>NZ_JAKRWF010000099.1 GCF_022352215.1 Flavihumibacter cheonanensis
TCTCTCGCGAGGATCACGGACATCGGTCATCCTGTTCCGGCTCCGCGATGCGCGCCCCGGAACGGTGATGTCGCGGCTGGGACACGTGCTGGAGGAGAGCAGCGCCGCTCTGGTGCGTGGAGCCATCGTCATCGTCGAAGACGCTCGCCATCGAGTGCGGCTTCTGCCTGTGGGGAGCGACTGAGCTCGGCAGGCACTCCCGAAGCAACTGGGCCAGCCGTGGGAAGTCGCATGGCACATCGATCCTCGCGGCTGAACCCCCGGCTAGGTCCTCGCACGCGCACTCAA
>NZ_JAKRWF010000100.1 GCF_022352215.1 Flavihumibacter cheonanensis
CGCCGACCGAGACCACGGACAGCCCGGCCAGCACCAGGTCGTCGATGCCACCGTCGAGCAGTTCGCCGAGCGCGTCCACGTCGCTCGTGAGCCGCGAGATGACGCGTCCAGAGGTGTACCTCTCGTGGAAGGCGGGGGACAGCCGCTGGAAGTGGTCGTACACCCGCGTCCGCAGGTCGTAGAGCACCGCTTGTCCGATCCGACCGCTCGCCATGAGGAAGGCTCTCTTGGCGAGGTACTCGGTCATGGCCGCCACGACGAAGGCGATCGTGACGGTGATGAGGATGG
>NZ_JAKRWF010000101.1 GCF_022352215.1 Flavihumibacter cheonanensis
GAGGTTCTCGGGATCGACGGGGTCTGCGATGCAGGTGAGTTCGTCCAGGCGGTGGAGAACGACCGCCAGGCACGACAGATGGCCCAGGAGAGGGCCCACCGTCTCAAGGCCGAAGCGATTGCCCGTCGTCAGGCAAGGAAGGTTTCACTCGACGAGATCTTCTCCCGGGCCCAGGAGGGAGACCTCAAGGAGCTGAACATCATCCTCAAGAGCGATGTCGCCGGTTCCCTGGAGGCCCTCCAGGACGAGATCGCGAAGGTCCCACAGGGCCAGGTCGCAATCAACGTC
>NZ_JAKRWF010000102.1 GCF_022352215.1 Flavihumibacter cheonanensis
TCCTGGTCGCCGCGATGACTGTCGCGTCGGTGACCGGGGCATCCGACGTCTGACCAACCCGTAGCAGATGACAGGCCGCAACAAGGGAAAGCAACCGATCCCGCTCATGACCCATTTGAGGTGGACTCGCAGGCGCCCGGATCGGTGAAGGGGTTCCACAGCCGGTCAAGAGAACGAGGCCGAGAACCGCCGCAAGGCGTCGAAATACCATGATGGGGCCAATCGATGGCAAGGGAGCAGCCTCGTTATCACAGACAGGGCGTATTCATACCGGTCTTGACCCCTCCT
>NZ_JAKRWF010000103.1 GCF_022352215.1 Flavihumibacter cheonanensis
CTGAGCAGGGATATGGCTTTTCAAGCTTAGTTTGTTGAGTTCGCGGTTGCGATCGTGACGTGCTGATGTAATCGCGACCTCAACAAACCCGTTTATATCGAGGTAAGTGATGGCACTAACCACCGACAGCACGGCCACAGCGACCCTTTCCGGGCGTGAGTTGGCTTTAATGCGTCGCAAGGCGATGGCTTTGCACGGCAAGGCAGGCGTAGCGAAAACTGCGTCCGCCATGTCGTCCAGGCCGGCTGCGTCGCGCGTAGAAGCGCCGGCCGCACCGGCTGCTCCAGT
>NZ_JAKRWF010000104.1 GCF_022352215.1 Flavihumibacter cheonanensis
GCGTCAAAATCTACTCTCCTGCACCCGAAATCAAAGCTGCAAACAACCCGTCAGCATTCCATGACGGGGCAAGTAGATTGGGTCGAGTCATTTCCCGTGTCCCCCGGACCGGAGTCCGGGGCAGGTACGTGAATCCCGGTGCTAAACTGCCATAAAGCGCTACTCCGCATCCCAGTTTGCACGGAAATTGCAATTGAAAAACCTTATGAGGTTCTCAGCAAGACCCCATGAGGTGACAAAGTCATTTTGCGCAGCACTCAAGATTGTCCCGTTGAACTGTCACTTTAC
>NZ_JAKRWF010000105.1 GCF_022352215.1 Flavihumibacter cheonanensis
ACAGCTCCACGTAGCCCGTTCCGTCAACGCGCAGCGCGCGTGCCACGGCCGGCTGCAGGGAGTTGGTCGGCGAGGTGCCGTCGTACATCTCCACGCCGTCCTGCACGCCGTCGTCGTCCGTGTCCGCCTTGCGCGGATCGGAGCCGATGTCCTGCTCGACCCGGTTGATCAGCCCGTCATTATCGGGGTCTTCCTCGGAGTCGAGAATGCCGTCATTGTCGGTGTCCAGGTCGCCGGGGTTGGTGTCGCAGTAGTATTCGTACAGGTTGTTCAGCCCGTCGCCGTCT
>NZ_JAKRWF010000106.1 GCF_022352215.1 Flavihumibacter cheonanensis
GCCCCGGCGCATGGCACGGCCCCCCAGCCGCCGCCCGTCGTGCGTGCACTACCGGTGGCAAATCTCGCTGCGAGCTTTCAGGAAGCCGTCGTCGATGTTCTCGCGGAAAAGACGGTGCAGGCCGCCGTCGAGTTTGACGCAAAAATGATCCTGCTCGCTGGCGGTGTGGCAGCCAACGAGGCACTGCGCCGCCAGGTGCGCGCGCGCAGCCCCATCCCCACGCGTTACCCGCCCCCCTCGCTGTGCACCGACAACGCCGCCATCGTGGCCAGCGCCGGGTTCTTTCG
>NZ_JAKRWF010000107.1 GCF_022352215.1 Flavihumibacter cheonanensis
ATGGGGCTACAGGTGGAGACCTGCGGTCATGGCCATTTGTGATGGTGAGCACAAGGTATCTGCGCATCCAACATGTCTACTACCATCGATCAACTACCAACTACCAACTACCAACTATCAACTACCACCTACCACTTACCGCTTGCGGCACAAAAACGTATCTTTTTGCCGCTTTTAACGGATTGAAAACTCGGGCGCGTTATGTTATCCTCTCAGTAATAAAGAACATATATTCTATTCCCGCGCACACCCACCACGAAAGGAGCTTTGGTCATGTCGGCAACAAC
>NZ_JAKRWF010000010.1 GCF_022352215.1 Flavihumibacter cheonanensis
CAAACAAATGGCACCGGGAGAATCCTGGGTAGGTGCAGGAAGAGGAGTGGAATCAAAACGTTATTTTAATACTGCTGCGGATGCAATTAGAATTTGGAATGTGACTGAACAAGCAGGCTTCGGAAAACTTGGAAATTATATCTCACCAGGTATATATGATCCGGGAAAATTATTCAAAAATAGTTCTAAAGATGAAGCAGGTAATCAAGTATTAGAGTTTACTGATATGGATGGGCGATTGATATTAAAAAAAGTAATGGCTGTTGCCGGCTCACAGGATAATGGAACAGGTCAAACTCATCAAAACTGGTTGTGTACTTATTATATCTATGATGATTTGGGTCAGTTGCGTTGTGTTATTCAACCAGAAGGTGTAAAAGCAGTTGAGACTGCAGGATGGGTGCTCAATAATATTAGTCTGTTGTTTGAGCAATGCTTCAGATACGTATATGATAAACGTGGACGTCTAATTGTTAAAAAGGTACCTGGAGCTGGGGAGGTTCGAATGGTGTATGATGCAAGAGACCGCCTGGTGATGGCACAGGACTCGGTGATGCGTGCTCAAAAGCAATGGGTGTATACACAGTATGATAATTACAATCGACCCATTAAGACAGGTATAGTTACCGATAATGCAAATTACCTGAACCATCAATACCACTGTGATCAGGCTTATGCAAGTACTGCTTATCCCACTCCTTCCAGTTTTACTGCCGATGAAGTGTTAACAGAAACCGGGTATGATGCCTATAACGTGTTTTACACTTGTTGTACTACCAGTACTCCTTATGTTGCTACGTACAAAACAAGTGCTCTGATGGATCTAAGTTACCTGGCAAGTCCGGCGTATAGTGAGGAACCGTTGCCAGTGGTGATCTCATTGGGCAATCCCACCCGCACCAAAACAAAAGTGTTAGGTAGCGCAACAGTGTTAAATGGGGTAATGCTGTATGATCAAAAAGGGCGGATGATCCAATCCCAAACCGACAACCTGGTGGGTGGGTTAGATATTGTAAGCAATCAGTATAGCTGGAATGGCGCCCTATTGCATAGCATCTTACGGCAGCAGGTAATCGGTAGCTCCGAACAGGCAACCCTCGTTGCAACAAAATACACATACGATGACCTGTGGCGGCAGTCGAGTATAGAAAAGAAGGTAAGTCATAGCCTGGTGAATAATGGGACGCTGCCTGCTGCCTATAAAACTACAGCAATACTAAAATACGATGGACTAGGGCAGTTAAAAGACAAGAACCTGGGTGCCAAACCGTCAGCACCTACCAGTGCGTTAGCTAACCTGTCGTATACTTATAACATCAGAAATTGGTTGTTGGGTGTAAATAAAAATGATGTTAATGTATTAGGTTCAGATCGTTATTTTGCTTTTGAATTGGGATACGACCGAAACACAAGTTGGGGAACTCACACAAATCAATACAATGGTAATATTGCATCAACCAACTGGAAAACGGCAGGCGACAATGAAGTTATCAGGAAGTTGACCTTTAGCTATGATGAGGTCAATCGATTAACGACAAGTTTATTCAGTCAGAATGTAAGTGCAAATCTCAATTTTAATACACGTAATATCTTTTATGACCGAAACGGAAACATCCGGGGAATGGATCAATGGGGTTGGAAGCCTAACCAGTCCTATCAAATCGACAATCTGTCTTATACGTACTATTCAAACTCGAATAAACTAAAAAATGTTATTGATGGAAACAATGTACCTGCCAGTCTGATTGGCGATTTTAAGGTGTCATCGAATCACACGCAGTCGAAGACAACGGCAACGGTGGACTATGAGTACGATGGGAATGGTAATCTGGTAAAGGATCTGAACAAAGATATAGCTGTGGCTGATGGTAGTGCCGCTGGAACTGCCGGTATTGTGTACAATTATTTAAACCTGCCGGCACAAATTACCGTACGTAAAACGGCGGGTACCAGTCGGGGTTTTATTATTTATACCTATGATGCAGCGGGCAATAAGCTGAGGAAATATACCGAAGACATTAGTACTGCTGGTACCAAAGTAGAAACCACGACCGATTATGTGATGGGGCTGGTGTATGAGAGTCGCAAGGTAAATAACGTGGAGGAGTATGCGTACCGGTTGCAATTGATCGGTCATGAGGAAGGACGCATCCGCTTTACGGAAGCTCTGGGTGCTACACCAGCGCAGCTACAGTATGATTATTTTTTAAAGGATCACCTGGGCAATGTGCGGATGGTGCTAACAGAAGAAACCAGTTCAGAAACCTATCCGACCTTAAGCTTCGAAGGGACGGCAGGCGGTGCAGAAGTACAAAATCAGGATAAGTTCTGGGAAAATAAATCTGGTCAAAGCATCAATGTAGTGGCCAGTAGAACCGCACACAGTACGGGCACCAATGCAATGTTGACCCGTAAGAGCCAGGGGGCAATTGGCGCTGCCAAACTACTGAAGGTAATGAGTGGCGATACGTTGCAGGCCAGCGTCCAGTTTTATTATACCACCACCAATGCCAATAATACAGGTGCCAATGGCATTAATAGCCTGGTGGCCAACCTAGCTACCTTGATCGCCACCTCGGCATCCCCAAGCAGTGTAATCAAAAGTGGCGCAGCCAGCCTGGGATCGGACCTGTCTGCTCAAACAGCCCTGGTCAATGCACTGAATACGCCCAACAATACCAGTGGTTCCAACCAGGCCCCGAAAGCCTACCTGCATATTTTGTTGTTCAATGAGCAGTTCCAGTTTGATGCCACCAACAGTAAAGTGGTGCCAGTAACCTACACTGTCGGTAGTTGGGGAACATTGTCGCGGATGGGTGCGAATGCAGTACAGGTAAAGAAAAACGGGTATGCCTATGTATACTTCAGCAATGAGTCGGATGAATTAGTATATTTTGATAACTTTAACCTGACGCACGCGCGGGGCCCTATTCTGGAAGAGACGCATTATTATCCGTTTGGGTTAACGATGGCGGGAATCAGTTCCCGAGCCATGGGAAAGTTGGAGAATCGGTATAAATTTAATGATGGGACAGAGTTGGAGAACAAGGAGTTCAGTGATGGGGCTGGTTTGGAGTTGTACTCGACTGCTTTTAGAGGCTACGATCCGCAGATTGGGAGGTTCCATCAAATAGATCCATGGAGTGAAATAACGGAGGATTGGAGTCCATACTCTTTTGCGTTTAATAATCCAATTTCTTTTAATGATCCTTTAGGTTTAACACCTTCAAAAGATACGGTAATTAATGGAGAGAGAATGAAGCGTGATAAAGATTTAGATGAATTTGTATTTACTGAAAAAAAACAAAAATGTAAAAATTGTAGTGGTTCTAGTGGTACTAAGGGAGCATCGATGTCAATGTTAAAAGCAGGATCAAATACTCAAAAGGATAAAGGAAATGCATCGAAATACGGTGGTGATTACAAATGGTATGAATTTTTTAATGATCATAATACTGGAGGTGATTTTTTGTATGAATTGAATAGGTGGAATCCACTTGCAAATTTCGTTAATGGCATAAAAACATATCTTACAGGAAGTGATACGTATGGAGTAATTCAAGACAACTCAACTGCTACAATACAAATTGCATCTTCACTGCCTATTGGAAGAATTGCTAGTGTGGGGGGGACTGTGGTTAGTGTAGGTGCTACAAGCCGCATACTGCAAACAACAGTAATTCAACTTCAAAAAAAATTTAAACATGCAATTGATTTTGGAGTAGTAGGAAATTATAGCACAAAGAGAGGATTCGAATTCTATTCTGCAATAAATAGACATATTAATGCTGAAGGGACACAGATTATTCAAGGGTTCTATCGTAACTCAAATACTGCAGTTGTTTTTTACTTAAACCCTAAAACCGGCTTAAATGTTGTTGCCACACCAAGTGGTCAATTCATAACTGGAGCTAGACTAAGTCCTGCACAAGTAACGGATGTTTTATCAAAAGGATTTTTATGGTAAATAATATATATATAAAAAAGTATCTTAATTTATTATCTGAATTCGTAAACAATGATATAGAAGCTTCAGAATTTGAAAGGAAATTTCTTGAAATTCATAGAACCGATCCTTCTGATTATTCTCCGGAAATTCATAAAATTATTTCTATTTTATTTAGCGATGTTGATAATTATTGTTCTGATTCACAAATTAGAGATGAAGGAGATTTAGATGACCACGAGCTTTGGGGAAGAGCAAAAGTTGCCCTTAGGAAGTTAAGAAAGGCAATAAGCGGCTAATGAATATGGTGAAAATATTGCTAAAAATATTTGGTGAAAATAAGAGCTAGGTTTTAGTTGACTTTTATTTGGTAATTACACCGTTAGCTCTATTTTGTCAAATTTAGTTCTTTGAATTTTTTAGGGACGAAACGCACGCCGGACGCGGAATTCACGTAATTTAGCGGTCAGAAAAAAGACACACCCCACGAGTAGAAACTCACGGGGTGTAAATAAAAAAAACTATGGGACGAAAATATATAATTTCCGACTCGTAGAGAGTCGGTTATTGAATTTTCTTCTCCGTTTTGAGTTTCTTTTTTTCACACTCACCCGTAAGGTATCGGGCAATGCCCTGGTTTATTTAAAGGGTCTGCTCCTTTGCCGTCGCCGCAATTGTCAGCAGATGGCCATGGAACTTCAGGAGTCGAATCAACAACGCTTACATCATTTTATCACACAGTCTAAATGGAACGTCCGCCAGGTGATGGATGTAGTAACCCTGCAGTTTTGGAAACTTATCGAATCACTGGGGCTTACAGAAGACAGTTGTCTTATTATCGATGAAGCCGGAAATCCTAAAAAAGGACGTCATTCGGCGGGTGTAAAACGTCAATATTGCGGCCAGGTAGGCAAAATTGAGAACTGTCAGGTAGGTGTTTTTGGCGCCCTGTGTGCGGGCTCGCTGGTGAATCTGGTGCAAGCCTCTTTATTTGGAACAGCCACCAATGGCAGTAAGATTGAACAGGCTAAAAGCATCATCCGGCATGTAATGAAGGAACTGAAACTACCTGTTCGCTGGATTTGCTTTGACGCTTTTTATGGCCGGGATGCTGCACTGCTGGCGGATTTGATTAAAAATGACATTGAGTTCGTAGCGGATGTACAGGATAACCTTCAAATCTGGCTCGAGCCTTTTCAAATGCGCATTCCAGTTCAGCAGCCGGGTGCTAGAGGTCGCAAATCGAAGCTTGCAAAACCAAACCGACCTTCCGTCTCCATTAAGGCATATGCCGCGAGTTTGTTACCAACACAATGGAAATTTATTACCGTTCGTCATCAAAGCGGCAGTAAAAAATTACAGGCATGGTTCCATTCCAGAGAAGTCTATATTATAAATCCATTGACCAATCGCAAGCAACTGGTAACGCTATTGATCAGGGAAGACAAAGACGGAACCATAAAATATAGCTTTTGTCATTGCCCGGGATCCTCATTACAGGAATTAGCTTACCGGCAATGCAAACGTTACTTTATAGAAAAGGCCTTCCGGGAAGGAGAAAAAGAACTGGGGTTGAACCAATATCAGACAAGAAGTGAAGAAAGCTGGCTAAAACATATGGCCATGATTATGCTGGCACAATTATTCTTAAACCAGGAAAAAATAGTTCACTATGAAAAAGAAAAATTATGGCTGACAACACAAGATGTTTTACAAACCATCAAATCGTCGCTTCATTTTGTAAAAAGGACCATCGAAGATTTATTAGATTACATCCTATCGAAACAACCGCCAGACAAGCGTTTGGTAAGAAAATCTCTGTATTTACGAATGTGACAAAATAGAGTTAGTATGAATTTTAGAATTCCCGGTCAATTGGCCGGGCATTTTTATGGCGTGAAAATTGGATAGGCTGTAATGCAACATTGGTAAGTGTTTCAGCGTTTAATGTTTTATATATTTACTTCAAACAGATTTTTCGTTGATTGTTTTTCTTCTCATCTAAAAAACTTAGTATAAACGAGGTTCGTGTATTTAGTTGCTCTAATTGCATTAATCTATTCTGTAATATTTCACCTATTCGTACCTAGCAAACGCCTGTTGGTGTAATAATTGAATTCACTTCTTGCCATCATTTTCTTTTTCAGTGTAAAACGAATATTGAAAATCAACTTGTTCTGATTCTGATTTTCAAATACTAAATTCTTTAGAAAAAAATACCGTGTTTTCACGGGTTGTTTTTTTAGCAAACATTTTCTTCTTTCGTAATCGAAACAGAAACTGCTTATACTTCTAATCTGATTAAACCTAATTTTCACTTGAAAGTTTTAGTTCAAGTTGTGATTCGGTCTATCTGGTAGATAAATTCAGTTTTGATTCAATTCTGTTTAATCCTACTCAATAGTCATCAACTGTTAATATCTACTGGAATGTCAAAAAAGTTTTTTTTGCTATTGCTAATGCTTTGCTTTGTTGTATTCAGTTTCTCTCAAACCAATACATACAATGATATATCAATAGCTTCTCCTACTGCTGGGAGTCTTGGTAAATTTGTTGATCAACCAGTAAATCTTCACACAGGACTTCCAACAATCGGTTTCCCAATTTATTCAGTTAAAGAAGGTCCTTTGAATCTGGATATTTCTTTAAGTTATCATGCTTCAGGTTTAAAAGTATTAGAACCTGCAAGCTGGGTGGGCGCCGGGTGGACATTAAATGCTGGTGGGGTAATTACACGCTCAGTAGTTGGTGCACCAGACGAAAGAGGAACCAGTAATGTTAGCGGCCATAGTCATGGTTACTATAGCGACAATGGTTTCTCGCGTCATATAATGGTCCCCCATTTAGGAGAGCAAATGGAAGATTGGGAAGATATTGCCAGGGGGTATAAAGATGGTGAGCCAGATATATTTTTCTTCAACTTTGGAAATTACAGTGGGAAATTCATTTTTAGAGATGATCGATTGCCTTTAATATTTCCTCAACAGGATTTGAAAATATCGGCCGAATATTCAGGTATTGGAAGTATAAGTTCATTTACTGTAACAACGCCAGATGGTGTGATTTACTCATTTGGTAAAACAGCATCAACTACTGACATCGATCCAATAGAAATAACAAAAGCTTCCACAGCTTCTAATGGAATTACTTCTGCAAATGTAACTTCCAGCTGGTTTCTAAATAAAATTACTTCACCTGACCAGTTGTTCTCAATTACATTGAATTATGTTCAGGAAAATTACTCATATTTCACATTATCTACTTTCCCATTGGATGGAAATGCAACTGGATTCGATTATGAATTAATTAAGAATATGGTTCTGGGTGTTCGGTTAAGTGAAATCGTATTTTCAAATGGGAAGGTAGTTTTTGATGCTGGTGAACTTCGGACAGATTTAAGTGGTAGTTCTACACCCTCATTAATTGACGACGCAAATTCACAGGCCAGGCCACTTTCTTCTATTTCAGTTTTATTTAATGGAGCTTGTAAGGACAAGTATATTTTTAATACTGATTATTTTATTGATAATACTACACCCTTAGCAGGATATTTCTCTTCCTATGGAATTACATCAGATAAGAAACGTTTAAAGTTGAATTCATTTCAAAAAGTATCCTGCGACGGGACGCAGTCCATAAACCCTACTGCTTTTACTTATCATACAGAATTGGTTCCAAGGAGGTTATCCTTTGGTCAGGATTTTTGGGGATATATCAATGGGGTGACGACAAATACCAAATTAGTTCCTACTTACACCTTAGAAGGTACAACCACTGTATCTGGGGCTAATCGAAATCCTGCCTGGCCTGCTATGCGTGGAGGATTATTAAACAAAATAACCTATCCAACTGGTGGAAGTACTGATTTTGAATTTGAAGCAAATAGGGTATGGATTGCGAAAACGACCAATTCCTTTGTTCAAAAGGGTTCTATTTCTATTGGATACTCATCTCCAATGTACGGGTCAAGAGAAACTACAGTTGCCTTAAATGCTGGTATGCATAAACTTGTGCTGGGTAGTAATGGGGGTACTCAAACCGCATTTCTTTATCTTATGACATTAGGAGGAACTTCATTGCAAATTCTTCAGGCCGCCCCCAATTCTTCTCAAACATTGGATTTTAATCTTCCTACCTCGGGTACATATAAACTTGTTGTGACAAAAGATTGTCCAAGTACTGGTATTGGCGCAACTGGTACCATTAGTGCTGCTCAGCTAGTGGACGCATCTGAAAATATGGTTGTTGGAGGTGCAAGGATAAAAACAATAACCAAGAAAGCTAGTCCAGGAACCTCTAATATTATTCAAAGTTTTGATTATAATTTCAATTCACAGTCTACTGGAGTTTTGTACGGAAAACCTACCTGTGTTCAGGTTATTAGAAATGATATGCAAAGAGATATCGGTTATTGGACGCCTAATAATGGTTATACAATACCTTGCAGTATCAATGGTTGTATAGAATGTGATCAGGGGCCTGGTTTTAGATCATATTACAAATCTGGAGCTAATCTGCGTCCTATGGATCAAACACAGGGCAGTCATATTGGTTATAATGAAGTAAAAGTTTATCAAGCAAATAATGGATATGAAGTAAACAGATTTTATGGTTCACAGCCATGGCAAATTAATGGTAATTCAATTGCTATAACGAATGTTGATAGAACCTATTGCAGTAATGATATTCCTAATTTTCCAGAAGCTCCAAAGACGTATGATTTTTTAAGAGGTCAGTTAAGACAAAGGCAGGTATTTAATCAGGCAGGTGACTTGTTAGAGGAACAATTCAATTATCCAGAGTATTCAAACTTTAATGATCCAGGTTATTTGGGTTTAATAGTTCAGACTATTTCAGTTCCTGGAAATACCAGGTATTTAGGTACCAGATATGAACAGAATACTAAATATTTATCCAAAATAGTAACTCATACCCGTTCATTTGAATCTGGTTTGATGATGGAAAACTATGATACTACATATTTTGCAAGCCCGAATCATTATTTAGCAACGAAAAAATCAAGTTTAAATAGTAAAAATCAATTACAAGTATCAGAAATAACTTACCCCAGTGATTTATTACCTTCAACCTGTACCAGTATCTCAAACTGTACATCCTCGTATAATAGTGCACTTTCAACCTGTTTAAGTCAATATCAAGCGGCCGCAGCTGCCTGCGGTAGTTCAGGGACGTGTAGAGCTAATGCATATCAGGATTATCTCGCTTGTCAATACCAGGCAAGAAGCAATTTCATTGATTGCCGAGAAGATTACAATGATCCGTTAATAGTAGGGAGTTTTGCAAATTGTTTAACTAACGCATTTAATAATGCTGCAACAAATTATAAAGGCGTTTTAGGGATGGTTTCTAAAAATATGCTGGAACCTGTTGAAATTGTTTCAAAATTAAATAACACACTTAAATCAGCCACCTACCTAGATTATGTTTGGTCATCAACCGAAAATATACCCAAGCGATCTGAGTATAGTTCTATTCCTGTTTTAAATAATACAACAAATTTTCAGAAAGTTTCTCTTTCAGGTAATTCGTTAGTGAAGGATAGTCGGTATGAGTTGGATGCGAGTGTAGTGATGCGTGGTAGTAGTGTGTTGGATCAGGTGACCAAGCGTGGTAATCAGCCGGTATCGTATTTGTATGATTCAACGAATACGGAGGTGGTGGCAGAGGTGTCAGGCGCTTCGTTGGCAGATGTTGCTTTTACTT
>NZ_JAKRWF010000108.1 GCF_022352215.1 Flavihumibacter cheonanensis
ACCAGAAGATCATCGAGGAGGCGCCCTCGCCCTTCGTCGACGCCGAGCTGCGCGCCGCGATGGGGGCGCAGGCGGTGGCACTGGCCAAGGCCGTGGACTACATCTCGGCCGGCACCGTCGAGTTCGTCGTCGACGGCAGCGGCCACTTCTACTTCCTCGAGATGAACACGCGCATCCAGGTCGAGCATCCGATCACCGAGATGGTCACCGGGCTGGACATCGTCGAGCAGCAGATCCGCATCGCCGAGGGGGCGGCGCTCGCCTTCGCCCAGACCGACGTGCGCCTC
>NZ_JAKRWF010000109.1 GCF_022352215.1 Flavihumibacter cheonanensis
GGCACCGGCAGGGCCGCCACTTTCTGGCCAATCTGCCGGGCCGCTCTCACCACCATTCCCTCGGCTGTCCCTCCTACGCGCCCGATCCGCTCATCGATCCGCGTCGGCACTACAGCGCGGCCGCGCTCGCGCGCTCCGGGGAGATCTGCCACGTGGTCGTCGCGGCCGATCCACTCGGGTCCCCGCCCTTCGCGCACTTCACCCCGCAGGCCGCGCTCGAGTTGCTCTGGGACTCCGCCAATCTCACGCTTTGGTCCCCGCGCATGCGTGGTCGACGCAGCTACACC
>NZ_JAKRWF010000110.1 GCF_022352215.1 Flavihumibacter cheonanensis
CGCGTGGGACAGGGAAAATAACCGCGTTATTGACTTCAAGACCTCAGGGAGACCGTGGACAATGCACACGTTGCACAATAGCCTTCAAATGAAAGTTTACGCGCTGGCAATGTTTGTCAATGGGGATACGATTCCCGAAAGCCAAATCAACTGGCTGGGAACAAAAATGACAAAAAACGGCTTATCTTTTACTGGCGAAAGTTATGAATTAAATCATACCTTTGAAATGGATGACTTACTCAAAGCCATTGTTTTGATTGAGCAGACTTGTAAAGAGATAAGTAAGG
>NZ_JAKRWF010000111.1 GCF_022352215.1 Flavihumibacter cheonanensis
ACCACCGGTCGAGCCAGCGCAACTGAGTATTGAAAATACCAGCCTCCCACTCGTGGGGGTGCTCAAGCTGTTTCCCGGCATCACGGCTGGGATGGCAGCTTGCTTCCTGCGCCCTCCGCTGCGCGGCGCAGTGCTGGAGGCGTATGGCGTAGGCTCTGCGCCGGACCATGATGCTGCCCTGGTGGGGGCATTTGCCCAGGCAGATTCCCAGGGCATCGTCATTGTGGATGTGACCCAATGCCGCCAGGGCGTGGTCAATTTGAGCAGCTATTCCACTAGCGCTCCCC
>NZ_JAKRWF010000112.1 GCF_022352215.1 Flavihumibacter cheonanensis
GATCACTGCGACCACGGCGGCGCCGAAGAAAAGCTCCTTGCCCTCGCTCCAGGCATCGACCGTCGGCAAGGACATCTTCATGACGCCGAAGGCGGCGACCAGCAGGCTGAGGCCGGCCACCACCAGGCTCATGACGCGCGAAGCGATCCTGGCGGCGCGGTCGGCCTTCGAGATCAGGCGCGAGATCCACAGGCCGTTGATTCCGTCAGTCACGAGCATGCCGAGCATGAAGAGCAGGCCGAGCATCAGGGCGGTCTGCCAGCCGCCGAACTGGGCGGCGGTCAGCG
>NZ_JAKRWF010000113.1 GCF_022352215.1 Flavihumibacter cheonanensis
CGTAGACCCAGGGCGCAGCGAGGGGCGACGACCTCTTCGAGCGCCTGAGCAAGCGACAGCGCCGGAAGCTCGGAAGCCTCCGGCCACCCGGCTGATGCCCCGGCCCGGGCGAAATCCGGCGGGACGCCCCGGCGGGGCTGCAGCCGTTCACCGGCAGGCGCCAGTGTGAGCTCCTGGTTCGGAGGCACGACTGTCTCGGCGCCTTCCACCGTGACACTGACCGCCTCGCCCACCGCCGCGACAGTGCAGACAGCGCCAGAGCCCCCGGTGCTAGCTTCGAGGTCGCT
>NZ_JAKRWF010000114.1 GCF_022352215.1 Flavihumibacter cheonanensis
GGCTGAGAGGGCCCTCAGGGACGACACCGTCCTCATATCGGTCATGGCGGCCAACAACGAGATCGGGACGATCCAACCCATCAGAGACATAGGCGCGTTGGCGAGGGCCAGAGGCATTCCATTCCACACGGACGCCGTACAGGCCATAGGCAAGATGCAGATAGACGTCAAGAGGGACAACATAGACCTCCTGGCGCTCTCTGGGCACAAGTTCCACGGCCCGAAGGGCATCGGAGCCCTGTACGTGCGCAAGGGCGTCGGCATAGAGCCGCAGATACACGGGGGAG
>NZ_JAKRWF010000115.1 GCF_022352215.1 Flavihumibacter cheonanensis
GGCAAGGATAAAAATTGAATTTTTCTTAGCGCTCCATATGATATTTTAAATCAACCATGCTGGTTAATCATTTACACTATAAATTCCCCAGGGATACTGTTTCCTTTTTACACAATAAAGACCTGCTGTTTCCTTTGTGATGTCTATCTCAAAAAACAATTTTTCCTGCTCTCTGCAGTATGGTTCAACAAATTTCAGAAAATATTTTTTTGAAGATACTTCTGTAATTTCTATATCCAAATAAATTTAAAATTCAGCGATTTTTGAATTTGCCTTTGATTTGAAGG
>NZ_JAKRWF010000116.1 GCF_022352215.1 Flavihumibacter cheonanensis
CGAGCTGGAGGGCGGCATCTTCG
This sequence comes from Flavihumibacter cheonanensis, assembly GCF_022352215.1. Taxonomy (GTDB): domain Bacteria; phylum Bacteroidota; class Bacteroidia; order Chitinophagales; family Chitinophagaceae; genus Flavihumibacter; species Flavihumibacter cheonanensis. Next base: position 24 of record NZ_JAKRWF010000116.1, read on the forward strand.
AGGCACAGCCGGGCGACGAAGACATCCACACCGCCGTTGAAAGGCGCCTGGGCGAGCTGGTGGGACCTGTTGCCGGCAAGCTGCACACCGGGCGCTCGCGCAACGACCAGGCGGCTACCGACACGCGCCTCTACCTCCTGGAGCAGATGGCCCTCCTGGACGGTGCCGTCCGCGACGTCCAGGAGGCCATCGTCGACAAGGCCGAGGCCCACCTCGACACGATCATGCCCGGCTACACCCACCTGCAGCCGGCCCAGCCGGTCC
>NZ_JAKRWF010000117.1 GCF_022352215.1 Flavihumibacter cheonanensis
TAATGTTTGATTAAGCAAATTGAAATCTGCATTAAGAGGTGAGTTTAGATTGCGTAAGCTTTCGATGGTTTTACATGCATACATAACCGTTGTATGGTCACGTCCTCCAAAAGCCGCTCCAATTTCTGGTAAGCTTAATTGTGTTAATTCCCTTGCTAAGCACATTGCAATTTGCCTAGGTCTTGCAATTAAGCGTGTACGCTTCTTGGAAAGAAGATCAGCTACCTTGATACGGTAAAAATCAGCCACAGTTTTTTGAATATTCTCAATGGAAATTTGTTTATTTT
>NZ_JAKRWF010000011.1:0-2500 GCF_022352215.1 Flavihumibacter cheonanensis
GGGAAGCATGGAAGAGGGAGTAAAGGAAGAGGGAGCTCGGGAAGAGGGTAGTTGAACAAAGCAGGCAGCTACGTTGCAACCAGGATGGTGGGTGGTGCTTCGGTTGTGCGTTGCCGTTTCACGTTACAGGTTACAGCAAAAAAAAGAGCCTTGCAACAATTCTGTTACAAGGCTCTTAGTAATAAATATGGCACCTACCTACTCTCCCGCCTGGTATAGCAGTACCATCGGCCATGAGGGGCTTAACTTCTCTGTTCGGTATGGGAAGAGGTGAACACCCTCGGCATAAGCACCATAAGATCTTCAATAAGATAACATATTGGGAAGTTGCAATTAATCATCAAGTAATTCACATTTCTTATCTCCGAAGAGAATAAAAAATTAAAGCTTACGGGCAATTAGTACTACTCGGCTTTGATGTTACCACCTTTACACCTGTAGCCTATCAACGTCATAGTCTCTGACGACCCTTAAAAGAAAACTCATCTTAAGGAAGGTTTCACGCTTAGATGCTTTCAGCGTTTATCCTGTCCGTACATAGCTACTCGGCATTGCACCTGGCGGCACAACCGATACACCAGCGGTACGTACGACCCGGTCCTCTCGTACTAAGGTCATGTCCTCTCAATTTTCTAACGCCCATCACAGATAGGGACCGAACTGTCTTGCGACGTTCTGAACCCAGTTCACGTGCCACTTTAATCGGCGAACAGCCGAACCCTTGGGACCTTCTCCAGCCCCAGGATGTGACGAACCGACATCGAGGTGCCAAACCTCACCGTCGATATGAGCTCTTGGGTGAGATCAGCCTGTTATCCCCAGAGTACCTTTTATCCTTTGAGCGATGGCCCTTCCATACAGAACCACCGGATCACTTTAGCCTGCTTTCGCACCTGATCGACTTGTCTGTCTCACAGTCAAGCACCCTTATACTAATGCGCTCTGCGTACGATTACCAACCGTACTGAGGGTACCTTTGCGAGCCTCCGTTACTTTTTAGGAGGCGACCACCCCAGTCAAACTACCCACCATGCAATGTCCCCCTTTAGGGGTTAGGTTCTAAGCAACAAGAGGTTGGTATTTCAACGATGACTCCACAATGCCTGGCGACACTGCTTCATAGTCTCCCAACTATCCTACACACTTGGTGCTCAAAATCAATGCAAAGTTGTAGTGAAGGTTCATGGGGTCTTTCCGTCCCGTGACGGGTAACCGGCATCTTCACCGATACTACAATTTCACCGGGCTCGTGGAGGAGACAGTGTTCAACTCATTAGACCATTCGTGCAGGTCGGAACTTACCCGACAAGGAATTTCGCTACCTTAGGACCGTTATAGTTACGGCCGCCGTTTACTGGGGCTTCAGTCAGAAGCTTTGGATTACTCCGAACATCCTTCCTTAACCTTCCAGCACCGGGCAGGTATCAGGCTCTATACGTCATCTTACGATTTTGCAGGGCCCTGTGTTTTTGTTAAACAGTTGGTTGAACCATTTTACTGAGACCACATCGCTGTGGTACGCTTTATCCCGAAGTTACAGCGTCAATTTGCCTAGTTCCTTCTCCACGGCTCACCCGAGCGCCTTAGAATATTCATCTCGACTACCTGTGTCGGTTTACGGTACGGGCCGCATTAGCCTAACCTTAGAGGTTTTTCTCGGTGCTATGATTAGGGTCACTATCTATCCAGCCGAAGCTTTCAAGTACTATCACCTTCGACATCCTGAACGGATTTGCCTATCCAGGATATATCTACAGGCTTTAACGCAGTATTCCGTAACTGCGCGGACCTTTCACAAACACGTCACCCCATCGAAACTAATGCGGGTACTGGAATATTAACCAGTTTTCCATCAGCTGCCCCTTTCGGGTTTGCCTAAGGACCCGACTAACCCTGATCCGATTAACGTTGATCAGGAACCCTTAGTCTTACGGCGAACAAGTTTTTCACTTGTTTTATCGTTACTTATGCCTACATTTTCTTTTCCAACCGCTCCAGCATGCATCACCACACACCTTCAACGCAGATTGGAATGCTCCCCTACCACTCTATACAAGTATAGAATTTAGAACTTCGGTTCGTAGTTTGATGCCCGATCATTTTCCGTGCAGGGTCTCTCGACCAGTGAGCTGTTACGCACTCTTTAAATGAATGGCTGCTTCCAAGCCAACATCCTGGCTGTTTTAGAAACCCCACCTCGTTTGTTCAACTTAACTACGTATTAGGGACCTTAGTTGCTAATCTGGGTTATTTCCCTCTCGGCCATGGACCTTAGCGCCCACAGCCTCACTGCCGCAGATATTTATTAGCATTCGGAGTTTGTCAGGGTTTGGTAGGCGGTGAAGCCCCCTAGCCCAATCAGTAGCTCTACCTCTAATAAACTTCTATATGCGACGCTGTTCCTAAAAACATTTCGGGGAGAACGAGCTATCTCTCAGTTTGATTGGCCTTTCACCCCTATCCACAGGTCATCCCATAACTTTTCAACGTTAATGAGTTC
>NZ_JAKRWF010000118.1 GCF_022352215.1 Flavihumibacter cheonanensis
GCCATCACCGCCGGCGTGTAGACCGCCGCGAAGCGGTCGACCCAGCGCTGCGCCCGGCTGCGCCGCGTGCCCGCCTCCTCGACGAGGCGCACCATGCGCGCGACCGTCGTGTCCTCGGCCGCACGCGTCGTGACGACGCGCAGGGCGCCGTCGAGGTTGATCGAGCCGGCGAGCACATCGCCGCCGGGCTCCCGCTCGACGGGGACGCTCTCCCCGGTGAGCGGCGCCTGGTCGAGGCGCGACCGCCCCTCGACGACCCGCCCGTCCAGGGGGACGCGCTCGCCGGG
>NZ_JAKRWF010000119.1 GCF_022352215.1 Flavihumibacter cheonanensis
CGTCCATGTCTCCCGCGTTGAAGCGTGCGAGCGCGACCGCGAGGCCGGGGTCGTCCGGCGCGGCGGCGCGCACCAGCGTGTCGCCCTCGAGTCGGAGCGGCGGGTCGGCCGCCGGATGCACCGTGAGCGCCTGCAGGCACGGGGCGGTGAACGCCGGCACGAGCACGGCCGTCTTGGTCGACGGCGGATGGACCGGATCCTCGTCCTGCTCGTAGGTCCACTCGATGGGGGAGGCGCCGGAGGGGTGCGGGCCGACGGTGACCTCGATCACGCCGTCGGGCGCGTCG
>NZ_JAKRWF010000120.1 GCF_022352215.1 Flavihumibacter cheonanensis
CGCAGCGCGGAAAGCGACGGCTCGCGGTTGTCGGTGGACTTTTACGGCCGAAGCGTGGCCTACGATCGCGGTGCGCTGGAGGACCTGTCCCTGGCCTACGCCATCTCGGTCCACAAATCCCAGGGGTCCGACTACCCGGCGGTGGTGCTGCCGGTCATGACCCAGCACTACCCGCTGCTTCAGCGCAATTTGATCTACACGGCCCTGACCCGGGCCAAAACCCTGGTGGTGCTGATCGGTACCGCCAGGGCGGTGGCGATCGCCGTCCAGAACGACACCCCTCAAAA
>NZ_JAKRWF010000121.1 GCF_022352215.1 Flavihumibacter cheonanensis
AATATAATTTTCACGGGGTACCGATTCGCCTAAAAATCGTTCGTAATGTCCGAGATCCTGATCGGTTTCAATTCCGTCAGCAGTAACGAATACCTCCCCATGCTCCTGAGGACGAACTGTTCCGGCGTCGATATTAACGTATGCGTCACATTTAATTGGCGCAACTTTCAATCCGAATGATTTAAGAATCGCCCCCAGCGAGGCGGCAGTAATCCCTTTTCCCAATCCCGAGATAACCCCACCTGAAATAAAAATATACGAACGCTTCATACGCCTCCCTATTGCA
>NZ_JAKRWF010000122.1 GCF_022352215.1 Flavihumibacter cheonanensis
GAACCGCGCCAGCTCGCAGGCTGGATCATTGACGATCACCTGCCGGTGCGTTTTCAGCTGCAACTGCACAAGCTGTTGTGGGGGGATGAGCAGGGGCGCTGAGTGGCGTCCCCGCCCACCTCGTGCTTCAGGTGGCGAATATTCTGGTGGGCAGTGCCCACCCTACTTACCTTACATATATAGCGACTGATTTTTTAGAGATACAAATTAATGGCAACAAAAAAAGCAGTGGTATTGGTCTCCGGTGGTCTGGACTCGGCCACCACGCTGGCGATGGCCCGCGCTG
>NZ_JAKRWF010000123.1 GCF_022352215.1 Flavihumibacter cheonanensis
CCGTCGTCGCACCGCTCGAGCGTGCAGTCCCAATCGCTCGCGCGCACATCCACCGCGCGCACCTCGACGCCGTGGCGCCGCGCGTCCTGCACGAGCTGCGACGGCGCGTAGAACCCCATCGGCTGGCTGTTGATCAGCGCCGCGGTGAACGCCGCCGGCTCGTGGCGCTTGAGCCATGCCGACACGTATACCAGCAGCGCGAAGCTCGCGGCGTGCGACTCGGGGAAGCCGTACTCGCCGAAGCCGAGGATCTGCTGGAAGATCTGCCGCGCGAACCGCTCGTCGT
>NZ_JAKRWF010000124.1 GCF_022352215.1 Flavihumibacter cheonanensis
TTTTTCTTTTCAGCGCTCTCAGGGGAAGATCTGCTCAAGAATCACAGCGGCATCAAAGACCTGGATGGCATCCTGAACGAAATTTCGCTCGCGCTCAACGGCGGCATCGACAAGCGCGTTCGCCAACTGGGCGAAGCGCCGAAGCGCAACCCCTACCGAAAATTCTACGCCGCTGAGTTTGCCAAGGAAATCCACGAAATCTCGTACCTGACCGAAAAACAGAAAATCATGTTCGATGCGTTCAATGTGCGTGATTTTGAGAGCAAGTCCAAGCGCCTGGTCGCCC
>NZ_JAKRWF010000125.1 GCF_022352215.1 Flavihumibacter cheonanensis
TCGGCACGGGGGACAGGATGATGCGCAGCGTCCATCCGCAAGTGTTCGCCTACGTACCACGCGCGCCGGAACTGGAACTGGACGGTCGCATCATCGCCATCTACCGCGGGGTCGCCGAGACAGGCCGGCATAATGTCGTGACGCTGAACATCGGCGCGCGCAATGGCCTCGAGCCCGGACATGTGGTGGCGCTCTATCGGAATCGCGGCAGCGTCGTCTACAAGGAAGGCACCGTCGCCGAAACCTTCGACCTTCCGGAGCACCGCTACGGCGTGGCCTTCGTGTT
>NZ_JAKRWF010000126.1 GCF_022352215.1 Flavihumibacter cheonanensis
GTCGAGAGCGACGACTACTACAACTTCGTCGACGAGCAGCGGATCCGGCGCATCGCAGTGACTCCGGAGCGGCGTGCGCGAATCCTGCGTGGCGACCTGCTGATCGCCCGCTGTTTCGACCAGTACGACCTCGTGACCGCCGACGTCGCGACGCGCATCCGCGAACGAGACCCTGCGGCGGTGATCACTCTGCCGCCGGATTCTGCAAAGTCCGAACCCGCGACGGCCGACGATCCGTACAAGGACTACGTCGTACCCGATGACCTGACGTGGTGAGCACAGGTCA
>NZ_JAKRWF010000127.1 GCF_022352215.1 Flavihumibacter cheonanensis
CGGTGGCGACCGTCGAACTCCAGCCCCATCGGCTCGAATGGCTCGACCGCCTCGAAGGGCCTGTCTCCGGCGGCCGTGGCTTCGCCCGTCGGATCGACACCGGCACGTACGAATCCGCCGTCGTGTCGGACGACGGCGCCTCGGCGGTGCCCTCCCTCCACGTCGAGCTCCGCGGGCGCATGCTCGCCGGCCGCCTGCGGCTCGAACCGGGCCCTGACGGCCGGGCGACTCTCGCCTCCCTCGACGCCGCCCGCCGCCGGCCCGCCGCCGGTCGCGACGTATGATG
>NZ_JAKRWF010000012.1 GCF_022352215.1 Flavihumibacter cheonanensis
CGTGACAAATGAAGAAATAAAAACAGTGGAAACATTGCTAAATAACAGACCAGTTCGAAAATTTAATTATAAAACACCTAACCAAGTGCTACAACAGAAAATTGCACTAATTACTTGAACTTAGAAATTTTATATCTCCTAAATCCATCATTTTTATCAAAATTAATAACAAGTTTGGGAAGAAGTCTTTCAAATGGAGAGCGAATACGAGTAAGCTCTATGCTTTTTTCCTTCTCTAATCCTAGAAAATATTTCTCTGTCCCAACATAAGTTGCTGAAGATTGGAAGTCCAACAATGTATGTCTCTTAGTAGCAAATTTTCTTACTGCCGCTTCTACAATTCGACCTGGAATATTGTCTATTGTTACCGATTTAAAGCTCCACATTTGCTATAATGATTAAGGTGTATCACTTGTGTAGTTTGGGTGTGCATGACGCACAACGTTCAAGTATTGGCGAAGGCAGGGCCATTATTAATGTCCCGCCCGGTCTATCGATATATTATTTACAAAAGATCATATTTATAACCTAAAGCTACATTGTAACCTTAAAAAGCTTGGACTTACGTTCATCTATGATATTCTGTTGAAGTTCCAACGTCCCGCCCTGCTTTTGCTAATACTCATGTTGGCTGCACACCCTTTTTCTCAATCTTACCCAAATAGAAAAATATTAAATGTTTTACCTAAGAAACTAAGTGTATAATAGAAAATTAGACTCAGAATGAAAATAGAAGCTATAACGCTTGTAATATATGCAAATGGATCTTTATAATATGGTTTACCGTCAATTATATAATGTCTTTTATTAATAAATTTCCAATAGGTTTTCATAAAAAAGCTACTCAAAATCATTGTCCCAATGATTAAGTATGGAACATAAAATATCATTAAGATATATCCACCTGCTAATGCCGCTTGTAAAAGTGCCATTAGTTTTAGGTAATTATTGATTTTCGGCCTTTTAAATACGATAAAATACTGCCTATTAAAAGTCCTACTAACATTAAGTATCCAGGGACTGTAATTAATGCTACTGGCACATCCGACTTGTCATTCTCTGGTTTAAATAAATATCCCATTGCAATAATTATTCCCATAAGCTCTCCAAGTAATCCAAATTTAAGAATGTGTCGGTAAGTGTCTTTTTGATTTCTAAAAAGTATTATTTTAATAAGTCCGGTTATAGTGCATGCACCTAAGGCTATAAGAATAAAAACAATTGTAAGAATTAATAAAAGCATATTCAATGTTTTATAAAAGTTCCATCCTTGACACGCAGACAGGGTCCTTATAGGGTTGCAGCCAACGTTCAGGGCTTGGCGTTCGGTGGGGAAATTATTATTGTCCCGCCTGGACCATTGCCCATATATTTACTAATGTTGAATTTCGATTCTTAATCTGAATTTGATTCAGCTGCCGGATCAAATGTTGAATTATAGTAAAAGCTGATTGTTTGTTCGTTGCGCCCCACTGACGCCAAACCCTTTGTTGCGCGGTCGTTATTGGGTGCTCAAACCAATCACATCCTTTCTGACTTCATTTTTCCACTTGTCGCCATAGGTACTCTGGAGATGTTCAAAAACCACCTGGTTGTATTCTTCTAAACAGTTAATCGTCGCTGGAGCTACACAGCCAAACAGTTCATATCCTATTTTATATTTCTCGCGGAATGATTTATCAGTAGGATAGTAGACAGCAGCGATACCTCCCTGAACTAGCAACCTGGCCTTTCCTGATTTGATGTCCGTGAGCGCTTTTTGCTTACTATACAATCCACTACACAACGAGTCCAATTTGGAATACATATTTATGTCAGTAGTGCTAAAGTCTACATTATTCTTTTGGTCTGCTCCTCTGTCGCCATGGGTTGCATATCCTTTGTTATTACCCAAAATATGTGTCGCATTGGGGGGTCCATTGAAACTGTTAAATGCGGTGGCAATTACAGCTATTGCAGCCAGGGTAAGTAAATAGGGTGCTTTTTTCATAAACAGGTTTAAGTTAATGCCGCGCAACGTTGAAGCATTTGCGATGGCATGGCAAGAGCAAACTGTCAGCCTGATACAAATGCAAAATTGTAAAAACTGATGTTGAAGTTAACAACTAATGACCAACAGCGTAATGTCTGCCGTAACAAAAGTTGAAAAATGATTTACAGCCGAAGTTTATTCCGTCAGCCATGCTATTGCAAATGCACTTGTTGTGTGCATACCTTTTTACTCTCCCCACAAATGATAAACTGCCATTTCCGTCCTGTCGCTATTGATTACGACAAAACCGTTTTCTTCAAGTGAGTTATCGGTTCCCGGTTCTATTGTAATCCAACCTGTTTTAAATCTGTAAACCTTAACATGTCCGCCAAACCACCTTGGGAAATCTGCATAAGTTGAAATATTTTTTGCTGGGTCATTTAAACCTGTATGGGAAAGAGGAAAAATTGGATTGTTGTCATAAACCCACTTGCTCGTTTGTTCTTGATTGAAGTCTGCGCTGTCCACAAGAGTCCACCCGTTATTGTTTGCAAAGTCATGAACTTCTTTAAAATTGAAAGTGTTTGCCCTGTCGCTTTTCCAACAAACTACCCTGTGTCCGCCGTAAAGTCCTTGGTCGCTAATGTTTTTTACAACTAAGTCCTTTTTGTAGTTTTTCCAAAAACCTGCTGGTGTCGCTTTGTTGCAAGCTGCAAAAGCAAGCGTCAAAATAAGTATCAGGAAATGGAAAGGTTTTTTTGTCATTAGGAACTGTCAAATAACCCGCTCAAAATTGAACGCTGCTAAAAAGAGGTTGCACACAACGGCCGGCAGCTTTGCGCAGTGCTGGTAATGAAGCACCTCTGCCCGGTCCGCTGTTCATTTATTTGTTAATGTTATATTTCCTGATCTGATGATGAATCTATACATAGCCTGGACTGGTGTACAGAAGGGATCTGCTGTTCATTGTACCGATGTCCCGCCAGCATTGCGCAAAACTGCGTGTTGCCTGCAGTCAATATCATTTTGATACCATTTTTAAATAGTTGTTTAATACATCAAAATAGGAATACTTATCAAACTCAAAGTTTAGCTCATTTTTGTCATCTTTTATTGTCCAAATTACAGAGCTGTTTGTTCTTTTAATTTTTATAGTTATTCCTCCACAATCAGTGTCGCCACATTCGCTACAACAATATATCAAGATTTCAGGGTTTACTAACTCTTCTCTATACTTTTCTAAATACCATTTGAATTCATCGTCCGACCATGATGCAGGATATATTTGCCTTATATCTTTATCTGTTACTTCTTTATTTAGTAATTGTTTAATCTTTACTACATCTTTCTTTTGATTTGTTCCTAACACACCTGTCCAGTTGTCTAGAATACTTGTTTTCGTATTATAGAAATTGTCCAGCAGCTTTGACAAAGGTTTATCATTGATAAAAAATTCAGTAAACTCTTTTTTATATTTATTTATTCCTTTGTCGTTCAATGAATTATTACTTTGAAACCCCTTCTTGTTGTTTATTAGATTTTTAAGAGGGGTGACTTCTTTGTCATTTGACAAGGGTCGCCTTTCATATTTTTGAAGTCTCAGGATGTCCATTTTTGATTGCAGGCAACGGCCGGCAGCTTTGTGCAGTGCTGGTAACGAAGCACTATTGCCTGAACCGCTGTTCATTTATTTGTTACTGTTATATTTTCTGAGCTTATGATGAATCTGTACATAGCCTGAACTACTGTACAGATAGGAACTGCTGTTCAT
>NZ_JAKRWF010000128.1 GCF_022352215.1 Flavihumibacter cheonanensis
AAATCCAATGAATAATTTTGCTTTTTCAAAATCCTCGATTTCTTGAATAAAGAATGAATCTGAAAATTGTGTCCCTGGAGAGGGAAAACGTTTAATATTTCTCCCAAATAAATTCCAAACCTGTTCTCTGGCTCGTCTTATCGTAGCCGTTGATGCAATAATTTTTGGTTTCAGAACGATATCACCGATATTCATCGTAGATAGTGATTCAACAGTGGTCTCATAAATTCCCACTAAACTTCCTAATGGTCCATTTATTAAATGAAGTTCATCTTGAATGATTAAA
>NZ_JAKRWF010000129.1 GCF_022352215.1 Flavihumibacter cheonanensis
ATCATCGGCGGCAGCCAGCGCGAGGAACGCCTGGACGTGCTCCAGCAGCGGATGCAAGAGCAGGGCCTGAACCCCAACGACTACTGGTGGTACTTGGACCTGCGGCGTTTCGGGACGGTGCCGCACGCCGGGTTCGGTTTGGGCTTGGAACGCGTCCTGCAGTTCGTCACGGGCATGGCCAACATCCGGGACGTCATTCCCTTTCCGCGGACGCCGGGGAATGCGGAGTTCTAGTTCGTATGTCTGACCTCGGCGAGCGTCAGCCCACCGGTTTCTTTGATTCCAG
>NZ_JAKRWF010000130.1 GCF_022352215.1 Flavihumibacter cheonanensis
GCGGTCGTCTACATCATCGACCTCACCGACAGGCACAGGGTCGAGGCGATGCGGAAGGACTTCGTCGCCAACGCGAGCCACGAGCTCAAGACGCCCCTCGGTGCCCTGTCCCTGCTCGCTGAGACACTCGTGGCGGCAGATGATGACGAGATGCGGATCCGGCTGGCCCAGCGCCTGCAGTCCGAGGCCACACGCATGGCGCACGTCATCGATGACGTGCTGATCCTGGCCGAGACCGAGTCGCTCGGAGCGGAGCACACACCGCAGTCGTTCGCGTCGCTCATCG
>NZ_JAKRWF010000131.1 GCF_022352215.1 Flavihumibacter cheonanensis
CACCACGTCGCGCACCGCCGCCAGGCGTTCGGCCACGATCCGCAAGGCCACCGACTTGCCGGTCCCCGATTCGCCGCAGACCAGCGCGAAGCCGCCTTCCTGGACCAGTTGCTCGACGCGCCAGACGAAGTTCTCGACCGCGGCGGTCACCAGCAGTCCCTCGCTGGGAAGCTCCGGCGAAAAGGGGTTCCATTTGAGTCCCCACAACGATAGCAGTCGCTTGGTATTCATGGTGTTTCTCCCTGCTGGGAAGGCGGATTCTTGGGCAGGTACGCCGGCGGGAGTC
>NZ_JAKRWF010000132.1 GCF_022352215.1 Flavihumibacter cheonanensis
GTATGGCGGATTCCAGGCGCTTTCGCCCGGCATCCGCATGGACAGGGCCGCCATGCGAGTCGACCTGGATCGCAGCCAACTGGTGGTCTACATCCCGGCTGAGTTTTGCCAGGTTATCGGCCCTTTCACGGCAAGCAGCGCAGCCCGCCAGGTGCCCCCTTACCTCAGGGTAGCGGTCCACGCGCAGCTCCTGGTCCTGGTAGGCCCGGATTTCTCCATCATTCAGGTGCATCATCTCCTCGCTTCCCGCCGTCTGATCTGGCGGATTAAACCTGGTTCTTCCGTC
>NZ_JAKRWF010000133.1 GCF_022352215.1 Flavihumibacter cheonanensis
AATGGCCTTGCCCAGATCGCGTGGCTCAACCATTAACGGAATATATACTCCGCTTATGCCGGCGTGCTTTATGGCTGCATTGAACATAGACGGAGATTTGGTGCGAAATACACGATTATCGCTAAAAATGCAAAAAACCCTTGTTCTTAAATCAGGATTTTTGGGGTCACCCTGGCCGGAAAAAGAAATTGTATCCATTGCGGGACCTCATCTGGCATATTTTAAGAATAATAACGGGATATCCTGCTTCTTTTAGTTATCCCACGTGTCTTCAGGTTTCAAGGAA
>NZ_JAKRWF010000134.1 GCF_022352215.1 Flavihumibacter cheonanensis
ACACCGAACTCTCCGTCGGCGATCACGTCGAGCGCCGAGCCATAGTCGGCCGCGGTCGCCACCCGGTACCCTTCCTCCACGAGGAAGTTCTCGAAGGTGAAGCGGATGCTCTCTTCGTCGTCGACCACCAGGATTCGGCCGCGGTCCATCGAGTCAGCCTCCCCTCGACCCTGGTGGACGCGCCGGACGCCACCGTCCAGGCGCGGCGCGGGCCCCGCTCGTGAGACTCGGCTTGCACACTCCACTGTCAGACGCTCTCACCAGAATATGCCGTAGATGGCAGGCG
>NZ_JAKRWF010000135.1 GCF_022352215.1 Flavihumibacter cheonanensis
TGCGAGGTGGGCGGCGCGAATCAAGCACGTTGTCCGCGGTGCTTCGGGATGCCTGGGATTCGCCGGACGTGCTATCAACCCTGGCGAAGACCTCCGCCGAACGCGCAACCCAGCCGCATGTTTCGGTGCTGGGCCACGTCGTCCCCGAAGAGGTCCGACGCTACCTGTCTTCCGAGGATATCGCCGGCGGGCTGGCGAACCGGGTGCTATGGGTCCAGGTCCGCCGTTCAAGGGTCATTCCCGATGGTGGCGACGTGCCCCCGGAAACCCTGGCGAGCCTGGTACA
>NZ_JAKRWF010000136.1 GCF_022352215.1 Flavihumibacter cheonanensis
GTTCAGGATCAGGAATACATTGAGCAGGTAGTTCAGGACGTGCTTGCCTCCCATGAAACCGTCGGCCCGCTGGACCAGGTGGTACCTGAATGAAACGAAATCATGCTGGTATTGCCAGTAAAGATGGGGGGAATAGAGTCCGATGCCGACCAAAGCGGCAAGGTAAAAATAACGGTTCCATAAAAGCCGGTAATTGGGGATGAGGCTGACAAGGATCAGAAAGGCACCATGGTACTTCGAATACATCAGCAAGGCAGCTACAATTCCAACTTTCAAGGCGTTTATC
>NZ_JAKRWF010000137.1 GCF_022352215.1 Flavihumibacter cheonanensis
CCGTTCGCCGATGACGCCTTCGATGCCGTCGTATCCTTCGAAACCCTGGAACACCTGGAGGACCACGACGGCCTGCTGCGGGAGTTCCGGCGGGTGCTCAAGCCGGGCGGCTTCCTGCTGATTTCCTCGCCCGACAAGGCGGTCTACAGCGAGCGGCTGCAGAACCGCAATCCCTTCCACCTGCGGGAGCTGCACCGCGACGAGCTGGAGGCGCTGCTGGGCAGGCATTTCCCGGCCTGCCGCCTGTGGGGCCAGAAGCTCGGTTTTCACTCGGCCATCTGGTCGC
>NZ_JAKRWF010000013.1 GCF_022352215.1 Flavihumibacter cheonanensis
TTAAAAATCCCGAATGTCTATTTTTAAAAATCACTACCTGTCCATCCTCGCGTCGTCCCGAATATTAAACTGCTTCAAATTTGTCGCGACTGTTGCACAGAAGGTTTACGATAGGTAGCGCGTAACGATAAAGCATTGGCGATATGGCGGTATGTTATATTCTTCATTTTATAACTACAGATCAATAAAGAACCAATGTTTAAAGATTGGTTAAATGTTCATGAAAATTCGGTTTGATCGGACATACGATGATTATCGACTTATGGTTGATTGACTGTTCGTCGCGCCGCCAAATTGCCAATGCAACGTTAGCAGCTGCCTTTCTGTTTGTCCAAATATGCGTCATTGCAATCTTTGTAATTGTATTTTTAATATTATTTATCCCTTAAAGCCAGATTGAAAAACAGTCCTATCGTGGTAAGCGAAGTATAAAGAACTACTCCCATAGAAAGCGGTATCCAAAGTTCATTGTCGTCATAGAGCTTCTGAAAAAAAATGTAATTATTCAAAATATTATTTGGTAAAATGAATGCAAGCAAAATAGAAGTTGTCCATTGAATACCAATTAATATATTAGATGTTGTTTTTGATTTTGCTTTGTCACAATAACTATAAATTATCCCGCCAGTCAGTTTGTTAAGAAGCAAACCAATTCCTATGAGTATTAATGCAATAATTGTGAGTGTCCACCGGACTTCATAACGGTTGTAAATTAACATGTAAGTTATCATTGTTTGTCGTCCCCTTTTACAAATCCCATAATATTCATAAAACCTCTTTCTTACAAAAAAAATACACTCCAATTATCTGACTTTTAAATATTGAACATTTCCTTAATGCAAGTTTGATGTTCAAAACTATTATGTATGTTAGTTACTGCTATTTAAAGATGTGACACTCGTAGTGTTTTAAGGTAGCTGCTAACGGCGGCAGCTTGGCGATGGTGGGGGATTTATGCTCGTCCGACCGTACTACCGTTGCTTATTGATATACTGTTGAATTTTACTTACCAAAGTCCAATAATAATAATCCGCTGAAACTGATGCCCGGCGCTTCCCTACCGCTGATTCTTTACACGTCTGCCCCACTAGCGCTAAACTGCTCTGTTGGGCGCAGTACTATACTGTAAATTTTTGCCATAGGTCTGCAATAGTTCTTCAACTTCAGCTGGTCTCTTGTCAAGCCAAGAAATATTTATTTTACGTTTTCGGTCAGCCGTCACTATTAGCAGATAATAGGTGCCGCCATCTTCGTTCCTTTCGATTTTCCAGTCGATAACCTGTGACCAAAGTAGAGCTATAGGCTGTCCTTTTTCATTTATTTCAATCTCGGTACTATTGAATTTGAGGACCGGTTCATTCTTTAAAAACTTCCTTGTTAGAATGTATATTGAATAGGCTAATGAGAAATTCAGTATAACATAGAGCAACTTTATTGTCGTGTTGTTGTTAAACTCACCCGAAAGAAAAATGTAATAGGTCATTCCGAAAAGTGCAATTATTAAAATTACTAGCACTGGAATTAATGTTTTTTTGTTTTGTCGGATTTCTACCGTCTCCATATTGAGTTTCGCTTATTTAATTACAAAGATACCTTATGAAATAGGACACTCTGACGTTTCGGGTTGTTCAGTATTGCGCCCAACGGCCGGGTATTGCTGAAGTGCGGCCCCGCAGCATGACCGATTATTTAGTTTGTTAAAAGGTGTTTTGGTCTTTCAAGTTTTATGGTCGTCCCGCCCGCATTTACAGCAATACCATTGTTGCACGCCGCGTACTAATCCTGTTGCAATGATTTTCGTTGTAATTATCCTCTGGATGTTCCGGATACGGTTAGTTTAAATATCCGGTTGTCGTGTTGCGATTGCTTCACTCCTTTTGCTTTAGAATTTTATTTGCACCCTACTTTCCGCTTCATTATGAGCCTTGATAATAGGACTGTGGTATTCGTAATCACTGGATTCTGCACCTAGTCAAGCACCCCGCGTTCCCAACTTTGAACCCTTCAAATTATTGGGGTGTGGTGTTACACTGATAGCGGAATTCCACAGTCGCGGCAGGTGGTGTTGTTATTCTACAGAAAATGTCGCGTCGCAAGCTGCCCAACTTACTATTTTGTTTGCTACCTTGAAGCTGGGGTACCTTGTCCACAGGAAATGATTCAAAGCAATAATGAAATGCACAATTCACATACCCCACCTGGCTATTCATTGTCACGATTACTTTCTGATATGCTTGAGTCCACGGTATGTTAATCAAAAGTCGCCCCGAAACTTAAGTCGCCCGAATTTTTGTCCGGGTAGCTGCACTTTAGGGCCAGGATAAGTGGCGTGCAACGGCCGGCAGCTTTGCGCAGTGCTGGTAATGAAACACTATTGCCGGATCCGCTGTTCATTTATTGATTACTGTTTCAATCTCTGTTCTTTTGATGAATCTGTACATAGCCTGAACTGCTGTACA
>NZ_JAKRWF010000138.1 GCF_022352215.1 Flavihumibacter cheonanensis
CCTCTTTGCAAGCGTCAGAATCCCACGGAGAGTCGTATCCGAGTATCCATCCTGCGTGGCGAGCATGTCCCTGACAAAGATGAATCCATTGATCTGTGAGAGGACTACTGCTACTGTTTCATCCTTACCCCGACCGGAGGGGTCCACAGCAATGATGGTTTGATTATATGGGACGTAATCAATGGTGCTCTTGGGTCGGTGCCATCTGTCGCCTGGAAGGGCCACGGCGGGCATGTCAAGGAGGGTCTCCTTATCAGCACCCCAAATCACGTCCGAAGGCCCCCGT
>NZ_JAKRWF010000139.1 GCF_022352215.1 Flavihumibacter cheonanensis
GTAGTTGCCCATCTGCAGCTTCGGCTGCAGAACCCCGATCACGGTGAACGGCGAGCCCGCCAGGTCGACCACCTGGCCCACCGGGTCGGCGTCGCCGAACACCTCCTGCGCCAGCTCGTCGCCGAAGAAGATCACCCGCCTCTTCTCCCGCTCGTCGACGGCATTGAAAAAGCGTCCTCCCGCGCGGGCGAAGTGGTGCCGGATGGCGCCGTACTCGGCGTTCGTGCCGACGACCCGGACGTTCAGGTTCTTGCGGTTGAAGGCGAGCGGCGTCTGCCAGCTGAC
>NZ_JAKRWF010000140.1 GCF_022352215.1 Flavihumibacter cheonanensis
CGATCTTCACGGTGCTCGAAGGCAGATCTCAAAGCTCCGCAGCCACCACGATACAACACTCCGGCGCCAGTAAGGGGCCGAGGGATCCGAGGAGCACCGCCCGAGTGCGTGACCGTATCAGGCGTCGTGATCCATCTCTCTGATCTTGTGACGGATGCGGTTCGCGGTGAGGAGCGCGACGAGGCTCGCCGGGACCAGGAACAGGGGATGGGAGAGAATCCCGGAGGCGGCCTGGCCGAGGCCCGAAGCGTTCCCCCCCAACAGGCGTACGCCGAGGAGGCCGAT
>NZ_JAKRWF010000141.1 GCF_022352215.1 Flavihumibacter cheonanensis
TGACTGCGACGGAGTGGTCGGGCCGGATCTTGGGGCTCAGCAAGACGGTGAGTGCCCCGCTGACGCCGACCTGGTTCGTGACCGGGAACAACATCTCGTTTGTCGGGGATACGTGTCGTCGGGTCCTGCCGATCCGTCTCGATCCCCGGGTGGAGCGCCCCGAGGAACGGGAGTTTCGCCATCCGGATCTCCTGCACTTCATCTCACAGGAGCGGCCGCGGCTGCTCGTTGCGGCCCTCACCGTGCTGCGGGGATTCGTGCTCGCGGGGCGCCCCCTGCACGGTG
>NZ_JAKRWF010000142.1 GCF_022352215.1 Flavihumibacter cheonanensis
GAGCGGTGCAATGGGAAAGAGGTGAAAGGGGGCGAAGGCGAGCGGCAGCAGCGCACCTGCCAGCAGGGCGAGCAGGTCGCCCCGCCAGCCCGATTCAAACCAGCGGTTTGACATCGTGCTCCTCGTCGCCAAACCCCTCTTCGGCGGTGAGCGGCACCACATCGAGCAGATAGATGCGGCGGTTGTCGCAGCGCGCGACAGTAAAACGGAAGCCGTCGACGTCGACCGTCTCACCGCGCTTGGGCATGTGGCCCAGCGCGCTCATCACCAGCCCGGCGACGGTAT
>NZ_JAKRWF010000143.1 GCF_022352215.1 Flavihumibacter cheonanensis
ATATGGCGTTGGCCAGGGTCATCGCCGAAAGGATTCGTCGGGATGTTGCGGAATCCCTATTCCATGCAAAGGGTCACCTCATTGAGGTGACCATCAGTCTCGGGGTGGCGATGTTGAGGCCGGGCGAAACCAGGGAAGCTATACTGGAGCGTGCCGACGTAGCCCTGTATCAGGCGAAGCAAACGGGACGCAACCGAGTGGTGGTGTCTGAAGACCTCGAACAGGCAGTAAGTGCCCCGGAGAAGTAACGAGTAAAGCCAAGGTGCCCCAAGGTGACGATGTGAA
>NZ_JAKRWF010000144.1 GCF_022352215.1 Flavihumibacter cheonanensis
ATGCAGATGATCGCGCAGCAGATGTCCGAAGCCCTCGCGCTCGGCATGCACAACGCGGTCATGTGCTCCGAGGATGCGCCGTTCTACGACGACATGGCCATCGACTACGAGGCGCTCGAGGCGAGCTACATCGGCGTGATGCAGCTCGACGCCATCGCGGCGATGTGCTCGTTGTGGCCGGCGGGCCCCGTCGACGACGGCTTCCACGCGCCGCTGGCAACCGATATCCCGGTACTGCTGCTGTCGGGCGAGGCCGACCCAATCACGCCGCCCAGGTACGCGGAG
>NZ_JAKRWF010000145.1 GCF_022352215.1 Flavihumibacter cheonanensis
GCCGGGCGAGGCGCACGAGATCAGGTTCTTGGTCGCGCCCGGGCCCATCTTCTTGGGCAGGTTGACCACGGCCATGATCCGGTTTTGCGCTTTCTCGGCAATGGCGGCGCCCAAGGCGCCCCAATCCGCCATTCCCTTGATGTTGTCACGAACCTCGTCCGTCAGCTCGACGATGCACTTGGCCGCGCGGAATTCGTCGAGGTGCGTGCCGTACTTGGGCAGGCAGCCGGTGTAGGCGCAGTAAACGGTGTTGACGGCGGATTCCCGGTTCGTCCGTGCGCCCAG
>NZ_JAKRWF010000146.1 GCF_022352215.1 Flavihumibacter cheonanensis
GGGTGTCTTGGTAGCCCCAGTTCCAACCCACCGAAACGCCCGTGTAATAGAGGTCGGCAATATGATTGTGCGCGACCCGGTTGGTGCCGCTTTGGAAGATGATCACACCGCACCCGGGGGCGAAGATGCGGCCCAGTTGGACGATTTCGTTGTCGGTGATCTGATGAGAATGGCAGGCGTCGAACGCCGCAGTCTCCCGGTCGCCGGGTTCGCCAATGCGCACGCCGCCGGCCGCGATGGACCGGATGGTGTTGCCCCGGATCTGCCAGTGCTGTGCCCCGCGAC
>NZ_JAKRWF010000147.1 GCF_022352215.1 Flavihumibacter cheonanensis
TGGAAACAATACCATTCAGCCCGGAATGTCGCCCTGTCGGTTGTGCTTGAAGCGGCTGAACTGCTTGAAATCTTTCAATGGAAATCCGATCAGGAATGTGAAGAAGTTCTTAAAGACCCCGCTGTCAGGCAGAATCTTTCCGATGAATTAGCCGATATGTCGAGCAGGTCCGGCCGCTCGGCCGCGAGCGTCGCCAGCGCGGCGCCCGGACCTCCGGCTGCGGCCAGAGCCGCGGCGGCGACGGCGATCGCAGCGCCCGCCATCAGGGCGCCCTGGAGGGCCTCC
>NZ_JAKRWF010000014.1 GCF_022352215.1 Flavihumibacter cheonanensis
GCCAAAACAGAAAAGCGCCTGCAGCAGCAAAGTAAAAAATACCTGGCACGGATCAAGAAACAGGAGCAAAAACTATACAAGGCATTGTATAAAAAGGATAGTGCACAGGCTAGGGCCTTGTTTGGCAATATTGATTCGGTGTATGCACAGATGGAGCAATCCACTGCTACCCTTGCAAAAACCAGCGGTCCCCGACAGCAGTATTACCAGGGGCGGCTGGACAGTGTACAAACATCTCTTCGCTTCCTGGCACAGGAACAACTGCCAGGGGTACAAGCCAAACTACCCAAGCAGCTTCCCTCAGCTTTGGGTTCCTACAACCAACTGCAAAACCAGTTAACGCAATCCACGTACCTGGAGCAACAACTGCTGGAACGGCGACAACAACTCCTGCAGCAATTATCCAACTCTGGATTGGGTAAGCAGTTGCAAGCGTACCAACAACAGGTACAGTATTACCAACAACAATTGCGGCAGGCAAAAGAACTGCTGGAGCAGCCCGATAAACTGGCAAGGCAACTACTGGCGTATGCTACTAAGCTTCCCTTGTTCCGCTCTTTTATGGAGAAGCACAGTGCGTTTGCAGCCATCTTCCCGCAGCCGGATCCTATTGTAAGTTTAACCACGCCCGGTAGTATGCAGACGCGTTCTGCCTTGCAAACGCAGATGGGTAGTACACTGGGAACAGCAAATCCACAAGCCGCCTTACAACAAGGGATGGGGCAGGCGGAAGAACAATTACAATCCCTCAAGGACAAACTCTCGGCTGGCAGTTTTGGTGATGCCAGTGAAATGCCCACCACCAAAACCAACGAAGAGAAAACCCGCAGTTTGTGGAAGCGCCTGGAATGGGGTGGTAACCTGCAAAGTGCCCGCGCTACCAACTTTTTTCCAACTACGAGCGACCTGGGCTTAAGTCTGGGTTACAAACTCAATAGTAAAAGTGTAGTAGGTGTCGGCGCCAGTTACAAACTTGGCTGGGGCAGTGATTGGCGCAATGTTCGTATGACGCATGAAGGCGTAGGCTTGCGGAGCTTTTTAGACTGGCGCTTAAAGGGGAGCTTTTGGGTGAGTGGGGGCGCAGAACTCAACCATCGCCAGCGCATTGAGGACCTGGGGCTGTTGAAAGAACCGGGCAACTGGCAACAGAGTGCACTGATCGGCATCACCCGAAAGTTCAAAGTGGGCAAAATGAAAACCGATGCCCGATTGCTCTATGATTTTTTATGGCGACAACAAGTACCCCGTACCCAACCTGTAGTGTTCCGGGTAGGCTATACGATCAAATAACAGGAACCATTAAACCTTATTCTATTTACCTGCTAGTATGAACCATATGCACCAGACGTTTATCAGACTCACTGCTTTTTTACTTACTTGCTGCGTTGTTCTTCCCAACCGAACTGCTGCGCAAACACCGATTAATTTTGTGCGTAGCTGGGAGGCACTGACGCCTCAGACCGACCCTGCAACGCTTAGTAGTAAACCGGTTCGCGAAGTGCGGCAGACGACTGAATACATCGATGGGTTAGGCAGACCGATCCAAACGGTAGTGAAACAGGGCAGCCTGAATACGGCAGCGGGGCATACCCAGGCCTATGATCTGGTGAGTCCGGTGGAATACGATGTCTTGGGTCGACAGGAGAAGCAATACCTGCCCTTCGTCGCGCACAGCAATATCAGTGGTAGTGCCTCCCCTACAGATGGTTCGTACAAAAGCAATGCGTTGCTACAGCAGAACTGGTTTTACTCCAACAGCAATACCTTGAGTCCAATTTATGGGCAAGGGGATACGAAGTATTACAGCCAAACGGTGTTTGAAGCTTCGCCACTTAATCGGGTGGACAAACAAATGGCACCGGGAGAATCCTGGGTAGGTGCAGGAAGAGGAGTGGAATCAAAACGTTATTTTAATACTGCTGCGGATGCAATTAGAATTTGGAATGTGACTGAACAAGCAGGCTTCGGAAAA
>NZ_JAKRWF010000148.1 GCF_022352215.1 Flavihumibacter cheonanensis
GGCCGGATCGTCCGGGCCGTTGCCTGCGGCCCGCAGCGCGTCGACCAGGAAACTGGTGTTCGAAAGGTCCGGCCGCTTGTGCTTGCCGTAGCCCGCCCCGCCGTACGCCGGGCTGGACAGGTCTTGCTCCTCGTCCTTGTCCCACTGGATGCCCTTGAGAAAATTCTCGGCGTTTTCAATGAGTTTGTCGTAGCGGCCGTCCCTATTGGCCTCGGCGAAGCACATTAGGGCCAACGAGGTCTCGTAGTTGCGGTAGAACGCGCCTTTGAGATAAATGCCGCCGTC
>NZ_JAKRWF010000149.1 GCF_022352215.1 Flavihumibacter cheonanensis
GATGTTCGCAGCGGGCTGTACTGCCACAAGGAATCGAAAGGGATGCTGCTCGGATGGGCCGATAAGGATATCCAGCCGTCGTTCGATATCTCGATCGACCCCGACTACACCGACGCTATTCTCGAGCGTGCGCTGGAGCTGATGCCTCAGCTGGAGACGGCCGAGGTGGCCAATCAGTGGGCGGGGCTGTACGAAACTACGCCCGACCACAAGGCGATAATCGGCTACGAGCCGTCGGTTAAGGGCATGTTCCATGTTACCGGATTTTCCGGACACGGGTTCATG
>NZ_JAKRWF010000150.1 GCF_022352215.1 Flavihumibacter cheonanensis
GGCGTTGCAACTGGCGTGCACCAGCCTGTTTCGCAGTTTCCTCGATGAGGTGTTGCAGGATTTTTTCCAGCGCGCCGTGGAGCGCCTGGGTGAAGCGGGCCAGGACGAGTCGAGCTTCCTGGAGCGCACCCGCTACGACTATGGCGCCCAGGAACTGTTGCAGCGCCGCAGCCGGATCGAGGACGATTTCTTCAACGCCATACGCGGTCGCATCCAGCATATCGGACCGGCGGAAGCATCCACTGGGGCGCCGGCGGCGAACAAGCTGGCCCTCGTCGACGAAGG
>NZ_JAKRWF010000151.1 GCF_022352215.1 Flavihumibacter cheonanensis
TATTACTACACTAAGATCATCCTGGACCTGATGACCCGCGAGCCTGATCCTCAGGGCAAGGTTCTGCTGATAGGAGGGGCCATTGCCAACTTCACCGATGTGGCCAAGACCTTCAAAGGGGTGGTCATGGCCCTGAAGGAGTGCCAGGAACGGCTCCGAGAATGCAACGTTAAGATCTACGTGAGACGGGGCGGCCCCAACTACGAGCTGGGCTTAAAGCTCATGCGTGAGCTTGGAGGCACACTGGGAGTGTCAATAGAAGTTTACGGCCCCGAGATGCACATG
>NZ_JAKRWF010000152.1 GCF_022352215.1 Flavihumibacter cheonanensis
TCATCTATTTCCAGTAGTAATTCCAGTTCGTCCAGGAATTTGTTGGCACAACGAGTTTTTGCCGCTTCAAGTAAGCGTTTTTTAGTTTTAAATTTTCTAAATAATGTTACTTCATTAACTCCAGCTTCAGCAGCAATCCTTTTGGTAGTGGCACCGTCCCATCCTTCTTTATCCAGTATTCTGATGGTGGCATCAAGTATCCTCTTTTCTGTTGAGTCCATAATGTAAGTAAGTACTTGCATACATATATAGTTTTTGATTAACCGGGGATAAACAAAAAAATAA
>NZ_JAKRWF010000153.1 GCF_022352215.1 Flavihumibacter cheonanensis
TACGACGCTCGGCAAGCCGGGTCAGCAAGTGGCCGTGATCACCCGCCGGCCGCATGGTTACTTCATCACCCATGTCGAGGGCGCGACGTTCCCGCAATTGAACGGACAGCCGCTCGATGCCCAGGCGCATCGCCTGAAGGATCATGACATCATCGAGATCGCCGGTGTCAAGATGGAATTCTTCCTGCGCGCGTGACAGACGCCCCGAATGTGCGTTAATGCACGTGGCGATTCCACTCGGAATGGTAGTCTTTGCCTGAACGCCGGGATGCCGGTCGGTTCCTC
>NZ_JAKRWF010000154.1 GCF_022352215.1 Flavihumibacter cheonanensis
TAATCAGCCGCGCCTGGTAGTGGTCCGGCGAGGCCAGGGGCGTGCTCTCCCCAAGGCTGATGACCAGCCGCGGGCGGTAGCGGCGGAGTTCCGTGGCCAGCTTCACGCGGGCCTCGAAGGTGTCGAAGAGGCGGCGGTTGGGCAGGTCGAGCGTCACCCGTTTCGCCACGCCCAGCGCCGCGGCCGCCGCGCGGGCCTCGGCCAGGCGAACCTCCGGGCCGGGCGAGTTGGGCGTAGGCTCGCCATCGGTCAGGTCAATGATGCCCACGCGATAGCCCTGCTCG
>NZ_JAKRWF010000155.1 GCF_022352215.1 Flavihumibacter cheonanensis
GGTCGCGGTCTCCAGGGCGGGCACGGCCAGGGTGTCACCCAGCACGCCGAGGGCGAAGCAGGCCTCGGTGCGCACGGTCAGGCTGCGATCGGCCAGCCGCTCCAGCAGCCGCGGGGTGATGTCGTCGCGACCGATCAGGCCCGCGGCGCGCACCGCCGCCAGCCGCACGTGGGCGTCGGCGGCCTCCAGCATGGTGGTCAGGGAGTCGAGGGGCGCCAGCCGGGCATCCTGCCAGCGGGCGATGGCCCGCAGCCGGGCTGGGCGCTGCTCGGCGTCCGGTGTGC
>NZ_JAKRWF010000156.1 GCF_022352215.1 Flavihumibacter cheonanensis
CTTCGTCCGTCGCCGGGCGCTCTCCGGGCCTGCATGACACCCGATCGACGACAACCATGGGTACGCCAGCGTTGGCGAAAGCGCCTGGCAGGCTGCCATGCGCAGGCACTACAAATATTCCAGCCACCCTCCAACCAAGCAACTCCGCAATCTCACGGGCCTCGACTTCTGGGTCTTCGCGGCTGGTGGCGGTGGCAAGGCGGTAGCCCGCCGTTTCCGCTGCACGCTCCAGAGAGGCGAGCAACGCGCCGAAAAACGGGTTCTCGAAATCCGGGAGCACAACT
>NZ_JAKRWF010000157.1 GCF_022352215.1 Flavihumibacter cheonanensis
CGGGCCGTCCCAGGGCTCCATCAGGCTCGAGTGGTACTGGTAAAAGGCCCGCTTGTCGTCGTCCATGGACTCGTGGTTGGACCACGGCTCCGGGATCATCATCATCACGGCGTGGGGCAGCGAGCGCCCTGCGAGGTAGAGCAGCTCGAGCGAGTTGTCGAACATGCCCGAGTCGCTGCCGTTCGGGTTGATGATCGGGCGGATGTTCTCGATGTCCTCGCCGAAGGCCTCCGACTCGAAGCGCGCCTCGCGGGCGTGCATCCAGTTGGCGTTGCCGCGCACGG
>NZ_JAKRWF010000015.1 GCF_022352215.1 Flavihumibacter cheonanensis
TTTAGACATGGCGTTTAGATGTTTGGTTAACTATCAAAGTTACTGTAGCTATCCTGCTTGCAGAATAGACTACTACCGCTCTAAACGCCTACTTTATATAGCATAAGGGCTTGGCAATATGGCGGGGAAACGAATATAAAATCAACTTTTATTTCATATTCAACATTAAATCCAACTAAAGTATAAAACTTGGCATTAGAATTAACAATGAACATTTATTTATAAAATCAGCAAAGGTTTGGCCTGATGCTTTTTAAATACCACCCTATCGCCAAGCCGTATACGTTGTGTGTAACCAATTAGCGACACAACTACCATCATCAGAAAATTATACATGAGCGACCATAGTATATCTATTGTACCAAGACTTTCAATTTACCCTGACAAAGAAATTAAAGCAAAAGCAATTTTAGCTTGGCTAGTGTCGCTTGACATAGTTAAACCAACGCCTTCCGACTGTATTCTTAGTTCAAATGAGGGTTATCCAATTTCACAAGGCGCAAAAAATGTATCAAGTGAACCTGACTTATTGCCATTTGACTTATTGACAAATGGACTTGAAATAATAACAGAGCGACATGTTTTTCATACAGGACAAAATGGTATGGAAGTACTTATGTGCCCAAATTGCAAACATGACATAGCAAATGAAGATTGGGATTTTTTAAGCGAATGGAGCGACAATAAAAGTAACAATTTGACTTGCCCTTTGTGTAACATTGCGACAGACATTCATAAATTTCAATTTATTCCAGAATGGGGGTTTTGCAACTTAGGGTTTACCTTTTGGAATTGGCCAGGTTTAAAAAATAGTTTTATTAATGATTTTAAACAAATACTGGGCTGTGACATCAATGTAGTGTATACGTCGATTTGACAGATACCAGACTACCTACCTTGGTTACACACAACAGTCGGTTTGGCAATAATGGCGGCGGGACGCTTATAAATTGAACACTTGATTCGTTATGGAGCATCAGCTCAAGCCAATAAAAAGAGCCAGACATATGAATGTAAAAAAGCATTTAATTATAAATTTAGCATCGGTTTCGGCTTAAGAATTTCAACTACCGCCTTATCGCCAAGCCGTGTACGTTAGCCGCAACTGTACAGACCACTAAGAAACATCGTGACTAAAACAATTCTTTTCTTGTTTGCTATTCTTTGCCTTGCAAGCTGCAATTCTGGACAAGCATCAGTTGAAAAACCCATGATCGATACGGCAGTTCGCACTTTGGGGCACAATATGTCAAATTACGCTACGACTGAGATTATTGAAAAAAAGGCAGCCGGGAATAATTCAGCAGATAGCCTAAAGAGTAGGATCCAAGGTGCATGGACTGATGGTATTACTGACGGTGCGACGTTTGACATTAAAGACAAGACAGTCTATTATGTTGACGAAGGCAGTGACTTCAAGTATTTCTTGAAAGGAGACGTTATTACAATTAAATACCCTGAATATTTATATAAAGCCAAGCTCAGTTTTCAGTCGGACACCTTAATAATGGATTCCGAGGAATATGGACAAACAAAGTTTTGGAAATTAAAAGACTAAATGCGGCTAACAAAAGTATTGGCTAAAGCAGGGCGGGACGACGAAACTTCAACAGCAGATCATTAATGAGCATTTGTCCAGGCTGGTCACGATTTCAATTGGGCTTTTGGTTATAAATATGAACTTTTGTAAATAATAAATCGGCTGGGCCGGGCGGGACGTTAGTAATGGCCCTGCCTTCGCCAATACTTGAACGTTACGCGCTACCTATCGTAAACCTTCTGTGCAACAGTCGCGACAAATTTGAAGCAGTTTAATATTCGGGACGACGCGAGGATGGACAGGTAGTGATTTTTAAAAATAGACATTCGGGATTTTTAA
>NZ_JAKRWF010000158.1 GCF_022352215.1 Flavihumibacter cheonanensis
ACCCCGGCAACGCACAGCATACCCAGTTCCTCCACCAGCGCGGCGGGGTTGATGACCATGCCGCTGCCCAGCACAGCCATCACCTGCGGGTGGATGATGCCCGACGGGACCAGGTGCAGTTTGTATATTTGTCCTTCCACTGTGACGGTGTGCCCGGCGTTGTCACCCCCGTTGGCACGAGCGGTGATATCCGCCTCCCGGGCATACCAATCGACGATGCGTCCCTTGCCCTCATCGCCCCACTGTGTGCCGGTGATGACCTGTAGAGCCATGCTACCTCCTCT
>NZ_JAKRWF010000159.1 GCF_022352215.1 Flavihumibacter cheonanensis
GAACCTGCGCGGGGGTGGTGAGTACGGGGAATCGTGGCACCACGCGGGGATGCTGGAGCGCAAGCAGAACGTCTTCGATGACTTCATCGGGGCCGCCGAGTGGCTCATCGCCAACGGGTACACCAGGCCCGAGAGGCTGGGCATCGCTGGCGGTTCGAACGGCGGGCTGCTGACCGGAGCGACGGTGACGCAGCGTCCGGACCTGTTTGCGGCCGCGATTTCGGCCGTGCCGCTGCTGGACATGGTCCGCTACCAGGACTTCCTGATGGCGCGGTACTGGATCC
>NZ_JAKRWF010000160.1 GCF_022352215.1 Flavihumibacter cheonanensis
AGAACGCGGTCCCCAACAAGAAGGACACCAAATTCAACCTCGGCTCGATCAACAAGAACTTCACCCGGGTCGCCGTCCACCAGCTGGTCAAGCGCGGCAAGCTCGCGCTCGGCGACACCATCGGCAAGTTCCTGCCCGACTACCCCAACGCCGACGCCGCGAAGAAGGTCACCGTCCGGCAGCTCCTCAATATGACCGCGGGCATCGGCGATTTCTTCGGCGACCGCTACGACGCGGCGCCCAAGGAGGGGATCCGGGCCCTCCGGGACTACCTGCCCTTCTTC
>NZ_JAKRWF010000161.1 GCF_022352215.1 Flavihumibacter cheonanensis
GCCCCCCGAAAGGTCCGGCTGCGTTTTTCGGAGCGGCAGCGCCTGCGGTTTCCCCGGCGAGACCAGATGCGCGTCGAGGCTTTCAATGCACAGACGGGTTTTGCCGTGGTCAACCCGCACGCCGGATTGGATGGCGTGGAGGCTGCGGTTTCCATTCTCTACAACATCCAAGGGCGAAATCCAGCACCCGAGCTTTTCCATCCGCCAGCTTGCGGGCGCCACACCCCTTGGTGCAAACGAAAGCCAAGAGCCTTCCGGCAGGCGGCAGGCGGGCTTGTCGAACC
>NZ_JAKRWF010000162.1 GCF_022352215.1 Flavihumibacter cheonanensis
CTGCAGCATCTCGCACTTCCCGCACCTCTCGTCGACGTACCCCCTCGTCCTGATGCTCGCGCAGAGCGGGTGGCCCCAGAGGGCCTTCCAGTCGTCCTTCAGGAGGTTGCCGAGGGGCTCGTAGTAGCTCTGGCACGGTATGACCGTCCCGTCCGGCTCGACGGCCATGTTGATGGAGCAGGCGGTGCACTGCTTGATCCCGAGGCCCATGTTCACGGGGTTGAGCTCGCAGTAGGGCGTGGGCGAGTACCAGATGAGCCTCGTGCCCGTCTCGGAGGCGATGT
>NZ_JAKRWF010000163.1 GCF_022352215.1 Flavihumibacter cheonanensis
GGCCCGCGCGCACGCTGCGGTCTGTCTAATCGATCGCTTGTCGGAGACGGGATACGGACCGCAAGACCGGATCTTGATCTGGGGCCACAGCCACGCGGGAAACGCGCTGGCGCTGGTCAGCAATCTGCTTGCCGCGGACGAGCTGAAGCGGCGGTCTTTTCTTGCCGCTGCGCGGTCTTTCTATCGGCGGGGTTGGCGAGGCCGGATCGCTCAGCCAGCCTGGGAACGAGTCCAAGAGTTGCTAGCCTTGCCATCGGTACGCCGCCCCTGGCCGCAGTTGGACC
>NZ_JAKRWF010000164.1 GCF_022352215.1 Flavihumibacter cheonanensis
GATGGCGTGAAGCTCGTCCAGCGACGCCCCTTCCATGAGGACTCCAACTCGCTCCTGCTCTTCCACGGAAAAGGTAGAGACCCCCTGGATCCGTTCGAGTTGGCGAACAACGTGGCGTCGGTCAGCTACGCGCACCCGCAATAGGGCGCCCACAACGGCCATCTCGATACTCCTGTTAGCAGCGAACAAAAAGACGGATGACAGGAGAATCGGAAGAAAAGACGTCTGTGCATTCTTCTGTCTCAGAGACCACTCTCGCGTCGGTCCTTACCGTCGAGCTACCC
>NZ_JAKRWF010000165.1 GCF_022352215.1 Flavihumibacter cheonanensis
TCACACCCCGTTGATGAGACCTGCGGCGGATCGATTCAAAAACGATCTTGCCGCAAGCCAGATTTGCATTGCCTGCAAACCGGTGATCGCGAACGTCTCCGGCGAAGCCATCGTGGACCCCCTTCATATTCGTAAAGAGCTTTACGAGCAGATCTACACCTGCGTGGATTGGCGCCGTGGGGCGGAAAGAATGGTTGAAAATGGGGCGGACCTTTTCATTGAAATCGGCCCCAAAAAGGTCTTGAGCGGCATGATCAAGAGCATTGCGCCCAACGTTCCCACGC
>NZ_JAKRWF010000166.1 GCF_022352215.1 Flavihumibacter cheonanensis
AACGTGTTCAGCCAAGCGCGGCCTCCATCCCCTGCTTGACCAGGCTGCCGTAGACGCCGCGGTAGCGCGCCACGCTGGCGGCCCAGTTGCGCTCGGTCTCGACGAACTGGCGGCCGTTCTTCTTCATCCGTTCCCAGCCCTCTTCGTACTTGAGCAGGCCGACCACCTTGCTGGCGAGGTCACCGGCGTTGCCGGCATGGAACAGCACGCCGGTCTTGCCGTCCTGGATCAGTTCCTTGTGGCCGCCGACGTCGGAGGCCACCATCAGCCGGCCCTGCGCCATG
>NZ_JAKRWF010000167.1 GCF_022352215.1 Flavihumibacter cheonanensis
GTTGCCGCCAATGGCTACTACTGCGATCTTGCGTTTTCCTTCGGTCATATGCATCTCCTCGATTTCCTCTAGCGCATGGTTAGCGCCATGACTGCCTTCTGGGCGTGCATGCGGTTTTCCGCTTCGTCGTATACCACCGAGTTCGGTCCGTCCATTACCCCATCCGTCACCTCGATGTTGCGATCCGCCGGCAGCGGGTGCATATAGATCGCATCTGGTTTGGCTAACGCCATCTTCCGTTCATCCGTGATCCAATGGGCGTATTGATTGATGATCTTGGCGCC
>NZ_JAKRWF010000016.1 GCF_022352215.1 Flavihumibacter cheonanensis
AAAAACACACTTCTGAAGGCGAAGGGTGGTTGGAATTTCCCTTCTGGCTATCCTTTGCTTTCAAAAGAAAAAAGTTGATATTTTTTCACTCCCTCTAAAGGCCTATATACATAGGAACCGACTGTTGGCTGCTGTTACTTTCTGTCAGCCTTGAATTTCTCAAAATAGTCTCCACCTTTTTTTCTTAAATCAAATGTTACTCTCTGTCTAAATAATGTGTCAATTGAATTGGGTGATTCGCTTACAAAAAGTATTTCATTGTCTTTATAATATTCCTCCCTGTAATAAAATGTTTGACCTATCCCATCCTCTTGGTAGTCTATTTTGGAGTAAATAAGTTCATTGTCTTTATAATAGTAGCTTTCGTAGAAGTTCTTATCTATGTTGTCATGGTAAAGAATCTTATAAACTGTGTCCCCTTTTAGGTTTTTGGTCGTGTATTTCCCGAACCCGCCATATTTTGTCTTTCTAATTGTGTCAATTTGATTGTTATGCCCAATAATAGATGTCGAAACTATTTCTTGTTTTATTTCACCTTCTGTTATTGATTTAATTACAAAAATTTGTCCTTCGTCATTGTCTGCTAAGGAGTCAATGTATTTTGTATATGCTTTTATTTTTAGAATAGACACTGTGTCAACTTGTGCCAGCAATTGATTACTGGGAAACGTTGTAATTAAAAATGTCGCTATGAAAAGTATGATGTGTCGCATTTTGTAATTGCAGCCAACGTTCAGGGCTTGGCGTTCGGTGGGGATTTATTAATGTCCCGCCTGTACCATTGCCCATTTAATAACTAATGTTGAATTACGTTTCTTAATCTGAATTTGATTCTGCTTCCAGATCAACTGTTGAATTACTGTAAAAGCTGATTGTTTGTTCGTCGCGCCCCACTGACGCCAAACCCCTTGTTGGCTGTAAGGCTTCTTGTCTCACATTCCATCGAGAGTAGAAATAAATGAGCCGTACCAACCAACAATTGTCCCCATATTAGGCTTTGTATTGCTGGTCTTAACAGCTAAACCAAATTCGTTATGCTCTTCTGAATAAATGATTTGATAGCCGTCTTTTGGGTCTTGAGGTTCTTCGTCTAAAACTACCCAATGCTTTTCGACTTTGTTCTGAAAGTCGTTGTAATATTCCTTTAGCGTTGGGTCAATCAAATGCTGCTGAATGTTCTCCAAGTCAATTCCGTGCAGGTTATTCAAAGTTTCAACAGACTGCAAGTCCTGCCTGATGTAGCGTTTCAAAACGCTTTTGTCAAAGCCGGTGAGGCAATTCATTAAAATAAATTCCCACTGCTCAAAGTACTCCCTATTTTTTTCGTCTTTCAACCTTTCAATGATGTACTGTGTTTTCCGAATGTATTTTATAATCTGGTCTTGCGACAAATGATTAGGATTGTCAAAGAACTGGGAAATGTCTCCTGCCAATACGGTATCAAAAAGTGTTAAGTCGATGCCGTCAATAATTCGTCCTGCAAGTCCGGTCGGAAAAGGAACCTGCAAAAAGTCTGAATATAGTGATCTGATTGTTACGGTCTCCATAGCCTTACAGCCAACGGCCGGCAGCTTTGCGCAGTGCTGGTAACGAAGCACTATTGCCTGAACCGCTGTTCATTTATTTGTTACTGTTATATTTTCTGAGCTTATGATGAATCTGTACATAGCCTGAACTACTGTACAGATAGGAACTGCTGTTCAT
>NZ_JAKRWF010000168.1 GCF_022352215.1 Flavihumibacter cheonanensis
GTGCCCGATTTTTTCGGACGGATTCTTCATAAGATACATCGATATAGACAATGCCTGCTTTCTGCAAAATATCCTCGCTTAAATGGGACAGCGCCTCCCCTATTCCATTTTCTCCGCCGCGAGCAAATTCAATGACCGCAGTACATCGGTCATGATAATTTTTTTCATAAGCTAATTTTTTGGCATACGCGATATTGATTTTTTCAATGAATAAATTCCAGACAAAGTGATCTTTAAAATAATAGTCTGCATCCGTAAACAGCCTCGGCCTTCCATGTTTCGT
>NZ_JAKRWF010000169.1 GCF_022352215.1 Flavihumibacter cheonanensis
CGAGCAGCTTGCGCGGGCGCAGCCTGGCAAGGCTTGCGACAAAACGGTCGGGGATGGTCTGGAGGCGGGTATTGTAGAACGTGGCGAAGTTGTTGAAGTAGTCCCGCGCCAGCGCGATGCGTTCCTCGCTGTCGGAGAGGTTTTTCTGCAAGCTCAGGAACAGCTCGCTCGCTTTCAGCCCGGGGTAGTTTTCGACCAGTATGTTGAGCCGGGCAGACAGGGCACTGAAGTCAGCCCCCGCTGTGCCGGGCGGTGTGGCGCAAAGCTGGCTACGCATTTCCGC
>NZ_JAKRWF010000170.1 GCF_022352215.1 Flavihumibacter cheonanensis
CGTCAGGCAGCAGACCTAATTCAAAACCCCCGATATCAAAACCAACATAAAAAGGCTCGTCAAAGTAGGGATCGCATTGAAAAGCTCTTGAATACCACAATTTCGCATCTTCTAAGACTGGAACTTTATAGATACAAGTCCTTAGACCAAGAAATGGTTGATTCATATTTGAGTAAATTTTAAGTTTGATAGTAATTCAAAGGGAAGTTAAATGAAAATCCGGATTTTGTTAGTATATTCGATGGCATGGTTAGGAAAAAATTCTTCTATTCTTTGTCCATTC
>NZ_JAKRWF010000171.1 GCF_022352215.1 Flavihumibacter cheonanensis
CTGGCAGATAGCTCTCATTATTGGGTTACTACTCTGGTTGTCCCTCATGTTAAGGGCAATAGTTCCAGCACTAAAAAAAACAGACAAAGGAAATCACATCCTGGCTCTGTTTACCGGCGCTGCAGCTGCAATTGGACTTTTTTATATGGCAGGGCTTTTTTATGGAGCAAAAACCCATATTTCAATTATGGAATACTGGAGGTGGTGGGTCGTGCATCTCTGGGTAGAGGGTTTCTTTGAAGTCTTTGCCACCGCGGCACTCGCCTTTGTTTTCTACAGACTC
>NZ_JAKRWF010000172.1 GCF_022352215.1 Flavihumibacter cheonanensis
CGGGCTGGTCGTTGTTGCGCATGACGAGCAGGTGGCCGGACACCGGCACCTCGACCAGGACGCCGTCGACCCGCACGATGCGCTGGTCGCCGTCGGGGAACACCGTCCCCTCGGCCGAGTGCGCGCTCGTCCCGCGCCCGATCTCGACGCGCAGCAGGTCGCGGAACGCGCTGTCGCCCACGCCCCGGTTGTGCTCCGCGACCTTGAGTCCGCGCTCTTCGGCGAGGAACGGCGCGTTGACCTCGTTGACCGGCCCCTCGAGCAGCCCGCCGAGCAGGCCCTT
>NZ_JAKRWF010000173.1 GCF_022352215.1 Flavihumibacter cheonanensis
CGAAGGAGGTGAACACTCCGGGCTCCAAGGACGCCCTGGCCGAGGAGGACGAAGAGAAGCTGAACCTGGAGGAGTCCACTGCGTACAGGCGAACGACGGCCATCATCAACTACATCGCACAGGACCGCCCTGACTTGAATTACGCGATCAAGGAGTGCTCGAGAGGCATGAGTGCCCCCACCAAGGGTGACCTGAGGAAGCTCAAGCGTGTACTGCGGTATCTGAGGCAGGCCCAGGTGAGAGGCCAATTCTTCGCGTGGCAACATCTACCCTCCTTCATCTC
>NZ_JAKRWF010000174.1 GCF_022352215.1 Flavihumibacter cheonanensis
GCAACCGATTGACCATTAATAGTGATTTTACCGGATTTTAAAGACAATGATTTAGTAATTTGAACTTCCTCCGGAAATCGGATCCGAATCAGGCCGCCTTGATCCATGACACTGCCTGTTTGTTGATAAATCAACTGGTATAAAGCATTTTGATTGATCCTATAATTAGATAGTTTTACCATGAGAGGCGTTTCTATTATTTCATACTCATAACTGTCTGCCCATTCATTGTCTGTAGTAGTAGCTATTTTAAGTGTGTAGGCGCCGGATTTGGGTGGATTAA
>NZ_JAKRWF010000175.1 GCF_022352215.1 Flavihumibacter cheonanensis
GGCTTGATATGCAACCCGACGAACCATGCGCCCGTCTCGCCTGTTGCCTGGCTGATCCAGCCCACTCGGACGGGCTGGCCTCGGGTGCTGTGGCCGGTTCTGCGCGCCGGCTTTTTTGCCGGGAAAGACTGGACTTGTCGCGGTTTGGTGCCGCCCTTTTGATCACGCACTAAACTGCAAAGGTGACCCTTGCTCTGCCATGCCAAAGCCACCGGCGGAGGCTTTTCGCGGGGCGCTGGAACAGCACCGGAATTCCCGTGAACCCCGGTATCTGGTCCAGACC
>NZ_JAKRWF010000176.1 GCF_022352215.1 Flavihumibacter cheonanensis
ATTCGCCTGTGGAACCTGTACCGCAGCGGTTTCTTTGCCAGCCCGCTGCGCCTGGGGCAGGTAGCTACCGAGAGCAGCTATCCTATCCTGACCATCAGTCCGGACAGTCGCTGGCTGTTTTACGTCAATTCGCTGTGGGACCTGGCGCCGCTGGCGCGCGAGCAGGATACGGAACAGCTCAGGCTGGGGGATATAGAAGCTGTGGTGGCCGTGTTCAGTCCGGATAGCCGCTGGCTGGCCATCGCCTCCAAACCGGGACGCTATCTGCTGGACACGCGCAGCC
>NZ_JAKRWF010000177.1 GCF_022352215.1 Flavihumibacter cheonanensis
AAGGCGACCATCACCGCCAGCACCACCCACACGTACTTGTTGCGCAGGTCGCCCCACAGCAGCACCGACGCCAGCACGGTGATCAGGGTCAGCGCGCCCCCCATGGTCGGGGTGCCGGCCTTGGAGAAATGCGTCTTGGGGCCGTCGTCGCGGATCGGCTGGCCGCCCTTGTACTGGGCCAGGCGCCGGATCACCGCCGGCCCCCACCACAGCGACAGCGCCAGCGCGGTGAGCGAGGCGAGGATGCCGCGGAAAGTGAGGTAGTTGAACAGGCCGAAGAAAT
>NZ_JAKRWF010000017.1 GCF_022352215.1 Flavihumibacter cheonanensis
GTAACGTGAAACGGCAACGCACAACCGAAGCACCACCCACCATCCTGGTTGCAACGTAGCTGCCTGCTTTGTTCAACTACCCTCTTCCCGAGCTCCCTCTTCCTTTACTCCCTCTTCCATGCTTCCCTCTTCCCGGGCTCTCTTGCTTTTTTGCAGTTGATACTGTATGTTTATATTTTTATAGAACAATAAACCTTAACTATGAGTACTCGCTTCATGCGGCTTATGTCCGCCTTCTTTCTGCTTACTATATTTACTGCCTGCCAAAAAGAAATTAGCTCCCTTGAAGAGGATGAAACTGAACTGCCGGAGGAATTACTCGGGCAGCTGCCTAAACAGTTTGTTTTGAAACATTTTACTGACAATTACACGGAAGTGTGGTCAATGCAGTATGATACTGCCAATCGACGTATTAATGTATACTATGATGATACCACCAATGCAAACCCCTATGATGAACTAAAAGCATCCTATCAGTTTAATACAGCCGGCTACCTGGTTAAATTTACAAATAATTACGGTGGCGATCTGGAGGCAAGTGAAATTGTCCGTGATGCTAATAACAGGATTAAATACATCACCAATTTTGATTCATTTGTGTTTGAAACTGATACCAGTTTCTATTCCTATGAAACTAGTGGAACTCAATTAAAACATACCATTAATCGTCGGGAATACTGGGACAACGGGGTAAAAGAGCGAATCGATACCTATACCTATAATAACAATGTGTTGCAAAACCTGCGTCCAGGTATAAACGCATTTGATATTGTTTACCAATATCAACAAAACAAACTGACTAATATGGGATGGAGTGGGAATGGCAATTTCTTTACCATGTCAATGACTTACCAGACTGCTGATCCGGAAGAGCGCAGAGACTTGTTCCTTGAGTTGATACTTGGTAAAGATCATTATGTACAGGACATTCGGGACATGTATTTCTTCTTCCTGTTTCAGGACAGGGGGTATTTAACGTTGTCAGCTTCTGACCCACATCACGTTAAAGCGTTCTCCTTTGTTTATAAAAGTGACAATGATGAAGGATCCGATAATGCAAACATTTCTTACGAGTTTAATGAGAAAGGACAACCCGTATCCATCTTCATCCAGTCGTCGGAGTCAACTGCACAATATCTGGTGCGGTACTAATGACAGATACCAGCGCCTTCAGGACATCTGTTAAGCATCCTTTTGTAGATCCTGGTAAAACCTGTTCGGAGGAACATTATACTCCCGGATACATCGTTTTAAAGCGGATAATTCTCTGAATTATCCGCTTTTCTTTTGGTTAATTTGGAAGAGCATCGTAAGTTTACAGCCCCGCAAAAGGGTAGTTCTTTACCAGATTTTCCCCAAAAACAATTTTCTTTTTTTTTAAAATAGATTTGGAAGGGTAGCATAAGCCCCCTTATCTTTGCGCCCCGCAGATGAGAAAAAGGGGTTGAAAGGAAGCGGGATTAGATCTTTGAGTGGGCAGTGGTTTTTGAGTCTTGAGAAGTTTTTGAAAAAAGATTTGGAGGGAATAAAAAAACACTGTTACCTTTGCACCCCGCTGCAGAAATAAAGCGGGTAGTTCTTGGAAAAAGGGGGGAGTAAGGGAAGTAAC
>NZ_JAKRWF010000178.1 GCF_022352215.1 Flavihumibacter cheonanensis
AAGCTTCTTTCGATGGTGTTGGTTAAAATATGCAAATCGCTATCCAGCGCCCGATAGATCAGGTGACGCATGCCAAGAAAAATGCCGTAGCTGAAAATGATCAGGATAAAAAAAGTAACCAGAAAATACCAGATTGTCAATCGGATGCGTATTTTCATTCTTCGTCCTTTATCATATACCCGACGCCATGCATGGTCTGGATCAATTTCTTTTCGCCATGATCGCCCAGTTTCTTCCGCAAATTTTTAACGTGCACATCGACAAAATTGGTCATGGTGAACAG
>NZ_JAKRWF010000179.1 GCF_022352215.1 Flavihumibacter cheonanensis
CCGGAGGGCGTTCAGCACCACCAGCAGCGAGCTGGCGGACATGCCGATGGCCGCCATCCACGGCGCGATGAAGCCGGTGGCGGCGAGCGGCAGCGCCGTGATGTTGTAGGCGGCGGCCCAGGCCAGGTTCTGCCGGACGATGCGCAATGCGCGCCGGGCATGGGCGATGCCTTCCGCCAGCGGCTCCAGCGATTCGCCGAGCAGGACCATGTCGGCGCTGGTCTGTGCCAGCGACGTGCCACCGGCCATGGCCACGGATACGTCCGCGCCGGCCAGCACGGG
>NZ_JAKRWF010000180.1 GCF_022352215.1 Flavihumibacter cheonanensis
AGCCCTGCTGGATCGCGAACAACCCGCCCGACCACGCAGCGTCGTGCCGCTGCCGCAGCCCGGAGGCCCGCGCGAGACCGCGCCGTGCCCAGTCCACGCTGCGCATGGTCGAGGCCTCGGCCGTGGGCCGGTCCACCGGGTAGGGCAGGCACTCGTCGAGGACCATCGCCACGTCGACCCCGAAATCCGCCTGGGCGTCGACGACGTTCTCCGGCGTCAGCCGGTGCTCAGCGCCGTCGATGTGGGAGCGGAAGCTCACCCCGTCGGCGTCGAGCCGCCGCC
>NZ_JAKRWF010000181.1 GCF_022352215.1 Flavihumibacter cheonanensis
CCGCTACGACATACCGGCCAACTGGTTCGGCCTGATCAAAGGCACCTGCCCTGACTACGCGCCCATGTACATCAAGGCGGCGGTGTACTCGCCCGAATGGCAGCCGTTCATGGAGTCGGGTGCTCTCATCTACTCCAACCTCAACAACCCACAGGATCGAGGAGCCGCCTACGGAAACCCCGGCGTCTTCAGCATCGAGTCCTCGTATGGCCGGGCTGGGGTCGGTCGCACCCGCGACCTCATGAACGAGTTCTTCCTTCCGCAGGCCGCTGCCCACGACTG
>NZ_JAKRWF010000182.1 GCF_022352215.1 Flavihumibacter cheonanensis
CGTCGAGATGGCTGGCGCGGAGCGACGATGTGAAGCAGATGAGGCTGGCCCTGGACGTGGCATTCATGATCCGCGGTGCCGATTACCGGGCGAAGGCAGGCCGGGTTCTTGTCGACCAATTTCTGCGGAAGGGAGCGCATGCTCTAGCGCTCGAAGCGATTTTGCTCTTGTCGGACCCGTTGGCAAGGGCCAACGATCTCTTACGCATACGCAAGGCGGGCGCGATGATGGGCCTAGACGATAGGGAGCAAGGACATAGGGGCAGAAAAGCACTCGAAAGGC
>NZ_JAKRWF010000183.1 GCF_022352215.1 Flavihumibacter cheonanensis
GGTCGTCGGAGCCGGCGACGAACGCGCCGAACGTGCCGCAACCCTTGCCAAGCGTGCCCATCAGGATGGGCACGTCCTGTGTACCGAGGCCTGCGGCCTCGATCGAGCCACGCCCCGTCGGTCCCAGCACGCCGAATCCGTGAGCGTCGTCGACGAAGAGCGACGCATCGGCCTCCCGGCAAGCGCTCGCCAGCTCGCGCAGCGGTGCCACGTCGCCGTCCATGCTGAAGATTCCGTCGGTGACCACCATCGCGCGCGATCCCGCGCCGCGCGCGAGCCGCG
>NZ_JAKRWF010000184.1 GCF_022352215.1 Flavihumibacter cheonanensis
GCTCTACCGCGAGGTCGTCGAGGTGGGGCTCTCGAAGGTCGAGGCGTTCCCATCGGCGGGGTACTGGCTCGTCGACGGGCGAAAGTTCTATCCTCATCAAGGCGGTCCGCTCGTCCTCCGGGACGCCCTGCGATCGCGAGGCACGTGGTGAGGTCCCAGGGCGAAACCCAGGGGCCGGAAGGCTCCTCCGGCGCGCGGACCGCGGTGCTGGGCCTCTCCGCCGGCGACTTCTCCCGAGAATCCCGCGCGGCGATCGAAGCTGCCGGAGAGCGCCCGTACCGG
>NZ_JAKRWF010000185.1 GCF_022352215.1 Flavihumibacter cheonanensis
GATGCAAATGCCGCCGTCAGAAGTCCTATCCAAACCAGTCTAGAGTCTCTGGCGTGCTTGAAGAGACCATACCCGGCAATGCCCAGGGGCAACACAACGGCCGCGACCTTTGTGAGCCCGACGAGCCAACGAACAAAGTCCGGCGACTCGAGACCACCTGCCATCGCCTCGGCTCCCTTCGGGAGAAGAATCCGGAGTCTCGGTTGAGGAACTACTTATCATTGTAACAGGATGAGTCTCGGTCTTCACCCGCCACCGAGCAGGCTGTTCTCGGGTCGCCG
>NZ_JAKRWF010000186.1 GCF_022352215.1 Flavihumibacter cheonanensis
CTGGTGACCGTGCGCGATACCGGTATCGGCATAGCCAAGGAGCAGCAGGACCGCCTTTTCCAGGCGTTCACCCAGGCCGACAGCTCAACCTCCCGCAAGTACGGCGGGACCGGGCTTGGCCTGGCCATCAGCCGCCGCTTGGCCCGGATGATGTCCGGCGACCTGACATTCGAGAGCGAGCCGGGGGTCGGCACGACGTTTTTCTTCACCGCTCGCCTTGGATATGACGAGACGCAACAGCCGGCCGCACCGACGGCACCCGAGCAGGTCCGTGAACGCCC
>NZ_JAKRWF010000187.1 GCF_022352215.1 Flavihumibacter cheonanensis
ATCAAGAACGGATAACCATCATCCTGTCTACCCCATCGACCTTCCGAACCATGCTCAAATTATCTCAGAAAGGGCAAAAATATCCACATATACGTGCCGTAAACCTGGGGGGAGAAGTGGTAAATAAAAGCGATGTTGAGCTCTTCCGGAAGAATTTCCCCAAGAAAGCCATTTTGGTCAACACCTTGGGTATGACAGAAACCGGTGTAGTTGCCCGATATGTGCTGGATCATCGCACAAAAATAACCGGAAACTATCTTCCTGCCGGGTACGCAATTGGG
>NZ_JAKRWF010000018.1 GCF_022352215.1 Flavihumibacter cheonanensis
TCCTATGTATATAGGCCTTTAGAGGGAGTGAAAAAATATCAACTTTTTTCTTTTGAAAGCAAAGGATAGCCAGAAGGGAAATTCCAACCACCCTTCGCCTTCAGAAGTGTGTTTTTTTCCTTACTACAAATTTAAACTATTCTAAAATATTTTGATCAGTCATTATCCATTACCAGCATCCTATGAGTAGAGGCTGAATGTCAGCACTACAAGTCCTTGTGATTAAATGTTTAATGGCTTGCTGATGGTTTCAGCAATAAACAGCCGGCTACAGTCTTGGCAAAGTCAATGACTCGCTGTTTGATTATTTCACGATGACAACGCATGTTTTGTAGTCCGGCTGAGAAATTTAATTGTCAGGTAATGAGTAATGGTTGATTGATTAATAAATTATTTGACAATAGAGGTTTTATAGGGTTGTTCCGTGAGCCATACATATCGGATTCTGCTCAATAGTTTACGGGCAACTTTTACTATGGCTTTTTTACCGTTGATACCTCTGCTGATCTGTTCGCTGTAGTATAATGCCAGGGCTGGATCATTTCTTTTAGCCGCCCAGGCGCATTCGATCAGATCACTCCGGAGTTGCCGGTGTTTTCTAACAGTCAAATTAAACCGTACCTGCTTCTCACCGGAACTGTGTTCCATGGGCATCAGTCCAATAAAACTATTGAGGTGATAAAAATTGGGAAACCTTCGCATGTCGCCGATTTCAGTAAGGAGCGATGCTGCAGTAAGAGGTCCGATTCCGGTTACGGAACGAAGCAGGTAGTATAGTTTTTTGTAAGTAGCACTGCGCATGAGTTTTCGGATATCATTGCTAATCGCCAGAAGTTCTTTTCGAAGCAGCTCCACTTCCCGGACCTGATACTGAAGTGTCCGGCTAGTGCTTTCAAAGGGGAAGGCGAGACTTAAGAGCCAGGTGATAAAATTTCGACTCCAGTTCGGATTGTCAAATTTTTCTGGTAAGTTGATTCCGTTGTAATCAAGAAAACCTTTTACCCGGTTTTTACAACGCACCAGATCCCGCCAGATTTTCTTTCGTTGCCGGACCAGGGTTCTGTCGGCTTCCTGATGAAGTGGAGGGATATAGATTCCGCGTAGCTGCCCTTTGGCCAAGGCCTGGCCAATACCCCGCGAATCGCGGCTATCAGTTTTATAGACCTCATCCTTATGGCTGGAAGGAATATCAGCCGGGTTAACCACCAGGCAGGTAATACCCAATTCAGATAACTGGCGCTGAATCCAATACCCAAACTTTCCGCTTTCATAGGCACATTGATAGGAAGCCCCGGGAAATTGTTTGGTGAGATAGTGGTAAAGGATTTCAGGCGAGGGCTGCTGGTGTATATTCTTGACAAACATATCGCCCAGGAATATGCCAGCATTCCAACTACGTTTGTGAACGTCCAGACCCACATAAATGGTCTGATTTTCGAAATTGGCTGTAATTTTAGACATGGCGTTTAGATGTTTGGTTAACTATCAAAGTTACTGTAGCTATCCTGCTTGCAGAATAGACTACTACCGCTCTAAACGCCTACTTTATATAGCATAAGGGCTTGG
>NZ_JAKRWF010000188.1 GCF_022352215.1 Flavihumibacter cheonanensis
GAGCTGCACGCGCCTGAGCAGTGGATCGCGCGCGTCACGCTTGCGTCATGACCGGACCGCACCCTGCCGTCGCTCACGTGCGACGTGCCGTGCGGACGGCACTTGCCGACCTCGAGACTGGATCTGTCGTTCTGGTCGCGGTGAGCGGAGGGGCCGACTCGATGGCTTTGGCTGCAGCGACTGCATTCGAGGCTCGAGATGCACCATGGCGTTGCGCAGGGGTCGTGGTCGACCACCAGCTACAGCCGGGGTCGGCGGAGGTGGCCGCCCGAGTGGCTGGG
>NZ_JAKRWF010000189.1 GCF_022352215.1 Flavihumibacter cheonanensis
AGGTTGGGGAACATGTCCGCCACCGGCATCCCGGCTTCCTTGCGCGACGTGATGGCCTTCAACTCCACTTGCGGATGACGCGTCAGCAGCCGCAGCAATTCGACCCCGGTGTAGCCCGTGCCGCCCACAATGCCCACTTTGATCATGGTTGATTTCCTTGCAAAGAATGGCCGCCATTGTACGGCAGCGCCATGGTTGAACCAAAAATGACAACGACAAAAAAGCCGCCCAATCGGACGGCTTTTTCGATGCTTCCAGTACGATCAGCGCTTGGAGAACTG
>NZ_JAKRWF010000190.1 GCF_022352215.1 Flavihumibacter cheonanensis
CCACTCCGGACCACGAGACCATGCGGCAGTCCAGGAGCACGCGCATCACGAGCGGCCTCCCAGCAGTCTGCGGATCGCCAATCCGGCGCGAGAGGCGGCCTTCAGTCCCCAAAGCCCACGCAGATCGCAGTAGCGGTAGAAGGACTCACGATATGCGCGGGCCACCACCGAAGGTGGGGCGCTGGAACCGCCCAGATGGTGGAGAACTTTGGCCCGCGGCTCCAGCAGCACCTCCCAACCCGCCTCGTGCATCCGCCAGCACCAATCGATGTCTTCATAGT
>NZ_JAKRWF010000191.1 GCF_022352215.1 Flavihumibacter cheonanensis
ATCGGCGGTCAAGTCGATTTCAACCGCGGTGCGGCCCGGGCGCCGGGCGGAAAGGCGATCATCGCCATGCCCTCCACCGCGAATCGGGGAAAGATCTCCCGCATCGTCTCTCGGCTCAGCCCCGGGGCCGGTGTGGTGACCAGTCGGGGAGATGTGCACTACGTGGTGACCGAACACGGTGTGGCCTACCTGCACGGAAAGAGCGTCGAGTCCCGCGTCTTGGCGCTGATCGCCATCGCCCATCCCGAGTTTCGCGCCGAACTGCTGCGCGAGGCGATCGC
>NZ_JAKRWF010000192.1 GCF_022352215.1 Flavihumibacter cheonanensis
GCCTGGTGGCCCGGCTCGCCGGCCGCGTTCGGTCTCTCCCGGCTCAACGGCGAGGTTGAATTCAGTGTCATCGACGGCAATATATCCAATGCAAGCGCCGGCGGCGGGCGCTTGCTGGGGTTACTGAGCGTGCAGGCCCTGCCGAAGCGCCTGGCGCTCGATTTCCGGGACGTGTTCGACTCCGGCTTCTCATTTGACGAGGCCAGCGGCACGTTCGCCATGGAGAACGGCATCGCGAGCACCGACAATGTCCTGCTCCGCTCGACCGCCGCGAGCATCAG
>NZ_JAKRWF010000193.1 GCF_022352215.1 Flavihumibacter cheonanensis
TCCCGCGCACATGAGCCGGATCCGACAGGAGGTGGGCGTCGTTGCCTCCCTGGCGGGGGGCTGTTAGCCGGTGCCTGAACGAAACCCCCCCTTTCGTAAAAGGGGGGCAGGGGGGATTTCATAAAGGAATCGAGCTCCAGACAAATCCCCCTAAATCCCCCTTAAAATGGTGACTTGAAAGGAAAATTTCCCACTTTTCGTTCAGGCACTAGCCGGATCGGCTTTTCATGCGGCAGGAATTCTTTGGTCGTGCTGAAATACCCCCGGGGGTTATACCAATG
>NZ_JAKRWF010000194.1 GCF_022352215.1 Flavihumibacter cheonanensis
ACGCGAGTAAGGTGGTTCTCGATCGTGGCGGGCCGGAGCTTCCTGGTCGCGGCCAGCTCCGACCGGAAGCGCTCGAAGTCGGTGGGGCCGTAAGAGCGGAGGGGCCGGTCGCCGATCATCGCTTCGAACCGTCCGGCGGCGGTGAGGATCAGGCGCAGGTACTTGTCGCGGACCCGGTCGGTCTCTCCAAGGGCGAAGGTGGAGTACTCGGAGAACTTCGCCGAGAAGTAGGCGTCCTTCCAGGCGCTGAAGAGGGTGTCGGGACCGTCCGGCGTGGATCG
>NZ_JAKRWF010000195.1 GCF_022352215.1 Flavihumibacter cheonanensis
ATGCTGGGGCGAGCGTCCCGACCTCAGGCTCCAGCTGGCCGACGACAGCGTGCTGCCGTTCTTCGCCCGC
Source organism: Flavihumibacter cheonanensis (assembly GCF_022352215.1). Taxonomy (GTDB): domain Bacteria; phylum Bacteroidota; class Bacteroidia; order Chitinophagales; family Chitinophagaceae; genus Flavihumibacter; species Flavihumibacter cheonanensis. The sequence continues at coordinate 71 of NZ_JAKRWF010000195.1, forward strand.
GTGCTGCCGCCGCTGGGCGTGCTGCTGGGCATCCACCTCATGTGGACTGGCGCCGACGCGCCCGGTGGCGCATTCCAGGGCGGCACCGTGCTGGCCGCGATGTGGCTGATTGTCATGCTGGCGGGCTTGCGCGAGGCGCCGGCCAGCAACGCGCTCTGGATGCGCATCGGCCTGGTCTCGGGCCCGATGGTGTTCCTCGCCGTGGGTCTTA
>NZ_JAKRWF010000196.1 GCF_022352215.1 Flavihumibacter cheonanensis
TCCGGGTCGGTCGACACGATGACCTCGTGGGCGCCGAGGCGCTTCGCGTCCTCGGATTTTCCCGGCGAGGTGGTGAAGACCACGACGCGGGCGCCGAAGGCCCGGCCGAACTTCACGGCCATGTGCCCGAGCCCGCCGAGGCCGACCACGCCGACCTTCTTGCCCTCGAGGTCGCCCCAACGGCGCATCGGCGAGTAGGTGGTGATGCCGGCGCACAGCAGCGGCGCCGCCCCGGCCGGGTCGAGGTTGGCGGGGACCCGCAGCACGAAGTGCTCGTCGAC
>NZ_JAKRWF010000197.1 GCF_022352215.1 Flavihumibacter cheonanensis
GAAATACACTGAACTTAAACCAGAAGAAGTTCGCCAATCCTGCTGGATCGCAGTAAACCCCAAAGGTACTATTAACGTCCCGCAAATTTTAGAATTTCAAGAGTGGGCAATCAACAAGGGTTACCTGGTCGATCGCGTGACACCAGAGCAATTCTTAGATACCAGTTTCTTAGAACAAGCCCTCCAATTGATCGAGAAATAAGATTGCTATTTTATGAGTTTTTACTGCAAATCCATTCGCAAAGCCTATCCATCCAGCCAGGGTGAGATTGAAGCTCTCC
>NZ_JAKRWF010000019.1 GCF_022352215.1 Flavihumibacter cheonanensis
TTCTAAGTTCAAGTAATTAGTGCAATTTTCTGTTGTAGCACTTGGTTAGGTGTTTTATAATTAAATTTTCGAACTGGTCTGTTATTTAGCAATGTTTCCACTGTTTTTATTTCTTCATTTGTCACGTTACTAAGGTCTGTCTTTTTAGGGAAGAATCGCCTAATCTGGCCAATCCGATTTTCAACAGTTCCTTTATCCTGGCTTGTATAGGGCCTGGTAAAATACGTTTCAGCTTGTAGAGCTTTAGCAACATCCTTATGCCCAGCAAATCCCTTATCATTGTCAAATGTAATAGTGTGAATTGGATATTTACATTTTACAAGTTTCCTGATCAGGTTCTTAGTGACATTTTCACTGCTCCTGTTGTCAAGTTTTTTCAAACTTGTGTGAAGGGTAGCCCTATCAGTTATAACTAATAATGCGCCATTATGATTTTTACCCATCATAAAATCAACTTCCACGTCTCCAGGTCTGCTTCGACGATTAACAATGGAGGGGCGGTTTTCGATAGACACCCGGTGGGGGATAATTCCTCTCGAATCGTTCCTGGATCCTCTTTTTCGTCGACGTTTACCATGTTTTAGGGTAGTGTATAACTTTTTAAATTGTCTGTCATCGGCTTTGTTTCCCTGTTTGCATTGCCATATCCATTGATAAATCCATTCATGACTAATGGAGCATTTGTTAGTTTTTTTTCCAACAATACTGATGATCTCCGGACTCCACTTGTTTTTTGTAAGCCAGAAAGAAATCTGCTTTTTCATGGAATCAGTAAACTTAGTCAACTTCGGCTTGTTCTTGTGCCTTAAGTCGGTTTTCCTTTGGGCATTGGATGCGACATAAACACCAGCTGTTCGACCCCTTTTTGCCTTATTTCTGTTTATTTCTCTACTTATTGTAGAGGCATCGACGCCAAGCTGTTCAGCAATTTTATTTTGTTTAATTCCTGCCTTAATCAAGGCTTCAATCTGGTATCTTTGCACCAAACTGAGTTGTTTGTAATTTTTTGACATAAGCAATCCAAAGATTGCACTACTCAGTCAAATGACAAAATGACCTCAAAATCATTTTGTCATTTGTTTTCAAAAATTGCACTTATCTGTTGAACTCAGC
>NZ_JAKRWF010000001.1 GCF_022352215.1 Flavihumibacter cheonanensis
ACTGAGTTGTTTGTAATTTTTTGACATAAGCAATCCAAAGATTGCACTACTCAGTCAAATGACAAAATGACCTCAAAATCATTTTGTCATTTGTTTTCAAAAATTGCACTTATCTGTTGAACTCAGCTTTTGAATGATGGATTGAATTTCTTCTAAGGTTGCTTTTACTACTTTGGAGTTGGGTAACAGATTTTGTAACGCTTCTTGCGAGCTGTTATAAGAATTGTTTAGCGAGATGACAATTTTCTGATTGGATACTTCCCGGATCTTCTCTGCGATTTCTTTTTCAGCCTGATAAGGAACTGCCAAAATAATTAGGTCTGCCTCCCAGGAAGCATCTGTAGGACATTCCAGTACTTCCACTTCTGCAGAGGCTGTATTATTGGTTATGTCTTGTGCTACATTCTCTACCTTTTCTTTTTCATTGGCGATGAGCAGGAGCCGGTTATTCCCTTTGGCCAATATTTTGGATATTGCTGCACCCCTATTTCCGGATGCGCCGATCACTGCTATGGTTTGTTTTGTGCTCATCATCTTCCTTTTTGATAACACAAAGCTACTGCCACAGCAGGGCCTGCTCCATTACGTTGGAGCAAGAAATTCCCTTGATTTTAATCAATGACTGATAACTGCGACTTATTTTTTACCTGATACCCGTCCGCGTACTCTGCTAAGTGTTTCCGGCGTAAGACCCATATAGGAGGCAATCATGTGTTGAGGTACACGCTGAACGATGCTAGGATAGAGGGCAATGAGATTCTTGTATCGTTCTTCAATTGGTAAACTGATAATCGATGTAAGTCTTCTTTGCAGCGCGATATATGCACCGGTTATTTGCAGGCGGATATAGGTTTCATATTTCGGTACTTTTTGCAGCAGTTCTTCATGTGCCGCTTTACTGATCAGGACCAGTTCGGCATCTTCTATCGCATCTATATGATACGTTGCTGGTTCGCCCGTGAGAAAACTGTACAGATCAGAGATGGTCCATCCTTCCAACGCAAACTGCGTGATACGTTCCGTTCCGGCGTCATCTATTACATAAGATTTCAGCGCGCCTTTTTCTACAAATGCGATGTATTTGCAGATATCCCCTTCCTGCAGCAGGTATTGTTTCTTGCGTAATTTCTTAGGGGTGAGAAAGGTTTTAATAGTTTCCTGCTCCTCTGAAGTTAAAGGAACTTTTTCATTGAATGCCTGGAAAAAGAGTTCGTACATGATCAGCAGTTCTATACTTTTTTATTATCAATAAATACCAGCGCGCCGGACGGGCACCTCTTTACCTGTTCTTCCACTCGCTCTTTATCTGCTCCCTCCGGCTCAATCCATTTTTTCTGTGTCGGCTTAAACACCTGGGGCAACTGTTTCCAGCAACGGGTGGAGTGCTGACAGAGTTCCGGTTTCCATTCAACGGTTACTTCTTCCGTACTGTAGCGGATGGTTTTGGTTTCGGGTTCCCGGAAGGCAAACATGCGGACTTTGACTTCGCCCTGTAAAATTTTGCTAACGGGACAATTTTTAGCAATCTCCTGCAGGCGCAAACGCTGGTCATCCGGTACCCCGGCAGGAAAAATCAAATCACAATCGATATAACTGGTGATCACTTCATTTTTTGTTTCCTGGTACATATTGGCATGAATCGTCAGATTGGGAATATCCCATTGCTTACGATCGATATACATGCGAAGCGTTATCAGTTTGCAGGAAATCAAAGAAGATAATAACAAGCTGTAGGGATCCGGTCCCGTATCTTTTCCTCCCAATGAAGCCGGCTCATCCGCAATGATTTTTCCATTCCGCCATTCAATGGTACACTGGTATTTTTCGGTTTCGATGGTGCCCATCAAAGGCTTTTCCATTTTGTATTGCATAAACTTTCTAATTATCAAAAAGCTACTATTTTTTGGCCTACTAGAAATATTAATTATTCGTCTATCTTTGCGCTGTGAAAAAGTTGGTTACCTTCCTATTGCTCATCGTTCATATTAACGGGGCCATGTTTCTGCCGCAACAGCAGGAAGTGGATGTGTATGATCGCCATGGCCAGCAACTGGATGATATCAACTCCCTGGCTGAATTTCTTACGGAGGTGGTTTTTGGATACGTGGATGATACCCCCGAAGATGAAGACAGCGACAACGGACAAAAGTTTCAGCAGTTGCAACTGGTCTATTATGACTATTTACCTCATTATGAGCTGATTAATCCGGTTATTGGAGTATCGGGAAATACCCCTCCGGCTTATTACATCAATACCATGCTCGATCGTTTATCAGGCGATATTTTTTCTCCCCCTCCTGAACTGGCATAGTGTATTCTCTTAGAACGTATTTTTTGGTCCATCAGGCTCTAATCGCCTGTATTCTCTATTAATTTATTCAGTTTTATGAATTATCATATCTATCACCTTAACAGGTGGTGCACTATCCTGTTTACAGGTATAGCTTACTTATTGGTTTCCTGCACTTCAACTGAAAAACCAGCCACCGAAGAGAAAACAAATTTTCAGGTTATTCACCCGGTAAAACTCGATACCAGTTTTCAGAAAGAATATGTCGCTTCTATTCAATCTGTCCAACAGGTTGAAATTCGTTCCAGAGTAGCCGGATTTATTGAAAAGATCCTGGTTGATGAAGGGCAATCCGTTGCAGCCGGACAGGTTTTATTTCAGTTAAACAGTCGCGCTTTCCGGGAAGATTTACTTAAATCCAGGGCACAATTGAAATCTTTGCAAGCAGAATTGAAAGCCGTAGAACTGGAGTTGCAGAATGCACAATTACTAACGGATAAGAACATTATTTCCAGTGCAGAAATTGATTTAATTAATGCAAAAAAGGCAGCTGCAGCAGCAAAAATTGAAGAAGCAACAGCTGCGGTATCACTGGCAGAATTGAATTTGTCCTTTACACAGATTCGGGCTCCTTTTGCAGGGAAGATCAACCGAATACCTAATAAAACCGGAAGTTTGGTAGACGAAGGGGCATTGTTGACTACTTTGTCGAATGACCAGGAAGTGTTTGCCTATTTCAATCTCTCTGAAAAAGAATACCTGGACATGCAAAAAGAAACCGGCACCCGCAATCTAAAGGTGTCGATGAAGCTGGCGAACGGTGAGCTTTATCCGGTAATGGGTACAGTTGAAACGATTGAATCGGAAATAAATCAGGCTTCCGGCACCCTTGCATTTCGGGCACGTTTTTCCAATAAAAAGGGTTGGTTGAAACACGGCGCTACTGCCAAAGTGATTCGGGAAATGGAAGTAAAAGAGGTATTCGCCATACCTCAACGGTCCACTTTTGAAGTGCAGGATCAGCTCAATGTCTATGTTGTTGATTCTGCCAACCGGGTACGAATAAGAAGAATTATTCCCAAAGGCCGGTTGCCTCATCTTTTCCTGGTGGAATCCGGAATTTCAGCCACTGACCGCATTATTTATGAAGGGGTACAGCTGGCACGGGAAGGCGAGCTGGTTCAACCGGAACTGGTGAAACGTTGATTTTTATTCTTCAACTTTAATTCAATCCTACATGACGGTCAAGTTTATACGCAGACCTCTCTTATCTATTGTCATATCTGTAATTATTGCACTGCTAGGAATTTTATCCTTGTTCCGGCTGCCCATGACCCAGTTTCCAAGTGTGGCTCCGCCAGAAGTAAATGTTACTGTGGAATATACCGGGGCCAACGCGGAAACGGTAACCAAAGCAGCCCTTGTTCCATTGGAAAGAGCTATCAATGGCGTGCCCGGAATGAAGTATATGTCATCCGATGCCGGAAATGATGGAGTGGGAGTGGTACAGGTAATTTTTGAAATTGGAACAGATCCCGATGTGGCGGCAATCAATGTACAGAACAGGGTAGCAGCCGTTACCGCCGAACTACCAGCCGAGGTTACAAAGAATGGGGTGAAAATTGCGAAGGAAGAAAATGCGATGTTGCTGTATCTGAATATCTACAGCAGTAACCCGGAACACCAGTAAAAATTTCTTTACAGCAAAAGCTGCGCTCAAGCTTTCTGAAAATCCCAATACGTTTTTATCTACAGTGCAGATTGGAATCACGCTGATCGGCATTCTGACCGGTATTTACAGTGGTGAAAAAATTACGGAAGATGTAAAAGCGTTTATAAGCAGTATTTCCTTTTTACAGCCTTATGCTGATACAGTTTCTGTTGCGGTGGTGCTGATCGTATTGACTTTTTTCTCCATCGTATTTGGAGAACTGATCCCTAAACGTATTGGCCTGATGTTCCCGGAAACTATTGCCAAACTGGTAGCGCAACCAATGAACCTGTTATCGGTAATTACAAAGCCATTCATCTGGCTGCTTACCATTACTAATAACTTTTTCCTGGGATTGTTTGGTTTGAAGAATAAGGAAGAAGGGATTGTTAGTGAAGAAGAAATCAAAGCCATCATTCAGGATAGTACAGACAGCGGAGAGATACAGGAGATTGAGCAGGATATTGTAGAAAGAGTGTTTGCGCTTGGTGATCGAAAAGTAAATGAATTAATGACACATCGAAGCGACCTGGTGTATATGGATTACAAAGATGAACTTACAGAAATAGCCAGAAAAATTTCAGAGGAGCCTCATTCGGTATATCCGGTTATCCAGGGTTCACTTGATAAAATTAAAGGGGTTATTTCGGTAAAAGATTTGTTTCCGGTGATCTGCGGTAGACAGGCATTTGAAATTGATCAGTTTATTCGCCAGCCGCTTTATCTGCATGGTTCTACTCCGGCTTACAGGGTGCTGGAGAAATTTCGGAAAGAAAAAATGCATGTTGGATTGGTAATTGATGAATATGGGGCATTGGAAGGACTTGTTACAATGGATGACATTCTGGATGCACTGGTAGGAGATGTCACAGAATACAACCAGGCCGAATATGCAATTATTGAAACTGGACTTGATCAGTGGGTTGCAGACGGTCAGTATTCTTATTTTGAGTTCCTGCATTTTTTCTCCATTGAAGAAACCGATCAGGATAGTGATTTCAATACACTGGGAGGCTTTCTGCTACAGGAACTGGATCATATTCCAGCAGTAGGTGAAAAATTAAACTGGAATGGTTTAGGTTTCGAAATTCTGGAGATGGATCATCTCCGCATTGAAAAAATCAGGATTAAAAAATTATCATAACTGGTATTTGAAAAGCCTGGCTAAGGTTTGCTGGTATTCATGTTCCAATCGTAAATACATATCAACCGCCTGGTAATAGTAGGACTCTTCCATGAAATATTGAATAACAGTAATTTGGCCAAGCTGAAGTGCTTTGTTCAACAGGTATTCATTGTTCAGGGAATCAAGGGTCGACTTATAATTTTTCATTGCAGTTTCCCGCACTGCCAGTTGTTCATAGAGTTGCTGGTGTTCCTTGCTATGTTCAAGGCGACTGCTAATTTCTAATTGCTGTGCATGCTCTGCCTGCTTTCTGGCGGCTTCCAGTCTGCCCCGGTTTTCCCAAAGCGGAATGACAATGCCTCCATGAATTCCCTTGTAGCTTTGCCCGAGTATTCCCTGAGAATGGTATCCGGCTTCGAACTTGGGCAGATTCAATGCTTTCTGTACCAGCACCTGTTGCTGGCTGATGATCTTTTCCTGCTCCAACGATTGGATGACAGGATCATTCGCTTCAATTATACTATCTATCCATTCGAAATTAGGTATGTCCGGATATGCCGGGTAGCTGCTGTCTTTAAAATGGAAGGTGGTTCCACCATTTAATTCTGCAAGTTTGGTATGGATTATTTGTTGTTCATTTTCAAGTAAGGCCAGTTCATTTTGTATGGTCACCAACTGCAACCGGGCCTTGTTATAATCAAGAATGGTAACGGCAGCCTGTTCCAGTTTTTTAGCATAGTCAGTAACCAGTTTTTGAGTTTTTGTCAGTCTTGCCTGAACTATGTTTCGTTTTTTGTTCAGATAAATCAATTGAATCAGCTGCAGTTTGGCTTCCAGCAAAATAGTTTGCTCATAGGCCCGGAGATAGGGTTGCGATTGATTGATCTGCAGCTGCGATACTGTTTTCTTTCTTTTATACACAGATGGAAAATCAAGTCGCTGGGTAATAGCAAAATCCCGTTGATTGCCTGCGCCTGCTGGCGAGCCAAACATGTAATCATATTCAACCAATGGATCAGTAATTGTTAAGCCTGTCTTCGATACTGCATTTTTTGCCGACCAGAATTTCTGGTTGGTTTTTATAGCCAGATTATTGATGCGAACAGCATCCAATGCCTGTTGCAGCTGTTCCTGCCCGTTCACTGTAAGAACTGAATTTAAAATGAAGCATCCAATGAAGAAGTATCGCATGTCTTATTTCTTATTATTTGAAAGGAAATAAACGATCGGAATTACAAAGAGATTAAGCAAGGTTGCACTCAGGAGTCCGCCCAGTATGACTTTAGCCATGGGGCTTTGGATTTCATTGCCTGGTAAATCGCCACCGAGCGCAAGTGGAATCAGCGCGAGCCCTGCAGTTAAAGCAGTCATCAAAATGGGAGATAAGCGGTCTTTCGATCCTTCGACAATTGCCCGCCTTAGTTCCATGCCTTCTGATTGCAGTGTTTTGTAATGGGATATAAGTAGTATACCATTTCTTGTGGCAATCCCAAATAATGTGATAAAGCCAATTATTGCCGGAATGCTGATGATTCCTGAGCTGAAATAAATACTGAGTACACCGCCGATTAAAGCCAATGGCAAATTCAATAAGATGATTCCGGCTGTTTTCAAAGATTGGAATTCATGGTACAGCAGGAAGAATATAATAACTATGGCAAGAAGTGAGGTGTAGACCAGGGTTGCCGATGCTTCCTTCTCTGCCTCAAACTGTCCGCCGTATTCAATGCGGTATCCTTGTGGAAGTTGTAGCTTGCTGTTAACTTCCTGCTGAATGGCAGCTACGGCAGATTTCTGATCCCTTCCGGCTACATTTACCGATACAACTGTTTTTCTTTCAACATTTTCTCTGTTAATGGTATTCGGACCGGATGCCGATACCAATTCTGCCACTGAACTCAGTGGAATTTTTTGTCCGTCAGCTGCATCGATAAGTGTATTCCTGAGTTTGTCCAGGCTTCCCCGATTACTGCTGTCGAATCTCAACACCAAATCGAATCGCTTGTTTTCATCATACACTTCTCCTACTTTTTCACCGGCAAATGCTACATCAATAAAATTGGTAAAATCTCCAATGGTGATGCCATAATAGGCCAGGCGTTCCCGGTTGGGCTTTATCTGGATTTGAGGAATTTCCACTTGTTGTTCCACACTGATATCAACGAGTCCGGGTATGTTTTCAATAGCAGCTTTCACCTCGTTGGATAAGGAGAATAATTTATTCAGATCTGTGCCAAATAACTTGATAGCAATATTGGCCCGGGTACCTGATAACATATGATCAATCCGGTGACCGATGGGTTGCCCGATGGTAATATTAACACCGGAAATCTCTTGCATTTTTTCTCTTACTTCCTCCAGGAATGCTTCTCTTGAACGGTCTTTCAGCACAAATGGAGCATCAATTTCAGAAGCATTTACACCTTGTGCATGCTCATCCAGTTCTGCCCGGCCGGTCCTGCGGGTTGTCATGCTGATCTCCGGAATGGTTAATAGTGCCTGTTCCACTTTAGTACCAATTGCATTGCTTTCTTCCAGTGAAATGCCAGGCAAACTGGTAGCACTGACCACCAGGGAACCTTCATTAAATTCTGGTAAGAAACTGCGACCCAGTTTGCTTAAGAGAAGGAGAGCACCAACAAAAAGCAGGAGGGCTGTAAATAAAATCGGTTTCGGAATTTTTAATGCCGGAATCAATAATTTTTCATAACCGGCTGTCAATTTCTGAACCAACCAGCTTTCTTTCTTTTGCTTTAGCAGCATTGATTCATTCGTAAGCAGGTAGCTGCACAATACCGGTGTAAGTGTAATGGCTACAATCAGGGAGGCAAATAATGCCACAATAAAGGAAATGCCTAACGGAGCAAGTAATCTTCCTTCCATACCCGAAAGAAAGAACAGGGGAAGAAAGGCAACGATGATAATAAAGGTTGCGTTAATAACAGAACTACGGATTTCAACAGACGCATCATATATTACCTTAAGGTTCGATTGTCTTTGTTCAGGTGGTCTGCCAGCATTTTCTTTTAAGCGACGAAATACATTTTCCACATCAATAATGGCATCGTCTACCAGATCACCAATAGCAATTGCCATTCCTCCCAAACTCATGGTATTGATGGTGAAACCCATGAGTTTCAGCGCCAGAATGGCAGTAAGCAAACTGATTGGAATAGCCAGCAGGGAAATCAGCGTGGCTCTTGTATTCATTAAAAACAGAAATAAAATCAGCACAACAAATAAGGACCCTTCCAGTAATACCTGTTTTATGTTACCAATGGATGCATTGATAAAATCTGCCTGCCGGAATATTTTTGTATTGATGGTTAAATCTTTTGGGAGCGTCTTTTGTAAACCAGCAATCGCAGTGTCAATCTGATCGGTCAGTTCCAGTGTATTGGTACCTGGCTGCTTCATAACAGTGAGAATCACAGCCGGCTCACCCTTAAAAGAGCCATCTCCGATTTTGACCGCCTCACCAATAACAATACTGGCTATATCTTCCAGTTTAACAGGCAGACCATTGGTGGTTTTGACAACTGATTTTCCCAGTTCCTGCAGCTCATTGGTGCGTCCAATTCCCCTGATGATGTATTCATTGCTGTATTCATTCATGAAGCCACCGGAGGCATTGAGGTTGGCTTGTTGGGCTGTTGTTAAAAGCTCTTCCAGGGTAATATTGTAATAGGCCATCTTTTGCGGGGAAGCCAGGACCTGGTATTGTTTGTAAGCGCCTCCGATCACAACCACCTGGGAAACTCCGCCAATGGAAAGTAATCGTGGCCGGATATTCCAGTCTGCAATGGTGCGTAGCTCCATCGGAGAGGTTTGGCTTCCGGTTACACTGATCAGCATAATTTCACCCATGATGGAGGATTGGGGAGCCATCACGGGTGCATTGACACCTGCGGGTAATTGATTGGCCAGCATGCCAAGTTTTTCACTAACAATCTGCCGGGCGCGATAAATTTCAGTACCCCAGTCAAACTCCACCCAAACAATGGAAATTCCTGCTGAAGAACTGGAACGCACTCTCCTTACATTGCCTGCCCCATTAACCGCAGTTTCAACCGGAAAACTTACCATTCGTTCCACTTCTTCGGGAGCCATTCCATGTGCTTCTGTGAGAATGACTACAGTGGGGGCTGTTAAATCCGGAAATACATCCACTTCCATGCGGTTGGCAGTATATGTTCCGGTTATAATAAGTAATGCGGAAATCGCCAGTACTATATACCTGTTCTGTATTGATCCAAGTATGATCCTGTTCAACATCTTGTTAGGGTTTAATGCTCATGGCCATGGGCAGGCAGCGCACTGCTTGCAGAAGCCAGTTTGATTTGATAGGCACCTTTTGTAACCACCCGCTCTCCTTGCTTTATGCCGGTAAGGATTTGTACCCTTTTGCCATCCCGGGCACCGGTTTGTACTTCTCTTTTTTGAAAGCTTTCACCTGCTGTTTGCACATATACTGAAAAATTTCCCTGCTCTTCCAGTAATGCAGTAACGGGAATGGTAATAGAAGATTCAAGCGAATCCGTTTTAAGAAATACATCTGCAAAAGAACCGGGTAAAAATTCCGGACGGTTATCAATTTCGAAATGCAGTGGTACTGCCGGCAGATTCGGGCTGGTAGTTGTTGCAAATGAAATCAGTTTTCCATGCAATGCTTCTGTAGTGTATAACTGATCATTCTGAAGAATGGTAAAATCAGCGCCTCTGATTTTCTTAAGAGATGCCGCATGTTTCATAGGCAAATCAGCTTTCAGCAGGATTTTTTTGTTCTGGCTGATTACAGCAAGTGGTTGTCCGGGTTGAACATATTGACCATCGTTCACCAGCACCGTACCCAGAAAACCATTTATGGGTGCGATGACTGATTTCCCGGATTGGCCATACTGATTCGTAAGGTTTTTTAATTGGATCTGACTGTTCCTGTACCGCAATTCTGTTGCCTGGTATTCATTTGCTGTAATCAGTTTGTCTGCCATCAATTGTTTGGCCCTTTCATATTCAATACTGGCGGTATTGGCCTCTGCTTTTGCAACTTGTACGGTTGCGTCAATATTGTCAGTGGTGAGTCCGGCACCTTTAATGGTGAACAGAGTAGTCCCTTTACGGACAGGTGTACCCAGAATGGTTTTATTGCCACTAAATTGAAGGATGCCGGCGGTGGGAGCAGCCATTGTTACCTGATCGCCCGGGGCTGCAATGAGTTGGCCGGTAACTTTAATCTGGTCAATAATCCGTTCATTGGTAGCTGGTTCATTGGCGAAGGAAATTCTCCAGGCCTGCTCTTTTAGAAAACTGATATCAGCCGTTGTGGCGGCGGCCGGTTGACTGGAAGCCGATTGCTCATCCGCATAAACCACCACCGGTTCAATGATATGTTCGTCGGTTATGGAGTCAGATTCGATGGTAAAAACCAGTTTGCCTGTGCCGGCGGTTACAGGTTGTAAGGCAAGCCGGAATATACCCGGAGAACCAGGTTCTGCTGCTATAGTTCTGATTCCTTTTCCATTGATGATCAGACTCAGTGTTACCTTCCCCCTGGTAAGTGGTTTGAAGACTTCCCCAAGCACCGTTAAGTGGGTTGCAAAGGAGGAAGTCTTACCAACAATCAAGGGTTTGAATTCCACAAACAATTCGGATTGCTTACTGTATTGGGTATAGGAAATAGCGGCTGGTCCTTCTTCCGGATGACTGCCATCCGCATTATGGGCATGGCTGTCTGGGGCCGGTTGTTTACAACCGATACCTAGTGCCAGCATCAGGCAAACTGTTAAAAACTGCTTCATGCGTTTTTTTGATTTTTAGTGTACATGCTCTTTTCCATCTGCATGGGTATGCGCTTTTCCACTGGTATCCGTTTTTAAGGAATCTGTTTTAGTGGAATCCGTTAGTGTAAACTCCTGTTGTACGGGTTTGGTGGTATCCGTTGCATGGTCAGCGTGCGTAGAACCATCCTCGTGGGTATGAGTCTGTTCTTTCGGAGCGTCATTACAAGACATGATAAAAGATCCTGCTGCCAACAGCAGCAAACTGATGAAAGGCTTCATGATTGTTTATTTAAGAAATGAATAAATGCGGGCCTGCAACTGTAGCCGGCTAAGTCTGCCAGCTAATCAGCTACAACTAATTATGTAAATGGGGGATCAGGCGCTGGGTGGACCGCGCAGCGAATTACCGGGAGGGAATCCGGGATCTGGTTCGAAGGCCTTATTTCCACTAAATAGGGTATCCTGGTTGAATTCCCTGGCCTTAAGCTGAAACGTGAATTGTTCAGGTAAATCAAATTCTACAAGGATGGTATAAGCTGATAAACCGGACTCTTCCTGACGGGTTACTATCTTCCCAAGATCTGCATCATGTGGAAGATCTGAGGCAGGTTCCTCATCATGGTGATGGGTGTGCGCACCGGAACCATGATGGGTATGTTCAGATGTACGCTCTTTATGGTGATGATGGGGAATAAGGCTGTGAATCTGCAAAAGCAGGAATGCCAGCAGAAAAAAGCTACTTATTTTTTTATTGAATCCCATCCGCCCAAAGGTATAAAAATTTAGAATGGCTTTCAGGATGGCTAATTTTATTTTGGGGTACCGGTCTGGTCCAGTGCTTTGCGCAGGGTAATTGCCAGGGAATCAGCATTTCCGACACCCCAGTAATGGAGGAAAAATATCCGGGGATTTTCATGTACCATATGATTGTGTACCGCTACCACTTCAATATTTCCTTCAATCAGGGTTTTGATAACCGGCTCCACCTCATTCTCCAGCATGGCAAAATCACCTGCTACTGCGGCTTTCTCCATGCTGCCCTGCCAGGCTGCCCAGGTATTGAATCCCATAAAACTGCTAACCGGAATCCCATGTTCGCGCAGGTTCACATCCGGCCGTCCGATCGTATACTTATAAACGCCTTTGGCGTATTCACCTGTATAACCCAGGAGGGTATCCAATTTCATCCGGTTTAAGGAATTTACTACGCTGTCGCTTTTACCTTCCTTAGGAATATGCCCTCTAACTTCATTTATTTTGGCCAAAATAGTTTTGACTTTGCCTGCCAGCTCAGGTACTCTGCCTTTTGCATCAATATGCATATACATCACATTCGGACGATTGCGGACAAAATGGTTGTGGATGGCAGTGATCGTAAATCCCTGCCGGATGACCTCGCGTTGAACGGGGGCCAGGTCAGTTTCGGTAAGTACCAGGTCTCCCATCACCATGGCAGTATCTGCACAGGGGGTAAAAGCTACCCAGGTACCAAGTCCCATTGGTGGGATGATTTTAAATCCGTCCACTATGATGGAAAGATCATTCTGGGGGATGGTGATTTTAAATTCTCCATTTTTATAAACCCCTTTTTCACCTGTTATGGATTGGATAATTGCCGTGTCGATCTGAGAGGCTCCCGGTGCACAATAAATGGTATCATTCGATGTGGCTGATGTTGTAGATAGCTCCTTATCATCCTTTTTTAAGGAGGTGCAGGACTTGAATACAATTGTAAACAAAAGCAGTAGTAGAGATGGTGTATTAATCCGAAATTTGTATATCATTGGTTACTTTATAATCAGAAAAAACATTGGTATCATTCTAAAGCTATTAACTTTCGGCCAATGATGAAGTATCTTAGTTGAATAGAATGGTTTTAATTGATAATAAGTTACTATGGAACAGGTGCTTTTTGATTTTATAGAACGTTATATGGAACTTTCGCCGGATGAAAAGCAGCTTATCCGCGAGTTGAGTATCATCAAATCCTACAAAAAAGGTACAATTCTCTTAAAAGAGGGCAAGGTTTCTCATGATAGCTATTTTGTTTTGGAAGGCTGCCTCAGAACCTTCTGCCTGAAAAACAACGAAGAGAAAACTACTGAATTTTATACCGAAATGGAGGCGTTATCCGCTGCTTCTTCTCTTGATGGATCCCCCTTAAAGTATTCTATTTCCTGCGTTGAGGATACCCTCGTTTGCATTTCGAACCCTGAACTTGAACAAGCAGCATTTACCAGGTTCCCCCGTTATGAAATGATGTGCAGAGTATTGTCTTAACAATTAGTTGCTAAAGCCCGATTGGAATTAGACAAGTTTAAAACCTCCTCTGCGGAAGAGCGTTACCTGGCTCTTATAGAATCGCGGCCAGATTTGTTTCAGCGGGTGCCTCAACATCAGTTGGCAAGTTATCTTGGTATTACTCCTGAATCGCTGAGCCGATTAAGAGGCAGGCTGGTTAAACGCCAGCAATCTTACCTATAGTTAAGAAGTTGATGCGTCCAGGTAACCTATACTTGCAGATGCAAACAATGAAAGCTGCCATCTGTACAAGATACGGAGCACCGGAGCAATTGGAGATCCGGGAGCTGCCCAAACCTGTCTGCCAGGAAAATCAACTATTGGTGCGCATTATGGCTGCGTCTGTAAATTCCGGCGATGTAAAAGTTCGCAGTTTGGCAGTTAGCAGGTTTCAAAAATTTATCATGAAGATCATCTTTGGTTTTTATAAACCCCGCAGGTCTATACTGGGGACTGTGTTTTCCGGAATAGTAGAACAGACGGGCAAAAAAACGTCGCGGTTTAAAAAAGGGGACCGGGTTTTCGGTATGACTGGCTTTCGTTTTGGTACCCATGCTGAATACATTACCCTAAATGAAGCCGGCATTGTTGCCTGTATGCCTGCTAATGCAAGTTTTGAGGAAGCTGCTGCCCTTCCTTTTGGATGGCATACCGCGATTTATTTTTTAGACAAAGCAGGTATCCGGAAATTTGAAAATCCCAACGTACTTATTTATGGATCAACCGGATCAGTCGGTAGCGCAGCTGTTCAGGTAGTCAGGTTTTATGGGGCAACCATAACAGCTGTTTGCAGTAGCGCCGGGGGAGAATTAATGGACCAACTGAGAGTAGATAAGGTAGTTTATTACGACCGACTAGATTTTACGCAATTAGATGAAAAATTCGATATCATATTCGATGCAGTGGGTTACACAAATAAAAAAATCTGCCAGCCCCTGTTAAAAAAGGGGGGAAGCTTTCTAACTGTCAATGGCATGGTTATGGCATCTGAGAAAATAGAGCATTTGCAGTTGATCTGCGATTTATTTGAGAAAGGGAAATGTTCTGCTGTTATCGACAAGGTATTCCCATTCAGTGAAATCGTTGCCGCCCACCGATATGTTGATGCCGGAAAAAAGAAAGGAAATGTGGATGTAAGGATTAATATCCCTTTCGTAGCATAGCTGCAAATTCATTTGGCAAGGGACTGTCCTCTATTGCTTTTGCGGCTTTCTCTACATCGTATGCAAACCGGATAAATTCAACCTGTATGGCCTCTTTATTGGTGATGCTGCTTTCGGAGTTGATTGTCAGGATTACATAGCAACCATTAGGAGTACCATCCTTAGGTTTTCCAACCGACCCAATATTGATAGCATGCCGATAGTGCGCTGGTGTAGTTGGTTCAGTTGGCAATATACGATGGTAAGGTTTATGTGTATGTCCGAAGCACAGGATATCTGCATTTGCTTCCTCCATGATGCGTAACAGACTTTTTTCCTCCCTGTCTTCAAAGAGGTATTCATTTATCTTCCTCGGACTTCCATGTACCAGTAAAAGATTGAGTTTGTCATCGTTCAGTTGAAACTCTACCCGGATATGAGCAGGTAAAGTTCTCAGATAGCGGCGTTCATCTTCTTTTACTATTGAATTGGTAAAGCCGATGGAGATTTTGCCCATGTCCTTGTCGGTATCTGTTTTGTAGGCACAACCGCTTTCACCATTCATTAACCCGATGCCCTGATCATAATTCCCTGCAATGGTTGGGATGCCTCTCTTTCTGATTTCGTTGATCACTTCATTGGGCCAAACATTGTATCCAACCAAATCACCCAGGCAATAAATGGCATCCGGTTGGTGTTCTTCCATACTTTTAAAACAAGCTTCCAATGCCGGAAGATTGGCATGTATATCGCTGAACAAGGCTATTCTCATATACTGTAGTATTTATTTCTCAGCCAGAAAGCCACATTCACCAAGGCAATCAAAGCAGGGACTTCCACCAGTGGGCCAATTACCCCGGCAAATGCCTGCCCGCTGTTGATGCCAAATACACCAATCGCCACTGCAATCGCCAGCTCAAAATTGTTGCCTGCCGCTGTGAATGCGATGGAAGCATTCGTGGAATAATCCGCCCCCATTTTTTTACCCAGGAAAAAACTCACGAGGAACATGATTGCGAAATAGATCACCAACGGTATGGCAATTCTTACCACATCAAATGGGATCTGAACAATCAGTTCTCCCTTGAGACTAAACATCACTACAATGGTGAAAAGCAATGCGATTAGGGTTATGGGAGAAATAAAGGGAATGAAACTGTTGTTGTACCATTCATCACCTTTTGCTTTGCGAAGCAGGATCCTTGTAAGGAATCCGGCAACAAAAGGAATCCCCAGATAAATGGCAACACTTTCCGCTATCTGGCCAATGGTGATGTTTACTTCAGAACCTGTAACGCCAAAGAGAGGAGGCAAAACGGTTACAAACAGGTAGGCATAAACGCTGTATAGCAGCACCTGAAAGATACTGTTGAGTGCTACCAGTCCCGCTGCATATTCCCTGCTTCCTTCTGCCAGCTCATTCCATACAATGACCATCGCAATACAGCGTGCGAGGCCTATGAGTATGAGTCCGACCATGTATTCCGGGTAATCTTGCAAAAAAACGATTGCCAGGATAAACATCAGAATGGGGCCAATCACCCAATTCAGAAAAAGCGACATACCCAGCACTTTCGTATTCCGGAATACTTCTTTCAGTTGTTCGTACCGCACTTTGGCAAAGGGCGGATACATCATCAGTATCAGTCCCACTGCCAGTGGAATATTCGTAGTGCCGGAGGAAAAAGAATTGATAAAGCCAGAGGATTCAGGTAAAAAATAACCAATCGCAACGCCCAGTCCCATGGCCAAAAAAATCCATAGGGTTAAATACCGGTCTAAAAAGTTCAACTGTTTTCTTTCATGTGCGGGTGCACAGTTGTTTGCTGACATACTATTACTTGCCGTATTTTAAAATGATCGCTAATTGCCCTGCATGATAGGCGGTATGGGTAGTGATGCGCCCCAGAGCTTCTATTTTCGTTTTGGTACCAAATTCTTTGGTCGTGATGATCTCTTCCCATGCACTATCCGGCTGGTTGAGTAATACCGCTCTTAGTGCTTCATATGCTGTTTGCTGATAGGATAGCAATTCCGACAGATTGGTCCATTCGCCGGTATCTTTTTGTGCTATCACTGTTTTGGCATGTACCTGCAGTCCCTCTGCTTTAAACACATTTTTGGTGAACAGGAGTTCTACATCCGCAATATGCCGGATAAGAAATCCTGCTGAATTCGGCGCATCTCCTAATCGTTTAGTCAGATCCGCTTCGGTGATGGAAGAAAGCTGATTGGTGAACCGGGTTCTGCCTTCGGTCCAGAGTTGTAAGAGGTTTTCGGCTTGCATAATACGTGTGTTTTTAATTAGCAACATTCATTACATCCCTTGTAGCTATCGAACAATTGATTAAGGGATTTCTGTGCTTTTTTCCATTCTTTTTCATCTATGCAATAGCATACTTTGGCACCTTCGATCTCCCCTTTGATGAGCCCGGCTTCTTTCAGTTCTTTTAAATGTTGAGAAACCGTGCTTTGCGAAAGTGGCAGTTCTTCAACGATATCCCCGCACTGACAGGTGGATTTACTTACCAATAGCTTAAGAATGGCAATTCTTGCAGGATGTCCCAGTGCCTTGGCATATTTAGCCAGCAGGTTCTCTTTCGCACTGAATTCGGATGATTTGGTTGCGCCCATTGTATTATTGTATCGCAATATTACGATGGAAAATTTAATTCAGGCAGATTGGAAGAATTTTTTAATCTTTCCCGGATAAATCATACAAATAGGCCGCCGCTTCTGTATCGGCTGTATTGCCATCCGGGTCTGGAATATAACCTATTTGCTTTCCGATAACCTTGCCCATGTAGGCTTTAATCGTATCCGGGAAAGGTTGTTTGCGGGTCCACTGGGTAAAGAAAAACCAGACACGTTTGCGTCCTTTGAATGTATCAATATCTCTGAGTATGGAGTCTGCTGTTGCATAACCAAGACCCGCGATATAGTTGGTGATTCCTTCCTCTGGTCCATAAAACCGAATGGCATAATTCGATTTGAAATAAACATAAAGTATGTCATCCGGTTGCAGTTGTTTTTTAAGTTCTTTTAATACCGGCTGGGCCGACTGGCTATTATAGGGTGGGTGAAGAGGTGGAACAAGGATTAATAGTAATCCGATTGGCAAGGAAACCAAAAGTGTTAAGCTCGTTGAAATAGCAGGTGCTACTGTTTTGGGAACCCATTGTGAAATAGCATTGATTCCTGCCATACCTGTTACTAAAAAAGGCCAGGTTGCATAAATGGATACCCTGCCATCAAAAGGTAAAACCCGGAAAATAGCAAGTACCAAGGCAACAATAACCGACGCCAGCAGCATCACCGTTGCCATGCCAGACTGCTTTCGCAAATAAAGCATACCTGGTACTGAGAGTATCAATAGTGCCCAGGCTATGTATTTCAATTGTGGTAGTTCTTCCGTTGCGAACCAGGCTAATGAAAAACTTAGTTCCTTTTGTAATTTAAATGGTATCCACAGTAAAAAATCCGGAACAGAGCTAAGTGGCGCAAATCCTCTTGACCAGTACTCACTCATGGCCTCTTGTGTGCCGGTACTGATTACAAATTTGGCGTAGTAGGTTAATAAGATACAGGCAACAGCCCAGCTGGCAGCTACCAGCGCAAATTGCCGGACGGATAAAGCTGTTTTCTTTTTTATCAGTTGGAGAAACACCATGCCCAGTACAAAAGGAGCCAGCACTACTGCCGGCATGGAGCAAAAGATGAACAGAAATCCGCCAATGCATAGCACCCATAGCTGTGAAGTTTTCAGTTTTCCTTTAACTAATTGAAGACTGCTCCAAACCAGGAACAGCGCTGCTGTTACATCTCCCGAATATTGTTTGGATTCACCTCCATAGAATACCATCGAAATGCTTAATGCAAATAGGGTAAAAGCCCCTAGCAGGGGTAATCCTTTCAGGAAGTTCTTACAGATGGACAAAAACAATACGAGGGATAGCAAGGATAATACAAAGGGGAAAAATCGAAAAGCATGATCGTTTACACCAAACAGTAATGTAGCTGTTTTTTGAAGCCATAAAAAACCCAGTGGAGCTACCTGGTTGAAATCCAGGCTTTCTGTTGCTAATTGGTAAAAACTTCGTTCACTGACATTGAAAGCAGCTGCCAATTCATCCAGCCACATGGAGGATCTGCTAAAATAATGGACGGCGCGCAATACAACGGCTACTATAAAGACTAACAGCAGCCAAAAATTGAGCTTCCTGGGGCTATAGTCTTTTCTCATATGCTGAATTTAAATAATCTTATAAAACTTACCATAAGATAATTTATCTGTCTGCCCGGATATTGTTATTTGCACACTGCTTTTAATTTCAACACCATGAGAAATTTTCACTTGTCTTTCCTGCTGATTGGCCTTGTATCGCTTTTGAGTTGTAAAGAGGCGCAGGAAGAGAAAACAGTAAAGCCAGTTGATCATCCTGAAATTGAACAGCTTTTCCTCAAGGATATTGAAGTGCGGGAGCTTGATGCCAGAACCGATACGGTAATCCTGGAAAACTTTGATAAAGTGCATCGCAACCGGATTTTTGAGTTGCTGGCAGCCGGCCAGGTGAAGACACCCCTGGATAAATTTCGTGCAGCACTGATCCTGCAACATACTGCTGGTAAACTTTGCGAGGGGGAACTGGGCAGTGTTAGTCCCGAGAATTATTTACTGGCCTACCATCTTTCCAGTGCTGCTTTGCAAGAATTGCAGTCAGCGAATGATACCGCCTCCCTGAAAAAGGAAAACTTCCCAAGAATGGTTGCGTTGAATTATGATCGCTTTCTACTATACACGGAAGGCTATCAGAAATATGGTACCCAATTCGTGTTTGATGCTGCTACCGGAGCTTCGCTGCTGGCACCTATTGATACTACCCTGGCTACAGATGAGGAGCGCATTCGGTTGAATGTAGCGCCCCTGAGTGAGTTGCTTTCCAAACACAAGATGAAGCCGATGCCAGCCAACTAAAAAAAACTGGAGCGTTTACCCAACCCTTTTGTTTCTTGCAGGGGTATATGAATAAACACCTTACCAATTATTAAATGAAACAAATGAAAACCTGTGTTTTATTCGTACTGGCCTCCCTTTTCCTTGCCTGCGGAACTCCCAATATGCAGATTGCCATTCCAGACCGGTTCAAAGAGCAGGCGATCCAGTATCCGGTGAAAATAGCCGGTACCGGGGAGGGCAGAAAGCCTGTCCGGCTAGGGCCTTATTCTACCTCCCGGATCAAACGCGGCTTGCTTACTACCAGGGGCCGATATAACAGGAATGAACAATCGCTCTTACAGGAAAATCTGCTGAATCTGTTTCAGATTGAATTAGGTTCCCTGCGTTCGGTGCAGCGGGATAAATTTGAGTTTAGTTTTACCGATGGGAAACAAGCTGTTCAGGTACTCGCACAGGAACAGGAAATCTCAGAAGGGGCCAGGTTTCAATCCAACACGCGTTGGGTGAGTGAAGTGTACCGGGAGCAGTCTTTTCAATATGCTTTCTCCGCCAGGTTTATACCCCAGAACCCTAATCAAGGCGAGCCATGGAACCTGGTGATGTATAGCAATTATGATTGGTCGATCCAACAACCTTTCCAGGCAGCTGATTTCAATGAGGGTGGTTTGCTGGTTACCGCCGGTGATACGCTTACTATAAAAACAGTACGGGTACAACGTGTGATTGATAAACACGGACAGGAACATGCCATGCCTTTTGCCATCCCCTTCGCTTATGAATTCAGAATCGGCGATGAAGTTTGCGCCATCATTGATACCTGGGGTAAAAACCTGTGGCTCTACAAAGAGTTGGATGAGTCCACCCGGTCCGCCATTGCTGCAGCAACCACAGCCATCCTCTCTAGAAGAATTCAGAACAGGGTAGGAGCAGGTTAACCCTTCCCCATCTCCGCCGCCATATGAATAGCTTCCCGTATTCTCAGATAAGTTCCACAGCGGCAAATATTTCCAGCCATCGCAGCATCAATCTCTTTGTCTGTAGGATTGCTGTTTTTTCTGAGCAAGGCTGCTGCAGACATGATCTGACCGGTTTGGCAATAACCACATTGTGCAACATCCAATTCCAGCCAGGCTTTTTGCACCGGATGTTCATTCGTTTCAGACAAACCTTCTATGGTTACTACTTTTTTACCAGCCGCCTGGCTCACTCTTGTTACACAGGAGCGAACCGCTTCCCCATTCAGATGCACAGTGCAGGCACCGCATTGCGCCATGCCACAACCATATTTGGTTCCAACCAGGTCCAAATGGTCTCTGAGTACCCATAACAATGGTGTTGCAGGATCTACATCCAGGTTGTACGATTTATTATTGATAGTTAAGGAAATCATCGTTGAATAATTTTGTTGTTAGAAAGCTCTTTTTGCACTGTTTAATTGAGGCCCATAAGGCTGATCATAATAACGTTTTCCGGTTGCTCTATACAATGCATTCGCAACTGCCCCAAATACAGGCGGGAACGGCGGCTCACCCAATCCGGTTGGATCAATATCATTCTGCACAAAATGTACTTCGATCTTTTTCGGTGTTTCATTCATGCGGATCATTTTATATCGATGAAAGTTATTCTGTTCAGCTGCTCCTTCCTTATGTGTGAGTGAACCATATAGCGCATTGCCAATACCATCTACTACTGCTCCCTGCACCATATTGGTGGAGGCATCCGGATTTACTACGATACCACAATC
Source organism: Flavihumibacter cheonanensis (assembly GCF_022352215.1). Classification (GTDB taxonomy): domain Bacteria; phylum Bacteroidota; class Bacteroidia; order Chitinophagales; family Chitinophagaceae; genus Flavihumibacter; species Flavihumibacter cheonanensis. Next base: position 21,055 of record NZ_JAKRWF010000001.1, read on the forward strand.
AATTGCACTGAATACCTGCTCAACAGTTGGTTTTCCGTCCTTGTTGATGAAATCTATGACATGGGCTGCGTAGGAATTGTGACAGAAATAAGCTGCTACACCGCGACTGTATTTTTTATTTTCTTCCATATTCCAGCCGGATTTTTCTTTTACCAGATTTAATACGCCGGCATAACGGTCAGCATCATACTCTTTGTTTTTTCCAACCGGATTTTCTTTCGCACGCTTTAATAACTCCAGCCTGAAATCAATCGGATCCTTGCCCATTGCTTCTGCTACTTCATCCAGAAAAGATTGTTCCGCAGCGGCATTGAAATTGGATCGTGGTGCTCTGAATGCTCCGATGGTAATATTGGAGGGTATCTCCCAGCCCTCTGCCAGGTAGTTGTCAATTGCACCTGCCGGAAATCTGTTGGCATGAATTGCATGTTCAGGAATACCACCTCCTTTTACATGAAATCCAATCAGGTTTTTATTGGCATCAAGCGCCGCCCGGTAGGTGGCGGTATACATGGGTCGATAAATACCATAGGTCATATCATCTTCCCGGGTATAAATCAGCTTAACCGGAGCGTTTACTTTTTTTGAAATTAAGGCAGCCTCTGCGAGATAATGCCCATAGGCACGGCGACCAAATCCTCCTCCCATCCGGGTCATCTGTATTTCGATTTTATCTGCTGGAAGGCCTAATACTTTGGAAAGCAGGGGCTCCGTCCAGGCGGGTGCCTGCAAGGGTCCTACCAACAATGCTTTGTCAGCTTCAACATGCGCGAAGAAATTCATCGGCTCCATACAGTTATGTGCCAAAAAAGGTGCATTGTAGGTGCGTTCGATGATTTGTGCAGCATTTTTGAACGCTGTTTCCGGATCACCATCTTTTCGTAATTGCTGTGCAGGGCGATTGGCATATTCCTGCATAAGTTTTCGTTGTTCACTGGTAGTTTCCAGTTTTCCAGGAACAATCACTTCTTTTTTACCACCTCTGCCATTGATAATGTCCTTTGTTTCACCTGCCGGCTCCCAGTTTGCTTTCAACTTTTTTCGGGCATTCATCACTTCCCAGGTAGTCTTTCCAACTATCACCAACAATTCATTAAAGCTTCGGGTATCAAAACCTCCCTGCTCCATACCATCTGCGTACAATGTTTGCCGGAATACATCTTTGATCCCGGGCATTTTCAACACTTCTGTTGCATCGAATGATTTTAGTTTCATCCCAAATGCTGGCGGATGTTCAATCATCGCGATCAACATGCCTTCCTGTTTAAAATCGATGCCAAAGAGTGGTTGGCCGGATACGATTTTCTGTCCCTCTACATTCTTTTTTGAATTCCGCACCAGCTTGAGGTTCTTTACATCTTTAAGCTTCATGCCTTTGGGGATGGGTATAGTGGCGGCCTTGGATGCAAATTCTCCATAGGTGCCTGATTTACCTGATTTTTCATGATAGATCATCCCTGCTTTGGCTGTCAGTTCATCTGCTGGCAGATTCCAGGTTTGAGCAGCCGCCAGCAGCAACATTTGTCGCGCTGCAGCACCCGCTTCCCGAAGGGGTTTCCAGTACATCCGGATAGAATTACTTCCACCCGTGAACTGAGGCCCTAATTTTACATTGTCGTGCGGGCCCATTTCCACCACAATTTTGTCCCAGTCTACTTCCAGTTCCTCCGCCACGATCATGGGTAGCGATGTCATTACATTTTGTCCGAACTCCGGATTCGGATTCAATATTTTGATTTTATTGTCCGGTGTGATTTTAATATATCCGGTTATTTCATACCATTGGTCTTCGGCTTCAAGATCTGTTGGCAGTTCTCCTTTTTTGAAAGCGGAGAGAAAGGTGAAGCTGAGTAAGAGTCCGCCTCCGGCAAGTGCGGACGACTTCAGAAAAGTTCGCCGGTTAACGGAGTTGTTGGTCTGGCTCATGGTCGTTTGTTTTACTGTAAGTTACCTTAAATACAATTTTAAAGATCCCATTGTTGAGGATTATAGGAAGTATACAAATTCCGGTTTTTCCTACCAGTATTCCTGATTGACTAATATTTTGGCCAGCTACAGGACTCTATCTTGAATGCTGAAAAGGTTGCAGGAAATCCCGGACCAACCGGACTGCAGGCATATACTCCCACTCTAATCGTTGTTTGGATGGTATGCAGATGAAAAATCCGCATTTGTGTGAAGGTAATGCCATCTTTACTTTGTTCGATTAAAAAGTCGTTGCCCCTTCTGGATAGCCTGAAATGGATTGACTTTAATCCGGTAGGAATATCAGTTGTTGCCCAATCGGAATAACCAAGGTTGGTGACTACACTACCCAGTCTTGAGATGGATGCGTTCTCGAATTCAATGGATGCCTTGAACCAGTTTTCTTCGTCGTGGTATACCAGCACCCCGCATTGATCATACAGTTTATTGTACTGAAAGGCTGCTTTCACAGAAAAGCTGAAATCTTCCGCTGTTTCCGTAAGCAGGGCAGGGGCATTGTTTACCCGAAATCCATAATAGGTCCTTTGCCAGAAATCTGTTTTAGTAGTGGTATGAATGGATACACTCGTTTCCGTTAGTTCAAATCTATCCGGTTGATGTAACCATTGCCATTTAGTAAGGTCGATCTTGTTTGACATGCTACAAAGATGTTACTTTCTCACGTCTCACGTCTCACATCTGACGTCTCACCTCACACTCCGTACCTGCACCCTCACCCTGGGTGAATAAGTAACCGTTCCATCTTTCTGCACCTGTTTGATGCGGATGATCATTTGCTTCTGACCAGTTGGTACTGGTTCGGCAGTTTCTTTTGCGCAGGAACTGAGCAGGAATAAGGCACTAAGGAAGAATAGAGTTGTTGCTATAGTTGTTTTCATAACGGTCGGGCTTAAGGGAAGTCTTGATTAAAATCCTAAATGAACTTTCTGTTGATATCGTTTATCGCCTTTTTCTCCTCTGGCAGGTACGATTTCTATGGTGCGGAAATTGATATTGTCTTCGGATACTTGGATCTCATAACTTTCTGTTTCTTCGTTTTCGGGTGCAGTCCATTCCAACATAAATTGATTATTGGTTTGCGGGCGCGCCTGGAATTTTTCAAAGGAAACAGGTAGCAAATCCAGGCATGGATTATTGGCTGTTGGATTCATGTAAGCTCCTCCCCAGTTGGCATTGATAGCCGGACCCGTATAGTAAACCCCAATTGCATTACTGCTGGTTAACTGATGGCCTGTCCAGCCCGGATTTCTTCCATTGGCAAAACTCTGCGATACTACCAGGAAGCCATTGCCGGATACGGTATTGGGACTCCTTATGTCCAGGGTACTGGTACGTAGCTCACCGCATCCCGTAAAGGCCAGGTTGCCATTGTTGATCCGGCTGTTCTGGTTCGCAACCAGTAAGCCGGCTATTGTATTGGTTCCATTAAAAACAAAATTGTTAGCGTTGATGCGACCTCCGTCCAACACAGTGATACCTCCTGAATTAGAGGTAACTGTTCCTGAAACATCCAGCAAAGCATCATTTCCTACTTCAACCGGACCGGTGGATTGGGTAAAATTTCCATTAACCGTTACCGTTGCCTGGTTGATTCGCAAACTGGCACTTCCATGATTGATCACCAGGTTACCATTTACAATTAAACTGGCACCTGGCCTCAGGGTGATATTCCCATTGGCCGCAAGTCCCTGTGATTGGATGGTCAGGCTGGCATTTTCTTCTATCACCAGGTTGCCCCCCGCGAAATTGGTATTTCCGGTAAAGCGAACCGTACTATTTGCTGCAATGGTAAGGGTTTGATTCCAGCCGGTATTGGGATAGACCCCGCTGGTTAGGGTAGTATTGGAGCTGTACCAGGCTGCAACAGCCACGGACAACAGAAAAACAGCCAGAAGGGTAACGGTTAGCTTTTTCATGAGTTTTCTAAGGGTTGTACTTACGATCAGTAAGCAAAACTACCTAGATCTAACGGTATCCACCTAGTCTTAGTATAAGTGTTTTATTTATTTTAGATAAATCGACTTTTTTTCCCGTTGATTAGTGCGCCTGTCAAGCTCCCAGCCAGTTTTTAAAGTCCGTAACCCGCTCCCGGCTCACCAGCATTTCCTCCTCCAGCGGGATCTTTAATTCAAGTTTGATCTTTCCCTTAAACCAGGGATAGATCGTTTCAATGGCTCCAATATGTAAGATGGTTTGGCGGTTGATCCGGAAAAAATCTCCGGGCTCCAGCATGTTTTCCAGCTCATCCAGGGTGTAATCCACTACATATTTATTTTTGGTATAGGTATGCAGGTAAGTTAATTTCTGCTTCGATTCAAAGCAGGCAATCTCACTGGTTAATATGGTGAGGTACTGCTGCCCTTTTTTGACCAGGAACCTGTTCTTTACCTGGCTATCAGCCTGCAACTGGCTGAGGAGGCGACTCAATTTTTCAGTTGAAGGACTTACCTGCTGGTTGCCGTAAAGCTCGCGGTATTTTTCAAATGCCGCTTTCAATTCCTTTGGCTCAATCGGCTTTAACAGGTAGTCAATACTATTTACTTTAAAAGCTTTCAGGGTGTGTTCATCATAGGCTGTGGTGAAGATTACCGGTGCAGTTATTTTCACCTCCTGGAAGATCTCAAAACACTGACCATCTCCCAGCTCAATATCCATCAGGATCAAATCCGGTGCTTCATTTTCCTTCAGGAAAGATATTGTGGATGCCACACTGTTAGTCCGGCTCATGATTGATGCATTCGGCTCCAGTTCCTTCACCATTTTGGTAAGCTGACTCGCCAGCAAATTTTCATCTTCCACTATCAGCAAGCGCATAGTTTTCTTTTTTGATTAAAGGGATGGTTACCTTGAAATGCGAGGACGTTTCCTCCACCAGCACAGTTCCTTCATGTAGCAACTCATATTTTTTGCGCAAATTGGATAAGCCTATTTTTTCAGACCCGATCAGCACCTGCTTGGACTGGCGATTGTTCTCCATCACCAGTTTACCTTCTTCATTTGTATAGAGTTTCACCAGTAAGGGCTGATCGGGTAATATGCTGTTGTGTTTGATCACATTCTCCAGCAGTACCTGTAGCGTTAAAGGAGGTAACTGCCATTTGTGATAAGGTTCGGCAATATGAATCATCAGTTCTATACCATCTTCAAACCTGGTTTTCAGTAACCTAAAATACTGTTCCAGGAAATCCAGTTCCATGTTCAATGGCACTAAATGATTTTCATTGGCTTTTAATACATACCTGTATACAGAAGATAGCTGTCGAACGAATTCAACCGCCCGCTCCTGATCCTCAGTAATCAACGATGCCAGCGAGCCCAGGTTATTAAATAGAAAATGCGGATTGATCTGTGCTTTGAGTGATTCCAGTTGTATGGTCAGCGATGCGCGTTCCAATGCTTCCTTCTCTTCAAATGTGCGCTTCCATTCCCGGAAATAATAAAGACCTTCATAAATGCCCACCACAATCACCACATACAATAAAGCGATCAGGATATTGTAGAGATAACCTTCCGGCGGAAAGAGATAACCCCAGAACAGGGTCTTATCATAGAACCAGATATTCAGGTAACGCACCAATATGGTTACCAGCATACAGCCTATCAGAATACCAATTATGCGTTTAACACCATCTTTTCCTTCTGTATAGCGCTTATGAAAATAGCGTAATACCAACCGGTTGGTTTCCCAGAGCAGCACAGCTTCTGCCAGGCTGATCAGAAATATCTGCCAGTAACCAAATCGCTCTTCTTCAAAATGTTGTTCATTAAAAAAAATGATATGAGAAGTAAAGGCAATCAGCGGAATGCCGATAAAGCGGATCCAGTTATCTTTCAACCGGTAAGTTTTGGTATTTTTTTGTGTACGCATTAATGTGTTGTCTTAATCTTGTTCAGCACAAATGCTGCAACCGGATCTTTCTTGTTCAGGACATCCTTGATGGTTGTTGCTATTTTGAAATCAGGTACAACTCCTCTGCCATTCACGGGATCACTGTTCATATAAAAAGATGCCAGGGGTATACCCACTTGCAGTTTGGAATTAGGTAAGGTGAGCACAGCAAACAGTCCACTGTTGTTCACGTATCCATTGCCCCCTGTTTCTTCTCCAACAATGATGGCTCTTTTATTTTGTTTTACTACCGTGGCCAATTCGGAAGTTACTGAAAAGCTGCGACCATTAACCAACAGGTAAACAGTTCCGGTAAAGCGGTTTTCTTTTGCAGGTAGCTCTTTCAGATAGGTTTGCAGCGGCCAATAAAACTTTCCGTCTTTTTCCTGGATCAGGTTGCGGGCCTGGTGATAAAAGGGAGGCAACCAGGCATAGGGCTGAAAACTGAAACTGTCTTTTTTGTTGACCAGTATGCGATCGTAATATCGGAAATTGGTGTCTGCCAGGTAGGAGTAGAGATATCCGCCCCAGTCTTCAATACCGCCTTCATTATCCCGGCAGTCAATCACCAGGTTACTGGTTAGTTTAGTTTTTAATTCACTGAATACGCTGTCTGCAAATTTCTCAAAAGGATATTGTTGCTTATCCGCCATGAAACTGCGAATGGTTAACCAGGCAGTGCTGCCTTTCCACTCCAGTTCAAAGGGCTTTAGCCCACTTGCTTGTTGGTTGGCATTGGCCTGCTCAATAGTTTCAGAAGCAATCCCTTTCAGTGCAGCTGTGCGCTTTTTGCCCTTGTATTCATAGCTGATTGTATAAACCGGCGACTCGCCCAAAAATATTGCATACAAGGAATTGAAGGAGCGGTTAAGGGTTGCTGTTATACCTGTTTGCATGGTTCCATCCGCCGGCAGTAAGGAACTTAGTTTTTTTCTGATTTCCTGCATGGCAACCCCATTGATTCGGATGATACGCGCGCCGGCCGGGATGCCTGCTTCTGCACTATAACTTTCCAACACAAATACGTCCTGCTCTTCAAAATACAAACGAAGCGGAAAAGCGTGTGCAGCCGGGTATAAGAACTTTCCTTCCTGGTAGGCTGAAGGGAGGAGTTTGGTATGTCCGCAACTGATCTGCGCAATCAGCGACTGTAACCTCACTAAGAATTCTTTTTCTGTCAATGCTTCTTTCAGTTCGGTTTCTATAGAACGCACCAACTGCGTATAGGCGGACTTGTTAGTGTACCGAAAGAGTCCGGGATGCGCTTCCTGCAAAGCCTGATCTACCAGTGCCAAGTCTTCTTTCAATTGAGCCGGTGTCATTTTTTGCTGGGCCTGTAGCCCGGTACTGAGAAGGCAGCCAATCAAGAACTGCCAGATCATGGATAGGTTCATACATATAAGTTTGAGACCCAAAATTCATTGGCGGCAGGCGCCCCCACCAGCCAATTCTGCCGATCCCGCATTTTTTGTAGCTGAACCTGCTTTGGCTATGGATGAATCGGAAAAAAGCAGCAGTTTTGAGCCATGCTTAGCATTACCTGTAAAACCGGCATACGCGCAGTGCTTTTTCTGGCAACCAGACTCAAAACCGGGGATAAATTCTCCATCCAGGAAATTGCTTCCGGGGTGGAAGGCAATGAACATACCCTGGGAAAACTCCTGCAAATGCTGGTGAAAAAAGGAGTGATCAGTAGCAGCAAGGGGCCAACCGGTGGTTTCTTCATGACAGCTGAGCAGGTTCAGGCACCGCTATTGAATGTGGTATTGGCCCTGGATGGGGATGAACTCTTTACAGCATGCGGACTCGGATTACCGCATTGTTCAGCCTCCAAGCCCTGCCCCCTGCATGCTGCCTACGCGAAAGTGCGGGATAAGTTGGAGCAACTCTTTCGCACCAATTCTATTGAAGCGATTAGCAGGGATATTTCAAAGGGTGCCGCTTTTCTTTCTTAATTTTTCACCGGAAATTTCAGCATGGACTCCATCACACATTTCGCATTAGGTGCCTGTATCGGGGAAGCTTTCCTGGATAAAAAAATCGGAAAGAAAGCATTGCTCTGGGGCGGATTGGCGCAAAGCATTCCGGATGCGGATTTTGTGGCTGGTTTCTGGATGCCCCTTTCAGAGGAATTATTAGCGCACCGGGGCTTTACACATTCTATTTTATTCCTGGTATTGATAACGCCGCTTATGGCACTGCTGGGCAGGTCCCTGCACCGGGAGCTTCCTATTTCACTGAATCGCTGGATATTTTTTTTCGGAATCGAAATCATGGTGCATATTTTCCTGGATGGGTTCAACAACTATGGCACCGGCTGGCTCGAACCTTTTAGTCACTGCCGCTTTTCTTTCAATACCATCTATGTGGCAGATCCCTTCTTTTCTTTCTGGCCGGCCCTGGCTGCTGTTGCCCTGCTGTTCATTCCCATCATGAGTCCGAAGCGCCCTTTTTGGATTAAACTGGGTATTATACTGCCCATTGTTTACCTCGGTTATGCGACGCTGAATAAACTAAAGATTGATCGGGATACCCGTACTATTCTAGCGGAAAGAGAAATTCCCTATACCCGCTATTTTACAACCCCTGCTCCTTTGAATAACTGGCTATGGTATGTGGTGGCAGGAAATGATTCCGGTTATCATGTTGGATTCCGATCACTTTTTGATCCTCCCGGTACCCTGCATTTTGAATATTTTCCCCGGCAGGATGAATTGCTGGATACAATACGAGATCACCCCGAAGTAAAAGACCTCATCCGTTTTTCACAGGAATTTTACACAGTGGAAAAATATGGCGATAGCCTCGTGTTCAACGACCTGCGTTTTGGCCAGATCATCGGTTGGAAAGATCCCCGGGAGAAATTTGTCTTCCACTATTACCTGCAACATCCCCAAAGCAATGAATTGGTAGTACAGCGCGGCCGTTTCGCCAGGTGGGATAAAGAAATAGCCCTTGCTTTGTTAAGAAGGGCTATTGGAAAAGATGCGCGGGACTAGTTTAGCTTGAAAATTCTTCTACGCGGTCGCGGATGGAATTCCGCATACCTGCGAGCTTTTCTTTGCCCTGGTTCATTTTATCTTTAAGGGAGTCGGAGAGTTTCCTTCCGCCTTCAGCAATTTTGTTCCGGGTATTTTCGCCCTTATCAGGAGCAAACAGCACCCCTAATACTCCACCTACGATAATGCCTGTTGCCAATGCTGTCAAAATCTTGTTTGTGTTTGTCATAACGAATGGTTGTAGAATGAGGTAATCTTGTTTCATTATAAAGTTACCAAATACAGTGCCAGTATACCCTGATAGAAGTTGTTAAAATGTATGATAAAAATCAGTTGCTCTTCTCTTTGGTGGCCTTCTTCTCTTTCTTACGGAAGTATCCCCTGAACAGGAAATTATGTTGCAGGGCCGTCATGTTTTCATTGAAAGTGGCAGTGCTTTTTTCGATATTGCTCAGGCTGCGATGCAGGCTGCCCGTCATGCTGGTGTCTGATAAGATCGCATTAGCCGGACCTTTCCCTTCCTTGATTTCATTTTGTACCCCGGTGATCAGGTCATTTACTTTTTGTGTCATGGTAACAGTTTGCTGACTGGTTTGTTCCAACTGTGCCAGAGTTCTTTCCAGTTGCCCACTCATCACGGTATCATAGATCAGGTGTTGTACCAGTCCGCGCTCCTGTTTCAAATCATGAATTACCTGGTTCAATTCTTCAGTCAGTTGCCGCGTTGAAACAGATGCCTGCTCAATATTTCCCAGGCTGGTTTTGATGGATACAGCAAGGCTGCTGTCCTCCAGCAATGTCCAGAGCGCACTGCTATTATTAAAACGGGTGATGGTTTGCACCAATTCGGATGATAATACAGCAGCATTCTGATTGGTAACAGAAAGTGTTTCCAGAATTGCATCCGTATCCGTGGTTTTTTTTGTGGCGATTTCATCTCCTTCCTGGATGGGTTCGGCTACTCCAATGCCTGGTACCAGGTTCACCACCCGGTTTCCGATCAATCCTTCGGTACCTATGGAGGCGAGGGCATTTTTCAGGATATGTTTGGAAGCTTCCTTATCAATTAATAATTCAAATTCTATGGTGGTATCGTTGATCAGCTTCACTGATTTCACTGTACCAGCCTGAATGCCTGCATACCGTACATTGTTTCCGGGAACCACGCCACCTGCATGGCGGAAATAAGTTTTAACCTGGATGGAAGAACGAAAGAGTTGTTGATTTCTGCCAATCAGATAGAGCGACAACACCAGGAAGAGTAATCCGCTGATGGTGAAGATTCCAAGTTTGACCAGGTTGGTTCTTTTGTTCTGCATGGGTTCTTGACTTATTCAAAATACGGTAAAATAACCGGATCCGTAGATGCTTTTAATTGATCAAATTCTCCATCTGCATAAGCAATGCCATCTACCAGCAGGATCACCCGGTCGGCAGTGCGCTGGATACAATTCATATCATGTGAAATGGTGATCGAGGAAGTATTGTATTTTTTTTGTAACTCATTCATAAGTTCGCTGATCTCCTTAGAAGTGATGGGATCCAGGCCTGTAGTAGGTTCATCATACAGGATGATTTGCGGCTTCAGGATCAGTGTTCGCGCCAGCGCAATTCGCTTTCTCATACCACCTGATAATTCCGCGGGCATTAAATCTACTGTATGCGCGAGGCCTACATTCTCGAGCGATTCCATTACCAGATCCCCGGTTTCTTTGTTGCTGATTTCCATCCAGTGCCTGCGTAGAGGAAACTCCAGGTTCTCGCGTACTGTCATAGAATCATAGAGGGCATTGGATTGAAAAAGGAAGCCAATTTTCACCCTGAGGTGATCCAGTTCATCCTGGTTGAGAGATCTGATTGATTGACCCAAAACATTGATTTCGCCTTCATCCTGTTGCATCAGTCCGATGATACATTTGATCAGCACCGATTTGCCACTGCCGGATTTTCCCAAAACCGCCAGGTTTTCTCCCCTTTTTAGCTCCAGATTAAATCCTTTCAGCACATGGTTGCTCCCAAAGCTTTTATAAAGATCCTGTATGATGATTGCTGCTTCCATGTTTGAGATAGGTTGTCACTTTTAATTGAGTCCGAGTATATCTGTTACCTGCACGGCAATCAAATCGAGAATGAATACCATCAGGCTCCCCAACACTACCGAACTGTTTGCGCTATGTCCAACTCCTTCAGTGCCTTTACTGGAATTAAATCCTTTGAAACAACCGATGATGCCAATTGCAAATCCAAAGAAAAAAGATTTTACAAAGGCAGGTATCACGTCTCCGAAACTAAGATTATCAAACACCTGCGTGTAGTAGAGACTGAAACTGGTAGTGGCTTTTATGTTTACACCAAGATAGGCTCCGTATAAGGAAATGGCATCCCCTAATAATACCAGGACCGGTAACATCAGGGTGCTTGCCAGTACACGTGTTACCACGAGGTATTTGAAGGGATTGGTACCACTTACTTCCATAGCATCGATCTGCTCTGTTACTTTCATGCTACCCAGTTCTGCGCCAATGCTGCTACCAATTTTACCTGCAAAAATGAGGGCGGTTATAACCGGACCGATTTCCCTTATGATGGCAATGCCTACCATGGCAGGTAATTCACTCTCCACACCATAGTCAATTAAGGAGGGGCGTAATTGCATAGTGAGTACAAGGCCCATGATAAAACCAGTGAGGCCCACCAGGGGCAGCGATTTGTATCCGATCATATAACACTGATGAATAAACGCAGCCCATTCGTACCGGGGACGAAATACTTCCCGGAAAAATCTGCCCGTGAATTGTGCAATAGCTCCGGCTTCTTCCAGGAATTTTTTGGTATTGGGGGGGAGTCTCATGATTGGGTGATCAAAAATTACAAAACTTATCGGATAAAGCCCGGTAATTCGCGCAGGCGGCTTGCATCTGGAGGGTTCAGCATCAGTTCCGATACTGCCAGCAGCAGTGATTTTTTCGCCGTATACAGCTCCCTGTTATAGTTAACAAGGGTAGATAGTTCGATATCTGTTAATTCCTGGCTCCGGTTTTTACCATAGAGCTCCATAATAGAATGTTGGTATTGCTCAGCCAGTTCCGTAAATGCTTTCTTCAGCTCTTCACTGCTGGCTGGTTTTTCTCCCGTTAGAAAAGGAGCTAGTTCCAGTAGGAATTCTCCCATGCGCTGCCTGCTCATCTGGTAATAACCAAATTTACTATCGTTGGAAGAATTGCGCAGCTGTTCTGCATCCAGCCTTGCATCTTTCAGGCTTTTCGCTCCATACATGCCATTGCGGAGTGCAGCAACTAACTGGTCCAGTAAAACGGTATCCTCTTTCTCTGTAATGGCTGCCTGCAGTTGTACATAGTACTGCTGGATATCACCGTGTACATCTTTCAGGTAATCGTACCGGTCATCAGGATTGGCAAATTGATGGCTGGGTTTCCAGACTGTTACCGGTAACTGAAAGTTTTTGATGCCAATTGCCTCCACTGCATACTGGATGGTATGATACATAAAATGTTTGATCTCTTCCTGTGTGGCCAGTAATGCCAGTTCCGTTTCTTTAATAGATACTTTGTGGATGAAACTGGTATCCTGCTGGTTGTTGCTGTAGAGGTTTTGTAGGAATCGGCCAAAGAGCTGCAGGAAAGGAAAAAACAGGAGGATGCCTAATAAATTCACGAGGGTCTGGAAAAAAGCAAGGGAGGTAAGCTCATCTTTAACACCAATCCAGTGCTGAATGATATGTAGCAAGGGACTGATAGCAGCAAAAGCCAGTATGGAGGAGATCGTATTGAATAAAAAATTTCCAAGTGCCACACGTTTTTTATCAACCAGTTTACCCTGTGCAAGAATCAGCAGTTTGGATGTGGTGCCAATTTCTGCTCCCAATACAATAGCGGCTGCAGCTTCCAGGCTGATACCACCGGCATGCAGCACCGAAAGTGTTAATGCAATCGTGGCTGAACTGGCCTGCACAATGGTAGTGATCACTGCACCCAATAAGAGAAATACAATCAGTGGAAAGCGATTGAACTGCAGCAGATCAATATGTTCAAGGCTGGAGGCAACGCCGGTTTGCATGAAGTACAATCCCAGCAGCAGGAATCCAAATCCCAATAGAAATTGTATCCAGGAATAAAATCGGTTGTGCGGTGAGAGCATGGTCCAGATTAATCCCGCGATTCCGGTAAGTGGCCATGCCAATGCTTCTATATTCAATTTGAATCCAACCAATGCAATGATCCAACTGGTAAAAGTGGTACCGAGGTTGGAACCCAGCATCAGGGCGAGTGCATTTTCCATTTGTAACACTTTCGCCCCCACGAAAGCAAGTACCATGATATTCACTACCGAACTGCTTTGCAGGAGAGCAGTAACCAATGCGCCGCCGAGTATACCTTTTACTTTATTGCTGGTTTGTTTTTTCAGGAACAGTTTGAACGATCGGCCGGCAATTCTTTTCAAGGCATCTTCCAGCCAATGCATGCCGATGATGAAAATCACAACTCCTGCTAATAATTCCCAAACCTGGTTCATACTTCAATAGCTATGCCTAAATGTACTATATTAACAGTAGGATGAAAAAGCCGAATCCATTAAAAGGGTATACCTCACGCAACCGGGTTGAACTGGTTCGGGGTGGGAAAGCTTATTTTGAAAACCTGATTCGTTTGCTGGATGAAGCAACCCATTCCATCCATTTCCAAATGTATATTCTCGATGAAGATGAAACCGGCGGTGAAGTGCTGGAGCATCTTTGCCTGGCTGCAGAGAGAGGCGTAAAGGTATACATGTTGGTCGATGGTTATGCTTCTTTGCACCTGACCAAAAAACGAATCCGGGCAATCCGGGGTCGCGGTGTGCATTTCAGGTGGTTTGAACCATTGCTAAGAGCCCGCAAGTTTTATTTCGGTCGCCGCCTGCATCAGAAAGTATGTGTAGTGGATGCAGATACTGCATTGGTAGGAGGGGTGAATGTGAGTAACCGATACAATGATTTACCTGGACAATCAGCCTGGCTCGATTGGGCGGTGCTGGTAGAAGGGGAAGCCGCGGAGAAATTATACCAGGTATGCCTGGAACTCTGGAACAAGGCAGGCTGGGGTAAATCCAAACCGATTCAATTCAGATTACCACATCATAGAAAACCATTGCCGGAGGAGAACTGCCTGGTTCGGGTGCGGCGGCAGGACTGGGTACGCTTTCGCATAGAGATATCCAATAGTTACCTGCATATGATGCAGGATGCGAAAAAAGAAGTCTACATGTTATCAAGTTATTTCCTGCCCGGTCGGCAAATGCGGAAGGCAATGGAAAACGCTGTCAAACGGGGAGTAAAAATTTATGTAATTGCAGCAGGGAAATCGGATGTATGGATGGCCAAAGAGGCCGAACGTTATCTCTACAGATGGTTGTTGAAAAATAAGATCTCCTTATTCGAATACCAGTCGAATGTTTTGCATGGCAAGATCAGTTGTGCAGATGAAAAATGGGCTACGGTAGGTTCCTTTAATATCAACTTTATCAGTGCTTATGCCAGCATAGAACTCAACCTGGAAGTACTGGATGAAAAATTTACGGCACATGTAAAACAGGAGTTACTTGAAATCATTCAGCAGGAATCAGTTCCGGTTACGGAATCTGAAGCGCAACAGAAATATGGTTGGGCAGCACGTGCCTGGCAGAAGATCTGTTATACCAGTATTCGCCTGATTTTTGTTTTGTTTACCTTTTACTTTAAACAGCGGCGCAACTGAATTTACAATTCACATTGATCATCAATACACCTGCGCGGACGAATAAATCCGGTTATAAAAGTAATGCCGCCAAAAATATACATTGGCCAGGCATCTTTATAAAAGAATGCGATACCGATAAAGAGTCCGCCTAAGCCAAATCGAAGGATGCGGTGAAACCAGACTGGATTGATTTTCTCTAACATGATGACGGATTTAAAAAGTATAGTTTAAGATAAGATTGTAATTCGACATATTGACCTTGTTCACGAGGTATTTAGCTGCATAGGATTCATTGCCCAATACAGATTTGTGAACATATAAAAACTGAATATCCATTCCTTTCAGGAAAGCCTGGAAATCGTATTTCCAGCTTAGGTTGAGTTGCTGATACGAGGGAGTTGCATATTTATTGAATGCAGCATGCTGCACATCCGGAAGGTAATAATGTCCATACCCGAGAAAGAGTTTGGAATGCAGTTTTTCTAGCTTATAATTAGCTTTAAGTGCAATTGCGTTGACATCTGCATACCCATCGTTTCGTTCTCTCTGCAGAAAAGTATAAAAAGGATCCTTACCCCATTCACGTGGCATCAGGTACCGGCCGTCTTTGGTGATGCGGGTATAATTCAGGGAGATATTCCAGGGTTGATGCTCAATACCAATACTGCCACCCAGAACAAGTGATTTCCCACCTTTTGTAAAATAGGTTTTGGATGGATCTTCATTCCCTCCATCATTAATCGCATCCTGGCGGATCAGTTGCAAGCCGGCTGTCAGGTTGTTTTGATTCCCGATTGGTTTTCGAAAATCAGCCTGTATCATCGCTGTATTAAAAATATTTTCTACAAACTGGTTCCATACCTGGATACTAAGGGTAGGGTGTACTTGTTGCTGGATGCTGGTTACCACAACACCCTTGCTTTTGAGTGCGTCTTTGTAGTTGGAAGGTTTGCCATCCGGACCAATACCTGCAGGATACACACCAATCGATTCGCCAATGGAAAACCATCGTACGGTGCTCCTGGGAGAGATCTGCCAGAGATAAGCAGCTTGTAAGGCAGTATTTTTTCCGGGTTTCCAATGTACTTGCAAACCATCAATGCCGGTTGCTCTCATCCTGCCATCCTGCTGGTTGATAAAAGGCATATCGGGTAATTGTTTTCCGATAGTTGCTTTGAATGTTTTGTATTTGTATTGCAGATACAATTCTTCGAGGCGATTGATATCATTTTTGTTGGAAACATCCTGGATATCAAACAGCCCGATTTCATAACGATTAGCAGCATTGGTCAGGGGATCCGGTTTGGCCAGGTTGGAGGAAGCGAGATCATAAATGAAATAACCTCCGATGCCCATTGTGAATCCATGAAAGGAGCCTGTTTTGTACCGCAATCCACCTCCAATGGCAGTAGCTGCATAATCCCGGATGCCGGTTGCATTATCAGTTGCCATTGTAAAGAGACGTGCATGGCCATTGATAGTGCCTGATTTGAACACATGCAAGAGGGAACTGGTATCCCTGGTGCTTTCCGGTTCAGGCAGGTTTTGGGCGCTTGCTGCGCTGATCAGGGTTACTTGTACTAGAAGTATGAATAGAATCCGGTTCATATTGTGGTGCAAAACTGGAAAAAGAGGGGCAGCATTTCTGTGATAAGCATCACGTTGTGGGAATGGGCCGGAACAAAAAAGGACTATTTTTGTTAAAATTGGAAAAGCAGTTATGGGCATCATGCGTCAGATAGCGGAATATCTGTATATCAAGAAAAAGGACCCCAATACACCGGAGACGAAATGGCTCAAGTACATGCATGGGATCAACCGGATTTCTATCCTGATGTTTCTCTTTGCGCTCATCTTCCTGTTTATCAAACTGGTATTCCTCAAAAAGTAAGTACCTCCGGCTTCCTATATTTGTTGCATGAAGTATTATATCATCGCCGGTGAAGCCAGTGGCGATTTGCATGGCAGCAACCTGATCCGCGAGATAAAGGCAAGAGATGCGGCAGCGGAAATCCGTTGCTGGGGAGGTGATCTGATGGAGGCAGCAGGTGCTACCCTGGTGAAACATTATCGCGATCTGGCCTTTATGGGATTTGTGGAAGTGGTAGCCAACCTCAGGACGATACTTCGCAACCTCGATTTCTGCAAGCAGGATATCCGGCAATTCCAGCCGGATCTGCTGATCTACATTGATTACCCCGGCTTTAATTTGCGAGTGGCGGACTGGGCCAAAAGAGAAGGTTTTCACAATGTCTATTATATATCGCCCCAGGTTTGGGCCTGGAAAGAGAACCGGGTGAAAACGATCAAAACGGCTATTGATAAGATGCTGGTCATTTTGCCCTTTGAGCTGGATTTTTATCGCAAATGGAAGTACCCGGTGAGTTATGTCGGGCATCCTTTGGCTGAAGTGATAGAAAAATACAAGCAGGACAATGCATCGGTGCAACGCAATCCAAAACTGATTGCTTTACTGCCAGGTAGCCGCAAGCAGGAGATCCTGAAAAAATTACCGGTGATGTTGTCTGTGACGCCTTCATTTCCGGACTATGAATTTGTGGTAGCCAAGGCACCGGGAGTAAGCGATGACTTTTATGCACCATTGTTGGCAAAATTTCCGAATGTGCGCACCACCAGCAATGCAACCTATGCCGTATTAATGCAGGCGGAAGCAGCGTTGGTCACCTCCGGAACTGCAACATTGGAAACTGCCTTGTTTGGAGTGCCGGAAGTAGTTTGTTATAAGGGTAACAAGATATCTTATCTCATCGCGAAGCGCCTCATCAAAGTCAAATACATTTCACTCGTAAACCTCATCATGGACCGGCTTGTAGTGAAGGAGTTGATCCAGGATGATATGAATACACAGAACCTGGTGCAGGAATTAAAAAATCTCTTACATAACCAGGAATACCGCAATAGGATAACCGGTGATTACGATCAACTCAGGCAGCTCCTGCAACAGGGAGGTAATGCATCTGCAAAAGCAGCGGAGGAAATTGTGGATTATGCTACCAGCTTGATCAGCAAAACAACAACACCGTAAATAAGCGTTGAAACAAACACGCCTTTGGCGGTTTTATCTTTCCGGCTGTTGATATAAATCGTAAAGAGAATAGCATTTGCAATCAGAGAAATGCTGCTAACACCCGTCAGCAGTGATTTCAGTTGTTTCAGGTAAACCAGGTATTCCATGAAACTCACATGCCTGGGCATGAACACGATCAGGTAGTAGATGACCAGTCCGATTAAAGGAGCTACAAATCCAAGTACAATACCCAGTTGGAGATTATCTTTTTTTAGCATCGAGTTTCCAGCTTTTTTCAAGTTTGGCTTTAAGAACGTAATTCGTAAGGTCAAATTGTACAGGCACCACACTTACATAGTTATTCTGCAAGGCCCAAACATCGGTATCTCTGCCTTTGTCAAAGTTGAGAAATTCTCCGGTAAGCCAGTAATACCGGCGACCATGAGGATCCTGGCGCTCGAGGAAATCTTCCTGGTACTTGGCATATGCCTGGCGACAGATTTTAATCCCCTTGATCTGATCTTTTGGAACCGCGGGTATGTTCACATTTAATACCAGGTGTTTATCCTGTTTTTTACTCAGCACCATTTCTGTGATGATGCGGGCATAATGCGCAGCTGCTGTAAAATCAGCTTCGATGCTGTAATCCAGCAGGGAGAAGCCAATGGAAGGAATACTTTCAATAGCCGCTTCCACAGCAGCAGACATGGTACCGGAATAAATCACATTGATGGAATGATTCGCACCGTGATTGATACCACTCAGGCAGATATCCGGTTTGCGATGTAATACTTTATCTACCGCGAGTTTTACACAATCTACCGGGGTGCCGGTACAACCATAGGCTTCAATGCCTTCATAGATTTGAACGGGGTGTAATCTGAGGGGAGATCCTATGGTGATGGCATGTCCCATTCCGGACTGCGGCTTATCTGGTGCTACTACTACAATTTTCCCCAATCCGCGTACTGCTTCTACCAGGTTTTGGATTCCCGGGGCAGTTACGCCATCGTCATTCGTGATCAGGATAATAGGTTCTTCTTTCTTTTTTCTGGTTGGCATGGAGCGAAGATAAGGTGAAAGGTGAAAGGTGAGAAGTGAGAGAGTAGAACTCCTTTTCACCTATTCCCTTTGACCATTTTTCACCTTTCACTTTTCACCTTTCACATTTATCAAATAGAAATTTTTCTCAAAAAAATTTCTATTTGATAAATTTCTTAGTATTTTCGTACTAAATCTGTTAG
The DNA here is from genome assembly GCF_022352215.1 of Flavihumibacter cheonanensis. GTDB lineage: Bacteria > Bacteroidota > Bacteroidia > Chitinophagales > Chitinophagaceae > Flavihumibacter > Flavihumibacter cheonanensis. Next base: position 39,936 of record NZ_JAKRWF010000001.1, read on the forward strand.
CATGTCATTTGCCGGAAAAAATCTAAAGCATTTACGTAAGCTGCGGGGATGGACGCAGGAAGATTTTGCTGCCAAATTGAAGATCAAGCGTTCCTTGCTGGGCGCTTATGAAGAAGAGCGGGCGGAACCCCGGCTCGAGGTGCTGGAAATGGTGAGTGAATTGTTTAAAGTGAGTCTGGATGAGCTTTTCCTGAAGGATCTTTCTGAAACCAAGGGCAGTTATATTGCGAAACGCCGTGCACAAAAGCTGGCTGCTGAGCCTACTGTTATTCAGTATGTGCCTATGAAAGCTGCTGCCGGTTATTTGAATGGCTATGCAGATCCGGAGTTCATTGATGAGTTGAATACCTTCACCCTGCCCATGCTGGCCCCAGGTTCTTACCGGGCTTTTGAAATCGTTGGGGATTCCATGTTGCCAACGCCCAGTGGTTCCATTATTGTGGGGGAAAAGGTGGAAGACACGGAGAATCTTAAATCCAGCAATACGTATATCGTGGTTTCCCGCCAGGAAGGAATTGTTTACAAACGCATCATGAAAAATGGGCGGTCTAAACAGAAACTTACCCTGGTTAGTGATAACCCGGTTTACCAGCCTTACCAGATCGATGCCAATGATGTGCTGGAAATCTGGCAGGCACAGATGGTAATTACCCGGGCCAACCAGCAACAGCGCTGGGATGTGGATCAATTGGCTTCGATTGTTTCCAATTTGCACGACCAGGTTAATTCCCTGAAGAAAAAAATGAATTAGCAGGCTTACCCCTGATGCATATCTGTTGTTTTTAGTACTATGGGTTAGTAAGGCCCCGTTTTTACGGGGCTTTCTTTTTTCAGTAAATACTAAAAGCTTCTTTGAAGGTATTGCAATGCGCTTCTACTATATCCCGGATATCCGGAGAATAACCCCCACCCATGGAAACGGCACAGGGTATACCTGCTTTTTTGAGCGTACTGAATACCATTCGGTCTCTTTCGCGGCAACCTGCTTTGCTTACTTTCAGTTTACCAAACTTGTCGGTTTCCAGGATGTCCACTCCTGAAATGAAAAAGGCAAAATCTGGTTGCGCTTTTTCCAGCAATAGGGGCAGGTGCTTTGCTAATAACTCCAGGTAGGCGTCGGTGGTGGTTCCATCTTCCAGCGGAACATCCAGGTCTGATTGCTCTTTGTGAAAGGGATAATTATGCCGGCCATGCATGCTGAAGGTGAATACCTTCGGATTGTGCTCAAATAGTTTGGCAGTTCCATTGCCCTGGTGCACATCCAGGTCAATAACAATTGCCTGTTTAATTGTTCCTTCTTCCAGCAATACATTGGCTGCTACAGCCACATCGTTCAACAGGCAAAAGCCTTCGCCTCTGTCGGCAAATGCATGATGGGTTCCCCCCGCTACATTCAGCGCTACTCCATGCTGGAGGGCATGCCTGGCACAATCAATCGTGCCCTGGGTGATGATGAATTCCCGCTTGGTCAGGGCCTCCGATTGAGGAAATCCAATATGACGCTGCTCTTTGGCTGAGAGTGTCTGTTCCAGGAGCTTCTGCACATAATCGGCATCATGAGTTTTCAGTACCAATTCCGTGGGGCAGCTGGCAGGAGACACCAGTGCTTCTTCAGTGATTATTCCTTCATAGAGTAACTGCTCAGGTATCAGTTCATATTTCAACATGGGGAACCTATGTCCGGGTGGTAAGGGGTGGGCATAGATCGGATCAAATGCTATAAATCGATTGCTGGCCTTCATTGTATGGGGATGATTTCCTGTCCGGCTATAGCAAATACCGATGCCCCTGCTTCAGGAGAAACCAATGCCAACCCGGAAAATCCACTGAATGCCGGCAGGATCGCTTTTGCTTTGCCGAAATAGAAACAGGGAAGGCGAAGCGATTGTTTACCAGAACCACTTAACAGCACACCCGGATGCAGGTGACCTGAAAAAGTATAGGTATCGTTTTCTGCTTCCGGTAATTCTTCCGGGTCATGAACAAATCGGAAAGGGCCCCTGGCATACATTCCCTGCTGCACATGAATGGCCTGTTCCTCATACCAGGATGCCTGTAAAATATCGTGATTGCCTCTTACCAGGGTAATGGCCAGATCAGCATGATCCTTTCTCCAGCGTGCAAACCAGTCCGATTCCAGGTTATAACTGCTGTGAAAGAAATCACCTACAATAATGAGTTCTTTCGGTTTATAATACTGAACCAGGTGAAAGAGGCGCTGCAGATCCTGTTTGAATACTTCCTGTGGTACTCCGATGCCGGACTTTCTGAAATGGCCGGTTTTGCCGAAATGCAGATCCGAGAGGATCAGGGCAGATTGATCCTCCCAATAAATCGCTTTCATGGGGGTGAGCCAGAGTTGCTGACCGAAAAGGGTAAAAGAATGCGGCGCTTTCATCGGAGGGCAAAGCTAAATGCTTTATTTTTAAGAATTCCTAAATCAAATCACCTCATTATGAACGTCCTGAATCCATTCGAACAAGAGCAGAAAAAGCTGCCCACCATGTTGAATGTACTGACCATTCTGACATTTATTGGCTCGGCAATTCAGCTTTTTTCTATCCCACTTTCCAAGTTTGGAATGAAATTCGCAAAACAAGCATTAGAAAACCCGGATGCGTTAGAAAAGATGAGTGAAAAAGAAGTGGCGGATCTTGAAAAAAGTGTACGTGTATTTGATTTGATGGAGTCCAATGCTACGCTTATTTGGATTATCACAATTGCCAGTGCGGCGCTTTGTATTTATGGTGCTATCCAAATGAGAAAATTTAAAAAGGATGGATTTTTTATGTATGTAATCGGTGAGATATTACCCATCATTGCACTCACCATCATACTTGGATTTTCCAATCTATTTATTGGAGGTAGCAGTTATATCTCGAACCTGGGTGTACCACTGCTCATGATCATTTTATACGCAACCCAGCTCAAACATTTAAAATAATTATTTCAGCAATTGCAACTGCATTTTACGCACCCGGTCTTCCAGGGTTTCGGAGGATAACTGTTCCCGCTTACTGTCTACTTTAATCGGGAAACAGAAAGGAGTGAGTTTCTCCGGAAACCGCAAAATGATCCGGCTTTGCTGAATGCGTTCGAGCATATTGCGTAAGCGGGTTTCTTCCATCTGCTGATCAAATACTTCCTGGTAGGCCTGCCGCATTAAGAGATTATCCGGCTCGTATTCCTGGAATACTTTAAATAAGAGCGAGGCACTTGCCTGTAAGTGTCTCGCTTTTTTATGTTCACCCGGATAACCCTGGAACAATAAGCCACCGATCACCGCGATATCCCTGAATTTTCGTTTAGCCATCTCCGTACTGTTCACACTTCGCTGGATATCGGCAAACAGATTTTCCGTACTGAAGAGCTCATACACGTTGGTATCATCCACCGGTATGGGCTGGTCACTCAGTAATTCAAATCCATAATCATTCATCGCAAAGGAAAAGCTGATGGGCTGGATTTTACTGATGCGGTATGCCAGGATGGCTGCCATCGCTTCATGTACCAGCCGGCCTTCAAAGGGATAGACGTACAAATGAAATCCATCTTTGGTTTCTATCTGTTCAATCAGCAATTCATTTTCTTCCGGTACCTGGCTGAGTTGATTCTGCAATTCAAATAAGGGAGCCAGTGCATACATTTCGATATTATCCGGTCCCGCTTTTCCGGCTTCGTTTAAGGTTTGCCGTAAGAGCTGTCCCAGGTTGGCAGACAAGGGCATACGCCCACCCATCCAGCTTGGTACAATTGATTTTTTACTGGTTGATTTTCGTACTAATACGGTCATGTCTTTGATCATTACCAGCTCCAGGTTTCTTCCCGCCAGGGTAAAGACTTCTCCCGGTTCCAGTTTGGAGATAAACCATTCTTCAATCACACCAATATATCCACCCGATACAAATTTGACCTTCAGCATGGCATCACTTACAATAGTCCCAATATGCATGCGATGCCGCATGGCTACTCTTCTGCTTGTAATGCGATACAGCCCATCGATCAATTCTACTTTTTTATATTCATCGTACTGCTGTAAGGCCTGTCCGCCATGCACCAAAAACTGCAATACCTGCTGCCATTCCGCTTTTGTCATCTCCCTGAAACAGAAGGTAGATTTCACTTCATGATATGCCTGTTCTGAAGTAAATCCTTCCGATATAGCCAGTGTGCTGAGGTATTGAATCAGCACATCATAACATAACAGGAAGGGTTCCCTGGATTCAATCAGTTGCTTGTCCATGGCGGCTTTCAATGCGGCAGCTTCTACCAGTTCCAGTGAATGGGTGGGAAGGAAATAAATTCTGCTTACCGCCCCCGGCTGGTGACCGCTTCTTCCGGCTCTTTGTAAAAAGCGCGCGACTCCTTTTGGCGAGCCAACCTGTATAACAGTCTCGACTGGCCGAAAATCAACACCCAAATCCAGGCTCGCTGTACAGACCACACATTTCAATGTACCCGCATGTAATGCGTCTTCCACCCAGATCCGCAATTCCTGCTCAATACTTCCATGGTGTAAGGCGATGGCACCCGCCAGGTGTGGTGCCACATCCAGAATGGTCTGGTACCAGCGTTCACTCATTCCCCTGGTATTGATAAAGAGCAGGGTAGTGGTGCTCGCTTCAATGATGGGAATAATTTTTTCTACCAGCTTTAATCCCAGGTGACCGGCCCATGGATATTTTTCAATTTCATCCGGCAGGATGGAAATAAGTTCTGTTTGTTTAGGAAGGGTCGCCCGTACTATCCTTCCTTCCTCCTGCAGCGGCGATAACAATACCTCCATTGCCTGTTCCAGGTTACCGATGGTGGCGGATATACCAATAATGGAAAAACTTAGCTCAGGTTCTTGCTCTTTTCTTAGTGCCGCTATTCTGCACATGGCCAGTTCCACCAGCACCCCCCGCTTGCTGCCAATCAGTTCATGCCATTCATCTACAGCAACGAGCCGGAGTGAGTTGAAAAAATCCGGATAGCCTTTCTGTGCCAGCACCAGGTGCAGGCTCTCCGGTGTGATGATCAGTATTTCCGGTGATTTTCTTTTTTGTTTCTGTCGTTCACTGGTTGGAGTATCCCCATTTCGTATACCCACGGTCCAGGGAATGCCTAAAGCTAGTAATGCTTCCTCCATAGCGCGACCGATATCTTTGGCGAGTGCTCTCAGAGGAGAGATCCATAAGAGTTGCAGCGCCTGTGGTCGTTTGCTTCTAAAGGTATCCGGATGTTCATTGATGTATTGAATAAGGGCACCTAAGAAAACCGAAAATGTTTTTCCATATCCGGTGGGAGCATTTACCAGTCCGGAGGAACCTGACAATATCAACTGCCATGCTTCTTCCTGGTAGGCAAACGGAGTTCTGTTGTTTTCGGCTAACCAATCCCGTATGACCTGGTATCCTATCGTTTGCCGGAGCTTCAATACTTAGATGGTTTTGAGATACTCCAGCAACGCCTTGCGTTCTGTGTCTGTTAGTTTATCGCCAAAATAATGGCCATAGTTACCATACCCTTTGAGCGTGGTGTTATAAATCTGGCTGCCTCCCGGTTTATCAACTACCTTGTACTCCCAACTCATGCTCTCGATATCATAGCGGGGCTTGTCAAAATTGCGTTGCCAGTAGGTAGGCCGGATTTTACTATTCAATACGGCTTCCAGGGTTGGTACGGAACCATTGTGCAAATAAGGGGCAGTGCTCCAGATTCCATCCAGCGGTGGTGCAATGTATCCATTAAAAGGCACCAGGCTTGCCGGATGATCCCCTTGAGAAAACCAACTTTTATTGAACCAATTTACAAACTGCGGATTCTGATAGTTGCTTTGGTACAAGGCCGAATCGGTTTTAATAATCGAAGCGGGAATCAATAAGTTCGGATATTCTTCTTCGTTACCATATTTTCCGTGGCATTTGGAACAGTTATCAATAAAGAGAATGCGCCCTTTTTCTGCCAATGCCTTATCCACTTTGCCAGGATAAACAGGTGGTCGCAGGTTGTTGATATAGGCGAGTACATCACTGATGCGTTTATCCACTTCCGCTGCTTCAGAAGAATCGGTTACGGTTAGCAGGTTGGAGGCCATTAGAAATCTTCCAAAATCACCGCGACCGAATCCATTGTAGAACATGGCATTCTTTTTCCGGAGCAACCACCAGGCAGGTACATCACTGGGAATTACTTCTTTCGGAATCTCCATATAAGCAGAGTCGGACCATTTCAGTGTATTGGGATCGCGATGCGCCACCAATACTGCTGCCAGCCGGTCTGCAGCATTCACTCCTCGTACAGCTGTTGTCAAATAGGGGCCAATGGTGCCTGCTACCTGCAGGAAATGTTTGCTTGCTTCGTATTTTGCGGGAGCGTTAGCTTTCATCAAGGTGCCCATCATCTTGATGGCAGCAGGATTCAGTTGTTGTCCCATGGAAAAATCAATCAGGGTATTGCCCATACCTACAATCAAAGAATCATTGAATACCTGCGCATGGCATTGCATACAGTTGGGAGCCACCAGGTTTTCTCCATTCACTGCTTTTACCACGGTGTAATCATGCGGTACAGTTGCATTGAGTCCGGTTCTTTTCAGAAAATTCTGCTGCTCCTTGCCTTTGCCCATCAAGAAAAAATCATAGGGAATTCCTCCCTTGACATAATCTCCGGTGGTCAGGTAGTCAAATCCTTTGGCAGCATCACCGCTTCGTTGTTTGGAAGGAGGAATTGGCACCGGTTTATCCGGATTCAGCGCGGTTGTATGGCTGGTTAGCAACACCACGCCACTGCCGGCTAAGAGCACCAGTAATAAAAAGATTCGGGTAAGCATAACACTGTATTGATCTTAATCTAACAAATTTCTTGTTCCCACGGTTCTAATCTGCTTTTTCATTGCCAAATTGTTGCAATAATTGCTGCAGATCCTCCAGCGTGTTGATATCCTGCACGGTTTTATCTTTTCTCCAGCGCAGGATTCGGGGGAAACGAAGTGCCACTCCACTTTTATGCCGGGAAGAAGCTGCAATTCCTTCAAAAGCGATCTCAAAAACCAGTTCGGCTGGCACAGTTCGAACGGGACCAAATTTCTCCAGTGCATTGCGTTTCACAAATGCATCCACTTCCAGCAGTTCCTTATCCGTGAGTCCTGAATACGCTTTGGTGAATGCCAGCAGTTTATCATCCTTTCGAACTGCAAAAGTGTAATCGGTATAGAGGTTGCTTCTGCGCCCATGGCCTTTTTGCGCATAAATCAGAACGGCATCAATGGTCATGGGATCTGTTTTCCATTTCCACCAGTCGCCCCGCTTCCTGCCTACCTGGTATACCGAGTCTTTTTTCTTCAGCATAATGCCTTCTGCTACAAATTCTCTGGATCGGCTCCTGAGTTCCGCAAGCTCTTCCCAGGTATCAAAGTTTACACTGGGAGAGAGTAGCAGCTTCGGGTGCTGAACCTGTGCTACCAGCGCTTCTAATTTAGTTCTTCTTTGTTGCAGGGGCTGATCCCGCCAGTCGGTTCCTTCCCATTCCAATAAATCATAGGCGAAAAAATGAATGGGTGCAGCTTCCAGTTGTTTTTTGGTAATATTTTTTCGGCCAATCCGGGTTTGTAAGAGTGCAAAGGGCATCGGTTTCCCCTCCATAAAGGGCAGGATTTCACCATCCAAAACCAACCCATCTGGTAAGGTATTCAGTAAACCCTGATACTCCGGAAACTTCTCAGTTATCAATTCTTCTCCCCGGCTCCAGACAAAGAGCTCGCCGTTGCGCTTGATTAATTGTCCGCGTATACCATCCCATTTCCACTCTGCCTGCCATTCGGCCGGATTCCCTAGCGCTTCCAATTCCCCTTCTACCGGATAACACAAATAAAAAGGATAGGGCTTGGAGAAATCGGTGGCTGCATAACTGCTGGACAGCAATTGTTGTAAACTCGTCTGGCGCGGATCCCACTGACCGCTAATCAGATAGGCTATCTGGCTTTGTTCCAGATTAACCAGTTTGGCAAGTGCCTGCACCAATAATTGTTGTGATACCCCAATTCGAAATCCTCCGGTTATTAGCTTATTGAACACAAATCGTTCTTCGCGATTCAGCTCATCCCAGGCATGCAGTACAAATGATTTTTTTGCTTCTACTTCCTGGTCGCTGAGCGCTTGCAATGCCTCCAGGTAGGTCTGGAGGGAATGACTGGATTCATTGGTCGGTGGTGGCAATAATAATGCAATGGTTTCAGCGAGATCCCCTACGGTATGATAGGATTCTTCAAACAGCCAGGCAGATAAACCGGTTTGTTCAATGCACCATTCTCTCAGATAGGTACTGCTGACTGTTCTTTTAGGCCGCCTTCCGGTAAAGAGTGCGATCACCCAAATGGTATCAGCTTCCGGTGCAGTTTCAAAATAACTTAGCAGGGCTGCCAGCTTATCATTGGTTTTGGTACTGGAACCTAGTTGCTTCACCAGTTCGGCAAACAGGCGCATGCCAGTATTGCTATTCCTGTTCTTCGGTTCCATAAGCTGTTTGAATTTCTTTGGCTTCGATTCCCTGCTCTGTTAAATACCGCGAAAAAGCTGCCTGGAATCCATGGGTTACATATACAGAGGAAGCCCCGGTTGCTTTGACAGCAGTTATCAATCCATTCCAGTCGGCATGATCACTTAACACGAATCCGGCATCCACATTTCTTCTGCGGGCATTGCCTCTAACCTGCATCCAGCCACTGCAAACAGCTACTTTAACCGGACCGAATTTCTTCAGCCAACTACTGCCATCTGCACTGGGTGGTGCTACTACTATTGATCCCTTCAGTTGATTTCGGTTAGGCTCCACCGGTACCCTTACTACCGGTGTTAATTTCCATCCGGAGTCTATCAATTTTTCCTGCACATTAGCAATGGCACCATGAGCATAAATGGGTTGTTGCAAGGGAGCCAGGCAACTGATCAAGCGTTGTGCTTTTCCCAGGCTATAGGCAAGTAATACAGAACTATATCCTGCTGTCTGGTTATCCAACACCCATTGCCTGATTTGCTGGTATATAATTTCCTGGTCTTCCCATTGGTAGATGGGCAATCCAAATGTAGATTCGGTTATAAAATGATGACAGGCTACCGGTTCGAAATCACCACTGATGCCATCTGACACTACTTTATAATCTCCACTTACTACCCAAACTTCTCCTTTGTATTCTACCCGAACCTGGGAGGAGCCGATGATATGTCCGGCTGGATGCAGACTTACCCTAACACCATTGATATCTAACTGCTCTCCCCAGTCCTGTGATTGTACTTCAACCGGACCCAGTCTCAATTGCAGGAGAGGTGCAGTATCCGGGTGACAGAGATATTGTTTACTTCCCCAGCGCGCGTGATCACTATGGGCATGTGTGATTACAGCCTTCTCCACAGGTTTCCAGGGATCGATATAAAATCCACCTTGGGAGCAATAGATACCTGATGGAGTAAAGCTTAGCAATGGAAGTATGAATTATGAATTGTGAATTATGAATTGCGGGAGCGGCGGCAGCGTTCACTGCAATACTTGACTTCTTCCCAAACCGCGGCCCATTTTTTTCTCCAGGAAAAGGGACGATTACAGGTAACGCAAATCTTCTGTGGCAGATTGGCTTTTTTGACTTGCTTCATAACCTATTAACAATCCTTCACCGGGAAGGTTTATGCAAAAGCCAGGCCTGCCTTAATTCACAGTGGTGATCGTACCATTCAGGAGTTTGACCACATACATTTTTTTGTTTTCGAAATAATCCAGTTGTTGTTCCTGCTTATTGAGTAATACAGGCTGGATATCAAAATCAGTGAATACCTGGTATTTTTTTTCTCCGAGTCCCAGTGCAAGATTAGGTCCCTGGTCAGCTACCATTTTTCCAAAGCGATACATCACCTCATATCCTCTGAATACCATATCACTGGGACGTGCAAATAATTTGTCGCGGAAATAATTGGTGATGGAGACACTCAAAGAATCCGTCCGAACAGGATTGAACGGAATAGTATAAAAGATTTCGAGGTCTTTGTATTCATCGCTTTCAAAATCCCGGATACCATCCCAGGTGGGCATGCCCATAATCTGAACAGGGTAGGTCTTATTGAGTTCTGCTAAATGGCCAGCGAGTTTGCGGGCAAACTGCACATCCAGGCTACCGGCTACTGCCAGTGTACTTTTGGTACTATCCAGGTAGGGAAGCAAATTAGCTGCTTCAAAATCTGTTGGAAGTGTTACGTATTTCAGTTTTAACTGGGCGCCTGGTTTGGATTTCTCCACATCATTCAGGTATCCTTTTAAGCGGGTTTCTTGTGCACCGTTTCGGGTGAATACAATGATGGAGGCCTGGTTTCTTTTTTTCTCGAGGTATTCATAAATACCCTGCGCATGGGTAGCAAGTGTACTGTTCAGAATTACCATGTAAGGATTGTTCGTGATGCCTGCATCATTGGGCAGGTTTACATTCACAAATGGCACCTGCTTTTTATTCGCAAAATCAGCCCAGGGCCTTACTTCATTATTGCCGATATGTCCAACCAGCAGATTGGCATTCTGAACTGCCGGATCCTGCATTAAGGTCTGCAGGTTTCTGTTCGAACGGGTATCAATCACGTTCACATCCAGCTCCACTTTTTCCTTATTAAGGGAATCAATGGCGAGCTGAACTCCTTCGTAGAATTCAAGTCCGGGTAAAAAATAACGAGGAAACTGTTTCCCAAAGCGATATTGCCCTCCTGCATCAAAAGCGGAATCGAGGTACAGCGGTAGCAGGAAAGTTACTACCTGCTTTTTTTTAGTTAGTTGTTGTGGCAGCGTTACCAGTGCACTGTCCTGGGCTAATACCGGGACAATCAATGAACTTATCAAAACAACCGTAAGAAAAAAGAGCCTGCTGTAGTTGCGCATGTGCCTTGGGTTTAGTTACTTATTCCCATTCGATGGTAGCTGGTGGTTTACTGCTTATATCGTATACCACCCGGTTGATACCCCGAACGTTGTTGATTATATCACTCGAAATATGTGCCAGAAAATCATAGGGCAGATGAGCCCAGTCGGCAGTCATTCCATCTACGGAAGTTACTGCTCTGAGCGCAACGGTATATTCATAGGTTCTTTCATCGCCCATAACTCCTACACTCTTTACCGGCAGCAGGATGGCGCCTGCCTGCCATACTGATTTATATAAGTTGTGTTCTTTGAGTCCGGAGATGTATCGGTGATCAGCTTCCTGCAGCAGTTTAACTTTTTCTTCTGTTATTTCACCGAGGATACGTATAGCCAGTCCGGGGCCCGGGAAAGGATGACGATCAATTAATTCGTCCGGAATTCCCAGCTCACGGCCTACTTTTCTAACTTCATCCTTGAAAAGATAGCGCAGCGGTTCTACCAGCTCCAGGTGCATCTGCTCCGGCAATCCACCCACATTGTGATGAGATTTGATTGTTACAGAAGGACCGTGCACGGAAACACTTTCAATCACATCCGGATAAATCGTTCCCTGTCCCAACAATTCAATGCCTTCTACTTTTTTGGCTTCTTCCTGGAAAACATCAATGAATAATTTTCCGATGACTTTTCTTTTGGCTTCCGGGTCGGTTTTGCCGGCCAGTTCTGAGTAGAAGCGATCTTTAGCATCCACCCCTTTTACATTGAGGTGCAAATTGTCTTTATAGGTTTTTAATACCTGCTCAAATTCTCCTTTTCTGAGTACTCCGTTGTCCACAAAAATACCGTAGAGCCGGTCGCCAATAGCTTTTGAAATAAGAGTTGCAGCCACGGTACTATCCACCCCACCACTGAGTGCCATGATCACTTTACGATCACCTATTTGCTTTTGCAGGGCAGCAACTGTATCAGAGATAAAATGGGCTGGTGTCCAATCCTGCGAGCAACCACATACTTCCACCAGGAAGTTGCGGATCAGTTTTTTCCCTTCAATGCTGTGGTACACTTCGGGATGGAATTGTACGGCGTATAAAATTTCTTTATCGTCTATTTTGCGAAATGCTGCAATGGGGATGGATTGCGTATCAGCCAGCAGTTCAAATCCGGCAGGGATTTCTTTCACGCTGTCTGCGTGACTCATCCATACCTGGCTCTGTTTGGACATGCCTTCGAAAATCCGGTCTTCTTTCAGGATTTGAAGGATGGCCCGACCATATTCGCGCTTGCTGCTTTTTTCTACCCTGCCTCCAAATTTTTTGGCTGTCAGCTGGGCACCATAACATACACCCAAAACAGGAAGGCGGGAAATCATGGACTGAATATCCACATCCGGGGCGTTTTCATCATTTACAGAAAAAGGAGATCCTGAAAGGATAATCCCTTTTAAACCTGGTTCATATTCGAAGGCTTTGTGATAGGGAATGATTTCACAATATACATTGGCCTCCCGTACAGCCCTGGCAATCAACTGAGTATATTGAGAGCCAAAATCGAGGATGAGAATTTTTTCAGTCATGGTGGCGCGAAGTTACAATCTTTTTCCAGCCCTTCAGATTCCGGTAACTTTTTACAGGAATGGGCGTCTAAGACAGTAAATATTTTGTTTTTTTGACTAAACAACCTCACATGAAAAAAATTTTAATGGCTGCTTTGATTTTCAGCCTCGGATTCTCCGCCTGCATGTTTAATACCGGAAAAAAAGTAAGGGGAGATGGAAATAGTACCAGTTCCAATCGTACGCCTGGTACCTTCACAGCAGTTGAGCAAAAAGGATCTTTTGATGTGGAATTGCTGGTAGGTGATCAACATGCTGTGATGCTGGAAGGTGAGGAGAATATCATCTCGAAAATTGAAACCTATATAGATGGCTCTACGCTGAAGATTCAGACTGAAGATGGGTTTGATTTGCGTCCTACCCGGGATGTCCGGATTAAAGTAACTGCACCTTCCTATAAGAAAGTGTACTCCTATGGTTCAGGTAACATTGTTTCTAATTCTATGGTGAAAAATGATGAGCCTATTGAAGTGGGAACCAAAGGCAGTGGGGATATCAAAATGGAAATCACAGCACCTGAAGTAACTGCCTCCATTTATGGTAGCGGAAATGTTACCCTGAAAGGAGAAACCAGGAAAGTGACCCTGGAATGTACTGGTAGTGGAGACCTAAATGCAGTTGACCTGCTTTCTGAAGAAGCCAATGTGGATATTAAGGGAAGTGGCAATGCCAGTGTTAATTCCAGCAAAAGCCTGCAGGTGGATGTAAAGGGAAGTGGCGATGTTCGTTACAAAGGAAATCCTTCCATTCGCTCCGATATCCATGGAAGCGGGAATATTAAAAAACTGGATTAATCCTTATTTATCATAAAACTGTTGGTGTACCAATTTGCCATTGCGATCATAGGTAGCCAGTGAACGGATGCGGCCCTGGGGATCATAATAAGACCAGGTGCCGCTTCTTTTTCCATGTGTATAGGAGCCGGAAGCGCGCAATAAACCTTTGCTCAGCCAGTGCTCCCAATGCCCTTCACGTAATCCATTTCTGAAGTATCCGGAGTCTTTGGGTGTTCCATTTGGAAAATAATTCATGTACAGCCCATGGTGCAGGCATTCCTTGAATGGGGGCATATAAGCATTATCACCCGCCTGCTCATTCAGCTGCACACTTGCCAGCACCAGGCTGTCGATGGGTACGGGAGGCAGCTCTTCATGTCGTTTTCCATACAGATGCCAGAAAGATTGAATCGGGGAGCTTGCCTGTGTGAGCGCATTTCGATCCTTCTGGGCTTGCTGGGCCAATGGCAGCAGCACATGTTTGGGATGTTTTTTTATTTCCTGCTTTACGCGTTGCAGTTTGGTGGCACTGTAGGTTCTGATAAATCTCGGTTGTCCATTACTGTACCAGCCTTTCCATTCTCCATCCGGAATCCCCATTACGAAATTGCCTTTGTCCCGGAGTTGAGCCGAATCAAACCAGCTCTGGTACAAACCATGAGGCAATTTTCGTTTATAGCTGACCGTGAAACGATACCCGTTTGAAGCAGCATTTCCATCCTGTTCGCCAGACCATAACAGTGCAGTGCCAGTCCCGATAAGTATCAGCCAGGTATAGAGTAATTGTTTCATGGATGCAAGTACTTGTTCAGGCACAAGGTAACAAGCCGATGGTTATCTGGTTCAGGCCTCATTATATTCTAATCTTTCTTAGCGTAATAACCGGTACACGGGATAGCGGTTATGACCAGGTTCGTAATAGGGAGAATTTTTAAAAATGAAATCCAGTTGCTGACCGGCTGATTTGGCAAAACTGGTATCGGTTGCCTTTTTGTCTTCGAGTGCTTTTTGCAGTTCAGGATGTTCTTTCAGGTATTTTTCTGCTGTGTCTTCGAATACATAGGAGCTGTACCCCTCTTTTTGTCCGAGTATGGGATCGAAAAAATTCCAGGTAAAATAGGAGTCCATTCCCTGTGGCTCTAATACTTCTACCAAAAACCGATTGGCCCGTTGGTTGAGAGGAATGTACCAGTCGCCTTTGCGAAATTGAATTTTTCCCTTGTGTGTGCTAACCTTCACATTGCTATTCAGGTGATGGCCTTCAAAAGCCCTGGCCGATGGGGAGTACTGCTCAATTTTATAATATTCCACTTCTATGGTGGTATCTTTTGCCAGGGGGATCATCGTTACCCGGTTGAGCTGCAGAAGTTCTGCTACTTTCCACCAACCCTGCGGCAGGATATAGGCTGTTGGTTTGGATATTTTTTCTGCCACCTCATACTGATTAAAGAAGCGGATGGTTTTCTCGAAAGGTTTGCTGCGATCATAATAGAGGCGGGGTAAGCCGGATATGCCACTTGGTTTTCTCCCTGCCTCGTATCCTTTGAATACAAGGTCGCTCCATTTGTCACGATTCAATTTCCACTGCAAAGCAAATTGATCTACCTGCTTTTGCTGTTCAAAACTTTGGCGGATCAGCGACTTGATGGTGCTAGCATTTTCAGACACGAAACTTACAAAGGATTCCATCAGGGCATAAGTTGCATCCACCCGTTGCGGATAGGGTTTGAGCATATGGGTTTCGGGAACAAACGCAAAGCAGTTCCACAGGCTCGCATAACCGCTGGAATAACGGGGGCCCTCCAGAAATTCCGGCCAGCCGGATTCAGGTGTATCACTAAAGGCATTTACATAGGGGATCAGGTCATAACCGCGCTTTTTCATGAGACTGTATAATCCGGGTTCAAACTGTTTGTTCATAAACTCGCCCATTGGTCCTCCCAGCTTATTGTGCTGGGAAGCGATCAGGGTCATGATATGTTGATAATCCGCGCCATTAGAGACATGATTATCAATGAAAACATCCGGCTGGAGATAATGAAAAATCTGAACAAAGCTGCGGGCTTCCCGGGAGTCATTTTTTATAAAATCGCGGTTCAGGTCGTAGTTCTGGGAGTTGCCCCTGGAGCCAAAGGCAGCCGGACCATTCTGATCCACCCGGTAATAAGGAGAGCGGTTCAGGGCTCCTCCAATATTGTAAACCGGAACAATAGCCAGGGCCACATTATTGGGGATTTTCTTTTTAGCCTGGATCAGGTCGCGCAGCCAAAGCATGCTGGCATCAATTCCATCTGGTTCACCGGGATGAATACCATTGAGAATAAACAATACCACTTTTTGCTGGCGGTGCCATAGAACCGGGTCAGCTGTTCCATCGTTGGAATAAAGTGCCAGATGCAGGGGATGACCGGCATCTGTAGGTCCCATGGTTTTCAAGGTCAGGCGACTTGATTGCTTATCCAGTTGCTGGTAATAGCGAATCACTTCCGGGTAGGTGGAAGTTTCTGCTCCCTGGGTTCGTTCATAAGGGGTAGGAGCTAGCTGTGCCTGGCTTTGACTGCAATAAAAAAGAAGGACCAGTAAGATGCGGGAAGCTTTCATTTCCAGAGAATTAGGACGGGAAAATAAACAAAAAAAGGTCCAGTCTGGTGACTGGACCCGTATTTAGGTCAGATAGATCGGGATTGAAATCGCTTATGCTGAAGCCACAGCGTTGGCACGCTTGGCGAGCTTGCTCTTCAGGTTGGCAGCCTTATTCTTGTGAATAATTCCACGCTTGGCCAGCTTGTCAATCATAGAGATTACGTTCGGCATAGTTTCATCAACCGCTTTCTTTTCAGTAGTGGCTCTCAGATCACGAATTGCGTTACGGGTAGTCTTACCGTAGTAACGATTTCTTTCACGGCGCTTGGCTGCCTGACGCACATCTTTTTTGGTTGCCTTATGATTAGCCATTCTTCTAAATTTTGGACGGCAAAGGTAATGGGAAAACTAAATACTAAAAAATAAAAATTAAAAAAATTGATGGATATCCGAAAAACATCCCTTTTAACGTTTGTTAAACCGATTTGCAAATTACCGGTTTGAGTGCCTTTCTTCACTTCTTTTCCCGATATTTGCTGACCCATTTTTTACGCGTAAACAGGGCTATCCATATGAAGGATTTTTCGTATATAACCAATTCGTCTCCAGCCTTTATTGAATCACTTTACCAGGATTTTGTAAAAGATCCGGCTTCGGTTGACCCCGAGCTTCGGAAGTTTTTTGAAGGTTTTGACTTTGCAGTAGAACAGGGCCATGTAAATGGAAAGGAACAGGCGGTAACAGGAGGCACTACTACTCCCGGATTACCTGCTGATCTGGATATCAAAAAGGAAATTGCGGCTTATCGCATGATCCTGGGGTACCGGAATAAGGGGCACCTGATTGCCAAAACCAACCCAATTCGGACACGCCGCGATCGCGGTGCCAACCTGGATCTGGGCTTTTTTGGTTTTACGGAGGCAGACCTGGACAAACAATTTTATGCTGGCAACCGGGTGGGGCTTGGTACAACTACCTTGCGGAATATCCTGGCTCATCTCGAAAAATCCTATGCGTCTAAAGTTGGTATTGAATTCAAATACATCAGCGACCAGGGTAAGGTTGACTTCCTGACCAATGCAATGGAAAAGGATTTTCACAAACCCCTGACGGTAAAGCAGGAAGAACGAATCCTGGAAAAACTCAACCAGGGTGTGATCTTCGAGAAATTCCTCCATACCAAATATATCGGGCAGAAACGCTTTTCACTGGAAGGAGGGGAAACTACCATCGCGGCCCTGGATGCCATTATTAATACCGCCGGTTCTTTAGGGGTTCAGGAAGTGGTAATCGGGATGGCACACCGCGGGCGTCTGAATATTCTCGCCAATATAATGGGTAAAACCTATGAACATATTTTCAGTGAGTTTGAAGGAACCGCAATGATGGACCAGACCATGGGTAGTGGAGATGTTAAATACCATATGGGATACAGTTCCGATGTGCAAACACCCGATGGCAAAACAGTGCACCTTAAACTGGCACCCAATCCTTCCCACCTCGAAGCTGTTGATCCGGTTGTAGTAGGATTTGCCCGCGCTAAAGCAGACGTATTATATGGAAGTGAGTACGATAAAATTCTTCCGATCTTAATTCATGGTGATGCTTCCATAGCCGGACAAGGAATCGTATATGAAGTATTGCAGATGAGCAAACTGGAAGGTTATAATACCGGTGGCACTATCCATTTTGTAATTAATAACCAGATTGGTTTTACTACTGATTTTGATGAGGCAAGAAGTTCGGATTACTGTACTTCTCTGGCTGCAACTGTGCAGGCACCGGTACTTCACGTAAATGGTGATGATGCGGAAGCTGTAGTGAAATGTGTGGAAATTGCGACCCGTTATCGCCAGCAGTTCAACCAGGATATCTTCATTGATATGGTTTGTTATCGCAAGCATGGCCACAATGAAGGAGATGATCCGAAATTCACGCAACCTGGTTTATATGCCTTAATTGATAAACATCCGAATCCCCGTGAAGTATATGTTTCACATCTGCTGGAAAATGGAGATACAGATGCAAGGCAGATGGCCCAGGAAATGGAAAAGAAATTCTGGACTGATCTGCAGGATCGCCTGGATGAAGTGAAACAAAATCCGCTGCCTTATAAATATCAGTTACCTGAAAAGGCCTGGAGAAGTTTACGTCGTGCTACCGATGAAGATTTTCATGCATCACCTGTTACAGCCATCAGCAGTGCGGAATTTGATTTGTTATTTGAACAGTTAATGCAATGGCCTGATGATTTTAAGCCACTTAAGAAAGTGGATAAGATCATCCAGGACAAAGTGAAACTATTCCAGGAAGAAGGAAAAATAGATTGGGCTACGGGTGAATTGCTCGCTTATGCATCCCTGTTATTACAGGGACATGATGTGCGGATGAGTGGCCAGGATGTGAGAAGGGGAACTTTCAGCCATCGACATGCAGTATTGAGAGATGAAGAAACGAATAAGGCCTATAATCGCTTGAGTAGAATTCCTGGTGCAAATGGACAATTCCGGATCTTTAACTCCCTGCTGAGTGAATATGGCGTATTGGGTTTTGAGTATGGATATGCGATGGCAAATCCGCTTAGCCTGGTTATCTGGGAAGCACAGTTTGGAGATTTCTGTAACGGTGCTCAAACCATGATTGATCAGTTCATCGCAGCCGGTGAACAGAAATGGAACCGCATGAATGGGGTAGTATTGTTATTGCCGCATGGATACGAAGGACAGGGACCAGAGCATAGTTCTGCGCGGATGGAACGCTTCCTGCAGATGTGTGCAGAGTTGAACATGGTGATTACTAATATTACTACTGCTTCCAACTTCTTCCATGCATTGAGAAGACAGATTGCCTGGCCTTTCCGTAAACCAATGATCAATTTCTCTCCAAAAGCAAACCTGCGGTTGCCGGATACCTATTCAACTAAAGCCGATTTCACTACAGGCTCCTTCAGGGAAGTAATTGATGATGCAACAGTTGAAAATGCAGGTGCTATTCGAAAAGTATTGTTCTGCAGCGGTAAAGTGTATTTTGATCTGGCTGCCAAAAAGCAAAAGGAAGGAGTGAAAGACGTAGCGTTGGTTCGGGTAGAACAATTATATCCGCTGCCTCAAAAACAATTGGATGAATTGTATCAGAAGTACAATAAAGCAACCTGGTTCTGGGTGCAGGAAGAACCATTGAATATGGGAGCGGCTTCCTTCCTTAAAATGAACCTGGCTACCATTAATTTTGGAGTGATCAGTCGCCAGCCAAGTGCATCTACCGCTACCGGTTATGCGAAAGTGCATGCACAGGAACAGGCGGAGATTATTGAAACAGCTTTCACGATATAAAGAACTGAGCGCATAATACATATACTTTGAATTTTGATTTATGATAGATATAAAAGTTCCGACAGTTGGGGAATCCATAACAGAAGTAACGCTTATCAAGTGGTTGAAACCAAATGGAAGTTATGTTCACCGGGATGAGGTAATTGCTGAACTGGAAAGTGAAAAAGCAACCTTTGAACTAAATGCCGAACAGGCAGGTATCCTGGTTACCAAAGCAGCGGAAGGAGATACCATCAAAATTGGAGACGTGGTTGCATCCATCGATGAAACTGCTGTAGCGCCTGCGGGTAATGCCCCTGCAGCAAAAGCAGAAGAGCCCGCGAAAGCAGCTGCAGCACCTGTTGAAGCTGCTCCTGCAAAAGCTGTTGGAAAAGGTATCATTGAAATGAAAGTGCCAACTGTTGGCGAATCTATCACAGAAGTGACACTGGTTAAGTGGCTGAAGAAAGAAGGTGATCTGGTTCAGCGCGATGAAGTTTTGTGTGAACTGGAAAGTGAAAAAGCAACTTTTGAATTGAATGCGGAAGATGCCGGTCAACTTAGTCAGAAAGCCAAAGAAGGAGATGTAATCAAAATTGGAGATCCAATCGCTTCCATTAATACGGATGTGGCTGTTCCTACTGCTGCACCACAGCCTGCTGCTACTGCAGTTAAACCTGAAGCAAAACCTGCTGCCACCAATGCACCGGTTACTACAGTTCCCAATGATGTAAAAGCAACTCCGGTTGCTGCAGCGATCATTGCTGATAAAAAAATTGATCCTAAATCAGTGCCTGCCAGCGGTAGCGGTGGTAAGATCCTGAAAAACGATGTGCTGGAAGCACTTAATAATCCGGGGCGTAAACCTGGTGCTGAACTCTTCACCCGTAATGAAAAGCGGGAAAAAATGAGCAACCTGCGTAAGACGATTTCCCGCCGGCTGGTTGAGGCAAAGAATACAACCGCCATGCTTACCACTTTCAATGAAGTGGACATGGGGCCAGTTATGGCGTTGAGAGCACAGTATAAAGACAAATTCAAGGAAAAGCATGGTGTGAACCTTGGCTTCATGAGCTTCTTTACCAAGGCAGTTTGTTTTGCCTTGCAGGAATGGCCTGCTGTGAACGCTTACATTGATGGAGACTCCATCGTGTATCATGATTATTGCGATATTTCCATTGCGGTTTCTGCACCAAAAGGTCTGGTAGTACCTGTTATCCGGAATGCAGAAAGTATGGGTATGGCTGATATCGAGAAAAAAGTTGTGGAGCTCGCAACCAAGGCGCGTGATAATAAACTGACCATTGAAGAAATGACTGGTGGTACGTTCACCATCACCAATGGAGGTGTGTTTGGTTCTCTTATGAGTACTCCTATCATCAATATTCCGCAGTCCGCTATTCTGGGTATGCATAAGATTGAAGATCGGCCCATGGCAGTGAACGGGCAGGTGGTAATCAAGCCAATGATGTACCTGGCACTCAGTTACGACCACCGTATTATTGATGGTCGTGAATCTGTTGGGTTCCTGGTTCGGGTGAAAGAATTGCTAGAAAAACCTGAACAACTGCTGTTCGGTAAGGATCCTGTCAAGACCTTGCTGGAACTCTGATGTTTGCCCGTGCACATCTGGTAGTTGCATTGCAACTGGTTCAGGGCTATACTGGTCATATTCCTTTTGTACATCATCTCAAACAGTATTTTTCAACGCATAAAAAACATGGCTCGCGCGATCGTAAACAGATCGCGCAGCTTTGTTATTGCTGGTTCCGGTTGGGTCATGCGTTCAAAAACCTGGAGCCGGTTGACCGGATGATAGCCGGACTCTTTTTGTGTTCAAAAGAACCCAATGGATTGCTGCAGTCTTTGCATGAGGAATGGAATGAAAAAACAACGCTTTCGACAGAAGCCAAATTGGCATTGATTGATCCGGAAAACATTCTTTCTCTTGCTGTATTTGCTGCAGTGCTATTTCCTTTACAGTCTGAATTAAGTGCCGACATAGATGCCACTGCTTTTGCCTGTTCACATCTTGACCAACCTGATTTATTTATCCGTATTCGACCCGCCTACCTGGAATCGGTTCAGAAAAAACTGAATAAGGCCGGTGTTCCTTTTATTATGGAAACCAGTGATGGTTGCAGGCTTCCGAATGGATTTAAGGTGGAGGAATTGTTCTCTTTGAACCAGGAACTGGTGGTGCAGGACCTGAATTCACAACGGGCAACTGGAATGGTGGAAGAAATCGCCATCAGTCTGCGTCAACAGGATGACCTGGCTATCTGGGATGCCTGTGCAGCAAGCGGCGGCAAATCCATTTTTGTGTTTGACCGGTTGCCGGGAGCCAGACTAACAGTATCCGACATACGTAGTTCTATTTTACAGAATTTATACCAGCGTTTCCGCCAGGCGGGACTCTATTCCTATAATGGCTTTGTAGCTGATTTATCGGATCCGGCCAAAGCAGGAGAGGAGTATAGGAAACTGGAACCACAACAGCTGATCATAGCTGATCTTCCCTGCACGGGTAGCGGTACCTGGAGCAGGACTCCGGAACAACTCTGTTTCTTTGAAGCAGGTGCTATTGAAAACTATGCTGCTTTACAGAAAAAAATCCTGGCCTCGCTCATTCCAAAACTGGCAGAAGGTGGTTACCTACTCTACATAACCTGTTCTGTTTTTAGTAAGGAAAATGAAGCGAATATCAACTGGCTGCTGGAAACCTATCCGCTTCAATGTTTAAAAATGAAGACGCTGAATGGTTATTCGGAAAAGGCGGACTCGATGTTCGCGGCATTACTGCAAAAGTTGTAGGTTTATAGGATGAGAAATCGTCTGTTCTTCTGCGTTATTTTATTTATCTGTTTTGCTTTTTCCCTTCAGGCTGCAACAGTGGATACTTTGGTGACCCGGAGTGCATCCATGAAGAAAGATATCAAAGCAGTGGTGATCAAACCGGCTGGTTATGAAACCGGAAAACGTTTTCCAGTGGTTTATTTGCTGCATGGTTACAGCGGTAACTTCAGTAACTGGATTGAAAAAGTACCTGCTATCAAAGAAGATGCAGATCGCTACAATGTACTGATCGTTTGTCCGGATGGTGGTTTCGGTAGTTGGTACTGGAACAGCCTGGTTGATCCAGCTTTTCAATATGAAACTTATGTGGCAGAGGAACTGGTAGCGATCATCGATCGCCAGTTTAAAACCATTCCAACAGCTGCCGGTCGTGCTATTACCGGCCTTAGTATGGGAGGACATGGGGCACTGTATCTGGCCTTAAAACATCTGGATGTTTTTGGTGCAGCGGGAAGTATGAGTGGGGGAGTTGACATCCGCCCATTTCCGAATAACTGGGATATGGCAAAAAGACTGGGTACTTATGCGGAGAACAAAACCAGATGGGAGGAGCATACCGTCATCAACCTGCTACACCTGGCTCAACCTGGCAAGCCAGCTCTGATGATCGATTGCGGAACAGCAGATTTTTTCTTTGCTGTAAATGAAAGGTTGCACCAGGAATTAATATATCGCAATATTCCACATGAATACATAACAAGACCTGGCTCGCACAACTGGGACTACTGGAAAAATGCAGTCCGTTTCCAGCTTCTGTATTTTCATGAATTCTTCCGGGAGAAAAACAGTAATAATTAATTATGACTGATCAGGCGTAAACGAATACCTCCTCCCTCCGTTCTTCCATAAGGGAAGGGTTGTGCCGGATTACCCAAATTGTCCAGCGTTCTGGCTGAATAAGTCCAGTAGCGAAGTTCCTTATAAATCAGTCCCAGTTCTTTTGCATACACTTCCACACTATAGGTCCTGTAAGCATCCAGGTCTGGATCTTCCGGTTTTTCATTCTGCACACCGAGGGCTTCATCTGCCTGCAATACGGTTATCGTATTTTCAAATGGAGTGTCAAAAGGACTAAAAGATTCGCCAATTGAAGAATAACTATATTCCCAGGCATCCAGGTAATCCAGCGGAC
This sequence comes from Flavihumibacter cheonanensis, assembly GCF_022352215.1. Lineage (GTDB taxonomy): Bacteria > Bacteroidota > Bacteroidia > Chitinophagales > Chitinophagaceae > Flavihumibacter > Flavihumibacter cheonanensis. The sequence continues at coordinate 63,081 of NZ_JAKRWF010000001.1, forward strand.
CACCAGGAGTTGTATTAATATGAGAATTGCCACGCCAAACGGTGTTCTGGTCAATCGGGAACACCAGTTTCTGGAAGCGAAGATTTTCTTCAATTACTTCCACTGCTTTTCTCATTGGAGTAATCAAATAAGTCATGTTTGGAGTCCACGCATTTTCATCTGTACTGTTAAGCGGGCGAAGATAGCGGAAGACTCTCCAGCTGGGTCTGCCCAAATTATCAGTGATCTCAGCATCCACTACATCTTTGGCCTGGTAGCTGATGGTAGTAAAAGCGGTATCATTGAAAGGAGTTTTGACAATCGAATCCAACTGGTAGATCAGAGTTTTGCCAGGTTCCAGCACCAGATAGTCGGAAACTTCTTCAAAATCCGGATTGGCTGTTTCTTTGCCACAGGCAACCAGTGTGATCAACCCGGCCAGTAGCAGCCAGTTTCCGATTGTTTTTCTCATAGCGATGTAACGATTTTCGGGTTGGTTTATTGCTTAAATCAGGTCGATGGACGGTCTCTGAATGATACCACCACCAATCACATCATTTCCCTCGTAAAATACGGCACTTTGTCCGGGTGCGATCCCCTTCACTTCTTCAAAAAACCGCACTTCCACACCTGCTTCATTCTGGTGCAGGGTGGATAAGGATCCTTTGTCTTTGTACCGGATTTTTGTGGTTGCTTCCATCCCTTCAGGTACTCCCTCGTATTTGATCCAGTTGATTTTATTAACCTGCATCACAGAGCGATTTAGGTCTTCTTCATCACCCAGTACTACTGTATTGGTTTCAGGAAAGATGCCGGTTACATACACAGGTTTACCCAATGCGATATCAAGTCCTTTTCTTTGCCCAATGGTATAAAAGGGATAGCCTTTGTGTTTGCCAAGGATCTTACCTGTTTTGTCAACAAATAATCCTCCGTCCACACGTTCTTCCAGTCCACTCACTTTTTTCTTCAGGAATCCGCGGTAGTCGTTATCCGGAACAAAACAGATCTCGTAACTCTCTGCTTTTTTTGCCAGTTCGGGATAGCCGAAATCATGTGCCATCTGACGAATTTCAGTCTTCCTGTAAGTTCCTAATGGAAGCAGGGTTCTGCTTAACAAATCTTGTTGCAATCCCCAGAGCACATAACTCTGATCTTTGGTTTCATCCAGTCCTTTGCTGAGATAAAACCGGCCATTGGTATGCTGGTGAATATTGGCATAATGGCCGGTTGCGATATAGTCGCAATCCAGGGCATCTGCCCGTTTCAACAGGGCCCTCCACTTGATATGTGTATTGCACATAACGCAGGGGTTGGGCGTACGCCCTGCCAGGTATTCGTCTACAAAATTTTCAATAACAAAATCTCCGAACTCTTCCCTGATATCCAGAATAAAATGGGGAAAGCCATGTTGTACGGCTGCCATCCTCGCATCATTGAAGGAGTCAATATTGCAACAGCCGGTTTCCTTTTTACTGGAACCCGAACTGGCATAATCCCAGGTTTTCATGGTAATGCCCACAACCTCATATCCCTGCTCGTGCAGCATCAGGGCGGTGACGGTACTGTCAATACCACCGCTCATCGCCACCAGCACTTTTCCTTTTCTGCTCATTTGATCTGCATTGAAGTTGCAAATATACGAACACTTCCCTTGTCTCCTTTGTCTCCTTCTCCTCCCTTGTTTCCTCTTCCATACTTCCTATCTTCCATTTCGGTTAAACTACACATATGAGGAAATTATTATTTGTTTTTGGGTTCTTATTGGCTGCAATCTTGGTTCAGGCGCAGGATCTCAGTTATTATCTCCCAGCCGGACAGCAATACCGGTCCTCGGTACCGGAACCGGAAAAAGTGATTGGCCATAAAGTAGGTGAGTGGCATATCACCCACGACCGCCTTGTTTTGTACATGAAGGCATTGGCGGCAGCGGCACCGGATCGCATTAAACTGGTGGTAATGGGTACCTCCTATGAGGCCAGGCAACAATTGGTGCTCATCATCACAAGTGCTGCCAATCATCGTAAACTGGAAAGCATACGCGAAGAACATCTCCGCTTAAGTGATCCAGGCTATACAGGGGCACTGAATTACCAGGAGATGCCGGCAGTTGTCTACCAGGGTTTTTCTATTCATGGAAATGAGCCCAGTGGTGCTAACGCGGCTGTTCTGACAGCCTATCACCTGGCTGCGGCTGAAGGTCCGGCTATAGATTCGCTGCTCAATGAAGTGGTTATTTTATTTGATCCATCTTTTAATCCCGATGGTCTAAATCGTTTTGCGACCTGGGCCAATATGCATAAGAGTCAGCACCTGGTAACCGATCCTGCATCGAGGGAGTTTAATGAAGTGTGGCCCGGGGGAAGGTTTAATCATTATTGGTTTGATTTAAACCGCGACTGGTTACCAGCCCAACACCGGGAAAGTCAGAACCGGTTAAGTATTTACCAGCAATGGCGCCCCAATATTTTAACGGATCACCATGAGATGGGAAGTGATGCTACCTTCTTTTTTCAACCCGGAGAGCCAAGCAGGGTTAACCCGCTCACGCCTGTAAAAAACCAGGAACTTACGCAGGCGGTAGCCAACTATCATGCGAAATTCCTGGATAAGATCGGGTCACTCTATTATACCAAGGAAGGCTATGATGATTTCTATTATGGCAAGGGCTCAACTTATCCGGATGCGCAGGGATGTATCGGAATCTTATTTGAGCAGGCTTCCTCCCGTGGGCATGCCCAGCAAACCATCAATGGTGTACTGACTTTCCCTTTCACAATTCGCAATCAGTTTACTACTACTTTATCAACCCTTGCAGCGGCAAGAGACTTGCGGGTAGACCTGTTAAAGTACCAGCGGGAATTCTATCAGCAAATGGCAAAGGATGCCGCAGCAGCTCCGGTGAAAGCCTGGGTTTTCGGTAATGAGTCGGATGAATCCCGGACCGGCATTTTTGTTGAAATGTTGCGTCGCCATCAGATCGTAGTGGAACAACTTCAGCAGGATTTGAACCTGGGTAAGCAAAGCTTCAAAAAAGGAAGCAGTTATCTTGTAAGAACACAACAACCGCAGTATAAATTGATTCAGACTTTTTTTGAGAAAATTCCGGAATACAAAGACAGTCTGTTTTATGATATCACGGCCTGGACTATGACCATGGCGATGGGACTTAAAAACAGTGTAGTAACAGCAGCACAATTGGGTACAGTAAAAACTGTGGTATTAACTGATTGGAAAGGAACAAAAGGAAACTTGCTTGCAGATGAGAATACCTATGCGTATGTTTTTGAATGGAGTGAATATTATGCACCCAGAATGCTGAATAATTTATTGAAAGAAGGAGTTGTAGTACGGGTTGCAACCAAAACGTTTACAGCTAACATAAACGGACAACCGAAAACATTTCCTTTGGGAACCTTACTGGTTCCGGTACAGTTGCAATCAAAAACACGGACTGATTTACACGCGCTCTTGAAAAAAGAAGGGGCTGCTGCCAATGTTAATGTAATAGGATTAAATACAGGAATGTCTGCAGGAGGAGTGGATTTAGGCAGTAGATCGCTGCAGCCGGTAACACAACCCTCCATCGCGATGTTAGTAGGAGCAGGAGTAAGTGCGCTGGATGCGGGGGAAGTTTGGCATCTGCTGGATCAGCGATTTGGCATGCCTCCCAGTATGTTGGAAGCGGCCGTATTCAATCGTATCAACCTGGCTGCTTATAATACCATGGTATTGGTTGGAGGAAATTACAATGCCTTCCAGGCAGAGAAATTAAAAACATGGGTTCAGCAGGGAGGTACACTCATCCTAACAGAGGATGCTATTGAATGGGCAAAGCAGGCGGGCCTTGTAAAACTGGAGTTCAAGAAAACAGCACCGGTACTGGATAGCACGAAACAGTATCCATATGCGCAACGTTCTATGATTGTAAATGCGCAACAGATAAGAGGAGCGATTTTTCAGGCGCAACTGGATCTCACACATCCATTGAGTTATGGTTATGAAGAGGAGCAGGTTTACCTGTTTAAGCAGAACAATGTATTTATGAAAATCCCTTCCAACAGCTTTGCTGTTCCTTTCCGATATGGTAAAGATCCGCTGGCAAGTGGCTTTGTTACACAACAGAACCTGGAAGCAGTGAAGCAATCTGCCGCAGTACTGGTGCAGGCAAGTGGTAGTGGAAGAGTTATCTGTATTGGAGACAATCCCAATTTCCGGGCCTACTGGCTGGGAGGAACAAAATTATTCCTGAATGCAGTGTTTTTCGGGCGACTGATTGAAGCTGGATCTGCAACTGCGGATGAGGACTAATCAAAAGTTATCAACAAGGGTGAAAGAACGGTTTTTTGTAGGTCTCTGCCAACGTATATTGCCTGTTCTAATTTTATTTACGTAGCTAAAATTGTTAAGTTATGATCAAGCTTCAGGTAATAGGAAATCTCGGGAGAGATTGCACAGTGAACAATGTAAATGGCCGCTCGGTGATGAATTTCACGGTAGCCCATACAGAACGATACAGGGATGCCCAGGGCAACCAGCAGGATAAGACCATTTGGGTGGATTGTGCTTACTGGTCAGATCGTACGGCGGTAGCACCCTATCTGAAAAAAGGAACTCAGGTTTATGTGGAAGGAACTCCTGAAGTCCGCACGTATCAGAAAAATGATGGCAGCACCGGTGCTTCTCTTTCTATGAGGGTTTTGAATGTGCAGTTGCTGGGAGCACGTTCTGAAGGTCAGGGTGGTGGATATGCCCAGGGTGGTGCCCAAGCTCAACAGGGATATAGCCAGGGAGGAAACTATTCTGCGCCTGCAATGGGTCCAGCCCCAGTAAGTATGGACCAGGGAGGTGATGACTTGCCTTTCTAAAATTGAAATCAAATTCTTTTGAAAAGGTGCATCCGGTTGGGTGCACTTTTTTTATTGTTTCTTTGCAGCATGGCAGAAACAGTAGTACGGTATGAAAACCTGGTTGAATTTACCAAGCAATTATTTCAATCGATCGGATGTTCAGCAGCAGATGCAACTACAGCAACAGCCGTTTTGCTAAGTGCAGATTTAAGAGGTATTGATTCACATGGTATCGCGCGGCTCAGCGGCTATATCCGGTTATGGGAAGCCGGTCGGGTGAATGCAACTCCATCCATCCGTATCATACATGAAACACCTTCTACTGCAGTAGTGGATGGCGACAGTGGGTTGGGTTTGGTGGTTGCCCCCTACGCCATGAAAGTGGCCATGCAAAAAGCTGCCCAGGTTGGAACAGGCTGGGTGAGTGTACAAAACAGCAATCATTATGGTATCGCAGGATGGCATGCGATGATGGCCCTGGAGCAGGAAATGATTGGCATCAGTATGACCAATGCCTCTGCGTTGGTTGCACCTACATTTTCAACAGAACGTTTGTTGGGTACCAATCCTATTTGTGTAGCGATTCCCGCTGGAGAAGAACCCGCCTTTGTGGCTGATATGGCAACTACCACAGCTGCGAATGGAAAGCTGGAAATTTTACAAAGAAAAAACCTGGAAGCACCCATTGGCTGGATCCAGGATGCTGAAGGGGAGCCTACCACTGATGCACATGCCTTAAAAAAAGGTGGTGCCCTCTTACCGCTAGGTGGCGATCGTGAACACGGCAGTCATAAGGGATATGCTCTGGGAGCCATTGTAGATATTTTTTCAGCTGTACTAAGCGGCGCCAACTATGGACCCTGGGTGCCTCCCTTTCCGGCCTATGTTCCAATGCCAACCGGTATGCCAGGCAAAGGCATTGGTCATTTTTTTGGCGCCATGCGCATTGATGCCTTTCGTCCGGCTGCTGATTTTAAAAAAGATATGGATAACTGGATTCGTCGGTTCCGCAGTGCTAAAACAGTACCGGGAGAAGCCTCCGTACTGGTGCCAGGTGATCCGGAAAGAGAACTGGAATCGGTGCGGAGAGAACAGGGCATACCCCTGCTGGATCCTGTAATTGAAGATCTTCAATCACTTGCTCAAAAATTTTCAATTCCATTACGATTGGCGTAAATTCGCTGCCGCTTGATCAGAGATTAGGTGATTTTGTTTAATAATTTTAAAAAGGTTGGCTGATGAAAGTAATGAAGTTCGGTGGCACCTCTGTAGGGAAGCCGGAGAGAATGCACCAGGTTGCCCAGTTAATTACCAAAGACGGGGAACCCAAGATTGTTGTTTTAAGTGCACTTAGCGGCACTACCAATACACTGGTTTCAATTGGAGATGCACTTTCCAAAGGTGATAAGGCAGGTGCCAAACAGATCGTGGATCAGTTGGAAGCTCATTACAAACAGTTCATTCTGGATTTGTTGAAAAAAGACGATACCCGCGCCAAAGCCAACCAGCAAATCAGCGAACATTTTGAATTCCTGAATATCATTACCAAAATATCATTCAACGATGCGCTGAATAAGGATATCCTGGCCCAGGGCGAGTTGATGAGTACCAAACTTTTTTCCATTTACCTGGAAGAGCAGGGCATTGATCATGCACTTTTGCCGGCGCTTGAGTTCATGAGTATTGATGCCAATGATGAACCGCAACTGGGTTCGATCCGTAAAAAATTAATGACCATCCTCGCACAGCATCCCAACAAGAAATTATTTGTTACGCAGGGTTATATTTGTCGTAATGCCAAGGGAGAAGTAGACAACCTGAAACGTGGTGGTAGTGATTATACCGCTTCACTGGTAGCAGCAGCAACCAACAGTACGGTTTGTGAAATCTGGACAGATATTGATGGCATGCACAACAACGATCCTAGGGTTGTAAATAAAACTGTTCCTATTGAACAACTCAGTTTTGAAGAGGCAGCTGAGCTGGCTTATTTCGGAGCGAAAATTTTGCATCCCACCTGTATTTGGCCGGCACAACAGGAAAGCGTTCCGGTGAAACTGCTGAATACTATGCAGCCGGATGCTGCAGGTACAACCATTACTAAAGAAGCCGGCTCGGTTGGAGTCAAGGCGATCGCTGCCAAAGATGGTATCATCGCCATTAAAATCAAAAGCAGCCGCATGTTGCTGGCTTATGGATTCCTTCGGAAGATTTTTGAAGTCTTTGAAAAATACCGCACTCCAATTGATATGATCACTACGTCTGAAGTGGCCGTTTCGGTTACTATTGACAGTGATGCCTATCTGAAAGAAATTGTGAAGGAGCTTGAACCCTTTGGTTCAGTGGAAGTGGATCGCGATCAGACCATTGTTTCAATTGTGGGCAATGAAATTGCTGAAACAAAGGATGTGCTGAGTCTCCTGTTTGATTCGCTGAAGCAGGTGCCTGTGCGGATGGTTTCTTATGGTGGCAGCCGGCACAATGTATCCCTGTTGATACCTTCCGGCAGCAAACAACAAACCTTGCAGTTACTCAATTCCGGTTTATTCGGACTTTAATAAGAAGGCGGGCTTGGAAACTTATCGCTTCTTAAGGATCAGGTCCTGGTCGAACATCCACTGGTAAACGAATTTCATCCATTCGACATCACTACTCGGATTGATCATTCCAAAGCCATGCCCGCCTTTTTCATAGGTATACAAATCATTTTTGACGCGGACTTTATCCAGGGCCTCTTTTAGTTTAAGACTGTTGTCGATTTTAACGGTACGATCATCCTTGGCATGTACCAGAAATACAGGCGGTGTTTTTTTCGTCACCTGGTTTTCCAGCGAGAAAAACTTTACTTGTGCCGGATCTGGTTCCTGACCGAGTAATGCCTCCCTGCTACCCTTATGCGAAAATTCATCTGTGAAACTGATCACCGGATACACTAGAATTGAAAAATCCGGGCGCAGGGATGTTTTCAGTGGATTCGTGATGAATGCCTGATCAAAGTGAACAGTTGCAGAACCGGCCAAATGTCCGCCAGCACTGAATCCCATGATCCCAACCTGTTTCGGATTGAGTTGCCAGAGTTTAGCTTTTTCACGAACAAACTGGATGGCCCGCTGTGCATCCTGTAAGGGACCAATGGTTTTATTTTCCATGCTCTCGTCTGAAGGCAGGCGATACTTCAGAACGAAAGCGGTTACTCCCCACTCATTGAATTTTTTTGCCACAGCAGCACCTTCATGGTCGGCAGCGAGTACCCTGTATCCGCCACCCGGACAAATAATCACCGCTGTTCCATTGGCTTTTGAAGGGTCTGGTAAATAGGCTGTGAGTGTTGGTTTCGTAACATTCGAAATAATCAGGCGTCCACTGCCTGCTGTTTCAGCCTTCTCAACAAGGGAAGAAGGTTTTGAATTCGGAATCGAATCCACCGGATAGAGTTCAAACACATCCTGGGCTACTGCAAAAAGACTTAGACTTGACATCAAAAAAAATAGGATGAACGCTTTCATTTGTTTCGCTTTCATCCTATGAATATAAATACAGTCTGGCTAATTTCAGTGGCTCATCTGTTAAATCACCAGCATAGCATCGCCGTAGCTAAAAAAGCGGTACTTATCCTTGATGGCTTTTTTGTACGCTTCCATGGCCAGATCGTATCCGGCAAAGGCACAGGTCATGATCAGTAGGCTGGTCTTAGGTAGGTGGAAATTGGTAACCAGAGAATCCGCTATAGAGAACTCATAAGGTGGGTGAATAAAGTGATTGGTCCAGCCCTCAGATGGTTTCAATAATTTTTCAGCCGTAAAGGAGGATTCAATTGCCCGCATGGTAGTAGTACCGATGGAACAGATCCGGTGATTATTGGTTTTCGCCTTGTTCACAATCTGGCAGGCAGTATCATCGATCCGATAATATTCTGCATCCATTTTATGTTTGGAAAGATCCTCCACCTCAATGGGGCGGAAGGTTCCAAGACCGGTATGCAGGGTTACTTCAGCAAAACGGATGCCTTTGATCTCGAGGCGTTTGATCAACTCGCGACTAAAATGCAGTCCCGCAGTCGGAGCAGCAACCGCACCCTCATGTTTGGCATATACAGTCTGATAACGCTCCTTGTCTTCCTCATCCGGCTTACGCTTGATGTATTTGGGAAGCGGTGTTTCTCCCAGGAATTCCAGCATTTGGCGGAACTCTTCATCGGTTCCTTCCCAGAGAAAACGAATCGTACGACCACGACTGGTTGTATTGTCAATTACTTCAGCCACCAGTTCGTCGTTGTCACCAAAATAGAGTTTGTTACCTACGCGGATTTTACGGGCCGGATCTACAATTACATCCCAAAGGCGATTGGGTTTGTTCAGCTCACGAAGCAGGAATACTTCAATTTTGGCACCGGTTTTTTCCTTACGCCCATACATACGCGCTGGGAACACCTTGGTGTTGTTTACTATGAAAACATCCTTGTCGTCGAAATAATCCAGGATATCCCGGAAAGTCTTGTTTTCGATGTTTCCGGTCTTGCGATGTACCACCATCAGGCGGCTGTCTTCTCTTTTTTTCGCAGGGTTCTGGGCAATAAGATTAAGGGGGAGATCGAACTTAAACTGTGATAGCTTCATGTATTAAATGGTTTTTACAACCACCAGCCACACGACACATATCAACATCCAGGGAAGAGGGGTGTCTAACACAACCCGGACTTACGGCTCCGGTATTGATATCATGTTACGGCATGATGTTTAAATGGGTGCAAAGGTAGGATTAAAACTTCATTTCGCAAAGATCTCCGATCGTCCGGGAATTGCGTCTAATAAACGTTTGGTAACCAACGAGGTAGGATGGTTGATTACCTGGTTTGTGTTACCCAACTCAGCTATTCTGCCCTTCTCCATTACCAGTATGCGGTCGCTGATGTATTTTACCACTCCCAGGTCGTGTGTAATGAAAAGGGCGGTAAAGCCAAATTCAGCTTTCAATTCATTGATCAGGTTCAATACCTGTGCCTGAACACTCACATCGAGCGCGCTTACACTTTCATCAAACACTACAAAAGAAGGGTTAAGTGCCAATGCTCTTGCAATTCCAATCCGCTGTCGCTGACCGCCACTGAATGCATGCGGATAGCGGTAATAATGTTCCGGTTGCAAATGGACTTTTTTGAGCAAGTCCATCACTTGTTCTTTTTGAGTAACGGTGGGTAAGTCAGGATGATGTACCTGCAGCGTTTCCCGGATGGCTTCTCCAATTGGGATTCGTGGATTCAGAGAGCCGTAAGGATCCTGGAAAACCAGCTGCATCTCTTTTCTGTACCGGCGTAAATTTCGTTTAGGCAACTCCGTTAGATCAACTCCGGATAGCCGGATACTTCCATGTTGAATCGGTATCAGTTGCAACAGTGCTCTTCCAAATGTAGTTTTCCCACAACCGGATTCTCCGACAATGCCAAGTGTCTCACCTCTAAAAATATCAAGATTGATTTCATCAACAGCTTTGGTGATTTCTCTTGCCTGGCCAAAGAACCGGCGTTTTTTCGGATACCAGACACGTAAGGAGCGGATCGAGATCAGAGGTGTTGCCTCCTGATTGGCTGCCGGATCTTTTTCTGTCAATACTTTTTCTGCTGTTTGTTTTTCTGCTGTTTTATGACCTAAAAAATCATCCACTACTGGAAGTCTCCGTCCCTTCTCATACAAAATTGGGCGGCATGCCAGCAGTGCCCTGGTATAGGGGTGCTGCGGATTGGTAAATAGTTCATCACAACTGCCTTCTTCCACTATTCTTCCTTTGTATAAAACAATTACCCGATGTGCAAAATCACGTACCAGTCCCAGATCATGGGTGATAAACAACATCCCCATTTTCGTTTGTTCCTGAATGTTGGTTAGTAACTCCAGTATACTTTTCTGCACAGTCACATCAAGAGCCGTAGTAGGTTCATCCGCAATCAGCAGGGAAGGTTCACAGGCAAGTGCCATTGCGATCATCACCCGTTGTTTTTGTCCGCCACTGAGTTGGTGCGGATATTTTTTCAATACCAGCTCGGGTTCGGGTAATTGAACCTTTTGGAATAAATCAAGCGTCTTTAATCGGGCATCTTTTGCGGATACTCCTGTATGTGTACGTATCGCTTCCATTACCTGGTTACCACAGGTAAAAACCGGGTTGAGTGCAGACATCGGTTCCTGGAAGATCATAGCGATTTCCTTTCCCCGGATAGAGCGAAGTTTCGTTCCGGGTGCTTCCAACAGGTTCAGCTCCTCTTTGCTATTTGATGGTGTGAATTTAATTTTACCATTCAGGTACCGGGTTGTTTTGGGGGGTAATAGTTGCAAGATTGAAAGGGAACTGACTGATTTTCCAGAACCGGACTCCCCAACTACCGCCACAATTTCTCCCCGGTTAACTTTGAAACTGATGCCATGTAAGGCTGTTCGGATTTCAGCTTCCTGAAGAAAGCCTACAGAAAGGTTTTCGACTGACAATAAGGGTAAGGCTTCCTGCATGTCAGGGATTTATTTTTTTTACATTGATAATACTGAGCCGGGTAGGAGGGGTGGGATAATAAGCCATACAAACCATACAGTCTTCTTTATAATTGGAAGAGGCTATCTCAAATGTAAACAGGTCTCCTTCACTGATGCCTGCTTTGGCAAAACTGCACCTGCTTTCCACGCTGAAAACATTGGTATAGTCCGACTTTCTTTTTTCATCGTGAAATCTTGCAGTCAATACAGCCGGATCCAACTTTCCTGAAACCAACGCAACAACATAGTGATTGCAGATCTCACTGATCACCAATTTACCGGCAAGTGGAGTGGCGGGTTGGTCTTGAACTGCTGTTGATTTACAACTCCACCACGTACTAGTCAATAATAAACTAACCAGGACTGTGTTTATCTGCATCACGCAAAGTTTAAAAGCGAAGGTGCCTTACCGTTAGTCCGTCGTTGATCAGCTGTTTTAGCGAATCTATTCCTATTCTGATGTGCCGCTCAACAAACTCGGTGGTAACTTTTTTATCACTCTCTTCTGTTTTTACGCCTTCGGGTATCATGGGGGAGTCACTCACCAGCAACAAGGCGCCGGTTGGAATCTTATTGTAAAACCCAACCGAAAAAATGGTAGCGGTTTCCATATCTATCGCATATGCCCGTACCTGCTGCAGGTATTCCTTAAATGTTTCATCGTGCTCCCAAACCCTTCTGTTGGTGGTATAAACAGTACCCGTCCAATAATCCACACCGTGATCCCGGATTGTGGTGGATACCGCTTTTTGTAAGGCGAATGCTGGCAGTGCCGGTACTTCCGGAGGGAAATAATCATTGGAAGTACCCTCTCCACGAATAGCTGCTATGGGCAAAATCAGGTCCCCCACCTTGTTTCGCTTTTTTAAACCACCACATTTTCCAAGAAACAACACAGCTTTGGGTTCAATGGCGGTTACCAGGTCCATTACTGTGGCTGCAGTCGGACTACCCATTCCAAAATTGATAATGGTGATATCCTCTGCTGTAGCACATTGCATAGGTTTGCCATAGCCAACAACGTCCACTTTGTGCCATTTGGCAAACCATTCCACATAGTTACTGAAATTGGTGAGCAGTATGTATTTCCCAAAGTTCTCAAGCGGTTGACCGGTATATCTTGGCAACCAGTTCTGCACTATTTCCTCTTTTGTTTTCATGGCATTAGTTTTTCCTTTCTGACAAATCAATTTCAGCAATATACGATTTTCGAATCATAGCTTTGGCAAATGATCCGAATGGTTTATCCCGATATCAGTCTGAAATGGAAAGAATCAAATGGTCAGCGGCTGGTCTTTGATCCGATCCGAAAAAAATGGCTGGTGCTGACACCTGAGGAATGGGTGCGTCAGCATGTGCTGCAATATCTCTTAGTTGTTAAAGGATATCCACAGGCATATATCGCTGTTGAAAAAAATATGCAGTTAGGTGAATTAAAAAAGCGGTTTGATTTGCTGGTTTATAATCAGGAGCACAAGCCCTGGCTAATGGTGGAATGCAAGGCTATGGATATTCAGCTCAGCGAAGCTGTATTGCATCAGATTTTGCGGTATAACCTGGCAATTCCGGTTAGTTATTTAGTAATTACGAATGGTGCGGAAGCGATGATTTATCACCGGGCAGAAGGAAGATTGTCTGTTCTCGCAGACTTCCCCGCCTATTAAAAAAGGTGTTGATGATAACACCAACACCTTTCAATTAATCTATAAAATCTCTTACGGGAAAATGCCCAGTTCATTGTAGCTGGTAGCTACTTTGTTGATGGCAACTACATAGGCGGCTGTACGCATATCCGGAATAGATGGATTTTGCTTCCAGCATTCCATGATTTCACGGGTAGCTGTGATCATGGTTTCTTCCAGTCCGGAATAAACCAGATCCACCTCATCCGGACCGTGTTCGATCATGATTTTGTGATTCTCGGCTACTTTTTTTCCGGTCAGGCTCTCAATCTGGTTGATGATATTTTTATTCTGATTTTCTGTAAAACGCTTTTCCAAACGGCCATAGCGAACATGGCTCAAGTTCTTCAACCATTCGAAATAGGAGACGGTTACACCACCGGCATTCAGGTACATATCAGGTACAACCAGGGTTCCTTTGGAAGCAAAAACTTCATCTGCTTCAGGGGTCAATGGACCATTCGCAGCTTCTCCAATAATACGTGCTTTAATACGGGGTGCATTTTCACCATTGATTACATTTTCAAGGGCGGCAGGAATCAAAATCTCGCAATCCAGTTCCAATGCATCATTGGAATTCGCCAGGTTCAATGCTCCGGGGAAATTCAGAATGGATCCTGTTTTTTTGCGGTGCTGGAATACTTCGTCTTCATTCAGTCCGTCTGGATTCATTATTGCTCCTTCGTATTCAGCGATAGCAATCACTTTAGCGCCACCTTCACGGAAAAATTTGGCAGCATGATAACCCACATTACCCAGACCCTGAATAACAACGGTTTTTCCCTCAATTCCGAGGTCAAGACCAAGGCGCTGCATTACATCCGGCATGCTGCACACTTCGCGGATACCATAGAAAACACCCAGGCCGGTTGCTTCTCTGCGTCCACGAACACCGCCCTGCGTAACTGGCTTTCCTGTTACGCATCCTAAGGCGTCCACTTCACCCGGTTTCATACTCATATAGGTGTCGAGGATCCAGGCCATTTCACGTTCGCCGGTTCCATAATCAGGAGCAGGAACGTCGGTACCCGGACCAATAAAATTTTTCTTGATCAGTTCGTGTGTATACCGACGGGTAATTTTTTCCAGTTCATAAGGGGTATATTTTTTAGGGTCGATGGATATACCGCCCTTTGCTCCCCCAAATGGTACATTCACAATTGCACACTTGTAGGTCATAAGTGCAGCAAGTGCCATCACCTCATCAAGGTTAACTGCAGTTGCAAAGCGGATACCGCCTTTACAGGGTGTTTTGTGATGAGAGTGTTGAACACGATAAGCTTTAATAACTTCAATCTTATCACCGATTTTAACCGGAAAATGCATCCGGTAAACCGAATTACATTGTTTGATTTGTTCAAGAATTCCCAGATCCCAGTTGGTGAACTTGGCTGCCTTGTCAAAGCTCTTCTCTACTGCTCCAAAGAAGCTGTACTCTTGATGTCCAGACATAACGTTCGTTTTTTGTTAGGTGTTTTTTATATGTGTTTACGCAATCGTCTTCTCTTACAACGAAAAAAGATCAGGCTTCGTTTTCCAGTTTGGTGATTTTTCTGTCCAGGCGGATCAGGTAGAATAATATTCCTGCCACAATAAGTACCACAACTGCAACTACTGCATAGATTTTTCCATTGGTGTGCAGGGCGTCAGCCATCTGAACCGGTCCATCCTCATTCATGGGCGCCTGGGCAGATAACCGGGTTGAAAGTAGCAGCAGGATTGCAATCAGCCCCTGCCATTTAATATTACGCATGTTGAAGTTTTTTTTCTTCCAAATTTTTGAGCCGGATGGATAAACTGGCGACCCACACTCCCAATAATGTCCAGCCAGGAAAAGCCACAAAGTAAAATAAGTACCTCATTCGGCTGTCTACATCACCCGGATTCAATGCCGGATTGCCCATTCCGCCCGGGTGCAGACTCTCCAGCAGGCGGGGAATAATCCAAATAGTTGGAAATAGCATTGCAAAGGCGAAAATATTATAGACCGCTCCAATCTTTGCTCTTTTGTCCGGATCAATCATGGAATTCCGTAAAACGAGGTAAGCGAAATAGATCAGAAACGCAATCGCAGCACCAATCTGTTTGGGATCGTTACTCCAGGGTTTACCCCAGGTGTAGTTGGCCCAGATCATGCCGGTTGATAATCCCAGTATACAAAACAACAGTCCTATATTGGCATATTCAACAGCCAGGCTATCGTGTTTCAGATTCCCGCTTCGCAGGTATTTGACTGAGTTAACGACGGAAACGATAAAGAAGATCATCATCCCAAACCACATGGGCACATGGAAATAGTAATTCCGAATGGTTTCATTCAGAATGGGTTTGGCGGGTACATCGCCCAGGAAGCCGGCTACTGAAATGATGAGTAGCTGCAGGATGCAAAGGATTTTCCACCAGGCTAAGCGCATAAAATCGAATAAGTGCGGCAAAATTAGGGGAAAAGAATCAGTCCTTCCACAGAAAGGGAAAGAGGATAATGGCCAGGGCAACCACCAGCAGATCAAGTCCTGCCAATAACAGTACAATCATACCCAAACTATCCTGAATTACCTGGCTAAATGCGGTATTGGCCAGCTTCATCATCAATAAAATTTGAGGAATAATTAACGGAAAGCCGAGGATGGCCATAAGAGCTGCATTTTGTTGTGCGCGGGCAGCAATCGCTGATAAAAAGGTAAAAACAAGACTGAGTCCCAATCCACCAAAAACCGCCAAACCCATGAACCGGAGTCCATTCTGAACTGGGTTTCCTAATAACAAACCAAAAAGGATCCAGGAAACCAGGCTTAGTAAACCCATAAGTAAAACATTGAACAGTAGTTTGGATAAAATAAAATCCCTGGGCCCGGCTATGCTGTAAAAATAGAGTAGCCGGCCACGGCTTTCCTGCAGAAAACTTTTGGCCACTGCATTTACACAAACAAATAACTGGATCATCCAGAAGAGGCCATTCCAGACCTGGTCTTCGGGCTGTCCCATAGCCAGGTACAAAACAAAGATGGTACTGGCAACATATAATAGAATTCCATAAAATGTGTATTGCTGCCGGAACTCCAGGAGCAGGTCTTTTTTAAAAAGGGCAATGACAGCTTTCATGCATCAGTTTTTTTCGTCATAACAGGTTCTGCAACGGGGTTCATAGGATTCCTTTTCTCCCAGCAAAACCAGGCTATCCCGGGCGATCTTTCTATAACTGAAAGAGGCAATATTTCCACATTTTACACAAATGGCATGCAACTTGGTGATATAATCTGCCTTGGCCAGCAGAAAGGGCATCTGCCCAAAAGGTTTTCCAAGGTAGTCCATATCAAGTCCGGCTATGATCACCCGAATGCCCTGCCTGGCCAGTTGGTCACAGACATCAGGTAATTGGTCGTCAAAGAACTGGGCTTCGTCAATTCCCACCACGTCCACATTGGAGGCCATTAATAATATGGTTTGGGAATTGTCAATTGGTGTGGATGTGATAGCGTTTTCGTCGTGGGAAACGATTTGTTGTTCATCATAACGAACGTCGATGGCCGGTTTGAAAATTTCGACTTTCAGATTGGCTATCCGGGCGCGTTTCAGGCGTCTGATCAGCTCTTCGGTTTTGCCTGAAAACATGGAGCCACAGATGACTTCAATCCATCCACGGCGGCCGCCATTAAGTGTAGGTTCTATAAACACGATCTATACAATTGATGAGGAACAGACAACTTATCAAAGGTTAACAGATCCTTTGATGAGTATTGATTCAGTTCCAACTTTATTTTAATAACTTTATGAAATCCAATACTAACCCAAAAGTACCATATCAAATGGAAAGAGTTAGAGCACTGATTAATAAGCTTCAGGAACAGGCAGACCAGGGAGCGGAGGCATCCTTATTACTAATGACTGCCCAACTGTTGCAAGCGGCTCTTCAGGAACAGGCTTCGGCTGCTTCTGTACACCGAAATGGAAACTCTAAAGTAGCGGTTGTATTACCTACTCTTAATAATTCAATTCAAAAAGTTGTTGTGGATCCTGCTCCGGTTGTTGTGGAAACCGTGGTGGAAGTGACTCCCAAAGTGCAGGAGCCAGAAACAGCCCTGCCTTCTGATTGGCTGCAGTCCCTGATGCAAGAAATCCCAACCCTGGCACATCAGAAGGAAATAAGAGAACTGAATGATGTAATGAGTCAGCAATTAACTGGAGCTTCCCTTAATGATAAATTGAAGCAGGGGGCAGTAGAAGTGGCGGATGTACTTACCCGTGAGCCTGTGCGGGATCTCAAAAAAGCCATTGGTATAAATGATCGTTTTGTGTTTGTACAGGAATTATTCCGCGGTGATGAAGTGATGTATGAGCGTAGCATCAAAACCATCAATTCCTTTAATATTCTTCAGGAAGCTGAGTACTGGATTGAGCGCGAACTCAAACTGAAGCTTGCGTGGGATGATTCCAAAGAAACAGTGCGCCATTTTTGTCAACTCGTAAGAAGAAGGTTTTCCTCCAAATAATTCTGAATGAATGCACTTGCACCCCGGCGATTCGCAACAAATGTTGCAGCCGACTGGGAAGCAGCAGCCAAAGTCTTTTCATCTGTAAGCAACTGATGAAAGCGATTTTCCAGTTCCAATGCGGTTGAAACAGCAAAGCCTCCACCTGCCTCAATAAGTTCTGTGGCCTCTGGAAACCGATCATATACAGGACCATGTATGACAGGGACCCCATATACTGCGGCTTCCAGGATGTTGTGAAGACCATCGTCCCCGAAACCACCTCCTACATAAGCCAGTGTAGCGTATTTATAAAGGCGCGATAACATTCCGATATTATCGATGATCAGCACATTGGCAGTTGTTCCGACATCCGGTGCCTGCTTCCATATAGAAAAACGGATAGTATGTTGAAACAATTTTTCCATGTCTCTTAGGTGCTCCTCATAAATTTCATGCGGAGCTATTATGAACCGGATATCAGGACGGGTATTGGCAAAATGGTCCAGTTCCTCTTCATCTTCCGGCCAGGTGCTGCCACAAACAACGACGGGGTGATTTCCTACAAATCGTTCTATTTCCGGAATGGGTTCAAATTTTTCCGCAATGGCTGAAACCCGGTCGTACCGCGTGTCTCCAGCTACCGTGGTTTTGTGAATACCAACCTTGCTTAGCAGCTCGGCGGAAGCATCATCCTGCAGGAAAAGATGCCGGAAGCAGGTGAGCATATGGCGATGCAACCTGCCATAGCTCCTGAAAAAAGGTTGGGATTCGCGAAATCGGCCGGCAATTAGCACAACCGGGATATTTTTACCAGACAAGATATTGAGATAATGATACCAGAATTCATAGCGCACCCAGATAACCAGTGATGGGTTGGCGGTTTCAATGAATTTGCGGGCATTCCGGGCGCTGTCCATTGGCAGGTAACAAACATAATCAGCTCCCGCATAATTTTTCCGGATTTCATAACCGGAGGGAGAGAAAAAACTAAGCAGAATACTATGATTCGGGTAATTGGCACGTATCCATTCCAGAATGGGCCGCCCCTGCTCGAACTCTCCAAGGGAAGCACAATGCATCCAAACCAGCGGCCGCTGATCCTGCTTTCGAAACCGGATTAGTGCATGTTCCCATGCTTTCCGGCCTTCCACCCATTTTTTTGCTTTGGGATTCCAGCGGGCTGCCAGTAGTAGTGCCCACCGGTAGAAAACAATAAACAGATTGTATAATAAAAGACTCACTGAATCAATTGGTTAATATACGACAAAGCTAAATTCAAAGTTCCACCCAACCTATATTTTGCTATTTTTGTGCCCATTTTAAAAGAGGAGGGAGACTTATGCGACCTATACAAATGGTGGATTTAAAAAAGCAATACCAGGAAATTAAAGCCGATGTGGATGCGGCAATCCATGAGGTGCTGGATTCAGCTGCCTTCATAAATGGGAAGGCTGTGCAGGACTTCAGTAAGTCGCTGGCCAATTACCTGGATGTCAAGCATGTCATCCCCTGTGCAAATGGAACGGATGCCCTTCAAATTGCTATGATGGCGCTGGATCTTCAGCCGGGAGATGAAGTGATTACACCATCTTTCACCTATATAGCAACAACCGAAGTGGTGGCGTTACTGCGTTTGCAGCCAGTATTTGTGGAAGTGGATCCCAAAACCTTTTGTATTGATCCTGCAGCCATTGAAAATGCGATCACTCCCCGTACCAAAGCAATTGTACCGGTTCATTTATACGGTCAGGCAGCCAATATGGAAGCTATCATGGAAATCGCGAACAAGCATGGATTGGCTGTAATTGAGGATAATGCCCAGGCAATCGGAAGTGACTATTATTATAAAGATGGTAGTTCGCGTAAAACTGGAACAATTGGAACCATCGGCTGTACTTCTTTTTTTCCGTCCAAAAACCTGGGTTGTTATGGTGATGGTGGCGCGATCTGTACCAATAATGATGAACTGGCTGACAAAATGCGTATGATCGCCAATCATGGTCAGAAGGTTCGGTATTATCATGAAATGGTGGGTTGCAATAGCCGGCTCGACAGTATTCAGGCTGCTGTGCTGAATATTAAACTGCCCAAGCTCGACCAGTATATTGAAGCCCGGAGAAAAGCGGCAGCTTATTATGATCAGGCATTTGCCGGACACAAAAAAATTACCACTCCATACCGCGCTTCCAATAATAAACATGTCTTTCACCAGTATACGCTGATTTTGGAGGGAATAAACAGGGATGAATTACACCAATACCTGGCTGAGAAACAGATTCCATCTATGATTTACTATCCGGTACCGGCGCACCGTCAAAATATGTTTGCTGCCCTGGGAGGAAATAAATTTGAACTGGAGGTTACCGACTGGTTGACCGAGCGAGTGATTTCCTTGCCGATGCATACAGAGCTTGATCAGGAACAATTGGATTATATAACGACGGAAGTTTTAGCTTTCGCAGATAAAAATTAAACTTGAAATCCGAATGAAAATTGCAGTTGTTGGTACCGGCTATGTAGGTTTGGTTACCGGAACCTGTTTTGCTGAAACAGGTAATGAAGTTATTTGTGTTGACATTGATCAGTCAAAAGTGGATCGTTTGTCCAATGGAGAGATCACTATCTATGAACCCGGACTTGAAAAATTATTTCTCCGTAACCTGAAAGAAGGTCGGCTGAGTTTTACTACCAGTCTTGCGGATGGAATTAAAGATGCAGTTATTATTTTTCTGGCCCTTCCAACACCTCCGGGTGCTGATGGTGCGGCAGATCTACGTTATGTATTGGGTGTAGCTGAGGATATTGGGAAATTACTGACTGATTACAAGATACTGGTAGATAAAAGTACAGTACCGGTAGGTACCGCGGATAAAGTGCGGGAAGCTGTAGCAAAAAATTACAGTGGTGAGTTTGATGTGGTATCCAATCCTGAGTTTTTGCGCGAGGGGGTAGCAGTAGATGATTTTATGAAACCAGATCGGGTGGTTATTGGAGTTAGTTCAGAACGTGCCCGCAAACTGATGGGAGACTTGTATGCCCCTTTTGTGCGTTCCGGCAACCCGGTAATTTACATGGATGAGCGTTCTGCTGAATTAACGAAATACGCCGCTAACTCTTTCCTGGCAACCAAGATTTCTTTCATGAATGAAATAGCCCAGCTGTGCGAAAGACTGGGAGCTGATGTGGATATGGTGAGATTAGGAATTGGAAGTGATGATCGAATTGGTAAACGATTTCTATTCCCCGGTATCGGCTATGGCGGAAGTTGTTTCCCAAAGGATGTACAGGCACTTGTTCAATCAGCATCACAAGTTGAATATGATTTTCGGATACTGAATGCCGTTATGGATGTAAATGAGAAACAAAAAACTCATTTATTACCTAAGATTCGCCGGTATTTTGGAAATGATTTGAAGGGTAAAAAGTTTGCGCTATGGGGCCTGGCATTCAAGCCGAATACCGATGATATCCGGGAAGCACCGGCTCTCTATATAATTGAAGCATTGCTTAAGGAAGGGGCCTCGGTAACTGCTTTTGACCCGGAAGCTGTCCGGAACGTTAAGCAAGCGCTGGGAGATAAAATCAGTTATGCAGAAAATCAGTATGATGCTTTGCAGGATGCGGATGCCCTTGTAATCGCAACGGAGTGGAATGAGTTTAGAACACCTGATTTTTTGAAAATGGTGGTCAGAATGAGAAACAAAGTGATTTTTGATGGCCGTAACCTGTTCGATACAAAAGCCATTGCCGAACTTGGATTTCATTATGAAAGTGTTGGCAGAAATACAGTAACCGGTGCTTCAAAATAATGCTATGAAAAAAAGAGTATTAATTACCGGTGCAGCCGGATTCCTGGGTTCTCATCTTTGCGACCGCTTTATAAAAGAAGGTTTCAGTGTTGTAGGGATGGACAATCTTATTACTGGGGACCTTAAGAATATTGAACATCTGTTCAAACTGGAGCAATTCGAATTTTACCATCATGATGTAAGTAAATTCATTCATGTTCCGGGGAACCTGGATTATATCCTGCATTTCGCTTCTCCGGCCAGCCCGATTGATTACCTGAAAATTCCCATACAGACACTAAAAGTGGGCGCTCTGGGAACGCATAACTGCCTCGGACTGGCTAAAGCCAAGGGGGCTCGTATCCTGGTGGCTTCCACGTCAGAAGTTTATGGTGATCCGCTGGTTCATCCGCAAACGGAAGAGTATTGGGGTAATGTTAACCCTGTTGGACCAAGAGGGGTATATGATGAGGCCAAGCGTTTCATGGAATCCATCACTATGGCATATCATACCTATCACCAGGTGGAGACACGTATCGTACGCATCTTCAATACCTATGGTCCCAGAATGCGACTCAATGATGGAAGGGCCTTGCCTGCATTCATCGGACAGGCATTACGCGGAGAAGATCTGACTGTTTTTGGTGATGGATCCCAAACACGTTCCTTCTGTTATGTAGACGATCTGATTGAGGGTATATACCGCCTGCTGATGAGTGATTATGTCAACCCCGTAAATATTGGTAATCCGGATGAGATCACATTGAAGGAATTTGCAGAGGAAATCATTCGTCTAACCGGTACTGAACAAAAGATCGTATACCGGTCATTACCTAAAGATGATCCGAAACAACGGAAGCCGGATATAACCAAAGCCAGAGAAATTTTGGGATGGGCCCCAACCATAAGCAGATCGGAGGGAGTGAAGATAACCTATGAGTATTTTAAATCACTCCCTTACGAAGAGCTCTTCAAGCAACCAAAAGAGTTTACATCACCCAACCATAAACATTAATGGAATGTCTACAATATTGATTACCGGAGGTGCAGGATTTATTGGGTCGCATGTAGTACGGCTGTTTGTTAAAAAATATCCGGCTTATAAAATTGTCAATCTTGATGCCCTTACCTATGCTGGTAACCTGGAGAATCTTAAGGATATAGAGCAGGCTTCCAATTATATTTTTGAAAAGGGGGATATTACCGATGAAGCCGGGATGCAGCAATTATTTGACCGCTATGATTTTGATGGAGTAATCCACCTGGCAGCCGAAAGCCATGTAGACCGCAGTATTGCTGATCCTTTACAGTTTGTAAAAACCAATGTCCTGGGTACCGCAAATTTGCTGAATGTGGCTAGGAAGAGTTGGGCGGGTCGTTTTGAAGGAAAACGGTTTTATCATGTTTCCACAGATGAAGTGTATGGATCCTTGGGGGAAGAAGGAATGTTTACAGAAACAACTCCCTACGATCCGCGTTCTCCTTATTCCGCATCCAAAGCTGCCTCAGATCATTTTGTGATGGCATATTATCATACCTACCATTTGCCAGTGGTTATGAGCAACTGCTCGAATAATTATGGCTCCCATCATTTTCCGGAGAAACTGATTCCGCTAATGATCAATAATATCCTGAACAAAAAACCATTGCCGGTATATGGGAAGGGTGAAAATGTGCGCGATTGGTTGTGGGTGGAAGATCATGCAAGAGCAATTGACCTGATTTATCACAAAGGTGTGCCTGGAGAAAAATACAACGTTGGTGGTTTTAATGAATGGAAGAATATTGATCTTGTGCACCTGCTTTGTTCAATCATGGATCGAAAGCTGGATCGTACTGCCGGAGAATCCGCTCAGTTAATAACCTATGTGACGGATCGTCCTGGACATGATTTAAGGTATGCCATTGATGCCACCAAACTGAATCGCGAATTGGGATGGAAACCTTCTCTTCAGTTTGAGGAGGGTTTGGAGAAAACCGTTGACTGGTACCTGGATAACCGGGAGTGGGTGGAGCATGTTACAAGCGGAGATTATCAGCATTATTACAAAGAACAATACGAACACCGTTCCTGATGGCATTTACAGCAACCGGATTTCCCGGACTCCTGATTTTTGAACCAACTATTCATGGTGATCACCGGGGTTATTTTTTTGAATCCTATAATGCCGCAATATTTGAGGCTGCAGGGATTCACTACCAATTTGTACAGGACAACCAGGCAAGGTCAGGTTATGGGGTAATTCGTGGTTTACATTACCAGGTTCCACCTTTTGCACAAACCAAACTAATTCGAGTTCTGGAAGGTCAGATCCTGGATGTGGTAGTTGATTGCAGAAAGAACTCTCCCAGTTTCGGAAAAGTGTTCAGCATTGAATTAAGTGCAGCAAACAAAAAACAATTATTGGTTCCAAAAGGATTTGCACATGGCTATTCGGTGTTAAGTGAAACTGCTGAAGTGCTTTATAAATGCGATGCTTTTTACAATAAAGGGGCAGAAGGAGGAGTGCTGTTTAATGATCCTGCTTTGGAGATCGACTGGAAAATTCCCGAGGAAGCCAGAAAAATTTCTGACAAGGACCGGATACTGCCCTGCTTTGTTGATATTGAACCTGTCTTTCAATTTGAGCCATGAAAAAAATACTGGTAACTGGGGCAAATGGTCAGTTGGGTTCAGAATTACAGGAACTCTCGGTCTTGTATCACCATCAGTATCAATTTCTTTTTACTGATCGTGCGGATTTCCCTTTGGATCAGGAAAAACAAATGGCTGATTTTTTTGCCATCCATCAACCTGATTTTTGTATTAATTGTGCTGCCTTTACTGCTGTTGATAAAGCAGAAACAGAGCGCGAGCAGGCAATGCTGATAAATGGTTGGGCAGTTGGCAAAATTGCCCAATTATGTAATGAGTTCAGTTGCCGGCTGATTCATATTTCAACAGATTATGTATTCGATGGAAATAGTTCAATTCCTCTTACTGAAACTGCTCCGGTAAATCCCGTCAATTATTATGGGCTCTCCAAACTGAAAGGAGAGGAGCTGGCTCTGTCATTCTCGCCTTCCTCCATCATCATCAGAACTTCGTGGGTGTACTCTTCCTATGGAAATAATTTTGTGAAAACAATGATCCGGCTGATGAATGAACGTCCGCAAATCAACGTTGTCAATGATCAGATCGGAGCTCCAACTTATGCTGCAGACCTGGCCAAAACAATTCTGCAAATAATTGAGGTACTTGATGCTCCGGGAGGAGCATCCCGTCCGGGTGGAATCTATCATTACTGCAATAGCGGACAAATCAGCTGGTATGATTTTGCGAAAGCTATTTGTCAGAAGATTCACGCAAACTGTGAAGTGCTGCCCATTCCATCATCAGATTATCCAACACCCGCAAAACGGCCCGCTTTCAGCCTTATGGCAACTGAAAAAATCCAGCGTGATTTTGGAGTGTCTGTTTATCCATGGGAAGATAGCCTGGATGCCTGTTTGCTGAAAATGCAACAATACCTGGCCTGATCCTTTTCATCGCTGAGATTTTGGAAGGCTGGACCTAACGAGTTTATAGGAAATATCAATCCATTCCTTTATAACCCTGTCAGGAATAGAGTTGTCCATAATAATTGTATTCCAGTGTTTCTTGTTCATATGATATCCAGGCTGCACGGCAGGATAGCGTTCCCTTAATTCGATTGCTTCATCCGGATCAGCTTTCAGATTGATGCTTTCGAATAAATCTACATCTGTGAGTGCAAACATTTTCCCTTTTACCTTAAAAACAAGCGTTTCGGGTCCGAATGGAAATTCTTCGGTGACATCTGAAAAAGAAAGGCAATATTGACGGAAAGATTCAATGTCCATTCGGTTGGAAAGATAAAAAAAGCAGGTTGTTAAACCTGCTTTTTGTTGCCCGACCAGGATTCGAACCTAGACAAACAGAACCAAAATCTGTCGTACTACCATTATACTATCGGGCAATCCGTCCCTTAAGGGAGTGCAAAAATAAAGGGTGTGTCCATTTCTGCCAAAAAAAAATTCCAAAAAGAGGATATCTTCTTAAATCCTCTAATTGCTTAATTTTCAAACATGTTAGCAGCTTCCCGCAGAAATTTTCTGCAACAGTTATCAAAACTAGGTTTAAGCTCCTTGTTCATAAGCGCTTCAGTACCTGCATGGAGCCGCCAGTTGGAAGAAAGTCTTTCAAAGTTCCGGTCAGTAGATGCAGAGCGCCTGGCTTCAGAAGAGGATTTCTGGTATAGCATTCAGCAGGCATATACTGTTTCCCCCTCTATTATAAACCTGAACAATGGGGGAGTTAGTCCGTCTCCTAAGGTTGTACAGGATGCTATGAAACGTTATCATGACCTCAGTAATGAAGGTCCCAGTTATTTCATGTGGAGGATACTGGACCAGGGTAGAGAACCTTTGCGTGCGAACCTCGCCAGGCTGGCGGGATGTGATCCCGAAGAGCTGGCCATTCAGCGTAATGCGTCAGAAGCACTGGAAACGGCCATTTTTGGTATTCCACTGAGAGCGGGCGACGAAGTGGTGCTTTCCAAACAGGATTATCCCAATATGATCAATGCGTGGAAGCAGCGGGAAAAAAGAGATGGGATTAAACTGGTTTGGATAAACCTAGACTTGCCTTCAGAAGACAATGACTACCTTACCCAGAAATATGTAAAAGCGTTCACCAATCGCACACGTGTGGTGCACATCACACATATCATCAACTGGAATGGACAGATACTGCCGGTTCGTACCATTGCTGGTCAGGCACGTGCACGCGGAATTGAGGTATTGGTGGATGGAGCGCACAGTTTTGCGCATTTTCAATTTCGTATAGATGAACTGGGGGCGGATTATTTTGGTACAAGTTTACATAAATGGCTTAGCGCCTGCATCGGAACCGGATTTCTATATGTAAGAAAAGAAAAAATTGAAAACTTGTATCCATTATTTGGTGCACCAGCCGGACAAGAAACAAATATCCGCAAATTTGAAAATCTGGGTACCCGGCCCTTTTTCATTGAGCAGGCTATCGGTAAAGCAATTGAATTCCAGGAAATGATTGGTTCGGAACGGAAAGAAAAACGACTTCATTACCTGAAAAATTATTGGATGGAAAAGGTTGAAAAAATACCTGGTGTGGAACTGGGGACTTCTTTAAAGCCTGGCTTTGCTTGCGCTATTGGATTGGTTGCTGTAAAAAACCGAAAACCGGCAGAATTAGATCAGTTCCTTTTTAATAAATACAAAATTCACACAGTTGGAATTGAGTGGGAAAATATTAAAGGGGTTCGTATTACTCCACATGTGTACACCACTACCCGTCAATTGGATACCCTGGTACAGGCAATTACTGAGTTTGCAAAGACCTGATCCAATCGCTGATTAAGGTTACCCCTTCCTTGTGAATTTGCTCCCTGCCTAATTCCGGCATGGCAATACCAGGATCATTTGTATTCATGCGGTATACCAGAATCGATTTTTCCGGTTTACCAGGCACGATGGCATAATTTAAATTACCTGATCCCCTGCCAGCTGCAACCGGTGTTTTATGGATACCCAGCAAGTGAGGGTCCTGGTTATGTATATCAAGAAAAAGTCCCGAGGTATTGGCTGGTCCGCCCAGACTGTGACAATGCCCGCAGTTGATATCCAGATAGGAACGGGCTCTCTCATTGAGTGAAGCTGTTGTATTTTCCCAATCTGCATTGGCTGGAATTCCATCAATAGGTAATCCTTTTAACCAGCCCTTATTTGCCCATTCGCTCAACTGATTTACTCTGGTATCACCGAAACTAACGGTCTTGTTCAGATGTCTAGCACTAATGCCTATCGGAAGAAATTCTTTACCATTGGTATGGCAACCCTTACATTGATTTTTATTCGGTATCACATAATTGGTACGTTGTTTTTTACCCTTATGATCGATGTATAAAACAGTGCGCGTATCGCCTGCTATATCATAATAAGCTTCTGTTTGTTCCTCATTCCAGATATAAGGTAAGGCATTCCATCCCGTTGCTTCATGGATTAGGAGGCGGGTTTCAATCAGTTTCCGCCCCTTGCCTGGATTGCTGAAGTCCAGCGGGTAATAAAAGTGCTTAATGAGTACCGTTCCTATGGGTAGCTGAAATGGCTGGGTAGGGTGATAATTCATTTGGCCCTTTTCAGGTAACACGATAAATCTTAGTTTCTCTGCATAGTTGCTAAAGAGCGAACTGTTCAATTCATAGCGTATGACTCCGGCTGCCGGATTTAATTCCGCAAGTCGCCCAACGAAAAATTGATAATCGGATAATTTTTCTTTAGTAGTGAAGGATGATACAGTGCTATCTAAGTGACTCATCAGTCCCAAGCTGAGCAGCAGTACACAAAAAATCGAAAAGGTTTTCATTACATTTGAACATTAACGGGAATGGAGAGCTTGCAGGAATACGGACTGGCATCGCGACTAATATTTTTGAATCCATTGGCAGCATCGATGTTGGCAAAACTTTGGTTAAGGTTATTGGAAATACAGATGGCGGGTTTACCTGCTGCTTGTGGATCCGGGATACCATCATACAGAATATGCGGCACCTTTTTCCCAAAGCGTAATTTGAACCGAAATAATTTGCCCATCCTGCCTTGCATAGTAGCCCTTTGGTTTTTTCTTTCGTAGAAATTGTCGTGGATAGAAATTGCTGATGGATAGGGATTATAACTGCTGTCGCTGATCGGATTTTCAGTGATATAATAGCTAACCACTACTGTACCTGCTGTACGGTTATTAATAATGCGATTATCATATATATCAACATGATTGGAAGCCAGTATCATTATCCCGGTTCCGGGTGGAACTTTGCCAACAATGTTTCCCTTAGGTGCAAAATTTTTATGGTTGTTATTCAGCACTTCATTATTGTGAAGTTTGGTAAACCCGCCTCTTTTTACAATGAGATCAGGTAAGTCAAATACCAGTATTCCGCCGGTATTGTTGAACGCCTTATTGTTGTGTACTTCGGCATAAAGGGAATTCTCAATTTCAATTCCTGCAACATTTTCTGTAGCGGTTGAATTACGAACTATAATATGGTGCGATTGCCCTACGTAAATTCCTGCATCACTTGCTCCCCTGGCATAACAACTGTCGATCAATACCCGCTGGCATTGAACCGGATAGATACCATATCCACCATTGGATGAATGTGCACCACGGGTCCATTCTGTTTTTACATTCAGAAAGCGGATACCATCCACCAGTTGTGTTTTAATGGCATCTCCTTTTGTATTTTGAACAGTGAGTTGTTCAATCGTTATGTTGGAGCCATTGGTGATTCGTATTCCTTCTGCACCGGAGATTTGTCCGGCGAAATTCAGGATGGTTTTATCTGGTCCTTTACCACGAATGGTAACCCCCTGTTTGCCGTCCATAGAAAGGGTGCCGGTAATGGTGAAAATGCCTTCCGGTAGTTCCAACAATCCGTTATTGTCCACTTCAATGAATTGTGCCTGGAACTTTCGTTGAATGTCAGGTTGTGCCTGAAGAAGGCAAGCCCAGCTGATAAACAGCAGCAAAAGGGAAGATTTTTTCATAGTACAAGCGTCTTCCCTAATGTACGAAATTCAGACCGCCTTCACCAGGTAATAATTCTTTTTACCTTTTTGGATTAGGAAGTAGCGGTTATGCAGCAACTGTTCGGTTCCGGGTTTAAAATCAATGGCTGGTATCTTTTCTTTATTGATGCTTACGCCTCCACTCTGAACCATTTTACGCGCTTCGCCTTTACTGGGGAAGATGCCGGTGTCTGCGAGCAGGGTAACAATATCTGTAGCATCACCTATACGTTCTAATGGAAATTCATGCTGGGGTACTCCTTCCATGACCTGGAGTAACTGTTCTTCAGTCAGGCTTTTGATAACCTCTGTAGTAACATTTCCGAAAAGGATATCAGAAGTCTTCACTGCAAACTCGTAAGATTCTTTTCCATGTACCAGGCTGGTAATTTCTTCTGCCAGTTTTTTTTGAAGCAGACGCAGATGCGGGGCTGCCTGGTGTTCCTGTTGAAGTGACTCAATTTCAGCTTTGGGCAGGAACGTGAATATCTTGATCCATTTGGTGGCATCTTCATCGGAGGCATTCAGCCAGAACTGGTAGAACTGATAGGGGGATGTTTTCTCCGGATCGAGCCAAACATTACCTTTTTCAGTTTTACCGAATTTACCGCCATCAGCTTTGGTTAAGAGGGGACAGGTAAAGGCAAAAGCCTCACCACCGCCCATTCGCCGAATCAGTTCGGTACCGGTGGTAATATTCCCCCACTGGTCGCTGCCGCCCATCTGGAGTTTACAGTTTTTATGCTGGTTTAGCCAGTAAAAATCATATCCCTGGATCAGTTGGTAGGTAAATTCTGTGAAACTAATACCGCTGTCTCCTTCAATTCTTTTCTTCACAGAATCCTTGGACATCATATAATTAACTGTAATATGTTTGCCCACATCACGAATAAAATCAAGGAAACTGATGTTTTTGAACCAATCGTAATTGTTTACAATTTCAGCGGCATTCGACCGGGAGGGGTCAAAATCCAGGAATTTTTCCAATTGGGCACGGATGCCGGCCAGGTTTTTCTCTAGGGTGACTTCATCCAGCATTTTACGCTCTTCGGCCTTAAAAGAGGGGTCGCCGACCATTCCGGTAGCTCCTCCGATCAGGGCAAACGGCTTATGACCGGCTTTTTGAAGATGAATTAAAAGAAGAATGGGAACCAGGCTGCCAATGTGAAGGCTGTCTGCGGTTGGATCAAAGCCAATATAGGCCGAAGTCATTTCTTTGTTTAATTGTTCCTCTGTTCCGGGCATGATATCCTGCAACATGCCTCTCCATCGTAATTCTTCTATTAAATTCATAAAAAATGCTGCAATTTGCAGCAAAACTAACGTAATCGGATTAGCCGGCGAAAGGCAATATTGGCCGGGCGGCGGCGTTTTAGTCCATTAGCGTAATCTTTGCTTATCCTGAAAGTTGTCTGATGAACCTAATTAACCGAGGATTCTTATTCTGCCTTTTGATGGTGCCAATGGCGCTGTCGGCACAGTTTCGAAAGTATTCCAATGAATTTCTGAATATAGGCGCCGGAGCAAGAGGGCTGGGTATGGGCTCGGCGCAGGTAGCTTCTGTTTCTGATGGTACGGCGGGTTATTGGAACCCGGCTGCGCTGGTGCATGTTAAGAACCAGGCCCAGGTGAACATTATGCATGCCGAATATTTTGCTGGTATCGGCAAATACGATTATGCCAATATTGCACTTCCCCTGAAAGATGGTAAAAGAACAATCGGGTTATCGGTACTGCGGTTTGCAGTAGATGATATTCCAAATACGGTTTTCCTGGTGGAACCGGATGGTACTATTAATTTTGATAACATCACAACCTTTTCTTCTGCTGACTATGCCTTTCTTTTTTCTTATGCGCAGGAACTGAAAATGAAGGGGTCCACTGATAAAAAACTCAATCTTGGTTTTAATGCTAAAGTCATACATCGAAAAGCGGGTGATTTTGCAACAGCCTGGGGATTTGGTTTCGATGCGGGTATTCAGTACATCAACAAACGATTGCAGATAGGCGTGGTTGCCAGAGATGTGACCACCACTTTCAATGCCTGGACATATAACATAAACGACAAAATGAGGGAAGTGTTTTATGTTACACAGAACGATGTTCCTGTAAAGTCGAATGAACTAACTGCACCCAAACTGATTGCGGGAGCTTCCTATAACTTTAAAATAAGTAAATCGATTGACCTGCTGGCAGAAGCCAATCTGGACTTTACGTTTGATGGCAGGCGTAATACAGTGATCAGTAGCTCTGCTTTGAGTGTGGATCCAAAAATCGGACTGGAAGCCTCCGTTAAAAAAGTATTTTTTGTACGTGCGGGCATAAACAATTTTCAAAAAGCATTGGATGATAATGACAGTACCTATCAGAAAAAGGTTTGGATTTATCAACCTGCTATTGGAGCAGGATTTCGATTGCAGAATGTGATGATTGATTATGCCTTTACCAACCTGGCGAACCAATCCAATCCCCTGTATACGCACGTATTTTCATTGAAACTTGACCTTGTCAAAAAATCAAAGAACAAAAGTAACTGATTAAGCATATGTATCTGAACCGAAAGAATTCCTTCAATCGTTTATTGATTATGCTGGTTGTGTTACTGGCAACCGGATTTACTTCATTTGCTCAGCCCTTTAATAATGAATGGATTGATTACAATAAGACCTATTATAAGTTCAAGGTAGGAGCTGATGGGTTGTATAGAATTCCCGCTGTATCTCTTTCAACAATTGGTCTGAATTCGACACCTGCTGAGCATTTTCGTTTATATCGAAATGGTGTAGAAGTTCCCATATTCACTTCAGTCAATTCCGGGGTTTTACCTGCAGATGGTTATATTGAATTCTGGGGTTTGGCCAATGATGGAACAACTGATCGGGTTTTATATCGGGAAGAACAGTTTCAGCACAGGACAAAATATAATTTGCATGTTGATACTGCGATTTATTTTTTGACTGTTGAGTCGTCATTGCCTAACAAGCGATTTACTTCAATTAATAATGATGTATCGTCCAATACACTTCCCGCCGAGCCATTTTTCATCTTTAAATTGGCAAGAGATTACAAGGAAAGATTAAATCCGGGATTTGCGGCTGATCTTGAGCAGTATGTTTTTTCTTCTTCTTACGATAGAGGTGAATTTTTTTCCAGTAATGAAATAAGACAACGTATAACGCGTACAGACAACCAGACAAACCTTAGACCTTTTGTTGGCGGACCCGATGCTACACTACAGTTTGGTGCTTTTGGAAATACAACCAAAACCAGGAGAGTACGAGTGGAGTTGAATGGTAACCAACTTTATGAAAACTCAATGAACTTTTTTTCTGATCTGGTTGCTACGGTTCCTGTTCCGAATGCCTTGCTGGCAACCGGTACAGCATCAGTAGCATTTACAAATGTTCAGCCGCCGGCTCCTGCAACTGGACCTGATCCTTACCTGGACAGAATGGTAATTTCTTTTTATGAATTGACCTATGCGAGGGAGTTTAATTTTAATAATGCCCGAACATTTGCATTTGAGCTGCAGCCGCGTACCAATGGATATTTTCTTGAAATCAGAAATTTCAATAGCGGGGGAGTTGCACCAGTTCTGTATGACCTGGAAAACCAGGAGCGGTATGTAGCGAATACACAGGTTGCGGGTGTATTTAGATTTGCACTGCCGGGTTCTGTAAATATAAGGAGGTTGGTAATGGTAAGTCAGGTTGCTGCTACAGGTTATCCAAATATTGTAAACGCATTCAGTTCTAGAACATTTACGGATTTTTCAAATGCAGCATTACAGGGTGATTATTTAATTATTTCCAATAAAGTTTTGCTCAATGGTCCGGATGGTTCCAATCCGGTAGAAGATTATCGCCAGTATAGAAGCAGTGCTATAGGTGGAGGTTTTAATGCAAAAATTTATGATATTGAAGAGTTGACCGATCAGTTTGCATTCGGACAAGAGGGACATCCATTGTCCATAAAAAACTTCATAAGGTTTGCCAGGGCAAATTTCAGTAGTCCGCTTCAGAATGTTTTTCTGATTGGTAAAGGGGTAACTTATAATTATTACCGGGCCAGTAATAATATCACAATGCGGCCTCAATTAAAAGAATTGAATCTTTTGCCCACTTTTGGATTTCCAGGTTCTGATAATCTCATGAGTTCTGCATCTTCCAGTGATCCGCTAATTCAAACACCTATTGGAAGACTTTCAGTAATTCGTCCCGCAGAAGTTGCAGATTACCTGGAAAAGGTAAAAGAGTATGAACAGGTTCAGAAAACAATTTCTGGCCAGATTGAGGATCAGATTTGGAAGAAAAATATTTTGCATGTAACCGGAGCTACTGACGCTTTGTTAGGAGTGCAGCTCTGTAATTTCATGAATTCATATAAAACGCTGATTGATGATACCTTAACAGGTGCAAATGCAACAGTATTATGTAAAACTGCTGGTGGGCAGCAGGATCAGTCAGGAGCGCAGGTTATCCGAAATCAATTTGAAAAAGGGATAAGTCTATTAACCTATTTCGGACATTCATCTGCCAACACGCTTGAATTCAGCATTGAAGATCCCAATGATTACAACAACCAGGGAAAATATCCGGTTTTTTCCGTTAATGGTTGCTATGCGGGAGATTTTTTTCAATATTCTGCAGGTCGTTTCCAGGTTTATGAAACACTAACTGAAAAATTTACACTCGCAAAACAGCGGGGAGGGGTAGCTTTCATTGCAAGTACGCATTTTGGAGTAGTAAATTACCTGGGTGTATACCTGACTTCCTTTTATAACCAGATTGGAAAAACTGATTATGGAAGACCGTTGGGGGTAGTGATAAAGGATGCATTAATTGAAATGAAGCAACGGTATTCTCCGATCGATTTCCTTGCTCGTGCGCATGCGGAGCAAGTTAATTTGCACGGAGACCCGGCGCTTGTAATGAATTTTCAGGAAAAACCCGATTATGCTGTTGAAGAATCAACTGTTGAAATTAGTCCTTCCTTTATTTCAGTATCGGATCAGACGTTTAATGTTAAAATTAAATACTACAATATTGGCAAGGCGATAAATGATTCTGTAAATGTTGAGGTTAAGCGTATTAATCCGGATGGCACAGAAGTAGTACTCTATAATCAAAAAAGAGTTGCTCCTAAACTACTTGATTCTCTTGAATTTCAACTTCCAATCGTTAGTACAATCCATAAAGGACAAGGAAGAATTGCGGTTGTAATCGATGGAGAGGACAGGGTTTCTGAAATGGTTGAGGATAATAATAGTACATCCAAGACTTTTTTCATTTATGAAGATGAAGCATCTCCGGCTTTCCCTTATAACTACTCGATCGTAACAGATCCTGCGCAAAAGTTTTATGCATCTACAGCTAACCCGTTCAGTTCCTTGAAACAGTATATCATGGAAATTGACACAACTACGAATTTTAATTCATCACTTAAAAAAGCTGTAACTATAAGTTCTGAAGGAGGATTGCTTGAATTTGACCCGCAAATGAGTTTTCAGGATAGTGTGGTATATTATTGGAGAACGGCATTGGTTCCAGGGGAGGGTGGTGAATATATTTGGAATGTTTCAAGTTTTCAATATCGTTCTAACGGACAGTTTGGGTTTAATCAGTCACATTTTTATCAACACAAGGAATCTGAAATAATGCAGATGACTTTGGCAGAAGGTAATAAATGGGATTTTGGAATCAGAAATAATTCTGTTCAGGTTCGACATGGTATTTATCCTACTTCCGGATTAGAAGACAATGACTTTAGCATTGTGATTAATGATGATGATTTTATTAAAAGTGCTTGTTTGGGTCGTTCTCTCATATTTATAGTTATTGACCCCAAAACAATGGTGCCTTGGAAAAACGTAGATGAGAATGGTCAGAATTTAAATCGGTTTGGGAGTGCGTCTGCTAATTGTCAGCCTTCGCGAAACTGGAATTTTGAATTCTCCTACATGACCGCTGCATCCAGGAAACTGATGATGGATATGATGGATTCAATTCCGGATGGTTATTATGTGATAGTACGGTCAATTGATTTTGCTAATAATGCTTCATACAGTTCTACCTGGAGAGCAGATACAGCACTGTATGGATCAAATAATTCTCTTTACCACAAATTACTTAATGCAGGATTTACCAATATTGATGAAGTAAATGCTCCTAAATGCTGGGGATTGATCTATAAGAAAAATGATCCTTCTTTTGTACCTCAAACAAGGGTGTCTGCTGGCTTGTACGATCGTTTTTTTATTTCGACGAATGTAGCCTCACCAGACTCCATTGGGATGATTACTTCACCTAGATTCGGACCGGCAAAAAGCTGGAAAGAGTTACGATGGGAAGGTAAATATTTGGAGACAGGTATTCCGGATGAAGTAACAATTCAATTACGTGGTATTAGAGCAGATAATAGTCCGGTGGTACTTAAAGAGATCAAAGCTGATGAGCGAATAGTTGATATTTCCGATATAAATGCGGAAACCTATCCCTATGTACAGTTATACATGCAGAATAAGGACGCGATTAACTATACACCGTTCCAATTGAGTTACTGGAAATTAATTTATGATCCGGTTCCGGAAGGAGCTATAGTTCCTAAATTATATCTTTCCGCTAAAGACACAGCTGAAATTGGTGAACCTGTAAATTTTGGTATTGCATTTAAAAATATTACGAGTGTTGCATTTGATAGTTTAAAAGTTAAGGTAACGATAGCTGATGCAAATAATGTTACTACTGAACTTCCGGTTCAAATGCAAAAACCGCTCCCGGGACAGGATACATTGAGGTTCAATTATACCATTGATACAAAGAACTATCCTGGGTTGAACACTTTGTATGTTGACTTTAACCCGGATTTTCATCAACCTGAACAGTATAGATTTAATAATTTTCTTTTCAGAAATTTATTTGTAAAAGGTGATAACACCAATCCATTACTGGATGTAACATTTGATGGAGTTCATATTTTAAATGGTGATATAGTATCTGCTAAGCCTAGGATTCAAATCAAATTGAAAGACGAATCAAAGTTCTTATTGTTAAAAGATACCTCCCTGATGAGAATTCAGGTTAAATTCCCTGATGGTACTATAAAAAATTATAGGTTTGACAATGATACAGTTAGGTTTACTCCAGCTGTTGCAGGTACAGATAATACTGCCACTATTGATTTTACTCCTGCATTCTTGCAAACATTTGATCAGGAATCAGGCATTGATAGTTATGAATTGACTGTTGTAGGCAAAGATGCCAGTGAAAATACTGCAGGCAGAGCCGGATATTCCATTGAATTCAAGGTGGTAAATAAGCCTATGATATCAAACTTGTTAAACTATCCAAACCCATTCAGTACATCTACAGCATTTGTGTTTACACTTACCGGAAGTGAAATACCAACAAATTTCAAGATTCAGATTCTGACCGTAACAGGAAAGGTAGTTCGTGAAATCACAGGTGATGAACTTGGACCTTTGCGTATAGGCCGAAATATAACGGAATACAAGTGGGATGGAACAGATCAGTTCGGACAAAGATTGGCAAATGGAGTTTATTTGTATCGTGTCGTTTCAACTCTTAATGGAATTAAATTGGATAAGTTCAGGGCAGATGGCGACAATACTGATAAATATTTTACCAGGGGATATGGGAAAATGTATTTAATACGATGATTAATTTGTCAGCAAGATTAGGGTCTCGGTTAGTACAGGTTACCGTATTCGTCCTTTGTCTGTTTATAACGCTGCTCGTTTATGGTTCTTTGTTACACAAGGGACTTTCTTCTGATGATCATGAAGTAGTATTAAAGGTGTCTAAAGGCCTTTTTTTTAATCTGAACAGTTTTTTCAGGCCTGTATCAGATATTACACTTTATCTATGTTACCAGATAAGTGGAAATCAAGGCTGGTCCTACGTGTTTTTTAATATATTAATTCATGCTTTATGCGGATTAATGATCTATAAGAGTTGTCTGGTCTTGTTTTCTGAAATAGAAAAAAAAACAGTCATTGCGTTATGCGCAACATTATTTTTTATTCTGTATCCGTTTCATCATGAATCATTACTATGGGCAGTTGGCCGTGGTTCAAGCCTAGCTACTTTATTTGCTGTTCTTGCTATTTATCTTTCTTTAATTCGAAACCCGGATGGTATCTGGGTTATTACTGTTAGTGTTTTATATTTTTTATCCTTAAGTACTTATGAGAACACAATCCTTGTGCCCCTGATTGTCCCTACACTACTTTTGGCAAATAAAAGAGCGAGTAAAAATTGGTGGAAATGGTCTTTGATTTTTTTGATAACAGCACTATTAAATTTATTGGTTCGATATTACTTTGTTGGACTGATTGTTGGTGATTATGGTAATCGGATTTTTGATTTTTCACCAATTGTGTTGGTGCTTAAAGTTTTCAAGGCATCAGGAAGATTCATTTTACCACCTGGTTTGGCCGAAAGTTGGATGATAATTTTTAGTCTTATTGCTGGGATTGTTTTGTTATTTTTCTCCATAAGGCTTTTAAAGCATGATAAGTCGGGCCGCGGAGTGTTTTTCTCAATCCTGATTTCATTTGGGCTTTCCTTTGTTTTACCTTCATTATTTGGAATAAGTACCAGAACACTGGAAGGCGACAGGTTATATTATTTCCCTTCTTTTTATTTCTCTATTTTGCTGGCATATAGTTTAGTTCAGTTGTGTTCCAGTGTTCAGTTGCGTTGGGCTACAAGTTTACTTCTTGGGTATTTTTTGTTTTGCCTTCATAACAGTAATAAAATCTGGAAGAAAGCTGATGAAATAAGTAAGGTTATATTGGATGATATGGTTGCATATAGGAGTAAGGCAGATAAGATGTATGTAGTCAATCTTCCTGAAGAATATTTTGGAGCGCATGTTTTTCGGAATGGTTTTCCTGAAGCTTTAATCCTACGGGGGGTAGATACTACGGGAATTGTATTGCTTTCCCTTCAGGGCCCATCTCAGCAACTAATATTAAATGAAGTTCTGAAGCCGGTAATCGACAGTTCAGGTAGCCTTTTGATAGGTTTAAATACTGTGTTTTTGAACAGATCAACGGTTCTTTCATTTAATAGAGAAACCAAAATATTTGAAAAATTAGCAATTGACTCAACCGCAACGATACTATACTGGAATAACAGAAATCTGGAACTTATGACTTACTGACTAATTATTTTTATTCAGAATTCACGCAGTAATTAATATAATCACTGAATTGAATAGTTTTAAAAGCTGTTGAAGTTGTACTTTGAAGTTTAAATATTCCAGTTTTTTTTAAATACTGAATAATAAATAGTTAATTGATGGGGGTTATATCTAAAAGTATTCGATTTCATCTGGTTTACTATATATTCTTATTGTGGAATAAAGCATTTTTTTTCTTCACAAACTTAAATTCTTTTTCGTTAGATAAGTCCACTGATATATGGTCTGTTCTTTTGGGTAGTTTTCACTATGATTTTATTTTAATTTCTCTTTTTTGGGTCATTCATTGGATTGTAGTTTTGGTGAATAGCGCATTTCCTAATGTCTTAATCTATCAACGTGTTGGCTATTTATTCCTTGTTTTTTTATTATTTCTATATTCAATTTTTAATTTTTTAGGAGCATTTTTTTATAAGTTTAATTTTGAATTGCCTTCCAACAGGACACTTGAAATTATGTGGGAGCATAGAAATTTTTTAGGTGGCTTTATTCGATTATATTTCTGGTATGTTATTGTTTTTATTTTAAGTTTTATAATTATTGTGTACTGGATATTTAATATGCTTCAAATAAAAGACAAATGGACCTATTCATTCACAATAAATAATCATAAAAAGCTGGCTCTTTGTTTTTTTGTGACAACAGGTATTCTTTTTTATTCTATAAGAGAATTCGATCAGGCAGGATGGTTAACACCTAATAGTTCTTTCAGATTTGTAAAAGCCAAATACAGGAGTTTAATTGTAAATCCATTATTCAGTTTTGCATATTCATATTTAAAAGATACTGAAACAGAAGATCTGTTTATAAATCTGCTTGAGTCAGATATATCTTTTGATTTATCAAAAAATGATGAAAAAAGTTCAGTTTTTGGTCAATATAAAGGGAAAAATATTTTTTTGATTATAATTGAAAGTGCTTCGGAGGAGAACTTCAATCAAAGCTCTCCAAGCAAATTTGAAATGCCTTTTTTTGATTCATTAAAAAAACATAGTCTCTATTTTTCAAACGCCTATGCTAATGGCTATTTATCTAGTGATGGTATTCGGGCAATATATTTAGGTCTAGGTAATTTAATATTAGATAACAGAGTTAAGCATCCCTATGTACTAGACAGAGATTTTTTGGGTAATATTTTACAAAAGCAAAATTATTCTACAAGTCTCTTTTATGGTAGTACAGTGAAAGCTGCTGATTATTGGAAAACTGTTGGTTATTCAGGGATTTCTGAATATTTTAATCCTAAGGCGATGAATATAGTTAATCCTCAGGTTTTGGAAAAAGATGGAGTTTATGACCATGCTTTTTTTATGACAGCTGCCAAAAAAATGGCAGAATTGAGAGAGCCATTTATTTCAGGGATTGCTAATCTTTCAACTCATAATCCTTACAATAGATTTCCAAATTATTCGGCTTACAGGAATATGTCTGTAAGTTTTTTGCAAGCTCCATCTATGCTATATTTTGATGATGTGCTTAGAAAATTCTTTCAAACTATTCAAAATTATTCATGGTTTAATAACACTATATTCCTATTTGTTGGTGATCATAATTCCAGAGCTGATGACCTTGTTTTTAGATCCGATTGGGGATTACTTAAAATCCCAATGATGATTTATGATCCACAAGAGTCTATTACAGGGATACGTGATTATACCGTTCAGCAGACTGATATTCCTTCCACTTTACTATCTATGGTAGGTATTGATGATGATAACTTATTCAGTAATAGGTGCATGCTTGATTCAACAGAGAAAAACAGGACTTTTATAACTAGAAAAGGTGAATTTTTGTTGTTTGGAAATGATTCTTTGATATTAAAGTTTGATTTGATAAAGAAAGGTCCAATTGGATGTTGGAACTACAAAATTGATCCTCATTTAAAGAATCAACTTGCCATTGATTCTTTCTTGTTGAAAAGTTTTTTTCAGCAATTAGGTTATTTAAAAAAGCAGTATCGTACTTTATATTAGTGTCCCAGGTTGTGCCTCCTTATTATATATTTCCCTACAATATCAAATTCAATATTTACCTGGTCACCCGGGTGAACTGTATGGATATTCGTGTATTCAAAAGTATAAGGTATAATTGCTACTGTAAACTCATCTTCGGTAACGTTAAAGATTGTCAGACTGGTACCATTTAAAGAAATGGATCCTTTTTCAATTATCAGAGCTGCGAACGCTACCGGTATTTTAAAGCGATATTCCCAACTGCCTGATTTGTCTATTCTTGAAATACAGGTGGCTGTACAGTCAACATGCCCCTGTACTATATGACCATCCAGGCGACCATTGATGGGCATGCATCTTTCCAGGTTGACCAGTTCACCGGTTTCCCATTGACCCAGGTTGGTTTTGTCCAGTGTTTCAGCAATAGCTGTTACCCTGTGTTTGCCATCTTCCAGGGCATCTACTGTAAGACAGACACCATTATGAGAAACACTTTGATCAAGCGTTAATTCATGGGAAATGACAGATTCAACCCAAAAAATTCGGTTTGTGCCTTCCTTCTGAATATTGATAATCTTCCCTGTAGTCTCTATTATACCGGTAAACATAACTGCAAATTAGGGGCAAAACAGGTTTTTGGGAAAAAGGATTTGGTATTTGTTACTGTTTCCCTATCTTTGCCCTCCAAAAATTTACCAAAGGAGGTATATTCTATGCTGATTATCGATTCTAAAGACTGCGAAAACATCGACAAAGCCCTCAAAAAGTACAAGAAAAAGTTTGAGAAAGCGAAGATTCTGGTGCAATTGAGAGACCGTCAGTCTTTTACCAAGCCGTCTGTAAGACGCCGTGCAGAAGTGCTCAAGGCTGTTTACAAGCAGCAGGTAGCCAGCGGAAAGTTCGAAGTATAATCGATCTTACTGTTCAATATAGTGTGAAGAGATCGCAGCAATCTTGTAGATTTGCTGCGATCTCTTTTGTATGTCTGCCAATTCAGAAACAAGCCTCCCGGATTTTTTATCCTATCTGCAGCTGGAGAAACGCTATTCAGCGCTTACCATCCGGGCCTACCAGGACGATCTGATAGCTTTTCGTGATTACATAGTTGTAGAATTCGATGTACAGGAGCTTACGGAAGCAAGCGCTATGATGATTCGTTCCTGGCTATCTTCATTAAAGGAAGGGAAGGAGCCATTGGCTGCTTCAAGTATTGCCCGAAAACT
Source organism: Flavihumibacter cheonanensis (assembly GCF_022352215.1). Classification (GTDB taxonomy): domain Bacteria; phylum Bacteroidota; class Bacteroidia; order Chitinophagales; family Chitinophagaceae; genus Flavihumibacter; species Flavihumibacter cheonanensis. The sequence continues at coordinate 104,378 of NZ_JAKRWF010000001.1, forward strand.
TTCCTCCCTCCGATCCTTTTATAAATATCACTTGCGGAAAGGTCGTATTCCAGTGTCTCCGGCTGCTCAGCTGGCTGCACCAAAAGGAGGTAAACGCCTTCCTGTTTACCTGGAAGAAAAGCAGGCTGCTCAATTTCTGGATAAGGTTGGAGAAGGGGATGGCTGGACCGGATTTAATACCCAATTGGTACTGGCGCTGTTTTACCAAACCGGCATGCGCCTTAGCGAACTCGTATCATTAAGGCAGAACCAGGTGGACCATTTTCAAAAAAGTTTGCGGGTATGGGGAAAGGGAGGTAAAGAACGAATTATTCCTGTTCAACAGCCCCTGCTTGATATGATTCGCACCTATGAGGATATGAAGAAAAAGGAGTGGGGAGGCTATAATCCAGATACACCACTGCTTGTAACAGAAAAAGGGAAACCTGTCTATGCAAAATATTTATACCGCCTTGTAAAAAATCACCTGGAAGGATTGACAACCCTGCAGAAAAAAAGTCCGCATATTCTCCGTCATAGTTTTGCTACTCATTTACTAAACCAGGGAGCTGAATTGAATGCAGTGAAAGAGTTACTCGGACACGCGAGTCTGGCAGCTACCCAGATATACACCCACAACACAATCGGCAAACTCAAAGAGGTTCATAAAAAGGCCCATCCCAAAGGCTAAGATATTGCTCTAATTTGTTGTATGTGAATGGTTTGCGAAAAATAAAAATAGTTACTGGCATTCTTGGAAAATGAGGCTGTTTATGTTATCTTCATAGCAACAGACGGTCTAAAACCTATGAATTATTCATAAACCGGAAGTTCTTTATTTATTGTTCACTTTAAACGTGATTGTTATGAACGTTAACATTCAGACTGTACACTTTGATGCAGACATTAAGTTAGTGGAGTATGTAACCAGCAAACTGGAAAAGCTATCCACTTTTCACGACCGGATCATCAAAGTGGATGTCTTTTTGAAATTAGACAATGTTGTGCATCAGATTAAAGACAAAGTAGCAGAAATCAGAGTTCACGTCCCTAAACACGACTTCTTTGTAAAAGCCAGTAGTAAATCATTTGAAGAGTCCTTTGACAGTGCACTGGACTCCCTGGTTAACCAAATAAAAAGAAAAAAAGAAAAACAATTTGCCAGCTAAAAAATACTCAAGACCTCTTCGGAGGTCTTTTTTTTTCCTGTAATTCAATGCTGGTGCGCCTTGCGGGAAATTTTAAAAAAAATGAAGCCAAAATTTTTGTATTTCTTAAATTCTTTTACCTTTGCCATCCCGTAAACAAAATGGGAAGTTCTTTTAAACATTCAATCGCCACTTTAGCTCAGCTGGTAGAGCAACTGATTTGTAATCAGTAGGTCGTTGGTTCGATTCCGACAAGTGGCTCTTGTTTTATAAAACGGGCAGGTTCCAGAGCGGCCAAATGGGGCGGACTGTAAATCCGCTGTCTTTCGACTTCAGAGGTTCGAATCCTCTCCTGCCCACCAAACTCATTGAATCGCAAGATTGAATGAGTTTAGTTCTTTTCATGGGAATGAAATTGCTTTCAGATCCGATCTGAAAACAGTAAGCGGAAGTAGCTCAATTGGTAGAGCGATAGCCTTCCAAGCTATAGGTTGCGAGTTCGAGACTCGTCTTCCGCTCATTTATTCCGCCGTTGTAGCTCAGGGGTAGAGCACTTCCTTGGTAGGGAAGAGGTCGTGAGTTCGATTCTCACTAACGGCTCCAGAGGGCCAACCGGTACGGAACGCAGGAAATGTGATCAGAGCTGGTAGTTCTTGATAACGGGTGCAATTGCACCTTATTTATAGGATGCCTCCGAAAGGAGGGTGGATAATTTTTAAACCACAACTTAAAAACAAATAAAATGGCAAAAGAGACCTTTAAGAGGGAAAAGCCCCACGTTAACGTAGGTACTATTGGCCACGTTGACCACGGTAAAACCACTTTGACTGCCGCTATTACCAGCATTCTTGCTACCAAAGGTTTGGCGACAGCGAAGAAGTACGATGAAATTGATGGAGCTCCTGAAGAAAAAGAGCGTGGTATCACCATCAATACTGCACACGTTGAATATCAGACAGCAAACCGTCACTATGCTCACGTTGACTGTCCTGGTCACGCTGACTATGTGAAGAACATGATTACCGGTGCTGCTCAGATGGACGGTGCTATCCTGGTTGTGGCTGCTACCGATGGTCCTATGCCTCAAACAAAAGAACACATCCTGCTGGCTCGCCAGGTAGGCGTTCCTAAGATCGTTGTGTTCATGAATAAAGTTGACCTGGTTGATGATCCCGAACTGCTGGAACTGGTTGAGATGGAAATCCGTGACCTGCTGAGCTCTTATGGCTTTGACGGTGACAACACTCCAATCATCCAGGGTTCTGCTACCGGTGCATTGGCTGGTGAAGACAAGTGGGTTGCTAAAATCGACGAACTGATGGAAGCTGTAGACAGCTACATTCCGCTGCCTCCCCGTCCGGTTGATATGCCATTCCTGATGTCTGTAGAAGACGTATTCTCAATCACTGGTCGTGGTACAGTTGCTACCGGTCGTATCGAGCGTGGTCGTATCAAAGTTGGTGAAGGTGTTGAAATCGTTGGTCTGATGGAAAAGCCAATGACTTCTACTGTAACTGGCGTTGAGATGTTCAAAAAACTCCTCGATGAAGGTGAAGCTGGCGACAACGCTGGTCTGCTCCTCCGTGGTATTGAAAAGAAAGATATCCGCCGTGGTATGGTAATCTGTAAGCCTGGTTCTATCACTCCTCACACTGAATTCCGTGGAGAAGTGTACGTACTGAGCAAAGAAGAAGGTGGTCGTCACACTCCGTTCTTCAACAAGTATCGTCCTCAGTTCTACTTCCGTACTACTGACGTAACTGGTGAGTGTACGCTGCCTGAAGGAACTGAAATGGTGATGCCTGGTGATAACACCAACCTGAAAGTTACCCTGATTCAACCAATCGCTATGGAAAAAGGTCTGAAATTCGCGATCCGCGAAGGTGGCCGTACCGTAGGAGCTGGTCAGGTAACCGAGATCATTAAATAAGCCATTAAGGTTAAATAGTTAAAATGGTCCCTTTGGGAGGTTTGCCCGAACTAAGGGACCATTTTTTACTTTTTAATGTTTAATTTTGAAATTGTTGAAACGTGCTGATTGGTTTGTGAATTGTAAGTCTTTATGTCTCACATTTCACGTCTCGCGTCTCACTTTCTTACGGGCATAGTTCAATGGTAGAATAGAGGTCTCCAAAACCTTAGATACGGGTTCGAATCCTGTTGCCCGTGCCACTTAACGTAAAATCAGTAACTTGCAAAAGCTCAACGGGCATTCAACCTGTTGAGTTCTTTTGTTTCTGTGATTGATTGTAAATATGTAATCTTGTAGCATGAATAAAGTAACAACCTACTTCAGCGAGTCCTATAAAGAACTCATGGAAAAAGTGACCTGGCCTACCTGGGGACAGCTGCAGCAATCCACCCTGATCGTGCTGGTTGCAACTATCCTGATCACCCTGGTTATCTGGCTGATGGATTTTGCTTCTAATTCTTTATTGAAAATGATCTATTCATTCTTTGCATAATGGAAGAAATTATAAACCAACAGGAAACCAAGTGGTATGTGCTGCGCGTCGTAAGTGGCAAGGAGCGGAAAGTAAAGGAATATCTCGACAAGGAAATTAGCCGTGGCGGATGGAGTGAGGTGGTTAAACAGGTCTTTCTGCCGGTTGAGAAAGTTTATAAAGTACAGAACGGGAAGAAAGTAATGCGTGAGCGGAACTACTATCCCGGTTATGTAATGATTGAAATTGTAGAAGGTAAATTAGGCGACGATCTTCGTGACACCATCAAAAACACCAGCAACGTAATTCATTTCCTGGGTAAAGATAACCCTATCGCTCTTCGCAAAGCAGAAGTGAACAAGATGTTGGGTAAGATGGATGAAATGAGTGAGGCTGGCGGAATGAGTATGAGTGAGCCTTTCATCGTTGGTGAAACTATCAAGATCATTGAAGGTCCTTTCAATGACTTCAACGGAATCATTGAAGAAGTAAACGACGAAAAGAAAAAACTCAAAGTTACCGTTAAGATCTTCGGCCGTTCAACTCCTGTAGAACTGAATTATATGCAGGTGGAAAAGCTGGCTTAACCAGCTCTTCATCGAATTAAAAGTGCGCTATTGGCGCACTTTTTTTGTTTATATCTACTGTAATTGCTACCTTTGCGTCCCCAATCAATAGTTCTTTTTTCGAATTGGATTTGGGAGTCTGCCGATGCTACAGCAAAGCGGACGTTAACACCAAAAAAGTAAAACTATGGCAAAAGAAATCACTGGTTTCGTTAAGCTGCAGTGTAAAGGCGGTCAAGCCAACCCTGCACCCCCCATTGGTCCGGCCCTTGGTTCTAAAGGTCTGAACATCATGGAGTTCTGTAAGCAATTTAATGCCAGAACCCAGGATAAAATGGGTAAAGTACTTCCTGTGCTGATCACAGTGTACTCTGACAAGTCGTTCGACTTCGTTATCAAAACAGCTCCTGCATCTGTTCAATTAATGGAAGCTGCCAAGCTCCAGAGTGGATCTAAAGAGCCTAACCGTTCAAAAGTTGGAAAAGTTACCTGGGCCCAGGTAGAAGCAATCGCGAAGGACAAAATGCCTGACCTGAACTGCTTCACTCTGGAAAGTGCCATGAAAATGGTAGCCGGTACAGCACGTAGCATGGGTATCACTGTTGATGGTGTTGCTCCATGGGAAAATTAATTGTGTAACACAAAAACTTTTGAGCAATGGCTATCACTAAAAAAAGAAAAGTAGTTAACCCCAAGGTTGATTCCAATAAAATTTATTCTCTTAAAGAAGCTTCTGCACTTGTTAAAGAAGTAAACATCGCAAAGTTTGATGCTTCTGTTGACCTGCATATTCGACTGGGTGTTGACCCCAAGAAAGCGGACCAGGCTGTAAGAGGAACTGTAACACTCCCTCACGGTACCGGTAAAACCAAGCGCGTTTTGGTTTTGTGTACTCCTGATAAAGAGAACGATGCAAAAGCTGCCGGTGCAGACCACGTTGGATTGGATGAGTTTATCCAGAAAATTGAAAGCGGCTGGACTGATATCGATGTTATCATCGCTACTCCTGCTGTAATGCCTAAGATTGGTAAACTGGGTAAAGTACTCGGCCCACGTAACCTGATGCCGAACCCCAAAACAGGAACCGTTACAAACGATGTAGCAGCTGCTGTTAATGAGGTTAAAGGTGGTAAAATCGCATTTAAAGTGGATAAGGCTGGAATCGTACACGCTTCTATCGGACGTGTAAGTTTCGGTCCGGATAAAATTGCTGAAAACAGCCAGGAACTGATTAATGCAATCCTGAAACTGAAGCCCGCTACCGCTAAAGGTACTTACCTGAAAGGTGTTAGCATGGCCAGCACCATGAGTCCGGGTATCACCATCGATACTAAAACTTTTATTCACTAATTCTAAAACCGTTCTCCTGTAAAGGGTAGAAATAAATCATAGCGGTATGACTAAAGAACAAAAACAAGAAGTGATTGAACTGCTGAAAGGTAAGTTCGCTCAATATAATAACTTCTACATCACTGATACAGAAAGCCTCACTGTAGCACAGGTTTCCAAACTGCGCAGCGTTTGCTTCGATAAGCAGGTGGAAATGAAAGTGGCTAAGAACACCCTTATCAAAAAAGCACTGGAATCCCTGGATGCTGAAAAATATGCAGGTGTGTATGAAGCGCTGAATAATGTAACTGCCCTGATGTTCTCCGAGAATCCTAAAGATCCGGCATTAATTATCTCCTCTTTCCGTACGGAATCCAAGAGTGAGCGTCCGATCCTGAAGGCAGCTTTCATCAATGGCGATATCTATGTTGGTGATGATCAACTGAAAGCGCTGACCAAAATCAAAACCAAAAATGAACTTATTGGTGAAGTTATTGGTCTGTTGCAATCTCCTGCCAAGCGCGTTATCGCTGCATTGCTGGAAAAAGCAAACAAAGAAGGCGGTGAAACAGCTCCAGCTGCAGAAGCAGCACCTGCTGAATAATCCCTTTACAATATTCCCCTGCCTGAGGGGAGACTTAGCATTTTTTTAAAACCGCCGTCGGAGCAAACAGGCTGTGAAGACGGTAAAAATCTAATCAAAATGGCAGACGTAAAATCTTTAGCCGAACAACTGGTTGGCCTTACTGTAAAAGAAGTACAGGAACTGGCTGATGTACTGAAAAATGAATATGGTATCGAACCTGCTGCTGCTGCAGTAGTAGTAGCTGCTGATGGTGGTGGCGGTGCAGCTGCTGCTGAAGAAAAAACAGCTTTCAACGTTATCCTGAAAAGTGGTGGTGCTTCTAAACTGAACGTAGTTAAAGTGGTAAAAGATCTGACTGGTCTTGGACTGAAAGAAGCAAAAGAACTGGTTGACGGAGCTCCTAAAGCTGTAAAAGAGGGTGTATCTAAAGCTGAAGCTGAAGATATCGCTAACAAGCTGAAAGAAGCTGGTGCTGATGTTGAAATCAACTAATCAGTATCTCAGTTATAAAAAAAGGCCGTCTCATTGAGACGGCTTTTTTTATTTATGTCTTTTTCAACAAATAAATACAGTGCTGCTTTCCATAGTACTGATTGTACAACAACATATAGTCCATTGATGGTGTGCTGCCCTGTTTACGAATCATGGATGGAAACAATTGATTTGTTTCAGCCATCCTTACAGCAGCCCATAATCCAAAGCCAGCTGCTGTATCGAATTCTCCTGACAGGTGTTTGAAATGTAACTGATGTGTTGTAGCACTCAGACAGTGCTCCACTTCCTCATAATAATGATCATGCCTGGAATCCTGATTTCTCCCCGACAGATAAATATCCAACTGATCCCACCCCAATCCATGTTGCTTCAGCATACCTTCCATTGCACGTAACACCGCACCTTCGCCTGGTTCAAACAGTAAGGCAAGATCAACTAATTGCAACGGAGCAGCCCCCTGTTGATAATCCAGGAAAAAGAAAAAGCTGCCTTCCCCGGAAATGGCACCCGGACTGCTTTTCATTACAGCATCAGGACTGTCAATCTCTTTTTTCCAGAAATCCAATTTGTCTTTGATGATATAATGCTCTGGTGTCATTTCTTCGAATGAACCAACCAATGCTGTTCGAATGGATTGTTCATTTAACTGAATCGCAGCATCCAATAAAGCATGCTCCAATGAAAATCCACTATGTACATAAGTTGAATTGTATGAATTAATATGGTGATGCAGACCTATCAGTCCGTTTAAGGAATTATAAGTCGACTGTATAAAAGGAGAAGGGTTCAATGTGCCTTCACCAAACTCCCTGACTGCATGTATGAATTTTTCCGTATCAGTCAAACTTCCCTTACCCGTGCCCGTTATGATGGCTTCCGGCTGGATATCTCCGGCATCACGCAAACATTCAATCGCTGTTACCAGGCCCAGTCGGGTAATACGGCTCATTCGCCGCAACTGCATGATGGTAAAATAATCCTGATAATTGGGTTCCAGATAAGTAAACCGGTTACCGGTTAAGCTTCGTACAGGCTGCAACAAATCATTGCTGTTAAAACTGTCCTGTGCAGAAACGGCCCGGGCTGTTCTTATGAAAATCGGTTTAATCATACCTGCTGAAAAGTAAACTTGCATTATTTCCGCCAAATCCAAATGAGTTGCTTAAGATATGTTCTACCTGCAGCTCCTGGTATGTTTGACAAGGGATTAATCCGGTGGCTTCAATTGGTGTTTCAAAATTTAATGCGGGATAAATTTCCTGATGCTGAAGGCTTAGCAGAGAAAAAACAGCTTCTATTGCACCAGATGCAGCCAGGGTATGGCCAGTGTAAACTTTAGTTGAAGCAAATGGAGGCACGGTTTCTCCAAACAATCGATGGATCGCCATACTTTCAGCTTCGTCATTATTCAATGTGGCGGTGCCGTGCGCGTTTATAAAAGAAACTGATGCAGGCGAAATGCCTGCCTTCTCCAATGTACGTTTCATCGCTTCATATGCACCTAATCCTTCCGGAGAAGGCGCTGTTGGGTGAAATGCTTCATTAAAATTGGCATATCCCGACAATACGGCCAGCGGTTTATTACCTGTTTTTTCAATTGATCTTTCGGATTCCAGCAGCAGGTAAGCAGCTCCTTCTCCCAGATTCAATCCGTTTCTGTTGGAATCAAATGGTTTGCAGGCATTTCGGTCCAGGTTTTTCAGACTATTGAACCCATTAACTGTGAAACGTGTCAGACTATCAACCCCGCCACAAACCACCCGGTCCAAAACACCCTGTTGCAAGAGTCTTGCACCCAATTGGATGGCATTGGCTGAAGAGGAGCAGGCAGTGCTGATGGTAGTAACAAAATCGGTAAGATTAAACTGACGTGCCAGGTGTTCTGTTCCGGTAGCGCAATCCAATCCGGCTGCCAAACTCATGTCTGGTTCTATCAGTTCCGGTTTTATCAATTCGAAATAGCGGTCTTCTATATCTGTCATTCCTCCAACCGTAGTGGCATTAATCAGCCCCTGCCGGATGCCAGCAGGTTGTTGCGCCCCACCTGTAAAACATTCTTCCAGGGCCAATGCTCCCAAAGCCTGGAGGCGACTTTGCTGCAGCTTGCTGTGATCGGAAAGTTTACTGAATAATTCTTCAGTAGAAAAGGGGACCTCCCCAAACGGGAATTCAGTTTTGTGAATGCTGTTCAGAAAAGTTGCAGGCCCCAGGCCGGAAACACCAGCTGCGAGTTTTTCCCTTTGACTGGCAGTGCCTATACCCAAAGCGGAAACAATGCCCATTCCGGTTATAAAAACGGAGGGCATGACTTATTTTTTTCGATTGGCCTGGATATAATCAGCCATAACATGAATTGACTCAAATACTTTCCTTCCTTCCCGTGGATCTTCTATTTTGATACCATAGTTGCGCTCCAGTAAAACTATCAGTTCCAGGGAATCAATACTATCCAATCCCAGCCCATCGCCAAAGAGCGGAGCGTTATCATCAATTTCTTCCGGCTGCATTCCCTGCAGGTTCAAAGCTTCAATAATCTGTAATTTCAACGTTCTCTTAAAATCTTCCATCCAAGGGTATTTAGGTTGTCAAAAATAGCATAATTAGGAATTAATAGCGGTTAGCATTTATATTGCAGGTTATGGCAGTCAGTATTTTAGTGCTCTATTACTCACAGAGCGGTCAATTGGGTCAGATACTGGATAACCTGGTTAGCAACATCAAAGACCAGGCAGAAATTACTATGGTAGAATACCAGCCGGAGCAGGATTTTCCTTTTCCCTGGACCAGCCAGACCTTTTTTGATGCGATGCCGGAATCTGTACTTGAAATTCCCTTTGCAGTAAAGCCTGTTACCATACCTGAAAAGCACTATGACCTGGTTATATTGGGGTACCAGCCCTGGTTTCTTTCTCCATCCATTCCAACCAGCAGTTTTTTGCAATCTGAATATGCGCGCGTATTGTCAGGTAAACCTGTTATTACGGTATTGGGTACCCGAAATATGTGGCTGAATGCACAGGAAAAAATCAAAGCCAGACTACTTCACCTGAATGCCCGGCTCGTGGGCTCCATTGTATTGGCGGATACTAACCATAACCTGATTTCATTGTTGACAATCATTCGCTGGAACTTTACAGGCAGGAAAGAAGCTACAAGATTTCTTCCAGAAGCCGGAGTACAAACCCGTGATATCCGCAATACATCAAGATTTGGACCGATTATCTATAAAGCCGCCGCCACAGCTCAATGGGAAACGCTTCAAACTGAATTGTTGGCAGCAGGAGCTGTTGAGCTCAAACCAACCCTCATCATATTAGAAAAAAGAGGCATTAAACAATTCAGAAAGTTTGCTGTCTACATTCGGGAAAAAGGGGAACGCGGAGACCCTGCCAGGTTGTCCAGAGTACTGTTATTCAAACGTTTATTACTTACCGGAATCTTTGTTTTGTCGCCGGTTTCCGGATTCACTGCAAGAATGCAGAGCCTCTTCAACCGCTCATCCTTTCGTAAGCTGGTTGAATACTTTAAAAGCACCGCATACCAGAAGGATATGATCTAAGTGGAGGAATTAATAAGTAATATTGCAGAATATTCAAATCAGATATTTTTTATGGGAGATGTGTTTGTTACAAGGCTGGCGAAATTTTTACCGAACGACCCTGTAAGCAACGATGATATTGAACTGTACCTGGGACTGGTGGATGATAAACCCTCCAGAGCGAAAACAAAGATTCTTAGCAATAATAAGATCAAATCACGCTATTATGCCATCGATAAAGAGGGCAAAAGCACACATAGCAATGCGCAATTGGCGGCAAAGGCAGTAGAAGGGTTACTGGATGAGCAATTCACTAAAAACGATATTGAATTACTGACTTTCGGAACCATGTCTCCGGAGCAGTTATTGCCTAGTCATACTGCCATGATTCATGGTGAACTGGGATGTCCTCCTGCAGAAATCGTATCTGTCAGCAGTTCCTGTGCATCTGGATTTCAGGCCATGAAATATGCTTACTTATCTGTGAAAAACGGCGATATCAAACGTGCCGTTTCCGGTGCTTCCGAAAAAGTTTCCACCTGGCTGAGAGGTGAAAAATTTGATATGGAAACAGATCGCCTGAAAGAACTGGAAGCCAACCCGATGATTGCCTTTGAAAAGGACTTCATGCGCTGGATGTTAAGTGATGGTGCGGCTGCTGCTCTATTGGAAAATAAACCAAATGACAATGGAATCTCCCTCCGGGTAGATTTCATCGATATAAAATCCTATGCCAACGAATTGCCGACCTGTATGTATTCTGGCGCGGTTCGAAGTCCAAATGGAAACCTCACCGGTTGGCCTGAATTCAGACCAGAAGAGTGGGGCAATCAAAGTATTTTTTCCTTCAAGCAGGATACCCGCTTACTGGGAGTCAAAATTGTACCCATGGGTGGTCAGTTTATGAAAGAAGTATTTGAAAAACATAACCTCACCATTGAAGGAATCGATTGGTACCTGCCGCATCTTTCCTCTGAATATTTCAGGGAGCGTATTGCAGAAGAGCAGGAAAAAATCGGACTGCTATTCCCCCAGGAGAAATGGTTTACCAATCTTACCCGGGTGGGTAATGTGGGAAGTGTGTCGCCTTACCTGATGCTGGAAGAATTATTCAATACCGGGCAGTTGAAAAAAGGGCAGAAAATCCTGGTGATGATTCCGGAGAGTGCCCGCTTTACCTATATCTATGCGCATTTTACTGTAGTTTGATATGAAGAAGGAAGAAGTACCACACGATAAAAAAATCATACATGGGGAAGATAATTCCCTGGTAAAAGTGTTGTACGTAACCGATCAGCAGGGCAAGTATGAAACTACCCAATATGAAGGTTGGGAAGCCGAGAATCTTGCAATGAGCCAGGCTTGGGATGATATTGACGAACGAATTGCTCAAACCCGGGAAAAAGTAATCCGGGGAGAAGTAAGTCCGATTGCCTATTTCATGGAAAAAAACCTGATGGATTTGCCTACGCTAGCCAGTTATGTGGGGAGCTGGAAGTTTTTTGTCAAAAAACACCTGACTCCCTCAGGGTTTAAAAAACTCAATGCTTCCAAACTAAAAAAATATGCAGACATCTTCAATATCCCTGTTGAAGAACTAACTCATTTCAAAGGGTGAATATGTTGCCCCTCAACACATGAAAATCGAAAACTTTCAACATAAGCAGTCTGCGCATTGTGAGAGCGGTGTAACCCTTGGACTCCTGCAGCATTATGGAATAAAATTATCCGAGCCCCTGATCTTCGGGATTGGCGCCGGTTATTTTTTCGGTCATCTTCCTTTTGTAAAAGTCAGTGGTGTACCGGGAACTACTTTCAGAATCTGGCCAGGCTATATTTTTAAACGGGTTTGTAAAGAACTTGGTGTAAAGATGAAAGTGGAATCCTTTTCGGGTAAAGAGAAGGGTATGCGGGCGCTTGATGCTGCATTGAAAGCTGGCCGGCCGGTTGGTATGCAAACCAGTGTTTTTTACCTGAGTTATTTTCCTCCTGCCTATCGGTTTCATTTCAATGGGCATAACCTGATTGCTTACGGAAAAGAAGGAAACGACTACCTGATCAGTGATCCTGTGATGGAAACCGTAACCCGGTTGTCTGGAACAGATCTTGAAAAAGCAAGATTTGCAAAAGGATTCCCGGCTCCCAATGGACGGATGTATTATCCGGTACTGACCAAACCTGATTTTGATCTCCCTAATGCCATCCGGCGCGGTATTAAAAAAACCTGCTGGTTTATGTTAAGTTCTCCGCCACCTTTTTTTGGAGTTCATGGCATCCGGTTCCTGGGACGTAAAATCAAAAAATACCCTCAGAAACTGGAACCCAGAAGGGCAGCCTTATTTGTGGGAAACATAATCCGGATGCAGGAAGAGATTGGCACCGGAGGAGGTGGCTTCCGGTTTTTGTATGCGGCTTTTTTACAGGAAGCTGCCCAGCACCTGAATAATCCCGCATTGCTGGAAGCATCCAATGAGATGACCCGTATTGGAGATGCCTGGAGAAATTTTGCCTTTGCAGCTGCAAGGGTGATGAAAGACCGATCAGGCAATCTTACATCCTATGATGAACTGGGCGATATGCTGATCCAGTTAGGGAATCGGGAGAAAGATTTTTTTACTCACCTAAAAACACTGGTCTGATCAGCATGCTTCAGATTCAGCAGTTGGAGAAGACCTATAAAAATGCAGCAGAACCTTCTCTGCAGGGATTGTCATTACAATTTTCCGACAAAAGTATAGCAGGATTACTGGGACCTAACGGTGCCGGCAAAACGACCACCATTTCCATCTTATGCGGATTGGTTAAGGCAGACGCCGGAAAGGCTTTTCTGCTTGGAATGGATGTGGAAAAGGAAAGAGAAGCGATCAAAAGAAGAATAGGAGTGGTGCCACAATCCATTGCACTTTATCCCACATTAACCGCGATGGAAAACCTACAATATATTGGCAGGTTATACGGGTTGGGCAGTACCATACTTAAAGAACGAATCAATCAGTACCTCCAGTTGTTCGGGTTGGAAAAAAGTGCGCATAAGGCGATCCGTTATTATTCCGGCGGCATGAAAAGAAGGGCTAATATCATTGCATCTTTATTGCATGAGCCGGAATTGCTGATCCTGGATGAACCTACTGCAGGAGTTGATGTGCAGTCGCGCAATATGATTCTCCAATTCCTGGCTTCCTACAATAAACTGGGACATGGTATTATATATACCTCACACCTGCTGGAGGAGGCTCAGCAGCTATGTGATGAAATCGCCATAATTGATCATGGGCGGCTGGTTGTACAGGGCAAGCCGCTGGTATTGATGCAGAAACAGCAGGCGCAAAGCCTGGAGCAGGTATTTTTACAATTAACGGGCAGCAGCCTTCGCGACTGATATGAGAAAGATCCTGGCCACTTTCATAAATGAGAGCAGATTGTTTGCCAAAGACTTGGCAGGCATGGCCCTGTTATTTCTGATGCCACTGGCGCTTACAGTATTGATGGCCCTGATCCAGGATGCTCCCTTTCGGGAATACCAGGATATCCGCTTTGAAATTCTTTGGGTGGATGAGGATGGTGGGAAAATGGCCAGGCAATTGGGCGCGGAGCTAGAGGCTATCCCTCAGTTTGTCTTAATTAGAACATTGAATGATCAATTACTAACTGCTGACAAGGCCCAGGAACTGGTGCATAAGGGCAGCTATAAACTGGCGGTAATTGTACCACAGGGAGTATCTGCAGAAGTTGCGAACAGTGCCAACCAGGTGGCCAACGAGCTGGGAGCCAAACTGGGAGCCCCCGGAAAACTACCTCAAAGAGAAAGCCGTAAGGTGGCCCTGGAAATCTATTTTGATCCGGTGATCAAACAGGCGATGAAACTCTCCCTCCTGAATGCGTTGGAAAAGCAGGTTACCAGAATTCAGGCGGAGATTATACTGGCAAGATTAGAAAACCGCCTGGATGAGCAGGCCGCAGATAGTTCGGGTCCCGGCCTCCGGTTACAGGAAAAATTACAGGCCGTTCAACTTCGGGAAATATCCAGCGGCCAAAATAAGACTACCCAATTAACTACCAATTCTGTTCAGCACAATGTTCCAGCCTGGGCTTTGTTCGGCTTGTTTTTTATCATTATCCCAATTGCAGGCAATTTCATACGGGAACGGGAAGATGGAAGCCTAATGCGTATCAAGATGATTCCCGGATCCTATTTTACTATTCTGCTTGGGAAACTGGGCTTCTATATTGTATTGGGTATGCTGCAGTTTTTTATCATGCTGGCAGCAGGTGCGTTATTAATGCCTTTATTGGGGCTGGATTCTTTACAAATTGGCAATGCTATTGGATCTCTGTTCCTGACAGTGTTGGTGGTAGCGGCCACTGCAACAGCCTACGGGGTGTTGATCGGATCTGTCTTTCAGACCCCTAATCAGGCACTTCCATTTGGCGCCATCTCCATTGTAATTCTTTCTGCTATTGGTGGAATCTGGGTGCCAGTTGAAATTTTACCGGCAGGTTTACAGCAATTGGCTAAACTATCTCCCTTGCATTGGGCATTGGATGCCATCAATGAGTTGTTTCTACGTTCCGGGTCCATCCTGACTGTCTGGAAACAACTGATAATACTCCTTGTTTTTGCACTCCTCTTCTTTCTGATTGCCGGTATTACGGAATCCCGCCGCCGTCGCTGATTGCGAAATTATTATCTCTTCCTTCTCATTTTTTAACGGTCTACGTGAACTAGACAAGAATTATTAAATTATCTGTATTCTTTTGTTAATTTTTAAAGAAGTATTCCTATTTTGTTAAAAAATTGGTCAAGGCTCTGATTTTTTTCGATTAACCCAACATGAATTCGATCAAAAAGAGGATCATTAAACAACTTTATTTCGGAAAGACCCTTTCGGGTACCGATTTGTCGGAGCGCATTCAAAGGAGCTTACCGGTAACCAATAAGTTATTGAATGAACTGAAGCTGGCAGGAGATGTGATAGAATTGGGCTATGCGCCTTCAACCGGGGGCAGAAGGCCCATGATGTATTCACTGAATAAGCAGTATGGATACATCGTATCGATTGCCATGGATCAGTTATTTACCCGAATCGGTATCCTGAATATGGAGCATTCATTTGTTACTCCGGTTGAGCGCCATGCCCTTAACCTGGAAACCGAGCCGGAGGCATTAACAAAGCTGATCAGCCTAGTGGATCAACATATTCAATTATCCGGCATTGATCGGGACCGGATTCTTGGAGTTGGTATTGGAATGCCTGGATTTATTGACCTGGAAAAAGGAATCAACTATTCATTTTTCCGTAGCGAAACAGGAAGCATACGCCAGAAATTAGAAGACCAGTTGCAGTTACCTGTTTACCTGGATAATGATTCCAGCCTAGTAGCCTTGGCTGAATACCGGTTTGGAGCAGCGCGCAACAAGAAAAATGTGATGGTGGTAAACATCAGCTGGGGGGTTGGTTTGGGAATGGTGCTAAATGGAGAATTATTTCGCGGTCACAATGGTTTTGCGGGAGAGTTCAGCCATATTCCCATTTTCAGCAGCAATAAACTCTGCAGTTGCGGAAAAACGGGCTGCCTGGAAACCGAAGCCTCTTTGTTGGTATTAGTTGAAAAAGCTGTAAGAGGTATCCAGGAAGGCAAGATCACCAATTTGCCACGTATATCTCTCGATCAGCCGGAAGAAGCCTGTACGGCTATCATCCAAATGGCATTGAAGGGCGATAAATTTTGTATTGAATTATTATACGAGATAGGTTATAACATAGGAAGAGGAATAGCTATCCTGATACATATCCTCAACCCGGAACTGATTATTCTAAGTGGCAGGGGGGCAGCTGCAGGAAAGTTATGGTTTGCTCCTATCCAGCAGGCGATCAATGAAAACTCTATTCCCCGCCTTGCTGAACACACATCTGTAGAAGTATCCACTGTGGGAAATAAAGATGAACTCTATGGCGCGGCAGCCCTGGTAATGGAACATTTTGACCGGGAGACTAAGAAAAAGAACAGAACTGTTGGACTGCTAAACCCTATTACAACCGGAATTTATAATTAAACATAAACTCAACTGCAATGAAAAGAACAACGGTTCGAATGCTTTTGCTATTGTTTCTGAGTGTATTCTCGGCTTATGCCATCGCTCAGCAAAAAAGGACGGTGACAGGTACCGTTCTTGATGAACAAGGGGCTCCCATTTCAGGGGCTACTTTTGTCGTTAAAGGATCCCGCGCAGGTGGTGCTACTGATGTGCAGGGAACTTTTACTATTAGTTTAACCAGTGATGCACCACTGGTATTCAGTGCTGTTGGTTTTCTTTCAAAAGAAGTTCCAACTGCCGGCGTAACTGAATTGCGAGTTGTTCTTCAGAAGGACGACAAAAGCATGGATGAAGTTATCGTAACAGGTTTCGGTGTAAAAAAGGAAACCCGGAAACTGGCTTATGCTGTTACCGAGATAAAAGGAGACGAAATCGTTCGTGCCAGTTCTCCCAACGTTGTGAATGCGCTGCAGGGTAAAGTTGCTGGGGTATTCATCAACCAGGGAAATGGTGGACCAATGTCTTCTTCCCGTATTCGTATCAGAGGTAATACTTCCCTAAGAGGTAATACACAACCACTGGTAGTAATTGACGGTGTGATTCTGGAGCCAGGAACAACCGGTGGTGATAGCTGGGGTAGTGCACAGGATTTTGGTAACCAGATGAAAAACCTGAACCCGGATGATTACGAAAGTATTTCAGTTTTGAAAGGTTCTGCTGCAAGTGCATTATACGGTTCCCAGGCGCAAAATGGTGTTTTGATCATTACTACCAAAAAAGGTCGTCAGCAAAAAGGGCTGGGAGTTACAGTTTCTCACAGTCAGCTTTTTGATAAAGCATTTAAGGCAACTGAAATGCAGAATGAATTCGGAGCAGGTATAAACCCCACATTTGCACTTGGAACAGATGGTGTTCCAGAAGTGGATGGATCCAATTATTTCTGGAGCTATGGTCCTCGCTTTAATGGCCAGCAGGTAAGGGATATTGACGATCGGATGATAACCTGGTCTGCAAAGCCTAATAATATTCTGGATGCGTTCCAAACCGGAAAGTTCATTAACACAAACGTTGCGGTACAAGGTGGAACGGATAAAACTACTTTTAGAGCTTCTTATTCCAATTTGTACAATACATATGTTACTCCTAATACAAATTTGAAAAGAGATGCGTTTGCGCTTCGCATTACACAAAAGCTTTCTAACTTCCTAACTATCGACGGAAGCGTAAACTATTCTATGTCGCAGGCTAAGAACCCTGTTGCTCAGGGAGGTAATAATAGCCCCTTGTTTGCGTTGGCATATTTCAACCCAAGGAACTATGATACCAAATACTGGATGAATAATTATCTGGATCCTGAAGGTGGTGTAAACAGGAATGATCCATATGGCTTATCCGGATTATTCTTTGGCTTGCATTATAACAATACAATTCAGTTTGAAAACACCTTGTTGGCAAACCTGGATCTGACCGCCAATATCACTCCATGGCTTACACTTCTTTTAAGAGGAAATATTAACAATGCTGATATAGATCGTGAAACTAAAAACTGGGGTTCCGGTGTAGGTTTTGCGGGCGGAACATACAGAATGTATAATTCTACCAGAAGAAATACCCGTTTGCAAGCTTTACTTACTGCTTCAAAGGACCTGAATGATGATTTTACTATAAGTGCATCACTCGGTGGTGAAAGTCAGGCTTATGAGCCGGTTCGTTACTCAGAATCGTCAACTAATGGTGGTTTGAAAACAC
This sequence comes from Flavihumibacter cheonanensis, assembly GCF_022352215.1. Classification (GTDB taxonomy): domain Bacteria; phylum Bacteroidota; class Bacteroidia; order Chitinophagales; family Chitinophagaceae; genus Flavihumibacter; species Flavihumibacter cheonanensis. The sequence goes on from NZ_JAKRWF010000001.1 coordinate 122,249, forward strand.
CAGGTGGATTCTTTATTGGTAACTCTGTTAATCCGGCAACAACCAGAGGCGGTATCTCTAATGAGAGCGGATATGCCAAGAGAATTGATGCGGCGTATTTATTTGGTGATGTTACCTGGAGAAATATGCTGACTTTGAATTTCAGTGCACGTAATGACTGGACTTCATCTCTTCTGTATCCAAACGATGGTCATGGAATTTCCAATTATTTCTATCCTGGAGCAGGTCTGGCGTGGATTTTTACTGAAACCTTTAAGAATTCATCTGCACTTGATTTTCTTTCGTTTGGTAAGCTTCGTCTTGCTTATGCACATACAGGTGCGGGAGTAAACCCATGGGTTACCAGTACAGGATATTATCAGTTTCTTGGAAATTACAATGGACCTAATGGTCTCATCCCACGATATGGCTTTGCAGGAGGTACTCTTGGTAACCTCAATATCAAGAATGAGCTGACCAAAGAATTCGAAATCGGTGCGGACCTGCGCTTCTTGAATAACAGATTGGGCCTGGATGTTGCATGGTACAAAAAGAATTCGTACAACCAGTTATTGCCATTGGCACTCCCATCAGAAAGTGGTGTTGGTTCTCAATTGGTTAATGCTGGTAATATCCAAAACCAGGGTATTGAAATTTTGTTAACTGCCAATCCGGTGAAAACCAAAAATTTCAACTGGGATATGACGGTGAACTTTACCCGTAACAGAAACAAGATCATAGAATTGGCTCCTGGGGTTACTTCTTTTGATCTTGAACTTGCTTTTGGTGCTGATATGGCTTCTGTTGCTCGTCCGGGTAAAGAATACGGTACAATCATTACCAACTATGGTTATGCATCTTATCAGGCTAAAGACGGTTCTGGCAACAATATTTCTGATCCCAGAAATGGCCTGAAAGTGTTAAAGGCAAATGGTAGCTATTATAGAAGTTCTGAATTGGGTCAACCTACTAAAGAACTGGGAAGTATGATGGAAAACTTCCTGATGAATACTTCACAGAATTTCAGATTCAAAAATATCTTCCTGTCTTTCCAGATTGATAGCAAATTCGGTGGTCTGATGGCTTCCGCTACACATCAGTACGGTTCAACAAACGGTTCTTTGAAAAGCACCTTGTTTGGGCGTTCAGAGGATTTCGGCGGACTTCAAAGAAATACTTACGATGCTAATGGAAACGTAACTGGTACATTTAATGATGGTATTATTCCTGAAGGTGTATTTGCGAATGGTATCTCTATTCGTGCACCAAATGGTCAGACTTATGATGTTAGTGGTATGACTTACCAGGAGGCAGTTGATCAGAATATCGTAGAACCTGTTAGCGCTCGTCTGTACTATGCAAGATTAACGCAGTGGTCGACAGGTATTCGGGAATATTCAACCTTTCAGAATGATTGGGTAGCAGTTCGTGAAGTATCTGTTGGATATACCATGCCTGCTAAATTAGCATCCTCACTGAAGTTAAATTCATTACGTGTTAGCCTGATCGGAAGAAACCTTGGTTATTTACATACAACCACCAAAGATGGTATACATCCTGAAGGTGGTCTTATCAGTAACCGTGCAGGTGCATTTGCTGAATACGGTGGTGTACCCTATATCCGTAGTGTAGGATTTAAAGTAGATGCCGGTTTCTAATTCGTTTACCTTCAAAAAAATCAATAATGAAACATACTAGAAAGTTTTTGTATGTCGCAGCTGTTTCACTGATTGGAATAGGAGCATGTAATAAGCAGACATATATTGACTACAACACGAATCCCGAGGTTATTTATAATATAAGTCCGGAGGAACAATTCACAAATGGTGCTATTGCACTATTTGATGCTGACTTTGAGTATTACTATGACTACTACAGAATAATGATGCCATGGATGCAGTACTTTACTCCTCAGAACGGGAATTCTGTTACGTTTATGACGGATATAGGTAATTTCAACCAGCGCAGAGGTTATTTTTATTCAAGAGTAGGAAATGTACTGACTGATGTATTGGAGATAATCAAAAAATTACCTGAATCAGAGCAGGCTAACAGGCAGCATCAGGTTGCGATTACTAAAATCCTGATGACATACTATGCACTGTACACAACTGAAACAAATGGTAGCATTCCATATACTGAAGCATTCAGAGCTCGTTATGGTGGAACAGTAACTCCAAAGTATGATACCCAGGAAGAACTGTTCAATATATTTGATGCTGACTTAAAAGCTGCTATCGCAACTTTAAAAGCAGGAGGCTCTGAACAGATCAGTTTTGGTAGTGCAGATCTTTACTACAATGGTGATCCAGCTAAATGGGCTAAAGCTGCTAATGCTTTGCGTCTTCGTTTGGCAATGCGCTGGGGAAAAAGAAATGCTGCAAAACAACAGGAAATCGTAAATGAAGTACTGGCTGGAGATTTACTAACCAGTAATTCAGATAACCTGGAGTTTGTTTCATCTTCTTCCCATGCAGGTGCAGGTGGCAACTGGGATCCCAGTGGTGCTCTTTTTAAAGGAAGCAAATCATTGGTAGATTTTATGTATACAACCAATGATCCTAGAATTCGTATCTTCTTTCAGAAGAACGCATTCTCACAGGAGAATGTAGATTTGGCAAAAGATCAGGGTATTTTACCTGCCACTGCTGTAGCCAGTTCAAAAAGGTATATTGGTGGCTTCGCTTCTCCAGATGCTGCAGTTGATCCGGCGAATGCTAAGTACTATAATAACAACCGGATATTCAGAAACATCAATGGTACCAATCAGCCTTTGGATACATTATCTCGGATTCAATACAGGTTATTCTGCCCGGGTATAGCCAACCCTGTGGTAGCCAACCCTTCACCAGGTACTGGTTTGATTACATTCCCAATGTTGACATATTCAGAGCAATTATTCTTTAGAGCTGAACTAGCCGCAAAAGGAATTACTGGTGAAAATGCAGCTCAATTATATGAAGCAGCTGTTAAAGCATCTATGAGATACTATGATGTGATGGGTAATCGCGCACAGGTTTTCGATTATACACCACTCACCGACGAAGAAGTAGATGCAGCTTATGAGCACCCGCTTGTAAAATTTGATGCTTCTAAAGCATTGGATCAGATCGCTTCCCAATCGTATATCCATTTCTTCAAACAGGCAAATGAAGGATGGGCTTTGTACAAGAGAACTGGTATGCCAAATACGAATACTGTTCTGGCATTTGAGCAAATTCTTGCTAATGGTGTTGCTCAAAATATGCCGAGAAGACCACTGATCAACCTGCCATTAACTTCAGACAGAAACTTTGCAAATGCAAAAGCAGCCATTGACCAAATGGCATCTGATCCTGAATTTGGAGCGGGACCTGGTGATATCTTTGGACGCATCTGGTGGGATAAACAATAAGTATTCTTCCCATAATAAAACCCCGGCAGTTTTTGCCGGGGTTTTATCCATTTATGACCTGTATGATATAAAGTTTGTAATTTGACGCCATGTGGAGGTTACTCATTATTTTCCTGATTGGGTGTTGCTCTGAAAAGCTGGCAGCACAAATGGTTAAAGATCCATTTGACAATACCATGCTGCATTCTTTTTTTGATAAACAAACTCCCATCAACATAAAAAAGAAGTTAAAGGGAACCGATGATGCTACCTACCAACTCCTAGTGTTTCTCTCTCCTGAATGCCCCCTGAGTCAGAATTATTCGGTAGTACTACAGCAACTCTCCAATGAATTTGAAGATGTTATTCAGGTGTATGGAATTGTTCCAGGTTCAACTGTAACCAAAAAAGAAATACGGCATTTTGCAAACAAATATAAAATTTTGTTTCCCCTCTATTCGGATAAGTCAATGACTACCGTAAAAACGGTTCATGCAACTACAACGCCAGAAGTTGTTTTACTGGATAAGGGAGGAAAGCTTGTCTACAGGGGTGCAATTGATGACTGGGCGGTAGAGCTAGGAAAAAAGAAAAGTAAAGCATCCAATGAATACCTGAGAAATGCCCTTTTGCAAGTGAGAAGTGGCCTACCGGTTCAAATTGTTATGAAAGAACCCGTTGGATGCCTGATTAACGATTTTTAAATGCTGTCGTACATTATGAGATTCCGTATACTTTTTACTTTATTGCTGCTTTCGACCACTGGTAATTATCTGATTGCTCAACAATATACCTATACCACAGATATTGAACCTATCATTACGCAAAACTGCACACCCTGCCACAAACCTGGTGAAGCCGGTCCTTTTACCTTAACCTCTTATCAGGATGTGGCAAAACGTGCCAAATTTATAAAAGAAGTTGTTCAGAGTGGTTACATGCCACCCTGGAAAGCAGATAACGAATATGTTCATTTTGCCAACGACCGTTCCTTATCTGAGACAGATAAGAACAAAATCATTTCATGGATTGATAATGGAGCACCTCAGGGAAACCCTTCTAAAGCAGCTGAAAAATCCAAAGAGGCTTTAATACTGGGAACAGTTTACCATCGCAAGCCCGACCTCACATTAAAAATGGAAGAAAACTTTACGGTTATTGGTGGGAATATTGAGCAATTTGTAATTTTCAAGCTTCCATTTGAATTGTCAGATTCTTTTAATATTGAAGCCATTGAATTTGTAGCGAATAACAAGAAACTGGTGCATCATGTCAATTATGCAATTCATGCTGTTCCAGATGAAAGAATAGATATTCAGCGTACTGATAAAATGATCAATCTGACGTTTGATGATCGTAGAAAATTTGATCAATATCAGCCTTATCGTAAATCAATTACTTACTACGGCGGTTGGATTCCTGGTGCAAGGTATGAAGCTTATCCTGGTGATTTCGGTTGGGTTCTCCCAAAACGCGGTGTTATTTTAATGACAGTACACTTCAGTCCCATTGGAGTGGATGAAGTTTTCAAAGGAGGCGTTAACCTCTTCTTCAAAAAGACTCCCGTTAAACGCCCGGTAAAAGTAGTGAGCTTTGGCTCAGGTGGTATTGGCGAACGTCAGATTGAACCCATCTTTTACATTAAAGCCAACGAGAAACAAAAATTTACACTGGAAGTTACCAACCCCAGCGAAGATCAGTCTATCCTTCACGTTTGGCCCCATATGCACCTGATTGGTAAATCCTTTAAAGCCTATGCCATCGCGCCAGGAGGAGATACCATTCGCCTTGTTCATATTCCGGACTGGGATTTTCGCTGGCAGGAAATCTACCAGTTTAAATCACCGGTAAAAATTCCAAAGGGTTCAATCGTTCGACTTGAATGCGAATATGACAATACAGCTGATAACCCTTTCAATCCGAATAGCCCCCCGAAGAATATTTTCTCTATGGGCGATATGAAAACCACCGACGAAATGATGACCCTGATGATGATCTTCGCCCCCTATAAACCCGGTGATGAAAAACTAAAACTTGATTAACTGCTGAATCGTGAACTGCTATTTTCGTTTGTTACTTTTCGTTAGTATGCTGCTTTTCAACCGATCCGTTGCGCAGCAGCACGGCTCTCTCTTCAAAGAGAAGGATCCGAAACAATCCGGATTGCAGTTTACCAACCAGGTCACCGAAACAGACAGCCTGCATGTATTCCGTTATGAATACCTGTACAATGGTTCCGGGGTGGGAGTGGGAGATTTCAACAACGACGGACTCGAAGACCTGTTCTTCTCCGGTAACCAGGTTCCTAACAAACTATTTCTTAATAAAGGTGGGCTTCAGTTTGAAGATATTACATTATCCGCAGGCGTTTCTGGAAACAGCACCTGGTCAACCGGAGTAACTATCGCAGATGTTAATGGTGATGGCAAGTTGGATATTTATGTCTGCCATTCGGGAAAGTACAGCGACTCCCTTCAACTGCGCAACGAACTTTTTATCAATGAAGGAGTTCAGCAGGGTAAACCTGTTTTTAAGGAAAGAGCAGTGGAATATGGACTGGATGCAGCAGGAACCCAATCTACACATGCTGTATTCTTTGACTACGACCTTGATGGCGATCTGGATATGTTCCTGCTCAATCACTCCAATCATACCTACAACCCCTTTCTGAATACACGTAAAACAAGGGCCACCCCCAACATGGCTTTTGGAAACCGCTTATTCCGCAATACTGGTAATAATAAGTTTGAAGATGTTACCCTAAAAGCAGGTATCATTAATCACGCGCTGAATTTTGGCCTGAGTGTTACCGTCAGTGACCTGAATAACGATGGCTGGCCGGATCTTTATACTACCAGTGATTACACTGAAAAGGATTGCCTCTATATCAACAACCGCAACGGAACTTTCTCCGAGCAGGTGGAGAAATCCATGGGGCATATTTCCAAGTATTCCATGGGCGCAGATATTGCAGATATAAACAATGATGGCTGGGCAGATATTTTTACCCTCGATATGCTGCCAGAAGATAACCACCGGCAGAAAATGCTGAAAGGACCGGATGAATACGATCAGTATAACCTGTTGCGCGACAGCGGTTATTTCAAACAACAGATGCGTAACATGCTGCAACTAAATCGGGGTGTAGATCAGGATGGCCAACTTCGGTTTTCAGAAATAGGCCAGCTAGCCGGACTCTCCAATACCGATTGGAGCTGGTCAGGTTTGCTCGCAGATTTTGACCTCGATGGATGGAAAGATGCTTTTGTCACCAATGGCTACCTGCGTGATTATACGGATATGGATTTTATGAAATATACAGTGGCTGAAGCAAGGATAGAAGCAGCTAAAGAAGGTCACCAGGTATTTCAAACACACTCACTCGTTAAAAAAATGCCTTCCAACAAACTGAAGAACTACCTGTTCCGAAACAATGGCGGTATCAGTTTTACGAATACATCGCAAACCTGGGGCATGGACTCAGAAAGAATTTCTAACGCTGCCGTTTATGCGGATCTGGATAATGATGGCGATCTGGATCTGGTGGTGGTTAACAATAACGATCCTGTTCAACTCTTTGAAAATACTACAAGAAATTTGCAACCATCTGGTAATTACCTGGCTATTGAGTTAAAAGGCAATGCATCTAATCCCTATGCTATTGGAACTAAACTGGAATTGATAACTTCGGATGGCAGTAAACAGATCCAGGAACTTTTCCCGGTTCGCGGTTATCAGTCTTCACAATCTTACCGTATCCATTTTGGTATGCCGGCCACTACCAAAATAGATACTCTTACCATTCGTTGGCCCGATCGTTCAGTTAGCATTCACACCAATCTGCAAGTAAATCAACTGCTTCAGTTTAACCAGCCCAGCTCTAAGAATAACTCCGCAGCAACTATACCGCTTCCTAAAAAAACATGGTTACAGGATATCACAGAACTATCGCGTATTAAATTCCAACACCAGGAAAATGATTTCATCGACTTTAAAGATGAAACCCTTCTGCCTTATATGTTATCGCGTATGGGGCCAGCACTGGCTTCCGGAGATGTCAACGGAGACGGGCTGGATGATATTTTCATTGGAACACCCATAGGTCAGGTTGCTGCCCTATTTGTTCAGAAGGCTAATTACATATTTGAATTGGTCCCTGGTCCCTGGATCGCTGATAAGGAATCAGAAGATGTACAGGCTGCCTTCCTGGATGCAGATGGCGATGGCGACCTTGATCTCTATGTAGTGAGTGGTGGTAATGAATACGCCCCGGAGTCTCCGGAATACCAGGATCGGTTATACATCAACGATGGTAAAGGAGGATTCACCAAACCGGCTACAGCTTTACCAACTATGCTAAGCCCCAAACAAGCGCTGGCCATTGCGGATTTTGACAAAGATGGCGACCCTGATATCTGGGTAGGAGGGATGTACCAGCCGGGATTTTTCCCTATGGCAGATCGATCCTACCTGCTCAGAAATGACACTAAGAATGGTGCAGTGAAATTCACAGATATCACACCTGAATTTGCTTTTCTTTTGCAACCCGGTGCTGTAACTGCCGCCCAATGGACAGATACTAACAGTGATGGATATCCTGAATTGCTCCTGGCTGGCGACTGGATGCAGGTTCAGTTAATCGCCAATCAAAATGGGAAACTGACCCCGGCTAAAATTCAACTGCCGGATCATCTTTCCGGCTGGTGGCGTTCGATTACTCCTGCAGATCTGGATGGCGACGGAGATATGGACTTTATCCTGGGCAATGCCGGAACCAATCTGCAAATCCGTGCCAGTAAAACCGAACCGGTCGAGTTGTTCACTACCGACCTGGATCAGAATGGTACCCTTGATCCCATTCTCACTCATTACATAAATGGGCAGTCTTATCCCATCGCATCAAGAGATGAATTACTGGAACAGGTAGTGCCTATGCGCAAAAAATTCGTGTACTACAAAGACTATGCTGATGTAAAACTGGATGGTATCGTACCTGCTTCCCAAAAGAAAAAATTGCATCGCCTGGAAGTCAACAATTTTTCATCCGGCATTCTATGGAATGAAGGATCGCAACCCTGGCAGTTCACAGCCCTTCCGGAACTGGCACAGATTTCATCCCTTCAGGCAGCCATCGTACTCGACTGGAATAAAGATGGTCGCCCGGATATCTACCTCGGAGGAAATTTTGAAGGCTACCGCGTACAATTTGGTCAGTCAGATGCCAGTTTTGGTCAGCTGCTGGAAAATGCTGGTAACAGAAGTTTTAAAGCCATTTCACCAATGGAAACAGGGGTGTTTCTAAAAGGAGAACTGAGGCAAATGAAAGTATTGAATGCAGGAGCCGCAAATCCAATCCTGGTGACTGCTTCCAATAATGGTTCCGTTCAGCTTGTAAAAATCAATGCACCATGAGGAAGCCTTTAGTTTTACTGTTATTCATCCTCTTCACCGGATTTGCCAGCTTTACGCAAAGCAACAAAACCGGTGATGCAGCAGCTTTGCATAAAGCACAGGATTATCTTACAGAAGTAATTGTTCACGATATTTTTTCTCCTCCTGTTGCAAGCCGGATCTATCTCTATCCGCATCTTGCTGTCTATGAAACACTGGTTGCAACAGGCACCAACAAAGGGGCTTCCTTTTTTGGTAGGCTACCGGCTTTTCCTGCCATCTCAAAAATCAAAGGAACCATAGATCCTATTATTGCCAGCCTGGAAGCCTTTCGGATTACCGGCCGGCAGTTTCTGTTTTCGGAAGAACGTTTTTCAGATTCCATGCAGGTGTTGATACAGGCTCAGCTTAAAGTACGGAAAGCAGATAAGCTCCTGAATGCCTCTCTTCAGGCCGGCAAACAGGTAGCTGACAGTATCCTGGTCTGGGCATCAAAAGACAGGTATAAAGAAACCCGGGCCATCCGCCGTTACCAGTTGAAGAAAACGCCCGGTTCCTGGCTCCCCACACCACCCGGTTATATCGCAGCCATTGAACCCCACTGGAAGCAGATCCGTTGCCTGACCCTCGACAGCGCAGCTGTTTTTCGTCCAAAAGCAGCCACTGAATTCTCTGTTGAGCCCGGAACCCCCTTTCACAAAGAAGCCCTGGAGGTTTACACCGTCTGCACTTCTTTAACCGATGAACAAAAAGCGATTGCTGCCTTCTGGGACTGCAACCCCTTCCACATTACCATGCAGGGGCACCTGAATTTTGCTACCAAGAAGATTAGTCCGGGTGGCCACTGGATGCAAATTGCCGGCCTGGTCAGCCGGATGAAATCCGAATCTATCAATGAAGCTTCCCAAGCCTACGCACTTACCGCCATCGCCATCTTTGATGCCTTTATCAGTTGCTGGGAAGAAAAATACAATAGCCAGCTAATCCGCCCCGAAACCTATATTAATAGTCATATTGATGAAAGCTGGCGTCCTATGCTTCAGACTCCTCCCTTCCCCGAATACCCTAGCGGGCATAGTGTAGTATCAGGAGCTGCAGCCACGGTTCTGACAAAATTATATGGTGATAATTTTTCATTTGTGGATGATACCGAACGACCTTATGGATTGCCTGACAGAACCTTTCCCTCCTTTCACAAAGCAAGTGAAGAAGCAGCCATTTCCCGGTTGTATGGAGGCATCCATTACCGGCCAGCTATTGAAAATGGCCTGGAGCAGGGAAGAAAGGTGGGGCAACAGGTGGTAAAAAAACTCGGACCTTTTGGCTTTTGAATTAAATAAGCTACCTTTGCCGTCCGTTTTACTATATTCGGATAGCTATCTGGGAATTCTACAATATGGCCATTAAGTTGTAAATTCCTAATTATCAGTGCATAAGACTTTAAAACCGGTTTAAAATACATATGTCTTCAACTAAACAGAACACCAGGATCAACTTTGGTAAGATCAAACACCTCGCTGAAGCTCCTGACCTGCTGGAAGTGCAGATTCAATCGTTTAAAGACTTCTTTCAATTAGAAACCACTCCCGACAAACGTAACAACGAAGGCCTGTTTAAGGTGTTCAAGGAGAACTTCCCGATCACCGACACCAGGAATATTTTCGTGCTGGAGTTTCTGGATTATTTCATTGATCCTCCCCGTTACACTATTGAAGAGTGTATGGAACGCGGACTTACCTACGCTGTTCCCCTGAAAGCCAAGTTGCGTCTAAGTTGTAATGACGAAGAGCACGTGGACTTCCAGACCATCGTACAGGATGTATTCCTCGGAAACATTCCTTACATGACCCCCCGCGGTACCTTTGTGATCAATGGTGCTGAGCGTGTAGTTGTATCCCAGCTGCATCGTTCCCCAGGTGTATTCTTCGGGCAGTCCATTCACCCGAATGGTACCAAGATCTATTCTGCACGGGTTATTCCTTTCAAAGGAGCCTGGATGGAATTTGCTACCGACATCAACAATGTGATGTATGCCTATATCGATCGTAAGAAGAAGTTCCCTGTAACTACTCTTCTGCGTTCTATCGGCTTCGAAACAGATAAAGATATCCTGGAACTCTTCGGTATGGCCGATGAAGTGAAAGGAGAGAAGAAAGCCCTGGAAAAATACCTGGGTAAAAAACTCGCTGCCCGCGTACTGCGTACCTGGGTTGAAGATTTCGTTGATGAAGATACCGGTGAGGTAGTTTCCATCGAAAGAAATGAAGTTGTAATGGAGCGTGATACCATCCTGGATGAAGAAGCAATCGACGTGATTGTTGACATGGATGTGAAGAGTGTATTCCTGCAGAGGGAAGATGTTGGTGGTGATTATGCCATCATCTACAACACCCTTAATAAGGACACTTCCAACAGTGAACTGGAAGCGGTTCAGCATATCTACCGCCAGTTGCGTGGTGCGGACGCTCCGGATGATGAAACTGCACGCGGTATCATCGACAAACTCTTCTTCTCAGACAAGCGTTATGACCTGGGAGAAGTAGGTCGTTATAAAATCAACCGCAAACTGAATCTCAATTATCCACTTGATCATAAAGTATTGACCAAGGAAGATATCATTGAGATCATCAAATACCTGGTACGCCTCACTAACGGTAAAGCAGAAATCGATGATATCGATCACCTGAGTAACCGTCGTGTTCGTACTGTGGGTGAACAATTGTATGCGCAGTTCGGTGTAGGTCTGGCTCGTATGGCCCGTACCATCCGGGAGCGTATGAATGTTCGCGATAATGAAGTATTTACGCCTGTTGATCTGATCAATGCGCGTACCCTTTCTTCAGTTATCAACTCCTTCTTCGGAACCAGCCAGCTGTCTCAGTTCCTTGACCAGACCAACCCGCTGTCTGAGATCACGCACAAGCGTCGTATCTCTGCACTCGGACCAGGTGGTTTAAGCCGGGAGCGTGCGGGCTTTGAGGTTCGTGACGTACACTATTCTCACTATGGTCGTCTTTGTACTATTGAAACTCCGGAAGGACCAAACATTGGTCTGATCTCTACTCTTTGCGTTCACGCGAAGATCAACGAGATGGGCTTTATTGAAACGCCTTACCGCAAAGTAGAGAATGGTAAAGTGAACATGAAGGAACTGACCTTCCTGAGTGCTGAAGAAGAAGATACTGCCAAGATCGCCCAGGCGAATACACCTCTGGCTGAAAATGGTGAATTTGTTGATGAGAAAATTACCAGTCGCGAAACCGGTGATTTCCCCATCCTTGATAAAACGGATGTAGAGTTCATGGACGTAGCCCCCAACCAGATTGTGGGTCTGTCCGCCTCTCTGATTCCTTTCCTTGAGCATGATGATGCCAACCGTGCCCTGATGGGATCAAACATGCAACGTCAGGCTGTACCGCTGATCAAACCTCAGGTTCCTATCGTAGGTACCGGTCTGGAAGCAAAAGCTGCCCGTGATGCACGTGTTCAGATTCTTGCTGAAGGTAATGGTGTGGTTGAGTATGTTGACGGTAATGAAATTCATATTCGTTACGATCGCAATGATGAGCAGCGTCTCGTTAGCTTTGAGGAAGACCTGATTGTATACCGCTTAACCAAATACCAGAAGACTAACCAGGAAACTTCGATCACACTGAAGCCGGCTGTGAAAAAAGGACAGCAGGTAAAAGAAGGTGATTTCCTTACAGAAGGATACGCTGTACAGGGTGGTGAAATCGCACTGGGACGTAACCTGAAAGTGGCTTTCATGCCATGGAAAGGATACAACTTTGAGGATGCGATTGTAATCAATGAAAAAGTAGTTCGTGAAGACCTGTTTACTTCCATTCACATTTCTGAATATGAACTGGAAGTGCGTGATACCAAACTCGGTGAAGAAGAACTGACTCCGGATATTCCAAACGTTTCTGAAGAAGCAACCAAAGACCTCGATGAGAATGGTATCATTCGTGTCGGTGCCCAGGTGAAGGAAGGTGATATCCTGATCGGTAAGATCACTCCGAAAGGAGAATCTGATCCTACACCGGAAGAAAAACTGCTCCGTGCGATCTTCGGTGATAAAGCTGGTGACGCGAAAGATGCTTCCCTGAAAGCACCAAATGGTGTGGAAGGTGTGGTAATCGACAAGAAACTGTTCCAGCGCGCGAAGAAAGATAAGAATGCAAAAGTTCGTGAGAAGGCTGCTTTGGAAAAAGTAGAAAAAGTTCACGAGAAGAATACAGCAGATCTCCAGGAAGTATTGCTGAGCAAATTGCAGACCCTGTTGAAAGAAAAGCCTTCTGCAGGTGTTAGCAACAACTTCGGTGAAGTACAGATTGGTAAGGGTGCGAAGTTTACTGCCAAGAACCTGGCGGGACTTGACTTCCTGAACATCAATCCGCTTGGCTGGACTGGCGATGAAAAAATCGATAGCCAGATCAACATTCTGTTGCACAACTACAGCATCAAGTACAACGAAGAGCTGGGTCGTTATAAGCGTGAGAAGTTCAACATCAGCATCGGTGATGAATTACCTGCAGGTGTATTGAAACTCGCGAAAGTGTACCTCGCTGTTAAGCGTAAGCTGAAAGTGGGTGATAAAATGGCCGGTCGCCACGGTAACAAAGGTATCGTTGCTAAAATCGTACGTGCAGAAGATATGCCATTCCTCGAAAATGGCGAGCCGGTGGATATTGTACTGAACCCGCTGGGTGTACCTTCCCGTATGAACCTTGGACAGATTTATGAAACGGTACTTGGCTGGTGCGGTGAGCAGTTGAATGTTCGTTTCGCTACTCCGATCTTCGATGGTGCAAGCACTGATGAAATCGAGCAGTACTGCCAGGATGCAAACATTCCGATGATGGGTCACACCTACCTGTATGATGGTGAAACCGGTGATCGCTTCCACCAGAAAGCAACCGTAGGTATAATCTACATGATCAAACTTCACCACATGGTGGATGATAAGATGCACGCCCGTTCTATCGGACCATACTCTCTCATTACACAGCAGCCTCTGGGTGGTAAAGCCCAGTTCGGTGGTCAGCGTTTCGGTGAGATGGAAGTATGGGCACTGGAAGCCTATGGCGCATCTAACATCCTGCAGGAATTGTTAACCATTAAGTCAGATGATATCATTGGTCGCGCTAAGACCTATGAGGCCATCGTTAAAGGTGACAACATTCCAAGAGCAGGTGTACCGGAATCATTCAATGTATTGATTCATGAATTAAGAGGTCTGGGACTTGATTTGAAATTTGATTAATCAAATCTTTTTATAAGTAGTAAGAGGGTGCCAGTCGGTACCCTCTTTTTTTTATCTTACAACAAAGTACACAGGTATGAGCGTAATAACTAAAGTTGTCAGAAGATGGACAGAGATAGTACCTTTTTTATCCTTGTTACTTTATTTTTTGAAACCAACCGATAGTCCGGGCTGGTACAATGTAGTTCTGATTGGTGGTCTGATCAGCGCCGTGCTGGTAGCTGTGCATCATGCAGAAGTGGTAGCACATAAAGTTGGAGAACCTTATGGTACTCTTGTGCTGGCAATAGCAGTTACTACCATTGAAGTGGCATTGATTGTTTCCCTTATGTTAGCAGGGGGACCCGGAACTGAAACCCTCGCACGGGATACCATATTTGCAGCTATAATGATCATTTTAAACGCTATTACAGGCATTTGTTTGTTGGTTGGAGGGTTACGTCACCGGGAACAGACATTTGGTCTGGATGGGATCAGTGCAGCACTGGTGGCGCTGCTGGCTATCGCGTTTTTAACCATGGTACTGCCTAATTTTACGACCACCCAGGTTGGGCCTTCTTATTCCAATTCACAATTGTTATTCGTTGGCATTGTAACGCTGGTCATCTATCTCAGTTTTGTATTTATTCAGACCATCCGGCATCGCGATTATTTCTTACCCGAAGTAGGAGAGGAGAATAGTGAAGTACATGCTGCTCCTCCAACTACCAAAGTCTTTGTGATGTCCCTGGTATTGCTGGTACTGGCATTGGTTGCTGTTGTATTATTAGGTAAGTCGCTTTCACCGGTGATAGAATTAGGAATTGAGAGCATTGGTGCACCCAAAACCCTCGTGGGTATTATCATTGCGATGGTGGTCTTGTTGCCGGAAGGATTGGCGGCTTATCGGGCCGCAAAAAATAACCGGCTGCAAAACAGTTTAAACCTGGCACTTGGATCTGCACTGGCAAGTATTGGCTTAACCATACCCGTTGTAGCCGGAGTAAGTATTCTGATGGGATTTGATCTGTTATTGGGAATTGATTCCAAGTCTTCAGTACTCTTATTGATTTCACTGCTGGTAGTGATGATGTCTTTAAGAACCGGAAAAACCAACATCCTGCAGGGCATTATACTGGTGCTTTTATTTTTTGTTTATTTATTTGTTACCATTATTCCATAGGCAATTCGTAAATTCCTGTTTTCCAAATTACATATGAAACAGGTTATAACTCTGCTTATTGGGATAGGCTCCCTCACAAATGTAGAAGCGCAATCAAAAAGAGCGCTTCAGCCAGAAGATATTTACCGAATGAAAACGGTTTCTTCTCCCCAGGTATCACCTGACGGGAACTGGGTCGTTTACCAGGTTCGTTCAATTGATAGTGCTAAAGACAAGTCCAGCTCTGATTTGTGGATGATGAGCTGGGATGGCAAAGAAAACTGGCAATTAACGTATGATGCAGCCGGTGAATCTGCTCCTAAATGGAGCCCGGATGGAAAGTTTATTTCGTTTTTATCAACCCGAACTGGTGATAAAAACAGCCAGGTTTATGCGCTTCCAACCAAAGGAGGAGAGCCGAAAAGAATAACCAATATTAAAGGTTCCATCAATGAATACCTGTGGGCACCTGATGGAAAAAAACTGGTACTTAGTATTTCTGATCCTGACTATTCAGATACGGCTGCCAGCAAGATCAGGAAGCCTTATGTAATCAATCGGTATCAATTCAAGCAAGACCGGGAAGGATACCTGGACAGCACAGGAACGCATCTCTATTTGTTTGATATTCCCTCCGGCAAACTGGACACACTAACTTCCGGGGTATATTCAGAAACACAGCCTGCCATTTCACCGGATGGCAATCTATTGGCTTTTGTGAGTAACCGAACTGCGGTTCCCGATAAAAATGATAATTCAGATATCTTCCTGATGGAACTTAAAAAAGGAGCAGTTCCCCAGCCAGTTACCAGTTGGAAAGGAAGTGATAGCAGACCCGTTTTTAGTCCCGATGGCAAACAGCTTGCCTATCTGCAAAGCTCTAGCCAGGATGATTTTACCATGTACGGGCACTCCATATTGGGGGTTATTTCAATAGCCGATAAAAAGTCCCGTTTGCTTAGTTCTCAACTGGATCGTCCGGTTCAGAATATTCGTTGGGAAGCAGATGGGCAGGGTTTGCTCGCATTAATGGAAGACGATCGCAGGGTACAGGTGATCCGGGTAAATGCCGGAACAGGGGCTCATGAAACTATTACCAGCGGAGATCATAGTTTTTATGGAATGGAGCTTAATACGGCAAAGAAATCATGGGTCGGATTAAGAAGTACACCTACGCTGCCAGCAGAACTGTTTGCATTTGAATCCGGGCAATTGCGTCAGATGACACATCACCAGGATAGTTTCCTTGCTCCGCTTCAATTGCCCCTGGTGGAAGGCTTTCAATCAACCAGTAAAGATGGCACCAAAGTATCCGGAATTCTTTATAAGCCACATACCTACCAGGCTGGCCAAAAACTGCCCTTGGTTATTTTCATTCACGGTGGACCGGTTGCGCAGGATGAGTTTGATTTTGATATGACACGAATGGTATATGCGGCTGCAGGGTATGCAGTAGCTGCCGTGAATTACAGGGGCAGCAGTGGAAGGGGAGTTGCTTATATCCGGTCTATCTATGGCGATTGGGGTAATAAAGAAGTTATGGACGTGGTTGGAGTAGCCAATCACCTGGTTGCTGCAGGTGTTGCAGATCCCGCTCGTATGGGCCTGGGAGGCTGGAGTTATGGTGGTATCACTACCAACTATACCATTGCAACCGATACCCGATTTAAAGCAGCTGTGAGTGGTGCTGGTAGTTCACTTCAGTTAAGTCTTTATGGCAGTGATCAATATATCGCACAATATGAATATGAATTAGGGGTGCCCTGGAAAAACCGCGACAAATGGCTGGCGCTTTCCTATCCGTTTTTCAAAGTAGACAAAATAAAAACGCCCACGCTGTTTATGGCAAGCGAGAGCGATTTTAATGTTCCGGTAGCCGGAGCTGAACAAATGTACCAGGCATTTAAGTCGGTGGGTATACCAACAGAACTGGTCATTTATCCAAAGCAATACCATGGTATTTCAGTTCCCAGTTACCAGGTCGACCGGCTGAAACGTCATATTGCCTGGTATAATAAATACCTCAAATAATCACATCATATAATAAGCCTTTTCAGGTACCAGTTCCTGTTCCGGTGTTTCCTCGGCCAGCATCTGCTTCAGGTTTTTCTCAATTCCTGAAGCTATGCTGGTCATTGGAGTATCTGTAGGCTTGTTTTCAAATGGATCCTGCAAATGAATCGCCATCTTTTCAATCAGTAAAAAAGATGCGGAAATAGCAACCACCAGGGGCACTTCAAACATCCCGAAATACTGAATTACACCAAAGGGCAGGAGAGCGATAAATAGCAATAAAGCAAAGTGGATATACAAACTATAGGTAACAGGGAATACCGTGTTTTTTATTCGCTCACATTTTCCCATGCTGTCGCACAAACGACTCAAGGTACGATCCAGCTCTACATGCTGATAGGTATTGATCCAGCCCTTGTCGAGGGCAAGTTTAATATCTCTTGCATGTAGGTCCAACAATGCGGTTGGAACATTGTCAAAAGCTTCCACATATTCAAAGTCCTTTTTGGAAAGTCTTTTTTCCAGTCCTTTTAAGGCTGACTTTTTTCTGAGAGATTGTCCGAGGGCATAATTCCAGGCTATCTGGCGGTTAATGAGTCGTTGCCTGAAGCGGATAATATTCTCATCTTCATACAAGTTGCTGGTAAAACTGATCACCTGCCTAGCAAGGGTTCTGGAATCATTCACAATAGCTCCCCAGATATGACGGGCTTCCCACCACCTGTCATATGCCTGGTTGCTTCTGAAACCAAGTAAAAGTGAAATAATCGTTCCAAGAATCGTGGGTACTGCAATAGGTATGGAAATCCGGGTAATATGATAGTTTTCATATAAAACCGCGATCACAATAGCATACAGCGTGATGAGCAGTAACTCGGTTTTTATTTTCCCGAAAATATAGGCAAACGGGATGTGGTTTTTTAATAGCATGTGATCGGGTTGAGACAAGTTAATAAGCCGCAGTTAGTTCTCTCTTCTGTGTAACAACCTGTTTGGATTTTTGGGCGGGAGCAACAGGAACTTCTCTGATCACTTTCACCGGTGCGGCATTGATAAAAGAACCGGGATTAATGAAACGTTGATGAGGTTGAATCAATGTATATGCTTCCGGAAAGAATATCTCATCAATATCATTGAATTCCAGGTGGTTTTTGAATAATTTCTGTGTATTTCCATACATGTATTTGTAGTACATGTTGCCGATTTTTTCAGCATATTTTTCCTTCAGGCGTTTGCATCCTTTCCTGAATTCTTCATTCATAACCTGGAGGTGAGGTTTATTGTCTGACCCAATCACGTCCTGTTCTGAGTCGGGCATTTCAAATGCAGCGAACAATACGATGGTGTTTTTATAGGTGGAATTGTTTTTTATATACAGCTCCAAAACACTGAGAGATTGCGTGGTAAAATCAGTTGGGAATAAAATGTTTTTCATTATCATCATTTTATGTAAAGCTCTTGATTGCCTCTTAGAAACGGGTAAGCCTCACATAAAACTTTCTTTAGATGATCATAAGAAAATTATAAGAATATTAGATAGCGTTTAAAATTGTTTAAGCTCCACTGTATATTGGCAGTGTTATTATTACACTTGTTCCTTTCGACTCAACAGAGTTTACTTCAATGTTTCCATTGTGGATCCGGATGATATTTTGGGCCAGTGGTAGCCCAACTCCATAGCCCTCGAAAGAGCGAGTATTACTTCCCCGGAAAAAAGGCTCAAATACGCGTGAGACCTCGTTTGCAGGGATTCCAATTCCTTTGTCTGTAATGGTGATAGAAATTGTTGTTCCCAGTTTTTTTACCTGGATATTCACTGTTTTCTGGCTGGAATATTTGGCGCCATTGGCGATGATATTACCAAGTGCCAGTTTTAATAAGGTTCTAATTCCATTAATTGTCAGCTTTTCATTGGAGAGGATTTCTTCGTCAATGGAAAGGTTGAGCTGGGTTCCTTTGATCAGGTTTTTTACAGAAAATGCAGATTCTTCAACCAGTTCATATACCCCGATTTCTTCCCATTCCTGTTGCTGCCCATTGAAACTGATCTGCGACATGGTCAGCAGTTCAGAAGTTATTTTGTTTAGCTGATCCGCATGTTGTTGAATGGAACTGATCGACTGCTGATACTCTTCCACTGTTCTCGGACGGGTTAATGCCCAATCGGCTTCCCCAATAATATTGGTTAGTGGAGTACGTAATTCATGCGAGGCATTGCTGATGAAATTGTTCTGCGTTTCAAAGGATGTCTGGAGCCGGTCCAGCATGTTATTGAATGTTTTTGAGAGCTCCGCGATTTCATCTCCTCCTCCTTTATCTTCCAATCGCAATCCAAGATTATACGCACTGATGTTTTTTGTTTTCTCGATGATATCCCGCACTGGTTGAAAGGTCTTGCGGGAGAAGAAAATACTGGTTGTATAAACGATAATTACTGCCAGGATGAAAGTGGCAATTTTAATATTGCGCAGGTTCTGTAACGTGGTTATACCATACTCATTTACGGCAGATTTTATAACAATATATTCGCCAGTTTCATCGGGGTAATACAACCCTGCAAAGTCAATATTCCCTTTGTTGAAATAAACAGGTGTGCCTTTGAGTGCAACTATATTTTGCAGATAGGAGTAGGGAATAAAACTTTTTCTCTCTTTCAGCCGATCCAGGGTATCCACTTTGAAAACATACTCTTTTTCCTGTGTCAGCGTTTCCAGGTATTTTTTTCGAAGGTCTTCATAGGTGGAAGTGGCAATATGATCCTGTTCAAATAATACTTTCGTGGCAACGATCACCCTGATTTCAAGCCGCTTGAAAAAATCCCGGCTAACAAAACTCTGCGTAATGAAATAGGATGTCCAGCTGATGATCAGGATGATGGTAGCTGTTATGACAGTGAAAAGAATTCCGGTTTTGGTCTGGACTTTCATATCAGGAATCCTTTATTACATATCCCATTCCTACTACTGTGTGTAACAGCTTCCGGTCGAATGAACTCTCAATTTTCTTACGTACATAGTTGATATAAACATCTACCACATTCGTGCTGATGTTAAAATCGATTCCCCACACATTTTCAAGAATGGTCATCCTGGATAGCACCTTACCTTTGTTTTTCATCAGGAATTCCAGCAGTCTGAATTCAGTGGAAGTAAGACTGATTCTTTTTCCATTTCGTGTTACGGTTTTACTATCCGGGTTCATTTCCAGATCCGCTACCCGCAATACATTGGTTTCCTCTGTTTGCATGGGGTTTTTGCGCCTTGCAAGGGAACGGATGCGGGCTTCCAGTTCTGCAAACTTGAATGGCTTGGTTATATAATCATCAGCTCCACTATCGAGCCCGGTTACAATATTCTCGGTACTGCTTAATGCAGTTAACATCAGAATGGGTGTATCAATTTTATTGTTTCTTAGCCGCTTGCATAATTCCAGTCCGTTCATACCTGGCAACATGATGTCCAGGATCATAATATCAAATTCATTTTTGGTGGCCATTTCATAGCCAATGTCACCATCCGGGGCAATACTGATTTTATATCCTCTTTCAGACAATCCCTTATTAATCAGGTTGCCTACTGAAATCTCGTCCTCAACCAGCAATACACTGAGCATAAATGTGTTTTAAAACGGGGATTTGTCCCTTTAGCGAAACTAAACGGTTCTGCACTTAGAAAGTTTAAAACCGGATTAGAAAGGATTAGAATTTACTAAATAGTCCTTCAATTTGCTATAGTCCGCCTCAATCTGTGTAGCATTTTTAGTTTTCGTTAACGTTTCTTCAATGCTTGCTGGTACCGGTACAGGTTGGCCAATTACGGGCTCTACCACATCCAGGAATTTAATCGGGTGGGCAGTTTCCAGTACGATCCCTTTTTGACCGGGATGTTGCTGGATCCAGTCGGCCAGGGCATCAAACCCTACTGCTCCATGCGGGTCGGGCAGGTAAGCATGCTGTTGGTACATAGACCGGATGAGCTCCCTGGTGCGTTGATCGCTGGTGCGATAACTTGACAGCATGGTCTTTAGTTGTTCCCGTTCTTTTCCAAACAGTTCCAGGATGCGTACAAAATTGCTGGGATCTCCCACATCCATGGCATTTGAAATAGTCGGGATTGCTTTTCGGGGTTCATAGTCTCCTGTTTCCAGGAACCTTGGTACTACATCATTGGCATTGCAGGCTGCTATAAAATGAGCTACCGGCAACCCAGCTTTCCAGGCCATCATCCCGGCACAGATATTTCCAAAATTGCCACTTGGTACGCTAAATACCGGTGGCTGCTTTTCTTTCCATTGTTGCAGCGCAAAGAAATAGTAAAACTGCTGGGGCAACCAGCGGGCAACATTGATGGAATTGGCCGAGGTAAGAAAGAGTTGGCTGGTCAGTTCGGTATCTTTAAATGCTCTTTTAACCAGTTGCTGGCAATCATCAAAATTGCCGTCTACCTCAAGCGCATGAATATTATCACCAAAAGTGGTTAACTGTTTTTCCTGAACCGAACTTACTTTCCCGGAAGGATAGAGGATCACCACACGTACTCCTTCCACCTTATGAAAACCACTTGCAACAGCTCCCCCGGTATCACCGGAAGTAGCTACCAATACAGTAATCGGCTGTTTTTCATCGCGGGCAAAATAGCCCAGGCAGCGACTCATAAATCTGGCTCCGATATCTTTAAAAGCTAGTGTGGGACCGTGAAATAATTCCAGGGAATACACCCCATCATACACCTGTTTGAGCGGTATAGGAAAATCAATGGTTTCAGCTACTATCCTGCGTAATTCATCCTGCGGAATCGTATCACCAACAAAAGGACGAATCACTTCATAGGCAAGCGCTTCTCTCGATAATCCGGCTAAGTTGTTCAGGATGGTTGCCGGCAATTGCGGAATGCTTTCCGGAAAATACAAGCCCCCATCCGGTGCCTGTCCCTGTATAGTAGCCGACCTGAAATCAACCTTCGGCGCTTTATGCTGTAAACTATAGTATTGCAAGAATTATGAATTTAGAATTATGAATTATGAATTGTCTCAGGTCCCCTCTTCCATTCCTCCTTTCTTCCATTACTCCCTCTTACGTACCTCACAGCCCATTGAATTAATTGAGGTAACATATACTTTGGATTCAATTCCTAACTGAGTATATATCTGCTTCATGATCTCTGCAATACTGCGGGCAGTAGCTTCTTCTTTGCTTAGCATGAAAATAGAAGGACCCGAACCACTAATTCCGCCTCCCAATGCACCGGCAGCCTTAGAGCGTTGTTTTACCTCGTCAAAGCCAGGTATCAGGATGCTGCGAACCGGTTCAATGATCACATCTTCCAGCGATCTTCCAATCAACTCATAATCTTCTTTTAAAAAGCCTGCTACCAGTCCTGCTATGTTGCCCCACTGCCGGATAGCATCTTTCAGTAAGACCTCTTTTCTAAGAATTTGCCTGGCATCGGAGGTACGCACTTCTATCTGGGGATGCACCACAGTAACCTGCAGGGGCGGAGCTGATAGACGAATAATATCTAATGGGAAAATGGAACGAATCAGGGTCACCCCTCCCAGGATACAGGGCGTGATATTGTCGGCATGTTTCACACCACTGGCTACCTTTTCACCCGCCATGGCAAAACGTACCAGGTCTTCATCTGAGAATGGTTTACCCAGCAGATAGTTCGCGCCTACCACTGCTCCGGCAGCACTGGCAGCACTGGAACCCAGCCCACTGCCGGGTTTAATTTCTTTGGTGATCCTGATCTCAATTCCAACAGGTTCCGGAAGGGCCTGTAACAAATCAAGCAACGCAGCACCGGCTACATTCTGTGCCGGTTCAGTTGGCAACTTGTATTCATCGGTGTGCTGAATCCGGATACCCGGTTCCTTGCTGAGCTTCATCCTGATGCGGTCCGAAGGATCTTGTAAGGCCATACCAAGGATATCAAATCCACATACCAGGTTAGCTACAGTAGCCGGACAAAGCACTTCAATTTCCGTATCAAAAAGCGGTTGTATGTTGAGGTTAGTTTGCATCAGAATTGATTTCTCAGGTTAGGGTAGCTCTTAAAATATCAGCAAATACACCGGAGGCAGTTACATCTGCACCTGCTCCCGCGCCTTTAATCACCATCGGTTGCTCCGGGTATCTTTCGGTATAGAATAATACGATGTTATCCTTGCCATAGAGGTGGTATAAATCATGACCCGGACTTATCTGCTGCAAACCCACTTCCGCTTTGCCATTGTGAAAGGCAGCTACAAACTTGAGTTTGTTGCCATTTCGATTCGCTTCCTCATAAATGTCACGGAAATGATCTTCTTCCTTTAACATACTGGCATAAAAATCTTCAACAGAACCTTCCATACATGAAGCCGGCAGGAAACGATGATTGGTAATCGCATCCATTTCCAGTTGTTCACCTGCTTCTCTTGCAAGGATCATGATCTTACGCATCACATCGGTTCCACTTAAGTCAAGACGCGGATCAGGTTCAGTATAACCTTCATGTTGTGCCTGACGAACTACTTCTGCAAAAGGTCTCGATCCGTCATAATGATTGAAAACATAATTCAACGTACCACTCAGCACTGCCTCAATCCGTTTGATTTTATCACCGCTTCTCACCAGGTCGTTCAGTGTACCAATTACCGGTAAACCTGCGCCCACATTGGTTTCAAAAAGAAATCCGGTATTGTTTACTCTTGCTTTTTCCTTCAACTCACGGTAATATACATACGGAGAGGAGCAGGCTATTTTGTTGCAGGCTACTACCGCACAGCTCTTTTCTAACAGCCTGGAATAAACGCCCGCCACTTCCTGGCTGGCAGTGATATCTACAAATACAGTATTTCTCAGGTTACGTTCCAATATACCATCTACAAATTCATGGATACTTGCTTCTTTGCCATTATCCAAAAATTCTTTCCAGTTGGATAAGTCAATCGCCTCTTCGCTAAACGCGATTTTTTTACTATTGGCCAACCCAACTACTCTTAATTGCAGCCGGTTATGATGCAGCAGATATTGTTGTTGCTGTTGTAATTGTTGCAGCAATCGACTGCCCACATTTCCAACCCCACTGATGAAGAGATTCACCTGCTTTAGACTGGTTTCAAAGAATTCTTCATGTAAGAGGTTGATGGCTTTCTTCACATCGGATGTTGCAATCACCGCCGATATATTGCGTTCGGAAGAACCCTGTGCAATGGCTCTAACATTCACTCCATTGCGACCTAGTGCGCCAAATAGTTTGCCACTGATACCAGGATGACTCTTCATTTGTTCACCCACCAGTGCAACGATGGATAATCCTTTTTCAATTTCAAGCGGATCCACTTTCTGCAAACTGATTTCCGGCGCAAAGGCCGCATCCACAGCTTCTTTTGCCAGTTCTGCAGCGGCTTCATCTACTCCCACGCAAATGGAATGTTCAGAGGAGCCTTGCGTTATCAGAATCACATTGATTTGATGTGCCGACAAAGCTTCAAACAACCTGCGGGAAAAGCCAGGTACACCCACCATGCCGCTTCCTTCCAGGCTTAATAAGGCTAATTTGCTGATGCTTGATATGCCTCTTACAGGTGAGCCATTGCGGTAGCCTTCCTGTTGTATCAGGGTTCCTGTATCAGCTGCTGCAAACGTATTTTTAATCCAGATCGGGATCTGTTTGTTCATTACCGGCTGGATAGTAGGCGGATAAATCACCTTCGCGCCGAAATGAGATAATTCCATGGCTTCCTGGTAAGAGATGGTTGGTATCACCCGCGCATTGGGTACCCAGCGCGGATCAGCTGTCATCATGCCACTTACATCTGTCCAGATTTCAAGTGATTCCGCATCCAGGCAGGCTGCTGCAATAGCAGCTGTATAATCCGATCCTCCTCTGCCCAGGGTAGTGGTTACCCCTTCTGCACTGGAGGCGATAAATCCTGGCATCACGATATGATTGCCGCTTACTGCTTCTGCTGCAGTTTTCAATTGTGCTTCTGTTGTTTTGAAATCAACAATCGCATTTCCATATTGTGCATTGGTACGAATCAGTTTTCGGCTATCCCACCAGGTGGTTGCTATTCCTGCTGCCTGGAATGCTGCCGTGATAATTTGGGAAGAGATGAGTTCACCATAACTGACCAGTTTGTCTTTGGTGCGGGCAGTGGTTTCTTCCAATAGAAAAATTCCATTACAAAGATCTTCTACTTCATTGCAGCTCTTTTTTACAGCACTCAGGTAACTGCTTTGTTGCTGAACCGGTATGAGTTGTTTCACCGCATCCAGATGCCGGGAGGTGATTTTCTGGATCAGTTCCTTGTAAGCCTCATCCCCGCTTGCTGCCAGTTGCCCGCATTGCAGGAGCAGGTCTGTGGTTCCACCAAAAGCAGATACAACCGTGATTACTTTATTCTTTTTGATTTTTTCTGAGACGATGGAGATAACATTCTGAATTGCTTCCGGACTGCCAACAGAAGTGCCGCCGAATTTTAATACCTGCATAAAATGGATAATGATGATAAAGAATCTGAATAATTGAACGAATAATTCCTGGTGAAAACAGCCCGAAGGCCCATGGCATAATATGGTAATGTACAACCCTTAGCGGGTTGTAATAGTAGTGGTAGTAGTTGTGTATGTAGAAACGAATGCCATGAATCGGGCATGAAATTACCACAGCCCTTTTTTATAACAAGCGTTAGTTTTAATTTTTTTTTGATCTGTTTTACCAGCGGTCAAAGTGCAACTGTTTTGGTATATTCATGGCCCGATTGCTGCCCTTAACAACGACTAAATTACCCCATATGGCCAAAATTGACCCGGCAGCCCTTCAACAATTTAAAAGTGAAGTTGCGCTGAAGTTTCAATTGTACAACAGTCTCTTTACTTCATTGCCGTTTCACCGGATTGAAAAGACCGGCATCCTGCTTTCGGTGTTGCTGAATGTTTGCGAAGAAGGGTACAAAAAGAAGAAAACGCCGTTGCAGATTCTGGATGATTTTTTTGCCAGTCACACCAGTTTCAGAACCGAACAGGAAAAAGCGGATTTACTGTTTCGCTTTGTGCAGTATGTGGAAAGACAGGTGGTGCTTTTTGATGCGCTGGAAGATGCCGCATTCAGTAAGATCAATGATTTTTCCGGTCCGGGTACACTGAAACAACTCGCTTCTTTTTTACAACAGCCGGATCTGGATACCAGTCAGCTGGAAAAAAATCCGTTCTGTGTGCGCATGGTATTAACCGCCCATCCAACACAGTTTTATCCGGGTTCTGTTCTTGGAATTATCCATGATCTCTCGAAAGCCTTACAGGAAAATAATACCTCTCTCGTAAATAGTTACCTGCAGCAATTGGGGAAAACCCCCTTCTTTAAAAAGCAGAAACCCACTCCGTTTGATGAGGCGATGAGCCTGGTCTGGTACCTGGATAATGTGTTTTATCCGGCTGTCGGAAAAATTCTTTCTTATGCCGATAGTGAATTGGCTGGCAAGGTGAATAATAAGCAGCCCTTGCTTCAAATGGGTTTCTGGCCAGGTGGAGATCGTGATGGGAACCCATTTGTTACGGCAGATACTACCATCCAGGTAGCTGCCGCCCTTCGTTCGAGTATCATCAAACAATATTACCTGGATGTAAGGCGACTGAAACGAAGACTCACCTTTAAAGAAACCGATCAGTTGATCGCGGATCTGGAAAAGCAATTATACAACGAGGTTTTTGGTGAACAACCTACGCGTAGTCTGAGTGCAGATTCGATGATCCGTCAATTACAACAAGTGAGGGATACCATCGTGTTACAACACAATGGTTTGTTCGCCGACCGGATTGATAACCTCATTCAGAAGATCCGGGCCTTTGGTTTATTCTATGCATCACTAGATGTTCGTCAGGATAGCTCTGTACATGAATCCTTTTTTGAAGTGATTTCCCAATCCGGCAACATCTTCTCTGGCTTGTATAGTAGTCTCAGTCCTGAGCAACGCCTGGATCAACTCAGCAAACTGCCCGCATTGGCAACTGATCCAACCTTTAAGGAAGCTGTACATGCCGATACGCTTGCTTCTG
This sequence comes from Flavihumibacter cheonanensis, assembly GCF_022352215.1. Lineage (GTDB taxonomy): Bacteria > Bacteroidota > Bacteroidia > Chitinophagales > Chitinophagaceae > Flavihumibacter > Flavihumibacter cheonanensis. The sequence continues at coordinate 149,454 of NZ_JAKRWF010000001.1, forward strand.
TAAAAGCGATAGCCCGCATTCAGCAGGAGAATGGTGAAATAGGTTGCCATCGTTATATCATCAGTCATTGTACCAGCGCTGCCAATGTGATGGAAGTATTCGGATTGTTTTTACTTGGTGGTTGGAAAAAAGAAGAATTGACAGTGGATATTGTTCCGCTCTTTGAAACCATTGAAGATTTGAGGCAGGCAGGAGCCATCATGGATACTTTATACCAGCTTCCGGTTTATCGCGAACACCTGAAAAGGAGGGGAGATAAACAAACCATCATGCTTGGTTTTTCGGATGGCACCAAAGATGGCGGATACCTGATGGCCAACTTCAGCATACTACAGGCGAAAAAAGAACTGACTGCTTTATCTGCACAATACGGATTGGATGTGTTGTTCTTTGATGGCAGAGGTGGTCCGCCTGCGCGGGGTGGTGGCAAAACGCATAAGTTCTATGCTTCGATGGGCAAGGATGTTTCCAGTAAGGAAATTCAGTTGACTATACAGGGACAAACCATCAGTTCCAATTTCGGTACCATTGATGCGGCCCAGTTTAATATGGAGCAATTACTGAATGCCGGACTATCGGCTGCCGCCAAACATTCCACCCGGGCAACCCTGGACCAGGGACAGGAAACATTGTTATTGCAGCTTGCCAATGATGGATTTAATGCATATTCGGCTTTGAAGAATCATCCGACATTCCTGGAATATCTTTCACATGCGAGTGCCTTGCGCTTTTATGCTGCTACCAATATAGGATCCAGGCCTGCCAAACGGGGTTCTGCAACCCGGCTGAATTTAAGTGATCTGCGTGCCATTCCTTTTGTAGGTGCCTGGAGTCAGCTGAAACAAAATGTAACAGGATATTACGGAGTCGGTACTGCCCTGAAGCTGGCTGAAGAACGCGGCGAATGGAAGAAGGTGAAAGAGATGTACCAGCACTCCCTGTTCTTCAAAACGCTTATTGATAACTGTGAGATGGCTATGTTGAAATGTTATTTCCCGCTAACCAGTCACCTTGCTGATCATAAAGTGTTCGGAGAGATCTGGCATATGATCTACAGCGAATACGAACTCACCCGAAAATATGTGCTGCTTCTATCAGGCAATACGGAACTGATGGCTGATTATCCGGTGGAACAATTATCGGTTTCCATGCGGGAACGAATTGTTTTACCACTTACTACCATCCAGCAATATGCGATTACTCGTGTGCGTGAGTTGGAAGCCGGCAGTCCGCATGATCCTGCTGCAGGCATGAAAACAACCTATGAAAAGCTGGTGATGCGTTGTTCCTTTGGAATTATTAATGCGGGAAGAAATTCGGCGTGAGAAGGTGAAAGGTGAAAGGTGAGAAGTGAAAAATGTGAAAGGTGAAAAGTGAAAACATGGAAGGGGAGGAAGGGAAGAGGAGACAAGGGAGAAGGGAAGATGGAGGAATGGAGAATGGAGCAGGGAATGGACTGACATAGATTCCTGGGAAGTATGTTTGAACGATTGCGGAACAATTCACCGACGGTTCACGGACGTATCAAAAACAGTGAAACAATAGTGCGGGAGCGGTCGTAATTGACTGACTGGTTAGATGAAAGCAGCCGAATGGATGGAGAAAAGTGCCCGAAAGGCAAAAAAGTGAGATGTCAGACCTGAGACGTGAAACGAAGGCGACAAAGGAGAAGGGAGAGGGGAAAAAAGTTTAAAATGGAGCCAACCACCCCAAAACTGGGGTCTTGTGCTCCATTTGTTCGTTACACTATTTGCAGAGAGATGCTAGAATAGTTAATCCTTTTCTCCCCTTCCATACAATCAGGACAGAACGGGATGGCTTGCCCGCAGGAAAGCAGTAATTTCTCACACGATAATCTGATAAAACCGTTGCTGCCAAATGCTCCTGAGAAGAAATGTTTTCATTCCGGTCCTGTTGTTTTTGCTGGTTGGAGGGTTGCTGTATTCCTGTGATAACACTGGCATGCAAACCGCTTCCGTAGTTCCGGATTCCGTTAGCTATAATTTCGATGTGAGACCTATACTGTCTGATAAATGCTTTAGTTGTCACGGCCCGGATGCCAATAAAAGAGAAGCCGGATTACGACTGGATATTGCTGACAGTGCGTTTAAGGCACTCCAGGACAATCCAACTGCACATGCCTGGGTGCCAGGAAAACCGGAGGAATCCGATGCTTTTTTGAGAATATCCACGCAGGATACTTCCCTGTTAATGCCTCCCTTGTATTCCAACCTGAGTTTGACCAGCCAGGAAATTGCTATCATAAAAAAATGGATTCAGCAAGGCGCCCGCTATGAAGATCACTGGGCCTTTGTTGCTCCGCGCAAGCAGGCCCCGCCTGCCATTAAAAAGTCCGCCTGGCCGATTAATGAAATTGATTTTTTCACTCTGGCCGCAATGGAGGCAAAGGGACTTACCCCAAACGATCCGGCCGACAAAGAAAGACTGCTTAAAAGGCTTTGCCTGGATCTCACCGGTCTTCCACCCAGCATTGAACAGATGGATGCATTTCTCGCAGACAGCAGACCGGATGCCTATGAGCGGATGGTAGATCAGTTACTGGCGCTTCCTGCTTATGGTGAAAAAATGGCCCTGCACTGGCTCGACCTTGCACGGTATGCTGATTCACATGGATACCAGGATGATGGGTATCGAACCCAATGGCCCTGGCGCGATTGGGTGATCCATGCGTTCAATGAAAACAAACCCTATAATGAATTTGTCACCTGGCAACTGGCCGGAGATCTGCTGCCCGATGCCAGCATGGAACAACTGCTTGCTACTGCATTCAATCGCAATCATAAGATTACCGAAGAAGGGGGTGTAATCCCGGAAGAATACAGGGTGATGTATGTTAGCGATCGTACTGATTTAATTGGTAAAGGCATTCTTGGTGTAACTATGGAATGTGCCCGCTGCCATGATCATAAATACGACCCCTTTTCCCAAAAGGAATACTTTCAGCTCTATTCCTTTTTCAACAATATCCGGGAAGAAGGAATTGAGTCGGTGATAGGTGGACCAGAAACCTATGCCAAGAAACCCATGATGCAAATCACCAATGCGGATGTTGCCAACATGCTCCGGTTCATCAACAAAACAGATACGGGTAAAATGATCGTTTCTGTGATGGGCGAACTGGATACCATACGCCCAACTTTTGTATTGCATCGCGGAGAGTATGATGCTCCTGGTGAAAAAGTAGCGCCTGCAACTCCGGTATCCATTCTTCCATTTGATAACAGCTACCCCAAAAACAGACTGGGCCTAGCTAAGTGGCTATTTGATCCAAAGCATCCGCTTACGGCAAGAGTCTATGTTAACCTCTTGTGGCAGGAGTTTTTTGGAAGAGGAATTGTCAAAACCTCCGGTGATTTTGGAATGCAGGGAGAGTTGCCTTCTCATCCTGCATTGCTGGATTGGCTGGCGGTGGATTTCAGGGAACATAACTGGGATATTAAAAGACTGGTGAAGCTGATGGTAACATCTGCCACGTATTGTCAATCTGCAACAGTGTCTAAAGAGAAGCTGGCTACAGACCCGGAGAATATCTATCTCTCCCGTGGGCCCAGGTACAGAATACATGCTGAATTCATCCGCGACCTGGTATTGTCGAGCAGTGGGTTGCTGAATCCTGAAATAGGCGGACCAAGTGTGAAACCTTATCAGCCTGCAGGATTGTGGGAAGGGGCTACATCCGGTCGTGGTTTGCTTTCCATTTACACACAGGATCATGGTGCGGCACTCTACAGGAGAGGGATGTATACACTGATCAAACGTACAGTACCTCCTCCTGCCTTGTCTATTTTTGATGCGAGCAACCGGGATATCTGCGAGGTAAAAAGGCTTCGCACCAACACTCCGCTGCAGGCATTGGTCATGTTGAATGACCCAACCGTATTGGAGGCTGCCAGGGTGCTTGCAACTAAACTGCAACAGGGATCCGGAGCACCCGAGGAAAAAATCAGGCAGGCTTTCAGAAGAATTGTATGCCGGAATCCGGATGCAAAAGAAATTGAGGTGCTCTCGAATTATTATCAGCAGGAGCGAACAACAATGGACAAATCAACTGCTCAGAAAATGATCCGGGTGGGAGAAAGTCCCCTTCCGCAGCAAGCCGATATGCTCGAGATCGCTTCCCTGATGCGGGTTATAACAGCTATCTATAACCTGGAAGAAACCATAACAAAATCCTGATTTGAAGAGAATCAAAATTGCGAAATGGATAAAGAAATCATAGAACATGGGTTCAGTTGGAACAGGCGGCGGTTTTTATCTGCCATGAGTATTGGTGTTGGTAGTATGGCACTGGGCTCGCTGCTCATGCCTGATTTGTTCTCAGGAACTGGTATGGAGGAAGGATGGGCACCAGGGGTTCCGCATTTTGCTCCAAAAGCAAAACGGATTATCTATTTGTTTCAGAATGGAGCACCCTCGCAGCAGGAACTGTTCGACTACAAGCCTAAGCTGCGTGAAATGCATGGACAGGAGATTCCTCCTTCTGTAAGGGGTAAACAGCGCCTGACCGGTATGACAGCCAACCAGTCATCTTTTCCGTTGGTTGGTTCCTTTGTAGACTTTAAACAATATGGTCAATCAGGTGCCTGGATTAGTGACCTGATGCCCTATACTGCAAAGATTGCAGCCGAGTTGTGTATCATCAAATCGATGTATACCGAAGCCATCAATCACGATCCTGCGCTAACCTTTTTGCAAACTGGTGCGCAGCAGGGGAATCGTCCTAGTATGGGGGCCTGGTTAAGTTATGGATTGGGGAATGAAAACAACAACCTGCCTGCTTTTACTGTATTGCTATCCCGTGGCGTGGGCAATGGTCAGGGTGTGTATTCCAAATTGTGGTCCAATGGATTTCTCGATTCTGTGCACCAGGGAGTGCAATTCAGCAAAGGGGAGGATCCGGTATTGTATCTGCGCGACCAGGATGGTATGAGCAGGGAATCCAGGCGTATCATGCTGGATCAGATAGCAGCATTGAATGAAAAATCCTACCTGGAATTTGGTGATCCTGAAATCGCCAGTCGCATTCAGCAATATGAAATGGCTTACCGGATGCAAACGGCTATTCCTGAAGTGATGGATATCTCAAAAGAGCCGGAGAGTATTGTTAAGCTTTATGGCCCTGATTGCCTGGTACCCGGAACCTTTGCTGCGAATTGCCTTCTGGCGCGCAAACTTTCAGAGAATGGAGTTCGCTTTGTTCAGCTGTATCACCAGGGATGGGATCAGCATGGCAATCTTCCCTACGAAATTGCACAACAGGCCAAAGATGTAGATCAGGCATCTGCTGCGCTGGTGATGGATTTAAAACAAAGGGGATTGCTGGATGAGACCCTGGTGATTTGGGGTGGCGAATTTGGTCGAACCAGTTATACCCAGGGAGAACTGACAAAGGATAATTATGGCCGTGATCACCATCCTCGTTGCTTCACTGTCTGGATGGCAGGGGGTGGTATTAAACCAGGTATTGTTTATGGTGAAACAGATGAACTTGGTTACAACATCATTAAAGATCCGGTTCACGTCCATGATTTTCAGGCAACCGTGCTGAACCAGATGGGCCTCGATCATAAAAAACTCATCTTTAAACATCTTGGTCGCCGGTACCGCTTAACCGATATTTCCGGAGAAGTAGTTCGAAACATCATCAGTTAATCCTCCTTATGCAGTGGTACTCAAAAATCAGGCTGGTAACCGAACAATGTTTGCTGGCGATTCTACTTCTTGTCAGCTTTCTGTTGTTGTTTGAACAATACCTGGTGATTCCATATTGGTTGCAGCCGCTTGGCAGGATGCATCCCATGCTTTTACATTTTCCAATCGTGCTACTGGTGGTTGCATTGCTGCTATTTTGGATGTCCCGTAGTCTTGATATGGCCCAGTGGTTCTTATTATGGGGCAGCCTGCTTTCCGGTATAACCGTGATCATGGGATTGTTTTTATCAAAAGAAGAAGGGTATGAAGGAGAAGCCATCAACTGGCATAAATGGAGTGGTGCTATATTGTTTTACAGTGGTGCCGCTTTGTACTGGTTGAGTACAAGGCAGCAAAAACCACTTGTTACAAAATGGCTTGGTTCTATAATTATAGTGCCGGCTCTTTGGATAACCGGGCATTATGGTGCTAACCTCTCGCATGGTGAAAATTTTATTCTGGAACCGATACTTGCACAAAAGAAAGCGGCTCCCGTTAAATTAGAAGAGGCTATTGTTTATGCGCATGTCATTCAGCCTATTCTGCAACAAAAATGTGCAAGTTGCCATAGTCTGCAAAAGATGAAGGGTGCGTTGAATCTCACTGATACCCTGGCTATGCTGAAAGGTGGAAAGTCGGGCCGGCTTTTTATTCCTGGCAATTCAGCACTTAGTTTATTATTGGAGCGGGTTCATCTTCCACTGGAAGAAAAAAAACACATGCCACCTCAGGGCAAGCCGCAATTGACAGCAGTAGAAGTTGAGTTGTTAAGCAGGTGGATTGATGGCGATGCCAGTTTTCATAGCAGACTGATGGAACTTCCGGAGACTGATTCATTACGCATATTGGCTCAGTCAATTTTACAGCCATCCGGTCAATTAGCAGAAGAATTTGATTTTGCAGCTGCGGATGAGAACACCATCAGGCAACTTAATAATTTTGACCGCTCAATAAAACCAGTTGATCGGGAATCTCCTGCTTTGGAAGTTGCCTTGTACAATCGGAACAAGTATACAGTAAAACACCTGGAGGAATTATCCACTATTCGCAAGCAGGTAATTTCCATCAGTCTCAATAAACTTCCGGTAAAAGATGCCGATCTGTCTTCCTTACAACAGTTTCAAAATCTTCGCAAGCTGGATTTGAATTTTACAGATATAACAGATGCGGGATTGGCAACACTGGTTGCATTGCCACAGTTGCGTTCATTAGCAATATCCGGAACAAAGATCAGCCATACAGCGCTTACCAATTATCTTCCTGGATTCAAAGCATTGCAATCTATTGCTATCTGGAATACAGCAGTAAATCCGGAAGAGGTGATCAGTCTGAAGAAAAACTTTCCAACAATCAACATAGTAGAAGGGTTTATTGATACAGGTGCGGATACGTTAAAGTTAAATCCGCCCCAGGTCAGGAATCAGGAGATGGTTTTCCCTAATGCATTACCGTTAGAGTTGTATCATCCGGTAAAAGGAGTAACAATTCGTTATACCCAGGATGGCTCAGAGCCCGACAGTATCCACTCTCCTGTATTTGATGGAAATACAATGCTCGAACAACATACAACGATAAAAGCAAAAGCATTCAAGCCCGGATGGTATTCCAGTGAGGTGGTAACCTTTGATTTTTTGAAGAATTCATTTATACCGGATAGTGTTCGTTTACTTACTAAACTGAATGATGTTCACCAGGCAGAGGGTGCAGCAACTTTTTTTAACCGTAAACTGGGAGCGATTGGTGCAAATAATCCTGCCTGGGCAAATTACTGGGCGGGTGTACGAAACAATGATATGGTGCTGGAAGCCAGGTTTGATAAAAGCATACCATTGACTTCGGTTGGATTACATTATATGGTGGAAGAAGCAACCGGAATTTTCCCTCCGGTAGTTGTAGAAGTATGGGGCGCTGCGGGTTCCGAATCTCCACAACTGTTGGGGAAACTTACAGCTCCTTTACCACGCAAAGGAGAAAAGCCGTCTTTGAAATTGATACAAAAAGAACTGCCAATGAAGCAGGTTTCTTACCTTAAGATTATTGCCCGGCCTTATCAAAAAGGAAAGAACCGGTATCTTTTATTGGTAGATGAAATGTTTCTCAACTAGATGCAAAAAAAGAGTCCCCCGTAGAAACGGGGGACGATCAACGATTGCTTGCCATATGTGAAACAGTTGTTAGAAACTATAGATAGCGGCCAGCAGAAAACTGCCTGCTGATTTTTTACCGGTACCATTCGCGTCTGCATAAATTTCTTCTGAAGCGTTTTCAACCCGGAATTCTGGAATGAATGTCAGTCCGCCTACTTTGAAATTGGCTGATAGGGTAGTGGCAAATAAACTTGCACCATCCGGACCTGCAGTTGGAATCTTGAACTGATTTTTATCACTGAAATATTCACCTCTCAACGTCAGGCCAAACCAGGGTTTAGGGTCGAGGTTTAAATAGAGGGCGGATCCCCACCAGGATTTGCCGGATTCATTTTTAGCGCCATCCCAGGTTTTGGTAGTATTAACCGTACCATTGTAACCGATGCTGAAGGCGTCCGAAATACTGGCTGTCATCACAAGGTCGAATTGGCTGGTTTTTGAGGTGTCCGGGTTTTTACCACCTACATAGTTTAAGTAAAATTTCAGGTTATCACTTGCAGCGAAACTATACTGGGCAAGGATGAATTTCCGGTTGATTTGGTCAGTTGGAGGAATGCGATAATCTGTTGCATTGGAGATACCAAGCATGAATCCGCTTTTACCTTTTGATACTTCTGCTTTCAAACCGGTATGAGAGAAAGGTCCGTTGGAAAACATATAAGACATGCTGTAGTTCCGGTTCAATTGTGGGTCAACGAGTTCATATCCGACATGGGTTGCCCAGGTACCTGCAGTAAACTTTAACCAGTCAGTGGGAGCATAGCTAACATAGAGCTGTTTTATGGCCTGGGTAATACCTTCGTCTGCATAGGTGAATTCCTTGGCACGCGGACCAAAGCCAAGATCCAGCACAACACCAATTTTGTCGCCCTGGTGTTCAGCTTTCAGGCTGGCCATTCCAAGTGCGAAACTGTTATGTGTGTTGGTAAAACTGGTCCGATTGTTTCCAGCCTGTTTTCCAAAGTCGTAGCGGTAGTAAACATCCGCGGAACCGGAAAAGCTGATCAATGGTTTTTTTTCTTCGGGTGGAGTGGCAGCCGCTTCCGCGGTGCTGGTTGTTGGGGTTGATTCAGCAGTCTGGGCATGGCTAATTGTTATACAGGATAGCGCAATGCCTGTTGCCAATAATTTTTGTAACATTGTGTAACATTTTAAGTGTTAAGGGAAAGGGTACGGCGATAAACTTGTATCAGAAGTTTGTCAATATGCTGTACCTTTTTCTCGTTTACTGCCTGGCCCAAAAGTGGAGAGTGCAGTTAGTTTTGGTTGTTTATTAAATTTCAGAGAGTTCTTCTTCTTTCAATTTGCCATTATTGTGTACCAGCAAAGTTCCCTGGAGGTATTTTTCATTGTGCTGGGTTTCATCCAGTCCGAGTTCTTCTTCTTCTGAACTAACCCGCAATGGCAACAGGAAATTGATGAATTTGAATATCGCATAAGAAACTACAAAGCTGTACCCAACTGCGATCAGCATGGCTTTCAACTGAGTCAGGAAGAAGGTTGCATTTCCGTAGAATAGACCATCCTGGCCTGCGCCATTAACTGCTGTGGTAGCGAAAATACCTGTCATCAGCATACCTACCATACCGCCAATACCGTGACAAGGGAATACATCCAGTGTATCATCCAGGGATGATTTTTGCTTGTAATAAACAGCCAGATTTGAAATGAGGGCTGCTACCACACCAATGAAAATGCTTTGTGGAATAGCTACAAATCCGGCAGCGGGCGTAATAGCAACCAGACCAACCACTGCACCAATACAGAAACCGATAACAGATGGTTTTTTGCCGCGCATTACATCAAAGAACATCCAGCTACAACCGGCTGCGCCTGCTGCAACATTTGTTGTAATGAAAGCAGAAACTGCCAGCGCATTGGCGCCCAGTGCAGAACCTGCATTGAAACCAAACCAGCCGAACCACAGCAAACCGGTTCCGATTAATACATAAGGGATGTTTGCCGGGGGAATTTCTTTATGTTCCATATGTACCTGGCGACGCTTTAATACCAGTGCGCCTGCCAATGCTGCGCAACCTGCAGAAATATGTACAACGGTACCACCTGCAAAGTCAAGTGCTCCCATTTTCAGGAGGAACCCATCTGCATGCCAGCTCATGTGAGCCAGGGGCGCGTATACTAAAACGGCAAATAATACAATGAATAAAATATAGGAAGTGAAGCGGATTCTTTCAGCTACTGCGCCTACTACGAGTCCCGGCGTGATGATAGCAAACATCAGTTGGAATACCGCAAAGAGGGATTTTGGGATACCACCAACCGGTTCACCACTATTAACGCCTTTCCAGAACAGATGGGTGAATGGATTACCAATAAAACCTCCGATTGATTCTCCAAAACAAAGGCTGTATCCAAAAAACACCCACAAAACACTCACCACACCGGCTGCTACCACACTTTTAATCATGGTGGAGATTACATTCTTCCTGTGCACCATTCCTCCATAAAAAAAGGCAAGTCCGGGTGTCATAAGAAATACCAGGGCTGAGGCTACCAGGATCCAGGCAATATCGGCCCCATTATAAACCTTATCGGGGTCAGCAAAATCTGCAACGGTTGGGGCAAAGAGCGCCGCTACAGAAACAGCAGCCAAAATCAGAAAGGGGGCTACCTGTTTGATCGTCAGTTTACTCATTTCAGTTGGTTTTAATTGCATTAAAAAAATAGTAACTATAAATTATTTTTCTAAAGTACTGATAAAATTTATTAGAAATGCTCTAATATATACACATATAGAAAAATATAATGTTATATCTGTTCCTTGTATAATAAGCTTCAGCATAAAGAATGAAAGAACAGCCTTCGTTAGGAATAATTCTGTTGAATATCAATTATTTATACGGTGTAAAAAGTTTTCCTTAAAATCTTCTGGATCCGGGTTGATAGAATTTTATCTTTTGGGTTAAATTTTGATTTATTCAGGGAAGAAAATAAAAAAAGCGGCCTAAAGCCGCTTTTTATTAAATATGTATAAAAAAATAATATGTTAGAGTGCCATGGATAACATTGCATCCTTTGTTTCCAGTACAGATTGCCCCATCAGGTATTCATCCACTTTGCGGGCACATTCCCTTCCTTCACTGATCGCCCAAACCACCAGGCTTTGTCCCCTGCGCATATCACCCGCCGTGAAAACTTTGGGAATATTGGTTTGGAAGGATTTTTCCCCAGCCCTAACATTGCCTCTTTCATCCAGGTCAACACCCAACTCTTCCAGTAATCCTTTGTGCTGCGGGTGCAGGAATCCCATTGCGAGGAATGCTCTTTCACAAGGTATTTCCCGAACACTTCCTGCTACTTCCTTAAACTGTGAGGGGCGACCATCGGCTCCTGAGCTCCATTCCAGGTCAACTATCTGCAAGGCTTTCAGGTTTCCCTGTTCATCACCAATAAAGGCTTTGGTGGCAATCGCCCAGTGGCGCTCACAACCCTCTTCATGGGAGGTAGAGGTTTTCAACACCATCGGATAACTTGGCCAGGGCATAAAATCCGTTCTTTGAGCTGGAGGTTTTGGTAACAGTTCAAATTGTGTTACTGAAACAGCACCCTGGCGATTGGATGTACCTACACAGTCACTACCTGTATCTCCACCACCAATTACAACTACATTTTTTCCGGTGGTCAGGATATTTTCTCCAACGACGTTACTCTCAATTTCTTTGAATGCAAGTGGGTCCGACTGATAATTACGTTTATTCTGCTGCTTCAGAAAGTCCATCGCAAAATGAACGCCTTTTAAATCCCTGCCAGGAATCGCCAAATCACGAGGCACAGTTGATCCTCCTGCCAGTACAATTGCATGGTACTCTCTCAACAAATCATTCACGCGAACATTCACGCCAACATTGGAATGACATTTAAAAACCACTCCTTCTTCCTCCAGTAATGCCACCCGACGTTCCACAACCCATTTCTCCAGTTTAAAATCGGGTATGCCATACCGTAAGAGGCCTCCTGGCTTTTCATCCCGCTCGTATACAGTTACCTGGTGACCAGCATAATTCAATTGAGCCGCAGCTGCCAGTCCGGCCGGACCAGATCCAATCACTGCAACTTTTTTACCGGTCCGCAGTGTCGGCTTCTGAGGTTTTACCAGTCCCTTTTCAAATGCGATTTCAATAATATGCTTTTCGATTTCTTCAATCGTGATGGCCGGCTGGTTAATTCCCAGTACGCAGGCGGTTTCACAAGGAGCCGGACAAATTCTTCCCGTAAACTCCGGGAAATTATTGGTGGACTTCAGAATGTCATAAGCTTCTTCCCAATTCTTGCGATACACGGCATCATTGAATTCGGGTATTACATTTCCTAAAGGACATCCATTATGACAGAAAGGAATGCCACAGTTCATACATCTTGCAGACTGTTTATTAAGCTGCTCATCCGAATACCGGTTGATGAATTCGTTGTAATCTTTCACACGTTCTTCTACAGGTCGCTTGCCTGGCAACTCCCGTGTGAATTCCATAAATCCGGTTGGCTTACCCATATTTCTTTCTCAGTTAAATTTTGTTATTAATGTTTTTCCTCCTTTCCTCCTTTCTTCCCTTCTCCCTTGTCTCCATTCTCCTTTGTCTCCTCTTCCATTCCTCACTTCTCACTTTTCACCTCTATGCTCCTGCGCTTCTGCAACACCTTCTTATAATCACTCGGGAATACTTTCACAAAATTCTTCAGCTGATTCTCAAAATCAGTTAAGATGAATTGCGCTACTGTACTTCCGGTATAGGTATAATGCTGTTGCAATAAATCTTTTAGTTGTGCGATATCTTCCTCCTCAACCGGATCAAGGTCCACCATTTCCTTATTACAGAGATCCGGGAAATTTCCTTTTACATCGTAGATGAAAGCAATTCCTCCACTCATACCTGCTGCAAAGTTTCTTCCAGTGTCTCCCAATATCACAACTGTACCTCCGGTCATGTATTCACAACCATGGTCACCAACACCTTCCACTACTGCTGTTGCGCCTGAATTTCTTACTGCAAATCGCTCACCAGCTTTACCGCGAATGAATGAAATACCAGATGTTGCTCCATAGAACGCTACGTTACCAATGATGATGTTTTCCTCCGGAACAAAACTTGCATGCAGAGATGGATAAACCACCAGTTTCGCACCGCTTAATCCCTTTCCAAAATAATCATTGGCATCTCCTTCCAGTTCAAGTGTTACTCCTTTTGTATTGAAAGCACCAAAACTTTGGCCGGCTGTGCCTGTAAACTTGAAATGAATGGTATCATCCGGCAATCCTTCTTCCTTGTACTTCTTCGAAATCTCATTGGAAAGAATGGTGCCAATGGTACGATCCGTATTCTTCACATCAAATGCGGCAAATACTTTCTGCTGATTTTCCAATGCTGGTTTAGCAGCTTCCAGTAATTTCCAGTCGAGCACATTACTCAATCCGTGATCCTGCTCTTCCATTTTGTACAAACCTGTGTAACGTGAAGCTGGTTCCTTATACAATACAGGAGAAAGATCAAGTCCTTTGTATTTCCAATGTGTTACATCCGTTTTTGCTTCCAGGAAATCTACTTGTCCCACCATTTCATTGATGGTTCTGAATCCCAACTCTGCCATGATCTCTCTCAGATCTTCCGTGATAAAGCGGAAGAAATTCACCACATGATCCGCGTTTCCGGTAAAGCGTTTTCTAAGCTCCGGGTCTTGTGTGGCCACACCAACCGGACAAGTATTCAAATGACACTTACGCATCATGATACAACCTTCCACAACCAGTGCTGCAGTTGCAATGCCCCATTCTTCTGCACCTAATAAGGTTGCTATCGCGATGTCGCGACCTGTACGCATCTGTCCGTCTGCCTGCAACACCACCCGACTCCTGAGTTTATTTTTCAGCAGGGTCTGGTGCGATTCAGCCAATCCCAGTTCCCAGGGTAATCCTGCGTGTTTGATGGAACTGATAGGAGAGGCACCGGTTCCGCCATCATGACCAGCAATCAGAATTACATCTGCTTTTGCTTTCGCTACTCCGGCAGCAATGGTTCCTACTCCTGCTTTACTTACCAGCTTTACACTGATGCGCGCAGTACGGTTGGAATTTTTCAAATCATATATCAACTGCGCCAGATCTTCAATACTGTAAATATCGTGATGCGGTGGTGGGGAAATCAATCCTACACCCGGAGTAGAATGCCGAACCTTACCGATCCATTCATCTACTTTATGTCCGGGTAACTGACCACCTTCTCCCGGCTTGGCACCCTGTGCCATTTTAATTTGTAACTCATCCGCCATGGTCAGATAATAACTGGTCACACCAAAGCGACCCGATGCTACCTGTTTGATCGCACTGCGCATGGAGTCTCCATTTGCCATGGGCTCATAACGCAATACATCTTCACCACCTTCACCGGTATTGGATTTTGCGCCAATACGGTTCATCGCAATCGCCAGGGTGGAATGTGCTTCGTGTGATATCGATCCGAAACTCATTGCCCCAGTAGCAAATCGTTTCATGATGCTTTCAGCAGGTTCTACTTCATCAATTGAAATAGACGGACGATTGGTTTTAAACTGCAACTGGCTTCTGAGTGTGGCGGCTTTAACGCTTTGATCATTTACCAGCTTCGCATATTTTTTGTAAGTCGCATAATCATTCATCTTGGTAGAATACTGCAACAAGTGAATGGTTTGCGGATTGAATAAATGGAATTCGCCTTTACGCTTCCATTGATAAACACCTCCAACCGGCAGGCGATCCACCGGAATTTCTTTTTTACTGAATGCAAGGAAATGTTTGGCCAATGCTTCTCTTGCGATCTCATCCAGCCCCATTCCTTCAATGCGGGAGGTAGCACCCGTGAAGTATTTATCAACTACTGTTTTATTCAAACCAATGATCTCAAAAATCTGTGCACCCTGGTAAGATTGCAGGGTAGAGATTCCCATCTTAGAGAATACTTTTAGCAGTCCTTCATTAACTGCTTTGATATAATTTTTCTTGAGCTGATCCGGATCCAAACTCGTTTCAAGTTTGCCATTCAGTCGCAGATCACGAATGGTTGATAATGCCAGGTAGGGGTTAATTGCAGTAGCACCAAATCCAATCAGACAGGCGAAGTGATGTACTTCCCATACATCGCCTGCTTCTACTACCAACCCTACTTGTCCGCGTAGCCCTTTTCTTATAAGATGATGATGAATAGCTGCAGTGGCAAGCAAAGAAGGAATGGGTGCGTGATCCGAATCAATCGCACGGTCAGAAAGTATCAATACTTCAAACCCATCCTGTGCAGCATCTACTGCATAGCGGCAGATACGATCCAATGCCTTCTGAAGTGATCCGGGTTTGCCATCGGCGCGGAAATAACACTGCAATGTTTTGGCCTGGAAAATTCCCGTATCAATACTTCTGATTTTCTCCAGTTCATGATTGTTGAGAACCGGATGTTTCAATGCAACACTGTGCGCTGCCAGTGGTTCTTCTGTGAGCAGGTTTCCATTGTTGCCAACAAAAGTGGCAAGTGACATAACCAGCCGCTCACGAATTGGATCAATTGGCGGATTGGTTACCTGTGCAAACAATTGTTTGAAATAACTGCTAAGGTGTTGTGGCTGATCACTTAAAATTGCAAGTGGAGTATCTGTGCCCATTGAACCTACCGGCTCTTTGCCATCTATTGACATCGGCGCAATGATGGTTTCAAGATCTTCCGTGGAATAACCAAAAGCTTTCTGGTATTTGAATACCTGGTCATGTTCCAGGTGGGTGAACAATACTCTTGGCTCCGGTAATTCTTCCAGGCGAATTTTATATTTATTCAACCACTCTCCATAAGGTTTCTGAGAGCAGATTTGTTCTTTTAATTCGGTATCACTGATGATTCGGCCCTGTTCCATATCTACCACGAACATCTTTCCTGGCTGCAGGCGACCCTTTTCTATTACGATGGAAGGATCAACTGGCAATGCTCCTGTTTCAGATGCCATGATCACGCGATCATCATTGGTAACACAGTAGCGGGAGGGGCGAAGACCATTCCGGTCGAGCGTAGCACCAATAATTTTTCCATCAGTGAAAGAGATAGAAGCGGGACCATCCCAGGGTTCCATAAAGGAGGCATGGAATTCATAAAATGCTTTTTTAACTGGATCCATACTCTCATTACCATCCCATGCTTCAGGAATCAGCATCATCATTACATGTGGTAAAGAACGTCCCGATAAAGTCAACAATTCAATCATGTTATCCAGGCAGGCAGAATCTGATTGTCCATCTGTTACGATGGGGAGCAGCAGATCCATTTCCTCCTTGGTAAAATAGGGAGAGGTAAATCCTTTTTCATTGGTGCGAAGCCAGTTCAGGTTGCCCTGTACCGTATTGATTTCACCATTGTGCGCGATAAAGCGGAAAGGCTGTGCCAGCTTCCAGGAGGGGAAGGTGTTGGTGGCAAAACGGGAGTGTACCAGCCCGAAAGCACTCACCAGTCTTTTGTCATTCAGGTCGGGGAAATAACCACGTACCTGGTTACTGGTAAGCTGTCCTTTATAAACTACCGTTTTATAGGAAAGCGATGCAATGTAAAATCCGATAGCATCTTTCTTTACCGTATTGTTGATGGTATGACTGGCATAATTACGCAGGATAAAGAGTTTGCGTTCGAACTCATCAGGGTTGTTGATATGATCCGGACAGGCAATGAATACATGCTCCATTTCAGGCTCCACACTCAGGGCAGTAGCACCAATTCCTTCCGTATTCACAGGCACCTTGCGATATCCAATAACTTCTAGTCCGAGTTTCTCAGCTGCCCGGTTGAAGATATCTCTGCATTCTTCACGCAGTCGGATTTCTCTTGGGAAGAATAAAACACCTACACCATAGCGGCCGAAGGAGGGGAGATGAAATCCCAGTTTCACACACTCATCAAAATAGAATTCATGTGGTACCTGGATCATGATACCAGCACCATCGCCGGTATTGGCTTCACAGCCGCAGGCTCCCCGATGCTCCATATTTTCCAATACGGTCAATGCATCCGAAATGATTTGATGAGATTTGTTGCTCTTGATGTTTGCCACAAAACCGATCCCACATGCGTCGCGCTCAAAAGAGGGATGGTATAAACCCTGGTTGCTTGCCATCGTTGATAATGCAGTTTAGAAAATTTTCAATAAAAAATACCTTCTGTTAGACAGAATTAATTATATGCAGCAAGCAAGGCTATGAATATACAACAAATTATGAATATTCAGACGAGGTATCCAAAAAGATTATCGTCTTTATTCAATTCTGTGTAATTGATATGGTACTGCTGCATATTTTTCAGCAGGATATGGTAATCTGTCGGGCTTTTGAGTTCTATTCCTACCAATGCGGGTCCGGTTTCCTTGTTGTGTTTCTGGATGTATTCGAACCGGGTGATATCGTCTGATGGTCCCAGGATAAAATTTACAAATTCTTTCAATGCGCCGGGGCGCTGTGCAAAACGGATGAGGAAATAATGTTTGAGTCCCTCGTATTGAAGGGCTCTCTCCTTAATTTCCTGCATTCTGTCAATATCGTTGTTGCTGCCGGATACAATGCACACTACTTTTTTTCCCTGTATCTGGTCGGTATATTGGTCCAGCGCAGCAATGGAAAGGGCCCCGGCAGGTTCTACCACGATGGCATCCTCGTTATAAAGTTTCAGGATTTCCGCGCAAACCCTTCCTTCCGGCACCAGCAGCATATCTGATAATACTTCCCGGCAGATAGGGAAGGTCTTTTCACCTACCCGTTTAACCGCTGCACCATCTACAAATCGTTCAATATTGTCCAGAGTTACAGGTTCGCCTGCTTTAAGTGCCTGGTACATGGAGGGAGCTCCTTCCGGCTCTACCCCGATAATTTGGGTAGCGGGGGCATAAATTTGGAGATACTTGCCTACTCCGGCAGAAAGACCGCCACCACCAACGGGGATAAAAACATAATCAGGATCGTTTAGCTCTTCGAGGATTTCAACGCCTACTGTTCCCTGTCCCTCTATGATGCGCTCATCATCAAAGGGTGGAATAAATACCATTTCATTGGCCTCGGTATAGGCTTTGGCCGCTGCTGCACAGTCGTCGAAGGTATCTCCGGTCAAGCGTACTTCGATCCAGTCTTCCCCAAACATTTTTGTCTGGCTGACTTTCTGATTGGGGGTTATGATGGGCATGAAAACCACACCCTTTACTTTTAGCTGTTTGCAACTGAATGCAAATCCCTGGGCATGGTTGCCGGCACTGGCACAAACCACTCCTTTGCGAAGTTGTTCCTGCGGCAGGCTGCTCATCATGTTGAAAGCTCCTCTCAACTTATAACTTCTCACTACCTGCAGGTCCTCCCTTTTCAGGTAGACATGACAGTTATACCGCCTCGATAAATTGGCGTTATAGGTCAGCGGTGTTTTTTTTATCACCTTCTTCAGGCGATGCGCTGCTTTGTGAAAGTCGAGTATGGAGTTAACTTGAATGACTTTGAGTTTTAAGGTGAGATGTGAGATGTGAGACGTGAGAAGTGAGAAGTGAGAAAATTGTCTCACGTCTCACGTCTGATGTCCCACGTATGTTACTTCGCTTGGTTTTCAGGACGCAGACTCCTTACAGTCTTACCAGCCTGCCACATTTCACTTTCGCGAAGTTCTTTCAGTTCTTCTTCCAGTTTCTCGCGATAGTCGGGCTGACTGTTGGAATCAATAGAACGCTGTGATTCTTTTCCGGTAGCCACGCTCTCGTACAGTTCTTTGAATACAGGTGCTGTTGCATCTCTGAATTTTTTCCACCAATCGAGTGCACCACGTTGTGCAGTAGTAGAACAGTTGGCATACATCCAGTCCATTCCATTTTCTGCAACCAGCGGCATCAGTGATTGTGTCAACTCTTCTACTGTTTCATTGAATGCTTCAGAAGGAGTATGACCTTTATCACGTAATACCTGGTACTGTGCTGCAAAGATTCCCTGGATGGCTCCCATTAGGGTTCCTCTTTCACCAGTCAGATCAGAGTACACTTCTTTTTTGAAATCTGTTTCAAACAGGTAACCGCTTCCTACAGCAATACCCAGTGCTATTACACGGTCTTTTGCTTTACCGGTTGCATCCTGGTAGATAGCATAAGAGCTGTTCAAACCACGACCCTGCAGGAACATACGACGCAGTGATGTGCCACTTCCTTTCGGAGCCACCAGGAAAACGTCTACATCAGCAGGAGGAATAATTCCGGTCTGCTCATTAAATGTAATTCCGAAGCCGTGAGAGAAGTAAAGGGCTTTGCCTGGAGTCAGGTGTTTTTTTACCGTCGGCCACAAAGCAATCTGTGCTGCATCACTCAGCAGGTAACAGATGATGGTGCCACGCTCCAGCGCTTCTTCAATTTCAAATAAGGTTTCACCAGGAACAAATCCATCGGCGATTGCCTTATCCCAGGTCTTGGAGTTCTTACGCTGACCAACAATCACATTGATGCCATTGTCGCGCTGGTTCAATGCCTGACCAGGACCCTGTACACCGTATCCAATTACTGCTACGGTTTCATTTTTCAATACTTCCTGTGCTTTTGACAGGGGAAACTCTTCCCTCGTTACTACATTCTCCTCAACACCTCCGAAATTTAATTTTGCCATGATTTAAATTGATTAAGAAATTTTACGGTTGCTTGTTATATGTTAGTTGTTTTTCTCACGTTTCACGTCTGACGTCTCACATTGTAAACACCTCATCCTGCTTATCCAGATACTCATTCTCCACCACTTCCTCACTTGGTTCCTGGGCTTCAAATTCTCTCAGCTTTTCATGGAACCCACTGCTTGCTTTTATAATCGCTACACGCGCACTTCTCACAAACTCTATTAAGCCATATGGTTCCAGCACGTTGATAAGTTTGTCCGTTTCTTCACGGTGACCAGTAGTTTCAAATACAGTATAGTCTTTCCGGATTACTACTGCACGTGCGCCATATTCTCTTAGGAGTCTTTCCACTTTTACCTTTTCAGCAATCTCATCTGTTGACACTTTATACAGTGCCAGTTCCTGCCAGATCAGTTCTTCATTCGTATTGTAGTAAGCCTTCAATACTTCCACCTGCTTTTCAATCTGGCGCACCAGTTTTTTCACCACATCTTCCGTTTCATGAATGACAATCGTAAAGCGATGAATTCCCTCCACTTCAGATGGCGAAGTATTCAGGCTCTCTACATTGATTTTTCTCCTGGAGAACATTATCGCGATCCGGTTCAGCAACCCGATCTGATTCTCCGTATAAACCGTTATAGTATATTCCTGCTTGTTCATGTTTAAATGTTTTAATAATCCATTTATCTCTCTTCCTTTTCCCATCTTCCTTTCCTCCATTCTTCCATGCTCACTTCAACCTTATCTCCGCCACACTACATCCCTGCGGTACCATCGGGAACACATTATTTTCCTTACCTACCATTACTTCCAGCAGGTATGCTCCTTTATGATTCAGCATGGTTGACAATGCTTCGCGGAGGTCTTTTCTTTCACGAACACTATTTCCATCAATGTGATATCCTTTGGCTACCTGTACAAAATCCGGACTCGTAATATTCACAAAGGAATACCGGCGATCATGGAAAAGCTGTTGCCACTGGCGCACCATTCCCAGGAACTCATTGTTCAGGATCAGGATTTTTACATCCACATCAAACTGCATGATGGTTCCCAATTCCTGCAGCGTCATCTGGAAACCGCCATCACCGATCACTGCCACTACGGTTCGTTTAGGATCACCATATTTTGCTCCAATGGCAGCGGGCAATGCAAAGCCCATCGTTCCCAATCCACCCGAGGTTACATTGCTCTTGGTTTGATTATAGTTGGCATATCTGCAGGCTACCATCTGGTGCTGACCAACATCTGTTACAATGATAGCATCACCACCCGTTAATTCATTCAGGGTATTGATCACCTCACCCATTGTTAATACCTCTCCGGTTGGATGCAATTCAGGCTCGATACACTGTTCCTGCTCCTGTTGCGCATAGTCACGGAAACGCTGTAACCATTGAGGATATACTTTGGGTTCAATCAACTCCGTAAGCATGGGTAGTGTCTCTTTGCAATCTCCCCACACCGGAACAGTTGTCTTCACGTTTTTATCTATCTCCGCCGGATCAATATCCAGGTGAATCACTTTTGCCTGCTTGGCATATTTATCCAATCGGCCCGTTACCCGATCATCAAAGCGCATACCCACGGCTATCAATACATCGCACTCATTGGTCAGTACATTCGGACCATAATTTCCATGCATTCCCAGCATGCCAACTCCCAGCGGATGATCTGTTGGAATAGCACTCATACCCATGATGGTCCAGGCAGATGGTATTCCCGCTTTTTCAATAAAAGAAATAAATTCTTTCTCCGCTTTACCAAGTATCACTCCCTGTCCAAAGATCACAAAGGGCTGCTTTGCTTCATTGATCAAAGCTGCAGCCTGCTCAACATATTCTTTCCGCACATTGGGTTTCGGACGATAGCTACGGATATGATCACATTTTTTGTAGCCTTCATATTCGAAGAGCTGTAATTGTGCATTCTTGGTGATATCAATCAAAACCGGACCAGGACGACCTGTTCTCGCGATGTAAAATGCTTTGGCCATTACTGCAGGTATCTCCGCAGCATCCGTTACCTGGTAATTCCATTTGGTTACCGGTGTAGTAATATTGATTACATCTGTTTCCTGGAAAGCATCCGTTCCCAGCAAGTGTGCAAATACCTGTCCGGTTATTGCTACCACAGGTGTAGAATCAATCATAGCATCTGCCAATCCGGTTACGAGATTCGTTGCACCCGGACCGCTGGTTGCAAATACCACACCTACATCACCGGATGTACGTGCATATCCCTGGGCAGCATGTATACCTCCCTGCTCGTGACGAACCAGGATATGTTCTAGTTGTTCACTATAATCATATAGCGCATCGTAAATGGGCATGATGGCACCACCGGGATAACCAAAAATGGTTTTCACTCCTTCCGCAATCAATGCTTCCAGTACTGCTTTCGATCCACTGATGGTCTCAGTCTTCGTCGGTAACGCAGCCTTCTGCGGCTGACTTAACGTGCTTTGCATATTTGTAAAGAATTCCTTTAGTTACTTTTAATGAGGGTTTTTTCCAGTTCGCTTTTCGCTGATCAATCACGCCCTTGTCTACTTTCAGATTGATGGTATTATTCGTTGCATCCAGTTCAATGATATCATCATCCTGAACCAGTCCGATTAATCCGCCATCATAAGCTTCAGGCGTGATGTGACCGACGACGAATCCATGTGTTCCACCACTGAAACGACCATCTGTAATCAGTGCAACTGATTTGCCTAAACCCGCACCAATAATGGCAGATGTGGGTTTCAACATTTCCGGCATACCAGGTGCACCTTTAGGCCCTACATTTCTGATCACCACAACATCTCCTGCTTTCACGCGACCACTGCTAATGCCATTGATTAATTCAAATTCACCATCAAATACTCTTGCCGGTCCAACAAATTTTTCTCCTTCCTTACCACTGATCTTGGCTACACTTCCTCCTTCAGCGAGATTGCCATAAAGGATCTGAAGATGTCCGGTTGATTTCAATGGCGCTTCCAACGGATAGATGATCTTCTGTGTTTCAAAATCCAGATCCGGAACTTCCGCCAGGTTTTCTGCAATTGTTTTACCAGTTACTGTCAAACAATCACCATGTAATAAACCTTTGCTCAATAAATATTTCATTACTGCAGGTACACCGCCATATTGGTGCAGATCCTGCATCAGGTATTTTCCACTTGGTTTGAAATCTGCCAGTACCGGTGTTTTGTCACTGATGGCCTGGATATCATCTTGTGTAAGCGGTACATCCACACTTTTAGCCATTGCAATCAAATGCAGCACCGCATTGGTTGATCCACCCAATACCATGATCACCGTAATTGCATTTTCAAATGCTTTGCGCGTCATGATATCACTGGGTTTAATATCTTTTTCCAACAATAAGCGGATAGCTTTTCCCGCAGCCTTGCACTCATCCTGTTTTTCCTGGCTTAATGCAGGGTTAGAAGAAGAGTAGGGCAGACTCATACCGAGTGCCTCAATCGCAGATGCCATGGTGTTGGCTGTATACATGCCTCCGCAGGCACCGGCACCCGGACAAGCATGCTGCACAATTCCTTTGAAATCCGCTTCCGATAACTGCCCTGCGATTTTTTGTCCCAGTGCCTCAAATGCAGATACAATATTCAGATCCTGTCCTTTATAATGTCCAGGTGCGATGGTACCACCATACACCATAATAGACGGGCGATTTAAACGTCCCATCGCAATGATGGAACCCGGCATGTTTTTATCACAACCCGGAACGGTAATCAGGCCATCATAATACTGTGCACCACATACCGCTTCAATGGAGTCTGCAATGATATCCCGGCTAACCAATGAATAGCGCATGCCATCTGTTCCATTGCTCATGCCATCACTTACGCCAATCGTATTGAAAATGAGTCCGACCAGGTTTTCCTGCCAAATACTTTCCTTGATAATTTTCGACAGATCATTCAGGTGCATGTTACAGGTATTGCCATCGTAACCCATACTGGCAACACCCACCTGTGCTTTCGCGAGATCTTCATCTGTTAGTCCGATTCCGTACAACATTGCCTGTGCAGCAGGTTGTGTTGGGTCCTGTGTAATTGTTCTGGAGAACTTGTTTAACACGTGCGACATGTGCAAATCTGTTTTTAAATATGTTGGTTGTTTCAGGGCAAAAAAAAACGACCCGCCTTTTGGAGGCGGATCGTTTGCAATTCTTTTATGAAACCAGATTACATACTGTTACCACCTCCTGATATGACAGGAATAATCACCACCACCACAATAATGACTGCAGTGAAAAGGCGAATAATAGATGTGATAGTAACGTTGTTCATCGGTTCAATGATAAACGAATGTACTAACTACATCCAAACTAAAAAAAGAACTGTTGATTATTTTTTTAAATAATCGTTGACTTCCGCAATTCAATGTTCTCAGGATGCAGCTCAGTTGGGATCTTGTCCTGAACCAAATCCGCTACCAGTTCACCAATCGTGGAAGTGAAATAAAAATTCATCGGGTCAATGTCCTTGGTTACAAAACCATTGTCTAGTGTCCACTGTACGGCTAACCTCACTTTTGTTGCTTCTTCCTTCAATCCAAAATGTTCCAGCATCATGGCTGCGGATAAGATGGAACCCAATGGATTGGCAATGTCTTTTCCTGCTGCTGCCGGATAAGAACCATGAATGGGTTCAAACAAAGCTCCTCCATTTCCAATGGAAGCAGAAGGCAATAGTCCCAATGAGCCGGTTAATACACTGGCTTCATCACTCAGGATATCACCAAACATGTTCTCTGTCAGGATCACATCAAATTGCGCCGGGTTCAGAATAAGCTGCATGGCAGCATTGTCAACAAAAAGAAAATCGACGGATACATCCGGGTACTGCGCTTGCATTTCACGCACCAGCTTTCTCCAGAGTCTTGAGGTTTCCAGGACATTGGCCTTATCTACCAGGGTTAATTTCTTTTTACGCTGGCGGGCTGCCTGAAATGCGAGATGGGCGATCCGTTCGATTTCATTCTTCGTATAGGCGCAATCATCAGAGGCCATATTGCCATCGGCTGACAATGTCTTGTTTCCAAAATAGATACCGCCGGTTAATTCACGATAGATAATAAAATCTACTCCCTCCAGAATCTTTGCTTTGACAGGTGTCAGATGCTGGAGTGCAGCATAGGTGGTAACCGGACGCATATTAGCGAAAAGTTGTAAGGATTTGCGCAGCTTCAGTAAGCCCTGTTCCGGACGTACTTTGGCATCAGGATCATTATCATATTTGGGGTGGCCAATGGCTCCAAATAAAATAGCATCACTATTCAGGCATAATTCGATGGTGGCATCTGGGAGAGGATTGCCGGTTTTATCGATTGCATCTGCCCCCATCAATCCATATTCATAATGAAAATGATGATGGAACTGGGATGCTACGGCATTCAATACATGAATGGCCTGCCGGGTTACTTCCGGACCGATTCCATCTCCTGTTATAACGGCTATTCTCTTCTCCATTTATTGTTGCTGCTTATGAAACTGCCAGTGTATGAGCTTTTGCCAACGTATTCAGGTCCTCATCGCTTACTTCTTTTTTCGTATCGGCGATTTCAAGGAAACGGGCATAGAGTTCATCAATATCGTTGCGGTTGAACTGGTGACCGAGTTTCTGAAAGCGATAGGCCAGGGCACTGCGACCGCTGCGGGCAGTCAATACAATCTTGGAACTATCTGCGCCTACTTCTTCCGGTGCAATAATTTCATAGGTAGTGGTGTCTTTCAGGAACCCGTCCTGGTGGATACCGGAAGAGTGTGAGAACGCATTTGCTCCAACAATGGCTTTATTAGGCTGAACCGGCATGCGCATGGTATCTGCTACTTTGCGGCTCATCGGGTTGAGTTGGGTAGCATTGATATCGGTATAGAATCCCAGACTGCTGTGTTGTTTGATGATCATCACCACTTCTTCCAGAGAGGTATTACCTGCTCTTTCACCAAGACCATTAATTGTACATTCGATCTGACGAGCTCCGGCAATTATACCTGCAATGGAATTGGCAGTGGCTAGGCCCAGGTCATTATGACAATGGCAGCTCAACACTGCTTTGTCCACATTGGGAACATTATTAATCAGGTAAGCGATCTTCTCTCCGTATTGGTGAGGGAGGCAATAACCCGTTGTATCAGGAATGTTGACGGTAGTAGCTCCTGCAGCAATAACAGCTTCTACTACGCGAGCCAGGTATTCATTATCTGTTCTGCCTGCATCTTCTGCATAAAACTCAACATCATCTGTAAAGTTGCGGGCCCATTTTACACACTGGATGGCACGCTGCAGGATATCTTCCCGGTTGCTATTGAATTTGGATTTGATATGGAAATCAGATGTGCCGATCCCGGTATGAATTCTTTTGCGGGCGGCTGGTTTCAAGGCTTCAGCAGCTACTTCAATATCTTTCTGCACAGCGCGACTCAAACCGCATACCACTGTCTTCTTCAGCAGGCGGGCGATTTCATGAACCGCCTCAAAATCTCCGGGAGAGGAGATAGGGAAACCTGCTTCAAGTATGTCCACGCCCATTGCTTCAAGTTGGAGGGCCAGCTCAATTTTTTCAGCTTTATTGAGTTTGCATCCGGGAACTTGTTCGCCATCTCGAAGGGTGGTGTCGAAAATGAAGATTTTTTGATCCATAAATCGCGTGTGTTTTAGGTAAAAAGGCAGGCACCGTAAGCGGGTTTTGCTTGCTATAAAACAGCATTACGGCCACCTGCTTCCCGAAAGTACCGATAGGGGCATGCGAAAAGAAATCAAAATGCCTCGTATATTACAGCGCTTAATGCCCCATAAAACGGCTGAAACCCACGCCAGATAAGGATTTTAATTTAGATTAATTACGATGCCCAACAGATCCATAGATCCGCTGTTTCAACTGATCAAAACGTTGGAAAAGTCTGAAAAACGGAATTTTAAGCTCTATGTGACCCGGAATACCTCCTCAGACAACCTGAAAATCATTGAATTATTCGATGCACTGGACAAGCTGTCAGAATACGATGAAGCGCAACTGCTGAAAAAAACGCCAGGTATCAAAAAACAGCAGTTAAGCAACCTGAAAGCCCATTTATACAAGTCGGTTTTATCCAGTTTAAGGCTGATAAAAGACGATCAAAACATTGATATTCAATTACATGAGCAGATGGGTTATGCCCGGGTGCTCTACAATAAGGGATTGTATCACCAGAGCCTGAAGATCCTGGATAAAATGAAGGACCTGGCCCGGCAACATCACCAGGTAAGTTTCCTGGTTCAGGCCCTGTTTTTCGAGAAAAAGATCGAGGCCCTTCATATTACCCGAAGCAGTGAGTACCGGGCACAAAGCCTGGTTAAGGAATCGGAGGAAGTGGTAAGCCGGATCAAGGCCATCAACGACAGTTCGAATCTCTCCCTGCTGTTGTACGACTGGTATATCCGGCATGGGCATGCCCGGAACCAGCAGGACACGGAAGAACTGAATGCCTTCTTTGAGCAGCATATGCCCGAGAGGGTTCGTCAGTTCAAGGGATTTTATGAAGAGCTCTATGTGAACCAGAGTTATTGCTGGTATGCTTTCATCCGGCAGGATTTCTTACAGTATTACCGGTATACTTCCAAGTGGGTAGAATTGTTCCAGCGGCATCCGGATATGATCAAGGTGGAAACCCTGCAATACATCAAAGGATTGCACAACCTGCTGAGTGCCCATTTTGATTTAAAAAATGAAGAAGGGTTTACCAAAACACTGAAGTTATTTGAGGAACTGGAACAGAGTGAATGGGTACAGCATAATGATAATAACCGGATTCAGGCATTCGTGTACCTGCAACAGGGCAAGATCAACCAGTACTTCATGACGGGCAGGTTTACTGAAGGGTTATCTATAGTGCCAAACCTGGAAGAAAAACTGCAGGAATACCAGTTGCAGCTGGACCGGCACCGAATCCTTGTTTTTTACTATAAAATTGCCTGTCTGTATTTTGGTAGTGGCGATAATGAAAAAGCTATTGATTACCTGCAGAAAATCATCAACTGGAAACTGGACCTGCGCACCGATTTACAATGTTATGCGCGTCTCCTGCATTTGATCGCACATTATGAACTGGGTAATTTCGACTTGCTGGAATACCTTGTGAAATCTGTGTATCGTTTCATGGCAAAGATGGGCAGCCTGAGTATTGTGGAAGAAGAGATGTTTAGCTTCATCCGGAAATCTTTCCAGTTTGCCGCGGGCGATGAACGGCCTGCATTTCAACACTTGCTGGATCGTATCAAGCCTTACGAAAATGATCCCCGCGAAACAAGAACCTTCTCCTACCTGGATGTGATCTCCTGGCTGGAAAGTAAAATTGAAGGGGTACCGGTGCAGGAAGTAATCAGAAGAAAATACCTGGCAAGTAAGCGTAAGAAATGAGGCTATTGCTGTCCAAGTTTTTTCAGCAGACCGAAATGATCTTTCAATGCCGTAGCAAAATCAGTTTCCTGGTAAGGAACTCCCTCTAACCGGAGTGTATCTTTTAAGCGTTTCGTTAATTCCCGGTAGTGTATATGGCAAATATTGGGAAACAAGTGATGCACCAGGTGCGTGTTCAATCCACCACTGAGGTAGTTTAATACTGCGCTGTTGGTGGATGCATCAACTGTAGAATAGATTTGCCACAATGCCCAATCGTCCTGATTTTTTAAAGGAGTAGGAGTTCCTGCAACAGATGCTGTTTCATTGATATGAGGAACAATCAATACAAGCAGCATCAGGGCTCCGCAAATGGCCATGCACGTGACACAAAGTAACAATACGATCCACCATTTGTAAGGAAGAATAACCAAAGGAATCAGATAACTGATAATCAGAAATTGCAGTTTAATGTAGATAAGTCGCGGCAGATAAATGTGGGATGTTTTTGCACTGATACCAACCTGCTTTCGCAATTGTACATACAGTACGAAATCTTTTATATACACGATGTAAATACCAAACAATCCATACAGGATGGGTGCATACAAATGCTGAAACCGGTAATGCTTTCGTTGCGGATAATCGGCATGTAATCTTAACAAGGGACTTTCTGCAATATCAGCATCCTGGTGAGGAATATTGGTATATATATGATGGGAGTGGTGATGTTTGATTTCCCAGATAGTTTTACTGATGCCCAGCAAATTCCAGGAATAGCTGAGCAGTTTATTGATTGTTGCATTGGGGGAGATCGCCTTGTGGGAAGCGTCATGTCCGAGGTTAACTACCAGCAGCGTCGTACCCAAAATGAAAAGGAAATAAAACAGGAAAGCCAGTCCGATTGACAGGGATCCCCAAACTAACAGGGCCGTATAGCCGCCAATCATCAACGT
This sequence comes from Flavihumibacter cheonanensis, assembly GCF_022352215.1. Lineage (GTDB taxonomy): Bacteria > Bacteroidota > Bacteroidia > Chitinophagales > Chitinophagaceae > Flavihumibacter > Flavihumibacter cheonanensis. The sequence goes on from NZ_JAKRWF010000001.1 coordinate 178,304, forward strand.
TCCCATTAGAGCAATTTTGATCCAGTACTTTCTGTTGGCATATCGGGTGGTTTTATTTTCTTCAAAAAACTCCCGGACAGTTGTTTTCAGGATACGGTATATATGAATAGTGTGGTAGGTAATCATAATGCCGGTTTATTGAGTAACAGGAATTGATTTAGGAATTGCTATTAAAAGTTATGAAATACTTTGAATGATTGTATAAAATTAAAGAGGCCTTCATGATTGAAGACCTCTTTACCTGGAATGTGGTTGTTGCTTATTCCGGGAAATAGTTTTGCTTTTTCAAATGGTTGTCTACAATTGCCGCCGTATTTCTTCCCAGCTCTAAACCTTGCTCAATAGAGCGCCGGTAATGTATTCCCCCGAACAAACGGGATAAGCCGGCCTCTTTTGCAGCATCCGAAATGCTATTGAATTTTCTGGGTGCCATGCTGAGATGATCATAGGTATGATCTGTAAACGAATACTGGTCGCCGAAGGATTTTTCCAGGGCATATGCGGCCGAACCGGAAAGGGTTGCGTGGGCCGCAACATATTCCGGATGAGGTGGAGTACCAATAAAGGAATTCCAATTCTCAATACCCATATGTTTCCGGATATAAGTGATGGGGCGTATCAGGTGAAAAGTATACTTTGCTTTCCAGGTTGCAATACCTGCATCATGCATTGTGATACCCAAACGTAAATAAGCTTCAACTGCTTTTCCCAGGGGTGGCCTTTCACTTCTGAGTAGTTGTCTGAAAATACTGAACCAATGCCCAAACACGCTCACATATTTTCCATTTGGAGCATCATCCCAGAAATTGGCAATGGCTTTTTGCTCATCTGTTAATGATTGCGACACATCGTACACTTCCCTTACCATAGTATAAAATGCTGTTCCGGTTTCTTTGGAAAATGGAACCGGGGCAGGTGGCATCGTACTGGTACTTCCAGGAATGAATGCTCGCACATTTACCCAGCCTGGCACATTCGCCGCCGCATAGGCCGCGGGGGTTGGCTCCCAATAGCCTTCTCCCTTCGTTTCATAGAGAAGATTGATATGGTCGGCACCATCGGATTTACTCCACGCTGTAACAGCAAGGGCTACTTGTTTTCCATAAGCCTGGGACTGATTGAGCAGGTTCAATTGCTTCACCTGGTTTTTGTATTTATTGAAATAGAGTTGTTCAAGTGAATCAATGCTGAAAACCAACGGTGCTTTATCTGCATAAAAAAAACGCAGGGTTTCCGCAATAGCTGCATTGGCAGCAACTGGTCTGAATAGCGGCTTTCCTGCTGGATGGGATGGCAAATCAAATTGGCCGTTTAGCTTGCCTGCCAAACTTTTGAATGGTGAATCTCCTGCTGCAAATGATTCGTATAATGCAATACCGGTATAAGCAAAATGCCTCGAGTAAGCAATATGAGTTACACCCGTATTTCTTTTAACGAGTAAAAGCTGAAGTGAAATCCAGTCTTCCAACAACTCGGAATTATGAAATTTTAAAGGATCCGGCTGAGGATACTGCGGATGTTTTGTTTTTTGACAGGCTGTCAATAGACTGATTAATAGGAGTAAACCTGTGAATATATTTTTCATGATAAGATTGATATTTGTTTGAATGAATCTGTGATTATTTTTTTGCAATGAAGAGCAAAAAACTGTTTTGCTGGAAGTAGATATCATCCACAATGCGATACGGCTGTAAAGCAGCAGCTATCGTTTCTTCCACTTGTTTTTTGTCTGCATAGTTCAAGACTGCTGCAGCCGGACCAGTACCCATAAAGCTTCTGATGCCATTGCCCAGACTTTGATAAATAAAGGGACAACTGATTTGAATGCTGTTGATCAGATTAAATCCGGTTTCCTTCAGATACTCTTCCATCTTACCATCTTCTGATAAGGAAAAGGGACCGGGTGTTCCAGGAAGGGGAGGAGGAAGCAGGGTGCTGATCGCTTTTAATACGTCCGTGCCGTCACTGTTTGCTGGTTTATCCCATATTGCCAGCACCAGTGTTCCTCCTGGTTTCAGCACTCTGTGAGCTTCCGAAAGTGCCTGCCGGAAATTTCCTGCATACTGGAAGGAATTAAATCCGGTTACCACATGAAAGCTGTTACTGGCAAAGGGCATTGCTTCCAGGTCCTCTTCCATGAAATTGTTTTGAGGATTCCGTTGCCTGGCAAGTTCCAGTAAGCCCGGAGCAGCATCTATGCCGATTACCTGGGCGCCGGCATCAATTGCCATACTACTGAACATACCGGATCCACAACCGGCATCCAGCAACATGGTATCCGGACTGATCTCCAACTCCTGTAAAGCTTTTTTGTAAAGCGGTAAAAAATAAAGTTCGAAATGGGTGGACCAATTTTGGGGTGAGATACTCCACAATTTTCCCTGCACTGTTTTTGTGCTCATGATGAAAAGGTTTAATGATTAATGATAAATGACAGAAACAAAGCTAACTGCTCTGATCATGGAGAGGATTGCTTTAAAGTCCAGATTGCTGTCTAAAAAGTTCAGTTGGAAACCTGCTTCTTCCTGGAGGTGGGAGTAATGCCGAATTGCAGTTTAAATGCACGACTAAAATGGGTAGGATTTTCAAATCCACTTTCAAATGCCACTTCACCAATGGTTTTGTCTGTATGTGTGAGCAGGTGCATGGAATGATGCAGTCTTTTATCCATCAGCCATTTACCCGGTGTAGTTCCAAACTGTTTTTGAAAATCACGTTTAAAGGCGGAAAGGCTTCTGTTGGAAAGCTTCGCAAATTCTTCCAGTTTTAAATTGTAGCAGTAATTATCCTCCATCACTCGTTGCAAGGAAACAGCAACGGGTTCTTTGAGTAAGGAACAGAAATAGGATAACAGTTCGTAGTTGTTGGGATTATCTGCTATGGTTAGAATCAGTTCTCTGAATTTCAATTCCAGCAGGGAAGGATCGGGCTGCCGTTCACTTTCAAAATAGGGAATCATGGAATGAAAAAAAGAATGAACACCCGGATTATTGGTTATGGAAATGATAGGTTCAAATTTGATTGCCGGTTTGCTTAAAGGGTAGGTTTTTGTTTTGAGGACATCGCGTATAAAATCATCTGGAATAAAAAATACCATGAGACAAAAAGGGGTATCAAAAAACTGTTCTACAAGACAACCTCCTTTTCGAACAAATACACAACTTCCTTTTTGAAGATCATACGAACCATGTGCCGTATGCCATATTTTCCGACCTTCAATTACATAAACAATGTAGTTGTGATGACTCCAGGTATCTTCCACTTTGTTTTCAAGCGGACAGTTGTAGAGTGTAATTAAGTTTTCACCGCATTTTAATTGCCGGTATTGCTGGGGATGGTTTACTATGGCATTGTACAGGTTAAACACCGTACCTTATTTTGGCAAAGCTAGGATAAGTAATTCTACCTTCAATAATTAAATCAATCTGAAATGAAAAGGTCAGCAGCACTTCTGCTATTCAGTTTATTCATCTTTTCTTTACATGGACAGGGGCAGGGCAAATTGGAAAGGAAGGAGTTCAAATCAGGATCCTTAGTGAACAACCCTGCTGGTGAATCTTCCAACCGGATGGTTTCGGTGTATTTACCACCAGGATACGATAAAACCAGCCAACGTTATCCGGTGATTTATTTTTTACACGGATTTTCAACTACTGATAAAGACATGACCGACTGGTTTCAAATCCAGACCCTGATGGACAGTGCGATTGCCGCAGGCCATATTCGTCCGGTTATAGTAGTATTTCCAAACAGTGATACCAAATACAGAGGTAGTTTTTATACGAACTCGTCAATGGGAAATTGGGCCGATTTTATTACAAAGGATCTGGTAAACTGGGTGGATCAGCAATACCGTACACTGGCATCCGCTTCCAACAGGGTTTTAACAGGGCATTCAATGGGCGGTAATGGCAGCCTGAAATTAGCTATGCAAAATCCGGATGTGTTTTCAATGGTATATGCACTAAGTCCTGCAGTATTAAACTGGCATGGCGACTTCAATTTGAATAATCCAACCTTTAAACGGTTATACAAATTGCAGGCAGATCCAAACTTGAAAAATGCGGTGGATAGTATTTATAAAGAAGACAATTGGCAGTCTTTTTATTCGGGCGTATATGCAGCAATGGGAATCGCTTACACACCTGATCCGTCTAGAAAAGCATTTCCGGTTGCATTGCCGGTAACCTATATTGGCGACAGTGCGGTCTATCATCCGGATCGGATTCAAAAATGGGAGGATAATTTTCCCTATTTCATGATTGACAATCATCTTGTTCAACTAAAAAAGCTGAAAGCCATCAAACTGGATTGGGGCCGTAATGAAGATTTTTCTCATATTCCGGTTACTGCACTGGCTTTCAGTAAGAAGCTGGAAGCCTATGGTATTGAACATGAGGCCGAGGAATACATCGGAGATCATGGCAATAAGATTGGCGGATTCCAGGGACGATTCTTTACAGAAGTGCTTCCTTTTTTTGAGAGAAACTGGTCGCAGTAATCAATTCTTACTAAAAAGTTCCAGTTTTACGTGAGCCGATTGAGCCGATTAATGGGTTCCTAAGCGGTTGATAATAGGTTCATTAGTGTAGGATGCTCGTAGGAAGCTCGAAGGAACGCTGTAGGATGAGTTAATGAACAGTATAATTTAAATATTATTTGAGGGTATTGTGGTAATATTAATATAAATTATAACAAAAACTACTATAACAAGTAGTAAACGATCGGCTCAAATAGTAAAAAAATCGGCTCAAACTTCAAATAATCGGCTCAAAACTAGACCTCAGTTTTCAATCGCGCGTACTTCAGTTCCTCATCCTCCAGCCAGAACTCCCAGTGCGGGTTCATGAAATCATCGGTTTCATGGATCCAGCGGCCACCGCCAAGAGGAGCTATCAATTCCTTCAGGAAAGATTTGATTTCCGATTTGCGCACCTGAAAGGCAGCTTTCCGATCCTGCAGGGCTGTTAACTCATCATGTACCTGCTTGATGGCCAGGATTTCGGAATCGGTATAGGTTTTGTCGGATTTTCGCAATATCAGTTGATGATAGCGGGCTTTTACATTCTTAATATCCTTGTCTAAGGACCCAGCCAGCTTGTCCTGCTCAAACAGTTCCTGGACCAACACTTTTAAATCAACCGGCTGGGCAGGAGAGGAAACAGGAGCAGGGTAAATCATTGAGGCGGGATGGGAACTGGCAATTTTCAGGGCTTCAGACATAGGTTTGGATATTATGCCATTTGAACGTTCAAAAATCCGGCTTGGTATCCTGGCCCCGGTCCATTCATCGATTAATTTTATAAATTGTCTTTATTGGATACATTCCTTACCTTTGCCCACTATTTAAGTTGGGAAAAATCGGTGCATTTCATATAACGTGTTGAAAATCATTCTGTTTCGTTTGGCCGGAAAAGGGCTCTGAACGAACGGAATCTTGTATGTAATACCGTCAGTACCAACCGGGTAGTATCCATAAAACACAATCTGTAGTATATATATGGCTATCAAAAAAGAAAATCGTCCCAGGTCCAGTTTCTCCAAAATCACCATTGGACTGGCTTCACCCGATTCCATTCTGGAAAAAAGTTACGGTGAAGTGTTGAAGCCTGAAACCATCAACTATCGTACGTACAAGCCTGAAAGAGACGGTCTGTTCTGCGAGCGCATCTTTGGTCCGGTTAAGGATTACGAATGTGCCTGCGGAAAGTATAAGCGGATCCGTTATAAGGGTATTGTCTGCGACCGTTGCGGTGTGGAGGTTACGGAGAAGAAGGTTCGTCGCGAGCGCATGGGACATATCAAGCTGGTAGTTCCAGTAGTGCATATCTGGTATTTCAAGAGTCTGCCGAACAAAATCGGTTACCTCCTTGGTATGAGCTCCAAGAAACTGGAAAGCATTATTTATTACGAAAGATTTGTGGTTATCCAGCCGGGTATCCGTGCGGATAAAGGACAAAACGTAGGAGATCTCCTCACTGAAGAAGAATACCTGGATCTGCTGGAAACCCTTCCAAAAGACAACCAGTACCTGCCGGATGAAGATCCCAACAAGTTCATCGCCAAAATGGGTGCTGAAGCGGTTCATGATTTGCTGGCCCGTATCGATCTGGATCAGTTGAGTTATGACCTGCGGAATGCAGCAGCTACGGAAACTTCTCAGCAGCGTAAGGCAGATGCCCTGAAGCGTCTGAGTGTTGTTGAAGCCTTCCGTGATGCGAATAGCAGAATCACCAACCGCCCTGAGTGGATGGTTATGCAATATATTCCTGTCATTCCACCAGAACTGCGTCCCTTGGTTCCCCTGGATGGCGGTCGTTTCGCGTCTTCTGACCTGAACGATCTGTATCGCCGGGTAATTATCCGGAACAACCGTCTGAAGCGTTTGCTGGAAATCAAAGCACCTGAAGTAATCCTTCGTAACGAAAAAAGGATGCTGCAGGAAGCAATTGACTCCCTGTTTGATAACAGCCGTAAATCCAATGCGGTGAAAGCAGAAGGCGGACGTGCACTGAAATCTCTTTCTGATGTACTGAAAGGTAAGCAGGGACGTTTCCGTCAGAACCTCCTCGGTAAACGTGTTGACTATTCCGGTCGTTCTGTAATTGTAGTAGGACCAGAATTGAAAATGCACGAATGTGGTCTGCCGAAAGATATGGCGGCTGAATTGTTCAAGCCATTTATCATCCGCAAACTCATAGAGCGCGGTATTGTAAAAACTGTAAAGAGTGCCCGTAAACTGGTTGACAAAAAAGAGCCGGTGATTTGGGACATTCTTGAAAATATTCTGAAGGGGCACCCGGTAATGTTGAACCGTGCCCCAACGCTGCACCGTCTTTCTATCCAGGCCTTCCAGCCTAAACTGATTGAAGGTAAAGCAATCCAGTTGCACCCATTGGTAACTACTGCCTTCAACGCCGACTTTGATGGTGACCAGATGGCGGTACACGTGCCATTGAGTAACGCAGCGATCCTGGAAGCACAGTTGCTGATGCTCTCTGCTCACAACATTCTGAACCCGCAGAATGGTACACCAATTACCCTGCCTTCGCAGGACATGGTACTCGGACTGTATTACATTACCAAAGGAAAGAAGTCTACCGAAACGGAGAAGGTTCGTGGTGAGGGCATGAGCTTCTATTCTCCTGAAGAAGTGATTATCGCTTATAATGAAGATCGCATTGATCTGCATGCGCCGATCAAAGTGAAAGTGAATGTGCGGGATGCTAAAGGTAAACTGGAGAAGAAACTGATCGAAACTACTGTAGGTCGCATACTGTTCAACCAGTTCGTACCTGCTGAAGTAGGCTATGTGAATGCCCTGTTGACCAAGAAGTCGCTGAGAGATATCATTGGTGATATCATCAATATTACCAACGTTCCTAAGACTGCGAAGTTCCTGGATGAAATCAAGCAACTAGGATTCCGTATGGCCTTCCGTGGTGGCTTGTCGTTCAACCCGCAGGATCTGATCATTCCGGATGTGAAAGGTCAGTTGCTGGAGAATGCCAAAGCTGAAGTGGATGAAGTATGGGATAACTATAACATGGGTCTGATCACCAATAACGAACGTTATAACCAGATCGTAGACATCTGGTCAAGGGTGGATACCCGTATCACGGAGACCCTTATCCGCGAAATGCAGAATGACAAACAGGGCTTTAACTCTGTTTACATGATGCTGGATTCCGGTGCCCGTGGTTCCAAGCAGCAGGTTAAGCAGCTGGCAGGTATCAGGGGTCTGATGGCCAAGCCGCGTAAGAGTGGATCTACAGGTTCAGAGATCATCGAAAACCCGATTCTCTCCAACTTTAAAGGAGGATTGAACGTATTGGATTACTTCATATCTACCCACGGTGCGCGTAAAGGTCTGGCGGATACGGCTCTTAAAACAGCGGATGCCGGTTACCTCACCCGTCGTCTGGTGGATGTTGCCCAGGATGTGGTGATCACTGAAGAAGATTGTGGTACCCTGCGTGGTATTGCAACAACTGCGTTGAAAGATAATGAAGACATTATCGAACCACTGAAAGACAGAATTGAAGGACGTTACAGTCTGCATGATATTTTCGATCCGATCTCTGAAGAACTGCTGGTATCTGCAGGTGAAGAGATCTCTGCCTTCACTGCCCAGCGCATTGATGATTCAGGAATCGAAACAGTTGAAATCCGCTCCGTACTCACTTGTGAAAGCAAGCGTGGTGTGTGTGTGAAATGTTATGGTAAGAACCTGGCAACCGGTTACACGGCGCAGAAAGGTGATGCAGTAGGTATCATCGCTGCCCAGTCTATCGGTGAACCTGGTACACAGCTTACCCTGCGTACCTTCCACGTGGGTGGTGTTGCAGGATCTGCTTCTGTTGAATCCAGCCTGCTTGCCAAATTTGATGGCACCATGCTGTTCGACGGTCTGCGTACTGTAACAACAGAGAACCAGGAAGGAGAGAAGGTAGAGATCGTAATAGGTCGTACCGGTGAAATCCGTAACATGGATGTGGAGAATGATCGCCTGCTGAATGTGGTGAACATTCCTTATGGTGCAACGCTCCAGGTGAAGAATGGTCAGAAAGTGAAGAAAGGAGATGTGATCTGCACCTGGGACCCCTATAACAACGTTGTGATTGCGGAAATTCCTGGTGTTGTGAAATTCGAGCACGTAATTGAAGGTATCACCTATCGCGAAGAGTCGGATGAACAAACCGGTCACCGTGAGAAAGTGGTAATCGAAACCAAGGATAAAACCAAGATTCCTTCTATCCTCCTCGAAGGAAAAGAAATCAAATCTTATAACCTCCCGGTTGGTTCTCATATCATCATGGATGAAGGCGATGAAGTGAAAGCCGGACAGGTATTGGTGAAGATCCCGCGTGTTCTTGGAAAACTGCGCGATATCACAGGTGGTCTGCCACGTGTAACAGAATTGTTTGAAGCACGTAACCCGGGTAACCCTGCGATCGTTTCTGAAATCGACGGTGTTGTAGCATTTGGTGCTATCAAGCGTGGTAACCGTGAGATCATTGTAGAAGCCAGAGATGGTGTAACCAAGAAGTACCTGGTACCGCTGACTCGCCAGATCCTGGCTCAGGATGGCGACTTCGTAAAAGCGGGTGTGGCACTGTCTGATGGTCAGATCGCTCCAAGTGATATCCTCTCCATTAAAGGACCATTTGCAGTACAGGAGTACGTAGTGAATGAGATCCAGGAAGTATATCGCTTACAGGGTGTGCGTATCAATGATAAACACATTGAAGTGATCGTTCGCCAGATGATGAAGAAAGTATCCATTGTTGATCCGGGAGATACCAAGTTCCTGGAAGACGATACAGTTGATAAGTTCGACTTCATCGAGGAGAATGACTGGATCTATGATAAAAAGGTAGTAACTGATCCGGGAGAAAGCAGCAGAATGCGTGCCGGACAGATTGTGAACCTGCGTGAGCTGCGTGAAGAGAATTCCATCCTGCGTCGTTCTGACAAGAAGCTGGTGGAATATCGCGATGCACAATCTGCAACATCTCATCCGTTGTTACTGGGTATTACCAAAGCGTCTCTGGGTGTACAAAGCTGGATTTCTGCAGCTTCCTTCCAGGAAACTACAAAAGTGCTGAGTACTGCAGCGATAAATGGTAAAACTGATGACATGATGGGATTGAAGGAAAATGTGATCACTGGTCACCAGATTCCTGCCGGTACCGGATTGCGTGATTTTGAAAACATGATCGTAGGAAGCAAGGAGGAATATGAATTGCTCCAGACTACCCGCGAAGCCATGAATTTCGACGACGAAGAATAATCCTCATACTAATTTTAAGTGCCTGATACAGCCTTGTATCAGGCACTTTTTCTTTTACAGACAGAAGATTTTTTTGTGATGTTCACACAAAGCGTTAAAATTAGGCTGAAATTAAAAGGTCAGTAAAAGGTTCTGCCAAATCCCTTAATTTGCCGTTATCAAATACTATTTCATGAAGTATCTTTCTCTGGTTTTAAGTGCTGTTGCTACCCTGATTAGTGGTTATTTATTGGTTCAGCATACAAGTAAAAAATCCGGTACCAGTAATTCTGGCACAAGTACGGAGGCCGCTGCCGGAGCTGCTGCTGAATTTAAAATCGCTTACTTCGATATCGATTCCTTACAGAACAAATACGAGTATTTTAAAGATGCCCTGGCCCAGTTAAAAGCCAAGGAAGAAAATATGAATAAAGAGCTTTCCGGTCTGGAGCGTTCTTATCAGAAAAAGATCAATGAATGGCAGCAACAAGGTGCCAGCATGAGCCAGTCGCAGGCAGAAGCAGTGCAGCGTGAATATGGCCAGATGCAACAGAATTACCAGCAACGTCGCCTTACCCTGGAGCAGCAGTTAGAGAACCTGAAAATGGATTACAAGAAAAACATTAAGACTAAAATTGAAGATTACCTGCGTGAGTTCAATAAGGATAAAGGATATGCTTATATCATTTCTTACGAGCCTGAATTGATGTTCTACCGTGATACCGTTTACAACATAACCGAGCAGATCATCCAGGGGTTGAATGCAGAGTATAAGAAGACGGAGGAGAAGAAGTGAGACGTGAGACGTGAGAAGTGAAAAAGGTGAAAGGTGAAAGGTGAAAAGTGAAAAAATACTGGACCCGCGGATTCGTCTGCGGGTTTTTTGTTCCCGGCCTCACTGGTCTCCCGTCTTCCTTGTCTCCTTTGTTTCCTCTTCCTTTCCTCCATCTTCCATTCTTCCATTCCACCTTTATTCCTATCTTCCATGCTTAACTAACTGCTTATGGCCCAGGAAGGCGCTTCGTTTAAACCCACACTCGGATTATTGGATGCCACGATGATTGTAGCAGGATCCATGATCGGCTCAGGCATCTTTATTGTTTCATCAGATATTGCACGCAATGTTGGCAGTGCCGGCTGGTTGATTTTTGTCTGGTTACTGACCGGCTTTATGACATTAACCGCTGCCCTGAGTTATGGCGAATTAAGTGCTATGTATCCCAAAGCAGGCGGACAATATGTTTACCTCAAAGAGGCCTATAACCCGCTTATTGGGTTCCTATATGGCTGGAGTTTTTTTGCGGTTATTCAAACCGGTACCATTGCTGCAGTAGGGGTAGCATTTTCCAAATTTGCAGCCTATATCTTTCCCTCGCTCAGCGAAAAAAATATCCTGATTGATGCAGGTTATATTCAAATATCCTCTGCACAACTGGTAGCTATCCTGGTAGTGGTAATTCTCTCTTTCATAAATACAAGGGGTGTCAAGGAAGGCAAACTGATCCAGACCACCTTTACGCTGGCCAAACTGCTGGCTTTATTCGGATTGATCGTATTTGGTTTCCTGATCGGTGCAAAAGCCGGTATCTGGGATGCCAACTGGGCTGATGCCTGGAGTTTTGGCAAGCTGGCTAAAACGGAAGCCGGTGATGAAGTTGTGTATGTAGGAGAAACAGTCAAAAAAACTTTTTATGAAAACTGGCCTGCAATTATTGGGGCCTTATCCGCCGCGATGGTAGGTTCAGTGTTCAGCAGTGATGCCTGGAATAATGTAACTTTTATTGCAGGAGAGATTAAGCGGCCGGAGAAAAATATCGGTCTTAGTTTATTTCTGGGAACCTTGATTGTGACCATCATTTATGTTTCTGCCAATCTGATGTACACAGCAGTGCTGCCCCTCAATGAAATTGCGTTTGCACAGGATGATCGTGTGGCAGTTGCAGCATCGCAGAATATATTTGGAAGTGTTGGTACAATTGTTATCGCACTTATGATCATGGTTTCAACTTTTGGTTGCAATAACGGCCTGATCTTATCAGGTGCCAGGGTATATTACACAATGGCAAAAGATGGTTTGTTCTTTTCCTCTGTTGGTCGCCTGAATAAAAATGGAGTGCCTGCCAAAGCCCTCTGGATCCAATGTGCCTGGGCCAGCCTGCTTTGCCTTAGTGGAAAGTATGGGGATCTGCTCGACTATGTAGTATTTGTGGTGCTGATCTTTTATGTTCTGACCATCCTCGGCATCTTTAAACTGCGCCGCAGTAATCCGGATGCACCAAGACCTTACAAAGCGTTCGGTTATCCCATCCTTCCAGCTTTGTATATCCTGCTGGCAACTGCCATGTGTTTTGCCCTCTTGTACACAAAACCTAAATTTGCATCCTTCGGATTACTGATTGTACTGGTTGGTATTCCGATTTATTACCTGGCGGTGGCTAGGAAAAGTGAGACGTGAGATGTGAGACGTGAGAAGTGAGACGCAAAAAAACTAATCCATGAATTTTGATCAGCTGTTTGATGACTTTAGCAAGGTGAAAGTTGCGGTGGTGGGAGATGTTATGCTGGACACTTATTGGTGGGGCCATGTGGATCGCATTTCTCCGGAAGCACCAGTTCCTGTAGTGGCTTTGGATAGCAGTGAATTAAGAATCGGTGGTGCCGGTAACGTAGCACTCAACCTGGTAGCCCTCGGAGCACAGGTGCATATTTTCTCCGTGATGGGAGAGGACCAGGACGGTAAACAACTGGATCAATTACTGACCGACAGCAATATTGATACTTCTTATATTCTTTTCAGTCACGAAAGAAAAACAACCAACAAAATCCGCGTGATTAGCCGAAACCAGCAAATGATGCGACTGGATTCGGAAACCATAAAAGACCTGAGTGCTACAGAAGAGGAAGCAATTTTCGACAGGATTTCAGAATATATTCAGAAGGAACAACCCCAGGTGCTGATTTTTGAAGACTATAACAAAGGGGTACTCACAGAATCCCTGATAACAAAGATTATATCCCTTTGCAAACAGCAAGGAGTGCTCACTACCGTAGATCCGAAAAAGAAAAACTTCTTCGCCTATAAAGGTGTGGATATATTCAAACCGAATCTGAAAGAAGTAAGAGAAGGATTGAATCTCTCCCTGGAAAAAGTGGATCAGGCTTCCCTTTGTGAAGTACACAGCAGATTATCGCAGGAACTCGGTCACGCTGTTTCTTTTATCACCCTTTCAGAGAAAGGCGTTTTTGTCCAACAGGAAGAAAAAGCTTTTCAGCTACCTTCCCATATGCGCAACATTGCAGATGTCTCCGGCGCTGGCGATACGGTTATTGCGGTTGCATCAATTGTTTATGCAGTGACCAAAGATATTCGCCTCTTTGCAGCAATGGCCAATATTGCGGGTGGATTGGTTTGCGAGGAAGTGGGTACTGCAGCGATTGATAAAAAACGTTTTCTTCAGGAATGCAAGCAGTTACTTAGTTAGTAGCTACCCGTATTTTTTGAAATCCCTGCAGTTCCAGGAAATTCCGCAGTACTTTTAATGCCTGTTCATCCGCTTTCTCGAGTATACCTTTTTCGGTTGCCCGTTGTCGTAACTTTTCACTGGCCTGTGATACCAGTTTATTGGTTTCGGCCTGCGACCAATTCCCATCTTCAATAAAAATATCCGTGCCGGAAGGATTCACAATGATATCCTGAATGCGGGCAGCAGGGATCGTTACCGATACTGAATCATCACTGATAAAAACTGCATTCGATTCCAGCCTGCTCAAATCTGTACCGGCTATCACTTTCCCTTTCACTACCAATACCAGTCGCTCTGCCTGTACCAGGGGAACCGGACTTATATAATCCAGTATTTTTTTCGGAGAGCCTGAAGGAACCGGACGAACCTGGCTCACTACTACTTCATCGGATGATTCAATAGTAAGAAGAGTCGCGATTTGTTTGATTTCCGTGATGAGCAGGGGTGTTTCTTCAATCAGAACAGTACTCGCCTTAAACCAGCTGCTGACAGATGGTAGCCAGTTTAATTTCACCAACAAGCTGTACAGCAGTACAACAATTACTAAAGCTGCCACTATTTTCACTATTCCTCTCATCGTAGTATGCTGGTGGGTTGATCCGTAAATTCAATATTGATTTCTTCATATCCCAGTTGCTGGCAAAACCGTGTGATCCAGTCACGGGTATGGGTACGCGCTGTTTCAAGTATGCCGGTTTCGGGTATAGCAGCTTCAATCTGCTTCTCCGCCTGTGCTAATAAGGCTGTTTTTTCCTCCTGGCTGAATTCAGAACGAAGCAGCCCCACTTCTTCATATTCCAGTCGTATTTTTTCCGGAGGTAGTTGAACAGATAGTAGCTTGGGAGGTGGCAATTTAATCCGGATGGATTTTCCAGTACTTGTTATATCATCCTTACTTAACTGGGTCAGATCTATTCCTGCTTTGAGACTGGCTTCCACACTTAGCAGAATTTTCCGATCCCCGATTTTATACCAGGTCTGGTTATCGCTGGCCTTTACAATTTTGGTAACCGTATATTCAGTGGTAGCCAAAGCCCCCATTTCTTTTATCGCCAATACCTTATCCTCCTTTGGGATGGATGAGCTGCAGCCTGCCAGCAGGAGAAGTAAAAGTCCGTTCAGATACTGCACAAATTTGCTCATATTTGCAAATTACGTCTTTCGTAATTTGATCATATGGAAAAATATGCAGTGGTTGTTGCGGGCGGGTCCGGACTTCGGATGGGAACAGCAGTTCCTAAGCAATTTTTGATGCTGCGGTATCAACCAGTACTCTGGTATACACTTACGGCTTTCCTGGATTCTTTTCCAGATATGCAGATCATACTCGTATTGCCGGAACACCATATGGAAACAGGTAAAACTATTTTGCGCTCGACTTATGACCCCGATAGAATCTGGATGACAACCGGTGGCGAAACCAGATTCCATTCTGTAAGAAATGGGCTGCAGCATATTCAGCGACATTCCATTGTTTTTGTGCATGATGGTGTGCGTTGTCTGCTGACCCCTGATCTGATCCGTCGTTGTTATAGTGGTGCAGTGGATAAGGGTAACGCAATTCCAGCAACCACAGCAGTTGATTCCATCCGGATGGAAACAGTTAATGGTGCGGTTTCCATTGATCGGGATAGAATCCGTCTGATACAAACTCCCCAGACATTTTATTCAGACATTATTAAATCTGCTTTTGAACAGGATTTTCATGAGTCCTTTACAGATGAAGCCAGTGTAGTAGAAAAACTGGGTGTTAAAATCAACCTGATCGAAGGTGAGATAACCAATATCAAAATTACCCGGCCGCTGGACCTGTTAATAGCTGAAAAAGTATTGGAAGAAAGAGAGATGGGCCTTTAATAACGGGGCTTAAGCCATCGCAATGGAAATGGCAAATCATTCCAGGCAATAAAATAATAGGGCTCATTGACTGCTCCAAAGTTTTGATAAAAGTGTGCAATACCAGGGAGATCGGATCCTTCCATATCCAGCCAACTCAGCTGCCCTGCAAATTCCCGGATTAACTGATCCAGTAAATAATGATTGGCTGCTTTTTTTCGGGCATGGGGTACCGTTATATTGGCGAGTAAATAAAGCCGCTCACTGTCTTTCAAACAAAGACAGGCTGCCTGAACTTCATTCGCTAACCGCACTTCCCGTATCACCAGTTGCCGTTGTCCTATTTCTGAAGTACAATATTGTAAGAGACGACGGTAATCCTGGTTGGAATAGCTCAACGATTTTCCATAAGTCTGTTGATACAAGGAAAGCACACTATTCGGATGATCAGCAGGCCGGTATTCAAATGCATACTGCGATGCAATTCTCCTGTTTTTCTGAAGATCGGTTTTGTACTGCGATTCGATACCCGCATAAGCCGGTTGCAGGTTCACCAGGTAATTATTTCTTTCTTTCGTGTAGTAATTGTTGTCAGCTGGATTGTTGGCAAGATTAAACTCCGCAAACCGGAATCGCTGCCTGCAGGCAGAAAGGAAAAGATGGATGAGGGTGCTGTCAACTGGCGCCAACGAATGGATTGCTGTTTTTTGAATAAATGCTGGTTGATACAGATATGCTATTCCCCATTTGGTACGCGGAAAAACTGGCAATACCGCTTCGTAAGCTTTATAAATAAAGGCACCCCAGTTGTCTGCCATGGCACTAAGAAAGGCAGGATCCGCATAGAGGCTGGTTGTCCCGGTTAAACGCTGCCATTTTTCATAAGAAAATTCAGCAGCATCAACGTATTGTATGGTTATTGTGTCATCAGCCATTTCTTTGCCGACAGGTTTTGAATATCTATGCTGAATGAAATTGTTTTCCAGAATCTTTTTTCTCCCAATGTAGATTGATGGTAGTTGCGGAATACTTTGGAATTCACAATGGGAATGTACAGGTTAACCAGGTTTCGGAATAAGGAAAACTGCAACCCTGCATCCATTAAAAATCGCCCATCTTCCTGATCCTCTTCCCAGGCACCAGCATAGGTGCCGATATCCATGAATAATTTCATTGGAATTTTTACCGGCAGTTTACTTAAGGGATTTAAGTTGGCCGGAATATCTGCAGTAAGATTCAGCGCAGTTAACCAATTGTCAGACCTTCCTACTTTACTGCTTAACAAATCGGTTCGTACTTTGAACCCGCCATCCCGCATCATGATCTGCTGGCTTTTCCATCCGGTGAATTCATTTCTGCCGGCAAAATAGTTGCTGTAGGTATAATCTTCAAAACCATTGGCACCAGTCATGTTCAGGTAATACCGGCTGTTGGTCAATTGCTTCTCCACAGTGTTTGCTCCATGAGGAATAAACTTGCCGGCAAAGAACCTGACCTGCAGGCCACCACCTTCCGGTTTGGGATAATTCAGGAAATATTGAGCTGTGAATGAAAGTCGCGAAAATGTATTCCCCACCTCAATGCGCCCATCCAGGCTGTATGGATACAATATCCGATGATTGGCATGGAAGATACGCAGTTGTTGCAGGTTCCTGTTTACCGGATTGATTTCATCTATGAAGGAAGTATCCGTACCATCAATAACCTGTCGGGTTTTCAGAAACTCCTCCCGGAAAAAATAAGAGGTAAACTGAAGGAAGCTTTCTTTTTTAGAAACTGCCGAAGGTTGGGCAAAATTGATTCGCAGATAGGGAGCCAGTTTCAGAACGCTGAATTGAAGATCGGTAGTACCGGCCTGAAATGCATCCATGGTAACCTTCATCATCGAGGCACCCAACACCCACTCCTGTATTGCTAAAGCAGTATTTTTTTCACCCTTACTGAACCAATGCTTGCTGATATGCCCGATACCTCCCAGTTCCTTACTACTGGTTCCATAAGTAGGTGCAAGAAAGAATCGAAACCGGCTGAGCGGAAGCTGATAGTTATGAAAAAAAGCACCCACCTGTAAACCATCATAGTGATTATATCCAATAGCCGGACCAATTCCCAGGTATTGAAATTTATCCGTTTGCCGGCTGCTGAATAAAAAAACAGGTTTGATTTTTCGTCCGGATACATTCAATAACGGATCATTGGTTGGAATAGGAGTTGAACCTGCGAAACTGGTTGCAAAATCGCTGCTGTCTGCGTGCCTGTACAGGTGCTTCTTTACGTAAGTACGCATCATCTCATCAAATCGTTCAGCGCCCAGCTTTTTTTCCAATTGTTCCAGTTGAAGGGCTGTTTTCTCATACACCATCAATCCATAATTAATGGAAGTCAATTCTTCTGATGGCAGCGCAGGTGATTGATCTGCATGAATGCTTTCCAACCCCTGTATCAGTGGCAATGAAATATTATCCGGGAATCTGTTTGCCGGGAAACCGTCAGGAGCGTCACCAGGATAGAATTGCTTTTTGTATCGGTTATCATAAAAGCTGTTAAGTCCTTCATCCAGCCAGGGACTATTTCTTTCATTATTTGCAATGGACAATGCGAACCAGTTATGACCGGTTTCATGTGCGATGGTAATATCCAGTTCCTGTTGATCGCGGAGCTGGTTCAATACTGTGATCGTTGGATATTCCATACCTCCTGCTCCGGCACCCTGGTATCCATCTACAATGGTCATGGTCGAATAGGGATAATCACCCAGCCAGGCGGACCGGGTACTAATAGCCCGCTTCAGATAAGTCAGACTATTCTCCCAATAGGATTCATTTTGTTTCAATACCGCAGATTGCAGTTTAATAATTTTTCCAGATGCGAGTTGTACCGTGTCCTGTTGCAGTAAAAAGTCTTTCGAAACAAACCAGGCAAAATCAGTACAGTTCACCTGGCTGAATTCAACTACTTCATTACTGGAAGTTAAACCTGACTCACGCTCACCAGTAGCTGCTATTTTATAGCCCTGCGGAACGGTTAGGCGAACCCGGTAGTTACCGAATTCATTGTAGTATTCACCCTGATCCAGATAGGGCATGGGATGCCATCCCTGGGCATCGTACACAGCTGGTTTGGGATACCATTGGGTAATGGCATAAAAACCATTCTTATGTCCCGATCTTGAAAACAGCAGCGGAAGTTTGACCTGGAAGCTATTTACAATTTTCACCACTTCACCAGGAGCCAGGGGATTCAACAACAGGAGTTTACCAAAATCCTGGTGGAGGGAATCTTCCTGCCATTCCAGCAACTCGTTATTCACAGCAAACTGCAGGCGGTTGATATAACCGCGGTCTTCTTCCTTGCTGAAATAAAAATCAAGGCGGTTATTTTGAAGGAGTTGTTCACTGAATGCTGTATGATCGTTTTTATAGGCATTGGGCCAGATATGCAGGTAGATATAGTGCAGTGTATCCGGACTGTTATTGAAATAATGAATCACCTGCCGGGCAGATATGGTGTGGGTGCTAGGGTTTAACTCAGCTTCAATGGTATGATCCACGCGTTGTTGCCAGTAATCCTGTGAAAAACCAGGCAACTGGCAAGCCATTAAAAAAGGTAAAAGGAATATTTTTTTCAGCTGGTACATGAGTAGTTATTTTCCTTTTCCTGCAAAAATGATCCGGATGGTGTACAGCATGATTTTGAGATCAAGTGCCAGAGAAATATTTTCAATATAGAGCAGGTCGTATTTCATTCGTTCCAGCATTTCATCTACATTTTCTGCATAACCAAATTGTACCATGCCCCAGGAAGTGAGTCCGGGTTTTACATGCAGCAAATATTTGAAATAAGGATTGCGTTGCATGATCTGATCAATATAGAACTGTCTTTCAGCTCTTGGCCCAACCAGGCTCATATCACCACGAAGGATGTTCCAGAGTTGAGGAAACTCATCCAGCCTCCATTTGCGCATGTGGCGGCCCCAGGGAGTAATGCGGGGGTCGGTGGTAGAAGAAAGAGCCGGACCGTTTTGCTCAGCATCCTCAAACATGGATCTGAACTTAAGCATGGTGAAAGGTTTGCCTTTATAACCGATCCGTTCCTGTCGGTAAAGAATGGGTCCGGGTGAAGAAAGTTTAACCCGGATGGCGACATACAGGAAAACAGGCGATAAAAGCAGCATGCCTGTCAATGAAACGAAAACATCTGTTATGCGTTTGATATTCTGTTGCCAGGCTGGAATCAATCCGGTGTGGATATCGTTTAAAAAGGGACTGAAAACATTTTCGGTGCGAACTGCACCAGACAAAATGGAAATGGTGGAGGGGACCATTTTGATTTCTACATCTAAATCGCTCAATCGTTTCAAATAGTTTGCTGTGTCTGCCTCTATATTGGATTCAAGTGCCAGCACCACAAGTTGTATCTGGCATTGATCAATGATAATCTCCAACTGATCGGCGGTGCCCAGGTAAGCAAGTGATTTGCTCAGACTGTTGGGAGCAGGAGCAATATAACCCTGGAAATGGTATCCCTCTTTTCTCAGCTGCCTTGCATTGGCTTTGTAGACAGTAGCAGCAAGACCGGAATCAGCAACAAGAAGGGATGGAAATTTGATAGTACCCTTTCTCAATTGTTTTTTTACCCGTTCTAAAAGCATCCATCTTCCAAGGAAACTAACACCAATCTGGCTGAGTACGAAAAATGCAAAGGTTTTATAGTAGTAAGCAAGACTTTTATCCTCATCATTTAGGAGGATCACAAAAAAGATGGCAATGCATCCGATCAGGCTGGCCACAACAGTAGTGGTGAACTCCCCCAGTCTGGATTTTTTATACAGCGACTGATAGGATCCAATAATTGCATAAAAGAGTACCCAGCAAAAAGGCAGGATCAACCAACCCTGAAGAAAGCCCGGATTCAAAAACAATCTTCCATCCTGAATATTTGGAAAACCCAGGAGCTGATTGCGATAGAGATAAAAAATAAACCAGACAAGCAGGGCTGCCAGGTAATCGCTCAATGCATACCAGGCTGGTGAAATAACAGGTTGGGAAGATTTCCGACTCAACTATTGATAGTGTTATGGCGAATCTTGGTTAAAATCTGGTGCGCAACTTCCATTGCCCTGAAGCCATCCACTTCTGAAACAACTGTAGGTGTGTTGTGGAGGATAGCATCCCTGAATTCTTCCAGTTCTTTTTTGATAGCGTTTACCTCCGGTACTGATGGATTGGCTACAGCGATGGTCTTTTTCCCTTTTGGCGTATCAATATCAAATTCAAACACATTTTCATCCGCGTCTGCCTTCAGGCGGATTACTTCTGTTTTCTTGTTCAGGAAGTCGATGCCAACATAAGCGTCCTTCTGGAACAATCGCATCTTACGCATTTTTTTC
This sequence comes from Flavihumibacter cheonanensis, assembly GCF_022352215.1. GTDB lineage: Bacteria > Bacteroidota > Bacteroidia > Chitinophagales > Chitinophagaceae > Flavihumibacter > Flavihumibacter cheonanensis. The sequence continues at coordinate 198,825 of NZ_JAKRWF010000001.1, forward strand.
ATGGAAATACGACTGGAAGTGAGATTGGCAACACATCCATTGTTAAACTCTATTCGTACGTTGGCGATATCCGGGGTATCAGTCATAACAGCCACTCCACTGGAAGAAATATTCTTTACTTCACTTTTAACCATGTGCAGGATGATGTCAATATCATGAATCATGAGGTCGAGGATTACGCTCACTTCGGTACCTCTTGGATTAAACTGGGCCAGGCGATGTACCTCAATGAACATCGGGTTCAGCTTTAAGTTTTTGGTTGCCAGGTAGGCGGGGTTGAATCGCTCTACATGTCCCACTTGCATTTTAACATTGGACTCTTTCACCAGCTTAACCAGTTCCCTGGCTTCATCCATGGTATGGGCAAGTGGCTTTTCCACGAAAACATGTTTCCCATTGCGTATAGCCAGCTGGCAGAGTTCAAAATGAAAATTGGTTGGGGCCACGATATCTGCGGCGTCAATGGCCTGGAGCAGGGCTACAGGATCCGCAAAGCGTGGAATTCCATATTGTTTACTGACTTCTTCTGCCGTTTGGTCATTGGGGTCAAAAAAGCCGACCAGGTCAACGCCGGCAATTTCTTTCCAGTTGTTAAGGTGAAATTTTCCAAGATGCCCGGTACCAAAAACACCAATCTTCAACATAAGCAATAATTAAACAGCAAATATAATCAAGCCTGTTAACCTATTCTAAGTCTTTATAAAACAATGAATTCTGAATCTTGAATTCCCCTGTTTATACAAATTAACCAAAATTGATACTTTATTAACATTTTTTTTGGCGCTTCTTATCAAAATGTTAAATTCATGGTGTCTTACTCTAAGACTTATTAGTAAAACCAAATTAACTGATTGCTCATGCCAAAAAAAATCACCCTGCCCTTATTGGGCAAATTTCTAACGTTTTTATTGCTCATGGCTTCTCTCAGTGCACAGGCACAGAAGGCCATTTCGGGCAAACTGGTTTCTAAAACCAACCAGCCATTGCCCGGTGCCACCATTACGGTAAAAGGCACCACTGTAGGTACAGCTACTGATGAACAGGGAAATTTCCGTATTACCTTACCTGCCGGACGGAATACACTGGTTATTTCGAACGTAGGGTTCACTACTAAAGAAGTAGTTGTTGGAGACGATACGAACCTGAATATTACACTCGACGAAGATATTTCTGGTTTGAGTGAAGTGGTAGTTACTGGTTATAGCAGCCAGCAGCGAAAGAACATCGTTGGTGCTGTTTCCACTGTAAAAGGGGAGCAGCTGGCAGCGGTTCAGACAGGTAACGTAGAGCAGCAATTTCAGGGTCGCGTACCTGGTTTGACTGTAATTACCTCCGGACAGCCGGGTACAGTAAGCCAGGTAAGGATTCGTGGATTTGGTTCCTTTACTCCTGGTGGAAACGATCCGCTGTATGTGGTGGATGGAGTTCCTACCTATAATATTGACTTCCTGAATGGTAATGATATTGAGTCCACTACTGTACTAAAAGATGCGGCTTCTGCATCTATTTACGGTGCCCGTGCTTCTGCAGGTGTGATCCTGGTTACTACCAAAAAAGGAAAATCCAGCCAGGGCATTCGCGTTACGTATGACATGTCTTACGGAGCTACTGTTCCTGGAAAAGGTTTACAACTCCTTACTCCCCAGCAACAGGCAGATATGACCTGGGTTGCGTTGCGCAATGCAGGCCAGCCCCTGACCCACCCCCAATATGGTAGTGGTGCTAATCCGGTGTTGCCTGATTATCTGAAAGTTGGTGATGAGTTTGGATTAAGTAATTTATCGCCAAGTGATCCAAGACTGGATCCTGCCCGTTTCAACACCAACTTTGATGCGGGTGCTATTTACCAGGTAATCCGTGCCAACAAAGCAGGTACAGACTGGTATGGTGCATTAACAGAAACCGGCAGGATTCAGAACCATACACTTGGATTGAGTGGTGGAAATGAAAATGCCCGTTATTATGCCGGTTTCAGTATCTATGATGAAAAAGGTACAGTGTTAAATACCTTCCTGAAGAGGTATACACTTCGTTTGAACAGTGAGTACAAAATCGGTTCTCATATTCGGCTCGGACAGAACTTCCAGTTTACCTATCGCGAAAACCCCAATATTGGTGGTCCGCAGGGGGAGAATGACATCATGTTCGCGCTTACCATTAACCCTCTCATTCCTTTATATGATGAAGGAGGTGGGTTTGCTGGAACTACTGCACGTGGATTCAACAACTCAACCAACCCGGTGGCCCGTCGTATCCGTTCTAGAGATAATAAAGGATTCAGCGGTGGTGCGTTTGGTAATATTTTCGGAGAAGTTGACTTCGCTAAACATTTTACATTCCGTACAAGCTTTGGTGGAAGTTTCTTCTACTTCCAGAACCGTTTCCTCAACTATAGAACTTATGAGAACTCTGAAAACGTAGGTAACTATACATTCGGGGAAGGCGCAGGTAATGGTGGCGACTGGACCTTTACCAACACCATCCGCTATGGTCAGGAAATTGGTAAACACAATGTGAACTTCATTGGAGGTATTGAAGCAATCAGTTATGGTTATTTCCGTGGTCTGAGCGGACAAGGATTAAATCCATTCTCAATCGATCCAAACTATGTTACTATCACCAACACCGACCCTAACGGTCGCCAGGTAAACAGTAATGGTAGTCCGTTTATCAAACTGTTCTCTCAATTTGGTAAAGTGGATTATTCTTATGACGATCGCTACCTCTTTACCGGTACACTGCGCAGAGATGGTGCATCTGTATTTGGAGAAGACAATCGCTACGGTGTATTCCCAGCCTTCTCAGCCGGTTGGAGAATTACACAGGAAAACTTCATGCGTGATACCAAGTGGATCAATGAACTGAAGATCCGTGGTGGCTGGGGTAAAATGGGTAACTCAAGAATCAGTCCGAACAACCTGTTCAATACTGCAGGAGCGCAGGCACTTTTCGGATATGACCTTGCAGGCGCTAACACCAGCACAAGTCCTGGTCTGGCCTTAACCGGTATCGGAAACCCTGCAGCTAAGTGGGAAGAAAATACCACCATTAACGTAGGTTTTGATGGTACCTTCTTCAACAACAAAATAGATGTAATATTTGACTGGTATACCCGTAGAACCAAAGACCTTTTGTATCGGGACCGTCTGCCTGCAACTGTAGGTAATGCTACCCCTCCTTTCATCAATATCGGTTCTATGAAGAACAGCGGTATTGACCTGATGGTTACCTATAAAGACAGGATAAGCAGCAAGTTCCGTTATGAAATGGACTTCATCTTTACCAAGTACACCAATGAGATCACCAAAGTATCTGATGCCAGATCCTTCTTTGATGAATCCTTCAGCGGTCGTATTGGTGGAGGTATTGTACGTAATGCTGTAGGCCAGCCGGTTTCTTCCTTCTTTGGTTACAATGTAATCGGACTCTTTGCAGATGCCGCAGATGTGGACAAATCTCCCGATCAGGATGGCGCAGCTCCCGGCCGTTTCAAATATGAAGATGTGAATGGTGACGGACGTATTAATGACCAGGATCGTACCTTCCTGGGCAACCCTAACCCAGACTTCTCTTATGGTTTCAACGCCCGCCTGATCTTCGGCGATTTTGATGTGGAAGCCCTGTTCTATGGTGTCTATGGTGGTGAAGTATTGAACTTTACCCGCTGGTTTACTGATTTCTATCCTTCTTTCGCGGGAATCGGAAAATCTGACCGCGTGCTGGATGCCTGGACTCCAGACAATAAAGACACCAAAGTTCCCATTTTTGAAAACGTTTCCAACTTCTCAACCAACGGTGTGTTGAACTCTTACTACGTTGAGAAGGGTAGTTACTTCCGCTTAAGAAGTTTGAAACTGGGTTATGTTGTACCTTCTGCATCATTAAAGAAATACGGAATTGATAAGCTGCGTTTCTTCCTACAGGGAACCAATCTGTTTACCATTACTAAGTACACCGGTAATGATCCGGCTGTAAGTGGTGTGGATACCAACTTTGGTGTGGACGTAGGTAACTATCCTACCAACCGGCAGTTCCTGTTTGGATTAAGTCTTGGCTTTTAATTCTTGAATTTGTGAATGCTTAAATTGTTTTAACATGTTAAAGAAGAGAATCGTATACATTTCGGGTTTCCTGCTCAGTGCTGCGGTGCTGTTGGTTGCCTGTGATAAAAAATTCCTGGATCAGGAAACAACGGGATTGTTGACAGAACAACAGGCCCAAAGCCTGAAAGGGGCTCAACAATTTTTAGTCGGATCCTATGCTGCACTGAAAGGTATTGGCTGGGAAGGTGGTGGATCCAACTGGGTATATGGAAGTATAGTTGGTGGTGAAGCCAACAAAGGTTCTGATGCGGGTGATCAGGCGAATATTGTGCCGATCCAGCAATACGCACCATTGCCAACTAACAGTTATTTCAACATCAAATGGCAGGCATTGTATGAAGGCATCGCCAGAACCAATGCAACCATCCGTATTTTGAATAACCTTTCAGAATCGGATATTTCTCCTGCTGCCAAACAACAGATGATTGCCGAAGCCCGCTTCCTGAGAGGTTACTATCATTTTGAGGCAAAAAAGATGTGGAATAACATTCCATTTGTGGATGAAACCATCAATGTATCCAGCGCAAAAGTTGGCAATACAGAAGATACATGGCCAAAAATTATGGAAGATCTGAGTTTTGCAAGAACCAACCTGGCAGCAGTTCCGAATGCTGTTGGTCGGATCAATAAGTGGGGAGCAGATGCTATGTATGCTAAAGCGTTATTGTTCCAGGGAAAATATGCGGAAGCTCGTCCGATTTTTACTGATATCATTAATAATGGTAGAACATCCAATGATATCCCTTATGATCTGGCTCCTTCTTTCCATGACAACTTCAATCCTGACCGGGAAAATGATGCTGCCGTTCGCGCAGAATCAGTTTTCGCTTATGAAGCATCTATCAATGATGGTTCCGGCGGATTTAATGCCAACTACGACCATATCCTGAACTTCCCCTATAATGGTGGTCCTGGTGGTTGTTGCGGATTTTTCCAGCCTTCTTTTGAGTTTGTGAATTCCTTCCGCACCAATGCGAATGGTCTTCCTTTACTGGATGGATCTTATAATGTTGGCGCCAACCAGGTTAAAAATGACATGGGATTGGAATCTTCAGCTGCTTTCACACCTGATGCTGGTAATTTGGATCCACGTCTCGACTGGACAGTAGGCCGCAGAGGTCTGCCTTTCCTTGATTGGGGTCCTCATCCGGGTAAAGCCTGGATCCGTGATCAGGGTAATGGTGGTCCTTATGCCCCCAAGAAAATGTCTTATTATCGCAGCCAGCAAGGCAGACTTACCGATGGTACCAACTGGACCAGTGGTCTGACTTCTACCAACTATAAGATCATTCGTTTTGCGGATGTATTGTTAATGGCTGCGGAGGCAGAAATTGATGGTGGCGGATCACTGGAAACTGCCAGAGGTTATGTTAACCAGGTACGTGCCCGTGCAGCAAAACCAGAAACCTTCGTAGTTGACGAGGATGGTAATAATGCCGCCAATTATGTAATTGGTCTTTATAACACAGCCTGGACCGATGCCAATGTTGCAAGACAGGCGGTTCGTTTTGAAAGAAAACTGGAACTCGGTATGGAAGGTCATCGTTTCTTTGACCTCGTACGATGGGGTGTTGCAGATGTAGAATTAAATGCCTTCCTGAATTATGAAAAACCCAAACTGAGTGCTGGATATGGTTCAGCTACCTTCACAAAAGGTAAGAATGAATACTTCCCGATTCCTCAGGATCAGATTGATCTTCATACTTCCGGAGGTTCATCCACACTTCAACAAAATCCTGGTTATAACTAATCAAACCGGTAACATTTTGTAGATTTATAATGAAAAGGGTAGAGTTTCTCTACCCTTTTCACTATCTCCCTGAAATGAATTGCACATGTTTCGCTACTGCATCTGTTTTTTAATTTCGCTGGCCCTGCTTAGTTCCTGTAAAAACGCTTCCAGAATGGGCTTTGAACTGATACCCGCTGAAAAATCCGGTATTCAGTTTGCCAATACCATAGCAGAAAATGATTCCATCAATATTCTCGACCTGGAATACACATACAACGGGGGAGGGGTGGCAATCGAAGATTTTAACCAGGACGGACTGCCTGATATTTTCTTCACCGGAAACAGGGTCGGCAATCATTTGTATCTCAACAAAGGAGATCTCAACTTTGAAGACATCAGTGCAACTGCCGGAATCAGTGGTAATGACAAATGGTCAACTGGTGTGGCAGTGGTGGATATCAACAACGACGGACTTAAAGATATTTATGTAGGTGCATCCATCTCAAAAGATCCGTTGAAAAGAGCCAACATGCTCTTTATAAATAAAGGTGCTGGTAAAGATGGAAAACCTTTATTCGAAGACCAGGCCCTTGCTTACAACCTGGCAGATACCGGACATACCACACATGCGGTATTCTTTGATTATGACAATGACGGCGACCTGGATTGTTATGTTCTTACCAATAAAGTAGGTGCCGATCGATATCCCAATCAATACAAACAAAAACAACTGGATGGCACAGCCGAAAATACAGACCGGCTGTATCGAAATGATTTTGACAGCAGCAAAGGACATCCTGTTTTTACCAATGTATCTAAAGAAGCTGGCATATTACAGGAGGGGTACGGACTTGGGGTAGCCATCGCCGATATAAATGGAGATGGCTGGAAAGATATTTATGTGACTAATGATTTTCTTACAAATGATATTTTGTGGATTAATAATAGGGATGGCAGTTTTACGAATCGGGTAGAACAATATTTCAAACACACATCTTACTCCGCTATGGGTAATGATGTAGCGGACATCAATAACGATGGCTTGCCAGATCTGATCGCAGTGGATATGTTGCCTGCATCCAATGATCGAAAAAAAATGATGATGGCTGCCAACAGTTACCAGAACTATCTGAACAATGAAGAGTTCGGGTATCAGTACCAATATGTACGTAATACGTTGCAATTGAACCTGGGTCCGGCCTGGAAAGATTCTGCCGGAACCTCACACCCTGTTTTTGGAGATATTGCTTTCTTTGCCGGTGTGGCTGAAACAGACTGGAGCTGGGCTCCGCTGTTCGTTGATTTTGATAATGATGGCTGGCGCGACCTGATGATCACGAATGGTTATCCGAAGGATATTACAGATCGGGATTTTATGACCTATCGCGCATCCGCAAATAAAATTGCTCCTAAGGAAATGATCCTCGATCAGATTCCGGAAGTAAAGCTCTCCAATTTTATTTTCAAAAATTCGGATGGTACCAGGTTCACAGATCAAACTAGCGACTGGAATTTCGATAGTCCCAGTTTTTCCAGTGGTACCGCCTACGGCGATCTGGATAACGATGGAGATATGGACCTGGTGATCAATAATACCAACCAGGTGGCGATGGTTTATAAAAACAAGGCAATTGAGAAATTATCTGATAACCAATACCTGCAGGTGCAGTTGGAAGGACCTGCAAACAATCTGGACGGTTTCGGTACAAGAATAGAAATCCGCCAGGGAGACAGCTTGCAGGTAACAGAGTTCAGTCCATACCGGGGTTATCTATCCACCATGCAGGACATCATCCATTTTGGATTGGGAAAACATAAGCAAATTGATAAATTACTGGTTACCTGGCCGGATGGGAAAGTTCAGCAATTGGAAAATCTTCCCGCTAATCAACGACTCGTTCTACATTACAAAGATGCGGTGACTACTGTGTTGGAAAAACAGGAACCTTTAACTCATTTGTTCACGAATATAACTGAATCCATACAGCCCTCCTACCTGCATCAGGAATACGATTACAGTGATTTCAATGTACAGAAATTGCTGCCGCATAAGTTATCTGAATTCGGTCCGGCTATGGCGGCAGAAGATCTCGATGGCAATGGTCTTACAGATCTTGTTATTGGCGGATCCTTTGGTTATAGTGCATCCATACTGCTTCAGCAAAAAGATGGTTCATTTCAAAGAACAGAACTGATTCCGGCTGCTGATGCACAGAACAAACCCTGGGAAGATATGGGTATCCTTTTATTCGATGCAGAAAAGGATGGCGACCTGGATTTGTATATCACCAGCGGTGGTTATGAATTGGAAGCCGGGTCAAACAACTATCGTGATCATTTCTATCTGAATGATAGCAAAGGAAATTTTACAGAAGACAGCATGGCTATTCCTGTAAACACGATAAGTAAGTCCTGTGTCAGGGCTACTGATATGGATGGAGATGGTGATCTGGATTTACTGCTGGCAGGAAGAGTAAAACCCTGGAACTATCCATTACCGGTATCCAGTACCTTGTTGTTGAATGAATCCGGAAATGGGAAGGTTCAGTTTAGGGATGCAACCAAAGAACTGGCGCCTGATCTGCAGGAATTAGGGATGGTTTGTGATGCCATCTGGACAGATATCGATAATGATAACTGGCCCGATCTCTTGTTGGCAGGAGAGTGGATGCCGGTTACTATTTTTAAAAATGAAAAAGGCAAACTGAAACGTATAAACGAAACGGGACTTGAAAAAAAATCCGGCTGGTGGAACAGCATTGCGCCCGGAGATTATGACAATGATGGGGATATTGACTATGTGGTTTCCAACCTGGGCTTAAATTCATTTTATCGGGCATCGGATAAAGAACCGGTACACATTTACGCAGGTGATTTTGATAATAACAAATCACTGGATGCAATTCCAACCCTTTACCTTCCGAATGCAGAAGGGCAACGCAAGGAGTTTCCTGCCCAAACCAGGGATGATCTTATCAAACAGATGATTAGTCTGCGCAGAAAATTCCAGAATTATAAATTGTTTTCGACTGCAGGTATCCGTGAGATACTGAACGACTCGTTGATTCAAACAGCCTGGAAGGGAGAAGTGAATCAATTGGCTTCAGTATATATTGAAAACAAAGGAAATGGTAAATTTTCCATGAAGGAATTACCGATGCTGGCACAGGTTTCTATGTTAAATGGCATGTTTGTCGAGGACCTTAATGGAGATGGAAACCTGGATTTGATAAGTGCCACCAACGACTATGGTACTGAAGTATCAGTTGGCAGGTATGATGCCCTGAATGGATTGGTATTGCTGGGTGATGGCAGTGGAAACTTTTCATCCTTGTCAATTGCCTCCTCCGGATTTTATGTGCCGGGAAATGGAAAATCAGTGGTATGTATGGTAGGGCCAGATCAAAGCATTCGGCTGGCAGTTTCTCAAAACAGGGGAGCACTGCAATGGTTTAACTGGAAAGGGGCACTCGCGCAAGTGCAGCCAGCAAGTGACGATACATATGCTATTATCTCTCTTACTAATGGTAAGCAAAGAAAACAGGAGCGCTATTGGGGATCCGGATTTCTTTCCCAATCGCCTTTCCTGCTCTTAACCAACCAACAGGTAAAGCAAATTGAATATTTTTCTGGATCAAAAACCGGATCGAAGTGAAGACAACAATGAAGCACACTAAAGTACTCCTATATCTCGCCTTCCTGATAGTGATCAGTACATGGGTTGCCTGCACGGATAAAAAATCCAAAGCAGTAATCCTGCCTGCGGTAGAAATCTTGCACGCCAATCAGAAAAAACTTACTGACCTGATTATTTATGATGTTTTTTCTCCTCCTGTTGCGGCAAGAATTTATAGTTATACTTCACTGGCTTCCTATGAAGCGATCCGGCACCTGCAATCGGATCAAGCATCTCTTACAGCTAAGCTGCCTGGCTTCAAAGCTATGCCTGAGCCGGAAAAAGGGAAAGAATATAATTTCGTACTCTCCGCAACAAGGGCTTTTCTGAGTGTGGCAAACAATCTCACATTTTCAGTTGATACCCTGTTACAATATGAAAAAGGCGTGCTTGCAACTTTCAAAGCCGGACTCGAACCGAAAGTGTACGAAAGGTCTATCGCATTTGGTGAAGCCATCGCAAAAAAAATAATGGAAAGAGCAGCAATTGATAACTATCCGCAAACCCGCGGTAAACCACGTTATATTGGAAGTCGCTTACCCGGCAAATGGAAACCAACTGCTCCGGATTACAGTGACGCGGTGGAACCCTGTTGGGGTGATATGCTTCCCTTTTACAACGATAGTGTTGCTGCCTATCCGTTACCTCCTGCACCTGCTTATTCCATGAAGGAATCTGATCCTTTTTATCAGCAGGTAATGGAAGTTTATACCATTGGAAAAAATCTCACCGAAGAACAAAAACTAATCGCCACCTACTGGGATGATAATCCGTTTGTAACTGAACATGAGGGACACCTGATGTTTGCAAATAAGAAGATTACGCCTGGTGGCCACTGGATGGGAATTGCTTCTATTGCCTGTAAAAAAGCAGGAACAGATCCTGTAAAAACAGCCAGGGTGCTGGCACTTACCGCCATGAGCCTGATGGATGGCTTCATCCTTTGCTGGGATGCCAAATACAAGTATGAACTCGTTCGACCCATTACTGTGATCAATGAACAACTTGATAAAAACTGGTTACCTTATTTACAAACTCCTCCTTTTCCGGAATACCCAAGTGGGCATAGTGTAATAACTGCTGCAGCAGCTACGGTGCTGACGATTGAACTGGGAGAAAATTTTGCTTTTCATGACGATAGTGATAAAGAATACATAGGACTGGAGCGTGATTTCAAATCGTTCCAGGAAGCAGCCGCCGAAGCTTCTATCAGTAGGGTATATGGAGGCATTCATTTCCGGCCGGCGGTAGAAGAAGGAACAAAACTGGGAAGCTGGTTGGGGGCTGAGCTCATGAAGAAAATCAATGCAGCAGAATGAGGCCGGTTGTTTTTTTAGTTTGTTTTTTGTGGCTATTTTTTTCAAATTGCCTCGGGCCAGAAAAAAGAAAGTTTACAGACACAAATTCAGCACAGGGATTTGAATTGGCTCAGCAATATTGCCAATCCTGTCACCTTGTACCTCAGGCCAACGACCTGGATAAAGCTACCTGGGCAAATTATGTGCTACCGAAAATGGGTTTGTATCTGGGCTATCATTCTATGGGAATGAACCGGTATATCACTAAAACAGCTAAGCCAATAGTTTCTGCGGAAGAATGGGATAAAATCCGGCATTACTTTATTACGGAAGCGCCCGATCAACTAGCTGATACCAGTAACCGAAAATCAATCAAAACAGGTTTGGATGGATTTGAAGTACTGCGTGGTTCACAATTAACAGAGCAGCCCCTTACAACTTATATTGGATACCAGGAAACAACAGGTCAGTTACTGGTTGGTGATGGCATGAAGCCTGCCCTGTTTGTAACAGATCCCACCGGAACATCAAAGCCAGCTACTCTTTCAACCGGTGTTGGAATCTCGCATATTATTGCTGATTCCTCCCTCTATGTTTTGACGATGGGGGTGTTGCAACCATCGGACAGCCGGCTGGGTACATTGGTGAAATTTGATGCCTTAACAGGAACCGGACAAACAATGTTGGACAGCCTACAGCGACCGGTTCATTTTGTACTGGAAGATCTGAATCAGGATGGCAGGAAAGATATTGTTGTTGCAGAGTTTGGAAATCAATCGGGGCAATTATCCTGGCATGAGCAAACACCGCAAAATACTTTTCTGAAACACATACTTCGGGCACAACCAGGTGCAATACGAATTATCAAAACCGACTGGAATAAGGATGGCCATCCTGATATAGTGGTTTTAATGGCTCAGGGGGATGAGGGTGTGTTTTTATATGAAAACACCGGGACTGGTCAATTCAAAGAAAAAGTCTTGCTGAGATTTCCGGCAGTACATGGAAGCAATTATTTGGAAATGCTGGATTATAACCAGGATGGATTGCCAGATCTGCTGGTAACAAATGGGGACAATGGCGATTATCCACCGGTTATGAAACCCTACCATGGTATCCGGATCTTTCAGAACCTGGGGAACAATAAGTTTGAACAGGTGCTCTTTCTTCCAATGAACGGGGTAGGTAAGGCTATGGCTGCTGATTTTAACCAGGATGGTCAACTGGATATTGCAGCTATCTCTTTTTTCCCGGATAGGGTGAATAGTCCGGATGAAGCTTTTGTTTTCTGGAAGGGCTTGGGCCAGGGTGTTTTTGAGCCCTCCAGTTTTCCGGAAGCAAAAAATGGAAACTGGCTAACCATGGACCGGGCTGATATGGATGGGGATGGCGACCTGGATATCGTACTTGGTCAGGCATCTTTTGGACTAAATGAGTCCGGGTCAGGCCAGGCTTCTGGTTTGAAAAACTCCTGGATACTGCTAAAAAACCGGTTGCGATAACTTACTAGTTAACTAGTCGGCTGTTTTGAGCATATTGTTGAATCGGCGCATGAATAAAGAGGCAGGAACCATCTTTTATGGTATTGATAATGGGGCGTGCCAGGTAAGTTGGAATAGCCGGACAACCATAACTTCTGCCCAGGTAGCCCTGGCTTTCAATAAGTGATTCGGAAACATAATTTGCTCCATGTACCACAATCGCCCGGCGAAGTGCGTTATCATTAATGCCTTTTTCAAGTCCGGATAATTTTAAAGAATACCCATTACTGCCATAGTAAGTCGATTCTGTGCGATAGAAACCTGGACTGCTCATATGAGATTTGGCCCGGTTGGAATAGGCAACGGCCTGGTCCTTTCCGGAATTCCGGCCATGCGCAACATAGGTATGAAAGAGCAACTGATTTTTTTCTAAATCAATGATATATAATCTTTTAGAAGTGCTGGGCTGACTGAAATCCGCAATACTGAGAATGGATGAATTGGATAGTTCTCCCTTTTTTTTCAGTTTCTCCCAGCCGCGAATGGCCTGCTCAAATGCATCTGCAGAGAGCCCCAGGGAATCCAGCCCTAATCCGTGGTATACTGAAATCCATACACCAATAGCCGGAGCTTCAGCGATGCTGCTGTCTGAATAGCTGTTTTTGTAACCGGATGGGATTGTTTTATTGCCAGGGTAGGCACTTATGGATAATGTGGCAATCACTAGGATAGTGAATAATAAGCCTGCTGATTTATACTGCATACTAATAGTCCTTTTTTTAACCAGATCAGATGGCAAAGTCATCGAATAGACGATCAGTGCCAGAAAAGAGTTGCCTTACCTAACGTGCAAAAATTCCCGAACCATATTCAAGTTAGCGAATTTTAGCTTTTTCGGGCAGAGTTTAAGCCGTAAAAACGCTATAGGAGAATTACGAAGAATTGAAAATATTTCAATATGTAGTGAATAACACGTGAATAATCTGGGGTGCTGCAAGGGGAAATTGGCCTCAAGTTTGTTTACTATGGACGAATCCAACATAAAATCCAATTCCTGAAGAACAGTGTAAGGCCCGTTTTTTCAGTCCATGCCTCTGAAAGCAATTAATCTGGCCTCTGACAACCGAATTATCTACCGCAGTGGCGACAAGAGATGTAGTGATACGTCTCTTTTTTTATACACTTTCTATGGGATGAGGAGCAATCGTACGGCAAAGGGTGCGCATTTTTTGGATCACCTGCTCAATGGTGTCTTTTGAAATCTGCAAAAAGTGCTTATTGGTATGCTGATCGTCTTCCGCAAATTCCAGATAAAGTTTGGTGGCTGCAAGGGTCTGGGCAAAATCCTCGTGCATCTTGTAAGCTATATATTTCAGTTCCTGCCTGAATTCTTCTGTTTTCAACTCCGTTTTTTTAGAGGCCGCCAGTAAGAGGTCGTTTTTATGTTCGAGGAGTTGCTTGTTCTGCAATTTGGAAACAACCAGCCGTCCAATTTGCTGTGCAATTTTTTCCATTGCAATAATCTGGGTTTCACTCAGTCCATCTCTTTTTTCAACCCCCATTACGGTGAGACAGCCAGATTTGAAACCTGCATCCAGTCTGATTGGTATAGATGCTAAAAACTGGATTTGTGTGGGCAATTGAATCTGGTAAGGTGCGTATGTGGTAGTTAGCTGATCCATATCAGCGACTATCAGAATAGAATCACATTGTGCCGGAACTTTATACTGATGTTCTTGAACATCTGGAAATCCTAACCATTCAGCCAGGCCTTTTCTCACAAAGTATTTTGTAACACCTAAAAAGCTAATCGCGGCAACCTGGCAATCGCTGATATGGGCAGCCAATTCAACGGGTAAATGCAAATCTTCGTCGCTGACCATTTCCACTGGCATAGACTGCGAACTGTGTCCGGGTGGAATGGTTTGGTTGGTATGAGCAAGAACCGTGATCATAACTGGGGTCGGTTGGAGTTAGGTGGTTAAAATTCGCTTACTTCTGATCCGGCAAAGTGTTTCTAGCCGCATTCCCAGGTAGGAGGCGGAATACTTTAGCGGAATACGGTTAATGAGTCCGGGATGTTTTTCAACGAAACGAAAGAACTTGTCTTCCGCGGAAGGAATTCTGCTGATGAATGCTCTTTCTTCAGCTCCCCGGTAATTGTCTTCCAATAATAACTTTGTGATGAAAGGAATCTCCGGACAGTTTGCAAACAGGAATTCAACTGCCTCAGCACTAAGGGCAACAAACTCACATTCGGTTAGGGCCTGAATATACTCCTCACATTCCTGTTCAAGCCCGATATTACTGATGCTTGTGATCATTTCTCCCTCTTCATTTAACCAGGTGGTGATTTCTTCGCTCTTGTATTTCCGATATCCTCTCACAACGCCCTTGACCAGGAAATAAAGCGTGCGGTGATCCATTCCTGGTTTAAACAAAAACGCCCCTTTCTTTAACGTGATGGAAAAGGAGTGCTGGCTGATCAGCTCTTCGGTTTTCATGCTCAGCGGGTAAAGTGCATTCAGAAATTCGGTCAAATGATGCTTACTACTACTCATATGCATTGATGGTCACACTATTAGAAACTCAAACTTCTATCAAATGTTGTGTTTTCTAACCTGTGGTGAATGGGTAAAATTTTGGAAATAGTTTGTAAAAAATACAGGTTTTTGGCTTTTTCATAAGTGAAAACCTGTAAAATTAGTGTCAGATAGGCCACTATTTTATACTTTAAAGGCAGATTTGTTTGATAATTGTCAACCTTTTTTCTTAAAAATTTCGTTTGATATAAATCAAAGCCCTGAGTAAAGGCCTCATACGATATTTGTAAACCATGGTTATTCAAAGCACTCCGGACAGTTCCCGCTTATTTCAATTGTTGGGCAGTTTGCATCCGCTTACCCCGGAGATTATTGACTTTCTTACTCAAAAGGCTACAACCAAAACGGTTCGGAAAGGCAAAATGCTCCTGCGGAGTGGTGAAATTTGTCACCACCTGTATTTTATCTCCAAAGGAGCAATCAGGGGATTCATAAAAGAGGAAGACAAGGATATTACTACCTGGATCTCGATAGACAATGAAATTGTGACCTCCATCTCCGGTTTGAATGACCAGGCACCTTCCAGAGAAAATATCCAGGCAATTGAAAATTCGGAATTGTTGGTGATCAGTCATGCCGACCTCGAAACCCTGTACCGGAATTACCTTGAGTTCAATATTGTTGGAAGAAAGTTGCTGCAACGCTATTACCAGGATGCGGAAGGCAGGGCTTTTGTTGCACGCATCCCGGGTACTGATCATAAATACCAGTATTTTGTAGAGCATTACCCGCACCTGATCAACCGGGTACCCATTAAATACATTGCGTCTTTTCTGGGTGTTACCCTGGAAACCCTGAGCCGGGTGAGGAGACGATTATCTGTATAAATCAACAAACATGTCTAACCGAAAAGCAGCCGGTCGCCGTCATTTTATAAAAGGACTCGGCTCTGCTGCATTGGCGATAACCCTGCCATCCTTGAGTGAGGCAGCTGGCAGCGAAAAGGAAGTTATACTCACTCCAACGACTAAGCGAATCAATGCCAATGATCGCATACGGGTTGGCGTTATAGGGATGGGAATTATGGGACACCGCAACCTGAGAACAGCATTAAAAGTGCCGGGTGTTGAACTTGCTGGCGTATGCGATCTTTACCAGGGCCGACTAATTCGCGCGAAGGAAATTTATGGTGCTGACCTTTTCACAACGATGGATTATAAGGCGCTTGTTGACAGACCTGATATCGATGCGGTTATTGTAGCAACCAGTGATCACTGGCATGCACCTATTGCTACATATGCCCTGCAAAAAAAGAAAGCAGTTTATGGGGAGAAGCCCGTGGTTCATAAAATTTCGGAAGGACTACCTCTTATTTCAGTACAGCAACAGTCAGGTGCCATCATGCAGGTGGGTAGCCAACGTGTTAGTAGCCTGCACTATGCAAAGGCAAAGGAATTATATAACGCTGGCGCGATTGGCAAACTGAATCTCGTAGAAGCTACTTATGATCGGCAAAGCGCTATGGGTGCCTGGCAATATACCATGCCCCTGGATGCATCTCCGGCAACTGTGGACTGGGATGGATTTATCCGTGCATCGAAAAAACCTCCCTTTGATGCGAAGCAGTTTTTCTGGTGGCGAAATTACCGGGCTTTTGGAACAGGAGTAGCAGGTGACCTTTTTGTGCATCTGTTATCAGGGGTGCATTTAATAACAGGTTCTCTTGGTCCCACTAAAATTTATGCAACTGGTCAGCTCGCTCATTGGAAGGATGGGCGCGATGTACCGGATATCATGACTGCCATTATGGATTATCCTGCTACTGCCCAGCACCCTGCATTTCAACTAACGCTAAGGGTCAATTTTATCAGTGGAGGAGGAGATACCAGTTCGATTCGGTTGATAGGGGATGAAGGTGTAATGAAAATTGGTGGCCGCGATCTGGAACTCACGCACAGCATCATGCCGAAAGCGCCGGGCATTGGTGGCTGGGATGCGTTGGAAACCTATCCTGCAGCCATGCAGGAGGAATTGCGCAAACAGTACAATAGTCGGTATTCACAGGCTGATCACCAGCGCCCTCAAAAGGAGCCGATCCGATTTGTCAATCCACCCGGGTATGATGAGCACCTTGATCATTTCATGAATTTTTTTGAAGCCATGCGTACGGGTAAACCGGTGATTGAGGATATTAGCTTTGGATTCCGTGCAGCTGCTCCCTGTATTGCCTGCAATGACAGTTATTTTCAGCAGCGGATCCTGCACTGGGATCCTGTTCAGATGAAACTCATCAACAAGAAATAAACAACTATGTATTCGGCTAATCCTGATCGTTATAACGGAATGCAGTACCGTCGCGCTGGTAAAAGTGGGTTAAAACTGCCTGCTCTCTCTTTTGGGCTCTGGCATAATTTCGGTGAGTTGGATCCTTATGCCAAATCAAAATCCATTGTATTCAAGGCATTTGATCTGGGCATAACTCATTTTGATCTGGCGAATAATTATGGTCCGCCTCCTGGAGCTGCTGAAACCAATTTTGGCAAGATCCTTAAAGAAGAGTTGGGACGCTATCGCGATGAACTGATCATCTCCACCAAAGCAGGCTGGCCCATGTGGCCGGGCCCCTATGGCGATCTGGGATCAAAAAAATACCTGGTTGCCAGCCTGGATCAGAGTTTGAAACGCATGGGATTAGACTATGTCGATATCTTTTATCATCACCGGCCGGATCCTGATACGCCGATGGAAGAAACCATGGCGGCATTGGACCTGCTGGTGCGACAGGGGAAAGCTTTGTATGTAGGGATATCAAGTTACAGTGCGGAAGAAACCCGAAAGGCTGCAAAGTTGTTGAAGGAGTTGGGAACGCCCTGTCTGATTCATCAGCCCAAATATTCCATGCTGGATCGGTGGGTGGAAAATGGATTACTGGATGCAGTTGAGTATACAGGTATGGGATGCATTACTTTTTCTTCATTGGCGCAGGGGCTCTTAACCAACAAATACCTGAAAGGCATACCGGAGGGATCAAGGGCTGCCAGACCACTGGGCAATGGAGCCATTGAAGCAGAGCAGATCACTCCGGAAAACATTGCGAAAGTGAAACAACTGGATGAACTGGCGAAAGAGCGCGGTCAGAGCCTGGCCCAGATGGCTTATGCCTGGGTACTCAAGGATCCAAGAATTACTTCTGTGATTGTGGGCGCCAGTCAACCTGAACAGGTGGAAGATGCAGTAGGCTGTCTGAAACACCTGCAATTTACTGCAGATGAATTGCAACGTATTGAAGACATCCTTGCCAGCTGAAAAAGTTCATAAAACCCGCTACGCACCAACACCCAGTGGCTACCTGCACCTGGGCAACCTGTATTCCTTTATACTAACGGCAACTATCGCCCGAAATACCAGCGCTTCGATACTCCTGCGAATAGATGATATGGATCGGGATCGGTTTCGGCAAGAATACCTTCAAAATATTTTTAAAACATTGCGTTTTTTTGAGTTGCCTTACCAGGAGGGACCAAAAGATGAAGTTGATTTTTTGAAGTACTGGTCGCAGCAACACCGATTGGATAATTATACAAAAGCATTGGATGAATTGAGGCAAAAGGGATTGTTATACCCCTGTGCCTGTACCCGAACGGATTTGCAAAAAGCCGGCCTACTTTCAGGCTGTGCCAGAGATTGCAGTACAAAATTACGGCTGGATGATCCGGGATTGAATTGGCGTTATCGAACCCCGGAGCAGTCGCAATTCCTGCAACTGTTCACCGGAGAAACAATCGCCTATGATTTCCCCGTTTCCATGAAAGATTTTATCGTGCGCAAAAGAGATGGAACACCTGCCTATCAGTTGTGTTCAGTAGTAGATGATACGCGGTTTGGCGTAAACCTGGTAGTGCGGGGTGTTGATCTGCTGGAAAGCAGTATAGCACAGGTAGCATTGAGTCATTCATTGGACAACAACACTTATGCAACTGCTGTTCACTTTCATCATCCCTTGCTTACAGATAAGGCTGGCTATAAACTCTCCAAATCGGAAGGCGCCGAAAGTTTGCATACACTTATAAAAAGTAGCTCTACTCCGTCCCAAATACTTACCCTGCTTGCACAGCGATGTGGTATAAACCATCTGGTTTCACATTGGACGGATTTCACTTACTCTGAACTTACTTCGATTGTATAAGCGGATGACAGCAGATTCCATAGCTTTGCTGCAATTGAGCAATATTTCAACAGCGTGCAACCAATTAAGCTACTCGCCTGCCTGATCTTCGTTTATGCCTTTGGTTTAGGCTTGCTCTCCTGTGTTGATCCTTCTCCGGAACAGGAGCCCGTTAAAAAAGATTATATCAAAAAGATTGAAGGCGTGGATGAGCCGCTATCCCCCGAAGCAATACAAAAAGGAGAGGTGCTGATTGCTTATTCCGATTGTTACACCTGTCACCAAAAGGATAAAAGATCCAAAGGCCCTGCTTTCGAGTCTATCGCTGCACGATATCCCGCGAGCAAGGGGTATATCAGCCTCCTGGCCCTGAAAATCATCCAGGGTGGTTCAGGTGCCTGGGGCCATCCGGTTATGACACCACATCCGACGCTGACAGAAGATGATGCCAAACTGATGGCTACCTATATTCTTTCTTTAAAAACAGGGAACTAATGGGATAGGTCGGTATGATTTGGGGTATTGTTTCTACACCCCACCGCATATTCAGGCCGGCATGGTTCTTTTACGATGTAATACAAATGCTTGAAAAAGCGATTTGTTAACAATTAAACTTCATCATTATGGAAGCGTGGAAAGAAAAAATAGCAGGCAACTGGAATATTATTAAAGGTAAGATCAAACAGCAGTATGGAGACATGACTGACAACGACCTCACCTACGTAGAAGGTAAAGAAGATGAGTTGCTCGGTCGCATTCAAAAAGCCTCTGGTAAAACCAAAGAAGAGGTAAAGGAATGGATTGATAAATTATAATCAAACCGGTTACCCGTTTAAAATGGCCATCCCTGTGATGGCCATTTTTAATTATATTCAGGTTTGTTTTAATGTTATCAACCTGAATGCTATGATTCAAAAACTACTGTTAATCTGCTTTTGCGTAATACTTATCGCTTGTTCAAGTAATGCTCCTGTTGAGCAGGTAACTCCGGCAGCTGATTCTGCTGAGCTGGTTATAATGTCTGAATTACCCGCCACAGTAGTGCTCAAAAACTGGGAGGCCGGTGATCCTCAGCTGGCTGGTACCATTGCCAATTTGTACCAGGCCTGGGATTCCGATATCCCTACTGACATGGCCTCCTACCTGGCTGACAGTACTGTTTTTGATTGGCCCAATGGCGTACGGGTGAGCACCAATAAGGAAACAGTAGAAGCAGAATTGCACAAATGGCGCAACACGTATTCATCTACCACCAATACTCCTTTTTCTTTGATTTCACTGCACAATAAAGACCGCAACCAGGACTGGGTGATTGCCTGGGTTTGGAATAAATGGCAAACCAAAGACGGTAAAAAAGATTCCATGCTTGTCTGCGATAACTGGTTGTTGAAAAATGGCAAAGTTGTTTACCTGAACAGCTCCGAAAATCGCACTTCCAAATCCCTGTCAGGATTATTGAATACAGCTATTCCGGTTGAGGAGTAAAAATAATCAGTAGGTTTGCTTTCTTCAAACTGCATCCAGCATCACTCGCTTCTTATTTTTAAGTTGCTTAAAGTGAGATGGCGTTAATCCTGTTACCTTTTTGAACTGCGTGGAAAGATGGGCTACACTGCTGTAATGCATCTGATAGGCTATTTCTGTTAAATTAATCTGATCATAAACAAGTAATTCTTTTACCCGTTCAATTTTATGCGTGATCAGAAACTGCTCTATAGTTGTACCCTGCACTTCTGAAAATAGATTCGCCAGATAGGTATAATCATGATTTAACTTTTGATGCAGATATTCAGAAAACTTTATTGCCAAAGGTTCTTCAGAGTTGTGAACCAGATCTATAATAACATTCTTTATCTGCTCAATTAAAACACTTTTGCTGTCATCCATCAATTCCAGCCCAGCTTTCAATAGTGCTACCCTTAATTGATTTTGCTGTTCACAGGAAATATTTTCAATGATTTCAACCTCGCCTAGTTCCACCATACTAAAATGAATACCTAATTTGATTAGCTCCTGTTTTACGACCATTTTACACCTGGTGCAAACCATATTTTTAATATAGAGTTTCATTGGAAGAGAAGATTAATATAAACATGGTCTATCTAAATATAACCTTTTATACCCAGATTCATTTGACTCCTTCTGTAAAGTGTGAATTATATAACATATTTCTGAAGTTGTGTAACAGTTTGTCCGTTTATTTGTGTCAGCTTTGTGAAATGAAAAATATAAAACAACTAGTACTTTCCATTCTTGCTCTAACTTCAGCAGCAGTGATGAATGGACAAGCCACTGATGCATCTTTCATGATTGATAAGGTGAATCAGCATGCAGTAATGATTACGTTAAACCAGACAGAGGAAATGGCCAGCGATGCCCTGCAATTGAGACTCGAAAGGTCTGGATTAAAGAAGAAAATGAGAAGGGGAGTAGTTCGGTATAAGGAAGTAGTGCTTTCTGAAATCAGTCCGGAAAAAATTGATATCTATACTAAAATTGAAAAGGGGCAAAATAATAGCAGTGTAGTTTATATGGCTGTATCAACAGGGTACAATAATTTTGCTAATAGTACAGATGATACTCTGATCAATCAAAATGTCAAAGCGTATCTTGAATCATTGGTTATGTATACCAATTCCTTCTCTGATGATGTTGATATTTCCGCTCAGATCAAAGATTTAGGAAAGGAGGAAAAAGAACTTGAGAAATTAATGGAGGAGCAAAAAGACCTTCAAAAACAAAAGTTATCTGTCGAAAACAGACTTAGAGAATTGGATCAGGAAATCAGATTGAAAGGTGAACTGATCAGTAAAAATAAAGCAGCTCTGGAAGCAGCCAGGGTGAAGCGAAGTGATCCTAAAAATAAATAATATGCAACCCCCTTTCCTAAGTGCAGGAACAATTGTTTATGAGCACAATATGATAAATGAGCCTTTATTTGATTTATCTTCTGATGAAATCCCTTCACATGGTAAAGAGGGTAAAAGAAGTTTTGGAATAATTGATCTTTGGATCATGCGAAAGAAAAGACGTTCTTATAGAATGTACCGTAACAATTTTTATTGAGGAGAGTTAATTCAGTGAATATCAGATATGAAAAGTTTTTTTTAGACTCCTTCCTTTTTTCATTCTGAAATGCACAAAAAATAACACAATAACAACAGGAATCGTACAGGCTGCTACAAGTAAACTCCAATCAATATGAAAGATTCCTCTCAGGTAATAATATAATATCCCATCAATTAAAATACAAAGAATGGCTGCTCCAAGAAATACATACGCTATCAGATTGATACCTTTATATTTAGAATGGCGGATGATTTTAATTAAAATAGCAGCTAGAAAAGTGGCTGCAAAAATCAGCGGTATTCCAACTTTAATCGACCAGTTAATACCATCTGTTATTAAATCAAACAGAAAAAGTAAAATGATTGATAGCGTAAGACCACCTGCAAGTTGAAGTGTTGTTCGCTGCTGCCAGAAGGTAAACATCGAAATGTAAGAAAATACGGTAAGGCAGATTGCTGCCGGATATTCCGACCACGTAATATTGCTATTAAGAATACAATCAATTACAATAGCTGCTACAATGGAAGAAAGCAGTATAAGTGAGATGATCTCCCAGGTAAACTTCTTTTCCGGGGGACTCATTTTTTTTCCATAAACAATAAACTGTTTCCCAACTGTATCTGGAACCGACACAATACCTGAATTATCTACTGCTTGTCTGCATAATGGACAAACAGTCATCGTCTCTTCCAATTCAACCCCGCAGTTACGGCAAATGTTCATGTCATTTTAGTTTAGGTATACCTGGTTAGTTTTACCGCTATTCCCTGATTGGTTAAAAATGAAAGAAATTTTCGCTCCAGTTCTTTTGATACCGTTATGTTGCAAAATGTCAAATGCAATTTACCATTAAAACCTGCTGCAGCACAATTCACTTTTAGGATATCATTTGGAGGTGGTGGAATAAATATAAATTGTTGTATCAGGGAATTTATTTCTGTGCCTAAATCAATATTCCCCATATTGGTAACCACACCACTATATTGCTTCGTTCCCCGGGAATACAAAATGGATAGAAAAAGTGATTTAATAAATAAGGGAAGGGTTCTTACAATGGGATTTTTTTCTCCGCTTACATTTCTCGATATCATTTTACTGATTAGTTTCCTATCCGTTTCTAATCGAACCTGGTGAAAAACAATTTTCACTATTTCTTCAAAACTATAATGCCCAAGGTGCAGATCTATGCCTGGCATCACATAGAGTGAAAAGTTTCTCATGGTACGGGATGGGAAAATCCTGCGCAGATTTACCGGAACTTCAATACGAATTATCTTATTTGAGCGATGTTTTTTTAACGCAGATTGTTCTTCAAATAGTTCTTGCATAGAATGTAGATAAACGGCTACCAGGTAGTCTGTTATACTTACTTCATACTTTTTTGCATTTGCAGCAATACTTTTTACAGATAGCTCTGCTGTCAATATTTTAAGTCGGGGCCGATCATTTAACCTGAAGGGAAGATGAAATGCATTTGGCTGCCTTTGATTTATACTATCAATTTTTTTGAAATAACGATTATAGGCATCTTCATACTCCTCTTCCTTCGGAAGATCCTTCGGTTGGTGAAAGGGCAATTCCTGCGGAAGCTGAACCCCCGTCTTTTCGAGGTAGAGAAATAACAAGGTTTTTAGAAACTCCAATGCGCCAGTTCCATCCGTAAGAATATGCGAGAATTCTACGCTAATCCGATTAGCCTTTACCAATATTCTGAATAAGAGCTCCTGTTTTTCAAATGCGCGACAGGGTGTATCACTATCAGGAATTACTGTAAAAGGAAGATCAGCAGGTTCCAGGTAATACCAGAAAAATCCCGCTTTAAGGGTAACTTTATAATACGGAAACCGATTCTCCAGGCTTTGAATGGCTTCAATGAATTGTTTTGCTTTCACCCTCTCCTTCAGATCAACAGATATCCTGAAAACAGCGGTTAATTCCTGGCTTTTTACTGCCGGATATATTTTGGCTGCATTGTCAAGCCTTAACCAAAAATCGGTAAAGTCCTGCATTTCTTATTATTTGTGAGGGCAGTTGATTAACAGTTCATCGGGACAGATACCTGATTATAGTAGGTACCTTACGGAGCAATTAGGATAACAATCAAACAAATCAGGTGGCAAGTACCGAAAGTAAATTATTCAATTTTATGCTAAGAATGGTTGGCAGGAAAAAGTTTCTCAGTCAACGATTCGCTTCTGGCAGGTTTCAGTTATTCAACCGGTCTCACCCGCCGGAGTCATTGCTGGAAATTTGCAGTATCCGGCAATACCAGGTTAACAATCGAAATGTATTTGAATTAAGTCCAAAGTACGCAAAAGCCTCTGGCAGACATATTCTTTATTTTCATGGTGGTGCCTATATCAGCGGTTTCCTTTCTTTTCATTGGAAATTTCTGGCACGGCTGGTAGAAAAAACAGGCTGTACCATCACAGCTCCCGATTATCCATTGGCTCCGGCATATACCTACAAGGAATCCTTTGCAATGGCAGAATGGATTTACAATAAACTGCTCCATACGCATACCCCAAATGACTTGATATTAATGGGTGATTCTGCAGGTGGCGGGTTTGCGCTGGCAATTGCACAAAAACTTCAAATAGACCGCATTCCCCAACCTGATCAGATCATTTTGCTTTCACCCTGGTTAGATATAACGCTAAGCAATCCGCAACTCAATGAATATAAGGGTGTTGAACCTTTTTTAGGTATTGAAGGGCTTAGGACCGTCGGAAAGCAATATGCCGGAGATACACCTCCGGATCATTACCTGCTTAGTCCGGTTTATGGATCTTTTGAGGGATTGGCAACCATTTCAGTATTTATAGGCACCAATGATATTCTCCTGGCAGATGCCAGAAAACTGAAGACTCAATTAGATTCCCTGGGAATTGAATACAACTTCTTTGAATACGAAGAAATGCCACATGCCTGGATGTTTCTGAATTTCCCCGAATCGAAAAAAGCACTGCAACAAATACTGGAGCTTATTAAAAAAACACCCAATAATCATAGGCCAGGCTGACCGGCATCATAGCCAAATAGTAATATAGAAAGTAGTTTTCCAGAAAGATGGATTGGTTATGAAGTTATTTTTGTTGCTACTAGGCTGTTTGAGCCATCTTAGTTTTTACGGTCAAACTGCTAAGGAGATAGTTCAGGCAGCAGATGCTAAGATGCGGGGTACTACTTCCCAGGCTCAGATCACCATTCAAACCATCCGGCCCAGCTGGTCGCGCGAAATGACCGTTTCAACCTGGGTGAAGGGCAGGGATTTAGCTATGATCCTGGTTCTGTCACCTGTTAAAGACAAAGGCATTGTTTTCCTAAAAAGAAAAAAAGAAGTCTGGAACTGGCTGCCTGCCCTTGAAAAAATCATCAAACTGCCCCCTTCCATGATGAGCCAGTCGTGGATGGGTACCGATTTTACCAACGACGACCTGGTTAAGGAATCTTCCATAGTGGAGGATTACAACCACAGTATAGTGGGAGATACGGTCATTGATAAACACAGTTGTTACCTCATTCAAATGATACCGAAACCGGAAGCTGCTGTTGTTTGGGGTAAATTATTGGTTTGTATTGATAAAACCGATTACCTGGAATTGCATACCCGTTTTTATGACGAAGACGGAAGCCTGGTTAATGCCATGAATGCATCCGACATCAAACTAATGGATGGTCGGCTCATTCCAACCCGGTTTGAAATGCTGCCAATGGATAAACCCGGTCAAAAAACAATAATGATCTATAAAGTAATCCAGTATGACCGCAAGATAGACGACGCTTTTTTTACAACTGAAAAAATGAAAAAGCTTACACAGTAAACGATGTGGATTATCAAACTGGCATGGAAAAATTTGTGGCGCAACCGAAGCAGAACCCTGATCTCGGTGGCTGCTGTTTTTTTTGCTGTTCTACTTTCCACTATCGCAGAAAGTTTGAAACAAGGAGTATTTGAAAACCTGGTTAAAAACGTAGTGAGTTTTTACACAGGTTATATCCAGGTACATAAAATGGGATACCAACAGGAACAACTACTCGATAATAGTTTTGAAGAGGATAGCAGGGTAAAAGATGCCATACAATCAGCAACTAATATCCGGGTAATCGCCCCCCGACTGGAAGGCTTCGCACTTGCCTCTTCAGAGGCTCTTACTAAAGGTTGTCTCATTATTGGAGTTGACCCGGCATTTGAAAATGAGATTACTGGTTTAAGAGCCCGCCTTGTTACTGGCGTATTCCTTAACAACAGGGATACCGGTGTTATGCTTTCGGAGGGATTGGCAAAACGACTTAAAATTTCGCTGCAGGATACCGTTGTTTTAATTGGTCAGGGATACCATGGAGCAACTGCAGCAGGAAAATACCCGGTTAAAGGTTTACTCAGGTTTGGATCTCCCCAACTGAACGACAAATTACTCTACATGCCCCTGCCAGTTGCACAGGATTTTTTTAGTGCCCAACAGCTCATTACCTCTTATGTAGTTTCACTTCATACAGATAAAGAGCTCAACCAAACAGCAATGCAGGTTAGCAAACAAATCGGTGATCAATATGAAGTGATGACCTGGGAAGAATTACTGCCCGATATCAAACAACATATCCAGACCGATTCCAACAACATGAAAGTGGTACAGGGCGTATTGTATTTGCTCATCTTTTTTGGCATTTTCAGTACACTGCTCATGATGATGCTGGAAAGAAAGTTTGAAATGGGCATGCTGGTTGCCATCGGTATGAAAAAATCAAAATTGGTTCAACTCTTTTTAACGGAGTCTGTTTTGACTGTTTTAATTGGATGTATAGCAGGTTTAATTGCCAGCATCCCGCTGGTGTATTACCTGAAAAAATACCCCATCAAAATAGGTGGTGAAACAGCTAAAGCTTATGAGCGATTTGGTTTCGAAGCCATCTTTCCAACTTCTACCAGTTCCTCCATTTTTCTGAGCCAGGCACTGGCTGTTTTGATCATCGGACTTGTGTTATCACTTTATCCTGTTTATAAAGTCATCCGGCTTAACCCGGTAACTGCCATGAAAAAATAACTACCTATGATCTTCTTACTGGCATGGAGAAATAGCTGGCGTAACAAAGCAAGGAGCATTGTAATCATGCTTTCCGTTGCCATCGGTATTTTTGCCGGTATGGGAGTTCTTGCCTTGTATAAAGGCATGATGAAAAGCAGGATCAGAACCGTAATTGATTCAGAAGTGGGCCATCTACAGATTCAACATCCGGAATTTAAAAATGATTACCACCCTTCTTATGTGCTTCCTGATGGCAATCTTCTGCTAACCAGGGTTCGGTCCCTTCCCGAAGTAAAAATAGCTGCCCCCAGATCCATTGTGCAGGGTATGTTGGTGACTACCACCAGCAGCGCGGGTGTTCAGATCAATGGGGTAGTGCCTGAACTGGAATATGCCACTTCGCAGTTAAAGCAAAAGATTCAAACGGGAGAGGGGTTTCATCCTGAAAAGAAAAATGAAATCCTCATTGGTAAAAAACTGGCCGATAAAATGAAATTGAAACCAGGTTCAAAACTGGTTTTGACATTTTCTGACACAACAGACAACCTGGTATCTGCGGCCTTCCGGGTGGCCGGGATTTATCAGTCTGGCAATGCCCCGCTGGATGAATTCAATGTATATCTAACCATGCAAGCCCTGAATGAATTATTGCTTACCGGTGATTCCTTCCATCAGATTTCTATCCTGTTAAAAAACGATGAGATGCTCACCAAGGCAGGTGCGCAATTGCAGCAACTGAATCCCTCTCTGCTGGTTGAATCCTGGAAAGAATTGTCGCCGGAAACCGATCTCATGGTTAATACGGTTGATCAATATTCCTATATCATTATGTTGATCATATTGATTGCACTTGCTTTTGGTATCCTGAATACTATGCTGATGTCAGTGCTGGAACGTACCAGGGAAATCGGAATGATGGTAGCACTGGGTACTTCCAAAAGCAAGATTTTCTTACTTGTTTTTACCGAAACAATTTTCCTCACTATTGCAGGTACGCCGATTGGTTTGATGCTGTCCTGGCTGGTTATTCTTTATTTCCAAAAACATGGCCTCGATCTTTCTGGTATGGGGGAAGAGATGCTGGCCAGCTTTGGATTCGGCACCATGATTTATCCTTCTTTCCCTGGTGAAAAACTCTTCCCGATTCTGATGATGGTTATTGGTACGGCTGTTTTCTCCTGCCTGTTACCTGTAATAAAAGCGCTTCGGCTGAACCCGGTGGAAGCATTAAAACGATAAATGAACCACTATGCCTAAAACCGTTATTGATGCGCATACTATCAGCAAAGTGTATAACCCCGACACGATTCCGGTATACGCTGTCAACAATGTACATCTCCATTTGGAAGAAGGTGAATTTACCGCGCTTGTTGGTCCGTCTGGATCTGGTAAAACAACTGTCCTGAATATGATTGGCGGCCTGGATAAACCTACGGAAGGAAATATTTACATCAACGAGGTGGATATTACAAAGCTTTCCCAATCAGAGCTGATTAATTTCAGGTTGCATAATATCGGTTTTGTTTTTCAGTCCTTCAATCTTATTCCGGTTTTGAAGGCCAAAGAAAATGCGGAGTTTATCATGTTGTTACAGGGAGTCAAAAAGAAAGAACGCGAAGCCCGATTGCAGCAGTTGTTTAAAGAAATTGGCCTGGAAGATAAAATGGATGTCAGACCTGCGCAGCTATCAGGCGGCCAGCAACAACGGGTTGCAGTTGCAAGAGCACTTGCTACCAGGCCTCGTTTCATTTTGGCGGATGAACCCACCGCCAACCTGGATTCTGTTGCTGCTTCCAAACTGCTTGACCTGATGGAAAAACTAAATCGCGAAGAGTATATGACTTTTCTTTTTTCTACACACGACCAGCGGGTTATTGACAGAGCCCGAAGGGTGATCACGCTCGTAGATGGAAGGATTGCCTCCGATACCGCTGCTGTTTCAACTGAGTTTCCTCATGGATAGGATATGAAACATCAATTGCTCATAACATGTTTAGTATTGCCGTCTATGCTGTTGGCACAGGATACTGCCTCTCATAAATCAGTCTGGGCGTTTAATGGATATCTCAAAGATTTGCAATGGATCCGCTTGAATAAAGATTTTTCCAAACCTGTTGCTACCAATCTTGTTCACAACCGAATCAACCTGAAATGGAATAAAGCAGAACAATGGGCAGGGCGACTCGAAATCAGAAACCGCTTGTACTGGGGTGGGGATGTTCGGGAACAACCAGGCTTTAAAGAGCAGCTACGCAACCAGAGTGAGGCAGTAAATCTTTCTGTAAACTGGCTCGATACCCGGTCTGCTATCCTACATTCCAACCTGGAGCGATGTTGGATCGAATTTAAAAAGCCAAAATGGAATGTAAGGGCTGGCAGGCAACGCATCAATTGGGGCATAACCAATACCTGGTCGCCCAATGATATTTTTAACAGTTACAACTTCCTTGATTTTGATTACGAAGAACGTCCGGGTAGCGATGCTATTAAAACACAATACCTCCTCAATGAGTTGTCCCACCTTGAACTCGCGGTAGCGGGTACCCGAAATAAACCCATAATAGCCGCCAATTATTTTACCAACTACCGGCAATACGATTTGCAGGCCAATTCCGGATTTTACCAGGGAAATTTTACAGCCGGACTTGGATGGGCGGGTAATATCAAAGAAGCCGGTTTTAAAGGAGAGGCACAGTTTCATGGCAGTAAGAAAGACGGACTTTCCAATTTACTGGTAGTGCTGGAAGGAGATTATATGTTTAAAAATGGCTGGTATGTATCAACCACTTTTTTATTCAACGATAAAGGCTGGGATAGCCCCCTTGATAGCCTGAACACATTGGTATTTCAGGTATCTCCCCGCAACCTGATGCCCACCAAATGGAATTTCCTGGTCAATACCTCGAAAGAAATTACGCCAATTTTAAGTGGAAGTATGAGTGTGGTGTATGCGCCCGGTACCAATCTGCTGATTCTGTTTCCCACGCTTCGGTACAATGTGCAAACCAACCTCGATCTGGATTTTGTCTGGCAATCTTTTTTTGCATCCTCCAGTGGCTTTGAGGCCCTCTCGCATATTGGTTTTCTACGGGCGAAGTGGAGTTTTTAATGGCTCCTTTTATAGGAATTTATTGCAATAAACACAAAACTGCCGATAGCATAACAAACAACATCCAGGCTATCAGCTGTGAAACGGTTGCTTAGTTTCGGAAAAAGTAATTCCGCTATCAAGGAAGTCAGTATAAAATATCCGATAATATGAAGTAGTGGTAAACGGTAGTAAGCATCCTTAAGTAGCAACCTGCGCTCCCATACAACCAGTTGCAGGATGATGGGCATACATACCAGGGGATCTGCATAATTATCCACCATTTTAACCGGTACATGGAAACAATTTTCCAATATCTGGTGCAGGATAAAAATGAACAGACAGCTGCCGAATAGAACAGACTCTTTTTGCATTTCAAAAAGCAGCTATAAAAACAAAGAATAAGATTACCAGAACCACCGGTGAAAGCAATAACATAAGCAGCAGAACAGGCAGCTTGATTATAAATACCAGTATCTGAACCAGGATGGGTTGTTCTTTATCAGGCTTCATCCAGGTTACGGCCTTATTTAACAATTTCCGGATGCCCGATTTTATTTCTTCCAGGAAGCTTTCGTCCTTGTCCGGTATTGGCATTTGATCCATGAGTCAAACTTACCACTATCAGCCGACCCATCAACTCAAAACGAAAAAGCACCTCATTTGAGGTGCTTTTTGCGGACCGGACGGGACTCGAACCCGCGACCTCCGCCGTGACAGGGCGGCATTCTAACCAACTGAACTACCGATCCTTCCAACAACCTGAAACTCTGCGATTTAGATCCCGTTGTTTCAAATTGGGATGGCAAAGATAAAGGGATTTCCCAATTCAAAACAAAACTTTTCCTAAAAATTTTTCAACCCTTAATTTTACACCACAACTGATAGTATGCCAGAGAATAAAAACCGACAGTTTTTAGATTTTGAAAAACCTATTAAAGACCTTTTTGATGAAATCGAGAAGCAAAAGATTTCATCCGAAAAAACGAAAATTGATAATTCCGATTACATAAAGAAACTGGAAGATCAGGTGCTGGAAACCCGCCGGCAGATCACTGAAAACCTGACCAGCTGGCAAAAGGTTCAGCTCAGCAGGCACCCTGACCGTCCGTATACCCTGAAGTATATCCAGAAGATGACCACCAATTTCGTGGAGCTTCATGGTGATCGAAATGTAAAGGATGACAAAGCCATGGTTGGCGGATTTGCCCAACTGGATGGTGAAACCGTAATGTTTATAGGTCAACAAAAAGGGATCAATACCAAAATGCGCCAGCTCCGGAATTTCGGTATGGCCAACCCTGAGGGCTATCGCAAAGCACTTAGACTCATGCGCCTCGCCGAAAAATTCAATAAACCAATTGTTACACTCATAGATACCCCAGGTGCGTATCCCGGACTGGAAGCTGAAGAACGCGGACAGGGAGAAGCCATCGCACGTAATATCTATGAAATGATGCGTCTCAAAGTTCCTGTGATCTGCGTAGTTATTGGTGAAGGTGCATCAGGTGGAGCCCTCGGAATAGGAGTAGGTGATCGAGTGTTCATGTTGCAGAACTCCTGGTACACTGTTATCTCTCCGGAAAACTGTTCCTCCATTCTTTGGAGAAGCTGGGCGCAAAAGGAAAAAGCAGCAGAGGAACTGAAACTTACTCCAGATCATATGGTCAGCTTTGGCCTGGTAGATGGCATCGTACCAGAACCTATAGGCGGTGCTCACTGGGATTATAATGAGGCCGCGGCCAATCTTAAAAAAGTGCTGATTGAAACCTTGAAGGATATTAAACAGGTGCCCGCAGAAGAGCGGGTGCGTTTGCGCATCGAGAAGTACAGTAAAATGGGCTTCTGGGATGAATTGCCGGTTTAATTATTCCTCATCAATCAACTTTTTACTTTTTAAAAATGAATCTTAGACAATCTCTCCGTGGTACCGGTGTAGCTATCGTAACTCCTTTTACAGCTACCGGTGAAGTCGACTATACAGCACTTGAAAACCTGATCAATTATCAGTTAGGTAATGGTGTGAATTATATTGTAACCCTGGGCACTACCGGGGAAACGCCCACGCTCAGCAAGGAAGAAAAAAAGGAAATCATCCTCTTCACGTATGAGAAAGTTGCCGGTCGCGCTCCTATAGTAGTAGGAGTAGGTGGTAACAACACACAGGAACTCGTGAAAGACCTCGCCAGCTTACCGCTTGAAAAAGCAGCTGCCGTTCTGAGTGCCTGCCCTTATTACAACAAACCTTCCCAGGAAGGAATTTTCCAACACTATAAAGTGCTGGCGGCAGCATCTCCCAAGCCGGTGATCCTGTACAATGTTCCTGGAAGAACGGGTCGCAATATGGAAGCCTCCACCACGCTTCGCCTGGCGCATGAAGTTCCCAATATTGCAGGTATCAAAGAAGCCGCGAACAACCTGCCACAGTGCATGCATATCTTGAAAAATCGTCCGGATCATTTCCTGGTTTGCAGTGGAGATGACGATCTCGTAATGCCTCAACTTTCCCTTGGAATGGATGGTGTGATCAGTGTGATCGCAAACACTCTTCCAAAAAAGTTTACTGAGATGGTGAATGCAGGATTGGCCTTTGATTTTAGCAAAGCAAAAAGCATCAACGACCAGTTGCTGGAAGCCTACTACCTGCTGTTTGCGGAAAACAATCCTGCTGGCGTGAAAGCCTTTTTGGCGGAGCAGGGATTGATCACTAATACCCTGCGGTTGCCACTTGTTCCACTCAGCGCTGATTTGCAGCAAAAAGTGGCAGCTTATTTAAAACAATTGTCCTGATGCTTAGAGCCGGACTGGCACTAGTGCTACTCCTGTACTTTTCAGTTGCGGATGCCCAGTTTTCTACTGCTAGTTCGCAGGTTCAGATAATGGATTCGAGCTTCCCGATCAAGTCCCTTGGTCGGGAACGCCGGATCTGGATCTATTTGCCCTCCGACTATGCGAGCTCCGGCAAATATTACCCGGTGCTGTACATGCACGATGCCCAAAATCTATTTGATGCAGCTACATCCTTTGCTGGTGAGTGGGGGGTAGATGAAGAACTGGACCGGATGAAGTTCCCGATGATTGTAGTTGGCATTGATAATGGCGGGATGAAACGCATGAATGAATACAATCCCGAAAATCATGAGCGTTTTGGAAAAGGGGAGGGAAGGGCCTACCTGGAATTCCTGGTGAAAGAACTCAAACCTTATATTGATCGTCGGTATCGAACCAAAAAACAGGCAAAGTATACCGGCATCGCTGGATCTTCAATGGGTGGATTGATATCCTATTATGCAGGCATCTGGTATCCCAAAAGCTTTGGAAAAATCGGGGTATTGTCACCTTCCTTCTGGATTGCTCCCAATCTGCAACAACTCACTGCAGAAAGCATTCATCCCCGCAGGCACAAACATCAATTCTATTATTTCTATGCCGGGGCAAAAGAATCCAAAACCATGGTATCTGATATGGAAGCGATGATCAGCATTCTGCAGAAAGCTGTTCCTTCTTCTCAAATCACTAAGCGCGTTTCTCCCATCGGCGAACATAATGAAGCTGCCTGGAGAAGCGAACTGCCTCATTTTCTTAGGTTTAACCTAAGAAAATGAATTAGGAAGTGAGAATTATGAATTATGAATTGTCTTTCTGTAAGTAGCGAATACTAGTGATCTAATGTTCTCCATTAATGCTTGACCTACATACCCCAATTCCTAATTCACAATTCATACTTCATAATTCTGTAAGTCGTTCCTTCCAATGCCAGCTGCGTATTCTCAAACACCTCCCTGGCTTCGTCTTCGAATTGCTGGAGCTTTTCGTATTTGGAACTGAAATGTCCTATTAACAGGCGACCGACCCTGGCTTTGCTGGCGATAGTAGCAGCTTCATGCGTGGTGCAATGAAATCGCTTTGCAGCTCTCTCGGCCAGGTCTTTCAGGTAAGTTGTTTCATGGTAAAGCAGATCTACCCCTTTTACTGCATCAATCAAACTTTCATTGTAGCAGGTATCTGCTGAATACGCATAGGAACGAGGAGCAGGAGCAGGGTCCGTAACCCATTCATTTAATACAATTGCTCCTGTTTTGGTGCGATAATCCTCCCCCCATTTCAGGCGGTCATAAAAGATGGCTGGCACTTCATGCTGGATTGCTTTCTCGGGATTTACCTTTCGCGGCGCTTTCACCTGGTCGAACCGAAATCCCCAACAGGGAATGCGATGGCTGGTTGAAAAGGCTGTCACCCGAAATTTATCATTCTCCACTAACACCCCTGATTCCAATGGATGAAAATGCAGCGGATAGGGTAACAAGGTATCGGCTACTTTCAATTGAAGGTTGATTATCGTCAATAAATCAGCCGGCGCATATAAATGCAAATCCAGTTCTCTACCCAATAACCCCATGCTGGTGAGAAGGCCAATCAGCCCGAAATAATGATCCCCATGCAGGTGTGAAATGAAAATGTGCTGAATCTTGCTGCGGCGGATTTTGTATTTGGCCATTTGCATCTGGGTCCCTTCCCCACAATCAACCAGGAACAGGTGTTCATCCAGAGTCACAATCTGCGCTGTGGGATGCCGGTCAAATGCAGGAAGGGCAGAGTTATTGCCCAAAATGGTAACAGCCATCATAGGTTAATCGTTGTTGAATAAAGGTTCTCCGTCATCCAGTAATTCCCGTTCAATTTCTTCCATCTGCACAATATCCCAGGCTTCCGATTCCGTAGGAGTAGGACTCAAAATCTCCAGCAATTGCTGCTCATCAAGATAGTTTTCCACCTGTGGTTGTAATTCGCAGATCACAAAAGAAGCATTGTTTTCATAATAGGCTTGTTGTATCTTGACCAGAATTTCAGCAATAGGAAGTTCTATCGCCTCAACAGGATTAAGATTCAATACCAGGTTTTTAACGTCATTTTGCAGGTATCCAACCAAACTTACCTCCAGTTCTGCTGTCATATTAGCAGTCAATTTTGGTTCCAGGACGGTAATGGCATGAAATTTCTCCTTGGTATCAATTTTGACCTGCATATAGTCTGAAATTTAGTGTTGATTTTAACGTTATTTCGATAGCGGTGAAGCAAACCTAAACTCAAAAATATTCGTTATTATTGTATAACACACAACTACTTATAAAATGGACAACAATTTTTCAGCCCAGGTAAAGGAGATCATCTCGTTCAGCAGGGAGGAGGCGTTGAGGTTGGGTAATGATTTTATCGGTACGGAGCACTTGCTGCTTGGGCTGATAAGAGAAGGTGACAACACCGCTGTCCGTATTCTGAAGAGTTTTAATGTGGATCTGTATGAACTGCGAAAGGAAGTGGAACTGGCAGTGAAGGATAAAACAGGAAAGAATATAGCCAATATCAATAGTTTGCCTCTCACCAAGCAGGCAGAGAAAGTGATTCGGGTTACTGTTTTGGAAGCAAAAGCATTGAAGAGCCCGACTGTTGAAACAGAACACCTCATGCTTTCTATTCTCAAGAACAAAGAAAATATCGCTACCCAAATCTTAAATCAGTTTGACGTGGACTACGATTTATTCCGAAATGAACTCGGCGTTGTTAAGAGCAACGATGTGAGAAGTGAATATCCGGATGAGAATGAAGATGATTTTGATGAAGAGAAAAAATACAGCCAGCAAAAATCCAAACAGGCAGGCGCCACCAAAAGCAAAACGCCGGTATTGGATAATTTCGGTCGCGATATCACCCGACTGGCTGAATCCGGTTCTTTAGATCCTATCGTTGGTCGCGAAGAAGAAATCGAAAGAGTATCTCAGATTCTGAGTCGCCGTAAAAAGAACAACCCCATCCTCATCGGTGAACCAGGTGTTGGTAAAACCGCTATCGTGGAAGGACTTGCATTGCGCATTGTACAGCGAAAAGTATCTCGTGTGCTGTTTGATAAACGCGTGATTTCGCTCGATCTTGCTGCACTGGTTGCAGGTACCAAGTACCGCGGACAGTTTGAAGAGCGCATGAAAGCCATCATGAATGAGCTGGAGAAAAACCGCGATGTGATTCTCTTTATCGATGAGATTCATACCATCGTTGGTGCGGGTGGAGCAAGTGGCTCACTGGATGCTTCCAACATCTTCAAGCCAGCCCTCGCACGTGGTGAATTGCAGTGCATTGGTGCATCTACGCTGGATGAATACAGAATGTATATCGAAAAAGATGGTGCACTTGATCGTCG
This sequence comes from Flavihumibacter cheonanensis, assembly GCF_022352215.1. Classification (GTDB taxonomy): domain Bacteria; phylum Bacteroidota; class Bacteroidia; order Chitinophagales; family Chitinophagaceae; genus Flavihumibacter; species Flavihumibacter cheonanensis. The sequence continues at coordinate 235,203 of NZ_JAKRWF010000001.1, forward strand.
ATTCCAGAAAGTAATGGTTGATCCTCCAAGTGTGGATGAAACCATCATGATCCTTAACAATATCAAATCCAAATACGAAGAATATCACAATGTGAATTATTCGGATGATGCGATTGATGCCTGTGTGAAGCTGAGTGATCGGTATATGACAGATCGCCTGCTGCCAGACAAAGCCATCGACGTATTGGATGAAGTAGGAGCAAGAGTACACTTGAAAAATATCAATGTGCCGGAAGAGATCCTGGAACTGGAACGGAAGATTGAAGATGTGAAGAATGAAAAGAACCGGGTCGTAAAAAGCCAGAAGTTTGAAGAAGCTGCTTCCCTTCGGGATACCGAAAAACGCTTGCAGGAAGAACTCGAAAGAGCCAAGGCGCAGTGGGAAGAAGAAAGCAAACACAAACGTTATCCCATTAGCGAAGAAGATATTGCTGAAGTGGTGAGCATGATGACCGGCATTCCCGTGAAGCGTATGGTGCAGGCAGAAAGTGAGAAGCTGAAGAAAATGTCGGATGATATGCGGGGTATGGTTATCGGTCAGGATGAAGCCATTCAGAAAGTAGTGAAAGCCATCCAGCGGAACCGGGTAGGATTGAAAGATCCCAAGAAACCAGTGGGTACTTTTATCTTCCTGGGACCAACCGGTGTTGGTAAAACAGAACTCGCACGTTCTCTTGCCCGCTACATGTTTGACAGTGAAGATGCGCTGATCCGTATTGATATGAGTGAATACATGGAAAAATTCACCATTAGCCGTCTGATTGGAGCACCTCCGGGTTATGTAGGTTATGAAGAAGGCGGACAGCTAACAGAAAAAGTACGTCGTAAGCCGTATTCCGTAATCCTGCTGGATGAAATTGAAAAAGCACACCCGGATATTTACAATATCCTGCTGCAGGTGCTGGATGATGGCCAGCTGACAGACGGACTCGGCCGAAAGGTAGATTTCAAAAACTGTATGATCATTATGACCTCCAATATTGGTGTTCGCCAGTTGAAAGATTTTGGTGATGGAGTTGGGTTTGCAACAGCCGCCCGATCTGCCAGTTCGGAGGAAAACAACAAGGCAGTGATTGAGAAAGCGCTGAAGCGGACCTTTTCACCTGAGTTTTTAAACCGTATTGATGATGTGATCATTTTTAATTCACTTGAAAAAGAACATATTTTCCAAATCATTGATATCCTGTTGAAAGGTGTGCTCAAGCGACTGAACAACCTCGGCTTCACACTCGAGTTGACAGAAGAAGCAAAAAACTTCATCGCTATAAAAGGATATGATATTCAGTTTGGTGCGAGACCTCTCCACCGGGCATTACAGAAATACCTGGAAGATCCATTGGCAGAGGAGATACTCAATATGACTATCAAACAGGGTGATGTGTTGATCGCTGACCTGGATAAGGAGAATAATAAAATCTTCTTTACCCTGAGCGAATCTGCTCCTAAAAAAGAGAAATCAGCATCCTAAGATTCTAAGTAAATTCTAATACAAGGCTACCCGAAATGGTAGCCTTTTTTTGTATTTTAAGGAACATGACCAAGCACCTGAAAAAAGAAGAAAAGCCATTTTATTTCAAAGTATTAACTGTGGGTTGTCTCCTGCTGCTGCTGGCCAACTGGATACTTGCCATTGTTACGTATCCTTCTCTGCCGGCTACCATTCCTTCTCATTTCAATGCCAGGGGAGAAGTTGATGGATACAGTTCCCGTGCAACTTTATTCCTATTGCCTGCAGTTGCTACTTTTTCCTTGTTGATTCTGTTAATGGTGGGACCTTTGAAATCTAAGTTTAATAACCTATCTACAACGGTATATTCTGTTCCATTGCAACCCATGACCGAAGCGCGCTTATTAAAAGTGATTGCATTCCTTACGGCTATATTATTTTTGGTAATTGAAACGTTGCTCATTCAGTCCGCTAAAACCGGTCAATCCCCCAGCCATTTTTATTGGGTCTTTATCCTCGCCGGCATCCTCGTCATCTACCCCTTCGTCGAAATGGCCCTCGATAAAAAAAGGAAACCCTGATCTTTCACCTTTCACTTTTCACCCTCTCACTTCTCACCTTTCACCTTTCACCTTATCTTCGCTCCATGGCTGTCAAAAAGAAAATCATCATCACCATTGACGGATGGAGCAGTTGTGGCAAGAGTACCGTTGCCAAACAACTGGCGAAAGAACTAAACTATGTTTATATTGATAGCGGTGCCATGTACCGTGCTATCACCTTATATTTTTTACGTAACCATATCGACTGGCCAAACACAGAAGAAGTAAAGGAAGCACTAACTAACATCCAGCTCGATTTTCGGTACAATGACCATAGTCAGCAATCAGAGATTTTTCTGAATGATGAAAATGTGGAATATGTAATCCGGGATCTTGTAGTAGCTGAAAAAGTTAGTGAGATTGCTGCTATCCGCGAGGTACGTGAGTTTGCTGTGAAACAGCAGCAGTCAATGGGTAAGAAGAAAGGCATTGTAATGGATGGCAGGGATATTGGAACGGTGGTATTTCCAAATGCCGAATTAAAAATCTTCATGACGGCCGACAATGCGGTTCGGGTAGAACGCCGGTTTAAAGAGTTGTATGAGAAGAATCCGAATGTTACCATAGAGGAAGTAAAAAACAACCTGGAGATGCGTGATTATATTGATAGCAATCGCGAAGTCAGTCCGCTTCGCCAGGCTGAAGATGCCCTGGTGCTGGATAATTCCAAACTAACCATGCCGGAGCAATTAGCCATCGCACTCAACTGGGTAAAGGAACGCCTGCCTGCCTGATTTCCTGGCTTCCTGCAACTTTTCCCGATCTCGTAAATGCATTTCCTCATCGCGTAAACAAGCGCGTATTCTGCAGGATAAATTTGCGCCTTATAAAATATAAGGACGAAGATGAGGCAAATAGTATTGGTAATAGTATTGACTTTCAGTGTTTTGGGTTCAATCGCCCAAAACGGCACGGCAATTTTAAAAGGGAAAATCACCACAGCAGATAAAAAGCCCGGCGAAGGTGTGACGGTGGTTTTACAACCCATCAACCGTACAGTGCTTGCGGACAACGGAGGAAATTATAACTTTTCAGGTCTCGAGGCTGGAGAATATACCCTTCTGGTAAGCCTTGTTAGCTATGAAGATATTACCCGCACAATTGAGCTAGCTGCCGGGGAAACCAAAACAGAAGACATCCAACTCAATCTTTCCAACCGCGAATTGAATGAAGTGGTGGTTATTGGGAATAAAAACAGTTTTAAAACCAACCGGGTTTCCAATTCCCTGAGGCTGGGCAGCAGTCTGCTGGAAACGCCGCAGAATATCCAGGTAGTTACTTCCAAACTCATCAACGACCAGCAGATCTTTGATATGCTCGAAGGCGTTACACGTAATGTGAGTGGGGCCTCAAGAGTGGAGCACTGGGACAACTATGCGCGTATAACCATGCGCGGTAGTAATGTTGGAGCTTTCAGAAATGGAATGAATGTATCCACTACCTGGGGGCCCTTAACTGAAGATATCAGCATGGTGGAACGTATTGAATTTGTAAAAGGTCCGGCTGGTTTCATGTTATCAAACGGAGATCCTGCAGGTTTCTATAATGTAGTTACCAAAAAACCAAGCGGTCGTAACAAAGGTGAAGTAACCATGAGCCTGGGAAGTTTTGACCTGTATCGTGCAACTGCTGATATAGATGGAAAATTGACGGAGAATGGCAAACTGTTATATCGTATTAATGTTATGGGACAACTCAAAGGCTCTCATCGCCAGTTCGATTTTAATAATCGCTATAGCATCGTTCCAGTGCTGAAGTATCTGATTGATGATCGCACTTCTGTAACATTGGAATATACTCACCAGTTCTCGGAAGTAAATCTGATTGGTTCCAATTACCTCTTTTCCAAAAGAGGTTATGCAGATCAGCCCAGAACCATGACCTTGGCGGAATCCAGGATGCCTGCAACCAGAATGCTGGATAGAAGTCTGCTTGCCATCTTTGATCACAAATTGAATGAGAACTGGAAATTAACCGCACAGGCTGCATATTTCAATTATAACCAGGAAGGCGCTTCTCTATGGGCGGCTGGATTTGACCCCAATAACGATAGCTTATTGCAACGTTCTATGAGTAGCTGGGATGTTTTGGGTACCAGCAAAATGGGGCAGTTATTCCTGAATGGGGAAGAGCAGACCGGTGCAATCAGTCATAAGTTCCTGGTAGGACTGGATATGAGTAATAAAGAGTATTTCCACGACTGGAATCAATATGCGATGCTGGGACTTCCTACGTTTAACGTGTATAAACCAGTATACGGACAGGGCGCCATTCTGCAGGTAGATCGCAGTAAAGATATCCGTGAAAGAGGAGTTCGTTATTATAATGGGTATACCGGATTTTATGTTCAGGATGAAATGGGTTTCCTCGAAGATAAACTGCGGTTGACCCTGGCCGGTAGAATCACACAATTAAAAACCGGAGATGTTTATTCCGGTGATTTTAAACGCAGCAAGTTTACACCGAGAGTAGGGTTGAGTTATTCTATCGATGCCAATACAGCTGCTTATGCACTAGTTGACCAATCCTTCATGGAAAACTATGGAGTAGATGAAACCGGTCGTGTTTTTGATCCGGTGACTGGAACCAATATGGAACTCGGTATTAAGAGAGACTGGATGAATGGGAAATGGAACTCTGCAGTTACAGTGTATCAAATCAAACGCGATAATGTACTGGCGGCCGATCCAAACAAACCTAATCCTGCAGGAGGATTTTTCAATACAGAAACGAGGCAGGAAACAAAAGGGGTGGAGGTGGATATCAAAGGTCAACTACTGAAGGGACTGGATGTGATTATCAACTATGCTTTCACGGAAGCAAAAGTGGTAGATCATCCAAATAAAGCAGCCATCGGCACGCAGGTAGCTGGTTCAAGTCGCCATATTCAAAACGCCTGGCTGAACTACCGCCTGGATCGTGGAAAATTAGCCGGATTTGGTGTGTCGCTGGGGTATCAATACCAGGCAAAAAGATCCCCCTGGTTTGTGTTTGATGGTACGGAAAACAGTTTGCCGGATTATTTCAGAATGGATGGAAGCCTTTCTTACCAGCGCAAGAATATTGGATTTAATCTGGTCGTAAATAATATTTTGAACAAATACCTGTATTCCGGTGCTCCGTATGCCAATTTCTTCTATTGGCAGGCAGAGCCGGGAACCAATGTGCGATTCTCGGTTGGGTATAAATTTTAATGCGAAATCCAGTTGTCATGACCTTCAAAAAAATTATAGGTAAACTGCATCTTTGGCTGGGATTGATATCCGGTGTTTTGGTTGTTTTTCTTGGTATCACAGGCTGTTTGCTTGCTTTTGAAAAGGAAATCAGAAACCTTACGGAGTCTTATCAGTTTGTTGAAAAACAGGATAAACCTTACTTGCCTCCTTCACAATTAAAAGCTATTGCACTAAAGCACCTGGATGGACGTCCTGTTGTGGGATTGGAATATGGGAGTCCGGGTAAAGCAGCTTTTGCTGCTTATTATGATACCGTGGCCTATACCATAGTTGCAATGAATCCGTATACCGGGGAAGTGCTGAAGGTGAAAGACATGACAAAAGATTTCTTTCGCATTGTATTGAAAGGACATTTTTATCTGTGGTTACCCCCAGCAATCGGCAGGCCTATTGTCGGTTCAGCGACATTGGTGTTTTTAATCATGTTGATCAGCGGCATCGTATTATGGTGGCCAAAAAACAAGGCTGCTATCAAACAACGCTTTTCCATCAAGTGGAATGCGAAATGGAGAAGAGTGAATTACGATCTGCACAATGTATTGGGTTTTTACATGAGCTGGATTGGGATTTTCCTCGCAATAACCGGACTTGTTTGGGCCTTTGATTGGTTTGCAGATGCAACTTACTATACGACCTCTGGTGGTAAAAAAAGACCACCCCATGAGCATCCGGTTTCCAATCCAAAAATTCCGGGGAATACAGACCAGGTGGCTGACGAGTTATGGGCGGCGCATTTAGCCAATATGAGTGAAAAAGAAAGTATCACGGTGTTTTATCCGGTTACAGAAACTGATCCGTTGGAAATGGGTGTCAATCACCGGCCTGGCACTTACTACAAAATAGATTATTATCACTACGACCGATACAGTGGTGAAGAATTACCTGCTACGGGTTCTTATGCCGGGGGCTTTGATGAAGCTGGTTTGGCTGATAAACTGGTACGTATGAATTATGATATCCATGTTGGAGCGATCTTAGGTTTACCTGGTAAATTCCTCGCTTTCTTTGGCAGTCTGATTGCAGCATCACTCCCTGTAACTGGATTTCTGTTATGGAGAGGCAGAAGAAAAAAGAAAGCTAAATCTCAGGTGGCACTAGGCAAAGTAATTTTGCAACCTGTTTTGTGAAAATTTACTTCAACAATGAGCCAGATCAACATATCCTCTATGAAAGTTATTGGTATTACTGTTAGAACCTCAAATGCTGCAGGTGCATCCGGAACGGATATACCGGAACTTTGGAATCGTTTTTTGTCGGAAGCAATACTATTAAAAATCCCGAACCGGATTAACGATACAATTTACTGCGTATATACATATTACGAGGGCGATCACACTAAACCCTATACAACACTGTTAGGATGCCAGGTAACTGAACTGGATACTATTCCACATGGCATGACCGGTATAGAGATTCCAAAAGGTATTTACGAACAGGTATCAGTTACCGGGAATTTAATGAATGGAATTGTATTTGAAGCCTGGATGGATATCTGGCAGCGCCCATTAAATAGAACCTATATCGCGGATTTTGAAGTCTACGATGAGAAAGCAGCTGATATGACCAATGCAGAAGTGAACATATTTGTGGGTGTTCAGAATTGAATGGTCGTCAATACAGGTAAATGATCTGAGTGCAGCACCGCAGGAACTTCCGATTGAACAGGCTTCCCTTTCAACCTCGAATTGAAGAAAATATAATCAATCGTTTTAACAGGCGCTTCTGTTGGAAAACTCGGTTGATCCAGGCCAGAGGCAGCAGTCAATTGTGATAAGAGCAATTGAATTTCGGGTTGTTCAGGGGTTGCGTTCAGATCTCCCACAAAAACGGCTGGCAGTTTCCTTTTTTTCAGGTACTGCAACACTTCCTCAGCCTGCTTCAAGCGGGTAGGTGCATCCAATGAAAAATGTGCATTGGCAAAAAGCGCCCTGCCTACACCCGGAATAGCTACTTCAACTACAATTAAAGCCAGCGATTGCCTCAGGCTATCCGGTTTTAATAAACTAAGCCTGATATTCTCCACTTTTTTTATTGGATAACGCGAAAGGATTCCTTGTCCATATGCCCCTCCCTGATAAGCAAAATGCCGCACAAAAGCAAAATGCATCCCGGTAATCTCAGCCAGTCGTTGCATCTGGTCGATTTGCCCGGATCGGGTGCACACACTGTCCACTTCCTGTAAACCAACCAGCTGAGCCTTTGTGCTCAGAATAAATGTACCAATAGAGTCCAGGGTATTTCGCTCTTCTTTATCTGCACCATGATGAATATTATAACTCATAACGGTGATGCCTGGTTGCTGACCAGCAACCTTGAGTCCTGCAAATATTGACAGCAGTACCAATTTGTACGCCATGATTTTATTTGTGCTGCATATTACGCACTTCATTCCACACAAAATCTTCGATTTCATCAAATAAAAAGCGTTCCCTTTTTCTACCTTTTGTTTCTTCTTCGAATTTGTTGGTGAGATTGAGTGCCAACTGGTACATTTCATCAGTGGCAGACTGGTCGACCATTTCAGAAAAACTCTTGGGTTGTTTTCCTTCTTCCAGGCTACGGATATAACACAATACTTCTACTACCTCAAAATGTGTTTTTTGCCAGGAATCAAAACCGTTTGGAAATTCTGGTATTCCCATGTTGAATAGTTTTAAGGTTCTCGTATTCAACTAAATTTAACCTATTTACCGGTATAAACAAGTTTTCTGAAATCTCCTCCACTGCCGGCACCCAGGAAGATTCCGATTTTACCAGATTTGGCTGTGCGTAAGCGGTTTACTTTCAAAGCCGGACTTGCATTTCCATTAATCATTGCAATAACTTCGGTATCAGTAACGTGGATGGTCATACTAAACCAATTATTGGGCTCCGGAGGAAATTGTATAGCATTTTCAAACTCGGCATTCCGTTCGTCTCTCAATCTCTTCCAGGTATATTCCGGATGGGCAATATACTGGATGGCATGAATTCTTCGAACGGAATCTGTTGCAAGGAAATTAAAAGGCCGGCAATAAACTGCTTCATAGGTAGAATCATTTTGTCCGTTGAAAACAATTCCAACAAAACTTTTCTGAAACTCATCTTTGCCTCTTAATTCCAGTGTAAAGATACCGGTTGAAATGTTCCCAACCGGTAACCAGATAATTCCTTCCCCTTCCGACTCCGATACTTTGATATAATCAGACCGTTCATCACTTTCAACTGTGATGGTCCGGTTGACCACAACCAGTTTTCCCTTTTTCTGCAATTGAGAGAACTGAAGAGACTTCTGCGCGGATATGGAAATTGAAGTTGCTAGTAGTCCAACTAGTAGTATAGCTATTTTATTCATAGGTTTTTAAAGTTGAGCGCAAATACAGCAAAAAACGGGAAAAGGGAAAGTTAAGAATGAGGAACTTGATAAGCTTGCAGCGTCTCCAATTCAAAAACTCCTACGAATTTTTGCGTATTGCAGCAGTCTGGAATTAGCGAGATTTTTATTCCACTTTTAAAATCCAGTATATGAAATGCATTCCAATTTGGTTGGTCATTTGCACCGGCTTATTTGTTTCCTGTAGCAAAAGCAAAGAAGATGAATCCACAATCAATGCTGCTTTTGAACTAATCGAACAACTGCCTGGGGACTCACGCTTGTATGAACAGGCCGACCTGGTCATACACAATAACCAACCCTTCATAAGTGCTACCAGCTCGGAATTCGGTAACCGCAACAGTATCTTTCTCTTCCCTTTGCAGGATGGCTGGCGCAAATATGAACAACCCAACCAGGAATTTGTACTGCTTACCTCTTTTAATAATATGTTTTATGGAATCATGGAATTTCGGGAACCTTACCAGGCGGGACAGGTTTCCACTTTCCGGTATTCCTATTTTCTCTACAAGTGGATCAATTCAGCGTTTGAAAACATAGCCCGACTAGATTTCACCGATCATAACGGATTGGTTCAAGCGCCTTTGCAGAATCTGCGCTGGTATAAAAACCAGGGCACACTGCAACTTGTAGCGCAACAAAGTAATGGAACCAGTTTTCTATGGAACCTCACGCTGGAACGTTTTGATCAGAAACAGGAAATTGGTAACTCCGGGCTTAATCAGGTCGTGATTCCATCTGCAGCTGGTATCAATTTCACTTCCTATCGCCAGATCAACGGAGCGTTTGACCGCCTGGATATTGTTCGGAATTATTTCTACAATGGTCAGTCTTTGCAAACTGGCAAAGAGCATGTGTTTCAGGAAACCCTTGACGGCAGTTTTAACAGTACCTATCTGTTTTATGCAGGTATGGGTAATGCATTGTATGGGATCCGCGCCAATCAATTGCGCAATCTGGATACAGATCAAACCATAAAAGAGCTTTCAGATGGATTGCATTTCCAGGTTTCCAACATTAAATCTGCTAACGGTAAGCTATACATGCTGATTGGTAAAGGGGATGCGGATTGTAAAATACTGGGTGTATTTGATGGGACCAATTTTAAAGAATATACCTATTCTCTGCCCGCTGAACTGGATCCCTGTTCCCGCCTGCTCGATGTGGAAGAAGTGAATGGTAAGCTCTACTGCCTGCTGCTTAGTAACCGGCAACTGGCAGTTGTACAGCGATCGCTTTAAGAAATCCAGTTGTTGCGCATAGCGGCATTGATGGCACTTACTTTATTGTTCACCTGCAACTTTCGGTAAATGTTTTCCAGGTGCTTACGAACTGTTCCTTCGCTGATCTCCAAACTGGCCCCGATCTGCTTGTAACCCAATCCATCTTTTAATAATTCAAGTAATTCGATTTCTCTTGGAGTTAGGTGGCAGTCAGGTTGCTGACCAGCTTGCTTTGGTTTAGAAGCTTCTGCAGCACGAATATAGTTCAGTGCTTTCAGTGCAATACTGGCCGACATGGCAGCCCCTCCGGCGATGGTTTGCTGAATGTAGGAGATCAGTTCTGTGCCGGTTTCATCTTTTAAAAGGTATCCACTGGCGCCGGCTAAAATTGATTGAAAGATTTTTTCATCGTCATCAAATGTAGTAAGCATGATGACTTTACAATAGGGATAACGTTCTGCTATATGCGCAGTAGTCTCAATACCATTAAGCTCCGGCATTTCAATATCCATTAATACCAGGTCAATGGTCTGACTTTCCATTTTTTCCAGTAGCTCGGCCCCGTTGCCCGCTTCAATACAAACCTGGACTGATGGATCCTGTGCCAGTTTTTGAACAATGGCAATTCTTGTCCGGGCATTGTCTTCTGCTATCGCAATTTTAATAGACATAGTACAAATCTATAGATTCAAAAAAGCAATCGTCCTACGCAAAACTGCGTATCAAAGGGAGCTCAATTGTCAGCCTGGTCCCGTTTCCTTTTTCACTATGAATCTCCAGGGTTCCATTGAGCTCCTTCACGCGTTCCCGCAGGTTCCGAAGGCCTGCTCCCATGCTATCATTGCTGGTATCCATTCCTGTTCCTGAATCACTGATGCTGGCTTTCAATAAACCATTTTCCGCTACTAACTGAACAGTCACCAGGCTGGCGCTGGCATGTTTGAGTGCATTGGTTACTCCTTCCTGGATCATACGAAATAAATGCGTTGCGATTTGATTGCCCAACACCAGGTCAGGATTACCGGTAACAGGCAGCACTTTTACCTGTGTGATTTTTTTATAATAATCAATGAGTTTGGAATTAAAGGCAGACAGGCTTACATCCGGATTGTTCATCAACCATACGGTTTTTCGCAATTCGGCAATTGTTTCATCTGTAAGCTGTCGAATATCCTGCAAGGGAACGGATGGAGTAGATCCTTCATTCGCCTGCTCAACTGAGGCCTTGATGAAAGTGAGATAAGAACCAATATTATCATGCAGCTCTCTGGAAATCTGCATGCGCTGATCATTAAGTCGCGCCATCTCCTGCGCACCTGCCTTCAGTTTTTGTTGCTTAAAGTAGAGCAGAGCAATTATAATTGCCAATAAGAGTAGTACACTCACTCCACCTAATGCCAGGTTTCGGAATCGTAAACTGGCTTTGCTTTTTTCCAGGGCTGCGTCTTTTTGTGCCGACTGATACCTGGTTTCCAATTCGGCGGAAGCTTTGAGCATCTCATTTTCTGTAAAACGATTTTTTTCTGCTTCATGTAGTCCCAGATAATATTGCATACTGTCTGCCTGCTGAAGCCCTCCATAGGCAATAGCCGTTTGCAAGTAAATGCTGATGAGCTGTTCTGATAATCCGCCTGCTGCTGCAACGGGCAGGGCGAGTTTCAATTGTTCCAGGGCAGGTTTGAATGATCCAGTAGCATTATAAGCAATTGCGAGCGTCGCTCTTGCGCTGGCCAGTTCTCCATCGAGTCCCATGGATTTACGCAGTTCGATACTCTGTTCCGCCAGGCGAATAGCTTCATCAAAATCTTTTTTCCCAATAGATATATTACTCAGGTTATTCAGGGCTGCTGACTGTGCATAGATGTTCTTAGAGCTGCCGGCAATATCCTGTGCTTTGCGGTAATAAATCAATCCGTTTGAAGTGTCCTTTGTTTTCAGGTAGGTATTACCGATATTAACCAGCGTATTTGATAGTTCGTAAGTACGGTTAAGGGATTCCAGCAATCCGGCACTTTTGGTTTGATAGTCGATGGCTTTCGAATAGTTTCCCATCGTGAAATACAAAGCTCCGATATTGCCCTGCACCTGGGCAGATTCAAATACCTTGTTCTCTTTTTCAAAATAAGCCAGGGCGGATGTGAAATGCAACATGGCACTGTCTAACTTGCCGGCCTTATAATAGCAATTACCTAATTTGAGCTGAATGGATGCCGTGCCGCTGGAATCTTTTAATGATTTTCGGATAGTCATGCCTGTGGACAGTTCTGCAATAGCGGCATCCAGATTTCCTTTGAGCAGCAGGGCTGTGCCATAGTCATTTCGGGCCTGCGCTTCGAGGCCTGGATTGGAGATCCTGGATGCCACTACTACAGCCTGCTGACCGTAATGAATAGCCGAATCTATGGAAACAGGTAGATAGGCCCAGCAGAGATCACTGAGCAGCTTAGCCTGTTCAGCTGCATTGGATGTTTTGTTGAAAACAACTTTCAGGGAATCAGTTTCAGAATTGTTTTGAGCTGTCAGCAGCAATGCATTCAGCACAAAGGCCAATAGCAGTGCTGCTGGTTTAAAAACTATGTACATACGGTGTTTGGGTTCTTAGGTGAATTTAAACAATTCACACAAACGGAGAAGTGTATACGCAGTAATACGAAGAATTGCGTATTGCGGATGGACCGGATTGTCTGGATTTTTACTGAAAAATGTATTTCTCCATGAAAAAAATCCTATTCCTGTTATTACCAGCCAGTTTATTAGTAACCGAATCCGCATTTAGCCAGGTTACAGAAAAGGAAGCCAGTAAGTTTTTTGCTCCCAAAGGCAATCACCGATCCCCTTTCAAAGGTGAAACCGAAGCCTGTTTAACTAGTGTGAATCTGCAATTCAAACTTGCCTCACGTGAATACATTGAGAAGCGGGGGGCCGGCAATATTATTTCCTGGGCCTTCCTGGAGGGCATCGATGAACAATTGATGCAGGAGATTGCGAATGAATATTACGTGCGACTGGCTGCAAAGCTGAAAGAAAATGGTATTGGATTATCTGAGGAGTATCGTGAATCCGATTCCTACAAAAAATTAGTAGAGAAAAATTCAGACCGCAACCGGGAAGTCTTTAAGAAAAACTGGGGTGTGAGTCGCATCCTTACGGCCAATGAAGCCCCCTATATTGAATATCCCGTGGGTATGATGGGGCCCCATTCTTCTTTAGGTAATGATTTGAAGAAGCCGGTTGGGCAGGTTTTCATCACCATCGACTTCGCTGAATTTGTATTGAAGATTAGTCAGTCAGCCCGCGATATCCAGGGGATTACCACGACCAAATCAAAATCCACCCTGATTCCTCGGATCCGGATTGAAGGTGTATCCCAGGGGGCCAAGATGCGCGGCGATGGAAGTTATGCCTTGTTTACAGGCCGCAATTGGGGGTATACCAATGCCATCATGCCAAATGATAAGGCACTCCATTCGGATCTGGGTTATGCACTGGAAACACAGGCTAGTAAAGGCATGCCGGAAACGATGAAACGCTTCAAGTCTAATGTGGCGGGTGATATGGCAGCCATTTTCAGTGGTGGACTGGTAGGTAATGGTCGCGCTACAGGTGAGTTCACCTACACGGTAAAAGCTGATCCTGCCCTTTATAAAAAGGCAGTACTTGACGCGCTGGATAATTTCAATACTTACCTGGTAGCCTACATTAATTCAAATCGCTAGTGAAGTTGGTTTTTCCTGGCTCCTTATTCGGTCTTCTTTGTACTTCAACCGAATAATACATATATTGGCTGGAATTAATATTAATTCCAGCCAATTATAATATGAGCGATAACAGCGAGCAAATAAATCAACTCCTTGGTAAATTAGAACTGCTTTTAAAAAGGCATGAAGAATTTGCAAAGGAGATTTACAATCTTCGATATCAGATACAACAACTAAAGGAGGAAAAGCCATTTATTGGCGCGGAAAAATCAGTGCTTCGGGAAATTAAAGAATCCAGCGAACCTGCCAATCCGGTGAAACCGGTGCAACAGGTAATCGAACCTTACCGGCCCCCCGCACCAACGATCATCAAGCCAAAAGAAAAATCGGACTGGGAGAAATTTATAGGTGAAAACCTGATCAATAAAATTGGTATTGTGATCACTGTAATAGGTGTTGCAATAGGCGCCAAATATGCTATCGATAAAGAACTCATTAGCCCGCTTACCCGTATTATTCTTGGTTACCTGGTGGGGTTGGGCCTTCTTGGTTTTTCAATAAAACTGAAAGCGAAATACGAAAGTTTCAGTGCTGTTTTATTAAGCGGAGCAATGGCGGTGATGTATTTCATTACCTACACAGCATATAGTTTGTATGCATTATTTCCCCAATGGTTTGCCTTTCTCCTGATGTTACTCTTTACTGTCTTTACGGTTGTGGCTGCTCTCCATTACAACCGGCAGGTGATTGCACTTGTCGGACTAGTCGGCGCTTACGCAGTACCCTTTTTACTCAGCGATGGTTCTGGCAAAGTGGGGATTCTTTTTTCCTATATGGCTATTATTAACCTGGGAATTCTCTCCATTGCAGTAAAAAAATACTGGAAACCTCTTTATTATGCTGCTTTTGGATTTACCTGGATAATCTATGCAAGTTGGTTTTCATTTTTTTATGTGCAGGAACAACATTTTACTTTATCACTTCTTTTTTTAACGATCAATTTTATACTTTTTTATCTGACTTTCCTGGCTTATAAACTCCTGCAAAACCAGCAGTTTGTGGTTAGCGATGTGCTGATGCTGGTATTGAACTCTTTCCTGTTTTATGGACTTGGTTATGCCATACTGGCCGATCACCCGACCGGTAAACACCTGTTAGGGCTTTTCACGCTAGGTAACGCAATCATTCATTTTGTAGTTAGCGCTGTCATTTACCGAAAACAACTGGCAGACCGGACCATATTTTACCTGGTATCCGGACTCGTGTTGGTTTTTATCACCATCGCCATTCCCGTACAACTGGATGGCAATTGGGTTACCCTGATTTGGGCTGGAGAAGCTGCCTTATTGTTCTGGATTGGCCGAACCAAACAGGCACCCGTATATGAAAAAATTTCCTATGCACTGATGTTGCTGGCATTTTTCAGTATTCTTCAGGACTGGATGGTAAACACTAACCAGTCGCGACCCATTTTCAACATCCAGTTTCTGACCTATTTACTATTTCTGGGTGCATTTGGATTTATCAATTTTATCCATCACAAAAAAGAATTCAAACCTGCTTTTGAATCAAAAAAAGAAATCGCATCCATTATTTCTTATTTTCTACCTTTTATGCTGGTGCTTATTATGTACCTGGGTATTCGGGTTGAAATAACCAACTATTGGAATGATCGTTTTTTTGATTCTGCACTTGAAATTAAAACAGGTGATGGAACCTATCCAAACAGTTATTGGAACCACGACCTGGTTAAGTTCAGAAATCTTTGGATAATTATATACTCACTTGCTTTCGTTTCCGTACTCGGTTTTGTCAACTTCCGGTATTTCAGAAACCGGAATTTCGGGTATGTTAACCTGGTGATAATACTGCTTACTATTGGTGTTTATCTGACCCAGGGATTGTACGATCTGAGTGAGCTTCGTGAATCGTACTTAAGTCAAACCTTATCAGAATATTACAAAAGGGGAAGTTTCAATATCACCATTCGATATATCTCATTTGTTTTTATTGCGATCGCTCTATTCACCTGCTATAAATATATCAAACAGGATTTCATGAAACTTACTATGAAACCTGCATTTGATTTTCTGCTGCATACTACAATCCTTTGGATTGCCAGTAGTGAATTGATCCACTGGATGGACATTGCCCAGTCAACTCAGTCCTACAAACTGGGTTTAAGTATTTTGTGGGGATTGTATTCCCTATTCCTGATTGCCCTGGGTATTTGGAAGAAAAACAAGCCGCTGCGAATTGGTGCCATCGCCTTATTTGGTATCACACTGATCAAACTTTTTACCTACGATATCGCTCATCTGGATACCATTGCTAAAACGATTGTATTTGTGTCCTTAGGAGTATTGCTACTGGTAATATCATTTTTATACAATAAGTACAAACATATTATTACGGATGAATTGGAGAATTAAGCTGCTGGGAACTGTGTTGCTGTTCTGTAACCTCCACGCCTTTACCCAAATAAAGGACTATCGTTACAAAAGAGAGTTAAAAGATATTTCCTCTCAATGGCATACCATTCAACTTCCCGATGATATCTATCGTCACCTGAATGAAGACTTTTCTGATATCCGAATCTATGGTCTGACTCCAGCACAGGACACTGTAGAAGCGCCTTATTTGTTACGAATAGCAACAAATAAAATCAGTAAACGAACAGTTGAATTCAAAACGATCAATCGTGCCAGCAATGCAAACGGATATTACTTCAGTTTTGAAATTCCTACTGCTGAAGCTGTCAATCAGATTCAGCTTGATTTTAAACAACTGAATTTTGACTGGAAGATTAAACTGGAAGGTAGTCAGAATCAGCAGGACTGGTTTACTGTTTTAAACGATTATCGAATTCTTTCGATTAAAAATGAGTTAACTAGTTTTAAGTTTACAACACTGAAGTTTTCAGATGCTAAGTTTCGTTACTATAGGATTTCTATTAACAGTCCTGTTCAGCCGGAATTACTTACTGCCAGTATTATTAATGAACAATTAAAACCCGGGAAACATCTGACTTACCCGGTGAAGAAATTTACAACTATTGAGAAAAAAGAGACTAAACAAACGATTGTAGAGCTGCTGCTGGAACACCCTGTACCAGTTAGCTCCCTTGAAATCAAAATCAATGATACGGTTGATTATTATCGCCCAATCACCATTCAATATTTAACCGATAGTGTTAAAACAGAGCAAGGCTGGATGTATAATTATCAAACCTTGCTATCGGGTACACTAAACTCTTTTGAAAAACAGCAGTGGGAGTGGGAGAGCAGGCTGGTTCAGAAACTCAGGATAATTATTGACAACCAGGATAATCAAGCCCTGTCAGTTGGTGAGGTTATGCTTCAAGGATATGTACATGAATTACTGGCTCGTTTCTCCATGCCAGGAACCTATGCGTTGTATTATGGAAATAAGAATGCCTCCAGGCCCGTTTACGATTTGAACCATTTTGCAGACAAAGTTCCGTTAGAAGCTCAGTTGGTGGATATGGGAGAAGAACTGAACAGCGGGATACAGGAACCCAAAGTAGGAGAGTCGTTTTTCGATAACAAATGGTGGTTATGGATTGTGATGGGGATTATCATTGTACTGCTTGGAGGATTTACCTTCTCAATGCTCAAAAAGAAATAAACCTTGTGCTGTAAATCAATGCTATGCCCAGAACATTTATAAAAAGGTTCCAGACGATTGATCGCTTGATAAAAACCAAAGCCACGGGTACCAGTTCACAGCTGGGTGAAAAATTGGGTGTTTCCAGACGCACCGCTATTGAATTTATTACCGTCATGAAAGAAATGGGGGCTCCGGTTTACTTTTGTAAAATCAAAAATTCCTACTGTTATAAGGAAGATGGGTCTTTTAACATTTCCTTTATCAGAGTGCAATAGGACTGCACTCTGTTGAGGTAGTTTCGCATGAATTATTTACCACCAAAAAAATATTCATGAAGAAGCTAACACTCCTGACATTTGTAGTTGCGGTACTGAGTTACGGTTGTAATGATGGAACCCAGCAGGCGAAAACTGAACCCCAGCAGACGCAAACTAAAACGAATGAAAAAGTTCAGCGGGTAATTGATGAACTGGGTTTGGTTTATGTAGAAGAAGGTGCACAGGATATCATTACTTATGAAGAAGTGAATGCAGCCCAGCAGGCATGGTGCGATGCACTGGTTAAAATTGGCCAGCTAAAGGAAGAAGGAGGTGATTATAAAGCCTTCGCGAAACAGGTACTATCGGAAGCCTATAACTATGATTATGGGAAGGTGTTTTTTAAGCCGACACTCGCTTATGGCGATCAAACATTCCGAAACAACAAAAAGGGCGCATTGGCCTACTTTGTCGGAGGCGATCCCGACTATCCAAATGACAAAGGTTTTGCACTAGCCCCCTGGGTGAAGGCCCGTTATGATAATGCAGGTGAAAACAACGAAGGCATTCAGATTTATGGTTCCGTTGCTATTACAATGGGCAATGTTTGGGTGACAGGTAAAGATGGAAAAGAAGTTATGGTCGATAAAACCTGGGTCTTTAAAAAAGGGAAAGATGGCAAACTGCGCATCATTGTGCATAAATCAGCATTGCCCTTTAAACCATAAAATTGAATGTTGTAAAAGTACTGGCTTAGCCGGTACTTTTTTTGTTTCCATAGATTTGGTGTCGTGCATTAATTATGTAAATTCAACACTTGCTGAATGCACTGATATTACATGAAACTAACCGCTGTCTTACTTTGCTCTTTTTTCTATAGTGTACTGCTGAATGCACAAGAGAATAGCCCTTCTGATAGTTTACAAAACTTAAAGGAGGTAATTGTTACCTACCAGGCAGATAAGCATACGCCGGTCACCTTTCAAAATATCCGGGGAAAAGAGGTAAAGGTAAGACTAACCGGACAGGAGCCTTCATTCCTGCTGGCGGAAACGCCCTCCATTACAAATTATTCTGATGCAGGCAGCTCGCAGGGCTATTCTTATTTCAGAATGCGGGGGATAGATCAAACCAGGATCAACATGACTCTCGATGGAGTGCCTCTGAATGAACCCGAAGACCAGGGCGCCTATTTTTCCAATTTACCTGATTTATTCAACTCGGTTAGCCAGATTCAAGTACAGCGGGGGGTGAGTACCTCTAAAAATGGTATGGCCAGTTATGCTGGTAGCATTCAATTGTTTTCACCTGATCTTACCGACTCTTCCGGTTTTGTTGGTGGAATAGGGTGGGGGTCCTTTAACAGTATGCGTGTATTTGGTGAATACAAATCCGGACTGAAAAACAAAAAGGCAGTTTACCTGAGGGCCTCTCATATTCAAAGTGATGGATATAAATACCATTCGGATAATAATTCACAATCCGTTTTTCTAAGCACTGGTCTTTTTAAAGACAACTCTTTATGGAAACTCAACCTGGTTGCAGGGAATCAACGAAACGGATTAGCCTGGATCGGCGTTTCAGACTCATTGATTAGCCGCGATCGAAAAACAAATGCCAATTCCCGGCAGGAAAAGGATCGCTTCTTCCAGCTCCTGACACAGGTACAGAATGGCGTTCAATTCAATAAATATGCTGCCCTGCGTTCCAGTCTGTATTACAGTTTTTTAACCGGCAGTTATGATTTTGACCTGAATAATTTTTTGGGACTTCCTTCCACTCCGGAGTTGTACCGATATGCGGTTCAGTCCAATCTGGTAGGATTCTTCAGCAATTTCTCCTATTCAAAAAACAGGGCTAAACTTACGCTTGGTATTCATGGAAATAGCTATAGCAGACAACATACCGGCAGTGAAAAGCTACTGGGACAACTATACCAGAATACCGGTAATAAAAATGAACTAAGTGGATTTTTCAAGGGGGAACTTACACATTCCAGCTTCCGGTTTTTTACGGATATGCAATACCGCTTTGTTCAGTTTAACTATACCGGTGCAGTTCCTATGCAAGCATTGAAATGGCAGTTTTTAAACCCAAAACTTGGAATGAGCTGGATCAGGAATTCAAGCACTACATGGTATTATAGTATGGGATATTCAGGAAGGGAGCCTACCCGGAATGATATGTTTGGTGGAAATGATGACCTTTTGGCCGATAGTACCGGAAAAGCTCTTTTGTTTAACACTGATCCGGAATATGTATTCGATCAGGAACTTGGAATGAGAGTCGCGAAAAAGAATTGGAAGCTGGATATAAATCTTTATTTCATGCGGTTTAAAAATGAAATTGTACTGGATGGAAAATTCGGTCCAAATGGCCTGGCCCTAACCAATAATGTAGAAAATAGCTTTAGGACGGGATTGGAATGGAGTTTCAGCTATCGGGTTTCCAGGTGCCTGCAATTAGTCAATAACGCTTCTGTAAACTATAGCAGGATAAAAGAAAAATCAATCCGGTTTTCTCCTATTCTAACACCTCCTGTTTTGCTTAATCAGGAATTCCTTTACAACAGAGAAAAGCTTACGCTATCCCTTTCCGGCCGATACCAGCAGGGTGCATATATTGATTATGCCAACTCTGTAAAGCTGCGGAGCTATTTTCTTATGAACAGCCGAGCATCCTATCAGTTTTCAAAATTGCAGGTTTCACTTTTTCTGAATAATCTGCTAAATACTTCGTATTTCAACCAGGGGTATATTGATTTTGACGGAACCGCGAAATATTTTGTCCAGGCTCCTTTCCATTTTTATGCCTCCATACAGTATATTTTTAAGTAGGCTTCACCGTTAGATCTGATAAATGAAAAAAGCATTTGTTTTTGGAAAGTTTTTACCGTTTCACAAAGGACATGAAGCATTGATCCGCTTTGCCTTGTCGAAAGCAGATTTTCTTACCGTACTAATCTGTTGCAGTAATTATGAAGAAACTCCTCCAGAAAAGAGAGTCCAATGGATTCAGGATGCTTTCCCAATGGAGCCTGATCTGGAAATTCGTGTACTTCATTACCTGGAAGAAGACCTCCCCAATACTTCCGTAGCTTCAGAGCAAGTCTCTTTCATTTGGTCAAAGAAGTTTAAAGAGATTTTACCTGATTATGAACTGGTTATTACCTCAGAAGAATATGGTGACTATGTGGCCGGGTTTATGGGAATCCAACATATTGCTTTTGATATCCCAAGGAATCTGTATCCGGTTTCAGCATCTGCTATCCGATCCGATCGGACGAAATATTGGGAGTTTCTGCCAGACAGTGTCAAACCTGATTTCGCTTTAAAGGTCGTAATTCTGGGTACTGAAAGTACGGGGAAAACAACCCTTGCCAACCAATTGGCTGATTATTTCCAGTGTACAGTTGTGCAGGAGGCCGGCCGCGATTTGATTGCTCATTCTGATTCAGTAGAATTTGATCAATTGGAAAGCGTTGCTATTGAACATGCCAGGCGGATCGAAGAGGCCACAAAAGGTCCACATCCGTTACTCATAATTGATACGGATATTCATATCACGCTCTCCTATGCCCGCTTTCTTTTTGGCAGCACCCTGAACCTTCCTGATTCGGTTTTTCATCGAAATAAAGCAGACCTCTATCTGTATTGTACCAGGGATGTGCCATTTGTTCAGGATGGTACACGGTTAGGGGAAGAGCAGCGTAATAAACTGGATGAATCACACCGGACAGTATTGCAGTCTTACGGTATTTCATTTACTGAGCTGACCGGATCCTGGGAAAGTCGTTTTAAAGAGGCAGTAGGTGCAGTGGCGGATCTTTCCCTGCAATTAAAAAATTCCCGGATACCTTTTTATGCGGTTCCGGTTTATAATTATGATCCGTTGACCATTCAGGTTGGTAAGTTCAGTGGGCAGTTACGGGAAGAGCATCCTGCCAGATTGCTTGCTCTGGCCGATCGCATTAAGGCTGAAATTGATGAAGTGCCGATTGAAGCCCTGTATGTATTATCGATTCGCCTGTATGATCTGGGAAAAAAAGACCAAGCTGTTTACTGGTTTTATACCGCGCAAAACCGGGCCAGAATTTTTATGGGAATGGTGGATAAGGAACAGATGGGTGGTATGGGCAGTGAGGCATTTGAACTCATGCACCTTTTTTCCGCTTTCAACCAAATCGTTGGTATTTACCTGAATGGCTATGCTTTTAATGATGTGGATAAATTGATTCCTATCGTACAAAAAGTTCGGGCAGAAGTACAGGATATCGCCACCTGCAATCGGGTCTACAAGAACGTACAATTTCTTCCGGATGCAAACCTTGATAGTTGTAAAAAATCAAAAGAAGAGGAACTCGATGCATCGATTATCTACCTTCGGGAAAATAAGGAAGAAATTAAAAGGAAACGTATAGAGGCAGGTATTCAGGATAAATACTAAAAAATGATAACAGGTAAAGATTTAATTGACCTGGGTTTTAAACAGGGCAAATGGTTTAAAGAGGTTATCGCATATGCCAATCAACACCAGCTTTGTGGTGATAGTTTGAAACAATATGTGGAATCTGTGCGCCCTAAGCATATGGAACCTCATTCAGCACCTGTTCCGTTTTACAAGAATATCAGGGCAGAAAATGAAGAGGAAACACAGAATGTAGAAATGGTAATGGATGCAATGCATAGTATGATGACCACACCTACTTTGATTGGTGGTGCAGTAATGCCTGACGCATGTCCAACCGGAGCAGGTCAAATACCTGTAGGTGGTGTGGTGATTGCCCGTAATGCCATTCATCCTTCCATGCATAGTGCTGATATTTGTTGTTCTGTGATGATGACAAATTATGGCCAGCTGTCGCCAAAACTAGTTTTGGATATGGCACATTCTGTCACACATTTTGGCGGAGGCGGTCGGGATTCTTTTTCTGCCTTACCTAAGGAGCTGGAAGAAAAAATTAAACTGAACAGGTATTTGAATTCAGAACGCAGTCTGAGTTTTGCAAAATCCCACCTGGCTACTCAGGGAGATGGAAATCATTTTCTATTTGTCGGGGTTTCAAAAAAAACCGGAGAAACGATGATGGTAACCCATCATGGTAGTCGGGGTTTTGGAGCCAATCTCTATACCCAGGGAATGAAAATAGCAGCGTATTTCAGACGTGAGATTTCTCCCTTAACATCAGAAAAGAATGCATGGATTCCTTTCGACACCGAGGAAGGAAAACTATATTGGGAAGCACTGCAATTGGTTCGTGAATGGACGAAATTGAACCATGCAACTATTCACGATGCCACATCACAGAAGCTGCATACTGAGCCACTTGATAGGTTTTGGAATGAACATAATTTTGTCTTTAAAGAACAGGATTTGTTTTATCATGCCAAAGGGGCAACACCACTCGACGACAAATTTGTACCGGATAGTAAAGATGGGTTGCGGCTGATTCCTTTGAATATGAGTGAGCCTGTTCTAATCGTAAAAGGTACCACTACTGAAAATAATTTGGGATTTGCACCACATGGTGCGGGTAGAAATATTAGTCGCGGGCGGCATATTAGAAATAATTCACACAAAACAATTGAACAGATATTTTACGAAGAGACTAAGGGATTGGATGTCCGTTTTTTTTCTAATCAAATTGATATTTCCGAATTACCCAGTGCGTATAAAAATGCAGAAATGGTAAAACAGCAGATGAAAGAGTTTGGACTCGGAGAGGTTCTGGATGAAATCATGCCCTATGGTTGTATCATGGCGGGGAATTGGCAAATAGATGCGCCGTGGAAACTCAAAGCGAGAGCAAACCGGCTCAAATAAAGGAGTTTTTAATAACCATTGCATGACTCGTTTATTCCTCAAATTCCCTGATTAATCGGGTTTATTCCCTTGTTCATTGTTTTTGCCATGGCCCTCCATGTACAGCATCCTAGTTTTAACTCCTTATTTTTTACAACTAAAGAGTTAACTATGAACCGGGAATTGATTTTTCTTCGCGCATTTGCAGTGGCAACCGTAGTAGGGTTGTTTTTCATTAGCACTACCGCCTTTAAAAAATTTGGTAACCAGAAATTCGGTGAGATTGATGTGGAACGAATCAATATTGTTGAAAAGGATGGTACAGTAAAAATGATCATTACCAATGTCGATCGCTTTCCGAATGGTACTACCAAAATTAATGGTCGTCCAACCAATGAAGACCGTAAAAAACGCTCTGGTATGTTGTTTTTTAATGAAGAAGGCATTGAATGCGGTGGCTTTATCTATGATGGCAAGAAAACAGCCAATGGGCATAGTGCCGGCCTTTCCCTGACCTACGACCAATATGATGGAGACCAGGTGTTCCAGCTTATAACAGAAGACTATAAAGAGGGCGACCGCCGTTATGTGGGTAGCAGTTTACGGTTTAGTGACCGCCCCTCCAAGGAAAGCCAGCTCAAATCAGCTGAAATCATGAAGGAACTGGAGGAGCTTCGCAAAAAAGATCCCAAAGCCAGCCAGGAAAAATACAATCAATATAGGGAAGCCGGATTAGTGGGTGATGTTCCCCGCATGATGCTGGGAAAATCAGGCAGCGAAAGCAATGGCCTCTTCCTCTTTGATAACAAGGGTATGCCAAGGGCAATGTTCTACGTGGACAAACAAAACAACGCCAAACTTGACTTTTTTGACGAAAAAGGGAATATTATTGCTTCATTCCCTGAAAAGAAATAATGTTCCTACGAATCTATACCAACCGCTTCTTCCTGCTGTTTATTGTGCTGTTTGCTTATGCGCAATCAATTTACACAAGGATACTCGTCAGGAATGAGTTGAGTTGGTATATTTTCACCCCGGATGGTGCTGTTTCAACCCTCTTCAATGCCCTGATCCTTTTTGCTGTAATGCGGTATTTTACCATTCTCTATTTGAAAGCAGATGTTGTCAGGATGATTGATTGGGTGAAATTGGCAGCAGTATCCCTGATTACTTACCTCGCGATTCTGCACCTTATCAGTTTATTGATAGCTATCCTGTTTGGCAATGTTGAAAGAAACTTTAACCAGGAAACCTTTATCCTGGCTAGCTTCACCTACCTGCTTGATGGTTTTATTTATGGGAGTTTTTTCCTGGCCTATACCTATTACAAAAAAAACAAAAAGCAATCCGCACAACTGGCCGATTACAACAAGGCCTTGTACGATAGCAGGATGACTCAGCTCAAGGCTCAGTTAAACCCACATTTTTTATTCAATAATCTAAATGTGCTGGACCAGCTTATTTACGAAGACAAAGAAAGGGCCTCTGAATTTCTGAATGAATTTGCTGATATTTACCGCTATGTGCTGCAGGCAGATAATCAAAAGATCGTCCCGATAGCAGAGGAGCTGCGATTTGCTGAGCAATACTATAACCTGATAGAACATAAGTACGGAAAATCTTACCAGTTAAAAATTGATAGGCGTGATCGGGAAGGTTATATTATTCCGCTAACCCTGCAACTTCTAATAGAGAATGCTGTAAAACATAATCTGGGTACTTCAGCGGATCCGGTTCGTATCAATATTAGTATAGGTGAAGATATTATAGTGTCTAATAATCGTAAACCCAAACGAATAGAAAATAATATATCCGGAAAAGCATTGAACAACTTGAAAGAACAATACCAACTGCTAACGAAACAAGTAATTGAAATTGAGGAGACGGAATTAGAATTTCTTGTACGGGTACCCAAAATTTATAACGCCCAATGATCAGAATTGCCATCATAGAGGATGAACTCCCTGCTATCCAGAAATTGAAACGTTTCATTGCAGAATTGGAGGAACCCACAGAGGTAGTGGGGGAGATGGGCAGCATTGCTGAAGCAATTGAGTTCCTTCAATCAACCACGGTCGATTTGCTGATTTCGGATATCCAGCTGCATGATGGAGCTGCCTTTGATATCTATCAGCAGGTACCGGTTGGGTGCCCTATCATTTTTACTACAGCTTATGATCAGTACTGGATGAATGCATTTGAAACCAATGGAATTGATTATCTCCTTAAACCCTTTTCAAAAGACAGATTTCTGAAAGCCTGGAATAAGTTTTTACTACTCCGCAAATCAGAAAAGTTGAAGGATGTACAACTTACGAATCTCTACAAATTAATAGAAGAAAATCTATCGGAAAAGAAGTTTAAAAAACGTTTCGCTGTACAAAATGGTCAGCGCATCTATTTGCTGGAAGTAGATACGGTCGTTTTATTGGAGGCAATGGATGGCCTTGTGCTGGCACACGACAAGGATGGTAAAAAACATATCCTGAATTATCCAACCCTGCGGGAGGCGGAAGCTCAATTGAATCCGGCTGATTTTTTTCGCTTAAACCGGAGTGAATTAATTAGTAAAAACTTTATTGAAAAAGTGGAGCGCTTCTCCAAAAACATTCTGGCAGTTAAACTAAAAGGATATCCCGATTATTATAAAACCAGCCAGGCTACTACCGCCTCCTTTAGGGAATGGCTGGATCAATAAATTGCTATGAAATCCGAAAAAGAAAAAATGATCGCCGGTGAGCTTTATGATCCGCTTGATCCACAATTGGTAGAAGATCGTATTCAAACACGCCTGCTTCTGAAAGCGCTGAATGAAAGTCGTGAAGATGATCCGGATGAAAGAACTCGCATTTTACAAAAGCTGCTGCCTGATTCATTGAATAATCTCTGGTTACAGCCCCCCTTTTATTGCGATTATGGCTACAATATCCAGATCGGTGAACGGGTCTTTTTCAACTTCAATTGTGTAGTTCTGGATGTGGCTCCTGTACGCATTGGAAACAGAACTATGTTTGGACCCAATGTTCAACTCTATGCTGCCACGCATCCGCTGAACCACATAGAAAGAAGCTCAGGACTGGAATATGGCAAACCCATTACCATTGGAGATGATGTATGGATAGGTGGGAGCGTGGTGATTTGTCCGGGTGTTAGTATTGGCGACCGAAGCATTATTGGAGCAGGCAGCGTGGTAACAAAAGATATTCCATCTGATACCATCGCTGCCGGTAATCCCTGCAGAATCATTAGAACGATCGGCTAAGTATCCATTCCGCTATATCCTGCAAAACCACCGGTGCAATGGTTTGTTCAATGCTTCCATATTCTGAAGGGGAACCGGTTGTTGCTTCCTGGAACAGGTGATTTAATCCCGGATACTTTTTAATGCTTCCTTTTTTGTTTCCTGCAGCCTTCAATTGTTGCTCTATCACAGCTAGATTGGCATCAGCAGGTACCTGTAAATCTTTATCACCATTGAGCGCCAGTACCGGACATTTTACCTTCTTTAAAGCTGGAGCAGGATCGTATTTCAAAAAATTCAGCATCCAGGGATTAAAGAGCTGTGCCAATTGTGTATTGATAAAAGCCTCATCACTCATTCCTGCCGGTTTTTGTAAAGAAGCGTTCTTGCTCATGAAATCCTTTAAATACGTTCTTGCTTTTTCTTTTGCCAATTCCTCTTTTTCATTGTTTAACAGGATGGCAAACAGGCTGCTGTTCACTTCTTTTGATGTTGCAATTTCTGTTTCAGGAACTCCCATTGCCTTAGCAATTAATTCCTGTTGCAGCAACAGGAGGCGATCTCCGCGTAAGGCGGTACCGGCCAGCATAATCACAAAGTCCACGTCTTTGGAGCGCGATGCCAATAAGGGAGCAATAATTCCACCTTCACTATGTCCCAGTAGTCCCAGTTTTTTTTGATTGATTTCCTTCCTGGTTTGCAGATAAGCAAGGGCAGCTGCTGCATCATCCGCAAAATCAAAGGTGGTAGCAGTTTTAAAATCGCCTGTGGAGGCTCCAACACCTCGATCGTCGTATCTCAAAACAGCAATTCCTTTTTTAGTAAGATAATCCGCCAATACGAGGAAGGGCTTATGTCCAAGTATCTCTTCATCCCGGTTTTGCGGACCGCTTCCACTGATCAGTATTACTGCCGGAAAATTTCCTTCTTTATTGGGAAGGCTAAGTGTTCCCGTTAGTCGTATGCCTGCTTTTTTGTTTTCAAATACTACCTCTTCGGTATGATAGGGGTAGGGAGGGATTGGTTCCTGCGGGCGTGTATTTCGTTTAGGTTCTTCACTGTCCTGGTTAAGTGTTAAAGGGAAAGTTCTTACGGCCTGCTTAAACTCGCCTGTTATTTCTTTGCCTTTCAATTCTCCGCTATATTCTATACCGGCATTGGTTATAGAAAGTGTAAGTGTGGAGTTTTCAAAAATGGTTTTTGTAACCGGTATGCCATTGACACCCTGATCCGGACTATCCATGGTGCTTGTATAGCCGGTTGCCGATTTACTGATATTAAACACCACTCTTAATTTGCTAGCACCCACTTCTAAAGTACCAGCCCATTTCCCCTCGATATCCTGAGCATGTACCACCATGCCCGTCAGCAATGCGATTAGCGCTATTAAACCTTTTATCATGTATTTGTATTTTTTTTGGCTACCATATATCCGCAGTAACAACCAGCAATCCAATTTCTGTTTTAGTTTTTGTAGTTGCTAATCAACTTGCGTCAAAACCTGGATAATGCTTAAAATTATAGCTTTTGTGTTAGTACTGGCTCTGTCAGCAATAGGATGTTCGAAAGATTCAGATCTTGTAGAACCGGTAGAAATACCAGTTAACAGGCAGGTGGTATTTTCCGTATATGCTGCCGGGGATTATTCAGCGCCCACATTCCGTCAGGTGGAAACTTCACTGACCCTCACCGCCGGTGTAATCAATATGGAGACTGGTACGTTTACGCAAAAATGGGATACAGTGATAACCAGGCCAATTTTGGATTTTCCTGTTGAGGAGCAAGCATTAACGATCGAAAAATCTATCCCCTTACGTTTAAACAAGGAAAGATTACAAGTTGCTCATTCCATTCGCTATAACAACAATGGGCAGTTGTCCCAAACAGCTAACTTTGAAACATTGCCTTCTGACCAGGTAAGGCACCTGAAGAAAATCGGGCTCTGATCGGGCATGATTTTTTATTAATCCGGGTATGCCAGTGTATGCCCCTAAGTTAGTATTGCTTTTTAGCGTCTTGCTCTTTCAAGCCGCAGTTGCGCAGGATACCCTTCCTCCTCCTTATGCCACCCGATCGGCAATGAATTTCAGTAATGTAATCGGGTGGCAGGATAACAAAACACCCATCGCGCCAGCTGGTTTTAAGGTAAGCCGGTATGAGGATGATTTTCAGAATCCGCGCTGGCTGTATCAGCTTCCTAATGGAGATGTATTGGTGGCCGAATCCAATACCCCCCATGGTTTCCTGGAAAAAATTGGTGCAGCTATTGTTGGTGCCAATAAATCCAATGATATGCGCAAAAGTGCTGACAGGATTACCCTATTGCGGGATACCAATCAGGATGGTATTCCTGATCAGCGTGCTATATTTTTGGAAAACCTCCATTTGCCTTTTGGTATGCTGCTGCTAAAGGGAAATTTCTATGTTGCGAATACAGATGGATTGTGGATGTATCCCTACACAGATGGACAGTTGATGATTACCGAGCCCGGCAAAAAGATACTTGAATTACCCGCAGGTAAACACAACCGGCACTGGACCCGGAATATCATCACCAATAAAGAAGGAACCAAAATCTATATCGCCATAGGCTCAGGATCCAATGTTGGTGAAAAGGGCCTTGAAGAAGAAAAAGACAAAGCCCGTATATGGGAAATTAATCCCGATGGAACTGGGCTTAAGGTCTATGCATCCGGATTGCGCAACCCAGTGGGTATGGATTGGGAGCCTCAGTCGCAGACCCTATGGGTTACCGTTAATGAGCGCGATGGCCTGGGAGATAACCTGGTGCCCGATTATTTTACTTCAGTTAAGGAAGGCGGATTTTATGGCTGGCCCTATAGTTATTTTGGTCAGCATCCGGAACCACGAATCAAAAAAGAGGATATGGATAGCGCGCTGGTAGAAAAAGCCATTGTGCCGGATATTTCTCTTGGTCCGCATACAGCCTCTCTTGGCCTCGCATTTTATACGCAGGATAAGTTCCCGGAAAAATACCGCGGCGGGGCTTTTATTGCGCAGCACGGCTCCTGGAACCGGTCTGAACTTTCCGGGTATGCAGTAGTATTCGTACCTTTTAGAAATGGAAAGCCTTCCGGCCAGCCAGAGTCCTTTCTCTCAGGTTTTATTGTTGATCCTGAAAAGGATGAAGTAAGGGGCAGGCCTACCGGGATTATTCTGCTGCAGGATGGCTCACTGCTGTTAACGGACGATACCAGCG
Source organism: Flavihumibacter cheonanensis (assembly GCF_022352215.1). Taxonomy (GTDB): domain Bacteria; phylum Bacteroidota; class Bacteroidia; order Chitinophagales; family Chitinophagaceae; genus Flavihumibacter; species Flavihumibacter cheonanensis. The sequence continues at coordinate 264,932 of NZ_JAKRWF010000001.1, forward strand.
ATACCATCTGGAGGATCTCAACCGATAGCTAAAACCTTGCGCAATGGGATTAACAACCTACCTAAAAAAGCGCGATTTTAGAAAAAGTCCCGAACCTCAATCGGGTAAAACCAACCCCAAACAATTAGTTTTTGTGGTGCAGGAGCATCATGCGTCCCGGCACCATTTTGATTTTCGGCTGGAAATGGAGGGCGTGCTCAAAAGCTGGGCAGTGCCGAAGGGTCCCTCTATGAATCCGGCTGATAAGAGGCTGGCCATCATGACGGAAGATCATCCTTTTGATTATAAGGATTTTGAAGGCATCATTCCAAAGGGAAATTATGGTGCAGGCAAAGTAAAAATCTGGGATAGTGGTACCTATACACCTATTGATACGATTAAAGGGAAAGCTGCCCAGGAAAGACTACTGTTGAAACAACTCAAAGAGGGGTCACTTAAAATTCAGCTCAAGGGTAAAAAATTGAAAGGCGAATTTGCCCTGGTGAAAACAAAGGGCATGGAGGATAATTCCTGGTTGCTGATTAAACATAAAGATGACGCAGCCACTGTTCCAAAACTTCCAGGGCCTATTTCTCCTATGCTGGCAACCTTTCACACTGCTCCTTTCAATGACAAGGATTGGCAATTTGAGATCAAATGGGATGGGTATCGGGTACTGGCTTATATGAATGAACACAAGGTTGATTTGATTTCAAGAAATGGTCGTTCCTACACAAATAAATATCATCCCATTGCTGAAGCTTTACTGGAATTGGAATGCAATGCAATACTGGATGGAGAGTTAGTAGTAACAGACGATAAAGGAATCGCGCGCTTTCAACAATTGCAGCATTGGAAAACAGAGGCGGATGGGGAACTGATCTATTATGTATTTGATCTGCTCTGGTACAACGGAAAGGATTTGAGAGGATTGCCATTATCTGAACGCATGCAGTTACTAAAGGAGATACTTCCTTCCGATCATCCAACCATCCGGATGGGATTCACTATTAAAGGGCGTGGTACCGACTTGCTGGACAGTGCGCGTGAAATGGGATTGGAAGGTATCATCGGCAAACGCTTGAGTAGTACCTATCAGTCGGGCAAACGATCTGCCGACTGGTTAAAGATTAAAACACAAAACCGGCAGGAAGCAATCATTGTTGGGTATACGAAAAAGGGAGAATCACCCAAACTGTTCAGTGCACTGTTATTAGGTTTATATAAAAATGGACACTTGCAGTATGCTGGGAAAGTTGGCACCGGTTTTACAGATAAACAACAGCAGGAATTGATGAAACAATTCAAGCCATTGGTTGTAAAGCAGGCATCAATTATGAAGCCTGATTTACGGGATCCAATCACCTGGTTGAAACCGGTTCTATTATGTGAGATCAGTTATACTGAACTAACGGAGCAGGGTGTATTCCGGCATCCTTCGTTTAAGGGTATACGTGATGATAAAGCCGCTCCAGAAGTGGTGCTGGAAAAAGAGCCGGATTTGTTACTGCCCGATCGCAGCCTCAAAACAGTGATTAAAAAAGTCAATAATAAAGAAGTAAAGTTTACCAACCTCGATAAATTATTCTGGCCGGAAGACAAGCTTACCAAACGCGATTTGCTCAATTATTATGATCAGATCGCATCCTATATTTTGCCTTATATAAAGGATCGTCCGCAGTCTTTATACCGTTTCCCCGATGGTTACAAGGGCAAACGTTTTTACCAGAAAAATGTAACCGGTAAAGTGCCGGATTGGGCAGCCACTTTTCCTTATCGTACAGAAGGTGATCGGAAAGACAAAAATTACCTGGTGGTGAAGGATGAAGCAAGTCTCTTGTTCCTGGTGAATTTTGGCTGTATTGAAATCAATCCCTGGAGCAGTACGATTAAAAAGCCAGACCATCCGGATTGGTGTTTGCTGGATTTAGATCCTGGTAGCAAAACGGATTTCTCCCAGGTGATTGATGTTGCCAATGTGATTCATGACTTGCTGGAAAGTGTTGATATACCTGCTTATGCAAAAACATCCGGATCAACCGGTATACATGTATATATTCCCTTAGGTAAGAAATATACCTATGAGCAATCGCGGGAGTTTGCGAGGGTATTGGTTACAATGGTACAGCAGGAAACAAGCAGGTATACTTCCCTGGAGCGAACAGTTAGCAACAGACAGGGAAAGCTCTATCTTGATTTTTTACAGAATCGTTCGCAGGCTACGCTGGCAGCCCCTTATTCAGTTCGACCTAAACAAGGAGCAACCGTATCCATGCCGCTGCATTGGGAAGAAGTAAAACAGGGATTGAAGATGCAGGATTTCAACCTGCGGAATGTACCTTCTTTACTGAACGAGCGGGGTGATCTTTTCAAACCTGTACTGGGAAAAGGAATTGATATGATGGCAGCATTGAAACGGCTGCAACAACTATAAATTTATTCATAAAAGCGAAATGTTATGAGATCAATCTGGACAGGCAGTATTGCATTCGGACTGGTAAACATTCCGGTGAAATTGTTTTCTGCAGTAAATGAACGCGCACTGGATTTTGATATGCTGGATAAAAAAGATCACAGTCCGATTAAATTCAAACGCGTAAATGAAAAAACCGGCAAGGAAGTGTTGTGGGAGAACATTGTAAAAGGTTATGACCTGGATGGTAAATACGTGGTGCTAACAGACGAGGATTTTGATGCCGCAAGTCCTGAGAAAACCAAAACCATCAACATGGAAGCCTTTGTGAATCCGGCGGAAGTGGATATGATTCTCTTTGATAATGCCTATTACCTGGCGCCTGCAAAAGGAGGGGAGCGGGCTTTTAGTTTGCTGGAAACTGCCCTGCAGAAAGCTGGAAAAGCAGGTGTGGGTAGTTTTGTTTTACGAAATAAAGAGAAGCCGGTGTTATTGAGGTCTGCAAAAGGCTTACTCATTCTGCATACCCTTCGGTACTTAAATGAGATCCGTGATCCATCGGATTTTGTAGTTAAAAAGGTTACGCCCAAGCGGAATGAGTTAACGATGGCGGGTAGCCTGATAAAAAGCATGAGTGGCAAATTCAATATAGCCGACTTTAAGGATAGTTATACTACGAAGTTGAAAAAACTGATCAGAACCAAAGCAACCGGTAAAAAATTACCGGCACCCAAGGCCAGGGTAGAAAAACCAGCCAGTGATTTGATTGAACAATTGCAACAAAGCCTTGCAAAACCAAAGCGAAAAAAGTGAAAAAGACGCAGGATAAACCAGCTGCATTTATTTCAACGCATTTGAAATCAGTGGAGCAACAGCTTGCAGATTTTAAGGCGGATGGAGATCCTGAGCACCTTCACCTCTTACGCGTAGCTATAAAAAAGGTGAAAGCAATCCTGGACATACTGGAAGTGAATTACGATGTCAATTATGATACAAAGAGGTTGCAAAAACTATTCAATAAAGCCGGTAAGATTCGGGAACTGCAGTTAAATGTGCTGCTGTTAAAGAAGCATCATTGCCAGCCGGAATCACTGATAGAGGAATTGGAATTTGATCAGTATTCGTTACAGGAGAAATTGGTAAAGGGTATTCCTGGTTATAGTAAAGGGGTGAAGAAATTTAGAAAGGAAACTGATTTTTCATTTCCCCTGCCTGCATTTAATAAAATTGAAAAGTACCTGGCAAAGAAAAAAAGAAAAGCCGATAGAAATTTTGATGCTCATACCAGGAGCGGCATGCATTCTTTTCGAATGAAAATTAAAAACCTGCTGTTTGTGTACTCGATGTTACCTAATAAGATAAAAAACAAGCTGGATTTGCCAGTTGATCTTTTGCATGATTTGCAGAATGAGGTAGGCGCCTGGCATGATACCTGGGCCGCGATTCAGTTCCTGCAGCAAAAAAAAATAGATATGCAACTTAGTTGTATGGAGATGTTGTATCAGCTGGAGGCGAATCAATTTGGGGTATTGATGAGTAAGTATCAGGAAATGAGGTTAAATTAGATGACAATAAGATTGTAATGTCAGGATTTAATTTCAGAATATTTTCAACTGCTTCATTAATAATAGCCTTTGTAACATTTTTGACATTATGGGCTGTAGCTGCACGAGATGAAGGTACTGGAAGTGAAGGAAAAGTTGGTTCTTTTTTGGCGGACTTGTTTTATGTATTTCGGTTTCCAACCCATACTTTATTTTTTGACATTATGAACGGTCCTATGTTTCTCCTTGGCTTGTTTATAAACTGTGTACTATATGGATTACTTATAGAAAGAGCTTTTCATTTGGTAAGACAATGGCGCAACAAGCCCTCTAATTGACGCATCGACCCCTTGTTAATCAATCGTTATATGTGTAGGTTTAACTAAAAATAAAACGATGGCACTTATCAATCCTTACATCAATTTTAATGGAAATGCTGAAGAAGCATTCAACTTTTACAAATCAGTTTTTGGTGGAGAGTTTCTCAGAGTCATGCGTTATAAAGATCTGGCAGTTCCGGGTGCTTCATTTGCTGAAAAGGAAGCTGATAAAATAATGCACATCGCATTGCCAATTGGAAAGAATATTTTAATGGGTAATGATGTTCCTGAAAGTATGGGGCGGGTAAATGAAAATGAAAACCGCTCCAAGATTTCTATTAGCACAACCTCAAAGGAAGAAGCCGATAAATTGTTTAATGGCCTTTCAGCTGGTGGTACTATTGAATTTCCAATTGGTGATAGTCCCTGGGGTTCCTACTTCGGCATGTTCAGAGATAAATATGGTATTGAATGGATGGTTGATTTTGATCCCAATTATAAAGGTGAGATCGTATGAATAAAGTGATTGCTGCCATCAACATGACCCTTGATGGAGTATTTGATCACACCGCAGTTCAGGCAAGTGAAGCGTTGCATCAGCATTATTTTGAATTAATTGATCCGGCGGATGTCATTTTATATGGCAGGATTACCTATCAGCTCATGGAATATTGGAAAACGGTGGTGGCGCATCCTACCGGGAACAAAGCAACAGATGCTTTTGCTGTCAGCATGGATAAAATAGAAAAAATTGTTTTTTCGCGAACCCTTAATTCTTCCAATTGGGATACTGCAACAATAGCAGATGAAACACCAGAAAAAGTAGTTTCAAGGCTCAAAATGCAGCAGGCGAGCACCGTTTTAATTGGAAGCCGGAGTTTACTAATTCAGTTGATGAAGTTTAATCTCGTGGATGAATTTCAGCTTTGCATTCATCCGGTGGTTGCGGGTAGAGGAGCATTCTTATTTGAACAACAGGATTGGCGGCAAAGCTTTCGACTGATAAAGACCAAAACATTGGATTCGGGAGCAATTGTAGTATATTACCAACCTCTTTGAATAAAGGCCATTATGAGTACATCACCGACCGGTTTTCAACAGACCTACTTCCATGGAACCAAAGCTGATTTAAAATTGGGCGATCTGATTGAACCAGGGTTTGCTTCCAATTATGGCAGCAATAAAAATGCGAAATATATTTTCCTTACTGCTACATTGGATGCCGCCATCTGGGCGGCTGAATTGGCAGCAGGTGAAGGTAATGAGAGAATCTATTTGGTTGAGCCAACCGGTCCAATTGAAGATGATCCGGATTTAACAGATAAAAAGTTTCCCGGTAATCCTACTAAATCGTATCGTTCAACGCATGCTTTTAGAGTCGTTGGTGAAGTAACGCTTTGGCAGGGACATGATCCAGAGCAAATAAAAGCCATGAAAGAGGGATTGGCTAAATTGAAAGCACAGGGTATTAATTCTCTGAATGAATAAAAGCGTAATAAGATAAAACCGATTTATTACTTTATTCTTATCGAGTTCATAGTACTTGTTTTCCTAATCAAATTGATATTTGGGAGTTATGAGGTATTTCTGAAATCATTAGTAGATCACTTTTTCCCTGATGAATTATTACCGAATCCGTTGGAAAAATTTGCTGTTCTTCTGCTTGCCGGTTTAACGATATTGTTTGATATATTTATAGTATAGCTTATTCTTTTTTTACAACGTATGATATCAGATATAAAAATTACCGACACCAAACTTTTATCTGACAACTGGTATATCCTTAAAAAGATCACCTACGACTATACCAAGTCCGATGGTTCCCGGCATAGCCAAAGCAGAGAAGTGTACGATAGGGGAAATGGGGCAACCATTCTTTTATATAACAAGGAACAGCAAACAGTAGTATTAACACGTCAATTCAGACTGCCTTCCTTTGTTAATGGTAATGAATCCGGTATGTTGATTGAAGCTTGTGCGGGTTTATTGGATGACGACAATCCGGAAGATTGCATCCGACGCGAAACGGAAGAAGAAACCGGCTACAAAATTTCTGCCGTTCAAAAGATATTTGAAGCGTATATGTCGCCCGGTTCAGTTACTGAAATCCTGCATTTTTTCATAGCTACCTACACCAAAGAAATGAAACTTTCAGATGGTGGTGGTGCGCAGCACGAAGAAGAAAATATTGAAGTATTGGAATTGCCTTTTACTGAGACTTTGCAAATGATCGAAACCGGCGCAATTAAAGATGCAAAAACGATTATGCTATTGCAGTATATTAGACTAAATGGTATTTTATGATTCGGAGGCAGTTCGGTATTTATCAAATATCCATCTGATATTTTTGAAGAGCCAGTCGACAATCGTCTTTTATCAGCTAATATAAAACAAACACAAAACTGACTTCTGTCAGGTTGAAGATACCCCGGAATCCCTTTCTTTGTAAGAAATGAAAACATCATGAATATCAATATTCAAACGCTTGATTTCACCGCAAAGGAAGAGTTAAATGAATTTGTAAAAGAGAAAGTAGCAAGACTAGGTCGTTACCTGGATACGATCATCAGTTATGAAATCACACTGCGTATTGACAAGTCTGAAAAGAATGATAATAAAACAGCAGATATCCGCCTGGTAATACCCGGAAATGATTTGCTGGCAAGTTCCCGGGCTTCTTCCTTTGAGAAAGCAACATCGCAAGCCATAGAAGCACTGGAAAGACAAATTGAAAAGCGCAAGACGAAGGAGGGGTATTAGAAGATATTCGTCCCATGATTCAATTGATTCAATTCTGTTAATTCATAAGTAGTTGATTATCGGATCATTAGCAGTTCAAAACTGTAGGATGTACGTAGGATGTGCGTAGGAAATGGTTTGAACTATTTTGTAAAAGTTTGATAATCAATATCATGCATTTTTAGGTGTTACAAAATATCGGCTCATTTGGGGTATTAATCGGCTCATTTGCTATTAATCGGCTCATGTTCTGAGCCCTCACATCCCCTAAACACAAAACCCGCCAATCGGCGGGTTTTGCTATACTTTAGAATATTCGCTTAACGAATAAACAGCATCTCTCTGTACTTGGGCAGCGGCCAGTTGGCATCGTCTACCAGCAATTCCAGTTTGTCTACGCGGTACCGGATCGCATCAAAGAAAGGTGCTTTAACCTGGCTTTCGTATGCGATTGCCTTGGTGCGGGTGTCGGTCATGGCATTGCAAACCTTCCGTGCTTCAATCATTTTTTCTACGAGGTCAGACAAGATATTGATATGCTCGCTGATCTTCTCTAGGATCTGCAACTGGTTCGCATAACTGCTTTCCTTCAGCCCGATTTCCTTCAATCCTTTAATATTATTGATCAGGATATTCTGGTACTTAACAGCCGCAGGTAAAACGTGACTGGTGCAAAGTTCTCCCATGATACGGGCTTCGATCTGTACATTCTTGATATATTTTTCGAGCTCGATTTCATGACGGGCTTCCAACTCAACATGAGATAATACCTCATTGCTTTCAAACAGGTGCTTGGCTTTGTCGGTTACCATGGCATCCAGTGCCAGCGGAGTAGTTTTCAGATTTGGTAATCCGCGTTTAGCTGCTTCTTTTTCCCACTCTTCACTGTAACCATCTCCTTCAAACAATACTTTATCGCTCGCTACAATATATTCACGGATCACATGCATGATCGCAATCTCTTTTTTCTCCCCTTTCTCAATCAATACATCCACATCCTGCTTGAATTTCTTCAGCGTATCGGCCATGATGGTATTAAGGGTGGTCATTGCGTTGGCACAGTTGGCGGAAGATCCTACTGCACGGAACTCAAACTTGTTACCGGTGAAAGCGAATGGAGAAGTACGGTTCCGGTCTGTATTATCCAGCAACAACTCTGGAATGCTTCTGTGCAGATCCAACTTGAGGATAGCTTCATCCTGCTCGTCAAACTTATCACCTACACGCTCTTTGATTTCTTCCAATACTTTAGTCAGGTACTGCCCAATGAATACAGAAATGATCGCAGGAGGTGCTTCATTCGCGCCCAAACGGTAATCGTTACTCGCAGATGCGATACTTGCACGCAGCAGGTCTGAATAATCATGTACTGCTTTAATCGTATTCACAAAGAAAGTAAGGAACATCAGGTTGGTCTTCGGTGTTTTACCCGGAGCCAGCAGGTTTACCCCTGTATCTGTTGACATGCTCCAGTTGTTGTGCTTACCGCTACCATTGATACCCGCGAATGGCTTTTCATGCAGTAATACACGCAATCCATGTCTGCGAGCCACCCGGTTCATCACATCCATTAATAAGGTATTGTGATCAACTGCCACGCTTACTTCTTCAAATATCGGAGCACACTCGAACTGTGCAGGTGCTACTTCATTATGACGCGTTCTCAGTGGAATACCCAGTTTGTACGATTCATTTTCGAAATCACGCATGAAGGCATATACCCGCTCTGGAATTGAACCAAAATAATGATCCTCCAATTGCTGGCCTTTAGCTGGTGCATGCCCAAATACGGTGCGACCACTCAATACCAGGTCGGGACGTGCATTGAACATGCCTTCGTCGATCACAAAATACTCCTGCTCCCAACCCAGGGTAGCAGAAACACGGCTCACATTTTTATCAAAATAATTGGCTACCTCAACAGCGCTCTTGTTCAGTGATTCCAATGATTTCAGAAGAGGCGCTTTATAATCAAGCGTTTCACCTGTATATGAAACAAAAATGGTTGGAATGCAAAGCGTTTTTCCATTTCCAATCTCCATAATAAAAGCAGGAGAGGAGGGATCCCAGGCTGTATAACCACGTGCTTCAAAAGTTGCACGGATACCACCACTTGGGAAAGAAGAAGCATCCGGCTCCTGCTGAATCAGGGCAGCTCCGTCAAACTCCTCAATGGCAGTTCCATCACCCTTTAAGGTGAAGAAGGAATCATGCTTTTCTGCGGTAGTTCCTGTCAAAGGCTGGAACCAGTGTGTGTAGTGCGTAACTCCTTTTGTCTCGGCCCATTGACGCATGCCTGCTGCAATCTGGTTGGCTACAGTGCGGTCAATTTTTTTGGATCCTTTGATAGAAGACAACAGGCTTTTATAAGCCTCATCGCTTAGGAATGCCCTGGCTTTCTGAAGGGTGAATACGTTTTCACCAAACAAAGCAGTGATTTTGGCAGACGCAGGCCCCTTCAGATCCTTTCCCTGGCTGATGTTGTTGATAGCACTAACACGTAATGACATGAGAAATAATTTTTAGCTGTTAATTTTTCCGGTTAAGAATAAATTTCCGCTAAGTTGCTTAAAAAAATGATAACAATTCAGTAATTGAGCGATGAATTTCAAATGTTTTTTTGCTTTTTATAAACATTGAAAATATTATAATGTGTAATTGTTGATCCCATAGCTCCAATGGATAAAAGCCAAACCAGCATTGTCTCCGGAATCACCCGATAGCGGATGGTTGCACCTGGGAATGGAACAGTATAACCGATTGACAGATAGAAACTTATACTAAAGAAGAACAGCATCCAGAGTAAAGCATGTGGAACCAAATCTATCATGCCAGGAAATCTCCGGATAAATACGAAGCCTATCAGACATATTATAAAAATATTTTGAGCAGCCATTGCATATTGCAAAATTCCCTTCGCATCCCAGGGATAGGGACGTAATAATATATTATCAACGGCTGCCGGTAGATTTTTCAGGTAGGTTATAGGGTTGGAATCAAGTGCTGGTAAATTAACCCTGGTTTTGCCCTCCAGCGCAAAAAACTCTTGCTGAACATTGGTAACTGCCTGTGGCAGGTTAAAAGGGGCCGGGAAAACCGAACTTAGAAAGAATGCCCCCAGTGCAATCACCGTAGTGCCAAAAAAGACGTTCCTCCAATTCCATTTTTTCCTTGCACAGAGCCACCAACTGAATATGGGCACCAGCAATAAAAGGGCAAAACTTGCTTTAATAACAATCATACCAATCCAGGCTAGTACGACAATCCAGATATTTTTCGCTGTAGCCTGGATATACCATTGCCTGTACAACCTTGAAACAAAAAGGCTGAAAAAGAAAAATAGCATCGCATCACTTCGCAGCCCGCTTAGCCAGAATAAGGCGGGTGGATAAAAGAATAACACCCCAAAAGTCCATTTTTTGTAGGCAGGCAACAAGTGAACCAGCACCTGGTATAACCAAAAGGATCCCCAAAAGCTCATAAAGCTAAAGGCTACCATATTAACGTAAAAATTCCCCTGTGAAAAAAAATTAAAGACTCCCAATGGTTTATTGATGATGGCTTTTTCCAATTTCATCCTGAAATAGGGAAGGCCTTCTTTCCATCCCATGTCGGTTATGTATTGACGTAGATCAATTTCATATACGAAGAAGCGCAATGGGTTACTTTTCATCTGACGCCATTCCATCAGGGTATCCTCATGTATAACCCAGGTGTCGTCGCCGCCGTAGTAATGTAATAGCAACCAACCGTATAGGCAGGCTGCAAGCACTTTGCCTGTAAAAACAAACGCAAGTTCCCCCGGATTCAATCCGTGGTTCGTTTTCCTCATCAAACGGTAAAGCAAGAAATAGAATGTCGCAAAGGCAATAAAGAAGAGAATATAATTCATTATCGTTTCCCTGAATTGTTTCCAAATCTATACATTTGAAAGATTAATATTTGATTTAGTGAGCGATAGAAAGAATTTGAAGATTGCTTTTGTATCCAATAACGCCTGGTCCATCTATAATTTCAGAGTTGATATCATTAAAATGCTGATCGCTGACGGGCATGAGATTTTAATTATTACACCTGACCATGCTATTGTTGAAAAAATCGTAGCACTTGGCTGTTCACATGTTTCGATTGATTTCGATAATAAAGTAATTAATCCATTTACGGATTTGAAATTTCTGATGAACCTGAAGCGGCTTTATAAAAAAATCAACCCCGACCTGATATTTCACTATGTAGCTAAGCCAAATATTTATGGAACGATTGCAGCACACAAAAATGGAATTCCTTCGGTGGCAGTTATTACCGGACTGGGTTTTGCATTTTCCAGAAAGAACCTGCTCTATTTCATAATCAAGCAACTTTATCGTTTTTCTCTGAGTGGAGCTAAGGAAGTGCTTTTCCTGAATAATGAAGATGCACTTTTGTTTGTACGGGAGCGCATCGTACCCCTTCATAAAATAAATGTGTTGCCCGGGGAAGGGATTAATACTTCCTATTTTCATCCACCAGCGGTTCGTCAAAAGAATCCAACCTTTCAATTCCTGATGTCCTGCCGGATGCTGAAAAGTAAAGGTGTTGAACTTTTTGTGGAGGCCAGCAGATTATTAAAATTGAAAGATTATGTATTTGAATCCGTTGTGTTGGGGTTCTTCGAAGAAAATCATCCCGATTCAATCGCACCTTTGAAAGTGCAGCAATGGCAGTCGCAGGGACTAATCAACTTCCTTGGCTTTAAGGAAGATGTTCGTCCTTTCCTGGCCTTTGCAGATGTATTTGTCTTTCCTTCCTACTATAATGAAGGTGTACCACGCAGCCTGTTAGAAGCAGCCAGTATGGAACTCCCAATCATCACAACTAATAATACAGGTTGCCGGGATGTGGTGGAGGATGGTGTAAACGGCTATCTGTGCCAGATACAGGATCCCTTTGACCTGGCAAAAAAAATGGAAGAGATGCTGCTACTAAATGAACAGGATCTCAAAAAAATGGGACAAAAAGGACGGGAAAAAGTGGTTAGTCGATTTGGAATGGATAAAGTTATACATGAATACCGGCGGATCATTACCCAGATTTCCTGATTCCTTACCAGGTTGTTTCCCCAATATCTAAATTGAATTGCTTTAGTCCGGTTTTTTCAAACAGAAATGGTAAAATCCCAGATTGTTTCATTTGATGTGAAAATGTCCAGTTGCTGAGGTCAGGTTTTCTGAATTCAAATGCTTCTACTGCTTCCATGGTAAAGTTTGCAAGGTTTTCATCCAGCATAAAAAAACGCCCCCCGAACTGCTCTTGAAAAGATCTTAACCACTTGGTAGAAGAACATATTACAGGTAATTCATAAGCAATGTATTCCAGCAATTTGCTTGATGTCTGGATATCGTAAGGTTTTATTGTAGGCCGATAGTCAATTCCAAAACGAGCCTTAGCAAAATAGTGTCCCAGTTCTGTTTGCGGAACCGGGCCTATGAATGTAATATTAGTTGAAGCGCGATACTTGTTTTGGAGCCATGTATAATTTCTTGAAAGTATTAACAGGCGATAGTCCTGAAGTCGGCCCTTGCTGAAGAGGTCAAGTAATCTTTCAGGTTTTCTGTCGGCAGATAGTGAACCCGCATAAACAAAATCGTAAAGCGGGACTGTCTTCGATTTAAGATAACTTTCCGGTATAACGGGTATGAACATATCTCTATAGCCATATGGTATTGTATCAGAAAACCCCATCTCTTTTCGGGTTGCTTCGTTTAGGAACAACCTGTAATCCGGTCGACAGGTCCAGTATCGCTTGATTTGATTCTTAAAACCTGCGAATGGAGGAGTTGAGGGGGAGGCGTATTCATGAATGATTATGGATTTCTTTGAAGATTTAACCCAATGAGTACCCATCATATGCCATTCAACAGTTAAAACGTATTTTTCTCTTTCCCGAGGGTGCAACTCAAGAGATCTAACCCCGATCCGGTTAAAAAAACGCTTATAAGATTCCAGTTCAGGCAGAAATGCTTTGCCCGAATGAATAAAACCAATGACGGGAGGAGTTTCCATTGTTAGTTAAAGAAACAGCTTTTGATTTCAAAAGTAGGGGAAGCTTATTTTGCATTCAACAGTTTTTTAGTACTTGATTTCACTGGCTCGGTCAGGTACCTTACCTTTGCGCTTTCTTACACTATCCGCCAAAAAACATGGAAGTAACTGTAACAACCGCCCAGCAACTGCGACTTACCGCAGAAGAGTTCGAACTGATCAAACAAAAACTGGGACGCACGCCAAATTTCAATGAATTGTGTGCTTTTTCCGGCATGTGGAGTGAACACTGTTCCTATAAAAACTCCATCAAATGGCTCAAGACCCTGCCCCGCGAAGGTGGTAAAATGCTTGTAGCAGCCGGAGAGGAAAATGCCGGATTGATGGATATGGGCGACGGTTACGGGGTAGTATTCAAGATCGAAAGTCATAACCACCCTTCGGCTATCGAACCCTTCCAGGGGGCTGCAACCGGGGTAGGTGGTATTCACCGGGATATTTTTACCATGGGCGCACGTCCCATTGCTGCCCTGAACTCCCTTCGTTTCGGGAAACTCCAGGAAGCCAAAACCCAACACCTGCTGGGTGGGGTGGTGCACGGTATCGGGCACTATGGAAACTGTTTCGGTGTTCCGACAGTTGGAGGAGAAATCTATTTTGAACAATGTTATCATACCAACCCCCTTGTTAATGCAATGAGCGTGGGGGTGGTAAAGGCAGGAGAAACAGTTAGTGCTACTGCAGCCGGAATTGGCAACCCAGTTATGTTTGTAGGATCAGCTACCGGAAAAGATGGTATTGGAGGAGCTTCTTTTGCCTCGGCCGATATTACTGCCGAAAGTGCGGAGGAACTGCCCGCGGTTCAGGTAGGCGATCCCTTCCAGGAAAAAAAATTGCTGGAAGCCTGCCTCGAAGTTATTCAAACAGGAGCTGTAGTGGGTATGCAGGATATGGGTGCCGCCGGAATTATCTGCTCCACTGCTGAAATGAGTGCAAAGGGTAAGGTTGGGATGCGCATCGACCTGGATAAGGTGCCTACCCGCCAGGCTAATATGAAAACCTGGGAACTCCTGCTTAGCGAAAGCCAGGAACGTATGCTGATGGTGGTTGAAAAAGGCAAGGAAGCAGTGGTGGAAGCCATTTTCGAAAAATGGGACCTGCCTTGTTCTGTTATAGGAGAAGTTACGGATGACGGAATCCTGAACTTTTATATGCATGGGGAACTGGAAGCTTCCATCCCGGCTGAAGAGTTAGTACTGGGTGGTGGTGCTCCTCAGTACGACCGTAGCTATGAAACGCCTTCCTATTTTGAAAAGATCAATCAGTTTGATCCGGCTTCTATTCCTCAGCCGGCGGATTATAAAAAAGTAGCCCAGCAATTGGTAAACCTGCCAAATATTGCCTCCAAACGTTGGATCTATGTTCAGTACGACAGTATGGTGGGTACCGGTAATACTTCTACCAATGCCCCCAGTGATGCTGCGGTAGTATTGGCTAAACCTTCCAATAAGGCATTGGCTGTAACAACAGATTGTAATAGCCGGTATGTTTTTGCCGATCCTTATAAAGGAGCCATGATCGCGGTAGCCGAAGCAGCCCGCAATATTGTTTGCTCTGGTGGTGAGCCCCTGGGCGTTACCAACTGCCTGAACTTTGGTAATCCCTATGACCCGCAGGTCTATTATCAATTCGTGCACGCAATTAAAGGAATGGGGGATGCCTGTCGTCGTTTCAATACTCCTGTTACCGGTGGTAACGTTAGTTTCTACAACCAGAACCCCGACGGTCCGGTTTATCCTACTCCAACCATTGGTATGGTAGGCTTATTGGATTCGTATCAGGATCGCATGACACTTGGTTTCCAAGAAGTGGGTGACCTGGTTTACCTGGTTGGTAAAGCAACCAATGATATCAACAGCTCCGAATACCTGCAAAAAATTGGCGGTGTTGAATATTCTCCTGCTCCCTATTTTGAACTTGAAGAAGAATTTCAGTTACAGTCTAAAGTCCTTCAGCTGATTCGTGCAAAGCAAATCCGTTCTGCCCATGATATCAGTGAAGGTGGATTGTTTATCACCCTGCTGGAAAGTGGGTTTGTAAACGACCTTGGATTTGATATAACAACTGATAGTGCTATACGTAAGGACGCGGATCTGTTTGGTGAAGGACAGAGCCGAGTGGTTGTTTCTGTTAAGCCCGAACAAAAAGCAGCATTTGAAGCAGCACTGGGTACCGCTTCTTTTCGGTTACTGGGTACCGTTACCAATGGTGATATCCGGGTTGATGGTGAGAACTGGGGATCTGTTGGCGAATGGAAAAATCAATACGATACTGCCATTGAGAAATTTCTGGCCGGACATGAATCTGAACATGCACTGAGTGCACTTTAATCCTTAGCATCCGAATGGCTGTTTCCAGTGACCTGTTTCAGTTTTTTAATATAACCCCCGACCTTGTTTGCATAGCAGGGAAAGATGGCTATTTAAAAAAAGTTAACAAGGCAGTTGTAGCTGTTTTAGGTTACAGTGAGGAGGAGTTGCTCTCAAAACCTATAGCCAGTTTTATTCATCCGGAAGATCGGGAAGCTACTGCAGAAATGCGGGCTAATCTTATTGAGGGCAAAGCCCTGCTCAATTTCGAAAACAGGTATCTCACAAAAAACGGGGGAGTGGTATGGTTGGAGTGGTCTTCCATTTACAATCCTGAAAAAGAACTGGTATTTGCCATTGCCAAGGATATTTCCAAAAGAAAGATGGTAGAGAAGGAAATAGAGGTGGAATACGAAAAATTCAAGAGCCTGGCTTCCCATTTTCGTTCCAGTATGGAAGAGGACCGGAAATTTCTTGCTTCGGAATTACATGAAGAAATGGCACAGCTTGCTTCTGTAATTAAAATGGACATTGAGTGGGTGAATCGCAGGGAAAATAATCTTACACAAGGAAGTCGCAGCCGCCTGGAACATGCAGCAGGAATTACGGAATTATTAATTGCGACCATTCGAAGGATTACTTTTAGCATTGGTTCTAACATGCTGGGGCATGTTGGCTTAAGTGCCACACTGGAATGGCAATGCCGGGAATTCTCCCTGCTGAGTGGCGTTCCCTGCACCTTTTCAGCCAACCTGAAAGAAGATCCCACCGGTGGAATGGAGGTTGATTTCCTACGCATCAGCCAGGAAGCACTCACTTCTTTCATGTTGAATGTCGAAATTCAAAAAGTTGCAATTGAACTGGATCAGACTGCAGCTGGTTATTGTTTGTCCATACACCTCTACTATAAAATAATTATAAACCGTCAGTTGTTTGCCAATACACTGGACCGGATCCGGGATCGTGCCAGTTTTATCAATGCAAATACCAGCATCGACGAGGAGGAGCCTGGTATGGTAAGCATTCGGGTACTTGCAACTGTCTGAATTCAGCGTTCACTTAGTACCTTTATCCAATGGACAATAAAGAAGTTATTGTAGTAACCGGGGCAGCCGGCTTCATTGGAAGTTGTATGGTTGGATATTTGAATCTGAAAGGATATTCCAACCTGGTGCTGGTAGATGATTTTTCAAAAACTGCTAAGGACCCGAACCTGGAGGATAAAAAATACTTGGAGAAAATAGAGCGGGATGTTTTTTTTGAATGGTTACAAAATCATCGTCCCAATATTGCATTCATCTTTCACCTCGGTGCAAGAACAGATACCACCGAATTTGATTATAGTATTCACCAGCGATTAAATGTGGAATACTCCCAAAAGATCTGGAATTACTGTGTGATTCACAGCATACCACTAGTGTATGCATCTTCAGCTGCTACCTATGGAAGCGGAGCACTTGGATATGATGATTCGCACGAATTGCCCTTTCAACTGCAACCCCTGAATCCCTACGGCATTTCCAAGAATGAATTTGATAAATGGGTACTGCATGAATCCATGCATCCACCATTCTGGGCCGGATTGAAATTC
Source organism: Flavihumibacter cheonanensis (assembly GCF_022352215.1). GTDB lineage: Bacteria > Bacteroidota > Bacteroidia > Chitinophagales > Chitinophagaceae > Flavihumibacter > Flavihumibacter cheonanensis. Next base: position 281,908 of record NZ_JAKRWF010000001.1, read on the forward strand.
TTCAATGTGTATGGTCCGAATGAATACCACAAGGGCAGAATGGCATCGGTGATCTGGCATTCGTTTAACCAGATTCGCGACCAGGGATTTGTAAAGCTGTTCAGGTCCCACCGGCCCGACTTTAAAGATGGCCAGCAACTGCGGGATTTTATTTATGTGAAGGATGTAATCAAAGTTTGTTATTGGTTGATGGAAAACCAACCTGCTTCGGGTTTGTACAACCTGGGCACTGGCAAGGCCCGTAGTTTTGAAGACCTGGTAAAAGCAACATTTGCCGGGCTTGGAAAAGTGCCGGAGATCCACTTCATTGACATGCCGGAAGATATCCGGGATAAGTATCAGTATTTTACCGAGGCCAATATGAGTAAGTTAAAAGCTGCAGGGTATAAAGAAAGCTTTTACTCACTTGAAGATGGAGTAGGGGAATATGTACGTAATTACCTGGCCGACGGCCACTATTATTAAAGCAAGCAAACGAATATATGAGCAAAACCATAGCCATCATTGGCGGAGGAAATCTTGGCCTTTCCATTGTGGAGGGGTTGACCGCAGGCGGATTTTTATCTCCCGGACAGATCACCATTACCCGTCGCAATACCACCCTGCTCCAGCCTTACCAGCAGCAGGGCATGGCCATTACCAATGATAACGCGGCCGCTGCTGCAGGGGCTGATGTAATTCTTCTGGCAGTTAAACCTTTTCAGATCAGGGAAGTGATCCGGGAAATTGCTCCCAGCCTTACAGCTGAAAAACTATTAATTTCAGTAGTAACGGGAGTGAGCACCCAGGAAATGCGCTCTGAATTACTGGAGGATAAGATTCCGGCCATTTTTCGCGCCATGCCTAATACAGCAGTTGCTATCCGGGAAAGTATGACCTGCCTGAGCCATTCCAAAGCAACCGAGGACCAGGTAAATTGGGTACTGGAACTATTTAGCCAGGTAGGCAGGGTAGTGATCATAGATGAAAAACTGATGGATGCTGCCACCGTATTGGGTGCTTGCGGTACGGCTTACGCTATGCGCTACATCCGGGCAAATATCCAGGGGGGTATTGAGATTGGTTTTGATGCGAAAACCGCCAGCCTGATTGCTGCACAAACAGTAAAAGGGGCAGCCGAACTGCTGCTTCAGAAGGGCACACATCCCGAATATGAAATCGATAAGGTAACTACTCCGAAAGGCTGTACGATAGCTGGCCTCAATGAAATGGAGCACCAGGGGTTTAGTTCCTCCCTTATTAAAGGGATATCAGCGAGTTATGTGAAAATCCAGGCGGATAAATAATATTTGAAAAACTTATTCGTTTTAGATGCAAGCGAGGGTAAGGGAATTCACCTAGATATTAGGTTTTTTTTATACCTTCGCCCTTCCTAACCTGTGAATAACCTAGAATCTAATAGTATGAAGCGAAATTTAAGTGTCTGGATATTGTTGGTTGAGATATTGGCGATCGTTGTGATCCATGCGAATAAGGACCAGGCGGAAAAAATTAAGGAGATTTTTATGAAGAGAAATCACTCCGCTTTCATTAAGACAACACCTATCCAGCCCTTGGAAATTTCTCAAGTTAATAGTAAGTAATAAGCAATAATCACCAAAAGGAAAAAATAGGCATCCGGGTTTCCGGGTGCCTATTGTGTTTTTATCCTATCTTTGCATGACCTCCCGGATGAACATATTGCAATTTTCCGCAAGGTCACATCAGCCGCGTTCACTATAACATAATTTAATGGGTACTTTAATTTGCAACTGGCCAATCGGTCATGGGCAATTATTTTTTTTGAACGCCGCCACTGTTATAAAAAATTGAAACTGAATTGATATGGCCAAGTACATTTTTGTCACAGGTGGAGTAACTTCTTCCCTGGGTAAAGGAATTATTGCGGCATCCCTGGGTAAGTTGTTACAAGCAAGGGGGCTGAAAGTGACGATCCAGAAATTTGATCCCTACATAAACGTGGATCCAGGTACCTTGAACCCCTACGAACATGGTGAATGTTATGTAACGGAAGACGGTGCTGAAACCGATTTGGATCTTGGCCACTACGAGCGCTTTCTGAGCATTTTCACCAGCCAGGCAAATAATGTAACTACCGGCCGGATTTACCAGACTGTAATCAACAAAGAAAGAGAAGGTGCTTATTTAGGAAAAACCGTTCAGGTTGTTCCCCATATAACCGATGAAATCAAAAGACGCATGTTGCTCCTGGGGCAGGGAGGATATGATATAGTAATCACCGAAATTGGTGGAACCGTGGGTGATATTGAGAGTCTGCCTTTTATTGAAGCTGTGCGTCAGTTACAATGGGAATTGCCCGAAGAAGATTGTGTGGTAGTACACCTCACCCTGATTCCCTACCTGAAAGCGGCCAAAGAATTAAAGACAAAGCCTACCCAGCACAGTGTTCGTATGCTGAGCCAGGAAGGCGTTCATCCCGACGTGATTGTATGCAGAACGGAGGAGCCACTCGGACCAGAAATCCGTCGTAAAATTGCACTCTTCTGTAATGTGAAAAAAGAAGCAGTAATTGAAGCCGCTGATGCGCCTACCATTTATGAAGTGCCGTTGGCTATGATGCGGGAAAAGCTGGACCTGATCTGCCTGAAGAAAATGAATATTACACAGTATTCAGAGCCGGAGTTAAGCAAATGGAAAGAGTTCCTTGACAAACTAAAGTATCCCAAGAGTAAAGTGACTATTGGCCTCATCGGCAAATACATTGAATTGCAGGATGCCTATAAATCCATCCTGGAAGCTTTTGTTCATGCTGGAGCAATGAATGAATGCAAAGTGAATATTGTAAATGTTCACAGTGAATTCATCACTGAAGAAAACGTAGTGGAGAAATTAAGTCACCTGGATGGCTTGCTGGTAGCCCCCGGTTTCGGACATCGTGGAATAGAGGGAAAGATCATTGCTGTCAAATATGCACGTGAAAATCAGCTGCCTTTCTTTGGTATTTGCCTGGGCATGCAGATGAGTGTAATTGAATATGCCCGGAATGTGCTGGGCTGGTCGGATGCACATTCAACAGAAATGGATCCGAATACCCAACGTCCGGTTATTGATCTGATGGATGCACAAAAAACAGTAACTGCCAAAGGAGGTACCATGCGATTGGGAGCTTATCCCTGTAAGATTGAAGAAGGCACACTTGCGCATCGGATCTACGGCACTACAGAGATTTCTGAACGCCACCGGCATCGGTGGGAATTCAATAACCAATTCCTCTCCGATTTTGAAGCTGCAGGCCTGGTTGCAAGTGGTAAAAATCCAGAAACAGGTTTAGTGGAAATCGTAGAGATTCCAACGCATCCCTTCTTTATTGGTGTTCAATACCACCCGGAATTGAAAAGCACGGTAGAAAACCCGCAGCCTATATTCGTTCATTTCGTTAAAGCCGCCAAGGAGTTTGCAGAAAAAAAGGATGGAGTGAAGGTTTTACAAGGTATAGAATAGAGACACTGGGCGCGGACTCTCACGTTTCACGTCTGACATCTCACGTTTTCCCTATCTTCGCAGGTCTTAAAAATAGTTTGGATGCAAAGCATGGATCGTAATACGATAATTGGTTTTGTGCTGTTAGGCGTACTTCTTTTCGTTTACCTGTTTATTTCTTCCAAGAATAGCAGGGAATTAGAGGCGCAGCGGCTTCGGCAGGCAGATTCACTGGCAAAAATTGAATTGGTCAAACAACAAGCCGCACAGGCAATGATCAAGGATAGCGCCACTCAGGTTACTGCAACACTTGATTCGAATGCCACCGGATGGGCCCGCCACCTGGTAGGAACCAGTACTCTTCATACTGTTGAAACGGATCTTTTAAAAGTAAGTTTTAGTAATAAAGGCGGGCAACCGGTGCAGGTTGAACTTAAAAAGTACAACCGTGCAGACAGTAGCCTTGTTTCAGTAATTGAAGATGGTAGCGACCAGTTCAGTTTTCCGGTGTTGACAGCTCCTAATCAAAGCACGGCTTCTGCAGATCTGTTTTTCCAGTTGAAATCAGCCCAGCAGGATGCCAATGGAAACCACATTATTGTTTATGAGGCAACTGGAAATACCGGTGAATCCATTCAGCAGGAATATATTATTCATCCGGATTCCTACCTGATCGACTTTAACCTCCGCCTTCAGGGTACAACTTCTATGATCCCACAGCAGAACCTCCAGCTTCAGTGGAATGTAGCAGCAATGCAACAGGAAAAGGATGCCCGGTATGAGCGGGAGCAATCACAGTTAATCCTTGTAGAAAATGGTGAATATGATTATTTTAATTTATTCTCCAATGATACAGAGAGCTTTGATAATACGGTGCAGTGGGCAAGTATCAAACAGCGTTTTTTCAATTCGACCCTTATCAATAAGGAAAAATTTGATAAGGCGAAATTTGAATGGTCCACGCCTTCAGATGATAGTTCTCGTATGATCGTGGCCGTTAAAGCCAGTTTTGAAAAAAAGCTGCCAGCTGGTACACAGGCTACGCTTCCTATGCAGTTTTATTTCGGTCCCAATGATTACAAGCTGCTTCGTTCACTTGGTATTGAGGATATGGATAAAATTGTGAACCTGGGCCAGGGACCTTATGCGTTTGTGCGTCCAATTAACCAGTATATCGTAATGCCGGTGTTCGACTTTATTAAAAAGTTTTTCAGCTCTTACGGATTGGTGATTGCATTGCTGACGATTTTCATACGGTTGATTACTTCACCGCTGGTTTACTCCAGTTACCTGAGTGGCGCCAAAATGAAAGCTCTCCGTCCTGAGATTGATGCATTGAAAGCGAAGTATGGAGATGATCAGCAGACTTTTGGAATGGAGCAGATGAAACTTTTCCGTGAGGCGGGTGTGAATCCTCTCGGTGGTTGTATACCAGCACTGTTACAGATTCCTATCTTCTTTGCCTTGTATAGCTTCTTTAACTCTTTCCTGGCTTTAAGGGGCGAATCATTTTTATGGGCAACCGATCTGTCCATGTATGATGTAATTGCTAAACTGCCTTTTCATATTCCCTGGTACGGAGATCACGTGAGCCTGTTTACCCTGACCGCTGTAATAACCAGTTTTCTGATTTCCATTTACAACATGAATATGACACCGGATCAGAACAATCCGATGTTAAAATACATGCCGTATATATTCCCGGTACTGCTCCTGTTTTTCTTTAACAGACTGCCATCTGCGCTTACCTGGTATTATACGGTCTCGAACCTGATTACACTTGCACTCCAATGGGTAATTCAGAATTATATTATCGATCACGACAAAATCGTGGCTCAGTTAGCTGCTAACCGGGCAAAACCCAAGTCGAAGTCAAAATGGCAGGAGCGACTGGAGCAAATGCAGGAAACACAAAAGAAGGTGCAGGAAATGCAGAAAAAAGGCAAATAGCCAACTAAAAATGGTTATTTTCCGTCTGCTTATCAGCATGATCAACATGAAAACAACCTTTTTTACCCTGCTGGGCTTTCTATTGGTAACAGGAACTTTTGCCCAGAAAAGAGTATCCGACCTCACCATCGTTTACGATGCGGTAATTACGACCGGTGCTGCTGAACCCAAGCTGGCGGACGCCTTCGATGGTGCCACAACTACGGTTTATCTGAAGGGCGGTCTGAGTCGTTCCGAAATGCAGAGTGCATTGGCCAGTTTTACTACCATTCATGATGGCCGGACAGGTTCTGCAGTGGTTTTACAGGAAGTAGGAGGACAAAAAGTACTGATCCGCATGACAGCGGCTGACTGGAAAGATAAGAATCGCAGGTATGAGGGTATTGAATTCACTACCACGGGAGAAACCAAGCAATTGGCTGGGTATACCTGTAAAAAAGCAGTAGCCACACTGAAGGATGGTTCTACCTTTACCGTTTATTATACGGAAGAACTTGTTCCGGAAAACAATTATTACAACTCCCAGTTTACCAATCTTCGTGGCCTTCCACTGGAATATGAATTGCAACAGGGTAAACTGATCATCAAGTATGTAGTTTCACAAGTATCATTGAATCCGGTACCTGTGTCCAAATTTGATATTCCTAAAGCGGGATATAGAGAAATGACTTATGAGGAAAGTAAGAAGGGGAGGAGGAACTAGGTGAAAGGTGAAAGGTGAGACGTGAAAAGTGAAAATGGATCCTCTAAATCAGATGAGCTGCTGTATTGGCAGGAAAAAATGAAAGCTGAAAAAGATCAATTATTTGTTGATGCGTACTTTCAGATTCAGCATCTGGGTGCTGCTGTTGCAGGGAGTGGTTTTGACAACGGAAATCCTGCTGTTGTAGGGCATAATATAAGTTGTATTACCCTTCTGATAGGTTACCAGTGTATTGATGGATAAAGTGCCATTAGTTGTTTTAGAACTGTTGAAACCCAGACTTCCTTTGTAACTGGGACCAGCTTTCAGAGTAAAGCCTGCAGTTGTCCTGATTGGAACAAAATCTTCTGTTGCTTTGGAAGCCTTTTTCGCTTTTTTCTCACCTCCCATACTAGCGAATGCCAAACCTGTAACACTCAGCAAAAGAGCCGCTACCAACAGTTTAAGGCTGTGTTTAGTAAGTCTGGTATGGAGGTTTAACAACATATTTGTACAAAAATAGATAAAAGATTTGGAAAATTCCTAACCGTTGATCACAAATTTTAATATATATGTAACGCATGTTGATAATTTTTGTTACATAAACTTGGAACTTTTTTTTGTTTAAGGTAAATTGTAGTAACCACGATTCATGAAAGAATACCCCTTTCGACAGGACAAAGAGGATATGGAGGAATTATTGAGGTTGTACAACGACAGGAAATCCGGCCGTTCCAGCAGCTTTCTCGATGAGGAATCCTTTGAGAAAATCATTAATTATTTTGATGACAAGGAGGATTTGGCCCAGGCACAGGAAGCCTGTGATCTGGGAGTTGAACAATTTCCCTACTCTGCAGCACTACTTTTCAGAAAAGCCGACATTTTAATTGCTACCCGGAAGTACCGGGAAGCCCTGGAGGTGCTGGATCTGGCAGAATTACTCGACAGCCGCAATATCGAATTGTACATTCTTCGTACAGATGCCTACCTGGCTTTAGATGAACAGGAAAAAGCGATTCATCTCCTGGAAACAGCTCTTGAAGAATTTGAAGGAGAGGAAAAAATTGAACTGCTGTTTGAACTCGCGGATGTATATGATGATTATGAAGAGTTTGAAAAGATATTCGATTGCCTGAAACTTATTCTTGAACAGGAGCCAACCAATGAGGAGGCTTTGTATAAAATCTGCTTCTGGACCGATTTTACCGGGCGTAATGAGGAAAGCATCAAATTGCACCAGCAGATTCTGGAAGACTATCCTTACAATGAGCTCGCCTGGTTTAACCTGGCTGCTGCCTATCAGGGCCTGAAACTCTATGAAAAAGCAATAGATGCTTACAAGTATGCCATCGCCATTGATGAAAAATTCGATTATGCCTACCGGAATATGGGCGATGCCTATATCCGGCTGCGCAAATTCAAAGACGCCATCGAAGTATTGGAAAAAGTTTTGGAACTGTCGAGGCCGGAAGATGTGATCTTTGAAGCCATTGGGCATTGTTACGACAAACTCAGAAATTATGGGCAGGCCCGGATTTATTACCGCAAAGCCGTGCATCTGAATCCGGATGACAGCAAATTGTACTATAAGATTGCCTGCACCTATATAAATGAAGAACAATGGGCTCAGGCAGTTAAGCAACTGGAAACTGCCATGCAAGTCCATAAATCTGTTCCCGAGTTCAACCTGGCCATGGGGGAATGTAAAGTTCAGTTGGGGGAAGTAAAAGATGCCATTTTTTATTTTTCCAATGTGGTTAGGGCCCGGCCAAAAAGTGTACAGGGCTGGGAAGCCCTGGTTCGATGTCTCTACCTGAATAAATTTTATGAGGAAGCGCTGGAACAGGTCCTGGCGGCATTGCAGCATACAGAGGGGAAACCGGTCTTTATATATTATAAAAGTGCAATACTATTCGCCCTTGGTAAATCTAAAGAAGGGTTGCTCTATCTCGAAAGAGGATTGCAGAAAGCGCCTCGGCAACTAAAAGAATTTGTAGCACTTAACCCAACAATACTCCAGAATCAACTGGTAGTTGACCTGATTGCACGCCACCGAAAAACCGGAAAAGCGTAATGTGGCTGCTGTTTCCTATTTTTGCGCGGTTTCTATCCAAAAAAAAGTGTAAATGAATTTTAACCTATCGCAAATTCCTGAACGGGTTGCCAAACCCCGTAAGTCCGGAATTACCATGGTAATGGATAAGGGTCTGAGTATTGAAGAGGCTAAAAATTTTCTGAGTGTAGCACACCCGCATGTAGATATCGTGAAGTTTGGATTCGGAACATCTTTTGTTACCCCCAATCTGCGGGAAAAGATAGCCGTTTATAAATCCTTTGGTATCCCTGTATATTTTGGCGGAACGCTCTTTGAAGCCTTTCTGATCCGCAATCAGTTTGAAGATTTTATTGCTGTTTGCAAGGATTTTGAAGTGGATTATATGGAAGTTAGTGATGGCTCTATTACCATTCCGCACGCAGAAAAATGTGGTTACATTGAAAAACTCACTAAACATGGAACCGTTCTGAGTGAAGTGGGAAGTAAGGATGCTGCACATATTATTCCTCCCTATAAATGGATTGAACTGATGAGGGCCGAACTGGAAGCAGGATCCACATATGTCATCGCGGAAGCAAGAGAAGCCGGAAACGTTGGTATTTATCGTGGAAGCGGTGAAGTGCGGGAAGGGCTGGTACAGGAAATTCTGACCCAGATTCCGGAGGAAAAAATCATCTGGGAAGCCCCTCAAAAAGCCCAGCAGTTGTATTTCATAGAACTGATTGGCTGTAATGTTAACCTTGGTAATATAGCACCTTCAGAAATGATTTCACTGGAAGCAATGCGTTTGGGCCTCAGGGGCGATACCTTCCATCTGTTTCTGAATAAAGAAATGGCCTGATGCGCTACTTTGGTTTAATTGGCTACCCCTTAAGTCATTCGTTTTCCAAAGCCTACTTTAACCAAAAGTTTGAACAGGAAGGCATTCCTGCGCAGTATGAAAATTACCCGATCCCTTCGATTGAGGAGTTCCCTGAATTAATTCGGAAATACCCTCTGCTCGAAGGGATTAATGTTACTATTCCCTATAAAGAAGCGATTCTTCCCTATCTGCACAGTGTTTCGGAAGTGGTTCGGAAAACCGGTGCCTGCAACTGCATACGAATCCGAAACGGACGCCTGGAAGGATTTAATACCGATGTGCTGGGGTTTGAAAAGTCACTGCTGAAATCACTACAGCCCGCGCATGATCGGGCCCTGGTACTGGGTACCGGAGGTGCTTCCAAAGCGGTACAGTATGTTCTGGATAAACTTCGTATACCCTTTACCGTAATCAGCAGAACGGCTGATCCTGCGGCTGGCATTCTCAGTTATGCTGAACTTAATGAAGAACTGCTGTACAATGCTCGTTTATGGATCAATACCACCCCCCTCGGTATGCATCCAAATGTAGATAGTTGCCCCCCCTTAGATTACGCTCAGCTTGGTTCCGGTCATTATTTATATGACCTCGTGTACAATCCGGCAGAAACCCTTTTCTTAAAAAAAGGAAAGGAAAAGGGAGCCATAACAGAAAACGGTCATGATATGCTGTTGATCCAGGCAGAAGAAGGATGGAAAATCTGGAATGCAGATTAATTTAGAGGGATTGGATTTTTTCTTTTACTTCAGTAGGAATCGCCGTCATTTTTTTATTTATGTAATCAAAACAGACCATACCAGTTCGGGCATTGGCAATTATTTTGGTTTCTCCTGAAACAGTTTTCAGTAATTGGTAATAAAGATCAAATCCAACCCGACTAAATTCAGTGGCCATTACTTTGGCAATAACCTCTTCTCCATAGAACAGTTCTTTTTTGAATTCGATTGCCACATCGCTCATTATCAGACTGGCTCCACCAAAATTCAATTCAGTATATCCGGCGTGTCTCAAAAACTGCATCCTTGCTTCATGTATGATACTAAGAATGGTATCATTCCCAACATGACCTCCATAATTCAGGTCGGTAATGCGAACAGGGATCCTGGTTTCAAATGAAAAACCGGTTGGCATGGTTAGTTTAATTCGGCCCATGTAGATTGAAAATTTATTGTTCCTCTATTAGTTCTTTCAATTGAAGAATATCAAAGAGGTTTCCCGGATCCGGGATATAGGGTGATTTTAGTAATTGCTGTTCAATCGCATTAATGGAGTATCGGCTATTCCCGTTTTCGGAATAAGTGAGTTGGTGATAAATAGGAGCATATTTGGCAGACAGGCGAACCGAATTGCCATTATTGGAAGCGATCCGAATGTACCGGCTATCTGTTTGCTGTACGGGTAATTGTTTGATGGCCGGATTCAAAAACTGACTGACCAATTCATTTTGCCAGTTACCGCCAATCGTCTCAATTGCGATACGGTTTCTCCTTACCAGGGCATATACCGGTTCTCTCGGATCATGGTTTTTAACACCACCCGAATAATTTGTTTGCTTTTCGGGATTGGTTACTGATGCAAACTCCTCAGTAGCCGGTTCCGTTGAGGGAATGGTAGGAACTGTTCCGGAAGGGGTGGCTACTGCCTGTTCGGTGGTAAGCGGGATGGTGGAAGTCGCCATCTCACTGGCATCTTTGAATGGCGATGCCCAGAGAACCCAGGCAATAATACCTATTACTGCTGCAGCAGCACCATATCGAATAAAGTAGGGAGAAAGTGTGCGTACGGGCACATCTCCTCTCCTGAATGGAGGTGGAGTGGATGTAGCAGGAGCAATTTGTTCTGAAATTGCTGACCAACTGCTTGCGGGAGGAGAGGGATCCCAGTTGTAGAGTTTTAGGGCCAGCTTTTTTTCGGCATTCCATTCGCTCATTTCACGGGAGATATTTTCCCAGGCGCCTGGTGGCGGACTGGTTTCCCATTGATTTAATTTATGGCTGAGTGGATCCCTCATCTGTTGGCTTGTTTACGTTGTACCCCTAAAAATTCAGCAACTTTCTTTTGCAAAATTGATTTTGCCCTTGCCAGTTGCGATTTACTTGTTCCTTCACTTATGGATAAGAGTTCCGCAATTTCCTTGTGGGAGTATCCTTCAATCACATACAGATTAAAGACTGCCCGATATCCCGGGGAAAGTTCCTGTACCAGTTGTACAATATCCCTTTCAGCAAGTTGATCCAATACGGAAACCGACGCATCTTCAATGCCTCGTTCCTCCTGTTCTGAAATACTGTTCAGATGAACTTTCCTACGGTATTGCTCAATGGAAGTATTGACAAAAATGCGCCGCATCCAACCTTCAAACGATCCTTCATGCCTGTATTTTTCCAGGTTCCGGAAAACTTTTATAAATCCTTCCTGCAAGAGATCCTGAGCATCATCATTATTGCCCGCATACCGGAGACAAACCGCATACATTTTTGGTGCATACTTTTGGTAAAGGGCCTCCTGCATCTTCGGATCACCTTCAATACTTCCTTTGATTAAGTCGCTATCGTTCATAGTTTGGTTGCCTCCACTAATAAAAAATCCACCAGTTTGTCGGTGGCTTTTCGCCTGTGACTGAATTGTTGTTTCTCTTCCAGCGTCATATCGGCGAAACATCTGTCCGATCCGTTGGGAATAAATACCGGATCATATCCGAAGCCCTGTTTACCACTTGGCTGATCATTGATGCGGCCCTCACAAATTCCTTCGAACTGGATTTCCTTCCCATTTAAAATTAAGGAAATGACCGTTCTGAACCGGGCCCGGCGATCTTTTTCATTCCGGAGTGCATCCAGCAATTTGGTAATATTTTCTTTTGGCCCCGCGTTTTCCCCGGCATACCGGGCTGTTTTAACGCCAGGGGCTCCTTTGAGCGCAACTACTTCCAATCCGGTGTCTTCACTGAAACAGTTGGCACCGGTAATTGAATGTATCACCCTGGCTTTTTCACTTGCATTAGCTTCCAGGCTATCATGCGGCTCCGGAATCTCCTGCTCAATTCCCGCCTGCATAAGTGTTTTCAGATGGATGGAAGCAGGTAACAAGGGTTGGATTTCAGCAATTTTATGGAGGTTATTGGTAGCGAATATCAATTCCATATTATTTTTTTTTAGGCTATATACCCAGCATCGTTTTCAATCCTTCCCACAAAAGCCTTTTCAGCGGTTTCACAGCCTCGGTTTGCTGGTTTAGTTCCTCAAGGGAGGGGGCTATCATCAATTTTATATCCTGAATAGACTGTGGAGCCAATACGGGCAAACCTGCAGGTAAGCCCGAAACCGGATGAGGCAGCCCAAAGCAGAGCATTTGCAGGGGAGCCAGTTCGTTTTGCAACTGCTCCAATCCAGGGTTTTGCCTTGCCATATTTACAATGGCAACATCAGCAAGGGTTAGCTGGCAGGCTTTTAATACAGAGCTGAGGAATTCCAGTGAAGCCTCTGCTATATGAACAGTATCAGGATAAAATACCAGGATAACCAGGTTCCGGTTGTTCTTACCCAGGAACTGGATGGACAATTCAGGCTGAATGGGCCCTTTTTCCCATCCGCCGGATTTTTCCTCTATTACAGGTATATCTTCAGCCATGCTTTTTGTGGAAGCGATATCAGTTGTCAGTACCAGGCTTTCCGGATACAGATCGGCTACCTGGTGCTGGGTTAGTCGAATCGAGTTTAACGACATGAAAACTTGTGGTATTTTTTACTAACAATTGTTAGTGATTTTGGCCGGATGGTTTGGCTACCCAGCAAAATCATTGTTTCTTTGCAGCAAATGTACCAAATATGATTGCAGCATTCGATATACCGGTTACGAAAGTTGACCGGAGCAGACTGAGTGATACTCCTTTGGAAAACCTCCCGTTTGGGCGATATTTTACAGATCATATGCTGGAGGCGGAATATGCAGATGGTGAGTGGAAGTCTGTGCAGATCAAGCCATACCAGGCCCTTAGCCTTGAACCCTCCCTTGCAGCCCTTCATTATGGTCAGGCCATTTTTGAAGGTATCAAAGCCTATCGCGATGCAGAGGGCAATGCTTTTATTTTTCGACCTTTCGACAATTTCAGACGATTCAATACATCTGCTGCCCGGATGAATATGCCGGAAGTTCCGGAGGAAATCTTTATGGAAGGCATGCGTAAGCTGATTGCGCTCGACAAGAACTGGATCCCTGCCATTAAAGACCATTCTTTGTACATCCGTCCTTTTATGTTCGCAACCGATACCATGCTGGGGGTTCGTCCTTCCGCTACCTATAAATTTCTGATCATTTTGAGTCCCACCGGACCCTATTTCGCAGCACCTATGAAAATACTGGTAGAGGAGCACTATACCCGTGCGGCTCCGGGTGGGGTAGGTTTTGCCAAGAATGCCGGAAATTACGGAGGCAGTATGCTGGCTGTTACCGAAGCTCAAAAGCAGGGCTACGACCAGGTGCTCTGGACCGATGCAGTGGAACACAAATGGCTTCAGGAAGTGGGAATGATGAATGTGTTCTTCATCATTAATGGAGTAGCGGTTACACCTTCCCTGGAGGAAGGGACCATCTTACATGGAGTGACCCGCGATAGTGTAATGGTGGTATTAAAGGAAATGGGACTGCCCGTTGAAGAGCGCAGGATCAATATCGATGAACTCCTGGCTGCTTTTGGCAAGGGACAGTTACAGGAAGTTTTTGGAACCGGTACTGCAGCTGTAATCGCAATGGTTAAAGAGTTGAAGTACAAGGAATTTCAGATGACATTTAATGTGGATAACAGCCCCATTGCAAAAGCCGTAAAAGAACGCCTGAATGCTATCCGGGAAGGAAAGGCCGAGGATCTGCACCAGTGGATGTGGAAAGTTTAGAATTTAATTTTGTTTTTTCGGTAAGGGATTCTACCTTTGCCGTCCCAAATAAATAAGGTTAGAATGCCTACAATTCAGCAATTAGTAAGAAAAGGTAGAGAAATCATCAAGGCAAAGAGTAAGTCCAGAGCACTGGATGCCTGTCCTCAACGCAGAGGTGTTTGTACCCGTGTGTACACCACTACACCTAAAAAACCAAACTCCGCTCTCCGTAAGGTAGCGAAGGTTCGTTTGACCAACAAGGTGGAAGTGATCGCTTATATTCCGGGTGAAGGTCATAACCTGCAGGAGCACTCTATCGTTTTGATCCGTGGTGGTCGTGTGAAGGATTTGCCGGGTGTACGTTATCACATCGTTCGTGGTAGCCTGGATACTGCCGGTGTGAAAGACAGAAAGCAGAGCCGTTCCAAGTACGGAACCAAGAGAGACAAACAAACTGGTAAAAAATAATTTAAAATAGTTCTCCGATGCGTAAAGCACAAGCCAAAAAACTTCCTCTGGCCCCTGATGCCAGGTATAACGATAAACTGGTTACCCGTTTTGTCAACAATATCATGTGGCAAGGGAAAAAGAGCGTAGCCTTCGAAATTTTCTATGATGCCGTTGACAAAGTGAGCAAAATCACCAATGAAGATGGTTATGAAATCTGGAAAAGAGCGATTGCCAACGTAACTCCTGCTGTTGAAGTACGCAGCCGTCGTATCGGTGGTGCAACCTTCCAGATTCCTTCTGAAGTTCGTCCCGACAGAAAAATCTCCCTCAGCATGAAATGGTTGATCCGTTTCAGCCGCGAACGTAATGGTCGCAGCATGGCTGATAAACTGGCTAACGAAATCATTGCAGCCAGCAAAGGGGAAGGTGGTGCTTTCAAGAAAAAGGAAGATACACACCGTATGGCTGAAGCCAACAAGGCATTCTCACATTTCCGGGTTTAACATTCTAACTTACCTTTTCATAGGCCGGTTCGCTCACAAGCGGACCGGTTTTTTTTGTGGTGTATCTGAAACACTTATTTCGTACATTCATTGCCCTAATAATACCCAAAATTTCAGGTTATGTCTACCAGGAGAACTTTTTTAAAACAAGCCTCCCTGCTCACGCCGGCAGTGATGCTTGTGCCCGATTTTTTAATGGCGGAAAAAAAGAACCGTTCTGTCGGGATCCAGTTGTATACATTAAGAGAACTTGTAGCGAAGGATCCCCGTGCGGTTTTACAGCAGGTGGCAGCAGCCGGTTATAAGGAAGTGGAGTTGTATGGATTCGGAGGAGGTAAGTTTTTTGGCATTCCTGTAGCTGAATTTTCAACGTATATGAACAGCCTGGGACTTTCGGTACCCAGCGGTCATTATATGCCGGTAAAATTCCTGTTTTCAGACGAGGATGCCGGTAAAGCGGAGCTGGATGAACATATCCAGGCAGCCATTACTATGAAAAGCAGTTATCTGACTATTCCCTGGTTACCACCCGACAAACGTTCCAGTCTGGATGACTATAAAAAGATTGCAGCTAAATTAAATGTGGCCGGAGAAGCCTGTAAAAAAGCAGGAATTCAGCTGGCTTATCATAATCATGATTTTGAATTTGCAAATCATGGAGGTCAAACCGGTTTCGATGTGATGACCAGCTCAACAGATGCAGACCTTGTGAAATGGGAACTCGATTTGTATTGGGTAGTATTTGCCGGCCTGGATCCGGTTCAGCTATTCAGCAACCTGAAGGGAAGGGTTCCTATGTGGCATGTGAAAGATATGGACAAGGCAAACCGGGCGCAGAATACAGAGATAGGCAACGGTACTATCGATTGGAAACGAATCTTCAAAGCCGCCAAAACCTCCGGTATGAAACATTTCTTCGTAGAGCAGGAAAACAATTATGTTCCTGATCATTTGGAAAGTGTAAAGCGGAGTATAGGGTATATCAAGACAAGCCTGATATAGGTGAAAGGTGAAAGGTGAAAAGTGAAAAACCGGATCGCACCATTTTCACTTTTCACCTTTCACTTTTCACTTCTTTTTCATCGCCCAACGAATACCCTCCGTTACGTGCATGATAAATTTCTCATCCTGGTAGGCTTCACTGGTGTGGCCAAGGCCGGTATAAAACAGACGGCCTCCATCGAATTCCTGGTACCAGGCGATGGGATGACTGGATCCCATTTTCCCTCCTTCGTAGGATTTTTCATCGAGTTCAAGTAATACCTTAATTGCAGGAGATACAGATTTGTAATTATACCATTCATCTTTGTGAATCCAACTGGATCCAAGATGAGCTGTTGCCGGGTGTTTTTCCTTTACCACAAGCGTTGCCGACTGAATCGCAGGATGTGATTCAAAATAGCCCCCAATCAGTTGGTTATACCAGGGCCATTCATATTCGCAATCAGCCGCAGCATGAATTCCTATAACTCCACCACCCGACCTGACATACTGTTGCAGCGCTGCTTCCTCATTGGGACCGAATACATTACCTGTTGTATTTAATAAAACAACTGCACTGAATTGTTTCAGATTACTGTTATTGAAAACAGAACTATCTTCGGTGGCCACCATCTTCCAGTGGTTTTTTGAAGCAATTGCTCCGATCGCTTTTATTCCATCCGGAATAGAAGCATGACGGAATCCACGGGTCGCAGAAAAAACGAGGATGGTGTTTTCTGCTTGCGCAGGAGAGGCGGATTGATCAGACTGCGCGATGATTGCTGTCAGCAGCAGTAAAGGGCTCATCGCCCAAAGAAGTATTGCTTTCATGTTGAAATGATTGTTGCAGGAAAAAAAACTGCCCCCTCAGGAGCAGTTTTGATATCAGAGTTTACGAATCTTGATGTTTTTGTACCAAACATTATCGCCATGATCCTGTAAGGAAATATGACCGGAACGGAACACACCGAAATCAGCAAGATCCTTGAATTTGCTGTTGGCAACCAGTTTTTTCCAGGCATCATCCCAAAGTGTTGTTTTCACAATGGTAGTACCATTCAGTTTCAGTTCGAGTTGCCCGTTATTCTGAATGATTTCGGCCAGGTTCCATTCACCCACCGGCTTAACGGTTTCCTGGGAGGATTCGATCAAATCGTACAAATCCCCGGCTCTGTGTTTGCGGATTTTCGCATCCGGGTGACCGTTATTATCCAGTACCTGCATTTCCATACCGGTATACCAAACATGTTTGTATTTGGATCGGTCATCTTTCACATTAAATATGATACCACTGTTGCCATTCGGGGCGATTTTCCATTCTACTTTGAAATGATAATTTTCAAATGCCTCATTGGTTACAATATCACCCCCATCTGATGTCTGCCATCCGGCTTTATTGCTAGCATCCAGGTAAATTGTTCCGTTTGCCACTTTCCAGGCCGCACCAACTTCATTTTTTCCATAGGTATGCCAGCCCTTGGTAGTGGTTCCATCAAACAACAATACCCATCCTTCTTTCTTTTCTTTTTTGGATAATGTGTTATCAGCCACCAATTCTTTTGAGCTGGAACAACCGGCCATACCAATCAGAGCAAGTCCAACCATAAGATTTTTAATCATATTAGTTGGTTTTCAATGAAAGGATATATTTCACCATGGTCTTTGCATCATCCTCAGAAATTTGAGGGTGTGGAGTCATGGGTACTTCACCCCAAACACCGCTACCGCCTTTGATAATTTTACCGGCCAGGTCGGCAATTGTAGCATCATCCGCAGTATATTTATTGGCTACATCCTGGTAAGAAGGTCCAATTGCTTTTTCATTTACTTTATGACAGGTAAGGCAATCACTTCCGGCGATCAGTTCAATACCCTTTTCTTCTTCTGCGGAAGGTCCTGCAGCAGGAGCAGTTTGTTCAGTGGCAGCGGTTTCTTCTGTTTTTTTCTCTTCAGTTGCCTGGTTTCCACAAGCGAAGGCAAGGGCGCTGATGCCTGCCAGAATCACATACTTTTTCATGTTTTTTTGTTTATTGAATACCTAAAATCTTTTTGTTGAAGTTTTCATCCGATCCCGTTCCTGCAAAATCATCGAATGCTTTTTCAGTAACGCGAATGATATGATCCTGTATAAAGATAGCACCTTCTTTAGCACCATCTTCAGGATGTTTAAGACAGCACTCCCATTCCATCACAGCCCATCCTTTGTAATCATAGGCTGCCAATTTGCTGAATACACTTCCGAAATCAACCTGGCCATCACCCAGCGAACGGAAACGTCCTGCACGGTTGATCCAGCTTTGATAGCCACCATATACTCCCTGTCTGCCGGTTGGATTGAACTCAGCATCTTTTACATGAAACATTCGGATTCGTTCGTGATAAATATCTATATAGTCCAGGTAATCCAGGCACTGTAATACAAAATGGGATGGATCATATAAGAGACAGGCTCTGGCATGGTTGTCAACCTCCTTGAGGAACATTTCATATGAAATACCATCATGTAAATCCTCACCTGGATGAATTTCATAACAGAGATCCACACCGTTTTCTTCAAATACATCCAGTATAGGCTTCCAGCGCCTGCCCAGTTCACGAAATCCTGTTTCTACGAGTCCAGCTGGTCTTTGAGGCCATGGATAAACAGTGTGCCATAATAGGGAGCCACTAAAGGTGGCATGGGCGTTCAACCCCAGGTTACGGGATGCCTGTGCAGCATATTTCAATTGTTGTACTGCCCATTCGGTTCTTGCGTTTGCATTACCTCTCACCGATTCAGGAGCAAATCCGTCAAAGAGTTCATTGTAAGCCGGGTGAACTGCCACCAGTTGTCCCTGCAGGTGCGTGGAAAGTTCAGTAATGGATAAACCACATTCTTCCACAGTACCCCGAACCTCATCTGCATAAGTTTTGCTTTCCGCTGCTTTTTGCAAATCAATGCATCGCGGATCCCAGGTTGGAATCTGAACACCCTTAAATCCGAGTGATTCCGCCCAAAGGCAGATGGCTTTCAGGGTATTGAAGGGAGGCTGATCGCCAAGAAACTGGGCTAAGAAAATACCAGGACCTTTTAATGTTGTCATGTATTCAAGTATTTAGTCAATGGTAAATGATCGATTTACTTAGAGCTTTGTCCATTTTTGTTCGCTTGCATTGCTCTCCACAACTTTTTCAACAAACAGCATACCCCGGATTCCTTCTTCGATACCGGGGAAATCAAGCCATTCCGGTTTTGCTTCCGTACCATTCATCCGGGCTTGAAGAGTGAATGCAAAATTGCGATAGATATTGGCAAATGCTTCCAGGTATCCTTCCGGATGGCCGGGAGGCGTACGCGTACCCAACCGTGCATAACTGCTGAGATAAGGGGTGCCGGCTCTGTACACCTGGGCAGGTTCATGCAGCCATTTTACCATCAGGGTATTGGCATCTTCCTGTTGCCATTCAATTCCACCTTTTTCACCATAAACCCGGATCTTCAGATTGTTTTCTTCACCAGCTGCTACCTGGGTAGCGAAGAGATTGCCACTTACTCCATTTTCAAAACGAAGCAGTACAGATCCGTCATCGTCGAGCAAACGACCAGGTACGGTGATCTGTAAATCTGCGCAAACCGCTTCTACTTTTAAACCGGTAACATACTCAGCCATATTAAATGCATGTGTGCCGATATCTCCCATACAACCGGAAATACCACTTCTTTTGGGATCCGTTCTCCAGGCAGCCTGTTTGTAATTACTGCCTTCCCGAAATTCGGTTAACCATCCCTGTGGGTATTCCACATATACTTTACGGATCTTACCGATTTTTCCGGCGGCGAGCAATTGTTTGGCTTCCTTGATCATCGGATAACCGGTGTAAGTATGGGTGAGACAGAAGAGTGCGCCCGTTTTTTCAATTACCTGTTTTAGTTCCAGGGCTTCTGCCAGGCTAAATGTTACGGGCTTATCAAGAACTACATGAAAACCGTTTTCCATGGCCAGTTTAGCCGGACCAAAATGCATATGGTTGGGAGTAACAATGGATACGAAATCCATGCGTTGGTCTTCCGGCAGTGTTTTCTCTGTGAGGATCATTTCCTCGTAAGAAGCATAAGTGCGAATTGGAGGTAGCCTGAGTGATGCGCCGGTTTGTTTTGATTTGTCTGCACTGCTGCTGAAAGCACCACAAACCAGTTCTATTTCTCCATCCAGCCAGGCAGCCATACGGTGTACCGCTCCAATAAATGCATCCAGGCTTCCGCCTACCATGCCCATTCTGAGTTTTCTTGCAATCGTCATTTATGAGTGATTTGGTGGAATTGTATTTATTTATAACTCACACATTCGGCATTCTCTTTTTCTGTGTAAGCGAGGTTGTATTGCTTTAATACCTCTTCGGGTACGCCATTCCACTGGTTTGGTTTATTACCTGCATACCCAATATCCTTTACCCCAATTTCCGAGGTGTAAAATCCGGTACAGGTAAGGTCGCGCATTAGGTTGAAAAAATTTACCCCAGGTTTCATTTCAGCTTTTGCTTTATTGGGATAGGCAATCTGATCCACCATGGCGATTCGTTGTTGCTCACTGCAATCCTTAAACGATTTTTCAAACTGACGCAAACATTGCAGGTCCAGCCACCGTAATCCACCGCGCATGGGTGTCTGGTGTTCAGGCATATCCTTTACTATAAACTCAATGAAATCGGGCACTTTGGCATCTGATGCACTGCCACTCACCTCATCCTTCGGAATGATGATATCTGCCAGTATGGTGATGGTTGCCATCTCATGTTCGGTAAAGAACTTATCAGCCGTGATTTTATTGTAGTGTTCTAGTTCTTCCGGCATCCGGTCGATTTTACCAGTACCGGTTGTATCGGTTTTGGGAGCTTCTGCTTTTTTATCAGTTTCCTTACAGGCATCCAGCAGGAGTCCGGTGGAAAGAGTTCCCAGCGCAAGTGCTTTGAGTGATTTTCTTCTATCCATAGTAAGGAGTATTTAAAGGTTATTCTTTTTAAGCTGATCAACAATATATTCACTGGCCCGCATGGAAAGTGCCAGGATGGTCCAGGTGATATTTTTATCAGCCTGGGAAACAAAAGGCGCACCATCCACAACAAACAGGTTTTTGCAATCATGTGCCTGGTTCCATTTGTTGAGCGCAGATTGTTTGGGATCATTTCCCATTCTGGCGGTACCTGCTTCGTGAATGATTTTTCCAGGTGCGTGCAGGCCGTAATTATTCTCCAGACCATCGTCACCTCCCCAGGTAATCACAGCACCCATAGCATGCATAATTTCTTTGAAGGTTTCCTTCATGTGTTTGGCCTGGTTGATTTCGTGTTCACTCCATTTTACATTGAATTTAAGAACAGGAATGCCGTATTTGTCAACCACATTCGGGTCTATTTCACAGTTGTTGTGGCGGAAGGCAACAGCTTCCCCGCGACCAGCCATTCCAATGGAAGCTCCATAGAAGAAACGCTGATCTTCCTTGAGGGATGCGCCATAACCACCTGCTTCTTTCTGTTTGCCATTCACCAGGAATTTTCCGTTCATACTCTGGATACCCATACCGAATCCATAAGCTGGCTGACCTTGTCCGCCCCAGTATTCAATATGATATCCTCTTGGGAAATCGAGTTTTTTATTATCCAGCCACCAGGGAGAGTACACATGCATGCCCCCAACGCCATCTTCATTGTAGCGTTTACGATCGAAAAGTTGTGGCAAAACCCCTCCCATATCTGCACCGGTGGAATCATGCAGGTAACGGCCAACCACATCCGAAGAATTGGCAAGTCCGTTCGGGTGTCGGGCAGATTTTGAATTCAGCAGGAGGCGGGCGCTTTCACAGGCACTGGCAGCCAGCACCACAATCCGTCCCTTCACCTGGTATTCCATCAAGTCATCTTTATTCACATAGGAAACTCCGGTTGCCAATCCTTCTTTATCGGTCAGTACTTCGCGGGCCATAG
Source organism: Flavihumibacter cheonanensis (assembly GCF_022352215.1). Classification (GTDB taxonomy): domain Bacteria; phylum Bacteroidota; class Bacteroidia; order Chitinophagales; family Chitinophagaceae; genus Flavihumibacter; species Flavihumibacter cheonanensis. The sequence goes on from NZ_JAKRWF010000001.1 coordinate 303,668, forward strand.
CATTTGGAATCACATCAATGTTGCCGGTAGCCATAGCAGGTTTTACCAATACGGAAGAAGAAGAGAAATCTGCATACACCTGGCAACCGCGGCTACACTGTCCGCAGTAGAAACAGGCCCCTCTTTTATCATTGATCGGCTTGGTGAGCATGGACATTCGGGAGGGTATCACACGAACACCGGCTCTTGTTGCTGCATTTTTGATAAAGAGTTCATGGAGGCGGGGTTTGGGAGGAGGAAGGAAAAATCCATCCGGATCGTTTTCCAAACCTTCATTGGTACCAAATACACCAATGAGCTGATCAACTTTATCGTAATAGGGTTTAATATCTTCATACCCGATTGGCCAGTCTTCACCCAGCCCGTCGATACTTTTGCGTTTGAAATCTTTGGGGCCAAAGCGCAGAGATATTCTTCCCCAGTGATTGGTACGTCCACCCAACATGCGGGCGCGGAACCAGTCCCACTGCGTACCAGCCGCTTTGGTGTAAGGTTCTCCATCAATATCCCATCCCCAATAACAGGCGTCGAAATCACCGAATGGGCGAAAACGCGTAGCAGCTCCTCTGCGGGGAGATTCCCAGGGATTTTTAAGCTGTGTAACGTTTTTTGCGGGGTCGTACATGGGGCCCGCTTCCAGTAAACAAACCTTTAATCCGGCGTTAGCCAGTGTATAGGCAGCCATACCTCCTCCAGCTCCTGAACCAACAATTATTACATCGTAGTTAACAGCCTGCTTTTTAATTTGTAATTCACCCATTTTGTTGCTTGAAATTTGAATGATCGATAAAAAGAGAGTTGAAAATACGGATGGTTTTGGACACTATCAACAAACAGTTTCTATATAACAAATTAGTTTAACCTAACAACTGTTATCTTCTTTTTTTTTACCACATTCTTCTTCATTGATTGAAATATCTGTGAAAAACATAAATTTATGACTGCCTTTATTTTTAACAACCTCAATGATATGCAAGCCAACATTAACCGAAACAAACTATTTGTAGCAAGTTGTCTCTCCCTTTTAGTAACCTCTCTGTCATTTGGAATCCGGGCTGGTATCCTGGGAACCCTGGGAACCCAATTTAATCTCAGTGCATCTGAACTGGCCTCTATTGCGGCTACGGCATTCTGGGGATTTCCGCTGGCCGTTGTAATAGGTGGTATGGTGGTGGATGCCATCGGAATGAAGAAGTTGTTGGTGATTGCCTTTCTCTTTCATCTGGCAGGAATTGTGCTTACTATTTTTGCGGGTGGATTTTGGACCTTATTTCTTTCAACCTTACTAATTGGTATTGCCAATGGTACCGTTGAAGCGGCCTGTAATCCGCTCGTTGCAACTTTGTATCCCGATAACAAAACCACCAAGCTCAACCATTTTCATTTATGGTTTCCGGGTGGAATATTCATAGGCACATTAATTGTGTTCCTGTTTGAAAAAATGGGAATTGGCTGGCAGATTCAAGTTGCGATCATGCTGATACCGACGCTGATTTACGGCTATCTTTTTTCAAAACTTGATTTTCCGGTTACAGAACGGGTTGCATCAGGTGTTTCAACTGCAGAGATGTATAAATCAGTAGGTACACCTTTGTTTGTTTTCATGTTTATCTGCATGTTTGGAACTGCGATCACTGAATTGTTTACAGGCCAGTGGGTAGGTGTTTTATTGAATAATGTAACAGACAATGCGATCCTGATTCTGACGATAACAACAGGGGTAATGGTAGTAGGTCGCGGATTAGCTGAGCCAATCGTTCATCGCTTTTCTCCGCAGGGGGTATTATTGATATCAGCCATACTGGCTGCCATCGGTATTTATATGATGAGTACGGTTTCTGGATCCATGCTTTATTTTGCTGCACTCATCTTCGGAATCGGGGTGTGCTATTTCTGGCCAACCATGCTGGGATTTGTTGCCGAAAACATCCCAAAATCCGGAGCACTTGGATTGAACCTGATGGGAGGAGCCGGTATGTTTGCAGTATCCATTTATACCCTGTTTATGGGTGGATTTTACGATCGACTGATTGCTGAAAAACTTCCTGAAGGTGCGTCGATGGAAGCCTATCGTACAGCAGCTGCCGGAACTGCAGAAGCAACCAAATATGCAGAAGCACAATTGACTGCAGGACCGGATGTATTAAAAGCGACAGCAATTATTCCGGTTATTCTTACTGTTGCATTTGCCGGATTGGTTTTTTACATGCGTAATAAAAAGAAACCTCAATTGGCAGGAGCCTGATCAGTTATGAAAAAACAAAATTCGAGAAGAACGGCCGTAAAACAGCTGCTAGCAGCAGGAGCAGGAATTGCTCTGGCACCGACTGCAGGTTTAGCCGCTGAAAAATCAGCGGCATCCAATACAATGAAGGGAAATATCAATCATTCGGTATGCCGCTGGACCTATGGTCATTTAAGTCTGGATCAGCTATGTGTAGCGGCAAAGGAAATCGGAATCAAAGCGATTGACCTGGTAGGGCCGAAGGAATGGGATGTGTTGAAGAAACATGACCTGGATTCTTCCATGTGTAATGGTGCCGAGATAAACCTGGTTCATGGGTTCAACAACACTACGTATCATCAGAAACTGATTGAAAATTATAGTGCGATGATACCCCTGGTGGCAAAAGCCGGTTACAAAAATCTGATTTGTTTCAGTGGCAACAGGGATGGCATGGATGATGAAACAGGCTTACAGAATTCAGTAATCGGTTTGAAAAAAATACTGGGACTGGCTGAAAAGCATGGGGTGGTCCTGACAATGGAATTGCTGAACAGCAGGGTTGATCATAAGGACTACATGTGTGATCGTTCCGTATGGGGAATTGAATTGTGCAAACGACTGGGATCTGAAAATTTTAAGTTGCTGTATGATATCTATCATATGCAGATTGATGAAGGCGATGTGATTCGCTCCATCCAGAACAACCATGTTTATTATGGACATTATCATACAGCGGGTAATCCAGGCAGACATGAGTTGGACGAGAACCAGGAATTGAATTATCCTGCAATTATGAGAGCGATTCATGCAACAGGATTTAAAGGCTATGTGGCGCAGGAATTTATTCCAACGGCTACTGATAAAATAGCTTCACTGAGAAATGCAGTTACTTTATGTGATATATAAAACCAAAACTAAACGCTACATTTTAAACAACTGTTATGGCAGAGAATACGTACGATGCAATTGTCATAGGGTCTGGCATCAGTGGAGGCTGGGCTGCTAAGGAACTAACCGAAAAGGGGCTCAAAACCCTCATGCTTGAAAGGGGACGTGACGTGGAGCATGTAAAAGACTATGTAAACGCGAACAAGCATCCCTGGGAATTCCCACATCGGGGGGGAAGAACTCAACAGATGATCAAGGATTACCCGGTATTGAAAAGGGATTATCCATTAAATGAGACCAACCTTGATTTCTGGGTGAATGAAAAGGATTGCCCGTATACAGAGGTGAAACGATTCGACTGGTTCCGTGGTTACCATGTGGGTGGCCGGTCGCTTACATGGGGGAGGCAGAGTTATCGGTTCAGTGATATGGATTTTGAGGCAAACCTTAAGGACGGACATGGTGTAGATTGGCCGATCCGTTATAAAGACATAGCTCCCTGGTATAGTTATGCTGAAAAGTTTGCCGGTGTAAATGGTTCGAAAGAAGGGTTGCCTCATCTGCCAGATGGAGAATTCCTGCCCGCGATGGAGCTGAACTGTGTGGAAAAAGATGCTGCTGAGCGGATTCGTAAACACTATAAGGATGCACGTCGCCTGATCATTGGCCGAAGTGCCAATCTTACGGCTCCCCATAACAACCGGACCAATTGCCAATATCGCAATAAGTGTTGGCTTGGTTGTCCGTTTGGTGCTTATTTCAGTACACAGTCGGCAACATTGCCAGCTGCAAAAGCAACTGGAAATTTAACGCTTCGTCCCTGGTCAATTGTTACCAAAATCTTGTATGATAAGGATACTAAAAAAGCAAAAGGGGTGGAGATCCTGGATGCTCAAAACAACAAGACCTATGAATACTATGCCAAGATCATTTTCCTGAATGCTTCAGCTTTAAACAGTACCTGGATTCTGATGAATTCTGCAACAGATATCTGGCCGGATGGATTAGGAAGCAGCAGTGGAGAATTAGGACATAACCTGATGGACCATCACTTGGGTGTGGGTGCCGGTGGTATTGTTGAAGGATACGAAGACAAATATTATTTTGGTCGCCGTCCAAATGGTTTCTACATTCCTCGTTTCCGCAACCTCAATGGAGATGAAGGCAGGGGATATGTGCGTGGTTTTGGATACCAGGGTGCAGCCAGTCGCCAGGGTTGGAGCAGAGATATCGCCGAATTGAATATTGGTGCAGAATTGAAGGAGGCACTAACCGAGCCGGGTACCTGGACAATGGGTATGGGTGGATTTGGAGAGATCCTGCCCTATCATGATAACAAAGTAACCCTGGATAAAACACGGACTGATAAATGGGGGCTGAATGTTCTCGCTATTGATTGTGAGCTGAAGGAAAATGAGTTGAAGATGCGGGAGGACATGATGAACGATGCAGCGGAGATACTGGAAGCAGCCGGAGTTAAAAATGTGAGTAAGCGGGATGGAGATGGCACAATGGGACGAGGTATTCATGAAATGGGGACTGCAAGGATGGGTCGTGATCCAAAGACCTCCGTATTGAATGGTTGGAACCAGGTATGGGATGCGCAGAATGTATTTGTGACCGACGGGGCCTGCATGACATCCGGTGCCTGTGTGAATCCATCGCTGACCTATATGGCACTGACTGCACGGGCTGCCGATCATGCTGTATCTGAATTGAAAAAAGGAAATCTTTAATTGATAAAACGAACTACTTATGAAACGTAGACAAGCCGTTTCGACAATGGCCGTCATTCTGGGAGGATCTATGGTTGGATCACAGTTGTTTTTGACGGGTTGTAAGCAAACAGAAAAAAAAGCAAATAGCACTGACTTTTCACCAGAAGAGATTGCGTTACTGGATGAAATTGGTGAAACCATTATACCCACGACAAATACACCAGGAGCGAAAGCAGCTCAAATTGGTGCATTCATGAAGATCATGGTAACAGACTGTTACGATGAAGCTGCTCAGAAAGTGTTTGTAGATGGAATTTCCAGTTTGAAAGAAGCCAGTGATAAAAAGTTCGGCAAAGGGTTCATGGAACTGGAGCCTGCTCAACGAAAAGAATTGTTGGTTGAGTTGGATAAAGAACAACGTGAGTACCAGAAAAATAAAAAACCCGAAGAGCCCAATCATTATTTTAAAATGATGAAAGATTTGACCTTGCAGGGCTATTTCACATCTGAAATCGGAGCTACACAGGCATTGCGTTATGAAGCTGTGCCCGGAAGATATGAAGGATGTATGCCGTATCAGAAAGGGGATAAAACCTGGGCGACTTAAGGAAGTGAAAAGTGAAAAGTGAAAGGTGAAAAAAAATACCCGTCGGTTAGCCGACGGGTATTTTCGTAGATATACAAATGATTATGCTTCTGAGCTACCTTCTACCGGAGCGGTTGTACCTTCTGGTGCCGGAGCTTCCATTACCGGGGCAGCTGGTGCAGGAGCAGGAGCTTTTTTCCTTGCGGGTTTACGGCCAGCTTTTTTAGGCGCTGCCTTTTTTGCCGCTTTTTTAGGCGCCGCTTTCTTAGCCGCTTTTTTTGCTACTTTTTTAGGCGCTGCCTTCTTAGCTGCTTTCTTAGCTGCTTTTTTAGGCGCTGCCTTCTTAGCTGCTTTTTTTGCTGCTTTCTTAGGGGCTGCTTTTTTAGCTACTGCTTTTTTCAGCGCTTTTTTAGCTGCTTTTTTAGGCGCTGCCTTCTTAACTGCTTTTTTAGGCGCTGCTTTTTTTGCTGCTTTCTTAGGGGCTGCTTTTTTAGCTACCGCTTTTTTTACTGCCTTTTTGGCCGGTGCTTTTTTGGCGGCCTTCTTTTTAGTGGGCATATTAAACTGTGATTTTTAGTGAAATAATGGGTTAACAAGATTGATTTCTAAATTTACATCCCTTGTACATATCTACCAATATGTCAGTGCTTTTTGAGCAACTATTTTTTTATATAAGGCGAAATTTTGGGGAATCGGACCGTAATCGGCCCCAAAACTTAATTTTTTGGTAGCAGTAAACAAGGTTTCGTATTTCCGGGAGAATACTTACCTTTGCGTCCCAAATTAGGTTTTTTGGGTGTTTCAACCATTCGACTTAACATTTTTAACATACAACAATGGCAGACTTAAGATTTCAAAGAAACTTTGGTATTGCGGCCCATATCGATGCCGGTAAGACCACTACAACAGAGCGTATTCTGCGCTACACAGGTATGATCCATAGAATCGGTGAAGTGCACGATGGTGCGGCAACAACCGACTGGATGGAGCAGGAGAAGGAGCGTGGTATTACCATTACTTCCGCTGCTGTAAGCTGCCAGTGGAATTTTCCTACTAACAAGGGACAGGTTACACCTGAGTCTAAAAAATACTCTTTTAACATCATTGATACTCCGGGTCACGTGGACTTTACTGTAGAGGTAGAGCGTTCTATGCGTGTACTGGATGGTTTGATTGCCTTGTTTAGTGCAGTTGATGGTGTTGAACCTCAGTCTGAAACAGTTTGGCGCCAGGCCAACCGTTATAAGGTTCCCCGTATCGGATTCGTTAACAAAATGGACCGTTCCGGTGCTGACTTCCTGAATGTGGTAAAGCAGGTTAAAGAAATGTTGGGTGCGAAAGCTGTTCCACTTCAGTTGCCAATTGGTGCTGAAGATAATTTCAAAGGTGTGGTTGACCTGATCAAAATGAAAGGTATTATCTGGCACGCTGAAACGGAAGGCATGACCTTCGACGAAATTGATGTGCCTGCAGATATGGTGGACGAAGCTAATGAGTGGAGAGGTAACCTCGTTGAAGCAGTAGCTGAATACGATGACACCCTGATGGAAAAATTCTTTGAAGATCCCAATTCCATTACTGAAGCCGAAATGCATGAAGCCATTCGTAAGGCAACCATCGATCTGAGCATCGTTCCCATGATGTGTGGCTCTTCTTTCAAAAACAAAGGAGTACAAACTGCACTTGATGCGGTATGTCGTTACCTGCCAAGTCCGGTTGATATTGAAGCTATTGAAGGTACTCATCCTGAGACAGGTGAAACCATTTCCCGTAAGCCGGATGCAAAAGAGCCTTTTGCAGCTTTGGCATTCAAGATCATGACTGATCCATTCGTTGGTCGTCTGGCCTTCTTCCGGGCCTATTCCGGTCACCTGGATGCGGGTTCTTATGTTTTGAACGTGCGCAGTGGTAAGAAAGAAAGGATTAGCCGTATCATGAAAATGTTTGCTAACAAACAGAACCCCATCGATTTTATCGAAGCAGGTGATATTGGTGCAGCAGTAGGTTTTAAGGAAATCAAAACCGGTGATACCCTTTGCGATGAAAACCATCCGATCACGCTGGAGAACATGTTCATCCCTGAGCCTGTAATCGCAGTAGCAGTTGAGCCTAAAACGCAGGCAGACGTTGATAAAATGGGTATGGCGATCGCGAAGCTGGTTGAAGAAGATCCTACTCTTCGTGTAAATACCGATGAAGAAACTGGTCAAACCATTCTGCGTGGAATGGGTGAATTGCACCTGGAGATCATCATTGATCGTATGCGTCGTGAATTTAAAGTAGAAGTTAACCAGGGTAATCCCCAGGTGGCTTATAAAGAAGCCTTTACCGGTAAAGTTGAACACCGTGAAACACTGAAAAAGCAAACCGGTGGTCGTGGTAAATTCGCTGATATTTATTTCGAACTCAGTGCTGCAGATCAGGACTGGTTGGAAGCAAATCCTGGAAAAGGCTTCCAGTTTGTGAACGATATCTTCGGAGGATCTATTCCAAAGGAATTCATTCAGCCCATCCAAAAGGGATTTGAAGCATCTATGACAAATGGTGTACTCGCGAACTACCCGGTAGTAAACATGAAAGTGCGCATTTTCGACGGTAGCTTCCACGCCGTGGATTCCGATGCAATGTCTTTCGAACTTTGTGCCAAGCAAGGCTTCCGTGAGGCAGCCCGCAAAGCGAAACCAGTATTGCTGGAGCCAATCATGAAAGTCGAAGTAGTAACTCCTGATCAATACATGGGTGATGTTACAGGTGATTTGAACCGCCGTCGTGGTATGATGGAAGGTATGGATAGCCGTAACAACGCACAGGTTATCAAGGCAAAAGTTCCCCTGAGTGAAATGTTCGGATATGTAACGCAGCTTCGTTCTCTGTCATCCGGCCGTGCTTCCTCAACCATGGAATTCTCTCACTATGCTCCTGCTCCCAATAACATCGCAGAAGAAGTGATAGCCAAGATCAAAGGAAAAGTAAACGCTTAATAGTAAAAACCGGCTTAGGCCGGTTTTTTTTATGTTTTTTATTAAATGCATCAATGTTGCATAAATAATTATCCCTATACCTCTTGACAATGTGGGAATCTCCAGACTACTTTTACACCTGACTTCAGTTCAACTTTAGAAAATCCCTCCTTCGAAATTACCCCACCAGAAAATAGATTCTCGTTACCGTACCATCATCCTTCCAAAGCCAGTCGAATACAAGTTTTTAACCTAAACCTGGCTTATATGCTTACTACTTTTACACGTCTTCAGCAACTTAAAAAAATGACTGTGCTGTTGCTGGCACTCTTTATCGGGCTTGCACCTGTTATTGCCCAAAACAATAATCAGGGTCCCAACAATGATAATTGTTTGGATACCGAATATGAATGGGGGTATGACCGACTCCACAAAAAATGGCACAAGTACAAAAAAGATCGGAAAAAGAACAAGTTCAAGTGGAATGTATTTAACCCCAGCAAACCGGAACTGTTTTACAGTTTCACGCAGGATTTTTATGGCGACACAAGGGAAAGAGCCTGCACGCCTGATGGCCGGAACCTGAGTTCTCTGGAAATCATGGATATGAGTATGGGAAATATGTACTTTCAGACATTGTTTTTTGGCTATCTTGAAACAGAGCGCTATTTCTATGCATATCAAAGCGAAGCTGCCAAATTGCAAAAGCTTTTACCTGGCAAAGGTCCGAATACCCTGGTTGATGGAATTTACAGTGTAGATTGGAATACACCCATTAAAAAAGGGAAAATCAATAACAGTCTGCTGGCTGAAACGATCACACTTGCGTTGAATATGAACCTTACTCCTGACAGAGTCCTGGAAGATTTTCCTCTGGAAGCTGGTCGCTGGCTGGTAACACAGGCAAAAGATCCGAGATCAGCCTGTAACAAACCCCGTATGATGGATTGTGGCTGGAGTGGCAATTCAAAAAAGGCAATTGATTCCTGGCGCATACCAGCCAATGTGGTAAATGCTCTTGGAGAAGATAAAACCGTTTGGGGACTCTTCTGTCTTGCAGGCTTTACCATCACAGGACGTCCGATTCCGGAGGGAGTTTCGTTGAGAGATATTGAAGAAGCTGTAGAGGCAATAAATGAAGCATTTCACGAAGGTCGCTATTTTATTGGTTGGTCAGACCGGAATGTAAACTGTGCAAACTACTGGTATTACAAATGGACTGCCGCTTTCTATCATTGGTATGGCGGTGGCCAGAATTCCGGAATCAATACGGATGAATCTGTAGCAAAAGCAATTCCGGAAATCACTGCCACAGAAGTGAAGGCATTCCCGAATCCGTTTGTTGACAGAGTTAATTTCCAGATTAAATCAAACGCAGATGGACCGGTTTTGGTAGAAGTTTACAATACAGCCGGACAAAGACTTGAGTTGCTTTACAATGGAAATATGAAAAAGGGTGAAACAAGGAACCTCGTTTATATTCCAAGGCAGGGAGGAACCGAAGCGGTGATCTATAGGGTTACAACAAACGGAAAAACATTCTCTGGCAAACTTATTAAACGACTGAGATAACGGTTAACTACAAACGAAAGGGGTTGCTTTCGGGCGACCCCTTTATTTCACTTTTTTGTTAACCGTTGTGGATGTTCGAAATATTTAAATTCAATCACATTGCAATGGGGTTAATTTAGTTGAATTTTACACCTGATTCCAATCTTCCTTCCAAAGCCTTCTAAATCGAAAACTGACCAGCCGGTCCCTCTCCGTACCCAAGATCCCTCGTAAAGCCAGTTGAGTATTGATTTACGTTTCATTAAATGTACCGACATGGCCTTTAAACTATTTTCCCGCCTGAACAGGCGAATCTGTTTTGCAATAGCATTATTTTTTCTGCTGAGCAATAACCTGGTTGCTCAAACCGCTGTTGAACTATCTGTATACAATTCCCATGGGAGAAAAGCTTCGTGGATTCCAGTAGAACATCTTTCTTTTTCCAGCTATGAAAAGGAAACCGGTAGGTATGATAAGGCGGTAAGCCAGGGTGCTACCATTTTATTTAAAACTCTATCTCCTGCAAAATACGCCCGGCAAACAGAAATTCTGAGTGCAGAATTAAAGGATTGGAAAGGACTTGAGCTTCGGTCTGGTAAAGGGGTTCAGTTGCTTGCTATCCAGCCAGACCAACTAATTAGTCTGCAATCTCTGCTGATGGGAAAAGTGTATGATCCTACTTTTTTCAGGCAGGAGATTCTATATAGTGAGAACCTATCACAGGCCTCTTTAAACCGGGAATTACTAAGCCAGGTGCTGGCTCTTCAACTTAACCGGATGCTTATGAAAAATGAGCTACTGGAAGAGTTTCGCATTGAATTTGGCTCCTGGCTGGTTACACAACAAATGGAAATTTCAGGAAATGAGTTAAGCCCTGGTGGAATGCCTTGTGGGAATGGGATGGATTCGAAGGTAGTGTATTCCTGGAAGTTTCCTGCATCACTGCAGTCAATTCTTGGAATGGATAATACGGTACGTGGTTTACAGGACATTGCAGTGGAAGTTTTGGCAGGCAACCGATCTGTGTCTAAGTCGCAGGTAGAAGATATACTGCAGGGAGTCCGGATCATAAATGAAGCCTTTGAATCAGGTAGGTATCTGCTGGGCTGGAGTGATCAGTTTATTACCTGTTCCAACAGCTGGATTCTACGTTGGAAAATAAAGACCCCAGCTCTTGAAGTTCCTGTCAGAGAAGAGTCTTATTCCACGCGGGCTAATTTGATAACTGAAGGAGGGGAGATCCGGTTGAAAGTGGAAGCGTTGGTAAGTTCACGCGTACTGATTGAATTATATTCAGAAAAAGGAAGCAGGATAAAAAAATTCTATCATGATCGTTTAGAAGAGGGAGGAATATTGTCTTTTTTTATTGATAAGACCAGTGATGCAGAGGTATTGATTTATAAAGTAAGCGCCGAAGGTAAGACCTATTCGGGACTGATTCCCTAACTTCAGGTTCCAATACTGAAGTTCATGCGAATTGTTTTTTCCATTATTGCTTTATTTATATCAGGTCAGGTTGTTTCCCAGCAATCCCATCAATGGGCTCCCGATGGAAAGGGATATTTTTCTGTAAAGGATAATGATATCCGCTTTTATTCTCTGTCGGGTGGTAAGGACTCTATCTTCCTTTCAGCGGGAGAACTAACCCCAACCGGAGCAACTTCGCCAATCAAAATAAAATCCTGGACTCTATCGGAATCGCAGGACCAGGTTCTAATTTATACGAACGCAAAAAAGGTTTGGCGATATGAGACCAGGGGGGATTATTATCTCTACAACCGTAAAACCCGGCAATTAAAAAAAACAGGAATTGGGTTAGCTCCCTCTACCCAACAATTTGCCAAACTCTCTCCGGATGGTAAAAAACTGGCCTATGTTGTTGAGTATAATCTATTCGTAGAAGATCTTGAGACGGGCGTTATTGTTCAATTAACCAATGACGGATCACGTAAGCGTATCAACGGTACATTCGACTGGGCATACGAAGAAGAATTTTTTTGTCGCGATGGCTTTCGCTGGAGTCCCGACAGCAGAAAAATTGCTTTCTGGCAAATCAATGCTGGAGTTACCCGGGATTACTATATGCTAAATGCAACGGATTCCATTTATCCCCAGGTAATTCCGGTCGAATACCCGGTTGCAGGAGAAAAGCCATCAACGTACCGGATCGGTGTGGTAGATATCGCCAATTCTTCAATCCGCTGGATGCAAATCCCGGATGATCCGATATGGGGAACTTATCTGCCAAGAATGGAATGGGCTGCCAGTTCGGATGAACTGATCATGCAACACCTGGATAGAAAACAGCAGGTATCAACTATTTTATTGGGCAATTCCATAACCGGAGAAACCCGTCCAATCTATATTGAAAAAGACAGTGCATGGATTGATATTTTACCATCCTGGGACCAGGATTATACCAATGGTGGATGGGACTGGATTAGGAAGGGGGCCGCGTTTTTATGGGCATCAGAAAAAGACGGATGGAGGCATATATATGCCATCAGCAGAGATGGAAAATCCAGCCAGTTGATCACCCGCGGCAATTTTGATGTGATGGATATTGCGGCAGTGGATGAGAAGGGAAATTATCTCTACTATATCGCTAGTCCTCATAATGCTACCCAACGTTATTTATACCGCAGTCGCCTCGATGGAAAAGGAGAAGCAGAACGGGTAACACCAACCAATCAACCCGGAACACATTATTACGATATTTCACCTGGTGCAAGGTATGCGCACCACCAGTTTTCCAATCATTATATTCCACCCATTGAAGAATATGTAGCGTTACCTGGACATGCTGCTTTAAATAAAGAAAGTGCAGTTGTGGAAGCATTGAAAACTGCGGATCCCTCATCCGTTCCTGTTCATTTTTTTACTGTTCGAACGATGGACGGAGTAGAGATGGATGGTTGGATGGCAAAGCCTGCAGGATTTGATTCGACTAAAAAATACCCGGTAATTTTTTATGTTTATACAGAGCCATGGGGGCAAACAGTAAAAGATGAATTTGGTGCTGGGTATAATCATCTTTACAAGGGCAATCTGCTGCAAGATGGCTACATCTACATCAGCCTTGATAACAGGGGCACACCTGTTCCCAAGGGAAGAGCCTGGCGAAAATCAGTTTATCGAAAGATAGGCTTGGTAAATATCAGGGACCAGGCTATGGCAGCAAAGGAAATTCTCAAATGGAAGTATATGGATGCTGAACGTGTGGCCGTATGGGGATGGAGCGGGGGTGGGTCTGCAACCCTGAATCTACTGTTCCAGTATCCTCAAATTTACAAGACTGGAATTGCTGTGGCTGCCGTTGCCAATCAACTGACTTATGACAATATCTACCAGGAACGCTACATGGGATTACCTCAGGAAAACAGGGACGATTTCATCAAGGGATCACCTCTTACGTATGCAAAAAACCTGCAGGGGAATTTGCTGTATATTCATGGTACGGGGGATGATAATGTTCACTATAACAATGCTGAAATGCTGATCAATGAGCTGGTAAAATACAATCGTCCGTTTCAGTTCATGAGTTATCCGAACCGGACGCATAGCATTTCGGAAGGCCCCGGAACGTTTGAGCATCTGAGCCAGTTGTATACCAGCTTTTTAAATACCCATTGCCCTCCAGGATCAAGATGAACAATAAAACATCTACCGAGAATGGAAGTATAACATGCCTGGATGGTTTCCGGGGGCTTGCAATTTTACTTGTTATTTGCTACCATTTCGAAATTATCCACAGCTGGGGTTGGATGGGGGTCGATTTGTTTTTTGTTCTATCCGGATTCTTAATCACTAAATCTCTTACAGCATATCCTATTAATTCAATAAATCTGAAGCGTTTTTTTCAAAACCGGTTTTTGAGAATCGTACCAGCTTGTTATGTTAGTTTGATAATATTTTTCTTTTTAGTTCCCAGCCTTGGAATTGGGATTGATTCAGAAGCCTATCGCATTTTACTCCAGAATCAATTCTATTTTTGGACATTTCAGACAGATATATGGTATGCATTGGATGGTTTCCCGCTTATGGTGTTTCTTTTGCCACTCTGGTCTTTAGGAGTAGAAGCAAAATTTTATCTTATTTGGCCATTGGTAATATGGATGCAAAGTCGATTATCCAGTTGGAAGCGGTATATTTTTCTGGGCATAATTGTATTGCTTTCTATTTTTTTCCGGAGTTATGCTCAGGACTGGATTCCCACTTTTGAGGATGTTTACCGGTACGTATTCTTCTTATGCCGAATGGATGCATTTACAATTGGTGCAATATTATTTTTTCTTTATAGGGATGAGTGGTTAGGAATGAATAGCAGGTATTGGGGGATTTTAGCTACAGTAATTTATTTATATTTTCTCATCCTTTTTCTGACAGGAAATTGGAATGGTCATTATTCAAGCAACTGGGTTTCATTTATTGGATTTACACTAATAGCTGCAGGGTGGGCGGCACTGATTGCCTTTGCGCTTCAGACAACCAGCATTATTAGCCATTTACTAAAGTCACAATGCCTAGGCTGGCTTGGGAAATACTCTTATGGTATGTATGTGTTTCATTATCCGCTCTGGTTATTTATATATAAAATGCCTCTACCAATGTACTTAATTCTTATTCTAGCAATTATTGGTACTCTGCTAATGGGATATTTTAGTTATAAATTCATAGAAAGGCCATTTTTGAAACTTAAAAACAGATAATTTAAAGAATTATATAATATAATAAAATTATTTTTGTTTTGGTAATTAGGGCGTATTCGTCGTTAGTTGGGTATTTTAACATTTTCGGACTGTTTTGCAACTCATCCCTAAAATAGTTGGAAAAATCTTTTGTTGATTATGAAATGACCGTTACCTTTGCACTCCCAATTCAATTTTTGGATAATAGGTATGTCACAGCGAATTAGAATCAAATTACAGTCTTACGATCACAACCTGGTAGATAAATCTGCCGAGAAGATCGTTAAAACAGTACGTAGCACCGGAGCAGTAGTTACAGGTCCTATTCCTTTGCCGACGCAAAAGAAAATCTTTACCGTACTGCGTTCTCCCCACGTTAATAAGAAAGCCCGTGAGCAGTTTCAGCTTTGTACGCATAAGCGTTTGCTGGACATTTACACTTCTTCTTCCCGTACTGTGGACGCACTGAGTAAGCTTGACCTGCCTTCAGGGGTTGAGGTTGAGATCAAGGCATAACCGCCTGCTGTTTAAAGACAGTAAAAAAGTAAACAACTAGTTCTTATAAATAACTGCCCTATCTCTCAATCTGCTTTTGGCGGAGAAAAGAGCGCTGGGGTTGGATGAAAAGGCAAATCCGAAGGGAACTCCTTTCTCATTCATTAATTAGTAAAAGTAAATATGAACAAGCCGTTCAGGGTTTGTTTACTACTGGTACTTCTGAAGACTGCCTCTTAACGGGGTGGCCAAAAAAAGAAAAGGTCAGTAGCAAACGGGGATTGAAGTCCATCCACCACCATTCCAGCAGGTCTGGAAAATCAGCTGTATAGCAGTTGTTTAGGGTGGATTGTCCTTTTAACCATGCGGCACAAATGGTAACTTAAATGAAAGGAATTATTGGAAAAAAAATTGGGATGACCAGCATCTTCAGTCCCGATGGCAAACAAACTGCCTGCACTATTATCGAAGCTGGTCCATGTGTCGTTACCCAGGTTAAGACGAAAGAGTCTGACGGGTACAATGCAGTTCAGCTTGCTTTTGGCGACAAGAAAGAAAAGAATACTACCAAAGCCGAAGCCAATCACTTCTCCAAGGCACAAACCGCTGCCAAACGTTTCGTAAAAGAATTTCGTGATTATTCCATAGAAAAAGCGCTGGGTGAAACCATCACAGCTGAAATCTTCGCAGAAGGAGATAAAGTGGATGTGGTAGGTAATACCAAGGGTAAAGGTTTCCAGGGTGTTGTAAAGCGCCACGGATTCAGCGGGGTAGGTGAAGCCTCCCACGGTCAGCACGATCGTCAGCGTGCTCCAGGTTCTCTGGGTAACTCTTCTGATGCATCCCGCGTAATGAAGGGTATGCGTATGGCTGGTCGCATGGGTAATGACCGTGTGAAAATGAAAGGCCTGAAAGTTCTGAAAGTATTTCCTGAAAAGAATTATATCCTGGTGAGTGGTTCAGTTCCTGGCCACAATGGTTCCATTGTTTTTATCCAGAAGTAAACCATTTAATCTGAAGTACGATGCAAGTAGATGTTTTAAATATACAAGGACAGAAAACCGGAAGAACCGTTGAGTTACCGGAAGAGATCTTCGGGATTGAACCCAATGATCACGTTATCTACCTCTCTGTAAAGCAATACCTGGCTGCACAGCGTCAGGGTACACATAAGGTAAAAACCCGTATGGAAGTGAAAGGTGCAAGCCGCAAGCTGCACCGTCAGAAGGGTACAGGTGGTTCCCGTAAGGGTAACCTGCGTAACCCCCTCTATAAAGGTGGTGGTACCATTTTTGGACCCAAGCCCCGCGATTACAGCTTCAAGTTGAACCGTAAGGTAAAGGATCTGGCCAAGATGTCTGCGCTGGCTTACAAAGCAAAAGAAAGTGCAATTGTAATCCTGGAAGATATCACCATGGAAGCTCCTAAAACCAAAACCTTTACAGGTGTTCTGAAAGCGTTGAATATTGCTGATAAGAAGGCATTGTTTATTCTGCCTGAAAATGGCGAGAACGTATACCTGAGCCTGCGTAACATTCCATCTGTGAATGCTAGCCTGCTGAGTGATATGAACACCTATGATATCGTGAACGCACAGGTTCTGGTATTGAGTGAAAGTGCTGCGAATGTATTTACTGAAGCAGACGTAGAAGAAACCGCATAATCAAACATTCTAAATAGAAAGAAATGAAACTTTCTGAAGTTCTGATAAAGCCCATCCTTACTGAAAAGGCAAATGCCCAGCAGGAAAGCCTGCGTCGCTTTGCTTTCAAAGTAGCGAGAAAGGCAAATAAACTGGAAATCAAAAAGGCGATTGAAACCTTTTATGGTGTAACCGTAGTAGATGTAAATACTGCTGTAATTCCCGGTAAAAACAAAACCCGTTTTACAAAAGCTGGTTTTATCCAGGGCCGTAAGCCGGCTTACAAAAAGGCGCTGGTAACAGTTGCTGAAGGGGAGACGATTGACCTGTACGGAGCGGTGTAAGAAAAGGTGAAACGTCAGACGTGAGACGTCAGACGGAAAACCTGGAAAGAAATTAGAATAATTAAAGTAGTGCGACGCTGAAAAGTTCGCAGCAAAAAATAAGAAGATGGCATTAAGAAAGTATAAACCGATGACAGCAGGTACGCGCTGGAGAATTGGAAACGCGTATGCTGAAATTACAACCAACGAGCCGGAGAAGAGCTTGTTGGAGAAAAAGAATGGTACCGGTGGACGTAACGCCCAGGGACGCAGAAGTATGCGTTACATTGGTGGTGGTCATGCAAAAATGTACCGTCTGGTAGATTTCAAACGCGATAAGAAAGACATACCTGCAAAGGTTGCGTCTATCGAATACGATCCGAACCGTTCTGCCTTCATCGCTCTGTTGAATTATGCAGATGGAGAGAAGCGTTACATTCTGGCTCCCACGGGATTACAGGTGGGTGCTGAAGTAATCAGTGGTGACGCAGTTGCTCCTGAACTCGGAAATTCACTCATGCTGAAAAACATGCCGTTGGGTACTGTAGTACACAACATTGAGATGCAGCCTGGTCAGGGTGGAAAGATTGCCCGTAGTGCCGGTACATCTGCACAGCTGAGCAACAAGGAAGAAAAATACGCTGTATTGAAAATGCCTTCCGGGGAGTTGAGAAAAGTTTTGATCAACTGTTATGCAACCGTAGGGGTAGCATCAAACAGCGATCATAACCTGCAGAGCATGGGTAAGGCTGGTAGAAATCGTTGGAAAGGTATTAAGCCACGTAACCGTGGTGTTGCGATGAACCCGGTTGATCACCCAATGGGTGGTGGTGAAGGTCGTGCATCAGGTGGACATCCGAGAAGCAGAACCGGTAAGTACGCAAAAGGTCTGAAGACCCGTAAGCACAAAGGCTCTGACAAACTGATTATCCAGCGTAAGAATGGTAAGAAGTTAGCCAATAAATAATCTACAATCATCAATCAGCATTCTAAAATTTAGATATGGCTCGTTCAATTAAAAAAGGTCCTTACGTAGACGTAAAACTGGAGCAGAAGGTGTTGAATATGACCGAAGGTAAATCCAAGAAAGGGGTTATCAAAACCTGGAGTCGTCGTTCAACGATTACACCTGATTTCGTTGGTCATACCTTCGCAGTGCACAACGGGAACAAGTTCATCCCGGTTTATGTAACGGAGTTCATGGTAGGTCACAAACTTGGTGAATTTGCACCTACCCGCAACTTCAAAGGACACTCTAGCAAGAAAATGTAATTAAATAAATGATCCGCCCTGCTTCAGGCAGGGTGGGTTAAAGAATCATAAAACAATGGAAGCAGTAGCTAAACTGAGAAATTACCCCACATCGCCCAGAAAGATGCGTTTATTGGCTGACCTGGTGCGTGGCATGGAAGTAGAAAAGGCGCTGGCTGTGCTGGAGCACAATGCCAAGCATCCCGCTGTTCCTTTGCGCAAACTGGTAGTAAGTGCCATCAGCAACTGGAAGCAGGCAAATGAAGGTGGTGATGAGACCCAACTGGTTGTTAAGACCATTTTTGTAGACGGCGCAAGAACGCTGAAGCGTATGCGTCCGGCTCCCCAGGGTCGTGGTTACCGTGTTCGCAAGCGTAGCAATCACGTAACTGTAGTTGTAGATACTAAATAATTCAATCGTATAAACTTAATATACCAAACAAATGGGTCAGAAAACAAATCCTATTGGTGCAAGGTTGGGAATCATCCGCGGTTGGGAAAGCAACTGGTTTGGCAGTAAAAAAGACTACTCGACCAAGTTGATTGAGGATCATAAGATCCGTACCTACCTCATGGCGCGTATTAACAAAGGAGGAATTTCTAAAATTGTTATCGAGCGTACCCTGGGTAAGCTGATTATCACCATCCATACGTCCAAGCCTGGAATCATCATAGGAAAAGGTGGTAACGAGGTAGATCGCATCAAGGAAGAATTGAAGAAGCTGACTGGGAAGGATGATGTACAGATTAACATTCTGGAGATTCGTCGCCCGGAACTGGATGCCAACATCGTTGCCGACACCATCGCCAAGCAAATCGAAAACCGTATCAACTACAAGCGTGCCATTAAAATGGCTATTGCCTCTGCGTTGCGTATGGGTGCTGAGGGAATCAAGGTGAAAGTTAGCGGTCGTTTGGGTGGAGCAGAAATTGCCCGTTCTGAAGAGATCAAACAGGGTAGAACTCCATTGCATACACTTCGTATGGATATCGATTACGCTAATGTCTTTGCATTGACTGTATACGGTAAAATTGGTATCAAAGTTTGGATCTGTAAAGGCGAAGTATTAGCCAAGCGTGATCTGAACCCGAATTTCATCGGTGGAAAAGAAGCAGGTCCGATGGGTGATCGTCGGGAGAGCCGTGGAGGTGATGACCGTCGTGGTGGTGGAGATCGTGACCGTGACCGCAGAGGCGGTGGAGGCGGTGGTCGCAGGAGAGGGTAATACCTTAGTGAGACGTGAGATGTGAGACGTGAGATGACTTTACAGAATCTGATTTTAAAAAGAACATTGACAAATTAATATAAGATGTTACAGCCAAAAAGAACAAAACACAGGAAGATGCAGAAGATGCCTGTGAAAGGCAATGCAAAACGCGGCACCAGCCTGTCCTTTGGTTCCTTCGGTCTGAAAGCGCTGGAAACAGTGTGGATGACGGATCGCCAGATTGAAAGTGCCCGCCAGGCAATGACCCGTTCCATGAAGCGGGAAGGAAATGTCTGGATCCGCATTTTCCCTGATAAAATCGTTACCAAGAAACCCGCTGAAGTAAGGATGGGTAAAGGTAAAGGTAACC
Source organism: Flavihumibacter cheonanensis (assembly GCF_022352215.1). Classification (GTDB taxonomy): domain Bacteria; phylum Bacteroidota; class Bacteroidia; order Chitinophagales; family Chitinophagaceae; genus Flavihumibacter; species Flavihumibacter cheonanensis. Next base: position 323,575 of record NZ_JAKRWF010000001.1, read on the forward strand.
CTGATCATTGGGCTGCTGTAGTAAAGCCCGGTCGTATTCTGTTCGAGTGCGATGGCGTTTCTGAAGAGGTAGCAAAGACCGCAATGGAACTGGCTGCTCAGAAATTACCGATTAAAACAAAGTTTGTAGTTCGTCGTGAACTGCAATCCTAAGCTATAACAACAAAATCGACCATACGATGTCAAAGAAGACCGATTTCGTAGCCACCCTGAAAGATATGAGCCTGGCTGATCTGAAGGCTCGCATTCAGGAAGATGAACTGCGTCTGAAGAAGCTCGAGTTTGCTCATGCGATCACTCCGCTGGAGAATCCGATGAGCATCCGTTCTCTTCGCCGGGATATTGCCCGTCTGAAAACGGAATTAACCAAAAAACTGGCCACTGCCTGATCAGGTAGCCCAGGTGTATTCAAAAAGCGAATAAGCTAAAAAAGATAACAATGGCTGAAAGAAATTTGCGTAAAACAAGGATTGGTTATGTAACCAGCAACAAAATGGAGAAAACCGTTACCGTTGCCGTTGAAAGAAAGGTGAAGCACCCAATCTACGGTAAGTTCGTAAAGAAGACTACCAAGTTCCATGCACACGACGAAAAGAACGAGTGCAGCATTGGTGATCTGGTACGAATCATGGAAACCCGCCCGCTCAGCAAAACAAAGCGCTGGAGAATGGTGGAGATCGTAGAGAAAGTGAAGTAATCCCTCTGTTTTACATTACTAATTGAATAAATTAATTTAAGATGATTCAGCAAGAAAGCAGACTGAATGTAGCTGATAACAGTGGAGCCAAGGAAGTGCTGGTTATTCGCGTGTTGGGTAACAGCGGCCAGGACTATGCCAAGATCGGCGACAAAATTGTCGTAACTGTTAAGGACGCCATTCCTGCAGGTGGTATCAAAAAAGGTACCGTTACCAAAGCGGTAATCGTTCGTACCAAGAACAAACTGCGCCGTAAAGATGGTTCCTACATCCGGTTTGATGACAACGCCGTTGTGTTGTTGAACAACTCCGATGAACCTCGTGGTACACGTATTTTCGGACCTGTAGCAAGAGAATTGCGCGACAAGGGATATATGAAGATTATTTCTCTTGCTCCGGAAGTATTATAATTGTACCTTTGCGCCCCGATTAAGGGAGCACGGGCAGAAAACAAAAGTGAAAAATAGATAAACAGAATCTACATGAGCACAAGATTCAAAGCTAAATACAACATTAAAAAAGGCGACACGGTGGTAGTTATTGCCGGAGACGACAAAGATCTGAAGAAACCACGTAAGGTTTTGGAAGTAATGGTGGACGAAGGTCGCGTGATCGTTGAAGGGGTGAATATCATCACCAAACACACGAAGCCTTCTGCACAGAATACCAAAGGTGGTATCGTTAAGAAGGAAGCTGCCATCAATATCTCCAACATTATGTTGTGGGATGCTAAAGCCGGTGCTGCCACCAAGGTAAAGCGTACCCGTGAAGCTGGAAAGTTAGTTCGTGTTTCTAAAAAATCAGGGGAGGTAATTAAGTAATGAGTACCGTTAAATATACTCCGCGACTGGCAGACAAGTACAAGAATGAAGTTGTACCTGCCTTAATGAAAAAGTTTGGCTATGGCACTATCATGCAGGCCCCCAAACTTACCAAGATCTGTCTGAACCGTGGCGTGAATGGCGCTGTGGCGGATAAGAAACTGGTTGACATTGCAGTAGAAGAGCTGTCTACCATTACTGGTCAGAAAGCAGTAGCTACCATGTCAAAGAAAGACATCTCCAACTTCAAGTTGCGTAAGAACATGCCAATTGGTGCACGTGTAACTTTACGTGGTGAGAAGATGTATGAATTCCTGGATCGTCTTATCTCTGTTTCACTGCCCCGCGTACGTGACTTCAAAGGTATCAGCGAGAAGAGCTTTGACGGCCGTGGTAATTATACCCTGGGTGTTACTGAGCAGATCATATTCCCGGAAATCGATATTGATAAAGTGAACAAGATCACTGGTCTGGATATCACTTTTGTTACTACAGCAGGAACCAATGAAGAAGCATATGAATTGCTGAAAGAATTGGGAATGCCGTTCCGTAATATCAAAAGAGGAGAAAACGCTTAACTTACTTTTTAACTAATAATATGGCAAAAAAATCAGTAGAAGCCAGACAAAGGAAAAGAGAGGCGATGGTAGCCAAGTATGCTGAGAAGCGTGCTGCTCTGAAAGCTGCCGGAGATTACCAAGCACTTGATAGCCTGCCGAAGAATGCTTCTCCCGTTCGTTTGAAGAATCGCTGCCAGTTGACTGGCCGTCCGAAAGGTTACATGCGTTATTTCGGATTGTCAAGGGTTATGTTCCGTGATATGGCCCTGGCTGGAAAGATTCCTGGAGTAAAGAAAGCCAGCTGGTAAGGAAATTTCCGGCAGGAGAAAATTTGTTGATATCAGCTAGGATATCGCATTGTAAAACAATTATCAATCAAACTTATTTTAGACAATGGTTACTGATCCTATAGCAGACTTCCTGACCCGCATTCGTAATGCACAAATGGCTGGTCATCGTATCGTGGAAATTCCTGCTTCTAACCTGAAAAAGCGTATAACTGAAATTTTGTACGATAAGGGATATATCCTTAAGTACAAATTCGAAGAAGATAACAAACAGGGAATCATCAAGATTGCCTTAAAATACGATCCCTCTACCAAGCAGCCTGCAATTCAGAGCCTGGAGCGGGTTAGTCGTCCTGGTCTTCGTCAGTATGCCAAGCCTGCTGATTTCACCCGAGTTAAAAATGGTCTCGGTGTTGCAATTCTTTCTACTTCCAAGGGAGTTATGACAGATAAGGAAGCGAAATCGCAGAATGTAGGTGGCGAAGTACTTTGCTACATTTACTAAGATACTTATTGCGCAATGGCAACATTGCGCAATTCACATATAACTGGCTGTTGATACATTAAGGCGTCCTATACCCGTCTGACCGATCAGCAGACTCATACATAAACTTTCAATTTTTTAAACATGTCTCGTATAGGTAAAAAACCCGTTAATGTTCCTGCAGGTGTAACCATCACTGTTGGAAAGGACAATGTGATTACAGTTAAAGGTCCTAAGGGTGAACTCAAGCAGGCGATTGATCGCGATATCAACGTCGAAGTTGTGGGAAATGAAGTGTTGATCAAACGCCCAACTGACCAGATCCGTCACCGTGCACTGCATGGTTTGTACCGCGCTTTGCTGGCAAACCTCGTAAAAGGTGTAACAGATGGATTTAAAGCAGAAATGGAACTAGTGGGTGTGGGTTTCAAAGCTGCCAATACAGGTAATACACTGGACCTGGCACTCGGTTACTCTCACAACATCGTTTTTGAAATTCCAAAAGAATTGAAAGTTGCTACTGTAACTGAAAAAGGACAGAACCCCAAGATAATTCTGGAAAGCTCTGACAAGCAATTGCTTGGTCAGGTTGCTGCCAAAATCCGCAGTCTTCGTAAGCCTGAGCCGTACAAAGGAAAAGGTGTTCGCTTTGTGGGTGAAGTGGTACGTAAGAAAGCAGGTAAAGCCGCCGGTAAATAAATTTAAATTGTTCAACGGCTCCGGCAGCATCGGAGCTTTAAATAAACAGAAATGGAAACAAAATCAATCAGAAGACAGAAGATCCAGTATCGCATTCGCAAGAAAGTGTCTGGTACTGCTCAGAAGCCTCGTCTGTCTGTTTTCCGCAGTAACGCAGAAACCTATGCTCAATTGATTGACGATGAAAATGGAGTAACACTGGCCGCAGCAAGCACCCGTGATAAGGATATCCAGGCTCAGAAAGTTACAAAAACTGAAAAGGGTAAACTTCTCGGAGCAGCAATTGCTACCAAAGCAAAAGCACTGGGACTGGAAACAGTAGTGTTTGACCGTGGTGGTCGTTTGTACCATGGCCGAATCAAAGCGGTTGCGGATGGTGCTCGTGAAGGAGGACTCCAATTCTAAGCATCGTTCCAAAAAATCTAAATTCAACTTAATTTCTGCAATAAATGGCACAAGTAATTTTAAATAAAGTAAAAGCCGGTGACCTTGAGCTCAAGGAGAAAGTTGTTGCAATCAACCGGGTTGTAAAAACTACCAAAGGTGGTCGCTCCTTCAGTTTCTCTGCACTGGTTGTGGTAGGAAATGAAAATGGAGTAGTTGGTCACGGACTCGGAAAAGCCAAAGAAGTTCAGGAAGCAATTACCAAGGGTATTGAAGATGCCAAAAAGAACCTGATCAAGGTTCCTGTAATGCATGGCACTATTCCTCATGACCAACTCGCAAAAGAAGGTGCTGCTAAAGTACTGATCAAGCCAGCTGCCCATGGTACTGGTGTAATTGCCGGAGGTAGCATGCGTGCGGTATTGGAAAGTGCTGGTATCACCGACGTATTAGCAAAAAGCCTGGGTTCCGCAAATCCGCACAACGTGGTAAAAGCGACTTTCAAGGCGCTGGCTACACTGAAAGAACCCGTACAGGTAGCTAAAACCCGTACCGTTAGTCTTAAGAAAGTATTTAATGGATAATCTCCCAATCAGAATAGAGATGAAAAAGATTAAGATCACACAAGTTAAAAGTGCCATCGATCGTCCTGAAAGTCAGAAACTGACCCTGAAGGCGCTCGGTCTGAGAAAGATGAATTCCTCCCGCGAGGTAGAAGCAACCCCTCAGATCCTGGGAATGGTACGTAAGGTTGAACACCTGTTGAAGGTGGAAGAAGCGTAATAATGGTGAAAGGTGAAAGGTGAAAAGTGAAATAGCTTTTCATTTTCACCTTTCACTTTTCACTTTTCACATTAATGCGAGGGGTGATTCCCCGAAAGTTTAAAATCAGAAAAAACATGAAACTGCACAATTTACAACCAGCAGAAGGTGCTACGCACAAAGAAAAAAGATTAGGTAGAGGTGAAGCATCCGGTAAGGGTGGTACTTCTACAAAAGGTAATAAGGGTGGCCAGAGCCGCGCAGGTTATAAATCCAAGCGTGCTCACGAAGGTGGTCAGATGCCAATTCAACGTCGTGTTCCCAAGCGTGGATTCACCAATATTCACCGTGTAGAGTTTAAGGTGTTCAACCTCGGACAGATTGATCAGCTTGCAGAAAAATACAACCTGACTGAATTTAGCCTGGAAACATTATATATTAATGGTTTGATCGCTCATACTGATTCAGTAAAAATTCTGGGTACTGGTGAGTTGAAAACCAAACTGAATTTCAAAGTAAACGCTGCCAGTGATAAAGCGAAAGCAGCAATTGAAGCGGTAGGCGGAACTATTGAAATTGTAAAGTAATTTTCTTTATCTTGCCGGACGCATTGGAAAAATGCGTCCTTTTTTTATTGGAGGCTCACTTAAATTTCAGAAATCCGTGAAGAAATTAATTCAGACGCTGAAGAATATCTGGAGCATTGAAGAGTTAAGAAGTAAGATCATAACCACACTGCTGCTTATTCTAATTTACAGGATCGGTGCACACATCGTGTTACCCGGTCTGGATCCTAATAAAATTGATACCGAAACTGCCAAATCAGGAGCACTCGGATTGATTGATGCCTTTGCAGGTGGTGCCTTTTCCCAGGCTTCCATATTTGCATTGGGTATCATGCCCTACATCTCTGCTTCCATTTTCATGCAGCTTATGACCATCCTGGTTCCGAAGATGCAGAAGATACAGAAAGAAGGAGAGAGCGGCCGTAAAAAAATCAACCAGTGGACACGCTACTTAACTGTTGCTGTAACAGCAGTACAGGCTGGCGCTTATGTTGCTTACCTGAATCAGGTTAACGGCGCAGCAATGCTGGCGTCCTATGCTCCCTATTTCTGGTTGTCAACTACTGTCGTTCTAACAGCAGGTACCCTCTTCGTAATGTGGCTTGGTGAGAAAATAACAGACAAAGGTTTGGGTAATGGTACTTCCCTGATTATCATGGTTGGTATCCTGGCTCGTCTGCCTCAGTCTGCTATCCAGGAATGGGCTGCCAAGAGCAACCGGGGTAGTGGTGGTTTGTTGGTTTTCGTAATAGAAATTGCAGTATTGATTGCTATTATTATGGGCTTGATTGTATTGGTACAGGGTGTTCGTAAGATCCCTGTTCAATATGCTAAGCAGATCATTGGTAATAAACAGTTCGGCGGTGCCCGTCAGTTCCTCCCGCTGAAGGTGAACGGAGCTGGTGTTATGCCTATCATCTTCGCCCAGGCTATCATGTTCCTGCCAACGCTTTTCTCTTACACCAGCTTTGAATCTGGTCAGGGTATTGCAAGAATCTTCTCTGATCCAAGGGATGCATGGCACATGGTAATTTATGCAGTAATTGTAATTGGATTTACATTCCTCTATACGGCTTTGATCTTTAATCCCAAGCAGATTGCTGAGGATCTGAAGCGAAATAACGGTTTTATTCCCGGAGTTAAACCCGGCCAGGAAACTGCTGACTACATCGGAGCTGTAATGGACAGGATTACGTTACCAGGTGCGGTTTTGCTGGCACTCGTTGGTATCCTTCCCGGTTTCGCACAGCGCCTTGGAATTACGCAGGGATTTGCATCCTTCTTTGGAGGTACTTCATTGCTGATCATGGTTGGTGTAGTATTGGATACTTTACAACAGATAGAGACACAACTGCTCATGCGTCAATATGACGGACTCATGAAAAGTGGTCGAATCCAGGGTCGCCAGGCGGTTAGTACCACCACCATTTAATAAGAAATACGCTAAATAATATAACTCCCGGCAATGGACTACCTTTGCCGGGAATTTTTTTTGAAACATGATATATTATAAAACCAGTGCGGAGGTTGAACTGATCCGTGAAAGTAGTTTGCTGGTAAGTAAAACGCTTGCACATGTTGCCAGTGTAATTAAACCTGGTATGACTACTATTCAAATTGATGAGCTCGCAGAAACCTTTATTCGGGATCATGGGGCAGTACCTTCTTTTAAAAACTACAAAGGATTTCCTTTTACCTGTTGTATCAGCGTGAACGACGCAGTTGTTCATGGATTTCCCAACGATCGACCACTTCGCGACGGAGATATCGTTTCTGTTGATGTAGGCGCGTATAAAAATGGATTTCATGGAGATAGCGCTTATACGTTTGCGTTAGGAACGATTACAGATGAAGTAAGTCAGTTACTGGAAGTAACCAAAACATCTCTTTATCTTGGAATTGAAAAAGCGGTGGCGGGAAACAGAGTGGGTGATATTTCGTTTGCTATCCAGGAATATGCAGAGAAAAAATTCAAATACGGGGTAGTTCGGGAATTGGTTGGTCATGGTTTGGGCAGACACCTGCATGAAGAACCCCAGGTGCCCAACTATGGGAAAAGAGGTAGCGGTGCCAAACTCAAGGATGGCCTTGTAATTGCCATTGAGCCCATGATTAACATGGGCGTGAAGGAAGTGTGGTATGAGGAAGATGGCTGGACAGTTAAAACAAAAGATGGCTTACCGGCTGCACATTTCGAACACACCATTTGTGTGCGCAGAGGGAAAGCTGATATCCTTTCCAATTTTGAAGATATTGAAGCAGCAGAGAAGGCGAACCCGAATCTGTTTACGAAAAACTGATAGTTTACTCGTTTTTTAACCTGGTCAGATTGGGTGATTTCACTCCTGACCAGGTTTTTTTTATTTCCCATGTTTACACTGATGTAAGAATTTATCATCAAAACATGGAAAATGAAAAAGGACCAACAACTAAAACTCGAAAATGAGCTACTGAAAATCCGCCTGCTGGCTGAAACAGGGGCAGTAGTTCATATTGATAGCGATGCCAGTCCGGAAATGGAGCATGCTTTTTTGCAAATGGTTTTAACTATTGAAAGCCAGTATCCACTAAAAAAGACAACCGTACACAATTTCATTGGTGAGCCTTTATTACCAGTATTGGAGCATCTTAAAACTGAGCAGGATTGTTCCCTGGAGGTGGAAAAACTGTTACAGGTGCTAGACCTGAATTCCATCGACGTAGTATTCCCGGAACATTTATCCTGGAAGGAAATGCTTCGGTTCCTGGTCCAGGACCTGATGCCCGAACCGATCGATGATATCCGAATGCCACAATTAAGGGCGCTGTTCTTCTATGATACGTTTCATCCGGATAGTCCGGTCTTTTTACCCAATTGAAGCACTGTATATACCTATTTTTGCCGTAATGAAAACAAGAACCCTGGTAGTAATAGGAGGGGGAGCGGCTGGTTTTTTTTGTGCTGTCAATGCTGCGGCACTTGATCCCGCTTTGCGGGTTATCATACTGGAAAAATCATCAAAACTTTTATCCAAAGTCAGAATCAGTGGGGGCGGAAGATGTAATGTGACACATGCCTGTTTTGAAGTGCCTGCTTTATCTAAGCGGTATCCCCGGGGGGAACAGTTTGTGAAAAAATGCTTTGGATATTTTAGTCCATCTGACACCATTCAATGGTTTGAAAAGAGGGGCGTTCTGCTGAAGGTGGAAGCCGATGGCAGGATGTTTCCAACAACCAATGATTCCTCCACCATCATTGAATGTCTTTTGAAAGAAGCCGACAAAACAGGAGTAGAGATTCGAATGAACCAAGAAGTAAAAAAACTGGAAAGAAAAGGTATTCAATGGCTTGTTCAGACAAATATCGGAGAGCTAATTGCAGATAAGGTTTGTATAGCAACAGGAGGTTATCCGAAAGCACAGCAGTTCGACTGGCTGAAGGCGACCGGGCATAGTATTCAGGAACCAGTTCCATCTCTGTTTACGTTCAATTTGCCCGGACATCCGATCCGAGACCTGATGGGAGTGGTAGTGGATCCGGTGCAGGTGAAAATACAGGGATCCAAACTCCAGGAAAAGGGACCGGTGCTGATCACACATTGGGGACTAAGTGGCCCGGCTATCCTGCGACTAAGTGCCTGGGGAGCAAGGCAACTGGCAGCATCCAATTGGACATTCAGGTTACTCATCAATTGGGTGCCGGCTTATCACGAACAATCTTTGCTTGAGTTTATTCGCCAATTCCGGAATGAAAAGGGAGCACTTAAAACCCAGAACCGGAATCCATTTGGGTTGCCTCAGCGGTTCTGGGAATGGTTGCTTACAGAAGCGGGTATTGGCCTGGAGACCAAATGGGGAGAATTACCCTCAAAGGAGCAAAATAAACTGGTAAAGTTGCTGGCAGCTATGGAATTGGAGGTCAAAGGTAAAACCACCTTTAAAGACGAATTTGTAACAGCGGGAGGTATAAGTCTTGCAGAGATAAATCCCACCACAATGGAAAGTAAATTAAGCCCCGGTTTGTATTTCGCTGGAGAAGTGCTGGATGTGGATGGAATAACGGGAGGATTTAATTTTCAGCATGCCTGGACCAGTGGATGGCTGGCTGCCCGGAACATCATTAAAAAATAGGCTCAAAAGGCCGTTGGAAGCGGATTTTGCCTATCTTTGCAGGCCCGAATAAAACCATCGGGAAATTTCTATGTTTCATAACATTTTTGCTAAACAATTAAACGCTGATGCTCAGGAGTCTGCTGCTGCCCCGGCAGAAGCAACTACAGCGACAACAACTGCACCTGAGGCGCCGGTAGCGACTGCTCACGACGATTTCGACTGGAGCATCGACAAGCGCAATGTAGCTTCCTATAAGGAAGAAGAAAAAGCGAAGTACGACAAAGTGTACGAAGCTACTTTCGTATCCATTACAGATGGAGAACTGATTAAAGGTTCTGTTGTTGGTTTAACTAAAACCGATGTAGTACTGAATATCGGCTTTAAAAGTGATGGTCTGATTTCCCTGAACGAATTCCGCGATCTGCAGGGCTTGAAAATCGGTGATGAAGTGGAAGTAATGGTGGTGGAAAAAGAAGACCGCCAGGGGCACCTGCATCTCAGCCGTAAACAGGCACGTATTACCCGTGCCTGGGAAAAAATTGTGGAGGTTCACAAGACCGGTGAAATTGTTACCGGAACTGTTACCAGCAAAACCAAAGGTGGACTTATCGTGGATGTATTTGGTATGGAAACCTTCCTGCCAGGTTCTCAGATTGATGTGAAGCCGGTAACGGATTACGATCAGTTTGTTGGTAAGACCATGGAATTCAAAGTGGTGAAAGTAAACGAAGCCATCAAGAACGCGGTTGTATCTCACAAAGCATTGATCGAAAGCGATATCGAAGCACAGCGTGCAGAAATCATGGGCAAACTCGAAAAAGGTCAGGTACTGGAAGGTACCATCAAGAATATTACCGATTTCGGTGCGTTCATGGACCTGGGTGGCCTCGATGGTCTGCTCTATATTACCGATATCAGCTGGGGACGTATCAACCACCCTTCAGAGGTGTTGAAACTGGACCAGAAACTGAATGTGGTAGTACTGGATTTCGACGACGACAAAAAACGTATCAGCCTTGGTCTGAAGCAACTTACTCCGCATCCATGGGATGTGCTGCCTGAGAACATTGCAGAAGGTAATGTTGTGAAAGGTAAAGTAGTGAATATCGAAGATTATGGTGCGTTCCTGGAAATCATGCCGGGCGTAGAAGGACTGGTACACGTTAGTGAAATTACCTGGGCGAATACTCCAATCAACGCGAAGGAATTCTTCAAACTGGGTGATGAATACGAAGCGAAAATCGTTACCCTTGATAAAGACGCTCGCAAGATGAGCCTTTCTATCAAGCAAATGACTCCTGATCCCTGGAATGAGATTGAAAACAAGTTCCCGGTTGACAGCCGTCACAGTGGACTGGTGAAGAACATTACTCCATACGGCGTATTTGTTGAACTTGAGCCTGGAATCGGTGGTATGATCCATATCAGTGACCTCAGCTGGCTGAAGCGTTTTAATCACCCTTCTGAGTATACCAAAGTGGGTGAGAAGATCGAGATCATCATCCTGGGCATTGATAAAGAAAACCGCAAACTTCAACTCGGACACAAGCAACTGGAAGAAGATCCATGGAATGCATTGGAAGATACCTTTGCAATCGGTACCGTGCATGAAGGAACTGTTATCCGCAAGGACGACAAAGGAGCAATCGTACAGCTGCCTTATGGCCTGGAAGGATTCGCTCCGAACCGTCATCTCTCTAAAGAAGATGGTAGTTCTGTAAATGCAGATGAAACCAACCAGTTCATGGTGATCGAATTCGATCGCAATGAAAAGCGGATCGTGGTTAGCCATGCCCGTACATGGGAAGTTGCCAAAGCTGAAGAAAGAGAAGCAATCAAGAAGGAAGCTAAAGCTGAAGCCGACAAAACCAAGAAGGCTGTTAAAAACATCCAGAGCAAGGTGGAGAAAGCTACCCTTGGTGACCTGGGTGTGCTGGCTGAACTCAAGAAGAAGCTGGAAGGCGGAGAAGGAGAAGGCGCTCAGTAAAACAGACAAGATTCCAAATACAAAAGGTGCAGTTCAACACTGCACCTTTTTTTATGGCTGGAAACAAAAAAGCCTGCCTTGAAATGCTCCATGGAATAAGTAAACCTAGAAGGTTGGCTGCTGATTACATAAACATTCACTCCGTTTATTTGGCCAAATGGTTTTAATTCCCCCTTCGCTACTACGCACCGGTTGCATTCAAAGCAGGCATAAAATTTTAAAAGAGCTGGTTTCCCCCTTGAGGGCAAAAGTTTACAGGGTATTGGGGTGGTGGGGTCGGAAAACGGCGGAAGAGATCAATTGCCGTGGATTTTCATGGATCTTAGAAAAGAAAGTTGATTGACATTGGATTCGTCGGTTTCATAAGATATTGAAAGAGTTCTGGACGGTTGTTACTGGACATTGGATGGTTGGAGGTTGCGATTCCCGTCAATCAACTTCTGATACAAATGTAGTAAGCCTGAAGGCCTGGTACAAGAGCGGAATTGCTGAATTTTGGGGATTCGGTAATTACTGCTTATTTCGTAAAATTTCGACTGTAAGAAAGGATAGTTACGATGGGAAAAAGGCTAATTTTATGAAAAATCCCCAGCATGGTAGATTCCACACTCATATATTTACGTAGAATTACTATAGTGGATATTCCGGATTTTTTACATCTTGCAAACCGAAATCTGCCGTATAGCAGGGTTTCACCAATAGTAAAATTCACCGTATGAAAAAACCAGACCCCAACCATCCTATCAAGGTGGCGATTGCCGATGATCATGCTCTCTTTCGTGCTGGCGTTAAAACTGCCCTGTCAGCGAAAAAAGATGTAGAGCTGATAGCTGAGGCGGATAATGGGATGCAGCTTTTGAACCTTCTGAAACATATTGAGCCGGATGTGATCCTGCTTGATATCCAGATGCCAATCATGGATGGAATTAGCACCCTTCCTGAGATACGTAAGATTAATCCGCATGTAAAAGTGATCATCCTTTCAATGCACAATGATCATTCCATGATCTCCAAACTAATGGAAATTGGTGCCAACTCCTATCTTACCAAAAACTCTGATTCAGAAACCATCTACCAGGCAATAAAGACCTGTTATGAACAGGAATTCTTTTTTAACGAGCTCACCAACAAAGCGTTGCTGACTGGTTTGCGTACCCGTAAAAATGAGCCTGAACATCTCATGGATGCCCAACTTTCGGAAAAAGAAATCCGGATTTTGAAACTGATGTGTGAAGAGAAGACCACCAAGGAAATTGCGGATATCGTGGATATCAGTCCCAGGACCGTGGAAGCAATCCGTGATAAATTAAAGACTAAAACCGGTGCTAAATCAATGGCCGGACTTGTAATGTATGCAGTGAAAAAAGGGTTCGTTCAGGAAACCTGAGCACATCTAAAGCTACTTTATAAAAATGCCAGGCTAAGGCCTCCGGATAATTCAACCGGTAAAACTTCTTCCCCTGTTTGTTCAGTTTTTGTGCAGACAGGGGATTTTTGTTTGCAGATAATGCCGGCATTGGCACCGGATATCATGAGGCTGCCGGAAAAAATTACCAGGGCAAAAACGAATGTGAATTTTAACAGGATGTCTTTCATCTCTAAAGGTTGTGCCCATTTTGACAGCATTCCATAACCTTTCGTTGTATCAGCACAAAAAAAATCAGGATACTTTTCAGGAACCTCGTAATATTTCTACAAAGGCTAGGTACTAGTACTCAATTTGGGCATCCATTCGTCGAAATTTTCGATAAAAGCTTTCATTTCTTCGACGGTAGTTAGAATTTTAACGTTCGTTATATCCTCGAATCCAAATCCGACTATGAAAAAACTCTACTTATTTCTATCCCTCTTACTCAACCTTATATTTTACCAGGTCGGCTGGTCTCAGGCCTGTACGCTGACCATTAATTCAGCAGTACCGCAGGAATCAAGATGCAAAGCTACCGGATCTATTACGGTTGCTGCTTCAGGTGGGTCGGGTAATTACAATTATCGCGTAACCGGGCCTCTTTCTACGCCCTATACGTCTTCGACTACTATTTCCGGATTATCTGCAGGCACCTACACCGTACTGGTTCAGGATGTAACCACCAATTGTGTAGCAGAACTACAGAATATTGTAATTCCGGGAACTTATGAGGATCCCCGTTTCAACCTGTCTAAAACAGACGAAACCTGTTTGAACGCCAGCAATGGAACAATCACGGTTAACAATCAAACCGGTGGACGGGCTCCCTATACGTTTACAATTGTCGCTCCTTCACCGGCTGGTGTGGGTACTTCCAATTCAACGGGAGTTTTTACAGGTTTGCCTGGTGGAGAGTATGCCATTGAATTGAAGGACTCCTGTGGTGGTATTCAGACACGCCGTATCAATGTACTTGCATACGATTGGTGGATTGAAAATCACAGTGGGGCCAGAGTGAATTGCCGGGATGCCAATTTTGAACTGAGGCTGCGTGATTCAAGAGGTAATTCCAATACCAGTTCATCAGTATTCGATACCTTCCAGTATGGAGTGGTGAATAGCTCTGGTGATACCAGCTGGTACAGCAGTTATCAATTTACATACGACCTTGAATCACGTCGATCTGTTCGGTTGGTAGCAAAAGACGCTTGTGGTAATGTGAGAGGTGTGAACTGGTCTGATACTAGTATTCCTTCAGTTGCCAATGTTGTGGCTACTTCTTTCCAGTCCTGTAATAGTTTCACAGCAACTATCACCGGACAAACCAACCTGACCAATCCAACCTATTGTCTGTTCAACAGCTCTAATGTTCAGATTGCCTGTAATACTACAGGAATATTCCCAGGTATTCAGGAAGGAACCTATTCCATCACAGTACGTGATGACTGTTTTGACACAACTATCACCCGCAATTTTTTGCTGGCTCAACCAGTGCTGAGCCTGAACCCGAATGTCAGTTTAAACAGAGTGAGTTGTGATCAGGTTTCCGCTTCTGTAAGCGGATTGGTGAATTTTACCAATCCCAATTTCTGCCTGTTCAACAGTGCCGGTGTACAATTGGCATGTAATACAACGGGAAGTTTCCCCAATCTTGCTAATGGATCCTATTGTATTGAGGTGAAGGATGGTTGTTATGATACCACCATCACCAGGTGTTTCACAGTAGAACCCCTGATTCCTTCCGTTGCAGCCAGTGTAACCGTGAGTGATCCGCAGTGTGATAATGTGGATGTAAGTATAAGCGGACAAACCAATCTTACCAATCCACAGTTTTGTTTATTCGACCAGGCAGGTGTACAAATTGCATGTAATACTACCGGAAGCTTTGGAAATATTCCTTACGGAAATTATTGCATGCGCATTACGAATGATGCTGCCTGTTATGATACCACTATTGAACGTTGTTTCACTGTGTTGCCAATTCCACCATCTGTTAACTCACAACTGGATGTGGTAAGAAATTGTTCTACAATTGATCTGAGTATAGGCGGACAAACCAACCTGACCAATCCTCAGTACTGTTTATACGATGCTGCAAATACCCTGATAGGTTGTAATACTACTGGTGTATTTCCCGGATTGCCCTATGGTTCCTACTGTATGGATATCCGTAATGACGTAAATTGTTATGATACAACGATACGACGTTGTATAACAGTTGCCCCCAATATTCCATCTGTAGGATCTCTTCAGGTTGGAAGCAGGGGTTGTACCGGATTTACGATGAGTCTGAATGGACTGACTAATCTTTCCAATCCACTATTCCGTTTGAAAAACAGCAGTGGAACCGTAATTGGAACCAATACTAATGGTGTATTCAGCAATGTACCTTATGGTACCTACTGTATGGAAGTTCAAAACGATCCGGCATGTTACGATACATTGATTACACGTTGCATGACGGTAACGCAGAATATTCCGAATGCAGGTAGCGCCCGGGCCTTTAATAGAACCTGTACAGGTTTTAATGCAGAAATTCAATGGGTGTCAAACTTTAGCTCGCCAACTTATACGCTTCGTGATTCTGCAAATAATGTGGTAGCATCTAACACTACCGGCAGATTTTTCAATCTTCCGTATGGTTCCTATTGCATTGGAATCCGGGATAACTGCTATGATACAACGATTACCCGTTGTCTGGAAGTGCGTCGTTCTTCTCCAGGCATCTCCTTACTTGCGCAACCATCCTGTGTGTTTAACAAAACCAATATCAGGGTTACTGCATCCAATGGATTCGGCCCTTATACTATCAAAGTTTATACACCCGCGGATTCACTTGTTGCAACCGTAACCAGCTGGAGTACCACCTTGTGGGCGAATGAACTGGATATGTTACCCGGAGGTCAGCAGTACCGGGTGGAATTAACCGATAATTGCGGTAGTGCTACCAGTAGTAATGTAACACCTGTGATGAGCACATTCAATAGTGATCTGCAGGTAACAGCCAAATGTCCTTCTGGTGTGAATCAGAATGGTTCTTCTGAGTTAACCGTAACCGTTAGTTCCAATCTTGGGGTTATTAGTCCGGTTATCATTCGAAAAGATGGTAATGTGGTGAACATGCCATATAACACTGGATCCGTAGCTGTTTATAAATGGATGGATCTGGAACCGGCCACCTATGTAATTCAATACAATCTACCGGGAAGTTGTAACAACAAAGGATACGACACCATAGTAGTGGGTGCATATCAATATCCTCAGTTGGATAAATCAGCTTCCTACCAGTGTGATAACAATTCCTTCAGTGTAGGTGCAAATGTAACAGGGGGGGCTCCACCGTTCATGTATGAAATAATCGGAAGTGTTCCGGCAGCACCATCAATCGTTGCACCACCTCAGGCAAGTCCGGTTTTCAATATCAATAATGGAAGCAGCTATTCCCTGGTTCGTTTGAGAGTAGTGGACTACTGTGGTAATGCAACGTTAAATGATGTCAGCGTACTGCCATTGCAGAATATCGTTGTAACTGCACAATCAGACTGTTATTATACGGATGTTACCCTTTCTGTACCGGTTTTCCCCAATGCCAGTTATGAATGGTATCAGAAATTATCTGACACTGATAGTGTGCTGGTAAGTACAGATCGGGAGTATATGATTCCTTACCTGGAGCCTGATGGAATAGGTGAATATGTATCAAAAGTATCTGTAAACAACGGATGTTTGATCCGACTCAGCTATTACAACGTAACCGGAAATTGTGGAGGCGTATTATCTGATAAGATTAAACTGAATGGTAAAACCATCCGGAAAGCACACCAGTTGACCTGGAATCATTTACAAACCGGTGATATTGTTCGTTACCAGGTAGAGCGCCTGCATCCAGTAACAAACGAATTCCAGGTGATAGGTGAAGTAAACGTAACAGGCAATCGTGCCGGAACCCAGTTTAGTTATACTGATGACCGCCTGACTGGGCCACTACACCAATACCGGATCAAAGCCATTGATAAGAGTGGCAGAGTAAGCTATAGCAACCTGGTGAAATTAAAAACGGAAGCGTCAGCGGTACTTCCCATCCGGATCTATCCAAACCCGGTGAAGGATGTGGTGAATATCGCGTTCCAGGCAAATCAACCGGGACTGTATCAGTTGGATCTCATGAATGTTGCCGGCCAGGTATTGTACCAGACCCAGAAAGCGGTAGGCGGACCTGTAACCGTTACCCTCGAGCGTAAAGTATCTATGAAGCCAGGTGTTTACTTCCTGAAAGTCAGAAATACGGAAACCGGGGTGGAAACTATTGAGAAATTACTGTTCCAATAATTTGACTGCAGCATATAAGTAATTATTTTTACTAATATGCTGCAGTTATTCCCTAAAACCACTGGCTTGGTGCTGGTTGTGTTTTTACTTTCCTGTACCAAATCGGGTGAGTCGGGTACTATTCAACCCTTGTTCAAAGAACCTGTAGGTGCGCTGTTGCCGGGGAATTTTCCCGGGGAAGTTTCCGGTATAGCAGACAGTTATACGCAGCCTGGTTCTATCTGGATGATTCAGGACAGCCAAAATGGGAATGAGTTGCTCCGGGTAAATCATTCCGGTGAATTACAGGAAGCAGTTGCTCTGCCAGGTTCCGAAAACCGTGATTGGGAAGATCTTGCAATTGGTGCGGGACCCGATCCGGCACTAAAGTATTTATACATTGCTGAAACCGGCGACAATGCGAGTCAGTATTCGGAATATGCCATTTACCGGATCGAAGAGCCCGGAGCAGGAGTTACAACCGTACAGAATCTCGTTAAAATCCGGTTTGTGTATGGTGATGGAGCTTCACACAATACGGAAGCCATTTTGGTTGACTCTTCTTCAAAAGATATCATACTGGTAACCAAAGAAAAGCCTGCAACGATTTTTGTACTGCGTTACCCCTATAAAACAAATGAACTGAATTCTGCTGTACTCGCCGGAGCAACCAAACTGGAAACAGTAACCGGCGCAGCTATTGGTGGAGACGGAAAGGAATTGTTACTGAGGACCTATACAGGAATCTTTTACTGGAAAAGAAACAATGGTGAATCTGTTGAAGCTGCGTTACAACGGGAAGCGGTTTCGATACCACCGGCACTTGAGCCTCAGGGAGAAGCCATCGCGTTCAAAACTGATCTGAAAGGGTTTTATACCTTAAGTGAAAACGCGGGATTGCCGGTGACACTCCGACTCAATTATTATGCACGGAATTAACTGCGGCTTCCAGTTCAGTCATGGAAATCCCCATGTGACTCGCAGTATAAACAATAGATTCATTCCGAATCAGGAGAATCTGTGGAGATTCATGTTCAACACCAAAGGTATTAGCTACAGCGTTGGAAATTGGGCGATATTGAATCAGATCCAGATAGTGAAAATCAATGCCTTCCGGTGGAGTTGATTTTTCCAGTCTGTTTTTTGCCATGGCGCTAATCGAACAGCGTGTGCTGTGCTTAAAAATAACCTGTGGTTTATTGACAGAGGCCTTCCGGATCATTTCAATTTGTTCCAGGCTGGAGAGCGTATTCCAATTCATAATAATAGCTATTTAATAACCTATCATTCCGGAAGACATCTTACAACCACCTTTTGAAGTTGTGCAAGAGCTGAAACCCACAGCAAGCAAACTTGCCAATCCAATAACTATCAACAATTTTTTCATGATTTCCAGATTTATGGATACACCCTTGCAAATTACATACCTAAGTCCAATCTGCCAGTGAAAAAGGGTAGATACATACAAATTATTAATAATTTATGGTATGGTTAACAGGAGCTGATTGGGCAAACTGTCAATAAGTGTACATTTGCGCCATGCCATTACAATTACAGCGACCAATAGCATTTATTGACCTTGAGACAACCGGCACCAACCTGGGGACCGACAGAATTGTGGAGATAGCGATCGTAAGAATCGGAAAGGACAACAGCAGAACAAATAAACGGAAATTAATTAACCCGGAAATGCCGATACCGGTGGGTGCTTCAGACATACATGGCATCACAGATGAAATGGTTAAAGATGCTCCGACTTTTCGACAGGTTGCCAATGAATTGAAGCAATTCATGGAGAACTGTGACCTGGCCGGATACAATTCCAATCGTTTTGATATTCCGCTGCTGGTGGAAGAGTTTTTACGCGCAGGTCTTGAGTTTGAAGTAGGTTCCCGCAGATTACTGGATGTTCAGAAGATCTTTCACCTGATGGAACAGCGTACGCTGAGTGCAGCATATAAATTCTATTGTAATAAGACATTGGATGGTGCGCACAGCGCAGAAGTGGATGCAACAGCAACCTGGGAAGTGCTGGAAGCGCAACTGATCCGGTATCCGCAATTGGGCGATTCAGTGGAATCCATTATAAAATTCATCGGGGAAGAACAAATTGTTGATTTCGCCCGTCGCTTCGTTATGGTAAATGGAGTGGAAGTATTCAATTTTGGTAAACATAAAGGCCGCCCTGTTGCTGATGTATTAAAATCTGAACCACAGTATTACGACTGGATGATGAAGGGCGATTTCCCGCTTCATACCAAACAGAAATTGACTGAAATTTTAAACAGGACCCTGCTGAAGAAGCCTTAATTCAATTAATTTCGCCTCCGTTTTTGGAAAAGATAGTCATCATACCTACGTATAACGAGAAGGAAAATATTTCTTCCATCCTGCAGGCTATATTCGGGCTGCAACAGGATTTTCACGTATTGGTAATAGATGATGGGTCGCCGGATGGTACTGCACAGATTGTACAGGCTTTACAGCAGCAGTTTCCAGGGCAGTTATTCCTGGAACAACGTACCGGTAAACTTGGATTGGGAACAGCCTATATCCATGGCTTTAAATGGTCCCTGGCCAAAGGTTACAAGTATATATTTGAAATGGATGCAGATTTCTCCCACAATCCCAAAGACCTGCAGCGGCTTTACCTGGCCTGTTCAGAAGGAGGGGCCGACCTGGCGATAGGGTCCAGGTGGGTAAAAGGCGGTGGTACTGTAAACTGGCCCTGGGATCGGATCTTTTTATCAAAAGGGGGCAGCTGGTATACCCGCATTATAACCTGGATGCCTGTAAAAGACACAACCGCAGGATTTGTCTGTTACAAACGGGAAGTACTGGAAGCAATCAATCTGGATGAGATTCGCTTTCTCGGTTATGCATTTCAGATAGAAATGAAATTTGCCGCCTGGAAACTGGGATTTAAGATAAAAGAAGTACCCATCATCTTTGAGGACCGACAGTATGGTGTTTCAAAAATGCACAAAGGAATAGTAAAAGAAGGTGTACTTGGGGTGCTGAAACTTCGCTGGGAGAGTTTGTTTAAAGACTATCATAACCGGATGAAAAATAATGAAGAAGAAGCTGCCGCATGAAAACTGCTTTTATTCGGTTGCATATCGCCGTTGTACTGGCAGGTTTTACAGGTGTCCTGGGCAGATTGATTACACTGAATGAGGCACTGATCGTATTTTACAGGCTGCTATTAAGTGCACTCGCACTCTGGTTCATTGCAGCATTCCAGAGGACCATCAAAAAAATTCCATTATCGCAACTGGCTGCCATCTTTGGAGTTGGTTTCATTGCCGCCATACATTGGGTAACATTTTATGGAGCGATAAAATATTCCAATGTATCGGTTACGCTGGTCTGTTTTTCCGCTATCGGATTTTTTACCGCGCTGCTAGAACCTTTATTGCTGAGGAAAAAACCGGTCTGGCAGGAGCTGGCACTGGGCTTATTGGTGATTCTTGGCATATTCATCATTTTTCAATTTGATGCCCGCTACCAAACCGGTATTATTATCGGGGTGATATCGGCCTTTCTGGGGGCCATCTTTCCTGTGTTGAACAGAATCCTGCTTAAGAAGGTTACGGTTGAAACTTTGGTAACCTATGAGCTCACAGGAGGGTTTCTTACATTAAGTTGTTTAATGCCTGTTTATTTTTATTTTTTTCCAACAACGGTGCTTACCCCAAGTTGGACGGATTGGGGTTGGTTGCTCGTGTTATCACTGATTTGTACGGTATGGGCATTTTATTTATCCTCTTACGCCCTTAAATATATTTCTGCTTTTACTGTAAATCTTACCTATAACCTGGAGCCGGTTTACGGCATATTGCTGGCTTTTTTTCTATTCCAGGAAAATGCAGCACTTGGGTTACATTTCTATATTGGGCTGCTTATTATTGTATCTGCCGTTTTACTGCAGTTGTTTCGCGTCTGGAAAGCACATCGATAAACCGGATTGCTTAATTTTAGCTACTAAACAGTACACACATGCGGAATTTTTGTTGGGCTCTGTTCCTTCTGATTAGCTATCTGCCTGCCAGTTCCCAAAAAAAGCTATTGGATCATAGTGTATATGACCAATGGCAGAATATTGGGGAACGGATCCTGAGCAGTGATGGCAAATGGCTCGCTTATACGGTAGTAGTTCAGGAAGGCGATGGGCATTTGTCTATCAAGTCAACCAGTGGAGATAAATCCTGGCAATTTCCACGTTGTTACCAGGCGATGTTTAGCCCTGATAATCGCTTTTTAGTTGCGCGTATCAAGCCTTTTTTTAAGGACACCCGGCAGGCAAGAATTCTTAAGAAAGGGCCGAATGATATGCCTAAGGATTCCCTGTTAATCCTTGATCTGGAGAAAGGTACCGAGCAACGGATTGCAGAAGTAAAATCTTACCAGATGCCGACAAAAGGCGGCCACTTCCTTGCTTACCATAAATGGAAAACTAGCGCCGTATCTCCCCGGCCAGTTATTACGGATTCACTTGCCAGCTTGCAGCGTATGTTGCAGATGGCAGACAGCCTGAATCGTGTCTCTGATAGTTTGCGCAATAAAGTAAATGAAGCAAGGATCAAAGGCATGGCAGCTATCCAGCCAGCCAAACCGCAGGTTGCGGGCAAAAAGCCCGAGTCTGTTGAAGAAGGAACGGAATTGATTGTTCGCGATCTGAGTACAGGTAAGGAATGGATTCATAAGCTGGTATTGGAATATAAGTTCGCAGAATTTGGGCAGGGATTGGTAATTGAACAGAGCAGAAAGAATAATGACAGCTTAAGTGAAGCCCGTTTGTTGTGGCAGGATTTTACCAATAACCGGATTGATACCATCTTATCCGGTTTCCAGGAAGCAAAATCATTCGCCATTTCAGAAGCAGGCAATCGGCTTGCTTTTGTAATTCAAAAAGACAGCAGTGCAAAAGCGCTGAAAAAATATTACCAGTTGTATTATTTTGAAACGGGTCAGGGTAAAGCAAAAGAACTGCTCAACAGATCTTCACCGGGTATGAGAAAGCAACAGGTCATCAGTCCGGATTTCTCGAATTATTTCAGCCAGAACGGTAAACGACTTTTCTTCGGACTCGCTCCTGATCGTCCGGTTAAGGATACCAGCCTGGTTGAATTTGAATCGGCTAAACTGGATGTATGGAATTATAAAGATGATTACCTGCAACCACAGCAACTGGTCAATCTATCCAATGAGCTGAAAAAAAGCTGGCTGGCTGTATGGGATCAGGAAACAGGAAGCTGGTTGCAGCTCGCTGATGATAGTTGCGAAACTGTGATGCCGGGTGATGAGGGAAATGCAATCCATGCATTGGGAATGAGCAACCTGGGTTACCGGGTTGAACAACAATGGAAACAGGATGGTGCGGTTCGTTTATACCTGGTGGATATAAAAACAGGGAAGCGAAAGCTGATTACAGAGCGGGCTAACCGCGGAACTGTACGTTTGTCTCCTGCAGGAAATTTTGTGATTTGGTATGATCCTGTGCAGAAGCACTGGATCAGCTATTCAAATCAGTCTGGCCTAAAATCGGTTATTACAAAATCAATTACAGTTCCCCTCTATGATGAAGAGCATGATACGCCTTCAGATGCGCCGCCGCATGGATTGATGGGGTGGAAGGAAAAGGATGAGAAAGTGTACATCTACGATAAATATGATATCTGGGAACTGGATCCGAATGGAAAGGAAGCAGCAAAATTGCTAACCCAGGGCTGGGGAAGAAAAAACAAAATCAGTATTCGGAATGAAGTACTCGATCGGGAAGAGCGCTTCCTGAAAGATGGTCAGCCCCTGCTATTTCAATTGTTTGACAATGTTTCAAAAGGATACGGATGGAAAACCTATACAATGGGTGCTGCATTTATAGCAGGTAATCCGGCTACTTTAATCCATCCATCAGTAGT
The DNA here is from genome assembly GCF_022352215.1 of Flavihumibacter cheonanensis. GTDB lineage: Bacteria > Bacteroidota > Bacteroidia > Chitinophagales > Chitinophagaceae > Flavihumibacter > Flavihumibacter cheonanensis. Next base: position 346,550 of record NZ_JAKRWF010000001.1, read on the forward strand.
GGATGGTGTGATCAAAGCGAAGAAAAGTAATGAACTGCTGTTTGTAAAAGAAATGCCGTCTGCCAGGGATCTCTGGTTGACGAGCTTAAACGAAGCCGAAAACGCGACAGCCCATCGAAAAGTCAGTGAACTCAATCCACAGCAGCACCAATACAATTGGTTTACGGTGGAACTTCATAAATGGAAAATGCTGGATGGAAAAATGAGTGAAGGGCTACTCTACAAACCAGAGAATTTTGATGCCTCAAAAAAATATCCGGTGATCTTTTATTTCTATGAAAAGAATGCGGACAGGAGGTATAATTATATAGAACCTATGCCAGTTAGGGCTTCTGTTAATATCGCCTATTACACCAGCAATGGTTACCTGGTATTTGATCCCAATATTTATTATAAAACCGGTCAGCCTGGTGAAGATGCATATAATTCGGTTGTATCGGCTGCCCGGTATTTGTCGAAATTCAAATTTGTGGATTCCACAAAAATGGGATTACAGGGACATAGCTGGGGAGGTTATCAAATTGCTTACCTGATTACCCGAACCAATATGTTTGCAGCAGCAGAAGCAGGTGCACCGGTTAGTAATATGACCAGTGCGTATGGAGGCATTCGCTGGGGAACAGGCATTAGTCGCCAGTTCCAGTATGAAAAGACCCAAAGCAGATTAGGTGCCACGCTTTGGGAGAAACCTGAATTATACATTAAGAACAGTCCGCTATTCCGTGCTGACAAAGTTAAAACGCCCTTGCTGATGTTGCACAACGATAAGGACGATGCCGTACCCTGGTACCAGGGCATTGAATATTTTACGGCACTACGCAGGTTAGGCAAACCGGTGTGGATGATTAATTACAATGATGAATTACACGGAATCAATGAACGTAGAAATAGAAAGGACTGGACCATCCGCATGGCTCAATTCTTTGATCATTATCTGAAAGGTGCACCGGCACCGGTATGGATGAAGGAAGGGGTGCCGGCAACACTGAAAGGAATCAACTGGGGACTCGACTACTAAGAGATATATCGTACGAGGCAGCGCTTAGCTATTGGTAAAAGCGTTTCCTCTACAGGAAAAGAAAGATCTGAACAGATGGTGTACACCGCCGGATTGGGAAGCTCTTTCTTTTCTTTTATCAGTAATCCTTTCATTTGCTCAAACGTATTACTGATACTGCGATGCCATTCCGCTACAAAATTTGTTTTGATGGCCCGATACTGTTCGTCGTGTTTTTCGAATATGCTTAACCGGTAGTAATAGATAAGCGTTTCTTTTCTATTGGTAGTACTTAGGAAAAAATAACCTTCTTTATTTTCCAGTGGAATGATCCCTACCGGTTCAATCTGAATGTTATCTTCAACAAATTCGAAGATTTCTGTACCACTTCGAATCGTGTCTTTCATCTTGCCGGTTGAATAGTGAATGATGTTTTCAAGTTCTTCCATCATTTCATCGTCTTCAATCATCTGTTCATAGAGCAATTGCAATTTTTCAAGCTGGATGCCTGTGAGGCGTTTGGGAAACTGTTCCTGCAGAAATTTTTTATTCTCCCTGAACTGAACCAGGTTGTTATAGTGAAAAATGATATCTGCCAATTGGGGATAGAGCCGGTTTTCATTGAAGTGCTGGTTAACTTCCTGCAGATAAGCAAGCAGGGTATATTTTTTCAGTTCGAAATCAATATATCCTTCGGCAAACCAGGTTTGGGATAATGTTTTCATGGTGAACTTATTTTCCTTAATTTACTGAAATTGCTGTTAAAACAACGTTTATGAAATCAGTCCTGCCATTGCTGCTCCTTACTTTTTTACTAACGGGATGTTATCAGAAATATTATATCGTACGGCATGCGGAGAAGGCGCAGGAAAGTAGTGGTGCTACCATGCAAACGGCTGGTAATCCACCCTTATCGGATGCTGGGCAACAGCGTGCAAAGGATTTGGCTGAACGATTAAAAGGAGAGAAGATTGGCGCGATCTATTCAACCAATACAATAAGAACCAGGGAAACGGCGACCCCCACTGCCGCGCAGGCAGGACTGACTATTCAAACATATGGCAGAATAGACTCCAGTCTGATCAGTAATTTTAAAGCATTGAAATCAAACACACTGATCGTAGGTCACAGCAATACAGTAGATGAGCTAGTTAATGGATTAACCGGACAGCAACTCTTGAAGGACCTGCCGGATGCGGCGTATGATAATCTGTATATCATCACCAAAAAAGGAAAAAGGCTGACACTTGTTCAATCCAAGTTTGGTCAGCCCTCTCCGCAGTGATCTCTATGTGTGTGCTTAGATTTCCCTATGCGAATCGAAATGTTCCAGTTCTCTTGCAACAGCGCTTAAGAAAGTAGCTCCCAGGCTGCCATCAATGATGCGATGATCGTAACTCATGCTGAGGTACATCATGTGCCGGATCGCGATGGAATCGCCCTGTTCGGTTTCTATAACCACCGGACGTTTTTTAATGGCTCCAACGGCCAGGATAGCTACCTGCGGTTGCGGAATGATCGGTGTACCCATCAGGCTTCCGAATGTACCTACATTGGTAAGTGTAAAAGTTCCACCCTGTGTATCTTCAGGCTTTAGTTTGTTGTTACGCGCTGCATCCGCCAGCGTGTTTACCTGTTTGGTAAGTCCTACCAGGTTGAGTTGGTCGGCGCTTTTAATCACCGGCACAATGAGATTACCAGAAGGAAGGGCAGTAGCCATCCCAATATTGATATCTTTTTTTACGATGATCCGATCGCCCTCCACACTGCTGTTGATCAGCGGATATTTTTTTATGCAACGAACAATGGCTTCAATAAAAAGTGGTGTGAATGTAATCTTGGTACCTTCCTGTTTAATGAATTGAGACTTTACTTTATCGCGCCATAAAACGAGGTTGGTAACATCGGCTTCTGTAAAGCTGGTAACATGTGGACTGATCTGCTTGCTCTTCACCATGTGATCGGCAATCAGTTTACGCATGCGATCCATTTCAATGATCTCTACGTTGTTGCCATAAGAACCGGAGGCTCTTTCAATCACCTGGCTGGAAGCCGGAGCAGGTTCTGCCGGTTTTGTAGCAACAGGCTTTTGTACTGGTGTTGCAACTGGTTGGGGTGTTCCTGATTTTTTATTCTGAACAAATTGCAGAATATCTTTTTTGGTTACACGTCCTTCATTGCCGGTACCTGGAATATGTTCCAGTTCGCTCATGGAAACACCTTCACTTGCCGCAATATTTAATACAAGCGGAGAGTAAAATCGATTGCCATTACCTGCTATGGTGTGCTCCGGATGGGAGGCCACAACAGGTTCAGCAGCCGGAGCTGCCGGTGCAACATGAACAGCCACTGCTTCTGGTGCTTTCTGTTCTATGGACGCAGTAACAACAGCAGGAGCGGGTGTTTCAGCCGCTGCTCCATTGGTGCGGATACGGGCAATAACAGAACCAATGGGAACAACATCATTGGGTTGATACAATACTTCCTCAATCACTCCGTCCGCCGTACTGGGCACTTCACTATCCACTTTATCAGTTGCAATTTCCAGTACGGTTTCATCCTGCTTCACCGTATCCCCGGGGTTCTTCAGCCATTTCAGCACAGTGGCTTCCATGATACTTTCTCCCATTTTAGGCATTACCAGGTCAACTAGAGCCATAAGCATTCAATCATTTGTGGGCCAAAGGTAAGGATTCAGTATTAATGTTAATGACTGTTAGTTTTTTCCATACCCCGACTGATTATAAATTTTCTTAACAGGTTAAAGGCGTTGGTGGCGGTTAGTTCGATATTTCTGCGCCGATCGAACCGGAAATGAAACTGCTGGGTGATGATTTCATCCTGATTGCCAACAGCAACCCATACGGTACCAACCGGTTTTTCGGGAGAGCCGCCATCCGGACCCATTATTCCGCTGGTAGCAATAACATAATCCGTTTTAAGAGCTGCCAATGCGCCTTTGACCATCTGGATAACAGTGTCTTCACTTACCGCACCTACCGATTCAAGGGTGGTATACGGGACATTTAACAGGTCTTTTTTCACCTGGTTGTCATAACTGATGATACTGCCCAGGTAATAGCGGCTGCTGCCAGCAACAGAAGTTAACAATTGAGCAATATACCCCCCCGTACAGCTTTCGGCTGTTCCAAGTGTTTCCCCACGATCCAGCAACATCCGGGCAACCACCTGGTCCATGGATTCATCCTTGTTGGTGACCAGCACATCTGCCACTTGCTCCTGCAAAAGGGTGAACTGTTCCTCCATGATTTTTTCAATGGTTTCCTTGTCAAAACCGGAGGCACTTAGCCTGAGTCGTACCATTCCGTAGTTCGGGAGGTAAGCCAGTTTTATGAAAGCGGGCAAACTGGTTTCAAAAGCGTTGATACGTTCTGCCAGGAAGGATTCACCAATACCGGCAGTAAGCAGGGTGCGATGTACAATAACAGGAGGCTGAAAGTGCTGCAACAAGCGGGGGATCACTTCATCACTCATGAGCCCCTTCATTTCATGCGGAACGCCTGGAAGCGAAGCAACAATCTTATTGTTTTTTTCGAACCACATTCCCGGAGCAGTACCATTCCGATTGTGTAACACGGTGCACACATCCGGTACATCTGCCTGGCGGATATTCCGCTCTATCATGGGTCGTTTTAGTACTTTTTCAAAGAGGAAGGTAACATGTGCCAGTACCTTTGGATCATTGACCAGTTTACCGCCAAAATATTCACAGAGCAAGGGTTTGGTGATATCGTCTGCAGTAGGACCGAGGCCACCTGTAAGCAGTATGATATCGGATTTTTCGAGCTCTTCATCGAGGGCTGACCAGATGGCATTCCATTCATCTCCTACGGCAACCCTTCTGCTAACGGTGATGCCTACCAGATTTAACTGCTGTGCCATCCAGGCACTGTTGGTATCAATAACCTGACCGATCAGTAATTCGTCGCCAATGGTAATAATACTGGCTCTCAATAATTCCATACAATTGATTCAATGCGTAAAGGTAGCAGCAATTCTTCCTAAATTGCCGGATGAGTTGGAAACAAATCTGTAGTGGTCTTGGTTCTGTATTGATTGGTATTTCAATGCAGGCGCAATCAGTGCCTGCCCGGCTTTCTCAAAAAGTTCAGGCGGTGCTCAAAGAGCCAAACATGAAACATGCTGCTGTGGCGCTTTCTGTTTTGGATGGAGTAACCGGTAAACCTGTGTACGAATACAATGAGCAGATGGGACTGGCACCAGCCAGTACACTGAAAGTATTAACGGCGATGGCTGCCCTTGAATCCCTGGGACCCGATTATCGTTTCGAAACGCGGCTTGATTTCCGGGGTGAAATGAGGGATGGCGTATTACATGGAGATCTGCTGATTAAAGGTGGGGGCGATCCTTCCCTGGGTTCCTGGAGGTATGCAGGTACCAAAGAAGACGTTTTCTGGGCGTCCTGGATAAAGGCACTGAAAGCAAAAGGCATAAAAAAAATAACAGGAAGTATCCTGCTAAGTGAAGAGGAACCAGATATGGAACGAATACCGGATGGATGGATCTGGCAGGATATAGGCAATTATTACGGAGCTGGAGCAGGTTCACTGAACTGGAGAGAAAACCAGTATGATGTTTTATTGGCAGCCGGACAAAAAATCGGCGACCCGGTTCGGTTTTTGCGTACCAAACCTGCTTTGCATGAAGTAGAACTGAGATCAGCTTTAACAACCGGTGCAAAAGGAAGTGGCGACAATGCCTACATCTACCTGGCTCCTGGCTCAAAGCAGGGGGTAATAAGAGGCACGATTCCCCAGGGAGAGCAGGCTTTTTCAATATCCGGGTCAATGCCTGATCCGGTTTATCAGTTCATTGCCACTTTTAAACAGGAGCTATCGGATGCAGGTATAGAACTCGCAAATGAAAGCGGGGTAACAGCATCAGGAAAGACAGGTACGCTTGCGAGAACAGCATCGCCCCCGCTGGACTCACTGGTATATTGGTTCATGCGGAAAAGCATCAACCTTTATGGCGAAGCATTGATAAAAGAATTGTCCCGCAAGGCAGGGAAAACATCCTCAACAGCAGCCGGAGCAGAGTACCTGGTTGGATTCTGGAAAGCGAAAGGCATCGAACCCGGGGCGCTGCAACTGATGGATGGAAGTGGATTATCTCCACAAAACCGCGTTACAGCAAATGCACTGGCAACTGCTGTTTTCTGGTCTACCAAACAAAGCTGGTACAGGCAATTTTACGATTCCTTTCCTCTCTATAACGGTATGAAACTAAAAAGCGGTTCCATTAATGGCGCCCGTGCCTATACAGGTTTTCATACAGCTGCAGATGGGAAAAAATACGTCGTTGCCATACTTGTAAACAATTATACCGGTTCCGGAACTGCTGCTGTCCGATCGCTTTATTCCGTTTTGGATGTATTGAAATAAGGCGCCAGTTTCTGGAATAAAGCATCCGGCATGGATGTTTTTTCTCTTGTATCTGCTTTGATAAAGTAAAGTACCACTTTTCCGATGGTCAGCAATTTCTGGTGTTCATTGAAAACTTCCTGCTGGAATTCTATCCGATGGTCGGTTGGGAGGTGCGAAAGGGTAGTACGTATGGTTAACAGGTCATCGTAATGAGCAGGACGCAAAAATTTAGTGTGTAATTCCACAATGGGCATGATCACGCCCATTGCTTCCATGTCTTTATAACTGAATCCGAGTTGCCGGATACTTTCAGCACGGGCTACTTCGAAATATTGTGCATAATTGCCATGGTACACTACATTCATCTGGTCAGTTTCTGCATACCGAACGCGTACCTGGGTTTCTGAAATATACATTTTACAATTTCTTATGTTAATTCCTAAATCTTTCGTCTCACGTCTCACGTATGACGTCTGACTTCTCACATTCCTTACCTTCCCATCATGCGGTCAAGGGAGGCTCTTCCAGGGCCAACCAGCAGGATAGAAAGAAAACCAGCCAGGAACAGCGCGGCTTTTTCGCCTTCCTTAATATCATGGTTATGCGAAATAAAGAATGCCACGCCCATAGCAAGTACAAGCGGGATAGCTGCCAGCCGGGTAAACAATCCTGCCATGATCAGCAGGCTGCAAAACACTTCCGCAAATATGACCAGGATGAGCGACCAGTCAGATCCGATATGAAAAGGATCGCTGAATTTGCTTTGCAGACTTGGGTATTTTGTTAATTTCTGAAAACCATGATCAACCAGCATTAAACCTCCGAAAGTAATTCGCATCAAAAAGCTCATAGTATCAAATGCCCATTCCTGGTAGCTCGTGGAAAGTAGTTTTTTCATTCTGGATTTTTTGCCAAAAATAGGCACTCGACAGAAAGAATTGTTAATGATTTCAATTATCCACAGTTGTTTGGAACGTTATTTGGTCAGGATTAAAATATTTGAAAACTTTACCCGGTTTCAAGTGGCCTTTGAAAATAAAATCAACAACAAGTGAGAAACTTCGTCGCAACGATCCTGTGCTGTTCCCTTCTTCAATTTGGACAGGCACAACAAACTGGATTTTTCACTGATCCCCGGAACGGATATAAACAAGCCAAGGAATATTATCAGCAGGGACAATACAGTCTTGCTTACCCGATATTTCGTGAATTGTATCAGCAGCAGCGGGAACCAGATATTACCAACAATGCCCTTAACTCCCAGGAATTACGGTTTTATACCTTATCCTGCGGTTTGATGCTGAATGAAAAAGGCGCCCTTGAACAGGCAACAGAATATGTAGAACTGGAGGAAAATGTTAGTAGGGTAGAGTTGATGAGTTATCATCTTGGCGAATACTATTTTCGTCAGAAAGATTTTTACCAGGCTGTAAATTTTTACGAAAAGACTTCCCTGACAAATCTGGAAAACAGCCAGGTGGCAACCCTGAAATTTCACCAGGGTTACAGTTATTTCAACCTTCAGCAGTTTGAAAAAGCAAAGCCGCTGCTGGATGCAGTGCGCCAGATGAAAAGTTCACCCCACTATGTGGATGCCAATTATTATTATGGCTTTATCGCGTTCAGAGACCGCCAGTACCGAACAGCGCTGGAATCGTTCCGGATCGTGGAAAATGCGGAGGCCTATAGTGATGTTGTTCCTTATTATATTGCCAGTATTTTATATATAACAGGTGATAAGGAAAAGGCTTTGGAATATGCCGGCGGAAAGTTGTCAAAGGGAAAAGGTTATTATGACCTTGAATTATCAAAGCTGGTTGGACATGGCTGGTTTGAAAAAGGAGAGTATGCAAAAGCCCTGCCTTACCTTGAAAAATTTGCTGAGCGAAATACGTTGGGTCGCTACGACCAGTATGAGTTATCCTACACACAATACCAGTTAAAACAATATCCTAAGGCGATTGAAGGGTTTAAAAAGCTATCTGGAAAAGAAGATTCGCTGGCACAAAACTCGATGTATCTACTTGGCGATGCCTACCTGAAAACCGGGCAAAAAGCCAATGCACGAAATGCATTTTTATTTTGTGCCATCAACAGTTCAAATCCAACGCAGCAGGAGATATCTAAATTCAATTATGGTAAGTTATCCTACGAATTGGGATACCATGATATTGCATTAAATGAATTGCAGCAGTTTTTGACCACCTACCCCAATTCCAGTTATGCAGCTGAAGCGCGTGAAGTATTGGTAGGCGTAATGGCCACCACCAGCAATTTTAAAGACGCGCTAACCTTGCTGGAAGGCATTCGCCAGCCATCGGAGCAGGTAAAACGATTTTATCCTTCCATATTGTACGGTCGCGCGACTGAACTGATCAATGATAACCGATTAGAGGAAGCCGACCTGTTGCTCGACAAAGCGTTGAAATCACCATACAATACGGCCATTCTACCGTTGGCCCAGTTTTGGAAAGGCGAGCTTGCATATCGCACCGGTGCAGTTGAAGAAGCGATTGAATATTATTCCGATTACCTCAAAAATCCGGTGACCAATAATGAAGTCAGCAGTACCAATGCGAATTATAATTTGGGTTACGCCTATCTGCGAAAAGAGTTATACCGCCAGGCACAGGCCAGTTTTGATGCGGTGATAAAAACACCTGCAGCAAGATCATCGCAGGTGGAACAGGATGCTTTTATCAGGTCTGCAGATGCGGTTTACATGCAGCGTGATTATAAAAAAGCTTCCTCTATGTATGATCGTGCCATCCAACTGGGATGGGCCTCGAGTGATTATGCGAATTTTCAGAAAGCCATGATCGCCGGTATTTCCAATTCTGGCGATAAAATCCGGCTGTTGCAGCAACTACAGCAGAAGTACCCCAATTCTTCTTTGATACCGGATGCGAATATGGAAATTGCCCAATCTTACCTGGCAAATGAAGATTTTAAAGAAGCAATTCCTTATCTGCAGGCAGTGATCAAAGATGCCCGCAGTGAAGCCCTGAAGCCAAGAGCCTATTTACGTGCAGGCATTGCGCACTATAACCTGGGAAATAATGAAGCGGCATTGGAGCAATACAATACGTTACTGGAACAATATCCCAATTCAACCGAGGCGGAAGATGCACTGGACAATGCAAGAAGCATTTATGTGGAAGAGGGCCGTACGAGTGAATATATCGGGTATGCCAGAAAAATGGGCCGGGATATTTCTACCAGTCAACAGGATTCACTTTCTTATGCTGAAGCAGAAATACAATTGAGCAACGGAAATTTCACCAATGCCATCAGCCGGTTTGATACTTATCTTAAAAACTATCCACAGGGTCGCTATGTAGTGGAGGCAAACTATTATAAGGGAGAAATTCACCTAAGCAGAAAAGAATTCGCACCAGCTGCTGCAGCTTATGAAGCCGTGGCTAGTCGTGTTCCAAATAAGTTTGGAGAAAAATCACTGTTGCAGGCAGCCCGGATCAATTTCTTCGATCTGAAGCAATATGAAAAAGCGGCCGGCCTGTATGCGCAATTAAAGAATTTTGCAAGCACAGAAGAAAATAAACTGGAGGCCATGCGCGGACAGTTACGAAGTGAGTTTCAGTTGGAACAATGGTCTGAAGCTGTAGATAATGCGAAGGAATTGCTAAAAGCAAAAGGTGCCAGTGGCGATGATAAACTGCTCAGCAATATGGTGCTAGCACGGGCAGCCCAGGAAGAAAAGAACTATGACCTGGCCATTTCTTACTACAAAGCGGCAGTGACAGGTGGAAAAGGTGCGTATAGTGCGGAAGCACGTTACCAGATTGCCTGGTGTTTATTTGAGCAGTCAAAATTAAAAGAGTCGGAAAAAGCAGCATTTGAAGTAATCAATAAAAGCGGTTCTTATGAAGAATGGGTAACACGTTCCTATTTATTGCTGGGAGATATTTATATGAAACAGCAGGATTATTTCAATGCAAAAGCAACCTATCAGAGTATTGTAGAGAATGCCTCCATTCCTGAATTGAAGGAACTGGCACAACAAAAACTCAAGCAGGCAACCGAGGCAGAGAGCAAACAGAATACCATTTCCGCCAACAATTGAATCAACTAAAGAACGTATTTCAATGAGCAATATTCAGGTAATTGGAAAATCGCTGGTGCTGGGAGCAGGGTTAGTATTCCTGGGACTTTGTGCAATGGCACAGGATAGCAGTAAAAGAAAAACCATTGATATAACCTCCACATTTAAACCGGTTTTGCGGGATGCGGTAAAACTTAATTTTTCAGCCGCACAACCGGCACTTGATACCACGAGGCCGGTTTTGGGTTATTCCATACCCGTTCAGCAGGTTAAATTGCCTTATCAGCCAGGAACATTGAAACCGGTTGCCATGCAGATTGACTCGTTGGTACCCTGGAAGAATAGCCAGTATGTAAAAGTTGGCGTGGGCAACAATCATATTCCGTATGCTCAGGCCGGATTTAGTTTTGGTGAAGGAAAAACATCTTACCTGAATTTGTACGGAGAAGTATTTGCCAGTAAAGGAAAGCTTGATTTTCAAAAGCATAATATGGCGGAAGCCAGGGCCAGGGCCGGTCAAATGCTGAATAAAAATCACCAGGTTTCAGCAATGGTTGGTTTCAAGGGCGAAGATTATTTTCTGTATGGCTACCGGCCAACTACGCTGGATTTCACCAAGCGTGAATTACGACAGCAGTTTCAGACGCTGGATGGTGAGGTTACCTTACGCAACACCGACCCTACTGAATTTGGATTGAGTTATCAGCCTACTGTAAGAGTTGTATCCTTCCGTCACAAAAATGCCGACAGCAGTGCTCGTGAACAGAATTTTGTGTTTAAGTTGCCGGTTCAGAAAACATTTGGAAAAAGTTTTGGCATTAACCTGGCGTTTACTGGTGATCTGACAAACTATAAAGCCGATGGAAAATCTTCCATCAAAAACAACCTGTTTCAACTTGCGCCTTCCCTGTTATTGAAAACACCAAACGTATCTATTCAAACGGGCATCCTCCCGTCCTGGGATAATAAGGTGTTTCATATGTTGCCAAATATTCTGGCAGACTTTACCACCAACGACAAGCAGTTTACCTTTCAGGCGGGTTATATCGGTTATTTCAATAAGGGAAGTATGCAGCGATTTTCGACCATCAATCCCTGGATTGCACAGCCCGATCAATTGCTTAACACCAGGGTAGTAGAACTGTATGGTGGAATCAAAGGGGTGCTGGCGCAACATTTTACCTATAATGCCAAACTGGGTGTACAGAAACAACGGAATGTAAACCTGTTTGTAAATGACCTGAGGGATGGTAAAACCTTTTTAACGGTCTATGCTCCAGAAATGGATGTTGTAACAGTGCATGGTGAAATAGGGTATCATAAAGGAGAGAAGTTCACCTTTACCTCTGGAGTTACCTACAATAATTTCGTAGATGTGGAAGGACAGGAAAAAGCATGGGGCCTTTTCCCACTGGAAGTAAATGCAAGCCTTCGCTGGAAAATCATGGATGATCTGTATTTCAAAACAGATTTCATCGGTTGGGATGGTCCGGCTTACCGGAATCAATCCGGATTGGCATTTAAAGGAGATAAGGCATTTGACCTCAGTTCCGGATTGGAATTTAAGGTAACTAAATCCATTGATCTCTGGTTGCAAATGAATAATATCCTGAACAATCGGTACGAGCGCTGGAACCAATACCAGGTATATGGTTTTAACGTGCTGGGCGGGGTGATTTTGAGATTGAACCGCTGATCTGATAAGTATTTTTTGACGGGTCAGGTAAAATTCGGTTTTTTGTCCGATTGGAACCTGTATGGAAAGACTGGATGTATTAACCAATTATTTATTGCAACAAAAGCGAATCAGCATTCCTGGTTTGGGCACACTCCATATGGAGAGGGTACCGGCTAGAACAGATTTTGTGAATGCCCGGATTCTTCCGCCTTTGTACAGATTCCGTTTTGATCAGTATTTTGACGCACCGGATAAAGACCTGTTTGGTTATTTGTCTAATCACCTTGGTATCCCGGATTTTGAAGCCGTAAAATGGTACAATGAATTTGCTTATGCATTACGATCCAAAATCAGGAATAATGAAGCTGCAGAATGGCCCGGGCTGGGAAGTTTTGTTTCAGATGATAAAGGTGAAATCACATTTGTAACAGAGAAGCCTTCTTTTGATCTTCCGGATCCGGTTCCTGCAAACCGGATCATACACGAACACACGGAACATGCAATTTTGATTGGTGATCGTGAGGTGGTGGTATCTGATCTTACAGAAAAATCTACCGAGGCAGTTTTCATTGAACGGGGCTCGTGGTGGATTTATGCATTGATTATCGCGGCGCTGGCATTGATCGCCATCGGTTACCATTATTTCCTTCAGGACCAAGGTCAACAAAGTGGGGGAAGCCAGCAGAAAGTTCCTGCCTACCAAATGCCTTCCACCAGCAGAACAATTAATAACTAGTATGGGATCGATTCATATTACTGCCTGCCCGATTTGTGCTGCAGGTACCATCCACCCGGTACTTGAACTTCAGGACTTATCGGTATCCAAACAGGCATTTGCTATATGGGAATGCGAACAGTGCAGTTTTCGATTTACGCAGGATATTCCTGACCAGGCTGCCATCGCACCTTTTTATAAATCTGAAAATTATATATCTCATAGTGATACTAACAAGGGATTTATAAATCGGTTATACCATTTGGTTAGACGGTTTACATTAAGAGGCAAACGTACTTTGGTAGAACGGGAAAGCGCAAAAAGTTCCGGGCGGTTATTGGATGTAGGGGCAGGTACCGGTGCTTTTCTTATGGAAATGAAAGCTGCCGGCTGGAATGTAACTGGTCTTGAACCGGATGCGGATGCAAGAATACTGGCGCAATCTAAAACAGGTTTATTACTTCAGGAACCGGATACTCTGTTTCAACTACCTGCTGAAAATTTTGATGTTATCACACTATGGCATGTGTTGGAGCATGTTCATTCATTACATGAGTATCTTGATAAATTTCATGGTTTATTGAAGCGGGATGGAGTTTTACTTATTGCAGTACCCAATTATACATCCGGTGATGCCCATCATTATCAGCAATATTGGGCAGCTTACGATGTGCCTAGGCATTTGTATCACTTTTCTCCCAAAGCCATGCGCACACTCATGGAAAAACACAGTTTCAGAGTGATGCGAATACTGCCCATGTGGTTTGATAGCTTTTATGTAAGCATGCTCAGTGAAACCTATCGGAAAGGCAAATCCAACCTAGCTGCGGCCTTTTGGCAGGGATTGAAATCCAATCTTGCCGCAATGAGGGATCGCGAGAAAGCGAGTTCCCTAATTTATGTTATCAAAAAAATTTAGTTGAACTGAACTTCCAGGAGCACCGGCCAGAGTTTGCCGGTAATATAGATTTTCCCGGATGCGGAGTCATAGGCAATTCCATTCAATACAGCATCTCCGTTATTGTAATCGGTATTTGGAAAGTACTGTTGTTTCATGGAATCCAGCATATTGGATAAATCAGCTCGGGCAATCACCTGACCGTTTGAAGGATCGATTTTCAGGATATAATTCGTTTGCCATTGATTCGCATAAATATACCCGTTTATATATTCCAGTTCATTCAGATTATTAACAGGTCCATACTCATTTGTTACACTCAGAATGCGGGCTGTTTTAAAATCCGTTGCATCAAGAAAATACAGATTGCTGGAGCCATCTGATAAAATCAGGTGGGTGCTGTCGTGAGTGAGTCCCCATCCTTCGGTTTTAATCTGGAACTCGCCTGTTTTTTTCAGCGTGGCCGGGTCGTAAATAAAACCTTTTCTTTCTGTCCAGGTAAGCTGAAATAATTTATCCTGGAATATGGTTATCCCTTCACCGAAATAATCCTTGCTTAAGGGTTGGGTGGCTATAGCTTTTCCTGAGCTGAGATCAATTTTGGAAATCCTGGACTGGTATGGATTAACGCCAGGTTTGCCTCCGGTACTTTCAAAAAGTTGTCCTTTGTAAACTTCAAATCCCTGTACATAAGAACTGGTATCATGCAGATATATATTTACCGTATTCACCTGAAAACTGGCGGGGGCTGGTAGATTCGTGGAAGGTTGACCAGGCAGTTCACCACTTGGCTGCGGCGCATTATTGCAGGCAGCTATCAGAAACAGGAAACAGATTGCAAAAAGAGGGTTCTTTTTAATTGACATGGGAGCAAAGTTACTGTCCCGTTGGTATCCATTCGTCTAAAAAACGCTAAAAAAGGGCCATTAATCTTTGAATTTCAACCAAAAAGCAGTTGTTTTACAGTTCTTCATCGAATATCCTTTGACAAGTACTGTCGAAATCTACCCAATGAATTGCTGTTAATCCACGCTATGATAGGCCGTCCAAACAATCCATTTGTTCATGAGACGGATACTGGTACTCTTACTATTATTGATCATACCTGCCCTTATATTCGCCCAGAAAGCGTGTGTACAGGACGGCTCTCCCCTTATTGCCAATACTTCTTTCTCCATATCACCGTCAATTTCTTCTTCTCCGCTTGCACCGATTTTTGAAATACCTGCTCGCATAACGGTTCCCGTTGTTGTGCATATTCTTGAATCAGCTGCATTCTCTGTTTCAGATGAGCAGGTGCAATCACAGCTCAATGCGCTCAACCGCGATTTTCAGGCTGCAAACGCTGACCTGGTAAGGGTTCCGGATCGCTTTAAACACCTGGCAGCCAATTGTAATATCCGCTTTGAACTTGCAAAAGTAGATCCTGCCGGCGAGCCAACCTCCGGGATCGTTCGTGTAAAAGCAGGTGTAAATCAATTCTCTCTCGATAACAGGATCAAGTTTCGCTCAAGAGGTGGAGCGGATGCCTGGCCTGCTGCACATTACCTGAATATTTGGGTTGGCAATATGGTGAGTGGTATTATGGGGTATTCCAGTATGCCAGGGGATGCTCCGGAACTGGATGGAGTGGTATTAAATCACACAGTATTTGGTACACTGAATAAAAGAGGAAGATATACACTCGGTCGGGTGGCTGTACATGAAGTAGGTCACTGGTTAGGTCTCAAACATATATGGGGAGATGCATATTGTGGTGATGATGGAATTGCCGATACTCCCCCTCAAAAAACATACAATCGTGGTTGTCCTTCCGGAGTAATAAATTCCTGCGGAAATGATCCTAACGGTGATATGTATATGAATTACATGGACCTCACAGATGACAGTTGCATGTATATGTTTACCCTTGGACAACGGGAAAGAATGCGTTCGGTATTTGCAGCTGGTGCGCCAAGGAACAGCATACTAGCCGGACTTGCATTACAAACAGACGGTGAACCAATTGATCCTGAATGGGGACTGCCGGATCCTGCCACCATAAAAGCACAACCCTTACAGATATTCCCTGTACCCGCTTCCACCGAAATCCGGGTTGAAATTTCGGATTACGAAACACTCAAACAGAAACAATTATTCATTTATAACATGATGGGTCAACAACTAATGCAGGTACCCATTCGCAGCAGCCAGGTCATCATTCCGATTGGTAAACTGGCACCTGGTCAATACCTTATAAAAACGGACAGGGCAGACCAGGCGGTGGGGAGGTTTGTGAAAATGTGAAAGGTGAAAGGTGAAAAGTGAAAGTGGTGAAAAGATATGAACGTGAAAACAGAGTGGTTTGTAAAAAGAAAAGGCTGTACCAAAATACAGCCTTTTCACGTATTGTGTTTTCACTTTTCACCTTTCACTTCCTAGAGGTGAATCGCTTCTCCATACGCCACTTCAATCGCGTCCTTGATTCCTTCAGAAATGGTGGGGTGGGGGTGAATGCTGTTTAGCACTTCGTGGTAAGTGGTCTCCAACTTGCGGGCTACTACAGTTTCAGCAATCATTTCGGTTACATTGTATCCGATCATGTGTGTGCCTAACCACTCGCCGTACTTGGCATCGAAAATCACTTTTACAAATCCTTCCGTTGCACCGGCAGCCTGCGCTTTACCGGAAACGCTCAGCGGGAATTTACCCACTTTAATTTCATAACCGGCTTCTTTGGCAGCTTTCTCAGTAAATCCTACTGATGCAATTTCTGGTGTGCAATAGGTACATCCCGGAACATTATTATAATCCAGGGCTTCCGGCTGATGGTGGTATTTCTTCTCAGCATAACCGATGTTCTCTGCACAAATAATTCCTTCTTTGGATGCTACGTGCGCCAGTGCTTGTCCGGGTACACAATCTCCAATCGCATAAATGCCAGGAACACTTGTCTGGTAGAACTTATCTACCACAATTCTTCCCTTATCTGTTTTAATGCCATTTTCTTCCAGGCCAATTCCTTCAATGTTCGCAACCACTCCGGCTGCACTCAATACAATATCCGCTTCCAGTGTCACTTCTCCATTTGGTGTTTTCACTTTTGCTTTTACACCAGCACCGGATGTGTCAACTGATTCCACGGATGAATTTGTCATCACCTCAATGCCGGATTTTTTATACGACTTCTCCAATTCTTTAGAAATGTCTTCATCTTCCACCGGAACAATCCGCGGCATGAATTCAACGATGGTCACTTTTGTTCCCATACTGTTGTAGAAATACGCGAACTCCACACCAATGGCGCCACTTCCCACTACAATCATGCTCTTCGGCTGCTGTGGTAATACCATTGCTTCGCGATAGCCGATCACTTTTTTACCATCCTGCTTAAGGCTTGGCAGTTCACGACTGCGACCACCGGTTGCAATGATGATGTGTTTGGCTTCTACAACTTCTTTGGTGCCATCCGCCTTGCTTACTTCCACTTTACCTTTGGACTGTACCTTTCCGAAGCCCATGATCACATCGATCTTGTTCTTCTTCATCAGGAATTGTACACCCTTACTCATTTTATCAGCAACGCCGCGACTGCGTTTAATTACTTTTTCAAAATTGTGCTTTCCACTTGCTTCAATTCCATAGGCTTCCGCATGTTTGATGTATTCCATCACCTGCGCACTTTTCAGCAATGCCTTTGTGGGAATACAACCCCAGTTCAGACAAACTCCTCCCAGGCTTTCCTTTTCAATAACGGCTGTTTTAAACCCTAACTGTGAAGCACGGATAGCGGCCACATAACCACCAGGTCCACTACCGATCACAACAACGTCGTATGCCATAATCTATATTTTAATTGTAGGTTGATATTTTGTTATCTGATCTGCGAAACTAACTTAGAAGCCCCAAATCGCCAAACCACTAACGATTGGCATCATTCATACGAATCTTGCGACCCTTGTATGTCTTCCCGTCAATCGCTTTGATCATCTTGGATGCAGCAGCTTTGTCCACTTCAATCCAACTGTTCATTTCCTTCATATCAATCCGACCCAGAGCGTCTTTGCGCAAATCACTCATGTCCAGGATGAACTGAAGAAAGCTGGCTTTGTAGAACCCATCTTTCGTGCCAAGATTCACAAAGAGTTTGGTGGTATTAGCCGGACCTTCAAAACTTCTTCCGCGACCCGCATCTCTATCCCGCCGTTGTCCATCACCCCTGCTGCCGAAATCTCTGCCAACCTGCTGACGAGCTCTGCTGCGATCTTCCCGTATGTTCAGATCCTCTGCATTTTCATAGTATTTCAGGAAACGGTCAAATTCCATGGCAGCCACCCGCTTCAGGATATCCTCCTTGCTCATGTCGGCAAATTTCTCTTCCAGCATGGGCACATAGGTTTCATAATTACCATGACTAATATCTGTTTCCAGGAGCTTGTCCATAAAATAGAAAAACTGTTTCCGGCATACATCTTTACCGGTTGGGATTTCCAGTTTATTGAAAGGTGCCTGAACAATTTTTTCAATCTGGCGGAGACGGAAAGTCTCACGGCTATGCACAATCGACATACAGATACCGGTTTTTCCGGCACGGCCGGTACGGCCGCTTCTGTGGGTATATACTTCGATGTCGTCGGGTAATTCGTAGTTGATCACATGCGTGATTTCTTTAACATCAATACCACGGGCAGCCACATCTGTTGCAATCAGCAACTGGAGGCTCTTATCGCGGAACTGACCCATCACTTTATCCCGTTGTGCCTGGGTAAGGTCACCATGCAGGGCATCGATATCATACCCTTCACGCGTCAGCTTTTCTGCTATTTCCTGGGCATCCAGTTTGGTGCGGGTAAAGATGATACCATACATGCCCGGGTTGAAATCAATCAGGCGTTTCAATGCTTCATAGCGGTGTTGTGCAGACGTTATATAGTATTGGTGATCAATGTTTTTGTTTGCTGTGTTTACCTTTCCAACCTGCACTTCTTTCGGATCGTTCATGTAACGCTTGCTTACCTTCTTGATTTCAGGTGGCATAGTAGCACTGAACAACCAGGTACTTTCGCGTTGAGGTGTGTTCTTCAGAATGAATTCAATATCATCCTGGAAACCCATGTTCAGCATTTCATCGGCTTCATCCAGTACCACATATTTTATTTGTTCTAGATTGATTGCTTTTCTCTCGATCAGGTCAATCAAACGACCTGGAGTAGCCACCACAATCTGAACACCGCGTTTGATATCGCGGATCTGTGCGCCAATGGAAGTCCCGCCATAAACCGCCACCATATTGATGGAAGTCTTGAACTTTTTGAACAACTCCATTTCTGTTACAATCTGGATGCAGAGTTCGCGGGTTGGACAAACAACCAGCGCCTGCGGGTATTTATCGGTAGTGGAAATTAGTTGTAAAAGGGGTAATCCGAAAGCTGCCGTTTTACCGGTTCCGGTTTGTGCAAGTCCCACTAAATCAGTGGTTCCGCTAAGAAGAATAGGAATCGCTTTTTCCTGAATCGGGGTAGGGTTTACAAATCCAAGGGCCGTCGTCGCTTTAACCAATTGCTCATCAAGTCCTAACCCATCAAATGTTATCATATATCAAAATTTGCGCAAAGGTAGGATATTAAACCCACTACATTTGCACATTATGAAACTAGACCTATTGGCTATCGGTGTCCATCCAGACGACGTAGAACTGGGTTGTTCGGGCACTATCATCAACGAAATCAGAAAAGGAAAGAAGGTTGGCATCGTGGATCTCACACAGGGAGAGCTCGGTACCCGGGGAACCATCGAAACCCGCTATGCCGAGGCTGCGGAAGCCTCCCGGATCATGGGAATTCATGTAAGGGAAAACCTGAAAATGCGGGATGGTTTTTTTGCCAATGATGAAAAACATCAGTTGGAACTAATTCGCATTATCCGGAAATACCAGCCGGAGATCGTATTGGCAAATGCACTGGAGGATCGCCATCCGGATCATGGAAGGGCAGGGAAGCTGATTGCGGATGCCTGTTTCCTGGCGGGATTGATCAAGATAGAAACCAAAGATGAGGATGGCAGGATCCAGGACCGCTGGCGTCCTAAATATGTGTTGCATTATATCCAGGACCGACTGCAAGAGCCGGATCTGCTGGTAGATATCTCCGATGTATTTGAGCAGCGGATGAAGGCAATTGAAGCGTATTCTACCCAGTTTTACAATCCGGATATGGAAACAGAGGGACCAGCAACCTATATCTCAACACCTGATTTCAGGGAGTCGGTAGTGGCCCGCGCCCGGATGCTAGGAAAAAGAATCGGTGTTCGTTACGCAGAAGGTTTCACAACACAGAAGACATTGGGAATCAGTAGCCTGGATGCACTTATCCAAAATGAGACATAAGATTAACAGTTCAAAGACTAAACACAAGTGAAATGCGTGAAGGTTTTTTGTACCTTCACGCATTAATTTTTATTTCGAACCTGCTATTTTTCTCATGGTTACTCCAAAGTTTAGTTCTTCTGCTCAATCCTTTCATGCAGAATTGAAAAGACGTATCAATCAGTATTTTGAAGAAAAAGGAAAGTCCACAACCGGCAACATGACCTTGTATACCAAGGCGATTATTCTGTTGGTTGCTTTTGTTTTTACCTATGTGCACCTGGTGTTTTTTACGCCGGTAACCTGGGTAGCGATCCTCGAATGCCTGCTGTTAGGCGGTATTGTTGCGGCGATCGGTTTTAACATTATGCACGACGGTGCACATGGAAGTTTCAGCAAATACAAATGGCTGAACCAGGTAGCTGCTTTCTCTCTGAATGTATTGGGTGGTAGCAGTTTTATGTGGAACGTAAAACACAATGTGATCCATCACGCCTATACCAACGTAGATGGACTGGATGATGATATTGATATCCAGCCCTGGATGCGGATGAGTACCACGCAGCCTAAATATAAATTCCATAAGTATCAGCATATTTACTTCTGGTTTTTGTATGCGCTGTTGTATATCCTCTGGATATTTGTGCTCGATTACAGCAAATATTTCGCGAGCAAAATCGGAAGCATGCCACTGAAGAAAATGAAACTCAGTGATCATATCACCTTCTGGGCATTCAAAGTGTTCAACCTATTCCTCTATGTAGGATTACCGATTTATATGGTAGGATTCCTGCCCTGGCTGGTAGGCTTCCTGGTATTCACCATGTTTGCCGGATTGGTGCTCAGCATCGTATTCCAGTTGGCGCATACGGTTGAGCATACTGCTTTCCCGGTTCCGGATGTGAATACAGGAAGACTGGAAGATGAGTGGGCTGTTCACCAGTTGAAAACCACAGCCAATTTTGCTACCAATAACAAACTGGTTTGCTGGCTGGTAGGCGGATTGAATTTCCAGGTGGAACATCACCTCTTCCCAAAGATTTCGCATGTGCATTATCCTGAGATCAGTAAGATCATCAGAAATGCCTGTGCTGAGTATGGTATTCCTTATATTGAGTATCCGAAAACAAGACTGGCGATCGCTTCCCATGTATCCTTTCTGAAGCAGATGGGACGTTCCTGATAGTCGTGAACTCTTCTTACATTTGGCGCTCTAAATTCTACTGAATGTCAACTGTAAGGGTGGGAATGGTACAAATGAGTTGTGCCGCCAATAAGGAAGAAAATTTACAAAAAGCTATAGCGGGAGTTAAACAGGCTGCTGAGAAAGGCGCACAGATCGTCTGCCTCCAGGAACTGTTTACCTCCCTTTATTTTTGTGATGTGGAAGACTATGCCAATTTTGAATTGGCGGAGCCTATACCCGGACCATCAACTGACCGCCTTAGTGCAGTAGCCAAAGAGTTGGGCGTAGTAATTATTGCCAGCCTTTTTGAGAAAAGAGCACAGGGATTGTATCACAATACAACAGCAGTGTTGGATGCGGATGGTACCTACCTGGGTAAGTACCGCAAAATGCATATCCCGGATGATCCGGCTTACTACGAGAAATTTTACTTCACACCGGGAGATCTCGGATATAAAATTTTCAAAACCAAATTTGCCACCTTCGGCGTTTTAATCTGCTGGGATCAGTGGTATCCGGAAGCGGCAAGGATAACTGCATTAATGGGTGCAGAGATCCTGTTTTACCCCACGGCAATTGGTTGGGCTACTTCACAGGATGATGCAACTAATACCGAGCAATACAATGCCTGGCAAACGATTCAAAGGAGCCATGCGGTTGCCAATGGCGTTCATGTGGTAAGTGTGAACCGCGTTGGTTTTGAACAGGACGGCGCGATGAAATTTTGGGGAGGATCCTTTATCAGTAATCCATTTGGTACTGTATTATACCAGGCATCACACGAACAGGAAGAAGTGCAGGTATTGGAAATAGATTTATCCAAAACAGACAGGTACCGGACACACTGGCCTTTTATGCGCGACAGAAGAATTGATTCCTATCAGCCCATCACCAAAAGATATATCGATGAATCATAAGACACCGGCAGAGCTGGGTTATTATTTTCCTGCTGAATTTGAGTTGCACCGCGCTACCTGGTTAAGTTGGCCACACAAGGAAGCCAGCTGGCCGGGAAAAATTCATACGATTTTTCCATACTACGCTGAGTTTGTTAAATGGCTGGCCAAAAGTGAGCGGGTATGCATCAACGTTAGAGATGAGGCCATGAAGACGTTTGCCCTTTCGCACCTTGAAAAAGCTGGTGTTGATTTGTCGCAGGTGGATTTCTTTTTCTTTCCTACCAATGATGCCTGGTGCCGGGATCATGGTCCTGCTTTTTTGCTCAACCCGTCGTTGGAGCAACCGAAAGCAGTTGTGGATTGGGGTTATAATGCATGGGGAGGGAAGTATCCACCCTTTGACCTGGATGATGTGATACCAACCCGAATAGCAGAACATTTTGGACTCCCGGTTTTTCATCCGGGCATTGTGATGGAAGGAGGTTCGGTGGAGTTCAATGGAAAGGGAACAGTAATGACAAGCACGGCCTGTTTGCTGAATCCGAATCGCAATCCGACATTAAACAAGGAAAAGATTGAATGGTACTTGCAGCAATATTACGGTGTGCAGCAGGTATTGTGGGTAGATGAGGGTATTGTAGGAGATGATACCGATGGCCATATTGATGATACGGTTCGCTTTGTGAATGAAGGCACGGTATTAACAGTAATTGAAGAAAACAAAGCAGATGAGAATTATGCCTTGTTGCAGACCAATCTGAAGCAGCTACAGCAGATGCGCTTACTTAATGGTAAACAGCTGAATATTGTAGAACTACCTATGCCGGATGAACTGGTATATGATGACCAGCGGCTGCCTTGTTCTTATGCCAACTTTTACATCGCGAATAAATATGTGATTGTTCCCACCTTTCGTTGTACAAAAGACGACCGGGCATTACAGATCATACAGGGTTGCTTCCCCGACCGCGAGGTTATCGGGATAGATTCTACTGAGATTATCTGGGGGCTGGGAAGTTTTCATTGCTTGAGTCAGCAAGAACCAATGGAATTATGAAGTATGAATTATGAATTATGAAGTGGGATTCGTCTCACTTCTCACTTCTCACGTTTCACGTTTCACGTCTGACGTCTCACATTTCCTCAACGCGCGCTAAGAAAATGTAAAAAGGATTTCTTTCCAGGATTAATTTTTTGTGCTTTCGCAACCTTGGCTGGTTTTTTGGGTTATGCTTTCCTGAATAACCTACAATCAGCAGATCACCAGGGCCCGGTGATAGTATTTCAATTAACGGGTAATTAATCTCAACAATTAAAAAAACATTTTTATGAAAAAGTTTTTCCTTTTCATGGTAATCGGTGCTGCCTCTATTTTTTCAGTAAACGCACAAAGTAAAGACATCGTTGGAGTAGCTGCAGGTAGTGCAGATCACAGCACGCTGGTGGCTGCTGTTAAAGCAGCTGATTTAGTAGGAACCTTGCAGGGAGCAGGACCTTTCACCGTATTTGCTCCTACCAACGCAGCTTTTGGCAAATTGCCATCTGGCACAGTAGATGGTCTGTTAAAGCCTGAAGCAAAGCCTGCACTTACTAAAATTCTGACCTACCATGTAGTGGCCGGTAAACTGGATGCTGCTGCAGTTGTAAAAGCCATCCAGGCAGGTGGTGGTAAAGCTGTATTGTCAACTGTAAGTGGCGGCAAACTTACAGCTTCATTGGATGGAGGTAAAGTAAAACTGACTGATGAAAACGGTGGAACTTCCTGGGTAACTGCAACCGATCTGAAAGCAACCAACGGAGTAATCCACGTGATTGACAGTGTGGTACTGCCAAAATAAGTCGTTCTATTTTTCCATTCGGATAAATAATTCAACATCTCTCCGGGGAGGTATGGAGTTGTAACAGGGCTCTATACTTCTCCGGCTGAATGTTTTTGCAAAGAGGTTTTCATACTCTTCTCTAGATCCTCCAAATGGTGGTCCCCCTTCAAATGCCCTGTTAAATAGTACCCCTACCAGTTTTCCACCGGGAGCAAGTAAATCGAACATTTTCTCGACATACTGAGTGCGCAGGGATGGATTCAACGCACAAAAAAAAGTCTGCTCAATTATGATATCATAGTTCCCCCGGTGTTCAAAAAAATCACCCGTAATGATGGTAAGCTCTTTGCCAACATTGGGTGCATACTTTTTAGCGAGTATAGCTGTCAGTTCCGGAGCAATATCAATAACAGTTATATGCTGAAAGCCTTTCTCTAATAAATAGGCGACCTCATATCCATTACCACAACCAGGAATTAAGATTCGTTTATTCTTATCCGTTAGCTGATCAAAATAATTGGTTAGGGGAGGGGATGCATAACCGATGTCCCAACCGGTTTCAGCATTGCGATACCGATCATTCCAGTACTGGCTGTCAAGTTTGCTAGACATCTTTCAAAGCTACTATTTTCATATAGATTAACCCAGTAAGTAGTTGACAACTAAATAGTTGCAAAGCGAACCAAATTTTTTATAAAAAATAGCTAACAATCGTTAGTTGAACAACTTTTTCGGTTATTTTTGCTCCACTTTAAGCGTATCCGATGCAGTTTCAGTTGACAGAAGAACAATTGATGATTCAAAAAGCGGCCCGGGATTTTGCACAGCAGCAATGTTTGCCGGGTGTGATTGAGCGCGATGAAAAACAACAGTTTCCCAAAGAGCAGATACTGCAATTGGCGGAGCTCGGTTTCATGGGAATGATGGTGGATCAAGCCTATGGCGGTGCCGGAATGGATACCATCAGTTATGTACTGGCAATGGAAGAGATCAGTAAGGTAGACGCCAGTGTGAGTGTTTGTATGAGCGTAAACAACAGCCTTGTGTGCTGGGGATTGGAAACCTTTGGATCGGAAGAACAAAAGCAAAAATACCTGACCCCATTAGCCCAGGGAAAGAAGGACGGCGACTTATATATCGGAGCCTTTTTATTAAGTGAACCCGAAGCAGGAAGTGATGCCACATCACAGCGCACCACAGCGGAAGATAAAGGTGATTATTACCTGTTGAACGGTACTAAAAACTGGATCACTAATGGTTCTTCGGCCTCGGTATACCTGGTGATAGCACAAACAGATGTTGCAAAAGGTTCTTCCGGCATTAATGCTTTTATCGTTGAAAAAAACTGGCCTGGCGTAAGTGTTGGTGCCAAAGAAAATAAAATGGGGATCCGCGGAAGTGACACACACAGCATCTCTTTTTCGGATGTAAAAGTGCCAAAGGAAAACCGGATTGGTGCGGATGGATTTGGGTTTAAATTTGCGATGAAAACCCTCGCAGGCGGCAGAATTGGTATTGCTGCCCAGGCACTGGGAATCGCAAGCGGTGCCTATGAATTATCAGTTGCCTATTCCAAACAGAGGAAGGCATTTGGAAAGGAAATTATGCACCACCAGGCTATCCAGTTTAAATTGGCGGATATGGCTACCAAAGTGGAAGCTGCCCGTCTCTTATGTCTGAAAGCTGCCTGGGAAAAGGATAACGGTCTCGACTACACGACAAGTAGTTCAATGGCCAAAGTGTATGCCTCCGAAGCAGCTATGTGGATCAGCACGGAAGCGGTACAGGTACATGGTGGCTATGGTTATGTAAAGGAATATCACGTTGAGCGATTGATGCGCGACGCCAAGATTACCCAGATTTATGAGGGTACATCCGAAGTACAGCGCATAGTAATTGGTCGCTCCGTACTAAAATAGGTTTGGTTTTGCTTGCTTGAGCGCCACTTCGAAAGAAGGGCGCTTTTTTTGTGAAACGTCAGACGTGAGATGTGAAAAGGGGAGAAAGGAAGAGGGAGAAAGGAGAAGGGAATGTCTCACATCTCACGTTTGACGTCTGACGTTTCACCTTTCCGTACCTTCGCTCCATGTCTGTCAACCTTACTCAATACCAGAAAATTCAAAAAGAATGTGCTACTGCAAATGCTTTGCTGGTGGCAGTTAGCAAGATCAAACCGGTGTCGGATATTAAAGCTTTGTACGATGCGGGGCAGCGTGATTTTGGAGAAAACTATGTACAGGAACTGGTAGATAAACAGACTCAATTACCGGAAGATATCCGTTGGCATTTTATAGGACACCTGCAATCCAATAAGGTAAAATTCATTGTTCCCTTTGTATACCTCATCCATGGGGTGGACAGCCTCAAACTGCTAAAGGAAATTAGCAAGCAGGGGGTAAAGCTCAACCGGCGGGTGAATTGCCTGCTCCAGGTTCATATCGCACAGGAAGAAACCAAATTCGGACTGGATGAGAAAGAGTTACAGGAACTGGTTGAATCTGTCAGCAACCATCCCGAGGCGTTTGCAGGGGTTCATATTCGTGGCTTGATGGGAATGGCTTCCTTTACTGAAAACGAGGCGCAAATCCGCCAGGAATTCCGGCAATTGACAGGTTGGGCTAATAAATATCTGCCCGCGATCCTTACTGATGACACTACTAAAATATTGAGCTTTGGTATGAGCGGCGACTACACCATCGCGCTGGAAGAAGGCTCCACCCTGGTGCGGATCGGCAGTCTGCTTTTTGGTGCCCGCAACTAAGGATTTTATCCTCCGCGAAAAGGCCGTAAATTCGCCCTTCCAAAGGAATCATTACGTATGAGCGACATTAAGAAAGAAGAAGAGAAAGGCCTCAATTTTATTGAAGAGATCATTGAAGCAGATTTAGCTGCCGGCAAATACAATTCTATCATCACCCGTTTTCCCCCGGAACCCAATGGGTATCTACATATCGGGCATGCTTCCAGCATCTGCCTGAATTTTGGTCTCACTCTGAAGTACCCCGGTTATACCAATCTCCGGTTTGATGATACCAACCCCGTTACCGAAGACACGGAATATGTGGAAAGCATTAAAGAGGATATCAAATGGCTGGGTTTTACCTGGAAAAATGAACTCTATGCTTCTGATTATTTTGATCAGCTCTACGCATTTGCCATAAAACTCATCAACAAGGGATTGGCCTATGTAGATGATTCTACCTCTGAAGCCATCGCTGCCATGAAAGGAACAACCACCCAACCTGGCGTGAATAGTCCTTATCGGGATCGGTCTGTTGAAGAAAACCTGGATTTATTCGCCCGCATGAAAGCAGGTGAATTTCCGGATGGCAGTCGCACGCTGCGGGCAAAAATCGATATGGCACATCCCAACATGATCATGCGCGATCCGGTGCTCTATCGCATTAAACATGCGCATCACCACCGCACAGGTGATGCATGGTGCATATATCCGATGTATGATTTTGCACATGGCCAATCGGATTCCATTGAGGAAGTGACACACTCACTTTGTACCATGGAATTTGTACCACACCGTGAACTGTATGACTGGTGTATTGAAAAACTGGAGATCTATCCTTCCCATCAATATGAATTTGCACGTCGTAACCTGAACTATACGGTTACGAGTAAACGAAAATTGCTGCAACTCGTAAATGAGAAACATGTTACGGGTTGGGATGATCCGCGTATGCCTACTATTTCCGGTTTGCGCAGAAGAGGTTATACCCCTTTCAGCATCCGCGATTTCTGTGATCGCATCGGTATTGCAAAACGGGAGAATATGATCGATGTTTCCCTTCTTGAATTTTGCGTACGGGAAGACCTGAATAAAAGCGCCCTGCGCCGCATGGTAGTTTTTGATCCCCTAAAAGTGATTCTTACCAATTATCCCGAAGGGCAGGAGGAAATGTTGCAAAGTGAAGACAATCCGGAAGCGGAAACTGTTACCCACCGCGATATTCCTTTTTGCAGGGAACTCTACATTGAGCGGGAAGATTTCATGGAGGTTCCACCGAAAAAGTTCTTCCGGCTGGCACCCGGACAAATGGTACGACTTAAAAGCGCCTATATCATCCGTTGCGATGAAGTGGTGAAAGATGAAAATGGAACTATTACCGAACTTCATTGTTCGTATATCCCTGAGAGTAAGAGTGGCTCCGATACTTCCGGTATCAATGTAAAAGGGACCCTGCATTGGGTTAGCGCCAAACACGCAGTATCTGCTGAAGTAAGATTGTATGATCGTCTTTTCAGAGTGGAAGATCCCTCCAGTGAAGAAGGGGATTTCAAATCTTATATCAACCCAGATTCATTACAGGTGATTGATCATGTATATGCAGAGCCTGCTTTGCTCAAATCAAAATTTGACGAGCGTTATCAGTTCCTGCGTAAAGGTTATTTCTGCCTGGATAAAGATACCAGTGAAGAAAAACTCGTGTTCAACCGCACGGTTACATTGAAAGATGCCTGGGCGAAAGAGCAGAAAAAGGGTTAAAATCCTTTTTTAACTTGTGCCTTTTTCTGTTTTGCCTGGAGATTGGCGTAATCAAATACCAGGTGGCAGAAGGCTTTTACACCTACATCGAGTTGACTGTCGTCGATGAAGAAATCCGGTGTGTGATGCCCCGGTGCTTTTGCAGGATCTGTTCCAACCGGCATGCCTCCTAAATTGAAAAACAGGGCAGGGGCTTTTTCTCCAAAAAAGGAGAAATCTTCTGCACCGGTAGTCCAGGATTGTGTTTGCACTTTATCCTTTCCCGCAGCCTTTTGAAGGGAGGGTGCCATCATGGCTGTAAGGCTGGAATCATTATCGGTAACCAGGGTTTTGGTGTCAATATCCACTTCCACAGTGGCACCACTGGCCTCAGCAATCTTTTCCGCCGTTTTTTTGATGCGTTCATGTACATCACGTTGCATTTCGGCATCCAGTGTACGAATGGTGCCTTCCAGTATCGCTTCTTCAGGAATAATATTGCTGCGTACGCCACTATGGAATTTGCCTACGGTAATTACAACGGGGGCTTTGACAATATTTTCCTGGCGACTAACAATTGTCTGCAATCCTGCTATGATTTGAGTTCCCACTACAATTGGATCAATGCTACCCCAGGGAGCAGATCCATGTGCCTGTTTCCCTTTCACTTTGATGGTGAACCAGTCAGAGGATGCCATAAAGGGCCCTGGCTTGTATCTGATACTGCCACTTTCTGTATTGGATGAAATATGCAAACCGAAAATCGCATCTACTTTAGGGTTGTCCATCACACCTTCTTTCACCATCAATGGTGCGCCGCCTTCTTCCTCACCGGGAGGACCTTCTTCTGCAGGCTGAAAGATAAACTTCACGGTTCCCGCAATATCTTTTTTCATGGAAGCCAACACTTCTGCTGTACCCATCAATATGGCAACATGGCTGTCATGCCCACAGGCATGCATAAGCGATACTTCCTGGCCGAGATAATCTGCTTTCTGGGTGGATTTAAAGGGCAGGTCCACTCTTTCTTCCACGGGCAGGGCATCCATATCCGCACGCAGGGCAATCACGGGCCCGGGTTTTCCTCCTTTTAAGAGTCCTACCACGCCGGTTTTGGCCACTTTATCCTGTACTTCAATTCCAAGGGAACGCAGGTGATTCGCGATGTATTCCATGGTTTTGAATTCGCGATTACTCAGTTCGGGATTTTGGTGTATATGCCGCCGCCATTCAATTACTTTAGGAAGCACTTGTTTGGCTTTTGCCTGGATGGTTGCATCCAGATTATTTTGTGCCCCGGCTGTTAGGCAGCAACAGGTAGCTGCAAACAGGAGGGTGAGTAGTCGAACCATGATGTGTAGATTAAGTTGGTCAGTAAGTTAAGAAAAATCGGCTAGCGATGTTCTCCAAATACGCCCCTGAGTTCATCGGCAATTTCTCCCAGCGTACATTTTTGTTCAACTGCTTCAATTACAGCCGGCATCAGGTTTTCACCGGAAGCTGCTTTGTCGTTCAGGTTTTGCAGCACCTGGTCCACCATTGCCGGATTACGGTTATTCTTTAAAGCATTCAGTTTTTCAATCTGTACCTGTCTAATGCTATCATCTATTTTGAAAATAGGAATGGAGGCTTCTGAATTAATCAGGAATTTATTAACACCTACAATAATCTTTTCGCCACTTTCGATCCCTTTCTGGTATTCATACGCGCTGCGGGCGATCTCATCCTGCATGAAACCCTGTTCAATGGCGGATACACTGCCGCCCATGGCATCTATCTTTGCCATTAAGTCCAGCGCTTCCTGCTCCAGCTGGGAAGTGAGCGCTTCTACAAAATAAGAACCTGCCAGGGGATCCACCGAATCTGCCACGCCACTTTCAAAGGCAACGATCTGTTGGGTTCTAAGAGCTATTCGAGCCGCTTCTTCCGTTGGCAGAGAAAGCGCCTCATCATACCCGTTAGTGTGTAAGGATTGTGTACCTCCCAATACAGCCGCAAGGGTTTGAATCGTAACCCGGCTGATATTGTTCTGGGGTTGTTGAGCAGTTAAAGTACTACCACCTGTTTGGGTATGGAAACGCAGCATCATGGCCTTGGGATCTGTAGCTCCCAGTTCCTTCATAATCGTTGCCCACATGCGACGGGCAGCGCGGAATTTGGCCACTTCTTCAAAGAGGTTATTATGCGCATTGAAAAAGAAGGAGAGACGTTTGCCGAATACATTGATGTCAAGTCCGCGCTCCAGTGCTGCTTTCACATAAGCCTTGCCGTTAGACAGCGTAAATGCGATCTCCTGTACGGCTGTTGAACCGGCCTCACGGATATGGTAACCCGAAATTGAAATCGTATTCCATTTGGGTAAGGATCCACTGCACCATTCAAAGATATCGGTGATGATCCGCATGGATGGTTTGGGTGGATAGATA
Source organism: Flavihumibacter cheonanensis (assembly GCF_022352215.1). Lineage (GTDB taxonomy): Bacteria > Bacteroidota > Bacteroidia > Chitinophagales > Chitinophagaceae > Flavihumibacter > Flavihumibacter cheonanensis. Next base: position 377,460 of record NZ_JAKRWF010000001.1, read on the forward strand.
TATGTACCACGGGCAGCGTATTCTTTCAGAATATCATTCTGGATGGTACCACTGATTTTGCTGAGATCGGCTCCCTGCTGTTTGGCCAGTGCTACATAAAAGGAGAGTAAAATAAATCCGGTGGCATTGATCGTCATGGAAGTGCTGACAGATTCCAGTGGTATGCCCTGGAAGAGTACCTGCATATCTTCGAGACTGTCAATCGCTACCCCCACTTTTCCCACTTCCCCTTCTGCCATGGCATGATCACTATCGTATCCGATTTGTGTAGGCAGGTCAAACGCAACTGATAATCCGGATACTCCCTGCGATAATAAATAGTGATAGCGTTTGTTGCTTTCTTCGGCAGTAGAGAAGCCGGCATACTGTCGCATGGTCCAGGGCTTTCCCCTGTACATATCGGGTTGCACACCTCTCGTGTAGGGGAATTGTCCCGGTTGCTCGGAACCATCCCATGCAGCCGGTAGATCACCCGGATAATAAACCGGTTTTATTTCTATTCCGCTGTCGGTGGTAATTTTTTTTTCTGACATGGCAATTCATCGTTTTGCAATCAACTCAGTATTTTCTTTGCTTCGTAGCTTAAGGCTTCCTGCACCAGGCTGTGCATGGAGCCCTGGGGCTGGTTCATTACAAATTCAATGATCTTTTTGTTGAATTCCAAACCACTCATGTCATCTGGCAGGATGGCAGCGAGCTGATTAACAATCATGATGTTTTGCTCTTTCAGGTTGCGAACCGCATCCCAGGCAGCAGCACTCACATAGATCTGTTGAGAGAGATTATACTCAAATTCCTGTTTGATGGTTTGGGTAAGCAGTTGTTGCATCCCGCGTTTATCAAAAGCCGGATCATTACTTCTGCTGATGAGGTTGGGCAGTGCAATTCTGTCAGCTAAAATTACCAGTCGCTCATAGGCCGCCAGCTGCATTTGTTTGGAAGCACCAGCCACCTGTTGTTCTTTACTGGTAGCGGCATCCACTTTCTGACTGATATCGGCGATGGCCTTTTTGTCCTTGCGGTAGAAATAAAGATAGAGGCCTACAAAACCAACTAGCGCAATGCCGGCAATGATCCAAACAGTTGTATTATCCATAATAGCTTAACGATTGAGCAGCAAAAGTAAAGGTTTTACCCGTCCGGTGCCACCGGACGGGTGGAGGGAAATCCTTAAATTTGCAGTATGGAAACGACAATAGCAACTACACCGGTTACCATGACAGCAGGGGCTATCAGTGAGATCAAACGTTTAATGGAAGCTCCGGAATTTGACAAAAGCCAGGTTTTACGCGTAGGCGTTAAGGGAGGCGGTTGTTCAGGTATGAGTTATATCCTCGGGTTTGATAAGATAGAGGAAGGGGATGAGCAGTTCACTATCGAAGGTATTCCCTGTACCATGACCAAATCTCATGGGATCTACCTGATGGGCATGGAAATCGACTGGCAGGAAGGGCTCAATAATCGTGGTTTCACTTTTACCAATCCCAATGCCAGCAAGACCTGCGGATGCGGTACTTCCTTCGCTGTTTAATAGGATTGAATCAATCCCGGCGAAAGGAAAAGCCAACTCCAAGGGTATAATAAATGTCCTTGAAATCAATCATTTTACCGCCGCCGCGTAACTGGAAGCCCCCTACATCGATAATAGCACCTGCTTCCACCACCGGTTTTATGAATTGCTGATCGGTATTTTTAATCCATTCAGATTCTACAAATCGTCCACTGTCATTGTATTCATCTACCTGAATGGAGAGTTGGGAATAATTAATTCCCCCTCCGGCATACAACCATAAAGGGAAGGCGATTTTTTTGGTTAGTCCCAGTGTGCCATCAAAATGACTGGTACGCGTTTCTCCAGTCGGACGAACATCATCAAATACACTTCCATCATACACACCCTGGTCATTTACTGTGTAAAAACTATTTCCCTGAAAGAAACTCTCATTTGCACGCACAGTAACATACATTCCAACCTTACGGTTATTAATAGTGCCAAAAGATAAGCCGATTGGCGCCAGGCTATCATATACATAAGCAATAAAGCCACGATTCGGTCTGCCATACCGTATTGCTTTTTTGTTGGCCGTTTTCAGCGCTGCCTCAAGAGCCGGAGTACTACTACATATGGTTTGCACTTTCGTCAGATAAGCAATGGACTGCTTTTGTGCAAATGCTGTTTTTTTATCTTTTTCTTTATCAGCTGCTGCCTGGTAGGTATCACACATGGTTTGACGTGCGGCTGCGGTTTCTGAACCATTTGGATATTGTTTCAGGTATTTACCGAAGTAATACTCCATGTCTTTGAAATTGTTTTCTGTCGCAGCTTTGTTTCCAAAACGGATCAGCGCGCGCATCACAATTTCATCTGCTTCTGCTTTATGATTACGTAAAGTAGTGCCCTTTAAATAGCTTTCAAATGCTTCGAGTGTATTAGTCTTGCGAGTAGTCTGCCAGGCAAGTTCATCCTCTGCCAGTTTTTTTTGCGAACTGGCTTCTGTATCATTCGGCTGGAAACGAAGTGCAGTTGAGAAGTTGCTAATTGCTGTACTGTAATTTCCATTTTTCATATTTTGTTTACCCAATAACAGCGCTTCATTGTAACCATTGAGTTTAGTCATCTCCGGGGTATTGTTAATTCGCTTGTATAAAGCCTGGGCTCCAGGATCATTCGCCAGGGCCGGATCTTTTAATATTTCCAACGCCTGCGGATAGTTTTTTTGTTCAACATATAACTCAACTGCATTTAGTGCAAACTCGGTTTTCATTTTATCGAGTTCCCAAAGCTTTTTCCATTCATCAGCAGCTCGTTTACTGCCCTGTTTTTCCTGTTTTTCGGCAAGTTCTAATACCTGGTTTGCTTCCCGGTACTGGTTAATCTCATTTTTTAATGCTGCTATCAAAGTTTTTAGCTCCGCGTCTGCTAAGGGTTCTGCTTGTGCAAGGTATTCACTGGCCTTATCAGGCTGATTTAATTTCAGGAATGCCATCGCAGTATAATAAAATCCATTTCCTTTTGTAGGATCTGCAATAACCAGGTCAGGAGCAGCTACAACTACTTCATCCCAACGGCCATTTTTAATATGATCTTTTATCTTTCTTTCAATTGTGAAAAAATCATCGGTTTGAGCTATTGCCAGTATGTTGCATACCAACAGAAGTCCGGTTAGAATTGCCTTCATATATTGAGTAATTGAATTAATTAGTGATTTTATTCAGGATCATGTCGTACCTGGTTTTGGATGAGCTTTTACGAAGCGCATCCATATCGGAATCAGATAAACCATTTACCCATGAATGGTAATGGCCTTTATAGTTTACAGATTCTTCTTCGCAGCCATAATAAACACTGTTATTGGCATGCAGGTTATCCATTGACCCTACACAGGTGAGACGATTGTTGGCGATCAGGTTAAATTCTCCCTGGGCATCCCTGCCATAACAGGAACAACCTGCCTTTTCACAAGCTCTTAATAATCGGATTCGTTCATTATTTGCTTTGGCATCATATTCGGATTGTTTTTTTCTGTACACATCCGTTTTATTGTTTACAAGGCTACCAAGCCGCTCCAGTGATGCAATGCGTGCTGTATGTGCATCCTGAAGAATTTTTCGTTTCGTTGTAAATGCATTCCGTAATCCTTTCAATGCCTCTTCCTGTATGGATGACAGGTTTACTGTCAACTCCCAGATCTTGTCTTCAGCTTCCTTAATTTCTTCCAACAGTTGACGGCGATCGGTTGAATATTTTTCATCAGTTGCCTGTATTTCACTTAGCTGCTGACTGATCCGGTTTTCCAGCTCCTTGCTGTCAGTATCCATTGCTGTTTTCTGCTCTGCTGTTAATTTGGTATTTAATTGGAGCTCAGATTTGATAGAAGATAATTTTGTTCTGAGACCATTCAATTCGGAACGTAATCTATTGCTTCGGTCCTTGTGTAATTGATCCAGTTCATTGATGCGACTCCGGTTTGTAGTTATTTTCTCATTGAATTGTTTCTTGTCCTGTTCTACTTTTTTCGCTACTTTTTCTTTTAATTCACTCAGAGCTTTTGCCTCTTCCTGCTGCAACTCACTTAGTTTAACATTGATGATATTAATTCGGTCTTCGGCATAATGTTTCTCAGCCAGCGTTCGTAATATTTCATCCACCCAGGTCAGCGTAATTGATTTTGCTTCCTGAACAACTTTATCCTTGTAATCTTTACTCAGGGCTACAATTTTTGCCCGCATATCATCTGTTTTACCACGCAGCTCATTCATTTGTTTATCAATGTCTGCCCGCTTTCTGGTAAATTCATTTTCCTCCGTCTGGAATTTTTTGATTAATTCCTCCTGGGCTGCGATCAGTCGATCGTATTCCGCCATCTTACTATCAATATGTTCTTTGGTTGCCGGTACGGATACACCATTTACCCTGCGTAAATGCCCCTGATAGGTTTCGGAGCCACCTCTTTCAATTTCTGATTTAGGTCTTTTGCACTGACTGCAATAGAGTCCACTGCGAAGTTCTCTGAGTGCATTTGCTTTCTCCGCAATGAGGTCATTCAGTTTCTTTTTTAGCGCCAGGAGTTTTTGATTTTCTGCATCATACGATTCAAGATGCTGTCGGTTGAGTGCTCCAATTTTTTCATCATTGGCCTGGATGGTAGTAGCCAGGCTTTCTATGGTAGACAAGGTACCTGCGCCAGCCGTTTGGGCAAGCAGTTGCAAAGGGGTGCCCGCCAGTATGGCAGCCACCAGCATACTAATCAGTTTCATCGGCAAAGGGTTGAACTAACTTCAACGGCTAAACGCAGCATTTATTTTAACTTATCATGAACAGGCGGATTAAAATTATATAAATAAAAAAGGCTGTCTCAAATGAGGCAGCCTTTATGAAATAAAAATATAATACTACGCTTTCGCTGCTGATGGAGCTGTTGTTGTAGCAGCGGATTCCATTACCTCGTTGGAATCTCCTCCCAGTGGTTTGCTTTTTCCGAAATCCACCAGGATCGGAGCAGCCACAAAGATGGATGAATACACACCGGTGATCACACCTATCAACATCGCAAAAGCAAATCCTTTGGTTACTTCACCACCTACCAGGAAGAGGATCAGGATGGTCAGGAATACCGTTACAGAAGTCATAATGGTTCTGCTTAAGGTATCGTTGATGGATTTGTTGATGATCTGTGCGCGGGTTGCATTCTTCATGAGGTGACTGTTTTCACGAATCCGGTCAAACACGATCACCGTATCATTGGTAGAGAAACCAATCACTGTCAGAATCGCCGCGATAAAGTGCTGATCAATCTCCAGTGAGAACGGTACAATGTCCTTAAAGAAAGAGAATACAATCAGTGTTACCAGCGCATCGTGAATCAACGCCACAATTGTACCGAAAGAATAACGCCAGTCGCGGAAACGAATCAGGATATACAGGAAGATCGCCAGCAACGACCAGAAAGTGGCCCATTTAGCACCCTGCTTCAGGTCATCCGAAATAGTAGGCACTACCTTCTTGGAACCCTGCTTGTATTTGGTATCAAACTCCTCAGCTGTCGCATTTGCTGGCAGGAAGTTTTTCAATCCTTCAAATAGTTTCGCCTGCACCTGGTCATCCACTTCCGGACCGGATTGTTCAATCAGGTAATCAGTTGTGATATCCAGTTGATTGGGACCACCATAGGTTTTGATAATCGGAGTACTTCCCAGCACTTTCTCCAGGTCATTCGCAACTGCTGCAGTTGAAACAGGCTTGTCAAACTTCACGATGAAGCTACGTCCACCACTGAATTCCACACCCTGGTTAAAACCGTTGATCAAAGCACCAATACCCAATGCCAGAATGATGGCAGATATGATATAAGTTACTTTCCGCACTTTCACGAAATCAAAATTCGCTTTCTTGAAGAGGTTGCGACTGATACCCGTGAAATATTTGAAGTGACGATTTTTATTGGTCCAGAAATCAGTAACCAGGCGGGAAACCAGGATACCGCAGAACAGGCTCAGCAACAAACCGAGGATCTGTGTGGTTGCGAATCCAAGTACCGGACCTAAACCGAAATAAAACAATATAAAGGCGGTTAACAGGGAGGTAAGGTGACCATCCAGTACAGGTGCCAGAGAGCGGCTATAGCCATCATTCACGGCCTGCTGGTAAGATTTACCTCTTGTCAGTTCATCCTTGATACGTTCAAAGATTACCACATTGGTATCCACCGCCATACCGATGGTCAATACCAGACCCGCAATACCTGGAGCTGTCAGTGTTGCATTCAACGAACTCAGCACACCCACGGTGAAGAGCAGGTTCAGGATCAGTGAAATATTGGCAACCCATCCGGCTGTGTTGTAATATACCAGCATCAGGATGAAGATCACTGCAAAAGAAATAAGGAAAGAAAGAGAACCACCGGAGATGGCTTCCTGTCCCAGTGTAGGTCCAACTACCTGCTCCTGTACGATTTTCGCAGGTGCATCCAGTTTACCACTCTTCAGGATATTGGAAAGATCCTGACCTTCCTGAACAGAGAAAGAACCAGATATCTGTGAATTACCTCCAGTGATGGGTTCATTTACATTAGGAGCAGAGTATACGATATCATCCAGAACAATCGCAATAGCGCGACCAACATTATCGCCGGTCATCTTTGCCCAGATTTTTTCACCCTGCTTGCTCATGGTCATGTTTACCGTAACCTGGTTGGTAACCGGGTTGAAATCCTGGAAGGCATCGGTAATATTCTCTCCTTCAAGTTTGGCTTTTTCAGAACCAGGAATCGTTTTGATCGCATAGAGTGCAACAAAATCCTGCACTTTGCCATCTTCGTTTTTCTCTGGCATGCCAAAGAGGAACTTCACATCGCCAGGCATATTATTCTGAACCACGGGGTTCTTCAGATAAGACATGGCCAGTGCTGTATCTTTCGTTGCTACATAACCGAGATTAGGTGCATAGGATACGCGTCCATCCTGACCCTGCTGAGGCGGAATAAACTGGATAGTTGCCAGCAGCGGATTTGCTGCACGGGCCGCTTCCGGTGTCTGTGCTGCTGCAGTCTTGGAAGTGTCTCCACTCTTCAACACATTGGCAAGAGAAGTAGTATCAGTTGCTTTGGCGCTTGTATCAACTGCTGCAGGTTTTGCAACCGTGTCGGTTGCAGAAGTTCCTTTCAGGTAAGCAGCCAGGGCTTTGTCAGAAGCTTCCAGGCTACGGTCCAGTTCACCAATATTATATACTTCAAAGAACTGCAGGTTGGCGGTAGACTGAAGATATTTACGAACCCGCTCAGGATCACTTGCACCAGCCAGTTCCACAGTAATGATACCCTTGGTTTCATCGAGTGAAATATTTGGCTGTGCAACCCCGAACTTGTCGATACGTTTGGTCAACACATCATAAGTCTGCTTCATGGCAGCGGTAGCCTGTTCGCGGATATAACTTACAACAGCTTCATCCGATGCATCCACTTTCAGGCGGTTACGGGTGCTGTTAGCAAACAGGGGCGCCATTCGGATACCCGGATTCACTTCCTTGAAGGATTGTGCAAACAGGGAAATGAAATCCGCATCAGAATTTGCCTTTCTGCGGGTTGCTTCATCAATCGCTTTTTTCAGGTTCGCATCAGCAGGATTGTTGCTCAATCCTTTGATCAGTCCGTCCAGCGCAACATCCATAGTTACGTTGATACCGCCCTGCAAATCCAGTCCCAGCAGCAATTCGTTCTCTTTTGCTTTCTGGTAAGTGTGCCCCCACCAGGTAATTTTTTCATTGCGGGTGCTGTCCTGCAGACGACGAACCGTTGACTTCTTGATCTCATTCAGCGTATCCTGGTACTGGAGTTGGAGTTCCTGGTTACCGGGGTACTTTTGTTCTGGTTTAGGGTAGGTGTTGTTTACGTACCGCAGTGCCTTTTCTTCGATGCCTTTTTCATGCTGATTTACGAACCAGGTAAAAGATAACTGGTACAAAGAAATCAGAATTAAGAAAGCAGTAAAGATGCTCACGAGTATTCTCATCGCAATACTTGTTTCGTTTTTTGTAGTTTTTTAAAGAGTGGCAAATATAGGATTTCGGATGAAATATTGACAGGGTGGGAGTTTATTGCTGCCGGAACCGGAAAAATTCCGGAATTTGTGCCTCCTGGAACTAAAAAGAAACTATGAGTTGGAGGAATACGATCCTGGCGGGATGGATTAGCTGCCTGACACTTGCAGGCTGCCTGAAGCAGGAGGACAAAACCGATGAGGGACCGAAAACCAATATCCTGCTGGTAAATGCTGCCCTGGATGCTGCGGAAGTGAACCTGCTGCTAGATGGAGAACCACTGGCACCGGCTGACCTGGCTTTTGGAGAAGCCGGACAGGTAAATGAAAATGGCTATATAAAAGCCCGGCCCGGAGTTCAAACTATTGGCTGGAAGATTGGCGGAGAGACCCTTACAGATGATAAGTTTTTGATCTGGGACCCGAACAGCTATTATACCGTACTACATTTTGACACAGCGGTAAATGGTTTTGGGCGATGGACCATCATTGAAGATGAGCCAGAATTTTCAGACACCCTGGCAAAAGTGCGTTTCATCAATTGTATAGCCGGAACCGATTCCCTGAATTTGATACTCATCAATAATGAGGATACCCTTCAGGTGGCCAATCGCCGTGCCTTCCTGGAAGCCACCGGAATTACCGGAACCGCCTTTTCTGTAAATGTGTTCCCGGGAACCTGGCGGTATGAACTGACAGACAAGAACAACGTATTATTGGAAACTGCTGATCTTTTATTGACCAGGGGAGAAGTGTATAGCTTTATCGGAATCGGTGAAACTGGTTCAACAGGAGAGAAGCAGCCCCGGATACTGGCCGTTCGGCAAAAGAAATGACTGGAATAAACCGGCCAATTCGTATTTTTACCAATTGTCAAGCAATCATTCTTAATCAAACCAATTTAGCAACACAAAATGTCTTTATCATCCCGGTTGCAGCGCTTTAGCGAACCCGAAACGCTGCGAATGGCCAAAATGGGCCGTGAACTTCGTGCCAAAGGATTTGACGTAATCGATCTGAGTTTGGGTGAACCTGATTTTGATACACCAGAACACATCAAGGAAGCAGCGAAAAAAGCAGTAGATGAAAACTGGAGCCATTATCCTCCGGTTGCAGGTTACCCGGATCTGCGTGAAGCAGTGTGCACCAAACTGAAACGTGATAATAACCTCGATTATAAACCGGAGAATATCCTGGTATCTACAGGTGCTAAGCAAAGTATCGCGAACCTGATCATGGCATTGGTTGATACGGGTGATGAAGTGATCATCCCAACACCTTATTGGGTATCCTATTCTGAAATTGTGAAGATGTCGGAAGGGGTACCTGTGATGATCCGCACTTCTGCAGCATCCGGATACAAAGTAACGGCGGCAGAAGTAGAAGCGGCCATTACACCGAAGACCAAACTATTCATGTTTTCTTCTCCCTGCAATCCTACCGGTGCTGTGTACACAAAGGAAGAGTTGTCTGCCCTGGCAGATGTATTCCGCAAACATCCGCAGGTATATATCATGAGTGATGAGATCTATGAATACATCAATTACGTGGGTAAACATGAGAGCATCGCACAGTTTGAGGATATCAAGGATCGTGTGATTATTATCAACGGGTTAAGCAAGGGTTTTGCAATGACCGGCTATCGTTTGGGTTTTATTGCCGGCGCTCCGGAGATTGTGAAAGCCTGTGAAAAAATACAAGGACAAATCACCAGTGGTGCCAATGCAGTAACACAGCGTGCGGCGATTGTAGCACTCACAACTGACCTGGCTCCCAGCAAGGCAATGGTGAAAGAGTTTGCAGAGCGGAAGAAGGTAATCATGGCGCGACTTGCAGAGATTCCAGGAATCACCTGCAATGAGCCGGATGGTGCATTTTATGTGTTCCCGGATATCAGCTCCTATTTTGGAAAATCCGATGGCACAACTACAGTAAATAATTCGGATGAGCTTTGTTTTTACATACTTGAGAATGCGCATGTAACAACTGTTACAGGTAAAGCATTCGGAGAAGATAAATGCATACGTATCGCGTACACGAACAGTCTGCCTAAGATTGAGGAAGGGATGGCACGAATTAAAGCAGTGCTGGCGAAGTTGAAGTGAGGGTAAGGAGGTGAGACGTCAGACGTTAGACGTGAGAAGAGAAACACCCGACGGGTAACCTGTCGGGTGTTTTTTGTTGTCCATTCAGCTTAATTTGATCGTTCACTCACCGTTCCGGCACCGTTGTTTGACCGTTCTGGCATCGTTCTATCACCGTTCATGAACCGTCAGTGAACCGTTCTGGAATCGTTCCTGACCATTCAGGAATGATAAACTTTACTTATCAGAAGGAGGAAAACTCGCTTATATGATATTACGAAAATTCGATCTCAGCGCCAAAAAATTATTTCAAGCGTTCATGTAGTTTCAGCACTTGTGGCAACACTAATTGCTGATCGTCATTTACTACAACAAAATCACAGAGTCTCATTTTTACAGATTCATCAATCTGGTTGGCCATGCGCTGCAGAACCTGCTCACGGGTTAGGTTATCACGTTGCATCACACGATGGATGCGCAGTGCCTGGGGAGCATATACTCCAATGACATAATCCAGTTCATCCTGTGTGCCGGATTCAAATATCAGGGCTGCTTCTTTAATAGCGTAAGGGGTAGTTTGCCTGCTCATCCATTCTTTCCCAAAGCGGATGGTTGCAGGATGTACCAGGGCGTTGAGTGCCTCCAGTTTGCTTCTATCTTTAAAGACAAGAGAGGAAATATAGGAACGGTTCAGGGTACCGTTGAGGTAGGCATCAGGACCGAATAAAGCGGTTATGGATGCCCGTAAGGCAGGGTCATTTTCCATCAGGCTTTTTGCGGCGGTATCTGCATTGTAAACCGGAATGCCCAGGTGTTCAAACACCTTTGCTACGATCGATTTACCACTGCCGATACCGCCGGTTATGCCTATTTTCAACATTATGCTTTCTCAGCAGCTGCTGTTTTGTTGATATTCTTGGTCCACTCCAGGGAAATAGCAGATTTTTCAATCTTCATGTAGCTGCCAGGAGAGGTTTCCAGCATCAGGGTGCCATCTTCGTTTACTTTATTAACGGTGCCATGAATACCTGCGATGGTAACGATTTTGTCTCCTTTCTGCATATTGTCCTGGAACTGCTTGGCTTCCTTTGCTTTTTTGGCCTGGGGGCGAATCATGAACAGCCAGAAAACGAGAATCATACCTCCCAGTAAAATCAATTGGAAAGTACCACCACCGGCACCGCCGGCCTGAAGAAAAATTAAGTTGGACATTTTGAATTATGAATTATGAATTGTGAATTGTGAATTATTTTGTTCCGGCTGCTGCTGCCGCTACTTCTACTTTAAATTGCAGGTGATGATCCATGCTGCCGTTTGTATTAGCCCGAACATGAATGGATTTGTTATTGGTACCTACACGTCCCTTGCTATCAAATGAACCTTTGATCACACCTTCTGCTCCTGGCAGGATAGGCTCTTTGGGAGGTTCTGCAGCCGTACAACCGCAGGCAGGAGATACCGAATAAATAACCAGGGGCTTGCTGCCACTGTTCTTAAAACGAAAAGCAACTTCTACCTGCTGACCTTCGGTCACTTTGCCATAATCCTTGTCCTGGTCCAGCCATTCAATACTGGTAAACTGGGAACTATCAGGCAGATTGGTGGCTTCTGCAGGTGCAGTAACCGGTGCATCCGTAGAAGTTGCTTCAGAAGCCGGGCTGTTTTGGCAGGCCACTGCTGCCAATGTGAACATGGATAAAAGGAGAAAACGCATAGTCTGTTATTTTTTGAAGCTTACTTTATGCAATTTATTATCTCTGACCAGATCTTTATGAATATTATCAAGTATTCCATTGACAAACTGTCCGCTTTGCGGGGTACTGTATTCTTTAGCCAGGTCAATATATTCGTTAATGGTCACTTTTGGCGGGATGGTTTCAAAATAGAGTAACTCACATACCCCCATTTGCATTAGGATCATATCGAGGGTGGCAATCCGCTCGGGGTCCCAGTTTTTTAGTTTGGGTTTGATCATTTCCAGGGTGATATCCCCCTTATCAAGCACCGCATTCAACAGGCTTTTAGCGAAATCCATTTTTTCGGGACTCACCATCTGCTGGAAATTGAAGCTTCCCGGTTTGGCCAGGTATTGTTGCACGAGTTGGTGAACCATCTCGCAGTCATCGTCCCAATTATTGAAGATTTCCTCCAGGTGAGAAGTAAATTCTTCCCTCCCGATCAGCAGGTTTGTATAAATAAATTCAAGAATTGCTTTTTCCTGCTTGTATTCCCGGCTTTCAGCATGGATATAGAGCTCGTATTCGGGGGTAGTAACCAATTCAAGATAGGTTTTACGTACCAGTTCCTTATCGAGGAAACGCTCCACTTTATCATCTTCGAGTGCTGCTTTCAGGGAAGTATCTTCCAGGATTTTCCAGAGCAACTGGTTGCCGGCGATCCTGGTATTCACTTCCAGGTCAGCTGCGCTGGGCAAATGTTTACTGGCACGATTCCGGGCATCGGTTTCGGCATAACGGGCCACTTCCGTAATAAAATGAAGGATATAGGTAAGTAACTGCCTGGTCTGATCGAATTGCTTTTGTAATAATCGAACGGGTTCACCGGGCTTAGAGGGCTGGGTAAAGGAATCCAACGCGTACAGGGTCTGCATCACTTTTACCCGAATAATTCTTCTGCTGATCATACCTCCAAGAGCTTTGTTAAGGCCGCAAATCTAGGGCATTTCAGGACGCTTACCAAAAGGGGGATGCTCAATTAACGAGGTCTTATCGCAACAATGGAAATGATCTCCAGTCCGGTTCCCGGATTGAACGTGCTTTTTTTACCAGTTCGGCGGTATTGAACTGAAACAGGCTGGTCATCAATTTGAAAATCAGTTGGGAGATTAGGAGCTTCATACGCGATACCATTCTGCATTACCAGCACCCAGGCACTGGCGTCACAGGCAGGTCCGCAGGGGTAGCGCCAGGTTTGTACCAGGGCCGGATCAGCTGTCAGGACCGGTGCGTCTGTTTCCGACTTCTGACAGGATAACAGCGTAAGGCTGCTCAGCAGCAGCAGAATATAGGAAGCTATTATGTTACGAGGCAGTGACATAACCTGAAAAATTGGCACGGATTGCAGTGCTGTCAGTTCAATGAACGGCAAACCGGTCAAAAAATTGCGCCCCGGCTGCAAAAATGGCTTTATTTGAGCCGGTTGGGCAAGTTGGCATGTAATTCGTTCCACATTGCCTGCCTATGGGGCGATTGCTCCAAAATCAATAACTCACTTAATAAAAACCAAGTAATATGGCTAAGAAGTTGAACATTACTCCTTTGCACGACCGGGTGGTAGTTAAACCCGCCCCTGCTGAAGAGAAGACTGCAGGCGGTATCATTATTCCTGATACGGCAAAAGAAAAGCCCCAGCGTGGCACCATCGTGGCAGCCGGAACCGGTAAAAAAGATGAGCCGATGACCGTTAAAGTGGGCGATACAGTATTGTACGGAAAATATGCCGGTACCGAATTGCAACTCGACGGCGGCGATTTCCTGATCATGCGGGAAAGTGATATTCTGGCAATTATCTAATTCAATCAATCAACAACTTATTTAAGTCAACTACTATGGCAAAGCAAATATTCTTCGACCTCGACGCGAGAAACAAAATGAAGAAAGGGGTGGATACCCTCGCTAATGCGGTGAAAGTAACCCTTGGACCTAAAGGTCGTAACGTAGTAATCGAAAAGAAATTCGGTGCTCCTGCTGTTACCAAAGATGGTGTTACTGTAGCAAAAGAAATTGAACTGGAAGATCCCATCGAGAACATGGGTGCCCAGATGGTGAAAGAAGTTGCCAGCAAAACTGCTGATGTAGCAGGTGATGGTACCACTACTGCAACTGTACTGGCTCAGGCAATCATCACAGAAGGTCTGAAAAACGTAGCAGCAGGTGCCAATCCAATGGACCTGAAGCGCGGTATCGACAAAGCAGTTGAAAAAGTAATTGTGGCCCTGAAAGAGCAGAGCCAGACTGTTGGAAACGATTCCAAGAAAATCGAAGCGGTTGCTACTATCTCTGCTAACAACGATGCTGAAATCGGTAAGCTGATTGCTGAAGCGATGGCAAAAGTTGGTAAAGATGGTGTGATCACTGTTGAAGAAGCAAAAGGTACTGACACTACTGTAGAAGTAGTAGAAGGTATGCAGTTCGATCGCGGTTATATCTCTCCTTATTTCGTTACTAACAGCGAAAAAATGGAAGCTGAACTGCAGAACCCATATATCCTGATCTACGACAAGAAGATCAGCGCAATGAAAGACATCCTGCACATCCTGGAGAAAGTAGCACAGGGTGGTCGTCCGCTGGTAATCATCGCGGAAGATCTGGAAGGTGAAGCACTGGCAACCCTCGTAGTAAACAAACTGCGTGGTACCCTGAAAGTGGCTGCTGTAAAAGCTCCTGGCTTTGGCGACCGTCGTAAGGAAATGCTGCAGGACATCGCGATCCTGACAAAAGGTATCGTGATCTCTGAAGAGCAGGGATTCAAACTGGAGAATGCTGACCTCAGCTACCTGGGACAGGCATCTTCAATCACCATAGACAAAGACAATACCGTTGTTGTTGGTGGTAAGGGTAAAAAAGAAGATATCAACGCACGTATCAACCAGATCAAGGCGCAGATTGAAACAACGACTTCTGACTACGACCGTGAGAAGTTGCAGGAGCGCCTGGCTAAGTTGAGCGGTGGTGTAGCTGTACTGAATGTAGGCGCTGCTACTGAAGTTGAAATGAAAGAGAAGAAAGACCGTGTGGATGATGCGTTGCATGCAACTCGTGCTGCAGTTGAAGAAGGAATCGTACCTGGTGGTGGAACTGCCTTCATCCGTGCAATCAGTGCGCTGGATGGTTTCCGCAGCAGCAATGAAGATGAGAAACTGGGTGCACAGATTGTTCGTCGCGCGCTGGAAGCTCCAATCCGTACCATCGTTGAGAATGCCGGACTGGAAGGAAGTGTGATTGTGAACAAGATCCGCGAAGGAAAAGGTGATTTCGGATTCAATGCTCGTACTGAGAATTTCGAGAACCTGTTCAAAGCGGGAGTAATCGATCCAACTAAAGTAGGTCGTGTTGCCCTGGAGCATGCAGCATCCATTGCTGGTATGTTGTTGACCACTGAGTGTGTGATTGCAGACAAGCCTGCTAAAGAAGCAGCGCCTGCTCCACATGGCCATGGTGGTGGCATGGGTGATATGGGATATTAATATCCACCCGATATATAGAACTAAAAACTGCCTCCATCTGGGGGCAGTTTTTGTTTTATCAACAGGCTTGTGGAAAAGTTTTTACTCGTATAAATACGATCGTAAAATTACTAATATGATTAATCTTTATCTGTTTTTGGTGTAAATAAGTAAAGGATGACGGTAAATATTGCAGAATTCTGAAATGCCTATGTAGATTGATGTTGTATCAATTAAATGTTGAAAAATATTTTATTTCTACCATTAGAAAATCTGATAATTAGGCCTATTTTTGAGTCATCCTTATCAGAGTTAAGCCGAGTAACTCCATTATCCGTATTGAAGCGCCTTGCTCAGATGATTAGTGCCTCAACCACAAAACCTTTTACGGATAATGAAACAGACGAATCAAAAGATTTGGCGTATCAGTTCTGTGCTAACCTTGATCCTATGCCTTTTTGTTAGCAGTTCGAAAGCGCAAGCACCTTTACCGACCTTTTCACAAGGAACATTAACTGCATTTCCGGTCAATAATCAGTTATATCCTCGGGTTGTACCAGCCAATCCTGCATTAAATGGAACTGCCACGGTCAATTTTATTGGGACTATAAATCAAGGTGTTAATTATTCACAAGTTAGAGTTAAAGTATTACGAGATGATGATGGAAATGGTCCTGGCGGATACATCCTAAAGCTAACTCTTACTCAAAATATTTCTACAACAAGTTCTCCGGCAAACTTTTCACTATCTCATCAATTGCCTGCAGAATTATTTGATTATCGATACGAATTGTACGGCTTTAATGGATCAGAAATTTTATTGGCTAGTGCAGATAAAGTAGTTGCAGGTGATGCATATATAATCAATGGGCAATCAAATGCGGAGGCATCACCATGGTGTGCTGAAAATATAAATTTACAACCAAACTTAGAGCCTAATAGAAATTTTGTACGAGTGTATGGGTATCCAACAAGTGGAACACATTCTTCAATGGCAAAAGCTTGGTATGTTGGTAATGGCGTTGGTGGAAATAATACTGCGGGATTCACGGGGTCTTGGGGAATGAGGCTTGGGACAAGGATTGCTACACTTAAGGGAATTCCAGTTTGTATTTTTAATGGTGCGTATGGAGCTTTTAGTCCATATTTCAACAAAGTAACACCTATTGGGCAATTTGATACTTATTCTGCTAATGATAATAATTATTGGAGATTAATGAGGAGGACTGAAGAAGCTGGGTTAAAAAACCATATTCGTGCAATTTTATGGTGGCAAGGGGAGACTGATATGGGATTACCAACTAACGCAATTATTACTTCTAAAGCTAATTATAAGCTGTTCTTAAATTCAATGTATTCTAATTGGTTATCAGATTATCCCGGATTGTCAAGAATTTATGTGTTTCAAGTTAGACTAGGGTGTTATAATGTAACTGGTGATAATACTCCAACAGATGGGGGTTTTTTTGATGATTATTATGGCCTAGATATAATGCAGGCACAAAAAGAATTTGCAGATGAAAATAGTAATGTTGAATTAATTTCTACCAATGGTGTAGATCAGACAAGTACAGGACTTCCTGATTGTCATTATTGTTACGTTGATGGATATTCCAAGATAGCGGATCGTGTATATAGAATTATGGCACAACAATTATATGGGGAGCCAATTTCAGCAAATACTAGGTCTTTTGGTCCTATTGCTGCAGATTTTACTGCTATTAATGTTGGGGGAATTAAAACACAAATTGCAATCAGATTAGAAAGACCTACAGATACGTATGCTTTGGATGAACTACCACCAAATGGTGTAGTAAGAAATGATTTTAGGCTTGAAGGTTTAGGTGCTTATACAATATCTTCTGTTTCAATTTCAGGCGATCTTCTTCTTATTAATTTTAATAGAAACGCAGGCAATCCTGATCCAACAGGTATTTCATATTTTGGTCATTCAGGCCTAAGTGAGGGTACAGTAATTAATGGCACACTTGCCCAACCTGGCGGAGGTTCATTATATAACTTTCTAAATTATCCGATCACCTTTGGTTCACTTCCCGTCGACCCACTTTCCCTTACTGTCTCCCGTGCGGGAGGTGCCCATCAGTTACGCTGGAAGGCGGAGTCCAATGAGCGGTTTGATCAGTTTGTTGTGGAGAGAGGAGAAACCAGGAATTCGTTCAAGCCGATTTATGAAGTATATGGAACCGGTCAATCCGGAACCATTCAGTATGATTTCACCGATAACAAACCAAATGCGACTGTAAGCCATTACCGGATTCGTGCAATTCAGCAGGATGGGAAAGAGTTGTTCAGCCAGGTGGTTACAGTAAATAATCGTCTTAACAATGTGAAAGAGTTCAGGGTGTATCCGAACCCGGTAGCTGGTTCTGCTAATGCAACGATCAATATGAACGAAGCCGCGTTGGCTACTATCAATCTGCATGATGCATCAGGGCGGTTGTTATCTTCCCGTAAACTGCAATTGCAGAAAGGAAATAACCAGTTCTCTCTTGGTGAATTGCTGGATTATAATCCGGGTACCTATATCGTTCGGGTGGTGACTGCAACTGAAACACAGCAGATCCGCGTGGTGAAGGCAAAATAAGAAAGGGTTAGTTCGTACATAAACAAAAGAGGCTGTCGCAGTAATTGCAACAGCCTCTTTTTATTTGCCAGTACGTCTTCTTATTGTTTCTGGAATTTCCGCGTTTCGGGAGCCATTCCATCAAACTGTACCCGAATCACATAAGTGCCAGCCGGGAAGTTTGAGATATTGTAGGTCTTGTTGAAATGGGTACCCTGTTTGTTGATTTCATCGCGCTGTACCAATACACCGCTGATGCTGTAGAACTGTACGGTACCTCTGCCGGACGAGTTATCATCTAGGCGCAGGTTCAACACTCCATTGCTTGCAACCGGGTTCGGATACAATTTCATGGAAAGGGTTTCTTTTCCTGAAGTACCACGAACGATTACATTCACTTCTTTTCTAACAGTAATATTTCCATTATCACGAATCAGGATTTCGAAAGTGTAGATGCCTGATACTAGTCCGCTTAGGCTTAATACAGAAGTATTCTGATTGCGCATAGCAGCATTGCTCGGACCATTTACCAGTTTCCACTGGAAGAGGCGGATCTGACCATCCGGATCATAGGATTCACTGGCATTCAGGGTAGCAGTATCTGCGGGCAGCACTACTTCTACACTATCACTGGTAACAATAACCGGGGCTCTGTTAGGAAGTACGCGTACAGATACGGTAGCAGTGCCCTTCAGTCCGGCATTGTCAGTCACTTCCAGTTGGAACTGGTAAGTACCAGCAACGAGGTTACCAACAACAGTTTTACTTCCTGTAGGAGTGAGGATGGAGGCAGTTGCAGGACCGCTTTGCTGCGACCAGCGATAGGAACGAATGGTACCATCAGAATCAGTTGACCCGGAGCCATCCAGTTCAATACGATTGGTTGGCAATGAAATGGTTTTGTTGGCTGCTTTTGCTACTGGCGCAACTGGAGGAGGTAATACTTCCAGCGTCATGGTGCTGGTAGCTTTCAATCCATCGTTATCGGTAACTTCCAACTGGAAGCTGTAGGTACCGGTAGCCAGGTTACTAACCGTGGTACTGGCGGATCTGGCAGAACTGAAAGTGGCTGTGTTAGGACCATTCATTTGTCTCCAGCTATAGGATACAATTGTTCCATCCGGATCATAGGAAGAAGAACCATCCAGGGAAGTTGATTTTGTATTAACTGTTTTCTTGCCGCCGGCATTGGAAACAGGAGCTCTTTTCACTGCTGCCACAGGTGCAGGGTTAACTGTTACGGTAACATCATCTGCATCACGCGCACCATCATTATCGGTTACGGTTAAACGAAATACATAGGTTCCTTCAATCAGGTTGGAAACTCCTGTGCTGGCTGCTGTTGTAGTTGCAATGGTAGCTGTATTGGGGCCACTCACCTGGCTCCATCTATAAGAAGTAATAGTGCCATCGGTATCAGCACCTGAGCCGGAGAGTGATGTTGAATTAGTTGGTAGTGTGATAGAGCGGTTGCTTCCTGCATTGGCAGTTGGAGCTGCATTGGGAACGGGAGCAGGATTCACTACTACAGTTGTTTCATCAGCATCTGTTGCACCGGCATTATCTGTTACAGTCAATCTGAACACATAGGTGCCTGCTACTAAAGAAGAAACAGTAGTACTTGCAGCTGTAACCGGATTGATCAATGCGGTGCTGGGACCACTTACCTGTGTCCAGCGATAGGATGCAATTGTTCCATCACTATCAGTACCTGAACCGGCGAGTGTAGTATTATTTGTTGGAAGTGTAATGGTGCGGTTGCTGCCTGCATTGGCCACTGGTGCTTCATTGGCGGGGGCAGCAGTGTTCACAGTAACGGTCATATCATCAGTTGCTGTAGCTCCATCATTATCGGTGGCAGTCAGGCGAAACGTATATACACCTGCTACCAGTCCGGATACAGAAGTGCTTGCATTTCCTGCATTTGCTATAGTTGCAGTAGAAGGACCGTTTACCTGTCTCCAGTTATAGGATGCGATGGTGCCATCTGCGTCTGTTGCGGAACCAGAGAGGTTGGCGCTGGAAGTTGGAAGGGTAATAGTAACATTTCTTCCTGCATTAACAGTAGGCGCCTGGTTGGGTGCCGGATTTACGGTAACATTCATATCATCTGAATGTGTTGCGCCATCATTATCGGTGACGGTTAGCCGAAACGTATAGGTACCCTGGATTAAACCGGTAACTGATGTTCCTGCTGTAGTAGCACTTACAATATTTGCAGTATTCGGGCCGTTTATTTGTCGCCACCGAAAACCCGTAACCGTTCCATCCGAATCTGTACCTGAACCCGAGAGGGTAGTGGAACTGGTGGGTAAAGTAATATTTCTGTTGGAACCTGCATTGGCAACCGGAGCTATATTATCAACAGGAGCCGGATTTACGGTAACTGAAACAGTTGCCGCAGAGGTACCCCCTGCATTATCCATAACAGTAAGGCGAAAGCTATAAGTGCCCTGCACCAGATTAGAAAAAGTAGCAGAGGCAGATGTTCCATTGGTAATAGTTGCTGTATTAGGGCCGGAAACCTGTGACCAGCGAAAGGAGCTGATACTTCCATCAGCATCTGCAGCAGTTCCGGTAATAGTAATTGAGTTGGTAGGTAAAGTTATGGTTCGATTGGTTCCTAAATTTACAGTGGGTAATTGATTTGCGGGAGGGGGAGCAGTAGTGCCATCGAGGAGGAAGTCTTCCAACTTGGCGTTTTGATTGCCAAAACGAACTTCATCCATATACATTTCAACATAGTTTACATTTGGAACAGGGTTGTGGTTGTTTCCAAACGCCCATTTGTAGAGTCCCATCTGCATGTAAGGTTCTTTACTGTGGCGGCCATCATCTTTCCAGTTAGGACCGATGTATTCTGCAACCAGTTTGCCATTTTTGTAAAGACGAACAAATCCAGAAGAAGAAGAAGTGAAATCGCGGTTCATCACCCAGTCTTCCCATTGGTCTTTAACAACCGGACCAACATCTGTTTTAGTAATAGTTGCTGCACCGGAAGAAGAAAGCTTAGTAATGATGAATACATATCGTCCAGCTTCCATTCCCAGATAGGTTGGCGTAGGCCAGTCATCCTCAACAGGTTTTGTATTGAAAAGGATGGATGTAATGGTGTTGTAATCGTTGTTGCTTGAAGGAATTAGAGTGGAAGCAGCCATCCAGCGAAGCCCAAGTGGTTGACGATAATACGCAGTTTGGTCCCCGACGGTGCCAAGCGGTGAACCAGCAGGGAGAAAGTTCCAGGCCAATTCGGCTTTCATATAATTCCAACCGTCATTGGTTGAATTACTTAATGTGTGTTTGTAACTGAAACCGCCTTTCCGGGCATAGGCGCTTGAGCGGGAGATTGAACTGTTGGTGGAGCTTCCTTGTCTGCTAGTCCAGCCCGCGGAAACATTTCCATTTGTTCCCACCATAACTGGTTTGTTCGAAGCTTCACAATCATCGTAAAAGATGATGCCGGTTTGTGCTTTGGACGCGATGCTGAAAAGTAGCATATACGCGAACGCACACGTTTTCACTACATGAGTGCGGGTACTGGATTTCATGATATTGGATTTTCAGAACTGAAAATAATTTTACCAAAATCTGTGCCAAGAATCTGTGGTAAAAAAAATTCACAGTTGCAACGATAAAACGATGAAGACTTTCCTCAAATTGTTCGAAATACACTGAAACAGTTGCAATTTTTTACTACAGGATACGTTAATGGTAAACCCTTAATAGCTTTGAAAACTAACAAACAGCTGATTTTCAGCGTGTTATTTTGATCCGGTGCCACCCTATGCAAGAACTGAATTTGGTCATTGGTAAAACCTGCTAAACATTTGCAAAAAGTCGGGTGAAGTATTACTTTTACGCATCTTAAACAAGCGTAAAAATTCGTAGTAAATACTTCAGGCTTTTACGGATGTGAAAGCTCATGTTTACCATTAAACCCCTGTTACCTCATGAATCGTTTCTTGTTACCCGTCTGCACTAAATTTAGTTGGATGTTTCTGGTAGCTGCACTGCTTTTTCTTGGCTCCTGTGCCAGTGTAGAAAAAGCCCGCTACTTCAATGAGTCAGTGCCTTCTCAGTATCCTTTAGTGGATGCCAACCTGGATCCAATCATCCAGAAGGCAGATATCCTGGGAATCACCATCAGTTCACTGAACCCGGATGCCAATCTTCCGTTCAATTCATTAAATACTACCCCGGCTGGT
Organism: Flavihumibacter cheonanensis; assembly: GCF_022352215.1. Classification (GTDB taxonomy): domain Bacteria; phylum Bacteroidota; class Bacteroidia; order Chitinophagales; family Chitinophagaceae; genus Flavihumibacter; species Flavihumibacter cheonanensis. Next base: position 399,552 of record NZ_JAKRWF010000001.1, read on the forward strand.
TATTTTAGCAATACTAATAATTCGATGGCGCCTGTTGGCTACCTGGTAGATCCTGAAGGAGTAATTACGTTTCCTATGCTTGGAAGATTGCAGGCAGCAGGTTTGACAAAAGCGCAGTTTACGGATTCTCTCACACTGGCTTTGAAAAGCAGAAAATTACTGGTAGATCCGATTGTGAATGTGCGGATACTGAACTTCAAGGTAACCGTGTTGGGAGAGGTTGGAAAACCAACCGTGGTTTCAGTAGCCAATGAACGCATAAGTTTACTGGAGGCAATAGGTATGGCTGGAGACCTTACCCTTACTGCAAAAAGAGACAATGTTTTACTGATCAGAGAAGAGGGGAATAAAAAAATTACGCGAAGGATAAACCTGAACGATGAATCCCTGTTCAGGTCTCCGTATTATTTTCTGAAGAACAATGATATCATCTATGTAGAGGCGAATAAAGCCAAAGTGCAGAGTACTAGTAGGTTTACCACCCTGCTACCTGCTTTGCTTAGTGGTTTTGCATTACTTGCCATCATCATTGATCGAGTGGCCAGATAGTAACATTCCTAACTCTGAAAAAGTTTCCAATGCCTCCAACTCAGTACAAAACTTTCAAAGCGAAAGAGGACGATCTTTTTAAGCAATTGCTCCAGAAATATTTGCCTTTTTGGCCATTATACCTGTTATTAATTACCCTGTTCCTTGCAGCTGCCTATATCTATGGAAAAATTACCATTCCGGTTTATGAAGCGTATTCATCTGTTGTGATCAAGGATGAATCAAAAGGTTTGAATGAATCCGAGATGTTACAGGACCTCAACCTTTTCCGTGGTAAAAAACTGGTTGAAAATGAAATTGAGATATTGCGCTCTCATTCTTTTATTTCGGATGTGGTAAACAACCTCGGTTTATACGCAGATGTGATGGAAGAGAAAAAAGTTCAGAAAGCGCCGGCTTACCTGACTTCTCCCATAAAGTTGCGATTTAAGGATCCTTCCAGAATCAAAAAGGTTGAAAAGATTCCTTTTACATTTAACCGGGATGCCAGATCGGTAACCATTGGCAAGGATAATTTCCCGATTAACCAATGGGTAACAACCAAGTGGGGAGAGATCAGTTTTATTCCAAATTATAAATACAACGGAGATACAGTAACACGCAATCTCTATTTTCTCTTATATCCTAGTCAGGCAGTACAGGCTTCGTTGATGAACAGGATCAAAGTAGTGCCGGCCAGTAAACTCGCTACGGTTATCAATATTTCGATTAAGGACCAGGTTCCTGATCGGGCCGAAGATATCTTGAATGAACTGGTGAAAGTTTATACCGAAGCAGAGATTGAGGATAAAAACCAGCGTGCGGCCAGTACAGTTGCCATGGTGGAGAATCGCATCCGTTCAGTTGCAGGCCAGCTGGATTCAGTTGAAAATGAAATTCAAAGGTACCGTACCAATACCGGTGTAATTGATATCAGTACACAGGGAAGACAGTATCTCGAAAATGTTGGTCAGTATGATCAGCAATTGGAACAAATCAAAAATCAGATCGCTGTTTTGAATGAAGTGGAGAAATTCATTGTGCAGAAAGAGTCAACAAGCTCAGGTATCATACCATCTGCAGTAGGCGTGAACGACCCTGCATTAAACCAGATGCTGGATAAACTGAATAATACCCAGTTACAATTTGAAAAATTAAAGCGTACAACAGGCGAGAATAGTCCTATACTGGTGAATCTGAAAGAGGAAATCGAAACACTGAAGCCGGGTATTCTTGAAAATATCCGCAACCAGAAGATCAACCTGAATATTACTCGGAACAGTATTGCGAGTACGGGTAACCGTTACTCTGCCATGTTGAGCACAATTCCGCAAAAGGAAAAGCAACTGATTGAGATCAGTAGGCAGCAGGCCATTAAAAACCAGCTTTATGCTTTCCTGCTGGAGAAAAGAGAAGAAGCGGCTTTGTCGTTCACGTCAACAAACAAAGGCGATACCCGCATTATTGATAAAGCATATTCATCTGTTCAACCGGTTAGTCCGAATAAGTTCCTGCTTTACCTGGCTGCGCTGGTATTTGCATTAGGGGCGGGTATAGTATGGGTAAGTCTGAAAGAGGGACTGAATAAAAAGATACTTTTCCGTTCTGAATTGGAAAAGCTTTCTCCCATTCCTGTTGAAGGGGAAATCCTCTACGATAGTTCCAAAGATCCATTTATTGTAAGGAATGAAGTAGGATCCAGGATCAGCGGGCAATTGAAAAGCCTTCGTAATAAATTGTTTTTTGGCGCTAATAACAAACAGGTAAAAAAAGTAATAATTACCTCTTCTTCCCGGGGTGAGGGAAAAGCCTACATAGGTTCTAACCTGGCTATCAGCCTGGCGATGACCAATGCCCGGGTGGTATTGGTTGATCTTGATTTTTATTCGCATGAAATCAGTTCACTGTATGAGTTGGATAGCGCGAAAGGCATGGTTGAATACCTGCGCGGAGGCGCCTCTTTGGGTGATTTGCTGCATACAGATAAAACCACATCCGGACTCAGTATTTTACCAGTTGGGGCAACCAATGATGGTACTGCTGAATGGCTTATGAGTGGCAAATTGGAAGGGCTCATCAAAGAATTGGATGCCAGTTTTGATTATATCGTAATTGTTGGTCCGGCTTTTAGTGATGATGTAAATATTCAGGCACTTTCACATATTGCTGACGCCAGTTTATTCGTTATCAGACAAGGAGTTACATCCAAAGCAGACCTTACCATGCTCTTGTATAACGGGCATTTGGAGGCACTTAAAAACCCTGGTTATGTATTTAACGCTGTAAAAGGTCGTGGCTGGGGTATTAGATTGTTTGGGAACGGATATGGGTATGGCAACAATCCGGGTAAATAATCCGGAGCAGTATTCTTCCGCATTTCCAGACAGATAAAAAAATTGAACGGATCGATCGTACCCGGTCTCAACCGCATGGATGGGACTGAGGAGGCGAAGCTTTGGCCGGAACCCAAGAAATATGAGAGCGAGAAATTTAAGCAGTAAATTCCTTCCTGCCTTTTTAAAGTCGGATAATGCCCGAACCAGCCTTGCAATCAAAAATATTGTAGGGTCGCTTTTCGTGAAAGGAGGAAGTGTACTGATCAGCCTGGTGATCGTTCCATTGACCATCAGTTATGTGAACGCCACCCAGTATGGAATCTGGCTGGCATTAAGCTCCATCATTGCCTGGTTCAGTTTTTTTGATGTCGGTTTAGGTAATGGCCTAAAAAATAAACTGGCAGAAGCCCTTGCTAAAGAGGATCGCGAACTTGCCAGGACGCTGATCAGCACCACCTATGCATTGTTGGTATTGCTGGTACTGGCATTTGTGCTGATCTTCCTGGTGGTTCATCATTTTGTAAGCTGGAGTGCAATTCTCAGTTTACCCGCTTCCATGGAAGCAGAATTACGCAGCCTGATTTCACTGGTATTCATCCTTTTCTGCCTGCAGTTTATTCTTCAAACCATTGTAGTTATACTAACGGCGCACCAACAGGTTTCAACTGCATCTTTCCTAAGTTTTCTCGGTAACCTGCTTTCACTGGTCTTTATTTTTATTTTAACCAAAACAACCGAAGGTAATTTGCTCTACCTGGGATTAGCATTTAGTGCAACACCGCTTGTTGTCTATTTTTTTTCCAGCCTGTTTTATTTCAAAACTAAATACCAGTTGATTGCTCCATCTTTTGGAAGTATTAATTTTTCCTATTCCAGAATACTAATGGGACTGGGCGTAAAATTTTTTGTAATCCAGATTGCTGCTATTATTCTTTATCAGACTACAAATATTTTACTGCTCAAATTATATGATGCTGATGAAGTGACATCTTATAATATCAACTATAAATATTTTGGTGTGATTACCATGGTATTCTCCATTGTGATGTCGCCGTTTTGGGTTGCTTTTTCAGATGCTTATCATAAAAACGATAAGGTTTGGATCAAACAAACAGTCAATAAACTGCTCAAAATCTGGGCGCTGATTGCTACTGGCGGATTGGTAATGCTGCTGGTGAGTGTGCCTCTCATTAAACTATGGGTGGGCGATACGGTTCGTTATTCGCTGCACTCGGGATTTGCCATGTGGTTATATTTTGTGACCAGTTCATTCGGGTCCATTTTTGTGTTTTTTATCAATGGAACCGGAAAAGTATTTCTCCAGTTTCTGACCAGTATAATAGCTCCGATATTATTTATTCCGCTGGCTATTTTGCTGGGGCGTTACCTGGGACAGGCTGGTTTAATCTATTCCTCTATCATTTGTAATGTGTATGGGATATTTATTGCGCCCCTCCAATACAGAAAAATTATTCAGCAAACAGCAACCGGAATCTGGAATAAATAAATCAACACTATGAAAGTTCTCTGGTTCTGTAATACTCCTTCAAATGCTGCTGCTGAATTAGGTTCAAACAGTAAGGGAGGTGGCTGGATTTCATCTTTGGAGACACTGGTGACGGATCAAACCGACATAGAACTGGGGGTTGCTTTTTTTTATCCGTTACAGGAAGACCGAACCATTGTAAAAGGACGGACTACCTATTTTGCAGTTGCACTTGAAGAGAAGGGACCGATTGGGAGGATCAAAGACCGGTTTTTTTTAAATCTTCCATCAGATTCCAAGTTATTCCGGTTGATTCAGATTATTGATAAGTATAAACCGGATCTTATTCATGTGTTTGGATCAGAAGAGGTTTTCGGGATGGTAGCCAAATATGTGACAACACCAGTGGTGTTACATATTCAGGGAATCCTTACGCCATATCTTGATCAATGGTTCCCTAAAGGTGTTTCTAACCTGGCAATATTAAAAAAGAGTCCAATTAAGGATAGTGTAAGAGCAACCGGATTGTATTTTGATTATCGTACGATATCCAAAATGGCAAAAAGGGAACGCCAGATTTTCAAATATTGCAAAAACTATATGGGAAGGACTTACTGGGATGAATCCGTAAGTCAATTATTGTCACCTGGTTCAACTTATTATCAATGTGAGGAAGTATTAAGACCCTTTTTTTTCTCGGTGGAGTGGGAGCAACCAGGTAAAGAGGTGCCATTTACGATCAGCACAACTATAAATCCCAATATATATAAAGGACTTGATATAATACTAAAAACTGCAAAGTTGTTGAAACAGCAAGCCGGATTGGAGTTTCAGTGGAATATTTATGGAATTAATGAAACACATCAACTTGTCAGGTTTTTCGAAGGAATTTTGAAAGATTCATTTAAAGCGAATGGTGTTGTATTTAAAGGTCCTGTGGACGCTACTCAGTTAGTTTCAGCATTACGGGAAAGCCATCTTTTTGTTCACCCCAGTCATATTGATAATAGTCCGAATTCTGTATGTGAAGCCATGTTAATGGGTATGCCGGTTATAGCTGCAAATACGGGAGGTGTTGGATCTTTGCTGGAACATCAAAAAGAGGGGATCTTGTATCCGGATAACGATCAGTATTTGTTAGCGCGTCATATTTTGGAATTGGCCAAGCAACCTGAGCAGGCAAAACAGTTTGGCGAGCAGGCAAGAATAAGGGCTATCAACCGGCATAATCCAGCCACTATTATTAAACGTCTGGAGGAGATATACAGTTTAATAGTACAGAACAGCAAAGTTTCAACTGCCAATTTTCAACTGCAATAAGTGAAAAGAATCCTTGAAATACTATTATTACTTGGTTTGATGGCAACATCAGGAATGCCTTTGTTTATTGATAATGTGCCAGTATTCCTGGTATATTTTGGATATGCAGCATTCTGTTTTCTTTATTTCAAAGTGAATTTGAGATATTTTTTGCCGTTCCTGCTATTTTTTGTGTTTATACTGTTTGTACAATTGCTCAATACAGGTCAGCATTATTTACTTACTGCAGTAGCTCAGATAATGATTATGCTAACTGGAGTGATTACAGTTGATGTTCTTAAAGAACGGTTTGTCAGCAGCTTTCTACAAATCATGACTTATATAGCAGTTATAAGTCTGATCTTCTTTATACCAATATATTTGCAGCCATCACTCACTGATTTTCTCATTGCTAATTTCCCCATACATGTTCCAATTGAAAAAGAATCTTATGGTATAAGGCAAATTATCCATAGCTTTTTGTTTTTCAATTTTTCTCCTGATTTTAATTTTCGAATTCGTAATGTGGGTCCTTTTTGGGAAGCAGGTGTTTATGGCGGTTACCTGGTGGTTACCCTGATTCTGAATTCCATACGTGAGAAATCGGTATTTAATCGTCGCGGTATTTTATTTATTATTTGTATTCTAACCACCTTCTCTACAACAGCCTACCTTGCCTTATTTCTTTTTATTGGTGTGTATTATGCAGTAAAAATAGGTAGTCCGATTCTGAGGGCTATCAGTATTCTTTTATTTGCAGTAGGTTTTGGTTATGCGTACTCAGAATTGGAGTTTCTTGGATCAAAAATCGATGATGAATTGAAGCTGGTAGCTTACGATGCCCAGGTGCAAGGCGGAAACTCCAGGATGGCCAGTGCTTATCTGGATATCGTTGAATTAAACGAGAATAAATTATATATCTTTTTTGGAAGAGGAAACCACCCTGAATACAGGGTAGCCACCAGAGATAAGGCTGTACAAAGAAACAACGGTACAACAGATGTAATTGCAGTCTGGGGTATTCCTTTTTTTATATGTTATGTGTTATTAATGGGAAGATCAATTCGTTCCTTCTGTTTGTATCATAAAGAGAAAACATATTTGGCTGTTTTATTTGTGGTTATAATGCTAACGCTTGGAGTGAGTGAGCCCTATTTCCGATTCGGGTTCTTTTATGCGTTAATACTATTGTACATACCCTATGAGCGGGCTTTAGAGTCGGAGGACGCTGATGAGGATCTAACACTTCAACCAAATCTTGCATGAGCCGCTTTACGTCCATAATAAATAAACTACGAATTAAAAAGCAGGACTATTCGGTTCGCTATTATTCTGCGTTAACCTATCTTTTTGCTCGCATTTATGGAATCAAGCTGGGGAAAAATGTAATGTTTTTCAAGTTTACCACTTTTTTTATGCAGGAGGGATCCCGGATAGAAATTGGAGATAATGTTCAATTCCGTTCGGGTGTAGTAACCAATTTGTTTGGTTTGAATCATCGTTGTGTTATTTCAACGCACCGGCCTGGTGCTCATATAAAAATCGGAAAGGGAAGTGGAATGAGTGGAAGCACCATTGGATGTGCTACATCTATTGAGTTAGGAGAAAATGTTATGGTAGGTGCGAATACAGTGATCACAGACTTTGACTGGCATAGTATGGATCCATACGACCGGAATGGAGGTGAAATTTTATCCAGACCGGTAAAGATTGAAGACAGGGTTTGGATTGGCGCCAATTGCCTGGTGTTGAAGGGCGTGACGATTGGAGAAAACACAGTAGTGGGTGCAGGTAGTGTAGTAAGTTCCAGTTTACCGGCTAATATGATTTGTGCCGGCAATCCTTGTAAGCCGATTAAACCTTTGAAAACTACCTATGGAGCCTGAATTCAAGAACGACAAATTGAATGTCTGTTTTGTGGGAACAAGTGGTTTTCCCTTTGGCCTGGCACAGGTTGAAAGGCAAAAACTTATTTCCAAGGGATTGCTTAAGGCTGGTGCCTCTGTTCTTATTATAAACCGGTATGGACAACAGCCGGAAGGCACAAGAATTGACCTCTTACACGAACCCTCTTTTGAGGGAATACCATTTGTATATGCATCCGGTAATCCTTATCGTCCCGCTTCTTTTTGGAGTAGGAATTGGGGAAAACTAAAGGGCATGTTCAACGAATTTTTCCTGGTGAGAAAGGAGAAAAGAAAGGAGGGAAAAACAGTGCTGCTGGTTTCAACACTTGAGTTTTATAATATTGTATTTTATAAACTGGTATCTATCTTATTGAGGGTACCCATGGTAATTGACAATGTGGAGTTTTTCTCCGCCATGAATATTCCCAAATCAACATTCGTGAAATGGGATAACCATTGGTACGACCACTACGCCAGCAAGCTGGCCGATAAAGTAGTTGTGATCAGTCATTTTCTAAAGAACATGGCTGTCAGGCAAAAAAAAGCTGAAGCTATTATTCAAATTCCTTCAATTGTAGAGTTTGAAAAATTCCAGACAAAAGAAATAGCAAAAGAACCTTTTTTTCTGTATTGCGGTCATGCGGGGTATTTTGAAGTGATAGCATTTATATTGAATGCATATGAGCGGTTAACCGGTTATCCATATGCGTTATACCTTGTTTCGAATGGCGCAGCATGGGAGCTGGACCGGCTCAAAAAACGCATTAGTGAAAGTCCGCGTGCAGATAGCATTAAACTGTTTTCCAGGTTACCTATGCAGGAGTTGATTGATCTTTATATGACAAGTAAAGCCCTGCTGATTCCCTTGCGGCCTACTCCCCAGGACAAGGCCCGCTTTCCTCATAAAATCGGCGAGTATACTGCTGCAAGGAAACCAATTTTATCCACCAAAATTGGTGAAGTAGAAAAGTTTTTTCAGGATGGTGATACTGCCCTCCTGGCTGATCAGTACGATGAAACAGCGTTTGCTGAAAAAATGAAACTGGTGATGGAGCAGCCCGCTTTGGCAGAGCAGATTGGTTTAAATGGATATAACCTTGGATTACAGCATTTCGATCATAAAGCCTTAGGGAGAAAATTAAAAACCTTTTTGAGTGAATAAGCCGTTGGAGCATAGTTTGAAAGTAATGATTGTGGTGCCCAACATGTCCACCCAATTGGAAACCATTACGGGTGGTGTTCATTCCGCGGTTATGAATCTGTTGCGTGGATTTGCTGCACTGGGAAATCCAGAAGTGATGCTTGTATCAATCAATGAATCACTAAAAGAACCAGTTGAAATTCAGTTCGCCAATAACGTGCGTATTTACTATTTGCCGGAAGGGCCTTTCCCATCTTCCAGTCTTAATTATTTTTTTGTAAGCACTGGTAGATTAAGGAAGTTAATAAAGTCCTTTCAGCCAGACCTGGTGCACTACCAGATAGGAGGAACACTTTTATTCACCCGTTGGGCCAGCATGTTTTCATTACCCCACCTCATAACCATACACGGTATCCCCTGGGCAGAATTAAAAATTGCCAAACACTGGAAACAAAAACTAACCATTTGGCTAAATGCAGTTATCGGGGACTGGTTGTATCCTGATACTATTATCCAGATTTCTGCGTATTCCAGGGAACAATTCCGGAATCGGAAGATCAATCGTTTTAGTATCATCCCTAATGCCATTCCATCCCGGTATGCGGATATAGAACTTAAGGAGAAAATGACCAATCATCTGGTATTTGTTGGGGTCATCAATGATTTAAAAAATCAGTTGTTCATATTACAGGTGTTGAAGGAGTTGAGAGATGCCGGCTATTTATTCACCATTGAGTTTTGTGGTGGCTTTGGAAATGCAGGATACCAGCAAATGATCGAGTCCTACATTAATGAACATGACTTGAGCAATCAGGTTCAGTTTAATGGTTGGGTAGCTTATTCTGATCTGCCCAAAGTTTTGGAACGTTCCGATATGTTGGTACTGACCTCCCGACAGGAAGCATTGCCCATGAGTATTGCAGAAGCCATGGCTGCTGGAAGACCGGTACTGGCTACCAGGGTAGGAGGTATCCCGGAAATGATCAATAATGAAGTAAATGGATTTCTGGTTACCATAGATTCCACTAGGCTGGCTGTTGAAGCACTTAAGAAAGTGTATAATAATGATTTTCTTATACAATCCCTCGGTAAGGCAGCCAAAGAAAAGGCGCTTTCGAATTATATGGCTGAATCAGTGGCCGAACGGACCATCGGGTTTTATCAACAAATATTGACATCAAAAGCAACTGTACCAGCCGTATGAGTCTGATAAAAGAAATAATTGGAGCCACACTGATGGGATTGCGACTGGTAAGTCGACCGGATGACAATAAAATTCTTTCGGTGTACTTCCATAATCCCTCTGTACAGCTCTTTCATCAGATGATCAGCTGGCTTCATAATAAAGGCTACCGGTTTATTTCCATCCTGGACTTGGATGAACTCATTGTACAAAAGCAGGCGCCTGCTAAGCGATTGGCTTTTATCAGTTTTGATGATGGAAACAAAGAGTACCCAGACCTGCTTCCAACGATTGAAAAATATAAAGTACCGGTTACGGTTTTTATACCAACCAATCCGGTAGTAGAAGGTAATTACTGGTGGGATTATGCTGGTAAAAAAGAACAATCAACATATACAGGGTTGCCTACTGTTGAGTCATTCAAGGTGCTTCCTGCAAAGGAATTTGATCTCAAACTCGATGTACTCAAACAACACCTGAAACTTGAACGTAGTTGTATGACTCTGTCTGAGTTGAAAGCACTGGCAAAACATCCCTATATAACCATTGGAGCACATACAGTAAGCCATCCCATTCTAAAAAATTGTGATGCAGCCCGCCAGTCAAAAGAACTGGAAGAAGGACAAATGTTATTGAATGAATGGCTTCAGCAAAAAACTGTATACCTGGCTTATCCGAATGGTGATTATAATGACATAACATTAGAACTGGCTGATAAATATGGATACCGGTTAGGGTTTACTACCAAACCCGGACAAATCAATACAGCTACTGTATCCCGATTGGAGATACCCCGATATTCCGTGAATGATGAGGGTGGTTATTATGAAAACCTGGCTAAAATAAATGGCTACTGGCAACGATTCTTTCCACCTAATTAAACCTGTTTCCGAACCGTAGTAAAACAAAGAGCAGATGGTAAGTTTTAAGAAGAAGTTTTTATTCCTGAATGTTAAAGAGAACTGGTATCACTGTGACCCGGGATTTTGGGATATGATATTGCCAACCGCCTGGTTACATGTTAAGAATCGTACAACACCTGTAAAGCCTGGCTTTTCGGATGTTACTTACACCATTGAGAATGATCTGACACTGGATCATGATACGATTTATGCAGGATTTCTGAAGTCGAACAGGCAGCAGATCCGGCAAGCTGAAGAAGCAGGTGTTGAATTTGAATTCCATAATGATGTGGAAGGCTTTGTTGAATTTTTCAATGAGTTTGCCCGCTCCGTTAATATTGGCACAACCAGTGTGCGCCGGATTAATGAGATGGAGGGCTTCTTAAAATTGAGTTATGCCAAACACCAGGGGCGAATCCTGGTTGCTCATAGTACTTTAATAGATGATACTTATAAGATTGTAAGAGCCTTTCATTCGGCTTCTAAAAGAACAGATGATGCCTTTGATAAATCCCTGATCGCAAAAGCAAATAAAGCGCTTCACTACAAAGACATGATGCATTTCCGGGAACTGGGTTATAAAGTATACGACTTTGGTGGTTATACCCAGAATACGGAAGATAAGGCACTGCTGGGTATTAATAATTTCAAACAGTCTTTTGGTGGTGAAGTGGTAGCCTGCACCAATTATTATACGGTCAGCTATCAATTGCTAAAAAAAATCGGCTCACTGATAGGTGCGCTGGGTAAAGGTTGATCCTGAATTCAAACTGTAACGAACCTCAGATATATGCTGTTTAATTCCATAGAGTTTGTCATCTTTTTTATACTGGTGACCTCCCTGTATTTTATACTTCCGCATAAATACAGATGGTTTCTGCTCCTGGTTGCGAGCTGTTATTTCTACATGGCTTTTGTGCCGGTATATATACTCATTCTCTTTTTCACCATTGTGATTGATTATTTCGCTGGCATCTGGATTGAAGAGGCCCAGGGAAAAAAGAAAAAACAGTTCCTGGTCTTAAGCCTGGTTGCCAATATTGGCGTACTGGCCGTGTTCAAATATTATAACTTCCTCAACGATAACCTTACTTTTCTGCTGCATGGTGCCGGTTGGGAAAACCCCATTCCTTATCTGTCCATCCTGCTTCCAATTGGCTTGTCTTTTCACACGTTTCAAGCCATGAGTTATACCATTGAAGTGTATCGTGGTCATCAGAAAGCAGAGCGGCATTTCGGGATTTATTCCCTTTATGTGATGTTCTATCCGCAGTTGGTTGCAGGTCCGATTGAACGTCCGCAAAACCTGCTGTTCCAGTTCAGAACCGAACATAAATTTGACTATGAAAGAGTGGTGAGCGGACTTCGGCTGATGTTGTGGGGATTCTTCAAGAAACTGGTAATTGCAGATCGGCTGGCCATCTATGTAAACGCAGCATATGGTAACCCGGATGAACACACCGGCTTAACGCTGGCTGTTGCTACCATGTTTTTCGCATTCCAGATCTATTGTGATTTTTCCGGTTATTCTGATATTGCTATTGGTGCAGCGCGGGTTATGGGGTATGATCTGATGAAGAACTTCAATCGCCCTTATCTTTCTGCGAGTATTTCTGAATTCTGGAGTCGCTGGCATATTTCACTTTCAACCTGGTTTAAGGATTACCTGTATATCTCTATGGGAGGTAACCGGGTGCCCATTCCGAGATGGTATTTCAACCTCTTCTTTACCTTCCTGATCAGTGGTCTGTGGCATGGAGCCAACTGGACCTATATCATCTGGGGTGCGCTGAATGGTTTCTATCTTGTATTTGCGCTTATTCGTGCCCGATATATAGATAAACACCTGGATGGTAAAGTCCCCATACCTGCATGGATACAAAAGACGGGTAATATTCTGATGACTTTTATTTTGATCTGTTTTTCCTGGATCTTCTTCCGGGCAGAATCTGTACAGGATGCTTTCCTGATTGTGAAGAAAATCTTCACGCTGAATGGCCCGCTCTTTACTGACTTTACGCAGATGTTTTATGGTTTGATCGGACTGGCAATTTTAATGGCCCGGGAAATCAAACACGAATATTTCAAGAATGTTTCACCCTTACTGGAGCACCGAAGCCCGGTTGTCCGCTATGCTACTTATATGGTATTAATTGCGCTGATTCTGCTCATCGGAGTGTTTGACGGAAGCCAGTTTATCTATTTTCAATTTTAACCAGTATGCTGAATCAATTAGTTGCCAATCCCGGATTTAAAAAATTCCTGGTACGCCTGGTGATCTTCCTGGTGGTATTATTTGCGATTGATTTCGTTGTTGGAAATGTTTTGCGAAAATTCTACTTCCAGCAAAAATCCGGTCCTGATTATGAGTCTATTTATGCGATGGAAAAAAGCAGGGAAGACCTGATGGTTTTTGGATCTTCCCGGGCACGCAATCATTATCATCCGAAAGCATTTGAAGAAGCACTGGGCATGTCCTTTTATAATGCAGGAAGAAATGGAAATTTCATTTTGTACAGCAATGCAGTGGCGCAGGCGGTGCTAAAGAGACATCAGCCTAAAATCGTGATACTTGATATTGTAGGGCATGAGTTCGAATACTATGCCCCCAATTATGAGAAACTATCTGTACTCTTACCCTTTTATAAAACACATCCTGAGATTCGGTCAACAGTCAACCTCCGGGGAAATTTTGAACCTGTCAAACTCTGGTTTCAGATGTATCCTTTCAACAGTACCCTTCTTTCAATCGGGTTGGGCAATACCGAGTTTTACAACAAAAGGGATCCGATCATTAAAGGTTATTCCCCTATCAACCGGGAGCTCAATCAGGAACCTGTTGTGGACACCATTAATCTGAATTATGAAATTGATACCGTGCAGGTAAGAAGTTATGAAACCTTTATTCAAAACTGTAAGAAAGCCGGTGTACAACTCTATGTAGTATGTTCTCCCTATTTCAATAAGTTTCCGGTTCGTGATAAATCCATCGTACTGGCAGAAGAAATTGCCCGTAAATATGATGTGCCTTTCTGGGATCATTCCCAGGATCCGGCCTTTAGCGGAAATCCAAAGAATTTTTATGATATCAGGCATTTGAATGAACCGGCTTCGCTGCGTTTTTCATACATGCTGGCAGAAAAAATAAAATCAGCAGATGGCAAACTGGCAACCCGTCCCTAAGAAGAAAAAAATGCTGCTGGTTGGACCAGTTCCTCCTCCAGCAGGAGGGGTGAGTATCCACTTATGGAGATTAAAACATCTGCTTAGTGATCAGTTCGAAATTGACCTGGTGGATGAGTCCAGGAATATTAAACCAGCTTTTTTTAACATCCGGCAAAAGAAGTTTCTTACGTACTGGAAAAAAATCGCCTGGTCTGATTTTCTTTTTATTCACTCCGGTTTAAATACACTTCGTTTTTTTCATATTCTTTCCGCGAAGCTGCTGGGTAAAAAAATTGTTATGACCCTGCATGCGTATCCGGAGGAAAAATCCGGTATCAACAGATGGCTGGATGAACGTTTGTTCAGCTGGTGTGATGTCATTATCAGTGTGAATGCAGAGATGCTGGAAAGAGTCAGTTTGCCGATGCATAAAACCTTTGTGCAATATGCCTTCCTTCCACCTGTAATGGAGGAAGAAAAAGAACTTCCCCAAAAGGTTCAGCAATTACTTTCAGAACAAAAAGCGGCTGGAAAAAAAATCATAGTATCCAATGCCTGGAGGCTTGATCGCTTTAATAACCAGGATGTGTATGGGGTTGATATGTGCATTGCTGCTGTTCAGAAACTAAAGGCAGCAGGAATACCGGTACATTTTATTTTCAATATTGCAACCATTGACATGTTTGGCCCTGCTTATGAAGCGTATCAGCAGGAAATAAAAAGCAATGGATTATCGGATTCCTTTTCCCTGATCAACGAAGAACTCTCTTTTGTGAAATTAATGGAACAGGCCGATCTGGTGGTTCGTCCCACCAATACAGATGGTGATTCCCTTTCCATCCGGGAGGCTATCTTTTTAAACAAACCCATTATTTCTTCTGATGTAGTTAAAAGGCCCGAGGGTACTATCCTGTTTGCGAACCGAAACCAGGCAGCATTTGAAGCAATCCTCTTGAAGGTGCTTCAGGATGGAAATCAGGGTGCGGTTACCATAGCGTCGAATTCCTACGACTATTATAAATCCTATTATACCAACTTGTTGGGAACCATCTAACACCTAAAACCAAACTATGTGCGGATTTGCCGGATTTACAGGTTTTGCTGATAACCAGGCTTTAGCAGCCCTCGCGAATCAGTGCCAGGCCCATCGGGGACCGGATAATCAATCCGTATGGGCAGATGAATACATCGCACTGGCGCATCAGCGACTTTCCATCATCGACCTGAGTGAACGCTCTAATCAGCCTTTCCATAAGGGAGATTATGCCATCATCTTTAACGGTGAAATTTATAATTACCAGGAACTGCAGGCGCAATTACAAAAAGATAAACAGGTAAATTTTATCACTACCGGGGATACGGAAGTGGCATTGGAAATGTTTGTGCAATACGGACTGAAAAGCCTCGATCAGTTGATCGGCATGTTTGCCTTTGCCATCTATAATAAGAAGACCAGGGAACTGGTATTGGCAAGAGATCATTTTGGCATCAAACCCCTTTTTTATACTAAGATTGGTTCTGGCCTGGCATTCAGTTCAGAGCTGAAAACCTTGGTAAAATTGCCTGGTTTTGACAAAACGATTGAACCCAAGGCCTTGGTAAGTGCTTTGAATTATTCCTGGGTATCGGGCAATCAGTCAATGTTTCGCAATTGCTTCAAATTGCCGCCGGGGCATTACATGCTGTATCATCCGGATCAGCGTATGGAGATTGTGCGTTACTATGATCTGCAGCCGGTTAAAAATCCGGCCTATCAGTCAGAAGAAGCCATCATTGCGGATATCAAATCCACGGTAGAGGCTTCTATTGCGAGGCATATGGTGGCCGATGTTCCGGTTAGTAGTTTTTTAAGCGGGGGACTTGACTCATCACTGATTTCAGTGTTGGCGAAAAAATCGAATCCGGATTTGTCCACCTATACCATTTCCACCACCAGCCGGGATAAACAGGTGGAGAAAATGCCGGACGATGAAAAATATGCCCAGGAGCTCGCCAACCAGTTTGGATTTGATCACAATGTAATTGAAATAACCCCCGATATTATCCGCATGCTGCCGGATATGGTGAGAACACTGGATGAGCCTATTGGTGATCCTGCTGCCATTAATACCTATATCATTTGCAAGGCGGCAAGGGATAAGGGGGTGAAGGTTCTCTTGTCTGGAATGGGGGCCGACGAAATCTTTTTTGGCTACCGCAGGCAAAAAGCAACACTTTTGTCCATGCGCTTCAACCAGTTGCCTGGTTTCATAAGGGCTGCCGGGAAATTTACCGCCTCCCTCTTGCCTGTTAAGATTGGCGGGAAAGGTTTTCGCTTCGGACGCTGGGCCAAACGTTTTTTCAGCCTGGTATCCCTTCCACCTAGCCAGACCTATATGCGCAGTTATTCCTATTACAGTCCTGAGCAGTTGCGGGAACTCGTAAAACCGGGTTATCAAGAGGCAATTCCAGCGCTTTTGAAAGAGCACGACGATATATTTAACGCAAAATTCAAAGGTGACCTGGTCAATCAGATGTGCAACACTGATCTGAGCATGTTTATGTTGGGGCTGAACCTGACCTATACAGACCGGGCTTCCATGGCCGCATCTGTGGAAGTGCGGGTGCCATTTATTGATAAAATAGTGATAGAGAAGGCCATGCAGATCCCGGGCGCCTATAAAATATATAAAAAAGAACCCAAGTATATATTAAAGAAGGTGGCTGAGTCGTTCTTGCCTAAGAGTATTATTTACAGGCCCAAAGCGGCGTTCGGAGCGCCTATCAGATCCTGGATTTCCAAGGATTTGAGAGGGATGGTGGATGAATTATTATCAAAAGAAGTAATAGAAAGGCGTGGCATCCTTAATTTCGGGGCCGTAAAGAAACTTATAGAAGACGATCGGAGAGGGGTTGAAGATAATGCTTACCAGATCTATCAATTGATTACACTGGAACTTTGGTTCCGGGAATTTTTAGATAACTGAACCAAAAAGAAACATGAAACAGGTTATTCAGAATTTTAAGACCGGAGAACTCTATGTTGATGAAGTGCCCTTGCCCAAGCTCTCCAGTGGAATGGTATTAGTGGAGAATAACTTTTCACTTATCAGTGCCGGAACAGAAAGAAGTACCGTAAAAGTTGCGCAGGCCAACCTGCTAAATAAAGCAAGGCAACGTCCCGACCTGGTTGCACAGGTACTGCAAAATGTAAAAAAAGAAGGATGGAAAGCCACCCTTGAAAAGGTGCGAACCAAGCTGGATTCATTGAAAGCGCTTGGTTACAGTACCAGCGGAACGGTGCTTTCTTCCCTCGACAGAAATGGGAGTTTCCAAACCGGGGACAGGGTAGCCTGTGCGGGACTGGATTATGCTTCCCATGCTGAAATAATAGCGGTTCCCCAGAACCTGGTGGCCAAAGTGCCGGATAATGTTAGCTCTGAAGAGGCATCCTTTACAACATTGGGTGCCATCGCCCTGCAAGGGGTGCGACAGGCAGAACCCAGACTGGGAGAAAAAGTATGTGTGATTGGACTTGGCTTGCTGGGTCAGATCACCGGCCAGTTGTTGAAAGCAAATGGTTGTACTGTTTTCGGAATTGATCTATCGGATTCTTTTGTAAAGATGGCCAACGAATATTCGGCTGATCTTGCCTTGAACCGGAATGATCCGAACCTGCTCGCAGCCTGTGAAAATTTCACCAATGGTCAGGGTTTTGACAGTATAATAATAACAGCTGCTACACAGTCGAGTGATCCAATCGAACTCTCAACCGAATTGTGCAGAAAGAAAGGCAGAATTGTAGTGGTAGGAGCTGTTAAAATGGATGTGCCCCGTGATCCTCATTTTTACCGGAAGGAATTAGAACTTAGGATTTCCTGTTCTTATGGTCCGGGCAGATATGACACCAATTACGAAGAGAACGGCCATGATTATCCTTTTGCCTATGTGCGCTGGACCGAACAACGTAATATGGTTGCCTTCCTCGAATTGCTTTCACGTAAACTGATCAATCTGCAACCGCTGATCACCCATGTATTCGATATTGATCAGGCTGAACAGGCGTATGATATCATACTGGGAAAAGTGAAGGAGCCGCATATTGGCATTCTACTGAAATATGCCCCTAATACAACCAAACATGCAACCCGGGTTGAACTGAAACAAAATCCGCTTGCAACGGTAAATACAGGTTTTATCGGAGCGGGAAGTTTTGCTCAGAGTTACCTGATCCCCAATGTGAAATCTGCTGGTGGTTCACTGGATGGAGTTGTAACTTCAAGAGGTATCACTGCGAAAAATGTAGCTAATAAATTTGGATTCAATTTCTGCTCCTCGGATTTGCAGGATGTGTTAACCAAAGATTCGATCAATACAGTCTTTATTGCAACTCCTCATTCTTCTCATGCCGGACTCACGATCAAAGCCCTTCAGGCAGGAAAACACGTTTATGTGGAAAAGCCCCTGGCAATGAACGACGATCAGCTGGCGGATGTAGTGGAAGCTATGAAGAAGTCAGACAAAACGCTGATGGTTGGCTTCAACCGCAGGTTTGCGGAAGTGAGCAAAAGAATCAAAGCAGAAATGGCCAATTCAGGAGAGCCTATGGTTGTGAATATCCGAGTAAATGGCGGGCATATTCCCAAAGATCATTGGATTCAGCAACCTGAAATTGGTGGTGGCAGGATTATTGGTGAGATCTGTCATTTTATTGATCTGATGCAATATTTCACGGATGCAGAACCCATAAAAGTATATGCTGATTGCATCAGTACGCAGAATGCTGCGATCACACCTGCTGATAATATTTCTATTGTAGTGAAGTTCTCTGATGGATCAGTAGGGAATCTTACCTATCTGGCTAACGGAGATAAAGGAATGCCCAAAGAACTGATAGAAGTATTCTGCGCGGGAAAGATTGGTGTGATCAATGATTTTCGGGATGGGCTGCTGTATAAAGCAGGTAAGGAGATCAAACTCAAATCTCCCGGGAAAGGGCATAAGGAAGAAGTACATGGATTTATTGAATCCCTGCAGAAGGGTAGTGGCAGTCCGATCAGCTTCCGCTCCATTTGTTTGACCACGCTTACCACTTTCCGGATTTTAGATAGTTTAGCAACCGGCTTACCACAAAATATTGAATTCAATGAGCAATAAGATAACAGCCTCTTTTCAGAAGCTTAAAGAATTCTGTGAACAGGAAGAATTCAAGGGATATGATCCGTATGATGGGTTGAACAGCAGTTTTTTTCAAAAGCTTCCCTGGGCACCCAAAAATCGGTTTGCCCGTCTCGTATGGATACAGGCTTTCAAAAGAATGCCATTGAACCTTCGTCCCGTTGTTGGTATAAAAAAAGAATACAATCCCAAAGCGTTGGGTATTTTCCTCTCAGGGTATTGTCAGTTATACAGGATGGATCCAAAAGAGGAATACCTGGAGCGGATTAGTTTTTTTGTAGATAAGATTATAGCCTCAGAAACACCAGGATACAGTGGCGCATGTTGGGGATATAACTTCGACTGGGAGTCGCGTGCTTTTTTTCAACCCAAATTTACACCCACGGTTGTTGCATCTTCTTTCATTGCGAATGCACTACTGGATGCTTACGATATTACAGCAGAACAATGTCTGCTGGATAAAGCCAGAAGTACCTGTGATTTTTTCCTGAAAGATTTAAATCGGACAGAAGATACAGATGGCAACTTTGCTTTCTCCTATTCCGGTAATGATAAGGCTATTGTATTTAATGCATCCTTACTCGGAAGCCGGTTACTGGCAAGAGTGTATCATCATACCGGTGAGGAAGAATTAAAAATAATTGCCCGTAAATCTGTTGCCTTCTGTTGTAATCATCAGAAACCGGATGGCTCCTGGAGTTATGGTACCTATACCTTTCACCAGTGGATTGATAATTTTCACACCGGCTACAACCTGGAATGTTTAACAGATTACCGTGATTTTACAGGAGATAGAAGTTTTGATGCGGTTATTGAAAAAGGATTGGATTATTATTTAAAAACCTTCTTCACCAGTGAAGGGATTTCAAAATACTATAGTAACAAAACCTATCCAATAGATATTCACGCTCCTACACAGCTGGTTATTACGCTTGCCAAACTGAATCGGTTCCAGGAGCACAGGGCACTTATAGATAAAGTAGTGAACTGGACAATTGATCACATGCAGGACCCACGTGGTTATTTCTATTATCAAATCAACAAATATTTTCATTCCCGGATTCCTTATATGCGTTGGTCACAATCCTGGATGTTTTACGCATTGGCTATTTATTTACGACAGGTAAAGGAATTATCACGCCAGTCTAATCCCCGAGTTACTCATGAAAATTTGGTTTGATCTATCCAATTCCCCGCATATCAACATGTTTCATGACATGATCAGGGATCTTGAATCCCGGGGGCATGAAGTGTTGATTACCTGCAGGCCACTTGCGAATACAATTGACCTGCTGAAACAACGAAATCTGGAGCATCATGTAGTGGGAGAGCATTACGGTAAGAACCTATACAAGAAATTATTCGGATATCCGATCAGGGTAAATCAACTCAGAAAGTTTTTAAAGAATAAGCATATTGACCTTGCTGTTTCGCAGTCTTCTTTTCATTCTCCGGTAGTTGCAAAATTACTCGGAGTTCCTTCCATTTATACGAATGATAATGAACATGCAATGGGGAATATCCCTTGTTTCATGTTTGCTAACCTCGTGTTGATACCGGAAAATCTGCCAGTTGAAAAAATTGTCAAAAAAGGAGGATCAGCCAAACGGATCAAACAATATCCGGGTGTAAAGGAAGGGATCTATCTCTGGCAGAAAGGGGAGCAGATACATGTGGCCAGAAAGCAAAATCCGCCGGATAATAAAACTATTTATGTTCGTCCGGAGCCCTTGACAGCACAGTATTACAAAGGGGGATTGAATTTCCTGGACAGTACCTTGGAGGCATTGCAAGATCGTTTTTCAATTACGATATTACCCAGGGATAAAACACAACTCGAACATTACCGGCAATCCAAATTTTCGGGTATACGGGTTCCGGATAAACCGATGCATTTTGATCAGATAGCAAAAGAATGCAGTTTGTTTATCGGCGCTGGTGGATCCATGACTCGAGAACTGGCTATTTTGGGAATCCCAACCATTTCTGTATACCAGGATGAGTTATTGGAGGTTGATAAATTTTTGCTGGAAGAAGGAATTATGGCACATGAGCCCAACCTGAAACCGGAAACAGTTGAGCAGATGATACAGTCGCTGGAAAACAAAGAACCGGATTTGCAACTGATGCAAAAAGGCAAACAGGCATACGATTTATTTATAAGTGAAATATTAAACTACAACAGATAATGGTAAAAGTCGGATTGATCGGAGCGGGTAAAATGGGAATCTCTCATCTCGCAATTTTGGGTGCGCATCCGGATGCTGAAGTGGTGGGTGTTTGTGATACCTCCAAAATGGTAATAGAAGCATTGGAAAAATACAGTCCGTTTCCCTGTTTTACAGATTATAAAAAAATGCTGCAGCAATCCAAACCGGATGCAGTAGTGGTAGCGGTTCCTACCAAATATCATGCTTCCATGGTGAAGGAATTATTGCAGATGGGAATACATGTATTTGTAGAAAAACCTTTCTGTCTTCGTCCCGAAGAAGGAGTGGAGCTGATTCAACTGGCAAAGTCCAGAAACCTGGTAAACCAGGTGGGATATCATAACAAATTTGTAGGCACATTTGAAGAAGTAAAACGTTTGTTGAATGCTGGTGCCATTGGTGATATTTATCATTTTATGGGGCAGGCATACGGTCCGGTGGTGATCAAGCCAAAACAGGATACCTGGCGCTCCAATCCCGAAGAAGGAGGGGGCTGTTTAATGGACTACGCATCGCATGTAATTGATTTAATTAACTACCTGCTTTCACCAGTAAAGTCGGTTCAAAGCAGCAGTCTTAAATCGATCTTTTCAAAACAGGTAGATGATGCTGTTTATGCCATGATGTCGTTACAAAATGGGGTATCCGGAATTTTATCTGTAAACTGGAGTGATGAAACGCATCGTAAGATGACGACCTCTGTCAGCATAAATGGAACAAAAGGAAAAATTGTTTCAGATGCGAATGAGTTAAAAGTATATTTCAAAGATGCCGCCTGTCCTGCAGGTTACAGTCGCGGCTGGAATGTTAAATATGTTACCGACCTGACTGCTCCTGTTGATTATTATCTCCGTGGAGAAGAATATTCTGCGCAAATGGATCACTTTATTAAAGCGATCCAGGGTAAGGTGCCGAATGAGGTGAACTCATTTGAATCCGCAGCAAAAACAGACAATGCCATTGCCTTAATCAGAAAAGCACAACAGTGATGAAGATGGAAAGAATATTATTCGGAGATAACCAGTTTTTTGCGGTCAACCATATTTCAGATGAAAAGTCGATGGCGCAGTCTATCCGCTTTAAGGATGATGCTGCCATCATTAAGACGCTGGATCATGCTATGGAAGCGGGCATCCAGACCTTTATGTGTACTACCCACGACCGGATAGCCAATATTTGCGAGGTGATCCGGCAGCAACCGGAAAAATATAAGGATTTCAAGATTTATCCCTGTATGCCTTATGCGCATAAGTATGCCAATGCTGTTACGGAATTGGGCATCATGGGTACCATCAAACAATATGTTCCCGGTAACTTTTTTGGTTCCCTATTCAAGGGAGGGGTAGCCTTCCTGTCTAAGGATTTTCTTTCCATCATGGAATTACTGATTGATGCTGAAATGAAAATGTTCAAGGGCATCAATACACCTGTTATTTTTTTACAGAACGTAGTTACTGATTTGTTACTTGGATTGGGCATGAAAGATATCCTGGTTGCCTTTCATGATTATGTGAAAAAGAAGTACAATGCGGAAGCCGGATTTATTACGATGAACATGCCTGCTTTGTTAAATATGCTGGAAGAAGGTGGTGTTAAGAACCCGATAATTTGTGCATCTATCAACAAGGTCGGATTCCGTATGTCAGGTGGTAAGGAGTTGTACGAAGAAACCCTTCGCACCCGGCAGTTCCGGGCCATTGCCATGCAGGTACTTGCCGGAGGAGCAGTGTCTCCGAAAGAAGCAATCGAATACGTATGCGGATTACCGAATATAGAATCCATTTTGTTTGGTGCTTCTTCGAGGACAAATATCAATGATACAGTATCCCTGATTCATAAATATGACCAGGTTTACACTACTACCCCTTAATACTCGTACATGAAAATTACCATTGTTGCGGGTGCACGCCCCAACTTTATGAAAATTGCACCGATCATTAAATCAATCCATTGTCGTAAAGCGGCAGGTGCGTCTATCGAATACCGGCTTGTTCATACTGGCCAGCATTACGATAAAAAGATGAGTGCTGACTTCTTTGAACAATTGGGAATTCCGGAACCGCATGCCAACCTCGAGGCAGGAGGTGGAAGCCAGGCCGAGCAAACTGCAGCCATCATGGTGCGATTTGAAAAAGAACTCCAGGAGCATCGCCCCAATCTAATCCTGGTGGTAGGAGATGTAACCTCTACTATGGCCTGTACCATAACAGCTAAAAAACTTTGTATTGATGCTGTACATGTGGAAGCGGGTATCCGGTCCGGAGATATGACCATGCCTGAGGAAATCAACCGGATTGTGACGGATTCCATTACGGATCATTTTTTTACTACCAGTGAAGTTGCCAATGAACACCTTCGCAAATCAGGTGTGGCTGACAACCGCATTCATTTTGTTGGCAATACGATGATTGATACGCTGCACCAGAATCTTAACAGACTGGTACAACCTGAACTTTGGAATGCAGCTGCATTACAGGAAAAGAAGTATTTCTTGCTAACCTTGCATCGTCCTGCGAATGTGGATGATCCGGCCAACCTGAATCACTTATTGGATACCATTATGCGTTGCACCGGTGATTTGCCAGTTGTGTTCCCCGTGCATCCAAGAACAAAAAAAATTCTAGACAGTATCGGTTTTCAGAATGAAAAACTAGTGCTGGCAGAACCCATGCCATACCTTGAATTTATATACCTGGTAAAAAATGCGCTGGCTGTGATTACGGATTCAGGTGGCATTACTGAGGAAGCTACAGTTTTGCATGTACCCTGTATGACGATGCGGGATTCTACAGAAAGGCCTGAAACGGTGACGATGGGTACCAATGAACTCATTGGTACAGATCCCACCAAATTGGAACCGTATCTTGAAAAAATAATGAAGGGGGCTTGGAAAACAGGGGTTGTTCCTCCCCTGTGGGATGGAAAAACGTCGGATCGGATCGTTAAAAAACTGGAAGAACTTTATAATTCATGAACAGACTCTCCTACGTTTTTTACAGAACCATGTTATGGCTTTGGGATATCTTTTCCCTAAATCTGGTTTTGATACTGGCAGGTTTTTTTATAAAACGGGCAGAAGCGTTTAGCCAGGCACCCTATCATGTTTTTTTTGCTGTCATCAACCTTGCGTGGATAGCATCTACTTATTTGACCGGACTTTATCTGGCACAGGATTGGCTGGATTTTGAAGGTTTCAGCAAACGAACTATTAAGGCTTATCTGATAACGCTGCTCATATTATTCTTCTTCACGTTTATTTATCATTTCCCTTATTCTAGGTTATATATTCTCGTGGTGGTTGGTGGTTTTGCCGGTCTCCTGACAATCAACAGAATCGCATTTAATATCCTGATCTTTTTTCTCCGGAGCAGGTTCCGTCTTCAGAAAAATGTAGTGATTCTTGGTTACAATGACAACTCAAAGCGCTTGCTCCGTTACTTTCGGGAAGAGTCCAAATTTGTTCATGTTGCCGGCTGTTTCGAAGACGAGGAAAGAGTAGTGCGTGATGAGAATTTTCCAATTAAGGGAAATCTGACTGATGTAATGCCTTTTGTACTTGAAAATAAGGTAACTGAAATCTATTCTACGCTGGCACCTGAACACTTCCCGGATTTGTATGAGTTAGCCAAACAGGCCGAAAACCAGTTTGTGCATTTCCGTTTTGTTCCGGATTATAAAATCTTTGTCAATCGCAATATCTACGTGGATTTCATTGATAATATCCCAGTTTTATCACTTCGCAATGAACCACTGGAAGATACCGGCAACCGGATTAAGAAAAGACTCTTTGATATCGCATTCAGCAGCCTGGTTATTTTATTCCTCTTATCCTGGCTGATTCCTATTATGGCCATACTGATTAAACTGAGTTCAAAAGGTCCAGTATTTTTTACGCAGATGCGATCCGGTAAAAGCAACCAGCCTTTCCTCTGTATCAAGTTCAGGAGTTTGCGGATGAATGATGATGCCAACAAAAAACAGGTTACCCGCAATGATGACCGCGTTACCAAAATCGGACGGTTTATGCGGAAAACGAACCTGGATGAATTACCACAGTTTTTTAATGTATTTATGGGAGATATGTCGGTTGTAGGCCCGCGTCCGCACATGCTCAAGCATACCGAAGATTTCGCCAATATTTACAAGCAATACATGATCCGTCATTTTGTGAAACCCGGAGTTACCGGCTGGGCACAGGTCAACGGATTTCGAGGTGAGATCACCGACAACCTCTTTCTGCAAAAGCGTATCGAGCATGATATCTGGTACATGGAAAACTGGACTCTCCTGCTGGATATGAAAATCATCCTAATGACCGCTTTTCTTTCTGTAAAAGGTGATAAGAACGCGTTCTGATTAATTTCCTTCCTTTTCTACCAATACCTGTCGGCTTGCATAAAAAATCCGCAGGGAATCTTTGATCCGCGCCGTATCAGCAACGGTTGCAGGCAGTGAAAAATAGAGCCTGAAGGTGACAGAATCTGTCGTCTCCATTTTTACACCACTTTTGATGTCGATGAGCTGATTGTACCGACGCAGCGCCCTTGCTTTTCTATTAGTGGTTTCAATGATGAATTTATAGCGATTGGCTGCTGTAACAGCGTTTAACCTGGTTGTATCAATCAGGGGGCGGCGACTCACTGAATCAACTATTGCAACGGCTGTGGTATCGGTTTGCGGAACCGCTTCCGGCTGAATGCTGGTTACTGTTTCTGTGATTTCTTTTTCTGCTGCTCCTTTCTGCGACCATTTCCATCCTCCCCAGATCACGATGCCCAGTGTGGCTGCGATGCCCAAAAAGATCGCCCATTTCCTTCCATTTCCTGATCCCCCATCATATCTCGGATTTTCCTCAAATACCGAAGTTTTTCTGGTCTCCGGCATACGCTCATCCAGTCGCTCCATTACCATGTCACCAGGCGTAAATTCAATGGAGCCCTCTTTCGCTTTTACCAGCGTACCAATTCCTTCCATATAAAGAGCCTTGCCGATATTGAGAAATTGACGGTTTAGCATAATATAGGACTCCAGATCGGATTTCGCCAGAGCGGTCATTTTACCTGTGTGGGTTCTGATAAACTCCACCAGTTCCGGATTCAGATCCGTATCTGCCGAATTGCTGAACTGAATACCCCCGTTTTCCATAGTAAACGTACCAATGCCTGGTAAACTCAGTTGCTTCTGCTGGTATAAGTATTGTGTGATGAGGTGATCAATTTTCAATGCAATCGAATATTGGTTAAAGCACAAATTAAGTAAAAAAGAGCGGAGAGCTGTATTTTTGCCAAAAGCCAGGAATGCTTACAAAAGAAGAAAAAGATTTTATTATTTATTGGGAGCAAAACCGCGACCGTCAGAAAAAGACGTTCCGGCAGTGGCTGATCGGCCTTCCAATTGGCCTGTTGTTTGCTGTTCCCATTTTTCTGAATTATGCCCTGGGCTGGTATAAAAGAGCCGGAATGGTAGCCGGCAGCCAAAGCAGTCCGCTTATTCTGATCATCGCCATTTTGGCCATTATCACTTTTATGGCCATCTTTTACAAACAATACCAGTGGGATCAATACGAGCAGCGCTACCGGGAACTCAAAGTCCAGCAAGACCGCGAATCCTCCGAGACGTGAGATTTCAGACGTCAAACGTGAGACGTGAGATGTGAGAAGGAACTCAACCTATCCATCCCACCTATGTCTTGCCTCTTCTCCTTTGACCTTTTTCCCTTTCACTTTCTTTCACCTTTCACCCTTCACTTTTCACCTTTCCATGCAACATATCCTACCCTTTGCTGGTCTATACCAGTATCAATATCTATATTCGCGCAAAAATTTGGGAAATGGTGAAAAAGATAATCGTACTCCTGGGAGTTTGTTTAGTGGCAGTGAGCAGCTGGCATTGTAATAAGTCCGATGATAATAACAGTTGCACAGTTGTTCCCCCTGCTAATGAAGAGCAGGCTATTCTCGCCTACAATACAGCTAATAACATCAATGGTGTAAAAGATGAAACAGGCCTGTATTATGAAATAGTTGACCCGGGTACAGGAGGGTCACCCAATCTTAATTCTCAGATCTTTATTAAGTACACCGGTAAACTGACCAATGGTACCGTATTTGACTCACAGAATGATCCGAACCGCACCGGCTGGCGACTGGCTACCCTGATACCCGGCTGGCAGATTGCTATTCCAAAACTCAAAAAGACCGGCAAGATCAAAATGGTGGTACCATCTGCGCTTGCCTACGGTTGTCGCGATAATGGAAACATTCCCGCCAATTCTATCCTCTATTTTGAGGTTGAACTGGTAGACTTTTACTAAGCCTCCGGATTTCCCTAATTTCGATCAAAATTAGCCTGCTTGTCTTACGAGCCGATATCTGTATTTGATATTTTTAAAATTGGCGTAGGGCCTTCCAGTTCACATACACTGGGGCCCTGGCGTGCAGCGCTTGCATTCCTGAAACAAATTGAAGAGCAGGGTGGTCCTGCGCTTATTGAAGACCTGGTGGTGGATCTGTATGGCTCACTTGCCAAAACTGGAAAAGGTCACGGTACAGATGTAGCTGTTTTAATGGGACTCATGGGCGAAGATCCGGTGAGTTGCGAAATTGATTCCATTACTCAAAAAATTGCAGCAGTAAGAAACAATGGAATACTGCAGCTGAATGGCGTAAAGGCTTTGCCTTTTAACCTGTCGCGACAGTTGAAATTTCATATGCAGGAATTTCTGCCAGCACATCCCAATGCACTCAGTTTTCATGCGCTGCTGAAAGACGGCAGAAATATATCTGCCACCTATTATTCCATTGGCGGAGGTTTTATAGTAGAGGAAGGGGTGGAAGCAAAACGAAGCGACCAGGTGGAGCTTCCTTTCCCTATCGATAAAGCAGAAGATCTGCTGCACTGGTGCCGTAAAACAGGGCTCTCCATACATGAGATCGTTGCAGAAAATGAAACCGCCTGGCGACCCGAAAAAGCAACACGTGATGGTGTAATGCAGATTTGGGAGGTGATGAAATCCTGTATGTACAGAGGATGTCACACAGAAGGTGTTTTGCCTGGTGGTTTGCAGGTAAAACGAAGAGCTGCTGCATTAAATAAGAAACTCCTAAGAAACCGGCCCTATGAGGGCTATGAACAGTGGGTGGAAGCAATCCGGGCCGGAGGAAATGATTTTAAATACATTCTCGACTGGGTATCCTGTTTTGCGCTGGCGGTGAATGAAGAAAATGCTTCTTTTGGACGCGTAGTAACAGCCCCAACAAATGGGGCTGCCGGAGTAATTCCGGCAGTGTTGCAGTATTATGAGGTATTCTGTAATGGATCTGAAGAATCCATTTATCAATTTATACTGACTGCGGCTGAAATAGGAAGCATATTCAAAAAAGGCTCTACCATTTCAGCTGCAATGGGCGGATGCCAGGCTGAAATCGGGGTGTCTTCTTCCATGGCCGCCGCCGCACTTACTGAATGTATGGGCGGAACGCAACGCCAGGCCCTGATGGCGGCAGAAATCGCGATGGAGCATCACCTGGGACTAACCTGCGATCCAATCGGAGGATTGGTTCAGGTACCCTGTATAGAACGAAATACTATGGGGGCAATCAAGGCAATTACTGCATCCCAACTTGCCTTACAAAGCGCGCCCGATTTTGCCAAAGTATCGTTGGATGCGGTGGTAAAAACCATGTGGGAAACAGCACTCGACATGAACAGTAAATACAAGGAAACAGCCGATGGTGGCCTGGCTGTTAATATTCCTTTAAGTTTACCTGAATGTTGATCAACAATTCTGTTGAATTGCTGTTATTGCAGCCGGAACTCTCTTTGAACGAAACTTGTAAATGACCTGTAGCTATGGCTAAACCTGGATTGAATCCTGTAAAAAGGATATTGAAGATTTTGCGCTTTCAAAAGAAGGATATTTCAGCCATTTATTTTTATGCTATTCTTAATGGCCTTGTCCAGCTTTCACTCCCACTTGGTATTCAGTCCATTGTTAGCTTTGTTTTAGGAGGAGCCATTTCCACCTCCATTGTCATCCTGATCATAATGGTAGTGATGGGGGTTTTCTTCAATGGCTTTTTCCAGGTTAACCAAATGAAGCTGATTGAAAAAATTGAACAACAGGTCTTTGTAAGATATTCCTTTGAATACGCTCAAACCATCCCCCGGCTGAATCTGAAAAGCGTAGATGGTTATTTTCTTCCGGAACTGACCAACCGGTTTTTTGATATTGCCACTCTGCAGAAAGGATTGGCGAAATTGCTGCTTGATTTTCCAACGGCTACGATTCAAATCATTTTTGGTCTGATTTTGCTTTCTTTCTATCATCCCATCTTTATTTTATTCAGTCTGGTATTTGTTACTGTGGTCTATTTTATTATCCGGATGACCAGTGTAAAAGGATTGGAAACCAGTGTGGAAGAAAGCAATCACAAGTATGAAGTGGGCGGATGGCTGGAAGAAATAGCAAGGGTTGTAACCAATTTCAAATTTTCACGCGATTCTACCTTACATCTGCAACGCACCGATAAAATCGTGACCCGCTACCTGGATGCCCGTACCCGCCATTTCCGAATTCTAAAATTACAGTATTGGGCCCTGATCGGGTTTAAAATAGCCATTACAGCCGCCATGCTGATCGTGGGAAGTATCCTGCTGGTAGACCAGCAACTGAATATCGGGCAATTTGTGGCAGCGGAAATCATCATTCTATTGGTGATCAATTCCGTGGAAAAGTTGATCATCAACATTGATAACGTATATGATATCCTTACCTCCGTTGAAAAGCTGGAGAAAGTAACTGATCAACCGCTGGAGCAGGAAGGAAACAGGGAACTGGTACCTGGTGCAAAGGGTGTTGAGATAGCAGTTAACAACATGAGTTTTTCCTACCGGGAAGGTCATCCTCCTGTTTTGGAAAATATCAATTTTAACCTGAATCCGGGCGAGAAAGTGCAGGTTATGGGTATCAATGGGTCTGGTAAATCAACCCTTATTAAAGTATTAAGTGGTGCCTACCAGCCTTTTGATGGTACGATTACTTATAACAGCATACCCCTGGAGCAATATAATTTTGCTTCTTTCCGAAGTAAAACCGGCATTTTCCTTAGTACACAGGAATTGTTTGATGGCACCTTGTACGAAAATCTTACCATGGGCAATGACAGGATTTCCATGCAGGAAATTATGCGGCTATCGGAAGTAGTGGGACTCCGTTCTTTTTTGAAAAATTCCAAAAAGGGGTTGGAAATGATGATTAATCCGATGGGAGAGCGTTTGCCCAAAAAAATAGTTCATAAACTATTATTATTGAGGGCGCTGATCAACTCGCCATCACTTTTAATTCTGGAAGAACCCTGGTTGGGACTCGAATCTGAATATGCCCAGCGAATTAAGAATTACCTGATGCAGGATATGCCAACCACTACCGCCATCATTGTGAGTAATGATCAGGAATTTGCCAATAGCTGCAGTAAAATAATTTATATGGAAGATGGAAGTATCCGTCATATTGGAAACTGGAATGAAATCAAAGAACAGATAACCAACGATAACAATGGAACACGTTAAAGAAATCATTACCCGGCAGGCTCCGGGAAAGGAATTCGCTTCGTTTGAGTCTGTTTACATGATTAACAGACCCAGTAAAGTCAAATACTGGACCCTGGGGTTACTAGGCTTTCTTGTAGTTTGCCTTTTTTTACCATGGACACAGAACATTCGGTCAAGGGGAGCAGTTACCACACCCCGCCAGGAACAACGGCCCCAGGAATTAAATGCCATCATCGGCGGCCGTATTGTAAAGTGGTTTGTAAAAGAAGGTGATACCGTCAATAAGGGTGATACTATTCTTCAACTGGCGGAAGTGAAAGTGGATTACCTTGATCCCAACCTGGTTTCGCGTACCAAAGAACAGCTCTCTGCCAAGCAGGATGCGGTAGAAAATTACAAGGGCAAAGTAACCACTATCAATCAGCAGTTGCTGTTTTTGCAGCAGGCCCTGGAACTTAAAGTGAGTGAGCTGGAAAATAAAATTCAGCAACAGCGATTCAAGATCCGGAGCGACAGTATGGATTTGCAGGCGGCAGAAAATGACCTGGCATTCAAACAGGAGCAGTACAAACGTCAACGGGTACTCTATGATTCTGGTGTGGCCTCTCTGTTATCATTGGAGCAAAGAAGCCAGGCGGTTCAGGACGCGATGGCCAAACGTACCAGTGCCGAAATCAAACTTGCTAATAGTATCCAGGAGCAAACAAGGCTTCAGTTGGAGTTAAATGGTGAACGACAGCAGTATCTGGAGAAAATATCCAAAGCGGAAGGCGATCGCTTTACTACTTCTTCCCAAATTGCTTCCGGCATTGGAGATATTGCCAAACTGGAAAATCTCTATACAAGCTATGATATCCGGAACCAATTGTATTATGTATTGGCGCCGCAAGACGGGCAGGTAACCAAAGCGCGAAAAGCTGGACTGAATGAAGTTGTGAAAGAAGGAGAGATGTTGGTAGAAATTGTTCCTTCCAATTATCAATATGCAGTAGAGGTTTTTGTAAAACCGGTTGATCTTCCCCTGGTAGCAACTGGTCAGAAAGTCCGTTTTATATTTGACGGCTTTCCTGCAATTGTATTCAGCGGCTGGCCACAGGCATCGTACGGTACATTTGGTGGCATCATAACTGCTGTTGAAAGTTCGGTAAGTGAGAACGGTTTATTCAGGGTGCTGGTTACCGAGGATCCAAAAGATAAACCCTGGCCAAAAACACTCCGGATGGGAACAGGTGCAATTGGTATTGCGCTGTTAAAAGATGTTCCGATCTGGTATGAACTCTGGCGTAATATCAATGGCTTCCCGCCCGATTATTATGTTCCGCAGAAGAATGGAAAAGAAGAAAAGAAAGATAAATCATCGATCTAATTGAATTGCATGAGGGTTTTAGTGATTAGGAGTATAATCTGGCTGATGTGCCTGGTACAGGGCATTCCATTTACCGGACTGGCGCAGTCCCCAGATTCTGTATTGTACACCTTGAGTGAATCAGAATTAGTAGCGATTCTTCGCAAATACCATCCCTACCTGCAGCAGGCCAACCTGCAGGTAGACCAGGCCAAAGCATTTATCCGGGAAAGCCGGGGCGAATTTGATCCGCTGATAGCAGGAGGATGGGATAAAAAAACCTTTGATGATCAGTTGTACTACAATTATTTCAACCCCGAAATCGTCATTCCAACCTGGTATGGAATTGAAATTTATGGCGGCCTGGAGGAAGTTATTGGAACTCGTACTGATATTGAACGATCTCTTGGTAAAACCAGTTATCTCGGGATTAGTGTACCGCTTGCCAAAGACCTGGTATTGGATAAACGAAGAGCAGTTTTGCAGCAGGCAAAGATCATGCTGAATCAAACAGGAGCAGAGCGACAAAATCTGATCAATGATTTACTCAATGATGCACTTTCCGTGTATTGGGCATGGACCCGTAATTACCAGGTGTATAAAATTCTGAATAATGCTGTCCAGGTTAATTCAGATCGGTATCGATTTATCCGGCTTGAAGCAGAACAGGGTTTACGTGCAGCTATTGATACAACAGAGGCGCTTACCCAATTACAGCAGTTCCAGTTAATGGAAGCGGATGCATGGCTGCAGTTTCAGAATGCCGGACTGGAACTATCCAATTATTTATGGCTGGAAGAAAGCCAGCCTTTTGCCTGGAACGATCGCATTGTTCCGGATAGTAGCTGGATGGCGATCAACGACTGGAATAATGATTTACCTGCTTTGGATGAACTGGTTCGGACCGCCAGCCTGGAGCATCCCAAATTACAGTCCTATCAATTTAAACTGGGAGTTCAGGAAATTGAACGGCGACTGAAATTTCAAAGTCTGTTACCCAAAGCGGATCTCAAATACAATCTGCTGAACAAAGGCTATAATGTACTGGATAAAGTGGATCGTGCTTTTCTGGAAAACAATTATAAGGTTGGGATTTCTTTTCAGATGCCCCTTTTCCTTCGCCAGGGCAGAGGTGCCTACCAGGCAGCACAGATCAAAATCCGACAAACCAACCTGGAAATTGACCAGGTTCGATTAGAGATCGAAAACAAAGTGCGGAACTATTACAATGAACTCATGACATTGCGAAAGCAAATCGGCATCAATGAAAATTCCTACGAAAATTATCTTCGTTTGTTCCGTGGTGAAAGTCTGCGTTTCGAAGTAGGAGAGAGTACCCTTTTCCTACTTAATGCACGTGAAAACAAAGTACTTGAATCACTCCAGAAACTGGTTGAATTAAAGACCAAATGGTATAAGTCGAAAGCCAGCCTCGTATGGGCTGGAGGAAGATGGGGATTGCTACCTTATACCGCCGCTTCCGAATAATCCTGGATCACATTGTACAAGGTATCACGCTCAACCGGTTTTCTTCTGGCCTGACGGATCAGTTGAACAAGTTCTGTAGTGGTCATGGTGGGTGATTGTTCTTCTGAGCCAGCCATGGAATAAATCTTGGTGGAGTCATCGATGGTTCCATCAATATCGTTCACACCAAATGAAAGCGTGAGTTGGGCATTGTTTCTTCCCAACATAGGCCAATAGGCTTTCAGGTGTGGGAAATTATCCATATAAAGGCGGGCTATCGCGTACATCCGCATATCCTCTACAATCGTACTTTCAGGAACATGACTCATAGCATTATCCTTATTACGGAATTTAAGCGGGATGAAGGTGTTGAATCCACCAGTCTGGTCCTGCAATTGCCGTAACCTTTCCATATGATCAATGCGGTGATGAAACCCTTCGATATGTCCGTATAACATGGTTGCATTACTGTGCATTCCAAGTTCATGGGCAATTCGGTGAATTTCCAGCCAACCTTCTGCGTCTACCTTATCAGCACAGATCTGTTCCCTGATTTCAGGTGCAAAGATTTCAGCACCACCTCCAGGCAGGGATTGCAGGCCTGCTTCTTTCAGGAATTCCATGCCTTCTCTTCTGCTCATTTTTGCTTTGCGGAACATATAATCCAACTCCACCGGTGTAAATCCTTTTACATGTAAATCGGGGCGATGCGCTTTGATCTTTTTCAGCAGGTCTGCAAAAAAATGAAGGGTCAGTTTGGGATGCACACCCCCTACGATATGCACTTCCGTTACAGGCTGGCCATCGTATTTTTTTACAATATCCAGCATTTGCTCTGCTGTCAGTTCCCAACCTTCTTCCTTATGCGCATACAGCCGCGAATAGGAGCAGAAATTACAGCTGAATACACAGACATTTGTAGGTTCGATATGAAAGTTGCGATTGAAATAGGTGGTATCACCATGTTTTTGTTCGCGTACATGATTTGCCAGTGCGCCTAACCAGGGTAAACTTGCTTGTTCGAAGAGCAGTATCCCTTCTTCCGGGCTTATTCTTTCTCCTCCAAAAATCTTTTCAGCTATGCGTTCCAGTTGTTTGTCTGACTGATTGCCATAAAGTTGTTCAAATACTGCTTGCGTCATCTTATCGGGTGGTCTTTATGATTTTCGTAGTTCGAGCTCTGTTCGTGTAGATCAATCGCACATAGTAGGTACCAGCTGCCTGCCTGCGGATATCTACCGGGATATAACTACTGGCATTCCCATTGTAGGAAGCGGACCAGATTATTTGTCCCGCTGTATTAACAACTTCAATGCGGCGAAGGTTCTCAAGATCCCGATAATGCCGCACCACCAATTGCCCGTCGGTAGGGTTCGGAACTACCAGGTACCCCTGCTCTTTTAAAATCGGTGGCAAAGTTACGCTATAGAGCTGGATGTTATCCAGGTAAAGATTGTTACCCTGCTGGTTGATATTCCTAAAAAATACCTGGAAAGGTTGATTCGAACTAACCAGGGTAGTCAAATCAATGGAATCTGTCCGCCAGTGACTGCGAAGGGATGGTACAAACTCTACTGTTCCGGGTGTATTGGGGTCAGTTACGGTTTGGAGTTCCTGGCCCCACTGGCTGACCAATAACACAGAATCCCGCCCACAGTTGGTCGTCAGCCAGATTTCAAGGGTATCTGTAGGCGCTCCGGCAGGTTTGGAGGACAAGTAGGCAAGTCCAAATTTCAGGAACAGCGAATCAAAGTTTCCCGAAAGCATAGGCGGTAAAAAAAGTTCATCCCTG
The DNA here is from genome assembly GCF_022352215.1 of Flavihumibacter cheonanensis. Lineage (GTDB taxonomy): Bacteria > Bacteroidota > Bacteroidia > Chitinophagales > Chitinophagaceae > Flavihumibacter > Flavihumibacter cheonanensis. The sequence goes on from NZ_JAKRWF010000001.1 coordinate 435,022, forward strand.
TCTCCCGCAACCGGGTTGATATAATTCCTCATTAGGGCAGATCTCAATCCGGTAGTTGCAGGTCCGGCAGCCACCTGCCAGCCCGGAGTACCTTCCCTTCCTTTTACTGCCAGGTTGGGAGGTGGAAAATTACCCTGTTCAAAGCTTTCCGTAATTGGTAAACTGGTTGTTTCAAAAAGGAAAAAGTTGCTGATAAGGGTATCATTGGCTGGCAGCAGATCGGGTTGGTTATTGGGCTGGTCTGTATAAACCACAAAGCGATTGTTTCCATTTGCAAACCCAATAAAACTGCTGTCATAATTCAAACGGAAACTGGCTCCGGAGGGTATGTTGAGGCCGGTAATGGTTCTGCTGACCACGTTCTCCTGATTCAGTTGTAAGAAGATCCGGAAACTGTTGATGGGGGTCCGACCGCTGTTTACAAGTTCAATAACCGGACTAAATTGAGCTGAACAGAGCCGGTCTTCAGGTTGCAAAATGCTGCGTACCGAAAGATCACGCAAGGGCAAACTGAAAGGGGTCAACTGTATATCATCGAGGAATATGTTCTGGCCGAATTTATTAACGCTCACAAATGCAAAACGAACATTTCCGGCACCATTAAATCTACTAACAGGAATGCTTATACGATTATTTCTCCATTCTCCTGCTGCTGGTATCCAGTTCAGATCGCCGGTGGTTCCGGTGGTAGATGCCAATCCGGCTCCTCCTTCCCTCCAGATTAGTTCAGTGAAACTATTTCCGCAATCAAGGGAGGCCATCAGCATCAGGGTGTCTGCAAATTCGGCAGAGTTGGAATAGGGTTTATAAGCATGCGCAAAACGAACAATAACGGAATCTACATTATTGAGTTGCATAGCGGGTGCGATCAGGTAATCCAGATCACCCGGACTGTTATAATTGAACACATTCAGAAAGGCGGAAGCTGTGCCACTGTTGCTGGCAAGTGTAGAGCGTGCCCAGGTAATGCTACCGGTGTTTGGATTCAACACATTCCAGCGGGTTGGTGGGAAACCGGTCCCTTCAAATCCCTGCGTAATAGTTCCAGTAACCGGTGGCTGTAAAATAAAATCAACCGAAAGACTATCATTGAAACTACGCTCATCTGCCACACCGTTCGGCTGACTTACAAATACCTGGAGCCGGTAATTTCCTTCAGTACTAGCAGTAATGGGTAGTTGAAGATTTACAGTTTGGCCAAATGCCAGGTTTCCGTTGTAATTGATAAACTGAATCGCACCATTGTTGAGTCGCCAGTTAATACGTGCGCTGGTTAACGGGAGGTTTCCGCTGTTGGATAGCTGAATGGTTGCCTGTAAGCCAGTTGCAGTACAAAAAATCTGACCGTTTAAAGGAGCGTTGATCGCAGCAAGTTTGGCATCGTTGTTTTTATTCGGTGCCAGTTTGATGGCGGCAACTTTTGTTTTCCAGCCACCCTGGGAGCCGTACATGGAGGTGAGCCAGAAAATCGAATCTTCCACCGGATCGGGTGCAATCATGTTGTAATCGCCCCACCGTGATGAAAAGGTTCCATAACCGGATCCGGTTACGATGGATGTTTCATCCGCCGGCAGGGTACCGGGTGCATCATTCTGATTTCTTCCGGTTACCCGGATAGAGGGCCAGAGTGTACTGGAAGAAGCATTGTAGACGGCTGCAATTTGTCCCAACGCATTAATGTTCATCGATGGATAAAAACGATGTGTGGCATCAGGAGAATAAGTGCCCTCCTGGTGGAGGGTCCAGCTTGATCCGGATCGCCTGAGTTCATGCCAGCGAATACCTGCCACACCCGGACTACCGGCGTTTACCGTATGATACATCAAGATGGATTCGTGTGTAGGGAACCGCCGGTAAATGGGTTTGTCCATCACAAAATTGGTAGTGGCCATCAGGCGATTGTTATTGCCAGGGGTGGTAATACAAGCCTGGAAATATCCGCCATCCTCGCAAATGGTGGTATTAAAGGGGGCAGTTAAAATAGAGCCTGCATTCGTTAACCGGCTGTTTGCTACGTTGTTGAAATCTACCTGAAAGGATAGCAGGCCAATACTGTCGACATCTGATTGGGTAGTACGGGCATCATCATTCCGGTAAGCAAATAAACCAGGGCTACCGGCATCCGGCATTTCTGCGCCAAATGCATTCACAGGCGCAATGCCATCGTATTTATTCACATCTGCCAGGCGAACCCGTTGCATCTGGATATTGGTTTCACCATTCAACATCTGGGTTTTGTTGAATGCAAATAGGGAGTTCCCTGCAAAGGTGTTCTCGGGCAAGCTGAAATCCCGTGAGGTTGCATACCAGGCATCTGGCCAAACCGAAATCTTGGGGTAATCCGGAAAGAAACTGGCGTCGGTAAATTTGAAAATATTCCAGGCACCCAGCGGGTCGGGGGTTTGAGAAACATAAAAAATCAGGGTGTTGATATCGCCGCTTCCAACGGGGGTGCCGAATTCCATCATCACAAAACGGTTGGCGTACTGATCGTACAAACAAATGCCATCACCCGCTCCGCTGTATCCTGAGCCCTGAGTAAGGTTATCCAGGTATACCGGCTCTGTCAGTTGTGCCCCTGCTTTATTAAACACCTGAAAATAGGCACCCGAGGGACCGTTCACCATCTGGATAATATGGTTGGGACCAACACAAAGTGTCGGATCAGCCGGAGTAAGTTCTGCGGCTGACATTCCTTCACTATTTACACTGATTTCCGGCGATAATATGATGGAGGAGGAGAGCGGTCTGGGTTGCATTCCGGGTTTCCCGAATCGCAAAGGATCTTCCTTGAGATAGAGCGCGGTAGGATCTTTTGGAGGTCGGGGACCTTTGCGTTTACCCCGGTTCCAAAGTAGGCCATGCCGGTCACGAACAATCGTATTTTGCTTACCGGGAGGGATGACCAGGTTGCGAATGGTAGGTGTGTTTCCAATCTTCTGGCCCATGCCCGATCGGATCACGGGTTGCTGCGCCTGAAGGGAAGCAAATAAACCCTGAATACAACAAATGATAATAAATAAATTCTTGAGCATGAACAGCTTTTCCCTTGGCCGAAACACAAATATAACTTCCAGGAGCCAAGGATGGAAAAAACATATATCTTGCTGCTACTAAAAACAGCTGTTCATGCATCGATTCCAGGGTCTCATTGGTATCGTTCTCATTTTAGGGATCGCTTATTTATTCTCCAACAACAAAAAGAAGATCAATTTACGGGTGGTGGGCAGCGGAATTGCCTTGCAATTGCTGATTGCTATCCTGGTACTGAAAGTACCGGCTGTAACGCGATTTTTTCAAATGCTGGGGAAAGGCATGGAAAAGATTGAAATATTTGCCAGGCAGGGAGCATCCTTCGTATATGGCGGCATTGCAACCTATCAACCCAATGGCACAGTGGGAAATTATGTGGCAGGCGGATTTGTTTTTGCCTTTAATGTAACGGCCACGATCATCCTGGTTTGTGCACTGGTAGCCGTTTTTTATCATTTTGGGATCATGCAGCGTATTGTGGCAGTAATCGCCAAAGCCATGAATTTTGTGATGCGGGTAAGTGGTGCGGAAGCATTGAGTAATGTGGCTTCTGCATTTGTTGGACAGGTAGAGGCACAGGTAATGATCCGCCCTTATTTACAAACCATGACCCGAAGTGAACTGCTGGCCAGTATGAGTGGAAGCCTGGCCTGTATTGCGGGTGGGATTCTGGTTGTTTATGCCAATATGGGAGCCCAGGCCGGATTAGATCTTGCTCCCAAATTGATTATGGCAAGCCTGATGGCTGCTCCCGGCGCACTGGTAATTTCTAAAATTGTATTCCCCGAAACCGAAGAAAGCCAGACCATGGGCAGGGTTAAACTGGAAGTTAAAAGCCATTATACCAATGTGGTAGATGCTATTTCACATGGTGCAGGCGATGGATTCAAAATTGCCATGAATGTAATTGCCATGCTGATCGGTTTTATTGCCGTGATTGCCTGTATCGATTGGGTACTGATCAAAATCGGACATATTTTCAACCCGGAATTTGAACTCAGCCTTAATTATATTTTCGGAAAGATTTTCTATCCTTTCGCATGGGCCATGGGAGTACCCCTGGATGATGTTGACAATGTGGCCACCTTACTGGGACAAAAACTTACCATCAATGAGTTCGTGGCCTTTCAGAACCTGACCAACCAATCTGTACCAGTAGTATCTGATAAAGGGTTGCTTATTGTAAGTATTGCAATTTGTGGCTTTGCTAATTTCAGTTCGGTTGGTATGCAAATTGGCGGAATCGGTGAAATTGCTCCGGGAAGAAGAAGTGATCTCGCCAGGCTGGGATTAAAAGCCCTGCTGTGCGGAACCCTGGCCTCTTACCTGAGTGCTACCATTGCCGGTATCCTGATGTAAACCTTACTGGTTACGGATTACTTTAAACCGAAAGTTAAAGGGTAGGGTACGATTGCTGCTCAAGTCACGCATATTCCCGTTTGCAGTTCCTTCAATGTATTCTCCAACTTTTCCGAACTGGGTGATTTTTACCAGCCAGGTACCTGAACTGGTAAGCTGTGTTTTATTCTGGCTGAACTTTAATGTAGTTACCGGGTATTCGCCGGGATTTTCATTCCCTGAAAAACTCAGGCTGAAAGCAACAGTTGTTGGGTCATTTGCTTTGTAACAATTGATCACATAGGTTTTTTCACTATTGCCTTTAGCCTGAACCAATGAATCTGTTGGAGCTTGCAACAGATAATTGGTACCATTCAGCGTATAGCTGATATACTGCATGTTTCTTTTATTACAGGTGCTCAGTAATCCGAGATCAACAGATCCGGTGGAAACTTCCATCATGACTGAATTACTTTCCTGGTTACCCTCTTCATCTACTGCCGTTATCTTCGCATAGGTATTGGTGTTATAGCAGCGAATCAGATTCAATTGGAAATTACCGTTGTTTATACTGGCTTTGTATTGCTGACCATCAATTACCACATTCACCCAGCCCTTGTAAACCGGAGCCGCTTTGCAATTTTGTACTTTTCCTGATAGTACCAGGTTGTTTCTGCCTGTGGCACCGGCCTTGATGGTGCCAATCCAGTTGTTGGAAGATCCGGTATTGATTTGCTGTTTTGCCAACACTTCATCACAGGAATTTATGATACGGATTTCCATTGCCTGGTTGCTCGGTGCATTCATTAACAGATCCCCTTTATTGTTCGTGTGCACAGGGCTGCCAAGCAGTTGTTTTCCATCCGCCGTATACAATTGAATACGGGCAAATGAAAAAGCTTCACCGCTTATATCGGTAACTGTAGCTTTAAGTGGGGCAGCTGGAAGAGCTGTACCTACTGCCCATGTTGAAAAATGGGGAACCTGGGCGATATAAAAATTTCCATTGCGGTGAGCTTTCCCTTCTTCTTTCCACTCAGTGCTGATGGGATCATAGGACCAGAGAGAGAGTGCTCCCGGCACATTCATCTGTTTTGTAGCTGGAATGGGAAAACGAACAGTAGCCGACTTACCTGATTTCAATTGAAGTTGCTGACCTGCGTCACCGGTTAATTCGGTAACCACGGCACTAATAAATTGGATAGATACTGCCTTGTTTTGTAAGTCTCTGCCCTTGGACCCGGGAATTACTCCATAAAAGCCTGGTTCATCTGCATCTTTACTGAACGCATTTACTTGTACAGTTCCTGCATACTGCTGACCATTGGCTGCCTCTGCCATAGCATCCGGACCAAACTCAATCCCTGACCCCGATGGCAAGGTATAGGATCCACCACTGGCTGCTGCAAAACGTATTCCGCTGTTCAAGGGCTCCAACTGCATCCGTACATAATGTTCTGTTTCAGGCATCACCTCAAACCCCTTGTACTCGCGGAAAAAGCCGTTTACTGAAACCTCTACCAATCCGCTGTTGGGCTTTACCTGGATGGACGAAAACCGATAATTTCCATTGATATCCGTTGTCGTTACATGATTTCCGGAACGTACCACTGCGCCAGCTACCGGGGCAGCCTGCTGATCCGTAATCCTCCCCTGAAGGGATATAGTAACCAGTTCCGTTTCTGTGGATTTGCCTACAGGCGGGAGATCAGCCTGTAGATCGGGCTTTGTACAGGCATTTAACAGGATAGCACTAAACAGTACCATCCAGCCTTTACGGATGATTGGATTTGACATAGGGTATGAATCTTAATCTAGAACGACGTTCAAACGGCAAATAGTATGCCGTAGACGGCGGTTCAGCGCCATTCGTCGAATAAATTCTGCCAGGATTGACCCGGATCAATAAAAGATAAGAGGTCCCCCTTATGGAAGACCTCTTATTATTCTTTGTATCTGAATTTTATCAGATATGAGCTTCGATTTTCTTTACGAAATTGGACTTTGGTTGAGCTCCAACCAGCTTGTCAACTACCTGGCCATTCTTCACAAACAGGATGGCAGGAATGGAAGTAATGCCATAATTAATGGAAAGCTGCGGGTTGTTGTCCACATTTACTTTTCCGATCTTAACCTTGCCATCGTACTCTTTGGAAAGTTCTTCGATAACCGGACCAATAGCGCGGCAGGGGCCGCACCATTCTGCCCAAAAGTCAATAACACTTAATTTATCAGACTCCAGTACTTCAGTCTGGAAATTGGAATCGGTGAATTCTAAAGCCATGATTCTGTATTTTATGATGTTTATTTGATAACTCTTTAAACGCAAAAATAGTTCCGTTGGTTGAAAGGGGCTGTTATGACATAGCCAATTGTTAAGTACTGTTAAGTAGTGTCAATTTTTACCTCGATTTCCGGCCTGCCCTGAATCCAAACCGCCAATTCGTCATTCATATTGAGACCAGGCCCCATGCTGTACAAACTTGTTAACCGCTGGTTCTTAACATCCATCAAATTGATTCTCAGCGAAGTGCTTCCGCCTTTATATTTGACCAGGTTCCCTTCGAGGAAACTGATCATTTCCTCTGTGATATGCCTGGGTTCTACAAAGAGCGTTACCTGCTTGGTCATACCATGTTTGATGGATTCCAAAAGGCTGATCCGCTCTACTTTAAATTCATATTTATCGGAATTGAATCGGTTTTTAAAGGACCCTACTACAAAAATAATCTTACCTTTTTCGAGATAATCCTTGAATCGCATGTAATCATCGCCCCATAACATGATCTCCGTTTTGCCGGAATAATCTTCTACACTCAAAGATCCAAAGCTTCTACCGGTACGGGTTTGCCGGTGTTGACCGTCCAGTACCAGACCTGCCAGGCGGTATTGCTTACCACTTGCCTGTAGGGTAGTGCTTTCGAGCACTTCCAGGAATTCCGAAATCGGTATAATGCCGTAATGTTTCATCTCGAACCGGAAATTATCCAGGGGATGTCCACTCATGAAAATGCCCGTTACTTCTTTTTCCTTTTCCAGCCGGTCAGTTAAAGACCAGGGATCACAGGCCGGGATTTTTGGAGCAGGTATATCAAGTACTGCCGGCAAATCTCCGAAAAGGGTGTTAGTAGTACCCTGCGACTGTGCCTGGTAGATATTCCCGTATTTGATGATCTTTTCGAGGCCCGTGCTGGTATCGCCCTGCGGGATAAAAAAATACTGGGCCCGGTGCAGTTCGGGGAAACAATCAAACGCACCTGCATAGGCCAGACTTTCCAATGTTTTTTTGTTTACTGAACGCTGGTTGATGCGTTTGATCATGTCGAAGATCGAAGTGTATGGACCGGCCTGCGCTCTTTCACTGATAATGCTATCCACGGCTGCTTCTCCAACGCCTTTCAATCCACCCAGGCCAAATCGAATGGCACCTTCCTTATTCACTGCGAATCCCTTTTTCGATTCGTTGATGTCGGGCCCCAATACTTCCAATCCCATGCGCTTACACTCTTCCATAAAGAAGGTGATTTTTTCAATACTGCCGGCGTTATTGAGTACGGCCGCCATGTATTCAGAGGGGTAATGGGCTTTCAGGTAAGCGGTCTGATAAGCCACAAATGCATAACAGGTGGAATGCGATTTATTAAACGCATATTGAGCAAATGCTTCCCAGTCGGTCCAAATCTTTTCCAGTTTGTCTTTCGGATGCCCTTTTTTCATGGCTCCGTCAACAAACTGGGCTTTCATTTTGTCCAGTACCGCCTTTTGTTTTTTACCCATCGCTTTCCGAAGAACATCTGCATCTCCCTTACTGAATCCGGCGAGGCTCTGAGCCAGCAACATTACCTGTTCCTGGTAAACGGTGATACCATAGGTTTCCTGCAGGTATTCGGCCATTTCCGGGAGATCATAAGCAATTTCTTCCCGGCCATGTTTCCTGTCGATGAAATTCGGGATATAGGCCAGGGGACCCGGTCGATAAAGAGCGTTCATTGCAATGAGGTCGGCAAACTGGTCGGGTTTGAGGTCGCGGAGGTATTTCTGCATACCCGGACTTTCAAACTGAAACGTACCAATCGTGTCTGCCCGCTGATAAAGTTCAAACGTGGCTTTATCGTCTAATGGAATATCATCGATCACAATATCCACCCCATGATTCTCTTTGATCATGGCGAGGGCATTTTTGATAATGGTCAGAGTTTTCAACCCCAGGAAGTCCATCTTGATAACACCTGCATCCTCAATGATGCTGCCTTCAATCTGGGTTACCAGGAGATCAGAGTCTTTGGCGGTACAAACCGGGATGATGTTCATCAAATCATCCGGTGCGATGATGATACCTGCTGCATGCAAACCCGTATTCCGGACAGATCCTTCCAGGCGTTCCGCTTCTTGTAATACATGTGCTCTTAAATCAGATCCGCTGTAAATTGCACGAAGCTGGCGCACATTCTCCATGTCTTCTGGTGCCAACTGTTCTTTTGCTTCCAGTGATTTTTCTCCGTCTTTTTCTGTGAGCGGAGCTTTCAGTACCCGACCCAGTTCGATGCCCGGTTTTTCTGGCACCAGTTTGGCCAGGGCATTCGATTCCGAAAGTGGCAGATCCAAAACGCGGGCTACGTCTTTGATACTCATTTTGGCGGCCATGGTACCATAGGTAACGATTTGCGCCACCTGGTTTTTGCCATATTTCTGAACCACGTAGTCAATCACTTTCTGGCGGCCATCATCATCGAAATCGGTATCGATATCGGGCATGCTCTTACGATCCGGGTTCAGGAAACGTTCGAACAGCAGGTTGTATTTGATGGGGTCAATATTTGTGATCCCAATACAATAGGCAACCGCACTACCGGCTGCTGAACCACGCCCTGGTCCTACAAATACGCCGAGATCTCTTCCAGCACGGATGAAATCACTCACGATCAGGAAGTAGCCGGCAAACCCCATGGTCTTGATAGTGAACAATTCAAAGTCGAGCCGTTCCTGGATGTCTGGTGTGATATCTGTGTATCGCATCTTTGCACCTTCATATGTCAGGTGACGGAGGTACTCCCACTGGTTGAGGTTGGAATCTGCGTGAACCTGAAATTCTTTTGGAATCGGAAAGGCGGGTAGCAGGATATCTTTTTTAAGGTTCAGCAATTCAACCCGGTCAACGATCAAATTTGTATTGTCAATCGCTTCCGGAATATCGCTGAAAAGTGCCGACATTTCTTCCGTACTCTTAAAGTAGAACTGATCATTGGGAAATTTAAAGCGACGGTTCTTTACTGCTGCATCATCGTTCACAAAGTCATCAAAGCCAGGCGTGCTCTGCTTTTCGCCTGTATTGATGCAAAGCAGGATATCATGCGCATTGGCATCGTCCTTATCTGTGTAGTGGCTATCGTTGGTTGCGATAACCGGAACATTGTATTTTTTTGCAAACTTCAGGAGTATCTGGTTGATCTGCTCCTGTTCCTTCATATTATGGCGCTGCAGTTCGATGAAATAATCTTCACCAAACATATCGAGCCACCATTTGAATTCTTTTTCTGCCGCTTCTTCTGATTCGTGCAAAATGGTTTGAGGTACATAGGCGCCAATACAACAGGTGGTAGCGATCAGTCCTTCGTGATACTTCTCAATAAGTTCCTTATCGATGCGGGGATACTTGGAATACATGCCTTCCGTATATCCGAGAGAAGTTAGTTTGATCAGGTTCTGATAGCCCATTGCGTTTTTGGCCAGCAATACCTGGTGATACCGTTCGTCTTTTTGTTCTTTGGTAAAGGTTTTGCGATGACGGTCCTTCACTACATAGAACTCACATCCCACTACAGGTTTTACAAGCGGTTTGCCATCCTCTCCCTTATGTTTATAGGCCTCGGACACAAATTCAAAAGCACCGAACATATTGCCGTGATCGGTAATGGCAATAGCGGGCATATTGTTCTTGATCGCTTTTTTATAAAGAGACTGGATATTGGCCGCACCATCGAGCAGGGAATATTGGGTATGGCAATGAAGATGTGAAAACCTGGACATAGTACTGCAAGTAACAAATTTTTACCACCCGCCCGTAAAATACTAATTCGTTATTTTTGCACAGTTGTTTTTAAAATTGATATCCTTGAGTAAAATTGTTTATATAATCAGCGCTGCATTTCTAATGGCAAGCTGTGGTGCTACGAAGTCTTCGCAAAGCAGTGGCGCATCGCCAACTATAAAGCGAACCAAACCCAGTGTTCCCGGAGATCCTCGCTTTATTGATGGAATCTCAATGACGCCTGGCGAAGAAGGCCCTTCTGATCCCAATCATCCCAATACCGGCTGGTTCGGATCACCGGCTGAATCAAAGGCTGCTGGTGTATACGGAAACATTGAAAACAGTACAGAATTGCATTTTAAATATGCTGTGTTGTTGGATCAACCGGTGGAATACCTGACTAATTTATCCCTATTGCAATTTATAGAAGACTGGTATGGAACCCGTTACAGGTTTGGTGGCAACACTAAACAGGGTGTGGACTGTTCCGGATTTACCTGTAACCTGTCCAATTCCGTTTTTGGTAAAACCCTTCCGCGTACTGCCCGTGAACAATATGAAGCGGCACAAAAGATTCCGGTTGAGTATCTGCAGGAAGGTGACCTGGTTTTCTTTAATACAAGGGGAGGGGTTTCTCATGTAGGTATTTACCTGGCCAATAACAAGTTCGTTCATGCATCCACATCCAATGGGGTAATCATCAGTGATCTGAATGAAGAATATTACCGCAAACGATTTATAGGTGCAGGGAGACTTTGATCAGGGAATTTGTTTTACAGTGATATAAAAATTGGAATCCGGCAATAGTCCGGATTTTATTTTTCCAGGATGTTTTTTCCATCCGGTGCCCGGATGAATCCAATGCTGTTTTTCATTGAACACCACTTTTATGGGCATGTCAAAACCAGCCACGCAGTTGGTCCAGCGATAGGAGAGGTGTCCTTTATGGATTTTGTATTCCAGTACCGGTATTTGGATGGTACGCAGATACTGATCGAAAATTTTATTAAAATCTTTGCCTGCAAAGCGATTAATATAAGCTTCAATTTCAGCGGAGGTCGTAGTCTGATGGTAATAGGTTTTATTCAGGCTCCGCAACAGTTGCCTGAATTTTTCATCATCACCCATGATCTGACGGATGGTATGAATTACACTGGATCCCTTTGAATACATATCACCGCTGCCTTCTTTGTTTACTCCGTACGGACCAATAATCGGAATATCGTTATCTATGTTTTTTCTGCTGCCAATCTGGTATTCATTTCCTGCCTGCACATTATTCTGACATTGTGTGAACAGGGTTTCACTGTAATTGGTAAAACCTTCATGGACCCACATGTCGGCAATGTCTTTGGTGGTGATATTGTTGCCAAACCATTCGTGCCCGGTTTCATGAATGATGATGAAATCCCATTTCAATCCCCAACCGGTGCCGGAGAGATCATTGCCCAGGTAGCCATTTTTATATTGGTTTCCGTAAGCAACTGCACTTTGGTGTTCCATGCCAAGGTGGGGTGATTCCACCAGCTTGTAGCCATCTTCATAAAAAGGATAAGGGCCAAACCAGTGTTCAAAACACTGAAGCATGGGTTTCACCTGCTGAAACTGTTTTTTGGCTTTTTCCAGGTTTTCTTCCAGTACCCAGTAGTCGCAGTCCAGTTTTCCTTTTTCACCATCAAAGGTTTCCGAAAAATGGGCGTATTTGCCAATGTAAGGAATGATATTGTAGTTATTGATCGGGTTTTTGACTTCCCAGGTGTAGACTGTCCGACCACTATCCAGGCCCGATTGGTTGATCAGCCGGCCATTTCCAACCGCGGTTAATCCCTCTGGTGCAACAATTCGCAATTCTGCACCAAGCTCCGGTTCATCACTCTGGTGATCTTTGCATGGGTACCATACCGAGGCGCCCAGCCCCTGGCAGGCCACACTCATCCAGGGATTTCCGGACTTATCCTTTCTCCAGATCCAGCCTCCATCCCAGGGTGGACGAATGGCTTCAGTGGGTTTGCCGGAGAAATGTACCACAATTGTCTGTTGGCTTCTTTCCGGAAATCCACCTGGAATGTTCACAAAAAAGTGATTCCCATCCCGGGTATAGGTAAATTGTCGGCCATTTGATTCGATGCGATCAATCTGCATGGGTTGTTGCAAATCCAGTTGCATCAGGTCATGATTTTTTACTACCTCTATATTGAGTTGCGTATACCCTTTGATGGTTTTAGCTGCATAGTTGGGTTCCACGTAAATCGTATATTTTTTCACATCCCACCAGGTACGATTTTCGTTTAAGCTTCCCCGTAAGCTGTCCTGGCGTGAGATGGCCTTGTTACCAGATAAAGGTTGTGCAAAAAGGAAAGTTGAATTGGTAAGAGATACCGTCAAAAGAAGAAAAAATATACGCTTTAACGTAAGTTGCATAGTGAACCGAATTTTCAATAAATATACTCGCTTCAATCCGGATGCGCACATATAGGAATTACCGTTTATGTATTTGGATCTTCCTGCTAAGCCTGTGTTGCTGGTCATGTAGTTCCAGGGATGCTGGCGATGCCGGTTATTTTTGTTACAATGAATCAACCGGGATAGCTAGCCTGGATCCTGCATTTGCCAAAAACCAGAGTATCATGTGGGCGGCGCACCAATTATACAACACACTGGTGGAAGTGGACAGCAACCTGCAAATCAAACCTTCATTGGCAACCCGGTGGGAGATCAGTGAAGATGGGATGGTGTATCGGTTTTTTCTAAGGCCCGATGTTGTTTTTCACGATGATCCCTGTTTTCCGGGAGGTAAAGGCAGGAGGATGCTGGCATCAGATGTGGTGTATAGCCTGAAGCGGATTATGAACCCGGCAACAGCCAGCAGCGGAGCCTGGATATTTAATGACCGGGTTAAAGAGAAAGATGGTTTTGTAGCTATAAATGATACGGTGCTGGAAGTGCATTTGATTGCTCCATTTCCACCGATACTTGGCATACTAAGTATGCAGTATTGTTCGGTATTGCCAAAAGAGGCTGTTGATTTTTATGGCCCTGATTTCAGGTCTCATCCGGTTGGAACCGGGCCGTTTCAGTTTGTTGCACTGGAAGAAGGACAGGCACTTATAATGAAACGAAATCCATCCTATTTTGAAACGGATGAGAATGGCAGACAGTTACCCTACCTGCGTGGAATCAAAATCAGTTTTAGTGACAGCAAAGCAACTGAGTTTTTATTGTTTCGCCAGGGCAAACTTCATTTTGTGAATGATATTGATGCTTCCTTTAAAGATGAGATACTGACAAAATCAGGAGGCTTGCGAAAAAACTGGGAAGGGAAAATTACACTGAATAAACATGCATATCTGAATATAGAATACTTAGGTATACTGGTGGATAGTAATAATGCGCTCGTTAAAACTTCTCCTCTTCGAAGCAGAGCTATCCGACAGGCGCTGAACTATGGTTTCGACCGTCGTAAACTGATGCTCTACCTGAGAAACTCTATTGGGATTGCAGCTGAATCCGGGTTTGTACCGGCAGGACTACCTTCTTTTGATTCACTGGAAGTGCGGGGGTATCGATTTGATCCGATTAAAGCGCGAAAACTTTTAGAGGATGCCGGATTTCCGGAAGGAAAAGGATTACCTGAAATAAGATTACTAACCGTTCCTATTTACAGTGAACTGGCAAGTTATATTGTACGTGAATGGCAGGAACTTGGCATACCAGTTAAAGTGGAAGTTGTACAAAAAAGTTTTCTGTTGGAACAGACAGCTCAATCACAGGCGCTGTTTTTCAGGGGCAGCTGGATTGCTGATTATCCGGATGCTGAAAATTACCTCAGTGTTTTTTATGGAAAAAATCCTGCACCACCAAATTATACGCGTTACCATAATCCAGCTTTTGACCAGCTGTATGAAAAATCATTAACAGAAACGAACGATAGTTTGCGTTTTGAACTTTACCGGCAAATGGATCGGATGATTCTTGAAGATGCCCCTGTGGTGCCGCTTTGGTACGATGAGGTGATTCATCTTGTTCAACCTTTTGTTAAAAATTTCGAGCCAAACTCACTCAATTTACTGGAACTTAGAAGAGTGGAAATTAACGATAACTGATTTCAAATTAGTGTATCTTTGACCTTCAATATTTTCAATATTCAGAGATGACGGTTATTTTAATTTTCTTTTTTTCTCATTGGTTTTTGTCCCTGTTCTTTCACACATTCTTCCTGCATCGTTTCGCTTCCCATCAGATGTATACTACCAGTAAAGGCTGGGAACGCATGTTTTACCTGATGACATGGTTTACCCAGGGATCTTCCTACCTGGTTCCACGTGCATATGGTGTAATGCATCGCATGCATCATGCCTTCAGTGATACAGAAAAAGATCCGCACAGTCCGCACTTCTTTAAAGATGTATGGGGCATGATGATGCATACCCGGAACATTTACAACAGTTTTGTAACTCGTACAAATATGCCGGATGCGGAGTTTACCAGTTCCTATCTGCCGGTTTGGGAAAAACTGGATCGTTTTGCGGATCATTGGCTAACCCGTTTAAGCTTTGGAGTAGCGTATACATTGATCTATGTGTATTTCGCACCCAGCTATTGGTGGTTCCTGTTGTTGCCGATCCATTACCTGATGGGACCCGTACAGGGCGCTATAGTTAACTGGTGTGGTCACAAGTATGGTTATGCGAATTACAAAAATGGAGACCACTCAAAAAATTCAGAACCCTGGGGTATCTTTTTACTGGGAGAACTGTTTCAGAACAATCACCATAAGGATGGGGAGAATCCCAACTTTGCCCGCAAATGGTTTGAACTGGATCCTACTTTCTATGTGATGCGGTTTATGAATTTTGTTGGCATTATCAAAATGAAGCCGGCTGTTCTGAAACAGGGGCCACATCATCATCATTAATTGAATTTTCAATGCATAAAAAAAGCCGGATACTTTTAATGTGTCCGGCTTTTTTATATACAGTAAAACTGCTTATCTGTTCTTCGTTTGTGCCTGCGTGTTACGTTTTAATTTATCCTTGAATACCTTTTCGAATTTTTCCAGTTTGGGACGGATTACAAAATAACAATAGGGTTGTGAACCGTTATTCAGATAATAATTCTGGTGATAATCTTCGGCCACATAAAAAGCTTTGAACGGAGCTATTTCGGTTACGATTGGTTTATCCCAGGCACCACTTTTTTCTAATTGCTCTTTGTAATAAAGTGCTTTCTTTTTCTGCTCATCGTTGTGGTAGAAAATGGCACTCCGGTACTGTGGTCCAACGTCATTTCCCTGCTTATTCAGGGTAGTTGGATCATGGGTTTGCCAGAATACTTCCAGCAATTCATCAAAACTGATCATGGAGGGGTCAAACACCACCTGGATTACTTCTGCATGGCCGGTATTCTTTTCTGAAACCTGCTCGTAAGTAGGGTTGGCTACATGTCCGCCAGAATAACCGGAAGATACTTTCAGTACTCCCTGTAATTGCTGGAATACAGCTTCCACACACCAGAAACAACCGGCGCCAAGGGTAGCGGTGTCAGTTACCTGCTGGTAACCAGCATACACTACATCATTGCTCATAGACCTGTTCGGGTTTTCTTTCTGCGCACAACTGCTGCTTAGCAGCAGGTAGCAGGACAGTAAGGAAAACGTTGTAAAAAGTTTCAAATGCGACATTTTAGTTCAACACTATTGCACCTGCAAGTTACAACCACAAGTGCTGTTGGGGTATGGATAAAACGTTAAATTACCTCAAAGACAACCAGGAGGGCTAATCCTGCTGCAAGCAGCCAAAAGAATGGCAGGGCGGAAAATACGATAAGTCCGGTTGCCAGCAGGGCGATACTTGCCCAGAAAGGCCAACCAAGGGTTCTTTCTTTCAGGTATATAGCAAGTGGTGGTACAAGAATACCCAGAATGATTAGCAGAACCTGGCTGGCATCAGCCTCATCTGCCAGGCCACGCCGGAGATCTTTTTTGTATTCACGCAAAACCGATTTGGCCGCTTTGAAACGTGCTTTGCGTTCTTTACGGTCAAGTGTTCTGAAAGCGTCCAGCTCTTTTTTAAAATCAGGGACTGAAGATGTTGCGGCCGGTTCATTGGGTTCCGAAAGGGAGGGATGGGCTGCCAAAAGGGGTTGTACGAATAGAGTGGTCATGCTGGTTAAAAGCACAATAACAGCTGATTTCCAATACATAAAACAGAATTGATGGTATGAAAATAGGACTTTTAGCATATACTCTTATCTTTGCGCGCTATGACACAGGAACAATTGAAATCATTACGGGAACGGGTTACTGTTCTAAGGAGGTTTCTTTGACGTCGCTAATCGCGAAGCAAAGATCCAGCAGGATAAACAACTAACCCTGGCTCCTGGTTTTTGGGATGATAACCAGCGGGCCACTGCCATTTTAAAAGAAATCAAAGTTCACGAATACTGGTTCGAACTGTTTCATTCTGTTGAAACTGCGGTAGAAGATTTTGCCGTTTTGTTCGAATTCTGGAAAGCCGGTGAGGCTTCGGAAGAAGAAGCTCGTGAAGCCTACGACAAAGCGCTTGATAATATTGAAGAGGCAGAATTTAAGAGTACGCTTAATCAGCCCGAGGACGAACTTCCAGCGGTGGTTCAGATTAACAGTGGAGCCGGCGGAACCGAAAGCCAGGACTGGGCCCAGATCCTTTCCCGTATGTACCGGATGTATGGTGAAAAGCAGGGGTGGACAGTTACTGAACTTGACTGGCAGGATGGAGACGGTGCCGGCATTAAAAGTGCCACTTTCCAATTTGACGGTCCATTCGCATATGGTTTTCTAAAAGGAGAAAGCGGCGTTCATCGCCTGGTTCGGATATCACCGTTTGATTCCAATGCACGCCGTCATACTTCTTTTGCCTCGGTATTTGTTTACCCGCTGGTTGATGATACCATTGAAATTGAAGTAAAAGACAGTGAAGTGAAAATGGAAACTGCCCGTAGTGGTGGTGCCGGTGGGCAGAACGTAAACAAGGTGGAAACCAAAGTAATGTTGACGCACCTCCCAACTGGAATTGTAGTAATCTGTCAAACGGAGAGAACCCAGTTAGGTAACCGGGAGAAAGCCATGCAGATGCTGAAAAGCCGTTTGTATGAAGAAGAATTGAGAAGGAGAGAAGAAGCCAAAAATTCCACCAATGCCAGCAAGAAAAAAATTGAATGGGGCAGCCAGATAAGGAGTTATGTATTCCATCCATATAAAATGATTAAAGATCACCGGACTGATTTTGAAGTAGGTAACGTGCAGCCCGTGATGGACGGGGAACTGGATGGATTCATTAAAGCTTACCTGATGAGTCAGAAAGAAGAAGAACCTGCCAGCTAACACAAAAACACATACTATGAGTATTGGAACGTTTTCTTATCCATTACCCGTGAACGAGCCCGTATTAAATTATGCGCCCGGTTCACCGGAAAAGCTTCGCCAGAAAAAAGTGCTGGAGGAGCTCAAGAAAAAAGAAGCAGATATTCCCATGTATATTGGCGGAAGAGCGGTTCGTACCGGTAACAAGGTGGCGATCCATCCTCCACATGAAAGAGGGCACGTGCTTGGCTATTTCCACCAGGGAGATAAAAAGCATGTACAGCAGGCCATTGATGCAGCACTCAAAGCGAAAGCTTCCTGGGAATCGATGAGTTGGGAAAACCGTGCTGCTATCTTTTTGAAAGCGGCCGATCTGATTGCTACCAAATACCGTCCCTACCTGAATGGTACTACCATGCTGGGACAAAGTAAAAATATTTACCAGGCAGAGATTGACAGTGCCTGCGAGATCATCGATTTTCTGCGCTTCAATGTTCATTTTTTGAGTGAGATATACAAACAGCAGCCTATCAGTTCTCCGGGTACACATAACCGTTTGGAATGGCGCCCCCTGGAAGGATTTGTACTGGCGATTACTCCATTTAACTTTACAGCTATTGGTGGTAACCTGCCAACATCTGCTGCGATGTGCGGAAATACAGTGGTTTGGAAGCCAGCTAACACGCAGGTGTATTCTGCGCAGATGTTCATGAAAATTCTGATGGAAGCTGGTTTGCCGGATGGAGTCATCAATCTGATTTATGTTGATGGACCAACACTTGGAGAAGTGTGTTTTCAACACCGCGATTTTGCAGGCGTACATTTCACCGGATCCACTGGTGTATTTAATCAGATATGGACAACTGTTGGAGCCAATATCAATAAGTATAGAACCTATCCGCGAATCGTTGGTGAAACAGGTGGTAAAGATTTTGTACTGGCGCATCGTTCTGCGGATCCGGATGTGGTCGCAACTGCCCTGGCAAGAGGGGCTTTTGAATTCCAGGGACAAAAATGTTCGGCAGCTTCAAGAGCTTACCTGCCTTCCAATATGGCGGATGCTGTAAAGCGTAAACTGATTGCGCAGATTGAAAGCATGAAAATGGGTAGTGTCGAAGATTTCAGCAATTTCATAAATGCCGTAATTGACGAGAAGAGCTATGATAAGCTGAAAAAATATATAGATAATGCGAAGAAAGACCGGAAAGCAAAAATTCTGGTGGGTGGCAATTGCGATAAACGCAAAGGATTTTTTATTGAGCCAACCGTTATAGAAGTGCGTGATCCGAAATATATAACCATGTGTGAAGAACTGTTTGGACCTGTTCTTACCATATATACATATGATGCGGATCAGTTTGAGAAGGCGTTGACTCTTGTGGATACAACATCCGATTATGCATTAACTGGTTCTATTATTGCGCAGGACAGAGCAGCTGTTGAATTGGCGGTGAACCGGTTGAGAAATGCTGCAGGTAATTTTTATATCAATGATAAACCAACCGGCGCAGTTGTGGGGCAACAACCTTTTGGTGGTGCACGCTCCAGTGGAACGAATGATAAAGCCGGTTCCATGCTAAACCTCTATCGTTGGTTAAGTGCAAGAACTATCAAGGAGACCTTTAATCCTCCTACAGATTATCGGTATCCTTTTTTACAAGAGAGTTGATTTCTCAATTATTAATTTGATCCGGCTGCTGTTACAGGCAGCCGGTTTTTTTTAACGGTGTTGAAGCCTTATTTTAGCGTAAAATTGAGCGAGTGAAAACCATACTCAGCGAAGATCAGATCATTTTAACGGTGAAAAGACTGAGTCATCAGATTTTGGAGAACTGTCAGGATTTGAGCAAAACCTGTATCATCGGGATCCAGCCGAGGGGTAAATGGTTGAGCGACCGGATCATTCGGGAAATCCGGTTGATATCGCCGGCTTCATCAGTTTCATACGGAATCCTGGATATAACCTTTTACCGGGATGATGTGCGCAATGAGTTGCGCCTCGCCAATGAAACAGATATTCCTTTTTCCATTGAAGATAAACAGGTGATCCTGGTGGATGACGTATTGTATACTGGTCGCACGATCCGTGCCGCCCTGGATGCACTCCTGGATTTCGGTCGCCCGGCCAAAGTGGAACTCTGCGTTTTGATTGATCGGAGGTTTAGTCGCGAGTTGCCCATCCAGCCCGATTATGTAGGCAAATCCATAGACTCCATCATTACTGAAAGGGTGAAAGTTGGCTGGAAGGAAAATGAAGGAAAGGATGAAGTGGTATTACTCTAACAATTAACTTTGCACCCTAATGCAACTAAGTACAAAACATCTGCTGGGCATTAGAGAGCTGGTTCCACGGGACATTCAATTGATTTTAGATACGGCAACCCAATTCAAGGAAGTTTTACAGCGACCGATTAAAAAAGTACCCTCGTTGCGCGATGTAACGATTGTTAATCTTTTTTACGAAAACTCCACGCGGACAAGAATTTCATTCGAGTTGGCCGAGAAACGCCTGAGCGCGGATACCATTAATTTTTCTGCGAGTGGTTCTTCGGTATCCAAGGGGGAGACCCTGCTGGATACAGTGAACAATATCCTGAGCATGAAAGTGGATATGGTAGTGATGCGACACAGCGCGAGCGGTGCACCGCATTTCCTCGCCAAACATATTCCTGCTGCTATTGTGAATGCAGGGGATGGTATCAACGAACATCCGACACAGGCATTGCTGGATGCTTTTTCCATTCGGGAAAAACTGGGGACCCTCGAGGGTAAAAAAATTGCCATCATCGGTGATATTATGCATTCCAGAGTGGCCCTCAGTAATTTATACCTTTTGAAAAAAATGGGTGCGGAAGTAATGGTTGCCGGTCCGCCCACCCTGATCCCCACCTATTTGAAAGAAGCCTTTGATGTACGGGTGGAATATAACCTGCAGAAAGCACTGGAATGGTGCGATGTTGCCAATGTATTGCGCATCCAGTTAGAGCGGCAGAACCAGGTATTGTTCAGTTCACTTCGGGAATACAACCTCGCTTATGGCGTAAAAAAATCATTGTTGGACCGTTTGGATAAAGAGATAATCGTTATGCATCCCGGACCGATAAACAGAGGCGTTGAACTGGACAGCGATGTAGCAGACAGTAAACAATCCATCATTCTGCAACAGGTAGAAAATGGAGTAGCCGTTCGGATGGCTGTACTTTACCTGCTCGCGGGAAGGGGAGAATCACAAAATAATTAATCAACATGAAGATCTGCCTCTTTCCCGGAACATTTGATCCCATAACACTGGGTCATGTGGATATTGTAACGAGAGCCTTGCCGTTATTTGATAAAATCATCATTGGTGTGGGCCTGAATGCTGCCAAAGCGCCGATGTTTTCAGCGGAGCAAAGACTATTGTGGATTAAAGAGATTTTCAAACATGAACCGAAGGTCGAAGGGGCCTCTTATGAGGGCCTGACCGTAAAGTTTTGCCAGGAGATCGGGGCCAACTTTATATTAAGAGGTATACGATATGTAAGCGATTTTGAATATGAAAAAACTATCGCTGACGCGAACCGTACCCTGGATAAAAATATTGAAACCATTTTTCTGACGGGAGAACCTAAATATACATCGGTAGCTTCTACGATTGTGCGGGATATCATCCGTAACAACGGCGATGCCTCTCCCTTTATACCAGCTGCAGTATTTAACAGTTTACAACAAAACAGTTGAGCATGCCTGTTATATGGTTTAAACCTGAACTGCGCCTTGCTGATTTGTTGCCGCTTGGCCAGGGTACGATGGGTGAACACCTGGGTATTGAGTGGATGGAGCTTGGTGAAGACTTTATCAAAGCGCGGATGCCTGTTGACCATCGAACCAAACAGCCTTATGGTTTGCTTCATGGCGGTGCCTCTGTTGCACTGGCGGAAACCCTGGGCAGTGTAGGTGCTGCATTATCAGTTGATCCTTCCCGTTATATAGCAGTCGGAATGGAAATCAATGCGAATCATATACGATCCGTACGCGATGGATTTGTAGTTGGTACAACCCGTCCGGTTCACAGGGGTTCAACAACACAGGTATGGGAAATCCGGATTGAAGACGAGCGAGGTAAGTTGGTCTGCATCAGTCGACTTACAGTTGCCATCCGGAAAATCACGGGTTAAGTTTTTCAAGCACATCCAGGATGGAAGGGAAACTGTTTGCTTTGATCTTTTCCCACTGATCAGTGGCCAGCCAGTTGATTTCGGTGATCTGTTCTTCCTGTTGCGGGATAAGTTGCTGTGCTCCCCCTGCCTTCATTTCATACCAATAGGATTCTTTCAATATATGTTTGCCACTTTCATGGTAGGTATGATAGGTGGTAAGCAAATGGCGAATCAGGTGGGGCGATTTTATGCCGGTTTCCTCTTCTACTTCCCTGACAGCGCATTCCTCAATGGTTTCTCCATCGTCTAATTTTCCTTTGGGCAAATCCCATTTACCCCGACGAAAAATAAAGAGCAACTCCTTCTGATCGTTCCAAACGGCACCCCCTCCGGCTTTTAGTACGGTAAATTTTTTCCAGAATGTATGTTGGAGGGAAGCAAGGTCGGAGTGCAGCAGGATACCTGCCTGAAATTTCGACAATTCAATTTCATGAATCAGGGATCTTATCGCCGGGTTACTGTTTTCTTCGAGAAAAATAACATCATCCCGGTGCAACAGGGGCTCCAGCTCAGCGCTTATCGAATCACACAAAAAAACAGGTTTATTCCCGAAATAGATTTTGATGTACATAACTTTACAGGTCAGGCAGGTTTAGCTCGTCCAAATATAATCAGATCATTGAACCAAGCCTGACTGACACCTAAATAGTTGACATGAAATCAAATGAAAAGGCGATAGCCGAGAAATTGTTACAGACAAATGCCGTTCGATTGAGTCCGGAGCAGCCCTTTACCTGGGCAAGCGGTTGGAAAAGCCCGATTTACTGCGATAACAGGAAGGTATTGTCATTTCCTTATATCCGGGATTTTATCAAGTCTGAAATGTGCAACCTGATATTCGAACGTTATCCGGATGCGGATATGCTGGCAGGCGTGGCAACAGCAGGGATTGCCTGGGGAGCGATGGCAGCAGATCAATTGAAGCTACCTTATATCTATGTTCGTCCCAAGCCGAAAGAACACGGGCTGGGAAACCAGATTGAGGGGGCTTATGAACCCGGACAAAAAGTTGTGGTAATTGAAGACCTGATTTCTACCGGTAAGAGTAGTTTGCAGGTTGTGGATGTGTTGAAAGCAGCCGGACTGGAAGTGCAGGGGATGGTTTCTATTTTCACTTATGGATTTCCGGTAGCTGATGAAGCGTTTGCAAAGGCGGGTGTTCCTTTTCAATCGCTCACAAATTATAATCAACTGATCAGCCTGGCACTGGAAAAGGGAATGTTTGACCGGCAGTTAGAGCCGATACTGTTAAAATGGAGAGAAGATCCCGCAAACTGGACAGGAGTTTTGTAAATTAGTACAATTAAAAAATCGCATATGAAAAAACTATCCGTATTGCTGATATTCCTTTTTGGTATTTCAGCCGGGCTTCTGGCTCAGTCCAAAAAAGCGATCCAGACTGTAACTATCAAAACCCCTAGCGTGCAGTGTGAAAGCTGCAAAAAGAAAATTGAATCCTTCCTGGCAAGGGAAGAGGGAGTTGAAAAATCAGTAGTGGATTTTAAACGCAAGACTACCAAAGTCACTTTTTATACGGATCGCACCAATATCGAGAACATCAAAACAGCGATTGCAAATGCCGGGTATGATGCCGATGATGTGACCGCAAATGAGGAGTCTTATCAAAAATTACCCAAGTGCTGTAAGAAACCTGAAGATGGTGGTGGTATGAAAAAACAGTAGATAGAATTGATTTTAATATGTCCGGTTCCATTTGGAACCGGATTTTTTTTGCCTCACCGGTCGGGTGGGAATTACCATTCGATTTTTTGTTTGCCCTGGTAGTTGACCGGAATATTCATAAAGAAGCCGGATCGTCCCATCCGGATGGTGCCATTCACTTTTACATCCAGTTCATCATTCATTAGCAAACTCATGGCATTACCAAGCAACTGCTTCATATTAACCTTCATTTGGACAGGTACATAAAAAGTATCCTTTTTCGGAATCCGGATCAAGGTGTCCAAAACGGTATTGCCAACTGGCCGGTCATTTATGGCAATTGCAAGGTCAGCTCTCCGAAACTGCAATTCATAATTATTAGGATTGAAGTATTTCAAATCTGCCGAAACGACAGTTTCCTTCATTCCAATTCTTCCCAAACTAAAATTTTCCAATGCCTGATATTCCGGGATCTCGGGTTGCCTGCATGCTGTAATACTTAGAAAGGAGAGAAGCAGAAAAGCTATCAGAGGCGATTTAACGCCGGTTTTTATTGTTGGTAACATTTATCAGCAAAATAGGGGATTTGCCGTTTATGCGCAAATTCAATTGAATGAATTAACCTATCTTTATTACCAAAAATATTGGTATCAAACCAATCTAATTACAAATTAAACAAAGGTAGTAAGCGCTATTATTATTAGCTTAAAATAAAATTATTAAATAATTGGTTTACAGTTAATTGTAAGAAATGTTTCATTATTATAAAAGGTTATAAATAATTATATAACTTGGATCGCATCAAAAAAATATGAAAATTTACAATTGTATTATTAATTTTTCAATATGAGTTCATTAAAGATTGATTTACAATATTTTGCAAACGTTAACTGGTATAAAAAAGTTTATAATTATAAATATGTATATTTATCATCATGTGATATGCATACTAAAATGAGTTTTCGTAACCGTACTATGATTGCGGGAGCCACCGGACCACTCCGTTTATCTGTTCCGATTGTTGATGGAAGGAATGAACGACAATTTTATAAGGAGGTAAAAACGGTGGATGGAAGATGGAGGATGGAACATTTCAGGGCGATTGTTTCCTGTTATAATCGTTCGCCCTGGTTTGAATACTATCGAGACGAAATGGCAGAGTTATTTCAGCGCCCCTTTGAGTACCTGTTCGATTGGAATTTGCATTGCCATGAGTGGGTAGTAAAAAAGTTGGGCTTAGGTAATTCCTTTTTAATCACGAACGGGGATGAGATAATCGCGGGTGATTATGTAACTGCGGTTAATGAATTCGCACCCGGTGCACAATCCAGCCAGGTTAAAACACCTGTTTACACGCAGGTATTCCAGGAAAAAACCGGCTTTATTGCCGGTTTATCCATACTTGATCTGTTATTTTGTGAAGGGCCTTCGGCTGCTGAATGGTTAAAGTAGTCTTAGATGTGAACGATTTTATGCTTTTTACGTAGCTCAGCTTCTTTCTTTCTTAATTGTTTTTCTTTGATTTCCAGGTTCTTTTGTAAAGACTCTTCCAGTTGCTTCAGCTCCTGATCCAATTGCTCCAGATGCTGGAGGGCTTCTTTATAAGAAGCCGCAAGTTGCTGGTGGTTGGCTTGTTTCTGAAGCATTTCCTGGCGGATATGATTTTGTAATACTCGTTCGGCTTCCTGCTGAACAGCTGTCCAGTTGACTTTTGCCAATTCGTTTTCCAGAATGGATTTGATTTCTTTTTCAGATCCGGACTGATTGCTCAGCGCTATTAGTTGCTGTTGAAGGTTTGCCCAATTAATTTTATTCAGCGCCAATTGAGTCTGAAGAGCGGCTTCCAATTCCTTGGTTTCCGCAAGTATTCTTGCCTCAAGCGCTGGCAATGTGTCGATGGTTGCAACTATTTCGAAACTCTTTTTTGGTACATAAGGTAACATATAAAAACTGGCTGCTTCTTCGGGAATACTCAGGGTTGCCTGCGACCTTTCGAAAGTGAAAGCATTCGCCTCCTTTATTACTTCGGAAGCTGCAGAGTGTATAACAGGGGCTCCTACAGTTTCCTGGCTGACCCAGGTAAATTCATCGGGAGATCGTTTATCTTCTATTATATTGATATCATCAATTAATTGATTATAAATACTATTATTTGATTTATCGATATTTTCTATGATTGGAGCTCGAACAACTTCAGGGTTATCAGTAGCTTGCTTTTCAAAGGTTGTTAAGTAGGCTGGATGGGCTGGGAAAAGACGGTTCAAGGCTGATGTTGAGGCATTCCATCCGGTCAAAAGCTGTTTTTCAACCTCCTTTTTGGCGATTGCGCCGGTAGTTGTCTTGCCTTGTCCAGGGTAAAACGGACCCACAAATGTGCTTGCCAGGATCAAAAATAGGAGCCCGGCAGATAATTGTTTTTGTTGCTTTTTAAACGGAAGTTGAAGCATTCGTTTTACCCGGTTCAACAATAAAGTGCGGTGAGAGCCACCGGCAGCCAAAACCAGGGACAAGGATCGGCTGTTGCGTTTTTGCTCAAGGAGCAATAAGGCTTCTGCATATTCACTGGGAGTAAATTGAAACTGTAACACCCAATCATCACATGCATGCTCCCTTTCCTCTCGAATAACAGAAATGAATAATTTCACAAACGGATTGAAAAAAAAGAGATTTTCCAATATAGATACTATCCAATTAAATATATAATCATTTCTTTTTATATGGGCTAATTCATGAATCAAAATAGCTTCAACCTGTTTGGGGTTTAATTGGTTTATGGCTGAAACAGGAAGCAGCACGACGGGTTTTATCCAGCCCATAATCTGGGGGCTGTCGATTTTATCAGAAAGCCATAACTCAACTTTTTTGCCCAATGACATACGACTGGTCATCGTATCAATAAATATCCTCCAGGTAGCAGGCGATTTGTGAAGGCCCATCCGTGCATCTCTCCTCAGATCCTGGTATTGAAACGCCAGCTGGACAAAACGATAAGCCAGCCATACCAGGTAAAAAAGAGAAATAAAGGAAAAAAGTTGGTATAAAGCTACTTGAAGCTGCTCCGACCATGACACTCCTAAAAGAGCAGATTTGTCTTTTGTAAGACCTGTATGAAATTGAACACTGCCTTCAAAGGCGAATCCGGTTGAAACAACCCATGCGGTGCCAAGCAACAGCAGCGCCATTGCCAGGTTATATTTTGAGGCGGATGAGGGTAGGGGCCAGAGTTTTTGAACAAGCAACCATACAATCCACAGGATTCCAAACTGCCACCAGCTGTTAACTATAGCCCATCCCAGTGCCTCTAACCAGGCATTCTGGGGGAGCAGGTCCATATTATTGTTTTTTAAGATTATTCAATAAGCGCTGGATTTCCTCCAGTTCTGCCTCAGAGGCTTTGTGATTACCCAATGCCTGCAATACAAGCTGGGTAGGGGATCCACCAAAAAGGCCGTCAATCATTTTATTCAGGAGATGCTTTTGCGTCTTTTCACGACTAACGGCAGCCTGGTAAATATGTGTTTTTACAGAATCATCTCTTTTTACAAGGCCTTTCTCATTCATGATCTGCATCAACTTTAGCGTAGTAGTATATCCCACATCCTTGGTTTTTGAGAGTTCTTCATGAACTTCCCGAACACTCGCCAACTCCTTTGTCCAGAGTACCTGAAGAATTTCCAGTTCACTTTCGGTAGGTTTGATATACTTGGTCGAAGCCATGGTAAAAGATTTGAATCCGAATATACGATTGTTTTCGTAAAGCCTTGTTAAGGTGTTGAAAATTTTATTCATGGCGATTTCTTTGAATCAAATTTAAGTCATAATATTGATATATCAAATAATGATTTATCAATATTATTATGACAGAAAAACTGAATGCGACTTTTTTTTATATCCTGGAGAAGTCGATCAAATCTTATCGCCAGATGGCTCAGCGTACTATTTCAGATGAATTTGGGAGTATTACAGTTGACCAGCTCCTGGTTTTACAAACGATGAAAGACCAGCCGGAATTGACCCAGCAGCAAATTGCAGTAGCGGTATTCAAAGATTTTGCCTCCATCACCCGGATTATTGACTTACTTGTTCGGAAAGGATATCTGAAACGTTCTGATCATCCTACCGACCGGCGCCGTTTTGCGCTGACGTTAACCTCTGAAGGGGAAGACCTGCTTATTCAGGTAAGACCCCGAATACTAAAAAACAGACGGATCGCTTTGGAAGGAGTGGAAGAGGAGGAAATGGCAATTGCCCGGAAAGTACTTGCAAGAATTGTTGAGAATTGTTCGAAATAAAAAAGCCCCGGCGTAGACACGTCGGGACTTTTGGTATTTGGATCTGATTAGTTTCTGAGATAAAGATAGAATAAATATCTATCTGGTTGTCAGTTACTCTATTTTCTTGATCAGAATTAAGAAATTTTAGTCATTCTTAACGAGTACCTTGGGCGCTTCGCTTACGGTAACTTCAATTTTCTGCTCAACCGGACCAGCATGGTTCTGAGATTTGGTGTCGAACATGTCGGCCAAGGTAGGCGCAATAACCAGGGAAACGATACTCATCAGCTTAATCAAAATATTCATGGAGGGACCAGATGTATCCTTGAATGGATCACCTACAGTATCACCAGTAACAGAAGCTTTGTGTGGCTCAGATTTTTTATAATACATCTCGCCATTGATTTCAACGCCTTTCTCAAAGGATTTCTTTGCATTGTCCCATGCACCACCGGCATTGTTCTGGAACATTCCCATCAATACGCCACTAACGGTTGCCCCTGCCAGGAATCCGCCTAGTGCTTCGGGGCCCATCAGGAAACCAATAATCAGCGGTGAAACAATCGCGATAGCACCCGGCAACATCATTTTTTTGATGGAAGCTTCGGTTGAAATAGCCACACATTTATCGTATTCCGGTTTACCGGTTCCTTCCATAATGCCTGGGATGGATTTGAACTGGCGGCGCACTTCTTCCACCATTGCCATGGCAGCTTCACCTACTGCGCGAATAGCCAGAGAAGAGAAGATGAAGGGAATCATCCCGCCCACAAACAGACAGGCAAGTACATCCGCGTGATAAATATCAATTCCGCTAATGCCGGATACTCCTACGAAAGCGGCGAATAGAGCAAGTGCTGTAAGAGCTGCCGAGGCAATAGCAAAACCTTTACCGGTTGCAGCAGTAGTATTACCCACAGCATCGAGTACATCGGTTTTTTCGCGAACTTCTTTGGGCAATTCACTCATCTCGGCGATACCACCGGCGTTATCAGCAATCGGACCGAATGCGTCAATAGCCAGCTGCATCGCAGTGGTAGCCATCATACCGGCAGCGGCAATCGCCACACCATATAATCCGGCAAACCAGTAAGAGCCATAAATACCACCTGCCAATACAAGGATGGGAAGGAAAGTAGATTCCATACCTACTGCGAGACCACCAATTACGTTGGTAGCATGACCGGTTGCAGACTGTCTAATGATACTCAATACCGGACGTTTTCCCATTGCTGTAAAATATTCGGTAATAATACTCATCAGGGTTCCTACCACCAGGCCAACAACAATGGCGTAGAATACATCCATACGGGTGAATTCAAAACCACGAAGGCTCATTGTAGTTTCCGGTAATATATATTGAACCAGGAAAAAAGAAGCAATAGCTGTTAGAATAATGGAACCCCAGTTACCCATATTCAATGCCTTCTGTACGGCATCTGTACTGATACCTGCGCTATCAGAGATTCTAACGAACCAAGTACCAACAATAGAAAATAGAATTCCAACGCCGGCAATCAGCATCGGTAGCAGGATAGGAGAAAAACCATTAAATGCGTCTACAGCGATGGTTTCCTGTCCGAGTACCATGGTTGCCAATACGGTTGCCACATAGGAACCGAACAGGTCAGCTCCCATACCAGCCACATCTCCTACGTTATCTCCTACGTTATCAGCAATAGTTGCCGGGTTACGGGGATCATCTTCGGGAATACCTGCTTCCACTTTACCTACCAGGTCAGCACCTACGTCAGCAGCTTTGGTGTAAATACCACCACCTACACGGGCAAAAAGGGCGATGGATTCTGCACCCAGCGAGAACCCTGTTAATACTTCAATTGCTTTGGCAACCAACAGATCGTTTGCTGCTACTCCAGGAGCAAATGCCTGCACCAGCACGATAAAGAGTCCGCCAAGCCCCAGCACTGCTAAACCGGCAACGCCAAGTCCCATTACAGAACCTCCGGTGAAAGACACATTCAGCGCTTTTGATAAACTGGTTCTTGCAGCCTGTGCAGTACGCACATTGGATTTGGTAGCGATCCGCATACCAATGTATCCTGCAAGTGCACTGAATACGGCACCAACCACAAAAGCAAGCGCGATGGTCCAGTGTGAATGTTCATTTCTGCTGGCCATAAAACCTAAAAGAATGCCTACAATCACTACGAAGTAGCCAAGGATTTTCCATTCTGCCTTCAGAAAAGCCATGGCACCTTCAGCGATGTAATTACTGATTTCTTTCATGCGGTCGGAACCTGCATCCTGTTTGGATACCCAGGCAAATTTTACAAAGGTGTAAAGCAAGCCGATCACACCCATTGCCGGAACCAGGTAAAACAATTTGTCCATAATGAAGTACTTGTTAACAAAATTTTAGAGTGGGCAAAAATAGGGGAGAAAACGCAAAAAAGCGACCCCGAAGGCTTTCGGAGGCGCCTTTTATTTTCACCCGACCGGTGCCACCGGTCGGGTGAAGCTGGGGTTATTGATTTTTAGTAGAGTCGGTGGCGGGCTTTTTCTTTTTCCTGAGCAGATCGTTTAGAATGCCTTTTGCGGCCTCCTCTGCCCGTTTGGGGGTACTCGTTTTTCCGGAATCGCCTGCAGTGGTGGAATCCTTCGCCCCAAGCAATTTTTTGGCCAGCTCTTTTTGAGCATCTTTTAATACCTCCGCTTTGATCGCGGCAAGGCTGTCTTTTGCCCGCTGCTTAGCAACATCCAGGGCAGAATCCGCCTTGGCTTTCTGTTCAGCGGCAATGTCCTTCACTTTAGACTCAAGTTCGCTGGCCAGGCTGGTGCCCGCCTGCGAAAGGTTATAATTCAATTGTGGATTGGTCAGCGTTCCGCCCATATTCACTTTCAGATTCACTGTTTCACCCGGATTAACCGCCAGCCCTTTTTTTGTCAGCTCTGCAGCCAGTCCGTTAATCAACTGGTTGGCTTCTGTTCCCAGTTTCGCCCGAGGAACTTTCATATTGATCAGGTAATCCATACTTTGGTCAAAACCATGCATGCCTCCAATCTCCATGTCGATGTCTTTGATCTTAACCGTAAATGGTTTAACCAGCACTTTCCCGTTTACGAATTCGAAATATTGTTTGATGTCTTTTACACTGATCTTTTCCAGTTCCGTAAGCTTCAGTTTACTGGCTAGCATTTCAATCGGTTTAAATTTGGCAAGAAAACCTTCAATCAGCATCACTACCCCGTTTCCGGTAAGTGAACTGAGTTCGGGCATCATTTGCTCTCCCAGCCGGCCATTAACCGTTAAACTAGAATTCAGTTTTCCGGAAATGAATTCACCAATCGGCATCAGGTATTTTACAGTATTAAAGGCCTGGAAGGTCTTGGCAACATCCAGATTCTGCAGATTGTATGAGAAACTGATGGCAGGTTTTAATTTATTATTCCGTGTGGAGTAGGAACCATTAAGCCCGATTGTACCATCCAGTGCCTGCATACTCAGGTTCTGAAGCGTTACGGTTTCATTGGCGATATTCAACTGACCCTTCACATTGTTATAGTTGACTTTATCATAGATTACCTGGTCAACATTGGCATTCACAGCAAAACGTATATTGGAGGGAACAGCAAAGGGTTGGCTGCTGCCGGCGGTAGGTTCTTCTTCTGAAGCGGTCCCCATCCATTTATTTAGATCTACTTTATCAGCAGTAAGGTTCAGACTTCCCGCAAGAGGTTCGTCCTTAATTGCATATCCAATAGCATTCGTAATTTTTCCGTTTGCCGAAAAATTGGTTTGCTGGAAACTGCCGGTCGCATTTTGTAGTGCGATATCCTTGGGTGTAAATTCCAGTTCAGCTGATTTTAATGTAAGTCCCTCTGTATAATCCGGGGTTTTAAATTCGATGTTCTGAAGGTTTACCACCCCGCTCGATTGAATAGCATCATACTGTTCTTTATCTATCTGGGATTTTTTACCCTTGATGCGTACATCTGCATCCAGGTGACCTGCCAGGCTGGTGCCGGCATCAAAGCTATAAAATTGCTTAACCCTGCCGAGATCAAACCCTCCTTTAAGTCCTGCATCAAAATTGGGATCAGAAGCGGGTTGTGTGAGAACCAGGTTAAAATCCAGTTTGTCAGCACCAAATTCAGCGTGACCAACCGGAATCCGTACCACGGTATGATCAGGTACTCCATCCGGGTTGCTCACTTCAATAGTAGCACTTGTATTTTGTATGGGTTGAGGGAATTCTTTGGATGCATAATAAATATTCGAAAGCTGAACCAAGCCTTTTGCCTGGAAAGGGCCGGGCTCTTGCTGCAATACAACGTTCAGATTACCTTTTGCTTCGATATCGGCATTTACCTGGCCGTCTATTTTGGTACCTTCTTCAAGTTTGATAAACTGCCCAACTGTTCCTAAATCCAATTTCCCTTTTGCGGCAGCATCCAGGTACTGAATGGTTTCCGGATTTTTATAGATCACCCGGAAGGAAAAGGGTTCTTTTCCAAACTGCAGATTGGCGGTAGGGATTTCAACCACCAGATTATCCGGTTGACCGTCTGCGTTAGAAGCTTTCAGGTCGAGGTTGATATGCTGAACAGGCTGGGGTAATTCAGGATATTGAAAAAATCCTTCTTTGATGATCGCTTCTACAGCATAAGCAGGCATCCGGTTAGGCGCATACTCACCTTTTACAAATCCTTTGAAAGCTGCAGTACCACTTGTTTTCAAAGAAGCAAAATCATTGGTATAAATTGCAGGAACAAGTGATAATATATGGCGGAACTCATTCGAAGGGGTATTGAATTGAATATCCATACCATAAGTGGAATCATTAACCAGTTGAAAATACCCGTCTGCGTTGACTTGCATTTCATTCAATACAGCTTTCAGTTCTTTAAAGCTGTATTTGCTGGTAGTGTTATTGATATCAAAATTGGCATCCAGCCTGGTTTTGGTTCGGGCCAGGTAGGGGATTCCTTCATAGCTGAAACTAACTTCTTCCGCTTTTGTTTTGGTTTCTAACAGAAATTGATCTGCATTGAAATTTCCACTACCTGTATGGTTTAGTCCGCTGATGGTAGCAAACATATTCCCCTCCTGATCACTGTACCGGATTAGTCCGTTTTTTATTTCATATTCTTTGAGGTCCAGGCTAAAACTGCTGGTAGAGGTATCAACCGGTTCCTCTTCTGCTGACTCTTTCATGATATCCCAATTAACAGTTCCGTCTTTTCCGACAATTGCATGAATCCGGGGTTCATCAAGGACTACACGAGCTACTTTAATGGGACCACCGCCCAGCAAACTGAAAAGATTTACGGCTACATCAATTCTATTGGCACTTACGAGGGTATCGCTGGCATATTGTCCGGGACCGGTAATGTATAATTTATCCAGTCCAACGCTCAGCTTTGGAAAATTGCGGAAAAAGGAAATTGAAACATCTTCAAAGCCGGAAGGGGCTTTTAATTGTTTATTTAGTTCCTCTTTGGCCAGCGTTTTTAATTTATCACCAAAAAGAAGGGGAATGGCAATTGCCGCAATCAACAACAATCCCAATAGAATTCCTAAAATTGCCAGTATTCTTTTTAGCATAGTTGGAAAGGTTTTAGCTTAGCGTTAAAATATCGTGCCCGGCAAATATAATCTATCCGGGACCAGCGTCCGGTTTATGAAAAATTTACTTTGTTTTTTACTCTTTTCTTTTGTGTTTGGAATTGCTACTGCGCAATCCGTGAGAAAACTTTCAATTGACGAACTTGAAAATTACATTAATACATCGCAAAAGCCGATGGTAGTAAATTTCTGGGCTACTTTTTGCCGTCCCTGCATTGAAGAATTACCTCATTTTCTGGAGGCTCGTCAGCAATATCCGCAGGTTGAGTTCGTAATGGTTAGTTTGGATCTGCCTGGATTTTATCCTGGCAAAATAGAACAGTTTCTAAGTTCCAGGAACTTCACGGGAGCCACCCAATTCTGGCTTAATGAAACAAATGCAGATAGTTTTTGTCCCCGCATTGATCCTGCCTGGGACGGAGCGATACCCGTTACGCTCTGGATCAACCCGGCAAAAAAATATAGAAAGTTTATAAACAGAGCTATGACCGATGCCCAGATCAAACTCGCATTCCAGGAACTGACCTATTGATTATTTTCCTTTTCGTTTGATGCTGCATCCAATAGACCGGCTTTTTTTGACGGTCACTTCCTTTCCTTCAATCATTTCAGTAATGGCCAATTCCAGGTGTTTTCGTTTAATCTTGGTTTCATCTGCCGGGTTATCGTCAATTGCTCCCTGGTAGACAAGTTTTCCTTCGCTGTCAAACAGGTAACATTCAGGAGTTCTTGAAGCGCCAAATGCGTCCGCGAGTTCATTTTTACTGTCAATGGTATAGGGCCAGGCGTATTGTTGTGCATGTGCATATTGCTGCATGTCCTTATAGGAATCATCGCTATCACGAGAGCCTTCATTGGAATTCACAACAATAAATCCAATTCCATGTTCCTGTGCGAAAGAGCCTATCGCCCTTGTACGTGCCTGGTTTTTCTCAACATAGGGACAGGTATTGCAACTGAACATAACCAGCAATCCTTTGGGGGTTCGTACATCTGCAAGCGAAATCAGCTTGCCTGAAACATCCTTCATGCGGATGTTAGCTTTGGGAATGGAAGCTCCCAGCTCCAGTGGTTGAACCTGGGCTATCAAACCATGTGTAACCAGCAGTGTGAAAACAGTGGTAAAAATCAGTTTCATATGTGCAGGCATTTGGTAAGCAACTTAAAGTTCGGTTTTTTCTTTTAAACGGCCGATTGACTGGCTTCTTTTCTGGCTCTTTCGGCAGCCATCATTTTGAGTGAATGAATACTGACATTCAATTCATATCCAATTAATAAAACAAGTGAACTAAAATAAATCAGTAACATCAAAATGAGAATGGTTCCAATAGAGCCATATACTTTATTGAAATTATCAAACCATTGTAACCAGAGCGAAAAACCACCTGCTGTTAATACAACTAGTATGGTTGCCAGCGTGGTACCTGGAGAAGATAGTTGCCATCGTTCATGGATAGCAGGAGCATATTTATAAAGTACCGCGATGAAATAATAAACCATTGCCAGGATAAAAACCCAGCGCAGGTTTTTGACCAGCCAACGGACCAAGGGAGTATTGATTTCCATTTTCGTGAGCGCCCAATTAAGAATGGTACCCTGGGCAAGGATCAGGCCCATCGATATAATAAAAAGCAGAATTAAGATGGTCGTTATACGCACCGCTACCCAGCGTTCCAGTAAGAAGTTTCGGTCGCGCGTGTACATGAGCGATTTGTTGAATGTTCTCATGATACCCAAAACGGCATTGGAAGCATAAAATGCTGCCAGGAAAAAACCAATGGAAAGCAGTCCGCTTCTTGGCGTTTCCAGGAAATCCTCCAGGAAATCTTTAACCAGCAAAAAAGTATTCATGTTGGGGGTAACATCCCGAGTAACCAGTAAGAGTTGGGTTGTTATTTGACGGCTGAAGGGCATATAGGGCAGGAGGGTACAAAGAAATATGGTTGCAGCCGGAATTGCCATCAGCAGGTTGAAGGAGATGGCGGCGGCGCGGTCATTTAATCCTACCTTTTTTACCTGTTGCATAAAAAAGATCGTCACATCATAAAGGGGAAGACCCTCAAATCCTGGCAGCACAATTTTCTTGCTTTTGGCAATGATCCACCGGATTACTGGTAGCTTACGAAGGATATGATTTAGGTTAAACATGTTTCAGGTAAATCAGCTACCGGTATCCTCCGGTTGATTTTTCTTTTTCAGATAAATATCCAATGCCTTCTGATACACCCGGGCATTGGCCAGGTGTTGCTGGTAATTCTCTGCAAAAATGTGGGTGCCGTCAAATTTAGGACTGGCTACAAAATACAGGTATTTAGTGGTCGCCGGATTTAATACAGCATCAATAGTTACCTGCTGGGGTGTGCAGATTGGACCAGGTGGTAATCCTGCAACCCGATAGGTATTAAAGGGGGATTCCACTGCAAGATGTTTGTTATAAATCCTGCGTAAGGAAAAATCCTTCAAAGCAAATTTAACAGTGGGGTCCGCTCCCAGTCGCATGTTTATTTTTAACCTGTTCAGGTATACTGAAGCAATGGTATCTTTTTCCTGGTTGTTATTGGTTTCTTCTTCTACGATGGAGGCAAGTGTTACTACCTGCTCCGGGGTTAGACTCAGTTTAGCAGCCTGTTGTTTCCGGGTATCATTCCAGAAATTTTTCCTTGCAGCCAGCAATTTTTCCATTACCCGTGCAGGTGTAGTATTCCAGAAATACGTGTAGGTATCCGGAAGTACGGTACTTATCAGGGTATTCGTGTCGAGGCCCCAGTGTTTCAGAGAATCCGGATTTAAAACATATTGCATGAAAGCAGCGGAATCAATCTCCAGTCTTCTTCCAACGAGGGAGGCAAGGTCTTCCCGGGTTCGAAGTTTATTGATCACCAGGTTCACCGGGTCCTGCTGCCCATTTCTTAGTTTACGTACAATAGAGAGTATGGAACTGCCTTTTGAAATCGCATAGCGGCCGGCTTTGACTTTTTCGGGGTAGTTGAGGCGGTTGGCTACAAAACTGAAAAGTGCGGGTGATTTGAGCACCGTATCCCTTTTCATAATTGCAAGTACATCTTCATAGGTACTGCCTGTCGGAATCTCGAGGTAATAGGTTTTTTTACTGAAATCGGTGGCTGATCCACTGAAGAACCAGAGGGTAACAAGTAGTCCAATTGCAACCACTGCAAGAAGGATGATCAGAATTTTTTTCATGGATGCCTGATTAGAGGCTAAAGTAAGCAAAAACCCTGCTGGTAGAGCAGGGTTTTGAATATCGTAAAAGGTTGGCTTGTATTAATTCGCGGGCTTTGCCTGGCTATCGGCAGGAGCAGGTGCTGGCGTCAGCGACTGATTACCAGGGGTGGCAGGAGTTTGAAGCGGGGTTGTTACAGCCGGCTTGGTATTCAGTTCATCCAGCATGTTATTGGTTTTGCCGGTTGAAGTTGGAATAAATACAGCAGAGAACAGGCAAAGCAGGGCAACCACAAGCGCAAATGTCCAGGTACCTTTTTCCAACAGGTCGGTTGTTTGTTTAACACCCATGAACTGGTTGCTTAATCCACCCACATTACCAGCCAGTCCGCCACCTTTGGGGCTTTGAACAAGGATGATAAATCCAAGAATCGCACTTGCCAGAATTATGAGAATCAGAAAAAAGAGGGTCATGATCGGTTATTTAATTGTTCAATTCGAGTCGCAAAATAAGCGGATTTGTCGGGATGGGCCAAACTTAATTTCCGGAAAATCTCTGCTGCCCGGGCTTTATCTCCCTGCTTCAGCAAAACTTCCGCCATGGTTTCCGTCAGAATTTCCCTGGTTTCAATGGAGTCTGCTGCCAGGGCTTCAATCGTTTCTCCATGGCCCGACTTAAGCAGTTTTTCTTCTATAGCAGTTTGGGGCAGCTTTTTCATGGTACGGATCCATTCCGTAAAGGATTTTAGCTGTTTGCCGAGCTTATCCTTCGGCAATTCATTTCCAAGTTTGATCCCCTGGGAAGCGAAATAATCAATGGTATGGTAGGGTTCAAAACTGGGCATATCGTCGGTTACAGGTCCCAAGTCTTTCAAAGAAGGGATCCGGATCGGCGATTCTTTTTGGAGGAGATCTTCCCGCAATGCCGGCCCTTCCTCTTCCAGCGAGGGTAGCTCCTGTTCCGCGGGAAGTACAGTAAGGGATTCCGGTTCAGTGGCTGATTGGGCGATGGCTTTTGCGAGGGCTAGTGCATCCGCCAGTTCGGTGGTAAGTTCTTTAACGAGTTTTTCCTTGACCGGTTCAGCAGCAGAGGTGGTTGGCTCCGATTGAGCAATAACAATTTCCGTAGATTCCGGAATCCTGGATATTTGGGTTATTGGTTCAGCTATTGATCGCTGCACCAGGGAGTGTAAAAAATAAGGATTCTGAAAATAGAGCAGGGTTTTCTGCCATTGTTTATTGATATCTCCTGATTTTTCCTCCTTCATTTTTTTCAGGAGCAGGTATTGCAGGGTACCAATATATGGATACCGCGCCGCCAGTTGTTCCAGTTCGGAAACGGTTACTCCCTGCAATCCGGTCTGATGAAAATAATGTTGTATGGTTTTGTTAAGCTCCATGCCGCTGCCAAGATAAGGTATTTACCAGTTGGAGAAGATGCGGTTAAAAATTTCATCACTCAGGTTTCGAATGATCTCATCCTGTAGCTGGAGTTGTGCCTGGTCGAGCGTCAGACTGGCACTGAAGTCGAAGTTTCTGGTTACGGAAGCTTCGAAATTTTTGGATTCATCCAGGCGGTTCTTGAATTCGATCTGTACCGTAATGTTTAAACGGTTACTGGCTGCCTGCTGATTGGAGATACCGGTAGTTGATACCGAACAATCAGTGATCGTTCCTGCGATATCATAATCTGCATCTTCTCCCTGCACCTGTGTAAGTCGGGTTTGGCTGATTACTTTCTGACGAAGTTTATCTGTGAGGAGCGGACTTAATACCGGGTTGAACAGTCTTGCTTTGTTCTCGAAATACTGGATGCGTACGGTTTTAACTTCCGGCGGAATTGATACATCGCGAAAGGAATAACAGCCGTTGAATAGCAGCATCAGGCTGATCAGCAGAACGCTGGCAAATGAAAGTGGATTGGATTTATTCATTGATGTCATACTCCTTCAATTTACGATAAAGTGTACGTTCGCTGATGCCCAAATCAGCGGCAGCATCTTTACGCTTTCCTTTATGTTTTTTCAATGCCTTTAATATGAGTTCTTTTTCTTTATCCATAATATTAAGCGACTCTTCCACCTCTTCATGTTCATGAATTTCATCGTGCGTATGAGGCATCAGAACGGAGGTAGCCGCAGCTGGCTGTACATAAGTTGCAGGAGAGGGCAGCACCGTAGCCGGAGCGGTATATTCTACCGGTGATGGATATTCGCGTAACAGGCTTTCTTTAGTATAGGCGGCAGCAGCCGCAGCTTCTCCGGGATTTTGAAGGATTTCAACGAACATTTTTTTCAGTTCGGTTACATCCTTTTTCATATCAAAAAAGAGCTTGTACAGGATTTCCCTTTCACTATTGAATTCATGACCACCCGAACCCTGACCATTACCAATTAGCATGGGTAATCGATTGTTTGCCTGTTCGGGCAGAAAACGTTTTAATTCAAGTGCACTAATTGATTTGTCTCCTGCTAGCACACTGATTTGTTCTGCTATATTTTTTAGCTCCCTTACATTACCCGGCCAGGAATAATTAATCAGCAACTGGCGGGCATCTTCTTCCAGTTGAACTGGAGGAGTTTTATATCGTTCAGCAAAATCCACTGCAAATTTTCTGAACAGGAGGGGAATGTCTTCTTTCCGGTCCCGAAGTGCCGGAACCCGAATGGGCACTGTACTCAATCTATAATAAAGGTCCTCCCTGAATTTGCCCTTCTGCGTGAATTCAAGTAGTTCCCGGTTGGTAGCAGCGATTACGCGAACATCTGTTTTCTGCACTTTGGAAGAACCTACCCGGATGAATTCTCCGGTTTCTAATACCCGAAGCAGGCGGGCCTGGGTACCCAGTGGCATTTCGCCGATTTCATCGAGGAAAATGGTACCTCCGTTTACTGTTTCGAAATAGCCTTTCCGGCTGTCAACAGCCCCGGTGAAAGCACCTTTTTCATGACCAAATAATTCGGAGTCGATGGTTCCTTCCGGAATGGCTCCACAGTTTACAGCAATAAAAGGATTGTGCTTACGGGCGGATAATGCATGAATGATTTGAGAGAATGCTTCCTTACCCACACCGCTTTCACCTACAATTAACACACTGAGGTCAGTATTCGCTACCTGGGCTGCTACATGCAGTGCGTGGTTCAATGACGGTGTATTACCAATAATGCCGAATCTGTTTTTTATGCTTTGGATGTCCATGTTTTCTTTTAGTTTTTCCTTTCTCTTTTCTCCCCGTAACCATCTTCCATTCCTCCTTTACCCGTCTCACTTCTCACTTCTCACATTTCCAATCAATGTCGCCTGCGTACAATCGGTCACAGTTACCTCGAGGTAGTCACCTTTTTTTAGTTCCGCTGGTTTTGGAAATACGATTACTTTGTTCTGGCTGTTTCGCCCCATCCATTCATCCGGATTTTTTTTACTTGGCCCTTCCACCAGCACCTTGAATGTTTTGCCAAGGTCTTTTTCATTACTTTCCCGGCTTAATCTTCCCTGCAAGGCTACAATCTCGCTAAGCCGTTGTTTTTTTGTTTCCAGGGGTACATCATCAGTGTAGCGGCGGGCGGCCAGGGTGCCAGGTCGCTCACTGTAAAAAAACATATAACTCATGTCGTATTTGCTGTACTCCATGATGCTGAGGGTATCCTGGTGGTCTTCATCCGTTTCGGTACAAAAGCCGGCGATTACATCGGATGAAATGCCGCAATCGGGAAGTACTTCACGGATGCGGTCCACTTTAGCCATATACCACTCGCGGGTATAGGTACGATTCATGAGTTGCAACACTCGGGAACTGCCACTTTGTACCGGGAGATGTATGTATTTGCAGATATTTTCATATCGTGCCATGGTCTGCAATACCTCTTCCGTGATATCTTTTGGATGTGAGGTGGAGAAACGAACACGCAGATCAGGCGCTATCATCGCTACTTTTTCCAGCAGACGAGCGAAAGTCACAGCCTCTCCGACGGATTCATCAAAATAATGATAAGAATCTACGTTTTGTCCCAGCAGGGTCACTTCTTTATAACCGTCTCTGTACAACGTTTCACACTCTGCAACGATACTGGCGGCATCCCGGCTCCTTTCGCGGCCCCGGGTAAAGGGAACCACACAAAAGGAACACATATTGTTACAGCCACGCATGATACTAACGAAGGCAGAAACCCCGTTGGAATCGAGGCGAACGGGAGCAATATCAGCATAGGTTTCATCGCGACTAAGCAGCACTTTTACGGCTTTCTGACCTGTTTCCGCTTCTTCAATTAGCGCCGGAAGCGATCGATAGGCATCTGGCCCCACGACCATATCCACCAGCTTTTCTTCTTCCAGGAATTTAGCTTTAAGGCGTTCTGCCATACAGCCCAGTACGCCAATCAACAATCCCGGGTTGGATTTCTTTGCTTTTTTGAAATCGGTCAGTCGTTTACGAACGGTTTGTTCTGCTTTTTCCCGGATGGAGCAGGTATTGATAAAGATCAGATCAGCCTGTTCCAGGTTTCGGGTAGCTCCGAAGCCTTGCTCCTGCAGAATGGAAGCCACTATTTCGCTATCAGCGAAGTTCATCTGGCAACCATAACTCTCAATATAGAAATGTTTTTTGTATTGGTTTTCATCCACGGCAAAAGGCGCATACGCTTCTCCCTGCCTGTTTTCGTCATGTACTTTTTGCGTCAAAAAATCCAGCATCCCAATCAGTTTAAGGGAGCAAAATTAGCGAAAAACAAGCAATTGTGCCAAATTGACAGGAAGGATTACCAGATTGTTTTTCCCTGGTAAAAATCCAGCACCCTGGTACGGAATACATATTCGTATTTAGCGATGATCAGGTTGATAGTTGCCCTGTCGAGGTTGTTCTTAGCAGTCAGGTATTCTACTGAATTCAATACCCCTTCACTAAATCGGGCTTCAGCCGTACGAAAGGATTCCTGGAATGCGTCAACCTGTAGCAGCAAGGTTTTGTACCTGTTATAGGTTGCGTTCATATTGAGGTAGGCCTGTTCCACCTGTTGTTGCAAACGAATCCGGGTGTTTTTTTCAACCAGCTCGGCAGTTTTAAGTTGGATTTTTGCCCGGTCGATCCGGTTGCGTGTTTGCAGGGAGTTCAAGAGGGGAATCCGAAGCGCCAGATTAATATTGGTACCATAATTGTTTTTGAACTGATCACTGTAAGTGATTTTTTGCATATCAAATTCATCCCGCATGGTCAGGACAGGAGATTGTGTACCATTGATTTGAACATAGTCGCCAGTGGTTGTTTCAACCGTCCGGAGAAACTGGGCAGTTCGTGCTGCGCTGGAATAGTTTGTGTATAATGCACCATTCAGGCTCAGTGTTGGCCAAAGCTGGCTTTTCCAGGTTTTAACTCCTTTTTCAGCGCTTTCAGTGCGAAGCCGGGCTGCCTTCACCACGGCCAATTCATTGATTGCTGCCTGGTAAATGGTATTGGCATCTCCCTGGTAGGATTGAAGAAAATCTTCTGGTCGGATAGGTTCGAGTTCCAGGCTGGTATCGTAGGGAATATTCATCCACTGACAGAGGGTAAGCCTGGCTGCGTCCAACTGATTTTGGGTATTAACAAGATTGATTTCGTCATTGGCGAGTTGTCCTTTCAGGTCGAAATACTGGGAGGGCTGAACAGCACCTTCCTTATGCAGAATCTCCAGGCGCTCTACCTGTCGGCGGCTCAACTCAGCCTGGAGGCGAATTTGTTGTAATAGATCATTTGTACTTAATACAAGCAAATAGGCGTTCATTAGATTCAGGGTCAGATTGTCTTTAGCCTGTTGAATCTCTTCCTTGCCAGCTGCGAGGGCAAGGCGTTGTTGCTGGATATTGTTCTGCGTTGCCAGTCCGTTAAATAGTACTACACCACCATTAACAGCATAGTTTGCATAGTCAATTTTCTGATTCAGGTAACTGTTGGTAAACGGATCGATATTTCTACCCTGGTTGGAACCATGTTCAATCAGCCCATTTACCTGGGGTAACATATTTTGTTTGGCCTGTCGGTAATCAATACCTGTAGTTGCCGCCAGC
This sequence comes from Flavihumibacter cheonanensis, assembly GCF_022352215.1. Classification (GTDB taxonomy): domain Bacteria; phylum Bacteroidota; class Bacteroidia; order Chitinophagales; family Chitinophagaceae; genus Flavihumibacter; species Flavihumibacter cheonanensis. The sequence goes on from NZ_JAKRWF010000001.1 coordinate 477,701, forward strand.
AGTTCTGCCTGCTTGAGCTCGAGGTTATTGGCAAATGCAATATCCAGGCATTCTTTCAGTGATAACTGGCGACTGCTGTCCGTCTGCGCCAACAGACTGGTACCTGCTAATAGCAGGACCAGGCTTATTGCGCATACACATAGGAGTGAGGTTCTATTCTTCTTCATAAAAAAGGTCGCTTATCTGTTGTGTTCAATTCTTCCGTCTAATAAATGAATGATACGATTGCTGTAGGCTGCGTTTTTTTCCGAGTGGGTTACCTGGATGATGGTAACGCCGTCTTCTCTGTTGAGTTGGGTAAAAATGTCCATGATTTCTTCGCCTTGTTTGCTATTCAGGTTGCCGGTTGGTTCATCTGCCAGGATAAGTTTGGGTTTTGCGATCAGGGCTCTCGCAATGCCTACAAGCTGTTGTTGACCTCCTGAAAGCTGTGCCGGGAATAAATCCTTTTTACCCACTATATTGAACCGGTCCAGCATATCCGCAACTAATGCTTTTCGTTCGGAGGATTTGGTATCCTGATAGAGCAGCGGTGTTTCAATATTTTCGTAAACCGTAAGTTCATCAATCAGGTGGTAGGCCTGGAATACAAAACCGATATGTTGTTTGTATAACTGGGACCGTTGTTTTTCTTTTAAGGTATGTACGGGCTGATCATAAAACTGATAAGAGCCTTCATCTGCCGTATCGAGCATGCCGACTACATTAAGCAGGGTGGATTTTCCTGAACCAGATGGTCCCATTATCGAAACAAATTCTCCTTCTTCAATGCCCAGGTTGATGTCTTTAAGTAGAAAGATGCGGTTGTTACCCTGGTTAACCCATTTTGAAATATGCTCCAGTTTAATCATGATTCGTCGGTTAAATTATCTGCTAAGACAAAATGAAATATTGTGCCAATTCTTTAAAATATTGATTATCAATTTGTTGGGGCCTTTGTTTGACATGTAACTGTTCGGTAATGATACAATCATTGTTCGGTTGTGCCCCATCATATGTCTGAGTCCCGCAGGATAGTTATTCTGACTTAAGTGCATCGACAGGATTGGAAAGAGCGGTTCTGATAGTTTGAATACTGATAGTCGCAACTGCGATAATTAGGGCAACTGCAATTGCGGATGGCAATAACCACCAGCTGATTTCAATTCGGTAAGCAAAATTGTCCAGCCAGTTTTGCATGGCCCACCAGGCAACCGGACAGGCAATTATCCCTGCTATTACTATTAGTTTGATAAAATCACTCGCTAGCATAGCAACTATATTGTTTACACTTGCACCTACTACTTTCCGGATACCAATTTCTTTGATCCGGGATTGAATGGAATAGTTCGTTAACCCAAACAATCCCAGACAGGCAATCAGAATGGCCCATACCGCACCCGTAGTAAAGAGTGAACCATATTTTGTTTCTGTAAGATATTGCCGGTTAAACTGTTCGTCTGCAAATGAATATTCAAATGGATTATTTGGAAAACTTTCCCGGTATGTTTTTTCAATCAGGGAAATCTGATGCTTTAGGTTACCAGGAGCCAATCTAATGGAATAAAATACATTATTGTTCTGAGGATAAAAAATGATTGGGTCGATGGCATTTTGTAAACCTGTATGATGATAATTTTTAACCACACCAATTACCTGTATGGTCCGTTCATCCCAGGTAACTCTTTTTGTGAGTGCTTCCTCCGGGGAACTAAAACCCAGTTGTTCTATAGCCCGCTCGTTCATTAACACTCTGTCATTTTTATTCCATTCAACAGCTGTTTCTGCAGGAGTAAAATTTCTGCCAGCAACCAATGGTATTCGGTAAGTTGAGAGATAACGGTGGTCTATAATCGAAAATGCAAATGATTTTTGTTTCACGCTTTCGGAGGAGCCTGGTTGTGAAAAGCCGGCTGTCCGAAAATTATAGTAATAACCGGGAACGGAACCGGTAAGGGTGAATTCCTGTATCTGCGGATTGGACTCCAGGGACTGAACAAATCCGCTTTTTTGAATTGAAAAACTGCTATCGGTAGTAATGGAAGGTCCCCGAACGATCAACATTTTTTCAATATCCATCCCAAGTGCACTCTTTTGCATGAAGCCTATTTGCTTATAGATAATAAACGTGGTCAACACCAGTCCGATTGAAATAGCAAACTGGGTTACAACCAATAATTTTCGAAGGGTAACACCTTTACCGGATATAGTCATCCTGCTTTTAATAACTGCCAAAGGCTGGAAACGGGTAATAACAAGTGCGGTATACCAGCCAGACAGTAGTGCTCCTGAAATAAAGATCAGTGACCCTATTAATGTGATTGTATTCCAATGTATAGTAGTCAGTGAAAGTTCTTTTTGAATCAGGGTGTTAAAAAAAGGCTGAATAAGATAGACCAAAAAGAGAGCAAAAAATAGTCCCAACAGGTTGATGGCGATGGATTCAGTAAGATACAGTTGAACAAGCGAAGAGCGGCTCGCTCCAATAATTTTGCGGATGCTTATTTCATGTGATCGTTTAATAGATTGTGCAGTGGACAAATTTATGTAATTAAACCAGGCCATGCATAAAATCAGCAGTGCCACTAATCCCAAAATATAAATATAGCGGAGGTTTCCATAGGTAGGATAGAAGTCGTCAAAGCTGATAGTCAGGTGCATTTGCGTTAGAGGTTGCAGGTGCAGCAGGGTGCCATCATTCTCCGGTATTGCAGATTGGCGGACAGAATTGATTTGCTTTTCCAACGTTGCCGGGTCAGTTCCCGGAACTAATTTGACCATAGTCTGAATGTACTGGGAGGACAGGTTGTTGATGTTTACCCAATCGTTTCCTTGCATGTAGGAAGCAACACCGAGTGTTTCTAGCGAAAAAACCATGTCGTATTGAATATCGGAGTTGTCGGGAATCGAATAGACTCCAGCGATTCGAAAAATACCCTCACCAAATTGATTGTAGAGCAAAATGGTTTGCCCAACAGGATTCTGATTTGGAAAATATTTCACAGCCGCCTTTTCTGAGAGAAAGCAGGTAAAAGGTTGGTTTAATTTAGCGGCTTTTCCTGCCTTGACCGGAAAGCTGAAAAAACTAAAGAAGTTTCCATCCACATATCCTATGGCTGATTCCCGAAACGGGTCTGCGGCAGGATTATTCACTTTCACAACTCCCTGAGCGATGCCCGTTTCATAACGACAATAGTCTGTAATAACCGGGAGTTTTTCTTTAATCAACGGACCAATTCCGGGTTCCATTTCCGACCAGGCTGAACCTTCCGGATTGCTATACACCAGGCGATACATCTGCTCCTTGTCTGCATGGAATAGATTGTAACTTTTTTCTGTTGAAATAAATTCAAGTATGAGCAGAAAGGCTGCGATACCAAGTGCAATACCTGCTATGTTCAGTACACTGTAAATTTTATTACGGGTAATATGCCGAATGGTGATAATCAGGTCATTGGTCATAATAAGTGGTATGGTATGCCCTCGCAAATGTGTGACCTTATTCAGTTTTAAGGCTTTTGACAGGGTTTGCCAAAGCAGCTGAGATAGCTTTGTAACCAACGGTGAGCCATGCAATAAAAAGGCTTATAACAACCGCGATTAAAAAAATCCACCAGCCTATTTCAATTCGGAAGACAAAATTCTCGAGCCAACCACTCATCATATACCAGGCTACCGGGGCCGCCATTGCAAAAGCTATTAATATGAGAATAGTAAACTCTTTTGAGAATAAAACCACAATACTTCCAACAGAAGCACCGAGTACCTTGCGAATGCCAACTTCTTTTGTTTTCTGTACGGCCATAAAAGATATCAGTCCGTACAGCCCCAGGCAGGAAATCACAATTGCAAGAGCAGCAAATACTTTATATAATCTGCTGAGTCGTTCTTCCTGCTGGTAAAAGTTGTTAATGGTTTCATCCAGGAAACTGGCACGGAAGGCATATTCAGGATAAAACCGATTCCACACTTTTTCAATTTTACTCAGCGCCTGTCCGGGGTTGCTGGTTTCCAGCCGGATATTGGTTTGGGCCATATAATTCCCCAATTTACCCGGCGCATGGAAAAGAACAGTAGGTTTAATAGATTCCCTGAGTGAATTGTTTTTAAAGTCCTTTACTACACCAGCGATGGGCATCCATTCGGAAATACCAATACGGATTGTTTTTCCGACGGCTTCCTCTGGAGTTTTTAATCCCAGTTTTTTCACCATTGTTTCATTAATAACCACTTTACGGAGAGAGTCCTCTGATCTGTAAAATTCACCCGCTGCCATCTTTAATCCGAACGTTTCAACATAGGATCCATCGGCCATCTTAATGTGCGTATCAAAAGGGAGATCCTCATTGATCTGATTGAACGCAAAATTCATTGTCCAGTTATTATCACTGGATGGAGCATCCATGGAAAAGGAAATATGTTTTACTTCAGGTAATTGTTGCAGCGCAGCTTTGAATCCGGTGTGTTTTGCGATACTTGTACTATCCATGTTTCCTGAAAGCAGCAGTGTAGATTCTTTATTAAAACCCAGATCTGCTTTTCGGATAAAGTTCATTTGTGAAACTGCAATAATGGTTGCAATGACAAGCAACTGTGCGAATGCAAATTGAAGTATAACCAGTACTCTTCTTAGGGAAAGTCCGGCTATTGAATGAGCATGAATTTTATTTTTTATAGCTTCTACCGGGTTGAATCTGCTTAAAACAAGTGCAGGGTAAAATCCGGAAAGTAATACAGTTGCCAACAATATAATTACTAAAAACAGGAGCACATTTGACTGAAAAAGCGGAAGCTTTTCCTGAATATCTGTAATGTATTTAAGATAGGGAAGTGTTAGCCAGGTTATAAGGAGCGCTATTATCATCGCGAATGATACAAGCAAAAATGTTTCCGCCAATAATTGAATGCGTAATTGTACACGGGTGCTGCCCATTACTTTTCTGATTCCGATTTCTTTGCTCCTTTTTACTGCCAGGGCGGTGGAAAGATTGATAAAATTGATGCAGGCCATTAACAGGATCAACAAACCAATTAACTGCAACGTCATCAGGGATGATTTGCTGGTGATATGTGTTCCATTGTTTCCAAATCTTGTGTCGAAATGGATTTCTTTCAGTGGGAGTAAAAAATGAAAAATTTTACCAACGGCTTCAGGACGGTAATATTTTTTTACAAAATCCTGTAATTGCTTATTTACCTGTTCTGGTTGAACTGACTGTGGCAATAGTGCATATACCTGATGGTTGGAGGTGGAAAATCCCCAGGATTCTTTGTTCTGTTCATAACCCCATAAATCGAGATTGGATTCTAATGTGGCATAGGATGGCAGCATTTGAAAATTAAAATCCGTGTTGGGTGGTGGTTCTGCAAATACGGCCCCAACCCGTAATCTGATTTTGTTTTCAAACAACAGGGATCGTCCCACAGCATTACTTTCGGAACCAAAATACTTGATAGCCTTGGAGCGTGATAGGGCGATCATATCGGGTTTACTTAAGATTTCCGGAGATCCTTCAACCCATGAAAAGGAAAAGAAATCTGCGATCCCCGGTTCTACAAAAAATACTCCCTGCTCTTCCAGGAATTTTTTATTGCTTACCTGGTCGGCTGCATCCAATACAGTGAATTGAGCGCCAAATGAAGTAAAAAGCTCAGTAAACTTTATCGTTGGAAAATCATTGCTGAGTGCTTTTTTAGCCGGAAGGGCAATGCCGCCATAAAAATCTTCATTTCCCTCTTTAACTTCTTTTTTTACTACCTGGTAAATCCTTTCTGAATTCGTGTGATAGGTGTCGAAACTATATTCGTGCTTAACTACCAGGAAAATAACCAGACATGCAGCTAGTGCAATGGCCAGTCCCGCAAGATTGAGAAATGAATTGGTCCCATAACGGCGAATATTCCGGATAGCTATGGTAATATAGTTGCTTATCATAAATTAGGTTTATTCTGATTTCAAACTTTTAACCGGATTGGATACAGCTGCTTTAATTGCCTGGATACTGGTGGTTAACAGTGCAATTGTCAGACTTAAAAAGCCAGTTGCAACAAACACCCATATATCTATGGAAGTTTTATAAGCATACCCTTTCAACCATTGGTTCATTAGTATCCAGGCTATTGGTGAAGCAACGATGAAGGAAATCAGCACGAGTTTCAGGAAATCTTTGGACAATAAGCTGGTTATCGATGAAACAGAAGCGCCCAATACCTTACGGATGCCAATTTCTTTGAACCGTGTGGCTGCCATATAAGTGGCCAATCCAAACAAGCCCATGCAGGAAATGAATATAGTCAGCCCGGCAAACAAGGCAGCCAGTGAACCCATTTTTTTCTCTTCTTCAAATTTGGAAGCGTAAGCCTGGTCAACGAATGTGTAATCAAATGGATAACTGGGATTGAATTTTTTGAATATAGTTTCTGCTTTTTTGAGATTCGTGCTTACACTGTTAGTTGGATTCAGGCGGAAATGAATCACATTAAACCATCCATGTGCACCTTCAATTACCATTGGTTGGGTTTTGGCAAACGGAGAATGGAGGATAAAGTCTTTGATAACCCCGATCACGGTCCAATCCTGGCCATTATCCTGAATAACCTGACCAATGGGATCCGAAAATCCCATTGCTTTTACAGCTGATTCATTCAACAGTACGGCAGCTGAATCAGATGGATGGGCAGCCAGATCAAAATCCCTGCCTTTCACCAGTTCAAGTCCGGCCGTTTTTACAAATTGCTGATCAGCACAAAAGCGATCAAATAACGTACGGTCGTCTGGTTGTTTTCCCTTCCAGCCGATACCCCAGGTATTACTCCAGCCTTCGGTTAGCGGAGCGCTCGTTTTGGTAACAGAGGTGGCTACACCTGAAGAGAGCAACTCGTTTTTTATTAAATCATAATTTTTTTCAGCCGTGCCAGTCAGGAAATAATACAATAACTGGTCCTTGTTATACCCATTGTTGCGGTTTTGAGCATAATTGATCTGTTTTTTTATGACCAGTGTACTAATAATCAGAATAATGGCGAATGTGAATTGTAAAACCACCAGCACTTTTCTTGGATTGATTGCTGATTGTGTTTTTTTGAATGTTCCTTTCAATACTTTGGTAGGCTGGAAACCTGATAGAAAAAAAGCCGGATAACTGCCTGCTATAAGTCCTGTTAGCAAAATAAATCCTGCCCATAAGCCCCATGCTAACGGATTTGTATAATCGATTTCAACCAGTTTACCGGTAAATGTATTAAAGGCGGGTAGGGTTAGTTGTACCAAAATAAGGGACAGTATTCCGGCCAAAAATGCAATCAGAATGGATTCACCCAGGAACTGTCCCATCAAATTATGCCGCATGGCACCTATTACTTTACGAATGCCAACTTCTTTTGCACGCTGCTCACTTTTGGCAGTGCTGAGGTTCATAAAATTGATGCAGGCAATTAATAATATAATAGCACCAACGATGGTAAAGATTCGGATGTACTCAATCATTCCTCCTTCTTCCACACCTTCAGTAAAATTGGAATAAAGTCTCCAACGCTCGATTGGATACAGAAAAAATCCACCGGTGGGATCATCACGATCGTATTTTTTGCGGAAATTTTCCAGTTTTGCATTGGCACTCTCCACTTTTGAACCTGGTTTGAGTAAAGCATAAGTACGTGTTGAATTATTCCCCCAATAGTTATCATCCCATCCTTGTGCACGCAGAAAGGCCCAGGGCAAGAGGCATTCGAACTGAAAACGGGAGTTGTTTGGCGGGTCCTGTACTACTGCTGTAACGGTTAACTGGAATTTTTCATTTAACTCCAGGGTCTGGCCAATCGGGTTATCTGTTCCAAACAATTTGGCTGCAGTCGATGCTGTTAACACCACACCAGACGGATTCATAAGAGCATTTTGCTTATTTCCTTTCAGCACTGGGAAACTGAAAATTTGCAGGAAGGTTGAATCCACCATGGATGCTTTCATCATAATGGTCTTATCCCCAAATCGTGTAAGATAGTTGTCAGCCCAGTTTACCCTGGTAGTGGTTTCAATTTCGGGTATATCTGACTCTAAGGCGCTCGCCAGAATTTTTGGAGTTGTATTCCAGCAGGAAACCTTACCGTTGAAATTTCCTTTATTCCAGGCTTCAAAAATCCGGTCTTTTTTTTCATGGAACCGGTCGAAACTAATTTCATGACTGATCCAAAGAAAAATCAGAATAGCAGATGCCATTCCAACAGCAAGGCCCAGGATGTTGATGGCCGAGAACCCCTTGTATTTAACGAGGTTTCGAAAAGCGATCTTGAAATAATTAAACAGCATACAACTAGTTTATTCTGAACGAAGACTTTTGATCGGATTGGTGATGGCGGCTTTTATTGCTTGTCCACCTACTGTTAGCAATGCAATCAAGGCAGCAATACATCCTGCCAGTAGAAATACCCACCAGCCCAGTGATGTTTTGAAAGCGAAATTCTCCAGCCATTTGTTCATGGCATACCAGGCCAGGGGGAAAGCAATCAGGGCTGCTATACTCACCAGTTTCAGGAAGTCGCGTGTGAGCAGGCTCACAATTTGTTGAACAGAGGCTCCCAATACTTTACGTACACCTATTTCTTTATTCCGTTGTTCAGCCATGAAAGCTGCCAGTCCAAATAAACCAAGACAGGCAATCAGAATGGTCAGTATCGCAAAGCTCAACACCAACTGTCCAACACGCTGTTCTGCGTCGTACATGCGGGAGAAGGATTCATCCAGGAAGCTGTATTCAAATGGCATTCCCGGAGCCATCTTATTCCATACTCCTTCGATCTGGGATATCAATGGTTTGATTTGGCTGGTATTCACTTTGAAAGCAATTGACCAGTCGGCCGGTTTAAGCCAGAAGGCAACCGGACCAATCTGCTGCTTCATCGACTGAAAATGAAAATTCTTTACTACGCCAATAATCGTGTACGGTTCGGTTGCACCACCATTATTCCCTGCAAATAATTTTTTACCCACAGGATTATTCAATCCCATAAGGGCTGCTGTCGTTTCATTGATGATGATGGCAGCTGAATCTGTTCCAAATTCTTTTGAAAAATTCCTGCCGTATTTCATTTCCATACCAAGTAGTGGAATATAGTTTTCATCAATTCCCCAGATTTGCATATTCAGACTGGAGCTGGAGGTCATTGCTGCCTGGGTAGAAAACGTGCGGTCGGTTCTTGCACTTTCCGCAACTGGCATAAAGCCGCTGTACGTACTTCCGGTTACACCTGATAATTTCATGATTTCATTCCGGAATCCTTCCTTCTTCGTACCCAATGTGTACGTATTGTTTATCACCAATACCTGTTCTTTATTAAAACCAAGGTTCCTGGTTTGTATATAATTTAATTGGCGATAAATTATAATGGTTCCAACAATAAGGATGATGGAGGTAACAAATTGTACTACAACAAGTGTGCTTCTCAGACCAGCTTTGCTGCTTCCTGTACTGAATTTTGATTTCAATACCTGTAATGGCTGAAAGGAAGAGAGGAAAAATGCCGGATAAGTTCCAGCGAGTAATCCCACCAGTAAAGGCAGGAGTAAATAAATACTGATTAATTCTGGGGTAAAGAGGTCTCGTAGTATAAATTGTTTACCGGAAAGCTCATTAAACAATGGAAGTAGCAATACTGCGCTCAATAATGCAATTCCTATAGATACATAGGCCAGCAATGTGGATTCAGTCAGAAACTGCTTTATCAATGTTCCTTTCCCGGAACCCAGCACCTTACGTATCCCAACTTCACGGGCACGATTAGCCGATCTTGCGGTAGCCAGGTTCATAAAATTAATGCAGGCGATCACTAATATAAACAGCGCTACAGCAGAGAATACATAAACATATTGAATATTACCATTTACCGCCAATTCCGGAAATCGGTTGGAATGCAGGTGTATATCGGTAAGAGCTGTTAAGCTGTATTGTAGTTTGTTTCCGGACTGCTCAAATTCTTCTATGCTTTTGATCTGCATTTCCTGTTGGGCTACTGGTAATACATGGCGCATGATATATCCCGGGAATTTTGCTTCCAGGCTGGCTGGATTGGTGCCTTTTTTTAGCAGCAGATAGGTTTGGAAATTGTGGCTCAGGATTTGCCCGAACTGATAACCGCAGTTTTCCATGGCAAACAAAAAGTCCGGGCGATAATGCGATTGTTTAGGTACATCTTCCATTACCCCGGTAATCTTATAAAGCGTCGATCCATTTTCATTGGTTTCAAGGTTTTTCCCAATAACATCTGTAGTTCCAAAATATTTTTCAGCCATGGAACGGGAAAGGACTACTGTGTTGGGTTCATCCAATGCATTTTTTAAATCTCCGGCCACCGCTTTTGCGGAAAAGACATCGAAATAAGTGGAGTCTACATGAGCTACTTTAGTTTCATTTAAATATGCCGATCCCTTTTTGATCATTTTGGCACCTGAACTATTATAAATTCGGGTATACTCTTCGATTTCGGGATAGTCTTTTTTTAATAATTCTCCCATTGGATCAGATGCAACCGCCAGATTCAATTCTGTTCCTCCCATTACAATATCTGAATTGATCCGATAGATGCGATCTGAATTTTCATGATAGCGATCATAACCCAATTCATTGGTTACATATAACATGATCAAGAGAAAACAGGTGAGGCCTGCTGCAAGTCCCACAATATTCAGCGTTGTAAAGAATTTATTCTTTACCAGGCTACGATAAGCGATTTTCCAATGATTCGTCAACATGTTATTATTTTTATGTCGTTTCATCCACCGGTCGGGTGGCACCAACTATTCTGATCTCAATGAGGTTACCGGATTTTTTAGGGCGGTACGGGAGGCATTCAGGCTGATGGTAATCCATGCAAGGATGGCCACCGCGGCTGCCACCAGCAGGAATACTAAGGGATTGATACTGATACGGTACGCGTAATTCGACAACCAGCCATTCATCATCCACCAGGTCATGGGTATGGCAATCAGGAAAGCCAGGGCAATCAGAATGGCAAACTCTTTTGAAAGAAGGAGTAACAATTGCTGTACAGAAGCTCCCAGGACTTTTCGGATACCGATTTCTTTCTTACGTCGCTCAATGGCGAAGGATACCAGTCCAAATAAACCAAGACAACAAACAAAAATGGCTAATCCTGAAAATATTACACCCAGGGTTCCCACCAGTTTTTCATTATTGAATTTCTCGTTGAAAAAGTCATCAATAAAACGGTATTCAAAGAGGTAATCAGGACTGAACTGATTGTGCAGTTGTTCTATTTTTGCAACTGCTTTTTTAATATCGACTCCTTCTTTAAACCGGATATTGATACGGCCTGCCCATCCGCCACCTTGTACCAGCATCATGGGGTCTGGTGCGGCATAGGGGGAGTTGATTACCATATTATCAATAACTCCGACAATTCTTCTGGTTCTTCCAGCCCATTCAATCTCCTTACCAATGGGCTCTTTAATACCCATTACTTCGATTGCCGCTTTGTTGAAAATTACCTGGTGTGTATCACTTGCCAGGAAGTCGCGACCGTCCAGCACTTTTGCCTGTACTGTTTTTGCAAAATCGGCATCCGTGAACATAAAACCAATTACCAGGTTATCTGATTGTGACATACCACTCATTCGAATACCGGATGTATAACCGAAAAGATCTGTTATCTGGTTGCCGGTTCGGTTGACAGATTCCACCCATCCTGTTGCATACAGTTCATTTTTAAAAGCAGAGAGCTGCCGGTCTAACTGTGCTGAAGAGTTCACCATAAGCAGGTTTTCCTGTTTGTAACCAAGGTCTCTTTGTTGTACGAAGTTGATTTGCTGATATATTAATAAGGTTGCAGAAATCAGCAGGATGGATATCGTGAATTGTGCCGTAACCAATACTTTACGTGGTGTGAGGTTGGATTTTCCCCTTGAAAAACTACCTTTCAGCACTTTTACAGGATTAAATCCAGACAGATAAAATGCGGGGTAACTGCCTGCGATGATTCCAGTTAACAATACAACGCCTCCTCCAAGTAGCCACCAATAAGGATCCTGGAATGGTAAACGGATGGGTTGATTCAGAAGACTGCTAAAGGGTGGAACCGTGATCCAAACTATTAATGCAGCAACCAGGAAAGAAGCAATTGCCATTAGTAAGGATTCTGCTATAAATTGAAATACCAGCTGCTTGCGCATGGAACCCAATGTTTTCCGGATGCCTACTTCTTTAGCTCTTTTTTCTGATCTGGCAGTAGAAAGGTTCATGAAATTAACACAGGCAATCAATAAAATCACTATTGCAATCCAGGTGAAAAGTTGCACATATTGAATCCTTCCGCCTGTATTTATACCTTCCCGGAATTCTTCGTATAACCGCCACCTTTTCATGGGATGAAGTATGATCTCCCCGCGAGTAGTAGGATTTTCAGAGCCGGTTTTTTGTTTGATCAATGCCAGTGTTTTGGCTTCCACTGATTTTTTATCAGCACCTTGCCGAAGCAGGAAAAAAACACGGTTGCCGCAATTTACCCAATCGGATTGTGCATCTTTTACCCATTGTGCGGAGGGGTTAAAGGATTGGAGCAGGTCAAATTGAACCGTGTTGGTTCGTGCAAGATCTTTCACAACTGCTTTAACATAAACTGTGCGGTCATTATTTAATTTTACCGCTTCGCCAACAATATTGGTACGGTTAAACAGACTACGGGCAGTGGATTCGGTAACCAGAATACCATCCGGATCCTGCAATCCAGCTGGTTCACCTTCCAGGAATTCAACAGTGAAAATATCCAGGAACTCAGGAGTTGTGGTCACTGATTGCCGGTTCAGTTTTTTATCTCCAACTGTCAGCAGTACTGTAGATGGGAAACCCGTTACACTTGCTTTTTCCACTTCGGGTATCGCAGTCATGGCTGCTGCCGAAAGGGGAAACATCATATCGTTTCCGGTATTAATCTCCCCATTAAAATTCCGGTTAACCATTACATGGTGAATCCGGTTGTATTTTTCATTGTCTTTGTCCCAGGAGCGCTCACTATACACCCAAAGGAAAATAAGCAGGGTTGCAGCCATGCCGATGGATAACCCGGTAATATTCAGGAAAGTGAAGAACCTGTTTTTGAGCAGGTTTCTATACGCCAGTTTAAAATAGTTGAAAAGCATTGTTGACATTACATTTACCCGACGGGTGTTAGACCATGATGTTTTCCATAACTGTCTGGCCATCCAGCATCCTGACGATGCGATGGCTATAGCGGGCATCGTGTTCGGAGTGGGTTACCATGATAATGGTGGTGCCCTGCTCGTTCAGGTCGGTTAGCAGTTGCATTACTTCATTACCATTGGAAGAATCAAGGTTTCCGGTTGGTTCATCCGCTAGTATCAGTTTAGGATTATTTACAACGGCCCTTGCTACCGCAACTCTTTGCTGTTGTCCGCCTGACAGTTGCTGAGGATAGTGATTGCGGCGATGCATAATGACCATTTTGTCCAATACATCCTCCACTATCTTCTTTCTTTCTGCAGGTTTTACTCCGGTATAGATCAAGGGAAGCTCAACATTTTCATAAACGGTCAGTTCATCAATGAGGTTGAAGCTCTGAAAAACAAAACCGATATTGTGTTTTCTCAGGTCTGCCCGTTTGCGTTCATTGAATCCGGCCACTTCAATACCATTAAAGAGGAAGGAACCTGCATCGGGGTCATCCAGGAGCCCCAGTATATTGAGTAAGGTGGACTTACCGCAGCCGGAGGGACCCATGATGGCTACAAATTCTCCTTCTTTCACTTCCAGCGAAAGTTTATTTAAGGCAACCGTTTCCACTTCTTCAGTGCGGTAAATTTTTTCGAGATTACTGATCTTGATCATACAAGGGATGATTTATTATATGGTTGTGAGAATAAAAAGAGGGGAGGACTCTTCGAGCGTGCTTTTAGATTCCTCCTGGACAAGGTTTAATGGTTCTGCTTTGCAAGCTGCTTGCTTAAATGGATTCACCCTGCAACGCTCTCCACTCATAAGAGGAGCAGTGCTGGAAATCGCAACAACCAGCAGCAGAAATATTTTTGTTAGGGTTGAAGACATTGTATGGAATTATGAATTATGAATTGTGAATTCTGAATTTGGAAATAGATGTATTACTTCTTACTTCCAACTTCATACTTCTTACTTTAAAATGAGTTCCTGGTTATCGCCGAAGTTTTCATAGCTGGAAGTGATGACTTTATCACCAGGCTGAAGGCCTTCAAGCACTTCATAGGTATCCGGACTCTGCATTCCCAACTGTACATTTACCTTGTAGGCCATTGTACCCGCTCCGTTTAGTTTGTAAACCCAGTTACCACCGGTTTGCTGGTAGAATCCTCCTTTGGGCAGCAGGATTGCCTGCTTTTCATCGGATAATGCCAGGCGAATCTGCAAGGTTTGACCGCGACGGATGCCTTGCGGAACATCTTTTTCAAATTCCATATCAACCTGGAAACGCCCCCCTGTTACCTGGGTATAAATCTTTTTAATAACAAGTGCATATTCTTTACCGGCAAAGGTGAACGTACCGCGAAGTCCAGTGAAAATACGGGAGATATAGTGCTCATCTATATCCACCCGTACCTTATATCCACTCATGACATCCAGTTGCCCGAGTCGCTCGCCTTTGTTTTTAGATTGACCGATTTCTGCATCCAGGGAAGTAAGCTGTCCGTCTACGGGCGCTCTCACTATAAGGTCACCTACTTTCTTTCGCATCAGTTGCAATGCGTTTTGCATACGCTCAAAACTTTGCTGCATTTGAGAAAGTTGTTGACGGTTGGAAACAGAATCTTTGTTTAAAATATCTACTGTCAGGGCTTTTCTTCGTACCTGGTATTCATAAAGGTTTTTGCTCGACTGATATTCTTGTTTACCGATGGCTTTCTGGTTAAAGAGGCGCTCATTAACTCTGTATAAACGCTCGGCCTCTTTCAGTGCATTGTCTACTTCTGCCATCTGATTCAGACGGGTAATGGTATTCTGATCAGCATTGTTTTTAGAGATCTGCATCTGCGTTAATACATTGAATACCTGGGTCTCCTGGTTGGATAAGCTCAATTCAAGATCCGTATTGCTCAGCCGGAGAATGGGTTGACCTTTTGTCATCATCGCGCCATCTTCCACATATTTTTCTTCGACCCGACCACCTTCTGTAGCATCCAGATAGATGGTGGTTACGGGTAACACGATTCCATTTACCGGAATATTTTCCTGAAAAACACCTTTTGTGATTTCGCTGATGGTAATTCGTGCTGGGTCCACATTCAGGCGGCTTGCACCCTGGGTGAAATAATAGCTGCCTGCTAACAGGGCTACCAGCGCAAACACGCCGCCGATTGTTACCAGCTTTTTGGATGACCATTTCTTTTTTTCGATGACTCTGTCCACGTTCTGAAATTTTTCTTGTTAGGCTCATACAGGTAGTCTAAACCCTGTGCCAAAATGTAAATCATTGATTATCAAAAAATAGCAAACCTATCCTGAGCAGGTGGTGTTCGCTTTTGATACAATTACTGTCCGCAATTGAGATATACGTACAGCAGAAATAAATCCTATACTTGTGTCTCTGAATTATGACACTGAAAAACGCATCCATACTAGTAATCGACGATGACACGGATGTACTCACAGCAGTACGTCTGTTACTGAAATCTGAAGTCAAAGAGGTAGTAACGGAAAAAAATCCCCAGGAAATCAATCACCTGGTGCCTGGCAACCGCTTTGATGTCATTTTGCTGGACATGAATTTCAACAGTTCCCTGCATACCGGAAATGAAGGACTCTTTTGGTTGCGTCGGATTAAGGAATTGAAAAGTGATGCAGGAGTGATCATGATAACAGCTTATGGCGACGTAGATCTCGCGGTACGGTCACTTAAGGAAGGTGCATCTGATTTTGTAGTGAAGCCCTGGCACAACGATCGGCTGATCGCTACTATCAAAGAAGTATTGAAAAAGCGGGCGGGAAAAAATGCAGGAGAGCCTGCAGAAGCAAAAACGCTTATTGGATCTGAACTGTTGGGTGAATCAGAGCAGATGGAAGCGATATTTTACAAAATTGAAAAGATTGCCCCCACAGATGCGAATATCCTTGTGTTAGGTGAAAATGGTACCGGTAAGGACCTGATTGCGAGAGCCATTCACCAGCATTCTTTACGTGCAGCCGGACCCTTTGTAAAAGTGGATGTTGGAGCGCTCACAGAATCCCTCTTTGAAAGTGAATTGTTCGGGCATGTGAAAGGAGCGTTTACAGATGCCCGTGAGGACCGGATGGGGCGTTTCGAAGCAGCCAACGGTGGTACGATTTTCCTTGATGAGATCGGAAATATCAGTTTACAGCAACAAGCTAAATTACTATCCGTATTGCAGAACCGAACCGTGACCCGCCTTGGATCCAATAAGGCAACACCAATAGATGTAAGACTGGTGTGTGCCACCAATCTTCCGATTCAGGAACTCGCTAATGAGAACAGGTTTCGTAAGGATCTGATCTACCGGATTAACACCGTTGAAATTATTGTACCACCACTTAGAAAAAGAGGCAGGGACATTCTATTGCTGGCTGATCATTTTAATGAATTGTATAGTCAGAAATACATGAAGCCGCAATTGCCTTTTGATAAATCAGCCCGTGAAAAATTACTGAGTTATCCGTTTCCGGGTAATGTGCGCGAATTGCAATATACAATTGAGAGAGCGGTGATCATGGCAGAGGGAGATGAACTGAAGGCAGCAGATCTGTTGTTCTCACCGATTGAATTTGCTGCGGAGGAAGGGGAAGAACCCAAAGAAACCAATTTAAGTACGGTGGAGAAAAATACCATCTTAAAAGTAATCGAAAAACACAACGGAAACATAACCAAAGCCGCAAAAGAATTGGGCTTAACCAGGACCGCATTATACCGTCGACTCAGTAAATATGATATCTGAATTCTGGGAAAATAATAAACTCTTTATCAAGATAGCACTGCTATTTGTGGTGTTATGCCTACTCTCCTGGTTGTTTGTGGCTGGGCATTATCGTTTTCTGATACTGGTAATTCCCGTGGCTGCCTACCTGGTATATGATTTATACCGATACCAAAAAAAAGCGGAAGTTGAATTGAAACAGTTTGTAGAAAGTGTGCATTACCGCGACTTTACCAGGTACTTTGACGTGAAACATGCCCCAACTGAATTGCAACCCCTGCGAAAGGGATTTAATGAAATTAACACGGCGTTTAAAGTAATCAGTAAGGAAAAGGAAACCCAGTACCAGTATTTGCAACGAATCCTGGAATTGGTGGATACCGGTATACTATCTTATGAACTGGCGACCGGTAATGTAGTTTGGATGAATGAAGCATTGAAGCGCATGTTACAAATCCCTTACCTGAAATCACTTGATTCGCTTAGCAGGAGAGACGCCGAGTTGGGGGAAGTAGTAAAAAATATCAAACCGGGAGAGGGGAAAATTGCGACGGCTCACAGGGAAAAAGATGCATTTAAAATACTGGTCAGTTGTTCGGCTTTTCAAACGGAATCTCAAACCTACAAACTGATAGCTTTTCAGAATGTAAGTGAAGCGTTGGATGAAACCGAGAGCAAGGCCTGGCAACGCTTGCTGAGTGTAATGACCCATGAGATCATGAATTCGGTTGCGCCGATTTCATCTCTTGCAGATACATTGAAAAAAAGTTTGCAGAAAGCCTCAGCTGATAAATCAGGTAACGGCGGGTATGAGGATCTTGAGTTGGGTATTGAAACCATCAAACGAAGAAGTGAAGGGCTGTTACGATTTGCTGAAACCTACCGTAACCTGAATAAGATTACTAAACTGAACCTTCAGAAAGTACAGGTGCTGGATCTCTTTGTAAACCTCCAACAGCTGATGCAGCCAAAGCTGGAGCAGTTGCACATTGAGCTGGAAATCATATTAAAAGAACCGGGCATAACCATTGAAGCAGATACCAACCTGGTGGACCAGGTTCTCATCAATCTGCTGATAAACGCAATGGATGCTGTTCGCGAGCGTGAGCAACCGAGAATTATCCTATCAGCCAGTAAGGGGCCGAATAACCGGACCCTGCTTAAAGTGGCAGATAATGGCATAGGTATGCCAGCGGAGATCATGGATAAAATATTCATCCCCTTCTTTAGCACGAAAAAAAGTGGTAGCGGAATCGGCCTGAGTTTATGCAAGCAGATCATGATGTTACACAAAGGCAATATCAGTGTGCAAAGTGTGGAAGGCGAGGGGACGGCCTTTCTCCTTCAGTTTTGATCAGGCAGATTGCAGCGGCAGTTTGGACTTCAGCCAGCTTTCTTTCACCGGAATAATCCAGTTATTTTCCAGCTCATCTTTTGTGCCTGCCAGGTTGTTGAAATAAAGTGTATCCCCGGTTATAAAACCGCCTTGTATTGCTGGAGCCAGTTGTGCCATTGGAATCAGCTGTATTTTATCCTTTACCACAAAAGCAAGCAGTTGCCGGTCGAACAGGTTTACGCCAAACTGTTCTTCAATTGCCTTGATCATGCGAACCGAACTGTCGGTTGAACAGCCACTCACCCCAGTTTGAGTTTCATCTGCTATTAACACAATAAACTGACCGAAGAAAAGCGTAGCAAACCCCTTAACAGGCGCACCATGAGCCTGCCACTGATCGGTGAATGCGGTTAATATCTTTTCAACTTCCAGTGCTTCCATCATACCAAAAAGGCGGTTACTCTGATATATCCACACTCGGGAGCCGGCATCAAAATTGACCGGTAGTAGATTTTTGTACTCGAGATTCATGCTGCAAAGTTAGGGACTTGGGCAGAAACAGTAGGGCAATACTGGGCTGGTTCAGCTATCATCCTTTTAATAATTTGAAAAAAGCTGCCCGATAGGTATCCGATACGGGTATGGAAACAGATCCAATGCGGATACCCTCTTTATCAATGGACTCAATTTTGCTCAGGGAAACCATAAAGGATTTATGTACTCTGCAGATAGAAGTGCCGGCCAGCTCTTCTTCCAGTTCACGGAAGGTTTGGAGGGTCATGATTTTGCGGTTATTAGCCAGATGGAGTTTACGGTAATCGCGCATACCTTCGATATACAGGAGATCGTCCAGGTTAATTTTTTCAATCTGATGAGCCGATTTAATAAAAAGCCATTTTTTTTCCTGTAAAGGATGTTTGTTTACATTTTTCCTTGCCTTTTCCACTGCCTGGGCAAAACGCTCAAAACTATAGGGTTTCAACAGGTAATCCGTCACCTGAAGATCGTATCCTTTTAGAGCATAGTCTGAATAGGCGGTAATCAGAATTACTTCAAATTTTTTACCTGTAGTTTCCAGGAGCTGGATGCCTGAAAGTTCTCCCAGGTTGATATCCAGAAAAACAATATCAATAGAATGTGTTTGCAGGTAAACCAATGCCGCTGCGCCATCTGAGAATTTCTCCCGGATGCTTAGCCAGGGGAAACGCGCGATATAGGTACAGAGCCTTTCCAATGCCAGGGGTTCATCTTCCACTACTATACATTCCAGGTTCATGATCAAATATAAGCAGGTCTACAAAATAGGTTTGATCCAGGTTGTTGATCTTTAACTCATAACTTCCAGGATAAAGCAGCTCCAATCTTTTTAGTAACAATTCATTACCAAGTCCTGAATGATCACCTGGTGTGTTGTTTTTTCGATATTTATTACTGCAAAAGAAATGGATATGGTTCTCAAGTATATCAATATTGATAATGATTGGACTGGTTGCTTTTAATTGTTCACCGTGTTTAAATGCATTTTCAATATAGGATATAAAAAGAACGGGTGCAATGGTTCGGTTAGCAGGGTTTCCCGTAACCTTGTATTGAATGAAATCCGGATTGGCCGTTCGGATTCGTTGCAAATCCAGGTATTGTTCGATGTAGCTGATTTCTTTTTCAAGCGGAATCCACTCCGGCTGTGCGTCATAGAGAAGAAAGCGAAGCAATCCGGATAATTTATTAAGATAGACAGAGGCTCTTGACGCATCTGTTTCAATCAGTACATCAATATTATTGATAGTATTGAACAGGAAATGCGGATTAAGTTGTGATTTTATTAAAGCGAGTTCAGTTTGCATGTTTTTCTTTTCCAGGTCCGCTTTTATTTTGATTTCTCCGTACCAGGTGATGAAACCCCGAAGAACCAATCCGATTACACCGTGAATAATGGCAAGAAGAGAGAGCATACCCCAAATAATCAGCCATTTATCGAACCTTTCGGTGACTTTCCAGGGAAACCCGGGTAAGTACAGCAACAGAATGGGAATGACTCCGCTTATAAGAGCAGCAATGAGGATGCCTACAAAAAACGGAAATAGTCTTTGTTGTGTTAACCACCGGGGAAATAAAACCGCATAACAACTGTAAAAACAGAGGACGCCTGGAAGAATGGTCATCAGGAGTAACGGACTTTCAAATGCAATGATTTTAAAAGTGGCTGAGATTGGCTGTTTGGAACTGGCACCAAGGATGATCAGGAAACTGCTGATCAGTAACAGATACAATATCCAGTATCCTGCATGCAGCAGAATTTTAATGGATCGTTTCATGCAGTGCTTAGGTTTTATCTGCCTTGGTAAGATAAATTATATAACTGATACCTGTAAATAGCAGGCAATATATTGCAGGGAGCCAATGAAAATTAAACTGTGTTGTTCCGATGGTGGATTTGCCGGAAAATTCATAACTGCTGTAAATATAGGGGAGTATAAAGCCGTATTTCCAGTTCATGCCTATCATGGAAGCAACATAGAGACCAAACCCGGCTCCGATGGGTATCAGAAAATTCCGGAATTGCAGACTCAGCAGGAACTGAAGTGCAACTATTGGAAGCATATCCAGCAGAAATTTAGCATTCCCAATAAGTAGCTTTTTGAAAGGAAAGGGGGCTGTGGGAAAAAATACATCCTGATAAAAAACTGCTGGCAAGGTGATCATTCCAAATGTCGCCAGGTTGAATAAAACAAATCCAAGTAAAAGTAAGCTAAGTATTACCGTTAGTTTGCTTAGGAAGATAAAGCCGTAGGGCAATGGGGCTGTATGAAGTTGTTTCCAGGTGTTATTCCGGACTTCCACCTGTGCCACAAGGCTGGTAACCAATATAACGCCCATGGGCAGGAGCAGGTTTCCCATATAGGTCCAGGCTCTTGAGTAGAATTTCGTCCAAACAATGGGTGCTGCATTTTCAGCCGGAATAATTTCATGGTTATAAAATCGGCCTATGAGTAATATAATTGGAATAAGGAGTCCGCCGGTGAGGATTAACCACCAGGCGGCGGATCTTTTTGTTTTCATCCATTCAGCCTGAAGGCTTGCCGTCAAAAGTTTCATATTAATTCTGATTGATAAGGTTCATGAAGGTTTGTTCAAGACTGGTTTCTGGTGCGTGAATCTGGAAGAGGTCAATTCCTTCTTTCATAAGTTCCCGGTTAATCCGGGCAATTTCCTCACGGGGTAACAAAGGCAGAATCAGGGTGTCCTGTTCCATGTCCACCAAAATGTTAAGTTGTCTGAGAAAGGTTTGAGCCGCAAGGTTATCACTGGTTTTATAAAACAGGCTGCAGGTGGCTTGTTGTTGTTGCATGAGTTGGGAAAAAGTTCCCTGAAAAACCAGGCTCCCATTATTAATGATACCGGTATGAGTTGCCAGTTTTTCAATTTCCGATAACAGGTGACTGGAAATAAGGACCGTAATACCCAGGTTTCGGTTGATTGAGCGAAGCAGTTCCCGCATTTCGATAATGCCAGCAGGATCCAGACCATTGGTGGGTTCATCAAGAATCAATAACCGCGGATTGTGTAACAATGCAATGGCGATGGCTAATCGCTGTTTCATGCCAAGAGAAAAAGAGGAGCAGCGTTTATTGCCCGTATGCGAAAGCCCGGTGAGTTCAAGTACATAGGAAATCCGCTTGGGATTACATTGATAAATCCGTTGATATAACAACAGGTTTTCCCGTGCTGTGAGATGCAGGTAGAGCGAAGGAGATTCAATTAGGGAACCGGTTTGTTGCAGAATAGACAGGCGATCAAATTCCAGATCTTTACCAAAGATGCTGACCCTGCCTTTCTGCTTGCGAAGCAGACCCAAAACCAGTTTGAGGGTAGTGGTTTTGCCTGCGCCGTTAGGTCCGAGGAATCCATATATGGAACCATCGGGTACTTGCAATTGGATATTATTTAATACTGTTTCTTCTTTTCGAAATTGATAAGTGAGCCCTTCTGTTTCCAGCAGATACATAGTAATAGGTTGAATGGTTAATGGTATCTGCTGTAAAATTAGGCCTGCTGTTTCTACAGTTCGAATTGAATCGGCAAAGGCCTATTTACTTTCTGCAAAAGGGTAAAAAGGTTCTGCATGTTTAGTCTAGTGTTCCAAATTTTCCAGCCCTGAACTCTTCCATTGCTTTCATTAATTCAGCCTGGGTATTCATTACAAACGGACCATAACTGGCAATTGGTTCATCAATTGGTTCGCCACTCATAACAAGGAGCACTGCATCTTTAGAAGCATGGATATTTATTTCAGTTCCCTCCTGACCAAATAATGCCATATGATGTTCTGGTACAGTCGTACCGTTTATCGCTACCTGGCCATGAAGAATAAGAATGGCGGTTGTATGAATTTCCTCTATGGATACCTGCAAATCGGTCCCCTTTTTTATTCGGACATCCCACAAATTTATTGGAGTGTAGGTGTTTGCCGGACCATTAATGCCATTGTAGTTACCTGCAATAATCCTGACAACCCCCTGGTCTTCAGGTAAAGCAACCTCCCGGATAATATCATTTGTAAGTGCCTGGTAGTGCGGTGCTTCACCTTTAAAACGGGCTGGAAGGTTCACCCATAACTGAATCATTTCAAACTTGCCCCCCTTGCTGCTAAATTCCCGTTCATGGTATTCCTTATGCAGAATACCCGATCCGGCTGTCATCCACTGCACTTCACCCGGATAAATGATACCATGATTTCCTGCACTATCGTGGTGTTCTACCGCACCCTGGTAAGCAATCGTTACTGTTTCAAAACCTTTGTGCGGGTGCACATCCACACCACGGAGTTGTTGGGATGGGGGGAATTCAAATTCCGCCGCAAAATCAAGCATCAAAAAAGGGCTGATCCTCCTTTGGGATATAGGTCCACCGGGGAAATAATGATAAACACGGAAACCGTCACCCACCATTCCCGGTTGTACTGGTCTGGATATAATTTTTTCAATTGCTTTTTCCATGATAGATTGATTTATGCAAATATAATGTTTAAACATTGAAAATGATGTTAATGGATATTTAATACATTTTTATGGCCTACAGGTACCTTGCCAGGAAGCTTTTTGGGTTGTTCTGCTTAAACTTTCGGTAACGTACGCAGGCTGGGTAGAGCAGAGCCACTGCGCATATCCATACGAGGTAGACGACTCCGAGTGAATAACCGTTGGGTTGCTGTACCGGGCGACCAAATCCAAAGGCTCCGAAATTTAATTGATTCAGAGAATATCCATCAAGCAATAAAATAAGAATTAATGCTCCATGAATGAGATACCAATGAATGATATAATAAAACAATGGCACTGAACCATATACTTCCAGCAGGTTGTTTATTGATTCTGGCAATATTTGTTTTTTTAGGATTGCAAAAAGAAGAAAGGCTATCCCAAGCATAAACACGGTAAATAAAAGAGATGGGGGATATTTTTCCACGCGAATAAAGGATAATCCGGTCAGAATGGTGTTCTTCTGAATTGTCCAGCCATTCGGATCACCAAATCCGGAAAAAGCGCGCAGTAGGATCCCACCTGTAAGCAGGGTTAATCCAAGACTCGCATACCAAGCGGTGTTTTTGGTACCGGGTTTAAAATAAGGGCCCATCCCAAATCCAATCAGCATGATGGCCAGCCATGGCAAAGGAGGATAAGCAACTAGTAGGGAATGATCCGAATCAAGGGGCTGAAAAAGCTGAGAGGATAGTCCCGGGATATTTATATATTGATTAATCATGATCAGGACCAGTCCTGCCAATAAGAGAAATCGGGGTGCAATGTGCTGAAGAAAAGCCATCGCAATAAAACCGGTTCCAATAGCTCCGATAACCTGGAACAATATTGAGTTGAAATGTATATTAAACCAGATACCGAAATTAACTATCGTAAGCTCCAGCAATACCAGCCAGCAACCGCGTTTCAGCAGTTTGCTTTGAAGTGCAGCAGCGTTCTGTATTTTATCCTTTTGAAGAAAAATGGAAAGACCGGAAAGAAAAACAAATGTTGGTGCGCAAAGATGTGTAATCCATCGGGTAAAAAACAGGAGAGGGGTTGTTGTTTCCAGGTTGAGTGGATCTTCCGTGAGTGCACCAACATGAAACAGATCTCTCGTATGATCCAATGCCATAATAATCATTACCAGTCCCCTCAATTGATCTATGGAATGAATCCTTTTAAGAGATAAGGCCGCCATGGTTGCATGGTTTATTTAGGAATTCTGAAAGGTAACCAATTTACCTTTCTCAAGTACCAGCTCCCTGTTTACGGATGCGGGAATTTCATCTGCATAGTGACTCACATAGATCAGACTGATATGCGTTTGACGGCATAGTTCATCAACCAGGCATTTAATGCGTTCGGTTTGGTTAGGGTCAAGTCCCTGGCAGGGTTCGTCGAGGATAAGGAGGGGCGGATACTTAACCAGGGCCCTTGCTATTAATGTAAGTCGCTGTACACTGGTTGCTACCTCTTGCAATCTGTACTTCGCATAATCCCCAATACCCAGTGCATTCATAACCGCAAGCAGTAAGGGTTCATTTTCCACTACAGGAGCCCGGTATAATCCGATAGTATCGTAGAATCCAGATTCAATCGCCTGAGCAACTGTTGTTTCTTGTGGGAAGTATTGGAACAGTTCAGGTGAAACAAAGCCAATCTTTTTTTTGATTTCCCAGATGGATTCTCCAGATCCTCTCTTTCTTCCAAACAATTTTATGTTGTTCGCATATGCCTGGGGGTTATCTCCTGTTATCAAGCTGATCAGGGTTGACTTTCCGGCTCCATTATGACCTCTGATTGACCAACGCTCGCCTTTGGCGATCTTCCAGTTAAT
Organism: Flavihumibacter cheonanensis; assembly: GCF_022352215.1. Taxonomy (GTDB): domain Bacteria; phylum Bacteroidota; class Bacteroidia; order Chitinophagales; family Chitinophagaceae; genus Flavihumibacter; species Flavihumibacter cheonanensis. The sequence goes on from NZ_JAKRWF010000001.1 coordinate 502,795, forward strand.
GTTATCCAGTATGATCCGGTTTCCGTACTGAACACATCCGTTTTGAATCTCAACGATTTCATCAAATTCAGCAAAATGACCTAATCTTAACCAGTCATCTAGTAGCAGCTGATGACTGCCTGCCGTTTGTTTTTTTTCCATCACCTCCTGGTATTGTTCCCAAGTGGAAATGGCCTGGATTCGTCCATTTTTTAATTGTGCGATATGTGTTATTGAAGCGGGTAATTCATGGTGTGATAAACTCAATACTACATGAATTCCGGATGCAATAATTTGGGCAAGCAATTGTTCAAATTCCATTCGTGTGAGCCTGTCAAGTCCGGCAGTCGGGTTATCCATCAATAAAAAGACAGGATTTTTTAATAGTGCCAGACCGATTAACAATCTTCTGGTTTCGCCATTTGACAACAGTATTACCTGTTTGTCGAGTAGTTTTTCAAGCCTGCAAACGGCTATAACATTTTCAACCGTCCACCCAAACCAGTCCGGATGACTGGCTTCCTGGTTTAGCATCTCTGATACGGTGGGCGCATCTTCAGCATCACAGGAGTTGTATCGTTGTTGGTAATAAAAAGTAGGGGTATGGGAAAGGTTGGTAAACCGATGCCTGGCATCAATGAAGGCTACCAGGTTTCGCCAGGAAAACAAAGGGTCTTCAGGAATATTTCTGGTCATTTTAAATGACTCAAAAAATGGGGCCTCCCATTTTCCCCCGGTAATGGGTAAATGGCCTGCAATTGCTTTCAGTAAACTCGTTTTTCCTGATCCGCTATCACCAGTTAGCGCCCAGGTTTCGCCTTGACGTATCGTAAAATCCAATTCCTGGAACAGTCGTTTATTCTGGTATTGTATGCAGCCTTTTTCAATTTTGAACAGTACAGTTGATTCCATTTTATCTCAGGCTTGGAATGGCGGGTTTTTAGGCAATGTAAAATAAAACGTACTGCCTTCCCCTGGTGTTGATTCTACCCATATGGCTCCCCCCAGGTTCTCAACTATTTTTTTTACTACAGCCAAACCAATTCCAGTTCCTCCATAATCTTCCCGTTTGTGCAGGCGCTGAAAAATGATAAAGATCCGCTCGTGATACTCCTTAGCAATACCAATACCATTGTCTTCAATGGCAATTTTCCATTCGGTTTCTTCATCAGTTGCCCGAATACGAATGGTTGGTGGCACATCTGGTTTGCTGTATTTTACAGCATTCGTGATAAGATTTTGAAAAACCTGACGGAGCGGAGAGTGGTAACTTGATATGACCGGCAGGTCGTTCAATTCCACCTGTGCTTTTTTCTCTTCCAGTAAATTCCTGTTTAAGGTGATGGTTTCTTCCACCAGCCGGTTCAGGTTTAGGGCAGTGCATTTTTCATTCAGCTTTCCTATTCTTGAAAAATCAAGCAGATCAAGGATGATTTGCCGCATACGCTTTGCACCATCGGTTGCGTAATAAATATACTGATGCGCTTTCTCATCAAGGTATCCATGATATTTTTTCTCCAATTGCGTAAGAAATCCGGTTACCATACGAAGAGGTTCCTGCAGATCATGCGACGCAACATAGGCAAACTGTTCAAGTTCCTGGTTGGAGATAGCCAGTTCCTTTACTTTTTTCTCTAACTCCTGGTTCAGATTTTCCAAAGAGCTTTCATACTCTTTACGATGTGATATATCAGACATGGCACCCAGGGCACGAATCACATGGCCTTTTTCATTTCTGATAAAGATGGCTTTATCAGATACGAATGCATATTCTCCGGTTGATTTTAAAAAACGGTATTCTTCATCCCAGGTTTCGGAAGCAATACTTCCACTCATATATCCCTGAATTTTTGTAACGACCTGTTCCCTGTCTTCCGGATGAATCAGGCTTATCAAAAGGGGAAAATTTGGTCTGATTTCCTGAGGGTTGTATCCAAATAGAGAATAAAATCCCTGTCCCCAGAATAATTTATCTTTTTCTACATCATAATCCCAGATGGCATCATTGGTTGCCCGCGTAATTATTTCAAATCGTTCATTGGATTGCTGGATTTGGGCTTCCGCAATTTTACGATTGGTAATGTCACGTATAAAAACTGAATTACCATTACCTGCAGGGTAAATTTCAATATCAAACCACTGGTTAGTTGACCCTTTATGAATTTCTATAGACTTTTTTTCCCGGCTGTAAAAACTGTTAAGCAGAATATCCGACTCCTGTAACTGTAATGCTTCCACCAGTACATTTGCTGCGGCTCTTTTTTCAACCTGCTGTCTTGGAAGATTGAAAATAGACTCCGCCTGTTTATTCCAATAGGTTATCTTCCCTTCCTGATTGATGGCACAAAATCCGTCACCAATACTTTCTAAAATCGTATTCCTTTCAAACAGTGCATGTTCCAGTTGTAACTGATTGTTTTTACGCTGAATGGCTGCTGCCAGATTTACAGTAACGTTCGTAAGAAAACTGATTTCAGACTCTTCCCAGAAACGTTCTTCCCGGCAGGCATCGAAACCTATAAGACCGACGCATTGATTCTCTACCATTACAGGCAAAGCCAGGCAGGATTTGATCTGCTGATTTTCCAGAATCCAATGAAGGTCTTCATCCTTCACATTTGCAGTAACCAGTTGTACCGGAGATCCGTTCAATAATGGATCAAAAAATCCTGGATAATTCCGGACGGGCACCTGTTGAAGATATGGGTTGTCAATTTCTTTTGAAATATCATCCTTTGTCCATTCATAGCGCTGACTTGAAAGTAAGGTACCCGTTTGTGTATCCTGGTGTAGTTCAAAATAATACACCCTGTCAACCTCTGCTGTTTGTCCGGTTATTTCAAAGATTCCCGGAAGGATGGTTGTCCAGTCTTCCACCTGCAGAAACCCACTGATTATTATAGAAAGTGTGTCAAGTAACCGGTTCTTTCTTGATAGTTCCAGTTCATTTGTCTTTTTATAGTGAATGTCCTGGATACTTCCATATACCTTGTTACATTGGTTGTCAATCCATTCAGCTTGCCCAATAATCCGGACCCATTTTATATTGCCTGTATAGGTCGTTACAGGAAGTTCAAGATCAAATTCAAGGGCATCCTGCATTAATTTTTCCACAGCCTGCCTGAGTTGTTCCTTTGATGGACCTGCTGCCAAATTCAGGAAGTCATGCCAGCCAGGGGAAAGCAGGGGGCCGGTTTCCAGAATTTGCCGGGCTATCTCAGAGCAGGTAAATTCAGGCTTGTCAATATGGCTGAAGTTCAGTTCCCAGCCCCCGACAAGAGCCAGTTTGGACGCATTGTCCAGCAACTTCTGCAGTTCTTTGGTTTCGGTAATGTCGCGCATAAGTCCAACCATTCTCACAGGGTTACCATTCGCTTCCCTTATGATATGGCCTATCTCTTCCACACTGGCATACATCCCTTCTTTTCTTCGAAAACGGTAACTGTATTCCCACCTCTCCATTTGCGGATCAGCCAAAAACAAGGCCAGGCTCTCGGATACCTGTTGAACTTCATCCGGATGTATCCTTTCCATCCATCTGTCCAGTTCAATTGGCTTGTTAACCTGTTCTGTATATCCAAATAAACGACCATATCCTTCTCCGAATACCAGGTGATCCTTTTCTATATCCCAATCATAAATGGCATCTTTTGTACCGCGGTTGATTAGTTCAAAGCGATCATTGCTTATTTTAAGATTTTCAAGGTTGTCAAATTTGGTAATCACCAGCGATAATAAGCGCTGCGATCTTTCAATGGCAAACTCTTCAAATGCGTTTGGCCACCGGGGAGTTGAGAAATATAGGGCGAGTGTTGCAACAACTTCCCCCTGGTCATTTAATAAAGGATGCGACCAGCACGCAGCAAATTCAAATTTTTCAGGTAATGAAATGTGGTCAGCCCAATGCTCATCATCAAATACATTTCCTGCGATAACTTTTTCTTTTAGATAGGCAGCAGTACCACAGGAACCCTGGTTGATTCCGATTTTTATCCCATTAATAGCTTTACAATAGGCCGGTGGAAGTGAAGGGGCTGCCAGTATATACATAGCGCCATTCTGAATTTTCATAACCGATGCCTTCATATCTGGAAATAGTTTTTCCAGATCCAGGAGGTAAGCTTCAATTATATTAATTAGCCGGGTATCCTGCTGAATGGCAGCTTCCAGTAATTTTTTTTCAATTTTATCCAGATCACTGTAAAAGTAACTGGAAGAAACATCCAGCATAAGGCCGGTGAGTTTGACTGGTTTGCCATCTTTGGACATAACCTTTACCCGGTCATGAAACCATACGTAGGAGCCAGAACGGGTTCGAAAACGGTAATCGAAAATATGATTGTTAAGAGCGGCAGTTTCACTGTGGCAAAATCGAATGGCTGTTTCCCGGTCTTCCGGATGAATGTGGTTACTCCAGAAATTCGGATCCGCCAGCCACTCTTCGGGAGAATATCCGGTTATTTCTTCAACCTGGGGAGATATATAGGTAAAACGAAAATCTGTTGCGTCCGCTTCCCAAAAAATTCCATCCGCATTTTCAAGCAAAAGATGACTGGTATGGCGGGCTTCTTCCAGTTGCTGCCTTATTTCAACAAACTCAGTTATGTCATGAAAAACACCTATTAACTTGATCGGCTTTCCCATATCATCTCTGATGATAGATGCTTTGGATTGCACCAGTATCGCCTGGCCGCTGCTGTTAATCAGTCTTTTGGTTATGTTGTATTCCAGATTTTTCTGAAGTACATCCTGCATGTGCTGTACAGCCCGTTTGCGGTCATCGGGATGGATGGTAGCCGTTCCTACTTCAAAATCAACAGAGAAGGATTGGGGCTCATAGCCCAGCATCTTAAAAACACCGTCGGACCAATATATCGAATTCTCTTGCAGATCAAAGACCCAGGTGCCTGCTTTAATCAGCGTTTCTACATGATGCAATTGAGTTAGTTCAGTAGAAATTGGATTGTTTACAATACTTGACATATCCTTCGATGAAAGGGTTTAGGAATTGGACAAGGTAAATGTACAAATTCTAAACCCAAATAAGGGTGTCTTATTGCAGAACCAGGGGAACTATTTTTTTGCCAGCTTTCAGATAATATATTCCAGCTGCCTGATGATCAAGTGAAATGCTGGATCGGCCTGCTGGTAAGGGTTTTGTCAATATCAGCGCCCCCCCGCTGGTAATGAGTTGAATAGTGGTCGGCATGCTTAATTCCAACTGAAGCTGACCTCCAATAACCGGATTAGACAGTACTCTAACCAGAATGGCTGCCTCCCGATGATACTGCACCTTAATTGTTTTACTGGTTGTTTGGCGACCGTTCAGATCACGTTGAACAATCCGGTAAAAATTAGTGCCCTTCAAGGGTTGTTGATCGTTCCAGGTATATTGTCTTACTACCTGCGCAGAACCCGCTGCAGGCAACTGTCCAATGGCCTGCCATTGTTGTGAATTGGTACTTCTTTCAATAACAAAATCGAAGGTTTGTTGTTCCTGGCTGGTGCTCCAGTTCAACTGAATAAAGTCCCCCTTATCCTGGCCACTAAAACTTTGCCAGTTTAATGGCAAAAGCGTGCTGTAAATAAGTGGGTCTGAAATAGCCGGACTCAAACTGGAGGAACTGAAACGCAGGGTATGCGTATTGTTTCCATTTAGTGAGAGGTCATGGAAGAAGGCAATACCATTTGCATCCGTAACTTGAGTAAGGGTTCCTGCAACTTGTCCGTTGCCTGATTCAACGGTAACAGTTATGGCCACATTAGGTTGAAGAACCGGTTGATTAAAACTGTTCAGTAGTCGCACCTGGAATGCTGGATTCAGTACCTGGTTTGTTTGATAAATGGTTGGTTGTGCAGAGATACCCAGTCGCGTTGGCAAGTTTACAGAAGGCTCATTAAATGCAACAAATGCAGGATCTGATTGCCCGGATGTTGTATATACCAGCTGAGTTACCTGCGTATAGTTAGTGGCAGTAATACCGAGTTGTGAAAGATCCAGTGCCAGCATCACAATTGGCCGGATTGTATTGATAAAGCTGGTGCTATTTTGTGTACTATTTACATTGTAAAAATCTGCCCGCCAGTTAGCAAGTCTTGGGAATAATGTATTACTTGTCAGGTTAAAGGTAAACTCGGTTCCAACTGTAGCGCCACTGCTATTAACGAATTTCAACCGGTCGCCAATTGAGCTAGGATCAGCAATCTGAACAAATAATATATCTGGAATACCATCACCTATTGCACTTGCAGATATACCGCTGGCACCCAAATTGAATTGCAAAACTGATCCTGCCGGAATATTGGCAAGTCCTGTACCTATATTCAGCCCATTGATACCATCTGTGAGAAATGAGGCCAGTGTGCTGGCACTCACCGGACTACCCTGAAACGGTTGGCTGGAACTGTTATTTACACCGTTATTAATACCATCGTATAATTGTCCCAGTCCTACGAAATAGCTACCGCCCCCGCTGACAGGAACATTGTTAAGCGGTATAGCACGAAATGTTTGAGGTACAAAACTTACACCGTTAGAAGTTAGTTTCGAATCATCCACACCAGTTGAGTAAGTAGTACCGTTATAAGTAAAGCCAAGCAGATTATGACTGTTATCCGGTAAGATGGAGTTGATATTGTTTGACTGCGATGAAAAATAACCGTTATAATCTGTTATTATCCTGGTTACCCTGGCCTGGCTAAAGACTGCCAGTTGCAGCAGGAGAATCCAGCAAATAAGTACAAGTTTTTTCACAGCGGGTACGGTTTTCTAAGTAGAATTTTGTAATTGCAATACAAAATTGCACTTATTCCTTCTGTTGTCTAAACTTATTCGACGGCAGGCTACATATTTTCTTTAAATGGAATTAAGTGTTTTATTTATAGTAGAAATACGAAGAATTATTTGAGCTGAATCCTCCTTTGATGGATCTGCTGATGGTGCAACAATTTCAAATCAAGTTGTCCCTGCCAGCTGTTTTGCTGCATGGCTGTAAAGAGATCTTTCAGATTATTAACAGCTTGTCCGTTAATGGCCAGGATAATGTCTCCGGCTTCCAGTTGATTGCTGCCTGCCTGGGATCCGGCGGGAACTTCCACCAGTAAAACTCCATTTCGGTCAGTGGCTCCAGAGGCGGATTGTTCTCCAAGGGTCTCAATGTTTTTAACACTGGCTCCAAGCCAGTTCATGGTACCAGTTGAGGTATTCTGCTGTAGAAACAAAACAGGCAGTACAGGTGGCTGAAGTGCCACCCTTTTCAGTTCTGCAGAGCGAACACCGAATTGATGCTGATCAATTGACTGAATACCCAAAGAGAAAACAGGTGAATTCTGCTGTAGTCCGTAATTTCCTTCCTGAGGTTTATTGAATAATGGATCACCGCTGATACTGTGGGCGTCTGTATGCAGCTTGCGGGCTTCCTCTAAACCCTGGGGATGGATGAAAAAATTGGAATCAACTCTCAATCCCCAGTTGCGAACACGGATAGGTGCGTAGGCGGTGGTTACGATATTTCGTGTAAATACATCCTTGCTGTTGGCATACCAGACATGAGGATGAAAACTATTGTTGATCATAAAGTTATTGCTCACGATGCGATCAAATCCTTCGCGCAATTTCAGACCTCCATTGAGGCAAATATTATTAAAGATCCTGTAGCGACTGCTACCATCATCCAGGTCTATATCCCATCCATGAGCACAATGAAAGCGATTATTGCTGATGGTTATAGGTTTAATTACATCAAGATAGGGAAGCAGCGGATGTTTTTGAACCAGGCTGTCAACAGCTTCAATGGAAGGTAGCCAGTAGCGGTCTCTTCCCCATGAGTTGAAAGCTCCATGATCTCCCGTTTCCAGCACGGTATTGAATACATCATTTTGATTGATTATATGTCCGCCCCAGCAACCATCTCCAATATTAATACCTGCCCTTGGTACGTTGTAGATAGTATTTGATTGCACCCATATATCCATTGCCATACTGATCTGAACTCCTGCCACCTGTTTCTCGATGGTTCCGATATCATGAATAAGGTTGTCTTCAACCTTGCATTCGGCCGGGTAATGCACCGACTTTGGCCCCGGAGTAAGATCCATTTCCTCCAGCGTTTGAGTTTGTTCATATCTGAAAAGTGGTGAACGAACAGCACCGGGATCTCCGACAAATGCAATTCCATTTCCACCGATAGAGTGGATATGATTTGACATTATCTGACCTCTGCGATTGTATCTGCTGAAAAAAATTGCATGTCCTCCCAATTCAGTGAACTCATTGTGTTCAATCCGGATATCTTCCGTGCCTTCCAAATAAACAGCAGCACTTCGATTGATTGTCCAATCGCTTCTCAGCAGTGGTTCACGGTCATGCATAAACGTACGGTTGGTTCCTGTAAGGGTTAGGCCGGTTATAGTCAGATTTTTTACAGGCTTTTCTGCTGTCCCTTCAATATGAAACAACTCATCCAGACGGGAAATTGAAAAACGGGTGGTTGAGAGGTTTATGCCAACTGGTGGAATGAGATATAGAAAGCCAGATTTTGAATGGTAGTACCATTCGCCAGGGGCATCGAGTTCTTCCCAAATGTTTTCTACAAACCGGTGTTGCTTGTGCATGGGGGATGGGCGATTGTTTTGCCAACCTCCCTCCATTTTCAGACTGTCTGTACCTGTTTTACCAAGAATCCTGAAATGAAGGTCTCCCCACTCAGCCTGGTGAAGGGCATGTATGTATCCCCCTGCGGGATTTGTCCATGTTTTGATCCGCTCAGGTTGCAATGCAACCGAAGAGGTTCCTTTAAAAAAGCGGGCGTTGGAGTCCAGGTTCGGAAACCTTGCCATGGGAAGTGAGCTGCCTTCGCAAAATAGCTGGTCAACTTTTTTGGATTTCCCTATGAAGGTTTTCCATCTTCCATGGCTATCCGGAATCCAGTTGCAGGAAAGAGGAGTTGCTCCACTGAGTACTACTTTTTCATTTTCCGCTGCCATAATTTTTACGTTATGTTCTTTTAAAACAGCAGGAGTGATCCGTATTGTTTTTGGCAGGAAATAGGTTCCTTCCCTTACAATCAGGTAAACAGAACCGGAGGGCGCTGAAGCAATCCGGGAAATGGCAGCGGTTAGATTTTTCAACGGTTGTTCCTTTGTACCTCTATTGCCGTCATTTCCTGTTGGAGCTATATAAAAGCTTGTTTGAGCCCAGGCCGATACACTCAGCAACGCCAAACAGCAGGTGGTTGTAAAAAATGGAACTAGTTTTTCTTTTACCTTCATAAGGATAACAAAATAATGAACAGTTCATCAGTTGAGTTGTAATTGGAGAAAAATCGATAATTATTTGCATTTATGAAACAAGTCTGCCTGCTTTTGATGCTCCTGATTTTGGCCATATCCGGCCGCGCTCAAACGGATGCCATTACTACCAGTAAAGGAATACTTGAAATCCATCCGGTTTACCATGGATCTTTCTGGATGAACTGGAACAATGTGAATATCGCTGTTGATCCTTATGGCGGGGCAGAGCGCTACAAAGAAATGGGTAAAGCCAACCTTGTGTTGATTACGGATATACACGGAGATCACCTGGATAGCAGCACACTGGTTAAATTGGACCTGACAAATACTGTGCTGGTTGTACCCAAGGCGGTAAAAGAACGATTGGTAAAATTTCTGCCACAGGATCAGAAAATACTGGATTTAGCGAATGGTGATTCCCTGGAATGGAATGGCATCCGGGTTCATGCTATACCAATGTATAATCTGCCAGATACCTTAGGGTCCAGGCATCCCAGGGGGCGCGGAAATGGCTATGTACTAACCTTGGGGGGAAAGAGGATTTATATTTCCGGTGATACAGAAGATATTCCCGAAATGCGGAATCTGAAAAGAATAGATATAGCTTTTTTATGCATGAACAAACCCTATACAATGGATATTCACCAGGCTGCAAGTGCCGCTTTGGCATTCCAACCGGCTATTGTGTATCCTTTTCATTTCCGCCAGCCCGGAGGATTTAGTGATGTTAAAGAGTTTGCCCGACTGGTAATGGAAGGCAATACTGCCATTGAGGTTAGGTTAAGGTCCTGGTACTAATACAACTACTACTATTGGGGAAAGGATAGCCAAATGGGTATTCCTTTCCCCATTTCGTTTCATATTGGCTTTAACAATTATCAAATTCAGGCATGGCATAATCGTTGAATAGGTGTACGTGAACCTAAATACAACATTATGAAATCTAAACAGTATTTAATTCTTATTGGAATAGCAGCCTCTTCCCTGGTTGCCTGCGAGAATAACAGTGCAAAAGATGAACAACTGGCTGCTGATATTGAAAATTATGTAGATTCTGTTTCTACCAATGTGTCTAACTATACAAAGGAAACCTGGGATGATATCAGTGCTACCTATGCCGCAAAAAAAGCTGAGATGAAAGCCGAGGGCCGTGAATTATCCGCTGAAGTGAAAGAAGAAATGGACCAAGCAGAACAAAAATTTGCTGCTCTCAGAACCAAATTTGAGTCGAATATAAAAGCCATAGAATCAAAGCAGGCCATGCGGGATGAGCTTTTTGGCGCAGGTAAAGTTGGTAATGATTTGTCATTTGCCTGGGTAACCGCCGCCAATGCAAAAGAAGTATATGTGAACTTTGTAAATACAGTAGAAAGAAATAAGGATCGTTATACACGGGAAGACTGGGACGAGATAAAAGTACTTTACGAAGCTCTTGATAATCGTAAAAATGAAATTGAAAAAGATCTTGCAGGTGCGGATAACCGTGAGATTGCCAAACAAAAAGTAAGATTTGCGGGAATAAAGGCTGTCAATCGCCTAACCGCAAAAATGGATGAAAATACAGACTCCAAAAAATAAGTAGGTAAATAAAAGCTTAGCAGGACGGTTGGTTTAGCCCCTTATCTCTCGGGATAAGGGGCTTTTTTTATAAACTCGATGCAATTAATTCGGCTATATCCAAAACCTGCACACTGTCTTCCTTCTCTTTATTTTTAATACCATCTGTCATCATGGTATTGCAAAAGGGACATGCTGAAGCTACCACCGCAGCACCGGTTTCTATGGCTTCTGCGGTTCGTTCCCAGTTTACCCGGGTTGTTCCTTTTTCTTCTTCCTTAAACATCTGCGCACCACCGGCACCACAGCAAAGTCCATTACTTCGGCATCGTTTCATCTCCACCAGTTCTGCATCCAGAGCTTCCAATACTTTACGTGGTGCTTCATAAATATTATTGGCTCTTCCCAGGTAACAACTATCGTGGAAAGTGATTTTTTTTCCTTTATAACCGCCACCATCCTTTACCCGCACTTTTCCGGTATCAATCAGTTCCTGTAGATAGGTGGCATGGTGTACGACTTCATAGTTTCCGCCCAGCTCGGGATATTCATTTTTAAGTGTGTTAAAGCAATGAGGGCAGGTGGTTACAATTTTCTTAATGGCATATCCATTCAGGATCTGTATATTCTGGTAAGCCATCATTTGAAACATGAATTCATTTCCTGCTCTGCGGACAGGGTCACCGGTACACATTTCTTCCTTTCCTAATATGGCAAAACGAACACCAACCGTGTTTAATATGTGAACAAAAGCTTTAGTGATTTTTTGAGCTCGCTGATCAAAACTTCCTGCACAGCCTACCCAGAATAAGATTTCTGGTTGTTCGCCGCTTGCCATCAATTCTGCCATTGTTGGTACCTGCATAGTAAACACAATTTTATGTAAATCTAGAGGAATTGAATGAAATCTCCCTGCAACTGTAGAGCAGAATTTAGGTAAATTGCCGTAAACTGTTCAATGAATGGGTGCAACGGATCAGCTGCTGCTAATACGTAATTACAACCTTTGGTCTGATTTGTCAGATGAGGAGTATGAGGAGTTAAATCTTATTCATCATTTTAAGGAAGCAAAACGAAACGAATACCTCTATTTTGAATCTCATCTCCACAACAAAATTTATTTTTTGAAAGATGGTTTTATAAGAATTGGGTATATAGATGAACATGGTAGGGAGGTTGTAAAAGAAATCATACGAAAAGGTGAGGTGTTTGGACAAATTACCCTGGAACCTCACAATCTTAACGGCGAGTTTGCCCAGGCCTATAAGGGGGATGTTAGTTTATGTGCTTTTAATATTGATGACTTTGAAAAGTTACTGAACCGCAAACCTCGTATTGCATTGCGCTATAGCAAACTAGTAGGTCAACAAATGAGACGGGTGGAAAGCAGATTGATCAGTCTGCTCCATAAAGATGTAAAAACAAGGCTTGCCGGTTTTTTTCTGCTGATACTGGAAAAAGAAAATCTTCAGGGGAATACAGCCAGCATCTCCAATTTTTTGCGACATGAAGATATTGCCCAGTTAATAGGGGCCTCCCGCCAAACCGTAAGTATGACCATCTCAGAACTCGAAACAGCCGGACTACTCACATTTTCACGCAGCCTTATTATTCTTAGGGATGTTAATGCCCTGCAAAAGCTGGCATCTGTCGGCTAGCTGACATGGAATCGATCCTAAGCTTGCTAGTTTTAGTATAAACTAAAGCTATGAAGTCAATTATTGTTATGATACTGGTTCTCATATTCAACCAGTTTGCGAGTGCCCAGTCTGAAAATATTCATTGGAACCTGGAAAAAGGAATCGCCTTGCAAGGGTACGATGCAGTCGCCTATCATACGCAAAAAAAAGCCGTCCGGGGCAAACAAACCTTTTCCTTGTCGCATGGCGGTGCTCTATGGTATTTTGAAAGTTCAGCTAACCGCGAGCTCTTTCGTAAATCGCCGGCAAGCTATGAACCGGCTTATGGTGGCTGGTGTGCCTTTGCAATGGGCGATTATGGAAAAAAAGTGGAAGTTGACCCCGAAACCTTTAAACTAATTGATGGCAAACTCTACCTGTTTTACAATAAATATTTCAATAATACCCTGACCAGCTGGAATAAAAATGAAGCTGCTTTAAAAAGACAGGGAGATAATAACTGGGCAAAGCTCATTCAATAATTTAAATGCATTGTGGTATGAAAAACTGGATACAATGGAGCTGCCGAATTATTGCAGCCCTTCTACTATTACAAACGCTTTTCTTCAAATTTACTGCAGATCCTGAATCCGTTTTATTGTTTACAACACTCGGAATCGAACCCTGGGGGCGTATTCTAACCGGTATATTGGAACTGATAACCTCGATACTCTTACTCTGGCCAGCCTATACACGTTATGGTGCCCTTCTGGGAGCAGGTACAATGGCAGGAGCCATTTTTTCCCATCTCACAATCCTGGGAATTGCATTTAACGGAGATGTCCTGCTTTTCGTTTATGCATGCCTGGTATTTGGTTGTTGTTTTGTTTTACTATGGTTGGAAAGAGAGAAATTTTATTCTTTACTACTAAAAATAAAAAAGTCATGAAATCAGCACTGCTTTGTGTATTGTATACTTTTTTGTTCATTTCCTGTTCAAAGGAAAAAGAAACTGCTTCTGATACATTAAATGATATCATCCCGGCAAATAGCATTGAGTTATATGGCGGCGACTTTGTTAGTGCAGCACATCCCACCAGTGGAAAAGCCAGATTAGTGTCGTCACAGGGGAAATGGTATATGATTTTAGAGAATTTTTCAACAGATCCCGGACCCGACTTGAAACTTTACCTGGCGAATAATCAGGCTGCCGCTAAGTTTGTGAATCTGGGAAATCTAAAATCTTCTAAAGGTCAGCAGGTTTATGCTATATCAGGTATGCCTGATCCAAATGAATATCCCTATGTGCTGATTTGGTGTCAGCAGTTTTCCGTTCTGTTTGGAGTCGCGAGGCTTTCTTAATTAATTATATCAATTTTTAAACCTCAAGTATGAAACATCTTCTCACCATTTTATTGGTTTTTATGATAGGCACGGTTCAGGCTCAGAACCGACTCAGACCTTCTGTTGATCTTTCTATAGCTGCGGGAAGTTCACAGGCAACCTTTAGTATTGCTGGGTGGCATCAATGGCAGCTGGGTAAAAAACAGCGACTTTCCATAGGAATTGGACCCAGAATAACGTCCTACGTTGGAAATAAAAAAGATTTCTGGACGGCACCGGCAAGTATTGCACGTGGTAGTTCTGCACCATTCCTTGTTGTATTCTCATCCCAGGAGACACAAAATTGGGACACCCTGAATGTGCAGCGTCCCCTTGTTTTTTCAATGAATGCAGCCGTTCAGGTTGCACACCAGATCGGCAAACGGTTTCGGGCTGGTATTAATATCGACCTGGTCGGTTTTTCTGTTGGGAGAACTTCAGGTGCAGTATTTACGTCGGATGGAAGTCAAGAGACAACGGAAGCAAAGCCCGTACCATTTAACCTCCTGCTAACAGGAGACCTTGACCAGGGTTCTCTTAACTCAGAATTCTTCGTACAATACAGGTTGAACGAAAAATGGAGACTTCGAGCTGTTTACCAGTTTTATTTTGTTGAGTATAAAACCAATACCAGCATCCAGCAACTACCCGAACCCAATGACCGGTTCAGGAACAAAGCGAATCTTCTGGGTATCGGACTCAGTTATTCCTTAAATTAGTGCATATGGTAAGGACTCTGTTTGTTTTTTTGATACTGGTACCGTATTTCCTGGTGGCGCAGCAGGTACTACATCCTGTTGATGCCCCCGGTGCTGTCAGTTTTGTCATAAATAACTTTGGGTCGGGGGTAGATGGCAGTTTTAAAGGGCTTAAAGGCGAAATCAGGTTTGATCCCACCAAACTCAGCGAATCGACTATGAATGTTACGGTTGACCCTGCTACCATTGAAACAGGTATCAATATGCGAAACCGCCACCTCCGGGGTGAAAAGTATTTTTTTGTAGACAAATTCCCGACTATTTCCATTTTGGGCACCCAGGTTAAATCTACCGGTAAACCGGAAACGTATACTATGACAGCCAGGGTAACAATTAAAGGAGTCAGCAAAACAATTCCTTTGACCTTTACTGCCAAACCCCAAAAAAATGGCTTCTTTTTTGAAGGAATTTTTACCCTAAACCGAAGGGATTTTAACGTTGGTTCCGGTAGCCTTACCCTTTCAGATGAGGTGACTGTTCGGCTAAAGGTACTGGCCCAACAATAATTCATTCGAAAAATTATGGAAATAATAAAAAGACTAAATTCGAAACCAAGATTTTAAATTCATGCATTTACAGTTAGCTGTTCAGAATGCATTTGGTCAGATGACAGATGTTATGGATCAACTGACCGATGCCCAATACACCCAACCCTGTGTAAACTTATCAGGTGCTACAATTGGTCAGCATACCCGCCATATTATTGAAATGTACCAATGTTTACTGGTCGGACTGCAGGACAGTGTAGTAAATTATGAGGCCCGGCAACGGGATATCCGGATCGAATCGGATAAGGAATTTGCAGCCCAATTACTCGCAACGATAGAAAAAGCGGTTGATCAGCCCAACCGTTCCCTTTCTCTCTGTGCCGGGTTTGATACCGATACCCGGGAACAGGTTCAACTCGATACCAATTTTTACCGGGAAATTGCATATAACCTTGAACATACCATTCATCATATGGCGCTTATTAAGGTTGGACTACTGGAGATTTCAGGAATTGCTATTCCCGAAGGCTTTGGCGTTGCATCTTCCACCATCAAGTACAGACGTTCATGTGTACAGTGAGCTTCATTCCCGTGCCCGGAGGCGCCCTGATCTGTTCCAATAGGGATGAAAAAATACAAAGAGCCCGTGCCATTCCTCCCAAATGGTACCAGGTAAACGGTAGTTCACTCTTATTTCCAAAGGATCCAGATGCACAAGGTTCCTGGATTGCCATGAAACCAAATGGCCAGATGGCTGTTTTGCTAAATGGAGGTTGGGTCAAACACGAACCGGCTTATCCCTACAGAAAAAGCCGGGGACTGGTTTTCCTCGAAATCTGTTCAGCCGATCAGTTGCTGGATGGTTTTGAAGCTGTTCAACTTGACAAAATCGAGCCATTTACGGTGATCATTTTTCAGGATGGAATTCTCCATGAAAATCGTTGGGATGGTGTTCAGAAGTATAGCCGGCAATTACCTGCTTCCGATCCGCATATCTGGTCCTCTGTTACTTTGTACGACCCTTCTACTATTGAAAAAAGGAAATCCTGGTTCACCAATTGGCTTAGCGAAAATCCTGAACCCAACGCCAGTTCTATTCAGCGTTTTCACGAATTCGGCGGTGATGGAGACCAGGAAAACGACCTGCTCATGAACCGACGCAATGAAATGCTAACGGTTAGTATTACCTGCATGGAATGGAACCGGGATACAGCCTGTATGTATTATACTGACCTGCAAAGTCGGGAACAATTTGAATGCCGCTTGGATGCTTTTTCACTTTCTGAAATCTCTTCATGAATTTACTGCAAAAGGTACTCCACCGACCCTTTTTTATACGGCTGTTTAATTGGGAATATTGGTCATTTGGAACAGTTTACACACCAGTTATACCTATCTGGTTCTGGTACTGTCTCCGTGCCCGATCATTCTTCTTCTTCTCTGCTTCCAATCCATCCATTGAAAATGGGGGATTCCTGATGGAATCGAAAAAGAAAATCTATGATCTGATCCCGGAAGCCTACTACCCAAAGACAATTTATGTTGAACTACCTGCTGATCCCCAAAATGTGGTGAACAAGGTCAAAAACAAAGGACTACTGTTTCCTCTTATAGCCAAACCGGATATTGGTGCCCGTGGAATGGGAGTGCGGAAATTAAATCAACCAGCAGATTTAGAACAATATTGTCTTGAATCACCCCTGGCTTTCCTGGTACAGGAATATGCCGATCTGCCTCTGGAAGCCGGTATCTTTTATTGCCGGCTGCCTGGTGAAAAGAAGGGGCGTATCACCGGTATTGTCACCAAAGAGTTTTTAACCGTTCATGGCGATGGACAACACACCATCCGGGAACTCTGCCAGCAGGACAAACGTTTTATTCTGCAACTCGCTGCACTTGAAAAAATGCACGGAGAAATGTTGAACGAAGTATTGCCGAAAGGAATTGCAAAAGAACTGGTTCCCTATGGGAATCATGCCAGGGGGGCCAAATTCATTGATGATTCACACCGGGCCACAGCTGCTTTAGAAATGCAAATAGATAAGATTCTGCAGCAGGTACCCGGTTTTTATTATGGGCGAATGGATATACGGTTTCGTTCATGGGAAGAACTGGAGCAAGGCCTTCATTTTTCCATCATTGAATTAAATGGTGCCGGATCGGAACCCACGCATATGTACGATCCCAGGCATTCCATATTTTTTGCCTGGAAGGAGATCATCCGTCACTGGGACTGGTGTTATCGCATCAGTAAAATCAATCACCGGAAAGGAATACCCTTCATGAGTTTCCGGGATGGGCGAAAAATGTTTCGGGAGAATGCCCAATTTGAAAAGACGATTGCGCAACTTTATATCTAGCCGATTTTTTCATGAGTGCATTAATACTACTCTTTGGTGCCGGACTGCTGATCAGTTTTCTCGGAAGTCTTCCGCTGGGAACACTGAATATAACCGCCATGCAGATTGCAATCCAGGAGAGCACGCGTCGTGCCTTTTCCTATGCGTTTGGGGTTGCAATAGTTGAACTGATGTATGTTCGGCTTTCACTAAAAGGAATCGACTGGATTCTTGCCAACCAAAGGATTTTTTATTATATGGAATGGGCAACAGTGGCGCTGTTCTTACTTCTTGGCTTAAGCAGTCTGGTTGCCGCCAGGAAAAAAACAGGAACCGCAAAACCCATCCAGCTCAACAACAGGATGCACCGGTTCTGGCTGGGTGTTTCCATGAGTGCAATCAACCCGGTTCAGATTCCTTTCTGGTTCTTATGGAGCAGTTATTTGTTCAGTACAAAACTCTTGCAGTCTGATTCGCTGCATTTCAACGTGTATACCATTGGGATTGCAGTGGGAACGGTAGGCGGCCTGCTGCTTTTTATTTTCGGGGGCAGGTGGCTTGTGAACAGAATCAATGCTTCCCAGCGAATCATCAATTTACTGGTAGCTGCCATTTTTCTGCTATCGGCAATTATTCAGTTGTTCCGGGTACTGAATAAGCCGATGCAGGAGCGGCTTCAACCAACTGCTTTCTCAGAACCAGCCCGGTTGGACTCGATTGCCGGAATACCAGTTGTTCTTCCCCCATTTTCGTATATCCATGCCTGTAATAAAACTCCTGTGCTCTGGTATTGGGAATATAAACGTGAAGCCAGATATGTCTGAAGCCGCGCTTACTACTTTCTTCCTCAGCCATTTTAAGCATGGCTGAACCCCAACCCCCTGAACGATGAGCTCCATCGAGGTAAAATCGTGCCAGTTCAATTCCTGTCAAATCTGGTTTTGAAAGCGCCAGCGTCGGACTACCCATACGCAGGCATCCAACAACTTTACCCTGATGAACCAATACCAGGTAAAACCGATCCGATTTTTCAAGATCTGCTTCTATGGCTGCTGCTGAATAGTGCAGCTCACAAAACAATGCCAGGTCTTCAGGCACAAAACCGTTCTCATGTACCCTGGCGAAACCGGCACTGCATAAAGCAGCAATGGCCCCTGCATCAGGGGCCATTGCGTATCGAATTTCATATTGATTCATACATCAGAATTGAACCCCTTCACTCATATTTTGCATGTTCTGCATATCTCCTTTAATGTTCTTACGCTTAAAGAGTGAAGTGTCAAATTTACCAAATCTCCAGCTGAAATTAAGACGCAGGATCTGCGGGTCACGCAATCTCCAGGTATTTTGTTCAAAACTGGGAGAGGAGCTAAACTGATCATAGCGGTTAGTGCGGAAAATATCATTGATGGCCAGGGTCAGGTTTGCTCTTCTTTCTTTCAGGAATTCATATCTAAGAGCCGCTTCCACTTCATAACGCGGACGAATAAAGCCTTGCGCTGTGGTTTGCGGTCCGCCAAACATGAAGCCACCACCGCCACCTCCACCTGGAGGAAGAATGGTTTTGGAAGTATAACTTCCGCTCAACTGTAGCGTAAGCTGTTTGGCCAGTTTGATATTATTATTGATTTTGACAAAATAAGAGGTTATCGCTTCCTGGTTTGGAATACCTGGCTGATTGGCATTAATCTTTGATTGATATAGGTTGAAGTTGGAGATCAGTTCCCACCACTTGGTCAGTTTATTCCGCCCAATCAGCTCAACACCCCCGATCTGGCTGTTATCTGCATTGATATAACTGATCACCAGTTCCTCGTTACCATTGAAAGGATTGATCAGTTCAACCTGATTGCGGGTGATAAGGTTCGTTGTATATTTATAGTAGGCGCTTGCAATAAATGAATTACCATTTCCATATTTCTTCTGGTAACTCAGTTCAAAAGATGCAGTAAACTCCGGCCGCAGGTTTGGATTACCACGGGTTAGGTTCAATGTATCTGAATAATCCGTAAAAGGAAAGAGCTGGAAGAAATTTGGACGGTTGATCCGGCGTGTGATATTGAAAGCCAGTTCATCATCATCAGTGAGTTGATAAGTCAGGAATGCACTCGGAAAAAGACTAAGCGGAAAACTGTTGCCGTAAGTCATAAGTGTATCCTTGCTTCCTGGAGGAGGCGTGGTAGTCAGAACTTCTCCATCATAATCTGAACTTTCTGCCCGCAGTCCCAACTGGTAGCCAAGTTTTTTCCATTTGTTAGTGTAGGTTACATATCCGGCATAAACGCGATCGGTATAATCAAATTGGGAAGAAAGTGAAGGTATAAAAACAGCATTCCCATTTCCATCTACGAGGCTGATATTGTTCACGCTTTCCTGGCTGCGGACATTCAGCCGCAAACCTGTTTCCAGTTTTGCATTACCACTTAAGGGATTTACGAAATCAGTCTGGAATGTAATATTGGAACTGCTGCCATTACCGGTATTCAACTGACCAAACCGGCGTGTAATAGATCCATTGGGAGCAGCTAATACATCGTTATTGATCGTGGTGTTATTATCGTTTTTACTACGGTTATAATTGATATCCGCGGTGAATTCGCGACCGGGTTTAGTGAAAAGACGTTTGTAATAAACCGAAGATCCGAGATTCCGGAAGGAACGCTCTCCATCAGATAAACGACGGCTGAAGCTGGATTGGGTATCTCCCGGAAACAGACTGTCTGTCCGGATGTTACTTTCATTATCAAAGTTGAAACTTCCCCGAACTGCATTCACGGAAAAACCAACTGTATTTCGGTTATTCATGAAATAGTCGAGTCCGGCTCTTCCAAACATGAATTGACCTTTGTTTACACTGTAATCATCCTGGTCCAGATCCGTTACCGGGTCTTTGATAAAGGTGGTTCGCGAGGTATTACCTTCTGAAATAGACTTCCTGGTACGGATATTAGCACTTGCAAACATATTTACCTTACCCTGTTTAACATTGATATCAGCGCCACCATTGGGTTGCCAGCGGCTGTCAATACCTGCCCTGATACTTCCGTTATAACCTGCTTTTCGGTTTTTCTTTAAAACAATATTCAGAATTCCGGCAGTACCTCCGGAGGCATCGAATTTGGCAGAAGGGTTAGTGATCAATTCCACACTCTCAATAGCGTCAGCCGGAATCTGATCGAGTGTAAGAGTTGTAGGACGGCCATCTACAAAGATTTGTGGAGCAGCATTGCGGAGTGTTACACTTCCATCAATATCTACCTGCAGGGAAGGAATATTGCGCATGATGTCTTCCGCAGTATTACCGGTAGAAACCAGGTTTTTATCTACGTTGTAAACCTTCCGGTCGATGCCCATCGACATCAACGGTTTGGACGCAGTAACTGTTACGGATTCCAGCATTTTCGGATCGGCCTCCAATTTGATATTTCCAAGGTCTTTATCAACACCGGCCAGAGCTTTTTGCATATCGCCACCTGCCATGTTTAATTCAAACCCTACTTTTTGTTCAATTTCTTTGAACCCTATTGCCGATATCACTAATTTATAGGATGCGGCCACAGGCAGCCCCTCAAAGCTGAATTCACCTCTTCGGTCAGTAAGCATTCCCGCAATGACGGTATCTTTTCTTTTTTTGGTTGCGGCATCAAATTTGTTCTGGATCAATTGAACGGAAGCTGCGTCAACCCCTTTATTAGTTGTTGCGTCAATAATCCGTCCGTAAAACCGGCCGATATTCATGTTGCCACCGCCTGGCCGGCCTCCGGGAGCACCCACCCCGGCAGGTATTTGTGCATAGCTGAAGGTTCCGATAAAAATGGTCAGTAAGACCAAAACATGTTTCATTCTTCTTTTTTTTCTCTGAGTGTGTGCAAAATTGGGCAAATATGGATGCCTAAACGTTGCGATTGGGATGAATGGTATATGACAATTGAACGGCAACTAAGTTTAACAGTTTGGGACCGGTGGACTTTTTTTGGTATGAGCGGTAAGGGAAATGGATCAGGAACCTGCTAAAAAAGTAATGGCGATCTGCACCAAGCCGATCAGGAAGCCTAAAACCGCCCCAATTATTTCTACAAATCGGAATTCTCTTGCCATTATCTGGTAAAGGATCTGTTCCAGTTTATCGGAAGAAAAGGCGCTTACTTTCGCAACCACGATTTTTTCAAGATCCAGTTGATCTTTAAGTGTTCCCATATATTTTTCCATAATTACCGGGAATAAGAGGCGTAGTTCTTCCAGGAAAACGGCTTTTAACTGGGCGATGGTTTTGTCTCCAATGAACATGCTGATCATCGGCATGGTTTCCTTCAATTTTACCCGAAGGAAATGATCTATGTGTTCTTCAATATGGGGAGAAAGGCGGTCCAGGTTTTCCGGGCTGGTAAGTTTAGTAGAAATGTCAGAAAAGGATAATAATTCCTGGCTGACCAGTTTCCCCAGTTTTTCTGCAAACTGCTGCTGACGTTTGGGAAAAATCCCCTGGATGGTAATACCAAGGATGTTTCGGGGCTCCCGGGGATGAAACAACATTTTTATGGCAATCCAGTTGGTAAACCATCCAATAAATGCAGAAATCAGCGGTAGTAATAAAAGCCAGGGCGACATAATAATAAAATTAAAAATCCCCCACAACAGTGGGGGATGGGAGGGAGGCTGATGGGTCTCGAACCCACGACCCTCAGAACCACAATCTGATGCTCTAACCAACTGAGCTACAGCCTCCATGCGGGTTATCGCAATGCTTTTTTCAAAGCGGGCACAAAAATAAGTAAAAAATCGAATCCTGATACAGGAGCTAAAAAAAATGTCAGAAACCACTCATCATAATCCAATGTTAATTGGTGCTGTTGGCAACAAGCCTGGTTGTTTTATCGTTATTTTTGGAATAATGCAAAATCTGGTGAAAATTATGTTTAGTAAAAGAAGCCTGCCCGTGTTGTTGGTACTGTTGTGTTGTGCCTTGTTTATCGGTTTCCGTTCAATGGGAACCAACCATGCAGATCCGCCTGGTAAATATGAAAAAATCCTTCACAATGTTGCAGATATCCTGCAACAGGTTCACTATAACCCGAAGAAGATAAACGATGAGTTTTCAAAAGAAATTTTTTCCAAGTACCTGGAAACGGTGGATGTTGAGAAAAATGTCTTTTTACAGAGCGATATCCAGGCATTGAAAAAATATGAACTCAAAATTGATGAAGAATTGTTGGGAGGTAATGTAGAATTTGTACCTGCTCTTTCTGAGATATACAAAAAAAGGGTACTGGAAGCTGAGCAACTCACCAAAGAGATTCTTGCTAAACCTTTCGAATTCCAGACGGATGAAACGATCATTCGAGACAGTGAAAAACTGGAGTTTCCCAAAAACTTGGATGAGAAAAAAGACAGGTGGAGAAAACGCCTCAAATATATGACCCTGGAGCGTTTTGCCGATATGCAGGAGAACCAGGAAAAAAACAAGGGCAAGGAGGGTTTCAAAGCACAAACAGCTGCTGAAATGGAAGCCAGTGCACGTGAAGGCGTAGCAAAAGTTGTTGGTCGAATGTTTGACAGGCTTAAACTTAAATACAACGATGATGAACGTTTCAACCAGTTTGTAAATGTCATCACCAGCACCATGGATCCGCATACCACATTCTTTCCTCCCCGCGACAAACGTTATTTTGATGAACAGATGAGCGGACGTTTTTTTGGTATTGGTGCTTCTCTGACTTCACAGGAAGGAAATATAAAAATTGCTTCTGTAATTACCGGATCTCCGGCCTGGAAGACAAACGAGGTGACAGTGGGTGATGTGGTGCTGAAAGTGGCCCAGGGTGCGAATGAGCCCGTTGACCTTACAGGCTTTGATGTGGAGGATGCCGTTAAAATTATCCGGGGCAATAAAGGAACTGAAGTTCGGCTCACACTGCGCAAGGCGGATGGTTCTGTAAAGGTGGTATCTATCATCCGGGATGAAATAGTGCAGGATGAAAGTTTTGCAAGAAGTACGATTGTCAGCAATGGGAAGAGTAAAATTGGATACATTATGCTTCCGGAATTCTACGCTGATTTTGAAAATCCGCGTGGGGCTCGCAGTGCAGTTGATGTAGCTAAAGAAGTGATCAAACTGAAAGAACAGAAAGTTGATGGAATCATAATTGATCTCAGAAACAATGGTGGTGGATCTTTATATGATGTGGTTCAAATGGCCGGACTCTTTATCGAAGACGGTCCCATTGTCCAGGTTAAGGACCGTGACGGAAAACCGAGCATTTTGAAGGATCGGGACAAGAGTGTATTGTATGATGGTCCGCTTGCTGTAATGGTAAACGAATTCAGTGCTTCCGCTTCTGAGATATTTGCTGCCGCCATACAGGATTATAAAAGAGGGGTTGTGATTGGCAGTACCTCAACCTATGGTAAGGGAACTGTACAGCGCAATATCGGTTTGGATAAGGAAACCGGAATGTTCAGTTCCAACAGTGAACTGGGTACGATTAAATTAACCCTGCAAAAATTCTATCGTATAAATGGTGGTTCAACCCAGCTTAAAGGCGTGGCTTCGGATATTGTAGTTCCTGATGTATTGGAAAAAAGTAAGGTCCGTGAAAAAGACGAGCCTACTGCGCTTGGATGGGATGAAATCGCGAAAGCGCAATACAATACCTGGAAATCACCTTATGATCTAAACCAGGTTGTTCGCAACAGCCAGGAACGGGTAAATCAGAATCCGGCATTCAACCTGATCAAAACAAATACAGATTGGCTGGCTGAACAAAACGATCGCGTTTATTCCCTCAATCTGCAGAAGTTCAAAGAGGAAAAGAAAAAGGTGAACTCAACAGTTAAACAAATTGAGACTCTTTATAAATTGAGCCAGGAGCTCGAAGTGGAAAGTATTCCGGGTGATGAAGAAAAGTTTGCAACAGATCCGGATAAATTGACCCGCTATAAAGCATGGAAGAAAAATCTCCGCAATGATATTTACCTGGATGAAACAATCAATGCGGTAAATGACATGATTTATCAGCAGAACCTGGCCATGAAGAAAAGTGCTGACAGCAAGCTTGAAAAGACGAAACAGGACAATTAATTAGAAGTAAGAAGTTAGAAGTGAGAAGTGAGAGAAAACTTTTTCACCTTTCACTTTTTCACCTTTCACAAAAAAAGCCGGCATTAGCCGGCTTTTTTTATAAATATCTTTCCTGTAAAATCGTAAGGTGGTGTTTTACATGTCCGGCCATAATGAAACCAATCGCAACCGCTGTTATCGGGTTGTTGGATGCATTCCCTTCGGCATTTAGTTGTTCATCCGTGAAGGATTTGATCATTCTCAGGTTGCTTTTTCTGAGCTGGCGCATCTCCTTAAGCATGTCTTCCCAGCTTCTCGAAGATACTATTGCATTGTTTGCATAGAGGTTTTCGTCAAAACCAGGAAGAGGAGTAGTATCCAGGCGGGCAATGCGTAATGCCCGGTAAGCAAAAATGCGTTCCGCATCAATAAGGTGTTGTACTACCTGTTTAATAGTCCATTTTCCTTCGGCATACGCATAATCCAGCTTTTCTTCCGGGATGGTTTCCAGGAATTCGAGCATCTCTTCGGTATTCTCTTTTAAGGTTTTCCGAAGATTATCGGACTTCACCAATTGTACATAGTTCTCAAAATATGGAGCGTAAATCAGGTTGTACATGTCAGTTGATTTGGTATGATTTTACCCGACCGGCAAATACCTCCGGTCGGGTGAAAAGGGTTATCCTTTTTTATCTTTTTTCAGGGTTGATTTTGGAGCTGGTTTGCCTTTTTTCTGGTTTTCAAGTGTGGCGGCAAGTTTGGCAGCTTCAAATGCATTCAACAAACCTCCGGTTTTACTTATTTCCGCCAATTCTACTTCCTCGTCAGAACCTGGAATTTTTACTACCATATCCGGACCAACAGCAGATTTTTCAATAGCTTCCTTGATCTGTTGAGGAGTCAGCGTAGGATAATAACTCATCAGGAAAGCAGCTACACCTGCAACAACAGGGGAAGCCATACTGGTGCCCTGGGCATTTCCATAGGTATTCCCACCCGGGATGGTAGAATAAATCTTGGTGCCAGGTGCAAAAACATCCACTTCTGATTTTCCATAGTTGGAGAAAGAAGCAGTCAGGCTCTTAAAGCCGGGCTCTGCCAGCGGGTCAGAGCTTGCACCCACAGTAATCCAGTTGGTAGCTCTGTATTTGTTTTTCAGGAAAACTGGATTTGGAAAATTGTCAACGGAATCAATATTTGATGCATCATTTCCTGCTGCATGCACCAACAATACACCTTTAGATTCTGCATATTTAACGGCATCATCCACCCAGTTTTTCTCTGGTGAAAAGCTTTTGCCAAAGCTCATATTGATCACTTTTGCTCCATTGTCTACCGCATAGCGGATGGCCAGTGCGATATCTTTATCATGCTCATCGCCATCAGGTACAGCACGAATCGCCATGATGCGAACATTGTCAGCCACACCATCTATTCCAACGCCATTTTTACGTTTTGCAGCAATGATACCAGCCACGTGTGTGCCATGGAAAGGCGTATTTGCCATCACATCGTTGTTTCCATAAAAACGGTCGTTGATGTCGTTGTAATTGTCACCAACGATTGCTCCGCGGTAGTCTTCCGGTGCTTTTTCAGCTGCTTCTTTTTTTCTTTCTTCTCCGCTTACAAAATCAGCAAAGCCTTCCAGGAACTCACCATTACCGGTTTCCATCATATTGAAGGCTTTCAGAATATAGAGCATACCAGCTTTCGCTTTCTGCGCTTCTGGAGTAGAGGGGGCAAATTTTTCAAGTTCTTTTCCGGTATAGGAAGATGTGTCCATGGCAACACGCAGCAAACTATCGTTTTTCTGGCTGCTCTCAAGGGCACGCTTCAGGAAAATCAGATCCGCACCACCACCGCCAGCATCGCCTTCTACTTTATCCTTGGCTTTTTTCCACATTTCATAGGTGGCTTTCTCGTCTGCAGGCAGGTTTTCGGGATTGAAATCCGCCGCTCCGTATTTTGCTTTGTACTTGTGATATACACGGGCACCTTCATAGCTGTCCTGCTTCACATTCCGGCCATCTTTGCCTCCGATAAAATTCCATCCATAGATATCATCTATATATCCATTCTTATCATCATCAATTCCATTCCCGGGAATCTCTTTCGGATTTCTCCAGAGAACAGGCTTCAGATCTTCATGCAGTGTGTCAATGCCACTGTCAATTACAGCAACCACAACTGTTTTACTGGGACGGTTCTTCACAAATTCATAGGCCTGATCCAGGCTGATACCATAAAATCCATCTTTGGCACGGTCAGCCAGGTGCCAACCTTTGGGAAGTTCTTTGTTCACGGTTGCAGTCGTTCCCTGTGCAGAGGCGTTTCCGAGGCTAATTATCGCCAGGGCTGCGGTGGCTGGCAAGATTCGTAGAAAATTCATGCAGAGCTTATTTTGTTTCTGATACAAAATGACGCAAAAAGACGGTATTTAGTTTGCCGCTTGCGTAAATTTTGCATCCTGTTAAATGGATATTGTTAAAGATCAAATTTAATACCTTGAGCCAGAGGCAGTTTTGTGGTATAATTAATAGTGTTGGTCTGTCTGCGCATATATGCTTTCCAGGCATCGGAACCACTTTCACGTCCACCGCCTGTTTCTTTTTCTCCACCGAATGCTCCCCCGATTTCAGCCCCACTGGTACCGATATTCACATTGGCGATGCCACAATCACTTCCCGCAGCACTCAGGAATTGTTCCGCTTCCCGGAGGTTGAGTGTCATTATTGCTGAGGATAAGCCCTGAGGAACCCCATTTTGAAGGGCGATTGCTTCATCAATGGTTTTGTATTTCAGCAGGTATAAAATGGGGGCAAAGGTTTCGTGCTGCACGATCTGGTAATGATTTTCAGCCTCAGCAATACAGGGCTTTACATAACAACCACTTTCATAACCTTCTCCTTCCAGTACACCTCCTTCTACTACAAAGTTGCCACCCTCTTTTTTACAGGTCTCGATGGAGTTGAGGTATTGTTGTACGGCATCTTTATCAATCAGCGGACCAACATGATTTTGCTGGTCGAGCGGATTTCCAATCCGTAATTGTTTATAAGCATTTACCAGTTTGTTCTTGAAAGTATCATACACCGATTCATGAATAATCAATCTGCGGGTAGTAGTGCAACGTTGTCCGGCTGTACCTACAGCTCCGAACACAGCACCAATAAGAGACATATCCAGGTCTGCGTCCTGAGTGATGATGATCGCGTTATTGCCTCCCAGCTCCAGAATACTTTTACCCAATCTGGCACCAACTGCTGCTCCGACGGCTTTACCCATACGGGTGGATCCGGTGGCAGATATCAGCGGGATGCGGGTATCATGGCTCAGCCATTCACCCAAATCACGACCGCCATTTACGATGCAGCTAACACCTTCGGGTACATTGTTCTTTTTGAAAACTTCATTGATGATGTTTTGACAGGCGATGGAGCAAAGCGGGGTTTTTTCAGATGCTTTCCAAATGCAGACATCACCGCACACCCAAGCCAGTGCTGCGTTCCAACTCCAGACTGCTACCGGGAAATTAAAAGCGGAAATAATTCCAACAATACCCAAGGGGTGCCATTGTTCATACATACGGTGACCGGGTCTTTCACTGTGCATGGTCAGGCCATACAATTGACGTGATAAACCTACTGCAAAATCGCAGATATCGATCATTTCCTGCACTTCACCATATCCTTCCTGCAGGCTTTTTCCCATTTCATAAGATACCAGTTTGCCCAGGTTTTCTTTTTGCGCCCGAAGTGCTTCACCCACTTGCCGAACAATTTCTCCTCTGCGGGGAGCCGGCCACTGTCTCCATTCCAGAAAAGCAGCACCCGCCTGCTTAAGAATGGCCTCATAGGCAGCTTTGTCGGTGCTTTGTACAGAACCTATCAATTTACCGTCAACGGGTGAATAAGACGAGATGGATGGGCCGGTTGATTCAAGCCAGTTTGTTCCGGTAGAGCTGCCAATATTTTGAGCATCTACCCCAAGTGCGCGTAAAAATTCCATTGCAAGCTGTTTTAGCCGGCAAAGGTACAGTTTTCCCGATCAGTATGAGGTGACCTCAGTATTGTTCCTGTTCATTGGGGAAATCACCGCTGCGTACATCCTTCACGTAATTACCAACTGCTCCCAGGATCTGATCGTGCAGGTTCAGGTATTTCCGAAGGAAGCGGGGGTTAAAATCATTGTTGATGCCCAGCATGTCATGCATTACGAGTACCTGTCCATCACAGTGGTTGCCTGCTCCGATACCGATAGTGGGTATGGTAAGTGATTCGGACACTTCTTTCGCCAGAGTGGCTGGAATTTTTTCCAATACAATAGCAAAACATCCGGCTTCCTGCAATAGCAATGCGTCCTTTTTCAGTTTTTCAGCTTCGGCTTCTTCTTTTGCTCTTACTGTATAAGTTCCAAATTTGTATATGGATTGCGGTGTAAGTCCAAGATGCCCCATTACAGGTATGCCTGCATGAACAATCCTCCGGATACTCTCTGCCACTTCCTCACCTCCCTCCAGTTTAATGGAATGGCCGCCGGTTTCTTTCATGATTCGAATGGCACTTGCCAGTGCTATATCAGAATTTGACTGGTAAGATCCGAATGGGAGATCTACCACTACGAGTGATCGGTTTACCCCTCGTACCACACATTGTGCGTGATAGATCATATGCTCCAGTGTAATGGGAACGGTTGTATCATGGCCAGCCATTACGTTACTGGCAGAATCACCTACCAGCAACACATCTACCCCTGCTTCATCAAAAATCCGGGCGAAAGAATAATCATAAGCCGTAAGCATGGCTATCTTTTCTCCTGCAGATTTCATTTTCAGCAGGGTATTGGTCGTAACCTTTTTAACTTCTTTATGAACCGACATGAAATACTGGTATTATAAATTGAATATTGATCGTTCCTCTCACTTCTGACGTCTGACGTCTCACGTTTCACGTTTCACTTCCTCATAGAGGATATGCACCAACCCATCTGCTAAACCAATTTTAGGAACAAAAATTTCCTTTGCATCGGCCCATCTCATCACATTGATGTAAATACTAAGGGCGGGAACAATAACATCCGCACGGTCTTCCCGCAGATTGTAGAGCCGCATCCGTTGTGATACGGTGAAACTGCTGAGTTCGCGGTGATAATCTTTTAGAAGTTCCAGTGGAAGTGATTTGCCATCTTTCTTCTTGGACATAGAGAATATTTTGTTGATATTCCCACCGGATCCTATACAGGTAACAGATTTTGCTCCTTTAGTGAATTGGCGGATCGTTTCCTTCATGTCTTCCCAATGCGCTTCTGTTACCTGATCTTTCAGGATACGGATCGTTCCTATGTTGAAGGATTTTTTGTACGCCAGTTTACCTTCGTTGAAAAAGGTTAATTCTGTACTACCGCCACCTACGTCAATATAAAGATAGGACTGCTCCTTATCCATATTCTCAGCAATATGATTTTCGTATATGAAGGAGGCTTCCTGATCGCCGGAAATGATTTCAATCTGGATACCGGTTTCTTTTTTTATATGATCAATGATCGCCGGACCATTACTTGCATCCCGCATCGCAGAGGTAGCGCAAGCTTTATAATGTTGCACACCGTAAACATCTATCAATGCCCGGTAGGCACGGATGGTTTTGATAATATGCTCTTCTTTTTGCGGAGAGATTGTCTGATTTTCAAAAACATCAAACCCTAACCTGAGCGGAACCCTGACCAGGTTTAACTTGTTAAAACGTTCATTGCCCTGGTCGTCTGTGATTACCTCTGTTATCAGTAAACGTGCGGCATTACTTCCAATATCGATAGCGGCTAATTTCAAGGCTGCTGATTTTCAGAAATACTTATGTTTCGGTTGATTCGATTGCAGACAGTTGATTGAGACTGTCTGTAACTTGCTGGCGACTTCGCTTGGATTGAAGGTAGTTGTATTGTTCCACTTGTGACCTTACTTTTTTCCCTTTGTTTATGACATATTGGTTTTGCAGGTGATTGTCCAGTACCCTCGCTTTCACGTTATCATCCAGTTGAATTTCCAACATGTTTTTCAATACTTTTCGAATATCCGGATCAAAAATCGGACAAGTGATTTCTACCCTGTGATCCAGGTTGCGAACCATCCAGTCGGCCGAAGATATATAAACTTTCTCTTTGCCTCCGTTGTGAAACCAAAACACCCTTGCATGCTCCAGGTATTCATCTACGATACTGATCGCCTGCACGGGTTTCCTATATTTTTTGCTCTCTGAATACATGCAGAAAATACCTCTTACAATCAAGCGTACCGGCACACCCAATCTAGCCGCTTCATACAATTTTTCAATCAGCAATTCGTCGGATAGCGAATTCATTTTGAGTGTAATTCCGCTTGGTTTTTTTTTCTTTGCTGCCCTTATTTCATGGTTAATAAGTTTAATCAGTTCTCTTCTGAGTGTACCGGGACAAGGAATCAGCGATTTACAGCTTTTAAGAATGTCAGGTGAAGTGCGATGTTTCTCGAGGTACAAAAACACGCGGTTAATATCCGCCATAATACCCCGATGAGCTGTCAGCAGGCAATGATCTCCATAGATAGTAGCCGTACTTTCATTCATGTTGCCGGTACTTACGAATCCGTATTGGATGGTCCGGTTATTGATTCGTTTGCGGATAATGCAACATTTCGCATGTACTTTCATGTTAGGTATGCCGATCAGTACGCGAACACCTTCCTCTTCCAGTTTTTCCTTCCATTCCAGATTGGCTTCTTCTTCAAATCTTGCCCGTAGTTCCATCATCACGGTTACTTCTTTCCCGTTTCGGACAGCATTGATCAGGGCATTAATAATTTTGGAATTGGAAGCCAGTCGATAAGCGGTGATCTTGATCGACACCACATCTTTATCAATAGCAGCTTCCCTTAAAAGATCAATCACCGGGTTAAAGGAATGGTAGGGAAAATGCAGCATAATGTCCTGCTCCAATACGATATCCGTTACCCTGGATGTGCCTGCCAGCAGGGGATGCTGGAAGGGTTTTTTCCGTTGTGATTTTTTGCTGAAGACATTTGGAAAATCCATAAAATGGCGGAAGTTGTGAATGCGCCCTCCCGGTATTAGATTGTCTTTACTGGTCAGGTTCATTTTGCGCATCAGAAATTCCAGCAGTGCTGCATCCATCTCTTTTTCATAAACGAATCGTACCGGTTTTCCTCTTCGACGGTTCTTTACGCCTTTTTCAATTTTCTGAATCAGCGTAGTGGATACATCATTATCAATATCAATTTCTGCATCCCTGGTCATTTTAAAAATCCAGGATTCGAATTTTTCATAACCAAAATAAGAGAAAATAGAAGGTAGATTAAAACGGATGATATCTTCCAGCAGGATGATGTGTTTTTCACCATCGGGGGAGGGGAGCTGAATAAAACGGCCAACAGCTTTTGTCGGTATTTCAATCAAGGCATATTTGCGTGCAAAATCGGCAGATTTCCGGCTCATCAGTACGGCGAGAAATAGTGACTTATCGCGTAAGTAGGGAAAATTCGGAACCTGATCAATCATAAGGGGGATGGTATTTACCCTCACTTCTTCTTCAAAAAACTGTTTAACAAACTGCTTCTGTTCACGGTTGAGCTGTTTTTCTGTGATCAGGAATATTTTTTCTTTTCTCAAATCGGACTGGACCATTCCCCAGATCCTGTTGAACTCATGTTGCTGCTGCAAAACCCGAATCATGATCTCTTCCAGGATTTTTTCCGGTAAGATTTCGAGGTGCATATTCAGTTTGGCCTTTTTTGTAGTACCCAGCTCAATCATACGCTTCAGAGTGGCTACTCGTACCCGGAAAAATTCATCCATATTGTTGGAGAAAATACCCAGGAATTTAATGCGCTCCCGTAATGGGTTGGTCGGATCTGCTGCTTCCTGTAAAACCCTGGCATTAAAGGCAAGCCAGCTAATATCCCGGGGTATCGTCTTTCTTTTTCCATCCATATCTGTCATAATCAGCCATTTATATCCAAAATTCAGGATCTGGCAGATGTACCCAAATTAAGGAATTGTTAGCGAACCAACCGTTGGCTAAACTGGTTATCTAAAGGTAACCTAATAGAAACCTCATGGAAACCTCATGGTTACCTCATCCAAACCTGGCTTTTTATTTTTTTAGTTTTAGTTTTGATTTTATTGAGATTTACTCCTACCTTTGCCGTCCTAAATTTTGACAGTCATGGCTAGAATATGTCAGGTTACGGGTAAGACTCCGATCACTGGTCATCGGGTATCTCACTCAAATATTAAGACAAAGCGCAGATTTTTACCAAATTTGCTGACAAAGCGGTTTTATATCGCTGAAGAAGATAAGTGGATTACATTGAAACTGTCTGCTGAAGGACTGCGGACCATCAACAAAAATGGTCTGTATGCAGTAGTAAAGGAATTGAGAGCAAAAGGAGTTAAAATCTAAAAGAAATTAATTGCCGCTTCGGTGGCGATCCTTATAAAACGCATTACAATGGCAAAGAAAGGTAACCGAGTTCAGGTGATTATGGAATGTACCGAGCATAAGACCAGTGGTCAGCCTGGTACCAGCCGTTATATCACCACCAAGAACAAGAAGAACACTCCCGAGCGTCTGGAGTTGAAAAAGTACAATCCCATTCTGAAGAAAGTGACTGTACATAAAGAAATCAAATAAGACGCTTAAACCTGATTTACAAATTTTCTAATTTATTATACCATGGCAAAAGCAGCAAAAACCGCGATCAAGACCAAAGACCAGAAGGCAGCAGCTGAAGCTAAGAACTGGACTAAAGTGATCAAGGCTGTTCGCAGTCCTAAGACCGGTGCCTATACGTTCAAAGAGGCGATCGTTCACAAGGACAAAATCAAAGAATTCCTGGGCGAAAAATAATTCCGGGTACTTTTTTACCTGATGAGCTGTTCTGATATCCGGAACAGCTTTTTCTGTTTTATCCAATTCCTGTTCAGAAGCTATTCCTGAAAAACCGGCTGGGAGTCTTACCTTTGGCATCCCACTATGGGAAGGCATATGCCTAACATTACAACTACCACTTTACAATATCGGATATGGGTTTTTTCGACAAATTATTTGGGAAGAAAGAAAAGGAATCGCTTGACCAGGGGTTGCAGAAAACAAAGGAAAGTTTTCTTAGCAAAATCACCAAGGCGGTTGCTGGAAAAAGTTCAGTGGATGATGAAGTGCTGGACAGCCTGGAAGAAGCACTGGTTACAGCAGATGTAGGAATCGAAACCACTGTTCAGATTATTGAGCGAATCGAAAAAAGAGTATCCCGCGATAAATACCTCAATACCTCGGAGCTCAACAATATCCTACAGGATGAAATCCGCGCCGTATTAGTGGATGCTCCGGAAAGTAACTCTTACTCCTTCCAATCAGATCTTCCCAATAAACCTTATGTAATTCTGGTAGTTGGTGTGAATGGCGTAGGGAAAACCACTACTATTGGAAAGCTGGCTTATAATTTCAAGAAAGCAGGAAAATCGGTTTTACTGGGGGCTGCTGATACTTTCCGTGCTGCTGCGGTTGACCAGTTAACCATCTGGAGTGAAAGGGTAGGAGTTCCAATTGTAAAGCAGGATATGGGTTCTGATCCGGCTGCCGTTGCATTTGATACAGTACAAAGTGGTGTTGCGCGGGGTACGGATGTCATTATAATTGATACAGCTGGTCGCCTTCATAACAAAGCTCACCTGATGGATGAGCTTGGCAAAATCCGGAGGGTTATTCAGAAAGTAATTCCGAATGCTCCACACGAAGTGCTGCTTGTATTAGATGGTTCAACCGGACAAAATGCCCTCGAACAGGCTAAACATTTTACTGCTACAACAGAGGTAAGCGCACTTGCCATTACCAAACTGGATGGAACCGCAAAAGGGGGAGTGGTACTGGCCATTGCCAACCAGTTCAAAATACCCGTGAAGTTTATTGGAGTAGGTGAAAAAATGGAAGACCTCCTGGTTTTCGACAAACACGAATTTGTTGATAGCCTCTTCAGCCTTAATTCCTGAGGTCTTCCTGGTAGTTTAGAAGGTGAATCTCACCGCTGCTCCGCCCCATACATCCATATGCGGACTTCCAACCAGTTCAACATAAGGCTGGATATCCAGGCTGATGTTGATGGGAGCACCTTTGAATTTATAATCCAGGCCTAACACACCATCTACTCCGAGAGAAAAATCGCCTTCTTCGTAATAATAGTAACGATCTCCCCGACGCTTGTAATAGCCCCAGCGATCATTGTACACCCCGGTATGGAAACCCGGACCTGCATACCATTTTAAACCTGGTGCGCCATTTATATCGCCGTGAAATTCATAAAGCCCGGTGAAACGAAATCCGTGGTTCCAGAAATAGCCAATTCCCTCCAGTGCCCTGTTGTTTTTGACAAAATGTTTCACAGTAATACCTGCTGGCCATAACTTAACTCCCAGTGCTGTGCGATACGTACTTCCCAATGATTGTGCCTGTGTTTGCCCTGCAATAGCTAGCCCTGCTACTATGCAGGCTGTAGTTATCCATGTTTTCATACAAACGGTTTTGCCGCTAAAACAAAAAATTATGCCAAACTGTTTTGCAGCAAGGGAACCGCCCCTTTCCCCAGCGAGGGGAAAAGCGTAACTTCGCGCCTTATTAAAATAGTACATGAAAGCCAGAACGCTGAAGAAGGACAAAGTGAATATCATTACCCTGGGTTGTAGTAAAAACATGGTGGACAGTGAGGTGCTCAGCGGTCAGTTGCTTGCCAATGATATCCAGGTAGTGCATGAAAACGCAAAACTGGATCATAACATTGTAGTGGTCAATACCTGTGGTTTCATTGATAAGGCCAAGGAAGAATCCATCAATACCATACTCGACCAGGTTGCCCTTAAACAGAAAGGCAAACTGGATAAAGTGTATGTTACCGGCTGTCTTAGTCAGCGTTATCGGGAGGATCTTGAAAAAGAAATCCCTGAAGTGGATGCCTGGTTCGGCACCATGGAACTGCCACTGATTTTAAAAGAGCTGGAAGCAGATTACAAGGCTGAGTTGCTGGGAGAGCGTATGCTGGCTACGCCAAAACATTATGCTTATCTGAAAATTTCGGAAGGCTGCAATCGCACCTGCTCTTTTTGCGCCATTCCACTGATGCGGGGTGGTCATATTAGCCGGCCGATTGAAGATCTGGTAAAAGAAGCGGAATCCCTGGTTAAAAAAGGCGTGAAGGAAATCATGCTGATTGCGCAGGAACTGACCTATTACGGACTTGATCTCTATAAAAAAAGACAACTGCCGGAGCTGCTGCATCAATTGGCTGCCGTGCCTGGCATCGAATGGATCCGCCTGCATTATGCTTACCCATCCAAGTTCCCAATGGAAATCCTGGATGCTATCAAAGCCCATCCCAATATCTGTAATTACCTGGATATGCCTCTTCAGCACGCTTCCAACAATATGTTAAAAGCCATGAAGCGGCAGATTACAAGAGAGGAGATGGAGACACTCATTGCTGCTATACGTGAACAGGTGCCGGGAATCTGTATCCGGACCACCCTGATCACCGGATTCCCGGGAGAAACCAGGGAGGATGTGGAAGAACTGAAAGATTTTTTAAAGCGGATGCGGTTCGACAGAGTGGGTATATTTACCTATTCACACGAAGAAAATACTACGGCTCACGACCTGGAAGATAATATCCCGGCGGAAGAGAAAGAGGCGCGTGCGCAGGAAATTATGGAAGTACAGCAGGAAATCAGCCTGGAAAAAAACCAGGAAAAACTGGGTCAGATTTTTAAGGTAATAGTTGATAAAAAAGAGGCAGGTCGTTATCTTGGAAGAACGGAATTTGATAGTGTGGAAGTGGATAACGAAGTGGTGATTAATACCAGTGAAAAACTGGTACCCGGGCAATTCGTTCAGGTAAAAATTACCAAAGCCTATGATTACGACCTTGAGGGTGAACTGATTACTAAAATCTAGCATAACCAAACGCATATGAAAAAAATTGCTGTTGCATCCGTACTTACGTTGAGCGTAATAACACTTTCTGCCTTTGTTCAGAATCCAAAAGAAGCCAGTATAAAACGCGGTAAAGAAGTGTATGACAACAATTGTATGAGTTGTCACCAGGAAAACGGGGAAGGAATTGAAGGAAGTTTTCCTCCACTTGCCAAATCTGATTATTTCCAAAAGGATCCGAAAAAAATCATCACAGTTATTCTGAATGGCCTAAATGAAGAAATAAAAGTGAATGGTAAAACCTACAACATGATGATGCCCGAGCAATCTTATCTTTCAGATGAAGAGATTGCCGATGTTACCAACTATGTTGCTAACAGTTGGGGAAATAAATCCAAAGCAGTTTTCACTCCAGCCCAGGTAAAAGCGGCGCGCAAATAAATCAATCTGCCGTTGCTTATGCTTCCGGCAGATTGGTCAGCGAAAAAGGAAGTTTACGAATGCGCTTTCCCGTTAAATCATAAATCGCATTACACAAAGCAGGTGCCAGCGGAGGCAGACTCGGTTCTCCAACGCCACCTGCTTTTTCGTCGTTCTCCATGATGATCACTTCAATTTCAGGCGTATCCTGTATTCTTGATAAGCGATATTGATGGAAATTGGTTTCTACTGCCTTGCCATCCCTGAAATTGGTGGCATGTATGGTAGCCGCACCCAGGGCCATGATTACACTACCTTCCACTTGCTGTTCAATAATGGTTGGGTTTACATACCAGCCGCAGTCAATCACCACTGTTACCTTATCCACTTTCACGCCATTCTCTCCGTTTTTGGATACCTGCACTACCTCTCCGATGATGGAACCAAAACACTCGGCAAATGCCACACCATATCCCTTGCCCCGGTTTTCCCAGTTCGTTACCTCCTTTACTTTATCGATCAGTTTATGGTAACGGTCATGGTTATCCCATATATGTGCTTTTCTGAATGCCAGCGGATCTTTTCCTGCAGCAACAGCCATCTCATCCCAAAAACTTTCAAATGCAAAAGCATTGGTGGATGAATAAACAGATCTCCACCACATCACAGGCACAGGCGATTCTGTTGGAATATCAGCAAAGCGATAATTTGGTATGCTTTCAAAATACGGCTCCAACCAACCTTCTGTTGTGCTGCGATTGTAATCCATTTTATCGGGGTTGGGCGACCATTGATGGTCCATGTTTTGTCCGGCCAGTTTGATCTCCAGCGCATTTATGCGGTCACCCTGTAAAACTGCCCTGCATCCATAAATACCACCCGGACGGAAAGGTCCCTGGGTCATATCATCTTCCCTTGTCCAAACCACCTGAACCGGTGCATTGATCGCTTTGGAAATAGATACCGCTTCAGCTGGGTAATCGGTAAATGCTTTTCTGCCAAATCCACCACCCAGAAACGTCATATTTACTTCCACTTTTTCAATGGGCAGTTTATACCGCGTGGATAAATCCGACTGGATCCAGTCGGGCCCCTGGATAGGTCCCCAAACCCGTATGCCTTCTGAAGTATAATGAGCAGTACAATTCAGGGGTTCCATCGCACTATGACTTTCATAGGGCGTTTCATAAATGAGGTCCAGTTTTTTCTCTGCCTTATCAAAAAACCGAACCGGATCTCCCAGCGCTTTTTGTGGAAGTCCTGGTTTAGCCAGATCTTCCTTCATTCGTTGGTAAAGTGATTCTGTACTAAACTGTTCAATTCCGGAATCGTCCCATTCAATCTCGAGCAATTTTTTTGCTTTCAAAGCTGCCCAGGTATTGTCCGCAATTACTGCTATACCTTCACGGGTCCCTGAAAAAACAGGCATTTCCACTTTGATTACATTAATCACTCCTTTGACCGCTCTGGCTTTTTTGTCATTGAAGGACTTGACTTTTCCATGGAAGCGTGGGCTGCGTTCCACTGCAGCATATTTCATTCCGGGTAAACTGACATCAATTCCAAAAACCGCCTTACCGTTTATTTTATCGGGATTATCTAACCTCGCAACCGGCTTGCCAATGTATTTGTAATCTTTTCTTGCTTTTAATTTTACGGATGCAGGAGGAGTTAAGCCGGATGCTTTTTCCACCAGTTCGCCATAACCCAATTTTTTTCCAG
Source organism: Flavihumibacter cheonanensis (assembly GCF_022352215.1). Taxonomy (GTDB): domain Bacteria; phylum Bacteroidota; class Bacteroidia; order Chitinophagales; family Chitinophagaceae; genus Flavihumibacter; species Flavihumibacter cheonanensis. The sequence continues at coordinate 541,375 of NZ_JAKRWF010000001.1, forward strand.
TGGGTCGATGAATTACCTGACCTTCCGATGCATAACAGGTTCCAGCGTCCACCTGCCAGGTTTGGGCTGCTGCGGTAATTAACATTTCCCTGGAAGCAGCACCTGTATTCAGGAGTGCTTTAAATGACCCTCTTACAGTTGAGCTGCCTCCCGTTATCTGGCTGCCGTATTTGGAGGGGTGGCCTTTAGCGAATTCAACCTTCACTTTTGATAAGTCAACTTCCAGTTCTTCTGCCACAATTTGCGGAATGCTCTGGTAGGCGCCCTGGCCCATTTCGGCACGGTGACTAAAAATCGTTACAAGGCCTGTTTTGTCGATTCGTATCCAGGCCGTTAGATCAATTCCCGCACCTGCTGCATCGGCTGTGCTGATAATGGTTGGTTTTCCATTGGCAAGTGCTGGCATAAAATAACCGATTGTCAATGCAGCTCCGGTCATACCGGAAAGTCGAAGAAAATTTCTCCTGCTGAGTGAAGAAGAGGACTGGTCGCTCATATTCAGTCGATTTAAATTGGTACTGAAAAGTTACTGATTCTACTGATTTGTTTCTTACCGTTTATCCAGCATGTTTTAAGGCTTCCCTTTTGGCGAGCCCATGAATGCCTGTTGCTTCAACAAAAGCTTCCACTTTCTTTGGTGCAACACGGTAATATTGCCGGAGGGACCAGCCGATGGCTTTTTGAATAAAATATTCCTTTTTCCCCTTCAGTTCGTTGATGGCCCAGAAAAGAAAATCAGGGTCTGTCTTTTCTTTATAAAACAATTGAAAAAGGAGAGCCGTCCGGTTTTTCCAGATATTATCGGCTGCAACCCATTTTTTCATGATACTCCGATCGGTTTGATGCTGCAAACAGCCACCTATTAATTTGGCCGCAATATAATCGACAGTATCCCACCAGGATTTATCCGTTACCAGAGAAAGGAAGAACTTTTCTGCTGCCGGATTCCATTTTTTACGTCCCGCATAGAGCAATTCCATCGCCACATATTGATATTCGCGTTCCGGTAATTTCCAAAGTTCAGCAGCATACTGAAGAATGTCAGCCATATCCAGTGTTTTCGCCGCCTGAATAAATGGCTTTGATAACTCTTTCCGGATCGGTTGGTTTATACCCAGGTATATAAATTTACCCTTCATGTAGCGGGCCATTTGCTCTGCTTTTTCAGGATCCCTATGAAATTCCATGGCCTCCTGCAATTCTTTTACTGCCGTACTGGTTTTCATTTATTTCTTTGGATAAGATTACAATTAAGATAGTAATTCTATCGTTCTATATGTATTTTACCGCGATAAACTCCGGTTGATGAATAAAATCCAATACCCGATCCTGCTTTTATTGGCAGTGCTGTTTTCAATTTCCGGCTTCTCCCAGCATCAATGGAAGCACGGCAGATTGAGAGTGAGTGCAGACGCACATTATCTTGAAACTACTAACGGTCGCCCGTTTTTCTGGCTGGCCGATACCGGATGGGAGTTGTTTCACCGACTCAGTTTTGAAGAGATCGTACAATACCTGAATGATCGCCACAAAAAAGGATTTAATGTGATCCAGGCCGTTGTTCTGGCTGAACAAGATGGACTTACAAAGGTAAATCGCTATTCTGCCTTGCCGCTTTTTCAGAACGATCCGCTTAAGCCTAACCCAAAATATTTTCAGCTGATTGATACCACCATCCGTATGGCAGCTGAAATAGATATGTTTGTTGCGCTTCTGCCAACCTGGGGTGATAAGGTATCCAAAGAATGGGGAAAAGGCCCGGTTATCTTCAACGAGCGAAATGCCTATCTCTATGGTAAATGGCTGGGAAACCGGTACAGAAATGATGAAAACATTATCTGGATGTTGGGAGGCGATCGCCTTCCTGTAAAGGATTCCAATGACTTCAGACCCATCTGGAGAGCAATGGCCCGGGGAATACAGGAAGCTACTGACTACAAAGCGTTTATTACCTATCATATTTCGGGTGGAGAATCCACTTCCAAATACCTGCACAAAGAAACCTGGCTGAACATGAATACCATGCAAAGCGGTCACGGCAGCGGCCATGATGTGCCTGTGTGGAAATGGATTGAGCGCGATTTTAATCTCCCTTCGCCAAAACCCACCCTGGATGCAGAACCGAATTATGAAGATCACCCGGTGGATCCCTGGCCAAAATGGGATGAAAAAAAGGGGTATTTCACGGAATATGATGTACGTAAGCAATCCTATCGGTCGGTATTTGCTGGCGGATGCGGAGTTACCTACGGCCATCATGGTGTATGGCAGTTTTACAGCGAACGCGAAGAGCCTATCACGTATGCAGACTGGAGCTGGACGGCCGGAATGGATCGCCCAGGTGCCTACCAGGTAGGTTATCTGCGCAAGATCGTTGAATCACGTCCATACCTTGGAAGGGTATATGACCCTAAGATGATTGTAGAAGGACAAAGCCAGAAGAATTCCGAATTCATCACCGCATTTCGTGGCAAGGACAATGATTTCGCCATGATCTATATGCCGGTCGGTAAGACAATCAAAGTGGATACCCGTTTCATGAAAAGTTCGGATGTCAAGATCTGGTTTGTGGATCCAAGGATCGGGCATGTTGTGCGAGGTATATCTACCTATCGCAAAGATGTGCTTGAAATCAAGCCTCCCACCCTCGGTGTCGGTCAGGATTGGGTAATCGTTCTGGATAACCCCGATTCACAATACCGCCCTCCTATGGAGTAAGAGAAGGCCGTGATTGCTGCTTCACAAAATAATATACTACCAGGGTTGAGCCGATAAAATAACTTGCCAGTAAAACCGGCAGGAAAGTTCCAAGTGAACTCAATCCAAACCAGTCTCGCTGGTAATAAAGGATGGATAAGCCCAGCAGGTTTTTCGCAACTTCCCAGTAAAGCGCATCTCTATGGTTGTCCATGAGTTCGGTATAGGCGTAAACCATCAGGAAAATAAACAGACCGTAGAGAAATATTCCAGGTGAACCTATCTGTGCTATATAACCGAAAAGATAACTGATCAGCAAGAGGCAAATCAGAATCTGAAACCAGCTCCACGATCGTAAAGTGGCAGGAACAACCGGTTCATATTTTTCAAAATGATAAGGGTCTTCAATTTTAAAAACCGGGTATTTTTCTTCCACATCTTTTGGTCGCCAGCCTGTTGGCATCAGCCAAATCCGGAATTTATCTTTCCAGCTTTGAGCTCTCCAGGCATCCTGGATCAGCAGCCATAAATGCATGAAATTAATCTTGATGGGATTCCAGGTTCTCACCGGTCGGGTGATGCCATATACTGCAGGAACCGAATCCAGTTCTTCCTGGTAGGTGCCAAACAGTTTATCCCAAAAAATGAAAATCTGTCCATAATTCTTATCCAGGTATTCGGGATTCAATGCATGATGCACCCGATGGTGGGAAGGTGTTACAATGATTTTTTCCAGCCATCCCATTTTGTTGATATGCTGGGTATGATACCAGAATTGCGCGAATAAATGAAGTGGAGCAACTACTGCCACCACTTGTTCCGGTACACCGAAAAAAGCAGCCGGTAAGAGAAATATGGTGAACAATTTCACAATGGAGGATATACTTTGCCGTAGAGCGCAGGCCAGGTTAAAGTCTTCACTACTATGGTGAATGATATGATTGTTCCAGAAAAAATTATACTCATGTGCGATGCGGTGTGTCCAGTAGCCGGCAAAGTCGAGTGCTATAAAAGCAATAACATAGGTAGGCCATCCATCCGGAACCTTGACAATCGCAAGATGATCTGCCAGCCATCCATAACTGATAATTGCAATACTTAAACCCAATACATCTTTGGTAACATTAGTGATGCCTGAACTAAGGCTCGAGATCATGTCCATCGTACGTACGGTTTCTTTACCCTTTCTCCATCCGTACCATTTTTCAAAAAGAACAAGCAGTAAAAAGACCGGCATAGCAATCAGCAATATCCTTCCGTAAGTTTCCATGTGCAGGAATCGTTTCTACTAATTTAGGCAATTCTGTACATTCGTTGCATTTTGTCAAACTATGAAAGCAATCATCATTGGAGGGGGTATAGTGGGACTAAGTTCAGCGCTGTACTTGCGTCGTTCCGGTTGGGAGGTTACAGTAATTGACCGGAACGACCTGAGCGATAATTGTAGCTATGGCAATGCAGGATATGTATGTCCATCGCATTTTGTACCCCTGGCAACTCCGGGTATCATCAAACAGGGGTTCAAATGGATGTGGAATAGCAAAAGTCCGTTTTATGTTCAGCCCCGGCTTAGTAAATCACTGATCGACTGGGGCCTGCTGTTCATGAAATCTGCCACTCCGGAGAAAGTGAAAGCGGCGGCCATTCCCCTTCGGGATATCGGGCTGCTAAGCCAGCAGGCGTATCTTTCCTGGCAGTCAATTCCGGGGATTGAAATGGCCTATGAGCACAAGGGGTTGATGGAATATTTCCAGACTCCTGAAAAAGAGGAACACGCGCATCATTTTTGCGAGGATGCCCTGAAACTGGGATTGGAAGCAGAGCTGCTCAGTTATGAGCAGGTACAGGCTCTGGAACCACAAACCCGGCTCAATATAAAAGGAGCACTCTGGTTCAAATGTGATGCTCATTTGTACCCTAACAAAGTTATGATCAGCTTGCGCCAATACCTGTTTGCAAATGGCGTGGTGTTTCGTTCGAATGAAGAAGTAACTGGATTTGATAAAAAAGCAGGAACAATTACGCATGTTCGAACTACCAAAGGGGTATACGAATCAGATAAAATAATACTGGCAGCTGGAAGTTGGAGTCGTGAATTGGCGGCGCAACTGAATACCCGCCTTCCCATGGTTGGTGGAAGAGGTTACTCTGTTACACTGGAAGATTCACCCAATAAACTCAATCATCCTGCCGTATTGATGGAGGGCAGGGTAGCGTTAACTCCCATGGATGGAAATAAAATCCGTTTTGGTGGCACTATGGAAATAACATCTCTGAATAAACCACCCCGGTTAAGCAGGGTAGAAGGTATATTAAATGCCGTTCAGCGTTACTTCCCCGATTTTCAATTACCAAGGGCCGAAGAGGCAAATGTGTGGTATGGTTTCCGCCCCTGTTCGGCAGATGGCCTACCTTATATAGGGAGAAGTTCCAGTTATAAAAACCTCTTATTTGCCACAGGGCATGCCATGGTTGGCATGAGCCTGGGAGCAGGTACGGGACAGTTAATCAGTGAACTGGCGAATGAAGAGAAACCCTCTATGGATTTGAGGCCATTTGATCCCGAACGATTTAACTAGGTTCGGTTCATCGAATCCTAACAAGGATTTATAACTTTATTGTCAGCAACTTGTTCTATCTGCGTGGAACTTCGTGCTTCTTTTACACCTGATTATAATAACATGACCCATACAACCAGTCAGTCTTCTGTTAGTAGTCTGCCGTATGCAGCCACCGGATTTTATAACGATATCGTACTGGATTATGTAAGTGGAGATGAAAAACTTCGTCCATTTTATCAGCATCCTGTTAGCTGGGAGGGTGTGGATGCAGCAATGAAAGCACGTGCCCTGGCTCCTGTGAACCGGAAGGTACTGGTGGAAGCATTGGAACAGCAATACAAATCGGCCGGACTAAATGGTGATGCAGCAGTTGATTCGGCAATCCAATTATTGGCACAGCCCACTACCTATACAATTTGTGCGGCGCATCAGCCCAATATTTTTACGGGATATTTATATTTCATATATAAAATTCTGCATGCGATCAGGCTTGCTGAAAGTTTGAGGGATCGTTATCCAACGTCCTCTTTTGTACCGGTTTTTTATATGGGCAGTGAGGATGCAGACCTGGATGAACTGGGAAAAATCAATCTGGGCGGGGAGAAGCTTGTTTGGAATACAAATCAGAAGGGAGCTGTTGGACGTATGCAAACAAAAGGGCTTGAACCTTTACTTCAACGAATAGAGGGGCAACTTTCTGTTCTTCCTTATGGTCCGCAATTAATGGAACTGCTACGAACAGCTTATCTTGGTTCAAAGGATATACAAACCGCCACCTTCCACCTGGTGCATGAATTATTCAGGCAATATGGATTGGTGGTGCTGATCGCTGATCAACCGGATTTAAAAAGAATCATGCAGCCGGTATTTGAAGATGATCTCTTTAATCAAACGGCATCTGCCATAGTAACGGATACGGTTAGTCGCTTAACAACTTCCTATAAAGTACAGGCCAATCCTCGTTCCATTAATTTATTTTATTTGAAAGATGATATCCGAAACCGGATTGAAAGAACGGAGAATGGGTTTGCGGTAGTAGATACCGGAATTGAGTTTACAGTGGCGGAAATGAAAAACGAGTTGGAGCAATTTCCTGAACGGTTCAGTCCGAATGTAATCCTTCGTGGTTTGTACCAGGAAACGATTCTACCCAATATCGCTTTTATAGGGGGTGGGGGAGAATTGGCTTATTGGCTTGAATTGAAAGAGTTGTTTCAGCATTACAAAGTTCCCTATCCTGTTCAGGTGTTGCGTAATTCATTTTTACTGGTACCGGAAAACCTGGCGGCCAAAATTGATCGCATGGGCTTTACCCTTCCTGATTTTTTTCAGCCAACGGATGAATTGATGAATCAACTGGTGAAACGTGATAGTTCTGTACAGGTGCATTTAAGTTCAGAGTTGCGTGATTCGCAAGCCTTTTATCAGCATCTTCAAAACCTTGCCGGAAAAATAGATACCACGTTGGTGCCCCATGTGCAGGCATTGGAAAAACAAATGCTGCATCGGTTAAAGGAACTGGAGAAAAAAATGCTTCGTGCTGAAAAAAGAAAATTCAGTGATCAGTCGCGCCAGTTACAAGCTATTCGAAACATCCTTTTTCCCAATAATGCATTACAGGAAAGAGTAGAGAATTTTCTGCCTTACTATGCGCAGCATGGGCCGGCATTTATTGATAAAATCTATTCTGAAAGCCCGCCATTGGAACAGGCATTTAGAATTGTGAAGTATGAATTGTGAAGTATGAATTAGAACCTAACACGTAATCCTGATTCTCAATTCATACTTCATAATTCTCACTTCTTACTTCATAAATCATACTTGTTGGGGTTTCCGTTTTGCTTTAGTTTTTCCACTTTTGCCAATACTTCTGATTCGAGTTGTTGCTTGTAGGCAGTTACTTTATCACCAATAGAGCTGTCAAAGGCACCGATCATGGTAGCGGCGAGAATACCTGCGTTTTTAGCTGCATTAAGGGCGACCGTTGCTACCGGTATACCATTTGGCATTTGAAGTATAGATAAAACGGAATCCCATCCATCGATGGAATTAGATGATTTGATCGGAACACCTATTACCGGAAGGGAGGTGATGGAAGCTACCATTCCAGGAAGATGCGCTGCGCCACCTGCTCCTGCTATAATAATCTTCAGTCCTCTTTCTCTTGCGGTTTGCGCATAACTAACCATTCTGAGCGGGGTCCTGTGAGCAGAAACCACGGTCAGTTCATAGGCAATTCCAAATTCAGTTAAAATATCTGCTGCAGCCTGCATAATGGGAAGATCAGAATCGGATCCCATAATGATGCCTACCTGTGGATTGGTGGAAGTTGACATATAGAATGGCGGGTTTTTGTTTGCGCAAAGAACCGGAATTTCTAGTATTCAGTCACACCTTTTAAGCGCATTAATTCAATTTCAGCCAGTTTGGCATTGAATCGGGCTGCGATCAGCCGGTTATAACCATCTGCCAGGCTGATTTGTGCTTCTCTTAATTCAAGGTAGGTGCTAACTCCCTGTTTGAATCGTTCCAATGCGATGAATACATTTTCCTTGGCCAGTAGTATGTTATCCTCTTCCAGGGCCAGGTTCTTCTTTTGCAACTCATAATCGCGAAACGCATTGTTGATCTGCACGTCCAGCAGCGTACGGGTATTATCCAGTAACAATTCCTGCTGCATGATACCGATCCTGGCTTGTTGTTGCAGCCGTTTGGCATTCAAGCCATTCAGTATTGGTAAGGTTACACTAAGTCCGTAATTAAAGCCCAGGTTTCGGTTGAAGAGCGGTGTAAAGTTATTGATAACAGCCTGGTTGGTCAATCGGTTCAGGTTATAAGCCGAATTGAAACTGACAACAGGATATCTGTCTCCAACCCTTTCTTTATATACCAGTTTGGCAATATCGATGTTTTTGCGGGCCAGAAGTAATTGCGGACTTTGATTTTCCAGATCGGTCCGGATTTCATCGAGCGTAAGATCCTGCCTAATAGGGATGGAATCCACTACCTCGTACACAGCGTTCTTATCGAACCCAATCAATTGGTTAAGCTGTTCTTTTAATTGTTCTATTAAGGTGTTTTGCTGGTATTGCGAGGCGGTAAATGCATTCAGATCTACTTTGGCCTGCAATAATTCTGGTTTTGCTCCAAGTCCAACACTCAATTTTTTATCAGCCAGCTTCACTCTTTCCTCGCTGATACTCTTTTGTTCTAGAATGGCTTTCAATTGTTGCTTTTGGCGAACAATATTATAGTAATTGCTGATCACCGCTGCCGTTGTATTCACCACCTGGTTACGCAATGAGAGGATGCCCAGTTTTTCAATTTCGGCTACTCGTTCCCGTGTTGCGAACATCTTGAATCCATCGAATAACGTAAGGTTCATGTTAAGGGATGCCTGCAGGGTACTAGAACGCAATCCCGAAGTATCTCTCTTTGAACCATTGGCCAATTCCTGTTTTTGGGCATTGGTATTCCAGACTTTGGTAGCTGTACCATTGAATCTAGGGAGAAAGGCGGCCCATGCATAATCGTTGTCCAATGCAAAGGAACTGGAGTCGTTTTTTGCCAACCGGATATCATAATTATTCCGGAGTGCGAGGTCTACGGCTGCATCCACTGTCAGCACCTGCTGTGCCATGCTTTGGTTCAGGGAAAGAATAGCAAGTAGTATTAAAAGTAAGCTGCGTGTCATAAAACTGTTCGATTGATCAGGCAGATACCGGAACGGTAACAACCTCATCGAGTTCACTATGCATTTTTTTCTTGGAAGATAAATAGGAATACATGGCTGGAATCACATAAAGAGTCAGGATCAGTGAAAACATGATCCCTCCGGTGATTACAATACCTAATGGAATACGGCTGGTGGAAGCAGCTCCCAGGGAAAGTGCCAGGGGTAAAGCTCCCAGTGCCATAGCCAGACTGGTCATCAGAATGGGGCGCAGCCTGCTTACTGCCGCATCAATCACTGCCGGAGCTTTTGCCATTCCTTCCATGCGTTTGTGGTTGGCAAATTCCACGATAAGGATACCATTTTTGGTAACCAGTCCGATCAGCATGATCATCCCGATCTGTGAAAAGATATTGAGGGTTTGGTCAAAGATCCACAAGGCAATCAGTGCCCCGGCAATCGCTAGCGGAACGGTAAACATGATAATGAATGGATCAATAAAACTTTCAAATTGCGCAGCAAGGATCAGAAAAATCAATCCCAACGCCAGCAGGAATGCAAAACTGGTATTGCTGGAGCTTTCCTGGAAATCCCGGGATGATCCGGATAGAGCTGTTGAGAAGCTCTCATCCAGTAGCCCATCTGCGATACGCTCCATTTCCTTTATCCCATCACCGATGGTTTTGCCAGGTGCGAGTCCGGCTGAAACTGTTGCTGATTTATATCGGTTAAAGTGATAGATTGTAGGAGGGGTAGTCTCTTCTTCAAAACTTACAATATTATCCAGGGATACTACCTGACCGGTAGAACTGCGTACATATACTGTTTTCAAATCAGTTGGCTCATCCCGATCATTTCTGGCAAGCTGTCCGATAACCTGGTATTGTTTACCGTCTTTGGTAAAATAGCCGAGTCGACGATTGCTGAGCGCCAATTGCAGTGTGGATGAAATATCTTCGACTGAAATACCAAGCTGACTTGCTTTAAGACGATCTATATTCAGGCGCAGTTCAGGCTTGTTGAATTTCAAATCGGCATCTACTCCCTGGAATACCGGGCTGCGGTTGGCTTCTTCCAGGAATTTTGGAAGTACTTCCCGGATTTTTTCAAAGTTTACGTTCTGAATTACAAATTGAACCGGTAAGCCGCCTCTTCTGTTCACCTGAATAGTCTGCTCCTGGATTGCGAAAGCGCGACCTTCATTAAACCTTCCCAGGTTACGGTTTACCATATCTACAATCTGTTGCTGACTTCGAACTCTCTCATCTGGATCCACCAGGGTCATCCGCAGAAAACCGGTATTTACTGAACCTGTTCCTGAAAAACCGGGAGCAGTAACGGTGATCATTACACGCTTTTCAGGAACAGAATCGAGCATGAATCTTCCGATCCGGTCAATATAACTATCCATATAGTCAAAGGAGGTTCCTTCGGGTGCGGTTATAGATAGCCTGAACTGGCTGCGATCTTCCATAGGAGCAAGTTCCGACTGCATATTAGTGCCAATAAAATATATGGCGGCAAAACATATGCCGATGATCAGGAAGGCAATCCAGCGCACCCGCATAAAACCGGTCAGGGTGCGGCGATACAGATTTTCCATTCCCACGAAAAAAGGTTCTGTTTTCCGATAAAACCAGGATGGTTTTTGAGATTTTCGGGTGAGCTTTACGTTTAGTACAGGTGTGAGGGTTAGCGAAACAAATGCCGAAATCAATACTGCCCCAGCAACTACAATTCCAAATTCTCGGAAGAGTCTTCCAACAAATCCTTCCAGGAAAACGATCGGCAGGAATACCACGGCGAGTGTAATGGAGGTAGCAATTACTGCAAAGTAAATTTCTTTTGAGCCTTCCTTTGCAGCCTGCCATTTATCCATGCCCTTCTCCATTTTTTTGAAGATATTTTCTGTAACCACAATCCCATCATCTACCACCAGGCCGGTTGCCAGTACAATTGCCAGCAGGGTCAGTACATTGATGGTAAACCCAAACAGGTACATGATGAAAAAGGCTCCAATCAATGACACAGGGATATCAATAAGCGGACGAATGGCTATGATCCAGTCGCGGAAAAAGAAATAAATAATCAATACCACCAATACAAATGCAATGATCAGTGTTTCTTCCACTTCCAATATGGAGCGCTTGATAAATTTCGTCTGATCCAGTGCGATGTCAAGTGAAATATCCTCCGGTACATCCTTTTTAATCTGTTCATAACGTTTGTAGAACTCATCACTGATGGCTACATAATTGGAACCGGGCTGTGGTACCAGGGCCAGGGCTATCATTGGAATAGTACTTTCTTTTAGTACGGTTTCTTCATTCTCTGGCCCTAATACAGCTTCACCAATATCTTTTAGTTTGATATCGGAGCCTCCCACATTTTTTACAATGATATTATTGAATTCTTCTTCAGTATTAAGCAAGCCAAAGGTTCGAACGGAAAGTTCAGTAGCATTACCGGATATTTTACCGGAGGGTAATTCAATGTTTTGGGTTCTTAAAGCTGTTTGCACATCACCCGGCGTTAAACCATAGGCAGATAATTTAGCCGGATCGAACCAAATCCGCATGGCATATCGTTTCTCCCCCCAGATCTGGATGCCGCTTACGCCAGGAATGGTTTGCAGTCGCTCCAACAGGTTATTAGTGGCATATTCTGTTACCTGTAACTGGTTGCGTGTATTACTCTGAACAGTCATGGAGATAATCACATCAGAGCTTGCATCTGCTTTGGATACAACCGGGGGGGCATCCAGATCATCTGGCAATGAGCGCACAGCTTGTGAAACTTTATCCCGCACATCATTGGCGGCGGCTTCCAGGTCGATGGACAAATCAAACTCAACGGTAATATTCGATGTGCCCTGGCTGCTGCTGGAAGTAATATTTTTTACACCGGCAATTCCATTCACGGCTTTTTCCAGGGGCTCTGTTATCTGTGATTCAATGATATCAGCGTTGGCCCCGGGGTAGGAGGTTCGAACGTTAACAACAGGAGGATCAATTGCCGGGTAATCCCGAACCCCCAGAAATTTGTAACCGATCAATCCGAAAACGATGATCACCACATTCATCACGATGGCCAGAACCGGCCTCCGCAAACTCAGTTCGGATATATTCATGGCTGCTTAATTAAGTTTGGATATGGCAATTTTGGCTTCCGGTTTAATGGAAAGCAGGCCGGTTGTTACTATGGTATCTCCCACTTTCAATCCGTCAATAATCTGGACATAACTGCTATCTCTTACACCGGTTGTAACGGTTTCAAATACGGCAGTACCATCCCTGTAAACAATCACTTTTTTGAATCTCGCCTGGGGTATTACAGCCTGGGTTGGGATCATCAGCGCATTGTTATCTTTTCCGAAATCAAGTTGCACTTTAGCGAAAGCACCTGGTATCAGTTGGGGAGCTTTACCCTGCACTACAGCACGGATGCGCAGGCTTCTGCTTTCTTCCATGACTGCTTCTTCAGTTGCCAGTACTTTTGCCGGTATCGTTTTGTCCAGTCCTTCAACACTGAATCTTACCATTGAGCCTGCTTTGATGCGGCTGCTGTATTTTTCCGGCACAGTGAACTCCAGTTTCAATTCATTTTCCTGTCGGATATTCGTAATCAGCGTAGCTGGTGTTACATAGGCACCAAGGCTCACATTACGTAATCCAAGGCGACCGGAGAAGGGGGCTCGAATTTCAGTTTTTTCAATAGAGGTTCGGATTAATTCCATATCCGCTTTGATATTGTTTACCTGCAGTACACTCAAATCATATTCCTGCTTGCTGATACCATCTATTTTTAGGAGTTCAGCCTGGCGACTGGCTGTTTGTTCGTAAATATTTAACTGCACCTGCAGTTTTTTTAATTGTGCCTGGAGATCATCATCATACAATTTAACCAGCAAAGTTCCTTTACCAACCTGTTGACCTTCCCGGATATTCAATTGAGTTACCCTTCCGGAAACTTCCGGCCTTAATTCAGTTGCTTCATAGGGCATCAGAGTACCCGGTACTTCCAGTTTTTCACTTACGGATCCGGGTTTGAGAATAAATGCCTCCACTTTTATCACTTGCGATGGCCGTGCTGATGTTCCTGCAGCTGGAGGAGCAATTTTTTTCTTGTCATCTGATTTACAGGAATTCAATCCTGCAATAAGGCCGGAGAGCAGTAAAAAAGTGAACACACTGGATATTGATCGCATGAAGTTTCCCTGATTTAATGTGGGTCAATGGTAAAATTAACAGATAAATCCTGCCTAATGTTGGCTGGCTTTTCAGAAGTCGTCAAATCACTACAGATTCCTACTTTCTTGGTATGAACGGTAATTAATCAGGATGATTGGAAAAAACAAATTAGAAATGACGATTAACTCTTCACCTTTAAAATGCGTTTGATCTGGTGGGCTTTTCTTACGAGGTCATGCCTGTCCTTTCCAAGCACCGTAACATGCCCCATTTTTCTACCGGGCTTCGTTTGTTTTTTACCATACAGGTGAACATATACGTCTTCCATATTCAATACTTCCTCCAAACCTTCATAGTTTACGTCTCCTGAATAACCGGGTTCACCAATCAGATTGACCAGGGAAGAGGGCAGGAGGGCAGTGGTAGACCCAAGTGGAAAATCCAACAGGATCCGCCATAACATATCATACTGGGAGGAGGAATGGGCTTCAATAGTATGATGACCGCTGTTATGCACCCTTGGTGCGGCTTCATTTACCAGTACTTCTCCGTCTTTGTCTATGAAGAGTTCAATTGCAAACAAACCCGGAGATTCAAGTGCTTTCACCAGTTTCAGTGCAATAGCCTCCACTCTCCAGAGCGTTTTGTCTTCCAAATCTGCCGGAGCAATCTGGTAATCCAGCAAATTCAGATTGGGGTCAAATACCATTTCAACAGGAGGGTAGATGGCCTGCTCTCCCTTATTATTAATAGCTACCAACACTGCAATTTCTTTTTCAATGGCTACTTTCTTTTCAAGTACACTGGGCGCATCAAAGGCCAGCTCAAATTCTTCAAATGAATGAAGCAATTGGACACCTTTTCCATCATAACCACCCTCGCCCAGTTTTTGAGCAGCCGGTAAAAATTCCAAATGGGATTTGAGTGCTTCCTTATTGGGCACCGTTACAAATGCAGCCGTTGGGATTCCATTGGCCTGGTAAAATTCTTTCTGTATTATTTTATTCTTGATGGTTCTCAACGCAGACGGCTTCGGAATCACTTTTACACCCTCTTTTTCCAACTGTTCCAGTGCATCGACGTTTACGGATTCAATTTCGATGGTAATTGCATCCAGTTGTTTGCCAAATTGGTATACATCATCAAAGGAGCGAATATTTCCGGTTACAAAATGATGGCAGAGATGTGCTGCGGGGCAAGTGGGATCGTTTTCCATTACCCAGGTTTCGACAGGGTAATTGGCCGCTTCCTGTAACAACATTCTACCTAATTGTCCGCCTCCAAGTATTCCAACTTTTTTCATGGCGCAAAAATAATGATTCCGCTGCCTGCAGGTTCAGGATTCTTATATTTGTACCATGACTCCGGATTATCCACATAAACTCTTTTCGGATCACAGACAGCAGTACTGTCTGCTGATGGAGTCATTGGCGATGGATTCAACTTCACTGGTTTAAGTTTTCAACAGGTCCGGGTTTCCGGGCCCCATTCTTCATTTCTTATACTTACCCGCAAAATGAACCAGGTATTAGCCAAACTTCAGCAGCATGCTGCAACTGATTTTCTTCCCTTGCAGGGAACGGATTATGTTGAATTTTATGTAGGGAATGCCAAACAGGCCGCCCATTTTTACAAGACCGCCTTTGGGTTCCAGAGCCTGGCCTATGCAGGACCGGAAACCGGCGTAAAGGACCGCGCGAGTTATGCCGTTCGGCAACATAAACTGACTTTCGTATTTACTACCCCATTGAGACCCGATAATCCTATTGCGGATCATATTTATCGCCACGGAGATGGTGTTAAAATGCTGGCGCTTCGGGTTGATGATGCCACAAAAGCCTGGAATGATACGACTTTGCGGGGAGCAGACTCCTATATGGAACCACAGCTTTTTACAGATGAATACGGCGAACTGATAATGAGTGGTATTAAAACCTATGGTGATACGGTTCATCTTTTTATTGAACGCACCAATTATGCAGGACCTTTTCTTCCTGGTTACCGGGACTGGAAATCGGAATACAATCCCACAGAAACGGGGTTGTTGTATGTTGACCACTGCGTTGGAAATGTGGGTTGGAACCAGATGGAGAAATGGGTTGGATTTTATGAAAATGTAATGGGCTTCCGGAATATTCTGAGTTTTGATGACAAGGATATTTCAACAGAATATTCCGCCTTGATGAGCAAGGTGATGTCTAACGGAAACGGATATGTGAAATTCCCCATAAATGAACCTGCAGAGGGTAAGAAAAAAAGCCAGGTGGAAGAATTCCTGGATTATTACAATGGGGAAGGATGCCAGCATGTGGCCCTGGCTACCAATAATATTATTGAAACGGTTTCGGCATTGCGGCAAAGAGGGGTGGAGTTTTTGAAGGTACCCCTGTCTTATTACGATGAATTGCTGGATCGGGTGGGACAAATAGATGAAGACCTGGCACCTTTACGTGAGTTGGGTATCCTGGTTGATCGGGATGAGGAAGGTTATTTATTGCAGATATTTACCAAGCCAGTGGAAGATAGACCTACCCTGTTTTTTGAGATCATTCAGCGAAAAGGGGCAAAAAGTTTTGGTAAGGGAAATTTCAAGGCTTTGTTCGAAGCCATTGAACGTGAGCAGGAAAAAAGAGGGAATTTATAATAAACATCCCCGGAAGAGCGTTTCCGGGGATTATTTTATGGCTTTCTTATCAATTGTTTGTATTATTTTAGTGCAGTTCTGATCAACTATGAAAAAAATCAGCATCACCCTATTGATCCTTAGCTGGGTACTTGCTGGATTCTCCCAAACTGCCTACAATGCCAGTTTTGCAGATTACCAGCGAAATTTTCCCCGCCTCCATGATATCCTTCGCAAAAAAGAAGACAGTCTTCGCCGGCAGTTTATGGAAAAGGGACTATCCTGGCCAGCTAAATATATCTACCTGCGTTCCTTCAAATATGACAGCCAGCTCGAAGTATGGGTAAAAAACGATAAAAAAGAACCTTTCCAGCTATTTAAAACCTACAAGGTTTGTGCAATGGCAGGTACGCTCGGTCCCAAGCGTATGGAGGGTGATTACCAGGTGCCTGAAGGATTTTATTATATCAATGAATTTAATCCCCGCAGTGTTTACCATTTATCTCTTGGTTTAAACTATCCCAACGCGTCGGATCGTTACCTGAGTGATGCCATTCAGCCTGGTGGAGACATCTATATTCATGGCAGTTGTGTTACTACAGGGTGTATCCCGATTACTGATTCCCAAATCGAAGAGTTGTATGCGCTGGCTACTTATGCCAAATCATCCGGGCAAGACTTCATACCGGTTCATATATTCCCCGTACGCTTCAATGTAAAAAAGAGTGCAGATTACCTGGGCAGATATGTGCGTGACTTCGCAGATTATGCTCATCTCGCCAACAGTTTGAAGGAAGTGTTTTATTATTTCGAAAAACACAAGCAATTGCCATTGATCATGGTTAATAACCGTGGCAGTTATGTGTTGGATGAAGACGTAAAGAATGCGCTGCCATCTGCAGAAAAAAAGGTGCTGCCCGCACCGGTGGTAAAAAAGAAACGCAGGCATACCGAATTTGATGAGTCAGAAATTCCCACCACTGTTCATAAATTACCAGAGTTTCCCGGTGGTTCGGATGCCTTCCGTCAATACCTAAGGGATCTGAATAAAAAATTAGGTCCCTATCTTAACGACGATCAGCACACCGCTTATGTGTTGGTTGAATTCATCGTAACTGGAAAGGGCAAGGTTTTAAACCCCCGAATCATTCGCGGCGGCAATGATTTGCTCAATGAACACCTGTTGGATGCACTTGAAGAAATGCCCGACTGGTTACCTGCGGTCCGCGAAGGAAAATCGGTTCCAATGAAACTTAAGCAGACCATCGTAATTGAAAATAAGCTGCCGGGGGTACAGGTAGGAAGCTAATGGAAGTGTGAAGTATGAAGTGAGAACTTAGAAGTAAGAATTTAGAAGTTTGATTGGGGATAATCTAATTTGAATAGTCCATTTGATGGCAAAAAGGGTGCGGCAGCTATTACCGGAATTGGTTTGGGTCATACTTTCTATCTTATTGACCTTTCTACTAACCAGGATCTTATTCGGTGCTTTTCATTTAGCGGGTTCGATAGATATCCACTTGCATGATTCCTATTATATAATTCAGAGTTGGGTATTGCTGACCCCCATGATGTTATTCACTACGTTTTTTTTATTTATCATCAAAACAAGCATCCGGATATTTTCATCCCTATAAAGCTATTGGGTACTCCTTGCTTCCGGAATTTTCCTGATGGGATCAATAAGTTTCCTGATAAAAAAACTCTCACAGGTTGCATCAGCTTGCTGGTCCGTATATCCGCGGTTAGCTGAATCTGGACAGCAACATTTTCCAGTTCCGCAACCAGACCCAATATCCCATACCCTAACCATTTTTTTGCTACTGGTTCAGCTGCTGATTTTGATCACAACTGTATTCTTTGCATACCGACTTGGGACATCCGCTCAAAAACAATAAAAGATTGTCTCCCGTTTCCTTTGTCTCCCTTCTTCCTTTGCTCCATCTTCCATTCCTCCATTCTCACGTCTGACTTCTCACGTCTGACTTCTCACTTCTGAAAAGCCCCTGCACTGTCTCTGTAGTTTCCTGTTTCAGTACCAATTTTTTTCCGGTGCTTAGTTTTTCGAAAAGCTCTGGTACAAAGTGACGGATGGTAAGCAGCGACAACCCTTTTTCTAAGGAAACTTCAAACTGGCCCGCTGCTGAATGTGCCAGTTCATCCATTTTTTCCGGGTTATCATCCAGCACGCAGGTAAAACTAATGGCCCCATTCTGTGTCATATTAGGCCGAAGCGATAAATGAGCAAATGTTTGATACAATTGCGCAACGGGTTGTTCTCCTACAAAGGAGAAATCTTTGGATTTAAATTGAAGGAGCACCTGGTTCTCTTTCCATACAATGATGGGTGGAAGATCTTTCACCGGCTTGTTGTGAATGAGGGTGCCAGGCAAACTGGTATCAAGAAAACACTTTACCTGTAAAGGGATGCTTTTATTCTGAAGCGGCTTGATGGTTTTCGGGTGTATTACCTGGGCTCCATAATAGGCCATTTCAATTACTTCGGTATAATTGAGCGTGGAGATGAGTTTTGCATCCTGGAACCGTTTGGGATCTGCATTCATTACACCTGCAACATCTTTCCAAATGGTTTGTGCACTGGCATCCAGCAGGTTGGCGAATACAGCAGCACTGTAGTCACTTCCTTCACGACCAAGGGTGGTGCTTTCGTTTTCATCCGTTGAGCCAATGAACCCCTGCGTAAGTACAATGCTGGTTTTACTGAACAGTGGCTTAACCACCTGATTGACTTTAAGAGCACTGTATTCCCAGTCGATATTTGCATCGCGGAAATTGTCATCTGTGCGGAGTACGTCTCTGACATCCAGCCATTGGTTAGGAATTCCTGCTTCATTCAGAAATGCACTGACAATAGCCGTAGAGAGCAATTCTCCAATACAAACAATCTGATCGTAATAGTAATCGAATGATTGCACCGGCTGATCATGCAACAGCCATTCCACTTCAGTATAAAAATTTGTTAGCTGTTCTTCACATGGACCATATCCTTTAATTAATAACTCGCCGGCTGTTTGCAGGTGTTGCTGCTTTATTTCCTGAAATAATTGAAGGGCGGCCTCTCGATTGCCATTATAAAATGCGTGGGCTACTTTTTCCAGGGCATTGGTGGTTTTTCCCATTGCAGAAATAACTACCAAAAGTTGCTGATCCCGGAATTGATGAAAAATAGGAACCAGGGCGCGGATTCGTTCAGTGGTACTGACACTGGCTCCCCCGAATTTAAATACCTGCATGAAAACTGGAAATTTTGCCAAAGATAACAGCGTTGGGTCAGTTAAATCCTTCTATTTTTGTTGCACGACAAACGACTGCTACCATGCTAACTGTAAACAGACAGGTCCTTACCCTGGACGAATTCACTATTCAGCAATTACGCAATTTTCCCCAGGCCACCGGCCAGCTTAGTAACCTCCTTCGTGATATTGGTTTAGCCGCCAAGCGGATCAATGTGGAAGTCAACAAAGCCGGACTCGTAGACATCCTCGGCAATAACGGAAGTGTAAATGTGCAGGGAGAAGAAGTAAAAAAACTCGATGTTTTTGCCAATAACCAGATGATGGGTGTACTGCGCCATGGGATAAGCTGTGCAGGTATCGGAAGTGAGGAAATGGATGAGGTGGTGGTCTTTGATGATGAGGTTAGTAATCAATCCAAATATGTGGTTCTCTATGATCCGCTGGATGGAAGCAGTAATATTGATGTGAATGTTTCTATCGGGACCATATTTTCGGTTTTTCGTCGCACCAGCGAAGTTGGTAAGCCCTGTACCCAGGCTGATTTCATACAGAAAGGCATTCACCAGGTGGCAGCTGGATATATTATTTACGGAAGCAGTACCATGCTGGTTTATGCTACCAGGCGAGGGGTAAATGGCTTTACGCTTGATCCTTCGATTGGCGAGTTCTGCCTTAGCCACCCAGATATGAAATGTCCTGCTGATGGCCAGATATACTCGGTCAATCACGGTAATTTCTTTCAATATGAAGAGGGCGTGAGACAATATATCACGCGTTGCCAGCAAAAGAATGAAACTAACGGTGGACCCTATACGCAGCGGTACATTGGTAGTATGGTAAGTGATGTACACCGAAATCTCATTAAGGGTGGGATCTTTATGTATCCGGGCACTCTCAAAAAGCCGGACGGGAAGCTGCGGCTGATGTATGAATGCAATCCCTTTGCATTTATCCTTGAAGTGGCTGGTGGCAAGGTTACAGATGGTAAAAATAGAATCCTCGAATTGCAACCGGAGAGCCTGCATCAGCGATCCCCTTTCTTTGCCGGCAGCAGTAACATGATGGCCGAACTGGAAGGCTGCATGGCGGGATAATTATTAATATCTTTAGCCTTGTAAGCAATCTGTGAATATGGTGAAATCAGTTATCCGGATCGTTTTCCTGTTATTGATTGCGGGTGTTATCTCCTGTAAAACAAATCCTGGTATTAAATCAGAAAAAACAGGCGGTGGCGTAACCACAACAATTTCAGCAGGTTCTCTTGAGCAGGATATTCTTAAGGAAGTCAATGATTACCGGAAGAAAAAAGGATTGTCTGCTTTGAAGTCGAATTCGGTAATCGCAACAGAAGCGAGTGTACACAGCCAGGCGATGGCCCGAAAGCAGGTAGCATTCGGCCATGGTGGTTATGGGGCTAGGGTAAAACGAATCAGCCAGCGCCTGGAAGGAATCGTAGGATCTGCAGAAAATGTGGCTTTCGGAAACATGAGTGCAGCAGAAGTTGTGAAGCGATGGATCAATAGTCCGAAACACCGGAAAAATATTGAAGGTCCCTACAACCTGACAGGTATCGGTGTTTCAAAAGATGTAACGGGCCGCTTCTACTATACCCAACTTTTCATCCGTAAATAATTCCCACTTCATACTTTCAATTTCATAATTCATACTTCATAATTCACACTTCATATCATGCGTTATCCGATCGGTCACTTCGAGCCAATGCCTTATTCTGAAAAAAAATTTCAGGAATGGATTACCGATATTAAATATCTCCCGCAACTACTGGAAAATGCTGTTCTGAATCTGGATGCAGCTCAATTACATACACCGTACCGGGAAGGAGGATGGACCCTTCACCAGGTGGTGCATCATGTGGCCGATAGTCATATGAATGCACTTATCCGGTTTAAACTGGCTCTGACAGAAGAGCAGCCAACTATTAAACCCTATGATGAAGAAGCCTGGGCCAACTTACAGGATGTGGAAGCCCTGCCGGTGAATGTATCACTAACGCTGCTCCATGCGCTTCACAGTCGCTGGTATGAACTGGTAAAAGGATTAGATGAAGCAACCCTGATGAATCGATCTGTCATACACCCTGAACATGGTAAGGTGATGACTTGCTGGCATTTATTAGGTATGTATAGCTGGCACGGCCGGCATCATGTGGCACATATTACCAGTCTTAGGGAAAGAATGGGCTGGTAGTCAACCGCAACTGACTCATTTAGTGTTTCTTTGTTCTATGAAATGGAAGACACTCGAATCTGAGTATATCAGTGAACATATTTATTTTACCGCCCGGCGCGATCGCTGCCAACGGGAGGATGGTACGATCATTGATCCTTATTTTGTGGTGGAGATGCCAACTTCTGCTACAGCGCTGGCAATGACGGCAGATAACAAGGTATTATTGGTAAATCAATACCGGCATCCAATTAATGATGTGGTGCTTGAATTCCCGGGAGGTTTCGTAGATCCTGGGGAAGATTTTGCCACAGCCATGCACCGTGAACTGCTGGAAGAAACAGGTTATCGTTTTGATAAGGTGGAATGGGTTGGAAGAGTGGCTGCCAACCCCGGGGTGCTCACCAATTACACGGAGTTATTCCTGGCAACCGGTGGAGTAAAAACACAGGAACAACAACTGGATCACAATGAAGAAATCGAAGTGCTGGAGATGCCAATGGAAGAGTTCCTGGAAAAAGTCAGGAAACAGGAACTGGTCCAGGCATTACATGTAAGCTGCCTGTTTTTTGCTTTGCTTAAATCTGGAAAACTGGCTTTTACCGGTTGACTTCACCAATTACAAAAACACTGCCACATACCAGGATCAGATCCCGTTTATCCGCTGCTGCTTTTGCGGCCGTAATAGCCAGGTTCACATTCGGGTAGGCATTCCCGGTAAGCTGAAAGCCGGCAGCCTTTATTCTTAGTTCTTCAACTGGCATAGCCCTGGGAATCTGGGCCTGGGTAAAATAGTAGGAGGCAGTATGAGGCAAGAGAGACAATACTTTGGCAACATCCTTGTCCTTAACCATACCAATTACCAGGTGCAGGTGATGAAAATTGCAAAGTTCAAGTTGTTTCAGAATTGCCCGGATACCATCTTCATTATGGGCAACATCTAGTACGAGATCGGGCGACTGATCAATCAATTCCCAACGACCATGCAGTCCCGTCAGTTTTTTCACATGGCGAAGTGCCTCTCTAACTACATCTGCAGGAATTTTCCAGTCCAGCTGCTTCAATAATTCAACAGCCTGTAAAACGGTGCGGATGTTTTTTAACTGATAATAACCGGGCAAATCCAGTTCCAGGTGCAAAGCGTCCAGCGCATTCCGGTGTCTAACGGTAACCTGTAGATGATGATTGCTAAAATTCCATTCTATCAATTCCTGATCCTCTTCTGCAAAATGAATTTTTGCTTGGTTTGCTTGGGCCACCTGCTCAAATACCGGACGGGTTTCCGGAAGCACTTCCCCAATTACAACTGGAATTCCCGGTTTGATAATGCCTGCTTTTTCCGAAGCAATTGTAGGCAGATCGCTGCCCAGAATATGCATGTGATCCCATCCAATATTGGTGATTACGGATAATTCCGGGAGGATGATATTGGTGCTGTCCAGTCTTCCTCCCAAGCCTGTTTCTATCACGGCGATGTCTATCTTTTCTTCCGCGAACCACTGAAATGCCATGGCTACGGTAATTTCAAAGAAAGAAGGTTCTATTGCATCCATGAGAGGGATGTAATCTTCCGTAAGTTCTATCACCCGTTGTTCCGGAATCATATGACCATTGATGCGGATACGCTCCCGGAAATCTTTCAGATGCGGGGAGGTGTACAAACCTGTTTTATAACCGGCTTTCTGCAAAATAGCTGCCAGCATATGACTGGTGGAGCCTTTCCCATTCGTACCGGCAATATGAATGCTTTTGAATTTCGTATGTGGATTGCCGTTTGCCTGTTCCAGAGCCTTGATATTATGAAGGTCTTTTTTAAGCGCACCTGCTCCCTGTTTGCTGAACATGGGCAGGCGGGTGTACAGAAAGTCAATGGTTTCCGCGTAGTTCATCAATGCAAAACTAGGAGTTCTAATTCCTCAATCGGAAATTAAAGACAATGGTTCCTATTTGTTCTTCTTCATTGCCACTATTGAACTTCAATTGCATAGCTTTCCGAATTGCAATGGATTTCAAATTATTATTGGAAGTGGTTGATCCCTTTGGCTGATAAACAGCAGAAATTACCTTGCCAGCAGCATCAATGCGAATATCTACAGCCACTTTTGCATTTTCGTTGAAATCATCCTCAAAGCTTGGCTGGGTGATTATTCTTCGGCCCTGCAAGCCCCTGGAGATGGATACCCCGGATTTTCCTGTTCCACCATTTCCTTCATAATTGGTGGAATTCGGATTGCCGCCAGGCTTGCCCTGGTCGCCTGTGCCACCTGCAATTCCCTGGTTGCCTCCTTTCTGATAGGAATCTGCTTCATTACCACCTGCGCCTGTACCATTTACGCCTTTAAATACTGCTTTGGGTTTTGCAGGTGCAGGAGTTGGATTCTCCACCGGTTTAGCGGGTGCTTTGGTCGGTTTTACAGCTTCTTGTTTCTCCGGGATTTTGGTTGCATTGGGGTTTGGTTTCGCAGGAGTTTTTACCACGGGTGCTTCTTCGTCGCTATCATCTGTTTCCACATCGCGTGTATCTTCTGCTGCTGCAGCACTTGCTCGCGGAGGGGTATACGTAACGGGAGTAGAAGGAGCCGGACTTTCAGGAGACATAGGCTGATCATCACCCAATCCCTCATCGCTATTGCCGAGGTTTACTTCAATGCCTTCATCCAATGGGGGAGGAGGTGGTACAGGAATCGTCCACCTTATAAAAAACAGAACAATCAATAGCAGCACTACTACTAGTGCTGTATATCCTCCTGCTCTGATATTTTTTTGTACTTCAAATTCGGTTGCCATAGTGTTGGGTTAGTCTGCTAAAGGTACGATACAATTTTACGTGATTTGGAGCAGGTGAAGTTTCAAAGCCTGTTAAAGTTTTTGGATCCGGTTAGCCAGAACCAATCCGGATAAAATTAACAATCCACTGATCAGGTGTACCCAACCCAGTTGTTCATTTAATAACCATAAGGCTTCAATACTGCTGAATAATGGGATAAGATTTCCAAACAGGGAGGTTCTCACCGCCCCAATTCGGCTAATAGCTCCATTCCAGCATAAAAAAGCAATCACCGATGCCCCAAGTCCGAGGTAAAGAATGATACCCGCCAATCCTGGATTCCAATGCACCGGTACCGAACTTTTCAACTCCCATACATAAAATGGAACCAGGCAAATGGTGCCGATCAAAAAGGCCAGAAAAAGAAAGGAGTCAGGCTTCACCGAATCGTTTTTCTTACGCACCAGCAGGGTGTAAATCGCAAAAGCGAGGGCTCCTGCGAGAATCCAGAGATCACCTTTTCCAAACCGCAAGGCCAGCAGGTTTTCCCAGCTTCCTTTGGCCATCAGGAAAAGTATCCCACTCATACAAAGCAAGAGACCAATTGCGCGTATCCAACTGATTCGCTCCTTAAACACAAACCTGCCCAGCAGTATAACCATCAATGGTGAACTGGTCGTACCAACCAGGGCCAGGTTGATAGCCGGAGAATATTTCCCAGCTACATATACCAACGTATTAAACAGACTTACACCCGTTATCCCGATGGCCAGGTAGTAACCCGGTTGTTCACGAACTGCCATGACAATAGCAGTGCGGTCTTTCCATACCAGAGGAAACAAGATAAGGGTTGCACAAAGCCAGCGATAAAACGCCAGGGATACAGGTGGTATTGAATTATGTACCGATCGGGCAATGATGAAATTTCCACTCCAGATCAGGGTGGCGATGACTGCCAGCAGCACACCCAGCCAGGATCTTGTTTCAGTTTTCATCAATGCGCAAAATCCAGTTCATAATTTCCTTTGATCCGTTCAATCGGCGGATTGTAATAACCGAATTTCAGGTTGGGAAACTCCTCCCGGATTAGCTCCATCAGTTGTTTTACACCCATACACTCTCCTGTATCTGTCACACCAATTTTTCCCAGGTACCAGTCGGGGTCAATGTTGAAATTGCGCCACTGTATCATACAAAGATCGGTTTCCCGGATGAGCTTTCTCAATGCCTCGTATTCTTCCACACTGTCGGTCATGCCTGGGAACACAAAATAATTGATGGATGTCCACCCGCCGTAACTGCGCACTACTTTCAGGCTCTCGATAATATCTTCAAAATCATAATTATTCGGCCGGTAATAGGGCATATATATTTCCCGGCGAGCACTGTTCGTCGACACTCGGATACTGTTCAGTCCCGCTTCACACAAGGCTTTTACGGCATCGGGCTTTGATCCGTTGGTATTTATATTGATACTGCCTTTGGAAGTGTGCTTACGGATTTCGGTTATGGCATCCCGTAAGGTATCCCAAACCAGCAAGGGTTCTCCTTCGCAACCCTGACCAAAACTGATGATCGGATAGGGGGCAGATTCCAGGTGTGGTACCGTGTATTCAACAATTTCTTCCGCACTTGGACGAAAACTCAGTCGGTCCTGGGTAGAAACGATGGTTTCCTCATCCGGCTGAAGAGAAATACAGCCAACACAGTTTGCATTGCAGGCAGGGGAGGCGGGAACGGGGCATTCCCATCGCCCCATAAAATAATTTCGGGCAGCCGGACAGTGATAGGTATTACAACAATTATCAGCCAGGTGTTGTACCAGGCGATTATGCGGGAAAGCGGTTACCAGTTTCGAGAGCCCGGATTGAATGATGACATCATCATAGCCTTTACATTCCTGCCGGATATCAGCCTCAATTCGAACGGCAGGAACCACAAACTGATCATTGATCCAGCCAGCTGCAGTATAACAGAACAGTGGCAGTGTGGGGGCATCGGGCTGGGTTTCATAAGCTGCCAGGAATAATCCGGTATGGGCGGGCGGTATAAAGGCCGCTACTGCCCAACCTTTTTCACATAACCTCATCTCACCTGTCACCACATCAATACCAATCCCTCTTCTGCCGGGTAATTCATATAAATTGCCCCCATCCGGAAGGGTGATCCAGTCTTCGTCAGGAACAGGGTACACATCCCAGCCGGACCGGCCTGTTGCATAGAGGGTATCGTCTTCGAAAATATTTCCTTTACCATCAGAATAAAGGAGAAAAGGAGAACTTGCCATCCCGCAAAGATAGAGAGATACAGGGGATTTACAGGCTGGCGTTCAGGCGCTGGCGGCAATAGGTATTGAATTCATCTTCTTCACAATCATCCTCGTCATCGTCCACCGTTTCGCGCTGAAAGAGCCGGTTATTGGCATAATCCAGGGTGAGGAGGTTGTCTTTTAGTACAATATTGGTAAATTCATTCCAACTGTAATGTTTACGGGGAATGCTGTTAAATACGATTTCCTCATCTGAAAAACCGATCTCCAGGTCTTTTTTTGCCTGATGTTCAATCAATCCCATCAGAATAAGCGGAATACTCAACCAGGGATAGACCGGCATACCGGCCCATACCAGTCCGGTTAACATCAGCAGGTAATTGAACCTTACTCGTTTATTCAATTTTAAAATACGGAATGCATTAAATGCTGTTAACAATAACACCAGAACACCTCCTAAAACCAGGATCAATAATTTTTCATTGCCGGAGAAATAAGCTTCCAGGAAAAGCAGGGCAGAGACACCGCAGACCAGCATGCTGAAGCGGTCAATCGTGTGGCTGAATTTATTTTTTAAGGTTACAACGTACTGGTAGATCATGGCTGCGAAAATAGGGTTTAGAGGTTCGCAGCCGTTAAGATATTACAAAGCTTGAACAATACACGGGCGCCCACATTGGCATCCCAGTCGTTGTCACCCACGCCTACTTCATTGAGATCAAAGCCAATAATTTTTCGGCCGCTTTCATGTACTTTCCGGAAAAGGTAAAATACCTGGTCTGCTTCGAGTCCGCCGAATACCGGGGTTCCTGTGTTGGGACAGTTTTTTGGATCCAAGCCATCGATATCAAAACTTAAATAAACTTTTTGCGGCAGGCTTGCAACGATATCTTCCACGATGCTTTTCCAGCTATCGCCATCGTATAACCGATTTTTTAAGTCGTGGTCAAAAAAACATTGGACCCTGTTACTACTGTTTTGGATATAATCAACTTCTTCATCACAAAAATCCCGAACGCCTACCTGCACCAGTTTTTTTACCTGTGGCAGTTCTTCCAGCACATTGTACATGATACTTGCGTGGGAATAGTTGAAACCTTCATATTGTTTTCTCAAATCGCAATGAGCATCAATTTGAAGAATGCCGAATGCTTCGTGTTGTTCAGCAAGGGATTTGATAAAACCGAATGGTGTACTATGATCGCCGCCTAGGAGTCCTACCAGTTTTCCTTTGGATTGAAGTTCCCGGCATTGAGCGTATACCCAATTATTGAGAAAAAGGCTTCCTTCATTGATATCCTTAAGAGAGCGACACATGAAATTATTTTTTTCTACATCGTCTCCATTGGAGATATAATCGATATAGAGTTCCGCTTCTTTCCGGAGGTAATCACTTTTTAACAAAATCTTTTTGTCGACTTCCCGCATGAAAAAGCCCTGTCTCCAGCAGTCGTGATACTCAGGATCGTACAGGTCTACCTGGAGACTGGCCTTCAGGATGTTATCTGCTGCACGGGCTGTACCTGCACTATAGCTCACGGTAACTTCCCATGGCACTGGAACAATGACCAGGCGGGCATTTTGCTCATCCGTTGGCAATCCAAAGAGGTTATTATTGGGGTTGCCAAGGCTGTTGGCGTCGTGTTGGGAAAGGTCCATACTGAATAATTAAAACGGCCGCAAGTTAGTACAGCCGTACATAGATGCAAAATTAAAACCATAAGTTGTATGGGGTAAACAATTGACCTGACTATCTTAAATTGACCTACCTTTGCGAAGTTAGAATTGCGAGTATGAAAAAGACACATATAATCATCCTGATTTTCATTGCCGTAGCGATTGCCGTACTCATCAGTTTCATGGGGGATTTGACCACCTATGATACCGTTGCTTCCGCCCGTCAGAAGGAAGGTAAATTTGTTCACCTGATTGCCAAACTGGACAAGTCTCAGCCAGTGGAATACGATCCAATTACCAACCCCAATTACATGCGGTTTGTGGCGGTTGATACACTTGGAAATTCAACTCCGGTTATTTATCACAATGCAAAGCCAACCGACTTTGAAAAAAGTGAACGACTGGTTTTGAAAGGCAGTATGAAAGACGGAACATTTGAATGTGATGAAATGTTAATGAAATGTCCGTCCAAGTATAAGGAGGATGTGGAAGCAAATAAGAATAACCTGAGCTCTAATTAATGTCTTTCTCTCATGAATTATATTGGTGAACACCTATTGCCCGGGCAACTGGGCCATTTTTTTATCGTTTTGGCCCTGGTTTCCGCTCTCGTAGCAACCATTTCGTATTTCAAAGCAACCAATAACCGCGATCTTTCAGATGAAGGAAGCTGGAAAAAGCTGGGCCGGGTTGCCTTTAGTATAAATGCATTTTCCATACTCTCCGTATTTATCCTGCTTGTTTACATAATGGCAACTCACAAATTTGAGTACTATTATGCCTGGAACCATACCAGCCGGGATATGAATCCGGAATACCTGCTGGCCGCTTTCTGGGAAGGTCAGGAGGGAAGTTTTCTGCTCTGGTCTTTCTGGTATGTGGTAATCGGACTTTATATTATTGCCCGCAAAACCAAGTGGGAAGCACCAATCATGTCAGTCATCGCAATTGCGCAGATCTGTCTGGCAACCATGGTGCTGGGACTTTACATTGGGGAGACGATGATTGGAAGTAACCCCTTCCTACTGGTGCGGGAAAAGTTTGCAGATGCACCTGTATTTGCCAGGGCCGATTACCTGAGTTTGCCACAGATGCAGGATGGCCAGGGATTGAATCAATTGTTGCAAAACTACTGGATGGTGATCCATCCGCCGGTATTATTCCTTGGATTTGCAGCCTCTATTATTCCATTTGCGTACGCAATTGCAGGATTATGGAAAAAGGATTATGGTACCTGGACCCGCGAAGCGCTGCCTTATTCACTTTTTGCAGCTGGTATACTCGGACTGGGAATTATGATGGGTGCGGCCTGGGCTTATGAGTCGCTCACCTTCGGAGGATACTGGGCCTGGGATCCGGTGGAGAACGCATCATTGGTACCCTGGCTGATCCTGGTGGCCGGTGTTCATACACAGGTGATATTTAATGCAACCGGACATTCACTCAGGACCACCTATCTGTTCTTTCTTTTGAGTTTTATCATGGTGGTATTCTCTACGTTCCTGACAAGGAGTGGTGTGCTTGGTGACAGTTCTGTTCACAGCTTTACTGACCTGGGAATGAATACGCAGTTATTGCTGTTCCTGCTGATTTTTACTATTCCTTCCCTGGCACTTTACCTGGTGCGGTACAAACAAATTCCTCATATTGCCCGTGAGGAGGAAACTTCTTCCAGGGAATTCTGGATGTTTATCGGCTCATTGGTATTATTCCTGAGTGCCATGGTCATTACCTGGCAGAACTCATTCAACCCGATTTATAACAAGATTACAGGTCAGAGTACTGCTGCTCCGGAGGACGTTGAATTCTCCTATAACAAGATCCAGATATTTGTGGCCATCGTTATTGGCTTGTTGACGGCTTTCGCACAGTATCTGAAGTACAAGAAAACCGGTCAAGGATGGCTGAAGAAATTCGTGGTACCAACTGTGATAACAGCAGCAATTTGTGTGATTTATTTCCTGGTTAGCGGGTTGGATTACGACAAAAAAGGCATCGGTTTCCAGATTGCCATTTACCTGGCATTTGTGGCAGGTGTTTATGCGTTGGTAGCCAATGCGATTTATATATGGTCCGGGTTGAATGGTAAGTTGAAAGCTGCAGGCGGATCTATAACCCACGTCGGATTTGCACTCAGTCTCGTTGGCATTCTGATCTCTGCTTCCAACCGGAAAGTATTAAGTTTCAATACGACAGGTATCAATCTCAAATGGGATGAACGCAGCAAAGAAAAGCCACTTGAGAACCTGACCCTGATTAAAGGGGTGCCGACCGATATGGGTGATTATATGGCCACTTTTGTAAATGCCGACAGTACCAATGCAAACGGCAATATCAGTTTTTACCGGATTGATATGATGCGAAAGGATAGTGCGGAGAACTTTACACTTTATCCGAACCTGATCCGAAATACCAAGGGTATGGAAGGATTTTCCAATAACCCTGATTCAAAACATTACTGGAACCGGGATATCTTTAGTTACATTACGTATGCGGCGGATATGGATAACCGCGATGATACGGCACAATTCAAACGCTACACCGTCAATGTGAAGGATACGGTATATTATTCCAATGGCTTCTTCACCCTGAATAACGTTGTTCCAAACCCCAATAACAAAAAATATCAGTTCCAGCCAACAGATACTGCGTTGATGGCAGATATCACCGTATTTTCCAAAGAGGGTACACGATTTACTGCACAGCCGGTATTTTATGTAGAGGGAAATGAAGCCCGATATATTGTAGATACAGTCTTTGCGCAAAATATAGCCATCGCTTTTAGCCGCGTGCTGGAGAATCAGAAAATCGAGTTGCAGGTGAAGGAAAGCAACCGGATGGTACCGTTTATCGCGCTGAAAGTGTATGAGTTCCCACACATCAATTTGCTCTGGGCCGGCATTATTATTATGACAATGGGTTTCGGCGTATCAATGGTTTACCGCAGGAAACAGGGGCGTCTGAAAGCTATCAACAAAATTTAGGAAAGCCGTAACAGCCGATAGCTCAATACTTGTGTCTTAGAGTCGTTATTGATAGTTTAACAGCGCATGCAGAGAGTTCTCCATCATACTGTTGTAAGTTTTCTGATACTGGGAATGGTATTGGGGTCACTGGGTGCGCAGGCCCAGGCTCCACTTCCGGCACCTGTACCCGGACCGATCCCTTACAATCCCAAATGGGGCCCAAATGATACTATAATCGTTCCCATATTTGTTATTGAGGGGGATACCCTGCCATCTGGCTGGCTGCAATATGTTTACGTAACCGCTCCCATGCCGCCTGCCATGCGGAAGCGATATGCCAAATGGACAAGACTTCGCAATGCGGTATATGTGACATATCCATATGCAAGAAAGGCAGGCTATATCATCAATGATATCAATGCCAAAATGGCGAATATGTCGAAAAAAGAAAGGCGAAAATACCTGGAAAGCAGGGAAGAAGAACTCAAGAAAGAGTTTTCTGGCCCGCTTACCAAGTTATCCGTTTACCAGGGTAGGGTGCTAATGAAACTCATTAACCGCCAAACCGGTAACAACTGTTATGAGTTGGTCAAAGAGTACAGGGGTGGTGTTTCTGCCCGGTTCTGGCAGACCGTTGCCTTCTTTTTTGGATCCAGTCTGAAACAGCCCTATGATCCTTCTGATGAAGACAAAGAAATTGAACTCATCGTACAGGAAGTAGAGCGGATGTACCGGTGACCTGCTTTGAACTTATTTTCCGCCTTTTAATTCAGCCTGCAATTTTTTCAAT
The DNA here is from genome assembly GCF_022352215.1 of Flavihumibacter cheonanensis. Taxonomy (GTDB): domain Bacteria; phylum Bacteroidota; class Bacteroidia; order Chitinophagales; family Chitinophagaceae; genus Flavihumibacter; species Flavihumibacter cheonanensis. The sequence continues at coordinate 573,032 of NZ_JAKRWF010000001.1, forward strand.
TCTTCCCACTTGCCGTTGGCAGCCAGTTTCGCCTGCTTGGGCCAGGTTGCTGGATCGTGTACTTTGAATTTTGATCCTGCAGCTTCGAGGATGGCTTTTAATTTTTTGGGGGTTGCTTTTGAAAGTTGCTCAAAACTTTCGATTTCCGCATTTTTCAGGAGTTCAGCGATCTTTTTTCCAATGCCTTCGATTTTGGTAAGATCATCCGGTTTGGTTGTTGCTTTTGATGCGGGTTCAGCTTCCGTCTCTTTTAGAACTGCTGCTTTTTTTGTAGTTGCTTTTTTTTCAGGAACGGTAATGACACAATTGTCGACATGATATACTGGATCAAAATAGTAGTAATCTGCATTGCCGTCGTTTACCCAGCGACCATCATTCAGGAAATACCGGTATTGATAGGTTTGTCCGGGTTCAAGCGTTACAGTGGCTTTCAGGGTGCCATCTTTCTGGACTTTCAATCCGATTCCCTCATTGGGATTCCAGTTATTAAAATCACCCACCAGAATCGCTTCTGTTGCTTCTCCAACAATTTCCGGACTCAGGGTAAAGGTTACTTTTGTTGCCATGATAGTTTTTTTTAATGAATAGACACCCTTAATACTGTGCCAGAGAAATAGTAACCTGGTATTGGTTTTGCTATTTTCCACAGCTTGTGGAAAATTCATGGTAGAATTCCTATTTTTAGAATCCTAATCTCAAAAACAAGCAACAATGAACCGAAAACTTCGAATGGGAATGATTGGTGGTGGAAACGATGCCTTTATTGGTGCCATCCATCGCTTAGCTGCCAATATGGATGGAAAAATTGAACTCGTTTGCGGAGCCCTTAGTATTAATAAGGACATTGCAATTGAGAGTGGAAAATCACTTTTTTTAGCACCGGAGCGCACCTATACCAGTTATGATGAAATGCTGGAAAAGGAAGCCGCACTACCGGAAGATGTACGGATGGATTTTGTAACGATAGTGACTCCCAATTTTGCGCATTTCGCACCAGCCATGATGGCCCTTGAGAAAGGATTCCATGTGGTAATTGAAAAACCGATTACGTTGTCTCTTGAAGAGGCGATTGCACTAGATCAGAAAGTGAAAGAAACCGGGCTTGTTCTTTGCCTGACGCATACCTACACCGGTTATCCGATGGTGAAGGAAGCACGCAATTTGATTCAAAGCGGAAAAATAGGAAAGGTTCGTAAAGTATACGTCGAATATCGCCAGGGCTGGCTTAGCCGCTTATCGGAACGCGAAGGAAATGCCGGGGCAGCCTGGAGAACCGATGCGAAAAAATCAGGTAAGAGTGGGGTAATGGGCGATATTGGCACCCATGCTTTCAACCTGGCAGAATATATCAGCGGCCTGGAAGTAGCAGAGCTGTGCGCCAATCTGAATGTGGTAGTGGAAAACCGGGCGTTGGATGATGATGGCGCTGTATTGCTTAAGTTTAATTCCGGAGCCAGTGGAGTTTTGATAGCCACTCAGGTAGCGGCAGGAGAGGAGAATAATTTATCTATCCGCATTTACGGCGAATTGGGTGGTATTGAATGGCACCAGCAGGAACCGAATTCACTGCTGCTGAAATGGTACGACAAACCCATGGAAACCCTGCGTGCGGGATCTGGTTATCTGAGTGATATAGGCCGTCATAACTGTCGCACTCCGGGCGGCCATCCTGAAGGATATCTGGAAGCGTTCGCTAATATCTATCGTAATTTTTCATTGACATTGGCAGCAAGGATCAATGGTACTTCAGTAAACGCTGATGTGGTGGAATTCCCTTCCGTTAAAGAAGGTATTCGCGGGATGGCTTTTATTGAGAATGTGGTGAAAAGCAATGAGAGCAGTGAGAAGTGGGTCAAATATGAAGTTTGAAGTATGAAGTTTGAAGTAGGAATTGGGGGCACTGGGAACAGTGGCTCCAATTTTTTTAAGCAATCTTCCCGGCTCTATGAAGCGCCAACCAGGAATTGTATTCAATTAGCTTAGGATTCGCTTTGCGAGGGCTTTTCAGTTTCAGTTTCCCGCCTGCCGTTTCCAGTTTCCTGTCTCCATTCTTCCCTTCCTCCCTCTTCCATGCCCCTCATTTCTGACTTATTCTCCGTACAATACTAGTAGTGGAATAACCTTCTACAATCGGGTTAATGATCACCTGCCCTCCGTTTTCAATTACTTCGCGGTGGCCTACGACTTGTTCTACGCGGTAATCACCGCCTTTTACAAGAACATCCGGCATAATGGAAAGGATCAATTCGTAGGGAGTATCTTCCTCAAATACCACCACCGCATCTACCATGACCATTGAAGCAATTAGCAAGGCCCTGGATTCCTGGTCGTTGATTGGGCGCTCAGGACCTTTATTCAGGCGTTTGACGGAAGCATCGCTGTTGATACCAACAATCAGGATATCAGCTTCCTGTGCGGCTTGCGTGAGTGAATATATATGACCATGATGCACGATGTCGAATACGCCATTGGTAAAAGCAATGCGTTTTCCAAGAAATTTCCAAACAGCTACCTGGCGGATCAGGGCATCGCGACCGTACACTTTCTGGTGAATGATACTGGCATTTCGCATATAGGTCTTATTTAGGTGTTTTTTTTCGATTGAGCACGGGAAGCAACATCAATGATACGGCACCTGCTACCAGCACCAGAACAAATTGTGCCAGCCAGAGAATATAGCCGAAGGCATTGCCGATCCCTTCACTTAATCCATATAAAGACATGGTTTCCTGTACCAAAATCGGATAAGCGCCCATGCCACCGGGAGTAACTATCATGCCTACGCTTCCTAAAGATAAAACAGAAAATGAGGGTAACCATCCATATGGCTGAGTGGCGGTCATGGCATAGAACCCGATCCGGATACTGGCCAGGTAGAGAAACCAGATCAGAAAAGAATGAAATAAAAACCAGCCTTTGTGCTTGAGGTAACGAATGCTATTGATGCCCTGCCAGATTCCGCCAACCACCGCTTTGATTTTTTTTACAAAACCGCTATCCGCATAGCGGCGCAGCAACCACCAAACAAGGAGTAATAGAATAAAAACAATACCAAGCCCGATATACAGCCCCTTATTGCCAGCCTTTTCTGCACTGCCATAAAGCAATTGGTTCAACAGGTCGCCTGCATATTTTCCAATAACTGAAATCTGCGAAAAAAATGTAATGGCAAAAACCAGGATCAGGCAGAGCAGGTCGAAAGCGCGTTCCGCTACAATGGTGCCAATCAGTTTATCAGCAGGCACCTTTTCATACCGGCTTAAGATGGTACATTTCAGTACTTCTCCTAATCTGGGTACCCCCTGGTTGGCAAAATACCCGATGAGAACTGCCAGGTAGGTATTGATCAGCGATGGCTTGTAGCCCATTGGTTCCATCAAAATCTTCCAGCGGATAGCCCTACTGAGATGGCTGACCAGTAAGGCAATGGCAACAGGAACCAATAACCAGTAATTGGTTTCGCGCATGGCGGTTTTCATTTCCTCCCAATGAGCGTCGGAAATTTTACTGAGGCTCCACCATACTAAAAAGATCGCCAGCCCCAGGAAAAAAGCATATTGAAGCAGGCTGTTGATCTTCTTTTGCATAGGACCGTTATTTATAACAAATTACCTTCTTTCGGGAAAATTACCCAGGGTTTGAATGTCTTTGCTTCTTCAAATGGCATCCTTGCATAGGAGATGATGATCACCACATCGCCAACGGCCCCCTGGCGCGCAGCTGGACCATTCAGGCAGCATACACCCGATCCTCGTTTGCCTTTGATCAGATAGGTTTCAATGCGGGAGCCTGTATTCACATTAACTACCTGGATCTTTTCATGCTCAATCATATTGGCAGCATCCATCAGGTCTTCATCCAGTGTAAGACTTCCAACATAGTGGAGATTGGCTTCTGTTATGGTAAGACGGTGTACTTTGGATTTAAGTATCTCGATGTCCATTTGTTCAGTTTTAAAACGGTAAAACGCTTCGCAAGGTAGGATTTTTGTTTACTTCCCGCTGTGGATTAACATATTGTCTATAAGTCGCACTTCTCCCAGGTACGCGGCTGCCAAAGTAACCACTGGTTGTTGGCCATCCCAACGGTCCAATAATTCAAGGTTGTCAGCATTTGCCAGTGCTACATAATCTACCTTAAAACCTGCGTTCTCCAGTTTTTGTTCGGCTGTTTGTAACAATGAACTTGTTAATCCAGGTTGAAGGTTTTTGCTGATTTCTTTCAACACCTGTGAAATCGTAACGGCCTGTGCCCGTTGAATAGGGGAGAGCCTGGTATTTCGACTGCTCATAGCGAGGCCATCTGTTTCACGCAGGGTGGGGCAGGTATGCAAATGGGTGGGAATACGGGTAAGTTCCAGCAAACGCTTTACCACCATACATTGCTGGTAATCTTTTTGTCCCATGTAAAGAATATCAGCTTTCACTATTTCAAGCAGGCGATGCATAACCTGGCAAACTCCCTGGAAATGTCCGGGACGGTATTTGCCTTCCAAAATGGTTTCCAGAAACCCGATCGCATAACTCGGAAGATTACTAGTTCCGTTCGGGTAAATTTCTGAAACGTATGGTAAAAAAAGAAGATTGGTGTTACTTTGAATCAAGAGTTCAATATCCTTTTCCAGTGTGATCGGGTATTTTTCAAAATCCGACGGATCATTGAATTGAGTGGGGTTAACAAAAATGCTGCAAATAACCGTGTCATTCTCCTCTCGCGCAGCTTCTAGCAAGGACAAATGGCCCTGGTGAAGTGCTCCCATAGTAGGTACAAATCCAATACTGCGGCCCTCTTGCCGGAACTTATCCAGTACCTGCTGAAGGGGCTCCACCTGCTTAAAAAGGATCATGTGTTGCGGGTTTTAGCCGGAAAAATACTACCTTTGCACACTATTTGAACGAAAAAACAGAAGGTTTTCACCAATAGTAACCGATCAAATGTCAACAAAGAAAAGAATTTTATTCATTGCTAACGAGATGTCGCCGTACCTGGAACTGACAGAATTTTCTGAAATGGTGAACAGGCTGGCAATCAAATCGAACGACAATGGCTTTGAGGTGCGTTGCATTATGCCAAGGTTTGGAACCATCAATGAGCGTCGCCATCGTTTGCACGAAGTAGTTCGTCTTTCGGGAATTAATGTATCGGTTGATAACGATGATTTTCCCCTTCAGATTAAAGTAGCTTCTTTACCCAATGCCCGTTTGCAGGTTTATTTCCTGGACAATGAGGACTTATTTAAGCGAAAATTTGTTTTCCACGACGAAAAGGAAGAATGGTTTGAAGACAATAGCCTGCGAACCATCTTTTTCTGTAAAGGAGCATTGGAAACAGTAAAAAAATTCGGATGGCCTCCTGATATTATTCATTGTAGTGGCTGGATGAGTGGATTGATACCCCTGTATCTGAAAACTGCCTATAAAAAAGAGCCGGTATTCAGTCATAGTAAAACGGTATTTACCATTGGACAGAATACGTTCAAGGAAAAACTGGGATCGGATTTTATGAAGCAGGCTATCATTCATACCAACATAAAGGAAAAAGACCTGGAACCTTTCAAGGAAGGAACCAATCTTGCCATGTTTAAAGGCGGAGCTACTTATTCAGATGCCATCACATTTGGTGCTGAGAAAGTAGATAAAAAGCTGGCGGAAGAATTCGCTAAAGCAAAAGGCAAGAAAATTCTGGCATACAATGCGGAGTCTGATTTAACAGACTATTTACAACTGTATACCGACCTTGCTAAATAGTCATTGCTGAATCTAACTTTTTAAGATTAATAACCGGATCGTTTGTGAAGAAACTTCTGTTGAGCCTTTCCTCTGTAATCGCTCTCGTATTACTGATTGAGTCCTGTACCAAAATCCGGACAACCGAGCTCGGCGGTGGATTAATACCCGCTGTTGATAACGTAACGGTTTTTGATACTACGCTGGAGGTCATCACTTCGGTTTATGGTCTTCCTGACAGTACCCGCCAGACCCGTGATGCAGATCATCTATTTGGAATTCTGGAAGATCCCTTTTTTGGGACTACCACAGGAGAAATGTATGTTCAGTTGCATCCCAACCTGTTTGGAACCTATCCATTCGGCAGTTCACGCGATAGTCTGATTGGGCTGGATTCTGTGGTTTTATCACTTCGCTATAAATCCATTTATGGCGATACGAATTCCGTGCAGGGGTTCAAAATCTATGAAATTGATCAGTCTGCCCCTTTTCGTGATTCCTCCACCGGGTACCTGATAAGTCATCCATCTTTTGCAGTTTCCAACCTGATAGGTGAGAAAAGCAATGTTTCCTATCTGACATTGAATGATAGTTTGCAGTACATCCGCGCAAAGGATACAGTAAAAACAGCCAATGAATTACGCATTGTATTACCGAATGAATTCGGGATGCGCCTGATGAATTTTGATACTACTATTTACAAGACAGACTCGGCTTTCAATACTAATTTCAAAGGGTTGGCAATTCTACCGGATGATGCATCTGCACTTAAAAAAGCGATTGCGTATTTTAACCTGGCGGATCAAGCCGGTACTCGTTTAAGCTTTCACTATCGTACTACCCGAAATGGTAAACCGGACACTACTGTAACTGATTTTGTCTTGCGAACCAATTACCGTGCAACTGCAAATATTGTGAGGAAAGATCCATCAGGTACGCCATTTGAAAACCAGTTGGCAAATGGAGGTGAAAATCAATCCGAGGTGTTTATTCAAAGCACACCTGGTTCTTACAGCCTGATTAAAATACCTGGCTTACAGGAATTGAATAACCGTTTATTGTATAAGGCCGTTTTGATTGCTGAACAATTAGAGGGTTATGATGATGCCATGTTCCCTACACCCGGGCTCCTGTTCCTCGATGCAGTCGACAGTGCCAACTCAAGGTTTATTACAGTCCCTAATTCATGGGTCTTCCTTCAGAATAATAGTCCGCTTTTTTATGATCCAGGAACTTTTGGAGGTTTTCTGAACAACAAACGATTTGAATTCGATCTTACCTCTTATGTTCAGGGAATTGTAACAAGGAAGGAAAAATCGTTTGCTCTTCGCTTGTATGCGCCATTTACAACCAGGCCGGTAGTTACTTCCATTGGTACCAATCAGATTCCGCTTACGATCAGTAACAGGTTAGGTTCCGGCAGGACGGTGATTGGCGGTGGTGCGCATCCTACACAAAAAATGCGTCTCTACCTCGTTTATTCAAGGTTATAAGCAATAGACAATTATATTTGCTCCGAATTTTTTAAACTATCTTATTACATGCCGTATTTATTTACTTCCGAGAGTGTATCAGAAGGACATCCGGATAAAGTGGCTGACCAGATTTCAGATGCATTGATAGATAATTTTCTCGCATTTGATCCTCAATCCAAAGTTGCCTGTGAAACGCTGGTAACCACCGGACAGGTGGTTTTGGCAGGTGAGGTGAAAAGTAAAGCCTACCTGGATGTACAGGAAATTGCCCGCGGAGTAATTAAAAAAATTGGCTATACCAAGAGTGAGTACATGTTTGAGGCCAACTCCTGCGGTGTATTATCAGCAATTCATGAACAATCACCTGATATCAATCAGGGTGTAGATAAAAAGAAGAAAGAAGAGCAGGGGGCTGGCGACCAGGGAATGATGTTTGGTTATGCAACCAACGAAACAGAGGATTACATGCCGCTGGCCCTGGACATTGCACATAAAATTCTGCAGGAACTGGCTGCTTTACGCCGCGAGAATAAACAGATCAAATACCTGCGGCCCGATGCAAAGAGCCAGGTAACACTTGAATATGATGATAACAATAAGCCGATCCGTATCGATGCCATTGTTATCTCTACTCAGCACGATGATTTTGATTCGGAAACCAAAATGCTGGCAAAAATCAAGCAGGACATGATCGAGATCCTGATCCCAAGAATCAAATCAAAGTATAAAAAATACGCCAAACTGTTCAACGATAAAATCAAGTACCACATCAATCCAACCGGAAAATTTGTGATTGGTGGTCCGCATGGTGATACTGGTTTAACCGGCCGGAAGATCATCGTAGATACCTATGGTGGTAAAGGGGCACACGGTGGTGGAGCCTTCAGTGGAAAAGATCCTTCCAAAGTAGACCGTTCTGCTGCCTATGCAACCCGTCATATTGCTAAGAACCTGGTGGCAGCAGGATTGTGTGATGAAGTACTGGTGCAGGTTTCCTATGCGATTGGCGTAGCCCAGCCAATGGGACTTTATATCAACACCTATGGCACTGCCAAAGTGGAACTGACGGATGGTGAAATTGCGAAGAAGGTATCAGAGCTGTTTGACATGCGTCCTTTCTTCATTGAGAAAAGATTGAAACTACGTTCTCCGATATATAGTGAAACAGCAGCATATGGACATATGGGTCGTAAGCCTGAGATCGTGGAGAAAAGCTTTAAATCCCCGGATGGTAAAGTTGTAAAGAAAAAAGTGGAACTCTTTACCTGGGAAAAACTGGATTATGTATCCAAAGTGAAAAAAGCCTTTGGACTTAAATAAAACTGCAAGCCACCTCCGGGTGGCTTTTTAATTAACTTTACCGGATGAAATCATTTCGTTCCCAGCCTCAACAGAATCGTCCTAAAAAATCATCCCTTATCATAGGCCGTGTAAAATTGATTGCTGCCATGAAAGAAGGTCGTCAATTGGAACGGATTTACCTGATGAATACGGCCCATGGTCCTGAGATTGAGGAAATCAAAAAATTGGCAACCAACCTGCAGGTTCCTATCAACAAAGTGCCGGTTGAAAAGCTGAACGGTTTTAATATTACGGATCATGAAGGGGCTGTTGGATTGATTGCCAAGATTCAGTACCAGGACCTCCAGAACACCATCAGTTTTATAGTTGAGAAAGGTGAAACGCCCCTCCTGTTAATACTGGATGGCATTACAGACATCCGGAATATAGGGGCGATAGCGCGTACCGCCTATTGCTGCGGCGTGCAGGCGATCATTATACCTGATAAAGGGGTGGGAGCGCTGAATGATGATGCTATTCAGACATCTGCAGGTGCTTTGGAAAAAATCACGGTTTGCCGGGTGAACAGTCTGATGAAGGCAGTAGACACACTGCACCTTAATGGAATTGCAGTATTCGCCAGTGAAATGACTGCGGAAAAACTGGTATACGATTGTGATTTTGCAGCGCCGGCGGCTATCATCATGGGCAGTGAAGACAAAGGAATTTTTCCGGCATTAATGAAGATTTCTGATACTCCGTTTCGCATACCCATGGCGGGTGGCTTTGAGTCTTTGAATGTGTCAGTTGCGACTGGCATGATCCTTTATGAAGCCATGCGACAGCGATCCGGCAAAAATTGAGGAAAAAGAACGAATTTAACGTACCAAACTTGTCTATGTCTAACAACCAGACTTTGCAGCTAATAGAATGTCCGAGGGATGCCATGCAGGGATGGCCGCAAATGATTCCTGCTTTCCAGAAAGTGGCTTACCTGAATGCCCTGTTACATGTAGGATTTCATACTATTGATTTCGGAAGTTTTGTATCACCTAAAGCCATACCACAGATGGCAGATACGCGGGAAGTACTGGAAGCGCTGGACCTGAGCGCCTCCCGATCCGGACTGCTGGCAATAGTTGCCAATACCCGCGGAGCACAGGATGCAGCTACATATGATACTATTCAGTCGATAGGATTTCCCTTTTCTGTATCTGAAACCTTTCAGCGCCGCAATACCAACAGTACGATTGAACATTCCTTTGGAACCGTAAGTGAAATACAGGAAATCTGTATGAAAAAAGGAAAGGACCTGGTAATTTATTTGTCGATGGGATTTGGTAATCCGTACGGCGACCCCTGGTCGGAGGAATTGGTACTAAGGTGGGCCGAAAAGATTGCAGCGGTAGGTGTTCGAACCATTTCACTGGCTGATACAGTCGGACTGGCGGAGCCTGACCAGATCAAACAATTAACCGGCGCATTGATTGCTTCATTGCCTGAAGTGCGGATTGGCGTACACCTGCATGCTAAGCAAGAAAACCGTCTCGCGAAACTGGAAGCTGCTTTCAATGCGGGTTGCCGTCGATTTGACGGAGCACTCAAAGGAATCGGGGGCTGTCCCATGGCGGGCGATAAACTAATCGGCAATATGGATACCGAGTTTATCATTCAGTTCCTTGAGGCCCAGGGCATCGAAACCGGCATTCACAAAGGTGCTTTGCAGAAAGCCAACCTGCTTTCCAAAGAAGTTTTTTCTCCCGTGATTTTATGAAATGGATGGCGGATATTGATATCAGGGGGCCTCAAACAAGAATTGCCTACCAGGATCCGATCTTTCTGATTGGTTCCTGTTTTACAGAACATATTGGCAATAAATTACAAGAACTGAAGTATTCCATCTGTCAAAATCCGCATGGAATTTTGTTTGATCCCATAAGTGTTTGTCAGAGTTTAATTAGTTATATTGAAAGAAGACAATACGGCCCTTCAGATTTATTTTTTCACAATGAACTCTGGCAGAGCTGGTCACATCATTCGCGGTTTTCGGGAATGGACCAGGCCGAGGTTTTAAAACAAATTAATGCCTCACAGTTAAGGGCAGCCGATTTTTTGCGAACTACCAAATGGCTGATTATCACCCTGGGGTCTTCTTATTCGTATCGTTTGGTACAGGAGGGGGAGAAGCCGGTCGCCAATTGCCATCGAGCTCCGGCACCATGGTTCCGCAAACATTTATGTACGATTGATGAAACCGTAGCTGCACTGGATAATACGTTGCACCGGCTCTTTCACCTAAACCCAGATCTGCAGGTAATCTTTACTGTTAGTCCGGTTCGTCATTTGAGAGATGGGGTGGTGGAAAACAACCGAAGCAAGGCACGTTTACTGGAAGCGGTACATCACCTGGTAGGAAAATTCAACAGGCTGTATTACTTCCCGGCTTATGAGCTGGTAATTGATGTGTTGCGTGATTATCGTTTTTATGATATCGATTTGGCACACCCGAATTACCAGGCTACCAGTTATGTGCTGGAACAGTTTAAAACACATTACATACAGACTGCTGCACAGGAATTGATGGATAAGATACAGCAAATCATACTTGCGCGGCGGCATAAGGCCTTTCAGTCTGAAACGCAGGCCCATCAAAACTTCCTGGCCAGCTTTGAAGCCAAAACTGCAGCGTTGGCGGAAACCTATCCTTTTTTGGATCTGTCGGAGGAGCTGGCTTATTTCCGGGGTCGAAAAGATTAATGAATTCGGTCGCCCCTTACTGTTAGTTGCTGCATGATTACGGATTCTGCATCCAGCCATTCAGCCCAGCGTTTGCGTACTTTTTCCTTGTCGATATAATGCTCTGCCAGCTCAATGAAAAGTTTGTAATGCCCGGCTTCGCTCTCCATAAAGCGGCGATAAAATTTACGTAGGTATTCATCCTGCAATCCTTCGCTCAGTCTTTTGAAACGTTCGCAGCTCCGGGCTTCAATCATGGCCATGGTCAGCAGTTGGTCGAGAAAGCGATCCTCCGGATGACCGCCTTTCTTCTGAAAGGTCAGCAGGTGATTTACATATTCGTCTTTGCGTTGGCGCCCCAATTGTTCGCCTCTTTTCTCCAGTTCCTGTAGGACAAGCCGAAAATGTCCCCATTCTTCAGTCACAATAGGAGCAAGTTCTTTTACCATCAGGGTTTTATCCGGGTAACGTTGAATAAGGGAGATGCAGGTTGTGGCAGCTTTTTGTTCGCAGTAGGCGTGGTCGCTAAGGATATCCGCTATGGAAATGGCGGCGAGGTCAACCCACCTGGGATCCGTAGGTAACTGGAGGCCAAGGATATTTTTTACTTCTGAAGAAACAGGTGCATCCATAATAGGTGCAAAAATCCTATTTCATCAGCATCAAAACAAACAGTATCATGAATAAAATACCCAGATACAATTTTGGCCGGTAAGATGATATGACTGATCTTGTTTTCATATTTATTTGACATACAAAAAGGCCGCCTGGTTTCATGAAAAGGTGTTAAATAGAAATTAATATTATTTTTAAGCCTCTTAACCTAACGCGCTATGAGGAGATACCTGAGTTTTGCCGCCGCGGCGCTTGCTACTATCGGACTTGTTTATACGCTGGACAGCCGGCAGGTACTGCCTGCTCCATTAGGTAAGTTATTGAGCCCGCAACATGGAATCTGGCAAAATGCGGAGCCTGCCAACCAGTCTTTTAACCTGAACCTGTCCTTCCCACAGTTATCAGAACCTGTATCTGTTTATATTGATGAGCGATTGGTGCCCCATGTGGTTGCACAAAACGAGCCCGACCTCTATTTTGTACAGGGATATCTCCATGCCAGGTTTCGGCTCTGGCAAATGGAGTTTCAGACCCATGCTGCAGCCGGACGGATCAGTGAAATCCTGGGGCCTGGTCCGGATAACCGAATCTTAAATTACGATCGGAGCATGCGGCGCCTGGGCATGGTCTATGCGGCAGAGCAATCTGTAAAGGAAGTAGAGAAATCACCGGAATCACTTTCCCAATACCAGGCCTATGCAGATGGAGTGAATGCCTATATTGATCAGTTGACAATTTCAGAGCTGCCTATCGAATACAAGTTGTTGGGATATTTCCCGGAAAAATGGTCGTTATTGAAAACCGCGTTGTTTCTCAAGTACATGAGCTATGACCTGGCAGGTGCCGAATCGGACCTTGAGTTTACGAATGCAAGGGCAAATTTTTCACAAATGGATTATGAGCAACTCTATTATTTCCTGGCAGATTCCCTGAAGCCGGTTATTCCCAATACAGTGTTGAATCCATATCCATCAGTGCCGGCGGTGAATCTGGAACCACCTGCGGATGCAGACTCTCTTTATTTCTCTTTTTTAAATGCGGGAGATACTGTGAGCAATGTACCCGAGAATAAGCCAAATCCTGAAAATGGAAGTAATAACTGGGCGGTTTCAGGAGCAAAAACAGCCTCAGGCCGACCGATACTTGCCAATGATCCCCATTTATCACTGAACCTGCCTGCACTCTGGTTTGAAATGCAACTCACCACGCCGGAATTCAGTGCATATGGGGTAACATTCCCAGGCTCCCCCAATGTAATCATTGGATTTAATGAACATATTTCTTTCGGTTTCACCAATGCTGGCAGGGATGTGAAGGATTATTATGAAATCAAATTCAAAGACGGTACCAAATCCGAATACTGGTTTAACGGAGAATGGAAAAAAGCGGAGAAGCGGGTAGAAATAATACGGGTTAAAGGACAGCCGGACTTGCTGGATACGGTGAGTTACACCCTGTTTGGGCCGGTTATGTATGATGAGAACTATCGGGCAGATGACCAGGCGGAACGCTACCTGGCGGTGAGGTGGAAAGCCCATGATCCCAGTAATGATGGCCGTGCCTTTTATGAACTCAATCATGCTAAAAACCTGGAAGATTATAAAGCTGCGATACAATACCTTACCTGTCCGGGGCAGAACTGCATATTTGCTTCCAAAACAGGTGATATCGCCTTGACACAACAGGGCGTATTCCCTGCCAAATGGCGCCGCCAGGGAGATTTCATCATGAAAGGAACCGACAGTTCCTATATGTGGAGGGGCATGATACCTGTGGAGGAAAATCCCCGGATGATCAATCCTGAGCGGTCCTATGTTAGCAGTGCCAATCAACTGGCGGTGGATGGATCCTATCCCTATTATACGGGAACTGAATTTCCCATCTACCGGGGTTATATGATCAACCGGCTGCTGGATTCGATGCAGGGGATTACACCCCAGCAGATGATGGAATTACAGATGAACGATTATGATGCAAAAGCGGAATTCGCCAAACCAATCCTGCTGCGGACCAATCCGGCCAGTCTGAATGAATCCGCCAGGAAGTATTTTGATCTCTTCCGGAACTGGGATTTCAGGAAAGCAGTAGGATCTGAAGGTGCCACTGTATTTGAATTCTGGTGGCAGCAGTTGCAACGGGCTGTTTGGATGGATGAGTTTGAACAGACCGACCTGATGATGCCCTGGCCTTCCGAATTTACACTGGTGGAAAGCTTGAAACGTGACTCTGCATATTCATTTGTTGATAATATTTCAACCAGTCAGAAAGAAAGCCTGGAAGATCTGCTTGCTCAATCGCTGAACCTGGCTTCTGACACATTGGATAAAATTGCTGCAACAACCGGTTTGGCATGGGAGAAAGTAAAAGCTACCCGCGTGAATCATTTGCTCAAAGTAATAACACCCTTTAACCGCAGTAATTTACCAATCGGTGGAGGTAAAGGAGTAATTAATGCTACGGCTGCAGATCATGGGCAGAGTTGGCGTATGGTAATTCATATGACAGATGATATTGAAGCCTATGGAATCTATCCAGGCGGGCAAAGCGGAAACCCTGGCAGCAGGTATTATGATAGTTTTGTGGACGATTGGGCTGCGGGTAAGCATTACCGTTTGCTTTTCATGAAGCGGGGTACAACCAGTGACCCGCAAATCAAATGGACGATGGAATTCCGGAAAGGATAGACCAAAACAACTTTAACATGAAATTTATCATCTCAACGATACTGACAGCGCTGTTGTGCTTTGTTCTCGGACTATATTTACCGTGGTGGAGCATTGCGATAGGTGCTTTTATTGTTGCACTCGCCGTTCACCAGGCAGGATGGAAGGCATTTTTGTCGGGTTTTATCTCCCTCTTTCTCTTATGGTCTGGCCATGCCTGGTTGATCAGCGAAGCCAATGAAGGTTTGCTGGCTAAGAAAATTTCTGTGTTGATACTGAACATAGAAAACCCTTTCCTGTTGATCCTGGTAACCGGATTGACAGGAGCCCTGGTAGCCGGGTTGGCAGCAGTTACCGGAAGCCTTGCCCGGAAGATCGTTTAAGTATGCAAAAAATTGGGTTGGTTTTTTTATTGCTCCTGCAGCAGACACTGCTTCATGCCGGAATGGTAAGCGGATATGTACGGGATGAACAGGGAAAGCCGTTGCCGTATGCATCGGTTTATGTCAAAAATGGACAACAGGGTACTACCTCAGGAGTAAATGGATTTTTTCAATTGAATTTACCGGAAGGCAAACTCACCCTGGTAGCGCAGCACGTAGGTTATACCCGACAGGAACGGGAAATAATGGTTCAGGATGTAGCCATGCAATTGAACTTTACCCTTGCTCTACAACAGGCCAGCCTGAAAGAAGTGGTAGTTAAACCGGGGGCGGAGGATCCTGCTTATGAAATTATCAGGAATGCTATTCGCAAAAGAAAGGAACACCTGGAAGAATTAAGCGGCTTTCAGTGTATGGTATATACAAAGGAACAATTGCAGTTACGCGATTACCCCACCAAATTTTTCGGACAAAAAGTTGATTTCGAAGATGGCGATACCAGTAAGCGGAAAATTCTTTATCTGAGCGAAACGGTATCTAAATATTCTGTGAAGGAAGCGGGATTGGATAAACTGGAAGTATTGTCAACAAGAGTAAGTGGAAACAGTAATTCATTCGGACTCAGTTTGCCACGCATCATTAATTTTTACCAGAACAGCATCGTGGTACAGGGGTTGAACCAACGGGGATTTATCAGTCCGATTGCCAATAATGCCCTGTACTATTACAGGTATCAATATGAAGGCAGTTTCTGGGAGGAAGGCAGGGAAATCAACCGTATAAAGGTGATCCCTAAACGAAAATATGAACCGGTATTTTCGGGAACCATTTTTATAACGGAAAATGACTGGCGGATACATAGTCTGCAGCTGGAACTGCTGAAAACATCGCAGATGGAAATTCTGGATACCCTGCAGGTTGAACAGTTATATGCACCCTATGATACCAGGAGTTGGGTGATCCGCAAACAAGTATTATATCCAACAGTGAAACGATTTGGATTTGATGTAATAGGCAGTTCGGTAACAGTTTATTCGGATTTTAATCTCGAGCCGGAATTTGCGCCCAAGCATTTCAACAATATTGTGATGAAGTACAATGAGGGATCTAACCGGAAATCAGTAGAATATTGGGATTCCATCCGACCGCTACCCTTGCAGCCGGAGGAGATACTTGATTACCAAAGGAAGGATAGTTTGGAGCAGGCGCGTAAGGATCCCCGTTATCTTGATTCGCTGGATCGGATCCGCAATAAAGTTTCTCCTGTTGCCTTGTTATTGACAGGAGAAAATTTCAGTATTCAGAAAAAGCGGGTAAGCATCAGTGTGAATCCGGTTTTACAATCGGTGAGTTTTAATACCGTAGAAGGATTGGCTATAGCTGCATCGGGGGTTTGGACAAAACGACTGGATTCGGTGAACACGGGCCGCTCCATCAGTATTAAGCCAACTGTCCGGTATGGATTCAGTAACGGACATCTGAATGCCAGGGTTCAGGGTATTTACAATTTTGGTACGCGTAATCCCTCCAGTTTGAGTTTTGCCGGAGGTAAATATGTGTTTCAGTTTAACAATGAGGCCCCGGTGGGACCACTGGTGAACAGTTTTGCAACCCTATGGCGGGAACTGAACTATCTGAAACTGTATGAAGCCTGGTATGGTAAAATGCAATACAGGAAAGAGTTGAATAACGGGTTTACGGTGATGGGAGGGGTACAGTACCAGGATCGATGGTCGGTGAATAATACCACGAACTACAAATGGAGGAATCTGAATGACCGTGAGTATACGCCCAATTTGCCGGGTGATTTACTGTTGGCTCCTATGGAGGCGCACCAGGCATTTACCACTGAATTGAATATCACCTGGAAGCCAGGACTGCGTTTTGTGGAATTTCCTGATCGAAAATTGAATTTGGGGTCAAAATATCCATCTATGTCGCTGGGTTTAACAAAAGGCTGGAAAGGCATCCTTGGTTCGGATGTTGATTACCTGAAATGGGAAACTGGTATACGGGATGATCTGAATTTGAAGATTGGCGGATTGTTCCAATATTCGGTTGCTGTGGGAGGGTTCCTGCAGCGCGATGCGGTACAGATTCCGGACTTCAAACATTTTAATGGAAACCAGCTCCTGTTTGCTACACCGTATATGACTAGCTTCCAGGGGTTGCCCTATTACAAGTTTAGTAATGCATCCAGATTGTGGATGGAAGGTCATGTTGAACACCACCTCAATGGCTTATTGACAAATAAAATTCCAGGCTTCCGCCAATTGAACTGGTTCCTGGTGGGAGGTGTTAATGCTCTTTGGCTGGATGGGAACCGGCATTATGGCGAAGTGCTCGTAGGGTTGGAAAATATCCTGAAAATCTTGCGCGTGGATATGGTTTTCACCTTTGACCAGGGCCGGTTTACAGGAACTTACGGTCGCTTATCTATCCGGGGCTTTTCTTTTGGCGCTACTGATTAAGACCTTATTTCCCTACCTTTGCGGCGCAACAGAAATTTTGTTCACCAGGCAAGTGTCCTTAAAATTTCAACTAAAATGCCCGTATTACACAATCGTATCTCCCAGGAGGAGCTGAAACGTCGTTTGATGGAGGAAACCGAACCCCGGACCACCATTTCCTTTTACCAGTATTTTTTTATTGAAGATCCTCAGGCTTTCAGGGATCAGTTGTATGTACACCTGAATGCATTGAAAGTGTTTGGAAGGATCTATGTGGCGCAGGAAGGGATCAATGCACAAATCAGTGTGCCGACGCCCAATTTTGAAGCGTTCCGCAATTATTTGTACAGCATTGAGCCTTTGGCTGGCTTACGTCTGAATATCGCGGTGGATGATGATGGGAAATCTTTTTGGGTACTGAAAATTAAGGTCCGCGATAAGATCGTGGCAGATGGAATTGAGGATCCTGCATTTGATATGCGAAATAAGGGGCGCTATGTGGACGCGGTTACCTTCAATAAGTTGACAGATGATCCCAATACCATCGTGGTGGACATGCGCAATCACTATGAATACGAAGTAGGTCATTTTGAACGTGCCATTGAAGTACCAAGTGATACCTTCCGGGAGCAATTACCCATGGCGGCAGATATGCTGCAGGAGGATAAGGATAAAAATATCATTATGTATTGCACCGGAGGTATTCGTTGTGAAAAGGCCAGTGCCTATCTGTTGCATAAAGGATTCAGGAATGTTTTTCACCTGGAAGGCGGTATCATTCAATATGCAAACAAGGCGAAAGAATTAGGCCTTCCGAATAAATTCAGGGGTAAAAATTTCGTGTTCGATAACCGCCTAGGAGAGCGGATAACAGAAGAGATTATTGCTCGTTGTCACCAGTGCGGGGAACCAGCCGATGATCATACCAACTGTGCCAATGAGGGTTGTCATCTCCTGTTTATTCAGTGTAAAAAATGTGCTGAGAAATATGAGGGTTGTTGCAGTACAGCGTGCCAGGAGGTGATCCATTTACCACTGGAGGAGCAGAAGGCATTACGCAAAGGCATAACTAAAGACCAGAATATCTTTAATAAATCCCGCGCGCGCCTGCGCCCCCGGATCAATTCTTAAAATGATCAGGCATAAAACTGGTAGTATGGAAAATTCGTAGGTACAATACAAGTGATTGATTGTCGTTTAATTACCGGCATCCTGTGCAAGACCGAATAAACCGCCGTGCCATGATCAATTTGCTGTTGACGAAATCAGGTTGGATTCAGAAAGTTAAGGTAGAAAGTACAGAAACCACAGTAGATCCGTTGGAGATTCGTAAAATGCGCATCTTTAACCGACTTAACTGGCTGGGACTGTTAACCGGTATATGCCTGCCGATAGCCGGGTTGTTAAACAATGACCAACTACCATTCGTTGCCTGGATCGTTGCCTTTTCTCCTGCCTTTATAAGTGGTACCGTATTATTGTTTAATTTTTACGGTAAATCGACAACCGGACTGATGACTTATTTCACCTGTTATCCGGTATTAAGTACGATGGTATATGCGGCTGACCTTGATCTTGGAATAGAATTGTTCTTTGTGCTGTATGGTGTTTTATCGGTATTCTTTTTACCAAAAATCTGGCAGGCCATTTTTTGTGGATCAATTGCAGCACTTTGTTATATCCTGGTTTATGTCTTAAAACGGGATTATGCCGTTCAGTTATCCGATTTGAATTTTCCTTTTTTTATTGGTAATCATTTATTAGCGCTCTTCTTCATTTTTTATGCCCTTTACCTGATCAAAAAGGAAAATACGGGTTACCAGCAGGAACTCCTGCAGTCCAATCAAAAATTGCAGGCACAGAAAAAACTGGTGGAACAACAATCTGCCCAGTTGAGTGATTTGAATTCACTCAAGAATAAACTGTTCTCTGTGATTGCGCATGATCTTCGTACACCTATGTATGCATTAAAAAACCTCTTTCGAAATATTGAGCAGTATGATATGCCCGCAGAGGAAGTAAAGATGATGATACCGGATATCAACCAGGAAATGCAGTTTACTACCAACCTGATGGAAAATCTGTTGCAATGGGCAAAGAGTCAGTTACAGGCTGCTGCGGCGCATCCGGAGGAACTGAACCTGGCACTAGTTACACAGGAAGTGGTAGGACAGGTACGCTTGCAGGCTTCAGGGAAATCTATCCAGGTAAAAAATCGGTTACAGGAAAATAAGCTGGTTTGGGCGGATAAGGATATGACTCAACTGGTGCTGCGCAACCTGGTAACCAATGCGCTGAAATTTACACCAGAAAACGGCCAGGTTGAAATCGGATCGAGGGAACTGGACAGCCATATTGAAGTGTATGTAAAAGACAATGGTGCCGGTATGTCTGCCGAAACCATTTCCAAACTCCAGGAAAATGCCTTTTTCACTACCCAGGGCACCAATAAGGAGGCAGGAACCGGTATCGGCCTGATGTTATGCCGGGAATACCTGCACCGAAATGGTGGCTGGCTCACCATCCATTCTGAAGAGGGCCAGGGCAGTGAGTTCTGCTTTACGCTTCCCAAACGCTGACTTTTTTTCTCCGCTCTTGCATATGGCATCCGTCAAGGCGGAGTGAAGTAATTCGTTAACTTTGCGGCCTATGAAATTGTTCCCGGAGTCGGCAATTGTACAGCTGGAGTTTGATAAAATCAGGACCCTTTTAGAAGCGCATTGTAAAACTGAATATGCCCGCCTGAAAGCGCAGGATCTTCGCATCCATACCAGGTTATCTTATATAGAAACAGAATTGCGTCAGACGCATGAATACCGGGGATTATTGCAGCACGCTGTTTATTTTCCCAATGAGTTTATCGCCAACCTATCCAAAGAATTAAAACTGCTGGGAATCCCGGGTGCGGTTTTATCCGGAGAGCAGTTTGTGCAGGTGAGAAAACTGGCCGAGAATATGGAGCGTCTCTTTCGCTGGTTTGACAAAGAACGCAGAGAAACTTATCCCGGTTTAACCCAGGTAATTGAAAACAGCTATTACGAAAAGTCAATTCAGGTTGCGATCAATGAGGTGCTGGATGAAAATGGCAATGTGCTGGATAATGCCTCCGAGGAATTGAGAAGGATCCGGATCAGCCTCTACAAAAAACGAAACGATCTGCGAAGAGTTTTTGAACGCATCATACAGAAATTGAATAAACAGGGATACCTCGCAGATATCGAAGAATCCTTTCTGAATGGCAGAAGAGTAGTGGCTGTATTTGCTGAGCAAAAACGATTGATTAAAGGAATTCTGCACGGCGAAAGCGATACCAGGAAAACAGCCTTCATTGAACCGGAAGAAACCATCGAACTAAATAACGAAGTGTATTCACTGGAAAATGAAGAAAGCAGAGAAGTATACCGTATTCTACGCAGCTTAACAGCGCAATTATCATCACATGCACCCTTGCTGAATACCTATTTGCAGATCTGTGGTGAATTTGATTTTATCCGTTCAAAAGCAAGGTTTGCTCAGGATTATAACGGAGAGTACCCGGTGGTGCTGGACAAAGCGCATATTCACCTGGTGAATGCTTATCATCCGCTCCTGTATCTCTATAATAAACGCACGGAAAAACCAACCATTCCGGTAACACTGACTCTGGATGATAAAAACCGGATACTGGTAATCAGTGGTCCCAATGCCGGAGGAAAAACGGTAACCATGAAAACGGTTGGACTAACCCAGATGATGGTGCAGGCCGGATTACTAGTGCCTGTGCACCCCTCCTCAGTTTTTGGCATCTTCAAACAGCTCATGATTCATATCGGAGATACACAAAGTCTCGAATTTGAATTGAGTACCTATAGTTCGCACCTCAAAAACATGAAACATTTTATGGAGGTAGCGAATGGCAAAACCTTGTTCTTTATTGATGAACTGGGAAGCGGATCCGATCCCAACCTGGGAGGCGCCTTTGCAGAAGTGATCATGGAAGAACTTGCGCGTAAGCATGCCATGGGAATAGTAACCACGCATTACCTGAATCTGAAAGTAATGGCGAATAAAACGCCGGGTATTATCAATGGAGCGATGGCCTTCGATGAGGAGAATCTGTTACCTATGTACAAACTCATCATCGGCAAACCGGGCTCTTCCTATACCTTTTCAATTGCACAGCGCATCGGGCTGGATAAGCGATTGATTGACCGGGCCAGGAGTATGGTGGATGAAGATCATTTCCGCCTGGACAAATTGCTGAACAGAACTGAACAGGACCTTCGGGAGCTGGAAAAAAAAGAAAAGGAACTCAACAAACTGCTGCGTGAAAATGAAAAGTTGAAAAAGGAAATGGAGCAGGTGATGGATAAAGAAAAACATCGCCAGCAGGTAGAGTTACTGAAGCAGCAGAACAAGATCACAGAAGACCGCATCGCTTATCTTAAAGATATGGAGCGCAAGATCAAACAGATCTTGCTGGAATGGAAAAAAACAGAAAACAAGGAGAAAGTGATGAAGGAAATGTTCTCCCTGCTCTTTAAGAAGGATGATCAGAAGGTAGTCAATAAACTGCAGAAAAAAATTGAATCCAAATTTGATGAAATCACTGGTGAGATTGCTGTCGGCAGCAAGGTTAAAATGAAACGCAATCACCAGGTTGGGCAGGTAATTGAACTCCGGGGTAAACGCGCGGTTGTAAAAATAGGGCTCTTGCCCATGCAGGTAGATCTGAAGGACCTGGTGATGGTGAGGGAGAAGGAGGAAAAAGTGAAAGGTGAAAGGTGAAAAGTGAAAGTAAGTCAAAGGTGAGAGGTCAAAGGTGAAAAAGGAGTCTACCCCCTTTTCACCTTTCACTTTTCACGATCTTTCACCTCTCACTTTTCACCTTTCACGTTTACGAGTGTATATACGATTGCAAATGCGAAATTGTTTCTTCCTGGTTAGCAATCACCGCTTTGATTACGTCGTTCACGGATATAATACCAACTAAATAATTATTGTTGAATACCGGCAGATAGCGGATGTTGTTGGCAGACATTAGCTGCATACATTCGTCAATGGTGCTATCCGGACTAATACGCGGCAGGTCAGTAGACATAATATCATGTACGCGGGTATCTGTGGAGGATTTACCTTTGAGGATTACTTTACGCGCATAATCACGCTCGGTAAGAATTCCATTGTATTGTCCATCGGCATCAATAACGAGGATGGATCCAATGTTGTGATCGCTCATGATCTTGAGCGCATCAAGTACGGTTGTGTTGGGAACCACACTAACCAGGTGCCTGTTCTTTCGGGCGAGGATGTCTGCTACTTTTTTCATATCGAAACTTTAGAGTTCCCTTTAAGTTACATATTTATTCCGATAATACGAAACGCAGGGGAGTCCTTATCTTTACTGCTGAACCGAAACGAGAATAGATGAACGAAGAGCAGCAACGACTTAATGATCCGAAATGGAAAAGGTGGGGCCCCTATGTGTCTGATCGTCAATGGGGTACAGTTAGAGAAGATTATAGTGAAGATGGAAATACCTGGGAATATGTTACCTACGATATGGCCCGATCCTATGCTTATCGATGGGGAGAAGATGGTATTGGCGGCATATCGGATCATCACCAGACACTTTGTTTTTCATTGGGGCTCTGGAATAAAAAAGATCCCTGGATTAAGGAGCGCTTGTTTGGTCTTACTGGTCCGAGGGGTAACCATGGGGAAGATGTAAAGGAACTCTATTATTACCTGGATTCCACCCCTACCCATTCCTATATGAAGATGTTGTATAAATATCCTCAGCAGCCCTTCCCATACGACTTATTGTATGCTGAAAATGATCGCAGAAGCAGGGAAGAAGCAGAATATGAATTGCTGGATACGGGCATCTTTGACAACGGAGACTATTTTGATGTTTTCATTGAATATGCGAAAGCTAGTCCGACTGATATTCTTATCAAAATTTCAGTAGCGAACCGCCACAAGGAAGCCGCCGGGATTTCCTTGTTGCCCACTCTTTGGTTTCGAAATACCTGGTCCTGGGGACGCGACGACTACAAACCAGATATGCATGCGGAGGGCAGCAATATCATCGCCAATCACCGTAAGATGGGAACCTATCACCTTTATTGCAATGGGAACCCGGAACTACTGTTTTGTGAAAATGAAACCAATGCAAAACGACTCTACGGAAAAAAAGGAATTCAATCCTATGCAAAGGATGGGATCAATGATTATATCGTTCAGCGAAAAAGAACCGTAGTAAATAAAGCTAAAACCGGAACCAAAGCTTCAGCCCATTACAACCTAATGCTTCGGGCAGGCGAAACCGTTAGTTTGCAATTAAGGTTGAGTAAGGAAGCGCTGGATTATCCTTTTCATGATTTTGATGCCATCTTCTGGCAGCGTCTTGCTGAAGCAGATGGTTTTTACGCAGATAAACAGCGCGTGGTTTTATCGCAGGAAGATCGTATGATTCAGCGGCAGGCATTTGCCGGCATGCTCTGGAGCAAACAATTCTATTATTTTGATGTGGAGCAATGGATGCAGGGGGATCCCAATAAGCCAGCACCCTTTAACAGGGCCTGGGGCCGGAACAATGATTGGACGCATCTAAACAACGCGGATATTATTTCCATGCCGGATAAATGGGAATATCCCTGGTATGCAGCCTGGGACCTGGCTTTTCACTGCATACCACTGGCATACCTGGACGCCAGTTTTGCAAAAGGTCAGATCAGTTTGCTTACAAAGGAATGGTACATGCATCCCAATGGACAGTTACCTGCCTATGAATGGAATTTTGGTGATGTAAATCCACCCGTTCATGCATGGGCAACCTGGCGGGTGTATGAAATTGATAAGATTAATAATGGCGGGGTAGGTGATCTTAAATTCCTGGAATCAGTTTATCATAAACTTCTACTGAATTTCACGTGGTGGGTTAACCGAAAAGACCACGATGGTAATAATATCTTCCAAGGAGGATTCCTTGGACTGGATAATATTGGTGTCTTTGATCGCAGTGCGCCTTTGCCCGGTGGCGGACACCTGGAGCAAAGCGATGGCACTTCCTGGATGGCGATGTATTGTCTTAACCTGTTGCGCATGTCACTGGAACTGGCTAAGCACAATCATGTGTATGCAGATATGGCGACGAAGTTCTTCGAACATTTTGTTTATATCGCCAAAGCTATGAACAGTTTTGGAGCCAAAGGAAACGGCTTGTGGGATGAGGAGGATCAGTTTTATTACGATGTGCTTAAAAAACCGGATGGGTCGGAACAAACACTCAGAGTGCGTTCCATGGTCGGAATTATTCCTCTTTTTGCAGTAGAAGTGATCGAGCATGAGCTCTTTCAGCAAATCCCGGAATTCGTGGAAAGGATGGATTGGTTTTTGAAAAATAAATCCGCGTATGCCTCTGTAATTTCCGAATGGTCAAATATGCTTTCCAATTCCAAGCACCTGCTTTCCCTGATCCGGGCGGATAAACTGGTTGCAATATTGACCCGGCTTTTGGATGAGACAGAGTTTTTGAGTGACTACGGATTAAGAGCGCTTTCCAAATACCATGAAGATCATCCCTATGAGATCAGGGTGGACGGGAATCGCTTTGGTGTGAAATACCTGCCAGCAGAATCGGACAGCAGCATGTTTGGAGGCAATTCCAACTGGAGGGGGCCAATCTGGTTTCCGCTTAACTACCTGTTGATTGAATCGCTTCAACGCTATCATTTCTATTATGGTGATGCATTAAAAGTTGAATATCCAACCGGTAGCGGAAAATTCCTGAACCTCGACCAGGTAGCAGATGAAATTTCCAGTCGCCTTCTGAAAATATTCAGAAGAGATGATCAGGGAAGAAGAGCCGTATTTGGTCACTATGACCTGTTGCAGAAAGATCCCTATTTCAAGGATTATATGCTATTTTATGAGTACTTCCATGGCGATAATGGAAGGGGTGTGGGTGCTTCCCATCAAACCGGGTGGACCGGACTTGTATCTAAATTATTACACCCAAGGCATCCCGGAACATGAGACTAATTATTCGGTTACTCCCGGCTGTGAGTATGTTGTTTCCTTTGCTGCTGCATGCGCAGGAAAAGCCGGACCCTACTGCACCAAAAACAGCCCGCGAGTTGGGGTTGGAAATTGGTGTAATGGCAACCGGAAAATGGAATGCCATAACAGATGTTACTGGAGTTAAAGTAGGGCATCATACACTTGTTCAGGGTGATTCAGTTCGGACAGGTGTAACCGTTATCCTGCCACATAGTGGCAATCTGTTCCAGGAAAAAGTTCCGGCAGCCATTTTTGTTGGCAATGGATTTGGTAAACTAGCTGGTTCAACACAGGTAATGGAACTCGGTAATTTGGAGACTCCGATCGCGCTCACTAATACACTTAGTGTTCCGGTTGCGATGCAGGCATTGGTAAACTATACGCTGCGGCAAACCGGCAATGAATCGGTGCAGTCGGTGAATGCATTGGTTGGAGAAACCAATGATGGATGGTTAAATGATATCCGGGGCATGCATCTGAAAGAGGAACATGTTTTCAAAGCAATTGCGGCAGCTGATTCCGGGAAAGTGGCACAGGGAAATGTAGGAGCTGGCACAGGAACCGTTTGTTTTAATTTTAAAGGAGGGATTGGTACTTCCTCCCGGGCACTTCCCTCCAGTTTGGGGGGATATACAGTGGGTGTTTTGGTTCAAACCAATTTTGGGGGTGTGTTACAAGTGGATGGTATCCCGGTTGGGGAAATCTGGAATCAGTTTTCATTTAGTAATCACCTGCAGAATCGGGTGGATGGCTCCTGCATGATTGTGGTGGCAACTGATGCACCAATTGATGCCAGTAACCTGGAACGACTTGCCAAAAGGGCATTTATGGGACTTGCCAAAACCGGTGGAATAGCTTCCAATGGAAGCGGTGATTACGTAATTGCTTTTTCCACATACAAAGGCAATCGGATTTCCCATATCTCAGACAACCCGGTGCAAGTCATCCAAAACCTTAGTAATGAAGGAATGTCGCCCCTTTTTATGGCTGCTATAGAAGCCACTGAAGAAGCTATTCTTAACTCCCTATTCATGGCAGTAACAGTCAAAGGGTATAAAGGAAGAACCATATCGGCTATACCCCTGCCCAAAATGCAGCAGCTATTAAAAACCTATCATAAAATACCCAAATGAACTACGCCTGCATCAATGGAGAATTCTGCAACACTGATAATGCGATGATCGGTATCCAGGATATGGCCCTGCAAAGAGGATATGGTATGTTTGATTTCTTCAAGGTAATGGGTCGACAACCGGTATTTCTGGATGACCACCTGGAACGTTTTTGGGAATCAGCACGTTTATTACGGTTGCCCTTACCTGTTAGCAGGGAAGAGTTAACCAAACAGATTTACCAATTGATTGAGATGAATCAATGGGTGGATGCAGGCATCCGGATGACGCTTACTGCGGGATATGCACCGGATGGTTATTCCATTCATGAGCCGAATCTATTGATGAGTGGACAATCTGTTCAACTGCCGGATACCCTGTCAGAAAAGGGCATCCGGTTATTTTCGTATGCACATCAGCGCCAGTTGCCATTGATAAAATCCATTGATTATCTGATGGCCGTTTGGATACAGGATGAAGTGAAAAAAGCAGGAGCCGATGAGGTGCTTTATCATCAGGGGGGCTGGATCAGTGAATGTCCGAGGGCCAATATCTTCCTGGTTACTGCAGCAGGTGTACTGGTTACACCTGGTGAGCAGGTTTTACAGGGAATAACCAGAAAAAAAATTCTGGAGGTGGCTGAAAAGGTCACCAGCGTTGAAACCCGGCCTGTTCACCTGAATGAGTTCAAAACAGCAAGGGAAGCGTTTATTACCAGTACCACCAAATTGCTAACTCCGGTTGCTGTTGTAGACGGAATACCGGTAGGAACTGGCGGTCCGGGTGAACTAAGCCGCGTTTTATTTGATGAATACTCCAAGTTACTACCGGCATGAATCGCATCGACCGACTAACAGCTATATTAATCCAGTTGCAATCCCGGCGGCTTGTAAAGGCGCAGGACATTGCCAGCAGGTTTGGTATCAGCCTGCGCACAGTCTACCGGGATATCAAAGCAATTGAAGAATCAGGCGTACCCGTAATCGGGGAAGCAGGACAGGGATATAGTATTATGGAAGGATACCGGCTTCCTCCCGTTATGTTCACCAAGGAAGAAGCAATCTCTTTTCTTACAGCAGAAAAGCTGATGGAGAAGTTTACCGATGCTGGATCCAGAAATGCTTTTCAATCAGCAATGTACAAAGTGAGGGCTGTTTTGCGATCCAGTGAAAAAGACCTGCTTGAAAATATGGAAGGGTATATAGAGGTATTGAGTCAGCGTGGTTCCTTATCAGAACAACCGGATCTGAAATTACAGCAAACTATTTTAAACAGTGTGGCTTCAAAAAAAGCAGTTTCCATCCGTTATTTTTCCAACTATAAAAGAGAAAAGACCACTCGGATTATCGAACCGCTGGGGTTGTTTTTTATGGGCGGACAATGGCATCTGATTGCTTATTGCAGGATGCGGGCCGACTACCGGGATTTCAGGCTTGACCGCATCGAAGGCCTGCAACTTACAGACGATTCATTTACCAAACAGCATATCAGTCTCCAGGAATATATCAGGAAATCAGAATCAGAACATCCTATAGAGGAAATCATCATTCGTATTCCGAAAAAATACCTCCATTACCTGGGCGATCAGAAATTTTATATGGGTCTGATTCGCGAAACAGATCTTGGGGATGAAATGGAATTGCAATTCATGTGTCCCTCCTTAATGGGATTTGCCCGCTGGGTGATCATGTTCGGAGATATTGCAACCATTTTACATCCGGAAAAGCTGAAGCAGGACGTTTATACCATCGCTGCCGGAGTTCAGGGTAAAATAGAAGCAGCATCTGATACTTTAGAGCAGCCCTCCACGAGCATTTAAGGCTTGTATCCTCCTAATTTTACAGGATTTAATTTCTGAGTATGAAGCAAACTGCCTGGTTGAGAATCCTGCTGATATTATTTCTGAATAATGCTGTATCAGCCCAGGAAAGCGTAACAGACAAGCCTGTCAATATAATTCCAAAACCACTCGAATTGGTGAGGGGAAAAGGACAATTTACCATTCTTCCCAATACGCAAATCAGGTATAACCCTGCTTATTCGGATCTGGCAGAAGCAGGGATTTTCCTGAATAAAAGAATAATGGAGATTTGCGGTTATTCTTTGCCGGTAGGAATTGCTGCTTCGAATAGCATTGAGTTATTGTTGGAGGATAACCAGGCACTGAACAAGGAAGGATATACCTTGTCTGTACAGCCAGACAAAATCAGGTTGGCTGCTCCATCCAAAGCCGGACTGATTTATGGCATGCAATCCCTGCTGCAATGTTTACCGGTTATTCGAACCAATGCCCGTCTGGAAATACCGGTTATGGAAATCCGGGATCAACCCCGCTTTGGATATCGGGGTATTATGATTGATGTGAGCCGTCATTTTTTTGCGCCCCAGGCTGTTAGAGACATCATCGATCTCTTGTCGGCTTACAAAATGAATGTGTTTCACTGGCATCTTACGGATGATCCGGGCTGGCGGATTCAGATTGATAAATATCCTGCCTTAACCAATATGGCGGCCTGGAGAGTTGACCGTTCAGGTATCCCCTGGAATGAACGAAAAGCTGCCCAAACCGGGGAGAAGGCAACATATGGCGGATATTATACAAAGGAGCAGATACGTGAAATTGTTGCCTATGCTGCAGAAAGAAATATCACAATCATTCCTGAAATTGAAATGCCAGGCCATTCTGTGGCAGCAGTTTCTGCCTATCCTTTTTTATCCTGCACCGGACAACAACAGGCACTGATCACAGGAGGCCAATATCCAACCGGTATTCAAACCAACTATTGTGCTGGGAACGACAGTTCATTTTTATTTCTGCAGGATGTGCTGGATGAAGTACTTGAATTGTTTCCGTCCCGCCTGATTCATATCGGCGGTGATGAAGTTGATAAAAGACCCTGGCAGCAGTGCAGCAAATGCCAGGCACGTATCAAAAAAGAAGGTTTAAAGGATGAACATGAGCTCCAGAGTTATTTTATCAAGCGGATAGAGAAATACCTGAATGCAAAGGGAAGACAGATCATCGGATGGGATGAAATACTGGAAGGCGGACTTGCTCCCGGTGCAACGGTGATGAGTTGGAGAGGAGAAGCAGGCGGAATTGAAGCTGCAAAAATGAAACATCCTGTGGTGATGACTCCCGGCTCGCCCTTGTATTTTGATCATTACCAGGCTGGTCCCGCAGGAGAGCCTATCGCGTTTGGAGGGTTTAATCCGCTTAAGAAAGTATATGCGTATGAGCCAATTCCGCAGGAACTCCAAAACACTGAATTTGCTGCCTATGTGATGGGTGCACAGGCTAATCTCTGGACAGAATCCATTGAAAGCCGCGAGCACCTGGAATATATGTTATTACCCAGAATGATGGCGCTGGCTGAAGTGGTTTGGTCAAAACCCGAGGCGCGCAACTGGGTAGATTTTCGCACCCGGCTGGAAGCACATTTCACCGGACTGGCACAAAAAGGATTTCGGTTTAGTGAAGGAAATTTTACTGTTGGTATCAAGCCGCTGATAACAGACGGACAATTAAAAGTTGCATTGGAAACGGAGGCGCTGGATGCAACTATTCATTATACACTGGATGG
Source organism: Flavihumibacter cheonanensis (assembly GCF_022352215.1). Taxonomy (GTDB): domain Bacteria; phylum Bacteroidota; class Bacteroidia; order Chitinophagales; family Chitinophagaceae; genus Flavihumibacter; species Flavihumibacter cheonanensis. Next base: position 603,100 of record NZ_JAKRWF010000001.1, read on the forward strand.
ATCTTATCCTACCACCGGAAGCCCGTTTTATACAGGTCCGATTACCATTCATGGCAATACAACCTTAAAAGCCATAACGGTTAAAAATGGACGGGTGAAAGGAAACGAATCTGCAGTGCAACAGTTTGTGAAACACCTGGCAACAGGGAAAACCGTTTCTTATCAATTCCCCAATTCCAATTCTTATATGGCGGATGGACCTAATTCGCTTACAGATGGTATTCGCGGAACCGGGCAGGTTGGTAAATACTGGCATGGCTTCAGTGGAAAGGATATGGTAGCAACCATTGATTTGCAACGATTGCAAACTGTACGGGAGATAAGTGTTGGGGTGATGCAGCACTATAAGGACTGGATCTTTTTCCCGACTGGTGTAAGTGTTGAACTTTCAACAGACGGCAAAACGTTTAAACCGGTTGGCACCTATTCAAACAGGATTTCAGCGGATGAAACCAAATCAATGCAGGAAGATTTCAGAATTGCATTTTCCCCTAGGCAGGCCCGTTATATCAGGGTAACTGCGAAAGTTTTGCCTGCCTGTCCGAAGGGGCATCCAGGAGAAGGGCAGGCTGCCTGGTTGTTTGTGGATGAGATCCTGGTGAAATAAACTTATTCAAAGGGGAACTTCAGCCCGATTTGACGGCGTACAGTATCCATGATTTCCTGTATTCGGAGGGATTGATCGAAAGACATAACCGGACTTTCGGTTAGCCCTTTACGTAAGCAATCTGTAACATGCTGCATTTCAAAATGAAAGCCTCTCGTCGAACGGCCATCCGACCAGGTTTCCAGTAGTTCATCTTCATTGGAATAGCGTTCTATTGTAGTGGAGCGCCAGAAACTGGGTAATTTGATATAACCGGTGCTGCCAAACAGGTAACCGGTATTGGTGCCTTTGGAAACGATAGAGGTATACAAATTGGCGCTGGTGCTTCCAAACTCGAGCAGGATACCGGTACGCTCATCCACACCACTTGAAGCCAGATGAGCAGAGGCAGTAATTTTGTATGGCAACCGATCCATAAAATAATTGGCGAAAGCAATAGGGTAGATGCCAATATCCAGTAATGCGCCCCCTGCCAGTACGGGGTTCCACAATCTCTCCACAGTGGGTTCAGAAGGAAAGCAGAAATCAGCCTGGATTAATTTTAAGTCACCAATTCGTCCTTCGCGAACCCAGTTTCTGGCTGTTTCCAGTGCGGGAATGAAATAGGTCCACATCGCTTCCATCAGAAACTGATTGTTCGTCTTCGCAATTGCAATCAGGTCCTTTAATTGACCCTTGTTCACACAAATGGGTTTTTCGCAGAGTACGGCTTTTCCAGCTTGTAAGGCTGCACTGGCCTGGCTGAAATGAAAAGGGTGGGGCGTAGCAATATAAACCGCGTCGATGTCAGGATGGTGGATCAGATCTTCGTAGTTCAAGGCATGGGGGATAGCAAATTCATTGGCAAATCCCTGTGCTTTTTGTACTTCACGGGATCCAATTGCGAGTAGTTCAGCTTCCTTCAGGTATTGGAAATCGGTAGCAAAGGCCCGGGCTATTTTTCCGGCTCCCAAAATTCCCCAGCGAATAGTTTTTGATTCGTTCATGTTATGTTTTGCTTTGTTCCTGCAATACACGAGCAGTTACCAGTGTTTGTCCCGTATGACGCATCATGTGTTCTGCGGCATGAAATATCAGTCCCAGTTGGGTGGTTGGTATTCTTTTTCTGCCAATGTATCTCATTGCGGTTGGTGCATCCTCTCTCATTGTGGAAAGTTCCTGTAAACAGGTTTCAACCTGGGCATGTACTGCCTCTAATAACTGCTCCAGGGTTATTTGTTCATTTCGGACACCCTCGGTTTTCAGGTAACTTAGCTGCGCATCCGAAAGACTGTTGTCTTTGGCATAGGTATACAAACGATCCAGTACTCCAACAATATGCTGCAGGTGAAAACCAATGGATGCCATACCATAAACCGATTCCCAAAGTAAGGCACTGGGAAAGTTTTGAAGTGCCTGTTTCAATTCATCCCTCGATTGTAACAGGGCATGGGCTGCAGGTTGAAAAATGGGAGCAATACCCTCAATCGGACCCCTTTGCCACCATTCCAGTGCAGGCGTGGTTGATTCAGCCATGATTTCGTTTGTTTGTTGGTGTTAGCGAAGCTTTACCCTTAACAGGTACATATCAGCCGTAATGTACAGTGTTTTTTCATCTGCGGATAATGCACAGTTGGAGCTGGCTACGGGTAGTTTGATGCGTCCCAGTGGTTTGGCATCCTTGTTAAAAAACCAGATACCACCCGGACCGGTAGCATACATATTACCGGCCTTATCAATTTTGAAACCATCTGGTCCGCCTGGAGTAGTTTTTGCATAACTGCTGGCATCAAAGAAGATGCGGGCATTTGTCAGGCTATCGCCAGTTCCAAGATCAAATGCATACCAAACCGCTTTTTCAGATTCTGAGTTGGCAACGAGCAGGGTTTTACCATCGGGCATTAAACCGATTCCATTCGGGCGATTGATACTATCTACCAGCAGGTCAACCTTTCCGTTTGTACCTACACGGTAGACACCCTGGTAGGGAGCCGCTTTGGTACTGTCGTCGATATATTTTTCAAGGCCGTAGGGTGGATCTGTGAAATAGATATCACCACTGGGATGTAAGACTGCGTCATTGGGACTATCAAATTTTTTCCCCTGGTACTCTCCTGCAAGGGTTGTGAATTTGGATTCGGGTTTGTTGATTGGCGCCTCCATACGGGCTATGCGGCGATCACCATGCTGGCATAAAATAAGGTAACCAGTTTTATCAAGCAGTAATCCGTTTGAGCCAAGTTCACCACCACGGGGTATTTCACCGGTATATCCGGATGGCTTCAGGTAAAGTTCTTTACCATTTTTTTCAGTCCATTTGAAAATGGCATTATTGGGAATATCAGAGAAGAGCAACATTTGTTCAGATTCAACCCAAAGGGGGCCTTCACTCCATTCAAAGCCGTCTGCAATGATTTCTACTTTTGCATCTTTCGTTACCAGGTCCCGAAAGGCCGGATCCAATTCTTCGATGGCACCAATCTGTTCATAGATTTGCGTGCCTGAGCAGGCCAGGATAAAACCAATACAGCAGGAAGTCAGGACTTTCACAATAATTTTTCGGTAACTTAATTCTGTAAAGAGTGGCATGGCATTCGTGTTTGATAGCTTGAAAATACAACTTCTAAAAAAGCCTGCTGATGCAACGTCGAAAATTCCTGAAGCTTTCTTCCACAGGGTTACTGGTACCGATGTTACCTGGGATTATTCCGCTTACCCAGTATGCAAAATATAAAACTGCCCTGATCGGTTGTGGCTGGTGGGGCATGAATATCCTGCGGGAAGCAATCGCAGTGGGCTCCTCCAAAGTAGTGGCAATTTGCGATGTGGATGGCCGGCATCTTAAAGCTGCGGGCGCGGAAATCAACAAACTGAATGGTGATCAGCCAAAAACGTATAAAGATTACCGTGAATTGCTGAAGAAGGAAAAACCGGAGATCGTAATTGTTGCCACGCCGGATCACTGGCATCCGTTGATCTGTATTGCTGCTATTGAATCAGGAGCCCATGTGTATGTAGAGAAACCAATTGGTCATACCATCAATGAAGGCAAAGCAATGGTAAAAGCAGCAAGAACTGCTAACAGAGTGGTTCAGGTGGGTACCCATCGAAGGGTATCCCCGCATAATATGTCTGCCATGGAATTTTTGCGATCCGGAAAAGCTGGTAAGATTGGAATGGTAAGAGCTTTTGTTCATTATGGAGGCGGGCCGGGAGAGAAAATCCCGGATTCAGAAGCACCTGCCGAACTGGATTGGGATTTCTGGTGCGGACCAGCTCCTTACAGGCCGTATAATTCGGCTATACATCCGCGTGGGTTCCGGCAATTCATGGATTATGCCAACGGGCAGCTAGGAGATTGGGGCATTCACTGGATGGACCAGATTCTCTGGTGGACAGAAGAAAAGGGCCCGCGTAAGATCTTTTCAACCGCTTCACGGCAAATCAGAAAGGACACAACGGATGCACCGGACACCCAGGTAGTCAATTATGAATTTGAATCCTTTCAGGCGGTTTGGGAACATCGGTTGTATGCAGCTAATGAAGCGGAGAAAACCAATGTAGGCTGTTATTTCTATGGTACAGAAGGAACTTTCCACCTGGGGTGGCTGGATGGATGGACATTCTATCCCTCCAATAAAAACAAGGCAGTTATTCATGAAGAACCAAAGCTTCACACGGTGGATAATCACAACGTGAAGGAGTTATGGGCGGATTTTATTGCTGCTATTGAAAACAAACGATTACCCGTTTGCGATATTGAAATCGGCCATCGATCCACCAATATGAGTTTGCTGGGAATACTTTCAGCCAAGGCAGGAAGAAGTATCCAATGGAATGTGGATACAGAACAGATATTGAATGATCCGGAAGCTGCCAAACTTTTACAACGTCCTTATCGGGGGCCCTGGGCCTATCCGGTTTGAAACTGATTATTTTTCCAATTTCAATACCAATGATTCATAAGCTGGTACCTGAACATTGATACTGCCTTCTCCTTTGCTAACAGTATGGGACATTTGATTTTTTCCAAAAAGCACCTGGTTCATGGAGTAAGTCCCGTCTTTAAGCGCCCATTTTTGTACCAGGTCGGCAGGAATCACCAGTTTGCCTTGATAGGGTTGATTGGAGAAATTACTTAGTACGATCAATTTGGTATCCATGTCCCATCTGCTGAATGCAAAAAGTTTATCGTGGTAACCGGAGGTATGCTGCCTGTTATGGTATTGAATGGCTGCATAATTTCCTTTTAAAACAGGTTGACTGATCGTAAACTGCAATAATTCCTGGTAGAAACTACGCAATTTCTTTTCCTGCTTGCTGGATTGTCCGCCATCAAATTTCCCCTTATTCATCCAGCGTTGGTGATGAGGAACACCTACATAATCAAAAATACTGGTGCGGGTAGGTTGCCCGAACCCACCTGTTTCAGCGCCGGGTTCTCCGAGTTCCTGGCCAAAATAAACAAGGGTAGGAGAGGTTGATATCAAAGCAGAAACAACCATTGCAGGTTTGGCTTTTTCGGGGTTGCCAGCAAAAGCGGGACTCGCAATCCGTTGTTCATCATGGTTTTCCAGGAAATGTAGCATATGGTGTTCGATATCCGCCATGCCCTTTTGAATAGCTGCGAGGTTATCTGCAGATCCATGTCCCTGAATAATATGTTTCAGTGTATCATAGAATTCAACTTTATCATAGAGATAATCCATCTTACCCAACTGGATATAAGGGCGATACAAGCCAGGGTTATATACTTCCGCCAGCAGCAAAGCTTCGGGATAGCTGGTTTTGATAGAGGAATTCAGATAACTCCAGAATTCAACCGGTACCATTTCAGCCATATCGAAGCGAAATCCGTCTACACCCATATTTAGCCAGTACAAAGCAATATCCCGGAATTTTTTCCAGGAAGAGGGGACGGATTTGTTCTTCCAGAATTGGTGGTGATCGTCAATTCCAAGATTGGCATAGGTAGCGGGAAGCGTGTCAAAGTCCTTACTGCCATCTGGACGAATACCATAATTTATTTTCACAGTTTCATACCAGTCGTCTTGTTTCGGCTGTGCAAGCCGGCTCCCATTGCCAGTCCATTTAGCAGGTTGTTCGTGAAATTTACCATCACTTAAAGGATGAGAAGCGCCACCCAGGGGCTTATATCCAACGGCAACGGGCACCCGAAAACTATCATTGGGCAGGTAATAAAAATTATTTTCGCGATGGTATTCTTTGGAAATGTCATCATCTGCTCCAAAATCTCGCACACTATCTGGTTTGGAAAGGGAAACATAATGCCTGGCAACATGGTTGGGAACAATATCGATGATGAGCTTTAATCCGTTTTTATGAGTTCTTTCTATAAGTGCTTTGAACTCATCCAAACGTTTGGCAGGATCAACCGCCAGGTCAGGATTTACATTGTAATAATCTTTTACAGCATAAGGGGAGCCGGCTCTTCCTTTTACCACATCCGGATCATCTGCCGAAATGCCAACCGTGGAATAATCGCGGATTACTGCATGATGAGGCACACCGGTATACCAAATATGGGTAACACCCAGGTTGCGGATGGATTGAAGTGACGTGTCTGTAAAATCATTGAATTTACCGACTCCGTTTTCTTCAATGGTTCCCCAGGGTTTATTGGTGGAGTTGGTGTTGCCAAAGAGCCGGGTGAATACCTGGTAGATGACAATTTTTCCTTCATTGCCAGCAATGGATCCGGATGGCTGATCAGAAGGCTTTTGTTTACAACCAGCAGTCAGGAGAATCAGTGTTGTAAAAAGTATGGTCGCTTTCATTTTTTCAAGAGTTTGTTGTGAAGGATTTTTTCCAGCACACTTTCTTTCAGGGATCTTGAAACGCTCACTTCCAGCTCCTGCAATTGAATCATATTACCATCAATGCCTGAAATTTTATTCATGTTAATGATACTTGACTTATGTACCTGAATAAACTGGTCGGGTAACTGTTCCAGGACTTGCTTCATGGTCATGTGAACCAGGTGTTTTTGTGTGGAGGTATGAATGCAAATATAATTCTCCATGCCTTCCAGTAGCAGGATCTCATTCCATTTGAGTTTTAGGAATTTTCCATCTGATTTGATAAAAAATTCATCTGTCGCGGAAGAAGTTTCCTTCTTATTAAAATAGTCCCGGGCTTTATTGGCGGATTTTAAAAAACGATCGAATGAGATTGGTTTTAACAGGTAATCCAGCACATCCAGTTCATATCCCTTTATGGCATATTGTTCATAGGCAGTTGTGAAAATGATTTTTGGTGGGTGGGCGAGTGATTGCAAAAGCTCAATCCCACTTATATAGGGCATTTCTATGTCAAGGAATACCAGGTCAACCGGCGACTGGTGAAGCTGGTTGTTGAGGCTGACAGCATCTTCGCATTCAGCCACGAGGGTCAGGAAATCAATTTTTTCAATATAGTTTCGAAGGCCTGCTCTGGCAATAGGCTCATCATCTGTTATGAGGCAGGTGATTTTCATAATTCGATACTAAGTTCTGCGTAAAACAGGCTATCCGTTTGGTGATGTTGAAACCGGTGTTTGCCTGGATACAGTAAAAGTAACCGTTTTTGCAGATTTGTCAGCCCAATGCCTCCTTTCTTGTGGTGTTGAGCAATGGCAGGTATGGAGTTGGTAACCTGGTACTGTAATTGTCCGTTTTCCAGTTTGATATCTATTTTTATTTTGTAGGCCCCCCCAACATATTTAAAGGCATTTTCTACGAGGGGCAGCAGCAGCAACGGATATAGTTGTGCCTGATGGGTGGATGAAGGCCAGTTGATGACCAGATCCAGCTGACTGTTCGCGCGTTGTTGTTGCAGGTCGATGAAATTCTTTAAATGGGCAAGTTCGCGCTCTAATGGTACTTTCGCATCCTGGTCGTACAACTGATAGCGAAGTAAATCAGACAGTTTTTCCAGTGTAAAGCGGGCGCTTGTATTCTGTTCCTCAATCTGGAAATAGAGTGTGTTTAAAGCGTTGAAGAGAAAGTGCGGGTGAAATTGTGCTTTCAGCAACTGCAATTCATTTTCCAGTTTGTCCTTATTGATTCTTTCCAGTTGCAAAGCCTGTTCATAGGTAGTATGAATGTATTGTTGTCCCTGTTTAACGCTGAAATAAAACAACCAGAAGCTGACGATGGTAAAACTCAGAATAACTACATCATACCATTGCAAACCATCATCAGTCCATTGAGCAAGCGGAAACACAAAACAGATTACAACCAGTTCAAGATAAACCGCAAGTGATAAAAACTGTTTAAGCGAGGCGGATGGTCCCGGTTGATTTTTGTTGTCATCTGCCAGTTGCTGAAGAAAGCTATTGGTCACAAATTCAAAAATGAAACTGATCAGCATACAACCTAGTATTTCCGCCAAATTGGTTTGGATGGGTCTTAGCCAGAATTTGGTTTCAGAAATAACGTCATTAAGTAACCGAACAAAACCATAGGTCATCAACCCATATAGGAGGATGAACAGGATCCGTCGAAGGGACCATTTTTGTTTAGCGACCTTTTTAAACGTTTGAGATTGAATGAGCAGCATATGGCTTCAGGATTTTTTCTTTGAATCGGATTTCATGCCAAAAAGTATTCCAATTGCGGGGAAAGGTCGGATAAAGAGATGAAAAATAAACAGGCAAAGAAAGAGGGTGGTCAGTGTCAGAAAAACCCATTTGAAGAATATTGTATCGGGGGTCTGGACTACATAATAGGCCAGGATAACAATAATTGTCTGATGTAAAATATAGAATGGGTAAATAAGCTGGTTTATATAGGGCAAAATGGAGTGGGATCGGTTCAGGTATTTTTTGCCATAGCCTACCAGTGCAAATACCCAGAGCCAGGTATGTACCGGCTGTCGGGCCAGGAAAAGCCAGGTAAACCAGGAGTTGGTATCATGGCTGCCATCAAACCAGTTGTAATCATTCCAGCGAAGAGAATTGATCAGTAGTAATAACAGAAAGGCGAGGCTTAAGGAAAGCCGGCGGTTGCGTTCCAGGCTATTCAGTAAGGTTGGTTCAACCAAACAAACGAAACCTGCCAGCACAAAAAGCAACCAGTAAATAAAGTAAACCGGATCATCAACAAGTGCGTTTGTTTCAGGATAGTGTAAAATACCTGCAGTGTAAATAAGTACGGAGGGGACCATCAGTAAATAAATCCACTTTCCTTTTGACAGCTTTGAGAGGAATCGTTTGAAGCCATCAGCACCACTAGTTTTGCACCAGGTAAAAAAAGGTGCAAACAGTATATCATACAAAAAAAGATAAGCAATAAACCAGAGGTGATGCCAGCTGATATTTCCTTCCGGATATGGGCCTGAGGAGAAGAGCTGGCTATAAAAATCCAGCAAGCTGCCTGTATAACCCTGGTGTTTTCTCTCCATATAAACCTGGGGAGGAATGATGAGCAACATGCCCGCAACCAATGGCAGGAACAGTCGTTTGAGCCGGAGTAATATGAAAGAACCGGCTGTTCTTTTTTTGACCATATACCAGGTAACTGCACCGGAGAGGAAAAAGAGCAGGGGCATTCTGAACCGGCTGAGAAAGAAATTAAATTCATCGAGGAGATTACTTTTGTCGGGGTTGTTGATATGCCAGGGATCATCCGGAATAAAGGGACGAGCACTGTGATAAAACAATACACCGAGAATAGCGAAAACCCGGAGCCAGTCGATGTAGGCAAGACGCGTAGCAGGTTGGTTCATGAAGAAATGTTTTCACAAACCTAACAGAACCGGGTGAGGGGAATGGCAGCGTTTGACGAACTGTCTGAATTCTTTGACGAAAAACAGAAAAAGCTTAGAAACGGAGGTTGCAATAATAGCCACGCATGCTATCAGCTGATAGAAACAGGAGCTCTTCTGTTTTACCTTTTGGGTTGGTAAACTTAAAGGCAAGGGCAGAATCACCGAGTGACACTGGGGCAAACCAGGTTGGTTTTTCGTCCACCGCGGGTTCTGTAAACCGCAGACCTTCTTTGTTCAGTTTGGTAGATTGGTAAGGATGCTGTGCGATAATTCTGGCAGCTTCTTCCGGGCAGGTGGTAAATTCCAGCCAGATACAGCAATCAACTAAAGGCACTGCACGATCTTTGGAATTGATAATCCCTAAGCAGGATTGATTACTGTTGCCAAAAAGATCAGTATAGATTGCAACGCCTGGTCTGGGTTCAATTGCTTGTTCCACTTTTCCGGCAACTTTATGGTAGGTTTTGGAAAAAATATGATATAAGCTGATACTTCCTGTAATAAAGGAAAGCCCCAGTGGAACAAGCGATATTAACGCAAGGCTCTTTCTTTTTTGGTAGATGCTGATCACCAGCAGGGAAATAAACCCAAGAAATAATCCAATTGTAAGAAGAATCCAGGTCCACATAATGTGAATGTTTTATAAAGTAATTGCTTTTCCCGTCGCCGCAGCACGATAGATAGCTTCCACGATCCGGATATCCCGCAGGCCTTCTTCCCCCGGCACTGCAACCGGCTGTTTAGTCAGGATGGCAAGTGCATCGGCATCCATTTGCATGGTCTGTTGCATGGGTACGGAATAGGAATGTTGAATTTTCCCTAACGGACTTGTTACTGTTTGTCCATTATAAGCCTGATACGGATTTACACTGATTGCTCCTTTTTCGCAGCGGATATCCAGGAAGTTGATGTTTTCACCGAAACTTGTTTTGATATCAGCAATCACACCACCCGGAAATTCCAGTTTTGCTACGGTGGTTTCATCCAGTCCATTTTTATAAATCTCGGGCCTGGTAGTGGAGGTGGTAGCGGATAGTATATTGATGGGTTCCATAGCGGTACCAAGTCTGGCACCCTGTATGGAGTATACGCCCATGTCATAAAGCACGCCTCCTCCCATTTCTTTTTTCTGTTTCCAGTGATCCGTACGGTTATCGCGATAGCCGGCTGCACAGTTGAGTGATCTCACTTTACCGAGCGCCTGGTCTTTGATCAGCTTACGCCAGGCCTTGGTATTTGGTTCATGTTGCAAGCGATATCCGATAGTTAAAGTTCTTTTATTTGCGCTACAGGCAGTAATCATATCCCGGCATTCCTGTTCCGTCATAGCCATTGGTTTTTCACACCAAACATGTTTGCCGGCATTCGCAGCACGAATGGTATATTCCTTATGCATAGAGGGAGGTAAGACTACATACACTACATCGATGTCGGGGTTATTAGCGATCTGATCAAAATTGCTATAGTTGTAAATATTTTTATCCGGGATATTGTATTTTTTCTGCCAGGCTGTAGCTTTCGAGGGAGTTCCGGTAACAATTCCTGCGAGATAACAATGCCGGGTTTGCTGCAGCGCGGGTGCCAGTAAATCTGTACTGTAATACCCAAGTCCGACTAATGCAACCCCCAACCGATCTTTCTTATTACCGGTAGCAGCCAGTAAGCTATTTGGAGAAAACAGCAGTAATCCACTGCCTGTCACCAGGGTTTTGATGGCATTTCTGCGCGTAGCGGAGTTCATGGTATTATATTTATACATCCAAGCTACTAAACATGTCTGATTTTTCAACCAGTAATCGCCGTGGTTTTATATATGCCCTTGCGCAGTTGAGTGCTTTAAGTGCAATTAGTTTGTCGCCTTTTAAGGTCTTATCCGCTCCCTTGCGCAATGCATCCGTTTCAATTATAACCGGACCTTATTTGCAGGCAGTAAGTCCAACCAGTATGAGCATCCGGTGGATTACTAGTACTAATTCTTACGGATGGGTTGAGTATGGCGAAACAGAAGCGCTTGGCAATAAAGCTCATGCTGTAACGGATGGATTGGTAAATGCTCATACCAGGATTCATGAGGTGGTAGTGAGCGGACTGGAACCGGGCAGGCAGTATTATTACAGAATCGGATCAAAGGAGATTCTGGACTTTCAACCCTATAAACTGATGTACGGAGAAACTGCTCACAGTGCCGTATATACGCTGCAAACAGTTGATCCGAAGGCTATTCAAACCAACTGGCTGGTGCTGAATGATATTCATGACCGGCCGCATTCTTTTGGTGAATTGATCCGGCACAATGGAGATGCTCCTTATGATTTTGTTTTTTTAAATGGTGATATGTTCGATTACCAGACGGATGAACAACAACTGATTGATCATCTGATTCATCCGTGCACGGAAGCATTTGCCAGAAAAAAGCCCTTTCTGTTTGTTCGTGGAAACCATGAAACGCGAGGTAAATTTGCAAGGCAGCTGAAGGATTATTTTACCAATCCGGGCGGGCAGTATTTCAGCATAGAGGCAGGGCCTGTATTTGCGGTTGCTCTGGATACCGGAGAAGATAAACCGGATACGGAGCCAGTATATGCAGGTATTGTGGATTTTGATCATTACCGAATGCAGCAGGCAATATGGCTGGAAAAACAATTGCAGTTGAAAGAAGCAAGGAAGGCGCGATTTCGGGTGGTGATGATGCATATTCCACCATTTTACTCGGGTGATTGGCATGGCACGATGCATTGCAGGAAATTGTTCTCGCCCTTGTTTGATCGGTATCGGGTGGACCTCGTTATAGCCGGACATACGCATAAACACGGTATCCATCCACCGGTGAAAGGTGAACATTCGTATCCCATTGTTATTGGAGGCGGACCAAAAGAAGGGAAAAGAACCCTTATTCAAGTAAGTGCTAATGCAAACCAGTTAGCGGTAAAAATATTAGGGGATACAGGTGCGGAACTTGGTGAGTATACAATCAGTAGCCGTTAATTTGGATGGTCTTACGATAAAATTGTTTTCATAAAGACTAAATATTTATTGAAAAACAATAAATATCACTATATTTGTGTGGTAAAACCGATAAAGACCAGCCAATATGAAAGTTAGTACCAAGCAGTTACTCGTAGTTATCCAGGTTATTTCCTGGATCATTTTTGTGGGTGTTTGTATGGAAGCAGGGGGATTTTTATTTAATACCATTTATACATTTTTCTTCAATCAAAACGAAGCCAGAATGTATTGGTCTAATGTTGATTTGTCGGCTTTGTTTCGATCCGACAAAGTACAGTTCTTAACCATCACCACTCTGATGACAATTGTTGCTATTCTGAAAGCAGTGCTTTTTTACATCATAATAAAAGTATTGCACGATCAAAAACTGGATCTCTCAGAACCATTTAAACCTGGCATCGGTCAATCAATTTTTAATATGTCTTATGTGTCTTTTGGTATTGGACTTTTTGCCAATTGGGGTACACGTTATACGGATTGGCTGGAACAGCAGGGGATAAGCATGCCGGAAATCCAATACATGGGACTTGGGGGTGCCGACGTATGGCTTTTTATGGGAGTGGTACTTTTTGTAATTGCATTGATATTCAAGAGAGGTATAGAAATACAAACTGAAAATGATCTAACTGTTTAAGCCATGGCAATTATTGTAAACCTGGATGTTATGATGGCCAAGCGAAAAATGTCGCTGAATGAATTATCTGAAAAAGTGGGACTTACTTTATCTAATCTTTCCATACTTAAGACGGGTAAAGCAAAAGCCATCCGATTCAGCACGCTGGATGCCATCTGTAAGGCGTTGGATTGTCAGCCAGCTGATATATTAGAATACCGGGACAAGCCCTAGCTCAAATTTTCAATGAACCCCTAAATCCTCTTGCTGCATAGTAAGATTCTGCGCCATTATGGTATATGAAAACACGTTCAAATCGTCTGTCCCCAAAAATGGCGCCTCCTAATTTTCGTATAGGCGCAGGAGTTAGTAGCCAACTGGATGTTTTAAGGTCATAACTGCCGGTTTTCTGCAGTAAATGGTACTCCTCTTCCGTTAACAACTCAATACCCATTTCTGCTGCCATATTGGTAGCGCTGTCAGCAGGTTTGTTTGCTTTCCTTGATTCCAGTGCTTCGGAATCATAACAGCAACTTCTTCTGCCGGTCGGACTCTCAGGCGAGCAGTCAACAAACCAATACCTATCCGTTTGTTTTTCATAATCTATTACATCCGGTTCACCTCCTGATGCTTCCATTTGCTGAAGCGACCATAATTTTTCTGGCTGGGTCTCCAGCTTTTTCTCCAGTTTATTCCACTCCAATCCTTCATGGCGGCCTGGATTGTTTTCAAACCTTGCTTTCAGGGTAGCAAGCAATTGCTGTTTTTCTTTTGTGGATAGTGTCTTGTCTGAATGACGGCTTTTTTTCATAGATCAAAATTTAAGGTTGTGTATGTAAAATAAGGAAATAGAAGAAAAATCTAAATCCTTAAATTGGTGTACAAGCTAAAGTATGGTACAAATGGGAATTGACCGGTTTATAACCGGTTTTGAACAACAGCAGGCTAAAAGGTGGGGACTAGTTACCAATGAAGTGGCGCTAACGTCTACAGGTAAACGAAGCAGGCAGGCGTTACTGGATGCAGGATTCAATCTTATCCGTTTGTTTGCTCCGGAACATGGACTTGGGGCAATGGGAGCAGATGGCGCACGCCAACTGGATGGAGTAGATGCATTAACTAATTTACCCATTGTTAGTTTGTATGGAGATAAGATGGCTCCTGCCCCTGAAGACCTGACTGATCTTGATGCCGTGCTCTTTGATATTCCGGATGTGGGATGTCGCTTTTATACGTATTTGTGGACCCTGACCTATGTGATGGAGCGTTGTGCCAGTTTGCAGAAGCCATTGTTTGTTTTGGACAGGCCTAATCCACTGGGTGGAGATCTTGGCAGGTCAGAAGGTCCGATGTTAGATGAAAATCAGTGTTCTTCCTTTATTGGTCGATGGTCTATTCCTATCCGGCATTCCTGCACGCTTGGTGAGCTGGCCCTGTATTTTGCTGCAACCCGATTGCCTGAACTGGATGTAAAAGTGATTCCTGTAAAGAATTGGAACCGGTTAACTACTACTGCTTCATCCAGCTGGACGTTTATTCCTACGTCTCCTGCCATACGTGATCTTGAAACAGCCCTCTTGTATCCCGGCACTGGTCTGCTGGAAGGTATATTCATAAATGAAGGCAGAGGCACTGATCGTCCTTTTACTTGCTTCGGGGCGCCATGGATAAATAGCGAAATGCTGGCTAATGCATTTACTGCATTGAAACTACCAGGTGTAGTCTGTCAACCTATCCGTTACATTCCGGATAGCAGTATTTACCAGGGAGAAATATGTCAGGGACTTCAATTCCGTGTAACTGATGAAACTCATTTTCGTCCGGTACACATGGGTATTGAGTTGATTCGGCTACTGATTCGTTTATATCCTGATCAGGTATTGGAGCGCAGGTATTATACGGCAGCCAATCCTGACGGCACCAGGCATTTGGATAAATTATTGGGAATACCTGGTGCGTTCTCAAAAATCTGCGCCGATCAATTACCTGAATTAAATGTAGAGATGGATTGGAAACAGACAATGAAAGCACATTTGCTTTATTAAAATGGTTGTGCTGCTGCTTTCTACACCCCAAACGGATAAGTTTCCGGCATTTGGGCTACTGCAGTATCAACATGGAGTGGATGGAGCGCCCTGGTTTGATCCAGGTGAATAAATGCATCGTATCGGAGTGGTAAAATGCTGGGAACATAATTGCCATAAGCTTCGTATTGCGGGTTATACACAACACCAACGGCCCGATGTCCAATGGGATGCTCAAGCAGTGTATCATTGGATATAAAATCCTCCATTAGTAAGAGTAGATTTTGATTGCCCGACTTGTGCAGCAGATATTCCCAGCTTCCTCTTGCAGCATCCGGTAAATTCAGTGCCTGCATGGGAGCGCCCCAGTTTTTGCCTGCAATAACAGTCCCTTTATAGGAGCCAAATCCTACCAGTACAACATGGGGCTCGCCGTATTTAATCCTGGCCAGTTCTCCCAAGTTAAGCATGCCATCAGCTGCCATATCCGTAGCTCTTGCATCTCCGATATGAGTATTGTGGGCCCATACAATTACTTTGGCATCCTTTCCATGGTATTCCAATAAATCATCCAGGGTATCTGCCATGTGCCGGTCGCGCAGATTCCAACTATGCAGACCACCTTTTATCATGGCACGATAATATTGTTCCGCATTAACTGCAATTCGTGCATTCTGTTCCACACTGAAAACATTCTCAGGATCGGAATTATATAGGATGGATTTTGCCTGAATTTCTTTCAGTAACTCAACCACTTCCTGCTGGCATAATTCAGGTACAAATTGAGAAGCTCTTGCATAACCGCGACCTTCATCTTTCTGATAGGGTTCGAAACAACGGAAAGCCTCCAATGCAGTTGTTAAAGCACCCGGGTCGGTTTTTTCCAGGTATCGGATTATGCTTTCCATACTTTCCCATAAACTATATACATCCAATCCGTAAAATCCTGCCCGCTTATTGAGCGGTTTACTCTTATTAAACTCAAACAGCCAGTCGGCCAATGCAACCATCTCCCAATTGGCCCACATCCAGGTTGGCCATCGGTTAAAAGCCTGCAGTACTTTAAAAGCGCTTTTGTCCTTTTCATCCAATCCTTTGATAAACCGATTGAGCCGGTAGCAATCCGGCCAGTCGCCCTCTACTGCAATAAATTGAAAACCCTTTTCCTGAATTAACCGCCTGGTAATATGGGCACGCCAGGTGTAGAACTCATGGGTTCCGTGGCTTGCTTCTCCAAGCATCACAATTCTGCTATCCCCAATTCTGTCAAACAAGGGCTGCAAGTCGGCTTTGCTATTTAGAGAATAAGCCCATTGTTTAATAAGGCTTATCAATTCTGTTTCATTGATATCCGGGGGTGTTGTATGATGGCGTCGCATACATCAAATCAACTCCTTTTATTACCCACTGCCAATGAGCACAGTCAAGGCTTTTGTTGAGAAGCGTCAAGGTTTTTTGGAATTCGTTTAGATACATTTAAAGATGAATTGGAACTTCAACAAAATTGTAAGTATTCCCATACAGGATGTTGTAGTAGAAGGTGAATTAATGATTCCGGAGCAGGCAGGAGGAGTGGTGATATTCTCGCATGGGAGTGGCAGCAGCAGAATGAGTCCGCGCAACCGGTTAATGGCCGGTTACCTGCACCAGCATAAAATCGGTACCCTTTTATTTGATTTGTTAACCTGGGAAGAGGATTTACTTTACCAGAACAGGTTTGATATTGCCTTATTGACCAATCGATTGATCGGGGCTACCCAATGGCTGGAAAGTCTACCCTTTATGCAGGAACTCAGTATCGGGTATTTTGGTGCCAGTACGGGTGCTGCATCTGCTCTTAATGCGGCGAGCAAGCTTCCCCAGATCAGGGCGGTTGTGTCTAGAGGTGGCCGACCGGATCTGGCAGGAGCTAAAGCGCTTTCCCTATTGAAAACTCCTGTGTTGCTGATTGTAGGTGGCCTCGATGAAGAAGTGCTGCAGTTGAATGAACAGGCTGCCGCAAGGATGGTTTGTGAAAAAAGAATTGAAATCGTGCCGGGTGCCACTCATCTGTTTGAAGAAAAAGGAGCAATGGAAAAAGTAGGTGAACTGGCCATCAGTTGGTTTGAAAAATACCTGTTCTCACATTAATACTAGTCAAATGTTCCAGGATCGGATAGAAGCCGGTTTGGCGCTGGCTCAACAATTAAGCAAGTATAAAGACGACAATGGCATTGTGCTGGCAATACCCCGGGGAGGGGTTCCTGTTGGATATGCCGTAGCGCGCGAACTGGGATTTCCCCTGGAATTAGTATTAACCAAAAAGATAGGGCATCCGAATAATAAGGAATATGCGATCGGGGCAGCCAGCCTGACTGATTATTTTATTGTTCCTCATGAGGAAGTGCCAGCAGAATATGTCGAAAAAGAGTTGATACGCGTCCGCGAACGTTTGACGGAAATGCATGATCGTTTTGAAGCAACAAAGGAGGCCGCAGACGTAGAAGGTAAAACCGTGATCATTGTGGATGATGGAATAGCAACTGGTAATACCTTGCTTGCTACTGTACAGCTGATAAAAAAAAGCCGTCCGAAAAAAGTAATAATCGCAGTTCCGGTTGCACCCGAAGAGGCGGTAAGAAAATTAACTAAGCAGGTAGATGATATGGTTGTATTGCTGATTCCGGATATGTTTTATGGGGTAGGAGGGTTTTATGAGGATTTCAGCCAGGTGAGTGATGAAGAGGTAATTGGCTGGCTGAATAAATCACAGAAAAAATCAATTTAATGAATGATTTAGATCAGTCATTTGCGGAAATAGCAGTAGTACCTTTCTATACTAAAATTTAAATCGCATGAAACAGGTAAAATCATTATTGATTTTCGGTTTTTTCATTGCCGGAATCAGTATACAATCCAGGGCACAGGTTACAACGCTTCCTGAAGTGACTGTATTAGCCAGAAACTATAAGTATCTTAAATCAGTTGATAATAAAGGAGCAGCTGAACCCATTAAGCTATTGGAAAGGCAAGCGGCCGCATATGATGTAAAGAGTTCTGAATATTATGACGATGAATACGATACCTATTCTATCAGATTCCATCTTCCTAATGGATTTATACTTGCTGTTTATGATCAGGACGGAAAAATTATACGCACTGCAGAACGATTTAATGATGTTGCATTACCTTTTGCCATACAAAATGCAATTGGTCAAAGATATCCTAAATGGGCTATATCAAAAGACGTCTACGTCGTAAAGTATGGAAATGAGGAAGGTGCCAAAAAAGAATATAAAATTGTTCTGGAAAATGGTAGTAAGCGATTACGAATCAAAACGAATGAAAAAGGTGAATTTATTGAATAGTATTTTATGGCCTGAGCTTACAAACCAAAACCCGCAATACTAATTGCGGGTTTTTTTTGATGCGGAGAGAGAGGGATTCGAACCCCCGGACCTGTTACAGTCAACGGTTTTCAAGACCGCCGCATTCGACCGCTCTGCCATCTCTCCGGGCGCAAAATTAGGGGTTGAGTTCAATTGCCAAAATTTTTTTTCAGATACAGGCTATTTTCTTCGAAATTCCTGAAAATCAATGGTTGTCTGGCCCGTCGGATACCCGACGGGAATATATAATTGACTGTGTGCTAATAACTTGTTAATATATTCGAATAATTTGCGCAATTTGACGGCCCCATCAGCCTGGTAAGCCAGTAATTTTCCAGAATTAAATGGATTATCCATAAATCAACCTTGCATGTCATCCAAAAACAAGTATCTCTTACCGTTTATCCTGGTTACTTCGTTATTTTTCCTTTGGGCCTTTTTACACAATATCAACCCGATCCTGATTCCCCATCTGAAAAAAGCCTGCCAGTTAAACGATACACAATCTGCACTGATTGATTTTGCGGTTTATATGGGTTATTTCGCAATTGCGTTACCTGCCGGATGGTTCATGAATAAATATGGATATAAAAAAGGTATCCTATTTGGGTTAGTACTGTATGGTGCAGGAGCCCTCCTGTTTCTACCTTCTGCTGATACCCGGTCCTATACCTTTTTCCTAATTGCTCTGTTTGTTATTGCTGCGGGTGCAACCTTCCTGGAAACAATTGCCAACCCCTATATCACCAAGCTTGGTGACCCTGCAACTGCTACCCAACGATTAAATTTTGCGCAGTCATTCAATGGTGTAGGTGCTTTCCTCGCCCCGTTGATTGGTGGTAAATTCATTCTTACCGGCATTGAACACAGTCCCGATACCTTAAAAGCCATGGAACAAAGCGGTACCCTCCAGACCTACCTGCAGGAGGAAGCCAATGCTGTTCGGGTGCCCTACCTTGTTATAGGAATTGTGGTATTTATTCTGGTTGCACTTTTCCTGGTGGTGAAATTGCCGGAAGGGGAAGAAACCACCGTTGATGCCAGTCAAAAAGAGGATAAATTCTCCTTTTCTGTATTAGCTATTCCCCAGGTTCGCTGGGCTGTATTGGCGCAGTTTTTTTATGTAGGTGCGCAGGTAGGAGTGGGTAGTTTTTTCATTCGTTTTTCCAAATACACGATGGATCTTCCTGAAATTCCCGCCTCACAATACCTGTCACTGGCAATGGTTGGATTCATGGTAGGTCGGTTTACCGGTACCTTTTTTATGAAGTTTATCAGTCCGGCTCGCCTGCTTGTAATCTACTCCGCCATTTGTGTAGTGCTGTTATTGCTCGCATCCTTTGTTTCAGGCCCCGTAGCAGTTTATGCCGTAATGGCGGTGCCTTTCTTTATGTCGATCATGTTCCCCACCATTTTTGCATTGGGAATCGCAGGATTGGGTGCTGCTGCAAGAATGGCTTCGTCTTTGCTGGTAATGGCAATAGTGGGAGGAGCATTCTTCCCGGTATTGATGGGACAACTTTCTGATCTGACCGGAGGAAACATTCAGATTTCCTACCTGATTCCGTTGATCTGTTTTATAGTTGTTGGAATTTTCGGTTACTCACAGTCAAATAAAAACGAAGTGGTTGCCCTGCAACCGGGACACTAATTATAAAAAAAATGTTATTCAATTATTCCAATAAATCAGTTGTTATAACCGGGGGTGCCAGCGGTATCGGGAAGGCGGCCACTATTGCCTTTGCCAGCCAGGGAGCAACGGTTCATGTGATTGAACTCAATGAAAACGGCTGGGCATCGCTGGAGGAGGAACTGCAGGAGTATGCTGCAAAAGCATTTATTCATACAGGTGATGTATCTGACCAGGCCCGAATGCTTGAAATCTTTCAGCAAATCGGTCCGGTTGATGTACTCATCAACAATGCAGGTATCGCTCATGTAGGTAGTGTTACTACTACTACGGAAGCAGATTTTGATCGCCTTTTCCGGGTAAATGTGAAAGGTGTATACAATTGTATGTTGGGTGCTATCCCCCAGATGCAGGCAAAAGGAGGAGGAGCTATCCTGAACTTGAGTTCCATCGCGGCGGTAGTTGGACTCTCAGACCGGTTTGCTTACAGCATGACCAAGGGAGCCGTATTGGCGATGACATTATCTGCTGCAAAAGATTACCTGAAAGATAATATCCGGGTGAACTGCATTTCGCCTGCAAGAGTTCATACTCCTTTTGTAGATGGATTCATAGCTAAAAATTATCCCGGAAAAGAAAAAGAAATGTTTGAAAAATTATCGGCCAGTCAGCCTATTGGAAGAATGGGAAAACCGGAGGAAATCGCCAACCTGATGATTTATCTCTGTTCTGATGAAGCCTCTTTCATCACAGGATCAGATTATCCGATTGATGGAGGATTTATTACGCTAAATACCTAGAAATGAAACTTATTCGATTTGGTAACGCGGGCCATGAAAAACCGGGGGTTCTTATAGATGGAAAACAACTGGATGTTTCCGCGCATTTTGATGATTATAATGAAGCTTTTTTTGCTGAAGATGGTCTCAATCGGCTGGCTGATGTGATCAGGGAACTGGGTGCGGAACTGCCTGAAATACCTTCCGGTACCCGGTTAGGCGCTCCTATTGCCAGACCCTCGAAAATTGTTTGCATCGGCCTCAATTACATTGACCATGCAACCGAAACAAACGCTACACCACCTGCCGAACCGGTGATCTTCATGAAATCAACCACGGCATTAATTGGACCAAATGACGAAGTAACCATCCCCCGCGGATCCGAAAAAACCGACTGGGAAGTGGAACTGGCTATCGTTATCGGAAAGAAAGCCAGCTATGTGGAAGAAACGGAAGCCCTGGATTATGTAGCAGGTTATGTGTTGCACAATGATATCAGTGAACGAGCCTATCAATTGGAACGGGGTGGTACCTGGGATAAAGGAAAAGGCTGTGATACGTTTGCTCCCATCGGTCCCTGGCTGGTTACCAAAGATGAAATCAATGATGTTCATAATCTTCGGTTATGGCTAACCGTGAATGGAAAAAAAATGCAGGATGGCAATACCAGCAACCTGATTTTTAAAATACCGCACCTGATTGCCTATACATCCCAGTTTATGACCCTGCTGCCGGGAGATATCATTTCAACGGGAACACCTGCAGGAGTGGGACTGGGCATGAATCCACAGGTATACCTGAAGCCTGGAGATGTGATGGAACTGGGAATTGATGGGCTCGGAACTTCCCGGCAGGAATGTTTTGCTTTTAATCGCTAACTACAATAAGAGAACATGAATTTAGAACTGCAACATAAAGTGATCCTGGTTACCGGTGGTGCCAAAGGTATTGGTGAAGGCATTGTTAGAGTGCTGGCTGCGGAGGGAGCTCACCCGGTAATTATAGGAAGAGATGCAAAAGATAACCAGAAACTGGTTGATGAATTACTGGCCGCCGGACAGAAAGCGGATCAGTTTGCGGCTGAATTAGCAGACCCCAAAGCCTGTAAAGCCGCGGTGGATTATGTATTGCTCAAGTTTGGCAGAATAGACGGGTTGGTAAACAATGCAGGCAAGAATGACGGTGTGGGATTAGAGAAGGGCAATTATGAAGATTTCATGGCTTCCCTGCATCGCAATCTTGTTCATTATTTCCTGATGGCTCATCATGCCTTACCGGCACTGATCAAATCCAAAGGTTCCATCGTAAACATCAGTTCCAAAACTGCTGAAACAGGCCAGGGAAATACCTCTGCTTATGCGGCGTCTAATGGTGGTCGTAATGCACTCACCCGCGAATGGGCTGTTGAATTGCTGAAATACGGAATTCGTGTGAATGCCATCATTGTAGCTGAATGTTGGACACCCCAATATGCAAACTGGATTGAAACCTTACCGAATCCAAAAGAAAAGCTGGATAGCATCAACAAGCGGATACCCTTTGAAAACCGGATGACTACACCGGAAGAGATTGCCAACACAACGGCATTTTTGCTTTCGAATAAATCAAGTCATACTACCGGGCAACTGATTCATGTAGATGGTGGCTACGTTCACCTGGATAAAATTATTACTGAATAACCTGCAACAATGAATGCATCAATACTGCAAGTACATCCCAAAGACAATGTACTGGTAGCACTTACAAACCTTACCAGGGGGGAACTGATTGAATGGAATGGGCAAACTATTCCGCTTCAGTCAGATATTCCGGCCAAACACAAATTCACCATAGCTGCTTTGAATGCGGGAGATCCTGT
This sequence comes from Flavihumibacter cheonanensis, assembly GCF_022352215.1. Lineage (GTDB taxonomy): Bacteria > Bacteroidota > Bacteroidia > Chitinophagales > Chitinophagaceae > Flavihumibacter > Flavihumibacter cheonanensis. The sequence continues at coordinate 625,733 of NZ_JAKRWF010000001.1, forward strand.
TATCATGTATGGCGTGCTGGTGGGTAAAGCTCAAACAGCTGTACCAACTGGTGCACTCCTAACAACCGAAAATCTGAAACACGCAGCAGATCCCTATGCTTTTAGAAACGTACACCTGGATTGGGAAGCGCCGAACGTCGAGAAATTTCGTAACCGTACTTTCCTGGGTTATCACCGGTCAGATGGAAGGGTGGGGACTGCTAATTTCTGGCTATTTATTCCTACCGTTTTCTGTGAAAACCGAAACCTGCAGGTAATTAAAGAAGCCCTTATAAATGAATTGGGATATGGTGTAACGGAGAAGTATAAACGCTATACGAGGGACCTGGTAAACGCAATGGAAAATGGAGAAAGCCTGCTCAATGTGCAGCTTCACTCAAATGGAGCATCTCAGCACCGGGTTTTTCCAAATGTGGATGGAATCAAATTCCTGAACCACGATGGTGGTTGTGGCGGCATCCGGCAGGATTCTGACATGCTGGGAAAATTGCTCGCTGCTTATGCCAATCATCCCAATGTAGGCGGGGTTACCATTCTAAGCCTGGGTTGTCAGCACCTGCAGACCCGGCAATTGCTGGACGAATTGAAAACACTCAATCCTCATTATGATAAACCGCTTTTTGTTTTTGAACAGCAGCAATCACAATCTGAAGAAGAGTTGATTACAAGTGCTATCCGCACCAGTTTCGAAGGCCTGCAGCAGATCAATCAACAGCAACGGCAACCGGCTTCGCTTGATAAATTATGTATTGGTGTAAAATGCGGAGGCAGTGATGGCTTTAGCGGAATTTCTGCTAATCCGGCTGTTGGGTATTGTTCCGACCTGCTGGTGGCCCTTGGAGGAAAAGTATTGCTGGCTGAATTTCCTGAATTATGTGGTGCTGAGCAGGATCTGATTGACCGCAGTGTGAATGAAGCCACTGCCCGGAAATTTATCCGATTGATGGAATCCTACGATGCACTGGCCCACCAGGCGGGTTCTGGATTCTTCATGAATCCTTCTCCGGGTAATATCCGGGATGGTCTTATCACAGATGCAATTAAAAGTGCGGGCGCAGCCAAAAAAGGAGGAAACTCGCCTGTTGTAGATGTGCTTGATTACACGGAACCAGCCACTAAACCAGGTCTGAGCCTGGTTTGTACGCCAGGTAATGATGTAGAAGCTACCACGGGGAAAGCTGCTTCCGGTGCTACACTTATTCTATTTACAACGGGGCTTGGTACGCCAACCGGGAATCCTGTTTGCCCCACTATTAAACTCGCTACCAACAGCGCACTTGCCAAACGTATGGCAGATATAATCGATATTGATACCGGGCCCATCATTACAGGAGAAAAAACCATTGCACAGATGGGAGAGGAGATTCTCGAATATTGTATTCGCGCGGCCAGTGGAGAAGTGGTTCCAAAGGCGGTTCAGTTAAATCAGGATGATTTCATCCCCTGGAAAAGAGGCGTAAGCCTATAAACTACCTGTCACAAAAGAGGAAGATTAGGTATCTTTAAGCATAAGCTTAAACGATGCGTATCTTCCTCTTTTTAATTTCATTTGCACTTCTTAGCACCGGCGTTCGTGCGCAGGATCTTACCCAATATGAAAAGAAAACCTTTATTAGCAGTCGCGGTGATACGCTGCCCTACAGGATTCTTTATCCTCTGAATTATGATGCCTCAAAAAAATATCCGATGTTCCTCGTTTTACATGGAGCAGGAGAAAGAGGTAATAACAATGAAGCCCAGCTCACACATGGTGCCAGATTATTCCTCGCGGATTCCAACCGGACACGTTACCCGGCCATAGTTGTATTCCCGCAATGTCCACAAAATAGTTTCTGGGCCAAAGCCAATGTAAACCGAAACACCACTCCTTTTGAGATCAGCTTTGATTACAGTGGTTCCGCCAGCGCACCTTTGAATGCAGCGATTGAATTGACCCGTCAATTGATAAAGGAAGGATCGGTTGATAAAAGAAAAGTTTATGTTACCGGTTTATCCATGGGGGGCATGGGGACCTTCGAAGCTGTTTACAGAGAACCTAAATTATTTGCGGCTGCCGGGCCCATTTCTGGAGGTGGAAATACCCAGGCATTTAATAAAAAAACAGCCAGAGTTCCCTTCCGTGTGTTTCATGGTGCAGCAGATGCGGTAGTGAATGTAAAACTATCGCAGGAAATGGTAGCCCGTTTGAAAGACTTACATGCAACAGTTGAATATTTTGAATATCCGGGTGTGAATCATAACAGTTGGGACAATGCATTTGCAGAACCCGATTTTATCAGTTGGTTTTATAATCGAAAAAAATAATCAGCCTGACAGTATATGAGAAACAGGTTTCATATTGCCTGGCTACTGGTAGTACTGGTGGCTTGCCAGTCGGAGCCCAAGGGCCGGCCGGATGCATATTACCTGAAAACCGGAGACAGTCTTTCCGCTGCAGCTTTTCAAACGATTCGGGGTGCTTTGCAAACTGCGATAGCAGATAGCGGAGTGGATAAAGCTATCCGATTCTGTCAGCTGAATGCCCTGGCATTAACCCACCAGTTAAATACAGATTTTATTAAAATAGAACGTCTGACGGAACGGTACCGCAATTCTCAGAACCAATTAACGGATGAAAGCAAAGCAATCTGGGATACTTATAAGACAAAACTTGCTGCGGGGGATTCACTTCAGCCTGTAGTTGTTCGTACGGCCAATCAGGTTGATTATTATAAGCCGATTTTACTTCAGCCAATGTGTCTTACCTGTCATGGTCAACCCAACTCCAATATTCCTGCTTCGCTGGTTGCAACCATTGATTCATTGTATCCGAATGATCTTGCTAAGGGTTTTTCCGTAGGTGAGCTGAGAGGCCTTTGGCAGATCCGTTTTCAATTGCCTTGATGTATTAAAACAAATTGTATATCAATTATATACCGCTGTCCTTAAGAAAACTTTAAGGAATTTTTCATGATATCATTGGTCAAATAGTGATTTCCGCGGTTTAACTTTGAAACGATTCAACAAACCCAGGACCGATATAATGAAATTACCTTTACAAAAAGGGTTAAGGGCTTTTATTGGCATGTTCCTGTTACTGATGTTACCGTTAGCAGGCACATTGGTAAAGCATTCAGCAGTCAAAAATAATCTTGACGCAATAAGTCATGCTGTGGTGCTGGAGAATTATGAAAACCTGGAAACAGATCTGAGTTTTTCTTCCCTGAGATTTGAATTTGGAAATTGGATTCCGGAAGCAATCCGGAGTGTTACTATCCGGATGACTCACCTTGCCTTTCCGGATAATGGGCTTGATATCTTCATTAAATTTATACCTGCGCTGGTTATCTTTCCACTCCACCAGCCGGAAGATTTTTCTATCAAACCTGATTTTGTTGGATATCTATTTCGCCTGAAACCATTTTGATGATCACTTGCCTATTGTGAAGCAAGTATTTTTTAAGTGATCATTTTAATAATTCAACATGACTGGACATTTCCGTGCAGCAGCGTGGGGCATCGTTCTTTTTTTATTTGGTTGTAGTACAAACGATAATAAAACAAAAATTGAAGAACCAGACCAGATTCCGGTAGTTAGACTGGCTAAGTCTGATACAACGTTGTATACTGGGTACGTAGCCGACATTCAGGCCGTACAAAACGTAGAAATCCGTGCCAAAGTGGATGGCTTCCTGGAACAGATTTTAGTAGATGAAGGACAGTTTGTAAAACAGGGCCAACCGCTTTTTCTAATCAATGTAGCAGAATATACGAATGCAGTAGCGAGAACGGAGGCACAATTGTCCAACGCGCATGCTGAAGCGCATGCAGCAGAATTGGAAGTTGGCAGGGTAAAAACGCTAGCCGATAAAAATGTAGTAGCTACTTCAGAATTGAAACTGGCAGAAGCCCGGTTGATGGCAGCTCAGGCAAAAGTGAAAGAAGCCCTGTCGGCCCATGACCTGGCCAACCTGCAATTAAATTACACCACAATCAAAGCGCCTTTTGATGGTATTGTTAACCGGATTCCGCTGAAAAGAGGAAGCTTGATTGAATCTGGAACATTGCTTACCACTCTTTCAGATAATCGCTCGGTTTTTGCTTACTTCAATGTGTCGGAAATAGAATACCTGCAATTGACAAAAGGGAATAAAGAATCATTAACAGAAACCGAGATCGTAAGCCTCATTCTCGCAGATGGAACGGTTTATCCGCAAAAAGGAAAAATCGAAACTATTGAAAGTGAATTTGATGAAAGTACCGGATCCATTGCTTTTCGGGCCCGTTTCCCGAACCCGCAGCGCCTGCTCAAACATGGCGCATCCGGCAGGGTACGACTCAGCAACATTGCTTCCGACATTGTAATGGTGCCACAGAAATCTGTTTTTGAAATCCAGGACAAACATTTTGTTTACGTGGTGGGATCGGATAAAAAAATCCATCAAAAACCATTTATGCCGGCACGTCGGGTGGCAGAATATTATATCGTGGCGTCCGGCTTGGATGCAGGAGATACCATCGTCTATGAGGGTATTCAGAACCTGCGGGATGGTATGACTATTAATCCACTTTTCACTTCGGTGACTACTTCTAATTAACTACAATAATGGTAGAAACTTTTATCCGGCGACCAGTATTGTCGCTGGTAATTTCCCTGCTAATAACGCTTCTGGGTTTGCTGGCATTATTTACCCTGCCCGTAACCCAGTTTCCGGATATCGTACCGCCTTCCGTGGTAGTTAGTGCCAAGTATACAGGTGCTAACGCCGAAGTATGTGCGAAAGCGGTGGCAACGCCTTTGGAGCGTGCCATCAATGGTGTGCCGGGTATGACCTATATGTCTTCTGTATCCAGTAACAATGGTAATACGCTGATCCAGGTATATTTTGAGGTGGGGACAGACCCTGACCTGGCAGCAGTAAACGTGCAGAACCGGGTAACAACTATCCTCGATGAATTACCGGAAGAAGTAATCAAAGCCGGTGTTACGACAGAGAAAGAAGTAAACAGTATGTTGCTTTATCTCAACCTGATGAGTTCCGATCCTGCAGCAGATGAAGACTTTATCTACAACTTTGCAGATATCAATATCCTACAGGAATTGAAACGGATTGATGGGGTTGGTTTTGCCGAGATCATGGGTCAGAAAGAATATTCCATGCGTGTTTGGTTAAAGCCTGATCGCATGCTGGCTTACAATGTATCGGCCGATGATGTGGTGCAGGCATTGCGCAACCAGAATATTGAAGCTGCTCCAGGTAAAGTAGGAGAGAGTTCCGGAAAGCAGACCCAGCCGCTCCAGTATGTGTTGCGTTATACCGGAAAATTTTTCGAGCCCAAACAATATGCGGAAGTAGTAATTCGATCCCAGGAAGATGGATCCCTGCTGCGTCTGAAAGAAATTGCAGACGTGGAGTTTGGAGCGATGACCTATAGCATGGTTTCGAAGACCGATGGCCGTCCGGCTGCTTCCATCATGTTGAAACAACGCCCGGGCTCCAATGCACGGGATGTAATCCAGGCCGTAAAAGACCGGATGGGAGAGTTGAAGGAAACCAGTTTTCCGCCGGGAATGGAATACAATATCTCGTATGATGTATCGCGTTTCCTGGATGCTTCAATTAATGAAGTACTCAAAACTTTGTTAGAAGCTTTTATCCTCGTGTTTATCGTGGTGTTTATCTTCCTGCAAGATTTTCGTTCTACTTTAATTCCAGCGCTTGCAGTACCAGTTGCTTTGATCGGTACTCTGGCATTCATGCAGCTGTTTGGGTTCTCTATTAACCTGCTTACCCTCTTTGCATTGGTATTGGCGATTGGTATTGTGGTGGATAATGCGATTGTAGTAGTAGAAGCCGTGCACGTTAAAATGACACAGGAGCACCTGCCGCCACTGGAAGCTACCATCAAGGCGATGAAAGAGATTACAGGCGCGATTCTGGCAATTACCCTGGTAATGTCTGCGGTGTTTATTCCGGTTGCCTTCCTGAGCGGACCGGTGGGAGTATTCTATCGTCAGTTCTCTATTACGCTTGCTATCTCAATTGTGATTTCGGGCGTGAATGCCCTGACACTTACGCCAGCACTTTGTGCTTTGCTCATGCGACATGATGAAGTGAAAAAACGCAACCTGCTAGGACGATTCTTCGAAGGCTTCAACAACAAATATGATAAAACAGAACGCTGGTATTCCAGGCTGATTCAACGTATCGCCGGCAAACGGGTGCTGACCTTCTCCCTTTTCCTGCTCTTCTGTGTACTGACATTTGGTATCATCAAAGTTTTGCCATCCGGCTTTATTCCTACAGAAGATCAGGGTATGATTTATGTGAATGTAACCACACCGCCGGGTGCTACTGTTGAACGTACCGAAAAAGTGCTGGATGAAATTCAAAAAGTAGCCAATGACCTCGGACCTGTTGAAACCATCGCTACCCTAGCGGGATTCAGCCTGATGAATGATGTGGCAGGGGCTTCTTATGGAATGGGTATGATCAACCTCAAGCCCTGGGATGAACGTACCGAATCTGTACAGGACATGATGGAGGAACTGGTTGCCAAAACCAAACATATCAAGGATGCACAGATAGAATTCTTCCCGCCGCCAACCGTACCAGGTTTTGGTAACGCAAGTGGATTTGAATTCCGGGTGTTGGATAAAACCGGAACCGGTGATCTGCAGCAAACTGCTGCGGTAACCAACCAGTTGATTGAAAAGCTGGAAGGTTCTCCGGTAATCAGTGGAGCTTTCACCAGCTTTGACCCCAGTTTCCCGCAATACCTGATTCATATTGATTATGAAATGGCTGCCAAAAAAGGGGTAACAGTGGACAATGCGATGAGTACCCTGCAAACTCTGCTGGGTAGTTATTACGCTACCAACTTTATCCGCTTTGGTCAGATGTATAAAGTGATGGTGCAGGCATACCCGCAATACCGCAAAAATCCGGATGATATTCTGCAGCTCTATGTGAAGAATAACCAGGGTGAGATGGTGCCGTATTCAACATTTGTTCAACTCGAACGAGTATACGGACCTGAACAATTGACTCGCTATAACATGTACACTTCCGCAATGGTTACGGGTGATTCAAAACCGGGCTTCAGTAGTGGTGATGCAATCAAAGCGATAGAAGAAGCAGCAGCTGATTTACCCCGAGGTTTTAGTTACGAATGGAGTGGTATGACACGCGAGCAGATCCTCTCGGGGAATCAGGCTGTATATATCTTCCTGATCTGTCTGGTCTTCGTATACCTGCTGCTGGCAGCTCAATATGAAAGTTTCCTGTTGCCATTACCGGTGTTGTTGTCCTTGCCTGCCGGGATATTCGGAGCCTTTTTTGGATTGTGGGCACTCGGATTGGAAAATAATATCTATGCGCAGGTTGCCCTGGTAATGTTGATTGGGCTGCTTGGCAAGAATGCCATCCTGATTGTTGAATTCGCGATTCAGCGCAGGGAAGAAGGTCGCTCTGTGCTGGAGGCGGCAGTCGAAGGTGCTGCATCACGTCTGCGTCCGATCCTGATGACCTCCTTTGCATTTATTGCGGGCTTATTGCCGCTTTGTCTTGCTTCCGGTGCCGGTGCTATGGGTAACCGTTCCATTGGTACTGCAGCAGCTGGTGGTATGTTGATCGGTACACTCTTTGGTGTGCTGGTAATTCCCGGATTGTATGTGCTTTTCGCAAGTTTGCTCAAAGCGCCGGTTAAGAAAAAAATTACAGAAAATGAAACAATTGACGGTGATGCATAAACGAAGTATGAAACTCCTGGGTGGCACCCTGGTGGCAGTCCTTTTTATGGCTGCCTGCAAAGTGGCTGCTCCTCCGGCTTTACCGGATGTAAAACCTTTACCACCAGAGTTTCTGCCCAAAACGGATACCAGTGCCTCCATGATGGACAGTACCTCTGCGGGTAATTTTCACTGGGATGTTTTTTATAGTGATTCATTGTTGTTGCAACTGATCGATACGGTATTGAAAAATAATCCGGACCAGCAAATTGCATTGCAGCGGGTGGAAATCATGAACCAGTTGGTAAACCAGCGCAGAGCCGCTTTTCTGCCTTCTTTCCAGGGAGTGTTAAGTGGTGGACTGGATCGATTTGGTGAGTATACAATGAATGGTGTGGGTAATTTTGATATGAATTTATCGCCCAATCTTAGTAAAGAGCAGATTGTTCCTAACCCGGTACCTGATTTATTTATAGGAGTCCGTAGTCATTGGGAAATTGATATCTGGGGTAAACTCAAAGCCCAGAAAAAAGCAGCCATCGCCAGGCTGATGGCAGCCGAAAATGGCAGACGTTATCTTACCACGCAACTGGTAGCACAGGTTGCATCCCTTTACTATGAGCTGGCTGCCAGTGATATTGAACTGGATATCATCCAAAATAATATCAAACTGCAACAACAGGCATTGGAAGTGGTGAAAGTGCAGAAGGAGGGTGGCCGTGCTACCCAACTGGCGGTACAACAGTTTGAAGCACAGTTGTATCGTACACAATCACTCGAGTGGATGATGAAACAGCGGGTGGTGTCTATCGAAAATCAACTGAGTGTGCTGGCTAACCAGTATGATCAACCGATAAAGCGGCAGAAGTTTTCTTTTCAGGATATTACTCCTTCACCTTTACCTATTGGATTTCCAGCGGATGTATTGTTAAGTCGCCCGGATATCAAAGAAGCAGAATTAAAACTGCAGGCGGCTAAAAGTGATATTGAAGCCATCCGGGCTGCCTTCCTACCCGCCCTCACATTGCAACCTATGGTTGGGTTACATTCATACAATGCCTCTAAGTGGATTAATCCGGAATCATTGACCTGGGGCATACTGGGCGGACTAACTGCGCCATTGTTAAATCGCCGGCAGTTGAAAGCCGATTTCAACATTTCAACGGCTGAGCAGAAAATTGCATTCAACAGTTACCAGCAAACGCTGGTGGTAGCGTATAATGAAATTAGTACACAGATGAATAACTGGTCGAATCTGAGTCAGCAGTTTTATCTGAAAGAAAAGGAATTTAATGTGTTGTCAACTGCGGTGCAAACAGCTAGGGATTTGTATGTGGGAGGCTATGCGAATTACCTGGAAGTGATTACAGCACAGAAAGGAGTATTGGATGCCGAACTGGAATTGGTGGATACCCGCTTAAAAATGATGCAGGCTAAAGTTGATCTTTATAGAGCATTAGGAGGAGGATGGCAATAAGCCATCCTCGCTCATGTAGTTTATCAGGCCAGTTCCATGCCAACTTTTTCAAGCAGGGCCTTGGTTTTACGGATGCCTTCATCTTCACTTAACACTTCTCCTTCGTACTCGATACCGATATAACCAGTAAATCCAGCAGCTTTTACAATCTGCAGCATTTTCTTATAATCTGTTTCGGTTTCATTTCCCTGTGCATCAAAATCATGTGATTTGGCACTTACGCCCTTGGCAAAAGGCATGAGTTCGGTAGTACCCTGATAGCGGTCATACGCTTCCAGGCAGTTGCGCCAGTTGCCCGGTTCGCGTTTGATACAGAAGTTGCCGAAATCTGGCAAGGTTCCCACATTGGGTTTGTTGACAGCCTTCATCACGCCAGCCAACCAGGCACCATTGGAAGAATATCCCCCATGGTTTTCAACAATTACATTGATACCTACTTTTTCTGCGTATTCACCCAGGCGGCTTAATCCGTCGGCTGCTGTTTTGGCAATTTCCTCTGCGGTTCCTTCACCTGCGGCATTCACCCGAATGGTGGCACAACCCAGGTGTTTGGCAGCATCCACCCACTTGTAATGGTTTTCTACTGCCTTGATGCGTTCTGCTTCTACTTTGTGACCAATATCTCCCTCACCATCGATCATTATGAGGTGATTTTTTACATCATTGTCACTGCAGCGCTTCAGCATTTCATTCAGGTAATTGGTGTCCTGGGCCTTGTCTTTGAAGAACTGGTTTACATATTCCACTACACCGATACCAAAATCTTTTCTGGCTTTGGCGGCGAAATCAAGATTGTCCATTTTCTTTTCGAAAAGGGTTTTGTGCAGCGACCATTGAGCCAGGGAAATCTCAAAGAATAATTTTTTGGCAGCCTCAGTAGTGCCGGATTCAGCAGTTTCGGTTTTTTTCTCATCCGAACTGTCCAGGCAGGATACTCCTGTAACTCCTATGGCAAGGCCACCCATTAACTTAAGAAACTGTCTGCGTTGCGATTGCATGTTTGTTGAGTTGTTGGTGATAAATAAGGACAGAATTTACAACTATTTTTATTGACGATGTTCAAGTTCCGGAATTATTGACGAAAAACAATTCGTAATCGTTTATTAAATACCATTTTCCCTTTCACCCATACCTGAACATAATAGCGCTGTGCCGGCAGGTAACTCATATCGTACTGGAAAACACCTTCCTTCAGGTTTTCATACACATGTTCTTCCACCAGTTGGTTACCAGGGTCGGATATAAAACGAACTGTCACTTTTTCTGCAGTATTGCTGAAATAGTCGAGGGTAGTGGGTCCGGCACTCATGGTAGGGTAGAGGCCAACAGCGGGTGTTTCCACAGGAGCCTGGTGTTGGGTGGAATCCTGGACCACTTCGAATGCATAAAACAGGCTGGTTCCGAAATCCGATTCAAAGGGATGCAACATCCGGCGCTGGTGATCTAACAGTCTGGCATAACCGCGACCGCCCCGGCGATTGAACCAGAATTCCAGTCCGTCTCCTGCAGTATCTTTTACCTGTAAGGTATAGATTCCCGGTTGCAGTTGCCATTGCTCCTGGTACAGGCTGTCTGCTTTGAGTTCACCTTCTTTTCGTTGCTGAACAATTTCATTAGTTGAATTGGTCAGGGTATAGGAATTGTGTTCCGGTTGCCGGTTGGTCTTAAACTGGAAAACCAGGCTGGCACCATGCTTTGGTATGGCGTTGAAAACGCTGCTCATACTATTGTCCGGAAGGTAGCCATCTTGTCTTCCATTAGGGCGATTAAGTTCAACCTGGAACTCATTTTCACCTGGACCTGATACAATAATACCAGGCAATTTCACGATCGCTGTTTCGCCTGGCTTGAGTTCTCCTTTCCATTGAAAGAGCTGGCGAACTTTACCCTTTGTGCCATAACTGATTTGCAGGGTTTTTAGCAATTCGCCACCCAGGTTGCGAAAAGCAATTACCGGGTGTACACCAGCCGGGTTGATCCTTGAATGAATGTCTTTATTGGAGGGAACGATAATATCTTCCATAGCTACATCCTGCTTGCTTCGATAGGCTCCATATTCCACCACATAGGCGGAGATCACTTCAGTTGCGCTGGGCTTGGGTGATTGATATGGCTCCATGTTGATATCCACTACATTTTTTCGGTTAGGCTGGATGGTTAGTTCATAACTGTCGGCATGTTTCAGCTCTCCCGGGCACCAGTAGGCGCGATCAATTACCCAGGTGCCGGCTTGTGGATAGAGGGGATTATCTCCGCATTTCTGCCAGATATCCCGTTTGTCGATCAACTGACCATTGAATAGCACTTCGCGGTACCGGCTGCAGAATTCCCCACATCCTGCAGGGTCCATACCATGACCGGTCTGGTAAACCAGCAGGCGGGCATTCCGGGTTTTTGAATCTGAGGTAAAGCTGACCGGTTTGAGTGCCGCTTCAATTGGTTTGCTGCTATCGCCATAGGCATAATGACCATCATAAACCCGGTGAATGGCAACCGGGGGAAGGGCAGGAGGTCCGGGTGTAATTTCAAATTGTACGGTGATCTTCCAGCCCCGGTCGTTATTGGGTTCATAACCCGCATGCCGGTATTCCACTTCCACGCTATCGCGCAAAAGCAGGCTGAAATCAGTAAGGTCTGTGGCCCATTCAAAATTCCAATTCTTCCCAAAAGCGCCACCATAAGGGGTAAGCATGCGCCCGATTTCATAACTCAGATCCGGTGCATTTTGTCCTCCTTTACGCCGGATCAGTATTTGGTCCATATAATCCCAGTCGGCGCACCTCAGCGTATCCGGACAACCAAACTTTACAACCATACGGATTTTACGAATGGGTATAGTGGTGGCAGGAAATTTTCCCCATCCGAGGTAGGTATTAATGCCTTTTGAAGGATCGGTAACCACTGTGATCTTATCATGAGTGGTGATGGTTTGGATCGCAGTTTTCTGTGCAACAGCATTCATGGACAACAGTACTGAGAGGACTCCCAGTAACAATAGGGTAGTATAGTAGCGTTTCATCATACCGCAATATCCCAAACCCCTTTCAACTCCGCCTCCTTAATTTTGCTCAATCCTTCCATTCCTCCTTTCCTCCCTTCTCCTTTGTCCCCTCTTCCATGCCTCCCTCTTCCATTCTTCCCCTTTCCCTTAAATTTGCCCCTTCATGAAACACCTCAAAAGTCTCAATCAATATCTCTGGAAGTATCGCTGGCGGTTTTTCCTGGGCATATTGTTTATTATATTATCGAACTATTTCAGGATTCTTGCACCCCAGATTACCCGATTTGTTATAGATGCGGTGGAGCAGCAACTGCCGGGATACCAGGGCGCTAAGAAAACAACCTACGACTGGGTGGTTTATTTCCTGGTGGAACATACCCGCAACAAAGATTTTGGCCAGTTGGTACTCTTGTGCGGAATCGTATTGCTGGCTACAGCTATTTTGAGTGGCTTCTTCATGTTCCTGATGCGGCAAACGATTATTGTGATGAGCCGCCACATCGAGTTTGATCAGAAGAATGCGATTTACCGTCATTACCAGCAGCTCGATCTCAGCTTTTATAAAAAGAACCGGACCGGGGATCTCATGAATCGCATAGCCGAAGATGTAAGTCGGGTTCGGATGTATACGGGACCGGCTATCATGTATTTTGTCAACCTGGCCTTTACCATTAGTTTCTGCCTGGTATACATGTTACAGGCCAATCCCAAATTAACCCTGATCGTATTGTCTCCTTTACCCTTACTGGCAATCACTATTTACAAAGTGAATACTATCATTCACCGCAAAAGCGAACGAATCCAGGCATTGCTTTCCAAACTGACAACTACAGCGCAGGAATCCTTTTCGGGTATCCGGGTCATCAAATCTTTTGTGCAGGAAAAAGCGCAGCAGGATTATTTTGAAAAAAACAGTGAGGAGTATAGGCAGAATACCATCGGGCTGGCTAAAATGGAAGCGATCTATTTCCCCACCATGGCCCTGATGATCGGGATCAGTACCCTGCTGACCATACTTATAGGAGGCATCTATGCCATGCAACCGGGTTCGAATGTAACAACCGGTATGCTGGCTGAATTTGTGATGTATATCAACATTCTTACTTTTCCTGTCAGTGCTATTGGCTGGACAGCCAGTATGATCCAGCGGGCTGCTGCTTCCCAGAAACGAATCAATGAATTTCTGGATACAGAATCCCGGATACAACAACCGGTTGACGCAAAGCATCCCGAAATCAAAGGCAATATCAGCTTTGATAAGGTTGATTTTACGTATGATCACACCGGAATTAAAGCAATCAAAGGCTTGAGCCTGGAGATTCGCCAGGGAGAGAAAGTGGCTATTATAGGTCGTACCGGAAGTGGAAAAACCACACTTGCCCAGTTGTTGCTGCGATTATTCGATACCAATGCAGGAACCATCAGCCTGGATAATGTGCCGGTTACGGAGATTGATTTGAAACACCTACGCGAAAAGGTCAGCTATGTTCCCCAGGATGTTTTCCTCTTTAGTGATACGATCCGAAATAATATTGCTTTTGGAAAGGACGAGGCAGATGAGCAGGAGGTAGAACAAGCTGCCCGAGCAGCCAGCATCCACCAGGAGATTATGAGTTTCAGTCAGCAGTACGATATGGTGATTGGAGAACGTGGCGTTACACTGAGTGGTGGTCAGAAACAGCGCATCAGCATCGCGCGGGCCTTATTAAAAAATGCTCCGATCATTATCCTGGATGATTGTCTGAGTGCAGTGGATGCCAAAACAGAAAAAACCATTATTGCCAACCTGGCTGGTTACCTGGAAGGAAAAACATCCATTATTATCACCCACCGGATCTTTTCCCTGTTTTCCTTTGATAAGGTTATAGTTATGGAAAATGGCCGGATTGCAGCTACAGGAACACACGAAGAATTGCTGAAAACAAGTGAATATTATCAGTATCTATATGAACATCAGCAGGAAGAAAAAGAAGATGAGACCGAAATAACCGGGGTACGAGAAAACACTTAGTGTAGCATAAAAGTTTTCTAAAATTTTGCTAATTCACAAACAACCCTATATTTGCTCCTACATTATTCGCAAGCATATTTTTTAAACTGCAAATAAAATAACAACTGTGGCGTACGAGAATAACGACAAAAAGATGGAGAGCGTTTACAGTAAGCGCATCAGAGCCGGTAAAAGAAGAACGTACTTTTTTGATGTAAGAGCTACCCGTAGTAATGATTACTACCTGACCATTACCGAGAGTCGTAAGAAATTTGATGATAATGGGTATGATCGTCACAAGATTTTCCTGTACAAAGAAGATTTTAATAAATTCTTAAAAGCATTGACTGAGGCGGTTGATTTCGTGAAAACCGATCTCATGCCCGATTTTGATTTTGATGCGTATAACCACGACAACCTTGAAGAAGGGGAAGGCCTTGAAAATGGTGACCAGGAAGTTGTTGCCGTAGCTGCTGCTGCACCTGTGGTAAACAATGTATCCAGTGTTCCCCCATCTGCAGGCGCAGATGAAGAGGTTGATAAGTGGTAATGTTTGACCAACCAATTGCTTATTCATGGCGGCCTGCTTTTTGCGGGCCGCTTTTTTTGCGTTATAAATGTTTGTAATACAAGCAGTAACCACAATAAATTCTTAACAATATTGTTAAAGGGAAGCCTTCAATAGCTAAATTTGCACAAATCATAAACACTAGTGCCGTATGCAATGGTCTGAATTCTTCACCTCATCGGTTGGCAAGAAATTCGTAATGGGGCTTACCGGTTTATTCCTGATTTCTTTCCTTGTTATTCATGTTGGTATTAATGCAACCATTTTTGCCGATCTGGTTGATCCCGATGAAAATGGTGCCATGTTTAATAAAGCAGCTCATTTCATGGGTTCAACTGTATTGATACGTATCCTTGAAATCGGACTATTTGCCGGAATCATTCTCCACATTGTACAGGGTTACATGCTGGAAGCCAAAAACCGCAGTGCCCGTTCAGTTGGTTATGCAGTGAACCTGGGCAATCGGGGCAGTAAGTGGTACAGTCGCGCTATGGGCCTGTTGGGAACCATCATCCTCCTTTTCCTTATCATTCATATGGCTCATTTCTGGGTAAAGGCCAGGATTACGCATACACTTGCTCCAGTTACTTATAATGGAGTTGAAATGCACGATATGTTCAGCGAAATGAAAGCTGTATTCTCAGAAGGATGGGTAATTGCAGTATATCTGCTCGGTTGTATTTCCCTGGGTTATCACCTGGCGCATGGATTCCAAAGTGCTTTCCGAACAGTAGGAGTACACAACAATAAATACAATTCGCTGTTGGTTAATCTGGGATATGGATTTTCCATTCTCGTTTCTCTTCTTTTTGCACTTATGCCGGTAGCGATGTACTTCGGATGGGTAGGATAAGAAGTGAAAGGTGAAAGGTGAAAAGTGAAAAAGAGAGAATAAAATCAACAAAAGCGAGGCAAACAAAAATTGCCGGTTAATTTTCAGGATAACTTATCTAATTGTCGATATATGCTCAACTCAAAAATTCCTGCCGGACCTTTAGATCAGAAATGGACAGAATTTAAAGGACATTGTAAACTGGTGAACCCGGCGAATAAAAGAAAGCTGGAAGTGATTGTTGTGGGAACCGGATTGGCAGGTGCTTCTGCTGCTGCTTCCCTTGGAGAACTGGGATACAAAGTGAAAGCTTTCTGTTTCCAGGATTCACCCCGCAGGGCGCATAGTATCGCGGCGCAGGGTGGTATCAATGCTGCCAAGAACTATCAGAATGATGGAGACTCCGTGTTCCGTCTCTTTTATGATACAATTAAAGGTGGTGATTACCGGGCACGTGAAGCAAATGTACACCGGCTGGCAGAAGTGAGTGTGAACATCATCGACCAATGTGTAGCACAAGGTGTTCCCTTTGCCCGTGAATATGGTGGCCTGCTTTCCAACCGTTCTTTCGGTGGAACACAGGTACAGCGGACCTTCTACGCTGCCGGACAAACCGGTCAGCAGCTCCTGATTGGTGCCTATCAGGCCCTGGAGCGCCAAATCGCCCTGGGTAATGTTGCGATGTACAACCGCCATGAAATGCTGGATGTTGTAAAAATAGATGGTAAAGCACGAGGTATTATTGTTCGTAACCTGGTAAACGGAAAGCTGGAACGTCATTTCGGTCATGCTGTACTGTTATGTTCCGGAGGTTACGGAAACGTATTTTATCTTTCAACCAATGCGATGGGCAGCAACGTAACAGCTGCCTGGAAAGCTCATAGAAAAGGTGCCTATTTTGGAAACCCCTGCTTTACGCAGATTCACCCTACCTGTATCCCGGTTAGTGGTGACCACCAGAGTAAGCTAACCCTGATGTCAGAATCACTTCGTAATGATGGTCGTATCTGGGTTCCCAAAAAGCAGAACGATACCCGTCGCCCGAATGAAATTCCGGAAGAAGAAAGGGATTATTACCTGGAAAGAAGGTATCCAGCATTTGGTAACCTGGTTCCCCGTGATGTGGCCTCCCGTGCCGCCAAAGAGCGTTGTGATGCAGGTTATGGCGTAGGTTCATCCCGCCAGGCTGTTTACCTTGATTATGCAGATGCTATCCAGCGTTATGGAAAAGCAGAAGTAAACAAGCGTAATATCCAGGGTGCAACTGCTGATCAGATTACCCAGTTAGGTAAGGATGTAGTAAAAGAAAAATATGGTAACCTTTTCGACATGTATGAAAAGATTACCGGAGAGAATCCTTATGAAGTTCCGATGCGTATTTACCCCGCGGTACACTACACAATGGGTGGTCTCTGGGTGGATTATGAACTGATGACATCGGTACCGGGATTATATGCCCTGGGTGAAGCCAACTTCTCTGATCACGGAGCGAACCGCCTGGGTGCATCAGCACTGATGCAGGGATTGGCAGATGGTTATTTTGTGATTCCTTACACTATTGGTAACTATCTCGCAGATGAAATTCGTACACCAGCCATACCAACCGATCATCCGGCATTTGTAGAGGCAGAAAAAGAAGTAGCAGATCGCATCAACCAACTGATGTCCATTAAAGGATCTCAAACAGTAGAAAGTTTCCACAAACGGCTGGGTAAGATCATGTGGGACAAATGCGGTATGGCGCGTAGTGAAGAAGGATTGAAGCAGGCAATTGAAGAAATCCGCCAGCTGAAAAAAGAATTCTGGTCTGATGTTCGTATACCCGGTAGCGTTACTGAAATGAATCCGGAGCTGGATAAAGCCAATCGCGTTGCTGACTTCATCGAATTGGGTGAATTGATGTGTATTGACGCTCTGAACAGAAGAGAAAGCTGCGGTGGTCATTTCCGGGAAGAAAGCCAGACAGAAGAAGGAGAAGCGCTGCGTGATGATGCGAACTTCTCTTATGTAGCTGCCTGGGAATATGCAGGTGAGCACAACTGGAACCTGCATAAGGAAGAACTCAACTTTGATGTGGCCAAGCCAACTCAACGTTCTTATAAATAATCTGAATTATTAAACAACCATAGTTGATATGGAACACTATACTATGAACCTCACCCTGAAGGTGTGGAGACAAAAGAATAGCCAGGAGAAAGGAAGATTTGAAACCTATCAGGTTAAAAACATTTCTTCGGAAATGTCTTTCCTGGAAATGTTCGACGTGTTGAATGAAGAATTGATCCGTGAAGGAAAAGAACCCATTGCTTTTGATCACGATTGCCGCGAAGGAATTTGTGGTATGTGTTCTATGTATATCAATGGAAAGCCCCATGGTCCCTGGCATGCGAATACTACCTGCCAGTTGCACATGCGCGCTTATAAAGATGGCGATACCATCGTGGTAGAACCCTGGAGAGCAAATGCTTTCCCAGTGGTAAAAGACCTGGTGGTGGATCGCAGTTCTTTTGACCGCATTATCCAGGCGGGTGGATACATTTCCGTAAACACTGGTAACGCGGTGGATGCGAATGCGATCCCGATTGAAAAAGACAAGGCAGATAATGCATTTGCAGCAGCTGCCTGTATCGGATGTGGTGCATGCGTAGCTGCCTGTAAGAACAGTTCGGCGATGTTGTTCCTCTCCGCCAAAGTTTCTCACCTGGCATTACTCCCCCAGGGTGGACCTGAGCGCAAAGGCCGTGTACTGAATATGGTGGCGCAGATGGATCGGGAAGGTTTTGGTGCCTGTACGAATACAGGTGCCTGTGAGGCAGTTTGTCCGAAAGAAATTTCCATTACCAATATTGCGCGGTTGAATGCTGAGTATATTGGTGCGGGATTGGTAGTAGAGTGAAAGGTGAAAAGTGAAAGGTGAAAGATATTAGCCGCTCCAGGTGGGGCGGCTTTTTTATTGGAGAGATTCAAATAAAAAACCAGGCCGCTTCCAAATCTGGAGGCGGCCTTTTATTGGTTGTTTTAGGGTGTCTTCTCTTCTTTCACCTTTCACTTTTCACCTTTCACTTTCTGATACAGCTCATCTTTCAACTTCACACGTTTCATCCTCAACTCATTAAGGAAATGATCGTCGGCGGGTTCAATTCCATTTTCTATTCTTTCTACCTGGTGATTGGTTTCGTTATAGTCTTCGTAGAGCTTTTTGAAATGGGCATCACTGGCTTTTAATTCCTGGATTTTATCCTTCAATTCTGGGAACTCGTTCAGAAAAAAATGTTTATCCATAACTACTGTTTAGATGGCTAAGATCAGGTTATAATCCAGCATGGCAACTGACTTTAATAGGTCGGAGGGGTGAGTTTGGTCAGGTTCACTGACATGTTTATACGATCTGTTTGCGATCCAGTTTTTGGAGTAGTTGCGGCCTTGTGTTCAGCAGGAAGGCGAATACTGAAACAATCAGTGTGATGGAGGTTCCGATATTTTTAAGCCGCACAAAAGTTTGTTGATCCGGAAAGGAATTGCTGATAAAGTAAATACTGTTGCCAAACCAGAATAGGGTATAGAGTGCAGCAAAGAAGACAAGCCAGCGGAACATGCTTCTGTTGTCTTCGGTCTGAGATTTTTCAACATCCAGTTTGAAGGCAGCCAACCTGGCAAGTATGAGCAGGAGGTAAAATAATCCAAACAGAATAAGTGCCGGCTGGTAGAAGGAGGGTTCATCACCAGCAAGAAAAGATTCCATAAGTACTATTTTTTCTGCCTTAGCTGCCACGTAGAAGGGCAGAAGGTATACCACAGAAAGAATAGCTGGAAGGAAATGAATCCAATCGGTTTTTGGGGTAAACGCTTTCCCAGTACTAACGGAGCGCACATAGAGATAAATCAATGGTGCGGGTACAAAGTAAAGGGGTAGGATGCTGCCCCAGAAAATCGGCCAGGACCGGATACCACCTGTTTCTATCAGCAGGTTATTGATCGAGAACAAGGTGAAAAGCAAAAAATACAGCCCTAGGAAACGGCAACAGAGTCCATTTTTTCGGAACCCCAGCACCAGCCGGAGAATGGCAGCTAGTCCCATTAGGATAGCTCCAGAAAATATTAGCTGGTTCGGGTTCATAACTGATTTCAACGGCAATATCTAAATATTCCACTTAGGGCCTCCCTGATTTTCGACCAATCCCCCCAAATCTTCGCCCAACGACATACTTCCCAGCCTCCTTCGTCTCCAGTTTCCTTTGTTTCCTCTTCCTTTCCTCCCTCTTCCATTCTTCCTTTCCTCCTTCTTCCGTACCTTTGCGCCTCCAAAGAAGGAGATTCTATCATGATTTCAGTTAACAACGTCACATTATCATTCGGCAAAAGGGTTCTATTCGATGAAGTAAACCTCAATTTCACCAAGGGGAACTGTTATGGTGTGATCGGTGCCAATGGTGCCGGCAAATCGACCTTCCTTAAAATACTCTCCGGGGAAATCGAACCCTCTAAGGGATCTGTGAGTATTAGTCCCGGTGAACGCCTGGCCGTTCTGAAGCAGAACCATTTTGCTTACGACAATGTCACTGTGTTGAACACCGTATTAATGGGGCACCAGAAAATGTGGGAAGTGATGCAGGAGCGGGATGCCATCTACGCGAAAGCTGATTTCAGTGAAGAAGATGGCATGCGTGCCGGTGAACTGGAAGGTGAATTTGGAGAAATGGGCGGATATACTGCCGAAAGTGATGCAGGCAGCCTGCTCAGTGAACTGGGTGTACCTGAATCATACCACCAGAGCTTGCTGAAAGACATCCCCGGTAACCTCAAAGTTCGGGTTTTATTGGCCCAGGCTCTTTTCGGAAACCCGGATATCCTGCTGCTCGATGAACCGACTAATGGTCTGGATATTGAAACTATCAGCTGGCTGGAGAACTTCCTGGCAGATTATGAAAATATCGTACTGGTTGTATCCCACGACCGTCACTTCCTGGATGCCATCTGTACCCATGTTGCCGATGTGGATCGCCAGAAGATCAAAATCTTCACAGGTAACTATACCTTCTGGTATGAGAGCTCCCAACTGATGAGTCGCCAGATCAACGATAAGAACAAGAAGGTTGAGGAGAAGCGTGCCGCGCTCATGGAATTCATCGCCCGATTCAGTGCGAATGCCTCCAAATCCAAGCAGGCAACAAGCCGGAAAAAGGCCCTCGAGAAACTAACCATTGAAGAGATTGAACCTTCCAACCGTCGTTACCCAGGTATTATCTTCCAGCCCCTGCGTGAGGTTGGAAACCAGATCCTGAATGTGGAAAAACTGAGTGCATCAGTTGATGGCCGTGCGCTGTTTAACAATGTAAGCTTCAGTGTAAATAAAAATGATAAGATCGCGATCCTGAGTAAGGATCCCCTGGCAGCAACTGCTTTTTACGAAATCATCAACAATAAGCGCAAAGCGGATAAGGGTAGCTTCGAATGGGGTACTACCATCACCAGTGCTTACCTGCCGGTTGAAAACAATGAATTCTTCACAGAAGGTTTGAGTCTGCTGGAATGGCTGCGTCAATATGTGCCACCACATGTTACAGATGCGGATGAACCCTTCCTGCGCGGCTTCCTGGGCAAAATGCTGTTCAGCGGAGATGATATCATGAAGAAAACCAATGTACTCAGTGGTGGTGAAAAAGTGCGTTGTATGGTAAGTCGCATGATGTTGCAGAATCCCAACCTGATCATGCTGGATCAGCCTACCAACCACCTCGATCTGGAAAGTATCCAGAGCTTCAACGAAGGCTGTCAGAACTTCCCAGGCATTGTATTGCTGACATCACATGACCATACCTTCATGCAAACTGTGGCCAATCGGATCATTGAACTTACACCCAATGGTATTATTGACCGCCTGATGAGCTTCGATGAATACCTGGAAGATGACCGGGTTAAGAAGCTGAAGGCTGAACTATATGGCGAAGGCGTTCCGGCTTAATTAAAGCCGGAAGCTGACTCCTGATTGAACAGCACCATAGAAATTGCCAGCTGATAAACGCACAAATCCTGTAGTACGGCGTACGGTAAAATGGAAGGTGTTATTGATATAAAAGGGTGTGAAGTTATTATAGGTGAATTGTTCATAGTTGAGCAAACGATGTAAGGAGGACCCTATCGCCAACTGATAACCAAGTCGCACATCCGGATTTCGGGGCTTGAATATCCACTCAGTAAATCCACCCAGCGTTAGATGTGTATTTCGGCGGTCTGAAATTTCTACTACCGAATCAGGTAATGCCAGTCTTGTTTTGTAATAATCGCCGAACTCTCTGCCGAAGCTGGTTTCCAGGCCAAAAACCCGCCATTCCACACGGGTTCCAAGAGGAATCACTACTGCCAATCCGGCTGTTGAGCCCACAGAAGCGGTAAACTTATTACCTGTTGGCCCATCAAAGTAAATAGGCTCCCCGGTTACCGGATCGTATTTGACGTTGTTGTCATAAGCGCCACCGGAAATATCATAACTGCCCACACTGCCATGCAATCCCGCATATCCCTGGAGATTTTTTCCTAATTGTCCGGCTACATGATACTTGCCCTGGAAAATATAAATCGCATCAGCCAGCCAGTCGTTGGAGCCGCCCAATGTTGCTGAAGCTGTGAGATAATGAGCTGTTTTCTTCTCATCCGAAAGAGTCGGCATCACATGGTAAGTATTTTGCTGATTGGTATACGGACTTCTAAAAATTGTTCGGGTAGTACAGGAAGCGCCGAATAGCAGACACAAAAACAGGCTAAACAGGGTGTTGGAAGGAGTCAAACGCATCCATCTTTGACAATTGCGCCAGGAAGAGCGCTGCATGGCTATATTGGGCAATAATCAGTTAATTTTATCGCTTTAAGTGGAAACGGGCCTTTTGCTAAAACAACTGCTGATATCGTTGTTGATCGTATTGTGGGGACAGTTACTCCTGGCACAGGAGCCTTCAGCTTTGAAGCAGCTCAAAACCTCGAATGCCCGGCAGGCCCGCATACCTGTAAAAGCAGGAAAAATCACACTTGATTCACTCACCATTATTCCTGGTTCGGTTCGTATACCCGGAATCGCAGACAGTTTGTACACCATCGACTGGCTGGATGGCAGTATCACCTTCAAACAACCGCCTCCATTTGATTCGGTACTGGTGCAGTGGCGCAGTTTTTCAACGCGACTTAATAAGGTTAAACAGGACCTGAATTTTGACAGTATACTGAACTCCTACGTATCACAGCAAACCATCCGCAGTATGGGTGAATCCAGCCGCCGCGATGAGGAGTTTTTCAATTTCGGCAATATCAATTACAGCGGAAGTTTTGGAAGAGGGATATCCTTCGGTAATGCACAGGATGCGGTGGTTACTTCCAACCTCAACCTTCAAATCAATGGCTTTCTGGGCGATAGCATCGAAATTGCGGCAGCCATCACCGATAACAATATTCCTATCCAGCCCGATGGCACCACGCAACAGTTAAATGAATTTGACCGTATCTTTTTGCAATTCAAAAAGAAAGGATGGCAGCTTAGCCTGGGTGATATCGATATCCGGCAGAACCGGAATTATTTCCTGAATTTTTACAAACGTCTACAAGGCGGAGCTTTCGAAAACACCAGCAACCTGGGCAACAATGTGGTAAATAGAACCATGTTCAGTGGCTCTATCGCCAAAGGAAAATTCACGAGAAATATATTCGACGGATTGGAAGGCAACCAGGGCCCTTATCGTTTGACAGGTGCAAATAATGAACTCTATTTTGTAGTGCTGGCAGGTACGGAAAGAGTATTCCTCGATGGAGAATTATTGCAACGTGGAGAAGACCGTGATTATGTGATCAATTACAATACAGCTGAAATTACGTTTACCCCTCGCCGTATGATCAATAAGGATCGCAGGATCCAGGTTGAATTTGAATATGCCGACCGGAACTACCTTAACACCAACCTCTATCTTTCGAATGAAACGGACATAGGTAAGCGCTTTCGATTGCGGATGGCAGCTTTCTCCAATAACGATGCAAAAAACTCTCCCATCAACCAAACACTGGATCCACAACAAAAACGATTCCTGGGATTGGTGGGAGACAGTATCCAGTCAGCGTTTTATCCAATTGCTTCCATTGATACCTTCTCTCCGGGTAAAATCCTGTACAAGAAAATCGAAGTGCTGGTTAATGGAGCAGCAGATTCCATCTATGTGTATTCAACGAATCCTGACAGTGCACGGTATAATCTGAATTTTATTGAAGTAGGACAGGGCAGGGGAAATTATGTTCCTGATCTCAATGCTGCCAACGGCAAAGTGTATCGTTGGGTGGAACCCATCAATGGTGTGCCCCAGGGGAATTTTGAAGCAGCTACCTTACTGATCACACCTAAAAAACAACAGATACTAACGTTTGGAGGTGATTATTTCGTCAGTGGTAAAACCACCATCAGTGCGGATATCGGCATGAGTAATTTCGATATCAATACTTTTTCAACGCGGCAAAAAGGAAATGATAAAGGCTTTGCTTCGCGATTTCAATTCAAACATATCGAACAACTAAATCCAACGTTGAACCTGCAGGGAGATGGATCCTTTGAATGGGTGGAGCATAGCTTTCGGCCATTGGAACGTTTACGAAATGTAGAGTTCACCCGCGACTGGGGATTGCCGCTGCAGGTATTGCCTGCTGATGAAACCATGTATGCTGCAGGCTTGGAACTGAATGATAAGAAGAACAATCGCCTGCGCTACCAGTTTACCGGGTACCAACGCAGTGATGGCTTCAAAGGAGGCAGGAACAGTTTGATTCACCAGCAGAATACAAAAGGATGGAGCTTCAATAATCAGTTGAACATTACGAAATCGAGCAGCTTACTTGATGATGGATATTTTCTCCGACCCAGTTTGAATATTGCGAAAACGCTGGCAGGATTGCGCAACTACACAGTTGGCATGAGTTATGAACTGGAACACAATGAAGCCCGGAACAAACAAAGAGATACGGTTACGCCCTATAGTTTTTCCTTTGATATCCTGAAGATTTACCTGAAATCCGATGAACAGAAAGCCAACAAATGGGGCTTCAGTTATTATACCCGAAGTGATCAATTGCCAATAGGAGGTGAATTAGTAAGAACCGATCGCAGCCAGAATTTTACGTTAACAGGAGAATTGATGTCGAGTCCGGCACACCAGCTGCGGGTGAATGCTACTTATCGAACCCTGCAGGTATTCCAAAAGACAAATACTAATTCTGAGTCGGATAAATCCTTGTTGGGAAGGGTGGAGTATCAGATCAATGAATGGAAGGGATTGGTAACCGGCAATGTGTTGTATGAATTGGGCGCAGGGCAGGAGCAGAAGCGTGATTTTGCATTTCTCGAAGTACCTGCCGGCCAGGGAGAATATGCCTGGTTTGATTACAATAACGATGGCGTGCAGCAACTCAATGAATTTGAGATTGCATTATTCCAGGACCAGGCCAAATACATCCGAATTTTCACGCCTACCAATGAATTTGTAAAAGCGGCCTACAATAGTTTCAATTATAGTATGGCGATCAATCCCAGGGCAGCATTGGATCCACTCTCCACGAAAGGGTTCAAAAAAATGCTCACACGCTTCAACCTCCAAACTTCTTTGCAATTGTACCGCAAGCAACTGGCAGATGGATCCATTCAGTTCAATCCGTTTGATAATAAACTAGTGGACAGTACCCTGATCAGTTTAACCAGTGTTTGGATCAATAGCCTTGCGTTTAATCGGTTTAGTTCACGCTGGGGATTTGATATCAGCAATATCCGTAACAATGCCAAAATATTGCTGACCTATGGACTGGAAAGCCGTTCGCAGGAGGAATGGAATATCCGCAGCCGCCTGAATTTCGCCAAACGATATACGCTGGAGTTAATTGGAAAAACCGGCCAAACACAACTGGCCACAGGCAATGAAAAATTTGATAACCGGAACTATTCGGTGCAGCAATATTCTGTAGAGCCGAAACTAAGTTTCACAAAAGGAGCCAATTTCAGAATAGGAGGAGGGTATCGCTACCAGCATAAAGAGAATCAACTTGGGTTATCTGAAAACCTAAGTTCTCATGCCATGAATGCGGATGTGAAATACAACCTGCTGCAGAATGCGTCTCTTCAAGGAAAGTTTACGTACAACACCATCCAGTTTCCTTTCCCGACCAACACTACTGTTAGTTATATTATGCTGGATGGATTGCAGCCAGGAAAGAATTTGTTATGGTCGATAGACCTCACGAAAAGATTGGGCAAAAACCTGGAAATGAATATTCAGTATGAGGGCCGTAAGCCCGGAGAAAATAGAGTAATTCATATCGGCAGGGCATCCCTTCGTGCAATATTGTAAGTTGTATCCAACGTTATAACTGGGATGATTACCTGCATTTGTTAAAGCATTTGTAAGTCTGGGTACGATACTTGCATATACCTTCTTTGTTGTAATTTGCGACATCTAAAATCTCATTTATGAAGAAACTACTTTTATCCTTTGCAATGGCAGCCGGACTTATGAGTGCAAAAGCACAGAGCGACTACAACAGCGCCATCGGTCTTAGAATTGGGGGATATTACGACCTGGTATCCGCATCGTATAAAACACATGTAACCAAGCCGGGGGCGTTGGAATTTAACCTTGGTTTTCGGGGTTACAGAGGTGGCGGAATTGATTGGGTAACTGCAGCCTTTAGCGCAGCCTATCAGCATCATTTTGAAATCAAACCTGTACCTGGTCTGCGTTGGTACGTAGGAGGTGGTTTGACTGCATACAATTCTTTTTCTGATTATGAGGAATTAAGAGGATTTGGTCTGGGTATTTTCCCAACCGGCGGTATTGACTATAAGTTTGAAAAAATCCCTTTAAACCTGTCTGCGGATGTACGTCCTACATTTGGTATTGTTGATCCTTTCGACAACGATATTTACAGAGGATACCGCAGCTTCCGTGGCGATAACTTCGGTATCTCTGCCCGTTATACCTTCAGATAATCCTGAATCGGAAAGTTTATTTAAAAGTGCCTCTTCTTAGACGGGGCACTTTTTTATGACTTCAACATTATTTGATTTTGTTCGCAGGTATTGTTATTTTGAATATCCACTCTAGCATATGAGATTTCAACCCAGGATTTTAATTGGTTTTATCTGTCTGTTCTTTATTTTCCCCTTTATCACATATGCAGAAGATACCATCTTCACTAAAGAAGAGTGGTTAAGAAAGCTCAGCGACAATTCAGTTTATAGCGGTCAGTTTTTGCAGCAGTTTGAATTAGTTCCTGTTTCGAAACGGGCAGCTTTTTTAGCTGAATTGGAAGCAGCGGGAACGAGTGATTATTTTAATGCGAGGTTATTAATCCTGAAGGCACATGCCGCATATATGGCATCACTTGAAGATGGGTTGAAAGCTGAACCAATGATGAAATCCGGTTCTCCAACTGAAATCGTAAATCTGCTGGAGAGAGCCATTCAACTGGCATACAAGTCTGAAAATGATTATTTAATAGCCGAAATCAGTATCAATTATGCGGAAATAGCCTATGCACTGAAGCAATATGAAGCTTCTATGATGTACTTTATTAATGGATTGGAATTAAAAGAAAAACTCGGTATTCCCATTAATCCTTTCTACTACCGGATGTTGGGCGAGCTGCTGTACAAGATTAAAGAATATCAGGAAAGTATACATTATAGTGTCAAATCCATTCAGGTAGCCAGGCCAATGCAAAGCACAATGGATTCGATAAGCGTTATGTGGGCACACAATACAACGGCACTTTCTTACCATCGTTTGCAGCAGTTCGACTCAGCATTTTTTTACTACAACAGAGGACTAGATTATGCAAACATGCTGAACATGGAGCTCTGGAGGGGAATTATCAGCGGTAATATGGGCCAGGTCTATTTTGAACTTCAGCAATTTGATAAGGCATTGCCCTTGTTACTATTTGATTACTCAATCAGTAAAGAAGCCGATTTCTTAGACAATTCAGCGAATTCCTTACAATGGGCGGCACGAACTCAATTGGCGCTTGGAAACAAAACAAAAGCACTGGAATTCATTCGGGAGGCATTTGGCCTGTTAAAAAACAGGAGAGAGCCATTTTATGAAAGAAACGCAAATAACACAGCGTTTGAAGTATTCAAAGCACTTGGAGCCTATGATAGCGCTTTGTATTACAATAAGAAATACGAGTTCCTGAAAGACTCATTGGATCGTGTAATTGCGCTGAGTAGTATCAAAGTTTCCAAAATTAAGGCGAATGATGAAAAAAACAGGTACCAGGTGATGACCCTCCAGCGGGAAAAGGAAAAAAAGGAGTTGGAGCGAAATATCCTGATTATCGTCCTTCTGCTGCTTTGCTTAATTGGTTTATTGCTGTTTAACCGGCACCAATTAAAAAGCAGGTTAAAACTGGAACAATTGGAGGGCGAAAAACGATCCATGGAAGTAGAGATCGAGTCTGCGAGGAATCAATTATCCATCATTACCGAAAAAGTAGCAGAGAAAACAAATCTGATTGAAAAGCTGGAAAAGCAGATCCAGCATAAAACCAATACGGAAGATCAGCAAGCTTTAGTAATTGAATTGGCCCAACAAACCATTTTGACAGAAGAGGAATGGTTTCAGTTTAAGTCACTGTTCCAAACGATTTATCCAACCTTCTTTGCTCAACTAAAGCAGCAGGTGCCCGATATCACCCTTGCCGAACAACGATTGGCGGCATTGATTCGGTTACAATTAACATCCAAACAGATCGCTTCCATGCTGGGCATATCTGTTGACAGTGTACATAAGACAAGGCAGCGCCTGAGGCAGCGGTTTAATATTACCAAAGAAGTCAACATTGAGGCATTTATCGCAGCTATCTGACTGTCCTGCCGTTTGTATAATCCTCTGCTTTTTAATCAATTAGAATGCTGTCAGGTTTTTGTCAGGTCCCCGTCAGCCGATTGTCCTCCTCCTTTTTCCTGGAAAAGCAACAAAGTGACCTATTTTAGTTCAGCGCTGTTACCAGGATTTTTTTGGTTTGCGTGATTCCAGTTGATCGATTCATCAACGATGTAAAAAGAAAACACCATAAACGTTAGCATACCCCTAAATAGAATATTTCGAATGAAAATTGTCTTTCAGCAAAACCTAAGCATGTATTAGCGAAACCGTTTGCTGACTGTTTTATGTGTTAATCAATCAAGCTGTCCTTTCCAGGATGGCTTCTTTTTTATTTATGCCGTTCGGCAGATTTTCACCAACCATTCGGGCACTTTTCTCTGTCCATTCAGTCATTCGGGACCGTTATAATACTGTTGTTTGATTACTCTTCAATCGTCAGTGAAGCGTCAGTGAAGCGTCAGTGAAGCACTCTGGAACTATTTTATTACTGTTCCGGTGGGGTTCGGTTATGGTTTTCTATCCAGGCATCCATGTCTCCCTTGTCGCCTTTCTTCCAATCCTCCTTCTTCCTTCCTCCTTTGTCTCCCTTCCATACAAAGAAGGCCGCCTCAATTGAGACGGCCTTCCACACATTAGACTTATGAGGATGTTACTTGCACACTAGATTAACCGAACAGACCACCTTTCTTCAGTTCGCGGGTTCCTTCACCAATCTTGAAACCATTGTGGTAGATTTCAATTTTGTAGTTACCGCGCTGGAAGTCGTTATTAGATTTCCAGGCGAACTCAACTGGGGTTTTCTTACCGGTTTCGATCTTTACAGGAACCTTAGCAGTGAATGGTCTTTCACCATCTTCACGGGTAGTGAATGAACCAGAACCCAGGCTCTCCTGTGATACAGGCTTACCATCAGGTCCGATTACTACTACATATACTTCAGCAGTACCTGCAGGAGCGATACGGTTATCAACATCGAAGGAAATAACCAGTTTGTCAACGCGCTTTGCAGTTGATGTTACTTTTTCTTTACCGCTGTTCTTTTCATTGATCGGAGTTACCGCAATGTTGTAAGCATTCAGGGTAGAAGCGATGTCAACTGTTTTTTCCAGTTCCTGCTTGGCAGAAGTGGTAGTTGCCAGGTCGCTGGTCAGCTGGGTTGTTTTTTGTCTTTCTGTACCGAGGTCCGTGTTCAACTGCGTATTCTCAGCAGTCAGACGGGCAACTTCCTGCTCCAGGTTAGCAACCTTCTCGTTCATTTCTGCGATCAGCGTTTTTGCTCTCTTTAGTTCAGAAGCGGTTGCATTGCTCTTGTTCAGAATGCTGCGGATTTCTTTTTTCAGTTTAGAAATTTCACTGTTTCTGTCGGTCAGTTTTCCTTCCAGTTGATTGTTGTAACCGGTAACGGAATCCAGACGTGCCAGAGAAGCATCAAAGTTGCGCTGCAGCTCGGTTTTTTCATCTGTAACCTGAGCGATGGTTGCTTCTTTCTGCTGAATGGTTTGTTCGTTTTTGTTATTGTTCCATAACAAATAACCCCATGTTCCCAACAGACCTGCTGCCAGGAGGGCAATGATCAACCCTTTATAATCTTTTTTAGGTTCTTGCGTAGGGGTGGCTGAAGGATAGTTTGATGTGCTCATTATGTATTGTTTTTCAGTTTTTAAATTGGTTCTGTAACCGGGTTAACAAGGTTTTTGGTGTTTGATATGGAAGGCATTTCGAAAACCGTGCCAAAAAAATAAAAGGGGGTAAACGGAGTAGTCTCCAGGAAGGGTAGAATGCAGGCGCTGTGCGAATTTCCGATTTTTTTCCCAGCTTTCAATTATTATTGCAATCCTGAATAAAAAAGCATGTCGGTAGAAAAAATTCTGGAGAACTGGAAGAAAAAACAATACCAGCCGGTTTATTGGCTGGAAGGAGAGGAAGACTATTATATTGACAAAGTGGTGCAGGTGGCAGAGCACCAGATATTGACCGAATCGGAAGCAAGTTTCAATCTTTCCATTTTTTACGGACGTGAGGCCAACTGGGCGGATGTGATCAATGCCTGTATGCGGTATCCAATGTTTTCAGAAAAGCAGGTAGTGCTTTTAAAAGAAGCACAACAAATGAAAGACCTGGATAAACTTGAAAACTATATAGCCAATCCGCTTGCCTCTACGATCCTGGTAGTGGCACACAAAGAAAAAAAAATAGATGGCAGAAGCAAACTTGCCAAACTGCTGAAAGAAAAAACAGTTTTCGTACAAACCAAAAAAATGTATGAAAACCAGTTGCCGGCCTGGGCAGAAAAACTGGTTCAGTCGAAGGGCTATTCCATTCAGCAAAAGGCTTGCTTATTATTAGTGGATCATATCGGCAATGATCTCAGCCGGATTGAAAACGAGATTGATAAATTATTAATTAACCTGGGCGGACGAACCACCATCACCGAAGATGATATTGAGCGGTTCATTGGAGTGAGCAAGGAGTTTAATGTGTTTGAGCTCCAGGATGCCATCGCACGGAAGGATCTGCCCAAGGCCATCCGGATTGTTCAATACTTTGAGAGCAATCCCAAAGCCGGTCCCATTCAGATGATCCTGCCGGCGCTTTATAACTACTTCAGTAAGGTGTTCATGATTTTTGGCGCACGCACCAACGATGAAAAGCTGATTGCCTCTACTATTGGTACTTCTCCTTTTTTCGTGAAGGATTATATTCAATGTTCCCAACGCTACGGTTATGAAGGGGTCGAAAAGATCCTGCTGCTTTTACATCAATACAACCTGCGTTCGATCGGTATTAATGATGGAGGTACTTCCGACAGTGCCTTGATGAAGGAATTGCTGGTTAAGATCATGCAGTAATCACAGGCTGTTCAGGAGGCCGATGCTGGTGGCTTTATCCTTTGACAGTTGCTCTTTCAGTGCATCCAGTCCGCTAAACTTTTGTTCTGCCCTTAGCCAATGCTTGAGGGTAACCTGGATGGTTTGCCCATATATATCGGCATCAAAGTCAAAAATGTTTACCTCTATAACCCGACTTAAACCATCCACAGTTGGTCGCACCCCGATATTCATCATACCTTTCAGTTGTGCATCTCCGTTACTAACAGGATCGGATAACCGCACAGTAACGGCATATACGCCATTTGCCGGAATCAGTTTTTCGTTGTCGGTCAACTGCAGGTTGGCGGTAGGATAACCCAGGGTTCGACCCAGTTGGTTGCCTTTTACTACCAGTCCGTCAAAAAAATAATCATAACCCAGCAGGTTGGAAGCAAGCTGTACATCGCCCTGGAGCAGGGCCTGGCGGATGCGGGTAGAGCTGATCGTAGAGGCTTCCAGCAATTTACCAGGGATCTCTACGAGTCCGAATGCCTTGTTTTGGGCATAGGTTTCCAGCAATTTGAAATCGCCTTCACGGTTATGGCCAAAGCGATGATCGTATCCTATAATAACAGTATGCGGATTGAAATAGCGAATCAGGAAATCCTCCACATAAGCTTTGGGAGGCTGAATGGCAAATTCCGGCGTGAAGGGTATAACAACCAGGTGATTAATCCCGGCTTCCTCAAGTAACCTGATTTTTTCAGGCAGGGTATTCAGCAACAAAACTGCCTGCGGCTCTTTGCCAACAATGCGCCGTGGGTGTGGGTGAAACGTCAGGATTACAGTTTCCCCATCCACTTCCTTTGCCAGGCTTTTTAGTTGCGCAATAATAGATGCATGTCCCAGGTGCACACCATCAAAAGTGCCGATGGTAAGAATGGCATTCCGGAAGGAGGGTAACTGTTCTATGTTACGATGTACCTGCATAGGAGGCGCAAATATAGTGAAACGTCAGTCGTCTGACGTCTCACGTTTCACTATCTTCGCGGTTCGAATAACCAATCATGAGTTTGTATTCAAAAAGGGGCGTTTCTGCACAGAAGGAAGAAGTTCATAAAGCAACAGAAAAACTAGACCAGGGTCTCTATCCCCATGCATTTTGTAAAATTTATCCGGATTATTTAGGAAATGATGCCGATTGGGTGAACCTGATGCATGCAGATGGAGCTGGTACCAAAAGTATCTTGGCTTACCTGTATTGGAAACAAACCGGCAACCTGGAAGTGTGGAAAGGCATTGCGCAGGATGCCATTGTAATGAATATAGATGACCTGCTCTGTGTGGGTATTCATGATAACCTGCTGTTTTCCTCTACCATCGATCGCAACAAAGGCCTGATCCCCGGGGAAGTGCTGGAAGCCATTATCTCCGGCACACAGGAATTCTTTGATCAGATGAAGACCTATGGAGTGAACATTCATTACCTGGGTGGGGAAACCGCGGATGTGGGTGATGTGGTGAGATCCATCGCGGTAAATGGTACCATGACTGCCCGGTGGCCCAAAAACAAACTGGTTACCAATGACTTAATAGAAGCAGGTGATGTTATTATAGGTTTTTCAAGCGCCGGCCAGGCCAACTATGAAACGGCTTATAACAGTGGCATTGGAAGCAATGGACTGACCAGTGCCCGCCATGACGCTCTGCATAAAGACTATGCCCGCAATTTTCCTGAATCCTTTGATACCAAACTGAATGATGAAGTTGTATATATCGGGCCGCACCGGTTAACCGATTCTATTGAAGTTCCCGGTTTCCCGACTACCGATATCGGGCATCTGCTGTTGAGTCCGACCCGAACCTATGCTCCCCTGATGAAAGTATTGCTGGATGAGCATTTCAGCGATATTCACGGATTGGTGCATTGCAGTGGAGGAGGACAGACCAAGTGTATGAAATACCTGCCTGCACCTTTCAAAATAATAAAGGATAACCTCTTTGCACCACCAGTTGTATTTGACCTGCTCAAAGCTGCTTCGGGTAGCGATTGGCGGGAGATGTACCAGGTATTCAACATGGGGCATCGCCTGGAAGTCTTTACTTCTGAAAAAGCGGCGGATCAACTCCTGGCAGCAGGAGCAGCCCTGGGCCTGGAAGGCAAAATCGTAGGTAGAGTAGAAGCCTCGGACAAGAAAGAATTAGTTCTGCACAGTCCGGATGGAAGCATCGTAACCTATTAATTTCGGTTACGCAACCGTTTTCGGTAGGCCCAGCCTGCATTTCAAGGCGCTACAAGTCGTGCTTTAGCCTTGATAAGCAGATAATTATCCACAAAAGCTATGAGATCTGAAAGGCAAAATGTAACTTTGCAGACAGTTCTGGACCATTTTCGCCTATCTTTAACGTACACCTCGACAACGATCGGCGAACCGTAAGCGTCTTACGAGCGTTATTCATAAACTTAATAGACAGGCATGAGGCAGCTAAAAATTGCTACACAGATTACCAACCGGGACTCCCAGGCGGTAGAAAAGTATTTACAGGAAATCTCAAAAATCTCCATGATTACGCCGGAAGAGGAAACTACCCTTGCGCAGCGTATTAAAATGGGTGATCAGAGAGCGCTGGACAAATTGGTTCAGGCCAACCTTCGTTTCGTAGTATCTGTGGCTAAGCAATACCAGCACCAGGGATTGTCCCTGAGTGACCTCATCAACGAAGGAAACCTCGGTTTGATCAAAGCTGCACAGCGTTTCGATGAAACCAAAGGTTTTAAATTCATTTCTTACGCTGTATGGTGGATTCGTCAGTCTATTCTGCAGGCTTTGGCTGAGCAGGGACGTCTGGTTCGTTTGCCCCAGAATAAAATCGGAACTTATAACAAAGCGAATAAAGCTTATATGGCTTTCGAACAGGAGCATGAGCGGGAGCCTTCAACAGAAGAGCTGGCTGAGATCCTGGAGATGAGCGAAACGGAGATCAATAATATTTTCCAGAGCAATACCCGTCACACTTCTCTCGACGCGCCTGTTCACGAAGCAGAAGATGTAGCAATGGGTGATCTGCTGGAAGGTAGTGATGATACCGATGAAGACGTGATGCAGGATTCACTGCGCAATGAAATCCGTCGCGTATTAAAATCACTGAGTCCCCGCGAAGCAGAAATCGTAAATGCTTATTTCGGTCTGGATGGTGAAAATGGTGTAACCATTGAGCAGATTGGTCAGAAATACGATCTTACCAAAGAGCGTATCCGCCAGATCAAAGAAAGAGCGATTAAGCGCCTGCAGAAGGCCCGCTACAGCAATGCACTGAAAGCATACCTGGGATAATATCCAGGATTCAAGATAACTACGGGCCATCTCTTTCCAAGGAGATGGCTTTTGTTTTTAACCTTTTCCGGAGCTTCTTGTTATACCGCATATGCGCATTCTTTTATTAACCCTTATCTTTCTTACCACCCTGGTGGCCTGTGAACGGTCGGTTGATTTCGACCTGGATGAACAGGAGCCCAAACTGGTGGTGGAAGCTACCATTGAAGCCAGGCAGGCGCCATTGGTGTTTTTATCCCGCAGCCTTGATTTTTTCAGTGAGATCAATCCCGAAATCTTGACGGCCTCATTTGTACGAAATGCAATTGTGCGCATCTCCAATGGATCCAGAACACATCAATTGAAGGAATACAGCATACCAACGCCGGCCGGCACCATCATTTATTATTCCATCGATTCATCCAACCTGGCAACTGCTTTCCCGGGTGTGGAAGGAACTTCTTACCGGCTCGAGATTGAAGTGGATGGAAAAACCTATACAGCCACTACCACGATCCCGGTGCATGCCAAAACAGTGGATTCAATTTGGTGGAAGCCCTCTGAGAACAACCCGGATACCAATAAGGTAGTGTTGTGGGCCAGGGTAACAGATCCTCCTGGCTTTGGAAATTATATCCGCTTTTTTACCTCTACTAATGGCGGTCCTTTTAATCCGGGATTCAATTCAGTATTTGATGACCAGATTGTGGATGGCAGCAGGTATGATATCCAGGTAGAGAAAGGAATCAATCGCAATGAAGAAATTGATTTCGAAACCTATTCTTTCTTTGATAAAGGAGATACGGTCATTTTGAAATTCACCAATATTGATAAAGCCAACTATGATTTCTGGCGTACCATGGAATACAATTATGGTTCGATTGGAAGTCCGTTTGGAAACCCCACCAAGGTATTAAGCAATATCAGTGGCGGTGCCCTGGGGTATTTTGGGGGCTATTCCGTACAGTTTGATACACTGGTTATCCCCAGGTGATTTCCCTCACACTGATTTAACATATTTGCCCCTATTTTTGCAGGCCGTAAATTTTTCAACCGTATGGACAATCAAGCAAACGAACACGTACACTGTTTAATCATAGGCTCTGGTCCCGCTGGATACACAGCCGCTATATATGCCTCCCGTGCTGCACTTAAACCGGTATTATATCAGGGAATTCAGCCAGGCGGACAATTAACCATCACTACAGAAGTAGAAAACTATCCCGGTTATGCTGAGGGCGTACAGGGACCAGAAATGATGGTTGATTTTGAGAAGCAGGCCAAGCGCATGGGAACTGATATCCGTTATGGATTAGCAACCAGCGTGGATTTTTCAAAACGCCCCTTCAGCGTGGTAATAGATGAAGAGAAAACCCTTACAGCAGATTCGGTGATCATTGCAACCGGTGCTTCTGCCAAATGGCTGGGCATAGAGAGTGAGCAGCGTCTCAATGGATTTGGTGTGAGTGCCTGCGCGGTATGTGATGGCTTTTTCTTCAAAGGAAGAGAAGTGGCCATTGTAGGTGCGGGTGATACTGCCTGTGAGGAAGCGATCTATCTCTCCAAACTGGCTACCCGTGTGCATATGATCGTGCGCAAGGGAGAAGATGGTATGAAGGCGTCCAAAGTGATGCAGGATCGCGTAAAAGCAACTCCCAATATTACCATCTACTGGAATAGTGAAACAGATGAGATCCTGGGTGATAAAAAGGTGGAAGGTGTACGCATCAAAAATAACCTGACCGGAGAGAAGACAGAAATCCCGGTAGGAGGTTTCTTTGTAGCAATCGGCCACCAGCCCAATTCAGATATCTTCAAAGGATGGCTGGATATGGATGAAGCCGGTTATATCAAAACAGTGCCCGGAACCTCCAAAACCAATGTGGAAGGGGTTTTCGCGGCGGGCGACGTACAGGATAAGATCTATCGCCAGGCTGTAACGGCCGCGGGTAGTGGTTGTATGGCAGCCCTGGATGCAGAGCGTTTTCTGTCTGCAACCGGAATCGTTTAAAAAATTAATACGGCAGTCTATGCCGGAATCAATAATTTGGCGGCCTGTAAAGCCGCCAAATTTCTTTTTATGGTAACCGTTCATCTTCATCAGTTAATTTTTCATGGCTTCCATGGATTGTATCCGGGCGAAGAAAAAATCGGGAATGATTTTGAAGTGAACCTGGATGTGGAATACCACGTAAAAAAAGACAAGTACGACAGTCTTAAACACCTCGTGAATTACGAAGAAGTGTATGAAATTGTACAGTCCAGAATGGCGCTTCCAACCCCACTATTGGAAGAGGTAGCTGATTCTATCATTCACAAGATTCATCATCGTTTTGGGAATGTTACCCGGATTACGATCAGCATTCACAAACTAAATGCGCCGATTCAGCGATTCAATGGAAAAATTGGAATCAGTATAGATCGTATTTTTGACTGACATGAAGAAAATCCTGTTACTCTTTTGTTGTACCTGTTGTTTGCTGGTAGTTGGCTGGTCGCAGGATGTGAAGCAGTTGCTTCAAAAAGGAGAAGAATTCGAAGCCGGCTTGAAAGATCAGGCAGCTTATCAGCAATACCTGAAAGTGCTGGAATTGCAGCCAAACAATCATACGGCCTTATATAAAGCGAGTATTTTAGCCGATCGGTTAGGCAATCGCCTGCACGATAAAGAGCAGCGAAACCGCTATTACAGAACGGCCTACCAATACGCCTCCAAAGCCTTGCAATTGTATCCCCAATCTGCAGATGCCCATTTTGCGATGTCGGTATCCCTGGGCAGGGTGGCTTTGATGAGTTCAGGAAAAGAACTGGTGGAATCGGTTAAAAAAATCAAATACCATGCAGACCGTGGGATACAGCTCAATCCTACGGACTTCAGGCCTTATCATGTATTAGGCAGATGGTACTATGAAATATCCAGTTTGGGAAGTTTCAAAAGGGGCGCAGTGAAACTATTTTACGGAGCATTTCCGGATGCCAGTTTTGAACTTTCCGCAAAAGCGTATGAAAAAAGTTTATCCTTAAATCCTTCCTTTATTCTGAACTACCTGGAACTAGCGCGCACCTACGATCAACTCGATCAACGCAGCAGGGCCATTGAAATGCTAAAGAAACTGCAATACCTCCCGGCCAGGATGGAAGATGATCAGCGTATCAAGGAGGAGGGCAAAAAACTGCTGCAGAAATTAAGTGCCTGACCCCATAATGGCGTATTATTGCAGCATAGGTTATGTCTTATACAACCAACTATAGTATTGAATTTGAAGGCCCCGGGGCAATGACGGATAAACGATTGCTGGTTCAGCAGACGGAAGCGGGACTTCGTTTCTTTGGCTACACAACAAATCATCAGCCACTGTTGCTGGAAGTGATCCAGTTTGATGAGGGGGGGGAGGATATGGGGGCAGTTTTGTCAGACTGGATTGCAGAAAAGAAAGACTGGTTGCGGCAATGGCAGCAGGTCGATTTCATCTATCAATCACCCCAGGCAGTTTTGATACCAGCCGCCTTGTATGGAAATGATAATGGAAAGGAATGGCTCGATTGCCAGTTTGGAGATCTGTTCAAAGGCACCACGCTAACCGATCTTCATGCAGATGCATCTCACTATACCGTTTTTCGGTTGTCCGCCACCGTTTATTCGGCTTTTGCGGGTGCGCATCCCAATAGCACGCACCGGCACCAACTAACCTGCTGGATGCAGCAATTGAATCTGTTGCAACATCCTGAAACAGGCATCCTTTACCTGGTGATTGATCAGCATCTAATATATGTCGCCCTGCATCACGGAGGATGGAAGTTCTTTCAGCAGTTTGAATATCATGCTCCGGATGATGTAAGTTACCTGGTGTTGTCGTTGCTGCAGCAAGCCGGTTTATCGCCTGAAACGACCCCGGTTGTTTGGTCGGGCTGGATGGACTCCTCAAGTGCCCTTTACCTGGATTTATACAAGTATCTTGGCAAGCTGGAGCTGGCAGTTCAACCGGAAAAGCTTCAGTTGAATGAACGCCAGTTGCAGGGAATGCAACCTCATTTTTTCACTCCTCTAATGCAGGCAGCGGTATGCGTATCATAAGTGGAAAATTCGGGGGACGAAAAATAAGTCCACCTGCCAACATGCCCTATACCCGTCCAACAACAGATATCGCGAAAGAAGGACTCTTTAATATACTCCAGAACAACATTGAGTTTGAAGGCGCCAAAACACTGGACCTGTTTGGAGGTACCGGCAGCATCAGTTATGAGCTGGCTTCGAGAGGGGCTGCGGAACAGGTGATTGTAGAGAAGGATCCTGCGATGCATGCGTTTATTTCCAAAACAGTGGAGCTATTGGGACTAACTGACACTGTTCGGGTGGTGCGAATGGATGTGTTCAAATACATGGACAGTTGTACCGATCAGTATGATTTTATATTTGCCGGTCCGCCATATGCTCTCACCACAATTGATGAACTTCCCAAAAAAGTAGTAGAGAAACAATTACTCAAACCAGGAGGCATGTTCGTATTGGAACATACCCCCCGTAATAATTACCAGGGATATGAATGGTTTGTGCAGGAGCGTAATTACGGAACTACGGTATTCTCTTTTTTCATCAATCGGTAGTCATGACAAAAGCAGCCCTGAGAGCCGAATTCCTGAAACGCCGCACGACACTGGCGGAACAGGAGAGGAGTAGGCTGGATGATCTGATCTTGATCCGGTTTCAGCAATGGTATTGGCCGGATCAGCTGCAAACGGTTTTATCTTACTGGCCACTTAGGGAAAGAGCAGAACCCAATACTTTTTTGCTGACAGATTTTATGGAATTCCGGATTCCGGAACTGCGGTTATGTTATCCTGTTATCAACGCCAAAGTTTCCACTATGGAAGCACGGATGGTGGATATGGACACTGATTATGTGAAAAATCAATATGGAATTGCAGAACCGAAAACCGAAGAGGTGATATCGCCAATTGAACTGGACCTGGTATTGGTACCCTTGCTGGCGGTGGATAAAAAAGGGTATCGGTTAGGATATGGAAAAGGCTTTTACGATCGCTACCTGGCACAGGTAAGATCTGATTGTTATACTCTTGGAATTAGTTACTTTGAACCCGTAGAAGAGATTCCTGAAAGAGATGACTATGACCTGCCGCTGAATGGCTGTTTAACCCCGGATGCATTGTATGAATTTTAATTTTCCCTTGCTGAAACCCCTGCGGATGCTGTTGTTTCCGTTTTCACTGGTTTATTGGCTGGTCATTTTTGTACGCAACAAACTCTATGATGCGAATATCCTGAAAGCAGCAAAGTTTAATATTCCCATTATATGCGTGGGCAATATTGCCGCAGGCGGAACCGGTAAATCCCCCATGGTGGAATGGATTCTGCGACAGTTTGAAAAAGAGATGAAACTGGCCACCCTCAGCAGAGGGTATAAACGCAAAACCAGGGGTTATGCGCTGGCCAATGATACCACCACGGCATTGGAAATTGGGGATGAACCCATGCAGTTCCACCTGAAGTTTCCGGAGGTTTCAGTAGCGGTTGGAGAAGAACGGGTAGTGGCAGTGCCTTTACTGCTGCATGATCGGCCGGATACCCAACTGATTGTGCTGGATGATGCATTTCAGCATCGGGCAATTGAGGCGGGGTTGAATATTGTGCTAACGGATTACAGTAATTTATACACGCGCGACTGGTACCTGCCAACAGGAGATTTGAGAGATGAAAAGCGAAGTGCTGCAAGAGCGGATATAATTGTGGTAACTAAATGTCCGCTTAACCTGAGCCAGGAAGATGCAGAACAAATCCGGCAGGAATTGAATCCGGCTTCTCATCAGCAGGTTTATTTTGCTGGCATCACTTATGGCAAACCCTATCAGTTGGTAGAAAGACAGGAAACAGTATTAGGTGCTGAAATGGAAGTATTACTGGTAACTGGTATTGCGAATCCCAAGCCGCTTAAACGGTACCTGGCCAATCAGGTGAGCAGTTATGAGCAACTGGCGTACAGTGATCACCATATTTTCACGATTGATGATGTAAAAGAAATCCAGCGCAGGTTTAATCAGTTGGGAGGAGATCAGAAGATGATCCTGACCACTGAAAAGGATGCGGTTCGGTTAATAAAATTCCAGCAGGAGTTGAGGGACTGGCCGATTTATGTGTTGCCCATCGAAATGGTATTTTTATTTGATGCCGGGGAGCGGGTTCGCACGATAATCGGTACATTTAGTAAACAGTATTTACCTTCTGCTTAACTATGAAAAAATGAGTAAAAAGAAATCTTCTTCAAAGAAAAATAAGGCAAAGGGAACTGGACCTGAATTGCCGGTCGGTAGATTGGATATAACCAGAAGTGGAATGGGATTTGTGATCATTGAGGGACTGGAACAGGATATACTGGTCAAGCCAAATGACTTCAATACCGCCTTACATGGAGATAAAGTAAAAGTGCAGGTGATGCGTTCCTCCGGAAGAGGTGGCGGACGCCTGCAGGGAATGATTACTGATGTAATGGAGCGTAAGCAACAATCTTTCCTGGGTAAAATAGAACTGAGTAAAAGTTTTGCATTTTTCATTCCTGAAACAGACAAACCGATGCCGGATATTTATATCCCGCTGGATAAACTGCATGGGGCTGAGAATGGCGCAAGGGCAGTAGTGAAAATTGTGGAATGGTCGAATAATAAGAAGCCGGTAGGGGAAGTGATGGAAGTGCTGAAAGAAGAGGCGGCCAATGATACGGCGATGAAAGAGATCCTGCTGGAAAATGGGTTTCCACTTTCTTTTCCGGAAGATGTGCTGGAGGAAACAGCCCGCATACCGGAAACGCTGGATGCAAAGGAGATTGCACAACGCAGGGATATGCGGGAGGTATTGACCTTTACGATAGATCCTATGGATGCAAAGGATTTTGATGATGCTTTATCGATACAATCGGTGAAGGGTGGATACGAAATCGGGGTACATATCGCGGATGTGAGTTATTATGTAGAACCGGATACCGAGTTGGATAAGGAAGCTTATCTGCGGGCAACCTCTGTGTATTTACCCGACCGGGTGAATCCCATGCTACCGGAAAAGATATCCAATGAACTTTGTTCCCTGCGGCCGCATGAAGACAAGTTTACTTTCTCGGCGGTTTTCCTGATCAATGCAAGGGGGGATGTGAAAGAAAGCTGGCTGGGCAGAACCGTGACCCATTCGGATCATCGCTTTACCTATGAAGAAGTACAGGAGATTATTGAAAATGAAGATGGCCTTTATAAAGAAGAGATCCTGCTGCTGAATAAATTCGCGCAACGCATGCGCAAACAGCGATTTAAAAAAGGCGCGATTAATTTCTCCTCACAGGAAGTTCGTTTCAAACTGGATGAGAACCGAAAGCCGATAGGCATCATGATCAAGGAGAGCAAGGAAGCGCATCAGT
Organism: Flavihumibacter cheonanensis; assembly: GCF_022352215.1. GTDB lineage: Bacteria > Bacteroidota > Bacteroidia > Chitinophagales > Chitinophagaceae > Flavihumibacter > Flavihumibacter cheonanensis. The sequence goes on from NZ_JAKRWF010000001.1 coordinate 667,756, forward strand.
TGATTGAAGAGTTCATGTTGCTGGCTAACCGCACTGTAGCAGAATTCATCAGTAAGATTGAAGTCAATAAAAAGCCATTGCCCTTTCCATATCGGGTGCATGACCAGCCGGATGAGGAAAAACTTACACCCTTTGCAGCATTTGCGCGCAAATTCGGACATACCTTTCAGACCAAATCACCGGAGCAGATTGCAGCATCTTTTAACCAGTTGTTACAGGATGTGCAGGGCAAGCCCGAACAACATGTGTTGGAGCAATTAGGCATCCGTACCATGGCAAAAGCGGTTTATACGACCAAGAATATAGGCCACTACGGATTAGGGTTTGAGCATTATGCACACTTCACTTCTCCCATTCGCCGCTACCCGGATGTATTGGTACATCGCGTGTTGCAGCAGGTGCTGGATGAACAATACCTGCCGGATAAGAAAATGGAAGAGAAGTGTAAACATTGCAGTGAGCGCGAACGGGCAGCAATGGATTCAGAAAGAGCATCCAACAAATACAAGCAGGTGGAATACCTGATGAATTTCCTGGGGGATGAATTTGATGGTGTGATTAGTGGGGTGTCTTCCTTTGGTTTCTGGGTGGAAACGGTTGAACATAAATGTGAGGGATTGGTAAGTATCACTAGTTTGTCGGAGTATGATGATTTCCGGCATGTGGAGTCGGATTATATGCTGGCAGGCAGGAGATCGGGCCGGACCTTCCGGATGGGCGATAAAGTGCGCATTAGGGTGGTGGCAGCTAACCTGGAGAAGCGCCAGCTTGATTACGAGTGGGTAATCGCTACAGCTATCAGAGAAGAAACCGGGGAGGCGAGAGCTAAAAAGGCAGCAGGTAAAAAAGCAGTAGGAAATAAAAAACAGGGAAAGAAAAAATAAGCCATTGGAAGAATCCATCAGTATAAATAAGTTCATCAGTGATACCGGTTATTGTTCCAGGAGAGAAGCCGATGACCTGATTGTAGCAGGAAGAGTGTTGTTGAATGGCCGTAAGGCCAAACCCGGAAACCGGGTAAAGCCAGGCGATGAAGTAGAAGTAGATGGCAGTTTGATCACGCGTAAGCAAAAAGAGAAGCCGGTATATATCCTGCTCAATAAACCGGTAGGCATAACAACTACTACCGAAGAACACGTGGCCGGTAATATTATTTCCTTTCTGAATTATCCCAAGCGAGTGTTCCCCATAGGTCGGCTGGATAAAGATTCGGAGGGATTGATCCTGCTTACCAATGATGGCGATATTGTTAACAAAGTGCTGCGTGCGGGTAATGCGCATGAGAAAGAATACCAGGTAAGAGTGAATAAGCCGATTGGTCCGGGTTTTGTGGACCAAATGGAAAAAGGCATACCTATCCTTGATACGGTAACACTACCCTGTAAGGTTCGGGTAACCGGGAAGCAGCAATTCACGATCATACTAACGCAGGGGCTTAACCGACAAATCCGGCGTATGTGTGAATACCTTGGTTATGAGGTAACGGCTTTGAGAAGGGTGCGTTTTATGCATCTCACTATCGGAAATCTAGCTATAGGAAAATGGCGTATGCTGAATGCGGTTGAACTGGAGAAACTGAATGAAGCCATAGAAGATTCGTCCGGACTACCGGTGAAGAGCAAACGAATTAGACCGGAGCGGTTAATAAGAGGAAAAGCACCAGCACCTGAAACTAAAGATTCAGTAAAGCCGAAAACATCCGGAGCATCTGGTAAGTCGGAAAATAAAGGTTCCAAACCGGCTTCCAAACCCGGACCCAAAACTGAAAAAGAGCCCGCAAAAAAGGGCTCTTATAAAGCGTTTCGACAGAAAGGTCGCCAGCGATAACAGGGGATGGAATTACCATCCTCCGCCTCCTCCGCCACCACCACCACCGCCACTTGATCCACCTCCTCTGCTGCCGCCACTGCTGCTGCTGGGAGGGGTGGAAGAGGAAGAAATGGTGCTGGATAAACCGGAGGATACGCCCCTGGTTAGATCGGCAAATTGCAGGTTTTGTGAAAAGCCCCTTCCGGCATGAAAATAACCGGGTTGATAGCCCTGTTCCAGTGCTTTTTGCAGGATGGAATCAAATTGTTCCGCCCATTCGTTTTCAACTTTTAATGCAATTGCATAGGGCAGGTAGCGTTCAAAAAGATCCAGTGTTTTTTCAGGAGGAGCGAGGGTATTGAACATTCGTTGCTCGGTATGTTCCAGGTACATTTTAAAGCCTTCAATGTGGTCGGCGATCTTTCTGCCTTCTATTGTATAAGCCGGTAGTATCCTGTAAAAAACGATCAGGATAATGAGCAATAGTATCAGGCTGCTGGCTGCAAAAATTCCAAGAGGTACGGTAAAGTTTTGAACCAGGAACACAATACTGGCGCCAAAACAAATGAAAAGCAGAAAAGCTCCCCAGAAAATAACACCGCGGTTTAAAGAAAAATAACCCTCTTTTTTGTTGTGCCCTTTTTCTAATTGGAACTTATTCTTCAGTTGGGTTTCCAGGGAAGTATAAAGTGATCTCAGTGTGCTATTATAAGTACCTGCTTTTAACTGCATGCCATAGAGCGCGGAAATATCCAGACCGAATCTTTGCATCAACACACTGGCACTGGGACTGGCAACATGCCTGACATTTTTAAAATTGTATTCGGTACCAGCAAACCAGGAACTGCCTTTGTTTACTTCGATTTCCAGTTGTTTTTGAACTGCGGCATCTACCAGGCTGGCAACAAACAGATGAGAGCCATAGTGTTGCTGGTGGATATATCCTACATCAGCGGGACGTAAACCGGCAGGCGGTTCAAACTGCGGAAAGATGGTACTCTTCTCAGGGTCTTTTCCTTTTTTTCGCCAGATATTCCAGTAAAAGATAGGAACTAAAAAAAGCACGGCCAGCAGCAAGGGCACCAGCCAGTTGGCACGCATGAAATTCAGGATATCATCTGTTGAGCCGGGAGGAATAAGAACCCCTTTCTGGATATCAGCAGCGATGGTGAGTCCCTCGTAGGGTTGGAGTCCGCGGGTTGTCTGAAATAGAATCGTATTACTGGTTGGTTTGGTAAAGCTGCAGTTTTGTTCGGTAGAGCCCATCACACCTGTATAACATTGCTGAGCACCGATTTCTGCCTGTTGTGGAAATTCAAGAGTAGCAGCAACCGTATCAAACCGAAATCCCCAGCCATTGCCATTTACATTCCAATAGAGTTCATCGCGGTCGGGGTGAAATATTAACTGGCGATTGGTTTCATATTTCAGCACATAGGTATAGATCCCTTTTGGAAGAACAACATCCGCGTTGCCGATTTGAACACGGGTACCATTGTCAAGAGATTGTGTAGTATAGTTTTCTTCCTTACCATCAAGGGTAACCGATTTCAGGTTAAATCCGGTATTGACCCAATAGCCTTTCTGATGAAGGTATTTGGTTGGAAAATCGCGCAGGATGCCTCTTTTGATATCATCGTTTTCACTGAGCATGCCGCCATCCCCATTGTAAATTCTGATGGTTTCGGTAACCTCAATCTTGCCATCGGGCAGGATCTTTAAGTTGGAATGAAAATTCAAAACCCGGTCTGATTCATCCCCTTCTAATAAGGGATGAACTGAAGCGGGTGTGGTTACAATACGTTCTAATGCCTCCTTCAGCTTTGAGAGATAGGCGGCTTGCCTGGATTGAAAAGCAGCTGAACCAGGGGCTGGGATGCCGGGCCTGAATTTCATATCCAGTTCCCGGAAGGAAAACAGGGAAAGGGATTTCACTAATTCGGCTATACGCGGCCGGTAGGCATTGTAACGGTCGTTGAAAAGTGATGGTCCCACAGCTTTATTGGCAGCAGCAGCCCGAAGTGTGGAGTTGGTGATAGAATCCACCAGGGAAGGTGGAATATAATTAGCAGAATACTCGGTAATGGTGAAGCCTTCCTGCGCAACGGCAGAACGAAGTAACAGGCAGCAACAGCCAAGCAGGAAAAGCAATCTGAATGTTCGCATAAGCAGAGCAGTTAGGAACCGAATTTTACTTTTGGTACTTCCCGGCTTTCCGGATTTTCTTCAAAAAAGGGTTCGGCTTTGAAACCGAAAAGGGAGGCAACGATATTACTCGGAAACACTTCCACAGAAGAATTGAGATTGCGGACAGTGGCATTGTAGTACCGGCGGCTCTGGTTCAGATTGGTTTCAATTTCTTTGAGATCTTGCTGAAGTTGCAGGAAATTCTGATTGGCTTTGAGTTCGGGATAAGCTTCAGCCAAAGCAAAAAACTTTGTCAGTGCTGCATTTAGCTGGTTACTTGCTTCCATTTGCTCAGCAGGGGAAGTACCTATCTGCAGTTGATTGCGCCATTTGATAACATCTGTAAGGGTACTGCTTTCATGGAGCGCATATCCCTTTACTGTTTCAACGAGGTTGGGTATCAGATCGTTCCTTTGTTGCAGGAAAGTGCCAATACCACTCCAGCCTTCGCGCACCAGTATACGTTGTTTAACCAGGCGGTTGTAAAAATAAATCAATACAATTCCAAGTAGACCAATAAGGAGAATAACCAGGTAGGAAACTGCCATGAATTAAATTTATTTATAATAATAAGGTTTTTCGTGAAATTCGCCCAAAAGGATTAAACAAGACAAGTAACTGGTATTATTGCAAAAATAATTGTTCAGGGATGAAGAGAGGGTTTTGGGAAATTGCTAAACAAGCACCTGTAGGATTTTGTATACTCACAGGGGATGAATTTATTGTAGAAATGGCGAATGAAGCCTTTCTCGAAATGGCGGATAAAACAGAAGAGGGGATTTTAAACACGAGAATATTTGATGTTTTTCCGGAAGTTCGGGAATTGGTGGAGCCCGCATTATTAAATGTGTACCATACCGGTAATCCCTTTACAGCAACGGACTATAAGGTTGATTTGAATAGAAGCGGGAAACTTCAAACGGCCTATTTTAACCTGATATACCAGCCCTTGCGCAACGATGAAGGCAGCATTTCAGGCATCATGGTCATTGCGATGGAGGTTACTGACCTGGTAGTATCCAGGAAAAAACTGGAGCACCGGGAGAAGAATTTTCGCCAGATGGTGATGGAATCTCCCATTGCTATGACGATACTGAGAGGTCGGGAATTAATAATCGAAATGGCGAATGAGCTGATGTTAACCAAATTTTGGAGGCGGACAGCAGCAGAGGTAAATGGCAGACCCTTATTAGAAGTATTTCCGGAACTGGAAGGGCAGCGATTTCCGGATCTTTTAATGCATGTTTTGGACTCAGGGGAGGTATGCCGGGATAAAGAGGCGGAAGCAATTGTGGATGCAAAAGATGGGCGTAAAGTATTTTTCATCGATTTTGAATATGCGCCCCTTATGGAAGAATCGGGAGAAGGGGTAACGGGTGTTATGGTAAGTGCTTATGATGTTACTGAAACAGTGCTGGCAAAGCGCGCGGCAAAAGAGGCTGAGGAACGACTGAAACTAGCGATTGAATCAACTGGAATGGGTACCTATGAGGTAGACCTGGTTGATAATCAAATGACCTATTCCCGTAGTTTTCTTCAAATCTTTGGTATGAATCCGGATTTGCCGGTGGATCGAAAAGCATTGGTAAGCAGGATCCATCCGGATGATCTTGAAATCCGGCGCAAGGCGCATGAACGCTCCTTGCAAACAGGAGTACTAACTTATGAATTCAGGCTCAACAGGGGAGACAATGAATGGCGTTGGATCAAAGCCTGGGGCAGGGTATTATTCGATGAAGCAGGAAAGCCTATTCGATTAACCGGGACTATCCTTGATACAACAGAAGAGAAACTCACCTTACTGGCATTAAGAAGCAGCGAAAAAAGATTCAGAACCCTCGCAGATACACTGCCAGCCATGGTATGGATAAGTGATCCGGAAGGTAATCTGTATTATTATAACCGATCAGTGTATGAGTATTCCGGGTTTACGCCAGAAGACCTGGCCCGCGTTGGATGGATCGAGATTGTGCATCCGGAGGACAGAAAGGAAAACATTGAAAAATGGATGCATTCCATCCAAACTGGAGAACCCTTTTTGTTTGAACATCGCTTTCGCAGGCAGGATGGTGCCTATCGCTGGCAATTGAGCAGGGCTGTTCCTCAATACAATGAAAACGGGCAGGTAGAAATGTGGGTTGGAAGCAGTACGGATATTCACGAGCACAAAATCTTTGCGGATGAACTGGAGCAGCAGGTAAATCAACGCACACAGGAGTTAATCGATTCCAATGAAGCACTGTTAAAATCCAATACGGAACTGGCCCAGTTTGCATATGTAGCAAGTCATGATCTGCAAGAACCGCTGCGTAAGATCCAGACTTTTGTAACGATGGTGTCTGACCTTGAAAGTTCCCGGATTTCTGAAAAGGGAGCAGAAATTCTCCAACGCTTACGGTCAACCGCAGAACGTATGCAGCAACTGGTAATTGATCTGTTATCCTATTCCAGGGTGAATAAGATGGAAAATCATTTTACCAAAACGGATTTAAACTACCTGGTTCATACCATACTTCAGCAGTTGGAAGAAAGTATTGATCATCGTCAAATCAAAATACAACTTGATACCTTGCCTGTTATATGGGCAGTACCTTTTCAGATAGAACAGCTATTTACCAACCTGCTAAGCAATGCCATAAAGTTTTCAGATCAGGGTAAATCGGCTAAAATTCAGATTCGATACCAATACCTGCATGCAGGTAAACACACCGAACTAGGATTGAATAATAACTGGACCTATCATAAAATTGAAGTGGAAGACAATGGGATCGGATTTGATAATGAATATCGGGATAGAATTTTCCAGGTATTTCAACGACTTCATGGAAAAGATACATTTCCTGGAACCGGAATCGGGTTGGCGATTTGTAAAAAGATCATCGATAATCACCAGGGCCTAATCAAAGCCAGTGGTACCATTGGCAAAGGGGCTATGTTTACCATATTTATTCCCAATTTTTCTTCTGAAGGCCCTTCCAATATTTAATTGGCTCCATCCATAAAACGGAAACAGCACCAGCCAACACACAATAGAGATACAGGTTGGAGTCGATGTGACGGAACCCAAAGAAGTTGCGGGAGGCTGGAATCCATAAAAGCAAAACTGTCAGCAAAACAGTAAGTGAGATGATAAGGGGGATCAGTCGGTTTTTATACCGAATCGTAGTAAAAATGGTAAAGCGAAAGGAACGGTTGACCAGAGTAAGAAAAATATTTGCTGTAACCAGGGTCAGAAACACCATCGTACGGGTAGCTGTTTCATCCAGTCCGAACCGCCAGGCATATTGATATATACCAAGGCAGGCCGCTGTTATAACCAAGCCCTGTACTACACTCACACTGAGTTCGCGCCAGCTGAAAAATGTGGTTTGAAAGGGACGTGGAGGGGCCTGCATGGTACCAGCTTCCATTGGTTCATTTTCATAGATGATGGAACAGGTGGGACCCATAATCAATTCCAGGAAAATCACATGAACCGGAGTGAAAATACTGGGAAAAGCCCAGCCTAAAGCCAGCGGAATTAATACAGTGAGGATGATCGGAATATGAATAGAAATAATGTACCTGATGGCTTTTTTAAGATTGGTATAAATTTTCCTGCCCATAGCCACCGCTTCTGCCATCTTGCCCAGATCATCGTCGGTAATAACAAGGGAGGCTGCTTTTTTGGCCAGTTCGGAACCTTTGTCGCCCATAGCAATGCCAATATGAGCAGCTTTTAAAGCGGGACCATCATTCACTCCATCACCCGTCATGGCTACCACTTCCTGGTTGGCTTTCAGTGCTTCAATAATTCGCAGTTTGGCTTCCGGAAAGAGGCGCGCATACAATTGGTATTGTTCCACCTCCTGTTTTAATGCAGCATCGGAAAGTTTTACCAGTTCATTTCCTTCTATAACGGTATCGCTACCACGAAAATTAATTTCTTTAGCAATGGACTGGGTAGTCAGGGCATTATCTCCGGTTAAAATCTTCACTTTGATACCGGCATCATAAAAGGTTTCCAGTACCTTTTGGATACCGGGCTTCGGTGGGTCATAAAAAGCGATCAGTCCTACCAACCGGAACTGAATTTCCTGCTGTGTTTCCGGATAAGTGCGGGATTGCGGATCAAAAATTCCTTCTGCAATTCCCAACACGCGGTAGCCCTGCCTGGCGAATTTTTCAATAGCCTGATGATAGTCGGATTGTTGGCTGGCCGAAATCTGGCTTACATTTAAAATAGCTTCAGGAGCACCTTTGGCGGCGATTATACGTTGCCCATCAACCGATCTGAAAATATGTGTCATCATTGGAGGTTTGCCTTCCAGTGGATATTCTTTTTCCATCTGATAAGCGGCACGTTCATCCTGCTCACAGTCTTGTATATACGCTTCGTGCAGTGCCTTCTCCATCGGGTCGAAGGGGATGGGTTCACTAGCAAACATGGCTACCCGGATCAGTTCTTTACATGCAGCCGAGTGGGTATTTGCTGGATCATGAAAACTGCGATCCTCCCAGGTATACAAGCCAGCCAGCGACATCCGGTTTTCAGTAAGGGTACCGGTTTTATCAGTGCAGATAACAGAAGCAGAACCAAGTGCTTCAACCGTGGTAGTTTGTTTTACGATGATCCCTTTTTGCAGGAGACGCCAGGCGCCCAGCGCCATAAAGGTGGTGAAGGCAACCGGAATTTCTTCCGGCAAGATACTCATCGCAAGTGTAAGGGCTTTCAGCAGGCTATCGAGCAGAACTTTAGTTTGCAGATAATGAATCAGCCATACAATTGCAAATACCACTACACCAGCAAGCGCCATTTTTTTGACAAAAGAGGCGATCTGAGCTTGCAGCGGGGTGGGTTCTTCTTTAATGCTGACCAGTTGTTTTCCTATTTGTCCCATCCGGGTTCGCTTACCCGTTGCTGCTACCCGTGCAATTGCTAATCCGCCAGTAACAAGTGTTCCCTGGTAGAGTTCATTGTTGTGTTCTCCATTGCTATCAATTGATTTGCTAACTGTAAAAGATTCCCCTGTTAAGATGGATTCATTTACCGAGCAGTCGTTAGCCTGCAGAATGATTCCATCTGCCGGAATCAGGTTGCCTTCTTCCACAATGAATATATCTCCCGGAACCAGTTCGCTTGAGGGAATAGTTTGATGCTGCCCATCGCGGATTACCTGTGTTAAAGGTTCGGTTAGTTTTTTGAGGGCATCAAGGGCATGCCTGCTTCTGGCATCCTGGTAAAGAGAAATGGTACTGACCAAAGCAATCGCGACAAGCATAAAAATTCCTTCTCCTGTTTGTCCGCTTATAAAATAGAGGATAGAGGCGGCCAGCAGCAGAAGAAACATCGGCTCCTTAAAGAGGTCCTTTAGAGCTCTCCAGACGGGCGATTCACCATCCTTCTCCAGTTCATTCAAACCAAATTTTTCCCTGGCTGCTGCTACTTCATCTGCATTCAGACCTGAAAATTGGATGGAGGAAGGCTCGGCCATTCAGAAATTGCTAACTGGTAAAAAGTTTTTTGAATGTTGGTTTAACTCTCGCTTTGGCTGCCTGTTCAAATGCATAAGCAAGACCAAGCAATACGGGCTCTGAGTAAGCCGGACCAAAGAAAGAGAAACCTACCGGGAGTTCATATACCAGTCCGGCCGGCACTGTAATATGCGGATAACCCGAAACTGCAGCAGGAGAAGTCAGCGACACATCTCCCCAGCGATCTCCGTACCAGAGATCAATGGCACAGGATGGTCCCATGGTAATACCGGCAATGGCATCCAGCTGATTGGCTTTAATCACGTCATCCAGAATCTTACGGGACCCGATATGCGAAGCTTGTAGGGCTTCTTTATATTCTTTGGAATCCAGTCCACCTAATGCTTCACAGGCTTCCAGGGTTTCCTGTTTGAAATAGGGCATGGCGCGATCTACATTGGCTTTATTGAAAGCAATTACTTCCGCCAGGCTTTTCACTTTCGCATTACCGCTAGACAGGTATTTATTGACACCTTCCTTGAATTCGTATTTCAGCACATTGTATTCATGCCGACCCAGCTCATCTATTTTATCAAGGTATTCTATTTCTACAACGGTGGCACCCTGGGCAGTGAGAAGGGCCTTGCATTTGTCCAATAAAGCAATAATATAATGATTGGTTCCCTGGGGTTTTTTCTCTATGCCAATTCGTTTGCCTGCCAATGCTTTTGCATCCAGAAATTGCGCATAGTCCTTTGCCGCTTTTCCCTGGGCCGCAACTGAAGCAGGATCCTGCTGATCAGTAGCTGTTAAGGCATTTAAGGTAATGGCAACATCTGTTACAGTTCTCCCCATAGGACCTGCAGTATCCTGCGTGTGAGAAATTGGAATGATGCCGGATCTGCTAAGTAATCCCACAGTAGGTTTCAATCCCACCAGAGCCGCTACCGAAGAAGGACAGGTGATAGATCCATCTGTTTCTGTGCCTATGGTGATAGCTGCTAAGTTGGCTGCTGCTGCAGTACCGGAACCGGAACTGGAACCACAGGGGTTATGCGTGAGCAGGTAGGGACTGCGGGTTTGTCCGCCCCTGCTGCTCCAGCCTGAGCAGGAACGATTGGACCTGAAATTTGCCCATTCCGAGAGGTTGGTTTTACCCAGGATGATGGCTCCTGCTGCTCTTAACTGTTGTACTATAAAGGCATCTTTGGATGCGATATTTCCTTCCAGTGCCAGGGCACCGGCGGTAGTCTGCATTTTATCAGCCGTATCAATATTGTCTTTGATTAGAATAGGAATGCCATGAAGTGGACCGCGAAGCTTGCCATCTTCTCTTTCTTTGTCGAGCCCTTTGGCAATTGCCAATGCATCGGGGTTGATTTCAAGTACGGAATTTAACAAAGGCCCATCTTTATCAATAGCATGAATCCGGTCTATGTACAACTGCGTGATGGCTGCAGCAGTATATTTTCCTGAAGCCATCGCCTCCTGTAATTGAGGGATCGTCCACTCAAGGAGTTCAAACCGGTCTTCCTGATCCTCCGATGTTTTGGTTTCTTTGGGCGTTTCGGTTTTGCAGCCTACCAGGCTGGCGGCCGTAACGGAGAGTCCGGCCAGGCTACCACTTTTTAAAAAATTGCGACGATTCATAACACTGAATGTACTGAATCTATCAGTTATCTGGAGCAGGTTGGGGTGAGAATTCTACAACCTGTTGAGGCGATTCCTCTCCTGGGGTATAAAACCCTGAACGTTACCGTTATAGGGTGCTGGCACAGGAATTGAATTCAGATAGCTAGTTTTTCATAGGATATTGGATTTAAAAACGGGGTGTATGTCTATACTGCCCCCAATCTTGAACTACAATCAGAACAATACAAAAGCCCCTGCATTTTTGATGCGGGGGCTTTGTATACTGCTACTAATATAAAGACTTAAATGTATTTTGTTTTACCTGGAACTGCAATTGGATAGAATCCATCAGCGCCGGGAACAATTGGTGGCGCAGCCGTCCAGCTGAACTCTTTCGGCATAATATCCAGTCCGGAGTTGATGGCTTTATCCCATTCAATCACCTGACCACTATAAGTAGCCATACGACCCAATACGGAAGTCATGCTGCTCTTTGCACCATTTTCTGCATCAGCAAATTTATATTGACCTTTTGCGATGGCTTCAAACAATTCATCGTGTTCCGTCTGATAGGGATTGTTCTCTGTATTACTGTCGAATTTATAAAGTTGTTTTCCTTTATTGTCTGTGATGCTGCCGGCTCCGGTGGCGATTCTTCCTTTGGTACCGATCAGTAATTCATCCACACGCGCCATGGTGCCGGGAATATGGCGGCACTGGCTGTTGAGAATGGAACCATCTGCATAAGTGAACTCCACAAAGTGGTGATCAAAAATCTCACCATGATCTTTCCCATTCCGTACCTGGCGGCCGCCCATACCCTGGGCTTTTACTGGATAGCCACCTTTGAACCAGTTGATCACATCAATATTGTGAATATGCTGCTCAGTAATGTGGTCACCGCAAAGCCAGTTGAAATAATACCAATTGCGCATCTGGTATTCCATTTCTGTTTGTCCGGGTTTACGCTCCCGCACCCAAACGCCATCATTGTTCCACCAGGCTTGTGCCGATGTAATCTCTCCAATCAGGTCTTTGCGTTTGAAGAGTTCGCGGTAGGAGTTTTGATAGTGACGCTGTAATCCAACTACCACATTCAGTTTTTTCTGTTTGGCGATGGCAGCAGCAGCCAGTACTTTCTGTACCCCGGCAGGATCAACTGCAACGGGCTTCTCCATGAAAATATGTTTGCCCTGTTTAACTGCCTCTTCAAAATGAATAGGACGGAAACCGGGAGGAGTTGCAAGAATAACTACATCCGCCAGCGGTATGGCTTTCTGATAACCATCAAAGCCACTGAAACGTCTTTCTTCCGGAACATCAATTTTTGCTTTAATAGTTGGGTTTTCTTCTGCTTCACCCATAATAGCTTTTAGCGAATTGTCGAGGTTGTCGCGAAAGGCATCCGCCATCGCCACCAGTTTTACATTTTGTTTGGTAAGAAGCGCCTGAATGGCAGCACCGGTACCACGACCGCCACAACCTACAAGTGCAACTTTAATAACGTCTGAAGAACCGGAGAAAAAATTGGCCTGTGAAAGAAGGGGCGCGGCCATCAGTCCGCCAGCCAGTAAACCGGAATTCTTTACAAACTCGCGGCGGCTTTTGCCGGCATCTTTAGAAGCATCGTGTATCATTATCGGAAGTTTAGAGGTTTGAATGTAGTTGGTTTCCCTGGTAAATTATGTTACAATTTTATCCATTAGTTGCCTAATATTTCCTTGAAGAAGGCAGCAGCTTCTTCTTTTGTGGGTTGCTGAACTGGGCGTACTACCCGGAACCCGACAGATGCGGCATCTGTCAGCCACCAGCGGCTTTTAGGGATTTGTGGATCCCTTTTATTCCAGGAAGGGTCAGATTGCTGACGGTCTGAGCAGCGCAGGGCTGGCTCCAGGTCGGTGTAGCCTCCTCCCTTTAAAACCTTGGGATATTTGACAGGGTTCACGGCAACCCGGGGATCCTGTGGTTCACCAGTTAATTGTTGCAGGCGATCTTCCTGGTAATGATCCAGGGTCCATTCACTTACATTACCCAGCATATCATAGAGGCCCCAGGCATTTGGTTTTTTCTGTCCGCTTTTCTGAAACTTGTTTTTGCTGTTGCCCTTGAACCAGGCATAGTCGCCGAGTTGTTTGGGATCATCCCCAAAATAATAAGCCGTAGTGCTACCTGCCTTACAGGCATATTCCCATTCTGCCTCAGTTGGAAGGCGATAGAAAATACCGGTTTTTTCATAGAGCCAGCGGCAGAACATCAAGGCAGTAAACTGCGACATAGAATTAACCGGAAACCCACCTTCCTTACCCATGCCCCAGGTAAGATCAATGTACTGGGCGCTTGGCCGGGTAACTGCATCTACTTTTGAGTTCTGGCTGGTGTTGGCATCTTTGAAATAGACATCGAATATATCTCTGCTGAGTTCAAAGCTGGCCATCCAGAAGGCGGAGAGCTGAACCTTTTGTTGCGGACCTTCATCCGGCTGGCGGTTTTTCTCAGCATCCGGACTGCCCATTAAAAAGGAGCCGGCGGGAATTGGCACCATGGACATTTCCAGGGAGGTGCCCGGGATGTTTTGTTTGTAAGGTTTGAAATCCGGGTTGTTTTCCTGGGCCAGGGTAACTTGTGAAAGCGAAAGCAGCAATCCACCTGCTGCGAGAAATTTCTTCATATTCATGACAACTAAGCTATAAATCTAGGATTAATGTTCGGGTTCATGTGACGCAAACGTTTTCATAAATTCTTCAAAGTCAGGTGTGTGCCGGAATTGCAGTTGCTCATTTTTATATTCTGCTACCAGGAATTCGGCATTGACCTTTCTGGCCAGTCGTTTCGCTTTTCTGTGGGACAGCAGGCTGACGGACTTGGTCAGCCAATCAGCTACTACGGGATCCTTTGCTATAACGGTAACGGATAAGCGTTTTGTAATACCATACCCTGTCTTAGGATGCAGGATATGGGAATAGCGCTTGCCTTCATGTTCCATGTATTGATACAGATCACCTGAAGTAGTAACGGAATGATTTTTCAACAGCAAGTGTTCGTGTAGCCATTCTGCTTCGTGATGCGGGGTATTGATTGCCACCACCCAGCCATCTTTACCGGGCGGATTACCTCTTGCAGTGATATCACCACTTACATCCACCAGAGCGGCTGTAATGTCCTGGGTTAGCAGAAAGCGCATCACTTTATCACCAATATATCCTTGTGCAATGCCACCCAGATCGAGCTGGATACCTGCTTTGAGCATGCGGGCTGTACCGGTTTTGGGATCCAGCTGCAGGTATTTCATGCCTGTCAGTTCTTTGGCGGCAGCAACGGCTTCTTTAGCAGGCCATTTATCAGATTGGCGGGCAGCGCGCCAGAGTTTGGTTAACCGGCCAATGGAGATATCAAAACTGCCCTTACTGGTGGCGTGGGCTCTTTTGCTAAGCAGCAGGATATCAAAAAGTGCAGGGGAAATTGGATGGTAGGTGGCGGTATCAGCAGCCCTTGCGCAGAACTGGTTGAGCTCACTGTTTGGATCATAATCTGTAAAGATGGCAGCCAGGCTGTCGACGATGTGAAAAGCCTGTGCAGCAATCTGTTCTGCCTTCAGGCTGTCGGTATGATAAAAAACAATGGTAAAAGGAGAGGCCATTTTGGTTTCCACAAACTCGAAGCGTTTCGGTTGTGCGTAACTGGTATAGCCGGCAATTAACCAGGACAGGGAAAAAATTAACTTCTGGGTCAAATTGGTCGTTTTTGATCGGGATTCCGGTAAATTTAGTCATCAAATTGTTTTCCATGCAAAGAAGAAATTTTGTTCGCCAGTCTTTATTGGCCGGGGGAGCTCTGGCCGGAGGGGTTTTAACAGGAACCGGTGCCCTGGCAGCAGCCGGGGAGAAAGTGGATACCAGTTCTTTATCGGATAAGCCCTTCAACCTGGATTATGCCTTTCACGATGGTATGTTTTCAAGCCATGCCGGCAAAGATTTTATTGAGCAGATCAAGTTTGGGCACAGCATGGGGTTCCGGTCCATTGAGGACAATGGTATGATGGGGCGTTCGGTGGACCAGCAGAAAAAGATAGGCGAAACACTGGCCAGGCTGGGCATGCGGATGGGGGTATTTGTGATTACCTCGGACAGCTGGCATTGGAAAACATCTTTGACAACCGGTAAGAAAGAGCATATTGACCGGATGAAAAAGGATTGTTATGAAGCAATAGAAGTAGCCAAGCGCTGTGGCGCAAAATGGATGACCGTAGTACCTGGTAACTATGATCGCAGCCTGCCTCATGATCAGCAAACCGCCAATGTAATTGAAGCTTTACGTATCGCATCAGATATTCTGGCACCGCATGGATTGGTGATGGTACTTGAGGCGTTGAGTGATAACCCGGATTTGTTTCTTCGTTATACCAATCAGACATATATGATCTGCAGGGCGGTTAATAGTCCGGCTTGCAAGTTTTTATATGATATGTACCACATGCAGCGCAACGAAGGAGATATCATCAAAAACATTGACCGTACCTGGACAGAAACTCCCTATTTCCAGATTGGTGATAACCCCGGAAGAAATGAACCGGGAACAGGTGAAATGAATTACCGTAATATTTTCAAACATATTCATTCAAAAGGATACAAAGGAATATTGGGAATGGAGCATGGAAATGCGAAACCTGGCAAAGAGGGCGAGCTGGCGTTGATAAAAGCCTATCGCGATGCAGATAATTTTATCTAGCAGGTAAAGTTTTCAGAAATTGGACTAATCCTGCTTAAATATTAACCTTCTTAAGGTGAAGGGTAGAAAGCAAAAGCGTAAAAGGACTAAATTGAAGGCGAAACAATAAACCTTCATCAAAAAAGCGCAAGTGAAGTTTTCTACTCTTTTTTTTGCGGCAGCGATGACACTGACTGCCGGCAGGATCACAGCACAGGAAAATGAAAATCCTCCTGCTTCGTTTAACCATATCCGTTCTAGCCATCAGTTTACATTTGGTTTGATTGCGCCTTTTCCATCCAGGTATGGAAGGGAAGCGGTATACAGTGATGAGTTGGCCTATCTGTATTTTAACAAGCAGTTGCAGGAACCAAAGGAAGGCGCTAATGTTGGAACTACCGCAGACGGACAACCGATAGTTTGGGAATCATTGGATCTCGACAGCACAGGCCGGCTTCGTCCAAAGAGAGGACGGGCATTGGGAGGAGCACCTGCTGGTCCGGGTGTACGTGCCGGAGCAACCCGGGGGGGCTTATCCTGGGGCAGCCGGATTATTTATCTGACCTATACAGCAGCCAAAGCACAAACTGCGATTTTATCAGTCAAAGGAAACAGCAGTGTATTGATCAATGGAGAAATGCATACTGGTGATCCGTACAACATGGGATTTCTGTTTATACCGATTCAACTGAAAAAAGGGAAGAATGAGTTTTTCCTTCGTGGGTCAAGTGCTGTGGCCAGTTTATTGTTTCCATCCAAACCGGTGCAGTTGCAGGCAGAAGATATGACCTTGCCACATATTGTACCTGGTGTTCAAACCGGAATGCAGGATGGAGGCGTTGTGATCGTGAATACAGGCAATCAAGTGTTAAAGGGATTGCGTATACAGGCCATCGTATCCGGACAAAGCCAGGAGACAATTTTACCGGATATACCTGCGATGAGTACCCGAAAAGTGGCATTTCGCTTTGATGGATCAGGTATCACTACCAAAGGAGCATTTACCGGAACCCTGAATTTATTGAATGGCAGAACGAGCCTGGACCAGCGATCCTTTACTGTGGAAAGTATGAATCCGGGTGAAGCCTATAGCAGCACTTTTATCAGTGAGATTGATGGAAGTTTGCAATATTATTCGGTACGTCCGCAAACACCAGGTTCTGTATGGGAGCCAGGAAAAAATGCACTGTTTTTATCTGTGCATGGAGCAGGCGTGGAAGCGATCAGCCAGGCAAGAGCTTATAAATCCAAAGATTGGGGAACGCTGGTAGCAGCAACCAACAGAAGGCCGCGTGGTTTTAATTGGGAGGACTGGGGCCGCCTGGATGCGTTGGAAGTATTAAGTATTGCAAAACAACGATTCCAGCCAGATCCGGCAAAAGTATATCTGACAGGGCATTCCATGGGAGGCCATGGTACCTGGTTTTTAGGAGCAACCTATCCCGATAAATGGGCAGCGATTGCGCCCTGTGCAGGTTATCCAACCATGAAAGGGTATGGTTCAGCAGATGGGTTGATACCTGATAGCAGTGGTAACCTGTATGAGCAACGATTGCTGCGGGCCAGTAACCAGAGTGATGTAATTAAGCTGGCAACCAATTATAAACACCTTGGTGTTTATATTTTCCATGGAGATGATGACCGCACTGTACCGGTTCGGTATGCACGCCAGATGAGAGAGTTGCTGGGAGGCTTCCAGCCTGATTTTGTACACTATGAGTATCCGGGAGGAAGTCACTGGTTTGGAGATCACAGTGTGGACTGGAAACCCTTGTTTGATTATTTCCAGTGGCATGAGCGGTTACCGGACAGCAGTGTGAGCAGTATTGATTTCACTACAGCGCATCCGGGAATATCAGCCAGTTCACGCTGGGCAACCATCTTGCAGCAACAGGAGATCCTGGAGTATAGCAGGATGCAGTTGAATCGCAATCGAGTAAGGGGATTGATCAGTGGGACCACCACCAATATCAAATTACTGCAATTGGATTTATCTGATTTTTCAATAGGAACCACGGTGGAAATAAGACTGGACAGTTTATCCATGGTGAAACATATTGTTGGAACCTCCTCGGATAAAATTGTATTGCAGCGTACAGCATCCGGATGGGAAAAAGGGGTTGCACCAATTGCATCGCAGAAAGGTCCACATCGGTATGGAACATTGAAAGATGCATTCAACAACAGGATGGTATTGGTAGTTGGAACTATTGGCAATAAAGAGGAGAATGCCTGGAACTGGAACAAGGCGCGGTATGATGCGGAGACCTGGTATTACAGAGGTAACGGTGCAGTAGATATTATTACTGATAAGGAATATTCACTGGAAAAATACAAAGACAGGGGAGTGATCCTGATCGGCAATAAGAGTACCAATGCGGCCTGGAATCTGTTGCTGGATGATTGTCCGATTCAGGTGGAGCGCAACCTGATCACTGCAGGTGAGCAGCGCTGGGAAGGAGATGACCTGGCTACCTATTTTGTATGGCCGTTGAAAAACTCGTCCAAAGCTTCGGTAGCCGTATTAACAGGTACCGGCATGAAGGGTAACAATGCTGCGTATGCAAATCAGTATTTCGCGGGTGCCAGCGGATTTCCGGATTACATGATTTTCAGTTTCGATATGCTGAAAGAAGGCGCGAAGCATTTGAAGCTGAGCGGATTCTTTGATGAGAACTGGAAGTTGTAGGAGGAAAGAGTAAATAATTGATTCCTATTTGAAAAGCAGTACCTCCGAATCTGTTTTTGGTACCAATGTTTTGGGTAAGTCTGCATAAGCCACCCAACTTACCGGGTAGCAACCAGTAGGCACCATATATGCCTGCACCAAAAATCTGATCGCCCGGGAGTACTGCTTTTTCACCTTGATCACGCCCTGTTTGCCAGGTTCCAAAACCAAAGAAGCCGAGTTCATGGCCTTTCCTGAAATTATAGGAACCGCCATAATCGAAACTAAAGTGGGGTGATTCCTTAAAATCAGCCCCTCTTTGTTTGCTGTTGATTTCTAAGGTAATCGCAGACGTGAAGCTAAATTTCGGTACAGGTTGGTATCGGCCAGCTATTCTCAGATTGTGAGACCAGTATCCGAGCCCCACATTTTCCGGGTCATTCACTTGGTATTTGCCGATAGGAATCCAGGTTCCATATGAAAAGGTGAAGGATAGTTTTGGTTTTGACCAGGTTAGCCAGATGGGTTGCAGATAAAAATCTCCGAACCCAAATGAATGGATGTTTAGGTTAGTACTTCCTGCAGCCGTTTGACCGGAATAGAAATCCAGCGCAATATTGGCATTTGGATTATTGATCATAGGTAAAGCCAATACTCCCCAATTAGCATTCAGGATTTTTTTCTTTCCAAAATAAATTACCATCGGAATAATGGATTGTGTTTTAACTTTTTGTCCGATAGAAACAGAAAAAGGAGGGTCCTCGCTGATTTCTATTTTATCTGACTTATCTCGATCGTCATTGAAATAGTTCATTTGCGAGTAAGAATAATACAGGGAAAATATCCATCCGGTACTGGGAGGAATGAAATAATCATTTGGATTGAAACTACTTCCATTGTAGTGTCCCTGGCCAACAGCACTTGTTGAAAAGGAATGTGTAAGAATGCCAAGTAATATGACCATATAAACTTCCCGGCAGTTCATAAACAACAATTAAAAAATGAGCAACAAATTTCCCTGTCTTTCAAAAGGTAAAGCATTTTAATAAAAAAATATTTTTTTTATTTTAATACAAAAGGGTAACTTTTCCTAAACCTTTATATATGGCAATGGAAATACGATCAGGTTTATTGCTCCTGGTTTTGGCCATAAGTTTTGAATGCACAGTTGCCCAGTCAAAATCAGGAAAACCAAATATTTTGATGATATGTACAGACGATGTTGGCGTTTGGAATGTAGGGGCATATAGTCATGGAATGATGGTTCCTACACCCAATATTGACAGGTTAGCCAAAGAAGGAATGTTGTTTACGGATCATTATGCTGCGCCAACCTGCACTCCCGGTAGAGCTATGCTGATAACAGGCCAACTCCCGATTCGAACTGGGCTAACCACAGTAGGAATGGCAGGATCACCGATTGGTTTGAGTGAAAAGGATCCTACCCTGGCAGAGATCTTAAAAGCGCAGGGATATCGAACCGGACAGTTCGGAAAAAATCACCTGGGTGACAGAAATGAACATTTGCCAACCGTGCATGGGTTTGACGAATTCTACGGCAACCTGTATCATTTGAATACGGAGGAAGAACCCTTTCTGGCAGCCTGGCCGAAGGATCCGGGATTCAATCAGCGTTACAGGCCGAGGGGTGTACTGGATTGCAAAGCAAGTGATCGGGATGATCCAACAGTTGACGGCAGGTTTGGTAAAGTTGGAAAGCAAACCATAAAAGATACTGGACCACTCGATCCTAAACGGATGGAAACAGTAGATGATGAATTTAATAACAGGGCGATCGATTTTATGGAAAGAGCAGTAAAGGCGGGAACTCCTTTTTTTATTTGGCATAATCCTACCCGCATGCATATCTACACGCACCTGCGGCCGGAGAACAGGCAACAGGCAACTGGCAACCCCTTATTCATCCGAATTTGATGTGTATGGAAGCGGTATGATGGAATTGGATAAAATGGTTGGGTTGTTATTAAAAAAGCTGGATGAATTAGGTATTGCAAACAATACCATTGTATTGTTTACTTCTGATAATGGGGCAATGGTGGATTGGTTTCCGGACGCTGGTACAACACCATTCAGAGGAGAAAAAGCAACGACCTGGGAAGGTGGTGTAAGAGTTCCCTTACTGATCAGATGGCCAGCCAGAATCAAAGCGGGATCTGTTTCAAACGGTATACAGGATCATACGGATATCTTTACCACCCTGGCTGCTGCGGCGGGAGTAGAGAACCTGGCTGAGCGATTAAAGCAAACACATAAAGTGTATATCGATGGCATCAACAATCTTGCTCATTGGACCGGTTCTGCTTCCTCCAATCGCAATTTCGAAATTTATTACAATGAAAAGGAATTAACAGCAATCCGCATTGGACCCTGGAAATCTCATATGCTGCAGCGGGATGGTTTTTTTGATTATAATAAACCCAGTGCATTGCTCTTTAATTTAAGGGCAGACCCCTTTGAACGCCACGATCAATGGAAGTCCAGAGAAATTGCCATGAAACTCGGAGTAGCCTGGGGTGGACAAATTCAGGATATTTTAGCAGAACATTATGCAAGTTTAAAAATGTATCCACCGAGGCAAAAGGGAGGATCTTTGCGGGCAGGAGAATAAATTAGCAGCCCGAAGCATCTTTTAATAAGCTAAATTGGAAATTCAGAATTGAATACAACCAGGGCTTATTTTAAATTTACCGGGTAGCATGGAAAAACAATCAAAAGGCCAGATTACGCAACAATTTATTCTTGAAGAAGCAAGGAAAATCTATAATGTAGATGGAATCAATCTTACCCTTCGGGAACTGGCTGACAAAATGGGGGTAACCATAGGACGGATAACGAATTATTTTCCGACCAGGGATTATTTGTTTGCAGGAATGTCGAAAGTATATCAGGAAGAATACGAACTACTTGTAAGCAATTTTAAATGGGAATCAAAAATTTCTTTAAACCAATTGTACCAGTTGAACGGACAGATCATGGATTTGCAGTATAAACACCGTTGTCTTTTGTTGTACACCTGCGGTACCAGTATCAACCAAAAGGTTATGATCAGTCAGATTGGAAAAACCTGGAAGTCAAATTTGGGGGGATTTGAAAAATTAATAGTAATGCTAATTGATGCAGGATTGATAAAGGAGAATGCCCGGGACGAAAACGCGTTTATTCAATTGCGGTTTCAATATATCAACTTGTTTACAACCTGGCTGGTATCCTATACCATTTACGATGCTAAGCAATCCTACAAAAAAATGAAACCCGTTTATCAAAAAGGAATACTGGAATCGTTAATGCCTTATTTTACCAGTAAAGGGTTGAAACAGTTCAGGGCATTGTCAGGATAAAAACATAACCATGAGGTGGCTGCTGCCATGTTTGCTTTTGGCTTTTTGCTCTGCAATTCAAGCACAGCAGGAAGTTGATTCATTACAACTGGAGCAGATCCGGCGCGAATCGGGTATTGATCCTACAAGGATTCAATCCAGGATTGGATATAGTATTTTGGTAAGGGACTTTAAGGGGCCTGCTGTTCAGCTTACCAATAGGGTAGGATTGAATTTGGGTGTAAATCAATGGAATTTCAGTCTCAAGTATGAGGTGGTTACAAGATCAACTGGAGAGCCCGGAAGTAGTTTTCATTCCGGTTTTGGTGACATCAAGTTTTCTGTTTTGAATGCCTTCTGGGTGAAGGACGCTCATGCACTAGCAGGAGCCGTGGAGTTTTCCATTCCTACAGGTAAGGTTGGGTACGGTTCCCAGTATTTTACAGCAACTCCATCGCTTACCTATTCCTATACCATCAACCCAAGTACATTTTTTGCTATCCAACCGCAATTCACTACTAGTATCTTAAAAAATCCGGATTATCCTTCTTTACAAATTATAACCATCCGAACCTTTCTGGCACGTTTTAGCAAGAGTGGTTATTTTTTGGTTGCAGAACCCCGACCCGTGATTGATTTAAAAAGGGGAACGGTCGAGTTCGTATTTTCTCCCATCCTTGGAAAATCCCTGGGTGGTGGCTTTAACCTGATTGGTTTAGCTGAAATTCCGCTGGTTCTTGCTGATCCGGGTACACGAACTATTCTTTATCAAATTGGATTCAACAAAAACTTTTAATATGGAACTGGTGGAAAAAAGTACCAAGTGGGTCATTCGAATCCTGATTCTTTTACTGCTTTGTATGTTATTGTATGCCTTGGTTGAATTTCTTTTTCTGGCTGGAAGAGCGATGCTGCTTCGACAGGAAGCATTTTCATTTTCTGCAACTCCAATTGATAGAGACAAACTGTATTTTAATGAATTGCAGGGATTCATTGCTGCGATCTTGCTATTGACTATTTTGATTGAGTTAATTGCCTCCCTGATTGAGTATTTAAAGTTGGGAAGTACGAATTATGTCAAAGTAATCAATGAAATTGCATTGATTGCAACCATCAGGCATTTGCTTGCGCTGGATTTCGAACATATCAATCCTCTTGTACTGGTGGGATTGGCTGCATTGATTTTGGTATTGGGATTGTTTTATTTTATGGCTACAAAAACAATTCATGTTGGAATCAATAAATCATCTGAAAATCCTTAAATAAGTATAGCCTAGTTTTTTATTAATACGGTTTCCCATCCATCGTATTTTCCCTTGCAGGTTGCAGCTTTTTTTCTAAGTGCAAGGGTTACTGTTGTGATTTTATAGGGATCCACAGAATCTATTCTGGAAATTTTAAGCTGGTAGGGATGCTTTAAATCAGATCTGATATTTTTCTCATCAATTGTAAATCCGTCTGATTTTATCTGTTCCATGAAACAGTTACGATCCTTGTCAGTTGAAAAGTAAATCCAATGTTCAACGATTCGTTCTTTGGTCAATGCATCTCCGGACTTCATAAGTTGGAGAACTACCTGTTGATTTCTTATGAACTCTTCATAATATTCATTTGGATAAAGAAAATCAAGGTAGTAAGTTGCATATCCACTATAACCGAACCAGGCTTATTCTCAAAGGTTGCAATATAGTTCTGCCAGTTTTCTTCCTGCGCCTGGAGTTGATTGATTAGTAAAAGGCCAATGAATGCTACGATATATTTCATGGATAAGTTTTGTCTAAACAATGTAGATTCGGGAATGAAACTACTGCTTTTATTGGGATTCTTTCCCCTGCAGCTGTTGGCACAATCCAACTTTTCGGACACTGCCCGCCAGATTGAAACGGTATTGAAGCCCTGGTCAAATCCAAACTTGCCTGGGGTGTCGGTAGCGATTAGCCGGCATGGGCAACTGATCTATGCACAGGCATTCGGATCTGCTGATTTGGAGCACGATGTGCTGAATGATACTGCTACCATTTTTGAAGCAGGATCTGTTTCCAAACAATTTACAGCTACGGCCATCTTATTGCTGGAGCTGGATGGTAAACTCAGCCAGCAGGACGATGTACGGAAATATATACCCGAATTGCCGGATTATGGATCGGTGATAAAAATATACGATCTGATTCATCATCAGAGTGGTTTGCGAGACTGGGGATCGGTTGCAGAAGTTGAGGGTTGGGGGCGCGGTTCAAGAGCACACACAAATGCACATGCACTGCAGATTATCTGTCGACAGACAGCGCTCAACAACCCTCCGGGCACTGAATACATTTACAGCAACAGCAACTATAATCTGATGGCCATCCTTGTGGAGCGGGTGGCCAAAACAAGTTTTGCGCAATTCTGCAAGGATCGCATTTTTATTCCGGCGGGCATGACCCATACCAGTTGGCGGAGTGATTTTCGGCAGGTTGTAAAGAAACGTGCAATCGCTTATCAGCAAACGCCGATGGCACTAAAATTATCCATGCCCTTTGAAGATGCCCATGGAAATGGCGGCTTGCTGACAACCGCCTCAGACCTGGTAAAATGGACTGCGTTTATGCATGGTGGTAAGTTAGGCGGACAAGCATTGCTGGACCGGCAGTTGGAAAAAGGGCGCTTCAGGAATGGAATATTCCATCCGTATGCGGCTGGATTGAGGCTCAGTACGTTTAATGGGCGGGATCAGGTAACGCATAGTGGAGCTACTGCCGGGTATCGGGCCAACCTGGATTATTTTCCTGAAATGGGTTTGTCCATCGCCTTATTATCTAATACCAGTGGTTTCTCCCCGGTACAAATAGCTGAAAAAATAGCGAGCATATTTATTCCAGATCAGCTGAAGATTTCTGCTGCTTCAGGACCGGTTGTTTATAAAGCCGACCCGGCAGCGCAAAAAAAGCTGGCAGGCTGGTATCGCGATGACAGAACAGATGAAGGAATATTTCTTCAGGCATCGGATAGTGTTTTACTAATGCCCAATAAAAAACCTGTTTATGTTGCTACAGATGGAAAGTTAATAGCTAACGGATATCAGCTTCTGTTTAAAAAATCAGGTTTCAAAAGAATTGATTTCGGTCCGCCTGCTGATACCTTGCTCTTCATAAAAGAACCCGCTGCTACCTGGTCGCCGTCTGAATTGAAACAATTTGAAGGGACTTACAGCAGTACAGATGCAAACACTTCCATTCAGATAAAAGTTAGCGGTAATAATTTACAATACATACAGGAACCCAATGCTCCGGTACAATACAGTGCAACCTATAAAAATGGATTTGCAGCACCTGGATCCAGCATTCGATTTGTAAGAGATAAAAAAGGAACGATTGCCGGGTTTATGTTATCAGTTGGCAGGGCCAGGCGCATTGAGTTTAAGAGAATGAATTGAGGTCCTTATAGTTTATTCTCCAGCTCCTTCAATTTTGAAACGATATCTTCAAAAGATTTACTAAATCGTATAAAGCTCTTATCCTCCGGTTGGGATTTGTATAAGCTGATATAATCGATTGTAAACCGAATTGGATCCCCGATCAGGAGGCTGGCAATTGCCTGATTCCCCTGATGTTTGGCGATTTGTCGGGCCATCTCATAGCCGACAAAATAGCCAGTTTCGTCAAAGGCGGTAGAAAATGCAATGTCATAACTGGACTGATAATCAGCACTGGTATCATTAAACTGCCTGTAGACCAGGGCTTCAAATAATTGGAAATTCTGATAGCGGCGCTCCCTGTTTTTCTGGTAATGGGCAATCTGTTCTTCTGAAAAAGCAGCATTCTTTTTCAATTTCGACATGTCGGCTACATAGGTGGCAATACCTTCTGCCCATAGATTATATAGCAGGTAATAGGAAGCTTTTGAGGTATAAGTGATTCCATCGCTTTCTTTTTTGTACGATCTCGTTTTCTGCCCTACATCCTGAAGCGTATGGTATAACTCATGCGCAACCAGATATTGCAATCCATTCAGATCATTGCCGATTTTTTGTAGTGCTACATTAAAAGTTGGATCATCGCCGATTGTAAATCCCAGGGAACCACCACCTGCCAGGAAGCAGGCTTTGGCAGTCGCGTTAAGATCAGCTGGTGTATAAGGTTCAATGATTGATTTTACTTCACTGATAAAGTTTTCCTTATTGGAAATTATATGGGCGAGTAGCTTCTTTATTTCTGGCAGCCTTGATTTTACCAGCTTCCAATTATATTCATCATTCCCCTTTACCGTACCTGTTTCTATAATTTCTTTTAATGTTTGGATGAACACATCTTCTCCTGCACCACTGTATCCTTTCACTTTTTTGATCAGTAACTGATTTCCATATAAACCCGCAACTTTTCTAAGCTGAATGGTATCTGCTTTAGGTTTAGACAATAATTCAATAATGGCCTCGGCACTTTCAATATCAATAGAAATATTCAGATACCGATTTTTGATTGAGTTGTCCTGACTGTAGGCAGGAAGGTAGGCAATAAAAAGCAACAGGAATACTAATTTCCACTTCATCAATAAGGTTTTGAAGTTGTCAAGATAGATAAAAGATCCAAAAAACCAAATGCTGGTTTAATTACCGGATTCAAGTCTTAATTTCCGGATTGATATGGGTGACAAACTAGTTTTTTTTATCAGTACGATCGGATGGTTCAATGGCCTGCTGTTAAGCGCTTATTTCCTGTTTTTCTATAAAAACAGAAAATTATCCGGACTCCTGTTCGGCGCCATGCTGCTGGCCCTAAGTCTGCGGGTAGCCAAGTCCGTGATCTGGTGGTTTAATCCGGAACTTCCGGTTATTTGGGTGCAGCTTGGATTGGTGGCTTGTATTTTTATCGGACCGCTCTTGTATTATTTTCTAAAGGCGGCTATGGATGGTATAAAAGAAATGCCAGCCAGGTGGACCTACACTTTGTTGGGATATGCGCTTGTTTCCCTGGTGCTGTTGTTGTTTTTTTCAGCCCGACCTTATCTTCCAATTTGGCGAAAATTTATTATCCCGTTTATTTACCTGCAATGGTTCGGTTATATAATTGCAAGTGGTTGGCTGATTCGGTCAGTAGTTCTTAAACTTATCAGGAAGGGGGTATCGCTAAAGCCCAATGAAAAATGGATTTTGGGCATTTATATCGGCAGTCTGGTAACTGCTACTGCCTATTTATTGTCATATTTCAATATCCGGCTTTCCTATATTGCCGGTCCCATTAGCTTTTCTGTTTTACTGTATTTAAACAGCCTGATCCTGCTGTATCGTAAAAGAACAGATGAGTTGTTCCAGTCGGAGCCAGAGAAATATGCCAACAAAAAACTCGATGAGCAACTGGCCGGGGATAGTTTAAATAAGCTCGAACAACTGATGCTCCACCAGGAGGTTCATACCAATCCCGATCTAAAATTGAATGACCTGGCTGCTCTGCTGAACCTTTCTGGTCACCAGCTTTCCCAATTGCTGAATGAGCGTCTCGGGAAAAATTTCAATACCTATATCAACGAATACCGGATCCGGCGGGCCTGTGAAATAATCCGGAAAGATCGGAACCTGAAACTGGAAGCCGTGGGGTATGAAGTTGGTTTCAATTCTAAATCAGCTTTCTTCAGTGCCTTTAAAAAATTCACAGGCAAAACCCCGAACCTCTTTAAACAGGAGCAAATCCAGTCAGATTCTGGTACTGATTTATAGATGTTGACCTGAAAACAGGGAATCAATACCTCTTTTAGTTGGACAAACCTGATTTTCGAAAGATTATCAAACAAATCTTTTTGCATGAAAATCAAGGTCTTGTTGTTATTTGCCCTGTTGCCAATGTTGCTGCTTGGGCAATCCAATCCCATCGCTAAGAAATCAAACTTAGCGGGTAAGAAAGTGCTCATCGTAGTAAGCAGTTATGGCAAAAAAGAGGGTAAACTGCGCCCCGGTTTCGAATTCGACGAGTACTCACAAGCTTACCTGATATTCAAAGCAAATGGATTGGAGATTGATGTTACCAGTCCCAAAGGAGGCCCCGCCGAAGCGGATGAATTCAATCGCGCCAAACCCTATAACAAGGCGGTGCTGGAGGATAAAGTGGCGATGGCCAAATTGCAGCAAACCCTTCCAACGGCAAAGGTGAATCCTGCTCAGTACTCGGCCATTTATGTGGTAGGAGGTAAGGGGGCCATGTTCGATTTGCCTTACGATCCATCCCTACAGGAACTTATAAGCGCGGTTTATAAAAAACTGGATGGAGTGGTTGCTGCTGTTTGTCATGGTCCGGCTGCTTTTGTAAACGTAAAACTGGAAGATGGTTCTTATTTAATTGCCAACAGGAAGATCACCGGGTTCTGTAATGAAGAAGAGGATAAGTTCGGCAAGACCTGGAAGGCTGAGTTTCCGTTTTTACTGGAAGATAAATTGAAGGCAAGAGGGGCTCAGTATGAACGAAATGCTGCCATGTTGCCTCAGTTAACCAGGGATGGTAAACTCATAACGGGGCAAAATCCATTTAGTACCACAGTGCTGGCTGAAGAATTGGTAAGGGCGGTTGGCATAGAGCCTGTGTCGAGAACCCTGTATCCCGATGAGCGCAGTATCAACCTGGTAGATAAATACCTGAAAGGGTCAACATCCTGGGCAGCGGAGGAGCTTAAAAAGAATCACGGAGCATATGATCTTGAACTGATTGCTGTATACGGATACTATGGCCTAATCAAAGGAGACGGAAGTAAAGAAGGCATAACCTCTGCTCTCGGTATGATTGAACTGGTAAAACCCTGGGTTTCTAATGAAAACCTGGAGTACGAAATGGCAAAAGGCTATTTAAAACTGGACAACAAAGAGAAAGCCAAAACGATTTTACAACAGGTGGTGGCAAAAACTCCTTCCTTTAAAGAAGCAAAGACTTTATTGGAAGAAATTAATTAGTCAAAAAGATAATAAATTATTGTTTTACGATAATTAATATATACATTTGTATAATTAAATCGTAATTGGTATGAACCCTTCCAGGTTGATTTCGAAATTGGTGTCTTTCCTTTTTTTACTACTTGGAGCTGTGTATGGTTTGACTTTTTTGTACTCCCTGATCTGTCTTATTACAGGTTGGAATGTGGTTCCGTTTAGTGAAGGAAAGCAACTAAATATTCTATATCCATTTTCAGGAAAGCCCTTTTTGATTTTGGATAACAATGGTCTTTATATTGTTTTTTCATTTTTGTTGCCCTGCTTATTATATACCGTTTTCTTTTTTTTGACCGCCAGAATGTTCGGGGTATTCAAACGTCCAAGATTGTTTACGGCTCCCAATCACCTGCAGTTGAAACGATTTTATGTCTTCAATTTGCTGGTACCGCCACTGAGTGTTGCTATAGCTTTTTTCTTTGTAGAAATTGAATTTATAATCGGCGTATTGGTAGTGCTGCACCTGATCATGGGCATCTTTGTATGGTTTGTAGCAGCCATATTCAAACAGGGAATCCAATTGCAAAACGAACAAGATTTATTTATCTGAAATGCCGATTATAGTAAACCTTGATGTGATGCTTGCGAAACGGAAAATGCAAAGCAAGGAATTGGCAGAGAAACTGGACATCACACCAGTGAATCTCTCTATTTTAAAAACAGGAAAAGCAAAAGGTATCCGGTTCGATACACTGGAAGCGATCTGCCGAATTTTGGATTGCCAGCCAGGTGATATCCTTGAGTATCGGGAAGAATAAATCAATCACCATACAGCTCTAAAAAATTGCAACCATCAGGTTGCCTGCTAAACTATTGTCTAAACCTTATCGATATGAATCAACTCAGCATTGAAAAGCTCAACCTTCAGTATAAGAATGGCGTAAAGGCCATTGATGATATCAGTCTTACCATACGAAATGGCATGTTTGGTTTGCTGGGACCCAATGGAGCAGGAAAATCTTCCCTGATGAAAACCATAGTGGGACTGCAACAACCGCAATCAGGGAAACTGCTTTTCAATGGAATTGATATCATTCAACAACCTGAATTTATCCGGAAACAACTCGGTTTTCTGCCCCAGGATTTTGGGGTTTATCCCCGTGCCAGCGCCCTTCAGTTATTACATCATCTTGCTGTGCTGAAAGGAGTAGCCGATGCTAAAGAAAGAAAAAAACAGATTGAAATACTGCTGGAAAAAGTCAATCTGACTGCTGTGAAGAATAAGGAAGTCTTTCGGTTTTCGGGAGGAATGCGACAGCGATTTGGAATTGCGCAGGCATTGCTGGGTAATCCATCCATTATCATTGTGGATGAACCAACAGCCGGACTTG
Source organism: Flavihumibacter cheonanensis (assembly GCF_022352215.1). Classification (GTDB taxonomy): domain Bacteria; phylum Bacteroidota; class Bacteroidia; order Chitinophagales; family Chitinophagaceae; genus Flavihumibacter; species Flavihumibacter cheonanensis. The sequence goes on from NZ_JAKRWF010000001.1 coordinate 697,828, forward strand.
ATCCGGAAGAAAGAAATCGTTTCAATGGAATCTTAAGTGAAATCAGCAAGGAGGTGATAGTGCTGCTCTCCACGCACCTGGTAGAGGATGTACGCAACCTGTGCAGTTCGATGGCTATTTTGAAAAATGGAAGGATCCGCGTTGTTGGTAGTCCGGGTGAACTGGTATCCACCCTGCAAGGAAAAATATGGGCAAAAAAGATCAGCAAAACTGAATTGGCAGATGTTGAACAACGATTTCATGTAATTAGTCATCAGTGGGTGGAGACGCAACTGGTTGTTTCTGTTTATGCGACCCAACAGCCGGAAGGCTTTGATGCAGTCCTTCCCACCTTAGAGCATTTTTATTTTTATACCATCAAGCAGGCTGCAGCATGAGATCCGTATTGTTATTCGATATCCATTCCTCTATAAGAAATTATGTGTCTTATTTAGTGCTGCTGCTCTGTGCCGCGATGGGCCTCTATGCCGGCTCCAATTTCAATATTTCAGTAGGAGAAGGGATATATCTAAACTCTCCCTTTTCCATTGGATATATTACAGGTTTTCTCAGCCTGGCTGTGATCTTTATTGCAAGTATCATTGGAAGTCAGTTACTCTTTAAGGAGTGGGATGCGCGGATGGACAGCTTAGTTTTTACTACACCTCTTTCAAAGACTGCATTCCTTACAGGGAGGGCTCTTTCCTATGTATTGGTGGTACTGTTTATTTTTCTTTCTCTTTATACCGGATTCGTAATCGGACAAAGCAATCGTACCGGTTCCGAAATACAGCCTGGATTGTACCTGGTTCGTTACCTGTATGCATTTATGGTGCTGGTACTGCCTTCCTTGTTATTCGTTTGTTCATTTCTGTTGTTTGTTGCCATGCGTTCAAAGCGTAAGTTGTTATTGGTAATTTCCGGTTTATTAGTGTATGTCTTGTATATGGTAGTGCTGGTCTATTCCAATTCGCCTTTTATGAATGCCACTTCTCCACAATCGGTGGCTGCTCAAAAATTGGCGGCACTATTGGATCCATTCGGACTCTCTGCTTATTATTATGCAGCACGAGATTTTTCAGTTAATCAGCGAAACCAGGAACTGGTGCCATTAACCGGTTTCTTTTTATTGAACCGGTTGCTTTATAGTGCACTGGCTGTTGTATTTATTTATTTTTCGTACCTCTCTTTTTCGGTTACACAGGGTAAAAAGAGTCGCGCAGGAAAAAGCACTGCTGTTCATTCTGAAAATAAACCTATTGGGTTCAGTCCGGTCCTGACGGCACAGGTAAAATTTAAGTTGCCACAACAATTAAAAGCGATTTATTCCTTTGTGAAACTTGACCTGGTGTATGTATTTAAAAGCGTAGTTCTGCCAGCCTCTGGTTTACTATTGGTATTTGCTGTGGGAATGGAAATGATTGGTGAGATTGAAAAAGGAATCCGTATGCCACAACGTTACGCCAGTTCAGGGTTATTGGCAGGTGTAATCAATGAAAACTTCCAGGTGTTGGGATTGTTTCTGATTACCTATTTTATCAATGATCTCTATTGGAGGAGTGCGGCTTTCCGATTCAATTTGGTGGAAGGCAGTACGGGTTTTGCACATACGAAAGTAGTGGCACATGCATTCAGTATATCGGCGCTGATCCTGTTTTATTCACTACTGCTTATTGGAGAAGGGTTGCTATTCCAACTAGCCTATCAATATACGATAGTTGATGCAGGTGCTTACCTGGGAGTATTGATATTCAACAGCCTTCCATTGGTATTGCTAAGTTGCTTATTACTGCTCATCAATTTCATACTGCCTCACAAGTATATCGCACTGGGATTGTCTTTCCTGTTTGCTTTGCTGCTAGCAAGTCCGTTAGCGTTGAATCTGTTCAAACATCCCTTAGCGTTGTTACTAACTGGTTATTCAGCCACCTGGACAGATTTTAGCGGCTATGGTGGGTATCTTGGTACATTTCTGCAAAAGGTGATGATAGGAGTCGGTGTAGTTGCGATTTTATGGATGTTAGTACGAGTAGTTATTTCGAAGAAGCGTAGGATTTTATTGGGAATCTTACCAATAGCTATACTACTCGCTTTTGCCATACCCAACTACATCGAAGGGTATAAGAACCTGGATAAACAGGAGCAGCAGCAGAAAGCTGTCAACTATGAGAAAGGTTATAGAAGATTCCAGGAACTGCCTCAGCCAACTATACAGCATGTAACAACCAAAATAGATCTGTATCCTGAAAAACGGTGTTATCAAATCGAAGGAACCTATCTGTTGCGTAATACAACTTCACTTGAAATGCCGACAGTATTGGTGAATTTTCCGGATGGATTGAAGCTTGAATCAGCAGCACTCAGCTATGGTGAGGAACTGGTGTCTATTCAAGAAGAGGTGCAAGCTATTCGGTTAAAAAAAGTTATTCAACCCGGCGACAGTGCTTATCTGCAATTCCGCTTGCACTATCAATGGCATCCGGTTAATGCGCACCAGCCGGTGAATCTGATCCAGGAAAATGGAAGTTTCATGCGGATCAGTCGCTATTTCCCAATTATTGGTTACAATGCTGCGATTGAACTGGAAGATTCATTGGAACGTATTCAATATGGATTAGGACCAGCAACCCAGCTTAAAAAACTGGAGGCTCCAAAAGACAATGGGGAAGATTTTATAGGACTCGATATGGTGGTATCCACCAGTGCGCAGGAGCAGGTGATTGGTACCGGTAAGTTGCTGAAACAATGGGAGCAGGAAGGCCGGAATTATTTTCAATTCCATGCAGAAAAAATCCCTTTTCGCTTTGCGTTATCATCAGCCAGTTATGCGGTAAGCAAAACAGTTCACAGTGGTATCCCCATACAGGTGTATCATCATCCGCTGCATCATGAAAATGTAGCGGCACTGATCTCGCAAACTAAAAAGAGCCTGGACTACTGTCTGCAATATTTTGGAACCTATCCATTTCAGCAAATCACCTACGCGGAAATTCCTTCTTTCGTACAAGGATTCAATGCCACTGCTTATCCGGGTGTAATCTTTATGAATGAGGGTATGGCCTTTCATTCCAATCTGCAGGCAGAGCCTGATAACGATGTGATTATGGAACTGGCAGCGCATGAATTATCACATTACTGGTGGGGAAATAACCAGCTTTCGCCGGATGATCGCGAGGGGGCAAGTATGTTAACAGAGAGCCTGGCTATGTATACGGAAATGATGCTTTATAAACAGCAATACGGGGCAGTAAAAATGAAAGCCCGATTGGCCCTGCATGAGCAGATCTACCAGGCTGAAAAAGGATATTTTAAACCAGCGCCGCTTTATAAGGTTAGTCCCGGAGCCACTCACCTGGCTTATTCTAAAGGTGCTCTTGTGATGGTAAAACTTTCTGAATTGCTGGGTGAAGAAAAGCTGAATCATTTTTTGAAAGAATTTCTGGAGCGATATAAGTATCCTCACCGGGCAACTACGCTGGATTTTTTGGAGTTACTAAAAAGCAGGGTTCCTGCCACGATGCAGCAGCATATCTTGTCATTGTTTACAAGTATGGATTAAAAAACCAACTATGGAATTAGCAGCACAACTGAAACAGGCTTTTGATCCTTATTTTTCTGCGTCCCAACAGGTATGGGAGCGGGTAGTAGAGCTGGGGGAATGGTATACCGCAAGTTCAGGAGAAATACTGAAGCGGCCCAACAGCTCCGAATATTACCTGAGTTTTATCATTCAGGGATCAGGTGGAGTATTTCTGACCAAGCGAAACAGTTTATTCTGTATTGATCTTTGTTATGAGTATGAATTCTTTGGCGATTATATGTCGTTTTTATCTGGACAGCCTACTGAATTGGAAATTAAAACCTTTGAACAAACAGAATTGTTTCGGATATCCAAAAGCAGCTTTGAGCAATTGCAAAAAGCGAGTACCTATGGTGATAAATTCTTTCGATATGCTGCGGAATCATTGTTTATGCATAAACAACAGCAGCAGATAGATTTGATCAGTAAAACCGCTGAAGAACGATATGAAAATCTAAAGAAAAAACAAGCTCAAATCCTGCAGCGAACACCTCAGAAATACATTGCCTGCTATTTGGGCATCACACCTCAAAGCCTGAGCCGGATCAGAAAAAAAAGTATTATCCGGCACTAGTGTTCAGTAAGGTAATAAGTTGATTTCTGGCCTGTTTTTCTTCCTTCATAACCGGTAGCAAAGGCCATATGTGCGGCATTCCTTTTCCAATAACCAGATAAAAATTTTCATTGGTTTCTTTTAATCGCTGAGCAAAAAGTTCCTGATCCGGATAGGTAATATCGAGTTCCCCTGCAAATAAATGCGTTTCAGGAAATCCTTTACAGGATCCGTAGAGCGGTGAGAGTCGAGGGTCACTGAGATCACCCGCAATTGAACAAAGTTGTTTGGCACTTTTTGCACCAGCAACAGAAAGCATAGGATCATGGGGTTCAATTGCTGCAATAGCAGGATTGCTAAAACTGGCATCCAGTACTGGTGATAGCAGAATGAGCTTTGATGGAAGCGGTTGCTTCTTTTTGATAAGTCGCTGTACCAATGCAATAACCAGGGTACCACCAACTGAATCCCCCAACAATACTATATTTTCAGGCGCATAGTGAGATAACGCAAAGGCATACACTTCGTCCAGGTTTTCTGAAATAAGATTAATCCGGTGCTCAGGAGCTTTGGGATAATTGCAGAGCCAGCTGGAGAAAGTGGTTTTATCTACCAGTGTTTCCAAAAAATCCCAGTGGTGCCGCCCCGGACCAGCAACAAAAGCTCCCCCATGAACATAGAGGAGCAATCGTTCCGGTCGGCTGGTTTTTCTGATAACTGTTATGGAGCTTTCGTTTATTTTAAATGTCGTGGTTTCAAATTTTCTAAGCAAACCATTGGTAGGCCGATGCACATCGTTTTCTCTTATTTTCCTGAAGTTGATCGGACTTTCACTGAATTGCTTTTTGATTCCCTTGATTTTGAGCATGCCCAAAAACAGGTAAAAGGATAAACTTCGACTCATCTTAAAACAACCTCCATTATTTCGTTTTCATCTTTCACCTCAATGAACTTCTCCAGGCGGTGGTTTTTGGATACGCTGTATCGTTCTTTCTGATAAAAGCGGGTGCCATAGGAATTGGTACCTACTTCTACATCCTGGGAATAGCGTTGAGTGGTGGTCATAAAGGCCTGAAGAAAATATTTGCCTGGTTTCATTTTTTCAAAAACAAAACGTCCATAGTTATCGGAAGTAGTTTCCAGCCGATACCGGAAGGCTTCATCTGAAATATATACACGGGTCCGCTTGTCTTCTTTTTTCTCTCGTAATTCATACCATTCCATAAAATAGGGAGTAACCGGATACAAGGTAATCTTGACACCCGCACCATAGGTCTTACCACCTCCAATAGTCATTTTATCTGTTTTTTTAAAAATGATTCCTTTAATGGTACTTGTTCCGTAGGTTAGCATTTTCTTGGCTGCTAACGAATCAAAAGCCTGTTGCGGATACAGGTTTTGGATTTCATTTTTGGAGGCACGCTTGTCTGCACTTTTAACCGGACTGCAGGCTGCCGCTAACAAAATAAGGGCAGGATAAAACAGTGATTTCATAATGATGCCGTAGCTATTTTTATTTTGTATCGATAAAACTGATTATTAATAACCTGTTCGAGTTTCAGCACTTCTTTGGTTTTTTTGCTGATCCAGAAAGTTTCTTTGTTTCCTTTTGTTTCATGAACCAGTAACCAGCAATCTATTTTTTGTTGGTCATATCCTTCCAGTTGAGCCGATCCCGTAACTGCATACACTACCTGTTGCAGACCTGTTCGGGTGGCTGGATCATAAAAGGGGATTCTGAATACAGCATCTTTTTTAAACGGTAATGTGGAGAATACTTCCAGGTCGAGATGCCAGTTGAAATTTGTTTGGTTACGGCTATTCGTAAATCCCTGCCACATTTCCTTAAATCGTTGTGCGGTATCCTGATCAGAAAGTTCACGATCATTAACTATTAATTTACCGGCTGGAAAATCAACTTTTGTAGTGCCTGCATTGATCCATTGACTGCCTGATTTCCACCAGAATTCATGGGTGACAGGTGCAAAGGTTTTGGCATCACAAACAGAATGGGTTGTATGAACGATTGTATCTTCAGCAACCCAGCGCTGGTCGATTACCAGTTGATTGTTTCCATTGGTGTTTTGAAGTTGGATGGTTCTGGTCCAGAATTGGGGTTTGGAAATCGGTTTATCTTTACCCATTTTGAAATAGACGAGATACTGGTTAGTTCCTTGTTTCAGGACAGCAGTTGAAATATGCTTAGAAGTGATGTCCAGAGTATCCCCTGGATTAGCAAATGATGACAGGTGTAATAACAGTGCAAAAGCAAGAACTGAAAAGCGCATACCTAATTTTTAGGAAAGGTAAAATCGCACCAATTTCTATTTCTTACCTTATGGTAATTTATCAAGAAATTTAGTTCTTGATAAGTTTGGGTTTGTCTGTATGATGTAATTTTCATCAAAGAATTCAAATGAAATATCTGGTACTAATCAGTTTTTTTATTAGTAGTACGGTTTGTGCACAACTAAAGGATAGTGCGAATCAGTTGTTGCTCGCAGCAGCCCTTCATGGCAATGTACAGGATATCAAAAAGGCAGTTCAGCTGGGTGCCGATATCAATGCAAAAAATGAACAGGGAGCCACTGCCCTGAATATGGTTTGTAAATTGAGTTATGAATTTCTGGTTCCTTATCTGATTGAAAAAGGAGCAACGGTTAATAGTCCGAATAACGATCATATATATCCCTTGCATTATGCTGTTGAATATGATAATGTTGCTATTGTTAAGGCGCTTTTGAATAACGGGGCAGACATCAACGTATTGGATGGTATACAGGAGACACCCTTGCACTGGGCAGGCTGGACTGGTAATATCCGGGCTGCAAAATTACTGCTGAAACAGGGAGCCAATCCCTACAAAGGGAATAATAGTGGAGTTACTCCCATTGATTTAACCATCCGGCAGGAGCATAAAAAATTGCAGCGTTTATTTCAGAAAAGAAAGTACGGGCATTTTAAACCATCTAACTAATATTTTCAGTTCTTAGATTCAACCACCACTGTAACAGTTCTTCGAGTGAAAGAAGGGATCTTTTGTATTCAATATTTTGCTCTGGTTTATCAGACCAATAGGTAGATTCCTGCAGCATTTCTTCTGGTGTTTTTGCATAGATTGCTGTCACGATTCGCTTTCTGTTATAGGCTTCCATCATTAAAGGTGTAAATCGTTCACGGTCCATTGCAAGTCCGTATTCCAATAAATTGGGAAGTAGGTTTTCTGTACCTCTTTGAGGTTTGGAATCCAGGATAAATCGTATGGTTCGCTCAAAAATATTAAGTATTTCAGGCTTCTTATCAGGTTCATGGGTACTGGTTAATATAAGCCCTTCGGCAAGCGATATGGCTGACCACTCGTGAGCGTAGTTTTCCTTTAAAGCATTTTCCATGATGCTGAGTTCCTTTCGACCCAGTTTCCAGCTTACCAGGTAGGCCATTTCCAGCAAAAAATCTCCCATCCAGAACTCAATTAAGTCGGCAGGCTTGCGAAGGAAGCTTAACCATTCCTCTATATCTCCTGGCTGTTCCAGTTCTGCCAGTAAAAGAAATCCCGCAAGAGCCAAATCCGGTTGTATGGATTCCGGAATAAACTCACGATAATAAAAGTCGTTAAAATAGATTTCACGAATAGCTGAACGCAAATCAGGAACTAAACTTTCACGCGGCAACTCTAGTAATTGGAGCAGAGCAGGTATATCTTCCGGAAATAATTCCCGTTGCAAAATAGATAGTTCCGGGTGTCGGAAGGATGGCAGTTTGTAATACTGAGTACCTGCAACTTTTTTATAAAGGAGTTGCAGCATCTCGTGTGTAGGAGCATCATATTCTTCCGGCTCAATATAATCGTCTAGTAGTTCAATGAGCTCTTCGTATTCCTGGAATTCTTTCGGCATGGTCTCCAATACCTGAATAATTTTTTGGAATTGATCAAACCCCAGATGAAATTCACTGTTAACAAACAGCCACTCTGCAACTAATTGTTCATATGGCAACCATTCTTCCAGGGCAACTGATAGTCTGTGAGGGAATTGTTGCTCAAAGGGTAGGGAGAAATCTGCCAAAACTTCCATCATATCAAATTCTTCCAGCTCCAGTAAAATTTCACCAAGGGAAGTGAGAACTATTGGGTCACGGGGATAAGATTCTTTTAACGGTAGTAAAAGATCAAGAGCCTGCCTGGATTTCCCCTGGTAATGGTAGACTCTTGCCAACGTACAGGAAGGTTCAGGAAAACCTGGATAGTCGCTCCTTAGTAATTTCAGCTTATGTACTACTGGTTGATTACTGTTTAATACTTGTTCTTCCAGCGTATCCAATTGTAGCTTTAGGCTGACAGGCAGTAGAGGAGATCGATCTGTAGCGAAATAGTCGGTAATGATTTTCATGGTTGATTAACTGGCCAGGTTGTAAAATCTTACCGTAAAGGTGAAGCTTTTTTCATCAGTTCCCTCTGCTCTTCCGAATAATATTTAATTAAGTCGGGATTGAACCAGTCTTCAATGGATTCAATTTCTTTATACTTAAAGGCAACTAAAAATTCTAGTTCATATGTATCATCAAAGCCTTTACTTAAACGACCTATTTTTGTATTTGCCAGGACAAGATCATTTTTATTAACATAACATTCTTCCAAATCAGAATAGATTAAATAATAGTCCCCGTATTTAATAATAACTGCTTTTATATCTCCTATTGTAAAAACTGCTGCTACTTTTCCGTCTGCAACGCTGTATACTTCAGATGGTTGGTTAGAGATAAATATAATCGAATTGGAAAAAGAACAAGATATCGTAAGTCCTTTATCACCATTATTAGGAAGTGAAATTTTATTTAAATTATCTATCGGCATCCTCCATTTACCCTTACTAAGTTCAAATGTTTTATTGGAGTCCAATTGTGCATGAACGCAATCGGTAAGAAAGCAACCTAATAAAATTATGAAGATGCGAATGATCATTTGATTTTTTGAATATTATGGATAAAGTTCAAAATAATCATTTCCCGGTCTAACGAGTATTATTTTATTTATGTTGCTATTATTGTCTAAAAAGTTGCTGGATGCTATCGATTTTTTTATATCCTTTTTTAGTGAATCGATAATTTGATTCATGGGCATCTTTTGGTACTCTTGAAGTTGAATATTGGGCTGGCTTGAAATCGGCATGTTTTTCATTTTGTTCACTAATTCATTTAGATCATTTGAATGGATACTAAAGTAACCTAATGTTAAGTAAAAATTTGTTGGGGTTTCTGCAACACGGAAGACAATAATTTTTTCTGATGTATCAAATGGGTTAACTGGTTTTATGTTAGTTAGCCATTGATTCAATGTTGGATAGGTTGAATCGGGAGGTAGTGGAGGAGGTGGTTCTTCATATTGATGTGTGCTAGAAATAGGTTCTAGAACAGTATGACTATTTGTATCATTGTTGTTGCATGATAATAGCAGTGAGATTAGAAAAAAAATCTTATTAGATCGTAAAATATTTTTTTTTAAATAGTTGATCGACCACTCTGTAATGGGAGGTTGATCAATTACCTGAGTATAGGATGAGGTAACCATGAGGTTTCTATGAGGTTTCCATGAGGTTTCCATGAGGTAACAATAAGGTAAGAAAAATGCAATCTAAACTTATCATGAACCAAAACCCTAGCTTTGTATAGTTATAGCACTATTAAAAATCCATACTGTATAGTTATTTTAGGATCCGACAACCGTCCAAGTACCGTTAGTTGACCGTTCTGGCACCGTTATTTGACCGTCAGTGAACCGTTAGTAAACCGTTCTGGAATCGTTCCCAACCGTTCATCTGAAAATTAGAACTAGAACACAAATCTGATTTGCTACCGTGATTTTACTATTTTTTTCTGAAAATGAAAAGAAAATTTCATTTGAGAAACAAGCTTTGGAAGGTAGAAGGAAATGACATAAGTTTCAGCTGATGAACAATTGGTTATTTATCTGCCTCTGTTATTTTGGATCAGTTTTGCCTTCGGTTGCTCAGCAGGATCGGTATACGCCACGCTATTCTTCTACGTTGCATGCAGTGTTGAAGATGGAGGAAGTTCGGATGGGCCGCAGCGATCTCATAAACCGATATGATTCCATCTTCAGGTTCGTGGACCACCTGATAGACCGGGCCAAAACTGAATGCTCGTATAGTGCGGTTGATAATTCCAACTCTACAGCGAGGCATTTGCTGAAAAGTATACACGATTTATTATTGGATGAAGGATTCATTTTCAACCGATCGAAAGGTAGTTTTTATGAATCACTGACACCCATATCTCCCGATTCTCCTGAAATACCAAAATACCTGGCCAATCTTCGTCCGGCTGAACGCCGAGCGGCTGCTAAACGTAAACCAATTGCCTATTTCCTCGCCGATTGTGATATCAGTGTACTCTTGTATATGGCCTTGGGGGAAACGCTGCAGCTGCCAGTAACTGCAATATGGCTTCCCAAGCACATGATCTTGAGATGGGAGTTACCGGATAAAAGCAGTCTGCTGGTTGAAACACAAAGCGGCCGCATCAGTCAAAGCGAGGATCTCTATCGTGAAAAATACAGAATCAGTTTAGCTGAAGAAATTACGTATGAATATTTCAAACCCTTGGGATCTACTGAACTGAAAGGATTGTACAGTATGCTATTTGGAATTGATAAATGGCTCTATCCTGCTTGTAGCGACAACCTACGCGGACAGTTTCTTGATCAGGCACTCGCATTGCGACCAGAGTTTCCATTCTTGCAGGTCATGTGCATCAATCACTGGCTGGTAACAGGGGATACAGTCCGGTATGAAAATGCATCAAGACTGGCAGCATCCTTACTTGAAATTACTCCACAGCATCTGTATTATCAATTGGTATATGCATATGCTTCCATCAAAACCGGGAAAGCTGGTGAAATGGTGCAGCAGCTTGAAATGGAATTACAGCAGGATGAAACGAATGCTGCATTGATAGGCATGCTTGCTTATGCCTATCTGAAAACAGGGCAATCAGAAAAAGCATGTGAACATTTTGCCAAAGCAAAAGCGCTGGGAGTAAAGGAACATACTGAAAAAGAGATTCTTGAGTTTTTGGAGAAAAGTTGCAATTAGCACTTGTTCTTGATTACGATCAAGAAATGAAATGATCTTACTACCCGATTTTTGGAGCGTACAAAATGCTACTAATGATGAATGAAATGGAACTAGCCAATTACTGGAATAGCAATGCACCTGCCTGGATTGAACTTTCAAGAGCAGGATATGATATTTACCGCGACTATCTGAATACCCCTGCATTTTTCAATATCCTGCCAGTTATTAAAGGGTTAAAGGGAATTGATATCGGCTGTGGGGAAGGGCATAATACCAGGTTGTTGGCAGCACAGGGAGCTACTCTGGATGCCATTGATATTTCTGACCTGTTTATTGAAAGCGCCCAACAAATGGAAAAGCAATTTCCGTTAGGGATTAGTTACAGTTTTGCAAGTGCGACCAGGCTTCCATTTGAAAATGACAGCTTTGATTTTGCTACTTCTTTCATGTGTCTGATGGATTTACCTGATCAGGAAAAAGCAATAGCTGAAGCTTACAGGGTACTTAAGCCGGGTGGTTTTTTCCAGTTTTCGATTGAGCATCCCTGTTTCAAAACGCCGTACATGAAAAAAGTACAGCATGCGCAGGGGGGGGATCAGTTTTGAGATTGGCCAATACTTTAAAGGTTCAGATGGGGCAATTGAGGAGTGGATATTTGGTGATGCGCCGGAAGAGTTAAAAAGCCGTCTGCCAAAATTCAGCATACCCAATTTTCATCGCACATTGAGTTGGTGGATGAATACCCTAATATCGGTTGGTTTCTCTATTGAGCAAGTGCATGAACCATACCCCGACGAGGAAACTGTCCTGAAGAAACCCGCATTAAAAGGAGCTAGAGAGGTGAGTTACTTTTTACAGGTGAGATGCAGAAAATAGTTGGATGATCACCTATTAAACACCTATTTTAGCCCTTCGCAATTTATAGGTATGCAATCATTCGAACAGCTTTCTTCCCAATTCAGTAGTTTTTTTAACCAGGCACATTTTCCAGCACAGCCGGAAAGCCTTTATCGTCCGGCGGAGTATTTCCTGGGACTCGGAGGCAAGCGCGTGCGGCCGGTTTGCTGCCTCATGGGGAATGAACTGTTTGATGAAATCCTGCCCGATACCTGGCAGGTGGCCACTGCCATTGAACTGTTTCACAATTTCACCCTGATCCATGATGATATTATGGACAAAGCGCCCCTGCGTCGCGGACTGGAGACCGTGCACATCAAATATGGGGAACCTACCGCGCTATTAGCCGGAGATGTGATGCTGGTGGTTGCGTACGATTATCTCAACAAGGTCAAATCACCCCATTACCACCGGCTGGTTTCTCTATTTAATACCACTGCCAAAGAGGTGTGTGAAGGCCAGCAGTTGGATATGGATTTCGAAAAACAGGATACTGTTTCCCTGGATGCCTATCTCCACATGATCGAACTCAAAACCTCCGTGCTCCTGGCCGCCAGTCTCAAACTCGGCGCCATCCTCGGCGGGGCAGGAGAGGGCAATCTTCATCATATCTATGAATTCGGAAAAAACCTGGGCATCGCTTTCCAGGTACAGGATGATTACCTCGATTGTTTCGGTGATCCGGCCAAATTCGGAAAACAGGTTGGGGGCGATATTCTTTCCAATAAAAAGACTTTCCTCTTAATACGGGCGCTGGAAACTGCCCAGGGCCAAGACCAGCAGGACCTGCAGGCGCTTTTGCAATCCAACCCGCCTGATAAAGTGCAACAAGTCCTGCGTATCTATAAAAATACCGGGGTCGACCAATGGGCGGTGCAACTCAAAAATGAGTTCATGGAGAAAGCATTGCAGCACCTGGATGACATCGCCGTACTCAGTAAACGCAAGGAACCCCTCCGCCAACTGGCGCATTTCCTGGTGCAACGCGATTACTGATCAACAGGAAATCCCTATATTGGCCCTTTAAAACCTAACGCTGCATGTCGAATTCTTTTTTCCGGAAAAAGTCGATTGAGAAAATTATTGCGGATCACGAACAGGGACTGGCCGATGACCACGGTCAGGGTGGCATGCGAAAAGTGCTGGGGGTGCGGGATCTTACCCTGATGGGGATCGCTGCTGTAATTGGTGCCGGGATCTTTTCCACTATCGGTGCGGCAGCATATAATGGAGGTCCGGGTGTGATCTTTCTTTTTATCATCACTGCCATTACCTGTGGTTTCACAGCCCTATGTTACGCTGAATTTGCTTCCCGGGTACCTGTATCCGGGAGTGCTTATACCTATTCTTACGTAACTTTTGGTGAGCTTATCGCCTGGATCCTGGGCTGGGCCCTGATCCTCGAATACAGCATCGGCAATATTGTGGTGGCGATCAGCTGGAGCTCCTATTTCAAAAATATCCTGGAGAATGTTTTTGGATTTGATCTGCCTGATCACCTGAGTGTCGGATACCAAACCGCTAAGCATGCCTACGAAGCAGCCCTGGCGGAAGGCAAACCGGTGCAGGATATGATCTACGCAACCGCGCCAAAAATTGCCGGGATTCCCTTCATTATCAACCTGCCCGCCTTTGTCATTGTGGTACTGGTAACCATGCTGGCCTATATAGGGATCAAGGAAAGTAAGAACACCGCCAATTTTATGGTGGGATTAAAAATCGCTGTACTGCTCCTGATCGCGGCTATCGGGATCTGGATCATCTTTACGGATGACCTCACAGGTAACTGGTCGCCTTTCCTGCCCAACGGCATGGCAGGAGTGCTTAAAGGAGTGTCTGCGGTTTTCTTTGCCTATATCGGTTTTGATGCCATCTCCACAACCGCAGAGGAATGCCGGGACCCGCAGCGCGATATGCCCCGCGGTATGATTTATTCGCTGATCATCTGTACGGTGATTTATGTAATCACTACCCTGGTGATCACCGGCCTTGTAAAGTACGAGAATTTCAAGGGTGTTACGGATCCCCTGGCATTTGTATTCGACAGCATCAACATGCAGAAGCTGGGTACCTTTATTTCCATCTCCGCGGTGGTAGCCGCCACCAGTGTGATGCTGGTTTTCCAGATTGGTCAGCCCCGGATCTGGATGAGTATGAGCCGAGATGGATTGATGCCCAAATCCTTCGGTAAAATTCATAAGAAATACCAGACACCCTGGTTCGCGACGATTATTACCGGATTGGTGGTAGGTATTCCTGTCTTGTTTGTGGATGACCTGCTAATGACGGATCTTACCTCCATCGGTACATTATTCGCCTTTGTGCTGGTGTGCGGAGGCGTGCTGATTCTGCCTCGTATGGCGAATAAACCCGGACGGTTCAACCTGCCCTATATCAATGCGAAGTTTATCATTCCGGTAGTTGTATTACTGTTTACGATTTTGTTCTGGGAGCGGATACAGCTCGCCGTTAGTAATATCAACAATGAAGGGTACCAGGAAGTGCTGTTCCTCGTGTTTATGGTAGTGGCCTGGCTGATTGCCGTATTTTCTTTTATCCGCAACTATTCCCTGATCCCGGTACTGGGCATGCTCTGCTGTTTGTACCTGATGATAGAGATTCCGGCCAAGAGCTGGCTGGTATTTTTCGGTTGGATGGCAGCCGGGCTGCTGATCTATTTCCTCTACGGGTATCGCAAGAGCAAGCTGGCGGGAAGTTGATTATCTTTGCGCCATGAAATTTGAAGTGGGCGATAAAGTAGTAGTGCGACTTACCAATGAGGACGCGGAAGTAGTGGAAGTCATCAATGAACGGATGGTGATGGTTAATGTGCGGGGTGTGAAATTTCCTGCCTATACCGATCAGCTCGATTACCCGTATTTTAAACAATTCTCCAAGCAAAAGCTGGTGCCGGAAAAAAAGCCGGTTCCCAAAACCTATATTGATCAGGTTCCAACGGAGAAGATCAAACAATTGCCCAAACGTGATCCCAACGGAGTTTGGATTACGTTTATCCCGGTATTTGAGCAGGATGATTTTGGGGATGAAGTAGTGAGCCTGCTGAAAGTCCATCTCCATAACCAGAATGATGAGGGATACGCGTTTACCTATAAACTGAATTATTTCGGGGAGCCTGATTTCGAGTTGAAGAACCAGGTATTGAGTCACCAGGATTTTTACCTGCACGATATTCCCTTCGCCAACCTGAATGATTCTCCCTCTTATCATTTTGAATTCCAATTGCTGACACCGGTTAAAAACAAAGCGCCATTTTATGAGGCTTCTTTGAAACTGAAGCCGAAGCAATTGTTTCAACGCATCCAGCAGTTGCAGGAGAAGGGGGAACCAACTTTTTCGTACCAGTTGTTCAAGACCTATCCCGATAAAGTAGAGGAGGAGAAAATGGAATTGGGCAAGCTGGCTGCTGCCGGTTATAAAGTATATGAAGCTGCGAAGGCCCGGCAACATTTACCTCCTGCCCGTACGGTGGTGGATCTGCATATCGAAAAGCTGACAGACAACTGGAAGAATATGAGCAATGCAGAGATCCTGCAATTCCAGGTGGATGAATTTGAAAAATATTATGAGCTGGCACTGGCACATTACCAGCCCATGTTAACGGTGATACATGGCCTTGGTTCAGGCAGGCTGCGTGATGAGATACACTCTCTGCTGCGTCTCCGCAAGCCGGTAAAGTATTTTGTGAATCAGTATCATCCGAATTATGGGTATGGGGCGACGGAGATATATTTTCAATATTAGGAAGTGAGACGTGAGACGTGAGATGTGAGACGTGAGATGTGAGAAGGGTATGGAGGTTGGATGACGGATGAGCATTAAGGGTTTGGTGAATTTGATTTTTAGGTTCGCGCATAATGGGCGATGAGAACACCGGTTGATGTGGTTAGAACGTTTTCAAGTCTAAAATTAATAGGTGGAGCTCCGGTACCAAACAGACGCTTACCGGTTCCTAAAATTAAAGGATGAATTTTAAGGCGAAGTTCATCAACCAAATCCTGCTCCAGTAATAATTGAACCAACTGACTGCTGCCCCAAACATGAATGTTGGGTCCTCCGGAGTTTTTCAGTTCCATTATTGCCTCAATACTATTGATGAAACTGGTATTCTTCCATTCGGACTTATTTCTGGTGTTGGAATAGACGTATTTTTTACCGGAATTAATTCTCGGCCAGAAGTCGGCATGATAGGGCCAGTAATCTTCCCAGATTTCAAACGTTATTCGTCCCAACAGATAGTCCGCAGCTTGATCCAATTCCTGCCTCACCACTTTACTGTAAACATCATCACCAAAGGGCCTGGTCCATCCACCATGAGTAAATCCATTGGAAAGGTCTTCTGCTGGTCCGCCAGGAGCCTGCATTACTCCGTCAAGGCTGATCATTGATAGTGCTATTATCTTTCTCATATCGCGTATAGTTAACCTACACTTTCATACGCCCTTTTCAATTCCTTTATATCAAATTTTTTCATTTTGAGAAAGGCCGCCGTTACGCGTTGAACTTTGGTTGAATCAGGGTCGGACATATAGCGGGCAAGAATAGAAGGTACAATCTGCCAGGAAAGGCCGAATTTATCCTTTAACCAGCCACAGGGACCTTCTTCGCCTTCAAGGGTCAGGTTATTCCAGTAGTGATCAATTTCTTCCTGGGTATCGCAATTGACCACCACAGAAATGGATTCATTGAAGTTGAATTTGGGGCCGCCATTGAGTGCCATAAACTGCATATCATTCAGGGTGAATTCAACTACCATAGCAGTGCCTTCCGGCTTTTTGTGGAATTCAAAACCTTCCTTGCCATAGCGACTGATTTTTCCGAGGGAGCCATTCCTGAAGATGGACAGATAATAGTTGGCGGCCTGTTCGGCCTGGTCGTCAAACCATAGGCAGATGGACATTGCTTGTGTTTTCATATCCGATTATTTAAGTTGAATGCAATAGGAGGTGATGGATTGAAGTTTTCCTTGATCGTTAAACAGGTATATATCGCAGCCATGAACAAACGAAACCCGCTGGCCATTCCGAATGAATTCTGCTGTTCCGGTAACGGCTATTTTATTTTCTTCTTTTATAATTTGATGTACTTCAAATTTCGTAGTAACAGTTTTGAAATAGGCGGCTACGTCAGTACAATGTTTGATAATTTCCTCTTTGCCAGTATAAGTAGCTTCTCCCGGCACTGCCCAACAGATGTCCTCAGCCAAGTATTCATAGGTTGAATCAAAATTTCCTCTGGAAAAGGCAGTTGCGATTGCTGATTTCATCACGTTGTGGTTTTAAAATTTAAACCTTCCTGTTGGAGGGCCTTTTTCAGTTTTGGTAAGGAAGAGGGGCCCATCCCGTGCAGTTGGAGTATTTCTTTTTCTGTGTATCGTGCCAGTTCCCTAACTGAATCAATCTTGGCATTTTCCAGCGCTCTTCTTGCCGGTGCACCAAGTTCAGACATAAATCCACCTTGCGGTTTTCTTTCTGCCTCACAAACCGGGCAGGTGGGACAGTCACTTGATTTGTAAAATGAATGCCCATTAAAACATTTTTTAAGATGCAATTTTGCCATGCAATTTATTTTTTCATTTCCTCCACTGCTTTTTCACCTTGCTCAGTAATACCCATGATTTCTGTCATCACGCCAATTTCCTTCCGGGTATCAAAAAATACAATTTTTGCAATTGGGGTATCGAAGCTGCTGATGACTGGGTAACCCCTGCTCACATAGTCTTTGATGACTTCCTCTAAATGAATGATAGATGTACTGAAGGCGATATGCTGCACTCCGCCTGATGGATGCTCATCGATAAAATCCTGGAAAACACTTTTACCGGATACCGGCTGAATGAGTTCAATAAAACTACCACCAGAATACGCCATGGTTAATAGGTTGATCGCATCTGATGCTTCTCCGTAATAGGTGGCGGCATAATCTTTTAAGTGAATAGTTGTAGTTTCCGAAAACCTTTCCAGTCCAAGCATTGTCTGAAAATAGTGTTTCGCTTTTTCCAAATCCTTTACTACCCAGGCAATTTGAGTGAATTGAAGTTGATGTAGAGATCGATCTGGTTGTTTCATAATCTAAAATTGATTCAATCTAGCCTATCTCAACAGTCGGAAATACGACATTTTGATGGGTTGATCGCGACAAGCAATCCAACTAATTTTGAGTAAATTTCAGATCATGAAACATGTATCCATCCTGATTCCGAAAGGCGAGCCCAGTATTGTCAACATCATGGGTAGTTATCAGATGCTGGCCGCCGCCAGTGATACCTATCAGCAACAAACAGGTGCACCACTGTTTGAATTCGATCTGGTTGGATTTGCTCCATCAACTACCGGTAGTCCTGGTTCTGCAGTTGTACTGCCCACTAAAATGTGGCAGGAAATTGAGCAAACGGATCTGATTATCATTCCTGCCGTACATCAGGATCCGCAAACGGTTATTAATCAAAACCAGGAATTAATTTATTTCCTTGAAGAACAGTATAAAAAAGGAGCAGTTGTTGCATCGCTATGTATTGGTGCTTACCTGTTGGCTGCAACTGGTTTGCTGAATGGGAAAGCCTGTTCCATTCACTGGCAGCATGCGAATTATCTGAAAGCATTGTTTCCAAAAATCCAGGTGCAGGAAGAGCGTATCATAACAGAGCAGCAGGGGGTCATTACCAGTGGAGGAGCTTATGCATTCACCAATCTGATTTTGTACCTGGTGGAAAAATTTGGGAGCAGAGAATTGGCAATTGTAATTTCAAAGCTCTTCATGATTGACCTTGATAAATTAAAGCAGTCGGTTTATTTTATGTTTATGGAGCAGAAAGATCATGCAGATGAGGCAGTTCTGCAGATCCAGGAATACATTGAACAACATTATGCGGATCGGTTTACGATTGATCAACTCGCTATGAACCACAACCTGGTGAGAAGAACATTGGAGCGGCGATTTAAATCAGCCACAGGCAACTCCATCATAGAATATACACAAAAAGTGCGGGTGGAATCTGCTAAGAAAGAACTGGAACGCGGACGCAAATCCATTTCAGATGTGATGTATGATTGCGGCTATACTGATTCCAAAGCCTTCCGGGACGTGTTTAAAAAACATGTAGGAATCAGTCCGCTTGAGTATCGGAAGAAATACACACAGTATCTCCCACTGTAAGAAAAAAAATCTTCTCTCCTGTAAGCCGGATTCTGTTCCAGGAGCCGGTTTCCCGGTTTCCTGGTCGCTGCCATTTATCTGGCCGCACCATTACTGGGGCGATCTATCTGCCTACCCTCCGGCGTGAACGCATTGCTGCTTTCTTGAACGGGCCGCTCTCAACCACCGGTATACATGGCATTTCAGCATACAAGGTTTACCCGCATCATTCATTACTGAAGAATGCCGTAGGCTCTTACCCTACATTTTCACCTTTTCCCTCTTGCAAGGGTAGTTATTTTCTGTGGCACTGTCTGTGAATGGTTACCCACCCCCTGGCCGTTAGCCAGTGTATTGCCCTGTGCTGTCCGGACTTTCCTCGATACGCCAAAGCGCACCGCGGCAGCGCGGAGAGAAGGGTACGAAGATAGGAAACAAAGGAGACAAAGGAGGCATGGAGGCGTGAAACAGGAAGAGGGGGAATGGAGGAGGGAGTTACAGGATCAACCGGAACTCAACAGGTTCGGTTTCCTTACCATTGACGATGATGCTGAGTCGCTGGATGCCGGCATAATAAACACGGGTGGTGATGGGGCGGAATGCATGACTGCGGGATACTTCAATGGAACTGTTACCCGGAATTGTTTTCTCACTGATCTTGAACACCTTCTTGCCATACTGTCCGTTTTGGCGGAGAAAATACAGGGCGTATTCCAATCGGGTCAATACCGGTTTTTTGCTCTTATTGCTAACTGTAAATTCCATAGTGAGGGACTCACCCATACGAAGTTTATGGCTGTGCTGCAGCTGGCTTACTTCAAGATGGCGGGCATCCAATCCGTGTAAAGACAAAATAGCTGTATCGCCTTTTTTCAATAAAGTGCGACAAGCATGTTTGATCAGGGCATCTGTTTCAAGGGATATCCCCTTCCATTTATGCGCAACTTCCAGCACAATGCCTGGATTGTCTTTGGCGATATCATTCAAATGATTGGCCACACTCCGGCGAACATATTCAGATGGATCATTGCGTAAATTCTCCAATAAAGGTAGTGCGGGGCGAGGATCTTTCTTGAACGCTGGTAAGGCGATCGCCCAGGGCAGACGTGGCCGGCTTCCTTCAGAGGCTAATCGTCTTACATGATGATTGTCGTGTTTGGACCAGGCAATCATTCTTTTCAACATGGCATCCGGATACCGAATCAGAAAAGGCCGCACTGCAAACTCGCAACTGGTGATGGGGGTGATTTTTTCAAAGAGCATAACCGCCTCCTCAAAATGATCAATACCGTAGCGCTCCACATAATCGGGTAAAAACATCAGAGCCAGGCTTCCATTGGGAAAGTGGAATCCATTCAGTTGTTCAGTTAACTTATCAAGCAATTTTGCCGCCTGGGTAAAATCTGCAGGTAACTCACGGTGCAGTATATCCGCCGTATGCCGCATGCGATCCTTGAGTTCTTTTTGCTGCCAGTCGGGCGACTGAATCTTTTTACTAAATCGTGAAGAAGAAAAAGAAGGCAGAACAGCTTTCACCTGCTTGCCAAATGCCTTGTAAAATTCTTCGGAATAAATGTCCTTCAATAACGTGCTCATGGTGTAAAAATAGTAGAGGAATTGACAACCCTATGTCAGTAGTCAAATTCAATATTCGGTATTTGTGTTTTCTATTGGTAAATACAACTTAGCGGATCCGCTCTTCAACCTAACTTGATCAAGATGTCCCATTTTTTGGCGATCGCTTGTGATCAAATGCAGGTGCAAAAATGTATCATGATGTGTGAAAATTGCTTTGTGCTCTGTAGAAAAAAATCCAATTATATCAACAGACTGATTAGAAATTACATAATTGACATTGCCCTGGTGAGCATCCTGTGGTGAACGAACAGTGGCTCCCTTAGGAAGATTGACAATATGAATACTCGCCTCCTCAGCAATGCCGGAGAGCTTGAACAGAAAGGGGCGTGGCGCTTGTTTGGTTCGTTGATCTAAATAAACTTCCAACTCCTGTATTGTTTGAATAGAAGGCGGCAACACTATTTCCTGCCATGCTGGTATTTGTGCATAGCCGAAAAAAGGAGCTTTTAGGTTAAAAGTTTCCTCCACACGCATGGCTGTTTTAGAAATCACAGTTGATGTATAAGACTTGCCATCGATTATCAGAATTTCACCCGATAAATATTCAACAGGACCTATTCCATACAAGTGTTGTTTGTTTGCAATGGTATCCAGCAAAATCTTTCCTTTTAGCTCTCCTTTCCACATAACATCCTTCATCTGTCCGACCAATTTTACCTGGCCCGGACGAGCCTGCGCTAAACAAGAAACAAAAGATACCTGAATCAGTAAAATCAATACGAAGCTGAATAGATACTTCATGTGATGAAATTTTAGAAGGATCAATCCCAACTCCCGGGACGAATCTTTTTTCGGGTAGCTTTTACGGTACCTTTCTGCTTTTTGGATTCGATGCGCTTTTCGTGGACGGCTTTGGAGATTTTGGTGGCGATCCGGGCTTTCTTTTTAACCAGGGCTTTTTCTAACAATTCCTGGAATTTGCGCAGCACGCGTTCTTTGTTACCGGATTGAGAACGTTCTTCCTGGGATTTTAATAAGATGCTGCCATCTTTATTCAGCAGGTGTTGTAGCTTTTGCAGCACCAGTGCGCGCTGCTCTTCACTTAAGGCAACCGAACCGGAAGGAATCCATCGGCCCTGAACCATGGTTTCCACCTTGTTCACATTCTGTCCGCCTTTGCCACCGCTACGGGCAGTTTGAAATTCTATTTCCTTGCTGATATCAGGTGCCATCTCGCAAAATTATGGCAAATAAATGAGGCGTTTATTTCTTCCAGTACAAGGCAATAGAAGCTGCCAGTTCCATCATCCAGGCAAGTCCCAGGTGTACTACAATGCCCCCGTAAATGGATTGTGAATAACAAGCAAAAATGCCAAGCAGCAGACCGCCAAAATAAGAAGAAATACATTCCAGCAGGGGTTTGCCAAAATGAATGGAACAGTAAAACACCGCCATCGGTAAAATAGCAGCCGGACCAATATAGCGCGATAACAAAACAACCAGGAATCCTCTAAAAAACAATTCAATGGTAAAAAAATCAGTACCATAGGCAAGTTGAAATCCGATCTTTTGCCAGAGCGTTGGAGCGGGATCTGTACTCAATTGCAATAGTTTCATCTTGGGATAGGTCTGCAAAAAATCCGCCTGTGTAGCTGCGAAACTTACCAGGGGAACAATTACTGCCAGCATAATCAGATAGGGTGTCCAGTTAACGCCTGCCAACTTTAAACCGGTTGCAGCAGTAAACCCGGTCAAGCGACCATAAAGTATTGTATAGATCAGGATCAGTATACTAACAGTTACCACTAATCGAATCGGCCAGTTGATTAAAACATTCATACGATGACCTTCAATACCCGGGCGGGCTGCCTGCACCCATTCCTGCCATCCGCCCATACCTGATTTCAGGGCAAATACCAGGGGAGCCAAGGCAATTATCGAGACCAATGCAGGATTCCAGTTGAAACCCGGAACCAATATCCAATATAGGAGATAGGGGAGGGTAAACGCCAATGCATATACGAGATAAAATCCAAGAACGCGTTGTGGCCTGGATGGTAAGTTATAGATCCACTGTTTCTCCCAGCCAAAGTAATAATTGCCTGTGATCAACAGCGCAGTTAATAATGTGCAAATCAGGAAATGTGGTTTGTTTAATTGTGAAAAATATTCTGAAATATAATTGAATAACATGTGGTAAATCAGTTCAGTATTTTAATATAGACTTGCAATAATTATTTCATATATTCAAGAAACGTAATTTATAGCTGGTAAGCATTCCACAAGTTAAGGCAGATCTGACAGTAGCATCTTAAATAAGATGTTGAGTATGAAAAAATTGTTCAAATCAGTTACCAAACCGATCTGTTTATTAGCCGTTGTATGCCTGCTATTGTATCAGTCAGGCTTTGCCCAAACCACTTATGATATTGTCATTATTAATGGCAGAGTGCTGGACCCGGAAACCAAACTGGACGCAGTACGAAATATTGGAATCAACGGGAAGTCAATTGCTATCATAACCAGTACTCCTATAAAAGGAAAAAAAACGATTGATGCAAAAGGGTTGGTGGTTGCTCCTGGCTTTATCGACTTGCATGCACATGGTCAGACTATTGCTGCGGACCGGATGCAGGCTTTCGATGGGGTCACTACTGCTTTGGAACTTGAATCGGGTATCCTTCCTACGGCCAATTGGTATCAAACGCAGGCAAAAACCGGGCGGGTACTAAACTATGGCGCTTCGGCTGCCTGGACATTTGCCCGGATTGCTGAATTGGAAGGCCTTAAGCCGGAAGCAGATCTCCTCTGGTTTCAGAAGGCGTTTTCACTTAACAAATGGGTTAACGATGCAGCTAGTCCCAATCAGGTGCAGCGGATCGTAGAACAGATTGAACAGGGACTGAAAGAAGGTGCAATTGGAATTGGAATCAATGCCGGATATGCTCCGGGAGGAGGGTACAAGGAATTACTGGCTGTTCATCAACTGGCTGCCAGGTATAAAGTGCCCTGTTTCACTCATATCAGCGGCGATTTTCCTGATGATCCAAACAGTGCTGCAGAATATGTGGGGCAAATCATTTCTTTTGCTGCTGCTGCTGGCAGCCAGGAACATATATGCCATATTAATAGCAGTAGTCTGCGTGATATCCGGACAACCCGCAACATGTTGTTGACTGCACAGAAGAAAGGCCTGCCAGTTAGTGTGGAAGCATATACATACGGAGCATCCAGTACTACTATCGGGGCAGCATTGTTTACGGAAGAAGCGAGACGAAGAAAAAATATTAAAGCTTCTCAAATCGAACTAAACGGTGTAGCACTGAGTGAAGAGCAGTTTCAACAGGTACGCAAGGAAACTCCTGGAAATGTCATTGTGTTTAAATTTTTAAACATGCCGGAAGAAGCAGCAGTATTGGATGAGTCGGTACTTTTTCCAGGAGGAGCCATTGCAAGTGATGCTATGCCCTGGGTGGATAAACAAACCGGTGGACCGATCGATGACAATCAATGGCCATTACCCGCCAATGCGTTTGCCCATCCCAGAAGTGCCGGCACTTATACACGGCTACTTGCACATTGGGTAAGGGAGCGCAAAGTCATCAGTTTACTGGAAGCAGTTCGTAAATGTTCTACTATTCCTGCACAGATACTGGAAAAGTCAGTGCCACAGATGAGAAAAAAAGGTCGACTGCAAAAAGGAATGGATGCAGATATCATTGTTTTTGATCCTGCTACAGTAAAAGACAATGCAAGTTTTACGGAACCCAATCAGGTCTCCAGTGGAATGAAATATGTATTGGTGAATGGGGTACTGCTAATTGAAAAAGAACAACTTAACCTGCAGGCGAAACCAGGGCAGCCCATTCGGCGGCCGATAGTAACTACCAACTAATTCAAATGATTTTTTTATGCGTTTTTTCATCCGGCTTTTATGGGTACTAATTGCAATGCTCTTTTTTCTCAATGCTCCGGCACAAAAGAAAAAAACAACTAAACCAGCAGCTGCAGACAATCATTTAACTCAACTAAACAAGTTGGTGGAATCCGATTCCGCAAAGCTTGTAGAGATATTTAAAGACATCCATGCCAATCCGGAACTGGGCTTTACGGAAACCCGCACGGCAGCAATTATTGCCAGGGAATTGCAGGCAGCCGGATATGAGGTAACAACAGGTATTGGTAGTACAGGAGTGGCAGGCATATTAAAAAACGGGGAAGGTCCTATTATCATGTGGAGGGGTGATATGGATTGTAATGCTGTAAAGGAAACTACCGGTCTACCGTATGCGAGTACAAAAGTGGTGAAACGGGACGATGGAACTGAATCACCCGTTATGCATGCTTGTGGGCATGATGCACATGTAACCTGGTTGATTGGCTTGGCCCGGGCCATGGCACAAATGAAAAATGCCTGGAAGGGAACCTTGATCGTTGTAGGGCAACCAGCTGAAGAAACTATCTTAGGAGCAGAGGCTATGGTGAAAGATGGGCTCTATACCAAACATGGCATTCCCGAACCAGATTATTTATTGGGCATGCACAGTGCCCCTATACCGGTAGGTGTAGTTGCAGTTGCAAGTGGAGTGCGCATGGCGGGCACAGATCAGATTGATGTGGTGTTTAAGGGGATAGGTGGACATGGAAGTAATCCTCAATTGAGCAAGGATCCTATTGTGATGGCAGCTGCTGCAATTATGCAGTACCAGGTAATTGTGAGTCGGGCTGTTGATCCTCAAAAGGCAGCAGTATTAACTGTAGGCAGCGTACAGGCGGGTAGTGATAACAATGTTATTCCCGCAACTGCACTGGTTAAAATCAATTTGCGCTGGTTTGATGAGGCTGACCGAAATCTGATGATTGAAGGAATCAAAAGAATCAATGAAGGCATCGCGCACAGTTATAACCTGCCCAAGGAATTGTATCCTGAAATGAAGATGAAGGGATTTGCATATCCGTTGAACAACGATACGGCACTTACGGCAGCTGTTTTTGCCGGTGTACGAAAATTGCTTCCAGATAAGCAGATTCTACGTGAAAACCGGTTACCAGCTATGATGGGCTCAGAAGATTTTCATCACCTTGTAATTCATAATAAAAGAAATGTTTATTGCTATTACAATGTAGGCATTGCGAACCCGGATGTTTTTGCACAGGCTATTAAGGAAGGGAAAGCACTTCCCTTTAACGCGCACAACGGTGATTTTCAGGTTGATCTGGCTGGTATTCCATTGGGCACAAAACTGGCTATTCTGGGTGTATTAGAAGCCTTTCAGCTAACAAAAAAGTGAAACAAATCAGGATTTGAAGCTTTCCTGCATAATCTGCAGTAAGTTGCTGTTGATCATTTTCTCCGCCAATGTAATCATGTTGGAGAAGGCTCTGGACTGAGAGATTCCATGGCCAATAATTACTGGTTTATTCACACCCAAAACAGGGGTGCCACCGTAGTTTTCAAAATTGAAGCGATCGAAATAGTCGTGGTGAATGCCTTTGCGATCAGTGATCTCATAAATGGATTCTGCCAGCTTCAGGATAATGTTTCCGGTAAAGCCTTCGCAAACCATTACATCTGCTTTGTCCAGCAATACATCGCGGCCTTCAATATTACCTACAAAGTTGATCGCGGTATTTTCCTTCAATATGGGGTAGGTAGCCTGGGCCAGTAAATTGCCCTTGCCTTCTTCTTCGCCGATATTGATCAGCGCCACCCGGGGATTTTCAGCTCCCAAAATATGCTTTGCATACAATGAACCCAGCAGTGCGAACTGGTTCAGGTTTTCCGGTTTGCAATCGGCATTCAGACCCACATCCAGTAATAAGCCGGTACCACCATTTTCTTTTGGAATAATGGTAGAGATGGTGGGTCTTAAAACACCTTCCATCGCTTTGAGGGAATACACAGCACCTACCAGCATCGCTCCGGTATTACCGGCACTGATAAAGGCATCAATTACCCCTTTACCGAGGTATCCGAATCCAATTGCAATGGAGGACTGCTGTTTTTCTTTGAGCGCTTTGGTAGGATGTTCATGCATCCCGATTACTTCAGGTGCATGCACAATTTTAACCGCTTCCAGGGGAATATTGTATTCCTCCAGCAGCGGTTTTAACTGGGCTTCGTCCCCGAATAAAAACAGGTTCGCCGGAGAAGTCGCGCCAGACAGGTACAGTTGCAAACCTTTAACCGCTTCTAACGGTGCAAAGTCTCCACCCATCATGTCCAGACCGATTTTCATCTCCGGCAAAGCGTTTGTATTGTATACAGGTTAATTACTTCTTGATGGGCGATTTTTCGCTCACCAGCTTACCCTTGTAGAACAATTTTCCTTCACTCACATGAGCACGGTGACGTACATGCAGTTCACCAGTAGCGCTATCTGTGCTGAGTGTAGCGGCTGAAGCCTTGTAATGCGTTCTTCTTTTGGCACTACGTTGCTGTGAATGTCTGCGTTTCGGATTTGGCATCTCTCAACAATTTATAAATACAAAAATCAATTATCCAGGTCTTTAAATTTTTCCAATCCTTTCCAGAGTGGATTGGTACTCTCTGATTCTTTCGCTTCGCCGGTTTCCATCTTCTTCAATATGGCCAGGGCTTCCTGGTTACAGTAGGGATGGCTTCCCGCTTCGGCCGCGTCACACATGGTTTGCATGGGTAAACTCAACAGTAAGAATTCATAAATCCAGTCTGCTACATGCAAATGGCTTTCGCCTCTTGAGATGTAGTACACATCCGGATCTTCTTCCTGCTCATTCATCTCCTCGGGGTTATCTACCAGTTTCACCACTATATTAAACTCATCCCACAGATTCCACGGTAAACTGTTGCTCCCACATCGATCACAAACCACTTCTGCCTTTCCGCCGATCTCGAACTTCAACAACATGAATCCGTTCTTCTTATCCAGCGACAGTTTCACCTGCGCGGCGCAATTCCTGAATTCTGTTGACTGGTACGCTTCAAAAAAGCGGTCGCCGATTTCGTATTGGTATTCATGAATCCCGGGCTTCAGTCCCACAAAAGCGATATCAAATTCCCGTCTGCTACTCATGACTACCTTTTTAAAAGGTTGGCAAAGGTAATAAAATATTCCAGATTAAACGGGAAATTTTTAAAGGAATCCCGTATTTTCGTCGGCGTATCCAAAAGTACATTTTTCACAGGCATGAATGCACGTATTAACATATTTGGTGCTTACCTGGCCTTCCTCCGGTCTGCCTGTGCCAATATTCCCTGATCCCTGAGCGCACTTCGCAAGTTCCCCTTTTATTTATTGTTTTCACTGATTTCCATTAATTCATACATTAAACTTCCTTCTAATGAAGAATGTTGCTGTTATTGGTCTCGGTAAGGTTGGTTCCCTCGTTGGGACCCTGCTGAGCAATGTTTTCACAGTTACCGGTCTGGATCGTCAACAACCGGCTACTGAAGTTCCTTTTGCAGTAGTTACTGGTTCGGTAAATGATGCCGAACAACTGCGTTCCTTCCTGGCTGATAAGGATGCCGTGGTTTCCTGTTTGCCTTACAACCTGAACCTGCCGGTGGCCCAGGCTGCACATGCGCTGGGTATTCATTATTTCGATCTGACAGAAGATGTGCCTACTACGGCTGCAATTCGTGAAATGGCTAAAACTTCCAAAGGAGTGATGGCTCCTCAGTGTGGCCTTGCACCCGGATTTATTGGAATTGTAGGTGCAGATCTTTACAATCGCTTTACAAAGCTTCGCGATGTGGAACTGCGGGTGGGAGCGCTTCCCCGTTATCCAAACGGCCTGATGGGCTATTCCTTTACCTGGTCGCCCGCTGGTGTGATCAATGAGTATATCAATGATGCTGAAGTGATTCATAATGGTCAGCGCAAAATGGTACCCTCCCTGGATGGTATAGAGATGATCAATATCGAGGGACAGGAATTTGAAGCATTCAGTACATCCGGCGGTTTGGGCACTATGTGTGAAACCCTGGCTGGTAAAGTGGATACCCTGAACTACAAAACCATGCGTTATCCGGGGCATGCCAAGCTGATGCGCTTCCTTTTATATGAACTGATCCTGAAAGAAAAGCGTGAACTGGTTGAGCAAATCCTGACGGAAGCCAAACCTCCTGTGCGGGAAGATGTTGTATATGTGTACGCGGTAGTGGAAGGATGGAAGGGTGAGCAACTGGCCCGTGAAGAATTTTACCAGGCCTATCATCCGATCCTGATTCATGGTAAAGAGTGGAGAGCAATCAGCTGGACAACTGCTGCTTCTGTGGCTGCTGTTGTTGAAATGGTAGCGAATGGCACCCTGCCAAAACAGGGTTTCATTAAGCAGGAAGAAATTCCATTTGATGCCTTCCTCAAAACCAAAAACGGATCGCTGTACCTAAACCACGAATCCGCGAAATAAACTTACCTCACCCGTCCGGTGCCACCGGACGGGTAAAATGTTGAACTATGACAGAGTATAGTGCTTTAGAACAAGTACTGGGCGGACTCATGCGCCGCTACCAGGAAAGGGTACCCGATGTGCAGGGTATTATTGCCGCCATGGTGAAAGAAGGGCTGATTGAAAATGCGGATGATATTGAGAATGATCATATTGCCTTCAGAACCATGGGTGTTCCTCATTTAGGTATCCAGTCGCTGGAAAAAATCTTCCTGCACCTGGGATACAAACGGATGGATCATTATGTGTTCAAGGAGAAAAAGCTGGACGCCTACTGGTATGCCCCACCGGCTCCTCAGTACCCGCGTATTTTCATCAGTGAATTACGCGTGCAGGAGCTGAGCGCTACCACACAGGCCATCATTCGTTCCTACACAGATGAAGTGACCAGTGATCCGGTGGATGCATTGGACCTGAATGATGCAGTTGCAGTGGATCAATTCCTGCACAGTGGGCTCTGGCGCACGCCTACCTATGCTGATTTCCTCGAACTCGGCAAGGAAAGTGAATACGCTGCCTGGGTTATCTATAACCGTTATTATTTGAATCATTTTACTGTGAGTGTACATAACCTGCCGGAAGAATTCAATCGCCTGGAGGCGTTTAATGAATTCCTGGAGCGCAATGGTTTTGTATTAAATGATTCGGGAGGCAAGATCAAGGCGAGTCCGGATGGTTACCTGCGCCAGTCTTCTAATGTTGCCCGCAAAGTGGAAGCACAGTTTGCAGGAGGGGAGACCCATCTGATCGCGGGTTCCTATGTCGAATTTGCCGAGCGTGGGGTGCTGAAAGAATTCCAGCATTTACCTGCTGACCAGATTCGCAGGGAACATCGGCGTGAAGGATTTGAGGCCGGTAATGCGGATAAAATTTTCGAAAGCACTTACAGTGCGCAGACGAGCCGGGTGAATTAATCACAATTCAACCGGCAAAAACTGCAATTCATCGTTAATCCTGCAACTTTGTACCATCTGACTTTGGACGATACCCCCAATGGGTTATCTTGAAAAAAAAGTCTGGATGTTGAACAGTATGGCCTTCCTGAAATATTCCAAAAGTGAAAGGTGGATAGCAGTGCTACTGCTGCCACCTTTTGCTGTTATAGCGAATATTTTACTCTTTGGGAGCCGGTATTTCCAGTCTTTATCCGGATTTCTGACGGCCACCCTGATTACACTGGCTGTAATTTTCCTGGTGTATGTTTCCTGCGGCATGGTAGCTGTTATTTTTTTACATAAGTATCCCAAGTACAGCCAAACCTTCAAGCGGATTGGTTTTAGTTTAATTGCCTATATCTTAATGATGGCAGCAGGGGTAAGTCTATTGTTTTGGGGCTATGATTACCTGGGTTTCCTGGGATTTACTATGGATTACAAAAGTTATTTCTGGACCCTGATGATTGGTTTTGCCTGTAATTTGCTGGCTACCAGTTTCAATGAGGGAGCTACTTTTTACGAGAAATGGAGGGTACTGGTGGATGAGGCAGAACAACTAAAAAAAGAAAACCTGCAAAGCCAGCTGGAGGGACTCAAAGGGCAGGTAAATCCACACTTTTTGTTCAACAGTCTCAATTCCCTATCCAGTTTAATTAGTGAGGACCCGGAAAAAGCAGAGAAATTCCTGGATGAAATGAGTAAGGTGTACCGGTATATGTTGCGTACAAATGAAGATGGGCTCACCACCCTGGAAACGGAATTACAATTCATTCAAAGTTATTTCCATCTGCTCAAAACACGCTATGGCGATGGCCTTGATATGGAACTGAAGATCGATGAAAAGCTCCTGCACTACCTGATACCTCCACTTACGTTGCAGATCCTGGTGGAGAATGCGGTTAAGCATAATATGATCCTGCGCGATAGTCCGCTTGTAATACAATTGCTCACTACCAATAGTCGCAAACTGATTGTCACCAATAACCTGCAACGAAAAAACCGGATGGTTTTTTCCAACAAAGTGGGACTCAATAATATCCATAACAAATACCGGCTGATGAAGCAGGAGGAGATCCTGATCCGGGATGACGGGAAAGAGTTTGCGGTAATTGTACCGCTGATTCAGCCGTGATTTACAGTTCATGCACTGATTTTAGCAACTAATACGCTTCTTATAACAGAGGCGGATGGGGCATATTATTTTTGTGTAATATCGTTTTTATGAAAGTACTCATTGTAGAAGATGAAGAACTGGCAGTAAAAAAGCTGCAGAAGACCCTGCAATCTGTGACAACAGACGCGGAAGTGGTAGGTATTACGGATAGCATTCGGTCTTCGGTTAAGTGGCTGCAGGAAAATCCAACGCCGGATTTGATCCTGATGGATATAGAACTGGCAGATGGACAGAGTTTTGAAATCTTCGACAAGGTGGAGGTAAATACAACAGTCATCTTCACCACTTCCTATGATGAGTATGCGTTGAAAGCTTTTAAGGTGAACAGCGTAGATTACCTGCTTAAACCGGTGCAGAAAGAGGACCTGGAAGCAGCCCTGGACAAATACCACCGCATGAAAAAAATGCTGCAGGGTACTGAGCCTTCCGGCAATCTGAATATGGATAGCCTGGTAAAAGAACTGCAGCAGCGATTGCAACCCAAAGAGTTTCGGAAACGTTTCCTGGTGAAACAGGGGCAAAAACTTGTTAGCGTGGAGGTGGATGAAATTGCATATTTCTATAGTGATGGCCGCGTCAACTTTTTCAAGACCCAGGATAACCGAAAGTTTATTGTAGACTATACCATGGATGAACTGGAAGCCATGCTCGATCCGGATCGTTATTTCCGGATCAGTCGCTCATTTTATGTTTCCATCGAAAGCGTAGAGCAGATTCATGATTATTTTGGTAATCGTCTGTTGTTGCATTTGCAACCTGTAGTGGACAAGGAAGCAATTGTAAGCCGGGAGAAAGTGACAGATTTTAAGAGGTGGATGGGGAAATAGGAAAGGAAGAAGGAGGAAAGGAAGAGGGAGGAAGGGGATACAAAGGAGACCGGGCCACCTTAGGCTTTGCGAACTTAAAATCTCAAATTGTTGGGTAGGATTTTTTTGGACCATTCTTCCATTCCTCCAGTCTCCTTTGTTTCCCGCTTCCAGTCTCCTTTGTCTCCCGTCTCCTTTGTCTCCTGATCCATACGTCTCACGTCTTCAGCCTCATCTCCAGCCGCACCAGGGTTCCTGTATTTTTTTCAGATAAAATTTCAAGGTTGGCATTGATGGCGGCAGCTCGACGTTTCATATCAAGGATACCGCGGCCCTTGGCTACGCCGGATGTATTGAAGCCTTTACCATCATCCTGGATCAGCAGTTGCAGTTTCTGTTTGCGCAAGCGTAATTGTACCTGGATATTACGAGCACCGGAATGTTTCACTGCATTGGTGATTGCTTCTTTATAGATGGAAAGCAGTTCATAACGGTGTTCCATATCTGAATGTTTATCCTCGATATGCGGATCAGCTTCAATTTGGATATTGACATCATTAAAGGATTCCTGTTCCAGTGCGAACTGTTTCATCCGCTCAAGGGTTTTCACCATCTGGTCATTCTGCGGATTTATACTCCAAACCATATCATACATCGCCTGTGTCATGCGGTTGCTGGTTTCACTAATCTGGTGAATATAATCCCGCGTACGCTCATGGTCCTGTTCAATTTTATTTTTCGCGAGTTCACTTGAAATATTAATGCTGCTAAGTGAATTGGTAAGATCTTCTGTTAAACTCGTTGCTATCCGGGTCCGGATACTTTCTGTTGCTCGTAGCTTTTGCATCCGAAGGCGGTCGAGCCAGTAAAGAAAAGCCAGCAGAATAAATACCATCATCGCCATAAACCAATAAGATCGCCAGAAAGGAGGGCGAACCAAGATGGCCAGACGGGTAACGGCTTCTGACTCCTCACCATCACCATTAACCGCTTTTACCAGGAAGGTATAATTGCGATAGGGAAGGTAGTTATAAATAGCCTGATTTCGGGTGGAACGAACCCAGTCTTCATCGAGTCCCTCCAATTTATGATAATACGTAAGTTGTCCGTGTTCCAGGTATTGAAGCGAAGCATAATCGATGGTAATAGAATTGTTTCGATGATTTAATTCCAGGCGTCCTTCCCGCATGATTGAATCGTAATTCAATCTTTTGTTCATTACTTTCAAATCAGTGATGGTTACCTGAGGTGGGCGGGTGGAATGCATCACCTTATCAGGATCAAATACCAGGAAATTATGACCGGTAGTAAAGGCAAGCAGAGAATCACTGATACGATAGGCGCCACCGGAAGTAAAATTGTCAAACTGAATACCGTCTCTTCTGTCAAACACAGTAAAGGAATTCTGGGAAAGATTCCAGCGGCACAAACCATCCTGCAAACCTATCCATACACGGCCTCTTCTGTCAATTTGCAGGTAAGATGCGGAATTGGATGGAAGCCCGTCATCTGCAGAAATAATCCGGTGCGTCATACTACGTGTATTCAGTACCGTTAGGTTGGCGGTAGCCAGCAGCAGCAGGCTATCATTATACCGGATGATATCAGTAGGAGAATCGTTCCCTGTTTTCCAGCCGCTTTCGGAGGAGCGTTTAATATGATGAAGGATAACCCCGGTAACCGGGTCAATATGATAGGTGCCCCAGCCAAGTGTACCAACCCATAAACTACCATCCCAATCAATATACAATTTATGAACCAGTCCGATTTCATGTATAAGTTCATATCCTTTAGTGGGATCACCTCCCGATTTTTTAAAATCCCATTTGATCAGACGTCCGCCCTGGGTACCAAACCAGATATTTCCTTCCCGGTCTTCCACCATTTGCCGGATGGTTCGTTCTTTGAAAATAGCCGGTTGGTCATTTCGCACAGAGCCAGTTTTAGGATTGTAGGTTTTTAAAAAACCTCCTTGTTCACCTAAAAAGATCAAGCCGCTTTTGCTGTGTTCCAGGATACTCCAAACAGTCATAGTATTCTTCCAGGGATTGAAAGTAACCGGCAGGTCCAGTGGCCGAAACTGCTTATCATAGAGATACAATCCCGCTCCCCAGGTGGCTACCATGAGCTGGCCATTTTTTAATTGTTGAACATGTTCAACCGGACCGTCCTGTACATTTTTTTCTCCCGGCCTTACGAGGTAATAGGCATTAAATGCCTGGGCTGTTGGATTGAATAAAAACAGGCCGTCTGTAGTTGCCAACCAAAGATTTTCTTGTCGGTCTTCATATGCCTGCAGACCTACATCAAACCGAAATTTTTCTGTGTAAGGGGCAGTCTGATGTACAAACTGAAATCGTTGTTGTAAGGTGTCAAACTCAGCAATAAAGGGCAGCCCATACACCCAGATCGTTCCGTTTTTTTGTTGGGACATACCTCTGTATTCATGATAGACTCTTGGAATGTAAGGTCCAATATAATGGCGGGTCTTTTTGCCCGTATTGCCATCGTACCAATAGAAATAAGGAACCGGATGTCGATAAGGCCAGTGAAACAGTGCCAGGCTTTTACTATTGTGAATGGGTTCAATTCCCTGGATATTATGTATGCCTGCAAAGCTGTCGATGATTGGGTCCCTGGACCGGTTGTTCCCGGGGTAGGAGAGTCGTTTCAGATCCGGTTCGTATTTGACCAACCCCGAGTCGCATCCCAGCCAGAGCACTTTACGATTGGCATCCGGTTGAAAATAGAGAACGGTCCAGTTTGCAGGAAGCGTTACCTCCCTGCTGATTGGCAGGAAGCGCTGTTGGCTTTCATCCAGGCGGAATACGCCTCTTCCAATCATCAGCAGGTAGAGGGTTCCTTTCCAGTCCTCCTTAAAGATAGAGGTATGAAAAATATTCAGTGATCTCGGAGGCATTTCAGCTTCTACGTCCTTATAAGTGAAGCGTTCATTGTCAAACAGCCCAATTTGGTTTTCTTCATTAATAATCCAGACTCTGCCTTTTGAATCGCAGAACATGGTGGCCAGGTTATTGGAAGGAATGCTTTTGGGCTGGTTTGGATGGTGTTTGAAGGTGATAAATTCCCTGCCATCAAATCGCTGCAACCCATTGGTAGTGGCCAGCCAGATATATCCTTTTTTATCCTGGCCAACCGCATTCACATGATTGGATACAAGTCCGTTTGCCGTACTGTATTGTGTAAAAGAATACTGCCTGGCCTGTTGTGCCAGCAGGGATGAGATGCATCCTGCAAAAAACAGCAGTACTGAAAGGAGGGATTGCTTCAACATTCGTTTGTTCAGGTACTCAAATATACTCCGGTGAAAGGTACCAAAAGGAATGCCTTTACTAATATGCCAGAATTCTGGATGGATTGATGAATTCTTTGGATCAGTTGTAATCAAGATAAGCTGGTAACAATTGGGTGCAAGTTTTTGCGGTTTCATGCAGCAAAGCCTTTCCCTGGGGCTTACAGCAATTTAATATTGCAGACGCTTTTAATAACCTTATCGATCAGCTATGATAGTATCAACCGGCAGGAAGATTCTGTTTGCGAATGTACCGGCAGACGGGCATTTCAATCCACTCACCTCACTGGCAGCCCATCTGCTGAACGAAGGATATGAAATTGCATGGTACAGTTCTGAGTTATACGAAGGAAAAATCCGGCAACTCGGTATTCGCTTTTTCCCTTTCCGGGAAGCATTGGATATCAATGTGCAGAATATTGATGTGTTGCTTCCGGAGCGTTCCAAAAAGAAAGGCAAAATCGCGCAGCTCAATTTTGACATGCAGGAGTTTTTCATCAAAAGAGGGCCGGAATATTACCTCGATTTACAAGCAGTATATGCTGAATTTCCTTTTGACCTGCTGATAGCGGACTGTGCATTCATGGGTATTCCCTATGTGAAAGAAAAAATGAACATTCCGGTGCTTTCAATTGGTATTGTACCACTGGTTGAAACTTCCCGGCAGCTTCCCCCGATGGGCCTTGGACTAACACCTTCGAATACCTTTCTGGGAAAGTTGTTTCATCGGTTCTTGCGATTCCTGGTACTGGATTTTCTTTTTCAGCCCTCTTTCCGGTTAATGCATTCACTGTTGGAGCAGCATGGCATTGAACATGGAAACCAGTATCTCTTTGACATGTGTATTTCAAAATCCGATCTCTACCTGCAAAGTGGTACACCCGGGTTTGAATATGAGCGCCCGGATTTGAGTGAGCAGATACGGTATATAGGTCCGGTTTTACCTCTGAAGAAATGGAAGAACCGGGAACCCTGGTACGATGCCAGGTTGTCCTCTTACAACCGGGTAGTGCTCATCACGCAGGGCACCTTTGAAAAAGATGGTTCCAAATTGCTGGAACCGGCCATTGAAGCATTAAAAGACAGCAACTGCCTGCTGGTAGTTACTACCGGTGGTTTTGGTCGCGAGGCACTGTTGAAAAAATACAGCGCTCCCAATATTATCATTGAAGATTATATCCCTTTTGATGAAGTCCTGCCTTATACTGATGTATATGTATCGAATGGAGGATATGGTGGCGTACTGCTATCAATTCAACATGGAGTGCCCATGGTAGTTGCAGGTATCCATGAGGGTAAGAATGAGATCAATGCAAGGGTGGGATATTTCGGCCTGGGCATCAACCTGAAAACAGAACGACCCAAACCTGGAAAGATTCGTGCAGCAGTTGAAGAAATCCTGCAGCAGGAAAGTTATCGCCAGCGCGTGAAAGAAATGTTGCGGGAGTTCCTGCAATACCAGCCCCAGGCACTAACGGCCTTGTATGTACGGGAACTGATATTGAAAAATTCATTAACCATTAACCATAAAAACAACCAACATGAAAAAAAGAGCAACAAAGCTGCTGCTACTGGCAGCGATTATCGGATTTAGTGCCTGTAGTAAAGACAAGGACGAAAAAGGCGGAGTATTCAAAGGTCCGCAGGTCGCCTTTCACGGAGGCAAAGCTCATTCGTTTATCCAGGTAGGAAAGGATGGCAAACCAGAAAAAATGGGTATCTCAATCAATGACCAGGCCTGGAATAATTTACCGGTTGGTGGTGATCAGGGGCATAATCATGCCAACAGTGTAACCCTTCCCTTGCATGCAAATGCGGAACTGGCTACTCCATTCAAACATATCGGACTGGATTGGAATCCTGCAGGACATGAACCAGAGAATGTATATACCAAACCTCATTTTGATTTTCACTTTTACATGATCAGTGAAGCAGAGCGGTTGGCCATTCCTCCATATGAAACGAACCCGACCGGATTTGATAACCTGCCCGATGCAGCTTTCCTGCCGGCAACTTATATCGCGCCTCCTGGTGGAGTTCCTCAAATGGGAAAACATTGGCTGGATGCAACGGCACCAGAGTTAAACGGGTCAACTTTTACGGAAACATTTATCTATGGTTCCTACAATGGGAAAGTTAATTTCCTGGAACCAATGGTAACCAAAGCGTTCATTGAGCAGTCAAATCTCTTTGAAAGGGCGATTCCTCAACCGCAGAAATTTAAAGTGGCTGGTTTTTATCCCACCAAAATGAAAATTACGCGCGTAGGCACAAGCCGGGAGATCACACTTGAAAACTTTGTGTACCGCGAAGCAAGCAATTAAGACTTGATAATTGATATCAGAAAAGTAATAACATGATGTTGGAACTACCTGTATATGTGCCCGTTTTGTTCTTATTGACGGTAATTATATCTATTGGATGGTTTTACCAGGCAACAAAGTCGCGTAGTTTATTGCTAATGCTGACCGGTTGGACGGTGCTGCAGACCATACTCGGACTGCTTGGCGTTTACCAGCAAACAGATCGGTTACCCCCAAGAATACTGGCATTTGGGTTCTTTCCTGCACTCCTCATCCTGGTGTTGTACCTCTTTTTTGGAAAGGGAAAAAGGTTGATTGCTCAAACCAATCTTAGTACCCTGACCGGATTTCACAGCATCCGGATCCTGGTTGAAATCGTGTTATTGCTTCTTTTTTATTACCAAATGACTTCCATTTATATGATTGTGGAAGGACATAATTATGATATACTTTCAGGTGTATCGGCAGTGGCTGTTGCACTAGTTGCAGGACAGACTGGAGCAGAAAAAAAGAAACTGCTTTTATGGTGGAATATTGTTTGTCTGTTACTGCTGTTCAATGTTATTGCAAGGGCTATTTTATCAACTCCTTCACCCTTGCAGCGATGGGCATTTGAACAGCCCAACCTGGCTGTACTGTATTTCCCTTTCAATTTACTACCAACCGTGATAGTTCCATTAGTGCTGGTTGCTCATTTAATTGCAATTAAGCGCTTGACGAATAAATCAGTTTAAAGATAATTTTATGCGCAGGTTCAATATATTTCAGACATCACACAGCGCGCTTCGGGCGCAGTTGCTGGATGCCAGCCTGCAATTGCAGTTTACCAACTTTACCAAACCCCAGCAGGTGCAGCATCGGTTCGATCAGGTGATCGAACTGGTGCTTGCCTGTCAGCGGCAGGCTGAGGAAGAAAGCAGGTATATCATTCCTGCATTACTCGTTTTTGAGAAAAAAGTACCGGAATGTTTTGCTGCGAGCCAGCAAGTACGTAATTCTCCATTGGACCGAATCCTGGATCATATGCTGGTTTTTGATAAAGAAGCAGGATCTGACCGTGCCAATAAATGGGCTGGTGTTCTTTTCAGGGCCAGTTTCCGGAAATTGTCAGATTGGGTGATTCAGGCCATGCAGCGGCAGGAAGAAATGTTGAACCCCTTGTTGTGGAAACATTATTCGGATGATGCACTTTATATGTTGCAGCTCCGCATTGAAGGCAAACAACCTTTATCGGAATGGCTGGAGCTTTGTTCCTGGATGATTAAAGATATGGATGATGAAGACATTGCAATATGGCTGAATTCGATGGAATCCGGTTTGCCTGCGCCAGTTTTTGAACTGTTGCTGGAGAAGATTTTGGGGCAGTTGCCCTTGCTGAAATGGGATATGGTGGAGGAAAGGAAGCGGGAGGAAAGGAGAAGGGAGGAATGGAAGAAGGAGGAATGGAAAAGGGAAGAATGGAAGAAGGAATATGGAGTTGTGCTGTAGTGTGGTGAAGTGATAAAAAAATACCCGCCGGTTGGCGGGTTTATTTTTTGGTTTGGTCCAGTTTAGAGTGCGCTTAGTTGCTTGGGAGCTGGTACCACGTTGTTGATGGGCTTGCTTGCTTTCAGGTAAAGAAAAATAGCCCGCAGGTCATCATCCTTTAACTTGGCAAAATTTGGCCAGGGCATTGGAGGTAACAAAGGTCGACTGCCTTCCAGTCCCTTGTATTTTCCTTCCCGCATAGCACGGAAAAATTGCTCTTCTGTCCAGGCACCAATACCAGTTGTATCACCACTGATATTAGCAGCATAAGATACACCCCATGGGCCAACAGCGGCAGTTAAAGAAGGTCCGAATAATAGCCATCCTTTTGATAATACCGATGTATCAATTGGTCCGATTGGTTGTGTAGCCAGGTGCCCGGCAAAACGGAACTCCATATCTGGCTCAGGGCCATGAGCCCCCATTTTTTTAGGAGTATGACAATCGTCGCATCCGATGGTATTTACAAGGTATTCTCCGCGCTTAACCGGATCCTCGGTTGCTGCAGTCGTATCCGCAGCCTTGGAATCTGTAACCGGAGCCTGGCAGGCAATAGCTGTAATCGCAACGATTGCTGCCAATCCTGCTGC
The DNA here is from genome assembly GCF_022352215.1 of Flavihumibacter cheonanensis. Lineage (GTDB taxonomy): Bacteria > Bacteroidota > Bacteroidia > Chitinophagales > Chitinophagaceae > Flavihumibacter > Flavihumibacter cheonanensis. Next base: position 737,739 of record NZ_JAKRWF010000001.1, read on the forward strand.
TGTTAACAAGATCTTTTTCATTGTTGATAGGTTGTTTGAAGATTAATGAATTGGGGGCAAGGTAATTTCCCCTGGCTCCCAAGGCAAGGATGAGCAGTATAAACTGTACAAATTTCAGGATGAAGTGTGTTCCAATGAATTTTCGTAACTTATAGGGAAGTTCTTTTATTATCCAGCTTAAATGCAGTGTTATGAATCTCCTACAACGAATTGAATTGTGGGGTGACAGGCATCATCCCCGATGGATGGACATTGTCCGGATTGCACTTGGTATTTTTTTGTGCGTGAAGGGTATCCAGTTTGTCTATAACATGAGCCACCTCATGGCCCAGGTGGATGCAAAACTACCCATGCCCGAATTTGCTCTGGTAGTACTGGGGCATTATGTATTCGTGGCGCATTTATTAGGTGGAATTCTGCTGATATTGGGTGCCTATACCAGGATTGCTGCACTTATTCAAATCCCTATCCTGCTGGGCGCAATCTTTTTTGTAAATACTTCGCGTGAGTTGTGGCGACCTTTTCCGGAACTATTGGTTTCCCTGGTAGTATTGGTATTATTAGTTTATTTTTTGGTAGCAGGTGATGGTCCCTGGTCGATCCGGGCAGATGACGAAATACCTAAGAAACCCGTTTAAGAAACTCCGCAGCGGCTAAAGGCATACTGGTAAAAATCCTGCACGGTTATCATGCGGGTGAAGTCCTCCGGCTTTACTTTAAAGTTGAGGTGATGTTCTATTACTACCGCCAGGTCAATATAATCCAGGCTGTCCAATTCAAGGGTTTCCTTGAGATGGGCATCAGGGGTGATTTTTTCCGGCTCTACTTCAAATTCTTCCGCCAGAAAGTGGTTTATTTTCTCTATGATTTCTTGTTCTGTCATACTCATAGAAATAAATATATTCAATATCCTATTCAAAAGTACAACTAATGCCAAGTGTTTAGTAATTTTCTCGCATGCTAAAACCAGGTTTAAACGACTCCTATGATGTTATTATAATCGGATCAGGTGTGGGCGGACTGACCGCAGCAGCACTCTTGAGTAAGGCCGGTTATGCTGTTTGTGTGTTGGAAAAAGAGCCCCATGCAGGTGGTTACCTGGCTGGCTTTCGGCGCAAACAATTCTTATTTGATACAGCCATTCACTGGCTGAACCAGTATGGTCCGGGTGGTTTAATCTGCCGGATTTTCGACCTAATTGGCTCAGATTATCCGGTAGCTGTTCCCCAGCAACGGATTCGTCGCTATCAGGGTAATTCGCATAGTTACCTGCTCACCAATAATCCGGATGAATGGCGTGATCAGTTGATTCGCGAATTCCCTCATGAGGAAAAAGGAATCCGGCGCTTTTTTGCCAGCGCAAAAAAAGTAGGCCGCTCTTTTAAGGAGTTCAATACCGTATTTCGTGCGAAAGAAAATATGTCATTCTGGGATAGAGTAAAATCCGGGTATAACACCTTTCGCTTTGTAATGCCCTTTATTCCCTATGTAATGTACAGTGGTGAAAAAGGATTGAAAAAAGGGTTGAATAAATTTTTTAAGGATCCGGGATTGCATAAAATTTTTGCTGCAGAACACGAACTCATCGGTTGTTTTGTTCCTATTGGCTGGGCTTATTATGGTGATTTTCAAAGTCCGCCTAAAGGTGGCAGTCAAATGATCCCGAAATGGCTGCAGCATAATATTGAATCCCGAGGCGGACAGGTACTGTTTCAAAGCACCGTCAATCAGATCCTGGTGGAGAACAACAAGGCTACTGGTGTGCAATTTACGCATCGCAAGAAGCCCTATACGTTTAAGAGCAGGTATGTGATTGCAGCAAATGATATTGAAACGGTGTATGAGAAAATGTTACCGGAACACGTGATACCTGCTAAACTGAAGGACAAACTTCGGAAGGCAGAATTGTATACCTCCTCCGTTACTTTATCCATTGCATTGGATTGTCCGGCTGAAGCACTTGGTTTTGGTGAAGAGATGATTCATATCATCAACGACGGACAGCCTTTCGAGGCGCATTCCAATGGTGATCCGGATACGGTTGAAATGAGTGTGCTGGCAGCAACGGTGCGTGACAAATCACTTTGTCCCGAACACCAGGGTACACTCACAGTTTACATGCCTGCAGAGATGCACTACCGAAATGAATGGCTTACTACCAAAGATGCCGACGGTAATTATATCCGCGGAGAAGCCTACCGTCAATTGAAGGAAGAGATAGGAGAGAAACTGATTCGGAGAGTAGAGGAAAAAGTGGCACCGGGCTTACGGGAGCATATACTTTTTTATGAAGTGGCAACTCCGGTTACACATTATCGTTATACAGGTAATAAAAATGGTACGATGATGGGTGCAAGGCCCGGGCGAGCCAACATGCAGGCTAAAATCGCGCATTATCAGACACCGGTGCAAAACCTGATCCTGGGTGGTCATTGGGCTGAACTGGGTGGCGGTGTTCCGATTGCTGTAAAAGCAGGTGCGAATGCTGCTTTCCTGATCCTGAAAAAAGAAAAGCCAGCTCTTTTTAAAAAGCTGGCTCGTTATATGGACGGAAAATCGGATTTACAGGAGGTATTAACAGATCCTTCTTTCAGCAGGGAAGAATTTCCATTCAAGGCTTTTCCAACTCCTGCTGAAAGGGCTGCCCAAAAAGCTTCAGAACTTACATCTGCTCCCCAGGAATAAACCTCCGGTTAACTTACACACCAAATTTTTTCTTCAGGTAAGTCAGTGCCATGGCATTGGCTTCCTGTGTTTTGGCAGGATCATGTTTGGGATTGCTGGGATTCGCAAAACCATGAACTGCATCAAAAATTTTATAATCCAGGGATTTACCTGCTGCTTTCATATCGGCTGCAAATTGCTCGATGATCTCTTTGGAGATATATTGTTCTGTTGCAAAAAGACCAAGTACATCGGAATTCAGGGTCTTCAATAACTCTACATCTTTTACCGGCATGCCATAATAAATTACGGATCCGATATTCTGTTTGCTACCAATAAGTGCAGAGCGGAGCGACCAGCTGCCACCAAAGCACCAACCGATATTTGCAACCTGAGCTTTTGAACCTGCATAACTATATGCACCCTTCACGATGGTTTCCAGTCGTGCAGGATCTGTACCCTGCATATATTGTCCGGCCATCTTTGGGTCAGTGGTTACTTTTCCATCATACATATCAATGGCCATCACATTCACTTTCTCTCCGAGATCTGCATATAAGCGATCCGCTTCCTGTTTGATCTGGTCATTCAGTCCCCACCATTCCTGGTATACAAACAGCCATTTAGTGCTTGATTTTTTAGCTTTAATCAGGTAGGCAGAAGCAGTTTTTCCATCATTGGTAGGATAGCTGATCATGCTACCCTTTGCATCCCATTGAATGGCAACAGGAATCGGATGCAGGGCCTGGAAAGCAGGGTCATTTGCAAAGTTTACCATATCATCGGCCAGGGGATGACAAACGACTGCATTTTTTAAATGTGCAGTTGAATCAACAGGTTTCCACCAGCTAATGGATGCCAGCAAAAAGCTGATGGGAAGTACTAAGAACTTTATCATATCGTCTCGATTTAGGAAAAGTTAACAAGGATCAGGACGCATTGTTCAAAGCTAATAGCCGGATTAGCTCAAACGATTGCGTCGGGCGCTTCGCCCCCAATGGCTTATATTTCAACAAATTCAACTGTGTATGCGGTTTTTACCTTTTTTTCTTTTGATGTTATCACTCCATGCAGGTTCCCAGGTTGTGCCAGCCACGGATTGGTTGCTAGAACCGGAGTCCTTTGTAGCCAGCGTAAAAACCAGTAAGGATGGGAAAGACCTTGAATTAAGCAATGGACTGATAAGCCGGCAATTTCGCCTGCAACCCAACCTGGTTTGTTACAGTTATACCAATCAGTCCAATGGAAGACAATTATTACGGTCCATCCGGGAGGAAGCACGTATTACTATAAATGGTAAAACCTATAAAATAGGCGGATTAAAAGCACCGGATGAGAAAGCCTATTTTTTGCCAGAATGGCTGGATGGGCTGGCTGCTACAGACAGCAGCTTTCTATACCAGGAGCACCGGATAGAAGAGATAAAACCTGTTCTCAACTGGAAAACCAGAGGCTGGGCATCCGGTGCGATACCCGCTAAGGGAAAGAAACTGATCTTCAGGTATCGGTCGCCGTTAGCTGAGCTGAAAGGGCTAGAGATCCTCGTTAGTTATGAACTGTACAGCGGCCTGCCATTGGTTAGCAAATCCTTGCAGGTTATTAATAACAGCTCACGAACCTTGCTGATAGACAGCCTGGTACATGAAGTATTGGCGATGGTAGAAGAGGAGAGTGCAGTAATAGGAAGTCCTGAGCAGATGAAAAAACCAACGGGCATTTATTTTGAAACGAATTATGCATTCAACAATGCGATGCGGTACACATTAAGTGATCAAACCCTGCATTGGAAAACGGATCCGGGATATACTTCACAGGTAAATTATAATTATGAAACACCCTGTTTGCTGGAGATCTATCCCGATCATGGTCCGGGTGTGCAATTACATCCCGCCGACACGCTTCAGTCTGTAAAAACCTATGAACTTGCCCAGGATAATGCAGACAGGGAACGAAATGGCCTGGCTATCCGGAAAATGTATCGCACCATTGCTCCCTGGGTTACCGCCAACCCGATTTTTATGCACCTGGTGAGCAATAATGATGAAGAAGTGAAAACGGCAGTTGACCAATGTGCGGCAACCGGTTATGAGGCGCTGATCCTGAGCTTTGGTAGTCACTGTAATATGGAAGATACAAGTGCGACCAATATCCGGAAATGGAAGGAACTGGCTGAGTATGCACACAGTAAAAAGATCCTGATTGGTAGTTATTCGCTCTTTAGTTCACGCAGGATCAATGATGAAGAAGATGTGATCAACCCTAAAACCGGTAAACCCGGTGGCACCATGTTTGGCAATGCACCCTGTTTGGGAAGCCGGTGGGGACTGGATTACATTCAGAAGTTAAAAACCTTTATGATCCAAACAGGATTTGATCTGTTTGAAAATGACGGTCCTTATCCAGGTGATCGTTGCGCATCCACCAAACATCCCGGCCATACGGGGCTGGATGATTCACAATGGAAACAAATGGAATTACAAAAAGGCCTGTATCGGTGGTGCAATGAAAATGGGATTTATGTAAATGCACCTGATTGGTATTTCCTGGATGGTACTCATAAGATCGCGATTGGTTACAGAGAGGTGAATTTTTCTTTGTCGCGCGAGCAACAGAAAATCCTCAACCGACAAAATATATATGATGGTACCTGGGAAAAAACACCTTCTATGGGATGGGGTTTTGTTCCCCTGATCAAATACCAGGGAGGCGGGCCGGAAGCAATCCTGGAGCCACTTTCAGAGCATTTGAAGGATTACGAGCAACTGATGATGCAGTATTATGGAGCAGGAGTACAGGCCTGTTACCGCGGGCCGCGGCTGTATGATACAGAAACAACCAAAGCAACTGTAATCAAAGTAATCAATTGGTATAAGAAGTACAGGGAAATTCTGAATGCCGATGTGATTCATTTGAGGCGGGCTGATGGGAGAGATTGGGATGGAATCCTGCATGTTGATCCCAGACTTCCTGTTAAAGGATTGGCGATCTTATACAATCCGACCGGGAAGCCGATTACGCGTACCATTCAGCTGCCCTTGTATTATACAGGTTTGCAGCAATCAGTTGTACTAACATGGGCGGATAACCGAAAACAAAACGTTTCGCTTAATCGTGATTTTACTGCCAAAATTACCGTAACGATTCCTGCAAATGGCTATACCTGGATGACAGTTAGCCAACCATAAATAATATATTTGGTGTTCAAACAGGTAAAGATGAAGATCGTTGTATTGGATGGCTATACGTTGAATCCGGGTGACCTTAGCTGGACAGGCCTGGAAGCCCAGGGCACGCTAGCTGTTTATGACCGGACAGCCCCTGATCAGGTAGTGGAGCGGGCAAAAGAAGCCACTATTGTACTGACGAATAAAACAGCCCTGACGGCGGATCAACTGGCGCAGTTACCTGAGCTGAAATTCATCAGCGTACTGGCAACAGGATATAATATAATAGACATAGAGGCAGCTAAGCAATTAGGCATTACCGTTAGTAATGTTCCGGGGTATAGCAGTTATTCCGTGGTTCAATTGTGTTTTGCCTTATTGTTTGAATTAACGCATCGGGTTCAGCAGCACAGTGATGCGGTGCACCAGGGGCAATGGGTTAGTTCTTCCGATTTTTCTTTCTGGAAACAACCTCTGGTGGAGTTGGCAGGAAAAAAAATGGGATTAATCGGATTGGGTGATATCGGTCAAAAAATGACAGATATGGCATTAGCGCTGGGCATGGAAGTGCTGGCTCACAGTCGAACCCGCAAAGGAAGACTGGAATCTGAACGTTTCAAATGGGTAGAGCTGGATGAGTTGTTTCGTGAGGCAGATGTGGTGAGTTTACATTGTCCGTTAACACCGCAGACAAAAGGCCTTATTAATACAGCAAGGTTGCGACAGATGAAGCATACATCTTACCTTTTAAATACAGCCAGGGGGCCATTGATTGTGGAAGCAGACCTGGCGCAGGCATTGAATGAGGACTGGATAGCAGGAGCCGGACTGGATGTTTTGAGTGTTGAACCACCGACTGCAGAAAATCCTTTGCTAAGCGCCAAAAATTGCCTGATCACTCCACATATTGCCTGGGCCTCCGTCGAAGCACGCACGCGCTTGCTAAATGAAACCATCGCAAACGTAAAGGCTTTCATTGAGGGTAAACCAAGAAATGTAATCGGTCAGTAATTCTCACGTCTCACTTCTCACTTCTCTATTTCAAAGCTCAACTTAACCGTCACACGATACTCAGTGATCTTACCATTTTCAACTGAGGCACTCATATCCTGGATATAAACGGAACGGATATTATGCAGGCTTTTGGAAGCTTCGGTAATAGCCTGCTGGGCGGCATCTTCCCAACTTTTAGTGGAGTTGGCCATCAATTCCAACACTTTTACAACTGACATAGAATTTGATTTAATGGTGAGTGAATGGAATACCAACTAAAGGTAGACTTCTTCTCTGAATCTCTAATCATCTAGTTTGATTGCTACATCCTGATAATTCACCACTCAACACATGTTAACTGTGTTCCTGCAACGCAATGGTAATTTTGGTTGTCTCTGCCTTCACGAAAAGTAGATCAAATATTTAACGAAAAAACAGCATTATGAGGAAAATTATCTTGTACTTGACGGTATTGATTTCGTTGAGTACAACTGCAGCTGCACAAAAAGCTGTTACAGGAAAAGTGGTGGATGAAAAAGATGGAAGTCCGGTTGTAGGAGCCTCCATCCGGGTAAAAAATGGTGCCATTCTGGGCACTACCAATGAGCAGGGAAGCTTCTCGGTTTCTGCTCCAGACAATGCACGTGCATTGGTATTCACCTATGTTGGATACGATGAAATTGAAGTGGCAATTACAGGAAATGAATTGCTGGTAAGTATGAAACAGGCCAGCCGCTCCTTAAACGAAGTGGTGGTAACTGGATATGCAACACGTACGCGGCGCGCTAATACGGGATCTGTATCGGTAGTGTCAATTGATGATATCCGGACACAGCCGAATGCTTCTTTTGATCAGATGTTGCAGGGACAGGCACCTGGAATCAACGTGAAAACGGGATCCGGTCAACCGGGTAGAAATGCGGATGTGATCATCCGTGGTAAAGGTTCCATCAATGGATCCAATGCGCCCTTGTATATTCTGGATGGAGTGGAAATCCGCGCTGGTGATTTCAGCAGCATGAACCAAAATGATTTTGAGTCGGTAACCATTTTGAAAGATGCAGCTTCCACTGCAATTTACGGATCACGTGGTGCCAATGGGGTAATTGTAATTACTACCAAAAAGGGAAGAGCGGGACGTATGCGTCTTAGCTATGATGGCCAGATTGGTACGGCCAGACTTCCGGAAAATCAGTTGAAACTGATGAATACCCAGGAAAAACTGGATTTCGAAATGAATATTGCCGGAAACCCCTGGGGTTGGTCAGCTGCAGAGGTGGAAGAGTTCAGCAAGGTTAATACCAATTGGAATGATTTTGTTTTCCGCAATGCGGGAATGCAATCGCACCAGATTTCTGCCTCTGGTGGTACTGATAAGACAACCTTTTATACTTCTTTGGGTTACTACGATGAAGAAGGTATCGCGATTGGAACGGGGATTAAAAAATACAATGGCCGGATCAATATCGCACATACCGATAATAACCTGAAAATTGGTGCTAATATGGCTGGCGGCTGGTCCAATTATACTGGCACTTTTGAAGGAGACCAGAGTATTGGTTCTCCACTGAATACCGTAATCTGGGCCTTGCCATATGAGCGTCCATATAATGCGGATGGTTCATATGGAGAGTCTGTTCAGTTTCCTTTCTGGATTAATCCGGCTGAAGACCTGATTGAAAATCCCAATCGCAGCTGGCAGCTAAAAGGCTCAGGAAATATTTATCTTGAATACAAATTACCCTGGGTAAAGAACCTGACCTATCGCATCAATGCAGGTGGCGATTATTCTCAATTGGAAGGATTTAGTATCATCAAGAATGGTACACAGTCGGCTCGTCAGAATGAAGCATTTGGTCAGGATTTCCGCCGGAATGGTGAGATCGCCAGAAGCCTTGACAGACGTTTCCGGTATACCATTACCAACAGTTTGAATTATAAAACTGACCTGGATCAGGATGGAGATCATAACTTGTCAGTATCGCTGTTTACGGAGTTCGTAAAAAATACTTCGCGTTCATTTAATTACACAGCTTATGGCTTATTACTGCCTTTTGAGAATGAAGCAGGTTTGGTACCAGGCACTGTTGACAATGGATTCATTCCGGTAGTAGGTGGTGGATTTCCGGAGAACAATGCACTGATGTCTTATTTCGGATCAGTAGATTATGCGTACAAGGGTCGTTATTATTTGACTTTAACAGGAAGAACCGATGGTTCATCAAAACTGAGCCCGGAGAATCGCTGGACACAATACGGATCAGCAGGTGCGAGCTGGATTGTAAGTGATGAAGATTTTTTCAAGTTCAACGCAATGAATTTCCTCAAACTCAAAGCGAGTTACGGATCTGTGGGTAATCAGAATGGTATTGGTGATTTCCCTTACCTGCAACAATATGGAAGAGGTAGTTATGGTGGTCGTGGTTCGCTGAGTGTAAATCGTCTGGGAAACAACCTGCTAACCTGGGAAATCAGAAGCACACTCAACATTGGTGCTGATATGGAATTCTTCCAATCGCGGGTGCGGGCATCTGTTGAATGGTATAACAGCTTAACCAAGGGATTGTATTTCTCTCCCTTTGTTCCAAGTACAAGTGGAGGAAATGGAACCTTGCTGAGCAACAATGGTAGCATGCAAAACCGTGGTATTGAAGCTTCCATTGGTGTGAAGATTATCAATAAACGAAATTTCAAATGGTCAATTGATGCGAACTATGCGTATAATAAGAATACGATTAAGTCGCTCCCGGATGGCCAGGATTTCCAGTTGTACAAGAGCTTCCAGGCCCTCCAGGTTGGTAAACCCTTCAATAGTTTTTACCTGGTACGGTATGCAGGTGTGAATCCGGCCAACGGAAACTCACAGTATTACAAAGCCGATGGAAAAACAATTACTGAGCAGTATGATGCGAATGACCTGGTGGTATTGGGAACCAGTGATGCTCCACACAATGCCGGTTTAACTACTACAGTTAGTTATAAAGGAATCGAGTTTTCTGCTTTCGGTGTTTTATCTGCAGGAAACTATATCTATAACAATGCGAGATTCAATGTTGAGTATAATGGATATACAACTTCCGGATTTGCAAGAAGTGGATTGACTGCCTGGACCACACCAGGGCAAATCACCAATTTTCCACGCTTAAGTGAAACAACAGAAGGTAGTACAACCCGCTTCCTGGAAAAAGGAGATTTCTTCCGGTTGAGAAATGTACAACTGGCCTACACTTTACCGGCAGAAGTAGTAAGTCGTCTTAAGATTCAGGGCTTCCGGATTTTTGTACAGGGTCAGAACCTGTATACCAAATTCAAGTTCCAGGGATGGGATCCGGAAGTGTCCAGTGTGAACGATGCAGATCCGAACTCCAATGCCTCGGTGAGCGGAGCACAATATCCTTCTTTAAAGCGTGTAACCGTAGGCGTTAACCTTACCCTTTAATTCAAAAAACAGAACACATGAAACGTAGTTTTTTATATATAACCATTTTAGCGGGAGGCCTGCTGGTACTTGGTGCCTGTAACAAACAGCTGGAAACAGAACCGCAGACAGAGCTTACCGAATTGAAGACCTTTGAAGATGTGCAATCTGCTCTTCAGGGAAGTTATGAAGGATTTAAAAGTACCCGGTATTATAATAATCCAGCTGCCAGCGGCTCAGCAAGTGCCTGGAGTGCATTACCCGATATGATGGGTGATGATATGATTGAGGCATTGGAAAGCCTCGGTAACTGGCGCATCCTGTCTGAGTTGGCTTACAACGCGGATAATGGTGCTGTTCAACTCGCGTTTCGCCAGGGTTATGAAATCATTTCCCGGGTGAACAATGTACTGCAGGCCTTACCTGCATATGAGACGGGAGATACTGAGGCGGATGCAAAAACGGTTCGCGGGCAGGCACTGGCTATTCGTGCGCATGCACATTTTGATCTGCTGCGTTATTTTGCTCCACAATACGATCGTAATTCTACAGAGCTGGCTGTTCCTTATGTAACCAGTTTTGATCCTTTAAATCCGCTGACCATATTGCCGGCACGGAATACAGTAAAAGAAGTGTATGACCGGATTTTTGAAGATCTCGATAACGCTCTGATTGCATTTGAACAGGGAGGTAATCCTTCAGGGAATACTGCCCGCTATTATATTGATGAAACAGTCGTACATGCAATGAAGGCCCGAATCAATTTATATGCCGGCAACTGGCAGGCTGCAATTGATGAAGCAACTACAGCACTGGATGCTCGCGGACTCACAGATGCCGATGGTTATGTTGAGGTATTTTCAACTGATACCGAAGCTGCTCCTTCCAGTGAAGTGTATTGGGCGATTCCTTCTGACAATATACTTACGCCTGGTGGTGGTATTTCGGGAGGTAATCCGAATTACCGGGTAGCCACGCCGATCAGCAATATTATTGAAGACCTGGGTGGTGCTTATGACGAACCCGGAGTTATTCTCTTTAATCAAACCGGTATTGGTGGTTTTCAACGAACCATCGTTGATAAATACCCAGGCGTAAACAGTTTCAAAGTATTCCGTGCAGGGGAGATGATGCTCATTCGGGCAGAAGCCAAACAGCGTCTTGGAAACCCTACTGCCCTGGAAGATCTGAATGCATTACGTGCTGCACGCGGTGTGGATGAAGGTAATGAAACAGGTGCAGCACTGCTTGACGCGATCTTGTTGTTGCGCAGAGTTGAATTACTTGGTGAAGGACACCGTTGGTTTGATATCAAACGTACTACGCGCATCATCAACAGAACTGAATGTGGTACTGCTGGTGGTTCTTCATCCAACAATTGTTCAATTGGAGCCAACTCCCGCTCCTGGGCATTTCCTATTCCGTTCAACGATATACGGGTGAATCCGAACCTGGTACAGAACCAGGGATATTAGAGAAGTAAGAAGTGAGAAGTAAGAAGTGAGAAGTGAGAAGTGAGACCTGGAACGAAAAGCCTCAATTGCCTGATGGGTAATTGAGGCTTTTGCGCAAATTGAGGGGAGGGGGAGGCGTAGCTTCTGTTTCGGGTGCAGCAGATTGCTTATTTTCAGGGCCGTATGAAACAGGCCCTTTTTTCTTTAGTAGCAACTGCAATAGCGGGATGCGTATTTTTTCCTTTTTATGCTACTGCGCAAGCCGCAGAAACAACCCAGTCAAAAACTGTACTGGATCTCGTCAATCCTTTTATTGGTACTACCAATGCCGAACAACCAACCAAATGGGGGGCTGAAGGTGGAACCTATCCGGGTGCCGTAGCTCCCTGGGGAAGGGTGCAATTGAGTCCGGAAACTAAAACCGGCGGGCTCAAGGGATATGATTACCGAGACTCCATCATTTATTTCTTCAGTTGTACCAATCATAGCAGCGGCTACCCGAATGGCTCTGCAGGAAATATTAAAGTGCTGCCACTTGCTGATTCCAGGTTTCGGAAGAAACCAAGTGCCGGAAGGCCTTTTCGTCATAAGGAGGAAAAGGCTCAGCCAGGTTATTATCGGGTTCAGTTTACAGATGACCAGGGTACTGCTGAGATGACAACTGCCGTACGAACCGGACTTTTTCGCTTTCGTTTTCCTAATGGTGTTTTACCACGCATTTTTTTGGGCGATATGGGTAAACTCATACCAAGATCCAAGCGCCTTCTATATAGTGAACGCCAGAATCTGGTGCTTGCCTTTCCAACCGATATGATGGGTATGGAACCGGTGGAAGATGGTGTGGTCCTGACTTTTTCACCCCGTTCTGATAATTCGGTGTTGATGAAATTATCAGTATCCTCCATTGATGAAGCCGGGAGTATGCTAAATATGCAACAGGAGTGCCCGGGTTGGGATTTTGACGCTTTCCGGACTGCGAACCAGCAGCAATGGACAAATCTGCTCAACCTCATCCAGGTGGAAGATCCTTCTGAAGAAAATAAAACAAAGTTTTATACGGCGTTTTATCACTCTTTCCTGGTACCCTGGATTATTTCGGATGTAGATGGCCGTTACAAAGGAGCTCGTGGTAAGGTTTACTTCACAAAGGGAATTCATCAGTTCAGTAAATTCTCTCCCTGGGATACCTACCGAAGTTTACATCCACTATTGGCACTGCTCGTGCCTTCTGTTCAGGAAGATATGATTCGTTCAATGCTGGACCATTTTGAACAAACAGGAAAACTACCTAAGGGGCCGATGACCGGCTACCACTCGCTTCCGGTTATACTGGACAGCTGGCGCAAGGGAATTCGTGGATTTGATTTGCAACTAGCCTGGAAAGCTATGCTGGCTTCGCTGGATTCCACCATGCAGGAACCTGATTTCGCGGAATACCGGAAGAAAGGATATGTCTCAGCAGCCTATTCAGAATCCGTTACTAAAACGGTGGAGTACTCTTACAACGATTGGGTTATGGCTGAAATGGCAAAAGAAGTAAAGGATTCATCTGGTATACATTTTTTTGGCCCGCTTGCATACAGTTACCGAAACCTTTTTCATTCACCCAGTGGATTTATCCTGCCCAAAAAGCAGGAGGAATTTATAGTTGAGCCGGAGAGTAACGGGTATAAAGAAGGAGATAAATGGATCTATAGTTATGTGATACCTCATGATGCACGGGGCCTCGTAAACCTGATGGGAGGGGATTCTTCTTTTATTGCTAAACTTGATTCAGCACTCGCAACAGGACTTTTGCTATTTGATAATGAACCTGCATTTCATGTGCCTTATTTATTCAATTTTACTAATCAGCCTTCCCTATCACAGGCATGGATACGCGAAATTATGCAGGAAAAGTTTTCTGCTGGTCCGGGTGGTATTCCCGGCAACGACGACCTTGGTTCCATGTCGAGCTGGTTTGTTTTTAGTGCCATGGGTTTTTATCCGGTAGTCGTAGGCGCTCCTGTTTATGAGATTGGATCGCCCCTCTTTAAGCAGGTTAAACTGCAATTGCCCGGCGGAAAAACAGTTGAAATCAAGGCGCCTTCGAATGTTGCAGAAAATATATATGTACAGGGACTAAGCCTCCGCGACAAACCATTAAATAAGTTATTTCTATACCACGATGAGCTTGTTATGGGGGGTGAATTGGTTTTTGAGCTTTGGTCAAAACCGGCGGATGAAAAATTCAAATCCGCACGGTTTGATGGCAGGTCGGCAACGATTCATCCGGTACAACCAGAATTACTTGGTTATTATACCAGGAAGCAGGAGGTTGAACCCAATGATTCAGTTTGGGTAATTTATACAATGCGAAATACCGGTGCTGATGGAAATGCTTCCGTTAAGCTTCGGGTTGACGGGCAACCGAAAACTTCAAAAATGAGCTGGTTACCGGAAGGAGCAACCGTCACAGATTCTGTACTTCTACAGGCTTATCAGCCTGGTGAGCATACGATTCAATTAAATGCGGGACACCTAATTCCATTCTCGGTGAAACTTCCTGCAGAAACACCCAATCAAAAATTTTTGGTAAAGGAATTGCGGACTGTACCATTGGCTAAATATGGAACAGCACATCGGTTAGATTATATTGTTCAAAATATAACAGGTAAAACAGAAACTGTGTTGCTGCCAGTTATGGTAAATGGCCAAAAACTAAAAGATGAAACTGTTCTACTGGAAGCTGGCGAAGAAAAAACGCAATCTGTTCAGGTGCCCGCTGATCTGCCTGGAATTATGCAGGTTCAGATAGGAGATAAGACTGCCCAGTTAAAAGTAGTGGAGCATGCAAGGGAGAAAATAATATTGGATATAGCGATGGGTAAAGCAAAGCCAGGAGAGCAAGTCAAGGATGGATCGGGGCTTGGAAATCATGGATTATTCAAACAGGAAACCCGACTTATGGCAGATAATACAACCCAAACCATTCAATATGTACAGTTTGAAAATTCTCCAAGCCTGGATGAATTGCAGGATGAAATCACGGTGATGGCCTGGGTATTGCCAGGAAAACAAAAAGGCATGGCGGATATACTTGCAAAGGGAGATTTTATTGTACTGCAGCAAACTGGGCAATCGCTAAGTTTTTTTGCGGGTGGCTGGGGACAAGGTTCCTGTGATGTGTCACTGCCAAAAGATTGGGAAAACAAATGGCATCATATTGCCGGTGTTTGCAAAGGAAGAGTCTTTACTCTTTACATTGATGGTGTGAAAGCAGGTTCTTTTGAAGTAGACAGGGCAGTGAATTTGTCGAGTCGTTTGCGATGGGTAATGGGAGGCAATGAAGAGTTTCCGGATCAGCGTTATTTCAATGGGAAAATCAATGGGTTTAAAGTATTTGCAGCTGCACTGAGTGGGCAGGAAATCGAGGAAGAGATGTTGCCAATGGAATAAAAAAAACTGGCTGGAAATATTTTTTCCGGCCAGTTTTGGTTGCTGAATCAGGCTGTTATGGCAGCCATTTTATGGGAAATATGGGCCAGTACTTCATCCATTTCCTTCGTTGGGCTAAACTCAACATACTTAAGGTTTTTAAGAACTTTACCGGTATGACCGGGAGGGAGATAAAAAAGATCCCCTTCAGTAAGTGTTTCTGTTGTTCCGTTGTCGTATTGAATCAATAATTCGCCTTCGACTAAATAGCCCCAATGGGGGCAGTGGCAACTATCGTTTTTAAGTCCATGAAGCAATGGGGTAAAATCTGTTCCTTCAGGAAGAACATTGAAAGATGCGGTCATTCCGCCAAACCCGGAAATACCTCGCATGGTAGTATCCGGTCCTTCCATCTTAAGTGGAATGTCTTCTTTTTTGATTTTCATAACCAATAATTTAATGGTGATCAAAAAGAAAAATAAAGATACCAAACTTTGGGTACTGATTCCGATTAAAATTTATGCTTCCTGAAGTTGTTCTAATACATAATTGTCAAGAAAAATTTCATGAGTCGGTTACTGCGTCAACAGAAGCCAGTGAAGTACTTTGTTTGTCATATTCAAATCGGGAGAAATTATGCGGAGAAATGGAAAAGATGGAACATTTTCAGAAAAAAACCAATCGCAGAAATGTAGCGCTGCAGCAACGCATATTTTCCCTGTTAAGCTGCAGTGCAAAAGAACGATACGATCAGTTGTTGCAACTGTACCCTGAACTATTTCAAACAGTACCCAAGCAATTGATTGTTTCAAGGTGATCTGCCGCACAAAATAATGTGCGATAGTTCCTTTTTCAGTTTAGCTGGAAATTGAAGGGTCTCCATACCGGGACCATTCTACTGCAGCATGGGTATAGAAAATTTCCTACCGCCAGCTGGAAAATGGAAACATCCGAGCGAAAATCTATATCTTGATAATTATCATTTGTGTGATGTGGGAACTTATTTAATCTTGCCCAAACAATTGGATAATGACTACTTCAGTTCAGCAGCGATTTGTACAGGATTATGGTCCATGGGCACTGGTAACCGGAGCATCTTCCGGCATAGGTAACCAGATTGCTTTGCAATTAAGTGAAATGGGTTTGAACCTGGTGATACATGGTCGCAATACAACTGCCCTGGAATTACTGGCCAATGAAATTCGGTCCGGAGGAAGGGAAGTTCTTGTGCTTTCAGGTGATCTTTCCCTGACTCATGACAATGAACTCATGCTGGAGCGTACGGCCCACCTGCAAATCGGGCTTTTTGTGGCATCCGCGGGATATGCTACTTCTGGTTTGTTTGCTGGCAGCAAGCTGGATGAAGAGATTGATATGCTGCAGGTTAATGTGCAGGCCGTACTGACACAGGTACATAGCTTTATACAGCGATTCAAAGGCAGAAAGCGAAGTGGAATTATTTTAATAAGCTCTATCGTGGGCTTTCAGGGCGTACCATAAGCTGCTCATTATGCTGCCACCAAAGCATATGTACAAACTTTAGGAGAGGGCTTATCAAGAGAACTTAAAAAGGAAGGTATAGACATACTTGTTGCTGCACCCGGACCTGTTCATACGGGATTTGCTAGCAGGGCGCAAATGAAAATGAAGCAAGCTTTGCTACCGGCAGATGTGGCAAGAGCCTGCCTGAACAATCTTGGAAAAAAAAGCACCTTGAAGCCGGGTTGGTTAAGTAAACTGTTATATTATTCGTTGGCAATGTTACCGAGGGCCGGAAAAATTCGCATAATGGAAAAAGTTATGAAAGATATGGTTCAGCGAAAGTCCGATTCATTGGCCTGAAGTTGTTGGTTTAAAAATTCTATAATTTGATTCCGATCTTCTTCCGTAGTTTGATATTCATTTTTCTGAATGGGATCCTGGAGAAAAAGAGCTGTTGTATTTTTTCCTGAAAGCGCTGTTTCAAATTTGACTATAAAGCCAATTTCGCCAAACAGTTCGATATAGCCATTCATCCAACGACTCTGCTCCTGGGCTTCCAAATAAATGAGGTGTAGGGGCAATTCATTATAAAAATGGGGTACTACCCGGAAATGCTTTTGTATGGAATCATAGTGTAGGATGCTGGTTGCAGGTTTCCATTCCCAATAGTAGAAGTTTGCGATTATTTTATGCACTGCCATCATCACCATTTCTATTGTGAATGGCTGCCGTTTCCAATCCTGGCTGGAATTGATTCTGTCGGGTTGTATACCAAATTTTTCCAATTGATTCCTGCAGTAGGCTACAAGTGCCTGGTCAATTGTACTACCCGCTTTTTCATTGCAGGTTTTGCAGAGAATTCGCCGGCTTTTGGTTGAGCCACCCAATGCACTGGGGATAATATGTTCCCAGGACTGGTTTTTACGATTTAACAACGCATGACAGGAATAGCAGGTAGCCATCGCTGTAATTTACTTGATTTGCCTTATCAGTAATCGTAAATGTATCAAGGCAGCCAGAAGAAAAAATGCCGGTATATACGGTGGTTTGATTTTCAACGGTAAGACAGCTGCAGGAACTCCCGGATGCAGGTGTACATATATGCCGGTGGCCATCATGAATACAAGCAGTGATGTTGAAGTGATTCCTATGAATCTGAGATTTCCGGGGCTAAATTTTTCGCGGTTGATCACTGTAAGCAGCAACATAGCACCTACACCTATTTCACCAATAATGCCCAGCCAGTAAGCGGCAGTTCCAAGTCCGCTTGAACTAATCTGTGTCTGATACCAGGAACGAAAGGGATCTATAAATTTGAGGATACCAAAAACAAAAATTGAAACACCTAAGAAGGCAGCAAGAAAATGAATCTGTTTCATAAAGCAAAACTACTGGTGGCCAATCGGAAAGAATGGTCAGTTTTGCCCAAAAGCTGGTCTGTTTGGTTCAGGATCCGGGCGATTGTTTCTGAATTCCATTGGTGAATGGCCAGTCCATTTCCGAAAAACTTTGGTGAAATGAGACGGGTCCTGAAATCCGGTACGGTAGGCTATTTCCTGAATGCTAAGGGAGGACCGTTGTAGTAAATTGCAGGCTTCCCTGATTTTCCGTGATTGTATGTATTGAGCTGGGCTATCCTGGTATATTTTTTCAAACTGTCGTTTAAAGCTTGAAAGGCTCATGCCGGTTAAATAGGCGAGATCATTGATGCTTACACGTGAAAAAATATGAGCCTCAATGGTTTCTTTGAAAGAGGCCAGTTGAGGGGAAAAGAGTTGATCAATTAAATCGTTGATAGATACGGCATAGTTAGTTTGCACCAGCAGTAAAACCAGTTCACGAATTTTGCAGGTTAAAATTGCAGCATTGGCTAATTCAGGTGATTCAAAATAAACAGCAAGCGATTGTATAAATGCCGCTAACACCTGCGAACTGGTTACTGGTGCTAGATTTGACGGGGCTAAGGCACTTTTAATAGATAATTGATTATCCTGCTGAATTAGTTTTTTTAAAAGATCTTTTGGCAAGTGAATGGCTATGACGGTTGCTGGAGTTTGATCTGTCTGTTGCAGTATTTCGGCAAAATAAATTCCACATTTAAGCAACAGGTTCTCCCCGGATTGCATGTTATGAATTCCATTTATGGATTCAAGTTCCAGGCTGCCGTTGCTTAAAAAAAGCAGGCAGGCTTCATTCGGGAAAATAGCCTTGTGCTTGAAAGGAGGTTCAATGGTTAGTCGTTCAAAAATAACCTGTCCGTTGATTTTTAAAATCTCTCGTTGAGCGATCATGGTTTGCAAATCTCATAATTTTTTCTATTTTGGCTATATGAAAATACTGCTGACTACCTTATCCTTCCTGCTAATTTTCGGAAATGCTGCTTTTGCTCAAAAGAAAAAAAGCAAAGAAAATTTTTATGTATTTGATAAAAACTGGAATGGTACTACTCTGGAGGCTGCTGAATACATGTTACGGGTGCAACAGCGAAGCGATACCTGCTGGCAGTTTGATTATTACAATTTTAAAGGTCCATTAATCAAAACAGAGCAATACAAAGACCGGGAGGGTAAACAATTACATGGTGCGGCGAGGTATTACAACGGAAAAGGATTGTTGGATTCTTTCGGTGTTTATGTAAACGGAAAAAAACACGGGAACTTTTATAAGCTGGTTCCAGTTGACAGTCTTCCATTTAAAACGCTATACGTTTACCATGAAGACCAGCTGATGAAAACCATCAATTTTTTGGATAATGATAAAGATAACAGTAATTCAGCTGATGGAAAAGAATCTGAATATCCGGGCGGCATTGGTAGCTGGAGCAAATTTTTGTCAAAAAACCTAAGCTATCCCAAACGAGCAGTTGATCTCAACATTCAAGGTAGGGTGACTGTCTTTTTTATGGTAAATGAATCAGGTCAGGTAATCGAACCTTTCATTGGAAAATCGATCGAATATACATTGGACGATGAATCTATCCGTATGATTTCCATCTCCGGAAAATGGATACCAGCTGTAAAGGATGGGAAAAATGTAAAAACCTACAAACATCAGCCAATTGTTTACCGGTTGGAATAATTGTCCGGTTTTCTCGCAACTCGTATGATCGAAACATCAATCAGCTCCAGCGATTTTACCATGTCCTTGACCGTTTCCTTGTATTTCAGGAAATGAGCTGTTTTGATGTGCGACAAATAGGCACTGCTATCAGCATAAATTTCAAGAATGGTGATCCGGTGCGGAGCTGTTTTTTCAGCAACTGCATAATAGGTTAGCACCCCTGGTTCTTTTTTTATTGCTGCTTGCATTTGTTCTTTTAGTGCCTGGTTGTACGCTTCCAATTGTTTGGGGTCCACTTCAATTTTAGCAAGGCGAACCATTCGTTGAGAAGACTGAGCAATAGTGAAGAGATGTATACCCAATAACAAGGCTAGCAAAAAATAGTACTTATTCATTCGGTTGCATTTCTGCTAAGTTACTTTAATGGAAAGCTGCTTTCAAATTCTTACATTCGGATTATGAAAAAGATTTCCCTGCTCATTATAGCCATTCTGCTGGTATTGCAACTGTCGGCTCAGGATACTGCAACTATATACAGGAAACTCGATTCCATCGCCATC
This sequence comes from Flavihumibacter cheonanensis, assembly GCF_022352215.1. GTDB lineage: Bacteria > Bacteroidota > Bacteroidia > Chitinophagales > Chitinophagaceae > Flavihumibacter > Flavihumibacter cheonanensis. The sequence goes on from NZ_JAKRWF010000001.1 coordinate 757,951, forward strand.
ATTGACCAGAAGGTTATGATGCCCATGCGTGATGGAGTCAGGCTTGCTACGGATATTTATCGCCCTAAAGGCAATCAGAAAGTACCGATTGTATTCAGCCGGACACCCTATAATTTCAATACCTGGGTAGATGGTAAGATGACCACACGTACCCTGGAAGATGCCTATGCTGCCGTTAGCCGGGGGTATGCTTATGTCGTACAGAATGAGCGTGGACGCTTTTTTTCAGAAGGGGAATGGGATATCCTGGGTACGCCCCTAACCGATAGTTATGATGCATTCGAATGGATGTCGAAGCAATCCTGGAGCAATGGAAAAATCGGATTGATTGGTTGTTCCTCAACTGCTGAATGGCAGATGGCTGCGGCCTCGCTGAACCATCCTGCATTGGCGGCAATGGTAGCACAGGGATTTGGCGCCGGAGTCGGCAGGGTAGGAAAATTTTACGAGCAGGGGAACTGGTACCGGGGTGGGGCCCAACAAATGTTGTTTACCGCCTGGTTGTATGGAACACAGCATGATCTGTACCGGCCCAGGCTTCCTAAAGAAATCAGTCAACAGGACCTGCAACGTATTCAACGGTTTTATGATATGGGTCCGGAAATGCCAAGAGTTGATTGGGCGGAAAAACTGAAGCACTTACCGGTAAAAGATATCATTAAAAATGCACAGGGCTCAACCGGCATTTATGATAAGATGATAGTTCGAAAACCAAATGATCCGGCCTGGTTCCAGGGAGGGTTGTACCATGATAATATGCCGATGGAAGTGCCAACATTCTGGTTTGTTTCCTGGTACGATGTATCCTCAGCTCCCAATATTGCACTTTTTAATCATGTGCGCAATACAGCAAAGAAGCCAGGAGTTGCTGATAACCAATACCTGATCATTGCACCGGTTTTGCATTGTTCTTATAAACGTGCTTCTGAAAATACAGTTGTAGGAGAAAGGAGTGTGGGAGATGCCCGATTGAATTATGATGAACTAACCTGGGGCTGGTTTGATATGCTCCTGACAGGAGAGCAGAATAATTTTAAGGCCAGCAATCCGCGTGTCCGGTATTATACCATGGGTAGCAACAAATGGCAGCAGGCGGAAAGTTTTCCTTTGCCCAATACCGAAATGCGCAGCTTTTATTTAAATAGTGGTGGCAGCGCTAACAGTCGCCTTGGAGATGGCACCCTGAGCACCAAAAAGCCAAATGCAAAAAGTAAATCCGATACCTTCACCTATGATCCCATGAACCCGGTTCCTTCTTATGGAGGCAATGTTTGCTGTACGGGTAATGCCATTCAGGGTGGTTCCTTTGATCAGTCTGCCATGGAATTGAGAAAAGATATTCTGGTTTATACAACTGAAGAATTGAAAGAAGGAGTGGAGATAACAGGCTTTATTGAAAGTACATTATATGTTTCATCCACCGGCCCGGATACGGATATCACAATTAAATTGATTGATGTATATCCGGATGGTAAAGCCTATAACCTGGATGAAACCATTCAGCGGCTTCGCTACCGGGAAGGTTACGAAAAAGAAGTGATGATGGAGAATGGGAAAGTATATAAGGTGGATCTAACGCCGATGGTTACCAGTAATTATTTTGCTCCTGGTCACCGGATCCGAATAGAAGTTTCCAGCAGCAATTTCCCCCGATTTGAACGCAACCTGAATACCGGTGGAAATAATTATGATGAATCGGAAGGCAGGGTGGTAGAGAATAGCATTCACCATTCTGCACAATATCCTTCTGTGATCCGGCTGCCAGTCATCAAAGCTGGAAAATGATTTTTCGCGGGAAATTTGGATTTTGTTTTTCTTCTATTATTTTTGAGCCCATTAAAAACTAACTTTTTCTATGAAAAACAATTTCCTTAAACCACTCGTAGTGGCCTGTTCCTCCTTTTTTCTTATTTCAACGGCTTCTTTCGCTCAGGTTAGTGTAGGTCCTGAAGCTGGTTTTACTGCTTCTGGCTTGTATGATCAGGATGCAAATACGTATGCAGGGTTGAATTATCAGATTGGGGCAACTGCACATTTTCAATTGAATCATTTCCTGGCTGTTCGTCCATCGGTTTTATATCGTGCGGGTAAATTGTCTTATGAAGGATGGGATGAGTTTAAGCTGAACCGCATCTCTGTTCCTGTTCCCATTATGTATTCTCATGTTTTCAACAATAACAGTACAATCTTTGCTGGTCTGGGGCCGAATTTTATGTATACACTGTCCGGTAAATATTCCTATGATGGGTTTACAGAAGATATTCAATTTGGCAAGGGTGAGGATGAAATGAAAAGAATGGATATTGGCGTTCAGATAAAAGGGGGTTACCAGTTTGCAAATGGTATTGCACTTAGTACTTTTTTCAACTTCGGAACAACCAATTTGTCAAATGTAGACGGTCAAAAACTCCGCTCTCTGGATGCCGTAGGATTTTCCGTAGGTTGGATGTTTGGCAGTCATTCGTCTGAATAATTCCCCACCTTCATTTTATTCGCATAGATATGTACGCGAGCAGAAAAGTCAGGCTTGAACCCAGTACCACCTGACTTTTCTGTTGGTTTTTTTATGAAAGGAAATCAGCGAAGTAATGGAAGAAATTTATTGCGATTTTCCCAGATAATCCAGCCAATTACTATCCATATTATCAATGCCATAATAAGTCCGTCCGGGGCAACCGTTAGATGCGTCAAAAGTACTCCTGTCATTACCGGCAAAACAATTAACAATCCCATTGCGCGGGTCCTTGGAAAAAGGATCAGCAGTCCGCCTGTTAGTTCGGCAGTCGCAATCAGCGGCATCAACCAGGATATCTCCATAAGTGCCTTGCTGTCTTTTAATAATGGTTCCGGCAGATTTTCAGGTACCGGCAGGTAATTGAAAAATTTGTTCAGGCCTCCATTGATCAGGAGCAATCCGAATAAAGCAGAAACAATATTGAAAATTTTATTTTTCATGGGTAGGTTGTTTTTTATTATTAACATGAATCATCCAGTTAATACCAAACTTATCCGTGAAACTTCCGAAATACGCACCAAAGAACATATCCTGCATGGGCATTTCGATGACACCACCTTCCGAAAGCGCTTTGAAAATCCGATCTGCTTCAGCTCTTGATTCGGGTTCCAGCTGAATATGCATGTTGTTACCTTGTGATAAGATAAATCCCATTTCTTTTGGCGCGTCTGTACCCATCAGGATATGTCCACCAAGTATAGGTAACTCTACATGCAAGACCATATTTTTTATGTTTTCGGCTACTGGTGGGTGCGAGGAATCAGGAGGAAGATCGCCAAACCTGGTGATACCATTAATAAATTCTGATTGAAAAACATCCCGGTAAAAATAGAAAGCCTCATCTGTGTTTCCTGCGAAATTGAGATAGGTTGATACCCTGGCGCTGGAATCTGTTCGGTTTTGCTTTCGCAGAGAAAATTGTGCAGCAATGTATTGATCCAGATTTTCCAGTCCGGCTGTAAAGCCTTCCCTGAAGCCCATCTGAATGATGGTTTCCAGGTCTTCCAATTTTTCAAACTGCAGTTGTATACGCACCAGGGTTTGCCCTTCGGCTGGTTCAAAATCATTGCTCCATTGAACCCTGGGTTTAGTATCATTAATAATGCCCTCTTCATTGCAGAAAGCATCCATTCCTGAAAAATGTTTCAGTGGGATTATCTTTTCAAAATCGAAAAGGCACCAGTGTTTTTCGCCTTCAGGTCCCTGCATATAATACAACCAGCGTCCGCCTTCTGTGAAATTCATTGATTGGGTGACCGCCTGCCAGGGTTTGGGGGCCCACCACTGGTCAAGAATATCGGCTTCCGTCCAGGCAGCCCACACCAGTTTCACATCCGCATCAAAGGAGCGTTCCACATGGATCCTTTTGTTTTCCTTGTCTGTTGTGAATTCAAATAGGATGGTTTTGTTCATCGTTTGTTATTTTTTAGGTTTTTAAGTACATCATCCAATTGATCAAATCGTCTGGCTAATAGTTTTTTGAATTGCTCCAGCCATTTTTCGATCTCTTTCATTTTTACTGTATTCAGGTGATAGTGAATTTCTCTTCCCTGTTGTTCCTGTATAACGATTTCACATTCCGACAGAATTTGCAAATGCTTTGATACAGCCTGCCTGCTGGAATTAAAATGCTCCGCAAGGGCATTGGGTGTCATCGCCCCAGCTGCCAGTAATAAGATAATTGCTCTGCGGGTTGGGTCGGCTATCGCCTGAAAAACATCTCTTCTGCTGTTCATGGTCTTTAAATGCTACCAAATGGTTGCATAAATATATGCAATTAATTGGTTGCGCAATATTTTTTCATTTTTATTTTTCGATCTAGACTAATTTCATTTCCGTATACAGCAGTAATACATGAGCAGTAGTTTATCTCCGGTACTAAAAAAATCACTTTCTATTCAACTTGGACTTCCTATGGATCGGTTGGAGGAATTTCTTTGTATATGTGTGTTTGAAAAACTAGGGAAGAATCAATTGGTATATCCTGGAAAAAGGTGTTTTGATCGGCTTTATTTTATCGTAGACGGTGCGGTTCGAACCTTTTATTATACTGATATGGGTGAGGAAATAAGTTATCTTTTACAGGTAAATGGAGATTTTTTTGGTGATTATGAAAGTTTTATTACCGGACAGAAATCAAGGTTTACGATTCAGGTAATGGTTGATTCCGAATTCTTTTATTTTACCAAATCAAGTTTGCTTACACTTGTTAATCGGGAGGCATTCTGGCTTGGGTTTAAATCAAGAATCGCAGACCTGGCCTTTCTGGATGCAAAAGAAAGAATTAATGAGCTGTTGTTCTATAATCCTGAAAAAAGATACCTCAATCTGCTCACAAAGAATCCGGAGATTGTTCAGAAAATTCCACAAAAATATTTGTCAAGTTATCTTGGAATTACACCTCAATCTTTAAGCAGGATACGAAAACGACTGGCTGCTGGAGCTGACTAATTAACAATGGTTAACGCGGTATCGGTTGCCTGCCGGTAGCTTTGTAAAAAAATTAGATATGCAGGTTGCAATTGTTGGAGGAGGAATAGGCGGACTAACCACTGCGCTGGTACTTAAAAACGCAAATATCCCATTTACACTGTACGAAGCTGCCTCCGAAATCAGGCAGGTAGGCGCAGGTATTATTCTGGCCAGTAACGCCATGCAGGTCTTAGCGATGTATGGGATTGATCAACTACTGTATTCAAAAGGGCATCGCATAGAAAATATGCTGATAACAGATGCTGGCCTTGGAACGCTTTCTCAATTTTCGCTAAAAGGATTCGAGCAGCAATATGGATTACAAAATTTGGCCATTCATCGGGCGCACTTGCATGAAATACTTTGGAAAGAAGTGGGAGGTCAACAGATCAAGCTGAATAAAAGACTCCATTCGGTTAGTCGGAACGGAACCAATTTTGAACTCAGTTTTGAGGATGGCAGTACTTCTCTGGTTACACATATCATTGGGGCAGATGGCATTAAATCAAAAGTGAGGGAGCTCTTATTTCCGGCTGTTCAATACCGATCTGCCAAACAGCTTTGCTGGAGAGGAGTTTTAAATTATGAACTACCTGCAAGCTACAAGCATGGCGCAATTGAAGCCTGGGGAAAAGGAAAAAGGATGGGATTTGTGCAAATCAATGAGCAGGAAGTTTATTGGTATGCGGTTATTAATGAGGATATGGTAGTAACGGATCAACCTATGGATTTACCAGCTCTGTTCAGGGAATTTCATCCGATAGTAATGGATTTGCTTGACCAAACCTCACCTGATAAACTGATCAGGGGACCGCTATATGATATTCAGCCTTTCACTACCTGGAATCAAAGCAGGGTCTGCTTGCTGGGTGATGCTGCACATGCCACCACTCCCAACCTGGGACAGGGAGCCTGCCAGGCCATTGAAGATGCGTTTGTGCTGGGTGAATTACTAAAAACAGGAACGTTGGAACAAGCAATGAAGCGCTATCCTGCTATCCGAATGAGAAAAGCGCATTATGTAGTGAATACATCCTGGCAGCTGGGAAAAATTTCTCATCTGACGAATCCTGTTGGAATGGGTTTGCGAAACTTTGTGCTGAAATACCTTACACCAGATTTTGTCAATCGCAGACAATTGGACAAGTTGTTTAAGTTGGATACGGTGAATTGATTAGCCGAAACTTATCTTCCAGTCGTTTTCATTTTACCGTTTTTAAATCGGTCACTGGCAGTTTGGTAATAAGAAATCGTTTCTGAGACCAGGGCACTGTCACCTTTTGTCAGTTCCCGGAGTGATTTTCCTTTGTCAAGCACCTGAAACTGTTTGCTTCTTTTGCGATCATCAATTTGTGTAAATATGTCCCCCTTTAGAAGGCCGAGTGTTCTGTAATTGCCAACAAAGGCACGATCTTTTTCTACTGACCGATGTAATACATCCATTCCATACAACTCAGTTGAATAGTTCCAGTGTAAATAACCAAACAGTGTAGGCATCAAATCAATTTGAGATGTCAAACGGTTGATTTGACTGGTAGGCTGGTGCAGGTTATATATCAACGCTGGTATATGATGTTTGTTGATATTGATTTCCCATTTACCTGCGCTACTGGCGCAATGATCGGCAACTATCACAAATACTGTATTATTGAACCAGTCTTTGGTTTTTGCTGCCTCGATGAATTTTCCTAATGCGTAGTCTGTATATTTCACAGCAGCATCTCTGCTTCCTTGAGGTAAATCAATTTTACCGGCAGGAAAGGTGTAAGGTTTGTGATTGGAAGTTGTCATGATGAACTGAAAAAACGGTTGCTTTTTGCTGCTGCTATCTGCATACCGAATGGCTTGCTGGTAGATGTCTTCATCGCAAATACCCCAGGCATTTTCAAAACTCACTTCTTCGTCTGGAATAGGAATGCGGGTAGATTCAATGTCATCCGCCAAGGGGTTGCCCCGGTCGCGGTCAATTATGTCAAAACCCTGTCCCCCAAAGAAATTATTCATATTATCAAAATAGCCATCACCACCGTAAATAAACCAGGGATGGTAATTCTTTTCTTTCAGGATGGTTGCAATGGAATACAATCCTTCATTATCTGGTCGCCTAACAATACTGTTACCAGGAGTTGGGGGAACACATAATGTCAATGCCTCCATTCCTCTTACTGTTCGTGTTCCGGTTGCAAACAAATTGGTAAACAGAATACCTTCTTTTGCCAATTGATCAAAGTTAGGAGTGAGTCCTTTGGAATTACCAAATAATCCGGAAAAATCGGCGCTGAAACTTTCAATCGTGACAAGGATGATATTGGGCCTTGTTTCTTTAGTTGAGTCCTTGGTTACTCGAAGAATGTATTCTGCGCTTTCAGATGGAAAAAGCTGATTTTCCTGCCGTATCTGTTCCCTAACTAGCTGGTAGGCCTTTTCCCTGGGTAAGTGCCGGTAAAACTGATCATAATCCAGCTCATTGGATCGATAGGCAGCAAAAAAGGAAAAAACCCCATTTTTGCTGATCTCATTAATGGTCAGGTTATTACTGAAATCTGCCTGTTTGTTTTTCAGCCAGCTGAGCAGTACGACAGAAAGAAGTAATAGCGGCAACCCGGTTTGTACTCTTTTTCGAATGCTGATCTGGCTGTTAAAGGTTTGTTTCAAAGCAGCTGTTCGCTTTAAATACCAAAAACTAAATCCGGTTAAAAAGAACAAAACAAGCAGGATCAGTGGGATGGGGTAGGACTGATTGATATTGTTCACCACCTCATAGGTGTAGATTAAATAATCAACGGCGATAAAATTAAAACGAACTCCAAATTCATCCCAGAAAGGAAATTCCGCCAGCAGGCTGAAGTATTGAATAAACAGGATAATACCTGCATAAAAATAGGTTATCGATTTATCGAACCGGCTTCCTGTCCAGCGTTTTGGCAAGAGCAGCAAATACAGTTGGTAAAGCAACAGAAATCCCAATCCGGCTGCCAGGTCGTAAAGAAACCCCATTCCCAGTGCCCTGAGCAGCGGCAGGAAATGAACCTCAATATCCCGGAATGCCCAGATAAAGAGGGCTATCCTGACTATCAGGGAACTTACTAAATAGGTAACCAACAGGTTCAGTAAGAGGGAATATCGGCCTGGTTTCATGTGGGTTTAAGTGCTTATTTAATGCAAAGCACCGATTCAATTTTGAAGAAAAGTTGAATTGCCAAACCGTACCCGAAATGAATGATTGCCATTTTGAAATTCATAGGTGATTTCCCATTGATGAAATTTGCAGATTTCCTGAACGATGGCAAGTCCAAGTCCGGTTCCTCCGGTAGCTTTTGAAATACCTGAAAAGCGGGTGAACAGCTGTTGGGGATCCAGTGCCTGTTGCCCGGAATTGGAGATTTCAAGCTGCTGGTTGTCAAGCTGTACGTAAATTTGACCCCCTTCCCGGGTATTCCTGATGGCGTTTAATAACAGGTTATGGCAGAGTAGTTCAGTTAATCCGCTGCTGGCATTTTTATCAACAGGCGATACTATGTGTTGAATCAATCGGATATCTTTTTGATCCATGTATTCTTTTAGGGTATCAACTGATTGTAGCAATATGGTATCTATTGAGATCTTTTCTGAACTGTCAAATTGATTGTTTTCAATTTTAGCCAGCAACAGGAGGTTTTTATTGATCCGGGTGCTCCGCAAGAGGGCTGCGTTCATTTCTTCTGCCAATTGATATTGTTGTTCAGTGAGGCCTTCGCTCTGTAATAATAAATCCAGTTTGTTTTTCAGGATCGCCAAAGGTGTTTGTAATTCATGGGATGCGTTTTCTGTAAATTCTTTCTGCGTTTTATAAACACTGATACTATGCTCCACCATGGTTTCGATGGCCGTATTCAATTCCTGAAATTCCTTAATATCCGATTTTACAAATGCAGGTAGTTGTTGTTGATTAAGTTGGAATTTTTTCAGGCTGTCAAGCGTTTTTTGAAAGGGTGTCCAGATTTGTTGCGATAATTTTCTATTCAGGAAAAGCAGCCCGCTTACTAATAACAATACCAATAGCAGTGTTACAGTTGCCAGGTGGCCAATGGTTTCCCTGGTTTCTTCGATATTGGTTTGAATAGTAAAGCGATAGGGTTGGTTTTGTAAATAAATTACTTTAGATAAGTAACGGAAGCGGTCCTGTTTTTCTGCTTTGTTAAAAGGTTCTTTACGACTGATATTGAAACTGCTATCCAGCAAAGACTCTCCAACTTGTATTTTTCGTATGGTAGTTGATGGTTGAATTTTATTCCATAATTCCAGGTTGTTGGTCAGTTCAGTTGGTGAAAGCTGCAGCCTTTTAAAGGAATATGCCGTTTTTTTCGCTACTATGGAATTATACTCATCCAGTTCATGTTCCCAGATGGCATCTATTACCCAGTAATAGATTGGAATACTGATCGCCAATACCACTATAATGTAGCTAAGATAGGGCCGGAGTGTTTTCCGAAGTAATGGTTTCATTCCTGTTGATTAGTTCGATTCCCATTTATAACCTGTTCCATAAACTGTTCTTAGATAATTGTCACATCCCGCTTCGGTTAATTTTTTCTTTAGGTTTTTTACATGCGCATATACAAAGTCATGATTGTCGAGCATGTCTGCAAAATCCCCGGACAAATGTTCAGCAAGTGTACTTTTAGATAATACCCTGTTCTTATTTCCGATAAAGTAAATTAATAAATCGAATTCTTTTTTGGTGAGGGTTACCGTTTTTTTTCCTACCAGTACAGATTTGGCCAATAGGTCGATTTCCAGTTCGTTCTGCCGAATGATGTTTGTATGACTGAATTGTTTCCGTCGGACAATAGAAAAAATCCGGGCTGCCAGTTCTGACAAATGAAAAGGTTTTGTCAGATAATCATCGGCACCGATTTGTAGCCCCCGGATTTTATCCTCCAGAGAATTATTAGCCGAAATGATGATAACTCCGTCTTCCTTTTTTTCTTTTCTTAATAATTCCAGCAGATTTAGGCCATTGCCGTCTGGAAGATTCAGATCCAGCAATATGCAATCATACAGATGCAGACCGATTTTTTCAGTTGCATCTTCAAAATTGGCTGCCCATTCACACAGATATTCCTGCTCAGTCAGGAATTTGATTATGCTCCTGGCCAATTCAACTTCATCTTCTACCAGTAATATTTTCATTCAGCAAATTACCGGTAGAAATTAGAATAAATTTTGAATATCAATACTCCATTTCTTCCATCATCCGCATTGAATATGTTGCCACACCAGCTTTGATGTAGAGCAATATGACAGACCCTTTTTCCGGCCGGAATATACCCGATGGTGAACATTCATTGGCTTTTTGGAATTTTTTGATAGCGGCGATAGTACCTGAACCAGCTATTCCATCAACCAGAATTCCGGGTGTGCCGCCATCTTCTGTTGAGATCTGACTTAATAACTGTTGAATCAGTCTGACATCAGCAGCCTGATTGCTGCCACCGGACCCAACCGATTGCATGATCCTGTTATTGGTGCTTTCTTCTCCGCCGGAAATCGGTTCATTGCCAGTATCTGTATCCAGTTTTGGACTATCTTCCACTGCCTCACTGATTACCTGGAAGGAAGGAGCACTTGCATATTGGTCGTCAGGGAAAGAAACTTTCCATCCATTCCAGCTATAGTCAACCGTTGATCCGATTCTGAAATAGATTACCGGTGCGTTTTTCAACGCATCCCATGCATAGGATTTCATGGTATAAGTATTTCCGGATTCCAATGCATAGCCATTTTGTTCGTCCAAATAACTGGCATAAAAATTACTGCTGTTCCTCCTGCTTTCTTGATTGGCTGTATCAAACAATTGATTGTCGGTCGCAAATTCAACATAGTATTGAGGATTCCCAGCCTTATCCACCTGGAAACTTGGTGGCATACTGGCTGCATTCCAACTGGCCGGCGCCTGCATGGAGGGTAAGGCGGATGGTGTTGCGTTTGTTGAAGTGCCACTGGCTGTTCCTATTACACAGAAGGGACGCTGTGCTTCAAATGGCGCAATATTACTACCAAGTGTCATGTAGTTGGGGGTTTGATCTGCCGGCATATCAGCAATAATGGTATCATAAAATGATTTGTAATGACCTGTAAAGGCACCATTGTTCCAAACTTCCAGTAGCCTTCCTGTGAACACGCCATTAGTTGCGCCATCGCCACTTAACTGGTTATCCTGGCACCCGGAAATATAAATCAGGGAAGCAGGAAATTCATTGGCGGCTTTTGCATTACGGGTCAAAAACTGTATGTTCTGGTATAGGGTTTTATTCCTGACATAATTCTGCAGGCTTGCAGCAATCGGTATGCTTTTCCTGGTTGGTCCAACCAGCACAGACCGGGAAGGATGTTTTTCCAGTTGACGATTGAAAATTTCTATGTCCGATTCGGTAAAAGTTTTTCGCAAGGATCGTTTACCCGGATTTTTATCATGCATATAATTCAACAATAACATGCGTACCATGGAGCCACTATGACAACTGTCGGATGTTACAAAAATCCGAACACCTGCCGCAAATTTTTTCCAACAGCTGAATAACTCATTGTCGATTAATTGCCGGTCGTACAATACCCATGTTTCATTCATGCCATCTTCTTCTTCGCCGGTTTCATCAGGTACCTGGCTACCATGACCAGAATAGGTTAACAGGAAAATATCGCCATTGCAGAGTTGCGAGGATGCTTCGTTTATTTTTTGCAATACATTCATGGCAGTTGCTTGTCCGTCAAGTAATTGATCCATGGTACTGAATCCGGCTTGTTGCGCAATACTTTTCATGGAGTTGGCATCATTGATGCACCCCGCTAAGTCCGGAATAGTGTATCCGGGATACTGGCTGTTGTCCACCCGGTTGAGCCCGATGTGGAGGGAAATTCCTCTTGACATAATTTGATTTTTTAAAGGTTGATTGATATGAAGTTTCCTTTTTCGCTCAGGTCTTGTTCTGAATAGCCAGTTGTTGGTATCGTTTCAGAGTTGTCGGTTTTGACAAGTTTGCTGATTTTATATTCTATGATTCGCTCCATCAGAAAATGGGTTACCGGCATTTGAATGTATACTTCCTGGCTGCGTTCTTCCGCAGATAATTCTATTTTTTGCGGCTCCGTTTGTCCTTTTAGTTTAAAGCTTATTTCAATTGTTGCTAGTCCCGCCTCTTTTAAATCCGATGTGCAAATAAAAATAACCTGGCATTGCACGTCCTCTATATATTGATTAATCTGTTCCAGTTCCACGGGTACCGGATCTACCAGCCTATAATCTGCGATGAATCCCTGGTAACCCAGTTCTGGTACCGTTTTTTCAAGTTCTCCGAAGGCATCCATTTCTGCTGCCAGTTCCATTTCTTCCTCTTCTTCTAAGTCGAGCAGCCCGGTAATTCCTGAAAGCTGCAACCTGCATTCTGTTTGATTACTCAGCTTTAACTTACCCTTACCATCATACGAAAACACACAATGACCCATGTTCCATTCTCCTCCGATTTGCTGCAGACTTGGCACTATTCGGGTGCTGTATTTTTCCTGTTCCGGAAGGTTAATGCTAAGAAGACCGTTGATGGCATCCCGCTTTAGCATTTCCAGAAGTATCAAAATGGAACTGATATCAGTTTCAATGGTCATTCGCAAGTATTCACCGTATGGATAAATGTTGGTGGTTGTGCCCGTCATTTGATCCAATGACACTACTGCTTCACTTGTACCCATTGGGATCTCCGTCAGGTACTGGATCTGGGGTGGATAGGGTGTCAGTTTCGCACAGGCCTTTTTTAAAGTATGCCGTTGAATCAGGCTCATATCCGGTATCAGGGTGGCATCCAGTACCCATTTACTTGTTCCGGAAACTGCATCCAATGTTGAATAGAGCAGGATCATAGGTTTAAGCAATTGCCTTCCATTATCTTCCACCGACTGCCTTCCGATTATGTATTGCGTAGGAACAACCAGGAATTCATTGGGCACATTGGTGGAACGGTACACCTTATACTGATCAGATTCAAGTGAAGGAATCGGGGTGTAGAGTACCGCGGAAACTTCTCCCAGTTTATAGGCTTCTTTACATCCAACAGCTGTTAAAACACCACCTGATTCCTCCTGGAAATACGCTCCGAATTCAGTGCAGGGGAAATGCAGATCTACCTCTTTGGATCGTACATAACTTTGAATTTTATATTGTACTGCAGGTTCTATCAGTTGTGCCAGCACTACCGGTTGAAGTAGGGTTTCGATTCGGTTGTTCCAGGCTGGTTTCACTCCACGATTCAATTTCGTCAAGGATAATTTTGTTCCAACTATTGAGTTTAATTGCAACAATTGGGGTTCCAGTTTTGAGTATCCTGAAAATGCCATTGCTACCTGCAACTTCAACTTCGGCTGGGTGCCGGAAATCGCTGCATAACACATTCGGATCGCATTGTTGAGTAAATGAAACACCAGTTGCGTTTGTCCATTATCCAGCATTGTTATTTTGCCTGGAGATAGTTGCAGATTTACGGTTTCCTGTGCGTCATTCACATATGGAATTGTCAACAGGTAGCTGATTTGATCAAACTGAATGGCGGAAATACCTTTTCCGGGAAATGCTGCTTCCGCTTTTGCTTTCACTGATTCAGAAATGATATGGCTCAATGTTACCTGGAGTGATCCTTCCAATATTGGTTTCCCATTGCTGTCTGTCAACCCGGTATTCCGGAATAGAAAACGAAAACCAGCCTGTTCCGGCGGTGTTTGAAGGTTGGGTATTGCGAGTAGGGGTTCTGTCAATATCAGCACCTCCTGTTGATTCCACCTATTCAACCAGTACTGTGATGAATCATCCGTAACGATTGGATAATTTTTAATCGTTTCAGCTCCGGAAATAGCAATACTCCAATTGTTCAGCAGATGCAGTTTGATCCTGTTATCATATTTCAGTTGATCCTGTTTTTGAAGCACCGGTAATGGCAATGCTACAGCAGCTACCTGTGCAAAGGATGCATTCAGGATTTTTCCTTTTTCCATCTTTCCTGCTGCCGTGGTTTGAATGGCTCTTGTTTTATCACTTGTTTTGATTTGTTCAGGGATCAGCCGGTAATTGTTATAGGCCGGATCAAAATACTTGAACTGTACCTGGAATTGATCAAATGCCCGGATCAACTCTTCCAATTGCAGCTTGCTGTTAATCCTGTACTGATGTTGACTGCCTGGATCAACTACATCCGATACGAGGTGCAGGCTTAGACCAGATTTCTTTTGTTGTATAGCCAATAACAACGCATTGCCAGCTTTGGCATCCAATACCCCCTGCAAACTGGTTGCTGTTCCGGAAAATGTTTTTTCAAGCAGCAGACGGTTGGTTGTACCTTCTTTCAGCAGTAATTTGAGTTCTGTATTGGTTCGAATAAAGGTTTTCTGCTCAGTAGCTTCCGGTAGTTGCATAGACAGCCGGATTTGCAGTGTTGCCCGTTCAAGTTTCCTGTAAGTAGTTGGATCCTTTTCAGGCAGGTATTGATCCTGGAAAAAAGTAAAAGCGTTGTTGCTGCCTATCAGACTTGGATAAATACTGATGCTGCCCAGATCTTCTTCAAGGTAAGGCCAACCCGTACCGTTTGGCAGGCGCATGGTTTTTTCCTGCAATAGTGCTGTAGACATGGCAACAACGCTTTAGGGTTATACTTGTTTCCATCCACCATTTTCACTCACCTCACGCTGTACGATCTTTCTGGAGAGTGGCGTTTTACTGCCGGATGGTGGCTGGTGAATTCTTCCTCCTTCTTCCACAGAGTAGGTTCCCCTGATCGGTTCAGCTGGTTGACTTATTTCGCGGGTAGTTGCTGAAACCGGTGGCTGCGGGGTGATTTCACGCGCTTTGGATTGGATATCGCGTTTGATTACAACACCTTCATCTTCTGTGGATGGTACACTGATGGTAAGCGGACCGTTTCCAATTGTGTTAACCCATGGACCTGTCCATTCCATTCCTTTGGTGAATAAACTTCCTTTAACGATGACCCTTACCTGGTACTTGAAGTATGAACGGATAGTGGCATCTGAACTGAATACCGACCAAAACCTGGGTGTTTCCTGGTCAAGATGGTTCCAGTTGAATTTTTGTGGTGGAAAGCGTGTAAGATCAGCACCATTTTCATCGATCGCCTGGAAGGTTACTTCTACCAGTTGTTTGTTGTCTTCCAGTGCCACATTTAATCCTAGTGGTCCTACCCGGATGCGACCTGCTTCGTCAGCTCTCAGTTCCAATGTAACATCATTCACCAGGCTTCCGTTTTCTCCCGGATCCAACAGAATTTCATTGTCTTCAATTTGCACCCGCACAAAGGGGTTGGCAATTGGATCCGGCGGTTCCAACATATGTACTTTCCGCCTGATAAAGGTTTTATCGGGTGTCCAGTTGGCTGGAGCATTGCTTACATCAGCCGCCGCTTTCTGTGTGGTTTCCACTTTCCAGGTGTCTGTAGGGGAGGAACTGCTGTCAAAATAATGGCCTACCCAGTTAATCTCACCGGAGGTGTTGGGATATCCAACTTCAACGGATACAAAGGAGACCGGTTCCCCAGCCCAATTATTGGCGGGTTGTGGCCAGTTTACTACCGGCTTGATGATACGTGCCAGTTTTCTTGGCCAATCATCCATGTAAACAGTCACAAAATATTTCTTCTCTGCTTCCGGATCTTTTTTCATTTCTTCAAAAGCTCCTTCCAGGTTGGAAGAAATGACATGATCCTGCAGATAAGCCAATTGCCTTTTCTCGTGATAATTGAGATTGAGTTTGGTGCTATCGCGACGATATTTCAATGCTACACCGCCACCCCAAAGTCCGAATAATCCACCTGATGAACTGGCTTCCGCTGCCTGCACAGTTGGTTGTGGCGGATCAAAGATGATGCCCTTCGCCTGTTCCATAAATTTTTGCGAAATGAGATCGGTTTTTTTGTCAACATATTCCTGGATTTTTTCCGCTCCGGGAATGGTTGGATCCACTTTCACATCCACTTCAATGCCACCGCTGATGCGCATGTTGTTGAACTCGGCTTTGATATCTGCGGAGAACCATAAGAACTTGCCTTTTGCATTGGCGGAGAAATGTTCAAAAATGCGGTCCCAATTTCCTTTGATAGTGATCTCAATAATGGGTACCCAAAATTTCACTTTCATAGCCTGGCATACCCTTACAGGCGTATAGGCCATTTTGAATGCCTGGTATAGAATACTGGCAGGATAAACACCCATCAATCCGGAGTAGGCATTTTGTCCCATGGGATCAATGGATCCATTACCCTGCCCCTGCATATTGAAATACCAGGGATCAAGATTTCCATCTCGTACATTTCGTTTGTCAAAAGAACGGGTAGTGAATCCTTTTTCAGTTATAAAACGTGGAACCGGAACAGTTTCATACCGTAGTTGCCGGTTGGGTGCTGGCGGCCCCGCAGGTCCGGCAGGCGTACCCGGATTAACAGGTGTAGGATTGGCAGGTGTTCCGGAAACGGGTTGTACTACAGATCCATCGGCGTTGGGAGAGAGGTTGGAAATAGAGGTATGATTGGAAGTGATCACCACCGGCCGGAAAATAGGTTTAACACGGGAGCGGATGCCCCAGAAATAATCTACTTTTCCCTGGTACATATTGATGATTTCCTGCTGTCCTTCCTCGAGCACATGGTCGGGAGGTGCTGCAGTAGTAGTTACTCCTAAAACACCACCGGCTACTTCTCTGCTTTCACCTTCTTCCAGTCCGATATTGCCTTCACTGGTTTGTTTTCCGGCAAAGCGCAACATCAGAAACATCAGGTCTCCATCTTCCCTGCCATTTTTGCGCGCAATATGAACATAGTTGGGTAGCCAGTAAAAAACCGGGGGCTTGCCTTCATTTTGTAGTGCATCATTATTTACATCAGGATAATAGATGAGTTCATACCCATCTTTAATAATAGGTTGAATCCCACCGGCCATGGTAGGACCCAAAGCGGTAGTTGCCATAACAATAAGTTTAATGTTTGGTAAATAGCGGGCGGACTAAATACAGCTGCAGCTAGGAACCAGAGTGGGGGTTAAATAGATGAATTTGGAATAGGGCGGAAGACTATAAAGATACGAAAATTGGAGCAGAACAAGCGGTTGTTTTCATCCTCATTTGCCCGGGAAAAAGACCCTGCTTCAATCGTAAAAGATGAAGTGTTTATTTCGGAAAATACGGTGATTATATGTTCCAATTCACTTTCCAGCAATATTCATGAATGCGTTATTTTTATTTATACTAAAGTTTACGACTGATAAATTGATCCATCCTTTCTTTTTTCAATAAAAGTCATTGTGCATTTGCTATGATCCTTTACACTGTTTTCAGTAAAATCAAATCCAAAATGTATCCCCTTGGGAATACTGAGAACTATGAAGCCGGGTTGAATATATTTTTTCTCGAAATCCAGTTTTAACTTAAGCAATTCCTCTATGGTTTGTTTAAGTGAAATCTTTTTTTTATCAAAAAGCCACCAATCTGTAATTTTTATCTTTTTCCCTCCATCTAATCTTTGTGGAACATAGTCTGAGAATATAGATTCCAGCCTCTTGTTCGAATCAAAATAAAACTCAAAATTTCCATATCTCCAACATGAAGAATCTTCCATGCTCTTATTTGGAAACCAATCTTCCGGCTTCAATCCCAATTCTAATAATTCTTTTTTTGAAGTTCCTATTTCGATTTTTCCAAAGTCACCCTTTTCAACCAGATCTTTTAAATTCAATTTAAATTTTGCCATATACTAATTGTAATAAGTTAAAACAAGAAACAAAAAACCCCTGACAGTTACACTATCAGGGGTTTATCTTTTTAACTCGTGCCCAGAACAGGAATCGAACCTGCACTCCCTTGCGAGAACCAGATTTTGAGTCTAGCGCGTCTACCAATTCCGCCATCTGGGCTTTTTCCGGTCTGAACCGGGTTGCAATATTACGGTCTGCTCCAGTTTCAGCCAAAATTTATTTGCAACATGATTTCCGGGGCAGGAGAAGCTTTACGATGAAACTGACTATTTTTTTTAAAAACATGCCCAAAGTTACCAATTCGTCCGCCAGCTGACAATATAAACGCATCAGCTGGTTTAGTTTTAACACCACAACTTAAAAAAATGAAGCATTTACTTATCGGAATCTTGCTGCTTGGAGCCCAGGTTCTGTATGCCCAGCCATCCGGTCTCCAGGTGGGAGAGAAGGCACCTGATTTCTCAGCAACAGATCAGCATGGTCAACTGGTTCAGTTACAAAAACTGCTGGAAAAAGGACCGGTGGTGATATTCTTTTACCGGGGTCAATGGTGCCCTTACTGTAACAAACAAATCAAACAGATGCAGGATTCCCTTCAGCTACTTTCCACAAAAAGTGCCAGTGTACTGGCCGTGAGCCCGGAAATTCAGGAGAATATCGCTAAAACGGTTTCCAAAACGAAGGCGGAATTTCCTGTGCTCCATGATGAAGGATTGCGCATCATGAATGCCTATAAAGTTACCTATGCCGTTGATTCGGCTACCATTGACCGCTACAAAAAATTCAACATTGATTTTAATCAGGTGAATGGAACGAATGGAGCTAAACTGCCTGTCCCGGCAGTATATATCATCAAAAACGGGGTGATTAGTTATCGCTATTTCAATGAAGATTATACTAAACGTCCCAGTATCCGGGAATTAGTAGAACATCTCTAGTTTTCTTATCGCACCAGTTTCCCAATGCGACCATTGCCACCAGCCAGGTAGACTGCTTTGCCGTCTTTTGCTTTTTGAACCACATGGTAGCCTACTGAGGAAAACAATGTCCAGTTACGGCCCCCATCCCGCGACCAATCCACGCCCGATGTACCACAGGCGATCAATTGATTGCCCCGCACATAACTTATGCCGGATCGATAGCCTTGTGGTGGGGCTGTTGCCTGCTGCCAGCTCGCACCCCCATCCTGAGTGAAACAAAAGTTGCCATCCTTTTCTTTGTCTTTTCCAAAATCACCGCCTACAACTACCCAATGCCGTCCACCCCGTTTGCGGTTGGGATATTTCAGGGCGATGGCATTCGCACCCGTGCTGGTTTCCCCCTGTTTTAAGGGCAACTCAAAAGCCTGGCCAGCATAAAAGACCCGCGATTGTTTTCCGCCACTTACAAATATCGTTTCGGCTTTTTTTAGTGTCACCATGTTTCCTCCACTTGCCGCAAAAAACGCTTCGCCTTCTATCGGTGCAGGATACGTGTTAGGATAGGGTTGCCAGCTTCTGCCACCATCTGCTGTGCGCAAGAGTAAAATCTTTCCATCTATGGGATCACCAACTGCCATGCCTTCGTCTTTATTGCGAAAATGCAGGGCATCCAGAAAAATTCCGGATCGATTATCCCGATACACTTCCTGCCAGCTTTCTCCTCCATCAAAGGTTCTCAAGATCAATCCGGGTGAGTCCACTGCTAATATCACGGCGGTTACTGCATCAAATGCTTCAATGTCTCTGAAATCTCTTTTCTCATGCCCCTTTACGGTCATCCACTGAAAGCTCTTTCCGCCATCCGTACTTCTGCCCACCGTTCCTTTATTTCCACTCACCCACAGCAGCCGGTCATTCACTACGCTTAAGCCGCGAAAACTAACGCCTTCCCTGCCGGGTAAGTCCTGGATTTTCTGTGCTACCACATCCTGTAGCAACAGCACCAATGAAAGCATGCATATCAATTGAAAAGCAATTTTCCTCATCTCCCAAAGTTGGGAAATTTATCCTATCAACGGGTAACCTTTCAATACCTGTACATATAGTAATACGAGAAATAGCAGCCAGCTGGCTGCTATCACCTGCATGGATCGTTTGCTGTGAATCATATAAAATCCAAGCAGGGGAAAGAGTTGCAACGAATGCATTCCAAAGAAATGAATCACCCGCAGATCACCGTGCACCTTGCTCCAGTTCAATATCGGATAGCCTTCACTGCCATCCAATCCGCCTACGCTGTGCTGATTGATGATGGACATATGCGCTCCTTGAAAGGCAGAAATTACAAAAAACAATATGCCCAGTCGGATACCCCAGATATACCCCTGGTTCATCCAGAGGGGAAACTCTTTTTGTTTGAAAAACAAATACCCGATATAGGCCGTCCACAAGGTGAAAATAGTGATTGCCAATCCCATTACCTGGTATAAAATTGCATTGGTCCAGCTGCTGATATTGAAATGAGAAGCCTGTCCAACTGCTGCCTGGTAGGTGATGATACCAAGCTCCACGATCATGGTATATACCACTACCCAACTATATCGCCTAACCGCTTTTTGATTTTTAAGATACACCATCAGCCAGGCCATAGTAAACATGGCTATTGCAAGCGAAAGGTAAAACTTCATCGGTTTGATCCAGGCCCTAACTCCTCCCACTTCAAGCGGACTCACGACTGCCAGCAACCCGCAAATCAGGGCACCGGTCAAACTCACAGCACCCACATAAAACAAGACTTTGTTCCGGCTTTTCAGTTTTAGTATAAATTTATTCAACATCGATCCAATAATTTTTGGTACGCGCCCAACGGATCAGGAGATACAGCAATAAGCCTACCGGTCCCAGCATGAAAGTAAAAAACAGGCAGGGCAGGAGTAAGGCTATCCCGATACCGTTTTTACGTGCATTGTTTACAATAAATATACCTGTTAGCAGGTCAAAGGCCAGGTAATGAATCCAACCCGCCAATAACGCTTCCCGATTGACAAAGAGCGCCGCCACACCATCAAGAGATCCAAAACTATCGGGCTGCATACCTCCGAAATTTTTGGCGATCAACCAGGCATAGAGCAGGCACATAAGTATAATGATGGTTCCGATTAAAGCCCTGGATATCCAAAGAGTTTTGTAAAAAATGGCAAGCAGAATCCAGCCTATCAGGGCCAGGGTACTGCTGATTTGAAACAACTGATCGGCATGCATGTGATTTGTTTTTTCGAATGTACTATTTGTAACTCTAGAATTGTACCCGGTACAGTAAATCCGGAAAGAAGCCCAACTGGTAAACATTGCCGATTCCACCTCTTTGGGCATTGTACCTGCGCAGGAAAATATTTTCCCGGTTGGTCACATTTTGCAAATCAAGATAAAAGGTCTGGCTCAGCTTACGCTTTTTACTATTGAATCGATAGCCAAACTTCAGGTCGAGCCGCAGGTAGGCATCCAGCCGCTCGCTGTTGTAACTGCTTTCATCCAGGATTTCCCTGCCAGCCAGTTGGGAAGCTGCCAGATCTACCGGTGTGGCATATCGTCCACCAACAGTGCTGAAGCGACCATCAACTGTAAAGGCATTGCGTTTGTCTTTTCCTGTCTTCCATTCTTTTCCTCCCAATACATTCCATACATAACCATAATTGAAACTGGTATTTCGTTCTATGTTATCACTTCCTTTGTATTTGGAATCAAAAAGCGAAACTGTATTCAGTATGTACCAGCCTTTCTGAAGAAATTTTTCCAGGGTAATTTCCAATCCGTAATTTCTGCCGGTTCCTTCATTTATCAATCCTGCTTTTCTTGGAAAGGCAAAGTCGGCACCACTGTTCAGGATAGAGAAGCCGGATGCAACTGTCTCAACTGGTACATCAAATAGCTGTTGATAATAAACTTCCGCCTTTGCTCTCCAGTTAGTTCCAAATCGTTTTTCCAATCCGGCTACAAAATGATGTGCTTTCGTGAAATCGAGCTGTGCATTGCCGTTATTGTACTTTCCTGTAGTTTCATCGTATTCCTGATAGAGATAAACCGGGAAGGGCTGGGTTTGCGCATGTAAACCGTAAGACAGATAAAGATTCCAGCCGCCTTTGGGTAACCAGCTCACCGAGGCCCTTGGTTCCAACAGGGAACTTTCATTAAAGCTGAAATACTGTCCGTGTAAGCCCGCCGTAATAAGCCATTGTTCCGCCGGCTTATACCTGGTTTGCGCAAATACCTGCCCCAAGCTATAACGCTGGTCATATTGATTGAGTAATTGAAAAGGGGCATTCGCATCCTGTCCTTCTCGATCTTGAAGAAAGGAGTTCAGCCGACTCATTTCTCCAGTTAAACCCGCTCTCCAGGAAAGTTTGGCATTCAGTTTTTGATTGATATAACTGCTAAGGTTAACCGAATTCAACGTATTCTTTCGTTCTGTAATCTGCCATCTGCCCTGGTAAGGCGGAACAGGTGCAGGGTATTGGTAATTGTCAAACTGATCTCTCTGGTACACATAGGCAACGGATGTTTTCCAGTAGGTACGTTCATTCAGATCCAGCTGGTGTTTGATGCCTGCGGTATTCATCCGGTTGCGCACATATCCATCCTGGTCCTGCCTTGCATAAAAATCACTGGTGTCGATATCCTTTCCGATAAAATCAATGGCACTTACACCTCCCATTCCATAAAGCGAGAGCTGTCCCCACTTGCCTTTTGCCGATTGAAAATTAAATACCCAGTCCTGGTATTTGGGCACCGCATCTGTTCCTACGTTCAATCCAATGGATTGTGCTAACTGCACAAAAGAATAGCGATAGCCTATCATGTATGAAGCTCCTTTCCGCTGTTTACCCAGCGGTCCTTCTGCCATCAGTTCGAGGCCACTAAACAGGTTAAGTTGTGTTGTAAACTCATGTGTATAGGCATTGCCTGCTCTGAGTTGCAGATCAAATACTGCCGCAGTTGCATTACCATATTCAGCAGGGAAAGCTCCCGTGTAAAAATCAGCCGACTTCAGGGCGTTGGTATTGAGTATGGTTACCGGTCCGCCGGTTGTACCCAGACTTGCGAAATGATTCGGGTTCGCTGCGGGTACTCCTTCGAGTCGCCATAATACGCCGGTAGGAGAGTTGCCTCTTACCACAATATCATTGCGGTTATCATTATTTGAAATCACACCTGCGAAATTGCTTACCATTTTGGATGGATCATTCCGACCTCCGCTGAACCTTGTTACTTCTTCCATATTGATGGAACGGTTGCTACCTACTGCATATTCATTAGAGGCGACTCCCTTTTTTAGTTTTGGTGCCTTTACGGTTACTTCCGCCAGCGTATTGACCTGCTGCTCCAAACGGATGTCCAATTGTACTTCTTTACCGGTAGTGAGCAGGATTTCATTCAACAGGGAGGAGCTGTAGCTAATATAATCCACCCTAAGTTGAATACGTCCAACAGGAACACCTGTGATAACAAACCTTCCATCTTTGTCTGAAAGTGTTTGTAAGGAAGTTCCAATGATCTGAATAGTTGCTCCCTGTAGTGCCTGTTCCGATATACGGTCAGTGATCCGGCCACGAATGGTCTGGGTCGGAGTTTGTGAAAAGCTGGTGATAGATAGGCTGATGAATAGCCATAGGAAGAGTCTTGCTAACATGGTGCTGGTTTTGAAAGCAAGTTATTTCCAGGCGATACCCTTTTCCATTAACATATATCAAGAAGCCAAATGCCAGGAACGATCTTGATATTTATCAATCAGATGCCTAGCGGGTCATTTTTTTACGAATACGACTGAGGTGCTCCGGACTGATCCCAATAAAGGAAGCCAGCATGTATTGGGGAACACGCTGGATAAGATGATATTGATTGTCTATGATATACTGATACCGGTCTTCCGGGCTCAGTGTGAGTAAGCGCGTATTGTAACGGGAAATCAGAATAAACAATCCTTCCGCTATTTTTCGGCCGGCCTGGTTAAAAATGGGATAGTTCCGGTAGAGATCCTGCATCTTTTCATAAGGCAGGTTGATAGCAATAGTATCCTCCAATACATCCATGGATTGAGAGGCAGGTGACTGGGTCAGAAAGCTATCATATTCACTTAGGTATTCCCCTTCTTTGGCAAATCCCGTACAAATTTCCCGTCCGTCTACTGTATAATATAATCGGGCTAACCCTTTATGGATATAATAAACGCCTTTGCAGTTTTCTCCTTCCCTGCAAACCAGGGATCCTTTGGGATAGGATTCAATTACCAGCCGGTTTTCCAACTGCTGCCATTCTTCATCAGAAAGTTTCGGAATCAGTTCCTGGTAATATTGTCGGATGCCATCAAACATCTTGCTTACAACAAATGTTCCAGTGATTTTTCAACGGCGGCCTTGGTTTCTTCGGTTGTCCAGGCTTGTGGAATAAAGGTTTCGCCGATCACCTGTTCATACAATTGAATGTATCTTTTGCTGATGGTGTCAATCCATTGAGGGTTCATCTCAGGAACCGTTTGACCTTCCTTACCCATAAAATTATTCGCGATCAGCCATTCCCGCACAAATTCTTTACTGAGCTGTTGCTGTTTTTCGCCTTTTGCCTGGCGGTCTTCAAATCCATCGGCAAAAAAATACCGGGAGGAGTCGGGTGTATGTATCTCATCCATCAGGTAGATAGTATCCCCAATTTTCCCAAATTCATATTTGGTATCAACAAGTATTAGTCCGCGTTTGGCTGCGATCTGTTTACCTCTTTCAAATAGGGCCAGGGTATATTTTTCAAGCATGGCCCAGTCTTCGGCGCTTGCCAATCCTTTCGCAATGATATCTTCCTTGCTAATGTCTTCATCATGGCCTTCGGAGGCTTTGGTGGAAGGCGTAATGATAGGGGTAGGGAAGTAGTCGTTTTCTTTTAATCCTTCCGGTAAGGCGACACCACAAAGAGATCTTTTTCCACTCTTATAGGTTCGCCATGCATGTCCGGTAAGATTGCCCCGTACCACCATTTCAATTTTGAAGGGAACACATTTTTTTCCTATCGAAACATGTGGAGCCGGGGTTTCCAGTAACCAGTTGGGGCAAATGTCGGCAGTAGCTTTCAACATGTATGCAGCTATCTGGTTTAATACTTGTCCTTTATAGGGAATGGGTTCTGGTAAGATGACATCAAAAGCGGAGATCCGGTCAGATACAATCATTACCAATAAACGGTCCTGGATAGTGTAAACATCCCGCACTTTTCCTTTGTAAAAGGCGGTTTGAGAAGGGAATTGAAATGGTGCCATTTCACGAAGTTATAATCCGTTTGGAAAAAAACGGTACGGAATTAATAAATCCTTATTTTGCTCACGATTAACACATAAAAACCTACATGGTATGAGAAAAAGCAACAGCTATCTTGCCATGATGCTGTTGGCTCTGTTCACTTCGATTGCTGCATTTGCCCAAACCGTTACTGTAACAGGAAACGTAAAAAACAGCTCGAACGCTGACGTGGTGCCAGCCGTATCAGTTACGATCAAAGGAACCTCCATTGGTACCTTTACAGATGACAAAGGAAATTTTAGTCTGACAACTTCCCAAAAACCCCCATTTACCTTAGTGTTCACGTCTATTGGGTTTGATCCGCTCGAAGTGGTGTTGAACAATGCCAGTGATGCCGTGAATGTAAACCTGGCTCCCTCAAGTTCCCTGGGTACTGAAGTGGTAGTATCCGCCAGCCGGGTTCCGGAAAAAATCCTGGAATCCCCCGTATCTATTGAAAGAGTTAGTTCCGCTGCAATCAGAGTTTCACCTGCTGCCAGTTATTACGATATCGTAGGCAGTTTGAAAGGGGTGGACCTGGTTACTTCTTCCCTCACGTTTAAAACGCCTACCACCCGTGGTTTTGCCGGTAGTGGTAATACCCGTTTCAACCAGTTGGTGGATGGAATGGATAACCAGGCGCCAGGCTTGAACTTCTCCGTGGGTGCCATCATTGGTTTATCAGAACTGGATGTTGATAACATGGAATTGTTGCCAGGTGCGTCTTCTGCTTTGTATGGTCCGGGTGGTATGAACGGCACCCTGCTGGTTTCCAGTAAGAATCCATTTAAATATACCGGTTTGTCCTTCCAGGCCAAAGCTGGTATTATGAATACCGATAGTCGTTATCGGGGCGCTTCCGGTTATCATAACTGGGCGGTTCGTTGGGCTGAGAATATTAAGGATAAATTCGCTTATAAGATCAATGCAGAATTCATCCATGCAAAAGACTGGCTGGCAGCTGATCAGCGAAATTTCGTGGGTCGCCAGAGCGGTCGTGGCTTACCTGGTCCTGGTACCCGTACAACAGACCCCAACTATGATGGGATTAATATCTATGGTGATGAAACCACGATTGATATCCGGTCAGCTGTTTTTCCTGCGATTGCACAGGCTGCACCATTCCTCGCACCTTATATTCAATCCCTGGGTAACAACCCGATCAATGTGAGCCGTACCGGTTACAATGAATCCGATATCATTGACCCCAATACCCTGAATTTCAAATTGGGCGGTGCGCTTCATTATAAAATTACTCCCAAACTGGAAGCAATGCTGGCTGGTAGCTGGGGTACTGGTAACTCCGTGTACACCGGATCTGACCGGTATTCTTTCCGGGATTTCAAAATGGGTCAATACAAACTGGAATTGAATGCGAAGAACTGGTTTGTCCGCACGTACACCACGCAGGAAAATGCCGGACAATCCTATAATGCTACCGTTACAGCACGTTTGCTGAATGAAGCGTGGAAACCTTCCACCACCTGGTATCCGGAGTACAGCCAGACCTACCTGGCGAATCTCTTAGCCGGACAGGACAACCAGACTGCTCACAATAACGCACGTGCTTTTGCGGATCGCAATCGCCCTGCACCTGGTTCTGACCAGTTCAAGCAATTGTTCGACCGGGTTCGTTCCATTCCGATTTCCAGCGGTGGTGGTTTGTTTATCGAGAAATCTGACCTGTATTTTACAGAAGCACAATACAACCTTTCTGACTGGACCGGCAAATTTGCTGACATCCTGATTGGGGGTAACTGGCGTCAGTACGTACTGAATTCAGAAGGTACCCTGTTTACGGATTCTGCTGCTCCCATCAAGATCAACGAAGTGGGTGCTTATATCCAGGCTACCCGCCGTCTGTTCAATGACGTGTTGAAACTGACCTTCTCGGGTCGCTATGATAAGAATGAAAACTTCGAAGGTCGTTTTACACCCAGGGCTACTGCCGTTGTAACGGTTGCGAAGAACAACAATATCCGTTTGTCTTACCAGACAGCCTATCGTTTCCCCTCTACGCAGCAGCAATTTATCAACCTGAACGTGGGTGGAGGTGTACAGTTAATTGGAGGCGACAAGAGTTTCCAGAACTTCTACCAGTTCGACCGGAATCGTCCTTATACTTTGACGAATCCGTCCCAACTGCATGATTTTAAAACCTTCAAACCAGAGTCTGTTACATCTTATGAACTGGGTTACAAAGGTCTGCTGGCAAATGGAAAAATACTGGTGGATGCTTATGGATATTATGGCAGATATCAGAATTTTATTGCGCGTACCCTCATCGGGCAAACAGCTACTGTTGGAGGAACACCAAACCCGGCAACGGATCGTAAGTTTTCTGTTCCCGTGAACATTGAAGACGATGTTACCACATATGGATTTGGTATTGGAATTGACTATCGTTTTGTACGTGCCTGGACGCTCAGCATGAACCTTTCATCTGACCGTTTACAGGATGTGCCAACAGGGTATATCGCGTTCTTCAATGCGCCTAAATACCGCTACAATGCTACTTTGTCTAATTCAGGTTTTGGTACAGACAAGCGTATAGGCTTCAATGTTAGCTACCGCTGGCAGGATGCTTTCTTTTATGAAGGTGATTTCGCAAACGGTGATATAGCAGCCATCCATACAGTAGATGCACAGGTGTCTTACAAACTGCCAAAAGTGAAAAGTGTGGTTAAACTGGGTGGAAACAATATCCTGAACCAGTACTACTTCAATGCACTTGGTAACAGTTTTGTAGGTGGACTTTACTATGTATCCTTTGGTTACAACATTTATTAATGGAAAAATTATTCTATGCTTACGTCATTTAAAAAATATACAGGTATCGGGCTGATGTCCCTGTTGCTGCTTGGACAGATCACAGCCTGTAACAAGATTCCGGAAGTGGAAGAGATTGCCCCGGAAGAGAACGCAGGTCAAACCATATTTGAGATCGTTAATACCGATCCTCAATATTCTATTCTGAAAGCAGCTGTAACCAAGGCAGGAGTGGGCCCCTTGCTGAACAAACGCGATAACAAACTCACACTGTTTGCACCCAATAACGATGCCATGACCCGCTCCGGTATTTCGGAAGCTGTAATTGGTGTGCTGCCTGCTGCACAGCTGGCTGCTATTCTGAGTTATCATGTGATTCCACAGGAGATTGCTTCTGCTGCGATTCCCGGGTTGCCGTTGCCAAATATCCAGATGCCCAGTTTACTGCAACCGCTGGCAAGTCAGCCCTTGTTTAAAATGCCCATCTTCCCATCAAAAAGGCCAACCGGTGCATTCGTAAACAATATTCCTATCACGGCAGTGGATAAACGTGCTGCGAATGGTTATATCCACGATGTGTTTGCATTGGTAGCGCCTCCTCAAACAACAATGAAAGGATTAATTGCAGCACAGCCTGATCTGAGTTTCTTACGTGCGGCGATTGCCCGCGCTGATGAAGGTCAGACTGGTTTGAACAGGATTGATTCGCTGCTGAACTATCCCTTCCCGAATATTACACTGTTTGCACCCAATGATGATGCATTTAAAGCAGCATTGACTTTGTTGGGAGCACCTCCGGTAATAGAAGCTTTTGCTGCACTGCCTCCGGAAACCGTTCGTGGTATTCTGGCTTATCATGTACTGGCGGTTAATGGTACACCGGCATTCCGTGTATTTAGTCCGAACCTGGTAAGTGGTACAGTTGAAACCCTGATTGGTCCATCGCCCATGCCGCAATTAACCATTGATGCTACAAACCCGATGGCACCAACCGTAAAAGGTCGGATTAACCCTACACCTGCCAATGTGGTAGCAGCTGATTTGAATGCGGTTAATGGAGTATTACATAAAATTGACCAGGTATTGATACCGCAGATGTAAGGAAGATGTGAAACGTGAAACGTGAGAAGTGAAAATGGTGAAAGGTGAGAAGTGAAATGTGAAAAACTACTTCATAATTCATACTTCAAAGTTCATAATTGAAAAGGCCCTCCTTGCGGGGGGCCTTCGTCATGGGGAACGTTATTTTCTATCGGGTCGTTTCAACAAAGCTGCATCAGCAGATGCTATTCGATTATGGGAGTCAGATATTATAATGAAGGCACAAATCTAGGGGTTTTCCGTCTCACTTCTCACGTCTCACATTTCACCTCCGATTCAACGTCGTTAGACGTTAAATCGGAAATGCATCACATCTCCATCTTTCACCAGGTATTCTTTTCCTTCGATTCTCAGTTTGCCGGCATCGCGACAGGCAGCTTCTGAGCCGTAGTGAACGAAATCTTCATACGCAATTACCTCGGCCTTGATAAATCCTTTTTCAAAATCAGTATGGATGACGCTGGCGGCCTGCGGTGCTTTCCAGCCTTCCAATATGGTCCATGCACGCACTTCCTGCACTCCGGCTGTAAAATAAGTCTGTAATTTCAGTAGTTTATAGGTAGCGCGAATGAGTTTGTTCAATGCGGGTTCTTTCATCTTGTATTCGTCCATGAACAGGGCGCGGTCATCCGGATCTTCCATTTCTGCAATCTGCTGTTCAATTGAATTGTTCATTACAATTACTTCAGCGCCTTCTTTGGCTACGGCTGCTTTGAGGGCTTCGGAAAATTTATTACCGGTATGCATGGATGGTTCATCCACGTTGGCAACATATAGCACAGGTTTCTCAGTTAGTAGAAAGAGATCTGCAATAGCAGAACGATCTTCTTTGCTCAAGCCTAACTCGCGGATATTTTTTCCTTGTTCCAGGTGAGCATGACAGCGTTTCAGTATTTCAAGTTCAGCCTTTGTTTTGGCATCACCGGTCTTGGCCATTTTTTCAGCCCGATGCAATTTTTTCTCCACACTGTCCAGGTCTTTCAGCTGTAATTCCGTATCGATAATGTCTTTATCGCCAACCGGATTAATGGGGCCCTCATCACGCAGGATATTTTCATCCTCAAAACAACGGATCACGTGTACGATAGCGTCCACTTCCCGGATATTGGCCAGAAATTTATTACCAAGTCCTTCTCCTTTGCTGGCTCCTTTTACGAGGCCGGCAATGTCCACAATTTCAATCTGGGTGGGAACGGTACGATTGGGCTTTACCAGTTCGGCCAGTTTGTCAATACGCTCATCAGGAACATTAACCAATCCTACGTTCGGTTCAATTGTACAAAAGCGATAGTTGCTCGCCTGCGCTTTAGCACTGCTGCTCACTGCGTTAAAAAGGGTGGATTTGCCCACATTCGGTAATCCTACTATTCCTGCTTGTAATCCCATGCTGCCTGTGTTTACGTTTTTCGCGCGCGAAGATAAGGAAATCCCGCTTCACCCACCTCGGCGGATGCCACCGGTCGGGTGAAGCGTCGGGTAGATAAAATTCCTATCTTCCCAATTCATACTTCATAACTCAAACTTCATACTTCCCAGGATGGCTTTAAATATTGTCTGGATCGCATTTTTTGTCATAGCTTTTGTAGTTGCCCTGATTAAACTGATTTTTGAAGGGGACGTGGATATTTTCAAACGCCTGGCAGATGGGGTCTTTGATTCGGCGAAATCTTCGGTACTGGATGTAGCTTTCCCCCTGGCGGGAACCATGGTATTTTTCCTGGGATTGCTCAACATTGCAGAAAAAGCAGGGGCGGTGCGTTTCCTGGCCCGCTTTCTGAACCCCCTGATGAAGCGCATTTTTCCGGAAGTGCCAAGCGGTCACCCGGCACAGGGACAAATGGTTATGAATTTCTCTGCCAACCTGCTGGGGCTCGATAATGCGGCCACCCCATTCGGACTTAAGGCCATGGAAAGCCTGCAACAGCTCAATCCACAGAAGGAAAAGGCCACGAATGCCCAGATTATGTTCCTGGTGCTGCATACATCCGGACTTACCCTCATTCCCTTAACAATTATTGCTTACCGGGTTTCTGTTGGAAGCGTTCAACCTGCAGCGATCTTTATTCCCTGCGTGCTGGGTACTATGATGACTACCCTCGCTTCTGTAATTGTGGTCAGTATCTGGCAACGCATCAAATGGGATTGGGTACTCTATGCATGGGTGGCATCGGCAATCGCATTTGTAGGGCTGCTGCTTTACTATGTAGGCGGATTAGATACAGCCGGAAAGGAAACTTTTGGAAAGGTCGTAGGAAATGTATTGCTGATGGTGATTATTCTTGGGTTTATCCTTGGAGGATTGTGGAAAAAAGTGAATGTATTTGATGCCTTTATTGAAGGTGCCAAAGGAGGATGGGAGGTGGTGTTAAAAATCATTCCTTATCTGGTGGGTATGCTTGTAGGCATCCGGGTATTCCGCGATTCCGGTGCGCTGGATTATGTGGTACGCTTTTTCTCCTGGATCATCGGTTCTTTGGGATTTGATACCAAATTCGTGGATGCATTACCGGTAGCAATTATGAAACCCTTCAGCGGGAGTGGAGCAAGAGGTATGATGCTCGATATCTTCAAAAATCCAGAACTTGGTCCGGATTCTTTTGCCGGTTTAACAGCCAGTATCTTCCAGGGTTCTGCAGATACAACTTTCTATATTATTGCGCTTTATTTCGGAAGCGTGGGCATCAAAAATGTCAGGTATTCCATCTGGGCAGGTATGATTGCTGATTTTATCGGGGTGATCGCTGCCATTTTTATCGCGTATATATTCTTCGCCTGAAAATAAAAGAGCAAAAAAAAGCCACCCTGCGTAAGGGTGGCTGGCACTTGTGTGCTTAGTCTGCCTAGTATGTAAGAAAATTGGTAAGCGTTCTGGCTGTAGCACCGGAACTGGCTCCGTAGGCACCTCTGAAAACGATCGTATAAGAACGTTTCCTGGCAGGAGCAAACGTGTTCATTGTAGCCAGGTTGGTGGTAGTTCCTGTTTCGCGAACATATAAAGTATCTGTCTGAGCTGCTTCATAGGGAATAAAATCCGTCGCGCTGTTTAGGCTGATATTGGAAAAAACGTTCGTGCCTCTTCTTTTCGAATATACATCAACGTTAGGAATTGCGATTCGGGAAAATGGGATATTCACAAAACGAACCCTTGCAGATGTATCTGCAGGCACTTCAACCCTGTCTTCGATGGTTAGCTGTTTTGCCTGGGTAGCGGTATCGTAAGTGAAAATAGTATACCGCTTCCCTGCATCAAAAGTTCCCGCTACCGGAACAACCGGTTGTACGGCTCCGGTAATGGTATCTTTGACATTCAGGTTCAGTTGTCCGGCTGGAATAGCACTGTAAAAACCTCCGGTTGCCGGAAAGAGCCCACCATAACCAACCGCAGCGCCGGTCAGAGGCGTTTCATTCAAATAGAGGAAATTTCTGGCAGTACCTATTGCTCCATTGTACAAACGAACAAATGCTTTATCGCTCAGTTCAAAATTTTCTTTTACCGGGGGTGCGAATTTCTCGCGCTGGCATCCAATCAGCAGGCTGATGGCCAACACAGACGCACCTGTCGTATAAATGAGTTTATTAGCTAACATGATTCTGTTTTTTGTTATTCAGTAATTGAAAACCACTGTTCCTTGGTGTGATAGTCGAGATCCAGTCCGCCAAGCCGATTCAGCTCATCGACATTGTAGAGATATTCTGAATTATAACGAGGACGTGCTCTCTGTACCGGTTTGCCATTGTTGTTGATAAAGAGATCCAGGCCGGTTGGCAACACAAAATCTGCATATACCTGATTGCCAGTCTGCGGATCCAGATCAACATAATGGAAACGGCGCATATCCGTCCAGGTTTCAATCATACCATATCCAAACAATGCGATATATTTCTGCAGCATGATATGAGAAAGTGTAAGGTCTTGTGGAGCTGGTACCACTGCCGGGTTTGCCAGGTAATCTGCGATCGCCTGATCTGTTATTTGTTTATCTGCAGGTACTGATTCATTATAAGTTGTTCGCAGCATATTCATGCTGAGTTCGATACCTTCCTGGTAAGCCTGTTTGGCCTGCGGGCGGCTTCCTTTGCGCAGTAGTGCTTCGGCTTTCATGAATTTCACTTCACTGGCTGTCAGGATGGGGAACTCTGCACCATTCTTGAAAATATAACGGGCTTCCGCATCTGAAGAAGGGGCTGCTGTCAGTGCAAACCCACGTCCCCAGAAGCCAAAGGGTTGCTTGTTCGCTGGCAATGAACTGGTTCCCCGGTTTGGAAGGATACCGGTAATTTCTCCGGTGGAATCTTCGCGCAATAAATAATGCGCACGGGGGTCATAGGCGCCATTAAATATGGTTCCTTTTCCGGTAACCAGGTTGGCAACATAAGCTGTCTGGCGCAGTGTACCTACGTTAGAACGAAAAGGCCCGTAAAAGTTGGATGTTCCGGTGATTCCGGTATTGGCGAATTTCGCTGTTGCATTCTCTGAATTGGAATTGATGCCCAGATCACAATAATACACCACACTGTCTGCATTGTAAGCACTCTTATTGGAGAGTTGGTTGAAAGAGCGCGCAATGACTGAGTAAGCGAATTTTTTCCATTTGCTCACATCACCGTTATAAAAATAGGCATCCCCTTTCGCCAGATTTTGCTGACTCACGTTACCATCTGTACGATCCAGGTACGCAATGGCGGTGCGGGCAATAGCGCGTACGGTGTCATAGATAAACGGCTGAGCATCGTACTTGAAGGTAAGTGCACTTGTGTTGAATGCTTCTTTTACAATTGCTTCTCCATATACATTTGTAAGCGTTAACATACTCCATGCACGGATTGCAAGGGCTGCGCCAACATAATCCCATTTTTGCTCTTCTGTTCCCCATTCTACAATCCGGTTCAGGTTTTGCCCCATGCCGTAATAATGCATGGCCCATACGGATCCCAATACATCTGATGCACCGGTAGCCCCTCCCATCTGATCATACTGATTTCCTGCTGTATTGGTTGCCCAAAACTGAACATATCTGCCAATATATAACCCATCATTAGCTGTTCCATAAGCACTACCTGCCGCAGAGGAACTACCTACCATGTTTCCGATAATACCTGGCATTATTTCTTCAATAGGCTGACGAACTGCCGCATTGGGATTTGGGTAGGCATCGTCAATTAATTTCGAGCAGCCACTGGATACCATGGCAACCAGTGAGCCGGCTAATATTGTATTTCTAATAGTACGTTTCATTGTTGTCTGCTTTTTTAATCATTAAAATCCTACTCTGAATCCGATGTTCACACTAATCGGCGGAGGCAGTGTGCCATAATCAAATCCAAAGCCGCCTACACCACGACTACCTGCTGTGTTTCCACTAACCGAAGGATCTCCATCGGTATAGTTGGTAATCAGGATCAGGTCGTTTCCTGTTAGGAAGGCACTCAGGTTTTTCACCGATTTCCATCTTGCATACATTGATTTGGGGAATGTATAGGCAAGTGTCAGGTCGCGCAGGCGCACCCAGTTTACATCTTTCTGGATGAAAGCTTCTTCCGGCATGCTGGTAGAGGTATAATAAGCATCATTGTAAGCAGGGATTACGCTGATTGTATTGGGAGTTGGATTGGCTGTATTTTCTTTTCCATCCAGCAACACACCTTCCAATACACGGGGTTCAAAACGATCTGCAGTTACATTACTGCGACCGATAGAAGTCAGGTACATTTTCGTTGCATTGAAAATATCACCGCCTACTTTGAGATCAAACATGAAGTTCAGGTTCCAATTGCCATAGGACAATCGGTTACCGATTCCCAGCGTGAAATCAGGATTACGATCTCCCCGCACTTTGAACACACCTTCTAAAACAGGCAGACCAGTTGTCGGGTTGATCAGGATCTGACCCGCATCGTTCCTTCTGTAACCATAAGCAGTGATGGAGGTCGTTGGTCCGTTTAGTACGAGGCCACCTCTTGCGTTGCCATA
The DNA here is from genome assembly GCF_022352215.1 of Flavihumibacter cheonanensis. Lineage (GTDB taxonomy): Bacteria > Bacteroidota > Bacteroidia > Chitinophagales > Chitinophagaceae > Flavihumibacter > Flavihumibacter cheonanensis. Next base: position 792,796 of record NZ_JAKRWF010000001.1, read on the forward strand.
TAACCAGGTATCAGCCAAGTAGAACTCAGACAACATGGCTGGCATTTTAATCACCTTGTTATACATTTTGTTGAAGTTCAGTAGTAGGTTCCAACTGAATTTATTATTGGAAACCATATTTGCATCGAGGGTCACTTCAATACCCTGGTTGCGGGTGCTGGCGGCATTCTGTGTATTCAACACGAAGCCGGTACCATAACTCAAACGGAAATTCTCAACAATCTGTCCTTTGTTCAGGGTATTGTAATAGGTCGCGTCAAGGGAAACACGGTTGTTGAACAATTTGAACTCGGCTCCAATTTCAAAGGTGCTTTGCTTCTCGGGCGCCAGGTTGGGATTGGCATTCACAAATCCGTAAGAATATCCTCCTCCACTTGCGAAGTTGTTTACAAAAACGGATTGGGTAGAGTACGGTGAGTTCAATCGGGCTGTGCTTGCCACAGATCCGCGCAGTTTAAAGTAATTCAGCACATACCCGCCTTTAAGGAAAGGAAGGATATCGCTCATAATTAGACTGGCACTTACTCCCGGATAATTATAATTCCGGTTTTTCCTTGGTAAGGTTGAAGCTGATTCAAAGCGGTGGGTATAGTTCAGGAATGCCAGATTCTTATATCCAATCGCCACCTCTCCGAAATAAGCCAACTGACGAACGATGGATTGATTATAACGGCCAAAATTATTCTGCAACAAACGTGTACGACTACCCGGAGTAGTTGCATTTGAGTCGGAAGGAAGTCCAACCAATTGGTCCATATTGGCATTGGTTACAATGGTGCCATTTTTATACATGATACCATTTACAATGGAGTCAACAAGCCCATTTCCTGCAACCGCATACATTTTGGTTTCATAATCCTGCCACATGGTACCGCCCATTACCCGCAGGCTGAAATCACCAATTTGTTTTTTGGCAGTAGCGGTGATGGTATGGTTATAGCCAGCATAACGGCGGAAATAATTATCCTGCTGGCCCCGGATACCCTGAGAAATAAAGAAGGAAAGTGGGTGATATCTCGTGTAACCATCTTGTTTATATGTATCATAACCGAAGCGGCCAGCAATACTTAACCAATCGGTTGGATTGTAATTGATACCCAGGGTGGCAGTTAAACGATCCGTTACATCCCGACTTGGGTTTTTATATACGTTGAAGAATGGGTTGTCAATTTCCGTATTACCTGCATTGGCTGCCAGTAAGGGAAGCTTATTTCCGTTTTCATCTTCATACTGCCTGATATCATTTGTTACTGGCCAGGCATACAATCCAAGAAGGTAACCTCCCGCACTTCTTAATACCTTATCATTTTCAGAACGGGCAAAAGCTAAAGACGGTATAACTTCAATCTTTTTTCCAATCTTGGTAGTGTTGGAGATCCTCAGGTTATAACGGCGAAAATCATTGTTGGGTACTACTCCTTTTTGATCGAAGAAAGATCCACTGGCCCGGAAAATGGATTTTCCAAATCCAAAATCTGCACCAAGGTTATGTGTCTGTGAAAAGCCAGTACGAAAGAATTCATCAACATTATTATAAGTTGCCGTTCCTGCTGGAATTTCCGGACCAAAATAACGGAAGATGTTGGATGCATTTCCATTGGTACCATTGGAATACTTATCGTAAGTATCCTGCAATCTTGCTACTTTACTCGCGCGGAATGAATTGTCATACTGAACGGCCAGTTTGTTTGATTTCGCCTTTTTAGTAGTAATGATAATAGCACCTGAGCTAGCCTGGCTACCATAAAGTGCCGTAGCTTCCGGTCCTTTTAATACCGTTACATTTTCAATATCATTCGGGTTGATATCGGAAATCCGGTTGGCATAGTCGTTGTTGCGATTTGGACGATCAGATGCCAATCCAACACCCGTACCACCACCACTCGTTTCGTCGAGGGTCGTATTGTCGATAATAACCCCATCAACTACAAAAAGCGGCTGGTTGTTCTGAGAAAGCGAATTAAATCCACGTAAAACAATCTGTGATGAGGCACCAGCAATACCAGAGGTCTGATTGATTGTCAGACCGGCAACGCGACCCTGTAAACTGTTCAGAAAATTTTCCCGCTGTGTCTGCTGAATTTCCGCACCCTTTACCTGTTGGGTAGAATATCCCAGCTCGCGGGGTTTTCTTTTCAGATCCATAGCAACCACTACTTCATCCATAGTGTTGTCCTGTTCGGTAAGGCTGATGGCGTAATTGGCATTTTCAGTTACCCGGATTTCCCTGCCGGAGTAACCAACATAACTGATCACCAGTACATCGCCGTTTTTGGCAGTGATGGTGAAAGATCCATTGTCTCCTGTGAGTACAGACCGGGTTGTTCCTTTAATGGTGACTGTTGCACCGGATAACGGCCCGCCGGATGCGGATTGTACCTTGCCGGTAATGGACCTCTCCTGGGCCCATACCAGTACCGACATGCATAGGAGAAACAAGGCCATAAAGGCCTGCTTTGCAGTTCTCATGATTGCGCGTTTTGATTAGTATTTAGTATGTAGTGTATCTGTTTATAGTACCTGAACTCCAGCTGCAGCGTAAGGCTGAAGGGCAGGATCTGTTGCATTTAGTTCAGTTATTAATGTATTTACTTTTGAAATATCGCAAACATGCAGAGGTTGGGTGGAATTCATTTTTTCAGAAATAGTGAGACAAACAACCCGTTTTGCTGATTCAATCATGGCTCTTTTTACCATCACAACCTCCCAATCATTATCAGTAACTCCATGTTGTATGTCAATGGCATTAATACCTAAAAAACAAATATCTGCACGGATACTTTTTATCTGTTGAATGGCATCTGCACCAACGGTAATCTTGGAGTTTTTAGCTACCTTATCACCAATTACAATTACATCAATATTGGGGTGATTGCTGTATTCCATAATTACCGGAATACTTCCTGAAATAAATGTGGCTTTTAGCCCGGGCGGCAATGCTCTTGCCATTTCCAGAATTGTTGTTCCACCTGTTGTCAGGATGAACATACCGTCTTCGATCAGGGCTGCTGCTTTGCGGGCAATTTCCTGTTTATTGGCCTGTGAATAGATTTCGACCGGAGTGAAATTAACCTGGCTGAAAGAATGTGATAGGGCTCCTCCATGCACTTTGATCAGTTTGTTCTGATCAGCTAATTCCTGAAGATCCCTTCTGATAGTATCTTCTGATACATTGATTTCCTGGCAAAGCTGAGCTGATAAAACCTTATTGTGCAAGTTTACCTGATGCAAAATATAAGCTTGTCGCTCTCGTTTAAGCATAGTTTGTTGGTTGGGACCTCAATATACGAGAAAACCGCAGAAACAAGCAAACATTCTTTTAAAACCGCATTAAAATTGCAGGATAGCGCTAAAGCTGGGATTTTTTGGGTTTACCGCTGAAATACAGTAATAGTAATCCTGCAATTACCGAAACCACAGCTCCTATAAGGATGGCAAGTTTGGCTATGTTTTGCGTTGCAGGATCTTTAAATGCAAGCATGGTAATGAAGATTGACATGGTAAAACCAATGCCAGCGAGTGCCCCCATTCCTATCAATTGCATCCAGTTGGTGCCGGAGGGCCGCTCCCCAAGTCCGGTTGCTACTGTTATCCAGGATGCCAATGTAATGCCCAGCGGTTTGCCTAATACCAGTCCTGCCAGCACTCCCCAGCTCAGGCTGGTAGTTATTGCTTCGCTAAAATTGCCTGGTATTTCAATAGCTGTATTAGCAAGTGCAAAAAGCGGCAGGATGATAAAGTTCACAGGATCATGAAGGGCATGCTCATAATTGGATAAACGTTCAAGCGGAACAAGAAATGCCACCAACACCCCGGCGATGGTTGCATGTATACCAGAATTGAAGATGCAGTACCAAACCAATAGACCGATGAGAAGTGTTACCCACCATTTGTTGCCTCTTAGTTTATTCAACAAGTGCAGTATGCCAAGTAAAACGGCAGCTCCAAGCAAATAATACCAGGATATATCACCTCCGTAAAATACAGCTATCACGAGTATGGCTCCCAGATCATCAATAATTGCCAGCGCCATTAAAAAGATCTTTAACGTAACCGGTACCCGGCTTCCCAATAAAGAGGCAACTCCCAGGGAAAAGGCAATATCGGTTGCCATTGGAATGCCCCAACCACTATGGTAGGGGGTAGATCCATTAAGCATTACGTATATCCCCGCCGGTACCAGCATTCCACCCACAGCGGCAGCAATTGGGAGAGATGCTTTTTTTATGGAGGACAATTCGCCAATTAGTAATTCCCGTTTGATTTCCATTCCTACCAGGAAGAAGAAAACTGTCATCAACCCATCATTGATCCAATGCAGGATGGAGTGGGGGAGATGCAGGAACGGAAGAATATGTGTTTCCCTTTCCATAAAGTGCACATAGGCATCTTTCCATTGGCTGTTGGCTAAGAGTAGAGAGATAATTGTACAGACCAACAAGGTAATTCCCACTGCCCGGCTGTCTTTGATAAACTCCTGAATCGGACTGATTAGTTGTTTTCTGATGATTTGCCGTATGGTGGGTATTGTTGCCATGCTATTCGTTTATTACCGGGTCCTCGAAAAGTTCAAATTTAGTTTTTGGGCGCCTTTTTTCCAACCATTTAAATCCACGCAGGCGCATTTCACCATGATTTACCTGGCGAAAGGGGTACATGGTTCCTTCCACGGAGCTTCGGAATACTACCCGGTTGAGTTCCTTATTTGCAAAATAAAAATCAATGATATCTGCGGTGGATCGGTTTACTCCGGAATAGGCCGAATCCTGATCCTGTGCATAATAGATACTCTCAGCGGAACCTTTTGCCCGCATGTAATTGATCACTCCATCTGTGAAATAGCCATTGATCGTATTTCCTTTAATCTGGTTGTAAAAATCTTCTGCTGTCCGGTTTATTACCAGCCCATTATCATATACATGTAGCCGCTCCGGGTCTTTGTTTTTGGTATATAAAAAAATAGTATCTCCTGTTACCTGCGTCCCATTGGCCCAGGCTACCGGATCAGTAAACATTCTGAATATGGAATCCACGCCTGAATAAAAAAGGCTGTCGCAAACTGCCTGCAAAGAGTCACTGAATATCCTTACCCGGTGCCAGGCCTGGAAATAACGGTTACGGTTAGTCGTATCTGCCGGGTCCAGCACAGTAAGTCGCCATAAACTGTCAGAAATTGCTGTGCTATCGGTACCCAAACTATCCGTTACCACTTGCACGGGGCGGATAAATGTTTTCTGGTAATCTGTCTTATCCGTTAATCGGGCTGAATACAAAGTGTCCGCAGATACAAATATGGAATCCTCTTTTTGTTTGATGATCATCAGCGGTCGTTGCGTTGCCAGGAGGGTATTGGTTTTTTTATTTGCTTTCAAATCATTTGCCAGAATGGAGATACCCTGGGCTGTATCGCGAAATACCGCATTTCCCCTCGCATAACTATCCCCGGTATTATCATCAAAACCAACATCATCTCCCGTTACAAAAGTGGTTCCGTCTTTAATGACCGGCCGGCGACCAAATTTGGCCACTTTGTTTTTCATATCATAATACCCTTCCGATGTAGTGATATCACGTCTACCGCTATCTGAAAGGATTCTTGTTTTGGTAATAAATGTAGCTATCCGGCTATCGGTGTTAAAAAGCAGCGAGTCTGTTGCCAGGTCATATTCCGGATCTTTCATCTTTACGTCCTTTTTGAAATAGACGTCCTTCATGTCGCCGTAATAGATCGCTTCCTTACTTGTCAGTACCGTTTTATCACTAACTACTTTTCCTCCATTGGTGTAGGTGCCGATTTTTAAATTGGTATCGTATTCCAGGTCATTGGTAGTGAGTACACCTTTGCCATCCGTCAGCCTTACATTCTTTTTGAGATAGGCTTTTTTCTCATTGGAATAATAGATCAGGTATTGTGCATAGGTGTGTATGCTGTCGGCGTCATTAATATGTACGTTTCCGAAGGCTTCCACTACCCCTGTAGCCGGATTAATCACTGCACTGTCGCAGTAAAACTTGGTAGTGCCCTGTTCAAGGAAAACATTGCCCGCCAGCATCTGGAGTTCGGTAACTGAATCTTTTTTCAGATAACGAAAGCGATCGGTTTTACGTACGAGAACAATATCCATGGTATCAGCCGGATTCGCAGGCGGAACAGGCTCCTGCGCAATTGCAGGCAGCATTGCCAGCAAAAGCAACCAGCTTAACAGTAGTCCAACCAGTCGCATTTTATTGAGATTGTGGCGTCGTTTGTGTAGAATCATTTAAGGGCGCCTGCAGGGGTTTATTCTTGTCTTTACGTCCGAATACAGATACATTAATATACCGTTTCGGATGCACCCTTACATCATCGAGCAAAATATTCAAACTTCTGGTTGTGTTTTCCAGGTTCTGATATAATTGTTTATCATTTAACAGAAGTCCCAAAGACCCATCCTTACTATTCGCTTTTTCAACCAGTCCATTTAAATTGCCAATGGTTGACTGCAGATTATCTACCATTCCTTTAATATCGGCAGCAGCCAATTGATCAGTGGTTTTTTCCAGGTTACCCAGGGTATGGGTGATACTTTCATTATTCGAAGCAAGGTTACCACTAACCGATTCCAGATTGGCCATGGTTTTATTAAGATTGCTGTTCTGGGATGCAATCAACTGATTTAATGCAGCAGAGGCTTTTGCTAAATTGGCAATGATGGTATGGAAATTATTTTTTGTGTTAGGGTCAAAATAGGTCCCTACTACCTGGATCAGCGAATCCAGGGAAACCAGTGTGCCATCCAGGGATTGCAAAGCGGGATTCAGCGTACCGGTTACTTCATCCAGCATGGCGATTTTGACTTTACTGCCAATTGTATCTCCATCTGCCAGGAATTCACCGGCGTTGCCTGGTTCAATTACAAGGTTGGAGGTACCTAAAAGACTTGCATCAATAAAGGCAACGGAATTTTTTGGAATGTTAATATGGCGGGCCAGGTTGATGGTTACTACTATGCCATCTTCAATATTCGGACTGCGTTCGCGAATTTCAGAAACCATCCCGATCTGTAGCCCATTGAGTAAAACGGGACTAGAATTCGCAAGCCCGGTAACTTTTGGAAAAATCGTATATACCTGATCGTTTTTGTCGAAGAAACTTTTTCCCTTCAGAAAATTGAAGCCAAGTATCAGTAAGGTAATACTTACCACTGCCAGGATTCCGATCTTGGTTTCATTAGATATTTTCATGCACTAAGAATTGGAGTCAAATGTAAGGATTTAATTTCCAGTTGTGTTTCGGGGCAAATGCCGTGGGTTTTCCAATTCTTCTTTATAGCGTTTGAACGCAGTTACGATATTGGTAACTACTTCCTGCTGTCCGGCTTCACTTACCAGGTACTCTTCTTCCTCCTTATTGGTAATAAACCCGGTCTCAATCAGGATGCTGGGCATACCAGTTGCCTGTAAAACCCAGATTCCCTTGTGATTTCGTTGCTTCACACCAAAGCTTTTTCTTCCCGCACTGGCAAATTCTTCTTCAACAAATTGTGCCAGCAGGGCTGAATTACGGAAAAAATACTTGGTATATAATTGTGCCCGGATTTTCGCTTCGGGGGAATTCAGATCCAATACGTTGTTGGGATCATCCACCGGTTCTTCTTCACCGCTTTCCTCTTCATCCAGCACGATATTCTCACTTTTCGCACTGGATCGGTCAGCCGCCCAAATATAGGTTTCAGTACCTATCCGGGTATTTTTAACATAATAACTTTGATAAATCGGTTGTTTGATCAGCTTTTTCTTCCTGGTTTTTCCTTTTCCTACATAAACCACCTTGTTCTTATACCCAACAATTTTCTTCTGATACCATCCCCCGGCTTTCTGACCGGTTGCATTCAGGTGAATAGAGATAAAGAGATCACCCTTTGCTTCATTGGCCATTTCAGCCCTGATCCGGTTCGCCAGGTTGGGGTCGGTTACTCCTTTTGGAAGATTGGCATCTTTTCTTGTGTAAATGAAATTAATTTCAGGATAAGCCTGTTCTAATTCCTTACCCAATTTCAGTGCAATGGATAATGCTACTTCGGCTTCTGTGGAAATAAGTCCCCGTGCTCCCGGATCCCTTCCGCCATGGCCGGCATCAATGATTACTGTCTTCAGCGCATTTTTAGTAGCCTGTGCGATGCTGTTTTTTGAAAATATTAGCAACACGCCGGCAGCGATAACTATATAGAGTCGGGTCTTGAACAATCTGATCATACAATAACCTTTGAATAATGGGTATCGAATCCCTATTTTTGCCCCCATTCAATAGTATGAAGGACGGCGGCAAATTTAGTTTAAAATACATTTTTATCGGGCTTTTTGCACTGCTGCTTGTAATATTAACGCACGCTTCCAAGGCGAATTATCCATTTTCCGGAAAATTTAATGCCCCTTTAACGCATCAGCAGCGCGATACAGTTCCTTCCAAAGTGGATAGCCTGCCACTCAAAAAAGACAGTCTTGGCAACCCAATCAGGGATACTACTGGCAAACTGTTCCAGCAAATTGATACTTTAAATGTTAAGATTTCTTCGGATTCCCTGGATGCCCCTGTTCAATATGCAGCTTCCGATTCCATGGTGCTGGATGTGCCTACAAAAAAAATAACGCTTTATAATAAAGCCAGTACCAAGTACAAAGACCTGGATCTGACTGCCTATAGCATTGAACTGGATCAGCCGACCCAGATTGTGGTGGCTACCTTTATGCTGGACAGCTTAGGTGAAAAACAGGGTAAGCCGCATTTTGTACAGGGAGAAAGTAATATGGATGCAGATTCCATCATTTACAATTTCAAAACCCAGAAAGGGATCACCAAAAGCACCTTCACCCAGCAGGGGGAAATGTTTGTATACGGTAGCAGAATCAAGAAAGTTAATATCAATGATTTCTTTGCCCTGGATGGCCGGTTTACTACCTGTAACCTGGATACTCCACATTTTGCATTCCGTACCAAAAAACTGAAGCTGGTTAATAAAAAACTGGCAGTGAGCGGACCCATCCATCCTGAATTTGAAGGTGTTCCGGTGCCTATTTATATCCCATTTGGTTTTTTCCCGCTATCCCAGGGGCGCAAATCCGGGATACTACCACCTCAGTTTGTTGCCAATGAACAATTTGGTCTGGGTTTGGAAGGGGTTGGATATTATAAAGTCCTGGGAGAAAAATTTGATGTCATGCTTCGGGGCGATATCTATTCCTATGGTGGTTGGCGGGCCGTACTAACACCTACCTATAAACGACGCTATCGGTACTCGGGCAGGCTGAACCTTTCCCTGCAGAATACCCGGATCCTGAGTCGGGATGCTACAAAGGAATTTGATGTTAACCGGAGTTTCAACATTCAGTGGAGTCATGTGGCAGATGCCAAAGCCAGGCCCGGTACCAGTTTCCAGGCCAGTGTAAATGCTGGTTCTACGCAGTACAACCGTTTTGTTGGAGCCAACCCATCCATCAACTTCCAGAACCAGATGTATTCTTCCATCGCCTACACCAAAAACTGGAATAACAAATTCAACCTTAGTTTAACCGCCGGGCATGATCAGAATAACCGGACCCGCCAGGTAAATGTTCGTCTCCCGGATGGATCTTTCACCGTCAATAACTTTTATCCTTTTCAGAAGAAAGAATTTGTGGGTACACCGAAATGGTATGAAAAACTGGGGATTGGTTTGAACTCTCAATTCCGGAACCAGGTTTCTTTTTATGACAGTGCATTCAGCTTTACCCAGTTGATTGATACCATGCAATGGGGCGCCCAGCACAATATTCCGATTACGCTTTCGCTTCCATCCCTGGGACCCATCCAGATTGCACCGGGTATAAGTTATTCAGAACGTTGGTATGCCCAGCAATTTGATCGTACCTGGAATCCTGCCACCAATAAAATTGATACTTCCATCAATCGGGGTTTTTACACTGCCCGCGACATGTCATTCAGCATGAGCCTGAATACCGCACTATTTGGTACCTATGATAAGTTTGGTAAAAACAGCAGCATACGTGCAATTCGCCATGTGATCCGCCCATCGGTTTCAGCCAGTTATAAACCTGACCTGAACGGTAAGGATTATTATTCCACCCAGGTAGATACTACCGGCAGGCAGGTTCGTTTCAGCAGGTATGCCGGGAGTTTGTTTGGCGCCTTCGGCGAAGGGGAATTCGGTGGTCTCAGTTTCAGCCTGGATAATAACCTCGAAATGAAAGTTCGTTCGAAGAAAGATACTACTTCAGAGGATGGTATCCGAAAAGTCCGACTCATTGATGGTTTCGGTCTAACCGGCAGTTATAACTTCCTGGCGGATAGTTTTCAGTTGTCTCCCATCAGCCTGTACCTGAGAAGCACCTTGTTTGAAAAGATCAATATCACGGCTTCTGCGAGCCTCGATCCATACAAGACAGACCGCCAGGGGTACCGGATCAATGAACTGGCCTGGTCGGGAGATGGATTTTCATTGGGTAGGATTACTTCGGGAAACATTGCCGTATCTACATCTTTTACCAGCAAACAGAAGGAGAAAAAAGAAATTCCACCGGATGAAGACCTGAGTGGAATCGGACTGCCGATGACCAATGAAGAACAGCAGGCATTAATCAACAATGTGCGAAACAATCCGGCTGAATACGCCGATTTCAATATCCCCTGGTCGGTGAACCTATCCTATTCACTGAGCTTCAGCCGTCTTTTAAAACGAGATTATTCTGGTTATGAAACCCAGATTAATTCCAGTGTCAATGTAAGCGGAGATTTCAATCTTACGCCCAAATGGAAACTGGGTGCAAGTACCTTTTATGATTTCCGGGGCGCTTCCATACAGCAGCTAACGATGTTCCTTAGCCGCGAACTGCATTGCTGGCAATTAGGTATCAATATCACCCCGGTTGGTTTGTATCGCACCTTTAATATTACGATCAACCCGAAATCAGGGCTGTTGAGAGATTTGAAAATTAACCGGTCAAAATTCTTTTATACGCAATAAGAGGAAGTGAGATGTCAGACGTGAAACGTGAGACAGAAAACAATTTTCACTTGTCTCTTCTGACGTCTCACGTCTCACGTTTCACTTTGTCGCTCATCAATTCATACGCCCGCTCTTTCAAACTATCCACTGTATCGGTATCCAATACTTCAATGGGTTCAAGGAATTCGATACGCAGGGGATGAGGCATCAGGTAAAAAGATTTATGAGGCGGATTTACTTTACGGGTATTAAATATTACACCGGGAATAATAGGTGTCCGGGTATCAATCGCCAAACGAAAAGCACCATCATGGAAAGGCTTTAATGGCTGGTCAGTGGTGTTACGTGTACCTTCCGGATAAATGCACATGTGTAAACCCATCGCCAAAACTTCTTTCATGCGGCCATAACTTTCTTTCCGGCTTTTATCGCTTTTGCGATCCACCAGCACGCTGCCCAATTTGTAAATGATCCCAAAAACCGGAACCTTTGCCATCTCCGCCTTTGCAATGGTTTTATTGCCTCCGGGAATGGCAGGAGAGGAAATTGGTACATCCATTAAAGCATTGTGATTGCAGATTACAATGTAAGGCTGCCCTTTTTTGAAATGTTCTTTACCTTTTACAAAAAGCGGACAACCAATGCCCGGTAAGAATACACCCATCCAGATGCGCGAATACCGAATGAACCGATCTGTCCTCCTGGGTTCTCCGATGGTCATACAAAATAAGGCCACCGGAATCAGAAATACCAACATGGTTAGGGTGAATAAAAGCATTGCCCATAAAGCCCATATCCTGCCAAAAACTTCTTTGAACCAATTCATGTTGCGAAGGTAGTTTACAAAGACCAATCGATGGGATCAATACCGTTTTTAACGAGGTACTCATTGGTTTTGGAAAAATGCCGGCAACCAAAAAAACCTTTATCCGCACTGAAGGGAGAGGGGTGTGCCGCTTTTAATACCAGGTGTTTGGTTTCATCAATCAATACCTGCTTTTCCTGTGCAAATTTTCCCCACAACAGAAATACGATGTGTTCTTTACGGTCGCTGATGGCACGAATCACCGCGTCCGTGAAGTCCATCCAGCCAATTTTAGCATGGCTTCCAGGTTCATTTGCCCGAACCGTTAGTGCGGCATTCAGGAGCAAGACCCCCTGTTCGGCCCATTTTTCCAGGTTGCCTTTTCGTGGAAGTTGTAAGCCGATATCCGCCGCTATTTCTTTGTAGATATTGAGCAGGGAGGGTGGCGGTGCAACCCCATCCGGTACGGAAAAACTTAAGCCATGTGCCTGTCCCGGATTGTGGTAGGGATCCTGCCCCAGGATTACAACTTTCAGTTTGTCCGGTGGCGTTTTATCAAAGGCATTGAATATCATCGAGCCGGGTGGATAAATGATTTTCCCGGCACTTTTCTCCGTTTTCAAATGTGTCACTACCTGCAGGAAATAGGGTTGATGAAACTCCTGCTTCAAAAAAGATTTCCAGCCAGCCTCAATTTTTACCTCCATTAAATCTTGGTTTAATTCTGAACACAAGTTAGGATGGAACGAAAATCAACGTAAATTATATTTCCAAAATCAGCAATTATGATAGAGAATCTACTCAACCTTATTCGCGAAAATGCCGGGGACAGCATTATCAACAACCCCGATATTCCCAATGAACGCAACGATGAAGCTATTCAGGCAACCGGTGCCTCCATCCTTACCGGCCTGCAAGGCATGATGGCCCAGGGTAATGTAAAAGAGGTATTGGGAATGTTTGCACAGGGAGAGGTGGACCAGCAAAATCCGGTTGTACAAAACCTTTCCGGTAATGTAATAAGTGATATGATGGGCAGATTTGGTATGGACCAGGGAAAGGCTGGTTCCCTGGTAGGGAGCCTGTTACCAATGATCCTGAATCAACTGGTTCGTAAAACCAATGATCCTTCCAATAATGGATTCAGCCTGGATGGATTATTTGGGCAATTGAGCGGTGGCAGAACTTCCGGTATGAACCTGGAAGGAATGGTAGGAAAACTGGCAGGTGGTGGACTGGATCGCGATGGAGATGGGGATGTTGATTTCCAGGATTTGGCCGGTATGTTTACAGGAGGTAGCAATGCAGGAGATAATAGTGGTGGTATGGCAGGAGGTAATGCACTAGATGCGCTTAAAGGTATTTTCGGAAGATAATTTTCAATATAACCCTGAACCGGAGCTATTCAATGCTCCGGTTTTTTTAATTCAGCAAGATGACCAACAGAAGAAATTTTATCCGGCAATCAATAAAAGCCGGGGCCGGGGTTTATCTCGGCACCATGGGACTTAGTGCTGCTTCCTATGCCCGTATTATCGGGTCAAACGACCGTGTAAATGTTGGAGTGGTTGGCTATTCCGATCGTTTTCGTCAATCCCTACTTCCCAGTTTCCTGAACCATTACAAGGAGTTGAATTTTGATATGGTGGCTGTTTCCGATATCTGGAAACGAAGAAGGGAAGAAGGTGCCTCCCAATTGAAAGAAAGATTTGGACACGATATCAAAGCCTGTGTTAATAACGAAGAGCTATATACGCTGAAAAATATTGATGCGGTTATCATCAGTACTGCTGATTTTCAGCATGCGCTGCATACGATCGAAGCCATGAAAGCGGGTAAAGACGCGTACACAGAAAAACCCTTCGCGGAAACGATGGATGATAACAATGCAGCATTGGCTGCAGTAAAACAGGCTGGTAAGATTGTTCAGATCGGTTCCCAGCGACGAAGCGGACCCAATTACAAAGCTGCGGCGAAATTTATTGGTGAAGGCAAATTTGGTCCTATTACCATGGTGGAACTAACCTGGAATGTGAACCAGCCCGGCAGATGGCGGAGGCCCGACCTGGTGGCAGCCATCCGTGAACAGGATACAGATTGGAAGCGCTTTTTATTGAATCGGCCTTATGAAGCCTGGGATCCGCGAAAATACCTGGAGTATCGCCTGTTCTGGCCCTACTCCTCCGGTATGCCCGGCCAATGGATGAGTCACCAGATTGATACTGTACACTGGTTCTCCGGACTCGCGCATCCGAGAAGTGTAGTTGCCAACGGCGGTATTTATATGTGGAAAGATGGAAGAACGAACTGGGACACTACTACTGCCGTGTTTGATTATGGTCCGGAGAACGATGCTGCATCCGGATTTCAGGTAATCTTTTCTTCACGTATGCATAACGGTGATGAACGTCCTGCTGAATTGTATTTTTCCAATGGGGGCGAATTGAACCTGATTACCAATAAAGTTTCACCAGCCGGTGGATTGCGTAAGAACCATGCCGATGCCATGAAAATGCAACCCAATCTTTTACCGGAAATGGACCTGGTTGCAGAAAAAATAGAAGTGGCTGCTTCTGCCAATACCGGCGGGGATCCGCTAACAAGTGCGCATATGCGAAACTGGATGGAATGTATCCGGAGCCGGAAGCAGCCCAATGCTCCGGTTGAAGCGGGCTATAATCATTCCATAGCTACCATTATGACCAATGCTGCAGTTCGGACGGGTGGCAAAGCGGTATTCGATTCAAAAACCAAACAGGTTTTGGTGGATGGTAAAGTGTTCAAATATTAAGAGTTGCCATGAATTCATTTTTTATCGGTTGTGCAGTGCTGTTAGTACTGCCAACCTTTTCCAATGCTCAGTCATCCGGTTTGAAATGGGTGAATAAACCGGATCAGAAAATTCACGAACTACATTACAAGAACCGGTTACTGACAGCCTACCGGTACGATGATTCCATTATGAAACCGGTGCTGTATCCCTTAAATACAGTTTCGGGAACTACCGTTACCAGGGGGTTCCCGATTGCGCCCAGGCAGGGCGATCGTACCGATCATCCGCACCATGTTGGGTTATGGCTGAATTATGAATCGGTAAACGGACTTGATTTCTGGAATAATTCGACCGCAATTCCCTTTGAAAAAAGAGCATCCTATGGTTCCATTTTCCACCAGGAGATACTGAAACAGGAGGCGCGTGGTGATCAGGCAGTATTAGTAGTACGTGCGCTATGGAAGAATAAAGCAGGCGAACTGCAGTTACATGAAAAAACGGAGTTTCGGTTTAACGTAATAGGTGATCAATGGCAGGTACAACGAAGTACTACTCTCATGGCTGCTGATAAAAAAGTAGTTTTCAAAGACGTTAAGGACGGCATGCTGGCCATCCGGGTAGCCCGTGAATTGGAACAACCTTCCAAAGAAGCCAGCTCTTTTGTGGATGCCAATGGCATTGTTACCAAAGTAGATCAATTGCCAACTGAAAATATCACTGGCTTGTATACCAGCAGTGAAGGACTTACCGGTGATGCCGTTTGGAGCAGTCGGGCACGCTGGGTGATGTTAAACGGGAAAATTAAGGCAGATCCTGTAACTGTTGCCATGATAGATCATCCTGCTAATATTGGTTATCCAACATATTGGCATGCCCGGGGATACGGTTTGTTTGCATTGAATCCGTTGGGTGCTGCGATATTCAGCAATGGAAAAGAAAGCCGCAACCTGGTATTGGAACCCGGACAATCCATACATTTCACCTACAAGGTTGTTATACAGGGGGGTAAAAACCTGAGTGCGGCGGAAATGAACCAATTGGCCGATAGATTTGCTGATTAGTCGGCCCTAAGTTTACTTCAGACTTTGCAAATAATCCAATAAACATTCCTGGTCTGCCTGGGATAATCTCTTTATGAGCCCCTCATACATCAATGATTTTTTCTGTTTTTCAAAGCTTGCTATTTCGATTCTGTTTACCTGTACTATGTGGTTGCCGATCAACATCAGATCGAATTGCTGATCATTGGCATTTACAATTCTTCCAAGTAGTACCTTGCCATCTTTTAAGGTGATTTTTGTTCCATCCATACTTGGTTTAATGATTGCTGATGGATTCATGATGGATTCATAGATTTCTTCGCGCGACATGCGATTGCCAAGACCTTTCAATGTGGGACCTAATAACTCCTGCCCATCCTCTGTTGCGTGACAGGCAAAACAGGCAGTGGTTTTATACAGGTCTTTTCCTTTCTCCAGGGAACTGCTGCTGAATGTTTCCTGATTAACAGATCGTTTTTGTTGAGTTTTGATTTTTAGTTGTGGATCATAGACGAGTTTATAAAAACCTCCCGAGCTTTCCTGGATCGGATTATACCAGTAATCAGCAACTCCATGTGTGGCAGCATACAGTGATCCGTCTGTGCCAAAAGCAAGATCGCTTAATTTGGGAATATCAGCCACGGGATATTCGGTAAGTTCTATCTTACCTGATTCCGCTTTTGAAATCCTTACTCTTGCAATACCTCCTCTTTTCCATCGTTCCGCCGGTCCATAAAACGCGACAAATAAATCACCGGCTGTTCCACCAAAATCATTTTCCGTTGAGTTGAACTCAATTCCACTTGGAGCCAATTCCATTTGGAAGGACAAAACCGGTTTTTCAGTGGAGTCTGTGGGGTTGAATTTTTTAGCATTATGCCCATAGAATTTTCCAGGTACCAGCCGGTTTAATTCTTCCGTCCGATTACCGCCGCCTTCATTATCGGCAAAATATAGATCACCATCCGGATGAAAGCTCATTCCATAAACCGATCGGATTCCTGTTGCCAGTCGTTCTGCCTGTTTCCCATCAGGGGAAATTTTTAGAATTGCACCCCGGTATCCGTTGGGATCTGGTGAAGCTCCTGCATTCCAGGAGTCTGTCGTTACTGCTCCATATAAACAATTGTCTTTTCCAAAACACAATCCGCTGATCCATTCATAGGGATGTTCGCTTTGTGGAATATCCCTGAAAAAAGTCCAGCTGCTATCGGCCTTGCCATCCTTGTCCAGGTCTACATACGCCCTGATTTCTTCCCGGGTGCCAATAAAAATCGTATCCCCTCGGAAGGCAAACCCACCTGGATTATGCAACCCATTATCCGCAACTGAACAATACAAACCTGCTTCATCTTCTATGCCATCGGCGTTTGAATCCAGTAGGCGGTAAATAGCACCTGAAGCATTGGCGGCATAGATAAATCCGCCCGGACCAGCACTGATCTGAATCGGATTTTGGATGGTTACTCCTTTGGTAATCGGGAGTTTTAAAATTCGATAGGGACCATAGGCGATGGCCGAACTATCTTCATACTGACTATATGTATCCTGCTGTGCATTCTCTTTGCAGGAAATAAATAGGCTCTGTATGAACAGGAATAAACTGCACAGTACGAGCTGTTGAAATCGCATCTTCATGTTAAAAAAGAATTAGAGAAGGGAAGAATGCACGAATCAGAGTAATTGGAATTTACATAATTTAATGATAAACTGAAAAAGATCTATGCGACTGCTTATAACCGGTGTTTTGTTTTTTCTGGTCTCCTGCCATTCTCCAAAGCCTGTTAAGGTGGAAGCAGCTACCATGGATTCGGTTTATGAGAAAATTAAGACCCCGTATAAATACGGGGTGGTATTCAGACATCCGGATACTACAAAAATGATTGACAGTCCAACTATCTTTCAATGGGAGGGCAAGTGGTTTATGACCTATATCGTATTTGATGGGAGAGGCTATGAAACCTGGCTGGCTGAAAGCCCGGATCTTCTCAAGTGGTCCACCAGGGGACGATTACTTTCGTTTACAGATGCTGGTTGGGATGCCCAGCAGAAGGCGGGTTACCTGGGTTTGCTGGATATTAATTGGGACGGAACCTATTCTCCTCAGTCCTATAAAGGAAATTATTGGATGTCTTATCTCGGAGGATCGGAGAAAGGTTATGAAGCTGGGCGGTTAGGTACCGGTATCGCCTATGCGAAAAATCCAACTGATCCAATCGAATGGACAAGGCTGGAAGAGCCTGTATTGGCAGCTTCGGATAAAGATGCCCGTTGGTATGATAATGGAACAATATTTAAATCCACGATTATTGAAGATCCTGAACAGCTCCGGGGTTATCCCTTTCTGATGTTTTACAATGCAGCAGGCGATACCGCAAACTATGAAAGTATAGCCATGGCGGGTTCTAAAGATTTGAAAAGCTGGACCCGATTAGGAAAGGATCCAATCATCACAAAAAAAATAAAGGGAAGTATCTGTGGAGATGCACAATTGAGTAAGATGGGAAACCTATACGTACTATTTTATTTTGGTGCATTCTGGCCCGACAGGCCTGGCGCATTTGAACGTTTTGCCAGTTCCTATGACCTAAAGAATTGGACCGAATGGGAAGGTGGCAGCCTGGTGGAGTCTTCGGAACCTTACGATGAAACCTATGCTCACAAACCCATGGTGATTAACTGGAAGGGAACAGTGTATCATTTTTACAATGCAGTTGGGAAGGAGGGGCGAGTGATCGCACTGGCCACTTCAAAACCGTTAAAATTGTAGGCAAACATGTCAATACTTAAATACCTGAGCTGTATTCTGGCGGGATATCTTTTTGTAATAGCAGGATACGCTACACCCATACGAATTGCCTGCGTTGGTAATAGTATAACCTACGGTTCCGGAGTCGTGAACAGGGAGAAAAATAGTTATCCAGCTCAGCTCCAATCCATGCTTGGTGCAGACTATATTGTCCGGAATTTTGGCCTGGGTGGAACTACCCTGTTAAAAAATGGCAATAAACCGTATTGGTCAAGTGCGCAAATTCAGCAATCACTGGAGTTTCAACCGGATATTGTTTTCATCAAATTGGGAACAAATGACAGTAAGTCGGTCAACCGGCCTTTTTTAAAAGAACTTAATAAAGACCTGCACGCACTGATTAAACAATACCAGGATTTAGCATCGCATCCACGAATAGTATTGCTGCTTCCCCTGCCTTCCTTTTCTTCGGATAGTATGGGTATTTATGATCCGGTGATTGTACAGCAAATACATCCGGGAATTCAACAGGTAGCTTTGGAATCGGGCGTTGAGCTGGTTGATTTTTATCAGTTGTTCATCGATCAGCCCAACTTACTACCGGACAAAATTCATCCGAATTCATTAGGGGCAACGGTACTGGCGAAACGATTGTATGAGGTGGTGAAATTCAAAGAAGAGGAAACTCCGGATTGGAAGCAATTCTCTTTTCTTACTGCAACTCCCTCGAATTTCTATGGCTACAGCCAGTTGAACGGGGTGTTTAAAGGCAGAAACATCCATGTAGTGGTGCCTAAGAAAACTGCTATCGGTCGACCCTGGGTCTGGAGAGCACGGTTTTGGGGGCATGAACCCCAACTTGACCGGGCACTGCTGGAAAGAGGATTTCATATCGTTTATTGTGATGTGGCTGAATTATTTGGAAATGCCAGAGCGATCAGCATCTGGAATGATTTTTATACCGCCCTGCAAAAAATGGGAATGGCTCCCAAAGCAGTGCTGGAAGCGATGAGCAGGGGAGGCGTTTATGCCTACAATTGGGCATTACAGAACCAGGAAAAAGTGGCCTGTATTTATGCGGATGCGCCAGTACTCGATCTGAAAAGCTGGCCCGGAGGTTTGGGAAAAGGACCCGGGAACAAATCGGATTGGGAGCTTTTCAAGAAAGCGTATAATCTAACGGAAACCAATGCCCGAAAGTTTGCCCAATCGCCACTGGATAGGGCGGAACAGATTGCGTCCTTACGAATTCCTTTGATTCATGTGGTTGGCGAGCAAGACGAGCTTGTGCCACTAGATGAAAATACGGCACCATTTGAAGAACGGATTCGGGCTGCGGGAGGGCATATTTCCGTAATTCGAAAACCGGGCATCAGGCATCATCCTCATAGCTTGCCAAACCCAACTCCCATATTAAATTTTATTCTTCGGGCCACGGGGAATAAAATCAATTTTGCTTCCCTATCTGCGCCTGGCAGTGAGTTCCGTTCTGCTGCCGGATGGAAAGAGGGAACTGATTGGTGGAAGCAACACGAGGATATTGATTCTATGCTGAAAGCTGGAGCAGGCGCAGATATTGTATTGCTTGGCAATTCCATAACCCAGGGAATTGGAGGCAATCGCCCGAATGTGACCCATAAGCCTGGTAGACCTGCTTTTGATTCTCTGTTTACCCGTTATCGTTGGATGTCTGCAGGAATCAGCGGAGACCGGACCCAGCATATCTTGTGGCGTTTGCAGAACAGTGGATTTATTCAAGCCAATCCAAAGTTGATTGTACTGACTATTGGGGTAAATAATATGCCCGATGACAGTCCGGAAGAAATTGTTGCTGGTATTAAAGCCTGCTACAACTGGATTCAGACCAACTTACCCAATACCCGGTTGATCCTGATCGGGCCTTTGCCGGCAGGAATGGAAAAAAATGAGTTCAGGCGACAGCAATATGAAAGCATTCATCTCCTGCTGGAAAACCAACCTATGGAGGGGATTCGCTATCTGCCGCTACATCAAATTTTCTTTACCAGTACAGGAGAACTGGATACGCGGTTTTATTCCAGGGATGGAGTTCATTTGGTGGAAGGCGGTTATGCTCAATGGGCTAAAGCGCTATTTCCTGTGATTCAGGAAGAATTAAGCAACGGCAACTAATTAACGTAATGTACCAAATACCTGGGTCCAGTATTTATTCTGCATACCGGCACCCACATACTTAAACCGTCCATTCATAATGTTTTTACAATGACCTTCACTGTTGAGCCAGCTATTCATGACAGCTGCTTCATTGGATTGTCCGCGTGCGATGTTTTCGCCGTAAGCACTCCAGTTAAAACCCTGGGCGGTTATACGGTCGCCAGGGCTACGGCCATCCTGGCTGGTGTGGGAGAAATAGTTTTTTGAATTCATATCCACCGAATGCAGGTAGCCAGCTTTTGCCAACTTATCATTCCATTCCAGTTTTCCAACGGGGGGCATAACGGTACTGCCGCAATTGCATCCCTTGCTGCGAACATCATTTATCAATTGCAGCATCGTGTTTTTATTTACATTATAAACGATGGAAGTGCTGCCGGTGGATGTGCCTGGAGTGGACATTGATTCATCCGTGGTATTATCTGTTGGTGGCTCCGATTCTTTCTGGCAGGCGACCAATGCAAATAAAGAAGCAATAACCAATAGCTTTTTCATAGTGGACAGCTTGATACTTAATCGGTTTATCACTTACAATTAGTATGCCTGTGCTGTATAAACATGCTAAAATTTCGATAATTGGGAATTTTATTAATACTATATCCTAGTGATTGATTGAATTATTTGGGTATTTAGTGAATGTACAAGGGTGATTTCTTTAGTTTATTTGTTTTTAATAAAAGATAAGCAATTAAGGAGCATGAAGTTCGTTTGGATCAAAAAATATATTAAATGATCCGGGTATTGTTCTTTTTTTCTTTTTTGATTTTAGGTAGTTACTCTTATTCTCAAAAACAGCAGGTAACCTGGGGCGAAGAATTTAAATTAAAGAAAGGGTCTGGTGATATTAATGTTTTATTTAGTGATGAAACAGGTGTATATGTAGAGGAAGAGCACATTACAATGGGTACTTATTTTGTTGTTGGATATACTGTGCGGGAATCGGCTACACTGGTGAAACTGGATCACCGCTTACAGGAGGTTTACAGATCTGATTTTAATCAGGAGCTAAAGGGAAAGAATTTTGAAAATTTTTTACCAATTCAGGATAAACTGTGGATTATTGCATCGGAATACAATCGTGGTCTCCAGGAATTAATTATTCATATTGGAGAAATCAATAAAAAATCCGGACATATGATGGGTGCCTGGAAAACATTGGCTTCTCTCCCCAAAGCAGACAAAAAAGACCAGATTAAATTCAGATTGTTTCCAAATGCAGATAGTTCAAAACTTATTTTAATCAGTACCTCTACCGGAAAGGAAAAGAATACGTTTCAGATTCAGGAATTTGACGCTAAAATGAAACCTAGCTCAAAAGTTGCCACTATTTCAAATGAATTTGAATCCAAAACCTATCAGCTGGAAGATGTAATGTATACGAAGGATAAACGAATTATATTGGTAGGAAGGGTATTTACATTCGAGACAGGAAAAAAGAAAAAATCAAAGTTTCTTGATTTTGTCAATTACAATATCCGATTGTATGACGAAAAAGGAAAACAGACCGGGGAAATCAATACTAATATAAATGGCAAATGGATAGCTTCCACGAAGCTGATGCTTGGGAAAAATGATGAACTACTGCTTGCCAGCTTCTATAGCAAGGAAAAGAAAGGGAAAACAAATGGCTTATTGGTCCAGCGAATAGATCCGCTTTCTGGAAATGTAATCAGTTCTGCTGAGAAAGAAATAAATCATTCTATGGTAATGAAAGAATCAGGTGAGAATGAAGAGGTTGATGAGGATGAAAGCAAAGCAGAACGAAAAGAAAGGGAGCGAATGGCAAAATTGGAGAATGATGAGGAAGGATTTTCTTCATTTATGAAATTCAGGGATATATTTTATACTCAGGATAAAGGATTGGTGATCATGGCTGAAAACTATCGGTTTACTATTTATGAAAGCTCGCATTATTATAGCGGTACCTCTACCACCCCATCACAAAGAACCAACACCGTAATTCATTTGTACGAATGTGGAGAAGTAGTTGCATGCAAATTAGATTCTGCGAACCAGATTAGCTGGTTACAGGTTTTGCCAAAAGCACAAAAAGAATATATTAGTGAATCCCAGATTTCCTCTGGTGGTGGTCCTGGTTTAAGTGTCTATTTTTCTAATTTCTTTTTTCCTGATGGCCGCCCCTATTATGCAGGCTTTATGGCAACGCAAAAAAACGATCAAATCCTTTTATACTTTAATGATCATCATCAAAATGCAAATGTGACAAATGCTAATCAATCGGTAAGTAAAATAACAAAATATGCCAAGTCAGATTGCTATTTGGTAAAACTGGATATTGCTACTGGTACGATGAAACGAAATTTATTATTTTCTAATGATAATCAACCCACAGCCATGCCCAGAAAAGGGACGATTATTGGCAAAAACCTCTATATGGTAGGAAAGACAGATCGGATGATTGGCAAAACAAAAATCGCAATTGGAAAAATTACCTCAAAATAAGCAAGAAACCCGCTGAAAAGCGGGTTTCTTGTTAAATAGATTTTGTGAACCGGATTGGATTCGAACCAATGACCTACTGCTTAGAAGGCAGTTGCTCTATCCAGCTGAGCTACCGGTCCCTCGGGGCGCAAAGATAATGGAAAGCGGTTTTCAGGAAAAAAAATGTTCTATATTTGTATAAGCGCTTATATAAATTTAAACTACGATCGCTTGAGCTTCTATCAACAAACCGGTGTACTCTTCTTTGGCAGCCGTTTGCGACGGATCAGTGAATCATTCCTCGCTGATGTGAATGCAGTGTATAAAAAACACCAGATCCACTTCGATGCTGCGTGGTTTCCGGTATTTTATATGCTATCGCAAAAGGAAAGTCTCACTATCCGCGATATTTCCGAAGAGCTGGAAGTGTCTCACTCTGCTGCCAGCCAACTGATCAGTAAACTACAGGAAAAGGGACTTATTAAAACCAATGCCGACAAAGAAGATGGCCGGAAAAAAGTGGTGAGTTTCACACCCAAAGGGCAAAAACTGCTGAAGCAGGTGGAACCCGTATGGACGGCCCTGCAAACTGCGATGGAAGAACTGTTGCAGCAAGCTGAGTATACTGCCCACCTCATGGAGGCTATTTCACAAACTGAAACAGCCCTCCGGGAGCAATCTATTTTTAACCGAATCGAAAAACATCTGGCATGAATAAACGCTTTCAATATGGAGTCGACCACCTGACCATTGCTATCGCTATGGGGATTGCCAACGGACAGATACAGGGGTACCTGGGACCGGAATCCATGCAGAAAATTCAGGCCAGCGCAGCCGCTGTTAATCAAATCGTTCAGGAGGGGCGCACTGTGTATGGGGTTAATACAGGTTTCGGCATCCTGGCCAATACGTCCATTTCAGAAGAAGACACCCGCACCCTGCAGTATAAAATTTTACAAAGTCACAGTGTGGGGGTAGGCAATCCCATCGCTCCGGAAATTGCCAAACTCATGCTGATCACCAAAGTACATGCCCTGGCTAAAGGTTTTTCCGGTGTGCAGCTACCAACCCTGGAACGACTCTGCTGGATGATTGATAACGATATTATTCCCATTGTACCGGAAAAAGGTAGCGTTGGTGCCAGTGGCGACCTTGCCCCCTTATCCCATCTTTGCCTGCCGCTTATCGGATTGGGTGAACTAACTGTGAGGGGTAAACGCCGAACTGCTGCGGATGTGCTGATTGAATATAACCTGGAACCGGTTCAGCTGGGACCAAAAGAAGGTCTGGCACTAATTAATGGCACCCAGTTTATTCTGGCCCATGCTGTAAAAGCAGTAGAACGATTTCAAAACAGCCTCGATGCCGCTGATATTATTGGTGCCATGAGTCTTGAATCACTTACCGGTACAAAAGCACCTTTTGAAGCAGCCCTTCATAAGTTGAGGCCCTTTGCAGGAAATCAGTATGTAGCGCATCGCCTACGCTTGTTGTTAAAGGATTCTGACATTATGGATAGCCATATTGATTGCGGTCGGGTGCAGGATCCTTATTCCCTGCGTTGTATGCCCCAGGTGCATGGAGCCTCCCGCAATGCCTGGCTGCACCTGAAAGAATTGACGGAAATTGAACTGAATGCCGTAACGGATAACCCCATCGTGCTGGATGCCAACCATACCATCAGTGGTGGTAATTTCCACGGACAACCGCTTGCACTTCCCCTGGATTACAACTGCTTTGCTGCTGCGGAAATTGGTAATATGTCAGATCGCAGGTGTTATCTGTTGCTGGAAGGGAAATGGGGTTTACCTATGTTGTTGATGAACAACGTGGGACTGAACAGCGGCTTTATGATTCCTCAATACACCACTGCCGCCCTTGTTACGGAAAACAAAACCCTCTGTTTTCCGGCCAGTGCCGACAGTATTCCCACTTCACTGGGACAGGAAGACCATGTGAGCATGGGTAGCATCAGCGGTCGCAAGCTCAACCAGGTGATCGATAACCTGGAAACGATTCTGTCCATTGAACTCATGAGTGCCTGCCAGGCAATAGAATTCCGCAGGCCGCTGAAAAGCAGTCCGGTTCTGGAGTTTGCGCATGATTATGTACGTGAGTATGTAAGTTTTGCCTCAGAAGACCGGATTTTCGCCCGCGATATTCAACGTATAAATGAACTGATCCGGAATCAGTCGTTTGTAAAAGAAGTTCATCGGTTTGCAGAAAGCAGGGGTGTATCAATGACCGAAGGTTTCCCATCTTTCAACATTTAAAACGTTCCATTATGTCTATAGCTGCTCCAAAACGTTGTAAAGGCTGGCTCCAGGAAGCCGCCCTGCTGATGTTACTCAATAACCTGCATCCGGATGTTGCCGAACGCCCTGAAGAGCTGATTGTTTATGGAGGCCGTGGCAAAGCAGCCCGTAACCAGGAAGCACTGGACCTTATCATCAAAGCACTGGAACACCTGGAAAACGATGAATCTCTGCTAATCCAGAGCGGCAAGCCGGTTGCGATCCTGCAAACGCATGAAGATGCTTCCCGGGTATTGATATCCAACTCCCAACTGGTACCTAACTGGGCCACCTGGGAACATTTTGATGAACTTGAAAAAAAGGGCCTCATGATGTATGGCCAGATGACGGCGGGTTCCTGGATTTATATCGGTTCACAGGGGATCGT
Organism: Flavihumibacter cheonanensis; assembly: GCF_022352215.1. Taxonomy (GTDB): domain Bacteria; phylum Bacteroidota; class Bacteroidia; order Chitinophagales; family Chitinophagaceae; genus Flavihumibacter; species Flavihumibacter cheonanensis. The sequence goes on from NZ_JAKRWF010000001.1 coordinate 818,462, forward strand.
TCAGGGCACTTATGAAACCTATGCCGCGGTGGCAGCCAAACATTTTGGAGGGAGTTTGAAAGGAACCCTTAACGTTACCGCCGGATTAGGTGGTATGGGAGGTGCACAACCGCTCGCTATTACTATGAATGAAGGTGTGGCTCTGATTGCAGAAGTGGAAGAATGGCGGATAGATAAGCGCCTGGAGACCCGTTATCTGGATTATAAAATAAAGGACCTGGATGCAGCCATCGACCGGGCCCTGGAAGCAAAGGCAAAAGGAGAAGCCCTTTCCATTGGTGTTCATGCCAATGCTGTTGATCTTCTTGCAAGATTACTTGAACGTAATGTAGTGCCAGATACGTTGACAGATCAAACTTCGGCGCATGATCCATTGATTGGTTATATTCCGCATACTATTTCATTGGCCGAAGCCAATCAGCTTCGTCAATCCAACCCCGATGCCTACCTGAAGTTATCCTATGCCAGCATGCACCAGCATGTGGCTTATATGCTGGATTTACAAAAACATGGTGCCATCACCTTTGACTATGGCAATAATATCCGTGCCAGGGCAAAAGAAGATGGGCTGGAAAATGCATTTGATTTCCCGGGATTTGTTCCTGCCTATATCAGGCCCCTTTTCTGTGAAGGAAAAGGACCATTCCGCTGGGCTGCACTAAGTGGAGATCCGGCTGATATTGCAGTAACCGACCAGGTTATAGCGGATATGTTCCCGGAAAACGAATCATTACAGCGCTGGTTGAAACTGGCCAAAGAACGAATCGCTTTTCAGGGACTTCCGGCACGCATTTGCTGGCTGGGACAGGGAGAAAGGGAGAAAGCCGGACTTGCTTTCAATGAATTAGTTAGAACCGGAAAAGTAAAAGCTCCGATCGTGATTGGTCGTGATCACCTTGATACCGGTTCGGTAGCAAGCCCCAATCGTGAAACCGAAGCCATGCTGGATGGCTCCGATGCAGTGGCCGATTGGCCGATTCTGAATGCGCTCCTGAATACCGCAGGTGGAGCTTCCTGGGTCAGCCTGCACCATGGTGGTGGAGTAGGGATGGGGTATAGCATCCATGCGGGTATGGTAATTGTGGCGGATGGTACGGATGCTGCTGAGCGAAGACTGGCCCGTGTATTACGGAATGATCCAGGCATTGGTGTCATCCGGCATGCCGATGCGGGTTATGATATCGCCAAAGATGTGGCCCGAAAGCACCGGCTCGACCTGAAAGAAAAGCTTGCTATCTTCACGCCTTCCAAATCCTCGAAATGATTCAGACCATTAATGATTTTCAACGTGTCTTTTTTATAGGTGTAGCCGGTACAGGCATGAGTGCCATCGCGCAATACCTAAAGGGTATAGGTAAAGAAGTAGCGGGTTCCGATCGGTATTTCAAACCCGGTGAAAACAATGAAACCCGCACCCGTCTGGAAGCCGAAGGCATTCTCTGTTTTGAACAGGATGGCTCCGGAATTCTTCCTACCACTGACCTGGTGGTGGTTTCCACAGCAGTAGAGGACACCGTTGCTGAAGTGATCAAGGCAAAATCACTGGATATTCCGATTATTCGTCGCAGTGAATTACTGGCAATAATCGCAAAAAGTAAAAAAACCATTGCCGTTGGTGGCACTTCCGGTAAGTCGACAACCAGTGCCATGTTGTTTGATATCCTGCAATATGCGGGTCTCGAACCTAGTATCATAAGTGGCGCCGGCCTGGTTAGCATCATACGGGAAGGAAAGATCGGGAATGCAAAAGTCGGTAAAGGCGATTGGCTGGTAATCGAAGCGGATGAAAGTGATGGCTCCATTGTGCAATATTATCCATCCATAGGGCTGCTCTTAAACGTAGACAAAGACCATAAAGAAATTGAATCCCTGCTGGACATCTTTGCTACGTTTAAACGTAACAGTGAGTTGTTTGTAGTGAATCAGTCGCACCCATTGGCTGCTCCCTTATCAAAGGATCTCAGCCTGGATTTCAGTTGGGATGCTGAGCGGACTGCCGGCTACATGGCACGTGATTTCAAACAGGAGGGACTCAGCATATCCTTCACAATCAACAATACTCCCTTTCAATTAAAGTTGGTTGGAAGACACAATATGGAGAATGCACTGGCTGCTGCTACGGTTGCAGCACATGTTGGTGTGGACCTGACAAAAGCTGCGGAAGCACTGGAACAATATGAAGGAATTTACAGGCGTAACCAGGTATTGGGACAAAAAAACGGCGTGTGGCTGATGGACGATTATGCACATAACCCTGCTAAATGTGCGGCAAGTATCCGATCCTGCCAACCACTTGCGGATAAAGTCGTAGCCTGGTTCCAGCCTCATGGGTATGGCCCCACTCGTTTTCTGCGTGCAGATTTTGTAAAAGAAATTGCAGAAGCACTGCGTCCACAGGATGAGATTTGGATGAGTGAGATCTTTTATGCTGGAGGAACTGCTACCAAAGATATTACAGCGAATGACCTAATCAATGATATCCGGCAACTGGGTAAAGCAGCTTTTTTTGTGGAAAACAGAAATGATTTTGTGCATACTGTACGGTCACACTTAACCGAAAATACGGTTCTGTTGTTAATGGGCGCTCGTGATCCCAGTCTCGAATATTTTGCTCAGCAGGTTTGGAATGAATTATAAAATGCGAATACTGTTTCGTCATATCAAGTCATTAGTGGGCATTGGTCAACCGGAAGCGCCGCTACGGGGTGATGAACTTGCCATGCTTCCATCCCTTGAAAATGCCTGGTTGCTTATTGAAGACGAATACATTCATAGTTACGGTAAGGAAGTAGAGCAGGCACCTCCGGCAGCGGATCGGATACTTAATTGCTCCAATCGGTTTATCCTGCCTTCGTTTTGTGATTCGCATACGCACCTGGTGTTTGCCGGTAGCCGGGAAGCTGAATTTGTAGATAAAATCAATGGAAAAACCTATGCTGAGATAGCCGCAAAAGGTGGCGGAATTCATGCATCCGCAGGCAAGTTGGCAGCCATGCCGGAAGAACAGCTGTTTCGGGAGTCGATGATAAAACTGGATAAAATCGCAGCAGCCGGAACAGGGGCAATTGAAATTAAAAGCGGATATGGGTTAACGGTAGATGCTGAATTAAAAATGCTTCGGGTCATCAAACAATTGAAAGTTCATCACCGCCTGCCAATAAAAGCGACTTTTCTTGGAGCTCATGCAATTCCTCCGGAGTTCAAAGAGGATCGTGAAGCTTATATCCGGTTACTCATTAACGATATATTGCCAGTGATCCGTGAGGAAAAGCTGGCAGATTATGTGGATGTTTTCTGTGAGAAAGGATTTTTCACACCGGAAGAAACCATCCGGATTTGCGAAGCAGGTAAAAGCATCGGACTTATTCCCAAGATACATGCCAACCAGTTAAACGTTTCAGGAGGGGTACAGGCAGGTATCCAAGTAGGAGCCCTGTCAGTGGATCATCTGGAATCAATGGATGAAGAAGCGATAACAGCTTTGGCTGCTTCTTCAACGATTGGTACCCTTCTGCCCGGTGCAGCCTATTTTCTCCGGATGCCCTATCCTCCGGCGCGTGAATTGCTGAATGCCGGTGCAGCCCTAGCCCTTGCCTCAGATTATAACCCGGGCTCATCACCTTCCTTCAATATGCAGCAGGTTTTCTCAATGGCCTGTATCCAGCTTCGCATGTTGCCCGAAGAAGCATTGCAGGCAACTACCATCAATGGCGCATTTGCCATGCAAATGGAAAAGCAAGCCGGCTCAATTTACCCTGGAAAATGGGCGAATCTGTTGCTCACCCGAACCATACCTTCCCTTGCATATTTGCCCTATGCTTTTGGTGAATCCTGCATCGACCAGGTTTATCTGAAAGGCAGCCCGATAAAATAATACCATCTCCATTCTGTATATTACAATATGGAATCCATTCAATCCGAATTATTATTGATCGTTCTGTGTTGTGTGGTTGTGGTATCATACCTTTTTTCAATAGGTAGCCGCTATATAAGAGTACCATCTGTACTTTTATTATTGTTGGCTGGTATGGGTATCCGACTGATTGCAGAGGCCTATGAATATGAATTAAATGTACCTCTTCTGGTAGTGGAATCTTTGGGAGTGGTGGGACTTATCATGATCGTACTTGAAGCAGGTCTGGATCTGGAACTTAAATCCTCGCGAATCAAACTAATTCGCGATTCTTTTCTTTCGGCTTTGATTATACTTCTCTTATCTACCTCACTTATAAGTTATATATTATACGAATACCTTCAACAACCTCTTTTGAACTGTATCGTATATGCAATACCGTTATCTATTATCAGCAGTTCCATTGTGTTACCCAGCCTGCATGCCCTGACAGAAGAAAAAAAGGATTTCCTCGTATATGAAGCCTCCTTTTCGGATATCCTGGGTATCATGTTGTTCAATTATTTCGCATCTCCGGAGATCTTTTCCCTAAAATCAATTGGTGTTTTCTCAGGGAACCTGCTGCTTAGTATTCTCTTATCCGGACTGGTATCCATCCTGCTTTTGTTCATTATGACCCGCACCAAACTGTCCATAAAATTTTTCCTGGTTTTCTCACTTTTAGTATTGATCTACGCGGGGGGGAAAATGTTGCACCTGCCTTCGCTGATAATTATCCTTGCATTTGGTCTTATGATCAACAACTGGCACCTGTTTAAATCAGTTCCCTGGATCCAGCAACAGTTTCCTCAGGAACAGGTGAATAATTTAAACCAGTTACTTCATTCCATTACGGCTGAGTCCTCCTTTTTAATACGTACTTTCTTTTTCATCCTGTTTGGTTTTTCCATTGACTTCAATATGATGCTGCAGAACGAAGTAATGCAGGTAGGAGGGGTAATCGTTCTTAGTCTCTTTGCCGTCCGCTTTCTGTATTTCCGCTTTTTTCTCAAGACCAATGTATTCCCGGAAGTTTTTTTCATTCCGCGTGGACTCATAACAATTGTACTATTTTATAAGATTCCCCAGGAAATGAAACTTGCCAATTTCAATGAAGGGATACTTTTTTTTATTATTCTGGTTACTGGAGCGATTATGACCCTGGGTATGCTGTTTTACAAGAAAAAACCATCAGAATTGGTGGAAGAACCGGCTTTTTCAGATCGAACTGACATTTTTTAACCATGCTGCCATATGAATCATTTTAAATTTTATAACAAGGAAGATATCCTATATCTGACTCGCCTTCGAAGATTTGAAACCAAATTGGGGGAACGTTTGCAGGTAATAACGCATCCCGATCAGTTTGAAGAAAAATTACATAAATGCCAGGCGAATTATATTCTGTTCGGCATACCGGAAGATATTGGTGTAAAGGCTAATTATGGCAAAGGTGGAACGGATTCCGCCTGGCTTCCTTTTCTCAGCAGTCTGCTGAATATGCAGAGTAATGATTTTCTATCGGGGGAAGAGATTCTTCTGTTGGGACATTTTGATTTTGGTGATCTTCAATACCTCATAGAAAATCATGCCCGTTCAGAAGAAGAAAAAATTGAAGCATACCGGCATGCCGTAAACCAGATTGATGAGGAAGTGGAGCAACTTGCTAAACAAATCACTGCAGCCGGAAAAATCCCGATTGCAATAGGGGGTGGTCACAACAATGCTTACCCGCTGATCAAAGGAGCAGCCAAAGGCCTGCTGAAATCTGGTCGCCTTCCGCTTGCCCAGATCAATGCCATCAACCTGGATGCACATACCGATTTTCGTCCCGCTGAAGGCCGTCATTCCGGCAACGGTTTTCGTTATGCAGAGGAAGATGGCTATCTACAGAAATACTGCGTGATTGGAGTAAAAGAAGCTTATATACAACAGAATGTATGGTTGGATTTTGTCAACAATCCTTTCCTTGATCTGATTACATACGAAGATATTTTCCTGCAGGAAAAACGAAATTTCTTGCAGGCAGTGGCGCATGCAACCAACTTCCTGGACGAAAATTATTGCGGCATTGAACTCGACCTCGATGTAATTGAAGAAACACTTTCCAGTGCCTGCTCTGCCTCTGGTATTACCGTATTGCAAGCCAGGAAATACATTCAGTTTACGGCACAGGATCTTAAACCGGCCTATCTTCACATCTGCGAGGGCGCTGCCCAATTGAGCGATGGAAGAAAAAATGATACCATTGGACAATTAATCGCCTACCTGGTTTCAGATTTTATAAAAGCAAGGCTGGACCTGAAAGCAATCTAGAACATTTGCCGGGAGAACCTGAAACCCAGATTTACGTAGTTACGTATAAACCGCGACTGATCACCATACATAAGGCTGAACTCAAGTGGACCAATCGGTGAATCTATCCCTAACGTAAAAGCATAACCGCTTAACAGGCGGTTCGTTTGTGCCTCAATAGGTTGTTTCAGAAAACTGGTGTACATCAGGTTGAAGGTTAGAGCGGTATAAACCGCGCCCGTAATCTGGTAACGCCAGTTGGCAGCCCCTTTTATCAAACTGTTGGTAGTAAGAGCGGCGTCCTGAATACCGGCAAAACTTACCTGGTTGCGCATAATGGGTTTCATTCCACCCACCAGGAAGTCGTGGAATAAAAATTGCGAAGCATTGAAATTGCCCGCTGCTTCACCTTGCAGTGTTAAATACGATCTTTTGCGAATCGGTATTACTTTTTGAACCTGGAAACGGAGTCGGGCAAAACTTCCGAAAGACAAACCGATGGAATCAATATTAAGTATTGGCTCACCTGCCACATAAAAAATAGCATTGGGTTGTTGTGCAAAAATAATGGAAGGCTCAAAAAGGGTATAGGTGCCTCTCCTTGGAAGAAAAAGCCGGTCGTGTGAATTGTATTCATATCGGAGATACCCTTGCAAATAACGAATTCTGCCTTCAACCGTTTGCAGGGCTTCTGTCAGTGGTTTAAAGGAGGCTCTTTCCCAATGAATTCCGAGGGCATATGACTGTCTTCTTTTATAGGCAAGTTGTAGGCGGGTATCAATCGAAGTACTCAACTCTCTACCAAGCCCGCTTGCTTTATAATTGTTGTAGGTGGGAAATTCCTGTCGCTCAAAGTAATACTCCGATATCCAGGCCAATGGCACTTTAGGTGTGCCAAATACCTGGCTGTGTTCAGCCCGAAAACGGAAATTTTCCGAAATAGCAGCCCCGATCGAGGTTCGGCTTTGTTTGCCCAGGTAATCGCGAAAACTCAGGTTCACGATCAGGCTCATATCGCTTAAGGTGTTGAAATGAACAGCCAGTTTCGCAGTAACAGGAGCATTTTCTTCCGCAATTAAATGCATATCCGCTACACCTTCTTCTCCTTCAACAGGTTCCAGTTGGTAATACAGGCGATTGAAGTAGCGGGTCCCATATGCCTGCCTGATGGCATCTTCCATTTCTTTCACCGTATATGCAGAACCTTCTTTCAGTCCCAGCATCCTTCGTAAAAAGGGTTTAGTAATATAGCGCAGGCTATCGTTGATTATGTGACGGATGGTGACTTTTTCTCGTACCAGAGGGAATTCCACTTTTGCAGGCGGACCATAAATTGCATTCAGGCTATCAGCCAGTTTTTTAAAATAGGGATAATGCAGGTCTCCCATCAGCAAACCTATGGCAAGGATACTGTCGCTCGAGTTAAAGCTCCCTGCTGTATAGTTGGATACCGGGTGTTCAATATAATAATCTGTCAAGGCCACTTCCTGCTTACTCAGATTTGCTTCTTTAAAGAAGGCAATCTGCATCAGGATCTGAACGGGGGAAGTGATTTTTTCTGCTGATAACAGTCCACTGCTTACGCTGCTACCGATTACGATTTCCGCACCCATATTCCGCACATCACTAACCGGGAAATTGCGGATCAGTCCGCCATCCACCAGCTTTTTACCTCCTAGTTCTACTGAAGTAAATACGGAAGGAATGGCCATGCTGGAACGAACGGCAGATATCAGATCGCCCCGATCAAGCACAACCGCATCTCCAGTTTCCAGATCCGTTGCGATACATTTAAAGGGGCGCTTAAACTGGTTGAAATCTTTGACCCCATAAACCGGATTGTAGAGTTCATTGAATTTTAGCCAGAGTTCTTCCGCTTCCAATACACCGGATGGAATACGGAACCTGCCATTTTCCATGGGTAGTTCCAGCGCGTACCGTCCATACTCATTTTTTTCTTCCATGATAAAAGCCTGCAGAGAGGAGCGGTTGCTGAGCAACACATTCCAATCCATGTTGCGGGCAATTTGTAAGATGGAATCACCGGAATATCCGATAGCATACAAACTTCCCACAATGGCTCCCATTGAAGTGCCGGTTACATAATCAATCTGTAAGCCTGCTGAATCTATTGCTTTAAGAATACCAATATGCGCCAGTCCTTTTGCTCCACCGCCACTGAGTGTGAGCCCGATTTTTGGTCGCTGCTTGCCTGTTTGAGCCTGCAGGTTATAGTAAGGAGTAAATAGGAGATGAAGGATAATCCCGAAGATCCACCATGGTTTCATACACCATGAAGTTAGTCCATTTCCGTTTCCATCGAAAGGATCTTTTCAAACAAAGTTTCATACTCCTGGTTCAGCAGTTCTAATGCCTCGCCGTTTTTTTTGTATGCCGATTCCGCTGCTGCGAATTTCTGTTTATCCGAATACGTAGACGGATCTGCCAGCGCTGCTTCCAGTTTGACTTTTTCTTCTTTCAGTCGGGCGATCTTTTCCTCCACCTGGTTAAACTGTCGCTGTACTTTCTGTAATTCCTTCTTCTGCTCACGATTTAAAACCGGTGCAGCAGGTTTGATTTCGCTTATCTGCTGAACAACCGGAGCCGCCACTACCTTCACTTCTTTCTGCTCCCGCTGTATTGCCATGCGTTCTTTCCAGTCTACCCATTCAGCATAGGTTCCTTTAAATTCCTTGATCTGGTGATCTTCGATTTCCCAGATCTTATTCGCCGCTTTGGAAATAAAATAACGATCGTGACTTACCAGGATTAAACTCCCTTCATATTTATTTAACGACTCAACCAGCAATTCCACAGAATGCATATCCAGGTGGTTGGTCGGTTCATCAAGCATCAGGAAATTGGCTTTGCTCACAATGGTTTTAGCCAACGCTACCCTGGCTTTTTCACCTCCACTGAGTACCCTGATTTTTTTATCGGTGTCATCACCACTGAATAAAAAGCATCCCAGCAGTGTGCGTAATTCCTGTTCGGTTTTCTGACTGCCACAGGTTTTCATTTCCTCCAGCAGTGTATTGTTGATATCCAGTGCTTCCAACTGGTGCTGGGCATAAAACGCTTCTTCCACATTGTGCCCCCACTTGCGTTCGCCATCAAATTTTTCAATGCCTGCGATGATTCGCAACAGGGTTGATTTTCCCTTTCCGTTGGCACCAATTAATGCAATTTTGTCGCCCCGTTCAATTTCAGCAGAACTGTTTTCAACAATAATATTATTGCCGTATTTTTTTGTGACATTTTTGAGTTCTACCAGGATTTTACCCGGAGTTTTATCAATTCTGAAATTGATCTTGATATTGGGTCGTTCAATTTCTACCTCCTCAATCCGATCCAACTTATCCAGTCGCTTCATTGCACTCTGGGCCTGTGCAGCCTTGGTAGCTTTAGCACGGAAACGTTCAATGAATCGTTCCTGCTGGCGGATGTATTCCTGCTGGTTTTCAAATGCCCTTTGCTGTAATTCCACCCGAAGGGCCTTTTCAGTTTCGTAGAATTCGTAGTTGCCGGAATAAATATGCAATTGCCGCTGGTACACTTCCACGATTTTGGTGACCATACGATTGAGGAAAAACTTATCGTGACTTACAATTACCACAGAACCCTTATAATGCAACAAATATTTTTCCAGCCATTCAATAGAAGGGAGGTCAAGGTGGTTGGTCGGCTCGTCAAGTAATAATAAATCCGGTTGTTGCAGGATCATCTTCGCCAGTAGAACCCGCATCCGCCATCCTCCGCTGAATTCCTGGTAGGGCCGGGCCAGGTCTTCCTGTGAAAAGCCTAGTCCGTGCAATACTTCTTCTGTCCGATGGTGAATATCATATCCACCCAGGGTTTCGAGTTCGTGCAGTTTATCGGAATACAGGTGAAGCGTTTTTTCATCCCCGGTTCTTTCCAGCTCTTTGCCTAATTCTTCAATTTCCTTTTCCAGTTGCTGAACCCGTTCAAAAGCAGTCAGGGCCACTTCCAGGATGGATTGCGTGGTTTCAAAACTGAGCAGATCCTGGTGCAGGTAACCAATAGTGGTACCCCTGCTTCTTTCTACAGTTCCGGCAGAAGGCTGGTATTCACCAACAATGAGCTTGAGCAGGGTGGACTTACCGGTGCCATTGTAACCGATCAGGCCAATTCGCTCATTGGGCTGGATATGCCAGGTAGCTTCGGATACAATGACCCGCGCACCAAATTCAAACGTAACATTCTGTAATCCTACTAACATGGGCCGCAAAGTTAAAATAATTGCCGCTTTCCGGTGTAAAATATGAACCATGTATCTAGGTTTTTGTTGAACAGCAGGTAGTTTTACAATCATGAACCGATTTATCCTCTGTTTTTTCCTGACCATTGCCGGTTTCGGCACCATCCGCGCCCAACAAAAGTTCACGCTTAGCGGTTATGTTAAAGATGCTCTTTCCGGTGAAAACCTGATTGGAGCCACCATCGCCATTAATGGTCAGGGCAAAGGCGTTAACAGCAATGCCTACGGTTTTTTTTCCATTACTCTTGCAGCCGGAACTTACCAGGTAAGTATTTCCTACACCGGTTATGAAACCCAAACCAGCAGCCTGCAACTTGATAAGGATGTTAATCTGTCAATCAATTTATCTCCCAGGATCGTTGCAAGTGAAGAAGTAATCGTGTATGCCAAGCGGAAAGATGGGAATGTGCGAGACGCACAAATGGGTAAAGTGGACCTAAGTATTAGTCAGATCAAATCCCTGCCAGCCATTTTTGGGGAAGTGGATGTACTCAAAACCCTCCAGTTGCTGCCGGGTGTAAGAAATGCCGGCGAAGGCAACGCCGGTTTTTATGTAAGGGGAGGAGGACCCGATCAAAACCTGGTGCTGCTGGATGATGCAGTAGTCTACAATTCAGGTCATTTGTTCGGATTCTTTTCCATCTTCAATTCGGATGCCATTAAAAATGTCAGTTTGATCAAAGGAGGAATGCCGGCACAGTACGGAGGCAGACTCTCTTCTGTGCTGGACATCACCATGAAAGACGGCAACATGAAAAAAATGGAGATAGAAGGAGGAATTGGAGCCATTGCATCCAGGATAAATATCCAGGGACCCATTAAAAAGGACAAAGCCTCTTTTATCATTTCTGCCCGCAGAACTTATATTGACGCATTGGTAAAACCTTTTGTCAAAAGAGAAAGTGCTTTTTATGGATCAGGCTATTATTTCTATGACCTGAACACCAAGGTGAATTATAAGTTTTCTGATAAAGACCGGATCTTCCTGAGTGGTTATTTTGGCAGGGATGTATTCACTTTCAACAATACCCAGCGTTCCTTCAGAGCTAATATCCCCTGGGGAAATGCAACGGCAACCCTTCGATGGAACCATCTTTTTCATAGAAAATTATTCTCCAATACCACACTCGTATTCAACGATTATAATTTCGCCTTCAATGGCACGCAGAACAACCTGACATTTAATGTGCAGTCGGGTATTCGTGATCTCTCCGCCAAATTCGATATGGATTATTATCCCGGATCTCAACACAAATTGAAATTTGGAGCACAATACACGCATCATACATTTAAACCGAACCTGGTTTCAGGACGATCTGATTCTATTGATTTTACTCCGAACAATGCGCAGCGCAAATTTGCTAGAGAGTCGGCTATCTATATCCAGGACGACTGGGATCTTACGGATCAGTTTCGTATCAGCGCCGGACTACGTTACAGTAATTTCACACAGGTTGGTGCTTATACTCGTTACCAGCGAGACGAAAATGGAAATAAAATAGACAGTGTTCAATATGGTAGAGGAGATCGGGTCCAGAATTACGGAGGCCTGGAACCCCGGCTCACCATGCGTTATAGTATCAATGATGCCAGTTCCGTAAAAGCATCGGTCTCCAGGAATTACCAGTACATACACCTGGTTACTAATGCAGGAAACACACTGCCTACTGATCTCTGGGTACCGAGTACGCTTTTTGTGCGACCACAATTAAGCTGGCAATATGCTGCAGGTTATTTTCGAAACTTTAAGAACAATACGTACGAAACCTCGGTAGAAGTCTACTACAAGCAGATGGAAAACCAGATCGAATATCGGGAGGGCTATACCCCTTCGCTGGCAGATCCGGAAGAAGAATTTGTTTTTGGAGATGGCTGGAGTTATGGAGCAGAATTCTTTGTTCGCAAAAACACCGGCAGAATGACCGGATGGCTGGGTTATACACTTAGCTGGACGTACAGGAAATTTCCTGATTTGAATGATGGCCTTAAGTATCCTGCACGTTACGACAGACGGCATGATCTTTCTGCCGTTGCCTCCTATGAGCTCAATAAAAAATGGAAATTGTCAGCCGTATTTGTGTATGGAACAGGTAACGCCACAACTTTGCCAGAACGATTTTACCTCGTAAACGGGGTACTAACACAGGAGTTTAGCAGAATTAATCAGTATCGTTTACCAGCTTACCATAGATTGGATTTTTCAGCTACCTATACCCCAATTCCTAAAAAGCCTCGCCGCATCAAAGGACATTGGGTATTCAGTATTTACAATGTTTACAGTCGCCTAAATCCTTATTTCCTTTATTTCGATCAGACAGGTTCTGCGCTTGATGGCACACTGAAAGTAGATGCCCGACAGGTAAGTCTGTTCCCGATCATACCCAGTGTTACCTGGAATTTTAAATTGTAATGGGGAAAATTGTTCCGGTTTTCAACCTGCTTAACCGGGCATGATTTTTTTGAGGGACTGCTTAGTATGAAACCCAAGCCTTCCCTTTCCATTCTTTTTCAATACAGTTTACTGGTGTTTGTTACCGGTGGATTACTGGCGATTTTCGTATGGCAGTTCAATTTTTTTCTACTGATCTTTTCCAGCATTTTACTGTCCATATTATTTCATGCTATTTCTGTATGGATTGAAAAAAAGCTGAAACTTCGATATAGTTGGGCACTGGTTATCACACTTGTTTCTATTGCACTTGTACTAACCGGATTTTTTCTGATTGCCGGGCCTTCTGTATCCAAACAACTGGATGAAATTTCTTCGACCCTTCCAAAATCGATCGATCAGCTTAAAAAGGCGATTCAATCGCATCCGGTTGGAAAAAAACTCATCAAAGAATTGCCTAAAGACCCGGGTAAAGCAGTTACTGAAAACAAGGATTTGCTGACCAAAGCCGCTTCTTATGTAGGTTCTTTTCTTGGCGTTTTAGGAAATATGCTGATTGTTCTAATTGCAGCAATCTTCCAGGCTGCATCACCAACAAACTATTTTAATGGATTGGTTCGCCTGTTTCCTGACAATAAAAAAAAGGCTGTCAGCAACCTGATTCGTAAAGTGTATCAAACTCTGGCAACCTGGCTGGCTGCCAAATTCGCATCCATGCTGGTGGTGGGACTTGCTACCGGTATCGGGCTGGCTCTATTGGGAGTACCACTGGCTTTTATTCTTGCATTGATCGCTGCAGGATGTACATTCATTCCGTATATCGGTCCATACCTGGCACTCGTTCCTGCCGTTCTGGTGGGGTTGCTTGAAAGCCAGCAAATGGCTCTCTATATTGTTATTCTGTATTTCTCGATCCAGATTATTGAGAGCTATTTTATTACTCCTATGATTGAGAAGAAAATGGTTGAATTGCCTCCTGCCCTGGCATTGTTCTGGCAGGTATTGATGGGAATTCTGGCTGGTGCAATTGGGTTGTTACTGGCAAGCCCGATGCTCGCTGCTTTGTTAATCATTATTCAGGAAACTTATATCCGTAAAATAGAGCACGCTTCGAACCGTAGAGAGAAAGAAGAAGCAGCCGTGTAGCGACTGCTTCTCTTTTTCATTCATCAAACCACATGCGTGGGAGTAAATCCATCCTGTGTGGGAGAAGGGGTAAAGTCCTCCACGATCAACTCATCTACTGTTTTTTGTCCTTTCTTTTTATTCTTTGCTTTTTCCAGCCAGCCATCAAATATGGCGTAGATCACCGGTACAATAACAAGGGTAAGGAACAGGGAGCTTACCAATCCGCCAATGATTACCCAGGCCAGGCCGTTTTTCCATTCCGCACCAGGGCCCGATGCAATTGCAATAGGTAACATGCCAAATACCATCGCGATGGTAGTCATAAGGATCGGACGTAATCTCGCATGGTTGGCCTGCACCAGGGCCTGGAAAGTAGATTCGCCTTCGGCTTTCCGGTGATTCGCAAAATCTACAATCATGATGGCGTTCTTCGCTACCAATCCAATTAACATGATGATACCCAAAATGGTAAAGATGTTTAATGAATTGTTGGTCAGACCTAATGCGAGGAAAGCTCCAATAAAGGACAGGGGTACAGAGAACAATACCACAAATGGATATACAAAACTATCATACAGGCTCACCATCACCAGGTATACCAGCAGAATAGCAGCAAGAAGGGCAATACCCAGTGTGCCGAATCCTTCACTTTGGTTTTCCATGTCACCACCCCAGAGGTAGTTCACACCCGTAGGCTTACGCAGTTGAGAAAATGCCTGCTCCCATTCAGCCGCAATCGTACCAGTAGGGCGCCCAACACTTTGTCCCTGTACGGTTACAGAGGGGCTCTTATCCCTTCTTTCCAACTGGCTTGGTCCGGATGTTTCCCGTACGGTTGCAAACTGGGATAGTTTAACCGTCTGTCCCATATTGTTCACAAACTCAAGATTACTTACATCCTGCATATTCGAACGGGAAAAACTGCCGTAACGGATATTAATATCATACTCATATTCTCCGGCACGAAACTTTCCATCAGTATTGCCGTTGAAGGCAGTTTGCATGGTCAGTCCCACCGTTTGCATATTCAATCCAAGCGCTGCCATCTTATCACGATCTACCTGAACATTGATCTCCGGGTTACCCGATTCCACGGTTAATTTGGTTTCAGTTGCGCCTGGGATTTTTTTCAACAAAGCATGTGCTTCATTGGCAAAGGCCAGCGCACTGTCCAGATCCGATGCGGTTACCACCAATGCAAGTGGTGCCAGGTCTGCTGTACCCAACATGCCGATGGGTGTAGTTTTGATCTTGGCACCAACCAATACGTTTTCCAGTTCCCGTTTGATCTTCGCGGCATATACATAACTGTCATCCTTCCGAAGTTCCTTGGGTACCAGTTTAACTTTGATCTCTGATTTATATGCAGTGCTCTGGGATGCTCCCAGTCCTTCACTGGTTTGACCAACAGTAGTGATCAGGTCTACGATTTCAATTTTTTGTTGTAAGTATTTCTCTGCTTTTTGTGTCAGCTGATTGGTTTGTTCAATTGCTGCATCCTTGGGTAATTCAAGCTGCACCAGGAATTCCCCACGATCGCTTTTTGAAAAGAATTCAGAACCCACATATCCGGCGCCTACAATGTAGAAGGAAGAAAGGAACATCACCAATACCACTCCCAGGGTTATGCGCTTATGACGCAGGCTCCATGTCAGGATTCCACTGATCCAGTGGGTAAATCTGTCCAGTCCTTTTTCAAAACCAAGGATGATTCGTCCAAAGATTGTTTTACCTGTTAAGTGTTCCAGTTTACCGAAACGGGACGATAACCACGGAACAATTGTAAAGGAAGAGAGCAGTGATAAAAGGGTAGAAATAATTACGGTTACACAGAACTGTTTGATGATATTCGATACCAGTCCGGTACTCAGTGCAATCGGTAGGAATACCACCACAATTACAAGTGTAATGGCTGTAACAGTAAAGCCAATTTCCTTGGTTCCATCCATGGAGGCACGCACCCGGTTTTTACCCATCTCCATGTGGCGATAAATATTTTCCAGTACAACGATTGCATCATCCACGAGGATACCAACAACCAGTGAAAGACCAAGCAAACTCATCAGGTTCAGTGTGTAGTCAAACAGCGCCATGCCAATAAAGGTCGCGATCAGGGATGCCGGGATGGACACCATCACAATGACCGCATTCCGCAAGCTGTGCAGGAAGAATAACATTACGAAAGCAACCAGCACAACTGCCAGCAGGAGGTCATGCACAACTGAATCAGCCGCTTCCAATGTAAATACAGTGCTGTCATTCGCGATATTCAGTTTCAGTTCATTGGCACTGTAATCCTGTTCCAGTCGTTGGATCTGTTTCTGCACTTCTTCACTCACTGCCACGGCATTGGCATCCGATTGTTTGATAATTTGAATAGTGATGGCATTCTGCTGGTTTACCCTAGCGATTTTTTCCACCTCCTTTTGACTGTCCTGCACATCTGCTACATCACCAAGCCGAACCTGGATTCCATTGTTGGAAACAATCACCAGGTTGCGTAACTCTTCTACGGTTTTATATTTTCCGGCCAGTCGAACCAGTATACTTTGTTCCCTCGTTTGTACGTTACCGGTAGGAAAGTCGAGGTTGGAACTCAGAATGGCCTGCTGAACCTGGGGAACGGATAATCCGAAACCTTTAATCTTTTGTGGGTCAAGACTCACCTGGATCTCGCGTTCCTGTCCACCCACCAGGTTCACTTGCGCCACACCGTTAACCCTTGATAAAACCGGACTGATCCGTTTATCTACCAGGTCAAAGAACTGGGCTTCTTCCAGTTTGGCGGATGCTGCCAGGGTCATAATTGGCAGATCGCTCAATGAGAATTTATTCAGAGAAGGAGGGTCTACATCATCCGGTAGGTCTTTTAGTACTGCATTGATTTTGCGCTGTGCATCATTCAAAGCATAGTCGGCATCTGCTGTACTGTTAAGCGTAATCGTAACCAGAGATACATTCTCCAGTGATTTGGATTCCAGTTTTTTGATATTCTCCAAAGAGGCAACTGCGTCTTCAATTTTTTTAGTCACGGTATTTTCCACTTCACTGGGAGAGGCCCCGGGATAAATAGTGGAAACCGTGATCGCATTGGTCTCAAATTTCGGGATCAGCTCATAACCTAGTTGAGTATAGCTGAAGAGACCACCCAGGGTCAGGATCGTAAACAATACGATCACCAATGAGGGTCTTTTTATCGATAATTCTGCAATTTTCATGTTCCTTCTTTTTTACGGAATAATGGATACTTCGGTTCCGTTGGTTAAGTTGATTTGTCCGCTTGTGATTACGAGGTCACCTTCCTGAAGGCCATCCAGAATTTCAACCTGGTTATCCAACACCCGACCGCTGGTCAGTTTTAACAGGGTTGCTTTATTATTGCGTACAACAAATGCTTCATTACTGTTCACGCTGCCTACGAATGCGGAGCGGGGAATCAACAATACGGGTTTTTGTTGCTCAAAATCAAATTCAGCTGTACCAAACATACCGGCTTTAATGAGGTTACCCGGATTGGCACCCAGGTCAATCTCAACGGGGAAATTCAGCGCCTGGTCGGCTTTGGCCGCGATAAATGAAATCTTTCCGGTGAA
This sequence comes from Flavihumibacter cheonanensis, assembly GCF_022352215.1. Classification (GTDB taxonomy): domain Bacteria; phylum Bacteroidota; class Bacteroidia; order Chitinophagales; family Chitinophagaceae; genus Flavihumibacter; species Flavihumibacter cheonanensis. The sequence continues at coordinate 836,038 of NZ_JAKRWF010000001.1, forward strand.
GTTTTTATCTGGGAAAACACTAACGGTAATCTTCACCTGCTTACCCACCTTAAGCTGTGCTACCTGTGCTTCATTTACATGCACTTTTAATTTCAGCTTTGAAATATTTACAATATCAAACAGGGGTGTTCCCGGTGATACAACAGATCCGGGCTCGATTTTACGTGCATTAATAAGCCCATCAATGGTAGCACGGATAGTAGCGTCACCCAGGTTGATACCAGCCTGCTGCAATCTGGATTTGGCATTGGAAAGGTTCAATCGGGCCTGATCGAGTTGTTGCTGTGTAACGCCACCGGTTCGGAAAGCATTTTCATATCGCTGCAAATCGGTTTCCGCAGTTTTATAATTGGCTTCAGCAGTTTGCAGGTCTACATTTAACTGGTCAACACGAATGGTTGCAAGTGCCTGGCCTTTTCTAACATAATCTCCTTCTTTCACCAGTACATTCACTACTCTTCCAGGCTTTTCTGCCGAAAATGATAATTCCTGGAAGGGCTCAAAATTTCCATTCGCAGTAAGCGCAATAGCCGGATTGGAAAATTGAACGGTGTCCACTCTTACTGCAACAGTGGCGTTGGTGGCTGCTACTATCGCAGTTTTTTCAGCTGCTTCGGCTTTGTTTTTTTTAAGTACAGTTACGATGGCATATAAGGAAGCACCAATGATCAACACAGTCAGCAGTATTTTGCTATACTTTTTCATATACGATTTAGTTTACGAGTGAATTGAGTTTACCCTGTGTTTTCAGTACCTGAATTTCTGCAAGGCGGTAATCAAGCAGGGCGGTTGAATAATTATTTTGTGAGGTGGTAAGTGAGTTTTCAGCATCCAGTAAATCGGTTAGTGGTGCCAGTCCCTGGTCGTAGTTATTGCGGGTATTCGCATACACTTCTTTGGCCAGTTCCACATTTTCCAGTTGGTTATTCAGGGTGGTGATGGCATTCACCAGCTGTGCTTTGGCATTTTCATACGCCAGGTTCAGCGCCCGTTCCTGAAGCTGAAGGTCTTCCTTAATTTTTCTAACCTGAATGTCAGCCTGTCTGATCCTGGCCCGGTTCCCAAATCCGGTAAAGATTGGTATACGCATGGTTACGCCTACATTGGAATAGTCGAACCAGTTCACATTTTGTGATGGACCTTTTCCGATTGGGAATTTTCCACCCAGTCCCTGGTAACCATAGTTCCCATTTAAGCTGATGGTTGGAAAGGCGGCCGCTTTCACACTTTCTTTCTGGTATTCCAGTAGTTTTTCCTGCGTTTTCAGCAACTGGTAATCCGTCATGTTTTTCACTTCCGGTGCTTCTGCAATCATTGCAACACTTGGCTGAATGGCTTCCATGCTGGTAGCAGGCACATTGATAGTACTGGCGATATCCATACCCATAAAAAACTTCAGGGTATTTTCCTGTATCTGCACCACATTCAATAATTGCTGGCGTTGTGCCTGAAGGTTGGATATATTCACGCGGGTGCGGTCTACATCGATTTTTTTTGCGAGCCCGTTTTTATAGAGCCCATCGATTACATCCAGCACTTTTCTGGAATTGGATATGGTGCTATCCACCACGGCCATTTTTTGTCGCTGCACCAATAATTGGTAATAGTTCTGTGCAACCTGTTCAATCACCTGTTCGTCGGTGAGCTTTGCCATTACCTGATAATATTCACGGGTGGTTTTGGCAGCTTTAAGCCCTGTGAATACAGATTTGTCAAATATGTTCTGACTTAAAGAAATTACCGCATTGGCATTCCATTTTTGTCCGAATGGAATCAAAAGGGTAGTACCTGGCTGTCCCGCCAGGTCGCCTGGTACAGCACTTAACTGAAGAATCGGATTGTAAGTGAGCCCGCTGGTGCCGGTTATCTGTGGCAGGGCTCTCGATTTTACTTCTTCGATCTGGTATTCGGAATTTTCTTCATCCAGTTTTGCTTTGCGAACATCGTTCTGATGCTTAAGCGCATACTGTATGGCTTTTGATAAGGTCAGTGATTCCTCCGGATCCTGTGCTTTCATATTCTTGCCCACCAGAAGGAGTGCAAATGCGAGAAAGACGGATAACCGGTTTGTTCTCGTTGTCATAGTTTATGCTGTATTAAATTGTCTGAGTTGATAAAGGAGATTTCCAATCATAACTGGCCAGCATGCCTTCCATTTCGGGAATCGCAGCGGGGGCAATAATGCCATAGAGGAAGAGATATACCGCCTGGCGAAATACTTCGTCTTTGGAGTAATCATTAACTAACTGTGCCGCATATTCGAAGTCTTTCTGCAGGTGCTGCTGCCAGATGCTCATCACCAGGGCCGGATGCAGGCTGCTTCGAAAAACCCCTTCCTGAATGCCGTCTTGCAGTAATTGCTGAATCCGGCCGGTCAGGCTCTGTTCCAGTTTGAGGTTGAGCTCGATGTATTGAACTGGATAGTGACGACGCAGGTCCAGGAAGAAATCAGGACTTACCCTCTTGCAAAAACCGACCACATTGGAAATGAGTCCCAACAGTTTTTTCAGGTTGCTGATCCCGGGATCATCCCAGGGTTGCATGGATTCCTCGTATTCCTCCGCTACCCGCTTACAAACCTGGTCTACCAGTTCCTGACGGCTGGGATAAAAGCGATAGAGTGTCTTTTTGGAGATCCCCATTTGTGTGGAGAGGTCGTCCATGGTATACCGGCTGATACTTTGGGTAGTAAACACCTGGTGTACCGAATCCAGAATTTGGTGCTCCATGAATTTTCGACTATTTTGTTTGAGAGGTCAAAATTAGTATGAATATTCGACCAAAAAGATTAAATGGTCGAAAATCTTGTTAAGGAGTTGTGAAAGAAGTAGGTTAATCTTCGGCCAGGTTTGCTGAAAGGTTGTTTGAATTCAGGTTTTATGAATTGTAAATCAATGAGAAACAGAAAATACGCCCGAAACTTCCGGTATTTCTGTCGTGTTCTGCTTGGGATAAATCAGGAGGGTATAAGTTTTTTGTAGATTTGTAACAGATCGAAAATCGACTCAAAATGTCAAATGGTCAAACAAATAGTACGGAACTGGATCCAATTCGAAAAGATATCCTGCATGGAGCAAGGGAGCTGTTTATTCATTTCGGATTCAAAAAAACCACCATGGAAGACATTGCCAAAAAGATCGGCAAATCCAAAAGTTCCCTTTATTATTATTTCAAAACCAAGGAGGATATTTTTGAGGCAATGGCCCTGGAAGATATGGAACAGCAGCACCAGAATGCCGTTACCAGTATGAACCAGTATATAACGGTGCAGGATCGGTTTCGTTCTTTTGTGGTTTCCCTTTTACGTCATCTGATTGAAAACAACCAGCAATATTCCGTATTCAAAGCAGAAGTAATGGAAAACCCTTTTCTGATTGTCAATATCACTGAAAAGCGCAATGCCTATATGGAGAGTTTCCTGAAAGACCTCGTGCTTTATGGCATCCGCAGAGGAGAGATTCGTGAACTGACGCATGAAGAGATTGACATATGGGCCAAAGCCATCAATGTTTCCTTAAAGGGTATTGGTTCGAGGCTTTTCCTCGGCAATGATCAGGAACTCTTCAAAGACCACCTGGGATTTATTGCGGATTCCTTGTTTACAGGAATTACTGTTTAGTTTTAATGTTAGAAAATGCAATAGGTGCTGATATTCTGGAAATTAATTAAAGTGCTAGCCATTTTATTCCTGATTGGGTTACCCTTATTAGGTGTAATGGCATTGGGAACTGGCCATATTCTTCCTACTGAATTTTGGTTACAACTAATAGGAACGTTTGTATTGGTAATAATTATTATTCTGATTGCTAATTCACAAATTGCTAAAAAAAGAAAACCTTTCAACTAAATTAATTCCTAGCGCGCTCCCGTACCCGAAACCTGACCGCTGCATTTTTTTTGTCTGAAGCTGATAAGCGCACTTCATACTTATCCCGCCCTGAACTTACTGTCATTAACGCCGTATTCGGAGGAATGCTGCCTAAATTATCTGCGTACATGATGAGTTCGTACACTTCTCCCGCAACCGCTTTCACGGTTACACTCAGGGCCTGGTTGGTGAGTCGCTGCTGATACAGCAACAACCGGTCATTCAGAAAAATCGTTACGGTGTCATTGTCAATTTCAGCATTGTCATAGAGGTCAATTTTAATAGTCGGACTATCCAGCACCAGTGTCTGCACCAATTCCGTTGTACGCTGCTTAACTTTCAGCAGGCTTTGCTGGTTCACGAGTTGGGAAGAATCGGTTAGGGAGGTCGGGAAATCAGGCTGGAACTCTTTGAATAATGTTATTTTTCCAGCCGGACAAGGTCTTTTGCTTTCCGCTTCTACACCGGTCCAACTTCCTGATAAAGCATCCCTGGTCTGCTCTTTTGTATAGACCAATTCATAGGTCTTTGTGCACACTACACAATCATAGGGTATCTGAACTTCCAGCAGCTGATCTTCTTTAAGGATCAGTTTTTTATCGGTTGCATTATAGGTACCTTTAAAATGATGTTTGACAAAACGGGTTTTGTCATAGTAATCAAATGCATATCCCTCAACGTTTGTTCCGCTGCTGATTAACTGGATTTCCAGTTTATAAACAGGAAAACAGCCCCCAGGTTCCTGGGTAAGCGAGCCTCTCCAGATCCCGTTCAGGTCCTGTGCATCCGATACCAGGTACAGCAGCATTCCTGCCATCAAGAAGAGAACTCTCATTCGCACTGGAATTTAAACACGACCATCGCGTTTTTCTGCTCAGTGGACGTGATCCGAACCTCATATTGTTTGCTACCGGCTTTTACTATCATGAGCGAGGTGTTGGGTGGAATCTCACCCAGGTTTTCTGCAACCATTACCAGTTCAACATAGTCGTTCTCCTGCTCCAGGTCTATTTCTACTACAATGGGAGAAAGGGATAACATTTTACGCGATACCACCTGGCGATTATTAAGGTACACAGATACCGTATCCTTATCTATAGTGCCATTGTCGTACAGGCTAATGGAAATTTTCCGGGTATTTACACTAAAGGTTTTCACTATTTCATTTGCCCGTTCTTTAAGCACCGGAGGAACCACCACAGGAGCTACCGGCTTCCTGATTTCTTCCTGCGGTAATGGAGCGGGTAAGGGTTCAGGCGTTTTTTCTTTCTCAACCGGTGTTGTTGGTTTTACCGGTGGCTTTACCGGTTTTACAGGCTGGGTTGGCGGCTTTTGAGCTGGTGGCCTGGATGGTGGCGCTTCATTAACCCGAATATTTTCTTCTCCCTTCGGCTTTTTTTGACGTTCCGCCAGGAAAGGTTCCAGGTAAAAATCGGAGGTGGGCACTTTTCTCAGGAATACCGTGCCTCGCCCGCAATCGGATGAGTCGCGGGTATTCATACTAACATAGGTTCCTTCCAAAAATTCTTCGTTTCCATTTCGGGTGTACTGCAGGAAACAGGTCATGATACAGGCATCATTTCCCTGCCGCATCCGGACATCCACAATCTTCAATTCCTCCAGGTAAACTTTTTTCGTACCGGTATGAATGGAGCCTTTTGCATCGGCCTTTCCATAAAATTCAGTGGTTTTATAGGAATAAGTTACCCCCTTGAAGTTTTTACCCTCCTGGAGTAACTGTACTTCAAACCGATACCGGTCTTCCAGATTAAGCATTTGCAAGGACCGGTTGTTCTGACGGAAATGTCCCCGCCAAACACCGCTGATATCCTGTGTGCTTCCAACCTGAGCCGTTATTATCCAAATCAAGAACGTAAAAATCAATCTCATGAATTCCTGTTAGTCGTTCAATTTAAGAAAAAAGGATCCTCAATTATATACCACTCAACCAGTTATTGTGGCAATAGTTCGTTAATTTTGCACTCCTTTCAACTCGTTCGTAGGAGTTGCAAAGTTAAAACACTGTACAACCAATGATCAAAATTCATTTTCCGGATGGAGCCCAGCGCGAATATGCCCCCGGTACTTCTTCTCTTGACATCGCCAAATCAATAAGCGAAGGCCTGGCGCGTAAAATTCTGGCTGCCAGCGTAAACGGACAGGTATGGGACCTGAATCGCCCGATTTATCAGGATGCCTCTATTAAATTTCTTTCCTGGGAAGAAAAAGATGCTAAAAGCACTTTCTGGCATTCTACTGCTCACCTTATGGCTGAAGCGATTGAAGATCGTTTTCCCGGGGTTAAATTCTGGGTGGGACCTCCCGTTGAGAATGGATTTTACTATGATATTGATTTAGGAGGCAGGCCGCTACATGAAGAAGATCTGAAGGTGATCGAATCCAAAATGAAAGAGCTGGCCAAACAAAACAACCCCTTCCTCCGGAAAGAAATTTCAAAGGCCGATGCGATTGCCTATTTTGAAGAGAAAGGAGACGAATACAAACTTGACCTGCTGCAAAACCTGCAGGATGGTGAGATTACATTTTACACCCAGGGAGCATTTACTGATCTCTGCCGCGGACCCCATATCCCGCATACCGGCTTGATCAAAGCAGTGAAGCTCACCAACATTGCCGGCGCGTACTGGAAAGGAGATGAAAAAAACAAAATGCTTACCCGCGTTTACGGCGTAAGTTTCCCCAGCCAGAAAGAGTTGGATGAATACCTGGCAATGCTGGAAGAAGCTAAAAAACGTGATCATCGCAAACTGGGTAAAGAGCTTGGCATCTATACTATGGACGATGATGTAGGTCAGGGGCTTATCATGTGGATGCCCAACGGTACCATCATCATTGAAGAATTGGAAAAACTGGCCAAGGAAACCGAGGAAGCAGCTGGTTACCATCGGGTAGTTACTCCGCATATCGCTAAAGAAAGCATGTACCTCACCAGTGGTCACCTGCCGTATTATGCCGATAGCATGTATCCGCCAATGGAACTTGAAGGAGAGAAATATTACCTGCGCGCGATGAACTGTCCGCACCACCACAAAATTTTTGCAGCGGAGCCAAAGAGTTATCGCGACTTACCCTACCGCATAGCCGAATATGGAACCGTATACCGGTATGAGCAAAGTGGTGAATTATTTGGATTGATGCGGGTACGTTGCCTGCATATGAACGATGCACACATCTATTGCACCAAGGAGCAGTTCGAATCGGAATTCCGCGCGGTGAATGAAATGTATCTGAAGTATTTTAAGATTTTCGGAATTGATAAATACATCATGCGACTCAGTTTGCATTCTCCTGAAAAGCTGGGTAAGAAATATGTAAATGAACCGGAACTCTGGAAAGAGACCGAAACAATGGTTCGGCAGGTACTCATTGAATCCGGAATTCCTTTTGTAGAAGTCCAGGATGAAGCGGCTTTTTACGGTCCTAAAATAGATGTTCAGATCTATAGTGTAATCGGTCGTGAGTTTACCCTTGCTACCAACCAGGTTGATTTTTCACAGGGCCGCTCCTTCAAACTGAGCTATACCACAGCTGATAACAATCACGATACTCCATTGATTATTCACCGTGCTCCGCTTGGCACCCATGAGCGGTTTATTGGCTTCCTGCTGGAGCACTATGCAGGTAAACTGCCAGTATGGCTGAGCCCGCAACAGGTAAAAATCCTGCCAATTAGTGATAAGTTCATGGACTTTGCCCAAACGGTTAAAAATCAGTTGAAGGCAGCGGGGGTACGAGTATCTATTGATGACAGAAACGAGAAAATCGGAAAAAAGATCCGAGACACTGAACTTCAAAGGGTACCTTACATGTTAGTTGTAGGTGAGAAAGAAGTGAGTGAAGGCAAGGTTTCCATTCGCAGACAGGGCAAGGGAGACGCCGGCACGATGAGTATTGAAGAATTTGTAACCGTTATTACACGGGAAATTAAGGAACGGAGTAGCGGAGATTAAAAAATGATTTAATTTCGGGAAGTAAATTGTTTAACCAAATAAAGTAAATGGCATTTCCACCCAGGCCTCCCAGGGGGGCTTTTAATCCCAGGTTCAAAAAAGAACAGCAGCAGGAACACAGAACCAACCAGATGATTCGTGTACCACAGGTCCGACTGGTTGGGGATAATGTAGAAGTAGGTATTTATTCCATCCAGGAAGCACAGCGAATGGCCCAGGATCAGGGACTTGATCTGGTGGAGATTTCCCCCCAGGCAGATCCTCCGGTTTGTAAGATCATTGACTATAATAAATTCCTTTACGAGAAGAAGAAAAAGGAAAAGGAAATGAAGGCGAAAGCCAAGCAGAGTGAAGTGAAGGAGATCCGTTTTACACCTAATACGGATGACCATGACTTCAATTTCAAGGCTAAACATGCGGAAGAATTCCTTAAAGAAGGGAATAAGGTAAAGGCCTATGTGCAATTCCGGGGTAGGGCGATCCAGTTTAAAGACCGCGGAGAATTGTTGCTCCTGAAGTTTGCAGAGCGACTGTCTGAATTCGGTGTACTGGAAGGGATGCCCAAGATGGAAGGAAAGCGGATGCTTGCTATCTGGGCACCAAAAAGTCAGAAAAAGAAAAAGGAAGGTGGCGAATAATTGCCTCCGGATAAGATACAACAGCCCGCATTTGCGGGCTGTTGTCGTTAAAATCCTTCCACACACATACGAAAATGTCGAATTAGGGGTTATATTTAAGAAGATATCTTTTATATGCCTAAACCCCTGCTGTTCGTCAGGGTTCTGCTTTTTTTGCTCAGCTGTCATACGGCAACCTGGGCGCAGCACCCGGCTCCAGGCGCCCAAACCGTACTGTTCAAAGATCCGTTGGCCAATCAATTTTTTGCCTCGGCTCCACCATCGGCTGCCTTTTGGAAAAGTTTTCATGCCAATTCCAGTAAGCAAACCTTTTTTCTCAGGTTTCAGGATATACCAACCCAGGAAAATATAAAATACCTGACCTCAAAGGGTATTGAATTACTTGAATATGTACCGGGCAAGACCTACCTGGCCAGGTTGGGTCAGCCTGTTTCAGAACCGGAGCTCAGGGCTTTGGGTATAACCGGTCTCTTTATATTGCCAACCAGCCTGAAACAGGAATCCGGATATTCAAAACAAGCAACACTTCAAAACAACCAGACAAAAACCAACTGGCATATCTGGTTTACAGAAGGAATGGATTCAGCAATTGCTGTCCGCCAGATCAACTCCTTACTTGGAAAAGATGCGCCTGCATCCGGAGAAATCCGACAGCTCTACAACCGAATGCTGGAGATGAAATTGAATGGCCCTGCCCTTGAAAAATTACTGGCCGAACCTTTTACCCTGTATGCTTTGCCCGCACCCGAACTTTTTGAGCTAAATCTGATTGGTACTGAATCTCATTTTGGGAACCTGCTTCAACTGGGCGCAAATGGCTTGCCTGGATTAACTGGAAAAGGTGTGACCATGGGAATTGGTGATGGAGGCCGAATCTACCATATAGATCATAACTTTTATGAGGAAGGGCAATTGTATAACGGTAACACCCATGCGACACATGTGGCCGGAACGATGGCTGGAAAAGGGAATATTAATCCAGTTATGCGCGGTTACGCTTTTAATGCCGAGCTTGAGGTAGATTATTTCAATACGATTATTTTTCAAACACCTCGGCTCTACCAGGAGAAACGGATGGTCATTACGAATAATTCCTATGGTGCAGGAAGTTCCTGTTTGCCTTATTCAGGTCAATACTCAGGTTACTGTGGCCAGGCAGATCAACAATTACTCGATATGCCAAACCTGATGCATGTGTTCGCGGCAGGCAATGCCGGAACGCTTCAATGCGGTAACTTTCCCGTTAGTTACCGGACCATCGACAATGCATTTCAGGCTGCCAAAAATGTGCTGACTGTAGGTGGTACCAACGACAATGGTTCAGTAAATGTATATTCCAAAGGGCCTACGCTCGATGGCAGGGTCAAACCCGAAATCGTGGCAGTTAGTACCAATATTTTATCTACCACAACCAATAATAATTATGGGCGCCTGGATGGAACCAGCATGGCTTGTCCTCAGGTTTCAGGCGGACTGGCATTACTCTATGAACGTTATCGCCAACTTTTTAATGGAGCAGATCCGGAGGGTGCGCTTATGAAGGCCCTGCTTTGCAATACCGCAACAGATCTTGGAACGCCATATGTTGATTTTGCCAATGGCTTTGGCTGGCTGAATACTTACAAAGCCCTGGAGACGATGAACAAAAAGCAGTGGTTTTCCGGAGAAGTTAATCACCAGCAGGAGCAGGTTATGGAAATCCAACTTGACCAGGAAGTCACTGATTTTCGGATTATGCTATACTGGCATGATCGCCCCGCTTCTTTTTACTCCGCCAAAGCATTGGTAAACGACCTTGATATAACTGTTGAATTGCCCGATGGATCCGTATATGATCCATTTATTCTGGATACCAGCGCAGCAGGAGTGCTGGCACAGGCAACGAGGGGAAAAGATCGGTTGAATAATATTGAGCAGGTAGTAATTGATCGTGCGCTCCCAGGCAGATATCGTGTGAGAGTAAAAGGCTTTGAAGTCCCTTTTGGTCCTCAGCCATATAAAATCGTATACAATTGGGAAGAAGCAGGATTCGAACTCTTACAGCCAGCCGGAGGAGAACTGTTTAAACATGCAGAGCGCCGCGTAATACAATGGCGGTTTCCTGGTCATGAAAACGACGAATACAGTTTTTCTTTTTCTCAGAATAATGGTATTAGCTGGACACCCATTACCAGCGGAGTGTCTCAACCAGGGTGGAGGTCCTGGACCATTCCTTCCAGTACCAACACTTCGGTATTGGTAAAAGTAACACATGTTCCAAGCGGACTGGAACGTATTTCGGCCCCTTTCCGCATTATGCCTGAAATTAATTTTACAGTTTCAAGTACCTGTGAATCCAGCGGCCTGTTGCGGTGGACCAAACCCGCCGGAATCGATTCCTTTGCAGTACTTAAGTATAATGGAACGGAAATGGAACGGATCGGAATTACTTCCGATACCAGTTACCAGGTGGATGGATTAAGTACTGGAAAACCCTATTGGTTTACGGTTCAACCGATTCTGAACGGACTATTTGGAGAGCGCGCCATTGCGAAAAGACTACTAACTGGTTCTGGGATTTGTTCAGGTACGGGAACCAATGGAGACCTGTCTGTTTCTGTACAACAAGCCTTCCTGGTAAGCAGGGCTCCTTCAGTTAAAGATTCGTTGGACCCCCTTACAGTGGTGGTACGTAATGAAGGTAGCCTGGCTATTAGCGATACTGTATTCCTGCGCCTCTATAAAAATGAAGTGCTGCTGGGATCTGATACGATCGTAAGGAAATGGAATCCGGCACAGCCCTTTACCTGGACTTCCCGGTTGAGACCCATAGGAGCTCCGGGAGAATCGGCCAATCTCAGGTTAGTTTTAAAGGCTGCAAACGATATCAATCCAACAAATGATACCACCGCCATAAATTGGCGGTATCTTACTACAGAACCTTTAACACTCCCATTTGAAGAAAATCTGGAAAGTATTTCAGATACCAGTATTAATTCTCCCGGATACCCTGGCCTTACTGGTTTAACTGCCTGGGATGCAGGAATTACAGCAGCTTCTTTGAAATTAAATACTCGTCCAAATCAGGGCTTATTTATTAGTAGTAAAATTGAAGGCCAAATATTGCAACTTATTGGTAATTATAATTTTGAGAATTATTCAGTTACTGATGATATTCGAATGTTTCTGGATATTCCTGATTTTGGCCAGCTAAAAATGGATTGTTTTATAAGGGGAAATGATACTTCCTCCTGGTTGGGTGTTGCACTGCTGGATCCAATGACCCAACAACCGGTTATTGACTACCTGAATATTAGTGATGTTTTAGCTAAACACGGTCAGGAATTCAGCTCCAGTTTTCAGATCCGGTTAAGGTTTATTCATTCCAGTTACCAGCAACAATTGCAGGTGCTTAAAAAGCTTCGTTTCTTTAAAGTTTCAGAAGACATCAAGCTGGTTTATTTTGCTTATCAAAAACAAAACGTTACAGATGGGGACTCTGTGCTCAGTTACCTCTGGGCAAGAAACAACAGGTTAACTCCCAGTTCAGCAGTAGCATTTGGGATCGAAACGCCGGATGGGAAACGGCAATTCCTGCAGGTGCCATCTATTCCTGCAGGTGACACTGCTATAGTAAGCTTTGGGATTCCTGTTTTGAACTGGCCTGATGCTGTAGCAACTGTAAAAGCCTGGGTCCATGCTGAAGGGGATGAAAATGCTGCTGATGACAGCTTGAGTGCAACCTGGGCCTATGCGCGAAAAATTAACCAATTTCCCTATTTCGAGGGCTTTGAGCAGGGGAAATCGGGCTGGGGATCCACCTTCCTGTATGAGCATTCTTCCCGATTAACGGAATCCATCGCTCCATATAAGGCAGCAAATGGAAAAGCTTTCTGGGGCACCCAATGGATTGCGTCTATTCAGGGAATCGGTTTTATCGTTCCATCAGGATACCTGGTGAGTCCGGTTTTTGACCTGACTGGTTTGCAACAGCCATATTTATCTGCATCCGTAAATAAACAATTGTGTGAAGGCAGAGATTCAGTTTTCCTTGAATATTCTATTGATACTGGTCGCACCTGGATTCGACTGCTGGAACAGCCCGACCAAGTGAACTGGTATAACAACACTGCAAAATCAGCCTGGACAGATTGTGATCCGGTTGGTAGCAATCAATGGAGATTGATTACTACCTCCTTGCCAAACAACCTGGGCAGGGTCCAATTCCGATTGCTATCACTGGCCAGAAATGGATTTTCAAACGTAATGCCCAGAACGCCTGGTGGTTTCTTACTAGATGATTTTCATATCTATAATAGGAATTATCCTTCTTTTATAGGTAGTTCCAGTGGACTGTTGAATCTATCGGTAAGGGATTCCGGTTTTACTCCTGCGCTTAGTTCAAATCAATTGTTGGCGGAGCTGAAGCCAGAGCAGGGGGCAGCCGGGAATGTACAAATTCGCTTTGCCCAGTTGGAAGGATCGTCCGGGCTATCCGGCAATCCGGTTATTCCATATAACTGGTCTCTTCAAACAGGAATCAGTTCTCTTGCTCAAAATGGCAGGGTGCGCCTGTATATTTCGGATGATAAGATCCAGTCCTGGTTAAATACCAATCCCTGTGATACCTGTTCAAAAAGCTTAAGTGCGTATGACCTTTCTGTTTTCCGCTACGCGGGACCTGTATCAACTGTTAATCAGCGCTTGTCTGATAATGCGGAAGGGTATGAAACGGTATGGGATCCGGAAGGTTTTGATCTCGTGCCGTATGACAAAGGTTATTACATAGAGCTTCCTGCCGGATTATACGGAGAGTTTTATATGGGCCTTAATACCCGGATGGCGGTGCTGGATTTTATGGCAGTTCGTTCCGGTAAAGAGCGGGAGGCGCGGCTGGACTGGTCAATAGCAGACTGGAACGGGGTAAGTCGTTTGGAATTGGAACGCTCCACTAGTTCCGACAGAGGATTTGAAACTCTATACACCAGGGATATGAATGCAGGCAGTCCGCTTACTGGTACCTACACAGACCCAGAACTTTTGGTGCCTGAAACTTATTATTACCGTTTGAAACTTACTTATGCAAACGGAACCGTGCGTTATTCCGCAATTCGGATCGTTCAGTTTGAGTCGGACTTGAATGTTCAGGTATATCCGAATCCCGGTCCGGGTGATCAAATGAAATTGAAACTGGACCGGTTGGATGGTGCTCAGCTCCAGCTTGAATTAACCGATATCGCGGGAAAACGCCTGGCTGTTAGGCAAAACAGTATAGTCGCAGGATCGAATTGGATTAGCCTGGCACCCCTAACCAGGGGGCTTCCAGCCGGAGTTTATGTGTTGAGGGTAAGTGCCGGACAACAAAAAAAGACATTGCGGTTGGTTATTTCGGCAAACTGATATACCTTTGCGCTCCCTTAGGGGCATCATGGCAACATGGTGGTATTGCCCAAATGGCTCACAAAGTTCCCACCGGTGTGGGGCGCCAGCAGGGCGTAACTTTTTTAGTTATCAAAATGCCAAAGGTAAAAACCAATTCAAGCGCAAAGAAGCGCTTCAAGGTGACAGCTTCCGGACAGATCACACACCAGAAATCTCACAAGCGTCACATCCTCACCAAGAAATCCAAAAAACGGAAAAGAGCTATGCGCAAGGACGGCGTTGTTGCAGCACCCAATTTATTCTTTGTTCAACGCCTGTTGGGTCTTAAATAATTTTATTTAACCACCAAATTTAAACTCATTAGCATATGCCTCGTTCAGTAAACGCAGTAGCTTCAAGAGCACGCAGAAAAAGGATTCTTGACCAAGCCAAAGGATACTATGGTAAACGTAAGAATGTATATACAGTAGCCAAAAACCTGGTTGAAAAAGGGATGACCTACAGTTATGTAGGCCGTAAATTGAAGAAGCGTGAATACCGCGCTCTTTGGATTGCCCGTATCAACGCAGCAGTACGTGAAGAAGGTCTGACTTATTCCGTATTCATTCACAAACTGAATGAAAAAGGAATTACTCTGGATCGTAAAGTACTGGCCGACCTGGCAATGAACAATCCCGAGTCGTTCAAGGCCCTGGTTGCTTCTGTAAAATAAGCTATCAGGATATACTCCATAAGAATTAGCCGGTTCCTTAGGGAGCCGGTTTTTTTATTTCCCTATTATTCATGATTTTCTTATAGGTTTGTGCCTTATATGTATCACCCAATTAATCACGTTTTCCGCTAGATGAACAATACCTACTTCGACCTGGTAGATCAAACCTTCAATTTTCCCCAGGAAGGTTTCGAGGTAAAAGACGATTACCTCCAATTCAATGGCCTTAATGTGAAAGCACTTATCGATAAGTATGGGACACCGCTTAAGTTGTCTTACTTGCCGAAAATTGGCATGCAGATCAACAAAGCCAAGCAAATGTTCGCGAATGCTTTCAAAAAGCATAAGTATGAAGGGGAGTATTTTTATTGTTACTGTACGAAGAGTTCTCACTTTTCCTTTGTGGTGGAAGAAGCGCTTAAGCATAATATCCACCTGGAAACATCGTATGCTTATGACATAGACATCATTAAAAAACTCTACGCCAGAAAAAAAATCAATAAGGAAACCTTTATCATCTGTAATGGGTTCAAGCAGAAGACGTATACCAAACGGATTGCGGGTTTGATCAACAGCGGATTTAAAAATGTAATTCCTGTACTGGATAATGTAAACGAACTGGAAGACTACCGTAAATCGGTTCGTGCACCATTTAAACTCGGGATCAGGGTAGCCGCAGAAGAAGAGCCTAATTTTCCCTTTTATACCTCCCGCTTAGGTATCAGGGCAAAAGATATCCTGGAATTTTATGTCGACCAGATCGAAGGTTATGAAAATAAATTCCAGCTGAAGATGTTGCATATCTTCCTGAACAAGGGTATTAAAGACGATATCTATTACTGGTCTGAATTGAATAAGGTAATCAACCTCTACTGTCAGCTGAAAAAAATCTGCCCTGAACTGGACAGCATTAATATCGGTGGCGGCTTCCCTATTAAACACTCATTGGGATTTGATTATGATTACCAGTTCATGATTAATGAAATTGTAAGTAATATCAAGGCTGCCTGTAAAAAGGCGAAAGTGCCTATGCCGAATATTTACACCGAATTTGGAAGTTATACGGTAGGGGAGAGCATGGCACATATCTATTCGGTTATAGCCCAGAAAACCCAGAATGATCGGGAGATCTGGTACATGATTGATTCTTCTTTTATTACTACACTTCCCGATACCTGGGGTATTGGTGAACGCTTCCTGTTATTACCCATTAATAAATGGGATGAAGAATACCAGCGAGTCGTATTGGGAGGCATCACCTGTGATTCGCATGACTATTACGATTCAGAAGAACATATCAACGAAGTGTTTCTTCCCAAGGTTGGGACGGGGGAACCGCTGTATCTCGGCTTCTTCCATACCGGTGCCTATCAGGACCAGATCAGTGGTTATGGAGGTATCAAACACTGTATGATTCCATCTCCGAAGCATATCATTGTGGGCCACGACAAAAATGGAAAACTGGTAGATTGGGTATATGCCAAAGAACAGTCTGCTCAGAGTATGCTGAAAATACTTGGGTATTGATCAATCGCTACCGAATTCAAAAGGACCTTACATGAGGTCCTTTTTTAATTTCCCATACTAAAGTCCCGTGTTTTAACGCTTAGAGCTTGGCTCAAAACTTGCTAATTTTAGTTTATAACCGACTTTATGCGAAATTTTCTGATGGCCTTACTGGCTTTTTTACCTGTATCCCTTATGGCGCAAGGCTGGCAATTGGTGGGCTTTGGTGGAGTGGCCAATTACCAGGGCGATTTGCAGGACCGGCGTTTTACTACCCAACAGGCCCAGATTGCTCTCGGATTGGGCATACAATACGATATTAACAAATATTTTTCGGTTCGTGGGATAGCTAATTATGGCCGAATCAGTGCTGATGACCGGTACAATAAAGACGCCGGCTTGCGGAACCGAAACCTGAATTTTAAAAGCCAGATCCTGGAGGGAAGTGTTCAGGCGGTATTTCGGTTTATGGATCTGGAAACAAAAAAATGGTCACCCTATCTGATAGCAGGTGTAGGCGTATTTGGATTTGATCCCTATACGCATGATACACTCGGCAATAAATTTTACCTCCAGCCATTGGGTACAGAAGGACAAGGACTGGCTGCTTATCCGGAAAGAGAATTTTATAAACGGGTACAACTGGTTATTCCATTTGGAGGTGGCGTTATGTTAAGAGTAAACGAGCGAATTACGCTGGGTTACGAAGTTGGTCTACGTAAAACGTTTACAGATTACCTGGACGATGTAAGTATCACTTATGCGGATCCGGATCAATTGCTGGCAGCCAGGGGACCGCTTGCCGTTGAGCTGGCCTATCGCACAGATGAACTAAAAAACGGAGGTGCTAATCCGAATTATCCTACGGGTGCTGTTCGTGGCGGACCTGAATTCAAAGACTGGTATTATTTCCAGGGAATCACTGTAAATTTCCGGTTGGGAGGTGGAGGCCGCTCCGGATATAATGGTAAATCCATGGGACGGCAACTCGATTGTCCGCGTAATATATACTGAATATGAAATTTCGATTGTTCTTTAGCGTTATCAGCGTTTTGGTTTTGAACCTGTCCATATCAGCTCAACAACCCAAAACCTTATTATGGCAGGTTAGTGGAAACGGATTAAGTAAGCCGTCTTTTATTTTTGGTACCATGCATTTACTCTGTTCAGCGGAAGAGATGATGAGTGATAGCCTGCTGTCGGCATTGTCCAGATCAGAGCAGGTATTTTTCGAAATTGATATGGATAACCCTGGCGAAATGTTGGGTGTTTTCAAATTCATCCGGATGAAGGATAACAAAAAGATTGGCGACCTGCTTAGTCCGGATGAATACCAGCGCGTCAAAAACTATTTTTCCAATAACAAAACGGTGTTGCCACTTAGCATGATGGAGCGATTCAAACCGTATTTTGTAGCTGCCATGCTTAGTGAAGCCAAAATGCCCTGTGCTACTAAAACGGGTATGGAAGAATTGATACTTAAACAGGCAAAGAAAGAAGGGAAACTGATCAGCGGCTTGGAATCGATTGAATTTCAGGCCAGCGTTTTTGATAGCATTCCTTATGAAGAACAGGCGAAAGAATTACTGAAAGCAATTGATGAAGAAGCAAAACAGGATAGTTTTACCAACCGAATGGCTGCAATCTATTTAGCGCAGGATTTGGACCAGATTGAACAATTAACTCTTGAAGAAGAGGGTGGAGTGAGTTCCTATCTTGAACTTTTTTTATATGGCAGAAACGCCATTTGGATTCCTGCAATGGAGGCCGCTATGAAAAAGCAGCCGGCCTTATTTGCCGTTGGTGCGGCTCACCTGCCGGGAGAAAAAGGGGTATTGAACCTATTGAAAAAAGCCGGATACAAGGTTGAACCAGTGTCAAACCCGGTCCGCTAATAAACTCCAGCCCACAAAAAAGCCTCCCACCGGGAGGCCCTTATTTTTTCACTTTTTACACATCTGACGTCTCACAACTCACATCTCACTTCCTACTTCACTTCCTCCAGCCCACTGAAGAAAAAGGCTCCTTCAATCGCAGCATTTTCATCGCTATCGCTACCGTGAATGGCATTTTCACCAAGGGAAGTGGCAAACAATTTACGGATGGTTCCTTCGTCTGCTTTCGCGGGATCAGTTGCGCCGATTAGCGTACGAAAAGCGGAAACAGCATTTTCTTTTTCAAGGATGGCGGCAATGATCGGGCCACTGCTCATGAAATCAACCAGTTCGCCATAGAAAGGACGAGCTTTGTGAACAGCATAAAATTCACCTGCTTTTTCAGCACTCAGCTTCGTCATTTTCAGGGCCACTACACGGTATCCTTCCTTGATGATACGGTCCAGGATAGCACCGGCATGACCATTTTTCATAGCATCCGGCTTGATCATCGTAAATGTTCTGTTACTCATATATACTTGCTCTTTGGGGCGCAAAGGTAGCTAATTTTACCTACATTTGCCCGGCTTTATGCTACCAATACATCATATTTATCCGAAACTGGCAACACCTGCCAGGGTTGTTATCACTACGCACCAGAAACCGGACCCCGACGCAATGGGCTCTTCTCTTGCCTTGTCGCAGGTTTTAAAAGCATTGGGTCATCAGGTTACCGTTATTTCCCCCACCAATTGGGCTGCTTTTCTGGATTGGATGCCTGGTACCGAGGAAGTGCTTAATTATGAAATAACCCGTGATAAATCGGCCCGAATAATAGCAGAAGCGAATTGGATTTTCTGCCTGGACTTCAATACCCTGATCCGTACAAAGCACCTGGCTCCTGTGGTGGAAGCCGCAACGGCTACCAAGGTCTTGATCGATCATCATCAGCAACCTGCAGTAGAAAGTTTTGATTTCGGCATCAGCGATATTTCAAAAAGCAGCACCTGTGAAATGATTTATGATTTCATTCTGGAGGCACAATTGGAGACATATCTAAATGTAGATGTAGCTGCCTGCCTGTATGCCGGCTTGATTGGTGACACCGGTTCCTTCCGTTTCCCTGCTGCCTCCGTAAGTGTACATAAAATGGCTGCCAGATTGAAGGAAACCGGGCTTAATCATACGGTTATTCACGAAAACCTGTATGATAATTTCATGGAAAACCGCCTGCGGTTTATTGGTCATGTACTGACTAATCGTATGGAAGTTTTTTATGAGTACAATACAGCATTGATATATGTTCCGAAAAACGACCTGTTGCGTTACGACATTAAAACAGGAGATACGGAAGGATTGGTTAATTACCCGCTCTCTATAGGCGGAATCAAAATGGCGGCTATCTGTATTGATCGGGATGAAGAAAGAAAATGGAGCTTCAGAAGCAAGGGTAATGTAGATGTCAATACCTTTGCCCGTCGCTTTTTTGAAGGGGGAGGCCATTTTAATGCTGCCGGCGGCAGAAGCAGTGCCTCATTGGAAGAAACCTTAAAGACCTTCAGACAGGTGGTTAAAGAAAACGCATCAGAATTTCAACTGATATAAAAAATGACAAAAACGCTTCTATTCTCAACAGCAATTGCTGCCTCCTTATTTGCAGCCTGTGGTAGTACCGACTACAGCAAAACTCCCAGCGGTATAACGTATAAGATTGTGGAAAAAGGCAGCGGTCCGCAGGTAAAAATCGGCCAGTTTCTCCAGATTCATTATACACAAAAAATCAATGACTCTACCCTTATGACTTCTGAAGGCGGCATGCCCGTTTTTACTCGGGTAGATAGTGTAGGCCCCGTTTATAATGCAGCAGAAGTATTTCGTTTCCTTCACAAAGGTGACAGTGTTGTGGTTGTTCAGGATGTTGACAGCCTCATGAAACAAAACCCCATGTTGCCTCCTTTTATGAAAAAGGGCGATAAGCTTTACCTGCATTTGCGTGTTGCAGATGTACTGGACAATGAACAGCAGGTACAGGCTATCCAGGACAAAGAAATGGCCGGACAAAAAGACCGTGATCAGGCAATCGTAGATGAGTACATCAGGAAGAATAATATTTCTGCCAATAAAATTGGAAAAGGTACCTATGTGAAAATTGATGAGGCAGGTACTGGTCCCAAAGCGGATTCCGGAAAATATGTATCAGTTAAATACCGCGGAAAATTGATGCTGACCGGTAAGGAATTCGAATCCACTATGGAACCTGGGAAGGATCCAATTACGTTCCCATTGGGAGTAGGCCAGGTGATTCCAGGCTGGGATGAAGGTATCCGCCAGTTTTCAAAAGGAGGAAAAGGAACCCTTTACATACCAGGATTCCTTTCCTATGGTTCTCGTCCGGGTCCGGGTGGCCAACCGAATGAGGCCCTGATGTTCGACATTGAAGTGGTAGATGTACATGATACCATGCCTCAGCCAAAGCAAAATCCAATGATGCCGCCGGTTGATGGTAAACAATAGTAACATTTGGTTGTTACTAAAATTAAACACACACATGAGAAAAGCCTCCGGTAAAACGGGGGCTTTTTATGTGAGACGTGAAACGTGAGAGGTGAGACTTGAAAAGGTGAAATGTGAAAGGTCAAAGGTGAAAAAGGAATGCGTTCGATTAAGACTCATTCAGTTTTGCGAGGAGTTGGATGGCTTCAAGAGCGGGTTTGGGATCGTGGACGCGAAGAATGGTAGCGCCTTTTCGCAGTGCAACCGTGTTGAGCACAGTGGTTCCGTTCAGGGCCTCTCCGGCAGTAATGCCCAGAGTTTTAGTGATCATGGATTTACGGGAGAGACCTGCCAGCAGCGGAAGTCCAAATAGTTGTAGTTCCTCCAATCTGTTCAATAATTTGAAATTGTGTTCAATCGTTTTGGCAAAGCCAAAACCCGGATCGAGGATTAAATCTTTAATTCCTGCTGCTCTGCAGGCAGCAATCCGTTCCCTGAAAAAATCGGATAGCTCCAGTAGTAAATCATCATAATGTGCCAGCGATTGCATGGTTTGAGGAGTCCCTTTCATGTGCATTCCGATAAAAGGTAAACCGCTTTTTGCCACTACAGGAATCATTTCAGGATCCAGCATACCAAAACTGATATCATTGATCAGGTGTACCCCTGCTTCATAAGCCTGTTTTGCAACGGAAGCATGAAATGTATCTACTGAAAAATAAGCTTTGGGAAAATGTTCAATGAGGGTAGGTAAAATGGGAGCCAATCTTGCCCATTCTTCATCCGCCGTTAAAAAAGTACTGCCGGGCCTTGTACTTTGAGCCCCGATATCCAGTAGATGAGCACCTGCTGTCAATAATTCCTCTGCTTTATGCAATACGGCATCCAGTTGAGCCGAACGGCTTTCCGCATAGAAGGAATCAGGAGTAAGATTAATGATGCCCATCACAACAGGCTGATCCAATACCAGTAAACGTCCTCGGCAATTCAGGGTATACATGCTCGTGAATCCTTATTTTTGAACGATAAAGATGAACATTTTATTCGAACCCATGTCCAATACAACAGCACAGTACAACGAAGTGATCGGGGAATGCAAAGCGATATTTATTCATAAAACCCGTGACTACGGTACTTCCTGGCGGGTTTACCGTCCGATTTCCGTTGTGGATCAGATTTTCATAAAGGCCAAACGGATTCGCACCATCCAGGAAAATAAAAAACAACTGGTGGGCGATAGCATCCAGTCGGAATTTATGGGTATACTGAACTACGCTGTAATTGGTCTCATGCAATTGCAACTGGCCGGAGATCCGGAAGAAAACCTGGCTGCTCAAAGAGTAACTGAACTTTACGACGACCAGGTGAATCGGGCGCGCTCCCTTATGGCCCAAAAGAATCACGATTATGGAGAAGCCTGGAGAGATATGAGTCAGGCAAGTTTTACCGATCTTATCCTGGCCAAATTGATGCGGATCAGGCAGATTCTGGCAAACGACGGACAAACCATTATCAGCGAAGGCATTGATGCCAATTATCTCGATATCTTCAATTATGCAGCATTTGCACTGATCCTTTTAAAGGAAGGAAAACACTAAGAAAGTATGAAACTCATCCAAACAATTACCCGATATATTGTCGGACTCCTGTTTATTTTTTCCGGACTGGTAAAAGCCAATGATCCACTCGGCCTCAGCTATAAAATGCAGGAGTTTTTTGAAGTATGGGGGCTTCATCAGTTGAATGATTTCACGCTGGCCTTTTCCGTTTTAATGATCGCTTTTGAGATCATTGCCGGGGTAGCCGTCATCATAGGTTGGAAGATGCGGTTATTCAGCTGGCTTCTTTTAGTATTGATCATTTTTTTTACCTTCTTAACCGGGTACGCCCTCTTCTCCGGAAAGATCAAAACCTGTGGCTGTTTTGGAGATTGCATCCCGCTGACAGCAGATCAATCCTTTCTTAAAGACCTGCTGCTGCTGGGACTGATAGTATTGCTTTTTGTAAACAGGAATCGGATTGTTACGGCGATGAGTACCCGAAATTCAATCATCGCTTTAGCGGTTGCCACCATATTCAGTTTTGGCCTGCAATGGTATGTATTGAACTTTCTTCCGATTGTGGATTGTCTGCCCTATAAAAAAGGAGCCCGGATTGAAGAACAGATGAAAATACCGGCAGGTGCCATTCCAGATAGTACCGTCATCACGTTTGTATACAATAAAGGAGGAGAAGAAGTCGAATTTACAGCAGATCAGTTTCCGGATGATTTTGATGAATCCGTTTACAGCTTTGTACGCAGATATGATAAACTGGTTCGCAAGGGTAATGCAGAACCGAAAATTAAGGACTTTGTATTGCTTGCACCTAGCGGGGCTGATACCACCAGCGCCATTATCAATCAATCAGGGGAAATGTACTGGCTGTTTATTCAGGCATTGAATGAAACCGATAAACCCGCTATCCTGGAACAATTGATCAAGCTGAAGAAGGATACAGAAAAGACAGGTAAACCAATATATGTGATCACATCACTGGCTGGTGAGGTTGAGCCCTTGCTAGCTACCGTGGAAACACCGGTTTTACTGCTTCGCTGCGATGCTGTGGCAGTGAAAACAGCCGCCCGTTATCCCGTAACATTGTATAGGTTACAGGATGGAGTAGTAAAGGAGAAGTGGGCTGTGAGGTGAGTATGGAAGATGGAGGAATGGAGGAAAGGAGGAAAGGAAGAAGGGAAGAAGGGAGACAAAGGAGACAAAGGAGATAAAGGAGAAGGGATACGGAATATGATCAGGTATATATTTAATAAAATATTTTATGGGGGGCTGGTGCTGCTGGGAGTGGTGGTGCTGGTCTTTTTCCTGTTCCAGGGATTCGGAGACCCTTCACGACTTGTACTGGGACAAAGAGCCGATCAGGCCACCCAGGAAAATATTCGCCGTGATCTCTACCTGGATCAACCCAAATGGAAACAATTCCTGGGATACCTGAATGATGTTTCTCCAATCGGATTACATACAGAAGAAGAAATTCAGCGCAAGAATTTAAAAGGAATTTTCCTGGATCTTGGTTCGCGTGAACTTGGAATGAAACGCCCTTATTTACGTACCTCTTATCAAAGCAGGAGAGAAGTTGGCACCATCATAGCAGAAGCTTTGCCTGGCACACTGATGCTGGCAGTTGCAGCCATGTTGTTTGCAACATTTGCAGGTATATCACTTGGAGTGTTAGCCGCACTGAAAAAAGGTATCTGGCTCGATACTACCACTATTTTAACCAGCATTCTGGGAATTTCAGCACCGTCTTTTTTCATGGCGATTGCTATCGCCTATTTATTTGGCTTTGTATGGAGTCGATTTACCGGCCTGCATATGACCGGTTCCTGGTTTGACCTGGATACCGAAAGTGGGAAGCCCTATTTAAGTCTGGCAAACCTGATACTTCCAGCGCTGACTTTAGGTATTCGTCCGCTGGCAATTATCGCCCAATTAACCAGGGCCTCTTTACTGGATGTGCTGGAGCAGGACTTTATTCGTACTGCCCGTGCAAAGGGACTTTCAGAACGAAAAATAATCTGGAAACATGGACTGCGCAATGCTTTGAATCCTGTTTTAACAGCTATTACCGGATGGTTCGCGGAATTGCTTGCCGGAGCATTTTTTGTTGAATACATTTTCGGATGGAAGGGATTGGGAAAACTGACGGTAGATGCCCTCGAAAAACTCGATTTCCCTGTTGTAATGGGTGCCGTACTGGTGTCCGCTGCTTTTTTTGTATTGGTGAATATCCTGGCAGATCTGCTATATGGATGGGTGGACCCAAGAGCCCGAATCAATTGACCTTATTGAATGACCACTTCCTTAATAATCTTTTCTCCCAGGGCTTCATTCACCCGGTTGATGATATGTTCTTTTTGAAACAATAATTCCTGTTTAAGAGGCGCTACCGAGGTACTGATATAAAGCTTATCACCATAAATTTTAATACTTTCCGTATACCGCGCTACCGTTTTACCCATGATCTGTTCCCACACATCTGTGATCTGCAAAGCCTGCACAGAACCTTTTAAACGGCTCTTCTGCAAAAACTGCTGAATCGCTTCTCCCAATGAAAATTCTCCCATGAAGCAAAGATAGGTGTCGAACCGATTCGGCAAGCGGAGTAACCCATTCAGCTAAATATGTAAAATTTACACAATTCAACTAGTTGTTGATGCAACTAATAAAGAACTTGTCGCATCTTTGTGCTGTTATTGGTCCCGTTTTTATATCCAAACCTGGAAAGTAAGAAGTAGGAATTATGACTTTAGAAGTTGGAAATATTATTTCTGGTTAGTGGCAGAAGGGTTTGGCGGGGAGGGAATAGAAGCCCTCCTCTTGCCAAACAATCCGAGGAAAACCAAATTTCTGTATCCAGATTACGAATGGAAAATCCGTACCCAATTTTTTACCTGGCTGCCAATATTTTAAATTATTTCCGGTCTGAAATTCAGAGATTCTTTATTATTCCGTGCACCGAATTTCCTGAAACCCTATACCCAACCGGTCAAAACTTTCCTTTAACCGTTCAGAATGGGTATCCGTTACGAATACCTGACCATCGTTTTCGTGGCATACCTCCTGTAAAAGGTTGTGCATCCGTTCTGCATCCAGTTTTTCAAATACATCATCCAGCAAAAGGAGAGGGGCAAATCCCTTTTTCTCTTTCAAGAGCTGAAACTCCGCCAGTTTCAGGGAAAAGAGCAGGCTTTTTCGTTGTCCCTGAGAGGCGGTTTGCCGAAAAGGCTGGTCGCCCAGCAACATGATAATATCGTCGCGATGAATTCCTGCCTGGGTTCTGCCACTGGCAAGATCCCGCTGTCTGTTGATTTTCAGCAGGTCCGCCATTGATCCTGACTGAAGCGGGCTCTCATATTTTAAATGTAGTGCATATCGGTTGCCCGCGATTGAGCCATATCGCTCCATGGAGCGGGTTAGCAATTCAGTGCAATAGTGGCTTCTCTTTTCAAATACATACTGAGCTGGCTGCACCAATTGTTGGTCCAGGATTTCCAGTAATTCAGGCTCTTGTCGTCCGGTTTCCAGCTGTTGCTTTAAGAGGCTGTTGCGTTGCTGCAGCAATTTGTTGTATTTCATAAGTTCCTGCAGATAAACAGGGTCGACCTGGGAAAGCAGGGCATCCAGAAATCTTCGTCTTTCTTCACTGCCTTCCAGTATGATCTGGACGTCATCCGGAGCAATAAAAACAGCCGGAAACTGACCAATATGATCGGATAAACGATCATAGGGCTGCCCGTCAATTGCAAAGGTTTTTTTCCCGGTTTCCCGTATCACACCCGTTACCTCAATGGTTTTTCCATCGCGAATGAATTTTCCTGCTACTCGTAGTCCCTGGGCACCGTGCAATACCAGGTGGGCATCGGAACGCTGAAAATAGCTCTTGGTAAAACAAAGAAAATAGATGGCATCCAGCAGGTTGGTCTTTCCAATCCCGTTTCTTCCACTGATAGCAATGATACGATCCCGGAAGGCCCATTGTGCCATTCCATAGTTTTTAAACTGATAGACCGATATGGATTCCAGGTGCAGCAAGATGGATGCAATATTACACCCTTTAACTGCTTGGTTAGCTGAATTTTCCCTTATCTTTGCCCGTCTCAAAACTTAACAAGTGGCAACAAAATTTTCAAAGGAGACCTATCTCTACTGGTATGAGCTGATGCAGCTGATTCGCCAGTTTGAACTGAAGGCTGAAGAGAAATACAAAATGGAAGGAAAAATCCGCGGTTTCTTTCATGCTTATATTGGGCAGGAAGCAATTGCTGCCGGATGTATGACAGCTACAAAGGCTGAGGATGCCTTCATTACCGCTTATCGTGATCATGGTCTGGCACTTGCCAAAGGTATCAGTGCCAAAGCCTGTATGGCCGAACTCTATGGAAAAGCCACTGGTTGTGCCAAAGGGAAGGGTGGTTCCATGCACTTTTTTGGTATTAAGGAACGCTTCTTTGGTGGGCATGGTATTGTTGGAGCACAGATCGGTACGGGTGCCGGTATCGCCTTTGCTGAAAAATACAAAGGGACTGATGCGGTTTGCCTGACTTTCTTCGGGGATGGTGCTGCCCGCCAGGGAATCCTGCATGAAACTTTTAACCTGGCCATGCTTTGGAAAATCCCGGTTATTTTCATTTGTGAAAACAATAATTATGCGATGGGTACCTCCGTTGAGCGTACTTCCAACGTACATGATATTTACAAACTGGCAGATGCCTACGAAATGCCGGCTGATTCAATCGACGGTATGAGTCCGGAAGCGGTCCACGAAAGTGTTGCAAGAGCGGTTAAGCGTGCCCGTGAGGGTGACGGTCCGACCCTGATCGAAATCAAGACATACCGTTACAAAGGCCATTCCATCTCTGACCCACAGAAATACCGCACGAAGGAAGAAGTGGAAGAATACAAACAAAGAGATCCGATTGAAATGGTGAAAAAAACACTGCTTGACAACAAATTCGCCACTGCAGAAGAGATCGCTGCAATTGACAAACGCGTTGAACAGGAAGTGGAAGAGTCAGTGAAATTTGCTGAGGAAAGCCCCTGGCCAGACGACAGCGAAGTGTTGAAAGACATTTATGTGGATCAGAACTATCCTTATATCGTAGACTAACAGAATACAACTAAAACATGGCGGAAAATACGAATGTACCGGTACAGCCGGATGCCTCAATGGAGGTGGTAGATAAGGTTACTGGATTTTGGCAGCAGAACAGTAAAAACATCCTGATAGGATTAACTGTCATCATCGTGGTGGCAGGTGGGATTGTAGGGTATAAATACCTGGTTGCCGAGCCAAAAGAAAAGAGTGCCAATGATGCTATTTTCAGAGCACAGCAATATTTCCAGCAGGATTCTCTTGCACTCGCTTTGAATGGAGATGCAACCAATCCGGGTTTCCTCAAGATCATGGATAAATACAGCGGTACAAAGGCAGCTAATCTGGCTCATTTTTACGCTGGTGCTATTTATTTGAAGCAGGGTGATTTCGCCAATGCAGAAAAGCACCTGAAAGATTTTTCAACTTCTTCTTTACAAATCAGTGCGAGGGCTAAATCCTTATTAGCTGATACTTATGCTGAGCAGGGTAAAAAAGAAGAAGCTGCCAAACTATACCGCGAAGCAGCCGCCATCTTTGAAAAAGATGAATTCAATTCTGCTGAATACCTGTTCCGTAGTGGTTATCTGTATGAAAGCCTTGGAAAAAATAAGGAAGCGATTGAGTCTTATAAATTGATAAAGGAAAAATATCCTCGTTCAGAAAGAGGATTTGAAGTGGATAAATACCTGGCGCGACTGGGAGAATTATAATCAATATGGCAGCAACTGGAAATACCAATGTTGTAAAGATACCAGCAGGCATCCTACCCAAGGATGC
Organism: Flavihumibacter cheonanensis; assembly: GCF_022352215.1. Lineage (GTDB taxonomy): Bacteria > Bacteroidota > Bacteroidia > Chitinophagales > Chitinophagaceae > Flavihumibacter > Flavihumibacter cheonanensis. The sequence goes on from NZ_JAKRWF010000001.1 coordinate 863,892, forward strand.
CTGTGTTGTTCTGGTAAGAACAGAATGGAATGATTCTGTTGTAGGTGAGTTGGAAGCCGGTGCCCGGAAACTACTGGCTGAACAGGGCATCGATAAGGTAACCACTATCACCGTTCCGGGTGCTGTGGAAATCGCCTTTGCAATTCGTGCTTATTGGGAAGCCAAAAAGTATTGGGATGATCGTCCGCATGCTTTCATCGCTCTTGGTTGTGTGATTAAAGGAGATACCCCACATTTCGATTATGTATGTAAAGCTGTAACGGATGGCGTGGTACTACTCAATCATGAACTTCCTGTTCCTACCATTTTTGGTGTACTTACCGTTTTAACTGAAGAGCAGGCCATGGAAAGACTTGGCGGACCACATGGACACAAAGGAGAAGAAGCCGCCATCACGGCCTTAAAAATGATTGCGCTCCAACGAAGTTTTAAAAAATAGAGACCGTGAGAGTACAGTTGTTCATTCCCTGTTTTGTGGATCAGTTGTTTCCCTCAACTGCCCTGAACATGATCAAAGTGTTGGAGAGACTTGGTTGCGAGGTGGCGTATAACCAAGAACAAACCTGTTGCGGTCAGCCCGCTTTTAATGCTGGTTTTCAAAACGAGGCAAAAGTAGTTGCAGAAAAATTTATCCGGGAAAATATAACTCATTCCGATTATCTCGTGGCACCAAGTGCTTCCTGCACCGGGTTTGTGTGTAATTATTATCCGCAATTGTTTGATAATTCTTCCATTCATAACCAGATCAGGGATTTGAAATCCCGCACCTTTGAATTATCAGACTTCCTTGTTAATGTGTTGAAGGTGGAAGATATTGGCGCTAGCTTTCCAATGAAAGCAACTTATCACGATTCTTGTGCTGCACTAAGAGAATGCAAAATAAAAGAAGAGCCGAGAAAGCTCTTATCGAATGTAGGCGGACTGGAACTGGTTGAAATGAATGATGTGGAAACCTGCTGCGGTTTTGGCGGTACGTTTTCTGTAAAATATGAACCAATCAGCATTGCTATGGCTGATCAGAAAGTGAACAATGCAATGCTAACCGGAGCCGAAGCCATCATCAGTACTGATTTATCCTGTCTGATGCACCTGGATGGTTACATACAAAAAAAACAACTCCCCATACAAACCTTTCACCTAGCAGATGTCCTGGCATCGGGTTGGTAGGAGAGTTAAATAAAACCTTCAGCAGTTATGGCAGAATAACGGTATCAATTACATGGATCACGCCATTGCTTTGTTGAACGTCAGCTATCGTGATGGTAGCAACATTGCCTTTAGCATCCGAAAGCATCAATTTTTTCCCCTTTTTCAACAGCGTTATCGTTCCTCCCTGTACCGTAGTAAGTACTGCTTTGCCCTCTCCTTCCTGTATTTTTTGTGTTATTGCTTCGGCACTAAGGTTACCAGCTACTACATGATAGGTGAGAACTGCGGTTAATTGATTTTTGTTTTCCGGTTGTAATAATTGATCAACTGTACCTTTGGGCAGTTTATCAAATGCTTTATTTACAGGTGCAAAAACAGTAAATGGTCCGGGTGTTTGTAATGTTTCAACCAAACCGGCTGCTTTTACTGCTGCAACCAGCGTGGTGTGATCCTTTGAATTGACTGCGTTTTCCACAATGTTTTTGGATGGATACATGGGGGCTCCACCAACTTCTACCGTTTTTTCCTGTTTGCCATTTTGAGCGGATGCACTTAAACTAATGATTCCCGCAACAACTACTACTGCTAATTTTTTAAAAGTTTTCATACGATTTTTTTATTCCAGATCTACGCTTCCAATTAAACTTTGGATTTGTTGAACTGTTATTTTTACGAATAATTGTAAAAACCATTGGTAATGGCATATTGGTTAGTAAAATCAGAACCGTTTAAATACAGTTGGGACCAGTTCGAAAAAGACAAGAAAACCTTCTGGGATGGGGTACGGAATTATGCTGCACGAAATAACCTGAAAGCCATGAAAAAAGGTGAGCAGGTACTCTATTATCATAGCAACGAAGGAGTGGAAGTAGTAGGCATTGCTGAAGTAGTGAAGGAATTTTACCAGGATCCAACAACCACAGAAGAAGCCTGGGTGGTGGTAGACCTTAAGCCGGTGAAAAAATTAAAGAAGCCCGTTCCGTTGGGTGCTATCAAAGCAGAACCGCGGCTCGCCAATATGGCCCTCGTAAAATTGAGCAGACTCAGTGTTCAACCCGTAACAGAGCAAGAGTGGAAGGTAATACTTGAACTGGCAGGAGAGAAGAAATGAAAAAATTGGTGGTTTTAACAGGAGCAGGAATCAGCGCAGAAAGCGGCCTTAAGACCTTTCGCGACAGTGATGGGCTGTGGGAAGGGTATTCCATTGAAGAAGTAGCAACTCCTCGTGCCTGGGCCAGGAATCCTGAACAGGTATTGAAGTTTTATAACGAACGCAGGCAGGCTGTCAGGCATGCACAACCGAATCGGGCACACCAGATCCTGGCAGAATTGCAGGATTTTTTTGACGTGGAGATCATTACTCAAAATATCGATGACCTCCACGAAAGAGCCGGTTCCCGGAAAGTATTGCACCTTCATGGGGAAATCTTCAAAAAACACAGTGAGTTTGATACGGAACTGATAGAAGAAGTGTATGAGGATATGCGTATCGGGGAATTAGCCCCAGATGGCGGTCGCTGGCGTCCTGCCATCGTGTGGTTTGAAGAACCTGTTCCGAAAATGATGGAAGCTGTTCCGCTGGTGAGAAAAGCTGATTTATTCCTGGTTGTTGGAACTTCGCTGGTTGTTTATCCTGCAGCTTCCTTGATTGATTATGTTGCGCCTGATTGCCCGCTATTTGTGGTGGATAAAAAGATCCCCTATTCCGTTGCTGGAGCCCGCTTGCAGGTATTTGAAAACCTTGCCAGCATTGGAATGGAGGAGCTAAAAAACCAGCTGCTTAACCAGCATATTTAATCTTTCCCTAACAGCCGGGATGCATCAAAACCATTCACTTTGCAACATGAAAAAAATCTGGCTGGTTTCGCTGTTTGTTTTTTTATATGGGCTGGTTGAAGCACAACCAGCCGGACCAGCACTGAAGTTGAAAGAGTATCCACTGGATACGGCGGGCAATTACCGTTTAACGCCAGCAGGAACACCGGCTTTGTATGCAGGAGAGGGGCTCCATTACCTGCAACCCCTGTATGAATACTTCAAACAAACTGTAAGCGGTTCTGATAAGAATCGTTTGGCCAGGCATCTTGCTATGGCAGGAGATCATTTACTCGCAAACTATTACCTGGAACATTCGTATGATTCCATGATGCCCATCGGATATGAGGATGTGAAGAAGTATCTCGATACGATGGGAAAGCTGCAATTGCTGGACGCGCGTTCCTACATACTGCAACAGGCTGCCAAGGAGCGTATTGTATTATTCAATGAGAGTGCAGCTCAATTACAGCAGCGGGCTTATTTCTATACTTTACTGGAAGATTTTTATAAGCTGGGATTTCGGTATCTGTCGATTTATTGGCTGAGTCCGTTGGTTAACCCTGCAACGGCTCCGGTCACCAAATTTCTTGGTTACCAGGTGGCTGATCCCATTGCAGGAGAGATCGTACGAAAAGCAAAACAACTTGGATTTACGCTGATTGCATATGGTGATAGCTCCATGACCCGAAACACCGGCAATGTGCAGGACGCAGTACAGGCAACCCGATTAGCGGCTTTGTTGCAACAGGATACCACAGCAAAAATTCTGGTGCTTGATGAACAGGCGCATATCGCAGAGCGGCCAATTGGCAATTTTACGCCAATGGGTACGGTATTACAACGACTGAGCGGCATTGATCCTTTTACCATTGATCAGACTGAATTGTGCAGTGGCAGTAGTTTTGAATATGGCCGTTACTTTTATAAAGAACTCGTAAAACGAATTACGGTGGATCAGGTATCAGTGGTTACCCGGGGTAAACAGCCGGTCAGCCTTTTGGAAAATGATCTCTATGATATTCAATTGCTCTTTCCACCAGTGCAGGAAAAATACGGAAGAGCGGATTGGCTAACGCTTATGGGTAGCCGAAAATTAGCCGCTGTTCAACCGGCTCACCGGGATTTGTTTCTCGTACAGGCATTTTATAAGGAAGAAACGTTTCGAAACCTGTTGCCTACTCTAATACCTGCGGATCAGACCTATTTAACCGACCGGGATGGCTATTACAGGCTCTACCTGCAACCTGGCAAATACACCCTAATTTTCAGGGATCTCCATTACCAGGCTGTAGCGGAACGTGACCTGGAAGTGAAATAGGTCGTCAGGGTTTGTATTTACCAATACCGATAATTCGGGTTTGAACTGCCCTGCCTTTTCCATTTGCAGGTACCCGAACAGATTGGGATGACTGTGCTTCTATTTTATTTATGTCCACAATTTCAGTATGGTGAAGAGACTGGTCTTTTTCCAGAAAATCAACTGCAATGGTGATGTTTTCAATTGGCTTTGTGTGTTTGTTTTGGATGGTCAGTTGAAGCCTGTTAATACCGCCAAACATACCCACGTTGATCTGATCCAGGCTTACGGACAAAAATCTTTTCAAGGCAGCAAATTCAAGTGCCGGATTTTCTGGTAAGGCTTCAGGGAGATCGGAGGAAGCATCAATGGGTTCTCCAACCGTTTGCAAAACTGGCAATGCGTTTGAATCAGAAACTGGATTGGCTGAACGGTTGCCGGTTGAAAATTGAATAAATATCCATGTTACTATGGCAATAACTCCAACACCAGCTGCCCAATAAAAAGGTTTCATAGAAATTTTACTCCTGGAATGTTTTAGCTGAGGAAGCTGGAGCTGGTCTATAACCTGTTCGGTTGCCGGATTGTCTTTACTTAATTCGGGAGCTTGTTCGATAAGGGGAGCAGCCTCTTTTTTAACTACTCTTAAGACGGGCTCCCGTTTTGGAGGAGGAACACGCTCCGGAAGAATTACTGCTACTTTCTTTCGTTGCTCAGCAGGAGCAGAGGCAATGGCGGAAACCATTGGTGTAGTTAGTTCCGCTTTTTCGGTTACGCCAGAGCTGACTGTAGCAATGGCTTCTTTTTTTTCAGCAGGCCGGCGGTGAAACTGTTCATAAAAATCTTCCTCTACCCCGGGAGCAACATCCTTGAATTCAGGTAATTCGGAAGGGTACCGCCAGGCCGCACTCTTGCCATCCACCCAAACCAGGTCGTAGGGTTTTAATGGAAGGTGTGCCAGTTCCTTCCAGGTATAGGGGCCTGATTCTTTATTGTTGCGCAACAAGCGGTACTGTTGCATAGTTTGCGGGTTTTAGTTGTGCTTTACTGGTGGTTGGTCAGGGATGCTAAAAATACAAAAAAGATAGCCACCAAATGGTGGAAAAATTGGGGTAAAATTGAGGGAATTGTTAAGGTTTTGCCCTTTAAAAACGGTAGATTTGCCCACTTTCTTTAAGGCATTTTATAAAACAACAAAGAACCCTTTCAAAAGGTTAATTTTTTTACAGCATGGAAGAAAATCTGACGCCACAGGAAACCAACGACAGCAACCGGATTATTCAGATCAATATTGAGGAGCAGATGAAAACCGCCTACATCGATTATTCGATGTCGGTGATTGTAGGTCGGGCTTTACCCGATGTACGGGATGGATTGAAACCCGTTCACCGCAGGGTGTTATATGCCATGAATGACCTTGGTATCAATTCCAATAAACCCTATAAAAAATCTGCCAGGATTGTAGGTGAAGTGTTAGGTAAATACCACCCGCACGGTGATGCCTCTGTATATGATACCATGGTTCGCATGGCCCAGGAATGGAGTATGCGTCATACCTTAATCGATGGGCAGGGTAATTTCGGTAGCCAGGATGGTGATGGTCCCGCGGCCATGCGTTACACGGAAGTAAGGCTTGAAAAAATCGCGGAAGCAATGCTGGAAGATATCGAAAAAGAAACGGTGGATTTCCAGCTCAACTTTGACGATTCCCTGGAAGAACCAACGGTACTGCCTACCCGAATTCCTCAATTGCTGGTTAATGGTTCTACCGGTATTGCAGTAGGGATGGCCACCAATATGCTGCCTCATAACCTGGGAGAAGTAGTAGATGGCTGTATTGCGTTTATTGATAACCGGGAGATATCAGCTGAGGATTTGATGAAGTATGTAAAAGCTCCGGATTTTCCAACCGGTGGAACTATCTGGGGAATTGATGGAGTGAAGCAAGGTTTCCTTACAGGTCGCGGCCGGGTTGTTCTGCGTGGCAAAATGCAGATTGATACCAAGGCAAGTGGTCGGGAGCAAATTGTTATCACAGAAGTTCCGTACCAGGTAAACCGGGATTCGCTTTGTGATAAAATTGGTCAGTTGGTGATTTCCAAAACCATCGAGGGAATTGCCCATGTGAACAACGAATCTAATGAGAAGGAAGGTACCCGCATAGTGATTGATCTTAAGCGGGATGCGGTTGCCAATGTGGTAATGAACCAGCTTTATAAGTTTACAGAGCTGCAAACATCATATGGCATCAATAATGTAGCCCTGGTTAAGGGTCGCCCAAGAACGCTGAACCTGAGGGAGCTCATTCAGGAATTTGTGGAATTCCGTCATGAAGTAGTAGTGCGCCGTACTCAATACGAACTGCGTGAGGCACAGAAAAGAGCTCATATTTTACAGGGGTTCCTGATTGCACTGGATCACCTGGACGAAGTAATTGCATTGATTCGTAGTTCGGCAACACCGGATAGCGCAAAAGAAGCACTCGTTAATGCAGGTTGGGGACTGGATGAAATTCAGGCGAAAGCGATCCTGGAATTGAGATTGCAGCGACTCACCGGCATGGAGCGTGAAAAGATCCGGGACGAATACGATTCACTGATGAAATTGATTGCGCATTTGCAGGAATTATTGGGGAATGAAGGCCTGCGTTATGATGTAATTAAAAAAGAACTGATCGAAGTAAAAGATAAATTCGCCACTCCGCGGAAGTCTGAGATTACCTACCTCGCTAATGAAATGAACGTGCTTGATTTTATTGCTGAAGAGGATGTGGTGATAACGATTTCTCATCTGGGTTATATCAAGCGGACATCTGCAACCGAGTATCGCCAGCAACGTCGCGGCGGTCGGGGAGCCAAGGCCAGCAGAACCAGGGAAGAGGATTTTATAGAACACATTTTTGTGGCGTCCACGCATCACACCATGCTGTTCTTTACGGAAAAAGGACGTTGTTACTGGTTGAAAGTATATGAGATTCCGGAAGGAGAAAAGAGCAGCAAGGGAAGGGCGATCCAGAACCTGATGCAATTGCCAACGGATGATAAGGTCAGAGCAATTATCGATGTTGCCAACCTCGAGGATAAAGATTTTGTTCAGTCTCATTATATCGTGCTTTGTACTAAACAAGGGGTCATCAAAAAGACATTGCTGGAAGATTTCAGTCGCCCTCGCCAGACCGGTGTAAATGCGATTACCATTATGGAGGGGGATCAGTTACTGGATGCCCGGCTAACGGATGGTAGCAGCGAAATTATGATGGCAGTAAAATCAGGCAGAGCAATCCGGTTCCCGGAGGAAAAAGTTCGTCCAACCGGAAGAGGTGCCATTGGTGTGGCCGGCATTGAAGTGGATGACGCAAATGATGAAGTAATTGGCATGATATGTGTCAAGAAAGAGGACACGGAAAAAACGGTTTTGGTGGTAAGTGAAAATGGTTTTGGTAAGCGTACCCAGATCGATGAATACCGGATTACCAACCGGGGAGGAAAAGGGGTGAAAACCATCAGCGTAACAGACAAAACCGGGCCTTTGGTAGGAATTCTGGATGTTACCGAGAAGGAAGACCTGATGATCACTTGTAAAAGTGGAATGACCATCCGAACTTCTATTGCGGATATCCGTGAGGCAGGTCGGGCGACTCAAGGTGTTAAATTGATTAACTTACAGGCTAACGATTCGATTGCGGCAATTACCAAACTGGATGAAATGGAAGAAGAAAATCCGGAATCTATTGAAAATCCCGAAACACCTGAAACTCCGGCTACTGGAGAGACAACCGAACCTGTTGAAAATCCATCTGAATAAATATTAGTAAACTAAACCTCTAACAAAAATAGGACTGATGAAAAAGCTCTTACTAACAGCAATGCTCGCCACCACGGTACTGGGTTTATCTGCCCAGAACCTGGAAAAGATCAAGAACAATGTGAAAGCCAAGAAATATACTGAGGCTAAGGATCAGATTGAGACTTTCCTGGCGAATGAAAAAAATGCCAAGAATCTAGAAGCCTGGTACACCAAAGCTAAAATTTATGCAGAAATTTCACAGGATCCTGCATTGGCAGCAAGCGTTCCAGATGCCCGTGCTGTAGCATATGAGACTTTGAAAAAATATGTGGATATGGATGATAAAGGCCAGTTGGTATTCCTGCAACTGGATAATTACAAACCCATCATGGATGTGTATCAGGGTTATTTCAAAGCTGGTGCAGATGCTTACAATGGCAACAAATTTGAAGAGGCCTATGGCAACTTCAAAAATTGTCTGGAAGTAAGTGATTATATGGTAAGCAAAAAATGGTCTAATCTCGCACTGGATACTACCGTTGTTTTATATGCCGGTATCAGTGCCGAAAAGTCCAACAAGCGCGATGATGCTGCTATTTATTATTCCAAACTGGCAGATGCCAAAGTGAATGGTGAAGGCATGGTGGAAATTTATAAGTGGCTGGTGGATTATAACTATAACCAGAAAAAAGATACAGAAGCTGCCAAAAAATACCTTACGCTTGGTAAAGAAGTTTATCCGGAAGATAAATTCTGGCCTGCATACGAGCTGGACATAGCGCGCGATGGTGGCGACAAAGCAGAACTTTTCAAAAAATACGAAGCGGTACTGGCTGGAGATCCAACCAATACGTCTATCCGATATAATTATGCAGTGGAATTGTATTCTGAGGGTTACAAACCTGATGTAGCACAGCGTCCGGCAAATTCCAAGGAGCTCATATCAAAGGCCGAAGAAGAACTAAAAAAGGTGGTGGCTGAAAAACCTGATTATGCGGCAGCTTACCTGGTACTCGGGCAAATTCAGTACAATGAAGGCGTAGATTACAATACCATCAACAAAGCAATCCGTCCGCCTCAGGGTGGCCGTCTGAAGCCGGAAGAACTGAAGCGTAAAGAAGAACTGCGCGGTTTGATTGCCCAAAAATTTGATGCTGCCATTCCATATTTTGAGAAAGTGGATGAGTTGCTTGGAAAAGAAGGCAAATTAAAAATGGAGCAGAAATCCTACCTGAAGGATGCGTATGATCTGCTGATCACGATCTACGATAACAAGCAGAACCAGGAGAAATTGAAGTTCTACGAAGAGAAATTCAACAACGTGGACAAAGTTCACTAATCAATTGATAATCAATGAAAAGCCGCTTCAATGAAGCGGCTTTTTTCATCTACAAATTGTCTTATAATTTATATTATGTTAAATAGAATTTCTTCTTTTCTGATTATTAATTCATCTGTGTTCCTCTTTTGAAGTTGTAAAGATCCTTTTCACTTTTTAAGAATTCTGAGGTTGTCGATCACCCGACCGGTGAAATTCGCGGAAGATCAGGCGCAGGGATTGATCATAAGTAACATAATTGTACAGCCAGTTTAGGAATACAAACAGCCGGTTCTTCACTCCCAGGATCAGCATCAGGTGTAATGCCATCCAAACCAGCCATGCCAGGAAACCACCAAAATGCAATTTAGGTTTGGGCACATCTACAACGGCCAGGTTACGGCCAACCGTTGCCATGGCACCTTTATCCCGGTATTGGAATGTTTTTTGAGCGGAACCAGCTCCGGAAAGTTGAGCCAGCAAATTACTGGCCAGGTTATCAGCCATTTGAATCGCTACCGGTGCTACCTGCGGATGCCCGTTTGGATACTCCGAGGTAGCCATAGCTGCCACATCCCCGATGGCATAAATATCATTGTACGGTTCCAATAAATTCAATTCGTTTACTGGTAACCGGTTTCCACGAACTGGCTCCACTTTTGTAATACCATCCGGAACATGGCCTTTGATACCGGCTGCCCATAAAACGGTAGCAGTTTCGATCTTGTTGCCTTCCCTATTGGTAAGCGTTTTACCATCATAGTTAGCCACCAGGTAATTGGTTATAACAGTGACCCCTAATCGCTTTAAATAATTTAAAGCCTGTTCTGAACTCTTCTCACTCATCGTTCCAAGAACTTTACCTGATCCTTCCAGGAGGTAGATTTTCATTTTGCTGAAATCCAGCTCCGGATAATCCTTGGGTAAAACATAGTTACGCATTTCTGCAATGGCACCTGATAATTCGACCCCTGTTGGACCGCCACCAACCACTACAATATTCATCAGTCGCTCAATTTCTACAGGGTCCTGTTCAATGGTCGCTCGTTCAAAATTCTCCATCAGCCTGTGGCGGATCTGTAAGGCCTCCACCGTTGATTTCATGGAAAATGCATGCGTTTCGAGCTCGGTATTACCAAAAAAATTAGTGCCCGCACCGGTTGCAATTACCAGTTTGTCGTAGAGTATTTCCCCCGTATTCGTGATTAGTTTTTTATTTTCAGGATCAACCCGCTGTATATCGGCCAGGCGTAAGCGTACATTCTTACTTTTCTGAAACACTTTTCGTAAGGGAAAGGAAATATTACTTGCATCCAAACCAGCTGTTGCCACCTGGTAAAACAATGGCTGAAACTGGTGATAATTGAATCGGTCTACCAGTAACACCTCTATTCCTTTCTTATTATTTAGTTTTCTTGCCAACCTTAATCCGCCAAATCCCCCGCCTGCAATTACTAGTTTCATCTTGCTTGTTTTTACAAAGTTATTAAACTTTCAAATATTATTGAAAGTTTAATTGTTAAATAAAACGAAACCTCCGGGTACGGTTTGTATGGTAATCCGGCTGTTTCGTTTTGTATGGTACCTCCGGCTATCTGATTATGCAGTAAGCATGCCAGCAGCCTCACTACTATTAATATAACAAACGCACTTTGATGGTTTCCTTCACATCGCGTAATAATTTCTGAGCTTGAGCAGAGAGTTTTTTGTCTACGTCCAATACAACATAACCAATTTCTTCAGTTGTTTTTAGGTACTGTGCCAGGATATTGATCTTATGCTTGGACAATTCAGTGTTGATTGCTGATAAAACTCCAGGTACGTTTCGATGGATGTGCAGAATTCTATGTGTACCCTCCTGTGGTGGTAAGCTCAGCGGTGGCACAGTCAGGGAACCATAACTTGTTCCCATTTCGAGGTACTGGTATAGTTTCATACTTACATCTTCCCCGATATTTTGTTGTGCTTCTTCAGTTGATCCTCCAATATGTGGTGTCAGAATTACATTGGGCAGATCCTGCAAAGGGGTTTGAAAACGTTCTCCGTTTTTTTCCGGTTCCCAGGGAAACACATCGATGGCCGCCCCACTGAGTTGGCCATCCACCAGGCACTTTCGTAACGCATCCAGGTCTACCACTTCCCCACGGGCATAGTTCAGCAGGATACTACCTTTTTTAAAATGCTTAAGGGTCGCTTTATTGATCATGTTTTTGGTGGTTGGCGTATCCGGAACATGCAGGGTTATTACATCGGCCTGAGATACTACATCTTTCAGGTTTTTTCCGGCAACCGCATTGCCTAAGGGTAATTTTGTCAGCACATCGTAATAGATCACTTTCATGCCTAATGCTTCCGCCAAAATACTTACCTGGGTTCCAATGCTTCCGTATCCGATAATTCCGAGGGTTTTTCCTCTTAATTCAAAACTTCCTTTTGCATCTTTCATCCAGATGCCATCGTGTGCCGCTTTGTTTTTATCCGGAATTCTGCGGATGAGCATGATGGATAATCCAATAACCAGCTCGGCTACAGAACGGGTATTGGAATAGGGCGCATTGAATACAGCAACACCCGCCCTGGTTGCGGCTTTCAAATCTATCTGGTTGGTGCCAATGCAGAATGCTCCGATAGCCTGTAGTTTGGAGGCAGCGGCTATTACTTTTTCGGTAATCTGTGTTTTGGAACGAATGCCCAACAGGTGTACATCTTTGATTTCCCTGATCAGGTCCTCTTCAGAAAGTGCTCCTGCTAGTTTTCGAACCGATGTATAGCCCATCTGTTTAAAATGCTGTACGGCTTTGTCGCTGATGTTTTCTAAAAAAAGAATGTTGATTTTGTCTTTGGGGTAACTTGTTTTAGGTTCCATTGTTTGGTTCTTGCTTGCTGCGCAAATATCATAAAATTACGGCATACCATTTGCGACAGGTTTTTCGTTATATTTGAGCTATCCATATCCTTTGTTGAAAATAAATAAGTAGCATTTGAAACACAGATTCGTACAACTGTTGGTCCTGATGGCAAGCCTTGCAGGTTGCCGAAATGCTGAACCCGCGGGAAATACCCCTGGTTCCAACTTATCAGCCCCCGTTATTAAAGCCTCTTTTACACATGCTGATAAAGCTGTGGTAGATCGTTATGAGTCTGCTATTCAGTCTTTTATGGAAAGGACCTTTGGTACCAGAGGGTTTAATGGCTCCTATCTGATTGCCAAGGACGGGGAAATCATCTCGGAAGCTTATTTGGGTTATAGAGATCCGGTTCTCAAGGACAGCGAACTTCAGGAGCACGATGCCTTTCACCTGGCTTCCGTATCCAAGACCTTTACCGGGATGGCCGTTTTAAAATTATGGGAAGAAGGCAGGCTTTCCCTGGAGGATGAACTGTCGAAATATTTCGAAAAGTTTCCCTATAAAAATATCACGGTGAAGATGCTGCTCAATCATCGCAGCGGCCTGCCAAACTATACCAATTATCTGGATGTTTACGGATGGGATAAGAAAAAACTGGCTACCAACCTGGACGTTCTTGCTTCCCTTTACAAAATGAAGCCTCCCATTCAGTTTACCGCAGGTAAACGCTTCAATTACTGCAATACAAATTATGCCCTGTTGGCATTGATTGTTGAAAAAGTATCCGGACAGTCATTTCCTGAATATATGGAGGAAAAGTTTTTTATTCCTCTTCAGATGAATGATACCTATGTATTCCGTCCGGAGGATGCCAGTGCTTCTCTCCCTTCTTTTGAAGCTAATAACCGTCGTTATGGCCTGGAATTCATGGACCTGGTATATGGTGATAAAAATATCTACAGCACCGTTCGCGATATGCTGAAATGGGACCAGGCTTTGTATAGTGATAGTCTCTTTAAACCCGAAACATTGCAGGCTGCGTTTAGCGGTTACAGTTATGAAAAGTCAGGCACCCGTAATTATGGTTTGGGATGGCGGCTCACCGAATTGAAGAACGGTAAGAAAATCGTTTACCACAATGGCTGGTGGCATGGCAATAACACGGTTTTCATCCGCCTGCCGGAAGAAAAAGCAACCATCATCATGCTGGGTAACCGCTACAACCGGAACATCTACAAGGCCAAACAACTCTGCGATATGTTTGGCGATTATCAGCAAAGCAATAATCTTTTCCAGGATATGGAGAACGAAGCCACGGTTTCTGTGGGCGGTGGCACCGATTAAGCCGATCTCTTTTTTTTGTACATTTCGGTATGGTTGTATTATCTGCCGAACAGGTGCGTTCCTGGGACCGCTTCACCATTGAAAAGCAGCCCATCGCTTCCATTGATCTGATGGAAAAAGCTGCAATGGCCTGTGTTCAGTGGATGGAAACCAACCGAATTGTAAACCAGCAACAATTTTATATTTTTTGTGGTAAAGGGAATAATGGCGGAGATGGCCTTGCCATTGCAAGGCTCTTGCAGAAATTCAGCCGTCCGGTTGATGTGTTTATTTTTGAAACCGGTCAACTTGGAAGTCCCGATTTTCAACAAAACTTACACCGTCTCCATACCCTTCCTGTAACCATTCATTTTCTCCAGGAAAACGCTCCGTTACCGGATATCCCGGAGTCGGTGCTGGTCATTGATGCTTTGTTGGGCACCGGATTAAATCGCCCGGTTGATGGACGGATGGCTGCACTGATTTCCCACATTAATCAATATCCCAATGCCGTAATCAGTATTGATTTGCCAAGTGGTCTGTTTGCAGATCAGTCAAGCTTGCCCCACCCCTGCATTCATGCCAGCATCACGCTCAGTTTTCAATGTTTTAAAACAGCGCTGCTGGTTGCAGAAAATGCATCCTACTTTGGCATACCAGTAATACTGGATATTGGCCTGGATCAACGATTTCTTACTTCTTGCACTCCGTTGTATGAAATGACGGATGGTGCGCTGGCCAAAGCCATTCTTCAGCCCCGGCCTGCATTTTCACATAAAGGCAAATTCGGTCATGCCTTGCTTCTGGCCGGCAGTCCAGGTAAAATGGGTGCAGCTGTATTGGCAGCCAAAGCCTGCTTACGTAGTGGAGCAGGTTTGCTTACAAGCCTGGTTCCGGAACAGGAACAATTGATATTCCCAACAGCCATTCCGGAATCAATGAGTATTTTGTATGATAGCAGAAAGCCGGAAGAGCTTCTTTCTAGTACAGCTGTTTTCAAAACAATAGGGATTGGTCCTGGTTTGGGACAAGAGTCGCAATCCCGGGATTGGTTACGTCATTTACTTACTCATTTCCGTAACCCCATGGTGTTGGATGCTGATGCACTCAATATGCTGGCTGCGGACGTTCGATTGTTGGAAGGCATCCCTCCTTTTTCCATATTAACCCCTCATCCCAAAGAGTTTGACCGGCTGAATGGTTCCTGCCGCAATGATTTTGAAAGACTTAAAGCAGCCACGCGAATGGCTATACAACACCAGGTTATTGTGGTACTTAAAGGGCACCGGACTTTTATTGCCATGCCCGGGGGACGTGCCTGGTTCAATACCAGTGGCAATGCCGGCATGGCCAAAGGAGGTAGTGGAGATGTCCTGACAGGTATGCTCACGGGATTACTGGCGCGTGGGTATGCGCCGGAACAGGCTGCCTTGCTTGGTGTTTATATGCACGGACTTGCAGGAGAAATTGCCAGCCGGAAACTGGGTAAAGAATCCGTACTTGCTTCTGATATCATCGATTCTATAGGTCCCGCATTTCTAGAATTGGAATCAACGAACTAACTATTATGTATACACGATTATTGTCTGTTCTTTTACTTGTTTTTATTTTTTCAGCCTGCCAGCAAAATCAACCTGGTGTACAATCGCCTGATCTTAGCTATTTTCAACCCTCGGATAGCGGGTTGCAGACAGGCGGCGTACGTATGATTCCGATTCAGACTCCGAAAGGCAATTTCAAGGTTTGGACCAAGCGATTTGGAAACAATCCCCAGCTAAAAGTATTATTACTCAATGGAGGTCCGGGTGCTACACACGAATATTTCGAGTGTTTTGAAAACTTCCTCCCTGCAGCTTCGGTTGAATTCATTTATTATGATCAGTTGGGTTGTGGAAATTCGGATAATCCTAATGATACCAGTTTCTGGGATCTCAACCGCTATGTCAGTGAAGTGGAGCAGGTTCGTACCGCGCTTGGGCTCAATAAAGATAATTTTGTTTTACTGGGTCATTCATGGGGAGGTATTCTTGCCATGGAATATGCACTTGCACATCAGGAAAATTTAAAGGCACTGGTCATTTCCAATATGATGTCCAGTTGTCCGGATTATGGGAAATATGCACAGGATGTGTTAGCCAAACAATTGGATCCAAAGGTTCTGGATACCATTCGTCAGATTGAAGCCAGCAAAGATTTTAGCAATCCAAAATATATGGAACTGCTCATGCCAAATTTTTATACCGAACATTTGTTGCGTATGCCGTTGGATCAGTGGCCGGAACCTGTAAACCGTTCCTTCGCTAAAATGAATCACTCCCTTTATGAAACCATGCAGGGCCCCAGTGAATTCGGGATTGCAGGTAAACTGGTGAACTGGGATCGCAAAGCAGATCTGCCGAAAATCACCGTACCTACTCTCACTATTGGAGGCGCTTATGATACCATGGATCCGGAACATATGAAATGGATGGCTACCCAGGTTAAGTCAGGAACCTACCTTCATTGTGCAAAGGGCAGCCATATGAGTTTTTATGATGATCAGGCCACTTATTTCAAAGGGTTGCTGGATTTTCTGAAAAAATTGTAAGGGTAGTTATTTCCAGCGCATCGCCTTGAATTGAATCGTGGAGTAACCATTCTTTTCATAGAGTACCCCGATTGTTTTTTTATTCAACAAGACGATATCCGAATAGGCAGTTGGATCTGATTGTTTAGGGTCTGTAGCTTTGTACACCAAAAGGGAGCGCGACCAGGTTTTACCATCATCATAACTGATGCGTAGGGTCAGGTTATCTCTGCGTTTCTCATCGGCTGCATTGCAGAATGCCAGGATGTTTTTCCTTTTCTTTTTCCCAATAGTCAGAAGTGTTCCCTGGCAAACCGGATCGGGCAAATGCCGGTCAAAGTAGGTGGTATCCCATGTTTCTCCACCATTGGAACTGATAGCAACGATGCGTGCCCGGATATCTCCCTTCTGATTTCGTGCATTTAGCATCAAGCGTCCCTCTGAGAGTTCTGCAGCAATGGCTTCATTACTACCGGGTATGCTCAGGGTCTCACTTAGCCGAAAACTTTTGCCATGATCATCCGTAAAGAATCCATGTGCCTGGTAATCTTGAAACTGGGCTTTTGGCGCTCCTGCAGAATGATTGGCCGCAATAAAAATTCTACCTTTATACGGACCACTGGTCAATTGCAAGGCATGACCAGGAGTATTCGCATAACTTCTCCAGTCTTCAGAAAAACGGTAAGCAGTGTTTAGAGCTGGTTGATTGGGCCGATGGGTTTGCGTAGTAATATTTACCGGCTCCGACCAGGACTTGCCACCATCCGTGGAACTGATATACCATACTTCCCGAAGCCCCTGCCCTTTTCGGACTTCTCCTTCATGATTGTTCCCTGTATTATAGAATAAAAAGATCCTTCCCTTGGGATATTCAGGATCCAGCAGGTCTACCACCGGTGCAGGATTACCTGCCTGCAGTTTATCATAATCTACTATAGTTTGTAAAGCAGACCAGGAATTGCCACCATCCGTACTGGTTTTCAATACAATATTGATATCACCAAAATCACCTGCATGATTCACTCTGCCTTCACAAAAAGCAAGCAGTTTTCCGTCCGGCAATCCAATAATAGCGGGTATTCGATAACTTTTATGTCCCTCTTCTCCCGATACAAAAACCGGTACTTCCTGTTGTGCCTGAACGGTTGACACAACGAACCATCCTGCTGCCAACACCAATAAAAGTTTTTTCATGTCAATTTTTTTGTTTTTGAGATATATATAATCCACCAGTCACCAGCAGAATACCTGTGAGGGTAAACCAGGTTAAGGGTTCATGCAGAAAAATAAAAGCCAGCAAAAATCCAAATACAGGGCAGGCATACAACCAATAGGAAGCTGCTACTGTATTCTTCTTTAGCAGATACAACCAGGCTTGTACCGCACCTATTGATACCGGGATAGTAAGCCATAAAGTGCCGGTCCAGAAATCTGTGTCCAACCTGTTTTTGGCCGGATCGAATCCTGCTGCCGCAATCGGTAACAAAAACAATCCACCCATCAGGGTATGCCACCCATTGATGGTTAAGCTATCCAATCCATTCCATTGCTGTTGGGTATAATAAATCGCTGCAATTGAATAGATGAGCATACTGCTGAGTAGTAATACAATTCCGATTGGCTTAGCTGTACTGTTTTGCAGTAAGGGCCAGGCTGCGATCAGCACGCCCGCGGAGCAGGCAATCAGTGAGAAAATGGCACTTCCTGTAATGCGATAACGAAAAAAAATGGCAGCCAGTAAACTAATGAAAACCGGGTTCACGGCAATGGCAAGACTTCCGATCCCCGCTCCCAGAAATTGCATGGCAATTACATAAATGCCCAGGTAGAGACTTACATTGAGTAATCCATAAATAGCGAGTTGTTTCCATTCTTTTGCCCTTGGTTTTCTTTTGCCCAGGAAAACATGTGTTATCAATAACATCAGGCTGCCTGCCAGCAGGAAGCGTGTTACCGCAATCACCAGGGGTTGAGCACTTTCCAATGCAATCTTGGTTGCCGTGGCTGCTGAGGACCAAAGTATGGCAAAAACAATGCCCACCGTTATGAATTTACCATCCATTGAGTTGATTTAACTGCAAGGTACTCCTTCAGTATTTTTTGGCAATACCATTCCTGCCTCGGTAGGTGGAAAGGGCCTTTGAAAAGGTTCCCTTTGGCTGTTTGCGCAATTGATCCATTTCTGTGCAGGTAACCATACCACTCCCCATATTGAGTATCGTGAAAATGCGCATAGGCATACTCGTGAATCATACGGTGCCATTCGGCATATTTTTTATTTCCTGTCATGAGGTAAGCCAAAAGGGTAGCAATAATGGCTTCATTCTGCGGCCACCAGAATTTCATATCCTGCCAGTATTCCTGGACCGGTTTATTAAAAACATCGCGGAAGTAGATGATGCCACCATATTCATTGTCCCATCCTCTCTCCCACATATAATCCAGCATCCGGCAACCCAGGTTAATAAGTGCCGGATCATTCCCACGATATCTGGCTTCTTCTAATATAAACCAGGCACCTTCAATAGCATGACCGGGATTAAGCGTTCTGCCGTCAATATGGTTGATGATCGATCCGTCCGGAGCCACCTGCTCCATTACACAGCGGATATCATCTTTTACAAAATACTGTTCGATGGTGCGGATCCAGTTACTGATCCATTCATCGCAGCGCTCATCTCCAATTGTTTCCCGAACTTGTTGCGCTGTATTAATCATGATCATGGGAACGCCAATTCCTATTGCCGGACGGGTATCCGTGAATTTTGGTTCCAATAATCCGGGTATAGTAGCATATTGAATACATTTTCCAAATAACTCACGGGAACGAATAGCTGCAGTTTCATCTCCACTGGCTTTTGCATAAGCTGCCATCGCAATCACAGCAAAAGTTTCAGAAAAGAAATACCGGCGTTTCCGGATAGGTTTTCCATCCCTGGTAACATGAAAAAACATGCGACCATCTGAATCAAAACAATGCTTCACCAGAAAGTCGTATCCAAGTTTTGCACCCTCCAGCCATTCCGCCCTTTGCTCAACTGTATTATAAAGGGTTGCCAGCAGCCAGGTGGCACGGCCTTGAATCCAGACTGCTTTATCATCGTCGATCAGGCTCCCATCTGCATCCCGCATCAGCAGGAAACCTCCGTATTCCTGATCATAGGATCTGGGAAACCAGAAGGGAATGGTATCCTTGAGTAATTGATTGGAATAAAATTCCTGGAAATATGCTAAATCAGGATTGTACATAGTCGATGGTTTTTGGACGAAGAAAATAAAGTTGGACTGTCAGGATGATAAGCACCACTAATGCCAGCCAGGCAAAACTTTGTCCGAGGTTACCGGCATCACTGGATTTGCCCAACCAGTCAGTAATAAGTGCGCCTGAGAATATTCCGGTAAGATTCATGAGTCCATATCCGGTAGCACGGTACCTGGAGGGCACCAGTTGGCAAAGAATCGGCATATTATTCGCATCAAACAAACCAAATCCGAATCCAAAACAAAAAGCGGCCATTACAATATGTAGGAGCGAACTTCCAAACCCGATCAAAACGAGCGCCGGAATGGTGAGGGCGAGTCCGATTGCTCCGGTGTATACACGTCCCCGCAGGTTTTTCTGCACCCATCGATCTGATAGGTATCCACCAACCAGGACCCCAATTAAAGAAGATCCGGAAGTGGTTATCGTGGAAAGCGGACCTGCTGTAGCCATGTCAATATGCAGGGTTTCAGAGAAAAGTGTAGGCAACCAATTCTTAACGGCCCATCCGGGTAAACTGGGCAAAGTAAAATAGAGGAGTAAGATCCAGAAGGAAGGATTTCCCAATAAAAAACGAATCGCTTTGCCTGGTGCAACAGCGTCTCCTATTCTGCCGGATGTTGATGTTTTTCCACTGAGTTCTTTCAGGAAAATAAGCAGTACAAACGAATACAATATTCCAATTAATCCAAAAGACTGGAATGTAAACTGCCAGGACATAGTAGCGGCAATGGTTGCGCCAAAACCTCCCAATGCTTGTCCCATATACAATCCGGTCATATGAATACCAATGGCCAGCGACCTTGTTTTCCCATTGTGATAATCGGCGATCAGGGAAAGGGCGGCTGGAATATAAAGCGCCTCACTAACGCCCATGATTGCCCGCAGTAGATAGAGCTGGTCAAAACTGGTGGCAAATCCCATGGCAAATGTAACTCCTGACCAAACAAACAAACTTCCAACAATCAGACTTTTACGATTGAACCGATCGGCAATGATACCGGCAGCGGGACTGATACCACCGTATATCCAAAGAAATATTGCCATGAGGATGCCAAAGTTTTCGGCTGATTGCAATTCAGCAATATCCAGCTGCATGGAAGGACGCATGGTTGCCAGCATTTGCCGGTCCATATAATTAAGGAGAGCAACAAGCCATAAGAGCCCTACTACCACCCAGGAATATTTCTTTCCTTTCATATTATCGGTTTCTGTTAAGTTGACCAATTTGAATATAGGGGGAACGTATACCCGCTCTTACTTCACCGCTTGGCAACAGGAGATAGTTGTTCCATCGAATAAGAGTTGTAGTTACTGGCGCATCAAAGGGAACAGATCCGGCAAATTGCCATTGACTCTCATCCGCAGGCAATACCAGTATTTCTTTTCTAAAACCGGGATGGTTTCGTTGCAGCTCGTTTTTTTGATGTATAAGTGCTATTCTTTTTGTACTGTCTTTTTCATGTTGGATGGCCCCCAATAATTTTTCTACCTGGGTAAACGTTGAACCGTCGTCTCCACCCAATAACAGAATGCTTTCATCCTCCAATCTTATTACCTGTGCGGCAGCCAATGCATATGGCAGTTTGCCCAGTTTTTTCCAGGTTTTATGATCCAGCGAGTACACCCAGGTTTCGTCATAAAGCTTGCTGGTATCTGTACCATTTCGCGCCCGGCCTCCTGCCAGAATAAGTTCCTGCCTGCCATTTCTGGAACGAGCCTGCAGTACTGCATGTGAAACAGCGTATGGCAATGAAGGTAGCTCCAGCCAGCCCTTGGAAGGATCGTTCAGCGAGAAACTAAAAAATCGGTTATTCATTCCAGTTGTAGTTTCTCCTCCGGCTATAAAAAGCTGATCCTGGATAGCTGTTCCTGCCGCATTGGTCAGGGGAATGGGTAATGCGGGTAGGGCTTTCAAAGTAATTCCGGTATCCGTTTTTCCAAGCAGCCATACAGCTGAACTGATTCCTTTTCCTCCCTCTCCTCCTGCCAATACAAGGCCCTTTGAAGTAGAATAGGTACAACCATAAGAGGTCAGTTCCGGAATACTGCCTGTTTTCCAAAAGGTACAGTCACCTTTTTCCGTTAGTTGATATAGATGCAACTGCTGCTGGAATTGTTTACTTCCTCCTTCCCATGGAAATCCTTGAGGAAAATTCGCTCCACCTCCTACTAGTAATAAATCATCAATGATTCCGGTAACAGGTCCTGCTATTCCTATGGAGTTTCCATCTTCAGTTGCCGGAAGAGTTACAGGTTCTTTCCATTCAATCTCTACCATTTTGGCACTAGATCGACAGCTGCCGACGGGTATTTGCAGAATCATCAGTATTGCTGGTAAATAAAGTAATCGCATGGCGTTCAGCTATGCTTTGCAACCGGATAGCGGGAGCAATAGTCCTGAAATGAAATACGTTCCAGGTCCCTGGTGAATAACTGTCTTTCTTCCAGGTTCATATTGCGTACCGGAAGCCGGAATTCACCGCAATCCAGTCCGATGGTTTTCATGAACATTTTGCCGGTAGCAATACCTCCATATTTTCCGAGTAGCCGGATCATATCAATACTTCGTTGCTGTTCTGCCCTCGCGGTTTCAAGGTCATTGCGTTCAAAAGCATCGATTAGTTTATGGTATAACGGTGCTGCATAGTTGAAGGTACTGCCCACTGATCCTTTCGCTCCCAATACCAGTGCCGACAACATATTCTCATCTCTACCCCAGAGCATATCATACCGCCCCTGCTGAAAGCGAAGACAACTGAGAAAATCCATAAAATCTTCATGGGTATATTTAATACCTGCAAAATTCGAAATATGTCCGTCCACTTCCTGTAACAGATCAATCATACTAAATCCGACCCCGGTTAAAACCGGAATATGATAATAATAGAAGGGCATATCAGGAACAGCGGCTGCTACCTCAGCAATACAGGCAGCCAGTTGTTTCACCGAAGACGGTTTGAAATAAAAGGGCGCTGTAAAAGATACTGCGAATATTCCTTCCTGATGGGCATGTTTTGCCAGCTCTATACAATCCGTAATAGAAGTGCCTCCAAGAAAACACATCACCCTGAATTCCGGATCCTGTCGGGTAGCTGAAGCCCATGCGGTAGTTACCTGTTTTTTCTCCTTCAGTGAAAGTGAGACTCCTTCTCCTGTTGATCCTGCTATAAAGGCTCCGGTAACACCATTTGTTTTCAGGAGTGCATAATAATCGGGAATGACAGCAAGGTTCAATTCACCCGATGCATGAAAAGGTGTAAAAGGGGCAGCGATCAACCCGTTTAAATGTTGGCTGGACATATTTCGAATTTAAGTATTCTATATTATTTTGGTTTAGCTGTCTGGTATCCAGGTGTCTGATCAACAAGGGGATCATTGGTCCAGATAGCAGGTGGAATCGGCCAGAGAATTTTATATCCATTAGTGGCTTTATCCAATACTCCATATGGATGAGCTGAGTTTTTATACACCAGTGGTTCATTGCTTACCTGCATTCTGCGCAAATCATACCAGCGTTTACCTTCAAATACAAACTCTTTGGAACGCTCTTCAAAAATCGCCAGTTCGTTTGCGTCTTTTGTTCCGGAAACAAAGGGATTCGGATCATTACCAACTCCACCGAAAGCACGATTCCGGATTGCCTGTACATATTCAGATGGATCTGCTCCTTCTGCATTCGATATTTCGGCCAACATCAGCAACCGGTCTGCTTCCCGGTAAACCGGCCAGTCGTCTGCGAAATAACGCTTATTCGCATCAATCGTTCCCAGGAATTTAACCAGTGCAGTGTTTCTCACTGTTACTGTATATGGTGTGGTGGAAGTGGTCACTTTGTAATAGTCAAAAAAGGTGGTATTTCTACGTTGATCTGCTACATCGTAGGATTGAAAGAATTCGAACGTATAACGGTATCGCTGAATAATCTGTTGAGAATTGGTTGCTGCTATTACCAGTGGGTCAACGAGGAAATTGCCAACACCTGAACTAACCGTTGAATCTTTGTAGTGCTGTCCGTCAAAATTAAAGGTGGAATAGGTGTAAGCGGCAACACCAGGCATTTCAGCCTCCCCTACCCGATAAGGTAGTGCAAAAATGATTTCACTATTCCGTTTTTTGTTATAAGCAAATACATCTTTGAAACTTGGCTGCAAGGAATAGTCGGTTACAGACAAAAGGCTACTTTTTGCATCGGCCAAATCCGCCGTGTTGCCATAAACTTTTGCAGACCAGAGGAATATTTCTCCTTTCAGCAATTTTGTAGCAGCTGGATTCCATTGGTATTTATCCTGAGCGGAACTGCTACCAAAAAGATCAATTGCACTGTTAATATCATTCTTGACTACTTCCAGTACTTCAGCTTCTGAAGAGCGGGCTCTTCTCAATGTTTCCTGGTTGGTATTTCCATTTAATACTTCAGGTTCCAGCCAGATGGGAACACCACCATAGGTTCTCAGTAAATGGAAATAATAATAAGAACGCATGGCATATGCTTGTCCCAGCAGATAGGATTTTTTTTCAGCGGGCAGAAATTCAATGGCAGTTACTCGCTGAATGAATAAGTTGATTTGTAGAATCGGATTATAAAAACCTGCCCAGTTGCCCACACCTGCTGAATTTTCTTCAATCCGGTGTTCAATAATATTTAATTCATTGAGGGAGGTGTTCTGCACATCTACATTACTATAAGCGCCACCCCTCATTTCCCCCAGGCGAATAAACATAAAATTATTGTCGCGGAATTGTTTGTGGAGTCCTACCATGAAATTGGTAACCTGGGCTTCATTCTGCCAAAAGTTTCCATCACCGAAATAATCTTCCGGAGCTAGCTCCAGTGTTTTACGGCAGGCAGTCTGCGTGCTGATAATAAATATCAGCAACCATAGAAGTGAATGTATTTTTTTCATACAAGTATGTTTCTTCAATGTGAATTAAAAGGTTAGGTTGGCTCCGAACACCAGGGAGGTTGGAATGGTGTAGGCGCTGTTTTGAGAACCGGTACGTTCCGGCAGATTCAGCATTTTATTAGAGATATAGCCAAGGTTCTGACCGGTAACCGTCAAAGTCAGGCCTTCCACGTTAAATCTCTGCAATATTCCTTTGGGTACTGTATAACTTAGCGATACTTCCCGGAATGCGAGGTAACTGGAATTCACCCAGAACATATCACTCGGGCGATCAAAGTTTTTAGTATTCAACTGATCTGCCCAGGTATAACGTGGATACTTCGCATTCGGATTCTCAGGTGTCCAGGTGTCTTTTACAATATCGGTCGCATTGAATTCGCCCTGGAAACTTCCCAGTGCCCACATCTGCATGAAGTCCTGCTGGATATGACCTGCCCCAAAATCGACTCTTGCAAAGAGTGATAAACCTTTATAAGATACAGTAGTATTTAAGCCTCCAGTCCACCGGGGAATGATTCTGCCCAGTGATACACGATCCCGGTAATCAATAGTGTCGTTTTTATCCAGGTCTTTCCACATCATATCACCCAGTTTGGTTGAAATATGATTGGTGAGTCCTAATTGGCTGATAAGTGCCTGACTGGCAACCCGCTTTCCGGCTGCTGAACCATATTGTGCTTCACCGGCTGCGATATCAATTACATTATAGGCATCCAGATCTTTTTGAGTACGGATAATTCCCGCACTTACATATCCAAATATTTCTCCGTACTCCTGGCCTTCCTGGTATCCACCAACCCAGATGATCCTTCCGGTTTTAGGATCATAAATTTGGGTTCCACCCTGGCGATTGTTTTCATTGCCATTGGAAGGAAGTTTGACGATAATGTTTTTATTCCACGCGGCATTGGCTCCAATGGTCCAGCGAAAATTTTTTCCTTTTATCAGGCGATACGACAATTCCATTTCCACGCCTTTATTTCGCATACTCCCATTATTGGTACGTAGTGAGGACAAGCCAGATGAAACCGGTAAATTGATAAAAGCCAATTTGTCGGTAGTTAACCTGTTGTAATACGAGATCGAAGCATTTATCTTATTATTCAGGAAAGCCATATCGGCACCTACTTCAACCGTATTTGATTTTTCCCAGGTGAGTTGCGGGTTGGTGATTCCTGTTTGCAAAAATCCAATCACACCATTGTAAGCGTCTTGTGCTCCATAGGAACCCTGCAGTTCATACAAACCGATCCCTTCATTGGTGCCTATTCCAATATTTCCGTTCTTACCCCAGCTGGCTCTTAGTTTGAGGTATGACAGCCATTTTTCAGTTGATGCCAGGAAATTTTCACGATGAGCCATCCATCCTACTGATAGTCCAGGAAAGGTACCATACTGGTTGTCTCCGATTAACCGGGAATATCCATCCCTTCGCACAGTGAAGGTGGCCAGGTATTTCCCATCGTAATCGTAGTTGATACGTCCGAAACCAGACATGATCCGCTCCCTCGAATGGAAAGATCCCATATTTCTTGTTTGCGTTGTTGCGTTGTTCAGCGTTAACCCGAGATCCTGGAAATCATCTGTCGGAGCGAGGGCTCCACCAGCTGAGAAGCCTGTATTGTAAACGGTATAATATTCAAAACCTGCCATCGCGCCAAGGTTATGCATATCAGAAAAACTGGACGTATAATTCAGGATGGCATTGTAGGTTTGACGGGTTGTGCGATTAAAGGAATTACTGCTGGAGCGGGTTCTGTTCCAGCCTGTGTTCGGGTTGGTATAACTTAACAAACCGGTTCTGAAATCGCGGTTAAAGGCTTCGTACAATCCTTCATCATACATCATAATACCACCAATTTTCGCATATAGATCCTTGTGAAAATTCACCGTGAAGGCCTGTCCAAGTGTTAATTTATCCGTTTGATTTTTACGATGGTACTTATCTATGTTGATTACGGGATTACCATCACTGGCATCCCTGCCAAGCAGTAATTCTCCATTCATATTGGTTCCACGCATGGTTGGAGGTGCTGAAAGCATTCGGCCCCAATAGTTGGCTTCACCATTTTGAAGCGATTGATCGCGCCAGTTTGCTTTGATGAATTGCACACTGCTTTCTGATTTCAACCAATCCTTGATTTTATATTCTCCGTTTAATGCGAGGTTAAGCCGCTTATAAAAAGTGGCCAATGATAAGCCCCCTTCGTCATAGTAACCTATATTCGCATAGTACTTCCCACGATCATTACCGCCGGTCATACCGATATTGTAATCCTGTACCAGCGCAGACTTATTCAAACCATAATCACCATAACTGAAGTCTTTATAAAGCAGTTCGGCAAAAGTTCCGTTCGGATCATATGCGCCGGCTGAATTGGTTGGTACAGCATCCGTCATGGTTTTCCAGCCTTGTCCGAGGCTAAGCAATTCGCGGTTGGCATCGGTGAGGCGCATCGTGCTCCATACTGCCCGGCTATCATAATTACCATCCAGCACATTTCCATTGGCATCCTTGTAGAGATTACCGGTACCACGGGGACCTACAGCCGCTAATACAGAAGGGGCCAGTGTTCCATTTTTAATGGCTTCGACTACCCCTCTCCGTTGCCAGGTTATATAGTCCTGTGCGGAAAGGAAATTGTAGGGAACGTTGAGGTAATTCCAACCAGTGCGGGCTTTCAGACTAATGGAAGCTTTTCCTGCTTTTCCTTTTTTGGAGGTGATGAGAATAACACCATTGCTGGCACGTGCACCATAAATAGCTGTTGAGGAAGCATCTTTCAGCACTTCCAGGCTTTCGATTTCTTCCGGGTTGATATCACTTAAAGAGGAACGGACTTGCCCATCCATGATAATCAGCGGGCTACCACTTCCATCAAATCCGGTACCTCCTCTGAGAACAATAGTAGGGAGTGCACCGGGACGGCCAGTACCTGTAGAAACCCTCAATCCCGGAATGGTTCCAGCAAGTGCCTGCGCAGGGTTGGAGCGGATACCAGTTTCAAGCACTTTGTTATCGAGCTTGGAAATGGAGGAGGTTACTTTGGAACGTTTGATTGTTCCATAGCCCACAACAACCACTTCATCCATTTTCTGATTTGCGGGCGTTAAACTGATTGTAAAACTGAGTTGGTTACCAGTTTTGATTTCCAGGGTCTCAAAGCCAAGAGAACTGAACACCAACACAGCATTCGGGACAGCATTCAGGCGAAATACACCATTTTCATCGGTTTGAGTGCCGGTGGAACTACCTTTTACCAGCACTGAAACGCCAGATAAGACAGTTCCGTCTTCGGAAGACCGTACAGTTCCTGAGATGGTCCGGCTTTGTGCCCATCCCTGGGTGGAGCCTAGCAATGCTATCAATAAGATCAGCAATAGCCGGCAAGGAATCGTGTTTCTCATAATTAAATTAGTTATGCATTATGTATGACATAATAAAATTAATGATAAATTTAAATCCACCAAGAAAAAATTCCCCTGATTTCCCTTTTCTTGTGGATAAGCTGGAAATCCCTAGTTTTGTCGGAATTTAGTATTACATAATAATTGTATGGCAATCAATTCCTTAATGGAAGATTTCAGTTCATTGGACACCAGTTCACTGGTGGATAAAGTGGAAGCAAAACTGGTTCAGTTGCTGAAGGATCAGAAGCTGAACGTGGGTGACAGCATTCCTAAAGAACTGGAATTAGCTGAGCGTTTGGGGGTAAGCCGAACTGTAATCCGGGAAGCCTTACTTCGCTTGAGGGTCATGGGATTGATTGAATCAAAAAAGAAAAAGGGTGCGGTGATTACGAGTCCGGATATCTTCGGCATCATCAGTAAAAGTGTTAATCCGCATATCCTTGACCAGTCCACGCTTAAAGAAATGTTTGAGCTGCGACTGATTCTTGAAATCGGGATGGCAGATTTTATTTTTCAGCGTATAACCCCCGCCGATATAAAGGAATTAAAGCAAATTGTGAGTAAAGAGCCGGATGCAACACAGGATTATTTGTTCAATATTGAGCATGAAATAGCATTTCATGGCAAGCTCTATGAAATCACTGGCAATGAAACCCTGAAGAAATTTCAGCGAATGTTATTGCCTGTCTTTGATTACGTACACCACAGTGGTTTATTAAAGAAGCAGGTAAGCATCAAACGATTCGTTTCTCACAAAGGACTGGTTGATATCATCGAAAACGGTAGTCCGGAAATGTTTCGCAACGCCATGCGCAATCACCTGGAGAATCATTTCTCCCGTTTGTTTGAGTAAGCTATTTCTTTTTGCGTTTCTTTTTGGTTGTTTCCTGCTCGGCCTGTTTAAGTAATTCTTTCCAGTTTTCATTGGGCAGATCTTCTGAAAGTGCAACGGTTTCCCGGTATTCAGCGGTACCAATAATTCTCTCTTTGATTTTGTTTCCGGTATACGTTTCAATTGCTGCCAATAATGGCTTCTCCTCTTCGCTGCAGAAGCTGATGGCCTGGCCTTTTTTCATGCCCCTGCCGGTTCTGCCAACGCGGTGTACGTATTTATCGGGTTCTTCAGGTAAATCATAGTTCACTACATAATCCACATCGGGAATATCAATACCCCGCGCATTTACATCAGTTGTAATCAAAAGGGGAATACTGCCTTCACGGAATTGATCCATTACCTGGAGCCGGTCTCCCTGCTCCTTCCCTCCATGCATCACCAGGCTGTCAATTCCCACTCTTTTCATGGCTGCCTGTATTCTTTCCGCACGAACTTTCGTTCGCGCGAAGACAAGGATTTTTTGCCCGGGTAATTCCTTTACCAGTCGCTCCAGGAAGAAGCGCTTGTCATCCATCGCTATATAGGTCACCGCATGATCAATGTTTTTGGAAACAGGATCCTGGGGAGACACCTGGATGCGGATCGGATTGTGCACCATGGCATATGCAAGGTCTTTAATGCGGGTATCGATGGTGGCAGAAAAAAACAGGGTCTGATGTTTTTTGGGCAAGCGTTTTTTTATGTCAACGATATCTTTATTGAAGCCCAGATCCAGCATATGATCTGCCTCATCCAGTACCAGTAACCAAACATATTGCAGGTCCAGCACCCGTTGATGATGCAGGTCAAATAACCTTCCGGGGGTTGCCACCACAATATCCACACCTTTCTTTAAGGAGCGGATTTGCTGCTCCTGGTCCACCCCTCCCACCAGGGCCAGTGTAGTTAGTTCGGTGTATTGCCCTATTTGTTGAAATACACCAGCGATCTGGATGGCCAGCTCCCGGGTTGGTACCATTACCAGGCATTGCAGCAGGTGTTTGGGTTTGCGTCTACGTTCCTGTTCCTGCTGTAAGAGGTGTAGAATGGGAATGGCGAAAGCGGCTGTTTTGCCTGTTCCGGTTTGTGCAATTGCAAGTACATCCTCCCCTTTCAATATACTGGGAATTGCTTTGTATTGAATATCAGTTGGGCGTTTAAATCCCAGTTCCGCCAAACTTTCCTTGATATCCTCCGAAATATGGTATTGTTCAAATCGCATGACCTTTCCTGTAAATAACGGTCAAAGGTCGTGGTTTTTCCCCGTAGATTTGTGCCCCCGAAAAAACCAGGTTATGATGCGGCAGGAAGCGAAACAAACCATTCAACTGGCATTTCCCATTGTGATTGGGGAACTGGCACAGATGGCTTTGCATATTATTGATACCGCTATGGTGGGGGCTATCAGTTATAAACAACTGGCAGCCGCTTCCCTGGTGATCAATGCGATGGGTATCCCCTTTGTAATTGGTATCGGAATGACTATCTCCGTTTCACAAATGGTTTCTATGGCGCATGGCCGGAGGGATTCCCAGTTGGTATCGCATTATCTCTACAATGGATTTTTTCTCTGTGCGCTGACAGCCCTGCTGATTTCTTTTGTGTTAATCGGGAGTCGCGGTATTTTACATCATTTAGGCCAGGATCCTGAGGTGGTGGAATATGCACTACCTTTTATGAAGCTGATGGGGTTGTCTATCATCCCTATGCTGCTGTTTATGACACTCAAACAGTTTACTGACGGTCTTGAATACACGAAAACGGCCATGATGTTATCGCTCGCTGGTATGCCGATCAATATCTTTTTGAACTGGTTACTGATTTATGGCAACTGGGGTTTCCCCAGGCTGGAATTATTGGGTGCGGGATGGTCTACGTTAATCACCCGTTCAATACTATTTATTATACTGGCCATTATTATACTGCGACATAAAACATTTCGCAGATACATTGCTGTTAGCAGCAGACAATGGAAACTGAAAAGCCGAACACTTCGCGAATTGTTATACATCGGAATCCCCAGTAGTTTACAGGTGGGCATGGAAGCCGGGGCTTTTGCGGTATCGGGCATCATCATTGGTACACTTGGAGCGGTTGCTCAGGCAAGTCATCAGATTGCATTGAGTACTGCATCGTTCACCTTTATGGTGTCGATGGGCTTGGCACAGGCCGGATCCATTCGGGTGAGTAATGCCTACGGACGCAGGAACTGGACAAAGATATCCGTGATTGGGCGCTCTACCCTACTGACCGCTCTTATTTATGGTTGTATATGTGCGGTAAGCTTTGTAGTATTCCGGAATCATATTCCCTTACTCTTTAATAAAAATGAAGACGTGCTTGCGCTGGCAGCCACCCTCCTCCTATTTGCCGGTTTGTTTCAAATTTCCGACAGTACACAGGCAATTGGTGCAGGACTCTTAAGGGGTATTAAAGATGTAAAAACGCCCACTGTATTGATTGGAATTGCCTATTGGGTAATAGGCATTCCATTGGGATATCTCCTGGGCTTTTATTTTGATATGGGTGCCCGTGGAATGTGGATCGGGTTAATAGCGGGACTGACCTTTGCCTCCCTGTTTTTGATCGCGCGTTTTCTGAAGATGAGTCGTAAAGGATCACTTTAATTTTTCCAGGGCAAGTGTACTTACCCGTGCCGCTACTTGCTCATAATACTTTTTTGAATAGTGCAAACTATCATAAGTAAGCAGGCTGAGATCATTGGCGGCCTGCCTGGATAACGTGGTAATTTCAATATAGGAAATTCCGGCACCTGCTGTAATACTCAGGTTTTTTTCATTAAACAGATCGATTTCCCGTTTAATCTGATCCCGGTTGGAAAAGCGTGCGAAGGGTGTAACGGAGTAATCCGGGATAGATAATACAATCACCTGTTTGGGATTTCCTCCGGCACGGTTTACTGCATACGTTAAAAGTTGCCTGAATTCAGCTTCGTATTCTGCAAGCGGGAGTCGACGATATTGGTTGTTGACACCAATCAGTAAAGTTACCAACTGAAAATTATTGGAGATAGTACGTTTACTAAGTTCTGCAAGCAGATCACCCGTGCTCCACCCTGTTCGTGCGATAATTTCGGGCGCTTTCATTTTAATTCCCTTATCCCGAAGCATGGCAGTTGTGATAACCGGAAAACGGTCCATTTCAACAACTCCTTGCCCAATGGTATAGGAATCGCCCAACGCCAGGTAGGAAAGTGAATCCGGCAACACCTGCGGAGGGTTAATTACTATAGGATTGGCAGGTGGTGGAGGGGCTGCTGGCGGTGTTCCGGTTCTGGAACAGGCAGCTATGAAAAAAGATCCGGCCAATAACCAGGAAGACCATCTTATTGAAAAAACAAAGGCAGGCATATCTATTATACGGATAGCCTGCCTTTTTGGTTCAGTTATTCACTTATTCAGTATCATCCGGCTTCAAGGTGCCATTTACGATGAATTTGATCTGCGGCTTACGGGTATCGTCTGATGCAGTTGGATTACCCATGATCAAAATGGTATAAGCCTTGCTCGCTTCAATCTGGATGGTTCTTTCTAGCCCCGACCCTTCACCGTTGGATGCTGTAATATTTAAATCTCCAACAGGCATGGAACTGAATTCACTCACTGTATTAAAAGGTGCAGTAGCCGGTACTTCTTTAGAACCGGAGCTCAGCTTAACAGCATACGCTGCAGAATCAGGTATGGCCTGGATAAAACGAACCAATGCTTCCCCTGTTGCTGGAAGTAAAGTGTCCAGGTGATCATTTACTATCAGATTGGAATATATACTGTCTGCTCCTGTTATAAAAAGCGAATAGTATTTATTCGGCTCAAAATTGAATCCGGCAGTTGTACTGATTTCAGAACCTGTCAATGCATTAATTCCTTTTATGTCCCGATTTCCGGTAAAAACAGGTAAATAGCCACCGGTGAAATTAGAGTAGGCAAATGCCTGGTTATTTAATGTGTTTCCGGATAAACGGATGAAAACACCATCTTGATCGGGTGCCAGGTTAAAAGCCATCAATCCCGCACTTGGAATTTCAGGCTGATCATCATTGTTTTTCATGCAGGATACTAATCCCAATCCCATTGTTGCCGCTACTAGCAGCAGAGAGATTTTTCTGGTTACAGTTATCATAGTTTGACTTTTGTTTGTTCCTAGTTGAGATGCAAATGAGACACCAGAGTTGCGTCAATATTAAACCTTAGCCCTTCTTTAACGGTAGCCGGAATTTTATGTTAAAATTTGAATCTGATTTAATCAGTTAACTTTGCGCTCCCTAAAACATCCCATATGTTAACTGAAAAAGACTTGCAATCCAGAAGTGGACAGGCATGTGAACTGTGTACTTCCACTTCCAATCTCTCGATTTATGAAGTTGGTCCGGATGCTGCTACAAAAGAAGAGATTGCTGTATATGTATGTGCGAAATGCAAAGCCCAGCTGGAGAAAAAAGAAATGCCGGATTCAGCCCACTGGAAGATATTGGAACAAACCATGTGGTCCGAAATTCCAGCCATCCAGGTGCTTTCCTGGAGAATGCTGAATCGACTGCGGGCAGATAGTTGGGCAGCCGATTTACTGGATATGTTCTACCTGCCTGAAGAACATGAAGCCTGGGCAAAAGCAACCGGAGATCATGTAAATGATGGTTCGGTGGAGCTTCACCGTGATACCAATGGCGCACAGTTGCAGGATGGTGATTCTGTTGTTTTGATAAAATCCCTTGATGTAAAGGGCTCAACCTTAACAGCACGCTTAGGTACAGTAGTGAAAAACATCCGTTTGGTTAAAGACAATACAGAACAGATTGAAGGACGGGTAGAAGGACAACAGATTGTTATTCTTACTAAGTATGTCCGGAAGCAGGGATAATTTCGACTTATTCTGTTCGAAGAGACCGTATCGGATTTGACATAGCTGCTTTTATGGCTTTGAAACTGACGGTTAGAATGGTCAATACTAGTGCAGCAATTGCAGCTAATATAAATACCTGCCAACTGATACTGATCCGGTAATCGTAATTGGTTAACCAGTTATTGAGGTAATAATAGGCAACAGGTGCAGCTATAATACAGGAAAGAATTACAAGAGTAACAAACTCTTTGGATAATAATCCCCATAAGTTGAATACACTTGCTCCCAACACTTTCCGGATACCAATTTCTTTGGTTCTTTGTTCTGCAACAAAACTTGCCATTCCAAACAAGCCCAGGCAGGAAATGAAAATAGCAAGGACGGCAAAATAAGTTGAGAGTTTTCCAATTCTTTCTTCTGCCTGAAATTTATTACCGAATGCCTCGTCTACAAAGCGGTATTCAAAAGGTACAGTGGGTGTATATTTTTTCCAGGTTTTTTCAATACTGCTGATCGCATTGCTGGTGCTTTGATTCGGATTCAGTTTCAGAATCAGGTTACTCATGTTGTCATACTCGCCGATATGATAAAGGGAGGGTCGCACCGGAAAAAAAGGTGATTCCTGCAGGATATCCTTAACTATTGCGATAATGGTATAAGGTCTTCTACCCCAGCGTAAGGTCTTACCTACCGGATCCTTCATTCCAATGAACCTGGCGGCGGTTTCATTGATCACAAAGGCTGCAGAATCAGATGCGAATTCCCGGGAAAAATCTCTTCCTTCTTTGATTTCCCACTTAATAGCTTTTCCATAATCAAAGGTGACCGCATTATTGGGGAAGTCAATAGCCAGGTTGGGATCTTTACCTTCCCAGTCAAATCCACCATTCGTATTCCAAACATCGGTAAGCGGGCTTTGAGAAGCGGCCATTTCTTCAATGGCTCCCGCCTGAATGAGTTCCTGCTTCACCACTTCAAAATGTTTTCTCACCTCAGGTTCCAGGTCGAGGCTGATCAATCCGTTTTTGGTATATCCGATCGGCCGGTTTTTCGCATATTGAATTTGTTGATAAACAATGATGGTTCCGATAATCAACATAACCGACACTGTAAATTGTACAACAACCAACACTTTTCTTGGCATCGCAGCAAAACGACCCATGCGGAACGTTCCTTTCAATACTTTTAATGGTTGGAAAGACGAAAGGAAGAGAGCTGGATAACTACCTGCCAGTAAGCCCGTTAGTAAAATAAAAGCAATACTAAAGATCCAGAAGAAGCTACTTTGCCAGGGAATAGTCAATTTTTTGCCTGCTACTTCATTAAAGGCAGGAATAAATAGTTGCACCAATCCCAGGCATAGCAGAAAGGCAATAAATACTATGAGATAGGATTCAGCAAAAAACTGTACGATCAATTGCCAGCGCATAGAACCGATAGTTTTCCGAATACCAACTTCTTTTGATCTTTTTTCACTTCTCGCGGTACTAAGATTCATGAAATTGATACAGGCCAATAGCAATACAAAGACTCCGATGATACTAAAGAGCCATACATATTGAATATTTCCTCCACTATTTTTACCGTCTTTAAATTCATTAAACAGATTCCATTTACTCATGGGTTGCAGAAAAACAATCCATTTGTACCTCCTTGCCTCCTCATTTATATTATCCAGTTTTACGTTTTTGATTTTTGCAGAAACTTTTTCCAGATCTGCGTTGTCTGCTAATTGTGCAAAAGTTTGACTGAAATTGCTATCCCAGGGATCGTTCATTCTTTTTACCCAGGGGTTGTCAATTAACCAAAGTTCCCATGGCAGTATTACTTTAAGATCCCGGAAAGTTGTATTGTCCGGCAGATCTTCATATATACCAGTCACTTTTACATCATAGGTTCGGTTTAATTTGATGGTTTTGTTAATCGGGTCATCGTTTCCAAAAATGGTGCTTGCAACTGATTCTGATAGCATAATGGAGTAAGGATCCAGTAAGCCGGAAATAGATCCATTGATCATTTTTAGTGTTAACATAGCCGGACCATCCGGTTCCATGTATAAGCCTTCGCTTTTAATATGCTTATCGCCCACGCTCAGTAACTGAGTGCCATTCCAGGAAGTTTGTACTACATATTTAAAATCATTGCCGTATTTGGTACGAATCTCCGGTCCCATGATAGCCGGGTTAGCTACCTGTGTACCGATTCTGCCATTGAAGCTGGCATGCTGCATTACCTGGGTAATGCGATCATAATTTGTATGGTATTTATTGAAGGTTAGTTCATCGTAAACCCATAATCCGATCATCATCGCTACGGCCATCCCAACTGCTAACCCACCAATATTGATAGCACTGTAACCTTTGCTTTTCATCAAATTGCGCCAGGCAATTTTGAAATAGTTTCTGATCATGATAAGTTGGTTGTTGGTTTTGGGTATTACGTTTTCCCCCAATCACTCAACGTATATGATGCCAACTTTTTAAAGGCCTGATTTTCATATCGGCAGATAGAAAAGGCGGTATTTGAATATCCGAAAATGATACAGGTATTGTCCGTTTTCGATACACTCAGGGGTTCTTACTTTACATGTAGTGTGATTTCTTCTTCTTTTTTAAGAAAATCTGCCACAACCGGTTGCCTGGTTCCGGAAGAAAGTAAGGCAGCATCATCCACTATTTTTATGGGTTCAATACAGGAGAGATGTTTTTCGCGGAAGGGTTTATTGTATTTCATATTATAAGCGGATATGACTGACCACCTTGATTTTTCGGAATTGTTGGCATCCGACCGATGCAGGATATTACTGTGAAAAAACAACACATCCCCTGGTTGCAGTTCACAATATATCAGATCGCACATAGTTGCTGCCTGCTCTACAAAATCCATATCGGCGCCTTGTTGTTCACCAACGAAATTGTGTTCGAAGCGCTGCATTTTGTGAGAGCCTTTTAACACCTGAAGACAACCGTTTTCTTTGTTCGCCTCGGTTAATGCCACCATCACAGATATCATCGCTTCCGGGTATAGGAAGCCGTTTTTATACCAGTAACCATAATCCTGGTGCCATTCCCAGGCACCTCCGGTTAGCGGTTGTTTTTGCATTACTTTAGAATGAAAATGACAAACATCTGTTGGCTCTGAATGCAATAACTCCCCTACTGCGTAAACCAATTTTTCGGACCTTGACATTAAACCAAAGGGATCATCACCTGGTGTAAACCAAAGTGTCAGTTTGGTGTCTTTTCCGGTTGTATCCCTGAAATCCATCGAATGAGCGGTAATGGAATCATCCGTTGCCGTGTTATACAACAGTGCTATTTCTTCGGGGGAGAACATCGCTTTGCGAATCAGGAAGCCATCACGCTGATAAGCTACCTTTTCTTCATCCGTCAGTACTTTTTTCATTTTGAAGGTTTTCGTTATGAGTTGGCTGGGATTTCTTTTTGAATAATGACCCCGGAATTTTTGTCTTTGAGGATCAGTTTGGTAACACCAGTTGGTAAAATTTCTTTCTTGACAAGATCATATTGCTCATTATAGGAATTACTTGCTTTATCCGTTACTGTTACATCCTCACCCCGCCAATCATCCAGCAAAACAGGTTCCCATTTTTTGGACAGAGCTGATAAAAAAGCAGCATCCAGAATAGCATTCACCACATACCCGTCATAAAAAGTTTCCATTGGAGCGCGATTTTCCTCAATGGCATCAAACATATCGGAGAACATATGGGGATAACCCAATTCATGAGCTTCATCTCCTACCGGAAATAACCAGCCTGCCTGTTGTTCTGCTTTTTCTGCTACATAACCCTGTTTGTTGCCGGCTACATACATTTCAAATCCGGTTCGTAAAAAACTATTCAGCCAGATCGAACCTTCTGTTCCCATAACTTCATCCCGCAGGTCCATTCCTCCCCGAAAGGTCCAGCTCACTTCAAACTGACTGATTGCGCCATTGGCATATTTTACCAGCCCGATGGCATGATCTTCTGCATCAATTGGATGAACCTGGGTATCCGACCAGCACATGACTTCAACCGGCCTGATCTGTTTTCCTATGAGGTTTCTGCCAATTTCCACACAATGACAGGCCAGGTCTATAATGGCTCCTCCACCAGACAATTCCTTGTTCCAGAACCAATCGCTATGCGGACCCGGATGTGCTTCCCTGGATTTTGTCCATAAAACTTTTCCAATCGCGCCATTCGCAACAGCTTCGATTGATTTTAGCATCTTGGGGGTATAACACAGGTCTTCCAGATAACCGGCAAAAACGCCTGCTTTCTCCACACAGTCGAGCATTATCTTGGCTTCCTTAGCCGTTCTGCCTAATGGTTTGGTACATAGTACATGTTTTCCGGATTGGGCAGCTAACTCAACAGCTTTGGCATGCAGGTGATTGGGCAATGCGATGACCACCACCTCTGTATCGGGATGGTTGATAGCCGCTTCCATATCATCGGTTGCGTGGGAAAGTTGATAATCTCTGGCAAATTGCTCAGCTGTTTGTTGAGACCTTGAATAAACGAGGTGGATCCTGTCCTTTCTTCTCTGGGCATGAAGCGCAGTAGCATAAAATCGGGCAATAAAGCCCGCACCAAGCATGGCAATTTTCATAAGCAGAAAGCATTCGTTTTACATAGTTAAACTTTATTCAAATAATTCTGACACGGTTTTTTGTTCTTTACCTAAACTATATTAGCAGAATATTGTAGCATATAGGCCAATTTTATTCAAAATATGTTAGGTACACGTCCGATAGTTCAAAAATTGCCCTTAGCCAGTGAAACTTCCTTCATTGCTAAAACCTTTCGTACTCCTTATTTTGAAACACCCTGGCACCAGCATGTGGAATTTGAAATTGCATTGTTTAAAGAGGGGCATGGAATGTGTTTTATAGGTAACTATGTGGGTGAGTTTAAGGAAGGTGATATTTTTCTGATTGGTTCCAATGTGCCGCATGCATTTTATAAAGCGGAGGGCCTGGAAGTAGCCAGTTCCATGGTGGTGCAGTTTAAAGAAGATTTCTGGGGTAAAGATTTCCTGCGGATCCCAGAGAACCAACTCATCAAAAACCTGCTGGATGGTTCTATGCAGGGCATTCAGCTTACCGGTTCCGGAATAAAAAAATTAGCCAGTCTGCTCAATCAGTTGGAAGCTGATCAGGGTATTAGCAGGATACTTACCCTGTTACATTGTTTAAAACTGATGGAGGAGTCCTGTGATAAAAATTACCTGTCTTCACAACAACAATTTACCAGGAATGATAAATACAAACAGCGGTTGGATGATGTGTTTGATTTTACCATACGCAACTTTCAGCAACGAATAACTCTGGAAGAGGTGGCGGAAATTGCGCATATGACCGTAACCGCCTTTTGCCGCTAT
Source organism: Flavihumibacter cheonanensis (assembly GCF_022352215.1). GTDB lineage: Bacteria > Bacteroidota > Bacteroidia > Chitinophagales > Chitinophagaceae > Flavihumibacter > Flavihumibacter cheonanensis. Next base: position 902,702 of record NZ_JAKRWF010000001.1, read on the forward strand.
TTCAAAAAATCAACCCAGAAATCCTATGTTCAGTTTCTTACGGAAATCAGGATCGGTTATGCCTGCCAACAGTTACAGGGAACCGATAAAACGATTCTGGAAATCAGTTACGATAGCGGGTTCAATTCACCGGTAAATTTCAATAAACAGTTTTACAAATTGAAAAAAACGACTCCGCGTGATTTCAGATCCAGCTTCTTAAAGCAATTGGGTAAATAACCTGTTTTATTTAAGACTAATATCCAGGTATACAGAATGACGGCTATAACTTTCATAAAACGGTTTGAACAATACTCCATCAATAGTGAACTCCAGTTTCTTTGGATCACCCATAATGGATTGGCTGAGGTCTTTTGCATTCAACGTAAGTTTCCGCCATTCTTTCCTTGCTTCCGGTTCCTGTGCGGCCAGTAAAACAGGACCATAAAAAAGACTCGCAATATTCTGCTGATCCATAACCGGATCCAGGTGAAACTGAAAAGGCATTTTTACCTCGATGGTATCGCCGGTTTTCCAGGCTCTGCTCAGTTTGATATAGGTTCCCGGTTTGGCTTCGAGCGACTGGTTTTTGCCATTGATTTTTATTTTGAACCCCCTGGTTGCCCATCCTGGAACACGTATGAATAAATCAAATTTTCCATTACCCGTTACCGTTAGGAGTGTCTGGTCCTCTTTAGGAAAACTAGTACGCTGCTGAATTTCTATGTTTCTTTCTGACCACTTGAGTGTGGATGGAATGAAAAGATTTACATAAAGCGACTGGTTGTCAACAGACTTTAAGTAGATAGCCTGTTGCAATTTGGTATTGCTTTCAATCGCTGTACCATTACAGCAAGTAAAGCCGGTCATGTTGGCATTACCAAATTGTTTGATGGAGCCGGGGTTAAGGGGTACATGGTAGGTATTAGCCGGACTGTTCTCCGCCACAGAAGCCAGTATATGATTGTACAGGGCGCGTTCGTAATAGTCCATGTACTCCCCATTCTGACTAAACAAAAACAGTTTATTAGTTAGCTTGAGCATATTATAAGTTGCGCAGGTTTCGTTTTGTCCGCCTGCGGAAAACCCATTTTCATAAAGTGTTCCGGGTTGACTGATAAAACATTCTGCATTAGCAGGATTGCGAGCTCCTGCCACACCTCCTATGCTGTACATATAATCATGAAAAGCTTTGTACCAGAAATTATCCGCGATTTGAAAATATTCCGGATTTTGAGTTGCCCCATACATTTCGATACTTCCTACCATTTGAGGAATGTGCTGATTGGCATGTAAACCACGAAACAGATCCACATTTTTTGCGAGCCCGTGTGAATGCTTTGAATCGCCGTAAAATAGTTTGATATTATCAAATAACCGGGCTGTTTTCAGGTGATCCGGATTGCCCGTTATTGTATACATCCTGGCCATTACTTCATTCATGCCACCATATTCACCGGCGATATAGGTATTCCATATTTTAATCAGCGTATCTGTTGGTAGTTTACTTAACCGCGCATACACCCAATCCCCCATTCCACTTGCCACTTCCAATGCTTTTTTATTTCCACTCACTTCATAAACATCGAGTAGTCCGGCCAGGATTTTGTGCAGTGTATAATAAGGAGCCCAAACCTGGTTGATTTGTCCACCGTATTTGGCACCCTGCTCCAGCATTATAAACTGATCCGGTGGATAGGCGCTGATAAATCCCTTACCCCAGTTCCAATAATCGGTGCGGATGCCTTCATCACTGAGGTCGGAATTGTACCCCGTTTTTCCGGGACCGGGAGGAACTGCGGCAGGATCAGCAACTGCAGCTCCGCCGCTTTCTTTGGGTTTTCCTGATAATTGTGATAGTTCATAGAGTGTTTCCACGAGCTGGTCCATTTTCTGAGCAAAGTTGGCCTGCAACGATTTGTCATAACCCGTACTGGCATAAGCTTGCGCGATGGCAGTTAGATAGTGACCCGTTGCATGTCCTCTTAATTTGGTATCGCGACTGTCCCACACCCCCAACGGTTTGGCACCTTCGGGTTGTGATTGGCCGAAAGCATGGCGAAACATGTACAGAAATGAATTAGGATCTGTTTTAGCAAGCGTATTGATGAACTTGTCACGGTTTTCAATGAATTTAGTCGGTTGTCCATCAGCGTTAGTTTGTAAGGAGACCTGGTTAAGCTTAAAACTTTCCAGGTTGGCTTTGGGCGTTTTAACTGGAAGGTTTTCTTTAACGGTAACTACCGCCTTGGGTTGCAGGGTACTACCTGCAACCCGACCGGTAATGGTATATGTTCCAGGGATAAGAACTGTTGAATTATCAATATCCGCCGGCCAGATCACTTTCACTTTGGGGCCCTTCACTCCATTTCTGTAAGTGCCATTTAAATAAGCGGGTAAACGGGGTAAATTTCCCGTGCTGGTTTCAATTGCTACATCTTCTACCTTCATTAAATAAGGCATGTAGAGTTGAGGATGATCTGCTGAGAATTTGGGAAGCTCTTCTGTCTGTTTCCGAACGTTAACGGCACCATCATTCATTCCATGTTGAGCATTGTTAAAGATGCCGGCTACCTGAGTAGTGCTTAACGGAACACGATAAATTCGGAAATCATACAGCAGGGCATTTAAATTAGATCTTGCTGATAGAATTGATTTACCGATGTAAACAATATTGTTATCCCCTTCCTGTTGCCGCTGCAGCTTCCTGATTTCTGCAGGGAGGGATTTCCCCTCTCCCACCTGTTTGCCATTAACATAGGTAAAAAGGGATTTGGAGGCAATGTCAATTACAATTGCAAGGTGCGCCCATTTATTCAATTCAATTACAGGTGCATGTTGAATTGGTTCAATTGAAAAATATTGGTTACCCTCTTTGCCAAAAGCGAAAAGAGTTTGTGCATGTTGTTCAGAACGCAGCAGAATCCAGGTGGATATGCTGAAGGATTCCATGTCCTTCAGAACATCAGCGGGAACTGATACAAAAGCCTGATTCGTTCCCCGGAGTGAAAGAACTTTTCCAAATCGAGGATCGTTGACGAATGATGTGGTTGTATCAGCGATACTGGCATGTAAATTATTTCTCGACCAATCCCTGGCATCTCCTTTAAAAATATAGCGGGCAATCAAACCAGTTTCGCCAATTCCATCTAATATCTGATCACCATTCTGTGCGAGCGCGATAGTAACCTGCTGAACAAACAGCACAAATAAGAGACTTCCCCTTAAGAAAAGCTGAATCGTTTTCATGCACCTAAACTAGGAAGAACCGGGAAGTTCGGTTGGACCTATTTTAGCCGATGCTCAAATGATTTTAACAGGGGAATTCTTTAAAACAAAAACCCTGCAGATCCATGAGTACCTGCAGGGCTTATTCTGATAATGTTGGCTAATTGTCGGGATGACTGGATTCGAACCAGCGGCCTCTTCGTCCCGAACGAAGCGCGCTACCGGGCTGCGCTACATCCCGTTGTGAAAGGTTGACAAAATTACTATTCCACCTAATTTCTTCCAAAATCAATGCACTCACCCGATAGGTGCCACCGGTCTGGTGAGGGTAATACCTAACCCTGGTGTTTCGGGCAGGGTGACCTTTCCAAAATCATACTGCAGTCCGGTGGCGATATCTTCTGCCAATAGCAGCGGACCATCCATATCCAGCCAATCGGCCAGCGGGGCCAAATGCGCAAGAGCGGCAGATCCAATAGTGCTTTCATTCATGCAGCCTAACATTACTTTCAGTCCCAACTCACGGGCCTCCTTTATCATACGCAGAGCTGGAGTGATTCCTGTACACTTGGTCAGCTTGATATTAATGCCATGAAAATGTCCGGCACAACGCGCTACGTCTTTTTCAAACACACAGGATTCATCTGCCACCAGTGGTAAGGGGGAGCGTTCGTGTAACCATGCCATACCTTCCCAGTCATCTTTAGCGAGCGGTTGTTCAATAAACTCCACATTCATATCTGCAAAGGCGGTTATTTTTTCCAATGCCTCTTCTTTGGTCCAGGCAGCATTGGCATCAATCCGTAAGGGTGTATCCGTATGCTCGCGGAGGGCTTTCATAATTTCGATATCCTGCTGGGTACCCAATTTTATTTTGTATACAGGCCATGGTTTTTCCTTCATTTTGGCTACCATCTTTTCGATGTTGTCAATACCAATGGTATAATCTGTAATGGGCATCCTGGAAGGATCTCCCCCGAACAACCGATACAGGGGCTGGCGTTTGATTTTACCAAACAGATCCCATGCAGCGATATCGAGTGCTGCTACCAAAAATCCGTTGGCGGGATAAAGATGATGCAGGTAATGCCAGTAACGATCAGGTGTGGTGAAGGCAAACTTTTCTACAAAAATTTTCTTTGCCAGCAGATCTGCCTCCATCTTCTCAACCGGAATATTGTAATAGGCGATAGCAGGTGCTTCACCGTACCCTTTGATGCCATTAAAATCAAGCTCCACCACCAGTGCAGGCTGATGGGTTTTGGTTCCTTTTGAAATGGTAAAAGGGTGTATAAAAGGAAGATTGGTTTTAGTATAACTCACACGCATACCACAAACCTACATTTTTATCCTCTTCCGCTCACCTTAATATGCTCTTTCAAATCCTGGTTAAACGCTTTTTCCTTCATCAATTGTTCCAGTGATATATGCATCCGGTAGCGCCAGTAATGTTTGGGATTGGATGGAATATTGATCCGTTCATCACCCGGATTGGTATGGCGCAACCGGTCATCGCCCCCCAATAAATCCTGTAATTGGAAGATACTCCACATGGCAGGAGAATGAAGGTGCTGAATGATGATCTGTTTGTTAATCCATGCTTCACAGAAGGCAGGTGCATCACCCCACTGACCGAGTTCATTATTAAAAAAGCGTTGGGTTTTAGCGCGGTCTTCTTCCCACCAGCCGCGAATGGTACTCATATCGTGAGTAGAAGGTGTTACCACTGCCAGATATGGCGCATCGTCCGGGTGGAAAAATTCGCGTTCCGGATTTTTCGGCATGCGTTGGATTTCCAAGCTGAGGATACCGAGTTGATTCATCACCTCCGGTACACAACCCGGTACCATTCCCAGGTCTTCACCACAAATCAGCATATTGGTGGAGGCTTTTAACGCAGGTAATTTGTTCATAGCTTCTTCCATCCAGAATCCATCCTGGCGGCGATAGAAATAATTTACATAGAGCTCCTTTAATTTGGCCTGCGTATCCCATTCCAGCGACTGGAAAGAACTGGTCTGTTCCATACCAAATCGGAAATGGTATTGGGTACCATTGGAGCCCTCCTGTTCAAACAGGATGATATTGCTTTGCAGGTCGTATAATCCCTGGCGCAGCCAGTTATTGGTGTCTCTTACCTCTTCTGTTATGAACCAGTTTTCAACTTTACGTTGCGTGTCAAATGCAGGTTTGAAAAAATATTGTCCGTAGCCTGTAGGATCAAGGAATGTTTCCTTTACAAATCCGGCAACTTCCCCGAATCGTTCATACAAAAGATTTTCGGTTATATAAGGCTGTGTGTAACGGGTATGATCAAACCAGATACCACGCTCCTGGAATTCGTTTTTATGCACAGGAATGGCAGGTACAAATCTGCCCATGATACCTTCCACTGAATGATAGGGTATCGACCAGATCCGGAAAAAACCAAGGATATGATCTATTCGGAAGGCATCAAAATAATCGCTCATCTGGGCAAAGCGTCGTTTCCACCAGTTGAAGCCATCCGTTTGCATTTGCTGCCAGTTATAGGTAGGGAATCCCCAGTTCTGTCCCTTGATAGCAAAGTCATCTGGTGGTGCACCGGCCTGCTGATCCATATTGTATAAGTCCGGCGCTACCCAGGCATCACAACTGTACCGGTAGATACCAATTGGAATATCGCCCTTTACGATGATACCTTTTTTATGCGCGTACCTGGTAGCCGCTTTCAGTTGAACATGCAACTGGTATTGAAGGTAATAATGAAACTGGATTTGCGCATACTCCTCACTGTCTGGTGCCACCAGGTTTTCAATGGCTTCCTGGTCATACTGGCTATATTCCGTCCAGCCAGTAAAATCAGAACTGCCGTTTTTATCTCTCAGGTAACAGAAGGCAGAATAAGGCACGAGCCAATCCTGGTTTCGGACAAAAAAATCCAGATACTCAGGATCCGATGACCAGCTTTCTTTCTGGACTTCAAAAAGCTGATGCAGTACGTTCAGTTTGAGCTTTAGCACGGCTTCGTAATCAACTGTTTCGAGTTCGTTGAGTTCTTTTTGTTGATCGCGATAGGGTTTTAATAAAGCTGCCTGTTTTTTTCCTGCCACTTCATCCGGATTCAGAAATATCGGGTGTAAGGCAAAGGCGGAGATGGCTGCATACGGATAGGAATCTACCCAGGTATGTGTGGCCGTTGTATCGTTAATGGGTAACAACTGGATCAGTTTCATATCAACGGATCCGGCCCAATCTACCAGTGCCTGGATATCGGTGAACTCGCCAATTCCCCAACTGTTTTTACTGCGTAGGCTAAATACGGGGATCGCTACGCCGGCACCTTTCCAGATTGTATTCGGGAGTTGGGCAAAACCATCGTGTACAATGGTCAGATGTTGACCGGCATCGCCAAAGAGGTGACGATTCTCTCCTGCTTCAAACTGTACAAATGTTTTGTGTTTGGTGTGATAAATTCCGTATTTGTATTGTAAGGGGAATTCTTCCTTTGGTAAATCAATGGCAACTGTCCACCAGTTTCCCTCTGCCTGCAACAGAATTGGATCTTCGGTTGACCAATCCCGTAAGGCGGTGCCGGCACCGGATAAACAGATTACTTCATTTTTTTTCAGCAAGGGTGCTTTCACCCGGAAAATATGACTGAACTGTTTGGGGTATTTGTATTTTTTCTTACCTGTTTCCGGCAGTAGAATTTCCTGGAAAGGTGCTGTGTAAAAGGCATTTTCGAAGGAGCCTGCATGGTTCCATGTATCTACTACCTGAATTTCGGTGAACCCTTTTATTCCGGTAGGCAAATGCCGGTCTTCTCCCCATTCAGTTACAATTTTACCATCCACATCCTGCAACTGATACTGGTAGGTTACCCCTTCCAATGTAGCAGGATCTAGTTCCAGTTGAGCGAACCAATATTCCTGGTTGAACCAGGACATGCGAAGCGGATCTTTCCTGTTGGGAAGGCTGGTTATAAATAATTCTTGTCCGACTACTGTCGTAAATCGTAGATAAAACTGAATTGTCATGCAATCGTTGTTTGGGCTGGTCGTAACAAAAATAATTTATTTGTGTATATTTTACACATTTGTTAGTGTTTGGGCATAAAAAAAATCCCTGCCATTGGCAGGGAGCTAATATAAGTTACTTGTAAACACTTAGATAATATCCATTGCTTTTACAAAGCTGGTACACACAAATGGGATAATCATGGTCAGGTATTCCCAATGCAGGTAAATGGCGGCCAATAAAGCGGCAGTTGATACAAAAAAACCTAACCACCACATCCCGGTATTTTTCTTTTGTGTTTCCATGATAGATTGTAAAAATTAAAAAGTAAAAATTAATACGCGGCAAAAATAGACAATTCTTCAACATACCCAAAAGGAAAAGCGGCCGAAATTTCGACCGCTTTTTCACGTCTGACGTCTCACATCTGACGTCTCAGTATTTTATTTTACTTCCTCAAATTCCGCATCTGTAACATTCTCGCCGTTTGCTCCCTGGGCACCTGCAGTACCATCGGGCTGTGCGCCACCGGCCTGCTGGGCTTTGTAGATTTCTTCAGAAGCGGCCGTCCAGGCAGTGTTCATCTCCGTTACCGCGGTATCAATCGCAGCGAGGTCCTGGCTCTTGTGTGCGTCTTTCAATTTATTGAGGGCTGTTTCAATGGGTGCTTTTTTATCAGCAGGAATCTTATCGCCAAACTCTTTCAGTTGTTTTTCCGTTTGGAAAATCAGGCTGTCGGCCTGGTTGATTTTTTCAACCCGCTCCTTCGCTTCTTTATCAGATGCTTCATTCGCTTTTGCTTCTGCCTTCATTTTTTCGATCTCGTCTTTAGTCAAACCAGAACCTGCCTCGATCCGGATCTTCTGCTCTTTACCGGTTCCTTTGTCCTTGGCTGTTACATGCAGGATACCATTGGCATCGATATCAAAAATTACTTCGATCTGCGGAACACCACGGGGAGCGGGAGGAATACCATCCAGGTTGAACATACCCAGACTCTTATTCTGATTCGCCATTGGACGCTCTCCCTGCAGTACATGAATCTGCACGCCAGGTTGGTTATCTGCGGCAGTAGAGAAGGTTTCCGATTTTTTGGTTGGGATGGTAGTATTGCTTTCAATCAATCGAGTCATAACTCCTCCCATGGTTTCGATACCCAGACTCAGCGGGGTAACGTCCAGCAGGAGTACATCTTTCACTTCGCCTGTTAAAACCGCACCCTGGATACCGGCACCTACTGCCACCACCTCATCGGGGTTTACTCCCCTGTTGGGTTTTTTACCGAAAAATTTCTCTACTATTTCCTGCACTTTCGGGATCCTTGTGGAACCACCTACCAGGATTACTTCATCGATATCAGAAGTGCTCATGCCAGCATCTTTCAGCGCCTGCTCACAGGGCTTCAGACAGCGGGTGAAGAGGTTGTCTGCCAGTTGTTCAAACTTAGCGCGACTCAGTTTTTTCACCAGGTGTTTGGGCACTCCGTCTACAGCGGTGATATAGGGCAGGTTGATTTCTGTTTCAGAAGAAGAGGATAATTCCACTTTTGCTTTTTCTGCAGCTTCTTTCAGGCGCTGCAGGGCCATGGGGTCTTTGCGCAGATCCACATTCTCATCTTTCTTGAATTCATCTGCCAGCCAGTCCATGATTACCTTATCGAAGTCGTCTCCACCCAGGTGGGTATCACCATTGGTAGATTTCACTTCGAATACACCATCACCCAGTTCGAGGATGGAAATATCGAACGTACCACCACCAAGGTCGAATACAGCGATCTTCTGATCCTTACCTTTTTTATCCAGGCCATACGCCAAAGCGGCAGCGGTTGGTTCGTTCACAATACGACGAACATTCAGTCCGGCGATTTCACCCGCTTCCTTGGTTGCCTGACGCTGAGCGTCGTTGAAATAAGCCGGTACGGTGATCACCGCTTCTGTTACTTCCTGTCCGAGGTAATCTTCGGCCGTCTTCTTCATTTTCTGAAGAATCATGGCGCTGATTTCCTGTGGAGTGTAAAGGCGTCCATCGATATCGATGCGCACCGTATTATTATCGCCTTTGGCTACTTTGTAGCTCCAATGGCTGATTTCTTCAGTTACTTCATCAAAGCGACGGCCCATGAAACGCTTAACCGACATAATAGTATTATGCGGGTTGGTAATGGCCTGGCGTTTAGCCGGGTCGCCCACTTTTCTTTCTCCGTTTTTCAGGAAGGCTACCACGGAAGGCGTCGTTCTACGTCCTTCGTCATTCGCGATTACTACGGGTTCATTCCCCTCCATAACCGAAACGCAACTGTTGGTAGTTCCCAGGTCGATGCCTATTATCTTTCCCATATGAATAATTTTCCTTTAATGAATGAATGTATTTTCTATTGACAATCAATATGCCAAGCCCCATTTCAAGTGTTAAAATGGCAGTTTTGTCAGGTTGACCGCACTCGACCTGCCAAATCTCGCTTCACCCGTCCGGTGCCACCCGTCCGGTGGCACCGGACGGGTGAAAAAATGACCTATTTTTTGAACGTGAAATTGCGCTGGGCAAGGTAACTGAAGGTTACCACGATCACTGTTGTGAAGATTTTGGCCAGCGTGGGGTAAATGCCAAACTGTTCCACAAAAAGTTTAATAAAGATGTAGTTTAGGAAGATACAGGCCGTTACAAGCAGCACATACCGGAATAACTGCACCCTTCCGCGGAGCACGGAATCATTGAAAACCACGGTTCGGTTCAGGAAAAACCCAAGTGGAAAGCTAATGCAGAAGGCGATGATAAAAGCCATAATATGTGGAGTAATCAACGCTTCCCGTCCGAATACCTGGAATCCAAGATGTACATCCTGTTTGTTTAATATATAATTGTAGGAGATAAAATAGATGAGGATATCAAGCGCCGTATTCCCACCACCGCAGGCAATATACCGGAAGGTTTGAATTGGAAGAAACCGTTTAAACGGAGGATAAAAGAAATCAATCACCCGACTAATGCTTTGACTCACCCATGCTAACATGGGCGCAAATATATATTTTTGCCGCCTATGGCGATTACACAACAGATCCAAAGCATTGTTAACAGCGCAATCAGCGACTTATTCCCCCAGCTAGATGGCCCGGCCAATTTTCAAATTAACCAGACCAAACCTGAATTCGAGGGGGATTATACCGTCGTATTATTCGGACTGACCAAACCACTCCGTCAGAAACCGGAAGAACTGGGCGAAAAACTGGGGCAATACCTTGTTACTCAAAATGGTGGATTCTTCACGGCCTACAACGTAATTAAAGGATTTTTGAATCTTACAATTGCAGATTCTTACTGGAATACCTTGCTGGAGGAACATTATTACAATCCATCCTATGGAAAAGCAGTCCCAAATGACCAGAAAGTAATGGTTGAATATGCTTCTCCCAATACCAATAAACCGTTGCACCTGGGTCACCTGAGAAATATTTTCCTGGGTTGGAGCATTGCGGAAATCCTGAAAACTGCGGGATATGAAGTGGTAAAATCCTGTATCGTGAACGATCGGGGTATTCATATCTGTAAGAGCATGATTGCCTGGTTACGTTATTCAAACGGAGAAACGCCAGGTCTGGTAGGTCAGAAAGGAGATCATTTCGTAGGCGATTATTATGTGAAATTCAACGATGCCTACAAAGCAGAAGTTGAATCCCTGATGGCGGAAGGCAAAACCAAAGAACAGGCCGAGAAGGAAGCTACCATCATGCAGGCAGCTCAGCAAATGCTGGTGGATTGGGAAGCCGGTAAACCCGAAGTGATCGATCTGTGGAAACAAATGAACGGTTGGGTGTACGATGGCTTTGCCGCTACCTATGATGCCATAGGTGCAGATTTTGATATCACTTATTATGAAAGCAATACCTATCTATTAGGTAAGAAGATCGTTCAGGAAGGATTGGAAAAAGGTGTTTTTTATAAAAAAGACGATGGCAGTGTGTGGATTGACCTGACAGCAGACGGACTCGATGAAAAACTCGTACAAAGAAAAGACGGCACTTCTGTTTATATCACACAGGATATCGGTCTGGCCCAACAGAAATACCAAGAATATGGCATGGATCAAAGCATCTATGTAGTTGGCGATGAACAGAACTATCATTTCAAGGTGTTGAAACTGATTGCTGAAAAATTGCAATTGCCCAAAGCCGACGGGATTTATCACCTCTCCTATGGGATGGTGGAATTACCGACCGGTAAAATGAAGAGTCGGGAAGGTACCGTAGTGGATGCAGATGACCTGGTTGCCGAAATGATTGCCATCGCGGAAGTGAATACGAAGGCGTTGGGGAAGGTGGATGATTTTTCAGATATAGAGCTAAGCGAATTATACAATACCATTGGCCTGGGTGCACTGAAGTTTTACCTGTTGCGGGTGGATCCCCAAAAGAAAATGATTTTCAATCCTGAGGAATCCATCGATATTCATGGCTTTACCGGTCCGTTTATACAATATACGCACGCACGTATCAAATCCATTTTGAGAAAGGAAACTCCTTCAGATGCTTCAGATTGGATGAATGAGCCGCTGCTGCCTTTGGAAAAATCAATGCTGGTAAATCTGGAACAGTTTCCAACTGTAATTGAGCAGGCTGCGACTGAACACAATCCCTCAGCTGTGGCCGGATACGTTTTCAAACTGGCGCAATTATTCAATTCATTTTATACACAACATCAGATTAGTCGCGCTGAGACTCCCGCTAAAAAAGAACTTCGTCTGCGCATTGCAGTTATGACGGCACATGTGTTGTCGGCGGGTATGGGAATGCTGGGGATTCGCGTGCCGGAGAAGATGTGAGAAGGGGTAGAAAGGAAGATGGAGGAAAGGAAGAGGGAGGAATGGAAGAGGGACATCCGATAACCTTTCTTCCTTTCCTCCCTCTTCCTTTCCTCCTGTATTACAAACCAAACATCGACTTCTTCTCCTTCAGTTTCGCTAAGGAAGGGTCCATGCGGATGGCTTTTTCGCAGAGGTCTTTGCCTTTATTGTCCTCTCCTTTTTTGATGTAAGCGATGCCGATCATATACACAGCCCGGGCTTGCTGCGGATCAATGGCCAGCATTTTGTCCCAGGTTTCAATTGCCTGGTCGGCCTTTCCGGAATAATAATAAGATTCACCCAGGCTGAATAACAATTCCAGGTCCTGGGGTTTGCGTTGCAACACTTCCTGGTAAAGGGTAATACTTTTATCAAAGTGTTTGTTTCCGTAATAGGAGTTGGCGAAATTTTCGAGGAAATCATTGCTGCGCGGATGTCCTGCTGCCAGCGCCTTTTCAAACCAGGGAATGGCGCGAACTTCATCCGGGATGGCTGAATAGGTCATGGCCGCTTCATACATCCATTTATTATTGGTTGGATCCAGTCGAATGGCCTGCTCGTAACAACCGGCCGCCCGGCGATAATTATTCATCTCAATGTAGCAACGGGCCGCGATAAAGGGCATTTGAGCGATGCTGCTGTCTTTTTTCCAGGCTTTTTCAATAGACTCAAGGCAACTACCATAATGCTCCATTTCGTAATAAGCACGGGCTGCCAGCCAATCGAGATTGGCTTTGGAACCCATTACCCGGGCCTGCTGCACGAGGTTGACGGTTTCCTGGAACTGGCGGGTCTGGAAATTCAGTTCTGCAAGCTGGCGCACCAACAAAGTATCTTTTGGAGAAATAGCCAGTAATTTTTTATACGTTTCCCTGGCAATCACATAGTAGCGAAGTTCCAATGCCATATCTGCCATTCCTTTGAGTGCCTCCGCATTGGAATCATCGAAACTGGTAGCTTGTTTATAAGCATTGTAAGCGGGTAGATACTGGCGACGGGAAGCTGCTGCTTCTCCCTGTTGCAGATAATGGGATACACTGTCCTGTTGTGCCCGGGCAAACTGCACGACAGCAATACATGCAAGAATGGTAATCAGCTGTTTCATAGTAAATGGACGGTGGGCAAGAGCCCTTTTATTTGAGTACTATAGCCCCTAACGGAGGGAGATGTAGGTTTATTTCAAACAGTTTGTTGTTTTTATCCACCTCGGTTACAATCGGATCCGGGTTGAAAACATCTCCTGTTCCCCAATAGTCGGTTTCATTGCTGTTGAAAATCTCCTTCCATATTGATTTCCCATAGGTTACCACTTTCCAGTTCCGCCGCACTTCAGGTGTCATATTTAAAACTACTAAAATATCTTCTTCCGGATGCTCTCCTTTCCGACGATACACCATTACTGATTCTGCACGATGGTTCAGGTCTACCCACTCAAATCCTCCCTGCTCAAACTGTTTTTCATATAGTGCAGGTTCGGCTTTTAAAAGATGGCAAAGTGCTTTTACGCAATTTTTCATACCTGCATGACTGTCGAATTGCAGCAGTTCCCAGGGAAGTTCTGATTTGTAATTCCATTCCGAGGTTGAACCGAATTCGTTGCCCATGAATAACAATTTACCCCCCGGATGCGTGAACATGTAGGTGTACAATAAACGCAGGTTGGCAAACTTCTGCCATTCATCCCCCGGCATTTTATAGAGCATCGGACTTTTTCCATGTACTACTTCGTCGTGGCTAAGTGGCAGCATAAAATTCTCATCGTAGTAGTACATCATGCTAAACGTAAATAGATCCTGATTGAACTGTCGGAACAGCGGATCGTTTTTGAAGAAGCGCAAGGTATCGTGCATCCATCCCATCATCCATTTCATTCCAAAACCGAGGCCGCCTTCAAAAGTTGGTTTGGATACCCCAGGCCAGTCTGTTGCTTCTTCTGCAATGGTCTGCACATCCGGAAAATCACGGAATATGGTTTCGTTGAAATCTTTGATGAAGGCAATCGCTTCCAGATTACCATCCCCACCAAATTCATTAGGTTCCCACTGTCCTTCGTTTCTGCTGTAATTTAATTTCAACATAGAGGAAACAGCATCTACCCGAAATCCATCTATGTGAAACTGATCAAACCAAAACCGTGCATTACTGATCAGAAAGGATTTTACTTCTCCTCTTTTATAATTGAAAATATAGGAGTTCCAGTCGGGATGATAGCCCTTGCGCATATCGGCATACTCATAGGTATGCGTACCATCAAACATATAAAGACCATGCGAATCGTAGGGGAAATGTGAGGGTACCCAGTCCAGTATTACACCAATTCCTGCCTGGTGAAAAGCATCGATCATTGCTTTGAATTCCTGTGGTGATCCAAACCTGGAAGTGGGTGCGAAATAACCGGTACCCTGGTAACCCCAACTCCCGTCAAAAGGGTGTTCCATTACCGGCATAAACTCCACATGCGTAAACCCCATTTCTTTTACATAGGGAACGAGTCTGGCTGTGATCTGTTCATAGGTGTTATACGTTTCTTCATCGTGTTTGTTCGGTCGCATCCAACTGGCCAGATGTACTTCATATACACTCCAGGGCGCATTCAGTGCATTGTGCTGTTTGCGGCTTTTCATCCATTCTGTATCCTGCCAGTTATAATACGTATCCCAGGTAATGGAAGCCGTTAAAGGTCTTTTCTCCCAGAATCTTGCAAAGGGATCTCCCTTATCCAATTCAATTCCCTGGAAACCTTTGATACGATATTTGTAAACTTCTCCCAATCCGAGCTTAGGAATAAATCCTTCCCAAACACCACTTTTATCCCAGCGCGGATATAGCTCGTATTCATTGTTGCGCCAGTCGTTGAAATTTCCTTTAACCGAAACGCTGGTTGCATTGGGGGCCCATACGGCAAAATAAATGCCCCAGGTTTCCACTACCTGAATCGAATGTGATCCTAATTTTTCATACAAACGGTAATGTGTGCCCTGCTGAAAATTACGTATATCCTCTTCCGTTAGTAAGGAATAGTTCCAGACTTTTTTTGATGTATCGATGAAGTTATCTTGTTCGTAGGAAGGTCCTGGTAATGAAGACATAAAGTTCTGGTTGTCTTTAAAATTAAGGGAAAATGCGGGTAATTGGGTGTTTTTAAATTGTTTGGCTTTTAACGAAGTATTAGTGATCAGCGGTAAGGTATTGTGGAAATAATTAGCAAATTTTGACCCTGCCAGCTAAACCTTACTATGAGAAAATTACTGATCGTATGGGCATCTCTGTTAATATCAGGAATACTACAGGCCCAGACAACCACTATCAGGGGACAAATTGCAGACACTTCTGAAAAAAAACCACTTGTAAATGCAGTGGTTGCTTTACTCTCTCCCGATTCTGTTTTATTACAACATGCACGAACTGATGCAAAGGGAAATTTTGTGTTGAAAGCTGCAGACGGCAAGCCCCATTTATTACTGGTTAGTTACCCCAAGTTTGCAGATTTTCTGGATGTGGTGAAACCGATTGGATCTGAGTTCGACCTTGGAAAAATTAACCTCATCAAGAAATCCGTGCTGCTCGAAGAAGTAATCGTTTCTCAGAAAATCGGTGCTATCCGCATGAAAGGCGATACATTGGAGTTTCGGGCAGATAGTTTCGCTGTTCGCCAGGGAGCGAATGTGGAAGAATTGCTGAAACGATTACCCGGCATACAGGTAAATCAGAAAGGTGAAATTACGGCCCAGGGTGAACGGGTTCAAAAAGTTTTGGTAGACGGAGAAGAATTCTTCAGCGATGATCCTGCAGTGGTTACACAGAATCTCCAGGCAGATGCGATTGAAAAAGTGCAGGTCTTTGATAAAAAAAGTGAACAGGCCACCTTCACCGGAATTGATGATGGTGAAAAACAAAAGACGATTAATTTGACCCTTAAGGAAGACCGGAAAAAGGGGTATTTCGGCAAGGCTAAGTTAAGCGGCGGACTACCGGATTATTTTGAGAACGAAGTAATGATCAATGCGTTTAAGGGTAAACGTAAGTTAGCTGCTTATGGCACCATGGCAAATACGGGAAAGGCGGGACTGAGTTGGCAGGACAATGACCGGTTTGGCGGTGGATCCAATATGGAATACAACGAAGAGGACGGTTATTTTTATTCCTTTTCGGAATCGGATGAGTTTAATACCTGGGGTGGACAATACAACGGAGAAGGGTTACCCAAAGCCTGGACCGCCGGAGCGCATTATTCGAATAAACTGAATAATGATAAAACTCATGTTAACGGTAATTACCAGTTTTATAAGCAAAACATAGAAAACGAAGGCACTAATACAAGTCAGTCAATTTTGGCAGACCGGTTATTTTATAATAACAGTACCCGCAAGACATCTACGATGAATCTGAAACATCAGTTGTCAGGCTTTTATGATGTAAAACTGGATTCCTTGTCCAGTTTGAAGATAAATGTGAACGGAATGCAGGGGCAGGCCAATAATTCCTCTATATTCAGTTCTGAATCATTGGGAGATCTTGAACAATTAATCAATAACCAGGATCGCCGCCTAAGTTCAGCTGGAGACCGCCAGCAAATGAAAACTTCCGCCATCTGGAGAAAGAAATTCATGAAAGCGGGACGTACACTTTCCGTTAACCTGGATCAGCAATACCAGAACAATGCGACGAATGGAAATCTCTTTTCGGTTAACCGGTTCTTTGATGGAAATGGCAATCTGACGAATACCGATACGGTGGATCAGGTGAAAAGCAATTATTCCCAGTCGAATATCTGGGGTGGACGTATATCCTATACAGAACCGTTATCCAAGAAATGGTTTGTAGAAGCAAATTATGGATACCGCATCAATAATAGTAAAGCCCTGCGCAGTTCCTTTGTGAAGGATTTCAACGGCAAGTACGAAGTACTGGACAGCCTGTTCAGCAGTGATTATGCCTTTGATTTTAATACCCATAGCACCGGACTGAATTTCCGTTTCAATGGTTCCAAAATCATGGCTTCTTTTGGTAGTAATATCAACTTTGCAGATTTCCGCCAGAAGGACCTGGTGCGTGATACAGTTTACAAGTATGGATTTACCAACTTTTTTCCCAAAGCGAATATTCGCTTTAAAATGGGCGCCCAGCGCGGTTTGAACCTGCGGTACAATGGACAAACAGCACAACCAACACTGCAGCAAATTCAACCCATATTGGAGAATACTGATCCGCTTAACATCCAGGTAGGAAATCCGGATTTAAAACAGGAATTCCGGCATAACCTGAATCTGAATTATAATGATTATAAAGTATTGACCGGGCGGAATATCTACTTTAACCTTGGATTAAATTTTATTGATAATGCGATCAGCAGGGCAGATAATGTGGATGCGCAGGGCAGACGCCAATTCAGCTTTGTAAATGTGGATGGGAATTTCAATTATTATATGTACACAGGGTATTGGAAGGAATTGAAAAAAATCAAATCCAGTTTTAATATGGGCCTCAACTGGAATGGTGGAAAGAACAATAATTTTGTGAACAGTGTGAAAAATACCAACACCTATTCGTCTATAGGTGGAAATGTATCTTTTTACAAAAACAAGGAAAAGAAATATTATGTAGAGTTGTCCTTTGGACCCAATTATACGCGAAACGTTTCCTCCCTTCGCCCTGATATAGTAACGAAATTCTGGACGACAGATACAAGAATCGGGGGTTCCATTTTCTTTCTGAAGGATTTTGAACTGAATTCCAATGCCACCTATCAATGGCGTCAGAAAACGGATGTTTTCGGTGAAGACAGAAATGTGGTTTTGTGGAATGCCTTTGTGTCTAAAAAGTTCCTGAAGAAAAAGACTGCAGAGATTCGATTGTCCATCAATGATATCCTGAATCAGAATATTGGTTTCCAGCGAACGGCTAACTCCAATTTCATTTCAGAAAATACGTATAGCACTCTGCGCCGGTATTGGTTACTGGGTGTAATCTGGAATTTTAGTCGTAATCCCGGTCAAAAATAAGAATATGAAAAAGCTGTTTGTTTTTGGTATAGCGGTTTTCACAGGCTCGATGAGTTTTGGCCAGGCCCGTTTCCTGGGAGCCGGTACCATTGAGTATGAACGTAGAATAAATATTCATCGCCAAATGGAAATGGATAACGAAGAAATGCAGAGTGATTTCTGGAAAGAATTCATGTCCAAGCAACCCCGTTTCCAGAATTCCTATTTCAATCTTGCATTTAATCAAAACAAAGGTATATACCAACCTGGCCGGGAACCAGATAAAAAACTGGAACCCTGGTTATTGGGACCTGCAAAGGAAAATGTAGTATTAACGGAGTATGCAAGTGGCTTACTTACCAGCAGACGGAAAGTATTTGAAGAAAATTTTGTTGTTACTGACAGTTTGAGCCGGCTGCAATGGAAACTGAGCAGTGAAACCCGTGAAATAGCAGGTTTTGAATGTCGTAAAGCAGTTGCTGTGATCAGTGATTCTGTTTATGTGGTGGCATTTTATACGGATGAGATCCCAGTAAGTGGCGGTCCAGAATCCTTTGGCGGATTACCCGGTATGATTCTGGGCTTAGCTGTTCCACGCTTATATACCACCTGGTTTGCTACCAAAGTTGAAATCACCGAAGCTCCTGCCTCTGCATTTAAAGTGAATGAAAAGGGCAAAAAGATTGCAGGTAAAGAATTGGCCCCCTTTCTTCAGTCAACGTTCACCGATTGGGGTAAACGTGGCGAGAAGTTCATTTGGTGGAGCCTGCTTTGAGCCGGCTTATTTTAGTTCCAGCACCAGCATTGATAAAGGGCGTAAGCTAATGGATCCTGTTAAGGAATAGCTAGCTCCAGTGGGGATATCGATCCCTTGGTTGAAGCCTGCTGTACGTTCATGGAAGCGTTTCCCTTCAATGGTTTTGGATTCCGTCATGGTATTTATGATGCACATGATGGTTTGGTTGCCATCGTACCGGAAATACACATATACACCATCTTCCGGAACAAATTGCATCAGTTTGCCCGTTTGAAGGGCTGTTGATTTTTTGCGGAATTGTGCCAACTTGCGGATATGGTTGAAAATCGCATTTTCTTTATCTGTTCGACCAGCGGCGGTAAACTTGTTCTCCTTATCACCGGGCCACCCACCTTTAAAATCCAGGCGAACCCAACCGTCCGGATTGGTAAAACCTGTCATCAGAATTTCATTTCCATAATACAATTGAGGAATTCCACGGAAAGTCAATAACCAGCTCAATGCCATTTTGTATTTTGCCGTATCCTCTCCTATTACACTGTAGAAACGTGCAAGGTCGTGGTTATCCAGGAAGATTACCTGTTTCATCGGATCCTTGTACATATAATCCTGCGCTGTTGTGGTATAGAGCTTATTTACACCGTCAGTCCAGCCGAATGGTTTGGTCAAAGATTCCTGAATACCATAAAAAAGGGTTTGAAAATCGGTGGTGCCGGGCAGGTTACTTTTGAAGGGTACATCACCCAGCGTGTTTTCAGTAAAATAAGCCTGGTTGGGAACACCGTGAACCCAGGTTTCACCAAAAATACTGATTCGTGGATATTCCTCCAGCAATGCTTTGTTGCAACGATTCATAAAATCAAGATCATTGTAGATATAGGTATCCACTCTCCATCCATCGACCCCGAATTCCTCTACGCTCCAGATTGCATGCTGGATGAGGAAATTCGCTACATAGGGATTGCCCTGGTTCAGGTCGGGCATCATAGGTGTGAACCAGCCATCCAGCATTTTCGTTTTATCAGCCTGGCTGGCATACGGGTCAAATAATACCTGGTCTTTGTAATTGGTTCCAGTGTACGATGGCCACTCATGCAACCAGTCCTTCATTGGTTTGTCCTGCACGAAGAAATGATAAAGCCCTGTATGGTTGTAGATGACATCCTGGATCAACTTCATGCCGCGTTTATGTAACTCATCACTAAGTCGAAGGTAATCTTCGTTTGTGCCTATCCGTGGTTCCACCTTATAATGATTGGTGATGGCATAGCCATGCTCGGTACGATCCGGCATATTGTTCTGCCAAACGGGCAGGCTCCAAAGAGCAGTTATACCCAGGTCCTGCAGGTAGTCAAGATGGTTGATGATACCTTGTAAATCCCCTCCATGGCGGTGGAAGATAGAATCGCGGTTCAGTGTCTGATCAAGTAGTCCGGGCATTTTGTCATTGGCAGGATTGCCATTGCTGAAACGATCCGGGATTAATAAATACACCAGGTCTTCTGAACGAACTCCCTGCGCATAGGTGACACCGTTACCTGTACGGCGTGCTTTTAATGGCAGGGCTGCTTTCATTGTATTTTTACCCAGTTTACTGCTGATTTCCAGTTTGCCGGGTTTGGCGGCACTGGAAACTATTAAATCGATGAACACATAATTTGGGTTTTCGGCAGGTTGTATTTTCTCCACAACAACACCCGGGTAGTCTGCAACAGTAATAATCCCTTTTCCAAAATCCTTACCATGAACCATTACCTGCACTTTCGGATTTTTCATTCCCACCCACCAGTTCGTTGGGTAACAATTGATTTCCTGGGCAATGGCAACAAAACTTGCCAATACCACCACCATTAAAAGACAAACTCTTTTCAACATATGAAGCAATTAAAAAATATAAGATCAGGATTCGGCTAGTATTCGTTTTTTCTCCTGTTGGATTTTAATCCAGCCTTCATCGTACACGAACAGCACACTGATAGCAGCGCAAATCATGAAAAAGCCTGCCAGTACGATGGCGTAGATTGGCTGACCATCGTAAATGTTTTTTACAATCCATCCGTTGACCAAACCGTTTACAATTTGAGGGAGGGTGATGAAGAAATTGAAAATGCCCATGTAGATACCCAGTTTGCCTGCCGGAATGGATCCTGATAAAATAACATAGGGCATGGCGAGAATACTGGCCCAGGCCAGTCCCACTCCTACCATTGAAAATTTCAGCATCGTAGGATCTTTCAGAAAATAAATGGAAATCAGGCCAATGCCCCCTGCAAATAGAGAAATTGCATGGGTCATTTTACGACCAAACTGGCGGGCTACGATTGGAAGCATCAATGCGTATATCATCGCTACGAAATTATATACGCCAAAAGCCGAACTAACTTTATTTCCGGCATCGTTGTATTCAACAGACTTTGAATAGTCACCCGATAATCCGTAAACATGGGTGGCTACAGCATCTGTTGTAAATACCCACATACTGAATAGTGCAAACCAGCTGAAGAATTGAACCAGTCCCAGTTGTTTCATAGTCCTGGGCATTTTTCCAAAATCTTTGAAGATATCGAGCAGGCTGGATTTCTCCTGCGAATGATCCGGCTTCCCGTGATATTTTTCATATTCTGCGGGCGGATATTCTTTCGAATAAAAAACAGTTATCAGAATGGCGGCCATGAAAACGGCGGCCCCGATGTAAAAGGAGTATTTGATATTATCAGCTACACCGGATTCACCGGCTTCTTTACTGAATCCGGATTCAGCAAGCAATTCGGGAAGTATGGATCCTACCACGGCACCCAGTCCGATTAAAAAAGTCTGGATACTGAACCCCAGCGTACTTTGTTTATCCGACAAATTATCCGCTACCAGGGCCCGGAAGGGTTCCATCGCGATATTAAAAGAAGCATCCATTACCATCACCATACCGGCACCAATCCAGAGTGCAGGAATCAGGCCGGCAAGGCTGCCGGAATTTGGTAAAAAGATCAGTGCCAGGGATGATAAAATCGCGCCTGTTAAAAAATAAGGTTTCCGACGGCCTATCCTGTTCCAGGTTTTATCACTATAATGACCGATGATGGGTTGAACAATCATGCCTACAACCGGTGCCACCAGCCAAAAGGCCGGCAGGTGTTCTACATCTGCTCCAAAAGAGCGCAGAATTCTGCTGGTATTACCATTTTGTAAAGCAAAGCCAAATTGGATTCCCAGAAAGCCAAAACTCATGGTGACAATCTGGGCAATGGAAAGCGTAGGTTTGGGAATTAATCCCGTTTTAGGTTGCCCGCCTGATGGAGCCGTTACCGCCATAGCAATCGTTTTATAATGTGTATGTATTACACAACGTCCGAAAATAAGGAAAAAAGACGAGTAGTGAAAGGTGAAAGGTGAAAAGTGAAATAAGAAAGGTGAAAAAAGTCCCCGCATTCAGGAAACCCTTTTCACCTTTCACTTTTCACCTTTCACTACTTTTATATCACAAATCCATTTGGAATCACTGCACCTTTCTTAACTACTACAATTCCATCTTTCACCGTGTATAAGGCATGATCACAGTTTTCAAGGTGAGAGCCACCATTGATACGAACATCATCACCTATGCGAACATTTTTGTCTACGATCGCATTTTTAATATAGCAACGATCTCCAATACCAAGGATTGGTTGTCCGTTCTGGCGGGCGAGGTTCATATCCGGAATGGTTTCGAAATAATCATTTCCCATCAGGTAACTGTTCACTACCGTTGAACCATTTCCAATGCGGGAACGAATTCCAACTACGGTATTTTCCACTCTGGAGGCATTAATTATGGAGCCTTCAGCAATTACTGTTTTTTCCAGGGTAGAACCACTGATTTTTGCCGGAGGCAGCATCCGTGCACGGGTATAAATTGCATTTTTGTTATCAAAAAGATTGAACTCGGGAATGTCCTTAGTCAGGCTGATATTGGCCTCAAAGAAGGAATAGATATTTCCGATATCTGTCCAGTAACCATCATATTGATAAGAACAAACCTTGTATTTATGAATGGACTCCGGGATGATTTCCTTTCCAAAATCAGTGGCATCTTTTTTCTCGTTTTCCAGCAAATCGAATAGCAACTTGCGATTGAAAATATAGATACCCATAGAAGCCAGGTAATTTCGACCCTGATGGCGCATCTCATCACCTGTATCGCTGATCCAGTCTGCCAGGACATCCTTTTTGGGCTTTTCAACGAATGAGGTGATAAATCCGTCTGCCGCTTTCAGAATACCAAATTCAGGAGCTTCTCTTTCCGCCACCGGAATGGTAGCGATGGAGATATCAGCACCGCATTTTTTATGATTCTCCAGCATTTCGCTGAAATCCATCTGGTACAACTGATCACCAGAAAGAATTAAAACATATTCACTTTCAAAGGGTGTGATATGTCGCAGGCTTTGACGCACAGCATCTGCAGTTCCCTGGAACCAGGTCGGGTTATCCGGGGTTTGTTCTGCTGCCAGAATATCCACAAAAGCGGCGCTGAACGCACTAAAGTGGTAGGTGTTTTTGATATGTCGGTTCAGGGAAGCCGAATTGAATTGGGTTAGTACGAACATCCGGTTGATATTGGAGTTCATACAATTGGAAATAGGGATATCCACGAGTCGGTACTTCCCTGCGATCGGAACGGCGGGTTTACTTCTGCTGGCGGTCAGTGGGTAGAGGCGGGTACCTGCTCCACCCCCGAGAATAACGGCAAGTATTTCTTTGCTGATTGACATATCGTAAAATTTGGATTAAGACTGGTTTATGGTATTGTGGGCCTATTAAGGTAATAAAGATTTGTATAAATCGATGTATTGTTTCGCGCTTACATCCCAGCCGAAATCAAGTTCCATCAGTTTGCGCCGGATGCCGTCAAAGCGAAGCTGGTCTTCGTACAATTCCACCGCCCGGTATACACCATGTGTAATATCGCCCACACTGGCATTATTAAAGGAAATGCCATAACCGCCGGGTTCTCCGATATCAATGACCGTATCGCGCAGCCCGCCAGTACGACGAACAACAGGTACGGTTCCATAGCGCATGGCGTACAGTTGGTTGAGTCCGCAGGGTTCAACCCGGCTCGGCATCAACAGGAAATCTGCTCCCGCGTACATACGATGACTGAGTTGCTCGTTGTAACCGATTTTGGAATTATAGAACCCCATCCAGTAGGAACGCATATTTTCTAATTCCTGTTCAACATGGCTTTCCCCACTACCCAGTACCAGGAAGTTCATACGCTGATCGATATAATAGAGTGAATCTCCGATGGCACGGGGTAATAAATCAGCAGCCTTCTCACCTACCAGTCGTCCAATGAAAACGAACAGCGGTTTGTCCGGATTGAGATTAAATTCAGCGCACAATGTTTCCTTATTTGCTCTCTTACCTGCTGCAAGGGATTCAATAGAGTAGTGATCAGTCAGATAACTGTCGGTTTCAGGATTCCATACATCGCTGTCAATGCCATTAATAATACCGGCACATTTCCCTTTTTCGTATTCAAACAGCGCTTCCAGGCCATTACTGTCCTGCCGCATTTCATAAAGATAACTCCAGCTAACGGTGGTTACCTTCCAGGCACTTCGAATGCCTGCAGCAAGCGGGTTGATCATATTATTCCAGTCCAGTATACCCCAGCGCCAACCATCCCAATGCGGGATATAGTCCGACTTACTCCAATCCATCCAGCCCTGGTATTGAGCATTGTGGATTGTCAGCACGGTTGGAATATCTTCCAGGTTTGAATACTGATAGCAGTATTTCACCATAAAAGGAATAAGGGCTGTATGATGATCGTGCACATGCAGAATATCCGGACGATGTTTCCAGGAACTGATCCAATCAACTACTGCGATCTGAAAGGAGGTGAACCGCTCGGTATCATCCGCGTAACCGTAAATTTTTTCCCGATCCAACAGTCCGTTTATATCAACCAGGTATAAATCAAATCCGAGTTTATTGGTAGTTTCTTTGATGATGGTATAATCAAACCAGGTATTACCCAGGTAGGCACTTGATTTATGAACTACCTCCCATTTGTTTTCATACAGGAACTTGGTCCGGTACATCGGCATCACAACTTTGTTGATATGACCGGCTTCTGTCAGGTACTTAGGTAAAGCGCCTACCACATCACCTAAACCGCCTGCCTTTGCCACGGGATAACATTCGGCTGAAACATGAAGAATCTCCATATAAATAATTACGATTGAATATAATAAGAAAATAGATTGGGGGGACGATCAATTGAAAAAATTTCAGGCAAATGAAATTCTTCCTATTTTCACTGATTCAGTGCAAGATTTAATTGCCAAACCAAAAATCTGGATTTTATCATGTCGCAAACCAAACAACCAACCAATACAGGTGCTCTAGCGACGCTTGTAATGGTGTTCTTTTTCTGGGGCTTTATTGCCGCTTCCAACAGTATTCTGATTCCATTCTGTAAAACGCACTTTGAATTAAATCAGTTTCAGAGCCAGTTGATCGGCTCAGCGTTTTATGGGGCCTATTTTATAGGCAGTCTGATTTTATTCATCGTTTCCAATAGTTTGGGATATGATATTTTAAACAAGATCGGTTATAAAAAAGGCATTATATACGGATTATGGATATCCGTATTGGGCGCCTTGCTAATCATTCCTTCTGCCAATGCCAACTCATTTCCTGCGCTACTTGGGTCATTGTTTGTAGTGGCTTTAGGGTTTTCTTTGCAGCAGACAGCTGCTCAGCCGTTCGCCATTGTGCTAGGTGATCCATCCACAGGTACACAGCGTCTGAACCTGGGTGGTGGTGTGAACTCACTGGGTACTACCCTAGGCCCCATCATCGTGAGCTTTTTCCTTTTCGGATCGGTTTCTGATGTAGGGAAAGAAGTTACCATCACTAACATTAATACACTATACATAATTGTTGCCGCTGTATTTGCAGCAGTTGCCCTGTTTTTCTCTTTTTCAAAAAATCTGCCGGATGGCAAAAACGACGAGCGGTTTGAAAAGGCCAATAAGGCGGCTGGTGCCCTGTTGATGATGACAGGTGTTATCCTGGCAATCATCCTGGTAGGACAGTTTACAGATACCAGCAAACTGGTGTTGCTATTGCTAACCCTGATCGCAGTTGTTGCTATTCTTTTTTACTCCAATGCTTCAGCGGTTAAGAGCCCTGAAGGCTGGGGCGCCATGCGTTATCAGCAATTGATCTATGGGATGCTGGGGATCTTTGTATATGTAGGTGTGGAAGTAACCATTGACAACAACTTCGGTGCATTGCTGAAAACGCCCGGATATTTCAATGAAGTGGGACTGGATGAAAGTGAAATCTCGCATTTTATATCCCTGTATTGGGGGAGTTTGATGATTGGTCGCTGGACAGGTGCCATTGGTGTATTCAATCTCTCGGCGATGGGTAAACGAATTGCAACGATCGTAGTTCCCTTTATTGCTTTTGCTGTGGTCTTGTTTGCCAATCATCTCAAGGGAAATAATATCAGTGATCTTTATGGCTATTCAGTAGTTGTAGTAATCATGATCCTGGCGTTTTTCTATGGTCAGGAAAAACCTGTTAAAACCTTGCTGACAGTATCAGTTTTGGCTACCATTTTTATGCTGATTGGAGTCTTTACAAAAGGACTTATTTCTGTTTATGCCCTGATGGCAGGCGGTTTGTGTTGTTCGGTAATGTGGCCATCGATCTTTTCGCTGGCTGTTGCCGGATTGGGCAAATACACGAGCCAGGGTTCTGCTTTCCTGATAATGATGATTTTAGGTGGGGCCGTTATACCGCCATTACAGGGGGTACTTGGAGATATTAAGGATATGCATTTTTCTTATTTATTAGCGGCTGCCTGTTTTGCATTCCTTGCTTATCTTGCGATCAAACTTAAAAACGTATTAACCTCCCAGGGGCTGGATTTCGACAGCCAGATTGGTGGTGGACATTAATTGCAAGCGAACATGAGCATGACTAAAATTCCTTTAGAATACGCCATTGGTGTGGATATCGGTGGCACTAATACCAAGTGTGGTATTGTGAATCGTCGTGGTGAAGTACTGCAGTATGAACAGTTATCAACACCGGAATATGAAAATCCGGAGGCCTTTGTGGATGCACTTTGTGTACGGCTGAATCTGATGATTGAAAAAGTCGGAGGAATTGAGCTGATCAAGGGTATTGGTATTGGTGCGCCAAATGGCAATTATTACACCGGAACTATTGAATACGCTCCGAATCTGCGCTGGGTGGGCGTAGTTCCCCTGGCAGATATGGTTAGCCAGCGCATGGGCCTGGCAACTGCCCTTACTAACGATGCCAATGCGGCAGCAGTGGGTGAAATGCAATATGGAGCGGCCAAAGGCATGCGCGATTTCATCACCATTACCCTCGGTACCGGTGTTGGAAGTGGCATTGTGGCAAACGGTCAGCTTATTTATGGCCACGATGGTTTTGCCGGCGAACTGGGACATACGATTATTCGTCCGGGTGGCCGACCTCACTGGTCAACCCAACTCAAAGGTTCCCTGGAAGCCTATGCTTCCGCTACTGGTGTTGTGTTAACTGCAAAAGAAATGCTACAGCAAGAACCGGAGAAACCCAGTATGTTGCGCAAGTACAATTTAGAGGAGTTAACCAGCAAACAAATTTTCGATTGTGCTATGCAGGGAGATGAGATTTCCCAATCGGTGTATCGGTTTACAGGACAGATTCTCGGCGAATCCCTGGCCAATTTTGTAATGTTTTCTTCTCCGGAAGCGATCATCCTGTTCGGTGGACTAATCAAAGCCGGTAATCTTATTTTTGATCCAACGATTGAACACATGGAGCGGAACCTGCTGCCCATCTTCAAGAATAAAGTGAAGGTAATCAAGAGTGACCTTCATGAGGCAGATGCCGCCATTCTGGGAGCGAGCGCATTGGTGTGGGAGATGAAGCAGAGTAGTTCGTCGCTATGAGGAAGTGAGATGTCAGACGTGAGACGTGAAAAGTGAAAGGTGAAACGTGAAAGATTGTGAAAGGTGAAAGGTGAAAACGGAGTCGGGATTTGCGGCTCAGATTCAAATAATTTCCCGGTCAAATTTAACTTGACCGGGATTTTTTATTATTAAGTCCTAAATAAACCAGTCTTTCCAGATTTTTATTGGTGGTTATATGTATCAGCTTCCAAGCAAAGCATTGCCTGTAAGTAACGATACTAGTTGAATCATTTTGTGTAGGGTATAATTACAATTGTTCCTTGTGTTTGAGTTTGATAAGGCTGCTCAAAGATTTGAGTTCTTCTCACGTCTCACGTCTCACGTCTCACATTTTACCATTTTCACCTTTCACCTTTCACCTTCCATACCATCGCCGCCGGCACTGCCCGTTGACCTTCCTTATCGGATGGCCGGATGGTTTCCATTCCGTTTATCAGCAAACAGGAACTGCCGCCTCCATCCAGGTTCAACGCTTCCACACAACCAAGTTGTACAAGAAGAGCTGCGGTTTCGGTTAGAGTGGCACCTGCTGCAACACCAGGATTTCTACCCTCTATGACCAGCACAAGTATTTTACCTTCTTTTGTATAACCAATGGCTGTCCTTGGATGAGCATCATGGATAGCTTTACCTGCGAATTTTCGCTCTTCGTTATTGGTTATGTTAACTGAGCTGTTTTGAACCAGTACTGGACCACCGCCAACTACCGTTTGCATTTTCCATCGTTTCAATTGCATACTGGAGGAAAAATGACTCAGTGTGGTGGTGGACTTTTTTGCTGTGGCAAAATTGAATTCATATTGGCTGTCTTTGTACAAATCCGGAACCAGTTGGGTCGCATATGGCTTTCGTTTGTTCTTCGCTGTGAAGGTCCAGGCTACGTCCATTTCTCCTTTCTTATTGATGCCAAGCGCACTTACAAATGGATGATAGTATTGCCCACTGTCAACTCCCCTGCCTGTTATGGTATGCTGGTTATAAGCCAGTAACCTTCCTCTGTTTACAATAACGTTCAGATTCAGATTGTCTTTAAAAGAAAAAAAACTGGTATTCACAACCAGCACCGGATGATTATTTTTCTCATAGAATCCGGAAGGAGTGAGTCGCCGGTTTTGGGTGGTATCATGCTCCATTTGCAGCGAACCGGAACCTGGATCAGCAATCACGTAAAATGCACGGAAGGCTTTGTTCTGGTACATCCCTTCAAAGGAATATACTTCCATACCTGGGGGTATTGGACCGAAATCAGAAGACCTGTTTTGCCAGTTAATTGAAGCTTCGCTTTGGAAATCTGTGTTAGGCTTGACAAATAAAGGTTGCACCTCTTTATGGGTTTCTCCGGTTGAACCAGTTAACTGGGCACTACTAACAATAGGAAAAAATAAAAGGCCGATTAAGGCCTTGAAAAATAAGTTGCTCATGCTATTTAACGACTCCATCAGGATGCTTTATAAACTTCTATACCTTCTTTTTCTTCCATCCACTTCTGCTTTCCATAACCGGGAATAACATGACGTTCGGAGTGATAAGAAGAACGAACCAGCGGACCACTTTCCACATAATCCAATCCCAGGTTATAACCAATTTCGCGGTACTCGGCAAATTCATCCGGGTGTACGAACCGATCTACCGGTAGATGCTTTTTTGTAGGCTGAAGATATTGCCCAATCGTTACCACATCCACTCCGTTATCCCTCAAATCGGTCAATGTCTGAATTACTTCTTCTTTGGTTTCTCCCAGTCCCAGCATGATACCGCTTTTCACGCGCATACCGCCTTCTTTCAGCGTTCTCAGCACGTCCATACTTCTCCAGTATTTTGCCTGGATACGGACGCGTTTGGTGAGTCGCTCTACAGTTTCAATATTATGCGAAACTACTTCCGGGGCAGCATCAATTACACGCTGAATCTGGTCTTTTATGCCTTTAAAATCAGGGATCAGGGTTTCCAGGGTAGTTTCCGGGTTCAACTGCTTCACCGCCTTAATGGTATTGTACCAAATGGTTGAACCACCATCTTTTAATTCATCCCGGTCTACAGAAGTAATTACCGCATGTTTCACTTTCATCAGATAGATGGCTTCCGCTACCCGCTGGGGTTCATCCCAGTCAATCGGGTCGGGCCGTCCTGTAGCAACTGCACAAAAACCACAACTCCGGGTACAGGTATTGCCCAGGATCATAAAAGTGGCTGTGCCTTCACCCCAGCACTCTCCCATATTGGGACAGTTACCGCTTTCACATATTGTATGAAGCTTATGTGTATCTACAAGAGAACGAACATGTTTATAACTTTCCCCGGTAGGAAGTTTAACTCTTAGCCAATTAGGCTTTTTAATAGCAGACTCAGATTTCGGAACAGCTGCAACTACGGGTAATTCCTGCATAATGGAACAAAATTACATTACTTACGCTTACCAAAGAGTACGGTTACGTAAGCATTAAAAAACAGGTTCCTTTCTTTATTGTTCACCATCTGAAGTACGGACTGGCTGTAATATTCAAGGTTTACCCCCGCTTCAATAGCGGAAACCACTTCGTTGAAGCGGCCATAATCAAAACGAAGTGCTGCTTTAGCATGCGCACCCGGATTGAATTTTAACTCTCCCCATCCTACCGTGAAACCGGATGCTCCCAGGTAAGCATACTGGCGGAAATCCTCAATTTCTGTAAAACGTTTACGACTTCTTTCCTCTGTGGTACGATCTACCACATCTACGTAATAAGGCTTTTCTAGTCCGAAGCTGATACCTCCTGCCCAGATGCCAGTTACCGACACCCCGTTTTTATTGCTTTTTCCACCGATCAGGTATTGCTGACCGTAAGCTCCTTTTAATTGATAAAAATTGTTTGCTTTCCCAAAAACATATTGATTTACGTTTCCGGTGAACAGGTCAATACTTCCGGCATCCTTATCTTCTTTGGGATGTTTCTTTTCGTTGAATTCAATCTGGATTAACCTCGTCTTGCGCGGCGTAATAAATTTCCCCTTTTCAAAGAAGATACCCCAGCCATCGCTATTTAGTCGTAATCCAAATACATTGTGTTTATCGAAAATCAATTGCCCTTCTTCTTCCATCTTTAATAAGGCATTGATTCTTTCTTTTTTTTCAGCTTTCTTGTCCTTCCTGGAGGACGCGGGATTGGATTGGGCCCATACCATGGTTGTCATCACAATTCCTATCGGCAATAACAAGATTTTTTTCACAGTCATTTTTTTAGGTACCTGCTAGCGTAAATTTATACAAAAATAACAGCATGACAGCATCCGTTGTTTACGAAGGACATTTACGTTGTAAGGCCACACACCTGCAGAGCGGTACATCAATTGAAACAGATGCCCCAACGGATAACAGGGGAAAGGGAGAGCGTTTTTCACCTACCGATATGGTTTGTGTAGCGCTTGGAACCTGCGCCATTACTACAATGGGCATTAAAGCACAGGATATGGGGATAGAACTGGCTGGTACTACCATAGATATTCAAAAACACATGGTCAGTGACCCCAGAAGGATAGGTAAAATTGATGTTATTCTGCATTTCCCGCAAACGTTAAACCTAAGTGAAAAAGATCGGGTCATCCTGGAAAGGGTTGGAAACAACTGCCCGGTGTTCAAAAGTTTATCTCCCGATGTTAACATGAACCTGGTTTATGTATGGTGAGGTTCTTTTAGCAAATACCGACCAATGGAACAATCCAGGCAGCGTCTAGCCTCGCAATAATACTTTTTAAGTTCAATGAGAGCCTGACTTTCAAGCGCTGTTTCGGAGGTGGCTCCCGCACGTTGCCACTGTTTAATCAGCGCATTTCGCTCAGCCGGCAGACTACTCAGCCAGTTGATCGCTTTTTGCTGAAGAGCCGGCTGTTGTTGATAAACTCCTGCTGCATATTGGTATGGAATAATCACATTTATGAGTAGCTGCTGGATCAGTTCTTCACCTGTATGTTTGGGCTGGTAGGGAGAAGCTTCATCGAGCGTAAAGTGATAATGCCAAAAATCATTGGCGGTTATATCGAGTGTTCTGGCAATGTCCGGAAGTTTTTCTGCTTCCAGCCAGCTCCGGCTGAACATACCTTGCTGATGCCAGAGCATGGCCAATTGTGCCAGCCGTACTTCCGGAAAAGCAGTTGGACGCATTCGTAGTTTCTGCATTCTGCCATGTAATTCCGGTAACTGATACTTGTGTTGCAGATATTGATATTCGCGTTGTAATAACTGCACATAGGGGTCGGGGTTGGATTCCTTTAAGAGATTTGCCTGCCCCAATAATAAGGCCTCGAGTTGTATCACCTGATCCTTGTGTCTTGCCATAATACGGGATGGCAGACTTTTCGCTACCTGCTCAAAAAAATCACCGTTCACTACTGAGCCCATATACCTGGCCATCCAACACCAGGAGGCATCGTTCCAGTTATGGTTGCATGATTTATACAGGTTAAGTAAATCTTTTGCCTTGCGTTGAATCCGTTCCAGTATCAACTGCTGTTTCCAGTTTGCCCAGTAATCATTCGTTATGTCGGGCAACCATTCCTGGCAAACCAATTGCCCACCCGATTGCATAAGTTGTTCATACCTTTCTAACAGTATAGCCGATACCCGGTCTTGCAAAACCAGGGTCGGTAAACTGGCTGATAAGCGCGGAGCATCATTTTCCCATACTACGTGCAGGATTACATTGTTGTAAGATGGGTCTGTCTGGTGGCGATGCTGGTACCATTGAGAGCTTTTTACATGTATCTCTACATTTCCCGCCCAGGTAGTACCATCCAGCAGAATACGCGCATTGAGAAAATCAGGTCCCTGGTCGTGATTCCATGTGCCGGGATCACGGATGATCAATTGCTCACCGCTTTCCAGCACCAGATTATTCAGCTGGAAATATTTTTCCTGCCAGATAAACTGCAAGAGTCGCTCTTTCATTTTTTTGATGAAAACTAAGTTCCTTCTGCTTGCTGGTCAAGCGTTAAAACACCTGAGTTTGCAGGGTTTGAACAACGCGACTAACTGGTAATCCCATTACATTGTAAAAATCACCTGCAATGGAATGAATCCCGACCACACCAATCCATTCCTGGATGGCATAAGCGCCTGCCTTATCATATGGAAGATAATGGTCTATATAATAGGTAATCTGCTCCAGTGTTAACGGATGAAACTGTACCCTTGTGATATCTGAAAATGACCATTCCTTCTCTCCTTTTCGAATGACCACACCCGTTATAACCTGGTGTGTTTCACCGGAAAGGTTACTTAAAATTTTTATTGCATCCTCCCTGTCTTTAGGTTTTCCAATGATCTGTTTATTTAATACAACAATGGTATCCGCAGCCAGCACAATTCTTTCATCTAATAATTCTTTCTGAATTACCCTGGCTTTTTCCCTTGCTATGAAAACGGGCACTTCTTCAATAGCTAAATCAGGTGGAAAAGTTTCAGCGGTCTCTTTCACTTTTATTTCAAACGGGATCTCTGCCCATTCCAATAATTGTTTTCTTCTTGGCGATTGCGATGCGAGTATAATTTTTTCCATCATAAATACCACTTAAAAAACAGCAGTGTCAGTATGCCTGCCAGCATAATACCCTTTATCAATGAACTGAGCCTGTGAAAATCGGATGGGGTTTGCGCTTTTTTCAGATCCAGCAAAAACATGATTAAAGGAAAGATAACAGCTAATAGGGAAAACAATACGCCAATCCACCAGCCTTTAAACAACCCGATCACCTGGATAATCCCCAGGCTGGCCAGTAATACAATTGTCCAGATGCCAACAAATAATTTACTAGCCTGAAGCCCCCATACTATCGGCATGGTTTTACAACCATACCTGTCGTCTCCTTCCCGGTCTTCCATATCTTTTACCACTTCCCGGATCAAAGAAATAATAAATGCAAATCCACTGTATAAAACCGCGTATTTGAATACATTCTTGAACGCCAGGATATAATCTGGATCGTCAAACCGGCTGATACGCATTTCGGCAAAATAAAGAACAAGAATAACCCAGGCAGTTAATAAGGATATAAGGATATTACCAATCAGCAATTGTTTTTTAAACGTGGTACTGTACAACCATAACAGGATCACACAACCGAAATTGGCAAAACCGATGATCGGATTACGAAGTTCCCAGGAGACATAAAAGGCAAGTACGATACCTATACTGGAAAAAATAAAATGCCAGAAGATTGCCCAGCGTCTGCTAATAAAACGCTGTACTACGATTGCGTCCGGTTTGTTCACCTGGTCAATATTCAGATCGAAATAGTCATTGATTATATAACCGGCTGCTGCTATCAGAACCGATGAGAGCCCGAGCATACCAAAGATCGGCAGGCTCAGCTTCAGGTTAACTCCAATGGTTGGCTGCAGGACACAGTAGTAAAATAACAGCTGTGTTACAACAATAAAAACCAGGTTAGGCCATCGAACCAGTCGGAGAAATGCAGCGATTGTTTTCAAATTTACGCTTTCAGTTTTTCAATTTATTTGCTTGATACGGTAGTATCGATCTGCCAGTCACCTCTTAATTTCATAATTTTTTCCAATACATCTCTAACACAGCCCTCTCCTCCCTTTTGCTGACTGATATAAGTGGCTACCTGCAAGATTTCCGGAGCAGCATCTGCAGGAGCACATGGTAATCCAACCAGCTGCATCACTGAAAAATCCGGAATATCATCGCCCATAAAGAGGATTTCTTCCCAATGTAACTGTAGCCTGTTTCTGTATTCTTCCAGTAAAGCAGCTTTGTTCTCCACTTTGAGATAAACCTCCTGTATGCCGAGTTTCTGTAAGCGTTCCCGTACGGCTTCCGACTGGCCACCGGAGATGATAACAACCCGATACCCTTTCTTTACCGCCAGTTGCAATGCATAGCCATCCTTGATGTTCATGCGACGTACCATTTGTCCGTCTTCCATCAGCCATAGGGTTCCATCGGTTAATACGCCATCTACGTCCAGCACTATAGTGGTGATCTTGCGAAACTGATCCAGCAGGTTCATGATAAGTTTATTTCAGCGGACAATTAATTTAGTTGAGGGTAGCGAGCAAAACTAGCAAATGGTGATTAGACTAACAGGATTTTCACTACTTTAATAGTCCTAAAACCAACATATGAAAAGGGGAATCCGCATTTTGATCTGGATTGTGGCAATCATAGGTCTGTTATTGCTGATTGGCGCTTTCCTTCCCGGATCTGTTACTGTCTCAAGATCTACCAGTATAAAAGCACCGGCTTCAACTGTTTATGGAGTTCTTACCGATCTTACTACTTACGATGCCTGGATGCCATGGAACCAAATTGATACCAACATGAAAAAGACGTTTGGCCCTCTTACAAAAGGAAAAGGAGCCTGGTATTCCTGGTCAAGTGAAAATTGGAAAGTAGGGGAAGGCAAACTGGAAATTTCAGCTGTGGTACCGAATCAGTCAATTACTACCGATCTTGTTTTTGGCGGTTCGGATGAAATCAACAAAGCAGAATGGAAACTGGAGCCGGATGGAAATGAGACCAAAACTACCTGGACCATGCATGCGCATTTCGGCCATAATCCCATTAGTCGATGGTTTGGATTATTTGCAGAATCCATGATAGCACCTGATTTTGAGAAGGGACTTGCCCAGCTAAAGCAAAAAATTGAAACAGGTGAACTCCGTTTACCTGAACCAAAAATGATGGTTGAAACAATTAAAACAGCTCCCCTCCAGGTATTAACTATTCTGGACACTGCAGCTGTGCAATCCGATATTGGTCCGGTTTTACAAAAAGCCTATGGAGAGATCGGCGAATTGATTAATAAAGATCAACTGACCTTTACAAGCGCTCCTCTTGCCTGGTTTTACTCTAACTCAGCACCATATGTTCTGGAGGCAGCAATCCCCGTAAATAAGGCACCTAGCACTACTTCTGGCCGGATCAAATACAAAACGGTTCCCGCTGAAAATGCCGTCGTGGTGCATTTTTACGGTCCTTATGAAGAAACAAAACTAGCTTATGCCAAAATCCAGGATTGGCTGAAAGCCAATAATAAAAAGGCGAAAGGTGCTCCCTACGATGTGTATATGGATGATCCAACCACAAAAAAATCCATGTATGAAGTACGTACCGATATCATTCAGCCTTTTGAGTAATGGTATCCAGGACCTGTGATTTGTAGGAGATGATTTCTTCCGTGAGGTGCTCATACAGATCTTTCCAGTCGGGGTGCGGACTCATCAGTTCCAGATGCCTTCGAATGGTAGAGTGATCTTCCCGCATGGCAGGACCGGTTTGCCAGTTGAAGGGGTCTTTTGCAGGCTCATTGGCTGGTTCCAGCCGCAGGACAGTTTCTCTTATCAATGGTAAAAGCAATTCGAAGGAAAGCTGGTGTTCCTGGCATAAGCGATAGGCGATGCTAAACATCAGGTTAGGAAAATTATTTACCCAAACCGCGCTAACATGCATGCGTAAACGCTGGTGATCGCTGACTGACTGGCAGGAACTTCCTATGGAGCGTACGAATTTTTCTAATTGAACCAGGTCATCTGCATGGGCTGCCTGTATCAGA
Source organism: Flavihumibacter cheonanensis (assembly GCF_022352215.1). Lineage (GTDB taxonomy): Bacteria > Bacteroidota > Bacteroidia > Chitinophagales > Chitinophagaceae > Flavihumibacter > Flavihumibacter cheonanensis. The sequence continues at coordinate 939,023 of NZ_JAKRWF010000001.1, forward strand.
AAAGGCACAGAACCGCTTGCTGGTAGAGTTCCTTTTAAACTTTGTAAGGGATATAACACTCCACAACGGTTGGACACTCCATGCAATACAGCCATTGGTACAGTACCTGCTGTATGCACCACCAAACGGTTATGTAGTTGCCATTTCAACATAAGTTCCGGCAAGGCACGATCTGCCAGGGCTACTATGTAAAGATCAGCATCAGGTATAATGGAAGAAAAATCAGGTGTGAAGGCTGCGCCAAGGTCTCTTGCCAACCTTTCCCCCTTTTCCTGTGTCCGGTTCATGACCTGCAGAACCTGGTGACCCTGCTGAACGAAAATTCTGCCTAATGACCCGGCCACATTTCCTGCTCCGATCAAAACAATTTTCATATCGTAACTTTACAGCATGAAATTAGCACAAAAGCTGGCCCTGAATTACCTGCGGGCTAAATTGAATTTTACAGCCGTGTTCTCCAAACGCAAGGCTGCGGAAATGGCTTTTGAGATTTTTTCAACTCCATTTCGGCGCTCCAAGAAAAAAGAAGCCCCTGTTTTTCAAAAGGCAGACAGGTTATTTGTTCAGGTGGAAGGCAAGCGGGTGGCTGTCTATAGGTGGAATAAGGGTGGTATTCGAAAAGCAATGATCCTGCACGGATTTGAATCTTCCTCCTGGAATTTTGATCGGTATATTAGTCCGCTTGTTAAAAAGGGATACGAAGTGATTGCTGCCGATGCCCCTGCACATGGTGCTTCGGAAGGAACCCAGATCACATTGCCGCTCTATGTTAAAACTATTGCTTCTATCTACCAGGAATTTGGTCCCATTTATAGCTTTATGGCGCATTCTTTTGGTGGACTTGCTATTATGCATTTTCTGGAACAGGTGTCACACGACGACCAGGTTCGGGTTGCATTGATTGCACCCGCTACTGAAACTACTACAGCTATAAAAAGTCTGTACAAAATGCTGCAACTGGATGAAAATGTGCAGCAGTCATTTGAAGAGATTATTCTTGAAAGAGGGGGTGTGTCTTCTGCCTATTATTCAATACCCCGGGCACTGCAGCACATTCATGCCTCCATCTTATGGATCCATGATGAAGACGACGATGTAACTCCCCTCAAAGATGTAAAGCCAATTATCAAAAAAGCGCCGGCCAATATTGAATTTATGATCACCAAAGAGCTGGGGCATCGGAAGATCTACCGGGAAAATAAAGTAGTGAAAAAGGTAGTGGAGTTTCTTTAAACACCTTCTCTCCCACCCAGCATGGGTACAAAAGAAAAATTGTCAAAGACTTCTTCACTGTAACTACCATCGGATTTTTTGGTGAGTCGCAACATCCGCTGAACTTTTCCTTCTCCAACCGGAATTACCATATACCCCCCGGTTTTTAGTTGGGCGATGAGTTTCTCTGGAATGAAGGGTGCGGCTGCTGTAATGATCACTTTATCAAAAGGAGCAAAAGTCGGAAGGCCTTCAAATCCATCACCGTAAAAGAATTTGATATTGGGATATTTTTTCAGGTAACTGAAGCCCTTGTTCTGATCGAAGAGTGCTTTCTGTCGCTCGATGGTAAATACCTGTGCTCCCATTTCCGCCAATACACAGGCCTGGTAGGCACTTCCGGTACCGATTTCCAGCACTTTGTCAAATGGTTTGATCTCCAGTAACTGCGATTGATAAGCAACGGTATACGGTTGCGAAATGGTTTGTCCTACCGCAATCGGAAAGGCTTTGTCTTCATACGCTTTATCATCAAAGGCTGAATCCAGAAAATAATGACGGGGCAATTGGAGAATGGCATCCAGCACGCGTTCGTCTGTGATGCCTTTCTCCTTTAAAAGATCCACCAGTTTTTTCCGAAGTCCTTTATGGCGATACGTATCTTCAAATCTTCTCATACCGCCCGCAAGTTATTGAAAAGGATCGGATGCCAAACCATCGCTTATAATTTCATGTCGCTGATAATGCCTTTGATTTTAGTATCCAGCTCAGCTTCCTTAGCTGCAAAGGCTGCGCTGTCTGGAAGCTGTGTAGATACGCTGAAGTAAAACTTGATTTTTGGTTCGGTACCACTGGGTCTTGCAGAAATTTTGCTGCCATCTGCCAGTATAAATTGCAACACATTGCTTTTAGGCAGTTCAATTTTCCATTCTTCTCCTGTCTGCAGGTTTTTACCTTGCTGCAATTCATAATCCAGTAACTGAACTACTGCAGATCCATTTATCGTTTTTGGAGGGTTGGAGCGATACCCTTCCATCATGGCGGCAATCTGCTGTTGTCCATCCATGCCTTTTTTGGTAATGGAAATCAAATGTTCTTTGAAGAATCCATATTGTACATAGAGGTCGATCAGTTTCTGATAGAGACTTCTGCCCTTGTCTTTTTCGTAGGCAGCCATCTCACAGAGAAGCGCAACCGCACTTACGGCATCCTTGTCGCGCAATTGCGGGCCAATCATCAACCCATAACTTTCTTCCCCACCAATTACATAATTTTCTTTTCCTTCTTTTTCCTTGATGAGCTCAGCGATCCATTTGAATCCGGTCAGTACATTGTAGCAGGAGATATTGTTCCGCCTGGCGATTTCATCAATCAGTTCGGTGGTTACAATGGTTTTTACCACCATATCATTTGGCTGTGCTAAGCCTTTCGCTTTTCTGGCTTCAATCATGTAATTAAATGCAAGCACGGCCGTTTGGTTGCCATTCATCAGCACCCAGTTGCCATTGCTGTCTTTCACACCAATGCCTACCCGATCTGCATCCGGATCTGTTCCCAGCAAAATATCCGCATCAATTTCTTTGGCTTTTTCCAAGCCCAGCGCCATTGCATCAGCTTCTTCCGGATTGGGATAATTTACAGTAGGGAAATTTCCATTGGGTTCACTCTGTTCCTGCACAATGGTAACATTGGTGAAACCAAAATCCGCCAGTACATCCGGAACCAGTTTGATGCCCGTTCCATGAATGGGTGTGTAAACAATTTTCAGGTCTTTTTGACGGGCAATCACATCCGGATAAACGCTCAGGCTTTTTACCATTTTGCGGTAGGCGGCATCCATTTCTGCTCCAATCAGGGTAATATTAGCTTCCCCTCCTGACCATTTTACTTCATCTACAGAAGCAATTTTTTCTACCTCCTTGATAACGTTTTTGTCGTGTGGGGGAACCAGTTGTCCACCATCGTTCCAATAGGCTTTATAGCCATTGTATTCTTTAGGATTATGCGAAGCGGTACAAACCACTCCCCCCTGGCAGCCCAGGTGGCGGATACTGAAACTCAGTTCAGGAGTAGGGCGAAGGGCTTCAAATAGATATACTTTGATACCATTGGCCGCAAACACGTTGGCAGTGGTTTCAGCAAAAAAGCGGCTGTTATTGCGACTGTCATGGGCAATCGCTACTTTAATTTCCGTATTCGGAAAAGAGGCTTTCAGGTAATTAGAAAATCCCTGTGTAGCCATGCCTACGGTGTATTTGTTCATGCGGTTGGAACCCACCCCCATAATACCCCGAAGGCCGCCGGTTCCGAATTCCAGACTGCGATAAAAAGAGTCAGTCAGTTCTGTAGGATTGTTTTTGATCAGCTCTTCAATGCTGGCTTTGGTATCGGCATCGTAATTGCCATTTCGCCACTGGTCCACTTTTGCTTGTATTGTTGCATCCATATGGTTCGCTTTATTTAATCGGGGTTGAAGATATAGAATCTGGATGGAATCTGTTTAGCCGGGTAAAACGTATTTTTAGGGCTGAAATAATTTGATTTAGTGCGAATAAAAGCTTTGTTGAAGTCAGGAAGTATTTTACTGTTTTTGCTTTTAGCAGGATGGGCCTGTGCATTTTCACAAGTATTACCGGATAGCATTTTGAGAAAATCATGGCTAATTCTTGATACTAGTACAACTACCCTCACTAAATTAGGACCATGCCGGATAGGCCGTTTCATCCCCCCCTCCCGCAAGTGGTGGGTAGCCGGGGGGCATGCAGCTGTTTGGGCCGGCACCTACATCGCCCTCAATAAAGCCTGGTACGATGGTTATGAACGCCAGGGCTTCCACCTCTTTGATGATGGTAAGGAATGGAACCAGATGGATAAAGCCGGACATATCTGGACCACCTATCAGTTGGGCCGTTTATCAGGTGAGGTTTGGAAATGGGCGGGATTGAGGCATAACCAGGCAGTATGGCTGGGCGGCGCCAGTGCCATGGCTTTCCAGAGCATCATCGAATTGCAGGATGCCTATTCCGCTAAATGGGGTTTCAGCTGGTGGGATATCGCTGCCAATACCGTAGGTGCTGCGGCCTATGTTTCACAGGAATTAGGCTGGAAAGAACAGCGCATCCAGATTAAAATGGGTTATTTCCCTTATCGTTATCCGTCAGAACTGAAAAATCGGCAGAAAGAATTGTTCGGTGCCGGCTTTGCGGAAAGAATACTCAAAGACTATAATGGACAAACTTATTGGCTAAGTGCGAATCTGGACCGGTTTTTCCCTGCTGCGAAACTCCCCAAATGGCTGAATCTTTCGGTTGGCTATAGCAGTGATCTGATGCTGGGTGGAATGAGTAACAACTGGACCGAAGCGGATGGAACCCCTGTGAACCGGAATGATATTGTCCGTTTCAGAAGATATTATCTATCTGCTGATGTTGATTTAACGCGCATCCCTACCCGAAAAAAATGGGTGCGAACCATTTTCACAGCTCTCAACGCCATCAAGATACCTGCTCCTGCCCTAGAATATAACAACGGTGGAGGTTTCCGCTTCCATTGGTTGCACCAGTAAATTATTCCAGGTAGGCTCCGCTTATTGTATCTCCTTCTACTGTTACATAAATATGATCCTGCATCGTAGTCGCGAGGCTGATCCCTACATAATCCGCTTTTACCGGATAGGCTTTATGGGTGCGTTCCACCAGGGTTAGAATCTGGATTCTTTCCGGATGGTGCGACAAGAACGGCTGCATAGCATATAAAATAGTTTTGCCACTATTGGTTACATCATCTACGAGTACGATCGTACGATTGGCAAAATTCAGTTCTTTGCTGAGTGTGATAGTAGTTGGGTGACGTTTATCAAGGCTTATTTCTATGATCTCAGAAGGTATTTCCGCAATTTCATGAATCAGTTTTGCCAGCAGACGGGCCATTACTACACCATTGTCTCGTATTCCGGCAATGACGATAGGTTCCCTGGTTCCAATCAGTTCTTCTGCCATTTCATAGGCCATTCTTTCCAGTTTCTTGGCTGCTGTCGGGGCATCCAGAATATATTTTCGATTCGCAGACATAATTGAATTTCAGGGCGAAAAATTACAACAAATCATTGAGCCTATGCGAAATCACTTAATTTAGTTGCACAATACCGATCTTATGCATTACCTGCAACAAATTGCTTTTGTATTGTTACTGCTTGCTGCTGTCTGGTTTTTTTCCAGGCAGGTCAAATTCATTCGCCGTAATATCCTGCTGGGAAAAGATGAAAACTTCAGCGATCATCCTGACCTGAGGTGGAAAAATGTGTTACTCCTGGCTTTTGGCCAGAAGAAAATGTTTAAAAACCCACTGGTAGCTATCCTGCATTTTGTGATCTATGCCGGCTTTATCATCATCAACCTGGAAGTCCTGGAAATTGTATTGGATGGTATTCTTGGTACACACCGACTTTTTACCGGATTCCTTGGCATGGGATTTTATCGCTTTCTGATCAACAGTTTTGAATGGCTGGCTTTGGGGGTACTCGTGGTTTGTGTGATTTTCCTGGCCAGGAGAAATATGCTGAAGATCCGGCGATTTATTTCACATGACCTGGATGGATGGCCACGCTCGGACGCAAATTATATTTTGATTACCGAGATCATTCTGATGCTGCTTTTCCTCACTATGAATGCCGCGGATGTGGTATTACAGGAACGTGGTGTGTCAGGTTATACGGAGCATGCAACAGGTGCATTTGCTGTATCCTACTTTATTCAGCCCCTGTTAACCAGCTGGAGTGATACCAGTATTATATTGTTGGAACGTATTTGCTGGTGGTTGCATATTGCCGGTATTCTTTCTTTTCTGAATTATCTGCCTTTCTCCAAACACCTGCATATCCTGCTCGCTTTTCCCAATGCCTATTATGCACGATTGGAAGAGCAGGGTAAAATGAAAAATATGCCGGCTATTCAAAATGAAGTATTATATGCCATGCAACCGGAGCTGGCTCCAACAGAGGCAGGTGAAGCTCCTTCTTTTGGTGCTAAGGATGTAATGGAACTGAGTTGGAGAAACCTGCTCGATGCCTATAGCTGTACCGAATGTGGCCGATGTTCTGCTGCTTGTCCGGCTAATATCACGGGAAAATTATTATCCCCCCGCAAAATTATGATGGACACCCGAGATCGCCTGGAAGAAGTGGGAAAAAATATTGATAAGAACGGAGCGTTTGTTCCGGATGGAAAGTCACTTCTGAACGATTATATCACTACCGAGGAATTAAGAGCCTGCACTACCTGTAATGCCTGTGTGGAAGCTTGTCCGGTTAGCATCAGTCCATTGGAGATTATCCTGGAGCTGCGTCGCTCGCTGATCATGGAAGCCAGCAATGCTCCCCAGGAATGGAATGCTATGTTCTCCAACGTGGAAAACAATTTCGCTCCCTGGAAATTTAGTCCGGATGAGCGGGATGCCTGGACTCAAAATTAAGTACCGACCTGATTCTTATCAGTTTTTCCCGTACCTCAACCACGTAGTTTTATAAAAAAATCAATTATGGCTATACTGGAAAACAAAGTTGCTATTGTAACTGGTGCCGGATCAGGAATTGGAAGAGCGATTGCCCGTTTTTATGCCCGCGAAGGCGCCAAAGTAGTGGTATCCGATATCAACCAGGCAGGTGGTGAAGAAACGGTGAAAGAGATCCATGCTGACGGAGGTATTGCTCTATTTTTTAAAGCGGATACTTCATCCATTGAAGACAATCGACTCCTTGTAGAAAAAGCAGTGCAGGAATATGGTGGCTTACATATTGCCTGCAACAACGCTGGCATTGGCGGACCAATGGGGCCAACAGCAGATTATCCGATTGATGGCTGGAACAAAGTGATTGGAATAAATCTGAGTGGCGTTTTTTATGGCATGCATTTCCAGGTGGCAGCAATGCTGAAATCCGGAGGTGGTGCCATAGTTAATATTGCCTCTATTTTAGGCACGGTGGGCACACGGTTTTCTCCAGCATATGTAGCAGCCAAACATGGAGTGGTTGGGCTTACCAAAGCTACTGCACTTGAGTATGCCAGTCAGGGTGTTCGGGTGAACAGTATTGGCCCGGGTTATATACTAACACCGCTACTCACTAATGCTTTGGATGAAGCCACACTGGAACAGGTAAAATCACTGCATCCTATTGGCCGCCTGGGAACATCGGAAGAAGTTGCTGAGCTCGCACTTTGGCTGAGTTCGGATAAAGCTTCTTTTGTAACGGGTTCTTATTATGCGGTAGACGGAGGATATCTTGCACAATAATATGATCCGTTATCTCGCATTGGGTGATTCCTATACGATTGGGGAGCAGGTTTTGCTTACTGAATCTTTTCCCTATCAGTTGGTTCAGCTGGCAAGGCAGCAGGGACTTGCCCTTGCTGCTCCGGAAATTATTGCCCGAACCGGTTGGACTACCGATGAATTGCAGGCGGCGATGGAAGCCTATCAATTTCAGCCACCCTATGATTTTGTCAGTCTGCTGATCGGTGTAAATAATCAATACCGGGGACGCACAACCGAAGAATACGCCCATCAGTTTAGGCAACTTCTCATTCAGGCGATTGCATTGGCAGGTGGAGTACCACAGCAGGTTGTGGTGTTATCCATTCCCGACTGGGGGATAACTCCTTTTGCAGCAGATCGCAACCGGGAGGAAATTACAGCAGCGATCAATTGTTTTAATGAAATAAACCAACAGCTTGCCAGAGAGCAGGCTGTTGGTTATATAGATATTACTCCAGGTACCCGGGAGGCTGCTACAGACAGCAGCTTACTTGCGGCGGATGCACTTCATCCTTCCGCAAAAGAATACCGGCGTTGGGCAGTACGACTGTTGCCTTATCTCTCCCAGAAATAAGGTGGTTCAATACCAAGTGCCCGCAGGTAAACATATCCTTGTCCGCGATGGTGAATTTCATTATCGATCAGGTAAAGAACAGTACTCAGGTTGGTCCCTTCGTATTGCCCGAATGCCATTTCCACTTTCGCAAATCTGGCGGGATCAATAGCTGGCCATTTGGCATTCATCTCTTCTGTTACTTCATCCCAAAAATCCAGTAGTTCTTCTTTGGTTTTGGGACGCTTTGCACCACCTGTATGATCAACTGCAGGCCAGGTTCCGGTTGCCACTCCTTCAATAGCAGGAACGGCAAGGGTAGCCATCTCCATTACCAGTTCAAAGAATGGGCGCATACCTCCTACTGAAAATTCAAACAATTCTTTTTCAGGAAAAGCCAGGATTGCCTTTCGGGTCAGGCGGCGATGTCCCTGCCAGTGCTCCAGTAATTCGTTGGCTGATAGGATCTCCGTTTTGACAGGATGGTTCATTGTTGCATTCATGGTAAACTTATTTTAGTGATAAAGCAAAGAAAAGAGGGGGTTGTGACAACAGTATGTCAGGAGAAGTGAAAAGTGAAAGGGGAAAGGTGAAAAATTGTGAAAGGTGAAAAGTGAAAAGTGAAAAAGGCAGCTGGAGGGCTGCCTTTTTGATTTTGTCGGGACGACTGGATTCGAACCAGCGACCTCTTGCACCCCATGCAAACGCGCTACCGGGCTGCGCTACGTCCCGAAATTTACAACTGCTTAACGCTCAGCGTTTTTCAATTGCGGGGTGGCAAAAGTACACCAAAATTTGATTTCACAAAAATGAAATAACAATGCTAATTTCGCAGCATTCTACGCTGATGAAACACTTATTAGAACAGGTTGTAATCAACGATCCCCGCTCTCCCTTTAACGGTTCCCGACAAGATATTCTCATCCAGGATGGACAAATCACCGCTATTGGTCAAGGACTGACAGCCGCTGATGCCCACCGTATACAAATGGATGGACTGGTCGTGAGTCCGGGTTGGGTAGATCCTTTCGCCCACTTTAACGATCCGGGATCTGAACATAAAGAAACACTGGAATCCGGTGCTGCTGCTGCATCCACCGGAGGTTTTACCCGGGTTTTCGTAGTGCCAAATACCAAACCGGCCATCGATGCGAAAACGCAGGTAGAATACATTATGGCAAAATCTGCAGCTCTTCCCGTGCAGGTACTGCCCCTCGGAGCTATTACCAAAGGAACCGAAGGCAAGGAACTGGCTGAAATGTATGATATGCAGGCAAGTGGTGCTATTGCTTTCAGCGATGGCCTAAAACCAGTGCAATCATCTGGCCTGCTGGTGAAAGCTCTGCAGTATGTAAAAGCATTTGGGGGATTAGTAATCCAGATCCCTGATGATATCAGTCTGGCTCCCCATGGACTGATGAATGAAGGAATTATTTCCACCCAACTGGGCCTTCCCGGTAAACCAATGATGGCAGAAGAACTGATGGTAGCCAGGGATATCAAACTGGCCCGCTACACCGGAAGTCGGCTTCATTTTACAGCAGTAAGTTCACCTAAATCACTCGAATACATCCGCAGAGCAAAAGAAGGCGGACTGGATATCACCTGTTCCATCACACCCTATCATCTTATGTTTTGCGATGAGGACCTGGTTAACTATGATACCAATCTGAAAGTTAACCCTCCCCTGCGCACTGCAGCTGATCGGGATGCTTTGAAAAAAGCGGTACTGGAAGGATGGATTGATTGTATTGCCACTCATCACCAGCCACATGATTACGATGCCAAGATTCTTGAATTCGAATACGCAAAGTTTGGAATGATTGGACTTGAATCTTCTTATAGTGTAGTAAAAAAAGCATTGCCAGAACTGAAAGAGGAGCAATTGGTAAAGCTGTTCTCCCTGAATGCTAGAACGATCTTCAACTTGCCTGAGGCAATCATTAAAGAAGGAACCTGTGCAGACCTTACCCTTTTCCAACCGGATCAGGAGTACGAATTTTCAAGGGCGATGATCCGGTCTAAATGTAGTAACAGTCCCTTTATTGGCCAACAATTCAAGGGAAAGGTAGTTGGAACCATCCTGGGTACTAAAATCAGTCTGAACAATTGAAAACGATTTACGCTTCTGCCCTGCTAACTGGTACCCTGATAGGCCTTTTGTTTACAGGCTTCCTGTTTTTCAGCTGGAACCAGGGAATTGATTTCATGGTAAGCTTTCATAAGTATTATGCCTTGCTGCCACTTGTTTTTTTATCAGTTTTGGGCGCCGCCTATTTAATAGAGCAAAAACAGAACTGGACCATCGATTGGAAACTTATCATCCGATTTGCATTTCTCAGCTATATCATTTTTGAAATCTTTTACGCTATGGCGAATTACCTACTGTTTGACATAGTTGATCCCTCGGCTTATCTTCGCATGGTTGACACCCTGAATCAGGAAGACGTGCAGCGCTTGAAAGAGGCAAATGCACCGGAAGAAAAAATCAAAGAGCTGATCAAAATGGGTGAATATGCCAAACAGCCAATCACCTGGATACAGCGACTGGTTGCAATCGGACAAAACCTGATCATCGATTTTATAAAATCTGTACTGATTGGCTTTATAATTAAACAGGTAAAACGCTAAAGTTATTACATGGATCTTTCAATTGTGATACCCTTACTCAATGAAGAGGAATCCCTTCCGGAACTAACGGACTGGATACAACGCATCATGGTTGAAAATGGATTCAGTTATGAAATCCTGTATATAGATGACGGTAGTACAGATCGTTCCTGGGAGATTATTTCCAGGTTACGGCAAGGAGATCCCGAGCATATCAAAGGCATCAAGTTTCAACGTAATTATGGTAAATCAGCCGCGCTGAATGAAGGCTTCAAAGCCGCAAAGGGCGAGGTGATCATCACCATGGATGCGGATTTGCAGGACTCTCCGGATGAAATTCCAGGTCTTCGAAACATGATTCTGGATGAGCATTATGACCTGGTGAGCGGGTGGAAAAAAATTCGGTACGATAATACACTTACTAAAAATCTGCCTTCCAAATTATTTAACGCGGCCACCCGAAAGGTGTCTGGTATTTACCTGCACGATTTCAATTGCGGATTAAAAGCCTACCGGAAAAAAGTGGTGAAAAGCATAGAAGTGTACGGCGAAATGCATCGTTATATTCCTGTTATCGCCAAATGGTCGGGTTTCCGGAAAATCGGAGAGAAAGTAGTGGAACACCGTGCCCGTAAATACGGTGTTACCAAGTTTGGACTCAACCGTTTTATTAATGGTTTTCTGGATCTTGCTTCTATTACATTTGTGGGGAAATATGGTAAAAGGCCCATGCATTTCTTTGGATCCTGGGGCAGTCTGAGTTTTGGAATCGGTTTTGTTTCCATTATTTATCTACTGGTAGCAAAAATCATGAACCCGGAAGTAAGTCTGAGTAACCGGCCTGCTTTTTATATTGGACTAACGGCGATGGTCATTGGCTCTCAGTTGTTCCTTGCCGGATTCCTGGGAGAACTCATTTCCAGAAACTCTCCAGGTAGGAACCATTACCTGGTAGAAGAAAAAATCGGATTGGATTAATCGGCGTAAATGGCCTTGCACATTGTCATACTCGGACCGGCGCATCCATTCAGAGGAGGTGGTATTACCACCTTTAATGAACGATTGGCAAGAGCTTTGCAGGAGGCTGGTCATCGGGTGGAAATACTCAACTTCACAGTGCAATATCCGGCCTTTTTGTTCCCGGGGAAATCGCAAACAACCGATGAGGCAGCTCCTTCAGATCTTATCATTGAGCAACGGCTGCATTCCATGAATCCACTTAACTGGTGGACCACCGGTGAATACCTTCGAAAGAAAAAACCCGACCTGATATTGGTTCGTTACTGGCTTCCTTTTATGGGGCCGGCATTTGGAACCGTATTAAGAAGGGCTCGTAAAAATCACTACACAAAAATCATTGCGCTTACAGATAATGTGCAACCGCATGAAAAACGGTTGGGTGATCAACTCTTTACCCGCTATTTTCTGCCTGCCTGCGATGCATTTATAACCATGAGTAAAAAAGTGGAGCAGGATCTCCGGGCATTTGTCGACAATAAACCTATTCTCCAGGTTCGACATCCGCTGTATGATAATTTTGGTTTGCCTGTTGAAAAGGATAGTGCAAGAAAACGATTAAACATTCATTCTGATACTAAAGTCCTGCTTTTCTTTGGATTCATCCGGGCCTATAAGGGACTTGACCTGCTCCTTAAAGCCTTGCCATTGATTCGGGAACAAAATATGCTGTTGCTGGTGGCAGGTGAATTCTACGAAGATCCGGCTGCTTACCACAAACTAATTAAAGAACTTGGAATTGAAACGAAGGTAAAGCTGATGGCGGATTTTATTCCGTCAGACCAGGTTCGGTACTATTTCAGTGCGGCAGACCTGGTAGTACAGCCCTATCGAAATGCAACACAAAGCGGCGTAACGCCACTGGCCTATCATTTTGAAAAACCCATGGTGGTTACAAATGTGGGAGGATTGCCTGATTATGTGGAGGATGGGGTGACCGGCCTACTTGCAGAACCGGAACCTTCTTCACTGGCAAATGCTATCAACCGTTTTTTTGAATTTGGAGAAGACCGGTTTAGCACGCAAATTCGTGAGAAGAAAAAAGAACTCAGCTGGCCCGCATTTATTGACCAGCTACTGAAGCTTTTTCACAGGCTAAAATAATGATACTATGAAAAATATAATCCAGGAATCTATTGAAGCTTCGATCCAGGTGAAGGAGTCGATTTTATTGGATGATGCGTTCCTGCAACGAATCGAAGAGGCGGTAAATAGCATACTGCTTGCATTTCAACAGGGGAAGCGGATTTATTTCTGTGGTAATGGAGGCAGCGCTGCTGATGCTCAACACCTGGCAGCAGAATTCAGCGGTCGTTTTTATAAAAACAGAAAAGCGCTTCCAGCAGAAGCCTTGCATTGTAATACTTCTTATCTCACTGCTGTGGCCAACGATTTCGGCTACGATGAAATTTACGCACGGATAGTTGAAGGTATACTGGAGCCCGGTGATGTGTTGATTGGTTTATCCACTTCCGGCAATTCTCCCAATATTGTAAAAGCGTTTGAATCGGCGAGGTTGCTCTCCATTACCACGATTGGATTTACCGGAAGCAAGGGAGGACAACTGGCAGGATTAAGTGATCTTTTATTTAATGTGCCCTCTGATGATACACCGAGAATTCAGGAAAGTCATATTATGGTGGGACATATCATTTGCCAGTTAGTAGAAGCAAAATTTTTCGCCTGATGGATTGGTTGAAGCCAGATAAAACCTGGACGCTGTTTCTGGATCGCGATGGTGTAATTAATTACGAGAAAGTAAATGATTATATCTACAACCCGGGTGAGTTTAAGTTTTACGAAGGTGTATTGGACGCCATGCATATTTTCCGTCAGCTATTTGGCAGGATCATCGTGGTAACCAACCAACGTGGGATTGAAAAAGGTCTGATGACTGTCGAAGATTTGCAGGATATTCATCGGTATATGCAGCAGGAGTTGGCAAAAGTCGACGGCGTTATTGATGCTATATTTTACTGCAGTTCGCTGGATGATCAGCATCCGAATCGTAAGCCGCAGCCGGGAATGGCTTACCAAGCCCTGGATAAATATCCTGAGATCGATTTCACAAAGTCTGTTATGGTGGGAAACAACCTGAGTGATATGTATTTTGGCAGGAATTCAGGCATGAAAACAGTTTATGTACAAACAACCCATCCTGATCTTCCGCTCCCCCACCCTGCGGTAGATCTCGCGTGCAAGGACCTGTTAAATTTTGCGAAGTTGCTGGAGCCGGCATTAAAATGGTAACTTAGATGGGTCTGAGAAATATGAAAAAACTAATATTTATAGCTGTATTGGCGATTGGAAGTGTTCAGCTAAACGCACAACATACATTTTCTGAAATCGAGCTGAAACAACTTCAGTCAAGAGAAGACAGCTTGCGCATTCAGGCAGATAGTATGATCAATGCTTTGAGTCCGGGTAAACGTTTTTTAAGTGATAGCTTTTTTGTGCGTACACTGGTCCGTGCATTGAGAATACCTCATTCTTTTCATTATTCATTTGACTCCCTTCAGACCATTTCAAGATTGTATGCACCTGACAGCAGTTTTCGGATCTTCACCTGGCAGTTAAAAAAGGATGAATACTTCTATTACCAGAAAGGAGCTATTCAGTTGCGGACAAATGATGGATCGCTACGGCTTTATCCCCTTTTTGATGCCTCTATGTTCACCAGTAATCCGCTGGATTCCGTTCGTAGCAGAAATAACTGGATAGGTGCTATTTATTACAAAGTGATCCAGAAAACCTGGAATGGTAGAAACTACTATACCTTGCTTGGTTTTGATGGATTCACTGTGGGCAGTAACCGAAAATGGATGGAAGTGCTGACTTTTGATGAGTCAACCGGTGAACCCCGGTTTGGCGGACCATTTTTTAAAGTAAAGCATGATACAGCCAAAACTGAACAGGTGCTAAACAGGTTTGTTATTGAATATAAAAAGGAAGCCAGTACTACCTTCAATTACAATTCTGAAATGGATATGGTCATTGTTGACCACCTGATCTCTGAAACACAGGAACCCCATCGGCCGGAGACTTATATTCCCGATGGTGATTTTGAGGGATTTCAGTGGAAAAACGGGGTTTGGGTGCATGTACCCAAGGTATTCACTTATGTTCCTGATGAATTCAAACGAATCGATCCATTATTAGGGAATGCACCTGCAGAGGATGCCATTCGTGATAAGGATGGCACCATCAATGAAAAGAAGCTGGAAGAACGTTCCAGGAAAAACATAGAAAAAGCAGCCGAGAAAGAGAAACCCAAACCGAAGAAACCGGGTGGCGGACAATAACAGCAACATACCGTTCAGGCAATTACTGCTGCAGTATAGTAATACTGCTATCAATATACTTTTCCCGCTGATTCTTTTCCCTTACATGACCCGAACGCTTGGTCCGGAGGGATACGGTATTATCGGTTTTTATGAATCGCTGATGTCGGTAGTAATCGTTCTTTCCGCTTTCGGTGTTCGTTATTATGGACTACGATTACTAAGTAAATCAGCCATTGGCGATTCAAGACAAGCAAACACCATTCTCCATTTGGTATTGATCAACCTGGCTATGGGATTTATTGGTGTGGTTTTTTATTCTGTTTACCTGCTTTCCAAGCCAGTATTAATTGGTTCAGGT
Organism: Flavihumibacter cheonanensis; assembly: GCF_022352215.1. Classification (GTDB taxonomy): domain Bacteria; phylum Bacteroidota; class Bacteroidia; order Chitinophagales; family Chitinophagaceae; genus Flavihumibacter; species Flavihumibacter cheonanensis. Next base: position 954,366 of record NZ_JAKRWF010000001.1, read on the forward strand.
ACAATCGCTGTTATATATGGTTTTATAATGCTTCAATATATGCTTCATATGGATTGGTATTTTCAATCCCAGGAGCGTTATCAACTATTGTTTGCACGAACATTAGTCGCCCGTTTGCTGGTGTTGGTTGCCTCTATTGTTTTTGTGAGAAACCCCGAAGATCTTATTTACTATATTATTATATCTGCCTGTAATTATATGCTTATATCAGGTGTTGCTATCTACCATATCCGGGATCTGTTCAAATACTGGCAGTGGGATTTTGCACTTTTTAAAAAGTTGTTGAGCGCACTTGCTCCCTTTGCCCTTTTAGGTGTACTGGGGTCAATCTATTTTGCATTTGACACAATTTTATTGGCCAGGTTGGGGCAGTTGGATGAGCTGGGTTATTATACGGTTGCTGCAAAAGTTGTACGGATCGGCATAAATGTATTTTCTGGTGCATCAGTAGTATTCTTTGTAAAGCTGTTTCGTTCCTCAGTAAATAAAACTTTGCAGGCAGACAGCCTGCTCACCACAATTCATCTAAGTTATCCTATTGGCGCCATTTTATTTTTTTTTGCGGAGCCTGTTATATTATTCGTTTCTGGATCTGAATACCAGCCATCCGTTCATCTCTTGCAAATATTCTCTCTTTTATGGCTTGTTGTACCTCTACATGATTTTTTTACCATGCAGGTATTGGTATTGAATCACAGAGAAAAGTGGGTGTTGCTTATCTATCTGGCTGCTACCATTGTTTCCTTCCTGTTGAACTTGTTTCTGATACCGATCTGGTTCAGTACCGGTGCTGCATGGGCCATTGTCTTTTCAGAAACCCTTGTTGGTGTTTTGGGGATTTATCTTTCCCGGAATTATTTTTTCATCAATAAACAGCAATGGTTGGAGATTATGGGTGTTCTGGTAGTTTTTCCAATTGCATATGGAGTTTATAAGCTAACAAGCCATTTGTTCAGTTTACCTTTGCTAAAAATTATTTCAGGAACAGGCACCACGTTGGTCCTACATATTCTGCTGCAGATAACAATATGTAAGAGCCGTATCTGGAATATCGGCTGGATGGCATTTAAAGCAAGAATAAAACGGAAGGCCGCCTGATTAATCGTCCAGTTTGAGAACAGCCAGAAATGCTTCCTGTGGAACTTCTACTGAACCGATTTGACGCATCCGCTTTTTACCTTCTTTCTGCTTTTCCAGGAGTTTACGCTTACGGCTGATATCACCACCATAACATTTGGCAGTAACATCTTTTCGCATGGCGCTGATATTTTCGCGCGCCACAATTTTAGCTCCGATGGCAGCCTGAATAGCAATCAGGAATTGCTGGCGGGGTAATAATTCTTTGAGTTTTTCGCAAAGCTTGCGACCGAAATCATTGGCCCTGCCCCGGTGAATCAATGCACTCAATGCATCCACTCTTTCAGCATTGAGCAGAATATCCATTTTTACGATATCCGCTTCCCGGTAACCGATTGGATGATAGTCGAAGGAGGCGTAACCTCTGGTCTGGCTCTTCAGCTTATCATAAAAATCAAAAACGATCTCTGTTAGCGGCATTTCAAAAATCAGTTCCACACGTGTCTGGGTCAGGTAACTTTGATTGATCAGGATACCTCTCTTTCCGAGGCAGAGTGTCATGATATTTCCGATATACTCAGGTTTGGTAATGATCTGTGCTTTGATAAAGGGCTCCTCAATCCGGTCGATCCGGCTTGGATCCGGCATTTCAGTTGGGTTGTTGACAATTACCTTTTCTCCTTTACTTGTATAAGCAATAAAGCTTACGTTCGGAACTGTCGTGATTACAGTTTGATTAAATTCCCGTTCCAATCGTTCCTGGATAATTTCCATGTGCAGCATCCCCAGGAATCCGCAACGGAAACCGAAACCCAGGGCCTGGGAAGTTTCCAGTTCGTAGGTAAGGGAGGCATCATTAAGCTGAAGTTTATCCATACACTCCCGCAGTTCTTCAAACTGGTCTGTTTCCACTGGGAAAATACCAGCGAATACCATTGGTTTTACCTCTTCAAACCCCCTGATTTGCTCTGGAGTGGGGTTGTTCGCCAGGGTGATGGTATCCCCTACTTTGACTTCTTTGGCGTTTTTGATTCCCGTGATAATATACCCTACATCTCCTGCGGAAACTTCTTTGCGCTCGGTCATTTTAAGTTTTAGAATACCGATTTCATCAGCGAAGTATTCCTGGTCGGTAGATACGAATTTTACTTTATCCCCCTTTCGGATAGTGCCATTCAGAATCCGGTAATACACGATGATACCGCGGAAACTATTGAACACACTGTCAAAAATCAATGCTTGTAAAGGGGCTTCCGGATCACCTTTGGGAGCCGGAATTTTTTGCACAATTGCTTCCAGAATTTTATCTACTCCCAACCCTGTGCGTCCACTGGCCAACAGAATATCTTCCGGTTTGCAACCTATCAATTCCACAATCTGGTCTTTCACCTCTTCGATCATGGCTCCATCCATATCAATTTTATTGATGACCGGTATGATTTCCAGGTCGTTATCAATAGCCAGATACAAGTTGCTGATGGTTTGTGCCTGGATGCCCTGGGTAGCATCTACCAATAACAACGCACCTTCGCAGGCGGCAAGCGCACGGCTAACTTCATAACTGAAGTCAACGTGACCGGGAGTATCAATCAGGTTTAATACATAGTCCTGATTATCAGTATGTTTATAGTTGATTTGTATAGCGTGACTCTTGATCGTGATCCCTTTTTCTCTTTCGAGGTCCATGTCATCCAATACCTGGTCCATCATATCCCGTTCACTGATGGTATTGGTGGATTGTAAAAGTCGGTCTGCCAGGGTACTCTTTCCGTGGTCAATATGTGCGATAATGCAAAAATTCCGGATATTCTTCATGTATTCAACTGAATAAGGGGGCAAAATTAGCGAAAAGCAGGCAGATACCAGCGTTCGGTGGAGGCTTTCAGCAAACTATTTGGAGATGTATAAAAATCGGTTAGATTCGCTGAAAATTGACCTTATATATGGAGCTTACCCAACAATTTGAACAGGCTGTTGCAGATAGTAAGAATCTCTCTGAAAGACCCAGTAACGAAACTCTGCTTCAATTATATTCTCTTTATAAACAAGCAACAGAAGGCGATGTGAATGGGGATGCTCCCAATATTTTTGATTTTGTTGCAAAAGCAAAATATGAAGCATGGTCATCTCTTCAGGGTAAATCAAAAGAAGACGCCCAGCGCGAGTACATTGAACTTATTCGCAAGCTTAAATCCTGATAAGCTTGTTGATGGCTTCAGTGAGATGCTCCCCTCCAGATATTTCCAGCTGAAGTGAAAGGATTTTTTTTCTAACATGTTGATAGGATATTTCATCCATGGTGAGAAGCAGTTCAGGTACTTCTTCCAAACTGTTAATCAACCACCCTATACCCATCGACCGGATATATTCTGCAGATCCACCAAATTTGGGAGCAATTACTGGCATGCCAGCGAGGATATAAAGGGATAGTTTATGGGGGAATATATATTGCTGATAATTGCCAATGGCGCCCGATGGTCCATCTGCACCTTCTCCATCCCAAATTAACCCAAAACTTCCTTCGATTATTGATGGAAGTTGATAGGGATTATATACTCCATGATAATTTATACTTGAGTTATGTAAACAACCTTTTGGTGGATTTTCTCCATACAGATGGTATTCAATGCTTTCTGACTGTGGAAGGTGGACAAGGAAACCACTTTTAGACAAGTTTCCTGCAAAGCAAACGGAAGGTTGGAGATGTCTATTTTCCCGGAATGGGGCAGTAAGGAAATCAAAGGGGCCAAGCTGTGCAATTTTTGCTGTTACTGCTTCAGGAAGATTTTCCAGCAACCATCTCTCCATAGTACCACCATGAACAACAAAATGAGTACATAGTTTTAATAATTTAAGTTCATTTTTCAGTAATTGCTGATTGTCTGTTTTTAGTCCATCAATATCAGATAGAATTACTAATAGATTCACTTTCTTCTTGGCCAGCAAGTACAGCAGTATCCTAAACATGCGCGGATAAACTGGAAATTGAAAAGCGACCAGTGAATTAGACTTAATCTTCCACACCCATGATGCCATCGAGATTAAACGAATCAGGAAATTAATAGGTTTAAACCTTTCGGGTAGTCGGATTGGAATAAACCCATCCTTATTTAAGATAGATTCAATATCCTTGTTTCCTACCCCTCCGTGATGAAATTCATGTGGGTAATAGACTTCGAAAAAATATTTTTCAGATTCAGTTAAATTCAACTCGATTTAATGATTTTTGGAGTTATACAAATATATACATGAATGTAGGAATCCAGGAAGTTGAACACGTTGAAAACCTATATACTCTCATTCGTTTATTCGATACAGGACATAACAGGGTTTTCCTTTTTGTTCCACGTACTACCTATCTGCAGATAGAGCAAATACTACACGGTGAAATGTGTCGTTATCACTGGATATTACATGAAGAGGGTGATTCAACCTGGGCTTATTGTAACAGAATATTACGGACAGTTCAGCAGGAAGAGATCTCTCTTTTGTATTTAAATACCATTTCAAAACACCATCTGTTTTTTGCATTTCTTGTTTTTCGGTTATCCTGCAAAGTAATACTTACGGTTCATGATGTGAATTGCCTGTTCAGACCGACTTTCTCGCTTCGTCCTCGATTATTGATCCAGTATATTGGGAAAAAAGCGTTAACAGGAGTTGTTAAGGAGTTTAATACGATTTCAATGACTGTTGAACCCGCCCTGCATCTGGCTGCCGGAGCTAACAAAAAGGTATGGGTAATTCCAGGTGGTTTATTTGAGGAAACAACTGCTGAAGAAGCGGTTACAGCTTTTTCATCCATGGATATTATCCATATTGTGGTGCCGGGAACATTAGATGCCAAACGAAGGAATTATGAAGCTGTATTTGAGCTGCTCAACCAGGTAAAAAAAATGCCAATAAAAATGACATTACTTGGTGGTGGATCGGATGAAGTGGCCGATCTTATCCGGAACCATGCATCGGAGTTTAGCAACCAACTTGTTTTCTACAAGGAAGCAACAGTTCCACAGGCTGAATTTGATAAGGTAATGAAACAGGCTCATTTAATATGGATGCCTTTGGCAATTCATACCAGAATTTGTGGCTCTATTCCGGAAATTTATGGTAAAACAAAATCCTCGGGAATAATTTTTGATATTGTTAGGTATGCGAGGCCGTTTTTGTATCCTGCTGAATTAAGCATACCTGACTTGTTGAAAAGCTCTGGAATTGGATATTCCAGCCTTGATGAGCTGAAAGTTATATTGGCGGACTTGGTTCAGAAGCCGGAAATCTTACTGAAACTCCTACAATTAGCAAAAGAAAATTCAACACATTTTACCATCGATAAAATCAGGCAGGCAAATTACCCACTTTTTGAAACTATGGATTCGATCTAACCAGGATTTTTCATTTCCTCTATCAGGCTTTCTTCATCCCATCCCTTTTGCTGACCAATATCGGAAGCATGGGTGTCGGTTTGAATAATTCGCTCCAACTCATCAATAAATTCTCTTGATATGTTGATGTATTGTTTTGGATCACGGATAGAAGATAGTTTTTTCATCGCCAGTTCGTCGTAACGAAGGAAAGTTTGTGCAGCCCTGGTAGCAGTATAGGTTCTCCGCCCCATTAAACGGAGTGTATCTACTCCCATCCGTAGCGAACTATCCAGGTTTTCCCTGTAAATATGAAGCATGCCCGCATTCATCTGGTCATAGGCATCTGTACGGTCAGCAGCTCTTACCATCATCTGCAGGTGAGGAAAGTGCTTTTTGATGGTTTCGATCATTTCTAGTCTTTTTTCATTATCCCCGATAGTAATCAAAATTATTTTGGCATCTGCTGCGCCTGCTGCATGTAACAAGTCATGCCGGGATGCATCTCCATAATACACGTTAAATCCAAATTTCCGCAGAAAATCAACTCTGTCAGAGTCGATATCCAATACGGTACAGCCAATTCCATTAGCCCTTAAAAATCGACCCACTGTATTCCCAAAATGGCCAAATCCGGCAATGATAACCGGATTTTTTTCGTGGATACTATCCGGCGCCTTTTCCAGCGCCTGTTTGGTACCAACTCTGGGCTGAATAATTCGTTCAAACAGGAGGAAAAGGATGGGGGTAAGCGCCATACTTAATGCAACAGCTGCCATTATCAGATCTGTAATTTCATTGCTGATAAGTTGTTCCTGGCGCGAAAACGAGAGCAATACAAAAGCAAATTCTCCCACCTGGCATAGTCCGAGCGAAAAGAGTAGATTTTGATCTGTACCTAAACGAAAGAATCGACCCAACAGGAACAAAACCAGCCCCTTTACTATCATCAGTCCCAATACAATTCCCAATAATAAAACAGGAAGATTCATCAGCAATTGAAAATTAATACTGGCCCCGATGGCAATGAAAAAAAGGCCCAGCAACATCCCCTTAAAGGGTTCGATGTCGCTTTCCAATTCATGCCGGTATTCCGAATCTGCCAGTACCACCCCTGCCAGAAAGGTTCCAAGCGCCGGACTTAATCCAACCTGTGTCATTAACAAGGTTATACCGATCACCAGTAAGAGCGCCGTGGCAGTGAATACTTCTCTAACCCTGGCAGCTGCTACCATGCGCAAAAGGGGGCGCACCAGTTTCCGGCCTGCGAAAATGATAAAAACAACGGCACCCAATACCAGCAGGGTCTGTATCCAGGCAGGTTGGTGATCAATCCAGGCAGAAGATTGGTGAGAGCCGTTTGTGGGGCTTGTGGGTCCTGATCCCAGGAGAGGCAGTATAGCCAGCATGGGAATAACAGCGATATCCTGAAACAATAATACGGAGAAGCTACTTTGACCAGCTTCTGATTTCATCAGGCCTTTTTCCTGAAGTGTTTGTAATACAATGGCAGTTGAGCTTGGTGCAACAATCATCCCGATAGCAAGTGAAATTTTCCAATCGTACCCCATCGTCATGGCCAGTACCATGACTATGGCCATTGTACATAGTACCTGCAAGCCACCTAAGCCCAGAATGGGTTTTCTCATTTTCCAGAGTAATCTGGGCTCCAGTTCAAGCCCAATTACAAAAAGCATTAAAACCACACCGAATTCAGCTGCATGCATGACATCGGAGCTATCTCCCACCAAATTAAGAAAAGCAGGTCCGATCACCATACCCGCTACCAAGTAGCCCAGGACAGATCCAAGGCCGGCTTTTTTAGCCAATGGAACCAATACTACAGCTGCAGTTAGATAAACCAGAGCCTGGTATAAAAAGGAACTTTGATCCATTAATCAGATTTGTAAGGTGTTAAGTGTAACAGGTTCTTCGGTCAGTAGATTAAGCAGAAGCTGCCGGTACTTGATTGCTTCCGTCTGTATCATTTCAGTATCCAGTCTGTGAGTTCCGTAAATCACATACGGATTCCGGTAGTTCATGTTGCAAAGGTGCGCGGATTGTTCAAACTGGTAACAGAATTCTTCTACTGTACGGCGGTTTTTTCCTTGTGGCTGGTATGCTTCAAAACTACCTCCGCAGGTGATGATATTCATCCATGTTTTTCCACTAAGTGCTGTTCCCTTTTTTCCATAGGCCCATCCATGTTCAAGAACCAGTTCCATCCAGTGTTTGAGTAAGGCAGGTGCGCTATACCAGTAAAATGGAAATTGAAACAGGATGATATCATGTTCCAATAACAGTCTCTTCTCTTTGTGAACATCAATCAGGAAATCAGGATAGGTTTCATATAAATCGTGAAAAGTAATTGCATCATGTCGGGGAATTTGCTTAAGGAATTCCCGGTGCACCCTTGATTTTTCAAGTACCGGATGTGTAAATAGCAGTAAAATTCTGGCCATGCCTGAATTTACTGAAATAGTAGTAATTGAGGAGAATGGGTTATTCCCAGAACTTAACGGGATAGGTATTGCAGATAGCGCTGTGCTGGTCGTCCTTCAACTGTAGTTGGTTTAATTGTTCTGCAGAGAGATTGGTTTCGAGGGATGGGAAAACAATTCGCTCTTCAAATCGAACATGTTGTTCCAACTGATCTGCAAGGTCTCCAAGAAGGCGATGAGTAACATTGGCCTGAACAAGATGAGTCATGGCAGTTCGCCAAAGTTCATGATCTCGCAGAATGGCATCTGCATAATTACTTCCCTCCGGATAAGTTCTTAAGGCCGGAATAAGACTGCGCTCCTCCTGTTCAAAATGCGGTTTAATTTCCTGTTGCCAGCACTTCAGCAGAAAATCAGCCATTACGGATATGGATGCCTGTTTACTGACTCCTTTGCGAATCAGTAAACAGGTCATTAATGAAGATTTGTGTTGCCTTGACAGTGGCTGAAGGCTAACCGCTCTTTGCATATCTTATTTTTTTAGTGCCTTGATAATGGCTGTGAATTCTGCCGCCACGAGGGAAGCGCCACCGACCAGGCCCCCATCCACATCAGGCTGGGAGAAGATTTCTTCTGCATTTGCTGCTTTCACACTTCCTCCATACAAAATGGAAATTTCATTCGCCACATCCGCTCCGTATTGTTTACTTAACACCTGCCGGATATGAGCGTGCATTTCCTGTGCCTGGTCAGAGCTGGCTGTTTTGCCTGTGCCAATTGCCCAGATTGGTTCATAGGCAATTACCACTTTTTTCAATTGGCTGGCATCCAGGTGGAACAGGCTTTCTTTTAACTGAACTTCTACATACTGGTTCTGCTCTCCTGCCTCACGTACTGATAACGGTTCTCCACAACAAAAAATTGGCTGAATATCCTGTTCCAGTAATAAATTTAGTTTTGCAGCCAATTGTTGATTGGATTCATTGAAATATTCCCTTCGCTCGCTATGTCCGATCACACAAAATGGAATTCCCATCGAATGAAGCATTTCTGCTGCAATTTCACCGGTATAGGCACCCGATTTTTTATGGTGACAGTTTTGTGCTGCGATAAAATAGTACTGCTCATTGGCTACCGCACTCTTAGCCATAATCAGGTATGGAAAAGGAACAGCAAAAACCACCTGCTGCTCATGTGTTAGTTCAATTTTTTCATGTAAAATTTCATCCAGTAGTTTTTCACCCTGTTGGTAAGTAAGATTCATTTTCCAGTTGGCCGCTGCGATTTGTTTTCTCATTCTTTCAGACTGATTTAAAAATTATCGTAAATATATCTAAGGATATTCTGTTCTCTCGGACTAATAGAAGAATTTTTCCATTTCTTCCAATTCTCCAGGTCTCTCAGCGCCCTGGAAAATTCATACCTGCGGATGCCCTCCGCTCCCCAGGAAAAATGAGGAATGTACTTAGGAAGGAGACCATTTCCAAATACACTGGAACAAATGCCCACAACCGTACCGGTATTGAAGGACGTATTGATGGCAGCTCGGCTATAATCGCCCATTATAAGCCCGCATTTCGTTCCTACTGCAGCTTTACCTCCTTCACTGGAAGGAGAATAGACCAGTATTGGGCCTGCGCTGTTTTTAACATTGGACGCGGAAGTACCGGCACCCAGGTTACACCACTCTCCTATCACAGCATCACCAAGATAACCATCATGTGCTTTATTGGAATAACCCATCAGTACAGCGTTTTTGATTTCTCCGCCTGCAATGCAATGTGGACCAATGGTAGTACCCCCATAGATTCGGGTTCCCATTTTGACAATGGCCTGTTCACCAATAGCAACAGGACCGCGAATACAGGTTCCTTCCATAATTTCAGCATTCCTGCCAATATATACGGGACCTTCTTTTACATTAATGATACAGCCCTCCAATTGTGCCCCTTCTTCCAGAAATACCGGGAAGGTCCCGATTATCTGATTGCTGCCTGATATAGGTTGGGAAATTCTACCCGTTGTTAACAGCTCAAAATCTTCGCGGATGGCGCGATCATTTATTCTAAAAATATCCCAGGGAAATTTTATGGCAAGTAATTCACCATCATATGGAATGGTATCTCTAACTTTTATCCGATGGAGGCCGGTAACATCTTCGGCATTAAAATGGAGTGCAATCGCACCCGCATCTGCGTGAATCAACGCCTGACCACTTTGTAGCCTTTGAATGGCTGCTACCAATTCAGGGGTTGGAAGAATGTTGGCATGAAGTAAAAGATAGTCTCCAGGCTCCAGGTTTGAGTCAATAATCCTGGACCGATCCGATTCCTTATAGTCACCTTCCCATTTGTCAAAGGAGGAAAGCTGCAATGCTTGTTCCCATTTTTCCCTGATAGTGAGAATTCCTAAGCGGATATCCTGAAGGTGACGGGTAAGATGAAACGGGTACAGGTTTTCCGGTTGACAGTATTCAGCAGAGAAAATAATGCATTGCATGCATTAAAGATAATAAATAAAAAAGCCGGCACTTGCCGGCTTTCTGATTATTTCTTTGCGTACTTCTTTTTGAATTTGTCGATACGTCCAGCTGTATCCAGCATCACATTCTTACCAGTGAAGAAAGGATGGGAGGTGTTGGAAATTTCAAGTTTGATCAGCGGATACTCGTTTCCGTCTTCCCACTGAATGGTTTCTTTCGAAGAGGCAGTTGATTTGCTCAGAAAAGCAAAACCATTACTCATGTCCTTGAACACTACAAAGCGATAATTCTGCGGATGGATACCTTGTTTCATAATTTCTATTTTTAAGGCCGTACGGATTTTGCCGTACTGTTTTAATTTTTTGGAACTGCAAAATTAGAACTTTCCGATGGATTTTGAGCAGTGTGTCCAAAAAAAGATTCGAATTATAACCGACTGAAAATCAGCTTTTCATATTGATGTACTGCAGGGGAATCGCCAGGTTCCAGGTTTTGCTTGCCTGAATAACTGCCTGGAGATCATCGATCTTTTTGCCCGTTACCCGAACGATATCATCCATAATGGCAGCCTGCACCTTCAAACCGCTGTCTTTGATCAGCTTTACGATCTTCTTGGCATCCTCCTGCTTGAGTCCATTCCTGACAGGGATTTCTTTTTTCCAGTTTTTTCCGCTTTGAAAGCCCGCCTTGGCTTCGAAATCGTAAATATTGGCGTCGAGTCCTTGTTTGATAGAACGACTGATCAGTACATCCAGCACCTGGTTCAGTTTCATTTCACTTTCCACTTCAATGGTTAGTCGAAATTCCTTTTTATTCAGATCAATCTCCACCGGGGAGCCCTTAAAATCAAACCGGTTGGTGATTTCCTTTTTTACCGTATTTATAGCATTATCCAGGGTTTGGATATCCACTTTGCTAACAATGTCAAATGATGCCATGGCTTACTTTTTTAACTACCCGTCGGGTACCCGACGGGTACAAATGTAAAAAAACGTCCTGTAGAAACAGGACGTTTGAACCTTAAACTAACACTCATAGAGAAAAAACTATTGCTGACTGTTGTTTCCAACACGATTTTGTTCATCTATTGCACTGCCCGTGCGCCTTCTTTGCGGACCTCCATTCGCTTTTCCAAACCGGTAGCTGAAGTTCAATGCTACCCTTCTGTTATCCCACCGGGCGTTTATCCTTGTATCGATATTCCCAAATTGGGTATAACCGCTGAAACGCATAAGAAATAAAGGATCCGTTACGGAAAGTTTGAGCGTACCCTTTGATTTCAGCACCTGCTTGGACAAGCCGAATGAAAACATACCCATTGGTCTGGCAATGATCAGACCGCCATCCTGCATTTTGGTGCGATAAAATCCACTCAGTTCGGCACCCCAGGTTTTGGCGAATTTGAACTGGTTGTTCACATTACCCATAAAAGACGTAATGGATGCATCCAGGGGAGTATTATTTACAAATCCCTCGAAATAGTTGTTAAACAAGTTGCCGTAGAGTGAAACTGTCCACCATTTGGTAAGGGATTGATTATAACTGAGTGCAATACCAATATTTCTCCGGGTGGCAATATTCTCTTTGGTCTGGAAAGTGACTTTGGTTGTATCATTTTGCTTCAGGATATCGTTGATCACATCTGTAGTTCGGGTATAGTTTACCGTAGTATTGATGATTCCCTTATAGTTGTGAGAAAGTTCCACATTATGGGTGAATTGTGGCTGCAGGTTGGGGTTACCCATCCGGAATGTATACTGATCAAGGAAAAACTGGAAAGGATTCATGTCCTGGTAATTAGGGCGCTCAATCCTTCTTCCGTAGTTCGCGGTGAGGGTATTTTTTTCATTTAGTTTATAACTGGCGAATATGGTAGGAAAGAGTTGTACGTAATTTCGAATGAACCGATCATTGTTCACGATTTGTTTACCTTTTGCATACGTGTGTTCCAGGCGAAGGCCGGTTTGCAGTGCCCATTTTTTAAACTCCTTGTTATAATTAAGATAGGCTGCATTGATATTCTCTTCATAGATGAACTGGTTGGACCTGGAAAAATCCGCTACCCAATCCTTACCCTGATTATCCCATATTCTGAAAGCCGCATCATTATCTGTTGTAACATAACTTGATTTAATTCCAGCTTCCAGTTTGGAGGTTTTATTGAGTGGATGCACATAATCCGTTTTGAAACTGTAGATCCGGATATCTGAAGGCAGATCTCCTCTTAATAAAAAGGAATCAGCTACTGAATTCTGTGGGAGTAAATAAGTAAAGTTATCAGAAGTCTGTAAAGCATTGGTGCCATACCAGATAAAGTCAAGATCTGCTGTAAGTTCCCGGCCTGTTGTATCCAATCGTTTGCGGAAATTAAAATTGGATCCGAAATTTTTCCAGGTATCCTTATTCAGACTGGAGGCCACATTGGATGATTCGGGATCCGATCCTCCATTGTAAATCAACGCTACACTGTTTGCTTTGAACTCACGGGGATTATAGGTTCCATTCACCTGAAAGCCGATAGTTGTCTTTTTGTTTATGGAATACTCAAGTCCGGTACGGAGGCTCAGATTATGGCTATGAAATTTTCCCTTTGAAGTCTGATCAAACACTGAACCAATCGTTTCATTCGCTTTGGGAGAAAATTTGCGAACCAGGTCGAGATCATTGAAACCTGCCCAATAGGAATAACTTGCCGTACTGAAGATTGTTAGTTTATCTTTTTTGTAATTGATATTGATGCTATTCGGCGATTTTGGATAGACACCCTGAACAAAACCAAGATTAATAGATCCATTAAATCCGTTTTGACGGCCCTTTTTCGTTCTTATATTAATGATTCCACTGTTGCCCGAAGCATCGTATTTGGCGGAGGGCTGGGTCATGATCTCCACCGTTTCCAATTGATTGGAAGGAGTGTTACGTAGCAGGTTGGCAAGGTCCTGACCTCCTAAATAAGTTTGCTTTCCGTCTACCAAAACGATTACTCCCTGCTTACCTTTAAGACTGATATTTCCATCCCGATCTACGGAGACTCCGGGAGCTTTTTCCAAAACATCCAGGGCTGTTCCTCCGGCATTCGAAATAAAAGCATCCACATTCACTACGGTTTTATCGGCTTTTACTTCCACCATGGGTTTGCGGGCGGTTACTGTTACTCCCTGAAGGCTTTTCTCGGCCGCTTTCAGCTGAACAGCTGGCAGTTCTACAGTTGCATTATCGCCTAATTTAACTTCATCGCTATTAAAGGATTCAAACCCTACAGCTGATACCTGTACCAATATGGCTGCTGCCGGTAATTGAATAATTTCAAAGTTCCCTTCTTTATCAGTAGTACCGATTTTTATCAGTTTTTTGGAATTGCTTTCCAGTAAAGTAATGGTTGCAGCTTCAAGAGGTTGTCCGCTTGGATCCTTCACCTTCCCTTTCAATGTTGCGCCCTGCTGGGCCATTAGTGTAGTAATGGTTGCCAGGAAAAGAATGAGTGTTTGTATAAATTTTTTCATGTGAAAGGTTTAATGCGGTTCCGAAATCGAAATTGATATTTCTGTGTAGTGCAAAAAAGTGAATTGGGGCGAACGGTTCAAATCAAGTACGAAAGAGTACGTAATAAACTTATCTTGTAGGTAAGGTTTTGTTAAACGCTCCGCTGAAGCGGAACGTTTAACAAGGTGAGACGTGAGACGTGAAACGTGAAAAGTAAGAAAGGTTTAATGGTAATGGATGAATTCAGTTAATTGCTACCTCCCATTTTTACACGGTTTTGTTCATCATTGGCTCCACCAATTTTACGACGGGGTTGTGTTCCTTTAATTGGTTTTCCAAAGCGATAAACAAACGACAGGTTTACTACACGGGTATCGCGAAGGTTTATAAAGCTCGCATTGGTTGTTTGGAAATTAATGGTTCCTTTTACTTTCTGCGTGTAGAACATATCTCTTACATTCAGCTTAAGCGTTCCTTTTGATTTCAATATCTGTTTGGAAATTCCTGCAGCTGCAGCGCCGAGGGGATCAATCAGGATTTGTCCTTCTACCCCTTTGCTTCTATACCAGCCACTGAGTTCCGCACTCCAGCCTTTTTTAAACTTGAACTGGTTGTTGATATTAGCCATGAAAGTACCTGCTGATACATCAATGGTTTCATTATTGAGTTCCCCTTTGAATTGATTGTAATTGTAGTTGGTGTATACAATTGCTGTCCACCATTTTTGAACCGGAATCTGTGCGCTCACTGAAATACCAGCATTCTGACGGGAACCAATGTTTCCCTGGCGAACAATCGTTGCATACTCAGGTTCATTGAATTGTGGGTTTCCCTGGGAAAAGGTTTCACTGAAGAAATCCTTAGTATAACTGTAGTTCAGGGTGGTTGTCAGAAAACTGTTATAGGTATGCGTAAATTCTATGTTATGTGTGAACTGCGGTTGTAGGTAAGGGTTACCACGACCATACGTGTATTTATCCAGGAAGAACAGGAAGGGATTCAGGTCCTGGTAAGCCGGACGGTCAATTCTCCTGCCATAAGACATTGCCAGTTGGTTTTTGTCATTGGCAGCATAACTGACAAATAATGTTGGGAATAAACTGCCGTAATTGCGTTTGAAGCTGGAGTCTGCTCTTTGCGGGTTCCCAAACTGGTAGCCTTCATAACTGGTATGTTCGTATCGAAGGCCGGCCTGTATGCCAAATTTTTTGATCTGGCGATTGTAGTTCAGATAACCTGCAATAATATTTTCCTTGTAGTCGAAATTATTTGATTTGTCATAATCCGGTACCCATCCACCATTGATCAGGTTCGTATAACCAGCGACGTTATTGGTATTTACATAACTGGTTTTTAATCCGGCTTCCATTTTTGCGCCTTTTTTCAATGGCTGGGTATAGTCGATTTTAGCGGAATAAATATCAATATCAATTGGCAGACGGCCTTTCAGGTGTTCGACTGTTTTGGGAGACCAGTTTGGATCATATATAGTGTTTACAAATAATTGTTCACTATTGGATCCGTACGTGACATAGTCCAGGTCAGCAGTCAATTCTCTTCCGGTGGAGTCAAACTGGTGACGCATATTCACGTTGATGCTTTTGTTTTTCCAGAGATCCCTGTTGGAACTGGTAGCAGTTATGATAGAGTCATTTTGGGCTGCGGCGTTCATCATGTAGCTGGTATTGAGGCCAGCTTGTTTCTCCGGACTAAAGTTCCCGTTAAGTACGATACCCAATGTAGTTTTCTTATTCAGGAAATAATCCGCGCCAATTTTCATGTTATAATTCTTGTTCTCATTCTTCATGAAGGAAGTTTGCTCGAAAATGGCGGTAAGTTCTTTTGAGCTGGCATCCGAAAATTTCCGGTTGATGTTCAATTCCTGGAAACTGTTCCAGATGCTATATCCTCCATTGGCAAAAAAATTGAATTTGCCGGTGCGGTAGTTCAGGTTCAAACTGTTATTCGTTTTCCAATAAGCTCCCTGTCCATAATTAAGGGTTAATGTGCCATTAAAACCTTTTTGCTTATTCTTTTTGGTTTTGATGTTGATAATTCCGGAATTACCAGCTGCATCATATTTGGCAGAAGGATTGGTTACAAGTTCAATCTGATCGATGGAACTGGCTGGCATGGATTTCAATAAATTAGCCAGCTGTTCACCAGTAAGATAAGTTGGACGGCCATCCATCATTACCATGACGCTTTGTTTTCCTTTCAGGCTGATATTACCGTCCTTATCTACCATAACGCCAGGTGATTTTTCCAGTACTTCCAGGGCGGTTGCGCCAACATTGGTTACAGCTGCGTCCACATTCACAACAGTTTTGTCTATTTTCTGCTCAATGAATGGTTTACGGTGAACAACCGTAACACCTTGCATTTCACTGGAAACAGGATTGAGTTGAATTGATGGTAATTGAATAGCAGCATTGGCAGCACTTAATTCAAATTCGGCTGAATACGCTTTTTCATGACCAATGGCAGAATACAGCAGCAGGTAACGGCCAAAGGACAGGTCCAGGAATTCAAAATTCCCGGACTTGTCAGTTGATTGCAGTTTCACTGCAGAAGAGTCTTTTGCCAGCAGTACAGTAATGGTAACAGCTTCTGCCGGCTTTTGCTGTTTGTCCGTCACATTCCCCTTAACTGAGGTAGTGCTTTGGCCCATGCTGACGAAGGATAAGGTGGATAAGGCAATTGTCAGCAGAAAGAGTGTCTTTTTCATGTCTAAGGTTCTTTAATTAGTTTGGTACCGTTTAAGGTTAATTACAAGTCAAAAGTAGGTACTATGTTATGCAATGTACATTGTTTTGTGTTGGATGGCTTATTTTACTGATTTACGGCAAAAGGCCACATGAACATTGGACGATTAAGTCTGAATTAGGTTACAAGGATTGGAAGTTTCCTGATGAATGGTAGTAAAACAGGAAGAGCGGCCTATTGGCCGCTCTTCCTGTTTTTACAAAGAAATCAGTTAGCTTTTGAGTTTTTGGGGATGAGTTTGCTGGTATTTTTTGGCCCAAAACCAGATGATGATTCCGGTAATTACCAGTAGTGAGGAGATAATTTCCGCCTGGGTAGGCTGAAATCCGAATATAGTATACTTGGTATTTACCCTGATTTTTTCAATAAAGAATCGCTCAATACCATTAACTGCCAGGTAGAGTCCGAAGAGCCGGCCTGGTACTGGGATTTTCTTTCTAAGGCTCCAAAGGAATGCAAACAAAATCAAACAGGCGATCGTCTCATATAGTGGTGTCGGATAAACGGGTAATGGCAATTCATTGCAATAATTACCCTCACAACCTGGAATAGGAACTCCGGCATTAATAACATTATGGGGGTAGGTATAAGACCAAACCCAGTCTGGCAACCAGGAATAAGGATTCGGTCGATTGTTAACTATACCCCAGTCACCATCTCCCGCAACCTGACATCCGATTCTCCCAATTCCATATGCGAGCATCAGTGCAGGTGCAGCCGAATCACAGAGATGCCGGATGCCGATCTTATGTTTTCTTGCATACCAAATAATTGCAATAGCCGCACATATCAACCCCCCATAAAAGGTTAGTCCGCTAAAGGAGAGTAAGGCACCGATTGGATCGGCTACAAATTCGTTCCAGTTTTCGAGGTTGTGAAATATCTTGGCACCAGCAAATCCGAAGAGCGCAGCAAATACTACAAAATCGCCTACCCTGTCATGTGGCCAGATTCGGATTACTCTTTTTTCAGGCTTGGGTAAACGCTGTTTCTGCTTCTCTCTCCATTTCAACCCGGCAAATAAAAATCCAAGTAATATGCCAGAGCCGACTGAACCTTGAGAGGAAAATATAAACTCCTGAGGATCTTCCGGTCCCAATACAAAGGCACCAATAATTTTATATCCCAATAAAAAACCAAGAATAAAATTGGTAATCAATTCCGCAATACTGGCGGGCTCTCCTACTGTGATAGTTGTTTCTTCATACTGAAGATGCCCTTCCCTGCTTTTTCGTTTAAGCTCAAGGGTTAGTATCCAGGCAGCTCCCAGGAAAGCAAGCGCAACAAAGAAACCAAAGGAATTGATGAATCGTAATCCGGGCAGATTAACTCCAAACAGATCCTTAAAAGCGTAATATAAATTGGGATACATGAATTGTTGATTAATGGCCTATTTCTGCGCAATGATAAGAAATATGGAGCCGGCAAAAAAATAACCCCTCCTTAAAAGGAGGGGTTACCTGGTATTTTCTGAAAGCTTAACAATATTGCTCAAACGCTGCAATCAGGTTGTGGGCAATCATTTGTGCCGAACGACCTTCAATCATATGCCTTTCAATAAAATGAACCAACTGTCCATCCTTAAACAAGGCAATTGATGGGGAGGATGGTGGATAGGGCAGTAAATGCTCTCTTAATTTGCGAACAGCCTCAATGTCGAATCCCGCAAAACTGGTTGCGAGGTAATCAGGCTTTTTAGGACTGTTGTGTACAGCCATCAAAACACCCGGACGGGCTGTACCTGCCGAACATCCACATACGGAATTTACTACCACCAGGGTTGTTCCGGCCTTTTTTAAATGACTATCTACTTCTTCAGGAGTCAGTAACTCAACAAATCCCTGTTCAGTTAACTCCTCTTTCATGGGCATTACTATCTCTGCTGGATACATTATGTTGTTTTTTGAATTTGCAAATCTACTTTAAAAACATAAGAAAGCTTATTTGGTTCGTAGCTGTCAATATGGCGCCTTATTGATCAGGAGTAGTGTCATAATGTCTTTATGGCCTAGTCCATTTATGGGTTTTCTTCAAGTAATGGCAGAAATAAAGGGGTGGTATGCCAATTGAATACTAATCATTAAACACAAAAACAATAAAACTAAATAAGATGACTAGAGTAAAATTCAATCAGCCGGCACGTCCTTTTTTTCATTTACTGGATGACTGGTTCCAGGAGTTTCCAACACGTAATCCGAAAGAAATTGTAAATGGCATTCACGCTGTACCGGTAAATATTCTGGAAACTTCTGATGCATATCACCTTGAGTTAAATGCTCCTGGCAGAACAAAGGAAGAATTTAAAATACAGGTAGAGAATGGGCTTCTGACTATTTCATACGATCAGAAAGAAAGCAAGGAGCAGGAAGGTGTGAAGCAAATCCGCCGTGAGTTTTCACAACTTTCATTCAAACGCAGTTTTACACTGGACGACAAGATTGATGAAAATGGCATTCAGGCAAAATATGAGCAGGGCCTGCTCAAACTCTATCTTCCAAAAAAGGAAATAGTTGCCAATCAGCCCAAGCAAATTTCAATTCAATAAGTGTTTCTCATAAGCAGTTGGTTTTGGTATAGTCCCGATGTTTCTACTTCGGGACTTTTTCTAACATACTGTTAAAGCTATCTCCGCTGAAAATGAAGTAATATTGCCACGATTTTCAGCATGATCCTTAAATAACCAGAGAATGTTAAGACGAATATCCGCAATTGTGGTGCTGAACTTTTTTCTCCTGATCAGCCAGGGTGAATTGTATGCACAGGTAACCGATACCCTTCCCAGAAAGGATACACTTCATCTGTTGGACACTATCCCCCTAGGGCCAGACAGTTTACCTGTGGCGCCGATTGATACTACCCTACGGATTCTTAACCTATCTCCTTACCTGACCCTGCATGTAGATTCATCCATCAATTACAAACTTGAAATAAACCGGGTACCTGGGAATTATTTCTGGTATTTGCGAAATGCTCCAGTCGGACTGAAAATCGGCAAAGATGATGGGCGACTCACATTTAAGGCTGAAAAATCCCTGTTTTTATCAGGCCGACTAAGATATGACCAGGAATACAAGGTACAGATGGGCGTTCAGAATCTTTCAGATCCTAAAGAGAGAGTTGATACTTTTTTCACACTGATGTTTTACAATACTGAAATTGTAATATCACGTTTGAAGCCCGGCGTGAGTGAAACCATTTTCATTGATGAGGGGGATACACTTTCCATTCCGGTTCAATGTGAGCGTGGAAGCTTTCCGATTGAGTCCATTTCAACCTTAACGGATGCCTCCATTAAGGGCTATGAATCCGTACGTAAATGTGATGATATTTTCACCTGGGCTATCCCTTATGATTTTGTGAAAGACGGAGATAAGGAAAAGCAAAAGACATTCCATATCACATTTGTTGGAGCGGATAAGTTTTATAACAGGGATACAGCAAAAATCACTGTTGTGGTGCGCGATGCACTTAATTATCCCTTCCGGAAAGATGAATACGGCCGTGTAGTAAAGGAAATACAACGGTATATTTTACAATTAAAATTTAGCTTTAAAGAGCTGGATAAAAATGTAAAGCGAACTAAAGGAACCCGTACCGGTTTTGACCTGATGTCAGGTTCCTCCGCCCTTGCTGGAACTGTATTGTCTACCAGCTCTGCTGATGCTGATAAAAACATTGGTAAGGTAATGCCCAGTGTGGGGGTTGCACTTGTACCGGTGAAGGAAGCTGTTAGTCCTGTTAAAGCATATGAATCCAATTCCGCCGCACAGGTTAGAACAAGTATCAAACGACTTGAATACAGCCTCTCTGATAATGCGCTTGTTGGCGAAACAGACCCCGAAATTCTTACCAAGCTCGCTAAACTACGCAGCGATCTTAAGCAGGTTCAAACTCAGTTGATTGACGTACCAATGGTAGATACCGGTGGCATGAGTGAAGAAGAGCTCAACCAGTATTTCAATAGTCCGCGCGTCAACAAAAAATATAAGCTTACACGTAATTAATTACTGACATCCCTTTTTACGACGGGTATCGATGATATATTGAATCTTCCATGTTCCATTCAGCTTTACCAGTTGAAAGGAATTTACACCGCAGTGACTAAACTGGCTCCCCAAATAAAATTGATAGGGTGTCCAGGCAGTGGCTAGTGGACCGTCTACCAGTATAGTACCAAATTCAATGCGTTCATCGAGCACCTCTTTACCAGGCGTTCCTACCGATTTGATGAAGCCGTCAATAGATTCAGTACGAACCTGAATACTCCCATCCTTAGTTCTTCCGATTGTCTGAAGAACGGCCGTAGGTGCAAAAGCATCCCGTAACTGAACAGTATCACGGCTTCGCATAGCCGAAAATAACTGGTTGATGGTGTTTTTGATGCCGGATTCATCAGTTGTTTGTGCCCAGGCGGAAAAACTAACAAGTGTTAATATCAAGCCAAATAGCGCTTTCATGTGCTTACTCATTTAAACGGTTATTTTTTGTACCAGTCTACTAATGTATAACCAAAAATGATCCCTATGTTAAGAATTGTACCAGCGGTTATACTTACCGCAACCTTTGGCCTGATCAGTCTTTCCACAAAAGCACAGGGCCCCAGGTATCAGAATCGTTCCAACACAACGGTTATTGTAATAAACGACGATGATGACGATTGGCATGAAAGAGGTCATCATTACAGAAAGAATAAAAAGGGGAAACATTCCCGCCATTGGGAACATCCGGGAAACCGGAGGGGACGGATCAGTCATCCTCCACTTGTTATTATGGATACTCGGAACCTGCCAATTCGCAGGTACAACAATAACAGGTATTACTATCGAAGCCAGGCCGGCTTACACTACTGGCTCGGCCGCAATGGTTATCTCTACCTGGATGTCAAGTACATAAACCGGAACCTATGTACCGACCGTGAGTATGCGTATTGGGAAAGAGGGTATGGATGGTGATTCAATGGTACGGGAGGAATGGAAGATGGAGGAATGGAAGAGGGAGAAATGGAAGAGGGAGAAATGGAGAAATGGAGGAATGGAGGAATGAAAGAGGGTAGACAGGTAGATGAACACCCCATCCTCCTTTCCCCCCATCCTCTTTTCCTCCATTCTTCCCTACCCCACCACTTCCATCTTTGGGCTGGCATCCTGCTCGCGGGCAATGGATTTTTCAAGATGATGCATGGGCACCAGTTCCTCTTTCGCAATAGCAATATCATAAGGACCAACAGGCAGGAGTAGTTTAGCCAGAATGGGGGCTGTTTCCAATAAAATGATTAGCAAGGTGATCAAAAGATTCGCCATAAATACGCTGTCTTCCCGATCCGATAAACTTTGCAGGGCTTTGTTCCTGGCCAAAAATCCGATGTTGGAATATGCAGATTGAGCATACTTATCCTGATCGGACTTAAGCTCCTTTGCAGCATTCTCAAGAAATCTGGTTTGCCTGGCCAGCGCTGTATCCAGTCCGGGAAAAAGCTGCGCATAATTGCTGGCGGTTTGCTCATATGCGCCCTGTTTAAGCCGGGTAATCCGTTCAATCCCTCTCCTGCCTGACCCACCTGTACCATCAGCCTCCATCAGGTAGGCCTGTTGCAATTTCAGCAACGTATCCTGCATGGATGCTCTTCGCTGCAGCAGTAGGTTTCTTTCCAGCATGGCTGCAGCCACCCGGGCCTGGTGGATCGTATCCAGTTTCAGGTTATAGGCTTTAATTTGTTCCTGGATATGTGATTCTACCTCTACATTGATTTCTTTTTCAAAGAGTTTTAATTCCAGAGGTCGGGCGATCGTCACCCCGATAAAGATGGCCAATAATAAGCGTGGAAAGGCTACTTTCCATTGGCTGGAAGAAGACATTCCATATTTACGGATAGTGGACACCATAAACCGGTCGAGATTGAATATGATTGCCCCCCAAAGCAGGGCAAATGCAAAGGCCCATCCAATATGTTGGAAAATGGTATAAAAAGCATATCCGGACGAAAGGGCCGCAAGGGCAAAGGTGGCCAGTAAAACCCCACCCAGTGTATGGTATTTGGGGTGTTCCGTTGGATATTGTGCCAGCGTAGGTTGATGTACCCCGGCACACCACCAAAAAAAATGGGTGTTTTTACCTTTACTACCAGAAAATGATTCATAGCCGGAAATAGAGGTTTCCGGCGCGTCTGTTGGCTTCGCCATAGCGTTATTCAGTTAAGGAATCAAAAAAAGGTAGAAGTGGAACGACACAAATAACGACTATTTGAGCATAGTATTTCTTAAAGCTTTGGTAAGACGCAGAAATTTCCTGAATTGGTATTTTCGGTCTTATACTGTAAACTTGCAAGGACTGGATCTACTTTTTAAAACGATTTATTGATACATGGCTAAGAATTTATTGATAGTGGAGTCGCCGGCGAAAGCCAAAACCATTGAGAAAATCCTCGGGAAAGATTTTGAGGTGAAGAGCTGTTATGGCCATATCCGCGACCTGGAAAAGGGTGAAATGGGAATCGACATTAACAACCAGTACAAACCTCGCTATATAGTACCGGATGAGAAAGAAAGAGTGGTGAAAGAATTAAAACAACTGGCTAAAAAAAGTGACGAAGTATGGCTGGCAACGGATGAGGACCGGGAAGGAGAAGCCATTAGCTGGCATTTGTGTGAAGTACTCGGTTTAGATCCCAGCAACACCAAACGGATCGTTTTTCATGAAATTACCAAACCTGCTATTCAGAAAGCGGTTCAGTCGCCCCGTACGGTAAACATGAACCTGGTAAATGCTCAACAGGCGCGAAGAGTGCTCGACCGGATCGTAGGTTTTGAACTGAGTCCCGTTCTCTGGCGTAAAATGAGTATGGGAACTTCCCTGAGTGCCGGACGGGTTCAATCTGTTGCGGTTCGGTTGATAGCAGAACGCGAACGCGAGATCAATGCCTTCAAGTCTCAGAGTCATTTCCGTATTGATGCCTTTTTTACGGCCAATGACCTGTCCAATAAACCTGTTCTTTTCAAGGCTGAAGGACAAAAATATAATGAGCAGGAGGATGCAGAGAAGTTCCTTGAATCCTGCAAGGGGGCCAGTTATACAGTAACGGATATCCAGGTGCGTCCGGGTAAGAAATCTCCCGCTGCCCCATTCACAACTTCCACCCTGCAGCAGGAAGCAAGCCGTAAACTTGGTTATTCTGTAAGTAAGACGATGTTGCTGGCGCAGAAACTGTATGAAAGTGGTAATATCACGTACATGCGTACCGATAGCGTTAACCTGAGTGATACTGCCATGGATGGAATCCGTCAGCAGGTTACCGGGCAATATGGGCAGCGTTATTTTCAACCGCGCAAATTCAAAAACAAAAATGAGTCTGCCCAGGAAGCGCACGAAGCCATACGCCCAACCTACATGGAAAACAGTACGGTGGATGATCCGGAAACCAAGCGCTTATATGAGCTGATCTGGAAGCGTACCATGGCTTCCCAAATGGCTGATGCCGAATTGGAAAAAACTACAGCCAAAATTTCAATTTCAACCAATAAGGAGGAACTCACTGCAACTGGTGAAGTGTTGAAATTTGATGGCTTTCTGAAAGTATACCGGGAGGATCGGGATGATGACGACCTGACCGAGGAAGAGGGCAATGATAGCATGTTACCTCCTTTGCAGGTAAAACAGGTATTGCCGTTAAAAGAAATGACAGCCACTGAACGATTCAATCGGGCGGCCCCCCGTTATACAGAAGCATCACTTGTTAAGAAACTGGAAGAGTTGGGAATTGGACGTCCTTCTACCTATGCGCCTACTATAACGACCATCCTCAAACGAGGATATGTTGAGAAGCGCGATAAAGAAGGGGTTCGCAGAGATTTCAGGATACTGAAACTGGTAAAGGATCAGATCAAAAAAGAAATGTCTCAGGAAACAACAGGAGCTGAAAAAGCTAAACTGTTTCCAACTGATTTGGGACTGGTTGTTACTGACTTCCTGAATCAGTATTTCAATGATGTAATGGATTATGGTTTCACGGCCAAAATTGAGGAAGAATTTGATGAAGTTGCCAATGGGAAACGGCAATGGCATAAAATGATTGATGCTTTTTACAATCCCTTCAAAAAGGATGTAGATAAAACCATCGAAACGGCAGAACGGATTAAAGGTGAACGTGAACTGGGAACAGATCCTGAAACGGGTCGTAAAGTTGTTGCCAGGATGGGCCGTTATGGTCCAATGGTACAAATTGGGGATGCAAGTGAGGAAGAAAAACCAAAATTCGCCCGGCTCAAATCCGGTCAGAGTATTGAAACCATCTCCTATGAGGAGGCGATGGAATTATTCAAATTGCCCTTAACCATTGGAGAATACGAAGGGCAGGAAGTATCTGTGAATGTTGGCCGGTTTGGTCCTTATGTAAAATGGGGTGAGGAATTTGTATCTATCCCAAGAGGTGAAGAGCCTCTAACTGTGGATTTGGAAAGAGCAGTTGAGCTCATTAATGAGAAAAAGCAGGCTGATGCACCGATCGCAACGTATGAAGGACTACCTGTTACAAAAGGCAAAGGCAGATTTGGTCCTTTTATCAAATGGAATAACCTGTTTATCAATGTTCCGAAGGCATATAATTTTGATGCACTCAAACAGTCTGATTGCAATGAATTGATTCAGAAAAAACTGGAGAAGGAAGCCAATCGATTTATCCAGCAATGGCCTGCTGAGAAAGTTTCTCTTGAAAACGGTCGCTGGGGTCCTTTTATCCGGTTTGGCAAAAAAATGCTGAAGATGGGCCGAAAGGCGGATGGTTCCAAATTTACCGAGGAGGAACTAACTGGCATTTCCCTTGAAGAAATCAAAAAAATGATCGAAGCTGAAATTCCGGGAGCATTTGAAAAAGCAGCCAAAAAAGCACCTGCAAAAAAAGCGGCCACAAAGAAAGCTCCGGCTAAGAAAGCCGCGCCCAAAAAGGCAGCAAAAAAATCCTCACCCGGGAAAAAATAGCAAGGAAATCCGTTTACTGGCAGTACTTCCGCTTATCCACAGTAGTGGATAAGTATCGAGGCATTATACCTGCTTTCCAGCGAAATTTATTGGCGGAACAATAACAATATTTTGGGTGGTTTAAGCGTCCTAAGATTGTTATTAATCTGAACCCAACCAAGGAATGGAAGAAACCCGAGAAATATCAGCCCTTTTTCATCTCATTGATGACCCCGATATCGAGGTGTTTTCCACAGTGAGCGACCGGATTATCTCGCTTGGAACCAATATCATTCCAAACCTGGAACATTTGTGGGAAACGACTCCGGATGAGGCTGTTCAGGAGCGGATTGAAATGCTTATTCATCGCCTGCACTACTGTGAGTTAACCAATGATTTTCAACGATGGAAAGCACAACCTGCTCCAGATCTGCTAGGTGGGGCCCTGTTGGTTTGTAAATTTCAATACCCCGACCTTAATGTCAGCGCTATTCTGCAGGATATTGAAAAAATGCGACGAAATATCTGGTTGGAGCTCAATAATTACCTTACGCCGCTGGAACAAACCAACGTACTCACCACAATTCTTTATAATTACTACCATCTGAAAGGTTCTGAAATTAATTATTCAGAGCCGAATGATTTTCTATTAAATAAAGTCCTGGAAACCAAAAAAGGAAATGCCATTAGCAATGGTATTCTGTACCTGGTACTTTGCGATTTGCTCGATATTCCCATACGTGCTGTTCCTATTCCCCGGCAGTTTATACTTGCTTATTTTGATATGGAACCGGGTGTTTGGCAGGAACCTGCTTCTAACCCGATGCATCAAATTCAATTTTATATTGATCCCATGAGTGGCCAGGTATTTACACAAAAAGATGTGGATACCTATTTCAAAAGGATATCTGTTCCGCCTACCGCTTCCTTCTTCAAACCAATGAATACCATCCGTATCATTCAGCATTTACTCGAAGAATTTTCCCGCTGCTATGAGTCAGATAAAGATGGATATAAACAGGAGGAACTGATGAAATTGGCGCAGCTGTTGGAAACGTGAGACGTCAGACGTGAGACGTCAGACGTGAGACGTGAAAAGTGAAAGGTGAAAGAGAGTGAAAGGTGAAACATGAGTTCTCTGAGGTTTAAGCATCCAAATAAAATAATAAAAGCCCGCAGAAATGCGGGCTTTTATTTTAGAGATTTGTCTCACGTCTCACGTCTGACGTTTCACCTTCCTCACAGCTCCCATCCTTTTCTTCTTTCACGTTTCACGAACTGGTTGGCTTCTTCGAAATTGGTGATTTTCATATTCTTCGCATCCCATAACAATTTCTTACGACCCAGGTATTTGTCGTTCCAACCTTTCAGGTTGGGATTTTTCATCATCCAGCTGCGAATCGCCAGGTTACCGATGAGAATACTTTCTGTAAATGGTCCCGCATATTCAAAAGGAGAACTGGTTTTTCCTTTTCCATGACCTGCAATACAAGCATATACCCATTGTGCATAATGCCCTTCTGGTACTCTTGCGATGGTTGGCGCTGGCAGGCTTTCCTGCATTTTGGTTGTAGGCAGCAAACGCGGATTTTCACCATAGCAATCAGCCAAAAGTTTCCCTTTAGTTCCTTCAAAGAGGATTCCACCATCCCAATTGCCAAATGCTTCTCCCGGTAACAATTCATCCGGACGGTTTGGCAGAAGGCCACCATCGTACCAGGAAATTTTAATATTACCTTTTCCATCCGTTCTGGGGTAATCCAGGTGGATGATAGAAGAAGGAGGACATCCATCCGGATTGGAGCTTTCAACCCACATATCCTGCCAGATATTGGCAACACTGCACTCAACTGAACTTGGATAAAGAATGGGCAATATCCGGAATGCCGGATCCAAAATATGACAGGCCATATCACCCAGGGCACCGGTTCCGAACGCCCACCAGCCTCTCCAATTGAAGGGCAGGTAAGCTGGGTTATAATCAATGTGCTGTGCAGGACCAAGCCAAAGGTCCCAATTCAGTTCTTTTGGAATATCATGTTTACCGGAAGGTGTAGGAATACCTTGTGGCCAAACCGGACGATTGGTCCAGGCATGTACCGTATGAACATCCCCAATCATGCCCGCATCAATGAGTTCTTTTGCTCTTCGAACTCCATCCCCACTACCTCCCTGGTTTCCCATTTGGGTAACCACTTTGTATTTTTTGGCAGCTTCGGTTAACAAACGTGCTTCATAAATATCGTGGGTTAGTGGTTTCTGTGTATAAACATGCTTTCCTAACTGCATGGCTGCAAGGGTAGCATTAGCATGCGTGTGGTCAGGAGTAGAAATGGAAACCGCATCGATCTGGTTTTTGTGTTTTTCCAGCATGTCCCGGAAATCCTTATAATAAGGCGCTTTGGGATGTGCCTGGCGTGACTTGGCCGCTGCCCTGTCATCCACATCGCAGAGCGCAACAATATTTACTTTGCCGGTTTTGTAAAACTCTGCAAGGTCGCTGGTGCCTTTACCTCCGGCACCAATTCCTGCAACATTCAGTGTATCACTGGGTGCAACAAAGCCTTTTCCTAAAACATGGCGGGGTACAATGAAAAAACCTGCGGCTGCTGCAGTCGAATTCCGAAGGAATTTTCTACGCGATGGCGATAAACGGGGCATAATTACAATCGGTTTGATAAAAATTAAAAGATGCCTGAATTTACGGTAGGTTTGTTTACCGATTACGCATTGAATCAAAAAAAAACGATCATTTTGCGTTAATATCTTGAAAATATGTTCATAAGCTGGTCTGATTTTGAAAAAATAGATATTCGTCTTGGGACCATTCTGGAAGTGCAGGATTTTCCCAAAGCCAGAAAACCCGCCTTCCAGTTAGTTATCGATTTTGGGGAAGCCGGCATAAAAAAATCCTCGGCGCAGATTACTGATCTATATTCAAAAGAAGAATTAGCTGGCCGGCAGGTAATTGTCATCCTTAATTTTCCTCCCAAACAAATTGCCAATTTCAATAGTGAATGCCTGGTTTTAGGAGTATATACACCCAATAATGAAGTAGTATTATTACAACCAGATCGTCCGGTAAAAAATGGTTCTAAGATCGGATAGTACTCATCCTTTATCCAACTCCTCACCTGTAAAGCTAAAAGGCAGCAAATGATTCATTGAACTTATTATAAATATAGGTCCAACTTGTCCGCCCAGGATAATTCTAATAGGAGCCTGCTGCCTTTTTTCCTGCTCAATGAGTGATTGCCTGCAAATACCACAAGGTGAAATGGGGTGGTTACTTGCTGCTCCGGCTGAACGAAAACTAATTGCCATGGCATGGATTACAGCCCCTGGATAAACAGAGGACACAGCAGCCAGTACAGTACGTTCTGCACAAATTCCGGCAGGAAAAGATGCGTTCTCCTGGTTCGTTCCACTCAACAATTGGCCATTGTCCAATTTTACTGATGCCCCCACAAAAAACCTGGAATAGGGTGCATAAGCCTGAACCGTTATAGCACGGGCAGTTTCCAGTAAAGCGGCATCCCCTTTCTGCAATTCCTCAATGGAATCGTAAACTTCATAAGCAAATTCAAAGGAGTTGGTTTTCATACTGTTCGTTTGGAGCGCTTTCCAATTAGTTTAATGAATCGTTCTGAAAAGACGATTCCAGCGTATTCCTTTGTTCAGGCTCATCCAAATGATCCAGGCTTCCCCCACCACATGATCTTCCGGAACAAAGCCCCAGAAACGGCTGTCCTGCGATTGGTGGCGGTTATCCCCCATCATCCAGAAATAATTCATCTTAAATGTGTATTGGTTGGTTGGTTCTCCGTTGATAATAAATTGATCGCCCTGTCTTTCCAACTGGTTGCCTTCGAAAACACGTATTGTTCTTTCGTAAATGGAGTAGTTATCTGCCGTAAGTGTAATTGTTGCCCCTTTTTTTGGTATCCAGATCGGGCCATAAAAATCTTCTGTCCATTTGTGCTTTCCGTCATGCGGAAAAATATCAATGGTAAATTTGGTTGGAGGCACTGCATCCGGACGAATCAGCAGAGGAGTTATCCGTTTCACCAAACCGCTTTTTTGTAACTTATCAACTGCTTCTGCGGTGAGTAACATATTGAATACATTACCACTCAATCTGGCAAATTCCTGCTCATCGTTGATATCGATATCATATTCATCTTTCATGAACTCCGCATTTAGCGGCTGTCCGTTTGTTTCAATTTCATAGAGCAACTGTGATTTGGGGGGAACGAATCCCGGCTCACCGTTGATATAGACACGTCCTTCGCGAACTTCCAGGGTATCACCTCCGATTGCTACACACCGTTTGATATAATTTTCACGCTTATCTACTGGCCGTATTACCAGCGGATAGGTTTCAGGGTCGCTTAGAATCATTTGTCTCCCCAAATCCATATTGCCGTTTCCAAATTGACGGGCAACATTGTAATATGGATACATCGACTGAAACTCCGGCTTATTGATAACGGTATCTCCATCCGGAAAATTAAATACAACTACATCGTTTCTTTTAACCGGGCTGGCAAACCACCTGCTGTAAGGCAATTTGATAAGTTCCGAATAGGATTTAGTGGTACTACCCGGCAATGAATGATGTACGAAGGGAACCGCCAGTGGTGTGTTTGGAATCCTGGGGCCATAGCTCAGTTTGCTAACAAATAAGAAATCATTTACCAAAAGCGTCTTTTCCATGGATCCGGTTGGAATCGTGTATGCTTCAAAAATAAAGGTGCGGATCAGTGTAGCGGCAACAATGGCAAAGATGCCGGCATCCACCCATTCCCGTACGGGTGTTTTTTTATAATGTTTCACTCCTTCCGGGCCGATAAAACGGGTCTTGGGGTCCATCCCAATCATTGGAAAATAAACGAATGGCAGTAAGCAGGTCAACGTATGTTCCCAAAAGCTGAACTTATTAAAACATTTTACAAATTCAATCAGGATACCCATTGTAACGAACCAACCTACCACTGGAATAAACTGCCAGAAAAACCAGTGTTTCGGACGTTTGGCGATTTCCAGCATGGTCCAGGTATTGTAAAAGGGAACAAAGGCTTTCCATGCAGGCACTCCTGCTTTCTGAAACAATTTCGAAAGGCCAAAAGCCGGTAACATCACCAGTAAAAGTGAAATCAGGGATACGATCAAAATCTGATTCGTTGTCATTCAGGCAATTTTAGATGTGGGCAAAAATACCATTATAAGGTAATAATACTAGTTTCCTGCACTATTTGTAACTGTTTTATGTAAATTATGACAGCATAGCCCCCAAATTTTTGTTAATCGGAATTTTTACCGCATTCTTGCAACCGTTATGAACAGGTTCAGCATTCGGGATATAGAAAAGCTTACAGGTATTAAAGCACATACACTCAGGGTATGGGAGCAGCGGTACCAGTATGATTTCTCGAAGCGAAAAGAGGGTGGGCATCGCTATTATGACGGGGAGGATTTAAAGAAAATACTGCGACTTTCCATCCTGTACAAAAGAGGAAACAAGATTTCATCATTGCTGGAAATTGATCAGGAGCAACTGGCTTCTTACTGCATGCAGGATTTAAACGCAGGCGTATATGCTGAACCATTTCGCCAACTTTTGGAAGCCGTTTCCAATTTTGACGAGGAAACGTTTAACCAGGTAGTTCATTTGCAGATTTTGCACATAGGACTTCAAAAGACAATGCTGGAAATCATTTTTCCGTTACTGAACCTGATCGGAAATAATTGGCTTTGTGACCGGGTAATTCCTGCCCAGGAGCACTTTTGCAGTTCGCTTGTAATGAAAAAGTTATTGCTTGCAATAGATGGACTGGAAACGGAAAATGCCGAAAATGCCCGAACTGTTTTATTATTTACACCTATTGGAGAATCTCATGAGATTCCTATTCTTTTTATGCACTACCTGTTAAAAAAGAATGGTTCAAAATGCGTTTACTATGGCAAAAATGCCAACCTCCATGTGTTAAAGGATATCTGTGAAGTGCATCATCCGTCTCATCTGTTTTTTCACCTGATCACACACCTGGATGATCGTCCGTTGGAAAACTACCTTCAGGAACTGCTCTATCATTTTCCTGACAAGAAAATAGTTGCAGCCGGCCCTGCCCTGCAAAACCAATCGCTTCCATCTCACCCATCTTTTACCTGGTTAAAAGACTGTGAGGCCATGCTGAAATTTTCAGCAGCTGACCAGGTTAATTCCTTGGCACCACATTATTGACGACATCTTCCTTCACTATTGTTTTACCTGACAGGATAACCAATCGCTCCACAACATTTCTCAATTCCCGTATATTACCAGTCCAGTTGTAATCGCGCAGCGCTTCCAAGGCATCTGCCTCAATTTCTTTTTTGGCGATACCGTATTCTATACAGATATTCTCAAGGAATTTATCTACAAGCAGCGGAATATCATCTCTTCTATCATTAAGAGATGGAACATGAATCAGGATAACACTCAAACGATGATACAGATCTAGCCGGAAGTTTTTTTCTTCCACTTCTTTAAGCAAGTCCTTGTTTGTAGCAGCTACCACTCGAACGTCTACTGAAATTTCTTTATCACCCCCTACCCTTGTGATTTTTCCTTCCTGTAATGCCCTCAATACTTTTGCCTGTGCCGATAAACTCATGTCGCCAATTTCGTCCAGAAACAATGTTCCTCCACTGGCCTGTTCAAATTTGCCAATACGTTGCTTAATGGCAGAAGTAAAGGAGCCTTTTTCGTGTCCAAAAAGTTCACTCTCGATCAATTCTCCTGGGATTGCAGCACAGTTTACTTCTACTAACGGACCGGAAGAGCGATTGCTTTTCTCATGGAGCCAGCGGGCTACCAACTCTTTTCCTACCCCATTTTCGCCTGTTATTAATACACGGGCATCAGTAGGTGCTACCTTCTCAATGGTGTCTTTGATTCGTTGGATAGCAGGAGAATTTCCAATCATTTCCTGCACCTTGCCTACCTTGCGTTTTAACACTTTTGTTTCCGTAACAAGGGAGGTTTTATCCATTGCGTTTCGTAAAGTAATCAATAGGCGATTAAGGTCCGGTGGCTTGGAAATATAATCAAAGGCGCCTTTTTTAACCGCCTCAACAGCGGTTTCAATAGTGCCGTGACCAGAAATCATAATGATGGGTATATCCGGATTGGCTTCCCTTGCTTTATCCAGAAATTCAATTCCATCCAGTTTCGGCATTTTGATATCACAGAGTACTACGTCAAAATTTTTTTCCTTAAATTTTTTCAATCCTTCTTCCCCATCCGATGCCTCTTCTACCTTATATCCCTCGTAGGATAGAATCTCTCCCAATGTTTTGCGAATGGCTCTTTCGTCGTCAATTATTAATATTTGGGACATGTTAAAATCAGTTTATGCTGTGGTATCGATTGTGTAAATAATTTGGAATTGCATCTCAACTGTACCAAAAATACCGATTAATGCAATTGCCCCTGATATTGGCAATTATTTTGCCATTTTTTCAACGTGCAGATAAACTGAGGTCAATTGAATCCATTGCTGTTCCGTCGGGCTTTGTCAGACCGGTGGCTGCAACAGGAAGTTATTCAGACTATCTCCGGAAACTCGTATTAAAGCAAAACAAGACGGTATATTATTATACTGGTCTGCCCAAGCCAAACCAGCAGGCTACTTATGCAGTGCTGGACTTACCGGTTCGGAATAATTCCCTGTTACAATGTGCGGATGCGGTTATGCTCATACGGGCGTCCTGGTTGTTTGAACAGCAGCAATATGAACAGATTCATTTTTTCGCAACAGACGGTACCTTGTTGAATTATTCCGATTGGTGCAAGGGGGGGCGATATATACTGAAGGGAAATAAATTGCTAACGGTAAGGCGTAGTGCTCAATCAGTTTCGCCGGGGGTACGATCAAACCTGGATCGTTTTCTTCAGCAAGTGTTTGTCTATTGTGGTACAGCTTCTCTTTCAAGGCAGATGAGGCGCAAGTCAGCCAACTCAAGTCCCGAAGCAGGTGATGTATTTCTTCAGCCCGGTTATCCAGGCCATGTTATGCAGGTTGTGGACCTGGCAAAGAATGCAAAAGGGGAAACTGTTTTTATCCTGTTGCAGGGGTTCATGCCAGCTCAGGATATTCACCTGGTTAAATCCGTCAAAACACAATACCCGCAACCCTGGCAGCACTTTACAGGCGGCAGCTTTCAAACGCCTGAATGGAATTTTCCGGCTGGCAGTTTGTACCAGTGGTAAAGTGGAAACGCTTCGTAATTGTACTAAAAAAATCGGGTAGAACTGTGATTGACAGGAGTAGTTAGGGATTGTATTTTTGAAGTATCCAAAATCCAAAAATATCCACCTATGAACAGACTACGTCACCCTTTGAAAAACACCCGCGAGATCAGCGTGTGGCAATTGACAACCAAACTTGTTTTATTGGCAGGCGTTCTAATGGCCTACTCGTATTGCTTTCTGCTTACTGTTGGAAGCATGCTGAAGTGAGACGTCAGACGTGAGATGTGAGAAGCTACGTGGAGCTAACGCCCAAAAAAATCAAAACCCGTAAGAGAATTTCTCCTACGGGTTTTTATATTTTTTGACGTCTCACGTCTGACGTCTCACTTTTCACCTTTCACCTTTCACCTTTCACTTCTTCATATACATCACTTCCTTTACCAGCTTTACCGTTCTTGCAACATCTGGTAAAGCAGCAGCTACCAGATTGGGAGCATAGTGCAACGGTGCATCTGCAGCTGTTATCCTGCGAATCGGTGCATCGAGGTAATCAAATCCTTCTTTTTGGATCCGGTAGGAAATTTCAGAAGAGATGGATGCAAATGGCCACTGTTCTTCAACAATAACCAGGCGATTGGTCTTCTTTACACTTTCAAGGATGGTCATCCAGTCGAGCGGACGAATGGTTCTTAGGTCAATCACCTCCGCGTTTACACCTTCTTTTTCCAGTTCAGCAGCTGCTCCTAAAGCAACTTTCATCATTTTATTGAATGAAACGATGGTAACATCGGATCCTGCTTTTTTTACATCTGCTTTACCTAACGGGATATAGTACTCTTCTTCAGGAACTTCCGACTTATCGCCGTACATTAATTCAGACTCCATGAAAATCACGGGATCCTCTTCGTAACGAATGGCTTGCTTCAACAATCCTTTTGCATCGTAACCATTAGATGGGGATACTACTTTGATGCCCGGAATATTGGCATAATAACTTTCGAATGCAGTAGAGTGCTGGGCTCCTAATTGTCCGGCTGAACCATTGGGTCCACGAAATACGATGGGACAGGAAATCTGACCTCCACTCATCGCAAGCATTTTAGAAGCTGTATTCAGAATCTGGTCAAGTGCCAGAACAGCGAAGTTCCAGGTCATGAATTCAACAATGGGACGCAGGCCGTTCTGAGCTGCACCAACTGCAACTGCAGCAAATCCAAGTTCAGAAATTGGGGTATCGATCACTCGTTTTTCACCAAATTCATCGAGCATACCCTGGCTAACTTTGTAGGCTCCATTGTATTCAGCCACTTCCTCTCCCATCAGGAATACGCGATCATCGCGACGGAACTCTTCATTCATTGCTTCGCGCAGCGCTTCTCTAAATGCAATTGATCTTGCCATTCTTTTGTTTTTATAAGGAGTGGCAAATTTATTGGTTACACTCCAAATGCGCAAAAAATCCCCCATAAATGCCAAAAGCCCCGGTAAGGGGGCTTTTGATAAAAACTAGTTATTCTTAATTTTTGAGTTTTTCTGACAAGTTATAACGGTCTTCTACCAATACTTTCATTTTTTTCATCGGGAGTCGCTGGTAACTTTCCAAATAATCAGCCGTCAGGCGGCTTGATTCGCGTGTAGCAGCCCTGAAAGAACCGGTAGTCAGGTACTTCATCGCACTTGCCAAACAGTCTTCCGTCAGATCTCCCCAGGCCTTATCCAGCCCATCCGGAACCTGACTTTCAGGGATAAATCCGTTGAAATAACTTCCCTGATTGTTACTGTTCACTGTCCGGAAGCTAACAGGAAGAATATACCAATCACCAACCGGGATCGGAAAATAACCAACCGGTTTACCATTGGAGGCACTTGGTCCAACGATTTTCACCTCCGTATGAGGAGTCAGGCTATTGATAAGACCTTCACTGGCAGACGCTGTATTTTGAGAAATAATGAAAACAATTTTTGCCGGATTAACGGTACCTTTTTTCTCGAAATTCACGGTTTCATCGAACTGGCTGGCATATTTGTTGTTGAAACTTTGCCGATACATAACCTTTCCATTTGCGGCTGTTGGTGCAAGGAAGTTGCCCATTTCTTCCCATAAGGACACAAATCCACCTCCATTGTAGCGCAGATCAACAATCAGTTCTGTTACGCCCTGAGCACCAAAATCGGAAAAGGTGGATGCCATTGCTTGCTTGATCTGATCCTGATCTCCCAGGAAAGAATTCAACACCACATACCCGATTTTTTTGCCTCCGTTTGTATATACGGTATCCAATGCCAAAGGATATTCCTGGTAGGTAATGGGAGAAAGCGTTATCTCCTGAGTGGTTCCGTCAGGTTTTTGAAATTCAACCGTTGCGGCATTTCCTCCGTAGATCGCATTCACGATAAAATTGATACTGGCATCGGAGGTATTAATGCTACTGTTGCCATTAATTTTTAACAGCCTCCAGCTTCTCTGAACACCTGCTTTTCCAGCAGCTCCGTCCTTTTCAACATAGGTAACCCGTAGATCATTGTTGGAACGGAAAAAAATACCCATGCCAAGGTCCGCGGAAATACCACTGCTGGCATTATCCCAATCTGCTTTTTTTACGGCAAAACTCCAGCGGTCAACCGGGTTGGTAAATCCGTTTTCTTTACTGAAAGGCCGGATGGCTTCCATTATCTTGTTAGGATCTGCATAACTTTGCGCATTAAAGGTAGCCGGTATCTGGTTGTACCAGAGGTAAATATCCCTGGTATACAGCATTACGGAATCCTTCAGTTTTTGCTCAGCTGTAGGAGGTGTTGGGCCGGGCGGATTTGGGTTTGGTTCCGGGTCGTCCACTTTTTTCTGACAGGCCACCAATACCCAACCCGCCATCAGAGATAGCAACAGTATTCGTTTCATATGGGATTTTATTTTCAATTTACGTTTAAGTTTCACTTTCAGTTGCTCTGTTCAGCGAGAAAATAGGTTTTTAGTTCAAATTTTAACCAAATCCCCCAGTTCCTTAGCCATCAACCAGTCAGTTTGGAGGTCAGTGCCTAATAAAAAGGGATGATCTCCTTTTCTCTCAAAGCCCCATTTCTGATAAAATCGGATGGCTCTTTCGTTGTGCTCCCAAACTCCCAACC
This sequence comes from Flavihumibacter cheonanensis, assembly GCF_022352215.1. Taxonomy (GTDB): domain Bacteria; phylum Bacteroidota; class Bacteroidia; order Chitinophagales; family Chitinophagaceae; genus Flavihumibacter; species Flavihumibacter cheonanensis. The sequence continues at coordinate 991,290 of NZ_JAKRWF010000001.1, forward strand.
AAACCTGTTTTACCATTTTTGACCTGGCGAAGTCCAGTGCAAACTGCATCATGGCTTTTCCAACACCTTTCCCAATGGCAAGCTGAGTAGCATATAAACGGGTTATTTCTACAGTGGGTGCTGAAGGCAAACAACTATAGGCTTGTGATTGCCAAAACTTCAGTCGCATGTATCCCAAAGGCTCTCCATCCTCCCAGGCAATAAAGAAATAATTGTCCGGTTCGTCGGGTTCCGCCATTAACTGTTCCCTGGTAAATTGCTTATCCAGAAACAGCTGCATATCTTCCGCCTTGTTGTAAGACGCAAAAGTATCAACAAAGGTTTGCCGGCTCAGGTCAGCCAGCAAAGCTTTTTGTTCATTTGTAACAGGTAAAATATCCATCCTGGCAAGTTATGCCAGATTTTCAATTACCATAGCAGAAGCACCACCACCGCCATTGCAAATTCCAGCAGCTCCGTATCGGGCTTTTTTATCTTTCAGGATATGGATGAGGGTAACCAGAATCCTCGCTCCGCTACAACCAAGGGGGTGACCCAGGGAAACGGCACCACCGTGAACGTTTACTTTGGCAGGGTCGAGTTGCATACGGCGACTATTCTCAATACCTACCACGGCAAAGGCTTCATTTAGTTCCCAGTATTCAATGTCCTGCATGGACAGGCCTGCTTTTGCTACGGCTTTGGGAACTGCCAGAGAAGGTGTGGTGGTAAACCATTCAGGCGCCTGTTCCGCATCCGCATAAGAGAGAATCCTGGCAATGGGTTTTAGTCCGAGCTCATCCAGTTTTTCTTTGCTTACAAGGATCAGTGCTGCAGCTCCATCATTCATAGTAGAAGCATTGGCCGCGGTAACAGAACCATCTTTCTGAAAGGCCGGTCTCAGTTCTGGGATCTTTTCAAATTTTACATTCCAGGGTTCTTCATCTTTTGAAAAAAGGATTGGCTCACCTTTTCGTTGCGGAATGGGTACCGGAAGAATTTCAGCATCGAATTTGCCTTCGTTCCAGGCTGCCTGGCTTCTTTTATAACTTGCAATCGCGAACTGATCCTGGTCTTCCCTGCTGATTCCACATTCTCTCGCACACTTTTCCGCTGCATTTCCCATAGCCAGGCCATCGTATACATCTGTCAAGCCGTCTTTTGCCAACCCGTCAATCAGGGCAGTATTACCATATTTGTTACCCCAGCGAAGTTGTTCAACATAAAATGGAACATTGCTCATACTTTCCATTCCACCAGCTACCACAATAGATGCATCACCCAGCATAATGCTTTGGGCACCCAACGCAACAGATTTCATACCACTGGCACAAACTTTATTGATTGTAGTACAGTTAACGGTATCAGGTAAGCCGGCAAATTTTGCAGCCTGTCGGGCTGGAGCCTGTCCCAGGTTTGCCTGTAAAACAGAACCCATCAAAACATCCTCTACCTGATCTGCGGAAAGGCCTGCTTTCGCCAGGGCTCCTTTAATGGCAATCGACCCCAATTGGGTAGCACTAATGTCTTTCAGTGTGCCGCCAAAACTTCCCATGGGAGTACGAACGGCCGCAACAACATAAACTTCCTTCATATGGTTTTTTCAGTTAAATGACGAAAATACGGAAACAGGCTCAAATGCTAACAGTTGATAGTTTTCTATTTGTCGTCTCCCAATAACAATACCAACGGTGTACCTCCTTCTATTCTTTCGGCAATTAATTTCAGTATAGCAGCAAAAGGCACAAAGAGGATCATACCTGCCGCTCCCCATAAAATTCCACCCACAATGATGGCGATGATTGTAAAAAGGGTATTTAATTCCAGTTTGCGGGAAACAGCCCAGGGGAAGATGATATTGGCTTCCAGGTATTGTACAACACCAAAGACAGCAATCACACCAATCGGATACCAGATGGAATTATAGGTGACCCAGGATAAAGTAATCGGAAAAAGCGAAGCCGCCAAAATGCCAACATAGGGAATAAAAGTAAGGACGGCGGCAATAACACCAAACAAGATGGCGTGAGGCACCCCCAGCAGTAACAGGCCGATGCTGTTTAAAATACCAACGATTAGGTAAACAGCCAGCATACCTTTGATAAAATTATAATAAGATTGTATTGCCAACTGAACGATTTCGGTTATACGTGGCCGGTATATATCAGGAATTAGTAAAACAAGACCTTTCATCAACCGGCTTCGATAATACAAAATGAGAAAACTGTAAATAGGAATCAGGAATAATAGAACCAATGAAACAGCAGAGCTGGCGATGGTCTTTTGTAAAAAATTGAACAGGTAACCCGGTGCATTTTTCAGCAACTGATCGGTATAGGTTTGTTGTGTTACACTATCAATTTGCCATTCATCATTGAGATAGACAGAAAGACGACTGATCGATTGATTGATCTTCTCTTTTAAAAGTGGCCATTCCGATCCAAACTGCTTTAACTGATATACAAGCAGGAATACGATTCCTCCAAGCAGCAAGGTTAGAAAAGTCAGATTGATCAGAATTGCCATTGATTTGGAAAGTCCTTTTTCTTCCATCCATTTACAAATTGGATAGAGAATGAAACTGATCAGCAAGGCGAAACTGAGGGGAATGAAGAGGGAACGGCCTGCATATAAAATTATACAGGAGAGAACTACAAAAAGTAAAACCTGATTTAGTTTTGGCATGATATAAAGATAAAAAAGGGCCGTCATATCGGCCCTTTTTTATCAGTTGTTCAGTGGGGAGAAATAATATCCCACTTCGCAAAGAATGAACTCGTTTGGAACAATGTTGAATAGTGTCTGATGCATGTGCTTTTGATAGCGTTGGCTGGTTTCCGGCAGATGCTCCACTAATTTCCAGTTGCGGATTTTCAGTACTGCCATTTTACTGGTGTCCTGCAAATGCTCCTGGATCAACTGAAACTTTTCGGCAATATGTGCCTGATCGTTGAAGTACAACTGTTCGTTCATAGGTGTGGAAATTTTCAATGGGTACGTCGATTAAAAACGGAACAAAGCATAAACGATGCAGAAAATAAATTCATTGTTCCATTCATCGAAAAGCTACTTTGATAAGCTATTCGACCAGCTCTGCCTGCCTGTTGTATTCTTCCATAAGTTTTTTCTGTAATTCATAAGGAACGGGAGCATAGTGATCAAATTGAATACTGAACCTTGTTCTACCCTGGGTGATGGAACGAAGAGAAGAGGCATATTCATACAGTTCAGCCAACGGTACTTTTGCACTGATCCTGGTGAAATGCCCTTCAGATTCGAGTCCCTCTACAATAGCCCTCCTCGTTTGTAAATCTCCCATTACCGAACCGGTTAGGTCATCCGGACAAGTAACTTCCACTTTCCCGATCGGTTCAAGTAGTTGTGGGTCGGCCTGTTGAAAAGCCTGGCGAAAAGCCTGCAATCCAGCCAGCTTAAATGAAATGTCATTCGAATCAACCGGGTGCATTTTCCCGTCATATACTGAAACCCTTATATCCCGAACATAACTTCCGGTTAAGGGGCCTTCCTGCATTTTTTCCATCACTCCTTTCAGAATGGAAGGAAGAAAGCGGGTGTCTATGGCACCTCCAACAATACAGTTGTAATAAACAAGGTTTCCACCCCAGGGCAGTTGATGCGTTTCCCGGTTCCGGACAGTTAAACCGTTTGGGTCTGGCATTCCTTCATACCAGGGTTCAATTCTTAGATGTACTTCACCGAATTGGCCAGCTCCACCAGATTGTTTTTTATGGCGATATTGGGCATCTGCCGGCTTGCGGATGGTTTCCCTGTAGGCAATTCGGGGTCTGGAAAAACGCACTTCCAACCGAAACTGGTTTTGTAATTTCCATTTAATGACTGCCAGGTGCATATCTCCCATGCAATGCAACAGGGTCTGTTTCAGTTCTGCGGAAACTTCCACCCGAATGGTGGGATCTTCTTCAACCAGCATGTGAAGGGCTTGCGATAGCTTTTCCTCCTCTCCTTTTACAAATGGGTCAATAGCCACGCTAAGATTGGGTGCTGGAAATCGGATTGGCACCAACTCCACAGGATTGTTTTTATCGCATAGTGTATTGTTGACATGGGTATTTTTCAATTTGAGGGTCGCACCCAGATCGCCGGCAGCCAGTTCATTCACCGCAGTTCGCTTGTTTCCTTCCACAATAAACAATTGGTTAATCTTTTCACTTGCCCTTGTATTGGCATTCATTAGTTCCATTCCTGATTTGACCACTCCTGAATAAACTTTGAAAAAGGACAGCTCACCTACATGCGGTTCAGAAACTGTTTTATAAACAAAAAGACAAGTGGCAGCATCAGACCGGCAGGGAAGTTCTTTACCCTGTACGGTTTGCTGTGCGGGCATATCATTGGCGCTGGGACAAACATTATCTATAAATCCCATCAGGCGACCACTACCCATATTTCGTTCTGCCGATACGCAAAATAGTGGAAAGAGATCATGGTTGATCATGGCTTTTTTCATGCCTTCCTTCATTTCATCTTCATCTAACTCACCCTTTTCAAAATAATGTTCCATGAGTGTTTCATCATTGCTGGCAATCGCTTCCACCAGTTCTTTGTGCAACTGTTCCGCTTTTTCCCGCTCCTGCTCAGGAATAGGTAGCTTTTCTGGTTTCCCACCTGTATCGTGAAACTTGTAAAGGGTCATCCTGAGTACATCTACAATCTCATGAAAGCCGGCACCCTGTTGTAATGGGTATTGCACTACCACGATTTTATTACCAAAATGATCTTTTGCCTCCTGGACAGTTTTATCGAAGTCGGCTTTTTCCTGATCAAGTTGATTGACTGCAAAAAGCATGGGTGTCTTAAATGACTCTGTGTATTGCCAAATGATATCAGTACCCACTTCCACTCCCATAGCCGCATTTAGGACCATCACGCCAGTATCGGCTACACGCAGGGAAGCAATCACTTCCCCGCAAAAATCATCGTAACCGGGTGTGTCAATAATGTTGATCTTATATCCACGCCATCGGGTGTGGAGAAGCTTGGAAAAAATCGAATTGCCTCTTTCTTTTTCCAATTCATGGTAATCTCCCAGGGTGGAATGGCTGGAAATGGTTCCCCGCCGGGGTATTAGTCCGGCTTCATAAACCATGCTTTCCGCTAAAGTGGTCTTGCCGGAACCGGCATGGCCGAGCAAGACAATGTTTTTGACATGTGAGGTGTCGAATTCTGCAGGCATGATGAAGAAGTGAAAGGTGAAAGGTGAAAGGTGAAAAATGTGAAAAGTCAGACGTGAGACGTGAGAAGCAGGGATTCTACTTCATACTTCATACTTCTAACTTGTTATCATTCTATTTTGCGGACGAACTGTCGGAATTCATACTCCACATGATCGAGGGTGTCATTGAGTTGTTCGTACTGCATCAGTATGTCTTCATGCGCGGAGATGGTTGCGTCTGAGACCTGACCCTTGTTTTCTTTTTCCCAGCGGGCGATCTGTTCATGCTCTTTGATGGCATGTTTCAGGTCGTGGATGTTGATCAGTTGAATGTAGAATTGGTTCTGGAGGTGTTCCAGGTCTTTAAGTGTATCCTGGTCCTGGAGATTGGTGGAAAGCTGCTGGAGTTTTTCCCTGAGAGAGGTAAAGCCGGCTCTTTTTGTACGGAGAGTAGTGATCCAGGATGCACACTCTCCAACCAACTGGGAGATGTCTGTAGTAACCATTGGAAGTATATTTAAGTGATGAAATAATTTCCTCTGATTCAACGCTGGTACAGATTGTTTCCCGGGCGGATTGTTCTCTTCTAATTTAAGCTTCTTTTTTCATACTAGTTGCATCAGGATGCAGTATTTTTGATTTATGCGTAAAACCCTCGAAATTCTGGGAACCGGATTAAAAATGGCACTGGGAGAGTTTCGTTCCAATAAACTCAGAACCTTTCTGTCCCTGTTTGGAATTACCATTGGTATCTTCTGTATCATTGGTGTTCTGGCTACGGTAAATAGCCTGGAGAAAAATGTTCAGAAAGATATCAAGGCCCTCGGTAGCAATACCATTTTTATAGACAAATGGGATTACAGCGGTCAGATTCCTTACTGGAAATTGCTCAACCGCCCCTCTCCCAAATACCATGAAATGGATCTGCTACGAAAAGCGGTACCCGAAGCAGCCAATATTGCATTTGCACTGCAACGGATGGATAAAGTGGAGTTCCAGGATGAAAAACTGGACAATGTAAGGATGTACGGCATTTCAGAAGATTTCTCCAATATTCAGACCATAGAGGTGATTGACGGACGCTACCTTCAACAAACAGATTTTGATTATGCGTCCAACTCTGCGGTTATTGGTTATAAAGTAGCTGAAGAACTATTTGGTAAACCGGAACGTGCGGTTGGAAAAATGGTTAACATTTATAACAGGAATGTTAACATTGTCGGACTGATTAAAAAACAGGGTTCTTCCATCATAGGCGGTTGGGAATTTGATAACTGTGTGCTACTACCCTATGCTTTTATGAAAACGCTGGTGAGAGAAGACCGTTCTGATCCTGTGATCATGTTGCAGGGAAAGGAAATGATTCCTATGAAAGCCCTCCGGGATGAGGTGACCGGCGCCATGCGATCCATCCGTAAACTCAAACCCACGCAGGCTGATAATTTTTCTCTTAATGATGTAGATGCATTTGGTGAATTTGCTGCCGGAATTTTTTCCGGTATCAATATGGGAGGTTTTTTCATTGCCATTCTTTCTTTGTTCGTTGGTATGTTTGGTGTTGCCAATATTATGTTTGTAACCGTTCGGGAAAGAACTCCGCAAATCGGACTTAAAAAAGCGATTGGAGCTAAAAAAATGACCATCATGATGGAATTCCTGATGGAATCCGCCTTCCTATGCATTTTAGGTGGAATGATCGGTTTGTTACTCGTATTCCTGCTGACACTCGCCATTTCCAGTTCCATCGGTTTCCCGATTACTATTTCCATAAAAATTATGACCATCGCCGTGTCGATCTGTATCATTGTGGGGGTGCTTGCTGGAATCATTCCAGCATCCATCGCTTCAAAAATGGATCCTGTGGTCGCCATTCGCAGTAAATAATTGTATGCCACTTCTTTTAGCTATTGAAAGTTCCTGTGATGAAACAGCTGCAGCGATTTGTAAAGATGGGCAGGTACTTTCCAATATTGTTGCCACCCAAAAGGTACATGAGCAATACGGCGGTGTAGTTCCCGAATTGGCAAGTCGCGCGCACATGCAACACATTGTTCCTGTGGTAGACCAGGCGATGCAGCAGGCAGGTGTCGCACTGGAAGAACTGGATGCTATCGCGTTTACGCAGGCACCGGGATTGATTGGTGCGCTATTGGTAGGGGCACAATTTGCCAGGTCAATTGCCCTGGCTCTTAATAAGCCGCTTATTACTGTTCATCATATGCAGGCGCATGTAGTTGCTAACCTGATCGATGACCCCAAACCCCGCTTTCCGTTTTTATGCCTTACGGTTAGTGGGGGGCATACTCAACTGGTGCTGGCGGAATCACCCACTACTATGAAAGTTATCGGTGAAACCATTGATGATGCTGCTGGTGAAGCATTTGATAAATCGGCCAAGCTATTGGGACTTCCTTACCCTGGCGGACCACTGATAGATGTATACGCAAAAAAAGGAAACCCGAAAGCGTTCCGGTTTCCAGAACCACAAATCCCTGGTCTGAATTTCAGCTTCTCCGGATTGAAAACAGCCATTCTGTATTTTATCCAGGAACACCAACAAGCAAATCCTTCGTTTATACAAGACCGCTTGCCTGATATCTGTGCCTCTATTCAGGATCGCATCGTATCTATTTTACTGAACAAGTTAAAAAAGGCCGCGTTCGAAACTGGTATTAAGGAAATATGCCTGGCAGGAGGTGTTTCTGCCAATTCCGGACTGCGAAACGGCCTGGAACAAATGGGAAAAAAATATGGATGGAAAACCTATTACCCGGCCCTGCCCTACTGTACAGATAATGCCGCTATGATTGCGCTGGCTGCCTACTACAAATTCCTGGGAAAGGATTTTGCCGATCTTTCTGTAACCCCAACCGCCCGCGCTGGCTGGTAATACACAACCCTGCTCTATTTTGGCGAATACCTATTTTCAATTCAAATCCTTTCGTGTCAATCAGGAAGATTGTGCTATGAAAGTATGTACGGAAGCCAGTTTGTTTGGGGCCTGGCTGGCAGAGGAATTTCGTGGCAAAGACATGGGGTCAGCTCTTGATATTGGAACCGGAACGGGGTTGCTGAGCCTGATGCTGGCCCAGGAAACAACCACTGCGAAACTGGATGCCATCGAACTGGATATACCAGCTGCAAAACAGGCTAAAGCAAATTTTGAAATATCGCCCTGGACCTCAAGATTACAGATTTTTCAGGGTGATGCTCTCGGGTATTCCTTTCCCCGCGCCTATTCGTTGGTATTTAGCAATCCGCCTTTTTTTGAACAGTCTTTATTATCGCCGGATGCACGACTCAACAAGGCAAAACACGAAAGCAACCTGGATCTTTCTTCTCTCCTTCAACTGGCGGAGGAGCTAACAACTGAGAATGGTTATTTCGCAATCCTGCTTCCTTATCTGAGAGCTGAATCACTGTTGGCGAAAAATGCAACCAGCAACTTCCAGCTGTATAAGCGGATGAATGTGTGCCAGACAGAAAAACATGCACCCTTCCGGTCTTTTTGTCTGTTTCAAAAAAATACAGCCTGCAAGATCCAGGTAACAACCATTGACATCAGGGAAAATGGAAATTATTCAGCAGCATTCAGCCGTCTATTAAGACCCTATTACCTCTATCTCTGATTATTTTTTGAACATAAAATAAACGGCTCCGAGCAAGAAGACAAAACTAACCAGGTAGTTCCAGCGAAACGGTTCTTTCAGATAGAGGACAGCAAACACAGCAAAGACAACCAGCGTGATTACTTCCTGTGTCATTTTTAACTGGAACCCGGAAAATCCGTTCGCATATCCCATCCTGTTAGCCGGTACCATCAGGCAATATTCGAAGAAGGCAATACCCCAGGCAATCAGAATGGCTTTCCAAAGCGGGAGTCCTTTTTGCTTCAGGTGTCCATACCAGGCAATGGTCATAAAAATATTGGATAGGAGCAGCAGTACGATAGTACGCATAGCTTGATCTTTTGGTGTGGCGTTAAAATTAAAAAAAACCGCACACCTGTGGCGTGCGGTTATGAACTGGTGAAAAACAAGATACAACCTCCAGTACCAAAATACAATGGAGCTGCTTTTCCTGCAATCGTAAAATTCCTCGATTTCTAAAAAAGTAAAGCACCTCCTAAGGGAGATGCTTTAACAGGTTGGACGGTTACTAATACTTAAATATAGGAGTTTAATTCAAATTTCTAAAATCTACCGGTACTAATTTACTTACTCCCGGTTCCTGCATGGTTACGCCATAAATTGCATCAACGGCGCTCATGGTCATTTTGTTGTGTGTTACTATAATAAATTGGCTTTCTTCACTGAAACGACGAATCATATTAGTGAATTTGCCCACGTTTGCATCATCCAATGGTGCGTCCACCTCATCGAGAATACAGAAGGGTGCCGGTTTAATCAGATAGATTGCAAAGAGCAGGGCAGTTGCTGTCAGTGTTTTTTCTCCCCCGCTTAATTGGGTGATGGAAGAAGGACGTTTCCCTTTTGGTTTTGCGATAATATCAATTCCTGTTTCAGCCAGGTTCTCCGGATTTTCCAGGATCAGGTCGCACTGGTCTTCTTCCGTAAACAGGGCTTTAAATACCTTTATAAAATTCTCTTTTACCTGATTAAACGTATCGAGGAATTTCTGATTGGCAGTACTTTCTACTTCTGCAATGGTTTGCAGTAGGCTGTCTTTTGCAGAAACGAGATCATTCTTTTGTTCCAGTATGAATTCATAGCGCTTTTTCATTTCTGTAAACGCCTCAATTGCTGTCGGGTTTACCTCGCCCAGGTTCTCCAGGCGCTTTTTCATACGCTCGGATTTTTCCTGCAATTCTTCAGCCGGTATTTCTGAAGTTCTTGGCTGATCAATGATATCATCCAGGTTGATGCGAAACTCTACCTGTAATCGCTCTTTCATACCTGCCAGTTGAAGTTTCAATTCATTCAACCGGTCTTTGATGGCTCCCAGTGAATGTTCCAGCTGGTCTTTCTCCTTGACTTTGCTACGAAGTGCGGATTCTTTTTCATTGAGGTGATTACGAATAGTATAATAAGCCTGATCCGCCTGGTTCAATACTTTCTCATCTTCCTCCTTCTTTCTCATCATTTCCAGTAATCCTTCTTCCGCCTGGTTCAGTAAGCTCTCGCTTGCAGTGATATCTTCCGACACCTGCTTCAACTGGCTGCTGTTGATTTCGATCTGGTTGGTCAGATCGTTCAACTGGTTGCGTTTAAATTCCAGTTCCTGTTTGATCGAATTAATCCGGCTCTGCTGTCTTGTCAGTGATAAGTTGAATTCATTGTACACCGCATTGGCACTGTTGTATTCCTGCTCTGCGGTTTTATAGGATTGTTCAATCTCAACCAGCCGGGAGCCTGTTTCTTCAATTGATTGCAGCAACTCCGTTAATTCGGAACGGGTTCCTGAAATGGATTGCTGACTTGTTTCCAACTGCTGTTGTAATTCTTCCAGCCGATTGCGACTGGTGGATTGCAAGGCATGCAGGTTTTCTACTTTATTTTGCAAGGCAAAAACCTGGTTGGTCAATTGGTTGATTTCCTGTTGGGTTTGTTTAATCGCCTGTTCTTTCAGCTGTTCATTGTACCCGATCACTTCGTTGTGTTTCTCCTGGATAGTTTGACGGATACCAGCAACCACCTGCTCCTGGGAATGAATTTCTTCACTGAGTTTTTCCAGATTTTTAGCGCGACCGATCTTTTTCCCTTCAAATAACCCAACACTACCTCCAATGATGGAGTATTTTCCTTTTACATATTTACCTGTCTTTTCCAGGATGATATGTCCATTGCTGTTTTCCAAAGCGGATTCATCCTCCGCAATAAATACATTACCCAGTAAATGATAGGCCAGTGATTGATACGTGGCATCAACTTCAATTACAGATAAGGCCGGTAAGGTTCCTGCTGGCACACTCGTATTGGTAGCGGCATCTCCAAACTGATCGAGCAGAAAGAAATTTGCCTTCCCTTTTTTGTGTTCGTCCAGTAAATGAATGGCTTGCAATCCTTCTTTCAGGTTGTTAACTACGTAATAGTTAAGATAAGGTTCCAGTACGTTTTCTACTGCTGCCCGGTATTCTTCCTTAACATAAATAATATCGGATAGAATGGGTGCCTGGTGATTCCAGTTCGGATTGTTGTGCAGGAATTTGACACTTTCCGGATAGCCTTCCATGGAATCAATCAGGCTTTTCAGGAGGTCATGTTCGTTTTTGCGTGCATCCAGCAGCCTGTTCTCTTCTGCCAGCTTCTGTCTCAATTGTTCCAGTTCCTGTTGGGTTTGCAGGATTTGTTCACGCGTACGCTCATGATGCTCCTGCAACTGCTGCAGGTCTTTTTGTTTTCCTTCTAATTCCTGCTCTTTCTCTGTTCTTTCTTCTTCCAGTTGTTTTAACTGACTACCTCTTAATTCGCGCTCCTCTTCTATCTGATGAATGCTTCGTTGTAAATTTAATATGGATGTATCTGCCACAGCCACTTTCTTTTCTGCTTCAAACTGGCTGCGCTGGATCTGAAGGTTTTCACTTCGGATGGCATCTACAGCCTGCCGCTGGGCATCAAACTGGCTGCGCTTTTCCTCTACATCTGCTTTATATCCTTCCAGTTGTGATTCAAAGGTTTCCAGTTTGCCTTCCTCCTCTTCTACCTGTTTGGCACTGAATGTGATGCTTTCTTCCAGCCCTTTCAACTGGCCATCACTTTTCTGCAGAAAATCCTGCAGACTGCCTTCTTTTTCGCGAAGGAAATTCAAGCGCTGTGAGGCCAGGTTCTTTTCGTTTTCCTTTGTCCGTAATTGTTGGAGCAATTCGTTAAACGTGTATTGAAGGGATTGCAATTGCCGTTCCTTTTCAATGAAATCCAATTTTTCCTGCTCCAGTGCTGCTTCTTCCTGGGCTATAACTGCATCCAGTTGTGCTTTCTTATCCGTTTCGGCATTGGTCTGCTCGTTCAGATCACGATAGGTCAGATTGAATCCTTCTAATGCTGCTTTTGCCAGCTCGATGGAAATCTCCCTGTAATCTTTTTTTATCTCGTAATACTTCTCAGCTTTTTTTGCCTGGTTTTCCAGGGTCTTCAACTGGTTGTTGATTTCAAATAAGAGATCTTCAATCCTGGCCAAATCCTGTTCAGTGGCATCCAGTTTTTGGCGGGCTTCCTTTTTTCGGGTTTTGTAGATGGAGATGCCGGCGGCCTGTTCCAGCATACGACGTCGACTGTTATCCTTATCCTTAATCAGGTCATCCACCATACCCAATTCAATGATGCTATAGCTATCGGTACTTACACCGGTATCCATAAATAGGTTCTGGATATCTTTCAGCCGGCAGCTAACATCGTTCAGGCGGTATTCGCTTTCCCCGCTTTTATAAAATTTTCGGGTAATGGTAACCGTATTAAACTCGGTTGGTAGCAGGTTTTTTGTGTTCTCAAAAGTCAGGCTTACTTCCGCCAAACCAGATGCAGAACGGGTACGGGAGCCATTAAACACCAGGCTGTCCAGGTTCTCCGAGCGCAACTGGCTGATCTTCTGTTCGCCAATTACCCACCGGATACTGTCGATGATATTACTCTTGCCGCAACCATTCGGACCCACAATACCTGTGATATTCTGGTCGAAATGAACGACGGTTTTATCGGCAAAACTTTTAAAACCCTTTATTTCTAAGCTCTTAAGGCGCACAATTATCCAATTTTAGAGGGAAGCAAATATATAGGATTGATTTCAACTTGGAGGAGGTCAATGTTCAATCTGACAGGATAATTCTGTACTTCTTTTGCACAATATTGAGGCTCCTATTTAAATATCGATAATAAATAAAATATATAAAATATCTAATCTTATTGTAAAATAAAAATATAGTGATAAATATACGCTTAAAAATATGGCGATTAATTAAGCACTTTATTGCTTTTGATATGACATGCAATCACTAATTCCACGATCAAAAAGCATTCGAAATGTATATTTGGCCCATGAAAATTGATCTTCGTTCTGATACGTTTACGAAACCTACCCCTGGCATGCTGGATGCTATTGCCCGTGCAGAAGTGGGTGATGATGTCTTTGGGGAAGACCCTTCCGTTAATGAACTGGAATCTCGTATGGCAAGCCTTTTTGGCATGGAAGCCGCGCTTTTTTGTCCTACCGGCACTATGAGTAACCAGGTAGCTATAAAAGTTCATACCCGTCCGGGTGATGAAGTCATCTGCGAACAACAGGCTCATGTTTACATATATGAAGGTGGAGGAATTGCCTTTCATTCCGGCTCACAGGTAAAAGCCCTGGCTGGTAACCGTGGACGAATAACTGCCGACCAGGTAGTATCGGCCATAAATCCGGATGATGTGCACAAAGCCCGAACCTCCCTGGTTTGTCTGGAGAATACGAGTAACCGGGGTGGCGGATCCTGCTATAACTGGGATTACATCATGGCCATTAAACAGGTATGTCAGATCAATGGACTGGCCTTGCACCTGGATGGTGCCAGGTTGTTTAATGCCCTGGTAGCAACCGGACAAACAGCCAGGCAATATGGTGAAACATTTGACAGTATATCAGTTTGCTTCAATAAAGGGATGGGGTGTCCGATTGGTTCAGTTTTACTGGGAAGCCGCGATTTCATTCGCCAGGCACGGAGAGTTCGCAAGGTATTTGGTGGTGGTATGCGGCAGGCAGGCTTTATGGCAGCATCAGCCATTTATGCGCTGGATCATCATATTGAACGCCTGGAGGAAGACCATGAGCATGCCCGTGAAATTGCAGCATTGCTGGCAAGCAAAGATTATATCGGTACGATCCTACCTGTTGAAACCAACCTGGTCATCTTTGAAGTAAAGGGGCGGTTCACGGCAGCGACGCTGGTAGATACCTTAAAGCAGTATGACATTCATTGCCTGGCGATCTCTGCAACCCAGATCCGGATGGTAACTCATCTGGATATCACCCAAGCTATGACAGATCGCCTGCTGCAAGTATTGAATGAATTGTAACTTAGTCCTTTTGCAAGCAAACTAACAACATGTTACCAACCATTAACCCGAGTTCTACCAAGGCCTGGAAAGGGCTTAAGCAACATTTTGAATCCATTAAAGACCAAACCATGCGCAGCCTGTTTCAGGCTGATCCGCAGCGATTTGACAAATTTTCACGTCGCCATCAGGAGTTATTGATTGATTTTTCCAAAAACAGGATTACCGAAACAACCTGGCAATTGCTCCTTGAGCTGGCAACCGAATGCCAACTCGATGAGGCTATCAGGGCCATGTTCAATGGTGAACTCATAAATAAAACCGAAGGCAGGGCTGTGTTGCATACCGCTTTGCGTAATTTTTCCGGCAGGCTGGTACTAACAGAAGGCAGGGATGTAATGCCGGATGTGCTGGCAGTTCAGCAGCAGATGCGCAGGTTCTGTGAGGAGGTCCATACGGGAAGCTGGAAAGGATATACCGGAAAAAAGATTCGTTTCATTGTAAATATTGGTATCGGGGGGAGTGATTTAGGACCATTAATGGTAACGGAAGCGCTCAAGCCCTTCTGTAAAGAAGGCATTCAGCCTTATTTTGTTTCCAATGTTGATGGTACGCATATCTCTGAAACATTGAAGAAAATTGATCCGGAACAAACCCTTTTCCTGATTGCCTCCAAAACCTTTACCACGCAGGAAACCATGACCAATGCGCATACTGCCAGGAATTGGCTTCTACAATCGGGAGCATCCGAAAAGGATATTGCCCGTCATTTTGCTGCCCTCTCCACCAATGAGAAAGAAGTAGTAAAATTCGGGATTGATAAAGCCAATATGTTTGGCTTCTGGGATTGGGTGGGTGGTCGTTATTCTTTGTGGAGTGCCATTGGGTTATCTATTGCCTTGACCATCGGTTACCCTGCTTTTGAGGAATTACTGAAAGGAGCCTATGCTGCGGATGAGCATTTCCGTACTACTCCGTTTGAAAATAATATACCGGTGCTCATGGCCTTAACCGGAATTTGGTACACAAATTTTTTTGGAGCTCAAACGGAAGCTATTCTGCCATATGACCAGTACATGCACCGCTTCCCTGCCTATTTCCAGCAAGGGAATATGGAAAGCAATGGTAAATCGGTAGATCGCAACGGAAATAAAGTGAACTATGCAACTGGGCCGATTATCTGGGGAGAACCAGGTACCAATGGGCAACATGCATTTTATCAACTGATCCACCAGGGTACACCTCTTATCCCCTGTGACTTTATTGCAGCAGCGAAATCATTCAATCCGATTGGTGATCACCACCAGAAACTGCTCTCCAATTTCTTTGCCCAAACGGAAGCGTTGATGAATGGAAAGTCGGAAGAAGAAGCCCGGGTAGAACTGGAGAAAGCTGGAATGCCATCGGAAAAGATTGCCGAACTGCTGCCTTTCAAAGTTTTTGAAGGTAATAAACCAACCAATTCAATTTTAGTTAAAGAGCTGAATCCCTTTACATTAGGACAATTAATTGCTTTTTATGAGCATAAGATTTTTGTACAGGGGATTATCTGGAACATTTACAGTTTTGATCAGTGGGGCGTAGAATTGGGTAAACAGCTGGCAAATAAAATTCTGCCGGAATTAGAGGATGATGCCCCGGTGAATTCACACGACAGCAGTACCAATGGGCTTATTAATCTGTATAAAAAAATGAGGTAATTAAGTTTTCAAAAGCAGCTCGTAAGCTGCTTTTGTACTCTTTAAAAGAAACGCATGTTTCGATCCTGGTTGTTACTACCAGGTCTGGTCTTACTAGTTTTAGATGCAAATAGCCAGACCGGTTATCAGTTTCCATCTGAAAAATACAAGGTGATAGATAGCATCCCTATTTATTTCAGACCCGGACAATGGGGGAATCTGTCCCTATTGGATAGTGATCCAGGAAAACTAAAACCGGTTGAAATGCCGATGGTAAAAATCCCCGAAACGGTAACGTATTTCATTCCTAATAGCTGGCGTAAAGGGTGGGTTCAGCCCTATATTCCAAATAGTATTCCAGTGGTACCGACTGAAAGAAAATAAAATAGGCGGAGGTTTCTTATCTTAGCCGCTTCAAAACATTTTCGTAGCATGGCACCACAACATGAAGAAGATTTTGATGCGAACCTGGCTGGCGAAGAAGGTCAATCTGAAGAAACAAAGTCCAGTTGGTTTAAGCGGATAAAGAAAGGAATTCTGACTAGTACCGCAGAGAAGAAGGAAACACCGGAAGGTCTTTGGACCAAATGTCCGGAATGTAATTTTATCTGTACCATGAATGAGCTGCGGGAGCAGTTATTCGTTTGTCCGAAATGTAATTACCACCACCGTATAGGCAGCGACGAGTATTTTGATATTGTATTTGATCAAGGAACCATGCAGGTGATGTTTGAAAACATCCGTTCCAAAGATTACCTTGGTTTTACGGATCTCAAACCTTATGAGAAGCGCTTACAGGAAATCTGGAGCAAAACCGATATTACTGATTCTATCCGCGTGGCTGCCGGAAAGATAAATGATCAACCCATTGTAATTGCCTGTATGGATTTTGAATTCATCGGCGGATCACTGGGAAGTGTGATGGGCGAGCGAATCTCAAGGGCAGTGGACTATTGTCTGGATCACTCCACACCTCTCATGATCATTTGTAAGTCAGGCGGTGCCCGTATGATGGAAAGCGCCTTTTCATTGATGCAGTTAGCCAAAGTATCTGGAAAATTATCGCAAATGACAGATGCCCGCATTCCCTATATATCATTCCTTACAGACCCATCTTTTGGTGGTATTTCCGCCTCTTTTGGTATGTTGGGAGATCTGAATATAGCAGAACCAGGTGCTTTAATTGGCTTTGCTGGTCCGCGCGTAATCAAGGAAACCATCAAAAAAGATCTTCCGGAAGGATTCCAGCGTAGTGAATTTTTGCTGGAGCATGGATTCCTGGACTTCATCGTAGACCGCAAAGAACTGAAAGAGCGGCTGAATACCCTGCTTGTCCTATTTAATAATTAAGTAGAAAGAAAGGAGTTGTTGTGGAATTGAGGAACCGGTCAGCCTTTCATGAATATTTTTTTGAAACCACCTATGTGGCAGGTATTGTATTGGTGGGAACGGAGGTAAAATCGCTTAGAGCCGGCAAAGTCAGTTTCAATGATGCCTATTGCCAGTTTCACAAGGGGGAGTTATACGTTAAAAACCTTCATATTTCTGATTATGCTTTTGGCACTACCCAACGCCATGAGCCTACTCAGGAGAGAAAATTATTATTGAAAAAGAAAGAGTTACGCAAACTGGAGGCTAAAATCAAGGAAAAGGGGTACACTATTGTACCGCTTAAAATCTTTTTCAATGACCATAACCTGGCCAAAATCGAGATTGGTTTAGGAAAGGGTAAAAAACTCTACGATAAGCGGGAAACAATCAAAAAAAGAGACGTGGAGCGCGACCTAAAACGTTACGTAAAGTAATTTATTGTATGTAAAATATCCTATAGTAAAAGTCCATTATTACTGTGTTTTTTCATTAATTTGACCCTATGCATCGTTTAATTCTGATATCCTTATTGTGTATTGGCCTTCGTTCAGAGGCGCAAACGCTGGCTGGTAGCTGGTATGGAAAGGCCGACGTGGTGCTGGATGGCACGTTCAACAACTATCTCACCCAACTTATCATCAAACAGAAGGGGAATAAAGTAGAGGGCATTTTCGGATATTATTTCCGGAATGGTTACCAAAGCTTTTATGTAAAAGGGACCTATGATCCCAAGACTCGCCTGGTTACTATCAAAGACATACCGGTTGTCTTTTATAAGGAAAACTCCATTGATGGTGTAACCTGTAATATGAGTTTTGAAGGTACGCTTCGGGTATCCAAGGTAGGTAGTTTCGTACGTGGTAATTTTTTGTCGGAGGGCCAGTATAAATATACTTGCCCGGAGTTAAGGGTGTTATTCTCGCTTGATTCTCTTGTACAGGAGGACTCCGTGATCAATGAAGGACTTGCCAAAAAGGTTTGGCAACCATCTGTGGAAGATGTAATTGTTATGGATGATGAAGATGGTCCGGAGATCCGGAAAGCAACTACCTTACCGGGACTTGCCAGAGAAACTGTTAAAGGCCCAAGTTTGGATGCTAATTCTTTGATCTCAAGATTTAAACAACGCCAGACCATCGTTACTTCTGAACTGAAAGTTTCCTCAGATTCAATACGGGTGAGTTTCTATGATAATGGAGATATTGACGGCGATAGTATATCTGTATTCCTGAATGGAACGCCGATATTGGAGAAACAAATGATCTCTGCAAAAGCGACAACCATCTACATTAAACTGGATCCAACAAAAGAATTCCATGACCTTGCCATGTTTGCAGAGAACCTGGGAAGAATTCCACCAAATACAGCACTCATGGTAGTATATGATGGTGATACGCCGCAAGAAGTATTCCTGTCCAGTAACTTGCAGCAGAATGGTTCGGTGAGGATAAGGAAGAAAGAGGTGAAGAAGTGAGACGTCAGATGTGAGACGTGAGACATAAAAGGCCGGCTTTCTGATGGAAGGCCGGCCTTTTTATTGGAGGATTACTTAATTATCCAGGAAAAGATTTCCTTGCGGACCATCATCTTCCAGGGGCTTTTCCCACTCCATTTCGGTGGTTTTAGTGAAATCGGCCAGTTTATTTCCAACCGCTTTCCAACCCATTACATCAATGAAGTCGGCTACTTTGATTTTCTGCGTACGACTTTGCGCTCCCCTGCCTGAATGGATCAATAGTACAGGTTTGCTCTGGGTGGTTATAGCTTCCAGTCGGTTTCCTTTTCCTTCTTTAATAAAGAGAAACTTACTCTGCAATGTGGACGTTTCAATTTTGAATCGCTTGATGTTAAATTGAAGCTTTTCATTGTCGAGATACACTGCAGTAATGACTTTTTCCGGATTAAATTTTTCCAACAGCAGGATTTTCTCCGGATCAAAACGTTGAGTCATCTCCAGATCGGTCAATTCATAATTACCATCTTCATATACAACCAACAGCTTTTCAGACCCGTCAAAATTACCCAGGTACTGCCCCTTTTCTTCCGTATTTAAGCGTCCGAATTTATCATCAAACCAGAGTTTGATGGCACTAAGGGTTGATTTGCCTGCTTCTTTCAGTTTAACAGATTTGATCGGGTATTTGGTTACCTGGTTACCGATAGCACCCCTGCCCTTTATTTCCATTTCCTCAAAATAGAATTCGAAGGATTTGTTTCGGGCGGAACAGTTCGGACTCAAAACAATGCTTACTACTTCCGCTTCGCCATTTGGATTAGCAGTGAAATAGTGTACTTTACTTTTATCTGATCCCTTAGTGAGATCATATTCTTTGTCGCGGGTTATACCTGTTACATTGAAACGCTTTGCAAAACTGGTTCCAGTACCACCATCAACATAGATCATATTATAGGTTGTCCGTTCATCGTTTTTCTGGAAGACAGCTACATGAATGATGTCTTTTCCAATGTAGACTTTCTCTCCTACACGAACCACTTTCATCAAGCCTCTGCGGGTAAAAACAATGATATCATCCAGGTCGGAACATTCAAATGCCAGTTCGTCCTTTTTCAGGGAGGTGCCAATGAAGCCATCGTTCCGGTTAACATAGACTTTGGTATTGGCGATGGCAACCTGCTTGGCCTGAATCGCTTCAAAAGGTTTGATCTCTGTTTTGCGTTCGCGGCCTTTTCCGAATTTCTTCAGGAGGTTTTCGTAATAGGCGATAGCAAATTCTGTCAGGTGATCCAGGTCGTATTTAACCTGTTTGATATCTCCTTCCAGTCCTTTTATCTGGTTGTTTAGTTCTTCAATATCCAGCCGGTAAATTCTGCGGACAGGCTTCTCTGTTAGTTTGAGAATATCTTCCCGTGTGATATCCCGCTTCAGTTGTTTTCTAAAGGGGGCGAATCCTTTGGAAATGGCTTCCAGTACTTTTTCCCAGGTTTCATGTTTTTTTTCCAGCTCCTTGTAAATCTTTTCTTCAAAGAAGATTTTTTCCAGGGAGGTATAATGCCACTTTTCCTCCAGTTCTCCCAGTTTGATCTGTAGTTCCTTTTGGAGTAACTCTTTGGTATTATCTGTGGCATTAATGAGCAGGTCCTGTACACTGAGGAATCGTGGTTTCTGATCTACAATTACGCAGGCATTGGGAGAAATACTGATTTCACAATCCGTGAAAGCGTACAAGGCATCAATTGTAATATCCGGTGATATGCCTGGAGCAAGATCTACCTGGATCTCTACATCAGCGGCTGTATTATCTGTTACTTTTTTGATCTTGATCTTACCCTGGTCATTGGCTTTAATGATTGAGTCGATCAATCCGGATGTGGTAACCCCATAAGGAACGCTTTTAATCAGCAGCGTCTTCTTATCAAACTCTTCAATGATAGCTCTAACCCTTACTTTTCCTCCCCTTTTTCCTTCGTTATAGTTGGTAACATCAATCATACCCCCTGTTTGAAAATCGGGAAAGATTTCAAATCGCTTTCCTTTCAGGTATTTGATGGATGCATCTATCAGCTCACAAAAGTTATGGGGTAGAATTTTGGTGGATAACCCTACTGCAATCCCTTCCGCACCCTGAGCGAGCAGCAATGGGAATTTCATCGGAAGGGTGATGGGTTCGTTTTTACGACCATCGTAACTCAGTTGCCATTCCGTAGTTTTTGCATTGAAGGCAACTTCCAGGGCGAACTTGCTCAGTCGGGCTTCAATATAACGTGGCGCGGCAGCATCATCTCCCGTGCGCACATCACCCCAGTTTCCCTGGGTTTCAATGAGCAGGTCTTTTTGCCCCATGTTCACCAGTGCGTCTCCAATACTGGCATCTCCGTGGGGATGGTACTGCATGCTTTGCCCGATGATATTGGCTACCTTGTTAAAACGGCCATCATCCATTTCCTTCATGGCATGCAGAATCCTGCGCTGCACTGGTTTTAATCCGTCTTCAATAGCAGGTACCGCACGTTCCAATATAACATAGGAAGCGTAGTCCAGGAACCAGTTTTTGTACTGTCCCTGTACCCCTGAATCCTGCAAATAGCTTTCGTTTTGTTTCCCTTTCGACATTGTCCTTTCTTATTTATTGTTCATACAGTTCCAATGGTAAACCGTCCGGATCCTGGAAAAAACTGAATCTTTTTCCGGTGTATTCATCTGTACGGATGGGTTCAACTTGTACTCCTTTTTGTTGCAGGAAATCGACTACCTGCTCGAGGTCCTTGACCGCAAAAGCAAGATGACGCAAGCCCCTGGCTTCCGGCTGACTTGGCCTTGCAGGCGGATCCGGAAAAGAGAAAAGTTCTATTATATACTGATCATTTAGTGCCAGATCCAGTTTCCAGGAATTACGTTCTTTTCGGTATACTTCCCTTATTGGCTTCAAACCCAACAGTTCCGTATAAAATTTTTTACTGCGCTGGTAATCACCTGCGATAATGGCTATATGGTGAACCGCCTGAATCATGCTGTTTCAGTAACAGGAGCGCCTGTCAGTTTCAATTCAAAATCTTTCATGTTTTTGAGTTCGCCCTGTACTTCAAGGCCACCTTTTGCAACCAGTGTTTTCAAACGCCAAAGCAGGTATGCATCACCGGTAGTCTGTTTGTTTTTGGACTGAAACTGGTGGATGATTTTACTGGCTTTCTGCCAATCCGCTGTTATGAATTTACGCAGGTCGGCATCATAATAATCGTACTCATACTGAGTCAGTTTTTTACCTCCTTCCAGGATACGTACACCTTTATTTTCGGCAGCCAGTTTCAGCCATTCATCCGGATCCACTTCAAATTCACTTAAGGTAATGGGTCTGGCCAGTTTTTTTGCTTTTAAGTATTCTTTGGGGGGGATGGTGCTTAGCCAGGTTGGATAAAATAACTGACCTTTTTCATTCAGGAATGGCAGGTTGTTCAAATACAAAATAAATATTCTTGCCTGGAACTCTTTCATGAAATGCAGCAGCCAGTAGTATCCGCTTACATCATGTTTATTCTGGGCGGCCCAGATCCAGACAATTTCTTCCGGATTACGGCGGAGCGTGCCGACCAGCTCTGCTACAGTTTTGTAATCGTCTACTTCGGATGATTCTATTTTACTCTCATAGTCGCCACCCGCCAATACTTCTTTCCACCAGGTTAATCGGGCTTCCCGCCCTTCCCCCCGGTATAAATCCTGGATAGGTCCAACAGCATAGTCGTCGCGGATCAGCAATACTTCACCCTGCAGGCTTTCGTCCATTTCAATCGCCTGTTTCAAAACAGCGATATCCGGTTCATTGAAAACAATATGAATCATGATTCCATAAATTATTGAGGCAGTTCTTCTGCCAGGTCCAGTTCAATCTTAAGGTTGTCGATAATAAAATCCTGCCGTTGCGGTGTGTTTTTTCCCATATAATATTCCAGCAATTGCTGGATATGGGTTTCCGGCATCACCAGCACAGGTTGTTTGCGCATGTCTTCGCCGATAAAACGGGCGAATTCATCCGGTGATATTTCACCCAAACCTTTAAATCGGGTGATTTCGGGCTTGTTCCCAAGTTTTTTGATAGCTGCCTGTTTTTCGGACTCATCATAACAGTAAATGGTTTCCTGTTTATTCCGGACACGGAATAAGGGTGTTTCCAATATATAGACATGCCCGTTTTTTACCAGGTCAGGAAAAAACTGAAGGAAAAATGTCATCAGCAGCAACCGGATATGCATACCGTCCACGTCTGCATCGGTGGCAATTACTATATTATTATAGCGCAGGTTTTCGATCCCATCTTCTACATTTAACGCATGTTGCAACAGGTTGAATTCCTCGTTTTCATACACCACTTTTTTGGTAAGTCCAAAGCAGTTAAGGGGCTTACCTCTTAAGCTGAACACAGCCTGGGTTTCCACATTGCGCGCCTTGGTAATGGAGCCGCTTGCTGAATCACCCTCCGTGATAAAGATGGTACTCTCACGTTGTTTCTGTGCAACAGCTTCCTTGTCTTTTCCTGTGGGCTCCTCATTATAATGAAACCGGCAATCGCGCAGCTTTTTGTTATGCAGATTGGCTTTCTTGGCCCTTTCATTGGCGAGCTTTTTGATGCCGGCGAGTTCTTTTCGTTCCCGCTCACTTTGTTCAATTCGTTTCTTAAGCGCTTCTGTGGTTGAAGGATGTTTGTGCAGGAAATTATCCAGTTCCCTGGCGAGAAATTCCAGAACAAAATTCTTCATGCTCTGTCCACCTTCTTCAATGTATTGCGAACCAAGTTTGGTTTTGGTCTGTGATTCGAAAACGGGTTCCACTACGCGAACTGCGACTGCCGCAACAATGCTGGCCCGGATATCTGCAGCTTCGTAATCTTTCTTAAAAAAATCACGGATAACTTTTACATAGGCTTCCCGAAATGCTTGCTGATGGGTCCCTCCCTGCGTGGTATGCTGACCGTTTACAAAACTGAACAGCTCTTCTCCGTAATCATTATTGTGAGAAACCGCCACTTCAATATCCTCACCTTTCAGATGGATGATTGGATAGCGCAATTCATCTTCATTGGTTTTACGCTGCAGCAGATCCAGCAAACCGTTTTTGCTGACAAATTTTTTGCCATTGAAAACGATCACAAGTCCGGCATTGAGGAAACAATAATTCCAAAGCAGGTTTTCGATATACTCTTCCTGGAAATGAAAATTTCTGAAGACAGTATCATCCGGAAAAAACTGAACCTGGGTGCCATTGGCTTGTTGGGTGCTGCTTTCCTTATGTTCTTTGGTAAGCACACCGCGTTCAAATTCCGCTGTCTTTTCTTTGCCTTCGCGAAAGGCAGTTACTTTGAAATAGGTGCTGAGCGCGTTTACTGCTTTGGTACCAACGCCGTTTAGTCCTACGCTTTTCTGAAAGGCTTTGCTGTCGTATTTGGCTCCGGTATTGATCTTGCTTACCACATCTACAACCTTTCCCAGAGGAATGCCACGACCATAGTCTCGAACCGTTACAGAACGGTCTTTGATAGTAATTTCGATCTGCTTTCCATACCCCATCATGTGTTCATCGATACAGTTGTCGAGCACTTCCTTGATTAAAACATATATACCGTCATCCGCACTACTGCCATCTCCCAGCTTACCAATATACATACCGGGTCGTAGCCGGATATGTTCCCGCCAGTCGAGGCTTCTGATTGAATCTTCGGTATACTCCGCTCCTTTTTTACTAATTTCTGCCATACACTTTCGATTTTATAGCTGCCTTACGATCTATACTGCTCAAGCGGGCAAATATAAAAAAGTAGGACCATCTGGCCACACCAGCTTTCTGCACGGCTGTGGATAACCCACAATTAGAACTAACTAATTGAAAATCAAGGAAGATAAATTAACTCTTAATTAAATTTGAAGCAAGGTTAAAACCCCGTTGCAGAGCTGCAGGATTAATCCTATTTTTGATCTCCCGCACCGGTTAACAAGCTTCAACTGCCTTCTTACTAACCCACGGCAGAGCCTTAACCATACGGCCCGATACTAACCCGTATAGTTCTGATTTACAACCCGTTATATTAGTTTAATTGTTGAAAAATTGTAGCGTATGTATAACTATTCCTTATTGGAGACGAGTTGTTATTACCTGATCCAGGAGCAGCCGGAAGGTCCTATTTCACTGATTAAAGTGAATCTGGAAACTGATTACTGTCTGTTCATAACCAGGTTTGGGGAGACGGAAACAACTGAATGGAGAAAAAAACAGGATTCCATTCATGAAATCCTGGAGTTATTGTCGGAAGAGAAAATTAAAGAATGGCAAGCGGCCTATTACAGCAGTGAAGATGCCTATTATGAGGATGGGGAGGAATAAGCCGGATTAGGTAGAGACCCGTAAAACAAATTATATGGCAACTTATGCTGACTTACAACCAGGTAATTTTTACCTGCTGAGAGGCGAAAAAGATACCGATATTGAATTGATCTCGGTACTGGCACTGACTGACAAGTGTATGCTGCTCCGGAGTTTCGGACAAATTGAGGAGGATTTCTGGAAGAAGAGAACCGACCCGATAGAAGAAATTGTGGAGGAGCTGGATTATGAAAGTGCATCTGCTGTCTTGTCTCTATACGACGAAGAGGAGGAAGAAGAAGAATGGGAGGAGGAGGATGAATAATTCCTCCACCTACCCCATCGACCTCGGATTTATAGCTACAGAGTCAGATGATCGGTTATTGGAGAATGAACAGTTCAGACGCTTTCTTGGAGCCTATACTGGTAACCTTGATGAATTGGTTCATGACCTGAATTTCCGGATATCAGAAAAAATTGATTGCACGGCCTGTGGCAATTGTTGCAGGAGCCTGATGATCAATGTAACCCCGCAGGAAGCCAGTAACCTGGCAGATCGTTTGGGTTGTACACTTGCTGAGTTAAAGGATTCTCATTTGGAAGAAAGTATGGGCGGACAATTGATCATCAATACCATTCCCTGCCATTTTCTGCATGAAAATAAGTGCACGGTTTATGAAGACCGGTTTGCAGAATGCCGTGAATTTCCCGGACTACACAAGGGTGGGTTCCGCGATCGTATTTTCAGCACCCTCATGCATTATGGCAGATGTCCGATAGTATACCATGTGATTGAAGAGCTGAAAGGGATCACTAACTTTGTAGCTGAAAAATAAGAACACACATGAAAACCTGGTTAGGTATTTTTTTGCTGGCTGCTGTTTGCTGGAGCTGCAACCTGAATGGGCAATCCGGAAAATCCGTTTCGCCTGCAGCATTCCAGGCTTTATTAAAGGAAGGTAAGAATTACCAATTGCTGGACGTTCGTACTGCAGAAGAATTCAAAGGTGGTTATATAAAAGGAGCTTTGCAGGCAGACTGGCTGAATAGCCAGGAATTTGCAACACGTACGCAACATCTGGACCTGGCTAAGCCCATTTATATTTATTGTGCAAGTGGTGTAAGGAGTGCGGATGCGGCAAAAATGCTACGTAAAAAAGGGTTCCAGGTTACGGAAATGGTAGGCGGATTGAATGCCTGGAAAAAACAGGGACTCC
This sequence comes from Flavihumibacter cheonanensis, assembly GCF_022352215.1. Classification (GTDB taxonomy): domain Bacteria; phylum Bacteroidota; class Bacteroidia; order Chitinophagales; family Chitinophagaceae; genus Flavihumibacter; species Flavihumibacter cheonanensis. The sequence goes on from NZ_JAKRWF010000001.1 coordinate 1,017,524, forward strand.
CGGTTGAGCAACAGGAAGCAACCAAACAAATGAGCAGTGCAGAGTTTGAGAATCTGATTCGCTCTGCGGATGTGGTTTTGGTAGATGCAGGAGCCAGTTGGTGTCCTCCCTGCCGTAAAATGGAACCGGTATTAAAACAATTACAACAGGATCTCCCTGCTCAATTCAAACTGGCGCAAATTGACGCTGGCGTTCATACGGAATTGATGAAGCAACTCAAAGTAGATGCGTTACCACATTTTTTTGTGTACAAGAAGGGGCAGCTGGTTTGGCAACAGCAGGGAATTGTGAGCCTGGAAGACTTAAAATCCAAAATCCTTTAATCTCTTTTTTTCTGATTGGATTAATGCCCGAATAACAACACTCGCGCATTGGCATCCAAAAATTGCCGGCATATAGGAAATGGTGCCAATCAGGGATTTTTTGGGATAGGCTTTCTCAGTTACGATTACTTTTTCCGGATCGATTTTTTCGGGGGAATAAACCACTGTGATTCCTTTGTAAATGCCGTGTTTATGCAAACGCTTTCTCACATAACGGGCCAGCGTACACTCTTTTGACTCTTCCAGCGGCGCGATGGTAACCTGTGAGGGATCCAGTTTCCCTCCTGCTCCCAGAGAACTTACCACCGGAATTCCGGCTTCTACGCAGGCTTTGAGCAGTATCACTTTAGGGGACAGGGTATCTATGCAGTCGACAATATAATCGTATGGGGCAGATTGAACCAGTTCTGAAGCTTTTTCTTTTTCCATATAAGTTGGGAGAACGGTCAGATCCAACTCCGGGTTGATATCCCGAAGACGTGCTGCCATTACTTCCGCTTTCAATTTCCCTGCGGTGGAATGCAGGGCCGGAATCTGTCGGTTGCCATTGCTGAGGTCAACTGTGTCAGCATCTACAATGGTCATCTTTCCTACCCCGGATCTCGCGATCATTTCAGCGCAAATTCCACCAACTCCTCCTAACCCGACAACCAGCACGTGACTAGCCATAAGTTTTCCAATCGGTTCATCACCCAATAGTAGCTGGGTTCTCGACATCCAGTAAGGAATCATAGCAACAAAATTTGAAGCGCAAAACTAGTTGAAATAAGGTGTAAATTGCCCTCCCCCATGATCTCTCAAACTACCATACAGCAAATTCTGAATAGAATTGACATTATTGATGTGGTGGGCTCTTATGTGAAACTAAAAAAGAGGGGAACGAATTACCTGGGCCTCTGCCCATTTCACAATGAAAAGACACCCAGTTTTACTGTTTCTGCCAATAAAGAGATCTATAAATGTTTCGGTTGTGGCAAAAGTGGTAATACGATCAGTTTCCTGATGGAGCATGAGAAGTTTTCCTATGTGGAGGCTTTACGATGGCTGGCCAATCGATACAATATAGAAGTAGAAGAAACGGAAGTAAGTGCCGAAAAGCGCCAGCAGCTACAGGTTGCCGATAGTCTTTTTATCCTGAATAATTTTGCTCAGCAGTATTTCTCCAAAACACTGCTGGAAGATGAAGAAGGTCAGACTATTGGTCTTGCTTACCTGAAAGAACGAGGGTTTACTGATGCGATCATAGAAAAATTTCAGATTGGCTATTGCAAAGAGGATCGAACAGCATTTGTGCAGGAAGCAGTAGCCAAACAATACAACCGCGAACTACTTATTAAATCCGGACTGGCGGCACTCAGAAACGAGGAGCTGGTGGATAACTACCGCGGCCGGATCATTTTCCCAGTACATAATACCACGGGAAAAGTGATTGGGTTTGGTGCGCGGATCATTAAGAAGAACGATCGGGCTCCCAAGTATATCAACACGCCTGAAAATGAAATTTATGTCAAAAGCAGGATTTTATATGGCATGTATTTCGCACGACAGGTAATGGATAAACTGGATGAATGCCTGTTGGTGGAAGGGTATACGGATGTTACTTCTCTGCACCAGGCAGGAGTTGAAAATGTGGTAGCCAGTGGGGGGACTTCCCTTACTACGGATCAAATCCGACTCGTAAAAAAATACACCAATAATCTCACCATTGTTTATGATGGCGATGCGGCTGGAGTAAAAGCAGCACTTCGGGGGTTGGATATGGCGCTCGAAGAAGGTCTGAATGTTAAGTTGGTGCTGATTCCTGATAAAGAAGATCCGGACAGTTATGTAAAAAAGGTGGGTGCGGAAGCTTTCCGTCAATTTGTTGCTGATAATAAAAAAGATTTTATCCTTTTCCAGGTCGAAGTTTCCCTTCAGGATGCCGGTAATGATAGTCAGAAAAAAGCGGCGGTTGTGAATCAGATTGCAGAAACCTTATCCAGGATCAACAAAGCGGAAGATTTCACCAAACAACAGGATTATATCCGGCAATGCGCTGCTTTACTGAAAATTGAAGAAGCCGGATTAAACAACCTGGTGAATAAGTTTATCCGGGAGAAAATCCAGAAGCTGGAAGCGAAGGCCGCACCTGATACAGATGCTCCTTATTTCGACGGGAATCAAGAAGCGGTCGAACCCTACGATGAAAGTTTTTTCCTGCTCCAGAAAGATGAATTGCAGGAAAAAGCGGTTATCCGTGCATTAATCGAATTTGGCTTAAAGCCCTGGGAGAATGAGAAACGGGTGGCAGATTTCCTCTTTGAAGAGCTGGATGATGAGGAGTTTTTTGACAATAAACAATTATGGGAAATTGCTGAAACATACAAAACCTGGTACCAGGCAGGTATGGAACCTACTCCACGGCATTTCTATTATATGGAGAATCAGGCTATGAGTGCACTGGTGGTTTCGCTCATGGAGTTCCCCTATGAAGTGAGTGATAAATGGAAAAATAAATTCCGCTTACCGGTTTCGAGCAGGGACGAAACGTACAAGGAGGAAGTGCTGGCAACCTTGCGTTATCTAAAACTACGTAAGATCAAACGTATGATGGAAGAGAACCAGAAAGACCTTGAACAACCACATAGTGAGGATGAGCAAATTACCCTGCTTCAAACACATCAGGCCTTAAAGCAGATGGAAAAAGAGTTATTACAACAGCTGGGAACGGTGATCGTGCGATAACCCTCTTTATTTTTCAGAGGGATTCTTTTTTCCAGCCAGTAATTTTTCAACAGTAGCGCTTAACCGGTTCTGACGTGTTTCTTCTTTTTTGGCACTAGTTATCCATTGTACATATTCTTTCTTGTTCGTGAAAGAAAGTTGTTCAAAATTTTCAAGTGCTTTTTTATGTTTCTTTAGCTGTAGTTGTTTCTGAAGTGCTTCAGGAATTTCGATCGTACGCGAAACAAAATCAACTCCTTCAACTGCTGCCGGTACTCCGCCATTGGCAGAAGCTCTGCTTAGTTGAGGAATTTGTTCATTTTTCTTAAAGCGTAAAGCGCTCCATACAGAGTCCAGTGCAACCTGGCGAACTTCCTGGTACCCTGCACTCACCACCCGATCCCAACTGCAATCGCGGTTGAGATTGGTAGCAATTTTGGATGCGGCTTTCGGGTAGGCGATCCAGAGTTTGCTTTCCTCGTGTAGGGCCGGAAGCACATCTTCCAGAATATTATTAAGCTGGTTTTCATTGATCGCAAACACCAGCGCAAAATCAATCCGTCTGCTTTTCAGCAGTGGAGTGACATTTTTTGCGAATGTGAGCTTGTTAAATTGCTTTTCGATGGAGGATGGCAATCCTTGAATGAGCAGATTTTTTTCTTCTTTGTACTGGAGCTTTTCTAACAAAGCTTGCGACATATCAGAAACTTTTTAATATAAAAGATCAATGAACCGGCTACAAAGGTAAAAAAAATACCCGCCTTTGGCGGGTAAACCAGGTATTTTTTGACCCGATAAATTTATTTATTGCTAACCGGTTTATAATATTTGAGCGCTTCAGGCATCAATTCCTTTAATTTTTCTATCCTTGTTTCCTCTGCGGGGTGGGTACTGGCAAATTCCGGAGGACGATTGCCACCACTTGCTGCAGCCATTCTTTGCCAAAGTGGAATAGCTTCCTGAGGATTGTATCCTGCCATGGCAGTGAAAATAAGACCGAATTTATCTGCTTCCAGTTCATTACTTCTTGAAAAAGGAAGCATTGCTCCATAAGTAGAACCAAGTCCGTATGCTGTCATGAATAATTGCTGCGTTTGGGCAGGTTTATTGGCTGTAGCAACTGCCAGGGCTACCCCGCCCAATTGTTGAACCATACCCTGGCTCATTCTTTCATTGCCATGTTTGGCAAGTGCATGCGCAATTTCATGACCCATAACTACTGCCAGCGCCGCCTCGTTTTGAGTAATGGGTAAAAGTCCCGTGTACACAACAATCTTTCCCCCGGGCATACACCATGCGTTAACCTCCTTGGAATCTACGAGGTTATATTCCCATTTGTAACCCGCCAATTCACTTTGAAGTCCTTTTGAGGTATAATATTGGGTAACTGCATTTGAAATACGGGTGCCAATCCGGCGAACCATTTCAGCATCTTTGCTTACCGATGTACTCACTACTTTATTCTGACTGAGGAAGGACTGATATTCGGATGCGGCCATGGTCTGGATTTCTGATTCAGAAAACAGGGACAACTGATTTCTGCCAGTAATCGGGTTACGGGAACAGGAAGCAAGGCTGCCAATGACCAATAGGGACAACAGTATTTTTTTCATTGTTGTAGCGGGTTTATACCGGTATATTCAATTCTTGTACCAGATGATGGGTACAAAGCTACGATCAGGATTTCATTTTTCGTTTCCGGTCGCGGTACTTGAGAATAGGAACCTTGCTTTCACTACCCTTGAGCAGACGGCTGATATTTTTCTGATGGGTAAGAATCACCAGTAGTGCAACTACAATTGCAAAAACCCGATAAGCATGGTTATCGACGTTAAAAATGACCAGGATAAAAATGGGGAAAGCAATACTGGCAAGGATCGAACTAAGTGAGACAAATCGTGTCAGGTAGAGAACAAGTAAGAAGATTCCTGAGCAACACAGTGCAGTCCAGGGAGAAATTCCGATGACCAGTCCAAATAAAGTAGCAACCCCTTTTCCCCCTTTAAACTGTGCCCAGATGGGGAAAATATGCCCCAGTACAGCGGCCATACCCAAGCCGATCTGGAAGTTCGTAAGTGCGAGATCGTTTTCTATATAATAAGGAAGCAGAAGCGCCAATTTAACTGCAGCCAGTCCTTTGAGCACATCGATCACCATTACAAGGGTGCCCCATTTAGAACCCAGTACGCGGAAAGTATTCGTGGCTCCGGCATTTCCGGACCCATATTCACGAATATCAATTCCAAAATAGTATTTACTTACCCAAACAGCCGTTGGAATAGAGCCAATACAATAGGCAAGTATAATCAGAAGAGCCTCTTTCATGCGAGTGTTGAGTTGGATTTCAAAAATAAGGAAATTAAGATACGAAAATCCTTCGTTTCAATTTCATTTATCCGGCGTCAGTTCCGCTCAAGGCACCAACACAACCAACTATCCTTATTTGTTTGTTTTTGTAACGAAACTGGCAGTTCTTCTATTGCGGTACGCAAATCCTGTTCATCACTTACCAGCAGACCGCTGATTAAAATTTTCCCACCCGGTGCGCAATGAGCTAACATGTTTCCGATCTGATCCAGGATCACCCTTTTATTGATATTTGCCAGTATAATTTCAAAAACCGGCATGTCATCCAAGTGGTCCAGTTCTAAGACTGAAATCCCCTTCACCTGGTTGCGTTCAATATTTTCTTTTGTGTTTTCAATGCTCCAGCTATCATTATCAATCGCCACCACAGAAGCAGCCCCCATTTTGGCAGCCAGGATTGCCAGGATGCCCGTACCGGTGCCGAAATCGAGTACTGATTTAGCGGTAAAATCGAGTTCCTGCATCGCATCCACCATTTGATAGGTGGTGGCATGATGGCCTGTTCCGAAACTCATTTTTGGTGTGATGATCAGGTCGTGGCGAACGCTGTCCGAGCCAGGGTGGAAATCGGCGCGGATCAGGCAGAAATTTCCCACCTGAACGGGTTGAAAGCCAGCCTCCCACTCCGCATTCCAGTTGCGTTGCTGTATGGTTTCTGTTTCTGAAGTAAGCCCAAACGGATGCAGCAATTCGGATAGTATTGCAGCATCATACTGTTCTTCCGGGATATAGGCCAACAGCTCTTCCCGGCTTTCTTCAAATCCTTCGTAACCCGCATCTGCCAGTAGTGCAATTAAAATTTCCCTTGTCTCCTGCTCTTTTACCGGAATCCGAATCTGTTGATATGAATTTGCCATAATTTAAATAACAAACCCCGATACAGGACCGGGGTTTGGAGTTTATTTGATCAGAGAAATCAGTTCTCACCTTCCTGTTGACGGGGAGCACCCTGTCCTTCAGGTTTTGGCAACAACACTTTTCTACTCAATTTGAACTTGCCTGATTTGGGGTCGGTTCCGGTAAGTTTTACTTTTACCACATCGCCCTCCTTCAGTACACCTTCCAGTGTTTCAAGACGCTTCCAGCTTACTTCAGAAATGTGGAGCAGCCCCTGCTTACCTGGGAGGAATTCAACAAATGCACCATAAGGCTGAATGCTCTTAACGGTCGCTTCATAGGTATCCCCTACGGTTGGCTGAGCCGCGATGCCTTTGATCCAGGCAACTGCGCGATCCACGCTTTCTTTCTTGGTTCCGAAGATGGAAACCTCGCCCTGGTTATTCTTTTCTTCGATATTGATGGTAGTTCCGGTTTCACGCTGCATTTCCTGGATCACTTTACCACCCGGACCGATTACCGCACCGATGAATTCTTTGTCGATAATTATCTTAACCATACGAGGTGCATGGGGCTTAACATCTTCACGGGCACCACCCATGGTAGCATACATCGCATCCAGGATATGAAGACGACCTCTCTTTGCCTGCATCAGCGCCTGACGCATAATGTCCATGCTGAGACCATCCACTTTGATATCCATCTGAACTCCACAAATACCTTCTTTGGTACCGGTTACTTTGAAGTCCATATCACCCAGGTGATCCTCATCTCCCAGAATATCGGTCAGAACAGCAAATTTTCCTTCCTTGGTGATGAGTCCCATTGCCACACCTGAAACGTGTTTGGGCAGGGGTACACCGGCATCCATCAACGCCAGGGATCCGGCACAAACAGTTGCCATGGAAGAAGAACCATTGGATTCCAGGATATCACTTACCACGCGCACGGTGTATGGGAAATCATCCCCTGGCATCATTTGCTTCAGGGAACGCATGGCCAGGTTACCGTGACCAACTTCCCGACGACCGGGACCGCGCATCATTTTCACTTCACCAGTTGAGAAGGGAGGGAAATTATAATGCAGGATGAATTTGGTATAGTCAGATACCGCAGCACTCTCTACCAGCAATTCATCCAGTGGAGTACCGAGGGTAACTGTTGTAAGAGACTGGGTTTCACCACGGGTGAACAGAGCCGCACCATGGGGAGAAGGCAGTACGTCTACTTCCATAGCAAGCGGACGAACATCTTCCAAACCACGACCATCCAGGCGCACCCGGTCATTCAGGATCATATCCCGAACTACGTAGTACTGCAGATCGCTGTAGTATTTCTTGGCCAGCTTTTTAATGGAATCTTCCAGCTCTTCACCTTCGGCAACATTGTAAGCTGTTTTCAGGTGCTCCATGAGTTCGGTGCCAATCGCTTCGAAACGATTGCTGCGCTCATGCTTGGGAAGTGCCGACTTGGCAACCTCGTAAATTTTATCTTTTGCAAAAGCCTGCACTTTCGCTAGCAGTTCTTCGTTTTCTTCAGGCTTCTTGTATTCACGTTTGCCGGTTACGCCTTTTTTAGCGCGCAGTTCATTCTGAGCCTGAACCTGGATCTTGATGGCTTCGTGAGCAGCTTCAATTGCTTTCACCAGGTCTTCCTCGCTGCACTCTTTGGATTCACCTTCCACCATCATGATGTTCTTTTCAGTAGCACCAATGATGAAATCCATATCCGCTTTTGCGAGCTCGGAACGGTAAGGGTTGATTACAAATTGTCCGTCGATGCGGGCAACCCGTACTTCAGAAATAGGTTCCTGAACCGGAATATCTGAAACAGCGAGCGCTGCTGATGCAGCCAGACAGGCCAGTGCATCGGGCATTACTTCCGGGTCACTGGAAATCAGGGTAACCAGAATCTGCACATCGCAGAAATAATCTTCCGGGAACAGGGGGCGTAAAGCACGATCAATCAATCGGCTGGTTAAAACCTCATAATCGTTCAGTTTGCTTTCGCGTTTGAAAAAGGAACCGGGGATTCTACCGGCTGAGGCAAATTTTTCCTGGTAATCTACCGTAAGGGGAAAAAAGCTCTGACCCTCTTTGGGTTCTTTGTTGGCAACGGCGGTGGCAAGAATGATACAGTTGCCCTGGCGAACTGTAACGGCGCCGTCGGCCTGGCGTGCCAGCTTACCTGTTTCGATGGAAACCGTGCGGCCTCCACCCAGGTCGATGCTGACAGAAATAGGTTGTGTTAACATGTTAATTCGGATGGTTTAATGCTGTTAGTAAAAGTCAAAAAGGGATGGCATGCAAAAAACTATTCCCAACATGAGATTTTCAGTTGGGAATAGTACAGCAATATCATCTTTACTCTTATTTGCGGATACCGAGTTTTTCAATCAGCTGACGATAACCAGTCAGATTGTGCTTGCTCATGTAGGTCAACAAGCGCTTACGCTTACCTACCATTTGCATCAGACCGCGGTGAGTTGAGAAATCCTTTTTGTTAGCCTGCAGGTGCTTTGAAATTGAACTGATACGCTCAGTCAGCAGTGCAATCTGTCCTTCAATAGAACCAGTGTTCGCAGCATTACCCCCAAATTCAGCGAAAATATTCGCTTTTTTTTCTTTAGTTAAATAAGACATCTTTGTGTTTTTTACGAAACATCCAATTGTATAAACTTCTTAAATTGGCGGCAAAGCTACTAAAAATCCGACAATTCACTTGAGTTCTCCTAATTTTTTTGGATTTTGCTTCCTTATTCTAAAACAACCATGCAGTACCGGATTGCTGTTCTCGGATGTGGACATATTGGACGGAAACATGCTGCCCTGGCTGCGCGTTATGGCAAGCTGGTGGGAGTAGCTGATAGAGACCAGGAGAAAGCTACGGCTATTGCACAACTATACCAGGTATCTGCCTACAGCAATCTGACAGAACTATTGGCTCAGGCTGAACCTGAAATTGTTGTCATTTGCACACCGAATGGCTTACATGCCCAACACAGCCTGGAAGCATTAAGAAGCAATGCCCTTGTATTGTGTGAAAAACCAATGGCATTGAACAGTAAGGATGCTGCTGAAATGATCCAAACTGCCAGATTGTTTAATAAAAGACTATTTGTAGTTAAACAAAATAGATTCAATCCGCCTGTTGCCTGGGTGAAGCAATTGCTGGAACAGCAACAACTTGGCAACCTGGTTGGGTTTCAGTTGAATGCCTTCTGGAATCGAGATCCTGCTTATTTCCGGCAGTCTGCCTGGCGGGGCAGTTTAAACCTGGACGGCGGCCCGCTGTTCACTCAATTCAGCCATTTCGTAGATCTGCTTTATTGGTACCTGGGGCCCTTGAAAGAAGTGAAATTTGCAACTGCTGAAAACTGGTTGCATCCTGACTGTATTGAATTTGAGGACCAGGGAATGGTTGTTCTTGAATTCGAATGCGGTATCAGTGGATCTGTTCAATACAGCCTGAATGCCCATAAAAAGAATATGGAAGGCTCTATTACACTTTTCGGGGAAAAGGGAACCGTGAAAATCGGAGGATCTTATTTAAATGAGATTGCTTACTGCAATATTGAAGGTGTTGAGGTGCCGACATTTCCTGTATTGGAATCAAATCAATATGGAACGTATGAAGGCAGCAGCAGTCAGCACCACCTGGTTTATGAAGCCATGTTAAAAGCCCTTGAAAATCCGGCCAATCGTTTTCTCGGGCCTGAAGAAGCCTTGCAGTCGGTAGCTATCATTGAAGCCATTTATGCCAAAATGGGAAACCGGAGGAAGGAGCATGAATAAGCGCATCATCTTTACCGTTACCAACGACCTGAATTTTGACCAGCGCATGCAACGGATTGCCGGTTCACTGGCCGCAGCAGGTTATGATGTTTGCCTGGTGGGGGTAAAGAAGAAAAACAGTCCACCTTTGCTTACCCTCTCCTTCCATCAAAAACGCATCCCTGTCTGGTTTGAGAAAGGCAAATTGTTTTACCTGGAATACATGCTGAAACTATTTTGCTGGTTATTGTTTCAACGGGCACAGATTCTATGCGCAATTGACCTGGATACTATCCTGCCTGTTTACCTGGTTTCAAAGATGAGAGGCATTCCTAGAGTATATGATGCCCATGAACTTTTCTGTGAAATGAAGGAAGTGGTCAGTCGCCCAATGATTTATAAAACCTGGAAAAAAATTGAGGCTTTCTGCGTTCCCCGTTTTCGCATAGGCTACACTGTGAATGAACCCATTGCTCACATTTTTGAGAAGGATTACGGGGTGCGATATGGTGTTATCAGAAATGTACCCAAATTATCGGACAGCCAGTTTTCACTGGAGAAAGAGCCCTTTTTAGTATACCAGGGTGCAGTGAATGAAGGGCGATTGTTTGAAGTGCTCATACCCGCCATGCAGTATGTACAACTACCGCTGCATATCTATGGCGATGGAAATTTCCTGGATCAAACCAGGGAACTGATCAGCAGGTACGGGTTGCAAGACAAGGTGCTGCTGAAAGGCAAACTTAGTCCATCGGAATTAAAGCTTATCACTGCCAGGGCTAGCCTGGGATTTACCCTTTTTGAAGACCGGGGACTCAGCAATTATTATTCCCTGGCCAACCGGTTTTTTGATTATGTTCATGCAGGGACCCCACAGCTGGCAGTTGATTTTCCTGTATATAGACAGTTAAACAGGGATTTTCCGGTGGCAGTACTGATCAATACCACGGATCCGGCTGAATTGGCTGCAGCCATAAACAATTTGCTCCAAGATCGGTTACTATATAAGCAACTACAAGAAAACTGCCTGAAAATGCGCCAGGAATGGAACTGGGAGAAGGAAGAAAAAGCATTACTGGCTATTTATCAATCAATATAAAGTCCTGGTGTCAGAAGGAAAGACCATACATATCGTTAGCCATGACGTACCCTATCCCCTGGATTATGGTGGCGTGCTGGATATTTTTTCAACCCTCCAGGCGCTTCATGAACAAGGCGTACAAATCATTCTGCATTGTTTTGAATATGGCAGAAGTGCGCAACCCATACTGAATACGTATTGTAAGGAAGTGCATTATTATAAGCGACTGGAAGGCCACAAGGGTTTCTGTTTTCATCTTCCCTATATTGTATGCTCAAGAAGCAGTAAGGAATTGCTGGACAGACTCAGTCAGGACAACCATCCGATTTTGCTGGAGGGCATTCATTGTTCAGCTATGTTGGACGATGCCCGATTTGAAAATCGTAAAATAATTCTCCGGTTATTTAATGTAGAAACAACTTATTATAAGGAACTATCCCGTCACGAACGTTCTTTGTTCAAGCGAATCTATTTCTGGAATGAAAGCCGCCTGCTTGCTAAACAGGAAAAAAAAGTAGCTGCTTCCTGGCCTGTTCTCACGTTGTCTGAACGAGATCAGGATCATTACAATAAGGAGTTTCATGGAAAATGGGTGCATTACCTGCCTGTTTTTCATCCTTTCCGCGAAGTAAAGTCCGCAGAGGGTGTCGGTTCTTTTTGCCTGTATCACGGCAATCTGAGTGTGGCAGAAAATGAAAAAGCCGCAATCTGGTTATTAACAGAGGTGTTTGACAAATTGAAAATCCCATTTGTGGTAGCTGGAAAAAATCCATCATCCAGGTTACAGCGGATTGCTCATCAAAACACGCATACCTGCCTTGTTGCGAATCCTGAGGAAAGAGAATTACAGGATTTGATTGGGAAGGCTCAAATCAATATTCTGCCCTCTTTCAATAAAACCGGTATTAAACTAAAACTGTTGAATGCCCTGTATAATGGCCGGCATTGTATAGTGAACCAGACAGCAGTGGAAGGAAGTCCGTTAGCACCTCTTTGCCACCTGGCTGAAACCGCTACTGGGATGCAGCGAATCGTACAACAGTTGTATCATCTGCCATTTGGGGAGGAAGAAATTCGGCTCCGCAAGAATCTCTTGCAACAACATTACGATACAGCAACCAACGCTAAAGCGCTTATAGCATATTTATCGTAGCATTATCTTCAACTCTTCCTCTATCCGTTCTTAATGTTCTTGCCGGGTATTTCTGGATAACCGGGTAATCGTGTGTTGCCATCACTACCGCTGCACCATAATCACGGCTGATATGAAACAGCAACTGCATGATTTCATCAGATGTTTCAGGATCCAGGTTTCCTGTTGGTTCGTCTGCAAGGATGAGTTTGGGTGAATTCAATAAGGCGCGTGCTATATCAACCCGCTGTTGCTCTCCACCCGACATTTCAAAAGGATACTTAAACCCTTTTGATTTCAGGCCAACTTTATCGAGCACATCTGCGATTTTTTCATCCATCAACTGCTCATCTTTCCAGCCGGTTGCACGCAGCACAAACTTGAGGTTGTTGTTGACATTCCGGTCGGTCAGCAATTGAAAATCCTGGAATACAACTCCCAGGTTACGGCGCAGGAAAGGAACTTTTTTCCAATCCATGTCTTTGAGATTAAAACCTACTACCTGGCCCTCTCCCTCTTTCAATGGAAGATCGCCATATAGCGTTTTTAACAGACTTGATTTGCCCGTTCCTGTTTTACCAACCAGGTATACAAACTCACCCCGGTTGATGGTGATATTAACATCCTGAAGAATGAGATTGCTGCCCTGGTATATATTCGCGTTTCTAAGTTCGATTATCTTTTCTGCCATAGCTGGTACCTGATTGATACGGGCAAATGTAACGGTAAATGATAAGTTAACCAATAAAGCCCACCCCTACCGTGCTGTTAGAACCCTCGTCAATCAGGATAAAACTGCCATTGCGTTTGTTAGCGGCATAGGTATCCGCATTTACCGGTTTGGCAGTTTTCAGGGAGATATAACCAATTTCATTGAGTCCGATTTCTTGCACATCATCAATGGTCTTATAATCCAGTACATTGATACTGGCATAGAGGTTGGTAATTTTGGCTTTCACCCGGTTGCTTCCATGCTGCAACAGGTAAGTCTTTCCTGCTTTGAGTGGCGTATGATCCAGCCAGCAAACCTGAGCGGAAATTTCTTTAAGAGCAGCCGGTTGTTCTGATTTTTTTACAATCATATCACCGCGACTGATATCAATTTCATCTTTAAGGGTGATTACTACAGAATCACCGGATTCTGCCTGGTTGAGTGATTCTTCAAATTTGAAAATATCCTCAATAACCGATTCCTGCAGGGAGGGCAATGCTACAACAGTATCTCCTTTGGACAGGGTGCCACTGCTGAGTTTGCCAGCGAATCCCCTGAAATCATGCCATTGGTCCGACTTCGGGCGGATCACATACTGCACCGGGAAGCGGGCCGGAAGCTGGTTCTGGCTTGCATGCCAGTCGATACCTTCCATGAACTCCAGCAAAGACGGGCCATCATACCAGTCGAGTTGCGAGGAGCGGGTTGAAATATTATCACCATATAAGGAAGATGCAGGAATAAACTGCAGGCTTTGTTCCTTGTAGTTTGCTTTTTCAAAAAGTTCTTCAAACTGCTGACGAATCTGGTTGAAAGGTTCTTCTGCATAATTCACCAGGTCCATTTTATTCACGCAAACCACTACATAGGGTATGCGCAATAATTGAGTGATATAGAAATGGCGATGGGTTTGTTCCACGATACCATTCCGGGCATCAATCAGGATAATGGCTACCTGTGCATTACTGGCACCGGTGATCATATTGCGGGTATATTCAAAATGGCCGGGCGTATCAGCAATAATGTATTTACGGGTAGGCGTTGAGAAATAAATATGGGCAACATCAATAGTGATGCCTTGTTCTCTTTCAGCGATGAGTCCGTCTGTTAAAAGAGATAGATCTGTATAGTCCACTCCCCTTCTCTTACTTGCTCTTTCAATTGCTTCCAGTTTATCCGCGGTGATGCTGTTGGTTTCATACAGCAGTCTTCCGATCAGGGTGCTTTTCCCATCATCCACACTACCCGCTGTTGCAATTCTTACGATATCCATACAAGAAACATTAAATATTAAACAAATGATTTTATAATTAAACGAATACTCCAGATCATAACGATAATGCCTACCCCAATCATCATGGTTTTGGCTGGCAGTTTACCTGCGAGCCGGGCTGAAATCGGAGCAGCAATAACACCTCCGATGAGTAATCCTGCCACTACCGGCCAATGTCCCAAACCTGCTGTGAAAAAGAAAGTTGCTGCACTGGCCATGGTAATAAAAAATTCAGTCAGACTAACCGTACCAATTGTATACCTGGGACTTTTCCCTTTTGAAATCAGGGTACTGGTAACAATGGGTCCCCAACCACCACCACCAAAAGAATCAAGAAAACCGCCACACCAGGCCAGCCAGCCTACCCGTTTGATTTTTTTATTCGGGGTTGAATTCTGAAAAGCCCTGCTGAATATTTTAAATCCAAGAAACATGGCGTAGAGCGCGATGACGGGCATCAGCCAATCGCCGGCAGTTTCTCCCAGGAATACCAGCATGGCTGCTCCCAGGATAGCACCCAACACGCCTGGAATCACAAGGTGCTTGAATAATTTTTTGTTCACATTACCAAAGCGATAATGACTGTATCCGCTTACACCGGCAGAAAATATTTCTGAGGTATGGATAGCTGCACTCACCGAAACAGGATTAACCCCGGCGGTGATTAAGCAGGTAGCGGAAGTAACTCCATATCCCATGCCCAGTAAACCATCCACCAGTTGCGCGAGGAAACCAGCCAGCATGAAATACAGGAAATTTTGATTGATATATTCCCGGGTGCTTGCCCAGATTTCAGGTAAGGGAGGAAGTGGTATGGAGGACAGGATCAGATGTCCAACAATCATTGCAGCAAACAAAATAATCAGTTTGGTTGCAATGGATTTCCATTTTTTTTCTTCGTTAATTTTCCTTGGTTGACTATCATCTACAAGTACCCGGGTGATATCATTAAGTTGTTTTACTTTTTCGGAAAAATTCCCGTTCATACGGGAACGAAGCACCTGCATATTATCCAACACCTGGTCCATTTCAGATGGAATGGCATCATTCAACAATTCTTTCAGGCGCTTGGCTACGGTTGGTGATTTACCATTGGTGCTGATAGCAATTTTCAGGTCTCCCTTATTCACAATACTGCCAAGGTAGAAATCACAGAGATCCGGCGTGTCGGCGATATTGGCCAGAATACCTTTTGCTGCAGCTGCTTCTTTTACCGAAGCATTGAGATGCTTATCATTGGTTGCAGCAATTACGATATCTTGTCCATCGAGGTCGGAAGGTTCAAAAACTTTTTCTACCAGCTCCAGTTTTTCAAAGTTTGGTTGTAATGCTTTGATAGCCGGACTGATCTCTCTCCCAACCAGTTTAATGCTGGCATTAGGAGAAGATTTCAGCAGGGAATTGAGTTTCTCCTCACCCACATAACCGCCTCCCACAACCAGCACCTGAAGCTGATCGAGTTTGAGAAAGACCGGATATAAATTATTGACTGCTGTGGGTGTCATTTTCCTTTAGCTTTTTTATAACTGTTTACCTGCACATACAGGTTTGCCTGTAAGCCGGTATTGTGAATAAAAATCGATTGGTTGTTTTGCTTCCGCTGAAGTTGCTGGTGGATATGAATCACACCTGCTTCCAGCTGACAGTTTTTTGAGAAATGAAATCCCGCCAATACTCCGACACGATTTTGATCATACCGGTTGGTTGGTACATTTTTGCCAAATGCCACCATGATTTCATCATATACTTGTAGGTAAGGATAACTGGACTGACCACTTTTCCAGGTAATCGGTAACTGTGCTTTTACCTGGTAACGCACCCTGTTCGCATACTGATAACTGTTGGTCCTTTCGAGCCAGCGTTGCTCAGTCATTACGCGATGCCGGATATCTATGCGACTCCACTGGTGCCGGTATGCGGCCATTTGATAGGTTCTGTGTTCATTGGCGAACAGCCCTTCTGTATTGAAAGGGAAATCTCCATAAGGCCGGTTTTCAACCCATACATAACCAGCCCTGAAATGCCATTTGTTAGAGGGTTTGAAATTAACACCGATTCTGATCAGGCGCTGAAAGAGTGAGCCTGAAAAAGGTGCGTAGCGCTGGTTATAATCCATATGCAAGCCCCACTTCTTTCCCAGGTTGGTAGTAGTATTGAGCTGGTACCATCCAATGGAATTATGGTCGTGCAAGCTGCTTGTTTGGGCTGAGCTCACTAAGGGGGACAATATGTAAGTGAATGTGGCCAGTGTTGCCAGTTTTTGGGTGAAAGAAAGCATATCCGTTACGTAGCTTCCTTAAAAATATCCTTCTTTTTTTCGCTGTTCCATTGCAGCTTCACTCCTTTTGTCATCCATGCGCGCACCGCGTTCAGAGATTTTTGCAGAGAGAATTTCCCGGATGATATCATCAATTTCATTTGCGGTGGAAGCTACTGCAGCCGTACAGGTCATATCCCCGACGGTTCTGAAGCGTACAATTTCTTCAAAAGGAACTTCATCTTCGCTGGTATTCAAGAAATCCGAATAAGGCCAGATCATGCCATCCCTTTCAATTACCTGGCGCTTGTGTGTATAGTAAATGGAGGGAATGGCCATGTTCTCTTCCTTGATATAGGTCCATACATCGAGCTCGGTCCAGTTGGAGATGGGGAATACGCGAACATTCTCTCCAATATTGATTTTGCCATTGAGCATTTCAAATAATTCAGGGCGCTGCTTTTTCGGATCCCACTGACCGAAATCATCCCGTACGGAGAAGATTCTTTCCTTAGCGCGGGCTTTTTCCTCATCTCTCCTGGCACCACCGATACAGGCATCAAATTTGAACTCCTCGATAGCATCCAGGAGTGTTACTGTTTGCAGCACATTCCGGCTGGCATATTTGCCGGTTTCTTCCTTCACTTTACCTGCATCAATGCTGTCCTGTACATAGCGTACAATGAGTTCAGCACCTGTTTCACGCACGAGCCAGTCGCGGAATTCAATGGTCTCCGGGAAATTGTGTCCTGTATCCACATGCAAGAGTGGAAATGGTATTTTTCCGGGCCAGAATGCTTTTTGTGCGAGGCGAACCAGGGTAATGGAATCCTTTCCTCCACTGAATAACAATGCCGGTCTTTCAAATTGGGCAGCTACTTCCCGCATGATATAAATACTCTCGTCCTCTAACATTCTCGGAAAGGCGGGTATGATACTGTTGGCTGACATAGTTGTTCTTCTTTTCTTTCTGTTTAATTCAATTTTATACTGGTTTCCTGGTGCAATCCACATTCTTTTTTGGAAGCTTCCCACCACCATCTGCCGGCGCGGATATCTTCTCCCGGTTCAACGGCCCTGGTACAGGGCGCACAACCAATACTCAGAAACCCTTTATCGTGCAGGGTATTGTAGGGAATGTTTTCCTCTTTGATGAAGTCCAGTAATTGTTCATAAGACCAATCCAGCAATGGATGTATTTTGATCAACTGGTGGGCGGCATCCCATTCTGCAAATGGCAGGTTGGCGCGGTTTTCACTTTGATCGGCGCGCAAACCGGTAACCCAAACTTTAGCACCTTTGAGTGCACGATTCAACGGCTCCACTTTTCGGATAAAACAACATTCTTTCCGGTTTTCAACAGATTCGTAAAAACTGTTGGGACCTTTTTCAGTGAGTAACTGCTCAACCGCAGCGGCCTGAGGAAAAAATGCCTGAATACGCACTTTGTATCGTGCGATGGTTTTATCCAGCAGGTCGTAGGTTTCCTGAAAGAGCCTGCCGGTATCCAGTGTAAACAACTGGATGGGCAAAGCCTGCCGGGCGATCAGGTGTGTAATGACCTGGTCTTCCTGTCCCAGGGAGGTTGAAAATACCATCCCCTCCGGAAACTGCGCACTCATCCATTTCAATCGATCTGCGGCACTGAGTGAAGCCAGTTGTTCATTTAGTTGCTGTACATCCATGAGTTCTTAATAAAGTCCTTCAATTGATAAATAACGTTCTCCGGTATCGTAGTTGAACGTGAGCACGGTACTGCCTGCAGGAATATCGGCCAGTTTTTTTGCAACCGCTGCCAGGGATGCGCCGGAAGAGATGCCCATAAAAATGCCTTCTTCTTTAGCAGCACGTTGCGCATAAGCAAAAGCATCATCTTTTGAAACGCCAATCACGCCATCTATTACTGCTGCGTTGTAAATACCCGGAACAAAACCGGCACCAATACCCTGGATTGGGTGTGGAGCAGGAGAACCACCACTTAATACCGGTGATAATTCCGGTTCAACGGCAAACACTTTGAGGTTGGGGAATTTTTCTTTCAGGATTTCTGCGCAACCTGTTATATGTCCGCCTGTACCTACACCTGTTATCAGGTAATCCAGCCCGTTAGGAAAATCTTTAATGATTTCCTGGGCCGTAGTACGACGATGCACTTCCGTATTGGCAGGATTATCAAATTGCTGGGGCATCCATCCATGCGGAGTGGCGGCAACCAGTTCCTTTGCTTTTTCAATAGCACCTTTCATGCCTTTTTCCCGAGGGGTTAATTCAAAACTGGCTCCATACAAACTCATCAGGCGGCGTCTTTCGATGCTCATGCTTTCAGGCATTACCAGGATCAGTTTATATCCTTTCACAGCTGCAACCATAGCCAGCCCAATACCAGTGTTACCGGAAGTTGGCTCGATGATTACACTATCCTTGTGAAGCAAGCCTTTCTTTTCGGCGTCTTCCACCATGGCAAGCGCAATTCGATCTTTAATACTGGCACCCGGATTTGCCCTTTCCAGTTTGATGTATACAGAATGGTCCGAACCAAAAAGGCGGTTCAATTTTACATGCGGCGTGTTGCCAATTGTTTCAAGGATGTTTTGTGCAATCATGGTTTCTGATTTAAGGTGAAGGATAATTTATATAACCCAGTTTAATGGTTCTGTAAAATCTTTTTTGTTCTTAACAGTAATGATGGGCTGGTGATACACTATGCTCATCGCAGGCACTGACTCAACAATGAAACAGTTACCGCCAATGATGCTATCGCGTCCAATAACTGTTTTTCCACCAAGGATCGTACTGTTCGCATATACGATTACGTTATCCTCAATAGTAGGGTGACGTTTGGTTTCTGCTTCTTCTTTCTTGACAGCAAGGGCACCAAAAGTTACACCCTGGTAAACTTTGACACTTTTTCCGATCACAGTAGTTTCTCCAATTACCACGCCAGTACCATGGTCAATCATAAAGGGCACGCCTATGGTGGCACCTGGGTGAATATCAATACCTGTGGTAGAATGCGCATGTTCACTAATGATCCTGGGGATTAGTGGAACCTGCAGGCGATACAGGATATTGGCAACCCGGTAGGCAGCAATAGCCTGGAAACCGGGATAGGTAATTACCACTTCCTCAATCGATTTGGCAGCGGGGTCAAACTGCAGCATGGCAGTGGCATCTTCCAACAAGCAGGATTTGCAGGCTTCCAGCTCTTCAAAAAAAGCGCTGGCAATTTTTTCTTCATCCAGTTGATAGGCTTCGCTAAAAGCATACAAAATTTCCAGTAGGCTGTTTCTCAGGCTGTCCGCTTTTCGCTTGTGTTTGTTTTCATAATTCTTTTCGTTTTCAACTACCGGGAACAGGTATTCGAAAAGATCGAGTGAAAATTCAATCACTCTTTTTTTCTGTGGTACTGAAGCACTCAGGATATATCCTTGTTGTAAACTCATTCGCTTTTGATTTAGGCAATTCGTTGATGATATTGTTCCTGTATGCTGGCAAACCAATTGATTTCCTGGTGGTATTTGACTACTTCACCCACGATGATGAGGGCCGGTGTTCCGATGCCGGCTGCTTCCACCTCCTGACCTATTGTAGTGAGCGTTCCGGTTACCACTTTTTGTTGAGGAAGGCTTCCATTTTCAACAACGGCCACCAATGTTTCAACCGATTTCCCGGCATTTACCAGGTGGCTCGCAATTTCGCCAATATTTTTCACCCCCATATAAAAAACAATGGTGCCGTCAAAGGCTGCCAACATGGGCCAGTCGAAATTCAATCCGGTCTTTTTGCCTTTCTTGGTATGCCCGGTTACAAAGAGCACCATTTGGGATGCATCCCGGTGTGTCATAGGAATGCCACTGTAGGCGCCAGCTGCAAGAGCACTGGTAACGCCCGGCACGATTTCAAATTCAATTCCATTTTCCTTCAGAAAAGCTGCTTCTTCTGCTCCCCTGCCGAAGATCATGGGATCTCCTCCCTTTAAACGAACCACCTGTTTTCCTTCGAGTGCCTTGTCTACCATCCATTGGTTGATGGTTTCCTGTGTGATCACAGAGCAATAAGGCAATTTGCCGACAAATATCTTTTCCACTCCGGGTTTTGCCCAATCAAGGATGTCCTGGTTAACCAGGTTATCAAACAGAATGGTATCAGCCAGCTCAATAACAGCTTTAGCGCGGAGGGTTAGCAGTTGGCTATCACCGGGACCAGCCCCTGTGATATACACTTTTCCAGATTTTGAGGTTGCGGGTTTCATACTATGCCAGGTGAAAATCAGCTTTGGAATAACTATGTTGAATGATTTCCTTTCTCACCAGGAAATCTCCGAAATGCTCATTGGGTGTACGTTCTGCTGCATATTGAGCAATCAGGGGATCCAGTTCTGCCAGTATCTCTTCTTCACTAAGGGCCTCCTTATGCAATACATTCATACGGTCACCATTAAACGCTGCGCCTAAATACAGGTTGTATTTGCCAGGTGCTCTGCCAACAAATCCAATTTCTCCAAGATAGGGCCTTCCGCAACCATTCGGGCAACCTGTCATCCGTATGGTGATCGGTTGCTCTGGAATGCCATATTTCTCGAGTATCGCGTGAATTTTTGTGATCAGGCTGGGCAGGTAACGTTCTCCTTCAGCATTGGCAAGCGGGCATAGATTCAATGCCACACAGGCGATAGAATGCTGGTGAAGCGGGGTTACATCCTGGTGTGCTTCCAATCCGTGTTGTACAAGGAGTTCCTGTACTTTGGGTTTCAGCGCTTCGGATACATTTCCGATCACGATATTCTGGTTTCCGGTCAGCCGGAAATCACCACCTTCCAGGATTTCAGCAATTGCCCGAAGTCCCTTACGCAATTGAAACTGCTCGGTGTCTTTAACCCGACCACCTTCAATATAGAGTGTATTATACCAGTTACCATTGGCGCCTTTCACCCAGCCATAGCTGTCGCCATTGGTAGTGAAGGTGTAAGGCTTAGCAGGTTCCAGGTCGTATCCTAATCGTTTATTCAGTTCTGTTTTGACAAAATCAAGTCCCTCTCTTTCGATGGTGTACTTAAAGCGGGACAGTTTTCTGTTTTCCCGGTTGCCATAATCGCGTTGGATGGTAAGCAGTTTCTCACATACATCCACTGCCTTCTCTACCGGCGCATAACCCAGCAGGTTACCCAGGCGGGGGAAGGTATTTTCATCGCCGAAAGTCATGCCCATACCACCACCAGCCGTGAAATTAAATCCGGCCAGTTTCCCGTTTTCTTCAATTGCAATCAAACCAATGTCATGTGCGTACACATCGGTATCGTTATAAGGAGGAATGGCAAACGTGATTTTAAACTTCCGGGGCAGGTAGGTTTTACCGTAAATAGGTTCTTCGGTGATATCTTCAACCGGACCCGCCACCTGTTCATCGTTCACCCAAATTTTATAATAAGCTTTTGTTTTTGGAGTAAGGTGTTCACTAACGGCCAGGGCTACCTGTTGAACATCCTCATGAATATTGGAGGTGTACGGATTTACGGTACACATCACATTCCGGTTTACATCACCACAGGCTGCAATGGAATCCATCAGGGATTCATTGATCTCCTTAATGGTAGGTTTCAGGTTGTGTTTCAGAATACCATGCAGCTCGAAAGCCTGGCGGGTAGTGAGTTTCAGGGTAGGCATCCCATATTTGGTAGCCAGGTTATCCATGGTAATCCACTGAGCCGGACTAGCAACACCACCTGGCACGCGCACCCGTATCATAAAGGAATACAGGGGCTCCAGTTTCTGTGCCTTTCTTTCTTTGTCCAGTTCGCGATCACTTTGCACATAACTGCCGTGAAACTTGATGAGTTGCTGGTCCTGCGCATACAGGTTACCGGTAACCTCATCTTTCAGGCTGTCCTGAATAGTGCCTTCCAGAAAACGGCTTCTTTCCTTTATGTGTTCAACTTCACTGAGTTTGGATTTATCCTGATTCATGTGGAATTATGAATTATGAATTATGAATTTTGAATTGGGTCTCACTTCCTACTTCTCACTTCTCACTTCTCACTTCTCACTTCAATAGGTGTCCTCCTGGTAGCGCCCCGTTTTCACTAATTGTTTTACGTAGTCCTGAGCTGCTTCAGGTTCAAGTTTGCCCTGTTCCTGCACAATTTGGATGAGCGTTTGTTTTACATCTTTGGCCATGCGTTTGGCATCCCCGCAGACATAAAAATGAGCGCCTTCCTGCAACCACAGGTAGAGCTCCTGTGCATGTTGCTGCATCCGGTGTTGTACATAGATTTTTTTATCGGTATCTCTGGAGAAGGCAGTATTCATGAGCGTCAGGTTACCCTGCTTGAGGAAACGTTGCCACTCTGTCTGATAGAGAAAGTCGGTAGTGAAATGCTGATCCCCAAAGAAGAGCCAGCTTTTTCCGGAAGCACCTGATTCAGCGCGCTGTTCTACAAAGGCGCGGAAGGGAGCAATACCAGTTCCGGGTCCCACCATAATAATGGGGGTATCTGGGTTTTCCGGAAGGCGGAAGGATTCATTGGTATCAATGAAAACGGAAACCTGCTGCCCGGGTTGCAACACATCAGCGATGAAATTGGAAGCTACTCCCCTGTGTTCGCGGTTGTTGTTGTTATAAACTACCCGTCCTACAGTCAGGTGGACTTCTTCGGGATGTGCTTCGAGAGAACTAGCGATGGAATAGAGTCTGGGTTGCAGGGGCAATAAAATAGCAGCAAGCTGTTCTTCATTCAGGGTGCTGGGGAATTCCTGTAATACATCCCAAACATCCTTCCCATATACAAAGGAAGAAAGCGCCTGTTTATCTGCCAGAATAGAATTCAACTGGTGTGCCTGAGCCGGATCATCTACAAACGCTGAGTAAGCTGCCAGGAAGGAGCCACTCACTGTAGTAAGCTCTGCCTGTTTTTGAAGGAATTCAAAAAGGCTGATATCTGTATCTTTTATTTGAAGGCGGGTATCGGGATTGAATTTCTTATAGGCGAGCAATCCTTCCACCAGGCTGGAATGATTTTCCACCCAAACACCCAGGGTATCTCCCGGTTGGTATTGCAGTCCGCTGCCTTCGAGTGATAACTCAAGGTGATAGGTTTGTTTTGCGGAGCCGCGGCCATTCAGCTGAATATTCTCTAGCACGGTGGCGGAAAAAGGATTTTTTCGGTTATAGGTAACAGTGGCTTCTTTTAATTGCCCGTTCCCATTCACATGTGTAATAGCGCTGACTGCAGGTTGAGCAGTGCCAAAGCTTTCCTGTACCTTATTAATTACAGCTTCAATCCAGGCTTCGGCAGTATCCTCATAATCCACATCTGCTTCGAAACGATCCAGCAGGCGGGTTGCTTTCAGGGCACCGAGGCGATTATCAAAATCGCGACCTGTCTGGCAATAGCTGGCGTAACTCTTATCTCCTAAAGCGAGCACTGCAAATTTGGTATTGGGTAGTGCGGGCGCCTTCCTGTTATTGATAAATGCATGCAGGTCTTCCGCTGCGGGAGGAGGATCTCCTTCACCGTGGGTGCTGACTACCACGAGCAGCCATTTTTCGTCCTTCAGGCGATTGCCCTGGTAGGCGTTCATGTCCTGCAATACAGTGGTAAATCCACGTGCAATCAGTTTATCATGCAGGTTTTTGGCTACTTTTTTGGAGTTACCACTTTTAGAACCATAGAGCACGGTAATACTATCCTGTGCTGCAATGGGTTCGGTGGTAATGGATTCCTGTGGTACCGGGATCCGGTTGATCAGTTGAAGCAGTTGCTGGTTGCTGTGCTGGAGTCCAGTCAGATAACCGGCCAGCCATTGCAATTGCTGGGAATTGAAATGCTGAATGATTTCCTGCACCTTTTTTTGTTCCTGGGAGGAAAATAGGTTCGACGGAAGGGCTACGCTCGCATTACTCATAGTTCAGAGGTGTTTTTCTGCTAAGCAGTTCCACTTAAACGCAGGAGGGCTGCTCAGATTGTTTACCGGACCAAAATTATACACTATTAACGATAATTCCTATAGTTTTAATAGATGTTTTAGATAAATGGAAAAAATAAGATCAAATAATTGATTTATAATCAATTATAAATTGTTAAATAACAAAATCGGAAGGATCCTGGTAATCATTCTGCATCAGGTGCTGGAGGGTCTTACCTTCAATTACCTGCAGTGTGGCATCCCTGACTTCCAGGAAAATCAGCCGGATATTACAGGTGGATTCCGGATAAGGACAAAGCCGGCAGGGTTCATAAAATTTCTTGCTCACGCAGGGAAGTAATGCAATGGGGCCATCCATCAGTCGTAGTATGGTAACCATGGGAATCTCTCTTGGGGGCTTCAGCAGATAGTATCCTCCATTTTTGCCGGCCTTACTGCCAAGTATACCCGCTTTTCGGAGTTCCAGTAAAATGGCTTCCAGAAATTTGGCAGGTATTCTTCTTTTTTCGGCAATCTGATTAATAGGAATGAAGCCTTGCTGGTAATGTTCTCCCAGATAGGTTAGGGCATGAATGGCATATTGAGCTTTTGCAGACAGCATGATCTGGCAGCAAAATACTATTTCTTTTCAATTAGGAAGAAACAGTAGCCGTTCCGTTGGAAAGCTGACAGATGATGGGCGTTGGTGTTTTTGCAAATTTCTGTTCGTAGGCTGTTGTGATACGTTCTACCACTTCATTAATAAAGGGCTTACGGATCAGGTTGATGGTGCAGCCACCAAAGCCTCCTCCCATCATCCGGGAACCAATGATACTGTGTTCGAGTCGAGCCAGTTCAACCAGGTAATCCAACTCAGGACAGGAAACTTCGTACAGTTTACTCAAACCAACATGGGATGCAAACATTTTCTTGCCGAAGGATACAAGGTCGTTTCTCCGAAGCGCTTCACAACCTACCTGCAGGCGGAGGTTTTCTTCTACTACATATTTGCAACGATGGTAAACCAGGTCAGGAACCTGGTCTTTAAGGGTATATTCAATCATCGCGCGATTGGCATCGCGCAGGCTATTTACATGAGGATATACTTTACGGAGTGCCTTTACGCCCATTTCACATTGTTCCCGGCGCACATTGTATTCACTGCTGGCCAGGCTGTGTTTTACCTGTGAATCCAGCAGGAGAATGGCATACTGGTCCAATGCAAGGGGAATGTATTCGTACTTGAGATTGCGGCAGTCGAGCAGGATGGCTTTGTCCTTCATGCCAAACATGGAAGCGAATTGGTCCATGATGCCACATTGAACACCTACAAATCGATTTTCAGCGGCCTGGGCTAATTGAACCAGTTCGATTTTGGGCCAGTTCAATTGCTTTAGCTCATTGATCGCCTGTGCCAGTCCACATTCAATGGCTGCAGAGGAAGAAAGTCCGGCTCCGGAGGGAATATCGCCCCCAAAACAGAGATCCATCCCAAAAAGCTCAACACCGTGTTCATCAAATTCCTTGAGGACACCCAGGAGAAAATCCGGCCATTGCAGGCTGCTTTTCTCCCAATTTCCCAGTTTTCCGGTATAGG
This sequence comes from Flavihumibacter cheonanensis, assembly GCF_022352215.1. Lineage (GTDB taxonomy): Bacteria > Bacteroidota > Bacteroidia > Chitinophagales > Chitinophagaceae > Flavihumibacter > Flavihumibacter cheonanensis. The sequence continues at coordinate 1,043,480 of NZ_JAKRWF010000001.1, forward strand.
AGCTGGCAAAATCCGCGGCAAAAAAATGCAGTTCTTTGTCCTTGCGTTTGCGGATCGCGATATGAATATATTTATCAATGGCGGCGGGTAAAACAAATCCCAGGTTATAATCGGTATGTTCTCCAATCAGGTTAATCCGGCCGGGAGAGCTGACCAAAATATCAGGAGAATGGCCAAACCGGCTAGAAAACTCCCTGGCAATATGGGAATGGGCCGCCAATGAACTAGTTGTCCGGGTAGTACTCGAAGAATCCATGAATCGTTGATTGCAGTAAACCTCCTAAATTAAAACAAAAGGGCAAGACCGGATTGGTTTCTTTTTATTCCCTGTTTCTTCCTCTATTTTAACCTCCTGAAACGTCATTAGGTTAAAATTCAGTAAATTTAAAGTGAATATTTAAGAAGGATCTTATTTCTCACCCCGATTGTTTGCAACATGAAAATTCTACAAACTGAAATTGCACCGAAGATCAACAGTATGTTCTCGGTAATGGAAAGAAAAGAATCTTTTTTCAGTGCTCCCCTGCACGTACATCCGGAATTTGAGTTGGTGTACATTAAAGAGAGTTATGGGAAACGGATTGTTGGAAACCAGATCGAACGCTTTGAAGCGGGTGACATGGTGCTGATTGGTCCATCCCTTCCCCATATCTGGATCAATGACGACAGTTTTATCAATGGGCAGGCAGGAACCACAGCCACCTCTATAGTATTGTATTTTCATCCCAAATTATTTGAATGCGGTTTATTTGATTTACCGGAAGCGGAGAGTCTGAAAAATATGCTTCGGGTATCCAAGCTGGGTATTGCCATCCAGCATGAAACCCGCGACAAGGTTGCAGAGAAAATAGAACAGATATTACATGCGCAGGGATTTCAGCGGATCCTGCTCTTGTTGGAAATATTGCAATTATTGGCTGAATCCACCGAGTTGGCCCAGATTAATGCAACGGAATTTGTGCATTACGATAATAAGAGTGAAAAGGATCGCCTCTGTGAAGTGTACCGGTATGTGCATGAAAATTTCCGATCAGATATTCAGCTGAAAGATGTGGCACGGCTCACCAATCTTACTCCCCAGAGTTTCTGCAGGCTTTTCAAAAAGAGAAACAACCTGCATTTTGTAGAATATCTCAACCAGGTGAGAATCAGCAATGCCTGCCGGTTATTGCTTGATAGCGACTGGACCATTTCCGAGATTGCTTACAACTGTGGCTATAAGACGATTTCCAACTTCAATAAACTCTTCAAGGAAACTACCGGCTTATCACCTAAGCGTTACCGTGAGCAGGCTATTGTAAATGTGCCACTTCAGGAAGCAAGCTGATCGTCTTAATCGTATTTAAAAATTGCTTCAATAGAACTATTGTATTGCGGATTGGCCGGATAGGTGGAATGAGATGTTATTTTATTGATCCGGCGGTTTGTGATGTCGCAAACATGTTCAACAATTCTATCAATATATGCGGCATTGGCTCCGGTTTTGATAGTGCGGGTAATTTTAGCCGGATATTTTTTCAGGTTGCTGAAAACTGCCAGGTTATAAAGAGTATAATATTCATAGAGTCCGACTTCAATGAACAGCAGCGGGTTAAAATCTGCGGAGTCGGAATAACTGTCAACGGTATGGGTGATCACAGAATTGTCTGATGTGGTGGTAGCTTTTACCAGATCACCTGCTGTATTGTATTCATAGGAAGTGGTGGTTTTTAATTTGGAACCCGCTTCGTTGGTGGTCAGGTAATTGAGTTTTGACACTTGTCCATTGGCGTTATAGAGGTATTCCATCTTATAGGAAGTGGCCGACACAAAATCGCGGGTGGTATTGATGTAATAGGATACTCGATTGCCATCGTAGTGATAGGTATTTTTATAAAGAGAGCGGTTGTCGTACATACCCTTCATCTTTCCGCCCTCCCATTCAAAAATGGTGGAACCAACTGAATTCAACAAGCTGAAATTGATTTGTTTGAGGGAACTATCCGCATTGTATTGCACCTGAGCAAGGGTGCCATTGCTCCATTGAATGGAACGCACGAGCTCACCTGTATTCGGAATCATTGAACCCTGGGGAGGTGGTGCAGGAACCGGATCGTTTTTCTGACAAGCAGAACCAGTGAGCAGTACAAACAGGCAAAGAAAGAGCGGGCATTTTTGCATAAGAACGGTTTAAAGGTAAATCAGTGACCGTTCGGGATCCAAAATCGTTGTACCGGCGGGGAAGAAAATCACAGTTACTTATCAAGAGTGGAAAACAGCCCAGGTGAGAGGGTATATAGAATCTTACAAATCTGTAATTTATTTTCTACATGAAATGTCAAGTTTGTCTATTGTCCAGGGTTTGATAAGTAGAGATCTTTGTGGTGTTAATGGCTCTACAATATCCAACGATCCAATCCCTGGAAAACCAGTATAGTCCAATCGTCCATGTTGAAAAAACCAGGTCCGTCCCGAATGAAACAGGATTCAACGATCCGTCCGTAGAATTGGTTTAATGGTTTAATGAGACAAAGGGTGCGAAGCTTGTTCTAAGGAACAGGTTTTGCGCCCATTTGTTTTTTTACCATTCAGGTACTTTTCATCGTCCATTCGGGTACTTTGGTCTATCCATTCAGTCAACAAGTACCGTTCGGGCATTACTGTTTGATCGTTCCGGGATCGTTATTGAACCGTCAGTGAGCCGTTCGTGAATCGTTCTGAGGATTGTTAGAGAAATGGAAATGTTTCTTGAAAAGATGATAGAAGATCAATGCGTAGAAACTAAACTACAAAAAATTTCATGTCCATCAATTTAAACCATGTTTTTTTTGTTTGCCGAGTTCAGTACGTATTTCCAATAACTTCTTTTGTCCTCTCACGGGTTCCTTGGGCAATTGTTCTATCATCGAATCCAGCAGCACCTCCAGTGCAGCATTGGCAGAAGCAGATACCGACATCATCTTTGCCACCACCAGGTCAGTAAAACGTTTCATAGGCGCAAACTCAATGCGCTGGTGTTTGCCCAACATTTCCCCCAACAGTTTATTATTCAGCCTGCCATGGTCACGGATCCATATTTCAGCAGCATAGGTAGCAGCAGTTTTATCTGAACACAAGAGGCTGGCGGATAAAAACAAATGGCCCATTTCGCCCAATCTAACAAGGGATTCATAATAAGCCTGCAGCAAGGCTATGACCGCGCGCTTATCGGTTTCGCCAGTAAATTGATTTTCTTTAAGGCATTGATGAAGTATGGCCGCCATCAGCGGTTCCGGATAACCTGGTGCTAACCCATGCAGCCGGCGCATGTCAAAATCTTCCCTCGACAGAAAAGTCTGGTCAATCTTCATGTATTCAACCATCAAGGGGGGCAAGTCATCTACCCGAAGTTTTGCACGCTTGAAAAGAGCGACAATCTTTTTCAATCCGGTTTCTTCTTTGGGTTGATTTTTTTCCGGAAAATCCAGCCTGATCACTTTTCGTATGGCTTTAGCTTTCACATCTTTCATTTTGCCATCCGTCCATTCGTAGTTTACATATTCATACTCTTCCTCCTTCGTTTGCCAGTTATATTGACCAGTAAATACAACAAGCGGCTTATCCAAATATGGAAGTGCGGATAATTCAGGATAGAGCACATCCGGTCGCTTTAACAAAGCTGCTGTCATCCATCCTTCTTGAAGCAAAAATGGTCCTGTTGGTTTCCGATCAGGTTCCAGCAGGAACAGCATAAGCTGCTTAAGTTCCCCCTGTAAGATACGCTCAGCAAGAGCAATGGCTTCAGATGGTTCCTGGAGCCAGCATCTGCAGAGGGAGATTTGTAAATCCATGGGTTCCAATTCCAACTTTTTTTGCTGACACTGGCTCAGTCGTTGTATCAGTATTACCGGATCGATCCAGTGCGGCAGGTGGGTAGGTGTGGAGAGGATGATACGCTCCCGCTCCGCCCGCAAGGATGCCAGTATTCCTTTAAACAAAAAGTTCCAGGGCTGATACAGGAGCGCGGTATACTTATCGGGATCGGTATAAAAAGTTGTAGCAACACCATGTTCTTCCCATACCTTTTTGTTTTTCTCCGACTTTCCCAAAAATGATGCATAGAGTTTGAGGATAGCTCCATTGCCAGTGGGATACTTCTTTGCCTGCAGCAGGATAAAATCCAGGAATACACCTGCCAGCATACTATCCACAATGCCCTGGCCACTCCGCCAATCACCAAAAAAGAATTTCAATGCCCGCTGCACGGCAGGAGCAAACTTTTCCAGGTCTTCTTCCCTGATTGTATCCTGCAGGCGAACGATGGCATCCAGAAATTGGTCAGCATGCCAGGACTGGTTGTTGTCAAACAACTGCGCGGTAAGAAAAACCAGCTCATCAACATCTTTGATACGAGTTAAAGGCTCAAAATTATTCAAATTCATTTCACCCACCTCCTGCTCTTCTACTTCTTGACCTTGCATATTGCTGTCCATGTAAGATACAAGCAGCTCACGCGGACCGGATAACATAAATCCAGCACTCAGTGAAATTGCATCTCTTATCTCCGGATTCTCAGGCTTTCCAAATTTTTGAATCAGCTTAGCTGCGCGGGTCTGTAATCCGTCGTCTTTTTGAAGAAATGCGGATGCAGCAAGAAGCGCAACCTGTTCGCTGTAGGCCTTCTCTTTTTTGGCGATCTTCTCCATCAACTGTAAGGCCAACGTAACAGTTGCTTTAGTTTCGGAACTAAGCAGTACAGGGATATAATCAAGAAAGGACTGTACTGCAAAACCATTCTTTTCAACTATGGATTTAATGGCTTTGAGGCTCCCATTCACAACTTTGCTGTGCGGGGATGAAAGCAGGGTTAACAGCTCTTCCTGCAGGGCCATTAGTTCATCATCAGCTGGTTGTAAGGTTTCAAAAAGCGTGATGAACCAACCCGATAAATTTTTGTCGAAGTTCCTGTTGGAGGCAAGTACCGCTTCCTGCAGCAAACGGGTTCGGGAGATATTGCCAGCTTCACAATGGGCGATCAATGTTTCAAGCCATCCCTTTTCCAACTGCTTCCCATCTACCCAAATCCAGCGGTTGGCGGCATGTATGTTTGATTCAGTCTGGAACATATGCCAGATATGCGCTTCCAGCGTAACCTTATTTGCCGTCAATTTTTCAGGATGAAAGCCATTTCCATGCTGGTCATTTTCAAAGATCCATCTTGAAAGTGATCTTGCTATCAATAAAGGCTGAGGTTCCAGGTAACCTTGGTGCTCTAATAAAAGAATATAATCATACCGCAGTTCTGTAGGCAGGAAATCCCTGGAGGCAAACCCATTGATATAATCGCTGAACCAGGAAGGGCAATACCAGGGCAGGATTTCACCAAGAATATCCTTTTCCACGGACCAGGAACCACCAGAACTTTCATATTCTTTACGGTTATAACAAACAAAATGAGCTCGCTTCAGTACAAGTGCCTGCATTGGATTTCCTCGTTGCTTCCAATTGCCATTCTGGTGGGTATAATCCAGATAATATTTAGAAAGCTTCTTAAGGTTGGGTACAAATGCCTTGCGTTCTGCCGCTGAGCAATCCTGTAAAAATGGAAGGATTTCCTTTTCCAGTCCGTCCTCTACTATTTGCTTGAATTTTTCTTCTTTCGTCATATCAACTTCCATTCATTTTTTTGACTGCCAGTACATGTTTACAAAAGCCCCGCTCGCCCTGGTGTTTAGCGAACCAGGTGCAGGTGCAACGGCTCTTCTCTCCTTCTATAATAACAACGTGCTTTACGCCACTGCCCTGAACGCGTGCCTCCAATTTGTCGGATGTATTTTCCACGATCTCCACCTTACCCTCTTCCAGCAATTTCTCTGCATCTTTAAGCCTGGGATTCAGACTCAGAATTCTTTCAAGTTTGTAAGGCAATTGACGATAGAAGAATCTATTCTCATCTACATCAAAACCAAGCAGGCCCATGGCAGAGAGTCGGGCAGTGATGGACGAGAGTTTCTGCATGTCGATATCTTCCTCCAGTGCAAACAGCGTAGGATTGAATTCGTGATTGGCATAGCTGTAGTTGTCGGTAAGGTCAACCCAGTGCTGGGGAATATCTTCCAACAGCTCTTCCAGTGCAGCGCCTTCGCCGGAGAATCCTCTCCAGCTATCGCGGGAGATGGTGAGGCTAAATCGTACTGCACCGAAATAGAGCTGCCAGGTAGTGGACTGCATATCCGGGTGGGCAAAAACTTTGAGTTCATCCGCCATGGGAAGCAGGGGAGCTATTAATTTAAGTCGGTGTATCCCACCCACACATACTGCTTCTGCTGATTTCACCGGCGTGAACTGCGCTCTCCCACCCCGAACCAATACGTAATAGTCTGTTTTAACCGAACCTGAAGGCAATGATTGAAAAAGTTGGAGGGCCTGCATTCTGTTGAAAGTAAATCGATGTTCGGTATCTGCCAGGAAGAGTTGCACCGAAGTAAGACCCTTGATCCATTTCACTGGTAGTGGTACTTTGCGTTCAACCACTTTCCTGTTTCCGGCAATGATGCTAACTTCCTTGCTGCCCACCGACAAGAGCATGTGTTCGCTTTTGCTTATCCTGCTCAGGGAGGAGATCATGGGCTGATTAAAATCCACATTGGTGGTTCCGGTATCAATGAATTCACCATCATGGCCATCTGGCAGCACATCCACTCTTGCATAAACGCCTGCGCAATGGGAAAAACCTTCGAAACGAATCTTTTCATTACCGGCGGTAACAATAGGATCCTTGAGTTTGGCCATTTCAAAAGGGGATAAACTAAAGCTCGACTGAACCACATTGGAAAGCGCGATCAAACAGCGGGCGGTAGTATGCGGGTCTTTGAGTCTGCCCCAGAAAAAGCAGGGGTTCGTTTTCTTTTGCACTTCGCTGTAGTTGGACAGGAAGAGTTGATCACCCTGCTGGTCCTTTAGTAAGGAAGAGGGGGTGTTGTAGGAATAGGTTATGAGATCGGACATCCGATAAATGTATAAAAAGAATCCTGTTTTTTTCCTTTGGTGCATCTGAATAAGAGCTCCCCGGAATTAAATTTGTATACTAGTAAATTTTTAATTTAAATTTATTAGCGTTCTTTCCTTTATCTAGCCAATATCAAACATCATCCGATATGAAATCCGGCTTTTTCTTTCTCTAAAACGATACACAATCCGCTCTGTGTTTACTTAGCAAGGTTCCCACCAATTTCCTGTCCAAGACCGGTTTAAGGTTCTATTTATTCACCATCTTAACCTTTAACATCATGGACCAATTTAACCCTTTCCAATCGTTTAACAGGAATTGGCTAGCCATTCTTTTTTCCTTTTTACTCAGTATTTCATTTTTTACACCAGCCATTGCCCAATGCGACTTAACACTCACACCAGCCAATATAACAAATACAACTTGCGGGGGTAAGGAAGGAAGTTTTCAGGTGCAGGTAACCGGTATAGTGGCGCCATACCAGTACAGGCTGCTGAAAGAAATAAGCGGCAGTTTTGTAGAACAGCAAGTAGGCACATTGCTAGCCGGTACGCCTACCTTTATTGGGTTGTCAGGCGGCAACTACAAAGTGGAATTTAACTAAGATGGAACCTGTACGGGCAATGTTTCTGTAGAAATCACTGAATCAGCATTATCCCTCACTCCAGCTAATTTAACGTATCCTTCCTGCGGAGGAAATAATGGAAGTTTTGTAGTACAGCCTGGCGGTATTGTTGCTCCCTACCAATATCGTCTCCTCAAAGAAACGAATGGCAACTTTGTGGTTCAGGAAATGGGCACACTGATAGCTGGAAATCCAACTTTCATTGGGCTGACGAGCGGCACATACAAGGTAGAAATAGAAAAAGGCGGAACATGTAGCGGAAATACAACAGTGGCACTACCACAGGCAGCTCTGACGCTTACACCTGCCAATATCAATCCACCTGTTTGTGGAGGAAATGATGGTAGTTTTGTAGTTCAGGCCGGTGGTATTATACCTCCTTACCAATATCTCCTGCTAAAAGAAACGAATGGCAGCTTTGTGGTTCAGGAAATGGGCACACTGCTAGCAGGAAATCCAACTTTCATCGGGTTGACGGGTGGCACTTACAAGGTAGAGATAGAAAAAGGTGGCACATGTAGCGGAAATACAACAGTGGCACTACCACAGGCAGCTCTGACGCTTACACCTGCCAATATCAATCCACCTGTTTGTGGAGGAAATGATGGTAGTTTTGTAGTTCAGGCAAGCGGTATTAAAGCCCCTTACAAATACCGTTTATTGAAAGAGGTAAATGGCAATTTCGAGGTACAGGAATCCGGGACGCTTATCGCGGGCAACCCAACTTTCGTAGGCCTTACCGGAGGTGTTTACAAATTGGAAGTAGAAAAGAATCAAATCTGTTCAGGATCTATTACAGTGAACCTCAATTGTGAAACCATTGGCACGGAAGGTTGTGGAACTGGTTATTGGAAGAATAATAAAAGGGCCTGGCAAACAACAGGCTATTCATCCACACAAACGGTGGAATCTGTCTTCAATGTTCCAGATGCATACGGACTGGATAATCTTACCTTACAACAGGCATTGGAAAGTACGGGTGGATCAGGAACAGTAGGAACTGCGAAAATATTGCTCCGGGCAGCAGTTGCAGCTCTACTTAATGCGGCACATCCGGATGTGGATTATCCAAGGAGTTCGCAGCAACTTATTTCCAGCACCAATACGGCACTTGCAAGTGGAAACAGAAATTCGATGTTGCAGTTGGCTACTACTTTTGATACATTCAATAATTTGAAATGCAAGCTCAGCGCTTCAAAAACAATGGCCAGTTTCCCAGGTAGAACAAGTTCAGAATTGACAGAAGGTTCTTCTGCATTGAATCTGAAAGCGATGCCGAATCCATCTGCAGGTGCTTTTACAGTGTTGGTGGAAAGCAATGCGAAAGAAAAGATCTATCTGAATGTGATGGATATGAACGGTCGAGTTATTGAACGAATGGAGCGAATGCCCTCTACAACTACTTTCCGCTTCGGGGAAAATTATTCACCCGGCATGTACATGGTGGAGCTGATACAAGGAAAAGAGCGAAAGCAGGTAAAACTTGTGAAAACAAGGTAGAAGCAACATAACAGCATACGGCCAATAGTTTGTATTCATTAGAAGCGAGGGGGTCAGGCATTTCATCAATGGGTATATTCAATCAAGATATTCCGGCTTGATAAGCTACTGGTTATAACTTGCTGCCATTGATGGGGATTCCATGGAAAAGTTAGTTGAAAATATAAGCGCCTGGTTACTGGTCAGAAATGAGTAAGATTTTGTGCGTTATGGCTTTTTTACTTGAATTGATTTGCTAGCATTGCCCTTTCAACAATCGGAGAGGATGAACAAAGGCAGTACATGTGGTAATCCAAGAATGCGAGTAAACATAACTATGTATTAATTAATTTGGTGCTACTTTTATTTCTAACAGTGTCAAATTAAACCTATCCCATGCGCAGCCTCCTCCTTATTGGATTCGTCGTATTTCATAGCCTGCATCTACATTCACAAGTCAGAGATCCCCATGTCGAATCCCTCATAAAAAAAGTGGAAAACTCCTTGTCGCCCACCATTATATATGGCGACAGCATCCCCAAAAATAACTTGGAAGTACGCATGAAAGAATTGGGGATTAAAGGACTGAGCATCGCTATTATCCAGAACTATGAAATTCAATGGGCTAAAGCCTATGGTTGGGCCGATGTGGCATCCGGAAAAAAAGCTACTACAGAAACCCGGTTCCAGGCAGCTTCTATTAGTAAAAGCCTGAATAGCCTGGGCCTATTGAAATTGGTGGAGGAAAAAAAACTCGATCCCGAAGCAGATGTCAACCAGTACTTGAAGAGATGGCGATTTCCCTATGACAGCGTTTCCAAAGGAAAAAAAATCAACAGCTTTCATTTACTGAGTCACACTGCCGGACTAACCGTTCATGGATTCCGGGGGTATAAAAGATCAGATAAATTGCCAACACTCCCTGAACTATTGGATGGTAAAAAACCTGCCAACAGTGGAGCTGTCCGCTCGGCTTTTGAACCGGGTTTAAAATTCCAATACTCTGGCGGAGGCACAACCATCTCCCAATTGCTGGTAGAGGATATCACCGGACAACCCTATGCCGAGTATATGCAGGAGAACGTACTGAAACCACTTGGCATGAAAAACAGTTCTTACCAACAACCACCGGTTGATCATGCTGAATTGGCCACCGGTTATTATGCACAAAACGGATCTTCTGTAAATGGAAATTTTCATGTCTATCCCGAACAGGCAGCTGCCGGACTTTGGACTACGCCTTCTGACCTCGCCCGATATATCATCGAATGTCAACTCGCTTACCAGGGTAAGTCAAAGAAAGTGCTATCGCAGGCAATGATGCGAAAAAGAATGACTCCCTATATTGATTCGGTATCGGCTCTGGGTGTGTTCATCCAAAAGAAAGGTAACATTACCTATTTTAACCACAATGGTGGCAATGAAGCATTTCTCTGTACCTCTTACGGTTCACTGGAAGATGGGAAGGGATTTGTTATTATGATCAATGGCGATAACTATGCTATTATCTCAGAGTTAACGAACAGCATTGCACAGGTATACAACTGGGCTGGATTTTTTAATCCGGAATTTAGAAAAAAAATTAAGCTACCACTTGATAGTGCTGCTCTTTATGTGGGTAATTATAAACTGAATTCGGATACGATTTCCCTGAAACTATCTGGCGGCACATTAATTATTCAGCAAAATGGTCAGCCAGCAGGTGGATATACTACAATTTTCAGTGACCTTAATTCATTTACGCTGGAAGAAGTTCCGGGTGCAAATTTTAAGGTAATCCGAAACGCGAACGGAGAAATAATTTCACTGGAATTGAAACAGGGTGGTGGAACTTTTGTACTACCCCGGATAAGGTAAGCTGCCCTCAAACTGGGTTTATATCCTCTTTTTATTCTGCCCGGTATGCTGCTTACTTTTTATACGCTTGTTCTGAAAACGATCTTAGTCATTTTCAACAGACTATTTTATTAAAATCTAACTGATCGCACCTAGGTGCTCCAATAAGCAACAAGAATTGAAATAATCCGAATAAAAAAGCCCCTCAATATTGAGGGGCTTCCAGTGATCCCGCTGGGACTCGAACCCAGGACCCATACATTAAAAGTGTATTGCTCTACCAACTGAGCTACAGGATCTTACCCGTTTTAACAACTGTATTGTTTGTTTTGGGAGTGCAAAAATAGGGATTAATCGTTTCGCCCCAAATTTTTTTTATTTTTTTTCCGTTCTTTTTTCTTTGGCTAACAAATTGGCTGCAAACCAATTGCCGCTTATTCAAAGGTGCTTTTTTTTAGATAGGTTTGCAAAAGATAGTGAACAACATGCGTGATTTTTTTACCAATAAAGTGATTGCCATCACCGGTGGCAGTGAAGGAATCGGAAAAGCCCTGATCGATCAACTCATCCCCCTCGGAGCTAAAGTTGCTACCTGCGGACGCAGTTATGATAAACTGTATAACCTGCAGATGGAATACACCAATGTGATGCTCCACACTGTAGTGGCGGATGTCAGCAAAGAAGAAGACTGTAAAAAATTCATCCAGTCTACCCTCGACACCTTCGGCAAAATTGATATCCTTATCAATAATGCCGGTATCTCTATGCGCGCCCTTTTTAAAGATGCCGACCTGAATGTATTCCGCCAGGTTATGGAGATCAATTTCTTTGGATCCGTCTATTGCACCAAATACGCACTGCCCAGCATCATCCAAAACCAGGGTATGATCCTCGGCATCTCCAGCATCGCCGGGTACCGAGGACTGCCAGGCAGAAGTGCTTACTCCGCTTCCAAGTTTGCCCTGCAGGGCTGGCTCGAAGCATTGCGCACCGAAATGCTGGATCATAATGTACACGTGATGTGGATCGCACCGGGATTCACGGCCAGCAATATCCGAAACGCCGCCCTCAATGCGGAGGCTAAATCACAGGGCTCCTCTCCTATGGATGAAAGCAAACTGATGACCGCCGATGAATGTGCCCAGCATATCCTGGATGCCATGGAAAAAAAGAAACGTACGCTTGTTCTAACGTACACGGGTAAACGCGCGGTATTCATGAACCGGTTCTTCCCTTCACTGGCAGATAAACTGACTCATAAGTTTTTTTTCAAAGAAGGCAAACTGGTGAAGTAGTACCTTCGCAAACTGTTCATGGCGGTACTCACACTTACATCCGATTTTGGCACCCAGGATTACCTGGCAGGCGCAGTCAAGGGGTTGCTCCTGAGGATCGATCCTTCTTTCAACCTGGTGGATATCAGTCATGGTATTCGACCTTTCAACTATCCGCAGGCAGCTTATATCTGCAGAAATGCCATCCGTCATTTTCCTGAATTGTCGTACCACTTAATACTGGTCAATCTTTTTGAGCGCAGGAACAGTCACCTTTTGCTGGCGTATCATAAGAACCAGTATTATCTCTGTGCCGACAATGGCCTGCTGCCCATGATCCTGGAAGAAAAACCGGAACTGGTGATCGGTCTGCCGATGGATCCACAGATACAGGGGCATACCCTGCATTGCATCGAAGTGTTTGGTAAAGCCATCGCGGCACTGAACCGGGGCGAACGAATTACGGATATCGGAGAACCTGATTTTCCTTACCTGGAGAAGAATCCACTCAAGCCCCTGCTACAGGAAAACACTATTGAGGGACAAATTATCTATATTGATCAGTTCGAAAATGTGGTGGTCAATATCACCAGGGAGCAGTTTGAAGCCCAGAGAAAAGGAAGGGGATTCACGATTCTCTTCAAACGCAATGAAACCATCGAACGCCTCTCCAATAACTATGCAGATGTGCCAGAGGGAGAAAAGCTGGCGCATTTTAATGCGGCGGGTTACCTGGAGATATCTATCAATAAAGGCAATGCAGCCGGGCTCTTTGGTTTGCAGGGCTATGGTGAGCAAAGCCAGAATACCTACCTGCAAAACCGCCTTTTTTACCAGACAGTCAGGATTTTCTTCCAATAACAACTATTTTCACAAATTTTTGGGCCGTGGCGGCTTTTAAAAGCATTTACTTTAATTTGCCACGCCTTGTATAAACCAATGCTGTATGAATTTTAAGAAAGTGAACAACCTTGCCGGCTGGGTCATCTGCGCAATTGCCTGCACCGTGTACCTGCTGACAATGGAAGCCACCGCCAGTTTATGGGATACCGGTGAATTTATTTCGAGCGTTTATAAGTTACAGATCCCGCACCCGCCCGGAGCTCCCCTCTTTGTATTGTTGGGTCGCATTTTCGTTGTGATCTTTGGCGGCAGTAATCCTGCCATTGCGGTAAACATCATGAGTGCCCTGGCCAGTGGATTTACCATTCTCTTTCTTTTCTGGACCATTACCCATTTTGCGCGCAAACTGGTGGTAACCAACAACGCTGAACCTACCGGTCAGCAGATCTTTGCCATCATCAGTGCCGGTGCTGTAGGTGCCCTGGCTTACACTTTTTCTGATTCTTTCTGGTACAGCGCCGTGGAAGGGGAAGTATATGCCCTCTCCTCCCTGTTCACTGCCCTGGTATTCTGGGCCATCCTGAAATGGGAACACAGTGCCGATCAACCAGGTTCAGATAAATGGATTGTATTCATCTTTTTCATGATGGGTCTCTCTATTGGCGTACACCTGCTAAACCTCCTCACCATTCCTGCGATTGTGATGGTGTATTATTTCAAGCGCTATCAGCCAACTGCCTGGGGAACATTCTGGGCCTTTATAGTAGGCTGTCTGATCACCGGTTTTGTACAGGTGGTAGTAATTCAGTGGTCGGTGAAAGCTGCCGGCTGGTTTGATATCCAGTTTGTAAACGGACTGGGAATGCCCTTCTTCTCTGGTTTTATAGCCTTCTTTATACTGTTGAGTGTATTATTCTATTATGGTCTGTACACCGCAAAGAAGAACCATTGGAACTTCCTGCGCCTTGGTATCTGGTGTGCGATCTTCATGTTGCTGGGTTACAGCAGTTATGTAACTACCATGATTCGCTCCAATGCCAACCCTGCAGTGGATATGTACAATGTGGACAACCCGCATTCACTGGTAGGTTACCTGGGTCGTGATCAATATGGTGATTTTCCTCTTTTATATGGACAAATGTTCACCGCTTCTCCAAAGGATTACGCGGAGACCAAGAAAAAATATTCCAAAGGGAAAGACAAATACGAATTCATTGGATATGATATCAAACCGGTATATGCCAATGAAGACAAGATGTTGTTCCCGCGTGTGTGGGATGCAAGTAACGACCAGGGACATGCGGATTTCTACCGCGACTGGCTGGGACTGGCAGATGGTGAAAAACCCAATATGGCCGACAACGTCAGCTTCTTTATGGGTTACCAGATGAACTGGATGTACTGGCGGTATTTCATGTGGAATTTTGCCGGTAAACAAAATGATGTACAGGGCTTCACTCCAACCAATGTGCGTGATGGTAACTGGATTTCGGGTGTGTCCTTTATTGATAACTGGCGCCTTGGCAACCAGGATGCCATGCCCGAAGCCTTGAAAAACAACAAAGCCAATAACAAACTTTACTTCCTTCCCCTGATCCTCGGCATCATGGGATTGATCTACCAGTATTTCGCCAACCGCAGAGATTTCATTGTGGTGGGATTGCTGTTCTTCTTTACCGGCATCGCCATTGTGCTCTACCTGAACCAGGCGGGCAACCAGCCAAGGGAGCGGGATTATGCTTATGTGGGATCCTTCTATGCCTTTGCGATCTGGATTGGTTTAGGCGTATTGCAGGTGCGTGAGTGGCTGATGAAAAAATCAGGTGAGCGCATTGCAAATATGAGTGCTGCCCTGGTATGTTTGCTGGCAGTACCAGTACTGATGGGCTTCCAGGAGTGGGATGACCATGATCGTAGCAAAAAAGTATTGGCCCGCGACCTGGCGAAGGATTACCTGGAAAGCTGTCCGCCTAACGCGATACTCTTCACTTATGGCGATAACGATACCTATCCTCTCTGGTATGCCCAGGAAGTCGAAGGCATTCGTCCGGATATCAGGGTAATCAACAACAGCCTGTTGGGCATCGACTGGTATATCAACCAGCTTCGCTATAAAGTGAATGAAAGTGATCCGATTGATGTAATCTGGTCAGAAGATCAGATCAGAGGCCGCAATCGTGATTATGTGATCTATAATCCACGTCCCGATGTAAACCAGGAGCGCTTCTACGACCTGTATGATGTAATGAAGAACGTGGTAGGAAGTGAGGATCCTGCATTCAAAGTAGCCCTTACCGGCGGAGAAAACATCAACTACCTGCCTGCCAAGAAATATGTATTGCCGGTGGATGAGCAGGTGGTGCGTTCCAATGGAACCGTGAATCCTGGCGACAGCGTGGTAACAGCAGTACCGGTGATTATTCCCGAGAACAAGAATACCCTGCTGAAAAATGACCTCGCGATCCTGAATATTATTGCAGCCAACAAATGGAAGCGCCCGATCTGCTTTACAGCACCGTATACCGCTTCTGAACTGGGCTTCGGTAATTTCATGCGCAAGGATGGATTGACCTATCGCCTGGTGCCAATCTCCAACAATACCGGTTTCAATACCGACTGGATGGTAGACAAGTTGAAGAACAAGTTTGGATTTGGAAGCGCTGATATTGCCGGGGTGTATTTTGATGAAGAAAACCGTCGCCATTTGAATACCATCCGTGCTGCATATGCAGACGGAGCAGGTGCATTGGCAGATGCGAACCGCAAAGACGAAGCCAAGCAGTTGCTGGATATGGCGGATAAGGGAATCCTGCAGGAAAATATGCCCTATGCTATGCCAAGCAGAAGCAATCAGCACAACTATTTCACCTTCCGATTCCTGGAAGCTGCTTACAAAGCCGGACATACAGCACTTGCTGATAAAGTATCCAAGGCGCTGCACAGGGATTTCGATCAGCAGTTGAAATACTATGCGCAATTGCCGGATCGCAAGCAGGAAGGCATGCGTAATGAGATTGCCGGTGCACAGCAACTGGTTCAAATGCTGCAGATGCTGGAGAACAATTACAAACAGGGATCTACTGTTCAGCCATCCATTGAATCTGGTGGTACTATTGGGCAGCCGCAGGACAGTTCAAAGTAATACATACAACTATCTTTGCATACGAAGGCCGCCTGGAATTGGGCGGTCTTCTTTTTTAGGCGGCATTGCTAACTTTTTAGGTTATAAGTTGTAATTTATACTGGAGGAGATCAGATAACTATGAAAGGATTCAAGTTTAGTGGGTTCCGACCTGACGAACAAGGCAAAACTACCTTCGACACACTCTTAAAATTATTTCTGGAGCTGCTGACCTATACCAGTGGTGATGTAGGAGAAGCCTTGCAATGGCTCAATCAACTCGACCGGCAATACGAACTTACAAGTGAAGAATATGGGATGGGTGATTTTATTGAGGACCTGAAAGCGAAAGGATATATCGATGAAGACCCCGCAAATGGCAATATCAAAATCACGCCTAAAACAGAACAGGGGATTCGAAAGAAATCACTGGAAGAAATCTTTGGTAAGCTGAAGAAAACCCGCCAGGGCAATCACAACAGTTTCAAAACCGGTGCAGGAGATGAGGTGAGTCCGGATACCCGCCCCTTCCAGTTTGGCGATATGCTGGAGCAAATCGATTTTACGGAAAGCATCCGCAATGCCCAGATCAATCACGGGGTGGAATCTTTCCAAATGAGGGAAGATGATCTGCAGATCCGGGAAACGGATTTCAAAACACAGACCTCTACGGTGCTGATGATTGATATCTCCCACTCGATGATATTGTATGGTGAGGATCGCATTACGCCTGCTAAAAAAGTGGCGATGGCACTCAGTGAGCTCATCACTACGAGATATCCCAAAGACACCCTGGATATTGTGGTGTTTGGAAATGATGCCTGGCCGGTTGAGATCAAAGACCTGCCCTATTTGCAGGTAGGCCCCTATCATACCAATACAGTAGCCGGATTGGAACTGGCGATGGATATATTGAGGCGTAGGAGAAATCCGAATAAGCAGATCTTTATGATCACAGATGGCAAGCCTACCTGTTTGAAGGTGGGTAGGCGTTATTATAAGAACAGCTTTGGGTTGGATAGAAAGATTACAACTCGCTGTCTGAACCTGGCTGCGCAGTGTAAGAAGTTGAAAATTCCGATCACCACTTTTATGATTGCATCGGATCCTTATCTGCAGCGCTTTGTAAATGAGTTTACAGAAACCAACCAGGGGAAAGCGTTTTTTGCTTCGCTGGATCATTTGGGAGCGTTTTTATTTAAGGATTTTGAGAGTGGGAAGAGAAGCATTCTGAAGTGAGAAGTATGAAGTGAGAATTTAGAAGTAAAACAAAAGCAATTAAGAACATTGAATTAAGGAAAGATGAAAAATATTACAAGCATAGCAACATTAGGAGAATTGAGGAAGTCGGGGTATAAGGCGAGGTCGGTGAAGGAGGAGATCAGGGAGAACCTGATCAAACATATCCAGGCGGGCACACAGCCATTTGAAGGCATTATCGGGTATGAGGATACGGTGATACCGGACACAGAGAGAGCCTTGTTGAGCAGGCATAATATATTGTTCCTCGGCTTACGCGGACAGGCCAAGACCCGGATGGCGCGGCAGATGGTGAACCTGCTGGATGAATACATCCCCACCATTGCGGGATCTGAAATCAATGATGATCCCTACGCGCCCATCTCCAAACATGCAAAAGATCTGATCGCGCAGCATGGAGAGGAAACCCCGATTCACTGGGTGCATCGCTCCGAGCGGTATGGTGAGAAACTGGCTACGCCGGATGTGAGTGTGGCTGATCTGATTGGAGATATTGATCCGATTAAAGCTGCTAACCTGCGACTCAATTTCGCAGATGAACAAGTGATCCATTATGGTATCATTCCCAGGAGCAACCGGGGCATATTTGTGATCAATGAAATCCCGGATTTACAGGCGAGAATCCAGGTGGCACTTTTCAATATTTTGGAAGAAGGAGATATCCAGATACGTGGATTTAAACTGCGCATGCCACTGGATATCGTGTTTGTATTCACAGCTAACCCCGAGGACTATACGAACAGGGGATCTATTGTAACCCCCTTGAAAGACCGGATTGAAAGCCAGATCCTGACCCACTATCCGAAATCCATCGAAACTTCTATGGCCATTACAGAGCAGGAAGCGGACGTGAAAGAAGAGCAACTGAAGAAAGTGGAGATCAGTGATATGGTAAAGCGGATCATTGAGCAGGTGGCATTTGAAGCAAGGAATAATGAGTATGTAGATAAGAAAAGCGGGGTGTCAGCCCGCCTCACCATAAGCGCCTTTGAAAATGCGATCAGTGCTGCTGAGTTAAGAGCCCTGGTAAACCAGGAGAAAAAGACACAGGTCTGGATGAGTGATCTGCTGGGAATCATTCCCTCGCTCACCGGAAAAATCGAACTGGTGTATGAAGGAGAGCAGGAAGGTCCTTTCCAGGTGGCAATGAACTTATTGGATAAATCCATCCGTACCCTATTTGTTCAGTATTTCCCTAACCCGGAAACAATGAAGAAGAGAAGGAATACTGGCAAGGAATCCATGAAAGAGGAAGAAAATCCGTATAAAGCTATCACTCGCTGGTTTGATAATGGCAACCAGCTGGATCTGTTTTTCCAACAGAAAGATGCAGACAAACTGTTACGGTTATACGCAGTAGACGGGCTGCATGCACTGGTGAAAAAATTCTATCCCAAGGCCAATGAAAAAGAAAGCGCCTTGCTGATGGAATTTGTCTTACACGGATTATCTGCTTACTCCCTCATCAGCAAAAAGATCATTGAAAACAAAATTGAATTCAAGGATCTGATTGGTTCCATGGTGAACCTGGGAAGTAGTTCTTACCGCGATGATGAACTGGACAGTGAAGATTTTTCCTGACCTAATAAGATACCAATCCGGAACCCGGTGTTGAGTGCCAATGCCGGGGCTTTTCCAAGCTTGATATTGGTATAATGGTACGCAGCATATTCATCTGCGTAGGAGTTGTAGCTGCCGTTGTCATTGACATTGTCAAACCCATAACCAACACCAAAAAACATATCCAGCACAACCCGGTCAGCAACTACCCACTGTTTGCCAAATTCCATCATCAAGGTGCCATAAACAAGTGTGCGGCGATCTTTTTCAACACTGTTGTTTTTCTGGACAATAATGTTTTCACTGTATGTTCCGAGATAGGCAACCGGTTTGAAATAGGAACCCTGAAGAATATGCGCGTAGCGAATGTTACGGTTGAGGAAATCCGGAGTTTTGATGAATTTGTAACCAAATCCGACTGCAGCACCAACTGCACCGCGACGGTATTCCATACTTAGACCGGTAACAGGATCATAGTAATAATCATCGAAGGAAATATTTTTACCAAGACCAATTAAAGACAAACTCATTTCAATGGAGCGTCCAGGTGCCTGGCTTTTTTCATAGGTCAGTAAAGTGTGACCAAAAAGCGGGGAGAGAAAATTCAGTTTGAGGGCGGATTTTTTCTGATCAGCGTAGAGGGATGGATCTTTCAATTGCTGGTGATAGGTTTCTACTCTGCCATTGGCGAATACAATCTTTATCAGCTGGATTTTTTCGATGGCATAAACCGGTCCGGTTGGGTCTTCCTGCAACAGGTATTTGACTTCGTCTACACCTACTTCCGTTACTTTAGCGGCAATAATCTGACCATCTTTTTTGAAAATGCGATCCTGGGCTTGCAGGGCAAGGCTTCCAAGTAAAAAAGCGAAAAGGATAAGGCAGGTTCTCATCGTTTTTCTTTGCTTGACCAAAGAACCTGTTTGACTGCTGCATCTGCTTTAAATAATATTTACTTCTCTCTCCAGGATAACACCGAATTTGAACTCCACACTTTCCAGGATTTCCTGGCTGAGGTTAAAGATCTCATCTCCTTTGGCAGCGCCATGGTTTACCAGCACCAGTGCCTGCTTATCATGACAACCGGCATCGCCTTTGCGATAGCCTTTCCAGCCGCATTGTTCAATCAGCCAGCCGGCCGCCAGTTTTACAAAACCCTCTTTAGCGGGATAGGAAACGATTTGAGGGTAATGGCCTCTCAACACTTCAAATTTTTCCTGGCTGATCACAGGATTTTTAAAGAAGGAACCTGCATTACCAATCTGTGCCGGATCAGGTAATTTGGAACGCCGGATATTCATAACGGCCTGGGCTACGCGCTGAATGGTAATTTCGTGAACGCCCATTTTTTCCAGTTCCTGTTTGATGGCACCATATTCCAGGTGAAAGATGGGGTGTTTGCGTAAGCGAAAGGTAACAGAAAGTATGATAAACTGATCGCGGTAGCGGTTTTTAAATACACTGTCGCGATACCCAAATTCACAATCCAATGCGGTGAAGGTATGTACTGCTTTATCCTGTTTGTGATAGGCTTCGAGGTCCCAAAACACATCTCTTAACTCTACGCCATAAGCACCAATATTCTGCATGGGAGAAGCCCCCACTTTACCTGGAATGAGGGAGAGGTTTTCCAGTCCCGCCCAGCCTTTGTTAATGCAATACTGCGTAAACTCGTGCCAGTTCTCCCCTGCTCCTGCTTTGATATAGACATATTCTGCATCTTCGTGTACTTCCTCAATGCCGCGGATCTCATTGCGCAGTACCCAGCCCGGCCAGTTGTGGGTGAAGAGGATATTACTGCCACCTCCCAATACCAATACGGCCTGTTGCGAGAGCGGAGTTTGTTGAACCTCATAGAGGATTTCTTCCAGGCTTTCGGTATCTTCAAAGGCCGCGAGCCACCGGGCGCTGGCATCGATTCCGAAGGTATTGTATGGTTTCAGCGAACTATTTTCCAGGACTTTCATATAACAATAATACACCAAAGGTATGAGCAGAAAAGCCTGTTTGTTAGGAGCAACCGGATTAATTGGTCAACATCTTTTGCAACTCCTCCTGGAGGATATTTATTATTCGGAAGTGCATGTGCTGGTGCGCCGATCGCTGAACCAGCAGCATCCCAAACTGGTGGAGCATGTGATCGATTTCAGTGTGGTGTCGGAGTACCGGCCTGCCATCCAGGGAGCCGAGACCCTCTTTTGTGCGGTGGGAACTACCCTGAAAAAAGTGAAAGGAGATCGGGAGGCATATCGTAAAGTAGATTATGATATCCCTGTGACGGCGGCTACTGTGGCTGCGGAATCGGGCGTGTATGGATTCATCCTGGTTTCTTCTATAGGGGCCGATGCCAATAACAACAATAATTTTTACCTCAAGTTAAAGGGAGTGGTAGAGGAAGCTGTTTCCAGGCTGATGATTCCCCAGGTACATATCTTCCGGCCCTCTTTGCTATTGGGCCAACGAAAGGAGAACAGACTTGGGGAAAAAATAGCGCAGGTGTTGGCGCCGGTATATTCTCTTTTTATGGTAGGAAGCTGGAAGAAATACAAGCCCATCAATGCATCGGTAGTGGCGTTGGCTATGTTAGAGTCGGCCAAGTCTGGTGGTAAGGGAATATTCATTCACGAATATGAAAGCATCCTGAACTTTACAAAGGATCTACATCCGGAATAACGGTAACCGATTTAAACGGAGGCTGCTGGTGCAGGTGTGCAGTTAAGAGTTCAATCTGTTCCTTGCAGTGTTGCAGCAATCCCGCTTCCTTGGGTAATTTGATCACCAGTTCCATGCGATATTGATTGCGTACACGGTTTACAACCGGGGCAGCAGGGCCAACGAGGTACTGTCCAAAATGAGGGTTGAGCCAGTTGGCCATTTGGTGGGCAGCCTGTCTGACTGTATTTTGATCTTTGTGCCGGAAGCTGAGCTGGATCATGCGACTGAAAGGCGGGTATCCAAACTGATGGCGGTTGTTCAGTTCAAATTCTGCAAAGGCTTTGTAATCGTGTTGCTGAACCAGCAATAAAACAGGATGCTGCAGGTTACGTACCTGGATCAGCACCAAACCCTGCGCGCCCTTTCTGCCAGCTCTCCCACTCACCTGTTCCATTAACTGGAAACCTCTTTCATTCACGCGGAAATCAGCAAAACCCAGGATGGCGTCTGCATCCAGGATACCAACAAGGGCTACTTTGTCGAAGTCGAGACCTTTTACCACCATTTGGGTACCTACCAGGATATCAAGCCGGTGTTGCTCAAAAAGCTGGATGAGCGCATCATGTGCATGTTTGCCCTTGACGGCGTCCACATCCATACGGGCAATTCTCGCTTTGGGAAAGATTTCCTGCAGGGTTTCTTCAATGCGTTCGGTACCAAAATTCTGTTGGGTGAACTGGTGGTTGCCACAGGCTTCGCAAACTGAAACCATTGGATAGGAAGTACCGCAATAGTGGCAGACCAGTTTGTTCTGAATTTTATGAAAGGTTAGGGATACATCGCAGTTTTTACAATGGGGAATCCAGCCACAGGTTTGGCAAACCTGGTAGGGAGAATACCCTCTTCTGTTTTGGAAGAGAATGACCTGTTTGTTTTGCTGGATGGCCAGTTCGATGGCTTCCTGCAATTGGGGTGTGATAATCGGTTTGGAGCGATCAGGCGTATAGACCAGTTTGGTATCCACCAGTTGGATTTCTGGTAGCTGGATATCACCGTAGCGCTGGGAAAGTTCTACGAGTCCGTATTTCCCATGCATGGCATTGTAATACGATTCAAGAGAAGGTGTGGCAGAACCCAATACCACCCGGGCATTAAAAAGGGAGGCAAGATAAATAGCCGCGTCTCTTGCATTGTAGCGAGGGGCAGGATCCTGTTGTTTGTAAGAAGGATCATGTTCTTCATCACAGATAACGAGTCCCAGTTCCCGGAAAGGCAGGAAGATGGCGGAGCGTGCCCCCAGGATAATCCTGGCTTCTCCTGATTTCACTTTGTTCCAGAGTTCAAGTCGTTCACTGGAATTGAACTTACTGTGATAGATCACAATATAACCGCCGAAATAACTTTGGAGTCTGCGTATGACCTGGGCCGTTAGTGCGATCTCCGGCAGCATGTACAGTACCTGTTTGCCCTGAAGCAGCATCTCTTCCATCAGTTTGGTGTAGAGCAGGGTTTTACCGCTGGAAGTTATGCCTCTTAACAGGCAGACCTGTTTATGATTGAACTGTTCGCGTATGGAATGCAGGGCGGTTTCCTGTTGTTCGCTAAGGGTAAAAGGAATCTGGATGTTCTTAGGAAGAGTTGCGAGTCTGTCTACGGACCGGCTTTCTGTCCAGAGCACGTTTTTTTCAATGAGTCCCTTTAGCTGTGCACTGCTGGCTCCGGATTTTTTCAGGAGTTCCGATTGCTTCACCTCTCCTTCAGTTTTGAGCAGGTGGAGATAAGCGAGCAGGAGTTCCAGTTGTTTGGGAGCGCGGCTCCAGGAATTCATCAGTTCAGCCAGTTGTTCTTCCTGCTGGAATTGAGGCTGCAGGTGAACATAAGTTTCTTTCTTTTCCTTGTAGGTATGTTTGAGTTCTTCCCAAACAAAACAGACCTGTTTTTCGAGCAGGCGTTTGATGACGGGATACACATGAGTGGCATCCAGAATTTGCTGAACTTCCAGCAGTTTTAATTCCTTGCGCAGCAGCAGGGCTTCGGCTACGAGGAATTCTTCATCGTCTAGATCCAGGTGGGAGAAATCTTCTCCTATGGTTTCATTAAAGAGCAGGATGGTTTCACTGCTGAGTTTAAAATGCGTAGGAAGGGCAGCCTGCATCACTTCTCCTTCTGAACACATATAGTAATCGGCAATCCATTCCCAGAAAGCCAGTTCCTGGAGAAAAACAATAGGGGCATCATCCAGTACATTCAGGATGGGTTTGGGGTCAAAGGAGGCAGGCGCTTCCTGGTGAACCCTTTTTACAATGCCGGCGTATTTTTTATTCTTTCCAAATACCACTTCAACCCGCACACCGGGTTGTACAGCGGCAACCAGTTCCGGGGGCACTTTCCAGGTAAAGTTTTTGGGAAGGGCAAGCGGAATCAGCACCTCTACGAAGTGCGTGGGTGTGGAGGAAGGATCTATGTCTGTGAAAAGAGAATCCACTAGCTAGCATTATTGGTATAGCGAAGCAAACCTGCTTCCATCTGGTTGTACACAGCCTGCTTCAACGCTTCCTGGTCTTGTTGTGAGTAGGCACTTACATCAACCATGGGCAAATATACAGCGCGGCATTTACCCGGACTCAGGGAAAACACCGACTTATGATGCAGTCTTTTCACGGTATCGGGAAAGATAATGGGCTGGATAGGTGTATTGGTTTCCAGGGCAATCCGGAATGCGCCATCGTAAAAGGATTTGAGTGGCGCATCTGATTCATTAAACGTGCCTTCGGGAAAAATAAAAATGGAGATGCCTTGTCGAAGTACTGCTTTTAAGCGGTTCACAGATTTTTGTCTTTGTTCCGGATTTTTTCGGTTAACCATGACTACCGCATTTCGATACACGAAACCGAAAATTGGAATGCCTGCCATCTCCTGTTTGCCCAATACCCGGATGGGTTCCCGGAGGATTTTTACAATCATCGGGATATCCATATAGGAAATATGATTGGCCACAAAAATGCAGGGGCGTATTTCTGATTGTTGTTGTTCATGAATGATTTTGGTATGAATACCGATGAGGAAAAGCCAGGCATCGGCCCACCAGCTGCAGACTTTATAAATCATATTCCCGCCCTTGATCTCTCCCAAAAGGGAAGCAATAAAAAACAGGGGCAGCAACAAGAGCAGGAGGATAACAAAAAGCAAAAAACCGTAGACACTATAAATGGTTTGCAGGATCTTTTTAAGCATGGGGTTCAGGCATTAATAACAGGAACAGCGGTGATCTTTATCCAGGTCGATGCAGGTAACCAGCTTGAGCGCAGACTGACAATCGGCCACTACTACGCGGATATGTTGGTTATCCTGGCTGGAATAGCCTTCAATGGCATAGGTGGGACAGGGTTTATCAGCCGGGTCGGATTTCTGCTGGTTGATCCTGCCCTGGAGGATGATTTCCTTCACTTCAGCCTCTGTGATCTGGCGGCAATCCATCCGGCAACGGCCATGTTTGGTATAAACGAGTTTGGTGATTTTATTCGCAAATCGGTTATTTTCAGTGGGTTGTGAATTGTTAGTCCGGGTTAAAAACCAGCCGGCCAAGAGCAGCAGCGCAAGAAGGAAATAAAGGATCGGGGCTTTCCGCATGGGGCCAAATCTACGTATCTTTGCGGCCCTATGGCCGAAAAAAGATCAGTGGCATTTCATACACTCGGGTGTAAACTTAATTTTTCAGAGACCTCAGCGATCAGCCGGTTGATGGAGAAGGAAGGCTTTGTCAAAAAAAACTTTGATGAAGCAGCCGACGTGTATGTAATCAATACCTGTTCGGTAACGGATAATGCGGATAAGGAATGCCGGCAATTGGTGCGCCGGATCCAACGCCGGGCACCTGAAAGCATGGTAGTGATCACGGGCTGTTATGCGCAGTTAAAGCCCAAAGAGATTGCTCAGATTCCGGGGGTGGATTTGGTGTTGGGAGCTGCTGAGAAATTCAATATTGCGCAACACCTGGAGGCGCTGACCAAATCGGACCAGGCTAAAATCTGCAGTTGTGATATAGAGGAAGTAAGTGGATTCAATGCCTCCTGGTCGGTCAATGATCGCACGAGGACCTTTTTGAAAGTGCAGGATGGATGTGATTACAGTTGTTCCTTCTGCACCATACCTATGGCAAGAGGAAAGAGCCGGAGTGATTCGATTCAGAATGTATTGGAAAATGCAAAGAAGATTGCATCGGAAGGAGTGAAAGAAATCGTGTTAACAGGTGTGAACCTGGGTGATTTTGGAAAGGGGCCGGATGGAAATAAAAAGCACGAAGAAAGTTTTTATGAACTGGTTCGTGTGCTGGATGAAGTAGAAAGAATTGAACGGTACAGAATCTCTTCCATAGAACCGAATCTGCTGACCAATGAGATCATTGAATTTGTGGCAGGCAGTAAAAAGTTTATGCCGCATTTTCATATACCATTGCAAAGCGGAAGCAATACACTACTGGCGCTTATGCGTAGGCGTTATAAAAGAGAATTGTATGCAGACCGGGTGCAGCGGATCAAGACATTAATGCCGCATGCTTCTATTGGAGTGGATGTAATTGTCGGATTTCCTGGAGAAACAGAAAAGGAGTTCCAGGAAACATTTGATTTTTTGCATGAACTGGAAGTGAGTTACCTGCATGTGTTTACCTATTCTGAAAGGCCGAATACGCATGCATTGGAGATAAAACCGGTGGTGCCTGTGCAGGTGCGCAATGAGCGGAATAAAACCCTGCGCAACCTGAGTTACATGAAGCAGCAGTATTTTCAACAACAACATAGTGGACAAAAAAGAAAAGTATTGTTTGAGGGGCATGCAAAAAACGGGATGATGGAAGGATATACAGATAATTATATCCGAGTAGCAACACCGTATCGGGAGGAATGGGTGAATCAATTGGTGGAATGGTCGCTTTGATTTTATAAAAACTGCGAAAAAAATTTTGCGGAAATCATTCAGCCCTTATCTTTGCAATCCCGTTAAACGACGGGTTGATCTTTTCAGAAGGAAGCATAGCTCAGCTGGTTCAGAGCATCTGCCTTACAAGCAGAGGGTCCGCGGTTCGAATCCGTGTGCTTCCACATCCCTTTCGGGAGCATAGCTCAGCTGGTTCAGAGCATCTGCCTTACAAGCAGAGGGTCCGCGGTTCGAATCCGTGTGCTCCCACAAAAGAAGCCTCGCATTTTTGCGGGGCTTTTTTATTTTTACAGTAAAGAATCGATCTATGTTCAATTACAAAGAAGGTCAGGAGCATGAATTCAAGGTGGAGGTGGATGTACTAACAGATACCGGAACGCCCTACCAGCTGATTGTATGGAACGATGAAGTAAACACCTTCGACTGGGTGATTGAAACCCTTATTTCGGTATGCGGACATACACCTGAGCAGGCCGAACAGTGTGCCCTTTTTATTCATACCAAAGGCAAATACGCAGTGAAAAATGGTGAATACGAAGAATTGAAAACCATGTGTGATGCCATTACTGAAAGAGGCATTGGTGCTACTGTAGAAATCACAGCCTGATATGCCTGTTTTCCTGCTGGAAGAAGCACTGCTATTTCCCCCTGTGGAGTTGGCAAATGAAGATGGCCTGTTGGCGGTTGGGGGTGATTTATCAGTAGAACGATTGCTGCTCGCCTATCGTTCCGGCATCTTTCCATGGTATGATGAAGGCCCAATCCTGTGGTGGAGTCCGGATCCCCGATTTGTATTATTTCCTGCTGAATTAAGGATTCAGAAAAGCATGCGGCCCTACCTGAACCAGCCCAAATATGACTATCGGTACAATACTGCTTTTCGCCGGGTAATTGAATCCTGCGGGAAAGTGCCACGCAGGGACCAA
The DNA here is from genome assembly GCF_022352215.1 of Flavihumibacter cheonanensis. Classification (GTDB taxonomy): domain Bacteria; phylum Bacteroidota; class Bacteroidia; order Chitinophagales; family Chitinophagaceae; genus Flavihumibacter; species Flavihumibacter cheonanensis. Next base: position 1,070,961 of record NZ_JAKRWF010000001.1, read on the forward strand.
CCGGGAACCTGGATCCAGCCTGAATTAATTGAAGCGTATACGCGACTGCACGAACTGGGTTTTGTAATAAGTGCGGAAGCCTGGGAGCAGGGAGAGCTCGTAGGTGGCCTGTATGGCCTGCGGTTGGGGCCTTTTTTCTTTGGCGAAAGCATGTTTTCATTGAAACCTAATGCCAGCAAATTTGCCTTTATCAAACTGGTGCAGCAATTGGCAACGGAAGGCATAGAGCTGATCGATTGCCAGGTGTATACGGAACACCTGGAGTCGTTAGGTGCACGAATGATTCCCCGGGCTGAATTTATTCAACTGCTGAACCGGGGACTCTCTTCCTGAATTAAAACCGCGTACCCAGGTAATGGGGTAACATCTTGCGCCAGGTAGGCCAGTCGTGGGTCATGTCTGATCCCCAGATATCCAGTTCATACCAGATACCCTTATTATAAAGGATGGAAGCCATGCTACGAGCTGCATCAGGCGCTTCATGTGCTCCACTGCCGGAGAGCAGGTGGATATGATGACTGGCGCGGATCTGTTCCAGGATGGCATGATCGGTGAGGTTGGGCATATAATGAGCCGGACTGTTATAATAAACATCTTCATCAAAATAGCCCTTGGTGTATTCCGTCAGGTCGTACACCCCGCTCATAGCAATAATGCCATTGATAAGATCGGGCCGCTTGAAAAAGAGGTTGGCGCTGTGCAGGGCGCCAAAGGAAGCGCCACAAGCGATAATGGGGGTATCAAAAGAAGTGTTCATCTTAATAAAAGGAACCACTTCATTGTAGACATAATCATTCCATTGCTGGTGGCGGATGGATTTATGGCGGGGATCCATCTCGTTATTCATCCAGCTTTCGCGGTTGATACTATCGATGGAAAAAACTTTCACTTTACCTGATTCAATAAAAGGGGCGATAGCATCAATCAGTTGGAAACGTTCGTACTCGAGGTAATCGGCTGCCGCAGTGGGAATCAGCAACAAGGCAAAACCGTAATGGCCATAACTGGCGATGGGCATTTCTTTTTGAAGCGCCGGACTGTACCAGGAGCTGAGCTCTCGTTTCATAAAGTCTGTTGTTTAAATGAAAATAAGCTAAAAATTTTCCGCCTGGATGGGGTAACACAAAAATTGGTTAAATCTGTTTAATTTATTATATTTAAAGGTCGCAATTAATTAAGCGATGCTTACCCCGGCCCGTTGAAACCTGAATCCACATCTAACATTTTTTGAAGGACTAAACGGTTAATTATGAAACGATTGTTCGATTTGTCACAGGCAAGCACTGCTAAACTGGTGGTAATCGTTCTTGCTCTTTACGCAGCCATAGCAGTGGTTACTTTTGTGGTTTGGAGCAGCTAATAATCACTCTTCCAACGGGATACTGATTCGCGATCCGGAAGAGAGCGACTGATAGAGTAGCCCCCTGATAAAGTCATTATCAGGAGAGGGGGAGATCTTTTCCTTAAAGGAATCCAACCGGTTTCCAAGTGCATAGGGATCTTCCAGGTAACCCATTCCCCAAAATTTTCCTTTTTCCAGCAGGTATACCGCGTAGCGTTTGGTGAAATAATGATCTTTTTCAACCAGGGCAACGGTGGGGAATTGTTGCTGGTATTCTTCTATGGCACGCGTCAGGTATTGATTGTATAGAACGGGCTCCTGTAATTCCAGGTTGCCTTCCTGTTCCACTTTTTCTTTTACGCGGCGAATAAATTGGTGCCCTTCCTGCAACCAGTTGAAGGTGTGCAGGGCCGGTAAATTGGTTCGCTTTTTTTCAATCACCAGTTGCATGAGGCCATGCCTGTTTTCATAACAATAGAGTCCATACCGATGGTGATATTTTTTCTGGCTCCGGTTGAAAGGAGGCCAGAGCTGCCGGATTTCCTGGCTTTCCAGGATCAGTGCCATGAGTTCACTGGCACAGGTCGTGAACCGGATATGATGCACCTGGCGCATCATATCCTGCTTTCGTTTGCCTTTATCGTTGTTCGAAAAATGCGTGCGTACTCTTTTGTTCAGGTTCACGGCCTTGCCTACATAGAGCACCTGCTTTTTGGCTGATTCAAAATAATAGACACCAGGTCCCTGCGGCAATTGGTCCAGTTCTTCCACCGGTAAATTGGGAGGTAAAAACTGTTCCGCATTTTTTCCCTTAGTCATAGCCGTTAGGATCTTTCCTTCATCGGCTTCTACCATGCGTGCAAAGAGAATACTGGTGGCAGCAGCATCTCCTTCTGCCCTATGCCGGTTTTCAATCGGGATAGACAAGGACCTGCAGAGATTGCCTAAACTATAACTGGCGAGACCAGGAAACACCTGTCTGGCCAGTCTAACAGTGCAGAGTTTTTTTGATCGCAACGGGAAGCCGGCTTCAGCTAGGTGGCTTTGCACAAAGGAATAATCAAAGTTCACATGATGCGCCACGAAAATCCGGTTCTGCAGCAGGTTGTGAATATGTGGCGCAATGCTGTCAAAAGAAGGTGCATTGATCACCATTTCATCTGATATGCCGGTAAGTGCTGTGATGGCACGGGGAATTGGCCGGCCGGGATTAATCAGGGTACTATACCTTCCCTCCTCTTCCCTGCCATTGTGCAGGATGATGGCAATTTCGGTGATGGCATTGCTGGAGGCAAAGCCGCCGGTGGTTTCTATGTCGACGATGGCGAACATGTGAGATGTGAGATGTGAGACGTCAAACGTGAGACGTGAGACGTCAAATGAACACTCAAATTTAGTATGGACACCAAACATAAACAAATTAAATACTAAAAATTTTAGTAGCGTAAAGGAGGGCTTAGGTAGCACGGGTAGCTTTTCTTATTTTTGCGACCCTGCACGAAAGCAAGGCAAGCATATGGAATTGACTAAGAATTTTATGACCGCGGAAGCGGAGGCCAAGTGGACCCAAATTTGGAAGGATAAGGCGTATTTCACCAGCAAACCGGATGAGCGTCCGGCCTTTACGGTGGTCATCCCCCCTCCCAATGTAACGGGAGTATTACACATGGGTCATACGCTGAATGAAACGGTGCAGGATATCCTGGTTCGCAAAGCCCGGATGAGTGGTTTCAATGCCTGCTGGGTGCCTGGTAGCGATCATGCTTCCATCGCCACTGAAGCCAAAGTGGTACAGATGCTCGAAAAAGAAAAAGGCATCAAAAAGGCAGATCTGAGCCGGGAGGAATTCCTTCGTTATGCTTTTGAATGGAAAGAAAAATATGGTGGTATCATCTATAACCAGATCGAGCGACTGGGATGCAGTGTGGATTGGAACCGGGTGAGCTTCACCATGGATGATCATTATTATAAAGCTGTAATTGAAGTATTTGTTGATCTCTATAAAAAGGGACTTATCTATCGTGGTGCGCGTATGATCAACTGGGATCCATCTGCCAAAACAGCGTTAAGTGACGAGGAAGTAGAATACAAGGATATCCAGGGCAAATTGTATCATGTTTGTTACCGGCTGGAAGCTGCAGATGGTCAGCCTTTGGAAACTTTTGCCGGCAAAGGAATTGTTATCGCAACACAAAGACCCGAAACCATTATGGGAGATACGGCGATTTGTGTGAACCCTAACGATGAACGTTATGCGCACTTGAAAGGAGCTTTTGCTTATGTGCCCCTCATCAACCGGAGAATACCCATCATCTTTGATGAATACGTAGATACAGCCTTTGGAACCGGTGCACTGAAAGTGACGCCGGCACATGACATCAATGATTACAACCTGGGATTGAAACACCAGTTGGAAGTGGTTGACACCCTGAATGCAGATGGCACTTTAAGTGAAGCTGCACAGATTCATATAGGTGTGGATCGCTTCAAGGCGCGTAAACTGGTAGTGGAAGCATTGCGTGAAAACGGGCAGTTGGTGAAGGAAGAAGAATACAGTACCAGGCTGGGTTACAGTCAGCGTACAGGTGTGGTAGTGGAACCGCGGATCTCTACCCAATGGTTTGTACGCATGAAAGAACTCGCTGAACCTGCTTTGAATGCAGTAGTAAGTGGTGATATCAGAATACATCCGGGCGATAAGTTTTTAGCTACCTATAAATACTGGCTGGAAAATGTGAAGGATTGGTGTATCAGTCGCCAGTTGTGGTGGGGACAACAAATCCCGGCTTTCTATGCGCCCGATGGAAGTTTCCAGGTGGCAGCAACAAGAGAGGAAGCCTACCAGGCATTTGTACAATCCAATGGTGCTGTAAGTTTCAGTGCGGAAGATTTGAAACAGGACGAAGACGTACTGGATACCTGGTTCTCATCCTGGTTGTGGCCAATTGAAGTTTTCAATGGAATTACGGAACCCGGTAATAAAGAAATCCGATATTACTATCCGACATCTGTGTTAGTAACCGGCCAGGATATTATTTTCTTCTGGGTAGCGCGCATGGTGATGGCAGGTATGGAATACGAGAAACAGATTCCTTTCCGCGATGTGTATTTCACCGGCATGGTTCGTGACAAGCAGGGACGTAAGATGAGTAAGAGTCTGGGTAACTCACCAGATCTGCTGGAGCTGATTGATAAGTATGGAGCAGATGCCGTTCGATTTGGAATTATGATCTCCTCTCCTGCCGGAAATGATTTGCTCTTTGATGAAGCGGCGCTGGAGCAGGGAAGGAATTTCAACAACAAAATGTGGAATGCGCTCAAACTGATCACGATGTGGAAAGATCGGGAGAGCTTCCATCCGGATAAACAAACTGAGCAGTTTGCGAGTATGAACTGGCCCAATGCCTGGTTCCGCAGCCGGTTAAACCAGGTGCGTGCAGAGGTGGATCAGTTGATGCAGCAGTTCCGCCTGAGTGAAGCATTGAAAACCATTTACTCCCTGGTATGGGATGATTATTGCAGCTGGTACCTGGAATGGATCAAACCAGGAGTGGATGAGCCGGTGAATGCATGGCACCTGCAACAGGCCATTGCATTTTATGAAGAGCTGGTGCAGTTGTTGCATCCCTATATGCCATTCATTACGGAAGAAATTTATCATTTGCTGGCGGATCGGAAAGAGGGAGATGAACTTTGTGTGCGACAGTTTCTTCCGTTAGACGCATTGCCAACAGCAGCAGCAACTAAATCGGAGGTAAGTTTCCTGGCGGAAGGCGAATTGCTAAAGCAGGTAATCAGTGGCATTCGGGATCAGCGGAATAAGGCACAGCTCAAGCCAAAGGAAAGCATTCGCTTGTTTGTGAATACGACCCAGACGGAATTGTTTAATACGATACAGTCGATCTTATTGAAGCAGGTAAATGCTGCATCCATTGGTTATGTTTCGGAAGCGGTACCACAAACCATTGCTGCGGTAATTGGGAAGGATCAGTTTTATATTGAATCAGAAAAGCCAGTGGATACAGGCTTGCAGAAAGAAGATTTGCAGAAAGAACTGGATTACCTGAAAGGATTTGTAGCCAGTTGCGATAAGAAACTGACCAATGAACGCTTTGTGCAGAATGCGAAACCTGAAGTAGTTGAAATGGAGAAGAAGAAAAGAGCCGACGCGGTTGCCAAGATTGAAGTATTGGAAACCAGTCTGGCGAATTTAACTTAGTGTATGAATAATCGTATTTGGAAACAGGTAGTGTTGCAACTGGGTTGCTGGCTACCTGTTTGTCTTTTTGCCCAGGCTCCTGCATTTGATCGCTCAACATTAGTGGAGCTGGCGGAGCATCGAAGGCATGAACCGCTGGAATTCCAGCAATTTATTTCCAACAGCACCAACTGGATCAGTTTGGGAGTACCGGCGGGATTGTTGATAGGCGGACAACTTTCCGGAAACAAAGACATGAAATTAGCTGTCTGGAATGTGGGCAAAACAATTGTGATTTCAACCGGGATTACAGCTGCTTTGAAATTTTCTGTGAATCGAAACCGACCCTTTAATGAGTATCCTGCAGATATTCCAAAAGCGGGGGCAGGTGGCAGTCCCTCTTTTCCATCCGGACATACCTCCCAGGCATTTGCAACTGCTACAGCACTCTACCTGGAGTATCCCAAATGGTATGTGGCGGTTCCAGCCTTCGGTTGGGCATCCGCGGTAGGTTATTCGAGGATGTATTTAGGTGTGCATTATCCTACAGATGTGCTGGCAGGTGCCCTGGTGGGCAGTGGATCTGCATTGCTCAATCGGCAGATCAATCACTGGATTCACAAGAAGCCGCAACACACGGAACATGTGGTTCATTTTTAAGTTCAGGGCTTTGCGAACTTCAACTGCGATTCAAGCGCAGCTAACAAATAGATAAGAGATGCTGTTCCATCCATGGTAGGTTCATTGGTGGAGTAATCACCATAATCATCATGATACACTACCAGGGAACTTTGGAAAGGCGCATATTCATCCTCGTTAAATAATTTGATACCGATAAGGTTACCATAGATGGAACCATAAACAGGTCCGTCTACCAGTCCGCCATCTATGGGATAATTTTTCAGATGTGTAAAAGCGGAATGCGGATCCACGGGTGTATCACCCCAGGAAGGCAATCCATACACCATGCTGGTGCCCCAGGGATTCATGCCAAAGAGCCAGTCGATATTGGCTTGCGTGAGTGCATCGTATTTGGCATCACCGGTCAGTTGTTTGTACCAGATACCCTGGATGGCGAGTGAAGTAGTCAGGTTATTACTGCACCAGATAAAAGGTACGCCCCGGTGGAAAGCGTTTTGTTTTGCTTTCTGCCAAACCGATTCGAGTCCCTGTTGGTAATAAGATAATACAGTTGCGCGCTCTGTCCCGGTTGCTCTTTTGGCCAGTTCAAAATGTCCCAGGTTGATAAAAGGATACCACTGGTAATGATGCGCGGTATCTTTTCCCAGCCAGGGAGTGATGGGTTCCTGTTGCGCATAGGATAACGCATCAGAAAGTTTATTGAGTTGGGCGGCTGCCAGTTCCATATCATCAACCCAATTATCTTCTGCATAGATATAAGGAGCTTTTACAGAAGCAGTTTGTGTAACCCCAGGTTTGATCAGCGCGTATTGGTAGGCGGTAGTAGCTTTTTCAGTCAGCAGCTTACTGTAGGATAGGTTGTTATGCTGAAACAGGGTTGCTCCCAATGAAAAAGCAGAAGAAAGTTTGGCGGCGGTGGAAGAAGTGCCTTTTGTATTATTCAGGAATTTTCCTCTTTGTTGTGGTTCACCATTGATAAAATATACCGGGCGTTCATAACCTCGGCCATACTGGCTGTCAAGAGCTGGCATTCTTAATGAGATATGATCACGGTCATCGGCGATCTGGTTGAACATCCAGTCTGGCCGCGGGTGCATTTTAAGCAACCAGTCTAATCCCCATTTGGCTTCATCCATCACATCCGCAATTCCATTTTTGCCATCGAGTCCGTTTGCCTGTTTGGAATCAGTGAAGGCAGTTGGAAAATCGCGATAAGCCATCAGGAGATGATAGGTAGCATTGGCGGAGGTGGTGGCATATTGCAGGTAATCCGTGGCATCATGCCAACCACCAACAACATCAATATGGGTGCTGTCGGGCATGGGACCATACAGCGTATAACCATCCCTGGTATGGCAACTGTCTTTCAGGAAGGGATTGAAACCGGTACGTTGCTGGCGCATGTAACGCAGGCAAAAATCAGCGCTTCCTTTATACGCCGTATCGGAAATTACAAATTCCGGTGAGCGGGCCTGCCCTGCTTCCAGGTAATAACGGCCTGGTTTTTTAAAAGCAGAAAAGTTCAGGCGATAGGATTGTTGAAAGGGACCATAGGCACCGAATGCAGTGCCGGCTTTACCGGTAAAGACTTTTTTTCCGGTAGCCACATCCACCAGTTGAAAAGTGGAGATCGATTGATTTTCTTTGGATGCCCATACAGCAGCCTTGGTACCCTGGGGAAGATAACCGAGTTGGTTGATCCGGATCCAGCTGGTTGGATTGGACTGTTGGGTGGCCATCCAGCCAATAAAAAGCAGTGCAAGGGGCAAAAGAAAAAGCAATCGTTTCATACTGGAAGCTTTGGGGGATTGGGCAAAAGAAAGACTAAAATACTGAAAATTGCTTCTTTTTCTCCTGTACTGATTTGCCTGCCCCGGATGGGATCAGGTTAATAGGCAGAATAAACTGCCAGCGATTGGAGCCCATACCACCCATGCGATCGGGATCTAACAGGTAGGCATAGCGAATACCAAAGCTAACAGGTAACTGGTTCCACCACCGGGTATCAAAATAACATTCGAGTCCGGTTGATCTAAAATTAATCCAACCGGATTGCCTGAACAGTTGCGGATCTTTTGCCCTGGCCCAGTCGAAGTAAGCAGCTGCCCGCACGCGAAGCAGGTAGACAATTTGTGCGAGTCCGGCATCCGGATAAGCAATCGGGAAATGGTAACTGATTCCACTGCGCTGCATGCGGAACAGGTTGAGGGTTTCATATCCCCGTGCAAAAGGGAAATTATTGCTGAATCGAATACCTGGCAGACTATCGCGACCACCAATTGCCCAACCCAGCACCAGGCTGTGATTGCGTGCGAATCCCGGGAAATACTGATTACCGGCAGCTAACCATTGCCGTGAGGAGTACCGATTAATGGCATTTCTGAATTGTATGCGAATGGTACCGGCCCACTTGGGAAAGATCTGCTGTCGGGCTTGCTGTGATTGAATAGCAAAAACCAACTGGTTATTCAGGTAGGAATAGGAACGATTGCCCAGGGAATCTTTTTCCGGTAACCGGAACCAGGGTTGATTGAAAACAAAATCGGATGAAACAATAAGGGAACTGAACTGCCTGCCGCTGCTCAGGTTCAGGGGCAATTGTAAACCGGCAGTTAGTTCCAGTTCATTCCAGCGGATGGTTCGATTGCGAAAAAGGGCCTGCCGGTTGAAGGTGTAATCGAAACCTGCCCGGATATAAGGAAAGAAACCACCAAAGACCGACTGGACGCCCAACCTGGTAAAGCCTTCATTTCGGTTGTAGGTGGCAGATAGATTGGTCTGGAAATTATTCAACAAGTTTTGGGAGTGGGCAGTCAGACTGAATTCAGGTTCCTCGTACCAGGGTGTCCAGCTATGAAAATTTAAAAAACCACTGATATTTTTATAAGGTTTGATTTTCAGGGATGTATCTGTTTGATAACTTAGAAAGGATATAGGTGCCTCATTATATTGAGAACCTTCCTGCTGAATCATGGGCAGGGCCAGGACTTGTTCTGCAGGAATCCATTCCTTTACTGTAACAGGATTTGTATTTAGCTTATAGCCATGCGCTGTAAACTGCATGCTGGTGAAGGCCTGATTAAGTACAGTTGGCTGGTAGTTGCCCGTAAGCCGGTTGACGGTTTCCAGCAAAGCCAGTTTGTCATCATGGTAGAGTACTGTCTGATCGCGGTTATTGACCGACATGGTGAAGAAAACCGAGTCGCCTACCGGCATAGGATAACCGATAATATGGTTGGACCAGTTAAAGAGAGCTTTGTGTTCACTGGTTACCAGGTCAATAGAATGAATGGTCATTTCTCCTTTTCGGTTCCTGCTGGCCGTTAGTACTGTGTTTTTAGCAAATCGGGGAAAGGAATAGATATAACCTGAATCATTCGGAAATTCTTTCAGCAGTTTCCCATCGGCAGTCAATAAATGAAGGGAGGATTTACCGGTCGCATCCTGCAGAACGGCAATAATGGAATCTCCGCTTGAGGAAAGCGCTGGCGTGAAATAAGTGGCGTGGGTGGTAATACGATCCTGTTTGCCGGATTGAATATCCAGCAATTTCAAATCTGAATAATCTCTCCATCCCCAGCGGGTATCAGGCTGGTATGCCGCATAGAGGATCTTACCATTGGCATAGGAAAAATAGGAATCCAGGCTTTGATCGCGCACGCGGATCTTTTTCTCCTCACCTGTTTTTAACCTCAAATAAAATGCAGGTAATTCAGCATAACTAGAGCGTAGATACAGCAAGTCGCCATTTTCTGTGTACACCGGATTTTCTTCATTGACAACCGGCTGAAACTTTCCGGTGTCCTGATTCAGTTCCAAGGCTTTCTTCCGAAACTCTTTGAATGTTATACCGCTATATTGATTAACCGCTTTTTGAAAAGGATAAAATACACCTTTCATGGCGGCAGCATCATTGCTTACTTTATCCCAGAAAAAAAGTCCGTATTGTTGTTGGCCATATTGAAGCAACAGGTAACCCAACTGGTAATGATTGGGGGTAAAATCGCGCAGGGATCCATTGCGCAGTTTCTGATACGAATACTGTTTGCCTGCTTCCTGAAGTGCATTCCAGGCATTGAAGAAAGAAGGCATACGCCCCCTGCCCTGCTCACTTAACAGGGTTTCCTGAAACACGGCATCCCCTTCAAAAAACCAGTCGGGGATGGTAATAGCATTCGCGAGTGCCTGTCCCTGTTGCCCTAACAGGAATCTGAAAACTTTTGCACCACCCCGGTTAAACCGAAGGTATTGTTGAAAATGTCGCTGCTCGTGCAGAGCCAGTTGTTCCGGCCAGTTCAGACTGCCCAACTCAAACCCATTGATGGGGGCAGTCATATACCATTCACTGCGCAGAGGTGCCAAAGCCACATACCCGTTTGATTGGGTGGTATGGTGTTGAAGTAGAACGGGGACTCTCCTGGTTAATGGAAAAGCAGCAGCACTGTCAATCTTATCCATGATAGAGGCCACGCGCAAGGCGGTGGAATCCCATCCGGTTGGGAAGATGACCTGGGTACGGGGCGACTTAATCTGTAACCAGCGCTGGTTAAGGGGATGGCCACCGAATTGCTGGGCATCAGCAGTTAAGAACATAAATCCGAATAAAAAAAGCAGTAGCCCTCGCATGTTGTAAATTCTATCTCAATATTAATTCACTAATTTCAGCAGAGCAAACCTCTTCTATGGAATTGTTGGCCCTTGCATTGGCTCCCGGTATCGCGATCATGTGGTTTATTTATTCAGCAGATAAACTGGAAAAGGAACCACTGAAAGCGTTGATTATTTCATTTTTATTAGGGATGCTGGCAATATTGCCCACTTTGCTGGCTGAAACTGCCGGGGTTCACCTGCTGGATCAGCTTCTGCCCAAAGAGGGATGGCTTTATTACAGTTTACTCGCTTTTGTAGTGGTGGCTTTTACAGAAGAACTGATGAAGTGGCTGATGGTTCGTGTGTATGCCTACAAGCGCGCTTTTTTCAATGAACCCTTTGATGGCATCGTGTATGGCGTGATGGTTTCTATGGGATTTGCCACGCTTGAAAATATCGGTTATGTATTACAGTTTGGCTGGCAAACCGGTTTGATGCGAATGGTATTGGCGGTTCCGGCCCATGCCACCTTTGGTGTATTGATGGGGTATTATTTTGGGCTGGCGCGATTCGTGGGAAAGGAAAGGGAATGGGGCCTCAAGATCAGGGGACTTCTCTTAGCTGTTCTATTTCATGGCCTGTACGATCTGTTTCTGTTGGTTCAGCAGGACAATACGATCACCGCCAGGGTCTCCTCCGGCCTGCTTTTTGGAACAGCGGTACTTTCCTTTTTGGTGGCAGTAAAACTTTCCTGGCAAGCCATTAAATTGCATCAGGAAATTGCGTTAAAAAATGAGTGAAGCATTAGTTATTAGAAGTGCGGACGAGGATGATATTCCAACCATCGGTTACCTGGCACATACCATCTGGCCGGAAGTATACAGTTCCATTATTCCACAAGAGCAGATTCAGTATATGCTTAAGCTGATGTATAGTCCGGATTCGCTGGAGCAGCAGATGGGAACCCAGGAACACCAGTTTATCATTGCTGAAATTGAAGGCCAGGAAGTTGGCTTTGCAGCCTATAGTAAATTGAAGGACGCAACCTGGAAATTACACAAGCTCTATGTACTGCCCTCCATGCATGGGAAAGGAATTGGTCGCGCTTTACTGGATATGGTAGAAGAAGAAGTGCGCACCCATCAGGGCGCGCACCTGGTTCTGAATGTGAACAAACAAAACAAAGCTGTTCGGTTTTATACTTCCATGGGCTTCGAAATTGAAGAGGAAGTTGTCCTTGATATTGGTAATGGGTTCGTCATGGATGATTATATCATGGGGAAGGATGTTTAGTTTCCTCTGCGTTCTGGTCGGGAGTTTCCTCCTGGATTCCTTTGTCCACCACCACCATTCGGCCGGCCCTGGTTACCACCAGATGGACGAGATGGTGCTTCTCTTCTAATTTCCGGCCTGCGTTGTTGAGGTTCATTTCGGCTGATCTGCGGGCGACCTGAACGTTCCATTCTCTCCGGACCACTAGGCCGGGTGATTGGAGCTCGTTGTCCCGGTTGATTCTGTGGCCGGTTTCCTGTATTACCCTGGTTCCCCTGGTTACCCGGACGATAAGTTCTGTCGGGCCGGTTGGTATTGCCATAACTATTATTGCGGTTGGGATTCACCCGGCCAGGTTCTGTAGTTCTGTTAGGAGTATTGTTCCGGTTATTGTATTCGCGATCTCTGTTGCTACCATAATAATTCCGGTTGGGCCTTACACCTGGATTGGAGTTACCATTGTAGCGATCATTGTTGTTCCTGTTATTGTAATTACCGGAATAATTACCACCGTAATATCTGCGGTTATCCCTGGTAGTTATAGCAGGCCTCGAATGATAGACATTGTTGTACCGGTAGTTACGATAATTGTTTCCGTAATAATAATTGTTTACAATCAGGGTGTTGTTTCGGTATCCATAATAGCCATAGTGACGATAGCGGGGTGCGCAATAAGCGGGGCGATATACTGAAGGACCCCACCAGCCACCATGCCAGTGATTCCAGGGGCGATGGTAACCATATCCCACATTAAACCAGCCGGTACGATAGCCAAAACCGATTGACCAGCCATACCAGGGGGTATAGTGCATATTGAAACCCCAGGTAAAAGGTCTTGGATAATAATAGCGGCGGAACCAGGGACGATAATAAAATCCGGTACCATATACTACGGTAGGACCATAAACAAAAGTATTCAGGTAACCCGGGGTATATCCCATATAGATGTAATCCGGATGCACATCATAGATATACACATATTTGACAGGATAAACCGGGTAACGGGCAGGGATCAGATCCACTTCATCCGGACGAACAGTACTCACTACCCAGGGACCATTAGGAGCTCCTGACTGGAACCATACTCCATTGTCTACCAGGTAATACCTGCGTTTATAGCGAATTACAGTTGCGTTTGTATTGACTGCATAATCCATGCGGGTACCTTCAATGGATTGAAATTCCGGATCACCATCATAGTCAACCGAAGCGGTAGCAGTTCTTCGGTCAACCTTGGCCGTTTGAGGAAGCTCGGCATCCATCAGCGCATTGCGGGATGCAGGGGTATTCGGCACACTGGCTAATACATTGTCTTTAGGAGAACCTACGGGAATATTGGCAAAATCCTGTGGCAACTGTTCGGCAGGAATATATTGCCAGTTTCCTTTTAAAGATGCAGAACGATACCATCTTCCAGAAAGGAGAACATAATATTGTTGTGAATTCACATCCATGAACAATTCATTCGGTGAATTCTCTACGTATAATAGATTGGTATTGGAGATAGGACTAAAGTCAGCTTCTCCCCTGCTTTGAATCAGTTCAGCAGGTTCGGTACTTACGAGCACTTCTGCAACCGGACCTTTGTATTCATCTTCATCAAACTCTGAATCAAATTCTGGTTTTTCAGCAGTCTCCTGGCTCTTTTCAGCGTTTGCTTTAACATCCGCAGCAATGCGATCCAGGTTAGAAGGTGGATTGGCAGTATAGGTAAAGGACTGATCCAGCCGGTTGGCTGAATACCAGTAATTGCCTCCGTAGATATGGATTTTCCCATTGCTTTTCACAATGGTATTGGGTGAGTTCACCACTGCTTCAACGCCCCAGTTCTCATTCTTTTGCCAGATGGGATTGCCATCTACGATTACCAGCAAACTGGGTTTATCCCGATAGATGAGTTTGGGAGGTTTGTTATTGAAATCGCCGGCCAGTTTTTCTTTTTGCTGTTGCAATTCCAATCCCTTTTTCAGCTGGTCTTTGGAAAACAGGACGCGCTGTTCAGGAATAGCCTGCTCGAGATCCCTGGAGAGACGGCCTGTTGTAGCTTCGTCTATTTCGGCTGGAAATTTCAAAGCCGAGACCGTCATCCGCATAAAACGCTCATAAGAACCTTGTTCCTGGGTGTAGGCAGTTGCCCATAAGGTCCCAAAAACCGGTTCGCCGGATTCATTGCGATAGTAGGCTACCGCAGATTGAAAGACCAGTTCACCGGAGTTGTGCCTGGTGGGCTGAGGTTCATACACTTTAAGGCGATCGCCCCCTGAAAGGTCAAAGCTGACCGGCCAGGATTGGGCAAAACTTCCGGTTGCAGTCACGAGGAAGGCAAACAGGAAACCGGAAAATAGGTAAAGCTGGCGCATAATTGAAGCTTTAGGTTAACCAATGTACTTCAATAGACCATCATTGATGGCCAGCGTTTAAGAGCAAATGACGCTTTAACGTAGATTTTACAAACCCAGGGCGGCCTGCTTCATGCTGGCAGCTCTTTCCCTACCGAGATACCGTTCAATCAGGTAATGAATAAGGTAAATCAGCGGCGTGCAAAGAATAGCGATGGTGAACTTGTAGGTGTAGCCAACCATCGCGATAGCGGTGACTCTGGGAAAACTGAAACCCAACGAAAAATACAGGTAGATATAAGATACAACAACAGTATCAATGAGTTGAGAAAAGAGAGTGGAGACCGTAGCGCGCATCCAGATTCTTTTTTCTCCCGTGAATCGTTTGATCTGGCGAAAAACAGTAGCGTCGGTTAATTGTCCCACCAGGAAAGCTGTTAAAGACGCGATGATAATATTCATGCCCTGGCCCAGGATCTGGGTATAGGCAGCCTGCATATCGGGTACGCCTTTATCGGTTTGAGACACCTGCCACCAATCAGCGGGCGCCATGGAAATGGAGAAATAAAAAACAAAAAAGGCAAAGCTGATGAGTCCGGCTGTAAGCACAGAGAGAAACCGAACTCCCCTGACTCCATAATATTCATTAATAATATCGGTCATGATAAACACCACCGGCCAGGGCAGCACTCCCACTGAAAGATCAAACGCAAGGCCGGATTCCCCCAGCAGTGTGAAATTGGCTTTTTCAATACCCAGGGTGGATTCTAGTGAAAAGATTTTCACCCCGATAATTTCAGCAATCACGGCATTGGCAATGAAGAAGCCTGCCAGGATGATGAACAATCGGGAAGATTTATCTTTAACGATGTGGTGGATCATACAAGGAGTAAATACAATTGAACTAAAATAACGATTACATTCAGTATGCTGATTATGTTTATTTCGGGACGGGATTTCTTTACCAGTCCCAGATAAACAAAACTGGCCATCCAGGCGAGATTGAGTGCGACAGAAACAACCAATCCGGTTATCAGGATCATTGATTCGGTTACACTTCCCTGTAAGAGGGGGAAATAGCGCATCAGGAAGGAGATCAGGAAAGCCAGGTTGCCAATCGCCGCTAATTTGTTCAATTGAGAAAAAGCCATACGGCAAAAATCAGTTTAATTTGTGTTTCATGTTGGGATTCAGCATAATAATTATAACGTATAACCGTCCGGGTGATACCCTGGAGCTGTTGGACAGCCTGCTGCGGCTGGATCAACGGGAACGATATTTATCAGATGTTGTTTTGCTGAACAATGCATCCACAGAAGATTACGGTTTAGTGCACAGGTATTTGCAGGTACATCCGGAACTGCCGGTTCAGTTTATAGATGCACCGGGGAATTTGGGTGTGGCGGGAGGACGAAATTTTGCAGTGCCGCATAGCAAAGCAGAATGGATGTTGTTCCTGGACGATGATGTGGTGGTTGAAGATCCGCAGTTCCTGGTTAAACTTTGGGAAGCAGTGAACCAACCCTTTGCGGCAGATCGTGCATTGGGAGCCATGGGTTGTAAAGTGCGGTATTATGATAACCGCGAAATACAGGTAACTGCCTTTCCACATAAGAATTTTGAAAAGTATAAAGACAGGGATCGGTTTTTAACAGCCTACTATGTAGGCTGCGCACATGTCATAAAAAAGGAAGCCTGGCGTGCGGCGGGTGATTATCCCACTGATTTTTTTTACGGGATGGAAGAATATGATTTGAGTTACCGGATCCTGGATGCAGGTTATTGCATCGGTTATGATGGGCGCGCAGAGTTGTTTCACAAGGAATCACCACTTGGCCGGAAACCCAGGCCGGTACAGTTATCCATGATGTGGGTGAACAAATCCAAAGTGGCCTGGAAATACCTGCCGGTAGGTTATTTTATCACAACAGCTTTTTTATGGTCTGGATTTTACCTTCGGAAATCCGGCTTTGATTTCAGGTTTTTCTTTTCGAGTATCGCGGCTATTTTAAAAATACCCTTCCGGATAAAGAAAACACCCGTGAGCCGGTTGGTCAGGAACTATCTCAAAGCTGTGGAAGCGCGGTTATGGTTCTGAAAATATGTCTTATTTTGCCGGCTTAAAACTGAAAAGCTCGTATGAATTCAGCCTGGTTTAAAAAAGCCGCCCCACATCTGTATGCTGTCCTTGCCTTTCTTGTAATTGCTATCATCTATTGTCAGCCTGCCCTGATGGGAAAGGTAGTAGAGCAGCATGATACCCTGGGATGGAGGGGTATGGCACAACAGTCGTTTGAATTCAAAGAGAAATATGGATATTTTCCCTTGTGGACTAATAGTATGTTTGGTGGAATGCCGGCCTTTGCAATTGCATTTGAAGGCACAGTAATCCAAACCATTTATTTACAGAACTTGCTAACACTCTGGATGCCGGTGCCGGTAAGTTTTTTCTTCCTCGCCTGTATCAGTTTTTATTTCATGGGGATTGTTTTCAGGCTAAAGCCACTGATCGCAGCAATGGCAGCCATCGCATTTGCGTGGGCGACCTATGATCCGGTGATCATTGCGGTGGGACATAATACTAAAATGTGGGCGATTGCCTATATGCCTGCAGTGATCGCCTCCCTGGTGCTGATTTTCCAGGGCAGGTATTTGCTGGGTGCGGGATTGCTGGCTTTGTTTTTCGGCTTGCAAACCAGTACACAGCACGTCCAGGTGGTGTATTATACAGCGATCATCATGGCTTGTATGAGTGTAGCGTATCTCGTGCATTCCATACGCACGAAGAATGTTAAGCCAGTAATCATAAGCGGACTGGTAGCACTGGGGGCAGGATTGCTGGGGATTGCATCGTATGCGATCAGCTGGTATCCCCTGCAGGATTATGCGAAGGAAACCATGCGTGGCGGAAGGTCCGAGATCACCATTGGAAAAGATTCAACCAACCTTACAAAAGGAGGGCTTGATAAGGATTATGCATTTGGCTGGAGTTATGGGATCAGTGAAACCATGACCTTTATGGTGCCGAGAGTATACGGAGGCAGTTCCTCCACTGTGGTAGCAGGGAAACCGCGCAGTGAATTTGGGGAAGACACCAAAGTATCGCAAGTGATACAGGAGAAAACCGGTATGTCGGAGGATCAGGCGGATGGATTTGCTCAACAGCTACCTGCTTATTGGGGAGATCAGCCTGGCACATCGGGACCAGTATATTTGGGTGCGATCATCTGCGCGTTGTTTATATTGGGTTTGATCAATGTAAAATCCTGGCATAAAGGATGGATCATAGCCGCAACGATAATTGGGATCTTCTTAGCCTGGGGAAAGAATTTTTCCAGCCTGAATTATTTTCTGTTTGATTATTTGCCCTTGTATAACAAGTTCAGGGCTCCCTCCATGGCACTGATCATACCGCAGTTGACTTTCCCATTGCTGGCGGGACTTGGTTTACAGCAATTTATTGAAGCCAAAGAAGCAGGAACACTTGACTGGAAGAAGTTGAAACTGGCAGGCTATATATTGGGTGGCGTACTGGTGCTTTTCATAGGTTTTTATGTGATGGCTGATTTCACCTCCCCTAATGATAGCCAGTTGAAACAGCAGCTGACCGGCATGATGGCGCAAGGCCAACAGAGTCCGGAAATACAGCAACAGGCTCAATCCTTTGCGCAATCGGTGGTATCAGCCTTGCAGGATGACAGGCAAACAATTTATGGCAAGGATTTGCTACGCGCGCTTGCCTTGATATTATTAGCGGTTGGCTTGTTGTATTATTATGCGAAAGGCAGTATCAAGTTATCTTTTGTGTTGCTTGCACTTGTGGCTTTATCTTCCCTGGACCTGATTACTGTTGGTCGCAGGTATTTGAATGCTGATAATTTTGTAGACAAGGAAGAGTTTGAAGCAGGATTGAGTCCGAATGCTGCGGATCTGCAGATCCTGCAGGACACCAAACAGCCTTATCGGGTATTTGACCGGGCAACAGGTGGTAGTCCATTTGAATCTGCACGCGCTTCCTATTTCCATAATTCTATTGGAGGTTATAGTCCGGCTAAACTGGGACTGTACCAGGATCTGATCGAGCATCAGCTGAGCAAGGGTAATATGGAAGTGTACAATATGCTCAATACCCGGTATTTCATTATGCAAAATCCGGCGGATGGACAGCCGGTGGTGCAAATGAACCCGAATGCATACGGACCGGTTTGGCTGGTGAAGCAGTTGCAGTTTGTGGCAGATGGAAATGCGGAGATCCAGGCGCTTGACAGTACCAATTTAAGAGAGGTTGCGGTGGTGCAGGAGAAATTTAAAGAAGCAGCAGGCGCGGCTCCTGTATACGATTCAACAGCAACGATCACCTGGGTTGAAAACAAGAACGATGTGGTAGTCTACAAGAGCTCAGCCGCGAGTCCGCAGTTCGCCGTATTCAGTGAGATCTATTATGACAAAGGTTGGAACGCTTACCTGGATGGCCAACTGGTTCCGCATGTGAAAACGAATTATCTGTTGAGGGGGATGGCAATCCCGGCTGGTCAGCATACCATCGAATTCAAATTTGAACCCAAGGCGGTAGCGTTGAGTAAAACAATTACAACTGTGAGTACGATTCTCTTATTCCTCTTGCTGGTAGCAGGCGCAGTTGTTGAAAACCGGAAGAAGAAGGAAACACCCGCAGTGTCATAGCACTTTGTAAAACCAGGGTTGATTCCGGATCATTTTCGGACTGAGTTTGTAAAGGCTGGCCAGGTTTTTACGATAACCGGCGACAAGTCCTTTTGGATAAGGGTTACGTCCCAGAATTAAGCGAACTGCATTGGATATGTATAATAAAGGCAACTCCAATGAGTAAACTGCAAGGTGAATCAGAAACCAGGTTATTCCATATTGTTTTCTGATCCGCAGGAAATTGGAGACC
This sequence comes from Flavihumibacter cheonanensis, assembly GCF_022352215.1. GTDB lineage: Bacteria > Bacteroidota > Bacteroidia > Chitinophagales > Chitinophagaceae > Flavihumibacter > Flavihumibacter cheonanensis. Next base: position 1,090,259 of record NZ_JAKRWF010000001.1, read on the forward strand.
ATAATCTGGAGTCCTTTTTTGTCGTAGAGATTGTAATAACCTTTACCGGAAGATTGGAAAGCTTCGTTTGCTGATGCACTTTCGAGATGAATAACTTTATGTTGGCCAAAAATGGCGAGCTTGCCATGTTGCCGGATTCTTGAACACCATTCGATTTCTTCGGCGTATAAAAAGAAATCTTCATCCAGCAGGCCTGCTTTAGCGATCACCTCTTTTTTGACCAGGATAAACGCACCATTGATCCAGTCAACATCTACCAATGAATTGGAATCGGGTAAATTGGTTTTTTTGGCATTGAAAAGAAGTGCCGTTTTTTTGAGCAGTTGACCCAGAATTGGTAAAGGCAGAAAGTGGTTGAGGCCTCCCCTAACAAAATAATTTCCACTGATTTGAGGTGTTTTGTCTTCGTTCAGGAGCTGGGCACCTGCGGCAACATAGGTGGAGTTGCTAAAGTCGTGGAAAATTTCATCCAGCACCTTGTTGGGCAATAAAGTATCCGGGTTCAATAACAGCAAATTTGTTGCAGAAGCATTGGAAATGCCAATATTGTTTGCTCTGGCGAAACCGGCATTGTATCCTGCATTAATATATCGGATTGCAGGAAACTCCTGCAGAAGCTGAATGAATTTTTCTTCTGAGGCGGAGTTATCTACAATAATGATTTCCAGATCAAGTTGAGTGGTATGGATATAGGATAAAATGCTGGATTTTATGTAAGCTTCACTATGGTAGTTGACATATATGATACTCAATTGTTTCATATTGCTTTTTTCAATTTACAATATAGGTAACAGAGCGTCATCATGCTTTTTGAAATAATTCCCGAGGCAAGAAGAGCTGGCGGTAGTTTATTTTGGAACCTGATCATTGGGTCCAGGTAGGGAACGTTGAGACCAGCGGGATTTATTTCCTGCGCGTTTTTTATAGATGCATTTCTGATTTGTCGCCATAGAAAATCAAAATTGGCAACTGACTCTAGGAAATGCCGGTTTTGGGAATTGTAACGTATGATTTCTGGAATTAATCCATATTTTATAAAATTCTGATCTGGTTTTGAACTGGTATTGCCTTCGGTAAACCGTGCAATAAGTACATCGATAAAATGTGTTCGGATTATTGGAGTGGTAAAGCATTTCAGGTTGAAGTCCCAGTCTGCATGCAGTTTGTATTCCAGGTTATACCCGCCCAACTGCTGAAAAATGGTACGTTTATAGAAAATTGCCTGGTGGGAAATGTTTTTGGTAAGCAGTTTTGCAAAGTTGAAAGCTCCATCATAGCGTTGGCCGGATTTTGACATGAGCACATTACCATAAATAAGATCAGCCGGGTGCCGGTTGATGGAATCAGCCACTTGTTGTAATACATTTTCATTGAAAAGGGTGTCATCTGATCCTAGGAAATAGAGGTATTCTCCTTTTGCCGCCGCAATACCTTTATTCATGGCATCATAGATACCGTGGTCTGGTTCAGAGCTGAAGAAGTGGATTTTATTACTATAACTTTTTATTATGGAAGTAGTATTATCCTTGGAGCCGCCATCAATAATAACCAGTTCAAAATTTGTAAATACTTGAGCCAGCACACTGTCTATAGCTGATGAAATTGTTTTTGCACCATTGTATACAACGATAATTATTGAAAAAAAAGGTTCAGTACGATCCATATTATATATTATTTGGGAAGTACAACCTTTTTGAATTGAACAGCCAACTTAAAAAGCTCAGGATATTTTACACCAATTTTATACTTCATATGCCATTTGCGCATTATGGACCAGCTATAAATGTTACGAATGCTGTTGGTAAAACTTTCATTGGTAGTATTGGATAAATCCAGAACTCGTTTTAAAAATATAAAATAGGTGGTAAGCGTTTGTCCAATATATTTATTCAAAACTCCCATATCTTCTGAATTTGATTGCAGCTTTAGCTCTCGAACAATAAATTCATGAAAGGCTCTGGGTGCAATTTCAAGATAAGAATAGTTGCTATTTGCATAACTATAATTGGAACCATGAATGGTTTGACAGCCAACTGCCGTATTTGTAAAAACTGCCCCATTTTGACTTCCTGCCAGGATCAGGTAAGCAGCATCAGAAAGAAAGGGCGTTCCATAATCAGGCACACCACCCATTGCTTGTGCAATTTCTCGTTTTACCATACCAGCTGACCAAAGTATTCCCCCTCCAAAATCAGCCGTACAAAATTCCCTTAAAAAAGTATCGGCACTAAATTCCCTGACGGCACCCATTTCCAGATTTGCTAACCCTGAATATATACCGGGTGAACGATTGGCCAGTTGGGAGAGCCAGAGTTTTTCATAATAGGTATCATGACTACCCATGTACATTCCATATCCGGGATGTTGGCGTTCCAAATCCAGTAATGTTTCCAGCATTTCAGGATAAACGGGATCGTCATCTGTCAGCATAACAACAAATCTACCATTTGCATGGGCGAGGCTTCTGTTAAAGCTTTTGACCATTCCCAGATTTTCATAATTGCTCAGGTAACGGAATCTGCTGTCTTCAAAAGATTCAACTACCTGTTTTGCACTGTGATTTTCTGCATCATTGTCCGATACAATAACTTCCCAGTCGGGTATAGTTTGTTGACGAATCGCCTCCAATTGTTTTTGCAGGTAATCTGTTCTTTTGTATGTAGAAATACAAAAGGATACGGCAGGTTGCGAAGTAGAGATTTCCTGAAGCATTCCAATTATTTCACACGTTTCAAATATCCCTCTGGAGCTACGCTGATCAGAAGTTTATTATCAATACTGTGGTCAATTTCAAACTCAGGATGCTCTTTCACAAAATCCCATACCGCTGTTTTTGGATTGTCCCCTTTTTTCCAGGGTCTGCCAGGAAGGTAATTATCTGGCATGTCTTCAACAATAGTATCGAAAACAACCAGGTATGAATCTTTCGTTACAAATGGTGCATATAACTTCAGTTCATTCAGCACATGCTCATGTGTATGATTAGAATCAAGGCAGACCATGATGGTTTGCTTTCCTGCAGCATAAGCTTTCACTTTATCAACCGTATCGGAAGCAATGGATGAGCCTTCGATCATTGTGATTCTCTTGAACATTGGGTGAGCTTCAATAGCAGCTTTATTATGTGCCCTTATATCGATATCAATACCCAGTACATCCCCTTTTCCAATTAATTCCAACAGTGATGCATAATAAATCAGCGAACCACCATGTGCAATACCCGTTTCTATGATCAGATCTGGTTTAATATCCCAAATCAACTCCTGCATGGCGATCATATCTTGTGGATATTGAATAATGGGGCGCCCCATCCAGGAAAAATTATAGGAATACTGACTTTTGTTGGATTCCAGGTTAAATTGTTCAGCAGCCTGTTTGAGTGGGGAATTGCTTCCGTTCGACTCAATTCTCTGCTCGCGCTCTTTTAAGAATTCCGCAATTGGGTTATTCATTGGTAATTATTTTAGATAGTTTAGAATTGTTCCCCCAGAAATACATTGCTTCGTGCTCTGAATAAGGAAATACCCCGGTATTTAATTGTAAGGATGAATTGTGTTGTTTGATAATAGTCTCAACAAATGATTTTACTGTAATGGGACGGCCACTACAAATATTAATTATACCCGTAATATTGTTTTGTACGGCTACTTTCATAATGAATGAAGCCATCTCCTGTATAGAAAGGTAATCTCTGATTTGGTCACCTTTGCTCATATTAAAGTATTCCTTTCTTTCTTTAATGGCTTCCATCAATTGTCCATACAGAGAATTTTTGTGTTGCCCTTCTCCATACATATAAAACAATCGAAGCCATTTTAAATCAAAATCAAATTGATTTTTTAGCGCATGCAGGCAGTTAAGCAAATTAACCTTTCCAATTGCATAAGCATTCGACGGATTGGAGGGCATGTCTTCATATAATTCCCCATTTACTTTACCATATTCCATACAGGTACCGGCAATTGTCAGGTCCTTTAAACCATGGTGAATTAAATTTTTACAAAAAAAATAATTAGCCATCATGTTGGTTTCAATATGATGCGAAGAAGCATAATTGGGAAGTCCCTCCCAGGCTAAATGAATCAACAGATCCGGCTGGTTAAAATGGTTGTAAAGATTGATACTGGCTGGATTATTTTCGATCGTCCAGGAGATATATTCCACTTGTTTAAACCAAGGTTGAGTTTTAGCTTTTTCAATATCCCTGGAACTGGCAACAACGGCATACCCATTTTCCAATAAAATCGGAATCAAATTAGTGCCTATAAACCCGGTAGCACCCGTAATCAGTATTTTTTGTGATTTAATCATTTAGAATTTCAAGTCGGGGTATTGGAACAACAAATTTCCCATTCCACTCAGCAATGTATTTCAGTTGCTCAGTTATTTCTGATTTCAGATTCCAAGGAAGTATAAGTACATAGTCGGGCCGGGATTGCTTTAGATGAATTTCATCCACAACAGGAATATGACTGCCGGGTAGATATAAATGTTGTTTATTTGGATTCCGGTCTACCACAAAATCAATCATATCTGATTTGATACCACAATAATTCAGTAATGTATTTCCTTTTGCGGCCGCACCATATGCAGCAACTTTTTTTCCGCTAGATTTGCACTTAAGCAGGAAATCCAGTAAGTCAATTTTTATAGTTAAGGCCTGCTGTTTGAAATTGAAATAGGTATCCATTTTAGTTAGTCCCCATTCCAGTTCTTCCTTTATGAGGGCCTCCACCCTATCCGAAATTTCTTTACTTGAATCGTCGCTGTGCTTTGCATAAATCCTGATTGATCCACCGTGCGTTGAAAGTTTGTCGACGTCAAAAATGTCCAGATCAAGGGATTTGAAAATGTTTCTTACGGTATAAAAAGACAGGTAGGAAAAATGTTCATGGTAAATGGTATCGAACTGGTTATTCCGGATAAGTTCCATTAAATGAGGAAACTCCATGGTAATGATGCCGGATGGATTGAGAACGATTTTGAGTCCCCCAACAAAGTCAATTATATCCGGAACATGAGCCAGCACATTATTTCCCAAAACCAGATCAGCAGATTTACCTTCCTCTTTCAATTGCCGGGCAAGCTGGCGACCAAAAAAAGCAACCATAGTTGGTATACCTTTTTCAATGGCCACTTTAGCAGTATTGGCAGTAGGTTCAATTCCCAATACCGGAATGTCCAATTCTTTAAAATATTGCAGAAGATAGCCATCATTGGAGGCGATCTCAATCACTTTTGAATTCTTATCTAAATGAAATCTTTCCACCATCATCCTCGTATACGCTTTGGAATGCTCCAGCCAGGTTTTTGAAAAGGATGAAAAATATACATATTCATTATTGAATATGGAATCAGACTTCTTGTACTCATCAATCTGAACGAGAAAGCACTTGTTACAGATAAATACTTTTAACGGATAAAATACTTCCGGTTCATTTAACTGCTCTCTGGTAAGGAATGAGTTGGATGCCGGCGAATTAAACAGGTCAATTAATATATCGGAAAGTTGATTTTTACAAAATCTGCAATTCATCTTTACATTATTTTTCTTGGAAATCCGGAAAATTCAAGTCCCTCTCTGAAATATTGGTTATCTCCAATGGCCAGTTGATACTAATGGCAGGATCATTATACCTTATTCCAGATTCAAATTCCGGGTTATAATAATTGGAATGAAGGTAAATTAATTCAGTGTTATCCTCCAGTGTTTGAAAGCCATGTGCAAAACCTTCCGGAATGTAGATCATGTGTTTATTTTGGGCAGAGAGTTCAAATGCTGCATGTTGTTTATAAGTTGGAGATTCCGGTCTGAGGTCTATAATAACATCTGCTATTTTACCCGCTATACATCTTACAAGTTTTATTTCGCTGAGTGGTTGTCTCTGAAAATGCATACCACGCACGGTGCCTTTTGCTGATGTGAATGAATGATTCATCTGCACCCATTCTTTATTGTGGCCGATGGTTTTGAATAATTCCTTACAGAAAAAACGAGCGAACCAGCCTCTTGAATCAGATTTTGGTTCTGGCATGATTAGAAAAGCGCCGTTTAATGATGTTTTTATAAATTCCATAATCCGGTATAGTCCTGAATTTGCTTTTTCGTAAGGTTAAGTTTTTCATTGGCGGGAGCCTTATACCAATCCACTGTCCATTCTACTGCAGTCTTTCCTGATAAACGAGGCCTCCAATTCAACCTGGACTTGGCCTTTGAAATATCCAGCTGAAGCAGTGATGCTTCATGTTTTTGATGATCATTACTGATATTGGTCCATTTTCCCTGCCCCCATGCGTCCACAAATAATTGCGTGAGTTCGCCAACTGTAAAATGATCGCTTTTTTCCGGACCAAAATTAAATTCATCAGAATACTCCAGAGGTGACTCATAAAGTAATTGTCCCAAGATAAGGTAACCGGAAATCGGCTCGAGTACATGCTGCCAGGGCCGTACTGAATCAGGGTTTCTCAACTTGATTTCTTTATTTTCCTGGAGAGCTTTTACAATATCAGGCACAAGGCGATCTTCACTCCAGTCGCCACCCCCGAAAACATTTCCTGCTCTTGCTGTTGCTATTGATTTAGTATGAGCAGCATAATTAACCGGATTGTAAAAAGAACTTCTGAAAGACTCTGTAACAATTTCCGTACAAGCTTTGCTGGAACTGTAAGGGTCATACCCGCCTAGCGGATCGGATTCTTTATATAATCTTCCATCTTCACTATTCTTGTATACTTTATCAGTTGTAATCACAACACAAGCACATTTGGAATGTACAGATTTGATGCTTTTTAACAAGTTGGCAGTACCCAGTACATTGGTCTCAATTGTTTCTATTGGATTATCGTAAGATGCCCGCACCAATGGTTGTGCCGCCAAATGAAAAATGATATCTGGCTGAAAGGAATAAATGGATTTTTCAAGCGATTCAGCGTTTCTTATATCATTTATTTCAGAATCCTGAAACAGTTCGGATGGCAAATAATTAAATAATCCATGATCATATCGAGGTTGCAGTGAATATCCTTTAATGATAGCTCCTGCTTGTGAGAGCCACATGGATAACCATGCGCCTTTAAAGCCGGTATGACCAGTAATAAACACCTTTTTTGATGAATAAAACCGCATGAGGTCCCTGAAGTTAGTTATCACCATCTCTTCCATAAGGCATTATTACTTTCCCAAAGATTTTCCAGTTCAATTTTATCTCTCAAAGCATCCATGCATTTCCAGAAACCAGTATGGCGATAAGCAACCAGTTCGCCATCTTTTGTGAGATTTTCCATTGGTGCATCTTCCCACATCACATTATCCATATCATCTGCCAGGTATTCAAAAACAGACGGCTTTAGAACAAAAAAACCACCGTTGATCCATTTGCCATCACCTGTTGGTTTTTCTTTAAAATTCATTACTACACCGGCAGGATCAATAGTCATACCACCAAACCTGGCCTCCGGCTGAACAGCTGTTACTGTAGCTATTTTATTATGGGATTTATGGAAGTCTACCAGTTTCAAAAGGTCAACATCAGCAACTCCATCACCATAAGTAAGCAGGAAGTCCTCATTATCCAGGTATTGTCTGATTCTTTTTAGTCGTCCTGCAGTTTTGGTATTCAAACCAGTATCTACCAACGTGACCTTAAACGACTCCGCATTGGTAAAGTGAACATCTACCTTGTTATTTTTCAACTCAATGGTAATATCTGAATTATGCAAGTAATAGTGCATAAAGTACTCTTTAATTACATACCCCTTATATCCCAGACAAATGATGAATTCATTGAAACCGTTGCTTTCATAGATCTTCATAATATGCCAAAGAATAGGACGACCACCAATTTCCACCATCGGCTTTGGTCGCGTTTCCGTTTCTTCAGATATCCTGGTTCCAAGACCACCTGCAAAAATCACAACTTTCATTAAATATAAAATTAATATATACGGCTAATTCGTTTACAAGATTACGTGTGTTATTAGAATTTACGTTACCAGTCTTTGAAATAAATTTCAACTCTACAACTTATTTAATTTCAATGTAATATAGATTCAATTTGCTAATATTATATTTCGAATCCAGTCAGTTTGACTTATTACATTACTTTAGAGGATTTTAATAGCATTTAAGTTCTATTGAATGGGTTTAATCAAACAGCAAAGCATCAAGTCATCTATCCTAATCTACATTGGATTCGCATTTGGTGCTGTAAATATGTTGATTTTAGGCCCAAAGATACTGGGACCGGAACTTTTAGGACTAACCAGGATCATTACCGATGCCGGTATTACACTTGCTACACTTTCAACTTTTGGCACTATTCCGGTTATTTATAAGTTTTTCCCGTTTTATAACGATTATCTCAGTTCCAAAAAAAGTGATTTACCAGCTATTACCGGATTCATCTGCCTGAGTGGCTTTATTTTGGTATGTATTATTGGATATTTTAGTCAGGATATCATTGTTAGGAAATACTCAGAAAAGTCTCCCTTATTTGTAGAATATAGTTATCTGGTTTACCCGTTCAGTTTTTTTATGTTAGCATTTATGTGGCTGGAAAGTTTTGGCTGGTCATTCAGGTTAAGTGTTCTTACGAATGGCTTAAGGGAGATCCTTCCAAGAATATTTTTTACCATTCTTACTCTACTGCTGTCCGTTTCCTTTTTGTCTGAGCAACAATACCTTCTCTTCTTTTCTTTTTCCTATTTGTTATCGGGTGTTTTATTGTATCGTTTTTTGAGGAAATCAGGCAAGTTTGCCTTTACTTTTAAATTAAGTAATGTAACAAGAAGGCTTAAACCCAGAATGGTAAATTTTGGGTTGTTTATTTTTGGCGCTCATTTTTTAAATCTGCTAGCAAGAACTATTGACACGTTTATTCTCGCTTCCGTAAGTAAAGGGGGCCTTGCAGATGCAGCCATTTTTACAATTGCTACCTATGTAGTTACTTTAATGGAAGTGCCTCAGCGAAGTCTGAATTCTGTTACCATTCCTATTTTGGCCGATGCCTGGAAGAACAGGGATTTGCCCAAAATTTCAAGTATTTACAATAAAAGTGTCAGTAATTTGTTGGTCATTGGATTGGCAATGCTGATTCTATTTGTATTGAATAGCGGTAATCTTGAACAATTCCTGGGAGATAAATTTTACGGTGTCAGTTTCGCAATTCTGATCATTGGAATTGGAAAATTGATTGATCTCGGAACCGGCGCTAATACGCAAATACTGGGAACTTCCAGTTACTGGAAAGTTGACTTCACAACTACAGCGATTTATACACTACTTGCACTGCCTTTGAACTACGTTTTAATAAGTAAATATGGTATTAAAGGAGCGGCTTACTCTTCCCTGATCTCAATTTGTTTTTATAACCTAATGAGATTCGGATTTTTATATTATAAATTTAAACTCCAGCCCTATACTTTAAAAAATTTATTGGTGGTTGTAATAGCTTTTGTTTGTGGGCTTTGCGCTTATTTGCTGCCATTTATGCTGAATATTTATATTGATTCCATTATCAGATCTGTTCTATTCATCCTTTTGTTCATTCCTGTCATTTATCGTTTTAACATCTCGGAAGAGATTAATACATCTATTACCTCGATGCTGAAGAGAGTAAAAAAATAAACTCCGGCAACTTCTGAGCTACCGGAGTTTTTGAAATTATATGAGTACCAGCTTAGTTTTTGGGTATCATCTCACCATATGTGCCATATGGTATATCATAGAAAACATATTGATCTTCAGTAAGCGTAATAATGGTCGATGCATGTACCTGACCATTTTCAACAGATCTCACTTTTGTTTCATTTTCTATAAAGCTCCAGGTACCTGTTTGTGTAATCCCATTCAAGTCAACTCTTGAGAATGTTCCATTACTTCTGAAATTTATGTAATCACCCGACAGGTTGAGGGCATTATTTGCCATACCTCTTTTATACAGTAGTCTTGCGAATTGGCTACCAACCTGATCATAGTATTCGTTGTAAATCCAGGTTTTTGATGTCAGAAGGTCGGTTTTGGTCTTCTCAACATAAGTTGGAGATTTATCACAACTACTCAGGTAATTCATTTCCTTAGCGCTAAGCACTCTTGAATAAATCCGAATATTATCCATTTTACCATTAAATGACTGCTTGTCACCATTCCACCAGGAGCCAAGGATAAACTCTCCATTATTGCAGAAATTAAGATTTTGAGCTGTATGTGTAATGGAATCTACCACAACACCATTTATATAAAGCTTCATCTTCTTATTTTCATGAGTAATTCCAATATGGTACCACTGATAATAATTCAGGACTCCATTCTGCTTGGCCTTAAAGCTTCCTGATGGCTCTGCATTACATATGTCTGCTTGATTCTGAGTAACTGAAAAGCGCATTTTATCACCGTCAATTACAGCATCATAACCTACATTGAAAGTTGCTCCATTAGCTGTGGCATAATCCTGTTTACCAAACATCAAACCTTTGTAATCTTTGGTTAGAACATAAAAAGAAACAGAGAAATTCTGACTGTTGAACTGCTCTCCTTCAGGGATGGTTGCGTAACCATTAATTCCATCAAAATTAATTGCTCCTCCAGTTACGCCCCATCTATCATGCGACAAAGCAGCTCCATTCATCAGGTTTAGTTGTCTACCATTTCCGCTTGAATCAAATGTGGATCCATTGACTGGGAAGTATGCCCATAAGCCTTCATTAATCGTCCTCCTGATTTTTTCCAGTTCAGAAAGGATGGTATCTCTAACAATAACAGTATCTCTTAAAGTGTCCGTAACTGTTACGGTATCCCGTATTATTTCGGTTTCTTTTGAGCAGGATGTAGTTGTAACTTGATAACTAGTTAATACAAGGAATGTTAAGAAAGTGGATAAGGTTCCGAAAATTTTTTTCATTAAAAGAGAATTTCCGGACAAAATAGAAAAAAAAGATTACAATCCAAATTGGCTTAGGTATTTTAAATACAGTTCCAGCCCCTCCATCTTCTTTGAATCCAGTTTGTAGTCAATATTTTCTTTATAGTAAGTAAATAAATCATATGTTTTATAAGGATATTTTTCTACCACTTCTTCCAATCTATCTAACCCATACCGGTTGGCTTCATTGAATCCCTTTACAAATTCAGGTGCAATTTTTTTATTAGCTATCCAGGCCGCAAATACAAAGGGTAAACCGGTCATCTCTTTCCAGGCCTGCCCAAGATCAAATACATAGGCAGAATCTTTTCTTTGCTCCAATGCCCTGTCTCCTATTACAATTCCGGCAGTGGTTCCTTTGATCTGTCCGCGAAAATCATCCCGGGTATCAATTATTTCCGGATCGATTTTCCAAAACTCTTTCATCAGTATACGCGCCAACCTTACGGATGTCCTGCTTTGATAATCCAGTAAAACAGTTGAGATTTCTTCCATAGGAACATCCGAAAACAAACCTACCGATGCCACTTCCCCATCACAGGCGATTCCATAATCACATACGATATGATATTCTTTCAATTTTGGAATGGTTGCAACAGGCACCAGTCCGATATCAACCTGATCTTCAATCAGCATTTTTGCAACATTGGCCGGATAATCCATTACCAGGTCCAGCTCCTCCTGCATCATTCCTTGCTGCAGGCCATAAATCAAGGGCTTTGTATTCAGGTATTGTACCGCTCCCACTCTGATTTTTCTGTCCACTCGCTTTGATTTAATTTCGCAAATGTACTGCTAATTCCAGTTTGGAATGGCCAAGATAAACAACCATGGAACTTCAATCACTCACTGCCATCTCCCCCATTGATGGCCGCTATCGTAATCAGTTGCAGCAATTAGATGAATATTTTTCTGAATATGCCCTGATCAAATACAGGGTCTGGATTGAAATCGAATACTTTCTCTTCCTGGCAGATGCCCGCCTTTTCAAATTGCCTGCTAAAGCAAGAGCCAGTGTAAAAGCCATTGCTGAAAATTTCAGCGTGGAAGATGCTGCTACTATCAAGGAAACAGAAAAAATCACCAACCACGATGTAAAAGCGGTTGAATATTTCATCAAATCCAAACTGGAAACCCTGCAATTGCAAGACCTGAAAGAATGGGTTCACTTCGGACTCACATCCCAGGATATCAACAATACTTCTATTCCTCTTAGCTGGAAGCAGGCAATGGAATTTGAATACTTGCCTGCCCTGCTAAATCTGACTAATAACCTGCACTCCCTTGCAACCGAATGGAAAAACATTTCCCTGCTGGCGCGTACACATGGACAGCCTGCCAGTCCTACCAAATTAGGTAAGGAAATCATGGTTTTTGTAGAGCGACTCAAAAACCAGGTGGAACTACTGGTGCAGGTTCCCTATGCTGCAAAATTCGGCGGTGCTACTGGAAATTTCAATGCTCACTATATCGCCTACCCGAAGAAAAACTGGCTGCAGCTGGGTAACCAGTTTGTGGAATCATTGGGATTACAGCGTCAGCAATTCACCACTCAAATTGAGCACTATGACAACCTCGCTGCTCATTTTGATGCTCTCAAACGAATCAATACCATCCTAATTGATCTTTGTCGCGATATCTGGACCTATATCTCCATGGATTATTTCAAACAGAAAACCAAAAAAGGAGAAATCGGTTCTTCTGCAATGCCACATAAAGTAAATCCGATCGACTTTGAAAATGCAGAAGGCAACCTGGGTATGGCTTCCGCAATATTGGAGCATTTAGCTGGCAAACTTCCAATTAGCCGCTTGCAGCGCGACCTGACCGATTCAACCGTTTTGAGAAATATCGGTGTTCCTTTTGCTCATATCATACTAGCCATCCGATCCATTGAAAAAGGATTGGGTAAACTGGTTCTGAATGAAAAGAAAATACAGGACGATCTCGAAGCCAACTGGGCGGTAGTTGCTGAAGCCATTCAAACCATTCTGCGCAGGGAAAATTATCCCAACCCATACGAAGCATTGAAAGAGCTCACAAGAGGTAAGGCGGCTATTGACAAAAAGGCGATTCACAGTTTTATCAGAAGCCTGAAAATAAGCTCAGAACTGAAAAAGGAATTACTGGCGATTACACCTTCCAACTATACAGGAAAAACGCCCGACTACTAAGTAGACGGGCGTTGCCTTTAATCTGTTTTATGGATTTCGGACGTGAAATGAAATTCGATATCCGGGTTATTGGTTCGCTCTGTATTCAGGAACCATTCACTCTGCGCTAAATAAACCAGGTGCCCATCTTTATCCTCGGCAATATTGGCTGATTTAAAGCGTGTGAATTCTTTCAGTTTTTCTGGGTTCTTACTGGTTATCCAGCAGGCTTTATAATAAGGCTGGGCGCGGAATTCAACCGATGCGCCATATTCCTGTAACAACCGGTATTGAATTACTTCAAACTGCAATTCTCCCACACATCCAATGATCTTCTTATTGCCACCGAACTGGGTAAACAGTTGCGCCACCCCTTCATCCGTCAATTGCAGCAGCCCTTTCTCCAGCTGTTTGGTCTTCATCGGATCCTTATTGATTACTTCCTTGAAGATTTCAGGAGAAAAGGAGGGAATCCCGGTAAAATAAAATTCTTCTCCTTCGGTTAGGGTATCACCAATTTTAAAGTTGCCGGTATCAAATAAACCTACCACATCACCTGGATAGGCTTCTTCAATTACATCCTTGCTGCGCGCCAAAAAACTGTACGGGTTATTAAAGCGTACATCCTTATCCAGCCGAACGTGATGGAAATATTTATTGCGTTCAAACTTACCGGAGCAAACTCTTAAAAAGGCGATCCGGTCGCGGTGCTTGGGGTCCAGGTTGGCATGAATCTTAAAAATAAACCCACTGAATTTATCTTCGTCAACAGCCACAGGCCGTTTGGTGGTTTCCCTGTCGCGCGGGATGGGCGCAATCCGGATAAACGTATCCAGCATTTCTTTCACCCCGAAATTATTTACAGCACTTCCGAAAAATACGGGAGCTACTTTCCCCTGCAGATAATCCTCCACTACCAGTTCTCCATGTACACCATCCACCAGTTCCACATCTTCCCGGAGGGTAGCAGCATCGCGTTCACCTAATTTTTCATCCAAGACCGGATCAGCAAGATCACTGATCTGAACAATATCACTCTCATCTGCCCTTGTATTGGCCGTGAATAAGCGAAGATTTTTTTCTGCCAGGTTATATACTCCTTTGAAATCCTTGCCACTATTGATGGGCCAGGTCATGGGATGCAGATGAATGGATAATTCTTTTTCGATTTCTTCCAGCAGTTCAAACCGGTTTTTACCATCCCGGTCCATTTTATTAATGAACACAATAACAGGGGTATCCCGCATTCTGCAGACTTCCATCAGCCGGCGGGTCTGGTCTTCCACCCCATTCACACTATCCACCACCAGGATAACACTGTCCACAGCTGTCAGCGTACGATAGGTATCTTCCGCGAAATCCTTGTGGCCGGGAGTATCCAGCAGGTTGATCAGGATGCCTTTGTATTCAAAGGTCATAACCGAAGTGGCCACCGAGATACCTCTCTGACGTTCGATTTCCATGAAGTCGGAGGTCGCATGTTTTTTGATCTTATTGCTCTTAACCGCTCCTGCAGTCTGGATTGCACCACCAAATAACAGCAGTTTCTCTGTCAGGGTAGTTTTACCGGCATCCGGGTGTGATATAATGGCGAAGGTTCTCCTTCTCTCAATCTCGGTCTGATATTTCATAACGGGCGCAAAGGTACAATTATGGGTGCTTTATGCTGACATTTTATATATATTTAGACAAACTATTACGCATGAAAACCTGGTTGTTACCCATCGATTTTTCCGAAACTTCCAAAAATGCAGCCCGTTATGCGGTTGCCCTTGCCAATGAAACCCCTGATGTGAAGCTGGTTCTTTACCATGTTTTCGGAAAAATTGCTGCCGGATCCGATGGCACCCCCCTGGACCTTTCCAATACCACCCGGAAAGACATAGCTGAGATCGCCATGAACAACCTGATCAGTGAACTCGCGCACAGTTCCCCTATTGAAGTAGTGGCAGAAGAAGGAGAATCCCTGACTGAGAACCTGGCGCGATATGTTCGCCATAATGGTGCCGACCTGGTGGTAATGGGACTCACAGGCGCCTCCCGCATTGAACAACTCCTGATGGGTACCAATGCCCTGAACATGGCGCATGCTGCAGTTTGCCCTGTGCTGATTGTACCCCCGCAGGCCAGTTATAGCCCGGTTAAAAATATTCTGTTTGCCACAGATATGAAAAATGTAAAACAAACCACCCCCATCAAAGCCCTCCGCTCGGTGGTATCCATTTTCAATGCGAAGCTGCATGTCGTAAATGTGGATGCCGATCATTATGTGGAACTGACCGAAGAATACAAGGCCGAACGTGCCAATATGGAGTCTATCCTGGATGGATTTAATCCCGATTATTATTTTGTCCGGATCAACGATTTCCTGGATGCCGTTCAAACCTTTGTGGAGGATAAAAAAATCGATGTCATCATTACGGTTCCCAGAAAGCACAGCTTCCTGTCCTCCTTATTCAAACCCAGCCATACGCGGAAACTGCTCTACCATACCCATGTTCCGCTGATCGCCATCCATGAATAAGGATTCGTTTTAATTTCATTACTTTTGGCATTCATGTTTCGCAAAGCAGCCATACCATCCTTTGCCTCAATGGTATTACCGGTAAATTATTATATACCGGATTAGCGCCTCTGTTTGCTGTTTTGATTTCGTAATTAATTAAACTATTTATGCCTAAAGACATTGCATTTGCCAATGTAACCAGTGAAATTGGTACATTAAAACGTTTGTTGGTACATAGTCCGGATAGCGGCCTGGGAAAAGTGGTTCCCTCCAAAGCCCAGGACTGGCTTTTTGAAGACATTGTGCACCTGGATACCATTCGCCGGGACGAATATGATTATTATACCAAAATCCTCCTCTATTTCCTTGATCCTCAAAAGGTAAAAGGAAGGATTTCGGAGATTGATGATCCCCAAAACACCCGTAATTTTTATAAACCCGGTCATCCTGATTTCCATCGCTCCGATAAAGTGATTGAACTTCAGTGGTTACTGGAAGAAATCCTGTACGATCGCGATATCCGCCTCAAACTGGTTGCCTCTGTTTGTGCCATTGAGGGTTGCTCTCATGCCAAACAAATGGAACTGCAGGAATACAATCCGACTGATCTTGCCAAGATTTTCATCAGTGGCACTGCCAACGACCAGACCATGCTCTTCCCTCCCATTCCCAACTTTATTTTTACGCGGGATATCGGGATCACCATTAACAATCACATTCTTTTAAATAAACCGGCAAAAAAAGCCCGCACCCGGGAAGCACTGCTGGTTCGGTATATTTTCTTCCATCATCCGCTGTTCGCAGACCTCCGGGAAAACATAATCGAATTGCCAGATACACATCAGCACTTCCTGCTTCCCAAAGAGGGAGATGATAAAAAGGTTACCCTTGAAGGTGGGGATGTAATGGTGGTGAGTAAAGACCATGTCCTGATTGGTGTTTCTGAAAGAACCAGTCTGGAAGCAGCTCACCAGGCTGTTCACGCCTTGTTTGAGAAAAACGTAGTGAAAAAAGTATCCATTGTAAAAATCCCAAAGAAAAGGGACTATATGCACATTGATACTGTATTCACCCAGGTGAAGCGAAATGTATGGGTAATGCTGGGCAGCTTCTCCAAAAAAGCTATCAAAAAAGAAGATGCTGATATTGTTCAGCGGATTCTCGAAGGGAAAAAAACCGATAATAAAATCCAGGTGATTCAGTTTCGTAAAAAGGACCTGGACAACCCCGTTTATTTCGATAACCTGGAAGATCTCTTAACGGATATCAGCCGGAATGACCTGGATTGTGATGAAAAGGTTCGTTTTATTTATTCCGGTAACAATGAGTTTCCTTTTGATGCCCGTGAACAATGGACAGACTCCTGTAATGTGCTGGCACTAAAAGAAGGTGTTGTACTTGGTTATGATCGTAATGATAAAACTTCTATTGCCTTCCAGAAAGCCGGGTTCAGTGTGTTGCATGTGAAGGAACTGCTGGAAGAGTTTGAAAATGGTACCAAATCTCCCGATTCATTAGAAAACTGCATCATCCTGATGCCCTCTGCAGAATTGTCCAGGGCAAGAGGTGGTTTCCATTGTATGAGTATGCCCTTGTTGCGGGAAGCGTATTAAATTAAACCAATCATTCTATGCAGACTACCAATCATATCATGATGATTCGACCTGTCAATTTCAGCTTCAATGCTGAAACGGCGGTCAACAATGCCTTCCAGGTGGCAGGCGCGGCTGAGCAGGCACAGGAAAAAGCGCAACAGGAATTTGATCGCTTTGTGGCCCTGCTTCAGCAAAACGGAATTGATGTAACGGTAATTAATGATAGTCCGGAGCCTTATACCCCTGATTCCATTTTCCCCAATAACTGGGTCAGTTTCCATGAAGATGGCCGGGTGGTTCTCTATCCCATGTTTGCTCCTAACAGACGTGCTGAAAGAAAACCAGGGGTACTAACGACTATCTTTAAACGCTTCTCACATTCCACGATCATTGATTTAACGGAAGCGGAAAAAGAAAATCGTTTCCTTGAGGGTACTGGCAGTATGGTACTGGACAGAGAAAATAAAATCACCTATGCCTGTTTATCGCCCCGTACAGAAAAAAACCTGGTAGAAGACTTTGCTGAAAAACTGGGTTATACAGCGGTTTGTTTCAGGTCGGTTGACAAAAACGGCCAGGAAATTTATCATACCAACGTGATGATGTGCATTGCAGATCGCTATGCAGTTATTTGTATGGACTCGATTCCTGATGCCAGCGAAAAACAACTGGTTGAAGATGCCATTAAAAACTCAAGCAAGCAACTGATCACCATTAGCCTTGATCAGATGAATTCCTTTGCCGGTAATATGCTCCAGGTGCGCAATGCAGCCGGACAAACCTTTCTCGTGATGAGTTCACAGGCCTATCATTCGCTAACACCCGAACAAATCAGTCAACTGGAATCCTTCAATCCTATTCTGCACTCGGATTTACGCACTATTGAAACCAATGGTGGTGGCAGTGCCCGATGTATGATGGCGGAAATATTTTTACCGGAATCAGCCAGCTAATAACTGAGCTGCTACCTGCGAAAAGGAACGGGGTTGATAACCCAGTTCCTTTTTTGCTTTCTGTATATCAAAGCCGGTTTTAGCCGGACGTTTTCCAGGTTGTGTAAAACTTGCAGCGGTGACTCTTTCCATCAGTCCGGCATCCCAGCCTCCCAGTTCTGCAATTGCCAGCCCCATTCGATACGGCGTAAATACCTCTTCACCGGAGATATGCCAGATGCCTGTTTTTCGTTGCTCCAATACCAATGCGATTCCTATTGCCAGGTCATTCACATAAGTGGGAGTTCGAAACTGGTCGTCCACTACTTTGCAATGTCTACCGGCTTTCAGGTTATCCCGAAGCCAGCTGAAGATTGTCGAACGGCCATGACTATACGCATTTCCATACACCAGGCAGGTTCTGACAATCGCCCAGGGAACTTCGGCTGTTTGTACAATCGCCTCTGCTTCCAGCTTCGTTTGACCATACCAGCTGATCGGGTTCACTTCATCTTCTTCGGTATACATCCCTTTCTCTCCATCAAAAACGAAATCAGTTGATACAAACAGGAAAAAACAATTGTGTTCTTCTGCATCCAATACCAATCGGGCTGTAGCTTCCACATTGATATTGTGCGCTTCTTTTTGTTTCTTTTCACATTCATCCACCTGCGACATGGCAGCGCAATGAACAATAGCGGTCGGTTTTTCTGATTCAATGATGGCCTGTAATTCAAAAGGATGCGTGATATCAGCAGCAACATATCGTACTCCGTTTGTTTCTACTGCCAATCTAGTGGGGCCCTTGCCAGTAGCTATTACAGTATGCCCTCTTTGCGCCAATACCTGCACTAATTCCTGTCCTACAAACCCATTGGCACCTGTTACCAATATTTTTTCCATGCTATTTGCTGATTTGTTTGGGTCTTATTCCCATTTCATGGTAAATAAAAGAAAAAATATCTGCCGAGAGCTCAATGGATTTGGTAAGATTGCTGGCACCGTGACCAGATTTTGTATCAATCCGGATGATTACTGGGTTTTTACCTTTATAGGCCGACTGCAAGGCAGCAGCATATTTAAAGGAATGAGCTGGCACTACGCGGTCGTCATGATCAGCAGTGGTAATCAGTGTGGATGGATACTTCAAATCACTACTGATATTATGCAGGGGAGAGTATTTGTATAAAAACCCAAACTGATCCGGTTTTTCGCTGGAACCATATTCTGCAATCCAGTTCCAGCCGATGGTGAATTTCTGGTAGCGTAACATGTCCATTACACCTACCTGCGGGATAGCTACTTTAAATAGTTCAGGGCGCTGATTGATTACCGCCCCTACCAGCAATCCGCCATTGGATCCACCCTGGATGGCCAGATAAGAAGGCGAGGTATACTTATTTTTAATTAGGTGTTCAGCTGCCGCGATAAAATCATCAAAGACATGCTGTTTTTTATCCAGCATGCCATCCTTATGCCAGGTTTCACCGAACTCCGATCCACCTCTCAAATTGGCTACTACATAAATGCCGCCTTGCTCGAGCCAGGTGAGATTCACAGCACTGAAGGAAGGAGTCAGACTGATATTAAATCCGCCATAACCATAGAGGATGGTTGGATTGTTTCCGTTAAGCGCCAATCCTTTCTTATGCGTGATGAACATCGGCACCTGGGTGCCATCTTTACTGGTATAAAAAACCTGTTTCGTTTCAAATAAATCAGCCTGGTAACCCGGAATTACAGGTGCCCGGAATACGGTGCTTTTTCCTAAAACAGGATCCAGTTGAAATATAGTAGGCGGATAGGTATAAGAACTAAACGTGTAGAAGATTTCATCACTCTTTTTTTCGGTGCTGAAACCACTAGCATTCCCAATGCCCGGAAGCTTAATCTCGCGGATTCGTTTTCCATTGAGATCGTACTGGTAAACATGGCTGCTAACATTTTCCAGGTAGTTTATAAAGATGGAACCACCTGCTGTTGAAGCGCTTCTGATGGGAAACTTTGCTTCCGGAATCAGGGTCCGAGTACTGGAAACACTCCCATTTTTAAGATCCATTTCAATAATCCGGTAGTTGGGAGCTCCATCATCTGTAGAAACCAGGATCCGTTCGCCCACATTATCTATGAAATCATAATTGGTGTTACTTACTTCCTTCACCAGAGGAATCCAGTTTTTAGAACCAGATTTAGTATCTCTGATCCATAGTGCATTGCCCAGAAAACCTTTGCCCCGATCACTGATAGTGAGTATGCTGAATCGCTCGTCTTTACTTGTTTGCAGTGTATGAAAACGCTGCGGATTGGCAGGATCCTCATAAATGAGTTCATCACTGGACTGCGGGGTACCGATTCTATGATAAAAAACCTGGTGGTTTTCATTTTTGGTAGACAGTTCCTTCCCTTTTTCAGGAGCCGGATAGCGACTATAATAAAACCCATCCCCCTGCCAGGCAATGCCAGACACTTTCACCCAGGAAATAGTATCCTGTAAAAACTGGTTGGTCTGCATATCACGGACGAGGTAGGTCTGCCAGTCTGATCCCCCAAGGGAGAGTGCTACCACAGCATATTTTCCATCATTCGAAAGTGAAAAATTAGCCATCCGGGTAGTGCCGTCTGTAGAAAACCGGTTCGGATCCAATACCTTTTCCTCCTTTCCTTTGAGGCCCTTGGTACGATATAAAGCAGACTGATTTTGCAGGCCATCGTTTTTATAATAATAGTAGTACTCGCCCTTTTTGCCTGGTGCTGAATATTTCGCATAATTACTCACTTCCAGCATCCGGTCTTTCCATTGTTCCCGGAAAGGAATCTGTTCCAGGTAACCAAAACTGACTTTGTTTTGTGCCTCCACCCAGGCCTTGGTTTCGACACTGTTATCATCTTCGAGCCAGCGATAGGGATCCGCTACCTGGGTTCCATGGTAATTGTCTACGGTTTCAACTTTTCGGGTGGTTGGATAAGATAATTGTGCAGCAGCTCCAATACTAACATTTGTAAGTATGACCAAACACAGATATTTATTCCACATATGTGAATTGTTTATTGATTTTCAATGTTAAGCGGTGGTTGTAAGGGTATGTAGTGACTACATAATCAAGTCAAATCCTTATTTTTGGCGCGCCTTATCAAACGACTGCCTAAAAATAGGAAAGCTTGTCATGTAATTTAGCATATGTAAAACCAAACTACCTTAATTTAATTCGATGAGCGACAGCAAGGTTAAAAAAATAGGAGTACTGACTTCCGGTGGCGATTCTCCAGGTATGAATGCCGCGGTAAGGGCAGTAGTCAGAACCGGACTTTATCATGGCTTGGAAATGTATGGAATTATCAGAGGATATGCAGGCATGGTAGACGATGATATTTTCAAGATGGAATCACGTTCGGTGGCCAATATCATTCAGCGGGGTGGTACCATTCTTAAAACAGCCCGTTGTAAAGAATTTTTTGAATACGAAGGCCGTAAGAAAGCTTACGAAAATCTAAAGAAAAGAAATATTGATGGCTTGGTGGTGATTGGGGGCGATGGCAGTTTCAATGGTGCATTGAAATTCAGCCAGGAATTTGACATCCCCTGCATTGGTTTACCCGGCACCATTGATAAAGATATTGCAGGTACTGATTTCACTATCGGTTTTGATACTGCAGTAAATACAGCAGTTGAAGCAATTGATAAAATCCGGGATACTGCAGATGCGCATGACCGTCTCTTTATAATTGAAGTGATGGGTCGTGATGCTGGTTATATCGCCCTGCATAGTGGCATTGCTACCGGAGCCGAACATATTCTGATCCCCGAAAAGAAAACCGATATCGACCAGGTGGTAAAAAGTCTGCAGGAAAAAGAAAAGCGCAGAAAACTGGTGAACCTGATTGTAGTTGCTGAAGGAGATGAATTTGGTGGAGCGGAAGAAGTTGCCAAACACGTTAAAGCAAAACTTCCCCATATTGATACCCGGGTTTGTATACTCGGACATATTCAACGGGGCGGATCACCCACCTGCCTGGATCGCCTTATTGCCAGTCGCATGGGTTACCACGCGGTTGAAAGCCTGATGACTGGTCGTAATAATGTTATGGTGGGCATTCAGAATAATAAAATGCATTACACACCACTTGAAAATGCAGTGAAGGCAAAACAAAAAATCAATGAGGAATGGATGAAGATCGTGAAGATCCTCGCCTCCTGATCCAATCAAAAAAGCAAGCAACGAAAATCTAACATATGTCAAAACACGCCTCTAAATACCTGCACCAGGAAATGGATAAAGAAGCAGGCAGGCAACATGCTTTTAAAAGGACCAAGATTGTAGCCACTGTAGGTCCGGCTTGTGATACTTACGATAAACTCCTTGCCCTGGTTCGTGCCGGTGTGAATGTTTTCCGACTGAATTTCTCTCACGGATCACATGAAGATAAAGCTAAGATCATTGAACATATCCGCCAGATCAATTCAACTGAACCCTATAATATTGCTATCCTGGGTGACCTGCAGGGGCCCAAACTTCGGGTGGGTGAAATTGAAAACAACGGCATCCAGGTAAATGAAGGAGATATCCTGACTTTTACCAATACCAAATGCCTCGGCACCCTGGAAAAGATCTACGTTAGTTATCCTAACCTGCATGCCGATGTAGTGGTAGGAAACAGGATCTTTATTGATGATGGTAAAATTGAGGTTGAGGTTACTGAAATCACCGATGACAATGATGTAAAGGTGAGAGTAACAGTTGGCGGGAAATTATCTTCCAAGAAAGGAATCAACCTTCCGGATACCAAGATCTCACTGCCAGCCTTAACCGAAAAAGACCTGCTTGATCTTGATTTTATAATTGAACAAAAACTTGACTGGGTAGCGCTATCTTTTGTAAAAAGAGTAGAAGACCTTATCCAGTTAAGAACCATACTGAATCGTCACCAGAGCAAGACCAAGGTGATTTCAAAAATTGAAATGCCGGAAGCCATCACTAATCTGCGGGATCTGATCCTCGAGAGTGATGGTGTTATGATTGCCCGTGGCGATCTCGGTATTGAAATCCCCATGGAGCAGGTTCCGCTGATTCAGAAAGATATCATCCGCAAATGTATGCACCGTGCGAAGCCGGTAATTGTTGCGACCCAGATGATGGAAAGCATGATCGACCGCGTGAAGCCCAATCGCTCTGAAGTAACCGATGTGGCCAATGCAGTAATGGAAGGTGCAGATGCAGTAATGTTAAGTGGTGAAACAGCAACCGGTCAGTATCCGGTATTGGTTATTGAAACCATGAGTAAGATCATTCGCGAAATAGAAACCAAAGCCTATTATTACAACCGCGAAGAAGACCTGACTCCACAGCCCCACTCTCCTTCTTTCCTGAGTGATGCGATCTGTTACAATGCCTGTAAAATCGCCAAAGATGTAAATGCACATGCACTGATCGGCATGACTCAGAGCGGTTATACCGGTTTTATGTTGTCCAGCTATCGTCCAAAATCTCCCCTTTATATTTTCACGAAAGAGCGTTCCCTCGTGAATCAGTTGAGTTTAAGCTGGGGCGTTCGTGCATTCTTCTATGAAGAAGAGGAAAGCCTGGATGATATCCACTCTGATCAGCATGAAATCCTGAAAGAGCGTGGCTTTATCCAGGTTGGAGATGTAGTGGTTAATACGGGAAGCACACCGGTGAAAGAACATTTGCCGACGAATATATTGAAGATATCAGTAGTGAAGTGAAAGGTGAAAGGTGAGAAGTGAAATGTTGTGAAAGGTGAAACGTGAAACGTGAGAAGGAATCCCGTCTCTTATTTCACTTTTCACCTTTCACTTTTCACATTGCGTAGCAACTCCCTGATCTCCTCCGGATCTACTGTCCAGGTTTGAGCACCTTCGCTTAAAGATGGATTTTTATACTCCATATTGCCGGTTGTTAATTTGCGGGCAGAACTATGGAATTCATTGAGTCCGGTTAATTGCTGCAATTGCGCAATATTGCCCGACCGGATGCCAGAGCCAGGTAAAATAATAATCCTCTCTTTCGCTGCTTTGATACAGGCCAGTAAGGAACTCAATCCCTCCATCACCGTATTGGCCCCTCCGGAAGTTAAAATGCGCTGGCAGCCTGCGGCTATGATAACCTCCAATGCTTCCAGCTGATTGGGTACCTGGTCAAATGCCCGGTGAAAAGTAACATCCATTGGATAGGCCAGCTCTACCAGTTTGGCGGTGGTTTCATAATCCACCTGGCCATCGGCCTCCAAACATCCAATAACCACTCCATCCATGCCCAGTTCTTTTGCCAGCTGGATGTCTTTTTTCATTACGTCAATTTCCTCCGGTGTATATAAAAAATCTCCACCCCTGGGACGAATAATAGGAAATACCGGGATCTGAACTGCTTCCCTTGCCGCACGCATCATGCCATAGGATACGGTTGTTCCTCCTTCAGGTGGATTGGCACATAATTCAATCCGGCCACCACCATTGGCTTCAATCAGTTTACAACTGTTGATGTCAAACGCTATTACTTCCAGTAAAATGGACATCAGATCAAATATTTAGCATCTTTCGTATAGGCACCCTCGTTAGTCTGTACCGCGTAGTTAAACCCTTTGATTACGGAATAGGCTCCCACTTCTCCTTGTTTATTAACTGCAATAAACCCGGCCTGCAGGTTTTTGGCTTTTTCTATCCCATTTCTTTTTACAATCCGCTCTACTGCTTTTTTACAGGCTTCTTCCGGCGACAAACCATTGCGCATCATTTCCACAATGGTATGCGTACCACAAATGCGCACAATCTCTTCTCCCACGCCGGTTGCGGTGGCTGCTCCTACTTCGTTGTCTACAAACAAGCCGGCTCCAATAATAGGTGAATCTCCTACCCTGCCAGCCATTTTATATGCCATACCACTGGTGGAACAGGCGCCACTCAGATTACCCTTCATATCCAATGCAAGCATACCGATGGTATCATGATTATCCTGCTGACCAGGCACCTGCTTTTTTTGTTTACGGTTTCTTTCTTCCAAATGTTCCACTGTAATCATGGGATCGTATTTGGATGTTTTCAACCAGTTCTTCCAGGCTTTTTCTGCTTCCGGAGTTAGCAGGTTCACTTTCTCAAAACCTTCTGATAAAGCGAATTTCAAAGCTCCTTCTCCAACCAACTGAACATGGGGTGTTTTTTCCATTACCAGTCGGGCTACAGACACTGGGTGTAATATATGCTCCAGGCACATCACGGCTCCACAATTACCAAATTCATCCATTACGCAACTGTCAACGGTAACGCGACCATCACGGTCTGGCAAACCACCATAACCTACACTCTGGTCGGTTGGATCGGCTTCTGTTACATGAATTCCTTTCTCCAGCGCATCCAATGCTCTTCCATTGGCAGCGAGTATCTTCCAGGCTGCAGCATTGGCTTTTTGATTGGGCGCCCAGGTTGATATCACAACCGGCTTGCTTACTTTATTGGTTCCTGAAATACCCGAAAACCCTTGTTTGCCTACCAAAATTCCGAGTGATCCCAGAATGGAATGCTGTAAAAAACGTCTCCTTTCAAGCATATTCGATTCAGATTAGAAATCAAAGTAAAACATTTAACCTGTTAAATGCTTATCCAATTCTGTACATTTATTCTTTAATTATCACGCTCTGATATGAAGCTGCTTTACTCCGCCCTGATATTGTTTTTTATTTCGATATCATCTGTTGCACAAACTCCTTTCAGCCAGGACTCTTCCTGGATCCGGGACCATTATAGTAAAATGGAAAATTATATCCCCATGCGGGATGGGGTGCGACTGTTTACATCTATTTACATGCCCAACGACAGTACTGAAAAACATCCCATATTGCTTTCCCGAACCCCTTATTCCTGTGCTCCTTATGGAATCGAAAATTGGCGTGCTTTCTGGGATACGCACCTCAAATACTACATGCGCGAAGGTTATATCATCGTGTTTCAGGATGTGCGTGGCCGTTGGATGAGTGAAGGCAGTTTTGAAGACGTACGTCCCTTCAAAAAAAATAAATCAGCCACCGGTGAAATAGATGAAGCCAGCGATGCCTATGATGCAATTGACTGGCTGGTAAAAAATCTACCCAATAACAATGGCCGGGTTGGCGTGATGGGGATATCCTATCCAGGATTTTATACCACCATGGCTGCAGCCAGTGGTCACCCTGCTCTGAAAGCCGTGAGTCCGCAGGCACCTGTTACCGACTGGTATATGGGAGATGATTTCCATCACAATGGTGCACTCGCCCTTATGGATGGTTTTCTTTTTTATGCAGGTGGATTCGGTTACCCCAGGCCGTTACCAACGCAAATTCCTCCAGTAAACAAGCTGAGTATTCCCCGCACGGATAATTATTCCACTTTTCTTTCCATAGGTCCGTTATCCAATTTTTTAAAACTTACCGGCGATTCAATCAAATTTTGGAATGACTTGTTTGCGCATCCCGATTATGATAATTTCTGGAAAGAGCGGGATGCCAGAACAGCTATGTTTGACATCCAGCCTGCTGTATTAACGGTTGGCGGTTTATACGATGCAGAAGATTGTTACGGTGCCTGGAACCTGTATAAAGCGATCGAAAAACAGAATCCGGGAATCAATAATAAGCTGGTCATGGGTCCCTGGTATCACGGCCAGTGGGCACGAGGTGATGGGGGTTCATTGGGCGCCATTCACTTTGGCAGTAAAACATCTGAATGGTACCAGAACCATATTGAACTTCCTTTTTTTCAATACCACCTCAAAGGCAAAGGAAGCCTGGACAACCTGGCGGAGGCAACTATCTTTTTTTCCGGTGAAAACAACTGGAAAAAACTGGAGCAGTGGCCACCCCGGGAAATGAACCCAACTCCACTTTATTTACAACCTAATGGAGGGCTCGACTGGTTGCCGGTGTTTGGGAAAAAAGCACCTACAGAATACATAAGCGATCCCAATAAACCGGTTCCGTATGCAGATGGTATTCATTTCAACAGAACAAGGGAGTATATGATCGACGACCAGCGTTTTGCGGATCGCAGACCTGATGTGGTAAGTTTTGTGACACCTGAACTGGATAGCAACCTTACATTGGCCGGACCGGTAATTACCGATCTCCTGGTTTCCATCAGCAGCACAGATGCCGACTTCGTAGTAAAACTCATTGATGTATTTCCGGATGATACAATTGCCTCATTAAGTGGCTTTCAACAATTGGTAAGAGGTGAAATTATAAGGGGCAAATACCGTAAGAGTTTTGAAGTACCGATTCCCTTCAAACCGAATAAACCGGAGCGCGTGAAGTTTGAGTTGCCGGATGTGGCGCATACCTTTAAAAAAGGACACAAGTTGATGATCCAGATCCAAAGCAGCTGGTTCCCATTAATGGATCGCAATCCTCAGCAATTCATGAATATTTATGAAGCGAAGCCGGATGATTTTAAAAAAGCTACCATCCGGATCCACCATGATGGAGAACAGGCTTCCAATATTCTTTTACCGGTTGTTCCCGGGTCCTTTGGCAAGAACTGAGCCTTTTAATTTTGTGACAATGATGGTACCGATTTCTTTTCCCTGGGTTACCCCATTTTCAATTGCATCCCTGAAATGAATGCCTCCGTAGAGTCTTGATATCGCAGCTTCCTGTGCCGCTTGCCGGAAGGATGTAAAGTTACGGGCCGGTAACTCAAACATGATTTCGGTGTCATCCGTGTACGCAAAATCATCTCCCAGTAAATGGGTTAGCACTTCTGCTGCTGCTGCCGAAATTACACTATGCCCGCTGGTATACTCCGGAAAGGGAGGTGTTTGCAACAAAGGCATCCATTTGGAATCAATCTGACGGTTGATATAAGTCTCCGGACGGATACGATTGCTCCTGTACTTCTCATCCCAGCAACTGATGAAGCCATCCATTAGAGTGGCGGCCGTGATAACCTGTACAAAAATAGCTTTGTCTAAAGGCAGTTTGGCTTTGGTGCTGGCTATGGAGGCGATATTCATCCAGTGGCCACCCGGACTGATTTTCTTGAATCCCACATTCATATGGCCGGAGCTGGCTACTGCAAAGGGATTGCAATCCCAGAAGGCAGCTATCTCCTTTTGCTCCTGGCTGGCTGCATTGGAAACCTCGTATACTTCCATAGCCAGTTGATGAAAGGCGCTTGTTTTATCCTGGCTGAATGCCACCGGCGGCAAAGGCTTACATTGTTCTCCTGAATCCAGCAGCATTGGACGGATTATTCTCCAGTTAGGCTCTACTGCCTCGATATAAGCGGGAGGTGTAGGATACCAGCTACCGGGTTGTTTGGAAGGCGTATACCGGATGCGTGCACTTAATTTATTGTAATTATCGGTTTTACTAAATGCCAGTACATGTGTTACATATTTTCGTGCGATCTCTTTGGAATACTCCAGCTTTTCCGCCGTTATTCCTTTTTTCCGATATTTTTCTTCAAAAGCTGTTAGTTGTTTTTCCAGCATAAATCCGGAAGGCAATAATTCCTTTCCGGCTTCATAAATGCAATAGATGGCAGTGAATCCAACATCCAGTTTTTTCACATCCGGATGGATATCCAATTCGCGATACTGCCTGAAAAAACTTGACGGACGGGGAAGTTCCTTGTTCAAACTCGCCATAAAATCATAGGCTCCCAAGGTAGCATAGGTATAAAAACGGGCTGCTGCAGGAGGGTTGACCACATCGTGCATCATCACCATGGTCAAAGAAAAAACAGCCGGTTGCAATTCTTGCTCAAAACCTTTTCCCTGCGATTTTGATTCAACGGCGATAAAGAAAAAAATACAACTAATTATCCAGCGCATACGGATCAATACTTTAATAATTGTAGTGGCATTCCTGTTAATCCTACCAGCAGATAAGAAGCTCCCTCTTTTTGAAAGGTCAGTGCAGATTTACAGTCGCCTTTTATTTTCAAACCAGTTTGAGGTTGGGAAATATACCTGAATCCTCCTTTTCCATCACCAGCTAGTAAACACCCATAGTTCGCTTCTATACTTCCAATCTTCAGCCGGTTGTCTGATTTATTACCAAGCAGTAACAAATCAGGTTGGCCATCCTTATTAAAATCTTCTGTTAGGATTTCAGTTATAATGGAAAACTGAGCCTGCGCAGGTAAGTCCTGCTTTTCAAATCGACCTTTCTTATTCAAGAGTACCAGGGATTTACTTTCTGTTGCGGTTTTTTTACCTGCTTTTTCCAATTGATCCTGACTTATTATGTCCTTCATGGTTGCAGTTGAATAATCTTTGTAGGAAGAAAACTTTCTTCGCATGCTGTACATCTGGTCGTTCAGTTCATCCCTGCTTACAAAAGGATAAGAAACACCCTGTATATAAAAATTCAGGAAGGGATCAATGGATCCATTCTGATCAAAATCGGCATAGTAGAGTTCCATTGGCTGAGCCGGATCAAATTTCAATTGGGTATTGGTACCAACATTGCCCGCAATGATGTCCTCATATCCATCTTTATCCAGATCACTGATGGCCAGTGAAAACCAGAGTCCGTTTAAACCTTCAGGAAATAACTTATCGGTTTTATCAATCCAGTTGCCCTTGTCATACTCAAATGCATGAATACCCATAAACTCTCCTACCAATACCAGTTCCTCGCGACCATTTTTATCCAGGTCTGCCCAGGCTGCATCGGTTACCATGCCGATTTCAGCAAATGGAATACTGGCTTTTGAAAACTGACCTTTGCCATCATTGATCAAGAGATAAGATTCAGGATTTACCGGATAAGCACCTGGCACAATCCGACCTCCTACAAAAAAATCCAGGTCCCCATCCCCATCCACATCCTGTGCTTTTACAACTGATTTGGCGGAACGATTGGTAGCAGGTAATGCAGTTGGAGCCAGGATGAATTTTCCTTTTCCATCATTAATGTAAAGTAGATCCTGCAAACTGGAATCACCGGGTTCCTGGTAAGCATACCCTCCCATGGCGAGATACAAATCCGCATGTCCATCACCGTTAACATCGGCGAATTCCATATCACTGATAAAGCGGTTAAAATCAGAAGCAGGAAGTGCTAGCTGTCTTTTTTCAAATTGCCCATTGGCCTGTTGCAGGTACAGATCCGGTCCTGTATTGGGATTTCCTGCCAGAATAAGATCCATTCGATTGTCGGTATTCAAATCTGCCTGTTTGATAACCGGACCAGTTTGCGAATACATAAATGTCATCAACAATTGTCTTTTGAAATCATTGATTTCAACGGGTTGATGCTGATAGGCAATCCAGGATTTAGAAACCGAACTAAAGAGGGGTTGAAAACCTGGAGCAGGTGAAGTTGGAACTGTACTGGCTCCATAAGAAATAGTATGATAACCTGCTTTTACTCCCGTTAGTACCTGCTTTTTTTGATCCGGCCAAATGAGGATTACAGAATCTGCCTGTGAAGCGGTACCCAAACCGATATGTTGATTAGCAGGCAGACTTGACAAATAACCGCGTGCAGGATTTACTTCAACATATTGTTTGGAGTTTTTGGTATAGACCAGGATTTTAGTTCCTATGCCAAATTGATTTTTGTCTTTATACTGCACCTGGATGTTCAGGTAATTTATAGGTCCTTTTTTATCGGAAGTATTTTCATAAACAAGGGCCTCCTGATTGATACGGTTCACTACCAGGTCGAGGTCTCCATCTAGGTCCAGATCTGCATAAACTGCCGAACTGGATATCCCCGAACTGGTGATGCCCCAGGCTTCTTTCTGATTGGTGAAGCGGAGGTTCCCGGTATTCCGGAACATATAATTGTACAGGTTGGTGGAAGGCATTGCCTGCACCAGGTCCATGAGTTTCGCAGGCTCCCGGTCGATGGCTTTTCTTACTTTATAATCACCCCAGTACCGAAGAAAATCTTTATTCGTATAATCACGCAGATATCCATTGGTGATAAAAAGATCCTTGTATCCATCATTATCAAAGTCGGCAAAGAGGGGGCACCAGCTCCAGTCGGTATTGGATACTCCTGCGAATTGAGCAATTTCACTAAAAGTTCCATCTCCATTATTCAATTGCAGCATATTGCGCATGTATTGCTTGTGCAATTGCTGACTGGTCATAAGTTCAAAGGATTCATAGTTCTCCTGGAGCTGTAATAATTTCTGTCGCTTATTGTCCTCCGGCAACATATCCAGGTTGATCAGGTCGGGTAGTCCATCATTATTGAAGTCAGCGATATCAGCGCCCATTGAGAATTGCGCAAGGTGACGAAAGCAGTCGCCCGCTACATCTTTAAACGTTCCATCTTTATTATTGAGATAACAATAATCCGGTTCATTGTAGTCGTTGGTAACATAGACATCCTGCCATCCATCCTGGTTGATATCCGCCACCACAATACCTAATCCATATGTAAGTGGATTCTGTCTGATGCCAGCAGAGGCAGATACATTGGTGAATTTATTATTATCGTTGCGATAGAGTTTACTGCCGGCCAGTTCATCCACATCTTTTCGATACCGGGCCAGTTCCATATTGTCTATTTTCTTATTGCTGTGATTCAGCAGGAACATATCCAGGTCGCCATCATTATCAAAATCAAAAAAAGCTGCCTGTGTACTCAGACTTTTATCATCCAGTCCGTATGCGGCAGCGGACTCAGTAAAAGTGGAATTCTTATTATTAATAAACAATTGATTGCGGCGCAGATCATCTTCGCCTTTACCGGAATAACATACATAGATATCCAGCCAGCCATCTCCGTTTACATCGGCCATGGTAACACCGGTTTTCCATCCACCCTGTCTTCCTTTTAACAAGGGTGAAGCCTGCTGGGTGATGTCTTTGAATTTCCGGTTACCCAGGTTCAGAAAGAGTTTGTTATCGCCCATATTGGCGGTAAAAAAAAGATCGGGCAATCCATCGTTGTTGATGTCTCCTACTGCAGTACCTCCTCCATTAAAAAAATATTCATAGGAAAGTACATTCAGCGCCTCGGTTTCCACAATGGGATTGCTGAATTTCAATCCGGTTTGTTCGGCGGGAAGCACTTTGAAACGGGTATCCTGGGCATTCGCGGCAAGCGTGAAAACCAGCAGCAGGGTAAAAGAAAGCAGTCGGTTCGAATTGGTTTTCATGATACATTCAATTTAAGAAACTAATTGCAATCAGGTTCTTAAAAAAAGAACAGGACCGTCACATGGACAGCCCTGTCTTACGCTACATACTAAGAGAACTGCATCTTTCTGCTTAGCTAACCAGCAATATATTAGTTGGCAGCATCCCACCAAACTCTGCCAGTCCAGTTGTCGCCACCCTGAATATCACCGATACCAGCCTGGTAACTCGGGCCATTCAGAACAGCTTCATTCAATGGAATAATCTGGCGACGGGGAATCTGACCGCTGGAGAAACCACCAGGGAAGGAAACCGGAGTCAGATTCGGGAATCCTGATCTTCTCCAGTTATTCCAGGCTTCAACAAAGCTGAAGTAGGAACCAGTGGTTGCCCAATATTGTTCGTTGATCATTTTCAATGATGCGTTCAGGCTTGAAACATCCAGCGGATTGGCTGCTGCAAAAGCATCTGCCGTTGCTGCAGAGATGGCGGCAGAAGCATCCATGGTAGCCAATGTTTGCAAAGCTGCAGACAGACCATTCCGGTAATGCAGCGCTGGATTTCCTGGTACTGTCCAACCTCTTGCAGACGCTTCTGCCAGCAGGAAGGAGGTTTCAGCAGAAGTCATCACAACCAATGGTGCATTCAGATTGGTAGTGAGGGCTGCACGAGGACGGCTATATCTTCCGATTGGAGAGAAATCGCCACCAGTACCAGTACCACCCGGATAACCAGGAGCATTGGTAATGTCCTTGTCACCTTCGTTCATGTCATAACCATTTGGCAGTCCAAGTTGAATCCCAGCTGTGTTGTCACCAGCAATAGCAACATTCGAAGCCGCTGCAATACCTGCAGGTGGAATTTCGGCCACAGCAGTCAAACGGGGATCATTGGTTGCTTTCAGGAAATCAATGAAGTTTTTGCTCCAACGAACCTGGTAGAAATCATCCGATACGCGAATAGCGGAGGAATTCGGGTTACCGTAGCCGTTAGCAAAATCCATGCGCAACACATAATTATCCTCAATACTTGACATTGGTCCGCCAGCTGCTGCTTTTTCAGCCCACTGTCTGGCTGCTGCTGCATCTACTTTTGTCATACGCATGGCCATACGCAACATGAGGCTATAGCCTAGTTTTTTCCATTTATCGATATTTCCACCATATGTTGAGATATCATTTGTGAAGGCTGGTGCTGAGGATGAGAAGCTGTTAATAGCTGTTTCTAACTCTGCCAGCAATCCGAGATAAACATCTCTCTGATTATCATACTTAGGATTGTTAATACCCTCATCTCCTCTCAATGCTTCACTGTAGGGAATAGGGCCATACAGATCCGAAATAAAGGCAAGGTGCATTACCTGTACAATTTTCGCTGCACTTCTAACATTTACTTTAGAAGGATCATCACCCAGCAATTTTAATAATTGCTGCGCCTGAGTTGCCCCACTAAAGCTATTGTTCCAACTATTCGCAGTATAAGAGTTGATGTTACTGGATGGAACATACTTGTCCATGTTGGAGTAGTAGGTTGCACCACCTGTTGACGTGGAAGCGAGTAATTGTACCCAGCCTGCCTGAAACAGGAGGCTTCCTGCATATCCAGTCATGGTTCCTACATAACTACGCTGCGCTGCAGGCAATAAATAGGCTCCGTCAAAATTGCCCGGGGAAATTCGAAGTGGATCGGTGTTCAGCTCTTCAAATCCTTTGGTACAGCCAACCTGCAAGCCAGCCAGCAGAATTCCAGAATATATGAGTAGTTTTTTCATGTTCTAAAATTTTAGTTTTTACTTCCATTTTTAAAACGGAGGTTCAGGTTAAATCCAAGCGTACGAGCTGTTGGCAAACTGGTTCCTTCAATTCCGAGATAGTTGATGTTTGCACCGAATGACGCTTCTGGATCGATGTTATCGGTTTTCTTCATAAGGTAAAACAGGTTACGTCCAACCAGTGAAAGGGTTGCGCCTCTGAACAGGGGAACCTTGTTGAACAGATTATCCGGGAAGTTATAAGCCAGGTTAACCTGACGCAGTTTTACGAAATCACCATCCAGTACGTTGGTTTTGGTAATTCTACGAGCAAGCTCAGTATAGTAAGACTGCGCATCAGCTGCAGTAGTGTTTTGCTGACCATTCTCAAGGAATCCTACAGTAATTCCAGTTTCACGACCTTCCAGTGTCATCTTGTGCAAGCCACGAGTCATAGCATAGTGCTGGGTAGCTGACAGGATCTTGTTTCCGTAGTTGAAATCAATCAGGAAAGAGAAAGTGAAACGCTTGTAGTTGAATTCGTTATTCCATCCACCATAATGAGTAGGCAATGTGCTTCCCATTGGGATCAGGTTACCACGAAGTGGCAATCCGGAACCATCCACCAGGATATCACCTTTGGCATCATAACGATAATCAAATGCAAAGATCTGAGGACCTGCCAAACCTACGGCATAAGCAGTAACCGCATTTCCAATTACGGCACGGTTAGTACCCAGGTTCAGGTTGGTTCCGTTTGGATTGGTAGCCAGAATTTTGTTCTTCACATAAGTAAAGTTCAGAGAGGATGTCCAGCTAAAGTTCTTGGTCTGAACCGGAATTGCGGTCAGCTGAACTTCAACGCCTTTATTCTGAGTTGAACCGGTAGCAACGAAACCACTGGTGAAACCAGAAGAAATACTATAAGAAGCAGGCATGATCTCGTCTCTTGTTTCGCGGGTATAAGCAGCGAAGTCAAGGTTCAAACGGCTGTTGAAGAAACGCAAATCAAATCCAACTTCAAACTCTGTTACTGCAAATGGACGCAACAGACCATTCGGAAGTGATTGGCTATAGTTACCTAATGGAAGACCATTGTAAGTATTACCTAAGCTATAATACAAAGAGGTAGTGTAAGGGCGCTGCGGCTCACCACTGGTTTGTGCGAAAGATGCTCTGAACTTACCATAATTCAATGCTTTCGCATTCAGCAAATCATGGAATACAAAGCTCGCAGAAACAGAGGGTGTGAAGATACCTGCAACATCTGTTGGGAAAGTTGAGTACGCATCATAACGACCTGTAGTACTCAGGGTAATCAGGTTCTTATAAGCGAAATCAAGTGAATAAAACGCTGAGTTTACCTGCTGTTTAGAATAACCGTAACCCCTGTTAAAGTTAACTACGTTGTTGAACGTGTACTGGTAGGGTACGATGAACGGACCACCACCAACTGAAATGTTTTCATTTCTGTTAACCCGCTTGTTGGCACCAAGTGTAAAGTCCATGGAAATATCATCAGTCAGGTCACGATTACCACCCACCAACAGTTCATAGTTAATCTCAGTAATCTGAGATTTTCCGATGCCGTTCAAACCACCGCGACGATCCTGCGAGTAGGCAGTTCCCCAGGGTGTTACACTGAAACTATTGTCATCGGAATTGTCATATCCCATACGACCCTGAACATACAACCACTTGAATATGTCGTACTTAACAGATGGAGTTACGATTATACGACGACGGCCCAGGTCATTTCTGAATTGATTTACTACGAAGTAAGGGTTCGTAACAAAGATATCATCACTGAATACCACTTCGTTGCCTGTAGTTGGATCAAATCCGGGAGCCAGCCAGCGAATGTCTACGTTGTTGGCCAGGAAGAAACCATTGTTGGCATTCAATGGACCATCACTCAGGTAAGGGCGGTTTTGTGAACGTTCATCAATATAATTACCAATCATGCTGATGCTTAGCTTATCGGTAATTCTTTGCGTGAAGTTCATGTTTACCGTATTACGCTTCAATCCACTGTTTTCCAAAATAGATTTGCTATCCAGGTTGGAGAAGCTAATACGGAAATTACCCATATCGCCGCCTCTTGAGAAAGCAACGGTATTGGTCATACTTGGAGCTACACGATAAAAGTTATTGATATTTCCGCTTACTGCTGAATAAGGACGGGTAGAACCATCAAACTGAGTAATTGGAGAACCATCCAAACGAGCACCCCAGCTCAAACGGGCAGTTGTTTGTGCCGCTGCAGCACTACCAGGTTTTTGACCACCAACACCCTGACCATATACAGTCTGAAAATCAGTGAAATCCAGTGCACGATCAGACATGTAGTTGAGGTTATAATCAATATTATAATCACCTCTTTTAGCACTCTTGGTAGTAATCACAATTACACCATTAGTGGCACGGTTACCATATAACGCAGAAGCTGACTGGCCTTTCAGCACGGTCATACTTTCAATATCATCCGGGTTAAGGTTACCCAGACCATCACCGTTGTCTGCACCACCCCACTCACCGGCTGCACCACGTTGCGCGTTCTGCATGGGAACACCATTGATTACGATCAGGGGAGCACCTGCACCGTTCATAGAAGGCATACCGCGAAGCAACAACTTGGATGTACCACCCGGACCAGAAGATGTGCTGGACACTTTCAAACCGGAAACGCGACCAGCCAAGGCATTACCTACGTTGGTTTCACGTCCCACTGAAAGGGCGTCATTTTTTACAGTTGTTACTGCGTAACCTACTTTCCTGGCCTCTTTTACGATACCAAGCGCAGTTACTACCACCTCATCAAGCGATCCCTCACCCTGATCAAGTGACAGCATCAAGCTGTTTTCGTTGGCATCCACCGAAACGGTTTTGGTGGTGTAGCCAACCGAGCTAATGTCTAATTGAAATGCTCCCTCAGGTACCGTCATGGTAAAGGAGCCATTGGCGTCGGTCACCGCCGAGAAATTCTTCCCTTTCACTTTTAGTGTAGCAGAAGGAATTCCTGCTCCGGACTTAGAATCTTTCAATAAGCCGGATAATTGCCTGGTTTGTGCTGACAGTACCGAACTGAATAACAGCATCAGCACGAGCAGTCTTAATTCTCTCATTATGCAATTGGTTTAATGATGAAAAAATGGACTTGATTGCCAAGTATATTTTCGTGTTACATCATTAAGTGACTCATAATGAGATCTTGTAACAAGTTGTTAAAGAATTTTTTTTAGATTTTTGATCTTTTTAAAAAACCAGGGCAAGTGCCGGAGTAGCGCCCAATTCTTTTCTCAAGCTAGCAGGTAATTCCACCGTCACCTGGTTGCCTAAAACCTTGTATTTCAATTTCTTACCGGTTTGTACCTCCCGTATGCCCGCCTTCCCGGGCAAATTGGTTGTCCAGCTGATGGTAGCCGGTATCTCCTCTCCTTTTATTAGTTGGATCGCATAACTGGCTGATCCATCCTTTGCTTTGGTAAAAAACAGGTCGCCTTCCGCATAATGATCCATGGTCCGGGTTCCGTAAATCGCCTTCCCGTTTTTAGTTACCCAGTCGCCGATTTCCTTTAACCGGTCGATGGCTTCTTCCTGTAACAAGCCCTCCGCTGTTGGCCCAACACCTAGCAAGAGACTGCCTCCTTTGGCAACAATTTCTACCAAAGTATGTACCACCTGGCGGGTTGACTTATACTTTTCATTTGGTACATATCCCCATGCACCTCCCAGGGTAATACAACTTTCCCAGGGATGATCCAGCTTGGTAGCAGGGATGCGCTGCTCCGGTGTTTGGTAATTTTCATACGGACCATGAACTGTTCTGTCCACCACCAGCAAGCCGGGTTGCTTGGCCCTTGCATTCCGCGCAACAGTTGCCATATCAATATCCTGGCTCCAGGCAGGAATAGCGGCACCCCAGTTCCGTACTTCATCATTCACGGTTTCGAGTGGACGAACCCACCCCCCATCCAACCAGAGGATATCCACCTTTCCATAATTACTCATCAACTCATCAATCTGGTTGTGGGTATATTTTTTAAAGGCGTCCCATCTCCAGGGAAACTTCCTGATATCATAGTTGTTGTTCCTGTCGGGAGTAGCATACATCGGCCACCAATAGTTTTCAGAGTGCCAGTCGGGTTTACTGAAATAAGCTCCGATCATCATGCCTTTATTCCGAAATGCTTCAAACACATATTTTGCCACATCTGCTTTGGGGTTAGACGCAAAAGGCCCCTTGGCTATAGAATAATCCGATTGTTTGGTATCAAACATCGCAAAGCCATCATGATGTTTGGTGGTAAATACCAGGTATTTCATTCCAGCTGCAGCTGCTGCAGAAGCCCACTGTTCAGGATTGAACTGTACCGGATTGAATTGCTTGCTTAACCCCCAATACCATTTCTTGAATTCACCATAATCTGAGGTACTGTCGCGGGTAATCCAGTCTTCTGAACAAAGTGCCCAGGATTCAATCATGCCCGGTACAGCATATACACCCCAGTGGATAATCATACCAAATTTCTGATCCCGCCAGGTTTCCAGTTTTTCTTTTACTTGTGGATCTGTTGGCCATTCATACTGTGATGACTGATGATGCAGATTTCCTTGCGCAATTGCTAATACAGATACCAATAAACTGGTGATACTTAATAAAAACGATTTCATATACTCCTATTTAACGGACTTGCCAGAAAATGGGAAAGTACGTTTTATCCTTATCCCGAACTGCTACATAATTCACATTATACGTTACTTCATTACCCGGATACAATAAACGCCTGGGCGGTAAGGGGGCCTGTGGCTGACTGTTCACTCGGAATTCCAGTTTTGGATAACCGGTTCTTCTTAATTCCGCCCATGCCTGGTTGGATTGTAACAATCCAAAATGCACCCATCGTTGAATGGCAATCTTTCGGTATTTATCTTCCGCTGTTCCGGTTAACTGAACATTTTCATTTTGTAAAAAAGCTTCCATCGCTTCGGGATTCGGCTTCGGCTCCGGTTTTTTAAAACTGCTGTTCAGCCTGTTCAGGTAATAATAAAAGCGGGTCGACTGCCGCATGCCGAGATCATAATATGTATCGGGATCACCTCCTCCCCAACGCAGATAAGCTTCCGCTTTTAAAAAACTAACTTCAGCTGCCGTCATCAGAATCCCGGGAATATGCGGATTGAAGATAAAGGTGGCGGAATCCAAAATGGCAAACTTGCCAAGGTTTACCTGTTGCTGCTCCAGTGACCATTTCACCGGCAGTGCCCTGTATTCTTCATTTGGCACAAATCCAGCTCCTGTACTCACACCATACTTATCAAACAATACCGGTATTCGTGGATCAGCTGCCGGCAGTAACACTTCTTCCAGCAAATACTGCGGTGCGGAATAATTCGTTAGTTCGGTTAATGCAAAACGTAAGTCCAGGGTATTATCGGCTAAGGGAGCCAGTAAGATATCTTCCTGCTCCACATTGTAATCTGCTTCTTCACTTAAAAGAGGATTAATTTCTTTATTGGCTAGCAGCTCAGTTACCTGCACTTTTGCATAGGTTTCATTTACATGGGAAATCCGCATAAGCAGGCGCAAGCGTAAGGCATTTGCATAACGTTGCCATTTTTGAAGATTTCCATTTAATAAGATATCCTGCGTCCGGAATAAATTAGCAGTTGCAGGGTCAGGCGCCAGGGCAGCAAAATATGCATTCAGCGCTTTTAACTGTTCGATGGCCTCTTTATAGATATCGGCTGCGTTGTCGAATTTGGCCATTTTAGCTTCTCCGCTAGCATTCAGACTACCGGCTTCGGTGAAGGGAATATCGCCCCAGAGATCGACCATCTGACAGGCCTGATCATAAAAAATAACTTTGGCTGCATTTAAAAACAGACTCGCTTTATCCTTATCCGATGCAGGCAAATCGCGGTGAATTTTTTGCATCTCCCTGTAAAGTGCCATGGTTCCTGTTCCACTTCCCACCGGACGATAAAAATCATTCCACCTGCTTTCTGTATAACTAGGATTCTGAAGATAAACGCCGGGTGTATTTAAAAAACCAACTGTTTGACTGTAGATTCCTGAGTGCATCACCACAAAGGTTCTCATCTCCCAGTAAGAGGGCCTGATCCGGTAATTATTCAGCATTTCTGTAAACAGCTTTTCAACCCGTGCCGTTGTGAGCTGATCCGGATCATTATACAAGCGCTCCAGCTTCTTGGAACAACCGGTTCCAAGTAGTCCAGCTACCAACAGCAATACTATATGATGAATAATCCTTCTCATTTCTAAAAACCCATTTGAATAGATACGCCAAAACTCCTGGTAGCTGCTGTGGTTCCGTCATCAATGCTCTGCCTGGTCCAGGCTGTTCCAATAGGTGTTTCCGGATCCAAGTTTTCCAGGGTACGCCATAGATAAAATAAATTTCTTCCGATCAATGAGAACCGCATGGATTGAATTTTCCATTTTGTCAATTGCTTTGCAGGCAATGAATAACTTAAGGAAGCTTCTCTCATTTTCAGATAGCTGTTATCATAAATCGCTCCTTCTTCATTTAATGCGTTGGGGCCCCAGTAAAACATGTTCATATAATAATAGGCAGCGTCCACAATTTGTGTGTTTGGCTTACCATCCAATCCTACACCGGGAAGGATCATTCCATCCCTGAAAATTTTTGCACCACCCGGAGCTTGCTGCTGGTGATTGGCCAGAGCTACCTTCTGCCCGTTTGGATCTATATAATAGGGCAAACCTCCATATTTTTCATTTCTGTATTTCAGGGTGGATTCATACATGCCTGCACCTAAATTATACTTCAGCGCCGGTGATACCAACTGTCCGCCTATGCGGTAATCCATCATCAAATCCAGGCTGAACGACCGATACCGGATACTGTTCATCCAGCCTCCTATCAGGTCCGGCATGATATTACCTGCTTTTTTATAGCGGGTATTATCAATTATATATAGACCATTTGCCCCTACGATTGGCTGCCCTTGTGCATTTGTTTTTTTCGGGTATACATAAATGTTACCTACCTTTTTTCCTTCTTCCGCCATGATCCTAATAGCTCCCTGTTCCATTTCCTGGTAAACCATTTCCTTCACTCCTTCCGCCAGTTTCATGGTTCGAGTTGATACATACGAAAGATTGATGCCAGTCTTCCAATGAAACTGCTTGCCTGATACAGGTATCGCATCCAATCCCAGTTCAATTCCGGATGACCTTAAAGCTCCACTGTTTACCAACCTGGAACCAGCGCCCATACTAACAGGTACGGTTAACTGTAATATCTGATCATGTGTCTGGTTCTGATACCAGGTGAAATTTATTCCCAACCGGTTATTCAAGGCAACTGTTTCTATTCCCAGTTCCACTTCCTGTTTACGCTCCGGACGTATGGAGTTATTACCATATCTCGTCTGCGGTTGCTGAACAGAAACATTTCCACTTTGGGTGGGTAATACCTGCTGGTTATACGTAATAGCTGCCGTATAAGGAGGTGGTGCATTTCCAACAAAACCATAACTCGCGCGGAATTTGGCATAATTCATAAAGGAAGGCAGTTTCAGTGCTTCATGCAATAACACAGTTCCGTTTAAGGATGGATAGAAATAACTGTTCTTTCCTGGCGGCAATGTAGATGAATACTCCTGCCGCGCAGTTAGCTCGAGGAAATAACTGTTCTTCCAGGAAGCCTGTGCAAATCCCAGGTAGGCATAGCGCAAACTATTGATCCGGTTTGTTCGGTTGATCAAGGGCCCGAATGAATTACTCAGATTAAACCAGTTCTCTTTTACCAGGCCCGCGGAAGTGGTGGAGGTCTGATCCGTATACTTTTCCTCTCTCACCTGGTAGCCCGCATTTAAACTGACACGCCAATTGGCATCAAGTTTCTTTTCATAGGTTGCGAGCGCATCTCCATAAATCAAACTATACCTTCCTTCCGAATTACCATAATGGCCTGTGCTGGTTATTCCGTTAAACTCCTCAGGATATTCACTGAAGTTGCGGGTATCAATCTGCAGACTGGTAAAATCCTGTCCCACCCGCGCCCTGAAACTCAACGCTTCATTGAATTTATAATTAACAGTGGCTACACTGAAGAGGCGGTTCTGATCTTCCAGTTCCCGGTTTCTGAGCTGCGTCCACAATAGATTAAGTGCTTCCACTTTTACCGGGTATCGAAATGCCTCATCGGGATTACGAACCGACTGATCCCAGGGTACCCATTTATATCCCTGGCTGGTTTTATAATTGTCGAACAACAAATCGGTTCTGTCTGCCCGGCTTAAAAAACCATCATAAGCTGCCACTACCCTGGTTAATTGGAGTGGACGATTCAACACCCTGCTGTTCACCCAGCTGAACACCACATCAGCACTGAGTTTGGGCGATATCTTATATTGCGTGTTCAGGAAAAAAGTGGTTCGCTGGAGATTGCCCCCTACCTGGATTCCCTTGTAATCATTCCGGGTTAATGCCAGCCGGTAACTAGCTTTCTCTGTTTGATCAGCAAAGGATATATTAAAGATGGAATTCATTCCCGTGCGGAAAAAATCCCGGTAATTATTGGGCTGTGGACTAAAACGTTGCCGGGTGCCATCCCACCAGGGTACTTGCTGGCCTTCCATCCTCGGGCCAAATTGCGCCCAGGCCAAAAAATTGGGTCGCAGGTCATCTTCTTTGCCATCACCATCTGTATCTACCGGAATCCATCCATCTTCGTTTGCCCCCGCTGCCAGGTTGCTGATCCTGTCCAGCCCGGGACCAAACTCATTTTGAAACTTTGGTAAAAAAGCAGCTTTTTCAACTCCAAAAGAATAATTGAAGTCAATGCCCATCCCTTTCCTTTGCGCACCTTTTTTGGAAGTGATAACCACCACACCATTGGCAGCCTCCGAGCCATACAAAGCAGTAGCACTTGCTCCTTTCAAAATGGTGATACTTTCAATATCCAATGGATTGATGTCCAGTATACCATTTCCCCGGATTCGCTGGTCGATCCAGTAACCCTGGTTATTGATACCTTCAGTTCCTTTCTCATTGATATTGCGGATCACTGCTCCATCTAATATATATAAGGGCTGTGCATTAAAATTCAGGGAATTCAGTCCCCGGATCTGCACCTGAACAGCACTGGTAGCTCCTCCTGGAGCAGTAGTAATCCGAACCCCAGCTGCTTTTCCATACAGGGCTGCAGCAAAATTGGTATTACCCACCCGGTTGAGATCTTCTGCATCAACGGTACTGATAGAATAACCAAGGCTTTTCTTTTCACGATGTACACCCAGGGAGGTTATCACTACTTCGGCCATTTCTTTCTGCACGGGGTTGAGCATTACCTGCAAAAACTGGTTCGATTTAACCGGCATTCGCTCAGTTTCATATCCAATAGAGCTGATCCTGATTTCAGTTGCCCCAATATAAGGAAGGGAAAATTTTCCTTCTGCATCGGTGGTAACCCCAATCCAGCGATTATCCTGGTAGATTTCAATACTTGCATTGGGGATGGCCTCACCCTGGAAGGAGATCACTTTGCCTTGCAGATTGCTTTTCTCAGCAACAGCTGGAGCCGAACCAATCGACAGGGTAGTTTCCTGTGATTCAATAATTACAAACGTATTGGTATTTACCTGCTTGAAACTCAGGCCTGATTCACTTAGCAGACAGCTAAGAATTTTCTCTACAGGCAGGTTTTTATCCGGACAAGGAGTAACTTTTTTATCTCCAAATGATTTGTGTGCAAATAAAAAATAGGCACCTTTTTTCTCATGCAGCTCCCGAAGAATAGCAAAAAGGGGTCTTTGCTGGGACTCCTGTGCAAAAGCAGAAAAACCTCCACAACTCGCGATGAGCAAGAGTAATAGGAGCCCTACATCAATTATATTGGTGGCACAGGATTTACGCATTCAATAGCAGTAGCAGTCTTTGGTATTACCAAAGCCTAGCGAACTGCCGGTCCAATTGTCACCACTTTTCCATCCCGCTTCACACTAAATTCCTGGGTGGCTTCCAGTGATTGAATAAACACATCCAGATTATCCGATGGTAAAATCGCACTGATGGTCATTCTGGATGTTGTATCACCTTCTAACTGAACGTCAATACCATATAGGGCTTCCACGGACCGGGCAACTTCTTCAAG
Source organism: Flavihumibacter cheonanensis (assembly GCF_022352215.1). Lineage (GTDB taxonomy): Bacteria > Bacteroidota > Bacteroidia > Chitinophagales > Chitinophagaceae > Flavihumibacter > Flavihumibacter cheonanensis. The sequence goes on from NZ_JAKRWF010000001.1 coordinate 1,134,349, forward strand.
GCTGGTATTTTCGAAGATGAATTTACGTTCTTTCCAGCCAATTACTTGTGGAGTATTACCCGTTTTCTTATGTATTTTACCATTTTCAAGACTGGCCAGTTCACCCGGAAGAAGGTGTACAGTATCTTTGTTTAACTTTGACGTTACAATAACACTTCCTTCGGTCAACAACACTTCGGTTTTATCGGAGCGCTTGTAAACATTGAATTGGGTGCCGGTTACATGAATATCCAGTCCATCTAAGTGAACAATAAAAGCTTTTTTATCCGGAGTTGATTGAACTTCAAAAAAACCTTCTCCTTCCAACCAAACCTCGCGATCCTTATGAAAAAAATCAGGATGGCGATATTGTAATGCTGAGTTCCCATTTAATGTTACATCCGATCCATCTGTCAGTTCTATCGTTGAAATTTCTCCAAAACCGGTTTTTACATCCAGCAGATTGGGTTGCAGATATCCTCGAACCAGCCAGGCGGCTGATACGAGCAGGATAACCACCGCAGCTATGCTCAATGTTTTTTTATACCAGGGGATAATTTTTGAAGTTTCTACCAGCTCTTCCGATTCCTCTTCCAGTTGTTCCCAAAGCCTGGCTTCAGCAGCTGCTATCTGTACCGCAGAAGGGACGGCTTCACTGATCTTCAATTGCTCCAATATTTCGATTGCCTCCTCCAGCAGAAAGGGGTTTATCTCGCCCCTGGAACGACGTTCTTCCCAAAGCCGGCCTTTTTCCTGGTCGCTTTTATAGTACCAGGATAAAAACTGCTCATCCAAAAGTACTTCTTCCAATTTCTCACGTGAATTGTTCATGTTGATCTTCTCGTACAGTTATAGTTACATTCCTAACACAGTTGTAACTTTTTTGAAGTGTTTTTTTTACATTAAGATGCAAATTTGTTAATAAATTACATACCAAACGATTGCCCCCGGAACCAAAACGAAAATTTAATTTGAAAGCTGCTCAGTCAGATAGCAAACTGTGGGATGCCTATAAAAATGGTGATAAAGAGGCATTTAGCTTCCTTTTCAGGAAATATTACAGTCCGCTTTTCCTGTACGGGAGCAAAATCATGCAGGACCAGAATGCCCTGGAAGACTGTATCCAGGAACTTTTCATGGAACTCTGGAAGAGTCGCAGCCAGGTAGAAGTCAAATCCGTCAAAGCCTACCTCTTCAAATCCCTGAAATATAAAATATACCGCCAGCTCAGCCAGCGCAAGATCACTTCCGAAGCTTTTTTAAAGGAAGACATGGTTTTTGAACTGAGCCACGATACCTTCATGATCCACCGGGAGGATGAAACCGAAAGAGCCAAACAACTCATCAGGGCCTTTGATAAATTATCCAATCGCCAGAAAGAGGTGATCTACCTCAAATACTATCTCGGTCTCAGTTATGAAGAAGTGAGTGAAATCATGGAAATCAATTACCAGGTTGCCAGGAACCTCTTATACCTGGCGCTTCGATCCATGAAAAAAATGATTTCTATGGTAAAGTTGCTAATTTTTATACTTTCGCTCATTCATTAAGCAAAAGACCAAATTAAAACAACCATGGTAGATTCATTCGAGAAGATTCCAGTCAGGATTTTCAACAACCTGAAGGAAGGCTCCCTGTTTATTGCCAACGAAATTGCAGCTGTCATCCGTCAAAAACAGGCGGAAGGGAAAAAATGTGTATTGGGACTCGCAACCGGTTCCTCCCCCAAAACTGTTTATGCTGAATTGGTTCGGCTGCACAAAACAGAAGGACTCAGTTTCAGCAATGTGGTAACCTTTAACCTGGATGAATACTATCCAATTGATCAGGATGCATTGCAAAGTTATAACCGTTACATGCGTGAGCACCTGTTCAATCATGTTGACATCAAGCCCGAAAACATTCATATCCCTAATGGCGAACTGCCAAAGGATGAAATCAAAAAACACTGTGCCGATTATGAAGCCATGATTGAAGCAGAAGGCGGTATTGATGTTCAGATCCTCGGTATTGGTAACAATGGTCATATTGGTTTCAATGAACCCGGCTCCAGCCGGTATTCTAAAACCAGGATGATTACCCTCGATAATTCTACCCGTATTGCCAACTCTTTTGAGTTCCCGAATATTTCAGAAGTACCCCGACTGGCGGTTACCATGGGAATTGATACGATTCTCAAAGCCCGCAAAATTTACCTGATGGCCTGGGGGCCAATGAAAGCGCCAGTGGTGCAAAAAGCTGTTGAGGAACTTGTCATCGAACAAATACCCGCCTCCCTGCTGCAACAACACAACGATACTATTTATGTATTGGATGAAATGGCGGCATCTGAACTTACCCGTTTTAAATCACCCTGGCTGACCGGTGATATTGAATGGACACCTGCTATGGTAAAAAAAGCCGTGGTAAGTATGGCATTGAAAACCGGCAAACCTATACTGGGCCTGACGAATAGCGATTACAATGAATATGGCCTGGGTGATCTGCTAGTTGAAAAAGGGGATGCTTATGAGATCAACCTCCAGGTATTTTATATGCTGCGCGATGGTATCACAGGCTGGCCGGGAGGCAAACCCAATGCCGTTATTCCTGCTCACCCGGAGCGTTCGCTGCCTTACCCCAAAACCTGTCTAATCTTCTCTCCGCACCCGGATGATGATATTATCAGCATGGGTGGCACATTTATGCGTTTGCACGATCAGGGTCATGATGTGCATGTGGCGTATCAAACCAGTGGTAATATTGCTGTTACAGATGAATTTGTAACCCGCTTTATTGATTTCGCCGTAGGCTTTGAAGAAATTTCGGGTATTGATAGCAGTAAGTCGCGCGAAATTCTGACCGCTGCCCATAAATTCCTTGCGAATAAAAAACCAAGTGAAAGCGATACTGCCGAGATACGAGCCATCAAAGGACTGATCCGCAGAGGAGAAGCTAAAGCAACTTGTCGTTATGTTGGTATCAAGGATGAAAATGTACATTTCCAGAACCTGCCCTTTTATGAAACCGGTCGGGTAGAGAAAATGCCCATGGGCGAAGAAGATGTGCGTATAACCATGGAACTGCTGAGAAAAGTAAAACCGCACCAGGTGTATTGCGCGGGTGATTTGGCGGACCCACATGGAACGCATAAGGTTTGCCTGGATATCGTGTTTGAAAGCCTGCGTCGCATCAAAGCAGAAGGTGATGAGTGGATCAAGGATTGCTGGGTTTGGTTGTACAAAGGTGCATGGCAGGAGTGGAACATTGAAGAAATTGAAATGGCCATCCCGATGAGTCCGGATCAGGTGATTAAAAAAAGGCATGGCATTTTTATCCACCAGTCGCAGAAAGATATGGTGCCTTTCCAGGGCTCCGACTCCCGCGAATTCTGGCAGCGTGCGGAAGACCGGAATGCGCAAACTGCCAAGCAGTATGCGCAACTCGGCTTAACGCAATACGCTGCTATGGAGGCATTTGTGCGCTGGCATTATTAAAAAAATCAGGGAAATCGGTCTTGAAATTTTTGGAATGTAAAGATCGATTCCCTTATCTTTGCACTCCCTTAACGGGAATGGCTCCGTAGCTCAACTGAATAGAGCATCTGACTACGGATCAGAAGGTTTCAGGTTTGAATCCTGACGGAGTCACAGACTAGAATAGTTGTAAAAGAGTTGGTATCTTTAAGATGCTAACTCTTTTTGTTTCTACCCCTACCATCCAACATAATCCGGAGGTTTTATACCATTCAATCGCAAATAAACCAATAATTGTCCCCTGTGATGGGTCTGGTGATCATTTATCAGATTGATGATTTGTAATTTATTCATTGGTCCGGCAAAAAAAGAAACCGTATCCTGAAGTTGCGCCAATTCAAACTTTTCTAACACTTCAAGTACATACTCATACGTGCTGGTTACCACTTGAATAATCTCCTCTTTTTTCGTTGCTTTTTTTGCCGCTGAACTAACCGGATTTTCTCCAACACGTAGATAGGCAGAAGACAGCCATCCCAGATTCGAACTGATATGAATGAGCTGTTCTCCAAATGTCATTTCTCCTGAGGTAGGCCGGAAGTCGAATTTTTCGTCCGGCATCAGCCGGGCCACATTTAGTGTATACTCCTTAGAATGCCGCATTTTGGTGATGGCAGCTTCCAAAAACAATCGATCAGTAGTTTGAGCCGTTGCGGAAGCAATCAATACAAGAAGACCTGATACCAAGCTGGTTAACTTTTTTATCATTCGTTTTTGCTGCATAGTTCCTTTATTTGTGGCAATTTTAAAGTTATGAAAATCTGGTTGGTGAGTTTTGGTAAACAACAGGAAGCTTCCACCAGAGAGGCGCTGGATGATTTTACCCGTCGGGTGACACGTTATTTTCCCTGCGAATGGAAAATGTTGCCCCCTTCCAAACTCACAGAACCGAACCAGATCAAAAAACAGGAAGCTCAATTGTTCCTGCAGCAGTTGCAGCCGGATGACTACCTGGTATTGCTGGATGAAAGAGGAAAAAACATCAGTTCACCTGACCTGGCCCAACTAATACAGGACAGAGCTAATGAAAGCAGGCGACAACTGATATTTTTAATTGGAGGTGCTTATGGGGTGGATAACAGTGTTCAGCAAAGAGCCAATTTTACCTGGAGTTTATCCAAACTGGTTTTCCCGCACCAACTGGTTCGTTTGCTGCTGGCAGAGCAGGTGTACCGGGCCTGCACCATCCTGCGCAATGAAAAATACCACCATTCCTAACCTTTTGGGGACTCACTGAAATTTGTATCTTTCGAGCATGATTAGCATTACTCTGTCGATCGTCATTTTAACTATAGCAATCTCCGTTTCGGCCTTCAGTAAGGAAAAAATAAAAGAAGATTTACTGTTCTGGCCGGCACAAATTGATAGCCAGAAACAATATTATCGTTTTTTCACCAATGGATTTGTGCACGCGGACGTGATGCATTTGGCTTTTAATATGCTGGCCTTGTGGTCCTTTGGTGAATATGTAGAAGGTTATTTATATAGCAACCCGATGTTATTTGGATCCAAAGCCAAACTGGTTTACCTGGGCTTGTATATATTTGGACTGATCGTTTCCGTGTTACCCGACTATTTTCAATACAGAAACAATTACGCCTACCGAGCATTGGGTGCATCGGGCGCTGTTTCTGCCGTGATATTTTCTTTCATCATGCTCGACCCGGCACAGAAAATTTCTGTCTTCTTTTTACCCGGCATGCCCGGTTATATTTTTGGCGTGATCTTCCTTGCCTTATCAGCTTTCCTGGCAAAACGCGGAGGAGGAAATATAGGTCACCGGGCTCACTTTAGCGGTGCTATCTTTGGGGTACTATATACTATCATTATGGCAAAGCTCATTGCCAATATTGATATCATTCCCGCTTTTATCGAAACCATCAAAGCCCGCTACTAACAGGCAGGTGTAACTGAAACCGAATCATCTTTTTGGTGGATGTTTTTACTTTAAAGCGGTCATCCGGTCTCAAGCCAACCACCCAACAGATTTTTTTATCAGCTTCCAGCACCCAGGTGTTTTCTTTTTGATTCCTGGAAAGCTTTTCATCAGTCAAAAACCGCGCTATCTTTTTCTTTTTGGCTAAACCAAGGGGATAAAAATAATCTCCCGCTTTCCATTTACGCAGTAATAAAGGGAATGGTAACCGGCTACTATCAAGCACTGCAATGGAAGATTCGGTTGGAATGGTAAACTCCTCCCCGCTTTGACTGGACCAACTCAACCTGCCTCCCGGGAACTCAAGTTCACCCGAAGGCGTTTCTATTACCAACCACTCATTCAGGGCCGGCTCCTTTTTCGACAGAATCAACCAATTCCTGTTTTTCAAGAGTTGGTATTCTTCATTTTGAATATACTGACCTGTTTGGCTTTCCATCAGTGCAACCGCCTGTTCAACCTGCTCCGCACTGAATCCTGCCCCCTGCAACCATTCAAAGAGCAAATAGTCCGCGCCCACTGTTTGTTTCCATTTCAAAATAGGCAGCCACTGCTCTGTTCCTTTTTGTTCAATTAATTTAACCAGGCTTCGCTGCACCTGTTGTTCCGTGTAAGCAGCCAGACTTTGAAAATTTCTACTGTTCAGGTAGATTCTCCGAATACTATCAGGATACAATGCTGTTATGGCTGGCAACACCTGCTGCCGGATCCTGTTTCGGCTGTATTTATCCGTTAGATTGGAACTGTCTTCTACCCAGTTCAAGCCCTCAGCGGCAGCATAGGCTTCCAGGCTGGCTCTTTCTGCAAACAGTAAAGGCCTGCAAAGCTTGCCTCTTTTCGGCTGCATGCCTTTGATTCCCTTCAATCCGGAACCCCGAAACAGATTCATCAGGATGGTTTCAGCCTGGTCATTGGCATGATGGGCTGTTACCATATAAGCGGATGGCTGACCTTGCCGCAGGGGCTTCTCGATGTATACCAATTCTTCAAACCATGCATAACGCAGCTTACGCGCTGTTTCCTGCAGATTGCCTTCCCTACTAAACACAACCGGATCAATTTTCTTCACTTGTAAAGTCAATCCCCATTGCTCTGCCAGCTGCCGCACAAACTGTTCATCGCTTTCACTCTCCGCTCCTCTTAATCCATAATTTATATGCGCCAGCTCCACCTGGTATTGCAAACGTTGAAGTACATGGACCAACACCACCGAATCCAATCCGCCACTAACGCCTACCACTAACCGATCGATCCTGGTGAACAGTTGTTCCTTCTCAATAAAGCTTTCTACTTGTTTTAGTAATGTCTGCATGTTTAAAATCGAGTGTTTTCCCTCGTAAGATTACCTTCCGAAAATAAATATATCCACTTAGTTTAGTGTTTGATTTTATAACCATTAACCGTATCCGAAGCTATGCCAAACCAGGGCTTCTTACTACAGCTGATCGATCAGCTGACTTTTGCAACCTTGATCATCTCCCTGTTTTTTATCCTTTTGAAAAAAGCATGGACGAATCCCATTTTTTTATTCCTAACCCTCAATATCCTGTACAGTGTATTGCTCTTTATCATAGGCTGGATCTTTGGCTTATTCTCCGTTCAATATGAATTGGTCTCCAACCTAAGCATTCATGTTGATACCCTAACCGGGCTCGGCGTTCTCTTTCATATCTGGCCGGAAAATCGTTACCGGAAATTTTTAATCGTCTCCGTTATCCCGGTTTTACTCGCCTGGTTGGTCACCATCTTTTTTATGGGTCCGCAAAAGACGTATTATTGGAACCTGGTTGCTCCCGCCACCTGGTTTTTACTGGCCTCTATTTATTCCATGTCCCTACTCTATAAAAACTCCTTCTACCAGGAAAACGCGCATTATCTTAGTAAATTCCTGATCATTGCCGGATTCCTCTTTTATAATTTCGTCTATCTCATCATCGAAGGGTGTTATATCGTTTTTGCACAGTCCGATGGCGCCGAAGATGCCTGGAATATCAACTTCTGGAGTTATTTTATTTTCCGCCTGATGTTACTGACCGGCATTCTTTCCTGGTTTTATCACCCCCGGGCTGCTAATAACCAGATGGCCTTTAATAAATAAGATCCTCCAAAGCCGCTCTTAACTCACCCAATGCATGCTGATCACCAGCTTTCATCGCCTGCTGCATGCCTTCCTGGTACACCCGGATGGCCTCCTCCGTATTGCCGGTTCGTTCCAGTAATTTCCCTAAATGGTAATAAGTTCCCACATACCCCGGATTGGCAGCCAGCAATTCCTGGAAAACCACCCTTGCCTGCTCCTCTTCTCCCAGTTTGATATATTCCAATCCCAGTGCATGCTGCAAAAAGGAATCAGTCGGACTGGCAGCCAGGTAGGCTTTCAATTGCTGAATTCGATCCATATAGAATTAATAAATTTTTTATCCGTAAAAGCTTTGCTGCAAAACTAACAAACGTATATTTGTGTTAAGTAGTTGCATAAACAACTTTTAATCTTTACGAAACGAGCGCTGTATGAAAATTCTAGTTTGTATTAGTAAAACGCCGGACACTACGGCAAAAATAGCCTTCACAGACAATAACACGAAATTCGCCACAGAGGGTGTTCAGTGGATCATCAATCCCTATGATGAATGGTATGCCCTGGTGCGCGCCATCGAATTAAAGGAAAAAGATCCCACCACTGTTTTACACCTGGTAAATGTGGGTGGTGCAGAGAATGATGCCATTATACGCAAAGCACTTGCCCTGGGTGGTGATGAAGCCATTCGCGTCAATATCGAAAGCCAGGATAGCTTTACCATCGCCAGCCAGATCGCACAGGTTGCAAAAGATGGAGGATATGACCTGGTATTTACTGGTAAAGAAACCATCGATTACAATGGTTCTTCTATTGGCGGGATGGTTGCCGAATTGCTCGACTGGCCCTATGTTTCCCTGGCTACCAAATTGGATATAGAAGGCAGCAATGCTAAACTGACCCGCGAAATTGAAGGTGGCGAAGAAACCGTTGAAGCAAGCCTTCCTTTGGTTGTAAGTGCACAAAAAGGCATGGCTGAACAGCGCATTCCTAATATGAAGGGCATTATGGGGGCCAGAACCAAACCCCTGAAAGTTGTGGAGCCGGTTGCTGTGGAGGCCCTGACTTCTATAGCCGGATTTGAACTTCCTCCAGCAAAAGCCGGAGTGAAACTGGTTCCAGCCGACAACCCGGAAGAACTGGTGAGACTGCTTCACGAAGAGGCCAAGGTTATTTAATTTTTTGCACCCACTTTTAAAAACGATTCTATGTCAGTACTTGTATATATCGATCATACAGATGGAGAAATAAAAAAATCTTCCCTCGAAGCTGCCAGTTATGGCGCTCAACTCGCCAGTCAGCTGGGGGTTGCAGCACACGGACTGGTATTAGGCACGCTGAATGCAGACCTGTCCGCCCTCGGCAAACAGGGACTTCAGAAAGTTCACCAGGTAAAAAACGATTCCCTCAACCAGTTTGATCCCGGTCAACAGGCTGTTATGGTTGCGGAAGCTGTTACCAGTCTCGCGGCGACGGTTGTTGTTGTATCAAATAATGTAACTGGTAAAGCCCTCGGTCCGCGTTTATCAGCAAGGCTCAAAGCCGGACTGGTGGCTGGCGCAGTTGCTCTGCCCGATACCAGCAATAGTTTTGTTGTAAAGAAAGCAGTGTTCAGTGGAAAAGCTTTTGCACAGGTAGCAGTTAGTTCTCCCATCAAAATCATAGCCCTTACGCCGAATGCCTTCTCTGTTTCCAATGGCGATGGCAGTGCAGAAGTGGCAGACATCAACTTAACCGTACCAGCTGCAAAAATCAAAGTAACCGGTACCAATAAAATAAAAGGTCAGATCCCCCTTAGTGAAGCAGAACTGGTAGTGAGTGGTGGTCGCGGTTTGAAAGGCCCGGAAAACTGGGGTATGATCGAAGAACTGGCCGATCTGCTGGGAGCAGCAACTGCCTGTAGCAGACCTGTTGCTGATTCACACTGGCGCCCGCACCATGAGCATGTGGGACAAACAGGCGGTGCAGTTGCACCGAATCTGTATTTCGCGGTAGGTATATCTGGTGCCATCCAACACCTGGCCGGGGTTAACCGAAGCAAGGTGATTGTAGTGATCAACAAGGATCCCGAAGCACCTTTCTTTAAAGCAGCTGATTACGGAATCGTAGGAGATGCTTTCGAAGTGATGCCCAAAATCATTGACTCCGTTAAAAAACTCAAGGGAAAATAAGCTAACCTGAATGTTTAAGGAAGGTTGATAATTGAGAGGGTAAATCCCTCTCAATTTTTTATTAAAATCCCGTAGTTTCGTGCCTTCATTATGAGGAAGATAGAACTGGAAATAGTGGCCCTGTCCCACAGCATTACCCAAACGCATTCCTATGCAGTGGTGCTGGGAGAAGTTAACGGATTGCGCAGATTGCCTATAGTTATTGGCGGTTTCGAAGCCCAGGCGATTGCCGTGGCCCTGGAGAAAATGCAGCCCAGTCGCCCGTTGACCCACGACCTGATGAAAAATTTCATGAGTGCTTTTAATGTAGAGCTAACTGAAATCATCATCAGTGATCTGCAGGAAGGCATCTTTTATTCCAAGCTTGTGTGCGTAGGCGAACACGATACCGTTGAAATTGATTCCCGCACTTCAGATGCCCTGGCACTAGCGGTACGTTTTGGATGTCCTATTTATACGTATGAGAACATCCTCGAAAACGCAGGCATTCTGATGGAAGACACTTCCGGCAAAAAGAAAAAGCAGGTTTCAGCTCCGGAGAGAGAGGAATCCGCACATGAAGATCTGAAAACACTTAGTGTGGAGGAACTTCATACCCTATTGAATGAAGTGCTGGAACAGGAAGATTATATCCGCGCTATCGCCATCCGCGATGAAATCAACAGCCGGAAAAAATAACTACCCAAACACCTGTTTTGATAGTCTTCCCGAATGCAAAAATCAATCTTGGTTTACAGATTACCGGTAAACGGGCTGATGGCTATCACAACCTTCGTACTGTCTTTTACCCCATCCAACTCTCCGATATGCTGGAAGCCGTACGAGCTGATGAATTCAGTTTTCATTCCAGCGGCTTGCCGATTAGTGGAGATCCCGAAACCAATCTTTGTATCCGGGCCTGGCAAAAACTGCAGGCAGCTTATGACCTGCCTCCCATTTCCCTCTACCTGCATAAGATTATTCCTATGGGAGCCGGACTTGGTGGTGGATCTTCAGACGGCGCTTTTACGCTGCGGTTGATCAACCAATTATTCAAGCTGGATTGTCCGGATGAGCAACTAAAAGCTTTTGCACTCGAACTTGGTAGTGATTGTCCATTTTTCTTACTAAATCAACCAGCATATGCTGCTAGTCGAGGTGAGGAATTAACCCAGATTGAACTACCCCAACTCAAAGGCAAAACCATCCTGTTAGCCAATCCAGGTATTCATATTTCAACTGGCTGGGCCTTTAGCCAATTGGATCTGAGCAAACCCGCTCCAGCTTTTCCCGACCTTTCAGCTCTTCCCCTGGATCAATGGAAGGATATCCTGCTAAATGATTTCGAACCCGTAGTTTTCAACGCCCATCCGGAGATTGCATCCATCCGGGAGAGGTTTTATGCCATGGGGGCGACCTATGCTGCTATGACCGGTACCGGTTCTACAGTCTATGGAATTTTTGATACTGCTCCGGCTGACTGGAAAGAGCAATTTCCCTCGCACTACACCCTTTTGGAATCAAAATAAATGGCTATCTTGCCAGTGTTCATGCGAGCTCAAAAACACATACCAGCCTTTCTGGCTTTCAACCTGGACTTCCTCAATCATTGAAGGAATTGATCGTTTTTACATGGGCGTTGTATGCCCTCTCCTTTTTAATTTTCTTACTTAACTCTTCTAATACAAGACTCATGTCAGTTGCTGTAACTGCGCTGTCTGAAAAGACGCAGTATTATCTCGATTTGGAATCCAAGTATGGAGCACATAATTATCATCCCCTTCCGGTCGTATTGTCTAAAGGCTCGGGAGTATTTCTCTGGGATGTGGATGGTAATCGTTACTTTGATTTTTTGAGTGGCTATAGTGCCATTAACCAGGGACATTGCCATCCCAAAATCATTCAGGCCCTGATTGAGCAGGCGCAGGATCTCACACTCACTTCCCGGGCTTTTCATAACAACCTGCTTGGGGAATACGAACAATATATTACCCGACTCTTTGGCTACGATAAAGTATTGCCGATGAATACCGGGGTGGAAGGTGGAGAAACGGCTATCAAACTGGCGCGCAGATGGGCTTATGTAAAAAAAGGAGTTACTGAAAACAAGGCCCGGATCATATTTGCGGAAAATAATTTCTGGGGCAGAACCCTGGCGGCAATCTCCTCTTCAACTGACCCCAGCAGTTATCACCAGTTTGGTCCCTTTATGCCCGGCTTTGACCTGGTTCCGTATAACGACCTGCCGGCATTGGAGAAAGCTTTGCAACACCCTGATGTAGCTGCCTTTATGGTTGAACCCATCCAGGGAGAAGCAGGTGTGGTAGTGCCGGAGGAAGGCTACCTGAGCAGCGTGCGCGAACTCTGTACGAAATACAATGTCCTCTTTATTGCGGATGAAATTCAAACCGGTCTTGCACGTACGGGAAAGATGCTGGCCTGTGATCATGAAAACGTACGTCCTGATATCTTGATATTAGGAAAAGCCCTGAGTGGAGGTGTACTGCCGGTAAGTGCGGTATTGGCGGATGATTTCATCATGAATAATATTCATCCGGGTGAACATGGCTCTACTTATGGCGGCAACCCGTTGGCCTGTAAGGTGGCGATGGCAGCCCTGCAGGTGCTGGAAGATGAAAAGCTGGCGGAACGTGCTGAAGAGATGGGAGCATTACTAAGGCTGGAACTGGCCAAACTGGATTCACCCTATATTGGTACCATTCGTGGAAAAGGATTGTTGAATGCGATTGTGATCAAACATTCCAATCCGGATGCCGCCTGGCAGCTTTGCTTACTCTTGAAAGATGCTGGTTTGCTGGCCAAGCCTACGCATGGAGATAAGATCCGATTTGCACCTCCGTTAATCATTACAAAGGAGCAGTTGCTGGAAGCTGTTGAGATTATAGGCAGCTGTCTGAAACAACTATAAAACTTAATTAAGAAAAGCCCTTCGGGGCTTTTATTTTTTGGCGATAGCCTGGTTGGGCAGGAAGGACATCACCAATTGCAGCAAGGCGGCAATAATGTAAATGAAAAAGGCTGGTTGCCGGTCGGGACAATCACCAGCATGACAAGTGCTCAGCAAAATAAAGTTCCGAAACGCCCAGGCCAGGTTAAAGCCGGAAAAAAACAGGTTGGCTCTCTTTGCCCAGATCCTCGGAATCAGGAAAAGCAAAATTGCTATGGAGCTCATCACCACATTTACGAGGCCGGGTTTCCCATAACGTGTACCCTCCGTCGCAAATCCTGAAATGGTAATGGCTGTATCAGGAATCTTAATCCAGGTAATAAAACAACTGGCAATTACCACCGCTGCTAATAAGGCTCCAATCTGATTTGCGTATTTCATGGATGCGAAATTAGGGTACAATTAAGGATTGCGGAAGCATAAGTAGAAAGGGTATTGATTTTTCATACTGCAACTCTCCATAATACAATCCCAATCTTGAAAGGTTCTTATAATAATTAGATACATTTTTATAGTAAAATTTCTCTGATTGAATGTACCAGGCTCTCTCTCCCAATTTTTCAGCTAAAAACCATTTTTCCAATAACCGAGCCATTCGGCCATTCCCATCGCTAAAAGGATGAATATTTACAAATACCAAATGGATAAATGCCGCATAGTAAAATAGATCTTCTATAGTTAATTCCAGTTGGAGCAGCTGTTCAATTTCATCCCACAACGTTCCATATTGCTCCTTTACTATGGTTAAAGGCGCTGCTTCGTATTGAATTCTACCAGTTGCATGCTCCATTACAAGCATTTCTGTTTTCCGAATGGATGCACGCTGGTTTTCTGGTAACAAATGCGCAGAAACAAGTCTGTGTGTTTGTAAAAAATTGGCAGGGTTTAATTTGTTTTCTTTAGCAAACAGGTATGCATTGTATAAATCATTTGGCTTCTCAGTCAATTCAGGCAGATATTCAATATTCAACATTTTGTGCTTCACAAAACTATCCACCTCCAGCTGCTCACCTTCAATTCTTGAAGAAGACATTACTGAAACAGAAGTATAAAAGGTAAAACTGTGTGGCTCCAGTTGCAATTGCTCAATAGCAGCAAATTCCTTCTGAATATCTATTGTAAGGTTAGATTTCCATAGTTTAAAATATTCCGATTTTATCAGGTTTGCCATGCTGCAATTGCTTATTACGCCGGCTTAAAAATAGGGCTTTCTTCTGTAGAACTTATTCTACCAACTCCTTTATCCTCCAATTGCTATACCAACACATATTAACTTTATTAATATTTTAATAACCACCAGCTGCTTTTCTATGAAATTCTTGTTTTCGCTACTTGCTTTATTCCTGTTTAGCTCAGCTACTGATGCCCAAGAACAACCCTCCTCCGAGGCAGAAGAACTCGCCAAGAAATTAGCCAACCCGGTTGCCAATCTGATTTCAGTCCCCATTCAAACCAATACCGATTTTGGAGCTGGCACCAACAATGGTTCCCGTATGGTGATTAATGTGCAACCGGTTATTCCCTTCTCCGTTTCTAAAAACCTTAATCTTATCACCCGCTGGATTGTTCCGGTTACTACTCAACACAATTATACCGGGCCCTCTTCCCAACAAACCGGAATTGGTGACGCCGTGATAAGTGGATTTCTGAGTCCCAAAAATAGTAAACTCACCTGGGGCGCCGGTCCGGTTATAGTAGTACCGATGGCTACCAATCAATTTCTGGGATCAAAAAAATGGGCGATTGGTCCAACTTTGGTTGCTCTTTCCCAAAAGAATGGATGGACCTATGGCGGACTTGTCAACCATCTTGTTTCTATCGCAGGAGATAAGAACAGGTCTGCTATCAATGCTACCTTCCTTAACCCTTTCCTGACCTATAACTGGAAAAGCGGGGCCGGTATTGCTGCCAGCTTTGAGTACACCCGCGATTGGGAAAATGATATCAATGCTATTGTGTTTGTTCCCACCGCCAGTGCTGTTACAAAGTTTGGCAGCCAGACTGTGAGCCTTGGTATTGGTCCCCGAATACATCTTAGTCCTGATAACAAACCTGATTTTGGTATACGCGCAGGCATCTCACTCATTTTCCCGAAATAACCGGCTATGCGATCACAACTGATTTATGTACTACTACTCTATAGTTGCTTTGCCAAAGCTCAGCAAAATCGTTTCACTCTTGGCCTGGGTCATACACATGTATCCCAGGGAAAAATTGACAATGATACGAAGTGGCTGGCACTGGCTTCCTGGTCGCTGAACTATGATTACTGGATCAATTCCAAATGGGCCATCGGATTACAAAATGATATCATCCTTGAATCCTTTGTCATTAACAATTCAAAAAATAAGGAAATCGAAAGGAATTATCCCTGGGCCATTGTGCCTGTTGTTCTCTACAAACCCGGTAAGCATTTTTCTTTTCTTGCAGGTATTGGAACAGAAACATCCCACGGACATACAAGTCTTTGGTTAACGCGACTTGGTATTGAATATGGGTATCACCTTCCCAAAAATTGGGAATTAGGAGCAGCCTGTGTTTGGGATAACAAATGGAACAACTACAACAGCTGGGGACTCGCCCTAACTGTCAGCAAAATTTTGTCTCGTAATACATCACATTAACTATCAGTAATCATGAAACTAACCATCTTCATTTTTTCCCTGCTGCTCTTTGCAAGTTGCAGTGAACGGGTAAATAAAGAAGCCTCCAGTACATCTTCCGATGCTATCTATTTTGGTGGCGATATTCTAACCATGGAAGGCGATAGCGCCCAATACGCAGAAGCTGTTTTAATTCGCGATGGCAAAATACTCTTCGTAGGCCCAAAGGAAGAAGCCATCAACACCGCTGGCGAAAACCCCGAACTGATTGACCTAAAAGGACAAACCCTGCTACCCGGATTTATCGATGCGCATGGGCATCTTTGGATGTCGGGTATTCAGGCAATTGCCGCCAACCTGCTGCCAGCCCCGGATGGCAAAGGAAATGATATCGCCAGCTTAATCGAAATCACGAATCAATGGAAAGCAACCAACACCGATGTAATAAATAAAACCGGTTGGATTTTAGGTTTCGGTTACGATGAAGCCCAACTCAAAGAACAACGTCATCCTACAGCTGCTGATCTCGACAAAATTTCCAAAGACACCCCGGTGCTATTTCTGCACCAATCAGGACACCTGGCGGCTGTTAACACAAAAGGACTTGAAATTTCAGGTATAACTGCTGCTACCCAGGACCCCAAAGGCGGGGTTATTCAACGTCTCAAAGGCAGCCAGCAACCCAGTGGTGTGCTGGAAGAAACTGCTTTGTTTGCTCCTGCTATGGATCTCCTGAAAAAAGTAGACGACAAAGGCAATGAGGCACTAATACAAGCCGGACAAAAATCCTATGCCCGCTATGGTTTTACGACTGCCCAGGAAGGTCGCGCTACCAGTGTAGTTTGTGATGCCTACAAACGCATGAGTGAAGCCGGAACATTACTCATGGATGTTTATGCCTATCCCGATATTCAAATGGGACTCGACTATATGAAAACCAATGGCGTGCAATCCGATTATAAAAATCATTTCAGAATAGCTGGAGTGAAATTAAGTCTGGATGGCTCTCCTTCCGGCAAAACGGCTTATTTGACCAAACCATACAAAGTGCCTCCGCCCGGTATGAAAAAAGATTACAGGGGTTACCCGGCTATTCCGGATACAGCTGTAATCAATAACCTCGTGGAAGAAGCATTTAAAAACAATTGGCAAATTATTACCCATTGCAATGGCGATGCTGCTGCTGATGCCTATATCCATGCGGTACGATTAGCTGCTGATAAACACGGAAATGAAAACCGCCGAACTGTGATGATTCATGCACAAACCGTACGGGAAGATCAACTCGACTCAATGAAAATACTAGGCATCATTCCCTCTTTTTTCTCCATGCATACTTATTATTGGGGAGATTGGCATCGCGATGAAACCCTGGGCAAAGAACGCGCCTATCGCATTTCACCAACTGCGTCTGCCCGTAGCCGTAATATGATCTTTACTGAGCACCACGATGCGCCGGTTGCTTTCCCGGATGCGCTCAGAGTATTACATGCTACCGTTAATCGCGTGAGTCGCTCGGGTGATATCATTGGGCCTGATCAACGCGTATCTCCCTATATTGCCTTAAAGTCCATTACTGCCTGGGCTGCTTACCAGGGCTTCGAAGAAAATTTAAAAGGAACCATAACCGCCGGAAAGCTGGCAGATTTTGTTATATTAGATAAGAACCCCCTGAAAATCGATCCCTTAACAATCACTGATATTTCGATCAATGCCACCATTAAGGAGGGTAAAACCATTTACAATAAGTAAATATGAAATTTAAGTTGTTACCGGTGTTGATTGTTTGCATGGCCTTTGCAGGCAGCACCTTCGCACAAAAAAGCATCCTGATTACCAATGTCCAAATCTTCAATGGCCGCGACAATCAAATCAGTCCTGGCAATGTATTGATTACGGGCAATCAAATCACCCGAATTTCAGACAAACCCATTCCTGTAAACAAAAGCACCAATACATCAATCATTGATGGGAAAGGGAAATTTTTAATGCCGGGATTAATTGACGCCCATGCACATACGCTTATGGATGCGATTCCCTTACAAGTCGGACTTACCAGCGATATCGGCTATCTGAATTTGTTTGCAGCAGCTTCAGCCGAAAAACAATTATTGCGCGGGTTTACTTCCGTTCGGGATGTAGGCGGACCTTCCTTTAGTCTGAAACGCGCCATTGATGAAGGACTGGTAAAAGGTCCGCGTATTTATCCAAGTGGAGCAACTGTTTCACAAACAGGAGGACATGGAGATTTTGGCGGCTATACTGATGTGCCCCGGGTACCCGGACAATTATCTTATCTCGAAAGATCCGGACTTACCATTATTGCGGATGGTGCCGACCAGGTATTGATGCGTACCAGGGAATTACTTCGACAAGGAGCTACGCAAATTAAAGTGATGGCAGGTGGTGGAGTAGCATCTAATTATGATCCCCTGGATGTAAATCAATATACAGAAGCTGAAATCAAGGCAGCTGTAAGTGCAGCAACTGCCTGGAATACCTATGTTACCGTACATGCCTATACGCCAACGGCTATGCAGGCTGCCATCCAGGCAGGGGTAAAATGCATTGAACACGGACAACTGGCCGATGAAGCAACTGCAAAATTGATGGCAGAAAAAGGCATCTGGTGGAGTCTCCAGCCATTTCTGGATGATGAAGATGCCATCCCTTTTCCGGAAGGGTCAGATGCACGCAAAAAACAGCTGACCATGGTACAGGGCACCGACAATGCCTATGCGCTGGCCAAAAAATACAACATCAAAACAGCTTTCGGCACCGATTGCCTCTTTGATCCCAAACTTGCTGCCCGCCAGGGTGCGCAACTGGCAAAAATGGTTCGCTGGTACACTCCCTTCGAAGTGTTGCGTATGGCAACTTCCAACAATGCAGAACTATTGGCACTCAGTGGTCCACGCAATCCATATCCGTTAAAATTGGGTGTGATTGAAGAAGGCGCTTATGCGGATTTGATCCTGGTGGATGGAAATCCATTGGAAAACATTCAACTCGTCGCCGATCCGGATAAAAAATTTCTGCTGATTATGAAAGATGGAATCATCTATAAAAACACGCTTAAATGATTTTTATACCGAATTAAAAATTGATTTTATATAAGGTACAAAGATCTACCAATGCCTTATAACTATTGGTAGCTGTTTTTTCATAAATACGTTTCTTGAGTGTAGATACCGAATTCATTTTGATGTTGAGGGTATCAGCAATTTGTTTGGTACCCATCCCATTTAATAAATGATGAAGAATTTGCAACTCCCTTACGGTTAGTTCCTGAAAAGGATTTGTTGCCACAACCGGCATTTCCAAACTGGTAGAGGCACTATTTAGAAAATCTGTCAACACCCTGATCACCGTATCATTATCTGATGCTTTAGACAGAACCCCATAAATATTCAGCGACTGCAATGCCCGGGTGTGAAGGGTCACGGGCTGCATAGAAAATAACATGATTTTTAGCGCCGGATACAATTGATTGATATTGGGTAAAATTTCCAGCGCATTGCCATCCGCAAACAATACATCCAATAGCAGGTGCGTAAACTGCTCTTTTCTCAGTTTACTCATCACACTGGAAAGGGAATCGGCCTCGGCTAATTCTATTTCACCAATATCACCCTGGATCAGCATGCACAATCCCCTTCGGATCATTCCATGATCATCTGCTATTAATAATTTGGGTTCTGTCACACTGAATTATTTTCAATCGTATCTATTGGTAGTATCAATTGCACGGTAGTCCCCAGATTTTTATTGCTAATAATATTCAATCGTCCTTTTACAATTTTCAACAAATCCTTGATTATTTCATACCCTAGTCCGGTTCCTTTTCGGTTGCTTGCATTGGCTGCTGCAATCGTCCGCTCATCTGATAGAATATTGTTGATTTGCTCTTCTATCATGCCCACACCCGTATCCTTTACTTCTATTACAATATTATTTTCCTCCCTACTGCTGCTTACAGAAATCGATCCCTGCTTCGTAAAGTTAATACTGTTCAGCACTAAATTATAAATGATTACCTGTATTAGTTCCATGTATTGATACAACATAAATGGAGCAGGCACTTCATTCAGCAATTGCAGTTTTTTCTGTTTGGCAGAAAATTGTAGGGTCCTGAAAATAGCTTCCACTAACTTATGTAAATCGAATTCCTCCTTCAGCATTTGTATTCCCGGTTGCTGGTAAATGATCCAGTTCAATACCTGGGACGATAACAACTCCAGTTCTTTGGCGGTCTGCGTAATTTCAGCAATCGTTTTTAGTTGTTCTTCCGATGAAATCAGACGTTTGCTTTCAAGCAGGGCCTTCCCTGCATAATTCATGAATTTGAGTGGTGTGATTACATCGTGATTGATTACCGAAATCAACCTTGTTTTGATTTCGTCATTCTTTTCCAGCTGCTCATTTTTTGCCTGCAGGTCTTTTGTTTTGGCAGCTACCAGGGCTGCCAGTTTGGTTTCCCGTAACCGCGACAAACGTAACTGATACACGGCATATAGAGTGATGATCCCTGAAACAGCCAGAACCCCCAGCAACTGGAACCACCATTGCCGGTAAAAGGGTAAATGAACATCGAGCAGGATGTTTCTGTAAGAAAAATTGTTTATACCATACCCATTTAACTTTCGGATTTGCAGGTTATGTTTTCCATAATCCAGGTTGATGAATTCCAACCGGGGTTCACCTGCTACAATAGAAAGCGGATGCCACTCTCCCTGATCCAGTTTGTATTCCATGTACAGGTTTTCTCTTTTACTCCAGGCGTTCACTCCAAGCACAATGTCCAGCTTGCCGGGCCTGGAAGGCAGGTAAAGTATATTTTCAGGAGGATTGGGAACTTCATTACCATCCAGGAGATATTTGTCGACATATATTTCTCCGGCAGGTAAAATTTCTCGAATGCTTAAGGGATCAAACCATAACAAGCCTTCCATGGTTGGAAATGAAAACTGACCATTTTTTAATTGGATTGCACAGGGAGTACATCCTCCATTCAATTCAGTAGCTTCAAGTCCGTCATTGGGGCCAAAATAATGATAATAAACCGGAGGTACTATTGTTCCTTTTTGAATTTTCATGAATTCAAATGATTCTATGATATCCGAAAGCGCTGCCTTGAAGAGTCCATTATTGGTGCTGATCCAGATAAAATCGGCAGCATCTTTTATAAAGCAGTGTGTGTATTTCAGGTACTTCCTGGTATCCATTGGCATGGGAAAGATCAACCCATCCTTTAATACATAATAACCGCCACCATAGGTGCTAATTAATATATATTTGCCCTCTTTGTGCAAATCGCGGATACAGTTGGAAGCAGTATACAAAATCGTATCCAATTTTCTGGAACCTGTTTCATATAAAAGCAGATAATTGCAGGTGGATAACAGCAATTTTCCAGGCTCCAGCTCTATCATATTTCGCGAGGTATGATGACCGGGTATTCCTTCTTCCAGCAGTTTCTCGTTAACTAGTTTTCCATCTTTTACGGTGCCGATACCTGTATGACTCAGAAAATAGTTCCTGCCACCGGATTGGATATAAGCAAAATCGTGCTCCGTATAGGTTGTTTTGAAAAGCAATGTTTCGGAATAATGCTTTTTATCATAATTCAGAATACTATCCTTGCGGGCATAGACCAGTTCTGTTGGATTGATGGAAAATATCCGCTTTGAAAACCCCTTACCCAGGTTGAAGGAATCACGCGTTGGTTGGTCTCCAATGATTTTACCCTTGTCAGTTATAACATTACCATTGGGCAACTCAACCTGGCCATATACTGCGCTACTTTCAAAAGGGGAATTGCTGGATGGTTTTTTAATAGTCAGCCGATCCGGTTGGCTGATATATAACCCCTTCGAATAGGAACCTAAAAACAGGTAACCGCTCCTTTTTTCATACCATGCATAACGGAAATAGGTATCGGCTGGCAGGCCAAATGCAACCTGCTTCAACTGCAAATGAGCCGGATCTTTTTTTTCGAGTATCCAGGCATTACCATCCTGTACCAGCAAAGGAAATTCCATTCCATTTTCCCAGATAAAATTACTGTACGTTTTTAAAGTTAACGGCTTCCCATGTTCATCAATCAGTTCTTGCCGTGTCATTTTTTGCTGTTCGACATCATAGGCAAAAACCTGCGATGCTTTCGTAAAACAATAAAAGTTACTGGCACTCTTAAAAACTCTATTAATTGCAAATCCGGAAACAGGAAGCAACTGTAGCGAAGGATTACTTAGCGAAAAATAATACAGATTTCCATCGGACCAGGTTAAACAAGCCGTATCGTTTATGGCAACAGCAGTATTCGAATAAATTGAAAAACCCTTTTTGGGCCAGGGATTCTGATAACAATGTCGGGCGAGTGTATCAGATACCTCAATGGCAGCATAACGATTGTAATTATTCCGGGCATATCCACTATCTTTCCTTAGGGTGTAAATATCATTTTCCGCAACACTCAGCAGGTTACCCGATTCGGTGGCAACCAGAATTTGTCCCTTGTTATTTTTCTTAACAAACAACAGCCGGTTGGAGCCAAAATCAGGATGGGTAGAAATATCCAATATTTTAAAGGTCAGGCCATTGAACCTAAGCAAACCGGCTTCAGTTCCAATCCATAAAAAACCGGTGGTATCATCCCATTGCAAGCCTTTAATTCCATTGGAAGGCAACCCATTGGATGTTGTATAATGACTAATGGTATACTGCCCGGTTACAGGGAGTTGAAAGCATAAACCAATAAGAAAAAGCAGACTTATACCACGAAACATGTATTAATTTACAAATTTCAATCGGTCTTGCCATCATTGTAAAAATAAGCTTGTCCCTTTAAGACGTTTTATTGTCCACATCAGGAAACTTGCCCTCCTTATCTTTGCCTCACCTTACGTGAAAAAGATCGCTTTCATCATACCACCTGCTGTAGAACTGCTGGACCTGGCGGGACCCATGCAGGTCTTCTCTGAAGCCAGCTTTTATGGTTTCGAAGTACAGTTGGAATTTTATTCCATCCAACCCGATACTGCCAGTTCAGTAGGACTTCCTTTCGGAAAATTGCAACCTTATTCAAAAGCAGCTTTGCAGGCCGGGGATTTTATTATTATTCCAGGGGTGCGATTTGAAAGTCTGAAAGTCCTTATCAGCTGGGAAAAAGCATTTTTCCACTGGCTCCGGGATACCACGCAAAGGGGTATCAATATCTGTTCCATTTGCAATGCTGCATTTTTCCTGGGAGAAGCGGGACTACTAAACAACCGGGAATGTACCACCCACTGGCGAAGAGTGGATGCACTTCAGAAACAATACCCCAAAGCCAGGGTATTAAATGATGTTTTATTTGTAAAAACTGATTCAATCTATACAAGTGCCGGAATCAGCGCTGGCATAGACCTTGCGCTCTCCATACTGGAAGAACTGACCGATCCGCTTTTTGTCAATAAAGTGGCGCGCGGATTGGTGGTCTACTATCGCAGAAGTCATCAACACACACAGCAAAATATTTACCTGGATTACCGAAACCATATCAACCCAAAAGTTCACCAGGTGCAGGATTATTTGGTGGAACAGCTGGCCAGCGAATTATCCCTGGAAAAACTAGCCAACCTGGTGAATACAAGTCCGAGGAACCTGAGCAGAATATTCAAAGAAGCCACTGGTATAACCATTGGCGATTACCTGACCAAAATACGGATTGAAAAGGCTAAAACACTGAAAAATAATCCAGATTATACGATTGAATATATCGCTGCAGCATGTGGCTTTAAATCACCCCGGCAATTACAACGAATTTTAAAATCAACTGATTAAATTTTTCCTGTTTGAAAACGACTACATTACTCTGTACAGCGATGCTATTACTGCTGGCAGGATTTCAGCAAAAAAAGCCAGCACCTAAATGGGCACTCAAAGCCACCTATCATGAAAGCTGCAGTTGCAATGCGCCCTGTCCCTGTCCATTTGGACTACCGATGACCAATTCATTCTGCAAACTGAACAGTTTACTGGATATTCACGAGGGATACTACAATAACATTAAACTGGATAGTGTTCAGGTAATTCTCAGCGGTTCAGCAGGGCAATGGGGAGAATACTATTTTGCTGAAACAACCAGTAAGGAACAACAGGAGGCAGTAGAAACCATTCTCAAAATTGTTCGAATCGCGAGTTTTGATACCGTACTGAATAGCAAACGGACTACCATTAACTATGAGAAAACGGAAGATAAAATCAGTTTTTCAACTTCCCATATCAAAGTTGACATGAGTATGGTGAAAGGCAATAATAACCAACCGGTCATTGTGCAAAACTTAAAGGGAAAACTCTTTGAGAATTATATCCCTCATTTATCTCATACTAATATCCGCTCCTTTTCAGATACCACTAATAATTTTTCCTTTAAGAAGAAAGCAGGATTTACTGCTGTATGGAATTTAACCGATACAAACTTTCAAAATCAATGATTAAGCAAATCAGAACAATCGCGCTCATTTTAGTTGCGCTCGTACTTTCCATTAAAGCGTTTACGCAGCCATCCGATAGTTTAATTGTTATAGGCCAGCGTCATACTATTCATTCCGCCATTTTGAAGGAAAATCGTACCTATTCTGTGTACCTGCCAGAATCCTACCAAAGAAACCCAGGCAAATCCTATGTAGTTGCCTATGTATTGGATGGGGAAAGAATAAAATTCCTGGAAGTTGCCGGAATCGCTCAATCCATGCACTCCGCCATGAACCTCAAATTACAAATCCCTGAACTCATCCTTGTTTCCATAGAAAACATCGATCGTACCCGGGATTTCACACCCACCAACTCCACGAACTACCTGGATCGGGATGATATAGCTGCCTTTAAAACCAGTGGCAAAGCAACTAATTTCATGCAGTTCATAGAAAAGGAATTGATGCCGGAGATTAATAAAAACTATCGTACGGTACCGCAATCTATGATTATTGGCCATTCTGCAGGCGGACTCTTTGGTTTACATTGCCTCCTGGAAAATCCAGACCTGTTCAGCTATTATTTATTGATTGATCCTGCCTGGTTTTGGGACCGTAACTATATAGGAAAAAGAGGGAAGGAAATCCTGGCAAAAAAGAAGGACTTGAAGGCAAGGATCTTTATCGCACTAGCCAACAATCTCCAGGATGATAAAAGGCATTATGAATGGGGGCAGGAATTTTACCAACTACTCAAGGAAAATAAATCGCCGGATTTGTATGCAGACCTCAAATATTTTGATGATGAAAAACACCTGACAGTAACCGTGCCTGCCACTTATTATGGACTTCGTTCCATTTTTCGGCCCTTCGAAATTGATTTAAATGAGGTGACAAAAGACCCCGGTGTATTGGCTAATTATTCAGCCACTATGAAAAAAGAGTTATTCCTCGATACCAAACCTGATGAACGTTTTGTAAACACAATTGGATATGTAGCCCTGCACGACCGGCAGCTTCCGGATATAGCGGTATCTATTTTCGAGATCAATACTAAAAATTATCCGGAATCATTAAACGTGTGGGACAGTCTTGCTGATGCCTACCTGGCAAAAGGATATAAAGACAAAGCCAGAAAATGTTATGAAACAATCCTCAAGCTTTCACCCGGCAACAGCCAGGCAAAAAAGAAGTTGGAGGCATTGAATAAATAGGTTAAAGAACCCTGAAACTAACTGAATGCAACCATGGCACTACTAATTAGTTGAATCAGTGCAACAGGTGCCCAGATCCTTTCGATTTTGCTAGGGGTGATTGAGTTTAAAATAGTTCCTACGAGGGCAAACAGAACAACTCCCCAAATGGCAATCCTGGAATACAATAGGAACTCAGGCAAGATAAATCCAGCTCTGATTACTACTATCATAATCAGCGCCAACAAAACGATAGCATTCAGAATGGCAACCCATCTCATTTTGGGCGGGTATTTTCCCGGGAATTTACCTCCCATAGAAGCTGCCCCCCAGGGAAGACCGATGGCTAAACATAATTGAAAAAGAACAAGAAGCAAGGTCGCAATGGTATATAGTAAAGCTGCCAACAGGATATTTTTGCTGGTGAAATTAAGTAAATCGCTAAATCGGAACTTACCAAAGGATAATTCCTGCAATTTTTTTAAGAGATACATTTGAGGTTAACTAAAACCTATGAGTAAGACAATTTCTTTTCTTCTTGCATTGATGGTGATTACATGTTCCGTATCCGCGCAAAAAACACTTCGGCTCTCGCAATTGCATAAAAAAGGAAAATTGGTTGCGATGAATCGGGTAATCAGTATTGAAACCGATGCACAATCCGATTATATCAAAATTTCGGAAGCAACTGGAGAAGGAATAATCTGGTTGCCAATTGAAAATAGTACAACTGGCTCTTTCACCTTAGAGTTAAGGGGGAAAGATGAGCTGCAGAAAAGTTTTGTTGGCCTGGCATTCAACGGACAAAATGATTCAACGTACGAAGCGGTGTATTGCCGTCCATTCAATTTCCTTGCTTCTGATTCAGTTCGGAAAATTCATGCTATCCAATACATCGCTCATCCGGAATTTACCTGGAAGAGACTGAGAGATGAACGAAATGCCGAATTTGAAAATCCTATCCAATTTCCACCAGAGCCCAATAACTGGTTTAGCATGACCATACATGTTACTGAAAAAGAAGTCATAGCACTGATTAATGGAAATGCGAATCCTGCGTTAAAGGTAAAGCGCCTCCGAACTGCTCAAGCAGGTAAAATCGGCATCTTCCTGGGTTCCGGTAGTGGTGGATCTTTCAGAAAATTGGTTTATTCAACGAATTGAGATAGGGGTTATAAACTAGTTGAAAAGTTCAGCAATCGTTGTTTCCAGCCCATTCTCCTTATTAATGACAACCTGCAATTGTTTTGCGTTGTATATAATGCCTCGTTGCTCAACAACTCGCGCACACTTTCCAAAAACTGTTTCCGACTCAATTTACTCAAAGGGATGGGCTTAACCGCCAGACCTTTCTTATATGCCTGAACTCCCCAGAACTGTTGATCCCCAATTGGATGCAAAATAGGGCAAATCAGAAAGGGTTTTCCGGCTCTTAAACATTCTGAAGTGGTTCCAATGCCCCCATGATGAATGATCGCCTTGGCCAATGGGAATAACTTTTCATAAGGAGCAGCACCAATTACTTTTACACTGGGATTATGCTCCAATCGGGTAGTTTCTTCCAGTCCCCACCCTTTTATTACGATAAACCTGCAACCAGTTTGTTCCACGGATTGAAGTATGGCATCCTGCAGATCAAACTTGCTTTTAAATGGCATACTGCCAAAAGTCAACACCAATGGTGGATTTCCGGCTTGAATAAAATCTAACAGGTCTTTTGAGAGTTCTTCCTTTGCCACCCCATACCAAAAGCCGGTAAAACTAGATTGAGCCGGAAAGTCTTTCGGCACGGGTAAAAACCCCGGACTAATTCCGTATATATTTTTAACTGCTGGCACCTTAAATTTTTTAGGCAGATTAAATTTTGTACGAAACTTACCAATAGGGTTGGACAACAACCTAATACTTAAATTGGAAAAGGTATAGCTGATCCGGTTAAGAAAGGATGGAATAGGTAACCCACTAAATGCCGGGTTTGCAAATTCCGTTGTGGGTTCAACAATTGGCAAAACAGAAGCACGGATCATTTTATGCGGAAACTGATCAGCAAAACTATCAGCCAATGTTTTTACATGATACAAAACCAGGTCGCTTTCTTTTGCCAGTTGATAAAATTCAATAAGGGAATTAGTGATAAGCGGATAAATCCAGGTGTTTAAATTACGCTGGATCACAAAAGGATTCCCTTTCATCATTTTTTTGCCCTCCTCTGAATTTAAGACCTCCTGAAAATCTGCCTCAACCGGTACAAAATCGATTCCATAGGTCCGAACCAGTTGTTCAAAATTTTTAGCTGTAGCCAGGCTAACTTCATGCCCCTGTTCTTTAAGTGCCTGTCCTAATACAGCATAGGGCTGAACGTCTCCACGGGTACCCATGGTTAAAATGGCGATTTTCAAGGTGTATAAGTTTGAGAATTGAGTCGTTAGTAAAGATACACCCGAATTATAGTTTCTTTATTTCATTTGACTTAAAATAACAGTATCAAAAACTTGATCGGATAATAATTTTCGGGCAACTACCGCCATCTTAGCATTATATCCACCAACGTACCGGAATTTTGGCTTTTTACTTTCAATACCCTTGAGAATCAATTTAGCAATTACTTCCGGCTCACTGTTGTTCTTACTTGATTTTTCTAAAAACTGCGCAAACTTATCTACCCCCTCTTTATACACAGAATCAATTGAGCTTTTCTTGAGATTGTCAATTGTTATGCTTGCCCATTCCGATTTCACTCCCCCTGGCTCAACTACAATTACATCTATTCCAAATTGCTTTACCTCATTGCGTAAACTATCACTCAGCGCCTCCAATGCAAATTTACTGGCATGATACCATCCTCCATATGGAGTCGCAAATTTCCCCCCAATGGAAGATATATTGACTATTTTTCCAAATTTGTTTTCTCTCATTTTGGGTAAAACCAATTGCATTAGTCGGGCCGCACTAAATAAATTCACTTCTAACTGTCTTTTGGCATCTTCCATAGCTACATCTTCGATTGCACCATAGCCCCCATATCCGGCATTGTTAATAAGAATATCGATCTGTTTTTCCTTTTTAAGAATTTGATGTATACCAAAATTCAATGAAAAATCATCCGTTACATCCATTCCAATTATTCTAATTCCCCAATATTCAAGTTCCTTCATTTTTTCAATTCGTCTGGCAGCAGCATATACTATATAGTTGTTTTGAGCTAGTAAAATGGCAGTAGTTTTTCCAATACCTGTTGAAGCTCCAGTAATAAGGACAACTTTGTTCATAGTAATTTTGTATTTGTTTGAGATTTTTATAATACAAAACTACTTACTTCACCTACCCTACTGTTTTTCTCAATAGCTCAATATCACTTTGCTGAATAGCTCATTTCAAGCTTAGAAGGATTATACCCAAAATGTTGCTTGAAAGATCTTGAAAAATGGGAAAGATTCTCAAAACCTACCTCCAGGTATACGTCAGACGGTTTTTGTTTTTTTTGACTGATAAGGAAGTGAGCTTCTTTCAATCTTTTTTCCAACAGCCATTTCTGAGGGGTCGTTCCAAGGAGCCGTTGAAAATCTCTTTTAAAAGTAGCCAGACTTCTTCCGGTTAAATAAGCAAATCGTTCCAATGGAATATTGAAAACATAATTTTTTTGCATGTAATCAACAAGATCTAATTTACCCTGTACTGCAAAGTTTGCCAGTTGATTGTCAACTCCAGCATCAACTGTCCGCAATACAGTTATTGCTTCTTGTAATTTTAAATCCGTTAGTAAGGATGGTAGATTAACCTGATCTAATTGGTAATATGGAAGAATAGAATCAAAAAGACTGTTAAGCAAGGGATGTTTACTGAGTTTGTGAACTTCAAATACAGGCTTAACAATAGTATTAAAATTCATGGAAAGATAATACTTCTCTAAAAAAACCTGAGAGAATGCAATAGCAACTGAAGTAAATGGCTTGTCCTTAGCGGGATATTTTACAAATTTTGCCAACATATTTCTGTAAAACAAGGCAGTCTCACCTTCTTGAACCAAATAACTGCCATTGCCATCCGTAACACTCAAGCTACCGGAATAAATGTGTATCACAACTGTCTCAGCAATATTATTTTCAACAGTTTTATATTCTTGTTCTGTACAAGAGAAAAAAATATTTGACTTTTGATTGTATTGTATAGAATTCATTTATTAATCCCTTATCCTGTTTTTAGATAATGTTGCCCGTAATCTGCTCAGTGAGGATTTTGTCACTCCTATATAGGATGCAATATATTGCAATGGAACTCTGTTAGCGATACAAGGAAATTTTTCTAAAAAATAAGAGTATCGTTCAGTTGCATTTTGAGGCATCATAATACTTACCCTTGCTACTTTATCAGATAATGCTTTTACTGTTATTTTTGAAATAATTGCATCCCATCTGGTAATGGTATTCGATAATACCTCCATTGATGCCTTAGTCAAAATAAGAATTTGCGAATCCGTTACAGCCTGTATATATTCTGTTGTCGGTATGCCGGTGTTATAACTATTCAGATCTACCAAAAAATTTTGTTCATCAAGAAAATACCTTGTGATCTCATTTCCATTATGATCATAATAACATACCCTGATTACGCCGCTTAAAATGAAACCAATTTCACGTGACACAGCCCCTGCAGTAAGAAAGTATTCTCCCTCTTTATAAGATTTAAAAGAGAGTACGCTTTTTATTAATTCAATCTGCTGCTTTGTTAACATATCATATTGCAGCAGGTAATCAATGAATTGTTCATTTTCCATTGGACAACTCTTTATACATCGCTTCCGCCTGTCTTTTCATTTCAGCCAATGTATCACGCATCCAAAATTGATGGGTCCGCTTTATATACCGTTTAATCAGCCATTTAAAGATAAGGTTCTTTTGATCAAATCCATATGTCCATACAATTCTGGTTTTATTATCGGGGAGTTGAAAATGACTGAAATTTCCCCTTGCGCGCCTTGCTACCCGTTTTAAATCAATTTCTAATTCGGTCAACTCATAAGTAAATCTTCCAGGTTTTTGCCACTCAAGAATTGATTCCAATAAGGTTTTTCCATTATCAAATATTACCCGACGGCTTTCGCCAACGGTTGTAAAGGCTCCCTTAACTGGTATGGTTTTAATAATTTTTGGCAGGTTCTCGTAATTGCCTGTACTCCCAATTTCTTCCAGGTTAAGTTTAAATGATAAGTCCCAATACATTTCAATGGGAATATTTATCGTGTCTTCAACGCTGTGTTTTATCCATTTTTCAGGAATTTGTGCTGCTATTTGAGTGGAAATCATGGTTGTCATAATAAAAAAAATAGTTTTATTGATCATTGATTAGTTTTTGTATCATACAAACTTCAACCAAGTAAAAATGAATTGAGTTGTCATTTGACAATAATTCCGGGCTGCTTTTATCTTTACTAAATGAAAACATTCCATTTCCTTAAAAATAAATACGGAGCGGAAATCCTCATGGATATAGGCAAGTATAAAGATATCCCCGCCTATTATTTTGAGCACGACTTACATACCACAGATTTTTACGAGATTGTTTTTTTTCTGAAAGGGAATGGTTACCTGGAACTGGATAACCAGCAACTAAAACTAAAGAATCATACCATCCTCTTCCTCTCTCCTTTTCAAAAAAGACGCTGGTTCGTCGATAAAAGCAAAATAGATTGTTACTTTTTACTATTCCAGGATGGATTTCTCTCGACCTTTTTCTCAGACAAACTATTCACCTATAAACTTCAGTTTTTCTATAATAAATCCAACCCTTTATTCCTTCAGCCAGCACCAGAATTTATCCATCAGTTGCACAGCCTACTGCAGGATTTACAAGCGGAAATCAAACAATATCGTCCCGATAGCGAACACATGACCCGCTCTATCCTCTATTATCTCTTAATCAAACTGAACAGGGCTTATGCCACCCAATACCAGCTTTCTTCACAAATGGAAGGCAATACCATTGCGGTCGCGTTTAAAAAGCTACTGCAGGAACAATTAACTAAAAACAGAGGAATTGATTATTATGCCCAACAGCTGGGAATCAGCCGCATTTCTCTGAATACCCAAATCAAAAAACAATTTGGTATTACCGTTTCTGAAATGATTCAGGAATACACCATAGCGGAAATCAAATCAAAACTAACCTACACGAATCTCAGCATTAAAGAAATTTCAGCGCATTTGAATTTTTCCGAGCCACAGCATTTAACGCGTTTCTTTAAAAATGCAACGGGACTATCACCTAACGAATTCAGAAACACTTATCAAAATGGTAGGTCTGTTTCCTGATTGGTAGGTTTCAAACTCCATATTTCAAGGAAGTTTGCTGACATAACTATTGTTATGATTCGTTCTCTTTTCGTTATTCTACTGTTAGTACAGCTAACTTCTTTTGCCCAGCTTACCAAACCCCGCGTTGTTTTGATTTCCATAGATGGACTACCAGACTATCTGTTAGACCACCATCTCGACCATGGCCTGCTACCTGCTAACGGAGCATTTGCCACCATCCGAAAGAAGGGTGCCTATGCGGAAACAGTTTTACCTGTCAATATTGCTTCCACCGGCCCTTCTCATATTTCCATTTTTACTGGTGCCAGTCCCGCTCAAACAGGCATTGTTGGCAACAGTTTCCGACAGCTCAACCAGTCCTGGAACGCCCCCTCCCTATCCGCTTTCCGGCATCCAATAGCAGCTGAGACCATTTTTCAGGCAGCCATGCGGCAGGGTAAAAAAGTGATGGTACTGGGTGGTGTGGGCGTTGACAATAGCCATGTTTCCAGGATGACTAACTACTTTCTGATGTATCCAATCAAAACCGGCGCTTCCCAATCAGTCAATTTCCTACCTTCCCACCCAAGGCAAACAGTTCTTCTTAAAGTAAGTAGTGCCTATACAATACCCTTGTATTGCTATTTAACTGATTCTGCTTTTAATGAGGCTAATATCCTTCGGCCAGGAAAGCAACTGCTTATTGATACTGATACAAATCCAACTAACGGGCATGTAGCTGCGCTGGTGGCTGATACCTGGACCACACTGCAATTTCAGCATCAGGAAAAACGATATTCCACATCGTTGCGATTTCAGCTACTGGATGAAGACACTCAAGCGTACCAATTATTTATAAATGCACCGGCCGAAGTGGTACTGTATCCGCAAAGTTTTCAAGAACAGGTACAATCAACCTGTGGTTGCTGGCCCGGTGAGCCGGAGAACCTAAAACAAACAGCCGGACTTATATCCGAAGCCACCTGGTTTGAACAGGTAGACCAATTGGCGCTCTATTTTAAAAATTGCATCCTGGCAGGAATGAAAGCAGCGGACTGGGATTTATTCTTTGGATATTTTTCTACGCTCGATGATGTTCAGCACAGGTACACCTTGCGGCATCCGCGTCAACTGGATTATTCGGCGGAAAATGGGAAGCGGGTAGAACGGTATGCTGCTTATGTGACAAAATACCTACAACTAATCGACCGATACCTGTTGGAAATTATGCAGGCTGTGCCAGCGGGAACAACTATTATGATAGTTTCAGATCATGGCATGATACCGGTTCACAGCACCTTGTTACTCTCCAATTACCTGGAAAAGGAAAAGTTCTCTGTATCCAGGGGGGAACTGAAAGTGATTTCAAGTGGCAATTCAGCGCATATTTACCTGAATAAGGAAATGATTCCGGAAACGCAACGCAAGCAGTACCTGGAACGATTACACAACCTGTTGAAAAGACTCAAAGATTCCGTAACCGGTCTATCAATTTTTGAGCTGGTCGCCAACCAGGAAGAACAAAAAAAGTATGGGCTCTACCATCCTACCCATTCCGGTGAGCTGTTTGTGAGTTGCAAAAGCGGTTATTCTATATCCGACAGATTACTGCCTGAGGTTCCTTACCTGGTTAACAATAGCTTTGATCTAAGTTTGGTAGCTGACCAACAACTAGCCACCCGCAACTTTCTAGAAAAAGGAACCATGAATGAAACCGGAAGAGGGGTTCATGGAAATCTGGCTTCCTTACGAGAAGGGCAGTCTGTATTTTATGCTTTAGGTCCAAGTGTTCCATCAAAAAAACTTAAACCGATAAGCGCCTTACAAATTGCTCCCACCATCGCCCGGATCTTAGGCATAGAACCACCCCTGCAAGCAAAAGCAAAAGTGATTTGGTAATTGTGTTTAAGGACGAAGCGTAGCTTTTGTTTTCACGCCTCCTTCAATCAGGTAAACCTGTTGAATTTTTCGGTTTGCATCAAATGCGTACTCAAGTTGGATATCAATATCAGGTTCCGAAACGAATAATTTATTCTTTGATTCAGGTCGCAGTTCCAACTCTCTTCCCATATTCAGCTGCAGTCTTCCCTCCTTTTCAACAACTTCAAAAGGAAAAGGCGCTTCAAACTTAGCTTCAAAGTCCTTCAGTTTGGGAATGTTTATCCTTTTGTGCTTGTAAGGAATAACAATTTGTTTATCAAATAATATACCCGCAAGGCCCTTTGCAAAAAAGTCAAGATTTGTTTCCCGGTTTGAAAGAATTATAATCGAGCTTTTATTGTGTGGGAAATACATCATGGTAGAACTGTAGCCGGGGATATTTCCATTGTGTAAATAGACCTTATGGTCCATAAAATTATCTACAAAAATACCGTATCCTGCACCTCTCCCAGGCTGATTGGGTGTGTGCATTTTGGTATAGGATTCACGTTTCAACAATTTTCCACCATGTAGTGCCTGATTCCAACTAAATAAGTCTTTTACAGTTGAAACCAATCCCCCGTGACTATGGACATAGCTATACGGTACATTAGATTCTGTCCTTAATAGGGGAAAAATTCCGCTATATCCGTAGGCTTTATTGGGAAGGATGGAATCCTGGTATAAAACCCTGCTCTGCTTCATATTCAGCTCTTTGAAAAATGTTGCTTTAATATACCGGTCATATTGTTCATCAGTGATGAGTTCCAATATGTAACCAAGTAACACATAATTCGTATTGCTGTAGCCCCAAAAGCTGCCTGGCGTAAAATTTAATGGCAGCTTTTTAATAAGATTAATAATGGTATCTCGTAAAACCTCATGTGGATAGGAAAACTCCCGGTCAAATAGTTCAGGATACTGAGAAAAATCTTTTATGCCAGCTGTATGATTCAGCAACATATGAATGGTAATGCTATCACCTCTTGGGAAGTCGGGAAAGAATTTGACAATCGGATCGTTTAAGGACAGCATTCCCTGTTCCACCAATTGCAAAATCGCCACTGCAGTAAATTGCTTGGTCAAAGAAGCAATAGGAAATTTTGAATAGGTTGTATTGGGGACAGACCATTCCCGGTTGGCTGACCCAAACCCATTCTGGTAAATGATTTTACTGTCCTTTGAAATCAGAACAGCACCATTAAAATTATACGTTTTTGCATACGCTGAAGCGTACTTGTCCAGTAATAGCTGTTCCTTGGTTTTGGTTTGACTGCTAAGGGACAAGGCAGTCACAAAACACAAAAAGACGAGTAGAATTTTCTTCATATAAGGGGTTGCAGTCAAAACGATACAGATTGTAAAAATATTGTAAACTGGTTATTGGGAACAGAAAACAATCGTTCACGAAAAAGACCCCTAATGGCCAAATTTATTAAACAAGAAAAGCACTTTGACTGCCCTCCAATTATTTTCAGTTCAAACAAAGGTTATGAAATTCCTGCTGAGAATCGTTTTCTTCTTAAGTTTTTCCATCAACGGTCAGGCACAAACAGAAACGGCTAAAATTTATCTCATCCGGGAGGGTATGCATGAAGGATCTGCTGTCCCCCTGCTCCATTTTTAAAGATGAGGAACTTGCTCTGTAAGCTGAATAACAAACGATATTCTACACACGATGTGGCACCCGGCAACTATACCTTCCATACACAATGGAATGGTAAAAAACCCAACAAAGATAAAAGAGGAGATATTCAGATTACATTGGAAGCCGGCAAAACCTACTACATCAAATTCAACTCCGTTGCCAAGGCCTTCAATGGTTACATAGGTCTGATTGAAGTAACGGAAAATACCTTCAAAACAGTGGAGCCCTTACTTAAGATCGATGATAAATGTCTGTAATAAAGAAGAAGTGCCCTTGCCTTTTGATATTAGACAATGGCTTGTTTTTCTTCACAAAAGATAAGTAGGCTGTTAATTAATTTCTCTATTTTAAGTGAAGATTTGCCGATGATGGAAAGAAACATTTCTTTATCTTCTTTGCATGACAAATCTCCCAGCAAGCCTATAGCTAAATTGATACTAGTCAATGGATTACGAACCTCTTGCAGAATGGTTACAACTGACGCATCATTAGCCACTAACTTTTGAGATACCCAATCTTCAACTTTCCCAAACTTGTCTATTTGGGTAAGTTTATCCCTTTTCATTTTCGGCTGGTTTAACCTAAGTTACCATTATTTAAAGGAAATCGCTATTAATTTAAATCATGGCAGTTTATGATTTTGGTAACAAGGCGAATACCCTTTCCCATCTGGCTCCCCCTGGATTTTACCTTTAGGTAACTTATTGAATTACCGTAAGTTCTACCTTGATAAAAATTGTACTTTAATGGCACTAAGGAGTATCATCCGGAATGGAATTCTGTTACTAATTCTATTAAGCTGCTCTAGTTACTCTTTTAGCTATTCTCCCCCTTTGATGCGTTATCAGGATAAGATACGGATTCGGGAAGCCATTCTGATTTCAGAACAGTATGGAGAGCAGATTTGGAAAAACCTGGAGCAATTGCCTTTTGTAGTATTGCTGGTATCAGACAATACAGAATTTTTGGTTAATCATCCCTACCCTTCCTCTGATTTTCAGCTTTCGGAAAATGACACCATTTTAAAAACAAAAATTTATTTCCGAAGCAGACGATTCTCAGATAAACTTCTGGCAACCTTTCCGGCCGTTAAAGGAGTACCATGCATCGTTATTGGATTACCTGAAAAAACAAATAAATCATCCAGTGAATGGACCATCACATTATTACATGAACATTTTCATCAGTATCAATTTTCGTCAAAGGGGTATTACCAGGATATTGAAGGATTGAATTTATCCCGCGGCGACTCAACCGGTAGTTGGCAATTAAATTATCCCTTCCCTTATGAGGATGAAAAAATCGCCATTCAATTTAACCGATTTAGAACTGCTTTGCAGGAAGCTGTTTTGAATAGAATGAATAAAAGCTTTAACCGGTATTTCAAAAATTACCGGAAAGAAAGGGACAAGTTGAAATCGATTCTCAAACCTGCTGATTATAACTACTTATCCTTTCAGATTTGGCAGGAAGGTATTGCCAGGTATACTGAATATAAATTTCTAACCTTGCTGGATGACTACACTCCTTCTACTGAAATGAAATCGCTTACTGACTTTATCCCTTTTTCTGACCTGAGGAATAAACTCTTCAAAAA
Organism: Flavihumibacter cheonanensis; assembly: GCF_022352215.1. Classification (GTDB taxonomy): domain Bacteria; phylum Bacteroidota; class Bacteroidia; order Chitinophagales; family Chitinophagaceae; genus Flavihumibacter; species Flavihumibacter cheonanensis. Next base: position 1,170,681 of record NZ_JAKRWF010000001.1, read on the forward strand.
TGAAACAGGCTTTCTAAATAAAATGAGCCTATCGGCAGATAAAAGAGTTTGTTTTTATTCAATCGGATTTGCCGAAGCATTATTACTTGATAAAGAAAATGAACATTGGCGACAACACTATATGACTGATAAATTTTTTATCGAAAACTATTTCCGAAAATTATAAAATGAATGTAACAAAAATGGAGTTGTATCGTCCTAGAAAAAACCTATTGAAACATGGACAATACATCCCTCCAAAACGAACTGATCAAATTAAAAAGATCGCATGCACGAACTAAGCAACTCTATTTGGGATCCTTACTTTTAATGGTTATTGCAATAGTAACGGTATCCTTTACTAAACTCAATCGATTTGATCTCATACGTGCAAAAGGTATCATCATAGAAGATGCCAATGGAAAAGATCGAATTTTAATAGGAGCACCTGTCCCCTTTTCCAAAAACCGGGTACGAACAGATACCGCATTGGTAAGAAAACATTGGGCCAGCCAATTCGATGACCCCAATCAATATATGGGATGGTATAAAAAGTATAAAAACTCTTCCAATGGCATCATCTTTATGAATGAAGAAGGATTTGATGAGGTATTGATTGGAGAAAATTTAGCGGATGCCAATGTGGGTGTGCGGATGTACGAAATATCAGGTATCCTCTTTAACAATAAAAAAGGATGGGAACGCGGTGGCGCCGGAGTTAATACCAGCGCAGATGGCAAAACCCGGCAAGGTGTTGGTTTTGATGATGAATCTGGAGAAGCTATGCACATGGTAACCCTGGAAGATGGCAGTAAAGCGCTCATCATAGCGGACGAAAAAGGAAGTCTACGGATTGGTATGTCTCAGAAACCTGGGGAACTCTTCCAAAACAAAGAATCTTTTACTGGAATCAAGTATTTCAACAACAAGGGAAAACTGGTCTGGGAACAGCAGATGAAACCATAAATAGTACAGTTTAATCAATTCCCAGATCAGCTGTAAACGATTTTTCAGGAGTGAATTCATAATAGTTCACTCCTGTTTTATTGACCGTGATAGAACACACTGCTTCATAGATCTCATAGCACAAATAGCATCTATAAATTGATTTACAGTTACTAAATCCAGTCTACACTATCGAGCGCCATAATACCATTTTTATGCCATAACTGCAACCAGGTTTAATGCTTGTTTTGCCAGCTTACGCTCACCATCTAATTTTACTTTGTCTATTACCTGTTCTGGCCTCCAACTTTTTGAAAACAACTTCCAGGCTGTTTCAGGATCAATTAAGAGTTTAGCGTTTGCCTGGAGGTTGTTGCTTTTATCCAGATTCCAGCCATTTTCTGTTTTGATGATACTCCAAATTCCACCTATATCTGTTGCGACTTCAATGGAAACAACTGTTCCGGTTTCTGCATTTACATCCCTGAAGGTATGTGGCAAGGCAAATATTAAGGTATCGATAAATGGATAAAACAATTCCCTGGTCATAATACCTGTTTTGCCAACGGCATCGCGGATTTGTTGTTGATGTAAAAACTTTTCCGTGTATTCTCTGGCTATATGAAACCAGTTGGGAGAAGTTGCTTGTCCCGCCCAGGCAACAGAAAATATGGCGTCATCAAAAGGTGAAAGTGTTTTCAAATGTTCATAATATGCTTTCCCTGTACTCTCTAAAAGATCCGTAATTACCTGCGGACTTAATCTTTTAGTTGCATTAGTCCAGGACATATTTAATTGATTCAGAAAATCTACAAGGTCTTGATACGAGTGAATATTTTCAGGTTTTTCCCCGAAATAATTATCTCTTGAAGTAGATAAGCCTCTTAAATTACCATCCAGCAAATGAGCCGCCACATCCTTTACCTTCCAATGTTTGGCAACTGTTTGCATATTCATTCATCTGCTGTTAATGATTGTAAAAGCTCCATCAGTTTTGCGTCCAGAATAGGAAAAAGATGAAGGGTCTCCAAAATGGAAATGCTCATATTATTGTTCTTTAGTTCACCTAATCTGATCAACTTTTAACTGCTGCTCAATCATCTGTAAAACAACCGAAACTTTTTCAGCATAAGCTTTGTCGTTTTCTTCATTTTTGAAGTATTCTTCTTCAAGTAAGTTAATAAGGTTCTCCACATCAATCATACTTCTTAACGCTGCTGCAGCATTCTCCTGATTGAGAATCAGCTTTAGATCCAGAATCTGGTTACCATAATAAAAGAAAAACAATACAAAATTTTTTAATCCATTTTCCGAATGAACTACATCCCATAGTTGGATTAACTGTTCGATTCCAAAAAAATGAAGATAATCTTCCAGATCACTGGTGCTTATATCAGATTCAGATTTATTTACAAATTCGCACCAATCTGCGAGTACAAAATCCCTGATTGCCTGCACTTCATTTATTGGCCAATCCTGCCAGTTTGCATACAACAGCTTAGCACTGATATCATACAGATCATTGAGTGCACTTTTTCTTTTAGTTGCGTATATTTCAAAATATCGGGGCAGGAAATGCTTGTAATGCTCTAATTCTCCAATGGTAAAGAGCGCACTACCATGATAAGCCGCCAAATCTGCTTCTTCCAGTTGCCTTAGGGGTTTGGAATACAATCTTTTTACATCCTCCGGATCAATACATCCACAATCACAATACTCCATCCCAGAGGCGGTGTATTGGCTGAATACATCATACAAACTTTCTATTCCATCTTTTAGAGGCTTCATATTACCTTAATACTCATATTGATTATCCAACTTATCAATCAATTTAACAACCTTTTGATACAAAGCTTTTTGCTTCGTCTGATTGTTATACTCAAAGTTTAAATTTTGACGATTCTGAAGATTTTCTTTAAATTTAAGATGATGTTCATTGATGTCAGCATATACATGCTGATTGCCAAATAAAATCAATATACTTTTTCCATCTGGATGCGAAATCTGAAACTCTTGATAAATGGATGTATTTGATTTTGAATCATGATATTGATATACAAAAGGACGAATTCTTTCCTTTGTTATAACCTTAAAACTATTTTTTGCAAAATCAAACAACTCTTGATCTTCCAGTTTTATAGGTTGTGAAACGAAATATTTTAGATCGGACCCATCATCAATCAATATTTCCATAAATTGTCTGGAATAAAAACTTCCATTCTTGCAATAGAATACATAACCCTTAGAAAATATAAGCACTTCCCCCAACCCTTTAACACGCTCTTTAAAATAACGATCTTTGTGAAAACAGGTAAAGAAAATAGCTGAATCAGATTTTATTTCCTCCATCAGTTTTTTCTCCATGCCAGGTAAATCATACTGTCCGAATACATTTAACCTATTCAAAAAACAGAAGAGAGAAATAAGTATCACTAATTTATAGAACATGGCTGGCAAAATTTCAGTCTCTCTCTACTCTTATGATCTCCCCTTCTTCTAATCTAATTTTTAAATCTGCTTTCAACATTGGCACGTGCTCCTGAATAAATGATTTTTGTCCTTTTCGCTTTAATTCTGAAAGTCCTCTGGATTTATTCGTCTCATATTCATTCATAAAAAGGAAAACCGTATCTCCAACCACCTTGTCAACTTTAAATAGTGTATAATGCTTGTTTGCCAACTTAACTTCATAAATATCTCCTCGCATGGGATTCTCTATAAATTCAGCATATTTTTTATCATTTTGCTTCCCTACAACCGAGCCCCAAGTAATTAAAAGCGCAATCAGGGCAATGCCGGAAAACGTCCAAACGGGAGTTTTACTGCCGGATTTTAAGTTGTTATAACTGGCTTTCAGGTTTTCTGAAAATTCCTTTTTTTGTAAAACCTGTTTACAATTAGAACATTGGGTGGCCCCTGTTTTACCTATTGGAAATAATGGGATCCAATAAACATGGGCATATCTCTGGAATACTACCATTTCCAAACTATTCGGCGTTCCGCAATTGGAACATTTGTCAAAGAGGCTTTCTGTCCTGATTTGTGTTGCCTTACTTCCGTAAAAAATCATAGATACGTTACTATATTAATTATTATCAATATAAAGGGATTTCGTGATTATTCTAAATTCAGGCAACAAAAATTCGACCAGCCGTCAGCTATTTTATTTAGCTGATTCGTGAATATGAACAACCTTCCATTGCCCATCTATTTTTTTCCAAACATAGGTATAGGCGCCAGTTCCAATATCTAACACCTTGTTATCATGGGTTATCAATTCTGCTACTGCTGTAAAACCAATTAATGCTGCATCAGGGGATAGAACCTGAACGACCGGATTCGCTATTTGCAATTTAAAACTTTTGGTTCCCTTCAGAATTTGGGGATATATTTTTCTAAACTCCTCATTATTGCCAACTGATAATTCCATATTACGGTAATACCGAAAAGAATTATCAGAGTGGAATTCAGCCACTTTCAGCATATTTACTGTTTCCCAGGTTTTGTTATACTTGTCGGTAATAGCAAGAATTTCAGTTACTATTTGATGAGTTTCTTTTTCTGATTGTCCATATGAAATACGACAAGCCAGTAGTATGACTATAAAAAGTGACAAGGTTCTCATATCTGAATTTAATTAGTTTTTTATTACAATTCGATTTTCATCACTCTCTCCAACCCATTTTCCAATTGTGAAACCCTCTTTGTTGATCAGCATTTCCTGTCTTAAAAAATTACCCTAAGGCACTCTTAGTTTCTATTGAATTAATCTATAAATAAGAATTACAATTGAAACTCCAACTATTGATGTGTAAATAAGCTTATTGTATTTGGCCAGCCATTCCGGTAAATAGATATCAAAATTATTCCTCGTTGAATTGGAATATTTCCTGGCCCAAACTGTTAAAGGGCAATACATTTTAAACAGTAGCAATACAATTCCCTCCAGTATGATTAATCCATAACAAAGCCACAACCAAAAATCGATCCGGTTTACAATGACAGCATAGAGAATATAAAATATCACAACATTAAAGAACACCCAGATGATGGTGTGCAATAACTTAATCAACCTGAGTTTTGCTGTCGGGTTCATTCAAACCTTATTAATCTCAATCTAAGTCAAAAGTTAACTAACCATTTTTAACTATCCAATTACCCCTCTTTTGGCTTCCTATACTTCCCAGGCCCGGATCTGTGCTCAGGTGGTGTATACCCATACCTGGTTTTATAACGATTCCGGTTCCATTCCTGCCAGTCTTCCCATTTGGTGGATACCATCACACAGTTAAATCCAGTAAGCCCCGGATCAGCCATCCTTGCCTTACCCAGAAAGTAAACAAAGGCATCGTCCACATTCTTGATATGGAATTCCTTAAAGCCTTTGACCAGCTTTCCGGCTTCAGAATGATATGATATGAAATACCAGGGCATGATTAAAATGCTAAATTACTTAGTATTTTTCAATAAATGCCCAAATTAATTCCTTACCTCATCCTAACCTTTTTCCTACCTAATTGTTACCTTTTTCTTACCTCATAGAAACCTCATGGAAACCTCGTCCTTACCTTTGCCTAATTTTTTGGCATATGAGCAATTAATTCCACTTCCAACTTTGCTTCCGCCATATATAACCGGGAAACCTGTACCCAGGTGGCTGCTGGAAAATCGTTTTTGTAAAAAGATTTTCTTGCAAAATTGAATTTCTTCATTGCTTCAATATCGGTGGTATATAAATTCTCCTTCACCACGTGCTGAAAGCTTGCACCAAAACTATTCAGGGAACGTTCCAATGCCTTGTAAACATTTGTGATTCCTTCCGGTGTAACTTCTAAAGCCACTGCACCTGATATATATAATACATTTTCCACTTTTACTACCTGAACGTAACCGGCAGCTGTGTCCTGCTTAAGCGGATTATCCCAATGCCATTTTTCTTTATTTATGTCCCTGGTTTGCGCAAGTAAGAAGGAAGATTGAGATAACATCAACATCAGCGCGAATAATAATTTATTATTTATCATGATGAGAATAGTTTTTAAAATGGTCACAGCAAATTTAATTACCAAAGGGTAATTAATCCCCCATCATATTTTCATAATCTAGTGAATCTTACCTATATGGATCTTTTTAAAAAATACAAGATTAAGATACTGGAGAATGCTTTCAGCTATGTGGTAGTTCTTGCCATGTTAATCTATGGTTTTGGGAAAATTGTACAATTTACTGGTGCAGCATCAACACCATTACGGGTTTCAGAAATGACTGGTATGCAATTGATGTGGGCATTTTATGGCTATTCGAAACCCTTTGTTTATACAATAGGCGCGCTTGAGGTAATTGGCGGGATACTGCTACTTTTTAACCGTACCAGAATAATTGGCTGTTTATTTGTTTCCACCATATTGATAAATATCATTCTACAAGATATATTCTATGAGGTGAATAAGGGTGCCTTGAGAGCCGCTATTTTTTACCAGGTTTTGATCGTGCTGATTCTCTATTTCAACCGAAGCAAACTGGTGGCAACCTGGAAATTGCTTACCCAAAAAGTGGATAAACCTCGTAGCCTTAAAGAGAGCTTACTAGTTTTTTTTATTACCGCAATGCTGTTTGTTCTTGTACGAATTGTTGAATATTATCTTACCTCAAAATGGTAAGACTGTTGTACCCACCCCCTCAAAGGCTGAACAGACTCACCAACTGTTTGCCTCGAACTGATCAGTCAGAATACTAAGTAATTCATTAAATCCAATCTGAAGGGAGTTGGCAGATATGCTAATGGGACTGCCATAGGAATTGAAATTGATTTGCATTAATTTTCTTTTGAAAGCACTGGACTGCCTGTTGATATAGTCCTCCGGATTTTTTACCTGCAGCAGGATTAATTTTTGCCTATTGATTTCAAAAACCGAAATATTTTCAATATCTGTCCATAGTATTTGTCCGGCTGATAGTCCCCCCGAATTATCTGTAATTCCCAACTGATCAATAATAAGTCCCGGTCTGTTATCAGGAAGTTTGCGAATAATATAAAAGGCAATGATTCCAAAGAACAGAATGGCTGCTATACTGATTACCAAAATAAAAGTCGGGTTTCCAAAGAGGGCATTGTTGATATTCGGCGGATTAAGTAAGAACCAGATTCCAGCAGCTACAAAACCGATGGACCCGGCTAACATTAATACGAGCTTCTTTTTACTTAAAGGAATTTCTATAATTTCTGGCTTCATTGATTACATATAAACTCTACCTAAAATAGGATAAATCCAGAAAACAAATAAGGTGAAAAAAATAGAGCCCCAACTGAGATCAGCCGGGGCTTTAACCTTATCCTGTGGTTATTACAGTCCGGTACCAGAACAGTATTAGGATTCTTGTCCTGGCCGGATGATTAAAAGTAGGTAATTTTAATGTTCCACAAGCAGAAAAAGATAGTATAGAATTAGTTAATATCAATTGATTCAGATCTTACAACAACCATACTACCTGGCCATTGAACAGATGCATTTTCTTCTGCTGTTATAAATATCTCTCTTGGTTTAAATGAAGTAACCGCTTTTAATGTGCCCTTTAAAGTACTGGACATAAAACTTGATGTACTTGTGATCTGACCAATATTTTTTATACCATTATTTTCAGTAGAAATCCAAACTACGTAAAATTTCATTGGTGGAACTAATCTATCAGGACTTGCCAGGTGATTAATTCTAAGGTCGATTTCATAGTTTTTATTTTTGTCTTTTTTAATTTTTGCTGTAGCCTCCGCTGCAGGAACAACCTCTGAAATGCCAAATGCTACTTTTTTTGAACAGGCATAAAATGTACCTAATAAAATAAATAGTATTGATAGTTGAATAAAATTTTTCATTGTATTATATTTAAGTGGTTATCGATAAGCAACTCCAACATGTTTTGCGTAGAAACACCGTTTTAGCGGAACTAATTGAAGGCTTTTTTGGAAAATCGATCGATTCGTCTAAGTAGTCAACAAGAAGATGCGTTGTTCAGGCAATTGAACTGGTTTAACTTGAACCTTATTGTACAATATACGATTATTATTTTGTTCTACCTATATTATTTAAGTCATTCTTGAAATTGATATGCTTACACCTACAACATAAATCCCCCGGACACTTCAATTCGTTGTCCCGTAATCCATTTAGCTTCCTCTGAACATAGGAATGCCACTACCCCACCAATATCATCTGCCTGACCAATTCTTGGGATGGCTGTCTGGGATTTCAGGTACTCCTGGATATGCAGATTATCCCTGGTGCGCCCTCCTCCAAAATCGGTGGCTATTGCGCCTGGTGCCACCACATTTGCTCTGATATTACGGCTCCCCAACTCTTTAGCCAGATTGACAGTTAGTGTTTCTACTGCTGCTTTTATACTGGCATAAGCCCCCCTTCCTGGAAACGAAACCCGGGTAACAGCTGAAGATATATTTACAATGCTACCGCCATTATTCAGTATGGGTAAGAGATGTTGTGTCAGGAAGAACACCCCTTTAAAGTGAACATTCATCAGTCGGTCGAATTGTTCCTCCGTAGTTGATTCAAAAGAGGAACTATCCAATCCAAATCCACCATTATTAATCAAATAATCAATTTTGTCGGTTATAAATGTCGTTTGTAAAGATGATTGCAATTCAGCCAGAAAACTCGCAAAGCTCGAACTATATTCTACGTTTAATTGAATAGCAATAGCTTTTTGACCAATGGCTTTAATTAGATTCACTACTTCTTCAGCAGCATTTTTATTGCTATTGTATGTCACAATCACATCTATCCCTTTTTTTGCAATTTTTAGTGCCATATCCTTTCCTAGTCCACGACCTCCACCAGTTACCAGTGCAATTTTTGTTTGTACCATTGTATTTTTTTGGGTTGTATAATTAGTTTCAACAGTTCAAAAGTATAAACACAGACTAGCTGAATTAGAAGCTAAATGGCAATTAAATAAATAGACTTTTATCAACTTTTACGGAAAACGGGAATCATAGTTTTGTCCCCTTAAAAAATCAAAATGGAAAAACAAGTGTATAACCCATGGACCTGGCAGAAAGAGCGCAGTTATCACCAGGCAGTTGAAGTTAAAAATGTTACAGGAACGCTTTATGTATCCGGACAAACGGCTATTGATGAATATGGAATTTCCAGTACTGCTGATATGAAAACCCAATTAGAACTGGCTATCCGGAATTTGGAAAAAGTAATTACAACAGCTGGTTATGAATGTAAGAATATCGTCCGCATTACCATATTCACTACCTCCACAGAAACCTTAGTACCACATTTTCAAACTTTCCAAAATTGGGTAAATACCCATGGAATAGAACAAGCCCTGACTGTAATTGAAGTGGCCAGCCTGTTTGAAACTTTAACAGTGGAACTTGAAGCTACTGTTGTGAAATAAATTTTTGGAATATTCTACCTAAATAAATAAAAATGAAAGATAAACGCATCTATTACCGAAAGGTTAAAGCAGCGGGACAAACCATTTTCTATAGGGAATCCGGAAACCAGGGCGATCCAGTCATTTTACTTCTGCATGGTTATCCAACTTCCTCCCATATGTTCCGTAATCTCATTCCTTTACTGAACATAAACTATCATATTATTGCACCTGATTTGCCTGGATTTGGCTTCTCCGATTCACCCAGCAGAGATGTATTTAATTACACATTTGCCAATCTAACCCAGGCACTTCAAGATTTTATCGACGTATTGAAGCTTTATGATTTTGTCATTTATGTATTTGATTACGGAGCTCCTACAGGTTTTCGGCTTATGCTCAATAACCCGGGAAGGATTAAAGGATTCATTACACAAAACGGAAATGCTTATTTGGAAGGGTTGGGATCGGCTTGGGATCCTGTAAAAAAATACTGGGCCAGTAATTCACCAGAAGATAGAAATGCATTAAGAGGTTTTGTAAAACAGGAAGAACTAAGGTTTCAATATTTCACCGGTGTCAACAATCCAGAACTAATTGCACCAGAAACTTACACAATGGACCAATATTTCCTAGACCAGCCTGAATCAGATGAAAAGCAGCTGGATCTCATTGGCGACTATAAAAACAACATAGCCCTTTATCCCAGTTTTCAGGAATATTTCAGAAACCATCAACTGCCTGCACTGATTCTATGGGGAAACAAAGATCCCTACTTTTTACCCGCTGGAGCAACAGCCTACCAAAAGGATCTTCCGAATGCAATGATCCGGTTTTATGACACAGGCCATTTTGCGCTTGAAACCCACGCAACGGAAATTGGTACAGAGATCCTGCAATTCCTGGATGCAGTTTACAAATAAAACTGTGCAGCACCTATGATAAAATTCCCTAATTTTAGCTGCATGCATCCTCTGTTTGCGTATGTCACTCACTATACCAGCACTTCACTCACGGAGGAAGAATTCGCAGTACTCCTAAGCCATTTTGTCTTCAAAAAAATAAGAAAAAAACAATACCTCCTACAGGAAGGAGAAGTTTGTAAACATTTCGCTTTTATACTTAAAGGAGCGATGCGTCAGTTTTACCTGGATGATAATGGAGTGGAGCATGTAGTAAACCTGTCCATAGAAAACTGGTGGGCAGGAGATCAGGAAAGTTATGTCCTGGTTACCCCTAGTAAATATTATATTGAAGCATGGGAAGAATCGGAAGTATTACTGATAACCTATGAAAACAAACAAAAACTATGTAAGCAGTTTCCTGCATTCAATGAACTATTGCAAAGATTAGATGAACGCAACACTATTGCAAGTCAGAAAAGGATCACATCCATGATTAGTATGACGGCAGAACAACGATATAAGAACTTTTTGGAAAGCTATCCCTATTTTTCAGAACGTTTTCCCAACCATATCATTGCTTCTTTCATTGGTATTACCAAAGACACCCTTAGTCGAATTCGTAAAAAAGCTGCAACACAGTAGTTGACTTTTGTCTATTTCATTTATAGCTTTTTGTCTTCGTTCCCCAGGTATTGATTGGCCTAATTTTGAAAATAAAAATGAAATCAATTAAAACCTTTTTTATGTCAGCAACCATCGCACTGGCATCAGCAACAGCCGATGCTCAAAACAAGTCAAACTCATATGGTCGAGAAGAATACATAACCGTAGATAAACAGGTCAAACTTCATGTAACCGATTGGGGTGAAGGAAAGCCAGTAGTATTAATTCATGGTTGGCCTTTAAGTGATGCCATGTATGAATACCAATATCAGTTTCTGGTAGAGAAAGGTTACCGGGTAATAGGCATAACCCTGCGCGGATTCGGAAAATCTGATAAACCTTATGGCGTTTACAATTACGATGTATATGCGCAGGACATAAAAACTGTCCTTGACAAATTGAACATTCAGGATGCAACCTTGGGAGGATTCTCCATGGGTGGGGCTATTTCCATCCATTATATAGCCAACTACAATAACAACCGGGTTAGCAAACTGGCATTGTTCGGTGCAGCAGCACCTAGTTGGACTAAAAGAGCCGATTATGCCTTTGGATTCACCCCGGAAGCAGTAAATGACCTGATTGCGCTGAGTAAAACCAACAGGCCCCAACTGCTGGAGAATTTCGGTAAAATATTCGGCGCATCTGAAACATCTATCCGTGCTGGACTGGGCAATTGGTTAGGTGGTATCAATATAGAAGCCTCCCCTTATGCCACTACCCAAAGTTTGATTGCCTTACGTGATACCGACCTTCGAGAGGAACTGTCAAATATAAACATCCCAACAGCTATTTTCCATGGTACAAAAGATGTCATTTGCGAGTTTGCCCTGGCTGAACAAATGAACATAGGAATTAAGAACTCCTATATTGTAAAGTTTGAAAACAGTGGCCACGGACTCTTTTTGGAGGAGCTGGAAAAATTCAATAATGAACTACTCTCCTTCCTTCAAAAATAAGCAACCTATGGAAAGCATGAGTACAAAACAGGTGATCTGACCAACTTGTGGAAGCCTACCGAAAACATGTAATAGTAATCAAAACTGTCCCGACATAGCAAAATAGTTGCCGGGACAGTATTTATTGTTACTATTTTGTGTAAGCTAACTAAGCTGCTAAATTTTAACCTTTACATCAAAAGGAGATGTATTGAAACAATAAACCGTTAACAGGTACGATTATTAGGGTTACAATAGCGATTTTTTTAGATAATTACTTCACTCCTCACATGCCCTGCAAGATCCCAAGCCAGTATAATGCGCAAAAATGCCTCCTCCACTGCTCCCAAACGCAACACCCGATCGCTGGTCAAGGGCCTCACTTTTCCCAAACACCACATAACTTCCCGCATAACTGATCGCCGGCCGACCCACATAACTACCTTTTGTATTTGTTACTAGTTGCTTGCCCCCCGTTTGCGTATTATACAACAGTAGATTAGAACCGTGTACGCCCAGGTTGGTTGCTTTGGTTGGGAAAACTACCCAGGTGCCATCATGGGTGATAGCCAGCCGTTCGCCCTGCTCAATGGGACTATCATGATTACCAGGCTTTCCATCTTCTGTAAAACTGGCTACCTGCAACTTTCCGGTTTCAATATCATACACAAATACATCCTGATATTTCAACTGATCCCCCGGAACCATATTAGTGGCAGTTGTAGCATACACAACAAATCGTCCATTACCAGATATCGTTGCCGCTACTCTGCGCGAACCCGACTCTTCCCCCTGGTTGCGTTCACTGCCATCCTGGGTCATGCTTATTCGACGAAGCCCTTGCTTGCCACGTTCCCATAAAAATATGTCCCAGAGATTGTTTTTATCATTGGGTACCAGCGTAGGTGTTGGAGAACAAAATACTGCCCTCCTGCCATCAAAAGAGATACTGCCCTTATGCGCATTACCTCCTGTTTGCGTTGCAGGCTCCATACTTACCATTTCTGTACTACCATTTGCCAGGTTGCGTATAAACACATTCGATTGGGACCGACCTTTCGGGATACTGGTCATATTGGGTGCATCAGAGGTGAACACAACCTGTTGTCCATCCCCAGAAATCATGGCATCATAACTATCTCCATCACTCCACCCTCCTTTCCCTGATTTGCTTACCAGTTCTAGTTTTCCTGTTTTGGCACTCCAACTAAACACATCACGTACTTTGTTCTCATCACCGGGTACCAGGTTGCTGGCCTTGCTTTCAAAAACTACAGTTTGTCCATCTGCCGAAATAGTTGGTTGCGTACTGCTTTCATTACCCGGCGTTCCATCAAGCGCGGTTGATACCATCCGGGTTATTCCGGTATTCCGATCTCGCCAAAAGATCTGCCGGTACTTGCCATCATTTCCTGCAAATCCTTTGGTCCAGGATACAAAAACAATATACCTCCCTTCCTCAGGCCCCATACCTCCTACTGCCGGATCACTGGATTCATAAAAACTGCTGAAGCTTTCCTCGCTAGCGCGACTCACCAATTCATAGGTATAATCAATTGCCACTTTAATGGAAGTAATTCCCTCCGGTGCTTTTCCACTGCCGTGATATACCACACCCTTCATATTGGAGGGGATCTTTTTGATTACTACCTGGTAGTCATCCTTTTCCTTTACCGGCACAGTAAATTTAATCGGCGTGATTGTATATAAACTGGTTTTGTCTTTCGCAGTTGTTAGGGTAAGGTCATTGCTTCCATTATTGCTAAGCGTTACCGACAATCCAACAGGAGCACTTAGTTTTCCACTTAGAAATCCGTTTTTCCCTGTTGCAGTAGATGATTTTTGCTGTCCCGACTGAACACTAGTTTGTTGCGCTGGCACTGCTTTTTTTTCTGTAGCAGTAGTTACAGTTGATCTTACGGGAACTACAGCTGCTGCTGTACCTGTTTTTTCAGCAATCCAACTCCTGAGTTCTTGCAAATTGATCAACTTTTCCATTTCCTGCGCAAATAACAAGGATACCTGATCCTCCGGATTGTATTTAATACCCAACTCTATAAACTGCGGTACCGATGGACCGATTCCTTTTTTGTAATAAGCGGGATTGGGTTTTACCGGTATACGCGAGAATTGTGTGCCTTCCTTTACAAAATTATAATCATACACATGCGTACTGCTTTGTGCAACTACGGCCCGTTGATTCAATTCCGATTCCGGCGCTTCCAATTGTTCATTTACTCTTTCAATGGCACGGTCTAAGGTGCTTTTGGTTTTATTGTGTCCTTCCTGATATCGTCGGGGCGCTGGCTCATAGTCGTTTTTCAAATAGGCCGCCCACTTCTCCGGTTCATTTTTCAGGATCTTTTCAATGTCCTTTTTCTGTCGCTCCAGATCAGCCAGATTTTTCTGAAGATTTTCTTCCTCCTCTTTTAGGATACGCAACAGATTCTTTCTTCTGGTTTGTAAAAACTCTCGACGCGTTACAAAACTCCAGGGTAACTGTCCCGGATAGGTTAACAGCCAACATTTTCTTAACCCGTTTATACCAAATCCCAGCGGCGTAGGAATATCAGTAAACTTCCAAATTCCCGGCTGTATTTCTTCCGGTATACCTTCCCGCAATTCATGAAAGCCCAGGCCCTGGTAATCCGTTGAATTATCATACAACATATTGTTGAAATTCCCATTGATCTGCAGGTTAAGAACATTATAGGTTTCATGTGCCAGCGATAAACTATCGCCCTTGCACTGGTATCGCATTCCCATTAATACATAACTATAAGCGGATACGGGTGTGTTCGGTTCCAATGATCCATGTAGACTGTACCATTCTGCCTGCACACCTCGTGGCTGATAGGCTGTCAGCATGGTATGTACAGCATCGGTATAACGCTTTTGAATGGCATAGTTGGCAGCATTGGCCCGTTGGGTACTCCGACCCTTTTTCCACCCGCCATTTTTGGCGAGGATACGTTCCATACAGGCATCATCCTGAGAAAAGCAGCTACTGCAAATGAAGATTCCTATAAATATTGCGATTCGTTTCATGTTGATGAATTAATTGGTCAGTTACTGATTTTTCCATAAGCCGTATAACTTCCATAGCTAACATCCTGCAGCCATAATATTCTTCCTCCTTTAAAACAGGAGAAGTAGGCATTATAGGTTTTCTGACTGCGTTCAATTTCAGAGAACCAGACCTGCCAGTTGTTCAGCATTTTCCAGCTGCCACTGGCTTTGGCATTGTCTACTTTCATAGAACTTCCGCTTGCTCCATTAGCCATCACCAGATCCCAGTTATAGGATTTGTTTGCTCGAAACTCAAAATATTGACGCGAGGCAAAGGTTGTTGACCCGGTATATAATCCGGTGTAAAGATTATAGTAATTCGTGGATCCCTGGAATTCGTTGGACCATTTACCAGCCAGGTCTTTTTCGCCTACTGCAAACCGGTTTAATCCGGATAATTTTAACAAGGGTTCCCAATCGGTAAAATAGAAATGGGGATCACGTATACCGAAAGCCTGCACAAATGCATTTTTATCAGGCGTGATGATTTCGATCCAGCCCGATTTACCCTTGCTGAAAAGAGTCACCCAAACATCCTTCCCTGTAGTATTATCCGTTAACAACCCACCTGAGAAATAAGCAGTTTCAGGCAGATTGCTGGGCCAGTCTTCAAATTGCCGCAGGTTGCTATAGCGTGGCGCAACCAGCAGATCCCAAAACAGTCTGCGCTCTTCCTCCCGGTTTGAATAATACTTACTGTTTTCTGGCCTAGGGTAATGCAACAATACTTTTACATTGTTCTTCGTTGCTTCTACCCAATCTTCTTTCACTACACTTGTCCAGCCGTCATCAAAATTGGTGGTGGTAAATGTATAGCCATCCGGAACCGGTTGTGCTGTTGCAACAATGGGCGCAACTTCTTCCCCGGCTTTTGCTGTAGATTTTTCGGGCTGAACAGACTCCAGGAATGCACCTATTTCTTTTCCATAGGAACTGCTATTGCTGACAATTTTTACACTTCCGCAACGCTGCCCATTACTGAACATAATTAGTGCAACAGTGGCCGTGTCTTTATTAAACAGAAATTTCCCCATCCCCGATCTTACTTCCCATCCATTCATGGTACTACTTTCTTGTTCGATTGGCTGGTCTGTTATCCCATACTCCTTATAAGAATCCACCACCAACTGTTTCCATTCACTTTCAAAATCGATTGCTGCATTCCCCTTACTGACGGTGCTTTTTACAAGCACCAACTGACACCAGGATTTTTTAACTTCATTCGTCACAGAATAAACGGTGGCATTTTCCAGTTCTTGTTTTTTCCAGCCTTTCGGCGGATTGAAACTAAACATCTCATAGTGTTGTTGTTGCGCGAATGCAGTAGTAACTACCAACAGTAGTATACCTGTTATAAGCTGTTTCATTTTTAGTTGTATTATAGACGTACGCCTTGAAAGATTCCTTTTCCTCCTGCCGTAAACCCATTGTTGATAGTGAAGCTTGCTTCTGCTCCACCAAAAGATATCGACTGTTCAGACGGACCAACATTCACCTCTCCGATACCTGTCTGAACTTTTGTATCTAGTACATTGGTGGTAACACCAATCCCTACCTCTGCTTTGATGCCGGCATCTTTTAATCCGGTTCGATCAAATTCCAGGAAGCCAGTTGCCTGTACGGAAGCTTCCAGCTGTAAGGGACCACTTCCGATTTTTTTACTGTCTCCTGCAGTAATTTCAATTGTGCAGCGTTGAAATTCATCCCAGAAATTCCGGTTCTCTTCGCGATCTGCTGACCTGGTTTCCCAATCCAGTTTGATACCCTTTACATCTATTTTTGCAATTGTTCGACCACAAATTGTTTCAATGGAACCAAAACCAAAATCAGATACACTCCGGTTGGTACAGTTGATGTCATCATAGTCGGCCAGTCCATGTTTTATGAACTCCTTTTCTTCCTTTTTGAAACAAAGTTGTTCAGGTGAGCGAAAAATGAGCATATCCTTCGGCAACATGATGTAGGACAACCATTCAATTTTGGCTTGATTAACCGATAACTCAAATTGTTCCGGAAACTCACTGTAAAATTTATAATTCACGAGTTCGGAAATGCGCTTTTTTGCGCGATCCCGTTGCCGCAAACAAAAAGCTTCCACCCGACTATTAACATCGCGAAGCAGTTTATCATTGGCTGCATCAATTGCTGCACAATACCCCTCGTTGATGCCTTCTCCTTCCCTGCCAGGTTTGATTTTTTCATAAATCTTGCGGAGCTCTTCTGCATGTGCTGCCTTCATCTGGTTCAAGGTATCCTGGAATGCCAACAGGGCCAGTCCCAACGGATCTCTGGCTTCTCTCTCCAACAGCTCTTCCACGTAGGGACGAAGTTTGATGACAGCCTTAGGTACTACTGCTGCTATCATATCTTGTTGCATTCTCCGCTCCCATCCCTGCCGGGCAGCTTCTGCCAGTACCTCCTGCTTTTGTGATAGTTGATTCACCAGAATATCCCAATCCTGCCGGAATCGATTCCATACAGGTTCCATATCCGCACTTTCAGCAACAGTTTTTGGAATGCCGGGCCAGGAAAATTTGGAGAGTCCCAATTGATCGGTAGCATTAGCTGGTTTCCAATTGATATCTTCAGCTTTCAACTCATAATCCAGGTCGTTTAGTTTATCCTGTTTTTCCTGTGAATACATGCGACTGATTGCCTGTTTCGCAGCTTTCACAGCTGCTGCAGTATTGCCTTTGCTTTCTTCAATGGCAGCTTTAATCTGGTTGGCCTGTGGATGCCAGGCACATAAGCGGATCGTACTGTCGATGTATTTACTTGCATTCAACAGATCTCCCAATCCGAACCAGGCATGTGCCAGGTTATTTAAAATGGTACTATTACGGGGATATTGTTTGTTGAGCAATTGGAGAATGGGGATAGCCAGGTGTTCTCCTCCGTTCATATTCAATAAGGCTGCAAGATTGTTCAGCTTATTGCCATCCGCAGGATCTTCCTTGCAGGCTTCTGTCATCACAAACAGAGCCGCCTTACTATTCCCAAAAGCCAGATAACCTGCGGCAGCAATTGCAGTAATGGACTTACCCGGATTTTCTTTTCTTAGTTCCTGCAGTTGTTGCCGGGTTTTTTCCTGCCATTCCGCGGGTAGTTTAGTACGCAGTTGCTGCTGTAGTTGTTGGATATAGGAACTTATGGTTGCAGAGGTAAGCACCGCTTTGGGAATGGCGGCAATACGAGTTGCATCTTTTTTAGGAACAGCGGTTTGGCTTGTTGCCTTTTGCTCATTAGCCATTGCAAATGCCGCCATTTTTTGCATGTCCTGCAGATTAGGCATACCTGACATGCCTTCCTGCATGGCATTCATCATTTCTGCCATTTCTTCCTTGGTAGGAGGTTTTTCTTTTTTGACCGGTTTCTTTTGTGCGAGCGCAGTACCAGCAAGACTACAACACGCCACGATCAGTATAAGGATTCGTTTCATAGTTTTTGTTTTATGGAGATAAATTACTGAAGGCTGCCACCTAAAATATTGGTCACATTGGCTACCTGTTTAATCATCCGGGTTAAGAGTTTTACATTGGTAGCAGCCAGGTACACATCGGCTCGTACAAAGACAGTGTGAGATTCATCCATTCCAATTTTTACCAGATCAAAATGATGATTTTGTTGCAACAAAAATGGATAGGCAGTACTATCTAATTTACCCGAAACAGCTGCTGAAAGATTGGTGTAGATAAGGAGCAGGTCACTGGCTTTTTGTACAACCAGGTCAAATTCTTTCACATACTCACCTGTATAGGGAATCACAGCCAAACTATCGTGTACCATCCTGTAGGGCAATCCTGACTCTGCTACTAATTTCTCCAGCCGAAAGGGTTCAGGTTTAATTGGGGACTTAGCTTTGGTTTGGGCAATTGCCAGTATTGGCAACACCAACATCAGAGCTAAATAAAGATTTGTTTTCATGCTAAGTATTGATTAAAATGTATTCCAGCTAGCACCAGCCTTAAAGTCGTATCCGGTTTTACCGGCTATAGTTACCACACCGGATTTTCGGTTCCATTCATAATGGGTAGTACCAATCCGATCTGCCCGAAGGGTAACTTCAGTTGTGCCATTCGTATCTCTTGTATTCAGTATTGTTACTCCCTCTAGCCTAACCGTAGAACGAAGCAGCATCTTTTCTGAACCCTGGGTCATTAAACTGAAAACAGCCCACACAAAACCACCCTTTTCACCAGCTGCAGCCGACAAAATGGAACTGGCACCACCAGATGGCATGCTAAACCGTAGTTCCGGATTACCACTGCTGACACCGGAAAATTGCAGCACCTCAATCTGGCGCTCATAACCACGGGCAACACTGGTACCTTTTACCAACTTACCATTGGCATCCATGAGTTGAAGAAAAACCGGTTCCTTTACAGGAGCCATTGCTACCAGCATCAGCCCGTTTACCAGGAAGAGCAGGCAGAACTTGAAGATTCGTTTCATGTTGAGGGGATTTAATGCTGTAAACCTAGCGCTCTCCCTACCCTTCCGGTATCCTGTAAAAACAGGATTTTTGAACTATCTTGAAAAAAATCATGGAAAAAAGGGAGCTGGTAGCTGTGATTGATTTTATTCTTTTGTACTGCATTTATCAAATTGGCATTCATGAAAGGAGTATTGCTATCGGTTTCGATTCTATTGTCCATTTCCGTTGCCGCACAGGAACTCCTGAACAGGGATAGCCTCTTGCGATTACTGCCCCAAAGCCGGGATTCGGCCAGGGTAGAACTCCTGATTCAAATCGGACAACAATATGAAGGAAGTGAGCCGGAACTATCCAAACAGTATTACCGGCAGGCGCGCGAGCTGAGCAAAAAAATCGGATACCGCCTGGGAGAAATAAAATTTGTCACCAACTATACTTTCCTGCTGAACATGCAGGGATATTATGACTCTTCCCTGCAATTCAACCTGGAGGGAGAACGCATAGCCAATGAAATCCGGCACGAAGAATACATGGCCAAAACAGCCTTCAATACCGGTAATTCCTACCGCTTGCTGGAAGAATATGAAAAGGCCCTCGCCAAATACCTGGATACCTATCCCCTGTTGGAGCGCCTCGACAATCCCTTTATGATGGCACAGGCGCTGGACATTATACAGGGGCTCTATACCGAACTGAAGCAATACCGCCGTTCTATCAACTATGGAAAGCAGGCCGTTGAACTGCTTCAGAAAGAAGGCCATCCCATATTGCTGGCAATTGCCGTTAACAACCTGGGGATGAACTACACAAAACTTAGGCTCTACGATTCCGCACTCATCTGTTACCAGGAATCCTTACAACTCTCCCTCGAATCGGAAAACAAACACCTGGAATCGGCAGCTTACCTGAATATCGGTGATGTATACCTGAAATCATTGCAATACGATAAGATTGAATCTTACATGAGGAAGGCATTGCTGCTTTCAAAAGAACTGGGATCTTTTTCTTCACAGGCAATTGCTTATCGTGGTATATCCTATAGCCATTTTTATCGCCGGCAATATGAATCTGCAAGAAAATTTGCCGACTCTTCTCTAGCCCTTGCCTTGCAACATCAATTAAAACCGGAACTGCAGAAGACTTATGCGCATTTAGCCAATCTTTCCTATGCTGTACAGCAACATCAGGAAGGCGACCAATACGCTATCAAAGCAGCCGAAATAAGTGATAGCCTGTTAAATGAATCCATCCAGAAACGAACAATTGAGATGGATAAAAAATACCAGAGCGCGCTTAAAGACAGCCAAATCAGTTTGCAACAGGCATCGCTGAAAGTTAAAACGAGTTGGAATTACGCACTGACAGGAGGTGCTGCAGCTTTGTTACTGTTGTCCTTGCTCACGTACAGAAACTATAGGCAGCGGCAGCGCATCCAGGAACAACGGATTTCAGAACTCGAAACAGAAAAACAATTAGCAGCAACCGGGGCCGTATTAAGAGGAGAAGAACAGGAAAGAACCCGTTTGGCCAAAGACCTGCATGATGGATTGGGCGGGATGTTATCCGGCATAAAATATACCCTCCACACAGTAAAAGGCAACCTGGTGTTAACACCTGAAAATGCTCAGTCGTTTGAAAGAAGTCTGGATATGCTGGATAGCAGCATTCGGGAAATGCGGCGTGTGGCACATAACATGATGCCGGAAGCCCTGGTAAAATTTGGACTGGATACAGCTCTACAGGATTTTTGTAACGATATCAATCAAAGCGGCGCCTTACAGGTAAGTTATCAGTCGATCGGGTTAAAAGACACTGAATTGGAACAAACAAAAGCCATCACCATTTACCGGATCGTACAGGAATTACTGAACAACAGCATGAAACATGCAGCCGCCCGGCATGCTTTGGTGCAGATCAGCAATAATGAAAACCAATTATCAATAACCGTAGAAGATGATGGAAAAGGATTTGATCCTATAATACTTAGGCAATCCAGGGGAATTGGCTGGACAAATATCCAGCATCGCATTGAATTTTTAAAAGGGCGTTGGGATGTAGATTCACAACCGGGAAAGGGCACATCAGTGCATATTGAATTCAGCAGTTCCTGATGCTATAAAACAGGCGAAATGGCAGCAACGATAAAACTGTTTATTGTGGATGATCACCATATGGTGATTGAAGGAATTTATAGTCTCCTGCAACAGGAAACCCAGCTGGAGTGGATGGGACATGCCACCAATGCCGACAGTTGCCTGGCATTTTTGCGGGTCCGTCAACCCGATATCCTGTTTATGGATATAAGTTTGGGAGAAACCAGCGGCATTGATTTATGCAAGACAGTAAAGGAATTGTATCCGGCTGTTTTCATAATCGGACTGAGCACCTTTAACCAGCAAAGTTTTATCAAAAAAATGATGGAGCATGGCGCATCGGGATATGTGTTGAAGAATGCAACGAGGCAGGAATTACTGCAGGCAATTGAAACCGTACGGCTGGGACAAACCTATTTAAGTCTGGAAGCCGCTCAATCAATATCCAATCAGCAATCGGAAGGTGTACCCTTGCTCACCCGGAGGGAAAAAGAAGTATTAGAACAAATTGCTGAAGGTCTCACCAACCAGGAGATTGCCGAAAAATTATTCATCAGCAGCACTACTGTGGATACCCACCGCAAAAACCTGTTGGCTAAATTCAAAGCCCGCAATGTGGCGGCCTTGATAATGATAGCAACGCGCATGCAGGTGATTTGATGATTGCTATTCACCAGTTTAACTCTTTTCCAGGATTGTTATTATGCATTACTCCATTTTTAAATTTTTAGATTCAAAAATGGCTAACTTATTGTATAGGGTCTTTCGATCAATATTAAGCAAGCGGGCCACTTTTGATTTATTATATTTGTGTTCTCTCATGGTTTTTACAATCAGTTCAAACTCTTTCAACTGCAACACATCTTTAAGTGCATAGATAGGTTTAATACCAGTTGCCAACACTGATTCTACTATAGCCGCTTCTTGTGTAATGGGTTCATTCTGAATTGAATTTATAAGATTACTCGGGAGGTCTGTAATCATAATGGTTTCGCTGGCAACCAAACAGGCTCTTCGAATAATATTTTTTAACTCCCGTAAATTACCTGGAAAATCATAGTCCAACAGGGTATTTAATACACCTGTAGAACAACCAGTTATAATTTTCCCAAGTTCCTTGTTGGAATTATTTATAAAATGGCTAACCATATTGGGTATTTCATCCTTTCGGTCTCTTAAGGCAGGAAGCTCGATATAAAATTCATTAAGCCGGTAATACAAGTCATTCCGAAACAATCCCGACTCAACTTTAGCCTTCAAATGTTCATTGCTGGCAACAATAATCCGTACATCAATCGGAATATCTGATGAACTTCCAATACGTTTTATGGTTCTTTCCTGCAGTACTCGTAACAATGAAACCTGAATGGAATAGGAAAGGTTGGCTATTTCATCCAAAAAAACGGTTCCACCTTGTGCTTGTTCCAGACAACCTCTTTTTAACTGGTGGGCTCCAGTGAATGCACCTTTTTCATGACCAAACAACTCACTGTTGGCCAATTCTTCCGTAAGTGAGCCACAATCAATTGCAATAAAGGGCTTGGCCCGTCTATTACTTTGTTCATGAATTAACTTGGCAATTATTTCTTTTCCCGTTCCACTTTCTCCATAAATAATTACTGAAAAGGTGGTTTGGGCCACCAATTTTACTTGCTGTAGCGCTTTTTGAAAACTGACATTGGTCCCTACATACATGTTATTTAATGTAAGCAAACCAATTGGAGAAGATTGCCGGTTTGCTTTGATTGTTAGTTCTGTACCTATCAGCCCCTGCTGATTAAATGCTCCTCTTACGGCCGACAACAGATCCTCGGGTATTATTGGTATCAATAAATAATCCACTGCTCCAGCTTGGATAGTGGAAACCGCCTGCTTTAAATTATTGATATCCGAAGTAAAAATAATAATCGGTGCATTTGTCTTTTTCATAATAAAATGAACCAATTCCGGTGTCGTCATTTTTGGCCAGGAGCATTGGCTGAGAATAATACAATCTTCCGGAGCATAAAACTGATTCCAGGCATTAATTGATACTACTGTTTCAACTTCATATAATTTTCTCTTTAAATAGGCAGTAAACAAATTCCTTTGGTAAGGATCATCTGATAATAGGATAATTCTACTCATGATTTGATTTAAAAAAAGTAAATTTTCAAGGAACAGATACATTTACCCTTTAAAACTCAAAATATCATTATAAGTAGCACATTGCTAAATATGTGGGATCTAGTGTAGAATTGATTCTACAGTTTACTTGTAAAGGATTTTGTAGGGACTTACTAAGCGATAGGATCAATTGGGTAATGCAATAACCCGGCCACTATGCCAAATAGCCACAAAGATGCCAGCAGATAGAATTTGCTGGCATCTTTGTAGTTTGAAATACAGTTCAGTAGTATTTAATCTTCCTGTTCGGCTTCGATGTTGATATTGTTTTCTGCGATCGACGTAAGCTTTATATCTGCTTGCTTCTCTTCTTCCAGGGTTACTGCTAACAATTCTGCAGCCTCATTGAAACCGAGTGTTTTAGCAAGAACAGTGAGGGTGCCATAGGAGGAGATCTCATAGTGTTCTACTTTTTGAGCGGCGGCTATGATGCCTACATCCCGGGTCAGGGAATCTTCTTTAGTTTCCTCCATAATAGTTTCACCTTCTTTGATCAGTCCTTCCATAGCTTCACATTTTTTAGCTTGAGCACGCTCACCGATCATTTCAAAAATCTTCTCCAAACGGTTTACATGTTCTTCAGTTTGAACGAGATGTTCATCCAGTGCCGACTGAAGCTCTTCAGTTGTGGCATTTTTAGACATTTTCGGAAGTGTTTTTAAGAGATTCTTTTCTGCCCAATAAAGATCCTTGAGTGAATTGTGAAAGAATTTTTCCAATGAGGATGAACCCAAAGAGGATTTCGAAATACCGGGGCCTTTTACTGTAGTGGATTTTGATACTGGCATGATAATATTTATTTTATGATTCAACATGCTTTAATCAAAGACTATACCACTGCAGTAGACAAAAAAAACTGTGTAATAAATCAACAAATAGAAGAAGCTGCAGAGCAACAATACCTATTTCTTACTGCGCGTTTTTAATATAATTAGGCGATTCACATTCTTTCCAATACTCAACAATTTTTACGATCACCATTTTTAATTTATCATAATTACCCGGTTTTACGAAAAAACCTTGAATGGATCTTGAATAAGCGTCAATTACATGTTTCTGTTCCGCGCAGGTCGAAAAGAAAAGATATGGAATGGATTTTAATCGTAAGTCTTCATTATTGTGAACTTTTTCTCGTAATTCCATCCCATTCAGTTTAGGCATGTTTATATCGGAGAGGACAAGGAACGGTTCAATAGCTGTATCGGTCAGGTATTCCAAAGCCTTTATACTGTCCCCAAAGAAAATGAGCTTATTGTCATAATTAAGTTCATTGAATATCTCGGTCAAAATATCCTGGTCATCAACATCGTCTTCTATAATGACAATCGGACCGCTTTTATTCATGGTGGAAATTTAGATGGGTAAGGTACACTTGTTTCACAAGTATCTGGATGTTGACTAAATGTCGTTGAAAACCAATAGCTTATGAACTCTTCTTCAGTATTTTCTGCAAAAAAAGAGCTTCCAATCCCTTTTGGAATTGCAAAAAGTATATATTTACTTTGTTATTCAAAGTGCTTTTACAATGTAATTATAACCGTCCGGGATGCTTACTGCAATCGAGCAATTTCATCTTAAAATCAGGCATAACAGGTGGTACTGGTACTTTTCGATTTTTTGCCGGATCCTATTAGCCTATGCATTTTTTGTAGCAGGAATGGTAAAAATAGTTGGGGAACGATTTGCCAGTGGGTTATCGAATAAGCATCCGATGGGAGCTTACCTGGAAGCCTTGCATCATACAGGCTATTATTACACTTTTATTGGAATAGCGCAGGTTCTTGCTGCTATTTTGCTATTAATACCGGCTACCGTAACACTGGGAGCACTTCTTTATTTACCAATCATTATCAATATTTGGCTGCTATCATTTGCCTTTCGATTTGAGGGTTCCTTTGTAACCTCCCCATTAATGGTGCTGGCTAACTTGTATGTACTTTTTTGGAATTATGACCGACTTAAATACCTCTTTCCAATTAAATCGCTAAATAGTGAGGCCATTCTAAAGAAACCCGCCACCTATAACAATCGATTTCCCTTCATGTTTTTTACAGGGGTTGTATTGATAGCAATAGCTACCGTTTTATTTGCGCGATATGGCTACGAAGTGATGCCCAGAAACTCACTAAAAGACTGTAAAGCACAATTTAAAGGAACCACGAAGGAAGCTGCCGGATACCGGTTTTGCGAGTGTATTCATGAAAAAGGAAATCCTTTAGATAGCTGTTTAGCCGAATTTGAATAGTGATTCTTATCTCAAAAACAACCGATCCGCCGGAATGATTTGTTTTGCCAAACCGGGACCATTATAATAAGCTTCCAACCAATAACCCCCACTGCCATTGAAATGCTCAATTCGGATGAGATGCCTGCCTTTGGTCAGTTCAATCTTACCAACTCTCTCCTGTACCCCATGGTCGCCACCATTGTCCACTACCAGTTTCCCGTTGACATATAATTTGCTTCCATCGTCAGATCTGGTATAGAACCGATATTCTCCTTCTACCGGGATGTCCAGAAAACTTTCTGCAACCAAACCAAATTGCACGGATCCATCTTTCTGAGCCGGACTAAGTTTGGCGTCATCCACCTGAAACTCATGGCCAGTATATTCAGCAACAGGTTGTAATGCATCGAAGTTTGGAATATCCTTCCATCCTTTGCCCTGGTATTGTTTGTATCGTACACCATTACCCTGACCGGATTTCAGCACCCGGAAATAGCCTGTGGCAATCTTTCCTGCCGCCCCGTTTTCAATCATCCGGGCTTTAACAACAGCCGTTTGATCCAATGTGAAAGGGCCAGTATATTTTTTACTGGATAGATCAGGATCAGTTCCATCTGTAGTATAATAGATGTTTTCACTTTCCTGCTCATTGTAGTCACTGATGCGTACGACAGCAACTGTATCAATAAACAATCCACCAGTAGGTGCATAACTGACAGGCTTTGGATAGATAGTGGGTGCAACTTGTCTTTTCACCCCTTTCCAGTTAATAGCTGGTTCATCAAAACCTTCAAATGCAGCCTTAACCGGGCGACCGATCCACTCATAGGGTTGTTTCAGCTTCAACGCAAATGCAATGGTGGCAGCAGCATCGTACTGATAAATCTGTTGCTGGATTGCATGGCCTTTTTTTACACCGGGACCATAAAAAATCATGGGAATCGTAAGTTCTTCTATGTCTTCCCCACCATGACCCTTACCTATACCGCCATGATCGGCAACAATTAGTAGCAGCGTATTTTTTTCCATACCAGCTCTTTTTATGGCCTCATATACTACCCGCACGCAGGAATCTGCTTTACGGATGGCTTCGAAATAAGCTGGCGTACCATGCCCCTGATCATGACCGGAATGATCCACTTCATCAAAGTGAACCCAGGAGAAAACCGGTTTTTTATCCACAATATAATTGGCAAATGCCTGCACCGTTTCATCCTGTGTAGGATAGGTTTTACTCAGATTTACGTCATTGCTATCGAAAAGTCTTCCAAAGCCACTCCAGTTGTAAATAGTACCTACTTCATCGGTTGGACGCTGATCCCGGAATATGGTAAATATTGAGGGAAACCGATAATTGGAATCAGAAATTACCGGATCTATCTGAAAGTCATCCAACTCCCAATCATTACTGGTAATACCATGTTGCGCGGGGCCCGCACCCATTATGAGAGAAGCCCAGTTGGGACTACTAACTGTTGGCAAAACAGTGCGAACCGAAAGAGAATAGGCTCCAACTGACATCAGGCTATCCATAAAAGCAGGATTCGCTTTTCTTAAACCGGATGCGCTGAATCCATCTATACCAATTACAACTACATGTTTGATATCGTCCGGTGGCTGCTCTTTTTGCTGGCAGGAGGTGAATGCAATCGTGGCAACTACACCAAGCATTAGCGTTAGATTCTTCATAGCCAAATCTATCCACAAAGAAGCAGAGTTATACTGCTAAAACCGGACTTCCTTATTCAAATTCCGCATAACGACCCACTCACTTAAGCTCAGCAAGTATCAATTTTTTCTGTTTCAATGTATTCTTCATTGCTTTATCTCTCACTACAGGATCATCACTATGTATTAATTCGAAATATTCAGTCGGCACCACCTGCCACGACAAACCATATTTATCTTTACACCATCCGCAAGCGCCTTCTTCCCCACCATTTTTTGTAAGCGCATCCCAAAAATAATCCGTTTCAGCCTGGTCTTTTGTATTGATCACAAAAGAAACCGCTTCATTAAATTTGAACAAGGGACCTGCCGCCAAAATACTAAACTCCATTCCTGCAATTTCAATTACAGCTGTTTCTATACCGGCATCATTTCCACTTTCATCACTATCAAACTTTCGAAAATCTTTCAATTTACCATCTTTAAAAATTGAAAGGTAATAATCAGCTACTGCTTTGGCATCTTTTTCTACCCACAAGTAGGGAGTAATTTTTTGAGTAAACATAGCTTTCGTTTTTTACATGATTTCTAAACTTGTACACAAACCATTGTGAAGCTACTAACTATACTGCTAAAGCCGGATAAAACTATACAAATTCCGCATAATAGCAGTAGCACCTGTTTACTACCTAATGAAGTCATTTTTAAATCACTATTTTCATTACTCACTTTTTTACCTGCACCATGAACCAAACCAAACCCCTTTGCCTGTTAGTAGTGGCACTACTCTTGCAATTTTTCGTAATAGCACAACCTGTCAACCGGAAAATCGTAACACCGCAGTATAAGGAATTACAGCAAAAACTCAGTTCCGGATGGAATACCTGGTATGCCAACAGTTTTTTATCGCATGTATTGTTGCCGGAAGGATTTTCTATTAACCTCTGTTTAACGCAACCCGGAAATCAGGAATATGTTCGAAATTTCTACAAGGCAGCGGATATACATAAAAGACCTGAAAAAATAATACCCGGACTACGATCCGATGATGGCAGTTATACCAGTATAACGGTGATCTATAAGGGAGAAACTATTTTTATCCAGACTGCTGCTGAAGGTGGTGAGCAATATATTCTGGTATCTCCTGTACAATCCAAAGAGAATTACCTGGTCGTGGAAGCCGGTTTACTCTGGAACCGGAAAGGAAGTATAGGCAGAAGTGGGGATCAATTAACCGCCAATTTAGGTGATCGAACCATAACAGTGTTTGCTACTGAAACTCCGGTGGCCGATGCTTATTCCGTAACCAGTGTTCCTCATCTTGCTTTTTCTACTGCAAAAGCCCTGGGTATTAGCACGGGCAAACAACGTAGTCTTGCTGAAATCAGCGCTGTGGTAGCCAAACAGCGCAGGGTGGTAGAGCAACGCATCGCGAGTTATGGACCCCTATCGGAATCCTTTCAGGCCATGCAAACGATCCTGGCCTGGAATGCCACCTACGATGCTCCCAATGAGCGGGTGATCTCCCCCGTTAGTAGAAGCTGGAGCGCAGGATGGGGCGGCTTTGTACTATTTGATTGGGATACCTATTTCGCGAGTTATATGTATGCTCTCTTCAATAAGGAACTGGCTTATGCTAATGCGATTGAAATTACCAAGGCAATAACACCGGATGGATTTATTCCGAATTATCAGTCGCCCTATGGTCAGACATCTTTTGATCGCTCGCAGCCACCCATTGGCAGTAAAGTGATTATGGAGATCTATAAAAAGTATAGGGAAAAATGGCTGTTGGAAGAAGTATACCAGGAACTGTTAACCTGGAACCGGTGGTGGCCAAAAAACCGCGATAGAAATGTATATCTATGTTGGGGGTCCAATCCGGTTGCGGAGGGCGTGAAGACCATTGAAAGCCATAACCGGCAGGCGGCGGCATTTGAATCTGGGTTGGATAACTCCCCCATGTACGAAGATATTCCTTTCAATGCCGAAACCAATACCATGGAACTGGCTGATGTTGGGTTGATGGCCATGTATATTATGGATTGTAATTCACTGGCAGCTATGGCAACTGAATTAGGTTTGAAGCAGGATGCAGCCGAGCTCAAAAAAAGGGCGGCCCAATACAGCAAAAAGCTACAGGGTATGTGGGATGAAAAAAGCGGAATTTATCTGAACCAGCGGATTGATACCCAGGAGAAAAGCTATCGCTTATCCCCTACCAATTTCTATCCCCTGCTGGCAGGTGTCTGTACCCAGGCACAAGCAGCGCGGATGATGAAAGAACATTATTTTAATCCGGATGAGTTTCATGGTGAATATGTAATTCCTTCTATTGCGCGCAATGATTCGGCCTTTAAAGACAATGATTATTGGCGGGGCAGGATCTGGGGACCCATGAATTTCCTAACATATATGGGGATGCAGCAATACCAATTGCCGGAGGCCAGGACCGATCTCATCACAAGATCAAAGGCCTTGCTGATGAAGAACTGGAAAAAAGAAGGTGGCATATATGAAAACTACAATGCAGTAACCGGTGAAGGCGGCGATGTAGGGAGCGCGGATGCCTTTTATCATTGGGGTGCACTGCTCACGTTTATGGAATTTGTAGAAAAAGGGTATATGGCGCCTAAGGGGAAGTAGAGGAAATCTCTAAAATATTTATTCCCTCAACTGAAACACCACCGGAAGAATAAAATACATGTTTACCAACTTACCATCCTGCGTAGCTGGTATCCATTTTGGCATCTGGGTTACCAGGCGAATGGCTTCCTGATCCAAATATGGATCTACACTATTTACTACAAATATATCTTCTAAACTCCCATCTTTCGTAATAGTGAATTGCACTCTCACACTTCCTTGCTTTTCTTCTGCTTTCGCTAAGGGCGGATACCGAAGATTCCTTGCCAGGTATTTTCGTAAACTGTCTACGCCACCAGGATAGCTTGCTTGTTTCTGATATTCGAACCAGGTAGTATCTGCTCCACTTATACCGTAACACTTGCCACTAATGAATGTTCCCTTCTCATACCAGTCATCTCTTCTTAACTGACCATTTTCCCAATAGGTTTTAAATGACCCATCGAGCTGGTTCTTTGCGTAGTTCCGTTCCTCTGCTAACTGGCCGCCGCTGTAGCGTTTAAAAACTCCCTGCAGTACCTTATCCGGTACATATGGATAAAAATTCAATTCTTCGTGTAGGGTGCCATCTATTAAGTAACGCATCACTCTTACCTTCTGAGTATCAGCCTGGTCTTTATAAATAACATTAAATCGTTCAGCCGAATCCCTGGATACAACCAATTTTCCTGGCTTGGAGAACCAGATGGTATCCTGAGCAAAAGCCATGGCAGACACCCCTACTAATAGAACTGCCATCATTATTTGCAAAAGCCGGAATTTCAAACGCATTTGTATTTTCTGTGTAATTTCAATAATAATCAACGTGGCAATAGTTAACTTTAGTTAATAAAACAATTAGCAGGGGACTAAGATAAGTTTTCTGCAATTTGTTTAAGCCAAATGCCTTGTACTTACGAAACGAAAAATTGTAATGATCAGAAATAATACAAAGCCGGTGTATGTCCAAATTTTGTGACTGGATAAACCAGCAGCCTGCTCCACATATACACCTGGTTTAGTTACTACTATAAATTTTATTCGATTCCAATCCCACAACAGGAGGTAAATATTGGCAAGCAGCATCGAGGATGTCATTACCACAAATATAGGTGCTTCAAAAGCAGTAGTAAGCATAAAAATACTTAGCATAATCGGGAAGTATACCACGGCACCCAATGTGCTGAAAACCTGTGACATGATAAGAAAACCAGCCAGAAATTGTCCCCAACCGATAAAAGACCAATAAAACCCGGACCGATACATCGACTCTAAAAGATGAGACAAGGAATGAATCGGTGCATGCTCACCCGATTGCGGCTCAAATCGAATCCCTTTGATTTTTAAAATACTTGCCCAAACAAAGGCGGTACCAAGCAGATAGCGGGTAAAAATGGTGAGCAGTTGCAAACTTTTATATGATTTCAGATTGGCCATTGTTAGTTGCCGTAATTTTCTTTTAGTTTTCGCATTAATAGCCTCACGCCTTGTTGCGTTCCCTGATTGAAAGAATTTGTGAAAATAATGAAAGCGATGTTATTGGTTCTGTCAATATGTGCAATTGTAAAATAAGTGAAGGCACCAGTTCCTGAATGAACCGACCATTCTTTACCATTTTCATACACGTTAAACCACCCTAATGAATAATTTTTTATGCCATTGTGTATAAATTGATAGGTTTCTGAACGTAAATAATTATCCCGACCTTCAAGTCCCCGTAAATTGAGTTGGATAAATTTGACATAGTTAACCAGTTTTATGTTTATATCACCTGCTGGTTCTGTAAAGTCTAAATGATAATCCCAATCAGAGGGAACAGGTTTGAGGGTGTCATTTTCTGTAAGGTGCCCCCAGGTTTCTTTTGTTAGTTGATTTTCAGGCCAGGATAACTTTATGTTTAAATTCAAATCCTTATTAAGGACTTTCTCAACTAGTTCTTCCCAACTTTTACGGGCCACTTTTTCAACCATTAGTGTTGCCAATGTATAGCCAGCATTTGAATAGACAAATGGATTTAGGCTGTCAGGTTTTACTGGATCCAACGTTAACACAAACTGACCGAACTGTTTTCTTTTTTCAGGATTAGTCCCTTTAAATCCGGGAATTTCAGGATCGTTTTCTCCCTGAAAGGGTTGTATCCCCGCTTTGTGTGAAAGCAAATCCTGAAGTGTAATATGGTGATATGCTGCCAGAGAACCATTTTTCCACTCCGGATAAATATCAAAAAATTTGGTAGCCCAGTCAAGTTTTCCCATTTCCACATATTTAGCGATTATGAAGGCCGTCATCGCTTTGGTATTTGAGCCAATATGAAAACGGTCATTTAAGGTTGCAGTATCTGGCAAGTCAATTGAATGTCGCCCTACTGCAGCAATTTCCAGTATCGATTTAGAATTAACTACTGCATAACTTATTTCTGGAATGTTATACGTGTTACGGATGGAGTTAGCAAATTGAACGGTCTGTTGTCCATAGCTTACAGTCGAAATAATTAATAGAAATATTGTGGTAATTTTATTCAATTTTTTTAAACTTTCTTTTTTAGTTGATCCTTACCAGTTTTAGAATATTGCCCTTCTGAACAGACAATTATATACTGACTGGAGGTTTAATCCATTAACTTAAGTTAATAAAAGTTAAATCCGATATTAAGTCCCGGCTCAGGAAAGATGAATTTAGACCATTTGTCATCCAACTGTTTAAAACCATCTGGCAATGGGGTATGATAGGCACGGTGGGTCATACAAATGGAAGGCTGAAGGAATAACTTGTCCTTGAAGAGTTTGATGTGGTAGCCGATTCGATAGGAATTAAAAATCTGAAAACCATTATCTATTCTCTTACCATTTTCATTCGCAAAAATCTGGTAGGTAGGCATTACATCAAGTTGGGCATAGAAAGAATTCCCAAAGAACCTGGCGTAGGAAGCCGTTACCCCATACTCCCGTATATAGCCAGGAAATTTTTCTTCCGGTTTTTTATAAGCTTTATTTAAAAATGGGTGTATACCATTCGGCCAGGCATATTTCCATGTCTTTGGAGAGAGCCTGACTATGTCTTTACCAGTAATCCGATACCCAATATCTAATTGAATAAAGTTAGGAGGGTTTTTTGTGTCAAAATTTCCGATAACTACAAATAATGAAGTTCCAATAAACCACTTATGATAACTGCTGTCTGTTTTAGAATATTGTGCATTTACCTGAATGTTGCCTGCCAACCCTATGATAAAGGCAATACATAGAATTTTCTTTTGCATATCTGTTTACAATTAAATGATGCTGCAAAAGTAGAGTGGCGACAAGCTAGCATTCGTTCACTAAAGTTAAGATATGGTAGCCTGTTATTTCTTTACAATCCGGCTTCTTAACCTGCTAAGAGATTGAGGCGTGATACCCAAATAGCTTGCTAATTGATGTTGAGGAACCCGCTGAAGCAGGTCAGGTCTTTTTTGTAGCAAGTTCAGGTATCGTTGTTCTGGTGAGGATGTTTTAAACTCATCAAAATCTATTCTTTGTTTGGCCAACATTTCTGCTGAAAATAGTCTGCACATGATGTCAAACTTTGGGAATTTACTGTTTACTTCTTCCGTCATATCAGCATTTGAAATGGTAAGGATAGTGTCTTCCAGGCAACTTATAAAATATTCGGAAGGTGTATTAGTTATTGCACAAGGTGGTGTCAAAGCTTCCATTTCTGTGTAAAAAGCAGTGGTTCTTTCATCACCATCCAGCAGGTAATAGGATCTGATGCAGCCTTTTAAAACAAAATAACTGTTATTTGTTTTTTGTCCCTCTTTCAGTATAACCGTTCCTTTCCTGAATGAATGAAACAGGTTTAGGGAGAGTAATACGTTCTTTTCATCATCGGTGAGAGAAATATATTTAGCTATAAAGTCAAATAGTAATTGCTGCATGTTTAGATAATATAAATCCCTGGTTTACAATAAATAAAGGTAGTAAAAAACTGTCCTGCTGCGATACGCATTGCAAAACCATTGGCATAGAAAATCGGAATTTATCCGATTTTTGTGCCAATATTTGACAATATGACCTATAAAGATAAAGTTCATGAATATGCCGAAGAGCCGCTTACCAGGCAAATCATGATGGACCTACTCAAGGAATACAATCGCCCAAACGATAAAATAAATGAGATGGTCAAAAAGGGTGAGCTGACTACCATAAAGAAAGGTCTTTATATGGCAGGGCCCAGGATCAACATTGCAAAGCCAGAGCCCTTTCTTATTGCCAATCACCTTTGGGGACCAAGTTATGTGTCATTGGAAGCTGCACTTTCGTACTGGGGATTAATACCGGAAAGAGTATATGAAATAAGTTCTATGACAACCAAAACAGCCAAAAACTACCAAACACCCGTCGGTAGATTTAGTTATTTCCACTTGCCATTACCCTATTATTCTTTTGGGATTAAGCGTGTTCAGCTAACACCCAAGCAGGTTGTTTTACTTGCCTCGCCTGAAAAAGCAATTTGTGATATGATTATTAATACATCGGGCGTTTTATTGCGTAGCCAACAGCAGGCACGGGAATACCTAATTCAGGATGTAAGAATAGAAGAAGAAATGTTAGGAAAACTTGACCTGGATGCTATTCGTTCCTGGATTGAAGATGCTCCTAAGAAAGCAAGTTTGTCAATGCTTGTAAAAACAATCAGCGGGTTATGATCAGGGAATGGATTCAGGAATATAAACCACAAAACAAAGTGCAGGCTGAAGCAGCATTGCGTGAAATCATGCAGGAAGTTGCCCTGGCAGGCTTACAACGAACAGGTTTTTTTGAAAAAGCAGCATTTTACGGAGGTACTGCCTTAAGAATATTCTATGGTTTAAACAGGTACTCAGAAGATCTGGAATTTTCGCTACTTGAAATCAATCCTGACTTTTCATTGGAACCTTACTTTGAAGGGATTATCAGTGAATTTGAGGCAATCGGAATGAGTGTAAGCATTCGGGAGAAAAAGAAAACCAAACAAACCAAAGTAGACTCTGCTTTTTTGAAATCTGAAACCGTTTGGAGAGAGTTGATACTTGATGGAATTATACCACAGGTAGGTGTTCAGGCATCTCCAGGAATAAAGATTAAAATTGAAGTGGATTGCGAACCTCCCCTGGGTTTTGAAACAGAAGAGAAACTTTTGCTAAAGCCATTTTCATTTTATGTAAAATGCTTTACGTTACCGAATTTATTTGCCGGAAAAATGCATGCGCTGCTCTTCCGGAAGTGGGGAACAAGAGTCAAAGGCCGGGATTGGTTTGATCTGGAATGGTATGTAAGGAACGGTGTAGCACTTGACCTGCACCACTTTTTTCTTCGCGCAAAGGATACTAGTGATTGGACGGAAAATACAATCACTCAGGATCAATTGATACAGTTACTAAAGGATAAAATTCATATGGTATCCTTTGAAAGAATCCGGGAAGATATTGTACGATTTATTCCAGATGCATCGGTACTTGATATTTGGAGTTCGCAATATTTTATAGATCTGGCAGATAAAATAAAGATCACGCAAAAATCTACTAGTCATCATAACTATCCTTAAACTCTCCTGTAACCAAGTTCATTTCAAATGAAAATGGAGTATCAGCACCCTGGTAATACCAATATCGCGCGTGCAAAGTATTCTCCTTAATTTCTAGTAGTTCTACATCATCAAAGTATCTGCTATCATACAAAATTGAAACAACACCTTCGTAATTTATAAACCGTATATCCAATCCATCAGAATAAATAGCTCGTACTCGTACTTCATCATAAATAATAGTTTTAATTCCGGAATGAAATTGAAAGTTCGTGACATCCTGATTAGAAATATCAATTAAATAACCAACTCCGCCTACAACAACAAATGCGCTCTCCTGCTCCTCCAGGGGAATTATAAAATTGCTATACCCACTCCAGCCACTATCAAAGGACGCTACCCATTGTTCATATTTATTATTTGTAAATAAAATCCAGGTAGCATTAGAAGTTACCTGACCAAAATGCTTTTCTGTAAATTTCCCTGATATTGGCTGTTCAATAAACTCTGCAATCATAATCGATGAAATAAAGTAATGGCGTATTGCACCTTTTAAAATCTATGGTTTTTTAAATGCTGGTTCAGCAATATAGCAACCATCAGTGGTCATTCTGCAAAAAGGATGACAACAACTTTTGTGTACGCACATTGCCATACTGCCTCACAGCAGCTCGCAGTTATGGACCTTCCATTTCCTTTGCCTTGCCTCCCACTTTAGCTAATACCTCTGTTCCATTTTCAGCCAGTTGATCCAGGTCATTTACCAGGTCATCCAGCAGGAACTCCTGAGTTAGTTGCCTGGGAAAGTGTGGTTTTATTCGAAAACAATAGGTACGGTTCCCAAGTTTAAAATTGCCATGCCGCTTGTGATTGTAAACGTCCTACCCCAAGGCTATTATATGCATTTAGTGAAGTAAGCAGGAAACGGTTGTCTTTTAAAAACCCTCGAACCAATTCCTTATAATCAGGAGGGGCTTGCCCGAAAGCCGTTTTTCGGGGTACATAATAAACACCCCGAGCTGCTTTACGCAATGTACCTTCCTTCACCAGGTTACTAAGATCACGGTCAACAGAAGAAGAATACTATTCAAGGTTTTCCCTGTGGTACACCTTGCCAGGTTTTAGTATTTTCTTCAAATGTTCTGTTTGTGACAAGGGATATCTTACTTTGTTATTACAAAATAACAAAAATAGCGCTAGGACTGCAGAAAGCTATCGAGGTACAAGTAGCCTCTACAGATCTCTCTCATTTCCGCTTTCTCTTCAAAATCAACGCACTCACCAGCGCTACCACCAAACCAATCGGCAGGACTTCCGAAAAAGTAATTAAGATCACAAAAAGCGGGTTTTTGTACAACTCCTTAAAATCCGCCATTTCTTTTGTTTTAGCCGGTAGGTCTTCTGGGGTGCAGTTTTTCAGCGCATACTCAGAATAGACATCCATGAAATCCGGAACAAACAAATAATAACTGAACAGCCAGGCGGCCACATAGATGGCAGAACCTAGCAGGGCGATTAAAGCGCCGGTTTTAAATGCCTTGCCAAAGCTGATAAAACCATCCAGCTGTTTGTTTCGGTAATTCCGGACACCAATATAAAGGAGCGAAAAAACAACCACCATTACGGCATACCCAACAAGTTCACTCCCTTTCAGATCAGGGTTATGATACATCCAGTAAACCATAAAGCCGATATTGGCACAAAACACCAAACCGATGATGATACCAAAAACCAATACAATATTTTTCATGTGCGATTATAGTTTCAATTGACTCAAATCTATAGGATCGGGTGCTGTATACTCTCATACTTTAGTACCAAAATTACTTTTCACCCGAAATGGCACCAAAGTACCTAAACGCTTATTCTATGATTTTCAATAGTTTGGCTTTGGTGATTGCCTGCGTCCGGCTTTTTACATCCATTTTGAAGTAGAGATTGGAGACATGTGTTTTTATCGTGCTAACCGACAGGAAGAGATTGGCAGCGATATCCGCATTGCTATGTCCTTTCGCCAGGAGTTGCAATACTTCGTACTCCCGATTATTTAAATTGAGTTTCTGAAGTTCAGCCGTATTGAGAGTAAATGTTTCCGGTGGTTGTACGATTATCTCTTTCTCGACAATCAACGTTTCAACTTTGGGCCGCATGATCTGCGATGCCACCCAAACCCCCAGGATGGTAAAAAACAGTGCAATGGCGCCTATATAGATATCAATCGCATTATCGACGAGTACGAATTTCCATTGCATCCATTTCAGCGCGAAAACCAGCATCGCTAAAACCAGTCCATACAAAATGACATGCTGAAAATCCTTTAGTTTCTTCATTTTCTGTTCAGGGTAAAACTAAAATCTTTATTACCAATCAGTAAGTGCTGTTTTTCATCCAGAAAATAAAGGATGTTGTTATCTGCCTGCATCAGTAAAATGGGATCCTTGAGGCCCGGTAACTTAAGTTGGTAAATAACTGCCCTGGGGGATTTTAGAAGTTGCCAGGTTCCTACCACATCTCTGGGCTGATTATCAACTATGTTTCGGGTGGTACAGGTAGTTGGCAACCCTGATTGGGCGTCTCTGTTTAGGATGAGCCGCCATTTTATTTTAAAGCAATCGGAGGAGGCCTTCATTTCCGGATGCAGCAGAGCAATTTCCCGACAAGGGGTACGTCCCTCGAATATCAGTTTTGTATCAGCCAATTGGGCACCACTGGATTTGAATGTAGCAACCTCCCCTGCCTCAACGAATTCCCGATTCAGCGTATAACTCCAGCCAGCATTCCCAACCAGCAGCTGGCTTTGATCATCCAGAACATGGAATATATTGGCGGTTATAGCTACTAGATTCAGCATTGATTTACCGTCCTTACGCTGTAAGGTATAGAGCTGTTCCCAGTTTTCGCTAGCTGAAACCCGGTATTTTCCTTCAATAATTTGGCCTGTTCCTCCCTGTTTGAAACCAAGGGTGTTGGGTTGATTTTCACCGTACTGGATGGAAAGTCTAAATGTTTCATCTTTATTAATCAGCAAATCCCAGCGAATAAAATCGATCACTGCATCCGCTTTTATACCCAGCATTTTTTTAATAGCACTATCACCAGGTGTGCTTCCTACTAAGTTAAAAGATGATTTATTAATGGATGAGCTACCGGAAACTGCCATACTAACTACAAGCAGTACTATAATATGACATTTCACTGGTTGTAAAATTAGGTGTCACTAAAGTTACAACCTTTAACAATATTTTCCTGGTTCATAAGCAGTTTCCGCAGCGCTTCCAGTCCGCGTGATTTTTGCGTTTTTACGGTACTGGGATGCAGGTTGAGTTCCCTGGCAATTTCATTGGTGTTTTTATCTTCCAGGAAATACATGGTAATCACTTTTTGATTACCTGGTGACAATGCTTTAATCGCATTGTATAAAAGGTGGTACATTTCCGTACGCACCAATTTTTCAAAAGCCGTTTCGGTCGCCCCATAAGTATCCAGCTTCCAATTCATTTTCCAGGATTTAATAAACGCGCCGCAGGCAATTTCGTCAGCTATGGAACGATTGTTCAGAATATTTTAGGCATAATAGCTCAGCACCGGATGAAATTCCTCGTAAAGAATGGCAAGTGCCTGTTCATTATCCTTGCAAAAAGCCTGGGCCAGGAATTGCTGGTTTAAAAATGGGTTGGAATTCTTCATAGTACAAGGTGAAAAAGAGTACCCTAAATTACCAACACCCTGGTGAATAAAATAACCCGGGGGTGATTAAATTAATCAGATCTCGACACAAATAAAAAAAGGTGTCAAATATGACACCTTCAAAATTATTGGAAGAATTTTTATGAATTAGCTTTTTTTAAATTTTGTAAAAACTTTCTTACATCTTCAACCTTTTTGGGAAATAAAACTCTGTCTTTAAGTTTTGATGCAACTAAATACAAAAGCCCAGATTCTGGCACTTTTATAGTGGATTGAGAAACCTCACCGCATTGCCAACCTGCTGTGAGGCCATCTACTCGATTCGCAGTAAGTTTAGTGTTGTATTTAATAAAATAAATGTCTTAATCAAGAATTTTGCTATACTTAAATATCCAATCTGTAATCAAATTTTCAATATCATTATCGATTTTAGTTGCGGCATTACAATGTGTTGTGCCATTTAAACTGCCTGTATTATGTATGCCAACAACGAAATACTGATTTTGCATTTTTCTTTTATATAAAATCGGTGCGCCACTAAGTCCAGTATGAGTGTACAACCCATAGATAATCATTCCATTTTTATCATTAATTTTTTCTGTCATCTCTGTCCATTGTGTACCATAATCTTTATCACCAGGATATCCACTTATCATGAGCGTATCTATTTCATGCTTTACTTGGTCATAGTCGTCTATATCTAAAAAGCCCCCTACTTGCTTAAATATTGAATCATCGGGTAGTATTATAATACCAAAGTCACTTCTTCTAGTTGAAATTCCCTTATAGGCAGGATGTGTTATAATTTTAAGTTTTTTTCTATCGTACTCATATTTACCATAGGGCGTTTTGTTATTGCTTGTGTAAACTGCTCCAGGTATTATTGTTATATGCTTAGGAAAACTAAACATACTAAATCGATGAATGTTATGACCTGCTGTTAAAATGATTCTTGGAGCAATTAGGAATCCTGTTGCGTTGAAAGTCCCCCTCTGCCTTCTGATTGAGAGTTGACAAATGTATTTGTAGGGTGACTCAAGTGTATTTGTAACCTCCCTTCGTATCTTATCGTTTGGAGCACATTCTTGACTTAATAAACGAATTACGCAAAAAAATAAAAAACAACTTATAATAATAATATGTCTCATACCATTTAGATTTTCGAAAATAAAAAAATGTTTGAACAACTTACCGCTACATGTTTAAACTGTGGAATAGTGGCTAGGTTATTTGAAAAAGTTTTTAATATCTGTGGAATAACCTACTAAAAACATAAAGAACCCGTCAGGTTTTTGGGTTGCCTTGAAAATGTTGAGTTTAAAATATAAACCACCTCTGTCAGTGGGTGAGGGATTGGACCTTGGGTTGAAGAAAAAGTTCATCTCTCCTTGAATATAACCGGTCTTGTTTTCGTTGGTCATTTTTGCTTTTACTAATGTTTCAGCATCATAAGACCCGGTAATAGATTGGTAGGTTTCGTTTAACAGTCGCAAGTTTGGCACGTACAAAAGATGCATATCAATACCAAAACGAGGTTTTGGACTGATACGGCCTCGCAGTTCGTAAAGAGGACTGAATGAAAATATCGGCGTGGATGTAAGCGAATCTCTGCCCAAGTTTGGATCAATCACCCGGACGTTACTACCCATTAACATCAAGCCAGTATTAAATTCAAAAAAAGTCCTCGCTTCTTTATAGTCCAGAGACAATATGGTAAGTGCTGGTTTTACTTGAAAAAATGAATGACGCACTAAATCGAAATGTTTGAGGTAGTATTTGTTATTAAAAAGCGAGTCATACCGATAAAAAGGTGGCACTGTAGCGGTATCAATACGGGTTGAATCTCGGGTGATGAATTCTCTATTACGGTAAGTGGGTAGGGAGTTGGGCTCCTTAAAAATGTTAGTTGCCAATGTAATATTGGTATAAAGTTGGCGGAATAAGGTAATTTTTTTCAACCAAGGTAATTTTTCTAACTGCAGCCTGTGATTGTTGATGTTGAAATTAAAATACAACTCTGTCAGCAAATTTTTGTTCGGATTTTTTTCATTGAAAGCTTGAAGGTCAAGAAACACTGATGCTGAAACGAAATCGAGCAAAGGTTTTTGCAATAATAGTTGCGACTCTTGCTTCTTAGGCACTAGAGTATAGACGCCGTCGGCAATCGAATAATTGATAGCATCACCGTCAGCCGGTCGGACAAAAACAAGGTTCCGGTAACAAATCCAATATTTTACACCCCCTTCATAGAAAGAAATGCTACTTGGCCAGTCAATCAGTTCACGTAAGGCCAAACCGTAGTTATTGTTGGAAATAGTTTGAATTGGCCTGCCATTTAAGCGACCAACAATATCAATTTGATAAATAAGATTGTTTTCTACCCGTATAACAAGGGAATCAATTTTCAGTTTAGGGATGGCTGCCTTCTCCTGTTGTTGGAATTCATCACCGCAATCAATATTTATCGGAATCATTGAGTCTTGCAGTTGGATGCGAGCAGAGTATCCTTTTTCGGTCGCTAAAGCATCAATTCGGTTGTTTATTATGGTGCGAAACTCCGTTAACAATTTATTCGCAGTGTCCAACAATTTTTGATTGACTGACTGTGATTTTTTGTACTTCAGCACTTCGCTAAATTTTGCATAAAAAACGTCCAATGACGGCGACATAAGGCTATCGGCGCAATCAAGCTTTTTAACTTCCGCATTCTCGATAATCTTTCGTTTAAATTCAACAAGACCAATTTGTTGATGAATGGAGTCAAGTTTTTTGGCGTTTTTGGTATTGATTTCAAGTTGCAAAGAGTCTCCGTCTGCATTAGGATAACTGAGAAGTGTTAATTCAAAGGATACTTTACCAGCGCAGGCAATCAACTGTGGCTCAAGTAAGCGAACGGGATTTTTATTTTCGACTGATGTTGTCTTTATTGTAGGGGAGGCCGCACTTGTATTGTTGCCCGCACTGCTTTTATTGTCAGGGTCTTTCTCTTTAAAATCTTTTGCTTGTACTGGTGTCAGGTTAATATATTCTACTGAACCATCAGAATTTTCAAAATAAAGTTGGTCGGTGCCTGTACTTTGGTCCTTTTTTATGCTTACTTGTGGTACTTTTATCTTTTGATTGGCTTGGATAAAAGTTTTGATAACAACAAAGTTATCCTTAATAACGTTACTGCTGCTGATGCCGGCATTATTATACTTATAAACGCCTCCTGTCACAGCTGAGAGAATATTAAGAGGTGCTACAACACCATTTTTATCTATTAAGGCGTAGGTATAGGTACCGTTGGCCAAAACAAACTCGCTTACCTCGAAGGCACCTAAGTCCAGCATCCGGTCGCTCTTAGATGTTGTGGTATTAGTTGGCTTTGCACGCTTCGCAAACTTTTCTGCAAAAACATAAATCTGTGGTACAAGCGAAGCATCATTACCAAATCGTTTATCCAAATCTGTCTTTATAGCATGGTAAAAAAAGGAATGAGGATCAGTGGTTTTCTTTTCCAGACGCCCTGTAGCGCCACCGGAAATTTGAAGAATGTATTTGCTTCCGTTTTTGCTGGCAGTATATGTAATATTGGTTGCACCGGCGTGGAATATTTCGCTATAAGGAAATTGGGCAATAGCTGTTGAGGAGCAAATGGTGATAGCAATGATTACGACAAATTTTAGCATGGCAATAATTTTTGATGTAAATTTTTCGTAGAATGACGGAAAAGTTGGTTCTCGAAGGGGCAGGAAGTTGATTGCTAATGTGTAATATGTCTTGTCCTGAAATAGCTTGTCACCCAACAATTTATTATGCAGGAAAAGAAAAAATCAAGATCGAGTCCTTTAAGTCGAAATCCCCATGCTCGGCGAGATGAAAATGAGAACCGAAAACTTTAGCAGAAATTGAATCTGGGAGTATTGGAATAAGAACTGCTTGTTTTAAGTACGGATAAACAGGAATACGCTAAAATTATGGATGACCAGATTAAGTATTCGTACTTTGAGTGATAATAAGAAAAATCCCATAACATCTAGTATGGCGGATGAACACAAGAAACAGGACCTGAATTGTCAGATTAAACAGTTAAAAAAGTCACTCGAATACGCTAAATTATAAATACTTGGCCTCGAAACCATGATTAAGGTTGCTGAGGAAGATTTAAATATTAAGATCCGAAAAAAGTATGGTACCAAACAGTCATCCATTTATTGGTTTAGGTACGCTCTGTGCACTGTTTGGTGTAACGAGACAGGCATTTTATGAAGCCCAGTTTCATGAAATTAAAACTACTATAGCTCATTCTTGCTGTGTTTAGTAAAGGAAACAAGGGGTATTATGCCGATGATTGGAACTAGAAATCTCCTTTACATACTTAATAATCAAATTAAGGAACACGGAATTAAAATGGGACGTGATCAACCAAAGGTGTCGATTTCGTAAAAAATTTGTTGAGGGAATGCACTTGCTACTTTGCGGGTATGATAATATTGTTGGGATCCGTCACTACGATCGATAGGGTAACCGCAAATGGAGACTTCGTAATCTGAAAAGTAGATATCAGGTGCAGCCCCGAAGTTAAAGCTACCGATGTTGTTTGAGATAGCCCTATCGAGAAATATGGCGCCGTAATCGTAAAGTGTATTACCTTTCAATATCCATTCTTCATTGGTATCAAAATTGGTAGGAATAGCGCTGCCGAAAGGTTTCAAGGTTCCATTAAGTGCAGGAATAACTTCGATTTTACTGGCCCAACCGCCCGCCTTGGGCATGTAAACACAATGGCCAGCCGTAATCAAAACAGTGGGACTGATAAACCATCCTGTACCTGCAAAGTAGCGACCATCTCCCGCTTGTATGCGGAGTGCAGCAATCTTACGCCAGGGGCTTTCCAAAATATTAGTTACGATCTGCCTGTCATCGTCGCCAATGACAACTTCCAACATGGCAGTACCGAATGCGCCAGAAATTGCATTCTTCACTTTCTTTTCCAATGGAGCAGATTCAAGCAACATCTTATGTTTAAAAGGACTTGCTTCATGATTAATTGTATCTAGAAATACAGGTTGCTTTCCTGGATTTTCCTTTACCGCTTTAAGAACCTTATTATGCGTTTTGACCGACAATAATTGCTTGTGGAGCTCAAAGATTTCTTTTTTGTTCGAATCTCTGTTCGAAAAGGTTCGAACGGGTTGATTATTCTCCATAGTCATAATATGGCTTGAATGGTATTAGTGATTTTATGCAGCAATCAAGGATGCGCATCAGGAACTAGTATCTATGTAAGGGAGTAAGATTAGATTAACGATAGAACTGTTATGCTGGTTAATAGTGCAATACAAATGATTCAGACTCAGAGGGCGCTCAGTTAATAATATTCTATAGTTCCTTTGGTTGCATAGAATCACAAGATAATGAGGTATCC
The DNA here is from genome assembly GCF_022352215.1 of Flavihumibacter cheonanensis. Taxonomy (GTDB): domain Bacteria; phylum Bacteroidota; class Bacteroidia; order Chitinophagales; family Chitinophagaceae; genus Flavihumibacter; species Flavihumibacter cheonanensis. Next base: position 1,215,435 of record NZ_JAKRWF010000001.1, read on the forward strand.
GATCATTTTGATTAGCTTTCCAATTCCTCTATGGATTGTATGTATTTAGTATAGGATCAATCAGCCTTACTATCCAATTGACATACAAATTGGGATTTGATGCGCTTTTCGAATTCAATTAGAACTTTTATTTGAATGAATTTATCTTTCTATATGAAATTATTTTAAGTGAATTAGCAAGTCTAATTAGGGATTTTCGAAAACAAGAAAATGTTTCGTTGGGAGGAGGATTGGCATTGCTTCGCCACGTGAGTCCCATGAGAGGGGAGTCACAGGATAAGTACTACTAATCTATATATTATTTTTGAATAATACAATAGCGAACCAAAAAATATTTTACTAGAAAACTAAAATCCATTTCCATTTTGTTTCGCCTATACAAACAAGTTTAATCAAACGCAACTACACTCACTACTCTACCCACCCCTCCCCTTCACCAACCCATAATTCGCCCTCACCAGCCCCCTCAACAACTCATAAAAAGTACACCAATTCGCCCTATCCATTTCATTCCAGTCATTCCCTTCTTCACTACTCATAGTTAACCGAAATAGCTGCCACAGCCGGTCCTCGGTGCTGGCCTGCCCGTAGGTATCCAAAAATCGCAGTATCGCCTGCTGGTGCGCCAATCTATCATCTCGCGAAGATTTCATAACCGTCTTTTACTAATCCTGTTTTTAACATGCCCGCCTACATGGTTTACTTCCCGAACATCAATCAGGTGCGCGGCTTCCACCAGTTTAGTGAGCTGGAAATAGAGGGATAGCGGCCTGATATCTTCTAATTCCAGCAGGTTCATAGAGCGCAGGGAATAGTCCATCAGCAACTGCAGTTGTTCTTTCCAGTTGGCGATATCCTGGAATCGGAAAAAGCGTTTGAACACCCTGTAGGGATTGGCAAACTCTTTATAGCTGAGCGACCGGGGTAAGAAATCCCATTTGGTCAGCTTACCATGCCATCCTACAAAGAGATTGGGATTAAACACATCCTCTGGATTGATAAAGAGTGGATCTTTTTTCTTCTCCTGGTCCAACACCCAGGCTGCATTGATCACCGATTCCAGCAAGCTGAATTCATAGAGCAGATGCCCTGGCACCTGCTTCTCCCAGCAGCGTTCGGAGCAGGCCACCTGGAGGATGTTTTTAATGATTTTTCGATGATGAGCGATATCCGCGGCATCAAAGAAGGCGGCGATGATTTGATAGGGATCGGTAATCTTATCCTTAAACCAAACCGATGTTTCCAGGTACTCGTGTTTCATAAGAAGGATTTTATTCCACCTCCGGCATCCGTTAGGATGGTGAGCAGGCAGGTGGGAACATGATCGAGATCGATGCCGATGGTTTTATCCATCGCCAGGGTTCGTTTGAACTGCAGGGTACCCGGAATGGGAGAAGCCGGCTCGGTGGAGGCATCGCGGAGATAAGAAAGCAGTTCGATAAGTGGAACAGTGAATTTACTGGCAGCCGGATGGCGGGGAATGGTAAAGTAATGTCGTTCCAAAATATGTGCGAGGGCGGTAACTGTAATATAATAGGATTTGCGGAATAGTTTTTTACCATCCTTCAGGGGCACCTGGAAGAAGGCGTTCAGGATCATCTGATTCATCCATTGTTGGGTATCGCTGAGCAGGAAGATGAGCCGGATCCATTCAGCTTGATTGAAAGGGGGAAAATTGTGCAGATGCGTGGTATTTTCCATGGAATAAGGTGCTTGATGAACGGATAAAGTAACACCTACCGGTTTGCATAAAATAATCCGGTGATGATTAAATTACTCAACTAAAAAATAATCATGGAAATAACGATGCGAGAATTCAGCAAAAAAACTATACTATTTACGAAGCTGCTCCAATATCCAAGAAATACATTCTTGCGAGTCCATTATACTCCAGGAATGTGGGTGCCTTCTACCATCTAAACGCCTTCCTTTGTTATTTGTAATAACAAGTTTGGCATCTTTATTACCTTGAATTTGTAATAAATTAATCATAGCCGCTATGTCAACGCAATTTAAATCGTAATAATCTCTTTGTCTGTTTTGCATTTGCCAAATAACATCTGGCTCGGTATATAAGAGTATAGGTGTTGTTTTCAGATATTTTGCATTTCCGCCATCTTTTTCACTATACGAAAAGATAGAATACTTAACATAGTTATCTTTATATTTTTCCGGCGATCCACCAAATTCTTTAGTGTACATATTAATGATCCATTTACTTTCCATTACGGCTGCCTCTGATATATTTCTTTCAATGTCATTTTCACAATGCTTCCATAAATGCGCATAGTCCAACGGTGGGTCAACTCCAAAAATTGCCTTTGGTTTTATGAATGTACTATCAGCATACTTATTTGCCTTTTCCGCATAAGTTAATGCCAACATACCACCCCCTGAAAATCCACCAATTACAAATCTGTCTTTGGGTACTTTGTATTGTGTTACCACCTGCTTAAAAATGGTATCAAGAAATTGATGTTCTGGTATATGTTTATTTGTGCCCCAATTGATAGAAGGAAAGATCACCAATAAGTTTTGTTGTACGGCTAGTGTGTGCAAAGAAATTTGTTTTCTAACATCTTCAAGTAGCTCACCCGAACCCGGTAAAATGACTAGAACACCAATAGGTTTATTCTTTGGCACAATTTTCTCATAAAAAAGTGTTGTACTGTCTTTGTCAAAGGTAGCGTATAAATCATATGGGTCTTCACTAGATACAACAACTCTCTCCACTTTCTGTCCCAGGCAAGATATACTTGTTAGCAAAATTAAAATCGAAATTATTTTTTGCATTTTAGCATGTTGTATTTGACAGCAATTGATATCTGTAATTTAAATAATATGCCTCTATTTTCAAAGGCCTAACACCCCAAATGTTTCCGAAAAAGAGATGTTCAGGTCAATAAATTGAAATTTTGGTTTATCTAGTTGCTTTAGCAGATTATATATTTTTAAGCTATCGGAATCGGAGGACAAATAAAATTCCACTGAATTTTCAACGCCAGCCTGCGCAAATAACTTTGTATCATTCGGAATTATTTTTCGCTCCCGCAGATTTAATCTACCTTTTTGCTGGAAAACTAATTTCGCAAATTCGCCAGTTCGTTTTGCATGGTCATTATTAAATGGGAGTATTTGAAGATTCTTTAGTGGCAATTGATCTTGTTCCCCACCTACACAATACTCAGCAATTGATATGGTAGAAATAATAAGTCAATTTTATTCTGAATAAAGTACTTAAAATAACCGTCAGCGTTTTTGAACAGTGGGTCATCGTCATTCAAAAAATCGCAGGAAAAAGCTGGTATTTAAAAGTACTGCACTATTCTTCATAACCTCCTCTTATATCTCTAAGCCATGTATCTGCATCTATTTGGCTAAGCCAGGATTTTTTTGCTTTATCACGCAAAGATTTCAAATATCGTTCGTCATAGGTTTGCTCATAATCTATCAGTTCCCGAAATTTCAACGAGGTTTTGTCAATTTCTCCTGTTTTGGCATGCTGCTTTCCAATGGCTCGTATACCAACTATTTTATAAAGCAGGTTGTCTTCGTATTTTTCGAGGAATGAGATCGGAGTTTCAATCCTGAGGGTTCCCCATTCATCCGTATTGATGTGAATAATAGCCTTATCCTTTCCGCCGGCATTGGTAACTTTCCCATAGAGGTAAAATTCCGCGTCTGCCCAATTATTATCAGTACGATAAAAATGAGTCGTTCTGTCGATTTTAACTTCGTTGGTATTCTTAACTGATGTAAAAATGCGAAGCGAATAATCCTTTTTTGCTGCTATTTTCTGTATGTTTTCAAATGCCCTGGAGGTGGGTAAATCCAAAAAGTCAATGCTTTTGGTTTGATCAACCCGTCCGATAACGGCATTGAAACCAATAATGTACTGAATAGATGTTTTAAAGATGTGCCGGACGGATCCTTGTTCTATTTGGTAGCTTATGGGCGATCTTTCTCTTTTTTCGTCAGGGAACAACAGGTGTTCAGCATTTTCCAGAATAGAAATTATTTCATGAATATCATAGTTTTCCGGTGTAAGCTCAAGATTCCCATTTGAGCCGGTAATTCTAATCTCTATATATCCGGTTTTTTCCATATAAGCATGAAATCATGTTACTAAAACTCGTAGTTTTTAACCAGAACTAGAAAACAGGTTAAATAAACTAAGTTTTCTTAACAGATTCTGAATAAAATAATTCTCTTTCCAGATTTATCAACTGTTAGTTCAAGTTTCACCGGATCTCCAGGAAACATATTACATTTAAAATATTCATTTATTATAATAGCGAAATGAATGCTCCAATAGAATTGTATCCTTTGTAATAAATAGATGATTTAATTCATATTTTTTAATAGTATCGATATTTATTATAAAAGAACGGAATGAATTATTAGTCAAACCTGTTACTGACATCTCTTGTCGATCGCTTACATCAATTAAATAAAAACTGAGCTGATTGTTTCGGTATTTCGCAAAACTAGCTAATTCATTGTTTGAATAAAATAGCTCTACAAAAGTGTAGGCGTTTAAAAACCTGGAAGATTTTTGTATATAAGAACGTTCATTGATGCGAACGGTATCATATAACCTGAAATATTTACCCGTTAATGAATCAGAAACAAATAGCGAGCGATCTGTCTGATTATGTAGGGAAATCGTTTTCCCTATAGGGGGTGGATCGTATACACATCCTGTTAATTGTAAACACAAAAGACTATAAATAAAAAATATCAGATTCCGGAGCATTTTTTACCTGTGGTTTTTCGTAAATAATTTTACTTACATAATCCAGAAACGACTTAATTCTATTTGCCTTATCAGCATTAAATTGACTAAAATCGTCGCAAGAAGTGTCGATTTCAATTTGCCGGGTAAGACTATCCCCCTTTACAGAAAGGTACGTATAAATCTTCGGCATGATAAAACATTCATCTTCGATATGGAGTACTTCCTCTTTTTCCGGTAAAAGATTAGGTAGATCCAGTGAATAAAACTTTTCTACTATTTGCCTTTTTTCCTCTATACTCAATTCAAATTTTACTTCCAACGTTGGCTTACTGATAAAAAATACACTATAAATACCATTCATTACATCCACTTTATAGGATTGCGCATGCTGAATGATGACTTGTATATTCTTGTCTCCCATAAATGCCTCTAGATCCTTTACATTTTTGCTATCGCTCTTGCAGCCATTTTGAAAAAAAACAACAATCAGAAGTAGTACTTGTCGAATAATAAATTTATAATCCAACTCTTTTTTAGTCATAATTGGATATGATGCATTTTCTATGGTTTTCCATATCGGGTAATGGATATTTCACATGTGGCATGGTAAAACCCAACTATTCTGGTCGAACATAATTCTCCCTCATCTCAATCAAATACGCCGCTTCCACCAACTTCGTCAGATAAACATACAAACCAATAATATCCACCTCCTTATCCTCCTCCATTATACTGGTAGACCGAATGCAATGATCCAGCAAACCCTGTAACTCCTGCTTCCAGCTGCCTATTGACCGATATCTAAAAAAGCGCTTGAATACCCGGTATGGATTTCCATATTCCTTTGCTGTCAGGAACCGGGGAGTAAAATTCTGGCGGATCTCCGTCACAGCAACCGGGGCTATTTTAGGAAACTCCCGCTTGCCCTTCCTATTCAGGATATAGGCAGCATTGATCACTGACTCTAACCATTTGAATTCATCCACCAGTTCCCCCGGCTCAGATTTTGTCCAGATCCGCTTTGAACTGGCCACCCGAACTACCTGTCTAATCGTTTTCCGGTAAAATTCCAGCTCTGAATAAATAAAGAAATCACTAATGATTTGCCTGGGATCCGTAATCCTTTCCTTATACCATATGGATGTCTTTCTATAGCCATGTTTCATAACCTATGTTTAATGGTTTGAACCCCTCCCCTTCACCAACACATAATTCGCTCTCACCAGCCCCCTCAACAACTCATAAAAATGAAACCAGTTCGCCCTATCTATTTCATTCCAGTCGTTCCCTTCCTCACTGCTTAGGGTTAATCGAAACATTTGCCACAATCGCTCTTCAGATTTGGCTAACCCGAACGCATCCAGGAACTCCAATATCGCCTGCTGGTGGGCTAATCTATCATCTCGCGAAGATTTCATAAATGCCTTTTACTAATCCTGTTTTTAACATGCCCGCCCACATGGTTTACTTCCCGAACATCAATCAAATGCGCGGCTTCCACCAGTTTGGTGAGCTGGAAATAGAGGGATAGCGGCCTGATATCTTCTAATTCCAGCAGGTTCATAGAGCGCAGGGAATAGTCCATCAGCAACTGCAGTTGTTCTTTCCAGTTGGTGATATCCTGGAATCGGAAAAAGCGCTTGAACACCCTGTAGGGATTGGCAAACTCTTTATAGCTGAGCGACCGGGGTAAGAAATCCCATTTGGTCAGCTTACCATGCCATCCCACAAAGAGATTGGGATTAAACACATCCTCCGGATTGATAATGAGCGGATCTTTTTTCTTCTCCTGGTCCAACAACCAGGCTGCATTGATCACCGATTCCAGCAAGCTGAATTCATAGAGCAGCTGACCTGGCTCCTGCTTCTCCCAGCACCGATCGGAGCAGGCTACCTGGAGGATGTTTTTAATGATTTTCCGATGATGAGCGATATCCGCGGCATCAAAGAAGGCGGCGATGATTTGATAGGGATCGGTAATCTTATCCTTAAACCAAACCGATGTTTCCAGGTACTCGTGTTTCATAAGAAGGTAGTTAGAGGTTAGGAATCGATTTATAGGAACCGGGAAAGGCAGTGATGATCCGACCTCCGGCATCCGTTAGGATGGTGAGCAGGCAGGTGGGTACATGATCGAGATCGATGCCGATGGTTTTATCCAGCGCGAGGGTACGTTTGAACTGCAGGGTACCCGGAATGGGAGAAGCTGGCTCGGTGGAGGCATCGCGGAGATAAGAAAGCAGTTCGATAAGCGGAACTGTGAATTTACTGGCAGCCGGATGTCGGGGAATGGTATAGTAATGCCGTTCCAGGATATGTGCAAGGGCGGTAACAGTAATGTAATAGGATTTCCGGAACAGTTTTTTCCGATCCTTCAGGGGCACCTGGAAGAAGGCGTTCAGGATCATCTGATTCATCCATTGTTGGGTATCGCTGAGCAGGAAGATGAGCCGGATCCATTCAGCTTCATTGAAAGGGGGAAAATTAATCAACTGCGTGGTATTTTCCATGGAATAAGGTGTATGATAAAATGGTAAAGTAACAGCTACCGGATTGTATAAAATAATCCGGAAATGATTAAATTAGTCGGGCTCTGGCATATTTTAATCAGCGGTTTAAAACCTTATATTTGTCCTTATGGAAAAGAAAATTCATCACGGAAAAAATGTTGCGCGCTTTCGGCAAATGTTGGGAATGAAGCAGGATCTGTTGGCCTCCTTACTGGGTGAAGAATGGACCCAATTAAAGATCTCCCGACTGGAAGCAAAAGAAGAAATTGAGGATGGGATTCTGGATGATGTAGCGCGCGCGTTAAAAATTCCGGTGGATGCGATTAAGAATTTTGATGAGGAGGCGGCGATAAGTATTGTGGCGAATACATTTACAGATGAATCTGTTGCTTATGTTGAAAATTACAAATGCACTTTTAATCCTTTTGATAAGTGGGCAGAAGAAATTGTTGAAAACAGAAAATTATACGAAAGATTACTTCAAGCAGAAAAGGAAAAAATAGAGATATTGCAAAAACTTCTTGACAAGCATAAATAAATTCTTTGATTAAGTCTTAGCTAATAAGATTCAAATCAAAATGAGAATTAAATCCCTGTATACGTAACCATATACTATTTAAACAGCATCAAAATAATCCGATATACAAACAAATTTTTGCCGAATTCTTCTTACGCATCAAATCCTGATGATATTTAAGATACTCAACCTCTTTGTTGTTCGTATAAGGTGAAGCTGAATTAGCACTTTGATAGTACATTTTCTTTTACCATCTTGCTCTTCAGCAATCAAGCCGTTTATTGCCTCCAAGATTGATGATTAATTTCTTTTGAAGCCATAATAATAATAGTCTTCACGTCTGAGCTTGTTCATGTTATCGAAAATCTGACGAATGCGTTCAATCCATTTATTCATTTTAGTTTATTAGATTTTAAGCTAAACTGTATTCCAGCCTATCCTTCCACTTACTCCAATCTGGCATTATTCGACTTTGAAGATTTTGAAATGCTCTCGTATGATTGTGATGGACCAGGTGACACAGTTCGTGAATGATTACATATTCAATGCTCCCTTTAGGTGCTTTAATTAACTCTGTATTCAAAATGATGCGACCAGCAGGTGTGCAACTCCCCCATCTCTTGGACATAGTTCGTATGGATAACACGGGTGTTGAAATCTTGTAACGCTTAAACTTTGGCAACACTTCTTCCAACAATTCAGTAAAAACTACAGATGCCTTGTGCTTATACCATATTTCCAATTGCTTTTTTAGAACTTCGGGTTCTGGATTTTGGGAGTGCATCCATAACTGTCCCCTGTAAGCTTTAACTGCATCTATCTTGTCAGGTACTATTTTCAACCGGTACTGGCGACCTAAATAAAGATGTGTTTCACCGTTAATAAAACGTCTGGCTGGGGTTGATGGTTTGTATGTATTAAAGTGATCAATTTGTTTTAATATCCAAGGGGCTTTCTCTTTCAATCTTTCCAATACCTTGTGTTCCTTTGCATCAACTGGTGCTAATACCTCTACCAAGTTATCGGGATGGACTTTTATGCCCAGCGATTTGCGCTTTCTGTATTCAAGATTGAAAACAACCATCCTGCTACCAAATTTAATCTCATGCTGCATTAGCTTTTGTATTTAGTTTCAGCCACTTTAATGCACTCAGCTATCAATTGATCTATGTGGTCGAAGCTTAATTCCAGATCATACTTGTTTTTTATTTCAAAAAGAAGATCATCTATTTCTATACGCATCTTTCCCTTGATGTCATCGTTCTTCTGCCAATCTATTACGGGATTTCCATTGTCGAAAATATTTGCCTTTACAATATCATCGATAATAGCAGCTATTTCTGCTGCTATATCCATTCTATTTGTTTTTGATGCTAAACCATCTTTCAGCTCTTCTGAGGTTAAATTATAAAAAGCAATAGCAGTGGGATTGTCTTTTATGGATAAAGGAACATTACTACGTCTTCCATTGAAGAATGCGTCTTCAAAGTCTTTCGCTTTTGCTAAGTATTCTGCTTCATTTATTCTTTGCTGATGGTAGTCTTCAATTGTCTTCTTGATCAGTTCAGACAACCGCTTACTTTCGACAGGATCATCGTACCACTTAATGCTTATCGCTTTTAAAGTACGGCTGGCAATGTGATCTGCCTTAGCTGCCTTACCTGTGAGTTTTTCCAGTTCTGCTTGTCGTTCCTCTTTATCAAAAATGTTTACCAAGTCTGTAATCTTCAAAACTTCTCCTTCTGATGTGATATGCTTATCAATTAACTTTTGCACTTGTGCTTCATAGTCCCTGTGATCTGTTTCATCCATGTATCGCCTTTTCACAGATACTCTTAGTGCCAAAAAGAAGGCAGCATCTTTCTTATACTTTTCAATCTGCTTTTCCGGTGTGTTATTGTTGAAGTCTAAGCTTGATAAAGCCAGCTTCAATATTCGCAGATAAGCCGATAGCTTGTCATAGAAACCATGCCGCTTTGCTTCATCAGATAAAAGTTCCTCGTATGCAGGTTCATCGTACTTGTTCTTCACCTCTTTAAAGATGTCCCATAACTCAGAATGTGCTTGTGGTAGTTTTTCTATTTCCTTTGCGATGTTTGTGAGTGTACCAAATAATTCTTCAGGATCATACTCTTCCAGCCCTGCATAAGTATGTAATGCATCATCGAGATTTTCAAGATTGCCGTAGTAATCGATAATGTAACCATAATCCTTACCAGGGTACAATCTGTTTACCCTTGCAATTGCCTGTAGCAACGTATGCTCTTTTAAATTTCTTGTAAGGTATAGCACCTGGTTACGTGGTGCATCAAAACCTGTCAGCAACTTATCTACAACTATGATGATTTCAGGTTCGTCCTGCCTCTTAAAACTGCTAATAATGGCTTTTTCATACTTCTCCTGGTTGCCATATTTATCCATCATAGCATTATAAAAAGCTTTTACTTTATCATCACTTTCTTCGAATGCATCTTCTTCACCTTCCCGATCATCAGGGGCAGAAATGAGCAATTCAACCGACACCCTACTAATATCTTTGAAAGCATCCCTGTATCTGATAGCTGATAGCTTATTGGGAGCTACTAATTGACCTTTAAACCCCGTGCCTTGTATGTTATCTGTAAAATGCTTTACAATATCCCATGCTGTATTTTCTATGAACGAGGCTGACTGAACTATTTTGTTCCTGGAAGAGAACTTGCGTTTTAAAGCAGCTTTGCCATACTCAGTAAGCGGCTCAGCTACACGATCAAAAAAAGTATCCAGTGGCTTTTCATTAACGTGCATAATATTGTGCCTTCCCTCGTATAATAGGGGAACAACGGCTTTGTCTTCTACTGCATCCGAAATAGTATAAATTGTTCCGGGAATAATGCCACCGAATTGCCCGGATGTACTCTTCTCCTTTTTCATCAACGGAGTACCAGTGAAAGCAACAAATGCTGCATTAGGAAACACTTTTTTGACTTTGATGCCCATTGGACCGTAATGGCTGCGGTGCCCTTCATCTACCAGCACGAAGATGCTATTAGCTTCAAATGATGCTGAAGCCTTAGTTACTAAAGTTTCAAACTTGTTAACAATGGTCGTTATAATTGTATCATCCGATTGAAGAAGGTAGCCCAACAAGCTTGCATCCTTTTTGAAACTCTCCAACTCTTTTTCTGTAAGCTCTTCGCCCTTAAACTTTTTTATTGCTTCTGCAGATGCCCCCTTTGTTGCTTGTCTTACTATCTTATGGCATTTTTTGAAGGTTTCGGTTATTTGATCGTCCAAATCAACCCGGTCGGTAATTAATACTATTCGTGGGTTCTTGATGTCTGGATGCATTGCAATGAGTTGAGCCAGCATCACCATGGTTAATGACTTGCCGCTACCCTGCGTATGCCAAATAACCCCGCCTTGCCTCTTACCATCAGGTTGCACTTTAGTGATACGTTCCAGCGTCCATTTTACGGCAAAGTATTGTTGATAGCGGGTAATCTTTTTTACTCCATCATCAAACAAAATGAAATGATACATGATGTCTAATAATCGATCCTGACGGCATAAGTTGTACAACATCTTATCCTGCTCAGTGATCGTTAAGTCTTCTTTCTCCAGTTGATTGAAGTACTGAAGCACATACTGAAACCTTTCTTTAAATAATACTGTTCGGTCATTGTCTGGTAACGGTGCGTTTTTAATTTGCTGTAACGTTTGCAAATAATGCTGCTCATCATCTTTATGCCTGAATTGTTCTTTCCAAACGCTCCAAAACTCTTTTGATGTAGCTGTAGTGGCGTATCTGGCTTCGTTAACTGCTAAGCCAACGACTAAGTTTGAATAATAATACAATGATCTAATTCCGTCCTCTTGTTGGTTACGTAGATGTTGCTCTATTGCCTGGTCAATGGGATGTTTGATTTTCGGGCTTTTACATTCAATCACCACCATTGGAATACCATTGATAAACAATATCACATCAGGACGATAGGTGTCAGTTCTTTCAAAACGAAGAACAGAATATTCTTCGGTGACGTGGTAAACGTTATTTTCCGGATGCTCCCAATCAATGTACTTAAGTGAAAAGCTTTTCTTATCGCCCAATACATTTTGTTCTAAACTTTTCCCCAACGTTACCAGATCGTAAAACGCGTGGCTTGCTGCCATAAATCCATCTTGCAACGGCAAATCCCTTAGGGCAAGAACAGCAGTATTGATATTTATATCAGAGAAAGGAAATTCTTTACCTTTGTATTCAATCTTGTTTATCTCCCTGAGTTGTTTTTTCAGAATTTTTTCCAGCAACACGTTTGAGCTCCGGTTACCTCTTGCTTCCAAAGCTTCATTGGGTGTTAAGTACCTATAGCCAAGCTTCATCAGCATTTGCAGTGCAGGTATTTGGGAGATGTGATCTTCTTTAAATGACGGAATCATCGTTGAATTATTTTTTCTCTCTGAAGTTTGATCCTTGTAAGCAGTTCATCATAAAGTACGATTTCAACGTTCTTTAATGAAGCTCGGAGTATTTTGAAATCCTCAATTTTCTGAGGAGTATCTAATTGATTAGAATGCCCAATAAGAAGTGATACTGCTGGCTTAACAATTCGGGCATCTTCAAACCCCGGCTGACGTCTCAAGTCTGCCTGTAGAACGTCTGATCTTGTTGAAGCGATATGAAGATATTTTTCAGCCTGCGTAATTGCCTTGATTGCATCAGTATTCCAATAATGATTATTTCTATCTGTTGCCGCGGCAAGAAGCTGGGTCGCTGGTTTCTTTATTTCAAAAATGTCAAAAAAATTATTGTAATCGAGTAAACCGAAATCAGCTCTCCTTTCCCTTACCATCGAAATGATAATTTCTGGTATTACTTTAACGTACTTAGAGTCTATTAGAAAGATATTTTCTTTCAAAAATGTCCCCCAATCCGACTCTGACTTAGTATCATCTTCTAAAAATTCCTCATAGCGTTCGATGACGGTATCTAATGCGATAGAATCGACCATCAACTTGGTTCTGTTTATCAATCGTAATTTGTGTGGCACTGAGACATATCTGCGTTCCAAAATTTCCCCATAGAAGTTTTCTAAGGATTGTAATTCTTCTGGAGAAAGGTGTCCAACTAACTCTACGTCAAGGTTTTCCAGCAATCTGTTCTTTCTGATATTTACAGTAGTATCTACTTCTTGAAACTTTGTCGGAAATAGATTATGAAAAAATTCATTTGCGTAAGCGCTTCTTTCTCTCTTTGCCTCAGTATTGATAGTTGTCAGCCTTTCTTTTAAACTTTGGAACGAGTTATAAGACAATACCATTCTTTTGGCACCACCCCTAAAATTTCTGCACTGGTTATTGGCATTACGATCTATAATGAGCTCCGTAATCTCAGCTTCTTCGCATTTTTTGTCGATGTAATAAAAGCAACCGCCTCTCACATACCCTGTTTCAGTAAACTCCGCCGGTAACCGACTAAAACCATTAAGTATAACATGAGTTAAATAAGTATTCTCCATTTGCATCGGATAAAAGTCAATCCGCTCAGTCTCTTCATCTATTCTATAGGAAAGATGTCTATCTTCTGGATTCTCATCAGTAAATGTGTAGATTTCACGAATACCTTCAGGTATGTTCACCGTCTCTGAATGATAAGCCATATATAAATTGGTTAAGCTTTAATATTTTTTACCGCCTCTGATAACGTTTGTATAGCATCTTTCAAATGCTTCCCATTCATAGCATAAATTCTTTCAGGCTTTTCAGGATGTATCCTGGGTTGCAAATACACCTGTTGTATTGACTTCAATAGCATTTCCTGCCTTGTCTTATTTCCTTCATCATCTCCTTTTTCCAACATGCTTGAGTAAGCCGTAAGGGTCATTGCTACAGCTGATTTGAAAGCATATTCTTCTTGCAGGTTTCTCTCTTTACCGTACTGGCTAAAGACAAAACCCATTAAAATGAATGCTGGTGTTGTTTTAAGCAAGTTGACTAATAAATTGATCCAAACATTATCAGTATGTGCCGGAAGCCAAGTGAAGACTGCAATAACCCATAAAATAGAAAGAGCTGTAACAATCGGTACACCCCATTTCCAAAATGATAAGCCATTAGCCAACGTACCTTGACGTTGATCGAACTTTGAGCCTAATGATCCGTCTGCAGCCATTCCGGTAAGCCTTACTATTTCTTCACGCTTGCTGTCCACAAACTCAACTCCCTGTTTTGCTTTATCTAAATTCTGCAATGCAGTAGATATTGTTGTTTCTAACTGTTGTTTCAGAGTAGCAGCTTCGGTTTCAATAGTGCTAAATGAGGTTTGATAGGTGCCAATATTTTCTGTTACTGTAGTTACCTTATCGTTTACATTTTTTAAAACTCCGGCTATCTCTGTGTCCTTGTTTGTGGCTGACGATGCCAGTTCTGTAATTCTTGTGTTAGATGAAGTCGCTTCTGCCAGGAGCCTGTTTACCTCAATCATTTCTTGCTTCTTCGTCTCAAAGAATGTATTGACTTCCTCCTGCTTCGTTTCGAACTGCTTCTTTAATTCTTCAAATTTTTTGAGATTTTCTGAGAGGCTTTTCTGTACTAGCTGCAATTGTTGTTGGGCAGCATTTATCTTATCCGTATTTACATCATGAAGTTTTATTGCGGACCTATCCCAAAAGCCTTGTCTAACTTGGTAGTACATTAACCTTTCGAGGATTGCAGCTGCATCGTTCCTGCTATTAACATTTGAGACATATGCCCGAAGGTTTTGCATGTCACTATCCAGAGTAACTGAACCAAAATCGTTATAAAAATTCTCCTGGTTCGGCAGCAGAAGCCCTAAACCATTTTCAACTTCCGCTTTCAGTTGATGAATGGTTTTATAATACAAAGCTTTAAATTCCAAAACAGGATACTTTCCAAACATGATCGAATTAAAGTCCGTGTTTTCCGGCAATTGACTGATGATCATGTTGTCAAAATCAAAACTCAGCATAGTTTCGATTTCTGTTAGAATGGTTTGCTTTTGAGAGATGTTCATGTTGCTTTTTAATTTTGGTTGTTATCAATCTTCACTCTTACCTCACCTGTCAATAATTTTTGCATTAGCCCCTTTTTCTGTTGCTGCAAGACGGCAAGCTTTTGCTCGTAAAGCTTTACTTCGTCATGGGCACTATCCAGTATTTGAACGATTGTCGATTGTTCTTCGACTGTAGGAATAAAAAACTTCATGGCTGTAAGTCCGTCGAATGATAAACTATCTCTTACGCTACCTTGTACATACATGGGTATATGACCATAGAACCAATGCGACTTCAGATGATAATATAGAAATGCCGGCAGCAACCTGTTGTGGTCTGTTTCGAACACCACGTACATTGGACTTAGGATACCTTCATCAAAATTTCTTAATAAATCCAATGAACCTACGTTTACTCTGGAAGGATTATAGGCGAACTGACCTTTGCGGACAATTTTATAGTTTGAACGGTCTTCACTTGCAACCTCCCTATCAAATTGTTCTGCTTGGTTGATAAATCCTCTCGAGTTAGTAACTGACAAAACCCTTTCAACGAGGCGGTTACTGTTCTTTTCAGATACTTCAGTGATAAATTCTTTTAGATGATGCAAGTCAATATCACCTTCAAACTCTTTCAACCTTTTTTTGCCCGTCAGCAACTGCTGCGTCAACCCTTTGTTTCGTTGTTGCAGTTGGGCAATGAGTTGCTGGGTTTTGGTGATGGCTTCATCCCAGGTTGAGAAAATTGCGGCGATTTTGCGTTGTTCGGATAGTGGTGGAAGTGGAAAATAAATCGAATAGAAATCTTTGTGGTTAAGATCTGGAATTGTGCTCGTTCCAGCCTTTACAAGTATTGTGTGCTTGGTTTTATGATCATTTAAGTACTCAATCAAGTAGGTTTTATTTATCCTTTGCTTATCGTAATTTATCTTGAAAAAGTTATTGTGAAATACCCCGTGAACACCTGTAACTACAATACCTGTATTCCCTGTTCTAGTCATTAAAACATCGTCCTCATCGCAACAAACAGATTTAGAGGCTGCCTTTATGAATTCAGCATCTTTGCCATTGTTTAGATATTGAATTGTAATGTATACTTTTGCTCCATCCACCTGTTCCTTCAAACGATCTTCGATGGGAATTTGCAAGCCTTGATTGACAGAACAAATGGATTTTAGCTTAACAGCTTCCCAATCCTCCGGTAACCATCCTAATGGTGTGTGTTTGTAGCCCGGCTTTTGTTGGTTGTTGATGCTCATAATTTGCTCAGTATTGATTTAGTCGTATAAGAGTGCGACGCAACGAAGTTATTTAGTAGCACTGCAGCCAGGTTCATTAAAATCCTAATTCTCTTAAATATGCTTCCATTTTGTTTTCAACTGTTTCCAATTCAACTTTCAATCTCTTTATTTCAGCCTGGGTAGTGGCAATATCAACCGGTGCTTCTTCTTCAAACGTATCCACATAACGGGGGATGTTCAGGTTGTAATCATTCTCTTCAATCTCTTTCAGTGTAGCCCTATACGCATACTTCTCTTCCATTACAAGACCTTCTTCAGTTGTTAACGGTGCCGCAGCTTTGAATGCTTTGTAGGTATCAACAATGTGCTTGATGTCTTTATCTTCTCTCAACCGGTTCTGGTTTTTACCTTCCTGGTATTCACGACTGGCATCAATAAACAGTACATCTTTATTATCCCCTTTGCCTTTGTTGAAAATGAGTATGGCTGCAGGAATGCCAGTACCAAAGAACAGGTTAGCAGGTAAGCCAATCACTGCTTCGAGCAGGTTTTCTTTAATCAACTGCTCTCTTATTTTCCCTTCGCTACTACCACGAAATAAAACACCGTGCGGAACAATCACACCAGTTTTGCCGACATCTTCATAGGTGGTTTCAATCATGTGTGTAATGAATGCATAATCACCTTTGCTCTTGGGTGGTGTACCACGATGGAAACGGTTGTACTGATCTGCCAAAGCATTATCCGCACCCCATTTATCTAATGAGAACGGCGGATTTGCTACCACAATATGGAATTTCATTAGCTGATCGCCTTCCAGCAAACGGGGGTTGTTTAATGTATCGCCCCACTCTATGTCTGCATTGTCCATTTCGTGCAGGAACATATTCATACGAGCTAAAGCCCAGGTGCTTCCGTTGTTTTCCTGCCCGTATAATGAGAAGTTGTTGCTACCTACCTCTCTTGCTACTTTTATTAATAAGGAACCAGAACCACAAGCAGGATCACAGATCCGGTTGCCTGGCTGCGGATCTACCAACTTTGCCAACAGTGTTGAGACTTCTCCCGGGGTGTAAAATTCTCCAGCTTTTTTACCGGCGTCACCTGCAAACTGTGCAATCAAAAATTCATATGCATCACCTATTATATCATTCCCTTCCAGGTGTGAAGGCTGTAGATTAAGAGCAGAGAAATCAACCAGCAAGTTTTTCAATCGACGGTTACGGTCTTTAGTTTGACCAAGGTTTGCTTCACTATTAAAGTCAATGTTACGGAACACCCTTTCCAGCTTGCTGCGGTTTGCATCTTCCAACTTTTCCAAAGCAATGTTGATCAGCTCACCCAGGTTATTTTCATTGCGCTGTTCAAACAGGTAATCAAAAGTGCATTCGTTAGGCACCTGGAAACGTTCGTTACGCAGCGCTCTTTCAATACGAACTTCATCACCATTGTACTTTTCTGCATAAGCTGCTTTTTTGTCCTTCCATACATCAGTAACATATTTAAGGAATAGCATCGTTAAGATGTAATCCTTGTATTGTGTGGCGTCGATGGTGCCGCGAAATGTGTCGCATGCTTTCCAGACGATACCGTTGATTTCTTTTTGCGTGAGTTTCTTCTCCATAATAATTATTTAATCAGTTTAGAAATGATTGCGGTATATAAATTTCGCTTTTCTGCAATGAGTTTTTGAGACAGTTCGATCTCCTCCTGATGCAAAGCAGCTAATGCAGCTATACTCTTTTGCTGTTGCATAGACGGTAACGGAATTTCAAATGCACCCAGCTCTGATTTTCGAATGGAAAAAATGTTCGTTCCGCTACCTAACTGCTGAAAGGCAGCTTTGCTTTGAGGTGCATTTAATATTGCAGCCAAGTATTCCGGATATACCAACCGTTGATCTGGTCGTAATACAAAGAATATGGAAGAAGCTACGGCTGGATGGTCAGTAAGGGTGTAACACCAGGAGAACAACCTATTACCTTTCCCGGTAAAAAGCACATCACCACCTTTTAACAGATGAGGCTCTGTTTTTTTATTTATATTTATATACTCATCAGCCTGTGTGGTCAGTCTTCCATCTTCACTAAATTGGCGGACTTGCAGATAGGCTGTTGAACCTGAGGGATCAGGCTGAGCATAAAGCCCGAACCTGATGTCAGAAATGGAAGCCACACTTGTCATTTTTATCATTGTAGAACGTTTCAGTTCTGTAAAGATAGAGAATAATATGGCTTTACTCAATTTTATTTTTGTAGATCTCTTCAAATTTGTTCTTTAAAGAGTAAGCGATATTATGCATCTTGAACATAATTATCTGATTACCAAGTAATTAGCTTCCAGGAGTGATATTCATTTAAAGTAATCACTTTTTATTTAGTCTAAACTGTCTTCATTTTTTTACTCAACCTGTAGATTCCGGACCATCTTGCCCCCCTGTTCCGATTTAACTTGACCCCCTTATTCCGGAGCAACTTGACCCCCGGGATTTTTTCATGATTGGCGGCATTCTGGGATATTGACCCATCAGATTGCCAACTTATTCCGGATGATCTTACCCCCCTAGGGTTGTTTTTATCCACTGTCATTCCGGCACAAGTTGACCCCCTAAAGGATGTGTAAAAGAGCAGTTGTAGTTGTAAACTTGCCTCTTTAAAAACAGCGTTAAGAATGGCAGCAAAATCAATTGCAATGGAATAGCTCAAACAAGTTCTTAAATTGAAGCAGGAAGGTCACTCCATTAAAAGTATAAAACGATTGACCGGCCTGGTGTTACGCGGCAACTGCTCTTTGGCGAGTATAAGGAACAGCATCTGGATGGATATGCCTACAGCCAGTATTGTGAACACCTGAACCGGTTCCTGAACAAAAGGATGTGGATATGCACCTGTAGTAAAATCCTTGTGAAGAGATCATGTGTTTGTTGCCACTCTTCCTTACAGTGGCCTGATTTTCTGTATTGCGCTGGAACACCAGAAAACAGCCGACCTCTTACATGGCATCAATGAACTGCTCCGCTACCTGCAAGGCGTAACACAAACCATCACCTGTGATAACATGCGTACGGCCGTGACTAAAGCAGACCGATACGAACCTGTATTTACGGATCTCTGTTATCAGATCAGTGAACACTATGGTACTACCTTCTCTGCCACTAGACCGGGTAAACCCAGAGACAAAGCGATGGTTGAAAAAGCCGTCAACCTGGTTTACAAGTATGTGTATGCGCCGTTGCGGAACCAGCGTTTTACTTCTTTATCGGAGATTAATTATTACTTCCGGATCCAGCTCGATCAACTGAACTTGCGCAACTACAAAGGTTCTTCATTTAGTAGAAGAGAGCTGTTCGACCAATACGAACGTCCGCTGCTGCGCGGATTACCTTCCAAGCCCTGTCTGCTGAAAAAATGTACGATCCTCACTATGCAGCGCAACTATCATATCCAGCTTCGGGAAGACAGGCTCTATTACAGTGTACCCTGGCAATATGTGGGTAGCAAAGTCAAAGTCTGGTACGATCAGCAAACCGTGGAGATCTATCACGATTACCAGCGCATTGCACTGCACATCCGGGTAGCTGGTCGCGGATACCATACTATTGGAGAGCACATGCCGCTCAATCACCAGCAGGCTAAGTCTGCAAAAGGCTGGACCAAAGAAGAGTTGCTAACCAAGGCCCGGCATATCGGAGCTGCTACTGCAGCCGTAACAGAAAGCATGCTGGGCAACAGCATTTATATGGAACAGAACTACAATGCCTGCTTCGGGATGTTGATGTTTGAGAAGCGCTATGGTAAGCAGCGTCTCGAAGCTGCCTGCAGCCTGGCCCTGCCGGGCTCCAGGGTTACCTACACCATGATCAAAAACATATTGACTGCGGGTATTGACAAGCAGGTTCGGATAACCATAGACCAACCCTTACCCCTACACGATAATATCCGGGGCGCTCAACAGTATCAATAAGCTTTTATCAAACAAATATGAATACAACCGCTTCACTGCAACAAATGAAAGAACTGCGCTTACATGGCATGGCACATACGTACGGCCAGCAACTGGAACTACCCATCCATCAACAACTTGATGCTCATGAACTGGTTGGTCAGCTCCTGAAAAGTGAACAACCCTTCCTGCAGCAGGAGAAAACCGCCTATTACCTCAAGCTGGCTAAACTCAGGCTCCCCGCAATCCCGGAACAGTTCAGCTGCTCCGCAGCCAGGAACCTAACCAAGCAACAACTGGCCACCTTACTTCCTCATTTTGTCACAGGCATGCCTTATGGGCATGAAAACAACCTACTATAGCATGAACCGGTTCATCGAGAAAATCACGCTCTCAAAACTGGCTGGATCTTACCTTAAACTGCTGAACCACCTGGAACGCCAGATATTGCTTATACTCGACTACTTTGGACTGCAACCCATGCAACAGGATGTAAAGCTCGCTTTGCTGCAGATCCTGGAAGAACACCATGGCAAACATGCAACACTAATAACCCCACAGTTACCTTTAAGCGCCTGGCACGAGTATATCAACGAACCTACGATTGCTGATGCCATAATGGACAGATTGACAGCCAAAGCAAATCGGATAGAATTGAAAGGCGACTCCTTGAGGAGAAAAAAATAACAAGGTATCGCTTAAGATAAATACTTTTGAATCCTACAACTGCTCTTTACATTACTGCACTTTTAGGCCCTATGAAAAAGGGGGTCAACATCACCCGGAATACCGGGGTCAAGATCATCGGAATTTACAAGCAGATATTGTTTTTAAATTGTCTATAGTAGGTGTCTGTGGGTAAGCGCCTCGCTCTGTTTGTATTTGTATTTTTCTCTCTGATTTAGGTTTCGGCGATTGCTCAAGGTTAATAATTGAGTTGACGACACACTCTAACAGTAGCAGTAAAACATCTTCTGATGTCAGGTCAACTTGTTCTACAATATTTTTAACTGGAACTATCATTTGAGGTTTTTTTCAGTATTACGACCTACGAACAGGGCTTTGTGCAGTAGCGGTATTCCGTGTTCCGTCTACCGACAACTGCAGCTCAAAAATGGTTTGCTGATGAAATTAAATTCTTTTGTTCAACAGCGTTGGGTCAGCCGAAACTTCTAATGAATAGCGAAACAAAAGCTGATGCTACGTTTCGTCTGCCGCTATTGTACACCCCCCCTGTTGTACGTTCGCCCTTCTGTCGGGTGTGTCACTTGAAACACTATGTCCTACAAGAGCAGGGTGTGTCACCTTGTGCGTTGGCTTGCAAGCTCTTTTGCAATTTTAGCCTTATGTGTCGGCTTGGTGTGAATTGCAAATGTGCTTGCAAAAGCTTGGGTGTCACAAATCTTTCTGTTTCCACCAAGGCTCTTCTTGGTTATTCTTTTTAATCTGCGTTTGTTTTGCTTTGTTTTGTCTGTCGTTTTGCTTTGTATTTGTCTGCTGTTGACTTGATAAGTATTTAATGAAATACAAGCCTGTTCCAGGGATGCCCAAACTAATATACTTTCCGCCATCAGGTGAAACGCCTAATCTAATGCCTGGTATTCCCCAACTTGCACCAACTCCTTTTTTGGAAATAGTAGTCCTTACTGGACCAAACCGAAACATTTTTCTAAACCTCCAACTCATGATTTGAAAGCATTTGAAATCCATGCACCAATAACTCCTCCAATGATAGCACCTACAAACCATAACTTTCCTTTTGTAGCTGCGCCAAGTAATGCTGCTCCGATAATTGCAAAAATAACTGGCACGACACATCCACTATTGTCACTTGAACTACTACTACTTGAAGTTGTTTTAGTTGGCTGATTACTGGTGTTTGAATAGGTTGGCGGTTTGTAAGTATTTCTTGTTGCAGGTTTAGACGTGGTTTGCGGTGTTGAAACAACTGGTTTTGGTGGTGTATAAACGGGTTTATGTTTATACAAGTCGTTGAAAATGTCTGCTTCTTTGTCAATTACTTTTTTAGGTGGTGTTGTAGTTGTTACAGTTGTTTTAGGCGTTGCAGGTGCAGGTTTGAATTTCAATCTGTGATTAGCTTCCGTTTCGCTATTCAATATTTGTATTTGAGATGGCAGCTCAATTATCATTTGTGGTTTATTACTGTAGCTGCTTATTACTCCTGTAACGCTAACCCATTTGCCAACTAAAGAACTGGGCGATAATCCTTTTGCTGTTAAAGCTGAAATACCTTCTGACCAAATCACAAGTGTAAATGTTTGACTTGGATATAAACCAAAATTCAAGAACATGTAAGGTGAACCACTATAAGTACTCCCTGAAAATTTTCCCGAAATCTTTCCAACCACTTCTATCTTTTCTCCAAAATGTTCTAAGAGACTTCCCTTTTTTGTTGCATCAATTATTTCGTATTGACTTCTTGTGATTGAAATTGTTCCTGCAGCATTTTTATTGTAGGAAAAGCTGCCTGATAAAAATTCTTTAAGAGAAGGTATTTTTTCAAACTCCAAATGACAGCAGCCAACCAATCTTTCAACTAAAGGCTTTAGTTCTGGTATTGCTGATAAATCCTTTATTAGCGATGAGTTTTGTAAATCGGCAAAGTCTTGGCTTTTGAAAAGAATGTTCTCACTGTTGTCATACTTCTTCCAAAGATTTGGATTAATAGAAATAGCTTTTAAGCCAACGTAGATAACATTAGCTGAAAACCTATCTATGTACTGATTATAATGAGAAGCAGAACGTTTAGGGTGCTGATAATTTATGTGACCTATCTCATTTGTCTTGAGTGAGGCTAATTCAGGAAAATACATTCCATCATAATCAATCAAATAAAGCTTGTCATTCTTTACGATTATATTTCCATGTTGCAAGTCGCCATGAGCAATTCCAAACCTTTCTAACTCACTGATTAGATTTGTAAAGTCGGCTAATAGTTTTTCAATCTTTGCCTTTTGGTTGTAAACCTTGCTTAAATAAATATTTAAAGGCTCTCCTTCTAACCAAAGCATTTTGATTATCGGGTATCCTTTACCATTTACTTTTATTCCTTCCGATAAATATTTTGCTTCAACGAAGTATTGAGAACCGTTTTTGGCTAAAAAGTTTCCAATTGCCTGATACCTTCTTTGCAAATCCTGTATATCTCTGTGAAAGCATCGTACAGCCCAACCTTTCTGATGATTTGCAAGTTTATAAGTTATGGTGAACCCACCTGAATAGGGTTTTGGTAAACCTAAAGGAGTAGTTTCAACCTGACTACTCTTTAAATCAAGGTCTGTAAAAGCGATTTTAGGATTTTGAACCGCAACATTATATTCATCACCTCTTGGAAGCAGCATTACTGAAAGTTTATGACTATTAACGTCACGTCGTCATTTTTGATTTCACTCTCCTGTCGTTTGTTGTTAAGCCAATTTTGGAAGTCGGTTTTATAATCCTCAAAAGATAAAAGACATTGTAAACTGTTCCAAGGCTTATCGCCTTTTTCTGTTCGTTTAAGTACCCACGCTGCTATTGCATCTGTTGCAAGAATTATAGTATCATCAGGAAGAATTTCGCCTTTATAATATTTCAATTGCGTTTCTACTCCGTTCTGGTATTTTGAATTACTTGAAAGCAGATGTGGTGTGTTCCCAAATTCTTCTGCTTTCAACATAGGAAAAGACAGCATCAGTTCATTTCCTCTTACCTGAAACAATGTGCAGTCTCCAATAGCCACAGAATTAAAAATAAATTCTTCTCTGTTTATTGTGACGCCAAGAAATGCTGCAAACGCCCCAATCTCTGCCTTTTGTTGAGCATACCAAGGCAATTCAATAGCGGTAGCTATTGATTGCCACGATTTGGATGCCTTGTCCAACGTAGAACCAAAATGGTCTTGCTCAAAAGAGTTGTCTTTATAATAAGTAACTAAGAGATCAGACCATTCTTTTGAAAATGAAGTTTCAGTAGCGCCATCCGAAATAGCAAACCGTAAAAGAGTTTCATCGGCATTGCTGGGAGTTAAAAGATTGTCTTCGTTTTCATCTGCCGTATTTCCAAATTTTGACGTAGTAATACTCTTAAAATTGCACTTTAACATTTATCGTAATTGAAGACTTGGTCTTGTTCCAATTTCTATCGCTGTGATAATTAAATCAATGTCACCATTCAAAACGAATGCTTTTGCACCATCTGAAAGGCTTAGACCAAATTCATGTGCAGCTACATTACGCATGAAACTTGGAAGAGATGAAGCTCCATTAAAAAGCTTTTCTGCATATTGGTCTGGAAGCGTTGTTTCAGGACCTGGAAAAGAAATTGCGTTAGTGCTTCTTGCATTAGTGTGTAGGTTGAATAGAATTACATTTCCATCATTAGATGACTGTCTTGTTAATCTGTTCATTTCTTGCGTAGGGTCACCATCAGTACTTTCTCCATCAGTAATGTGAATTACAACTGGGGGAAAACAATGAGGATTAGAACTTAACCAATCTTCAATGATGCTGTTAGCCTGTTTGAATGCCTCTGTCATTGGTGTGCCTCCACTTGCGGTAGGGTCAAACCAAATGGGGAATTTAATGCTTGTATCAACAAGCCCTCCTGCTCCGTCTGATACCTTTTTAGTTCTTTCCTCAATTCTTGCAGGATTATCTGCGATTTCAGAGATAGGAACAAGTTTTTTGTTTGAAAGAGCTCCTCCAAATGCTGGCTTCACTCCATTAGCTCCGTATCCAAGTACGCCAACATGATAGTAGTCTCTCACTCCTTCTGATTTTGCACATTTTATTACAAGCTGTTGAAGCATTCGGTTGATGACGTCGGCAAGTGCTTCAGATTTGGGTTTGCCAACACTTACATAATTGTCAGACATAGAACCTGACTGGTCAATTACGAAAAGAAAACAACTAGGATTTGTTCTACTAATTTCTGCTGTGTATGCCATTTCAGTTTTGGTTTTAAGATTGGGTTGTGAATATAAGGTTTTAGAATTTGTCGGACTGTCTCCCTGTGCGTCGGCGCAAAAGCAAATGTGGTGCATTAGCATCGCCTTGTGTGTTGGCTTGCACCTCTTTTGCTTTTGCTGAAGCGTTGGCAGTTGGGGTCGTCGTCCTGTTTGCCAGAACTTGCAGGGTGTGTCAAACAGGGTGACGTACAACACATTTGTTTACGCAATTAGATGTGCAAATCGATAATAAATACTCAAAACTAATTGCATTCTTCGCGTTCAGATTGATTGAATGTGTGTCAATACATTGTTTGAAATATTAAGACTGAAACTTACCCTTTCGTTTAAACGGATTTCTCTTAAAGACTTGAATCCCCCCCATTGCTTCGCCACATGAGTCCCATGGCTGGGAATCACAGGACAAGTAACACCAATATAATAATTCTTAAACAGTTTCGCTTACGGGAAACCGTAATTTGTAAATTTTGAGTTGGGAAACCAGGCTGGAGCGGTTGCTGAACGGTTCACTGACGGTTGAAGAACGGTGATGGAACGGTGAAACAACGGTGGTTGAACGATGCCGGAACGGTGACACAACGCTTGCAAATACCCGAATGGACGATCAAACATACCCGAACGGTATAATCAAAAAGTCCGCAAAGGTAGTTTCACCTATACGGACTTTCTTCTTTTCTGAGGTCCCGAGCAGATTCGAACTGCTGTAGAAGCTTTTGCAGAGCTCTGCCTAACCACTCGGCCACAGGACCATTTTTGAATCGGGCACGAATGTAGGATTTTTATACATTCGTTACAAATTCCACCATAAAAAATTCTTTCTAATAACGCCACCGAATGAAACCTATTGCCCCCTCCGAATTAATTATTACCAACCGCGGCGCAATCTATCACCTCGACCTCCACCCCGATGAGCTCGCCCCTATCGTGCTCACGGTTGGTGATCCCGATCGCGTCAAGGTAGTCAGCAAATATTTTGACAAAATCGAGGTTCAAAGACAGCACCGAGAATTTGTCACCCATACCGGCACCCTCGGCAAGAAACGCATCTCGGTTGTCTCCACCGGCATCGGCCCAGATAATATAGATATCGTGCTCAATGAACTCGATGCCCTGGTCAATATCGATTTCTCTACCCGTACCATTAAACCCAACTTATCCAGCCTCTCCATCCTGCGGCTCGGTACCAGTGGTTCCCTCCAGGCCGATATCCCGGTCGACTCCTTTGTGGCCGGCACCCATGGCCTCGGGCTCGATAACCTCCTGCACTTCTATCGCCTCGAACAAAATGAAGAGGAACAGGAACTGCTCCAGTCCTTCCTTACCCAAACCCAGATCCACCATTCCATCACCCAGCCCTATATTTCCGCCGCTGCCCCTTCCCTGCTCAAACATTTTACCGAGGGTTATCACCAGGGTATCACTGTTACCTGTCCCGGCTTCTATGGTCCCCAGGGCAGAATCCTCCGCCTCGGCCTGGCTGCCCCCCAACTGGTAGATCGCCTCACAGATTTTCAGTACGGTCAGCATAGGATCACTAACTTTGAAATGGAAACCTCCGCCATCTATGGGTTGAGTCGTTTACTGGGGCACCATTGCCTGAGCCTCAATGTAATCGTCGCCAACCGGGTCAACAAAACCTTTTCATTAGATGGACAGGCAGCCGTAGAAAAATTGATTGTGCGCTCACTTGAAATTATCGCTGGTACTTAACCCCATGGAGATCAACTTCTATAAATATCAGGGCACGGGTAATGATTTTGTCATCCTCGATAACCGCGAGGGTGTTTACAACCACCTTACCCAGGAACAGATCCACTTTCTCTGCGATCGCCGCTTTGGCATCGGTGCCGATGGCCTCATGCTGCTTAATGCCGCCAACGGCTACGATTTTGAAATGAAATATTTCAATGCCGATGGCCGCGAAAGCACCATGTGTGGTAATGGGGGCCGCTGCCTTACCATGTTCGCCTACCACCAGGGTATTGTGCGTACGGTTTATAAATTCATTGCGATCGACGGTCCGCATGAAGCAGAGATCGATGCACGCGGACTGGTTCGCCTCAAAATGCAGGATGTGCCTTCCATTGAGGAGAGCGCCGGCGATTATATCCTCAATACCGGTTCCCCGCATTATGTGAAAATGGTTAATCGCCTCGATGAATACAATGCTTTCACGAAGGGGCGGGAGATCCGCAACAAGGAAGCCTTCCAGCCCTCCGGTATCAATGTCAATTTTGTAGAGGTGGAAGATGAACACGAAATCGCGGTACGCACCTATGAACGCGGCGTAGAGGATGAAACCCTGAGCTGTGGCACCGGTGTTACGGCCAGCGCCCTGGTGAATTACCACAATGAACAGGGCTTTAATGAGGTCACGGTGCAAACCCGCGGCGGCAAACTCTCTGTTGAATTTGATCGCAATCCCAATGGCGCCTATTCCAATATCTGGTTGGTTGGTCCCGCCGAAAAAGTATTTACCGGTACCCTTTTACTTCCCTAAAAAACGAGCGGAGTGATTCAATACTTCAAAAATATCAACCATCAGACTGTATCGATCCACAAACCAGAAGATGGCGTTTGGGTGAATGTGCTCCCGCCACTGAAACAGGAAGAGTTTACCGAGCTCTCGGAGGAACTGGATATTCCCCTCGACTTCCTGACCGACTCCCTGGATATCGATGAACGTACCCGCTTCGAGGAAGAGGACAATGTGAAGCTGATTGTGATCAAAACCCCTACGGAGAACAATTCCTTCAACGACAGCGATGCCTTTTATATCACTATCCCGATCTGTATTATCCTTACCCACAACCAGATCGTTACGGTGAACTCCTTTGAGAACGATGCCATCAAGAAATTCCTGAATACCTTCCAGAATCGCCATCCCGATAACCGGAAAATGATGGTGCTCAAGATCATCGAGAAAGTGGTGCAGAACTATATGGAATTCCTCAAGGAAATCAACCACAAGCGCAACCTGCTGGAACAAAAACTCTACGATGCCAACCGGAACGAGGAACTGCTCCAGCTCATGCGGATCCAGAAAAGCCTGGTGTATTTTGTGACCGCCCTGCGCAGCAACGAACTCCTGCTGATCAAACTGGAACGCACCAATTTCATGGGCCTCAATGAAGAGGAACGCGAATTCCTGAACGATTTAATTGTAGACAATTCCCAGGCCCTGGAAATGGCGAATATTTATACCAATATCCTTTCCAGTACCCTGGATGCGTTTGCCAGTATCATCGCCAATAACCAGAACGAAGTGTTGAAGCGCCTTTCGGTGATCACCATCACCCTGAGTTTCCCGGTACTGGTGGCCAGTATCTATGGGATGAATGTGCCCATCCCCTACGCCAATTCGCCCTTCGCTTTTTATATTCCGGTCTTTTTGTCCCTGGCGATTTCCCTGGTCATCGGCTGGTTCTTTCTCAAGAAAAAATTATTCTGATCTATGTTTACGATTCGGGTTTATGGTATTCTTTTAAATGAGCTAAACCAGGTATTGGTGAGTGATGAAAAGATTCGCGGCGATTTTTTTACCAAATTCCCTGGGGGCGGACTCGAATTTGGAGAAGGCACCCGCGATTGCCTGCGCCGTGAATTCCTGGAAGAGATGAATCTCAAGGTAGAAGTGGGGGATCATATTTATACCACCGACTTTTACCAGATGAGTGCGTTCAATCCCACCCAGCAGATCATTTCCATTTATTATTATGCCAAAGCCCTGGAGCCGATTGCGGTGCCCCTTCGCCTGACGCCTTTTGAATTTGATGAGGACCAGCACAAGCTCTATGAAACCACCCAGGAGATTGAATCCTTCCGGTTTATCGACTGGGACCAGTTTGGTGAAGACGCTGTACACTTACCGATCGATAAAGTTGTGGCCAAACTGTTAAAAAATGGCGGAATCCCTGTGTAACCTACTGATAAGCAAGGATATAACAAGTTACACAAAGGTTTCAGATAAAAATCCTTTATTGTATCTTTGCACCCAAATAAAAGTATAAGCATGTCTACTGTCACAAAATCAGTTATTGATTTTACTCTTCCCTATAAAGTGGCGGATATCAGCCTGGCTGAATGGGGACGTAAAGAAATCCGTTTAGCCGAAGCTGAAATGCCCGGTTTAATGGCATTGAGAGAAGAATACGGCGCCAGCCAGCCCCTGAAAGGTGCGCGCATTGCCGGTTGTTTGCACATGACCATTCAAACGGCTGTGTTGATTGAAACCCTGGTTGCCCTGGGTGCGGAAGTGAAATGGAGTTCTTGTAATATCTTCTCTACACAGGACCATGCCGCTGCTGCTATTGCTGCTGCCGGTATTGGTGTTTATGCCTGGAAAGGCCAGACCCTCGAAGAAGCAGACTGGTGCATTGAGCAGACCCTGTTCTTCGGTAGTCCCGAGCGTCCGTTGAATATGATCCTCGACGATGGTGGTGATCTGACCAATATCGTATTTGATAAATATCCCGAGCTGATTCAGCATATCAAGGGACTGAGTGAAGAAACTACTACTGGTGTGCATCGTCTGTATGAGCGCATGGCCAATGGCACCCTTCCTGTTCCTGCTTTCAACGTGAACGATTCTGTTACCAAGAGCAAGTTCGACAACAAATATGGTTGTAAAGAATCATTGGTGGATGCTATTCGTCGCGCTACTGATATCATGCTGGCCGGTAAGGTAGCTGTGGTTGGTGGTTACGGTGATGTAGGTAAGGGTTCTGCTGCTTCCCTGGCTGGTGCCGGTTGCCGCGTAATCGTTACAGAAATTGATCCGATCTGTGCCCTGCAGGCTGCGATGGATGGTTTCGAAGTGAAGAAGATGATTGATGCTGTGAAAGAAGCTGATATTGTTGTTACTGCTTCCGGTTGTCGTGATCTGATCACTGGCGAACATTTCAAACTGATGAAGGACAAAGCGATCGTTTGTAATATCGGTCACTTTGATATCGAAATTGATGTGGCCTGGTTGAACGACAATTACGGTCATACCAAAGACACCATCAAACCCCAGGTTGATATCTACAATGTAGATGGTAAAGACATCATCCTGTTGGCTGAAGGTCGCCTCGTAAACCTGGGTTGCGCTACTGGTCACCCCAGCTTTGTAATGAGTAACTCTTTCACCAACCAGACCCTGGCTCAGATTGAACTCTGGACCAATACCAGTGCCTACGAAAACAAAGTGTATGTGTTGCCGAAGCACCTGGATGAGAAAGTAGCTCGTCTGCACCTGGCGAAAATTGGAGTGGTATTGGATGAGTTGACTACTGCTCAGTCTGAGTACCTGGGTATTCCAAAAGAAGGTCCGTTTAAGCCGGAAATGTATCGTTATTAATAGTTGAAGGTTATCGCAATAAAAAAATCCTGGTCTTGTACCAGGATTTTTTATTTGTCTTACTTACCCAATGTTTTAGCTTCTTTAGCGATGCAGTCTGCCATCTTCATGAGCAGATCCTGCTCTTCCGGCCGCAAACTTACAATGGTTTTTTTATCGTTGCGATCACTGAAACTGATGGTGACTACTTTTTTGGTAGCCAGTTTGGTGAGGTTGGCCGGCGTGAATTGTCCGCCACGTAGTATGATGTGAAAAAATCCATTGCAATTATCGCCGCCGGTATTTCTGATTTCCATTTTCTGTTTGCCACCTTCGAATACAAAGAGGGCCTCGGATTCTTCACCAATACAGTTGGCAGCCGGATTGTTGATGATGAAAAAGAGATCAAATTCTTTACCATTGGCATCGATATTCAATTGCACGTTTTGCAGTTGTACGAAACCGGTAGAAAGTTTGGGTGCATTGCTGAATTCATCGTTGCCTATGATGAGTTTGCAATCGGATTGTTGTGCGCTGAGGGTATTGCCTGCTAGTACAAATAAAATTCCGAAGAGTATATTTCGCATACGGTTGGATTTCTGTTGCTTTTGGGGTCAAGTTAAGAAAATAGCCAGTAATTTTCAGGCTTAAACAGTTTTGAAATGGTTAAAGGTTATGGATTGCTGGGCCTGCTGTTGCTGGCAGTTGCTTCTTTTGCGCAGGTTGCAGAACCGGCATTGATTCCGGTTCCGGTGGAAGCAAGGTACAGTGCAGGTAGGTATAGTTTGCCTGCTACTCTCAATGTTTCTTTTGATGCAGGGATTAAGGATAAAAGCTTTTTGCTGCAGCAGTTGGGCGCTAAATTCTCTACGGCAGCGGGGATCAGTGTAAAAGAAAGTTCGGCCGACCAGGCGCAGCTCCAGATTAAACTAACCAAATCAGCTGGTTCTCCGGAGTCCTATCAGTTAACTGTAAATGAGAAGGGCGTGTTGATTGAAGCCCCTTCTTCAGCGGGATTATTCTATGGTTTGCAAACGCTCTGGCAATTATTACCGCCTGCTATTGAAGGCAAATCAAAAGTAACTGGTGTAAATTATTGGTCGCTCCCCTATTGCAGCATCAAAGATGCGCCCCGTGTTGGCTGGCGCGGACTGATGCTGGATGTGGCTCGCCATTTCTTCACCAAGCAGCAGGTGAAGGATTTCATCGATCATATGGCGGCCTACAAATACAATCGTCTGCACCTGCATTTAACCGACGACCAGGGCTGGCGTTTAGAAATTAAGGCCCTGCCGAAGTTAACGGAAGTAGGTGCTTTCAGAGGTGAACGTACTGGCCGTTGGGGAGAGTTCGGCAAGCAGGATCCTAAAGAAGCTAAGACCTATGGAGGTTTTTATACCCAGGAAGATATCAAGGAACTGCTGGCTTATGCAGCAGCGCGACATATTTCCATTCTGCCGGAGATTGATATACCGGGGCATAGCATGGCGATCTTAGCTGCTTACCCAGACCTTAGTTGTACTCCCGGCACCGAATACCAGGTGAATGGCGGCGATCGGTTTATGCACTGGCCCGGTGGTGGCAAGTTTTACAGTGATATCGATAATAATTTATGTCCGGCTAATGAAAGAGTCTACGCCCTCCTGGATACCATCTTCACAGAAGTAGCAGCCCTCTTCCCGATGGAATACATCCACATGGGTGGTGATGAAGCCTACAAGGGCTGGTGGGAGAAATCGCCGGCAATAAAAGCCCTCATGCAGCGCGAAAAACTGAAAGACATGCACGAAGTGCAGAGTTATTTTGTGAAGCGCGTGGGCAAGATCATCGCCTCCAAGGGCAAGAAGATGATGGGCTGGGATGAGATCATGGAAGGCGGACTCGCACCTGGTGCGGCAGTAATGAGCTGGCAGGGTGAGAAAGGAGGCATAACAGCTTCCAAAATGAAACATCCGGTGGTGATGTCTCCCAATAGTTATACCTATGTGGATTTGTACCAGGGTGATCCACTGTCGGAGCCGCCTACCTATGGCATGCTGCGGTTGAAAAAAACCTATGAATTCAACCCAGTTCCGGAGGGCGCTGATCCGGCTTATGTATTAGGCGGACAAGCCAATCTCTGGAGTGAACGCTTGCATACGGTACGGCATGCTGAGTACATGTTATGGCCTCGAGCTTTTGCGGTGGCGGAATCAGTTTGGAGTCCGCAGCAGAAAAAAGACTGGACCAGTTTTGTGAACAGAATAGAAAAACATTTTGATCGCTTTGACCAGGCAGGCATCAATTATTCCACCAGTATGTATGACCCCATAGTTTCAGTGCGTTTGAAGGATACGTCTGTGGAAGTAAGCATGCAAACAGAAGTACCCAATCTGAACATTCATTACAGTTTTGATGAATTTCCGCCCGATAATTATTATCCGGAATACAAGAGTCCGATTGTTTTTCCTGCTGGTGCCAGCACCTTGCGCGTTCAAACTTATCGCAATGGAAAACCAATTGGCAAGCTGATGATCTTACCACTCGCAGACCTGAGAAAACGCATTCGCAAATAATCAGGCTTCGAACTGGAATTTTACCAGTCGCCAGAATTGGTCGAGTGCAATGAGGCGCGCTTTGAAAAAGCTGATCAGCTCGGGCCAGTCTGCTTTGTTCAGCACGGAAGCGCGTTCAAGGCTTACGAAAATGCGACTGATTTCCTGTCCGGTTTGATTGTAGGTTATTGGCTCCCAGCTCCAGTCCTCAAAGACCGTAGTTTCGTTTAAAATGCCCTGCAATTGCTGCAACTGTTCATACACCTGCAGGCGGGCTACAGGATCCGGATCTGTTAATACGATGCCAATACTGGCACCCCGGTTTGGGGTATCCATGCGAATATGAATATGTTTGACACCGGTTTTGTAATTGATCCAGTTCTGCGGTTCGGCATCCGCCGATAAAACCGGTGCCATATAAGCCCCAAATGCAGTGTAGAATGCCTGTCGCAGTGCCGATGCTTCCTGTTTTGAATACATGCGGCAAAAATAAATGCGGAAATGGGGAAAAAAAGCAGGAAATTAGCAGGGTGTTAGAAATACTTAGCACGGGAATTGCTTACTGAAATCATATGCAGCAGATACAATTTGTGAAAAATATTCAATTCACCCGTCTGATCAAGGCGGATGGCCGCCTACGTGAATTCAATTTCAGAAAAATGAGGGTGTTGCAGGAAACCTTGTTTTCCATTGATGTGGTAGATGATCGCGGCAACCGGATCATGTTCCGCATGCGCAAGGACGACCAGCACTGGACCATCATACCTCAACCCCTTCCTCAATGGATTACCGACCAGGAAAAACGCATGAGCGAGATGATTGAAGAGGAATTGGCCTAAGTTTTATAACTTTCCAGTCTGCAAATCACAAATACAAGCAATGGCTGGAATCCTGGACCTGGTAGGGAATACTCCCCTCGTTGAACTGAAGCACGTTATCGTTAATCCCAATGTAACCATCCTCGCCAAACTCGAAGGCAACAACCCGGGTGGCAGTGTGAAAGACAGAGCCGCCTATGGCATGATCAAGGGTGCACTCGACCGTGGAGAAATAAAACCCGGCATCAAATTAATTGAAGCAACCAGTGGTAACACCGGTATTGCACTGGCTATGATTGCCAGTTTATTCAATGTAGAGATTGAACTCGTGATGCCCGAAGATGCCACGCGTGAACGCGTGCTGGGCATGGAAGCCTTTGGTGCCAAAGTGATTCTTACCCCCAAAGAAAAATCTATGGAAGGCGCGATTGATTATGCCAATGCGCGCGTAGCAGAAGGTGGTTACCTAATGTTGAATCAGTTCGCCAATCCGGATAATTACAATATGCATTATCGCACTACCGGTCCGGAGATCTGGAGAGATACCAATGGTACCGTAACGCATTTTGTTTCCGCGATGGGCACTACCGGTACCATCATGGGGGTTTCAAGATATCTGAAAGAACAAAATCCCGCTGTACAGATAGTAGGTTGTCAGCCTACAGATGGTTCAAGAATTCCCGGCATCCGCAAATGGCCGGAAGCCTATCTGCCTAAAATCTTTGATCGCAGCCGAGTGGATCGCATCATTGAATTAGCAGAAACAGATGCGCGTAAAATGGCCATCCGCCTGGCACGAGAAGAAGCCATCTTCAGTGGCATGAGTAGTGGTGGTGCAGTACATGCGGCCATTGAATTATCCAAAGAAATAAACGCTGGTGTTATTGTTTGTATCATCTGCGATCGGGGCGATCGTTATCTCTCATCTGATCTCTTTGATAAGAAATGATTCGTTTTAAGGTAGAAAATCATAAAAGCAATATCGACGGTACCGGATGTTTTGCTGCGCAGCGCATTCCTGCCAGAAAAAAAATCGGTCAGTTGGGTGGTGAAATTGTTTCAGTGCGTGTAGCAAGACAACGCATCAAACAACAAAAGAAAGTGGCGATGGTGGAATTCGGCGATGGCTTTGCACTCGATGCCTCCATCAATGCCAATGCCCTACGTTTTGTGAATCATTCCTGCGCGCCGAATACCTACATGCGCTGCTGTTATCAGAAAGTAGAATTCTACAGCTTGAGGCCGATCAAAAAAGGCGAAGAACTCACCTGCAATTATGGCGAAACACATCACGAAGGAAAACGCCGCTGCACTTGTGGCGCACCCAATTGCATCGGAAAGATTTGAAGAATTAACATATCCACAATCTGTGTATAAGTAACTTTGTTTTTCCTTGAGGGAAACTTAAATTGTGAAACATAAACCTGTGTGCATTGACTGAAAAAATAATCAACCTCGAAACCGTTAACCCAATTGAATTCTTCGGTGTTAACAATGGTAAACTGGATATCCTAAAAAAGAAATTTCCTCTCCTCAAAATATTATCACGCGGAACTCAGATCAAATTAAGCGGCGCTCCTGAACAGGTAGATACAGCGAAAGAAAAAATTGATCTCATTGTGCAATACTTAGAGCGCAATGGCCACATGAGTGAAAATTATTTTGAGCAGATTTTAGGTGGCGATGATGCTGAGACTGTAGACAATTTTGTTGACCGCAATCCCAATGATATTCTGGTATTCGGTCCGAATGGAAAAACAGTGCGCGCGCGTACAGCCAACCAGAAGAAGATGGTGGTAGGTGCCGACAAGAATGATATCCTCTTTGCGATTGGTCCGGCTGGTACGGGTAAAACCTATACCGCAGTTGCCCTGGCAGTGCGTGCCTTGAAGAACAAGATCGTCAAGAAAATCATTCTGACCCGTCCGGCTGTGGAAGCGGGAGAAAGCCTGGGTTTCTTACCCGGTGATCTCAAAGAAAAGATCGACCCTTACTTACGCCCATTATACGATGCCCTGGATGATATGATTCCGGCAGACAAGCTTGGTTACTACATGAGTAACAGAACCATTGAGATTGCGCCCCTCGCCTACATGCGCGGACGTACACTCGACAATGCTTTCATAATTCTGGATGAAGCCCAGAATGCCACCGACCTGCAGCTCAAAATGTTTTTGACGCGGATTGGTGCCAATGCAAAAGCTATTATCACCGGCGATTTGACCCAGGTAGATCTTCCCAAGAATCAGAAAAGCGGACTGGAAAAAGCAGTCCGCATTCTGAAAAACGTGGATGGCATCTCCCATGTCGCCCTGGATGAGGAGGATGTGGTACGTCACCGCCTGGTGAAAGCCATTATCCGGGCTTATGACAGAGAAAAAGAGCGGGAACAGCAAGCTCAGTAAACCTTTGGGCGCCAGTTTCGCAACTGGCGCCTTTTCTTTATGTTTGCAGCTATGAAAAAAACAATCCTGGCTCAAGTTTTCATGGCCTGTGCCATTTTTATGGCAGCCTGTTCCGATGAAACCAGTTTCACCCCGGCAGAAGATGCGCAGGATGCTGGTCGCGAGTTTATCCGCGCCTCCCTGGATGGCAATATGCGCAAAGCAGAGTTTTATCTCCTGAAAGACTCTTCCAATAACATGCTGTTTGAAAAATGGAAAAAGGATTACTACAATAAGCTTTCCACCGAAGAGCGGGTCTCCTTCAAGAACGCGAATATCCTGCCGATCAAGATTGAGAATGAAAACGACTCTACGGTTCACTATTCCTTTTCCAATTCTTACAAAAGCAAGGACACTACTGTCATCAAAATTGTAAAAGTAAATGGCATCTGGCAGGTAGATCTGAAAGAATTACATTAAGCAAACCAACTGAAACAAAAACAACAAAGATGTTAACTGTATCACACCCATGGCATGGTATTCCTACCGGTGAAAATGCCCCCAGAGTGGTAACTGCGGTAATTGAAATTCCACAGGGTTCAAGAGCCAAATACGAAATCGATAAAGAAAGCGGTTTATTAAAACTGGACCGGATCATTTACTCTTCTTTCTATTATCCCTGTAACTACGGGTTTATTCCCAAGACCTATGGCGATGATAAGGATCCCCTGGATATCCTCGTGATTACCAGTCAGCCCGTACAAGCCATGTGCCTGATGGAAGCCAAGGTAATTGGGGTGATGCGCATGATCGACAGCGGCGATGCAGATGATAAAATCATCGCGGTAGCAGCCCATGATCCCAGTGTGAATTATTACAACAATATTGAAGAGCTGCCCAAACATTTCTTTGATGAACTGCGGCATTTCTTTGAAGAATACAAGCGCCTGGAAAACAAGAGTGTGGTGGTGAATGAATTCCAGGATAAAGCGACTGCCCTGAAGATCATCCAGGATGGTATCGCCTTTTACAAAGAAACTTTCCAAAAATCATAATGCCCGCTTCCGAACTCATATTGATTATTGGGATCGGTTTGCTGGCTGGCGTTTTAAGCGGACTGGTAGGCATCGGTGGAGGAATCGTGCTGGTGCCTGCCCTTGTTTATTTTTTGAAATACAGCCAGCACCAGGCCCAGGGCACTTCCCTCGGTGTACTGATGTTGCCGGTGGTGTTTTTGGGCTTCTATCAATACTACAAATATGCCCTGGCCCAGGGCACTCCGATTGATTTGAAAGTGGTGGGCTTGCTGGCTATTGGTTTTATCTTAGGCGGACTGCTAGGCGGAAAAATTGCTACCCGCATTGATGGGGAGCTGATGAAGAAAATCTTCGCAGTGCTGATGTTGTACTCAGCGGTTAAATTACTGCATTGGGACCAGGTAGTGATACGCTGGATCAAATCTGTCTTTAGCTGAAATATCGTTTGATGATTCTTAACTTATGGGTTCTTTTCTTTTGGTCGCGACTGATAATTCCCTGGTGATCGATATCGTCAATTCTTACTTTGCCCGATGAATGAATGATTTCATGATCATTCAGCAAAATACCAACATGGGTAATGCGGCCATCCGGTTCATCAAAGAAGGCAAGATCGCCGGGTTGTGCTTCCTGCAGGAAACCAACGGACTCTCCTTCTGCTGCCTGCATCCAGGCATCGCGTTGCATGTGGATACCGAGTTGGCGGTAGACCATCTGCACGAAGCCACTGCAATCAATGCCTGCAAAGGTTCTGCCACCCCAGAGATAGGGTGTGTTCAGGTATTGTAAGGCAATTTCGGCTACCTGTACCTGTTTGTCTTCGTCGGTTGTGTTGGTAGTGAGCCCAGTGAAGGAAATAGAAAACACACCGGCCTGGATGGTTTCTTTGTGTACTGGCGTGCCCATGAATACCGGCATCGGTTGTCCGTTTACGTTAGCAAAGCCGAGTTCGTGATCGTAATAACCAATTGGTTCGGTTGGGTTTACCAGTTCTGCGAGTTGAATGGCCTGGCACCAGCCTTCGTACCCATCGTGCAGGGAACGGATTTGCAACCAGCCATCTACAGCGTTATCCAGCACATGCACCTGTTCTCCCAGGAGCAACTGGCTGGTCATTTCACTGCGATGGTTAGGTGCTTCCCGCACGGGGCAAACAGATACAACTGGGATATAAATCGCTTCGCTAAACATATTCCGCACAAATTATGGAAAACGCGCCAACTGGCATCTCTATAAAAATGATAAATTGTACCAGTGAATAACGACAAGTACAACCATATCAGCGAACAGGAACTACTGCGCCGCTATTACCAGGAGGGTAATAAGGAATGGCTGGGTATCCTGTTGCAGCGGTACACTCTCCTACTCTTAGGTGTGTGTATGAAGTACCTGAAGAACGAAGAAGCAGCCCGCGATGCCGTGCAGCAGATCTTTCTGAAAGCCATTACGGAGCTGGAGAAATACGAGGTGGAATTTATCAAGTCGTGGTTGTATATGATCGCGAAAAACCATTGCCTGATGCAGTTCCGGGATAAAAACCGGCAGTTGGTAGAGTTATCAGAACAAATGGCGGAGACTGAGGACAGTGATGAGAAATTATCGATCAAAGAAAAAGACCAGATGCTCGACTGGATGCACGAGAGTATAAAAAACCTGAATCCGGAGCAGCAGCAATGTGTAACTTTATTCTACCTGGAAAAGAAAAGTTATCAGCAGGTGGCGGAGGAAACGGGGTACAGCATTTTGCAGGTGAAGAGCAGTATTCAAAATGGCAAACGGAACCTGCGGTTGATGATACAGCGCAAGCGGAAGGAAAATGAAAGCAGCAAATGAGCAATTTACTCAACATATTAGCCAATAGCAATAAGGATATCGACAATCAGTTGCTGATGGATTATATCAGTGGGAAATTGTCGCATTCCGATCGCCATCTCGTAGAAGCCTGGCTGCAGGAAAACGAATTTGAATCCGATGCATTGGAAGGACTGGAAGCCTTTGGCAACAAGGAAGAATTGCAGCGCTATGTGAACCAGCTCAATAAGGAATTGAAGCTCTACCTGCAAAGCAAAAAACAACGCCGGGAAAAGAAAAGGATCAGGGAAAATCCCTGGACTTACCTGGCGATTCTCCTGATCCTTGCCTTTCTTATTTTAGCCTATGTAGTGCTTCAATTATTGAATCGCTAATAGAGGGTTTTATTCTCCATCGCTTTCCATTTCTCGAATACAGAGCCCGCTTCAGGATGTATTACATGAATGAAAGGAATCTGTCGTTCTGCATGAGGGATTGCGATCTCTTCATAAATGAAAGAATCATCAAAACCCGCTGCAGCAGCATCCTGTTTGGAAGCCGCGTACACGATGCGTTCCGGCCTTGCCCAATAGAGTGCACCCATGCACATGGGACAGGGTTCACAAGAAGCATAGACTGTGCAGCCGGTTAACTGAAAATCATTCAGTGCTTTACAGGCTTCGCGGATGGCTACCACTTCAGCGTGAGCTGTGGGGTCATTGGTACAGAGCACCCGGTTATGAGCGCGCACCAATACTTCATTGTCTTTCACGATCACACAACCAAAGGGGCCGCCTTCTCCGGCTTCCATGCCCTTTATGGCTTCTTCAATCGCCAGCTCCAGAAAAAACAGATCGTTGTTCCCGGTTAACTCCATGTTTACTGGTATTGAATATAGAGCGGAC
This sequence comes from Flavihumibacter cheonanensis, assembly GCF_022352215.1. Classification (GTDB taxonomy): domain Bacteria; phylum Bacteroidota; class Bacteroidia; order Chitinophagales; family Chitinophagaceae; genus Flavihumibacter; species Flavihumibacter cheonanensis. The sequence goes on from NZ_JAKRWF010000001.1 coordinate 1,255,132, forward strand.
GTGGTTTCAACTTCATCAGTTCTTCGGCTGTCAGTAACCGTGAGGGTGTTTCTTTCAGGTCGTTTTTATAGAAGATTTTGAAGCCGGTGTATTCAACCGGTTCGGTGTAGATAAAATGTTTGTAGGTGCCGATCTTTCTGGCAGGTGCGCCCCAGCCATCCATATGCATTACAATTTGCACTTCCGGACGGGTTTTGATCTGCTGATAGTTTTTCACCATTGGGCGGGTGAAACGATGTACCACCAGCACTTTAGGAGGCAGGTTGTATTTCTTCACCATATTGGCCAGGTACTCGGTTGCATAGTTGATATCGGCGGCATCAAAAGAGCCGATTACCTTGCCAGGTGCCTGTCCGCCTTTCATGGAGAACTCGGGATCAATACCCAGGTGTACATTCGGCATGGCGAGGTATTTTTCCAGTTCGGGGATTTCTTCCTGCAGGGTACCTAATCCCACCTGGATATCCAGGAACACGATGGCATCAATCATCTTGGCGATGTTCAATACCGAATCGATTTGTTTGAAAGGCATGCGCAGGCGGTATTTGCCAGCAGCACCGGGACTACCCTGTGCCGTAACACAGATATAATGCAAGGCAGGTTGAACAGGGGTTTTGGGATCCGCTGCTTCCCAGTTTTTGATTTCCACTTTGAGGCGGTCGATCATTTGTTTGGGAGGTAATTCTCCCAGGATACCCATCCGGGTACTATAGAGGTTGCCATAATAGGCGATGATGCGTTTGAAAGGAAGGATCGCCCCTGCTTTAGGGTAATCCGTTTTAGCGGGCCATTTGCCAGAGCTATCGCCATTTACCATGTGTTGGATATGCTCATTGTAAAGGGCAGTATCCAGGGTGAGTGCTGCAGGAGCTGGTTCAGCTGCCTGTGCTGTTGCGGGAACTTTGGTAGTATCACCGGTTGCTGCAATGGCAGCGGTTGTAGTGGGAGCGCTATCACAGGCAAATAAGCTGGCTGCAATAGAAATACTTGCGATGGTTGTAAACAGGTTATTAGATTTCATAAACACTTTATTCAGGGTCTTTAAACACAAGCCTTCAACGTTGTTGAAGGCTTGTTTAGTATTTTATTTGGGCGTCTCATCACCATCGAACTTGTCCTTCAGCTTTGCCCACCAGCCACTGGCCTTGGTTTTAAGCTCTTCCCACTTTTCTTTTGCTTCATCATCCCAGGTGTCCACTTCTGCACTTAACTCATCAATTTTCGTGCTGGCTTTTGTTTTTAGCTCAGCAATTTTTTCATCACTGAATCCTGTCTTGGCCTGGAACTGCTTCCAGAGCGCCTCTGCCTTGTCTTCGATCTTGTCCCAGCCTTCTTCTACATTGTCCTCAAATTTCTCCCAGGCATTTTCTGCCTTGTCTTTCAGGTTCTCTGCATTTGTGCTCATAGATACTATTTTAACGGTTACTGTTTTTGGTCTGCTTTAAATTACTGAATTTTCAGGCTACCAGCAACAATAATTAATCGTTAAGCACCTGTGTAAATCACCCCGGAGGTAGGGGTTTCATGCAGTTCAATTTTTGCCAGCAGGGGCAGCAGAGGTTTCACCTCATCCCAGATATACACTGCGATGCGTTCGCAGGTAGGATTTTCAAGTCCTTTTATGTTATTCAGGCATTTGTGATCCAGCCTGTTAACTACAGGCTTTACCACTTTCTTGAGGTCAGCGAAATCCATTACCCAGCCCAGCACCGGGTCCAGCGGTCCTTCTACCCAAACCCGCAGGCGATAGGTATGTCCGTGCATTTCCTTGCACTTATGTCCTTCCGGTACATTGGGCAAAAAATGCGCGGAATCAAATGTAAACTCCTTAAACAGCAACATATTCTTCGAAATATGCCGCGAAGTTAGGATTAATGAAGCATTTCAAATTCCTTTAGTATTTCTAAAGAATCCTCTCCTATCAATTTTGCCTCTTTAGCAAGTTGTTTTTTAAGCATCCGACGTCTGTCCCGGGCAGCCTTCATTTTAGAAGTTTTTTCTTCTGCCTTCAGGAAGATCTCATCTTTTGATTTTAATGAACATCTTTTCATACCTAAACTTTATTGACTATTCAGCACCCTCACCATCACTGCCATGCTTTCTGCGTCCTTGGGATTGGGACTTTTGCTTTTGATATAGGCTGCCAACGCAGGCGATAATCCATTCACCGCCTGTGCCAGGTCTTTTTTCGACTTGGGTAGCTTAATCAGTTTTCCGGCGGCGGCATCAAAGAGGTACCATTCTTCCTGCTGCACAAATTTCTTTTCATATACGGCGATGGTGACCATCTCCTGGTACACCACTTTTTCCAGCAACTGGAGCAGCTGAAACTTCGGACCGTCTTCTTCCACCCGGTAGTAAAAGGTTTTATCCTGGTTGCCAACAGGCGGATATTCATTTCTGAATATCATGGTTTTGGGCTTGCCATTGAGCTCAGCTTCATACCGGATTTCGCGTACAGGGTCCCTGAAATGAAAGAAACCATCCCCTTCGCGGAAAGTGGGTTTGTTGCTGTACAAATCAAAATTGAGCATGCCGACTTTAGCTGATATCCCATTGCTGTACACCACCGAGCCATCATACCAGTTTTCACCCACATAAGGCGAGCCCTGGATTTCTTTGGCACTCATGATCATGCCGCGTCCATCGCGATCGGTTGCCAGCACCGCCTGTACGCCTACTATTTTCACCTGGCCTGCCAGGCTTGCGGAGAAGAGCAGGCATAAAAAAAGGAACCATGAATTTTTCATGATTCCAATATAGTTTTTTTTGATTGATCCTTCTTGTCAGGCTCTCTTTTTCTTGGCAGGCAGGTATTCCTGCAAATGCTTGACGAGTGCGGAATGCGTAGGCTTGCCTTCATAGCGCTCATCGTTGATAAAGATGGCAGGCACATCCCGCACGCCTTTGTCAACGCCTTCCAATAAATCAGCTCTTACTGTCCAGCCATAGACAGAATCTACCAGTTTGGGGATCAGGTTTTTATCCATTACGCCGGCTTCCCTGGCATATTCTTTCAGGCTGATCGGTCCCAGTCTTCTGCGATGCGCAAACAACAGGTGATGCATCTCCCAGAATTTGCCTTCCTGTACGGCTGCTACTGCTGCCTCGGCGGCTTTATGAGAATGCTGGTGCACCCTGGTTAAAGGAAAGTGGCGGTATTGAAACCGGATCTGCTCAGGATACTGTTTCAATAACAAATCGATTGCTTCCTGGGCTTTGGCACAGGCTTCACTTTCATAATCGCCGTACATGATGACGCGCACGGGGGCCTTTTCATTACCTATCCAGATGGTCCGGGGTTCGATAATTTCTATCTTGTTCTGTATTGACATATTGCTCCTTTTTTTAATGGAGCAGTTAGTTGGTATATGTATAAGACAATCTTACTTGTCAAATAGTTGTTTCTTGTTGGCGCGAATCATCTGGCCATAATCCCACTGCTTCACCAAAGCATCCACCGCCTGGGCGATTCGTTTGGCCCGGGTGGTCTCTGTTTTGGCATCCGATATCCATTTGCTGAAATAGCGCTGGTGTCCCGGAGTTAATGAATTAAACCATTGATAAGCAGCTGGTTCATCTTCCAAACAGGCCAGCAGATCGGGGTCCAATTCAGGATCTGCGGGGTCCCATTCCAGGTTCAGGTGGACCCTTGCCCCTTTTTGCTTTCCCAGTTTTTTGCGAATATCGGCTTTTAAAGGGAGAATAAATGCACCTTCCCCCATGGGGATCAATGCCTGCCCGGTTATGGCCAGCTCATCCAGCTTGCCCTTTACCCGGAAAGATACCCTGCAGCCCGGGTTAAGCTTTTCTGCCATCTCTTTTGAGATAGCCAGGTACGACCAGCCGGTTTTTTCTCCCTGCTGCCCGAATTTTTCAATTGTAAGGGTTGCTTTGATCATGTTGTGTATCTAAAGAGCAGGTAATCCCTCCACCTCTACTTTCTCCACCGGGTCCAGTGCCTGCCGGAAATCTTTTGGAATCGTATACGTTTCCATCAGCTCCGAATCCAGCTGGTAATGGGTCAATTCCTTCAGTCGCTTCAGATTCAAATCAGGCTGCATCCATTCCAGGGCCAGCTCATCCGGCAGGATCAAAGGCATGCGTTGCTTCTTGTTATGCACCCTGCTCATCAGGTCATTCGCTGCGGTAGTTACAATCGCAAATGACACTATATGCTCTCCCGTTTCTCTGTCTGTCCAGTCTTGCCAGATGCCCCCCATATAAAAAACCGGTTGGTCCGGAAGGTATACAAAATAAGGCACTGCGGTTTCTTTTTTCGCACCTTCCAGCCTTACATGTCGCCATTCATAAAACCCTGAAGAGGGCACCAGGCAGCGACGTTTCATCGCCGCCTCCTTATACAGGTTGGAGGCCAGCATTTTTTCCCCGATCGCATTGAGGGTAGTATATTTCTGGCGCGCCGTCTCTACATCTTTCCAGCTCTTCACCCAGGGCGCCAAAAATTCCCAATGTGCCTGCACGATTTCCAGTCCGCCTGTTTCAGCTGCCCGCACAATCGGCCAGCTTCCATATTCGAACCCACTCTGCATGGCATAGGTTAAGGCCGACTGATCCGGCAAGCTCAGGGTCATATCACCTATCGTGAACACCCTGCTTTCCGGAACAATCAGCCTGTTATAGTAACACATACCGGAATTTACTTATTCATTTCGAAATACCACTACTCCATCAAATACATCTACCAGTACGGTTTTATTTTTCTCAATATCTCCCATCAGGATGCGTTTGCTCAACTGGTTCACAATTTCCTTCTGGATCAGGCGCTTCAGTGGCCTTGCACCAAATACGGGATCAAATCCATGCTCGGCCAGGTAATCAATTGCATATTCACTGAACTTGAGTTCTATGCCATTTTTAGCAATGAGCTGGCGCAGGTTCTCCAGTTGGATCTTAATGATGTTCCGGATATCATTGCGCATCAGCGGCTGGAACATGATGATTTCATCTACCCGGTTCAAAAACTCCGGACGAATCGTCTGCTTCAGCAATTCCATTACTTCCACCCGCGTGCGGTCTACGATCTCCTCTTTATTGTCTTCGTCTACAGTTTCAAAATTGTGCTGGATAATATGACTACCAATATTGCTGGTCATGATGATGATGGTGTTCTTGAAATCCACTACCCTGCCCTTGTTATCGGTAAGGCGACCATCATCCAATACCTGCAGCATCACGTTCCAAACATCCGGATGCGCTTTTTCAATTTCATCCAGCAATACCACACTATAAGGTTTGCGTCTAACCGCTTCCGTTAGTTGTCCGCCTTCATCGTATCCAACATAACCGGGAGGTGCACCCACAAGGCGGGACACCGTATGCTTCTCCTGGTATTCACTCATGTCGATCCGCGTCATCATGTGTTCATCATCAAAGAGGTAAGCAGCTAATGCTTTTGCCAACTCCGTTTTACCCACACCGGTAGTTCCCAGGAAGATGAAGGATCCGATTGGTTTTTTAGGATCACTCAACCCGGCCCTGCTTCTGCGGATGGCATCAGCTACTGCTGTGATGGCTTCTTCCTGTCCCACTACCCGCTCATGCAGATGATCTTCCAATTGCAGCAGTTTTTCTCTTTCACTCTGCAGCATTTTTGCTACCGGAATACCGGTTGCTTTTGCTACTGACTCAGCAATATCTTCAGCATCTACTTCTTCTTTCATGAGGCGACTGCTATGCTTACCGTAGGCTTCGAGTTCTGCGGATAAATCAGCAATGATTTTTTCCTGCTCCTGGATTTTTCCATAGCGGATCTCAGCAACTTTCCCATAATCACCATTCCGTTCGGCTTTCTCAGCTTCCAGTTTGTAATTTTCAATGGTTGCCTTGGCAGTCTGCACTTTCTCCACCATTTCTTTCTCCTGTTGCCATTTGGCTTTCAGGGTATCGCGCTCCACACTGAGGTTGCCTATTTCGATACTTAATTCTTTTAGTTTTTCTTCATCGTTCTCCCGTTTGATGGCTTCGCGTTCAATTTCCAACTGACGAATCTGACGATCCAGTTTATCCAGCTCTTCCGGCATGGAATTCATTTCCAGCCTGAGTTTGGCGGCGCTTTCATCTATCAGGTCAATCGCCTTATCTGGCAGGAACCGATCACTGATATAGCGATGTGATAATTCCACGGCAGCAATAATTGCTTCATCTTTAATTCGTACATGGTGGTGGGTTTCATACCGATCCTTGATACCACGCAGAATAGAGATCGCATCTTCCACACTTGGCTCATCAATGATCACTTTCTGGAAGCGACGTTCGAGTGCCTTATCTTTTTCAAAATATTTCTGGTATTCATTTAAGGTAGTGGCACCGATCGCACGCAACTCTCCTCTTGCCAATGCAGGCTTCAAAATGTTGGCGGCATCCATGGCACCTTCACCACCACCGGCTCCAATCAAAGTGTGGATTTCATCAATGAAGAGAATGATCTCTCCATCACTTTTAGCAACTTCATTCACGACTCCTTTCAAGCGTTCTTCAAACTCCCCTTTATATTTGGCACCTGCGATCAGTTGTCCCATATCGAGTGCAAAAATGATTTTACTTTTCAGGTTCTCGGGCACATCACCATTTACGATACGCATGGCCAATCCTTCCGCGATAGCTGTTTTACCAACGCCCGGTTCACCTACGAGGATGGGGTTGTTTTTACTTCTGCGGGAAAGGATGTGCAGGGTTCTGCGAATCTCTTCATCGCGTCCAATTACCGGGTCGAGTTTGCCATTGCGGCCCATCTCGTTGAGGTTCTTCGCGTATTTGCTTAAGGTATTAAACTGTGTTTCCTGTGTCTGAGACGTGATGCTGCCACCTTTTCTCAATTCTTTAATGGCGGCAATCAATCCTTTTTCAGTGAGGCCGGCATCTTTCAGGAGTTTGGCTGTACTATCATTTCCTTGTTGGATGGCCAGTAATAAATGTTCAGGCGTTACGAATTCATCACCAAAGGATTTGAGGGCTGCACCTGCACGCAGGATGACATTGTTGGCATCCCGACTAATAGACTGGGCCGGTTCACCGCCCTGGGCAGCAGGTAATTTGGACAACAACTGATCCAGCTGTTGCGAGAGCTGATTCACCGCCACTGCATTTTTTTTCAGCAGGTATTCAATAGGAGAATCCTGCTGCTCCAGCAAGGCTTTTAACAGGTGTTCTGTTTCAATATTCGTATGCTGGGCATTGAAGGCCAACTGCTGGGCCTGTTGTATGATTTCCGCGGCTTTGACGGTAAAATTGTTCAGGTTCATATTTTTTTCTTTTCAAGGTTCTCTTCTCTCCTTCAAATCCTAAACCAGCCTGAAAATCAGGCAATAATGACAGTAAATTTTAATATATGCTGACGAATACGCCGGTTCTGTAGAAAAAAGCTGAAAATTTTTCAGGTTATAAACTCAGAAGGGAATTTTAACGTTAAGACTTCGAATCCCTTTGATAATTTAGACATTATTCAATTCTATGCGATCCATTCTATTATCCTCTTTTGCGCTCCTGATGGCAGCTTCAAGTTCTGCACAAACGCCCGCCGCACAGGCAAAACCGCTTCGCAACAACCAGGTTGATATCCCCGCAATCACAGAGGGACTTGAGAAGTATAAAAAAGACCTGGGCAATGATTTTGTAGTAATTGTGCACAAAGATGGAAAGGATGTATACCGAAGAGAATTTGGCGAGTTAAGAGCAGCCAGCCAGGAACCGATCGGTGCTGCAAGTCAGTGGCTCACAGCTGCCCTCGTAATGAGTTATGTGGATGAAGGCAAACTTTCCCTGGATGATAAACTGGGCGATTTCCTACCTATTTATCAAAGTTATTCCAAGGGTTATATCACCCTGCGCATGTGCCTTTCGCATACAACCACCATTGAATCTGATTTACCGGTTTTCCGAACCGCGTTGAAAAAGAAAAAATTCGATACCCTGGAAGATGAAGTGGCCAGTTATGCAAAAGACCGGAATATGAAAGGTCGCCAGGGCACCCAGTTTTATTATGGAAATATTGGTCCCAATATCGCCGGCCGTGTACTCGAGCTGGTGGCAAAGCGTCCTTTTGATCGCGTGATGCGCGATCGCCTGGGCAAACAGCTGGGCTGGAAAAGAACCAATTTCATGAGTGATGGTGTATATGCTGAAAACCCTTCTGCAGGTGCCAAATCATCTGCGGATGACTACATGAAGTTTCTGACCATGTTGCTGAACAATGGTAAGGTAGGTACTGTACAGGTGCTCAAGGAAGCTTCAGTAAATGAGATATTGAAAAAACAAACCGGTGCTGCCAGCATCGCTTATGCCTCTCCTATTTCACAAGGCAACGATTATGGTTTTGGTTGCTGGATCCAGGAAAAAGATGCTGCCGGAAACGGGACATTGGTGAACTGTCCGGGTATCAATGGAACCTGGCCCTGGATCAACAAATCAAAAGGATATGCTGCCATTGTCTTCACCAAAGGAGAACTGCCCGATCAGAAGCGGATGGTCTTTGAAGAGATCCGGGAACTGATCGAGCAGCATATTAATTAAGCTTCTTTCTTTTAAGCTTCTTCCTTTACGAACACCAGTTTGGATCTGTCTGCGTTGTAGATTTTTTCGTAGAAGAGCAAGAGTTCGTTATACATTTTGGCAGGAAATCTTCCTTTCGACAATTCCAGCCGGCGGATGTATAAAATGGTATTGTTCTGGATCTGGGTGCTTACTTCATAGCTTCCAAAAGGAGTATTGAGTTGGTTCACTTTAAGATCCCGTTCAATTTTATATCCTTCCGGCAAATTGATGCGCACCGTATCGATCTCTATCTTTTCTTCATTAAGGATGATTTCAAACTGGCGGTTGGTATCGGCGGTTAGTTTGTGCTCCCACTTGTTTAATACATTGGGAACAATGAACAGGCGTTTGCCCGTAAACTGCGCATAATGATCAGCGGTAATGCTCAGCTGTTCATCAATGAAAGGAATATCACCCGGCGTTTCCTTGTAATCAAAAGCGCGGATGGTATATTGAGGCAGATCCAGCGCCCGCTGAAGTACTTTTTGTTTTTCCTCATTGGAATAGCCATGCACAAACTGATGCAGGTCATCTCCCACCATCGCCTTGTACCGGTTGTTTGCAGTGATGGATAACTGGCCCTCTTTGTTAAGCGTAGCTTCTATGCTAGAATGATACTGGTTGGCTGTTTTATCGTACTTCGGAGTTTTAACCAACACACCTCCATTTTCCGTAATCAGCAAGGCGTGCCGGTTGCCGGTAAAACTTCCCATATAACCAGGTGCAGTAGTCTGGCTTGTGCACTCCAGCCAGGCAGTATCTTTACCCAGCGGAACAGCACAAATGGCGTGATTAAACTGAGAAGATGGAAAATCAAGAGGAATATCACGTTCATCCTTACCCGCACGGATCAATACATAATAAGATTTGATGCCAACTTCTTTTAATATGGCCACCATATAATTACTGAGGGCCTTACAATCGCCGTATCCTTTGCTCGCAACGTATTTGGCAGGAAAGGGAACCCATCCACCAACACCTAACTGTATACCTACATAGTGTGTTTTGGATTGCATATAGCGATACAACTTATCTACCTTTTCACGATCGGTTTTGCAGGCAGCAGCGATTGCCTTTACTTTTTGTTTTTCTTCTTCCGGAAGTTCATCCTGTCCGTCTATCAGTGTTTTTACAAACTTTCCGAAATCTTCCCAGGTAGACATATCGCCTTTGAAATTCCCCAGTTTAAAAGTTGAAGCACCTAAAGCAATATAAGGAGCTACTTCATGGATTGGAGGCGCACCATATTCAGACGGCACCGCACTCAACTGAGTCACTTCCCATTTTTCTGTTTTCTTCTTTCCATTACTGGTAGAAATTCCTTTGCCTGAAATGTTCCAGGTCTTGGTACGATAGGTATAAACCGGATCTGAAATGATAACAAAACTGCTGTTTTCCACTGCCATACCTCTTCCCCGGATCGGGCTCCAGCCTGGCAGAAACATAGTTTGATTATTGGTGGTTTCAGAGATATACTCAATCGTGTAAGGGTATTCCCGGTGTTCGAATGAATGATACTTTACCCTGTCATCTACAATCATTTGTCCGGCTCCCTGCACAGGCAAATCCGTGATTTCTGATTTTTTCAGACTCCGGATTTTTTGTCCCATGGCATTGTACAGGTTGCCTTCAATCTTGTCGATGCTGGACATTTTATCATAGGTATCACTCCAGTACGCATACCTGCTGCCGGCTTCATTCAGCACAGTCAATACAAAATGTTCCCTGATGGTTACTTTTTTTTCTGAGTGAATTTCCAGGATGGTTTCCTGTTTCCGGATCACGGAATTGGCATATTTGAGCAATCCTTTGGGAATAGTAAAAGAAGGGTATTCATCTGCCCAGGCTGTTCCGGCTAGTACCAGTTGAACCAGCAGCAGGAGTGTTAATCTGTTTTTCATGGAGTGGCTTTTTTCAATACGATTTGTTCAGCTTGTTTATTAATTACATAACCAAAAAACTCGCGCAGTGATTCATATTCCTCCGGTGTAAAATAAGCTTTTGCCAACACCACACGGGTTCTCAATTGAATGCGACCAGGCTCTGTAGATACCAGGTATTCAAAATAACCATCGCCATCATTGAGTCCCACTTTGGCCGATTTAGGCATTTCATCCACTTTATAACCTTCCGGAATTTCAAAATTCAACAGGTAGGTTTCGTCAATGCGACTGGGCATCTCTACAGGATAAAAGCGGTTGGGTGATTTGAAAGGATTCTCTTTACTGAATGGTTCTAATACGGGATCTATGTAAAGCACCTCCGCTTCTTCATTTTTAGCAACAAAATCATAGGTGATTTTAATCGGCAATTCCTTTTTCTTTAAAGAATCTATGTGCGTATTGCTGATTTCATATGCTGAGCCAAATCTGGTTTTTATGGAATTGAAAACCGCGTCCTCTCCTTTTTCACGCACCAGATTACGATAACTGGTAGAGCTGATATATCCCAGACTGGATTGTATACTTCCTTTTAGATCCTGGGGTGAAGCTACCAGAGTAGCGAGGGTAACTTTTCTTTCCAGCAGGGAGTCGGCAGCCAGGCTGATGGGAAGTGGATCTTGCATCAGTACCCGTGCATGTCCATTATAACATTTGGAAGGAAGGTAGCCAAAACCCAGGTCGGGATCTGAGGCATCCAGCAGGTAATCACTATCGCCAATCAATACAGCACAAACCACATAGTTAAAGCGATCCATAAGTGGATAGAGTTCATGGGTATAACCCCTGCTACGTGTACTCAGAATGATCGGGTATGCCGTATAACCGAAAGATTTCAGTGCGGCTATTAACATCAGGTTAATATCACCCACCGTGCCTGTTTTTGTTTTGATCACATTTTTAAGATTGCCACTGGCAGTAAATCCGTTTGTACCATTCCAGGAAAAATTATCCCGGAAATATTCATAGATGCGTTTGGCTTTTTCAGTTGGATCATTGATTCCGGCAACATGTGGTTTGATCAGGTCTTCCAGGCTACCATCCACCCGCTCCATGGCTTGTCCAAAATCCTCGGACTTCAGCAGATCGGAAGATACTTTTTGCCAGTTCTCCATTACCAGTTTGGGTGCCTGATTGGGAAACCTGATACTGGATAACTGGAACTCAATTTTACTTCTGTAATTTTCCAGCGTTGTAATATAACTCTCAGATTTCAAGGCCGGAATATCTTTCATTACCCAGCGTTTCATTTTGGCCAATCCTGTTAACACAATATCGTTTCTGGTGCCACCAATGAATTCCGTTCTTCCTACATTGATCCGGTAGGTACGGGAAACATCTTTAGTGGTATTGATATGATAGCGATGATATCCTTGCGTCAGGTACACATAGTCAAAATATTCTGGTATCTCCACTTCGTATTCACTCCACAAGGTTGGATACTCATTCTGAAATGCCCAGTCACGGAATTGAAACAGGTAATCCGATTTAAGCATGTAGCTTAATTCAAATATGGACCCTTCGCGTAAAGCAGGAAGCGAAAACTTTTTAAGACTGACATTTTTTGAGAACTTTTCAGTAAATACCTGGTTGTTTTCAAGTTGGGTTTCTACCACCTTCCCATTCTCCAGGTTATAGGTAACGCCATTGAAGCGCCGGATTTCTTCCTTCATATCATTGCTCGCACTGGAATAAAGGGGGATTAAATATTTCCCGGCATCAATACCATTTTTATCTACAATATAAACCCGAATTTTACGCTCGAATTCATAACCAAATCCTCCATCATTGTTGGGAACAACGCGAGAATAGCCAACATCGCCCAGGATAATGGCATGTGCACCGGTATCGAAAGATGGAAGGGATTGTTTGAAATCTTCGGGACTAACTTTACCGAATTTAAAGGCGACTTTGTCTTGAGCAAGTGCAGAAAAACTGAATACGGATAGCACAAAAAGCGCCAGATAATGGACTTTAGATAGCATAAGGTTTAGCGTTTAAAATCCGAAAAATATAAAATTTAGTGAAAATTCAAAATAGGGCTGCAAAAATTCGTGAGATTTCTACAGAGCTGGGATTCAGTTATTGTGGCATTTCACCCGCTAAATTTTTAAACGAGGATGCGCGGCGACTGGAAAACTGGTTGAACAAAGGCTATCATGGCAGCATGCACTACATGGCCAATCATTTTGACTTGCGGGTAGATCCTTCCAAACTGGTTCCGGGTGCCAAATCTGTTATCACCTTACTGATGAATTATTATCCGGCAACCCAACAACCTGCTGAGTTGCCCAAAGTTTCCAAATATGCGTATGGTCAGGATTATCACGAGGTTATCCGGGCGAAACTGAACCTGTTCCTGGAGCGCATCCGGGAAGAAATTGGAGCGGTAGAAGGAAGAGGTTTTGTGGACTCTGCTCCTGTGTTGGAAAGAGCCTGGGCCAGAGAATCCGGAATTGGCTGGATAGGCAAAAACGGGAACCTGATTACCCGAAAGTCCGGCTCCTTTTTTTTCATTGCCACCCTGATTACCGACCTGGAACTGGATCAATACGATGATCCTTATGCGAAAGATTATTGCGGCACCTGCACCAAATGTATTGATGCCTGCCCGACAGATGCGATTGAACCCAATAAGGTCATCAATGGCAGCAAATGCATTTCCTATTTTACGATTGAATTAAAAGCGGAGTTGATACCAGAAGAACAGAAGGGTAGCTACCAGGACTGGATATTTGGTTGTGATATCTGCCAGGATGTTTGTCCCTGGAATCGTTTTTCAGCTCCTGCTAAAGAACCTGCCTTCCAGCCCATACATGAGTTATTCGAGTTGACTGCTGCAGACTGGGAGCAATTAGGAGAAGAAAAATTCCGGAACATCTTTCGTCATTCGCCCATCAAGAGAGCAAAATACAAAGGTTTACTCCGGAATCTTCGGTTTATAAATAACCAGGGTGATCAATAGCCATAGCGGCTCAGGAAAGCAAGTTTACCATCCGCCTGGATTTTGTACTGGGACAATCCTTTCTTTCCAACCACCAGGGCCAGGTTTTCGCGGATGATGATATCAAATGCATCCTCAACATCCAGTTGTTGTTTTAATTGAATGGACTGTTTGTTGGAAACATTGTACACTTTCAACCCGGATTTTCCATCGCAGATATAAAGGAAGGGATCTTTTAAAGCGAGTCCGTGTGGATTGCTTAAAGGATAGGTTTTAATCAGTTTAGGTTGCATTACATTGCTGACATCCAGGATATCCAACTGATTTGAATTGCCTGCACAAAAATTACCGGTACGTAGGGTAACATAGGCATAGTTATCATCCGCCACCACCGGATCACAGGCAGTAGCGTGTATGAACGAACCTAAGAGTTGCGGACTGGCAGGATTTTGAATATCGGTGATATACATGCCATTGCTGGAACCAATAAATAATTTGTCCTTGAAAGGATACAATGTTTCAATTCCCCAGCCTAATACAAGATCTCCCTGGATTGTTGGATTCAGGTAATTGGAGAGGGAATAGGACATCAGTTTACCAGTATTTACAACAAATAGATTGTCATTGACGATGGAGAGTCGCGCCATTGAACCAGCTTTCCCATCCTGACTCTTACCTGCTCCTGCATTCAGTTCTGCAAAAGAGCAATTGATACAACCGAAACCAGGCATAGGCCTTGAACCATCTTCAATATCAACGGTGGTATCTTTTTTGATCCAGTCCACAATTACCTTAGTAGAATCCAGGTAATAACCATTTACCCAGGCTCTTTCCGGGAAAACATCTTTAATTGTTTTTTTCAGTTCTGGGTTCAGGGGATTGCTAATATCCAACACCAGTAAATCGGTAAACAGATCAGCATACAGCGTATTGCCTTTCACTGCAATATCAATGTTACCTGGCAGCGCGATAAAGGCTTCGGGTTTTGGAGCAGCCGGATTACTGTTATTGATGATATGAATGCCGCGTGCAGGATCGCTCATGAAAATCCAGCTGCCCAACCAGAATATTTTTCCGGTTTCTTTGATCTCCCTGGCTGGTGCCGCGGAAATACCTGCGAGCACGGAAGCTTTGGAAGCAAATACCGGCGTCTGAATCGTGTAGGTCCTGGTTACTTTGTCCTTGATACAGGCGCTAAAGGACAGGCAGGCGATTAGAGCAAGGAAGATTTTTCCTTTTACCATAAGCAGTTTCATAAGCCATCTATTTTTGTTTATTGAACAGGAACCGGGCATTCAGACCAACTGTCAGCAGTCGTTTGTTGCCGGCGGTTTTATCAATATTGGAAAGCTGATAATTCAGGAAGGGACCAGCAGAGAGGTTTCCACTTCCGAGATTAAACAAGCGATAATTCAAACTGGTTTGGGCACTGGTCTGGAATTTATTCACCAGGTCGTTGTTCTGGTAATAAGCGCCTGCTGCCTGGTCATAATGCAGGGCATCGGTGCGCAGTAGTATACCAAACAGGAATCCATTATTCCAGGAGAACCGTTTGCGATTGTCGAGGTACCATCCGATTTCAACAGGCACCTGCAGGTAATGGTAAGCGTTATAATAAGCTTTTCCTTCGTTGCCTGCACCTGTGTAGGCAGTAGTTGCTGCTATATTCTGAAGGCGGAAATTAGAGAAGAGCGCACTGCTGTCCATCTTGCGGCCTACTTCAATCCGGTTGGAAAAATACGCATACTGAAGGCCCGTAATGAAATTCAGTTTACGGCTGATGGGTTTACTAACACCAATGCTTGCCTGAAAAGATGGACCTGCTTTCACATCGGAGGGTCTTGGATCAAGGGTTGTGGCGGTACCGGGTGGTTGCAAAGCAATATTGCCGGAAAAATTTTCAGCTACCGGGGAATAGGCGGAAGTCAATCCATCTCGCATGGATCCGGATCCTCCTCCAATTTGCATGGCCAGGTTCCAGGGTTCTTTTGTTTTTGAAGGCTTGGCTACAGCTGCTAATAAATCAGCATTGAGTTTGGTATCACCGGCTGTTGCATCATTGGGTTCTATCTCTCCGGGTTCGGGTGCATTGTTATTGCCGGCGATTGTTTTTCCAAAGAGTTCTTTTTCAGTTGCTTCAACTATAGCAGGAGATTGAGTTGGCTGTTCAGTTGGTTCTGTTGCGATGGCAGTTTTCTCAGTTTTTTTATCTTTTTGAACTTTTGCAAGCTGGCGCTGCTGCTGACCCTGAGCTTTGATTGCATAGGATGCGTTATCAGTTGGGGCAATGCGCTTTTCGGGGGAGGTTGGATTTTTACTTTTGGTTTCAGTAGAAAAACTGGTATTCTCCGATTTTTTGTTGGCTGTTATAACTGGCTGGGAACTTTTTAGCGGATCACCATTTGCAACAGACACTGTTTCCTCTTTTGCAGGCCGCTCCTGTTGGGCTGAAGCGATATCGTTATTATTCTTATTATTCTCTAAACTGTTTGAAACTGATGGAGTAGCATTCGAATCATTGATAGTTGTTTGAGTTACGGTTGTGGGTACAGATTTGTTGAATAAATCCGGGCTTAAAAACCAGATAGACAGACCTCCGGCCAGCATGGCTGCAGCCAGCCAGTACCAGGCGAAACCTCTTCTGCGGTCTTTTTCCTTTATTTGCGCAGCCACCTTTTCCCAAACCTCGGGGGATGGCTCCAGGCGAAGTTCATTTGCCTTACGCTGAATGGATTTATCAAATTCACGATCGGGCATAGTGAGTTGATTTTACTGATTCGGATTCTTTTTGCAGCCAGGTCATCAGCAGGCTGCGGGCACGTGCATATTGCGAGCGGGAAGTTCCTTCATGGATTCCCAGCATGGTACTGATTTCCACATGCGTATATCCTTCAATTGCATGCAGGTTAAATATTGCCTGGTATCCTGGTGGCAATTGTCTTACAAGGTCAGCGAGCTGCTTGGCATCCAGCCTTACTTCCGGGTTATCAGGCGATACCGGGTGCAAATGGCCGGTTTGATCAGAGCTGAAGGACAGGTCGTACTGATAGCGACTGTTTTTCTTCAGGTAATTGATCGCCGTGGTAACCATAATTCGTCTGATCCAGGCTCCCAGGTCTCCCTCTCCCCTGAACTGCGCAAGGTAATGGAAGACCTTTACAAATCCTTCCTGCAGAACATCTTCTGCATCACTCATGGATTTGGTGTACCGGTAACAGACCCCCAGCATTTGTGCAGCAAACTGCTCGTACAGCGCTTTTTGCGCGGCCGGCTTCCCTTTCAGGCAGTCCCTCACCAGTTGGTGTTCATTGGTCATATCCTTACAATAAAGCTGACAAGGTACTGTCCGCCTTCGTTGCATCCCTGTTAAAACTATTTTATCATGATATTCCCTACCGGGATGGCTTTTAAAGAGGATAACCGGTTTGCCGGAAATGAAAAAAGCCCCCATTTCGTGGAGGCTTTCTTATAAGTTCTTGTCAATCAGGAAACAGGAATGGATGCCTGGGTGGTATCCCACTCCATGATCAGCTTTCCGCCAGCTATACGTATGGTGAAATTTTCTACCGGCGCACTGGTTTTGCCTACCGGGGCAGCTACTTTCAACACATCTTTATCCTTGTGCTTCTCGTATTCATAGGCACCCCACTGCTTCAGCTGACTGTTCAGGATGAGGGTCCATTCTTTTTCATTTGGTATTACAAACAGCGTATAGGTACCTGCCTTTACCGGCTGGCCACCCAGGGTGCCATCTTTCTTAAAAGTGATTTCGGTTGCTTCATCAGCACCGGCTCTCCAAACTTTTCCATAAGGAACCAGGGCACCAAAGATATCTCTGCCTTTTTTAGCAGGCCTGCCATAGGTTACACTAACGTTGTCTGAACTAACCGTTTCATGCGGACTTTTCCGGTTTTGTGCACAGGCGGGAAGCATAAAACTAACTGCTACCAATGCCAATAGTAAGGATTTCATATAAATGCTTTTATTAAAATTAAGGATTCGATTCCACAAGCTTTCTTAAATTTCCAAGGCTTTCTTCCATAACCGGGCCCATCTGCTTATCATATACAATGCTGCCCAGCTTTTCCCAGGGATACCAGGCCAGTTCAAATTCAAAATACCATTGAACAGTGGTGGTGCCTTCTCTTACTTCATATAACATATAATTACTGGTGAACTGGCGATCGCCGGCTGCCCATTGATATTGCAGACTGGAATCTGTTTGTTCCCTGAATTGCACTTCAATTTTGATAGCACTGTCCTGAAACCAGCGATTCCATTCCGGCCAGCGTTGCTCCTCCTGCAAATAAGGCAGTACCTGTTCTTTTGAGCCTAGGATATCAACCGCCCTGGAAATTCTTACAGACGAGGGTATGAGGCTGGTAAAGGCAGTGAGCAGAAGAAAAAAGAATACAATACTGATGAGCAGTAACTTGATCAGGCGCATGCCGGTGCTCGAATTGATTAATGAAAAATAAGTTCAAAGGGTAGTCTGGCCTGCACGGTACCAATGCCTTCCTGCAGTGATTGCCATTGCTCATATACCCGATGCCAATCCTCCCCAATAGTTTTACGAATGGATTTCGCAGAAACATCTTTTGAGATGTTTCCGGTGAGTCGCTCCAGCCAGTTCACACGTTCCGGAAACTGCCTGATGCGATAGCCATCCAGCTTTGCCAGTTTCGCTGCTGCAGCCAGGGCATCTTCCATACCTCCCATGCGATCTACCAGTCCCAGTTTAAGGGCCTGGGTACCGGTCCAGATTCTACCCTGACCAATACTGTCAACAGCAGCAACCGGCATCTTTCTGCCCTCTGCTACCCTGCTCAAAAAAGTCTGATAGATACTGTCAACGCCTTCCTGGAAGAATTTTTTCTGGAGGGGACTCAAGGGTTCCGTTACAGAGGGGGAATTGGCATATGGCCCGGTTTTCACCCCATCAAAGGTTACCCCCAGTTTATCTGAGAAAAAGCCCTGCATATTGGGCACTATGGAAAAAACACCAATGGAGCCGGTGATGGTATTGGGCTGTGCAAAAATACTGTCTGCTCCGCATGCCATATAATAGCCACCGGATGCAGCTACATCACCAAAGCTGACAATTACCGGTTTATCTTTTTTAGCCAGTTCGATTTCTCTCCACATATTCTCACTTGCCATGGCACTGCCACCACCCGAATTGATCCGGATCACAATGGCCTTGGTTTTGGCATCCAATCTGGCTTTGCGGATATAATTCATGAATTTCTTACCGCCGATTTGTCCCTCGTCTCCTTCACCATCAACAATATTTCCCTCTGCATAAATTACAGTAATACGATCTGTACCCTTTCCTGCTAAGGCAGATACTGCTTCGGCATATTTAGCAAGGGAAACAAATTTTATCTTATCGATGGATGCAGCACCGGTCTTGCGGCGAATCTCTTCTTTTACTTCATCTTCATAACGCATGCCATCCAGCAAGCCCAGTTTTTCAGCATCGGAAGCAGTTCTTACCAGGTTACTATCGGCCAGGTTTCTCAACCTTGCAACTTCCAGTTTCCTGCGATCACCAATTGTCTCCAGCATATGGCCATAGATTCCTTCGAGCAACTCGCGACTTTGAATTTTATTCGGCTCCGTCATCTTTTCCTCCCGGAAAGGCTCTGTTGCACTTTTGAATTTACCAGCATAAAAGATCTGAGGTTCAATATCGAGGCGATCCAATGCTTTTTTGAAGAATACATATTCCATTCCAAGCCCCGTCCATTCAAGTCCGCCTTTTGGATGGCAGTACAATTTCTCTGCTGCAGATGCCACATAAAAAGCTTGTTGCGGAATTACTTCTCCATAGGCTATTACAAATTTTCCTGCTTCTTTAAACTCTGCAATGGCTTTCCGGATTTCAGCATTGGTTGCAAATCCATTGGCATTACTTCCTGCTTTCAGATAGAGTCCGTCTACCTGATCATTATTAGCCGCATGTTTCAACAGTTGCACCATATCGTATACACCTGGCTGAGAGTAGGGCTCCTCGCCTTCCAGCAATGCAAAGGGATCTTCTTTGGTTTGCTCTTTCAATGCCTTGCCAAGATCAAGATAAAGGACAGAATGTGCTTCTAACTGTACTGCTTCCTTACTGGCAACTGCACCTGCAATTCCAATCAGCACGAAAAAAGCCAGCACACTGAAAACAAACAAAGCAAGTAATGCAGCAAAAAAGTATTTAAAGAATTGTGCCATACGAACGCTTGGTTAAAAAACGGATTAACTGATATTTGAGCCTGTAAAGTACAGAATCTATGCATACAGCCTACCTGTTGATGGGGGGGAATATTGGAAACCGGGAAGAATACCTTCAACAGGCAAGCCAATTGATCAGTCAATTGGCCGGCAGGGTGGAAAAAAGTTCCTCCATCTATGAAACCGCCGCCTGGGGAAATACCAACCAGTCTGCTTTCCTGAACCAGGCCGTACAAATCAATACCCTTCTGACTGCACCTGAACTCATGACCACCTTATTGCTGATTGAGGAAAAAATGGGCAGAAAGCGACTCGATAAATACGGGCCCCGGGTTATTGATATTGATATATTGTTATATGATCAGGAAGTACATGCAACGCCGCATGTGCGGATTCCACATCCCGAATTGCCCAACCGGCGCTTTGCTTTGGAGCCCTTGCAAGAACTGGCACCTATGCTGATGCATCCTATCTTGCATCAAACGATACGTGAATTATTAACGAATTGCGAGGATCCGCTGCCTGTGACTAAACTGACAACATGAAGTATCACTATATAACGATCGAAGGAAATATTGGTGCCGGGAAAACAACACTGGCGCATTTACTGGCTAAACAGTACAATGCGCGACTGGTACTGGAAGAGTTTGCAGACAATCCCTTTCTGCCTAAGTTTTATGAGAATCCCGGACAATTTGCTTTTCCCCTGGAGTTGTTTTTCATGGCCGAGCGATACAAACAATTAAAGGATTTAATTCATACCAAGGATCTCTTTCATTCCGTAACTATATCCGATTATCTATTTACCAAATGCCTGCTTTTTGCCAAGGTAAACCTGCCGGAAGAAGAGTTTCGTTTGTATCAGCGTTTGTTTGAAATCATTCACCAGCAGATGATTCAGCCGGAAATCCTGATTTATCTGCATGCGCCGGTTCAAAAATTGCAGAAAAATATCCGCAAACGCAACCGGCCATATGAGCAGCAGATACCGGATGAATACTTGTTTAATATCCAGGAAACCTATACGCATTATATCAAACAGCACAATATCAAAACACTATTTGTGGATGCTTCCAATGCGGATTTCCTGGGTAATGAAAAACATTTGAAAGCAATTCTGGATGCCCTGGATAAAGAATATGATGAGGGACAGCATTTTATTGCATTACCCTAACAGCAGCGTATGACCGAACTTCAATCCATTGAACAGGCAAAACAGGATCCACTCGCCAGCATGCGGCTACCCGAATTCAGGTTCCTGATGGCAGGGCGCTTTACTTTTATCATGGCGCTGAGAATGATGGCAACCCTGGTAGGCTGGTGGCTCTATGAACTCACCGGCGATCCCTTTGCGATAGGCCTGGTGGGATTGTCGGAAGCCATTCCTGCCATCTCACTGGCTTTGTATGCTGGTCATGTTATTGACTTATCCGATAAACGAAGCTTGCTATTAAAAGGGGTATCCTTTTACCTGGCCTGTGGTGCAGCATTGTTAACACTATCCTATTTGCTGGGTAATACGGGTCAAAATAAACTGTTGATAGCAGGGATCTATACCATTATATTCTGTACCGGTATCATACGATCCTTTACAGGTCCCTCTTTTTCTGCCATTCTTGCCCAGATGGTGCCCCGCCCCCTATTGGCCAATGCCATCACCTGGAACCAGGGTGTTTGGCTGACCGCCTCTGTAACAGGTCATGCTGCAGGTGGATTCATCATTGCAACAGTGCATGCCAGTGGTACCCTTTGGGTGATTTGCAGTTTGATTTTAATCGCCCTCATTTCCTTGTTTCAATTGCTTCCAAAACCAGCTTCCATCAAAGCGGGACAACAAAAAACACTGGAGAGTGTAAAGGAAGGGTTGAGGTTTGTGTTTCGTACCAAGGAAGTGTTGGGTGCCATGACACTGGATCTCTTTGCCGTATTGTTCGGAGGCTTGGTAGCAATGGTACCAGTATTTGCGAAAGATATTCTGAAAGTGGGTCCCATTGGTTTTGGCTGGTTGAATGCTGCCGCTGATATCGGGGCCATCATCATTATACTTACTCTAACTTTTTTCCCGATGAAAAAGAATCAGGGACGGACCTTGTTTTTTGCAGTGGGCGGATTTGGCTTGTGTATTATTCTATTTGCCCTCTCCAGAACATTCTGGATTTCCTTTACGGCATTGTTATTATCAGGTGTATTGGATGGAATTAGTGTAGTGATTCGGGGTACTATTTTGCAATTGAAAACGCCCGATGAAATGCGGGGGCGTGTGATGAGTGTGAATAGTATGTTCATCAACAGCAGCAATGAAATCGGTCAATTTGAAAGTGGAGTGGCGGCACGTTTTCTGGGAGTTGTACCCTCTGTGATTTTTGGTGGAACCATGACCTTACTGGTCGTATTCATTACCTGGTTTAAGGCACCCTCCCTTAGGAAAATGCACTATTAGGATCCGGGTTCAGCCTGAATTAATTCCATGATTTTTTCGCGTTCTCCTACGATCCAGATAATATCATCCCATTCAAATACTGTTTGGGAATCCGGGTTCAGGATACGATTGCCGGCGCGTTCAATGCCTACTACCAGTCCGTTTGTTTTTTCCCGGATGCCAGAGTTGCGAATGGTTTTTCCTTTCAAAAGATTGTGTTCATCCACACGGATTTTCATCAGGCGGATTTCTTCTTCCTCTTCAAGCTGTGGCAGGGACTCCGGTTCAACAATTGGCCGGAATAGTTGCAATTGCTGGTCGGTACCAATCACCGCCAACTTATCATAGGGATAGATTTTTTCAGTACGTTGAGGGGCCATGATTGTTTTTTTCCCTCTTTCAATTGACGCGATATTGATGCCATAGCGCTCCCGCCAGGCCAGTGTTTCCAGGTCTTTTCCGAGGCAGGCAGCTTCCGGACTAATAGTGAAATAAGCGAGGTGCGCATCCCAGGGACTAAGGGTACTGGTGGCACCGGTATTGGCCACCATTTCACGATGATTCAGGTTGGTCATAAAGCGGCGTTCAATCCGGGCATAAAAAGATTGCAATCGTTTTGAAAAAATAAACAATACCACTGCTAACACAAGGATGGCACCTATCAATGCAATTAATCCGGAAAACAACTGGCTCAATAACAAGAACAGATAAAAAACTGCCAGCAGGTTTCGTAACACTTCCACCATAACCAACGGACCATGGTTCACCTGCTCATTTAACCAGAGACTGGTATAGGCACCACGTTGTGGCTTTTTGATGGTAAGCGCCCAGATAAAAGGAGAAGCAACCAATAGAGTCAGAAGAACCGTCAGGATATGCGCAGTAATTGTTTGCTCCAGCATATTCACCAGCCAGGGATCCACAAATTTTACTGCCAGGAAAATGGCAGCCAGAATGATCACCGAATTAAGAACGATGATGTTGAAATAAGTTCGGAATACCATTTTCCAATCGGCATCCGCTGGTATTTGTTGTGCTCCGGAACTGTATCGGTTGAGGCGGTTTCTCCACCTGGGAGGCAGTGTTTGATCAATCCATTTATAGAGCGGCACTGCTGCCTTGATCATAAAGGGAGTAGAGAAGGTTGTAATAACCGAAACGCCCACTGCTATCGGGTATAAAAAATCTGACGTAACACCCAAGCTTACCCCAAGGGTGGCAATAATGAATGAAAATTCACCAATTTGAGACATACTCATCCCTGCCTGCAAACTTTGTTTTAAGGGCTGGCCGGAGATAAAGGAACCGATGGTAATATTGATGGTTTTTCCAAAAATAACTGCCAGGGTTATGATCAGTACGGGAATGCGATATTCCCATAGCAGTTTGGGATCGATCAACATACCAACCGATACAAAGAACACCGCACCAAATAAATTTTTGACTGGCTGCATCTGGTGTTCAATATCTTCCGCCTGGGTAGTTTCTGCCAGCACGGATCCCATAATGAAAGCACCTAAGGCAGCAGAAAATCCTACATAGGTGGCGAGTATCACCATACCCAAACACATGCCGAGAGAAATAATCAGCAGGGTTTCATTATTCAGCCATCGGTTGACCCATCTGAAAAAACTGGGAATAACCAGGATGCCAAAGAGGAACCAAAGGCTAAGGAAAAACACCAGTTTTACCACTTCGATCATGAGGTCGAGGCCTGAAAACTGCTGGCTGACAGCTACGGTAGAGAGCAATACCATTAATAGTACAGCCACAATGTCTTCTATCACCAGCATGCCCATTACCATACTGGCGAAACTGGTAGATTTGAGTCCCTGTTCTTCAAAGGCTCTTATGATAATGGTAGTAGAAGAAATGGAAATGATCCCGCCCAGAAAAATACAGTTCATTGTGGACCATCCTAAAATACTGCCGGTAGTATAACCGAGCAGAAACATACCTGTTATTTCAAAAATACCTGCTATGGAGGCCGACCCTCCTACCCGCATGAGTTTTTTAAAACTGAATTCCAGTCCCAGGTTGAACAACAATACAACCACTCCGATCTCCGCCCAGATTTTGATATTGTCCAGGTCTCCAATGGTAGGAAAAAAATTAAAATTTGGACCAACGAGTAAACCAGCAATAATATAACCTAATACAAGTGGTTGTTTTAAGCGTTTGAATAAAAGGGTGGTTATGGCAGCCGCCCCAAGAATCAGTGCCAGGTCTTTAATTAAAACAGGTAAATGCGCCATACGCGCAAATATCGGGTAGTGAAACCGTTTTTATATATCTGGCTTATTTTAATTTGAGGTAAAGATTTTCCAATACAAAAAACACAGCCGGACAAAAACTGCTGTTTTTCAGGGTGAGTGGAATTCTTTTAAATAGCACATCTTCATCGGTATAGGGGAAGCGAGCACAATCCGATGGCCGGTTTTCATAGACACTGCAGGCATTGTCTGATCCTAAAAATGGACAGGGAGAAGATTTGGTCACATAATCGCCGTCCTGGTCGAGCCGTAGGTACTGCTCGATAAACTGGCTTTCTTTCATTCCCAGCAGTTTGCTGAGCCGCTTGATATCAGTTGTTTTAAACCGGGGTGAATAGTTTTTACAACAGGCAGCGCAATCCAGGC
Source organism: Flavihumibacter cheonanensis (assembly GCF_022352215.1). Taxonomy (GTDB): domain Bacteria; phylum Bacteroidota; class Bacteroidia; order Chitinophagales; family Chitinophagaceae; genus Flavihumibacter; species Flavihumibacter cheonanensis. The sequence continues at coordinate 1,279,849 of NZ_JAKRWF010000001.1, forward strand.
AATTGATCTTTTCAAATGCCTGCTCGTGTAAATCAGGAATTAATTTTAGCAGCTTGTTTTTGGGCGCGGTTTCCAGCAGGCGTTTGTATGCCTTTTGCCGCTCAGCCGATAACTTCTTCCAATTAGGCGCTATGCTGTCCATTTGTCAAAGGTACTGCTTCCACCCGTCGGGTTACCCGACGGGTGGAGAAAAGGTGCACAAACGATTGAGTAATGCTTACACAAACAAGTGTTCGTCTGGTTTCCAAATTGTAACTTTGCACATCCAAAAAGCTTAACCGCACACATTATGAATTTATTCCAAGCACAGTCGAATGAATTTCTTGGCCGTCATATTGGAACGCTGGCAGATACAGATAAAATGCTGGCGGCAATTGGTATGGGGTCATTGGAAGAACTTATTGATAAAACCATTCCAGGCAGTATCCGGAAAAAGGATACACTAGCTGTTCCGGATGCTGTAAGCGAAGCACAATACCTGCGTGAGCTGAAAAACATCTCCATGAAAAACCAGGTGTTCCGGAACTATATCGGACAAGGTTACTATGATACCATCACCCCAAGTGTGATTTTACGCAACCTCTTTGAAAATCCGGGATGGTATACCCAATACACGCCTTACCAGGCGGAGATTTCTCAAGGGCGACTGGAAAGTTTGCTGAATTTTCAAACCATGGTGTCGGATCTGACAGGATTGCCGCTGGCAAACGCCTCCCTGCTGGATGAAGCAACTGCTGCTGCGGAAGCCATGAACATGTTTTTTCATCATGTGAACCGTACCGATGATATTCAAAAGCCCTGCTTCTTTGTAGACAGCGCCATCTTTACACAAACACTTGATCTGATTTACACCAGGGCTTTACCCCTGGGAATTGAAGTAGTGGTGGGTGATTATAAAAAAGCAACTACAGATGACCGTTATTTCGGTGCGCTGGTTCAGTATCCGAATAATGAGGGTAGTATTGAAGATTATCGTTCCTTTATAAAGGAGATTCACTCCAAAGGCGGTTTTGTTGCAATGGCAACTGATCTATTGGCACTTACCTTACTTACTCCTCCCGGAGAATTGGGTGCAGATGTGGCCCTCGGTTCTGCCCAGCGATTTGGAGTTCCCCTGGGGTATGGCGGTCCGCATGCTGCCTTTTTCAGTTCACAGGAAGAATTCAAACGTGCGCTTCCAGGCAGGATCATTGGAGTAAGCATTGATGCCAAAGGCAATCGGGCACTTCGTATGGCACTTCAGACCAGGGAACAACATATCAAAAGAGAAAAAGCAACTTCCAATATCTGTACCGCACAGGCACTGCTTGCCAATATGGCTGCCATGTATGCGGTATATCATGGTCCGGATGGCCTTCGCGCCATTGCTAAAAGGGTTGCCTTGCTGACGAAAACACTGGCAGAGTCTTTAACGGAACTGGGGTATCAGTTAAAAACAACCAGCTATTTCGACACATTGGCTGTTGCTGTGAAAGATGCTTCCACAATTCGCGAACTGGCTGAACAACAAACTATCAATTTTCATTACCAGCCTGGCCAGGTAGGAATTTCCCTTGATGAAACTACCACACAACATGATTTGCTGGATATTCTCCATGTATTTGCCAATGCAGCGGGGAAAGACAGTTCAAGCCTGACATTCAATTACGACAGCATCCTGGATACGATACCGGCTACGCTCACCCGAACTTCTGAGTTTCTTACCCACCCGGTATTCAACACGCATCACAGTGAATCACAAATGATGCGGTATATGAAATCACTGGAAAACAAAGATCTTTCTCTCAATACTTCCATGATTTCTCTCGGCAGCTGTACCATGAAACTGAATGCAGCTACTGAAATGATTCCCTTAAGCTGGGCTCACTGGAGCAAGATGCATCCTTTCGCCCCTGCAAACCAGGCAGGTGGATACCAACAGATCATAAAAGAATTGTCCGACTTCCTTTGTTCTGTTACCGGCTTTGATGCCTGCAGCATGCAACCGAACAGTGGAGCTCAAGGAGAATACGCCGGACTGCTCACCATTCGTCGTTATCACCTGGCTAACGGTGATACACATAGGAATGTTTGTCTCATTCCAATTTCTGCCCATGGAACCAATCCTGCATCTGCAGTAATGGCCGGTATGAAAGTGGTAGTAGTTAAAGCGTTGGAAAACGGCTATATTGATCTGGCTGATTTCAAAGCTAAGGCCGAACAATACAAAGATGTCTTGGCCGGCACCATGATTACCTACCCTAGCACCTACGGTGTTTTTGAAGAAACTGTGAAAGAGATTTGTGATATCGTACACGCATATGGCGGACAGGTATATATGGATGGCGCTAATATGAATGCACAGGTGGGACTTACTTCTCCCGGCTTGATTGGGGCGGATGTTTGCCACCTGAACCTGCACAAAACTTTTGCGATTCCGCATGGTGGCGGTGGCCCTGGAATGGGTCCCATTTGCGTGAAGGCACACCTGGCAAATTACCTGCCCGGACATTGGTCAACGGATACCACCAGTTCAAATAACAATGGCGCTGTTTCTGCAGCTCCCTACGGATCTGCTTCTATTCTGCTCATCAGCTACGCTTACTGCAGAATGTTAGGTGCTCACGGATTGAAACTTGCTACTGAGTATGCTATCCTAAATGCCAATTACATGAAGGCGAGACTCGAGCAGGCTTATCCGATTCTGTATACCGGTGAAAATGGAACCTGCGCACATGAATTCATTGTAGACCTGAGACCCTTTAAAACATCTGCCGGAATTGAAGCGGAAGATGTTGCCAAGCGCCTGATGGATTATGGATTCCATGCGCCTACCATGAGTTTCCCTGTTCCCGGTACGATCATGATTGAACCAACAGAAAGTGAAGACAAAGCAGAACTGGATCGTTTCTGTGATGCCCTGCTTTCCATTCGCGAAGAAATTGCAGCGATTGAAGAAGGAAAAGCAGACCGTACCAGCAATGTGCTGAAACATGCTCCGCATACCCAGCATATAATTACAGCGGATGAATGGAATCTTCCCTACAGCCGTCAGCAGGCAGCTTATCCGTTGCCTTATGTAAAAGAAAATAAATTCTGGCCTTCTGTAAGCCGGGTAAACAATACCCATGGAGATCGTAACCTGATTTGCACCTGCGAACCGGTTAGCTCCTATGCGGAAGAAACAGCCTGATTAAAAACTTGATTGCATTCTTGTCAGAAGCTGGGTACCTGTCCAGGTACCCGGCACTATGATACGCCGGATGGTATACATGGGATCATTTTGATCCCGCGTAGTGGAAAGAATAAAAGCCGATTTCATACCCCTGGTTTTAAGCTGAGGTATGGCTTCAGGGTTCCACAAGCCAAAGGGATAGGCAAAATGCTCCACCGGTTTTCCAATAATTTTCTCCAGGGCAGTTTTGGGTTTTTCAATCTGCTTAACCCAATCCTCGCCCTGGTATTTTTTTACATTGTTATGATCCCAGGTATGAAGCCCAATGCTATGCCCTTCGTCTGATAAGGCTTTTATCTGTTCCGCTTTCATGTAATTGGGACGGTTGATCGCAACCGTCATAATGAAATAAGCTGCCTTCATCTTATAAGGATCCAATACCTCTTTGGTAACATCAAATTGTTCATCACAGCCATCATCAAAACTGATCAGTACTGATTTTTCTGGAAGTTCTTCACCTGATAACAGATAGTTTCTCAACTGGTCAGGAAGAATGGTTTGATAGCCACTATCATGCAGGGCCTTCATCTGGTCTTTAAACACATCCGGGGGAACGATATAGGGTTTTGCAGTGGGACTATCATCCGGTTTATACGGCCTGATCTGGTGATAGCATAATATGGGAATTTGTTTTCTATTAAAAACAGATGTCGCACTGCTATCCAGCTTGGGAGCTGGCAAAGGAGCCGGTGCTACTGCAACAGCCTTCGCCGAAGGCTTATCCTGCACTTTTGTATCCGTTGTACTTTGTACATTATTGCAGGCTGATAATCCCGCTGCAGCCATACAAATACTTACTGATATCCACCAGTTCTTCATGTTCTTGGTTTTTCATTCTTATGGATCCTAACAATAACGATTCGGGCCTGTTATTCTTATCCCGGTGGATAAAAAAGGGGAAACCTTTATCTTCGTTCGCATGCCGGTTAAAGATTATTACCAGGTGTTGGAAATACCCTATACTGCCAGGGAAGATGAGATTAAAAAAGCCTATCGGCGACTGGCAATGAGGTATCACCCGGACAAAAATACGGGGAATCCTTTTGCTGTTCAACATTTCAGGGAGATCCAGGAAGCCTATGATGTGTTGTCTAACCCGGTTAAAAGAAGTGAATACCACCAGTTAAGATGGCATAATTCCGGTCAGACCTCGCGTTTTGCTTCCCCTGTTCCTCCCAGTGCAGAATTAATTTACCAGGAAGCAGTAAAAATTAAAAATTATGTGCGCCAGTTGGACGTATTCAGAATGAACCAGGAGGCACTGGCGACACAGTTATCACAATTACTCAATGAACGACATCTGTCTATTTTAGTGGATTGCGGTAAACCGGTATTGATCAGAGACCTGGTGGACGCCATCTTGTTTTCTATGCACCCACTTGCTTTCCCCTATTGGAAAAAACTGGTGCCGGACCTGGTACGAATCGCCGGAACCAATAACCAGTTGTTACAGGAGATACGGACTGCGGAAAAAAATAAACAACGGGAATTTAACTGGAACCGGTTTCAACCCTGGATCATCTTATTGATTGTAACAGTAATTTGCCTCCTCATTTATATTATTGCCTAAATTACCACTATGAAAAAACAGGTATTCTTAGCATTCATCACCTTATTCCTATCTTCTATGGCAAGCGCACAGGACTACTATCTATATACCGGCACTTATACCAAAGGCAGTAAAGATGGTATTCATATATTCAAAATTTCTGTTCCATCCGGACAAACAACCCTGGTTGATATTGTTAAAGACATAGAGAACCCCTCTTACCTGGCGGTATCAAAGGATGGACGTTTTCTGTATGCTGTTTCCGAAATGGCCAGTGATCACAAAGGCATGATCTATGCATTCCAACTGGATCCGCAAACCGGAAAAGCACAATTGCTGAATCAGAAAGAGAGTCGCGGTGAAGCCCCCTGTTACATCTCCATTTCTGAAAACAGAAAATGGATTACCGTAGGAAATTATAGTGGTGGTAACCTTATCGCCTATGCAATTGATAAGGACGGAAAACTGACAGATCAGTACCAGCTGGTACATCATGAGGGCAAGGGAATCAATCCCAAGCGGCAGGAAAAACCACATGTGCACTCCACTGTTTTTACCCCGGATAATAAATACCTGCTGGTTCCGGATCTGGGTACTGATAAGGTGATGATTTATTCTTTCAACGAGAAAAAAAATCTCCCCATTGGCGGCACCCAGCAAGGCTTTGCAAAAATCACCGATGGCAGTGGTCCAAGGCATTTGGACTTTCATCCCAATGGAAAATGGGTGTATGTGATTGAAGAGATGGGAGGAACTATCAGTGGATGGAAATACAGCAGTGGCACCATGGAAAAATTTCAGCACATCGATGCGCATCCTGAAAATTACCAGGGCTCCAGGGGCAGTGCAGATATCCATATTTCTCCAGATGGGAAATTTCTCTATGCCTCGAACCGCTATGAGGCCAATAACCTGGTCATCTATTCTATTGATGCGAAAACCGGGATGCTGAAACTGCTGGGTTTCCAGGATTTACCAGGTAAAAAGCCAAGGAATTTTGCCATCGACCCAACCGGGCAACTCTTGCTGGTTGCCAATCAGGATTCAGATTCGGTTACCGTATTTCAGCGGAACCAGGAGACCGGTTTGCTTCAGGTACTACCTGTTGAAATCAAAGCAGGAAGCCCGGTTTGCCTGAAATTTGTTCCTGTTGGCAAATGAGTTATTGAAGCGCTGTAAGAATTCTATTTACAAAAGTTTCTGTATCAAACCACTGACTGTTGGCTGTTTGACCAAGCCGAACAATTACCAGTTCTTTGGAGGGGATCATCAATACCTGTTGTCCTTCATATCCGCTGAAATAATACAGATCTGCAGGCAGGTTTGGATATTTCCGGTTAGAAGAGCCTATAGGATTGCCGGCATTCAACCAGATCTGAAAACCGTATTCCCCCTGAGGAGCAACGGGTACTGGCTGAGTAGCCAGTTGAACCCAATTTTCCGGTAGCAACTGTTCATTGTTCCAGTTTCCATTTTGCAGGTACAACAAGCCGAGCCTTGCCCAGTCGCGCGGAGAGGCAAATACATACGAAGAGCCTACAAAATTCCCCGATGCATCTGTTTCCATCACAGCACTGTACATGCCCAATTTATAAAACAGCTTTTCATAGGGATATCGATGATAGAGGGAATCACCTAATGCATTGCGGAGAATTCCTGAAAGGATATTACTGTTTCCACTGCTATAATAAAAGTTGGAGCCGGGCTCAACTTTCAACGCATGTGATGCAGTATAGGAAGCCATATCCGCTTTGCGAAACAGCATATTGGTAGCATCGGTTGCCTTACTGTAATTCTCTTCGAAATCTAGTCCGCTTGTTTGCTGCAGCAGATGACGAAGCGTGATTTCAGCTCTACCATCCGTAGCAGTTTTCCAGGAAGCTACAGGGGCCGGTTGATTCAGGGAAAGTTTTCCTTCTTTTACCAGCATGCCAATTAAGGTACCGGTAATGGATTTGGCCATCGACCAGCTCAGCTGCCGGTGATGCCGGTCGAATCCGGGTGCGTACTGTTCTGCCACCAGTTCTCCTTTATGAACCACCACAACTGCCCTTGTTCTCACTGGCTGTTCTTCCCGCAGATTCACAAATGCGGCCTGAACAGCTTGCTGCAGGAGTAGTTTCCTTTGATTTGGCATTGCTGAATCTAGATTGCGAACAGGAATCCGATCTCCCATGGGCCAGTCGATGGTATCGGGATCCAACCTGGGTACGCTTGGTAATTGCCATACCTGCTTTTTCAATGCTTCCTTGGTGATTTCATTCACCAGTGTACAGCCAAGTCCGGGTCTGTAAACAGCAATTTGTTTTGCCATACCGGCAACCGTAGCAACTACAGAACTATCGGGCAACACTTCAACAGAAGCCAGTTTCAGCGGAAAATTACCCAGCTCCTGTTCCTCCACCGATTTCAAGGTCCGGTCTCCCAGGTACATACAGGAGCAGGCCATTTTTGCACTATAGCCTGTTAAGATCGGAAAGGCATTCCAGCAATAATAGACCAGGTAGGAAAGGGTAATAACTAATAAAACAGCAGCTATTCTTTTTATGCGGTTCATGTTCTCATTCTTTTGGATCAAAAAATTTCAACTGGCGTTTAAATCTTCCATAAGGCATTATGCGCCTTGCCAGGGTGAAACGATAATTACCTGTATTAAAGCGATAATCATTTTTGGAACTCGCCCCCCGCACCAGGATCGTATTTCCGACTATTGAAAAGTTCAGGTTCCAGTCGTTGCTGTTATATCCTGCTACTGCGCGATAAATAAAATTGGGGCTAATGGTCAGTTTATCACTGCTCCTGTCATTTTTAAATTCCCTGGATAAGCCAAGATCCATATTAAGCGTTGCCGCACCTGTTAGAAAAAAATGTTTTTTGACCACCAGCGTGTACGCATACCCTGCACCCGGACCAAACTCGAGGAACCGGACCCGCCAGATATCGCGTTGAGGATAATCAGCAGCAAGTGCAGTTGGTACGATGGCTGAATCACCGGAAACAGATCCTGCATAGATTTCGCCACCAAATAAAAAAGTGCCGGCTGATTTTTTTTGCCATTCACTCTGCAGGAAGGCGGCGCGATAGGAGAATTTTTCACCATTGCGCAGGTTATAAACAGCCAGGCCGAATAAGGAAATCCCAAGATCAGGACGTAAATAATAGGATTGCGGATCAGCATGTCCTAGTCCCTTTGGATTCAGGTAATAACCTTTATAAAACTGTCCGAAAAAATCGATGGTCCAGTTGCGGGTATAAATATGACTTTGCAAATCCAGGTACCTCGTTTTACCCCTACCCCTTTCCGGATTTAAAAAGGGGAACCCATAGGCCAGGTTGAGGGTAAACCAACGATAGGTAGCACCAACACCCATATTCAGGGTGGAATTGGGTCGATATTTTAGATTGGCCAGATTACCCGGCCCTCCTACTAATATGGAAGTGTATTTGCGGGAAAAAAAGAAACGACTCGTTATGAGGCTGTCGTAGGTTTGAATATAACTGGAATCCGCACGCTCCGCAATAGAAACCAGTTGTGAATGTTGTTGTGCCAGTACAGCAGGGCAGGAAGCAAGCAGTGCGCAACATAAAATCCAGGTATGAAATCGGGCAATCAAATGCATAGAAGAACTACAAATTTGCAGGAATTAGTTGGTTCTCCCCTGCTTATCTTTGCAAAATGCATTATGTTTCAGCAGAAGGATTGGGGAAAAGTTATGGCATCAAACCCTTGTTTGAAAATATTTCCTTTCACATAGAAGAGGGTGATAAGATCGCACTGATCGCCCGCAATGGCTCCGGAAAATCAACCTTACTTAAAATATTGGCTGGAAGGGAAACTCCGGATAGCGGTACCTGCTGGATTCACAAGGATGTGACAGTAGCATTATTTGACCAGGAACCGGAGTTTAGAGAAAAGGATTCTATTCTGGATAATATATTCCATCATGAACATCCAACACTCAATGCGATCAAAGCTTATGAAGCTGCCAGCGAATTGGAGAATGCTGATTTACTAAATGCTGCTATCGAAAAAATGGATGAAACCGGGGGCTGGGATTTCGAAGCCAAAGTGAAGCAGATTCTTGGTAAACTGAATATTCATCAGTTGAACCAGGTTGTGGGCACTTTATCAGGCGGACAGCGGAAAAGAGTTGCTCTCGCAAGAACCCTTATTGATATTGGGTTTGATCATAAACACACTTTGTTGATCATGGATGAGCCTACCAACCACCTCGATATTCAAACCGTGGAATGGCTGGAACATTTTCTTAACCAGGAAAAAGTAACCCTGTTACTGGTGACGCACGATCGTTATTTCCTGGATGCTGTATGTGAGGAAATCTGGGAACTGGATGGCTCGGAGTTATATACTTATAAGGGCGATTACGAAACCTATATGGAACGCAAAGCCGCCCGTATAGAGCAGCAGGCTGCAAGCGTAGATAAAGCCAGGAATGTTTATCGGAAAGAATTAGAATGGATGCGGAAGCAACCCAAAGCCCGGACCACCAAATCAAAAAGCCGGATTGATGCATTTGCGGATGTGGAAGCCAAAGCCAAACAAAAATTGGAAGAGCAGGCATTGCAATTGCAAATGAAAATGAACCGGCTGGGTGGAAAAGTAATTGAACTAAAAAAACTGTACAAGAAATACGGTGATCAGGAGATCCTGAAAGGGTTTGATTATACTTTCAAAAAAGGAGACCGGATCGGAATTGTAGGACCTAACGGTGTGGGTAAAACGACCTTTCTGAATATCCTGCAAGGTGTTGAGGAAGCTGATAGCGGTAAGGTAAATATTGGTGAAACCATCGTATTCGGTTATTTTTCTCAACAGGGATTAACCTATAAGGAAGACATGCGCGTGATTGAGTATGTCAAAACCTTTGCAGAGAATTTTCCCCTGGCGAATGGTGGGAGTCTGAGCGCAGCTCAGTTCCTGCAATTGTTCCTGTTTACGCCGGATCAGCAATACAGTTACATTAGTGCCCTGAGTGGTGGAGAAAAGAAGCGATTGTTATTATTAACAATCCTCTTTCGTAATCCAAACTTTCTGATATTGGATGAACCTACCAACGACCTGGATTTGCCCACTCTGGCTGTATTGGAGAATTTCTTATCAGAGTTTCAGGGATGTTTGCTCATCGTATCACACGACCGGTATTTTATGGATCGGTTGGTGGACCACCTCTTCGTGTTTGAAGGTAACGGACAGATTCGCGATTTCCCGGGCAACTATACTATTTACCGGATCTGGCAAAAAGAACAGGAACAGAAAAGCATTACGGAAACAGTTGAAACTGTATCGAAACAAGCTTTACAAGAAACAGCAGCAACGCAACCTGCCAAAAAGAAATTATCGTTTAATGAAAAGCGTGAGTTTGAACAGTTGGAGAAGGACATTCCCAAACTCGAGAAAGAAAAAGCGGAGTTGAGTGAAAAATTGGCTTCCGGGCAACTTGAATTCCAGGAACTGCAGGATATCTCCCTCAAAATTGGAAAGATCAGTGAGGAACTGGAAGAAAAAGAAATGCGCTGGCTGGAATTAAGTGAATTGACGGGAGCCTGAGGATTTAAAAATAAGCCCTGCGTTTTAGTTGCAGGAAGATAACTGCCACCACTAAACAAATGGTCCCATTTACAAACCAGGTAAACCGGAATCCCGCCGTTTCTGCTAGTTGGGAAGAGAGCAGTGGTCCCAGTGTTTGAGCTGCCGACCAGGCCATGGTATAAAGAGCGGCGTATTGTCCCCGGTTATGTGCACTGCTTCGGTTGATCCAGAAACTATTCATAAAGGGCATCGACAACATCTCCCCTGCGGTAATAACAAGGATCAAAGCAAAAGCCATTGGAAGGGCAATGGTTCCAAATCCCATCAGCAGGTAAAAAACTCCTACCAGTCCAACCCCAATAGCAATATACGTGAGTTGATTCCGGCGACCTTCCAATTGATAGATAAGGATCATTTCAACCAGTACAATCAACATGCCATTGAATGCCATGAGCATGCCAATCTGGGGTTCGGTGAAATGCAATACCTGCTTGAAATACACAGACAAGGTGGTGAATAGCTGAAAGAAACAGGCTGCAAAAAGCGTTACAAGGATAATAAAAACATAATAGGGATAATCTCTGTAAACGGATGGGCCTTCTGGAGGACGTTCAGTTTTTTGCACTTCTTTTCGTTCCTCCGTGTGACGGGCAGCTGCCTGCTTTAAAAATACCACCATCAGAACAGCCGCAATGAAATTGGAAATTCCATCCACCCAGAACAACCATTGGTAACTGAATTTAGCAATAATACCACCCATGGCACTGCCCACCGCCCAACCCAGGTTTACTGCTAACCGGTTGAGAGAATAAGAACGGGTACGGTTCTCAGGCGTACTGTAAAAAGCAATAGCAGTAGAGTTCGCCGGACGAAAGGCTTCATTTACAAAACTCAGTAGAAAGGTAAAGAGGCATATTAGATAAAAGGACTGAATAAAACTAAGCACAAAGAATAGTACGGCACCCCCACCTAAAGCTGCCAATTGCACTTTATAAAATCCGATTTTATCAGTAAGACGGCCACCGACAAACGCACCTGCAAAAGCGCCCGCACCAAAACAACCAAAAACCAAACCTGCATCACCGATGGAATAACCCATACCCGGACTGGTAAGATAAAGTGTCAGGAATGGAACCACCATGGTACCACTCCGATTGATCAGCATGATCAGGGATAGCAGCCAGGTTTCTTTGGAGAGACCTGTGTACGCAATTTTATAGGATGAAATTGTTCTGGAAAGCATAAGGCGGCACAAAATTATTCTGTGCCGCCTTTCAGCAATTACCGTTTAAAAAGTTTGTAGGGAAATTAACTACCAAATACTTTTTTCAAAATATCATTTACCCTTGCTGCCGGGTTGGTTCTGATTTTTTTCTCCTCCTCTGCTACATAATAAAAGATTCCATCAATGGCTTTGCCGGTTACATAACTGGAAAGATCCGGATTCACTTTTTTCAGACTGACTTTATTATAGGCGTCGAACACGGCAGACCAATATTTAGTAGCACCGGTTTTCTCCAGTGAAGATTCAATAACCGGACGAAAGGCACTGATTAATTCAGGGGAAGTTGATTTTCTAAGATAACCCGTTGCGGCTGTATCTGCACCACGTAAAATAGTGAGCCCATCCTGAACAGTCATTTGCTTAACTGCACTCACGAAAATGGGAGCGGCTGATTTGGAGGCATCTTCTGCAGCACGATTGATGCTCAAAATAGCATCGTCTACCAGTTTCCCCATGCCCAGCGCCCTGAGTTTTTGTTCAACCTGCCGGGCTTCCTCCGGTAGCAGTACTTTTACTGCAGCGTCTTTAAAAAAGCCATCAGCTGCCGACAATCTCTCTGCACTGTTTTGGGTACCAACAGCCAGTGCTTCCTTTAAACCAGCAATAATTTCGTCGGAGGAAAGACCTGATCCGGATTTGTTTTTATTTAGAAGTCCGCCTGCCTTTTTCAGTATCCCACCAGCACCATTTTCATTCGTTTGTGCCTGTGCGGCGTTAATTAGGGAAATAGCCAGGATAGAAAGTAATAGTTTTCGCATAGGTGTATTTTTGATTCAGTACTGCTAAAATAAACGTATAAGAAGAAAGAATAGGTGTATACGACCAACAATTAATGTTAAAAAGGATAGTATTTTCGTTGTTTCAATAGAAACTATGCATAAAATTCTTGTATCCTCCGCTTTACTCCTATGGACAGCCGTATCCATTGGTCAAACAACAAAAAAACCAGCCACACCGTCGCCTGCAAAAAAACCAGCGACTTCGGCAGCTGTGAAGAAACCTGCTGCATCAGCTGCTCCGGTATTGAAAAATGCGAAAGACAGTATGAGTTATGCCATCGGCATGAGCCTGGCCAATTTTTATAAAGACCAGGGTATTTCAGACATCAATACCCAACTGGTTTCCAGAGCTTTGAACGATGCATTAAAGAATCAGAAAACATTACTCACGGAAGAACAAATGAATATGAGTATTACCAATTATTTACAACAGTTAAAGAAAGAGAAAGCAGCTGCTGCCAGAAAAGCAGGTGCTGAATTCCTGGCTTCCAACAAAAGCAAGCCTGGCGTAATTGAATTGCCTAGTGGGCTCCAGTACCAGGTGATCCAGGAAGGCACTGGTCCTAAACCCGGACTTACCGATAAGGTTAAATGCCATTATCATGGAACCCTGATTGATGGCACTGTATTCGACAGTTCTGTGGATCGTGGACAGCCAATTGATTTTCCAGTTAACGGGGTTATTCGCGGCTGGATTGAAGCCCTTCAGCTAATGCCTGTTGGCAGTAAGTGGAAGCTGTTTATTCCAGCTGACCTGGCCTATGGTGATCAGCAGGCCGGAGCAAAAATTGCCCCGGGATCAACGTTGATATTTGATGTGGAGTTGATTGAGATAGTGAAGTGAAAGGTGAAAGGTGAAAAGTGAAAGAGGGTGAAAAGATAAAAGTGAAATAAGAAGTACTCTATAAAAAAAGCCCGCAGAATTGCGGGCTTTCCTATTTTCACTTTTGATTTTTCACCTTTCACTTTTTTTCACTTCTCACCTTTCACCTTTCACCTACTTCACTTCCATCCTAACCTCATCACTCGAAACTCCACCTTTATCATCCATCACGGTGAGGCGGAAACTGTAGGAACCTTTTTGAATATTGTTGAGGGCTGTAATAGCAGCACCTGGATTCACTATTTCAACGGGATTACCGGCGGTTTGTACCCAATGATACCTGGAAATAATACCATCCGGTTCTCTTGAAGAAGTTCCATCAAGCTGAATAAACTCAGAGCTGGAAACCACTACATCCTCTCCGGCATTTGCAGTGGGGGGAATATTGTCCTTTTTTGAAAAGGTAGCAGATAACAACAGCGAAGCTGTCAGAAGGATCAGATTCATAGTACGGATTTTTTTCTTTAACGCCCGATCCGTTGCTATTATTATGCCAATCCCCCGTTCATATTGCTAAAAGCTTCTTAATATCCGGCATTGTACATCAGCTCATAATATTCATGTGCCATGCGGTTGCTTTCAAACTGGTAGCGAACATCCCGCATCCCATTCTTCACTACCTGCCTCCAGGTATCCCGGTTTTGATAGTACAACGGAAGGATTTGCTCCTCCAATATCCTGTATAACATGTGAAGGTCGTATTCATCCTGTTCATGCGTATTCATGTTGGCATAGTCTGCCTTTGGAATGACGAATCCGTTATTACCATGATTTACAAATTCCGGGATCCAGCCATCGTCAGTACTGAAATTCGCGGCTCCGTTCATAGCGGCAGTCATTCCACTGGTTCCGGATGCTTCCCTTGGAACACGGGGATTATTAAGCCAGCAATCTGCTGCCTGTTTCATTCTTTTGGATAGGGCCAGTTCGTAACCCACAACAACGGCCATGTTTTTATGCTTCCGGCTTAGATGAACCAGGTGATTGAAATCATTGATCGCCGGATAATCCATCGGATAGGGCTTACCTGCCCAGATAATCTGTACCGGATATTTTGAGTTTTCAAGCAGGCGGGTGAAACGTTCGGCATCCCGGGTAATCAGGTCCGCACGTTTGTATCCTGCAAAACGACGTGCCCAAACAATGGTGAATACATCCGGATTGAATTGCTTACCGGTCTGATCAGCCACAATCTCAAATGCACGATGTTTCAGGTAACGTTTCCGGTCGTCCCACATATGATCATTCCCTTCTTCCATAAAACGATACAATTGCTTATCCGCCCAATACCTCCAGTTCTGCGCATTGGTGATGGAAATGATTGGGCAGGTTCCCGAATGTTTTTCCCACATCGCCCTGGATACATGACCATGCAATTGCGATACACCGTTTGCTTTACGTGCGAATCTCAATGCCACCAGGGAGTGATTGAACTGATCGTCCTGGATGCCTGTCAGATGTCTGACTTCATCCAGTGATAATCCGCAGAAATAACTCATTTTATGACAGAGATAGATATCATGCTTTTCATTGCCGGCCTCTTCAGGGGTATGCGTAGTGAAGACCAACCTTTTACGCACTTCTTCCAGGTTGTTCCCAAAACGACGGTACAGGTAAAAGGCAGCGCTGATACCATGTGCTTCATTGAGGTGGTAAACTTCCGGACTGAATCCGATTTCATCCAGCAGTTTTGCACCACCAACTCCTAAAAGAATAAACTGTGCCACTTTGGTTGCCACATTGGCATCGTACAAACGATGCGTAATGGTTTGTGAAACATAATCGTTTTCAGGAAGGTCGGTGCTCAACAGGAATAAAGGGGCAGTCTGGTAAGTATCTGGGGGCAGGTACCATACTTTCACCCAAACCGGGTGATCGTGAATGGAGATCTGAAATTTTATCTGGGTATCCTGCAAAAAACTGTATTGTTTTTCCATCCAGGTAACCTGGAGGGTCTGGTCCTGGTTACGGGCCTGATCATAATAGCCGAACTTCCAAAGAATTCCGATTCCGATCAGGTTTTGCCTTAACTCATATGCACTCCGCAAATGTGAGCCCGAAAGGAAACCAAGTCCACCACTGTAAATTTTTAACGGCTGATGAACTGCAAATTCCATGGAGAAATAGGCCACTTTCTTTGAATAACGATCATCTCCCTGGTAGGGAACACTGAAATTTCTAAAACTCATATGGCATCAATGATTTGTCGAATGTGTATTAAGTACGCAATTTAAAGTATTCACTGGAATTAAGGTTATTTACTTCTTTTTACGGGAAGCAGGAGGGGTAGCTTTTTTCTTACGGGTATATCTTCCTTCAAAAAAACATTTGATATCCCTGTAGGAACCACAGCCTTCCAGTTCTTTCATAGTAACCGTATTACCCGAGAACGTAAAATCAATAACGCAGGGACCGTTGTTTTCCGTATACCGGGCGGAATTTGCCCCCGTAATTTGTGCATCCCCCTTTAACTCTCCCACACATGTTCCTTTATCTTTTTCAAAATGAATAAAGAAACTAAGGTATCCCTTTCTATGACTGTCGCGGAAGGAAACCAGATTACGGGTTTCACCCAAATAATCACCCGTATGTTTATGAGTAGTTGGCAGGGTATCAATCGGATTGATCAATTTTCCTTTTTTGTTTGCCTGGTCATTGGATTCAGTAAGAATCAACATGAAAATTCCTTCCGGATTGTAGATAAAAACATCTTTTTGGTACAGGACCTGGCCATCAGGTGCGGTACGCTGCCGAACGGTGGTTATGGTATGGCGACTATCAATATTGGCTACTTTCTGCTCAGTTCTTGTTGGAGTGGTAGTACTGACCACCAGTGGTAATGCTGACTTGAAAGAATCCTGCTCAAAAACAAGCGCATATGCCGCCCTTTTGGTGCCCAAAACAGCTTTCACCAGGATATAGGTTTCAGCATCTTTTACTTCAATTTTTCCGATTGGATACAACTGTGGTTTGGTTTTTTTGCCATAAACGGGCTGCAAAACAGAGTCCGGCACAAATTGGGAAAAGATTTTATTGCCGATCCGGAGAGAATCAGGCGACTTTTTCACCAACATGGTATCAGACAAATGAAAAGGAAGTTTGATCTCCGGGAAAAAATCAATGAATTCGGAAACGACCACCTCTTCGGTATCCAATAATTGCTTTTTTTTGGAGGTACAGGCAGCCATCCCAAGCAGTAAACAAACAATAAGCAGACGGTTTTTCCAATGCATTGGTCAGGTTTTCCTTGAGTCGCTAAAATAGTTTATTTCAAATAGCTCCCATTTTTTGTCCTTTATTTTTTTTTAGATTCGCCTAAAATTTATCCCTTTGAAGTACTCCACCAGTAAAGAAAATTACATTAAAGCAATCTATCACCTGGAACAGGAAGATCCGGTTGTAAGCACCAATGCACTGGCGAGGCAACTGGCCACCAAACCGGCTTCTGTAACAGATATGCTTAAAAAATTGAATGAGCAGGAACTTATCCATTACGAACCATATAAGGGAGTAAAACTGACTGACTCGGGAAATAAACTGGCATTGCAAATCATTCGAAAACACCGCCTGTGGGAATTTTTTCTGGTGGAAAAACTGGGATTTGGATGGGAAGAAGTGCATGAAATAGCCGAAGAGTTGGAGCATATCAGCAGTAAAAAACTGATCGACCGGCTGGATGAATTTCTTGGCAAACCAAAGACGGATCCCCATGGTGATCCAATACCAGATGCTGCAGGTATAGTTCCCAAAATAGAAAAACGCTGTTTACTGGACCTTCCGATAGGCGTTTCTGCTGATCTTATAAGTGTCTCCAACCAGTCTGCCGATATGCTTGATTTACTCAGGCATCACCAGATAGAAATCGGAACCCGTTTGAAAATCACGAACCGGTTTCGTTTTGATCATTCCTTACAGATAACAGTTCAGGGAGGGCCTCCGGTTACGATCAGCGAACAACTTGCGGCTCATTTATATGTTGCCTGGGCTAAGGATGAAACAGACTGATCACTTCCGCTGGCGGACCAGGTGTTTCAGCCTGCTGAAGGTTTCAGGTTTGATATTCAGATAAGAGGCAATGTATTTTTGTGACACCCGCTGCATCATGTCGGGGTGCTTGTGGATATATTGTAAAAATCGTTCCCTGGCTGTAAGACGAAAATGAGACAGATCCCGTAGTTCTTTTCGTATATACATTTCCGATACCATTAGTCTGGCCAGCTTGTTCAGCACTGGAATTTCAGTATAAAGCTTTTCAAGATCTTCTCTGTGAATGGAAAGAAAAGTACTAGCTTCAATGGCTTCAATATAACAATCTGCAGGTTTGCCCGTATGAAAGGAAAGCTCAGCATGAATGAAATGTCCTTCTGTTGATAATTGCAGGGTGAATTCTTTCTTTCCTGCCCTCATGAATTTCCGTACCACTCCCTTTACGATAAAGTTGAAATAATGATCCACTTCTCCAGGCTGAATGAGCAGGCTTTTTTTATCCAGGTTACGTACAATAAAATAACTGGTCATGATTTTAAACTCTTCTTTTGTAATGCCACAATAGGCATTCATGTAGGCAAAGAGTTCCTGGATTGCCGGTTGGTAGGGTTGTAAGGATGAAGACTTCATACAACTACTCCTCTCCTTTTTGGATGTACTGTTTTTTATACCGGCTGAACGTTTCCGGTTTTACGTCTAACAGGGATGCCAGGTATTTTTGTGGTACTCGTGAAAGAAGATCCGGATTTTCACTCATAAACCGGGAAAATCGTTCTTTTGGACTGCTAATCATCCTAAAAGTATCTGTTTTTTCTTTAAACAACATCCAATCAAGGATAATGAGGCGTCCCATTTTTTCAAAATTGACACTGTATTCATACAAGGTTTCCATTCCGGATTTGGTAATAAATGCAAGGGTACAGGGCTCCATGGTTTCAATCACAAAATCGGAAGGGACACCGGAAAGAAAGGAAACGGATGAACTGATAAGCTGACCTTCCTTTGAAATCTGAACTGTAATTTCCTCCTGGCCACGGTAGAAATACTTTCGCACCAGTCCTTTTTCAATAAAATAGGTATGTTGCTCCAGTTCTCCGATATTGGTCAGCACCTGCTTCGGCACACAGGTCATGATTTGTATCTGTTGACGAAGTACTTTTCGCTCGGCATCAGTCAACTCCACAAACCGGTTTATATAGGCAAAAACATTCGTCCCCATCAGCTTCATAACATCACAAAATTACTGGAATCCGGCATTTGATATTTTTATCATTTGAATTTTTACGCATTTGCAGTAGGTTTGCAACCTTGCATACATAAATCAGGCAACCATGACTCAAAAAATTAAAGTAGCCAACCCGGTGGTAGAACTGGATGGCGATGAAATGACCAGGATCATCTGGCAATTTATTAAGGACAAGCTAATCCTGCCCTACCTGGAACTGGATATTAAATATTATGACCTTGGCGTTGAACACAGGGATGCAACCAATGACCAGGTAACCATCGATGCGGCAAATGCAATCAAAGAATACGGTGTAGGTATTAAATGTGCAACCATTACACCGGATGAGGCCCGGGTGAAGGAGTTTAATCTGAAGCAGATGTGGAAGAGCCCCAATGGTACCATCCGCAACATTCTCGATGGTACGGTTTTTCGTGAGCCTATTGTAATTAATAATATCCCCAGGCTGGTTACCAACTGGACTGCCCCGATTATTGTAGGAAGACACGCATTTGGCGATCAATATCGCGCTACGGATACCGTGATTAAAGGAAAAGGTAAACTCACCATGACCTTTACTCCGGAAGATGGTGGAGAACCACAGACTTTTGAGGTTTTCAACTTCAAAGGAGATGGTGTGGCTATGTCCATGTACAATACGGATGAAAGTATCAAAGGATTTGCACGCAGCTGTTTCAATATGGCACTCAGCAAAAAATGGCCCTTGTACCTATCCACCAAGAATACCATTCTGAAAAAATACGATGGTCGCTTTAAGGATATTTTTGAAGAAATCTATCAGAATGAATTTAAAACAGCTTTTGATGCGGCTGGTATTGTGTATGAACACCGTCTGATTGACGATATGGTGGCAAGTGCGCTGAAGTGGAATGGTAATTTTGTTTGGGCTTGTAAAAATTACGATGGAGATGTACAAAGTGATACGGTTGCACAGGGATTTGGTTCACTCGGACTCATGACATCTGTATTGATTACACCGGATGGCAAAACCCTTGAGTCAGAAGCTGCACATGGCACCGTAACTCGTCACTACCGCGACCACCAGGCTGGCAAACCAACTTCAACGAATCCAATTGCTTCGATTTTTGCCTGGACCAGAGGACTTGCATTCCGTGGAAAACTGGATAATAACCAGGAATTGATTGATTTTGCCAACAAATTGGAAGCTGTTTGTATTGAAACGGTTGAAAGTGGTAAAATGACCAAAGACCTGGCTGTTTGTATCCATGGTAATAAAGTTAAACATGGTGAACACTTCCTGTACACACAGGAATTCCTGGATGCGATTGATGAAAATCTTCGCAAGAAGCTTGGAGCATAGGTTTCTTCACGTTACTAAAATAAAAAAGCGCCTGAATGATCAGGCGCTTTTTTATTGCAGGTGAATTTATTCACGATTTCCAACGGATCTTTCCCGTTGCTGGAGTTCCGCTTTCATTCGATCCATTTTGGTCTTATTCTCCCGGGCTTCCATTCTGCGTTTTGCTAAAATTGCATCTGCTTCAGCTTTGGTCAGCATTGGCTTTTTATGAGGAAGGTTGGCCTGTTTGGCTTGTAGTTCAGTCCGGCTCAATCGTCTTTTTTGTTGTGCTGAACTCTCCAAACTAATGCTTATGCAAAGGATTGAAAGACTCAGTATCAGAATATTTTTCATACGTTATTATTTTACGCTTACTAATACATTTATTTTACCAATTCCGCTACCAGAATAATCCTGCAGCGCTTTACCAAGCACCTGCCCAACTTTTACCTTTTCTGGATCTGCTTTCATGGCAACTCCTGGAATGCTGGAGGTAACAATGAGGTCGCCTCTTTTAATGGCACCGCCTTCCATACAAACTTTGGTTGGCAATACACCAATAACCCCCATCGGAACGCCGAAGCTAAGGTCTCCTTCTGTTGCATTTTCTTCTGTCAGTAACAAACCTGGTTTAGTTGCATAAACGCCTGCAACCAGAGTAGAATACGCACCACTTGATTTTACCATCTTACGGTCATCCGTAGTTGAAATTTCCAGTACATCACCTGGCTCATACGCATTTCTATTGCCTACAACAGCGAATAATTCAGCAACATCTGCGCCAGAATTAGTGGTACCGCCATTAAAGAAACCACGGCCGTTTTCATCAATACGTGCTACGTTGGCGCCATTTGTTTCAAAAATAGCATGGCTGGCAGAACCAGCCTGTCCAATTACAGACTTGATACCAATTCCTCCGGTAAACCCTTCCATATTGGTTTCTGTTTGTATCCCAATACCTTGAGGAGCATATCCTAAAATCGCTGCAAAGGTTTCTGTATTCCTTGCATCAATTGCAGCCGCGAAGTCTGAACTGGTTGCCGAATAAACACCCACTCCATTCGTAAGATTCTGAACTTCAATAGAAGGAGCCGTACTATTTAAATGAAGGATCTTCAATCCAGCTCCTTGTTCGGTAATAACACTAATTCCATCACCATACATGTTGTATACATTCAACACTTCTCCCATATTGCTCATTTCTGTATTCTCAAATCTCGCTGCATTATTTCCCTGACTGGTAGCAAAAATTGCAGGTTCTGAATTACTTCTCGCAACGACACCATAAGTTGAGGTGGATTGTCCGAATACACCTACACCCCCTACCGATTCTCCATAAATGGCTGTACCACCGCCACGATGCCTGCCAAATATTGCAAATCCATTATTGGTTGTTGCACTTGACACTTCTCCAAACAGACCTGTGGCAAGAAAACTGGGAGCTGCATTGGTTATACTACCAGCTATACCAATAGCTGCAGGGCCTGCTGAATTATTGCTTCCAGCAATAGCAGTACCATTACCTGAATTAGTCAAACCAAACATTTCTCCTGCAACATTCGTGGTATTGGTGAAAGGGAATGTCAATCCACCACCACCCGCATTATCAGTTCCCGGAGCCCATTGGGTTCCATTATATTTAAGCACCTGTCCAACTGTTGGTGCAGTGGTTGATACAGCTACTCCATTGATCCTGCCTACGGTTGGGTTGGGATAGGTACCGGATAGATCACCGCCTGCAGTGCCGCTTACCGGCAAGGAGGTTGGAATAACACCCGGCGCTATTTTAGCAGCCGTAATTGCACCATCCTGCACATTGGCAGTGGCTACCGAATTAGTTGCCAGTTTTGCATTAGTCACTGCACTTGCAGCAATTTTATTGGAGCTAACAGCATTGTCAGCCAGTTTATTAGAGTTAACAGCCGCATCCAAAATCTTTGCTGTACTTACAGCACCATCAGCCAGTTTGGTATTGCCCACTGCGCCATCAGCAATCTTTGCAGAACTTACCGCACCATCTGCAATTTTAGTAGCACCTACTGCATTGTTTGCAATGGTTGGGTTCGGATAAGTTCCCGTTAGATCGCCACCCGCAGTGCCACTAACTGGCAGAGATGTAGGAATCACACCGGGAGCAATCTTGGCAGCCGTAATAGCACCATCCTGCACGTTAGCAGTTGCGATGGAGTTAGTTGCCATTTTTGCATTGGTCACTGCACTTGCAGCAATTTTATTGGAGTTGACAGCATTGTCTGCCAGTTTGGTAGTACCTACAGCACCATCCGCGATTTTAGTAGCACCCACTGCATTGTTTGCTATAGTAGGGTTGGGATAGGTACCTGTTAGGTCACCACCTGCTGTGCCACTTACCGGCAAGGAGGTAGGAATCACACCCGGTGCAATCTTAGCAGCCGTAATCGCACCATCCTGCACATTAGTAGTTGCTACAGCATTGGTGGACAGTTTTGCATTTCCTACCGCACCATCGGCGATTTTGGCTGCTCCTACTGCACCATCCGCAATTTTAGTTGCACCTATTGCATTGTTGGCGATGGTTGGGTTCGGATAGGTACCAGTTAAATCACCACCCGCAGTGCCGCTAACTGGTAAAGAGGAAGGAATTACACCAGGCGCCAGCTTAGCTGCAGTGATCGCACCATCCTGCACATTGGCAGTGGCGATAGAGTTGGTTGCCATTTTTGCATTGGTCACTGCACTTGCAGCAATTTTATTGGAGCTGACAGCATTGTCTGCCAGTTTGGTATTGCTCACTGCACCATCAGCAAGCTTAGCTGCGCCAACCGCACCATCAGCAATTTTAGTTGCACTTACTGCATTGTTTGCAATGGTTGGATTTGGATAGGTACCAGTTAAATCACCACCCGCTGTACCACTTACTGGAAGCGAGCTTGGAATAACACCAGGCGCCAGCTTGGCAGCTGTAATAGCACCATCCTGTACATTAGTAGTTGCTACTGCATTAGAAGCGAGTTTGGTATTGCCCACTGCACCATCAGCAATTTTAGTTGCACTTACTGCATTGTTTGCAATGGTTGGGTTCGGATAGGTACCAGTTAAATCACCACCCGCTGTACCACTTACTGGAAGCGAGCTTGGAATAACACCAGGCGCCAGCTTGGCTGCAGTGATCGCACCATCCTGCACATTAGTAGTGGCTACGGAGTTGCTTGCCAGTTTTGCATTGGTCACTGCATTCGCAGCAATTTTATTAGAACTAACAGCATTGTCTGCCAGTTTATTGGAGTTCACGGCCGCATCGGTAATCTTAGCAGTGCTAACTGAACCATCAGCCAGTTTGGTATTACCAACCGCACCATCTGCAATTTTAGCTGCACCCACTGCATTGTTGGCGATGGTTGGGTTCGGATAGGTACCAGTCAAGTCTCCACCAGCTGTTCCACTTACAGGAAGTGAGCTGGGTATCACACCAGGCGCAAGCTTGGCAGCCGTAATTGCACCATCCTGCACATTGGAAGTAGCAACTGCATTGTTTGCCAGTTTTGCATTGGTTACTGCATTTGCAGCAATTTTATTTGTGTTGATCGCATTATTAGAAATGGTTGGATTGGGGTAAGTACCAGTAAGATCCCCTCCTGCTGTACCACTTACTGGCACTGAAGAAGGAATAACACCCGGAGCTATTTTGGCTGCCGTAATCGCACCATCCTGCACATTAGCAGTGGCTACCGCATTGTTTGCCAGTTTCGCATTCGTGATTGCATTGGCATCAATTTTATTAGTGCTGACAGCATTGTCTGCCAATTTAGTTGTACTTATTGCACCATCCACAATCTTAGAAGTTCCAACTGCATTGTTAGCAATGGTTGGATTTGGATAGGTACCTGTAAGGTCACCACCAGCTGTTCCACTCACCGGAAGCGAGCTTGGAATAACACCCGGAGCCAGTTTAGCTGCTGTGATCGCACCATCTGCTACTTTATCCGTACTAATGCTACCAGTTGCAATTTTTGATCCGGATACAGCACCGTCTTTTATTGTTGGATTGGGAAAACTTCCATTCAGATCCCCTCCGGCCGCACCAACAGGATTGGCAGATTCTGCTCTGAATGCAAAAGGCACACTGGTCAACGGACTAGTACCCATTGCCATAAACTGGTTGCCTCCTTTAGGATCCATTTCAACCTGGAGAAACTTGGCAGTACCGGTAGACCAGTTAATACCGTTTAAAGAACCTGAAACCGAGCTGGCGCCTTCACCACCAATTGCGGTAGAAAAAAGACCAAACTGGTTAGTGGTTACAGAACGGGTTTCCTGGTAAATAACTGCTCCGGTTGCATTAGCTTCCCGGATGGTTAAACGAAGATTAATGGTTTGATTGGACAAGGCGGTACCGTACGTGTTTCTTGCGATACCCTGGTAATTGATCTGTTTTGGCACCTGTGCCATCAGGGAACTGCACAAAAACAGGCCTACCATAAATGGCAAAACTTGTTTTATCATGGAATTGGATTTTTCGGTTTAAGAGGTTAATTGATCTTGACTATTTTGTAGGAACCTTTTTTTATTTGAGGGCCGCTAACTGGCTCTAATTCGACATATAAAAAATAATTACCGGCTGCCAATCGTGTCATATTGATGGTTTGCGTATATCCATAGCCGTAGTATTGAAATCCGGCCTGGGTTAACCTGATTCCTTTTTCATCATACAGCATACAGCGAATATACCCAGCCTGTCTGCCAGATAACTGTACATGTAAAAGGGATTTTACGGGGTTGGGGAGAATCTTTACTTCTCCCGGAGCAAATGTTGGATCGGAAGCGAGGATGATCTGCCGACCTAAATCAGGCTGAAGTAGTCCCTGCGTTAAAATGAGCGCCTTGTTTTCTGACTGCCTGGTATCAACCCGAACCAATTCTCCCACACTCCATTCAATGACCAGTTTGTCATTGCTGAACTGACCACCACCTATATTCACAATAGCAGTGGAAAGATCCTGGCTTTGGGCCAGTTGGGAAGTACAAAGCAGTAGTCCGCATGCCGCCACCAATGGTTTTAATTGTTTGGTGCAAAACATAGTTTGGATTTCTTGAGGTCCTTATTTTTTTCGACTCAGAATCAACTTCTGTGTCATTACCTGTTCGTCAGCAATTAGCTGGATCGGATATATACCATTGCTCCAGTTTCCAAAACCATCGAGCATGATCGTATTCAATCCAGCAACCAATTGAACAGGTTTCTGTTGCATTAACGCACCAACTGCATTAAAAATTTTAATTGTACCCAATTGATTTTTAGAAACTACTACGGATAAGCTCGTAGAACTACGAACCGGATTAGGAAATAATTGAAACTGGGCAACTCGATCAGGCAGATTTAGTCTGATACTATTCGAGTAACGGATCGTTCCATCCTTACGCAGTATTTTAACCCTGTAAAACACCTGATTGGATATAACGGCGCGGATATCATCATCTATTTTATAATTAGCATATCCAGTTAAATTACTGGCGAACAACGATTTAACTTCTGAATAAGATTTGCCATCAACAGACTGCTCTACTATCAACTGCTCAACTTGTTCATTGGATGAAATATCCAGGTTCAGTTGCGCAATCTCTCCCGACATCTTTCCTGAAAGCTGTATTCGATTGACCGGAAGAATACCACAATTGGGGGTTTCCATGACCAATACTGTATCCTGAGAATAAATATTACATCCATTTAATAATTGCTGACGAACAATATAAGTACCTGGAGTATCAACAGTTATGCTATAACCATTAGTGTCGCTAATGATGTTTCCATCGGGAGTGCTCCAGGTATAAATAGATGAAGGAAGGGGATTGATGACGGATAACGTGCTTACGGTTTCATCCCCACATATCATAGGAATATCTGCAAAAGCATCTGTTGCATCAAAATTGAAGAAATCAAAGGGGCCTACAAAGTCTTTTAATTCAGCGGTAAACGATGCAGAAGATCTGGTTTTCACAAGAATACGGCGGAATGGCATGTCGCACTGACTACCACCACCCAACAGATTGATAGGGTCCAAACCAAGTGTACCCATATTTACAGAGAACTCCAGAAACTGGTTCGCATCATAAGTATCCTGCATACTATCATCCCGTCGGATTACCTTATAAGGGCCACCCCAGGTAGCCGTAGTGTTCTGGAGTCCGAGATAAAAATTTTTACCATTCTTGGGTCTTATGCCGGCGTATCCATAGGTAGCACCATTATTATCTCCATCAAAGCTTCCGTCCCAGTCAAAATTTGGACTATTTATCAAAAGTGCATCTCTATGTACCCAAATTCTCGCAACAAGGTCCTGCAAGCCGCTTCCGCCAAATTCAGCCGAAAAAATCACATCACCTGGAACAGTTACAGCTCCGGTTGTAGCATCAAATTGCCAGCTTGTGTGACCGGCATCCGGACCAAAGCCGGTGAATTTTTGAGTAGCCCGATCATAATAAATATCAGTCTGGTATAACTCAAAATCAAAATAACGACTTCCTGAAGTTGCGTCTATTGCTATGCCCCCAATAAAAAAAAGGGAATCAGCAACTGTATGAAAATTCGAACTGCCCGACCTTCTAACATGCACCATGATGTCCAGGATATCATTTTTCTGTGGAATATTTCCTTCAATAGCACCTGTCCAGTTACCCGGACTTCCACCATTTTTATTGGAAGACGCGAAAACGGTAGAGTCGGATCCATGATAGTCCCGGATATATACAGCATCTATCAATCTGCGTCCATCCAAAATACTAAGGGCAGGATACCTCATCGTACGGAAAAAGGGAAGGCGCCGGAATGCAACATCTGTACTACATCTTTTTACATAATAGGCAGCACCGGTGGTATCAATCATAAAACGTTGTGTACCAGTGGAGTTGGTAAACCAGTCGTGGCTCATTGAAGCTGGAAACTGGGTTGGCCCCAGAAAAGGAGCCCTAAGCTCTCCATCAATCCCAAAAGCAGCTTTTAGATTGGCAGTTGTGATCTGGGAATGGACAGCTCCCGCACAAAAGAAAAACAGCAACAGAAAAAATTGTAGCTTTTTCATAGAAATAGGATTAGATAATAAATACAAATACGACGAAAAGCATTCGTCGGATTACTTCAATCTAAAAAAGCTACTATTTACAATTAGGGGTATTTTATGTCCCCTTCGCTGTCGGTTTTCTGGATAGGAATTAGGTACAATTGTTTTCATAAGTGGACTTTTTGGACAAAGGATCGGATATGTTACTAACGCCAAACTATAGAAAATATTCTAATTATTCTACCCAGTTACCATTAAATATTAGAAATTAGTATATTTTCATTTACTCTCTCGTAGATATCCGTAAAATAGGAAAGTACCTTTTCTTAAGAACAATAAAAAAGGTCGATACCCTTAGGTAACGACCTCTTATCCAATCGTTTAAAGAATGCCATCCTGAGAACAGGACGGCCTCTAACGATTGCTTGCCATATGAAAATTCTTATTTTTTCAGAGAATCAACGGCGGCTTTAGCGCTGTCAACAGCAGCAGCAGCAGTAGAGTCGATAGAAGCTTTTGCGCTATCAACAGTAGCTTCAACAGCAGCAGCAGCAGAATCTACAGTAGCTTCAGCAGCTTCAGTTGTAGTTTCAGCAGCATTGTTACAAGCAGCGAAAGCGGCGATAGCCAGTACGAACAGGACCTTTTTCATTTGTTCTTCGTTTTGTTTTGAATGAATGATTTGACATTTATACGGGATTTGAAAAAAGGTAACCTTTCATCTCAAAAAAAATCAAGATTTTTTTCAGGGTTACTATTTGTTATTTTGGGTATTAAATACTGAATAGTGACTTCGGATCCGATAGAAAAAGCCTTATTGGAAGGATTGGCCAGGAATGACAGAGCTTCAACCACTACCCTTTACAGGGAGCATTTTGGAATGATTCAGGCACTGATTCTCAATAATAACGGAACAGTGGATGATGCCCGGGATGTGTTCCAGGAAGCAATGGTTGTATTGTATGAGAAAGTGAAATCTGGTGAATTTGAATTGAGCTGCCAGCTTAAAACATATATATATAGTATATGTAGAAGGCTATGGCTAAAAAAGTTGACCCAAAAACAGCGATTTTTACCGGAATTGGAAGGATCAGATTCATGGATTGCAGTAGAAGACGATTTGGAACATTTTGAGCAGCAGGACCAGGCATTTCATTTGATGGAAAAAGCAATGAACAGCCTTGGGGAGCCCTGCAGAAGTTTATTGGATGCCTTTTACCTGCAAAAAAAATCCATGCTTGAAATTGCTTCGGTTTTTGGGTATACCAATGCCGATAATGCCAAGACCCAGAAGTATAAATGCCTTACCCGATTGAAAAAAATATTCTTCGCCCAATATAAAAACCTGGAAGTATGAGAGAAGACATGCAGTTACTGGAGGCCGTTGAGCGTTACCTGAATCAGCAAATGAGTCAGGAAGAAAAGCTGCATTTTGAACAATTGCGTGCTTCCAACCCGGAAGTGGATCATTTGGTTGTGGAGCATCAACTCTTTCTGCAGCAGATGGAGCATTTCGGCAACCGGAAACAGTTCCAGAGCACGCTGAACGAAATCCATAATGACCTGGTTACTACTGGTGAAATCAAAACGGTTCAACCTAAAGTAAAAGTCATTCAACTGGTTGATAAGTATAAAAAAGTATTTGCCCTGGCCGCTTCTATTGCCGGTATTACTGCATTGGCAATTTCGGGACTGGTTACCTACTTCACGCCCAAAAGCAATCCTTCGGATATAGCTCAGCTTAAAAAGGAAATCAATACGGTTAAGATCAGCCAGAAACAAACCGAGAATGAAATCAACACGCTGAAACATGCACCCAATCGTCCGGCTACCCCCGGAAAATTTGGTGGTACCGGATTCCTGATTGACGGAAAAGGTTACCTGGTTACTTCTGCCCATGTGGTTTCGAAAGCAGACTCTGTATACATTGTGAATACAAAAGGAGAATACTTCAAAGCAAGAACTGTTCATGTGAATGATAATACCGATATCGCTATTCTGAAAATTGAAGATCCCCGTTTTGAGCCGGTTCGGCATCTGCCTTATGGTATCCGCAAAGCAAAAGCGGACCTGGGTGAACAGATCTTCACGCTTGGTTATCCCCGTACTGAAATTGTTTACAACGAAGGATACCTGAGTGCCAAAACAGGTTACAATGGTGATACGGTAACTTACCAGATAGCTATTTCTGCCAACCCGGGTAACTCAGGTGGCCCAATTTTCAACCAGCACGGTGAAGTTATAGGAGTACTTAGCGGCAAACAGGTTACTGCTGAGGGAGTAGTATTTAGCAGCCAGAGCAAAAACATTTTCAGGGCCCTGGATTCACTTAAACAGGATAGCAGTACTACGATACGTATCCAGAGCAACTCTTCTGTAAAAGGTATTGATCGGGTAATGCAGATCAAGAAGATTGAAGAATGTATCTACAATGTAATGAGTTATTGATCCGGAAGCGGTTTCAGCCTGATATTACGGTACTCTACCCACATTTGCGGTGCTACATGGAGTTGCAATCCCAATAAACCATTATCAGCTCTATTGACAGTGTCAGCATCCAGCAAATCGCTCATTTTTTTCCCATTGATAAAGTGCTCATAGCGGAACCCAACTACTTTGATCACCATTTCATTCCAGTCATTGGTTTTTATCGTATTCCGGAGTTCCTCCTGTGAACCCAGAGTATCCAGTACAATTGGTCCGATGCCTGTTTTAAATTCAACAGACTCACCTCTTTTCGCCAAAAAGCCCCGGCCCCGCTCTTCATAGTTCTGTCCGGTATAAGTGTTGGCGCCATCAATATCCGCCTGGTATCCTTTTAGTGCATAACGCAAACCCGGTACTTCCTGGCTCCTGTATTGAACCCCACTATTCCCCTGCTCACTGATCCTGTATTCCAATGTCAACTCAAAGTTGGCGGGTAATTTTCCTGTATAAACCAGAAAACTGTTGTATTCCAACGGATGTTCAGGGGTTACTTCTCCATAAATTGAGCTATCCCTGATTTTCCAGTAGCTGGTATCCCCTTCCCAATTGGTAAAACTGACTCCATCAAAGAGTAAATTCGGCTTTTCCACTTTTGCAGCAGGTGTAGCACATCCTGCCAAAGCAACCAGAACAATTAATAACCCTGAAGCGGCACGTGATCCAATTTTATGGTACATCTGCATCTTATTTGGTTCTGAATAAACTATCCTCCCGGTTTCCTCCTGTTTTCAGGTAGGCCAGTAAATCCTTTAATTCTTCCGCATTCAGGCGGTTGATCATATTAGGCAACATGGGAGAAATTTCTGATACCCGGGTTCGAACTACTTCTGCTTTGGCTAGCACCCGATGTTCCTGCGGCGCAAAAGGATTTTGCGCAATCGTATAGCCCTTCTCATCCTCATTGATCAAACGTCCCATCACTGTTTTGCCTGAGCGCAAATAGAAAATAGTTGCACCATACTGATCCGATATGGATTTACTGGGTTCAATGATGGCTTCCAGCATATCGTGGTAAGAGAATCGGGTACCCAACTGCGTTAGGTCGGGACCACTTACTCCTCCCTCTCCTTTCATCGTATGACAAGACGCGCATAAACTGGTTACAAAGAGTCCCTGCCCTCTTTCAAAATTCCGATTTCCCATTCCGCTGTCTACATATTTCATAGCAGCTTCTACTGTCCAGTCACGGCCTGGTCCTTTGGGCTGAACTGCTTTTCCGGATTGCGCCACCACTGGTCGATTGGCAATGGAATCGCCAGACAAATCATTAAAAAAGGTGAATCTGTTTTTGGGAACACCACTTAGCGCCTGCTTCCTGGCAAGGTTGATGAATCCAGCATAACTATGTCCGCCCTGGAACTGAAAAGCTTTTGCAAACCAGGCGAAGTATTCCTTTTGCTGGGATTCGTTCATTCCAGAACGAACCTGGCTGAGCACCATAGCATAATAGGTTTGATTTTGCGGAGGAAATTTGGCCAGCGTTCCTGCTATTCCCATTCCATAATCCGGGTTCCGCATGATCAGGTCTTCCGAACTGGTAAGATTTTCTTCTTCCACCCATCCCTCTTCCTTAGCTTCCAGCATTAACTTCAGTGTATACTGAATCGCAGTGGTATCCTCCAGATAAACCAGAACTTTGCTGAGCTGGCGATTGTATAGCGGTTCTTTGGGTAATGGAAAACTTGAAGCAAAATAGGCGGCCAATTCTTTCCTGGTTGCCTCACCTGGTTTTGCAGACCGGCTTAAAAAAAGTTCAATTGCCCGGATCAGATCAAGTTGCTGTTGCCGATCCAGCTCCCGGAATGGAATTTTATTCAGGATGTTTTTGACAAGGTCCCAATTGGTAGAACTACCTGCCTGTTTGCATAGGGCAAGAGTTGCCTGCACGAGTTTAGAAGGCTGGCTACTTGCATTCACGGTGGTTATCCAACTTGCCTGTGGAGATTGTTCCAGCACTTTCCTTGCTGCAAACCGGATTCCGGCATCTGCATGATCCAGGTTGGTCCAGGCAAGCGCTCTGCCTTTCTCATCCGGATTTACATGGTACGCTTCGAGTTCCCGACGTAGCGCATTTTCCGGGGTAATGGCTGGTTTGGCAATTGGTTCCTTTTTCAGGTGACCATCACCGTAATATACCCTGTAAAGATCAGACTCCAGTCGCCGGCCACCTGTTAAAAAATACAAGGCACCATCCGGACCAATTACACCATCCGTTAACGGTAAGGGGGAACCGGAAAGAAACTCTTCCCCTTTTGCCGTATAACTGCTGCCTGATGGTGTTGGCCAGATTGCATAAATTATTCCAAAACTCCAATCGAAGGCAAACAAGGCCTGGCGATATTTTTCCGGGAAAGCTGCATCTTTACCAGATACCATATTTGTTGGTGAACCCTGCCCAATGTTTAAAACAGCCGGTCGTGAATCAGCAAGGGAAGGATGCCATTTAGCAGTACCAGGCCGCCAGCCAAATTCACTGCCACTCGTTACATGACAGATTCTTGTAGGCCTATACCAGGGTGTACCCATATCCCATTCCATATCGGAATCATAGGTAAACATATCACCCGCCTCATTAAAGGCAAGATCAAAGGGATTTCTGAAGCCGGATGCATAGAGTTCCCAGTTTGTCCCGGTTGAATCAACCTTAGCAATCCATCCCCCAAGCATGCCTACCGAATTATCGTGTCCATTTGGATCACGCAGTAAAGGAATCAGATTATCCAACTGAGCATCCGGAGAACTGCGATAGGATTTCATTTCCGGCAGTTTGGTAAAGTTTCCGGCAATTACATACAACGATTGCTGATCTGGAGCAAGTACTATGGAATGAGGGCCATGCTCTCCCTCTCCTTCCAGTGCTTTTAATAAGGTAACAGAATCATACTGGTCATCGTTATCGGTATCTCTGAGCCGGTACAGCCCACTGCTTTTGGGATAACTGCTATCTCCACCATGATTCACCATTACGTACAAACTGTTAAATGCATAGAGTAACCCATGCGCATAACCGAAGTTGAAGTTGTCGACACGCAAGGGTTTTGCTACCACTTTACTGACCGTATCACCTATAGCGGGAATGCTCATACGATACAATCCACCATACTGATCGGAAGCGATCAATCGTCCTTTATCATCAAAGGTCATGGCCACCCAGGAACCTTCACCTTTTTCAGAGGGACCAAACAACCGTTCCGCCCGAAAACCCTCCGGCAACTGTAAGGCTGCCAGTTTAGGATCAGAGGGTTCAGTATATTCTGGAGTTTTATCTTTACAAGCTGCGAATCCTAACAATACAATCAGCAATAGGAAGGAACCGGTACGGTTATACATGTATTCAAAAATTTTCAGGCGTTTTTAATTAATAGTTCAGGAATCGCTTTGCCTTTACCATCGGGAGTGGTATAAAAAGGTCGTTGCTCTATCTCGACCTGTGTTTCTTCAGGTATTCCCAGGCAATGGTAAATGGTCTGGTGCAACTGGTCGATTCGGACAGGATTTTCAAGGGTCTTGCAGGGACGTTCATCAGCAGTTTTGCCATATACAAATCCTTTTTTGATACCTCCTCCGAAAAGCAGTACAGAACCGGCATCTGTAAAATGCCGATGCATGCCATAAAACTTGATATCATGCAATACATCCGGCTGATCTACCTGTTCCTGAACCTTGAAATCAGGCTTGCCTTCCACCATCATATCCCTGCTGAATTCACTTGCCAGAATGATCAGGGTACGGTCGAGGTGGCCGGACTGCTCCAGGTCTTTTATCAATTGTGCAATAGGCGCATCGATCATTTTTTTCATATCAATCATCCGGGTATGACCATTTTCATGGGTATCAAATCCAAAGAATGGTTCATATTCCGTGGTGACACTGATGAAGCGTGCACCCTGTTGGGTAAGTCGTTTGGCCATCAGGCAACCCAGTCCAAACCTTCCGGTATTATAGATGTCGTAGGATTCTTTGGGTTCAAGACTCAGGTTAAATGCTTTTGCCTCCGGAGAATTGAGCAAGCGATACGATTGCTCCATGGAGCGCTTCAAGGATTCTTTCTGATAGTCACTTCCGAACTCACCAAGCGGACTTTGATTGACCAGTTCTGTGTAGAGCTGGTTTCTTTTTTCAAAACGTTTTGCATCCATACCTACCGGCGGACGAACAGCATCCAGTCCCTGCGATGGATCGGGTATCAGGAAGGGTCCAAATTCATTCCCTAAGAAACCGGCTGTATGAAACGCTTTTAATTCTTCTGCCTCTCCAACTGTAAAGCGTTGACCAATATCGATGAAAGCCGGAATCACTGGATTTTTTGGTCCAAGCAGATAAGCTATCCATGCACCAATATGTGGAGCCGCTACTGTTTGAGGAGGTTCATAACAGGTATGCCAGTGATATTGATGGCGTGCATGCAGGATATGCCCCATATCCGCCGCCGTATAGGAACGAATGAGGGTGCCTTTGTCCATCACCTGTCCTATGTTCTCCAGTCCCTCTGAAAAATAAATCCCATCCAGTTTGGTTGGAATAGCCGGAAACGTACTTAAGACCCGGTTGGCATCCATTCCTTTTTCAAATGGACTGTATCTTTTGGGATCAAAGGTCTCAGTATGTGCCATACCACCCGCCATCCAGAGCAGAATGACAGTATCAGCGGAGGAATTGATTTTATTGACAGGCTTACACCCTGGTAACCATCCGGCAATGGGTGCACCTGCTGCCATTGCAGCCAAACTGGCACCTGAACATTGTTTCAGAAATTCACGCCTGTTCCATTTTGAATTTGACATGGTGATGGGCTTAATTAGTAAATTAATTGAAATTCCGGATGCATTGCCATAATCCATAAAAAGTCCATAACAGCATCCTGATCGGGTTTATTTCCCAGGGCCTTAGTGGCCAGTTTCATTTCATCGGCCATTGGTTTTCTACCCAATGCGTTATTATATACTTCATCAATAAGTGCAGAAGTAGTAGCATTTCGACTAACCCATTTTGCCGCAGCTCTTTTGATTCCTTCATGAAATACGGAACCATTGGTTAGTTCAAGGGCCTGTATCAGGTTGGCCTGTGAACTTCGGCTAGTCGTAACTGTTTCACGAGCCGGTCTTCCCAATGCAGTAAGAAAAGGATCGTTTCTGACCAGGGCGGCCCTTGCAAAAGTCATAATCGTACTCACAGAATCCGGCAGCAGGTTAGTAACGATCACGCTATCCGGGTACAGCGGTTCAAAGGCCATAGCCACTGCATCTGCAAATTGCTCCGCTGTCATGCGTTTTCGGATCATGCCGCTGAATTTGAAATCTTTT
The DNA here is from genome assembly GCF_022352215.1 of Flavihumibacter cheonanensis. Classification (GTDB taxonomy): domain Bacteria; phylum Bacteroidota; class Bacteroidia; order Chitinophagales; family Chitinophagaceae; genus Flavihumibacter; species Flavihumibacter cheonanensis. Next base: position 1,314,467 of record NZ_JAKRWF010000001.1, read on the forward strand.
GCCAGCAACATTTCAGGCTCCTTCACAGAAACACTGGGTAGCTGGTAGGCTTCCGAACTCATGATAGTGAACAGGAGTTTTTTAAGATCCGCGCCGGAGTTAGCAAAATCATAGGCCAGCCAGTCGAGCAAATCCTGGTTCCAGGGTTCATTGTCCATAACATCTACCGGCTCCACTAACCCTCTTCCAAAAAGCTGGGCCCAGATCCGGTTTACGATGGTGCGGTACAAGCGGCCGTCTTTGGGTTGAACCAGTTTATCTGCCAGTTGCTCCAGCCTTTTTTGCTTGGGAAGTGTTTTATCGATTTCGCCCAACTGGGGATATAACATTTTGGTATCCGCCCATTTGCCGGTGGGCACATCACAACGGGCAATTTGAAGAATCGTATCAGAAAAAAGGTTGGCAAACCCATAGGCATCTTCCAGTTTCCAATCACTGATAAAACTATCGTGGCAACTGGCACATTTCAGATTCAGTCCCAGGAATACCTGTGCAACATTTTGGGCTGCCTGCATTTCTGTACTCTGGCTGGAATTGATGGTACCTCGCCACTGTATACCTCTGATGAAACCCTGTGAAGCTGGTCCGGGATTCACGAGTTCTTTTACCATCTGATCATAGGACTTATTCTCATACAAGGATTGATACAACCATTTGGTAATATCAAAGCGCCCGCCTGTTATGTATCCCGTTCCTGTATAATCGTTTCGCAATAAATCATTCCAAAAGCTCAGCCAATGCTGCGTATAATCGTGTTTTCGGTTAAGGAGGGAGGTGATCAGTCGTTCTCTTTTATCCGGACTAACATCAGCCAGGAAAGCATCAATAGAGTCAGCAGGAGGAATAAGTCCGACCAGGTCCAGGTATACCCGTTTCATAAATAGGCGATCGTCAATTCGGGCAGGCCATTTTTGCTTTGTTTGTTTAAAATAAGCATTCAGCAACCGATCCACCGGATGTTTAAAGGTTCCTTCAACCGGGGGCAATTCAGGGAGCCGGGGTTCCAGGGAAGCTACCCGGTACAGACTTTTCAACGGACCATCGGGCCAGGGAGCACCCTTATCAATCCAGACTTCCAGCAACTTTATTTCTTCTGCCGACAGCGCCTTACCCTTGCCTGGCATGGCGTCTTTATGTGATCTTGGTAATTTGATCCGCCGGATCATTTCCGAGGCGCTGGCATTGCCTGGCTGAATAACCGGACCATTTTCACCACCCTGAAATACAAATTCTTTTTTATCGAGCCTAAGTTCTCCTTTTACTTTGGCGGCACCGTGACAACTGTAACAATGATGCGCAAGGATGCTGCGTACCTGGAAGTTTAATTCAGCGGTGCTGGCTTCATCCAGCGGGCCAGTAAAGGAGGCAAAATTAATTCCGGCTGATGCTTCAGCACCTGGGTCATCCTCTTTTCCTGGAAAAACACTGGTCAGATAATCTTCACCGTGAGTAAGCGAAGCTCCAAAATGTCCGGCTACCGCCATACTGAAAAATGTAAGAGCCAGCATTACAGAGCCCATGCGCCGTTTGTTATTATAATACAAACCAGCAGCCAGCAGACATAAGAGAAGTGTTGTTATACCGGTCCACTGATGTACACCTAATAACTCACCACCATAGGATTCAGCACTGGCCAATAATAATCCTGCAATTACGGCTAACACCGAACTTATGGCTGCCACCACCAAAATGATGCGAATAGCAGGGATGAATTCTGTTTTTTTTCGAAACACTCTTAGCAGGTCCAGCAAAAAAGCGATGGCAATCAATCCAATTGGAAAATGGACCAGGAGAGGATGTAGCCGACCAATCAATACCCAATACCAGGCAGTTGAACTGGATTCGGCCACCGGATCTGCCATTAAAAGAACAGGCAGGAAAACAAACAATAAAAGGGAAACTACTTTCATTACTGGCAATCAATTGGCACTTAACTTAAGAAGGGAAAGCGGATTCACTGTCCTGTTCTGTTCTGAACAGCGAATCTACTCTCCCTTTAGTGTGACAATTTATTGCCGGCTGTAATGCCTTTTATGCGCGGCTCTTATTTCCAAAGGTTATTTGGATATTCTCCGGCTGCCACCAAAGCATCCAGGCTGGCCTGTACACTTGGAGCATCTTCTTTATAGGTAACTCCGAACCAGCTGGAGCTGGTCTGAATAACCGGGATAACGCCTTTACCGGACTTTATAAAATCATCGGCCACTATCGGAATGAAAAATTCTGCCTTGGGTTCCTGGTAATGTTTCTTTACAAAATCGTTGAACATTTCCTGGCTGATAGAGAATACGGAAGGATGGAAACACCAGAAATTCATGGATACACTAGAGTCCAGGGGAAGTTCTGCCGGCTCCTGATTATCATCACAAACAATTTTTCCTTCTTTCATAGCAATATTCAGTCGCTCTGCAATAGACTCCAGGTTTCCGGCAGCATCAACGCGACAAACACCCCGGTTTACCGTACCATGTTCACTAAGGGTTTTCAGGAGTTCGTAACCAATGATAGCGTATTTATCGGGACTGCAAGCTGTTGTCAGGAAATCATACGCTTTTGCAAATGCATCGCGGCCATAAAAATCGTCTGCATTGATTACTGCAAAAGGCTCCTGTACCGCATTTTTTGCACAGAGAACGGCATGTGCGGTACCCCAGGGCTTGGTTCTTCCTTCCGGAACAGTCACATCGGGCAAAAAAGAATCCAGGCTCTGAAACACATAATCAACAGCCACTTTTCCATCCAGCTTGGAACCAAAAACTTCTTTAAAATCATTCACGAATTCTTCCCGGATAATAAAGACAACTTTGCCAAATCCGGCACGGATCGCATCATAGATGGAATATTCCATAATGGTTTCACCACTAGGACCAAACGACTGGATTTGTTTTAAACTTCCATACCTGGATGCCATACCTGCTGCCAGAATTACTAAGGTTGGTTGCATTCTTCTATTTTTGTTTCGGGCACGAATATAAACCATAAGAATGACTTTATCCATTGATACCGACCTTGTTACAATTGATAAAATCCAACTGTTTGCAGATCAGCAGGTGGAAACAAATATGCTACGGCTTGACAAAATCCACCCGCAAATCAGTGGTAACAAGTGGTTTAAGTTGAAATATTACCTCGAGCAGGCATTCCTTGAAAACCGTTCTGGGCTGATCAGTTTTGGTGGCCCCTGGTCGAATCATTTGCTGGCAGTGGCTGCAGCCGCCCGGGAGGCAGGTCTCAAAAGCATTGGAATCATTCGGGGAGAAGCCCCTGCCCAACCCAGCGAAACCTTAGAAGAGCTAAGGAGCCTGGGGATGGAACTGGATTTTGTTAGCCGGACTGCTTACCGGAACCGGGCCCAATTAGTAACTGACCTGAACACCAGCTACCCGGATTATTTGGTGGTGGATGCCGGTGGTCAGGGCCCCACCGGGGCAAAAGGAGCAGCTGAAATCCTTAGCTATGTTCCCGACCTGCATAGCTATACGCATATCCTCTGTGCAGTTGGAACAGGAACAATGCTTGCGGGACTAGCCCTGGCAGCCGGAAAAGAACAGCAGGTAATCGGAATTTGTAGCCTGAAAGAGAAGGAAGAACAAACAGCTTTGATTCTGCAGTGGTTTCCATCACTAGAAAACAGATTTGAGATCAATACAGCTTTCCATTTTGGTGGATTTGCACGCCATACTACTGAACTAACGGATTTTATGAATCTGTTCTACCACCGAACCGGTATACCAACAGATATTGTATACACTGCAAAATTATGTTATGCCTGGAAGCAGTTATATGTCAATAATTTTTTTCAACCCGGTTCACGAGTGCTTATAATTCACAGTGGCGGCTTACAGGGAAACCGGTCACTGGCTCCCGGTATTTTGACATTTTAATTGTTTTTAAAGCATGACGACTGCCTTATATTTGTTCCGATGATGCATCCACAACGCTTATTATTCCGGCTTTGTCCGACTCTACTATTATTTTTCATTTCATTTGCCGGGAGCGCACAGGATACCCTACCTGCTTTTTCGGCAGAGATCAAATCAAAAAACAGGATCATCATCAGTTGGACCAATCCCTATGGAACTAAAATAAAGCAGCTGAGTATCCAGCGTTCCAGGGACAGCAGCCGACTGTTCAAAACAATCATCAGCATACCGGATCCGACAGTTTTAAAAAACGGGTTTGTAGACCAGAATTTACCTGATACCAATTTTTACTACCGGGTATATATTATGCTGGATGGTGGAGATTATGTTTTCAGTCCGGTGCAAAAAGCCCGTACCATTCCTCCACCTCCTAAACATGAACCAGTTACCCGAAAGCCGGAACCGCCCGTAAAACAGGAACCTGTAAAAACGGAGCCGGTGCAAAAACCCAAACCAGTTGAGCCGGAAAAACCTAAACTTCCGGTTCCCCAACCTGAAAAATATCTCGTTATCAAAAAAGGAGATGAAATTGTAGGGGAGTTGAACGAACGGTTCCTGCAACAGTTTCGCGATTCCGTGAGTATGCGAACAAAAGATACCATTCTGTTAAGCAATCGGGATACCCTGTTTATTAAACCCTATCAGCCCAAAGAAGTATACAGTGTTTCTAAATATATATTTATAGATAAAGCCGGACTGGTTCATATTGAATTACCCTGGTACGCCAGGAGAAAATACCTGGTAAAGTTTTTTGAAGAAGACCGCTCCCCTCTTTTTGAAATTAAAGATGTACGGGATGCGGTACTCCTTCTGGACAAAGCCAATTTTATGCAGGCAGGCTGGTATCTTTTTGAAATCTATGAAGACGGAAAACTGCTGGAGAAAAACAAATTGTTTATAGGAAAAGATTTCTGAGTTCAGGAAATGGGCCAACTCCTGTTTGCTTCCATTTCAAAGACCTGTTCAAATTCCCTGAGGAGTACCAGCTTCACTTCCTCCATATCCAGTTTTTTACCCAACTCCTTTTCTAAAGAGGTAACTGACTTCTGACGAATGCCGCATGGGATGATCATATCGAAATAAGAAAGATCCGTATTCACATTAAAAGCAAAACCATGCATCGTAACCCAGCGACTGCAGCGAACCCCCATGGCACAGATCTTTCTCTCCTGCCCCGGTATGGATGGATCCAGCCACACACCTGTTTCACCCGAAGAGCGTTCTCCCTTTAATCCATAATGGGCCATCGTGCGAATGATGACTTCTTCCAGGTTCCGAAGGTATTTGCCAATATCTGTGTATAGTTTCTCCAAGTCGAGTATGGGATAACCAACTATTTGCCCGGGACCATGATAGGTAATATCTCCACCCCGATTGGTTTTAAAGAATTCAATTCCTTTCTGAATACGGGTAGCATCATCAATCAGGACATGTTCCATCAACCCACTTTTACCCATTGTGTAAACCGGAGGATGTTCTACCAATAGAAAAAAATGCCGCGTGGCATCAGGATTACCTGAAGCTTTCAGGACCAGGTTCTCCTGTAGAAGTTTTTCCTGGTAATCCCAGGCGGTTTGATAAGACAGGTGGCCTAAATCACGTAGGAAGAATGGCTGCATTTTGCAAATGTACAACGGACTGCAGCGGGAATTGTATTTTTGCGAAAATTTGAGCACATGGCGATGGATCCGGCAGAAGATGAACTGGAAGACCAGTCGGAAAGTTCCGACGAGTTATATGAACAGCATTTCCTGAAAATAGATGGAGGACAGGAACCTTTACGGATCGATAAATTCCTGGTAGCACGTATCGAATATGCTACCCGCAATAAAGTTCAGAAAGCAATTGATGCAGGCAGGGTATTGGTGAATGGAAAACCTACCCAGTCCAATTACAAAATCAAACCAGGAGACGAAATCGTGGTGTATTCACACCGCGAAAAAAGAGGGGAACATATTGAACCGCAGGCCATGCCCCTGAATATTGTTTATGAGGATCCGGATATTATGATCATCAACAAACCTGCCGGACTTGTTGTGCATCCCGGATCAGGTAACCCCGATGGAACGCTGATCAATGGAGTGGCCTGGTACCTGAAACAGCAGAACCCGGGCATTACGGAAGAAAACCTGCCGCGCTTCGGACTCATCCACCGAATTGATAAAAACACCAGTGGATTAATGGTGCTGGCCAAAACAGATACAGCTGTCACCTCATTGGCCAAACAGTTTTTCAACCATACCGTATACCGCCGGTATATTGCCCTGGTATGGGGTGACCCCACTGAAGATGAGGGTACAGTAATAGCACATATCGGCCGCCATAAGCGGTTCAGGAAACTCTTTGACGCTTACCCGGAGGGGGAATATGGGAAGGATGCCATCACCCATTATACTGTACTGGAACGTTTCGGTTATGTATCCCTGGTAGAATGCCGGCTTGAGACAGGAAGAACACATCAGATCCGGGTACATATGCAGCATATCGGACATCCCCTGTTCAATGATGATTTTTATGGCGGCGACCGAATCGTAAAAGGAACAGTTTACACCAAATACAAACAGTTTATTGATAATTGCTTTGCAGTTTGTCCCCGGCATGCTTTACACGCCAAGAGTATTGGTTTTCAGCATCCGCGCAGTGGTGAAGCCATGAAGTTTGAATCGGAACTGCCAGCAGATATGCAGGAATTGATAGAAAAATGGAGACGCTATGTAAAATCCAAAGGGGATCTAATTTCCGAAACCAAATAAGATAGCAGTAAAAATCCCCCGTTCTCTTTTTTTGAAAGCAACTTTCCAATCGCCGGTATACCGAAGCAGGGAGGGTACCAACTGCTCTCCCACTCTTGTCATTTCCACTTCCATGCGTACATCAAAATCGTATACTCCTGCCCGGTAGCTAAGATCATAGCGGCGGGCGAGTATGCGCATATCGGAAGGATGAAACCAGGTGTCCACCCGGTTCAGCACAATATCTGAACGTTTGCCGGCTGGTAAGTCAGGTAAGGCCGCTATACGAAACACGTATGCATTTTCGCCTTTGTAGTTTTCCATATCGAGCACAAATTCATAGAGCTCCGACATCGGTGGTTCATAAATATTGATCTTATCTCCAATAAAAGGAATACCCGGTATTTTTCTTCCCGGGTTAAAAAAGAGCATCTTTAATTGCTCCTTGTGCTTTTCCAGTCCCCGTTTATTTTTCAGACTAAGCTCTGCCTGCGATACGGAATTGTTTTCACCACAGATTTTTCCATTGGTAAAAAACAAACTGGCATACATTTCCATCGTGGTGTAGTTCCAGTCGCCATTTTTATCCTTGATATCTCCTGCCAGTTTTTCCTCCAGAACCTGCATTTCTCTACACCCATTCTCGAAACTTTGTATAGTACGACTTTGCAGGGAACCACTCACCTTTCCTTTTTTATCCATCATACGGACATCATTTAATGCCGTATAATTGATCTCCCGCAGGTTTTTAAACGCGCGGTAAAAACTGGTATCGAGCTGGATTCTACGCACAAAACCGGGCACATCCAGGTTGGATAGTACCACTACTTCTTTGAGGGTAACGATTTTATCATCTATTGTAAGCAGGGAATCCTGGGCTCTTGCCGTAAAAGAAGAACCAAACAAAAGCAACCCAAAATACAGCAGGGAGGATAAGGATAATTTCAAGTGGATGCGATCTTATTTAGGAAATAACATTCTGTAATCAACCCGGATTTTTCCTTTGGAAATATCATCCAGTTTCCGTTTCAGCAAGGTCCTTTTCAGAGGCTTGATATGATCAATGAAAAGTTTTCCCTCAATATGATCATATTCATGAAGAATGACCCTTGCTGTAATTCCAGTGAAGGTTTTTTCCTGGGGTTCAAATGCATCATTCAGGTAGGTGAGGGTAACCGTTTCTTTACGCATGACATCTTCCCGAACCTTGGGTATGCTCAAACAGCCTTCATTGTAGGCCCATTCCTCTCCATCCAGGTCCTTAATTTGTGCATTGATGAAAACTTCGCGGATACCTTCATCTCCGGGGTATTCTTTCTTTTCATCTTCATCCAGGTTATGAATGATTTGAAGACTGTCCACCACAAATAAACGAATGGGACGATTGATTTGAGGCGCAGCAAGACCTACCCCATTGCTATTGTACATGGTCTCCCACATATCCGCAATCAGTTGCTCCAGTCCCGGATACTCTTTATCAATCTCTGTGCCCACTGCCCGTAGAACCGGATGGCCATATGCTACAATAGGTAATATCATGAATTTTAAACGATTAGCGGGCAAAGTTACGAAATCCGGCCCAACCATTCCTGCAATAAGATGGTAGCTGCAATTTCATCTACCAGGGCTTTATTCTGGCGGGCTTTCTTTTTTAATCCCGATTGCAGAATGGTTTGCTTTGCCATTACGGAAGTATAGCGTTCATCTACCTTTTCAATTGGCAATTGCGGGAAGTTTTTCTGGATTTCCTTTATGGCAGCTGCAACAAGGGGCGTTGCATGTGTTTCGGAATCATCCCAATTGCGGGGATCTCCTATGATGATACGCTCCACCTGCTCTGCCGCCAGGTATTTCTTCAGGAAGGGAATCAATTCTTTGGATTCAATGGTAGTAAGTCCGGTTGCAATGATCTGCAAAGGATCCGTGACTGCGATTCCGGTTCTTTTTCCGCCATAATCAATGGCCATTATTCTGGGCATGGTTATCTATTTTAACGGACCAGTAAATCCGCAATCACAAAAAGGGCAAATACTACACTCGCAATACCATTGGCCGTCATGAAGGCAAGGTTTACCCTGCTGAGATCATTTGGCTTCACGATGGAATGCTGATAGATGAGCATCCCGGTAAATACCAACACCCCTATCCAGTACCAGGCACCAAAATGTCCTTCCAAACCAGCCAGTACCACACTGGTAGTACTTAGTAAGTGAAGCAGTTCTGAAACCCTGAGCGCTTTCTTTTTTCCCAATGCTGCCGGTATAGAGTGCAACTGGTTGGAGCGATCAAATTCTTCATCCTGCAAAGCATAAATAATATCAAAGCCACTTACCCAGAAAATCACGGCGAAAGAAAACAGCACAGGCAGCCAGTCGAAGTAACCTGTAACAGCCAGGTAAGCCCCAATGGGCGCGAGGGACAATCCAAGTCCCAATACCAGGTGACAAAGTGCTGTAAAACGTTTGGTATAACTGTACCCCAGCACTACCAGCAAGGCAACCGGGGACAAATAAAAACAAAGTGGATTGATAAAATAAGTAGCTGCTATAAAGAGTACTGCATTCACAATTGTAAACCAGAGGGCACGATCGGCACTGATGATGCCAGCAGGAATCTCCCGGATAGCGGTCCTTGGGTTTTTGGCATCAAATTGTCTGTCGAGGTAGCGGTTGAAAGCCATCGCTGCACTCCTGGCAAAAACCATACAGGCGATCACCAGCAAAAATTTCAGAATAACCAGTCGGTAATCCTGGGTTAATAAACCAAAATACCCGGTGGAGCCGGTAGCAGCCAGAAAAAAACCAATCATCGCAAACGGCATGGCGAAGATGGTATGACTAAATTTGATCAGGCTCAGGTAATTCTTTACGGTTGACATCGATCTTATATTTTTTTTCGTACCAGCTCCCACAATACAATTCCTGCTGCAATGGAAACATTCAGAGAATGTTTCATCCCAAACTGGGGAATTTCGATGGATCCCTTGCACATCGGTAATACTGCTGCATCAACGCCATTTACTTCATTGCCAAAAATCAGGGCAATTTTCTCATTGGGTTCCTGGTAAAGCTGGTTCAGTGGTATGCTGTCTGTTACCTGCTCCACCGCGAAAACCTCATAGTCCTGGTTCCTCAATTCTTCCACTGCTTCTCTGGTCGTAGCATAATAACGCCAATGAACGGTTTCGGTTGCACCCAACGCTGTTTTATGAATATCCCGGTGGGGTGGCTGTGGGGTATAACCACAGAGATAAATAGCTTCGATCAGGAAAGCATCTGCGGTTCGGAATACACTCCCCACATTATGCATACTTCTAATATTATCCAACACCACCACAACGGGAATTTTCTCGGATTGTTTGAACTCATCTACTGATTTTCTTCCCAGTTCCTCCAGGCGAAGTTTACGCATGCTGCAAATATACAAAGATTGATTCCCAACTTTTCCCCACCGTGATTTCACCCGGAGGGGCATCTGAGGGAAGACCCTATATTTGCTGCCTATGTCGAAATCGAGTGCAGATACCCCGTTGATGCAGCAGCATAAAGCAATCAAACAGCGTTTTCCCGATGCGGTTTTATTGTTCCGGGTGGGGGATTTTTATGAAACATTCGGACAGGATGCCATCATCGCTTCCCAGGTGTTGGGCATCACCTTGACCAAACGCAACAACGGGGCAGCTTCTTCATTGGAACTGGCAGGTTTTCCCCATCATGCACTGGACACCTACCTGCACAAGCTGGTGAAAGCCGGTTACCGGGTTGCTATTTGTGATCAGCTCGAAGATCCCAAACAAGCGAAGGGCATTGTGAAGAGAGGAGTAACGGAGATGGTTACCCCGGGAACCACGACCAATGAAAAACTACTGGAACATCATAGCAATAACTTCCTGGGCGCCTTGTTCTTTGCAGACCAGGATCAGTTTGGCATTGCCTTCCTGGATATTTCTACGGGAGAGTTTTTCCTGGCACAGGGAGACAAAGAATATGCCGACAAACTGTTGCAGAGCTTTCAGCCCGCGGAAGTATTGTTTCAGCGCAACAAACTGAAAACATTCAAGGAAAATTTTGGCAGTCGCTTTTATACCTATACCCTGGATGAGTGGATCTTCCAGGAAACCTATGCGCAGGAAACCCTGCTCAAACATTTCCAGACCCATTCCTTAAAAGGATTTGGTGTTGAAGAACTGCCATTGGGACTGGTAGCTGCAGGTTCGATCCTTCATTACCTGCGGGATACGGAACATCCCAACCTGCAGCATATTTCCTCCATGCAGCGAATCGACCGGGATGATTTTTTATGGATGGACCGGTTCACCATCCGCAACCTGGAATTACTGGGGGCTCCTAACAGTGAAGCACATTCGTTATTGAAAGTGCTGGATCATACAGTATCTCCAATGGGGGCGAGGTTATTGAAAAGATGGATGGTATTCCCCTTGAAAGATCTCTCCAGGATCCAGGAGCGCCTTGGACTTGTAGAATTTTTTATCGCCCAGGTGGAGGAGCGCAATCAGACCAGCCATCGTATTAAACTATGTGGAGATGTAGAACGATTGGTGAGTAAGATTCCCTTAAAAAAGATTGGTCCCAGGGAGCTCATTCACCTTGCAAAAGGATTGCAACAGGTGAAAGAAATCCAGGCAACATGTTCGGATGCAAGCAATGAGTATTTGAGAAGACTCACGAACGCATTGAATCCATGTACCTATATTGCTGATAAAATAGTGCGGGAGCTCATGGAGAACCCTGCCCCTACCACAGCCAAGGGAAATTATATTGCTGATGGCGTGCATGCGGAGCTCGATGAATTGCGATCCATTGCCAGCACCGGGAAGGAGTACCTGGTTAAACTGCAACAGGAAGAAGCTGCTAAAACTGGAATTCCATCACTGAAGATTGGTTTCAACAATGTATTCGGGTATTACCTGGAAGTAACCAACACACACAAAAACAAAGTGCCGGAAAGCTGGACCCGGAAACAGACCCTGGCCAATGCAGAGCGTTATATTACGCCGGAGTTAAAAGAATACGAAGAAAAAATAACCGGGGCCGAGGATAAAATCCTGGCATTGGAATTTTCGATCTTTGAATCCCTTTTGAATGAGTTGCAGGATTTTCTGGCACCGATTCAGACGAATGGAAATATTCTGGCCATACTGGACTGCCTGATCTGTTTTGCGAACAATGCGATTCAATTTGGTTATAAGAAACCGGAACTCAGTGAGCAGGTTGATTTGTATATTGAAGAAGGTCGCCATCCGGTAATCGAACGCTACCTGAACCCCGGTGATCAATATGTATCCAATACGATTACGTTAAACAAAACAGACCAGCAGATTATCATATTGACTGGTCCCAATATGTCGGGTAAAAGTGCCCTACTCAGGCAGGTGGCATTAATTACCCTGATGGCGCATATGGGAAGTTTTGTACCTGCCACCAGGGCCAACCTTCCACTAACCGATAAAATATTCACGCGCGTTGGAGCATCCGATAACCTGAGTGGCGGGGAATCCACTTTCATGGTAGAGATGAATGAAACCGCCAGTATCCTAAACAATGTTACACAGCGCAGCCTGATCCTGCTGGATGAAATTGGCAGAGGTACATCTACCTACGATGGAATATCTATAGCCTGGAGTATGGTAGAACATTTACACCAGATTCCGCAACAGCCGCTGACCTTATTTGCGACGCACTATCATGAACTGAATGAACTCGAAAACAACCTGGAGCGGGTACGGAATTATCATATCACCAACAAAGAGGTTGGTAATAAAATCATTTTCCTGCGCAAACTGGCTCCGGGCGGCAGTACACATAGTTTTGGTATCCATGTGGCGAGGATGGCAGGCATGCCTTCTTCCCTAATCCGCCGGGCCAATGAAATTTTATCACAACTGGAAACACAGCATATTCAGTCAACAGATGAAAAAACACCCAGAGTTGGCTCACTGGATGAAAAGGTAAAAGAAATTGGAGGCCCCAAAATGCAGCTTTCCATTTTTGATGTACACAGCCAGACCTTTGAAAGCATCCGAACCCTGCTGGAAGGACTGGATATCAATCGGCTTACTCCTGTTGAAGCCTTATTAAAATTGCAGGAAATCAAAAACATGATCCGCTGATTGGTTAACTTGCCGGAATGAAAACAGTTCTCCTTGGTATCGCAGCGCTGTTACTGACAGTAGCAGTAAAGGCTAACCCCACACCGGCAAAAATGGTAACACTTTCCAATTATATCTTCAGTGGCAAGGCTGAAATCGGCAGGTTGATTAATGGTACTATTGAAAAAGTGGAAGTGGTATCCAACCGCGACTATTTCACCTGGAAAAAAGAGCAGTTACAACTTACCAAAAAAGGAGAACAAGCCATTCGGGAAAAGAAGGAGCTCACAGTAGATCTGACCTATCTGCTGGATGGAAAGCCCGAAAAGAAAGCCTTCCGGATTTTACATGATCAGTTTCATCGCAATCCGGTCATTGCCCACCGGGGTGCCTGGAAAACACTACCGACTACTGAAAACTCCATCAAAGCCCTGCAGCAGGCAGTTAAATTGGGATGTGCAGGTTCTGAGTTTGATGTACATATGACAAAGGATGATAGCCTCGTAGTGAATCATGATGCGCATTTTAAAGGAAAAGCTATTGAAGACTATACCTATGCAGAGTTATCCCGGGAAAGACTGGACAATGGAGAAATGCTTCCAACACTCCGCTCCTACCTGGAAGAAGGCATGAAACAATATGGCACCAAACTGATTGTGGAAATCAAACCTACAGACAAGGGCGCTGAACGTGCGGTTATTCGTGCCCGTAAGACAGTAGAGCTGGTACATGAACTGGGGGCACAGGCATGGGTCTCTTATATCAGTTTCGATTATAACATTCTCCTCACTGTGCAGCAACTGGATCCAACAGCGCATCTACAGTTTTTGAATGGCAATAAATCACCGGATGAATTGAAAAAAGATGGCATGCCCGGATTGGATTACCACTATTCAGTATTTCAGAAAAATGAAAACTGGATAACAGCTGCCAAAAAACAGGGCATGGTACTGAATGTATGGACAGTAAACGATGAAAAACTGCTCCGGTATTTCCTGGAAAAAGGTTTTCCCATGATCACTACCAATGAACCGGAATTACTGTTCAGCATCCTTAAAACATCCCCTTCAGTTTCGCAATAACCTGGTCGATTTCCGCTGTAGTATTGTGTTTGCAGAAAGAGAAGCGAACCGCCACTTTGTTGGGGTCGTTGTTGAAAGCACGTATTACATGTGATCCCAAATCAGCACCACTGGTACAGGCACTTCCACCGGAAGCACAGATACCATTGATATCGAGGTTAAAGAGCAGCATTTCGGATTTCTCTGTTTTGGGGAATGCCACATTCAGTACAGTATATAAACTCTTGCCAAAGCAATCGCCATTGATGGTGGTTTCGGGAATTTCTTTCAGCAATTGCTGCGCCATATAAGCTTTCAATTCCCCGATATAAGCACTGTCTTTTTCATAATTGGTCATTGCCAGTTCCAGGGCTTTGGCAAAACCAACAATTCCATAGAGGTTTTCTGTACCTGCGCGCATGTTGCGCTCCTGCGATCCGCCATGAATAAAGGGTTTGATCTGTACATTTTCATTGATGTACAGGATACCTACTCCTTTTGGGCCATGAAATTTATGTCCGGCTCCTGTAATAAAATGAACCGGTGTATTGCGCAAATCAAAAGGATAATGCCCCACGGTTTGAACGGTATCGGAATGAAAAATGGCATTGAACTCTTTACAGATCTCTCCTACTTTATGAATATCTGTCAGGTTACCAATTTCATTGTTCGCATGCATCAGGGTAACCAATGATTTCCCATCATGCGCAGCAAGCAGTTCCCTGAGTTGTCCCAGATCTACATGCCCGTCTGGTAAAACCCGGATCCAGCTAACAGCAATTCCATGTCGCTGCTGGAAGTATTCCACCGTATGCAGGGTTGCATGGTGTTCAATAGGTGAACTGATGATATGGGTGCAGCCAAGGTCCAGAATGGCTGCCTGTATAGCCGTATTACTGCTTTCTGTACCCCCGGAAGTGAAAAAAATCTCAGCAGGATGTGCACCCAGTAATTTAGCCACGGTTTTACGGGCATTTTCAATAGCCAGCCGGCTTTCTCTCCCATAGGAATAAATAGAAGATGGATTACCAAATTTCTCTGTCAGGTAAGGCATCATCGCTTCCAGAACAAGTGGATCGAGGGCCGTGGTAGCTGCGTTATCCAGGTATATGCGTTGCACAAGTATGATTTAAATAAAAAAAGCCCGCTGATATCAGCGAGCCGCAAATTTCCAAAATTATTCTGATTAATCCCTGTTCGGATTTATTGGATGAATTCTTTGATATCCTGCATCAGGCGCAAAGCGATATTGTTGGCAGTAGTCTCAAAATTACTCTCCGCATAAATCCGGATAATGGGTTCAGTATTGGAGGTCCTCAGGTGTACCCAGTCGGATTCAAATTCAATCTTCAAACCATCCTCCGTATTGATCGGCTGTTTTTTGTATTTCTTCTGAATCTGCTCAAAAATTTCTTTCACATTGATTCCTTTCTCCAATTCAATTTTATTCTTGGAGATGAAATAATCCGGATATCTGTTTCGGAAAGATTTGATGCCGTTTTTGTGTTGTGCAAGCGCGCTCAGGAAAAGTCCGATTCCGATGAGCGCGTCGCGGCCATAATGAAAATCAGGCACGATGATTCCACCATTTCCTTCTCCACCAATCACCGCATTCATTTCTTTCATTTTCTTCACCACATTCACTTCACCTACTGCTGAAGGAAAATATTCTCCACCATGTTGCAGAGTGATCTCCTTAAGCGCTTTGGTGGATGACATATTGGAAACCGTATTTCCCTTCCGATGCGAAAGCACATAATCAGCAACCGCCACCAGTGTGAATTCCTCCCCAAACATGCTGCCATCTTCACAAACAAAACAGAGCCTGTCCACATCCGGATCCACTGCAATACCCAAAGCAGCACCCTGTTTTTTTACTTCTGCACTTAAGGCAGATAAATTTTCGGGCAAAGGCTCGGGGTTGTGAGCAAACCGTCCGTTTACTTCTCCATTCAGCACAATTACTTCTTCCACTCCCAATGCATTTAACAGTTGCGGAACTGCCAGTGCGCCGGTGGAATTGATGGCGTCCACTACAACCTTAAACTGCTTTTGGGCAATGGCCTCGCGATTCACCAATGGGTAGTCCAGTACTGCCTGGATATGTTTTTCGAAGTAGCTGTTATTGGTAGTAACTGAACCCAGTTTATCAACCGATGCGAACTGAAATTTCTCACTGGCCGCAAGTTCCAGCACACGTGCACCGAGTTCAGCGGATATGAATTCTCCAGCACTGTTTAGTAGCTTCAGTGCATTCCATTCTTTTGGATTGTGACTGGCAGTCAGAATGATACCTCCATCCGCCTTTTCCCAAACCACTGCCATTTCTACAGTTGGAGTAGTACTCAGTCCCAGGTCAACTACATTGATACCAAGTCCCACCAGGGTTTGTGTTACCAATTGGCTTACCATTTCACCGGAAATCCGTCCGTCTCTTCCTATTACAACCCTCGCAGTTTTTTGATTCTCTAATAAAACACTGCCATAGGCGGCAGCAAAACGAACAATATCAAGAGGTGTTAAGTTTTCAGTAGGATTACCGCCGATCGTTCCTCTAATGCCAGAAATACTTTTTATCAATGCCACAATTCAAAGGTTTATGAGTTCAAAAATAAGCGTTTCTGCCTTGTGGTGAGCAGCCTAATTCCTGAAGATTTATCAAAAATTGGCCAGCTCCGATTACATTTGGTAAAAATATTCTAATGGCAGCGGTAGAATGGTTCGAAAAATGGTTCGACTCCCCTTACTATCCGGTACTGTATCACCAGCGGGATGAAGCAGAAGCGGATGCATTTGTGGATCGGCTGATCAACCATTTGAATCCCGTGCCAGCGGGCTCTAAACTGCTGGATATTGCCTGTGGCCGGGGACGTCATGCGCAACACCTGGCCAGTAAAGGATTTGATGTTACTGGAATTGATTTATCTCCCTGCAGTATTGAAGCAGCCCAGCAATACAGTTCAGATACCCTTCATTTTTATTTACATGATATGCGTTTACCTTTTTGGGTGAACTATTTTGATTATGCTTTTAATTTCTTTACCAGTTTTGGTTATTTCCGAACGGAAAGAGAAAATTACAATGCCATCCGAACCATGGCCAATGCCCTGAAACCAGGTGGCACCCTGGTAATTGATTATTTAAATACCCACTACACGGAAGATAACCTGCAGTACACACAAGAGGAAGAATACAGGGGTATCAAATTCTATATCACTAAATGGTTTGATGAAACGCATTTTCATAAGAAAATCGAGATCATGGATGAACAACTTAGCGAACCATTGATATTTACTGAACAGGTGGCTAAGTATTCACTGGGGGATATGACAGATATGCTCGCATTTCACAATCTCCAGGTGCAGGAAGTGTATGGAGATTATTTCTTCGGACATTATGATGTAAAAAAATCGCCCCGTATGATTGTGCTGGCGAAAAAATTCCTGCCACCTATTTAGCCGTTGTTTTTTTGTTGTGTAACAAAAGATAGCGGGCCGTTTCAAAATAAGCCTGCGACCACCATTCATACCAGTCAACCGGCGGCTCCTCTTTGTTTTGTTCTTTATTAAAATCTGCCCAAACAATACTTTGAATATCACCCTGCAATGATTTAGAATAATAAAACTGATCGTATAAAATACCCCGGTTTTTATTGTTGATATCCAGAATAAAGGCCCTGCTTTCAGCACCCTTTCCAGAGAAATGCATATTGGCCAGGTCTCTGCCCATTGTTGAATTCCGGTAGGGAATATTTGCAATGCCGGCAATGGTTGGGAGCACATCCACCTGGGAAGCTAGATCATGCACCCGCTTTACCGGAATTTTTCCGGGTGCATAAAACAGGAGGGGCACATGATTGGAAGAAAGTGAATTTTTTGTCCAGGACTCAGGGAACAATGGCCCTGCATTTCCGGCGATGCCGTGATCACCTACAAATACAAAGAGTGTATTTTCAAAATATGGAGCCGTTTTTGCCTGCTCCATGAATGTTTTGAAACAATAATCCGTATATCGGAATGCATTCAGTTCCTCGTTGGATTCGAATCCATATTTACGTAAACTATCCAGGGGGAAATTCACAACGCCCAGCGCTTCGCGGTCTTCTTCCGGTATCGTGTAGGGGCGATGGTTATCGGCTGTTTGTATGACTGCAAAAAAAGGATGTTGTTCGTTACGCAATATTTTATCGGCCTGTAAAAAAAGATGTTTATCGCTGATACCCCAAACATCAATCTTGGGTGCATCATAATCCTGCTCTTCAAAAATTTTTAAGCCCGCAATATTGTTATTGAGAATGCCTCTGATATTCGCCCAACTGGTACTGCCCCCGATGAAATAATATTTACTGTGGTCTTTAAAATCATTTACGATCATGTGCTGATCCACCATCATAGGATTGCGACTGGAAGTTTTCACCAGTTCCACATCCGGGATGCCAGTTAAAGTGGCCCAAACGCCCCGCGCAGTGGCAATGGTTGGGGTGAAACAGTTATCGAAAAACAATCCATTTTTACAGAGTTCCGCAAAATAGGGAGTCGTATTCAGGGGATTGCCCCACATGGAACTTTTATACCCGCTGAAACTTTCACAAATCACCAGTATAATATTGGGTGTTTGAGTGCCTGCCCAGTTTGCAAGCGTATCGGGCTGAACCTGACGGGTATACCTAAGCGCCGTGCTATCCTTTTCAGTAACTCCCAGCCAATCCGCCATCTGGTTATAGGAAGCCCGGACTTTCGCCAGGTCGTAGGAGGTAGTTCTGAAACTAAATGAACTGAAAAACGACTGAATGGGGTTCAATGCGATATTGGCTTTGAAATCAGAGCCCAGGTTAAAGGCATCACTCCAGCGAAGGGGGTACTGCCCTACCCGGCCAAAAATTCCAATTGCAAATAGTATCCCCAATAGCAGCGGATACATCCATTTGAAAGGAGATACTATTGGTTGAGCTGGCTTTTCTGTCCATTTGAACATGCGTCGAAGGCTTAAAACCATCAACCAGGTAAGCACGATTATAGCCAGCAGCAATTGAATAACCGGATAGGTCTGCCACACCATGGTGGCTGAAATACCGGCATCCTGCAGGAAACTTAAGGCACTGGCATTGATGCGTTGGTTCAGGTAGCGGAAATGAAGAAAATCAATGATATAGAAAATGATCAGTACCAAAAACACGAGGCCCAATATCCAGGTCCAGCCTTTTTTAGCAGCCTTGTTTTGAAAGGGATTCAGTGGCTTAAAGCTCCCCAGTACTAACAGTACCAGTCCAATTACAGATACCAATCTAAGGTCATACCGTACTCCCAGCCAGAAAACCGGCCAATTGGAACCAGCTTCTTGTCCGGGTATGGCAAAGATCATATAAGTAAACAATCTTGCCACACTCATGGTGACCAACAAAAAAATAAGTACCAATAAAATCCATCGAATCAATGGGGACAATCGAAACATGTGCGCGAATTTCGCAATTATTTACACATACCGGTTTAATTCTTGCTAACTACTTATTTTTGTGTAAGTTGTAATAGATATGGAATTTTTTAAACGGCTGGTGGAATGGGATCAGCACCTGCTTCTTGAGATCAATACCCACTGGCAGTATCCGGTGCTGGATTTCCTGTTCCAGCATATTCGGGAAACTTATTTCTGGATACCCTTGTACCTGTTTTTCCTTGTCCTGGCGATCCAGAATTTTGGAAGAAAGGGTTGGTGGTGGGTTCTATTTGCTATCTGTACCATCGCGCTCACAGATCAATTCAGCAGCAACCTGATTAAAAATAACATTATTCGTTTACGCCCTTGCAGAGATCCTGAATTAATGGATCAGTTGCGTTTTTTTGTACGATACTGTCCCCGCAGCAGCAGTTTTACCTCTTCTCACGCGACTAATCATTTTGGATTTGCCACTTTTGTTGCTACCACCCTGCGGCCCTACCTGGGCAGATGGATCAACTGCCTTTTTGTATTTGCCGGTTTGGTAGCATTCGCACAGGTTTATGTAGCAGTGCACTACCCACTGGATGTACTGGCAGGTGGTTTGTTTGGATTCCTGCTGGGTATGCTGATGAGTAGTATCTTCAATAAAAATATTGGCCTGCCCAAACTGGCTGGAAGCTGAACTAAGCAATCATGATAGAGATCTTTATAATATTTGGTTTAATACTGTTGAATGGCCTTTTTTCAATGGCCGAAATAGCACTGGTTTCAGCAAGAAAAGCAAGGTTGGAGGCACAGGCACAGAGAGGTGATGTACGAGCAAAAGAAGCATTGGCACTGGCCAACCACCCCGACACGTTTTTATCAACCGTACAGATTGGTATCACCCTCATTGGGATCTTAACCGGTATTTTCTCAGGAGATACGGTTACATCTGATGTGGCTGCCTTTTTCAAAGACATCCCTTTCTTAAGTGCTTACAGTAATGGACTTGCAACTGCAGTAGTCGTGATTGTGCTCACCTATTTCAGTATGGTGCTGGGTGAATTATTACCCAAACGAATCGGTTTATCCAATCCGGAAAAAATCGCGAAGCTGGCAGCAGGCCCGATGCGCATCATCAGTTTGGCAACGCACCCTTTTATCTGGCTCTTAAGCAAATCGACCTATTTATTAACGCGTTTGCTGGGTGTAAAACCGAATGACTCACAGGTAACGGAAGAAGAGATCAAAGCGATTATCAGTGAGGGCACGGAACAGGGAACCATTGAAGAAGCAGAGCAGGAAATCATTGAACGGGTGTTTCATTTGGGCGACCGGAACATTACCTCCCTGATGACACACCGCAGTGATATCATCTGGTTTGATCTGAATGACAATGAGCAAAGCATCAAGGAAAAAATTGTAAAAGAACCGCACAGCATTTATCCCATTTGTGATGGGGATATAGATGATATCAAAGGAGTAGTTTCCATTAAAGACCTCTATATCACCAGCGATCTCACCCTGTTCAAACATATTATGAAACCCGCCATGTTTGTTCCGGAAAACAATACCGCCTACCGGGTGCTGGAGAAATTCAAGGAAACCCAGCTCCACTCCTGTTTTATCGTGGATGAATATGGATCGGTATTAGGAATGATTACGCTGAATGATATCCTCGAAGCCATTGTGGGTGATTTGCCTCAGCCGGATATCGAAGATTATGAAATCATCAAACGTGATGATGGCTCCTACCTGGTAGATGCGCAGATTCCTTTCTATGATTTCCTTTCCCGCTTTGAAATGACCGACTGGATGCATGAAGGAGAACAGGAATTCAATACCCTTGCCGGATTTATTTTACACAAACTGGAACGGATTCCTCATACCGGCGATACGCTTGAATGGAAAGGATTCCGGTTTGAAATTATCGATATGGACTCCCTGCGTATTGATAAAATCCTTGTTACTATTTCCCAGGATATCCGGGAAGGAATGGATGATGAAGATTAAAAACTGGCACTGAACTGCCTTTCCGGATTCATGACCTTTCCACTTTTACGCTGGCCGTTTGCATTCAGGTGCATAATATGTATCTGCTGATCGAGTACATTGTACAACAGTGTGTTTTCAATAGCCAGCTGTTTTACTTCTGCAATATTGGAAACCTGGACATAACACCAGGCGGCTTCTCTTTCTTTTTCGTATCCGACATATTCAAATGTAACTGGTTTGCCGTTTACTTTTAAATGAACATTATTCTGAATATATTGAAAAATCCAGGCATCTGTCTGTTTGGGATCTTTTGGATTGGTCAGGTCTACGGTTGTTTTGTATTGTGCAGAAAGCCCCCTTTCAAAATCATCAATAAATAACTTGATACTGATCTCCAGCGTCTGGTCGGCTTTATTGTGTTGCACTTCGGTTACTCCCACAAAAAATGGATGCATCCAGCTCATCCAGGAAACCAACATCCATTTAAACAAAATTGCAGCCATTGAACATTTTTATTTTTCCAGCACAAAACTCTGTTTTATTTTGGTAGCTTACGAATTTATGCAGGATTTTAACCTTTACTTCGGGCTCGGTGTAGAACATATCCTAACCTGGGATGCGTTGGATCACATATTATTTGTTTCTGCACTTTGTTTGCGGTACAAACTGGAGGACTGGAAAAAAGTTGCCATCCTGGTAACAGCTTTTACCATTGGTCATAGTCTTACACTGATATTAAGCGTTTTGGGATATGTAACGGTATCTGTACCATGGATTGAATTTCTGATTGCGCTCACCATTGCCGGTACTGCAGGCATCAACCTGTTTTTCAAACCGGGAGGAAAGCCTGAGAAATTACCAATCATTTATTTTTTCGCGTTGTTTTTCGGTATGATACATGGATTGGCATATGCCAACCTCCTGCTCGACCTTGAAGGCGGTGAGAACCTGACCAGTCATTTACTGGCTTTCAACCTTGGTATTGAAGTTGCGCAATTATTAGTGGTAGCGGTTGTCTTGGCGCTATCCTTTATTTTTGTAGAGAAGTTGAACATTCCTCAACTATGGTGGATCCGGGTTTGGTCTTTATTGATTCTACTATTCGCACTTAAAATTGCGTGGGAAAGATTCCCGGAATTATTAAATAAAACACAAACAGCAATAATAACAACAAAGCAATGAGAAATCTCCTACTTGCATGCCTGGGTTTATTGTCAGGTTCGGCAATGGCTCAGAACCTTCAAAACAACCCCGGCTCCAATCACGGGAACAAATTCGAGCAGTTGGGCACCATCCTGCCAACACCGAATGAGTACCGTACCGCCAGTGGTGCACCTGGTCCAAAGTACTGGCAACAGCGTGCAGATTATGACATTAAATGTGAACTGGATGAAGAAAAACTCCGGTTAACGGGTAGTGAAACTATTACCTATTACAACAACTCTCCGGATGTATTGTCCTATCTCTGGTTTCAGCTGGACGAGAACGAGCACAGCTCTGAAAACAATGCCAACTACCAGGATGCGAGCAGCATGGGCAAACAGGCTGTTGACATGCAACTGGACCGTATGGTACCTGAAAAAAATGACAATGGTGTCAATATCCTGAAACTGACCGATGCATTGGGTAAACCAATGAAGTATACTGTTAATAAAACCATGATGCGTGTTGATCTGGCTACGCCCCTGAAGCCTGGCCAAAAGATCATAATGAAAATTGACTGGAATTACAAGATCACCGATCGCATGAAAGAAGGCGGCAGAGGTGGTTATGAATTTTTCCCCGAGGATGGTAACCATCTTTTCACCATCACTCAGTGGTATCCCCGCTTGTGTGTATACAGTGATTTCCAGGGCTGGCAGAACCACCAGTTTACGGGTCGCGGTGAATTTGCCCTCACATTTGGCAATTTCAAAGTACAAATGACTGTTCCCGCTGACCATGTTGTGGGCTCAACCGGCGAATGTCTGAACTATGCTCAGGTATTGACCCCTACTCAAATGGCTCGCTACCAGAAAGCGCAAACGGCTAAAGATGTAGTTGAAATCGTGACACTGGAGGAAGCTAAAAAAGCGGAGAAGGCAAAAAGCAAGGCCAAAAAAACATGGATTTATAAGGCAGATAACGTTCGTGATTTCGCCTGGACCTCCAGTCGCAAGTTTGTATGGGACGCCATGCCTGCCATGGTTGAAGGCAAAAAAGTAATGTGTATGAGCTTTTACGGAAAAGAGGCATATGGATTGTATCGCCCTTATTCTACTAAAGCGGTTGCACATACTATTAAATCCTACAGCAAATTCTCTATCCCCTACCCTTATCCGGTTGCTCAAAGTGTAGAAGCTTCCAACGGTATGGAATACCCGATGATCTGTTTCAACTATGGACGTACGGCTCCTGATGGAACCTATAGCGAGGGTACCAAATATGGTATGCTGGGTGTAATCATTCATGAAGTAGGACATAACTTCTTCCCGATGATTGTAAACAGTGATGAGCGTCAGTGGAGCTGGATGGATGAAGGCCTGAATACTTTTGTAGAATACCTGACAGAAGAATTGTGGGATAATAAGTTTCCGAGTCGTCGTGGTCCGGCTGTAGGCATTGTGGATTACATGAAGCTGCCCAAAGATCAGTTGGAGCCAATTATGACCAACAGTGAAAACATCATCCAGTTTGGTCCGAATGCGTATTCCAAGCCAGCAACCGGATTGAATATTCTGCGTGAAACCATCATGGGCAGAGAGTTGTTTGATTTTGCTTTTAAAGAGTATTCACGTCGCTGGGCGTTTAAGCATCCGACACCTGCGGACCTGTTCCGTACCATGGAAGATGCAAGTGGTGAAGACCTCGATTGGTTCTGGAGAGGCTGGTTCTACAGCACGGATGCAACTGATATTGCAATTGATACGGTTAAATACCTAACACCTGAGTTTGCTGATCTGCCAGCACAGGCAAGCGGCACCCGTAAGATTAAACTGGCCAAACCCCAGGTGAATGAATTTGAGGATATCTCCAAGATTCGCAACCGGGAAGACAAGAGCATCGTATTTGAAACCGATCGCGATACCACCTTGCGTGATTTCTACTGGAGATATGCACGCGGACTGGAGCCTTATGATACTACTTCTTACGAAGTACCGAGCAATGTAAATGTAGAGAAAGCTGATGCTGCGCTGCAGGAAAAGTATGGAAGTAAACACATTTATGAGGTTGCATTTGCCAACAAAGGCGGACTGGTAATGCCCATCATCGTTGAGTTTACCTATGAAGATGGTACCAAGGAAGTGGATCGCATTCCTGCCCAGATCTGGAGGAAGAATGAGAACAAAGTAACCAAGGTTTATGTGAAGGACAAGAAAGTAAAATCCATCCAGCTGGATCCGATGAAGGAAACTGCTGACATCAACGAAGGCAACAACAGCTGGGGTACGATCGCAGCTCCAAGCAAGTTCCAGTTGTACAAGTTCAAGCAGGCTGCACGCGGACAAAGCACTGGTATTACGCCAATGCAGAAAGCGATGGAGAAGAAAGAGAAGAAGGGATTTTAAGTGAAATGTGAGACGTCAGAAGCATGGAAGATGGAAGAATGGAAGATGGAGAATGGAAGACGTGATCACCCAAAAATAGAAAAGTGGGTACCAGAAGTTTGGTACCCACTTTTTTTGGTAATAGGCTGAGTCTATTCGTTAATTTTAGAATATAATTCTCCACCCGAATAAACAAACAGACATGAATAGAAAAATGGTTTTTATAACACTTTCAGACAGTGGCATTGAGACGATAAAATCAAATCCAGAATTGCCAAAAAAGGAGATGGAATTTGTCAATCAAAGTTTACCCTACTTTCCATACATGGCAAATATTGTTTACCATAATTTGAACAAACAGTTTTAAGCCTTGGCAACCATGTTTCTTTTGGTGGCGGCTGAGCCAATCAGCCTGATATATGAGCCAATTGTGGGTATTTATGAGCCAATTATGTTAGGTTGTGAGCCAATTATGGTGATTTTGGGGCTGGTTTAAGGGTAATTTGAGCCAATTCGAGCTTTTCATGAACCAATTCGGTGTGGCTCCTGAAACAGAAACGAAAACCCGCAATTGCAGTACCAGCGTGCATTAAAAGGCAAAACAAGCGCTTGGTCAGCTTTCTGTCAAGATCAATTTTTTTGTTTCATCCTACGTCATCCTACGCCATCCTACGTCTTCCTACGTTATTCAATTGACCCACCTATAACCCAAAACCGTCCCAGAAGCGTTACTCCTATACTCTTTTCTACATTCACCCTTTATTTTCCAATCATTCGACCATTTTTCTACAACCAGTCAGTCAAATTCAACCACATGTGCACTACTGTTTCACCATTCCGGAAGCACTAGT
Organism: Flavihumibacter cheonanensis; assembly: GCF_022352215.1. Taxonomy (GTDB): domain Bacteria; phylum Bacteroidota; class Bacteroidia; order Chitinophagales; family Chitinophagaceae; genus Flavihumibacter; species Flavihumibacter cheonanensis. The sequence goes on from NZ_JAKRWF010000001.1 coordinate 1,340,083, forward strand.
GAACCGTCAGTGAACTGCTATGCACCGACTAAAGGATACTTCCAGACATCTGAATTGGGCCTTTCTTTCCTCTATTGTCCTTTCTTCCCCTCCTCCTTTTTCCCCTCCTCCTTTCCTCCTTTCTTCCCTTCCTCCTTTCCCCCATCTTCCCTTCCTCCCTTCCTCCTTTCCTCCATTTTCCCCGCCATCCTTCCCGCGGCCCGGAGCTGCTGGTGAATTATCCATTCCAGCTGCCCGTTCACACTGCGGAATTCATCTGCGGCCCATTTCTCCAGGAGTTTATACACATCGGCATCCAGGCGTAGTATGAAATTCTTTTTATCTGCCACAATGGTTTATTTCATTGAATTATTGATACAGTGTTCCGGTATTTAAGATGGGCGTTGCGGCCTTTTCTGCGCACAATACTACCATCAGATTGCTGACCATAGCAGCCTTTTTCTCTTCATCCAGGTGTACGATCTCCTTTTTGGACAACTGCTCCAGTGCGAGTTCCACCATTCCCACAGCTCCTTCCACAATTTTGGTACGAGCCGCCACAATTGCGGTGGCCTGCTGACGCTGCAACATGGCACCGGCTATCTCCTGCGCATAAGCAAGGTGGCTGATACGCGCCTCAATAATCTGAATTCCTGCAGGTGCCAATCGATCTGATAATTCTTTCTCCAACAACTCGTTCACTTTTTCACCACCACCTCTCAGGGTAATAGATGCATTTTCATCTTCAAACTGATCATAAGGGAAACTGGTGGCCAGGTGACGAATCGCCGCCTCACTTTGCACTTTTACATACTGCTCGTAATCCTCCACCTCAAAAGCAGCTTTATAGGTATCAGCAACCCGCCAAACAATTACAGCCGCAATTTCAATAGGGTTACCCATACTGTCATTCACTTTCAGACGAGAACTCTCCAGGTTCTCGGCCCTTAAAGAAATCTTCTGTTTGGTGTAGAGGGGATTTACAAACAACAAGCCATTCTCCTTAGCAGTACCTACATATTTACCAAAAAACGTCAACACCCTGGAATGATTGGGAGAAATCACAATCAGTCCCGCCGAGAGGAAAATCCCCGATAGCGATAAAATCACTCCACCTGTAATCATCCAGCCATTCCCATGGCTATTCGCGAACAGGGCAATACTTACTGCTAATAATACCAGCGTAAGAATTAAGGTTAAATAACCTGACATCGGTTTAATGATCTTTTCCATATTGTTATGATATTATAGTGATATCAAATTTAAATCATAATACACATCTTTCAAAATTTCTTTATCATTTATTTGTGAACCAGATCAGGTATTTTTCAGTTAATTTTTTCAACCTATTGTTGAGTTTATGCGGATTTCTTATTGGTTTCGTTCCCTGATGGTATTAGTTCTGCTCTTCGCCCAGTTTTCCCTAATGGCCGGGAAAGTGGATACCCTGAGTTTGTATAGTCCGGCTATGAAAAAGGACATGAAATTCATAGTAGTCCAGCCGGTTACCAAAGCACCCGAAAAGGGATTCCCGGTTTTGTACCTCTTGCACGGCATGGGTGGAAGCTATAATTTATGGATCACCAAAGTGCCGGAGTTGCAGGCTGCTGCTGACCGTTTTAACTGCCTGATTGTTTGTCCGGATGGTGGACGAACCACCCTCTATTTCAACAATCCGCTGGATAGTTCCTACCGGTTTGAATCACACTTTATCAAGGAACTCATCCCCTATATTGATAAAAATTACCCCACAGCCAATGACCGACGGTTTCGGGCAGTAGCCGGACTCAGTATGGGAGGGTTTGGTGCCTTGTTTATGGCATCCCATTATCCGGAATTGTTCGCGGCTGCAGGCAGTATGAGTGGAGCATTAATGGTGGATCCCATCGCCAAATCAATCATTGCCAGGGCGGGAGATAAATCAGTAGATACCAGTTGTTGTCAAATCAATTGGAATAAATTAAAGGAATTCAATGCCGGTGATACCACCTTAAAGGAAACGGTTGCCTTAACGCTGGAATGTGGAACAGATGATTATCTGCTGATGGCAAACCGGTCTGCCCGCAAACGGCTGGCAGAAATGGAAATCGCGCATGATTATACCGAACGCCCGGGCAGGCATAACTGGGAGTATTGGCAGAATGCGATCGATTATCAACTCCTCTTCTTCAGAAAACGTTGGGATAAGCTTACACAACAGGATCAATAACCAACAGATCCGTCTCTTACTCTAACCTTTTTCTTGCCAGCATTTTTCTTCTCAAATTCCAGTACTTCCTTTGGCTTTGGAACTTTTTTTGCTCCCATAGAAAGCGTATCTGTACCAAGAGTTGAAGGATTGTTGTTTTTCTCGATCTTACCTAAGGTATAGGTCTCGGTTTTGACAATCAGTCCGCTTGCCGGATCAAAATAATTCCAGGTTCCGTGTTTTACGGAGGCCCCTTCATTTTTTACAATTACCTGTTTGAAATTGCCGGGTAAGAGAACATCTTCCACATCAATTGTATCGTATACTTTATCCGGATTGAAAGCTCTCCAGGATTCTTCCCGGAATACATTTCCGGCATTGTTAAAGTACTGCGCCTTCCCATCTAGGAAGCCCCAGCGATAATTTTCAATCGCCATCAGATCACCCATCAGGCTGTATTTGCGCCACATGCCTTCTTTGCGATCATCTACATATTCCCCTTCTTCTTCAAACCCTCTTTCTCCCCGAATGGTTTCATACCGATGTACCCAGGGCCCCTGTTTTCTGCCCTGGAGGTCCACTTTGTTCAGGGTATCACCCTTCACACCAATGATATAATCCTTCCACTGGGCTGCAGCAGGTAAGGAAATCAGCAGGGATATGATCAAAATCCAACGCATTGTTGTTATGTTTGATTTTAACTAAAACGCAAACTCGACTGCCATGGTATTTTCAGGCTCTCTTATCCGTCCCAATAAATATGCCGGAATCCTCTGTCTTTTCCTGGCTCTACAAAGCTATGCACAAATCCGCCCAACCAGTGGCGATGAACGTCTTAAAGCTTTGCAAAAGCGGCAGGAGGCCAGGAACAACAGCCCGTTAAGGGACATCTCTTTCCGGAATGTGGGACCAGCCATCATGGGCGGACGGGTAGTTGACTTGGAAGTGAACCCTGAGGATCCGACTGAATTCTACCTGGCGTATGCCACTGGCGGACTCTGGCATACAAAGAACAACGGACTCTCCTTTACACCTATTTTTGACCAGGAAATGGTTATCGGGATTGGAGATATCGCCATAAACTGGAACAGTCCAAAACGAACCATCTGGTTGGGCACAGGCGAAGTGAACAGCAGTCGCTCTACCTATGCCGGCATTGGGATGTATAAATCATCTGATAATGGAGCTAGCTGGACATATCTCGGTCTTGCTGACTCACATCACATCGGAGAAGTGGTGTTGCATCCAACCGATAGCCTGACTGCCTGGGTGGCGGTAATGGGACATTTATACAGTCCGAATAAGGAACGCGGCATTTATAAAACTACGGATGGCGGCAAAAGCTGGAAGCAGACCTTATACATAGATGAAACCACCGGTGCCATCGACCTTCAACTCAATCCGCAGCAGCCGGATGAACTCTATGCAGCTATGTGGTACAGAACCCGCTCTGCCTGGAATTTTGAAGAAAGTGGTAAAACCAGTGGTATATATAAATCTACGGATGGTGGTACGAACTGGCAGCTTATCAGTGGTGAGGGATCCGGATTTGTAACAGGTGCGGGAACCGGAAGAATTGGATTGGGCGTATATCCGAAACAACCCAGTATAGTGTATGCAGTAGTAGACAACCAGGATGCCCGTGAAGTAGTGGTAAAAAAAGACAACGATTCTACCTATCAGCTGGCAGCCTTGAAGAACCTTGATAAAGCTGGCTTTCAACAACTGGACAGCAGTCGGCTTAAAAAATTCCTAAGCACGAACCGCGTACCAGCAGAATATACTGTTGAACGTTTGAAGCGGATGGTAGCCATGGACTCTATTGCTCCAACTGCACTGTATAATTTTCTGTTTGTTGACGATGGCTTCCAGAATAAATCGGTGAAGGGATGTGAAGTGTATCGTTCGGAAGATGGAGGTAAGAGCTGGACAAAAACCAACCTGAAGCCAATTGACAATTACAGCAGTTATGGTTATTATTTTGGGAAGATCTATGTATCGCCTTCCAATCCGGAGCGTGTTTTTATTCTTGGAATTGATCTGATGGTATCAGAAGATGGAGGTAAATCATTTGTATCAATTGATAAGCCCAACGTGCATTCGGATCATCATGCCTTATGGATCAATCCGCGTAAGGATGATCACATCATCAATGGTAATGACGGAGGCTGTAATATCAGTTATGACCGCGGTGTGGAATGGTTCAAGGTTCAGGCGCCATCTGTTGGTCAGTATTATGCCATCGCAGTAGACAAAGCAAAGCCCTATAACATTTATGGAGGCTTGCAGGACAATGGCAGCTGGTATGGCCCATCCAATCACAAAGAGAATACCTACTGGACGGAAAGGGGTGAGTATGCGTACAAGCGCATTGGTGGAGGAGATGGTATGCAGGCCCAGGTAGATACCAGGACCAACCAGGTCGTATATACAGGTTCTCAATTTGGATTTTATACCCGGATCAACCTCGCTACCCGCGAACGCAAAATGATTCGTCCGCTTCATAAAATGGGAGAATATCCCTTGCGTTTTAATTGGCAAACGCCCATCTTACTAAGTTCTCACAACCAGGATATCCTGTATTATGGATCCAGTAAATTTCATCGTTCACTGAATCGTGGGGAAGAGCTGCAAACCATGAGTGCAGATCTTACCAATGGGGCTAAAACTGGCGATGTGCCATTTGGAACCATCACCACTATTTCAGAATCACCGCTGCGTTTCGGATTGCTCTATATCGGCACGGATGATGGGAATGTGCAGGTGAGTAAGGATGGGGGTAATAGCTGGACGAAAGTTGGTCAGCCTGCAAAGAAGCAACCGGGACTGCCACAGGGATTGTATGTATCGAGAGTAGTTGCGAGCAAGTGGAAGGAAGGCCGGGTGTATGTAACGCTGAACGGTTATCGCAATGATCATTTTACAGCGTATATCTATGTGAGTGAGGATTATGGTCAGAACTGGAAGCAACTGGGCATGAACCTGCCAGCTGAGCCAGTAAACGTTCTTAGGGAAGATCCAAAAGAAAAAGGCATTTTATATGCAGGAACAGATGGAGGATTGTATGCCAGCCTGGATAATGGCACCAGCTTTCATGCCTTCACCAAAGATATACCGGCAGCAATTCCTGTACATGACCTGGCCATACAGGAAGAGGCGAATGAACTGGTAGTAGGAACTCATGGCAGAAGCATTTATATCTGCTCACTCAGCGGCATTCAAAAACTGGTGTCTGCGGATGCAAAAAAATAATCAGGGTAAGAAAAACTGAAGGGCTAATTCATAGCCTTTCAGTCCCAACCCGGCAATCGTACCTTTTGCTTTGGCACTGATATGGGAAAGTTTTCTGAAGTCCTCACGGGCATGCACATTGCTTATATGCACTTCAATCACCGGGCTGGTAATGGCCGCGATGGTATCACCGAGGGCAACAGAAGTATGGGTATAACCGCCAGGGTTCAGGATAATGCCATCCACTGAAAAACCCAGGCGCTGAAGTTCATCAATTAATTCTCCTTCTACATTGGATTGAAAATAACTAATGCTAATGGCGGGATATTTTGCCTGCAGGCTTTGAAGGAAACTTTCAAAATCCTGCGAGCCGTAGATACCGGGTTCGCGTTTTCCCAGCAGATTGAGATTGGGTCCGTTTAGGATGGCAATATTCATAATTCAGTTCGCTAACAATAAGGAATATACGAAAAGACTGATACGTTTTCCATTTTTGATTTCACACTCACGTAGCAACCCCTCTTTTTGAAAACCTGCTTTTTCAAGGAGCCGGCAACTGGCCAGGTTTTCAGATTCAACAGTAGCTTCCAGCCGGTGCAGATTAAATAAGGTTTGCAATTGCTGCAGGAAAACAGGAAGCACTTTTCGAAGTATTCCTTTACCCTGGTATTCTGGTAACAGCCAGAAGCCGATTTCCATCTTTTCATGCTGGGGTTGATAGTCATAACCGGCAAGCACACCAACAGGCAGTTGGTTCAACCCATCAACAATCTTCCAGGCAGCACCACGCTCCTCTTTAACCAGGTTTTCATAGAAATCCATTTGTTCTGCAGTAGCCTCCAATGAATCGTATGAAACTCCATAGAATCGAATAACGGCAGGATCACTCAGTCCTTTGAATACAAAAGGCTGATCGGCTCTGACAATAGGTTCCAGTAAAAAGTCGCCTGCTTTACAAGCACTGAGCTGCAGCATGCATTAAAACTACGAATTAATTCTTCGAAGCTTTAATCATACCGATGAACTCATCAAACAGGTAACGACTGTCATGAGGTCCCGGGGTGCTTTCCGGATGGTATTGAACCGAAAAAGCAGGTTTGCCTTTAACGCGGATACCTTCAATGGAATGGTCATTCAGGTTCACATGCGTGATCTCGATATGATCGGCCTTTTTCACTGCTTCCGGATCCACACCAAAGCCATGGTTCTGGGTAGTGATTTCACATTTACCTGTAATCAAATTTTTAACCGGGTGATTCAAACCACGATGACCATGGTGCATTTTAAAGGTCGGGATACCGTTGGCAAGGGCCAGGAGTTGGTGCCCCAGGCAGATACCGAACATGGGTTTATTTGTTTCAAGAATCGATTTTACAGTAGTAACCGCATAGTCCATGGGTGCAGGGTCACCAGGACCATTACTGATAAAATATCCATCGGGAGCAAACTGCTGTAGTTCTTCGAAAGAAGTTTTGGCAGGGTATACGCGAACAAAAGCCCCGCGGTCTACCATACACTGCAGGATATGTTTCTTCACACCGTAATCGAGAACAGCAATCCGCAGGTCACTGTTAGGATCACCCATTTCGTAAGGTTCAGTAGTGCTAACTACACTTGCCAGTTCGAGGCCATCCATGGAAGGCACCTGGCTCAGTTGTTTCTTTAATTCTTCCACATCAAAGATCTCTGAAGAAATGATGCAGTTCATGGCACCTTCTGTACGCACTTTAGCAGTGAGCGCGCGGGTATCCACTCCTTCTATAGCAACAATATTATTCTCTTTGAGGTATTCATCCAGGGAACCTTTTGCAAGGCGGCGACTGAAATGTTCTTCGAGGTTACGGCTGACAATACCACGCACTTTTACAGAACCGGATTCTACATCTTCATCCTTAACGCCATAGTTACCAATATGCACAGAGTTCATTATAATCACCTGGCCATAGTAACTGGGGTCTGTAAACACTTCCTGATAACCTGTCATACCCGTATTAAAACAAAGTTCACCGGTAGTGGTACCAATTTTACCAAATGCCTTACCATGGTGAACCGAGCCATCCTGCAGAACGAGGATAGCTTTTTGTTGAGGAGTTTGTTGCATGTGTATTGGGAAAAAGTTTTGCAAATATCCGTAAAAAAAAGGCAGAATGGAAAAACCATTCTGCCCATTATTGAGAATCAATCATTCATCCTTATTCAGCCGCTTTTTCAGGGGTTGATTCAGCGGGCGTTTCAGTGGCTTCTGCAGCAGGAGCTTCAGCTTTTGCCTCAGCCGCTTTTTTACCACCACGACGAGTTCTCTTAGCCGGTTCAGCTTTCGCTTCAGCGGTTTTACCGTATACTTCATTGAAGTCTACGAGTTCGATCATAGCCTGCTCAGCATTATCACCAGGACGTGCGCCCAGTTTGATGATACGGGTGTAACCACCGGGGCGACCACCAACTTTTTCAGCGATGGTGCTGAAGAGTTCAGTAACTGCTTCTTTATTCTGCAGGTAACTGAAAACTACACGACGATTGTGGGTATCATTTGATTTAGCCTTTGTGATCAGTGGCTCGATGAACACGCGCAGTGCCTTGGCTTTAGCCAGGGTAGTCACAATACGCTTGTGCTCGATCAGGTTGATACTAAGGTTAGCCAGCAGGGCTTCTCTATGGGCTTTCTTACGACCCAGGTTGTTGATTTTGTCTCCGTGACGCATGACTTGTTGTTTTACGGCTGCACCGTGTCAGGAATTGCAGCCTGATTATTGTGAAAGGTGAAAAGTGAAAGGTGAAAAAAACATCCCGAAATCACTAGTTCATCTACTTCACATCGAATATTACTTCTTACTTCTTACTTCAAAATTCTTACTTCCTTAGTCTTCCTTGTCGATTCCCAGTTTTGCCAGGTCCATACCGAAGCTAAGGCCACGCTCATGTAACACCTGCTCAATTTCAGCCAGCGATTTTTGACCGAAATTGCGGAATTTCATGAGGTCTTCCTGCTCGTACTGAACCAGTTCGCTAAGGGAATTGATCTTGGCAGCTTTCAGGCAGTTGAATGCACGAACGCTGAGGTCGAGATCTTCCAGTGGAGTCTTCAGCACTTTGCGCAGTTGCAGAGTCTGTTCGTCTACCAGGTCTTCTTTTTTCTCTTCCTTGTTATCGAAGGTGATGTTCTCATCGGTGATGATCATCAGGTGCTGAATCAGGATACGGGAAGCCTGCTTCACTGCCTCTTCAGGGTGAATGGTTCCGTCAGTAGCCACATCCATGATCAGTTTTTCGAAATCGGTTCTCTGTTCAACCCGGGTATTCTCAACGCTGTATTTTACGTTTTTGATGGGGGTATAAATAGAGTCGATCGGAATATAACCAAGAGGAGCATCTTTCAGCTTGTTTTCTTCTGCAGGAACATAACCGCGGCCTTTACCGATGGTCAGTTCAATCTCCAGTTTCGCGGAAGGATCCATGGTACAAATCAGGAGTTCCGGATTCATGATCTGGAAGCTCTGGGTACCGTCCTGGATCATACCGGCAGTAAACTCGCTTTTTCCTTTAATATGAAGAACAACCTTCTCGTTGGTAACTTCTGTGTCAACCACCTTCTTAAAACGAACCTGCTTCAGGTTCAGAATGATATCTGTCAGATCTTCTGTAACCCCTTTGATGGTAGCAAATTCATGTTCAGCCCCTTCAATTCTGATACCCACGATCGCAAAACCTTCCAGAGAGCTGAGCAGTACCCGGCGAAGGGCGTTACCAATGGTTACACCATAACCTGGCTCTAAGGGACGGAATTCGAATTGTGCTTCAAAATCATTTGCTTTCTGCAAAACGATTTTGTCGGGTTTCTGAAAGTTTAAAATGGCCATTTGTATGTTCGATTTACGTTTTGTATGGGTTATTTATTCGACACTATTACTTAGAGTACAATTCCACGATCAGTTGCTCCTTAATGTTTTCAGGAACACTTTCCCTTTCAGGATACGTGATGAAAGTACCAGTCATAGTAGTCTCATTCCAGTCGATCCAGCTAAACTTCTGATTCTTACCACGAACCTGGCTGGTCAGACCTGTTTTTTCGTCTGATCCGGGTTTGAAGGTAATGATATCTCCAGCTTTCAGTTGGAAAGAAGGTACGTTTACCACTTCACCATTTACCATGATGTGTTTGTGGCTAACCAGCTGGCGGGCAGCAGGACGGGAAGGTGCAATACCCATACGGAAAACCGTATTATCGAGGCGAGCTTCCAGTAATTTAATCAGGTTTTCACCAGTAACACCTTTACGGCGGGAAGCCTCTTCAAAGGTTTTACGGAATTGCTTCTCCAGTACGCCATAAGTGTACTTGGCTTTTTGTTTTTCGCGCAGCTGCAGTGCGTATTCACCCAGGCTCTTACGCTTTCGGGCAGCACCATGCTGACCGGGAGGATTGCTGTTCTTGTTCAGCCATTTCCCATTACCGAGAATGGGCTCACCGAAGATTCTTGAAATTTTGGTCTTTGGACCAGTGTAACGTGCCATATCAACTTGATTTTTTAGTTGCGATGTACAATCGGTAAAAATCTTAAAATAAATTGTACACCCATGTTAGAAAATACAAAATCCGAAACCCAAAGCCGGTCGGGCCTTGGGTTTCGGTATATAAAAACATTTATACGCGGCGCTTTTTCGGAGGACGACAACCGTTGTGTGGTAACGGAGTAACGTCTTTGATCATTACCACTTCGATACCCGACTGACTCAGGGAGCGGATAGCTCCTTCGCGGCCGGAACCGGGACCTTTCACGAATACGTCAACACGCTTCAAACCGGCATCCAGAGCGGTTTTGGCGGCATCAGCAGCAGCCATCTGGGCGGCATAGGGAGTGTTCTTTTTAGAACCCTTGAAACCCATTTTACCGGCAGAAGACCATGAAATAACCTGACCATTTTTGTTTGTCAGTGAGATAATGATGTTGTTGAAAGTGGCTGAAATATGAGCATCACCATATGCATCCACCTTCACTACTCTTTTTTTGGCAGCGGCTTTTGCGCTGTTTTGTTGTTTTGCCATTACTTAGATAATGAGGTAATCTTTAAAAAATTCTTCCTGGTTCACCTGAGCCAGGACGGCACCGCTCCTCCCCCTCCTAAGACCGGATCCGGATGCGGTAGCTCTATGTCTTACTTCTTAGGAGCTTTTTTCTTACCAGCAACTGTTCTACGCTTTCCTTTACGGGTGCGGCTGTTCGTTTTGGTACGCTGACCACGAAGCGGCAACCCTTTACGGTGACGTAAACCACGGTAACAGGCGATATCAAGCAAACGCTTGATGCTCATCTGAACCTCAGAACGCAACTGGCCTTCTACTTTCAGTTCATCGGTAATGAAGTTACGGATAGCCGCTAATTCATCATCGTTCCACTCATGCACTTTCTTGTCATGACTGATTCCAGCCTGATCAAGAATTTGCTTGGCGGTAGAACGACCGATTCCGAAGATGTAGGTCAGGCCTATTTCGCCTCTTTTGTTTTTTGGTAAGTCAACACCGGCAATACGAGCCATAATCTGATTCTATTTTCAATTTTACAAATGACTGACAAATGCAAAGCTGGGATTAACCTTGTCTCTGCTTGTAACGGGGGTTCTTCTTGTTAATCACATACAGCCTTCCCTTCCGACGCACTATTTTGCAATCGGCGCTGCGCTTTTTGATGGATGCACGAACTTTCATGATGCTTATGTTATTTATATCTAAAAATAATCCTGCCTCTTGTCAAATCGTACGGACTCATCTCCACACCTACCTTATCACCAGGCAGAATCCGGATATAGTGCATTCTCATTTTTCCTGAAATAGTTGCCAGAATTTCGTGTTCATTCTGAAGCTTCACTTTGAACATCGCGTTCGAAAGTGCTTCCACAATAATTCCATCCTGTTTAATGAGTGCTTGTTTTGCCATACAGATTTTGGGAGCGCAAAGATAGTATTAATATTAGTTAAAATGAAAAAAATGGGGAAAAATCCACAATTTGTTGAAAAACAGCAGGAAAAAGGGAGAAATGGGGGAATGGAAGAGGGAGAAATGGAGCATTGGACATCGGATGCCCTTTCTTCCATTCCTCCCTCTTCCATTCCTCCGTCTTCCTTACCTCCCCAACTCCACCTTCGTCATATCATAATAATGATTCTGGAGTTCGTGCACGAAGAGTGGCTGCTTGATATGGCGGCGGTCTTCGCGGTACCAGATTTCAAAATCCTGGAAACCATCTTTTTCTGTCATCAGGATCCGGAAAGGGCCTTTTTTATACTTGATCCAGCCATCGCCCGGAATCTCTTTCTCAAATCCAAATTTCGTCAGTTGATGCTCGTCCAGAGGAATCGGACGAAGTTCTTCCGGTTTAAACCAAAAATCCTGCACCTCGGTCTGAACACAGACCTCCTTGTCTTCCCTGTTTACTTCATTTACGATTCCTTCCCATAATTCCCCCTCATATTCCGCCAGCACATAATCTCCTGGTTTGATTTGATTGAATTTGATCATATGGCAGATAATTTAGGAGTAATATAAGGAAAAAGTGAGACGTGAAACGTGAGATGTGAGACGAAATTTCACAAATCCATACCCCGTATCCCCTCTTCCTTCCTCCATTCTTCCCTCCTCCCCGTCTCACGTCTCACGTCTGACGTCTCACGTTTGACGTCTCACGTTTGACGTCTCACATCCATGCTCACTCCGCCCAACTCATCGTATACCCCAAATTCTCTATTTCAAGAGCGGTTTTGGTAAGCTGGAGGGGATGGAAGGTGTCCACCATCACAGCCAGTTCCCCGGTTTCCTTTTTACCGATGCTTTTTTCAACAGCTCCGGGGTGCGGGCCATGTGGGATCCCGGCAGGATGCAGGGTGATCATCCCCCTGGTAACATTTTTTCGGCTCATAAAATCGCCGTCTACATAATACAGCAGTTCATCCGAATCAATATTACTGTGGTTATAAGGCGCGGGTATAGCCTCAGGATGATAATCGTACAAACGTGGTACAAATGAACATACCACAAAATTGTGTGCTTCAAAAGTCTGGTGAACCGGTGGAGGCTGGTGTACCCGTCCGGTTATGGGTTCAAAATCGTGGATACTGAAAATGAAAGGATAACAACAACCATCCCAACCCACCACATCAAAGGGATGATGCCCGTAATGCAATCCATACAGCACCCCTTTCTTTTTGGCTTTGATCAGGAAATCACCTGCTTCATCAATGGTCACCAGGTCCTGGGGCGGCCGGATATCGCGCTCACAAAAAGGTGAATGTTCAAGCAATTGACCATATTTGGACAAATACCGCTTGGGATAATGTATCGGACTAAAGGACTCGACAATAAACAGCCTGTTGTCGGTTGTGGCAAAATCAATCTGATAAATAGTACCCCGCGGCAGCAGGATATAATCGCCATAAGAAAAAGGCAGTTTGCCATATTGGGTCAGCACCACGCCGGAACCTTCATGCACAAAAATCAGTTCATCAGCATCCGTATTCTTGAAAAAATAATCGGTTGTGCCTTTCCTGGGCGCAGCCAGTACGATATGGCAATCATTGTTTATCAGGATGGCTTTCCGGCTTTCCAGGTAATCATCCGCAGGAGGAATTTTAAATCCTTCAAAACTGCGATGCTGCAGCATTTTTTCTTCCGCTATTTCAGGCATAACCGAAACCGGCGGATCAGTACGGATGATCTGGGTTGGCGGATGACAATGATATAAGATGGAATAATCGTTGGAGAATCCTTCCGTTGAAAAAAGTTGCTCCGAATAGAGGGTTCCATCCGGCTTTCTATACTGTGTATGACGTTTGTGGGGAATATTTCCCAGTGTATGATAATGTGGCATAAATCAATTTTAAAGTTGAATAATCAGCTGGCAGGATAGATTAGTTTTTATCCATAGCCAGACTCGCCAGCAGGAAAATAAATTTCCAGCGACGCTTATCAATCCACCAGGTAAAATTTCGGAAGTAAGGCATAACAATCGTTGTGCGAAAGTACAAAATCCTAATTTTACCCATGACCCGAATTGCGCTTTTGTCTGATACACATGGTTACCTCGACCCGCAGCTATTTACACATCTTACAAACTGCGACCAGGTTTGGCATGCCGGGGATTTCGGCAGTCTTCAATTAGCCAAAGAACTGGAGCAACAATCTGGCCTGCCGCTAAAAGGAGTATTTGGCAATATTGACGGCAATGATATCCGCTCGGTTTATCCGGAGGAAAATTGTTTTACCTGTGAACGGGTGGTGGTCTTTATGAAACATATTGGTGGGTATCCGGGCCGTTATGCACCAGGGGTAAAAGCAAGCTTAAAGGAAACGAAGGCCGGTTTATTTATCTCCGGGCATTCCCATATTTTAAAAGTGCAGTTTGATCCGGAATTGAACTGCCTGCACATGAATCCGGGTGCTGCGGGCAAACAGGGTTGGCACCAGGTGAGGACAATGATACGGTTTGAGATTGAGGATAAAGAGATGCGAAATTGTGAAGTGATTGAACTCGGCAAGCGTGGCTGATCTCCGGAAATTAATGTAACTTTTACATCAAACTAACAGCTATTCTATGTCTAACAGTATCAACCGGAGGAACTGGCTGAAACAGTCCACACTGGCAGCACTGGGTATTACTGCTTCCCTTAACAGCCTGGGTGGTGAAGATTATCTGCCCAAAGAGCTTAGCCAACTCCTGCCCAATTCCAATCCATCGCTGATCAACCTGGGCTCCAATGAGAATCCTTATGGATTAGCGCCCCTGGCGAAAAAAGCAATCAGTGAAATGATCGGGCAGGCTCACCGTTATCAATATAATATCCCGCATGTGCAGGAATTCAGAAAACAGCTGGCGGATTATTATGATGTAACGACAGATCACCTGCTACTGACACCCGGCTCCGGAGAAGCGCTCAATCTGCTGGCCCGTCATTATTCAAAAGGCAACCTGGTTACCGCTACTCCAACATTTGGCATCCTACCCAACACGGCAAAGAAAATCGGTGTCCAGGTAAAAGAAATTCCGCTGGATGGTCAACAGGTTCATGATTTGGAAGCCTTGTCAAAAGCTATTGACACTGAAACCGCCCAGGTATATATCTGTAATCCGGCGAATCCGACCGGCACTGTTTTACATCCAGATAAACTGAAAGCATTTTGTGAAGAAGCCAGTAAAAAAACAGTAGTTACGATCGATGAAGCTTATATCGATTTTCTGGATGCACCTTATAACGAGTCAATGCTTTCCCTGGTAAAAAAAGGGAATAAAAACATTGTTATCATCCGGACCTTCTCCAAAATTCACGCTATGGCGGGAATGCGGGTAGGGTTTATCCTGGCGGATCCATCTACGATCAAATCCTTACAGGAAAACTATTTTGGCAACAGTAATTTTTGCATGAATGCGTTATCGCTGACGGCGGCGATGGCCAGCTTGAAAGATACCAGTCACAGTATTCAGTCCAAAAAACTGAATGCAGCAGCCCGACAGTATACAGAAGATGCGTTAAAGCGTTCAGGCTTCACCGTGATACCATCCTATACTAATTTTATTTTTTTTCATTTAAAGCAATACAAAGGTGATTTTGCTGCGGATATGCTGGCAAAGAACATTGTATTGCGATCCAGTGAATTGCCGGATGGCAAATATTGCCGGGTGAGTATTGGCACCCTGGAAGAGATGAAAGCCTTCCTCAAAACCATAGAAGGCATGAAATTCACCTAATAAAAAAGCCCCCGATCACATCGTAATCGGGGGCTTCTCACGTCTCACATCTCACGTCTGACGTCTCACTTCCTAATTCGCAAGCCATCCTCTTCCCAGTTCCTCCCGGAACGGCCAGGGAACAAGAAGCAGAATCAGCAGCAGGGCTGCAATGAAAAGGCCAAATGCTTTTTTGTGTTCAGCTGCACCGGCGGTAGCAGGTTTTCCCTTGGAGCGTCCAACAGTGATCAGGGCAATCACGACCAGCATTCCTACAAAGTGTTCAACTGCGAAGAAGCGTTCCGCAGAGTTCTTCATTACTTCTCCAAAACCTTTGGCCTGGATGAGTTTTAAGCCCCACGGACCAACAAACCACTGGTACAAACCAACCAGCAGGGTGATATGTGCTGAGATCATTAAGAACAGATCTACTTTTCTGTCTGCTGCAGTATAACCTGCTTTCTTGGTCATGCCAGTATAATGTCGATAAATGGCAACCAGCAACAGGATCAGGATGATCCAACGTAAAAAACTGTGTAAATGCAAAAGTCCCGTGTACATATTCTTTGGTTTTGATGATTCAATTATTCCACCCAGTCTGCTACAAATATATTCGTATCGCGCGTACCACCATTATTTCGGTTACTGCAGAATACAATTTTTTTACCGTCGTAGCTGAACATGGCGAAGGCGTCAAAGCCTTTATCGCGACTAATCTTGATCCGGTTGCTGCCATCGCCATTCATCATATAAAGATTAAAGGGAAATCCCCTGCGGTATTCATGGTTGGACGCAAAAAGAATGCGCTTACTATCGGGCATGAATATGGGCGCCCAGTTGGCTTGTCCCAGGCTGGTAATTTGTTTGACATCGGAACCATCTGCGTTAGCAGTAAACACTTCCATATTGGTAGGTGCTACCAGGTGTTCGGCCAGTAATTCTTTGTAGGAGGAGATTTCTTCGGCTGTTTTCGGGCGGCTTGCTCTCCAGATGATTTTTTTGCCATCCGGACTGAACCAGGCTCCCCCATCGTATCCGATATCATGGGTGATGCGCTTTTCTTTACCGGTTTTCAGATCCATGATATAGAGTTCCAGATCGCCATCCTTATCACTGGTATAGATCATCTTTTTACCATCCGGTGAAATGGTGGCTTCTGCATCATATCCTTTGGCATTAGTGAGTTGCTTCACAATAACGCCATTGGTGTCTGCGAGGAAAATATCGTAGGAAGGGTATAAAGGCCAGATATATTTGTTACCATATTTGGAACGGTCCGGAACCGGGGGACAATCTTTTGAACCCAGGTGCGTGGATGCATACACGAAATGTTTGCCATCCGGCAACCAGTAGGCACAGGTGGTTCTGCCTGTTCCGGTACTTACCAGTTTGGGAACAAACACCTCTTCTGGTTTTGTAGGGATTTTGCCGATATATATCTGATCACAGGGAATACCCTCTTTTGCATAGGTTTTCTGAAAAATCAGGTATTTGCCATCGTAACTGAAATAGGCCTCGGCATTATCACCGCCAAAAGTCAGTTGCCGAAGATTTTTAAAATGTGTCTCTTCCGGATAATGTAAGGTATCGGCAATTGGTGCAGGTTGATTCCTGGCGGGGGTACTCTCTTTTGAAAAAAATCCTGAAATAACCGCCAAAAAACCTGCGGCGATCCACGAAATCGAACTCATAATAGCAAGTATTTACCCGGCAAATGTATTGGTATAAACTCATTTTTACTGAAAACCATAGATTTGACAGATGAAATCATGGTTTGCCAGATTACTAATTGGTGTTTGGGCAGTCAGCGTAGCCTGTAACAATTCCAATACTGAAAAGGGGGAAGTTGCTGCTATCCTGACCCAGCCACCCTATCAAACTATTACAGATAGTATAAATGAAGATCCAGGCAATACAGCTTTGTACAAGCGCAGGGCAGCTTTATTGTTGCAACAGGATGAACTTCAGCTGGCCCAGGCTGATCTGACTAAGGCATGGGAGCTTAATCCATCGGAAGAAAGTGCTGAACAATTGGTGAATGTGCTTTTTATGCTGGGAAACAACCGGGAAGCGGTACGTTTCCTGGAGGAACTGATAAAAAAGTACCCTGAAAACACAGGCTTTCAGCGACGCTTAAGCGAAGCGTTGGTAAACAATGGTGCTACAAATGAAGCCATCCTGTCGTACAACAAACTCTTAGCCGAAGATTCTACAAATTTTGAAGCCTGGTATGAAAGAGGATTGCTCTACCTGGAGCAAACAGATACGGCAGCTGCGATTCGCGACCTGGAAAAATCTTATCAGCTACAGCCCTTATTGTTAACCGGACTAACACTGGCCAATATTTATGCTGAGCAGAAGAATGACCGGTCCTTGTTGTTGGCTGACCGGGCAATAGCCCGCGACAGTTTGGGAGAAATGGCTGACCCTTATTTCATCAAGGGAGTTTTTTATGTAAATACCGGTAACAAATCCAAAGCGCTGGAACTTTTCAATACCTGTATCCGGATGAACTGGAAATTCCAGGAAGCCTATGTGGAAAAGGGCATCATTTATTATGAAGCCAATAACCTGGATGAGGCCTTACAGCAATTTAAGCTGGCTGCCACCGTTACTAACACCTATCCGGAAGCCTATTACTGGCAGGGCCGGTGTTATGAAGCACTCGGCATGAAACAGGAGGCATTGCTCAATTATGGAAGGGCCTATTCACTGGATAAAACTTTTAAAGAAGCCATAGAAGGCGCTGAACGGGTTGAAGGAAAAGAATAAATTTACTTACGGAATATTAACCAAGATGATCGTAGCCCCCTCTTTATTAGCCTCCAATTTTCTCCACCTGGAAGCTGAAGCACGAATGTTGAATGAAAGTGAAGCAGACTGGTTTCACCTGGATGTAATGGATGGAAGATTTGTAAACAACATCAGTTTCGGGCTACCCATCATACAGCAACTCCGAAAAACAACACAGAAGCTTTTTGATGTACACTTGATGATCGAAGAGCCTGAAAAGTATACAGAAGCGTTTGCCAGGGCCGGGGCCGATATCCTGACAGTGCATTATGAAGCCTGCCGGCATTTACACAGGAATATTCAACAGATCCGCGATCTTGGAATGATTCCCGGAGTTGCCATCAACCCGCATACGCCGGTTCAACTGCTGCAGGATATACTTCCTGATATCGGACTGGTACTGGTGATGAGTGTCAATCCGGGTTTTGGCGGTCAATCATTCATCCCGCATACCTACCAAAAAGTAAAAACCTTAAGGCAACGGATCGACCAGTTTGGGTTGGATGTGAAAATTGAAATTGATGGAGGGGTTGATCTTTCCAATGCCAAACAGTTAAGTGAAGCAGGTGCCCATGTACTGGTTGCGGGCAGCGCTGTATTTCATGCGCCTGATCCCCGCCAGGTAATTTCATCGCTCAAGCATTGTGACGCCTGATGAAGTGGCTGCCATTCATTTCTTTCCTGGTGTTATTCCTAGTTAACGGTCTGGCATTACAGGCTCAGTTAAAAACAGCACAGCTGAGCGGCAGGATTATTGATCAGGATGACAAACCCATCCCTGCTGTAACCATCACGGTATTAGGGAAAAAACAAGCAGTTCAGTCAAACGACAGCGGCTACTTTCAACTAACGGTTCCGGCTAACCGTGCATTTGCATTGGTATTCAGTCACGCAGGATTTAGTACGCTCCAGCGGAATTTCCTATTAAATGCAGGCGAAAATGAATTTGTTCCCATCCGGATGCTGCCAGGCAAGACAGAACTCGAAGAAGTAACGGTAACGGATGAACGCAGCAGAAGAGAATCAGGCCTTGTTACCATCAATCCCAAACAAGCAATTAATATTCCCTCTCCTGGTGGCGGTATCGAAAGTTTGATCAAGGTATTTGTGGGATCCAACAATGAACTCACATCCAATTATAATGTAAGGGGAGGCAGTTACGATGAGAACCTGATTTATATAAACGATTTTGAAATTTTCCGGCCTTACCTGGTCAGAAATGGGCAGCAGGAAGGACTTAGTTTTATCAACCCGGAAATGACCCGGTCGGTTCAGTTTTACAATGGAGGCTTTCAGGCACGGTATGGCGATAAACTCTCATCCGTTCTTGATATACAATACAAGAAACCAAAAGAACATGGTGGTTCAGCCTATATAGGATTATTGGAGCAGGGATTACAATTGGAAGGCAGTGGGAAGAAAAAACCCTTTACCTATTTAATCGGAGTGCGTAACCGCAACAACCGGAACCTGCTAAGCAGCCAGGAAACCAAAGGAAATTATGTTCCCTCTTCTGCGGATCTGCAGGGATTGTTTACCTGGAAATTTTCAGAAAAATGGTCGGCCGAGTTTTTTGGCAATCTTTCCCGTACCCGTTTTGAACTGGAACCGGCTTTCAGTCAACCCAGCACCTCTGTTTTCTCTCCTTTCTTCACCAGTAATATTGGATTGGATATTTATTTTGAAGGACGTGAAAAAGATCGGTATTCAACCAGTATGGCCGGGCTTTCGGTAACTAAACAGGTAACTAAAAACCTGCGACTGAAATGGCTGGCTTCCTGGTTTGAAAACAAGGAAGCCGAATCCATTGATATTACAGGCGCATACTTATTTGGTGAGCGATCCTTTGATCGCAGTCGTCCGGATTTTGGTTTAATCGTGAACCCATTGGGTGCAGGCGTATTTCAGCAATATGCCCGGAATCAACTTAGAATTAGCGTGCTCAATCTTAGTCATAAAGGAACACTGACCAGGGGAAAGCATTTTCACCAATGGGGCATATCGGTTGACAGGCAACAGGTGTGGGATCGGTTGAGGGAATTTGAATACCAGGATTCCGCTGGATACAGTTTGCCTTATCAGCCGGGCAACCTGTCCTTGTTTAAAAGCCTTCGTTCCGATGCCAACCTGGATATTCACCGGGTGGCTGCTTATTGGCAGGATAATATTTCACTGGGAGATTCATCAGGCACCATCCTTCAACTGGGAGCCCGGATCAATTACAATGACCTGAATAAAGAATGGCTGGTATCACCCCGTGCAGGCATTAGTTGGAAACCTTCCCGCTGGGAAAAGGATATTATCTTCCGTGCGAGTGCAGGCATTTACATGCAACCCGCTTTTTACCGGGAATTGCGACGATATGACGGCAGTCTGAATACCGAGGTAAAAGCCCAAAAAAGCTGGCAGGTAAGTGGTGGATTTGATTATCATTTTCCTGCTTTTAACCAGGTATTGCGATTGAGCACCGAAGCTTATTTTAAATCTTTATGGGATGTTGTGCCCTATGATATTGACAATGTG
Source organism: Flavihumibacter cheonanensis (assembly GCF_022352215.1). GTDB lineage: Bacteria > Bacteroidota > Bacteroidia > Chitinophagales > Chitinophagaceae > Flavihumibacter > Flavihumibacter cheonanensis. The sequence continues at coordinate 1,360,508 of NZ_JAKRWF010000001.1, forward strand.
CGATTGCGTTATTTTGGAGAGAACAATGCGCGCGCCTATGCAACCGGCCTGGAAGCACGACTCTATGGAGAATTGGTAAAAGATGCAGAGAGTTACCTGAGTATCGGGTTCATGCGCACCCGTGAAGACATCAAGGATGATTTCTATTACAAGTACACACTCAATGAACAAAACCAACCTATTGACAGCACTCTGACACAAAATGGTTACCTGCGCAGACCCACCGACCGTTTGCTGACTATTGGGATGTTTTTTCAGGATTATTTGTCCACCAATAAAAATATCAAGGTGTATATCAATGGGCTGTACGGTTCCAACCTGCCTTATAATATTCCCAATTCTGTGCGCTACCGGAATGCGCTGTTCATTGATCCGTATATCCGGATTGACCTGGGCTTCAGTGCTCTGCTGCTCAATAGCGACAAGTCGCGCCGCCGCCGCCATGCGCCTTTCCGGGAATTTGAAAACATCTGGCTCTCCCTTGAAGTGTTTAATTTAATTGACCGCGCCAATACGATTTCCTATCTGCTGATCAAGGATTTCTCCAACACCACCTATGCCATACCCAATCGGCTAACACCCAGGTTATTGAATGTGAAGTTGGTGGGGAGGTGGTAGCATGGAAGATGAAGGAAAGGAAGATGGAGGAAGGGAAGAGGGACAACGGGAGATCTAGGATTACCAGTTTTTATAGAGACGATAGAGTTGGGCCGCGATTTTTCTATAATTACCAAGAAGAAGTTCATATTTTTCTGAAGGAATATAGCCACAATCCATCGAAATTTTAAGTGCGGAAATAGTTTCCTCTGTTGATCCCAAAGCATACACAAATGCCTTCTTTGTTTCATTTGGATAAAAACGTCTGCCCCATCCTTCTGCAATATTCAAAGAAACTGATCTGGCAGCGCGATTTAATTGAGAACATAACGAATATAGCTCCGGAGCAGGAAATTGTTTCGTCAAAGCAAATACTTCCATTGCCAATTCCAGAGATCTCACATAAACATCCATATCCTCAAGTTTTGCAATCATGCAGGTAATTTAAATCCTGCAATTGCTACAAAAAACAGTTTTTCCACCCATCTTCCCCTTCCTTTCTTCCTTTTCTCCATTCTTCCTTTCCCCTTTTTTCCCTTCCTCCTTTCTTCCATTGTTCCATCTTCCATACATTTGCCCCATGACAAAACTCTCAGTCAACATCAATAAAATTGCCACTATTCGGAATAGCCGCGGGGGGAATAATCCGGATGTGGTGAAGGTTGCTAAGGATGTACAATTATTTGGAGCGGATGGCGTAACTGTACACCCAAGGCCGGATGAAAGACATATACGGTATGCAGATGTTCGGGCTATCAAACCGATCATCACTACAGAGTTTAATATTGAGGGCAATTGCAGGGAAGCAAAATTTATTGATCTCGTATTAGAAGTAAAACCACACCAGGTTACGCTGGTACCTGATGCAGAGGGACAAATCACTTCTGACCATGGCTGGAATACACTTGAGCATAAAGAATACCTAAAAGAAATGATCCGGATTTTTAAACAGGCCGGTATTCGCACTTCCATTTTTGTGGACCCGGTAGTGGAGATGGTGGAAGGTGCAGTAGAAACCGGAACCGACAGAATCGAATTGTATACCGAAGGATATGCCCGACTCTTCCCGGAAAACAAAGAAAAAGCGGTTGGCCCTTATGTGCAGGCAGCCAATCGGGCGAAGGAACTGGGACTGGGAATTAATGCCGGTCACGATCTTGATCTCCATAACCTGGGCTATTTTTCCAAACAGATTCCTTTCCTGGATGAAGTTTCTATAGGGCATGCACTGATCTGTGACGCCATCTACCTGGGACTGGAAAACACCATACAGTTGTACCGTCGGCAACTGCAACCCTAATTTTTTTTAAAAATTAAATCCAACAGAAAACCTTTCTCGTAGGTATCCAAAACCAATAAACTGGATACCATGAAAAGGACAACAACACAATTCGTTGCCTGTGCAGCACTGGCAACCCTTATCGGCTTTAGTTCGTGTAAAAAAGAAGACAGCCCGGGTATGGAACCCAAAGGACCGGATGTTGAATTTCTTGTATTAGATGAAGGCAATAAACTGGTTCGGTTTAATGCATCAGCGCCCCGCATGCCCATCAGTTCCCTTGCTATTAATGGATTACAGGAAGGAGAATCGTTGCTGGCAATAGATTTCCGGCCTGCTACCGGTCAGCTATATGCGCTGAGTAATACAAGCAGGCTACTGGTAATCAATCAAACTACAGGCAATACCAATGCCATCGGTACTATGCCCTTTAGTCCGGTGTTAGCTAGTACAATTGCAGGATTTGATTTCAATCCAACTGTTGATCGCATCCGCATTGTTACAAGCAATGGACAGAACCTACGCGTACATCCCGAAACTGGTGCTGTTGTTGCAACGGATGGAGCAATAAATGGAGTGAGTAATGCAATGATTACAGCAGTGGCTTATACCGATAGCAAAGCCGGAACCAGCACCACTACCCTTTTTGACATCGATACCGAAACAGATATGCTGTACAAGCAGGATCCACCCAACAACGGAACCCTGGTTGCTGTTGGAAAACTGAATAATGATTTTAGTGGTGAGGTTGGATTTGATATTAGTCCGGATAACAGCGCTGCATTGGCTGTCAACAATAAAAACGGCAAAGCAGAGCTGTACCGGATTGATCTGACCACAGGTAAATCAATGAAAATTGGTGAATTAATGGGAGTAAACAATCCGATGGGATTAGCCATCCCGACAGATCCTGTAGCATATGCTATCGGTGGTGGCATCAACCTGCTCATCTTTGACCCTACCGATCCCATGCCTGTAACAAAAGCAATAACCGGACTTCAACCAGATGAAACCATTGTAGGAATCGATTTCAGGCCAGCTAACGGTGCCCTATATGCGCTGGGTAGCAGTAGCAGACTTTATGTATTAAACACTTCCAATGGAGCTGCAACGGTGGTTGGTACTACAGCCTTCAGTACTGCCTTATCCGGAATGCACTTTGGATTTGATTTTAATCCAACTGTAGACAGAATCAGGGTGGTAAGTAATACCGGACAGAATCTACGCCTTAATCCCAATGATGGTTCTGTTGCTGCCGTTGATGGTAATCTTAATCCTGGAATGCCTTCCGTGAGTGGTGCTGCTTATACTAATAATATACCAGGAGCTACGGCTACCATTTTGTACGATCTGGATTGCGGAACTGATAAACTCTACAAGCAGGATCCTCCCAATAATGGAACATTAGTTGAAGTAGGTTCAGTTGGAATCAATTTTGAAAACGCGGATGGATTTGATATAGGCGGTCAGTCGGGCAAAGCATGGGCCATTCTGACAGTAAACGGGAGCTCGAAACTCTATGAAATCAATCTCAATACCGGGGCAGCCACCCCATCAGGTAATTACAGTTTTAGCGGAACCGTCCATGGATTTACAGTAGGACTAGGTTTTTAGACTTACACTGATACCACAACGCAGGCCGGTTCATTCCTGAACCGGCATTTTTATAAACTAAACCAATAGGTGAATTTTGCGACCAGGGCGCGGTTCTTAACTGACATATACTCGGGGAGGTAGTTATCGGTATATACAATGAAAAAATCGGAGGCTGGTTTATAACGCCACTGTAATCGGGTATTCAGATTGACATTTTTGGTTTGCTCATTATACTGTCCGAATGCAGTAAAGTAAAAATTATTGGTGAGTGTGACATCCACTCTTGGTCCGACCAGCCAGAAACTTCTCCTTCCCCAGCTACCCGGCACCCGAATATCATTATAGGTACTGCTCATCGTGATACCCACATAGGGCTGAAAGCGATAACCAAATTCACTGGTCAGTTGGAGTCGGCTTCCATCATTGTAATAGCCACCGTATCGAATATTCGCAGCATAGGTAAACAGGCTCTTGGGCTTGGAAATATATTCGATATAAGCAGTATTGAAATGGTGCTGTGTGCCGGTTGCCAGTGAGTCAGACCCTGTATTGGTCGGATCAAAAGGCATCAGCAATTCAATATAGGTTTTCGATACGTAGGCATTCAGCACTGCCTGGTTTCGAAAATTGGTGCGATAGGTCAGACTGTGTTCATAATCTGTTTTTCTACCTTGTTCATTGGTATAATAAATGGTTTGAAGCAAAGGACCATGACTGAGAACAGGAGATTTTTTCGGAAAAAATAAATAACCAGCCTGGGGATTGAATTTGAGGTAGCCGGTCCGTGGTACATATCCTACCTCGGCCTGGAAATCCTTTCCTACATATTCATGTTGCCAGGATAAAAACAATTGGCGACTGGTATAATTCAGATTGGCAGCAGTGGTGATGGTACGATTACCACCAACCGGACTAAAAGATTTCAACACCAGCGCCTTACCAGTCCAGTAGTTACCGGGAGAAGCCAGGTTGTATTCCAATCCCAGGGTTCTGTTGTATTGCCGGTGCTCCGGAGTTACAGGATCCTTATCCGGTTCATAATTGATGGATTGCTTATTGACAAACAGGAACCCGATATTGGATCTTGAAAAAACTTTACGCTGCAATGATAACACTGCAAAATTCTGAACCGGCAAATCCCGTTCCGGAACTGATTTTGTTTGCATATCCATCAGGCCAATGCGCCAGTCTTTGTTCAGTTTACCACTGAGACGGGCACCAAACTGGATGGGCACATTCAGACCGATTCGCCTTGAGAAAAACGGGCGGATGTTTGCATAACCGAAGTTGCCGAAGATGTCTGCATTCTCTAAAAAGAATTGCCTTCGTTCCGGAAAAAACAATTCAAAGCGATCCAGGTTGGTCACCTGACGGTCCACTTCCACCTGGGAGAAATCCGGGTTAACAGTAAGATCCAGGTTGAGTGAAGAAGTAATACTGATCTTGGCATCAGCTCCAATATCTTTTCTATACTCAGTGGGTGTTCCCTTGTCATAATCTTTGGAGAGACCACCAAGCACATAGGGAATCAATGAAATATTGGCTCCGGTTGAAGGTGGTGGTGCATCCCATACAAGATTACCTGTATAGGCGAGTGAAACAGTAGGAAACTGCCTGGGAACGGGTGCCCAGCTGCTCTTTTCAAAAGCTTGCAAATCATTCCGGCTAAAATTGATACCCCAGTTGGTAATTCCTTTTTTGTAGCGAATCGTTTTAAAAGGAACAGCTGCTTCAAAGACCCAGCGATCCTCGTAGTTGACAACTTTGGAAATCCATTTATGATCCCAGCTGAGATCCATTTTACCACCTTCGTAAATAAAACCATCCCATTGTGCACCTGCTGCATTGGCACCAAATGAAAATCCGCTGGTCTGATCTTCAAAGGGATCAAAGAAAAACAGGAAGTTGTCATTTTTCTGAAAAGCAAAATCTCTTCGCAAAGACTCTACTACATAGTTACCAGTGTTGCCATGATAACACACTGCAACCAGGTAAATGAAATGATCATCGTAACTCATCTGTACTTCCGTTTTGATATTGGCAAAACTGGTATCCATGGGAAGTACCATGAAAAAATCACGCGCCTTATCAGCTTCCTGCCAGGCTGCATCATTTACGATACCATCAATCTTAACGGGTTGCGAAGTTTTCCGAATGGAAAGATTGTACTTGTTATTAACCTTCTGTGCGAAAACAACATTTGTCAATAGTAAACAGCTGCCTGCTAACTGGAGCCACCTTAAAAAATTCATGCCGGGTTGTAATTATGCTGGTACTGGAATCCTGAGTGTGTATGTATGCAGCGTGTGCCTGAAATTAGGACAAATCCTGTAATTCAGCAACTTGGATACTTTTTGTTGAACTTAATCCATGCCGGATTGTTGTTTGACTCAGATTATTATATTTTGATATGAAACTATCCTTTCCTATGCGCATTTATTTGAGCTTATTATGTTGTCTTTTGATTTCTAACACAGTACTGGCTCAATCCACCGGTTCTATCAGCGGTACCATTTTGGATAGAAATACGCAAAAGCCTGTAATCGGAGCATCGGTTGAAGTACAACCTTCCAAAACAGGAACCAGCACAGATTCACTCGGAAGATTCCGGATTACCGGCTTAACACCCGGTTCTTATTCTCTCCGCATAACTGCAATAGGATTTGCAGCAAAAACCCTGACCAACCTGGTAATCACAACCGGAAACGAAAACAACCTGAATATTGAACTGGATCCTGCAGGGGAAAATTTAAGTGAGGTTATTGTAAGTGGCAAACGTGCATCGGCCCGGGCTACCAGCCTCGAGTCTCCTTTAAGTATACAACGATTAACTACAGAAGAAATCAAGGCCAACCCAGGTGGCAACTTTGATATTAGTCGGGTTATCCAGTCCCTGCCAGGAGTTGGAGGTGGAGTTGGTGGAGGTGGTTTTCGTAATGATATCATCATCCGTGGTGGCGCACCCAGTGAAAATGTATTTTACCTGGATGGAATTGAAGTTCCACTGATAAACCATTTTGGCACACAGGGAAGCGGTGGTGGTCCTCAGGGAATTCTGAACGTGAGTTTTATTGAAGATGTCAAACTCAGCAGTTCGGCATTTGATGCCAGGTATGATAATGCCTTGAGCAGTGTGTTTCAATTCAAACAAAAAAATGGCAACCCCAACCGGCTGCAGGGAAATATCAGACTAAGTGCAACTGAACTGGCTGCTACTTTTGATGGTCCGATCAGTCCGAAAACAACCTTCCTGGCAAGTGCTCGTCGCAGTTATTTACAATTGCTATTCCAGGCCCTTGATCTTCCGATCCGTCCCAATTACTGGGATTTTCAATTCAAAACCAACACCCGGATCAATGACAAAACTACGTTGCAGGTATTAGGCATAGGAGCTATTGATGAGTTCCGCTTTGCTGCACCTAAAGAAGCTACTCCGGAAAAACTCTATGCGGTGAACAGCAGTCCGTTGATCAATCAATGGAACTATACAGTTGGAGCCAGCTTAAAGCGATTGACAGACCGTGGTTTCTGGACGCTATCCCTTAGTCGCAATACCCTCAATAACCGGGCAGATAAATATGAAGACAATGAGAACCCATCAGAGGGCACCCGAACATTTCGGATCAATAGCCAGGAAACGGAGAACAAACTTCGGTTCGACCAGACCGTTAGTATTGATAAATGGAAAATTACCTATGGTGCTTCTGCTCAGTATGTACAGTTCGGCAATGATTTTTACCAGCTCTTTCGTCCGGCGCTGACGGATGAACAGGGTAACCAGATTCAGCCTGCTGAAGAACTGCGAACGGATACACAATTAGACTTTCTGCGATATGGTGCCTTCGTTCAAACGGGCCGCAGATTTTGGGAAAACCGGCTGGCAATAAGTGCAGGTATGCGGATAGATGGAAACTCAGCCAGCAACAGTGTCGCTAATCCATTGAAACAATGGAGTCCGCGCATCAGTGCGAGCCTGGCGTTGGCACCCGACTGGAATTTCAGTGCCAGTTATGGATTGTATTACCGGTTGCCAAGTTATACCCAGCTTGCATTTGAAGCAAGCCAGACAGGTAGGATGAACCCGGGAGATTATATCCGAAGCAGACACCTGGTAGCTGGTTTTGAATGGCTGCCCTCCAACAATACCCGATTTACACTGGAAGGATTTTATAAAAAATATTCCAATTATCCGATCAGCATTCTGGATGGAATCAGTTTGGCCAACAAGGGAACAGAATTTGGAGCCGTAGGCAATGAACCAGTTGTGCAGGATGGTGAAGGAAAAGCGTATGGGATTGAGTTTTTTGCACAGCAAAAACTAAGTAAACGATTCTTTGGAGTGCTGAGTTATACTTTTTACCGTTCTGAGTTTACCGGATTGAATTCAGAATGGATCAGATCCAGCTGGGATAACCGTCACCTCTTAAGTTTGACAGCAGGATACAAGCTCAATCGCAACTGGGAGATTGGCTTAAAATTCCGTTACCAGGGTGCGGCACCTTACACGCCCTTTGACTTAACCGCCAGCCAATTGAATTATTTAACATTGGGAACTGGTGTATTTGATTTTAGTCAGACCAATACATTGGAACTTCCTGCCTTTCATGCAAGTGATATCCGGATTGATAAAAAATGGAACCTGCGCCGGTTTACACTGGATCTGTACCTGGATATCCAGAACTGGTACAATTCAAAAAATCCGGGCATTCCACAATATACTTTCCAGCGAACTGCCGATAACAGCGGGTTCCAGACTACGGATGGTCAACCGATCCGGCAAAATGGAAGTAATGCTATTCCGGTGATATTGGCTAACAATGACGGGAGGTTACTGCCGACCTTAGGGTTTATTGTGGAGTTTTGAGGAAGGGAGAAGGGGGGAAACGAAGAAAGGAGGAAAGGAAGATAGTCTTCCATTCCTCCCTCTTCCCCTCTTCCTTTACTCCCGTGTTTACTGCTCCTTGCACCCCAACAGCTCACATAACTTACTCTGCAATTCTTCTCCCCTGAGGTTTTTGCCAATGATGATACCATTGGGGTCGATCAGCAAATTCTGCGGGATCGATTGAATTTTATATTGAAGTGCGACTGCATTTTGCCAATAGTTAAGATCACTGACCTGGGTCCAGTCGAGTTTATCGTCTTTGATTGCTTTCAGCCATTTCTCCTTGTTATTATCAAGGGAAACTCCCAATACAGTGAAATTTTTGTTTTTAAACCGATCATGCGCCAATACCACATTCGGGTTTTCCTGCCTGCAGGGCCCACACCAGCTGGCCCAAAAATCAATCAAAACATATTTGCCCCGGAAAGAAGACAAACTAACCGGCGTACCGGAAGGATCATTTTGCGTGAATTCAAGAGCAGGTGAACCTATCCGGCCAATCTTACTGTCTGTAATTCTGGCTTCCAGGAAACGTCCATAAAAACTGGACTTTACCTCAGGTGTAAATCTGGTAAAACTTTTTTCAACCAGGTCAGGATTTTCAACTACCTGCATAATGGTTGCCCACATAAAGGGAGCCACAACCTGGTCTTTCTTTTCATCAGCAAATTTTTCACCGGCTGCTGCAAGGTTGTCAACCAACTGTCGATACAACTGCATCAGACTATCGTTAATACCAGACTTGTTCGCGGCCTGCGAGAGCTCCGAATATTTTCTAAAATAGGGTTCGAATTGTTGCTGAAATGCGATAAAGCCATCATGCGCAACAGACCCCTCCAATTTCAACTGCTGAATGGCATTGACATCTCCTGTAAGTTTCATTTTTTTGTTTTCCAGGAATAACAATCCTTTTTTATCGGAAGGCAGGAAGGAAATGTTATACAATTTCACATCTGCAATAGCTCCATTCAATTTGAACTGGTTTTGCCTGGAAACAGCCCTGGCCAGGGTATCCGATGGATTGTCGGGATCAGTAATGACTACGACAGATTTATCAGGGAGTCCGGTTATAGTTCCTTCAATCTGGAAACCTTGCTGGGAATAGCTTTCGACGCCTCCAAAAACCAGGGCAACCAGCGGCGCTATACGGAATAACAAGTTCATAAGAGTACTTTATTTAGCGTGACGATCCTTCAAAATATCAATTACATCCTGCAGCTTAAAACCTTTCGCATTCAGCAAGATGAGGTAATGAAAAAGCAGATCCGCAGATTCATTTAAGAACAGCGCATCGTTATTGTCCTTGGCTTCAATTACCGTTTCTACTGCTTCCTCTCCTACTTTTTGCGCGATTTTATTCAAGCCTTTTGAGAACAGTTTCGCTACATAGGAGGAATCAGGAGAAGCCTGTTTACGCAGATCGATAATATCTTCCAGGTAAAAGAGAAAATCTTCCGCGTGATTTCGTTCACTCCAGCAGGTATCTGCGCCGGTATGGCAAGTTGGTCCCAGGGGATTTGCCTTTATCAGCAAGGTATCCTGATCACAATCCACTGCCATGGATTTTAATTCCAGGAAATGACCACTCTCCTCTCCTTTTGTCCAGAGCCGGTTTTTAGAGCGGCTATAAAAAGTCACTTTTCCGGTCTCTTCTGTTCGCCTGAGGGCCTCTTCGTTCATGAATCCCAGCATTAATACCTTTTGGGTAGTATGATCCTGAATAATTGCCGGAACCAAGCCATCTGTATATTTCTGAAAATCAACTTTCATACTTTCAAATGTACTCAATTTTAAAGCTACCCGATTCGAACCGGGATTCCCGAAACAGCCAGGCTGTTTTTTAAATCCGGGATAGCCACTTCTTTAAAATGAAAAATACTGGCTGCCAATGCAGCATCTGCATGTGCCTTTTCAAACACCTCCACGAAATGCTCCACCGTACCACCACCCCCACTTGCGATTACCGGAACCGGTAGCCGGTTTGCCAATGTTCCGGTAATATCCAATGCAAATCCTTGTTTGGTTCCATCGTGATTCATGGACGTGAGCAGGATTTCGCCCGCCCCCAATGCAACTGCCTCTTCCGCCCAGTCAATGCAACGTCGGTCGGTTTTGGTACGCCCCCCATTGAGGTACACATACCATTCTCCATCTTCTTCCAGGCGGGTATCAATAGCCAGCACCACACACTGGCTGCCAAATTGTTTGGCAAGTTCTGCTATCAAAGCCGGACGTTTAAAAGCTGCTGTATTAACCGAAATTTTATCTGCCCCGTTTTGCAAAAGCAGGCTTACATCTTCCACACTGCTGATGCCACCACCAACCGTGAAGGGAATATTAATCTGGTGACTGATTCGGTTGACCAGCTCGCTTAATGTCTTTCTTTTTTCAACCGTAGCAGTAATGTCCAGGAAAACCAGCTCATCGGCACCCTGTTCGGCATAAAGCCTTCCCAGTTCAACCGGATCACCAGCATCCCGAAGGTCAACAAAGTTGGTTCCTTTCACAGTGCGACCATCTTTGATATCCAGGCAGGGAATGATACGTTTTGTAAGCATGTCAGTTTCTTTTTTGTTCATTAAACCGGGTCAGTTCAGGCAGCGAGATCCGGTTCTCATAAATGGCTTTCCCCACAATGGCTCCACTACATCCAATTGATGCAAGCGCCTCGAGGTCAGTCCTATTGCTCACACCTCCACTGGCGATTAACCCCAGATCAGGATACAATTCAAGAATGGACGCATACAGGTTGGTAGCCGGACCTTCCAATTTGCCATCCTTACTTACATCGGTACAGAAAATCTGTTTAACGCCCTTTGACAGATAGTTTCCAATAAACTCACGGATAGGAATATCCGTAGTTTCCAGCCATCCCGAAATGGCGATTTTTTCCTCCTTCACATCTGCGCCCAATAAAAACTTATCGGCCCCATACGTATTTATCCATTCAACAAAAAGAGCTTCCTGTTTTACAGCCAGGCTCCCGATAGTAGCCAATGCAGCACCTGATTCAAAAACTATTTTCAGGTCCTCTTCTTTTTTAATTCCACCGCCGAAATCAATTACCAAGCCTGTTTTTCCAGCCAGTTCTTCCAACACTTTCCAGTTTTTTACAGCGCCTGCTTTCGCACCATCCAGATCTACCAGGTGCAGTCTTGCCAATCCCGCATCCTCAAACTGTTTCGCCACTTCCAGTGGGCGTTCGTTATAAATTGTTTTTTGCGCATAATCACCCTGGGTCAACCGTACACATTTTCCATCTATTAAATCTATTGCAGGAATTATTTCCATTATCGCAGCGCTTTTTTTATGATGATATAATCAATTCCATTTTTTTGCCATGTATCCCCATCCTGACAAAAGCCAAAACGTTCGTAAAACCTAAGAGCAGAAACCCGGGCGTTACACCAGATAACCGCATAGCCTTGTGATACTGCATATTTTATTACTTCCTGCAGTAATTGTGAACCATATCCTTTTCCCTGGTCTTTTACCAGTGTAGCAAATTTCCGGAATTGCAGGGACCTGCCATATTTCAGACTGTTAAAAAGGGAGATAACGGACACCATTTTCTCACTTGCAAAAAGACCCCAATGGATAGCCTCTTCATCGCCTGCAATTTGCGCCAGCTCTGCAGCTTGGCCGGGATACATGACTTCCTGGCGAATCGGCAAAACCCATTCGAGCGGAATCGATTTGATTTCAAGTTTAGACTGTATCATTTGGGAGAAGCCGTTTTAAGAGTACGCAGCTTTTCTACTGTCTTCACAATTGCAGTTATAGCGATATCAATATCCTTCGCGGTAGTTCTGTAATTAACAAGTGCCGCACGAATACAGGACTCACCTTTATATACCGATGGCGTCATAAAAACCAGGCCATCCTGATTCAATTCGTTTAATAATGCTGGAATAGTCAGGCCGTTGGTTGTTTGAGGATCCGGTTGAAAGCAAACCGTATTCAATCTAACTGGAGCGAGTAACCGAAAATATCCGGTTTCCAAAAGTCTGGAACCGAATTCATTAGCAAGTGTAATGCAATTCTCTACCAACTCCCGGTAACCGGCTTTACCATAAGCCATCAGGCTGAACCAAACCGGAAGAGCCCTGAAACGCCTGCTATTCTCCGGCACATAATTGAGGTAGGAAAATTGTTCCCAGGGATTTCCCAGGTAAGGCGCTGCTGAGTTCTGAAAACTTTGTACCTGGTAAACGGCATGTTCTTTCCGCGTAAAGATCATAGCGCTGTCATAAGGAACATTCAACCATTTGTGAAAATCAACGGTGATGCTATCCGCCATTTCCCAGCCCGTTAACAGGTGCGCATGCTTTTCAGAAAGCGCTGCAAACGCTCCAAAAGCAGCATCAATATGAATCCAGCAAGTACGGGTTTGTTTGATTCGAGCAATTGCTGCCAGGTCATCAAAATCTACACTATTTACTGTTCCACCACTGGCAATCAGGATGAAGGGCTGAGTAGGATCAGCAGGCAGCTTTTCCAGTAAGACTTTAACATCCATTGCTTCTCTATCCGGCAAAGTGGGAATGATTTCTATGTTGGCGCTGCCCATACCCAACATCGCCAATGCTTTCAGACTACTGGAATGGGGAGCTGCTGAATAAACAGGTATGGATACCCGAAGACCGTCACGGGCTATATCCTGACCCACTTGTTGCCCGGCCCACTGCCTGGCCACGGCCAATCCGGTGAAATTGGCCATGGTAGCGCCTGTTACAAATGCACCCATAAAATTTTCCGGCAAACCGAAGAGCTCAAGCAGTAAGGTAACCGTTTGCATTTCCAATAAGGCGGAAGCATCTCCAATCCCGGTGGATAATTGCGCATTCTGATCAAATACGGAACTAAGCCAGTCGCCCAGTATGGCTGCCGGCGTTCCCCCCCCGGTAACAAAACCCCAATATCGGGGTCCCGAGCTCGCAACGATATAAGGATAAAAAAGATGGTTGAATTGAGTCAGTGTATCCAAGGCACCGGCCCCCCTTTCTGGTAATGAAGGCCAGTTTAATACGCCCGGATGAGAAGTAGTTGCCCGATCCGGAAGTTCTTTCAGATAAGCAGCACCTGCATCTTTTGCAGCTTCCAGAATTTCAGCCAGCCGATGCAGGTCTTCCTGAATAACCACGCTCATATCTTTTCGATAAAGTTTTTTAAAATCTGTTCTCCAACAGTCGCCGATTTTTCCGGGTGAAACTGTACGCCATAAAAATTATTACGGTGCAAGGCAGAACTATACGGCTTGAGGTAATCTGTTGTGGCAATAGTATCCGGACCAATCGCTGCATAAAAACCATGTACAAAATAACAATAGCTGTTTTCCGGCACTCCTTCAAAAAGCCGGGTCCGTAAATCAGTAATCGTATTCCATCCCATCTGTGGAATTTTATAGTTATGCACTTCCGCTTCCGGAAGGGCTGCTTTTAATGAATGAAAAGACTGAACATATTCTTCAAAAATTCCCAGGCATTCTGTATCGTTCTCTGCGGAATGTGTACACATTAATTGCATTCCCAGGCAGATACCCAGTACAGGTTGCTGCAATTCTTTGATCAGCTGATCCAGTTTGCGTTCGCGCAGGTACTGCATAGCCGTACTGGCTTCTCCTACACCCGGAAAAATAATTTTATCAGCTTTCCGCAGGACATCCAGATCATCTGTCACGGTTGCTGTTGCACCAATTCTTTCAAGTGCATAAAGTACACTCTGAATATTCCCTGCATTGTATTTTACGATGGCTATATTCATGCTCACAGACTAAATTATTGTACTTAAAAATGCTTTGGTAACAGAACCTACATCACTTGTTCCTTCCAATGCTTTGATATAGGCAGTTCCAATGATGGCTCCATTTGCATGTGCACAGGCTGCATCAAAACTTTCGCGGTCCTTTATACCGAAACCAACCAATACGGGATTGGTTAACTGATAGGATTCCAGACGCTGCAAATAATCCTTCACACTAGTCATTTGTTTGTTGGATCCGGTTGTTGAGGAAGAAGAAACCGCGTATAAAAATCCGGTACTGAGACCATCCAGCTTTTTAACTCTATTTTCAGCCGTTTCCGGGGTTACCAGGAAAATAAAATCCAATCCATATTTTCTGATAATGGCGCCATACTCTGATTCAAATTCATATTCTGGCAAATCGGGCAGAATTAACCCATCTACTCCAACACTTGCTGCATCTGCGCAAAAGCGTTCAAATCCATATTGCAATACCGGATTCATATATCCCATCAGTATAACGGGAACAGTTATGCGATCCCGAAATCCATCCAGTTGTTCAAACAACCGCGAAATGGTCATACCATTTTCAAGAGCTATAGCACTGCTATGCTGAATAACAGGACCATCGGCGAGTGGATCACTATAAGGCATACCCAGCTCAATCAGGTCGGCCCCGTTTGCCTCTAAGGATTCCATTACTGGCAGCGTGCTGTTGAGTTCAGGATAACCGGCAGTGCAGTATACATTTAATACCCGTTTATGCTTTTTTTGAAATAAACTTTGAATTCTGCTCATATCAATATTCTTAACTCGTCAGTATTTTTTCCATTTTAATATCAGATCTTTTGTAAATCGAATTACCAACCGGTATTTCAACAAATCCGAATTTCCTGTACAAATGAATGGCAGCTCCCAGTTTGGAATGAGAATACAACTGTAGCAGGTTGGCTCCCTTTTCTTTTGCTATTGCGATGGCATGCTGAACCAGCAAATGTCCTGTATGACGGCCCTGAAAAGCTGTATCCACCGCCATTTTGGACAGTTCAAAACAATCGGCAGCGGATTTGATCAGCGCATAACAACCGATTACCTGCTCATTTAACAAAGCGAAATAGATAAATCCTCCTTTATCCAGGTAATAGGTACGAGGATTACTCAGCATTTCTTCATCCACCGGCTCCACTTCGAAATAGGTTTCCAGCCAGGTCTCATTTAACCGTTTAAAATCGGGTGCCCAGCGATCTTCAAAAGGTTCTATCCTTATCATTTCTTTCATCAGATGCCCGTCATTTCCATTTGTTTCATATAGGTGGCAAGATCTTTATCACCTCTGCCGCTCAGGCAAATCACTACCTGGTCTGTCGGTTTTAATGACAACTGAGACAGAGCGGAAAATGCATGTGCGGTTTCCAAAGCTGGAATAATTCCTTCTGTTCTTGCCACATCAAAAGCAGCACGCAGAGCATCCTCATCGGTTACAGCCAGGAAATGTCCTCTTCCACTATCAAATAAATTGGCATGCAAGGGCCCGATTCCCGGGTAATCGAGGCCGGCTGATATGCTATGCGGCTCCACCACCTGACCATCTTCCGTTTGCATAACCAGGCTCTTGCTGCCATGCAATACCCCCGGTTTACCCAGAGCCGTAGTTGCAGCAGACAGGCCACTGTTTACGCCATGGCCAGCCGCTTCAACTGCAACCAGTTGAACAGTCAGTTCATCCAGAAAATGATAAAAAGCACCTGCTGCATTACTTCCTCCACCTACACAGGCAATTACATGGGTGGGCAGCTCGGAACCGGTTTTTTCTTTTAGCTGCCAGCGGGTTTCTTCACTGATTACACTCTGAAACCTGGCCACCATATCCGGATAAGGATGAGGCCCCACCACACTTCCTATAATGTAATGCGTGTCTGAAGGATTGTTGATCCAGTCGCGGATAGCTTCATTGGTAGCGTCTTTCAAAGTTTTACTTCCACTGGTGGCAGGCACTACTTTTGCACCTAACATCCGCATGCGGGCAACATTGGGTGCCTGCCTTTCAATATCTTTTTCACCCATATAAACAATACACTCTACCCCTTTCAACGCGCAGACCGTAGCTGTTGCAACACCATGCTGCCCAGCACCAGTTTCCGCGATGATCCTGTTTTTACCCAGCTTTTGTGCCAGCAGGATTTGACCAATGGTATTGTTGATCTTGTGTGCACCAGTGTGGCAGAGATCCTCCCTTTTCAGGTAGATATTGGTACCATGGGCAGCACTTAATCGTTTCGCAAAATAAAGTGGGGTTGGCCTTCCAACATAATCGCGCAGCAGGTCTCTGAACTCCAACTGGAAGGATGGCTCCTGCATGATTTCCAGGTAACGCGACTGTAATTCTTCCACATTCGGATGCAACATCTCTGGAATATAAGCACCACCAAATCGTCCATAGTAGCCGTGCACATCTGGCTGTTGATAGGTTTGCATATTCATTTTCGTATTAGTCGTTCAATTGTTTGATAAATTTTTGAACCATTTTCAAGTCTTTCACACCGGGACTTGTTTCGAACCGGCTATTAATATCCACAGCAAAAAGCGCTTTGGCTTCGGGTTGGGTTGAAAATTCTTTCAATGCACCCACATCATCCGGTTCAATTCCTCCACTCAGAAAATAAGGTTTTCCGATCTGTTGTGATTTCAACATGCTCCAATCGAATTTTTTTCCTGTACCGCCATAGCCCACTCCCATTGTATCAAAAAGAAACATATCACACACATCCAGATAGGGTTTGATCATCCATTCAATGCTGTCGTTTTCGCTAAGTCGGAACGCTTTTACCACTGATACATAATCTGCTATTTTTTCGCAGTACTTTGGTGATTCATCCCCATGTAGTTGAACCATATGAAGCCGGCATTCATCCACCATCTGAATCACTTCTTCCACACCCGAATTCACAAACACCCCCACTTTGTTGATCTTTTTTTCTTTTTTCAGTTCATTCGTTGTCAGGTACCGGAGCACATATCGGGGGCTCCTTGGATAAAAAATAAAACCGGCGAATGTAGCCCCCAGTTCCTCCAGTTGATCTACCTGTTGCAGCTGGGTCATACCACAAACCTTTACTCTCATCATGCAATTTCTTTTTTTAAGTGTTAAGTTTTCTTCAATTGACATGTTAGTAGGTAATCACGGGAGTATCAGTCCCAGAGGATTAACCAACTTTAGTTGTATTTAACTCCTGAATAAATAGTTCAAATGCTTTTGCAGGATCGGCAGCTTTCATAAACTGCTCTCCAATCAAAAACCCATCGAACCCATTTTCCCTGAACAGTTGAATAGTGGAAATTTTATCGATTCCGCTTTCTGCCACTTTAATAGCATGCGAAGGCAGTTTGGCTGCCATCTCCAGGCTTTTTTCAATATTGACTTCAAAGGTTTTCAGGTTTCGGTTATTGATTCCAATGATGGGTGTAAACTCATTCACGTGTCCCAGTTCTTCCTCATCGTGTAATTCCAGTAACACACTTAATTGCAGTTCAGCTGCGAGCATGGCCAATTTTCTTGTTTCTTGCGGTGTCAGGCAGGCTGCAATGAGCAGGATAACATCCGCACCTATCGACCTGGCTTCATAAATCTGGTAAGAATCAATTATAAAATCTTTTCTTAGCAAGGGTATGTTCAGAGACCGTGCATCCATCAGATCCTGGGAAGAACCTCCAAAAAATTCTGTATCTGTTAAAATAGAGATAGCTGATGCACCCAATCTGGCATAAGCTGCTGTAACATCCCGCAGATCCGCCGTTCCATTGATGATGCCTTTGGAGGGTGATTTCCGTTTGAATTCAGCAATGATGCCGGTTTTGGAAGGATCTTTTAAAAATTTAGCCAAAGAAAAAGTTGTTCTGTGAAAATGCTCTTTTTTTTCGAGTACATCCTGCGGTTGCCTGCGCTTACGCTCTTCTACTTCCTTTCGTTTGGCAGCTACTATAGTATCAAGAATATTCATGCCTTATTGAAGTTCAACTAGTTTTTTAAGTGTGTTTCTGGCTTTTCCAGTTTCCAGGCTTTCAACGGCCGCATGGTAAGCATCTTCATAGGTCTTGTAATTGCCAGTGCTTTTCAGCGCCATCGCTGCATTCGCCAATACTACTGCATTCTGTGCCCAGCTGCCTTTTCCATCCAGTATTTTCAGGAAAATATTGGCTGCTTCCTCCACAGAATTGCCTCCGTAAATATCGGAAGGCTGGACCATTCTTTTACCCATTTGTTCAGGAGTAAGCAGTTGCTCTCCTTCATTGGTAATTACTTTGGCATCCGATGTGAGGGATATTTCATCGTACCCATCCAGGCTGTGAATAATAGTAAAGGCTCCCCCGGTCTGCTGCAATAAATAATTATAGACCCTCGCCATTTCAAGGCTATAAACTCCCACTACCTGGCAGGAAGGGGTGGCCGGATTTACCATCGGTCCTAACATGTTGAAAAAAGTACGCATTCCCAGGTTTTTCCGGATGGGCGCCACTATTTTCAGCGCAGGATGAAACATAGGTGCATGTAAAAAACAAATATTGGTTTCCGCCACTTCTTTTTGAAGGGCAGCCGGATCGTTTTTAAAGCGATATCCCAATTGTTCCATCACATTGGAAGCACCACTAATAGAAGAAGCGCCATAGTTACCATGTTTGGCTACCTTCTGACCAGCCCCTGCCACTATAAAACAGGCAAGGGTTGAAATATTAAAGGTATTCTTGCCATCGCCACCCGTACCTACAATATCAACGAGGTTATCTGCTTCCAGCCGAACCGGAACGCAAAGCTCCAGCAAGGCATCGCGGAAACCCTGCAACTCTTCAATAGTTACACTTCGCATAAGGTAGACCGTCATGAATGAAGTGATTTCATGTTCATTGTACAATCCCTTACCAATGTTTAGCAACACATCCTTTGCCATCGCCCTGCTCAGCGACTTGTGTTCAAATAAAAACTGTAATATCTTTTTCATTGCCTTTTTTTTTCGTCTCACGTCTGACGTCTCACATCTCACTTCCCCAACCAATTCCTCAGCATCTTCTCTCCATCTGGAGTTAACACACTTTCAGGATGAAACTGCACACCTTGTACATCGTAGCTTTTATGCCGAAGTCCCATTATCTGTCCCGATTTATCCAATGCAGTAATCTCAAGGCAATCCGGCAATTCTTTATCATCCACTACCCAGGAATGATACCTGCCTACTTCCAATGTGTCCGGAAGACCGGCAAATACATCCCCTTCTTTTTTCTCCCGATTTGCCACCCGCTGAATTGGTGTAGCAACTCCATGATAAACATTCGCCAGGTTAATCAGTTTAGCACCAAAAGCTTCACCGATTGCCTGGTGCCCCAGGCATACTCCCAGGATAGACTTGGTTGCTGCGTATTGTTTTATGAGCGGTATCAAACTCCCCGCTTCCGAAGGAATACCCGGACCAGGAGACAGAATAATCTTATCATAGTCGGCCGCCTTTTCCAGTGGCAGTTGGTCGTTGCGCACAACATCTACCTTCTCACCAGTAATTTTTTCAACCAGGTGTACCAGGTTATAGGTGAAGGAGTCGTAATTATCAAAAACTAGAATCTTCATGTTAATTTTTGTACTTATGCTTTCATTGCGTTTAATGGATGGACTGGGCCAGTTCAATAGCTTTTTTCAGTGCTCCCAGTTTGTTATTTACTTCCTGCAATTCGCTGGCCGGCTGACTGGCGGCAACAACTCCGGCACCTGCCTGGTAGGTTAAGGTATTTTGCTTACTCAACAGGGTACGAATCATGATGGCATGATTACAATTGCCATTGAATCCCATGAATCCAAGTGCCCCGCCATAAAATGAACGGGCAGTAGGTTCGAATTCATCAATCAATTGCATGGCCCGGATTTTAGGCGCTCCACTCAAGGTGCCGGCCGGAAAGGATTTTGCTAATAAAGTAAACGGATTGGTATCCTTTGGTACACGCCCGATTACTTCGCTCACCAGGTGAATTACATGGGAGAAATATTGAACCTGTTTATAGTGGGCAACTTCCACCTGGTCGCAGATTCTGCTCAGATCATTTCTAGCCAAATCCACCAGCATTACATGTTCCGCATTCTCTTTTGCATCTGCCAGCAATTTTTCTGTCTCCTGCTGATCCAGCAGGTCATCACCACTTCTCTTGTAAGTACCTGCAATGGGATGAACAACAGCCTTTCCGTTATCGATAATAAGTTGCGATTCTGGAGATGACCCCATCAGTTTGTAATCGCCATAATCAAAAAAGAATAAATAGGGTGAAGGATTTACACTTCTCAGCGCCCGGTATACATTGAATTCATCTCCCTTGAAAAGCTGACGAAAACGCCTGCTGACAACAATCTGAAATACATCCCCCCGGTGGCAGGAACGAATTCCTTTTTTCACCATTTCCATGTATTCATCATCACTCATATTGGAAGACTCCGCACCATTCAGTTCAAACGGATAAACCGGCACATCCTTGCCCCGGATCAACGATTCCAGCATATTGCTGTCTGACTCAATTCCATTGATCTTGTTTTCGCAGAGGTACAATTCATCTTTAAAGTGATTGATGGCTATAACGTACTGGTATAACCGATAACGCATCAGCGGAATCGTTGTTTCAGTTGCTTTTTTTTCTGAAAAACGGATGGTATCAAAAAACTGAACAGCATCATACGTGGTGTATCCAAACAATCCCTGAGCAAAACCTTTTATTTTATCTCCGGGCTCTACCACTTCAAATCGCTGCATGAAATTCCAGAGCTGATCCGGCACTTCTTCCGGGCGCTGGATGGAAACCCTTTCAGGTGTTTGTCCCGGCAGTTTGTATTCGATGCGCTGCAGATCACTGATCTCCATACCTCCAATTGCATTGATACAAATAAAAGAGTAACTATTATCCGCCGCATGGTGATCCGTACTTTCCAGCAGGATGGTATCACGAAACCGATCCCGCAGGCGGAGGTAAATTCCAACCGGTGTGTACACATCCGCCAGCATCGTTTTGACCGTTGTTTCGATTCGTATCTTCTTTTTTTCGTTGCTCATAGTTGTTGATTTCCAGCAAAAATTAAAAAACCCCGATGGGTTACATCGGGGCTTTAATTATGTCATCCTATACAATGGACACAGCATTACAACACCCCGGAAGAGTTTGTATGCCACCACCACTGAATAGTTTGAATGTTTTTTGTCATATCACTGCAAATATGAGGCACCAAATTGGAATGAACAAAACTTTTTTCAGTAGCTTACCTAAAATATCCGGTTATGCTGATTCATCATACACAAAGAGATAGCAAAGGCGTATTTTATGTTGGTGATGGTGATTCCCCGATTGCTGAACTGGTATACACCAAACCGGCATTTGATAAAATGATCCTGGAACATACGGAAGTTGCTGAAGAATTGAAGGGACAGAATGTAGGTTATCACCTGGTTGAAGCCGCTGTTGAGTATGCCCGGCAGCACCAGTTTAAAATTCTTCCGTTATGCCCCTTTGCTAATGCGGTTTTTAAAAAGAAACCTGAATACCAGGATGTATTAATGGACTAAAATTAAAGTTATGAAAGTTGTAATATTTGGAGCCACCGGCCAGGTAGGTCGTTATCTGGTACAACAGGCCATCCTGATGGGTCATCATGTAAGGGCTTTTGGCAGAAATGTACATGAACTACCTGATGAAACACACCTGCTGGAGAAAATTAAGGGTGCCGTTTTTGATCCCGGTGAAGTATTCAACGCCATTAAGGGAACGGATGCTGTTTTAAGCGCATTGGGGGGTAGTTTTGATGGGACGGATAAAACCCGCTCTCTTGGGATTCGCAACATTGTTGAACAGATGAAAGCTTCCGGCGTGAAACGTATTGTAGCCTTAGGAGGTGCTGGTGTACTGGATCATCCGGAAGGTGGATTGGCCATAGATCAGGAGTCCTACCCTCCGGAATATATTCCAGTAGGAAAAGAACACCAGAAAGCCTGGGAAACCTTGGTAGACTCCGATCTTGAATGGACCTTTGTCTGCTCCCCGGATATCATTAATGCGGATGTTTCAGGCAGATTTCTGACAGCAGTTAATCAGTTACCTGAAGGCGCAAAAGGTCATATTAATGCAGGCGACCTGGCACTTTGCATGCTACAGGAACTGGACAGAAAATCTCATATCCGGGAGCGGGTCGGTATTTCAGCCGTTTGAACTAAAGAATCCCTTTGGTGGATGGCAAGTAATTGCTGAAAGGATCACGCTTTACGGCCATCCGGACAGCTTTTGCAAATGCCTTGAATATGGCTTCTATTTTATGATGTTCATTCTCTCCGCGGCAGTAAATATTCAGATTGCATTTCGCTGCATCACTGAAGGATTTGAAAAAATGAAAGAACATTTCAGTTGGCATTTCACCGATTTTCTCACGCTTGAATTCTGCATCCCACACCAGCCAGTTACGTCCACCAAAATCAATCAGCACTTTGGCTTCCGCTTCATCCATTGGTAATGCAAATCCATACCGCTCGAGCCCCTTTTTATCGGCCAGGGCTTTTGCAAAGGCTTCTCCCAATGCAATCCCGGTATCTTCGATCGTATGGTGTTCGTCAATGTGTAAATCACCGTTTGTTTCGACAGTAAGATCCAGTTTCCCATGCCTCGCGATCTGATCCAGCATATGATCAAAAAAACCCAAACCCGTTTGGATTTTGGCTTTACCGGAACCATCCAGGTTCAACCCAATCCTGATCTTTGTTTCATTGGTATTGCGTTCATGTTCAACTTTCCGTAATCCAAGTTTCAGGAAGGAATAGATTTCTGCCCAATCACAGGATTCAAGTGCTACAGTTGTTTCCCTTAACTCCATGGCTTTATCCTTGATCTCTGCACCACCCAGTTCAGGGTCAAGGTTTAACCAGATTGCTTTTGAGCCTATGTTTTTGGCCAGCTGGACATCTGTAATGCGATCACCGATTACATATGAATTTTCAAGATCGTATGCCGGATTATTCATGTAGTGAGTGAGCATACCTGTACCGGGTTTACGAGTAGGCAGGTTTTCATGCGGGTAACTTCTGTCGATTAACACTTCCTTGAAAAAGATCCCTTCCCCTTCCAGACTTTTCATCACCAGGTTGTGAAGTGGCCAGAAGGTATCTTCCGGAAAACTGGCCGTTCCCAATCCATCCTGGTTGGTAACCATTACCAGTTCATAATCCAGTTCACGGGCAATTCTTCCCATGTATTCAAACATTTTGGGATAGAAGGTCAGCTTGTCAAAGGAATCCAACTGATAAGTCGGAGGCGCCTCGTTGATCAGGGTGCCATCGCGATCGATAAATAAAACGCGTTTAGCCATAAGGGTTATTATCGATGAAAGTTACTGATACTGTTTCAATGCTTCGATCAATTCTGAATTTTCTTTTTCCGTTCCTACTGTAATGCGAAGGCAATCGGCACAGAGAACAACAGATGATCGATCCCTCACCACAATGCCTTTATCCAGCAGGTATTGATATATTTTTTTCGCATCCCGGACTTTCACCAGGAGGAAATTTGCGTCAGAGGGATATACTTTCTGAACGATCGCCAGGGATGGCAATTCACGCTCCAGCCTACCCCGCTCTTCCACCAACACCCGGATCATCTCATTTACCTGCTCCACTTCATCCAGGGCTTTTAGTACCAGCTCCTGGGATGCCTGGTTGATATTATAAGGAGGTTTCACCTTATTCATCACGTCAATGATTTCCTTGGATCCAAAGGCCATACCTACTCTCAGGGCAGCCAATCCCCAGGCTTTGGATAAGGTTTGTAGCACCACGAGGTTGGGATAGTCCTGCAGGTCAGCAAGAAAAGAACGTTGCCTTGAAAAGTTGATATAAGCTTCATCCACTACCACAAGCCCGAAATAATTATTCAGCAGAGCTTCCACTGCACCCCTGTGCAAAGAATTACCTGTAGGATTATTTGGTGAGCAGAGAAAAATAATCTTGGTAAAATCGTCCACCGCTTCTTCCATTGCGGGAAGATCCAGTTGAAAATCCGGCGTAAGCGGAACTTTTTTGATTTGCACATTATTGATGTGTGCACTTACCTCGTACATTCCATACGTAGGCGGTACAATCAGGATATTATCCATACCTGGTTCACAGAAGGCGCGGATCAGTACATCAATACATTCATCACTTCCGTTTCCAAGAAAAATATGTTCCGGCGTAACTCCCTTGATATTGGTGAGTTTTTCCTTTACGGCCATTTGCAAGGGGTCGGGATACCGGTTGTACCATTTCAACAGGGGTGAACCCAGTGAGTTTTCATTGGCATCCAGGTAAACACTGGCTTCTCCCTTGAACTCATCCCGCGCGGAGGAATAAGGTACCAGGTCTCGGATATTTGGCCTTAGTAATTCGTTCAGATTAAACATGGTTTTGCATTCTTATGGTTACTGCTTTGGCATGTGCATCCAATCCTTCTGCACCCGCCATTTCAACAACTGCGGGACCGATTGCCTTCAATCCTCCAGGGGAAAGTTCCTGGAATGTAATTTTCCTGACAAAGGAGTCTACACTCACCCCACTGTACGCTTTGGCATAACCGTTAGTGGGGAGTGTATGGTTGGTACCGCTGGCATAATCGCCCACACTCTCGGGCGTAAGATGTCCTATAAAAACAGATCCTGCATTCACAACTTTTTCTGCTATCTCAGTGCCCTGATCACTTGCCAGGATCAAATGTTCAGCAGCATAGAGATTCAATATTTCCAGTGCTTCTTCCTTATTGTTTACAACAATCGCAGAACTGTTTTGCAAGGCTTTTTCCGCAAGCTGCGCACGAGACAATTGTTCCAGTTGTTTTGTGAGTTCTTCGGAAACTTTTTCCGGCAGGTTTGCATCGGTGGTCACCAACAGCACCTGGCTATCTACTCCATGTTCGGCCTGGCTTAGCAAATCAGCGGCAACATACGCAGGATTGGCAGTAGCATCTGCGAAAACAGCCACTTCAGAAGGACCGGCCGGCATATCAATTGCCAGGCCATCGCGTTGCACCAATTGTTTGGCGCAGGTTACATATTGGTTACCCGGACCGAAAATTTTATATACCTGGGGTATGGTTTCCGTACCATAAGCCATCGCAGCAATGGCCTGTGCTCCACCTGCTTTAAAAATGCAGGTAACTCCTACCAATGAAGCAGCGTATAGTATGGCAGGATGAAGTTTTCCGGTTTTATCAGGAGGAGAACACAGAACGATTTCTTTACAACCAGCAATGGAAGCGGGTATGCCCAGCATCAGGATGGTTGAAAAAAGTGGCGCCGTTCCTCCAGGAATATATAAACCAACCTTTTCAATGCCCACTGATTTGCGCCAGCATCGGATACCAGGCATGGTTTCGATGCTTTCAACAGGCTGCACCTGTGCCTGGTGAAAGCGTCGGATATTGGCAGCTGCCAGTTGCATGGCATCTTTAAGGGCTGGAGAAACCAGGTTGGCGGCCTCCTGCTTTTCCTGCTCTGAAACTTCGAGTATATCCAATTGTACGCCATCAAACCGGGAGGTATATTCAAACAGAGCGGCATCTCCCCTGCGTTTTACTTCTGACAAAACTGTCTGTACGGCTGACTCGAGTGAGTAACTGTCCAGAACAGGCCTCGCCAACAGTGATGCATACTCGCTTTTTTCAGGATAGCGAACGATTTTCATATACTCAGATTATCATTTTTTCAATAGGAACTACCAGGATTCCCTGTGCACCGGCTGCTTTCAGTTGTTCAATGATATCCCAAAACTGATTTTCGCTCAGCACACTGTGTACACTGCTCCAACCGGGTTCTGCCAATGGTAATACAGTAGGACTTTTCATGCCAGGTAACAGGGAAATGATTTCCTCCAGTTTTTCATTGGGGGCATTCAGCAAAACATATTTATTGTTCTTCGCTTTTTTAACCGCCCGGATCCTGAACAGCAAACGCTCCAGTACCTGCATTTGTTCAGCGGATAAATTTTCGTTCCGGATCAAAGCCGCCTGGCTTTTTAACACCACTTCCACTTCTTTCAGCCCATTCATAAAAAGCGTGGAACCGGAGCTAACCAGGTCAACAATTGCATCTGCCAGTCCTATGCCCGGAGCGATTTCCACCGAACCACTGATTTCATGTATTTCAGCCTTCACTCCTTTCGACTGAAGAAAGTTCTCAACCAAAACCGGATAACTGGTAGCGATGCGTTTTCCCTGTAAGGATGTTACCCCGGAATACTCATCTTTTCTTGCAACGGCTATGCTTAACCGACATTTTCCAAAGCCCAGCCCTTCTACAATCTGTACCTTTTTATTTTTTTCATACACCACATTCTCGCCTACGATACCAATATCTGCCACCGCATCCTCTACATATTGTGGAATATCGTCGTCCCGTAAAAAATAAATTTCAAGCGGAAAGTTTTCAGCTTCGGTTTTCAGTTTGTTGATACCGTTCTTAACATCAATACCGCAATCCTTCAACAATTTGACAGAATCCTCATAAAGGCGTCCGCTTTTCTGGATAGCGATTTTTAATTTCTGTTGCATACAATTAAATAAAATAAAGAGGGCTTACCGTGCAGGTAAGCCCTCAAATGTTATCAATAGACATCAAACATCCTCGCTTACCGCGCTGGCAGTAAAACATGATGATGATGAATGTTGCTGTTTCTTTTCATTACGGATGCAAAAATAGGGGTATCAATTAATATGGACCAAATTTTTTAAGATCCCGTAAATTAGACCCATAACACACACATATGAAAAAACTGCTTCTGTTAGTATGCATGGTCGGTTTCCGATTCCTGGTGATTGCCCAGGAAGAAGCAACCTACCAGACCCCACCAAAGGAGATCATGGACCTGGTGATGGCACGCCCAACTCCCATGGTCAGTTTTAATGCGAAAGCCGACCATATGGTTTTAATCCAGCGTGCCAGTATGCCCTCAGTGGAAGAACTTGCACAACCTGAATACAGGATCGCTGGCTTACGTATGAATCCGGCAAATTTTGGTGGAAGTCGCCAGACTTATTTTAATGACCTGCAGGTAAAAGAAGTAGCTACAGGTAAAACAACAGCTATAACCGGCTTGCCTGCTGACCTGAGAGGTACTTCCATGCAATGGAGTCCTTCCCAGCAGCGTTTCGCTTTTCTGCAATACAGTAATAGTGGTATTGACCTATATACAGTTGATCTACTGAATGCAACTGCTAAGAAAGTTAATCAGCACCCATTAAACGATGTATTGGGCACCAGCTTTATCTGGCAGAATGATTCCACCATTATTTACAAAGCTGCTGTAAATGCCGGTAAAAAAGAACCAGCCAGACCAGCTGCACCATCCGGACCTGTAATTCAGGAGTCGTTAGGAAAAGCTGCTGCATCCAGGACCTACCAGGACCTGATCAAGTCGCCCTACGATGAATTATTATTCGAGCATTTTTCGAAGGGGCAGTTATACAGGTTGCAGTTAGGATCAGGAAAAGAAGAGAAACTGGGTGAAGAAGCTATTTATCGCAGCTTTTCTATTTCTCCCAATCAGGAGTTCCTATTAACTGCAATCCTCGAAAAACCGTTTTCTTATCTTGTTCCCTGGAGTGGATTTCCCACCACTTATGCGGTCTCCAACCTGAAAGGAGAATTGGTAAAAACTATTGCCAACAATCCTTCTTCTGAGGGAGCCCCTATTGGTTTTGATGATGTGGTACCCTATCCGCGAGGTATTAACTGGCGGGATGATCAACCTGCAACCATCTATTATGTTCAGGCATTGGACAACGGCAAGGGAAGAGTCAAATCCGAATTCCGGGATGGAGTGTATTGCATCGATTTGATGAAAGAAAAGGAACCCAGACTCTTTACCAAAACATCCAAACGATTCAGGGGCATTGAATGGGGGAACGACCAGGTAGCGCTGCTTTATGAAGGTATGAATGCCAACAGGAGTTACCGGATCAACCTGCTGAATCCTGTGACTGGTAAACTTGACAGCCTGCAGGAGCGAAGCAGCAACGACCAATATAACGACCTTGGGCAACCGATAACTACCCGGAATCAGTATGGCCGCAATGTTATCCAGGTATTGAAGAACGGATCTATCCTGCTGACATCCAATGGGGCATCTGAAAAGGGAGATTTGCCCCTCCTGCGTTCCATGAATCTCAAAACAAGGGCCGTTAAAGACCTCTGGAGATGCCAGGAAGGATACTTTGAATATGTGGTTCGGGTGCTGGATGCCGAAAAAGGTGTTTTTATTACACGCAGGGAAAGTCCAACTGAAACGCCTAACTATTATGTAAGAAATCTAACTAAAAAGATAGCCCCTCTTGCACTGACTCAATTCACCAACCCTTATGCACAGCTGGAAGGGATCAGCAAAGAAAAGATCAAATATAAAAGAGCAGACGGCATTGATCTTACAGCTACCCTCTACCTTCCAAAAGGGTATGACAAAACAAAGGATGGTCCTCTGCCGCTGCTGATCTGGGCTTATCCAAGGGAATATAAATCTGCAGCGGATGCTGCCCAGGTAAGAGGTTCCCAATACACTTTCCCAACCATTTCTTATGGCAGCCCGATTTTCTGGGCAACACAGGGATACGCGGTAATGGACAACGCGGAAATGCCAATCGTTGGGGAAGGAAATAAAGAACCCAATGACGCCTTCATACCCCAGTTATACCTGAATGCTCATGCTGCTATTCAGGCTGCTGCCAAAATGGGTGTGGGAGATAGTACCCGGGTTGGAGTTGGTGGCCACAGCTACGGCGCATTTATGACAGCCAATCTTCTTGCACATACCAATTTATTCAAGGCTGGTATTGCGCGTAGTGGTGCCTATAACCGTACCCTTACACCATTTGGATTTCAGGCTGAAGAGCGTACGTACTGGCAGGCCCCGGAAGTCTATTTTAATATGAGCCCTTTCAGTTTTGCAAATAAGATCAAAACACCCATCCTTTTGATTCATGGTGAGATGGATAACAACCCAGGCACTTTCCCCATTCAGAGTGAACGACTTTACAATGCGATCAAGGGACATGGCGGCACAACGCGTTATATTTCACTCCCGTATGAAAGTCATGGCTATGCAGGTAAAGAAAACATCCTGCACATGCTGTGGGAACAACACCAGTGGCTTGAAAAATTCGTAAAACAGGCTAAGTCCTCAACCGGAGACGGAAAGAAAGCATTCTAAACCCTATACCAGACGCTTTCGCCGGAGGCCCCGGCGAAAGCGTTATTTTTGCACCATGAGTAATTCCATTGGTTCGGATATACAGAGGGCCGCCGAATGTCTGCGAGCAGGGGATTTGGTAGCTATCCCTACGGAAACAGTGTACGGATTAGCAGGCAATGGGCTATCGGAAGAGGCTGTTCTGAAAATCTACCAGGTAAAAAACAGGCCGCAGTTCAATCCCCTGATCCTGCATTTCGCCAACTATCAGCAGCTTACCAAATTGAACCTGGAACTGCCACCAAAGGCCCAGGCATTGGCTGCAAGGTTTAGTCCGGGTCCGCTTACCTATGTAATACCCGCTTCTTCGCTGATACCAGCCATAGTAACAGCAGGTACTCCGGCAGTTGCCATCCGTTTTCCCAACCACCCGCTTACTTTAGAATTGTTGCAGCAACTTGAATTCCCGCTGGCCGCTCCCAGTGCCAATCCATCAGGGTATGTAAGTCCCACTACCGCTGCTCATGTTGCCAATCAATTGGGTGATAAAGTTTCGTATATACTCGATGGTGGCGATTGCCAGGTTGGACTGGAATCCACCATAGTATCCTTCCTTGAAGAGCAACCAAGACTCTTGCGGTATGGAGGGATTTCACTGGAAGCAATTGAAGCAGTTATCGGACCCGTTTCCCTGCCACCGGAAGGATATGTTGATAATCCGGTTGCCCCAGGTATGCTGGCTAGACATTATGCAACCCGGCACCCTCTGAAGTTTGGAAAGATTGCCGACCTCGCAGTGGAGGCTTTAAAAAATCATGCACCTCAACAGATTGCAACAATCAGTTTTCAGGAGGTAGTACCTGGAATACCCGATACTAACCAGTTTATATTGTCACTAAACGGCGACTTAACAGAGGCCGCGAGGAGGTTATTCAGTGCATTGCGCCTGGCTGACAATATGAATATTGCTGTTATAGTTGCAGAACGATTTCCGGATGAAGGCCTCGGGCGTGCCATCAATGATCGCCTGCAAAGGGCTGCAACACCGCTGAAAATAACTGATTTAACACCAGGTTAAACCCTGGACGGAACCCATGGTCTAATGGATATGAGCCGAATTCTACTGGCAATTGCCCTGCTGATACTGAGCCAATCTGGAATTGCACAAAAGAAAAAAAGCAATTCCGGGAAAACAACTACCCCCTTGGTGGATAGTATTGCCTTCCATCTGTATACCGACAGCCTGAAAAAGGGTGTTCATAATTACATTAATGTAGATGGTTTGGTAGCCGGTAAAAGCTGGTACCCGCTGAGTTCCGAGGATATCCAATTTGAATCAGATGAAGGTCAATTTGAAGGCAACAGCCTTGTATTGCCAGTTGATTTCAGCAAGGAAAAAGTAACGATAACAGCTACCTATAAGCGAAATCCAAAATTACGCAAAGAAATTACGATTTATATCAAAAAACTGGAGGAAGGCCCACTCAAATCAAAGGATGAAATCATGGAGGAGATCCGTAGAGGGGGCAAAAAGAAAAGAGGCCGGTAGGGCCTCTTTTTTATTACATTTTCTTGGCATCTTCCAGGAATTTCGCCAGGCCGATATCCGTAAGCGGATGTTTCAGGAGTCCCAGGATGGAATCCAGCGGACAGGTACAAACATCAGCACCCAACTCAGCACATTTGATGATATGATTGGCGTTGCGGATAGAAGCTGCGAGGATTTCTGTTTTGAAGCCCTGGATACTGTAAATATTCGCAATCTGGCCGATCAGTTCAGTTCCTTCCCAACCGCTGTCGTCAATACGCCCGATAAAGGGAGATACATAGGTTGCACCAGCTTTTGCAGCGAGAATTGCCTGTCCGGCTGAAAACACCAGTGTACAATTGGTTTTAATACCATTATCCGTAAACCACTTGATAGCTTTAATACCATCTTTGATCATAGGTACTTTCACCACAATGTTTGGATGGATGGCGGCCAGTTTCTTACCTTCTTCTACCATTGACGCATAGTCAGTGGACAACACTTCTGCGCTTATATCACCGTCAACCAGTTCACAGATGTCCTTATAGTGCTGGATTATATTATCCTCTCCTTTAATACCTTCTTTGGCCATCAGGGAGGGATTGGTAGTTACCCCATCCAAAATTCCCAATTCATTGGCTTCTTTGATCTGGGCCAGGTTGGCCGTATCAATAAAAAATTTCATGTAGTCGATTTTGGTTTTACGCCAGCGAAGATAAGGAAGAATGGAAGAGGAAACAACGGAGACAGGAGACAAAGGAGGCATGGAAGATGGACAATGGAAGACGGATGAATAGAAAATGGAGGAAAGCAAGAAAGGGGGTACGGGAGTTCAAGGCATAAAAAAATGGCAGGCTTATCATATCGCGCCGCTACGACCACCTACCCTTGCTGCCTTCCGGCCCTGGGGGAGTTCAGTAGGAGCTGGCCGTATGAGACCTGCCGCTGCAAAAGTATAGATTACAAAGTAAACTGTAAAATATAATTAGCGATTGTTATTGATTTCGGCCGCCTAGTGAGTTAATGCGACCAATGGCAACCAGTTCATCCGATCGGCCACCCAGGCTTCTGTAGTAAACCAGCACGGTATAACTGTTTTCGGTTTCCCAGAAATTACCTTCTGTTTTATCTGTAACAAATACATCCCGCCCACCGGTTGTTTCTTTTAGCGCATAACCATAATCGTAGTACCCCTGCTTCAACCAGATGGAAGTTTCATATACCCCTCTCTCCTTGTTGTATGTCATTTTCGACTGCGGATCCTTTCCATAATTTGTCAGCTCACCAAACAAATACAAGTCCTGCCGGAAGGGCATTCCCGCAGGCGGGCGAAAACTAAACTGTACAGACGCATAATCTCCCTGCCAGTAAGGATTCATCCCATCCAGGGTTTCATTAAAGAACATACCGTTCCCATCCCGGTAGTACACTACCCGTAAGCCCGAGCGGTCAATATCTGGTTTTACAAACACGGTTGTACCGGTCTTTTCATACACGGCACTGTCTACCCGCTCAGACTGCAACCGAAAACTCCGCAAATCAAGCCATCTCCACTCCTTTCCTCCAGGAAAAACAGCATCCTGTTCCGTATTGTATTCCAACTGGCTTTGGCGGATAAATGTGGGTTTTAAATCCCTTTTTGCATTGTCCCACCGGTTGTTCTGTAACAGCACTACCTGTACCTGCTGCATGGGATTCACAAGGTTGAGCTGCCGCATATTCACTGTAAACACCAACTTCTGGTGAGTAGTGAATACCTGGTTATTAAAGGGTTGTTGTACCTGCAAACCAACAGCAGCCTTCTCCTCCACTACCAGCACCCGTCGGGTAAAGGCAAGCTGGGAAGGATCGCCATTCAGAAAAACCTTTAGCAGATAATTTCCTGAACGTGAAGGTGCTGAATTTCGGTCGGGGAGCTGTGCCTGGTAATGGGTATAACGGGTAAGCGCAACCGAAGAACTCCTGTAAGTGGTAATTCGTTGCTGCGAAAATCCTTTAATATAATCCATACTGTTCAGGTTCACCGGAGTCCAGTCTGCATTACAAAGCTGCCAGGCATAGGAAAATCCTTTGGTCCCTCCTTCCCTGTCATCAAAATGAAGTTCCAACTGATCAGCCGAGCCTAAACGGATAACCGGATATCCTAATGGATTACCTACCGGAAATAATTTCACCTGTTGAATATTCGTCTGATAAACCTGATCTGGTTCTATTTGCTGAGCCAGGGCCGCACAACCAATACAGGCAAACACCCAGCTAAATAACAGTTTTCTATACATGAAATTTTTTCTTGGTGATTGTTTCACAGGGAGCAATCTACAAAACGCATCCGGTTAAAAATAGTTTTCTCACCTATATTTGGCGACTAAAACCATGCCGATTGAATATCGCCGGATTTATTGCACGCAAAGTTGCTTTCAACAATAACCAATCTTTTTCCCGGTTTATCATCCGGCTGGCGATTGCTGCAACCACGATCAGTGTTGCAGCCATGATTCTGGCACTTGCATTTACCAATGGCTTTCAGTCGGCCATCAGTCAGAAGATTTTCAATTTCTGGGGACATATCCGTGTTCAACATTATGAACCTACCAAATCTGTGATTTCTGAGGAATACCCGATCGACCGGAATGATACGGTAGAACAGCTTCCAAAAACACTTGCAGGGATTCGTGGCATCCAGGCCTACGCCACCAAAAATGCCATTTTAAAAACTGCGGAAAGCCTCGAAGGGGTACTGTTTAAAGGAATTGATCAGTTGTATGATTCGGTGCGTTTACAAAGTTTTCTGAAAGAGGGACGTTGGATGCAATTCCCTGATTCCGGTTACAGTAATGAAATCGTATTAAGTGCTTATACAGCCGGACAGCTCAAACTGAAAACCAACGACCAGGTGCTGATCTATTTTATCCAGAGCGATGGGAGTCCGCCCAGGGCACGCAAACTAACGGTTTCGGGCATCTACAAAACCGGAATTGAAGAGTACGACAAACTAATTGCAATGGGAGACCTCCGGCTCATACAGCGACTTAATAACTGGTTGCCGAACCAGGTGGGTGGATATGAAGTGTTTCTCGAAAAGCAGGAAGACATGGACCTGATGAATGAAGCGATCTTCAGCCGATTACCCATGTTATGGAATAGCAAGACAATCTTTGAAATCTACCCCAATATCTTTGACTGGCTCTCCCTGCAAGATCAGACCATCGGCATCACCCTGATCATTATGATCATCGTAGCCGTTTTGAATCTGATCACCTGTCTGATCATTTTGGTATTGGAACGCACGCGGATGGTAGGAATTCTCAAGGCCCTGGGGGCCAGTGATCGCACTATCCAGCATATATTCCTGTATAATGGTGCCATTATCACTCTGATGGGTATTGGGTTTGGCAACCTGCTTGGTTTCATACTTTTATGGCTGCAGAATAAATTCAAGTTCATCCGCCTGCCGGAAGACATGTATTATATTGATAAAGCGGAAATCCTGGTTATCCCCTGGCAAATAGTAGCGGTAAACCTGGGAACTTTTTTCATCTGCATCGCAGTCCTGACCATCCCCAGCCTGATTGTCAGAAAAATTCAGCCGGTGAAAGCGATACAATGGAAGTGAAAGGTGAAAGGTGAAAAGTGAAAGAAAAGTGAGACGTCAGACGTAAGACGTGAGAAAGCATGGAAGAGGAGACAAAGGATGCGGGAGGATGGGCATCTTCCATTCCCGCGTCTCCTTTGTTTCCCTTCTCCTTTGTTTCCTCTTCCATTACTCCATTATCCCTGCCAATAAAATCCCTGTCGCTACAGCAGCATTGAGCGATTCGGCGGCGCCTTTCCGGGGGATGGTTACGAAATGACGTAATACCTCCCGTAGTTCAGGACGAATTCCTTTGGATTCATTTCCGATTACCAATGCGGCAGGCTGATGGATTTTGAGCTCCTTTAAGGGGGTGCCATCCAGCGTAGCTGCAATAAAATCACGGTGTGCATGTGCTTTCACATAGGCAACCAGGTCTGTGTAAATGATTTCAACCCTGCCAATGCTGGCCATGGTACTCTGTACTACTTTAGGATTAAAAGCATCGGCAGCGTCCTCACTGCAAATGATCTGCTGAATTCCAAACCAATCGGCAATCCGGATGATAGTACCCATGTTTCCGGGATCCTGGATCCCATCCAGTAACAACTGCCAGCCACCGGGTTCAATGGTGAGATCCGGTTTTTCAAAAACTGCTAACACCTGGTTGGGTGTCTTCAGGAAGGAGATTTTTTCGAGTTCTGCTTCGGTGATCATCACTGCCCAACTGGCCGATTGCCATTCCGGATGAAGCTGCCACCAGCTTTCCAATCCATATACCTGCCTGGGCCGCATATGAGACAGTTCAAGCAGTTCTGCAACGGTTTTAGTTCCTTCCGATACAAATACGCCCTCCTCATCTCTGAATTTTTTATGGCTCAAACTTTGGATATATTTGGCCTGATTTTTCGTCATCATTTGCATTATTTTTCAATCAACTATGCCTTTTACCAAGAACAACTACATCCGTACAAGCTGGCTCCGGGTGTATGGGTACGCTTTGTTGTTCCTGGTTACGGGATGCAAGGTCATAAAAAATTACCCCAGTCCCCAACCCTTTGTTTATAAAACTACGATCAAACTGGATGCAAAACTTCCTTCCACTGATAGGGCAAATCTTATTAGTAAAATTGAAAACCAGTTATCCGACAGCCTGCAGGTCCGTTATAGCAAAAAGGGCTTTTTGAAAAAACAACTCGACCGGCCAGCTGTATTTGACACTTCCTATGCGGTTGAATCTGTCCGTTATATTAATGACCTTCTGCGCGCCTATGGATATATGTATGGAAAAATCAGCTGGGACAGTTCAATTACCAAGGTCGAAGATCAAAAAAGAGTGACTACTACTTTTCGGGTTAATCCGGGGAAAGTATTACGTCTCGATTCCATCGGTTTTGATTTTCGGGACAGCACGCTGCAAACCCTGGTGCAGAACTCCAGGAAAGAAAGCACACTGAAAAAAGGAGATCCCTACTCCAATGAAAAAATATCGGCTGAAATTGACCGGATGTTAAATGTCTTCCGCGATAATGGGTACCTGAAAATAACCAGGCAGGATGTGTATGCGGAAGTGGACACTATTGTAGCCGCGTTGATTGACCCGGGACTGGACCCTTTCGAACAGATCCGCTTATTGGAAGAAGTGCAGAAGCGAAGAGAGAACCCGCAAATTGATATAATATTTAAACAGCGGGGTACAGAAAACCCGGAACATCTTCAGCAATACCGGTTTCGATACATTCGGTTTTATCCGGATCTGTCAATTGTAGCTGACAGTTCTATCTCCACCAATAAAGACACGGTTAGCCGCAGGAATATTAGTGTAATCCGCTCACGCGACATGACCAAGCCTTCTTTTCTTTTCCGTAACAACCAGATGATCCCAGGTAACCTGTACCGCCAAAAAGATGTGTACCGAACCAATAATGTCTTTCAGCAGATGAGTGCCTGGCAGCAGGTCGGTATCGACTTATTTCCGGTTGACAGCCTGGGCGTGGTAGATGCAGATGTTAATATGTACCTCGCTAAAAAACAGAATATTTCAGTGGATGTGGAAGCCAGCCGAAACGCAACAGATCTTATCACTACCACCAACCTTTTCGGTTTGGCGCTCAATTTTGGATTGCAGGACCGTAACCTGAGTAAACAATCTGTATTGGCAAGCACCAATTTTCGTTTTGGTATTGAACTGGGTAACCAGGGCAGAATTATTCAAACTTTTCAAACCAGCATAACACAAAGTTTTACCATACCAAAATTCGTAACACCCTTCAAAATTCCGAGGGAACGCCGGCTGCAGAGTTCCCGCACCTTACTTTCTGCCAGTGGTTCTATCACCAACCTGCGTGATTTCTTACGGGTACAATCTATTAATACGGCAATCGGCTATGAATGGACGAATGCGAAGAATCGAAACTGGTATTACAGTCCGCTGAATGTAGAATATGTTCGTTTGTACAAAACCGATAGTTTTTATAAACAGGCAGCGATCATTCCCAATCTGGAAAACTTCTATAATGATGGCCTTATCATATCACAATACCTAATTCTGCGCAATGCCTGGGCCAGAAACAAAAAAGTGTATAACCTGAAAATTCAACTGGAAGAAAGTGGCGGTATATTTGGAAACTTTAAACAGTTTGATCTGAAAGCCCGCCTGTTCCGGTTTGCCAAAGCCGATATTGACTTCAGACATTATATCAATAAGAGAAACACCTCCTGGGCTTTTCGATTTTTTGTGGGTTTGGGTATCCCTTATGGCAAACAATATGACTCCCTGGGTAATATCATTACGGAACCTAATCTCCCTTTCTTCAAATCTTATTTTGCCGGCGGCCCCAGCAGTATGAGAGCCTGGCAGGTAAGACAATTAGGACCCGGTTCGTCAAAGTTCTTCCAGGGTACCAATACCTTTCGGTTTGCCGACTTTCAACTGGAATCCAATATTGAATACAGGTTTCCTTTGGGCACCCTCTTTGGTATTAACCTGAAAAGTGCCTTTTTTGCCGACATTGGTAATATTTGGTATCGGAACAACCAGGGTAATCCTGCATTAGACGATGGTGTTTTCAGATTTAAAAATTTATATAGGGATATCGCCGTTGCTGGTGGCACCAGCCTTCGACTCGATTTTAATTATTTCATGATTCGGTTCGACTGGGCTTACAAACTAAAAGATCCGCTGTTTGCTGAACAGCAGAATGGCTGGTTTCAAAATATAAACCTGTTGAAAGGCCAATTTCAGCTAGGTATCAACGCTCCTTTCTAACTGGTCACGGATAAATACTGCAGCCTGTTCCATATTCAGGGCATCCTCCACATTAAAATTTCCAATTCTGGTTCTGCGAAGACTGGTAAGATAAGCACCACAACCCAGTGTCTGCCCCAGGTCATTGGCCAAACTGCGTATATAGGTACCCGTTGTACAGACAACTTTAAAATGAACGAGTCCCGCTTCCAGTTTGGTACAACTGAATTCAAGAATAGTTAAAGGTCGGGGTTCGAGTTTTACCTCTTTTCCCTTACGGGCCAGTTCATACACCCGTTTGCCATTGATCTTGATAGCAGAGTGTATGGGAGGAACCTGCATGATGGGGCCACGAAAAGCCTCCATGGCGGCATCCACCTCCTTCCAATCAATTTTATTTCCATCTTCTCTGTACACACCGCCTTCTTTTATAGAAAAACCCGCTGTTGGCACCGGCTCGGATTCAAGGTCATAAGTTGGCGTAGAAGCTCCCAACTGAAGGGTGCCGGTATACTCCTTTTCCTGCGCCATGTATTCATTGATCTTCTTGGTAAACTTTCCGGTACAGACAATTAGTAATCCGGTAGCCAGCGGATCAAGGGTACCCGCATGGCCCACTTTTTTTGTTCGGACCTGGTTCCTGAGTTTCCTTACCACGTCAAATGAGGTCCAGTCGAGTGGTTTGTCAATCAATAACACAGTACCGGCAGCAAAGGGGTTTTCAGTTGTTATATCTTGTGTGTTTGTCAATTTTTTTTGCAAAGGTAAGTCCGCACCTCTTAGCATGTATCACCATTCATTCTTTCCCGATCCGGAAATGCTGTTCCTAAGTTGTTTCCAGGATTCCTCAATGGACGCGGGTGTTTCAAAGGTTTGAGGAAATTGCCGGATATATTGTTCAGCAGTCGCTTTTCGATCGGCAGTCAAGGGATGCGTGCTTAAAAAACCTGGCAGTGTTGTGCCCGATTCCGCTTTTTTCAGTCGATCCATAAGGCCAATCATGCCCCTTGGATCCACCCGATTGCCTCTCATCAGGTCCATTGCGCTTGCATCTGCTTCTTCTTCCAGCGAACGTGAATAGGAAAGGGAACGCAACTGATCAGCCTGACCAACCACTGCTGAGCCGATTGATCCCAGGTCACCAAAGACCATGGACAAGAGAACCGAGCCGGATAACTGGCGAAGAATGGATCGGAGACTGTGTCGTTCATTAACATGGCTGGCTTCATGTCCAAGTAAGGCTACCAGTTCTTCAGGCTTCTCCATTTCTTCCAGAATACCTTTATAAACAACGATACGCCCTCCCGGAATGGCAAATGCGTTGATTTCCTTTTCATCCACTACTGTAAAATTCAGTTTATACTGTTCACTCAGTTTGAGTTCATGAGCAAACAGGGTTAGTTTTTCAGTTGCTGCGGAATCAATTTTTAATACTTCAGCCATGGATGCATAGATCATCTCTCCTAACTCCCTTTCCTTTTCCGTCGAAACCAATTGCAGACCTATGCCTGTTATGAGGGAAATAAGCAGAAAATAAATACCAAGTAAGCCACCAGCAATTACGAGCAGCAAGACCGGCCATTTCCAATGTTTTTTTGCTTTTGTTGAAAATGTCTTGGCACCCGAAACTTTCTTGTTTAGTTCCGGCCAAAGCAGGTGGTTAACAGAAACAGTCAATCTTTCAAAACCATCAGGCAACAATTGAAGCAAGGCCACTCCGTTACTGGTTTCAACCAGACGAATACCGTCAATTGCAAATGCTCCAATAAAAGATTCGTCTGCAGCATCATATAATTGAATGGCCTGATCAAATATTAATATACGAACCTTTCTGGCAGGCTCCTGTTGCCTTGCCTGGTACCAAACCTCATGTTGCTTATCGAGCATGCTGCAAAATTAAATAATCTGCCTTGCCTTCCACTCCAGGTATTTGTTAATGGTTTGTGTAGTCAATTGCCTGGGAGGGGTAAGTATAGACTGAATTCCATATTTCTGAAGTTCCTTGACCATTCGTTTTTTTTCAAGAATAAACTTCTCGGTTATAACCTTAATATAAAGTTGCTCCAGGTTTTCTACCGGTTGTTCCGCTTGTTGCTGTAATTCGGTATTCTCGAAAAACACTACCAGCAATTGATGTTGCCTGGCCAGTGAACGGATATAGGGCAGTTGCCTTTGCAAACTACTCATCGATTCAAAATTGGTAAACAATATCAGTAAACTACGATGGGTAATCCGGCTTTTCACAAGTGTGACCAGTTTTTCATAATCCGCTTCCAAAAAATTGGTCTGCTGGCGATAGAGCGTTTCAGCCAGCAAACTCATTTGCATGCCTTTTCGGTCTGCTGGTACGAACTGCCCCATGGTTTCTGCGAAACAGATCAATCCGGCTTTATCGTATTTAACCAGTGCAACCCTGCTAAGCACCAGGCTAGCATTGATTGCATAATCGAGCAGCGTCATTCCTTCAAACGGCTGTTTCATTACCCGACTTTTATCGATCAGGCAATACACCTGTTGGCTTCTTTCATCCGTGTAGTTGTTCACCATCAGGGCACCGCCTTTTCTTGCAGTGGCTTTCCAGTTAATGGTACGAAGATCGTCGCCGGGTACATAGTCCTTGATCTCTTCAAACTCCATACTATGCCCAACTTTACGGATTTTCCTGTTTCCAATATCAGACGTTGTGGCATTATGCGCTACTAATTCATATTGCCGAAGCGAATGAAAAGCAGGCCATACCATAACCATTTTCTCAGCTGGCAAACTGTATTTTCTTTCAGCAAGCGACAGCGGAGAACGAACCAGTACCGTTATATTCCCAAACATATATTCTCCCCTGCTGACCGGCCGGAGTGAATACAGCAGTTGTTTTTTCTCATTCGCTTCCAGGGTAACCGGAATTAAAAAGTTGCGCGCCTGAAACTGAATGGGAACTTCATCTATCAGATCGGCTTTAACAGAAAAGGGATAATCCGATTGAACATCCACATAAATTTTATTTTCATCCCCATTGCTGAAAACATCCGCCATCCTTCTACTTGCTTTGATGCCTTCCTTTAACCGGAACAACATCAAAATATCGATAAGCGTTAGCAGGATCAGTGTTCCAAGCAAAATGAGTCCCAATTCAAACAAAACGGGAATAAAAAAAGTGAGAACAAAAAAACAGGCTATCCCGATCAGCATCCTGAAGAGACGGGGTGTAAAAAAAAGGCGGTATACAACTAATTCCTTTTCAGCCATTAGCGGGGTACTTCAATGGTTTGTACTATTTCCTTAATCACTTCATCAGCGGTGCCACCTTCCATCTCCTTTTCGGGTGTTATTATAATCCGATGGCGCAAAACCGGAGCCGTAACAAATACCACATCTTCCGGTGTTACAAAATCTCTTGCATTGATAGCAGCATATGCTTTGGATGCATTGAGTATCCCAATAGAAGCACGGGGTGAGGCACCCAGGTAGATATGTTTATGATTACGCGTCTGATTTACGATGGCAGCAATAAATCCAAGCAACTTCTCTTCTACATGAATTTGTTTCACCTGTTGCCGTAATAACAATAATTGTTCTTTGTTTAATACAGGTCGGATAACATTAAGCAAATTTTCAGCACCTTTCTCGTGATGTAATTTAAGAATGGTTACCTCTTCCTCAATGGTTGGATAATCTATGAGAATCTTGAATAAAAAGCGATCCAGCTGAGCTTCCGGCAAGTGATAAGTCCCCTCCTGTTCAACCGGATTCTGTGTTGCCACTACCAGGAACGGCGGATCCATTGTATAGGTACTTCCATCAATGGTAACCTGCTTTTCTTCCATTACTTCAAAGAGTGCAGCCTGTGTTTTTGCAGGAGCCCGGTTGATTTCATCAATCAGCACCAGGTTGCTGAAAATCGGCCCCTTCCGAAACTGGAAACTGGCTTGTTGTGGATGGAAGATACTGGTTCCCAGAACATCACCCGGCATCAGATCAGGCGTAAATTGGATACGCGAAAAACCAACATCTACTGCCTTGCTTAGCAAACGGGCAGTGAGTGTTTTGGCAACACCCGGAACCCCTTCTATCAGGACATGCCCATCGGCCAGTAATGCTACCAGCAGTAATTCAACCATCGCTTCCTGGCCGATAATTACCCTGGACACTTCCTGCTTAAGTTCATCAACCGCCTGGTTGAGTTGTTGGAGATTTGTTCTTTCTTCAAAAAATTGTTCTTCCATCAGGATCGTTTTATGTGAAATTGTTCTATTAAATCATTCATGCGCAACAGGTCTTCGTCCGACACAGTCCCATGCTCCTCTATCATCCGGAATTCATAAAACAGGCTAGTAAGTAATGCTGGCGCTACACCGCTTTTCAGAGACAACTGTCTCACCAGCTGATCTTCCGGCAGATTGCCCTGAATATGATAATGCTGCCGTATGAATTCCATTAAATAGGTTTCCATTTTTATGGCAAGATCACTATTGTCCTTATGCTGGTAATACAGTCTTCCAATGGTTTTTACAAAATCAAGCGAACTGTTTTCAGGAGGAGTTAAGACAGGAATTATTTTCCTCCTTCTTTTCATTTCACTAAACAACAAGATACCCAGTAAAAAAAGTATGGTATACAAAGCCCATTTTAAAGCAGGATACTTCATAAACACACCTAGGCTAGAAAAATTATTTGTATCAGTCTTAGGTGTCCTGAAGTAATCATCCCACCAGATAAAGGAATACGAATGGGACAGCCCACTCAACAAATCTGACCAATACCGATGATTGTCTTTATGAAGTAAAAAGAAATTGGTTAGCTGCAATGGATTTGAATGAAGGGTAATAGTTCCCGAATCCAATCGCATCCTGATACAGTTGGGCGCACCCGATTGAATAGTTCCAAGAATCTCCCATCCCGAACTACTATCAACAGTAAAATGATAGGGGTTTTTTTCACCCGGGTATCCATAGGTTTGGTAGGTATTGAGGGCAGAAGTGCGGAGCATGTAGAGAATGGTGTCCGCAGAACTGATCACCGGTTGATCGTATACTATCTGAACCCCAAGGGAATCTAAAAAGGAATTATCATATTCTAGTGAGGCTATAACCAGGTGATTACCTTTCCTGACAAAACGCAGGAGATCCTCTTTTTCCGCATCAGTTGGTAAAAAACGGGGGGAAACAACTACATATAATTCCGGCAGCAAATCTTCCGTTTCGGTCGAATCATTCGATTCAGCCGGGTCTTCCCAATCTACCGAAGACCCACCAATACCAAGTGCTGGTGATTCTTTAATAAGGAAGATATCTTCTGCCTCGGGGAAATAGGTAAATAAGCTATTATAGGCATACCAGGTGCCATATGGAATTTTATCCTGTTGCCAAAGACTAATCCTGGGATTGATAAACTTCGAATCGCAGCCGGCGCAACCCACAAGGCAGCAGGTTATCAGCAAGAGCAGCATTTTATCCAGCCCCTTTATCCTCATACAGTCTGTTGAAAATTGGAAAATTCCTGTTTGATAACTTGATACTTAGCGGCATCGGCAGGAAACCCACCATAGCATACATATTCATATATTCTTGAAAGCTGACGAAACTGTTCAAACTTTTGGTGCTTTCGAAACTGTTGTAAATACCGGGCATTGGTCCATTCTGGATGGTATTCCAGTAAACCCTTTCTTTTCAAAAGCAAGAGTGTTTTAAGATATTGAAGCCGCACCGATTCATGGTAATCCTTCATCGCTTCTGCAGAATTCAAGAGTTGATCCAGGTCAGGCTCTTGAATTCCGGCAGGAGTACCTGCTGTTTTTTTACGTGCTTTAGATTTTTTTGTAAAAAGCAGCAAATTTCGTTCAGACAAGATTCGATATAAAATAAAGCCCAGGAATAGTATAAGCAGCACATAAAAAAATAGTTTTAACCAACCGCTTTTTAAGAAAGATTCCAGCCAGTCCAATTGTTGCTCATTTTTTACTTCCACCTTTTTAGGCCAGTAAGCAGGATCATTGGCATACCTGAATTCTTTTAATGCTTTCAGTGAATCGATCTGTTGTACAGGCATTTCCAGCTTGTCCTGTGCATAAGCGCAAAACCCGCTAAAAATAAGGATAAGTACTACCGCCAGAGAATGATATAAGAATCGTGCTTTCAGCTTTCGTCAATTAAACTTGATTTTCCAATTGGATTTTCTTTGCTAACCGGATAGGATAATAAATAAAATACCATCCAATAAATGTAAAGGATCCGATTAATATAAACAGACTTAACCAAACCGGCATCCCGGTATGACGGGTTATATAGCCTTCAAAAAAAGCAGCACACATGAATACCGGCACAAGGCCAATCATGATTTTAAGTCCGTCTTTAACACCCATTCGCAATGATTGCAAATGTGTATAGGTTCCCGGAAACAGCAAACTTCGACCAATTACCAATCCGGCACCACCTGCAATTACGATCGCTGAAATCTCCAGTGCACCATGTATCCAGATTACCAATATAGATTCCCATCCCAGTCCTTTAGCAAAAAAGAAATATTGAAAGGATCCCAGCATCACCCCATTTTTGAACAGCATGTAAACTGTTCCAACGCCGGCAAAAAATCCTGCTACAAACATGTTAAATGCCACCCTGATATTATTAAGGGCTATCGCTAGAAACATGTACAACTCACCTTCCTGTTTATACACACCAAAAGGATCTCCTTTTGCAATATTTTCTTCTGTCATATCAACATACTGACTGCCCAGTACTCCCCGAACAAATTCCTGGTCCTGTGCGGAAGAAAAGACTGCAATCAATGCAAATA
Source organism: Flavihumibacter cheonanensis (assembly GCF_022352215.1). Taxonomy (GTDB): domain Bacteria; phylum Bacteroidota; class Bacteroidia; order Chitinophagales; family Chitinophagaceae; genus Flavihumibacter; species Flavihumibacter cheonanensis. The sequence continues at coordinate 1,404,951 of NZ_JAKRWF010000001.1, forward strand.
CAACAAACACCAGTAGAGAGTAAAACAACATTTGATGGTGCTTTCGGACTACTAATGGCAATTCAGTAACAAAAAAACGACGAAGCCGGGAGGTTTCTTCTTTTTTATTGCTATAGATAGAAAGATATTTTGAACTTGCCAGCCCGTTTAGATAAATGGTAACCTGGCTTTTGGGATAAAATGTTTTAGCATATCCAAGATCATTTACCAGTTCCGTGAACTGAGTAGCTAGTTCATCCGGACCAGCGGCACCATTTTCCTGGATGCTTTTCCATTTTTCAATATTCGTTTGCAGGAATTTTCCTTCACGCATAGGCCAACAATATAAGGTCAAAATTTTATTTCCGGAAATCAGTATGAGGTATTATCTTTTCGCACTGTACTATGCCTGTAACAAAACTTCATACCGGTTTTAACATTGAGGTAGAATTTACAATCAGTGCTTTTCACAAACGACTACTAGCCTGGTTCATTGACCTTGTAGTAGTACTAATTTATAGCTGGCTGGTCAATAAATTCGTAAATAGTTTTAAATCGAGCCCGTTTGACACTTCCTTAGGATGGTTGGATATACTTGCATGGATTCCTATTTTACTCTATTTCCTGATTGCAGAAGTTACCATGAACGGGCAAACGCCGGGCAAGCGAATCATGCGAATAAAGGTCATTACCGCAACCGGAGGTCAACCAACGCTCAGCCAATACCTGATACGGTGGCTTTTTCGGTCAGTAGATTTTCCATTGATGGTGTTTTTTTCTCTGATTTATTCAATCTGGCCCTGGTATTTATTTCCCCTGTTATTCACAGGATTGATCAGTTTTATACTAACTCCGCTTTCACAACGAATTGGGGACCTCCTGGCTGGCACCATAGTCATAGACACCAATACAGAATCTGCCTGGCAGCATACTGTTTTCACGGAGGTCGAAGATAATTATCAGGCTGTATTTCCGGGCGTAATGAAATTAAGCGACCGGGACATGAACACGATTAAGCAGGTACTGCTATACACACGAAAAAGACCGGGTGATCCGGTGTTGGAAAGAGTTGCTTATAAAATAAAAATGGCACTCAAAATCGAAACCGATCTGAGTGCCGAAAACTTTCTGCAAACCCTTCTGAAGGATTATAATTACCTGTCGAGAAAATAACTTAAAAGGAAGCAAATCCGATTATAGCAACCCCCACTATTACCAGCAGGTAGATAGACATTAAGATTATTGTCAGTATGCCAATAAAGCGAAAACAGGATTTCAGGTTCCTGAAGGACGTCTGCAGTTGAACAGGTTCACCCGCCTGGAGAGCAGCCTGCATTCCCGCTGCGAACCGATACAGGTATAAACAGGGAAAAAAGTACAACGCAGCCATGGCAATATAAACCAGTGAAAGACCAGAGGAATACATACCTACAGGTCCGGCTAACTCACGCGAATTAACAGAAGAAAAGAAAAACGTCATGCCCAGTCCGATTAATACAATCAGACCGCATCCAATAAAGCCGAGGATCGACAAAAACTTTGCCCACTTGGCAGTTTCTTTGAGATAACCGTTTGACAGCTCATCAATTTGCAATTCAAACAGGTTTGATTGGGTTGTTTCCATTATGATTGATTTGGTTTAAGGAAGTATTCATTGCGCACCCCAGCCCAGTATGGAGGCAATTCCGGTAAACACAATAAAGGCCGCATATAATCCAATTATCAGAAAAGTCCATATTGCCAGATAGCGAAAAAATGAACGGAGACAAAGCAGTGAAATTGTCAGACTGGTGGAATTTTCCTGACCAGCCATCCGTTTCATGTGAAATCCAAACCTGTACAACCAACGGAACGGAAAATAAAGAAACAATACAGCCAACAAGGATGCAACGCTAGTTGTGGCTGCCAGATCCCTGGCAGCTTCCTCTTTTACCTGTAATACAACTAACGAATATATCGACCTCGCACCGAGATAAACCAGGCCAATCAAAAACAGGTATCCGGCAATTGCCAGCCATCGGGCCCATTTGGCAGCATCCTGTAAAAGCAGCCAGTTACCCGCTTCCACTTCTATCCGATTCTTTGAATTTTCCGCTATCATAACATTTAAAGCTTTAATATAAAAAAAACATGCAGAAGCCAACCAGCTCTGCATGTTTATATTTTTTATGGTATCCCCGGATTAGTATGCTCTTGCAAACAAAACCCGCTGTGTACTAGGCTTTCCTGTCAGGATACAGGTGCCTGCTTCCTGTTTGTTGTCAAGCGGGATACAACGAATGGTTGCCTTTGTTTTTTCCTTTATGGCTTCTTCTGTTTCAGCTGTCCCATCCCAATGAGCAGCCAGGAATCCACCCTTTTCATCCAATAGCCGTTCGAATTCAGCCCAATCATTCACCTCGGTAATATGACTATCTCTGTACGCTTTTGCCTTATTGAACATGTTCTCCTGAATTTCATCCAGCAAGTTTTTTACCTGCTCTGCCAGGTTTTCCAAAGGAAGGGTTTGTTTTTCCTTGGTATCTCTCCTGGCTACTTCAGCTACTTTGTTTTCCAGGTCCCTCGCTCCTAAGGCGATCCTCACCGGAACACCTTTCATTTCGTATTCAGCGAACTTCCAGCCCGGACGCGTATTATCGCTATCGTCGTATTTTACGGATATGCCAAGTGCTTTCAATCCTGTGATGATTTCATTCACCTTTTCGCCAATCAGCGCTTTTTGCTCATCCCCCTTATAAATTGGTACAATTACTACTTGTAACGGTGCAATTTTCGGAGGCAGGATCAGTCCCTGGTCATCACTATGCGCCATCACCAGCGCTCCAATCAAGCGAGTACTTACCCCCCAGCTGGTAGCCCAAACATATTCCAGCTTGTTTTCTTTCGTCAGAAATTTTACATCAAAGGCCCGGGCGAAATTTTGTCCGAGAAAATGAGAGGTTCCAGCCTGCAGTGCTTTTCCATCCTGCATCAGCGCTTCAATACAATAGGTGTCCTCCGCTCCTGCAAACCGTTCGGAAGGCGTTTTTACACCCTTAATAACGGGTACTGCCATATATTCCTCCACAAAGCGAGCATATACATCCAGCATTTTTTCGGTTTCCTCTACCGCTTCTTCTTTTGTAGCATGGGCGGTATGGCCTTCCTGCCACAGAAACTCGGCGGTTCTGAGAAATAGCCGGGTTCTCATCTCCCAGCGAACCACATTGGCCCACTGGTTGATCAGCAGAGGAAGATCACGATAACTCTGGATCCAGTCTTTATAGGTATTCCAAATGATCGTTTCAGAAGTCGGACGAACAATCAGTTCCTCTTCCAGTTTGGCTTCCGGATCAACAACTACTCCACCCCCATTCGGATCATTTTTCAATCGATAGTGGGTTACAACGGCACACTCTTTGGCAAAGCCTTCCACATGGGCTGCCTCTTTGGAAAGGAAGCTTTTCGGGATGAACAGCGGGAAATAGGCGTTCACATGCCCAGTCTCCTTGAACATCCGGTCGAGCTGGTCGCGCATATTCTCCCAGAGAGTAAACCCATAAGGTTTTATTACCATACAACCTCTAACGGCAGAGTAATCCGCCAGTCCGCCTTTCAGAACTAAATCGTTATACCACTGGCTATAATCCGCTTCCCGGCTCGTAATTTCTTTACTCATGCTAACTGATTGGGTTTTAACATTTAACTTGCAACGAAAGATTAAAAATCGCTGTCTAATTTGTACTTTAGTAGAGCGAACGCAAAAGTAATTTTTTAACTCATTAATCGCTGAGCCATGAACCTCAAAATTTCTTCCTTACTGGTGGTGGCCGCTGCTCTTACACTGGGTAGCTGTTCCTCCGTATACAAATCCGGACAAACACCGGATGATGTTTATTATTCTCCCGGAAGAACGGGGGCGGCCTATGCATCAGGAAATGATGACAATGGCTCAGATTATCTTGCAACCAATCAGCGCCGTCGGTACAATGATCGCGTAACTGATCCGAACTACGCGGATGATCAATACATGCGAATGGCCATCGCTACTGGCCGTCGTCCTATGTTCTTTGATGATTTTGCCATGATGAATCCCTATTACCGAAACAACTGGGCGTTTAACAGCTGGATGGTTTGGAATAGCCCCTGGAACAGCCCCTGGAATTCCATGTACATGTGGAACAGTTTTTATAATCCTTACTGGGGAATTGGAAACGGCTGGTATGGCGGAGGATTTGGCCTTGGCTGGTCTCCCGGATGGGGAACTGGTTGGGGTCCGGGCTGGGGTGGTGGTCACTGGGCTGGTGGTGGAATCATCAACAAGCCCGGCTATTATACAGCTCCGCGTCCAAGTCGCCCAAGATCTGGTTTTACAATGGGTAGCTATTTGAACACCAATAACAACCGGAACAGTTATCGTGTAAACAATTCTTATTACGGAAACTATAACAACCGGAATAGTTACAACGATAACCGCAGTTTCAACAACAGCAACAACCGGAGCATGTATAACAACAATCGCTCTACCAATTCAGGCTCTTTCGACAGGCCTACGCGCTCTTATTCACCCTCTTCCTCACCATCTGGCGGTAGCCGTGGTAGTTCAGGAGGTGGCGGTGGAGTGAGTCGCCCAACCCGCTCAGGTAATTAAACTTTTCATATAACGTATCGGAGGAAACAACCAAAACAGGCCGTTTCCTCCTTTTTTATATCCATCCTGTATCTAAAGTAAAGGCACATGCGAAAAAAAGTTCTTCTTGTATCCTTCAGTTTCTGTTCACTAATTGGTTTTGCCCAGGTACCCGAAGATGCACTGCGAATGTCCTGGAATACACCCGGTGGTACAGCTCGCAACCAGGCTATCGGTGGCGTGATGGGTTCACTTGGAGGAGATATAACATCGAATTTCATCAACCCCGCCGGTATCGGTATTTACCGAACCAGCGAGGTAGTTATCAGTCCGGGATTCAATTTTTTAAACAATGACGGCACTTTCAGAGGCACCAAAACAAGCCAGAATAATTCCAATGCATTTTTTGGAACAAGCGGATTTGTATTAGGTATTCCATCCAATCCGCGAAGCCGTAATAAAAGCAGCAGCGCTTTCAGTATTGCTATCAACCGGGCGGCAGATTTTAACCAGAAAATAAATTATCGCGGCCAGAATGATTTCAGCTCTTTTTCTGAAGCCTACGCTTCCGAAATTGCCAATTCAGGTCTTTCCCTCGATGATGCACTGAACTCCAATAGTATTTCCTTCCCTGCCCGAATGGGCCTTTATACCTACCTGGTTGATACCCTTACCACTCCTGGTTTTGGCACTGAAGTAGTGGCATCTCCTCTCCGGTATGCTTTTGAACAGGATACTGCCTTCTTACTGAATCAGGATAATTATATTGAATCCAAAGGAGGTATTACAGAATTAGCATTCAGTTTTGCCGGTTCCAGCAAGGAGAAAATCTTCTGGGGTGTAAGCCTGGGAGTTCCCATTATGAATTATGAGCGGGCCAGTACCCTTACTGAATCCGATGCTACTGATAATAACACCAATTATTTCAAAGAAACCTACCTCCGCGAGCGCTTTACCAGCCGGGGAGTTGGACTGAACCTGAAAATGGGATTGATTGTGCGTCCGGTTGAATCTATTCGACTGGGTGCAGCCATCCATACGCCTACTATTTATGGCATGCGCGAAACCTATGATGCAGAGCTATTTGCTGACCTGGAAAACTATAACGCACCCACCACTGTGAACGTTGGAACTCTGAATGAAGGATTTACTCCTGAATACCGGTACGACCTCACTTCTCCCTGGAAGTTCCTGGTTAGTGGTGCCTACATTTTCCGTGAAGTTGAGGACACCCGCCAACAGAAAGGCTTTATTTCAGCTGACCTGGAATATGTTACTCATTCTTCCAGCCGCTTCCGCGATGCCGAATTGGATGGTTCTGGCAGTAATAACTATTTCAATGCAGTTAACAATGTTATCCGCGATATCTACAAAGGAACGCTGAACATGAAAATTGGTGGAGAGTTGAAATTCAACACCATTATGGCAAGAGCTGGATTTGCTTATTATGGAAATCCCTACCGGGACGAAGCCTTAAACGGCAAGCGTATGTTCATCAGCGGTGGACTGGGGTATCGCAATAAAGGTTATTTCATTGATCTGGCTTATGTACATCGAATCACCAATGACGTAAACTTTCCCTACCGTTTGAACGATAAGGCCAACACGTTTGCAGATCTGCGTGGTGGTGGCGGTAATGTAGTGGCTACCGTAGGTTTCAAGTTTTAAGAAAATCTCTCCACCAGAAGCCGGAATCTTTCACGGTTCGGAGCTGTGTTTTAAAGTCGACATGAACCAGCCCGAACCGTGCTTCATATCCCTCCGCCCACTCGAAATTATCCATGAGGGTCCAGGCAAAATAACCGCCCAGTTTTACACCTTCCCTTTTTGATTTTAAAAGTGCCTGAAGATACAATTGAAAATAGCTGATCCTTTCCTGGTCATGTACTTTACCCTGCAGTACCTGATCTTTAAAGGCTGCTCCATTTTCGGTAATCATAATTTCTTTAATTGCACCATATTTCCAAAATCTTCTTATAATGTGCTGGAATGCATCCGCATTGATCTCCCATCCCAGGGCAGTAACCGGCACCTTTCGCTCTTTGGGTTTAACTTCAACAGCCTGTATCAACGGTATAAAAGAATGATGTTTCACAACTATCGGAAAATAATTCTGTAGTCCAATAAAATCCATATCAAACTGCATCTGCTCTGCAAATTTCCAGCTCTTATTTTTCCGGTTCATTTTGTCTACAATGCCTCTGTCATCTTCCGGAAATCCTTTACCCAATAAAGGCTCAACGAACAACCGGTTCATGAAGAGGTCAATCCTGCGGGCAGCTGCCAGATCAGCGGGAGTATCCGAAAATGGAATCACTTCCGAACAGGAAAAACTAGTCCCAATAACGGCATCCGGAATATACTGGCGTAGAATTCTTCCCCCATCCGCCTGCGCAAGGGCAGCATGATGAACTGATTTCAGAAATCCTTCCAGGGAGCGTCTTCCGGGAGCGTGCATACCCAGCATATGTCCCAATGTGGTGAATCCCGATGGCTCATTCAATACCAGCCAGTGTTTAACGGATCCGAAATTTTTGGCACACACTTTTGCGTAATGGCGGAACCATCGATTGATAAGCGGACTCTCCCAGCCCCCCTCGGCCTGTAATACCTGAGGTAGATCCCAGTGATAAAGGGTTACAAAAGGGGTGAGTCCCAGTGAATAACATTCATCGACGAGTCGCTGATAAAATGCAATCCCTTCTGCATTTGCTTTTCCGGAACCATCCGGAAGAATACGCGACCAGGAAATACTGAACCGGAACGAGTTGAATCCAAGTGCTTTTACCAATAACAAATCATCTCTGTACCGATGATAGAAATCACAGGCAACTGTAGGCCTTGCTCCCTTTTTGATCACTCCCTTTCGCCTGGCAAACTGGTCCCAGATGGAGGGCGACCTTCCGTCTTCCGAAACAGCCCCTTCATTCTGGGCAGCAGATAGAGCAACACCCCAATGAAAATCCTTTCCAAATGATGACGCTTTCAGTTCGGATGTTACCATTTCAGCAAATTAGCATTACTGCCAATTGACCCATATTATGAAATCATGAAATCTGCTTTTGTATAAAATTCAGCATGCCCTCCCTGTCTGAAGGATGAAACCATTGGAAGGCAGTATCTTTTTTAAACCAGGTCATCTGCCTCTTGGCATATTGGCGGGTATGTTGTTTGATTTTTTCAACCGCCTCGTCCAGCGACAACTCTCCTTCCAGGTACATAAACAGTTCTTTGTATCCAACTGTTTGCAAGGAAGTGATGGTCTTCCAGGATTTTCCTTTCTGATCTAATACTGCCTGCACTGATTTTACTTCTTCCAGTAAGCCGGCCTCCATCATCTGATCTACCCGTTTGTCAATGCGTACAACCAATTCCTGCCGGGGCAGTTCAAGCGCAATTTTCACCGTTTGAAAAAAGCGGGGCTTAACCTGACCAGTTTGAAAACTTCGTATACTCCTGCCCGTTGACAATACTACTTCCAGTGCGCGCAGCAACCGATGTGGATTCTGAATTTCGCCGGTGGAATAATAGAGAGGATCGTTCTCCTGAATCATTTGCTGAAGCCATGGCATCCCTTTTTGCTCGTATTCCAGTTGAATGGATTGCCGGATTACCGGATCAACAGTTGGCACATCATCCAACCCTTCTGTGAGCGCTTTGATGTACAGGCCGGTTCCGCCTACGATTACAGCGGTATCGTGATCAGTAAAAATCTGCCGAAGCACTTCCATACCATAGCTGGCATACCGCGCAGCATTCCAGTCTTCCAGTATGGAATGAGATGCAACAAAATGATGAGGAACTGCTGCCAGTTCCTGCTCATCCGGCCGGGCTACCCCAATGGATAACTCCCGATAACATTGCCTGGAGTCAGCTGATAGAATCTCTGTTTTAAGTGACTGGGCCACCAAAATTGCCGCAGCTGTTTTTCCTACGGCCGTAGGCCCGGCTATGACTATACTAAAATTCTTCTTCACTGTTTTCTTCTTCAGCACCAAAGCTATCGCTCTCTTCATCTTCACCTTCTCCTTCAGTACCAAATCCTTCTGCCCCGGACTGGAGATCATACTTCTCTTCCATTTCTGCCAACTTATCACCCACCAATCCTTTGGTTCCATATTGCGACGGTGCTATTCCTTCCGTACGAACCACAGCAGGATACTCTATTTTCGGATTTTCTTCTTTTGAAACATTGATCAATTCAACCAGGAAGGTCCAGTTCCGATTGAAATCATACTGATAAATGAATTTCTGATTCGGATCAAAAATCTCGGTACCAATGGTAGTGGATTCCATCAGCAATGGCTCTACCACGTATGATTTATCATATTTCTCAAGAGAGATTTCCCTTCCACGCTGCCAGTTATCATTACTGCGGTAAAAGGTTGCCGCATGTTTGGAATCAAATTCGTAGGCTTTTAAAATTGCCTGGTGCAGATCAAGGAAATATTGCTTGTGCCGGATTGCAATATCTCTGTAAATACTGTCGTCTTCTTCAAAATACACCCTGAACTTCAGAATTGCCATAATATAGCTGCTGTTGATTTCGGGCCTAAAATAGCACCTTTTATTGAATATGAAGCCGGCATTACTGCTTCGGTTGCAGGTTGTATTCCTTTGCTTTCTCCACCATCAGGGTGTAAGCGGCTTCGTAACTATTTGGAATTTCTCCATCCAGGATGGCTTCCCGGATCGCATTTTTAATATCTCCCACAATACGCCCGGGAGCCAATCCGAAAATTTCCATGATGAGCTCCCCGGAAATCGGAGGTTGCCAGTTGCGTATACGGTCATTTTCTTCCACCTCCTGCAAACGTTGTTTCACCAGGGCAAAATTGCTCAGGTACTTTTTAACCTTAAACTTATTCTTTGACGTGATATCGGCAGAACATAAAAGCATCAGATCCTCAATTTCATCTCCTGCATCGAATAGCAGGCGCCGGATAGCACTGTCTGTAATATTTTCTTTTGTCAAACTGATAGGTCTTAAATGGAGTTCCACCAGTTTTCTTACATATCGCATTTTTTCATTCTGCGGGAGCTTCAGCTTAGCAAAGATCCTTGGCACCATTCGCCCACCGACTACTTCATGCCCATGAAAGGTCCATCCATGACCCGGTTCAAATTTTTTTGTTGCAGGTTTTCCAATATCATGCAAAAGAGCAGCCCAGCGCAACCACAGATCATTGGTATGAACAGCAATATTATCCACCACCTGCAACGTATGGTAAAAATTATCCTTGTGCCCTTTACCATCAATATACTCTGCACCGGCAAGGTCTACCAGTTGCGGGAATATAATATGCAACAAACCGGATTTGTACAACAGATCAAGCCCTATGGAAGGTTGTGTACTTTGTAAAATTTTATTGAGCTCTTCGGTTATGCGTTCCTGTGATATTATGCGGATTCGTTCCACATGCATGCAAATACCTTTCCATGTGCTTTCTTCAATGGAAAAGCCCAGCTGGGACGCAAAGCGGATCGCCCGCAGCATGCGCAGCGGGTCATCGCTAAAGGTTTGGCCGGGTTCCAGCGGAGTGCGGATGATTTTATTTTCCAGGTCTTTGCGGCCCTTAAACGGATCTATCAATACTCCATAGTTCTGCTCATTCAGGCTGACAGCCATGGCATTGATGGTAAAATCCCGGCGCAATTGATCTTCTTCCAGGGTACCCGGTTCAACCTCCGGATTCCTGCTATGGTACCGATAACTCTCCTTTCGGGCACCAACAAACTCCACATCAAACTCTTCGATTTTCAGTGCTGCCGTACCGAAGTTTTTATAGAATGCGACACTTGGAGCGGGACTAAACCGTTGTGCAACTGCATTGGCCAGCGCTATACCATCGCCCACGCAAACGATATCTGCATCTTTTGTGAGTCGCCCTAATAATTTGTCGCGAACAAATCCCCCAACCACATAGCTTTCCAATCCCAAATCGGCAGCAGCATGTGCGATTTTTTTGAAAACAAACAATTCTTTCGCTGAACAGGTAATTTCCATCGGGCTGCAAATTAGTTTAATTTAAGGGTAAATTTCAGACCATGGTCAGTTCCGCAGCCTCCTCTGTGCCGGATTATTTATCAGAACTACCGGAAGAGAAACGAGCCGTAATGCAGTCATTACGAAGCATTGTTCAAAAAAACATTCCTACAGGATTTCAGGAATGTATGCAATACGGCATGATCAGTTATGTGGTTCCGCATTCCATTTATCCTTCCGGTTACCATTGTGATCCCAGACTGCCCCTGCCTTTTATGAGCCTGGCAGCGCAAAAAAATCATTTTGCCGTTTACCACATGGGTATGTATTCGGATCCTGAACTGCTTAGTTGGTTTCAGGAAGCGTTTGCCGCTCGCTATGCCTACAAATTGGACATGGGTAAAAGCTGTATACGTTTTAATAAACCAGACCAGGTACCTGTGGAACTCATCGGTGAACTGGCTGCAAGAATGAGTCCGAGTGATTGGATCAGCCTCTATGAGGCGCAGCTAAAAAAGAAAAAATAGCAATGGTATCAACTTTTTTCCAGGGTTGATTTCATCAAATCAAACAAGGATTGAATCTGTTGTTCAATACTATAGTGTTGCTCCATATGGAGTCGGGCTTTTTGACCCATGACCCGCATTTGATCCGGATTATATAACAACTGCAGTATACCTTCCACCATTCCTTTTTCATCCCATTCGTCCACCAGAATCCCGGTTTCCCCTTCTACCACAGCATCCATAATTCCACCGTGACGTGTACTTACAATGGGCAATCCGCTGGCTGCAGCTTCCAGGATTGAGTTGGGGGTGCCTTCCATGTCTCCATTGGAAGCTGTAACAGAATGCTGTACAAAAAGATGCGCCCGTTTCATATAGTCTGCAATTTTATCCGGGGGCAAAATACCAGGAAACTCCACAGCCGATTCAATCGATAAGGCACGAACGAGTTGCTGGCATTGCTCAAATGCTTCTTCCCTCCCACCAATCATGACCAGTTTCGCATCAGGAAACAGCTTAATTACTTCATGAAAAGCACGAATGGTGACGTGTGGGGCTTTTTTTTCGGTAAACCGTCCGACTGCAAGCAATAATGGGTAAGTGGCTTTTTTAGTAGTATCCGGGTTAAATTGATTCAGTTGAATGCCATAGGGAATGATCTTTACTTTTTCTTCGGGTGCGCCTATTTTAACCAATTGCTTCTTCATTACGTTTGAAACAGCAATAATGGCCGGAGCATACTCAAATAATTGGCGATAACCTGCACCATATTTTTTAAGAACAGAAAGCTGGGTGGCATCATATCCATGAAAATGCGGAATCAACGGAATGTTCAAATCCCTGCAAACCGGCACCATGTGTACAGCAGACAATCCATAATTAGCCAAAACCAGTTCAACCTGGTTGGATAACAGGATTTTTTTCATTCCGTAGTTGCTGAAATAATTATTCCGGTTCCCTGTTATTGCTTTCAGCACCAGGTTACCAATCCAGAAGGGAAGTGAATGAATCCTCCGCCCATCCTCTACCCTGGAAGGCATCCTGCCGGAGTGAAGCGTTAGCACCTCACAACGTTTGGAGAGCTCATCAATCTGACGTTTGATAAAGGTTTCAGAATAGGTTGAACGTTGAGAGCGGGTAATACAAATTCGCATGGGTGAAAGGTTGTCTGTACCGACAATCCTACAAATGTATATTTTTGCCGGAAATTCAATTGGATTCATGCAGTTATCTGTTATTATAACCACCTATAATTCTCCGGAATGGCTGGAAAAAGTGTTGTGGGGATTTGAAGCGCAAAGCTACCGCGACTTTGAAGTGGTCATTGCAGATGATGGCTCAGGGGAAACAACACGTGCCTTAATCGAAACAATGAAGGCAACTGTTAGTTATCCAATACAACATGTGTGGCACGAGGATATCGGATTTCGGAAGTGTACTATATTGAACAAAGCCATTGAAGCATCCCAAACAGATTATTTGGTTTTTACTGACGGCGACTGTATTCCCAGGAAAGATTTCCTGCAGGTACATGCCGATCGGCGGGAAAATGGTCATTTTCTATCCGGTGGTTATTTTATGCTGCCAATGTCTATTTCCAGGGAGATTACAAAAGAACATATTTTATCACAGGACTGCTTCAGGCTTTCCTGGCTTAAGGCAAAGGGATTACCCACTTCCTTCAAAAACAGCAAGATTTCAGTAAAAGGAGGATTGGCTGAATTCATGAATGCTATCACTCCTACAAAGGCAACCTGGAACGGTCACAATGTTTCCGGCTGGAAAACCGATATCCTGGCAGTTAACGGATATGATGAACGCATGCGCTATGGAGCCCTGGACCGTGAATTGGGTGAACGCCTGATGAATAAGGGAATAAAAGGAATTCAGATCCGGTACAGTGCCATTTGTATTCACCTGGATCATTCCCGTGGTTACAAAAACACGAAGGATATCAATTTCAACAAAGGCATCCGTAAAACCACCGCGGAAGAGAAAAGAACCTGGACCGATTTCGGTATTGAAAGAACCCATCGATTCCCTAATGATCCGGTGGAGCAGCCAGCCTGAAACCTACCAGTGGGGCGCGAAGGCGTTTGATTAAGGTAAAAAGATGCTGATCCTGAACCATAGCCACCATTGCTGATTGCATGGTTCCAAGCCATTGCTGTTCAATACCCAGGAATCCATTCATCTCCAACCATTCTCCCGCTTCCAGCTTTTCCGTATCAGCCAGGTCGTAGGCACTGACAAACTGCACCAACTGTCTCTCCTCTGCAAAAAACAGTACAGGTTGTATTGCCAGCTGAAATTGCTTCAGTTGCTGTTTCGTGGAAGGTTCCAAAATGGCGTCCCAGGCGGCATTTGCTACAAGTCCATACCAGCTGCCAGCCTGCACCGGAATGGCTTTGCCGGCTCTTAATGCTGCCAGGTTATTTTCTATAAGCTGCTCAAAATCAGACATGCGGCAAAATTATAGCCCAGTTTCTATTATCTTCGCCCCAAATTTTGCTATATGAACTTGCACGAATACCAAGCAAAGGAATTATTGAAGAAATACCAGGTGCCGGTGCAGGAAGGCATCGCCTGCAGCACCCCGGCTGAGGCAGAAGAAGCCTATCGCACAATCCATACCCAGTACGGCAGCAAGTTTGCTGTTGTAAAAGCCCAGATTCATGCGGGCGGTCGTGGTAAAGGTAAAATACGCGGAACCGAACAAAGAGGGGTGGCCGTAGGAAAAAACGCAGAAGCCATTAAAGAAATCGCTCAGAATATATTGGGGGGCACCCTGGTAACCATCCAGACCGGTGAAGCCGGCAAAGTGGTTAACAAAGTACTGGTTGCACAGGACGTGTATTACGAAGGACCTAATCCCGTAAAAGAATTTTACCTGTCTATTCTCCTGGACCGCGCAAAAGGGCAGAATGTAATCATGTACAGTACCGAAGGCGGTATGGATATTGAAGAAGTGGCGCACAACACACCGGATAAGATCTTCAAGGAGTGGGTTCACCCGGGCGGACCCTTACAGGCATTCCAGGCAAGAAAAATCGCTTTCAACCTCGGACTGAGTGGCGAAGCGTTCAAAAACTGCGTGAAGTTTGTAACAAATTTGTATAATGCCTATGTGGGATTGGATTGTGCCATGCTGGAAATCAACCCACTCTTCAAAACATCCGATGAAAAAATCATTGCGGTGGATTGTAAGATGAATATTGATGACAATGCGCTTACCCGTCACGCTGAATTGGCCAACCTGCGCGATTTGTCGGAAGAAGATCCGACTGAAGTGGAAGCAGGTAAATTCAATCTGAACTTTGTAAAACTGGACGGTAACGTAGGTTGTATGGTGAATGGTGCCGGACTGGCGATGGCAACCATGGATATGATCAAACTCAGCGGTGGTGAGCCTGCCAACTTCCTTGATGTAGGTGGTACTGCCAATGCGCAAACCGTGGAAGCCGGATTCCGCATCATTTTGAAAGACCCTAAAGTGAAAGCGATCCTGATTAATATCTTCGGAGGTATCGTACGCTGCGACCGTGTAGCGCAGGGTGTGATTGACGCTTACAAGACCATGGGTAATATCGAAGTACCCATCATTGTACGTCTGCAGGGAACCAATGCGGAAGAAGCCAAGAAACTGATCGACGAAAGCGGACTGAAAGTTCAGAGCGCTATTTTGTTAAGCGAAGCTGCCGACCTGGTAAACAAGGCGGTAACTGCTGCCTAACGATCAGATATAACCGAATACAAAAGCCAGGGAACTATTTCCCTGGCTTTTTTTATCTTAGAAAGATGAAACAGTTCCTTTTTTTCCTGTTACTGGCCTTTTGTTCAAAGGCCACACTGGCACAACAGTGGAAACTCGTTTGGTCGGATGAGTTCACGCAGCCTGGCTTACCGGATCCTTCCAAATGGGATTATGATATCGGAGGCAATGGTTGGGGCAACCAGGAAAAGCAGGTGTATACCAGGGCGGATCCCAAAACCGTGAGTATACGAAATGGCTCGCTGTTTATTACTGCCTATAAAACCCCGGAGGGCAAATATCATTCGGCCCGCCTGGTTACCCGCGGAAAAGCCGATTGGCGATATGGCCGGATAGAGATTCGGGCAAGGCTGCCCAGAGGGCGCGGGGTTTGGCCAGCCATCTGGATGTTACCAACAGACGATGCCTATGGCGATTGGCCAACCAGTGGAGAAATTGATATCATGGAATTTGTCGGATACAACCCGGATTCGGTTTTCACCAGTGTTCACACCGACGCCTACAATCACATGATGGGTACACAGAAAACAAAGGGTCATCTCTTACGAATGAACTGGCAGGATTTTCATGTATATGCCATCGAATGGCTGGAAAATCACATTCATTTTAAAATTGATGGCAATACCGTATTCAGCTTTAAAAAAGAAAAGGATGAGGCGGAAGTCTGGCCATTTGACCAACCCTTCTACCTCATCCTCAACCTTGCCATTGGTGGTACCTGGGGCGGTCAGAAAGGAATTGATGACAGTATCTTTCCACAATCCCTGGAAATAGATTATGTCCGGGTTTCCCAACCCGCTGCCCATTAAGGCGTTTTTTTCGGTGGAAGGGCGAAAGCCTTCGCTTCATGTTCAAAATGGCCTTTGTGTGAACCATCGCAAAATGGTTTGTTCTGTGATAATCCACAGCGACAGATACTCACCAATGTACGACCACCTAAATCATAGAGATTGCCATCTTTATCGCGGATCTCAAAATCACCTTCCACACGAAGGGATCCATTGTTATTAACTGTAATGATTGTTCCAGCCATTAGTCTATTTTTTAAGATGCTAAAATAAGGGTTTAATTTGCACTATGCAGGACACAGAAAACATACTAACTGCCACGCGGAACTGGATCAACAACGTGGTCATCGGTTGTAATTTCTGTCCGTTTGCTGCGCGTGAAATACGGCGTAACAGCGTGCATTTTGAACTGGCATCCGCAACCGATCCGGACCAGGTACTGGAACAGTACCATCAATTACTTCAGCAAATGGATGAAAATCCTGCAATAGAAACCGCTTTTCTGATACTACCGGAAGGGTTTAGCGATTTTATCTACTACCTGGATCTGGTTGAAATGGCAGAAGAACTGATTGAAGATGAAGACTACGAAGGCATTTACCAGGTTGCCAGCTTTCACCCGGATTATCTTTTTGCAGGCTCCGATACGCTTGATCCGGCAAATTATACAAACCGATCCCCTTACCCTATGTTGCACCTGCTGCGGGAAGAAAGTATTGAAAAAGCGTTGGAACACTATCCAGGTGATCCCGACGAAATACCCGAGCGAAACATCCGGTTTGCAAGAGAGAAAGGCCTTGCATACATGAAAACGCTGTTTAATAGCGGTCTATAGACCGCTCATACCATTTTAAACATCCTTAACCAGAACCGGGGCCATCCTGGCTTAGTTTTGCGGTCGATTCCCGACCCGGTGAAAAATAGTTTGAATTGAAATAGGGGTAAGAAGCAGGCAGGTTGTCGAAAGGTAAAAGACCCTGTGTCGCTGAGTTTACCCATATCATACCAGCACCAACATGAACCAATGGCCACTACTGAAGCCAGGCAGCCCATAGTACGCACCGATTTTGGATTGTTGCGATTTGAAGAGGTATTTAAAACACATTTTAAAGCCCTCCACGCCTATGCCTATACGCTGGTACGGGAAGACATGCTGGCAGAAGAAATGGTGCAACAGGTTTTCTTCAAACTCTGGGAAAAAAAAGACACATTAAAGATCGAATCATCCGCAACTGCTTATCTCTACCGCTCTGTATACCACGAATGCCTGAATTACCTGAAACACCAGAAAGTAAAAGCGGCCTATCAGCAGTACGCAAAAGCAATGCCCGAAGCGGCTGCTGGCGGAGCCGCCCAAAAAATCCAGCTAAGTGAGCTACAACAACACCTGAACAAGGCATTAAGTGAATTACCCGAACAATGCCGAACCATCTTTCAAATGAGCCGGTATGAAGAACTGAAGTACCAGGAAATTGCGGATCGCCTGGGCCTTTCGGTTAAAACCATTGAAAACCAGATGGGGAAAGCACTCCGTTTGCTGAGAGAAAAATTGAAAGATTTTTTACCCGTATTATTATTAATCCTGCTCAATCTCTGATATGCTGCCCTTCCAATCCAACCATGCCATAGATGAGCTGCTGGTCAGCTACCTGCTGGGAGAAGCCACAGAGGTGCAACAGCGATCTGCACTCAAATGGATCAGTGCCTCACCGGAAAATGAACGGTATTTTCAGGAATTCCAGCAGATTTGGGAGAAAAGCCGCGAACTGGCAGCCAATTCTTCAGTAGATGTTAACGCAGCCTGGGAAAGGATGCGGGAAAAACTGGAAAAGGGGAAAAATGGAGGAAAGGAAGAAGGGAAGACAGGAAGACGGGAAGATGGAAAGGTGGTGAGTTTGGCGGGATGGTGGAGAAGGGCTGCGGCTATCCTTGCAATTGTTGTGACTGGTACAGTAGGCTGGACGATCTACCGGCAATGGACAAACGCCGGGTGGATGGAACTGGCCAGCCAGGAGACGACGCTTCAACAATTATTACCCGACAGTTCAAAAATCACTTTGAACAAAGGCGCAACCATTGAATATCCAAAACAGTTTGCCCGCAATAAGCGCCGGATTAAACTGAAAGGGGAGGCTTTTTTTGATGTAAAGAGAATCCCTGAGCAACCATTTGAAGTGGAGGTTAATCAACTCACCGTTACTGTTTTGGGTACTTCCTTTAATATCCGGGAAACGGATTCTGTTACCGTTGTAATCGTGGAAACGGGAACTGTCCAGGTAAGTGATGGCAACCAGTCCATCGTATTGCATGCGGGAGAACAGATCATTGCCGGCAAGAATTTAAGAAGCTGGACAAAGGTTCAGCAAACCGATAAACTCTATCAGTATTACAGAACCCGTACGTTCAACTGCGACCGTACCCCCTTATGGAAACTGGTGGAAGTACTGAATGAAGCCTATGATTCGAATATAGTCATTATCAATCCTGCCATCCGGGAACTGCCCATAACTACTGTATTTGAAAACCAGCCACTGGATGAAGTTTTATCCATCATCGCCCAGACCCTGGACATTACCATCACCCGGAAAGCCGACCAGATTTATGTGGAGTAATTGTATAAACAGACGCACCATCTTCCGGAAATTAATGATACTACTTGGTTTTCTGGGTATGATGAACAGCCTGAAGGCACAGGAACATTTGAATAAACAAATAACCCTTTCCGTAAACCGGCAGCCAATTGCAGATGTACTAGAGATCATCAGTAACAAAGGAAATTTCTACTTCAGTTACAATTCCAATATACTTCCAAAAGACAGCCTGGTAAGTCTGCCGGCAGGTACCCGAACGGTACGCAACCTGCTGGAACTGCTGTTCCCGACTGGTTTTGAGTTCAGGGAAAGCGGACAATACATTATCATCCGGAGAACCCCACTCCAACTCAGCCTGGTAATTAAGGAATCCGCCACCAACGATAATCATTATTGGGTAAGTGGATATGTAAGGGATGACCAAACCGGCGAGTTGGTTCGGGATGCCAGCGTTTATGAAAAAGACAGGCTTGTAGCGGCGCTTACCAATCGGCAGGGATATTTCCGGATCAAATTAAAAACACGTTATCCGAGAGCCAGCCTGACAGTCAGCAAAGAATTTTACAGAGATACTACTGTCACGATCCGTTCCGGTTATAACCAGGAAGTTCGTATCACACTGGCGCCCGTTGATCTACAGGGCGCCACAGTTGTTGTTGGTCCGGCCCGGTTACCCGCCCCCGATTCCCTCTATATGGCCATTCCCCAACCCGATAGCTCTACCCTGCTCTATTTGTATAAAAGGATGGATTCGCTTCGGGTGCAGCGCACGGCTCTTGGTAAATTTTTCCTGTCCTCCAAACTTAAAGTGCAAAGCATTAACCTGAGTCGGTTTTTCACAGTAAGACCGGTGCAGGTTTCACTTACTCCCGGACTGTCAAGTAATGGAAAGATGAATGCACAGGTAGTGAATAATTTCTCCTTTAACGCTCTGGGTGGTTATTCCGGCGGCGTGAACGGAGCAGAGCTTGGAGGGATATTTAACCTCAATAAAAAAGATGTACAGTATGCACAGGTGGCCGGTGTTGTGAATATAGTAGGCGGCAATATGAAAGGCGTGCAGGTTGCCGGAGTACACAACATGGTACTTGATTCCGTTACAGGGGTGCAGGTAGGAGGAGTAGTCAACTTTGTGAAGGGATCTTTTACCGGTGGACAGGTTGGAGGTGTTATTAATTATACCAATCATGCTGTGACCGGGCTTCAGGTTGCCGGAGTTGGTAATGTGAGTGGCAGAGAAATGAATGGGGTCCAGATCGGGGGCGTATTTAATTATGCGAAAAAATTAAATGGTGTACAAATCGGACTAATCAATATTGCAGACAGTTCAGACGGTTATAGTATCGGCCTGATCAATGTGGTATTGAAAGGATATCATAAGCTGGCTTTTTATTCTACGGAAGTCATGCCTTTTAATGCCGCATTTAAAACAGGTAACCACAAATTATACAGTATCCTACTGGGAGGAGCGCATCCGGATACCGGCAGAAGAGTGATTAGTTTTGGTTATGGCATCGGAACTGAAAGACGACTGGGCAAGCAGTTCTCGCTTAACCTGGAAGCAAGTACCCAATATGTTTTCCTTGGTAGTTGGGAATACACCAATCTTTTAACCAGGGCAACAGTAAATCTTCACTGGAAAATCAGCAAACATTTTTCTTTGTTTGCCGGACCTGCATTTTCGGTTTACCAGTCTGACCAGGATATTAAGTTTAACGGTTATGCCTACCCGATACCAGAAGCAGCTTACAAAACAGTTTCACTTGGTGGTAATCGCACCGGATGGCTGGGCTGGACGGGTGGCATACATTTATTCTGATATTTTTTTTGCACACGTAGGGGTAAAGACATCGATCGTTGTCGGATAAAAAAACGATTTTATGTATCGCAGGATCATTAACCTTATCCTTATTCAATGCATCTTTTTATTGCCACTTACGGCACAGGTAAAACAGACCATAAAAGGTCAGCTGACAGACCAACTACTGCAACAACCTATTTCAGGAGCAACTGTAGAAATCATTGGTCAGCGGAGAACCACTACAACAGGCAGTGATGGAACTTTCAAATTTACGTTGGTACCCATTGGGGTGCACCAGCTGCGCATCACGCATGCCGGTTACAAACCCATCCTGCTTGAAAACATCATATTAAATGCAGGAAAGGAACTGGTATTGAATCCTGCCATGGAACTGGATGTTCAAACACAGCAAGAAGTAACAGTAAAAGCCCGTGGTGTACGATCAAAACCCTTAAATGAACTCAGTCTGGTTAGCGCCAGAGCTTTTTCAGTTGAAGAAACACAACGCTATGCGGCAGCAGTTAACGATCCGCTCCGGATGGCAACCAGTTTTGCAGGTGTAATCAGCGTAAATGACGGAGGGAATCATATTGTGGTTCGAGGCAATGCGCCCAATGCACTTTTGTGGCGGATGGAAGGTGTTGAAATTCCAAATCCCAACCATTTTTCTGTTCAAGGCAGCAGCGGAGGAGGCATTTCTATTCTAAGTGCGCAAGTACTTGCCAATTCCGATTTTGTAACCGGTGCATTTGCGGCAGAGTATGGAAATGCAGTAGGAGGTGTTTTTGATCTCCGGTTGCGAAAAGGCAATAACGAAAAAAGAGAACATACCATTGAAGCAGGCGTCCTTGGAATCAATGTTGCAAGCGAAGGGCCTTTTAGTAAAAACTACAAAGGGTCTTACCTGGTCAATTACAGGTATTCCACACTTGGGTTATTAAGTAAAATGGGACTAAAAACAGTAGGGGAAGGAAGCACCAATTTCAGTGATCTCTCCTACAATATTAACCTGCCTGCAGGTAAAGCAGGGCAGTTCACCCTATTTGGACTCAATGGTTGGAATAGCCAGGATTTACCGATGGAAAAAGACCCTTCAAAATGGGAGGAAGAATGGAACAGATACGGAGGCAGGTACAGAGGTGCGACCAATGCCAATGGATTAACCCATTCGATCGCGCTTTCCGCTCGCACAAAATTAAAAACTGCCCTTGTCCATAGCCAACAGGAAAACACCAGTGATCAACAGTATATGGAAAATGATGAATCGATCACCAATCCCTTTCGTGAAAAATTCTCAACGAGCAAATGGACGGTAAGCAGCACACTGAATAGCCAACTGAGTCGTAAACAGGCCATTCGTGCAGGAGTGATCTTTCAGCAAATCAACTTTAATTTCCTGCAACATTCCAGGGAAAACAACCAGGCACCAGTGGAAGAACGTATTAATGTAAAGGATCAAACTCAACAGGTACAAGCTTTTGCCCAATGGCAATACAAACCTTCCAATCAACTCGTATTTACTGGCGGCCTGCATTTTCTGCACTTGATGCTAAATAAAACAACAGCAGTAGAACCCCGCTTTGCCATGCAGTGGACACCGGATTCCAAAAACAGTTTTGGGCTTGGTTACGGCTTGCACAGCCAGGCACAGATCATGGGTGTATATTTTGCCCGTACCAACATTAACGGTGATTGGATCCAGCCGAATAAGGAACTGGGTTTTACGAAATCCCATCACCTGGTCGGATCCTATACCCGGCAACTAATGAAAGGGTTACGATTGAGAACTGAAGTGTATTACCAGCAACTCTTTAATGTTCCGGTAAGCATCTATGATACCAGCAGTTTATCAACGCTAAACATCGGTGAAAATTACATACTTGATCCGCTGACAAACCAAGGAAAGGGTAAAAATTATGGAGTAGAGATTTCACTGGAAAAACAGTTACGCAACAATTTCTATTTTCTTTTTTCCAATTCCTTCTACCAATCCAAATATACGCCTGCTGATGGTGTCGAACGAAATACCCGGTACAATGGCGGGCATGCCAATTCACTTACGCTGGGCAAAGAATTTATTCATCCCGGTAAACAACGAAGTTTTGCGGCCAATATCAAAGTCATTTATGCCGGAGGCTTCCGGGAGACACCTATGGATGAGGAAGCAACACTTGAGCTGGGCTATGCGAAATATCGCGAAGCATTAGCATTTACGATACAGCATCCAGCTTATTTCAGAACCGATATCCGGTTGAGCATGAAATGGAATGCTACCAGTATGACACATGTATTATCACTTGATATACAAAACCTGACCAATCGCCAGAATATTTATGCCCGCTATTTCGACAGTGTCAAAGGGGGGATCAGAACTGCTTATCAGGCAGGTATTATTCCGGTAATCGCCTATCGACTTGAATTTTAATTAGTAACCATACAGATTTTATACCATGAAAAAAACTACGTTTTTATTCGCGCTACTGATCCTTGGGATTGGCGCACTACTACCCTCCTGTAAAAAAGTAAACGGCAAAGGCCCGGTTGTATCCGAGATCCGGGAGGTCGGCAATTTTACTAAAATTGATTTTGGAACAACAGGACGACTTTATTACAAGACAGGATCTCAGCATCGGGTTGAAATCCGTGCACAACGAAATATTCAGGATGTAATTGAAGTTTTTGTCAGTAATGGGGAATTAAATTTAAAGATCCGTAACAATACCTGGATTCATTCCTATGAAACCATAGAAGTATTCATTGAATCTCCTTCCATTAATGGTTTTAAAGTAAATGGTTCCGGAGACATTTATGCGAATGAACCAATTGAAACTAATCAGTTTTATACAGATATCAATGGGTCTGGAAAAATAGATATCCGGGAACTGGTCACTCCTCAGCTGGAAGCTGATGTGAATGGGAGTGGCGATATCCTTATCCGTGCAGGATCCGTTGGGAATGCCGACCTGGACATCTCCGGCAGCGGCGATATCAATATGATCGGGTGCGAAACGACTGAAATGAAAACGGAAACCAGCGGCTCCGGAGACATGCGGGTATGGGTAACCGACAAACTGAATGCCAAGATCAGTGGAAGCGGCTCAGTTAAATACAAAGGCAATCCGCAGGTAACGGTGAAAGTTTCAGGTTCTGGTAAAGTTGAGCCTTACTAAGCACAGGTCAACAATAATGCGATGTTACTACAAAGAACCTAATTTTGGCATTTGTAGTAACATCGTACTTCATGACATCTTATGACCTGGTTATAATTGGAGGAGGACCAATCGGACTTGCCTGTGCGCTGGAAGCACGGAAAGCAAAACTGAATTATGTAATCCTGGAAAAAGGTTGCCTGGTTAATTCACTTTATCATTATCCGGCCAATATGACCTTTTTTTCAACATCCGAACGGCTGGAAATTGGAAACGTACCATTTGTATCCAATAACAATAAACCTACCCGTGCAGAATCACTGGAATATTACCGGCGTGTAACTCACAGTCATACGCTGAATATCCGGCTCTTTGAAGAGGTTTTATCCGTCAGGAAAAGCAAAAAAGGCTTCACCGTTACCAGTAGCAAGGAACGCTATAGTACCAGTTATGTAATCATTGCTACTGGTTTTTACGACATCCCCTATCAGTTAAACGTACCAGGAGAAGAACTCCCCAAGGTTACACATTATTACAAGGATCCGCATTTTTATGCATTCCAGAAAGTAGTGGTAATCGGGGCCCAGAATTCCGCTGTGGATGCTGCCCTTGAAACCTGGCGAAAAGGCGCGGATGTAACCATGATTATCCGCCAATCAGAAATTGGTCAGCGTGTTAAATACTGGGTAAGACCGGATATCATCAATCGAATTGAAGAAGGCTCCATTAAGGCCTATTTCAACAGCCAGGTTTCGGCTATTCGTGAACGTGAGATAGATATTCAGACACCAGAAGGGAAACTGACCATCGCGAATGACTGGGTGCTGGCCCTGACAGGATATGAACCCAACCTGGATTTTTTGAAAGCCTGCGGTATCCGGTTGAGTAAGGATGAAGTGAGGCAACCCGAATACGATCCCAAAACGCAGGAAACCAATGTACCCGGACTATACCTGGCCGGCGTTATTTGCGGAGGCATGAATACCCATAAATTATTTATTGAAAATTCACGTATTCATGCGGAGCATATTATCAAAGATATCCGCAGAAAGGAACGGACTAGCGGAAGTATCAGATAAAATTGGAAAGCAGCAGAATTAACAGCAATCCCAATACAGAGATAATAGACTCCATGATGGTCCAGGAGAGCAGGGTTTCTTTTACTGTCAACCCATAATACTCCTTAAACATCCAGAAACCGGTATCGTTTACATGTGAACAGAATACACTGCCGGCACCAACGGACAACACCATCCATTCTGGCGATACGCCGCTGGAAACCACCAGGGGTGCTAAAATTCCTGCGGCTGTAATTCCCGCTACGGTTGCAGAACCTATTATTATCCGGATAGAAGCTGCGACCAGCCAGCCTGCTATCAAGGGCGGAAATGCATATTGTGTAAAGAAATCTGCCACCTGAGCGGCAATACCGGTATCTGTCAATACCTGCTTCAGTGCACCGCCGCCAGCAATTACCATCATAATAACCGCAATCCCTTCAATAGCAGCGCCATAGTATTGCATCAGCACCTGAACGGAAACGCCCCTCCTGATGCAAAGAAAATAACCGGCGGCCAACGCAGCAATCAGCATGGCAAGAACCGGATCGCCAATCGCCTGGGTAAACAGCAACAGTTTTGACTCTGCCGGAACAAAATTAACCAGTAAGGCTGGTAAAGCGATGAGCAGAACAGGCAATAACGCAACCACCATACTTGAACGAACCGATGGCAGTAATTGCTCTTGATCATTTTTATCTTCCATCAGGGGAATGGTTCCAAATTGCCGAAATCGTTTTCCAAATTCAATACCCGCTATCCAGACAAGTGGAACTGTCACCAGTAATCCATACAACATGGTTTTACCTATAGAGGCAGAAAAAATAGAGGCTAGACTTACGGGCCCGGGATGCGGTGGTAAAAAACCGTGCGTAACCGACAATGCAGATGCCATTGGTATGGCTACATATAAGAGAGGCACTTTTGCACTGGCAGCAATGGTAAAAACAAAGGGAACCAGGATTACAAAACCGGCATTATAAAAAAGTGGAATCCCCACCAGCAATCCCATTAGTAGTACCGCCCACTGAATACCAGAACGGCCAAACCTATCCATGTGATAACGGCTGATAACAGTAGCAGCACCGGTTTTTTCGAGCACCTTGCCCTGCATGGCTCCAAGGCAAAGAATAAGCGCCATACTTCCAAGCATGGATCCTACCCCTTTTTCCATGGCCCGCATAAGTTCCGGCACCGGCATTCCATTCAGCAACCCGATCAGCAGGGTGGCTGCCAGTAATGCGAGGAATGGACTCCATTTATTAAGCGTCATCCAGAACAATAATCCCAGTGCCAACAGAATTACTAAAACTGACATAAGCGTAAAAATTCCTGGTATTGGTTACGGTAGATGGTTCTGTTCGTATCATTGGGGTAAAAAGAATTATAACCGAACGGAAGATGCGTTTCCAACTCTGTCCATTTGGTTAAAAAACCGGTTGCCTTCATGGCAATAGCAATAGCTCCTAACGCAGAAGCATCCGCATCTTCCTCTCCTACGTCGATTGTTCGCTCCAGCACATCACTCATTACCTGTACCCACCACCTGCTTCTGGTAAAACCTCCGCTTGCAACAATGCGATGAACCGGTCCGTGCACTTTTTCTATCCTTTCCAGTAATTGCCGGAAAATAAAACAGATGCCTTCTACCAGGGCTCTTTTAAAATGCGCCTGCCGATGCTGAAAACGAACGCCTGCAAACATACCGCTAGCACCGGCATCCCAAACAGGAGCGCGTTCTCCTCCAAAATAAGGCAGACAAACCAGTCCCTCACAGCCTGGCACAACCGAAGCAGCTTCCTGTTCAAAGGAATCCAGCAACATTCCAAGTGGCGCTGATTTCCCCATAATTTCTTCTTCCCACCACTGTAAAACAATACCACCATTATTGGTAGGGCCTCCACACACAAAATGAGTGGCATCTAACTGATAGGAAAACAAACCGCTATCCGGATCTGCTTTAAAAGCGGATTGTACCACCCGGATGGCACCGCTGGTTCCGATCGTAAGACTTGCCGTACCTGGCCGCATTGCTTTACTTCCGATCTGGGCTAAACAGCCGTCAGAGCCTCCCAAAACAGGTAGTAGCTGAAGTCCTTCAATTTTAAAACGATTCTCCTTCCGCATCCATTCAACCGACTGCACATCAGGCAATTGTTCTTTTTTTACCCCGGTTAGCTCCAATGCTAACAGATGCCAATCCGCCTTAAGTGGATCATACATGCCGGTTGCAGCAGCTGTGGTGCAATCCGTTTCCCAGTGTCCTGTAAAATAATGCCAGATAAACTCTTTGATACCTACACACTTGAAGGCTGTGTTAAGTAAAGCAGGATTTGACAGCCTCAATTGCCATAATTTAGCCAGGGGTGTCATGGGATGAAAGGGGGTACCGGTTTCACTAATCAGTTTACGAACCCTGGGGTCCTGTTTGTATTGATTAACCAGTAAAAGACTGCTGGTATCCGCCCAGGTTGAAAGTGGAGTAAGAGGCGTTGCCGTTTCATCCACCAGCATCAAACTATGCATGGCTGCACTCAGCGAAAGATAAAGTGCAGTATCACGTTTACCTATAACCGAAAACGCGTCCAGCAGCAGATTTTCTGCCAGGTCCCTTATCTCCTGTGGGTCCAGCTCAGTAGTAGTTCCCTTTGTATAGGATGACTTTGCCTGGTGCAGCAGGTAGCCCTTTTCATCAAGGACAACCAGTTTGGTATGTGTGGTACCCAGGTCAAGTCCGGCAAACAATGGCATATTCGGTATTACTGTCCCGAATATAAGGATACATTTTGAGGTCCCTCAAAGCTTTGTATGTAAAGAGGAAAATAGCGGGTACTACGACGGTTATTGGCTAATTCATTTTTCAAATAATTCGCCATTGACTCCAGGTGATAGCCATCCCGCTGGTCATAGGCATTCAATATTAAATCCGAAGCTTCCCGCTGAGCCAGTTCAGGCTTATCAAGGTAAAAATAAAGTTTACTCAGAATGAAATGGGTGGCGTAACGAAGTTTCCGGTCATGTTTACTATTTCCATCATACTCACGGCGAAGTTTTTCGAAATAGGCGATGGCAGGTTGCACTTCCTTCCAGATAGGCTCAACCGATTCATTGGTATTAATTTTGAAGAGTGCGTTCTTCACGATTCCCCAGTTATTCCGAAAGCGGTTGTATTCCGGATGTTTGCGATTCGATACCACCCAAACCATATCCGAAACTCTTTTTTCGAGATAGCCATACTGACGGGTAAGGTTACCCGAAAGTTGATAAATGGTATTATAAAGCACTTCCCTACTAACCTGCGTGGTCAGCACCACCATATTTAGCAACACATTAAATGCGGCAATTTTATTTCCTACTTCTGTTCCCTGGTAGGTAAAGGTCTGTTGACGATTGACCATCTGGTATTCATCAATCTGTCTGCCGGTATAATCGCGGATCAGCACGCGGGCTGCATAGGTATAGGTTAAACGGGGAGCATACCACATCCTTTTACTAACAATATTCCCGTTTTTGTCCTTTTTGATTTCCTCCCGCTGGTTTATATCGGATTTGGTAATGATCAGATCTTCCATTTTTAATTGAACGGATACATGTCCATTAGCTGGAAGCCATTTCCAGCCCATGATCTCAAGGCGTTCTGCTGGTGACTCATTACCAAGCGCCAGCTTCATAAGCGGCCCAATATCACAGGAGAAATCATAAGTTCGAAAACTACTATCCAGTGGTAATTGTGGCAACTCCCGGTAATTTACCTGGAAGGAAAAGCGGTCGAGGTCGACCCGTTGTGCCATTGTAGTTACAACCAGCACCAAACAGGCAAAGAGTGCACTAATCTTTCTCATTTGGAAGGATTGGATTTCTCATTAAAACGCCCCCGACCCTGCTTTTAGTCTATTTTCCGCGTTTTTTCCACACATTCAGAAAAGTGGATTCCAGGCTGAGGAAATAATTATTCCGGGCGATCCGGGTCGCATTTCCGGAAGCCTCCAACCTGGCACCCAGATTAAGCTTGGTTGAACTATTGAAAATCAATTGTATAGAAGGAGCAATGTCCAAATAATGGGTACCCGGACCAAGGCCCTTCATCCCCAATACTTCTACATACAGGTTTAGATTGACCTGTTCATACGCTGAATAGGATGTTGGAAAAAGCAGGTAACCAGCAGACAAACTGTACATCAGGGCATCCTGATCGTGCATGTCTCTCATCGTTTTGAACTTCTCATCAAAGACCCTTATATAACTGGCAGTTCCGGAAATAGCCAGCTTGTGTAAGAGTTGCGTTCCGATCAAACCAAACTGAATCCCACTATTATCCCCATCCAGATTCATTTCGTCATAAATCATGTTGTTCCGGCTAAATGCGGCATCTGCAAATGCAGCCATACGGAAATGACGATGGATGCCATCCTCGGAAAAGAACCGCCATTTAACGTAGCCCTTAACTGATTCCCATCGCTGTCCTGATTGATAAAAATTGGAAAAAGTGGTACTCACCCGGCCCATCCAGTTTTTATGCAATCCGGCCATCAATTCTGGCATGTAGCGCTGACGAATCATTCCGGATTGTGGCAAATCTGCAAATCGGGCAGTCAGTTTCGCACTAAGCGATTGAGCCGGCAGGTTGGAAGCCGGATCGGTAAATACATACAATTCCTGGGCCTGGGTACCAAAAGAAAAGAAAAGGCACCCAAGTGCAATCCAAAAAGCTCTCATTTCAATTATTTTAAGCCCTGGCGAAGCACTAATTCAACTTCACCAGCGCTTGGATCAATGGATAGGATCCTTCCTGTTTTGTCCAGTAAATAAGAGGTTGGTAATTGTTCAATTCCCCACGCCAGTGCAACCGGTGCATACCAGCCTCCGGCTTCACGGGTTTGGACCCAGTTGATTTTATCTGCAGCTACCGCTTTTTTCCAGGCAGCTTCTTCTTCATCCAGGCTGATACCATAAATCTCAAATCCCTTTTTCTTATAAAGGTCATAGATGGGACCGAGTTGTTTATTTGATTTTCGGCAGGGTGCACACCAGCTTGCCCAGAAATCCACCAGCACATAACTACCTTTCAATTGAGATAAAGAAATTTCCTTTCCGGCCAGGTTTTTCAACCGGATTTCAGGTGCCATATCTCCAATTTTCGGCTGTGCATACGCAATAGTAAACGACAATGCCAGCAAAACAGAAAGAACCGTTTGTTTCATACAGTAAAATTAAGTCCGGGTGGTTGAAATCACCCGGACTGTTTCAATATTAAATCGTAACGTGATAAATGCGGCTGTCGGCAGACAGTCCTTCTTTTTTACAGCAATCGCCCGCCTTTCCTGTCTGAACGCAGGACATGGAGCTGGATTTACTGTATTTTTTGAAGTCCTTTGCCGGAACAAAGTTTTTATCAACCATGGTTAAAACCTGTTCGCCGGATAGTGTCTGCTTTTTAACCGCCAAAAAATGGAAGGTTTTTCCATTGATGGTCGCATGTTCATCCTGGGCCACAGCCAACTGATCAAAATTACCGGTCAGCTGAAGTTTGGCTACCGAGAATCCAGCATCCTCTACTCCTTTACGAAGCGCATCGATATCGATTTCTGCTCCTTCTTTGAATTCAATCAAAAAGGTAGAAGTTTTGATATCCGGTTTAACCGATTTGATAAAGGTTAATTGTTCCAGTGAATTATTAATGGCTTTTGTGCATAGTGCACAGGTAAGCCCACTCGCCTGTAAACTGGCTTTTGAGAATTGTGCATTGGCATTCATCCCAAAGAGCACCAGTAAACAAGCTATCAATACTTGTTTCATCTTGTTGCTTATTTAGAAATGAATGTTTATTTTTTACAACAGTCGCCACCTTTGCTGCACTTTCCATCTTTACAGCAATTGCCTTCCTTGCAGCAATCGCTTCCTTTTTTACAAACACCATCTTTGCAGCAGTCTTTGCAATGAGCTGCTTTTGCATGGTCTTTACTGCACTTACCGTCTTTACAGCAATCAGCAGTTGCTTCAGGTGCGCTAACAGAAGCAGTTGCGTCTTTCCGGTCGTACTTGCAGCAACCATGTAAGTTATCATACACAGCCTGATCAGCAGTAAACTTTTCAGTGTCGTAGCCTGCATTGGCAATCGCCTGCTGAATTTTATCGGAAGAGGTTTTCTTAGCCTTATAGCTTACCTGCAATACTTTGGTTTCTTCATTCCAGTCGGCACTGGTTGCTCCGGCATTTGAAGCTGCGGTTTCGATGGTCTTTTTACACATGCCACAATTTCCCCAAACCTTAATAGATTCGGTTTTCTTCTGGCCAAAAGCGATCGTTGTTACAAATAAAAAGGATACTAACGTGATGAGTTTCATGATTGTTGAATTTGAGATTTAAATAATAGACAGTTGGGCAGACAGGAAGTCTGCATAGTATAAACCATCCGTATCTCAAATTCTGAAAATGCAATAAAGCGACTGAAAATCGGAATCTTCTCCTATTGGCGGCCCATGCGCCGGAGGTAATACAACTGCTTTCAGATCCGTTTCGGGCTGCAGCCAGTCCTGCAAGGGGGCCGGGTTCAGTTCTGCTACCGGAGCCTCCAGTTGGTAATAGATTCCGGCGGCTTTCTGATCATCGTCAACTTTAACCAGCTTAACTTCGTCCTTACAGCAATGTGCATATTCCTCTGTTTTGGGCATGCCACATTTACCACAGGTTCCTTCCTTCTTTTCATGGGAAAAAACATGCAGGCTAGCATCCGCAATACGCCCCATGCAATGATGAATCTCCACCAATAACCCACTGGAGACAAGCAGATAAAGAAAAGCTAACGATATGGTTAACAGTTTTTTCAACAAGGCAAAGCTACTCTCTTTTTTAAGATTTCATAATCAGGCACTGTTAAAATCACCTGATTTTCGTCAGTTTACGAAACTCCAGTAAATGCCAACGCGGATCATCAGCCCCTGGTAGGGATAGTTGGGTGCTGCCAGGTTATTGTTGTAAAACCCGAAAACACCATCCCTTGATACGGCCGTATTCAGATTTTCTGCCCTTACATAGGCCGCGAAACTTCTGATCCGGAAATGCACATAAGCTGCGATATCCGGGAAATTCAACCGGAGAGTAGCAGTATCCTGGAAATAAAACCGGGTTAAAAGGGGAGAATAAAAATCAGCTTTGTAGGCAGTATGATACTTACCCTCTATTCCCGCTGCCAATCGAAGGTTTTTAAAACCCAGTGTGCCTTCATAACCAAACCGATGGTGGGTAAACAATAGAGGCATATTCACTGGTCCATCTCCTGCTCTTTGTTGCAATTGTACTCGGGCCATCCAGTTCCAGCGACGCCCCACTTTAAAATTCTTCTCCGCGCTAACTTCCAGCACATTGAAGAGTGCCGATGCCTGAGCGGGTTTATAAAAATCGGTGAAATAGGAGAAATTACTCACCAGGTAATAACTGGCTGATAAGTTCCAGCGTTTTAACGGATTATCCAATGAACCGTATATCCGGGTAATATTTTCTTTATTGAGGGATAAAAGCCCAATCAGGCTGAAGCTGCTGCCGGGTTCGAAAATATAGGAAGGCGTCCGGTTCACATTCTGAAAGCCTGCCTGGATATATCCCAACTGTTTACTGATGTATCTTTTGATACTTGCATTCAGATCAAAATCGGCGTTGTTATAACCAGCCAGATAAAATTTACCATTGGCTTCAAGGTCCCATTTCTGGTTCCGTGTTTTATTCCGGTATTCGCCATGAATAAATAAATTATAAAAGGTTCGTTTCCCATCAGTAAAAATTCCCGTCATATTTTGAAGGGATATGCCAGCTTTCAAAAACTGGCGGGCATTTTTTTCATCCGGAAAACTGTACAACGAAAAATCATTGATCACATCATTCCAGGACTCTTCTATTGTAAAGTCATTGGCTGGCCGCAACAGGAAATCATAGTTTTTGATATAAAAACTATCCTGGGGTTGCCGGTCAAAATACCGGTACCGATGCCGGTTGTATTGCAGGTTGTATTCAATCCGGAGCTTTGGATAAAACAGGGGTATTACAGATGAGTCAGTAACGATGCTGTCTTTCCTTCCAAGGTCATACTGTTGCCTCAACAAATAAGTGGTAGTTCGTTGCCGGCTTCCCGTATTCAGCGCACTGTTTAAGACATTTCGGCGATAAGGAACATAATCGCCTAATTGTACAGGTATCGCACTGCGTTCCTGGTAACTTACCAGGTCACCCATGTAGTCGTAATCATCCTGCAGACCGCCGTTTTCATTGGCCTGCATAGAATTGGAGAGTGCTATCAAATAGAGATGATATCGTTTATTAGGAGATGTATAATCCGAGTTGAAAAGATAACGGCTATGGTTAGTCGATTGATTTTTGAACATTCCCAAACTGTTAACCAGGTTGTACTGAAATGCGAAATTCCAGTTGGGTTTAATATTCTGGGTATGCATTACATTGATGATCTGTTCAGCATTACTTCCCAGCAGATAACCCAGTTCAGAATAAGGCCGGGTCGTCTGAAA
Source organism: Flavihumibacter cheonanensis (assembly GCF_022352215.1). Taxonomy (GTDB): domain Bacteria; phylum Bacteroidota; class Bacteroidia; order Chitinophagales; family Chitinophagaceae; genus Flavihumibacter; species Flavihumibacter cheonanensis. Next base: position 1,437,706 of record NZ_JAKRWF010000001.1, read on the forward strand.
AAATCGCACCTGATCCAGTCGCAGTTTATATGGATCAAATGCATGAAAACCGGGATCCCAGCCACTTTTCAGAATAGGATTAAATCCCAGTGGCCTGGCTGCCAGTCCGAGATTACCCAGGTACACATGATTGGCTGGAACCGGGAATCTTTTATAAAAATCAACAATGGAAGAATCAAGCCGTTGGACGGTTGAGGTATCGAGATAGCGAAACCAAATGGTGATGGAATCTTCATTACTATCCCGTCTTTTTAAGCTATCCTGCGTGGTTGACCCTCCCCGCATACCCCCGCCTCCCATACCCGGCAACCGCCGCATGGGATTTTGCGCATAGGCATCCACGATACCCAGCAAACAAAAAAAGAGCATGCTATAAACTAAACGTAAACGCATCAGATCACTTGAACCAGTTCCTTAAAGATGGCGGTCAGTTTGGGCTCAGCTGCCGCAGCGGCTTCTAGCACTTCCTGATGCGTAATAATATTTTCTTCCTCCCGGATTCCCAGGTCCGTAATTACACTGATGGCGAATACCTGCATATCCATATGGCGGGCAACAATCACTTCCTGTACGGTACTCATGCCAACCGCATCCGCCCCAATCAGGTGCAGCATTTTGTATTCTGCCCGGGTTTCGAATGTAGGACCGGTAACCCCTACGTATACACCCTGGTGTACCAGTATACCTAAACGTGCCGCAATTTCCTGCGCTTTTACAATCACCTGTTTGTTGTAGGGTTCACTCATATCAGGAAATCGTGGCCCCAATTCCGCTTCGTTTTTCCCGATGAGGGGATTAACAGCAAATAAACTGATCTGATCGCGGATGATCATGAGATCGCCCACATTAAATGCCGGATTCATTCCTCCCGCAGCATTACTCAGTAGTAAGGTGTGTACTCCCAGCAGTTTCATTACGCGGATCGGATAGGCCACCTCACTGGCAGTATACCCTTCATAGTAATGAAACCGGCCCGACATGGCCAGTACTTTTGTATTTCCAAGCTGACCAAAAATCAATTTGCCGCTATGCCCTTCTACCGTTGAAACCGGGAAATGTGGCAGTTCCTGGTATGAAATTTCTTTCTCCACTTTTAGTTCTGCCACCAGGTTACCCAGGCCGCTACCCAACACAATACCAACTTCCGGCCGAACGGAGCATTGCCCCTGTATATATGCGACTGTCTCTTTTAACTGGTCCATCAATGCTGACATATCGAATTTTTCCGCAGTTTTTTGCTGTACCTACGGGGCGCAAATATAAGGATTGCAGTCCCGTAGCCGGCGCCTCTCCCCTAACTATATGTCATTTTTAAGAGTCCCGTCCGCCAATTTGTGTAGAAATCCTGGCATGGCACCATAGTTGACCTATCGAATAATCCGCAACTGCCCTATGTAAAACAGGCAGTATGTGTTATTTTGTCACAACAACAGACGAATATGAACGAACGGAACTTTTTCTTTAGGCCGGAAGACGAAATGGACTTTATCCCCATAATTCCCCTGAACGAGCATGAAAGCGATGATGGATCCACACTGGAAATTACAGGGGACTTGCCTATTCTTCCCCTGCGTAATACGGTACTCTTTCCTGGTGTGGTACTACCAATTACGGTGGGTCGCGATAAAAGTATCAAAGCTGTAAACGATGCCTATAAGGCAGATAAACTGGTAGGGGTGCTGGCTCAGAAGGACAGCAATGTGGAGGATCCCAAACAAAACGACCTGGAAGCAATCGGAACGGTGGCTAAAATTGTGAAACTGATCAAAATGCCAGATGGTGGCACCACGGTCATTATCCAGGGTAAACGTCGGTTCAAACTGGAAAGTTTCACTACCGAAGAACCCTATTTCAGAGCCAAAGTAACACTCCTGGAGGAAGGTGAAGCCCCGGCAGACGATCAGTTTGCGGCGTATGTGGCTAATATAAAGGACCTTGCTACGCAGATTATCCAGCTTTCTCCGAATATTCCATCAGAGGCGGCCATCATTCTGAAAAATATTGAGAACCCTGCATTCCTGATCCATTTTGTATCCAGCAACCTGAATACCGAATTACATGAGAAACAAAAAATCCTGCAGTCCAACGATATCGGGGAAAGAGCGGATATTCTTATGCAACTCCTGCAGCGGGAATTACAGTTCGCTGAGCTGAAGAATAAACTTACCAATAAAACCAAAACAGAGCTTGACAAGCAGCAGCGGGAATATTTTCTGCAGCAACAAATGAAGAGCATCAAGGAAGAATTGGGTGGCGACAGCAACGAGCTGGAGATAAAAGAAATGCGGAAAAAGGCGGAACAGAAAAAATGGCCAAAAGCCGCCGCAGAAATGTTCCAGAAAGGGATTGAGAAACTGGAACGTATGCACCCCTCCACTCCGGATTATTCCATCGTATACAACCACCTCGACCTGATGCTGGATCTTCCCTGGGAAGAATATACGGAGGATGCTTACGACCTGCAACATGCGAAAAAAGTGCTCGATCATGATCATTATGGTATGGACAAGATCAAGGAACGAATTATTGAGTACATCGCAGTGCTGAAACTGAAGGGTGATATGAAAAGTCCGATACTCTGTTTCGTTGGCCCACCGGGAATTGGTAAAACATCGCTTGGCAGAAGTATTGCCAGCGCCATCGGACGGAAATATGTTCGCCTGGCCCTGGGTGGTTTACATGATGAGAGTGAAATAAGGGGACACCGAAAAACCTATATCGGCGCAATGCCTGGTCGAATTCTGCAATCTGTTCGAAAAGTAAAATCCTCCAACCCGGTAATGATCCTGGATGAGATCGATAAAGTGGGAGCCGATCACCGGGGAGACCCCTCTTCTGCCCTGCTGGAAGTGCTGGATCCGGAGCAAAACCATACGTTCTACGATAATTACCTGGAGCTGGAGTACGACTTAAGTAAAGTACTCTTTATAGCTACTGCTAACAATATAAACAACATCCAGCCAGCGCTCAGAGACCGCCTGGAAATTATTGACCTGAGCGGATATGCGGTAGAAGAAAAAGTGGAGATTGCCAAAAGACATCTAATCCCCAAGCAGAAAGAAGCGCATGGACTGGGTAAAGTATCCATTCGCATCAGTGATAAGGTACTGGAAAAAGTGGTAGAAGATTATACCAGGGAAAGTGGTGTGCGTGAGCTGGATCGCCAGCTGGCTGCCATTATGCGGAATGTGGCAAAAGAAGTGGCCATGCATGGAAAAGCGAAACCAACCCTTACCGTGGCAGATATCACAGAAATTTTGGGTAAACCCCGCTACAGTAATGAAATATACAAAACGGCTAACATGCCGGGAGTAGCTGTTGGACTCGCATGGACCTATGTTGGAGGTGACATTCTATTTATAGAAACAACCCTGAGTGATGGAAAGGGAGAACTGAGGTTGACAGGAAACCTTGGAAATGTTATGAAAGAAAGTGCTTCAACGGCCCTTACTTATCTGCAGGCCAATGCTAAAAAACTGGGTATTGATCCTGAATTGTTTCAAAAAAGAAATATTCATATTCACGTTCCTGAAGGTGCCGTACCGAAAGATGGTCCAAGTGCCGGCGTTACCATGTTAACGGCCTTAACCTCCGCCTTTACCGGAAGGAAAGTAAAACCTTACCTGGCGATGACAGGTGAGATTACCTTACGGGGACAGGTATTACCCGTTGGTGGAATCAAAGAAAAAGTACTGGCGGCAAAAAGGGCCGGATTAAAAGACATTATTCTTTGCTGGCAAAATGAAAAAGATGTGGAAGAAATCGACCCCAATTTTATCAAAGGATTAAACTTCCATTATGTAAAACAAATGCAACAGGTTTTAGACCTGGCTTTACAATAATTTTAATAAACAATCCAACGAGTTCATTGTAATTAATACGATTGAAATTTTTCATGTTGGTTGTTTTAGGGTTAATGATCCCCCATGTCAATGGGGGATTTTCTTTATTTTACCTGCTCAACCCGGCTAGCTGAATGCAATTGCTGAAATCTCTTATCATTTTCTTATCTGCCACTTGTTTATTTGGGGTCTGTTTTACAGTACAGGCACAAACTGCCGGAGGTCAATCCATCTTTAGTTTTCTTCGTTTGCCAACCGGAGCGCAGCAAAGTTCTGTTGGTGGAGAAACTACCAGCCTGATTAGTCGCGACCTGGGCATTATAAACCAAAACCCTGCACTCCTTCGTCCCACGCACCACAGCCAGTTTTCGCTCAGTTTTACTCCAATGCCGGCAGGCATCAAACAATACTATTTATCGGCAGCTGTTTACAAGGAAAAAATTGCCACGAGTTTAGCCGCACAGGTGCAATACATAGGGTATGGATCCATTCCGCAAACCGATCCTTCTGGCAACGAGTTGGGTAATTTTAATCCCCGCGATTACCAGGTACAATTGACGGCCTCCAGGCGCTATCTCGACAAATGGTATTACGGAGGTTCGTTACAGTTTATTCAGTCGAATTATGGCGCTTACCGGTCAAGCGGCATGGCAATTACAATGGGCATGAATTATTACGATAGTGCGCGCCAATTCCAGGCAGGATTGGTTATGAAACACATGGGCGTGCAATTGAGTAGTTTTGTACCCGGCCAAACGGAAAACCTTCCTTTTGAACTGCAGGCAGGTATTACCAAACGGCTGGCGAAGGCACCTCTTCAATTTTCAGTTACCCTGCGTGATTTACACCGGTTGATACTTTATAAACCAGATAGTACCATATCAACTGCCGACCAAATTTTTCAGCATGTAGTATTGGGTGCTCAGGCATTTATCGGGGATAAAATTGAATTGGGAATCGGTTATAACCATTTGCGCCGAAGAGAATTATCGATAGCCAATACCAGCAATGGATTTACCGGCTTCTCCTTTGGAGCAGGCCTCCTTCTCAACCGTTTCCAATTTCGTTATGCCCGGTCGTTTTATACGAATGTAAAGGGATACCATCAGGTAAGTTTGAATTATGAGTTATGACGTGAGATGTGAGACGTGAGAAGTGAGACATCTCACTTACAAATAGCTCAGATTCGTCTTCGGGCTAAGCGTCAGTAATGTTTCATACATCAACCGTATAGTTTGCTCAATATCATTCTTGTGAAGCATTTCCACAGTGGTATGCATGTACCTCAATGGGATGGAAATTAACACCGATGGACAACCGTCATTCGCATAGGCAAAGGAATCGGTATCGGTCCCGGTACTTCTGCTTACGGTGCGCATCTGCAGGGGGATACCTGATTTCTCAGCCACCTCCTGCACGAGGTACAATAATTTATTATGAACAGCCGGACCGAAAGTTGGTGAAGGACCTTTACCACAAACCACATCCCCTTCAATGGCTTTACTGATCATGGGTGTGGAAGTATCATGGGTCACATCTGTAATAATGGCAATATTGGGTTTGATCCTGCGCGCGATCATTTCAGCACCCCGTAACCCAATCTCTTCCTGCACGGCATTTACCACATACAGTCCATAAGGAAGTTTCTTTTTATTTTCTTTCAGCAGTCTGGCCACTTCAGCAATCATCACCCCGCCAATGCGGTTATCAAAAGCGCGTGCTACATAATACCCATTGGCCAGTTCATCAAAACCATCCTGGTAGGTTACAACAGCCCCTACATGGATTCCCAGTTCTTCAACTTCTTTTTTAGATCTCGCCCCGCAATCCAGGAAGAGGTTATCCACTTTTGCTACAGGTTCTTTCTGATCGGGATTAGACAAACGGGTATGAATAGCCGGCCATCCGAATACGGCTTTCACCGGCCCCTTTTTACCATGAATGAAAACACGCTGTGAAGGAGCGATCTGGTGATCAACCCCACCGTTGCGTTTAAGATATAACAAACCTTCAGGGTTGATATAGTTGACAAACCAGCTGATCTCATCCGCATGTGCTTCAATTACAACTTTAAAGGGTGCATCCGGATTCACTACGCCAACGGCAGTTCCGTAAGGATCTACAAAATACGTATCAACAAATGGTTTGATATATTCCAGCCAAACTTTTTGTCCCTCCGCCTCAAAACCAACCGGAGAAGGTGTATTCAGATAATTCCGCATGAACGCATGCGAATTTTCGGTAAGAATCGATTCGGGCTTCTTTTCTTTTTTTGCTTTTGCCATGGGACCATTGATTTAAGTTCTCAAATATACTATCTACAGCGTTCCAAGTCCTACCAGGATTGCCTGTACCAGCATCATACCGTCAATACCGGCGAGGTAAATATAATCGTTGTTCATTTTTTTAGTTTGTTGGATCACAAATCGGGTCAACGCTGCCGATAAAAGCATCGCATGAAAAAACGGATAATTGCCCGTACGAAATAATTGCCAGAGGGAAATAACCAGAAAGAGAACCAATAAACCATCAGCCAATTGGTAGGTAGCTTTGGTTCCGAGCCGAACCGGAAGAGTCCGGATTCCATTTGCTGCGTCCAACTTCATATCTCTGAGGTCAAACAAGAGGCAAAGCACAAACATAAACAGGAAACGTCTAAAAAAAACCAACCAGTAACTTGTCATATCCACTCCCTGTTGATCTGCCGGGAACCACACAGTAACCAGGGTCCACTCAAGCGACAGTAATACAATCTTTAGCAATCCGTATTCCTTTAACGGCTTTCGCACCATCGGTAACAAGGGAAAAGAATAAAGACTGGCCAAAACTGCCAATACAACAAGTACCACAAAATGGCGGGGTTCCAGCCAGAACATACTGATACCAATCAGTACCAGGCCGAACCCGATTAATATTTTTTGTGTGGTACGGTTGCGAATCGACCAATCCTGCCGTTCACTATGAAAAGCATGTTGTTTCTTGAAGAAATAGTGAAGATTATATTGTAATAAAGTAGCTCCGAAAACAAAACTGTAAAGCGACCAGTGACCGGATTTTAGTCCGAGTAGCAAATTCGTTTCCCAACAAAGAGCAACTGCACAAAGTCCGATGAAAACAGCGCTGAAGAGTAAAAAGTCTGCGAGGTTCCGCATGCTGCAAATCTACTGCCCCAAGAGTACAATCGGTTCGGTAGTTACAGTATCACTAACATTACCCGCTCTGTCTTTTACCGCAATCCGAAAAACGATTGTGTCGTTGGCATCGTTGCCACCCTGGTTGTTTTGAATTTGTTTATAGTAGGCAAACCGATCAAGACGCAATTCAATTTCACCACTTCTCTTCTCAGGAAATTCAGGAAGTGAACCAAAAGCAGGCGGATAATTGGGGCCTCCAATCACGGAACGAACATTCTGCAAAACGGCCTGGTAATAAATAGAGGAATCCCGAACACCGGAGAGATCCCCTTCTTTATCTGTATACTCCAGGGTAACAAAAAAGATCGCTTCATTGTCTGCAGGCACCACCCTACTCTGATTCTTAACCGTCAACGTCGGTTTGGTTTCAAATTTATCTTTGCTGCATGCCGCAATAGTCACCAGTAGTATAAAGAGAGGTACCAGTTTCTTAATCATAAAGCGTCTATATTGTGAACGAATTTATCAACTACCCGCTGATTTACCTAACATGCGCAGTGAATTGATTCATAAAATTTTCTCAACTCCTGCCAGTCAGCAGGATGCGCTGATCCTGGAAGTTTTCCAGTACCAGTATGAGAACAATCCGGTGTACAAAAGGTTTTGCGACTCAATCAACAGGAGGCCTGCCCAGGTTAGAACGAAGGAAGAAATCCCTTTTTTACCTATTCGTTTTTTTAAATCACATAGCATAAAAACAGGAAATTTCCAGGAGGAGGAATGGTTTGAAAGCAGCGGCACAACAGGAACCATCAACAGCCGGCATTTTGTACGATCGCTTGATTTGTACCGGGAAAGTTTCACGCGCTGCTTCAACAAGTTTTACGGAGATGCCTCCGAATGGTGCATACTTGGTTTACTCCCCTCTTATCTCGAGCGCCAGCATTCCAGCCTGGTGGTAATGGTAGAAGAATTAATCCGACAGAGCGCTCATCCCGAAAGCGGATTTTACCTGTACGACCAGGAAAAATTAAAGGAAACCTTGCTACGTCTCCATACAACCCGGCAAAAAGTTTTATTATTTGGGGTGACATTTGCCCTGCTGGATTTTGCAGAAGCATATTCATTTCCCCTTCCCGGTGTTACCATTATGGAAACAGGCGGAATGAAAGGCCGGAGGGAAGAAATCACCCGTGCAGCACTTCATGAACGACTGGCAGCCAGTTTTCCGGGAGCCGCCATTCATTCAGAATATGGCATGACAGAACTGCTTTCCCAGGCTTATTGCGGGGATAATGGACGTTTTTTTTGTCCCGTTTGGATGCAGATAATGCTCAGGGAGGAAGATGACCCGCTCAGCCTGCTACCCTCCCCTGTTCTGCACCCCGTGTTTGAAGGCAAAGCAGGAGTGATTAACATAATTGACCTGGCCAACCTTGATTCCTGCGCGTTTATTGCTACAGACGATATGGGCAAATGTTACCGAGATGGAGGGTTTGAAGTACTCGGTCGGGTCGACAACAGCGATATCCGCGGATGCAGTTTATTGACGGTCTAAAAAAAAATTTAAAATTTCACGCAGCAATTTAAAATCTCCGGTAGTCTTATTATGCAGGTGGATATTATTACGTTATCTGCTAACTGACCAAATCTTACTGCTACTTGCTTACCAGCCACTAACCGGGGACTTTAGGGTTCCCGGTTTTGTTATTCAAAGAAGAGTTCATCCACAAATACCCAGCCTGGACTGCCCTTACCAGGATGCCAGGATGGCAGTAGAGGTAGATGTTTTACGATGATTTTCAATTGTTTATATTTCTTTTCAGGTAAGTTAACCGTGTAAATTTTCTCATACTGCACGGTATCCATGGTGTGTTGACGAGGTATTTCCTTAGCCAGCAACTGCAGCTTCCCATCCTGTTCGGTACCCCAAACCTGGATTTCTTTTGGCGGCATGATATAACTGCCCACTCCTACCAATGTGCTTACCGACAAATTCCGCAGGCTTCTGGACTCTTTGAATTCAACCTGAACTTCCAGGTCCCTGTCTTTATAACCCAGCCATTTGCCACTTCTGAAGTTTCCGTCTCCTTTGACTTCATCAACCAGTGTTTGCGCCCCGGAACCTTTGTAAGACGGATCAGGTGCTGTTAGCAATCGAATGGAATCGGGTTTACCACCTGAACCAAAAAACTGCCGGCTTACCGTAGCGCTGCTGATCCAGCCTTTTTTAAATGCCCGGGCTTTAACCTGGGTGGTTTTGGTAATGGTAACCGGACCTTTATAAACAGGCGACTGCAGGCTGTCGGGTTCTGAACCATCCAGGGTATACCGCAAATCTGCTCCTTGCACAAAATGCTTGAGTTTGAGTTCAAAGGGCTGACTGAAAATCTGCTCATCATTCTGCACGATGGGTGGATTCAGTTGGATACGTATAGTATCACCTGCAAAACCAGTTTCCAGCCGGGTGTCTCCCCACACTTTTTGAAGTGCCGGAATATCTTCGGGCTTAACCCCCGTGCTCCAGCAATAGAGGGATTTTACAGGTATTGGATTTGAGCTTAAACCAGCAGTTGTAACAGCAGTACCAGACAAACTCAGTTCACGTAAAGAAGTAAGCTGTTTCAACACCGGTAATGCTTTATCCGTGATATCACTAAAGGAAAGATTCAGGTTCCGGAGGTTGGGGAACTGTTTAAGCAGTTCCAGGTCATTATCGGTTACCGGCATCCGGTTCAGGTTTAAATGAACCAGTTGTTCTTTTATCTGAAGCAGGTCTTTTAATTCTTCCGGTTTAAACTGGCTGGCACCAAAATAATTCACTTCCAATGCCGGCGATTCTGCCGCAATTGGTTGTACTATCCGGTAGTAAGAATTGAGTTTTTCGATGACTGATTCAGCCGCAGGAGAAAATGTATAAACAGCTTCTTCACCACTAACAAATAAAGAAGCCGTGAGTAAACGAAGACTATCCGTCTCAGGTAAATCTGCCAGTTTGCCCTCCATGCTGGAGCCTGATTTTATCCAGTGATACAGTATGGCGATCTCTTCGTCTGTAAGCTGGGGTTTGCCTTTTGGCGGCATGTGTTCCTTGTGATTAAGCGGTAGATGAACGCGTTGTAACAACAGTCCATATTCTTTGGCAGTTGTGTCCCAAAGCAATCCATTTTTTCCTCCTCTCAATAATGATGCAGCAGTTTCCATTACCAGTTCCCCCTTAGCCTTTGAACTGTTATGACAGCTTACGCATTTTGCTTCCAGGATGGGCTGGATAACATGATCATAAACGATTGCATCCTCAATTGCAACAGGCGGACTGCTTTCCGTTCCTTTTACCGGAGCCAGCAGAAAATCATCACCATGCGTTAATACGGCTCCCTGATGACCTGTCAGGATTAATCCCACTATCATTAAAGCACTGGATACAGATAATGCTATTCTCCGTGATTGCATCCATTTGCGTAAATGGTACCAAACCAATGCAAACAACGATAGAAATACTCCACCCCATTTGTGTAGGGTAACGGCATCGGAACCATATCCTTCTTCTCTTGATAGAATCCAACCAAATAAGGCAGAGAAAACGGTAAGGTTTAGGGTACCTAACCAAAGCAGGTCCATTCCGTCCGAATTATTCCTTGCCTGTGGCATCCACTCGAGGATCAGCAACAATAATATTAATACAATGGGAAAGTGCAGCAATAAGGGATGCATTCTTCCGGCAACCTGGAGCCAGGAAGGAATTACTACCCACTGTTCAGCAAGAACAAAAAACAATAAGAGTGTATTGGCTGCAAAAGCCAGGTTATACAGGAGAGTTTTCCAGGTACGCATCAGGCGATTATATCTTTTACAACGGTTCCTGCCACATCGGTTAATCGGTAGCGGCGACCCAGGTGTTTAAATGTTAGACGTTCATGATCCAGGCCCATCAGGTGTAAAACCGTTGCATGGAAATCATTCACATGCACAGGATTTTGTACGATGTTATATCCGAATTCATCGGTTTCTCCATATACGCCAGGTTTCACTCCACCACCTGCCATCCAGATGGTAAAACAACGCGGATGGTGATCCCGTCCATAGTTGTCTCTTGTTAACGGGCCCTGGCAATAATTGGTGCGACCAAATTCACCTCCCCAAATAACCAGGGTTTCGTCCAGTAATCCTCGTTGTTTTAGATCGGTAATCAATGCAGCTGAAGCCTGGTCGGTATCCATTGCCTGTCCACGGATTTCTCCCGGCAGGTTTCCATGCCCATCCCATCCCTGATGATACAACTGAACAAAGCGTACCCCGTTTTCAGAAAGTTTTCGCGCCAGCAAACAGTTGGCTGCATAGGTTCCTGGCACGAGGCAATCCGGACCATATAACTTTACAATCGATTCGGGTTCTTTACTAAGATCAGTTACTTCCGGTACAGCGGTCTGCATCCGGTAAGCCATTTCATATTGCTGTACTTTGGCATTGATTTCCGGATCTCCAAAGGCTTTGAAGTTTTCATTATTCAAAGCTGCCAACTGATCCAGCATGGAACGGCGATCCATTTTGGTTATAGCTTCCTGGTTGTTGAGATACAATACCGGATTTTCACCACTGCTGAACTGCACACCCTGGTGAACGGAATCAAGAAATCCATTGGTCCAAAGTTTGGAGTATACACCCTGTCCATTGCCTCTTCCTTTAGATAAAAGCACACAATAGGCTGGCAGGTTCATATTTTCACTACCCAATCCATAACTCAACCAGGCACCCATGCTGGGACGGTTGCCAACTTGTGCACCAGTTTGAAAAAAGGTAAGCGCCGGGTCATGATTAATCGCTTCTGTAAAGATGCTTTTCACAAAACAGATATCATCCACCACGCCGGCAGTGTGCGGCAATAACTCACTGATCCAGGCGCGGGCCTGCCCATATTGAGCAAACTTAAAGGTGGAGCCTGCCAGTGGAAACTTCGACTGATCTGCAGTCATCCCGGTGAGTCGCTGCCCCATTCGTATGGAGGCAGGCAGATCTTCTCCGAAACGCTCGTTCAGCATAGGTTTGTAGTCAAACAGATCCAGCTGTGATGGTGCTCCATTCTGAAACAGATAAATGATTCTTTTGGCTTTGGGGGCAAAGTGTGGGAGTCTTTGCAAAACAGCTTCTTCTGTTTCCTTTCCTGAAAAAAGATCGGGAATCAGCAGCGAACCCAATGCCACAGAACCAATGCCCAAACTCATGCGGCTTAAAAAACGCCGCCGGTTCATATTGAGATGATGTTGATACAATTCTTTTTCCATAACTACGATTTTACGATTGCCTCTTCCATATTGTACATGAGATTGATTGTCTTCATCAGGGCTGCCTGTTCTACCGGATCCAACTTCGGATCCTGCGGGTATTCACCTACTTTAAGGGTGGCTTTTGCATCCAGCTGTCCCGCCCGGAACAGCTCCAACTGTTCTTTGTGGTACCGGGTAAGGATGGATAGTTCTTCCTTTTCCGGAGTGCGACAAAGAATACGACGGAAAGCCGTTTCAATATTCGTTTGTGCATCCTTGTTAGCGCCAATTAACTTCTGTGCAAATACCCGGGACCCTTCCAGTATAGTCGGATCATTCATCATAGCCAGCGCCTGCAGCGGTGTATTGGTTTGTAAACGGGTTACTTCACATTGATCGCGGTTACTGGCATCAAACAGAATCATGGAAGGTGGAGGTACCGTTAATTTGATGAAGGTGTAAAGCCCCCTGCGGTATAATTTTTCGCCTTTGTCCTGTTTATAGGTTGCCAGTTCTCCCCTGCCAGAAGTAGCGCTTTCCCAGAGACCGGCGGGTTGATAGGGTTTAACACTTGGTCCCCCTATTTTTTTAACCAGCAGTCCGCTGGATGATAGTACCAGGTCACGAACAAACTCTGCTTTTAACCTGGTTCTTGGAGCATGCGACAAATAGATATTTTCAGGATCTTTTTCCAATGCTTTTTCACTGACCCTTGCAGATTGGCGATAGGTATTGGAACTCACAATCTTTTTGATGATGTATTTGATATCCCAATTATGTTCCATGAAATCAACCGCCAGCCAGTCGAGCAGTTCAGGATGTGAGGGAAGTTCACCCTGCATTCCGAAATCTCCACTGGTTTTTACCAGCCCCTTTCCAAAAAACTCCTGCCAGAGCTGGTTCACGAAAACCCGGGCAGTAAGGGGATTGCTTTTATCTACTGTCCATTTTGCTAATCCAAGGCGGTTTCTTGGCAATTGCACAGTATCGTATTTCATAACTACCGGTAGCGCCATTGGCTGCACGCGTTCGGTTGGATGGTCATACACGCCCCGGTTTAATACATAAGTGGGCCGAATAGTATCCAATTCTCCCATTACGGAAACAGACAGTGAACTGGTATCTTCCCGGTTTATAAACGATAGTGTAGACTGAAGTTCCTCATTGGAAAGTGTCAGTATGGGATTCTTGGCAGGTTTGGAAACAGAAACATCTCCCTCATATCCGACTTCATAGGTATTATTAAAAAAAGCAAACAGACTGAAATAATCCTTTTGAGAAATCGGATCGTACTTATGGTCGTGGCACTGGGCACATTCTGCCGTAAGTCCCAGCAGCCCTTTTGTATAGGTTTTGGTTTTGTCGAGCACATATTCAATCCGGTATTCTTCCGGGATTACACCACCTTCTTCTGTGTATTTATGATTCCTGAAAAATGCGGTAGCTAAAACCTGTTCCTTTGTTGCATTAGGTAACAAATCACCCGCCATTTGCCAGGTTACAAACTGGTCATATGGCATATTTTCATTAAAAGCTTTGATTACCCAATCGCGCCAGGGCCATTGCGTGCGTATATTGTCATCCTGATAACCATAGCTGTCTGCATACCTGGCCACATCCATCCAGTGAACGGCCATTTTTTCCCCATATTGGGGAGTTGCCAAAAGTGTTTCTACCAGCTTTTCGTAGGCATTTTCAGATTTATCATTGAGAAAGCGATCGATCAGTGCTTCATCAGGCGGTAATCCGGTCAAATCCAGGCTCACTCTTTTCAGCAGTCTTTCCTTATCGGCTTCTTCATTCATAGACAGCCCTTTCTCCTTCAGTCGGGCCAGAATGAAATAATCGATTTCGTTTTTTGCGAGATCGGATTTCAGTTTGGGAAGTTCCTGTTTTTCAGGTTTAACAAAAGCCCAGTGGGGTTCATATTCCGCGCCCTGCTCAATCCATTTTTTCAGGACGGCAATTTCTTCAGGTGAAAGCGCCCCGAGATGGGAACCGGGTGTAGGCATGATATAATTGGGATCTGTAGAGATTACTCGTTTGAACAGCTCCGATTCCTCCGGTTTACCAGGCACCAATGCATATGCTCCCTTTGTTTCTTTTAGGGGAGCAAAGGCAAACTCAGGAAGATCCAGCCGTAAACCGGCTTCCAGTTTATTTTGATCCGGACCGTGACATTTGAAACATTTGTCAGATAATATCGGCCTGACATGATAGTTATAACTAATATTACCTGTATCAGATAGACCTCCTTCGGCACTATTCAGACAGGCAGTAAATGCAATCGCTGCTACAATCAGACTACAAACAGCGACCAAGATTTTTCTCCTCATTTTCTATGGCTTATGGTCGTTTTCAAATTTACGCAAACAATACAGTTTCCTCTTATACTGCATTGTCAAAAACACAGCCTATTTTATCAGTGCAGGTTCTTTATATTTTGTAACTTAAGCAGATCATTCAACTCCTTACCCGCTGGCACTGTTTTTTTGTAGCAAGTTTTCATTCACTCTTAAAACGACTTACTATGAAAGATTGGCTTAGAACGCTGATTGCAGGATATGGTGCATATAAATGGGGCGGTGGCTGCCTTGGTACAATTGTAGTTTTCCTAATTCTCTATTGGTTACTTGGCGCTGTAGGATGTTAGGCCTCCGACCAATAATTGCCCTGCTTATTATTCTATTCCTGGTATTGCTGGGAATTGGTATTGTTCGCTATTGGATTAAATCCAAAGATGTTGCCGAAACCATCAAAGACCGAATTTCAACATGGGTTCAGGAGGAAACCGGTGGCCAGTATTCCATTCGAATTGGTGACATCCATATTGACCCTGAAAAACAAAGCATCCAGGTTAGTGAAATAGTATTTCAACCTGCTGACAAGATTAAAGGAGCAGGTACTGTTTACAAATTCAAGTTACAAAACCTGCTGATCAACCAGGTTACGCTCAGCTCCTTACTTGAATCCAGCTTGCTTGAATTATCCAATATTACTATCGCAGGAGGAGAGTTTGAGATCATCCGATTTGCTAAAAAAAAGGATGATTCAATTATAAATAAACCCAAAACAAAGTTCTCCCCAAAAGGATTAAAGGGAATAAAAATTGATTCCATTCAACTTTCACAACTTGATCTTAAATACCAGGCAAGTAATAAAGCCATCACCAAACTGGAATCTGTTCATCTGGACCTCTATGGTTTTCATACCGACAGCCTCAACACTAGTTCATCCAATCCATTACCAGTTGCAGGTTTTCGCTTAGCAATTGAAAACCTAAGAACGGAACTGTCGGATAAGGAATATGAACTCAAGGCTGAACAATTCATCCTGAATGGAGCGCAACATTTTCAGGCAATCATTAAAAAGATTGAATTGATACCAACTGCGGGCAGTTCACTGGAAGCAATTGCTGCCCAAAAACCTGTACAAATGGATATCTACCAGTTAAGCATACCCGAAGTTGTAATTGATTCACTTGATTACAGATCCTTTCTGGAAGACAGCATGATTCGTACCCCCATGATCCTGCTCAATGAACCTTCCCTTACTATATTCAATGACCGGAGCAGACCACCCTCCACCCAATCTAAAATCGGTAAAAATCCGCACCAACTAATTCAACAACTGATCTTTGGTCTGGAGGTACCCGTACTTCAGGTTAATAATGGGTCAATCACGTATTTAGAAAAAAACAAAGAAGGTACCGATGTTGGTAAGCTCCGGTTTGGTTCCATTTCAGGCAATGCTGGTCCAATACTGAAGGGAGTTGAAACAAAGGGTAGCCTTCAACTCGACCTGCAAGCTAAACTGATGGACCAGGTTCCATTAAACGCCCAGTTTTATTTCCCTCCCGGAGCAACTGGTCAGTTCACGGTTCATGCTTCCATCCAAAGCTTTCAACTCACAACCCTGAATCCTGTCATCCAGCCACTGGCAAGGGTTGCTATCCGCAGTGGTAAAAGCAACCAGTTGAATTTTACCATCCAGGGATCTGATCAGGGAGCTAACGGCAAGATTCAGTTTAGCTATGAAGACCTGAAAATTGATCTCCTGAAAGAAAAAGAGACAGGAACAACCAGTAAACGGCCACTCCTGAGTTTACTGGCCAACCAGTTATTACTACGCACGCACAACCGTGTGGATGATCGAAAAGCGCATGAATTTCGGGTACGGGAAGACCGCGACCCAACGAAATCTTTCTTCAATCTGATCTGGAAAACCCTTTTTGAAGGACTCAAAAGCAGTGCAGGAATTCGCTCAAAAGACAGTAAACCTGCCTGAAATAGCTAAAAACTGCGATATAAAAGCTATTTAACAGGTTAAAAAAGGCTTTAATGTTTAGACATTAGAGCCTGATAGGTTATCTTTGCAAGTGTAATTTTTACCATTAATACGAAAATTATGGGTACTTATAAATATATCGGATTGATTGCTACCCAGCAATTGGAAACACCAATTTTACTGAGTTCCGGAAGTTTGGCAAATGGATACAAACTGAAAAAAGTGCTGGCGCATGGCCAGGCTGTCTCAAACGGACTTGCTGAATCCTGGTATCCGGGTGTGGAAGTAGTTGCGAATCTTTCAGATATTCTGGAAGATGAAAATATAGAGCTGGTAGTAGTGGCTGGTAAATCCAACAATCAGCTGGAACTGATCCGGCAGGCAACAGAAGCCGGCAAATTTGTACGGGTAATTTAATCCGCAATGATTAGTTTGCTGTATGCAAACGAACCTAAGAATCGGGCTTGTTTTTAGCCTGACTATATTACTGGTACAAACCGGGATTGCACAAAAAGAAAATAAATCGCGCAACCTGAGTGGCAACCCTCTTTTTCCAGGCTGGTATGCAGATCCGGAAGCTGTCATTTTTGGAAACCAGTATTGGATTTATCCAACTTATTCAGCTCCCTACGAAAAACAGGTTTTCTTTGATGCGTTTTCTTCCAATGATCTGAAAACCTGGAAAAAGCACCCTCGCATTCTTGATACGAGTGCCGTCAAATGGGCGCACAGAGCAGTTTGGGCTCCCTCTATCATCGAAAAGAACAATCGGTACTTCCTTTTCTTTGGCGCCAATGATATCCAGAGCAACGAAGAATATGGCGGCATTGGTGTAGCTGTAGCAGATAATCCCGCAGGACCTTTCAAAGATCATATTGGCAAGCCCCTGATAGATCGTTTTCACAACGGCGCTCAACCCATAGATCAGTTTGTTTTCCGGGATGATGACGGACAACACTATTTATATTACGGAGGGTGGAGACATTGCAATATTGCAAAACTGAATGCTGATTTCAACGGTTTCCTACCCTTTGAAGACGGAAGAATTTTTAAAGAAATTACACCCGATAATTATGTTGAGGGACCGTTTGTATTCAAGCGCAATGGAAAATATTACTTCATGTGGTCTGAAGGTGGTTGGACCGGTCCCGATTATAGTGTTGCCTATGCAATTGCAGATTCACCGCTTGGACCCTTTCAAAGAATCGGAAAAATCTTACAACAGGACCCTGCAATTGCAACGGGCGCAGGGCATCATTCTGTAATCCGTCACCCTGGCACCGATCAATATTATATTATTTATCACCGCAGGCCGCTCAGCGAAAAAGATGGCAACTCAAGAGAGACCTGCATTGATCTTATGAATTTTGATGAGAAAGGATTTATCCTTCCCGTTAAAATTACCAAAGAAGGCGTGAAAAAATCCCGTTTATAAATTCTTCCAATTAAACTGATGAGTACCGGAGCCTAGTTCAATAAAATGGGTTCCGGCTTTTCCCTGTGCAGGAATCCTGAGCCGGCCTGTTGATCCGGGCGGGATAATTACCTTGTACTGCAGCATATTCCCTTTTCGTTCCCAGGTTGATTCAATTTTCCCCCATACCGACTCATAACTACAGGAAAACTGATCCAGCTTTTTGGGGAAGTTGGGTTCGAACTGTATCACCTGAAACCCTGGCGCTGCTTCAACGGGTTTGATTCCACCCAACGCTTTGTACATCCACGCACCAATTTCCCCAAACATGATATGATTCATGGAAATATCGGATGCTGCATTAATGGGCCAGTTTTCATATAAGGTGGTTGCCCCGTTTTTAATCCACCAGCCCCAGGATGGAAATGTTTCTCTTGATGCGAGCTCATAGGCAAGATCTGCATAGCCATTATCACTTAAAGCATTTAAGATGGTTTTGGTTCCCAGTAAACCAACATCAATTTGTCTGCCATCTGCCACTACCCTTTCTGCCAGCGCTTTTGCCACAACACCAGTCAAACTATCGGGAACCAGTTTCCAATGAAGTGCAACACTCAGTTCTGTCTGTAAGCCGGAACCATATAAACGGGTGGATGCATTCCAGAATTTTTGCTGAAAGGCCTGGAATATTTTTTCTGCAAGGGCTGTATAACGGTCAGCATCAGCCGATCTTCCAAGTAATCGGGCGGCTTTTGACAAAATCACCACATCCGTATAGTAATAAGCTGTAGACGTGAATTCAACAGGGGTTTTTGATTTAACCGGAACCCAATCGCCAAGTCCCCAGTAACAAATACCATCCTTACTGATACTTTCCAGGTATTGTACATATCGCTTCAATGCATCGTACGTGAGTGCAAGCAAACTGGTATCACCATAAAACTGATAAATGTTCCAGGGTATGATAGCGATGGTGCTGGTCCAGTCCGGACCATTTCCCCATTCATAACCCCAGCCATTGGAAGGAATTATAGAGGGGAATACGCCGTTCGGTTGTTGTTCATCCAGGTGATCCTGCAACCATTTTTCATATACTGTAATGCCATCAAAATTGAAGAGGCCTGTTTCACTGGCAATATGGGCATCACCTGTCCAGCCGTTTTTCTCCCGCTGCGGACAATCGGTTGGATAACCAAACATATTGGACAGATAGGATGCATTCGTGGCAGCCCATATCTTGTTTAACACAGGATTTGAACTGCTGACAGCACCCGTTACCGGCAAATCCGAATGCATAAAATAGGCCTTTACAGATTCTTTGGTTAACTCAATTGGTTCACTGGCTGATACTTCCACATATTGAAACCCTTTATAGTTAAAACGAGGTGTAAACTCTTCTATTCCTTTGCCTGAAAGAATGAAAATATCGGTTTGAAATGGATCGGAATTATCCTGCGGACGATAATGTACGTCAATATTGGAAAGATCAGTGCGACCATTTTTATACAGTCGTTCGGAATGACGAAGCTTTACGATGGTTCCTGCTTTGCCTTTCAACCGGATGCTGGCAACTCCTGAAATAGTTCGTCCCATGTCAAAGACATATACTGTGTCATTGAATCTTCGGACTGATACGGCTGTTAATTCGGTAACTCTTCTAATTGGATGCAAGGCTTGTGCCGTAACCAATGGTGCCGGCGCAGAACGATTAATGGAGTTGCTCCAGCTGGAATCCGTAAACCCTGCTTTATCCCAACCTGGCATATCCAATCGCGCATCATAATGTTCCGCCGTGTAAATACTGGAGAAAATAACCGGACCTGTTTTTGTTTTCCAATCACGGTCAGTCCCGATCGTTTCAATTGTACCATCTTCGTATTCAACCCGGATATCCAGCACAAAACAGGGTCGGTTCCGCCAGGGAGCCTCATGAAAATTCCAGACGGCTGTCGACTGATGATTGTACCATCCGTTTCCAAGCAAAACACCAACAGCATTTTTTCCGTTTAACAATTCAGTTGTTATATCGTATGTACAATACAACAAACGACGATCGTAACGTGTATAGGTAGGTTCCAGCCATGCATCGCTGATCCGTTTACCATTCAGACTTAATTCAAATAATCCGCCGGCAGCAATATAAGCGCGGGCAGATCGTATCTTTTTAGTGAGCTTAAATTCTTTTCGGAAATGAGGTAAGGCTTTCTCCTCTTTTGATTTTCCGTCACTGATCCAACTACCTTTCCAGTTGCCGGGATGCATTTTTCCCATTTCAAAAGAACTCCAGCCTGAATAGGCAGAAACAAAACCAGATTGATCCCAGCTTCGAACTCTCCAAAAATAACGTGCATAAGGTTGAAGTTCAGGACCATTGTATCGATAAAACCCAATTGGTGAAACAATTTTTCCGGTACGGTGAAGAAGCGCACTTTTAGCTAAAAGGCTGGTATCCGAACAAAACTCAAGTTCAAAAGCAGAGCTTCGAACGGCTTGGTCTAAACTGTTGATTTTCCATCGGAAACGAGGATTGGGCTGATCCAGTCCAATTGGATTGACCAAATTTTCAACCGTCATTGAACTAACGTTTATCACTATACGAGAAAAACCATCCTGTACTGTCCTGCTTTGTGCAACTATTTGGCCCTTATTCAGCGTATTTATAAAAAGTAATACGAAAACTAAACGAAAAACTATACTCATCTGTTAAATTTAAGGAATCCTTCAGGTTTAAATGGCTTCCTTTGCAAAATGACACGTAGAACCTCAGGAATATCGACCCCTTATTATCAGTTTTTTTTATTGCTGACAATGGCATTTATACTTGTTGCACAACAATCAAATGCACAGGTTCAGTCTGATGACAGGATTAAAATTTCCGGTATTGTAAAAGATGGAAAAACAGGTAATGCGGTAGCCTCCGCTTCCATTACAGCATTAACTGCCGTTCGCCGGGAAGGTGCTGATCCTGATACATTGACCAACATTTCAATAACCGACCCTGATGGCAAATTTGTAATCACTGCACCAAGAGGAATTCGTACCATCATCCAGATCAGTGTAGTAGGATTTGGCATGGAAGAAATACCGGTTACCATATTGAACGATCTAAGCGCATATGAATTAGGTGAGATCAAACTCTCCACTGAAGCTTCCAGTCTGGCAACGGTAGTCGTAACTGCAAGGAAACCATTGATGACAATTGGAGTTGACAGGAGGATTTTTAATGCAGATGCCGCCATAACCAGTAAAGGTGGAAACGCAGTAGACCTGATGAGACAGATTCCTTCTCTTTCCGTTGATGTAAATGGAAGTGTATCGCTTAGAAACAGTTCTCCCCAGATTTTTGTGAATGGACGTCCTACCATTCTTACACTTGAACAAATTCCTTCTGATGATATTGACCGGGTGGAAGTAATTACCAATCCATCTGCCAAATACGACGCTGGCAGTACAGGAGGAATTATCAATATTATTCTTAAGAAGAATCGCAAAGGCGGACTTAACGGAGTTGCTACACTTGGAGCAGGAACACCGAGCCTGTTTAATGGCGGATTAAGTTTGAACTACCGTAAAAATAAAGTGAATCTGTTTGTAAGTGGTAACTATAACCAGTCTGGAGGTATTGCACGTGGTGAAGCCTATAGGGAAAATAAACGCAACGGTCAGACTACAGATTTCTTCAATCAACAGACAGACAGGGAAAGGTTGCGTAAGTTTTCTTCTGTACGCTTTGGTATGGATTATGACTTCAACGACTTTAACAGTATCTCCATTTCACAGGGTTTTGTAAGAGGCGCTTTTGAAAACGATGAAGAACAACGGCAGCAGTATTTTGCAGCTAACGGGCAACCTACACAAACCGGACAGCGCTTTTCAACAGATGATTTCAGTTTCAATCGGGCCAACACACAATTGAATTACAGGAGAACCTATACCAAACCTGAAAAGGAATGGACTGCGGATATCACCTTTAATACCGGAACTAATGGAGGTAATGGAGATATCAGAAACTTCTTTTACAATATGGAAGGACAATTGGTATCAACTCCTAATACAGTTATCAACGATGCCACCGGAAGCGGAACACAGGTTACCATTCAAACCGATTATGTCAACCCGCTTTCTGAAAACAGCAAACTGGAATTTGGTGCAAGATCCTATCATAATTTTTCGAAGGACAAACTGGATGTTTTCTCTCTTCAAAGCGGAAATATGAGTAAACTCCCGCTTAGTAACAATTATAGTTTCCGTGAAATGGTAAATGCTGTCTATGGAAATTATTCCAATAAAATCGGGAAACTTGGTTACCAGGCCGGTGTCCGGATTGAGCAGTCCAGTTTTGAGGGTGAACTGATTGACAGTTCACGTAAGTTTGGTTATGATTATCCATCCAGTGGAAAAAATCTGCTAAATGCATTCTTCCCGAGTTTATACCTGACGTATTCGATTAAGGATGGCAGTGATATCCAGGTGAATTTTTCACGCAGGATTCGTCGCCCGAATTTTTGGCAGATCAACCCTTATGTAGATATTACCGATCCCTTGAATATCCGTAAGGGAAATCCGGAATTACGGCCGGAGTTTACGAATTCCTTCGAACTGAATTACAACCGCACATACAGCACGGGAAATGTATTGGTGTCCAGTTATTTCAGAAATAATACTGAAGATATAACCATGTTCAGCGATACACTCACTACTGCCGAATACGACGCACTTGGAAATGCAGCAATTGATCCTAATGCGATATTAAATACATTCATAAATGCCGACCGTACAAACCGGATGGGCCTGGAACTGACCTGGCAACAGCGGATTGGGAACAATTTCGATTTTACCCCCAACTTCAATGCGCAATACCGGGATGTCAAAGCGAATGTTAGAGGTATTGATCTTAGCAATACCGGTTTTAACTGGAGCACCAAACTGATGATGAACTATAAAATCAATCAGCCGGACGCTAAATTCTTCAATAATTTTTCATTCCAGTTATCAGGAGAATATGAATCACCCAGGGTAATGCCACAGGGTAAGACCAAGGAGCAATATTATATGGATTTCGCAATCCGCAAAGATTTTCTCAAGAACAATGCAGGCACCCTCACGTTCAACGTAAACGACGTATTTAACAGTCGCCGTTTTGGAAGCATTACAGACACCGAAAACTTTTACCAGGATTCTTACAGACGTTGGAATGTGCGGACGGTTCGCCTGACTTTCAGCTATCGTTTTGGACGTCAGGACCTTGACCTCTTCAAACGCAGGGAAGGTGGCGACCGCAATGGGGGTGGTGAAACAGGTGAAGGATAAAATGTTGAAAACTTTGTTTTTGGATTTGGACTTATCCACTTATTTTGGCATATATGGATCACCCCTATTCCACTCTCCAAACGATTTATAATATTGTCAAGGATGACCCGGACCCGACCAGTTATCCCTGTAAACCGGCCCAGATCATCGTACGCCAGTTTTTACCCTGGGATACTATCCTTGAGCATATTCACCAGTTAACCCGGGAGGGATTGGTTGAACTGCAACAACAGGAGCGTTTTACCCTGGTTAAGATCACCCACAAAGGTTATGCGTTATGCAGTTCCGGCGGTAAAGCTGCAGAATTGAATCTGAGTGCCTGAGTTAAAAAATATTTTCAACGCTAAGCCCGTAATTAAAGAGCAGGTTCTCTGATTCTGTAAAATTCACTTTATTATAGGTTAGCCCTACTGTCAGGCTCAGCCATTTTTTCAACCTGAAAGAAACCGTATTGGTTGTTCGCAGAATATAATCTTGCCCATCTGCAAAAGATTGTTGCCAGAAATGCACCCCATCCAGGGTTATTAATTCGTTAATTACCAATCGGTTTTTAAACCGAAAAGAATTTCGGAGGGTTTCATATCCGGTTCTGCCATATTTATCAGGTTCCCTTAATGCTGATTTCTCATACAGCAATCCATTGGAAACAACCAGGTTCAGTTTACCTGAATTAACAAGGGTATATCCAAGTCCGCCTCCAAACTGGTATCGGTCGTATAGTTTTAAGGAAAGACTCTTTTCATATCCTGCAAGGCCCCAGTAATAGAGTTTACGGGTGTGTTTGAACAAATCAGCATCTACGATAAATAAAAAATCATTATTGGTTTTACGCGTTGGATTCTCTCCGTATATCCAGTTGCTGAATGCATTAACCGTTAATATTTTTTTATCAATACTGAAGCGAAGTGAGTTATTGAAAATGTAAGTTGTGCCATTCACAGCAGTACGATTGATATTACCAGTGCCTGTAAATCCTAAACGGTAGATGGTAGTATCCGGCTCTTTCTTAAAAACGCTGTCTTCATTTTGGGCGATGCCCTGGAAAGATAGCAAGATCCATCCGAGCAGCATTCCGATTGTCCTCATGATTCTGCTGTTGGTGAGCCGCAAAAATAAAAAATTCAGCGGCTAAGGGTGCCCTTATAATTTAAGTAGTTATTTGAAGTTTACCGAACGGATTCCCTTTCTATAATTTGAGTCGGTAATACAATATGGGATGGCTCTGTGCCCGATTGCTCTATTTGCCTTACCAGCACCTCTACTGCTTTTTTAGCCATTTGTTTAATCGGCTGGCTCATGACTGTTATTCCAGGTTTTCCAAGGCGAAACAAATCATTGTCATCAAAACAAATTACCGAAACCTGTTCCGGCACAGTAATGCCCATGTTGCTGAAAGCTTCCAGGCCGGCTACTCCAAGGTTATTTGAAGTAAAAAAAACGGCATCAAAATTAGCTTTTTGCTTGTTGAAAAATTGTGCCAGTTCTTTTACCTGCTTCTGTTCCGGCCAACCAAAGGGAATTTTTTTTACCAGGCTTTTTTCAAATACCAGTCCATTCTTCTTAAGCCCTTCCATATAACCGTCAATCCGTTGCTGCATCTGGATCTGATCCGTATCATTGGTTACGAGCGCTATTTTCCTGTTTCCTTTGTAGGCAAGATGATTCACTGCTTCCAGGCTCCCATTGAAATTATCTACTGTAACATAGTTTGAATTCAGATCCGGGAAATAACGGTCTATCAATACTGTTGGGCGTTTTTCATCAATGAGTTTTTCCAGTTCCGGCAACATGAAGGTAGTAGGAGCAATTATGTATCCATCCATGTGTTTATCGACCAGCATATTCAGGATATTCCTGCTCTTTCCCTCATTGTTTTCACTGCTGCAAAACATTACGGTATAGCCCTTTTTATCTGCTTCTTCTTCCACAACTTTGGCCAGGTGGCCGAAGAAATAGTTGGAAATATCATCCACAATCAGCCCGATGGTATTGGTTTTGCCTGTACGCAAGCCCTTTGCAAAATGATTGGGACGGTACTTCATTTTCTCGGCCAGCTTCTCAACCTTAAGGGCCATGCTTTCACTGATCTTCATCTCCCGGGCTCTTCCATTCAATACAATGGAAACCGTAGTTGCCGATACACCGGCAGCTGCTGCAATGTCTTTTATGGATACTTTTTTGGCCATGAGCTGGGACTGACCCCGCATAGTTACAAAATAGCTTTTACTTCCGCGATGCTTACCGGCCTTTTTTTCTCCACCGACCATTTAGCCGCTGTAGCAATGACTACCGCCTCGAGCCCATCCTTCCCGCTTACCGGAATTGGCTGGTGATTTTGCAGGGCCTCAATAAAAAACTTCATTTCATTCAGGTAGGAGGCTGCATAGCGATCCATGAAAAAATCAAGTGGAAGCGATTGATGTATGCCCTGCTTATCATACACAATATTGCGGTTATGCAGGTTATTTTCCACTTGCAACATGCCTTTATTGCCAAAAATCTCCAATCGCTGATCGTACCCATAAATAGCTTCCCGGCTGTTATCAATAACTGCATAGGAATCATCTTCAAAGATCAGGGTAGTGAGTGCCGTATCAATATCGCCTGCCTCTCCCACTTTTGGATCAACCAGAACCCGGCCCCTGGCATATACTTCCTTTACTTCCTTTTGCATGATATAACGTACCATATCAAAATCATGAATCACCATATCCATGAAGAGTCCCCCTGAATTTTTGATGTAATCAATCGGCGGCAATCCCGGATCCCGACTGGTAATCTTGACAATCTGAACATCCCCGATCCTGCCTTCTTTTATCTGCCGTTGTGCATGCAGAAAATCCGGATCAAACCGGCGGTTAAAACCAAGCATCATTTTAATACCGGCACTTTGTACCTGGTCAACCAACTGTTTGGTGGTTTCCAGGGAAAGGTCTACTGGCTTTTCACAAAAAATATGTTTGCCATACTGCAGGGCAAGACGAATCATATCAGCATGGGTACTGGTGGGTGTACAAATCAATACGGCATCCACTTCCGGGTTTTCTACCAACGATGCAGCATCCCGGGAGAAGGGTATCTTACCATATTCAAGGGCAAATTGCTCCGGATTATAATCACGGTCAGCAACACCCGAAATCTGTACTTCCGGGAAATGGCGCAAAATATTATTCAGGTGGATCTTTCCAATGCGACCCATTCCGATCAGTACAAGAGATAATTTTTTCATATTGATGATGTGCTTGTTTTTTGTGCTTGATTAGAGTTGAATGGAAGCCAGGTATTCACGATTCTTTCGGGCACATTCCAATGGCTGTCCCATGCCGGGTAATACATCCTGTTCCACTACTATCCAGTCTTTATACCCTTCCTCCTGCAGCAAATTTTTGATGGATTCAAAGGGTACAGCACCTTTTCCCAACTCACAGAATACCCCGTTCTGTACCGATTGAAAATAATCCCAGTTTTCTTTCGCTGCTTTGTCCCGCACCAGCGGATCAAAATCCTTGAAATGAACATGCCAGATCCTATCAAAATGTTTTTTGATGAAGCCAACCGGATCCGTTCCTCCTCCCAGCATATAATGGCCGGTATCAAAACATAGTCCGAGTACCGAAGAATCTGATCCTTCCAGCAACCACTCCATTTCCTGAGGCGTTTCTACATAACCGGCCCCGTGGTGATGGAAGACGGTGCGCATGCCATATTTTGCTTTTACAGCGCGTGCCAGTGATTCCGCATTTTTGGCAATCAACCGATAGGACTCCCGGTCCAGCAAATCAGCAAGTTCTACTCTGCCTGCTTTTTTGGTTCGTTCCGGTACGGATCCATTTTCATCCGCCAATACGATAAACGCATTCGGATAACCAGCTGCATGCATGAGTCCTGCGGTACGTAATGCACGCTCAATACCCTCTGCCTGCGCTTCCGGTTTTACCAACGCTACAGGTACAAAAGCCCCAAGTAAGTTTAGCTCACGTTTTTGTAATGCGGCCCGAAGTTCAACCGGATCAGGAGGCATAAATCCCCAGTCGCCCAGCTCCGTTCCTGTGTAGCCGGCAGCCTTCATTTCATCCAGCACCTGTTCAAATCCCTTTTTCTCTCCTTCAAGTTCAAATTCCAGCACTCCCCAACTGCAGGGTGCATTGGCTACTTTTATGGTTTGTTTTTCAATAATGTTTTGATGCATAACGGTTAGGTATAAACGTTAAAATTTACGGGTCCATTCTTTCGGCCATCTTTCCACTACCACTTTGGTTTGGGTAAAGAACTCAATGGCATGTTTACCCTGCCCATGCAGATCACCAAAGAAACTTTCCTTCCAGCCACTAAAGGGAAACTGAGCCATCGGTGCTGCAATTCCGATATTGATTCCAATATTTCCAGCCATTGCTTCACTTCTGAATTTTCTTGCACTATTGCCGCTGGTGGTAAACAGGCAGGCCATATTACCATAGGTACCACGATTGATAAAGTCAATCGCATCATCCACGGTCTTCATATGGAGCAGGGTCATAACCGGCCCAAAGATTTCAGTTTTGATAAGCTCTCCGTCAAGGGGCAATCCTTCCAGAATAGTCGGACTGATAAAATTCCCTTTTTCATATCCTGATACAGGCTGGTTTCGACCATCCAATAAAAGATTACCTCCTTCTTGTACTCCTTTGTTGATCAGTGTTTCAATCCGCTGTTTGCTTTCCTGCGTGATAACCGGTCCCATTTCAACGGTGCTTTCCAAGCCGTATCCTACCTGGCGTTTTTTTGCTGATTCGTAGAGTGCTTCCTTGATGTTTGCATCGTTATCCACTGTGATAACTACTGATGCAGCAAGGCATCGCTGTCCGGCGCAACCATACACACTATCCGTAATAATCTGTGAAGTCACTTCAATATCTGCATCGGGCAGGATCACTACCGGATTTTTGGCGCCGCCTTGTGCCTGTACACGTTTGCCATTGGCAGTTCCGCGTGCATATATGTATTTCGCTACCGGTGTACTACCAACGAAACTGATTGATTTTACCAAAGGATGATCCAGGATGGCATCCACAGTTTCCTTGCCTCCATGTACCAGGTTGAGCAGTCCGGGTGGCAGGTCCAGTTTATCAATCAGTTCAAATATTTTCATCATCGTCAGTGGCACTTTCTCTGACGGTTTGATGATCATACTGTTACCAGTCGCTATTGCATAAGGCAAAAACCAGAAACTGATCATCGCCGGAAAATTGAAGGGCGCAATACAGGCCGTTACACCAAGTGGTTGCCGGATCATGAATTCATCAATACCGGTTGCCACATTCTCCAGGAATTCGCTCTGCATCAGCATGGGCGCACCGCAAGCCACTTCCACATTCTCGATGGCCCGCTGGATTTCACCTGCCGATTCCGCCAGTGTTTTCCCACATTCCAGGGTGATCAGTTTAGTGATTTCCTCTTTATTTTCCTCCAGTAATTGTTTGAGTTTAAAAAGGGGCTGGATACGTTTTAGCACCGAAACAGATTTCCAACCAAGATAGGCTTCCTGCGCTGCCAAGGCAGCCGTTTGCAAATCTTTGGAAGTGGCTGCACCAAAAGGAACTTTTGCCAATACCTCCTGGGTAGCGGGATTCAATACATCCCGGGTTTCAGCACATACACTGCTGACCCATTTTCCGTTAATATAGTTTTGTAATACCTGCATATCTTTTTGTTTTTAGCTTAAGAAATAATACACCGCAATAGTGGCCAGCACCAGGAAAATCGAAACCGGTTTGGTGTATTTCCAGGGTTCGATGTTAACCTCACCGGTATGTACCGGCTGATAAGGATTGGTATTAGGATAAAATTTGGAAACCAATAGCATCACGACAATATTCAGCACAAATTCAATTCCCCACACATGAATAAAATGAATATCTACTTTAAGAATGAAGGTAGTCAGTAAGTAAAATGCCAGCCCAGTAAAGATGGCCACCTTGGCTCCTGTTGCAGATATCGATTTGATAAAAAATCCCCCCAGCAGTACCGAAGCAATGGGAATGAAAAAGATCCCGTTTAGTTCCTGCAACATCTGGTAGAGCCCCTCCGGTGCTTTTGCCACCATCGGTGCTACGGCTATGCCAAAGACAGCTAATAAAATGGAGGCCCACCGACCCGTTCTTACCAGTTTCTTTTCATCTGCTGCCGGATTAATTTGCCGCTTGTAAACACCCAATGTAAACAGGGTTACTGCACTGTTTAATACAGCGTTTACCGTACTCAATACAGTTCCCAATACTACAGCTGCAAAAATGCCGATCAAGCTTACTGGCAATACTTTTTTCACCAGCTCGGGATAGATAGTGTCCTGATTATTATAAAGCGAGTCATTGAAATAATAAAAACCAATCACACCCGGCAATACAATGATCAGCGGCATCAGAATTTTAAACAGGCCCATGATCAGAAATCCTTTCTGCGCTTCTTTCAGATTTTTAGCACCCAATGCTCTTTGCACGATCACCTGGTTCATACACCAGAAATAAATCTGGTTAATTACAAGTCCCGTAAACAGCGTTCCAAAAGGCAACACTGAATCTGAACTACCAATGGAATTAAATTTTTGAGGAGCATGTTCGTACACTTTTTTCAGTCCGCTTGCTATATCCGTTTCGCCAATTTCATAGAGCGCAAAAAAGGGCACTGCCAGTCCGCCTATGAACAACCCGATTCCATAAATCATGTCCGAATAGGCGATGGCTTTAAGTCCGCCGAAAATGGCATACACCGAACCCAGCACCCCGATCAGTACAATCATCCACCACATCGATTCTTCCTTGGTA
The DNA here is from genome assembly GCF_022352215.1 of Flavihumibacter cheonanensis. Taxonomy (GTDB): domain Bacteria; phylum Bacteroidota; class Bacteroidia; order Chitinophagales; family Chitinophagaceae; genus Flavihumibacter; species Flavihumibacter cheonanensis. Next base: position 1,467,757 of record NZ_JAKRWF010000001.1, read on the forward strand.
ATACCAAAGCGCTCGGAAACATCAAACAGGGTTTCAAAATTGATCGCCCCAGTATAGAGTACGATCGGCAATAAAGTGATGATAAAGGAGAGAATTAGTAAGAGATTGACAATCGTATGTGTGGACTTATCAAATCTTAGTTCCAGGTATTGCGGAATCGTGGTTAAGCCCATCTTCAGGTAACGCGGGATAAAATAAACCGCACCAATTACCAGCGCAATCGCACTGGTAACTTCCCAGGCCATTACAACAAATCCGTTTTTATAGGAAGAGCCGTTCATGCCGATCAGGTGTTCGGTAGAAATATTCGTCAGCAACATCGAGATCGCGATCAGCCAGGCCCCCAGCGACCTTCCTCCAAGGAAATAACTGGAGGCGGTTTCAAACTTGTCGCTGCGCATTTTGTACCAGCAATACATTCCCACAAACAGGGTAAACAACGCAAACGTAACTATGGCAAGATTCATTCGTTGGAATTGGTGGATTAGTAAATGCGCTGTTTTGCTTTGTTTTTCTTCAATTTATCATAGGCGGATTTCACACTGGCATGCGTAGACACTTCCGCTACCGGAACCTCCCACCAGGCATAACCACCTACCCGTTGTTCCCGATCCGTTTCAATGTATACAACTGTCGTGTTTTTATTCTTCTTCGCCTGCACGAGTGCGGCTTCCAATTCTTTTCTTGTTTGTGCCTTAATAACTGTAGCCCCCATGCTGGCTGCATTCGCAGCAAGATCTACGGGAAGAATGCCACCATCCAGCTGGCCGGTTTTTTTATTACGGTATTCATACCGGGTTCCAAATCCTTTAGTGCCTAGTGACTCAGACAACCCACCGATACTCGCATACCCATTGTTGTTAAGCAGCACAATAATGAGTTTCATCTGTTCCTGAACAGCCGTAATGATTTCCTGGCTCATCATTAGGTAACTACCATCACCCACCATTACATAAACATCGCGACTAGGGTCAGCCATTTTGATACCTAGTCCGCCAGCTATTTCATATCCCATGCAGGAATAACCATACTCGAGGTGAAAGCCTTTGGGGTTGCGGGTTCGCCAGAGTTTATGTAAATCTCCTGGCAGACTACCTGCAGCGCATACCATCACATCTTTATCGTTGGACAGGGTATTCACTGCACCTATTACTTCGCCCTGACTGATCGGTACAGGATGATTGAGTTTATACACCGAATTCACCACCTTATCCCATTTTCGGGCTTCCCTTTCCTGTTTAGCGCGATAGGCAGGGGAAACCTTAAACCGCTTAATGGATTGCAGTAATTCCTGCAATACCGCTTTCGCATCTCCAACCAGTGGAATGGCCGCATGTTTGAAAGCATCAAATTCAGTTACGTTTATATTTATAAATCGAACCTTCGGGTTTTGAAATGCCGATTCAGAAATCGTGGTAAAATCACTGTAACGTGTACCAATTCCTATTACCAGATCTGCCTCTGCCGCAGCTGTAATAGCACCCGGAGTGCCGGTAACGCCTGCTGCACCCAGGTTCAGTGGTTCAGCATAATGCACCGAACCCTTACCGGCAAAGGTCTCCATTACAGGAATCCCGGTTCGGTTGATGAACTCCGTTAGTTCCTTACTGGCTTCACTGTAGAGCACACCCCCTCCTGCTATAATGATGGGTTTGCGCGCTGCCTTGATGGCTTGCAAGGCTGTAGCCAATGCTCTTGCATCCGGACGATTACGTTGAATCGTCCATACTCTTTTAGTAAAAAATTCCACCGGGAAATCAAATGCTTCTGCCTGCACATCCTGTGGCATACAGAGGGTAACGGCACCGGTTTCCGTAGGCGAAGTAAGCACCCTCATTGCTTCAGGCAAGGCTGTTATCAATTGCTCCGGACGATTGATGCGATCCCAGTAACGGGAAACCGGCTTGAAGCAATCATTAACGGATATATCCTGGCTCCAGGTGGATTCGAGTTGCTGCAGTACCGGGGCGACTTCCCGTTTGGCAAAAATATCACCGGGCAATAAGAGGACAGGTATTCGGTTAATGGTAGCAGTTGCAGCACCGGTAACCATGTTGGTGGCACCCGGACCAATAGAGGTAGTACAGACCAATGCGCCGAGGCGATTTTTCATTTTCGCATAAGCAATGGCGGTATGTACCATGGCCTGTTCATTGCGGCTTTGAAAATAAGGAAAGGATGGATATTGCAGTAGTGCCTGTCCGATACCGGCAACATTACCGTGACCAAAAATACCAAAACAGCCACCGAAAAAAAGCTGTTCTTTCCCATCTCTTTCCACGTATTGATTTTGCAGGAACAGAATAGTAGCCTGCGCCACCGTCAATCGTTGTGTTTTCTTTGCCATATGAGTTTGTTGATCAGTTTAATCAGTGAGTCCACCGCGTTCTTCAATCAGTTGCATTACTTCAGGTAAAGTTGGCATATCATTCGCACAGCCTGGCCGTTGCACTACCAGCGCCCCACAGGCATTTCCAAGCCGGCAGGCCTTAGAAATACTCCATCCCTGTACAAAGCCATAAATAAAGCCTCCTGCAAAAGCATCACCGGCTCCCAATACATTCAACACCTCCACCGGATAACCGGGAACATCCTGGGGTTCATTACCCGCTGCATAAATGGTAACTCCTTTTGATCCTTTTTTTACAATCAGCACTTTTACACCTGCATTCAGTATCTGTTTTACGGATGCTTCCAGGTTACCTTTCACTTTCGGTGCAGATACCTGTTGGTGTTCAATCACCACATCGTTGATATCCTGCAGGGTAGCTGCCAATACCTCTTCTTCTGTACCAATCGCAATCGTCACTTTAGGTAAAATGGCACGTACCATCAATCCGAAGGAGCGGATATCCGTCCACTGATCGGCCCTGAAATCAATGTCCAGAATGACCGGCACATCTTTATCGTATCCCTGTTCAACAGCGTAGAAAATGGCACTTCGACTCGGTTCCTTACTCATCGCATTTCCGGATACCTGCACTACTTTAAACTGACCAACATCCGCGGCAGCCACATGATCCATGGTGATTTGAATGTCTGCACAGTTATCCCGGTAAAATACCAATGGAAAACGATCCGGAGGTTCAATACCCAAAATCACCGCACTGGTACGTGCACCAGGTATACGGGGAATATAATCCGTAACAATCTTTTCTTTGTTTAGAAAATTCAAAATGAAATCACCGGTTTTATCCTGGCCTACCCCGGTTAACAGGGCAACTTTCAAACCAAGCCGGCCAGCCCCAACTGCGATATTCAAGGGAGAGCCTCCTACAAATGCATTGAATCCTTTTATATCAATAAAATCGGCACCGATATCCTGGGAGTATAAATCAATAGAAGAGCGACCAATGGTCAGTAAATCAAAATTTTTCATGTTGGTTGGTCTTAGGGTTGATTGTTCATTTCAGCAGTTACCATGGGTATCCTGGGATCCCTGAAGGTCCAACTGTCGAATAACCAGTTGTGATCCGGATCCGGTGTATTGGCCAGGGATTGATCACTGCCAGCAAGAAAATTCAGGTAATAACAATTGTATCCATGCAGTGCTACCACTGGATGATACCCCTCCGGAACCAGCACAGCATCGTTATTGCCGGCCCGCAGGATTTCATCCAGGGAACGATCACTGGTATATACCTGTTGCAAGGCAAAACCGCCGGGTTTATCAATTTTATAAAAATAGATTTCTTCGAGATCTGCTTCTTTTAATTCTCCGTTTGCATCCAGGACACGAACATCGTGTTTATGCGCAGGAAAGGAACTCCAGTTGCCGGAAGGTGTATACACTTCAACAGCTACCAGTGAGGAACAACCGAAACCCGGTTCAATCAGACTATTAATCTGACGGGTTGCATTTTCGCCTCCCCTGATTTCAATAGCAGCTTCTTCCGGTGTTTTGAATCGGGCCGGATAATCTGCTTTGGCTTTCACCCATCCCGCAGCAATGTCGAGTAACTCACTGGTTGCAGTCAATTTGAATTCAGTATGACGGGGCAGGTAGAGACTATGTGCAATGCCACTGAAAACAGATTTGCGTCCGTTGCTGGTAGTCCAGGTACCATGATTGGTTGTCACGGTATAATTACCACTCAACAAAATAAAACCATATTCATCTTCACCAGTATACCCCGTCCAGCTCTCTCCTTTTTTCAATAAGCGGGCTTCCATATTCAGGTGCTCCCAGCCTGCATCGGCAGCCGTTATACGTTGGTAAACAGATGCCCCTTCATTGGGATGTATCAATAAATTCTTCATTCCTGTCCGATTATCGTGTGTTGGATTTCCTGTATCAAAGGTTGTAAAGCCCGCGACTGTCCAGCTGTTCCCATCAGTTCAAAACGTTTCAGCATGAATGCCTCATAGGATTGCATGTATTTTCTTCCAGGAACAACAGGATCAATTCCTTCTGGCTGGTTAGTAAAAAATTCCCGGTGATCTCTAGTCCATAACAAACGCAGATCCGTTGCGATATTCACTTTACAAATACCCAGTTGTATAGCTTTCTGCAGTTCTTCGTCTTTAACTCCGGATGCATCGGGTTTTAATTTTCCTCCGAACTGATTGATGGCTTTCACCACTTCAGGATCCACGCAGGAACTCCCATGCAGTACCAATGGAAAGCCAGGTAATAATTCCTGGATTCGTTCAAGTATGTGAAATTGTATTCCTTGTCCGCCACTGAATTTATACGCACCATGACTGGTACCCACAGCAATAGCAAGGGAATCACAGCCGGAGCGCTCTACAAATTCCTTAGCTTGTTGCGGGTTCGTGTATTTGGCATCTGCTTCTTCTACCGACAAATCATCTTCCACTCCGCTTAATACACCTAGTTCCGCTTCTACAACAATACCGTGGGTATGCGCTTTTTCAACTACCAATCGGGTTCTCTCAATATTTATATCAAAGGGATCATGTGAAGCATCAATCATGACAGAGGTATAACCCTGCTCAAGAGCCGCAATTGCATGTTCTTCATTTCCATGATCCAGGTGAATGGCATATATCACATCAGGGTAAATATGTGCTGCGGCCTGAATCATAGCCTGCAACATCACCGGATGCGCATAGTTCCTGGCCACTGGAGTTACCTGTACAAGGATGGGAGCTTCCGCACGATGGGAAGAAGCAAAAAGCGCCAACACCTGCTCCATCGTAAATACGTTTACAGCAGGGATCGCATAACGACCATAACAATGAGAATAAAGCAGGCGTGGAGAGACCAGCATAACAATCGTTGGAAAGATTACTAAATCGTTTTAGTAAAACGTTAAATTATGGTTTTCAGACTAGATTGCAAAATTATTTTTTAATCAACTAAGGTACCAGTGTGTCAAGTGCCAGCACCAGTTCCAGCTTCCCCGTCAGCTTTGAAGAATCTATTTTTGTCTGATCCACTTTGCTTTCCCAGAGATAGAGTTTTTTCAATGCAGGCAAGGAAGTCAATAGGGGTAAACCAGCTTCCGATACCTGGGTCCCATAGAGGTTCAGGTATTCCAGTTTTGTTAATGCCGGTAAAAAAGTTAAGCCCTTTTCGCTAATCGGATTCCGGTTTAAATTCAGTTTGAAGAGACTGGTCAATGGTGCCAATGCAGTTAGATCCGCATCTTCCAGTTGACAATTTTCCAATTGCAGCCAAACCAGTTGTTGTTTTACTGCAACCAGCAGGGAAAGGTCCGGTCTGCTACTCCCCTTCCCATTAAATTTCACTTCCAGCAGATTGCCTGTGCGGGTTAGCAGATTCACCTGGTACCCATTATTCAGTAGTGCATTTATGGCTGAAGGATCCGGAGCCGGTGCAACATACCCGGCAACCGCCTGCTGATCCAATCCGAAAAAACGAACCAACTCATCCCGCTGCTTCGCATTGGGTGTAAATGCGGTTACCCGTTGCTGTTGGTGTGCGCCGGTTTCAATCCACCATTCCAGTATGGCTTTCTGTTCCTCTGTCAAGGGTGTTTTACCATCTGTTGGCATGAACTCTTTATGATCTTCCGGCAAACTGATTCGGCGATAGAGTTCACTGGTAGCCAGGTTGCCTGGTACTACGCCGGCACCAGATTTGCCACCTTTTAAAATGGCAGTATGACTGGTAAGCAGGTATTCCCCTTTTGTCTTTTCTTCATTGTGACAACTAACGCATTTAGCCTGGAGAATAGGCAATACTGCATCTTCAAAGAGATAGGCAGAATCCAGCTCGCGGATTTGACGTGCAGTACTACCTGCTGGTCCCGTTGAGTCCGAAGCCGCAAATGGACTGTATTCCGTCAGGTAAGATCCACCGTGTGTGAGTGCTCCTCCCCAATGGCCGGTAAGTATCATGGCACCAATGGCACTAACAATACCGGTTAAACGAAGAATAGGAAAAGCAGCGCGTTGGCTTTTCCCTTGTATCAAATAGGTTATAAATACAACTAAGGAGAGAACCGCCACCAGTATACCGCCGATCTTGTGGCGTTCCAGTGTTTCCGTTTCATAGCCATCTCCGGAGGAAAGCAACCAGCCGGTAAGAATGGACAGACCTCCACTTACTGCTGCCAGCAACCATAGTATGGTTAATGCTTCTGTTAGCCGGGCGGATTTTTTCTTCCATTGTATCAGATGCAGCACCAACGCAAAACTCAGCAATCCAATGGGCAGGTGTACGAGTAAAGGGTGAAAGCGTCCAACAAACAAAGAGAACTCGGGATTCAATTGCATATACTATCTTATCAGGCCAATATGTCTTTTACGATATTTCCATGAACATCGGTTAACCGGAAATCGCGGCCACCAAATCGGAATGTCAGTTGTTTGTGATCAACCCCCATCAGATGTAACATGGTAGCATGCAGGTCGTGAATGGTAACCGGCTTATCAACTACCCGATACCCATATTCATCTGTAGTTCCATAGATAGTTCCTCCCTTGATCCCTGCACCCGCCATCCACATACTGAAGGCAGAGGGATTGTGATCACGGCCATCCGTACCCTGTGCAAAGGGGGTTCTGCCAAACTCACCGGAAAATACCACCAGGGTTTCATCCAGCAAACCGCGCAATTTCAAGTCTTTCAATAAGCCCGCAATTGGTTGATCCACTGCATGCGCATTGCGCTCATGACCATCTTTCAAATTGGAGTGCTGGTCCCAGCGATCTGCATTGCCTCCAATATCCGGACAGGTTAATTCAATAAACCGTACACCCCGCTCCACCAGCCTTCTGGCCAGTAAACATTGCGCGGCATAATTACGCGTATTAGGATCCGGTGAATCCAATCCGTATAATTTTTTTGTCGCCTCGGATTCTTCTTTGAATTCTGTCAATTCCGGAATGGAAGACTGCATCTTATAAGCCAGTTCATAGTTGGAGATGGCTGCTTCAATGGCATCATTGCCATCCAGGCTTTGTAATAAATGCTGATCCCGCTTTTTTAGAAAAGCAAGTTTTTCTTCCTGGATGCCAGCTATGGAATCCAATGGTTTGATATTCGCAAGTGGCTCTGCTCCTGCTCTTAACAAGGAAGCCTGGTATGCAGCGGGAAGAAATCCGTTTTTGAAATTATCCAATCCGCCAGGAGGGATCAATCCGCCATCCAACACTACATAACCCGGTAAGTTGCTGTTCTCTGAACCGAGTCCGTAGTTTACCCAGGCTCCCATGCTGGGCCGGCCCTGCAAACCACTTCCCGTATGCAAAAAATAATTCGCATTGGTATGCTCCGGAAAATTGGAAACCATGGAACGAATCAAAGCTAATTCATCGGCACAAGTTCCGATATGCGGAAACAGTTCACTGATTTCCATACCGGATTCTCCATACCGATTGAACTGCCAGGGACTTTTCAGAATCTTGCCCACATCTCCAAACTGCGTGGCATCCATTTTAAATTTCTTGGCAGGGTCTTCTCCATTTTCCTTTGCCAGCCGGGGTTTCGGATCAAATGAATCCACCTGGGAAATACCACCATCCATATAAAGGAAAATAATATTCTTAGCCCTGGGCACAAAACCCGGAGGAATGGGTCCGGCACCCAAATGATCCAATAGCTGGTTTTTTCCTGCCTCCACTCCGGAACAGGATGGCAGCAGGCTGCCAAACATACCCAGCATGGCAAGGGATCCAAATCCGCATTTGCAGATGCCTAACATTTCCCGGCGACTAAGCGGTCGTTGAAACTGATTCATATCAATTGAGATAAATGAATTCCTTCAGGTTAAAAATGGTATGCACAAAATCTTTCCACACTGTTCGGCTGTTCTTATCCGATAGCCTGGTCAGTAGCTGATTCGCTTCCCTGATTTCATCTTCTGTTGCAGCCCTGCCAAAACAATTCATATAGAGCCATTGAATTTTTTCCTCCTGTTTCTTTAATCCTTTTTTCTCCATTCGTTCAGCCAAACGAGCCGCTTCCTGCATAACAAAAGGATCATTCAACAGGATGAGTGATTGGGCCGGCACATTGGTCACTTCTCGTTTACCAAAACTGGTGAAAGGAATGGGCCGATCAAAACTGGTCAGCATGGGATCCAAAAAATTTCGGCGAACTTCCAGGTAAACAGTTCTTCTGCCAGCACCATCCAATGGTCCAGATTGAGCCGGTTTACCCCTTCCATTCATAAAAGAAGTGATATGCTGCGGAACAGGTGGACCATACATGGCAGTATCCAATCTGCCGGAAACTGCCAGCATCGCATCGCGGATAGCTTCTGCTTCCAGGCGCCGCAGCGGGAAATGAGACAACCAGGTATTTGCCGGATCTTTTTCCTTGCTGCTAGTCACAGGTATGGTTGAACGCTGAAAGGTTTCCGATAATACGATAGTCCGGATCAGTTGTTTAATGGAATAATTATGCTCTTTAAAGGAAAGACTCAAATAATCCAATAATTCAGGATGTGATGGAAGTTTGCCCTGCAATCCGAAATTATCAACGGTTTCCACAATTCCTTTTCCAAAGAGATGATGCCAGATCCTGTTTACCAGTACGCGGGTAGTAAGGGGATTGTTTTGCTCCAGCATGACTTCTGCCAGTTGAAGTCGCCCGCTGCCCGCCACATCCAGGTTGTTGCCTCGCGTACCCAGTGCCGTTAGAAAGGTGCGCGGTACTTTTTCTGCTGACAACTCCTGGTAATTGCCTCGTATGAAAACCGGACTGTTTTTACCAAATCCATCCGTTACACCATAAAAGAACCTCAGAGAATCGCGCAGAGCAAGCCGTAACCGGGATTCCTGCTCCAGCAACGATTGTATGGAAAGATCAACTTTTAACTTTTTGAGCTGACGATTCAATGCAGCAAGTGCCAGTCCCTTATTGATAGGCTCCACCCATTTTTTATTGTACGCGATCGCATAACGGGCATCTACATACGAATCAGGACGCTGGACGAAAACATGATTTTCATAAACTCCCGGCAACAGTTCAATATACGCCTTATGACCTTTCCACAGCCCCACATCAAATACATATTGCTTCCATTTGGTATCGCTTACCCGTTGTTCAATATTTCCATAAATCGGCCAGCGAATCAATTGGAAATTATCAATCACAATCCGGATCACGGACTCTCTTCCTGCTGCTTCCACACCAATATAATTGGTTGATATGGTAAAGTCTGGCGAACGAAGCGCCCCATAGATACCAAGCGCCATTTTCCTGCTGCTGGCCATACCTTCCCTGAGACCGATAAACTGGTATTGCTCATTAAAGACAGGGTCACCCAGTGTGGTTTTGGTACCAAATGCCAAACCATCCGATTTCCAGCCATCCAGGTCGGATCCAATAAAATTACCCAACACCTGGTATCCGGAATCAGCGGATGCTGCAGCTTGCTGGTTATTCGTTTGCAGCAGCAGGTTAGCAGTACCTGATTCCTGCAACTGTTGATGCGCCCATTGCCTTACCTGTTCCTGGATTTTTTGCAGGGACTCGAGGGTTTCTAATTTTGATGCCTGGTTAACCGGCTGGGGACTAAACCGGGTGCCTTCCATCACACCATAAAAGGAATAATAATCTTTTGCTGAAATCGGATCAAACTTATGATCATGACAGCGCGCACAACTGATCGTGAGTCCCAGGAAAGCCTTGCCGGTTACATCAATCATGTTATCGATTCGATCTGCTTCATCTTTTCGGATATCAACCGGACTGTGGGAGCCTTCCGCCATTGTTAGAAAAGTAGTTCCGAGGATGGATTCGTTTTCATTACCCGGACCAACTCTTGGTGTTGGCAGTAAGTCCCCTGCCAGTTGCTCCCGAACCAGTTGATCATAGGGAATATCTGCATTAAATGCCCGGATAAGGTAATCGCGATAGCGCCAGGCCTCCTGTATCGGATAATCAAATTCATGTCCGCGTGTTTCCGCATAACGGGCAATATCCATCCAATGGCGAGCCCATCTTTCTCCGAAACGGGGGGACTGCAAATAATAATCCACCATTTTCACATACGCATCTTCGTTAGTTTCTTTCAAAAAGAGCTGCCGTTCTTTTTCTGTTGGTGGTAATCCGGTTAACAGAAAGGAAACTCTTCGCAGGAGTGATTCGGGACTGGCGCGCGGAGCAGATTTGATTCCACGTTCGTCCAGTTCTTGTTGAATGAAAAAATCAACTGCATTTTTTTTATACTTTTTTTCAAGCAAAGAACTGTCGGGGGGAATAAAGGCCCAGTGGGGATCATACTTCGCGCCCTGGTCGATCCACTTCTCCAGGATCGCCATTTCCTGTTGAGTAAGTTTCAGGTTGGATTCGGGAGTTGGCATTATCTGGTCCGGGTCTTTGTGATAAATGCGTTCCACCACCATACTATTGGCAGCATGACCCGGGTCTATTGCACGACCGCCATTTTTTAATAAAGCCGTAGCTCCTTCATAGGTATCGAGCCGAAGGTTGGCTTTCCGGCTGCTCTCATCCGGACCATGACATAGGTAACATTTTTGAACGAGGATGGGCCGTACATGGTAATTGAAATCAACAGTATCCGGAATACCGGCAGTGGCATCGGAACCGCATCTGCTGAACAGTGCAATTGAGATAATCAACCCTGCTACTATCCAGGTTGATTTTTGCTGAAAAAACCGGAAGCCCATACTACAAATCGTTAGGCTCCTAATTTAACCAATTCATATGGAGCTTCCGAATTCTGTCTATACAAACGGGGCTGTTTTACGCATAGTGGAGAAAAAATTCCGCATTTTGGAGAATTTCCGCATTACAAACTAAGCGTACGATCCCTGGCTATAGTTTTCCACTCGCCGGAAATTTTACCATCTTCCACGGTGAACACTTTTTCATACAGTGCTACGGTGGGACAAATATGCCAGGGCAAACCAACTAATAGATCTCCAATTTGAAACGCATCTGTTTCTGTCGTAGTAAAGAAAAAATGTTCTTCACTATGACCAACTGGTGTGAGTCCGGTTGCATTCAACCAATTCACTCGTTTATCCAGGCTGTTTTCAGACGCAATGGATTTATGCCCAAGATCAGTGGTAAGGCGATTGCTATCAGGCTTGGAGACCACCCTGCTTAACACAACCGCTGCAGGGATAAAAGGGGTGTCAGATAATTTTTCGGAATAGGATTGATCCCAGTAAACAAAGGTACCCGGACTGCAAACCAGGTCGGGATAGCTCGCAAGGATTGGAAAGCTGGGCATACCCCCCGCAATGATTTCAACCGCCGAGTTAGTGTGTTTATGTAAAATGGATTTCATTTTCCATACGGGTGCAAAAGCAGCTTCCACCCGTTGCTTTCTTACCAGGGGGTCTGGATCGGTAATATGCCCGTCGTAGGCATGTAATCCTTTTACGGTTATCCCTTCCCGTTGGAAAAGAGAAAGGAATAAATCCACAGCAGTATCATCCGGCTTCATTCCAGTGCGGTGCATCCCCACATCCAGATCAAGGTACACGGAAATGGACAACCGAAGAGCTGTAGCTTTTTCCAGAAGCGCCCCCGCGCTTGTTCCATTATCAACCAGGCAGGAAAACATGGTGTTTGGATATAGCTGCATGAGTTGCAGGAAGCGATCGATTTTAGGTCCGACCGGCTGGTATGCCAATAATACATCCGGCGCTCCCTGCATAGCCAGCATTTCTGCCTCCGCGATGGTAGAACATTTGAATTGCTGAATACCTGCTTGTATTAGCAGATATGTCAGATCCGGCGACTTATGAGTTTTTGCATGAGGTCGTAACCGTTTGACATCTCCCACCATCCGGATAGCTGTAGCAATATTCTGTTTCACCCGGTCGGGGTAAACAACCAGGGCCGGAGAATCAATCCTTTCCATGCCTTCAAATAAAAACCAAGAAGATTCCTGCTTCATATCCAGAAAGATAAGCCTTAACCACGCTCCTGTTCAATTATCGAAAAAAATTAAAAATAATAGTCTACTTATTTGGTAGGATTAAAATAATTACTAGTTTTACATTCTCTACAGTATTAATAGACTATTACCACTTATTTTGAGTCGATTTGCTATTCAAGCTTAGTAATGTATGAATTATACATTACTAGGAGTTGCCAATTATTGTCATTATTTAACCAGACCAGAAACCATGAACAAGATTTTATTCACACTGTTATTTATCATTTCGGGCATTGTAGTCACAGCCCAGAGCCGGCTTACGGGAACAATTAAAGACGAAAAAGGCCAGCCAGTAGAAGCGGCCACCATCAAAATCAAAAACACCTCCCGATCAACCGTGGCCGATGCAAAGGGACAATTTACCTTAACAGGATTACCCTCCCTTCCTTTTACACTTCAAATTAGTTCTGCCGGATATGCACCTGCAGAACTGCCGTTAAGCCAGTTGAAAGATTCCTCCATCACCATCATCCTACTGGAGAATTCACAACTTTCGGATGTAGTTATTACCTCCCGCCGTCGGGTAGAATCAGCTCAGGAAGTACCCATCCCTATTTCGGTATTGGGTGGCGCACAGGTAGAAGATGCCGGCGCCTTTAACGTAAACCGATTAAAAGAACTGGTACCAACGGTACAATTGTATTCTTCCAATCCGCGTAACACCACATTAAACATCAGGGGTATCGGATCTACGTTTGGATTAACCAATGATGGCATTGATCCAGGTGTAGGCTTTTATGTAGATGGTGTTTATTATGCAAGGCCTGCCGCCACCACGCTGGACTTTATCGATATCGAACAAATAGAAGTGTTAAGAGGTCCGCAAGGCACCTTGTTCGGAAAAAACACAACCGCCGGTGCCTTTAATATTACTACCAAAGCACCAAAATTCAAACCTGGAGCAAGCTTTGAAGTGAGTTACGGAAACTATGGTTTTGTTCAGGCAAAAGCATCCGTTACAGGAGGCATTACCAAAAAATTAGCAGGGCGCATTTCCTTCTCAGGAACGCAACGTAATGGATTAATTGAAAATGTTTCAACCGGAAAGCCAGTAAACGACCTGAACAACATTGGTGTACGCGGCCAATTGTTGTACACGCCATCTGACAAAGTGAAAATCACTTTTATCGGTGATGTAACAGATCAAAAACCAGAAGGATATGCTCAGGTAGTAGCCGGTGTGGTTCAAACACAGCGTGCCGGTTATCGTCAGTTCGATAGTATCATTGCCGACCTCGGATATCAACTTCCTTCCCGTAATCCCTTTGACCGGATCGTAGATCATAATACCACCTGGAGATCCGGCAACCAATTGGGTGGACTTTCTGTAAATGTGGATGCCAAAATCGGAGGCGGCACCTTAACCTCCACTACCGCCTGGCGCTACTGGAACTGGGATCCCAGTAATGACCGTGATTTCACCGGGCTGCCAGTTTTGACACTTTCCCAGGCTACTTCCAAACACCAGCAGTGGACACAGGAAATCCGCTATGCGGGGGATTTTTCCTCCAGGTTGAGTGGTGTGGCGGGAATCTTCCTGATCGGACAGGATTTAAAAACAGACCCTTTCCATATTGAAGAATCTGGAGCTGCGCAGTGGCGTTTTTCCCAAAGCAGTAGAAGCGATTTATGGCGTACACCCGGACTCTTTGAAGGCTATGGCATCCGGACCCGTTCAAGGCTGGAAACCTTTGGTGCTGCAGCATTTGGCCAGTTAGATTGGGCGATAACGGAAAAGCTGCATGTATTACCTGGCATTCGATATAATTATGACCGTAAAAAAGTGGACTTTGACAGGCAAACCTATGGTGGCCTCCAGACAGAGGACCCTGCGCTGCTGGCATTAAAAAGAGCCGTGTATACCGATCAGGCATTCACCGCCGTTGTGGATGAAAGCAATATATCCGGACAACTAACGGTATCGTATAAGGTAAGAAGTGATATCAATGCATTTGCCACTTATTCGTTGAGTTATAAACCGGTTGGTATTAACCTGGGGGGATTGCCAACCGCCAATGGAGAAGTGCTTATTGAACTCGCAAGAATCAAACCGGAAAATGTAACCCATTATGAAGTTGGTTTGAAAACCTCTCCCGCAAGGAATTTTATTTTCAATATTGTAGCGCACCAGACGGATATTAAGGACTATCAGACTCAGGTACAAACAGCCGAAGTGGGTGTTAATCGGGGTTATCTTGCCAATGCGGAAAAAGTAAGAGTGTGGGGAATTGAATCGGATGCGAACTACAAGATCAATGACCATCTGACCTTGTACGCCAATCTCGCGTTTACGGAAGGCAAATACCTCTCCTTTACCAATGCACCTGTTCCGCTGGAAGAAACCGGCGCTTCGACTTCTTTTAAGAATATTTCTAAGGGTGATCTCCCGGGTATCTCCAAATGGGCAGGATCTATCGGCGGTGAAATACAATCCGCTCTTAAGAAAGCATTCAATAAAGAAGGCCGTTATTTCCTGGCGATCGACAATTATTTCCGGACTGGTTTCTCTTCAAGTCCATCCCCTTCAAAATATCTAAACGTTCCCGGTTATGCGCTTTTTAATGGAAGAGTGGGTTATCGTTCAAGAGAAGGGATCAGTATTTTCCTCTGGGGCAGAAACCTGCTGAACAAAAATTACTTTGAGCAATTGCTGCCTGCTGCGGGTAATGCAGGGCACTATGCAGCAGTGCTGGGAGACCAGCGAACTTATGGAGTAACGCTGCGGTATGCGATTAATTAATCAGCTTTAATTAGTCCTGCATACAAGTTCTCCACTACAGTTCTAATAACAGCATTGTACCCCTCGGCATACCGGGGGGTACAGCCATTGCTGATTACTACAATTCCCCATTTTTTGGTTGGATCAAAATACATCGCACTGAACAATCCATAAGCAACACCTGTATGTCCGACTAATTCCTTACCTGCTATTAACCGGGTTGTTTTTTCCAATGCCAGTCCATAGTTTTCCTGGGTTGACAAAGGGGTTTGCATCCGCTGGCTCAATTTTTTTGGTATGATTCTTTTACCGTTACTTTTTCCATAATTCATGTGCATCATCATATAACGGGCAAGGTCAATGGAAGAAATCTTCATGCCACCTGTAGGAGAAAAAATAGGTGTGCTATAACCCATGGTATAATTCCGGATCTCCTCACTGCGAGGCGCATACGCTCCTGGAGAAGCACGGAATCCGATCGAATCATTTACATATTCATAAAGGGTGGCAAAGCGTCGCGCATCAAGTGAATCAATGCAATATCCCCCATATAGTCCCAGCGGATCCAGGATATGATGCTTTATATACTGATCAAATCGTTCGCCGCTGTACTTTTCTATGATGGTACCAATCATATTAAAATTCAGATTGCAATACTGGTATCCTTCGCCAGGCGCATAGGCATTATAACAGCTATCTGCATTCGGATTTTTTGCCGGGTTGATGGCATCCAGGGTAAAATAACCCTTCCGGTCGTTGATACTGGAACGATGAGAAAGTAAGTGTTCCAATGTTATCACTCTATCCGGAAACCGGGGATTGCGTACTTTAAAGCCAATCAGCTCACTCACATCATCAGTTAATTTGAGTTTACGAGCTTTCACCAATTGCAGAATGGCAGTAGCAGAAAAGGATTTGGAAATAGAAGCAATACGGAAAATATCCGTATTGCTTAATGGTGTTCTGGATTCGAGCTCCTTATATCCAAAATTCTGGCTGTAAACGAGCTTATTGTCTTTTACTACAGCAACAGCTATGCCTACTGCCTTTCCGGAATCAATAAGGTGCTGGATGGCCAGTTCTGCTTTTTCGATTTGCGCAACAGCCATAGCAGGCAGCAGCAACAGGAACAGGGATCTTATTAATAATTTATACATGGCTCCTACTTCATAATTCATAATTCATAATTCTTACTTCCCACTTCTATTGGCTTTTCGCTGCGCGGGCCATTCTCCCTGCTTACCTGTTCTTGGATTGATCGGCAATACTGCTTTTTCTCTGGATGTTTTTTGAGGCTCTTCGCAAGCCATGTACACCAGGATAGCCGTCAGAATCGCATTCTTACGCACATCATCAAATACAATCTTATCGTAGGTATCCCGATTGGTATGCCAGGTATAGGAACCATAGGACCAGCTCTTGGAACTCAGAGAAAATCCAGGTGCACCAACTGCTACAAAAGAAGCATAATCCGATCCGCCACCACCGGGAGATCCTGGAAAACGGGTTTCGATTTCATTACGAATATCTTCCGGCACTTTGGACAACCACCGGCCCAGATAATCATAGGCATGTAAAAATCCTTGTCCGGAAATATTGGCCACCCGACCGGTACCATTGTCCTGGTTGAACAATGCCTGCAGATTAGCAACAATCTCCGGATGATCTTCCACGAAAGCACGGGACCCATTCAGTCCCTGCTCCTCACTGCCCCAATGTCCGACCAGGATGGTGCGTTTTGGATTGGGATAGACTTTTTTCAAAATGCGCATCGCTTCCATCATTACAATGGTGCCGGTTGCATTATCCGTAGCACCCGTACCACCATCCCAGGAATCAAAATGGGCGGAGAGCATTACATATTCATTGGGCTTTTCTGTTCCTTTGATTTCAGCAAGGGTATTAAAAGTAGGTACGGTTCCCAATTCTTTGGAATCAGCACGAACATTCAAAACAGGTTTAACACCGGATTCTGTCAGGCGATACAACATGCCATAATCTTCCAATGCCACATCAATGGTCGGGATCTTGGTGGTGTTAGCACCAAAGATTTTATTTACTCCGAAACCAGAAGACCAGTTGCTTATAATAATACCGGCTGCACCCGCTTTCTCAATAGCCAATGCAAGGTCTTTGTTATTTAATCCGGTTTTGCTGATGCGTTTTCTCCAGGCAGCGGTTTGCGCTTCCCGATCCTTTTTCATCTTTTCAAAGGAATCAGGAGTAGCCCATTCCTGCCAGTTGTAATCAGGGCGACCGGTAGGCTGGTTCATGGAAATCAGGACAAACTTGCCTTTTACATTGGGCAACCAATTTTGAAAAGCAATTGAATCTGCAACATCCGCAAGGATGATGGTTTCGCCGGAAACTGTTTTTCCTTTGGTGCTTGGGCTCCAGGCCAGTTGCATTCCTTCCAGCGATTTTACTCTGGGAGATACCATATCGATATGGGTGATACCTCTCTCCCAGCCTCTCCATTCACCCCAGTTTTCCACTCTTGCATCGATGCCCCATTCCTTGTATTTGGCAATGGCCCAGTCTGCCGCATTTTTCATTTGTGGAGTACCCACAAGTCGAGGTCCGATACCATCCGTCAACTGATGCGCCAATACTTCCAATTGTGATTGTACAGTAGCTTCTTTTACAATGGCTGCTACTACGAGGGAGTCATTTTTTTGTGACCATACGGTGGTACTAACCAGAAAACAACCCGCTACCAGGGTTTGTTGTAGAAATCTCATGTTCGGTTAAGTGTTATTGTTAGGCTTACAATTTAAGGAATTAAAGTAAACCTACTATTTCATTCTTTATAGGGTTTTGGTAGGGTTTTCCTAGGGTTTTCATAGGGTTATTATTGGATCTAAAACCAATGAATACCTATTAAAATCTAATTAAATTAAGTATAAACTATATGTGATTTAGATATTATTACATATATTAATTGGACAAATCAGACATTCAAACCTATGGCAAGTAGTACAACCTCCATCCTGAAAGACTATAGCGGTAAATTGGGTAACCAGTTTGTATTGAAGAGATATGGCGACAAATCAGTAATCTGCAGACTCCCCAAAAGGGATAAGCGCAAAAAGCGAACAGAGAAACAAGTGCAGAACAACCAACTGATGGCAATCGCCAATAATTTAGCCAAGTCGATCATTAATGATCCTGCAAGAAGAGATGCCGCCCAATTGTTCCTGAACGTTACGCGTAACAAATTATATACCGGCCTGGTAAAGCTCTACTTTCAACAGGTTAAAGCCGCCAAAGAAAATGGTCTGGAGATACCAAAGAATATAACAATAGCTGCGAAAGCTGATTGAACTATTGCTTTCAAGTCTACCTTTCCAGGATTCGCACGATTTCCTTATAGCCTGCCTTCCGGGCGTGCTCCAAAGCAGTAATACCATTTTTATCGGGTATGGACCGATCGCAACCTGCAGCTACCAGGATTTCTACTATGGTGGCATATTTTGAACTTCCATCTCCAAGCAGTACCGCTTCCAGCAGTGCTGTCCATCCAAGGCGGTTACCATGATTGATTGGAAAGCCCTTAGTATTCGCCAACAACCTTACCGTTTCAATATGCCCACGCTCACAGGCAGGTATCAACGCAGTTCCATTATACCGGTTAAATACATCAAAGCGGGCCCCATTGTCCAGAAATAGTTTCACCAATTCTGTATAACCCAGGGCGCCTGCCAATAAAAAGGGACTGTCCAATTGCTCATTTTGATAATTGACATTGGCCCCCAATTTCAACAGCTCGGATGCTTTCTCCATATTCCTGTCACGTACTGCCTGTAATAAGGACTTGTTGATTTTATCCATTTGATCAAATGCTGAATGAGTGGTTGATAAAAAGAAAGAAATAAAACAAATGAATAGCGCTTTCATGTGTCTGTATTAATTGAATACTTTATTCCCTTTATGAAACAATGCATTTACGGTACTTACCCTTGCCACCGCTTCTGCAGAGCAACTCGCATCTACTAAAACAAAGCTTGCTTCCAATCCGGCTTTGGGCCATTGCTGCTCACCTTTTCGGTTGAGGGGTGTAATTCCTGCTGTTGCCAGTCCCAACGATTGGGAAAGCTCCAGCTCGGTTACCATTCCATATAATTGCGCTGCCAGATTGGCTTTTTGTAATACACTGCCGGTGCCAAAACTATTCCAGTGATCAACGATGCTATCATTTCCGGTTACTACCTGAACGCCGTGTTTTAATAAGGTGGGAATAGGCATCTGCAAACGCCCCATGGGTATGCTGGAGGCGATGCCAATTCCCGCTGCCGCCAGCTTTTCGGCTATTGCTTCCTGTTGGCTGCTTTCCAGCGATGCCAACACAAAAGCATGACTTAACCAGGTCCGGTTTTTTAAAACAGGATTTTCATTCACCCGATCAATCAGGTAATTCACCACCTGTAAGCCATCTGCACCACCCTCATGCAAATGAATATCGATTCCCTTCTTATAATCTAATGCCAGTTGCACAGTAAAATCCATGGTGCGATTAATATTTCCATCAATGGATGCAGGATCCAATCCACCTATAAAATCGATTCCAGCCTGCGCCGCTTCTTTCATCAGCGAAGTGGAATCACGGTAATAAAGTCCGTGTTGTGGAAATGCTACCAGCTCTGCACCAAATCCCAGTTTCTTATTCTCCAATGCAGTTTGCAGATTTCGAAGCGATTGCAATTGTGAGGTTGGTTCAATGTTGACATGACTTCTTGCAAAGGCCGTACCTTTTGATTGCAACAATTCAATCATCTTTTCAGCCTTATAGGTAGAGGTCTTGAGCATTTCAGGAAGTATCTTCTCTTCCATTGCAATCATATCCTTTACCGTCCGGTTTTTAATCACTCTTGGCTGCCAGGGACCACCATAAAAAGTTTTATCCAGATGAATATGCATGTCCTTAAAAGAAGGAAGCATCAACAAACCTTTTGCATCAAGCGATTTTGATCCAACCTGGTTTTTAGTGATACGTTTAATTTTACCCTGTTCAATTTCTACAGAGAATAAATCAGTGCTGGTTCCGGTCACAGCTCCTTGCTCAAGGATATAACCAGTTTCCAAACGAACATTCTTCAACACGAAACTTGATGATACTTCGTCACTCAGTTCATTACTACTTAAACCCGGCAACTGCTCCGAACCGGGAATGGCTAAACCAGCGATCAGTCCGGATGCATTTTTTATAAATGTTTTTCTACTAACCTGTTGCATGCCCATATCAGAATTTGATACAAAACTACCATAGAATCGCCCTTTCAATATTGCAGGCTTTCGAACAAAACTTGTAATTTTTATTACTTTTTCCGGAAAGCTGCCGGGCTTAGCCCAGCTTTTAACTTGAATACATTGGAGAAATAAGCAGGGTCATCAAAACCCAGCGCATAGGCTATTTCCTTAATGGACTGCTCACTAATCAACAACCGCCTTTTTGCTTCCATTATTATTCTGTTTTGCAGCAACTCCTTGGCGTTTTTAGTTAAGTTGCGCTTGCAGACAATATTTAGATAATTGGCGGTAACATGTAATTTCCTTGCATAGAATTCAACTGATTTTTCCTGCAAATAGTACCGTTCAATAAGTTTCAGGTATTCAGAAACAAGCACTCTATTTGTTGTCGAAAGGGTCTTCCACTCTCTGTTTTCCAAGAGCCTGAAGATTAATTGAAGGAGTATAATGGATCTTGCTTGTATAACTTTCCAGCTCAATGTTGGTTGCGACAGTTCATTCCCTAATTGAAGAAATTCATACCGTAAACTTGTAAACTCCTTTTGTGGTATGGTTAGAACAGGTTTCTCCTGGAACAAATACCAGCCAATCTCTATTGATTGTTGAATGGTTGAAAACATTTCCTTGCTGATCATTAACTGAACGGCACGGGTAGTTTTATCAAATTTCCAATCATGCACCTGACCGGGATACAGAATATGCAACTGGTTTTTTCCGATTTTATACTTCATCCCGTCTATGCGATGATACCCTTTTCCAGTTTCAAATAACAACAAGACATAGAAATCATGTTTATGGGGACTATCAATACTTCTTTCCCCGAGAATTTCGTGATACTGAAGTTCCCGGCTAAGAGAATGCTCTTCGGGGAATGCATCCAATCCAATAACGGGTATATTATCCATGCCTGGTAACACAAAATAAACCTATACTTCTTATTTTGAGGTTAATTGTAAAATTATGCTGGATATTGTAATCGATTCAAGGCAGGCTGCGATCAGTGAACACATCAATGTAAAACGCATTCTGCCCTTTCGCCAACGCAGAATGGTAGGACCCTTTATTTTCATGGATCATGCTGGTCCGGTTACCTCCGCGCCCTCTCCCATATCTAAAATGGATGTATTGCCACATCCGCATATCGGATTGTCTACAGTGAGTTATTTGCTGGGGGGAAAAGTGACGCATCGCGACAGTCTGGGTGTTGAACAGGTGATCATTCCTGGTGAAGTCAACTGGATGACTGCCGGCCGGGGTATTGCACATTCGGAACGCTTTGAGGACCCAGCCGTTTTACAACAAGGCCAGTTAGAACTAATCCAGACCTGGGTAGCATTACCAGAAAAAGAGGAAGAAGCAGACCCAGCTTTTGAAAATTTCAAACCGGAGCAACTCCCGGTATTTACAGATACCGGTATCTGGATGCGATTGATCGCGGGAAATGCCTATGGATTACGCAATGAGGTGAAAACCTTATCGCCCCTCTTTTACCTGCATGTAGTGCTGGAAGCCGGAACCCGTTTTGCCCTGCCGCAGGAACACAGTGAACGGGGTGTGTATGTAGTTCGTGGCACACTGGAAACAGGCGGACAGTTGTATCGCGAGGGGCAGTTGTTGGTGTTTACCAAAAAATCGGATCCGGTACTGCTGGCAAAAGAACACTGCACCCTGATGTTGCTGGGGGGAGAACCATTGGGCGACCGGTTTATCTGGTGGAATTTTGTATCCTCCCGCAAAGAGCGGATTGAACAGGCAAAAGAAGACTGGAAACAGGGCCGGATCATCCTGCCACCCAACGACAACCATGAATTTATTCCCTTGCCAGAAGATAAATCAAAACCTGCCGGGGGGCCATGCCCGGAGCTTCTTTCCTGATTCCTGTTAAAAAAACCATTTCTTCAACTCCAGGTAGCGAAAGGAAGCATACCATTCATGCCCAGCAGTAAGCAGCACTGTGAAAGAAAAACAAGCACCCAAAAATCAACCTTTTTAAACGGATTACCAGGCTGCCTGCAATACCGGAAGATGGAGAGTGCACAGGAAACCGGCAACGCTACACTGGCTGCATATAGAAGCATAGTGACCATATTCTTGTCACCCACATAGATGATTCCTTTACTTGCAGCCAGTATTCCGCCAATAACAAGCAGCCATGCAGCATAATACGCATACGAATAGGCTTGCTGTTGAACTGTAGCCGGACTTTTAATTAACTGTATGGTTCCGAGTAAAAGCAGAAGCACTAAACTAATCACTCCCATACTTATACTGATCATTGGAAGAATGAGCTGTATTCCATTTAGTTTTTTTAATGTCTGCGTACCGGTGGTCAGAAATTTTTCCCCTGCCTCATTTTCATAAAACAAGTGTGAATAGCCAACTTTACCATCCGCAATAAAAAGGCGATTGTCATTGGTCAAAAGTTGTACTGATTTTTTCTGGAAAGGTTGAAGAGAAAGAGTACCGTTATCCATTGACACATTGGTAAAGGAACTGATTCGTTCCAAAAGCTGAAAGGGTTCAACTTTAGGGATGAGTGGAGCATAATAACCGACCCATTTTTTACTGGCTTTTCTGGGGTGGATAGATGCCATGGTTGGGAGGATCTCGGAATCCATGCTCAATCCTGCAATCAGCATTCTATTCAATCGTTCATAGTCTGCCGACTCACTATCCATATTACATGCGATAAAAAAACCTTTACCCCGGTTTGGAAAAACATACAACATAGCCTTATAGCCAATAATGTTTCCGGAATGTGCGATGCCAACTACACCGTGCCGGTCTCTTGAAACTGCACCCAAAGCATACCCATTTGGTAATCCATTTACTGCCGCGATGGTTTGTGTCTGTTTGCCAATCTGGTCTATCAGATCCTTTCGTATAAATTGCTCGCCATTAACAACCCCTCTGTTTAGCAGTAATTTCATAATGCATACCATGTCTTCACCGGTCGTGGTAAATTGGCCAGCCGGACGAAGAAAGATTGGCATCGCGGGTGCCATTTCGCCATTATCAAAATGTCCCATAGCCAGATCCGAAACTGCTTCAACACCTGTTTGTGAATAAAATTGAAAACTGCTCTGCTGCATGCCCAATGGTTTCAGCAGCACACTGTCTAAATAGCGCTCGTATCTTTCTTTGGCAATCGCTTCGATAACCATTCCAAGTAATGTATAACCCATATTAGAATAGGAGAATACACTACCTGGTTTGGAATAAATTTTTAACACCGCAGGATTACTTTGATAAAAAGATTCCAATGGCGTATCAGGATTAGATCCGGTACTAAAAAAATGCCAGAGCCTTAAATCACTTAACCCGGAAGTATGATCCAATAAATGGCGGATGGTTATGGGTTGCTCCTTTTCCCAGGGATTATCAAAAGGCAATCCAGGAAGATACTGATGCACCGGATCATCCAGCTTCAGTTTATTTTCAGTTGCCATCCGCAAAACACCCAGGGCTAGTATAGTTTTCGTAATAGAACCGACATGTACTTTTTCCTGTCCAGTCATTTTCTCCCCTGTGTGCATATTTTTAACTCCCATTCCCAATACCTGTACCGAATCGGCATTAAGAACAGAAATGACAGCTCCGCTTATTTTTTCGGCTGTAAGTATTTCCATCAGGCGATTTTCGATTGCCTTTGAAACAACCTGAGCGGAGGCTACGATGGGTTGAAAATGAAGAATCCAAACCAGTAGAATAATGATATATCTCACTATATAAATATATAATACCACAGTCTTTCAAGAAATTATCCTAAGGTAAGAACTCAAAGCTGAGGTTAATAAATTATTAGCCTTCTATTAATTTAGTATTACTAAACATATTTTTAGTATTTATTACTAGATTTAAGTAGTTTTTATCATCAACCCATCGCAACCAATATGGATAATCGTCGTGAATTCCTCCGTAAAGCTGCATTGCTTACAGGTACTGCAGGCATTGCAAACAGCCTTCCTGCTTCCATCCAGAAAGCCTTCGCCATTAATCCGGCTCCGGGATCAACCTACCTGGATGCAGAGCACATCGTTTTTCTGATGCAGGAAAACCGTTCTTTTGATCATTGTTATGGAACCCTTCAGGGTGTGAGAGGATTTAATGATCCCAGGGCGATCACGCTGCGCAATAAAAATAAAGTATGGGCTCAAACAGATGCCAGCGGAGATACCTACACGCCCTTCCGGCACGACCTGAAAGACAGCAAAATCACCTGGCTGGGCTCCCTTCCCCATGGATGGAACGATATGACAGAAGCCCGAAATGAAGGGCATCACGACAATTGGCTGGAAGCCAAAAAACCAGGCAGAAAGGAATGCCAGGGGATGCCCCTGACCATGGGCTATTTTGACCGCCGTGATATCCCGTTCTACTATGCATTGGCAGATGCATTTACGGTTTGCGATCAGCATTTCTGCTCTTCCCTGACAGGCACCACTCCCAACCGGCTGCATTTCTGGACTGGAACCATCCGCGAAAAACATGATCCGAATGTTATTGCCAATGTTTACAATTCAGATGTGGATTACGGCAAAGAAGCATCCTGGAAAACCTTTCCGGAATACCTGGAGGATAACGGTGTATCCTGGAAAATCTATCAGAATGAAGTGAGCCTTGAATCCGGTTTTGAGGGAGAGGAAGAAGACTGGCTCGCTAATTTTACCGACAATCCAATTGAGTGGTTCAAACAGTATCAGATTCGTTTCGCCCATGGACACCGACAATTTCTCCCGAAGGCGGTTCAGCTACTGCCTGGGAAAATAAAAGAAATGCAGGATAAGATCGCAGCAACTCCGGCAACTGATCCTGGCCTGCCTCGATTAAAAAGACAATTGGAAGGACTGGAAAAAGGTTATGCGTATGCACAAAATGCTGTCAAAGAATATACACAGGAAAATTACGACCGGCTGAGTCAGCGGGAAAAAAACCTGCACGAAAAAGCGTTTAGTGATAACCGTAAGGACCCTGATTACAGGAGCCTGGAAACTGTAACCTATGATGATAATGGCACTAGCAGATCCATGAAAATACCCAAGGGAGATATCCTGTATCAGTTCAGGGAAGATGTGAAAACGGGAAATCTTCCAACCGTTTCCTGGGTAGTAGCACCCTCTAACTTTTCTGATCACCCAGGTTCCCCCTGGTATGGTGCCTGGTACCTGAGTGAAGTAATGGATATTCTAACCCAGAATCCGGAAGTTTGGAAGAAAACCATTTTCATTTTAAACTATGATGAAAATGACGGGTACTATGATCACGTTCCTCCTTTTGTACCACCGAATCCCTATCAGCCCAATAGCGGTAAGGCATCTGAGGGCATTAACTGTGAAGAAGAATATGTTCACAAATCACAGGCCTGGATGAAAGATCCATCCAAAGCCAAACACCTGGAAGGGCCAATTGGTCTTGGCTTCAGGGTTCCATTGGTAATAGCTTCGCCCTGGTCAAGAGGCGGATGGGTGAATTCTGAAGTGTGTGATCTCACTTCTCCTATTCAATTCCTGGAACACTTCCTTTCACATAAAACTGGAAAGAAAATCTATTCAGAAGAGGTAACTGCATTCCGCCGGACCGTATGTGGCGACCTTACTTCGGTATTCCGTCCGTATAATGGGGAAACATTAAAAGCGCCGGAATCTGTGGACCGGATCAGCTACCTGGAAACTATTCATAAAGCTCAGTTTAAAGAAATGCCGAAAGGTTTTCATAAACTATCTGCTGCAGAACTGGCGGCACTGAATGCTGACCCAATGGCTAGTCCGCATGTACCGGTGCAGGAAAAAGGAACCCGACCAGCTACCCCCATCCCCTATCAGCTTTATGTAAATGGAAACTTGGGGAACGGACAATTAGTGCTAACATTTGAAAACAGGAAGGATCAATTTGGTAATAAAACAAGTGGCGCGCCTTTTATAGTTTATGATGCAACAACAGATGCGCCGCCCCGGAATTATGTAGTGAAAGCAGGTGATCAATTAAAAGATGAATGGAAATCTACATCTGGTGCTGTTCATCTAAGAGTACATGGACCAAATGGTTTTTACCGTGAATTCAAAAATGGCGCTTCGAATCCGGAGCTGGAAGTATTGCTCAGCTATGAAGAGCGCAAGGGCAGTAAACAGCTAAGCGGCAATGTGGTTGTGATGATCAAAAATTCAGCTTCACGGTCACAGGTAG
The DNA here is from genome assembly GCF_022352215.1 of Flavihumibacter cheonanensis. Classification (GTDB taxonomy): domain Bacteria; phylum Bacteroidota; class Bacteroidia; order Chitinophagales; family Chitinophagaceae; genus Flavihumibacter; species Flavihumibacter cheonanensis. The sequence goes on from NZ_JAKRWF010000001.1 coordinate 1,494,259, forward strand.
TCGAAATTACAGATCCCAGTTATAAAGCCGCGCCGGTTACAAAAAGCATTCCAGCCGGAAAAGCTGCCAGCGTAGTAATTGATCTAAATAAAAATCAAAACTGGTACGACCTTATTGTGCGAATCAAAGGAAACAACAGCTTTGAACAGCGTTTTGCCGGACATGTCGAGAACGGGGAAATCAGCACAACCGATCCATTAATGGGAGGTATGGTTTGATCAGGATGGTAGGGAAGCAATTTTTACTGAAGTCATGGTTAGTGATCCGCCAACCAGTTGATCATTAAAAAAATCAATCGTATCGGAAGGCCCTTGTAAAGCCAGTGAATAGAGCAGTGGAAGATAATGTTCCGGTGTAGGAATGGCAAGTTGTGCTTCTTTTCCAAGAGCGCTGTAATTCATCAACGCTTTATGATCACCGGAACTTATCAGTGATTTAAACTGTTCATTGGCGGCAATTGCCCAGTCGTACCCAAATCCGGGATCGTCCAGGCGGTTCCAGGCCACCATTCGAAGATTATGTACCATATTTCCGCTACCTACAATCAGGACGCCTTTTTTTCGCAAGGCAACCAACTCTCTGGCCAGCTCATAATGAAACTGTCCGCCTTTGGTATAATCAATACTTAACTGTAGTACCGGAATATTGGCATCTGGATACATATGCCGGATAATTGTCCAGGTACCATGATCCAAGCCCCAGTCGTGGTCCAGTTCTACCTGGGTAGAAGTAATCAATTCCGCTGTTTCCTTAGCAAGTTGCGGGAAACCAGGTGCAGGGTATTGAACCGCAAATAACTCATCCGGAAACCCACCAAAATCATGAATGGTACTTGGAAAGTCCATAGCTGTAATTTTGGTCCCTCTGGTAAACCAGTGAGCAGAAACTACCAATACTGCTTTGGGCGTAGGAATTTCTGTTGCCATTTTGGTCCAGCGGCGACTGAATTCAGTATCCAGGATACCGTTCATGGGTGATCCATGTCCAATAAAAAGGACCGGCATTTGAAAATTCTGATCCGGAAGTGAGGAAGTGAAGTTTCGGAAAGCAGAAAATCCTGTTATAGTCATGATGCCAGATGTTACTGATTGAATGAATAATTTTCGGTTCATAGGAAACTTTGATACAAAATTACCTCTGAACTCAAGCTGCATCCAATGCTTATAATCAAGAAATAGAATTGATATTAATCAAGAGAACGGGTAACATTGTATTCCACTTCCACCAACTCCAGCTCGCCATATTCAAACCTGCCATCCGGACGATCATACCACAATCCGGCCTTTGTCCCCAATCTATAGCCATTCAGGTCCTTATAATCCGAAACTGGTGTTATCCATGGATAATTCTTGTAGGTTTTTCCATCTGTTTCAAATCTGTCGTTAGAAATAAAATTAACCAACTGCCCCTCTGACGTAAAATATAAATGTGCGCTAACAGTAAAGGGAGGATTGGTAAAACGTGCAATAACCACCGTATCATTAACATACTCCCATTGAATGCGTTTATCAATGAGGGCACCCGGGGCAATAAAACAAAAATCGTTTAAAACCGTAACCGTTTCTGCCTGTTTGAGTTGATCACCTTTTGCATTAATGATGGGAAACCAATTCAATAACTTTACATTGAAAATTGCGCCGGTAGAATCATAACTATGAATACCAGACACCGGCATTCCGGCTTTGGTTGCCGTAAACCGAAAAAAGCGCGATGGTTCATCTACGAAATTGTATTGAATGGTTTTCATTGGCATATAAGGATCACCCGGATTAGAACGCATGCCTCCTTTGAAAACGGCCCTGAAATTGAACACTTTTGGCATCCCAATTGAATTCGTATAGCTCAGGTATTTTTTTACAATTATCGGCAAATGATGCAAGTCTGCCTCTGTAATAAGCTGGGTACTACTTGTTGAATTGTTTTGTAGCCTTGATACTATCAGTGTGTCGAAATGTTTCAGCATCCGAAAAGCTCCGAATTCCACCAAAACTAAAATAAGTATCACCAGGTTTAGGATGGTACCATAGCGGGCCTCTTTCCAGTTTGATAAGATAAGCCATTGAGAAATCAATAATGCTATAGCACCCGGCAACCAGGCATAGTTGGTTTCACGAAAATAGAGATAAGCAAAAATCAGCAGTAAGATCCCGGTTAGCACCCAGAGCCAACCAAGTTGAGGCGACTTGCGTAAACCCAGGAAATGAATTCCGGCATGAAGCAGTATCAACACCAGGAATAAAATTTTCATACTGGAATTTACTACATTCCTTTAATAATTATCTTAATGCGCGCCCCAAACCAATCGCTTTAGCAATCCATTTTTTTCTCAACTCCGGGGACGATGTTTTAATGATTCCAATATAGGTAAGTTGTACAGGTTGAATTCCACAAAATTTCAGAATAGAATTTTTCAGCTGGTTTACACTGGGTCTTCCGAATACCAGCCAATAATACCAGCCTGGTTGATCAAGTGTAGTAATGATGTGGGCAGATTTTCCTTTCAACAACTTATCCCACCAAACAGAATTGGGGCGATACCGAAAAGCCAGTCCCGGTAAAAAAAGACGATCAATAAAGCCTTTGGTAATGGCAGGTAACCCTCCCCACCAAACAGGATGCACCCACACCAGGTGTTCTGCCCATTGGATCAGCTTCCAAGCTTCCAGCAAATCCGGCTCCAATTCCATTCGCTTTTGGTAGCCATAAGCCAGATTCGGATTGAAGTTTAATTCTCCAATATTAATTCTTTTGATTTCTGCTCCAGCTTGAGTAGCCCCTGCAACATATCCATCTGCCAGGGCATGATTGAAAGATTCTTTATTTGGATGCCCATTTATAACCAGGATTCGTTTCATCTTTTTCCCAAAACTAGACGCTCTCCGAATTATAAAAAAGGACAAATGTCTATAAAACCAACTCTTTTCGAATCCTGCTTAAATGGCGTTGTGTAATGCCAAGATAGGAAGCGAGGTATTGTAATGGAATCTTTTGAACATATTCCGGATGGTGTAGTAACAGATCCTCATACCGTTGTAAGGCAGTAGTTTTTTGCAACTGAAAAATGCGTTTTTCCAATTCAATATATTGAAGCTCTGCTATTTCTTTTAGAAACTTAACCCAGCTCAAACTATCGTTGGCCAGCTTCTCTAATTCCTGTTTGGAAAACACCAATAGTTCAACATCAGCAATTGCCTGCAAATTTTCTTCTGTTTTGTTTCCGGTAATAAAAGACGAATAGGCAGCAATCAGGTCATTCGGAAACCTGAAGCAATAAGTAATTTCTTCCCCTGAGTTAGTTGTATAATAGGAGCGTATAAGTCCCGATACTAAAAACCCAACCTCCGTACTAACCTGTCCCTCACTTATAAATAATTCTCCCTTTTTCAATTTTCGGGAGTGCACAAACGCAAGCAAAGACTGAATATCATCTTCTCTCAAATGACCAACCATTTCTAAATATTGCCGCAAAGGATTCATTAGATAAATATACTAAGCTTATAAACCGAAAATCCGTTCTTTAATTGGTTTCCTGCAACTCATTGAGTAAATTTTTCCAAATTGAAGCTGCAAATTGCTCACGGAAAATACCAAAATGTCCGATTGAGGAAACCTGCAAATCTTTTGGATCTAAATGAACCTTACGCACAACTGCATTGCTGTATTTTTCAATCAACCAATCTACAGAATCTGATGGAGCATAAAAATCATTTTCAATACTGATAGATAACATGCTCACTGAGATTTTATGAAAATGTTGTTGTTCGGCAGGAATATCATCAAAGAGATAATTCTTTTTTCTACCCCAATTACTCCATTGTCTGGCTACATTTTTAGGCAAATTTTCCATCCCGCTAATCTTTTTGCTTGGCATATAACCAAACAAATTAGTAAGAACAGGAAAAAGCAAATGCCAGTTCAACCACATTTTTATTCTATTTGTTCCCTTCCACCATTTCCAATAACCACTTTGTGCGGCCACTAATATCATTTTATGAATGGAAGTGGAAGATTTTGCAAGTCCGATAAGTTGCCCGCCAATACTATGCCCCAGCACACTAAGCTTAGCATCCTGAAAATTTTCTCTTGCAAATTGCAGAACAGCCTCCAGATCATTTCTTCCCCAGTCTGCTGCAGAGGTATTTACAGTTTGGATTGGTTGTTTCAAAGATTGTCCAATACCGGTATAATCAAACGTAATTACAGTAATACCATTAGCTGAAATGTATTCAGCAAATTTTCTATAAAACTGCTGCTTTACTCCGGTAGCAGAAGCGATGATGAGCAAGTGATTACTACTAGTTGAATTGTATAAAGTAGCAGCTAATTTGTAACCAAGACGAGTATATATCTCTATCTCAACCATAGATTCTTCTTTAAATCAATTATAATCATTAATTTAAAAAAAAGCTTCATTCATTTACTTAAAGTAATCATGAACTTATATTCAGGTAATAAAACTCATAACAGTAAAAAGCGCATTATCAAAATTGCCACCATTCTCTTGATTTTACTAGTAGCAGGTTTTCTCTCATTTAAATTAAGTCCCTGGCCATCTACCCTTTTGATTCGATATGCCTTTAATAAAGAGGCCGTTAAAGTGAATGCTGAATTGGAAAAGCATGTACCACCTGGCATCAAGGAAGTAAAAAATATTCCGTACGATTCTTCCAGCCAATCGGTTAAGTTGGATCTGTATTTTCCGGCTAACACCAAAGTGGATTCATCGCTGCTTCCCTTAGTTGTCTGGTTTCATGGAGGAGGATTAATTTCAGGTAATAAGGAACAGGTTGGAAATTATTGTAAAATATTGGCAGCAAAAGGCTTTGCTGTAGCATCGGTAGATTATACCATCGCTCCGGAAGCCAGGTATCCAATTCCCATCCGGCAGGCGAATGCAGCACTTGCCTACCTGAGCAGCAGGGCCGCTGACTATTCAATAAACAACACTAAAATCTTTCTTGCCGGAGACTCGGGAGGCTCCATGATTGCCGCCCAATTAGCCAACCTGATATCCGATCAAGGCTATGCAGATTCCCTGGCCATACAACCTTCCATTGATCGAACTGCGTTAGCAGGCATGCTTTTGTATTGCGGCATTTACGATATCAGTAACCTGAATCTTTCCGGAAGTTTTGGTCAGTTTCTTCGAACTGTGCTATGGGCCTATGGAGGCAGAAAAGATTTTGAAAATCATACTTCCCTGCATACCGCTTCTGTCTTCAATTACATTACCGGTGCCTTCCCTCCCAGTTTCATTTCTGCTGGCAATAATGACCCCTTGTTACCTCAATCAATCAGCCTGGCCAGAAAACTGGCATCCTTTCAGGTACTCGTTGATACGGTGTTTTATCCCGCCAATTTTCAACCAGCCCTGCCGCATGAATATCAATTCAACCTTGATATAACTCCGGGCCAACAGGTACTGGATCGATCCGTACTTTTTATGCAGCATGTAATAAAACAGAACTGAAAAATCTAGTACATCAGCTTCCTTATATTTTCTGCATATCCCCGACTCACCTTCAGGGATAAATCATTCTTCATAACCAGGTAGGTTTCACTCTTTGCCCGATAGAGTTCCCGGATGTGATGAATGTTCACAATAAAAGATCGATGGATCCTGAAAAAAATCGACGGATTCAATCTTTGTTGAAGCACGCCTATTCCAAAATTGCTCAGATAGAATCCTTCGCCTGTATAGACCCTGGTATAATCCTTTTCCGCTTCCAGGTACATTATTTCATCGATTGCGAGACTAATCATTTTCTGTCCCGCTTCCAGGAATATGCGTTCATAAAATGCAGGCGCAGCCTCCCCGGCACATTCAGCTAAAGCAGTAATGCGGGCCCGGCTGTAACCATTTTGAAGCATCGCTTTATCCACCGCCCGCCTGAAACGCTCGCGGGTATAGGGCTTTAGTAAATAATCAACCGCATTGGTATCAAATGCCTTCAATGCATATTGGTCGTATGCTGTAGTAAACACAATCTGGGGAATGTGAACCAGTTGTCGAATCACCTGGAAACCACTCAAACAGGGCATCTGAATATCCAGGAATACCAGATCCGGCTCCATCCGGTTGATGGCAGCCACTGCCTCCAGCCCGTCCCGGCACTCACCAATAACCTCCAGTTCCGGATAGGCTTTCAGGTATTGGCGGATAAGGACCCTTGCTGCATCTTCATCATCAATAATCAATACTGTTCCTGGATGCATAATATTGAATGGGAATTTTAAAAGAAAAAATCAAGCCGGATGGAATATGCCTGCTGATTTGAATTTTCTCGTTATACAATTTCTCCAGACGCAACATGGTATTGCGCAATCCGATTCCTCCTGATTTAGTCATCGTGCTGAGATCACCATCGTATCCTAACCCTGAATCACAGACATGAATTGCTACATAACCGTTGTCTTCCCTGCAGGTTATTTTGATCTTGCCTCCCGTTTTTGAGGGACCAATTCCATGTTTAATGGCATTTTCTACCAACGGCTGCAACAGCATAGGAGGAATCGCTGCATCCGTAATGGTTTCATCTGCCAGTATCTCCACACGAAGGCGGTGCGTGAATCGCTCCTTTTCCAAAGCCAGGTAGTTTTCAATAAATTCCAATTCCACCGCCAAGGGTACAAGATCTTCTGTAGTGGATCGTAAAGCATATCGAAAAGTATCCGCCAGCTTGGCAATTAAGATACGGGTCGCCTCCTGCTCTGGAAGAACGGTTGCACTAATGCTGTTGAGCGTATTAAATAGGAAATGAGGCTGAATCTGGGCCTTTAATGCACCAACCTCAGCCTGGTAGGCAAGTGATATCAGCTCCTTTTCCTTTTTTAATTGTTGTTGCGAACGACGCCAGAAAAAATAGGCATAGAACCCCGAGAACTGGATTACATAAAAAATATAAGGAAGTGCGATATCCATCCAGAGCATGGAACGACCTTTTTTCATCTCCATCCCTCCAGCTTCCAGCAGCTTGTAGGGAAGTATCCCGCCCAATACCAGATAGATGCTAACTGTTAAAAGATGTAACCAGATCGTAGCTGAAACAGAGCGATCTTTTAGCTTTCGGAAATAAAACCACCACAAAAAAGCAATGATCCCAATTCTCATGAGATAACTCACTATTAACTCTATACCAACAGCAGTAATAAAATGAGCTGTATCGGCTGTTTTTCCGGAAGCATTGTAGGTTAGAATGATGAAATAAAACAACAGGAATAGCGAACAGAATCCGCTCCAGACAAGTAGTTCACCCAATGATATTTGCCAGAACAACTTTTTGCTGAATCTACTTTGCATACATTTTGTTACAGATCTAATGTAGACAAAGCCTGCGGAGCTTCATTGTAATGTGAGATGAACGGTACAATCCACCCATTAATGGCGTCCGCAATTCCTGAAATTATCTAGCTTTCACCCTGAAAACTCCCCGGATCGGCAAGGAAAAATCATCGTCACAATCGCGGTTCCTGAATACTTTTCCATCAAATTCACCCTGGATATAAGTTACACCATCTTCTTCAATTACTTCAGCTGCCACAGCACCTGGTGATACCACATCGTCGCAAGCATGTGTAGAGATATATCCATCAGTTAAAGTAAGTACATATCCCATTACAGCAGTACCGTCAGTAATATCCTGGTTCCAGGGATACACTCTGCTTTTGAGTTCTTGCCCCACACCCATCATAAGAGATATACTTGGGGTACCGCTAGTGGTTTTGTGGGCGCCCACCACGCTCAAAATACCATCCTGATAGAAATAATAATGAGCAGGAAAATTAATTTCATCATTGCCGGCTTTGGCAATAAAATAAGTCTCCTGGTAAAATCGCACTCTCTTGTATATGTGTAATTGTTGAGAAAGCCGGATTCTTGGAAGTGTATCTTCCGGTATAACCCTGTTCAAATCGACTGAAATGGTCACATTGGCGGCACCATCAACCTGTGTTGGTGATTTGAATGTAGCACCTGATTGATCCTCTCTTACGGCAAGGCTTCCTTGTCCGGTCAACTTCCAGTTGGATAATTTATTTTTATCATTGAATGTTCTACTCTTACCAATAGCCCGTTCTTTGTGTTCGGGTGCCAACAGGTAAGTATCTGTTATTTCAATGCTTAGTTTTGATTCTGCGCCTGCTTTTACTGCATCCGGATCAGCAGTTAACCAAAACAATGAAAAGGGTGCCCAGTCCGAAAATCGGTTTGTCGTAACCGTTAGTTTCCGATTGGTAGCATCCAGGCTGGTTTCAGTCATAAATGACCATACCCCATCATTTTTCTGATAGGCAAGGAAAAGCGCATCTTCTGAAGTTCCGGCAATATCCTCTTCGGAATAGGTATAGATCAGTTCAACGGGTTTAAGTAACGATAGCCCTTCAGGCAACAATCGGTAAGCGGACAACCGGCCACCGGGCAGGGTATTTTCAATGGGTTGGATACTAATGACGGTACCGTTCACAATAGCGCCTGCTGGAAATTTCACCAGGAGTTTACCATCACCAGATTTTAATTCACCACCGGAAGCAGGGATGGTAGCGCTGACCGGATTGCCAACAGCAGTTCCACGGGGTCTTACTTCGGGATTGGGCTGGATGGCACCGGGACCTTCATTTTCCCGATTACAGGATGCATATGTAAATAGGAGTAAAAGGGCTGAATTGATCAGCAGGAAAAAGAGCCGGGATGTTGTTTTCATATCAGGGCATTTCAATTTTTACATCAATGGATCTCCAGTTGCCGGTATAGGCGGCAGTGCTGCTTGCCTGAGCACCATCCGGATTAAACCAAATGGTAGTGGACCCCACTGCCTGCTTGGGCGACAAACCAAAACTGGAGCTGGCATAGGGCCCAATCTCTTTGAGCCGAAGGTCTACACCACCAACAAGACGTGCAGAAATTTTATAGCGTCCAACAGGAATATTAACGATCGTAAAATTGAGATTCCCTGTTTTCTTTCTGATTACAATTGTTTTTCGTTCTGCAGCATGAAACAGCCATTCTTCGGGTTCAAGCCGGAGTTCAAATTCAGATCCTTCCAGCAGTGCACCGGCAGGGGCCCAGATATCACCAGGTTCTTTGGTATCATAACTGATGAATACGCTTCCACCAAAATAATTCCGTCCAAACCAGGGCTTTTCACTCACGGCATCTGATTTACCTCTGCCATAGGGAAGTAGCACGAAGTTTTTTACAACTCCTGCTTCAGAAGCAAAGGAATTCAGCGTTGAATCAGCAGGGAATAGACCCATGGCTGCTCTGCCTGTGCCGTAATCAATGGTATACGCAGCAGAGAAAAATTCTGCAGTACCGAAGGGTATGGTGAATTCATAATACCCTTTCTCATTGGTAACACCAGTACCACTTGAATAAACACCACCTACAACCGAAGAGCGAATACCAATATGCGCTCCGACAACTGGTCTGCCATAACTATCCTTTACATATCCGAGTGCTTTACCTGGTTTAACTGAAAGCGATTTGAATGCAGGCAAAGGTTTGCGCTGGTTGCCCATCACATTTATATGATCTGCATTTTCAGAAAGATTAAAATTGGCTGTTGTTTGCGGCAATGCGCTGAAGGCGAGTTCCTCAAGAATCCTATCAGCAGGATCGGAATCAGGACCTTCGTTTTCTTTTTCTGTGGTACAGGCATATAGGGTAATTACACCCAGAAGTACCAGGGGGATAAGGTGTTTCATGTAAGCAAATTGCAACTGGCAAAACTTCTCTCCATTTAAAATCCGACGAGTTGCAAATAGATTCGACAAGTAGCGCAGACATCCATAAATTCAGTACATTAAGGATTCAAATTCTCAAAGAAAATGATTACCATAGACAACTACCTGGATAGCCACTTTATTCATCGCAGTAACTGGCTCAGAGCTGCGGTACTAGGTGCAAACGATGGAATTATTTCTATTTCAAGTCTGGCTATTGGTGTTGCAACCGCCAGTACTGAACGGGATCCAATTTTGCTGGCAACCATTGCCGGACTTGTAGCTGGCGCACTATCGATGGCAGCAGGGGAATATGTTTCAGTAAGTTCACAAACCGATATTGAAAAATCAGATATTGAAAGGGAAAAACTGGAGTTGGAGCAAATGCCCGAAACCGAATTATCAATACTGGCCCAGATTTATGAAAAGCGCGGGTTAAAAAAAGAAACCGCCTTGCAAGTAGCGAAAGAGTTGACTGAAGCGGATGCGCTGGGGGCACATATCCGGGATGAGTTAGGCATCAATGAAATTAGCCAGGCGAAGCCCATCCAGGCAGCATTGGCATCTGGCGCAGCATTTACGGCCGGAGGTATCCTGCCGCTATTAGTAACAGTCTTTGCACCGGTCACTAACATGGAGTATTTCCTTTATGGATTTACGATGCTCTCATTGATTATCCTCGGAGCTGTTTCCGCCAAAACAGGAGGATCAAGCATCAGCAAAGCGATTATTCGAATTGTTATTTGGGGAACTATTGCAATGGTATTATCAGCTGCTGTTGGTTATATGTTTGGTGTGAAGTTGTGAAACAACATACCCACGTTAATTGCGTTTATTTGAATGAAATCTTATCCAATGCGTAAAAAGATATGTTGCCCTGTTATTCTATCAATTCTATTCATCCTCCAGGGTTGCCAGAAACAAACATCAATAAATAAAGAAGAAACCTGCTACCATACACAAGAAAATGTAATTTCAGACAGTTCCGTTTATGAACTTACCTATCACTATGATCAATTGAACCGATTGATTTTTGTTGACCGTCCTATGGGAAGAGATGATAGCATTTCTTACCAACCGGATAAAATAACTGTTTCCTATACTCCCGGCACAAACGAATGGTACGTGGTATACTACATCAACAATGAAGCATTGGCAGCTTCCTGCGAAATTTATCTGGATGGAACCCTCAATACCAAAAGATATTTCACTTATACACCAGATAAGTATCTCGCAACAATGAGAGATTCTTCCAAATCGGGAATTGCGGATTATTCACTCTCCTACACCAATGGGAATTTAACCGAATTTGAAATGCGGTTAGATACAAGTGTTGCCATCACCCGACTGGAATATTATCCCAACGAAGTGAAATTCTGGACCTATCTGCACAATTATTATTTTGTTGGAAACGCCGTTTATTATCCCTGGCTGGGCAAGCACAGCAAAAGTCTGCCCAAATCCATCCGTTTTGAAAAAGGCAATGGTTTCGATACCCGTTATACCTACGAGTTGGATGAAAAAGGTTATATCAAAAAACGCACACGCATACTGGAAAGTTTTAATGCCAGTTCGGATGCAATTATGGAATATGAGTGCAGGTAATGAAAAAAAACCCCTGAAAGCCAGTGCTATCAGGGGTTTCCCTTTTTATTCCGTGCCCAGGACTGGATTCGAACCAGCACACCTCGCGGCGCCGCCACCTGAAGACGGTGCGTCTACCAATTTCGCCACCTGGGCATCCGTTTGATGATTAACGGGGTGCAAATATAGGAAATCAGGGATTCCTTCCAAAAAATCAGTTCCGGTTTCAAAACTTTTTTTCACCCGTCCGGTGCCACCCGTCCGGTGGCACCGGACGGGTGAAGCTAGTTGGACTTCCAGCCAATCATCGTTACACCCAGCACAACCAGGACAGTTCCCAGTATCTGGGGCGCATGCACCGGTTCGCCAAGAAAAAAATATGCCTGGGCAATGGTGGAAACCGGGCCAATGGAGGAAATGATCGCAGCATTGTTACTGCCAATCCGTTTCATACCGGCAGTCAGAAAAAAAGAAGGTAAAACCGTGGCAAAAATCGCCAACAATAATCCGAATTGAACCTTTTCTCCCGTCCAGTCAAATCCACCAATTCCCTTTTCAAGCAGGTAATGTACAAAGATGCCACCTGATGCAGCTAACATGGCATAGGCATTAAATCGCGTTGCACCTACTTTGGGTATCATACGTCCACTTCCAGCCAGATAACCGGCATAGGTAATTGCACATATAAAAATCATCAGGGAGCCCAAAAAGAAACCATCCTTTCCATAGTCAATCTGCAATTCACCATAATAAGCAATGCCAATTCCAATGTAGGTAATTAGTAATGCCCAGCCCTGCCGCTTGCTTAGCTTCTGACGAAATAAAAAATAATTGATAAATGCCGTAAAACTGGGATATAAAAACAAGATCAGGCGCTCCAACGCAGCTGAAATAAATTGCAGCCCGATAAAATCAAACCAACTGCTGGCATAATAACCCAGCAATCCGCATACAATCACCCAAAGCCAATCGCGACGCGATACGGCCGTTCCTCCCTCCTGCCGGCTGTTCCACCAGGCCACCGCAACAAAAAAGGGCACCGAAAACAACATACGCAACATCAGCAAGCTGATCGCATCAATCTGTACTTCGCGATACGCCAGCTTCACCATTACTGCCTTGGTCGAAAACAAAACTGCACCGGCAAAGGTTAAAACAAACCCCCACCAGTGCAGTTGCTTATGTGTTCCCGTTCCCACTTACACGCTCACGTTGAAATCACGCAGCGCATCGTTCAGGCTGGTTTTTAAATCGGTACTAGGTTTGCGCTGTCCGATAATCAATGCACAGCTCACCTGGTATTCTCCTGCTGCAAATTTCTTGGTATAAGAACCCGGAATCACAACACTGCGGGCAGGTACCCTTCCTTTGTATTCGACAGGCTCCGGACCACTTACATCGATGATCTTGGTACTCTGTGTCAATACTACATTGGCGCCCAGTACAGCTTCTTTCTCTACAATTACACCTTCCACTACAATACAACGGGACCCTATAAAACACCCATCTTCAATAATTACCGGCGCAGCCTGAAGTGGCTCAAGTACTCCTCCAATTCCTACACCACCACTCAGGTGTACACCTTTTCCAATTTGCGCACAACTACCTACCGTTGCCCAGGTATCCACCATCGTGCCTTCATCTACATAGGCTCCGATATTTACATAACTTGGCATCATCACAACATTGCGTCCCAGAAAGGCACCATAACGGGCTATGGCATGCGGTACGGCACGAACTCCCAGTGATGCATAGTTTTTCTTCAGCAACATCTTATCGTAAAACTCGAAGGGACCAAGTTCGTAGGTCTGCATCTGCTGAATGCCGAAGTACATAAGGATGGCCTGTTTCACCCACTCATTTACTACCCATCCGTTTTCACCCGGACTCGCCACTCGAAGACGGCCTTTATCCACTTCTTCGATCACAGCGCGAACCGCATCTGCATAATCTGCTTCTTTGAGCAGGTCCCGGTTGCCCCAGGCTTCCTGTATCATTGCTTGTAAAGACATCGGTAAAGAAAATTTTTGCAAACATAGCGTAAATGAACGTTGCACGACCAGCTTACAAGATTCTTATCCCGACTCCCACCTGGAATCCTTTATTCTTCCAGGCCTCATTTACATCACCGGAGTTGATGTCATTAATATTGGTAAAGTATCTGCCGGTAATATGAAAGCCGCCAAAATTCAGCTGGGCTCCACCTACCAGGGATACCACTCCGGCATTAAAAGCATCACGGCCGTTCTGCAACAGATTTTTATCCTGGTTGAGCAACACGCCGAATTGAGGTCCCGCGTGCAGGGAGAACCAATCCAGCAACCGATAGTTCAGCGTAATTGGAATAGCCAGGTAATTCAATTTCACTTCCTGCCGGTTGGAACCATTTGCCGGAAAATTAATGATGTCTTCAAAATCATCGGCAGTACGTGTTCTGTATTCGGTCCACATTACTTCCGGCTGAATGAACCATTTTTTTCCTAATCCCACTTCCGCAAATCCGCCAAGCTGATAGCCATAATTGAATTCATCCGTCATGGCTTTTCCATCCACCTTGGTTAGATTAGCACCACCTTTAATTCCGAAATGGAGTCCCTGCGCCTGTGTTAGGGATACGGCCAGCAAGGCCAGTACGAGCAAACTGAGTTTGGATTTCATAACGTTGGTTTTGTGGAAAATTAGCGCCAATTATATGCCAACGGCTATGCATGCCTGTTAAATAAAATGCAAACAAAACAGGATTAAACCTTTCACATTTGACTTGGTCAAACGAGCTCCAAAATCGTGATCTCCGGTAAAATACCTACCCTACCCGGATAACCAATGAAGCCGAAGCCCCGGTTTACATAGAGTTTTTGTCGCTCGGTTTCATAGAGTCCGGCCCATTGCTTGTAAACATATTGCACCGGGCTCCATTTGAAACCGGGTAATTCCACCCCGAATTGCATCCCGTGTGTATGGCCGCTAAGAGTCAAATCAATATCAGGATAGGTTTCCAGCACTTCCGCATCCCAATGGCTGGGATCGTGACTCATCAGTATTTTAAAAGGATATTGTTCTGCTCCTTTATAAGCGTTGGAAAGATTTCCGTATTTCGGAAAATTGGCCTTCGCTCCCCAGTTTTCAATTCCCAGCAAGGCTATTTTTTCGCCTTCCCGCTCCAGTACTACATGTTCATTCATCAATAACCGCCAGCCCATATCTGCATGCAGCTGGATAAGATCAGCAAGATTCTGCTCTTTAGCGGCTCTTGATTCCCATTGATAATAATCGCCATAATCATGGTTTCCCAATACGGAATACACCCCAAGCGGGGCCTTCAGTTGTGAAAAGATCTCTTTATAGGGCTCCATTTCTACTGCACGATCATTCACCAAATCACCAGTGAATAAAATGATATCAGGATTCAATTGCTGAATGCGATCCACTCCTTTCTGCACTGCAATGGGATCCGTAAAACTTCCGCTATGGATATCGCTGATCTGTAAAATCCGTAAGCCTTTGAATGCGGATGGCAGGTTACCATATGACAAACGGTGACGCTTAACCGAATAATTGTATTTATTCGTGAAGCCATACATAAATGTTCCAAAAAGCGTAGATCCGGCAGCCAATCCCAGCCAGCTGAGAAAAGCAGAGCGACTGATCCCCTCCTCTTTTTCTTCAGATGCAGCCCTTGCTTTGGGTATAACCTTACTCGCTGTGAATTGTACACCTCTGCGGACATCATCTACCAGGAAAAATACACTCGCTATTAACTTTGAGAAAAAGAGTCCGACAATGGTTGCAAATACATAAGAACGTACCGCCTTCGGCCAGTTATCCGCCCCGAGTTGTGGCATAAAAACAAATACAACAGCCACTCCGATGGATACCACCCAGTATCCTATCAGCAAGGCCTGCCGGGATCGTACTGACCAGCCCTGCGTAACATGGCGTATAACCTGGAATATGTAAAAATCAAGGAGCAGCAGGAATACCAGGATCACCCATATCATGCCGGAACTTCTCATATAATCAGTTTAAAAAGCAATGAATTCATCGAGTTGCTGGTGGATGGCTTTCAGGGTAGGCTCATCCTTGATACTGCCATCCAGGTTCAGCAACACATTCACTACTGAAATTGGTAATTTATTGTGGTGCACCATCATTTTTAGGTAGTGCAGAATTCCTGTCAGGTGTTCCATACCCCTTAGGTTGCCGGCCCTTCCGGTTGATACTCCAACCAGCAAGGCTTTTTTCCCCCACCAGCAGGACTGGATATCACTGCTGTCAAACAGCGATTTCAACACACCGGGAATACTTCCATTATATTCAGGTGAGATGAATATGAATTTGTTGGTCGGGTTCAGGAGGCTTGTTTCCAGGTCGCGGATCTGTGCGTTACGGGTACTGACATCCAAATTTTCCAGGCTCAGTAAATTGGCCTCAATACCTTTCTGAGCCAGGAGGTCTTTGTATTGCTGGGCAATTTTCAGCGTATTACTTCCGGTACGGTTGGTTCCTGATACAATGGTGTAGTTCGAATTCATGGTATGCTGCAAAAATCTGCCATTGATAACAAGCACCGCGGTGGTTTGTTCCGGTTATTTTAAGCCGAAACGTTATTTTTGCTGTCCCTGGTCAAAAAAAAGTGCAGATTATGCAATATACATATTATGGTCATTCCTGTTTTTCGGTAGTGATCAACGGCAAACATTTATTATTTGATCCATTTATCACTTATAATGAATTGGCTAAGGATATCAATATAAATACTATCAAGGCTGATTTTATACTGGTTTCTCACGGTCATTCCGACCATATTGCTGATTGTATAGCGATTGCCAAACGTACCGGTGCCAAAGTGATCACTAACTATGAGATTCACGAATGGCTGAACAAAAATGGGGTCGCCAATACGCACCCCATGAACACAGGAGGTTCCTGGGATTTTGGCGATTTCAGGGTGAAATGTACCGTTGCCCAGCACTCCAGCGGACTGCCGGATGGTTCTTATGGCGGTAATCCAATGGGGTTCATCGTATACTCTGATGCCGGTAATTTTTATTATGCCGGTGATACAGCCTTAACCCTTGATATGCAATTAATTCCGCGATGGGCAAAACTTAATTTTGCGGTCTTGCCAATTGGCGACAATTTTACCATGAACGCTACCGATGCCCTGGCCTGCGCTGAAATGATCCAGTGCCAGCAGGTTATTGGAGTGCATTACGATACTTTCGGATTTATCAAAATCGATCACCAGGCTGCCCAGGATATATTTTCCCGAGGCGGCAAAAAGTTGCACCTGGTTGCCATTGGTGAAAGTATTACGATTTAATCCCTTACCCGAAAACGAAGAACGAGGAACTGAATTATGGCAAGAATCATAGGCGTAGCGAATCAAAAAGGTGGTGTAGGCAAAACCACCACTGCCATTAACCTGGCAGCGAGTTTTGCCGTACTGGAATTTCGTACCCTGTTGGTGGATGCTGATCCCCAGGCGAACAGTACTACCGGAACCGGGTTCGATCTGCACAATATCACTCAGAGCCTGTACGACTGTATGGTAAATGGTACGCCGATCCGGGACGTAATCCTCAAATCGGATATTCCTCACCTCGATGTGGT
Source organism: Flavihumibacter cheonanensis (assembly GCF_022352215.1). Lineage (GTDB taxonomy): Bacteria > Bacteroidota > Bacteroidia > Chitinophagales > Chitinophagaceae > Flavihumibacter > Flavihumibacter cheonanensis. Next base: position 1,511,176 of record NZ_JAKRWF010000001.1, read on the forward strand.
ACCATCACATATCGACCTGGTAGGTGCAGAGATCGAAATGATCAATTACCCGAACCGGGAGAATGTGTTAAAAGGTATCCTGGCGCCGGTTTTGGATGACTATGATTTTATTGTAATTGACTGTTCCCCTTCGTTGGGACTTATTACAGTAAATGCATTAACTGCCGCCGATTCGGTGATCGTGCCCGTCCAAACTGAGTTTTTTGCCCTGGAAGGATTGGGCAAATTGCTGAATACCATCAAAATTGTACAGAACCGGCTCAATCCGGAACTGGAAATTGAAGGGATCCTGATGACCATGTACGATGGTCGTCTGCGTTTATGCAACCAGGTAGTAAGTGAAGTTCGGCGCCATTTTGATGAACTGGTATTTAATACCATCGTACACCGGAATACCCGGATCAGTGAAGCACCTTCCGTAGGAAAACCGGTTATCCTCTATGACGCTTACAGTAAAGGATCCGTAAACTATCTGAATCTCGCAAAAGAAATCCTCCAGAAAAACAATATGACACGTATCAGCCAGGAAGATCGTGTGATGGAAGAAGAAACCGAAGAGGAAGGAGAAGAATAGCATTTTTCACGTTTCACATCTCACGTTTCACGTTTCACTTTTCACTTTTCACTTTTCACTTCTTATCATGACCAACCCAAATAAAAAAGACGCGCTCGGAAAAGGAATTCGTTCCTTATTGCAGAATATTGATGCCGATTTAAAAAACACTTCGGGGCAATTGAAACCCCAGGTGGTGGAACAGGCAACTTCCATGTCGCGTATCCCGATTACCCAGATCGAAACCAACCCCAAGCAACCGCGACGTGATTTTGACGAACAGGCACTGAATGAACTGGCTGCCTCCATCAAAATACATGATATTATTCAGCCAATCACAGTTTCCAAACTTCCTTCGGGGAAATACCGGCTGATATCCGGAGAGCGACGTTTTCGCGCATCCAAAATTGCTGGATTAAAAGATTTACCTGCTTATATACGCCAGGCTGATGACCAACAGTTACTTGAGCTGGCATTGCTGGAAAACCTGCAGCGGGAAGACCTGAATGCCATTGAAGTGAGCCTGAGTTACAAGCGCATGATGGATGAGCTGAACTACACGCAGGAACAGGTGGCTGAACGCATGGGTAAGGAAAGAAGTACGGTGGCGAATTATATTCGTCTGCTGCGACTCCCACCCGATATCCAGGTAGCTGTTCGGAACGGCGATATCAGTATGGGACATGCACGCGCATTGATTAATGTGGATCATGTAGATAAGCAACTCTATATATTTAACGAAATCAAGAACAAGGGATTATCTGTTCGCCAGACAGAAGAACTGGTCCGGAAAATGTATAAAGAGGAGAGTCCCGCTGTTAAAACTGCTCCAAAAACCAGCCTTCCGCCTGTATACAAGAAAATAGAGGATAATTTAGCATCCCATTTCAGCACAAAAGTGAAGCTGAACCATAACAAAAAAGGTCATGGCAGCATTACCCTGGAATATTATTCAATCCAGGAACTGAACAAGCTGCTGGAAGCAATGGGTGTAACGGTGAATTAATTCATGAGCAGACTCCGACTGGCATTATTGCTGATGTTTTTTTCCGGATTCTTCTGGAGCAGGGAAGCCATTGCCTATACAGCCCCCCTGCCTTTTTTTGATTGGCGCATGTGCTTTACTGTTAGCGATGCTTCTCTTCCAACCCGCGATACCATACCTGCTAAATCTGATTCGCTGGCTCGTTCTGCCGATAGCCTTATGCAGGCTCCTAAAAACCTCCTGGCGGTTGTTGACAGCTCAGGGAAAGTAGCAGCTTCAGGAAAAGACACGGCGAAAGCTGCCAAAAAAGTGAAAGCGCCACATGATCCCCGGAAAGCCACCATTCGTTCTGCAATTATTCCCGGATGGGGACAGGTGTATAACAGGAAATACTGGAAAGTACCTATTGTATATGCAGCACTGGGAATTACCGGGTATGTGTTTTTTGACAATATCAAAACCTACCGGGAAGTTCGGTATGCTTACCAGGTAACTGTAACAAAGGATACAGCCAACTACGATAAAGTAGCTCCCTACCTGAGAGTTTTTGTTGAAAACAATGCAGCCTCCTCTCTCGATAACTACCGCCGGGAATTTCGACGTAACATTGATTATTCAGTATTGGTTTTTCTTCTTTTCTGGGGTCTCAATGTGGTGGATGCAACCGTAGATGCACACCTGAAAGAGTTTGATGTGAGTCCGGAATTGAGCATGAAACTCAAGCCCCTCCTGCCCAACAATACCTACCAGTTAGGCGTAGGTAATACTGCAGGATTATCGCTGGTGTTTGATATTCACAAAGCGAAGCCTGGCAGACTTTGGGTGAAATAAAAGTGAAATGTGAGACGTGAGAAGGGAGGCGGGAATATGCTATCTTCCATTGCCCCTCTTCCATTCCTCCTTATCTTTACGTTAAAAGTTGCCAACTGCGCAGCCAATCATAACTTCTAACTTTCAATCTTTTACTTTGCAAATCGCACTCATAGGATACGGGAAAATGGGCCAGGCCATTGAAAAAATCGCACTTGAAAGAGGCCATACAATCGGACTTAAAATTGACGTGGACAATAGGCATGAACTCAACGCAGAAAAGTTGACAGGAATTGATGTGGCCATCGAATTTACCAGTCCGCATAGTGCATTTGACAATATCATGGATCTTTTGAAATTCAACGTTCCTGTTGTATGTGGTTCTACCGGTTGGCTTGATAAGAAAGAAGCGGTTGATGAATACTGTTTGCAACAGCAGGGAGCATTTCTGTATGCCAGCAACTTTTCTGTGGGAGTAAATATCTTTTTTGAACTCAATAAAAAACTGGCGGAACTGATGGCCCATCAGACAGAATACCGCGCTTCCATGGAGGAAATCCACCATACTCAGAAAAAAGACGCTCCTTCTGGCACAGCTGTGACCCTGGCGGAACAAATCCTGCACTCCATTCCCTTATACAAAAACTGGGTCAATCATGCTTCAGGAAAAGTGGATGAATTATCCATCATCAGTGAACGTATCGATCCGGCACCCGGTACCCATAAGGTAAAATATGCTTCTGCCATTGACGATATTGAAATCATTCATACAGCGCATAGCAGAACAGGTTTTGCAACCGGTGCAGTGATGGCTGCAGAATTCCTCCACGGGAAAAAAGGCATTTATGGTATGAAGGATGTACTCGGCTTATGATTTCAAAGAAAACCCAATATGGCTTGAAAGCGCTGAGTTATATGGCACAGCGGGAAAACCAGGGCCCCATTCTTATCGCTGATATTTCCGTGGATCAGAAAATTCCTATTAAATTTCTGGAAGCCATCCTGCTGGACCTGAAAAAAGCAGGACTCCTTGATAGTAAAAAAGGAAAAGGCGGTGGCTATTATTTTGCCCTGCCTCCCGGCAAGATAAAAGTAGCTACTGTTATCCGTTTGCTCGACGGTCCTATTGCCATGTTACCCTGTGCCAGTCTCAACTTTTATAAGAGATGCGAGGACTGCGATGAACTTACCTGCGGATTGAATCATCTCATGAAAGAAGTGCGTGATGCAAGCCTTGCCATACTGGAAAACAGAACGGTGGCCGATCTCGCATTCCTCTAAGTCACCTTTTATTCTCCCAATAAGCTGTTCACTGTTTCTTCAAACTCCTTCACATACTTCGTGTGTTCTTCTCCGGTAGCCGGACCAAAAAATCCACTGTGCACTTTTTTGATGGAGCCATCTTTGCCAACAAAGATCGTTGTTGGGAAGACTTTTATTGGCGTTAACTGGGGCAATGTCTTTTCGGTACGAAGTGTATCCGAACTGGTAACACCGGTAATTAACATGGGATATCCCACATTGAACCGATCTTTAAACTTACGAAGGCTTGCACGTGAACGATTCATATCGGTACTATATTCATAAGCCAGGGAAACGACTTCAAGCCCCCGCCCTTTATGTTGCTCATAATACCTGCTTAAAAATCGGGTCTCATCCATACAATTCGGACACCAGGAACCCATGATCTGAATCACTACCACTTTATTCTGAAAGCGGGGATCTCGTATACTCACAGTCTTTCCTTCCAGATCAGTAAAACTGAATTGCAAAGGCGGTGCATCCGGGCGAACATGTACCTGGATGCCATCAACCGGAAGACTGGCTGCTTCATTCCGGATGGCAGAAAATGCTTCCACATGTTTTGGTCCGGAGTAAAAATAGCCGCCATCCAGCTGATTTTCAGAACGGATATGTGCTGAAAAAACATAGGCATGGCTGCCATCAAAAGTGCTTAGGAACATACTATCGCCGCGAACAATACCTTCCAGGTAGCGGTAATCGCCCGAAGGTGCCAGGATGGTTCCGGTGAGATAGGAACCTTTTTGTTCAAGCTGCGCAACTGCCGGACGTGGACTCCCATCCGGACGAATGATGGTCATTTCCCATTTCCCTGAAAGAGTACCTATTGGTGCAGCTCCAGGCTGAAAGCGATCTTTTATACCCGGCCTGGCAATCATTGGCATTACTGATAAAACAGTACTCGTACCCTTTTTCCACTCTCCCTTCAATGAACCATCCTTTTGAATTTGAAGGAAAAAAGCAGACTCAAAAAAAGGCAAATCAATTAAAACGGAATCCCCTTTGCGCTGAATATTGCGGACCTCCAGTCGCTCTGTTGCATTGAGAATTGTCATTACCGCTTTCCCCTTTTCATACCTCCATTCAAAATTGAAAACAATAGGCAAACCTGCTTCACGCAACAATTCTGCCTTCCAGGTACCCGCTTTTATGGTTTGTGCCCGCCCGATGAATCCAGTCAAACTAATGAGTACTATTCCAATAAGTTTTCGCATAGTGCTGTATTCTAACCGGCAATTTACGCCAGTCAGCTGGTTTACCTTCGATTTTAACAAGCCTACTCAGCTTTCAGATTGGTCAGCATATCAGCGGTCATACGCTTGAGATCGAAATCCTGTTGCCAGCCCCAATCTCTTCTTGCAATGTAATCATCAATGCTCTGTGGCCAGGAATCGGCTATTGCTTGCCGGTAGTCAGGTTCATATCGCATGCCAAAATGCGGGATATGTTCCTGGATCGCTGCAGCAATTTCCCGGGGAGAAAAACTCATGGCGGAAACATTATACGATGTACGTACGGTGATTTTTTCTGCCGGCGCCTCCATGAGTTCAATGGTTGCCTTGATAGCATCTGGCATATACATCATAGGCAGATAGGTATCTTCCTTGAGGAAGGAGGTATAGTTCCCCTCTTCCAGGGCTTCGTGAAAAATTTCAACCGCGTAGTCGGTAGTACCTCCACCTGGGGCGGATTTATAGCTGATCAGTCCGGGGTAACGCAAACTTCTCACATCTACTCCCCAGCGCTGGTGGTAATAATTACACCAGAACTCACCGGCATATTTGGAGATGCCATATACGGTTGTAGGTTCAATAATGGTATACTGCGGGCAATTCTGTTTGGGGGAAGTTGGCCCGAATACCGCAATGGATGAAGGCCAGTAAACTTTCGTCAGCTTTTCTTCCCGCGCGATATCCAGCACATTTAACAAACTTTGCATATTCAGATGCCAGGCCAGGTTGGGATTCTTTTCGCCCGTTGCCGAAAGGATCGCGGCAAGCAGATAAATCTGGGTAATATTCTGGCGGATCACCAGCACATGTAACATCTCTTTGTTCAGGGCATCAATTGATACATAGGGACCAGTCCCCTTCAGCAATTCATTTTCTTCCCGAAGGTCTGAGGCCAGTACATTATTGTTTCCGTAAATTTTTCTCAGCGCCAGGGTTAGTTCCACACCGATCTGTCCACAGGCACCAATTACCAATATTTTTTCTTTCGTCATAGCAAGCAAAATTTCGGTTGCAAACCTACATACAAATCGCTTTGCTTTATCAACCAGCGCAATCGTTTCCCGTCCGGTGCCATCCGCCGCGGCGGAGTGGAAGGGTGAAAGGAACCCTTATCTTTGCAGGATGGAAAAATTTCTGCAAGACCTGTTCAAGGGACAATCCTACGACGAAAAAAACTTTTTTCTGATTGCCGGCCCATGTGTTATTGAAAGCGAAGAACTGCTCAGCGAAGTAGCAGAAAAAGTAAAAGCCATCTGTACAAACCTCGGCATCCCCTATATTTTCAAATCATCGTACCGAAAGGCGAACCGAACAAGTGCCAGTTCCTTCACCGGACTGGGAGACGAACTCGGATTAGATTTGCTACATAAAACAGGTCAACGTTTCCAACTGCCTACCACCACCGATATCCATGCCCACGATGAAGCTGCCCCTGCAGCCAAATTCGCGGATGTACTCCAGATACCTGCCTTCCTTTGCCGGCAAACCGACCTGTTAATCAGCGCTGCCGAAACGGGTAAAATCATCAATGTGAAAAAAGGTCAGTTCCTGAGCGGTCCGGCTATGAAGTTTGCAGTGGAAAAAATCAGGCAGGCCGGAAACGATAAAATCATCCTGACGGAAAGAGGCACCACCTTCGGCTACCAGGACCTGGTGGTGGATTACCGCAATATTCCCTGGATGAAGGAACACGGTGTACCAGTGGTAATGGATTGCACCCATAGCCTACAGCAACCCAACCAGACTTCCGGTGTAACGGGGGGAAATCCTCAATTGATTGGCACCATCGCCAAAGCCGCTCTGGCAGCCGGGGCAGATGGTCTTTTCATCGAAACACATCCAAATCCGGCAGTTGCCAAAAGCGATGGAGCCAATATGTTGAAACTGGACCTGCTGGAAAATTTGCTGACCACCCTGGTAAAGCTACGAAAGGCCCTCTAAGCCCTTTCAACAGATGATAAGACCAGGTTAAGAATTAAACCTCGTCCCGGGTATACCAGTCTCATCCAGTAATTTCGTTCAATGGTCACATTCTTCTGAGAAGGATGCCGTTGAATAGTTAATTTTACAGATAATACCCAATTCCTGAAACGAGTATTCAAAATAACCGGTTATCTAATCCTGTCGCTTCTGCTATTGGTGGTGCTGGTGTATTTTCTCCTGCAGGTATCTTTCGTCCAGAATTATATTGCCAGGCACGCAGCCAACCGGTTGTCGCGGGCACTTAAAACCGAGGTTAAAGTGGATCATATCGACCTCGAATTTTTCAACACCCTTTCGCTGAACGGCACCCTGGTAAGGGATCAGCAGAAAGATACGCTGCTGTATGCCGGCGCCCTCAAGGTAAATATTACCGACTGGTTTTTTGTGAAAGACAAGGTGGAACTCACGTATATCGGGCTGGAAAACACCCTGATCGATCTGCACCGGGTGGATTCGGTATGGAATTACCAATTTCTAGCTGATTATTTTGCTGCTCCCCCCAGTCAGAAAAAACAAAACCCAATCCAGTTATCGGTACAGGAAGTATCGTTGAAAAACATAAGATTGCTGCAGCGGGATGAATGGCGGGGAGAAAACCTGGGACTATCGCTTCAATCGCTCGATCTCCAGGCTGAAGTGTTTGACCTGATCAATAAAAACATCCAGGTAAAAAACCTGTCCATCGTTCAGCCCATTTTTTCCATTTACAACTACGATGGAAACCGGCCACCCAGGCCTCGTATGGCTAGCCCCCCTCTTCCTCCGAACGATCCCGAAAACCTGAGATGGAACCCGGGAAAATGGTCGCTGGGCATCCGCAACCTGACCATCCGGAATGGTACCCTTAAGAACGATATTGAAACCGAACGAGCTCCCTACTACTATTTTGACGGCGCACATTTCCAGTTCAGCCAGATCAACAGCCAGATCAGTGATATCAAACTCGTAAACGACACTTTCAGCGGCAATGTTCAAATTGCAACCAAAGAGAGATCCGGCTTTGAAGTAAAAAAATTAAAAGCCCTTATGCGCTTCCACCCGGAGGCGATGGAGTTCCGTCAACTGGACATACGCACGCCTAAAAGTTATCTGAGGAATTATTATGCCATGCGCTATGATACGTTTGACGACATGAGTGCATTTATAGACAGTATCCGGCTGGAGGGCAATTTCACAGATGCCATTATTCACAGCGATGATATCGCCTACTTTGCCCCTGAACTGGCAAACTGGAATACCCGGATCAACCTGAGTGGAAAGGCATCGGGTACCATCAGTCATCTGGAAGGCAAAAAAGTAATCGCAAAAGCAGGTAATAATACCTACCTGAACGGAGACTTTGTATTGAAAGGCCTGCCCGACATTAAAAAATCATATCTCGATGTAACAGTTCGGGATTTTAATGCCAGCTATACAGATGTAGCACAATTCTTTCCAATTATCAAAACGATCAACGAACCCCGGCTGGATCGGCTTGGCTTTTTAAAATTCAAAGGCAGCTTCACCGGATTCCTGACTGATTTTGTAACCTATGGCACCATCGAAACCGCATTGGGCACCCTTGCCACCGATGTAAATATGAAATTCCCTGATAAAGGTGCACCCATGTATGAAGGGACCATACAAACAGAAGAATTTAATCTTGGGCAATTTATAGGGAACAACATGCTGGGTTCTTTTGGTGTTGAAGGTGACATTAAGGGAAGAGGATTTACACTACAAACACTGGACGCAGGATTGAAAGGCTACATTCCCTTTATTGTGTACAATGGGTATGAGTACCGGGATATCGAAATAGACGGAAAATTCGCCAAGCGGCTGTTTAATGGAAATGTAGCGGTAAACGATGAACACCTGGAAGCAAAACTAAAGGGACTGGTTGACTTGTCAGGCGAAATACCCCGTTTCGATTTTAGTGCCCTGGTAGTGAATGCGAATCTGCGCAGGATGAAATTTTCGAAAGAAGAACTGGATTTCAATGGCACTTTCAACGTGAATTTTTCAGGTAGCAATATTGACAATTTCCTGGGATCGGCCCGAATTTCCGATGCTTCCGTATATAACAATGGACAACGAATTTCCTTTGACAGCCTCTATGTTGAAAGCAGTTTGCAGGAAAGCGGAAATAAAACCATCAGCGTGCGTTCCAACGAATTTGAAGGCATACTTGCCGGAAAATTCAATATCTCTTCCTTACCTGATGCCTTTCAGACCTTTCTCAACCGCTATTATCCCAGTTATATTGCAGCTTCGAAAACAACAGTGGACAATAACTTCAGCTTTTTTATCACTACGCGCAAAGTGGATGATTACCTGAGTTTGCTGGATAAACGACTCAAAGGATTTAATAACTCAACCATCAACGGGCAGCTCAATACCAAAGAAAACATCTTTGATGTAGACGCCGAAATCCCGGAATTCGGGTATAATAAACTTAGCTTTTACGATGTAAAATTCAAAGGCCGGGGAAATTTTGATTCGCTTGCAGTAAATACCACCGTTGGAGATATCCAGGTAAATGACAGCCTGCATTTCCCGGGATCGGTTGTGAATATCAGTGCCAGCAATGATCTTTCCAAAGTTTCTATTCAAACCAGTGCCAACCAGACGCTGAACCGTGCTTCGATTGCCGGTGAAGTGCAAACATTAAAAAATGGTATTCGGGTGCAGTTTTATCCATCCAGTTTTGAAATCAACGAGAAACCCTGGATCATTGATGATGGAGGTGAAATCATCCTGAGTAAGGAACTTGTTACAACGGAAGGTGTTCGGATTTATAGTGAAGACCAGGAAATCCTGTTAAGCTCTGCTCCTTCCTCTATTGGTAAGGGTAATGATCTGAAAGTGGAATTGAAGAAAATCAATATTGGCGATTTCGCGCCCTTCTTTGTAAAATCAAACCGGTTGGAAGGATTGCTTACCGGGGAGATTGAACTTATTGATCCGTTCAGCAACCTGCAGGTGGATGCCGTAGCGAAAGCAGAACAATTTCGCCTTGATAATGATTCCATAGGTGTGCTGGATCTGAGCAGTACCTATTCCAGCAAGTCGGGCAAGGTTACTTTTAAAACCATTTCGCTGAACGAGAATTACAATTTTGATGTAGCCGGACTGGTAAACACAACAGACAGCTTATCAGACCAGGTTGATATAACGGCAAAGCTTAGTCGAACCAAGATCAGCTTGTTGCAACAATACCTGACAGGCATATTTGAAAAGCTGGATGGCCATGCAACCGGTCAATTAAGAATTGTTGGTAAAGGAAACAATCTAAAATACCTGGGGGATGTAAGTTTAAATGAAGCAGGATTACTGGTCGATTATACAAAAGTCTACTATAAAATTCCTGCAGCACAGATCAAGTTTACAGATGGACAAATAGATTTTGGCAAGTTTGTATTGCAGGATACTTTAGGAAACAAAGGAGAACTGACTGAAGGAAAACTCTATCATAATAATTTCAATGACCTCGCATTTGATTTTTCGGTAAAGACCAATAAGCTGCTGTTACTGAATACCACTTCTGCCGACAACAGTCTTTTTTACGGTAATGTTATTGGTCGCGCCAACATGAAATTCAGCGGTCCGATGTACGATATGCAGATGGAGATTAGCGGAGAGCCGACAGACAGCAGCAATTTATACATCGCAACGGAATCGAGCCGTCAGAATGCAGAAGCGGATTTCATAGTATGGAAAGAATATGGTAAGGAAATGACACCTTACAAACCCTATGACCGCGAATCCAATTTTACTGTTTCACTTGATATCAGGGCAAATAATTTGGCGGTTGTAAACATGATTATTGATGAAGCAACCGGTGATATTATTACAGCAAGGGGGAATGGTAATTTAAAAATGCGGGTGGGTTCCAAGGAGAACCTTACTATGACAGGCAGGTATGATATCGAAAGTGGTTTTTACAATTTCAATTTCCAGGCCTGGAAGAAAAACTTTATTCTGTTGCCGGAGCGGAATAATTATATAAGCTGGAATGGTGACCCTTACGAAGCAACTTTAAAGATTGATGCCTTGTATTCGGCAAACAATGTGAAGTTCAGCGACCTCCTTAGCAGTGGGGGATTTGGTATCAATGACCCGAACGTAACCCAGTATCGTGGTACAGTTAACATCATTGCCAACATCACCGAAAAATTATCACAACCCAAAATCCGCTTCCGGATTGAGTTGCCGGCGAATAGTCCGTTGCGGAACAATTACCAGGCAAGTACGCTTTTCAAGATCATCCAGGAAGATGAGAACGAATTGAATAAACAGGTATCCTACCTGATTTTGTTTAATAATTTTGGTCCGCTGACTGCCGTTGGCAGCCTGCAGAACAACAGTGCATCTTTCGCCAATACCGCGTTTGAAAGCCTGGTAGTGAGCAGCATATCCGGCTTTTTATCCAGTGTTTTATCGAACGAATTCTCCAAAATTCTGCAGAATGTATTCAACGATAAAAGTCTGAAGCTGAACATGAATGCCGCCTTATACAGCGGAACCAATCTTACCGGGCAATCGAATACACAGATCTTGTTACCAGACCGGACCAATATTAATCTTAGCCTGGCAAAAAGTTACCTGAATGAACGACTCACGTTTATGGTGGGTAGTGCGATCGATTTCGGTATCAATTCAAGGCAATCGGCCACTTTCCAATTCCTGCCGGATGTATCTGCGGAATACAAACTGACCCCGGACGGCAAATTCCGGATCACGTTTTTCTATCGTAACAACTGGAGTTATGCTTACCAAAGTGCGCTACAGCGTTCCGGCGTCGGACTTTCTTACCGTAAAGAATTTGATCGTATCTGGGAACTATTCCGCAGAAAGAAGAAAAAGAAAACGGAAGAACTTCCCGAAGAAGACAGCATGGAAGAGGTGAAACGTCAGACGTCAGAAGTGAGACGAGAAAATTGAGACTTGAAATCGATCCTACCTCCTCCTTTATCCTTTCTCACGTCTCACATCTCACGTTTCACATCACAGTTTGTGTCCCAGCTTATCCCGCTTGGTTTGCAAATACCGTTCGTTGTGCGGGTTGGGATTTACACGAATGGGAACCGTATCGACAATTTCAATACCATAGCCCATTAATCCGGCTCTCTTCTTGGGATTATTACTGATCAGCTTCAATTTGGAGATTTGCAGGTGACGAAGTATCTGGGCTCCTACACCGTAATCGCGTTTGTCCATCGGGAAGCCAAGATGGAGATTGGCCTCCACGGTATCCATGCCTTCTTCCTGTAGTTTGTAGGCCCGGAGTTTGTTCATCAGGCCAATACCCCTTCCCTCCTGGTTCATGTATAATACAACCCCTTTGCCTTCAGTTTCCACCAGTTGAAGCGCCTTGTGCAACTGCTCGCCACAATCGCAGCGCAGGGAACCGAGAATATCACCGGTAAAACAACTGGAATGTACCCGAACCAGAACCGGCTCATCCTTTTCCCATTCACCCTTGATCAATGCTATGTGTTCGTTATTGGTATGCTTCTCACGGAAGGCTACCATGGTAAAATGCCCGTATTTGGTAGGCATATCCACCCGAACCACTTCTTCAATTAAGGTATCACGCTTCAGGCGGTATTCAATCAGGTCTTTTATTGAAATAATCTTGATACCAAACTTTTTGGAGATCCCGAGCAGTTGAGGCAGACGGGCCATGGTACCATCTTCGTTCAGGATTTCCACCAGTACACCGGCGGGTTCGCATCCGGCCAAGCGGGCCAGGTCGATGGTAGCTTCCGTATGGCCGGCGCGGCGCAACACACCTCCTTTTTTAGCTTTAAGGGGGAAAATATGACCCGGACGACCCAGTTCTTCGGGGCGTGTTTCCGGATTGATAAGCGCCTGGATCGTTTTGGCCCGATCGTGCGCGGAAATACCGGTAGTACAGCCATATCCGAGAAGGTCCACCGATACAGTGAAAGCAGTTTCATGCAAAGCGGTATTGCTGCTGACCATCATATCGAGTTTGAGCTCTTCACAGCGATCTTCTACCAGGGGGGCGCATATCAGTCCCCGGCCTTCTTTGCTCATAAAATTGATCACTTCCGGGGTCACGTGGCGGGCGGCGATTACAAAATCACCCTCATTTTCACGGTCTTCGTCGTCCACCACAATCAGCATCTTACCTTCCCTGAAATCTTCAATGGCACTTTCGATACTATCCAGCATATACCAAATTTTGGCAAAGCTACGGTAAAGACATCATAAGGTTATTATTAGAGAATATATGCAACTTATCAAGGTAAACCGGTAGGTTACAATTTGTTAACATTATCTAAATAACATAATAGAATTATTCAGTTTCTTTGCAGCAAAATTGTAAAACACACACATTATGCTTTTGAAGAGAATTGTACGACTGGTATGCCTTTTAGTGGCATTCACGGTCAGCGCAACGGCTCAGGTTACAACCAGTAGCATGAGCGGCTCCGTAAAAACGGCAACAGGTGAACCTCTGGTGGGTGCTTCCGTAACTATCACACACGTTCCAACCGGAACCGTGTATACGGCAGTAACCAGAACAGGTGGCCGCTATGACTTAGCTAACATCAATACAGGCGGACCCTACAAAATCCAGGTTTCTTTTGTTGGATTTCAGTCGGCAACCCGTGAAGACGTATTTGTGAATCTGGGTGAAACTGAAACCCAGAACTTTACCCTTTCTGATACGCAGCAGCAACTTACAGAAGTAGTAGTTGCCGCCCGTGCAAGGGCTCGTGAAACTGGGAAAGGTGGCGCAGAAACCTCTATCGGTCGCGATAAAATGGCCAACCTTCCAACTGTAGGCCGTAATATTTCCGACTTTCTTCGTTTTATTCCTCAGGCAAAAGTTACCGGTGATGGTGGTATTGCAATTGCTGGTCAGAACAATCGTTACAACTCCTTTTATATCGACGGAGCTGTGAATAACGATGTTTTTGGTCTGTCTGCAAGTGGTACCAACGGTGGCCAAACCGGAGCTCCTCCCATTTCAATTGACGCGATTGACCAGTTCCAGGTTGTTGTTAGCCCTTATGATGCGAGCCTTGGTAACTTCACCGGTGGTGGTATCAATGCGATTACCCGTAGCGGTACCAACGAAACAACCGGAAGTATCTATTATTTCTTCCGTAATCAAAGCCTGAGTGGAAAAACTCCGGGTGGTGCAAAAGAAGACGCAACCAGACTGAGCGACTTCTCCAACAAAACTTATGGTTTCCGTATTGGTGGTCCAATCATTAAAAACAAACTCTTTTACTTCCTGAATGCTGAAATGCAGCGTGATGAACGTCCGCAGCCTTTTTCTTTCAGTGATTACCAGGGTTCGTTGACAGAAAACGATCTTGCTACACTCACTACCTTCCTGCGTAACAACTACAACTACGATCCGGGAGGTTACCTGAACAACCCTGAAAAAGTAACCGCTGATCGTATTACAGCTAAGGTAGACTGGAATATGAATGCTAAAAACAAACTGAGTGTCAGCTACCGGTACAACAACGCTGAGCGTTACAACACCAGCCGTAGTGCTAACCAGTCGATCAACTTCTACAACAACGGTTACATATTCCCGAGCAAAACGAATTCATTGTCTTTAGAATTGAACAGCCGTTTCAAAAGAAGCAGCAACAATCGATTGTTGATCACCTATACTGGTGTAAAAGACGACCGTGGTCCTCTTGGTGGCGCATTCCCAAGAGTGCGAATCCGGGATGGTGCATCCAGCCTGTTCTTTGGAACGGAAGAGTTTTCCACTGGTAACCTCTTAACCCAGGACAACGTAGCAATTTTTGATGTATTCAAAATGTACAAAGGTAGGCATACGATTTCCATTGGAACTGACAACGAATACAGCAAATCGTATAACGTATTCATCCGCCAGAACTATGGTTCTTATGATTTCCCGAACCTACAAACTTTCCTCGATGGTGGTAATGCAACTACCTATAACCGTTCCTATTCCCTGGTTGACCCAGGCGTAACCGGTGATAAAAGTGAAAACGCTGCTGCGGTATTTGCCACCTTACGTTTAGGTTTCTTCATCAACGATGAAATCAAGGTTACAGACAATTTCACACTGAACCTGGGTCTCCGTGCTGATAACACCATCTTCCTGGATGATCCCCGTACGGATAATTTCTTCAATGATACAGCTGCTGCTGCTATCAGCCAGCACTATGATCTGAGAGGTGCCCGTAGTGGAAAGATTTCTAATCCAAAATGGTCGCTCAACCCAAGAATCGGATTTATTGGTAAACTTCCGGATGAAGGAGTTACCATTCGTGGTGGTGTAGGTCTGTTTACTGGCCGTGTTCCCCTGGTATGGCCTGGTGGCGTTTACAACCAGAACGGTGTTAGTATCGCTGGTTTGAACGGATCTAATCTGGCATTCCGTCCGGATCCATTTGATCAATACACCCTTTCTGATCTGGGACTGAGTGCCCGTCTGCCATCAGGTGAAGTGAACCTGATTGCTGAAGATTTCAGAATGAATAAGGTTGTACGTGCCTCCTTAGCTGTTGACAAAGAACTCGGCAAAGGCTGGAAATTCACAGTTGAAGGCATTTACACTAAGAATATCAACGAAATCGCCTATCAGAATGTAAACATCCTTCCTCCTTCAGCACAGTCTGCTGGTGCAGATTCACGTAATGTATATGCATTGAGTGGTTCTTTCCCAGCTCCCATACCAATGCGTTCAAATGGATCAAATCCATATACAGGAGTTTATCTTTTGTATAACAACGACGGACCCAAAGGATATTCTTACAACTTCACAGCTACTATTGATAAAGCATGGAGAAATGGTTTTGCTTTCAATGCGAGCTATGTATATGGAAACTCCATCGTACTGAATGAAGGAACCAGTTCCCAAAACAGTTCTCAGTGGAGATTCATGGAAACAGTAAATGGCCGTAACAACATGGTTAGAAGTATCAGTGATTTTGACATTGCTCACCGTATCTACGCATATGCTGCGAAAAAAATCACTTATGCGAAAAAGCACCTGGCCACTACTTTTACTCTGGCATACAACGGTCAGAGCGGATCTCCGTTCAGTTATGTAATGAGCCGTGGTATGGTTCGTGATTTTGACAACAACGAAGATAATGACCTGATCTATGTTCCCCGTAACAGCAGTGAAATCGTATTCGTTCAGAATGGCAACCAGACTCCGGATCAACAGTGGGCTGCATTCAACGATTATATTGAAAATGACAGTTACCTGAAAAGCCGTCGTGGTCAGTATGCAGAAAGAAATGCTGCTCGTCTGCCTTTCACCCATGTGATCGACCTGAAAATCCAGCAGGATTTCAACATCCGTATTTCAAAGAAAACCTACCAGATTCAGGTTACTTACGATGTATTCAACTTCACCAACATGCTGAACCGTGAATGGGGTCGTACCTGGTTTGCATCTAACGACAACTATCGTTTGCTCGATTTTGCCGGTTACAGAAGCGCTACCGACCTTACTCCGACTTTCCGTTATACTGCTCCCAGAGACGGAAAACCATATACCATCAGCGATGGCGTATTTAACAGCAGCAGATGGAGCAGCCAGTTGGGTGTTCGTCTGAACTTCTAACAGCTTAGTAATTTTACAACATATAAAAGGCTGTCTCACAAAATGTGGGACAGCCTTTTTCTTTTTAGAAAAATTCCTTTTGCTCAGCCTGCAAAGGCCCAGTCCAGAAATACGGGCATTGCTTTACCCCAGGTAGCCACATCGTGACGTCCATCGGGTAATTCCAGGTAATACATATCGGAAGCGCGGTTATATCCTTTTCTTTCCAGTTCTGTCATCAATCCGAGTGTATCATCAATAGAATCAATGATACCATTCCCGTTGCGATCATTGGTTTCATCAAGAGTACCCGTGCAAAAGAAAAACTTCAGCCAGGGAGCATAGTTACCTTTTCTTACCAGGTCATGCATAATGCGATGTTTATCATCATCGTATTCAGGCTCCGTCTGATCAAGCATTCTCCACCAGAGTGAACCTGAAAAAACACCCACTTTGGTAAATTCATGGGGATGCGCCCAAACAATATCCAGTGCTGATAAACCACCCAGGCTAAATCCGGCAAATACTTTTTCACTGAATTCAGGATATCCCAGTTCCAGCCGGATGGTTGGCAATAATTCTTCGAAAACAAATTTCGTGTAAGCAGCTGCTTTAGCACCCCTGCCCAGGTAATCCGGAACAGCGGCCGTACCGTACTCCATTTTACGATCAGTACCCGCATGCATAGCAACCGCAATAAGCGGAATGCTTCCCTTACGTTGAAGGAACTCCCTAAACACTTCGATCCAGTTCATGGTAGCCATGTCCTGACCATCATTAATTAACAGCAAGGCAGGGCGCTGGTGTTTTTCCAGGAATCCGGGAACATACGCGTCTACTTTTACTGTTCGATCAAGGTGTTCCGATTCAATTTCAGTAGCGATGATATCAATTGTTAAACTGGTTTTCTCCGGGGGCATCAGGTCACTCATAGCTGTTCACAATAAAATAATACAGGGCGTTGAAAATACAGGAAATTGGTGAAAAAAAAACTATATTCAGGTTCGATCTTTACCATTAACCAATTCAAATACAGATGAAGAAAATTGGCATTTTGTTTGGCCAGGAACGCAGCTTTCCCATGGCCTTCATAGAGCGTATAAATAGTAAAAACATAGACGGCATTCTTGCCGAACCCGTACGCATCGATAAAGTGATGCAGGGAGAAGCCACCGACTATGCAGTAATCATTGACCGGATTTCCCAGGATGTACCTTTTTACCGGGCTTTTCTAAAGAATGCGGCCCTCTGCGGAACAGCCGTGATAAACAACCCCTTCTGGTGGAGTGCCGATGAAAAATTCTTCAATAACTGTCTGGCAACCAAAATTGGAGTTCCGGTACCCAAAACGGTTATACTTCCTTCCAGGGATCTTCCGGCAGACACTACCGATCAATCATTCAGCAACCTGGCTTATCCGCTTGACTGGGAGGGTATTTTCAAGTATGTCGGATTTCCCGCCTATATGAAACCCTTTGCGGGGGGTGGTTGGAAAAACGTGTACAAGCTGGTGAGCATGGAAGACTTTTTTGAGAAACATGGTGAAACCGGCGAGTTGGTAATGCTCTTACAGGAGGAGATTATATTTGAAGAATACTACCGCTGTTATTGCATTGGGGGTAAATATGTGCGCATTATGCCTTATGAACCCCGCAACCCGCACCATCTCCGTTACCAGGCAGGCTTCTCTCCCAGTCCGGAACGACTCAAACAAATGGAAGAAATTGTTTTAAAAATCAATCATTATCTTGGCTATGACTTCAACACAGTGGAACTGGCAGTAAGAGATGGCATCCCATATGCGATCGATTTCTGTAATCCCGCTCCCGACGCGGAAATCAAAAGTGTAGGTGAAGACAACTTTGCCTGGGTAGTTGAAACAGCTGCCAATTACGCCATTGAAAAAGCGATGGTGCAACAGCCGGGAAAAGACAACCTGACCTGGGGCGAATACATCAAGCGCAGCGCTGCCAAAACCCCCTTAACTTCCGGATTATAAGCAATTTTTTTTCACGTCTCACGTCTCACATCTCACTTAATTCTTATGTCTCCAATCAACTATAGCCAATTCACACTGGGTATTGAAGAAGAATACATGGTCCTTGACCCACAGTCGCGCGAGCTGAAAAGCCATGAACAAAAGATCGTACTGGAGGGACAAAAAATCATCAAGGACAAAGTAAAAGCAGAAATGCACCAGGCAGTGGTGGAAGTGGGTACAGATATATGTAAGGACATTGACGAAGCCTTAAAAGATGTGGCTACACTTCGCAATACCATTGCGAGAGTTGCCGGCGACCTGGGCTTTTCAATGGGAGCCGCCGGTACACATCCTTTCAGCCATTGGGAAAGCCAGCTCATCACAGATCATGTCCGTTACAGTGAAATCGTTAACGAATTACAGGAAGCCGCCCGAAGTAACCTGATTTTTGGCCTGCATGTGCATGTAGGAATGGAAAGCAGGGAGATGGCCAATCATATTGCCAACAGCACCCGGTATTTCCTGCCACATATTTATGCGCTAAGTACCAATTCCCCTTTTTGGGAAGGACGGTTGACAGGTTATAAATCTTTCCGTACCAAGGTATTTGACAAATTCCCACGGACAGGCATACCCGAATATTTCGATACCATTGAAGATTATGATCACTATGTCAAAATGCTGGTGAAAACTAATTGCATCGACAATGCTAAAAAAATCTGGTGGGATCTGAGGGTGCACCCATTTTTTAATACGGTAGAATTCAGAATCTGCGATGTACCACTAACCACCCATGAAACCATTATCATTGCTGCACTCTTTCAGGCAATCTGTGCGAAAATTTACAAGTTGCGGACCAACAACCTGAATTTCATTCAGTACTCACGGGCACTCATAAACGAAAACAAATGGAGAGCCAGTCGCTATGGAATCGATGGCAGGCTGATTGATTTCGGTAAAGAAGAAGAAGTTAATACCCGTGTATTGATTTATGAATTGCTTGATTTTGTAGACGATGTTGTCGATCAGCTCGGAAGCCGTCATATCCTTTCACTGGTTCCTAACCTGCTGGAAACAGGTACCGGCGCTGATCGTCAAATGAAGGTTTACCAGGAGACCAACAGTATGATATCAGTGGTGGATTATATCAAAGATCAATTTCTGTATGGCATTTAGTATAATAACGCCTTTGTATAAACGCAGTTGGAAGACGCTATTATTGATAGTAATCCTGAGCAGCGCCTGTTTAATTCAGAGTTCCTGTGTTACTACAGCCCCCTATGATCTGTATGTATACAAGGAATCCACCAGCCTTAAAGTGGATGCACTGAAACTGATGGACAAGGCAGAGAAACCTTATAATACACAGGAAAAAGAAATAGAGAAATTAACTGATCAGCTGGATAAACTCTACGAATACGAAGTACATCGAAAGAAAAATCAGTTGCGGATTCAAATGTGGGATTTGCTCCGAAATCCGGAAAAAAACCTGCTGGGTGGTTTTCTATCACGCTGGAAAAATGAAGGTCAGTTAAGTCCGGGTTTTATTACTGAAGTAAAAATCATTGTTGGCAAAGCATTTGACCAATTAGCAGAACTGGAAAGCGGTAAACTTACTCCAAAAGAACTTCAACAATAATCACAACCTAAGCTGTTATTATGGCTGAAATGGTACCATTTGACGATATTTTCAAAACCCTCAAAAAACAGGTGGAAGAGCTGGCCAGGCTCTTTGTAAAGAACTACACCAAAGCTGCCATAAAGGATGGCAGAAAATTTCTGGATGATACTAAAGAAAGCCTGAAACGCTGGACCCTGCTGCTGGCGGAAGGAAAATTAACCACGCAGGATTTCGAGTGGCTGGTACTCGGTCAAAAAGACCTGGCTCAGATGATTGCACTGAAGCAGGCGGGCTTGTCTGTTATCCGGATTGAACAATTCCGCAACAGTTTATTGTCGTTGGTTGTTGATACCATCTTTGGTATCGTTTTATAATTAAAATCTCAGTACTTGAAAAAACTACAACTATTTATCGGCGCCCTTTTGATTATGGGTACCTGGGGCTGCAGCAACAAGAGCGAAGCAGATTTGCTTATCCGCAATGCCGTTATTTATTCGGTTGACAGCCAGTTCAACAAACAAACAGGCATGGTTATCCGGGATGGAAAAATCCTGGAACTTGGTATGGATGCACAATTGATGGAAAAGTACCAGGCCAAAGAAGTATTGGATGCAGCCGGACAGTTCATTTACCCGGGCTTTATTGATGCTCACTGTCATTTTTACCGCTATGGTTTGGGATTGCAAACGGCCGACCTGGTAGGCACTACCAGCTGGCAATCCATACTGGATACACTGGAGAAATTTTCCACCATTGTTCCGGAAGGATGGTTGATAGGCAGGGGCTGGGATCAGAACGACTGGCCTACACAAATTTTTCCTACTAATGAAGACCTGAATCGGATGTTCCCCGATCGGCCGGTTTTATTGAGCCGGATTGATGGGCATGCGGCAATCGCCAATAAAAAGGCCCTTGAACTGGCGGGTATCAAAGCGGGTGACCGCTTAACAGGTGGTAGCATCGAAGTAAAAAACGGAAAGCTGACAGGTATCCTGGTTGATAACGCAATTGACCTGGTAAGCTCCAGGATACCCGCTCCATCTGCAAACCAAATGAAGGAAGCGCTGCTGGGTGCACAACGGAACTGTTTTGCAATGGGACTTACCACCGTTGACGATTGTGGACTTGATTATACAGAAGTGGAATTCATCGACAGTCTGCATAAATCCGGCGATCTGAAAATGCGGGTCTATGCCATGTTAAGCGATGCCAAACGCAATTATGATTATATCCTTCCAAAAGGAATTATCAAAACGCCCTTTCTCAATGTTCGATCGTTTAAAGTTTATGCAGATGGGGCATTAGGTTCAAGAGGAGCCTGCCTGTTGCACGATTATGCTGATGATCCCGGTAATAAAGGATTTCTGTTAAGCAATCCCGAACATTTTGATTCCGTGGCCGCTTTGCTCGCCAACTCTCCTTTCCAAATGAATACCCATGCTATCGGAGACAGTGGCAATCGAACGATCCTGAAGATTTATGCAAAGTATCTCGAGGGGCAATCAGACCGGCGCTGGAGAATTGAGCATGCGCAGGTGGTGAATCCGGATGATTTTGTGCTTTTTGGTGCCTATGGGATTATTCCATCCGTGCAGCCCACACATGCTACTTCCGATATGTACTGGGCTGGAAAACGATTGGGTGCGGAAAGAGAAAAAGGTGCTTATGCTTTCAAACAACTGATGGATCAAAATGGCTGGATTCCACTGGGAACTGATTTTCCCGTAGAGGATATTTCCCCATTTAAAACCTTTTTTGCCGCGGTTGCCCGACAGGATGCCAATGGCTATCCTGAGGGTGGTTACCAGCCAGAAAACGCATTATCCCGGGAACAGGCACTTCGGGGTATGACCATCTGGGCCGCAAAAAGCAATTTCGAAGAATCTGAAAAAGGCAGCCTGGAACCCGGTAAACTAGCTGATTTCGTACTGCTTGACCGGGATCTGCTGACGGCACCGAAAGACTCCCTGCTCTCTACCCGGGTCCTCGGCACCTGGGTGGGAGGCCAAAAAGTGTTTTAACCCTCACCCGTCCGGTGCCACCGGACGGGTGGCACCGGACGGGTAAAGGAGAAATCTTTATTTTTGCAGCTATGGCAATGGATTTGGGAAAGATTAAGGTAGCCATTCTGGATCTCTATGAGGGGCTGGAAAACCAGGGAATGCGTTGTATTCGAGAAATTTTGAACCTGTATGCAGATCAGCACCAGTTGGATCTGGAATGGGATGAATTTGAAGTACGCCTGAAGCAGCAGACACCCGATCTAAGCTATGATATTTATATATCAAGCGGAGGCCCCGGATCTCCACTCGAAAGTGAAGGATCAGCCTGGGAAGCAGCCTATTTTGACTGGCTGCGATCCGTAGAAAATTTCAATACCAATCCTTTACATCCCCGTAAGAAACAAGTATTCTTCATTTGCCATTCCTATCAGCTTGCCTGCCGGCATTATGGTGTTGGAGAAGTGACAGCCCGGAAATCTACCGCATTTGGTGTTTTCCCTGTTCACATGCTGCCAGGTGCAGAGAAAGAACCCGTTTTTCAGAATCTTAAAGATCCCTTTTATGCGGTAGACAGTCGCGATTACCAGGTGATCCGTCCCAACTATAACCGCATCCGCCAGATGGGCGGAAAAATTCTGGCAATCGAAAAGGAAAGACCACATGTGCCGCTTGAACGTGCCATGATGGCCTTCCGTTTTAACGAATATATGGTGGGCACACAATTCCATCCGGAAGCGGACGCCATTGGTATGAGTATGTACCTGCAGCGGGATGACAAAAAGGAAACAGTGATCAAAAGTCATGGATTTGAGAAATGGCAAAGTATGATCGAACACCTGAATGATCCGGATAAAATCCTGTTCACCTATTCCCAGGTGCTTCCCAATTTTCTAAATCATGCAATCGGACAATTAGCCTTCGAAGAAGCCGGATAAAAGCGGCAATTCTGTATCTTCAGACAAAGGCAAAATTTTATGGTTTCATCCTGGAGAACTTCTTTTAACCAGCAATTCACCAAAGAACGATACGAAGCATTTTTATATGACCTGAACAATGCCTATCCTGGTGCGATCGAATTCCGTGTGGCAGAAACCCCTATACTGGCTGATAAGGCTTTCAAGCAGAAAGTATTGGATGCCTGCGAAAGCATTGTAGACCGAATACTTGAGCCGGATTTCAAAACGATCACCGAACGCAGCATCCCTCCGGCAGAAAGGGTACCACATGAAACACCGTTCGCACACATGATTGCATTTGATTTCGGCATTTGCGAAAATGAACAAAAAGAACTGGAACCGCAACTGATAGAAATGCAGGGGTTCCCTACCCTATTCGGATTCCAAGTATATTACCCGGAAGTACTGCGACGTCATTTTGAAATACCGGAAAATTATTCTCAATTTCTAGGAGGATATACCAAAGAAACCTACCTGGAAGAATTGCAGTCCATTGTACTTGGAACGCATCAGCCGGAAGAAGTAATTCTCCTGGAAATCAAACCACAGGAACAAAAAACCCGGATCGATTTTTATTGTACCCAAACCTATCTGGGTATCCAACCGGTATGCATAACCGAACTGGAACAGGAAGGCAAGGCGCTTTATTATACAAAAGATGATAAAAGAATACGCATAAAGCGCATATACAACCGCGTTATATTTGATGACCTGAACGCTCAGAAAGATCAGTTGGGATCCTATATTGATATCACCCAGGATCTCGATGTGGAATGGGTTCCGCATCCCAACTGGTTTTACCGGATCAGCAAGTTCACCATGCCTTTAATCAAACATCCTTATATACCTCCTACTTATTTCCTGAATGAGTTGGAAAGTCTGCCTGCTGATTTAAGTCAGTATGTACTAAAACCACTCTTCTCCTTTGCCGGACAGGGAGTGGTTATTGATATCAGTCCGGATGATATCAGTGACATTAAAGATCCTCAAAACTGGATCCTGCAGAAAAAAGTACACTATGCGGATGTAATCCCAACACCAGATATACCTGCCAAAGCTGAAATCCGCATCATGTATCTCTGGAAGGAAGGATGGGAACGCCCCAAACCCGCTATTAACCTGGCGCGCCTCAGCAAAGGAAAGATGATCGGTGTCCGCTACAACAAAGACAAAGAATGGGTGGGGGGATCTGTCTGTTTTTTTGAACAATAAAGAATTCCAATATGCAACACCTGGATAACATTCCTGTAAAAGAAGTACTGCCCGGATTATTCGGAAAATTTCTGCATGGAGAAAAATCCTCTCTGGCTGTTTGGGAGATCCGTAAAGGAGCTGTACTCCCCCTTCATGCACACGAAAACGAACAAATTACCTATATACTGGAAGGCGAACTACAAATGACGATCGGAGAAAATACAACCGTTTTCAAGGCTGGAAATGTAGAGGTAATCCCTGCCAATATACCTCACAGTGCTATCGCATTGACAGACTGTAAGGTTATTGACAGCTGGGCTCCGGTTCGGGAAGCCTATCGTTAATTATTCCTCTTCCGCGGAATTCTTAAGTTTCCCCAATACTGAATAAGCATTGGCGAGGACAAGTTCCTCATTTTCCAGGTTCATAGCAATACTGCTAATCGCAAGCAATCCCTTACCAGCCGATTCTGTTTCCACTTGTACCATTTCAAAGGTCAGTGGTTTCACCTGCCGGAAAACGAATTGATTGTTACCAAACCGTACAACTGCTTCTTCAGGTACAGTAAGTGCTTTTCGTTTATCAAGAAACACAGTGGCATTCAGAAACATTCCCGGCATAAGATGATCCGGCATTTTCTCAAAATGGCAATGTACGGTACCACTCCGGTTTTCATCTACATTGCGGGTAAAAATTAAAATTTCACCCGGATATTCGATTTCCGGCTCATCCACAAACTGCATACTAACGCGCTGGCCTACCCGAAGTTTTGCCATATCCTTTTCAAAAACTGTCAATGCGCCGTGCATATCATCCGGGTTAATCAGTTCAAACAAAACATCGGTAGGATTCACATATTTACCAATGTTCACATTCACTTTGGAAACATATCCATTAATGGGTGATCGAAGTGCCACCGATCGGGATAAATTTTCAGAGGTGAGTTGTTCAGGCTGAAGCCCAACCAGCCGCAGTTTTTCACCATACCCTTTGAGCAATACCTGCTGGCTTTCCACTTCTGTGCTCACCTGTTGCAGCACCTTATCCGCATTCACTTTGTTCTCATTGAGAATCCGCTGACGCTCCAGGTCCTGCTTGAGATAATCCAGTTTGCTTAGGGTAACCAGGTAGTCCTGCTGCAATTGCACCAGGGCCTGATCTTCAATGGTACCGATCACCTCCCCTTTTCGAACACGCATGCCCGGTAGTAAGCGGGTTGACTTCAAATAACCTCCCAAAGGAAAACTCACTGATACAATATTCTGCGGGGGCACATCCACCACTCCGTTTACGGTCAGTGTACTACTGATGTCTTTTGTTTCCGCTTTACCGGTTACAATTCCTGCCATTCGAAGCTGACTGCTATCCAGTTCAACCTGGTTAGTAGCTAATTCTAATGCTGTTGTTTCGGATTTGGGTGCCGCTGTATTACAAGCCGCAAATACCAATACCGAATATATAATAGATAGCTTTTTCATTGTTCTTAATTTCCATTTACAAAGTTCATTTCAACCAATTGCATATTGTAGGATTTCACTGCATCCAGGTAATTCAGCCGGATATTAATGCTCTGATTCATTAACATGGTCCATTGCAGATAATCAATCTCTCCGTTTTCATAAGCAGCCCGTGCCTGTAACTGCAGGGCGTCTGCCTGCTTTTTTCCGGATTGTCTGAAATAATTTATCTGATCGCGTGACCTTTTCATTTCCTCTTCCAGTTGGAGTTGCCGGTACTGAAGCGACTGCCTCAAAGCGGAAGCCTGCGTAGAAGCCTGCTCTGCCTGCATTTCGGCGGCTTTTATCCGGGTGCGGGTCGCTTTCATGAACAAGGGAAGCCCCATTGTAAAATTGACAGAATGAAAGCGGTAACCCGGCCCAAAATACAGATCATCAACTCCATTTCTGGTTTGGTAACCAACAATTGACATATTGGTATATCCTACTGTAAACTCAGGAAGCATTTGCGCCTTTTCCGTTTTACCTGAAGCCCTTGCGACTTCTCCCAATTGCTCCAAATAGCGGAGTCCGGGTGAACCGGTGAACCCGGCAGCTTGTATAGGTTCCAGTAAAGGCTCCTGGTAAACAGGCTGATAATAATCAGTTGTATTTGTAAGCGCCATCAATCGTTGCTGAATCGCCCGACGGTCCAGCACCAATTGACGTAATTGCAACTGCAATTGTTCCAGCATCGCATCCGCTGTTGTTTTTTCCAACTGGTTAGATTCTCCCGTTTCTAAACGCAAGGCTGCTGCTTTTCCAAACCGACTGTAAACCGTATCGAGTGATTGCAAAACCAACTCCCGCTCCCGGATGTCGATCAATTGCAGATACAAGATCCGGATTTCTCTTTTGAGTTCATTCACCTGAATACCGGTAGCCGCTTCCTGCAATCGCTCCTGCTGAGCATACAGGTTCTTTTGAGACTTATATACTGCAGGCAATTGCAATCCCTGGTTCAGAAACAGACGATTGTCATTGAATACGGAATTAAACCGGCCATATTCAATACCCAATGCGGTTTTTGGCAACTCAAACGTTCCCGATTGCAGCACTTTAAAATAATCC
This sequence comes from Flavihumibacter cheonanensis, assembly GCF_022352215.1. Taxonomy (GTDB): domain Bacteria; phylum Bacteroidota; class Bacteroidia; order Chitinophagales; family Chitinophagaceae; genus Flavihumibacter; species Flavihumibacter cheonanensis. The sequence goes on from NZ_JAKRWF010000001.1 coordinate 1,537,922, forward strand.
TCCTGCTGCCTGGCCGCCTTTAAACCCAGGTTTTGCCGCTCTGCCAGTACCAGCAATGAATCAAGAAGAACAGGATATTCATTTATCACTTGTGCTTGTACGTTAGCTGAACCCAAACCAGCAAGTACGATTAATACTATGGCTGGAGCCTTTTTACTTACACCCCATTTCTTTTCTATCCACACATACAAAACAGGAAGGAGAAAGAGTGTTAGAATAGTAGCCGTTAACAAGCCGCCAATAACAACTGTTGCAAGCGGGCGTTGTACTTCAGCACCCGGACCGTGACTAAGCGCCATCGGCAAAAAGCCCAGGGAAGCAACAGATGCTGTCATTAATACCGGACGCAATCTCAAACTGGTTCCTTCCATAACAATATCCTTTAGTGAATGATTGGCTTCTTTTTTAAGGCGATTGAATTCTGCAATCAGTACAATGCCGTTTAAAACTGCCACTCCAAATAGCGCAATAAACCCGATGCCGGCTGAAATGCTGAAAGGCATATCACGGAGGTAGAGCGCAATGACTCCACCAATAGCTGATAATGGAATTGCTGAAAATATTAGCAGCCCGTATTTGATGGATCCAAAAGAAAAATATAGCAGAAAAAAAATAAGCAACAATGCAACAGGTACAGCAATCATCAAACGTGCTTTCGCTTGTTGCAGGTTTTCAAACTGTCCGCCATAATGCACATAATATCCTGCTGCAAATTTAAGACTGCGATTTACTTCATTACTTAATTCACCTACTACTGATTCCACATCTCTGCCCCGAACATTGAAACCCACCACTATCCGGCGTTTGGCATCTTCCCGTTGAATCTGATTGGGTCCTTCCTTGATCTGAATATCTGCAACCTGGTAAAGGGGTACTTGCAAACCGGTAGGAGTAGGTACCAGCAACTGCTCAATCTGGCTGATATCCTGCCGGCCTTTTTCACTCAATCGAACCACCAGGTCAAAGCGTCTTTCATTTTCATAGATCAAACCAGCCGACTCTCCAGCAAATGCAGCGCGAATCAGGTTATTAATATCGGCAATTTGCAATTGGTAGCGGGAGATCGCAGCCCTGTTATAGGTAACCACTATTTGTGGGAGCCCTGTAACCGTTTCAACATATACATCTGCAGCCCCTTCCAGTTTACGAACTACCCCGGCCAGGTGATGCGCATAGGCTGACAATGAATCCAAATTCTCCCCAAAAATCTTACACACCACGTCCTGTCTTGCACCAGAGATCAGTTCATTGAAACGCATCTGTACCGGGAACTGGAAACCGGCTGTAAGTCCGGGTATAGTTGCCAGTTCCTGGCTCATTTTATCCGCCAGTTCATCATAGGTTTTAGCGCTGGTCCACTCCTCTTTGGGCTTCATCTGGATGATCATATCACTCATTTCGATGGGCATGGGATCGGTTGGTATTTCCGCTGCTCCAATGCGTGTTACGATTTTTTCTATCTCTGGAAATTTGCGCAGCAGCAATCCCGCTCCCTGCTGGGATGACTCAATAGAAGTGGTCAATGAACTGCCAACCAAAACTCTTGTATCAACTGCAAAATCTCCCTCCTCCAATTCAGGAATAAACTCACCACCCAATCGCGACATCAGGAAAATGGCAAACAGGAAAAAGACCAAAGCTCCACCAACCAGCCAGGCTGGTATGGTCAACGCTTTTTGAAGCAGCGGGCGATACCAATTCACCAGTTTATCCATCAACCGATCGGAAATGGTAGGCTTATGATTGAGTTTCTTACTTAATGCCAGCGCGCTCATCATAGGAACATAAGTAACCGAAAGCAGGAAGGCACCAATGAGGGCGAAGCTAACGGTCATGGCCATGGGCCGGAACATCTTGCCTTCGATTCCAACCAGCGACAATATTGGCAGGTAAACAATCAGGATGATGATCTGGCCGAATACGGCCGCATTCATCATTTTACCGGATGCATGTTCTACTTCCGTGTTCATCTCGTCCTGGCTAATATGCCGCGCTTTTTCATAGGTTTTACTATGGTAGAGCCGATGCATCACGGCCTCCACAATGATTACGGCACCATCCACAATTAGTCCGAAGTCAAGCGCACCCAAACTCATCAGGTTACCGGATACCCCAAAAATATTCATCATGATTACCGCAAAGAGCATGGCCAGCGGAATTACGGAGGCAACGATGAGTCCGGCTCTAAGATTCCCCAGGAATAAGACCAGGATAAAAACCACAATCAGGGCGCCTTCTATCAGGTTTTTTTTAACTGTAGAAATGGCATTGTCTACCATTTTCGTACGATCGTAAAAGACTTCCAATTGCACTCCCTCTGGTAATGATTGCTCAATAATGGCAATCCGTTTTTTTACATCATTCACCACCTGGGAGGCATTGGCACCTTTTAGCATCAATACTACTGCACCGGCAACTTCTCCTTTATCTGCGTCTACAAGCGCACCGTACCGAACCGCATGGCCGATTTTTACTTCTGCGATATCGCGCAGGTAAACCGGCAATCCGTTACTGGTATTCTTTATGTAAATGGAACGGATATCATCCAGTGAAGTTGCCAGTCCCTCTGTGCGGATAAAGAGCGCGGCTTTATTACGTTCAATATATGCGCCACCGGAATTCTGGTTATTTTTTTCCAATGCGGAAAAAACATCCGCAATGGTGAGGTTCATACTTTTCAAACGGTCAGGCATAACCGCTACTTCGTATTGCTTGAGTTTACCTCCAAAACTGCTTACATCTGCCACACCGGGAATGCCCAGTAATTGGCGACGAACAATCCAGTCCTGGATGGAACGCAATTCAGTAAGGTCAATTTTGCTTTCGTAACCCGGCGCGGGTTTTAGTATATATTGAAACACTTCTCCCAAACCGGTTGTAGGTGGCGCTATTTCAGGAGTTCCGGCCATCTGTGGTATTTGTTCCCGGATCAGGGTAATCCGTTCTGCCACCTGCTGGCGGGCCCAGTATAAATCGATGTCATCATTAAAAACAATGGTAACCACTGACAATCCAAAGCGCGAGATAGATCGCATCTCGTGAATGCCAGGTATGTTGGCCGTGGCCTGTTCAACGGTAAAACTAATCAGGCGCTCCACTTCCGGAGCTGCCAGGGTGGGGGTAACGGTAATCACCTGTACCTGGTTACTGGTAATATCGGGCAGTGCATCAATCGGTAACCTGGAAACCGAATAGACTCCGTATCCGATCAAACCTGCTATAAATAAACCGATAATCAGCTTGTTCCGTACGGAAAAGCGGATAATTGCATTCAACATTTAAGTATGATTTTACATGATCAATAAAAAACCGAAATGATCATGTAAACCTGGGAGGCTGGAAAACATGGTGGAGCGCACCGGCTCTTGGGAAGTCGGGCTGGTGAATATTAAATTCCCTTTCTATGCTTGCCTCCCTTGGGCGCAGGTCCAACTGAACCGGTTCGGAAAGCGCAACGATGGTAGTGTTAACGCAATGGGTTGTTTTGAAAGGAAGCTGACTGTCACGCTGATCGTCGTTATCCAGAATTATCTGATCTACATAATGATCAATAAAAAAATCCAACAGGGAGATGTCCTTGTTTAATGCACGATGCTCCTGAAAATGCACAATAAGAACCGGCAGTTTCAGCACCTGATGCAATTCGGTTTGTGTCAGCACCAGCAAAACCATGAAGAAAAGAGTGATTCTTGGTTTCACAGGGTAAAGATAGGGAAGAAAGGAGGAATGGAAGAGGGAAGAATGGAAGATGGGCCATCCTTTCCTCCCTCCTCCTTTCCTCCCTCCTCCGTGCTACTTACTGATCCGTACACCCAGAAATACCCGGCGGCCCTGGTTGGGGGCGTACATATAGGTGGGATCAAAGCTGAGTGCGTAAGGATTTTCGGGAGTGGCTATTACCTGCCCGCCTGCATCGCGAACTACCTGTTTATCAAACGGGTCATGAGCACGGGCAATCAGGAAAGGATTGCCCCTGTTGGGCGTGAAATCCAGCAGATTTTTGACACCCCCAAAAAATTCAATACCTGATTTCCATTTTTTGCTGACTTGCAGGTGCTGGAGTGTCCATACCGGCGACACTGGTTTACGGGGATCCAGGTCAGAAACCAGTGGCAACAACATAGGACCATAGACAGAGCCCGTATAATCAGCCGACCAGCCGGCATTTCTAAATCGGTAAGATAGCGTCCAGGTGCCCGACCACTGCTCGGTCAGGAGCTGCCGGCTTCGTTGCAGTTTTCCCTGTTCATCCCGGTTTGAAATTCGTACATCCTGCACCGTTAGTCCGGTTGTAAAACGCAATCTGCTGCCGAGTTGTCCTTCCAGATTCAGGCTAGCACCTAGTGACTCCGCATACCCATCGAGGTTAGCGTAAATGATTTTGTCAGCATTAGTGGTATAATCCGGAATGATCCGGTTGGAAAAATAAGTATACCATCCGGCAGCTTCCAGGTTCATGAAACCGTTACCAACCACCAACTTCCGACTGTAATTGAGGCTGGCATTGTAACTCCTTTCAGGTTTCAGGTCACCCACAATTTCCACTTCCCTGGCGCCTGTAAGGGCTGCATGGTCTTCAGTAAACAGATTCACCACCCGGAAACCGGTACCCATATTCAGCCGTATATAGTCCTTATCGGAAAGTTTCCATTTGTAAGCCAGCCTTGGAGTAAAAATTGATCCATGCCGGCGGTCAAAATCGTACCGCATTCCGGCCAGCAACTGGTGCTGTGTATGCAATGAAATGTCATCCTGTACAAAAACACCGGGAATCAATACTTTATCGGGACGGTTGGTTTTTCCATCCACTGCCAGGGTTGCAGGTGTGTTATCATCATAAAAGGTATAACGGGAAACAATACCCGAAAGCAGCTGATGTTTGCCCGCCTTTTTTTCCCAGGTAAGCTGACCAAAACCAATGTACTGATCTGCATCATAAATGGTAGTACCATATGCAGACCGCTGCTGGTGGGCATTGGCAGAAAAAGAAAACAGTAGTTTTTCGGTTGTGGGTAATTGGTAGTTACCGATCCATTCCAACCTATTGGTACTAATCTGTTCTCCATATCGCTCCTCTCCTCCCCTGAAAGCGCGGGTCCACTGCATTTCACCTCCCCATCGGTCTTCCGTAATAAAACGTACTGCCATACCGGCCTGGCGCCCATGCTTACGGTCCCATTGGATTTTGCTGAATAACGACAATCGATTCTGCAAAGTTACATCCGTGAAATTGTCTTTGTTTTTATCAATGCGATGTGTGTAATTAAAATAATTGACACCTACCAATGCCTGGCTTTTGGAACCGGTTCTGATTTTGAAACCAGCGTCCAGGTTGTGTTCCCGCCAGCTGGTTCCTGTATATTCTATTGAATAGTGAGGAGCTTTTGTCGGATTTTTGGTTATTACGTTGATAAGTCCACCCATCGCTTCAGATCCATATAAGGAGGAAGCAGGCCCCTTAACCACTTCGATCCGTTCCACCAGTGAACTGGGGATTCCCTGTAAACCATAAACGGTTGCCAAACTGCTGACTATCGGCATACCATCAATCAAAACCATGGTATAGGGCCCTTCCAGTCCATTGATATGAATATCTCCGGTATTACAAACATTACAATTCAATTGCGGACGAACACCATTCACCAGTTGCAAGGCATCAAATAAACTCGGAGTTGGATTTTTTCGAAAGAATTGAGCGGAATATACTTCCACCGGAACCGGGCTGGCAGAACGTACAACAGCCCGCATGGTTCCGCTTACCACAACCGCATCCATTTCTTTTGAAGTTGAAACCAATTTAATTTCCTGTTCTCCTTTTTTCCAGTTCCATTCACGGGTTTCATATCCCACCGCTGAAACCAGCAGCATGGCCCGGTCCTTCCCCAGATCAATCAGGTCATTGAGGGAAAAATTCCCCAGGCTATCCGCCAAAACGGATTTTCCGCTGGCTTTCAGCTTTATCGTTGCAAAAGCTACCGGTACTCCTGTCCCCTCTTCCACCACCTTCACCGAAAGAGTTGAAACCTGCGCCTGGCCTGAAATAGAGAGCAACAGTAAAACATATCCCACAATCCAGTATTTCATATTTAGTCCTGTCTAAATTTATTTTTAGCCAAATATAGACACATTTTTTATTTATACCACAAAATAAATAATGCTTTTTTCTATACGATTTTGACGAATGGCACGTTATCTGCATAGAAGGCTCTAAAATTTCTATCATGCACTCAAGGAACGCCGACAAATTATTTATCGCAGCCATCTTTACCTCCCTGGTATTGTTTTACGGGCTGTTTGCACTGATTCTGGGTTAAGGACCTAGATTTGCGGTATGGAATGGAAAATCCGGCCGATACAGCCAGGGGACAACCCGGAACTGGCCCTCATCATTCGAACCGCTTTAACAGAATTTGGTGCCAACAAACCAGGCACTGTCTATTACGACGAATCCACCGATCATTTATTTGAATTGTTCCAGACTCCGGGCAGTTGTTATTTTATTGCAGAAGAAAACAATCAACTCTTGGGAGGTGCGGGACTCTTTCCTACTCCCGGTTTGCCGGAGGGTTGGGGCGAACTGGTAAAAATGTACCTGAGAAAAGAAGCAAGAGGCTTGGGATTAGGAAGAAAACTAATAGCTCATTGCCTCGAAGAGGCAAAACGCAGTGGTTATCACACGGTGTACCTGGAAACCATGCCGGAATTGCGCAAAGCGGTAGCAGTATATGAGCAATTCGGGTTTGAATACCTTGGTGGTCCCGTTGGCAATTCAGGCCATTTCGGTTGTGATGTGTGGATGAAAAAGACGCTCTAGCGTTTACGATAGGTATCAACAATGCCCCGTGGCGATAAATAGATCTGGAAGCCTATTCGTACTACGACACCGCCATCGCTTGGAACATCGGAAACCTTGGAATTGACATAACCCACAAGGGTCTCTATTGCTACGTGTTCATTTACAAATGCTGCGAGTCCCGGACCAATAAAAAAATCTGCTCCATTCACAGTGGAACGAAAGCTGGGATTATCAAATTTGTTGGAGGTAAAAATATATTCAGATGCGATAAAGGGCTTGAGCTCCTTCTTTCCAAAATAATACCGTACAAATGGCCCGACACCAAATACAGTGGTTTTATTATCACCTGTTTTATTGTAAGAAAGTTGAAAAACCCCACCCGCTGCAAAGTTGTTCAAAAAGAAATAGCCGGCAGCCGGATTGAGACTCACCGTGGTATTCCGACTGGTATTCAGGGCAAAACTACCACCAACCAGCCAATCCTGTTGCTCCGTTTGGGCAGTTACTCCAAGAGCAATTACCAATCCGAATATTAGCAGTGTGATTTTTTTCATAACTGGTGGTTTAGTACTTCGTACAATCCACTGAAAAGGTACAACTTTCCGGTTGCCAGTTCTTTACACTGATATCTTTTTCTTAATTTTTTTCCTTTTTGAAAGACCCTCCCTCCGTCAATTTCAAAAAGGGCACCTTCTGGTAATTCCTCCACCAAAACCTGCTTCTGATCGGGGTGATCATGATTTCGTAATATCCGCATCAGGTTTTCGTCTGCACAACTACTGGCAGGCAGATTATGAAGACTCTTATTCAGGGCAGCTTCCACATCACCCGGAAACAATCCTTTGCCAAGAAACTGCTCAAGCAGATGCCTGTATAACTGTTTCCATTCTTTGCCATGAGATTGAACCCGGTTGCCATATTGTTCAAAGGTTACCAGGTGAGCCAGTTCATGGATAAGGGTAATCAGGAATGCATAAGGATTCAGATTGCCATTTACACTAATCCGGTGATTGCGGTTCAGATGTGCATGACGATAATCACCAAGCAGGCTGCGCCGTTCCCGGCTTATCGTCAGGTGCACCTTATAATAATGCAGGTAGCGGGCGATCTGCTCATAAGAACCCTCTGGCAGAAAATGAGAAAGCTGGGTAAGCGGGTATTCCTTTTTGGGCATGGATCAACTCGACTTGCTTTGTTTTAGGACGGATCGCAATTCGATAATGGTGTACAACACATAGAGCGCCATCGCGCCAAACAAGGCCGGCTTGTTCACATTATTACGGTTGAGGTACATATAAACGAAGGCAGCCAGGGCACCACCAAAAAGCTTCAGTAGCATACCCGAATACATGTTACGCATAAAGACATGGGTGGAACTGTTTGCCATGGATCGCAAATGCAACCAGAGAGAGATAAAAAAGATTCCAAAGAGAATGAGATTTGCTACCATCAGAACGCTGGTATCGAGTCCGGCTGCAGCCAGGCGTTGCTGAAAAACAATCAACAGGCCATTTACGATAATAAAAAACAGCAAAAGGGGAAGTAGTGCCTTACGGGAATCAGTTCGTTTTTTTTCCATTCGATTTACCTGCGGTTTCTTTTACCAATTTGAAAATGGTAACAGCAATTACCAGCAAAGGTAAGATCCAAACGGATAAGGGCATAGAAAAGCCGAGCCGCTTATCGATCCAGATACCGGCCCAAACAGCCAGTCCCAGGGCCACCAGCAATTGGGTGCCCAGGGAAAGGTATTTCAATAAGTTGTGAGAATTATCAGGCAGCTTTTGTGTCTTTCTGCTTTTCATTCACCATAGTAGGCGCTGCTGTTTCAACCCCCATATGACAGGCCCCGTTAAAAGTGGCAGCTGGTTCAATTTGCAATTTACCTGCATGAATATTGCCATTAACCGTGCCGCTGGCTTTCAGCTGGAGCAGTTCTTTCACTTTGATGGTTCCGGTTACTTTACCCATGATATCGGCTTGCACACCATGGATATCGCCTTCTACCACTCCGTTGGCACCGATTACTACTTTGGCAGTACTGTGGATATTGCCGATCAGCTTACCGTCAATGCGGAGATCACCATTGCTGGAGATATCACCTTTCAGGGTGGTTCCGTTGCCGATCAGGCTGGTACTGCTACTTGTGCTGCCGGATACTTCTGCGGCAGCTTCAGATTTGGATTTTCCGTTGAACATGATCTTGGATTTAATCGGTGGTTGTTTCAGTTACCGGTATATTCAGCAGGGTTGTATCCAATGCTACTGGCTCCTCCCCCTGTAATACCCGTTTAATATTTAACAAATACTGATCTTTATAATACATCGCCTGTTCCAGCGAATCGGTACGGATCTTCAATTGTCTCAATTCTTTGGTCGCACTGGCCGATCCGTAACCCGGAATATACAACTTTAACGGTGTAAACACAATTAAAGCTACGGTCAGGCTGGTCAATAACACAAAAATGGTACTCAAACCAATGTAAACACTTAGCCGCGATAATTTGAAGGTTACCACCTCTTCGTAACTGTCGTCGTTCATCACAACCAGCCGGTACCTGTTACGTAAACGCTTAAGGGTGGTATTGGTATTGTTTTCAGGCATTAAAATTGTTCAGTTTTTCACGTTAAGCCGCCACAACTTACATAAAATTCGAGCCAAATTATTTGGCTAACTTTAAAATAATTTTCTTGTGGGTATGTTATTATCAATTTAGTTTGCGCAGATGATTAAAATCCAGGGCCTCCCATACCTTGTCCCCTTTATACTATTCCTTTCCTTTGGATTACCTGGAATGGGGCAGCCTACGCTTGACCCGGACCTTCAGCAGCAAAAGCCTAAAAAATACGAAAACCGGATCCTCCGGGCCGAAAAAACCGGTGAAAAAAAATTTACTGCGCCGCGCCGCTTTTTCCAGAATACCTATACACATTATAATTATGTGTTCAATGCAGAAACCAAACTGACCCAGGTACTGGAGGCTGCCAAATTGCAACATATCGATCGCTATTCCGAGTTGCTTTCCTTTTATAATTATAGCCTGGATGCTACTTCTGCACAGAAAACGGAGCTGGATTCTGTTATTTATAAGGTAAATGCGGGGGTCTTTTTGCATGATTTGCGGAGCGACTGGATGGATAATCTCTACCTGGCCATGGGACAGGCTTATTTATTCAGGAATACCCTGGATTCAGCCTATATGACTTTCCAGTATATGAACTACGCGTTCCATCCAAAAGATCCGGATGGGTACGACCGGGTGATCGCTTCCAATTCCACAGAAGGAGGTAATGCGCTGAAAGTGTCTACTGCAGAAAAAAGAAATTTGCTGGATAAAGCTTTCTCCAGGCCGCCCAGCCGTAACGATGCACTTATTTGGCTGATCCGGACCCACCTTGAACGTGATGAAACCGGACAAGCAGCCACGTTGATCCAGACCCTCCGCAATGACCCCCAGTTTCCGGAACGGCTCCATCCAAAGCTGCATGAAATGCAGGCCTACTATTTTTATAATCTGAAGCAATACGACAGTGCTGCTGTTTACCTCGGCCAGGCGCTTCCGGCAGCTGATAACAAGCAGGAAGCAGCCCGTTGGGAATTTCTAATGGGTCAGTTATTTAAGAAAGCAGGATCAACAGACCAGGCGATCGATGCCTTTGAGCAGGCTTCTAACCACACCCTAAACCCCGTAATGGAAGTTGCAGCGCAATTGGAGATCGCCTTGTTATCCGGAAACAGCGAGGGCCGAAACTGGAAAACAGTGGTTCAAACACTTGAAAAGATGGCCCGCCGCGAGAAATATGCCAGCTATCGCGATTTGATTTACTATAGTATCGGGCAACTGGAATACCAGAACCAGGCATATACGGAAGCACAGCAACACCTGCTCAAAGGCATTCGGTACAGTGTGCAAAATCCTGAGCAAAAAGCGCGGATCTGGTTGCTGCTTGGCGATGTCGCTTTTACACAGAAACAGTACCAACCGGCAAAAGCTTATTATGACAGCGTCGAAAATAGTCTTATTGCAGAGGCTGAACTCCCGAAGCTGGAACAACGAAAGCAGGTGTTGAGTGTGGTTGTAGCCCAGTTGGAAATTATCGACCGTCAGGACAGTCTGCAGGCCCTGGCTGCTATGCCAGAAGCCGAACGAATGGATATTCTTAAGAAAAAACTTCGTCAACTGAGAAAACAGCAGGCAGCGCTCGAAAATGCCAATGCACCTGCAGGCAATAACTTTCCGGGCTTCAATAATGCAGGAAACCAACCACCTGCTGACCTTTTTGCTTCTGGCAGTTCTACGGAATTTTATTTCTACAACAATTCGCTTAAAAGCAGGGGATTTAATGAGTTCCGCAATAAATGGGGTAATCGTCCCAATACCGATAACTGGCGAAGAAGCAGCAGCCAGAGCAATCCTGTATTCAGCAAGGAAAAGAAAGGCAATCAGCAGGATCTCCCCGAAGAAACAGATGAAGACACCAACCTCGATCAATTACTGGAAAACATTCCGCTGACCCCCGAAAAGCTGCAGACATCTAAAGATTCGGTTGCCCAAGCCCGTTATCTTATTGCAGTTACCCTTCAGAATAAACTCGAAGATTATGCGGGTGCTGCAACGGAATATGAGTGGTTGCTTGAAAATTATCCGGGTGGACAACTGGAAGCAGATGTGCTCTATAATCTGACTATCTGTTACAGGATGTTGGGTAAGCAGGGGGAATTATCGGTCACCACGAAACAATTGAATGAAAAATTCCCGCAATCGCGGCAAGCGCAACTGGTCAAAGATCCAATTGCAGTTCAGGCGGCTGACAGTTCACAAAGCCGGCAGGCTACCGCTACGTATGACCAGATCTACAATCAGTTTTTATCAGGACAATTTGAGCAGGCTGTTGCTGCCAAACGTACTGCGGATAGTTTATACGGTCCTCATAACTGGACACCACAGTTACTGTATATTGAATCCATCTATTATATCAAACAGCAAAACGACAGCATCGCAATAACCGTACTGGAACAACTCAAACGCCAGTTTCCGGAACATGCACTTTCAGAGAAGGTAAATACCATGATTGATGTGTTGAGAAGGAGAAAGGAAATTGAAAGCTATCTAACCAACCTGGAAGTAGAAAGGCAGGCGGATGACTCCACCCGTTTTCAACCAATTCCAGTAGTAAAAGCAACTGAAACGCCTGCTCCAAAAGATATCAAGGCTGCTGTACCGGTACAAAAAACGATTGTAGCGCCACCAAAAGCCGACAGTACGCGTCTTAAGAAAGAGGCACCAAAATTGCCGGAGAAACCATTGTTCAGTCGCCATGCAGAACAACCCCATTTTGTTGTAATTGTACTAACGAATGTGGATCCCGTATATGTTAATGAAACAAAAAATGCATTTGATCGCTATCACCGGGAAAAATATTATAACCAGCCAATGAATGTAGCCATTACTTCAATTGCTGATACGGTGAAGCTGGTTACTATTCGCGGCATGGCAAATGAAGCTGCTGCACTCGATTATATTGAAAGGGCAAAAGCACTGGCTGAACGTGATATCATTCCCTGGATGAAAAAGGAAAACTATTATTTTATGCCGGTAGCGGAAGACAATCTGAATTTATTACTTGACAGCACCAATTTGCCGGCGTACAGAAGTTTTCTGCAACAGGTATTCCCTAATTTAAAGTAAACAGCTCCGTTCGAAAAACAACAATATGAAACAGGTAACACGCGTATTTTGGAAAATTTTCTTCATTGGCTTTGGACTCTTCCTGGTGTTGATCTTATCCATCAATCTCGGAGTGTTTGGCAAACTACCTTCTCTCAGTGAATTGGAGAACCCGTCTATACTCCAGGCAACAGAAGTGTATGCTGCAGATGGAACACTAATGGGAAAATATTTTCGGGATCGGGGCAACAGAAGTAATGTGGAGTATCGGGATATCAGCAAACATGCAGTAAATGCCCTGATAGCAACGGAAGATGAACGTTTTTTTGATCATTCAGGAATTGATGGAAAATCGGTTTTGCGTGCCATTATATTCCTTGGACGGGAGGGAGGTGGCTCTACCATTACACAGCAGTTGGCGCTCAACATGTTTGCTGAGCGCTCCAAAAATCCAATCCTTCGCGTTGTGCAGAAGCTGAAGGAATGGGTTATCGCCATTAAGCTGGAAAGAAATTTTACTAAACAGGAAATATTAACGCTTTATCTCAATACAGTTCCGTTTGGAGAGAATGTTTATGGTATCCGCAATGCATCGCTGACATTTTTTCAAAAAGAGCCCGACCGTCTGGCACCTGAGGAAGCAGCTGTATTGATTGGACTATTAAAGGGGAATACCCTTTACAATCCAAGAAGAAACCCGAAGGCGGCTGTTAGTCGCCGTAATGTAGTACTGGACCAGATGACCAAAAACGGGTACCTCACAGAAGAAGAAGGAGCTAAACTGAAGAAAAAGCCGATAGCACTCAATTACCGGAAGCAGGATGAAACTGCCGGATTAGCACCCTATTTCCGTGAAGTACTCAGAGAAGATATAAAGAAATGGTGTAAGGAAACCACCAACCCTGCTACCGGTGAACCTTATGATATTTACAAAGATGGATTGCGAATTTATACAACCATCAATCCACGCATGCAGATCTATGCGGAAGAAGCAGTTGCCAAACACATGCCGGTATTACAGAAAGCCATGGATGCCCAGTCTTCCATAAAAAAAGGAACGGTTTGGGAAGGGCGGAACAGTGTACTGGAAGCAGCCATGAAAGCAAGCGACCGTTGGAAAAATGGCAAAGAAGATGGAATGACAGAAGAAGAATTACGGAAAAGTTTTAAAACCAAAACACCGATGAAAGTTTTTGCGTGGAATTCACGCAGGGAAAAGGATACGGTGATGACTCCGCTGGATTCCATTAAATACCATCGCCAAATGCTGCAAACTTCCTTTATGGTAATGGATCCGATTACAGGTGAAGTTAAAGCATGGGTAGGTGGAATTGATTTTAAAACCTATAAGTTTGATCACGCTAATATTAATACCAAACGTCAGGTAGGTTCCAGCATCAAACCATTTTTATATTGTCAGGCAATAGAAGAAGCAGGTTTTACACCGGAAACTCCGGTTGAAAATGTAGCACAGGATTTTCCAGGATTCGGATTGGTACCAGCAAAGGGTGTGTGTAAAGGAAATACAGTATCAATGGCAACAGCCCTCACTTATTCCTACAACTGTGCAACTGCCTATATTATGAAGCAGATAGGGCCCAAACGTTTTGTTGAATTCCTGCACAATATCAATATTAAAAGTAAAATGGACCCCTACCCTTCTATTTGTTTGGGTGCAGTGGATTTGTCTATGTATGAAATGTTGTATGGCTATACCATGTTTGCCAATAACGGATTCAGCACCGAACCCATTTATATTACAAGAATCGAAGACCGTAACGGCAACGTGCTCGAAAGTTTCCAGACCCGAATGAACCAGGTAATTAGTGAAGCTGCGGCCTATACAACTACAAAAATGTTAGGCGGACCAGTAGAAGTAGGCACAGCCGCAGGTTTAAGAGCCCGATTGGGAGCTGCCGAGATGGCGGGTAAAACAGGAACCACGAATGACAATGCCGATGCCTGGTTTATTGGATTTACCCCACAGTTGCTGGGTGGAACCTGGGTAGGATGTGATGATCGATTTATCCGTATCGAAAACAACCTCGGGTATGGCGGACAGGCATCAAGACCAATTTGGGAGTATTTTTTCCAGAAAGTTTATGCAGACAAAACACTTGGTATAGACAAGGACGCCCGTTTTGCGCAACCGGAACAAATGCGCAATGAAGTGATGTACGATTACATGAACATAATTGACCAGGCGCCGCTGCCGGGTGCGGAAGGTGAAGACCAGGGTAATGGAGCAGCTGATCAATACCTGATGGATCCGGTTGATAACTATGTACCTATTGAGTCGGAGATTCCAAAGGAAGAACAGGATGTATTAAAGGAAGCGCGGCAGTCAGAAAAGAAAAACGATAAAAAAGCTCCAGACACACCCGCTGATGAACCTAAGAAAAAAGGAATATTGAGAAAGATTTTTGGAGGTAAGAAGAACAAGGAACAATAAAATTTCATAGGTGGCCCACTCATTCGGAAGAAGCCCTTCCGGATGAGCAGGCCACAGGTTTAATGGTACATTAGTTTATCAAAAAGAATTCTTTCCATTGTCCTTTATTGGGATATACTGCATCCTGCAGCACCAGTGAAATTCCTGGCAAACCTTCCAAAAGAGAAAGATCCCGATCCTCATAATCCAGATTTATATGCCCACGTTTCAATAATTCAAGGCATCGCTGAATCCAGGAAGTTGAAGCTTTTTTATAGTAAGCATGACCGCTGACGGTGGATAAGGAATTGTACATGGCAGCAATACCTGCAGCGCCATGACAAAACTGAGCATCAACGCACATGGTGGAGGAGGCGTCTAAACGTTCCAGTGAGCTGGCACCAATCAAATCGGCTATTTCTATATATTGTTTAATACCAAAGCTCAGCCCAACCTTATAGAGTAGGAAAGCCTGATTCAAATCTCCATAACACCAGGCCAGTCTGTTGTTATATGTTTTTTCTTTGGTTGCTTCATGAACGGAATTTGGGAATATAGAATACCTGTTATTTTCAGGATCAGTTGGCATCGTTTGTTTTAAGAGCAGGGAAATCATGGAACGTATGGTATCATGCAACTGCTCAAAAAGCACCCCCTCTTCAAACGCTTTTAACAGAACCAGAATGAAGCCTGTTTGTCCATGTGACAAACTAAGATTGATCTCACTGGTTTCTTCTTTTGAAACAATATAGTTCCTGATAAAACTTCCCTGTTTATTGTGAACTACTTTTCTAAGTATTGCTTCAATCAGACATTCTGCATGCAGTTGAATGGCTGGATCAGGTAATCTGTCAATAAAATAATTAAGCACTCCAAATGCACCATGCAGGTAATCATTGAAATCATGATCAACCTGATGAAGTGCCTGTTTCAGCAAAAATTTATCAATCTCCTCAAACTCATGGAGATCCTGATAGATGTATTGTTTTTTAGTAAGATAATTCAGAAGCGACATAAACCCGCCTAGTCCTGTACTCAAGGAAGGGTTTAATAAAGAACTACCACTTTCATTGAAATGACTAAACACTTCATCCAGATAATTGCGGCCTTTTTCAATGTGTTCTTCGGCACCGGTATACTCAAAACTGGTGTAATGATAAAGTGATAATCCGAGTTTTCCCAGGAAAAGTGAATCATTAGCAGCATTGCCAATACTAATTGAGTGATCAATCGTTTTGATCTGGCTGATAATATCTTTTGAAATACCTGATGAAGTTGGTGTGGAAAAATCAACAGGATATGGGTTGACTTGCATAACTTTTATTTACAGGATAAAAGTAAATGCCGTATTCCCAAAATCTAAGTTTAATACACTAACTGGCTATTTGTAAGGACATATTCCTTATTTCATGGTACTATCCCTGGTACGGGATACCAATTGATCCTTGTAAATATCACCAATAGGAACTTGTTCCACCCGGTTCCGCAATTTGAGAATATTGTTTTCTATGGAAACAATATTTTTAAACGGCACAATAAAGGAGCGATGTACACGTACAAATATATTTTTGGGTAACCGATCCTCTATATCTTTTAAATTAAGCAAGGTCAGAATTTTTTCTTTGCCTTTGTGAAAGGCGACGTAATTTTTTTGTCCCTCAATAAAATCAATTTCATCATAATTGATTTTAACAAGTTTTCCTCTTTGTTCTGTTTTCACAAAAATGTAATCATTCGGAATGGTATCAACAACTGCCACTTTACCGGCCATGATAATTCCCATAGCACGTTGTACAGCTTTCATAAAACGAGGAAATGCAATTGGCTTCATCAGATAATCCACCGCTTCATAATCAAATGCATCCAATGCAAAATCAGAATAGGCAGTACAAAAAATAACCCTGGTATGATTACCAACAATTTTAAGGATATCAATACCACTCATTTCTTCCATCTGGATATCAAGAAATACCAAATCAGGCTTATGCCTGTTGATCAGATCAATTCCAGTAATTGGATTGGTGGAGGTAGCAATCAGTTCCAGGTGTTCAATCTTGGAAACATAATTCACCAGCACATCAATTGCTGCCTTCTCATCATCTATAATCATGCATCTAACCATACGATATCATACATACAGGGTTAACTCCAGCGTATAGAATTCCTCTTCATTATTTGTTTCCACTTCATATTTCCCTTTGTAGGAAACATCCAGTCGTTTCAAAACATTCTGGATACCAATTCCACTGCTTTTCTCAAACACTTTTTTCTTTTTCTTATTACGGCAATAAAAACGAATCCTGTCCTGATAGGCATCCAGCCGGATAATCAAAGGATGGGAGCTGTTTTTTAATTCGCCGTATTTAAGCGCATTTTCAACAAAGGTAATGAATACGAGCGGTGGAATGGTAAAATCTCCCACCGGTCCGCTTACTGAAAAGTCAATCTGGAGTTCGTTGGAAAACCTTAGCTGGTGGATATCGATCAGGTTATGGAGGTGATGAACTTCATCTTTAAGGTTAACCATGCCATTATCCTTATCTAGTCCCTCTATGCTATAGCGCATGATTTCAGACAGTTTCAGGATGTTATCGGCCAGTTCTTCTGAATAATACTGGGCATGAGAAAACAGTGTATTCAGGGTATTGTATAAAAAGTGGGGGTTTACCTGGGCTTTCAGGAAGTTATATTCGGTATGAAGTTGCTGGATTTCCAGCTGGCGGTTATTTAGTTCAAGTTCCTGGATTCGCTTTTGTCGTTCGAGGGAATAGATAAAATAGGAGTACCCAAGTGCAAATATGCTGTACTGCATGTAATAAGCTAACGAATAGCCAATTTCTTCTCTGTTTTTGACAAACTCAACAAAATCAAATTGACCATAAAACAAAAGTATCAAATACCTTAAAAAATAGAAAGCAGGAAACAAGAATAACAAAAGCACAACCTTTCGTATCCTTGTTTTATGGTTTGCAAAAATACCCTTAAACAAGATGTTAGTGCAAAAATAGAACCATCCAATACTGGGTATGTAATAAGCTAATGATGGTAAAATCACAATCTCACCTCTGGTCACTAAAACCATCATCTGAGTTGTTCCGATCCATGTAACCCAGACAAGCAAATGCTTTAGAAATTTGGTGTGCATTTTTTCCTGCATTCAGAATTATTTCAGCATATAGTTACAAATTCTGAATGCAGCCACCAAAAAAAGACCAGTTTAAATCATAATCCCGCCTTTTGTAGTTGGCTTCGGAGTAGATGGACCGCATACTTCAATGAATGACGGTATAAACCGAATATCATTCCCCTTTACGAAAGGCTGCTGACTGGTAGGTACTTCCGCCTGCTTTACCATAATAGCAATAGTTTTCTTCTGGATATTCAGTTTGGATTTGATTTGCTCGGGTCTCATTGTCAGATGATTTATTTTTAATGAATGAATTATCTGACGAAACTATCCCGGCCTACAGGCACCACCTTATCTATTACACCAACTGACGTATTCTAGGTACGAACAGGTTTTTTTTGCATTTTTTCAGCATAATAATAACGATACAAAAAATCATAACAGATCATTTCATGCTGCCGCGGCTGTGATGGAAAGAGGCGATTCAATTGCATATGTATCAGGCTTGCAACCAACTCCTCCAGAATTGGATCCAGCAGCTTTTGTTGTTGAAGAAATAATATCTCGCGCACTGCAGACTCTATTTCAGCAACTCTGAAATCCGCTCCAATAGCGGCTTCCAGCTCACGCTTCAATTGATCACGATATTTTCTGTATCGGTAATCCAATTGCTGCTTTAAGAGTTTCCCTGTATGAAATTCTTCCGCAAAAGCGTTTTTCAGTTTTTCTACTAGTGTAGTTTTCTTATCAAGATCCCATCCAAAACAATTAAGTAATACATCAATTCCTTTCAAGCCCCAAAGCCACCTCGCATGCTCCCGCTCATCTCCTTCCGTATTACGTAACCAATGTACAGTTGCAATACTATTCTGATGAAAAATCGCTTCGACTGCTGTTATCGAACGGCTACCATACCGCGCTGTTTCGCGCTGGTAAGTGTCCAACTGGACTCTCCAGATAAATCCCTGTTGCTCGAATTCAGAAATGGATGAATGAACTAATTGT
This sequence comes from Flavihumibacter cheonanensis, assembly GCF_022352215.1. GTDB lineage: Bacteria > Bacteroidota > Bacteroidia > Chitinophagales > Chitinophagaceae > Flavihumibacter > Flavihumibacter cheonanensis. The sequence continues at coordinate 1,556,950 of NZ_JAKRWF010000001.1, forward strand.
ATGACTTTTCCAAATAGCTCCGGATCCCTGAGTTGAAGTCTGAACCGAATATGAAAATGAGGATCCAGGTAGCGTATAAAGAACCATTTTTGGATCAGCCCCTCCTTTTCGAGGTATTGTGTTAGCGGATACAGGGCTTCGGTGAGAATTTTTTCCGCAGATCGACTTCCACAATATAACTTAACGTACAACCACTCCGATCCAATCGAAAAATGGTCTGCAACAGGTAAATAGTTCGGTTCGGGCAACGAACCCGAATAGGTTGCTTCCTGCTTCTGCAGAATTGCGATAAACTGATTTGCGTGGAATGCTCCTTGCGAATTCCGGACACCAGTATGGTTGCTGTATAGAAATTCCTTAATTATCAGCATCTGATGTTTGGATAAAATATCCTGGAACAGCTGCCTCAGCAAGGGGTCGGAAAAATTGATCAATAATTCATTATCCCCATCCGCGAGTACAATTTTTTCTGGCAGTTTCCATTTGATTAGCCAGGTTTGCAAGGTCCGATCGCGATCCACTTCATCAGCCTTTAGCAACTCCTCCCAATCCGCTTTTTCAAGGTTCCAGGTAGCAGGATGCAATACCACTTTTTTATATTGAACCCGAGGCAGGAATTTATAAACCCGGGCAACTCCTCCCCAATTAAATTGATAGCCTCCGGAAATACCCTGGCTTTGCAGATCACATAAGAACTCATACACCGGAAGTGGCTGGATTCGAAAATTATGTGCACTGGTTAAGCGCGGGATAATTTCCCTGTTTAATTTCCTTGATCGCAGGACCACCCGGTTGTTTCTTACAGAAACCAGTAAATCACTTGCCGGAACCTGGAATTCATCCAGCACCGAAGCTTTTGCCAGGTAAGGAATCTCATATAACCTGAATGCCGGGTGTAGCAAAATATTCCCCACTCTGCTTTCTGGCAGATGCACAATTTCTGCGTATAAAATGGTAGGGTCCAATTCCTGCTCCCGTTGGGTTACATCGTTCACAATCTTTCCAATTTCAGGCGAACCATGTGCAAATCTGCCCAACAGATTAGCAGCACTGGAACCAGCTGCAGACTCCAGGTATAAAACCGATTGTTCCGCATCAAGCAGCCGAAACATAAGTGACAAAGAAGGGGCAGCAACCAATTCCACTTCCTGGAATTGTTCCAGGTCTTTTTCGTCCAGTTCAATCATCAATTTCCGCTCTTCCAGCGCTTGCCGGATTTTTGCATCCCAGAATTTTTCCAGTTTTCCCCAGGGCAGAGTTTCCGGCACATCGGGCCGGATAAACACAAAATCATTGAGCAGGGGGCTTAATTCTATTCCCGAATTTCCGCGGTATGGAATACCTGTTTCCGTATCCAGGAGTTCGAGCAATGGCATTTCCCGATCTTCATATCGCTCTTTAAACAATCGAATAAACTCCTGCATTTCCTGTGCCGGCACAGGGCTCAGGCGATGTAATGCCGCCAAAGCTTCCAGTAATTGATCCTGGTACCGGTCATGCACCTGGTTTTGTTCCAGAGAAAAAAAGAGATCACACTGAAACAGTTTGCCGGCATCAAAGGCAACCGGTAAGCGAACCAGTTCTTTCTGGATTTCTTCATAAGCCGCTTCGGGATTGATACGCTGAATATCCAATTGTTCCAATCTCTCTGCTATACCCGTTAAAAAATCAATCAGAACGCTCAGCATTTCCTGATTTTCCGCTTCCAGTCTGCCTAGAATAGATTTAAGCTGGAAAATAAACTCCGGTCCTGTAATGGCTGGTTCCAATTCACTGACCAGGACCTGGGCATCTATTAATCCATGAATGAATTCCTTCACCTCTTCGGTTGAAATTTCCGCATCCACCACCTGAGTCGCCAATTCTTCTATTCGCTTAAAATCGGTAGCTGCCAATAACACCCGATCAATGTATTCGGTACGCTGAATAGAACTGATTTTATGGACGCGATTCCCTTCCTGGTAATAGTATTCAATGTATCTTACTTCATCACCTATTGTGTAAAGGGTTGAATTCCTCGTAAATCCAAGTTTCTCCTTTATACCAGATGCCCCTGCCAGATACTGGGCAAGTGCACAGAGAAAATGCATATCAAACCGCGTATGACGATAAAATTGATCCTGATCCAAAACCAATTTCGTATCCCCCGTATTCCAATTCGCTACAGCACAGCCTGAAAAGAGTCCGAAAGGAGTACATCTGCTATACATTCGTGTGTAATACTTCAGTATTGCCTGTTGCATTTTTTTAATTGCACGTGCATCGGTTTCCTCCCCTTCCAGCCATTTCACGCAGGCTGTATGTAGTACCGGTGATGCCAGGTAAACAGCTTCCATGAAAAGCTTGTCTTTCAACAATTCCTGCCAATTCCCGGAATTCAGGTTTGTTGAAAGTGGGAACTGCGGTGTCCGCAGCACCAGCTTTGAATGGAATTGATAGCGCCCTTTCATTAGTGCAATCTTCCGAAAAAAAAACTGGTCCGCGTTGGCGGACCAGTTTTTTATACAAACTATAAGTATTCGATTACTGACTAACCTTGAATTCAACCCGGCGGTTTTGTGTACGACCGGCGGCAGTGCCATTATCAGCAACTGGTTGATCCTGGCCAAATCCTATCGCATTCAATCGATCGGCGGCTACACCCTTCTTAACCAGGTAAGCTACTACGGCAGCAGCACGCTTTTCAGATAACTTCTGGTTGAATTCAGCTTTACCCGTGTTATCCGTGTGACCACCGACTTCAACTTTCAACTGCGGATACTGCTCATTGAGGATACGGGCAGCTTTATCAAGTTCCTTGCGGGCAGCGGCTGTAAGTGTTGCACTTCCGGTTACAAACTGAACTGCGCTTGCGTTGAATTTAGACGCTTCCAGTTTTGGACAGCCACCATTATCAGCTGGACCAGCCAAATCCGGGCAACGATCTTCTTCATCATTCACACCATCGTTATCGCGGTCAGGAATCGGGCAACCCTGGTAACGGGCAACACCTGCAACGTCCACACATTTATCTTCTTCATCGTTAATGCCATCACCATCGGTATCTGGAATCGGACATCCGTTATAACGGGCAATACCAGGTACATCCGGGCATTTATCATCTTTATCAGCGATGCCATCACCATCTTTATCCGGACAACCCTGCAAAGAGGCAAGACCTGGAATTTCAGGACAGGCATCAATTGAATCCACTACACCATCCTTATCGGTATCAACTGGTTCAACCATTGGAGGAGGCGGAGGAGGAATTACTTTTACTTCTTTGGGCTTACCGATATTTCCGGCGAAACCTATGCTATGGTAAAAATGGTTCTCCGTTGTATTGGTAATTCTCATGCGGTACTGAGAATTGATCAACAGGAAGGCTTCGTCAAAGAAGTTTACCTGCCAACCTACTCCCACTGGAAGAATTGCACCATAATATCCTTTGAATTTGGAAGCCCCCAAACCGGCAGACAAATAGGGAGTAACCCAATACTTGTCAGACAGCATTTTGGCATTCACCATGGCATCCCACTCAAACAATGCACCATCGCCAACGGGACCCTTATCACGAATCGGGTAATCCAGGAAAGAAACACCCAGGGTTGTTGAGAAATCGAGGTGATTTGTCAAACCTTTCAGGTAATTCACTCCAAAACCAAAATTGTGATCACCCAGTTTTGCCCACTGTTTGTCTTTCAAAACAGTACTCAAAGAGGAATTGCGGATTTTCTCAGGAGTTTCAAAGTCATTACCGAAGAAATGAATTCCGAGTGCGGGGCGCTTTTTATACTCATTGTTTTGTGCGAATACAGCAGAAGTTACAGTGCATCCAACCAACAATGAAACTATTAATTTCTTCATATGCGTAGTTTATTTAAACTGCCGCAAAAATAAACCCTCCTTCTTAAACTTGGAAATTATTTATTATTGGTAGGTGTCTATTGTTCAACTGGTTTCTTTTTTCCCAGCACTTCTACCTTCACTTTGGTGAGCCCCCTTGAGTAAAAACCCAGCTTTTTGGCCGCTGCAGCAGACAAGTCCACCACCCGCGTATTGGCATGGTGCAGGCGATCATTGATTTTTACAATCACAGAACGTTTATTTCTTCGGTTGGTTACCCTTACCCAGGTTCCGAATGGAAGTCCATTATGCGCTGCCGTTAGTTTCGTGGAATCGTATTTTTCACCACTTGCGGTTAAACGCCCTTGAAATTTAGCCGCATAGTAACTGGCCACCCCATATTGGACAGAATCCAGGTTGACGATTCTTTTTTTAGCCGGCGGAAGTTTGGTGGAATCCTGTGCAAATGAAGCTACAGGGCATAGTAAAACGAGAAATCCCAGGATGGATAATACGGTTTTTACAGTCATGGATTATTTGATTTGGAAGAAAAATACCTTTCCTTCAGGCGTTTGTCTTCCTCATAAATATCGGGAAAAAACCGAATATCTCCATCGGCACCTGTGGCCGTTATATAGCGAATATAGATTGGTACCTGCGGGAAATCACTGATGGTTTTTTTTTCCTGGCGCTGTATCAACGCCCTGATTGTATCCGGATGATACCGTATTTCGTTGTTCCGAACCAGGAAATGCGACAAATCTTCCCATTTCTGGACCCTCACGCAACCGTGGCTAAGCGCCCGGTTGTCCTTTGAGAACAAACCTCTTGCATTGGTATCGTGCAGATATACGCTGTACTTGTTCCGGAAATTGAATTTCATTACACCCAAACTGTTATCATCACCTTGTCGCTGGCGCAGCAAATAGGGGAAACTGTTTTTATTTACTTTATTCCAGTCAATTGTTTCAGGTGCAATTACACTGTCGTAGCGGTCCACTACCATAAGGTTTTCCTTGGCCAGGTATTGGATATCCTTCCTGATTTTAGGCAACATTTCTTTAAAAATGATGCTGTAAGGTACTGTCCACTGTGGATAGGTGATAAAATTCGTAATGGAACTATTTAATACAGGTGTTGGCGTTTTAGGGGTCCCAATTATAATTTTTGACTGAAGTGCAACGGTGTCGTAATCCATCACTTCCAGCTGATAAGCCGGCAGGTTCACCCACAAATAGGTTTCCGGCATAGTGTCAGGCAACTGCCGGTAACGATCCAGGTTAAGCGCTATTGTTTTGAAATAATCCCAATCGGTAGTATTCAGACTGGCTACCGTTAGCTGGGCAACAAACCCTGTTGTAACAATGCCCTTGGATGCCTGGTATTTTTTAACCGCTTTGGCAAAGACAAGCGAGTCATCTCCGGCTACCCAGCTACTGTCCAGGAATCCCATTGCCTTTAATTTTTTACCTACCTGCTGAATAAATGCCATGGAATCAGAAGCAGGGTACTGAATGGATTCAACAGGTTGAAAATTTGCTTTCGCAAGGAAAGCAGCCAGTCCTTTTTTCAGATCCTGGTACCCTTTATGCTTTGGCTCCATCCGGTTCAACATCGTTTGTACCTGCCCGTTACGATGGAGGGCTCCCAGCAGATTCAGCTTCTCTTCATTCGAAAATGCCGAATCTTTTCGAATGGTTATACTGTCGCGGTTCAGATGCCCATATTTCAGATGATGAGCCATTTTCCAGCAGGCATCTGTCAACAACAGATCGGCCCTTGCCCAAAGTGCTGCATTTTTCCTGCTAACAGAATCCAGGATTATTTTATTCCGGATTTCCAGTAAAAGGGAATGATGATAATCAGTTGGAAACAGTCCATAGGATTTTGCCTGGCTTATCATAAAGAAGAGACTGTCTCCAGCCGGCTTCCAGAGATCAGCTTCACTCCAGACCGGATGATATCCGTTTTTTTCATAAAACTCCTGCATTAGGGAATATTCCGTCAGCAGTACACTATCCTTAAGATATCCATCCCGGTTCGTCAGATAGCGAAGCAGTTCATGAATCTGTTCACTAACCACCATGGGCACTTCTTCCTTCTTATCCACCAAAACCACTTCCTCTGGTGCAGTAGAGCTGAAACAGCCGGTTAACGTACTGATTAAACAAACAATTCCAATGCAACGAAGTATATTTCTCATATTGACTGTTCTACCCTCATCCCTAAATATAATATTTATGGGAGGACCCGGGAAATTTGGCCCGATTGAATCATCAGATCCGCCAATACAATAGCAGTTACTGCTTCCAAAACAACCGGCACGCGAAGCGCAATGCAGAGATCATGCCTTCCTTTCACAGAAAAAGTTTCCTGCTCACCGGTCTCCCAGTTTAGGGTCAGCTGTTCTTTTGGCGTGGAAGAAGTTGGCTTGATGGCTATCCTGAATACCAGTTCGTTTCCATTGGTGATACCTCCAACAATTCCGCCTGCATGATTGGTTCGGGTTTTACCGGTGGAATCCTCAATGGCATCGTTGTGCTGAACGCCAAACATCCGGGCCGCAGCAAATCCGGTTCCGAATTCTATCCCTCGTACGGCAGGTATGGCAAATACAGCATGACTGATCAGGGATTCTACCGAATCAAAAAAGGGTTCGCCCATGCCAATGGGTAAACCACTAACCCTGCATTCAACTATTCCACCTATCGAATCCTTGGCATCAATTGCTTTCTGCAGACCTTTCTCAAGGTCAGCTTCTCCCCCGATCTCAAGGATGGCTGCTGTTACAGAGATGGGATTCAGCATTTTTTTTGCTACCACTCCTGCCGCTACTAATCCCACTGTCAATCGGCCACTGAAATGCCCACCGCCCCGAAAATCTTCAAAGCCGCCGAATTTTTTATGGGCAACAAAATCAGCATGACCAGGCCTTGGCACAGCACGCTGCTTTTCATAATCCCCCGAACGGGTATTTTTATTTTCAAACAAAATGGTCAGGGGTGCACCGGTTGCTCTTCCATTAAAAAGTCCGGTTTGAAAAAGGGGCAGGTCATCTTCCTTTCGGGGAGTGGTACCTTTTTGTGTGCCGCCTTTCCGGCGTTCGATATCAATATGAAAATCTTCCAGTGCAAGTGGCAGGCCAGATGGAACACCGTCAATGATCACACCTACCGCCGGACCATGAGATTCCCCTACTATGGATACCCGAAAATTACGTCCGAATGAATTCATACTTCTTGGTTTAGTTTGGCTCCCAGTGAACGTATATGTTCATAAAAATCGGGATAGGATTTATTGATGGCTTCCGCCTTTTCGATGGTTGTGCTGCCCGTGGCTTTTAAGGCTGCTACGGCACAGGCCATTGCAATGCGATGGTCATGATGGGAATGCACTTGTGCACCGGTAAGTCCTTGCCCTCCTTTAATCAACATAAGATCGTCCTGCAATTCAATCGAAAGTCCCATTTTCCCAAATTCTTCCTGCAGGGTCAGGGCGCGATTGCTTTCCTTGTGCGTAAGCCTTCCAACCCCTTCAATTACTGTTGTGCCTTCACAATAGGCTGCCAGCGCAACAAGCGGAGGAAATAAATCCGGACAATCAGTTGCATTGAAATGAAAAGCCTTCATAGGCATCGGACGAACGGTGATTTGTTCGGATTCAATGCTAATGCCGGCACCACAACTCATCAGCGCCTGCAGGATAGCTTTATCCGCCTGGGTTGAAAAAACATCCAGTCCCGAAATAATTGTTTCACCCGCAATTGCTGCTGCTACTAATAAAAAAGCGCCACCACTCCAGTCGCCTTCTACTGTGTAAGTTCGGCTATCCGTTACTGTTGGGCGATTGCCGGTAAAATAAAAACTTTCATAATTGTTATTCTGCGGCACTTCCAAACCGAAATCTTCCATCACTTTGAGCGTGAGATCGACATAGGGTTTACTTTTTAAATTCGTAACCGTAATGGTTACATCTTTAGCGCCAGCTGCTGCATAAGCCAGCAATATTCCGGTTAGAAATTGTGAACTGAGTGATCCATCGATAGTAATATTACCGGGTTTAAGCGGGCCTTTGACAACCAATGGCAATTTACCTTGTCGCGATTGAACCGACACCTGCAATTGTGGTAATACTTCATCAAAAAAATCCATGGGACGTGTTACCAGGCTTCCCTCACCAGTGATGGTAATCGCTTCCTCATTTAATGCCACCAGCGGTGTAAACATCCGGATACCCAACCCACTTTCACCGCAATGTACAGTGGTAGAGCGGGCATGGATACCCGAAGAACGAATGATCAGTTCACTATCTTTCTGTTCGATAGCCGCACCCAAAGCCTGGATCACACCCAGGGCAGCTTTGTCGTCGTTTGATTTTCCGGGATTGCGGATGATGCTGGTGCCACCGGCGGCAATCGCTGCCGCGCAGGCGCGCTGCATGGAGCTTTTGGAAGCTGGTGCCCAGATTTCACCCTTTATGGAAGAAGGTTCTACCGTAACTACCATTATGCTGTATTATATCTGTTCTATTAATTGTTTAACCTGCGCCAATGGAAGTGTATGAACAACTCCCTTTCCAATTTTTTGCAGCAGGATATAATGAAGATTGGAGCGATCTCTTTTTTTATCGTGTTTCAATACATCAAAAACTTTGGTACGATCAAAATCGGCATAGGTGGGTAACCCGTACTGATCAATCACTTTCACCAATGCAGCCGCCTGCTTAAATCCGAGTAATGCTTCTGATAAATGTGCCGCATAGGTCATACCAATCGAAACCGCCTGCCCGTGCGACAATTCATACTGATTCTCCAGGGCATGCCCTAGGGTATGTCCGAAATTCAGCAGTTTGCGGTCGCCCTGTTCGGTTTCGTCGAGCTGCACCACTTTTGTTTTTAACAGGGCATTTCTTCGAACCAGGGCAGCAAGGTCTGATTTCTTTTTCTGGAACCAGGCGGCATCGTGTTCCTTTAATTCGCGAAACATGGCTGCGTCCTTGATAGCTGCATGTTTGATGATCTCCGCAAATCCGTTTTGCCATTCGGCCATCGGCAGGGTTTGAAGCAGACTGGTATCAAAAAAAAGAAAGGAAGGCTGACGGATAGTACCTACCAGGTTCTTGTAAACTTCCACATCCACACCGTTTTTGCCACCGATAGAAGCATCCACCATGGCCAGCAGACTGGTTGGAATAAAACCGGTTCGGATCCCACGCATGTAAATCGCACCCACATATCCTGCCAGGTCAGTTATTACTCCTCCTCCCAGGCCGATAAGGGTGGTTTTACGGTCGGCTTCCATCTCAATCAGCGAATCAATAACAGTATCCGCTGTTTGCTGGATCTTGTATTCTTCACCCGCTTTAATAACAATGGTATTCCAGCCTTTCAACTTTGATTTACAAACTTCAAATACATGTTCATCGGTTAGGATGATACTATGTTTTTTATCGGCAACATTTTTCAGTTGGGACAAACTCGCACCAAAATAGTAATCGGTGATGGTCTGTCCAATGCGGATTTTTTTTATTTCCATGCGCCCTGCTTAGCTGTTCATGATTTTGTTCTGGTGGTTGATGGATTCCATATGCACCGCATCAAAGTAACGGGTGATGAATTCCTTGCTCAAGCCCAGTTTATCGCCTTTCAGAAAAGCACGATCCAGGATTTCATTCCAGCGATTGGTTTGCAGGATGGTAATATTATTATTCTTTTTGTAGGTACCGATTTGTTCAGCCACTTTCATACGTTGTCCCAGAATTTGCATCAGTTCATCATCGAGGTGATTGATCTGCTGGCGGAGTTTTTCAAGTGCCGCATGATATGCTTCAGAATCCACGTCTTCTCTTCTCCAGGTAATGCTGTCAAGCATTTCTGCGAGACGGGCGGGGGTTACCTGCTGCTTGGCATCACTCCAGGCATTATCAGGATCAATATGGCTTTCGATGATCATGCCGTCGTAATCAAGGTCAATAGCTTTCTGCATCACATCCAGCAGGATATCTCTTCTGCCGCAGATATGGGAAGGATCATTGATCATCATCATTTCCGGGAAGCGGCGTTTCATTTCGATTGCCAGATGCCACATCGGTGCATTTCGGAATTCGGTATTTCCATATGAAGAGAAACCGCGATGGATCAAACCAATCTGGTTGATACCGGCTTTCGCAACACGTTCAACCGCGCCGAGCCACAATTCCAGATCAGGGTTGATCGGGTTCTTGATGAGTACAGGCACATCCACTCCTTTAAGCGCATCAGCTACTTCCTGCACGCTAAAGGGGTTAACGGTAGTTCTTGCACCAATCCACAACACATCCACGTCGAAGTGCAGCGCGTCTTCCACTTGTTTGGCTGTAGCTACTTCCACTGCAACCGGCATCCCGGTGAGCTTTTTAGCCTGCTGTAACCAGGGTAGCCCTTTGGTACCGATACCTTCAAAAGAACCCGGACGTGTACGTGGTTTCCAGATACCGGCTCTCATGATATCAACTTTACCGGTTTGTGCCAATTGCTGGGCAGTTTGTAATACCTGCTCTTCGGTTTCTGCGCTGCAGGGACCCGCGATGATCAATGGGCGCTTGGCCCATGCTTCCTGTGTTACCTGTTTCATTGTTTTGTTGTCGGTTGCTTGCATAAAATTACTGTATTTAAAAAGTTTACTATTTATTGTTTAATTTCTCCATCTTCCATTCCTCCATCTTCCATTCTCACGTTTCACGTCTCACTTTATTATCCTGCTAATCCTGTTCGCATTCTCTATCAATTCCTGCAAATACGCATAGTTCTCTTTCTCCAGGCAGGCTTTGAATTTGCGTAGCTGTGTAATATGTTCATTGAGCACATCGAGCACATTCTCGCGGTTTTGCATAAAGATAGGAACCCACATGGAGGGATTGGATTTAGCAAGGCGCACGGTACTCTCAAAACCACCACTCGCCAGTTCAAAAATCGCCTGGTCTTCTCTTTCTTTCTCCAATACGGTATTGGCGAGCGCGAAGGAAGTAATATGGGAAATATGACTCACATAGGCAGCATGCAGATCGTGATCATGTGCATTCATTTCCAGCAGGTGCATGCCAATTTTCTGAAAAGCATTTTTTACCCAGCTAACAGCATCCGCATCACTTTCTGCGGCGTTGCACAATACGACAGCCTTATTTTCAAATGCATGTTTTACAGCGGCGGCAGGGCCGCTGTATTCCGTACCCCACATCGGATGTGAAGCTACATATCGCCCTCTACGGGGATGTTCTTTCACTGCATCAATCAATTGCCCCTTGGTAGATCCGGCATCCAGCACAATCTGATGGCTAACGCGGTCCAGCACTTTGGGCAACAATCCTGTCATTTTATCAACGGGAATGCAGAGGATAACGACATCCGATTCTTCAATTGCCTGCTCCAGCGGCAACACTTCGTCCACCAATCCCATTTCCAGCGCTTTTGCTGCGTGATCCGGATTGGCTTCCACACCAACAATACCGGCCGCCAGGCCTTTTTCATTTAACTGCAATGCCAGCGATCCGCCAATCAGCCCCACTCCAACTATTGCAATTCGTTTTCGTTCCATGCTATTTTCAACTTTACTGTATGTTTTATTAGTCTCTCCTGTCTCCCGCCTCCTTTGTCTCCCTTATCCTTTGTTTCCCTTCTCCATTCTCCTTTATCCTTTCTTCCATCCTCCGGAATTTTTCTGTATCCGCTCCATCGCTTCTATTAGTTTCTCCTCCGGACTGCAAAGACTCACCCGAATAAATCCATTGCCTGCGTTACCGAAAATGCCACCCGGTGTAATGAACACATTCGCGCCATAGAGGATTGCATCACTCATTTCAAAACCATCTTTGTACTGTTCAGGAATTTTTGCCCAAACGAACATGCCTACCTGTTCCGGGTTATACGTTGCGTTCAATTCATTCAGTAATTCAAATACCAGTTTCCTGCGCCTGCGGTAAACATCATTTACTGATGCATACCAATCAGCTCCCAGTTGCAAGGCTTTTGCAGCAGCTAGCTGAGCAGGCAAAAACATACCACTGTCCATGTTGCTTTTGAAACGGATCACTTCATCAATACGATCCTTTGCTCCTGCCAGCATACCGATTCTCCAGCCCGCCATATTCTGACTTTTACTTAGTGAGTTCAATTCCACTACTACTTCCATAGCACCAGGTACAGCCAGCAGACTAACGGGCTGCTCATTCAGAATAAAACTATAGGGATTATCGTGGCAGATCAGGATCTGATTTTTTTTCGCAAACTTTATCAATCGGGCATAAAACTCAGCTGATGGTACCTGCCCGGTTGGCATATGCGGATAATTCACCCACATCAGTTTCACCTTACTCAGATCCGTTTTATCCAGTGCATCCAAATCCGGCTCCCAGTTTAAGGATTCCACCAGTTCATATGATACTGGTTCTCCCCCTGCCAGTTTCACGGCACTGCTATAAGTTGGGTAACCCGGGTTGGGAATTAATGCCTGGTCGCCCGTATTCAGATAGGTCATGCAGATATGCATGATTCCCTCTTTACTTCCGATCAACGGCAGAATTTCGGTATCCGGATTCAGCTCCACCCCATACCAGGTAGCATACCAGTTGGCCATTGCCTTGCGTAATACCGGTGATCCCTTATAGCTCTGGTAAGCATGCACATTGGGTTTTGCAGCTTCTTCCTGCAGGGTTTTTATCACATCGGGATGTGGCGGTAAATCCGGACTTCCAATACCCAAATTGATAATCGCCTTGCCCTCTTTATTAAGTGCATCAATCTCACGAAGCTTCTGAGAAAAATAATATTCTCCAATGCCATTCAGTCGGTCTGCGGTTTTCAGTTGCATCATTGCTTACCATTTTTATAGATTCCATAAACCTGCAAACTCACAGTCAGCGGTTCAATTTCTTTTATTACTCCCTGGAACTGTTCCAGGCTGTCGAATTCCATATCTGCATGGAAACTGTATTGCCAGTCGCTACCGGGAATCGGAAAACTTTGCAACTTGCTCAAATTGATTCCTCCTTCCGCAATTCTGGTCAATACTTTCGCAAGGCTTCCCCTGGAGTGATCGGTATGAAAATTAACCGAAGCTTTGTTGGCATCCGGAATCTCCTGCGCCATATCCTTTCTTTGAAGAATGAGAAAGCGGGTATAGTTGTTTTTCATCGTGTGGATATTCGGAGCCAGCACTTCGAGATCAAACAGATCTGCCGCCAGTTTACTGGCAATAGCAGCGGCATGTTTATTGTGCTTCTGATGAATGTGTTTGGCACTAAGGGCAGTATCCTCCGTTTCCACCAGTTTCCAGTTGAACTTCTCAAGGTAATCAATGCATTGCAGAATGGCCATCGGATGCGAATGCACTTCCCGGATATCTTCCAGTTTTACACCTGGATTTACCAGTAGGTTCTGTTTAATCTGGAGATACACTTCGCCTACTACCTGCAGGTTACTTTTCTGTAATAAATTATAGTTGGGAAGTATGCTGCCAGCGATGGAATTCTCAATTGCCATTACACCGCCTTCGCTTTCTTTTTTACTGGAAGCAATTTTTACTACCTCGCGGAAGGTATCGCAGGGAATGACTTCAACATCCTTGCCGAAAAATTGCTGGGCTGCCACCTGGTGGAAGCTTCCTTCATAACCCTGTATGGATACTCTTGTTGCCATAAAAAACAAGAGTCCCGGCCTTTCGCCGGGACTCTTTATGTTTAGTTTTAGTGATCTTAATTCGTTGATCTAACACAAAGCATCGCCGGCCTTCTGCCTGTAAAAAAGTAGAAGTAAAAATAAAATCGGCCAAATGCATTTGCTGTGATCATGAAGTAAAAATATACAATGATTGAATACAACAAAAAAGTTTTTTCCTTACGAATGTTAGTTAAACCGCCTCATTGCAGGCGTTTCATCTGTTGTTCATCCATTTTCCGGAAAAGGTGAAAAGGTTTAAACGTACGCCAGTTATCCAGCTCCACCAGCTCTATTATCCGTTGTAATTTAGATTTCCGGAAATCATACTGTGTTTGTTCCGGCATATTTAATAAGACAGCCCATCCGTTTTCATCCACCATCTCCTCGTACCACTCTTCATAGTAATCGCGGTCTCCGGAATGATAGTTCAACACATTTTCAGCAATGAAGATGAACTTATGAATGCCTGCTTCCTGGAACTTGTCAATCACCTCCCTTTTAAGTTGCATGATGTCATTCTCAATGGCATCATTCCATTCACCCAGCAGTTCAATGATAGCGTACTGTTCTTCGTAATCTGCCAGGATGACTTTCAGATAGAGGGTTCTAGATCCAAACTCATCCCACTGGGGATGGATATAGAAATTATAAATGGTTTGGGAATATTCAAACTCAGAATAAACGCGCCCGTAAAAAGGTGATCGCTCATCTTCTTCGCTCACATAGATATGACGCCAGTTGTAAAATGGTTCAATTTCGTGCACACCGGCAAGTTACTAAGTTCTCCCAAATATGCTTAAGCCGGATTGGCTGCTCTCCAGGCGTCTACTGCTTTTTTAACACTACCGTATTTTAGCAGTAACCCTTTTGCCGCTTCGTAATCGTCCAGTTTCAGTTGCTGCAAAACCATATGGGTACCACGGTCTACCAGCTTTTCATTACTGAGCTGCATGTTCACCATTTTATTGTCTTCCACCCTTCCGATTTGTATCATGACAGTAGTGGAAATCATATTGAGCACCAGTTTTTGTGCGGTTCCACTTTTCATGCGGGTTGATCCGGTAACGAATTCGGGGCCAACCACTACTTCAATTGGGAAATCTGCTTCCTGGCTTACAGGAGAGTTGGGATTGCAGGAAATGGAGCCGGTGAGTATACCATTTTCGCGGCATTTTTTTAAAGCACCGATTACATAAGGAGTGGTACCACTTGCAGCAATTCCAACCACCACGTCCTTTTCACTGACAAAATGTTTTTTAAGGTCTTCCCAGCCCTGCTGCAAACTGTCTTCTGCATTTTCCACCGCTTTCTGAATGGCTTCCTCACCACCGGCAATCAATCCGATTACGAGCCCATACGGCATGCCATATGTTGGCGGAATTTCACTGGCATCCAGAATTCCCAAACGCCCGCTGGTACCTGCTCCCAGATAGAATAAACGTCCGCCTGCAAGCATATTATCTGTAATAGCGGAAACCAGTTTTTCAATCTGAGGGATTGCTTTGGCAACGGCCAACGGTACTTCCTGGTCTTCTCTGTTTATATTCTGCAAAATCTCCGACACCTCCATTTTTTCCAGGTGACGATACCGGCTTTCCTGCTCGGTTACTTTAACAAATTCGGGCATATGCTTGCGTTGATCTTGAAATTATTGGTGGTACTGAATCAATCCTTCAATCGGATGCTGAAGAATTTTTCCAAGTTCCAGTTCGTACGAGGAACAAAGGTCGGAAACCACATCACGGAATCCAAATGCTACCCCACCCACAAAATGAATCGGATAGTTCCAACTTTCCTTGTATTTGATCACATGTTGAAAGAAGAAATCATTCAGGCCATCTTCAATGATATTTTCAATCATGTAATGGCCGCGGTTTTCAGCCAGGAAAAGTGTGAAGCTGGCCAGAAAACGGTTGGGCAGAGGTTGTTTATAAACCCGATCCAAGATATCAACATCGTTCATTTTAAACTTGTCTTCAAACCGGTAGGCCAATTCTTCATCAAAGGTTTTATACAGGTAATACTGAATTACTTTTTTCCCCAGGTAGGCGCCGCTTCCTTCATCGCCCAGTACATAGCCCAAACCCGGACTGTTCTTCACAATTTTTTTTCCATCGTAATAACAGGAATTACTACCGGTTCCAAGGATACAGGCAATGCCTTTCCCCCGCTGACAAACTGCACGGGCAGCACCCATCAGGTCGTGATTGACTTCCACCGGCTGACCCGGAAATACCCGTTGAATGGCTTTCTGTACAGATTTCCGGTTGGCGGGATTTTTGCACCCCGTACCGTAATAGTAGATTGCTTCCAGTTTATAACGACTGATTTCGGGGTATAAATCACGCCGAATCAGTTCTTCGATTTGGTCAGTATTGAGAAAATAGGGACTGATACCCAGGGTGAAAACCGTTTTTTTAACCTTTCCTTTGTCCACTACACACCATTCGCACTTGGTTGCACCACTGTCTGCAAGTAATATGGCCATGAATTCACTTTAATGCTGGGACGAAAATAAAACTATGTTAGCATACTGGAGCAATAATATGGAGAGCGGCTCCGGGCATTTCAGTAATTTGCAGCTTTAGAACGTAATATGAAGCAAGGAAAAAAAGTTCAGGTTTGGCTTCCCCTGCTCTTCGCAGTTGTCATGATCGGGGGAATGGTAATAGGTTACAAACTGCGCGATAATACACAGGTTGCCAGTAATGTTTTCAGGTTTGATACCAAAAGATCACCACTTCAGGAAGTACTGGACCTGGTGATGTTGAAATACGTAGACAAAGTATCGGTGGATACACTTGGAAATGCTGCTATCCAGGATATGCTGACCAAACTGGATCCGCACAGCAATTTTATCCCGGCGCAACACCTGGGTGCTTTAACAGAAGACCTTCAGGGAAATTTCCAGGGTATTGGAATTGAATTCCAACTATTCCGGGATACCGTCAATGTTGTAAATGTGGTTCCGGGCGGCCCAAGTGAAAAAGCCGGCCTTCAGGTTGGGGATAAATTTCTCAAAGTGGGTGATACCACTGTTACCGGAGGTATCAGTTCGGATCGTATCAAGGAACTGCTGCGTGGCCCTGGCGGCTCCAAAGTAACCACGACCCTCCTGCGGAATGGCCAACCTATAACGGTGACAATTACGCGTGGAACCATCCCGCTTCCTTCCCTGGATGCAGCCTATTTACTAGAACCTGAAACAGGTTACATGCGGATCAGCAAATTTTCAGAAACTACCTATGAAGAATTCATGGCTGGACTGGAAAAATTGCTGGGTGAAGGGATGAAATCGCTGATTCTTGACCTCCGTGGCAATGGTGGCGGCATTTTGGGTGAAGCGGTTGATATGGCGGATGAATTTCTGGATGGCGATAAACTGATCGTATACACCGAAGGAAATAACATGAAACGCCAGGAGTATCGGTCCCGCCGGAATGGGTTGTTTGAAAAAGGCAACCTGGTGTTGTTGATGGATGAACAATCTGCCTCCGCCAGTGAAGTGTTGGCAGGTGCCCTGCAGGACTGGGACCGGGCTACCATAATAGGCAGACGCAGTTTTGGCAAAGGATTGGTGCAGGAACAGTATCAGTTGAGCGATGGGTCGGCTTTGCGCCTCACTGTTGCCCGTTATTATACTCCCAGTGGACGCAGTATTCAGAAACCCTACGATAAGGGTATTGAAGACTACCAGGATGACCTGCACAAGCGATTTGAAAACGGCGAAATGAACAATGCTGACAGCATTCATGCAGCCAATGGTAAAGCTTATAAGACCAGCAAAGGCAGAACAGTTTATGGTGGTGGCGGAATAGTACCCGATGTATTTGTTGGGGCTGATACCACCCTTTTATCCAATTCAGTAACTGCCTTGTACCGCAACAACACGATTGGCAATTTCACCTACCTCTATTATGTCCGTAACCGCGCATCTGTAGATGGATTCAAGAGTCCGGTTACCTACAATGATGCCATCCGGTTTTCAGAAAATGACTGGCAAAGCCTCAAAAAGATGGCTGAACAGGACAGCGTTAAAGTGGGTGATTTTACATCCGCTGACCGATCCTTTCTATCTGAGCGCATGAAAGCCCTTATTGCCCGGTATCGCTGGAGAAGCGAAGGGTATTTTCAGGTACTGAATGAAGGGGATGAAGTGGTGAAGAAGGCAGTGGAGGAAGTGAAAAAGCGAGACAAAGGAGACAGGTGACAAAGGAGGCATGGAAGATGGAACAATGAAAGATGGAAGAAGGGAAGAAATGACCCCTAAACCCATTTAATAGCACTTGACCGAAAGCAGGGCGTTTCTAAGGAAAGTGAGATGTCAGACGTGAGACGTTTACTATTCAGGGTGAAGGTTCAGTATTTATTTTTTAAAGGGTCAGCATCAAGGAATTTAGCGTAAACCACAGGGGTCTCCCCTTCTTCCATCTTCCATTCCTCCATCTTCCTTTCCCCCTCTTCCCTTCTCACGTCTGACGTCTGACGTTTCACTTTTCCCCCTCCTTATCCAACAACTCCTTCTTCTCAATCTGATAGGATCTGATCAGGCCAAGACCACCACCTATGGCGATCAGCGCGAACCAGAGGGCAGGGTTTTCATCATCGTGCAACATATATTGGGTAATGATATACGCAAGGGCCAAACCGATACCGGCGCCCAGGAAAAGCAAACCATTCTTAAGGTTGCGGTAAGGAGCGGGGCGATTGGCAAACTCCTTGGGATTGAGTCCTCTTTCAATCATTGCCATATTCTCACGGCTTTTCAGGTAAACGATACCAAATACCATGGCGAAGGCGCCCAGGGGAACTAAAATCGGGATCAAAACTTCTGCGGTTTGCATACAATGTTTTTTATGGTTGTGTTTTAATTGTTTCTGTTCAATCAGACTACCGCTTCCGGATCCAGGTTACAGCAGCGAAGAACTTTTTTTTGACTGGTTGTATAAACCCCGATCAGTCAACAACCGGGTTCCGGGAATATGACGGCAGGTTTTTCTATCAGGTTACAGCCGAATCCGAAATACGCCCAACTTATCTTAATTTTAGTGTTGTACAT
This sequence comes from Flavihumibacter cheonanensis, assembly GCF_022352215.1. GTDB lineage: Bacteria > Bacteroidota > Bacteroidia > Chitinophagales > Chitinophagaceae > Flavihumibacter > Flavihumibacter cheonanensis. Next base: position 1,575,525 of record NZ_JAKRWF010000001.1, read on the forward strand.
TATTACCTGTAACCTAACAACCGCAACCGGCGTCCTACTCCCTGTAATGCAACCAGCAACACCGGATAACGAGATCATACAAATGGTGAAGAATGGTAATCAGCAGGCCTACAGCCAGTTGGTTACCAGGTACCAGAACTATGTATTCACCATAGTGTTAAGGTATATCAACAGTCGGGAGGATGCTGAGGAAGTGGCCCAGGATGTGTTCATCAAAGCCTATAAAAGCCTCGCAGATTTCAGAGGAGAGAGTAAGTTCAGTACCTGGATCTATACGATTACCACCACCAGCTGCCTGACCTTCCTGAGAAAGAAAAAACTGGAAGTACATTCGCTGGATAATGAAAAGGTAATGGCCCATGCGGAACAGGTTGACAGTGGAATGCGGGCCAACCAGGTGGAACAGAAATCCAAACTGGCGATGGTGAACCAGGCTATTTCCCTTCTGTCGCCGGATGACGCCCAGGTAATTACCCTTTTCTATAAGGGAGAACAGAGCCTGGATGAAATTGCGCAGATATTGGGACAAGAAACCAATGCGGTCAAGGTAAGGTTACATCGGGCCAGGCAACGACTTCGGGATAAAATGGAAAAATTCTTCCCCCAGGAAGTCCGCGACCTGACCACTTAAATTATAATTCACAATTCATCATTCATAATTTTTACTTCATGTCACAGAATATAGAAATGGAAGCCCGCCTCTGGGAATACATCGACGGGATAGCGAAGCCGGAAGAACGTTCGGTGATTGAAGCCCTGATTCAAACCCAGCAGGAATGGAGGGAGAAATACCAGGAGATGGTAGCACTTCACCAGGATTTGCAGGAACATCTGGAGTTGGAAGCCCCTTCCCTTCGTTTTACCAAAAACGTGATGGAGGAAATCGCGAGATTACATATCGCTCCCGCTACCAGCACTTATATCAATAAAAAGATCATCTACGGAATTGCAGGCTTTTTCATCACCCTGATTGTAGGCTTTGTAATATATGCCATAGCACAGATCGATTGGAGCAGCGGATCCGGTAGTGGTGGCTTTGAATGGAACCGCATCGATTTCTCCGGAATTTTCAACAATCAATTCGTGAATATTTTCATGATGGTGAATATTGTATTGGGATTGATGCTCTTTGACCGGTATCTCACTGCACAGAAAAAAAACTGGAAAAAGCAAGCTTCCTGAGGTATTGGGCTTCCTTTGGCAAAATCACTCAAACGGTTGCATATGGAAGGATGAGACTGAATGTGTAAGTTCGGTCTACAAAAGGCCTTATCCATATAAGCAAACATGGAACAACAGATTTTGCCAGCCTATCTGAAAGAAACAGCCAATCTTTCAACCGAAACCTTCGGATCGGGATTGATCAATACAACCTGGAAAGTAACGGATAAAAACCGCTCCTATATTCTGCAACGCATTAACCAGGATGTATTCAAACATCCGGAATGGATTGCGTCTAATCTGAGGCAAATCGCGAGCTACCTTAAAGTTCATCACCCTGATTATCTGTTTGTAGAACCGTTTAAAACGCTTGACAACCAGGATCTCGCTATTTCAAAAGAAGCAGGCTATTTCAGATTACTCCCCTTTATTAAAGATTCTCACAGCATTGATGTGGTAACAGAACCTTCCCAGGCCTATGAAGCTGCCAAGCAATTCGGAAGGTTTACCGCTTTGCTGGAAGGTATGAAACTGGATGAACTACATACCACGATCGCGGATTTCCATAATCTCACCTTGCGTTTCCGTCAGTTTGAAGAAGCCATTGCTACCGGCATTCCGGATCGGATACAGAAGGCCAGACCTGAAATTGATTATCTCAAAAAGAAATCGGAAATCGTTACGATCTACCAGGATATTTGCAATAACCCTTATTTCCATTTACGCGTAACCCATCATGATACCAAGATCAGTAATGTATTGCTGGATGCTTCCAATAAAGGGCTCTGTGTGATCGACCTCGATACCGTGATGGCAGGCTATTTCATCAGTGACGTGGGTGATATGTTACGAACCTACCTCTCTCCCGCCAGTGAAGAAGAAACAGACCTGGAAAAGATCCGCATCCGAACGGATATATTTGAAGCCATCGTAAAAGGGTACCTGTCCGAAATGAACGCAATTCTTTCAGCCGATGAAAAGAAGGCATTCATTTATGCAGGGAAATTCATGATCTATATGCAGGCCATTCGATTTCTCTCCGACTACCTGAATGGCGACACTTACTATGGGGCCAGGTATGCGGAACACAACCTCCAACGTACGCGCAATCAGATCCGCCTTTTACAGGAACTGGAAGCGAAGGAACCAGAACTAACAAAGATCCTTAACCGATATATTTTTCATCAAGATCAAACACCATCAATATGAGTTCAAACAGAAGAAAATTCCTGCGGAACCTCACAATGGGTACCGGCGCTCTGGTGAGCAGCTGGCCTGTTCTGGGCAAGAACCTTTCAGAAGATGCACCCCATCCGGCAGCAAAGGCCTCACCCTCTTTTAATATGTGCGGATATGCTGCACCCAAACTTGAAAAGGTTCGAATCGGGTTTATCGGACTGGGTATGCGCGGTCCGGGGGCTGTTGAGCGCATGAGCCATATTGAAGGAGTAGAAATCAAAGCACTCTGTGATCTTTATCCCGAAAGAGCTGCTGCCGCACAGCAAATCCTCACCAAAACAGGATTACCCAAGGCGAAAGAATTCTCAGGTGAAAATGGTTGGAGACAGGTTTGTGAGCAAAAAGATATTGATTTGATTTATATCACAACACCCTGGGACTTACACACTCCAATCGCTCTTTATGCTATGAACAATGGCAAACACGCAGCTACTGAAGTACCGGCAGCGCTTAGCATTGATGAATGCTGGCAGCTCGTAGAAACATCCGAGCGCACCCGTAAACATTGTATGATGCTGGAGAACTGTTGTTATGATTTCTTTGAACTGCTTACGCTGAACATGGCGCGGAATGGCCTGTTTGGAGAAGTACTCCACGCAGAAGGTGCCTATATCCACGATCTGCTGGATCTTAATTTCAGCAAAAAGGGGTATGCCAACATGTGGCGACTAAAAGAGAATATCCGCATGAACGGCAGTCTCTATCCTACACATGGTTTGGGTCCCGTAGCACAATGCATGAATATCAATCGCGGCGATCAGTTCGATTACCTGATCTCCATGTCAACCAATGATTTCACCATGGGAGCACATGCGGCAGAACTTGCAAAAGCCGATTCTTTTTTCTCCCCCTATGTAAATCAGAAATACCGGGGAAATATGAACAACACACTGATCCGCACCCATAAGGGCAAAAGCATACTCATCCAGCACGATGTCAGCTCTCCCCGCCCCTACAGCCGCATACACCTGGTAAGTGGCACAAAAGGGGTGGCACAGAAATGGCCCAGTCCTGCGAAGATCGCCTTTGGCCACAGTTGGATAAAACAGGAAGAATTTAAGGCTTTGGAAGATAAATATACTCCACCCATCGTGAAACATATTGGAGAAATAGCCAAGGGTGTTGGTGGACATGGGGGCATGGATTTCATCATGGACTGGCGACTGATCGATTGTTTGCGTAATGGTTTGCCACTGGACCAGGACGTGTATGATGCAGCACTCTGGAGTTGTGTTATTCCGCTCTCTAACCAGTCGGTAAATAACAGGAGCCGTAGTATGGATATCCCTGATTTCAGCAGGGGCAACTGGATCACTAATAAACCGGTGGATCTGACACTCAATGGAGGAGGCAATACGCCGGTTCGCAAAATTGACAAAAGCGGCAAACAGCTATAAAGAAGGTTTTCGTTGATTGGTTTTACTTTAACCCGTTCTCTTAAAGGAGACGGGTTTTTTAATAAAAATTGGCAGCGCGGCGGTTCGTAGAAACAATCCATCGGCTGCCAACAAAACGACTGCTAAATTGCTCATTCTGGAAGAACCAAAACGAAGCTGTAAAATATTTCATATTTCAGCAGATTTTTAATACTATTTTACTCAATCTTCATACTTTCATTTCCAAACCGGTTGCTGATCATCGATCTCTGGCAATAATCATATTCCTGATTTTTTGTAATTTACCCCAGACTAATACTATTTTGACTAGCAACATATGAAAAACGATCTGCTGAGAGAAATTACGCCCCTTACCCAAAGTGATTGTTTTACCCTTTTTTCCCGGGTGAAATCAGATTTCGATTTTCCGCTGCACTATCACGAAGAGTTTGAACTCAACTTTATTGAAAATGCAACCGGGGCAAGGAGGATTATCGGTGATCACATGGAAGAAATCAGTTCCTTTGAACTGGTATTAGTAGGCTCCAACCTGCAGCATGGCTGGTTCAATCACAAATGTGAGAGTAAAGAGATTAAAGAGGTAACTATACAATTTCACAAGGATCTGTTTGATGAAAAATTCCTGCGCCGTAATCAGTTAAGTTTTATCCGGGCCATGCTGGAGAAATCCAACCGGGGTATCCTGTTTTCGCAGGAAACTACGATGCAGGTAGCTAGCCGGATAAAAGCATTGAACCAGAAACATGGGTTTGACTCGGTATTGGAATTGTTTTCCATCCTGCATGATCTCTCTACCTCCAGAAATATGCGCATTCTTTCCGATGCCAGTTTCAACAATGCAGAACACTTCACGTATAACAGTCGCCGTATTGGCACAGCAATGGATTACCTCAACAATAATTTTGAAAAGCCGATCTCGTTAACCGATGTGGCCAAACTGGTCAATATGTCGGATGTGGCTTTCAGCCGGTTTTTCAAAAACAGAACGGGCAATAATTTCATCGACAGCCTGATAGAAATCCGGTTGGGGCATGCTTCACGTATGCTCATTGACACCACGCATACCATCGGAGAAATCGCTTATCGTTGCGGCTTCAACAATATGTCCAATTTTAACCGGGTTTTCAAAAAGAAAAAAGGTTGTACTCCCAAAGAATTCCGTGAAAATTACAATGCCGTTGGAGCAGGTACCCGTGTCTTTATCTGATCAGTGGGGAAACAGGCTCAAATCAATGCCCGGAATAATGCGAAGTGCATTTTTGTAATATACCTTTTTCAGTACTTCATCCGGTAAATCAAGTCCGTACATTCTCCAGAACGCGTGGTATTTTTTATGGTAGGGAAAATATTCATCGGCTGTTTCCAGTACTCTGAAATAGGTTGCATATTCAGAAGGTACCCAACTGTCTTTTCCAAAAAGGATGCGATCCTGGTATTTAAGGAAAAAATCATGCGCCGTACGGGGCTGCCGCCCCAGTTCTGCGATCACCGCTCCAAACTCCACCACCACATTCGGCAGGGCAGTCAACAGGGAATCCAGTTTTTTCAGATTGTTAGGGTACCAGCCAAAATGCGCAGCAATAAAAGTAGTGCCAGCGTGTTTTTTGAACATCCGGTGCTGCTCTGCAATTAACACCTCCCAGGGAGCCGGATCCTCGTTTGAACGTTTGCGACGAGGATGCGTATAAAGTTCCAGTAAGCGCTCGTTTTCATTCGTTAATGCTTCCCAGAAAGATGCGGGATCAGCAGTATGAATAAGGACAGGAATCTTCAGTTCGCCGCATTTTTTCCAGATGGGATCAAGGCGTGCATCATCAACAGCTACCCGGTTACCTTTGGTATCCTTCACCGAAAATCCCAGGTTTTTGAACACTTTCAAACCGCGTGCACCATTATTATAATCCTCCTGTAATTGCTTTACCGCTTTTTCCGACCAGCCATCAGTACCAATTCCTGCAAAATCAATATTGTGAAACACGATAAACCTTCCGGGATATTGCTTACGCGCGTTTTCAACTTTTTGTTTGAGCTCAGCACCGTTACCACCACTCAGGTTGACCATTACCTTCATATTGAGTGCATCCATATTACTGACGATATCAGCCAGTGAACCTGACCCCATACGGTATTGGTGGTTATGCACATCAACAAATGGAAATTTCGAACGGCTTACCGGATTTTCGGGCACCACCAGCGTAGAGGGAGGGTCATAGGATTCAAAATCAATTTTAGGTTGTTGGGCACAGGCGATCAGGGTAGTTGACAACAAAACAGAACCCAGAACTGTAATTCGTTTAAGCATATCGGTTTAATTAAGCAGGTTGCTGACGTATCTTGCGCTCAGTTTAATCAGAAACATAAAAATATGGCAAGAGGACGGTATAGGAACAAGGAGGATAAAACAGAGGAGCGTCCAAAAGTTAAAATTTCCAAAGAATCACTTCGCCAGGCCCTGGTGCTCTTCAGGTACCTGAAGCCTTACCGCGGTCAATTTATCATGAGCCTGGTATTCATCGCTTTATCGGCTTTAACCACCAGTCTCTTCCCTTTATTTCTAGGAAAAATGATAGATGCGGCCGTTCCGGGTGGCGGCACTGCGGTTGTTCCTCCTGCCCCTTCCAATCTGCCATTCGGGCAGCAGTTGAAGGAAGTGAAATGGAGTCTGAATACTAGCCTGCTTTTCATCTTTATTACACTCAGTTTTCAAATGTTCTTTTCCTATATGCGGGTATACCTGCTGACTGCAGTCGGTGAACGGTCCCTTGCGGGTATGCGGAAAGACGTTTACAGCAAACTACTGAGCATGCCCATGTCCTACTTTTCTGAAAAAAGAGTAGGTGAACTGAGCAACCGGATTTCATCAGATCTTTCCCAGATTCAGGATGCGATCTCTTTTACCCTGGCTGAATTCCTTCGGGGCATATTCACCCTGGTAATCGGGCTTTTCTTTATTTTCTGGATCAGCCCGGAACTGGCCCTGGTAATGCTGGGCGTGGTACCTGTAATTGCAATCCTGGCCGTTGTTTTTGGCAAGCGTATTCGCAAAATGGCAAGGAAAGCACAGGATGAACTAGCTGAAAGTGGCACAATTGTGCAGGAAACTTTTCAGGGCATAACCGTTGTAAAAGCTTTCACGAGCGAGTTTCATGAGATCAAGCGCTATGTAAAAAGTATTTTTGCGGTTGTTGATACATCCATCAAAAATGCACGTTATCGGGGTGCTTTTGTTTCCTTTATGATCTTCAGTGTGTTTGGAGCTATCGCATTTGTAATGTGGTATGGTGCCAATATGATTCAATCAGGTGAACTCACCCTGGGATCGCTCACCATGTTCGTCATTTTTTCCATGTTTGTAGGTGGCACTTTTGCAGGCTTTGCCGATATGTTTTCCCAACTGCAGAAAACCCTGGGAGCAACCGAAAGCATCCGCGAGATACTGAGAAGCGAAAGCGAACCGGTTTCGCTGGAAGCAATCACGGTAGCACCGGAAAACCGCATCCGTGGGGATGTACAGTTTGAACATATTTTCTTTAGTTATCCATCCCGGAAAGACACACCAGTGTTAAAGGGACTAAGTTTAACGGCGCAAAATGGACAACAGGTTGCGATTGTCGGACCTAGTGGTGCAGGTAAATCTACCCTGGTCTCCATGCTGCTCCGCTTTTATGAACCCGATGCGGGGAATTTGTTTTTAGATGGCAAACCTGCTTCCAGTTTTCCTTTATCAGAGTTACGGGCGCAGATGGCCTATGTACCACAGGAAGTATTGCTGTTTGGTGGCACCATCCGGGAAAACATCGCTTATGGAAAACCAGATGCTTCAGATGAAGAAATCACCCAGGCAGCAATCAAAGCAAATGCACATCGGTTTATTGAAGCTTTCCCTGATCAGTATAATACTGTTGTGGGTGAAAGAGGTATCCAACTGAGTGGCGGACAAAGACAACGGGTTGCCATCGCGCGAGCGATCCTGAAAGATCCGGCTATCCTGATACTTGACGAAGCTACATCTTCTCTTGACAGCGAAAGTGAACAGCTGGTTCAGGAAGCGCTCGACAATCTGATGAAAGGCAGAACCTCTTTTGTGATTGCACACAGGCTCTCAACCATCCGGAATGCCGATAAGATTGTTGTAGTGGATAAAGGCGTTGTACACGAGTCTGGCACCCATGCAGAACTGATGGCAAATGACGGGCTCTACCGAAAGCTGAATGAAATGCAATTCGAATTTGGGGTGGTTACCCAATCAATTACGGAAACCATTTAACCTATGCTAATACGGGCAGTTTTGACAGGGATGCTGTCGGGATTCATTCTTACTAACACACAAGCACAGCCGAAAGTGAGCATTCGGTACAAAGACATCCAGTTTGAAAAAGTGGACCATAAAAGAAATCTTTCCTACCAGGAACAGGAAACACCTGGCGTTAAAAAAAGGTTCCACAAATTCGACTGGTATGCATCCTCCGAAGACAAAAACCGCAGACGTCCCTTGATCATTGCCATGCATGGCGGCGGATTTAAACTAGGTAATAAAGCATCCGACAGTACTCCTTTCTGGGCTAGAGAATTTGCCAAAAGGGGATATGCTGTTGCATCGATCAATTACAGGAAGAGTAAAAAAAAGCCCCTCTCCCGTTTTGAAGATCTTGCCGACGGTTGTTTTGAAGCATTGAAAGACCTGCAATTAGCCATTGATTACTTCAAACGGAATCACGAACAATACGGTATTGATCCGGATAAAATCATCCTGGCCGGAAATTCAGCCGGTGGCATGATGGCACTCCACGAAGTTTGCAGCAGTGAATCGGAACTGGCCACCTATCTTAAACGTGACAATAGTGCCAGTCTCGACACCACCCACAATCCTAACCGGGTACTGGCCGCTGTCAATATGTGGGGTTCAATATATGATAGTACGTGGATTAAAAATGCCAGGGTTCCGATTGTCTCCATACACGGCAGCAAGGATCGGGTAGTACCTTCCAATAATACGGCAGGACCATTTTTCGGCACTGAAATCATTGCCCGGGAAGCCCATCGTGCAGGTATTGCCCATTATGTTCAGTTATATGAAGGCGCCGGACATGAGCTTCACAAACATTTCAATCCGGTGTTCGGAGGGGGCCCGGGTGCGAGACGCCGCTGGCGCGATATGACCCAAAGGATTGCTGACTACCTCCAGGAAGAACTTTCCTTAAGGGATGCTTCTCAATAAAGGATGCAGGGCAGCGGTATGAATGTTTCTCCACACACGATTTAGTTCAGTATGTTCTTTAGCGCCGGCCAGCGACTGATATCCGTACAGATTCTGCACTAATACTAAGCCTAGGCGGGTAAGGTTTCTGGCTTCATTACAGGCAACACCAATAGCCGTCTGCCCGGGATGTATGCCTCGCTTCACCTGTTCCCAGTTTTCCCGACAGGCTTCAAAGAGCTCCATTCTCAATTGATTAAAGGGTTGCGTTGAAATCCTGGCCTGATGTTCTGCCAATTCAACAAAACGTTTAACCATTCCTGTTATATTGGCTGCGAGCGTATAGGCTGCCAGTAATTCAAAAGGTAATTTAAAAACCGGATCCGGATGGGTTGCCCTTTCCGGATCAATATCAAAAGCTCTTCGTGCAGGAATCCATTGCGGAGCAACCCGAAAACCATTGCTAGCCGTAGCTTTCATTCCCATGGTTGACCAGTTTTTGACCAGCTCTACTTCTTTTGCATCCAGCAACATTGCAACAACTGTTCCATTCATAGTAAAATTGGCAGTCAGGTAAGTTGCCCTGGAAGCACCACTTGCATGCTGCCATTCTCCTTTTATCCAATAACCACCATCCAATGGAACCGTAACACCTCCGGCATGCCCACTACCTGTAATACACAAGCCTTCCTGGATCAGTAAATCAGCCTGTAAGGTTTTATCCAGATAACCAAGAAACCAGTGTGCCCCACTGCAAAGCGTGATGGTCCAACCTAGTGAGCCATCTATCCATGCTAATTTTTCCAGAGCTTCCACTGCTTCCGGGAATTCCATGCCCATTCCTCTCAGGTCTGCCGGCAGATAGAGGTTCAGCCAGTTGGCTGTAATTACCTGATCCCATACAGCCTCCGGCAATTCTCCTCTCAATTCCGCTTCCCTGGCTGTATCCCGTACCAGCTTTATGAACTCAACACTCGTATCAATATTCATTTTTACCGGCTTGTGATCACTATTTTCCCTGCACCATGATAGGAATGATAATCATTGTTATACATAGCATCTGCGCTTACTGGTCCCTGTTGAAATGTACCTGGAGAAACCGCACGCACCGTGTAATAATACACTTGCCGGTTATTAGTAGCATCCACAAACAGATGCAGCCGGTCATCGCGTATATCCATTGCTGTTGGAGTACCTGCATCTTTTATCCAGTCCATACCAGGAATATCTTTTATCCTTGGATTTTCAATTTCAAATCCGGCAGGAAGCAAATCCGTAATAACTACATTATCAATAGCACCTGCATACGCTTTTTCAAGGGTTAGCTGAACCACAACGAGGTCGTTCTGCCGAAAATTTCTGCCTGCAATCGGTTTCCCGTTCCGGTCAAAGAAAGCTCTCCGGATTTTGAGGTATTGGTCCTCCTGCTTATAGGATCCGCTTGCACTGATCCCTTCCGCTTCCCACCAGTAATAAACGGGTCCACCGTTTGAACTGATCTGTACTGGCCCATTACCGATTGAAGCAGCTTCAACCGTCAGCAGTTTATCTTTCAGCGTGGCAATCGTTTTACCATTGATCTGAATCGTTGCGGTTGCTGTAGTAGTGGCCTGTCGGGCTGCAAGTTTCCCCAGAGCCAGCATACCAAACGATGCTTCCTGGGTGCTGAACCAATTTAATTCTTTAAAACGCTTTGCTACATTTTTAGCCATGCCCGCCACCTGTGGATGATCCGGCTGCACTTCAATTAATACATTGAGCGCAATTGCTTCATCCCGAAGGGGAGAATAAAAACTACCACCTGTAACAGCTACAGATTGCTCTCCTGAAAAGGAGGAGGGTAATAATTCAGCAAACCGATTGCGATCCCCCGCCAATGCAAAAGCGGCAGACAACAGGTATTTGCTATCCAGGCTCAGCTGATCGGGTTTTGATTTGTAATAATTCATCACTGATATATTTGCCTTACCACCCAGCGCAAGTACGTATAAGCTGTAAGCCACTTCTTTAGGAGCTATCTTCTTCTGCTGGTTGTCATTGTAATAGTAAGTAATGGTATTTCTAACACTCAGGCGTTGATTGATGTAATTCAGAAGCGTTTCCAACAGGGAACGATCCACTTCAAATCCGGCTTTTCTTGCTTCAATCAAAAAATGAGCCGCATAAATACTGGTCCACCATTGCTCGGTGCGGTCATTGTCCCAAAGCGTTACGGCGCCATTGTACAATTGCCGCATTTTAATTTTACGAATCGCTTCCAATACATTCGCTGCTGCCGCCTTGCGCGATGCATCTCCTTTTTGTAGTAATTCACTAAACTCTCCAAAATACAATTGTGGAAAGGCCGCTGAAATACTCTGTTCTGTACACCCATATGGATAGTTAACCAACCTTTCCAGTATATTTCCCAATTCCAGCACCGGAGAACGACTCACTACCAGTTTTTTCCGTTCCGATGTGGGCATAAAATCAGGATCTCCAATGTTCAGGTTCACTGAACCATTTGCCTTTACAACTCCTGACCCGGTTCTTTTCTGCAAGGTAGAAGCAGGTCGAACTGTAATATCTACTTCTTCTGAATAAATCGCCCCTCCTGCTTTCACATCAATTTTCACCTGTCCGTTGCCGATAGACGGGTTTGCTGCCGCTGTAAATACAAGCCGTTGTTCTGAGTTGGCATCAATCGTAACTGGTTGTTCTGCAGCTCCGTAGGCTGTTATTGAGCCGCTGACTTTGATAGTGGCAGTGCCCGTCATTGATTTGGCAGTTGTATTACTAAGCGTTACAGGTATTTCAATACTATCACCCGGACTCATAAACCTTGGCAAAGCAGTACTAATGACAACCGGATCCGCAATTTTCATCGTTTTTTCAGCTGAACCGAACCGGTTGCCTGCGTGCGCCACTGCCATCAACCGAACCTCCCCCGAAAAGGCAGGTATCTCAACATTGAACGAAGCTTCTCCATCACTACCAGTACTTACCAATCCGCTCCAGTACGATAAAATCTTTACCCGTTTATTCGGCATGGGATTCACCCGCTGGTCCATTCTGAGCTCACCATCCCCACCCGTACTGCTTCGTGTCGTTTTCAATTCCGGAAACAGTAGCGGATACATATCAAATGCATTTACACCAAGGGATCTGTCAGCATAAAAATATCCGTATGGATCCGGGGTTTTGTAATCTGTAACCTGCAGCACGCCATTATCCACCGCAGCCAAAGTAACCATCGAACCTGGCACTGCTTTTACCCGTACCTGCTGGGTTTTCTTAGACCGGCTCGAGACTTCAGCCAGGATTTCTACCGGAATAGAACGGCGTTTATCCCTTACCGTTAATCCTTTAAATCCATGAGCAACTGTCAGTGGAAGATCACTTACCGTATGTGCTTTTATGAGGGTTGCTGTGACGTATACATTCGGCAAATGAGCTTCGCTGATTGGCAAGGTAAGTGTAGCGCTTCGCTTCTCCACATTCAGGTATTGGTAGCTCAGTACTTTGTCATGCTCCATTGTAACCAGCAAACGACCGCTGAACGGTGTTTTAAAAAGAAGCTTTACTTCCTCTCCCGGGTTGTATACTTCCTTATCGGTTTCAATGTCAATATTCCCATCCGTATTTACTTCGAAAGAGGTATAATCACCACCCCAACTTCCATAACTATAAAAAGTTCTGCTCACATAGGTGGTACTACCAGGAAGGCTTAAACGAAGTTCATAATTACCCGGAGACCTGGGTATAAAACTATAGGACGAGTTCTCTCCGGAAATGGTTACCGTGCTGCTGGCCAGGATCTTTTCCTCCTTCTGGCTTTCATACCGGAAATAGGATCCACTTTTGCTTAATACGGTCCTGTATTCATGTTTGATTACTTCCACAGTTGCTTTCTGATTTGTTACTACCTGCTCAGCCTTATTCAAGGCAATCAGGGGAAACTTCACGGCCTGGTTCAAAGGAAAATAATCATATCCATTGTCACCAATTCCAAGGAAAGCGTCCTGCGTACTGATATCCGCCTGCACCATCCTGCTTACTGGCCGGCCGGTTTCATCAAACACAGTAGTAAAGAATTTCGCCTGCAATAATCCGATCATCTTATACAAAGCAGGAACCGTATAAGAAATACGGGCTTGGCCCTCCGCATCGGTTTGCCCCTCTTCCAGTTTTTTATCAAAGAAGCTTTGCTGGTTGGTGAGGGAAAACTGGTAGCTACTGTATTTCTTCGGTGAGAAAAGGACTTGCTTTACCTGGATTTCGGTTTCATAATTCCGGTTGGCAGCAGGCGGACCAAAAAAATTCTGTGCCTCCAAAAACAGCGTGGCTGTTTCACCGGGCTTGAGCTCTTTTTTATCCAGTGTGGTTTGTACTTTGATACGATCTGGCACAAATTCTTCTACCTGGATGGGCAGACTGTTCAGCAGTACATCATTCCCACTGTACAATTCAAGGATATAGGTGCCTGTTATAGCCGCAACAGGGATATCAATACTTCCATCCGTACTGCCTTCTTTATTCAGCGTTTTTCGGAAGTTTCTCATCTCTTTACCAGTAGGGAACAATACTTTTCCCTTAATCGGAAGATCAGCAACCGGATTCCAGTTATAGTCACGTACGATGGCAGCAAAATGCACCTGTTCACCCGGACGATAAATTCCCCGCTCTGTATAAACAAATGCATCAAGTCCGGTTGCATTCAACCGTTTCCCACCTACATCAAAACGGGATGTATTCACACGGGTATTGCCAAAGAGCAGATAGTTGAAGTCAGTAGCGGTTTTGGCAATAATCATAGCCGGACGAAAACCAGCCTGTTCCTTTCTGGCATAACTGATTTCTGCAACCCCTTCTGAATTGGTGGTCCCCATACCCAACACCTGGTTATTGGCCCCATAAGCCACGAGGTTCACACCGGTGAGGGCTGTTGCGGACGTAATGGAATTGGCAAAGACAAAAATCTTCTCCTGTCCTTCTTTCACAATCAACCCAATATCTGAAAGTGAAATCATACGATTGTCACTCACCCAGTAATCATCCATCGACCGAACCTTAATATGATAGGCACCTTTGAGTTCCGGCAGACGGTCCTCCAGGTTAAATTCAAGTAATTGGGAACTGCCAACACGCGGCAACGAACGGGTATCGATCTCTTTTTCAAAGATCACATCGCCGAGGGTAAAATCGCCTTCTCCCTCATAATAATATTCATCATAATCAGTTACGCCATTTGATTCTTTGGGATAATAGCCATAGCGATTCGCTGCAAGCAGATTGGATTCATAAATTTTTGAAACAACCAGTTTCACCTTTGCCACATTCACTATTTTGATCTCGATATTGCGCGCTCCTTCCGCTGATAAATAACTGGCTTTGCCGTTCATAAAACGAATGGATGGCTCCAGTTCTCCAAAAGCAATTGACTCGATTTGTTCTTCTTTTAATTGCCCGCCCAATACCCCTTTCAGTCCTTTTTTAATTTCCAGTTGATATGATTTTTCGGAGTCGAATTTATCACTCATGATCATAAACCCATCTTCCATGGGTTGCACCTGAAAAGCAACCGCGGGATCCAGGGTGATAAAGTTTTTTATCCCCGCTTCGACCACCTGCTGGCTGGTTCGCACCAATATGCGGCCGGTAGTTCCGTCGTGTTCGGGTTGCACGCCATTGATGGTAAGCACAAATGGGGAGGCCAGCACCACCGGCTGTTTAACTGCTTCTTTCAATCCCTGTTTCCCTCCATCCGGGGCAAGTCCCTTCTCCAGTACAAGGTCCAGAGAAAGGTCCTTATCTTCTGCTTTTAGTCCTTGCAGACGCAGGGTCATTTTGGAATCTATACCCACCGTCAGCAATGAATAAGGTATAGCTGTTTCTCCTTTTAATATGCGAAGTTGTTCTTTCAGCCGGGAAGGATCCAGTTTATAATTAAAGTAAAGATCCAGTTGCGGAACCGGATTCGTACTGCCTTCTTCCGTCAACACCCAGGAAGCATTTATTTCATCCAGGTTGAGTAGCGGTGTACTGAATTGAAGTTTATCGCCGTTTTCTATCTGATTAAATGCAGATCCATTCAAAATAGCGGAGGTAAGTCGCGCGGTATAATTTGTTGCCGGCAGCAAAGGAGCTGCGGGAGAAAAGACCAGCAGATTGGATTGTTCCCACCGGAATTTGCCCCGAATTGCCGGTTCAAACTGCACATACTCCGTAGAATCCCATCGATTCAGCAAACTGTCAGAAACGATGGGATGATTGAACCGGAATACCAGGTTCTGCAAGGGCATCACTTCTTTTTCAGCATTGGTATATTCAAGCACTACTGCTTTTCGGTTACAGGCCAGGAAGGAGAAAAACAGGATAAGGTAAAAGGAGATTCGTTTCAGGGAAAACATAGTAGGTTGGAATTGTTACCAAATGTATTCACTAGTTTAACGAAATCAAAATATCGGAAACCAGTAAGTTTGTTAAAGCAATCAAGTACCTTGAAGTTTTCCAATCGAATCAAAAAAACTGTCCTCCTCCTACTGGGAGCGGGAATGTTCTTTTTGCTTTTGCAATTGTTGTTCCCCCTTCCTGATGAACCGGAATGGTCACCAATTATTAAAGACAACAAAGGCAGGGTGGTGCATGCATTTTTAACCTCCGATCAGAAATGGCGGATGAAAACAGAGCTTATTGAAATCTCACCTTTACTGCAAAAAGCCATCCTTGAAAAAGAAGATCGCTGGTTTTACTATCATCCCGGAGTAAATCCGGTTGCCGTTATTAGAGCAGGCTGGAATAATCTCATCAAAGGCAAAAGAACTTCCGGCGCTTCCACCATTACGATGCAGGTAGCAAGGGCCCTGGAACCTGGCAGGAGAACCTGGTGGAAGAAGATAACTGAAAGTTTTCGTGCCCTGCAGATAGAGATTCGTTACAGTAAAAAAGAAATACTACAACTCTACCTGAACCTTGTGCCTTATGGGGGTAACATCGAAGGCGTAAAATCTGCATCGGTCCTGTATTTTGAGAAAAATCCTGATCATTTATCCCTGGCAGAAATCATGGCCCTTTCAGTGATCCCGAACCGTCCCAATTCCCTGGTTATGGGCAAACACAATGATCGAATTGTAACAGAACGCAACCGATGGCTGCAACAATTCCGGCAAAACGGCATCTTCCCTGAAAACGATATCCGGGACGCCATCGAAGAACCACTTACTGCTTACCGGCATTCGGCACCGCGATTCATCCCACATCTTTCATACAAATTACGCAACTCAGGCGCCAGCACCATTCCAACCGCCATCGATTTAAACACTCAATTACAAGTGGAGAAACTGGTGGCTGATTATATCCGGCCCCTTCGGTATCAATCCATTCGCAATGCTGCTGTTATTGTAGTGGAAAACGCCAGTGGAATAGTCATAAGTTACCTGGGATCTGCAGATTTTAATGATGTTGCAGATGGCGGACAGGTAAACGGCGCGGCTGCTATCCGCCAGCCAGGCAGTACCTTAAAACCGCTGGTATATGGGTTGGCGATTGATGCCGGACTCCTAACACCTAAGACCATGTTGTCTGATGTAGCCACTAACTATGAAGGATATGCGCCCGAAAATTTTGACCGTCAGTTCAATGGAGCAGTAAGCATGGAATACGCCCTGGATCACAGCCTCAATATTCCGGCGGTTCGCACACTGGCTTCGCTGGGCAAGGACAAACTGATTGAAGCCCTTTCCGGTATTGGCTTTCAGCAGATCAAAAAAGACCGGGGAAAACTGGGATTATCCATGGTGCTGGGCGGTTGCGGAACCAGCCTGGAAGAGTTAACCTCCCTGTTCAGTAGCTTTGCACGGGGAGGTATTTATCGTCCTCTCCAATTTACCAGCATCGACACCAATCAATTCCAGCAAACTGTATTATCTACTGCTTCGGCCTACATGATCAACCAGGTTTTAAGCAAGGTAAACCGGCCTGATTTTCCGTTGAGCTGGCAGAGCACAGAGAAAATGCCTAAAATTGCCTGGAAGACCGGCACCTCCTATGGACGTCGGGATGCCTGGAGCATCGGTTATAACCAGCGTTATACAATTGGGGTTTGGGTGGGCAATTTTTCAGGTGAATCCGCAGCATCCCTCAGTGGGGCAGAAACTGCTACCCCCCTGTTATTCCGGCTCTTTAACATCATTGATTATGATTCCGACCAGGATTGGTTTACACAGCCCGCTGATTGTGACATACGAAAAGTCTGCGCTACGAGTGGACTACCAACAGGAGAATACTGCGAATCACAGATCACAGATTATTTTATTCCATTGGTGTCTGGCAACAAAACCTGCGAACACAGCAGGGAAATTCCCATTCGTTCGGATGGCATCTATTCCTATTGTATGCAATGCCTCCCCGTTGCCGGATATAAAAAAGAACGGTACCCGCTATATGAACCGGCATTGTTGCGTTGGATGGATGAACGCAAAATTACCTTTAAAAAAATCCCTCCGCATAACCCCGACTGTGAGCAGGTATTTCGGGAGGGAGCGCCTGCGATTCTTTCTCCACGCAATGGCAGTGAGTACTTATTGGAAAAAAGCAACCCGGAACCGCTTTTGCTGCAGTGCCAGGCTGCTTCGGATGTACTACGGGTTCACTGGTATATCAATGATCGTTATTTTAAATCAGCCGGCGTGAAGGAAAGAGTATTCTTTCAGCCTGTAGCCGGACCTGTAAAAATTTCCTGTACAGATGACAAGGGCCGCAACCGGGATATCCGGATCCAGGTGCAATACTGGGGAAACTGACCCAATTTAAAATCTGCCAAACTTTAAGGTGATATTTGCCGATATCCCACTCAGGTCTTCATCACTCAGGCCTTTACTGTTGGAACCAAAAGCACGGCGGTAAGAAACACCCGGACTGAAACGCATCCAGTTCGTAAGATTTAACTCAACTTGTGCGCCGGGTTCCATCAGGAAAAAAAAGTTTGGATTACGGCTGTCATAGTCTTCCCAATGGTCGTAATCGCCACGGTCGTATTGCAGTATGAAGCCGGCACCGGTAATTAGGTTGACAGTGAAATGAACTTTTTTGGTAGAACCGACCACATATTCTGTCATCAAACCGAATTGTCCGTATTGATAGGTCATTCGTTCTCCGTCCCAGATCTTATTGGCATCCGGTACAGCGATTCGGTTGGTCGTTGCTCCACCTGCAACACCAATCAGAAAAGAGCGATTGATATACCAGCCACCATACACTTCATTGATATTGGCAAACTGTCCATTGATTCGGGTAAACTTATTGGTGATCGCACCATATCCGCCGGATTTGCGAATGCCATTGGATTTAAAAATGGTTTGGTTTTGCTGTGCCTGAAGTGACAGGTTTCCGAGGGTGAGCAACGCCATTGCCACCAGCATTGATTTGATCGTCATGATTCTTGCTATTTGAGAATCCGACAACGAATAATACCCTTACCCCTATTCCGGTGCCAAAAAAATCAGGGCTTTTCAAAATAGGCTTTGGCATTGTGATAGCAGATATCCGCAACAATGCCACCCATCCAGTTCAGATCATTTGGCAATAACCCCTTTTTAATATCGGTACCAATCAGATTACACAAGAGCCTCCGGAAATATTCATGCCTTGAATAGGAAAGAAAACTTCGGCTATCGGTAGTCATTCCGATAAAACTGCTGAGCAAACCTATATGGGAAAGTGCGTTTAATTGTTTTTCCATGCCATCCAACTGATCCAGGAACCACCAGCCCGATCCAAACTGAATTTTGCCGATGGTTTTCCCATCCATAAAATTGCCGGCCATACTGGCAAACACTTCATTCAGCGCAGGATTTAGGTTATACAGGATGGTTTTAGCCAATTGATCTGTCTGGTCCAGGGCATCGAGGAACCTGGCCAGGCGCATGGCCTGCTGGTCATCACCAATGGAATCCACTCCTGCATCAGCGCCCAGCTTACGCAGTAAGCGTGTATTGAGATTTCGGATGGCCCCCAGGTGAAACTGTTGCACCCATCCCTTTGCATGATAACTACGGCATAAATGCAGCAGGATAAAGCCAGACAAAGCATCCGGGGCCTGAACCTGGTAATTTTTGGTAGCCAGTAAAAGTCGGAAATCCTGCTCTACCTGTTTTTTATCTTTCAACTGCGTAAGATCCGGTAATTGTACAAGTCCAAGATCTGCCACTCTGCAACCATTTGCATGAAAATAATCAATGCGGTTATCCAATACCGTTAGCAAGTCATCGAGTTCATGAATGGATTGCCCGCTTACCGTTTCAAGTTTCTCTATATAACTCAGCCAGGCTGCCTGGTTGTTCACATTCAATACTGGATCCGGGCGGAAGCTGGGCAGCACTTTAAAGTCTGCCTCCGGTTTTGTGAATGCCTGGTGATAGCGGAGATCATCACAGGGGTCATCGGTTGTTCCAACCATTTCAACCTTACGGTTACGAATAAGCGCTTGTGTTCGGAACGCATCGGTGTTTAGCAAATCATTGCAATGCCGATAAATGGAATCAGCTGTTTTACTGTTCAGGAATTCATAAATACCAAAAGGATTGGCCAGTTCCATTGTGCTCCAGTGAAACAAGGGATTACGAACAGTACGTGGTGCGATCGAAGCCCATGCTTTGAATTTTTCTTCATCTGACGCAGCACCGGTAATCAGTTCTTCAGCTATTCCCAGTGCCCGCATCGCCCTCCATTTATAATGATCCCCTTTGAGCCAGATCTCAGTCAAATTGGCAAATTGTTTATTGGTGGCAATCTCTTCCGGGGAAAGATGACAATGATAATCAATGATCGGCAGGTCTTTGGCAACATCAAAATATAGGCGGCGGGCAGGTTCATTTTGTAAGAGAAAATTTTCTCCCGGCCATTGTATGGACAGCTTTTGCATGAATACTTCTTTACTGAAAGTTTGAATTACACACCACTAAAAATGGAAAAACCTCCATCAATCACTACCTGGGAGCCGGTCACAAACCGGGAGGCATCACTCAACAACCAGATCAGCGCACCAGTGAGTTCTTCTGGTTTGCCAAAGCGTTTGAATGGGGTATTACTGATGATGGATTGTCCGCGTTCAGTCAGCGTTCCATCAGGTTGCCATACCAGTTTGCGATTCTGTTCCGTCAGGAAGAAACCCGGTGTAAGCGCATTCATACGGATACGGTCTCCATACCGTTTGGCCAGTTCCACTGCAAACCATTCGTTATAACAATCCACCGCCGCTTTGCCAAGATTGTAGCCGAGCACTTTGGTAACTGCCTGTTTAGAGTTCATGGAGGAAATATTCACGATACTGGCGGTTTCATTTTTTGCCAGTGCAGGACCAAAAATTTGTGTCGGCAGTATGGTACCCCACAGATTAATATCCATTACGGTTTTCATGCCTTCAAGATTCATGGTGAACAGATCCTCGTTGTTTTGCAATACACCTATCGGCATGTTACCACCCGCACCATTTACGAGTCCGTCTATCTTGCCAAACTCATCAATCATCCGATCCCTGGCTTTCAGCAATTCCTCTTCCTTCATGACATCGGCCACCAGGGCGATCGCTTTTCCGCCGTTCAAGCGGATCTTTTCTGCCCTTTCTTCTGCCACTGCGGCATTGCGACCCAATACTCCAACAGCAGCTCCGGCATCACCGATCGCCTCTACAAATGCACCACCTAAAACTCCGGTGCCACCGGTAACAATTACAACTTTTCCTTCGAGAGAGAAATTTTTTAAAAAAGACATAAACAAGTGAGAATTATGAATTATGAATTTAGAAGTAAATAACTACTTCATACTTCTAACTTTAATTGATCTGTAGTCTACTGCATCGCCATGGTCCTGCAACAAAATATGTCCCTGGGGAGCCATACCGAAATCTTTCCAGTTTGCATATTTGCTACGGGCAACAAGTGCATAATAAATGGGAGTTCCGCGCACGTATTCGACTACTTTATATCCGTTTAAAAAATGTTCGATCCGGTTATCGGGGTATACACGGATCATGCCTTTGTTCCACTCGCCGGGTTTGCGCCTCGACTGGTCCATTTTCAGGGAAGGTATCAGGTCATAAAGAGATGCCATCGTACGGTTACCCACCACTCCCATTTTCGCATCCGGATGTTTTTCATCGTCGAGCACCTGGTATTCCAGCCCAATAGCAGAACCACTGCTTTGTTCATTTTCTGTTACGAAGTATTTTACGCCACTGTTGGCACCCGGCGTAATCCGGAATTCAAACTGCAATTCAAAAGCACTGAATTCTTCTTCAGTAACAATATCGCCACCGTTGGTGGATTCACCACCCCCACCAGGCAGTACACTTAAAACACCGTTCTGAATTTGCCAGCCTTTTTCCGGGAACTTATCCTTATGCGCCCCTCTCCAGCCTTTGGTATCTATGCCATTCCAAAGCAGCCTTACTCCCTGGGCTTTTTCTTCAGCGGAGAGACTGTTTGGATTCAGGTTTACAATAAAAATGGGTTCAGCTTTTTTGGGCTGAAGATTAGTTGTCTGAATGCGGATATTTCTCCATTTGATTTGCTTGCCAGGCTGGTCGTTTTTCCCTATGGAATGTACCTGCAAAGCAATAAATCCGCTTGTGAGCATACTGTCTTCCAGATGTGCAGTGGGGATTCCATTCACAAATGTGCGAACGGTTTTGCCCAAACATTCAATCCGGTAATGATTCCACTGGTTGTTTTTAAAAGCGGATTTGCCTTTCTCATTGTATTCGAGGGAATACAGCCACAATCTTCTGGCTTCATCATAAATGCCGCCACTCCAGGCTCTTTTGGAGGGATCAATTTCCATCTGGTAACCGTGTACCCGACCATTCATATAGTCTGCCCTGCTCTCACTTCGAAATTGTATACCGGAATTCATACTCGGATCCACCATAAACTCCAGTTCGAGAATAAAATCGGTGTAATTCTTTTCGGTCGCCAGGAAAGAATTCGGTTCATCGGATACTGTGGTACCTACAATTGCACCATCTTTCACTTCGTATTTGGCTTTGCCATTCAACTGTTTCCAGCCTTTTAAATCGCGACCGTTAAATAGTGATACCCATTGTTCGCGACTGTTTTGCGCCGCAGCAACAAAAAACAAGCTCATGCAACCAATCGTCAGTAGTAGATTTCTCATACCAGTAGTTTAAGGATTATAATTTCATTTCCCAGCCCTTCGCATACTCACGGTGCCAGAGTTGAGCAGCCTGTTTATCATTCAGAATATATCCGTTTTGGGGATCACAATTCAGGACGCGTCCGGTACGCCAGGAGATATTTCCCAGTTGTGCCAGCAGGGTACTTTTATGTCCTTCCAGAATGGGAGATGTCAGCACCTGCTGTTTACGGATCGCTTCAATAAAATTATGCAGGTGGATCGTATCCAGGTTGGCCCCCATACCTACCGTATTGGTGGCATCAATCTTTCCAATTTCTGTCTCCACTTTTTTGATGAGTTTATTGTCCAGATCAAATACCTGGTAATCATCGCCGCCAGGTATTACCATCGTACCTTTTTCGCCATAGAAAATCACGCCTCTTCCGCTGCCTTCTACCGTATGTGGATTGCAACTGCGCGACTCCCACAACATCGCTTTCCGGTCGGGGAATTCCAATGTAATGGTTTGTGTATCGGGGGTTTCCCAATCGTCGTTAAATGCATACCGCCCTCCCGCTGACACCACTTTGGTGGGATAGTCCACACCCAACCCCCAGCGCATAACATCAATTTCATGCGTGCCATTATTCAATGCTTCTCCGGTCCCCCAATTCCAGAACCAGTGCCAGTTGTAATGAATCAGGTTATCGCGGTAGGCCGTCCGGGGAGCAGGCCCCTGCCACAGTTCATAATCCAGGTGTGACGGTACAGCTGCCGGCTTGCCTTTTCCAATGGATTTTCGATTGGCAGCATACCATCCCTTTGCAAAATAAACACGGCCGATTACATCATTTTTCAACTCCTGCATAGCCTGTTGTACTTTAGGAAAGGAACGACGCTGGTTTCCCATCTGTATCAGCTTACCGTATTTTACTGCAGCCGCAACGAGCAGCTCTCCTTCGGCAGGATTATGGCTACAGGGTTTCTCTACGTAAACATGTTTACCCGCCTGCACAGCCATCAGGGTGGCAGGTGCATGCCAGTGATCCGGTGTGGCAATACAAATGGCGTCCAGGTCTTTTTCTTCAAGCAGTTTTCGCACATCGGTATAACCTTTGGGCTTTTTACCAGTCTGTTTCTGAATAGCAGCAATGGTTTTTTCCAATACCTGTTTGTCAACATCACAGATATATCCAACTTCAACACCCTGCATACCCGCAAAAAGTTCAGCCAGATAGGCACCTCTGCTATTGGTACCCACTACGCCAATCACCACCCTGGAACTGGGCGGAACACCCGCTTTCATGAAATGGGGAAAAAACAATACACCGGTTGCAGCCAATGCCGACTGCTGGAGAAATTTTCGACGGTCAGCCATACGTTTAATTTATGGTAAGCATGTTGCTCCTAAAATTGCACTTTCCGCAGCTTACCCCCAAGTTTTCTTATGCAAACGTTTACGGCCTGAAAGCCCGGATGGAATCGCCTTCCAATAAAACAGAAGGAAGTGTGGGAGACCCTTCCGCCGGATAGATTTTCTTCTTTTTAATCACTTTAAAAAGTAATTCCGCAGCTTCTTTTCCGATTTCAAAGGCTGGCTGCACGATGGAAGTAAGGGAGGGACTCAGGAACCGGGCAGCAGCCAGATTGGTGAAGCTGATTATTTGATAGTTTTCCGGAATAGTTTGACCCTGTTGTCGACTGATTTCATATAACAATAAGGCCATCGATTCGGATGCTCCCAAAAAAGCATCCGGTTGATGAATGGTGATAAAGTCCTTCAACCTGGCAATATCTTCATCCATTCGGCCAGTCCCGCTGAAAACCATGGATTCTGTACCAGGTCCGGATTCTTGTAAAGCTTTTTGATAACCGGCCAATCTGGTACGGATGATATACAAGTCAGGATTCAGTCCCAGGAAAGCAATTCGTTTAGCTCCCCGCTCAATCAACAACCGAGTTGCTTCATAACTGATAACCTCATTATTGGTACTCACTTTCGGAACATCCAGTTCATTAACCAGGCGGTCAAACAATACAAGGGGATAATTGGCAGCCACCAGCTGATCCAGGTGCGCATATCCGTTTCCGTTATGAGTTACAGAAATGAGTAAACCATCTGCCCGGCCATTACCCAGCAGTTGAACAAATTCGAGTTCCTTTACAGGCTCTTCATGCGTCAGGTAGATCAATACATGGTAATTGTTTTGCCGTGCGATGCTTTCTACACCACTAATTACCTGCGAAAAAAAATGATTTTCTACTTCCGGAACGATAACTGCGATGGTTTTACTGGAACCCGCGCGAAGACCACTGGCATACACATTCGGACTATACCCCAGTTCGTTGGCTGCCTGCTTAACCTTTTCTTTTGTTGTTGCTGAAATTTCATGACTGTTTTGCAAGGCACGCGAAACAGTAGCAATGGATAACCCCAGCTGCTCAGCTATCGTTTTTATGGTTATCCTTTTCATCTTATTCCTCCAGGAAATCAAGATCTCTGCCATGTGTTTCAGAGATCGTAAGCGTTGAATAAATACCTATGATAAAACAGATCAGGCCCACCAGTGCGCCTGCCTGAACCACACTAAATCCACCTTTAAATACACCATAGAGTGTGGTCATTCCTACCACCGTACCACGAACCATATTTGGTATCGTAGTGGCTGCAGTTGCTCTTAAATTGGTTCCAAACTGTTCCGCACCAATTGTTACAAACATGGCCCAGTAACCTATTCCGAGGCCCAGTAATAAATTGACCCCGTAAAACATGGTGGCCGAATTGATACCGGCGAACAGATACACCAGGCTGGCTGCAAGAGTAAATATCATCATGTAGAGTACTGCTTTTTTCCTGGATTCCAGGGCATGACTGATCACGCCGCTCGACAAATCACCAATGGATAAGCCCACATAACACCACATGATGGAAAGTCCGGGCTGTATCGGGGTTTCAATTCCCAATGCGGTACCGAACTCATTGCTAAATGTGGCAAGAATGCCAATAACAAACCAGGTTGGCAGACCCATTCCAATGCATTTCAGATAGCGTACCAACCGATCTTTATTGGTAAACAAGGAAAAGAAGTTTCCTTTTTTTACATGATGTTGTTCTTTTAATGCAGAAAAAACACCTGATTCAAATACTCCCACCCGCATTAAAAGGAGGGCGATCCCCATTCCTCCTCCAATAAAGTAGGCCGTTCTCCAGTCAAAGAGTTCCACCGTAAAATAAGCAGCTACAGCCCCCAGCAATCCTACGCCGGCAACCAGGGAGGTTCCAAGGGCACGTAATCTTTTTGGCAATACCTCGGCTACCAGCGTAATGCCCGCCCCCAGCTCACCGGCCAGCCCGATACCTGCAATAAAGCGGAGTATCTTATAGGTATCCGGATCTTTCACAAAACCACAGGCAATATTGGCAAGTGAATAGGTAAGGATGGATCCAAACAAGACTGATAAGCGCCCTTTTTTATCGCCCAAAACACCCCACAGAATGCCTCCTATCAATAAGCCGGTCATCTGCCAGTTCAGGATGGAAGCGCCAACGGTGGAAAGCGACGCTTCATCCAGTCCCATACTTTTCAAGCTGGGTATTCTAACAATTCCAAACAATAACAAATCATAGATATCAACAAAATAACCAAGGGCAGCTACTATAACCGGAATGCTAAACAGATGCTGGAAGTTCGTTTTCTGCATAAGGGAAAATCAAATCGTTTAATAAAGTGCTAAATATAATTTATCTGAGTTGAACGCCAACCGCTGAATCTGGCTCACAAGCTTCCTCGTGAAATAATTTAATACAACTACCTTCTTCCAGTGTAATAGTTAACAGGTACCCATAACCGACAAATTCAGTTTCTTTGATATGTCCTTTAAGCGAAGCCGTATGAACAGCGCTAAGCTGAAGTTGTGCCGGCCGTATGATTTTAGGCCCCTCCAATCGCTCGCCGCTCAATTGCTCCCATTCCCTTGCACTCAACACTGAATAAGCACCCAGTAAACCGGCTGCATATTCATTTTCAGGCGCATTAAACAGACTAGCAGGATCTCCCTTCTGAAGCTGCTTACCCTCACGTAAGATCAACAGTTCATCCGCCCAGCTTAGCCAGTCGCCCGGGTCGTGTGATACCAGTACCCAGTTTATTTGCATAACCTTACCCAGGTCCAGCATCACTTGTTTCATAGTCTGTTTATGGAGTGCATCCAGATTGGAAAAAGGTTCATCCAGCAGAAACAATACAGGCGCACCTACCAGCAGTCGTGCCATGGCAATACGTTGTCTTTCACCACCCGACAACTGATCTGTTTTACGATTCAGCAAATGATCGATCTGGCAGAGCCGGTATATTTCTGCTGCCTCCTGTTCCGTTACTTTTTCCGCATAGGATAAAATTTCCTGTACCCGGTAATTGTTTCGCAATTCAAAATGCTGCGACAAATAGGCAATCTTCTGATGCCCGGGGATTAGTTTCTCCCAGGCTTCTTCTACCCGCTCACCTTGCAGATAAACGGTACCGCTTTTCAAATTTTGCAAACCTGCGATGGCTTTCAGCAGGGTTGATTTACCCGAGCCTGTTTCACCTGCAACGGCCAGCTTCTTTCCCGCCAGCAACTCCAGGCTGATCGGATACAAGACCATGCGTTCGCCGATCATAACGGAAATTTCTTGTACCTCTAATATAGCGTTATGCATGTTTTTTCCTCCAATACATATACACGATGGCTACCAGGGTTATGATGGCAGCGCTGTAAAACAATCCGGGAATCCGGCTGATATGATCCTGGTAGATCGTTCCTGCAATCAGGGCTCCCAGGCCGATACCTGCTTCCAGCGCAATATACATGGTTGCCATCGCTTTGCCGCGTTTATCGGGATCACTCATATCAACTGTCCACGCGTTGATACCGGGAGATAATATTCCGGTTGCAATTCCATAGAGCACTCCACCAGCAAGTAAACCCCAACTACTTTGCCAGCTTGCCATTACTATCAGTGAGAATACCAGCATGATCAGTCCGCCCCTTATTACTGTCTCACGGCCACGTCTATCCGAAAACTTACCTGCTACAAAGCGTACAACCAGGGAAGCGATGGTGAATACCATAAAAAACAAACCTTTATTGTGTATGCCGATAAAATCGCCCCAGTCAGGAACCAGTGTAAGAATTGCGCCATAAGAAAGATAGGAAAGAAGGGTAACCAATGCCGCAGGGAAAACTTTCCATTCAAAAATATCGTTCCTGCCCACCTGCAGGTGGCGCAATTGAAAACGTTGTTTTCCAGGCAATGTTTCTTTCATATTGTAAAGAATAGCAATTGACAGGAGAGCCAGAAAGGAGGATGCATAAAACAAGACATCCATGGAATAAAACTGTACGATCGTACTTCCCAATGCTGGGCCGAGGGCCATCCCGGTACTGAAAAAGAGCCCATGTATACCCATCGCCTCTCCCCAGCGCCCAACCGGTACAAGGTCTGCCACGTAAGCTGCTGTAGCTGTAGGTTTAAAACCGGTTGAGAATCCATGAATCAGTCGCAATAATAAAAAGCCGGCAACAGAGGTGAGCAGGGGGTATAAAAAACCACAGACAAAACAGACCAGGCTGCCGATGGCCATCACCGGGATTCTGCCAATCGAATCAGTAAGTTTTCCACTAAAGGGTCGGGAAATACCTGCTGTGAGTGTAAAGAGAGCAATGATTAATCCCTTGTATTCCGCACCTCCCAGGCTCGATAAATAAGCCGGCAATTCCGGTATCAGCATATTAAAACTGGCAGAAAAAAAGAGCGAACTCAGACAAACCATTGCAAAAGGCCAGTTATAAATAGGATGTACTGCTTTCATGTAAGAAATCGTTTCACCAGTTCCTTCCACTCTTCTTTTGTATCCAAAGCGGGCATACTGGCTCCTGCCCTGTTATACCAGTACCGGGCATTCCATTCATCACCTTCCACCCGGTGCAGGTAGGCATGCAGCAATGCAGCTTGTTTATCGGGTAAATCCTGGATAAGCGCATGCGCTTTTTCCCAATTGCCACAACCTTCTTCCCAAAGCGCTTCTTGGTATATGCTAAGTCCGGATGGCTGTTGCCGCTTCTTCACAGACTCAATAAATTCATCAACCGATAAATGCGCTGCCATATCAGATAGGTTTAACCGGAAGTTGAACGATATTGATCCAGAAGGTTTCAATAGACTTTATGACCGTAATAAACTTGGAGAAATCTACCGGTTTGGTAATATAACAATTCGCATGTTTGGAGTAGGTTTCATTAATATCCCGTTCAGCGGAAGAAGAAGTAAGAATAACTACTGGTATTACTTTAAATCGCTCATGCGTTTTTATATAGTGAAGCACCTGTTTTCCATCGATTTTTGGAAGATTGATATCCAGTAATATCATATCCGGCTCCTCAACATCTGCAAAGCTTCCTTCTTTATTTAGGTACTGGATGGCTTCTTCTCCATCGTTCACAACTTTTACACTGTTTGCCAGCCTTATACTTTCAAATGCTTCGAGCGTAAGTACAACATCGCCTTCATTATCTTCTACCAGCAGTATCCGAATTGGTTCCATGCAGAGGGTGGTAATTTGCGACAAGTTACTTTACAATTGTGAAATAGAACGTGCTTCCTTTCCCGGGTTCTGAATCTACCCAGATTTTCCCTCCCATTTTTTCCACGATCCGCTTACAAATAGATAACCCAATACCCGTTCCGGTATAGGTTTTTTGCTGATGAAGGCGTTGAAATACCTGGAAAACCTTATCAGCATAGCGCATGTCCAGTCCGATTCCATTGTCTTTTACATGGATTGTCCAGGTTTCTCCACTATCTTCCACTCCTACCTGAACCAATGGATCCTTTTCTCCCCTGTATTTTAACGCATTGCCCAACAGATTCTGCATTAATTGCAGCAACTGTGTATAGTTCGCCCTCGGAATAATGGGCAGATGTTCCGTAAGGATAACTGCATTTGATTCTTCAATCTTGGTTTTGAGTAAGATCTGAACATCCCGAATCACCAGGTTGAGGTCAACCGGTACAGCATCTGCAGACGTATTGCCAACCCTGGCGTAATCCAGTAACCCGTGGATGAGGTCTTTCATCCTGTTGGCGCCATCCACAGCAAATTCAATATAGGTATCCGCTTTTTTATCGAGCTGACCATGGTAACGTTGTTTAAGCAATTGCAAAAAACTGGATACCATCCGAAGTGGTTCCTGTAAATCATGGGATGCAATAAAAGCAAATCGTTCCAGGTCGGCATTAGAAGCGAATAATTCTTCCGCTTTGGCAAGCAGTTCCTGGTTGAGCTCTTCCAGTTTCCGATACGCTTTTCTGAGTTCGGAAATATTTCTTGCAAAACAGGCTGCTCCAACTACCTCTTCCCTTTCATTTCGCATGGGAGTAAACGAAACCATGTAATACTGTTCATCCTTTCCTGAATCCTGGAAGTATACCTGTTCTGCTGTAAAGCTTTCCCCCAGCAGTGAGCGCTCGTAGAGCGGTTTCCATTGTTCAATTATATGATAGGGCAATACATCTGACAGTATTGGCATTCCTTCTTCAATAGGCATCCCCGTGAGAACCTGATAACTATCCAAAAATGCATGGTTAGCCACAATCAGTTCCATCCGCGTATTGTAAGACCAGATCATATCCCCGGTATTGTTGATCAGTGCATCCAGGTTTTGCTGTACCCTCAATATTTCATTCAGGAATTCTTTCCGATCCGTGATATCCTGTGTTGCGCCAATCATCCGAATAGCCTTCCCTTCTGCAGTGCGGATGATAAATCCTTTGTCATGTACATATGCCAACTTTCCATCTGCTTTTAGGAATCGGTACTCATCCTGCCAATAGTTTACCTGGGGATCCATCAGTACATCACCTCTTCTTTTCAGCACTCCTTCAAGATCTTCCGGATGTACCCGTTTCAACCAGAAACTACGATCCTTATTGGCTTCTTCACTATCGTAACCAAATAGACTTTCTAACCCAAGGCCTGTCCGAACAACCTCGTTTGTGAGCAGGTTCCAATCCCATATGGCATCATTGGTAGCTTTTGCCACGAGGTTGTACCGTTCGTTGACTTCCAGTATCTCCAAAAGGTATTTTTTTCGCTCCGATATATCGGTATGAATCCCATAAACAGCTTCAACGTTGCCATCTTCATCGAAAATCGGACCGGCACTAAGGTATAAATCAAGTACTCGGCCATCTTTTCCCAACAATTGTACTTCACCTGTAAAATAGCCTCCCGCCAGTATCGTATCAAACATCTCCCAGCCTTGCTCCCTGTTGGCATAAACAAGTGCCGGAGATTCCAGATTTTGAAAATCATCCGGACTATACCCCATCATTTCCTGCAGGGCATGATTGAGATAGCTGCTGTTGGTTGCCGGCGTATAAATGGCAACCCCCTCCTGTGAACTATCGAGCACTTTTTTGAATTGTACCAGGTTGCGCTCGGCTTCTTTTAATTCTGAGATATCCTTACCATAGGCAAATACCACGCCTTCCTCGTATACCAACTCGGAACTGCTCCAAGCCAACCACTTCCACTCTTCGTTCACGGTTTTGAAACGGCATTCAAATCCCTCCATGCGTTGCCCGGCGAATGCAGCTTCCAGCACATTCAATGCTGCAGCCAGGTCTTCCGGATGAACAAAGGAAAGAATCGGATTCGATACAATAAACCCTTCTTCAAAACCAAGCAGCCTGATAAAGGCTGGATTAACTTTCTTGAAAAAACCATTCGCACTGGCCATACAGAGCGGATCCGGACAATGGGTAAAGAACATACTCAATTCCAGTTCACTCTTCTTGGTTTTGATATCGATTCCCATTTTGGAACCCAGTTCCGCACAAAACTCCAGTAGCTCCTGGTCCGGTTTTCTTTGATCAGGATAATAAAATTGTAAAAGTGTGATTGTATGCTCCTGGAAAATTACTGGTATGAGCAGGGTGCTTACCCTGTACTGCTCCTCGTCCAGGATAGCAGGTTCTCCTCTTTTCCAAAATTCACCCAGGTAATGTTTATTCAGGTATAATTCACGGTCGGTAGCCAACTGTATCCCCCAACTGGCCGTTCGCATTAATTTCAATTGTCCTTCATTCAAAAGCCAGGCATTTCCGCTCCGGGCCTCCAGATAGGTACCTGTAAGTGCCAACACCTCTTCCAAAGCAACTTCAATATCCTGACTTACCAGTATTGCCTCCGTAATTCTTGCTAATAAGCGATCCTGCTCCTGACGTTTACGGATACTGGTTATATCCCTTGAAATGCCTACCAGTCCAAGCACCTCTCCCGTTTCATTTTTAATAGGCACTTTCGTCGTAAGCGCAAAACGCAAACCACCGTCTTTTGGAAACAGCTTTTCTTCTTTGTTAAAAATGGATTGCCCGGTTTGCAATACTGTCTGATCATCTTTCCAGAAACTGCTGGCCTTTTCTTCTCCCAGCAGATCATTGATAGTCTTTTGTGAAACCGAAGTTTCCAAATCCACACCAAACAAATCAAGTTGTGCCTGGTTACAAATGAGATGCTTGCCATCCTGATCTTTTACGAAAATATAGTCAGGGATATTATCAATAATGGCTCTGAGTCGATTCCGTTCTTCCTGTAATTTCTTTTCCGCTTCCTTTACAGAACTGATATCCATCATAGCGCCAATCATTCTTATGGGAGCCCCTTTCTCATCCCGGATATAAAATACCTTATCCTGAACAAAAGTATATTCCCCGTTTACCTTTTTGAACCGGTATTCACTCATCCAGGTATCAATTCCCTTATTGGCAAGTACTATCTCCAACTCGGATAAAATACGGTCTTTATCATCAGGATGAATCAATTCCTCCCAAAGTTCCGGAGAAACGGAATTTCCCTCTAGATTATAACCAAACAGTTTATGAAATCCTTCTCCCCAATAGACATGATTATTTTTCATATCCCAATCCCAGATTGCATCTGATGTAGCCTTATTCACCAATTCTAATCGTTCATTGGAAATGCGAATGGATTCTGTTCGGTTAACCTCTTCCGTTATATCCTGTGCGGTTCCTTTAAATTTCAGCACTTCCCCATTAGCACCCAGTTCAAAAGCACCGCGTTCGCGGACATATTTAATAGTTCCATCCTCCAGCAAAATCCGGTGAACGGCATCCAGTTTACCTACTTCCCTCAAACATCGCTCATTCAATGAAATAAATGATTCCCTGTCGTCTGGATGAATGGTTGAATAAAAATAGTCAAGTGTTGGCTTTTTAACAGGATCCAGCCCCCATATTGAATACGTTTCAATGGACCAACTCATTTCCTGCAATTGCATATCAACTTCCCAATATCCAATATGTGCCAGGTTCTGCGCTTCCGCAAGCACCGTATTCATTCGCAACAATTCATCCTGCTGTTTTTTGCGATCTGTTATGTCCCGAAACACATCTACCACTCCTCTGACCTCCGGATCCTCCAGCAGATTAATCATATTGCCCTCCAGCCATCGCCAATCACCGTTTTTATGTTTCACTCTGGCATCCGCTCCTTTAATCAATTCTCCCGGAGAGGACAACATTTTCATCCATGTTTCCTTTACTTTATCCTGATCCTCCGGATGCAGCAATTCAAACAGATTCAACCGCCTGCATTCCAGTTCTGAATAACCCAGCAATTTTATAACATTTGGGCTTACATATAGGACGCTTCCATCCTCACCCAGCAAGGCAACTGCATCCATTCCGGTTTCCAGCAGCGTCTGCAGGGTTCGCTCTCTTAGTGTATCGGCATTTTTTTCCTGCGACCGGTGTTCTACTACAACCAAAAAACAATCCAGCTCCTTTATGACAGATAGCTCCATCTTGCCACTGTATTCCTGATCCCCAACTATGAATCTCTTATTTTGAATTGTCAGTTCAGGGAGATCAGCAGTAAGTAGAGGAATAGCCGCTTCCAGCTCAGCTACCCATATCGGGTGGAGAATCTCACTTATATGCATACCTGCTGCTGCTTTTTCACTGGTTCTGAAAACAGAAGATTGCGGAGAACAATCTGCCAACCTGCATTGCCGGTCAATTACCAGGTAGTCAATTTTCAGTTGCCGTAATAAGGCAGCCTGTACCTGGGTTTGAAATGAACTAGGCGAAGGATTCAAGGCTATAGGTTAATTCCGGAGAAAACTAGCGATTTATGACGTATTCTGCTGTAGAAATTTAACGAAATACTGGTCTGCACAATAAAATCAGTATTCCGGGGTTATAATAAATACTAAAAATCCGTATATGAAAAGTTTCCGTACCCTGCTGATCGCAGCGATCCGGCATGTCCTGCTGGTATGGGGAATCGCCCTCGCCTGCCTCACCTATTTTTCCAACAAACCCGCTGATCAACGGTTGGGCTGGTATATTGCCGCCGCCGCTCTGATTCTGTTCCACGCTGTGGTGCGGGTTCGACAAACCAGACTACAGGCCCGTTTAGCGGCTTCCTAACAAGGGCTGCAAATACTTCCAAATGCTGTTGGCCACCATTTGGTGGCCTTCTGCTGTTGGATGTATACCATCTGCCAGGTTTAACGATCGTTCACCGGCCACCCCGTTCAGCAAAAATGGTATGAGCGTAGCATTATTAGCCTTCGCTAGGTCGGGGAAAATGGATTGAAAATCTTTTGCATATTCCGGGCCCATATTCGGTGGCACCATCATTCCTGCCACCACCAGTTTTACTTCCGGATTAGCGGCTTTCACTTTGTCCAGTATGCCCTGTAGATTTTTCCTGGTTTCTGCTACCGGTATGCCCCTGAGGCCGTCATTTGCCCCCAGTTCCAGAACAAACACATCTGGCTTTTGCTGAAGAATCCAGTCGATCCGGGTCAATCCCCCGGCTGATGTTTCGCCGCTCAGTCCGGCATTGATTACTTCATACCCAAGGTTCAAAGAGTCAATTTTTACCTGGGTCAAGGCAGGAAAAGCCTCTTCCGGATCCAATCCATAACCTGCTGTCAGACTATTCCCAAAAAAGACCAGTTTCTTATCCGCAAGCTTTTTTTGGGTTGCAGCTCCTTCCTGTTTTGCTTCTTTTTTTTGCTCCCCACCACCACAGGCCATCCATCCCGATGCCAGCAGGATTA
The DNA here is from genome assembly GCF_022352215.1 of Flavihumibacter cheonanensis. Taxonomy (GTDB): domain Bacteria; phylum Bacteroidota; class Bacteroidia; order Chitinophagales; family Chitinophagaceae; genus Flavihumibacter; species Flavihumibacter cheonanensis. Next base: position 1,609,761 of record NZ_JAKRWF010000001.1, read on the forward strand.
ATCCCAATATTCTCAACCTTGACATATTTACCTTGTTATTCGCCATATAAAACAGTTATTTTACCAAATGAGTTTGACATCACCCCCCATTCTGGAAGCAGTTGGTCTTTCCAAAACCTATCCTTCTGCCAACCAACAACTCCAGGTGCTACAAGATATTAGTTTTTCCATTCAACCCAGCGAAACGGTCGCTATTGTTGGCCCATCCGGCTCCGGCAAAACCACCCTGTTGGGCCTTTGTGCAGGGCTAGACCGGGCCAGTTCCGGGCATGTGGCACTCAATGGCATCAAGCTACAGGACCAGTCAGAAGATGCGCTGGCCGGTATCCGCAATAAATACATCGGTTTTGTTTTTCAGAATTTTCAACTCCTGCCCACCCTTACCGCACTGGAAAATGTGATGGTACCCATGGAATTGAAAAAGGAAAAGGATATCCGGTCGCGCGCACTGGAACTACTGGACCAGGTGGGACTTGCCTCCCGCACCCACCATTACCCTTCCCAGCTTTCCGGAGGTGAACAACAGCGGGTTTCCATTGCCAGGGCATTTGCCAACCAGCCGAAAATCCTGTTTGCAGATGAACCTACCGGCAACCTCGATGCTGAAACTTCCGAAAAAGTAGAGTCTCTGCTATTCAATCTAAATAAAGCAGCAGGTACCACCCTGGTCATGGTGACTCATGACCTCGAGCTGGCTGCCAAAACCGGAAGGATTATCAAACTCAAAGGCGGCAAATTGATTTCAGACGAAAGCAACAGGGAGGTAGTTAGACCATGAATTCTGCCTGGATTTTTCAAATGGCCTGGCGCGATAGCCGCCGAAACCGCTCAAGGTTACTGCTCTTCATTTCCTCCATCATTCTGGGCATTGCAGCATTGGTGGCGATTTACGGTTTAGGGTATACGTTAGAACGCGATATCGATTCACAAGCGAAAACATTGATTGGCGCCGATCTTGCACTGGATGCCAACCAACCGCCCGATGCAACCGTTCAGCAATTGATTGATTCACTCGGAAAAACCGGCACTGCCGCTTCCGAAAACAATTTTGCCTCCATGATTTATTTCACCAAATCAGGAGGTACCCGTCTCGCACAGGTTCGCGCCGTTAGTGCAGGCTTTCCATTTTACGGCGCTATCGAAACCCGGCCAGCCAATGCCTACCAACGTTTTACCAGGCAGGAAGGTGCAATGGTAGAAAGAACCCTGCTGCTTCAATTCAATGCCCAACCGGGAGATTCCATCCGGGTTGGTGAAAAGACCTTCCTGATCCTGGGAGAAATAGTACAATCACCCGGTAAAACCGGCTTCTCAGCTGCAGTGGCTCCTGCTGTATGGATACCGAAGCAGGACCTGGAAGCTACCGGCCTTCTCCAAAAAGGCAGCCGGATCAATTACCTCTACTATTTTAAGTTCAATTCCGATAAAGTAGCGGAAGATGTACTTCCCCGCATCGAGACAAGGCTGGAAGATGCCGGCTGGGATATTGAAACCGTTGAGAGCCGCAAACGCAATACCGGCAGGGCTTTCGAGGATCTGAATGAATTTCTGAAACTGGTGAGTTTTATTGCCTTACTGCTAGGCTGCATTGGCGTTGCCAGTGCTATTCATATTTATGTGAAAGAAAAAATCAGTTCGATTGCCATCCTCAAGTGCATGGGTGCCACCAATCGCCAGGCCTTCCTGATTTTTTTGGTGCAAATGCTGGTGATCGGTTTTATAGGAAGCATCCTGGGTGCAATCCTGGGTACCCTTATTCAATTCCTGCTTCCTGCTGTGTTCAAAGATTTTTTGCCAATCGAAATTTCGATGCAGGTTTCCTGGAAAGCAATCGGGCAAGGTATATTGGTTGGACTCCTGGTATCGCTTCTCTTTGCTCTCTGGCCTTTATTGAGTGTTCGGAAAGTATCGCCGCTGAATACCCTTCGAGTAACGGCTACGCATAACCGCTGGTGGCAGGATCCCTGGCGTTTACTGGTAAGCGTTGGTGTGCTGGTTTTCATTTTTGGCTTCAGCTGGCTGCAAATCGGAACAGCCGGAGCCGCTGCCGGCTTCACCCTGGGAGTGATTTTGTCATTTCTTTTATTGTCCGGAGCTGCCTGGTTGCTGATATACGGAATCAGACGTTTTTTTCCAGGTCGGCTTGCTTATGTATGGCGACAAGGATTCGCGAACCTGTTCAGACCCAATAACCAGACTGTGATTCTGGTAGTGGCTATCGGATTAGGCTCCAGTTTTATTGCCCTCCTTTTTTATATCCAGGAAGTACTGACTGGCAAGGTTCAGATGGCTGCCAGCGAAAATCAGCCCAACCTGGTAGTTTTTGATATACAGCCGTCCCAGAAAGATTCGCTTTTCCAGCTCACCCGGGAATTCAAACTGCCCGTAATCCAGGATGTACCGATTATCACTATGCGCCTGTCAGAAATCAAAGGATACAGTGCAGCAGATCTGAAAGCCGATACTACCATCGACATTCCAAGAAGAGCATTTGACGGCGAAATCCGGGCCACCTACCGCGATACCCTCACCGAAGCTGAAACGATTGTGGAAGGAAAATTGCAGGACTCAGCAAGAGCTGCAGATGATATCCTTATTTCTATCGAGGAAGGTTATGCGAAAAGATTAAAAGTAACACTTGGGGATGAATTAGTTTTCAATGTGCAGGGAGCCCCGATCCGTACCAAAGTAGGCAGCCTTCGCCAAGTCGACTGGAACCGGGTACAAACGAATTTCAGAGTCATCTTTCCGAAAGGAGTGCTGGAGCAGGCGCCCAAGTTTCATGTACTGGTAACCCGGGTACCGTCTGCCGATTATTCAGCCAGGTACCAGCGTGCCCTGGTCGAAAACTTTCCAACTGTATCAGTAATCGATCTCAATCTCATTCTGACAGTAGTGGATGATATACTGGATAAAATCCGGTTCGTCATTCAATTTATCGGGGGATTCAGTATTGTGACCGGCATCATTGTGCTGATTGCATCCATCCTGATCAGTAAATACCAGCGCATGCAGGAAACGGTTTTACTCAGAACACTGGGAGCAACCAGCAAACAGGTATTTGCGATCACTGCCCTGGAGTATTTTTTCCTAGGAGCTCTGGCCGCTTTCACCGGCATTGTGCTGGCTCTGATTGGAGCGGCCTTGCTGGCGCGATTTAGTTTCGATACTGTCTTTATTCCTCCACTGGTGCCAACCTTGCTGATTTTTGTTGCCATCACCGGATTAACTGTATTGATCGGGCTATTAAACAGCAGAAGTGTTTTGAAAGCGCCCCCTCTTTCAATTCTGAATAGTGGAAGCTAGGCAGCCCGCTTTGTAGTATCTTGCAGAAAAACCGACGCATGTCGAAGGAAGTTATCGTAATCAAACTGGGAACTGCCGTGATCAGCAAGGCCGATGGAACCATAGATACTGCTATTATTAAAAAAGTGGCGGGAGAAATTGCAGCATTGAGCAAGCGTTATAATATCGTTCTGGTTTCCAGCGGTGCCGTTGGAAGTGGTAAGAAATACCTGAAAGCTTACAAAGGCAGTTTACTGGAAAGAAAGGCTGCTGCTGCTGTGGGCAACCCGATCCTCATACAACTCTATCACAAGTATTTTCAACAGCATTCCATCAATGTTGCACAGGCGCTTTGTGAACGCGTTCACTTTTCCAATCGCGTACAATTCCTGCAATTAAAACAAACCTTCACTACTTTTTGGGAGAATAATATCGTACCAATTGTAAATGAAAACGACCTGGTTAGCAATGTGGAGATAAAATTTTCTGATAACGATGAACTGGCCACACTTATCGCGATTGGCTTTGATGCCAGTCACCTGATCTTGTGCACCTCTACTGGTGGCGTATTAGACGATCAGAAAAAAATCATCCCATTGGTGGAAAAAGTTGACGGATCAGTTATGAAGTTTATCACCAAAGATAAAAGCGGTCTGGGCTTAGGCGGTATGTTATCCAAACTAACGTTTACCCGTCTGGCTGCATCTCTTGGCATTGAGGTAACGATTGGAGGCTTGAAAGGCAAGCAGCCACTTCAAGATGCACTCGCCAGAAAAAATGGAACCAGTTTCCTGGCAAAAAAATCCAATCTGCGGGCCCGACAGAAATGGCTGGCAAGCGGATCGATTACACTAGGCAAAATAACGGTAGATAAAGGAGCTGCCAAAGCATTGATGAACCGGAAAAGCTTACTCACCCTTGGCATCACTAAAGTGGAAGGGAAATTTGTGGAAGGAGAAGTCATTCAATTGATGGAAGAGGATAACACAATTTTAGGCGTAGCCAAAGCGAAACTGGATGCAGCCGCCATGGAAACACATCGTGCCAGCAAAAATATAATTGCAGCACATGCGGATGACATTGTACTATTCAACGACTAATCATGATCAACATAACCAACTCACTGCAAAAAACCCATAAAGCAGCCAGAACACTACAAACGCTTTCCAATTCAGCCATTCAAAAGCTGCTACTGGATCTAGCAAAAGCATTGGAAGAAAAACAATCCGCCTTACTCAAAGCCAATGCAAGCGATCTTTCCCGTCAGCCAACAGACAATCCGCGGAACGACCGGCTGTTGTTGAATGAACAGCGAATCAAAAACATTGCCGCGAGTATGCGAAAAGTAGCTAAACTGCCCGATCCAACCGGCCGGATCCTGGAAGAACGAACCCTCTACAATGGGATCCATCTAAAAAAAATCGCGGTTCCATTGGGAGTGGTTGGTGCGATCTATGAATCCCGTCCGAATGTCACCTTTGATATTGCAGCGCTCTGCATTCGTAGCCGGAATGCAGCGGTATTAAAAGGAAGCAGTGAAGCTGTGGAAACCAATGCAGCGGCCGTTAAAATCATCCATTCCGTTTTAAAAGCACACGGACTACCTACAGCGCTTGTGAATTTATTGCCACCCGACCGGGAAGTAGTGCAGCAACTTTTTGAAGCTACCAACTACCTGGATGTGCTGATTCCCCGTGGCTCGGATCAGCTGATTCAATATGTTCGCCAGCATAGCCGTGTTCCGGTAATTGAAACCGGTGCCGGCGTTTGTCATGTGTACGTCGAGAAAAAAGCGAATCTTAAAAAAGCGGTGGATATCATTGTTAACGCAAAGACTTCCCGGCCATCCGTTTGTAATGCTGCCGATGCTATCCTGCTCGATAAAGCTATTGCGCCAGCAGTACTGAAAGAATTGCAGGCACCCTTCAGTGCTTTTGAAGTGGAAATTTTTGCTGACCCTTCAGCTTATAAACTATTAAAGGGGTATCCATTCCTGCGTAAAGCAAGCAAAGCAGATTTCGGCAGGGAATTCCTCAGTTTGAAATGTGCTATTAAAATTGTGGATGGAATAGATGAAGCGCTGGAACATATTGATACCTATTCCACCAAACATTCGGAAGCTATTGTTTCGGAAGACAAAAAACAATGTGCGCGCTTTATTCGCGAAGTAGATGCTGCAGCCGTCTATTCCAATGCCTCCACCCGTTTTACAGATGGCGAAGAATTTGGCCTTGGAGCAGAGATTGGAATCTCTACACAAAAATTACATGCCCGCGGTCCCTTTGCCTTGGAGAAACTGGTTACGGAGAAATGGATTTTGGAAGGTAATGGACAGATACGAAAATAAAATTCAAAGCACCAGCTCTTCAAAAAGTTTTTGCAGCGCCATACCGGGATCTTCACAAAATCCCGGATGTACTTTTGAACTTTGTAGTATCGTACTTCTGGTAGCAGTCAACCAGCGAAAGCGGCTGGCTTGATCCAATTGTGCAATTTGACCTCCATATTTACTACCATTGCAGATCCTTTCGAAGGATTCCAGGTACTGTTTTAATTCTTCAATATCAAGCGCTGCAAACAGTGCTTTTAACCGCGGCTCATCCAGATGAAATTTACATTGCAGAAACCGGGCTTCTTTGCTATACAAAACAACCCCTATATTGCAGAATTCCTCCCGCTCCACTCTGGGTACCACCCGCAAAACCGCGTATTCAAATAAGCGCTTTCCTTGCATCAATCGCCTGGTTTAAAAAGATGGATGAATGAGTAAAACGATTCCACAAAAAGGTTTTATAAACAGTCCGTTGTTCATCAAAGCTCAGTTGGTAATCTGTAAATAACCAGGTATCCGGTATGAGTTCAACAATAGCATCAAGCACGGATTTATTAATCTTTTTTCTTGCCCATTGGTCTGCTGCCTCCAATTCACTGGCAAACGGCAGAAGCACATGATCTTTGATCGCAGCAAAAGGTTTCAAACTGTGCGCTTCCCAATCGTCCCAGCTGTGGTGGAAATACAAACAGGCTCCATGATCAATTACCCACAAGTCCTTGTACCACATCAGCATATTGGTATTCCTGCAGGTACGATCAACATTGGTCAGGAAGGCATCCATCCAAACAATCCTGGAAGCGGTTTGTGGATCTGGTTGGATAACATTCGGATCATAGGTGATAGAACCGGATAAGTAATGAACCCCGATATTCAATCCAACGCTGGCTTTTAGCAGATCCTGAATCTCTTCATCGGGTTCTGTTCTTCCAAATGCCTCATCGATGTTTGCATATACCAGCTCCGGTACTTTCAGTTCCAATAGTTTGGCAATCATTCCACCAATTAATTCCGCAATCAATGCTTTTGTTCCCTGCCCGGCTCCCCTGAATTTCAACACGTATAAAAAACCATCATCTCCCTCTGCAATTGCAGGCAAGGATCCTCCTTCACGCAAGGGTGTAACGTAACGGGTAACCGCTATTGTTCGCATTTCATATGGATTGCTGCCTGTCATACTGCTCAAAAATACCCGCTATTTTTTATAATTGGACCAGTTGATCATGAGCACACTCAGCAGTATGGTGATTAGGCCAAGCACTTGCCAGCCACTTACTGTTTCATGGGCAAAAATCACTCCCAGCAATACTGCGATAACCGGGTTAACATACGCATAGGTGCCCGCCTGTGCAGCCGGACGAACAGACAGCAAATAGATATAACTCATAAAAGCGATCACTGAACCAGGAATGGTTAAATACAATAAGGACAGCCATCCGCCGGTACTTACCTGGCTCCATTCGAAACCATTCCACTCGCCAGTGAGAAAACTTGGAAATAGTGAAAACAATCCGGCTGAGAATAACTGAATTCCTGCGCTGGTGGCAACATCTACTTGAACCGCTTTATATTTCACATACAAGGATCCGATCGTCCAGGCTATACAACCGAGCAAAATCACCCCGATCCCGATTACCTGCATCCAGCCTTTTTCTGCCTGCAAGCCATTTCTTACGCCCGCTCCGAATAAAAAGAGTATGCCTATAAAACCGAGTATAACACCCATGATCACCCGCTTATCGCCAAAATAGTAAGGCCATTGTTTCCGATCCAGTAAAACAAACCAGATGGGCAGGGAGGCTACCAGGATGGCAGCTAATCCTGAACCCAGGTATTGCTGCGACCATAAAACCGAACCACTACCACCAACCAGCATCAGTATACCACCGACACTGTTTACGATTATGGCTCTTTTCCCGGGCATAGGTTTTTTACTAAAAAAAGACCACGCAAGCAGGATTAGTCCCGCTATTGCGAAGCGCATCGAACCCATCAGGTAAGGTGGAATAGTTGCCAACCCAAACTGTGCAGCGAGGTAGGTAGAACCCCATATAAGGTAAACAGCCGCAAATGCTAAAATTACTTTTACAGGCAATGGAATGAATTAAAGCGTAATGATACTACATTTTAACAATTAACTTATCCACAGCTATACACATGTCTAATTGATTGATTACAATGAAAATACATAAGTTATACAGGAGTCTTTTATTACGCATCGTAGTTTCCCTTCGTACTTAAACCTTGCAATGCAGGAAGCTGTGCATTATTTTTGCACCATCTTATTTGATCAGGCACCCGGACAATTGAAAAACCTAAACTCGTCCGCCCCCCGGTTTCCTGATTAATTCATCCAATCTTCCTGTGATTTTCCAGTTCTGATTATTATTATCCATAAGCCTGGGTCGGCATTGTTCATCTTTAATGTACCCGTATGTTAAGATCTCAATCGCTGAAACTCATTTTGGTTCTTTTTTTGTTCGTGTTCATCAGTGCATCCGCCCGCAATTCCATGCGTTCGCGAAATGTACAGGCAGAAGCAGCAACCCGCAGCTTAAGCGCTTTCAATGTTTTTGTACCAGAAACCTATTCTTATCATTATGGACTGCAACTGTACATTAGCAAGTATAATAAAATGCAGTCGGAGCTTTTCACTAAAATTCAAAAAACAGAAAAAGCAAAGCTCAAATTAATTGATAAGATTTTTACATCTTATAAACTACCCGGAGAATTAAAATACCTTGCCATTGTTGAATCGGAAATGAAAAGTTCCGCTACATCAAGAGTTGGAGCGCTTGGTGTTTGGCAGCTAATGCCATCAACTGCAATGGATCTTGGCCTTCGTGTTGATTCAATAGTTGACGAACGTTTACACCTGCAGAAAAGCACAAAAGCAGCTGCCCTATATCTGCGCGATTTATACAGAACCTTTAACGACTGGTCACTCGCTATTGCTGCTTACAACTGCGGCCCCGGCCCCGTTTTTAAAGCCATTAAAAAAGCCGGCTCTAATAACTATTGGGATCTTCAACAATACCTCCCGAAAGAAACAAGACATCATGTCAAAAAACTGATGGCTACCCAGGTATTTTTTGAAGGTAAATCAACCTTAGCGGACTACTATGATGGTACCCTTGCGAGTAAATAATTCACCGGTATCGCAGATGAATTCAGCAAAATAAACATAAGTTCCTGCTGCTGCGGGGTTGCCGGTAATGGTACCATCCCATCCCGCCTGTCGTTCACCGATCTGGAAATTTTCTCGCTCAAAGATTACATCACCTAAACGGCTGTAAATCCGAAGGCTTTTAACCTCCCGGATTCCCTTACCCATCAGGTTAAACCGGTCGTTTTTACCATCGTTATTGGGAGTGAAGGCATTGGGAATGGAAACGTTCTCAGCACATTCCAGCCGGAACCCTACGGCATCAGTAGCTACACAACCATATTGGTTCTGTACAGTAATCGTGATTGGGGCATTATCTCTCGGAAATGCAAGTGGCTCCGGACAGGTGGCGCAACTTACAAACCAGCGGGGCGACCAATTATAACTAACCACATCAGCACTATAGGTTGGTTTTAACTGTACCTGCTCACCGGTTGCAAGGCGGATATCATTACCAGCTTCTACAGTTGGTAGTTCCCTTACCAAGACCAATACTTCAGCAGTATCTGTGAAGCAATTGTAAGCATCATATCCAACTACTCTATAACGAGTATCCGTAACCGGACTTGCAATTGGATTCGGACTGGTGGATGAATTCAAGCCTTCTCCACTTATCCATTGATAACTGGAGGCACCACTTACCGGAAGGTTAACAGAAAATCCCCGACAAACAGCTGTATCGGCTGCGACCTGCAACTGTATCGGCTGTGCTACTGTAACAGTAGTTGAATCCATACTTACACATCCAAACTGATTTATTACAGTAGCATGATAGCTCGCACTTACGGTAGGCGATATAAATGGATTAGGAATGTTGAGGTTGGCTATCCCTTGAGCAGGTTTCCATTGGTACTGAACCCCATCCCGTACAGACAACTGCACACTATTACCCAAACACAAAACGGGATCCTTTGGTGTTAGTCCGGGTACCGGATTCGGATGCACCGTTAAATTCCAGTTGACAATATCACGGCAACCATTATGCGCAACAATCAATTGAACAGGATAATTGCCTGCCCTTTCATACCGAATGATTCCGGGTGTGGGTTGCGATGCTATCGCTCCATTTCCAAGTGACCATAACCATTCCAGATCCCCTTCCCTGTCGGCACTACCGGTAAAGGTAACGTCCGCATTTTCGCATACTGCCTGCGGACCTGCAATTGAGGCCTGTGTCACCCTGTTGACTTTGATATCCACTTCAGAGTTGGCTATGCAGCCAAAAGGCGAAACGATTTCAATTGTTGCGATATATTCTCCGGGTCGATTTAAATAAAAAGAAGGTTTTTCGGTATTGCTGCTCTGACCATTTCCAGATTGCCAGCGGTAGGTTAACGGTAATCCAAGTTCTGTTGCTGCGAGGCTGATGGTTGTCGGATCCAACTGAACAAATCCGGAATCACATACCAGGGCTGGCTCCGCTTTTGCGGTTGTTTTAAGCTGATCAATAATTATTTTATCATCAATCCGGGATGTTCCGGCACAACCGGATGAATCTTTCATAATGAGAGCAGGCTGATAAATACCCGGACTTAAATACCTATGCACGGCGAATGTATCGGTGGTTTGCAGGAGTGTACCATCACCAAAATCCCAGGTAAAAGAACTGGCATTTCTTACAACGGCACTCAGTTGAACAGAAAGATCCTGGCATCCGAAAATGGTATCGGCAGATAAAATCGCATAAGGCCCTTTGATCTCAATAGGTACTTTTAGTGAGTCTACTGAATTATTAAATCCGTATGCATACAAGGTTACCGTATAAACGCCCGGCAACTCATAGGTACTGGATACATTGTTCTGATTACCGGCACTTCTGCCATTCCCGAAATCCCAGCGTATATATTGGTAGTTGTCGGAGGTATTGATAAAGCTGGCTACTACAGGTGGACAACTATTGTTATTAATATAGGAGGTAGTATAGGTAAATCCGGCGGAAACGTCTTTTACGACAACTACTTTGTAGGCTGTATCACGGCAACCGGTTATCAGGTCGCGCGCGATCATTCGTACGGTATCATTGGTAACACGGGGGTAATATTTGCTGACAAATGCCCCCTGGTTGATAGAACCATCCTGGAAGCGCCACCGATAATCCATCGGATTGTATGGATACAAATTGGAGGTACTGAAAAAGCTTACGGTGTTTTGAGGAATTACCCGCTGCGGACTGAAATCAAAACTTGCTTTCGGGCCATACACCAGCACCTGTTTCGCATACTCACCCGTAACATGAAAGCAACCCTCTGCATCCGTAACTTTCAGGCGTGCATAATAAGGTTGGGGATTTTCATAGAGATGTTTAACCGGATCCGCATTGTTACGGGTAATTGACTGACCATCACCTAACGTCCATTCCCATTTCACAATTGGAACATTGTTTTGCCCAACAGATCGATCTACCAACTGAACCGAATCTTTGAAACAATAAAAATCCTTCGCCATTTCAAAGTCAGCAATGGGGCCTTTTATCACCAGTGGCAATAAATTGGTGGTATCATAACATCCGAAGAAATGCGATTGAAGGATCATTTTGATTCCTTTTTTAGCCGGATCCAGGTTGCGATACCTGGCACTGTAAACAGTAGTCCAGTTAGGAACCAGTTGCTCACTAAATCCCTCCAGGCGGCTGCCATCCTGGTATTGTCCTTCCACAATCAGGTAGTGCGAACTATTACTCCAGGTAGATGGCCGGGGGTTGCCTTCCAATCCGTCTATTTTAATATCAATTGCGTCGTTGGAACAAAGTTCTTTGGTAACTGAACTCAAAACCGGCTGCTGTTTCAATAGCACCGCTGTTTCCACTGAATCACTCACCGTACAACTGCCATTGGTGATCGTAAGCCGTACTTTATATGCACCCGTTTTTGTATAGGTATGACGGATTGATTCCTGGCCGGATGTCCATTGAACCGGTGCCGAACCATCTCCAAAATCCCAGGTATAGGTTTCAGCATCCCGGCTATTTTGATAGAGGGTAACTTCTCCTCTTGTATTCTCACAACTATTGGTGAAAAAGCTGATATCAGGGAAACCCTTTTTAATTTCGATGTAATTTTCTTTCCGAATGGTATCTGCACAGTTTCCATTGACAGCAATTAATTGAATAGAATAAATACCTTCCGTTTGAAACTGGTGAATGGCATTGCTTCCATTAAACGAAGTTGGACCCCAGTCTCCACCAAAATCCCAGATATAACGGGTAACGGTACCCGTAGTCAAGTTTTCAAATTCTACCGGTGAATTTCCGCAGATAATTAACGTGTCGGTAGTAAAATCAGCTGTTGGTTGCCGGTTGATCAGAACTTGAATGGTTTCAGTTCCTTTGCAACCCGATTTAGTAGTGAAGTTCAGTTTTACAGTGAACACTCCTTCTTTGGTAAAGGTATGAGTTGGTTCCGCATCCGTAGAACTGCCACCATCGCCGAAATCCCATGCATATGTATCAATTTCCTCTGATGAATTAGTACCAAATTTATTTGTCAGATTGATACAACCTGACAAGGCACCGGATAACAGATTTATTGAAACACTAGGTTTGTAAATATCAATATACCGTTGAACCGTTGACACACACCCCGAGGCATTTTCAACCTGCAAGCCGATCAGGTAGGAGCGATTGCTTGTAAAAGTATACGACCCTTCTTTTGTTGTTGAAAATGAATTACCATTGTCCACTGCCCATCTCCATTTAACAGCAGTTGCAGAAGTGTCTTTGAAACGTACTGTTGCCGGAGCTCCGCAGGCAGAACCAAAATCCACCACAAAACCTTGTAAATCGGGACCGGTTTTCACTTCCACCTCTTTGGTTACCGTTTGGGAACAGGCTCCAAAATTGGCTGTCATGGACAGTTTCCGTGTACCGGACTGATTGAATACAAACTGTACAGGTGAATTTCCTGTTGAATAGGCAGCGCTTCCATCATCTGCTGACCAGCTTACATAATCAGGAGTTGGACTGCTCGTATTCTGTAATTCAATCACGCTACTGTTACATATCAGATCCGGAAGTTTAAAATCGGCTGTGAAGTCTGCAACCCGGATCGTAACGGGAGCACTGGTAGCTGAACATCCCAGCTCATTTTTTACCGTCAACTGTGCTTTAAATTGTCCCTTTTTGCCGTAGGTATGGGTCGGAGATCCGGTAGTTGAGCCAGCCCCATCTCCAAAATCCCAGCTATAGGTAAGCGTACCCGGACCGTTGCTTGTATTGATGAATGAAACCGGATCCGACTCTTTACAAACAGACGCTTCAGGCACATTAAATGCGGCAGAAATGGGTTCCAGAATTTCAACAAGGGCCGTTTTTTCAAGCGTACGAAAACAACCAAAACTATTCGTTACAGTAAGACTAACAGAAGCTTTCTGTGCCGACTGGTAAGTATGGGTTACTTTTTGAAGAGTTGCTCCCTGCTGCAAACCACCATCTCCAAAATCCCAGAAATAACTGGTAATCGTACCATCTCCGGCTGTGGAATTACTGGTTAGCTCAACAGGGAACGGAGCACAACCTTTTAGAACATTTGCTTCAAAATTAACTTCGGGCTTTTTGTATACGGTCAATTCCAATGTTTTGGTGGAAGTCTGGTTTCCGTCACGGGCAGTCAGTGTTACCGTATAAATTTTTTCTTCATTGTACGTGGCACCTGGATTTTTCAGTGTGGAACTGTTCCCATTTCCAAAGGTCCAGGAATAGGTGGTGGATGAAGTAGTACCGGTGGAGGTATTGGTAAAACCAACGGCATGAGGTGCACATCCTCCTGGTTTATCAATGGTAAAATCCGCCTTTAACTGACTGTATGCCGGAAGCTTGAAAAGAATCAGCAAAAATGCCAATCCTATAACAATAGGAAGTTTAGGTCGCGGGGAATCCATGCAAGTTAGTTCTGGGGCAGGTTTACTGCAATATAACCTGATAGAGCAAGAAAGACAAGCGCTTATACAGGTTATTTTTTCATTATTTTGCCCAATGGATTATTTCAGGCAACTGGCCCTGGCACTAAAACAGGAATGGCAGGAAGACAAGCTAAACTTTGATGAACAGGTTCGCCGCAGTTCTGTTCAGGATCGAAGAGCCAACGGATACAGCTGGTATCCTGTGGCCATAAGAGATACCGAATTGGGTAAAGGAGATTACCTTACCGTGCAGTTTGAACGCACCACACATACCGAAATCTCCCATTTATTCCGTTTTGGGGGAGCTGCTACCCTCTTCTCTCAACACCATCCAGATTCCAACCGGCTGGAAGGCATTATTACACATGTTTCGGGTAATACACTGAAAATCAATTTTCGCACCGAAGAACTTCCCGATTGGGCAGATGATGGTAAACTGGGTATTGACCTGGCATTTGACGATAACAGCTACGAGGAAATGCGAAAAGCACTTCAGCTGGCAGATTCCTTAAAAGACAAAAAGGAAGAAGGCAGACTGATCCGGATTCTGACAGGAGAAGAAACTCCCGCCTGGAGAAGAGAACCATCCAGTTTCACCAGTGCTGCGCTGAATGAAAGCCAGCAGGCGGCTGTACGGAAGATTATAGATGCCCAGGACCTGGCCATTGTTCATGGTCCGCCTGGCACTGGCAAAACCACTACCCTGATTGAAGCCATTAAAACACTCTGCCAAACTGAAAAGGGCCCGCTGCTGGTGGTTGCGCCCAGCAATGCAGCGGTTGATCTGTTAAGCGAGAAAGCTGCAGATGCCGGATGCTCTGTTCTTCGAATAGGCAATCCCGTTAGAGTATCAGAAAAATTGCAGGCACTGACACTGGATGAAAAACTGTCAATTCATCCCCGCATGAAAGAAATCCGGCGAATGAAAAAACAGGCGGATGAATACCGAACCATGGCGCATAAGTATAAACGGAGTTTCGGCAAAGTAGAATGGGAACAACGAAAAGCATTATTTAAAGAAGCCCGGGCCATCATGAAGGAAGTGGATAACACCATGGAATACATGACCCGCGATATCATTGAAAAATCCCAGGTGATAACAGCCACGCTGGTTGGTGCCGCTCATTACACCATCACCGACCTTCGGTATGCTGCAGTAATAATGGATGAAGCTACTCAGGCACTGGAACCCGCAGCCTGGATTCCAATACTGAAAACCAGAAAACTGGTTCTGGCAGGGGATCATCAGCAACTGGCACCAACCGTAAAAAGCCAGGGAGCGGCAGCAGCCGGACTCGCCACGTCACTCTTTGAAAAACTGGTACAGCGGTTGCCCGAGACCGTTACCATGTTAACAACTCAATACCGGATGAATGCCGGTATCATGGAATTCTCAAACCGGAAATTTTATGAAGGTAAATTGTTGGCGGATGCGCTTGTGGCAAACCATACCATATTTCCGGCCGATGCTCCTTTTCTTTTTATTGATACAGCCGGTTGCGGTTTTGAAGAGAAACAGGTAGGCACCAGTACCAGCAACCCGGAAGAGGCAACCTTCCTGGTAAACTATTTCACCCGGTACTGGAAGGAAGTAACGGATGCCGGCATACCTGCCAAAGACCTCAGTATCGGGATCATTGCGCCTTATAAAGAACAATTGGAAGCCATCCGGCAGGCAGTTGAAAATGCAGGTTCAGTTCCTTTTATTCAGCAACTATCCATCAATACCGTGGATAGCTTCCAAGGGCAGGAACGCGATATTATCCTCATCAGTATGACCCGCTCCAATCCAGACAGCCGGATTGGGTTTCTTTCTGAAA
Organism: Flavihumibacter cheonanensis; assembly: GCF_022352215.1. GTDB lineage: Bacteria > Bacteroidota > Bacteroidia > Chitinophagales > Chitinophagaceae > Flavihumibacter > Flavihumibacter cheonanensis. The sequence goes on from NZ_JAKRWF010000001.1 coordinate 1,625,260, forward strand.
TACGACGCATGAATGTGGCTATGACAAGAGCAAAGAAAAAGCTGGTCATCATTGGCGATAGCAGCACCCTCGCCCAACATGCCTTTTACAGCGAACTTATTGAACTGGCTGAACAACGTTATGCCTACCAAAGTGCCTGGGAGTATATGTAACCCTTATTGCTGCGCGAATACCTTTTTTAATAATTCGGTAACGCGTGCAGCAGGATCCTTCCGGATTTTCTGCTCCTCCAACGCCAGTTCATGAAAAATACCTGCAATCGCTTTCTCGGTTACGTAGGCCGTTAAGTCGGTATTGACGGGTGTACGGGAAACTTTATTGTAAGCAGAAAACACATCGTTCCAGTATTTGGTAGCATCCACCTGCTTCAAAGAGGATTCAATAACAGGGCGAAAGGCTTCCGTTAAGGCCAGATTGGTTTTCTCTTTAAAATAATTCGTAGCCGCAAAATCCCCACCTTTTAAAATACCGACTGCATCGTTAATAGTCATTTGCTGGATAGCATTTTTAAAAATGGGAAGAGCAGATTTGGATGCTTCCTCCGCCCCCCTGTTCATGGACTGGATGGCTTTATCTACAACAGAACCCAAACCGATACTCCGCAAGGTAGATTCCACTTTCTGTGCTTCGGGCGGCATCAGGATTTTCAATGCAGCATTGGAGAAAAATCCATTTACTGCACTAAGGCGACTGGTACTATTGGCTGCGCCAACGCTTAAAGCTTCTTTTAATCCGGCAGCAATCTGGGTCGTATTGGTTTCATTACCAGTAGGCAATCCACTCAAAATCTGTTGAGTGCTTTCACACCCTGCTCCTACTACCCATACCATAAATGCTGCCAGTACTATCTTTTTCATTTTGTTGGATTTTAATTGAAAGCAATACTAAGAAGAATGATGGAAATGGCCGCGATAATGGTATTCAGCACATTCACCCAGTCGTTGTTTAACAACCCTTTGCGCTGCAAGGCTGCACCAAAGAAAGAATCAGCAAGATTACCCAGGAATCCGGCCAGCACAATCCCCGCAAACTGCCAGCCAAATGAATGCATAAACCCATAAACCAGGGCAATTAGCACAGTTCCCAGAAGACCGAAAACAAATCCTTCCAAACTCACTACGCCATCCGCTCCCCGTTGATCTGCCTTCCAGGTCAGGCAATTGAAAAAACGACGTCCATACAGGGTTCCAAGTTCTGAGGAAAGCGTATCAGAACAGGCAGCAGCGAGTACTGCGACTATTATTAGCAACCCTTCCTCCATCCATACCGGAAACATGAGCGCAAGTACAGCCCCCAGACCCGCTATTCCTCCATTTGCCCAAACCTGGCTGGCGGAACGATCTGCTTTTGTATGTTGAACTTCGGTTATCCATTGCCGTTTAACTTTCTTTTTCCAGCGTGTTGCTCCTGCGCCGCAGATAAAAAACAGCGCCAAGGACAGTACGCCAGTCACTCCTGTTCCCAGCCAGATCAGCCAGGCAAGTAATGCACCCGAAGCAGCTGCCGGTTTATTCAGCAAACGGGCTTTTACTGTTAGTCCTGACAACAGGATAAACAGTAATAAAAAAAGGAGATTAGTAATCCAATCCATTTATAGCATTGCTTTCCAGTAATGCAGCCAGTCGAGCATACGACTCGTATACCCATATTCGTTATCAAACCAGGCAATAAGTTTTACTTGTTTGCCAACCACAGATGTGAGACTTCCATCAATAATCAGCGAATGCGTATTTCCCTTAATATCAGCCGAAACCAGTTCATCCTCTGTGTAATCTAACACCGATGCATAATTGCTTTCAGCGGCTTTTTTGAAGATGGCATTTACCTGCTCCCTGCTCACTTCTTCCTTCATTTGAAGTGTAACATCTGTCAATGCCCCATTGGTAACCGGCACACGGATCGACATGGCTGCCAGTTGACCTTTCAAAGGAAACAGTCTGTCCAGCGATTTTACCAGGTCAATTTCTACCGGGATGATGGATTCAGCCGCTGCACGCCCCCGCCTGAACTGCGGATGCGCGGTATCCACCAGCTCCTGTCGGGAAGTGTAGGAATGCAGAATATTAAAGTGTGCGGATTCTATTCCAATGGACTGCATCAGGTACAGGATATGCGTACTGCAATTGGTCATACATCCACCTGGAGAAACGATATCAACACTGGCATCCAGTTGGTGCTGATTGAAACCAAAAATCAGTAAGGGAATATCTTCTGAACCGGTGGTTGACAGCAATACTTTTCTTGCTCCGGCTTTCAGGTGTTTTTCTGCTCCGTCCCTGCTGCTAAATCGTCCTGAACATTCCAGTACCATATCAATGCCCAAGCCTTTCCAGTCAAGCCGCAGAGGATCTTCTTCCTGGAATGCTTGAATCTTTTTGCCGTCAACAGTTATCAATCCATCTTCCCTACTGATTGCCTTATGCAACGGCCCATACAGAGAATCGTATTTCAACAGGTATACCAGGTTCACCACCGGCATCACATCGTTTACCGCTACCAGCTCAATACCTTCCTGGTTCAGCAGGCGCCGGAACAACAACCGGCCAATCCTGCCCATTCCATTGATCGCAACTCTCATAAGGGCAATTTTGGGCGCAAAGATCAGTATTTAGTTCGTATTTTACTGAAAACAACCGGCTTGGAAAACAGGTTCTACCTACCTCATCCTCTTTTACAGGACAGTATTCACTGCATCATGCCGGTGCATGCAATTTTTGACACCCCTGATCCTGCAACTCCCTGTTTTTACCCACCCACACCGCAAAATTCATTGTTCCTCTACCTGCGGGATCCCATCAGTGCTCAAATCGATCCATCCAGGGATTTTATACCACAACCCAGAGCGGTTATTGTAGGGCCACAAACAAAGCCAGTTTACCTCCAACTTCACCGGGAGCACCTGGCTATCCGGATAGGTTTTCATCCTTCCGGGTTGTATCATCTCTTGGGTATGCCCCTGCATGAACTGGTGGATAAAAGTTTTGATGCTACTGAGTTTTTTGGCCGGCCACTTACGCAACTGGTCAATCAGTTGCAGCATTGCAACGGATTCGACGAAATGGTGCGCCTTGTGGAACTTTTTCTCCTCGATCAAAGGATTTGCCAGAAGGCGATGCTTCCATTCGACCAGGCCATGCAGGTTATGCTGCAAACCGGTGGTAATTGCAGTATTGATCAGATTGCTTCCCTTGCCTGCCTCAGCAATCGTCAATTTGAGCGGGTTTGTAAAGAAAGGATTGGTCTTTCTCCCAAATACTTTGCGCGACTCATACGATTTTCCCGCGCTTACCGCATGCACGAGGAACAACCGGAGGCAACCTGGACAACCATCGCACACCATGTTGGCTATTTTGACCAGATGCATCTGATCCGGGATTTCCGTGAATTCACCTATAAATCACCCCGGGGTATTGAAAAAGAAATCAACCAGGCTCCCTTGAAAATGCAACGCGACCTCCGCTTATAATGTCGGATTTGTACTAGTTTTCACACATTTCAAAAGAGATTTTTGCAGTAAATAATTCGTTATGAAATCTTATTTACTGTTGCTGCTGACTTTCTTATTGCAAGACCAGGCACAAGCCCAGGATTATTCACGACTCGGTAAACTGGAAAAAGAAAGATTCACTGTTTATTTCAGTAATGGCTATCAGGCACGTGCAAGCGAAATTTCCAACCTGGTGGATACGGCTTTTACTTATTTTACCAATCAACTCTCCTTTCAACCGAAAGTGGATCTGCTGGTACTGGCAGAAGCAGACTGGAATACCTATTCCAGGTTTCGAGTGGTATATGGAATGCCACATTATGACGACCAGCGTACACTAATTGTTGCCGCGCAAGACAACCCCTTCTGGAAAAGTTTTATCCCACCCCTCAGCGAAATCCCGGAACGATGGAAAGTTCCAATAAAGTCCACTTATAGCCGGCCTGATGGTAGTATTAGCGCAAGTGCCTTTTTTGATATACTGGCGCTTCATGAACTGTCCCATGCATTTCATATGCAAGCCAATATCAACATGCAACGCAAATGGATGGGTGAATTATTCTGTAATATCATGACTCATAGTTTTGTTGCAGAAAAAAAACCGCAATTGCTGCCGGCCTTAACGGTCTTTCCCAATTTTATAGTATCCGGAGGTTATCAGCACTACAAGTTTACCAGCCTGGAAGAACTTGAAAAAAATTATGACCAGATTGGCAAGGAGTATCCGCAAAATTATGGCTGGTACCAATGTAACTGGCATAAAGCTGCTGGTCATTTTTATGATCAACATGGACCAGCATTTGGGCAACAAATTTGGAAAGCATTTAAATCCCAGCCTATCAGATTCTCAGATGCTGACTGGAAAACATTCCTGAAAGCACATCAATTAACACCATTGGTAAAGCTGATGGAAAATTGGCCGGATTTCGGACCTTAGTTGTTCAAATGAACTCATATGATCACATTTATTGGAATGGGGTTGCTTGGTTCCAACTTTACCAAAGCGCTCCTGCAACAAGGCAATACTGTACAGGTCTGGAATCGTATGCATAAAAAAGCAGTAGCTCTTGAATCCGCCGGAGCAAAAGCCATCCAGGATATACAGCAAGCCGTTAAGGGCATCAAACGGATCCACCTCACGCTTTCGGATGATGCATCCGTGGACAGTGTATTGGCAGCCGCTGAACCGGCACTTGAAAAAGGTTGTTTCATCCTGGATCATACCACCACCTCCATGCAGGGTGCTATCGATCGCACCAGGAACTGGGCTGAAAAAGGCATCCACTATGTACATGTACCGGTATTCATGGGGCCCGCGAATGCACTCGAAAGCACCGGATATATGCTGATTTCCGAAGCATCACCTATTCTGGACCAGGTTCTTCCGATGATACTTCCAATGACCGGAAAGGTATTACAATATGGAACCAATCCTGGTCGGGCTGCTGCCATCAAACTAATGGGCAACTCTTTCCTTATAACCATGACCACTGGCATTGCCGATATGCTGGGCGTTGCCAAATCAATGGGTGTGCCTAATGAAGACATTACCAACTTATTTGAGAACTGGAATGCAGGCGCCACTGCTCCTGCGCGCCTAACCCGTATGCTTAGTGGAAAATACGACCAGCCTTCCTGGGAATTGCAAATGAGCCGGAAAGATGCGCGTCTGATGCTGGAAGTTGCCGAAGCAGCCGGCAAACAGCTCGCTATCTTACCCGCATGCGCAACCGAAATGGATCGCTGGCTTGCAAAAGGGATGGCGGAAAAAGACTGGACGATTATCGGGTCGGAGCACTTGTAACCGTTTCCTCTTTGCTCAGACCGCTAACCTGAAAATAGAGGACCGGTTTTTCATCCTCGCTGAACTGGCAGTCCACTGTAATCTTATGTTTACCCGGTACCATCACCGGCAGGTCCCGATCGAGTGTCAGGGTCTGCCGGTGATTTCCTTTTGCATCATAGACCTGTACCTGCCGTTTGCCTTCTGTAACCAGGGACTCTCCTGCTAACAGTTCTACTGGCAAACTGATTTCGTAATAATCATCCACCTGTAAACTAATCTTGCCGATTTTCCCTTCCTTGCCTTCGGCATTCATCCGGAACTGAAGTGGTTGTTCTTTCCATTGCTGGCTGAATTCAAACAGGCTATGAGTTGGTTCACCTGGCTGACGAATAAAATGCTCCCGTTTGAACAAAGGAGATTGTTCATATTGAAATAATTTCCACCTGCCTTCTGCAATTTTTTCCAGGTGGAAAGCCAGTTGCGTATTTTTTAATCGCTCTTTCTGATCCGCGTTAAATGCACCTGAATTTCTCGCAGCTTCCCATTCACGGATAGCATCCAATAAAAGGCCGGTTCTTGCATTTTTTCGAAGCGCATCCGGTCTTGCCACCATCGCAAACCCTGCCCCATATCCAGCCGCCCTGGCCAGCATCCATTCCATTTCCGGCAGTGTAGTACTGGCTGTAAGCAAATACCAACCCAGCATCGGTGGCATCAGGTTACGATGAAACAATCCCTGGTTATCGATCCGGTACTGTTGCATGCTTTCCTTAAATCCACCATACCAGGGTTCACCCCAGTTATAATAGGATCCGATATGCCAGTAAAAGGTTTTGCTGGTACTGGTACCGGCAATAAAATCATGTTTCACCTGATCGTACACATCCTTTGCAAACATTTCCAGCGCATAATCACCCTGGCCGGAGGCCAATGCACCTTCATGCCCGTCAAAATCCAGGTGGTTCACACCCGTTTCATTCATCAGCTGCGCAATATTGGATGCTACTTCCCGCTGCATATTGAAATCAGGAAAAAATACTTTGTAGCCATGATCAAACAATTTACCTACCACTGAACCCGCAGCATGTGCTGTTGGCTTTGTTCCAAAAGCACCCCGTTGGCAATCAAGCAAACGGTAAGGCGCTTCTTTGGTCACTGCCCGATACCGGATCAGCTCTTTTCCGATTTTAATAGTATGTAATTCATTTCCCTGTTCTGCGTTGAAATATTCGGGAGATCTCACCACCAATTCACTTTCACTGGCATCTATAGCCGAAACCAGGATAGAACTACCGGTAACGCTTAACCGATCATCTGGTAGCGGGGTGATGTAGGCATCATTGGTAGTGATGAAATTGGTAAGGGTGTGTACCCCAAAAAACAAACCGGCCGCTTTTGTTTTTGCGGCAGCTTCCTTCAACCCTTTTCTTCCATTGGGGAATTGGGTACTATCCAGCTCAAAATGTCCCCAGGTACGGAACGGCCCTTCATGATAGAGCGAGATCAGTCCCGCTCTTTTGGTATACGCAATCATCTCTTCCACATCCTTCTCTCCAAAGGAGGAAATAAGGTAGGATTTTCCAAAATAGGGCGACTTCTTAAACCATACACCATTTACCGTAGGATGAGGTAATCCCTCAGCCAGTTCAATGGCTCCCAGGCGGTCCAGGGTTCCCGGCTCCTCGCAACTAAAAAATGCAAGCTTGCTTCCATTTACCGACTCCCCTTTCAATGCAGGAACCGGCATGTTTTTCTGAACACCTACCCAGGCATCCACGGTTCGGTTTTTATCGCGATTGATGCTATAGGCCTGCATGGTACTACCCCAGGTATACTTACTGGCGGCAATGCCTCTTTCCCAGGTAGTTCCTTCTTTATTGGGATAATTTCCACCCAGTGTTTTGGGATTCAATACCTGTATGCCAATGGCTACCTGGTCATCGCGCACTACCCCAATCACTTCTCCAACCAATTTTGTAACAGTAGTTGGAAAAGGACCCCAGATCACTGCATCCAGCAATTGTTTAGGTTCTGCACGTACCAATTCAACTACCAGGTGGGTAGACCGGATGCTCACTTTAATATCCGCCTGGCCTTTAATATCCGGATAGAATAAACGAATGGTTTGACTGGCCTTATTCCAGGTCGCTTTGGCTGGCAGGTATTTTTTATCCCCAATAACCAATTGCATAAGAGGAGCAATCGTATCTGTGGCAAGGTAATTTTGCTGATTCGGCAAATGCGTGATGGCAGTCAGAAATCCCTTTTCATCCAGCTTAAGTGCCAGTTCTCCCGCCTGGAGATTGACCTGTGCCATTGCAAAGGGACCCGTCAGGAGCAATAAAATACAAAACAGCAATGCGCCTTTTTTCATAACAATCGTTTTAGTTGAGAGCTTACCAGGACACAATCTGTGGATTTTTCGGAGTATTCCATCTTTAACAGCTTAATTGGATAAGGAAATGAAATCATTTGGTAATTTTCAGGCCATGAAACAGGTATCCTTTGCGCTGCTTATTACCGGGCTTCTGCTGGCCGGTTGCGATAATTCCATGAAACCGAGAACCAGCAACAGTTTCGAAGAACAGAACCAGAAAAACAGACTGGCCGGCACTCCCCTGCCCTCATTACAACTCGTGAATATTAAAAATGAACCGTTCGACCTGGCTTCCTTAAAGGGTAAAAAAGTACTGGTAAACCTATGGGCAAGCTGGTGTGCCCCCTGTCGCGAGGAAATGCCCTCGCTTGATGCGCTGTACAAAACCATGGATCCCGGCAAAGCCACTATTGTGTTGTTGAATGTGGACAAGGATCGCCAGAAGGGAGTTGACTATGCATTGAAAAATAATATCCAGTCGCCCGTCTATTTTACCGATCAGGCGCTGCCCCCTGTCTTTGAAGTTTCGGGTATTCCGACCACGTTCATCTTCAATGAAAACGGTGAACTCATTGACCGTATTGAAGGTGCACGTGATTACAGCACCGCCACTTACCAGCAGTTTTTTCAGTAGCTTAGGGAAAGCTTTCTGATATATGAAAAGAAGAGACTGGCTCCAATTACTGGGTGTTTCTACCCTTGGAGCCTCCCTACCTGCCTGGGCACAACCGCCTGCAACCATGCAATCTAAAAGTAAAGGCAGTTTTTCACTGGATGGCACGCGCCTTCGGTTTTATCATCCGGATATCAAACAGGCTTTTCAAACCGTCGTGATCGCTGACACTCATTTGTTTCGGGACGATGAGCGCGGTATTCCCTACCAATCCTACAGTGGCCGAATGGCCAACGCCTATAATCAAACCCAGCATTACCTTACCGGGGAAGCCACCAACCCTGAAAAAAGCCTGGCTGCCGCGCTCAACCTCGCGGCCGATAAAAAAGCAGCACTGGTTGCCCTGATCGGTGATATTGTCAGCTTTCCATCAGAAGCAGCTGTTGATTTTGTGCTGGATAAGATGAAAACGGCTGGATTGCCATATGTATATACGGCTGGCAATCACGACTGGCATTATGAAGGCATGCCCGGCAGTTTATCAAGTTTACGAAGCGAATGGATTCAAAAGCGCTTACTCCCGCTTTACCAGCAACAGAACCCCTTGATGCAGGTAACGGAATTGCAGGGTGTACGAATTGTAATCCTCGATAATTCCAATTACCAGATTACAACAGAGCAGTTGCAGTTTTTCAAACAGCAGCTGCAATACGGGCAACCTGTTGTGCTGATGGTTCATATTCCACTCTATGCACCGGGCAGGTCCGTAGGTTTTGGTTGCGGCCATCCGGAATGGAATGCCAAATCTGATAAAAATTTCGAATTGGAACGCCGCGAACGATGGCCCGAAACAGGCCATACAACTGCAACCATGGATTTTCATCATACGGTATTCAATGCACCCAATATGCTCGGTGTAATAGCCGGACATATTCACCGCCCTTCACTGGATATCATTAACGGCATCCCGCAGGTGGTAAGTGAAGCCAATGCACGTGGTGCCTGCCTGGAAGTTGAATTCATCCCTACATCCTGATCATTTATGTATAAAAAAATCATTCAGCTCTTTATCTGCTCATTTATAACAGTGTTCGTACAGGCTCAATCCGTTAATATCAATTCCAACGCTTGGAAAAGTGTAATAAAAGAGACAGATCAGCTTTTTACAGATTTTGCCACCAAAAACAACCAGCCAGGATACATCTATGGCATTGTTGCAAATGGGAAACTGGTGCATTTGAAAACTTCGGGTATGGCTAACCGGGAGATGGGAAATCCGGTTAAACCCGGTTCTGTTTTCCGTATTGCATCCATGTCGAAAAGTTTCGCAGGAGTAGCTATTCTTCAATTACGCGACCAGGGCAAACTGCAACTCGATGAACCGGCGCAGCTTTATATACCGGAACTATCTGACATACAGTATCCTACCACCGATGCACCACCGATCACCATCCGGCACCTACTGACACATGCCGCCGGATTTCCGGAAGACAATCCGTGGGGCGACCGGCAACTGGATATTTCAGAAGATAGCATGCACGCCATGTTCAAAAGAGGGATATCCTTTTCTACAAGTCCGGGTACCGCTTATGAATACAGCAATATGGGATTTGCCATGCTGGGTGCCATCATTAAAAAAGTATCCGGCATGTCCTACCAGGAATACATTGAAGAATATATCTGGAAACCACTCGGCATGCACCATACCTATTGGGAATACAGTGCTGTACCCGATAGTACACTAGCAATTGGATACCGTTGGCTGAATTCCAGCTGGGAAGCACAACCGATGGAACACGATGGTGCATATGGCATCATGGGCGGCATCCTTACTACCGCAGAAGATTTTTCAAGGTATATGAACTTCATGCTAAGTGCCTGGCCGGCCAGAAATGGATCCGATAACAGTCCGCTTCAAAGAAGTTCTTTGCGAGAAATGCAGCAACCCTGGAATTTCGCAGGGCTGAACCCCAACTACAAGTACCCGGATGGAAGGATTTGTCCAACTGCAGCCGGCTATGGCTACGGACTTCGCTGGAGCAAGGATTGTGAAGGTCGTATAACGGTGGGGCATAGTGGCGGATTACCAGGTTTTGGCAGCAACTGGACCATCCTTCCTGAGTATGGAATCGGCATTGTGAGTTTCATCAACCAGACCTATGCACCCGCCACCACTTTGAATATTCAATCGCTCGACCTGCTGGTAAAGAAAGCCGAACTACAACCCCGGGCTGTTCCACCATCCCCTATCCTATTGCAACGTCAACAGGAACTAACTGCCTTATTGCCGGATTGGAAAAATGCTGAACAATCGTCCATCTTCGCAGAAAATTTCTTCTTCGATTACCAGGTTGACAGCTTACGGAAAGAAGCCAAATCAGTTTTCCAGGCTGCGGGGAAAATTCTCCGGAGTTCTCCGATTATCGCGGAAAACAACCTGCGGGGAACGTTTACCCTTCATGGAGAAAAAGCTGATTTGAACGTGTATTTTACCTTATCACCCGAGCAACCAGCTAAAATCCAGGCTTATCGTATACGATTGGAACCCCGGGAAAAATAAGTTAATTCCCTCTGTACGTGGAATAACCAAATGCGGATAAAGTAATCGGCACGTGATAATGAGAGTTGTCTTTGATTTCAAAAACTATTTCCACAAAGGGATAAAAGCTTTCCAGCTGCTGTTTTTTGAAATAGTCGCTGGTCAGAAAAACCAGCTTGTAGATACCTGTATTGGACTTCCCTTCCGGCAAAAAATCACCAACCCGGCCATTTTTATCTGTTGTTTTTTGATCCACGACTGTCCACGATTTGGCTGCAGGATCCATTTTTTCTAAGCGAATGGGTACACCAGCCGCGGGTGCACCCTTAGCAATATCCAGGATATGACTCGAAAGCTGGTAGTTATTCGACTGCGAAAAACAAACCATAGAAAAACAGGCAAAACAAACTGCCAGTAGTACTGATTTCATGACGAAGTTATTTGGAAGAGAAACAGGAAGGGATGAAAAGAGTTTACCGCACAAATGTTAAAATATACCCCAGCAGCGCACCACCCACAATTATCAATGCACTGTTGACGCGGGGATAAAAAAAGGAAACCAAAAATCCTGCAACCGCAATTACGATCATTCTCCAGTCGGAAATGGTTTGCTGGCCCATTTCAATCAATACCGCCAGGATGATGGCTACCGAAACTACATTTACCGTATCGAGAAAAGCTGCCATAACCGGAGATTTTCGCAGATACGGAACTATTCGCTGTAACAGTGCGACAAACAAAAAAGAAGGTAGAAAAATGCCAACAGTAGCCGCAACTGCACCTCCAAAACCACCCAATTGCCAACCAATAAAAGTTGCTGCCGAAAATACAGGACCAGGTGTAAACTGTCCCACAGCAATGGCATCAATCAACACCTGTTTCGATAACCATCCCTTACTTACCAATTCTGCATCCAGAAAAGCAAACAGGACATAACCGCTGCCATATAAAATAGAACCGATCTTTAAAAACATCCAGAAGATTTTCCCATTCATCAGATCAGGAACTTCCTGAACAATCTGTAATAGTGGAATTGGCAGAAATCCTTTCAAACTGCGATTGGTGAGTGCATAATACAGTAGTATACCAATTGCCCCGGCTCCAAACAAAACATATACTTCATGCATACCTGCCAGTACAGCTATCAGCGCCAATATACCCAACAGTGCCAGCTGTCTGTTTTTCACCGCTTTTTTACCCAGACTGATCATCACCGCCAGCACTACTGATAGTACGGCCGGTTTGATGCCATAAATAAAAGGAGCTACTTCCGGCAATTGCCCGTATCGCTGATAGGCCCAGGCCAACAGACCTGTTATCAGCACCGCAGGAACGATAAAGCAAACACCCGCAACTACCAAACCTTTCCAACCTACCCGTTCAAAACCACAGTGCATCGTCATTTCTGTGGAATTGGGACCGGGTATTAAATTGGTGGCACCCACCAGGTCGAGGAAATGTTGCGCGGTCATCCAATTGCGCTTGCGCACCACCTCTTCTTCCATCAGGGCGATATGCACAGCCGGACCACCAAACCCGATTATTCCAAGTTTCAGAAATACACGCGCCACTTCGGTTAGCCGTTGCCGTTGGTTTGATGCCGGACTGGCTGTTGACTGCTGCTCCATAACAGCCGCTAAAATACTAAAGCCCTGCTTTTAACGGTTCCGAAAACCCGATAATAAGATTCAGAAACAGATTTCTTCCCATACGGGGTATCCTGTTCCAATCAGCAAATGTGGTATAATACCTGTTGAAGATGTTTTCTACTCCACTTCTAAGCTGAAAGGTATTTTTCTTCCATTTAAATTGGTATCCGGCCCCCAGGCTTGCGATGGTATATGCCGGTGCAGCAGTTTCACCAAATAGTGGACTGTACTTCCATTGTTTTACCGCCCCATCCAGGCTGGCCTCTGCAGAGAACGCATTTCTGGCATATTGCAAACGAACGCCATAAGAAAATGGCTGCATCATTGGTAAATCCAGCTGCTCATTCGTATATCCTCTGCGGTAAATAGCTTTTCCGGAAACCGATAAACCGGAAACAATACCATAACTGGCATTCAAACTGCCGGAGTAAACTGTTGCAAATGGAACCTGTTGATAAATTTTGATGCCGGATGCCCCAATTGTCATGGGTATCAATCCGGGTGATGGCATTCCTACAATATAATTTCGGATCTGAAACGAGCTACCCTGCCCTTTCAAACTAAACCGATCCGTTGCAAAAGCAACAGTTCCGTTCAATGAAAATGATTGCTCATTTTTTAAACCGGGATTACCGATATAATCAAACCGGTCAAAACTGTTAAACAGATAAAATCCATAACCCTCCGAAACACTGGGTGCGCGTTCGCTGTAGGAAGCCCCAAACGAAAATCGCCAATTGCCGGGATGGTACTGCAAATTCGATCCGAAATTTTTCAGGAATCGGTTTTTTACAGACTTCATATCCGGGTAAAAAATTTGCAGTGATTTAACTCCGGATTCATCTTTCAAATGATGCTGCTGAAAAGCAACACCGGCTGAACTGTTGAGCGTCCATTGATGGTGGAACTGAAAATTATCCTCCATAAAAAGTCCGGCATACCAGGTATGCACATCTGGCCAGGTCAGCATAAACATCTCCTTTTCATTCGGATCATTTGGGTACATGGTCATCTCCGCAAGCGATCGGTTATGATGCGCACTGGCAGTTAGTTTGAACTGATGACGGGATGATTTCCCTTCCATTCGGCTATACATGCCCGTTGTTGTACTCCAACCGGGCATATCCATACGAATCGGCACAACCGGACGTTTCGTATCGTCCATGATATGCGTCACTTTGTTATGATATAGTTTAGTTTCCCATTCCTGCCAGGTGGTTGACAGGTGGTGACGGGTATACCCAATAGAAGCAATAACTGCTTTTGCGCTGGATACATCCATCGGCAATGCGGGGTATCCGATATCGCGTGCATCATCAACAATAACAGAAGCTTCCAGCTGCTTATGCTCATTCAATTTAAATCCTGCAGCTGCAGAAAGATTGAATTTGGAAAATTGACTGTAAAGGATTTCCTGGTTTTTTCCGTCGCGATAATTTTCCGCTTTTCGAATGGTGAAATCAAGATCAGTATACCATCGGTTTCTGCTATACGAAATGTCCGAACCCAAAATGCGTTGTTGGTTATTGGACTCAAAACCACTGAAGAGATGGGTCAAAAAAAGATTGTTTCCAAAACCGGATTTTTTTCGCACCAGGTCCAGACTTCCACCAATGGATGCACCATGCGCATTTCCTGATTGTCCATTTTTTATATCGGACCTCGACAGATTCGTTGTTTCCACATAGGAACTGACCGGGTCCATTTTATCGGTACAGGCACCGTAAATGCGCATACCATCAATTGTAATTACAGAACGCTCTGAAGAGAGTCCATTTAACATGGGCTCCCATGCATAGGCTCCTCTTTTGATCAGATCAACCTGTTCGTGTGAGGAAAGATATTGATCCACGGTACTCAGCAGATTACTGTTTTTATTCCGGCTTGCCTGGCGGGAAATCACAATTACCTCGGTTAATTCCTGAACTTTTGTAGAATCTTTTTGCGCAGGTACTGTCTGACCTGTGGAGGACAGGCCAGACAGTAACAATGCGCAGCATATTAGCTGCTTCATTGTAGGTGCTTTAAAATTCAACTTCAAAAAACAGGCTGCTGGATTCATTATCACCTGCAACAGGTTCTCCCTTCACAACCGTTCCATTTGCATTCAGCAGTTGGAGATTAATTTTCCAGTAACCGGTCATGGTCAGGCTCAGTTTGCCCCGGTACATCTTATCTGCACTCTGTGTAAGATGGATATTATTGGGGGATCCATGATTACCCATACCAGGCATACGCGGATCAATCTGGATGGTATAGTTATCTACCGGGTCGAATTGCATCATGTTGGTCATGGTGTAGAGCAACACACTCATATCATTTAATGCAACTTTTGGATTGGAAGGCTCCATCATCGCCAGCACATACCGTTTGTTATCAGATCCCATTACAGATTGTACTTTCCTGCGTGTTGGATCTGTAACCTGAATGCGTTCTTTTATCGTATAGGTTTGTCCATTGATCGTATAAGTAAGACTTAATTCCCAATATTCCATATCGTTTCCCGGCATTTGGAAAACAATAAATCCCTGGTAGGTGTATTGAGCACCCTGTTTTTTTTCAATTGCTGAAAAAGGACAGGAGTGACTCATATTCATCATTTTCATAACCGGCATCCAGCTACTGGTAGCATTGTCAACCAGGCTACCACTGGTGGTTTTTATCTGGAAATAAATGGGATTATATCCGGTTTCAAACTTTCCATTTGCTGTGTACAGGTCTATAATATGCGTGGCATTCGAGATTGATTTAACGAGAGTAAGGCCTTCCAGTTCATCCGCGGGTGCGGGTTTTTCATCATTTTTGGAACAGGCGGTAAATAGTAGGGTAAGGGATAACAGTCCCCATATGAACAGAGATTTCATTTTTATAAATTAAATAATTAGACAATAGATGGGTTAGAGTGCTTATGCTATTGTCTGCGGAGGGCGATCCGAACGGGAGAGAAATTGAAACTTATATAAATTGGAATATACAGCAACAGGAGCAGGCTGATCAGTTACCAGAAGAGAGGGTAATTGCAACTTAATTTTTTCGGTTGGTTGAAAAAGCAGGTATTCTGCCTGAAGGGAAACAAGGGTTTCGTTGGCTTCTTTACATTCTTTTTCTTTCAGCAGCTGGGAGAGTTTACATTTTCCATCACAATGCAACTGCGGCCGGTCTTTATTCACACAGAATGTGTTGATAAAAGCGGTGGTATCAACCTGGTAATACATTAACAACAGGGAGTTCTTCATTGCTCCAGTAAGCACTACCAGTAATAAAACGCTGGTTACTATGTTGTGAAGTAATCGCACCTGACTTATCTACCCTGCGAAATTACAACAACAGTACACTTACTCCAAAAAGCATTTATCAGGAACAGGAATGATTTTCATCAGGCTTATTCATGCACCTGACAGGCTTCCAATATATTTCCATCCGGGTCCTGAAAAGTAAAATAAGTAACTGCATGATCAGTAATCAGATCAGAAACCTGCACACCATTTACCTTTAATTGGTCAAGAGCAAGCACCGCATTACTAGTTCTGAAAATGGGATAAGAACTAGTAGTTGATTTAGCCGCTATTGGCTGATCTGTCTGCCAGATGGTTAAACTGGTAGCACTTTTTGTATCCAACACCGCCAGTTGATGGATAGGATCTTCATACATGCAGACAAGCTGTAAATTTTCTAAGTACCAGGATTTTGACCTTTCAAGATTCGAAACACGAATAATGATGGTGTCAATTCCCTGAAATAAAGATTCACTCATAATTAAATTTATTATGAAAGCAACCACCGGATGCGTTCCCAGGAGATCAGGTAGTGCAATATCGATATAGTCGCAAACAGATTGGCAGCTTTACTAAGATGCAAATTTTTCAGCATCCAATATCCTGCAACGAATAAAAAGACTTCCAGCAGTATCCGAACCCAACCGGGAATGGCAACGATCGCTTTACCAGGGTCACCGGGAACTTTGAAAATTCCCCAAAGCAGCATACCAGCGAGTGGTATAAGCAAGCTGAACAGGTATTTTTGAAACCCTTCAAAACTATGCCACGACCAGTAAGCATAGATGCCAACCAGTGCGAGTTCCAGCCCGAAACGTAATAGCAGATTAAGCGGATGATTATGCATACTACCTCAAACAATAAAGTTAGTAAGAAACAATAGTACATTTGCAGTTCCCTAACAGGCACCCATATGAAAATAACTGTTTTACTGGCAACCTTTATTTTAGCTACCCTGCTGGCTTTTTCTTCGGATACGACACGAATAATCCAAACATCAGATTCCGTTAATCTTTTTGTGCATATTAGTGGAAAAGGCGCACCGGTATTGTTTCTCCATGGCGGGCCTGGCTCTAACTCCGGTTATTTTGAACATACCGGGGGAAATATATTTGAACAGGCCGTTCAAATGGTTTACCTCGACCAACGCGGATGTGGCCGTTCCGGCAAGTCGGAAAGCAGTAACTATTCACTCACAAGAATGGTACAGGACTTTGAAGAAGTCCGGAAATCACTGGGAATTAAACAATGGATAGTGATGGCGCATTCTTTTGGCGGTATACTGGCAACGGCATATGCAACAGCACACCCTGATGCAATTAAAGCGATGGTATACCTGAACTGCACCGTAAATATAGATTCCTCAGCAACTAGTGGAATTGAACATGCAGTAGCACTCCTGGAAAAAAAGGGAAAAACCTATCCGGAACTAACCAACGATTCTCTTCCATTATTGCAACGATGGGGACAAGCATTTGGAAAGCTTAGAGAAGAAGATTTGTTCTATGGGCTGATGTTTAACAGCCGGGAAAATTTTCAGTACCATGATTCAGTTACGCTTGCGTATGGAAAAGAATGGGATTTTGGCAATAAAGTCTGGGGATACAAGGAATATTTTGCAGACTTTATACCGGAAACAGCCAGTATTAAATGCCCTGTTTTAATAATAGGCGGAACAAAAGACTACACTATCGGAATCAGGCATCCGGAATTGATGCGCTTTCCAAACAAACAAATAAAATATCTGGAAGGGGGGCATGCATTGTATTTGGAAAACCAGAAAAACTTATACAATGCGGTGAAGCCTTTTCTAAATAAATACGGTAGAACGAAAACAAAGTAAACGATTGGATTTTTTAGCGTGCAGGCGTTTCAACAAATTCAACTCCAAATTCAGCTCCCATAATCAGCCAGGTCAAGTTTGTGAGGATTCAAAATTTGCCACCACAACATCAATTTCAGATTCAATGTTTCGAAGAATTGTAACTGCTTCATGAATCTTCAAGGCAGTCATTTTTTTGGAAAATGGTAGTCCTTACCTTGTCCTTACCTTATCCTTACCTTTTTCTTACCTCATAGAAACCTCATGGAAACCTCATCCTAACCTCAAAGGCAGGAATAAACTTATCATGAAAGAAATAGGTCATATAATGTATGTGTAATAAATGATCGGAAGCCAGAAATTAAAAAGGCGACCCGTTTAGCCACCTTTTTAATTGAAGTCGAACATAAATCATTGTGAATGTGGAGCTGGGGGGAGTCGAACAAAGCTCACAACTAATTAAATATCAATAAGATGGAAATGACAAAACCTATTAGTTCAATGAATTATTCAATCACTATTTTTTACTTTGTAGTGTGTGCTGAAAATACATAAATTTTACCAATAGTTTCGAAATCTTGACAAACTACTTTAGACCGTTTTTATCTTGTTTATCCAAAACAGGATGTGTTAGTTGGAAATTCCGGATAAATTGACCATTGAATTCCGCAAATAATTGATCATTGGATTCTGGTCTTAATTGATTACTGATTTCCAAGGCTAATTTATAGTTGTTGGTGATATGAACGAGGAGAATTCAGATACTATTTTGAATCTGTCAAGAAAATGATACTAACTAGTTAAATACTAAAATGGCACTTACTTTTAGTGGTCAATTTGCCCCGGAATAAAGTGGCCAGTTCGGAGGAATATGCACTCCAATATGGTGCCAGCGTTTATTCTTGCGAATAATTTATCTACTTTTATTTTAAATACAACCCCGTAATGCAAGCTTATATGCCTGGGAAATTTGAATTTCTAATCACTGGTGACAATGAATTATCGTCAGAGCAGTTCAACACCTTACTTTTTCCTACCACCTATCAGGTAAAAAAGATTGAGCGAGATGGATGGAGCTATTTTCAAACTGAAGGTGATGAGTTTTCTTATTCCTGGGAACCACCGGGTATCCAAATGACCTTCAACAAAGAATGCAGCTTCCAAAAAGCAAAGCAAATTGCAGATGAGGTGGTTCAAAACCTTGTAAAGGCAGGCTTCAATGTTGAATTATTAGTGATTAACAATACGCAAATCACTACATTCCAATAAATATGGGCATGCTTAAATGCTTTTAAACACCCGCTTTACTATGCATAGTATCCGCCATAAATTAGAAAATTACCTGAAAATATTTTACCCCGATACCCAAATAGATACTGAACATACATTAGGCGGAAAAATAACCATCCGAATCAATACTTCTGAAGAAGAAACTGTGGAAAATAACAAGAGGATTAGTCAGGCTGCAAGTCGCGCTACCCTCATCTGGAACAAACTGTTTGGTAAAACCCAAAACCCTTTGTGGATTATATCTTATAAATACGATGGCAAACAACTTATTAAAACCAATGATGAATACTACTTTCAACAATTTGGATCTGACAGCAATAATAAATTCATCACAACGAACGAAATCGTCCATTCCGGGATGATCAGTTTCGACCAAAATGGAAACGAATATTACGAAAAGATTGGTGCTACCATATCAATAGGAAAATTTCCAATCGAAAAAATAAATATCGAAAATATACTTACAGGCATAGCGAACCGAGATAATGGGATTGACCCCAAAATAGGTCAAAGTGATTATTTCTTAGATGCTGAAAACAATACGGGGTTTCACCTATACGACGATAGAGGTTTTTTCGTATGGGCCGATGAGCCTACCCCTTTAAGAGAAATATATGAAACACATTTGGATTGGATTTCAAACCACACCAGGGAAGACAATGAAGAATATTTTAATTAAAACACAATGAATTTATACCCCATTCAGAAGAACAAGTACAGCACCATTTTCTTTCAATCGCTTGCTGTTAAGGCAATTTTTGTACTAGTTTCCTACCTATTATTAAAAAACGGGCTGGTGTTTATCGATACAATTCCTGTATCAAAATTCACCTTACATATTCTCTTTGGAATGATTGCCCTTGCCTGGATACACACCAGTTACCAGAAAAAGCAGCTTTCTAAAATTCAATCAATAGAGGATTTTGATGTAAGAATGAGTGAATATGAAAAGTTCTACAAATTCAGACTGATCTGGTTCCTGTTCTCCTGTTTTATTTCCTGCTCAATTGCTTTATTCACTGCCCGATACCTCTTTATCGGATATGCAATAATTGATATTATGATATCACTTCCATTTTATCCCAACCTCCCCCTCTTCAAAAAAGAACTAAACAATTCAGAAATACTATTCTGCTAAAACCGTTGCCGTAAACCAATAAAAGCTACAGTAGTTATCAGAAAAATAGTGATACCTGCATATACCTGTGGTTCTTTCAGTATGGGTAAAGCAAAACAATACATTGCACCATTAATTGCATTTGTTATTGCTGCTATCCATTTTGTGAACTTTGAACCGCCTCTGTCTATTGCAACATGGTTAAGTAGTCCTGAAAAAACAATTGCCATACCTGCACCTACAAACCAGAGTGTATCGGTATTCATGTATAGAGGAAAAGCAAATCTAATATGCACTATTCCGAGAAGAATAATGATGTAAGAAACTATTTTAATAAGGCTATGCACAACAAGATTTATTCATCTGAATTGGCGGACAAGCTACTGTGCCGTAACTGCAAAACACACAACAATCTCCCTGCTTTGGTTTTAATATTGTTTCGCAGTTTGTACACTTATAAAAGTATTGACAGGCATCCGTAGGCATGGTTTCATCTTTTTGAAAACCGCATTCGGGACAAGTAATAGTAGATTGTAGCGTTAGTGTTTTCTCCATTCTTTATTAGTTTTTATCGCAGCAAGATTTACCGCTTCCGGGTGAACATGATTTATCTTTTTCACAACTTTCTTCAGATGCAATACAAAGTTCTACATGAGGCATTTTGCCTTTGCCTACATATTTTTCTCCGGCTTGTTGTATCTGGCTCTCTACTTTATTATACGCTTCTGTTGTTAAGTCTTTGTAAGAAGAAATTGAAAGAAACAGGTCAGCATAAATCATTTCAATATCCGCCTGAAACTGTTTTTCAAATGATGGCTTTATCAATTTCTTTTCTTTGTAACTGGCAATAGTATTCTTTGCAATAATACCTGCTTCTTCTTTACTTAATTTATCAACCTCTTTGCCCCTATACCATTCACTGCTATTCGGAAATGTATTAGCATAATCAGTTGCTTCTGTTTGGGCTAAAGTAGTAAGTTCAATATTATGATTGGTGCTAACCGTTTTAATAATTTCTACTTTTTTATCTGCTTCGGTTTTAGTATTCCATTTTACTGCTACAACTGTTCCCGTTTTATTTAACCATGCCCCTTCTACTGCATCATTATACTTTTCTAAATCAACTAACAAAAACTTTGCTTTACTGCCGCAACCAATTGATGGGGCAGCATGACAAACTAATGGAGCTTCGTAGAATGAAACGCCTGTATTATCTGCATTCATAAAATCATAGCTTTTTACTTTGTATCCTGTTTTATTAATTGCTGCCTCTATTGTCTTTTCATCAACTTTTGATTTATCAAAAGTGACTAAACTGCTCCGGGTGGCATAAGAAGTTTTATAAGCTAATACTCCATTTACTTTAGACAGTTCATTGTTTACATGTTCCTCGCAACCCTCGCAGGTCATACCTTGTATTGTGAACTTTACCTCTTGTTTGTTATCAACCACTGCAAGTGTTGCCTGCACTTTTGGTTTTGGATAAAACACTTTTGCATACAATGGAAAAGTCATCATCAGAATAGCAAAGACAGTTACTATTCCCAAAAATGTTTTGGACTGAAGGAATGAAGCCTTCTTAGTTGTTTCGCAATTGCAATCCATATCATTAGTTTTTATTGCTTTCAATTTTAAATACCATGCAAATGCCAATACAGCAATTGACAGTCCTATTAAATAAGGTCTTGCTGGTTCTATCCATGAAAAGTTAGCGGCAATGCTGCTGCTACCGGCAAGTAATGCAATAACAGGAGTAATACAGCAAAGTGAAGCTGCAATAGCAGTAAGAACACCTGCGCCGGTAAATGTGCCTGTAGATTTTATACTTATCATACTGTTTCCAGTTTTTGAGTTTGTACATTAATATGTTTGAAGAATGGCTTTAATATCTTTAAGTTTTCCTGTATAAGAGAATAATAAATTGTTTGCCCTTCTTTCCTGGTTTCGACAATGTTTCCATCCTTCAACTTTCGCAGATGCTGTGATACGGCAGGTATACTCATGCCTAAAATATCAGCAAGGTCGCAGGGACATAATTCTTTTTCTTCTTCCAATAAATAGATGATCTTCAGCCTTACTTCATTGCCTGCTAAAGCCAATATATTAGACAGGTTTGCAAAAGACTTCTGTGCAGTCTTCAACTTGCTTTTACAATTCTTTATTTGCTCCTGATCTGCAAATAGCCTGATGCAAGTATTATTTTCCATGAGGGCAAAGATAGGATAAATAATTATTTAAGCAAATGCTTAAATAATAGAACAAGCTGCATGACATCATCTTTTACACCTTCATTCTCTGTATTCTCACTGCATTTAAAATAGCCAGTAAAGCCACTCCCACATCAGCTATCACCGCCTCCCATAGAGTGGCTATGCCACCTGCACCCAAAATCAATACAAATATTTTCACAGTCATCGCCATAATGATATTTTGCCAAACGATGTTCCGGGTTATCTTACCAATTTTGATTGCAGAAACAATCTTATGGGGCTGGTCGTTCTGAATAACCACATCTGCTGTTTCAATAGTGGCATCACTGCCTAAACCGCCCATAGCTATTCCTGCATCAGCTAAAGCCACAACAGGCGCATCATTCACACCATCGCCAACAAAAGCGATATGCCTGCCTTCATCTTTTAGTTTCTGCACTTTCTCAACTTTACCTTCCGGTAACAAATCTCCATAAGCTTCATCTATACCAATTCTCTTTGCGACTTCATCAACCACAGACTGCTTATCACCAGAGAGCATTACTGTTTTAATATCCAAGCTGTGCATGTCTTTGACGGCTTGTACTGCATCTTCTTTTATTTCGTCAGCAATAGTGATATAACCTGCATACTGATTGTTGATTGCCACAACAACGATTGTGTCAACAATCTTTTCTATTTCCGAAGGGTAAGGTATATTGTACTTCCTCAACAGTTTTGCATTTCCGGCCAGCATATCCTTTCCCTCCACTTTTCCCTTTAAGCCATGACCTGAAATTTCTTCTACTGCATCGGCCTTGATATCATTTATTGTATCACCCGCATATTCTGTTACTGCTTTGGCTATCGGGTGGGTGGAGTTCTTTTCCAGTGCGGCGGTAAGTTTTACCAATTCCTTTTCATCCATATCTACAGGAACAACTTGTTGTACTTTAAATACTCCCTTCGTCAGTGTCCCGGTTTTATCCATCACCACCGCATTCACTTTTGTCATTACATCAAGAAAATTTCCTCCCTTAAATAAAATGCCGTTGCGGGATGCAAGACCTATTCCACCAAAATATCCCAACGGAATAGAAACGACCAATGCACATGGACAACTGATAACTAAGAAAACCAATGCCCGGTAGAACCAGGTTTGAAAATTATAATCATCCACAAAAAAGTAAGGAACAAAACATACCGCCACTGCAAGAAAGAAAACGATGGGAGTATAAATTTTTGCAAACCGAGAAATGAATAATTGTGTTTGTGATTTTCTTGCGGTAGCATCCTGTACCATTTCTAAGATCTTACTCAGTTTGCTGTCTCTAAACAGCGCTTTTACTTTAATTTCTGCAACGGTATTGAGGTTGATCATTCCTGCAAGGATAGTCTCACCTTTGTATTTTGTATCAGGTTTACTTTCGCCGGTCAATGCTGCTGTATTGAAGGAAGCATTCTCTGAAAGTAATTCTCCGTCTAATGCTACTTTTTCTCCCGGCTTCACCTGGATAGTTTCCTCTAATTCAATAATCGAGGGATCGGCAACAAGCGGTGAGCCATTTCTTATCACCGTTACTTCATCAGGTCTTACATCCAGCAGAGCTTTGATACTTCTTTTTGCATTATTAACCGCTGCATCCTGGAACCATTCCCCGATTTGATAAAATACCATTACTGCCACACCTTCTTCATATTCGCCAATTACAAATGCGCCAATGGTGGCAACACTCATCAATACAAACTCATTGAATATATCTCCTCGTTTTGATTTCCTGAAAGCAAGGGCTAAAACGTTTCTGCCAGCTAAGAAATAGGCAATACCGTTTATTCCCAGTGACGGTGTTTTAGGTAGTTCAATTTTAAAGCCATATTCCAATATTAACAAAACGATTAAAATGAATAGGGCCAATAATAAATCCCAGTGTTTTTTCCATCCCGGGTCTTCTTTGCTTTCTACTTTATGATTGTGTCCATCATCAGCAAAAGGGGTTCGTTTTTTTTCTTCGTTGGTTTTTATCAAATCACCTTTTTGTATTTCTGTAATCTGATGATCTTCGTGTTTGTGTTCCATATAGCTCAATTAAATAAAATATGAAATAATACCGGTGACAATTAGAACCAACCCGGTTACAATTCCCGAATTGTGTTCCCATTTATGCCAGTTGAGTTTCAATAAACCTTTGTAAGCAAATCGTATCCATATCACCATGCCGGTGATGGTTATAACACCGTACATCATCGCTATCAATCCCAGCATCCACCATCCCTTTGTTCCTGCCAATAAAAAATAGGCCTCTATTTCCAAACAGGGCGACAAAAACATGGCTATTACCAAAGCACTGATTATTTTGCCTTTCGACTTACCGGCTATTTTTTGTTTTTCCAAATGAAAGTGATGATGGACATAATGCTGCCTGACAAAAAATAGCCCGATTAGTATCAAAATGGATGGAGCAATAATGCGAGTGAAATGTTCAATGTTTTCATTTAATTCAAGCCCAATAAGGCCAAGCAAAATTCCGATTATAATAGTGCTAAGAACATGGGCCAGACCGGAAACAAATGTCACCCTCTCAGTTTCGCCTAAATCCCAATTCTCCCTTTTGCCTATTGCAAGCACTGGCAGCCAATGACTGGGAATAACAGCATGTAAGAGACTTATTATTAAACTTCCGGTTATGATTGAAAACATAGAACTACAAATTATCCATTTTTAAAGGCAGGTTTCTAAAAATTTCTTCCACTACAGCTTGTTTATCCTTTGCAAAATGATCAAGCTCTATTTTTATTTCGCCATTTGATGAAATACCACCACCTAACACTCCTTTTATCTTTTTCAAGCTCTCTTCCAACGGAATACTTATGCCACTAGCATGGTATGGGTCTGCAATACCCGTTACTGATGTGGGCAGGTGAATATTTACTCCAGTGATAGCAGTCTCCGTATTGGTTACTATTAATTCAATTTCGTCAAGCGATGCATTTTTCAATTCATAACTAATGTAAATCTGTGCGAATTTTTCATCTTTCCTAATTATCTCTACTTGTTCTGTAGCGCAATAATTTTTCAAGGCAGCTGTAAGATGCTCATACCAGGTGGGATCATTTCCCCTGATAGTCACATTAAAAAAAAGTTGTATCGTTGCCATCATGTTTTTTTTATTTTTTTAAAGCCTGTATTGTGATTGCTCCACCAAGATTCGCTCTCTTCAATTTCGTACTGTATTCCATTTTTACTGACAGTGGTTTTTTAGACTGCAGATATGTGTACTTTTTGTGCTGATGCACATTACAATTTTAAAATCCTGTAAGCTCCGAATCCGACCAAAATAAATACTATAATACCTATAATTAAATCGGGTAGCTTAGATGATGTAAAATACACTAACGCCCCTGCTATCATTACGCCTATGTTTACCATTACATCATTTGAAGTAAATATTGTGCTTGCCTGCATGTGGGCCTCTTTGCTCTTTGACTTTTGCAATAAATAAAGTGAAACTGCATTACCGATTAGAGCGAAAAATGAAATGCCTATCATAGTTTTAAACTCTGGCGGCTCACCATAACCTAAAAATCTTCTCACTACTTCTATAAAGCCAAATACTGCAAGAAGCAACTGGAAGTAACCGCTGATATGTGCAATTCTTCTTTTGTGAATTGCCGCTTTGCCTACTACAAAGAGAGCTAAACCATATACAATTGAATCGGCAAGCATATCAAGGCTATCTGCCACCAGTCCCATCGAACCGGAAATGAAGCCCGTAACAATTTCAAGAGCGAAAAAGAAAAAGTTTATTGCCAGAACCTGCCAAAGCAATTTCCTTTCCTGTTTTGTGGTATCTGTGAACAATAATTCTTCTTCATCGTTTATTTCTTCTGTTGCCAAAACTGTTGAATTGAAATTCAGGCTGTCAATGGCAGACGTTATAGGCTCGGCTTTGCCTTCATGAATTACATCAAGTTTGCGGCTAGGTATGTCAAACTGCAGTGATTTAATGCTTTCAAAACCTTCTAATTTCATTCGTACTATGTTTTCTTCCGAAGGGCAATCCATTTTTGAAATCTTGTAAGTCGTCTTGTTCATTACAAACTATTGAATGGTTATAACTTAATTGTGATTGTTTTTCAAAGCCTGAATAGTAGTTGTCTTTCCATGCTTGGCAATCCCTATGCTTCGCTAATTAATCTTTTTGCCCTTGTAGATACAAATACTTCCACCTATTGTACCGAACTTCTTCAATTCATTCACATCATCATAACCACATTCTTTTAAGAACCCGGGAAGTAATCCTTTCACATTACTTGTAGTGGTTTTGAACCCGTCCAGGAACTGAACCCAATAAAACAAAAGTCGTGATAAAGAACTTTTCGGTTTTCCCCAATCTGCTATACAGAATTCACCTCCTGGCTTTAGCACCCTTAATACTTCTTTAAACGTATTTATTTTGTCTGCATCCATTAAGTGATGAATCATTAAGCTGCTGGTTACAACATCAAAATAATTATCAGGGAATGGTAGTTGATAAGACATTCCATGTGTCAATTCAATGTTTATTCCTTGCTGTTGAATTTTGCTTCGTGCTATTGCTAAAATATTTTCGTCGCCATCAAGTCCTGCAATTTTTGCGTTTGGGTAACTACGCTTCATCATTATTGCCAGCGTTGCCGTACCAGTACCAATATCCAATATCCTCTCAGGCTTTTTATTTGAGAAGCTTTGAATAACGAAAGTTTTCCAGGTTTGTTCTTTCAGGAATCTTTGAATTAGAAAGTCATAAAACTTTGTCAACCAGTTATACTTTAATGCTGGTATATATGAAGATTGCATTGTCATAAAATAGTTTTTAGTTTATTCTTCTTCCTCGCCACCCTTTGTTTTTGATAAAATATAAAACGCCCCTTTGGTAACTACTCTTGCATTTTCTGGTGCTTTGTCAGCAAATGTGATTTGAATATATCCTAATTCAGCAACACCTGTTATCACTTCAACCATTTTAAAAGCCAGTTTATTTTCATCACCTTTCGATTCCTCCTTTTTATCAGTTTTTTCTTCCTTTTCCTCCTGATCTTTATCTTTCACAGATTCCTGAAGTTCTTCATCTACAATGAAAACGTATTCCTTCCCCTCAGATTTAACCACTGCATCAACAGGTACTGCGGTTACACTCTCGTTTCCAACTTTAATCAATGCGGATACATACATTCCGGGAATCAATTTATATTTCGCTCCATCTTTAATAACTGCATGAACTATGACCGCTTTATTTTCGCTTTCAAATGATTGGTTGATACCATAGACACGTCCCGTTATCTGGCGATTATCCTGGTTGGTCAAAATGAAATTAACTTCCTGCCCAACTTTCACTTTGAATAAGTCTTTTTCAAAAACAAGCAGATCACAATGAATGTTCGAGTTATCTATAATGTCCATTAAGGATTTTGTCACATCAACGTAGGACCCGACATTAATATTTATGTGTCCTATAACTCCCCCAATAGGAGCACGAATGGGCAGTTGGGTTACTATATTACCATTCGCTATGGATGCCGGATTTATACCAAATTGTTTCATTTGAGCTTCCAAGCCCGTTAACCGGGCTTGTTCAGCTAATAAGTTGCTTTCGGCCTGTTGGTAAATTTTTCCCGTTCCGGCATTATTTTCTTTTAACTCTTTTTGTCTTTCAAATTCCTGCATTGTATAGGTATGGCCTTTTTTAATAGACAGATATTCTTGCTGTAATTTGATAAATTCGGGATTTTCAATCATCGCAAGAGTTTGCCCTTTTTTTACATAGTTACCTTCCAAAACAAAAATTCTCTTGATAACACCTCCTATTAAAGAAGTAACATCGGCTTTGTTTTGAGGAGGAACTTCAAGCTGGCCACTTGCTTTAATAACACTGCTAAGGTTTTTTAATTCAACCTTTCCTATTTCTATTCCAACAGCTTTCATCTGTTCTGTAGTAAGTTCAATCGCTTCAGAATGTTCTTCTTCTGCTTTATCAGAAATTTTCTTTTTATTCGCCGCTGTGCTATCGGATATTTCGACTTCTTGTTTACCGGATGAATTACAGGAGACCATTGTAAAAGCTGAAATAAGCATGACAATTATTGTAACGCTCATAATAACTATATCTTTAATTTTATTAACTGTGTTCATATTATTTACCTTTTAGAGAATTTAATTGGATTATAACTTCATTATATTCACAAACGGTTTCTATATAATTTAATTGAGTTGAAATAGCCTGAGTAATATTTTGGATGAACTCAATGTACCCGATCTCTCCCTTTTCGTATGAAAAGCGGGAAATCCGCAATAATTCATTTGCCTGGCTATTACCAATTGATTGATAATAATCAATGGCTTGTTGAAGTTTTAAGTATTCATTTAATAGTTGGTAGTAAGAATTATTTAAATTAGCTGATGCAAGTTGCACTTCGGTCTGGGCAATTTTAGATTGAACTTTTGAAGCCTCTATTTTGGCCTTTTGAGATTTGGAAAAAATAGGAACTGCAACGCCTAATTGCAAACCTGCAATACGGGTTGATGGCGTGTAGCCCCTGTTAAGTTTAGCCGGGTCAAATCCCTTTACAACGAATTGATGGAAATAACCAACATTGAAATCCGGAAGCAATTTTTTCTTTTCTGCATTTATTTCGGCCTCTGCTACAGTAATTCGTTGCTTATAATAATCAATTATGGGATGATTATACAAACCGGCAGTATCAATTGAAAACTCTTTGGCCAGTTTGTAAAATTCTGACTCTAATGGCACAATAGCATCAGTGGTATTCACTAATCTTTGCAATGCCAGTTGATTTATAGTTATGTCTATTTCTGCCTGTCTCTTTTGCAATTGAATTTCACGATATCGTGTTTCGGCTGTAAGCCTTTCAAGGTTCGAGGTTTCACCGGCATTATAACGCACCTGTGCTCTGTCATTAAAATTTCGATACAAACTATCCTGGTAATTCAGCAATTTCAATTTTTCCTTTCCGTAGATAAGATTATAATAAGCAAGCTTGACATCTCTGATCAATTCATATTTTGCAACCTCCAGCGACTTTTCGGATAGAATCGTTTGCTGACGTAAAAAATTACTCTGTGCTTTGTATTTTCCAGGCAAGGAAATTGTTTGAGTAACTCCAATGCTATTGTCAATATTGCCGCCGCTTGTAGGATCTTGCGTCACCAGGAAATTAGTTTTCTCAATGTCGTAAGCTGTTCTTTGTAGTAATTGATTTTGCCTAATACTTAAGGAAGAAGATTTAAGCTGGTAATTATTTTGTACAGCAATATTGATCGTTTCATCCAACGATTTTTGAACTGTTTGGGCTTTGATTATGGTTGCAGGCAGTATGCAAAATAATATCGAAATTATAATTGCGGAGGCCGGTGGCGGAGTTTTCATACGTTTCTTTTTGAATTTTATTTTACCGGAAAAAAGGATGTACAAGGCTGGCAATACAAATAAGGTAAGAATGGTAGCTGTTATTAAGCCCCCGATAACGACCGTCGCCAAAGGCTTTTGAACTTCTGCTCCCGCACCCGTTGATAATGCCATCGGTAAAAAGCCCAATGATGCTACAGAGGCAGTCATGATTACAGGGCGAAGTCGTACCCTTGTTCCTTCTATTACCCGCTGATATATATCCGTCATACCTTCTTGTTTCAACTGGTTAAAATATCCAATCAATACAATACCATTTAATACTGCAACTCCAAAAAGCGCAATAAAACCAACACCTGCAGAGATGCTGAAAGGCATGCCCCTAATCAATAAAGCGAAAACGCCTCCTATGGTTGCTAATGGAACAGCGGTAAAAATGAGTAGCATTTGTGAAAAAGACCTGAAAGTGATATACAATAGTAAAAGGATCAAAAACATAGCGACAGGCACAGCAACCGACAATCGCTGTTTAGCCTCCTTCAGATTTTGAAATTGCCCGCCGTATGTTATATAATAGCCGGTTGGCAATTTTAATTTTTGATCAAGAACTTGTTGAATATCTGCAACTGTTCTCTCTACATCCCGTCCACGAACATTAAAGCCAACATAAATCCTTCTTTTACCATCTTCTCTTGAAACCTGGGCGGGGGCATCTTTAAATTCAACCTTTGCAACCTGGTCTAAAGGCACTTTGCTTCCTGAAGGCAATGGAATATATAAGTTCTCAATATTGACAATATTTTCACGCAAGTTTCTTTGCAACCTGACGACCATATCAAATCGCTTTTCACCTTCAAATACAACTCCTGATACATTACCAGCAAAGGCTGTTTTCAATATCATATTTACATCACTAATGTTTAATCCATATTGCGCCATTTTATCACGGTTATATTCAACTATTACCTGGGGTAAACCCGTCACTTTTTCTACAAAGGGTTCGCCTACTCCTTTTATTGGTGCAATTAATTTGGCAACTTTATTTGCATGTTGGGTTAATATGTCCAGATCATCTCCATAAATTTTAATAGCTACATCCTGTCTTATTCCGGTCATAAGCTCATTAAATCTCATTTGCATGGGCTGTGTTATTTCCATATTCACACCGGGTAATACAGATAATGCTTCTTCCATTTTCTCCATCATCTCTTCTTTCGTCTTAGCGGTTTTCCATTCTTCTTTCGGTTTCATAGCTACCATCATATCACCTCTCTCTATTGGCATAGGGTCGGTTGGAATTTCAGAACTTCCTATTCTTGTAACAACCTGTTTCACTTCAGGAAAGTTTTCCTTTAATATTTTTTCGGCCTTGCCAAACGTTTCTACCACTTGAGTTAAAGATGTCCCCTGCGCCATACTTATTTCTACAGTTAAATCACCTTCTTCGAGATTGGGAATAAATTCACCTCCCATTTTGCTGAATATCCAAATTGATATGGCAAAAAGTAAAACAGCTATAGTAATTGTTAGCTTCTTAAATCTCAATACCGAAGCAAGCATAGGGGTATAGATGCGTTTCAGAAAATCGATTATCCTGTCTGATATGTTCCGTCTGTGTGTTGTCTTCCTGCTCAGAAATAATGAGCTCATCATGGGAACATAGGTCAGTGAAAGGATAAATGCACCAAGTATGGCAAATGCGACTGTTTGTGCCATAGGCTTAAACATTTTGCCTTCAATTCCAATAAGAGATAGCAGGGGTAAATAAACAATTAGAATTATGATTTGTCCAAAGGCAGCCGAATTCATCATACGCCTTGAACTTTCAAATACTTCATCATCCATTTGTTGTTTGGATAATTTTGGAATTCCCTGGTGATGATGCTTACTCATAGAAATCCGGTGAACTACACTTTCAACAATAATTACTGCACCGTCTACAATCAATCCAAAATCAATAGCACCTAAACTCATAAGGTTTCCGGATACTCCAAATAATTTCATTAATGAAAAAGCGAAAAGCATTGACAGCGGAATTACTGATGCAACAACAAGACCCGCTCTCAGGTTTCCTAAAAGCAATACCAGAATAAATATTACAATTAACGCACCTTCAATTAAATTCTTTCTTACAGTGCCGATGGCCCTTCCTACTAATTCTGTTCTGTCTATGAATGGCTCAATGATCACACCTTCGGGCAGTGATTTTTGAACCTGAGTCATTCGCTCTTTTACATTTTTAATTACCTGGTTAAAATTCTCTCCTTTTAGCATCAAAGTGATACCCGCCACTACTTCCCCTTCACCATTTCGGGTGACTGCACCATAACGTGTTGCATTTCCATATTGAACTGTAGCCACATCTCTGATCAAGATGGGTATATTGTTGATATTTTTAACAACAATCTTTTCAATGTCAGTCAGCGTTTTTATCTGACCCAAGCCCCTGATAAAATATGTATTATTGCGTTGCTCAATGTAAGAGCCGCCGGTATTTTCATTGTTTTTCTCCAGTGCTTCAAATATGTCTACAACGGTTAGGTTCAGAGAATTTAATTTCTCATTATCAACAGCTATTTCATATTGCTTTACATATCCACCCCATCCGCTTACTTCAGCAACTCCTGGTGTGCCTGCTAATTGAGTTTTAATGATCCAATCCTGCATGGTTCGCAGATCCATAGCAGAGTATTTCTTTTCATAACCCGGTTTGGTATGCAGGACATATTGATAAATTTCGCCAAGCCCTGTTGTGATGGGAGCTAAGGAAGGCTCTCCAACACCTTGTGGAATTTTGGCTTCGGCTTCTTTCAATCTTTCATTTATCTGTGCTCTTGCCCAGTAAACATCCACCTTATCCTTGAATACTATTGTGATAACAGAAATACCAGATCGGGAAATGGACCTTTTTTCAATTACATCGGGAACATTGGCCATTGATAGTTCAATCGGAGCTGTAATTATTTGCTCAACCTCCTGTGCACCTAATGTGGGAGCAAGCGTTATCACCTGAACCTGGTTATTCGTTATATCAGGAACAGCATCAATCGGTAGCCTGCTTAAAGAATAAACTCCCCAAATAACTAAGAGGGCAGTCATGGCTCCAATGGCCATTTTATTTTTTATAGAGAATTTGATGATTTTTTCAAACATGATTTTTAGTGTTTAGAAACCAATCGGTAGTATTTAATTGCAATTCCTGCAATAGCCATCAACATAATAATACCAAACAGTATCATTGTAATTATTTTTATAACCCGCATCCACTTTGGCTTTACAGGGTCTTTTATTTTGCTGTAAACTGTTTTTCTACGTGTTGATGACTTTTTGTTTTTAGCCATAACCACATGGTAAACGAAATGATAAAAATGTAATAGACAGTGCATGATTGATGCACTGATGCGAATGGGAGAATTAAGCAGCTAATTTGGGTGGCTGCCAGATGGAATAAGAAACTTCTGTATTAAGGTTTTCGTTATGCAGAGGATACTTTTCTGATTTGAAAAATATTTTTACAACCTGTGTTTTGTTCAAGGGATTATAAAAGGCAGATGCAGCACAACAAGAGCAGGTGCAGAAAGGTGTACAGGCCTCTTTAGTATGATTATGTTCCTGGTGATTGGTGGAAGCCGAAATTTTTACTTCTGCTTTTGCACTGCACTCTGTACTGTCGCTGCACGGAAGGCATGACAGGTAGAGCAGGAAAAAAGCCAAAAAGGAGAATAAAAATTTCATTGTTGCAAAAGTAACGGGATATGTTGCAAATTCGTATAAAATTGGAGGTTAAAATGGTAATATGGTTGCAAAAACCAGTAAATCAAGGAGTTTTTTACGTATTTCGACAGGCAAGCCAAAGTACACTAAAGGACAAGATTCGCCACTTTAATTGTCTTTTCCTTATCATCCGTCCATGCAAAAACTAAATTGTTACCAGATTTTGTCATCTGGGGAAATCCACTTGACCTCGATTCTGCTGAGGAAGCAATTGTTATAGAAGCTTCTTTTTTACCATCCTTGTAAACTTTCACTGCTTTTATCACGGCCCCTTCCATCCAACTGACCATTGCGCTTTTATCATCCAGCATAACAACGTCAACACGGCCAATCCCTTTTCCTTCATCAATACGAACAGGCGCATTAAACGTAGCACCCCCGTCTGCAGAGAAAACGACATTCACCTGTGTTTTTTTATCAGGAGATGAAAACCATACCACGGCAACAGTATTATCCTGTGCAGCAATTCTGGGTCCATTGACAGGGCATCCCTCAATTTTCCATTTGTCGGAAAAAACAGGTTTCGGCAATGTCCACTGACCGTTTACAAACCGAACAATAGAGATATCTCTTATTTCTGCTTCTGACCTGTCCCTATAAACTACAACAGGCCCATTTGCAGTGATGGCAGCACTTGTCTGGCAACAGTCACATACACGGTTATCCAATTCCCACTCACTGGATTTCTTTCCCTGCTTATCTACTATGGCACCACGAATTGTCATTTGTCCATGATGCCCCTCTTCATGTTTTCCTTCGCCTTCCATTGCAGCATTCCTTCCATCGAGCCATGAAATAAAATAATTGTCTTCGTATGGAACTATTGAAACAAAACCATGCTCTGCTTTTTTTCCATCATCATGAAGAATGTTTGGATCACTCCATGTCTTTCCCTGGTCAACAGATGTAGTTATTTTTACATCGTAGGTATAAGTGCCTTTTTCGCTTTTTTCTAAAAAATGTGCAACCATGGCTTTGCCTCCATCGGTAGCCAATTGAGGATAATCCGCCCAATTCACAAACCAATTATCGCCTGAACTTATCACAATAGGTTCAGACCATTGCTCAATATTTAAAGCAGAAAATTTCAATAAACTTTTCTCCTTTGTTTTCTCTACCCAGGATAAATAAACCACCCCATTTTTATCAGTAAATAAATACGGTTCTGCGCTTCCTGAATCAGCAGGTGATGAAAGATATTTTAAGTTACTGTTAGCAATATCTGCCGACTCATTTTTTTGACTGTCTGTTTGTTTTGGTGAATTTTTGCAGGAAGACAACGCAACGATAAATAATAAAGTACTTACTAGCTTATTCATTTTTATTTACAATTTTAAGTATCATGTCAATATTGCTCTTTTCGTCCCACTTGCGATAACCCGATTCAGAAAACACAAGACTACCGTCAGGATTAAATATATAAGTTGTTGGCAAAACCTGGAGGCCTAACTCTTCGCTGTTTTGAATTTGGCAATAAGTGAGATTAAAATTATGAGCTTTTTTGAACGCATCAATTTCTTCTATTGCTTCGTTGGAAGCGATTAAAAAAACGACTTTTTCCTTATTCAAAATATTCTGTGCTTTTTCAATCGTTGGCATTTCTGCAATACAAGGCTTGCACCAGGTAGCCCAAAAATTGAGAAATATTGTTTTCCCTGCATATTTTTTTAAACTGAAAGAATTACTTTTTAAGTCTGCTAATTTTATTTTCTCAAATGTCGTATCTGGCAGAATAGTAACCGGCTTGTCTTTATTCACTTCTTTGCAGCTTATAAACAACAAAACAACTGAGAGGCTTAATAGCCGGAGAGTATTCATTTTTTGTAGTAACATATTTGACATTATGGATGGTGTAAGTTGTGAACATGATGTAAAGAATCCATTGTATGGTGATGACAAATATGATGTCCCGGATGATGTTCACAGTTAACGTGGTGATGATTGTTGGTTATGGTAACAAGTGAATCATTGAGGTGCCCGGGATATTTGGGATGATGATGGCCATGGTGATTAATAGTTGGATTATAAGGTACCCATTGATGGCTATGGTCATCATGAATGTATGTGCCATGATGATAGACATTGTGGTGATGCCAGAACAAGGAGTCATGATGATGATAGACGCTGTCCCAATAAAGACGCTGCGTATGATTCGGAGCGGTTATGAGGCTATTCACTGACTGTCGCATATCGGATAACTCCCCGGTCATAGCAACAGAAGCAGAAAGATCGTCTTGCTGAATAGTTTCCGTGGACTCATTTTTATTGCAGGACAAAACAAAAACTGCTATAATTAAAACGTAAATCGGTTTCATATTTTTTTGTTTGGTGTAGTAATATTTTTAATGAGTTGGATTCAGTATATTATCTAAAAGTCTTGAAATGAAAGATAGTTTTTATAATTGATTTCTTACAGACTAGGTATTTCTTTATCGCCGTTTTGTTTTGATTTTGAGATCATTAGGATGACACCAATCAGAATAAAAGGAATACTTAGTATTTGTCCCATATTTATTATCATAGTATTTTCAAAAGTCTCCTGGTTTTCCTTTACAAATTCAACTAAAAATCTTACAGAAAACAGCATTATCAGAAAACTTCCAAAAACAAAACCTTGCTGTACTTTTTCTATTTTCTTTTTATATAGGAACCAGAGAATACCAAAAATAATCAGGTATGATATAGCCTCATACAATTGTGCAGGATGCCGTGGAATCATATCAACTCTTTCAAAAATAAAAGCCCAAGCAACATTGGTTGGCTTACCAATAATTTCGGAATTAAAAAGATTACCAATACGGATAAAAAAAGCGGAGAGGGCTACAACAATTACAAGCCTGTCCATTATCCATAAAAATGATTGTTTATATTTCCAGCAATACCATATAACTGCAATAATTATCCCAATGGCAGCGCCATGACTTGCCAATCCCTGGTATCCTGTCAATTCAAATTTTCCGTTTCTAATACTGAATGGTAAAATAATTTCCAGCAAATGATTCTTATAGTAGCCAAATTCATAAAACAGTGTGTGACCTAACCGGGCTCCGGCAATCGTTCCAATAAAAATATAGACTGATAATTTATTCAGCAGTGAAAACTCACCGCACTGAGGTCTTAGGAAACCCGGCAACGATAAGTGCGCCCACGCCGTAGCATGAGCGTTCTCACTTATTGTCCCATTGCCTCTTTGAAAGTTCCTAAGTTTCAGTGCGGGACTTAAAGCTAAAACGCTTCAAGAATATTTTGTGCAAAGATATAATTTTAAGCGGATTTCTTTGAAATGTTAGCATAACATCATGGTTAGCACAGTGAAATAAAGGCGGGGTTTCACGCATGACGGAAATCAGGTTTTCCCGTGATAACGGTCATTCTTTAAACGGCTGTTCACGGTTTACCTTTATGCAAGATTTTATACAACCTGGTTTTTAATACAGGACGTTCAAAATGCGAAGTCTATTGCAAGCGTAATAAAGAATGAAACAAAATCAGTTATATATCAAAGGCATGTGCTGTGAACGTTGTATTGACAAGGTGAAACAACTGCTTGGTGAAGGAAATTACAAGGCCCTGAAAACGACCCTCGGCGAAGTAACGCTTGAAAATAAACTGACAGAAAAGGATTTGGCGGCTTTAAACCGAAAGCTGGCAACCTGGGGCTTTACCGTGGTGAACTCACATACAGAGCAGGTAGTTGCCAAAGCAAAGACAGCCATTTTTGAGTATATGAATGAGATGATAGGCAAGACCTCAAAATTGCGGTTATCAGATTATGTAGCAAAAAAAGTCGGCATGAGTTATTACTACATCAGCCGCATTTTTTCAGAGGCAGAAAAGATAACAATGGAAAAGTTCCTGATCCTGTTAAAAGTGGAACGGGTGAAGGAACTGCTTTTACAGGACGAAACAACAATCAGCAATATCGCATACGATTTGGGTTACAGTTCGTCACAAAGCATGTCCTCCCAGTTTAAAAAAGTTACCGGAAAAACACCTGGACAATACCGGCTTAGTCCGGTTCCGGCGCGTGTTCATCTGGATAAAATAGAGGTGCAAAATTTTATACAAAATCCAAAATAATGCGTACAAAGTTCAAAACACCTAAAACTAACTTTGCTGAAATTGAAATAGTTGTAAAATAAACAATGAAACCAATAGCCGTCATAGCGTTAATGTTCGTTTACCTGATCGCATCATCAGGTATCAGCGGCTCTATACACTATTGCGGCGATACCGTTGCCTCTGTTTCTTTTGGGCACAACCATACCAATAAATGTGCCTGTGGCAGCGAGGATATGAAGGACTGCTGCCATGACAAAGATTTTTACCTGCATCTGGATGATGGTCATCAAAAATCAACGCAGGTATCCTTCGACCTGTCCAAAACATTTGACGTTGATATCGCATTGGTACCAGCCTCTCATTCCGATTTTCAACTATTCTCCTGGTCAGCCAGTCCCAAACCATCCTTCTATCATCCCCCCGACCAGCTACATCCCCGGCTGTATGTTTTAAACCGGGTTTTCCGGATTTGATGTTCAAAATCATCAACCAACACGCCCGGCTCAGGCAGGTTGATGAGATCCCCCTTGTGTGCGGCGCTGCCGGTCTGTTACATTCAGACTGAAGATATACTTATGTCTATTCTTCGGTTGGCATGAATGATTTTCCAGTCCTGTTTGCTTTGGTGAATGCTGCCAAAGCTTCCGCAGGCAGCTCAGCCGTTTGTTATTTCAATTCGTTCATTAATCAATATTTCACAATTAAAATCAAAAACAATGAAAAGGTTCCTTTTCTTTTTTATGCTGGCAGGAAGCCTGCTGGCATTCTCACAAAATTCAGTAGCACAGAAAAATTCAGTAACGGCTGCAACCGCTACTAAAAAGAACGGCTATACCGTTCTGAACGCCGGGGAGAAAGTCGTCCTGTATAAATACGAACACAAGGCACATGCGCCCAAACAGGCAGACAAATATCCAATCACCTATTTCTTTACAACGGGAGATTCCGACGTACTGCAACCGCTTACAAAGACAAACCTGAAAAAAGCGTTTCCGCAAAACCATCCTTTCCACGACGCTTTGGATCAGACCTTCAAAGAAGACGGAGAACTTACCGCATATGACAATTTCCACAAAATGTATAAAGTAAACTGGGTGTTGAAAAACCATCTCTGATTATTCAGGGGCTGCCTCTTTGCGGGCGGCAGCCCTTTGATTAAAACCACAACCATCGTAGTGTTATGAAAAGACAACTACTAAAACAGTGATATCATGATAGAAAAAATAATTTCATGGTCTATACGGAACCGGTTCTTTGTCTGGATCGGCATTATCATGATCGTAGTTGGTGGCATCTACTCCATAAAAGAGACGCCGGTAGATGCATTGCCCGACCTTTCCGAAAACCAGGTGATCATTTATACAGAATACATGGGGCGAAATCCAAAGATCATGGAAGACCAGATCACCTACCCGTTAGTCTCCAACCTGCAAGGCATACCCAGCATCAAGTCCATCAGAGCAGCATCCATGTTCGGGATGAGTTTCATATTTGTCGTGTTCAAGGATGACGTGGATGTTTATTGGGCAAGAACCAGGGTTTTGGAAAGGCTCAATTATGCGCAGAAATTCCTGCCACAGGGGGTTACGCCTTCTTTGGGGCCGGACGGTACCGGGCTGGGTCATGTTTTTTGGTACACACTCGATGGAAAGGGTTATAATCTTGGGGAACTCAGGGCGCTGCAAGACTGGTACGTAAAGTTCGCGCTTCAGAATGTGGAAGGTGTCAGCGAAGTGGCTTCCTTTGGCGGCTTCCAGAAAGGCTACCAGGTTACAATAGATCCGCATAAGCTGGTGTACTATGGGGTTTCACTCATGGATGTAACCCGTGCCGTCTCCGCCAATAATAAAGATGTCGGGGGCAGCTTGTATGAGATGAACTCAACCGGCTATTTGATCCGGGGTCAGGGCTATATTACCAGCCTCGACGACATCAAGGAAATCCCTATCGGCACCTACAAATCCATACCGATTACACTGAGTGATATTGCGGAAGTGCAAATGAGTCCCGATCTGAGGCTCGGGATCGTTGATGAGAATGGCGAAGGAGAAGTGGTCGGAGGCATTGTTGTGGCCAGGTTCGGGGAAAACGCGAAGGACGTGATTGAAAGGGCAAAGGCCAAAATGAAAGACATTGAAAAAGGATTGCCTGCCGGTGTCAAATTCAAAACGGCCTACGACCGCAGCGACCTCATATTGGCTGCAATAGATACCCTCAAAGAGGCCCTTTGGCAGGAAATACTGATTGTTTGTATCGTTGTCATCTTATTTCTCTTTAGTGGCAAAAGCGGGCTGGTCGCGATTGTTTCCATTCTCCTGTCGGTACTTATCGGATTTATCCTCATGAAATTATTCGGGGTTACAGCCAATATCCTCTCATTGGGCGGTATTGCGCTTGCCATTGGTGATGTGGTAGATCCCGGTATTGTCATGGCAGAGAATGCCTACAGGATGTTAACCAACAGAGTTCTTAACGTAGAAAACAAGTAACCAGGTATGGCAAGCGAAAAACAAACGAAAGTAAAAGAACGAATAGGCCACACCAGGGAGATCCCTGAAGCGGAAAGAGTGGCTATTATAGAAGAATCATCACGGACGGTGGGCCGCTCGGTATTTTTTTCTGTGGTGATCATGGTCATCTCCTTTGCACCCATTCTTTTCCTGACCGGCCAGGAACGGAAACTCTTTGCACCGCTGGTGCTTACCAAAACGTTTTCCCTGATCGGTGCGGCCATTCTTGCCATAACGGTTGCGCCGATGTTAACGCGCACTTTGATGAAATGCCGCTTAGTGCCGGAAAGCAGAAACCCCGTATCCAATTTCTTTATTCTCCTTTATCAGCCGGTGGCAAGATGGTGTTTGAAATGGCGCAAAACAGTGCTGGCCATGTGTTTCGTACTCATTGCAGGAAGCGTGCCCCTGGTTATGAACCTGGGGACAGAGTTTATGCCACCGCTGGATGAAGGCTCTTTGTTATTAATGCCCGTAACCTTACCGGATGTATCCAATTCAGAGGCTAAACGCATCACCCAGTTACAGGACAAGATCATCAAAGACTTCCCGGAAGTGGATAATGTACTTGGTAAAGCCGGACGCGCCTATACTGCCACAGACAATGCGCCCATCAGCATGATCGAGACGATCATCGTGCTGAAGCCAAAAAGTCAATGGCGCAGTGGGATGACCAAAGAGAAACTGATCAAGGAAATGAATGAAAAAGTGCAGATACCCGGTGTTGTTGTCGGCTGGACACAACCGATCATCAATCGCATCAATATGTTATCCACCGGTATCCGGACAGATGTGGGCGTTAAAATCTATGGAAGTAACCTTGACAGCATTTATAACATAAGCCGTAAGGTAGAAGCGTCCCTCAAAGGAATTGAGGGTTTGGAAGATCTGTATGTTGAGCAACTCACCGGAGGCAAATATCTTGATATTAAGATCAGGAGAAAGGATGCTGCCCGGTATGGATTGAATATTGACGACGTGAACATGGTTATTGAAAGTGCGTTGGGCGGCATGATCCTCACCACCACCGTTGAAGGCCGGGAAAGGTTCAGTGTAAACCTGAGACTGGCGCAGGAATACCGCAATGATATTGACGAGATCAAACGCATTCCCATCCAAACGATGAAGTACGGGGTATTACCACTTTCTTCCGTTGCGGATGTAAAAGTATCGGAAGGGCCTCCGATGATCAATTCTGAAAACGCCATGCTCAGGGGCACAGTGCTTTTCAAT
The DNA here is from genome assembly GCF_022352215.1 of Flavihumibacter cheonanensis. GTDB lineage: Bacteria > Bacteroidota > Bacteroidia > Chitinophagales > Chitinophagaceae > Flavihumibacter > Flavihumibacter cheonanensis. The sequence goes on from NZ_JAKRWF010000001.1 coordinate 1,666,386, forward strand.
GTGCGGGGAAGGGATATGGGCAGCGTGGTAAACGATGCCAAAAAAAGGATAGAAGAAACCTTCAAACAACTTCCCCAGGGTTACTATATAGACTGGAGCGGCCAGTATGAGAACCAGGTAAGAGCAGAGCAGCGGTTAAAGGTAATCATACCGATTGTGATGCTGATCATCGCCTTCATTCTTTACGTCACCTTTAATTCATTCAAGGCAGTGGCTATTGTGTTTATCAGCGTGCCGGTGGCGCTGATGGGCGGTGTATATTCCCTGTACTACTATAATGTCAATTTCTCGGTGGCTGTAGCAGTGGGTTTTATAGCATTGTTCGGTGTTGCCGTGGAAACGGGCGTACTGATGATCGCCTATCTGAATGACTCCATCAAAAAGCTTGTAACAGCTAAAGGGAACGGCCCTGAAAACATCAGCGATGATGATCTGAAAGAAACTTTCCTGCTGGGTGCTACCCAACGGGTGCGGCCACTGCTCATGACCGTTTTAGCTAATATACTTGGCCTGATACCCGTAATGACCGCTACAGGAACCGGTAGTGATGTGATGAAGCCAATTGCGATTCCCTTTGTATTCGGCCTGATCACCTCCACGCTGTTTGTCCTTATTGTACTGCCGGTAATCTATAATCTTTTAAAAGAATGGGAACTGAAAAAGCATGGCAAACTGGTGGTGCTTGAAATCAAAGACTAAAACCCGGATTCATGAAAAGTAATAAGCTATATACAATCTTCCTGCTGCTGATCGCTTCTGTAAATGTTGCGGCACAAGACAGCGTGAAGCTGAGCATGCAGGAAGTTTTTACCGCTATAGACAAATCCTATCCCCAGCTTCAGTATTACGACGCTAAAATAGCTTCCATTCGTTCGCTGGTTGACGGTGCAAAAGCATGGATGCCGCCCACCGTGTCACTGGCCTTTGACCGGTTCCCTTACCGGCTGTCCCTGATAAAGGAAATGATGCCCGATAACCAGGCGGGTATGATGGTGTCCGTGCAACAGATGATTCCCAACGCTGCCAAATTAAATGCAAAAAAAGATTACCTCGGTTCCCTGGAAAATGTACAGCGCAATGACGCTGAGTGGCAGCGAAACACCCTGCATTTTGCCGCAAGGCTTTATTACTACCGGCGGTTTATTGCCGAAAACAAACTAAAGACCATTCAACAATACCGCGACCTGTTGAAGATACTGATCCAAACAGCAAAGGATAAATACACCTATAACCAGTCTGACCTGCCGGCAATATTCAAGGGGGAAGCCGCGCTGAGCGAACTGGAAAACATGGAAACGATGAGCCTGGCGCAGATCGCGGAAAGCAATATCGGCCTTAATACCCTGATGAGCCGTGACGTGAATGCCCCGTTTGCCATTGACACGCTCTTGCTGCCTGTTGACTACCGGGCAGATTACCTGATGGTCAACGATACCTCAGCACTTTTGAGAAACGATATTCTTTCTATGGAGAGCCGCATCCGTTCTATGAAATTCAACCAGAAATGGGCCGCTACCGGCTCCCGGCCCGACTTCGGTGTGCAAATATCACACGGGCAGATGTTCGGCATGCCCAACCAGTTCTCCATCATGGGAATGATGACCATTCCCATTGTGCCCTGGTCATCGAAGATGTACAAGTCCGATGTACGGTCTATGGAGTTTGAGATTGATGCCATGCGGAAAGAAAAATCAACCATGCAGCTTATGGCCACACAAATGGTAAGGGAAAAGATCACCATGCTGCTCTATGAGACCAGGCAGTTGGATAACTATGATAAAAATGTAGTGCCTTCCTACAAAAAGAACCTGGAAAGTAACCTTTTGGCCTATCGCCAGAACACAGGTAACTTCTTTGTACTGCTGGATGCATGGAACATGCTGCTCATGAAGGAACTTGAACGTACCGATAAATTGGGACAGGTGTTTACGATACAATCTGAATACGAATATCAACGGGAAATAAAATAGCATGTGTAATCATAATCAACATACCAGCTTCAGCGGGCACAAAAGCCGGGTATATTTTATATGCATCGGGTTTGCTCTTGTGTTGCTTGCCTGCAACAATCGCAGCGCAGATCATGGTGCGCATTCCGGCGGCGCAGATCATGCCACTATGAAGGACAGCAGCGGCATGAAAATGAGCGGGGTAAAGGATAGCAGCAACGCCCATGCTGCGCATGGCAGTATGGCTGGTATGGATATGCCCGGTGAACAGGCGTCCACTGATACGATAGCGGATGAAACGTACTGGAATACCCTGCCCACCAACCGAACCGTGATCTCTACCCAACAGGCAATAGAACCGCTTGACCAACCGGCGAGCTTTACGGTTCACGGTAACGGGTATATTGACTTTGACTACAGGCGCAACCGGAAAGTACCCGTTCGCGTTGGCGGCAGGATTGAAAGGCTGTATGTAAAATACAATTACCAGTATGTGCGCAAAGGCGAAAAGATACTGGAACTCTACAGCCCCGACATAAGCACTTATATCGAAGAATTGCTTTACCTGCAAAAGTCTTCCGGCGACAGTATTCTCGCGGGCAGGGCCAGGCAAAAGCTCTTATTGCTCGGGCTTACCTCCAGCCAGGTAAAACAGATTGAAAAATCAGGGGAAGCGCCTTATACCATAGCCATTTACAGCCCTTTTGAAGGATTTGTGCTTTTTGATCCATCGGCACCGTCAGCTATGGCCGGGGGCGCAGGTAATGACGCAGGAATGGGTGGTGGAATGGCCGGCAGTACTGGTTCGTCGGCGGTAAGTCCGGCTACGCGGTTAAGCGATAATAGCATTCGTGAAGGGATGTACGTGAGTAAAGACCAAACCCTTTTTTGGATCAATGATTTCAGGGAAGCATGGGGCATAGTGGCATTTACCAAAGAGAATGAAAAATATATCCGCAAAGGCCAACCGCTGTCCATTACCAGCGAACTGATGCCGGAAAAGAGCTTTACAACCAATGTTCAATTCCTGGAGCTGGTGTATCAGGGCGGGCAAAAATTCAGCCAGGCAAGGGTGTATTTACCCAATACCTCGGGGATACTTAAACAAAATTCCCTGATCACAGCCACGGCATCCGTAACTGCCAGTTCCCTTACGGTTCCGGCAGGCAGTGTCTATTATCTTGGAAAGGTAGCCATTGTGTGGGTGCGGGCCGGTGTCACAAAGGACGGAAGCAACATCTTCCAGTCAAGGGTGGTACGGATCGGTCACCGGGATAACGAACGCGTCGAAATACTGCAAGGACTGCAAAAAGGAGAATGGATAGCCAGGGATGCTGCTTACCTCGCAGACGGGGAGACAATTATCAAATATTAATGCTGTAGGTATGAACAAGAAAATATGGATGATCATTACTGCGCTACCGCTCATTGTTTCCATTGCTTCATGCACCGGAAAGGATGGGGATGCACAAAAGCCGGAACATAGCCAACATGGCGCGGACGCACCGGCACCAGAAAAAATGGAGATGGTGACGCTTTCAAAACGGGACGAACAGTATGCCAACATTACGGTGGACACGGTAAAGAGGCAGGCTATTTCGGAATATACCACGCTGGTAGGCACTACCAGCATTGACGAACGTAACGTAAGTGTTATCACATCACGCATCAGGGGAAGGCTCGAAAAATTATTTGTCCGCAATCCGCAGGAAAACATCAGCAAGGGCATGCCCTTATATGCCATCTATAGTGAAGAGTTATTGTCTGATGAAAATGAACTGCTCAATGTACTGCGGCAGGAGGTGCAACTCGCCGATATGAAGCAGGTAATGGCGCAACTGGTGGAAGCGGCGAGAAAAAAATTACTGTTGTGGGGATTATCGAGGGAGCAAATCACACAGATCGAACAAAGCGGCGAAGCCTCCCCTTTGATTACCATCCATAGCCCTATCGGGGGCACGCTGGTTGACCTTTCTGTAAGCGAGGGTCAGTATGTGGAGATCGGAACCCCGCTTTTCCGGTTGGCAGACCTGTCACAATTATGGATTGAAGCCCAGATGTACACCGGTGAACTCAGGTGGTTAACGGAACAGCCCATCATTACTGCGGATTTTGATGCCTATCCCAACCAGGTATTTTCCGTTACACCGGTGTTCGATAATCCTTCCGTGGAACCAGATCAAAAGATCAGCCTTGTAAGATTTCTGATCGGTAACAAAAGCGCTTCGCTAAAGCCGGGTATGATGGCATACGTCAATATTAAACGGAATCAAAAATATACGATGGTCATTCCCAAGTCTTCCATCCTGGTCGGCAACATGGTAACGGCATGGGTGAAAAAAGGCGATGGGATGTATGAAAACCGGGTCATTCAATTAGGCATTCAGAATAAAAAGGAAGTGGAGGTGACCGGTGGCCTCAAGGAGGGCGAACTGGTGGTAACCAGTGGCGCTTACCTGTTAAACAGCGCATTGGTGCTGAAGAAGGGCACCGGCATGGAGGGAATGAAGATGTAACAGCGTCTCCAAATCGCCAACAACAGAAGGAAAGTATTGCGCCAGCCCTGGACTTCATTGCCAAAGAAAACGGAGACAGACAGGTGCGGATAATTTGTAAACAGTGACTAAAACCGAGCACGTCAGTAATACTGCTTTGACTTAATAAATAAGATATGTTACTACAAGAATTTAATAAGGTGAGCAAACCCTGGTCAGTTGACCGCTCAACCATCCTGAATGAACTGGATACCACGCAGGAAGCCGGGCTTACTGCGGCGGAAGCCGAACGCAGGCTTTCCATTGCGGGGTACAACAGGATTGAATCGGGGAAAAAAGTAAGCCCGCTCATGATCCTGGTCAACCAGTTTATCAGCCCGTTTGTGCTGTTATTGGCCATTGCTGCAGGGCTGTCGTTTTTCTTCCAGGAATGGCTCGATGGGATTGCCATCATCGCCGTGATTGTGATCAATGCCGTCATCGGGTTTTTGATGGAGTTTCAGGCGGAACGCTCAATGGAAGCCTTGAAAAAACTAACCACCGTACCGGCCCGCGTGCTGCGAGATGGGACGCTTGGTGCAATATCTTCCGAGGAGCTGGTACCGGGTGATATTTTATTTGTGGAAGGCGGAGACATGGTTACAGCAGATGCCAGGCTGATCAGTTCGGCTCAATTACAATCGGATGAATCCGCACTTACCGGCGAGTCCTTGCCGGTGGAAAAACAGACCGGCCAATTGTTGGAAACAGTTCCCCTGGCCGAACGGGACAATATGCTGTACAAAGGCACTTTTGTAACAAAAGGAAATGGTTTTGCCGTTGTGGTGCGCACCGGCATGGCCACCGAATTGGGAACCGTTGCCCGCATGGTGCAACAGGCGCAGCAATCGGCTACACCGCTTGAAAAGAAAATACAGAAGCTCAGTAAGAACCTGCTATGGATCACCGTGGGGCTTTTGGTTGCCATATTTACTGCCGGGATATTAAACGGGAAGGATTTTGTACAGATGCTGGAAACCTCCATTGCCCTTGCCGTTGCCGCAATTCCTGAAGGGCTGCCCATCGTTTCCACGTTAGCGCTGGCATTCGGCATGTTACGGATGGCCAGGCACCAGGTCATCGTAAAGAAGCTGTCATCGGTGGAAACCCTGGGTGGTACCAACGTGATCTGCACCGATAAAACCGGGACACTTACACAGAACAAAATTGAAGCGGCCTTCATTGAATTTAAGGAGGGCAGCTCCCGCATAGAAGTGGACGTTGCAGGCTGTGTGATACGCTTTAAGGATAATGATCAGTTGCCCCATTATCCGGCTTATGCGCATTTGCACCAGATTGCCGCCCTGTGTAACACCGCAACGTATCAGTATGATGCTACCTCGGCCAAAGAATCGGGTGACCCGCTGGAAGTGGGACTACTCAAAATGGTCTATTGTTCACCCGTTAAACCGGATGAATACCAACGAACTTTTTCAAAAATAAATGAAGTGCCTTTTTCTTCCGATACGAAGGTCATGGCTACCCTTCACCACAAAGACAGTGACTATTATGTAGCCGCAAAAGGAGCAGTGGAAGAACTATTATCCTGCTGTTCATCCGTACTGGAAGGAAGTGATGTTATTCCACTGACTGAAGAAAGAAAAACAACATGGCTATCCAATGCCGAAAAGCACGCCCAATCCGGGTTAAGAATGCTGGCTTTTGCTTTTAGAAGCGCTGATGCGGAAGAAGAAGATTTCTTGCATCATCTTACATTGGTAGGCGTGGTCGGCTTTTTAGATCCGCCCCGCCCAGAGGTACGTGCGGCCATTCAGGAATGCAGATCAGCAGGCATAAAAGTGGTGATGATCACCGGAGACCACCCGGCCACCGCTAAGAACATTGCCATGCAATTGGGGCTGGCAGAAGAAAGCGATGAGGTAGTTCACGGAAACAGCATGAAGCCCTACGATCAACTGACGTCGGAGGACAAGCAAAAGTGGCTGCAATCCCCTGTATTTGCGCGTGTATCTCCGGAACACAAGCTGGACCTGGTGACCCTGTTCCAGGCAAATAAAATGGTAGTAGGGATGACCGGCGACGGCGTTAATGACGCTCCAGCCCTGAAGAAGGCAGATATCGGTATCGCTATGGGACAAAGGGGTACGCAGGTGGCGCAGGAAGTAGCAGATATGGTCCTGAAAGATGATGCCTTCTCATCCATCGTCCTGGCCATCAAACAGGGGCGGGTAATTTTCGATAATATCAGGAAATTTGTGATCTACCTGCTGTCCTGTAATCTCAGTGAACTGCTGATCATTGCCACTGCATCCATTCTGAATTTGCATTTTCAGCTTTTTCCGCTCCAGATACTTTTCATCAATCTTGTAACAGATGTATTGCCAGCGCTTGCCCTCGGTGTCACCGAAGCGCCTGCGCATATCATGCAGCGAAAACCTTATTCGGCCGGTACACTGATCATTGATAAAAAAAGATGGACAGCCATTTTTGCCTATTCTACGGTAATCTCCATTACCACCATCGGCGCGGTACTTACCAGTCACGAGTGGCTGCACAAGCAGGAAGGATGGAACGGTGAGCTGTGTAACAATATGCTTTTCTATACCCTTATTTTTTCGCAGATACTCCACGTCTTTAATATGTCATTTGAAAAGGGCGTTGCATTTTATAAATCAGAAGTGTTCCGCAACAGGTATGTATGGTATGCAGTGCTGGGATGTATAGTTATAGCGTTGCTCTCTTACTTCCTTGTTCCGTTGAGAAAAGTCCTTGAAGTTTCAATTTACGGATGGCAGGATTGGTCAATCGTCATTGTGTTCTCCTTTCTTTCACTCATTATCAACCAGGCTTTAAAAAGAAGCCGCTGGATTATATGAGCTGTGAACGGATAACAAGTTGTAAGCAACCTTAAAGACAACAGCAAAAACTCAATAGCACATGCGGGATAACAACAGAAATATAAATGTTACAAAGGCATCCGGTATCAGGGTGCCCTTCAATAAGAACAAATTGAAACAGTCGCTGCTCCGCTCAGGAGCCAGCAGCCAGCAGGCTGAGGATATTGCCAATGAAATAGTGAACAGGCTGGTAGATAATATATCTACTAAGGAAATCTACAGGAAAGCTTTCCGGTTATTGAAAGACAGGTCGCGTCCAATGGCTGCAAGGTATAAACTGAAGCGTGCCCTGATGGAATTAGGCCCTTCGGGTTTCCCCTTTGAGCAGTTCGTAGCAGAATTACTGACATACAAAGGGTATAAAACTGAAGTTGGCGTAACCATACAGGGGCATTGTGTGAAGCACGAAATAGATGTTATAGCTGAAAAGGATGACCAGCACTTTATGATCGAGTGCAAGTTTCATAATCAACAGGGTTATATATGCGATGTCAAGATTCCCCTGTACATACAATCCCGGTTCCTGGATGTGGAGCGCCAATGGAAACAGATCGACGGGCATGACAAGAAGATCCATCAGGGCTGGGTGGTTACCAACACCCGTTTCTCAGACGATGCCGCACAGTATGGCAGGTGTGTGAACATGAACCTGGTCAGTTGGGATTATCCTAAAAATAACGGCATAAAAGACTGGATCAACCTGTCTGGACTCCATCCCGTAACAAGTCTTACCACGCTCACCGGAAAGGAAAAGCAAGCGCTGCTCAACAGGAAGATTGTTTTATGTAAGGCCCTGCATCATGGTGAGGGTATTTTGGAAAGCATCGGCGTAAGACCACCCAGGTTGCAAAAGGTATTGGAAGAATGCGCTGCACTGTGTCAAGCGCTTGAAAAATCATATAGATACTAATACAACAGATATGGAAAAATCAGGTTTAAAAATACAATTTTTAGGTGCTGCGCAAACAGTAACCGGCTCCAGGCACCTTGTTTCCGCTTATGGCAAAAACATCCTGGTGGATTGCGGCATGTTCCAGGGACTAAAGGAACTCCGGCTGCTTAACTGGCAACCGCTCTCTTTTCCTGCTAAAGACATTGATATCGTTTTACTGACGCATGGGCATTTAGATCATACCGGTTTCCTCCAGCGTCTCGTAAAGGAAGGCTTTTCAGGTAAGATCATCGCTACGGCCCCTACACTCCAGATCGCGGAAATTATTTTAAAGGACAGCGCAAAAATCCAGGAAGAGGACGCCTTGCGGGCTAATAAGCATAAATACACTAAGCATAGCCCCGCTGTTCCGCTTTACGGGCTGCAGGATGTGGACCATACACTGCCGCTTTTTCAGACCGCGCCATTGAACCAGTGGGTGCCGTTTGGCGAGCAGATTAGTTACAGGTTCAGGTATAATGGACATATCCTGGGAGCAACCTTTATCGAGCTGCGGATCGGGGAGAAAACGATTGTGTTTTCAGGCGATATCGGCCGCAAACAAGATCCGCTGCTTTTTCCACCGGAAAAACCTGAGAAGGCGGATATCCTGTTTATCGAATCGACCTATGGTGACCGGCTCCACCCGAAGGAACCGGCAATGGATATTTTAGAACGCATTATCATTCGGGCTGCATTAAAAAAAGGCACCATCGTCATACCAAGTTTTGCTGTTGAGCGCACACAGTTGCTGATGTACCTGTTCTGGCAGTTAAAACAAAAAGGAAGATTGCCCGATATACCGATTTACATGGATAGCCCGATGGGCAAAAATGTACTGGAGGTATTTCACAAAAATGGCACCTGGCATAAGCTGTCTGTCGATGAATGTTCGCAAATGTGCGATACGATCCGGCGTATAACAACGCTGGAAGAAACAAATGCACTGATAAACAGCAAGCAGCCGAAAATTGTGATCGCAGGAAGTGGTATGGCAACCGGCGGACGGGTATTGAGCTACTTTGCAAAGTACCTGGGCGATACGAATGCCACAGTACTGCTGGTGGGCTACCAGGCAGAGGGAACACGGGGCCGCGCTTTACTGGAGGGTGCAAACGAAATTAAGTTGTATGGCAAATATTTCGCGGTCCGCGCAGCCATAGAAAACATCGAAGGCTTATCCGGCCATGCTGATCAGCAGGAACTCATTGAGTGGCTGCAAGAGCTGAAGCAACAGCCTCAAAAGATATTTATCGTACATGGAGAGCCGACATCTGCAAAGGCGCTGAGTGACAAAGTGAAAGAGGTTTACGGATGGGCGTGCGAAATACCCGCATTAAATGACACCATAACAATCAATGAATAAATGGAACATCATCATTCCTACAACACGTTAAGGGTTAAATCTATCGGTATTGATACGTACCGGGAGAACATTGTCTACATGCGTGCTGATTGCCACATATGCCAATCAGAGGGCTTTACAGCACTCACCCGCATAGTGATACACCACCATGAAAAAACCATTGTAGCAACCCTCAACGTGGTTCACTCAGATCTGCTTGCCGTGGATGAAGCGGCATTGTCAATGGAAGCCATGAAAAGGCTGGACGTTGTTGATGGGGACTGCCTCACGTTCTCCCACCTGGAGAACATCAATTCCCTGAGCTATGTACGGGCGAAAATGTATCACGATCAACTGACGGAGCAACAGTTCAATGAGATCATGAAGGATATCGTTGCAGGGAAATATTCTAACATTGAACTGGCTGCATTTATTTCAGCCTGTTCTGACGATAACCTTTCAGTACCTGAGATCATCGGGCTTACAAAGGCCATGATCAATGCAGGACAAAGCATCTCCTGGGAAAAATCCGTGGTACTGGACAAGCACTGCGTGGGCGGACTGCCCGGTAACCGTACCACACCTATTGTTGTCAGCATTGTTGCCGCAGCCGGGCTGACGATTCCAAAAACCTCATCAAGGGCCATTACTTCCCCCGCAGGAACTGCCGACACGATGGAAGTGATAGCACCGGTTGATCTGGATATGGATGAGATCAAAAAAGTCGTTGAAAAAGAAAATGGCTGTATTGTGTGGGGCGGTGCTGTAAAACTAAGCCCCGCAGATGACATATTGATTTCAGTGGAGAAATCGCTGGACGTAGACAGCCAGGGGCAGATGATTGCCTCCGTACTGTCAAAAAAATCGGCAGCCGGTGCCACGCATGTAGTCATAGATCTCCCGGTAGGTAAAACAGCCAAAGTACGCACGCATGAAATCGCCCTCCAACTGCAACATGATTTTGAATCGGTGGCACAGGCCATTGGCCTGCAATTACAGGTCATTATCACCGATGGACAACAGCCGGTAGGAAGAGGTATTGGTCCTGCATTGGAGGCAATGGATGTGCTGGCTGTTTTGCGCAACGAGAAAACGGCTCCAACGGATTTGAAGGAAAGGGCTATTACGCTTGCAGGTGCGCTCCTGGAATTATCAGGCAAATATGCACCCGGAACCGGTAACAATATGGCCAGAAGCATTCTTGAAACCGGAAGCGCCTGGGCAAAATTCCAGGCCATTTGTCAAAGTCAGGGCGGTTTCAGGGAACCTGCATTTGCACCCTACCATTTTGAAGTCTGCGCGGACAAGGAGGGCGTTGTTACCGCAATAGACAATCGTAAACTGGCGCGGGTAGCGAAGCTGGCAGGAGCGCCGCAGTCGGCCTCAGCCGGCATCCTGTTCAATGCGCCCCTCGGCAAAAAGGTGAGCGTGGGCGACACGCTGTTTACCCTGTACGCCCATACAAAAGGAGAACTGGAGTACGCCCTTACTTATTTGAAAACGGATAACATCATTACTATCGAATAAAAAAATCAAAACAATGGAAACAACATTTAAAGATAAAGTAGCCATAGTGACCGGGGGAAGCTTTGGCATTGGCAGGTCAGCCGCCATAGGTTTTGCCAAACGGGGAGCCAAAGTAGTTATTGCCGACTGGGTGGAAGATACTGAAACACTCCATCTTATTCAGGCTTTAGGAGGTGAAGCCCTGTTTGTAAAATGCGACGTATCCAGCACCGAAGAGGTCAGGGAAATGGTGGCTACAACAATTAAAGCCTTTGGCCGCCTGGATTACGCTTTCAACAATGCCGGTATTGAAGGGGTTACTGCCATCACCCATGAATGCACGGAAGAGAACTGGGAAAAAACCATCGGGATCAACCTGAAAGGTGTCTGGCTTTGCATGAAATATGAGATACAGGAAATGCTGAAGCAGGGAAAAGGCGCTATCGTGAACAATGCTTCCATCGCTGGGCTGGGCGGATTCCCCGGATCTCCCGCTTACGTGGCAAGTAAACACGGCGTACTCGGTCTGACCAGGACTGCTGCGCTGGAATATGCCAAATCAGGTATCCGGGTAAATGCAGTTTGTCCGGGAGTTATTCAAACCCCGATGATCGACCGTTTTACCGGAGCGGATCAGGAAACCGTGAAGCAGTTTGAAAGCATGGAACCGATAGGCAGAATGGGACAGCCGGAAGAAGTGGCCGAGGCCGCTATCTGGCTGTGTGCTGATGCCGCTTCCTTTGTGACCGGCAACGCTATGACCGTTGATGGCGGTTGGGGCGCTCAGTAACACAGCGGTTAACCTGAACTGTTGACCAGCACAGCATACTGTTATAGAAAATGATCTTTATTTTTTTAAAACTATTGAGTCAATGAAACCCATAGTATTTGCCCTACCGGGAAACGAAACGTTTGCACAGCAACTTGCTACAGCTTTAGAAGCTGATACCGGGGAAACCACCATACGCAATTTCCCTGACGGCGAAACATACGTCCGCGTATTGACCGACGTAAGTGGCAGGGAGGTGATCTTGGTCTGTACGCTTGATCACCCTGATGGCAAATTGCTGCCATTATATTTTCTTTCTCATACGCTAAAATCGCTGGGCGCAAAATGCACCTGTATTGTAGCCCCGTATCTTGCCTACATGCGGCAGGATAAGGTCTTCCATCCAGGGGAGGGAATAACCTCAGCATATTTTGCCAAACTGATTTCTGGTTTTGCAGAAAGACTTTTTACAATTGATCCGCATTTACACCGGAGATCTTCAATGGCCGAAATTTATTCGGTTCCCTGCATGGTACTGCACGCATCAACTCTTATTTCGGATTATATCCGCGATCATATCGGCAATCCCCTGTTGATAGGGCCTGATAGTGAAAGCGAGCAATGGGTTTCGCAGGTCGCTAAAGATGCCAATGCTCCTTACATAGTGCTGGAAAAAGTAAGAAAGGGGGATACGGAAGTAAATGTAACCGTTCCGCAGGTTGAAAAATACAAGGATCACACCCCGGTATTGGTGGATGATATCATTTCCACTGCACGTACCATGATAGAAACGGTGAATCACCTGAAAAAAGCAGGAATGAAGCCGCCGGTCTGTATTGGTGTACATGCCGTTTTTGCCGGTAACGCTTACCAGGAACTCCAAAATGCCGGAGTAGACAGCATTATTACCTGTAATACTATTGCGCATGCCTCCAATGCACTGGATGTAACAGCACTAATGGCTGCTTCCGTAAACAAGATTTTCCTTTCGTAACTTTGGCAAGGATAATCGTAACAAATTCAATGTCTGTAAATGAACCCTTTAGTATGGTTACCTTATTTATCAAGAACATGGTTTGCGACCGCTGTGTACTGGTCGTAGCCGGTGAGTTAAAGAAAATTGGCATAAATGCCCAAAAAATCACGTTGGGAGAAGTGACCCTTGAAAAGGAACTTACGGCCGATCAAAAGGAGCAGCTTGATCAAGCTTTGCTTGACCTGGGGTTTGAACCTATAGACAGTAAGAAGGGACGCATCATTGAAAAAATAAAAACGGTGATCATAAACATGGTACATCATAGCGACCATGATGAAAAAACCAATTTATCCGATTTATTAAGCAAAGCGTTGCATCATGATTACAATTACCTGTCCAATCTGTTTTCGGAAGTGGAAGGTATCACTATTGAAAAATACTTTATCGCTCAAAAAATTGAGAAGGTTAAAGAATTACTGGTGTACGACGAGCTTTCATTAAGTGAAATTGCTTTGCGTATGCATTACTCCAGTGTTGCCTATCTGAGTAACCAATTCAAAAAAGTTACCGGTCTTACGCCAAGCCATTTCAGACAAATCAGGGAAGAAAAGCGGAAACCGTTGGATAAAGTCTAATTTTATAGGCTAAACCAAATTGGTGTTACGAAGTAGCGGCCTTCCGCAAATGACAAAAGCAAAAGATGGACTGGTGTTTCTTCCCTTGTTTTTCTCCTATCTCCACCGCCAATCAAAGGATTGTTTTGCAGGATCTGTTACCTGGCTATATCTAAAAAGCTGGATGTAAAAATGTGGAAGAAACACGCTATTTTAATGCCCTGTTCGGTACCGTAAAACTCATTAAAGCCATCAAAGATGAATAGCCATCTTCATTCAATCATCCAACAGTATAAAGCTGACAGGGAATCAGTTTATAATACCTGGTTTACTAATAACGAAGAACGTTTGAAAGCATTCCGCTCCATCCGCAGAGGCGTACAGCAGATAGTGGATGATATTAAAAACAAGAAATTCGGAAATGATTTTAAAGGATCTTCTCTCGAATTTGTGCTCACCTGTATCACCGAACAAAAGCAGGTGTTTGAGGGAGCTGCGCACCCCTTCTATTGGAAACCCAAGCTGAGAATCCCCGACATTTACGAAAATGAAACAAATAAGCAGCACTTTGGCCAGTTCCTTGAAAATTGCCTGAATGCAAAAGCAGAGGCGCAAATCATTAAAGAAATTATCCGGCTGGACAGCTACAAGATAAAAGGACTGGGGCCTGCCGTGTCGAACATTCTTTATTTTCTGCATCCCACCATTGTACCACCCTTTAATACAGCTATCCTGAATGGATTCAATTATCTGTTCAAAGACAGGAAGAAATTAGGAAGTTGGAGCGAGTATCTGGCGCTGCGGGAAGTGTTGATCGATACCAATAAGCAATACCGCTCGGAACTTTCGCTGGATTTGGGAGCGATTGCAGGATTGCTTTTTGAAATAGGCACCCAAAAAATCATATTGGGTACAGATGAATATTTATCAGAACCAGAGAGAAAGAAATTGGAAAAGCTGATTGAAAAAAGGCGAGAAGAAGTAGAACATGAAAAAGAGGAAGAGGATCTGCATACAGAAATGCAGTATCACTTACTAAAAATTGGTCACGCTTTGGGGTATGATGTCATTGCGGCTTCCAATGACCGCTCCAAATCACATTGCGGCAACAATTTTTCGTTTATTTGTTTGCACGCATTTCCGGAGATTGATTTAGACCGGGAAACATTGAATACCGTAAAACTGATTGATGTATTATGGTTTCAAAAAGCAACCAATAATGTCATTGCGGCCTTTGAGGTGGAAAAAAGTACCAGCATCTATTCGGGTATCTTACGGCTTACAGATTTGAGTTACACGATCGCCGATGATGACGAAGTCTTTTATCTGATCGTACCTGATAAAAGAGAAAAGGACGTGGTGGGGCAATTGTCACGGCCGGCCATAAAACAGAACAAGGTAATGATCAAGTATATTCTTTTTTCCGATTTGCGCCAACATTGCGACGCCCTCTGCAAATTTGGCGACAGCCACCTGATCATGGAAAAAATTGCAAGAAACGTGGCAACCAGGTAAGCCTGCTCTACACCCAATCATTGTAAACAAATCAGGGAAGATAAACGCAAACCACCGGATCGGGTATGGTACGCTTAAAGTCAGTTCCTGAATAATCCCTGTACCCTTGTGTCACTGTGGTTTATTGGTAAAGCGCTTTAACCATCCTGCCGGGCCGGTTAAATCAAAAATTTACATGTCAAACGATTTGGATACAACTAAAAGCAGTTTGGATACATGCAAGTCCTGATTTGATGGCAATTTTGCAGAGTAAAACTTAAACAGTACATTATGCAAAAGACAATTTTCATCACAGGAGCATCCGCAGGATTAGGAAAAGCCAATGCCAGGTTGTTTCAGTCAAAAGGCTGGAAGGTTATCGCAACCATGCGCAACCCGGAAAAAGAAACTGAGCTGACGAAACTTGACAACGTATCCGTATTACCACTCGACATAACAGATGTGGCTCAGATCAGCTCAACAGTGGATAAGGCCCTTGCTTTGGGTGATGTGGACGTGGTTTTTAACAATGCAGGCTATGCCCTCAGCGGTGCTTTGGAAGCACTCAGCGATGACAAGATCGTTCGGCAGATCGATACAAATCTTTTGGGAGCGATACGTGTAACGCAGGCATTTATACCCTATTTCCGCCAGAGAAAGGCAGGGCTTTTCATTACGACCACATCCATCGGCGGCATTTATACATTTCCGCTAAGCTCCCTGTATCATGCCACGAAATGGGCACTGGAGGGATGGAGTGAAAGTATGTCCTTTGAGCTGGCTGCTTTTAATATCGGTATCAAAACCATAGCGCCAGGTGGCATTATAACAGACTTTATGGACAGATCGCTGGATGCGTTACGTGGCTTTTACGGCACCATAGGCGGAACAAAAAATGGCTTTAGCTGGAATGCCTTTGGTACTTATAAAGGTGCACAAGACTACAGGAACAAGTATGATGGCTATGTCTTCAATTCAAAATTCTATAACAAGAACTTTGGCGGCATGGCAGGATACAGTGGCAATTGGGGATACAGCCGTTTGACGGTAAGTAATTTCGACCAGCATATCGGCATGACGGAAGGCGACCGTGACAGCGCCACCGGCCAGTTTGTAAAAGTGCTGCCGGGTGGCAATGAAGGCATTGCAGACGATAATGACTTCAAAAGGATAAGTATGGAAATTCCCTACCAGCGTATCCGTCACTTCAAGATCGCTTCGACTAATAAATTCAGGATGGGCAGCCATAGTGTTGACCTGGTACTGGGTTATCAGCATAACCAACGGCAGGAGTTTGGAGATATAGATGCCCCGTCCACCCCCGGCCTATGGTTTAATTTGCAAACGGTCAATTATGCGTTAAGCTGGCATTTGCCTCAAACAAAGAATTTCAAGACAACAATCGGCGTAAACGGCATGTACCAGACCAACCAGAACAAGGCAGCCGAAGTATTAATACCCGATTATAACCTGTTTGACATTGGCGGATTTGTTTTCACCCAATACACCAAAAACAAATTAACTGTAAGCGGTGGCATTCGTTATGATACCAGACATGATGACGGTAAAAGCATGGAAGTGGGTGGTACGGAGAAGTTCTCATCCTTCACACGAAATTTTTCCAATATTTCGGGCAGTGCCGGTCTCAGCTATGAGGTATCTAAAAACCTCGCTTTAAAAGCCAACATCGCCCGTGGATTTCGCGCTCCCAATTTCGCGGAACTGGCAAGCAATGGGGCACATGAAGGCACCAACCGGTATGAGATCGGCGACAATAGCCTCAAATCAGAAGTGAGCCTGCAAGGAGATGCAGGCATGGAGTTGACCACAGAACACGTAGCACTCGATGCCAGTGTTTTCTACAACCGCATCAACAATTTTATTTTTTACGAGCGTGTACCCAACAGCACCGGTGGCGACTCTACGATAACCGATCCTGAAAGCGGCGACGAGTTGAACCTGTATCGGTTCGCCCAGCAGACAGCAAGCCTGTACGGGGCGGAATTAAGCCTGGACATCCACCCGCATCCCCTGGATTGGCTGCATTTTAAAAATACCTTCTCTTATACACGGGGTAAATTTGCGCAGGCGCTGGACGGTTCGGATAATATCCCCTTCGTGCCTGCCGCACGCCTGATCACATCGCTTGGGGGAGACTTTTTGCACAAGGGCAATGTGGTCCGTAATCTCCACGTAGGCATTGAAAGCGATTACAATTTTGCACAGAACAATGCCTTTACCGGATACAACACAGAAACGGCCACACCCAGCTATTGGCTGGTTGGGGTCAATGTAACTGCTGATTTTGTGAGCAAAGGCAGAACCCTTTTTACCCTGAGTGTAACCGGGAACAATCTTGGCGACATCGCCTATCAGAACCATTTGAGCCGTTTCAAATATCTGGCGGTCAACAATGTTACCGGCAGGCAGGGTGTATTTGCTATGGGCAGGAATTTTGGTTTCAAAATAAACGTGCCACTGAACTTTAACTGGTAACCAGTGAAGAAGGTAAAACAAACAGGCTGTTTCCCGTGCGGATCAGCCTGTTTTTGCTTTGGCAACATGAAACGGAATAGCAGCGAACAGTATCCCTGGCACAGGTTAACCCTGTTCCCTGAAATTTTATAAATCAATTCCAAAATTTCGTAATAGTAGCCACTGGCATTATGGTCAAATTTGCATTATTCAATAAAGCAGCAAAATATGGCGACAGATAATAATAAAGAAATCATCTATCTGCCTTTGGAAAACGTAGAGAGTGACCATTGCGCATCCATCGTTGACAAGGGGCTGGCACAAGTCAAGGGGATCACCACCCATAAAGTAGAGCTGAACAACCGCAGGGCCGCCATAACGGTAAATGACCATGAGGCAATACCCGAAGCGGTGAAGGCAGTAAAGGATCTCGGGTATAACATTACCACTGCTAAAGGCGCTTTTCCTGTCCTGGGCATGACCTGTGCATCCTGTGCCGGAAGCGCTGAAAGTATCGTAAAATACCAACCCGGCGTGGTCAGTGCATCTGTCAACTTTGCAACCGGGAATCTTACCGTAGAATATCTCCCGAATATGACCAGCGCTTCAAAGTTGCAAAAAGCGGTACAATCCGTAGGTTACGATTTATTGATTGAAGATGAAACCAGGCAGCAGGAAACATTGGAAGCGATCCACGCCCAAAACTTCAGCAAGCTGAAGACTAAAACCGTATGGGCAATCATCCTGTCTTTACCCGTTGTAGTGATCGGGATGTTCTTCATGGATATACCTTATGCCAACCAGATCATGTGGGCATTCGCTACGCCTGTTGTGGCATGGCTGGGCAGGGATTTCTTTATCAATGCCTGGAAGCAGGCCAGACACCGTTCCGCCAATATGGACACGCTCGTGGCGTTAAGTACGGGGATCGCCTATATCTTCAGCGTATTCAATATGCTGTTTGCTGACTTTTGGCATCAGAGAGGATTGCATGCGCACGTATATTTTGAAGCCGCGGCCGTAATCATAGCATTTATCCTGTTAGGGAAATTGCTGGAAGAAAAGGCCAAAGGAAATACATCATCGGCCATTAAAAAACTGATGGGTTTACAACCTAAAACCGTAATGGTAATCCAGGCCGACGGGTCAGAAAAGCAGACCGCCATTGAAGAGGTAAACGCGGGTGATGTGATACGGGTAAAGCCCGGTGAAAAAATCGCTGTAGACGGTATGGTAACATCCGGCAGTTCGTATGTGGATGAAAGCATGTTAAGCGGCGAGCCGGTCCCGGTACTTAAAAATGAAAACGAAAAAGTGTTTGCAGGAACGATCAACCAAAAAGGCAGCTTCCAGTTTAAAGCAGTGAAAGTAGGTAAAGAGACGATGCTTGCCCACATCATCAAAATGGTGCAGGATGCACAGGGAAGCAAAGCGCCTGTTCAAAAATTGGTAGATAAAATTGCAGGTATTTTTGTTCCGGTTGTCATGGGTATTGCCATCCTGACCTTTTTGCTATGGCTGGTGCTGGGTGGCGATAACGGGATCGTACAGGGATTACTGGCAGCCGTCACCGTACTCGTCATTGCCTGCCCCTGTGCATTGGGACTGGCCACGCCTACGGCTATCATGGTAGGTGTTGGCAAAGGAGCAGAAAAGGGTATCCTCATTAAAGATGCGGAAAGCCTCGAACTGGCCAAGAAAATAAATGCCATCGTACTGGATAAAACGGGAACTATTACCGAAGGAAAACCACAGGTGACCGGCATCCAATGGCTGAATAATGACGATGCTTCCCAAAATGTGCTGTTGAGCATTGAAAAGCAATCGGAGCATCCATTGGCAGAAGCAGTGGCAAAACACTTTGAAGGGGTACGGGCTACCTCTTTATCCCTGTTCGACAGTATTACGGGTAAAGGGGCAAAAGCCAATCACAACGGCGAAACCTATTTTGTAGGTAATAAAAAGCTGTTGGCAGAAAACAAGATTGTCATTGCTGGCGAATTACAAGACAAAGCCGAAGAATGGGGCAAACAGTCCAAAACCGTTATCTGGTTTGCAAACAGCAAACAAGCTCTTGCTGTCATTGCCATAGCCGATAAGATTAAAGACACATCAGTACAGGCCATCAAAGAAATGCAGGATATGGGCATTGACCTGTATATGCTGACCGGGGATAATGAAGCTACCGCAAAATCCATTGCAGAGCAGACAGGCATCAGGCATTACAAGGCCGAGGTATTGCCACAGCACAAAGCCGATTTTGTAAAAGAACTGCAACAGCAGGGTAAAACAGTGGCGATGGTAGGCGATGGCATTAATGACAGCACCGCTTTGGCAACAGCCGATGTAAGTATCGCAATGGGCAAAGGCAGCGATATAGCAATGGATGTTGCCAAGATGACCATCATCTCCTCAGACCTTACCAAGATACCACAGGCAATACGTTTGTCAAAACAGACAGTAGCCACTATCAAACAAAACCTGTTTTGGGCGTTTATTTACAATGTAATTGGCATTCCGATAGCCGCAGGTATCCTTTATCCTGTGAATGGCTTCCTGCTTAACCCCATGATTGCAGGGGCGGCAATGGCACTCAGCAGCGTAAGTGTAGTCAGCAATAGCCTGCTACTGAAATGGAAAAATAGGTAAGGATAAAACGCGTATTATACCGTCCATAAAAACATACAATGTGCATATAAATCTACTGGCATTGGGGATATTTGGGTCCAACTTTTAAAAAGGCAGGGACTTGTTTGCCCATTATCAACGCAGGAGACGTAATTAAACTAAAGAGAGCGTTAAGCTGGCTAATGGCACAGTTTTTACCCTCTTTACTAAAATCTATGATATGAAAAAAATTATGCCCATTGCCGCATTGATAATATTCATTCTTGCTGCCTGCAACAAAAATAGTGATGAACTGCGCCTGCAAAGCCATGACGAAAACCGCATGATGGATAGTTTACACGCCATGATGAGCCGGATGGAAGCTATGCCTATGACCGACGATCCCGAGATCGACTTCGCAAAAATGATGATTATGCACCATGAAGGAGCAATAAACATGAGTACCGTTCAAAGCCAGGAAGGACAGAATGATTCTTTAAAACGGTTTTCCCAAAAGGTAATTAGTGCTCAAACCCTGGAAATACAGGAATTGAAAGATTTCTTAACCACACAGTCAGTAAACAACGCTGTACCGGCCCATTCAGCCGAGCACATGGCCCATATGAAGAAAATGGATCAGATGGCAGACGTTCAGCTTATAACCGGTGATCTTGACAATGACTATGCTACGCTGTTGATTCTACATCACAACAGTGCCATTGAAGACGCAGAAGCCTACATTATGTTTGGCAATAACGCGCAATTAAAATCAATGGCACAGATGATGATTGAGGACCAGACAAAAGAAATTCAAGAGTTAAGCAATTGGATAAAATCAAACAAACGTTGATAGCTACATTATTGATAAAAACACTGTCACTAAAAAGGAAACCTTTATCAAGGTGCATAATAACAACACCGGATTGAGACAGCATGTAAGTACTCAAAAGACAAAGGCATTAACATCGCCACGGATGTTAGCAGATACCTTCATTTCTTCTAAGCTTGCCAAGATCCCGTAAGCCATAAGGTTTTCAGGCAAACGGTAGTCTCTATTAAGCAAACCCTGCTTTAGGCATTTCTTTACCATGTAATCAGCTTTCCGGTAACGGAATATATCCGTTAACCACGTAAAAAAACCTCTAATGAATCCAGGCGTAGCAATAGAACGCTATAGCTTGCGGTTAAGAGGGGAAAAGTAATCCGTAAATCTTATAAATTAAACCCGAAATTACGTAATACTGCCATGCAGCATTTTATAGAAATTTGCAGTATCAGATAACTATAAAATTTTTAAGCAATGGAAAATAAAGAATTTCAATTCAAGACAAACATCAATTGTGGCGGATGTATTGCATCAGTAAAGCCTCACCTGGATAATGCAGAGGGCATCTGCCATTGGGAAGTGGACACAGCCAATAAGGACAAAGTACTTACTGTGAAGTCAGAGGGCATTACAGAGCAGGAAGTGATATCGACGGTACAAAAGGCAGGCTTCAAAATAGAGCCGTTGAATGCCTAAGCATAAAAAGGGGAAAATGCCCATTCTACCACTGATTGTCAAAATATTAGGTTTTCAGGTAAGGGCATTTTTTCCGTATTAAAGAAAGACAATCAGCAGGGTAAGTAATTTTTTTGGTTTGTATAACAAAAAGATGTAAAACGGTAAAAAAAACGAATCTTCTTTGTAACTTTGTGGCGTTGAAAAATTTGAGGATACATATAGGCATTTTAACACTGTTGTGTTTGGGTTTCTTTCTGATGCCCAATATAAGTTATGCCTGTCCCAAAAATGCAACAACGGCTGAGAAGGCTGCCTGTTCCAAGAAAAAGTCCGCCAAAGCAGAACACCAGGCAGGTTGTAAAGATAAATCCTGTAACAAATGCAAGCATGGCAAAGGCTGCGGGGGCAATTGTAAACATAACTCTTGCAGGTGCGGCGCTTCCGTAACCTCTTTAACCATACCAACTCCCATCGACTTAAAAGCAAAATATCCTTTTGCAGCAGTTAAAAAGCAAAAATTCGGTTTCAAAGAAGCCTATTATTCTTCGGGCTATTACTCCATTTGGCTACCGCCTAAAATAAGCTAAACCTATGGCCTGATAGCCATAGGTGTGCCCTTTCAAAAGCAACTTTCTGCTTTTGAACTTCCCCTATTTTTATCATTTATTCAAAACTTTAACCAGGAAAGGGGTGCTAATACCTCGTTTCTAAAAAAGTAATTATTATGAAATCATTATCGAAAATGGTGATGGTAATCGCTGTATTACTATCATCAATTAACGGTTTTGCACAGATCAAGAATGCGAAAACGGAAACCGTAAAGATCTACGGTAATTGTGAAATGTGTAAAACCACCATCGAAAAAGCAGGTAATGTAAAGAAGGTAGCCAGCGTGGATTGGAATAAAGATACCAAAGTGGCTACACTCACTTACGACAGCGACAGAACAAACCAGGATGAAATACTGAAGCGTATTGCTTTAGCCGGGTATGACAATGAGAAGTTCCGCGCACCCGATGACGTATATGCAAAACTGGCTGGCTGCTGCCAGTACGATAGACCCTTGAAGACGGTTGCCAAAAATAAAGAGGCGGGTAAGGATATGGCGGGTATGGATATGACCGGCATGAAAACAGAGCACGGCAATCATGATCACAGTAAAATGGATGCCTCAGCTAAAATGACGGACCCCCAGGATCAGTCACCACTAAAACCGATATTTGACAGCTACTTTTCAGTGAAAGATGCCCTGGTAAAGACCGACGCTGCCACCGCGTCCGCCAAAGCCACAGAATTGGCAGCAGCCATCAAAGCGGTAGATATGAATAAGCTGTCGGCACAGGAACATACTGCCTGGATGAAAGTAATGAAAGACTTAGCGGCCAATGCAGCGAGTATTTCAGCATCAAAAGATGTAGCCAAACAAAGAAATGGCTTGGCAGCACTTTCAGGTAATATCTACGAACTGGCGAAAGTTTCCAAGCAGGACGTTCCCGTTTACTACCAGCATTGCCCTATGTATAATGGAGGCAAGGGAGCCAATTGGCTGAGTAAGGAGAATGGAATAAAAAATCCATTCTATGGCTCACAAATGCTTAGCTGCGGCAGCACGGTAGAAACCATCAAATAACAGATCTGAACGCTATGGTACAGTACGATGACATGGTGCAGGCGCTCAAAGAACTGAGACAACGTGGGTACAGTATGGACTTTAGTCTTTTACCGGACTGCCTGTACTGTGCATCAAGGAGCCTGAAGCTAAAACCGGAGGATTTTACGGTAACGGAAACACATAGGTTTGAAAGCCTCGACAGCAGTCCTGATAACAATGCAGTTGTGTACGCGATATCGTCCAATGACGGTAAGAACAAAGGGGTACTTGTTGATGCCTATGGTACTTATGCCGGTGTGATGACCCATGAGATGGCAAAAAAATTAAATGCACATAAATTTTAACCCCCCTTGTTATGAATAAATACACTTGTCCGATGCATCCGCAGGTGCTAAAAGACGAACCGGGCAAATGCCCGCTCTGCGGTATGACATTGGTGCCAGTTGGCAGTACAACAGCTTCTCATAAGCATACATCAGGACATGGGCATGCTGAGCATTCTTCTCATGATCATGAAAAAGAGGGCTTTAATAAGCATGCAGGGCACCATACCGGGGATTTCCTGAAGCGCTTTTGGGTAAGCCTGGTCATTACAGTTCCTATCCTGCTGTTATCACATATGATACAGCAATGGTTGGGTTTCAGCCTTGCTTTCACCGGCGATAAATATGTATTGCTGGCACTCGGAACCACAATTTATCTCTATGGAGGCTTACCCTTCCTGAAGGGAATGATGGGCGAGATGAAAGCAAAAGCCATAGGGATGATGACACTTGTTGCCATCGCCATATCCGTAGCCTACATCTATTCGGTGGCCGTTGTGTTTGGCCTGCAGGGCATGGATTTCTTTTGGGAACTGGCAACCCTTATCGACATCATGCTTTTGGGGCATTGGCTGGAAATGCGTTCCCAGATGGCTGCTTCCCGGGCATTACAATCACTGGTGGCCTTACTGCCAAACGATGTCACCGTTGAACGAAACGGAGAAGCCGTAAAAATAAAGCTCGAAGAGCTGCAAAGCAATGAAACGGTCATCATAAAACCGGGGGAAAAAATTCCGGCCGACGGCTTGGTACTGGAGGGCGTTTCTTACATCAACGAAAGTATGCTTACCGGGGAAAGTGTTCCCGTAAAAAAGGAAACGAACAGTAAGGTGATCGCAGGATCTATCAATGGCGACGGTGCGTTGAAGGTAAAGGTAACAGCAGTAGGAAAAGACAGCTACCTGAACCGGGTGATTAACCTGGTACAGGAGGCACAGGCCACTAAGTCCAATACGCAGAACCTTGCTGACAAGGTAGCCAAATGGCTCACCTTTATTGCCATTGCCGTTGGCATAGGCACATTCGTTTATTGGTTTGCCAGCAGTGGTGATACTGCCTTTGCCCTTGAAAGGATGGTTACGGTCATGGTAACCGCCTGCCCGCACGCATTGGGTGTGGCTATCCCGTTGGTAGTCGCCATTTCCACCACACTTTCGGCGACTAATGGTCTGCTCATTCGCAACCGGACGGCATTTGAAACAACCCGGAAGCTATCTACCATCATTTTTGATAAAACCGGAACGCTCACCAAAGGTTCCCATGCAGTGGAAAAGGTGATCCCGTTAACGGACGAGTATAAGGCAGATGAAGTGATCCAGTATGCTGCCGCAGTACAGCAAAATTCGGAGCACCATATCGCAAAAGGCATCATGGCTATATTAAAAGAAAAGGGCCTTGCCTTATGGAAGTCTGAAAACTTCAGCTATATGCAGGGCATCGGTGTTAAAGGTGTTGTCAAAGGGAAAAATGTAGTAGCTGCGGGGCCAAATTATTTCAAAGAAAACCGCCTTTCCTTACCGGAAATTCCAGCAGAAATCAACCAGGAAGCCGAAACGGTCAACTTCGTTCTCATCGAAAATCAGGTAATCGGCATCATCACTTTGGCAGACAGCATCCGGGAGGGTTCCGGACAGGCAATTGATGAACTCAAAAAAATGGGTATTAAGTCCTTTTTGCTCACCGGGGACAATGACAGGATTGCTGCTGCGGTGGCCGGAAAATTAGGAATGGACGGTTATCTGGCAAATGTGCTGCCCCATAACAAGCAGGAAAAGGTAAAAGAGTTCCAGGATAAAGGTGAAGTGGTTGCCATGACAGGTGATGGTGTCAATGATGCGCCTGCACTGGCGCAGGCAGACGTGGGTATTGCCGTCGGTTCCGGTACGGATGTGGCTGCCGAAACAGCGGACATCATATTGGTGGACAGTGATCCCAGGGATGTAGTTAAGCTGATTGACTTCGGTAAACTCACCTACAAAAAAATGGTGCAGAACCTGATATGGGCGGTGGGTTACAACGTTGTGGCAATTCCACTTGCAGCAGGTGTCCTCTATCCAAAATTTATTTTAAGTCCCGCTATGGGTGCTGTGCTGATGAGCGTAAGCACCATTGTAGTGGCCATTAACGCAAGTTTCTTAAAAATCAAAAATTTAAATCTAAAATGAAAAACATAGCATTTTTAGTAGCAATCGCTGCCGTTTCCTTTACCACTTTGTCCTCTTGTAACAAAGATGACAAGGGAGATATGCCAATGGACAAAAATATTGATTACCCCGCAGCATACGTGGTCAATGGTGAAAGCGCCACCGTTTCAATTATCAAGCTAAGCGATAATACCGTGAGCGAAACCTTTGACATCATGAACTCCGGTGGTAATATGATTATGTGGCCGCATCACATTTATAACCATCAAGATCATTTAACCATCGGCGTACCAGGTATGGATTTGAGTGCCGGCCATACTGGCGGCATGGCAGGTATGAAAGGGCGTATCCTGATTCTGGATGCAAAGAAAGGAACCATTTTAAAGGATATTGAAACACCGGCAATGAACCACAATGCCGTTTATTCACCGGACGGTACAGAAATATGGACAACGCAAATGGCGATGGATGGAAAGGTGTTGGTTTACGATGCCACCACCTATGCTGTCAAAAATACAATCTCTGTAGGTGAAGATCCGGCGGAAGTAACCTTTAGCATGGATGGCACAAAAGCCTACGTGTGCAACGGTGGCAGTGGTACAGTTTCAGTGATCAGTCCTTCTGCAAAAACGGTGGTAGCTACCCTGACCGTAGGCGATGATCCTGTCGGAGCCTGGCCTGCAGGTAACGGCAAAATGTATGTGGACAATGAGGCTTCACAGACCATTTCAGTGATTGATGTAGCGACCAATACGGTAAGCGAAACTGTTAGTTTAGGTTTTATGCCCGGATTTGCCGCTCATAACGCGTCAAAAAATGAACTATGGGTAACTGACCCTATGAATGGGAAAGTTCATTACTGGACTTGGGACAATGCCATGAGTATGTGGATGCACGCGGGTGTATTTAATACCGGTGCAGGGGCGCACGCCATTGTATTCACACAGGACGGGAATACCGCTTATGTCACCAACCAGGAAAGTAATACGGTTTCAGTAATCAACGTATCATCACATGCCGTAACAAAGACGCTTAACGTTGGTAAAAAGCCCAATGGCCTCGTGATAAAAATTTAAAAGAAAGGTGGCATAGATGCTATCATCTATACCGCTAACAATAACTCTTACCGGTTGCCGGTACTGCATGGTACGGTGGTAACCCTAACTTAAAATACTTATTCAATTTAAAAATTAATAAAATGAAAAATTTCGCATTATCAATCTTCGCAGTTATTATAGCATTTGTAGCAGTATCCTGTACTGAGTCTTCAAACAAAAACCAGTCTGGAACGGATACCACCGCCGTTTCTGGCGGGCAGGCGACTTCCCAATCAAATGATACCTTAACCGCCCCTGCCGCTATCGATACATCAAACGGTAAACAGCCAGGCGAATCAGTAAATGCCGCAGCCAAAGGATTTTCCATTGCGCCCATCATTACCGGCTACCTGTCATTAAAGAATGCTCTCGTTTCAGACGATGACAAAGCTGCTGCCGGAGCAGGTAAAAAACTCTTAGCTGCTTTGAACCAGGTAGACATGAAAGCCATTCCTGCCGATAAGCATAAACAATACATGGACATAGCGGATGATGCAAAAGAACATGCGGAGCATATCGGGGAAAATGTTGGTAACATCCACCACCAACGCGAACATTTATCCTCGCTTAGCGAAGACTTGAAAGACCTGATTGATTTGTTTGGTACATCACAAACATTGTATCAGGATCATTGCCCGATGTTCAACGACAATAAGGGAGCGGTTTGGTTCAGTGAAAACAAGGAAATCAAAAACCCTTATTATGGCTCGAAAATGCTGACCTGCGGTAAGGTGCAGCAAACAATTAACAGCAAATAAAAATCAGTTATATGGAAAATATGGAAAACAGTCACAATGCACACCATGCTTCAGCGCATGGTGTGCACAATTCAAAACATGCTTCTGGCATGTACAAACACTTTGCGGTGATGGCTGTCGCAATGTTCGGAGTTATGTATTTTATCATGTACGCCATGATAGACGGGTGGCAGAACCTTCTACTCAATATCAACAATTTGTATATGACCTTGCTGATGACCTCGGCAATGTTGCTTATAGAATTATTGATCATGAAAATGATGTACCCCAACAGAAAGATGAACTGGTTGATAGCAATAATTTCAGTCGCCGTTGGCATTTTTTCATGGTTTGGTATCAGGGAACAACTCAATGTCGGGGACAAGCAGTTTGCTAAGGGTATGATACCCCATCACGCAGCAGCCATATTGATGTCTGAAAAGGCACACCTGACCGACCCGGAACTGATACAGTTGCAAAAAAACATACTTAAAACTCAGGCAGAAGAAATTGAACTGATGAAGCGCAAACTAAAAGAGTTTGAGAATGATAAATAGGATGATGATAAAATTCAAAAAATAATTTCAACATGAGCAAAGTATTAATCGGCTTGCTTTCCCTGTTAACCCTGCTATGCACCGCTTGCGGGCAGGCAGGGTCTGATAAGGCGGAAGCAACACACCATCACCCGGAGGCAGTTGCAACAGGCCACGAACATAATATCCAAAAAGGCGAATTGGTCCCCTCAGATGAAGTCTGCATGGTCAACGATGCCTATATGGGCAAAAAGCAGTTTGACGTAAAATTTCAAGGTAAAACATACTACGGATGCTGTGAAATGTGCAAAGAGCGCATTCCAAAAGATGCCAGCGTTCGGGTGGCAACGGACCCGTATTCCCACAAGCAAGTGGATAAAGCTGTAGCGGTGATTGCCGTTACGGGGAACAACGGCGAAGTATCCTACTTTGAGAGTAAGGATAATTACGACAATTATTCTAAAAAACAGTAGTCACATTTTAAATGAAGCCACAATATTATGTCCTTAAAAAAGAAAATCATATTGGGGTTGGCTGTTATCTTAATCGGCATACAGTTTTTTCAGCCGTTAAGAAACCAGTCGGATGAAGTAACCTCCTCTCATATTGAAAGGGTTTACAACGTACCCCAAAACGTAAAGGCCATCCTTACCCAATCCTGCTATGACTGTCATAGCAACAATACCCGCTATCCGTGGTATAGCCGTATCCAGCCCGGGGCATGGTATATGGCACGGCATATCAAAAAAGGCAAAGAGGAACTCAACTTTAGCACCTTTGGCGAGTATTCAGCCCGCAAGCAGCGAAATAAGTTCAGGGCAATGGCGGGTCAGGTCAAGGACGGGGAAATGCCGTTGTCGTCATATACGTTGATTCATCGCAACGCAGTATTATCACAGCAGGATAAGCAGGTTTTGGTTAATTGGTTTGGCACAATGGAAGACAGCATTAAATAAAATTTTCAAATAATGAATAGATATAAAGACATACCCATAAAAATACTGCAAACAGTACTGATACTGCTTTGCACGCAAACCCTGTTTGCACAGAAGGTAGTGCATTACGAGCTGTATGTAAAAGATACCCTGGTAAACTATGCAGGAAAGCAAAAGAGAGCGATTGCGGTAAACGGGCAAATACCCATGCCCACGCTTACATTTACCGAGGGAGACACTGCAGAAATTGTAGTACACAACCTGTTAAAGGAAAGTACATCATTACACTGGCATGGCGTATTCCTGCCCAATAAAGAAGATGGTGTACCCTATCTTACGCAACAGCCGATTAAGCCCGGTACTACCTATACCTACCGTTTCCCAATTATCCAGCACGGTACACACTGGTATCATTCGCACTCAGGATTGCAGGAACAAATCGGAATGTACGGCAGTTTTATAATGAACAAGCGTGCAGACGATAAGACCTTTAGAAAAGGAATCGACGATTTGCCCACCTTACCCATTGTCCTGAGCGAATGGACAAATTATAACCCTAACAACATTAACCGGATGTTGCACAACGCCAATGATTGGGCTGCCATTAAAAAGAATGCAACGCAGTCATACGTTGAAGCTATCAGAGAAGGAAAATTAGGCGTGAAAGTAAAGAATGAGTGGAAACGGATGCTGGCAATGGACGTAAGTGATGTGTATTATGATAAGATCCTTATGAATGGCAACAATTCGCCGGAGTTAAAGTCGGTGGATGGAAAAACATTGAAGGCTGGGGATAAAGTCCGTCTTCGTATCTCCAATGGCGGTGCATCTTCTTATTTCTGGCTGCGTTACGCCGGTGGTAAAATTACCGTAGTGGCAAACGATGGTAACGACGTGGAGCCAGTTGAGGTGGACAGGTTAATTATTGCCGTATCCGAAACATACGATATAGTGGTCACTATTCCTGATGATGGTTTGGCGTACGAATTTTTAGCGACAACCGAAGACAGGACACAATCGGCAAGCTATTTTATCGGTAATGGGGTAAAGCAGCTTATTTCACCGCTGCCGAGACTGAAATACTTTGAAGGGATGAAGATGATGAACGATATGATGAAGATGAACGGCGACCTGGACGATATGGGTATGAAGATGAGCCTGAACCAAATGGATATGAATGTGGTCATGTACCCCGAAATTACAGGAGAAGCAGGAAAAAAGGCTGACCATAGTAAGCATGGCGGAATGAATATGGATAATGACCCCAACCGTTATAATGCGAATGCTTTGGGAGATATTGTTACTTTAAATTATTCCATGCTCAAATCTCCCTACAACACATCACTACCTAAAGATGCACCTGTAAAAAACATAAAATTCACCCTTACCGGGAATATGAACCGCTATGTTTGGAGCATGGACAACAGGGTACTTTCTGAAACGGATAAAATTCCTGTCAAGAAAGGTGAAATACTGCGCATTACGATTTACAACAACTCCATGATGCGCCATCCCATGCACCTGCACGGATTTGATTTCAGGGTGCTAAACGGTAAAGGAGAGCATTCACCGCTTAAAAATATCATTGATATTATGCCGATGGAAACAGACACCCTTGAGTTCGCAGCAAATACGGAGGGCGACTGGTTTTTTCACTGTCATATTTTGTATCACATGATGTCGGGCATGAACAGGGTGTTTGCTGTAGGCGATTACCAAAATCCCAACTTACCCGATAAGGCTAAAGCCTATAGAACCTTACAGCGGGAAAGCAACATGCCACATTTCATGGCGCAAAATGACTTTGCCACCAATGGAAATGACGGAACGGCAATGCTGCAAAACACGAGGTGGAACCTGAGTTCGGAATGGCGTTTAGGTTACAATGATATGCACGGCTACGAGGTAGAAACACATTTAGGCAGGTATTTGGGCAGAATGCAATGGTTTATGCCATTCATAGGTTTTGACTGGC
This sequence comes from Flavihumibacter cheonanensis, assembly GCF_022352215.1. Taxonomy (GTDB): domain Bacteria; phylum Bacteroidota; class Bacteroidia; order Chitinophagales; family Chitinophagaceae; genus Flavihumibacter; species Flavihumibacter cheonanensis. The sequence continues at coordinate 1,697,307 of NZ_JAKRWF010000001.1, forward strand.
GTTACCGCAGACTCGGTATTGATGAGCACGAAAAGAATTTGTTTGGGCAAAGAAATGAGAAAGACACCCGCAGACAGTTTAGCTTAGGATTTATCTATACGCTGCCGATGCTGGTTAACTTCCAGGCAGAGGTATATCACGATGGAATCGTCCGGTTGCAAATGATGAGAGAGGATATTCCTATATCCAAAAGATTACGGGGTGGCTTTATGGTGAATACGGACTTTGAATACATGGGGGAACTTAGTTACATCATCAACAAAAACATCGGCATCCGCACTCACTACGATAGTGATATGGGATGGGGTGTCGGATTATCATTGACCTATTAAGATGGATAAACATAACGACGATATTTACTGGTCTGATGCGTAATCTTCTCACCGAAGAGATTAGATCCTTGTAATATAATATAAAACTGTATAACCAATATTTATGAAAAAAGCAAATTACACCCACAAGAATTTAGTTATTGAAATTCTTGTGGGTGTAATTTGACACCAACGCAAGTGTTAACTACATTATTAAACAGGATAAACATAGAGAGAAACGAATACGTGCACTGATGTGTAAAATCCGGTCAAACTGACCCCCGGTTTTCGCTGGAATCTGACCCCTTTTGTTCAGTGCAAACTGACCCCCTGTTTTCAGTGCAAACTGCCCCCCTGATATTGATGGCTTAAGGTTGGTTATGATTAGCCTAGTTTTCGGTGATTACTAACCGAAAAATGAATGGCTAATAAACCAATCAGTATGAGTAAAATCAAGCAAATTATCCGATGTTATTGTCAGGGCATTGGAAGTAAAAAGACCCATCAGATTACCGGAGTATCCCGGAATGTAATCAAGCTGTACGTTCGTAAGTTCCAGACGTTGCGTCTTACGTTGGAAGAAATTGAAGGCTATGATGACCTTGCCCTTCAGCAGCTGTTTTTCCCTCCTAAAGAAGCTACTGTTCCGGATGAAGACCGGCTAACTCGTCTTCAGGCTCTTTTGCCCGCTATTAGCAAATCGCTCCGCCGCAAGGGGATGACACTGGAATTGCAGTGGCAGTGGTACAGACAGAACGATCCTAACCCTTATGGACGTACGCAGTTTTACAATTATTTAGCTGAATACCAGCGCCGTAATGGCTTCACCATGCACCCAACAGCCACTTTACCTTTTGTTTGCGCATCTGCCACAAGCGCAGGTGCCCTACAATTGCGCGATTGTAGACACCCGATACCCTTAGCAACAATGCATTTTACTGGCTCCAAGGTTGTGCAGATATTTAATATCCATACGTAATTGCTGCATGTATGGAGGATTCAAGAAAATTAGCCAATTTATACCCCTAATCCCTTTCCCTTCCTAGTTGATTTAGGTTTGACTTCTTCTTTAGATGACTGTTTTTGATTACTTTCCTCCTTTTTTTTAATTTCATTCCTTGTAGTTATTTCCTGGGAAGACGATTGATTAAAACTTGGTGTTTTTATTCTTGTTTGTCGCTCATCATACCAATTGAGTTGTTTGTATTGCGGTGCCGCCTCAATAAAGAAACGCTTGAACGATCCATCTACTTCCATTGTTACCGCCTGCCGATTTCCTCGCTGCAAACTTTCCATTAGCGCCTCTTTGGATTCCGGCCGTTCCAATTCTTTAAGTTGTACTTGCGATAGGACGTTCCCTAAATCGTACCCATAGGAAGGATAAAAGGAGCGCAGTTTGTAATTGCCTTGTTTGTCCAATTCCTTAAAATCCAGTTGTACCCAGCCTTCCGCTTTTTCGCCTGCTTTATTCGTAAGCGTTTTCTGGACGGCACGACCACTAAGCAAATTGTATCCCTCCTTGAAGGTGATATTGTCTTCTTTGTTCGCCATATAAAATGTCTGCTTAATGGGATCGGGATGTTGTTCGGACTTTAAAAGCACATTGTACCGATTGAAAAAGTACATATCGGTTTCCGGGGATTTTCGAAAATGCAAGGTTGCCGCTACACTGTCCTTTCCGAACTCCGCCTGGTGATACAACACAAATTCCGGAACTTGTTTACTGATATTTTCTTTCAGCTTTTCTTGCAACGATTCACCAAAACCGGTATACTTTAACTGATTGGCGAGATACTCTAAATTTTTCTCGTTCATGACACAGATTTTTTTGAATGATCAAATTGATTTTTCTTCTACTTGCTAATTTTCCGTTGGTGACGGGGTTTGATGCTCACCTGTAAGTACCGCTCTCCTTTCTTATCCATCCATACTATTTTCGCGTATTGGTTTTTGGTAAGCCAGAAGGTGGGCACTGTTACCAGGACATGTTGTTTTCCCTCCTGTTGAATAGCAGTAGTTTCTGGATGAACGGCATGTACAGGAACAGCTACCGATTGGGTGGCACTTCTTTTGGATTTATTGTCGGTTACTATCCAGTATTGAACCCGTCCCAATTCAAAAGGTACAGCCGCCCGATTGCTAAGCTCCCAATCCATTGCATAGCTCCCCTCCTGGTACGCCCAATCCCTAAGTGTCGCGCGAAGTCCTTGTTTTGCTTTTTTTAGGACTGCTCGTTGTCGTTGTTTGGGGCGTTCATCTTTCTGGGAAACCTCCTCAACCTGTTCGGGCTGCTTTCCCTTTACTGACATCCCTTCTATTAACATCGCATGAGAAGTATCTACCTTCAATACCCAGGTCGCAGGTGCTTCACTATAGGCAACCTTCAACACATACAATCGATCCTTACTAGTGAAAATGGTAATGTTGGTTGGCTGCAGATGTTCCGAAACTGCCTTGATCCAAATACAGTTGGGCTTATCGGCTACCCGTTTGCATACCACCTCACGACTGCCGATATCCAGTTCTTTAATAGCTGCCGGAAATACCACCGTAGTCGTTGCCCTATGGCTAATCTGAAGCAGGGGAGTTGTAGTTTCCTGTGCTGACACACAATACCCAATGAGAAAACTAACAATCAGCAATACACTTATTCGAATCATGGTTATATATTGAAAGGATTATTTAATTTGAAGCCAAACCCGATAGCCGGATGGCAGGTTTACCTTCACTTGCCGGGTACGCTTTGCCAACATGGTTTTTGCAGCCTGGATACCTGCCGTTGCCGCCTGCATGGATAGGGAAGGATTAATACCTCCTAGCAAATCAATTCCTTGCACGGCCTGTCCCGCACTTTGCCGTAACGATTCCCTTGTAAGCGAAGCAGGAACTGCAATCCCGGCTAATCCATCCATATCCACCACCTGCCAGGAGATAGATTGCCAATGCCCGGAACCAAGCATCGTTTTACCAACAATTTGCAAGCGATCTCCCTGTAAACTGGTTGTACCATAGAAACTGGTAAAAGCTGGTATATGCGTAGTACCTTGCCGAATAGTATCCAATAACAACAAATGAACAGCTGCCCCAGGCACCAATACCTGCTCTCCGTATACCATCGCTTGAGGACTTTGGTTGTTGGAGGATATCAGGATTTCAGTAGCTGAAAAGAAATAGGATGACGGACTCGCTTGTTCCTCCACTTGAGCAGCGTTAGCAGGGAGCACCTCAGTTACACCGAGCGGTTTTTCAGTTCGTTCACTAGTTTCCTTTGCCATTGGACGGCTCTCATCCTCGTCCCAATTCCCTTGCTGAATTCTCAAAATCTTATCCAGCATACTATCCAACCGGTCCATCTCAGTATCCGGTGAAGCGCCTGCTTCTTGAATAGCTTGCATCATCCCATTCAACTCCGTCATTTCTTGCGAATGGGGCAGCACAGTAGGAGTAAGTACCTCCTTGGATTCGAAGTTTTCGGTTGGAGCTGCCAAACTTTGTTCCAGCTCTGCTATTTTTTTTAATAGTCTTTCTGATTGTTGATCCGTTGACGCTTTTTTCGAAAGCTGACGAGCAGCACTTCGTTTGCTGTTGGAAAATGCTTGCTCATTTTTAGCTGAAGGGTCCGCTTCAAGGGTTTCTTGATCAGCAGCCGATTCACGATCCCAATACCGCTCTTTCCGCTTGGCTGCGGCTTCCTTCTTATCCAACGCATCCTCCTGTGCGTAATATGCCCACTTATCCAACTCTTTATTCTCTGTAAAGAAAGGATCCGGCAGTTGAAAATTGAGGCCTTTGACAGTAGGGCCGGAATTGGTTACAGTTCCTTGTCCTCCACCTGCCGCCCAAAAGGCGAGACATAAAAAGGGAGTGATTATTAACGGCAAAAAAAACAATGCTTTTTGTGTGCGCCTGGCACGTATGGTCATGGTTTGCATATACTATCTTGCTTTACTGATTGATAATAGGATTTCGTTCTATTCAATGAATGGACGGGAAAGGAGGATGGTGATATGACAACACCGTCAAATGCAGCTGAAAAACGGGAATAGAGAGGCGGAAACAAGATCCATTGATGTTGCTTAATTGCTATGGGCACACTTCCTGTACGAGTGATCATGGGTATCCAGTGCGCTAACCCATGAGATGCCTCCTCCTTTAGAAAAGGTTTGACCAATACAACGCTTATACAACAACTAAACCCTACCACGTAGAAGAGCCATACCCTTCGCTGGTCGGCCAGGGATAATCGATGCATCCGTTGTTGGAGTTTATAGGAAACCCACCATTGCCATTGAAGGAACTGAAAAACCCAACGTTCTAGCTGCTCTTCCCACCAAGGCTGTTTAGTGTTTCCTACATGTTTTAACCAGTTTTTTTTCATACAAAAAAGTTTAACGAGCGCTGCGACGGATATCCGGATTCTCCAGAATTCGCCAGCGTTCAATTAAAAAACCATGTGGATTGTGATCCGATCTTCGAACCAATCGTAAGTAACCGTCCGTTATCAATTTTCGGTAGAGGACACTGCTGGTTCGGATGATTTGTTGCGAAGCATAACACCGGAAATAATAAGGGGGGATCTCGGTTTGAACCAAGACACTATCAATAGCAATGTGCTGACTGATATTGCCTGCTATCAGTTGCCGATAAAAACCCTGTTCTTTTAAGTTATCGTATTGTTGTTTGGCTGATTCATCGGCCAGGTACAAGGCTTTGGCAATCGTTTGTTGGATCACCTTTTCATCCGGATCCAAGCGAAAAAAAGCTTCATGAAAACTACGTACATGATCCCGCGCTTCTACCGGCAGATTGGATTGTCTTGTCTCTGCCACAGCCTCCAATGCTTTTTCATTGCTGAGGATATAAATCTTATCCTGTAATTGACGACTGGTTTGTTGAGCCGACCAGACCACCCAGGCAGACAATCCCATACAGGATGCTATAATCAGCAATGTAAAACCACGTACATACCGAAATGCCGTATCCAATTGTTGCAATTGCTTAAACATTTTACCCTCCTCCTCTTTCACACGATTTAACTCAAACTTGCTTGTTACTTGCCTGCCACCTTGTCTGCAAAATAGCCACCAGATTGACCTGCACCAGCCATACTTCCAGATGTGGCATTTTTTACCTCGCCATAGACATCCCGCACCATCGAAGTACCTGTACCAAGCGTGGATTGTACCATTCCCCGACTAGAGGCACTAAACAAACTGGAAACTTTGTACAAAATGGCATTGCCTCCACCTGCATGCACAATGTAGTTGGCTACACTCGGTACCGAAAAATAGCCAACGATGCCAATTACCAAAAAAATCAAATAGGCACTATCGGTGGCACTGAAAAACGTATCTCCCGCCGCTCCGATTTGCTCAATATCCAGCGCAATCATTTGCTCCTGAATCTTACCCAGGATCCCGCCAAAAATATTGGCAACCGGTAACCACAGAAATATATTGATGTACCGGGCAATCCAAACCGTAAGCGTATGTTGCAACCCATCAAAAACCGCCAGCCCAAATACCAACGGACCCAGAATCGCCAGAACAATAAGAAAAAACGTCCGTAGGGTATTGATGCAGAGTGCTGCTGCTTCATAGATCAATGCCAGCACCTCACTCATCCATTCCTTGATGGAGTTCCGAAAATTATAGGATGCTTTTGCCATGGCAAATTTGATGTCATTGCCGACCGATTCAAACATACCCTCTCCTGTTCCCGTTGGATCTTCCGGATGGGTATAGCGGTACCACCGGTCCCGATCACCCGCACCACTAGCACCCACATACATTTGCCAGACATCGGAATTGCGAATGGCAGCTTCTTTTTTGGCCAACAATACTTCAATTGCCTGATTACTGTTATCTACCAAAGCGCTGGTACCACTCACGGTGGGCTGCAGTACCCCGTTGATCAGCCCCACCACATGTGGAAACAACAAAATCGCCATGCCCAACACAAAAGGCCGAAACAAGGGATAAAAATCAATCGGCTCTGCATTTGCCAAATGCCGCCAAACCCGTGCTGCGATGTAATACAAGGCCGCAAACCCTGCAATCCCCTGCCCCACTCCTATTAACTGACTACAGAGTGGCAACATCTCACGGTAGAGTTGATCCAGCACGCCGTGTAAGCCCCGAATTTCTCCTGCCACCCCCTGCGCCTGACTGGTAAATTGTACACCCACACCCAGGAACATCCCAACCAAGCTGATTACATGCGCTGCTTTCATAGCTTCAATTTTTATTCCGGTCGTATACCATGCCACTGTTGAACCCGCCGGTTCGACTCCTGCAACCTTTCCCGTTGTTTTGCCACTACTTGTGCTTCTTTGGTAAAGGCTTGTAGAAACTGCAATTGATCCTGTACGGTAACATAAATCCGATCAATGGCTTCCAATCGTTCCGCATCCGTCATGCGCAGCTGCCGAGCTGTTACCACCATTAGTAACGCATCCAAATTATCCCAACTTGATTTCCCCAGACGCTCCATCACCTTACTGAAATAGTCCAATTCTTCCAGACTGAATCGATCACTGCCACGGGCCTCATCCACTAACTGCTTGGCTGATTGGAGTAGCCGTTTCTGACTAGCAATGATAGCTCCTATTTTGTGGTAGTTTCGAACGGTCGGACTCACCTGTAGCAATCCATCCAGGAACAAATCATGCAATTGAAAATTCCCCTCTGCTATCCCCTTGACCCGGTTGTAGCCCTTCATCAGAATCTGATACCCATCGTACATGTTCTGTAGGATTTTTCGGAGCTGATTGAGCTTCTGAATGTTCAAGGCTAGTTGCATAGCTTCTTGCACTTGTGCCTGAGTAGGCAGTGGCATCAGCCACATACTTGCACTGAAGAAGAAAAAAAGTAGTCGCTTCATATTACTGGATTGAATGGATTGCCCTGGTGGATTGAATGGATTGCTGTGCTCGTTGACGCTGCATTTGCAGCAGTTGCCAATCGGTTTGATAGGTGTCCAGAAACTGACTTAGTTCCATCAGTTGCTGGTACAACAAGTGAATGGCAGTGAGACGGTCTTCATCGGTTGCTTTCAATTGCGCCGCTTCAATCCAGTGCCCTAACGCACGTACACCCAACTCTACTTCTTGCAGTACCACACCGATCGTTTGCTGGACCGCTTCCCGATCCGCCAACATGGTCGAAGCTTGGGCCTGGCGACTGAGTGCAAAGCAGCGTCGAATCAACTGTTGCTGCAGTTGAATACAAGCCAGAGTTAGTTGCCCCTTTCGAATAGCCGGATTAACCGCTCCCCAGGAACCCAGATAATCCGTGTGCAACGAAAACTCTCCGTTTTTCACATCGCCAATGAACCGAAGTCCCCCCTGCACCACCCGGTATCCTTTTTTCACGTAGCTCAGGTAAACCTGTAGCAGCGCAATCCGTTTGATCAACGGTTGCAGTTTTGCTTGGGCATGCACCACCTGACCCAGTAAGCAGAAGCTTAGCAGGAGAATCCATACTCGTACCATAGTAGTCCGATTTAATTACTTGAAATACCGTATAACATTCGTACGCGTTGCAGGGTAACCTTGTCTTTGGAACGTTGCACCGATAAGAGCACATTTTCCTGATTGAAACGACGCAGGTCACTTAGTAATACTGTCATATCTGCAGCCGCTTGATCAATAATCTTCCAACGCTCTCCGTCACTCATTTGAACTGTAAAGGATTGTACCACTTGCAAAAGCTGATCGACAGTTTCCAAACTTTTGGCAAGCATACCACTATACACCAATCCCATGTATTCGATTTCCTGGGGTGTAAAATGCTCATCCTGCCGGAACAATTGATACGCTCGCTGGTAACTTTTCACTAAGGCCCGTTGGGTTTCGATTAATTCCTTTACCTTTTTGTAAGTCGCTAGTGCATTTTTTACCTTCCAGAGCTCTTCGTAATACGAGGCATACAACTTCCGTTGCTTCTCGCCCCAATCACCAATTTCTTCCAGCTTTAATTTGGACAATGTATTCTCGAGTGCTTTCTGTGCATTCTGCAAACCAATCGTTTTATTTTGAAGGCGCTGTACTTGGGCATCAATCGCCAGTATGACCTTAATCACCACCTGCCGGACTACTTCCCACCAAGCAGCCTGGGCAGATTGGCTGGGTACGATCGTACTTAAACTGGTTAAGAGAACAACCACCAACAGCCTACCCTTCTTTTTCATACACACCCGTTTTAGTGTTTACTTTATTTTTTCCCGCCACTCACTCGCCAGGATCTTGATCCCCTCTTGTATGCCACCGTATTTTGCCGCATAGGCCTGCACCTGCATTTTTTCTGTTTCTTCCGTCGTATACACCAGGTATTCCTCCAATGAAACTTCCGTTCGATACACTTTGGATAAAACGCCTCCCAAACTGATGAATACTTCTTTGTACTTTTTACTCGGATCATTGGCTTTGTTTACACTTAGCACCTGCGCCTTTTCTTTTTCGGTTAGTCCTAATAGTTCCTGGATTTGATCAAATTTGTTTTGGTACTTACTCTGGTCCAGCAAGATCTTGCAATCACTGTTGTTGATGATGGCTTGCTTCACCACTGGAGAAGAAATAATATCCTCTACTTCCTGAGTAACCACAATCGCTTCACCAAAAAACTTGCGCACCGTTTTAAACAGGTACTTGATGTATTCGGCCATCCCTTCCTTTGCGATCGCTTTCCAGGCTTCTTCAATTAAAATCATCTTCCGAATACCTTTAAGTTTGCGCATTTTTGCAATGAACACCTCCATAATGATCAACGTAACGACCGGAAACAAAATCGGATGGTCTTTGATATTATCCAGTTCAAATACAATAAAGGGTTGCTGCAATAAATCCAGTTGCTCGGTGGCATTCAACAAATAATCAAATTCTCCCCCCTTGTAATAGGGCCGCAATACATACAAAAAATTAGAAACATCAAAATCCTTTTCCTTCACAGCCTGCTCTTTTAACAAGGGAACAAACTGTGCCTGCAGGAACTCATAGAAACTATTGAAGCAGGGAAATACTTCCTTGTTGTTACCCACATACTCAAAGTACAGTTGCAAGGCATTCGACAAGGCCACGTACTCACTTCTGCCAAAGGTCTCGTTGTCTTTTTTCCATAGTGCCAGTAGCAGGGTTTTGATACTTTCCTTTTTCTCGGTGTCCAGTTCATCTCCCTGCCCAATGTAAAACGGATTAAACCGGATGGGTGCTTTTTCCGAGTATGTGAAATAATACCCTTTCACCAGATCGCACAAACCCTTATAGCTATGACCCACATCTACCAGCACGACATGTGTACCCTGTTCATAATAGGAGCGCACCATGTGATTGGTGAAAAAGGATTTACCACTTCCGCTAGGCCCCAGAATGAATTTGTTTCGATTGGTAATTAATCCCCGCTTCATCGGCTCATCTGAAATATCCACTTGTATGGGTCTTCCAGTTAAGCGATCGCCCAACCTAATGCCTATGGAGCTAAGCGAGCTTTGATAAGCAGTTTCCAGGTTTAAAAAACAAGTAGCCTGTTCCACGAACGTATCAAAGGTCTCATTCATGGGAAAATCAGCGGCATTCCCCGGTAGGCCCGCCCAGTGGATTTGCGGCGCTCCGTCCAGCTCTTGCTTCGGTGTCGCATCCATCTGGGCAAGGGCACTTGATACCAGGTTTTTCAATTGCTTCAACTCCTCTTTCTCCTCTGTCCAAACCAGCAAATTGAAATGTGCTTTCACAGGTTGTCGTTGCTGACTAATGGCTTCATTTAAAAATTCATTAGTGGCTTCCCGGGCTAGTGCATTCTCTCTAGAATAAGCTGCCAGCGATTGCAAGCGCAACCGCTTACTTTCCAACTGCTGCATCATTTTCTGCGGATCCTCCAAAAACAAAAACTGGTTGTAGATATGATTGCAGGGCAAGAGTTGGCCCAATACAGAAGCAAAACCCACACTGAACTTGGTCCGGTCCGTGGAATACCGATCGTAATTGATGCGACTACCACATACCCCCGGCAGATCCACCACATCTCCCAAGGTATAGAGCTGGCAATACTTGGATCCGATTTGCAGTTGTTCCCGGAATTGGATATCGGCCATGATGGGATGCGAAGCAGCCTCCTCTTGCAAAAAACAGTACTGCTCCAACAAACCAGCACGTTGGTGGGTACTGATCAATTCTTTTTCCAACACCCGACGCAGACGCACATACCCACTGTCTTCCATTACCCGTTGAAATTGACCACAACCATCTAGAAAATCTTGTAGTTTGGTAGGATGCAGCAATTCCGGTGGAACCAGGTGCGGTCGGCACAACAACGAGAACAAGGAAGTAGACGATCGTCGTTCATTCAACCGCCGGGTCAATATGATATAACAACGATGATCCAAATAAGGTCGTTCATAAAAGAATCGATCACTGCTCTGTCCAAAAAAACTGCGGTCCTCTTTTCCAAAAGCGGGTTGAAAACGAGCTGCTACAAACCAATCCTGTTTGTGAAACACCGTTTGCTTCGGAAGCAGCTTGATGGCCTTGATCCAGGTTTGATGAAATGATTCATACTCCTCATTGGAAAGTGTGAAAACCTCCGGCAGGGTTGTTTCATAGACTACACTCACGGCCCCTTGTCGGGATAAGATGCAATCCTTTTCCACTCCCAAAATGGGAAAATAGGTGGCTAATGTTGCTTCCATGGAAGGTAGTTTTCAGGACTAATAAACAATAGTCGCGTGCGAACACGAACAACAGCAGGCACCTTTTTACTGGCCAGTTTTTTCATCAACCCATGCTCCCCATAATCGTTACTCCACCTACGAATCTTATTAACAAGCACTACTCCCAGTGCACCGACAATACCAATACATAGAAAGGGCGAGAGTCCGGTGATGTATAAAATCGCAAAGAGAATTAATAATAGCAGCAATCCACCACCCAGGTACCAAATGTATTGGGCCTTGAATCCCTTAAATTCAATCGGCTTGTTGATGCCCTTGTTGATGGTATAGACACTGCTTGCCATGTGGTACTTCTTAAATGCCAAAGAAGGATTTAATCACCGTAGCAACGACTACCAAAAAAACACAGGACCCAAACCAGGCGGCTGCCACTTTTCCGGTGTCGGGATCTCCGGCATTCCATTTCTGGTACACTTTAACGGCACCAATCAATCCCAGGATAGCACCGACCGCGTACATCAGGTTGGTGCCGGCATCGAAGTAGCCCCGTACTTTCGTATTAGCCTCCTCGATACCAGCAATACCATCCTGTGCCTGCCCGGCAACACTAACCATACACCCTAACAACCAACTACTCAGTCGTACAGCGAATCGCCGCTTTTTATTTCTTTGTTGCATACATCATGAATTTCACCATTAAAAATGCCTGGGAACCCTCAACCTACGGAGCCAAGGGCCCCAGGACTTTCTACCCCTCACCCTATCCAACACAACTCCAGTTCATTCTCTTCCAATGGCCGGTCGAATCGTTGCTCGAATCCATACATAAGCAGGTTGTTAATGGCTACCTGAAATGGCGTGCCTTTTAACCAGCCATAATCCCGTAATAGTTGTTGTATGGATACAAGTATTTCAGCTTCTGTTTGATTTGTTTCAGGCCCATCTAATAATCCGCGGATCCGATTGGCACATTGATTGGCAGCCGCAAACTGATCCTCCAGTTCAATACGCGTGGAATCTTGTTCTGGAGTGGAACGAGCCCGTTTGGCTTTCCACCAATTCAGTAATGAGGTCCGGTAATATTTCCAGCAGAGGACTGCATAATAACCAGCCAAACAGCCGAGTAAAAAATATAGAAATTGTCCCCAGGAAATAGCACCTAACATGACCATCGCGTTACCACACAAATATGGGGAGGATGAAAAGCGATTTTTCAATAGTTCCTCCCAACTTGGGAGAAATAAAATAAAATAGTAACTTAATGAAAACCTTCTCTTATGGACAATACACCACTCCAAATGCCAGTTCGCATCGCAGGCTTAATTATTGGCTATCTCAATAATGCTCTAACTGAAATCGAAGCCGATGAATTAGATAATTGGATTTTAGAAAAGGATGAGAATATGGAACTTTTTGAAGTACTCACAGAATATGAGCGCAATATTGATTTTACGCCTGAGTCCTATTTAGATAAATACGATGAATTAATGGAATTATGGGTTGTAAGTGGCTGGTTGGTAAAACGAGAACTAAATGCCATATCAAAATATGAATTAGAACAACTCGTCAATTGGTTGCTTGTAAATCCTGAGCACATACACGTACTTCAACAACTAAAGCCCAATGCCAATAAACTCAGGCTTACCTATTATGCCTTACAGGCGCATAAAAATTAGCAGCGAGGCCTGTCCACCGAATATCCAGTTCATCCATTTTGCAGACTAAATATGGCGGTGTATTTTAACTTATTTTTGTTTGCAAATCCGGCCACGTATTATATGAAAGGTTTGGATGATTCCAGTTCATGTTTATATCATCGACAGGTTTATTACATATGTACATATTTTTAAATAATGTTTACATGTATTAGACATTTTTGCCGATCACGTAGCTATCGTGTACATATTTATACTTTTTTTCGATATGTTTTCTATATATGTCGATAACATAATTATAAGCTATTTTTATTTACCAAAAATCCAGCTCATCCATTTTGGCGACTACTTTTTCCTTTAGGAGATCCAACAATTGGGTCCTATTTTTCTTTCTTAATCGGATTCTATTAAAGACATGGTAGAAATCACCAGATCAATCATGAAATCGAAATGAGCTATTTTACTAACCCTTTAGATCATAATCGTATTAGATAGTGATTTATAAAATACGTTTCTTTTCGAACCTTCAGCGGGGGTAATTTTTCCCTCTTCCAAATTTTGTAAATATGAACAACCGTTTGTCACTTAGTAATTCATCTTTATTCTAAAACCTTAGTTTTTATAATAATAATTCACCATTTTGATATATTTCATTTATTGCTAAATAAACTTCACAATTTTGAATGTCATACTATACTATAAAAGTCACCATTAAGGTGACTTTTATAGTATATATATTATCTTAATGAGATAGGCTTGACCTCCCAACTTACACCATTAAAAATTCGTACATAATATGAACCTGGTCTGAAGTCTCTTAATGAGATTGTGAATGTTTGTGATTTTTCAGGAACTGAATACTTTTTTATAATATTTCCACTTTGATCAACCAATTCAACTTGTTGGATAAATTCATCCTGATTTTTTCTTTCAATTTTAAAATCACTAAAGGAAGGGTTTGGATAGATTGCAAAATTTGATTTTAATTGCCCACAAAGAGTGCTAACCTCTAAAAAAACAGCTGAACTATAACCGCAAGCATTTATTGTTCTTACACGAATATAACCAGAGCTAAAACTGGATGAAATAGTAATCGGAATATCAAATCCAGTAGCCCCTAAAATAAACGGATTATTTCCTCCACTTGCACTTGAGGTAATACCACTCCAAAGAAACCATTCATATTGATCGCTTGTTCCTCCAGTCATTACCGCTTCAGCACGGTACCCACCAGGATTTAAACACATAGGATCATCTGCTCCATTACCATACACATTGATAAATTCTGGTACATTTGGAACACCAACCGTAATTGTTCTATATTTCGTAACAGATGTACCACAAGCTGTGAAGGATGCAGATATTGTTACTGTACCACTCCCTACTTTAGTAAGGGTAGCAATATTATTAGAAGATGAGATCTGTACAACTCCTGTAGGCTGGGATGACCACTCAACTGTTGTGTTGCAAGGCAATCCAACTACTTGTACTTGTTTAGATCCAGAACAAAATGACCCAGGATCTGATATACTCATTGATGGAAGGCTGACAGTAGTTACTAACTGATTAGTAGAATAAACTGTTGAACCAACAGTCACATCAACAATTATTGGATTTAATTTTGCGCCACACTTTTGAGTAAGTTCAATATTGGGTGAAGTGCCTGTTGAAATTATTTGAGGAGCGTCAACACCGCCATACAGCCAACCATTATTCGGACCTAGTTTCCACGTATAATTTGTAACACCTGAAGTCCCGTACACATTCGAGATACTTATGTTTTGTATGGCCGATTGTCCACATCCAACCATAATGGTTGCAGGTATTGTAAAAGATACAGGAGGAAACTCCTCAATAACGATTTTGGTAATCTTTACTTCTGAAACTTCAGAGGTAGATCCAGCAGATGCTGTAACAATAAAATAGTTGTCATTTAAAGATGAGATAAAATTATTAACTACTAAATAAGATTTAGAAGCTGTAGAATTGATTACAGCACTACCTATCTCGGAAGGGAAATTCCATTTTGGACCTGGAACAGAACCACAAGATGCAGGAGATGTTTCACTTGGATCAGGCAATTCTAAAGCAGTATGCATCTTTAAGTCAGGAGTAGAATTATTGTCAATTGAGGACTTGGTACAAGTGACTGTAATTTTGTATCTGTAATTCTGTTTTATATCAAATTCAATTGCAAAAGCTGTTCCATATGTACTAGAATTATCAGATCCTCCTTTAGTTTTTAATATTAATCCAGAAGAATAGGTAACGCCACCAGATACTGGGTAATGCTTAAAGCCGTTAACTACTTTTAAAGGAGGAGAATTGAATATATTACAAATACTGGAGGAGTATCCCAAATTTGAATATTCCAATGTTTGGGCATGCATAAGTTGACTGGCTCCTAAAAGAAGCAATAAAAGATATCTTTTCATATTGAAAGGTTTAGGTTTATACTTATCATTCCCGTTCTAGGTGAATTTGAAATCCAATTGAAGCTCGTATACCATTATTGCTACTGGTTGACGCTTGGTATCCTGTATATCCTATTAGCAATTCCATTGCCACACTGGAATTTAAGAATACGGACGGCCCAGCGGAAAAACTGTAAGAAGTATATCTGTTTTTTAAAGAATTTTGGTTATTTGATGTCACATTAAATCCAATACGAGCATCAGAAACAACATTTATTCTATTATCAGTATTTAAAAAATAATAACGGATAAATGGTCCAACCCCAAAAGTTGTAACCCGTGTTTTTGAACTTAATGTAGAAATGCTGTGGATTAGATCGAATGCAATACCACCTGCTAACTTATCAACAAAAAAATAACCTACGTTTGGCTTACCTTGAAATACTGTTGAACTAATCTCACTTTGATCCGTTTTTGTCTTTGAATGATCGAATGATAACTGACCACCCATCAACCAATTGTTTTTAGTTATTTGGCTAAAGCAACTACTTGCACAAAGAAAGGCTAATACGGTAAAATAAATAAATCTCATAGAATTTTTTGGTTAGTTTTTAAAGAGTAATTACATAGTAAATATTAATTACTTCAATTGACTAGTATTGAATGTAAGAAGTAAATTTTTTGAATTAATACCTCAAAGTGGTAATCTACTTGTTACACCTATTTAAATCAACATAATAGATAGTAATAATAAAAGAAGTACTGTGAATAAAAAAACACTTTGTATTTTAATATAAATAGTAATACTTATTTTAGAAATAAATTTCATCGAAATTCATCTAATTCAAATCTAGCTCATCCATTTTGGCAACTACTTTTTGCTTCAGTAGATCCAGCAATTGGGTCCGATTCTTTTTTCTTAATCGGATTTCATTAAAGACATGGTAGAAATTTCCCAAGTCAACCTGAAAATAATGGCTGAAAAAATTGACCAGTTGTTTCAATTCCACCTGACCATTATTATATACACCCGAACTTTGTAATGCATAAATCAACTCTACCAGTGCCGCCTTAGATGCTGTCCACCGAAGGGGGAGGTATTTTTGTTCCGGACCTGTTGGAGCAGGTTGTTCAGTTGACGTTACCAATACCTGTTGCCAATAAGCTACCAGCCTTTCATTGGCCCAATACCTGGCAACTAACACATCATAACCGGTAGACCAGGTTCGATCCCGATCCAGTAGCAAGGGGTCCAACAACTCCTCATCGCCGCTACTTTGCCGGGTAAAATACTGTCGATCAAGATCCGTACGTTCCAGGCGCAGGTACTGAAAAAAAGCAGTGTGTACTTGTTGAAAATGTGCCAGGGAGTCCAACTGTTGTTGTACATATTTCTTAACGGCTTTTTCCGTCCCCATTGGAAAATGTAGCCAGCCCTCAAATACACTCATCCAATACAAATACTCCTGTTGAAAGACCGGCTTGATTTTTTTGAAAAAGATAATTTCTGCTTCAACAGCTACTATGGGATGTTGTTCCAAATAGGTTTTTAACCAGTTTAATGCCACTCTACTTGCTTTCCAGGCAGCACTCGCAACCGCTAATGCATTATTACCCGGCTGTACGCTGAGCGTTTCAAGCTCCTGCAGTAATTGAGCATACCGTTCCTGAATGTCTACCGGTGCTCCCTCCAAAACTCTCCATTGTCTGGCGTTCATACATAGGAAGATTTAAGGTACTAAAATCAGGACGACCAACGATACAATACCACCCAACCAAGCGGATTGGTATAGGTAGCAATCAGTTCAAAGCCGATGGATTCCATGAATCGCTGCATGCGTTCGTGGGTACCTGGTAACTCCACCAATAACTGCAACGCACAACGACTACCGGACCGAACAAATTCCATTACCATTCTAAGAGCAGCTAACCAACTATCGGTATGGCAAGTCTCCCTGGGTACCAAATAATACAATACCCAACCCTCCACCAATAGCGGGCAATGGATCAATAAATTGGTTCTACTCACCGGTACCAGTTCCCAATAACTGAGCACTTTCCCTTGCCTTTCTACCACCACCGACTGTTCACCTTGCGTCTTTAAACGCCGTTGAATACGATGGATCAAACGTTCCGTTTGTATCTCCCAAATCTGATTGGTCAAATGGGTTGGATCATTCAAAACAGCATATACCTGCTGCAGGTCGCGAACAATCCAGCAGGCCCGAAATTGCCATGATAATCCATTATCATCTATCCATTCCAACCAGGTTGGGGGTTGTTCAAACGGATATAGGGACGCTATCATCGGTTCTCCCATCATATTCCGTCTACCGCCCAGGTAAATCCATTCTTTATATATTCGAATATCCTTGATTCCATAAACTATAAATTGTACTTTCTATACGCTAAACTTTTATACTTTGAAAAAAAGCACCGTTTTATCACGGGTTTCAACTACTGGAAATGCTCAACCCTGTATGCTTGGAACAGCAACCTGTCAGTTGCATTTCTATGAAGCAACAAAAGCGTCTCGCGTCGTCCCCCATGATCTGCTACCAAACACGCTCCAATGGATTTTCTGTCTCCAGGCCACAGTTTACTGGAATGGACAACCGCTTCCTGCTGCCAATCATGGTCTCTTTGAATCCGGAGCGCAGCCTACCGGCTCCGTCCTAACCCTTCTTCCTCAAGCAAGTGCACTCCTTTTACAGATCCCCCTCGACGTATGGCAGCCCACACCCAACTTCCCACTTGCCACTGCCTCCGAAATAACACCCCCAATCAGTTACCCCTTGTTATTATTGCTCAGTGAAACTTCCAATCTTACACATGCGTCGACTCGATTACCCTATTTCATCCGCACGCTGATAACTGCAACCACTTGTTCTGCTCCACCAGCAACAACACGGCTGCCTTTTCAAGAAACGCAGAAAATCATTCAGGTGGAGCAGCAACTCTTATCCTTTGGTGCTGCCATTCGATCCATTCAGCAACTGTGTTCCGCTCTTCACATCAAATCCTATAAATTCAACCTCCTCATCAAATCCATTTTTAATTGCACTCCACAGCAATGGTTGTTGCGCCTTAAAATGACCTATGCTGTTCAATTGCTGCATCAAAACCAATTCACCATTGAATATATTGCCAAGCAATTGCAGTACCAGTCGGATGAAAATTTTATTACAGCCTTTAAAGCGCATTTCGGAATCACTCCGCATGTATTCCGAAAACAAGTCAAGCAGTTGCACGTATTCCCCTTTTCCGAAAGACACGCGGCTCCACACCTACCCGTTGCTTAAACACACGGGAAAAATAACTTGGTGAGGAAAATCCTACTTGAATACCTACTGCCAGAATGGATTCATTGCTATGAAGCAACAATTCTTTTGCCTTTTCAATACGCATCAGTTGGACAAAGGAATGTAAGGACTGGCCATATAATTGTTTGCAGAGCGTTTGCAACCGTAACACATTCATGCCCGTGAAATGCAACAGGATCGACAACGTGATCGGCTTATCCAGTTCCTGTAGAATATAGGGCACCAAAGCCAATACCCGTTCCTCTTCATCCGCTAAGTCGGTTACCGATCCAGTTGCCTGGGTTAATACCAATTGCTCCAATAACTGAAACGCCTGTTGTTCCAATGCGAGTTGATCTTCCACTAGAAAGTGGGGACCAGCACGAATGGATAGTTGCTGAAAAAAGCGCTCCTGTTGAAGAGTCAATAGAAAAGAATGTTCCTTAAAGACGGAATCCGAAAAGGGATCAACAAAATAAGGCCACCAATTACTAGCAACTTTTTTTGTCAACCAGTCCTTGATTTCACGCAGTGATAATTGGAATACCCAGCCACTGGCCGGTTGTTGGCTACCAATCTGCCAACGTTCCTTCCCCTCACGTAAACAACTGATGAGCGCCATGTGCGCAGGAAGCAATTGGTGAGAGGTCGAAGTTCGTAAACGCAGGGCACCTTGTAAACAAATCGTCCAATAAAGGAGTGGCTCCTTGGCAAGGATAGCCCAACCGGGACTGGTTGCAGGTTCGTTCATAAATCGGTACACCTGAAATCCAGGAAACCGATCCAGCTGCCAATGCATAGCTTTTGCACCCGGTCTATGGATAAAGGGATTTATACTCATGGAAAGGTTTATTTGATGCACGGTTGCCAGAATCTCTGATAACCTAACTAGTAAGATACCATTTAATAAAGGGAAATACAAATAGCCAGGAATAGGAAATTGACAGGAATCAAAGTTTTTAATCTGGAGTTTTACAATATGCTTTCAACTACTACTTTAATTTCCAAAAAAACTAACAGGTGCCTAGCTCCTACATCTCTGACCGATGGGGCCCTTGTGTCCTTGAACCCCAAGTGGCAATGGAACGAACCGGCCTGTTTGCGGTAACTACTCCGGACTGGAAGTTATTGGGGCAACTTTTAGAAGATACCGATGGTTCCATTGAATGGGGTTGGGTAACCACCGAAAATGCGGATCAACTCATGATCATGGCAGATGACTATCCCTTTCTTTGTTTTTCTTTGATTCAGAACAGTGCTGATATTCACATTACCGGCAATGGAGAAATCACCCTGCATGAAACCGGCTTTCAATTGTTGTACAGTCCGTATATGTCCTTTACCATTCGCTTGCGAAAGGGACAAACCTACGGGTGGATGATTCTACGATTTTCAGAGGACAGCTTCAAAGAAATTATTCAAATCACCCGGATCCAGCAACAAGTCAGCAATTTTTTACATCCTCGATTTTTGTTACCACAGCCCAAAATATGGCCTGCTTCCAAATGGCATCAACTGGCCGTACAGGTTCCTCAACAGATTCCCCACCCTTTCTTACAACACCTTCCATCTGCCATTGCACTTCGGACTTTAATCGACATACTTTCTTCCTTACATCAGTTTGCGGAGCAAGCCCGTTTTATTTCCCTGGACATCGCCGCTACTGTGTATCAACAAAAGGCAGCTTTACTGAGCATATCCCACCAACATTTATTGATCGATGAATTACTTTCCGAAGCAGGCATTACCAATAAACCCTATTTCAGAAAATGCATTAAAGGCCTTTACGGTTGTTCTATAATTGACCTAATCAATCAATACCGTTTGCAAACAGCCGCTAGCTTACTGCTTAAGAAAGAAGTTTCCATAAAAGAAATTGCAGTTCGCGTGGGATATGCCAATGTATACCATTTCACAACCCTGTTCACCAAATTATTTGGGCTTCCTCCCAAAAAGTATCAACAACAATTTGGCTTATGAAATCTATAAATTTTTCTACAAATGCTATAAAAGAAAGAAGCGTTGATGTTTTCTGATCCCAATCAATCAGTTGAACTTTATACAATAACCTTATCAAATGAGACAGTTAAAAAATTA
Organism: Flavihumibacter cheonanensis; assembly: GCF_022352215.1. GTDB lineage: Bacteria > Bacteroidota > Bacteroidia > Chitinophagales > Chitinophagaceae > Flavihumibacter > Flavihumibacter cheonanensis. The sequence goes on from NZ_JAKRWF010000001.1 coordinate 1,717,748, forward strand.
AAGATCGTATTGCAATACCAGGGGAATGCTGAAAACCTGCTAAAAGAGTAAGCACCTTAACTATAAAAAAAGAAACGTATGAAAAAGTATGTAATTGGATTTTCCGCTTTGTTCTTTGCACTAATTGTTACGTTGGCTGTTACAGCGAAAGAAGAACCAAAAGCAACTCCGGAATTAATGGCTGTTTGGTTTGATTTTAACGGCAGCCCTGGACAGGAAAACATCGCAAGCCAGTATTCAGTCGATGGAGACAATTCTCCGGAATGCCCAACTGATGAGACGTATCTGTGTGAAATTTTGGCCGTTCCTCAAACAGGTTCACCCAATTTACCAGATCTCTCCACCATTCAGCAATCACGTTTTAAATCAGCACCCTGATACAAAAAAGCAGCCGCCTGAAGGCGGCTGCTTTTTTAAAAACTAAACACTACAGAGAAAAATCCTGAATAACAAGCACATTAACGAAACGTTCTTCAATCGAGAGCTCTAATCCTATAGAAGGCAAACAATATTGCAAAATTTCTATGGATGCATCAGGTGTACATGAAAGTTGAAAACTAACTCGTTCATCAACGCCTGTTTCATCTACAATAGGATACTTACCATATAATTGCCCTCTTCTCAAATCCTGAACTAAAGAAGCCTGTAAGGTAGTATTCCGAACTATATAGGAGTTATCAGTTACAATTACTTTCGGTGGCAAGCATGCATAAAAATTATCCATTACCTTACCGGGCTTTGTTCGTAGAACCAATGCCTTCATCTTTCTCTTTTCAATGGTTGCTTTGTAAGGGAATTCCTGTTCCAAATCGGATCGCAATCGTTGTAGTATTTTTTTTGTGCTCAATCCTCTTTGGACAGCTTCGTAAGAAACAAGAAACCGCTTCTTCCAGGCATCCCTCAAATTTCCATCCTTTGGTAAAAAAAACCGACTGCTATCCCTCGTAGTTAGCTGTATCTGCGCAATGGGTAATAATTGTAGGAACCGAAGATCAAACCCAAATAACTCGTTTGAGTAGGCAATCGCATAAATTTTATAGAGCGGTTGGTTAAAAAATTGAAGCAGTAACTTACTGGAATCATCCGAAAGTGGTTTCAAAAAAAATCCATTTTTACTTGTTTGTTCATCCATCCCTTTAAAAAACAAGGAATAGGATTGTACATACGGATACAAGGCGGCTTGAACGGGAAAGCCAACTGGACTGCCAATACCCAGCGTATCATTATTCCGAGTTTCGGATAAATGAAGTGATTCCCCGCGAAGAAAACTGAGCATGTGCTCAAAAGTGGCATTATACCCACCTGTAATATGACGCACTACAGAATTTTTATCCAGCCATACATGAAATGGTTCTGAAACATGAGGAAACAGTTGATTGAATGTTGAATCCTGATATATTATTCTTAGGTGTCGTGGCCAAAAACCAAAACGTTGTAAGGTCTTTTGTACCTCTTCTTTGGTATTTCGGGTAACTGAAATAATTTGTATGCTGTCACCAAATACCTGTTGCAAGCTGTCTAATCCTGGTAACGCTTTAATACAGGATGCACACCAAACACTCCAAAAATCCAAAATAGTGGGTCGCCCTTCAAATGAAAACACTTCAGTAGTACTGTGGGATTCCATTGTTCGAAATCCAATAATCTTGATTTTGGGTAACACATCACCAATTTGTAAGGAATCCGTTTGTGCAAACAAATTACTCATAAGAAGCATTCCTATAATATATAGCATGCCCCTTCTGCTTATTAACTGTATCATTAATAACCTTCGTTTTGAGTTAGGTTGGGATTAAGTTTCAATTCAGCGATGGGTATCGGCCAAAGCTGGTCAGTTGATTGCCAGGTAGCAGGTTTTAAGTTCGACATAACACCATCTACCCGTCCAGTCCGTTTCAAGTCAAACCAGCGATTGCCCCACTCACCAAACAATTCCCAACGTCGTTCATTAAATACAGCCTCCAATAATTCTTCTGCTTCACCAGATTCAATAGCTGCTAATCCGGCTCGCACCCGAACAGCATTTAAATCTGCTAAGCCACCGGATAGATCACCTAGGTGAATGGCTGCTTCAGCCCTTAACAACAACATGTCAGCATATCGTAATGGAGTATTGCATTCAAGTTCCGGATAGGTTCCGGTTCCCCCTCTGACCTTAAATTTATACGGATAATACAAGGTAGCCCCTGCAAACTGCCGCTGTTTGATCCAGTGCTGCTTGCGTAAATCTCCTTCTTCGAAACTTGCCACCAACCAGTTTGTTAGTAAATAAGTTGGAGTTGTTTGCTCATTTAGTGGAAGTATAATATTTCCTTCATACGTGTTTAATTGTTGCTGAACGGTGTACAATTGCCAGATAGCTTCTGGACTGTTTTTTAGAAAAACATCATCTAATTTGGGCATCAATTGGTAGCCCCCACTTGCTTCCAATTCAGTAACAAGCCGTTGAACAGTTTCCCAATCCTTTTCCAAGGCAGCCAATTTTACCAACAAGGCAATAGCGACACCTTTATTGACCCGCCCTTTTCCTCCAGAAACTTCCACCCCATCCAACAACGCAATTGCTTCTTCTAGATCTTTTTTTATTTGTTCCAGTACAAGTCCATACGGGACGCGTCCTTCTGTTGCATTTTTAGCATATGAACTTGTAAGGCTAAGTGGAATAGCTCCGAAAAAACTACTGAGTAAATAATACTGAAATGCTCGGAGCACTTTCACTTCCCCAAGTAGTTTTCTTTTTGTTACCGAGGATACATGTTCACTCTTTTCCAATTGTTCCATGCACATATTCGCAGCATGAATAAATCGATACGCTGGTTGCCAAAACAACACTTGTAAACTTCCATGATTTAATTCAGAGAGCTCGTTGGTTGAAAATTCATCCATCAAACCCGGTGTGAAATAATAATACTCGTCCGCAGCCAATGCGCCATACAAGGAAACATACCCCGCCGTCAATTGATTCGGGCGGGTAACCATTTCACTGTAAATACCAGCAACAGCTGTTTCCGCAGATTGGTTATTGGAAAACAATCCTTGAGCAGTTTGTTGTTCAGGCGCAGGGGGAACTTCTAAAAAACGACGGCAACTGCAAAAATTGCATGCTACTAGGATCAAAAAAGACCAATAGAAGCTATTTGTATAGGTTTTAACTTGCATTGATTTACGGATTTAAAACGATGATTGAATACCTATGCTGATTACACGTAATGGAGGCAAAGTATTCCTGGATTGTGTTTCTGGATCACCACCCGCATAGGAAGTTATCGTTAGTACGTTTTGGGCCTGAATAAATAGTTTAAACATACTCATTCGAAGCTGCTGTACAATTCCTTTTGGCAATTGATAGGAAAGCTGAACATTTTTTAATCGAATAAATGAAGCATCTACAAAGGCTGCTGACGAGGTTGAGGCCGCAAATGCAGCAGTGTAGGCTGGACCAAATGACTGTTGCGAGAATCCTTGATAGGAAGCATTATCACCCGCCTTCTGCCAGCGATTCAACATTTCTTTTGGTACATTAGAACGTGTACCAGCAGGAGATCCGGTACTAAAAAATACATCGCGCCCTTGCTGTTGAACAAACTGTAAAAAAAGATCAAATTGCCAGCCGCCTTTGACTACACTATTCGACCAGCCTCCATATAATGTTGGATTAGTAGTCCCAAGCACTCGAAAATCTGTCACCCGATTGGGCGAACTGGTGGATGCCCCACTTGCTGAAGTGAAGGAATACAAGCCGGTTTGTGGATTCAATCCTTCAAAAGGGTAGCCCCAAAATAAATTCAGCGGTTGGCCAATCTGATAGGTTTGTGCATAACTACTAGTCTCCAATCCGGGAAATTCAACAAGTTCATTTAGAGGGATTGTAAGGTTGAACTGGGATGTCCATTTCCACTTATTTGTAGATTTATTATTGTACGTAAAATCAAACTCCCATCCCTTATTCACCACTACACCTGGGAAATTCATCAACACATTAGTAAATCCAGTTTGCGAAGGCAAATTATAAAAGACGATCTGGTTGCTGCTTTTGCTATGAAACCAAGTAGTGTTAAACTGCAGCCGATCCTGCCAAAAGCGTAGTTCAAGCCCAACATCCAATTTGCGGATCTGCTCCCACCGATAATCAGGGTTAAACAATCGAGTGGGACGAAAACCAGCTACCCCACCATAAGGAAAGGTAGTTGGCACCCAGGTGTCCAGGTATTGGTAATTACCAATTTGGTCATTACCGGTAGTTCCCCAGCTGGATCGAATCTTTCCGAAGGATAAGAACGGCACTACCTTTTCCATGCCTTTAAGCTGGTGAAACAACCAGCCCCCTCCTATGGCACCAAAATTAGCCATTCGATTCGCAGGACCGAATCGGGATGAACCATCCCTCCTACCTGACAGCGTCAATAAAAGAGACTTCCGATAATCATAATTGATCCGGGCAAAATGTCCACCATACCGGTAAGTGCTACCTCCAACCTGTGTTACAATATTGGTGGCTCCGGCAGTACCTTCTAATACATTATCATTCGGATAACCAGAAGCATCAATGGTCTGTAATTGATTTCTACTGTCTTGATAACTGCCGCCGACTAGGATTCCAATGCGATGATTACCCCAAGTTGTTCGATATTCCGCCTGAGGTTCAATAATCCAGGTTTGCGTTCGGTTATTGGCAAAGTTAGAGCGGGCGTTTGCAAATTGCGGGTTCTGCGCTGCTTTCGGATAACGACTATTTTCCGATAATTGAAGCGTATTAAATCCGGAAGAGAGTTTCAACTCAAAGCCTTTGAATACTCTATAAGACAATACACTGTTGGTAGTGAATCTATCCATCCGTCCCCTGAACTGCTCCTTTAAAAAACGGAACGGATTTGGAAATCCAATGCCCCCTTTTTCCCATACAAGGTTACCGTTCTCATCGAATAAATCAGGTAAATTAGGAGGCAAACTCAAGGAATTCGTCAGATCGGTGTTGACCAATCGGCTATCCTCCGCACTGTAGGAAGAGGTAAGTGAAAAATGCAGACGGTTGTCTTTACTTTGATGATCTACCTGAAACCGACCCGAATAGCGGGAAGTACCTAACTCCGTTGGAAAAACGGTCGTTTCTTTATAGTAATTCGTACTAAAGGAAAATCGTGTCCATTGACTGCCACCTGACAACCCCAACTGGCCTTGCCAGGTAGATGCTGTATTGCCAACTAAAACTTTGCTCCAGTCGGTATACGCGGTAGAATCCCAAAGCAGTAAATCAGGCGCATTAGCCAGCGTGGGAACCACATTGTCATTTGCGAATGCTTCCTTTCGCATAGAAAGGTATTGCTGCATTGATAAAAAAGTAGGTACCCGTGTTACACGTCCCCAATTGGTATTTATTTGAACGTCCACTTGTGTAGTTCCTGAAGTCCCCTTTTTGGTAGTTATTAAAATAACGCCATTGGCTCCCCGAGAACCATAAATTGCCGTGGCATCTGCGTCTTTTAGAATCTCAATGCTTTCAATATCTAACGGATTGAGGGTATTCAAGGGATGGTTGGCGTTGATAAAATTGCGTTGATTCAATTGATTAATAGGAAAGGGAACTCCATCAATGACAACTAACGGTTCATTCCCCTGCTGGATAGAATTGCGTCCTCTTATGAGTATATTAAATGCTGACCCCGGTAGGCCATTTCGCTGGGTAATAAAAAGACCAGGTGCTCTGCCCTGCAACGCTGCTAGCGGATTAGAAACGGGCTGTTTTTCAATAACCTGACCACTCACCTTACTGATCGATCCAGTGGAAAATCGACGCGTTGTTTTTCCATATCCAATAACAATGGATTCATCTAAGTCACTTTGCGCAATGGATAACGTAATAAGCAATGGGTCATAGGATCGAACCAACACTTCTGCTGCTGTATAACCAATCGAAGAAATCTGTAGCCGTACCGGTATGGATATATCTTCTAAACTAAAATCTCCGGAGCTACTACTCGCCATCAGGCGCGGTCCTCCTTTTATACCAATGGTGGCACCAGCAATTGGACGACCAGTAGCATCCACAATACGACCCCTAATAAGAGTAGGAAGCGTATCGACGACTGGAATGACACCTTCTCGTTTCCGCACGTAAATCACCTCTTCCTGTAATAAATAGATAAGTGGCTGGTTCGCAAAACATAAGTCTAATACTTCACGAACGGGTTGGTTGCGAACAGCTAGATCTACCGGTTTTGCTTGCTTTACATCCTCGCTTTTGTAATAGAAAAAAAGGCCTGTTTGTTGGTGAATGGCTTCAAATATTTCTTCCAGGGAAGCCTGTTTTTTTGAATAGGTAACTGTCTGCCCGAAGCTATGAGCAGACACATGCAGACAAGCTGCCACCAATAGTAGGATGGTTAGTTTGATCATAAGAAAGGTTTGATGCAGTTCGGCTGTCCGCCTACCAACGGACATAGATTTCCCAATAGCAGTTAATTGCATACATTTGATTAAGGGTTAACAATAGCTTTCCGTCAAAGTGAGTGGATGTTAATCCGGTAGCCGGATCCTGTTGCAACCAGGAGCCGGCTTTTTTCAAGAGTCCGCCATTTCGGACACTTGAATAGAACATTTGTTTTACAAGTGATTACTGTATGTTGATGAGCCTATGTTGGTTTTTCATTCTGTTATCGTTAGCACCCTTCCCTTCAACCGAAAATGCACCCCGCCACCTTTTTCCAAAATGCTTAATAACTCTTCGAGTGGAAGGTTGGTAGGCAGTACACCGGTAAAACGGGTCGATACATTGCCTTCAAATTGTACGGAAATCGCATACCAGCGTACCAGTGTTTTAAAGATGGTTTCAAAACTTGCTTCCCGGAACCAAATCTTTTGTTCCTTCCAGGCCAGTACCTGTTGCAGCTTTTCCTTACTGGGCTGAATTCGCTGGTTCTCCCCTATCGCAAGCACCTGACCAGGTTGCATGACATGATTTTCTTCCTTAGCCTGAAGCATAATCTTGCCTTCCTCCAGACCAGTTAGCATTACAGGATCAGCAGCATAAGCACTGACCACAAAACGGGTTCCCGTTACGGTAACAGCACCTCGCTCCGTACGAACAATAAACGGATGTTGTGCATCCGCCTTCACCTCGAAATACCCCTCTCCACTTAATTCCACTTCGCGTTTGTCCCCGGAAAAAAACACTGGGTAACGCAATTGTGATACCGCATTTAACCATACCTGACTACCATCACTCAATACTACCTTGTACTGTTTTCCAATCGGTATGCGCAGGATATTGTACTGATTACTTTCGCTTTTGGCCGTAGTTATATAAGTCAACTGATCTGCCTGCTGGCGCGCTACTACCTGGCCCTCTTCTGTAAGGGTAGATTGCCTTCCAGCAACCAGTACGACCCGTACCCCATTACTTGATTCCACCGTTACCAAGGAGTCCGGGTGGCCCGGAGTGATTGGTAGTACTGGATTTGCTTCTGCCATACGTGGTGGTTCATCCGTGGTACGATTGGTCCACCAATACCAACCGCTCAGTACCACCAATAAGCCACCTACCAATGCTGCCACACGTAGCCAGGAACGCAGTCGTACTACCGGTTGCTCCTGCTTTCGCAGTCGCTCTCGAAGCAATAAAAGGGCTGGATCTGTATTGATATCAGCATACTTTTCCATTTCTTTTTCCCATGCCGCGGAATTACTTAAGTCATCAAACAACTGCTGGTTCCCGGGAGATTTGGCTAGCCATGCTTGCAAGCGATCCAGTTCACCCGCCGTCAGTTCCGCACGTTGGTAATATTTATACAATAAAGGCAATATCGTAGCATCCATAGTCATGGGCGATAGTTGGATCGGTTTTATACTCTTTTAATTGAATTAAGTACCTGCTTGGTGAATTGGGAGGAAAAAATTTATTCGACGTTCAGTTGATTCATCTTTAGAAATATAACAAAAAAAAGCAATTCTGCAAAGGTGATACGAGCCATAAATTTTAGTGGCAACATCCTTGCGTCGCAATCCGTTTATTCGGTTGCACTACTATGGAACGAGGGAGTAATAAAAATGATGGAGAAGAGTAAAAATTTTACTGCATGCATGCTATTTAGTAGGGTATTATCCAGCCGACCAACAAACAAATTAGATACGACCATTTCGTGAAGCCCTTTTTAGCCAGTGCTGCTCGCATGCGTTTTAAAGCTGCTTTTTTATGGGTCTGTACCGTATTCACAGAAACGGCTAATTCCTGAGCAATGGCGGGTGCCAGCATCCCTTCCAGGTACGCCAGCGTAAATACCTTTTTCATTTGTTCAGGCATTTGCTGGGTTTCCAAATAGATCGCCTGCAGTAACCGCGAACGCATTTCTTCACAAATCGGATCCACTGCCTGATTTTCTAAATAGCCGAATTCAACAAGTACTTCTTTTCGCTTTTTTTCTTCATTGAGGTATTGAAAACATAGGTTACGAGCTATAGTATACAGGTAGCCAATCAACCCTTGCATGGTTTCCAGTTGGGTGCGTTTGTTCCATAGACGCAAAAAAGATTCTGCTACGATTTCATCGGCGATGGCTTCGTCCTGTACTATTTTAAAAGCAAAAAGAAGAATGGCGCGGGAATGAAGTTCATACACGACTTCCAATGCCGCCTCCTTTCCGTTCCGGAAATCCGAGACGAGGGCTTCGGGAGAGTGGTATGGTAGCTCATTTCGCATTAGAATTAATGAAATGCGAGATTCCCTAAGAAGCAAAAAGGGTTGGAACCTACCATGCTTTGCCCGCAGAGGTCGTAGGAGACCTACTATCTTTCGATAGCCAAGGACGCAAAAACAATAAGTAGGCCCAACCCTATATTGCCTATAGAGTTTGGGCGCCATACTTATCATCTCGCTCCTTGAAATTTCCTACGTTTCTGCGGACGAGAGACTCGCAAGCGAATCCACTTATGAGCTAGATTCGCAAATTAAGTTGAATGCCTTAATTCAACAAAAAGGCACTTGTAAATATAATAATTTTTCAGATAGGTACGGTACTCCGTACCTATAAAATTTCTTTTAAGGTGTTCCTTTCGAGATGGTAAAATCAAAGGAAGATCTTGAAATCCAAATGAAATATGCTATAGCATTCAGAAAACTAATGAATGAGCATAGAAAGAAGTGGATAGAAGGAGATCAGAGTACATCCGTCATAAACAGTTATAACAAACTGTATCTCGAAGCTGAACTCAGAAAAGCAACTTTAATTGATATTTTTTGGGGCAAATCAAATCCCTCAGCCATTACGATATCCAAAATAATTTCCGCTTTGGGTAAGACACATAAAGAATTTGGGGAACTTCTGGATGGAATCACCGAAGACGATTTAGTTAAATTCAAAAAACTACTAGCTAAAAAGCAGAAATAGGATCATTTACATCCGTAAGTCCTTAATCAATTACCATATAATTCCAATTCCTGTTTTTTTTGTGAATATTCATTGCATTGGCTCTGTAAAGGGATAATTGTTTTATGGTCTTGCAAATCACCTAATACCCTTCGTAAAGATTAAATGGATTGCCTATAAAAAACAATCCTATTTTACAACGAAATAAAAATCACCACCTGGAATATCTTCATCAGCATGCCCAACAAGGTATCGATTGTGAGAAGTTTCTTTAAGGATGATATTAAAATTTGCTTTTATGCAAGGTTCGTTTTTTCTATAAGTATTACTAGAATTACTAAATACGAACCTATATAAACCTTTTTCTTTTGGAATTAGAATAAGCTTAAACAAATACCGGCTATTTTTCTCAGGAAAAAGAAATTCTTTAAACAACAATTCATTAACACTTGATGTCGCTTTCCCTTCAATCAATTTAAAATTAAATGATTGAACAGCATCAAACCAAAACTGAGCTAATGAATCAAACCGCTGAAAACCTATCGCACTTCCTAAATTTCCAGCATTATTAAAATTTATGTTTTGGCTTGTGTTTAAATCTACGAAGTTGATAGATTCATTTATCTCTAACACTAATGAGTCGCCAGTTGAAAGATAATCATTATCTGGGGTAACTTTTGCGGGCAAATCAAATCGATACTTTACCTGAGTACAATCTAATCCGGATTTATTACATGTAGCATTTATAGTTGCAATTCCTATAAAAATTACGATAGTACAATAAATGAATCGATAATTAGTAGCCATAAAAGGTAAAGATAGTATTCACACCGGTAGATTGATTTTTACCATTTTCCTTTAGAAGTCGGAGTTTGAAACTTTGCATACCACTAAAATCAGAATCCAATTCATTGAAAAGTTGCTAAAAAGTATACCCGGAAACAATATCATTGGTATAACTCACCGGGATGCGATAAGTAAAGGCTTATGGTGAACCGGAATCATAAAGTCAAAAATAACTTCCGAATCTAACGAAGTATCTGAAATTGGATCAACTACTTAACCACAAAATAGAAATATCCACCGGGTTGATCCTCGCCAGTAGATGAAATTAAATGTTTATTGTGATTTGTTTCTTTCAGATATATGTTAAAATTTGCCTTTTCACAAGGATCACTTTTTCTAAATGTATTAATTGAATTACTCATAATCAATTTATAAAGACCTGTCCTTTGGGGCTTAATAATTAGATGAAACTGGTAACGTTTATTGTTCTCATAAAATAAGTAATCTCTATTTAATTCTACAATTATAGGGTCGGAACTCTTCCCTTTGATCAAAGAAAAGTGAAAATTATTAGCTGCCTGTTCCCACATGCTATTAGTTGAATCATATCGTTGAAATGATATAGTACTACCCAAATTACCTGCATTATCAAACTTAACGGATTGTCCGGTAACCACATCTCTGAATATAATTGACTCATCAATTAATATGGTCAAGGAATCAGAAATTGGTAGCATTTCATGATCAGGATAGATTTTAGCCGGTAAATCAAAATAATTGGTGACTATTGAACAATCAAAACCTGATTTATTACAAGTTGCATTGATGGTAATGAAGCCAGCAAATAATACGACCAATATATATGAGATTCTGAATTTAGTACCCATAAAATGTAAATATTGTATTAACCCCAGTAGCCTGATTATTTCCATTCTCATTTAACAAACGAATTTTATAGTTCTGAATGCTACTAACGTCGGAGTCCAATGAATTGAATAGTTGTTGAAAGGTATAACCAGCAACATTATCAAATAATGGAACATAATCCCCCTGATCATCATTTCTATTATCCATTAAATCATAGTACAACCCTTGTGGGATCCAATTAAATGGATCTCTTAATATTGTGGGATTAAAATTTTCCAGCAAATTCAAATTACTACTTAATCCAGAAATAGGCGAATCATTTGAATAAGGTTCACCTTGCTCAAAAAATGAACCACTCAATGCCCCGTACTTTAGGTTTGTAAGGTAATGACCAGTATGATATGCCCAGCTTTCACCCAGAGCTATAATCGGAGCATCAGGAGTATTCTTCGGCCCATATGGCGCATCACTCTGATTAAAATTTGCAATAATTTGATTTATTTCAGCTTGCACAAAATTGTTATACCAGGCAGTTCCCGCTTTTTTATAATGTGCCGCATGTGTTAATTCATGATAACATAGTTCAGTTAATTTATCATTAGTTTTTGTGACAGTTTCACTTGCACTATACGTAATAAATAGGTCTATTCTTCCTGCAAGCGCACCTGCTATCGCACCTAAGTAAGCACTGGTATACTCCATTCCAATAGATGGAGTAACAAATTGCCGGAAGAAATAATTAGAAACACTTGTTATGTATCTTTTTTCAAACATAGGTGCTGAACCGTTTCCACTTCCTGGCAAGGTCAAAATTTTTAATTTATCAGGAACAGTCCCAATTCCCAAAGCTGTAGCATGTGTATAATTGTATTCCTGAACTGTGTTATGGATGGTAGCAGATGCCCAATTCATTGCTCCTCTTGATCTTACGTCATTGTTATCAGCAATATTGTAGGTCACATTATTTACTTTTCCCCTAAATCTACCCATATTAATTCTATTCGGAAACAACATTCTCCATAAACGTGCCCCCCTGAGTCCGTAAACACTCGCATTTGCATTCTTGAACTTCATTATCATAGTAAACTTATTACGAAAGCTCTTAGTAAAATAATAGTTGCCAATATTATCTGTATAGGTCCGTTCAATTTTGAGAAATCTTCGCGCAACCAGGCGCACTTTTTTAATGCCCACATCAGCTTGAAGTACATCATCATTTACAGTAATTTTTCCCGCTGGAATTCTTATGACTGGAACTGGTGGCAAAGGAGTTAAACAGGGGCTAAAACCACAAACTACTCTACAATCGCATTCCAATGCACTAGGTCTTGAACTACAATCACAGCTAGAAGAAGACATAGATTCCATTATTGCAGAACTGCTTCCACTTGAACAACCTGCAGTATCAACATAATTGCCGGTAATTCTAAATGCCTCATTTTCGATACGATAATCATTGGGAACATGCAACGTTTGTAAAACTTCAGTAGTTATTCCGGACGGAGCCACAAAATTCATGTCTACTACCGCATAAAGCCAGGGTATTTGTTCGATTGGGGTAACCCCATCATCATAGTAATCACCTTCTTGTATTAATTCATAATCAAGAGGATAGTCGAACAAATCAATATCCATATCCTCTAACTGAGCCAATTGGTTATTATTGGTGGGCTTGAAGCGGATATATTTTTGATTTTCTACTACGCCGATACTGCTACCTGTTAAATTAACGTACGCCTGTTTCATTTTAACCAAGGAATAAGGGGCCCCTAGTAATTTTGAACCAAGAATTGTTGGCTTCAACACACTATCTGATTGAAGTCCATTTTCAGCATCCTCCCAACAGTAGTCGCCTGTGGAGCCTGAAGAACTCGTACTATTGATTGAACCTAGTACTTCGTTTGAACTTGAGATGAATTGTTCTGATGCATTAAATTCTTTCTTACAGGAAAATAACGATATAACGGCAGCAATAAGGACTAATGCCTTTTGCAATGAAGGTGTGTGCATATCCTAGGATAAGGTAATTTCTAAATAAGGTTATGACTAAATATAGACATAACTATTTAAATATGCAAGCAATAAATCAAAAAAAAGTTAACGATTAAGCATCCATCCACGAAAACAAGTAAGCCAATTTTCAATGATGGATCTATAAAAAATGCAGACTTCAAGTGGAAATTTGTATGAATTTTTTCAATTAATCCTGTCTCGAAGTTAATAGATTGTCTGCCGGGCGAAAAGGAAATTCCGGCATAAACACTTACCTACTCACAAACCCCGCTTTTATTCCGTTGCTTCCTTTTCTTGGTTGCCAATCCATTGGTTGGGTTCCATCATTAATTTTTTTAATTCTTAAAAGTTAGGTTATGGAATCAACAGCTAAAATCCCGAATTGGAACCAGGTGAGTGAAGTAGAATTGTGCTACAAAAACAAAGTAAAAGTAGCTGACCGTCCTCGCATCGATGGAAGTCGATCTGCAGCAGAATTACTGCGGAACGGCTGGAACGAAAATACCTTAGACCTGCAGGAACGATTTAAAGTGCTTTTTCTAAATCGTTCCAACCATGTTATTGCAGGCATGGAATTATCAATCGGCGGAATCGTTGGAACCGTTGCCGATCCTCGATTGATTTTTGTAACCGCCTTAAAAGCAAATGCCTGTGCCCTCATCCTTTGCCACAATCATCCCAGCGGAAATTTACTGCCTAGTAAAGCTGATGAAGAGCTGACTCGAAAAATCAAGCAAGGAGGTTTACTTCTCGATATCCGGCTGCTGGATCATGTCATTTTGACTTCAGAAGGATATTACTCCTTCGCTGACGAAGGGCTCTTGTAGCCCTTTCTTTCATCTCGTCCAACCCTTTGAAAACAATTCTCCTAATAGACTTCAAAATTCCGTTCGTGCGATTTTAAGGAAGGATTATATGGGGGGTTGATCCAAAACGATACTTTCCATTGTATGTTTGTTTAACAGCTTTCTTCTCCTACCACTACCCCATTCCTCTTTTCCAATACACTTCCAGGCCTTGAGATTTCCGGCATACCGAAATCGGCAAGATGTCCGGTTGTTAAACAACCGATCTTTTCGCCCTCCCTCGGAACTCGGGGGCGACAATATTATAGGAGAAATTTTTAAACGAAACGTGCGAGTGATATGTGTAGTAGAAAAACCAAATTGAATCGAACCCGCCTGGTGGGGTTGCGATTAACCGATGCCGAATACGACCGGATTGCAAAACAATGGCAACAATCCACCTGCCGAAAATTGAGCGAATATATCCGTGATCGGCTCTTCAATCGACCCATCATTACCCAATACAGAAACCAGTCCATGGATGACGCGATGGCAGAACTCATGCAGCTCCGTGCAGAAATCAACCACATTGGACACAACTTCAACCAGGCCGTGAAAAAGCTGCACCTCCTGCAAAAGATCCCGGAATTCAAATCCTGGTTAGTAGCCAACGAGCCGGTCATTGCTTCCCTCCACCAACAAATTCAAAAGATAGATTCCTCCGTTCAACAAATGGGTAAGCAATGGTTGCAGTAATTAAAACCGGATCATCTATCCACCGGATCCTGAACTACAATGAAAACAAGGTGAAGGAAAAAGTTGCCACCTGCATAGCTGCCCGAAACTTTCCATTGGAGCCGGAACAGTTAACCCTGAACCAGAAATTAAATCGGTTCCTGCATCAACTCCAACTCAACAAAAACGTCACCCGAAACAGTGTACACATTTCACTAAACTTTCATCCTTCAGAATCCAACCTTTCTACTGAAAAGCTCCAGGCAATTGCCACCACTTATATGGAGGGGATCGGCTTTGGCAAGCAACCCTACTTGGTTTACCAGCACCAGGACGCAGGTCATCCACATATTCATATAGTAAGTATAAAAGTGCAACCAGATGGAAGCCGAATCGACATGAACAACATTGGTCGCAACCAATCCGAAAAAATCCGCCAGGAAATTGAGAAATCCTTCAAGCTGGTTTCCGCGAAACAGTCACACGAAAAACCGGTTCACCAACTTCGCCCGATTCCTGCCACTAAAGTCTCGTATGGTAAGGCTGCCACCAAAGCGGCTATTCAATCTGTATTGGATAACGTTTTACAACAATACCGATATACCAGCCTCCCGGAATTAAACGCCGTCCTGAACCTCTATAATGTATCCGCTTCTAGAGGAACTCCCAATTCCCGAACCTTCCAGACAAAAGGCCTTTTCTATCAGGTACTGGATGAGCAAAAGCAACCCATTGGCGTCCCCATTAAAGCCAGCCTCTTTTACAACAAGCCCACCTTAAAGTTCCTAGAAAACCAGTTCCAAAAAAATGAATCCCTCCGAAAAGCCCACGCTGCATATCTTAAAGCCACCATTGACGAAGTTTTATCCAAATCAATGGACTCTTTTACGAGTCTGACGGAAGCATTGGCACGGAAACAGGTGGATGTCGTACTTCGACAAAACAAAACCGGGCAGACGTATGGAATCACCTTTGTCGATCACCGCAACAAATGCGTATTTAATGGGAGTGATCTTGGGAAAAAATATACTTATCGGGGACTTATCAACCGGCTCACTACCAACTTCCTTAGAAAAGCCAAACGTCCCGAAAAGAGCACAGTTTCCATAAGACAATATCAAGCTGAACGTTGGACGGTATCCCTCCCAGCTGAAAACAAACCCTCCCAATTAGACACTAATCTATCTTCCGTGCTCAATACCATTATTCAACCAACACAATCCGCTGATTACTTACCGAACAGTCTCCGATACCCCTCCCGCCGTCGAAAAAAACGTGTTACCCGAAAATTATAATCATAAAATCAAATAACATGAGTACCGGCGAAAACGAACAAGCCCTCCGGAAAATCCTGGACATGTCAAGACTGATCAGTTTAGTGTTGTTGTTCTTACACCTGTATTATTACCAATACACGGCCTTTCAAACCTGGGGCTTGGTCAGTCCCTTTTCGGACCGGTTGTTAGAGAATATCCACAATACCGGACTATTCCGGTATTTCTTCATATCCAAAGCCCTGGCCCTGGTTTTTCTGGCGATATCATTATTAGGTGGCAGAGGCAGAAAAGACGAGAAAATGAATTACAAAATCGCTATAGCCTACTCATTGACCGGACTTCTTATTTACATAGGAAGTAGTCTAGTCTTATGGGCACCAATGCCCGTTACCTCGTTGGCAGTGATCTATGCGTGTGGTTTATCCTTGGGCTATCTCTTGATCCTAACCGGGGGTACCCTGCTTTCCAAAATCATCCACAAACGCCTCAATAACGACGACATCTTTAACCGCGAAAACGAAACCTTCCCTCAGGAAGAACGACTGCTGAAAAATGAATTTTCTATCAATCTTCCGGCACGTTACAGACTGAAAAATAAGTTGAGAAATAGTTGGATAAATATCATCAATCCCTTTAGGGCAATTATGGTGTTGGGCACTCCAGGTGCAGGCAAATCCTACTTTGTAATTCGACATGTCATTACTCAGCACATATGTAAAGGTTTTACGATGTTCGTTTATGATTTTAAATTTGATGACCTAACGAAGATTGCTTATAATTCCTGGTTGAAACACAAACACCTGTATCCTAAACCGCCCAGGTTTTTTGTTATCAATTTTGATGACTTAACAAGGAGCCACCGCTGCAATCCATTGGAGCCGTCTGCCATGACCGATATAACAGACGCTGCGGAATCGGCCCGTACGATTTTAATGGGATTGAACAGGGAATGGATCAAGCGGCAGGGTGACTTTTTCGTGGAATCATCAATTAATTTCCTGACTGCTGTCATATGGTATCTGAAAAAGTACAAGGACGGCGAATTTTGCACGCTGCCTCACGTCATTGAACTGATGCAGGTGGACTATGACAGTCTGTTTACATTGCTTCGTTCAGAAAAAGAAATCGAAGTGCTAATTAACCCTTTCGTCAATGCTTACCTCAATGATGTCATGGAGCAACTCGAAGGCCAGATAGCTTCTGCTAAAGTGGCGATGGCAAGGCTTTCTTCCCCACAACTATACTACGTGTTATCCGGCAATGATTTCAACCTCGATGTAAACAATCCCGACAACCCCAAGATTGTTTGCATGGGCAATAACCCGCAGAAGATTCAGATTTATGGAGCGGTACTTTCCCTATATGTAACCCGCTTGGTAAAGCAGGTCAACAAGAAAGGAAAGCTGAAATGTAGCCTAGTGTTTGATGAGTTCCCAACGATCTATCTTACTAACATGGATAACCTGATCGCCACAGCCAGGAGTAATAAAGTTGCGACCTGCTTAGGCATCCAGGATTTTAGCCAATTACGGAAGGATTACGGGCGGGAACAGGCAGATGTAATAATGAATATTACAGGTAATATCATTGCAGGACAAGTAACAGGTGATACCGCTAAACAACTCTCGGAACGTTTCGGGAAAATAATGCAGGACAGGGAAAATTATTCAATAAACAGGGTGGATATGTCTATCAGCCGTTCTAAACAATTGGAAGCCGCTATCCCCCCTTCAAAAATATCGACACTGAGTGCTGGCGAATTTGTGGGCATGGTAGCGGACGACCCGGATAATAAAATAGACCTAAAAGCCTTTCATTGCGAAATCATCAATGATCAAAATAAACTAAAAAAAGAGGAAGAAGCCTACAAGGAGCTAGAAGTGTTTAACAAGATAGATAACATCTTAGTACAGCGTAATTATTTTCTAATAAAGCAGGATATAAAGGAAATTATTCAGGCGGAAATGGACCGCATAAACAAAACCCCAGGATTAGGCCATTTGTTGGTAAACAAGACGTAGGTCCTTCTTGGCAAAAAAAAGAAGTAAACCCATCAAATAACAAATTGAAATATGAATAAGATACCAATTCAACAAGGTACTCTGGAAGTATATCTAATTCTGGACTTGTGAATTTCATTTTTTGGAGTTATTAGAACGAACCCATAATAATTCGTGTTAAAAAATGGTATTAAAATGTTTCCTCTCCGCCTTCCGTTGTTAAGGTAAGCATACCATCAATTTTCATCCTCCTTACTTGATAATATTTCTTTACGAAATCCCACGTATAATCAAGCTGTTCTGGCCAGATAATCGTCCCAAACATCGAGGAGAATCTTTGACAATGAAAATAAATATGTACTTTAAATGTGGTAGAATTGCCTGAAAACTAATGTATTTTCAAAAGTAATAAAAGCGCATAGGTTAACTCAGGAAACTAGAAATTTTCATGGCTGGATGATTGATTACATCTAAAATTGACCACCAATGATATGGTAGATCCCATTATCAAATCAAACTTAAGAACTTAATATTACAACTTGCGATACTAAATCTATACCATAGATTTAGTATAACTTACCTAAACTTAAAATTGTCATATTCTTCATTTCATAAAATCTAATTTTTGTAAACACAATCAAATCCAGACAAAATGAATGACACATTTAAATATCGATTGACAAAGAAACAAAAGATGGAAATTGCACAAAACCTAATAGATGTTCTTCAAAAAGATATAACAATAACAAAGCAAGCAATTATTTTTATTGGAAACTGGATTCTCACTGCCGGTAACGAAAAACGGAAAGCATTCTATGATGTTTGGGACATCGTTTTAAAGAACTATCTACCTACGACAAGGCCTATTCTTTTTAGGGCATGTCAAAGAATCAGTAAAGTTGAAAAGATAACCAGTTTTACCGGACGATTAGAATGTGCAAGAAGGTTTAGTATTAATGGTGGCACTTTAATCATTTGTGATACAAAAGAAACACTTCAACTTGATGAGATATTTTGCAAGCCTGGCGAGTATAAACATTCCTTCTATCCTCTGACAACTGTACTACAAAAAGCGAAAAAAGGCGGTGGCTGGGGTTTCTCAAAAACACTATTGGAAGATTATATTGGGGAAGATGAATACATCATGAGAAATAATTTAGGACACATGTCCTACTTAAAATGGATTAAAAAAAATAATTAATATTACAAACATCTACAAGTGTTTCATTTACAGTACCTCAATTTTAACTACTGCAGTCAGCCTCATATTTATTTTTTATTATGTTTTTCGCTAATTCTGGTAGCCGTTTCGGACTTTGCACAGGAAAAAAGTACTGATTCAAATCGAATTGCGGTTCCGTTATTTGTATGGATCAAGTTTTATCGATGCGTACGGATAAAACATCAGAGCTGTAGCAAGAATTTATTGAGTGCTCCAAATTAAGCCTATTTATTCCTGTCATAAATTTACCAAACTACAGATTTTTATTACTTTTTTGATATCCTTCATTTTGTATATAGGATCGTAAGCAGATTGAATATTTGTTAAGAACCAACTAGCATAATTAAAATTTCTCATTATAAAATTGTTATATTTATAACAATACTAACCTATGCTGGAAAATTTATCAGATGAAGATAAGCAAACAATTGCTTTTCAGATTGTTGTTGCACTTCGAGACACATTAAGCATTGCAAAAAAATCAACTGTAAAGCCGACATATGAAGCCGCTATAAATATAATCAACGATTTAAACCCTGAGCTTTACCAAGAAGTTTCGAATGCTTTGCCGTTTAAGAATCTTAGTGAAGAAGCACGCTTCTATCAAAATAAAGCGGAATTGCAGAGCATTACTTCCGATACACCAATTACAGCTATTCAATTAATTGATCTGGAATTGACAGAATTGAATCAGTTACTGATTGATGCATCTGATATTGATGCGGATAAAAAAAAGTTTGTGAAACAAAAAATATTATCCTTAACTGGCCTTAAGGAAACCCTCAGACCTAGAAGAATTTCTGAGAATAGATATTTACAAAGAGACTTCTCAACAGTTGATAGAAGGGATTTTGGTGCCTCTTTAGTTATCCAAAATGATTTTGTTGCCGATTTTAGACTTAAGTCCAATAGCTTTTTGCGAATTAGATTACTTCATCCAGACAGAATAGAACATTCAACAGGCGCTGATCTTATTTATGAACAACACGATGTGGAACAAGGGAAGATCCGCGTAATGTTCTTGCAATATAAAATTTGGGAAGATGGTGTGCTATATTATTCTCAGGCTCATAATCTTGAACAGCAACTAAGAAGGATGCACAGTCTTCTATGCGAAGATCGATATTGTAAGCAACCAGAAAGCTTGAATGGGGAATTCGAGTATAGATTTCCATATTGTTCAGCATTTTTACGACCGACGGACAAGGTTCAGCTAAGCAACTCAAAACTTATCTCCACTGGTATACACATACCGGTTTGCCTTGCCTTAGCTTGGCGGAATAGAGGCGATATTTCAATAAATAAAAAAGAAATAAGAACAGCAACGCTAACACACGAAATCTTCGAAGGCTTATTCAACAAATCATTCATTGGATCAAGGTGGCTAACTGAAGAAGAACTCGAGAGATTTTATAGATCAAATGGAATTTTAGAATCTGATGAGTCGATAAAAATTTATGCCAGAGAGATCATGGATAATTACCCATCATATTAAGTAAAAATTTGATTACTCGATAGATTAACAAGGATTTAAAATAAAATCTTGAAAAGTCAAATTGGCAACGATACAACTACAAAAAACCCTCATTCCGCAGGTGATCACCGATCCCAAGGCAGTTAACTTCTTTAAGCAGTTTTAGTTCTCGTAGCCGTATCTTGGCTACCTCTTTAGAAACGCAAAAACGCTTCTCGATCGCAGTTAACAGGTTGAATAAAGCAACTTGGTTACATGACTGTTGATCAACGAACATGTAGCCCCGGTGAATGCCATTGACTTTGAAGTAACGCAAGATAAACTCTCCGAACTGGCCTATGGGTAGTAACATCTGAGCAGCCATCATATTTGCCTGCCGTTCGAGTCGTTGCGTCATTTTTCCAGTTAGCGGACTTGGTAAGCCAAACAAAGCAATGGTTTCCTGGCGACCATTATAATATGGTGCAAGTAACGGATAGTGCAATGCCAAGTGGGCTATTTCATGAGCTAGTGTAAAACGCCATCGATGTATGTCTGCTAGAAGCTCCGCTTCAACATAAATCACCAGTGGATCAAATTCAATCTTACCTAATAATCCAGCACCAAGTGAACGTGTAAATTCGAAAGCCACATCATAGTAACCAGAAATAGATTCACATAACAGATCCATGTCCAGCAGTCCACCTTTATAACATTGTTGTAGCGAAAGCGAATTAATCCGCTCATCAATATCTTGTGCGGTTAAATACGGAATTTGCAGTAGCGATTCCGGTAGCTCAAACTTACTTATCACACCAAGGTGTTCAAGCCAAGATCCGAAACTGATAAAGCAATCATATCCGTCCACCCCAAAGAATCCTGTCCGTTCTAGCTCTGGTGCTATCAGCTGCCCTTTTACAAAGTTCAATTGCCGAATCCAGTCGGCAGTATCCTTGCGCTCTGCTATCCAATCGAGCACCTGGTCGCAGCCTATGCGAGCCAGCCCAATTTTTTTTGAAAGCGCCACATTCACCGCCCCCCCTTGAAATCCTGATCGGCTTATTACAATTCCTTTAGTATTGTGGTCTCCCACTTGTCGGATCTTAGATTCAAATTCTTCAATATCATCAACAGGCACTTTTTTTTCATAGTTCTTGACTTCAATCAACACTAGTATGCTATATTCAGTTGCCCCGGGCCGGAACACCTCAATGGCTATATCAAAAACAATATTGCCCTTTCGGCTTTCGGAATGATACGCCCTTTTCTGAAAGATCTGACTTCGATTACCGGGAAAAGCAAGTTGTTCTCTTTCCAGCAAAGCCTTCAATGTGTAAAATACCTGGTCTTCCAGGGAGTCACCTTTTGCAACTGTATTCATATCTAATATCTGTTGCTATTTAAGTTTAGACTAAAAATGTGCACATAGTGATTAATCAAATATTTGACAGCGGGGGTGGTTGGTATCTAAAATCCAGCTATAGCAGGATCAGGCTAAAATTATGTAATTTAATTATTCACCCCCTCTGGGCTGTTTTTATCCACTGTTATTCCGCTACAATATGCCCCCCGATGGGTCAACATCACCCGGAATACCGGGGTCAGGACCATCGGAATTTACAGTATAAGGTTTGTATCCTGTTTCTAGATTTATAAGAATTTGATAATCAGACAACTACACGTTATATTCGCTCATCAAATTCACTCAATAAATGACAATTAGCTGTCACAATCCCCATGTCGTCAATAACGTGTCCAAATCGGAATGCGGAGCGGAAAAAATGCCTGTCGTTTTATTCCGTAGTATGAAACGACTTTTCTTTGTATAAGGGTTGATAAAATTTTGCTCTGTTATAACTTCAATATCAGCATTTGTACAGCGTTGATAAAACAATCGGTAAGATATCATTTCGTGCAACAGGTATGGAAGACAATCTTCGGGCAATCCCAATGAGTGAAGTGTACTACGAGCCAATGTTTCCAACTGAGTATCATTTAAGTCTTTTAACACCATAGCATTCTCTGTGTCGAGGTTCTCCTGCGCTTGTTTCTTTCGGGCAATCATTCCTGAGAAAATAAGCGGACGTGACGATACACATTGCAGTGCCTCAAACTTCTCTTTAGTATCGTAAAGTACTTTCTTATCATAAGGCGTAGCTATATTATATCCCTCCTCCGCTAGCTCCACAAGATCAATCATGTTGCATAAATTTTCATAAGCGTAGTTAGGCATATTTAACTGTGTAAATGCATTACAAGTGTTTTCCGCGATGGCAATCTTACCCAATATCCTCTCTGGAAACCTGCCCATGGTGTGCACTGGCACGTCCAAGGAAACATAGTTTATCTGCGAAAAAATAAAGTGTTTGACATCTAGGCTGAAAATATGTGCATTTAATACTTTATCCGAATTGCTTACTGCTTCTTTATTGATGCGACGCAGCAAATTGTTGAACCTGTTTTCCAAAGCTACAAGATTTGTTGTCGCGGCTTCCCGCTCTGTTAAGAGAACCTTTCCATTCATAGACTCCCGTATTGCAAATGAACTTAGTGAATCGGCACCGATCATAGTAATTAAACAGGACAAATTTTCAGCGTTCCATAATAAAAGCAATGCCTTTTTTCGGTTCGAAACTGAGAGTTGTTCGATTTCTGCAAAGACCTTGTCTATATGCAGCAGAATATCGGGAGGTAATGGCTCGAGTGCTTGTTTTTTTGTCAGTTTGAAATAAATGAGGTTTATCTCGATGGTTATTTTGTTTTCATCATCGATGGCCGTTTTCAATAATTCCTCCAACTCTTGGATAAATTTATCTCTATCAAGATAACCCAATGACAGGTCATTTTTCATTTCTACAAAACGCAAAATCAGCTTCATTTCTTCCGTCAGCTCGTGTTTGGATAACTTTGAAGCAAACATCCTTGATTCAACATGCATTCCTGTTTCTCCATAGGCAACCGCCGCCATTAGCAACAACTCTTTATTACCATATAGCTCGATTAAAGGTATTCGTGAAATCAAACCGTATATAATATGGATGTCATGTTTATTAAAAAGTAGAATACCATGTTTCCTCAGGAACATTTTAAGCTGGTCAATATTATTAAAATCATACGGTGTCGGATTATCAGAGAGAACTGAAGGCAATCCGTAACTCAGGCCCATAGAGTTTTGCATCATCGCTGCCTGCACAAACCGGTTTTTAAACGTATGATGCAGCTCCTTGGCAGCTACCGAGGTCAATTTATTGGAAACCGGTATATGTATATTAACCTGCGCCTGGGACTGCCAGTCATTAAATAACTTTTCTTCTGTAATCCGCTGGAAGATACGATCGCAATACTCAAAATAACATTCTTCTTGATCCTCAGAATAAATAGCTATGATACCACCGGTCGGCATTCTGCGCATCAGGTAACCGAGTCTTGATGTTTCAAAAGAATATGTAATGAATCTCCCATCCCCGATCAACTTTAATTTTGCTACACTTTTGATTTGTATCGGAAACCGTTGATTGGAAGCGCGACCATCCTCCAGCACCAGTTCTGCATCAAAATCGCATCCATAGTCAGGGATGTCCTCCCTGAGAATAAATCCCGACTGCATATTCAGAAAGCGTTTCAATTGTTGTACACTTCGCTCGCAATTTGCGGCTGATCGATCGACAATTGGCAGATCATTATAAGCCATACGGTATCTATTTGTTGCAAGTTAGCGACTGAAATCATCTTTTGTGGTACAAAAAGAACTGGCATTTAAGAAATATAAGCCACTTAATCCAAAATACATAATGTACGCTTAAGACTAGCTGGAATGCTTTGAGTTAGAGGTCTGATTCCGGTTTCAGAACGAAGTAGGCGGTACTAATCGCCAGGAGTTCATTTCGAAGAAGCTCCACTTCCCGGACCTGATATTGAAGGGTCCGGCTAGCGCTTTCAACGGGAAATGCCAGACTTAAGAACCAGGTGATAAAATTTCGACTCCAGTTAAGATTGTCAAATTTTTCAGGCAGATTAATTCCGTTGTAATCAAGAAAATCCTTTACCCGGTTTTTAAAACGTTTCAGTTCCAGCCAGATTTTTTACGTTGCCGGATCAGGTTTCTGTCAGCTTCCTGATGAAGTGGAGGGATATAGATTCCGCGTAGCTCCCCTTTGGCCAACCCATGGGCAATACTATGTGAATCGCGGCTATCTGTTTTATAGACTTCATCCAAAGCTAGAAGGAATATCAGCCGGTTTAACGACCAGGCAGATAATCCCCAATTCAGATAACTGGCGCTGAATCCAATACCCAAACTTTCCGCTTTCATAGGCACATTGATAGGGAGCCCCAGGGAAATGTGTCGTGAAATTGAGGTAAAGGATTTCAGGAGAGGGCTGTTGGTATATATTCTGGACAAACATATCTCCCAGGATATACCAACATTCCAGCTCCGTTTGTGAACGTCCAGACCCACATAAATGGTCTGATTTTCGAAATTGGCTGTAATTTTAGATAGGACGTTTAGATGTTTGGTTAACTATCAAAGTTACTGTAGCTATCCTGCTTACAGAATAGACTACTACCAATCTGAACGTCTACTTTATATAGCATAAGGGCTTTGCAATATGACAAGGTGGCGAATTTAATATAGGCATTTTGTTCGCTATCCGGTTTTAGTTCGAACCGACGAATTACGCCAAGTAATTGAATAAACAATGAGCTTTTGTATCTTTAATCAGCAGAGGCACCAGGCAGACGGGAAAAAGAATGCCGCAACACCCAATGCTTCAATGCTGTAGGAAAATTACTAATACAGTTCTCTAAATGACAAAATCAGAAAAATTCGTATCGGACTTATGCAGTAAGTCGTTTTTACCATTTTGGAGTTTCCCTAGCCCTATTGGGAAAAAAAATAATGAACTTTGCGACTTATTAGTTATCTGTGACAAGCATATTATCATAATTTCAGTGAAGGATATAGAACCTTCAAAACACGAAGACGAAACAAATGTTTATACCAGATGGGTAAAAAAGGCAATCCACGAATCAGTTTCTCAAATTTACGGAGCCGAAAAATATATAAACTCTGTAGACACAATCCAACTTAAAAACGCAGACTATACCGTTGATTTACCACCAAAGAATAAACGAATAATTTACAGAATAGCTATTGCATTTGGTAGTAAACCCCATTTCCCTTTACCGACAGGTCATTTTGGTAAAGGATTCGTTAATGTATTTGATGAAAATTCAACAATGACAATTTTAAAAGAACTAGACACCATCACAGATTTTACTAACTACCTTGTAGAGAAACAAAGCTTTTCAGAAAAAAACACAATACTAGTCCCATTTGAAACAGATTTTTTGGCTCTTTATTTAGAGACAGGATTAAAATTTGAAATTGATGAAAATATTGTTCTAGGAGGAGAAAATTTATGGGAAGAGTATGTAAAAAGCGAAAAATATTTAAAATGGGAAAGGGAAAAGGAAGTTAGTTACGTATTTGATATTATGATTCAAAGTTTCTTCCTATACAACAAGGACTTATATAAAACCAAAGAAAATAGAAATAATCTTGAAAAAGCTATAAGAATAATTGCTCTTGAACCGAGAATCAACAGGATAAAGTTGGGATTAGCTATAGAAAATGCTATAAAAAATAATGTGAAATCCAGAATGCTAACCCCATATGGAAATGCAGAACATACTTATGTATTTATGAGAGTAACTGAAAATAATTGGGAATCAAAAGACTCTGAATTAGGGTTACGATGTATCGTTGCAAGAGCAGAATTTCCCCAAGCTAAAATAATAATTGGAGTCTCAATTTATAGAACAAAGGAAGACGTTATCTCATTTGATTTTCATTACATTCATATTCCAGACTTAGATGATAAATTTATTAAAATAGCAAATTCAATTAAATCAGAGTTAGGATTATTTAAAAATGTGAAGCGGACGCACAGTAAGGAAATAAGAGAATAAAATTTCTACAACATTGAAAATAACACACAATGATTGAAACATACGAAGAAGGAAGAAAAATATTAGAAGGACTTAATGAAGAATTTAAATCATTAGATATTATAAATTTTAATGAAGCGGACACACGTTTTAGGTTTATTGATACTATTTTGACAAAATGTTTAGGTTGGGAACCTAAGGACATAAATAATGAAGATGTCGTTAATGAACACTATGCTGATTACAAACTAAATCTTTTTAGACCCGTTGCAGTTTGGGAAGCCAAAAAAGTGGGAAATTACTTTGAGCTTCCAGCTGGTAAACACAAAATAATTTATCCATTAAAGTCTCTTTGCAAGGATAATCCAGAATTCAAAAAAGCTTTAATACAAGTTAGTCATTACTGTCATGAAAGAGGAATTCAGGTTGGTGTTGTATCAAATGGTTGGCAATTTGTTGCATTTTTAGCTAATCGTAACGACTCAGTTCGACCACTTGAAGGCGATGCACTTGTAGTTCCTTCAATTGACTCTTTTCTATCTAATTATAGTGAAGTTTGGAGTTGCTTATCAAAAACGGGTTTTCAGGAAGAATATTTAACAAAAAAAATATTAGGAGGTACTGAGGAGCAACTGCCTGCCAAATTATCTTCTACAATTACTGATTATCCTGGTATAAAAAATCGAAACCCATTTCAAACAGAATTAGAAATAATTAGTGATTTGGTTTTAGAAGATGTAATAAAAGAAAAAAGTATTGAAAAGGAATTTCTTGAAGACTGTTACTGTAAAAGTGGGTCTATATCGCAGTATTCAGTTCTTAGCAAACAAATACTTTCATCCCGTTACAATTATCTATTTGAATCAAATGACAAAAAAGCAACTTTGGAACAAGTTGCAAATAAAAAGGGGGTTTCAAGCGAATTGGTAGAATTATTTGCAAACAGCCTAAGTAAAAGACCAATCTTATTAATTGGTGATGTTGGTGTAGGAAAATCAACATTCATTGATAACCTTTTGTTGGTTGAAGCCCCTAATGTTTTTGAAAAATCCTTGACCTTTAAAATTGACTTAGGTTCTAAAGCTATAATAACATTAGATGTCAGAAAGGCAATTATAAAACTCATAAAAGACCAACTACGTGACATATATAAAATTGACATTTCTGAGGACAACTTTGTACGAAACGCTTATTTTGTTGAGTTAGAAAACTTTAAAAAAAGTGTCACTGTAAAAAAATTATACGAAATTGATAAAATAAGGGCCATCGAAAAAGAAATAGAATTCTTATCAAATCTCGTAGCTGACGATATTACTCATATAAAAAATTCGCTTGAATACATAAGCAAGAATCACAAAAAGCAAATTATTGTTTTCATTGATAATTGCGACCAAAGAAACGACCAAGACCAAGAGACAGCATTTTTGGTAGCACAAGAATTTGCAACTGACTGGCCGGTTATTGTGTTCGTCTGTTTAAGACCTGAAACTTTTCACCGCACAAAAAAAATAGATGGTGCATTAAGCGGCTATCATACAAAAGCATTTACTATCGCACCACCAAGAATTGATGAAGTTATCCAAAAACGATTAGCTTTTGCTCAAAAAATAACTAATGGTGAAATTGTATTGAGTAAGCTTGAAGGAAAAACGAGCTTTTCAAAACTTCATAAACTAATTCAATCATTCAAAGATTCTCTTGAAAGGAACAGAGACTTGTATCCATTTTTAGATAATATTTCAAATGGAAATATCAGAAAGGCAATTGAACTAATAAAGAAATATTTTGGTAGTGGGCATGTCGACACAGAAAAGATTTTAAGAATTACAGAATCACAAGGGATGTATATTGTTCCAGTTCATGAACTTCTTAGGAGTGTAATTTTCGGCGATAATATATACTACAACCCAAACAGTTCAGAAATTGTAAACTTATTTGAAGTTAGGACTTACGATACAAAAGAGCATTTCATCATCCCTTTGATATTAGGGATACTTAATGATTACACTACCAACAACCGTAACCAAGGTTTTATATCTGTCAATGACCTTTACTCTTACATGCAAAGCCAAGGATTTATTCCGACACAAATTGATGGAGCATTGAACTTTATGTATTCAAAAGGGCTTTTTGAGACATCTCAAAAAGGAAACTCGTTAAACACAAACAATCAAAGCTTAATGGTTAGGGCTACAAGTTGTGGAATTTATCACTTGTCGTTTTTAGTAAACTCATTCACGTATATTGACGCAATAATTGTTGACGTTTCAATATTTGACGAAGACACAAGAGGAAAGATAATAAACACTTTTGACATTACACAACGACTTGAAAGATGCTTAGTATATAAATCATATCTCGACAATGTTTGGGAAGCAGCGAATTTCAAGGACACACATTTTGTTTGGCCACAGCGGTCAAAAGAATTGGAAATTGACATAGATAAAATAAAAAGTAAAAATCAAACCCATAGACGATAAGTAAACTTCACTAACATGAGTATTGCCAAAATGCAGGCTGACGTGTTTCAACTGTTGTAATTCTGTTGGGCAGCATATCCAGCTTGAACTTATTTATTTAGCCATGTGCATATCATCAAATTTTTATCTTTAAGCAGCAGCAGTTTGCTTGAGCAGGACAAAATCCTATTTGCAGCACTTCGGAAATAGGCCTTTAGAGGGAGTAAAAATTATCAATTTTTACTTTTGAAAGTAAAGAATATCCAGAAGGGAAATTCCTACTACCATTTGTCTTCAGAAGTGTTTTTTTACTTGCAATAAATTTAAACTATCCAAGAATATTTTGATCAGGTAATATGCATTTACAGCATCCTATAAGCAGAGGCTGAATATCGGGACTACAAGTCCTTGTGGTTAAATGTTAAATGGGTTGCTGATGAATTCAGCAATAAACTGTATTAGTTACGACTTAATCTGACAGTTAGAGTTAACTTCAGAGTAACTACAAACCAAAGTTTAACCCCTTAAAAATGTCAGAAATGAAAGTAGAAACTAAGTTAATCAAAACAAAGTTAGGTTTACTGCAATTAGCCGAGCAGTTAAACAACGTTACGCAAGCTTGTAAGTACATGGGCTATAGCCGGGATAGCTTTTACCGGTTAAAAGAACTGCACGATACTGGTGGAGAGTTGGCCTTACAGGAAATAAGCCGCAGAAAGCCAAATCCAAAGAATCGGGTAGCCCCTGAGATTGAGGAAGCAGTTTTACAGATCGCCTTTGATCAACCAGCGCTGGGGCAATTAAGAGCCAGTAATGAGTTGCGTAAAATCGCGGTGTGTTCATTTCTCCAGCGGGTATCCGATATGTATGGCAACGGCATGACCTGGAGACTTTCCCGAAGCGTTTAAAGGCGTTTGAAGCCCGTATGGCCCAGGAAGGCATTGTTCTTACTGAAGCTCAAATGATGGCACTGGAGCGTAAGAAAGAGCAACGGGAAGCCCATGGTGAAATTGAGACAGAACACCCGGGTTACCTGGGATCACAGGATACCTACTATGTTGGAAATATCAAGGGTGTAGGGCGGATATACCAACAGACATTTATTGATAATTAATTATTTGTAGTCCAGCTAAGTAATTTGATAGTTAGGTATTGAGTAACTGTTGATCGATTAATAAAATATTTAACAATAGAGTTTTGATAGCATTTTTCGGTTTAGCATACAATAGGATTCTACTTAATATTTTACAAACTACTTTTCAATGGCTTTTTACTGAGGATAAGCATAATAACCTGAATTATGACTTTAATAACTGATCTATATCCTTCCTTAAAAAATAAATTCTACTCTGAATCCTAATTGGTCTCAATTTTCCGCACTTAATCCAATCATAAATTGTCGGTTTAGATACTTTTAAAAATTGACATAATTCCCGAACCTTCATTAATTCATTTTCGGCAGACCGATTCGATATATTTTCATGTTTTGATTGAAAAACCGTCACAGCGAATCTAAATTCTTCTCTAATCAATTTTCGTAATTCCTCCAGGAATTCTTCAGGATCATAACTGAAAATTATTGCCGCTTTCCCTCTCACATTACTCTCACCCATAGCAAATCATTTACACTGAGTTAACTAAATATAAGATCATAAACCTCAAACATCCTAATTTTAGCTGTAAAAATTCTATTAATATTTATCCTGAAGAATTTGCATGTCGGTGCATATTTTTTTGTCTAACAATTTTGCATAATGCTGGGTAGTTCGAATCGTGCGATGGCCCAATAATTTCGAAACTGTTTCTATGGGCACCCCATTACTTAAGTTTACAGTGGTCGGAAATGTATTCCGGGCAATATGATAAGTTAGGCTCTTCTCAATTCCAGCTAAAATGGATATCTCTTTTTGATAGGCATTCGGTTACTTAACACTGGCAATAAACTCCTACCCTGAAATTTTTCGGAATATTTGTTCAGAATTTCTCTGGCAGGTTTTAATAATGGAATCCTGACCGTTATCTTAGTTTTCTGACGTTTGCTTTCTATCCAAGGCCGCCCATTCACACCTGTAATAATTTCAGATTGTTCTAATTTCTCGACAATTGCATAGGAAAGCCGGATAAAGCAGCTAAATTAAAATATGTCACAAACCTGATTGAGCCGATCAAATTCAAACTCCTTTCGAATTAGCATTTCCAACTCAAATTCCGTTAATGCTGTACGACCAACTTCCCTACGTCTCATTTCAAAGCATCAAAAAGGATCTTTCTGTAACCAGCCATACCGGATTCAACGATTTATTTTTTTACGAAAGTTGGAAAGGTATTTTACCGTTGAATTATGCCCACAGTTCTGTACAAATTTTAACCAGAAATCATACTCAGTCAGGAACTCATAATTTAAATGATGAAGTTCCAAATCCGTTCTCTTATAGCGCCATTTTATAAATGACTGCGTATGCCGTAACGATATTTCATAGCGTTGCAAAGTTCCCGGGAAATATTGCTTTCCAACCAGCACTTTCATTTGGTCATTGTGTTGTTGAATAATCTCCAGTATTTTCTTTGTAGATTTTTCATAATCCTCCCCCAGTACACAGGCCTTAATGGCTTCCGGTGTTAAGATGATACCTTGTTCTAGTAAGCTTCGTTTAGCCTCGTAAATCTTGTGCTGCATGGCATCCAAAAAGGCGTTAAGGGATTTTACCGAATCCGATCGGCCATTCAATCTGCTGGATTGCGAATTCAAGTTCTCAATGTTACAAGTCCTTTTCAAACTCAATTCCACAGACTTGCCATCCACCGTAATACGACAGTAAATATTGCCTACTCCTGCTGAATCGGTATGTTTTCTCAAGAAGAAAAACAACCCAAAACTACGTTCCATAAGCACCAAAGACTGGACCGAATGATATCGTGACAAAAAAGAAGCATTTATTGGCGCCATCCCATGCACTATTAAGAAGATCACAATTAAAGACCACGCATCCAATTAAACAATTATACGACCAATTCTCAACTACACTCCTTTAAAATAATTGTGCACGGGTTGTTTTTAAAGTTAGTATTGACGCCAGCAATGCTACATTTCAATTCATAAGTGGGAATAACAAAATAATCCATAAACCTTCTTGGCCTTTTCTATGTGCCGCACGCCTATTTCGGTAAATATTTTTTCCTAACAATTTTCATATCCTCACTTACCTTTCTATCCAGGATTTTTGCATATTGCTGTGTCGTCTTAATGTCCCGATGTCCCAACATTTTTGAAACCGTTTCTATAGGTACCCCATTATTTAGTGTAACAGTTGTCGCAAACGTATGACGGGCAATATGAAATGTGAGGTTGGTTTGTATGGCACAGATGTCCGCGATTTCTTTTAGATACGCATTCATCTTTTGATTCGTAAGAATAGGAAGCACCTGATCATTGAGTTTGCATTGAGGATGATGTTGATACCGATCAATTATTGCTCTGGCGCTAGGAAGTAAGGGTATTCGAGTTGGAACGGCCGTTTTCTGTCGTTGGGACACAATCCACTCTTCACCATCTATCCCCACGATGATTTCAGAGGCCTTTAACTGCTTTACATCCACATATGCCAACCCTGTATAACAACTGAACAGAAATATATCTCTTACAATTCTTAACCGTTCTATTGCTATCTCTTTAGTTTCAATCTTCTGTAGGTCATGCTCAGTTAAAGCAAATCTTCGAACTTCTTTCTTCCCCATATTAAATCCATAAAATGGATCTTTGGGCAACCTACCGCTTTTGAGGCAATGATTAACGATCTTACGGAAGTTACTCAGGTATTTCATGGTGGTATTGTGGTCACACTTGCGTACGCTTTTGAACCAGAATTCAAAATCACAAATCATTTCATAGTCCATTGTTTGGATAGGAATATCCGGAACCTTAAATTTCCATTGTATAAATGCCTGGGTGTGTCGCAGCGCAGTTTCATATCGCTTTAGAGTCATCGGAGCATACTGATGCTCCACCAACGCCTTCATCTTCTCATTATGCTGCTGAAACATCTCCATAAGCATTACTTTCCGTCGCTGCGTTTCAGTGCCCAATAACAGGGCTTTGATACCCTGGGCCGTTACTGGTTTGTCGCTTTCAATCAACTGCCGCTTCGCTTCAAATACCTTTTGTGTTAACGTATCCAGATAGGCATTAAACTCTCTTACCGCATCCGTTTTACCTTTCATGCGCCCCGATGCATTGTTCCACTTTTCAGGGTGGCAATGTCGCTTTGTACTGATTTCTACCGCGGTCCTATCCACGGTTATTTTCAGGTAAACGGGCAGCTCTCCTTCAAGGGTAGACTTCGATTTTCGAAGAAAAAATAATAGTCCAAAACTCTTTTCCATAACACCTCTTTTATAGGTTGTAAAATTAGATTTGATACATGAGTAAAAATCTACATGCATCGATACAAAGTGTTAATAGAGAGCGAGTTGTATAAGATTCATTGAACTCAGGTAAAGCCCGGTATGAGTTCAATGAATCGTTCAATGAACTTTTCGGTAAAGCGGGGTAAAGTGAGGTCAGCTAAAAATGAAAAAAGCCCGCAAATACTAGGTTTTGTGAGCTTTCCACACGGTAGTTAACCGTGTTTAATACTAAAAAGTGGAGCTGGGGGGAGTCGAACCCCCGTCCAAACATATCCGTCAAGAGCTTTCTACATGTTTAGTTGCTTATTAATTGTCGGGAAAGAACAGGAAAACAACCAACCGATTCCTTCCTTAGCTGAATAGTCTTTTGTTCAGGTCACAGCCTTCCTGAACAGCAACCTGTGTTTGGTTTTGAGTCGGCGGCGGAGCTTGGTAACAGGTCAACCTGCTCAACGCGGCCCTAATGACTACTTAATCACTGATTAGGCAGCCATGGCATACTGTGTATTGCCATTTGAAGTTCGGGTATTCAGATTTACGTGCTAATTATCCAACGCACGACATGCTTACACTCTCAAAGAACTACGCTGTCGAAACCAGTACAGCCCCCAACGGAACTGAGAAGTATGAATTATGAAGTATGAATTATTGATAGTCCAATTCTTAATTCATAATTCTCAATTCATGATTCCAAAGATACAGATTTATCCTAGTTTCACAGCTATGTTACAGGATCCCAATAGCTTCTATTCCGGCTTTTATCAACAGCTTAACAAAGAAAAACAGGCGCTTACGCAAAAAAGAAACCGCATCGCAATTGCCAGGGTTATCACTATTTGTCTGGCTGCTTTCCTGCTTTACCAGTTTCGATCCGAATCACTACTGATGCTCAGCCTCTTATTTTGTGTAGCACTGGCTATCTTCCTATTTCTCGTGAAATTCAGCCTGCAACTGACCGATCGGATCAATCTGCTTTCCGAAATGATCCGGCTTACAAATGAAGAAAACCGCATCGCCCAACACAAGTTTCTGCATAGGTTTGAGGGGAATGAATTGGCTCCCCCGAAACATCCCTATGCAGGCGATCTGGATCTCTTTGGTAAAGCATCCCTCTTTCAATTTCTGCATCGTACCACCAGCGAAGCAGGCCACCAACAATTGGCCCAATGGTTATTGGAACCTGCTTCTACTGCTACCATTTTAGCCCGACAGGAGGCCACCAAAAACCTTGCTTCCCTTCCGGCATGGAGCCTTCAATTCGAAGGCTACGGTCACCAACAACCGATCCCGAATGCCACCCGAAACCAGGTGCTGAATTGGTCTGCTACCCCTTCCGGCTATTTCCCAAAAACAGTGTGGAAACTGCTCCGCTATGCCTGGCCAACCCTTGCCATTGGATTGTTAGTCTTACATCTTTTTGATCAGCTTCCTTCCGCTCCTTTTTACGGATTGATCCTTCTCCTGATGACAATTGCTTTTTATATTTCAAAAGGCATTGTCCCCATTTATCGTAAACTCGATGCTGTTCTGCCCTCCCTAACTTCTCTTTCCAATTCGCTTCATTGGGTGGAAACTGCCAAATTTGAAACGGATCACTTGAAAACTTTGCAGTCAACGATCTTAGATTTCTCCGGCACCAAAGGCCACGTAGTTCGTACCCATTCCGCTTCCCGGGCAATAAAAAGTCTCCACCAGATTCTCGACCGTTTCGACTACCGGCATAATCCACTGGTTTATATCCCGCTCAATACCTTACTGCTTTGGGATCTCCAACAGGTTTGGGCACTTGAAAAATGGAAACATGATCATCAATCGGCCCTGCATGCATGGTTTCAATCGATCGCAGAACTGGAAGCGCTTAACAGCCTTGGACGATTTTCGTTTAATCATCCGAGTTATACCTTTCCTTTATTGAGTGAAATCCCCGGCCACTGGACTGCCGCCGCTCTCGGTCACCCATTGATCCCCGCCGGTAAATGTGTTACCAATGAGTTCAGCACCAGTGGTCGCCCCGCCATCGCGCTCATTACTGGTTCCAATATGGCAGGAAAAAGCACCTTCCTGCGCTCCATCGGCGTTAACCAGGTACTCGCTATGGCCGGTGCACCGGTATTTGCCAGTCATCTAACGACCAGCAATATGCGCATTATGAGCAGCATGCGTATCGCCGATAATCTTGAAGAAAATACTTCTACTTTTTACGCGGAACTTAGCAAGCTCAAAGCCATCATCGATGCTGTGAATGCCGGAGAGCCCGTTTTTCTGTTACTCGATGAAATCCTGCGCGGCACCAATTCACAGGACCGTCAAACCGGTTCCAAGGCGCTGATCCGCCAACTGGTGAAACAAAACGCAACGGCCCTGCTTGCCACACACGACCTGGCCCTAACAGAACTCGAAAAAGAATATCCAAACGCCCTTAGCAATTATCACTTTGATGTTAGTGTAGCGAAGGAAGAACTTTTCTTTGATTACAAATTGAAAACAGGCATCTGCACCAGCATGAACGCCAGTATCCTCATGAAAAAAATCGGTATTGAGATTACTTAAACAATCGGAAGATATCGAGCCCCAGTGCATACGCCATCAACCCAAGCAATAACACCATACCTACCATCTGCGCGTACTCCATAAACTTATCACTTGGCTTGCGGCCGGAAATAATTTCATAGATGGTGAATAATGCGTGTCCTCCATCCAACCCTGGTATCGGCAGGATATTCATCAGTGCCAGTACCAGGCTGAAAAAGGCCGTTAATGCCCAAAATTGCTGCCAGTCCCAAACGGGTGCAAACATCTTTCCAATACTAATCACACTGCCAAGTGATTCATTCGTATTCACCTTTCCACTGAAGATGAGTTTCAACTGCAACCAGTAGGATGTAAGGGTTTCAATACTTTTCTTGAAGCCAGCGGGTATTGCTTCAAAAAAACCGTATTTCACTTCCTTCACTTCAAACTTATCCGCCCAGGAGATCGGATACACCCCAAGCGTTCCGGTCTTGGGTATCGCTGCATTCAGTTGCAGGGTATCGGTACCCCGCAGCACTTGCATCGCAATGGTTTTTTCTTTGCTCTTTTGTATCAATTGCCGGAAAGTGTGATAAAAGGGTACCGGTTGGTTGTTCACCGTCAATATCTGGTCGCCCTTGCGCAATCCTGCCTTCATCGCGGCACTGGTATCGGCTATTGAATCAAGGCCAAGGAAAGGCACACGCATATCGATAAAAGAAATGGCTTTATAGTGTATGAGATCTGCTGCAAAACTTTCAGGAATAGAGATGGTTACAGGTTTGCCATCGCGCTCTACTTCAAATGTTTTAGCACCATTCAGGATCACCCGTAGAGGAATTTTATTGAACCGGTCAATATATTCACCGTCCACCGATACAAGTTTATCGCCATCCCGCAGGCCAATACTTTGTGCCAGGGAATCTGTTGCGATACCATAGGTAAACTTATTAGTTGGAACATAGGATTCGCCCCAGTACCATAAAGTCATGGCATAGATCAGGAATCCAAGTATCAGGTTCACGATCACTCCTCCAACCATGATAATCAGTCGCTGCCAGGCCGGCTTGCTTCTGAATTCATAGGGCTTCGGCGGCTGGTTCATCTGCTCCTTGTCCATACTTTCGTCAATCATGCCACTGATCTTCACATATCCCCCAAAAGGAACCCAACCCAATCCATATTCGGTTTCGCCAATTTTCTTTTTGAACAAGGAAAACCAGGGATTGAAAAACAGGTAAAACTTCTCCACCCGGCATTTAAACCAGCGTGCCGGCAAAAAATGCCCCAACTCATGGAGAATTACAATGATGGAAAAAGAAAGAATAAACTGCCCGGCTTTAACACCAACTTCCGCCCAATTAATTGCTAAAAATATCATATACTTCAGTCAGGTACTATGTATGAATGTTGACAAATATCAGGGAAAAAACCCTATTGGAACCATAAATTTTTTGTTCGTACAACGCTTGCAATCACATCTTTGTCATGATCCCTAAACATCGATACATGAAGAAATTAGTTTTTTCCGCTGCCGTGGTGCTGAGCCTGAGCGCCTGTTTGAAAACCAAAGACTTACCACCAGATCAGCGGGTCCTGGTAACGATTTCCTTTGCCAATGTTACTACTCCCGATACAGCTAAAGTAGGAGATACAGTTAAAACCCAGCTGCGCGTCACTGCTCCTGACCAATGTTATAAATTTGAAGGGGTGGATGCGCGGAATTCAGGCCCCAACCAGTTTGATCTGCAGGCCATCGGCTCCAAGCCCAATCCTGCCTTGCCACAACCTTCCTGTTTGCCAAACGTGTACGTTAAGGATACAATTTTCACGTTCCGTTTGATGACTCCGGGAAAATATGTAATGCGTTATTATAATGGTACCACTTTATTACAGGCAGACACCTTACACATCGTTTCCAATTAAAAAATCACAAATGAATCAGTGTGGCGGCAAACTCACGGGCCGCCGCATCGGTTTCAAAATATTGTTCCAGGGTGGGTTCCGCAATGAACTCGAGTTTATTCATAGTCCGTTCAATCACATCGGTCATATCCAGGAATCCCACCCTGTTTCTTAAAAAGGCATATACCGCAATTTCATTCGCGGCATTTAAGATACAGGGCAGATTCCCCCCCTTATACAAGGCCTCTGTTGCCAGTGCCAGGTTTCTGAAGGTTTTAACATCCGGCTCTTCAAACGTTAGTGTATTCGGTTTACGGAAATCGTAGCGAGGAAACTGGTTCAGGATCCGCTGCGGAAAAGCCATCGCATATTGAATCGGTAATTTCATATCCGGCAATCCCATCTGCGCTTTAATGGATCCATCCTCAAATTGCACCATACTATGTATGATACTTTGCGGATGCACTAGCACCTGTACCTGCTCCGGTTTCAGGTTGAACAACCATTTTGCTTCAATCATTTCCAGCCCCTTATTCATCAAAGTGGCCGAATCAATGGTGATTTTGGCGCCCATACTCCAGTTGGGATGCTGCAACGCATGATCCCGCTTTACATTCACCAGGAAATTAGGCTTCTTCCCAAGGAATGGGCCACCGGACGCTGTTAATATTATTTTATCGATAGGGTTCAGGTTCTCTCCTACCAGGCACTGGAAAATCGCACTGTGTTCGCTGTCTACCGGGATGATCGGCACCCGTTTTTCAATCGCTTTCTGCATCACAATATCACCCGCCACCACCAGAGTTTCTTTATTGGCCAGGGCTACTGGTTTCCCCTGCTCAACCGCCTGCAGCGTAGGTTTTAATCCCGCAAATCCAACTATCCCCGCAAGCATCAGGTCATAACAATCCAGTGCGGCGACTTCCTCCAGTGCCTTCTCTCCTGCAAACACCTTGATATCAGTGCTGGCCAGTGCCTGTTTTACTTTCTGGTAGCGGGATTCATCCCCGATTACCACAATATTGGGCTGGAATTGAAGCGCCTGTTTGATGAGCAATTCATCGTTTTGCTGGGCTGTCAGAATTTCTGCCGTAAACAAGTGTGGATTGGCCTCAATAACTGCCAATGCCTGGGTTCCAATGGAGCCGGTGGATCCGAATATAGCGATACGTTTTTGCATGTAATGGTTCAATTAAGCACCTTTCCGGGGCAACGAATGGGCAAGTTAACGTAATAATTGCTCCACAGCGGCATTTACTGTGCTAAAATTGAAGCGGCTTACTACGGCCTCCATGGATTCTTTTATCTGATCCGTGCATAGATTGCCAATACTGCCTTCATGGGTATGCTGCAGCTCGGTTTGGTATTGATAGTTGCCGCTTTCAATGGCAAGGCCTACCTGCTTATACGCATCCCGGAAAGGCACACCTTCCAATACCAGCCTGTTCACCTCCTCCACACTGAACAAATATTTATATTTTTCATCATGTAAAAGATTGGGGCGGATTTCGATCTGCGAAAGCATGAGTCCCGCCATCTTGAAACAGTCTTTCAGCGTACTGAATGCCGGAAACAG
The DNA here is from genome assembly GCF_022352215.1 of Flavihumibacter cheonanensis. Classification (GTDB taxonomy): domain Bacteria; phylum Bacteroidota; class Bacteroidia; order Chitinophagales; family Chitinophagaceae; genus Flavihumibacter; species Flavihumibacter cheonanensis. Next base: position 1,757,052 of record NZ_JAKRWF010000001.1, read on the forward strand.
GTGTTCTTTCAGCAATTGAAGATCCCGGTGATACCCCGATGGCAGGTTGGTAGTCATCAACATGATCTCATTCGGCAGTGCCTTGATTCGGTTACCATGTGAACGGATCAGCTCAAACACATCGGGATTTTTTTTATGCGGCATGATGCTGCTGCCCGTTGTCAGCTCCGGCGGGAAACTGATGAACCCGAAATTCTGGTTCAGGTACAGGCATGCATCCATGGATAATTTCGCCAGGGTATCGGCCAGGTTGGCCAATGCCATAGCTACAATACGTTCCGCCTTACCTCTTCCCATTTGCGCATATACAACATTGTGATTCAATTGCGCAAATCCGAGCAGTTCGGTTGTCCGTTGACGCTTGATTGGAAATGATGATCCGTATCCCGCGGCGGATCCTAATGGATTTTTATTTACTACTTCATAGGCCGCCTGCAGAGTAATCAAATCATCCACCAGGCTTTCTGCATAAGCCCCGAACCATAGCCCGAAAGAAGAAGGCATGGCCAGTTGGAGATGGGTATATCCAGGCAATAAATGATCCTTGTATTTATCGCTCTGGGCCTGAAGTAATTCGAAAAACGGTTGTACTACTTCCACCAGCGCCTGAATTTCGTCGCGCAGAAACAATTTCAGGTCTACCAGCACCTGGTCGTTTCGGCTACGGGCACTGTGAATTTTTTTACCGGTATCCCCCAATGCCTGGGTGAGCAAGAACTCCACCTGGGAGTGAATATCTTCAATGCCTTCACCGATAAACAACTCACCTTTCTCAGCTACCGCATAGATTTTTTTCAACTCCGCCAGCAATTGCTCTTTTTCATTGGTTGTAAGCAAACCGATTTCTTCCAGCATGATGGCATGCGCCATATTTCCCAGCACATCCTGGCGAGCCATTTGCTGATCAAACTCACGATCACGGCCAACCGTAAATTGTTCTACTTCCTTCAGCGATGCTGTATTTTTTTGCCAGAGTTTCATGTTACAGTTTTAACTATTTGATGCTTCAAAAAAAGGAAACGCGGTTTCAATCAGTTCAATATAGGTTTTGATGCCATCACGAATTTCATCCAGGTAAATGAATTCATCCGCAGTGTGACTTCTTCCGCTAAACCCCGGCCCGCACTTCAATGCCGGAAAAGGCAACAAGGCTTTATCCGAACAGGTAGGAGAACCATAGGATTTTTTACCCAGTTTTTTACCGGTCATCACAAGCGGATGTGCATCACCGATAGCCGTAGCCCGCATTCGCATACTGCGCGGTTTAATTTCGGCGTCCACAGCATCCTTTACAATCTCCACAATTTCTTCGTGTGAATAAGCGTCCGTCACCCGGATATCCACCGTAAACTGGCAGGTTCCGGGCACTACATTATGTGCTTTATTTTCAGTTTGTATAACGGTCACGTTCATGTGAACCGGCCCTAATGTTGGCGATACCCTGGGAAACTGATAGTTTCTGAACCAGTTGATTGCGTCTACAGCTTTATACAAAGCATTGATTCCTTCCTGCCTGGCTGCATGTCCTGTTTTTCCGGTTACTGTGCAATCCAGCACCAGCAACCCTTTCTCCGATACCGCCAGTTCCATTTCGGTGGGTTCTCCTACAATGGCCGACCAGTTGTGGAACGGCGTGGTACCAGCTGTTTGTACCACTGATAAAAATATTGCATCTTTCAATAAGGCCTCAACTCCATTTAAACCTGACACTTCTTCCTCTGCTGTTGCCGCTACAACCAAATTGACCGGCAAATCAGTTCGTTCATAAAAATGAAGAAAACAGGCAATCAGCGATACCAATGCCCCACCTGCATCATTGCTACCCAAACCAAAGATTTTTCCGTCTTCGATAGTTGGTTCAAACGGGTCTCTTGTATATTGCGGATTCGGCTTCACCGTATCATGATGTGAGTTCAGTAGTACGGTAGGTTTTCCTGGCTGGAAATAGCGGTTTACTGCCCATACATTATTCAATTGCTGATGCACGTCCACTCCCCGGTTTTCCAGGAATGCACGAATCAGCTTCGCAGTACCCTGCTCCTCCCGGCTCAGGGACGGCGTCCTGATCAGCTGCCTCAACAGCTCCACTGCCTCCTCAAATAATTGCTCCATACGTTTTCTTTTCCTCACCCGTCCGGTGCCACCGGACGGGTAAATTAAGCAGAAATCAATGTTCCGGTTGTTTCATCTCCCGTATTCTGTAACAAATCAACAGCATGCCCAATCAACACCTGCTGCACCCCCTTTTCAATTGCATCAAAGGCATTGTCCAGTTTTGGTAAAATACCTGCAAACAATTTCTGCTCCGCTTTCAGTTGCGCATACAAAACCGGGTTGATAAACCGGATCACCGAAGTTTCATCCTCCACCTGCTCCAATATCCCCTTCTTCTCAAAGCAATAGATCAACCGCACTGGATAGCGGGCCGACAATGCAATCGCAATCGTTGCCGCCATGGTATCTGCGTTAGTATTCAGCATATGGCCAGCCCCATCATGCGTCAGTGGCGCCAGCACTGGCACCATTCCATTATCCAGCAACAATTTCCAGCGATCAACAGATAAGGTATCTGCTTTCACATCGCCCACCCAGCCATAATCGATTGTTTTAACCGGACGTTTCTGGGCCGGCAGCAGGTTTCCATCTGCTCCTGTTATTCCTATAGCATTACAACTCAGGGATTGCAATTGCGCCACCAGCTGTTTGTTTACCAGTCCTCCATACACCATGGTTACCAGGTCAATGGTAGCATCGTCTGTAATACGCCGGCCATCTACATACTTTGATTCAATCCCTAATTGATCTCCCAGGCGGGTAGCAATTTTGCCACCTCCATGCACCAGGATCTTTGGTCCTTTAATCGATGCAAAATCGCGCAGAAACAGTTGCAATGCTGCTGGATCATCCAGCACATTCCCACCTATCTTGATAACAAAAACCATATCTCTTATTTAGCACGAAGGATTGATGCCAATACTGCCTGTGCCGCCCATACCCGGTTGCCCGCCTGCGTGGTTACCAGGCTATTCGGTCCATCCAATATCTCATCACTTAATTCCACATTCCGACGCACCGGCAGGCAATGCATCACCCTGGCTTCATTGGTCAGCGCAAGTTTTTCGTTGGTGAGCATCCATTCCGGATCGTTGGTATAAATCTTACCATAATCAGTAAACGTACTCCAGTTTTTCACATATACGAAATCAGCATCTTTCAATGCATCCTCCTGGTTGTACTCAATACGTGCCCCCTTAGTGAAGGCCTCTGATAATTCATAATCTTCCGGATGGGTGATAACAAAATCCGCTTCGCCCCAGGCATTTACCCATTGAGCGAAACTATTGGCTACACATTGTGGTAGCGGTTTCACATGCGGTGCCCAGGTCAATACCACTTTAGGCTTGCGCCCTGAAAATGTTGCCGCTTTCGATGGCTGCCGCATGTATTCCTGCATGGTGATAATATCGGTCAGGCTCTGCAAGGGATGAAGGGTGGCGCTTTCCAGGCTCACGATCGGAATGCCCGCATACTTAATAAACTGCCGGATATACAATTCGGAATAATCATCCTCCTTGTTCTTCAACGAAGGAAACGTGCGAATACAAAGAATATCAAAATACTTTCCCATGATCGGAGCTGCGTCTTTCACATGCTCCACAGTAGTTCCACTCATGATGGCTTCCTCTTCAAATTCAAGCGCCCATCCTTCACTGCCCACATTGAATACCACCGCTTCCATTCCAAGTTGCTGTGCCGCTACCTGGGTACTCAAACGGGTACGCATACTCGGATTCAGGAACAACATCCCGATCCGTTTCCGCTTTCCAAGATTTTCATCCTTATAGGGATCCGCTTTATACGCTAAAGCTGCATCCACGAGTTGCTGAAGATCCGGCACATCCTGAACAGAAGTAAAATGCATCATGAATTGTCAAAATTTATAGAGTTAACCCACGGGTACTGAAATCTCTTTGCGAACTGCCTCCAGGAACTCATCTGCTTCCTCTCTGGTTAATGCGAGGGAAGGCAGCAGGCGGATCACATTCGGTTTGGCTTCGCCGGTGAAAATAAAATGATCAGTTAATAGTTTCTTACGGAGATCTGTATGCGAATCAGGCATATCAAAGCCGATCATCAATCCGCGTCCCCGTACATTTTTCAATTCCGGAATTTCACGAAGTGATTGCATAAGATAATCACCGATGGTTGCCGCATTCGCGATCAGCCCTTCCTTTTCGATTACTTCCAACACTGCTATTGCTGCAGCACAGGCCAGTTGATTACCCCCAAAGGTTGTTCCCAGCATACCGTGTTTGGGATGCAAGTGGGGCGCAATGGAAATCGCTCCAATTGGAAACCCATTGCCCATTCCTTTGGCCATGGAATAAATATCTGCGTTTACTCCCGCGAAATCGTGAGAATAAAACTTACCTGATCTGCCATAACCGCACTGTACGGAATCCGCGATATACACAGCTCCATAGGCATCACAACATTCACGGATGGTTTGTAAAAAATCGTTCGTTGCCACATTAATTCCACCAACCCCTTGAATACCTTCTACAATTACAGCTGCGATGTCGTTACCCTGCGCGGTAAAAACTGCCTTGAGTGCATCCACATCATTGAATGGAAGAAAAATCACAGCATCGGTTTGATTCACCGGTGCAACTATAGCCGGATTATCCGTTGCTGCAACGGCCAATGAAGTACGGCCATGAAAGGCTTTTTTAAATGCGATAATCTTTCTGCGACCGGTATGGAAAGAAGCCAGTTTCAATGCATTCTCGTTGGCTTCTGCTCCTGAATTACAAAGGAATAACTGGTAATTCTCTTTTCCCGAAATACGCCCCAACAATTCAGCCAGCGTCTTTTGCTGCGGGATTACCACCGAATTGGAATAGAAGGCAATCATTTCCAATTGCTCTTCAATTCGCTCTACCCAATGCGGATGGGTATGACCTATAGAAATGACTGCATGACCTCCATACATATCGAGATAGGACTTCCCCTGTTCATCCCACACCCGTGCACCCTTAGCTCTTGTTATGGTGATGTTGTTTAATGGATATACGTCAAATAATTTCATGTTCGTTGTTTTTTAGTTTTCCTCCATTTCTCCTTTCCTCCCTTCCTCAAAACCCCACTCCCTTCAGCCTCAGCCCCATGCACTCATCCAAACCAAAGAGCAGGTTCATATTTTGTATTGCCTGTCCGCTTGCACCTTTCAGGAGATTATCGATCGCACTATGGATGACAAGTTTACTACCTACTTTTTCTAGTTGTACGATTGCTTTATTGGTATTGACAATTTGTTTCAGATAGATTGGCCCGGTACTTACCACTGTAAAAGGATGATCCGAATAGAAAACTTCAAATAATGCCTGCAACTCTTCATAAGGCAACTCCATATGAATGGTAGAACTGATGAAGATGCCCCGGGTAAAATCACCTCTCCATGGAACAAAACTCAGGTCGATATCACTATCCGGTTGTAACTGCAATAAGGATTCACCGATCTCTCCCAGGTGCTGATGCGTCAGGGTTTTATAGGCCTGGATATTATTTGCTCTCCAACTGAAGTGAGAAGTGGCACTCAATCCCTGACCGGCTCCGGTAGAACCAGTGATGCCAGTGGTATAGATTTCGTCCAGCAAGCCTGCCTTGGCCAGTGGCAATAACCCCAATTGAATAGCTGTTGCAAAACAACCCGGGTTGGCGATGGCATTTGCCTTACGGATGGCTTCCCGGTTCAATTCCGGTAATCCATAAACGAAGTTCCAGTTGCCCAATTTTGATTGCTCCTTCAACCGGAAATCATTCGACAGATCAATGATTTTTGTTCCTGCTGCCGGCGGATGTGCTTCCAGGAATTTCCGCGCTTCACCATGCCCCGTGCACAAAAACAGGCAATCCACTTTTGTTTCCAGCGAATCCGTGAAAAGTAGTTCTGTATCTCCAATCAAATCAGCATGTACAGAATAGAGCGGTTTTCCTGCGCTGCTCTTGCTGTGTACAAAACTCAGCTCCACACCCGGGTGATTGATCAGCAACCGGATCAATTCACCACCCGTATACCCCGCCCCTCCAATTATACCTGCTGTTATTTTTGCCATGGTTCTGTTTGTTGAATTGTGTATCTCCTCCCTTCCTCCCTCTTCCCTTCTCACTTTTCACGTCTGACGTTTCACTCTCCATTCACTGCCTTCCAGATTGCCGTCTGGTTACCGAAAATCTTACTAAAGCCTCTTACATCCTGCCCTGTCCATCCGCTGTTCATCTCACCATATCTTCCAAACTTGCTCGACATCAGATCGTACTTTGATTCAATTCCGATAATCTGGAACCGGTACGGATGCAACTGCACAAATACATCACCTGTTACCGTCTCCTGGGAATGCTGCAAAAAGGCCTCAATATCCCGCATTACCGGATCCAGAATTTGTCCCTCATGCATCCAATTCCCGTAAAACTGTGCCAGCTGGTCTTTCCAACTCAGTTGCCACTTGGTCAGCACGTGCTTCTCCAGTGCATGATGACTTTTCAAAATTATCATCGGAGCGGCAGCTTCAAAACCAACACGCCCCTTGATACCGATTATAGTATCACCTACATGGATATCTCTTCCTATTCCAAACGGACCTGCAATCGCCTGCAATGCCTGGATGGCTTCCACCGGATGATCATAACTGCGGCCATTGATTCCCGTTAGGTGACCTTTTTCAAAATGCAGCACTACTTCTTCCGGCTGGGTTTTACTTACCTGTGTGGGCCAGGCTTCTTCCGGCAACATGCCTTTGCTGTGCAGGGTTTCCTTTCCTCCCACACTGGTACCCCATAAACCCTTATTGATCGAGTATTGTGCCTTTTCAAAATTCATTTCTACATCACGTGCTTTGAGGTAGTCGATTTCAGCCTCGCGACTCAGTTGCAGATCCCGGATCGGTGTCAGGATGGGCAGATCAGGAATCATGATATGAAACACCATATCAAACCGTACCTGGTCGTTTCCCGCTCCGGTGCTTCCATGCGCCACTGCATCCGCTCCCATCTTTTTTGCATGTTCTGCAATATGAATGGCCTGGATCAGCCGCTCTGCGGATACACTCAGCGGATAGGTATTATTCTTCAAGACATTTCCAAAAACAAGGTATTGAATGATCCGATCGTAATAATTTTTGACTGCGTTTACACTGGTGTGTGATTTCACTCCCAAACGTTTGGCATGTGCTTCAATCTTAGACAGTTCTTCTTCTGTAAATCCGCCTGTATTTACGATAATGGAATGCACTTCATATCCCAGATCTTCAAACAGGTACTTTGCGCAATAAGTAGTGTCCAGTCCGCCGCTAAATCCAAGTACAACTTTTTTTGATGTCATCTTCGTAGAATAGTTTAGAAATGAAAGAATGAAAAGAACCTTTTTTTAGCAGTTCCGCCTCCGCCACCACCTTCCGGTTTGGTTTCGGTTCCGGTGATCTTGCGGAATGCTTTCAGAAAACGGGATTTCTTCAATCGCAACAACCGCTCATATCCTTTGGAATGTTGTTTGAAATCCGCGGCTGTTTCCTCCGGTTTGTAATGGTCTTTGGGGTCGTAGAGCATCGCAGTACAGAAACAGTTCTTGCGATCCTTGCTCATCAATATATCGTAGTTCACGCAGCTCTTGCAACCGGCCCAGAATGCCTCATCCTGCGTTAATTCTGAGTAAGTTACTGGTTCATACCCTAAATCGGAATTAATTTTCATTACAGCGAGGCCGGTAGTAAGTCCAAATATCTTGGCAGTGGGATATAATTTTCTGGACAGCTCAAAGATTTTTTCCTTGATACGTTTGGCTACGCCACTTTTGCGAAATTCAGGAGATACGATCAATCCGGAATTCGCCACATATTCACCATGACTCCAGGTTTCGATATAACAAAAACCTACCCAGGTGCCGCTTTCCGTAACTGCGATCACCGACTTTCCTTCTTTCATCTTTTGTTCGATGTATTCAGGAGATCGTTTAGCGATACCCGTTCCTCTTGCCTTGGCAGAGGACTCCATTTCATCAGTGATGGTAACGGCGTAATGTATATCGTCGGGATTGGCTACCCTTACGATAATGGCGGAATTTTCCACTTGCAATAAATTAAAGGATCAGTAAACGTGCTGCGTACACCTCTGGTGCAAATAATAATACATTGGGGCTTTTTTCACTGATAGGGGCCGGTGCAAAGGGCTCGTCCTATCAGCATCCACGTCGCGGTCGGGGAAGAAAACAAAAGGCATGTAAAAGTACATCAACCTGGCTGTCCAGCTGAAGGGGAGCGCTATATGGTTGGAAACTATTCATTTTTCGTTTGGTTGCCTATGTTTAAAATGCGAGCCAAAATTATACGTTTTTGATTGAATTTCCCCAAAATATTCTTTAAATTATTGTTAGGCTATCAAATAAAAAGCAGGATTTTGGAATGGTTTCCAAATATCCTGCTGCACTATTGAAAATTATCGAACGCTAGTTAGTTTTCAAGCCAGGGTTGTAAAGCCTCTGCCAATTTGCGATCATTACTCAACCTGGGTACTTTATTTTGGCCACCTAACTTTCCAATACTCTTCATGTAATCAATGAATCCATTCTTTTTTACCGGAGTAATTTTGAGTGGCAATAAAATATTGCCTGTTATCAGGTCATCGTAATAAATGTTTTTGGTTCGCAGGTTTTCGTTCACCTGCTGTGCGAAGGCAGTCATATCTGCCGGAAAATTATCAAATTCGATGAACCATTCGTGATAGGACTTGCCTTTATCCTGCGAAATCATCGGAGCTACGGTAAATTCTGTGATATGTACACCATTTTCAGTGGCAGCTTTCATCAGGCTGTATTCTACTTCCTCTCCGATTACGTGTTCACCAAATGCGGAGATAAAATGTTTGATGCGTCCAGATACGATCAACCGGTATGGCTCTGTTGAAACAAATTTTACAGTATCCCCAATATTATAACTCCACAATCCAGCATTGCTGTTGATGATAAGTGCATAGTTTTCTCCCACTTTCACTTCTTTCAAACTCAGTCGCGTCGGGTTCTCATTAAACACTTCATTTACAGGAACAAATTCAAACCAGATCCCACTGTCGCTGTTCAACAAAAGTCCTTCTGCATGTTGACTATCCTGGAAGGCAAAGAAACCTTCCGATGCCGGAAAGGTTTCAATGGCGGCAACCTTTCTTCCGATACTATCAAACAATTTTGATTTATAGGGCTCGAAATTCACCCCACCATGAACCAGCACTGAAAATTCCGGGAACAACTCTCCCACTTTTTTACCGCTTTTTTCCATCAGGCGGTCAAAATACATCTGCATCCAGGGTGGTATCCCACTAATCAGGGTCATGTTTTTACGGATGGTTTCCTCCACGATTTTATCCAGCTTGCTTTCCCATTCCTCAATACAATTGGTTTCATAAGAGGGTAACTGGTTCTTACGAAGATAACTGGGTATATGGTGATTGACGATGCCGCTGAGGCGACCTGTTGGAATATCTGCGATCCGTTCCAACACCGGTGATCCGGAAAGAAAAATCATATTCCCGTCGGCAAACCTGGAATTTCCCGACTCTGCCATATAACAGAGTAGTGCATTTCGGGCTGAATTGATATGATTAGGGATTGAATCCTTAGTAATTGGAATGTATTTTACCCCGCTGGTGGTACCTGAGGTTTTAGCAAAATAGATGGGCTTGCCTTTCCATAATATATTATGCTTGCCTTCTTTGATTAATTCAATATAAGGTTTGAGCTGTTCGTAGTCGCGAATAGGTACCGCCTGGCGGAATTCCTCCATCGTTTTAACTTCCCCCAGATGGTGATCTTTGCCAAACTGGGTTCCGGCTCCTGTTTTCAGCAGTTCCCGGAAGATCGCTTCCTGGTCTGGAACGGCCTGGTGCATGGACCGCTTAACCTGCTTAAAAACATAGGAAGCGAAGGGTTTGGCAAGAAAAGACTTGAATTTCATAGCGCTATGATGGATGAACGCCGACAAATTTAGGCTCTACACCCCAGTAAACTCCTTAAATTTGCGCTAATTATTTTGGAAAATCTATTTGGAGGTAAGGAAATTCCCCTTACCTTTGCACTCCTAATTTTGGTAAGTTATGTTAGCAGTTGTTAAAATAGCCGGTCAGCAATTCAAGGTTTCTAAAGACCAGACATTGTACGTTCCCCAGATTGCGGGCAACGCAGGCGACAAAGTAGAATTTGCAGATGTTCTGATGTTTGATAATAATGGCAGCCTGTCTGTAGGTGATGCTGTTAAAGCTGTGGTTAAAGCAGAAATCATCGATCACCTGCAGGGAGATAAAGTGATTGCCTTCAAAATGAAAAGAAGGAAAGGTTTCCGCAAGAAACTTGGTCACAGAACTCACTATACCAAAATCAGAATCAACGATATCGCATAATCTGGTAACGTAACAACTGTTATCATTTAAAACTCATACGTCATGGCACACAAAAAAGGTGAAGGTAGTGTTAAGAACGGTCGCGACTCTCAAAGCAAACGCCTGGGTGTAAAGATCTACGGTGGTCAGCCTGCTATTGCTGGTAACATCATCGTTCGTCAGCGTGGTACTCAGTATCATCCTGGAAAGAATGTAAGTGTAGGAAGAGATTACACACTGTTTGCAACAGCTGATGGAGTGGTTGAATTCCGTAAAACCAGAGAGAACAAAACCATCGTTTCTGTATCTCCGGTAGAGGTGAGCGCTTAATCAATTCTGCTTAAACAGCAAAAAAAATTTTGCAGTTTCGGATTAGTTTATATTTTTACTTCCGAAAACCCATTTTACTAATCATTAAATTCTAAAAAAATGGCAACTGCAAAAAAAGCTGCTCCTAAAAAAGCTGCTGCAAAGAAAGCCGCTCCGAAAAAAGCCGCTAAGAAAGCTGCTCCTAAAAAAGCTGCAAAAAAAGTAGCAAAGAAAGCCGCTCCTAAAAAAGCTGCTAAGAAAGTAGCTAAGAAAGCTGCTCCTAAAAAAGCTGCTAAGAAAGTAGCTAAGAAAGCCGCTCCTAAAAAAGCTGCTAAGAAAGCTGCTCCTAAAAAGGCTGCTAAGAAAGCTGCGAAATAAGTTTCGACTTTACAGCAAAAAATACAATCCCCGGTTTTCCGGGGATTTTTTATTATGGTGAAAAGTAAAAAGTGAAAGGTGAAAGAAGGGTGAAATGTCAGACGTGAAAAGTGAGAATTTCCTCCTTCTTCCATTCCTCTGTCTCCTTAGCCCCCTTTGTTCCCTTTTCCTTTCCTCCATCTTCCTTTCCTCCCTCTTCCATGCCTCCTTTGTCTCCCTGCTTCCGTACCTTCGCTCCATGCTCGACAATTACGCTATAGCCGATCAGTTTAGTCTGCTGGCTAAACTCATGGATATCCACGGAGAAAATTCTTTCAAGGCTAAATCTTATGCAAGCGCTGCCTTCTCCATTGAAAAATTACCTGTTCAACTCAGCGATACCCCGCGGGAAAAAATAGCCGGATTGAAAGGAATCGGCGACAGTACTTCCAAAAAAATAGCGGAGTTGCTCGATACGGGCAAACTCACTGTATTGGATGAACTCATCGTCAAAACGCCACATGGCATTTTGGAAATGATGCAGATCAAAGGGCTGGGGCCAAAAAAGATTGCTACCATCTGGAAAGAAATGGGCATCGAATCTCTTGGTGAATTGTTATACGCCTGCAATGAAAACAGACTCCTGATGTACAAAGGTTTTGGAGAAAAAACGCAGGAGAGCGTCAAACAATCCATCCAGTTCTACAATGCCAACAAGGGACAATTTTTGTATGCAGAAATTGAATCCTTTGCACAACAACTCGAAAACTTTTTCATCAACCGCTTTCCCGACCAACAAACCAGTTTGTTTGGTGATACACGCCGCCAGGCAATCATCATCACCAAAGTGGAACTGATCACTACTACCAGTTTGCCTGATATTCAATCGGCTCTGGAAACACTTCAATTCCAAACCATACAAACTGAAAATGAATCAATTCATGCACAAGCACCAGATGGTACCAAGGTAATAGTTCACCAATGCCTGCCGGATGAGTTTATTCAACAATTGTTTACCAGCACCTGCAGCCAGCTTTTCCTGGATAGATTCCAGCAACTTGCTGAAACTGCGAAAGCAAACAATAGCGCAAGGGAAAACAACCATCGATTTAAATCAGAAGCAGAACTATTCCAATCTGCTGGCATCCACTACCTTCCCCCCAATCAACGAGAACTCCCGGATGCCATTCAACCACTCAGCAATTCCGAATCAGCCCCTGTCATCACTACAGCCGATATAAAAGCTGTCATCCACTCCCACAGCAATTGGAGCGATGGCCTCCATACCATTGAAACCATGGCCAAAGCCTGCATCGAAAAAGGATATGAATACCTGGTGATAAGTGATCACAGCAAATCTGCATTCTATGCAAACGGTCTTTCCGTGGATCGCATCCGCGAACAACATGTTTATATCGATGAACTCAACGCCAGCCTCAGCCCCTTCCATATTTTCAAAAGCATCGAATGCGACATCCTGAGTGATGGCTCACTTGACTACGATAACGATACACTTAACAGCTTTGACCTGGTAATTGCATCCGTTCACAGCAATCTGAAAATGACGGAAGAAAAAGCCATGCAGCGCTTACTCACAGCTATTCAGCATCCGGCAACCGCAATACTCGGACATATGACTGGCCGTCTACTTCTTAGCCGCCCAGGATACCCAATAGATCATAAAGCCATTATTGATGCCTGCGCCGATAACCAGGTAGTTATAGAAATCAACGCGCACCCTCGAAGGCTTGATCTCGACTGGAGCTGGATCCCTTATGCACTGGAAAAAAACTGCCTCCTCTCTATTGATCCGGACGCGCACAGCGTGGAAGGATTTGAAGATATCCGGTATGGTGTTATTGCTGCGCAGAAAGGCGGACTAACAGCCAGGCACAACCTAAGCAGTTTTACACTCGACCAATTCAGGAACTGGCTGATGGCAAGGAAACAAAGAAAGTAGTACCATCCGTTTCACTGGTCTCAAACCAGATCCGGCCTCGGGCCTGTTCCACTATTCCTTTGCTCATGGCCAATCCCAGGCCGGTGCCTGATGTTTTGGTAGTGAAATTCGGCGTAAAGATCCTGGATTGTGTAGTAGCAGGAATTCCCTGCCCATTGTCGTGAACTGAAATAACGATCGTATCCTCTCCCCATTCTTCAGTCACTTCCACAAGGCGTAACTCCCGGTTTTCTGTAGCTTCCATAGCATTTTGCAACAGGTTAGTGAACAGGCGGTTCATTTGCGTTTTATCCGCAAATACCCAAACGGGTCCGTCCACCGGTTTCCAGGTAAACACTACCAGGTCATTGGAATCATACAGGGACGAGAGCGATTGTAATATCTCATGCAGGTCGAACAACTCATTGTGCGCATTGCTGATATTAGCAAACTGTGAAAATTCGGATGCGATCTTCGAAAGGTGATCAATCTGTTCCACCAGGGTATTCGCCACATTGAATGTTAGCTGCTTTACATCCCCGTTATTACTTTGAATCGCTTTTTGCAGATACTGAATGCTTAGTTTCATCGGAGTGAGCGGATTCTTGATCTCATGCGCCACCTGCCGGGCCATCTCCCTCCAGGCTCCTTCCCGTTCACTTTTGGCCAGGGCCGCCGCACTTTCTTCGAGCTTTAACACCATCTTGTTGTACTCCTTCACCAGCTCACCAATTTCATCGTTCCGGTTCCACTGAATCTCATCATTGTGCTGGCCCAGGTTCACGGCCCGCATTTTCTCACTAATCAGAGAGAAAGATGCCGTAATCCGGTTGGTAATAAAGAGCGCAATCACACCTGCAATAAGGAAAATAAAAGCATTCAGGTTAATTATCGTTACCAGGAAATTGGAGATCTCCCGCTTCAATTCTTCCTGTGAGTCGAAGGATGGCATGTTCAGATACGCATAAGGATTACCCTCTTCATCACGTACTGGAGAATAAATACTTTGGTAACTGATTCCTCCTATTTGTTCTGTAGTAGTAAACTGCACCAACTTCTGCCGGTGGATCCGGTAATAAGCTTCGGGATTCATACGCGAGCTCAATATCCCCTTATCATAAATGAAAGGGTTCGAAGACAAACGCAACTCGCCCTGGGTATCATAGATATTGATATCGGTTCCATGAATTTCCGATACCTCCCGCACCAGTACTTCCAGGTACTCATTGTATCCACTGTCGTACAAGCGCAGCATATAATCAAAAAATGTCTGACTGTCGATCTTATTCTCTACCTCATTACTCATGATCTGGATCGCCCGGCTCAACTGATCCTGCTTATTGCGGTTGTACCGGTTAATAAAGAAAAAGATCGTAGCCGCCCCAATCACCAGGAAGGAAAAAAGGCTGATAAAAATGATCGTCCCATGAACCTGTGTACGGAGGTTCAATTGCATTTCTTTTCGCAGGTTCGACAGGCGCAACCTGGATCGAACCAGGAGGGAGATTAATTGAAAAATGCCCAGCAAAAGTAGAAAAGTAGAAAACAGGTAAGCCACCAGAGTTATGGATTCAAGCCAGAGATTATTCAGTTTGGCGATAATCACCACCTTATTGTTATCACGGTACCACAATTCATCATATCCCTCATTTTTCCGGAAGGTGAAATTATTGGGCGGCAACTGTTTATCACTCAACCTGGTAGGAAAGGCATAATCATTGAAATAATCAATCAGCTCCCGGTTGTTGTAAATTGCATAACTGTAAATCGGAGAATACTCATCCGGTAAAAAATCCTTTCTGCCCCGGAACAACTCCGGCACCAGTGCATCGTTTTTATATTTCTTCGGCTCAGATAATATGAATACATAACCGATGGCAGTACCTGAGGTATCGGTTACCATCTTTCTACTTATATACGCGTACTTATCAAATGCCTTTTCGAAATAGCGCATATCCGGCACATTGGTCGGTTTGCCTTCCATTCGATAAATGATATCCAGTGTATCAAAGGAAACCGGTGCATCATTGTATAGCGACCTTTCCTGCGAATCAAAGGTGTAAATCCTGGTATCGTATTTATTCAGATAGGCACTGAAGTTCTTGTTGATCAGGCTGTCTTTCAGGTACTGATTGGATGAAGCCAGCCGAAAGCGATTGAAATTCGCGTACAGGAAATCATTGTCAAAATAGGTAAGTGCAATACTCAGCAGGCGTTCGGATGTTGGATCCGCCTGTGTTGCCAGCTTTTCGGCTGTTCGTTTCCGCTGCTCCAGTTCAATCCGGCTATTCTCTGCAATAATGATCAGCGAAATCGATCCCGAATAAAGGAATATCCAAAGCAATAAAACAGATACTGACCAACGATGATCCTTCGTGATCAACATAGGCTGACGTAACAGCCAGGTATAACCGATCAGCCACACCAGTACAAAAAGATTCAGCTCTACAATATTCCCACTTTGAATAAATGTGATCAACAATAACCCAAAAGCGGCCAGGAAAGCATAGAGATAATAGGCATTGTTACGCAGCAATGGAGCGAGCACCCGAAGGATTACAGAAGATGCCAGGAAATAACTCAGCGCCAGCGTTGCCAAAACAACAAAACCCCAGAAACTATACACATCCAGGCTAAAAAAATTAGTTACATTAAAGGAAATCCTGGCTGCATCGGCGATCAGACTACGGATGATTATGGCAAAAGAAAAGGTAATACTTACCAATAAAAAAGCACCAACGGCCACCAATGGCCATTTCATCCAATGTTGTTGAAATGCCTGAAGGTTCATTCCTACGCTCTTCCGATAGATAAACAACAATATCCAGCAGAACAACAGAGAGTTGATCAGCAAATCCCCCAGGGATGGAAGGAGCAAACTTGAGCTATAAATTCCCGGATCAAATAATTCAAACTCTGACCAGGCCAGGGTGTCGGTAAACATATAGGTCAGTAGCCGTAACCCAATCACCGTACCAGCAAGGAATAGTAGCCCCCGTACAAAACCATAGGTCTCTGCAATACTGTTCGCAGCACTATGTACAGCGATCAGCAATAAAACAATGGCAATAATATCCAGCACGATCGCCCATTCATTGGCCGAAGAGTCCGCAGATACGTTGCGGGGCTGCAGATAAAATAACAGCTTACCGCTTATACTCCGAACCGGATAGGCTGTTTCCGTTTCGGTTATGGTCACGGAAGATTCCGCACTGGGAAATCCAGCAAACTGGGAAGAGAGGTTACTGTTCTGTACAAAATATTCTTTCCTGACCTCAATCATCGCAATTAATAATAATTGCTCCCTGGCCAGTGGAATCAGCTTTCGGATGCATTCATATTGCCCGTTCTGTAAACGTACCAGCTGAATACTATCCTCACTGTAAATAATATCGGCCGTTGGTTCTGTTTGCTGATAACTCCAGAACTGCAGTTTCCAGTTATTGTATTGATCCGGACGATACAGAAATACCCCCAGGTTATTCCTGCTCAATTTTTGCAGGTGATCCACATCATAGGTTCCTTCAGCCAGTACTTTTAAAAGGGCTGTATCCCTGGACAAAGCTTCCACCTGCTGTTCCTGCACCTGGATCCTGTTTTCAATCGCATTGCGCAGATAAGGTGCAGACGAAGCGCCAACAAAATAATTATTGATGATAAATGCTATTGTGAACAACCAGGCGGCCGCCAGCAGGAAATAGGCATTCTTTTTTAATATTCCGATGACAAACTGGATCAACTGCTTGATTTTTTCGCTTTGATTTCATTCCACAAGGCATCCATCCCTTCCAGATTCATATCCTTGAGCTCTAACCCCTTTTCACGGGCCAGTTCTTCCATCTGCGTAAAACGGTTGATAAACTTCTGATTGGTCCGGGCCAGAGCATGTTCAGCATCCACCTGCAAAAACCGTGCATAATTGATCAGTGAAAAAACCACATCCCCAAACTCGTCTTCTACCTGATCCTGGTTCCCGCCTGCTATTGCCTCTTTTAATTCCTGCATTTCTTCTTCCACTTTCTCCCAAACCTGCTCCCGGTTATCCCACTCAAATCCAACCTGCTTTGCTTTCTCCTGCAGGCGCATAGCCTTAACTGTTGCAGGCAGCGACTTAGGCACCCCGCTCAATACCGACTTCTTCCCTTCCTGGAGCTTAATCTGTTCCCAATTGCGTTTGACATCTTCCGCATTCTCCAGCTTTACTTCACCATATACATGCGGATGCCTGCGGATCAGCTTCTCATTGATCCCCTTTAAAACATCCTCCAGGCTGAATTGCCCCTGTTCCTGCCCGATTTTTGCATAAAATACGAGGTGCAGAAACAGATCACCCAACTCCTCTTTTATCCCTTTCCAGTCTTCATCCGAGATTGCATCCGCCAGTTCATACAGTTCCTCAATAGATTGCTGCCGCAAACTTTGAATGGTCTGTTTTTTATCCCAGGGGCATTTCTCCCTGAGGTCGTTCATTATATCGATCAATTGCCCAAATGCTTCCTGTGCCGCTGCTTTCATGATGGTGGTTTTAATGACCCGAATTCACGGCTTGTGCCGCACTGATGGCGGTAAAGATCACCAATAGCACCATCATCATAAAGAATGAAAGGATATTTAACAGTATAAATTTAAGCAGGGTCTTTTTGCGGCTTTCACCATAAAACTTCCGCATCCCCTTGTACAGGTATAGATAAACTGAAATAGTAATGATTACCTGAGCAAGGTTGATAATACCCCAATCGGTATAATCCTGCAAAGCCCCTAGTGCAAAACTGCCGAGCAGAAAAATAAAAGTGGCGCAATAGGTATGAATGGTAAAAATGGCATGATCCGAGTAAAACAGATCTTTCCTTCGTCCGTATAGCAGTTGCAGGAACCAGGCAAACAGGGGAAGAGAGGCAAACAACATCTTTGGGAAACTATGAAAAAGATTATTCAGAAAACTCTGTAAATAGGCCCGTTCTCCCTTGAGTTTACCGGTTTCAGATGCTGCAATGATTTTGGTTACGAATATTTTTTTAATCCAGCTATCTTTCTTGTCTTTTGGCAAGGCTTCCTGCATGCGACGATAGGCCTCCAGCGATTCATAATTGGATGAACTGAAGGCATCATTGCTGCTATCCGTAGACATATTGATATTTAATCCCTGATCCTCTTCATCAATCTTTAAATTACCCGGCACTTTGATACCTTCCTTTTCCAGGGTATCCAAAATTTCTTTACCGGTTGCAGAACGGATGGAGTCTGCTATTTTCTTGTCTTTGATTTCTTTTTCAAGCGCCTTAATGTCTTTTTCAAGTCCGGCCAATACCCGCTGCGCCGTTTCCCTTTCTACTGCGTTTGTTGACAGTAACGGTTTCTCCTGTACCACTTCTTTTGCCAGTTTCAGGCTCTCCAATTTTTCCTTTCGCTTATCCGAATCCGATTTGCCGATGTTTTCCGTATTGTACATCGTGAAGAAAATGATGAAGAAAAAAGCGGAGGTGAACACATACATCCGGATAGGGTTCAACTGGCTGTTTCTTTTTCCCTGAATGTATTCAAGGGATAATTTTCCCGGCTTCGTCAGCAACTGGCTCATAGTGCCAAAAAACTTGCTGTCGAAATGCGTTATATCATAAACAAAATGCGTGAGTAAACTCCAGAAGGATTCCCTGGCAATAATATTCTCCTGTCCACATTGCTGGCAATAACGGCCAGCCACTTCCGTTCCACAGTTCAGGCAATTCTTTTCTGTTCTTTCCTTATAATGCGACACTTGTTAAAATTTGAATAAAAATAAATACAATTAGTTAAGTTGCACTCATTCGCCAGTGTATAAACAATAGTCCAGATGAAAAACATCGCTTTTATTCTCATTTTAGCCCTAAGTTCTTCCCCGCTATGGTCACAGTTCTATTATAACGACCTGTTGGCCAATCGCCAGACTAATCAACGTTACCAGCAATTGCTTGAAAAAGGAATCAAAAAAGTGACTATTACGAGCTACGACGGAAATACCCCTGAATCAGCGGGCTTCACTGCCGAGCAAACCCTGGATCCCAAAAAAGGGCTGTTGGTAACCCGTACACAAACCAATCAAACAGGTGATACGCGTATCGAAGCTAAATACAATGAAAAGGGATGGCTGATCAGCAGCAGGGATACCGCCCAGAACGCTTCCAGCCAATCTTCCTATTCCTATAACCCCAATGGTCAGTTGATCCGCCTGGAAAGCAGCAGCAGATCTGATAATATCACCACAACAGAAATTCACAACTGGACATACAACGAAGCCGGATTGCCCCAATCCATGCAACGGATTCGCAACCAGGTGGACACTACCACTGTTAGTTTTGTATATGACGAAAAAGGAAACCTCGTAGAAGAAAAGGCGATCCGCGCGAACCTCCCAGCGATCACCTACTATTATTATTATGATGCCAAAAACAGGTTGACCGATATCGTTCGGTTCAATATTAAAGCACAGCGGTTGCTACCTGATTATATATTCGAGTACAATGAAAACGACCAGCTTAAAAAAATGACTATGGTACCCGAAGGCACCAATGCCTACGAGCAATGGTTCTATCAATACCTCCCCAATGGCCTGCGCAGAATGGAGCTGGTTTACAACAAACAACAACAACTCATGGGTAAAGTGGAATACGATTATGAATAAAAATCTCAACCTGCTTTTTTTATGCCTGGTTTTTAGTTCCCTTACCAGCCTTGTTTCCGCCCAGTCGCAGGAAAAACTAAAGGTTCTGGTTGTTGGCATGACACACGACCATGTTCATGGTATCCTTCAATTTCATAAACAGGGAAGAGTAATCATCACCGGAATTGTGGAAAGTAATCCCGAACTTATTGAACGTTATAAAAAGTCCTACCAACTGCCGGGTTCCTTATTTTTCAAGGATATTAGTTCTGCATTAAAAACGATCAAACCACAGGCAGCATTGGCATTTAATGCCATTAATGAACACCTGTCTGTTGTAGAATCCTGCCTTCCCCAGGGCATTCCCGTTATGGTGGAAAAACCACTTGCCACTACCCTGGAAGACGCCAGAAAGATAGAAGCGCTTTCGAAAAAATACAATACGGCCGTACTTACGAACTATGAAACAACCTGGTACAACAGTAACCACTATGCGAAAGACCAGGTGGATCAGGGTAACCTGGGCAAGATCCATAAAATAGTAGTGCATTCCGGCCATGAAGGACCGAAGGAAATAGGCTGCAGTAAAGAATTCCTCGACTGGCTTACTGACCCGGTTAAAAATGGAGGTGGTGCGTCACGCGATTTCGGCTGTTACGGCGCCAATTTGATGACCTGGCTGATGAATGGGAAAGCTCCCAAATCCGTTACGGCCATTATCCAGCAATATAAGCCGGCCACCTATCCAAAAGTAGATGATGTGGCTACTATACTGCTGGAATACGAAACCACAACCGGGGTTATTGAAGCATCCTGGAACTGGCCCTATTCCATCAAGGATATGGAAATATTTGGTTCTTCGGCTTACTTACATGCGGTAGATGCTCAATCCATTGTTCAGAAAAAACAGCAATCCAAACCCATCAGCGGAATTGCTCCGGCAGCTGTGTATGGGGATTTCATAAGTTACCTCGAAGCTTTTCTGGCAGGAAAAATTACGGACGCGAATGACCTTTCATCATTATCCAACAACCTGCTGGTTGTAAAAATCCTGGATGCTGCTACCCGTTCCGCCAAAGAAGGCAGAAAGATCATGCTGGATTAAATAGTTACTTACGGGGAAGATGTTTTTTACGGTATTCACTTGGAGAGCAGCCATGGATCTGTTTGAATTGCCGGGCTACATTGTTTGTCAGATTTAATCCGGCTTCGTGTGCTATCTCTGAAATCCGTTTATCCGTTTCGAGGAGGCGTTCAGAAAATTTCTGCATCCGAACCTTGCTGATGTATTTATAAACACTGGTACCTGTTACCTCCTGGAATTTCTTCTCTAATGAGCGCCTGGAGATCGTTAGTTGCCCCAATACATCCGAAACATTAATATCATGATCCAGGTTTTTATGAATAAATTTCAGCGCTTTAGCGATATAAGCATCATCTACAGCCGCAATATCAGTTGACTGCCGGGTTACAATATAGGTTGGCATGACCATCACATTCCGCGGCTTTTTAACTTTGCCCTGGATCATCAGATCCATCAGCCGGCCTGCTTCATATCCTCCTCTTTCCGTATCAAGGTTAATACTCGACAAGGGTGGATCCGATAAGCTGCAGGTTAATTCATCATTATCAACACCCAGTACAATAACATCTTCGGGTATGCGAATATTCGCATGTTTGCAGGCTTCAGCAATATGTAGTCCCCTGGCATCATCGCAGGCCATGATAGCAATTGGTTTAGGCAGTTGCTGTAACCATTCACTCAGATCAGAAGGTTTGTAGTACCATAGTTCCGAATTACCCGTATCCTCTTTCTGATTAAAATAGTAAACATCAAATCCGCGTTCATTCAGATAATCTTCATACCCCATGGAACGTTCCCGCGACCATACAATATTTTTAAACCCGTAAAAAGCAAAATTCTTAAACCCCTTCTTAACAAAATATTCTGCTCCCATCTGGCCGGCTTCATAATATCCGCCGGTAATATTGGGAAATTCTTCAAAGCGCTCTTTATAATCCTCTACGATCAGGTGTATACCTGATTCGGCAATTTTCCGTACATCCCTGGTATTATTCAGTTGCGCAATGATACCCTGTGCCCCCCACTCTTTGGCAAACTTCAAAATCCCTCTGATACCCAATGTTTCCCTGTAATAAATGGGCATATTACAAAACAGGGCATTGCTGTTTTCCTTAAAATACCGGACAATCCCCATCATCAGACTCTGCCCGTATTTTTCAGAAATATCAAATAAAAGGATGATCTTATTCATTCAGAAAAGAGTTGCAACAGGTAAATTAAAGCAGTTTGAAGATTTTACAAAATCATACCAGCGCCTTGACCGGAACTAATGCTGCAGCTCCCAGTAACGCAATGTTCTCCGTTTTGGAATGAATCACTTTTACCTGTTTGAGCAGGGATGGATACATAAAGTCATCCATACTCAGATACATACTTTCTTCAAAGTATTTGTATGCATTGGAAATGGAACCTCCAAGCAATACAGCCTGCGGAGCATATGCATACAAAACCACTTTTAATACATTACCCAGGTGATGACCGTATTCCTGCCAAACCTGCAAGGCTTTGGGTTTTCCTTCCTGTGCATCATAAAAAAGTTCTTCGGCAGTTGTATCATGAATGTCAAAAAAACTGCTACTGGAATAGTATTCCAGATTTTTATCGAGATATGGAAAATAGCCGATTTCTCCTGCTCCGCAATTCACTCCAAGGTATAACTCGCGATTAATCACAATAGCAGTTCCAAGTCCCGTTCCTACAGAAATTGCTACAAAAGAATCAAATGGCTGCGCAGCACCAAACTGGTGTTCGCCCAGGGCAAAACAATTCACATCATTGTTTACAAATACCGGTTTATGAAACTGATCTTCGAGTATTTTTTTCAACTCTACTTTTTTCCAGGAAGGAATATTCACCACATCAAACACTACACCATTGTCCACATCCACAATGGAAGGAACCCCAATACCTATGCCTTCCACTTCTTCATTTACCAATGGTTCAATTACTGCTATTATTTGCTCCAGTGTTGCATCCAGCGAATGTTTATTGGTTAACTTATGACTGATCGATTGCAACACCTCTCCTCCCTGAATTAATCCGGCCCTAATATTCGTCCCGCCTAAATCAACGCCTATGATCATATTTAATTAATTAAATGATAATACAGGAGTAATACCTGTCAAAGGATGGTAACAAAACTACCCGCTGTACAGCAGAATACTGCCTATATATGCGTATCAATCACATCAAATTGCGTAGCATAGATCGCATTTTGATGATTACGCATTTTGATGATTAATATTCGCTTCGTGTTTCATTGCAACTAGATAGCTAGTCTAATTTTATAGAGCCTTTGTTTTTAACTGAATAACCAACTAGATTATGAAACTAAACTTACTGCTAAAGAGGCTTTTTGCTTTCATAGCAGCGATTGCACTCCATCAACTTGCATTCGCGCAAACATCGGTTACCGGGAAGGTAACAGATCAAAGCACCGGTGCTCCTCTCTCCAATGTAAATGTCACCATTAAAGGAACCAACAGGGGAACCACTACCAACGACAATGGCGTATTTTCCCTAAACCTGCAACAGGGTGACGCCATTCTTGTTTTTTCAAGTACCGGTTTCGCAGAAACTGAAATTGACATCAATGGACGCAGCACTATTGACGTTGCACTCTCAACTTCCAGCACCAAACTTTCTGAAGTGGTGGTGGTGGGTTATGGTACTCAATCACGCAGGGATCTTACCGGAGCGGTTGCTTCTGTAAAAGGCGATGCCATTCAGAACCTGCCGGTCTCCAGTGCCTCACAGGCGCTGCAGGGACGTGCAGCTGGTGTGAATGTAGTACGCAGTGGTGGTAACCCCGGCAACCCCGGCAGTATTCGCATACGCGGTACAGGCACCATTAACAATGCTGATCCGCTAATCATCATTGATGGTATTCCCGCAGGTGATCTGAACGCTGTCAACCCCAATGACATCGCTTCTATTGAAGTACTTAAAGACGCTTCGGCTTCCGCTATTTATGGTACACGTGCTGCGAATGGGGTGGTTATCGTCACCACCAAACGCGGTGGTTTCGAACAACCCATGCGACTGAATGTGAATGCCTACACCGGCATGTCAAATGCCATAAAAACGCTTGACATGCTGGATGCTGCCACCCTTGTTGAACTGAAAAGAGAACGTTTTACCAATGACGGCCTCACAATTAACCCTGTATGGAATGATCCCTCCAACTCAACGCAAAGAACCAACTGGCAGGATGAATTATTCAGAACAGGTACTGTTAACAACATAGATGTGGCGCTTAGTGGCGGTTCTGCCAAATCCTCCTATATGTTATCGGCAGGCATGTACGATGAAAAGGGAATTATTACCAATTCCTTTTTCAAACGTTATAGTATGCGTTTAAATTCAGATCATCGCATCGGAAAGCGATTGAAAGTAGGGCAAAGTATTCAGCTGACCCGCTCCAATGACAACAGCCTTAATACGCTCTCTGCCCAGGACGGCCTGATCTGGAGTGCCATCCGCTTCATGCCATTTATTCCAGTTAAAAATGACGATGGATCCTGGGGTACTTCCAAAGCGTCCAATGAATTCGGCGATATCAACAACCCGATCTTTACTGCCAATACCATTGATGCAGACAATATCAACACCCGCCTCCTGGCAAATATCAATGCAGAATATGAAATCCTGAAAGGGCTGAAGTTCAAAGTGAACCTGGGTGTGGATGGAAACCATTATACCGGCCGTAATTTCAACATCATTATTAGTGATCAAACCCGTACAAGGAATAACAATTCCCTGAACAGAAGCTTTAGTGAATCTTACTCCTTACTGGGTGAATACTTCCTTTCCTACAGCAATATTTTTGCCGGCAAACACAAACTGGATGCCGTTGCAGGTTATACTTCACAAACTTTTGACGGAGATAATTTTTCTGCTGCCAAACGTGATTTCCTTAACGAAGACCCCAACCAGCGCTATCTTGATGTCGGCCAAACCTTACAAGGTATCGGTGGCAATCGGTATTACGATGCCCTGCAATCAGTTTTCGGAAGGATTAACTATGACTACGATCAGCGTTATCTGTTCACGGCTACTTTCCGGGCGGATGGTTCCTCGAAGTTTGCAGATGGAAATAAATGGGGCTATTTCCCGGCCTTCTCTGCAGGCTGGAGAATTTCCAATGAAAAATTCTTCAATGTTTCATTTATTGATGAGTTGAAACTCACAGCAGGCTGGGGACAATTAGGAAACCAGAATGTAAACCGTTTGCAATACCTCGCGCTGATTGGAAATGGCGGTCGTTATTCCTTCAATAATAACACCACGGTAGGCAATACGCAAACCAGACTGCCCAACCCGAATATCTCCTGGGAAACAGCAGAAATGTCCAACATTGGCCTGAGTGCAGAGTTGTTCAATCGTAAACTTGCTGTGAACCTGAACTACTTTGATAAAAAGACACGCGATATGCTGCTGTCTCCTCCTACCATTGGAACAGTGGGCACACTCAGCATTCCGGATCAGAACGTAGGTGTATTGAAGAACAGTGGTTTTGAAATGGATCTTTCCTATAGCAATCGAGCAGGAGAATTTTCCTATCGGTTAGGTGCCAACGCCGCTTTCATCAAAAACAAAGTGATTGAATTGTATGATGGAAACTTTATTGGCTCACGTACCTACGGTCGCCCAAATGAAGAGATCTCCCGTACCTACGAAGGATTACCAATTGGTATCTTCTACGGATGGAGAACCGACGGACTCTACCAGACTACAGACGATATAAGCAAGGATCCCAATATCGCAAATGATCCCCGCCGTACTGCAGGTTTGATTGAACCCGGAGATGTACGTTTCCTTGATATTAATGGTGATGGACTGATCGATGACCGTGACCGTGTCAACCTGGGCAGCCCGCACCCGAAAATGGTATATGGTTTCAATGCTGATTTCAATTATAAAGGATTTGATCTCGGTTTGTTCTTCCTTGGCAATGCAGGTGTGAAAATCTTTAATGCAGATCGCATGCAGGGTCTTGATCCTACTTACTCATTCAATATGTATGAAGAAGTTAAGGATCGCTGGACAGGACCTGGTACCAGCAACACCATACCCCGGATGACCACGCGCAGGAACAACCGAAATTACCGGACATCCGATATGTTTATCGAGAAAGGAGATTTCCTGCGGCTGAAGAATCTCAGCATCGGATATACGCTGAATGACAAACTGACGAACCGCCTTGGTATTGGTAAAACCAGGTTCTATATCACTGGTCAAAACGTATTCACTGTTACAGGTTATTCAGGCCTTGATCCTGAATTGGGCTATACAGATGGTAACAGGCAGATCAATGTGGATTACGCACAGTATCCGCAATCCCGGACCTGGATTTTTGGACTCAATGTTACCTTTTAACTGAAAAAAGAATTGACTATGAAACATACGATAGTATACAAAGGATTTCTGTTGCTCCTGGCCGTTGGCGCAGTGAGCTGCAATAAAGACCTGCTGGATTCGCCACCTTATGGGCAATCTACCTCAGCGGATTTCTGGAGAAATGCCGATGACGCCGTTTCTGCATCCAACGCGCTGTATTCTTTCCTGGGTGATGAATACACCTTTGCACATACGGAACAAACCTGGGATATCTGTTCAGACGACCAGTGGAGAGCCGGTGACCACCCGGAGGACCAGGCCATTGAAGATTTCACTGTGGAACCTTCGAACCCCCAATTGAACGATAGCTGGGGTAGGAAATATGAAATTGTATCACGTGCCAATGCCGTGCTGATCAATGTTCCAGAAATCAATATGGATAATGCCTTGAAAAATCGTATCCTGGGCGAAGCGCACTTTATACGTGGACTCATCTACTGGCAGTTCTACAAGATCTACGGTGAAGTACCATTGATTCTGGAAGCCAATGTTCGGGAAAACAATTACAATGTTCCCAAAGCAAGCCTGGCTGAAATAGAAGCACAGATTGAATCCGATTTTCTTGCTGCCGCAGATCTGCTGCTCACTACCAATGACAATGCAAATCTTGGCCGCGCTACCAAAGGTGCGGCCTGGGGTTACCTTGCTAAATTCTATATGTACAAGGAGAATTTCCCCAAGGTGATTGAATTCGGTAACAAAGTAATCACTGGCCCTTATGCACTGGCACCAAGTTTTGGCGACAACTTCACGCCCGCTACCAAAAACAACCCGGAAGTACTTTTTTCTATTCAGTGTACAGAAGGCTGGACAGAAAACGTAGCTTCTATTTATTACGGTCCTCGTCCCTGGGGTGGATGGGGATTCCAGGAACCAATTGATGACCTAGCAAATGAATTTGAACCAGGTGATGAACGCATGGGTTACACCATGGCAAAAGTGGGTGATATGATTGATGCTGGTGCTTCCAATGGCGGATTACAACCAGTTCCGGCCGGTCTCACCAATACCGGATATTTCTTCCGCAAATACGTAAGCTGGAGACCGGATGGCGGCCTGGACAACAATATGAACATTGTAATGCTCCGTGCTTCTGATATTTATCTCCTGGTTGCCGAAGCAAAGATTCGCTCCGGACAAAATGGAGACAATGAGATCAATGCCGTACGTCGTCGTAATAATATACCCGATGTAAGTAATGCAACCATGCAGGATCTTATTCATGAAAGAAGAGTGGAACTGGCTGGTGAAAACGAACGCCACCTCGACCTGATGCGTTGGGATCGCGCCAATATCATCGATTTGCGTGCCCATTATGCAATCAACCGCGGTCAGTGGAAACCTGCCCGTACGTTCACTCGCCCCAAAAATTATAAATTCCCGATTCCCCAGCGCCAGATTGATCTGAGCAATGGGGTGCTGATACAGAACCCAGACTACCAATAATTGGTTAAGGCTTTTTGAGCAATCCCTAACCGGCTCCTATACTTTTGCAGTTTTGTATAGGGCCGGTTTTTTTATTTTTACATCTTCGCAGTTATATATGTTATGAATCAGAACGACTTAAAGGCTTGGCTTAAAAATTTTAGTAGCGCAATTACTATTCTATCAATTCTCTGTTCCCTGAATGCCTGTTCTACTGATTATGCCCCCAAACTGGCAGGCACCTGGGAGATTGATTCCGTATTTGATTACCATAACGGATTTACCTTTACAAATAGAGCCCCAAGCCCCAAAGAAAGACATACTTATAGTCCGGATGGCACCATGTTACGGGAGGGAATGGGGGAAAAAAAACAATACTATTACGAACTGAATAAAAATCAGCTCATTATTCGCGATTTGCCCAATGCCAGTGTTGGAAATGAAATGGAAATTATTAAACTGGACAGTAACCAACTGGTACTTAAAAAAAACAAACGCCCACTATTTGAAGGCAAAAAGGAAGTCCGTTATGAACTTCGCTATTTCAGCCGAAAGCAATAATCACTTCTCACGTCTCAACTCCATACTAACCACTGCTCCATTATTTATTCCTGCCAATACCAGCTCCGTTCTCCCTGGCCGGTTTAATTTAATCAGTGACCTTCCTTCTCTGGTTATATGAAAACCATCCCGCTTCAGCTTGAAACGCCCATCTCCTATACCATACAAGGATAACCCATTCATTGCATCTACCGGCCCGTTGATCACTTCATAACTATAATCATTTCCGGTTAATAAAAGATCCTGATTCCCATCCCTGTCCCAATCATTCACCAGGATGGCATGAACAGGAGCAAACTGTGCCTCCATTGGAAATGGAAGAAATTTCCAGGCACTTTCCCCCCCGTTTAACAATACACCTGAACGCCATTCATTCATTTGTTTGAATTCCGAAGCATTCAAATCAGCTTCGGAAAATAGGTCCTGCATCCTGGCCTTTGCATAATCGGAATAGAACGGAAATTTCTTTCGCAAAAAGGGCAATTGCATCATCAGATCATCTCTGGGATGAATGGGATATGCCTCACCGTTAGCAGTATAACTGATTACCCCATGGCGGGTACCTGTTTTGCTAAAATCATACCAGTATACACCCAGCGACTGGTAATCTGTCCTGGCATAGCGACTGTTCAAACCATGGTTACCCAATACCAGGTCCGGTTGTCCATCCCTGTTACAATCTGCCACTTGCACCGTGTTCCACCAACCTACGGTTTTAGTTAATCCTAATTTTTCCGTGGCGTTTTCAAAAATGCCCTGACGGTTCATAAATACTGTCACCGGCATCCATTCTCCAACTACCACCAGGTCCATCCAGCCATCCTTGTTCAGATCGACCCAAACAGCTCCATTCACCATACCAATTGACTCCAATCCTGGTGCTTTTTCTGCAGCTACCTGAACAAAACGTCCATTTCGGTTTTCTAATAATTGAGAAGTTCCACCTTCCGGATAATGCTGTGGCCGGATTCTTCCACCCACGAACAGATCCATATCACCATCGCGATCAAAATCTGTAGCAACTGCAACAGATCCGCTGGCCGGTATTGCTGGTAGTAAGTCTTTGGTTAGCCTAAATCCTCCCCTGCCATTGTTGAGATACAACCGATCCTGGAAATGATCCGATCCCTCAGGAAACTCATTACCACCACTTACTACGTAAAGATCCTGATCTCCATCGCCTTCAGCATCCAAAAACACAGCTCCCATATCCTCCGGCATTTTTTTCCCCTCATCAAGAACTTGGCTTTGAAAACTTCCATCCGGCTTTTGCAAGTAGATTAAGCCCGACTGATTATAGGCGCCACCTATGAAAAAATCATCCCGTTGGTCTCCATTCAGATCAGCCACAGCCATTGGCGGACCACCGGTCGAAAATTTATGTGGCATCAGTGGCTGAATATTAAAATCGGTGTAAGGAGTTTCACGGTGGATAAAATTTATACCCAACTGTTCTTTTTCCGGCTCAAAGAATCCATATTGTAAAATCTTATACGGAATATAATAAGGCTCCCGGCTATCCTTATACGAAATAACCAGTTCCCTGTTTAAAGGAGGAGATTTTAATGTTTGCTGCCGGCCATCAGGCCAATCGACTACAAGTGAATCAAGTTGACTGTTAGTACCCAAACCAATCAGTATACGATTATCAACAGAAGACTGGTACCCTCTTACCACCTGCTGCTCTGCATACCATTTTTGAGCACCTGCATAAAGACGGCAACTGGCTCCTATCCCATCCCGGTTTCCAGGTTTCCCTTCCAGCCGTATCCGTAAAAAACTATGTTTTGTTAGATCTGCAGCCATATTCCTATACACTGAAGCGGGTTTTCCTGTATTCACTACAACCAGGTCCAGGTCACCATCATTATCAAAATCACCATAGGCAGCACCAGTTGAGTAGGCATCTGTGCTGAATCCCCAATGCTTTGACTGATCTGAAAATCGATAGTCGCCTTCATTTCGAAACATGAAATTATGCAGATAGGCACCTTCCAGTTTTTGCAGTACTGCAAACTGCTCCCTGGTTAGCGGAGCTTTTGGATCCGTGCGCGACAAACCCTGCGCCTGGTAGGTAATAAAATCTCTGTTCGTAATATCCCGGGGATAGCCATTAGTGATGAAAAGATCACGGCGACCATCCAAATCAAAATCAGCCAGCAGGGGGCTCCAACTCCAGTCGGTAGCGGAAATGCCTGCCAGTTGACCGATTTCACTGAATTTCGGTACATCCCCTTCAATAAATCCGGTATTCAGATGTAATGAATTCCGCATGAATTGAGGTGCATAACCTACCTGCAATTCTGAACGATAGCGATCGTGATTGGTAAAACCCAGCATCAGCTTTTGCCGGTAATTATCCGGGGGCAACATATCCACTTCCACCAGGTCAGGGAAACCATCGTTGTTGATATCACCAACATCATTACCCATGGCAGAATAACTTGTATGCTTAAACGCTGAAGTAGCCTGGTCGGTAAATGTTCCATCCCGGTTGTTTATATATAACAAGTCGTTGGATACGTAATCATTGGAAACGAAAATATCCGGCCAGCCATCCCGGTTTAAATCCGAAACTGCAATACCAAGGCCATATCCTTCTTTTAAGATTCCGGCCTCCCGTGATACATTGCTGAATTTTCCATTTCCTTCATTCCTGTAAAGTCGGTCTGTATTGATCATCTCTCCATTTACCCGCTTGGGACGAATAATATTCGGTCCCATTTCATCCGTGTTATTGGTCAGCAGGTAGCAGTCCAGGTCATCATCCCTGTCGTAGTCAAAAAAAACAGCCTGTACCGTATGACCGGTATCTGCTAATCCATAGGCTGCTGCCTGATCTGTAAAGCGTCCATTTCCGTCGTTTACATACAACGCATTTGCCCGCTTGTCTGCTGCATGCGGACCAGCAAAACAGAGATAAATATCCGGGAAACCGTCCTGGTTGATATCAACAATGGATACGCCCGTAGCCCATTTACCACGGGTATCAATACCCGAAGATTCCGTTTTGTCTTCAAATTGAAAATTTCCTTTATTAAGATAGAGTTTGGATGCACCCATATTGGATGAAAAGAAGAGATCTGGCAGGGAGTCCTGGTTAAAGTCCGCTACCCCCACTCCAGCTCCGTTATAGAAATATTCAAAACTCAGGATGTTGAGTCGTTCATCTTCCTTTATTTCATTGGTAAAATGAATGCCTGTTTGCTGTGCCGACAGCTCCTCAAACAGAAAATTTTCCTGGGCTTCCGGCTTGCAGGACCAGCAACCAAAAAGAATAAAACACAACAAGCTAATTCGTATCATAAAAATCAGATATACACTCAAGCTACAAGTTACAATTCCTGGCCGGCTAAGAGGGAGTAATACGTATTTTGAAGACTATTATTCGCAAAAAGCGAAATACTTGACTAATAGCAAAGTTAACTTTAGCTTTACTCAAAACTGGCAGCATGGATTCGAGAAGAAAATTTTTACGCAACTCCTTTTTACTGGCTGGGTCTGCTGCATTACCAGCACCCTCCCTATTAGCAGGTGAAGGTGGCTCCTCCGCTCCCGATAAGGATATTGAACTGCAGAACGATTTCAAAAATACCTACGTAAAAAACGTATTTGTTACAGAGAATGAATTTCGTAATGCAAAGCCAAACCTGGTACCGGCCCCTTCCTTCGCACAAGCCAAGGAATTGTTGCCCCTGCCTAACTGGAAAGGCAACCAGGCTGCTATTGATATGTACTGGAAAGCTTGGGAGATTGCGTTTAAAAACATCAAGGATCCCGCTCCGAAATCCGGTTTTATCGCTTCCTATATCGACACTGCCTACAATGGCAATATTTTCATGTGGGATTCCACCTTTATCACCATGTTTGCGCGATATGGCACACGGGCCTATCCGTTTCAACAAACCTTGGATAATTTCTATGGCAAACAACATCCGGATGGATTTATTTGTCGCGAAATATGGGGACTAACCGGCAAAGATTGTTTCCATCGCTACGATCCTACCAGCACAGGCCCCAATCTGATTCCCTGGAGCGAACTGGAATATTACCGCCAGTTCGGTGACTTACAGCGGCTGCACAACATCTTCCCGGTATTGTGCGCTTATTATCAATGGCTACGGCTTAACCGTACCTGGAAAGATGGATCTTACTGGTCCAGTGGATGGGGTACCGGTATGGATAATCAGCCCCGTGTGCATAAAGAATACAACCCGATCTTTTCACACGGCCATATGACCTGGCTGGATACCTGCCTGCAACAGTTGTACATTGGAAAAATCCTGGTTGAATTTGGCTTTTATGTAGAACGCTGGCAGGAAATTGAAGACATTGAATCAGAAACCAAATTCTTGAAGAAATGGATCCGCGAAAATCTCTGGGATCCCAAAACTTCCTTTTTCTATGACCGTTATGCCGACGGTTCAATTGGTGATTTCAAATCAATCGGCGCCTACTGGGCACTTTGGGCAGATATCCTGGAACCTGATGAACTAAAAAAATTCACTGCACACTTAACAGATCCCCAAACTTTTGCCCGCAAACATCCAATTCCTTCCATGCCGGCCAATCATGAAAAATACCAGCCGGATGGACGCTACTGGCAGGGAGGTGTATGGGCACCGACTAATTACATGGTGATTGCCGGACTGCGACAAAATAACCTTCACACCCTCGCCTTTGATCTCGCCAAAAAACACCACCAGCAGGTATTACAGGTGTTCAAAGACACCGGCACGTTCTGGGAATATTATGCACCTGAAACAACTACTCCCGGGTTACTGGCAAGACCTGATTTTATCGGCTGGACCGGCCTCGTACCCATCTCTATTTTATTTGAAGGAATTTTTGGAATCCGATCCAGTATTCAAACCAATACCATCAATTGGGATGTACGACTGACAGAGGAACACGGAATTGATCGCTACCCGATTGGAAAAGAAGGCATTTTATCATTACAGGCCGCCGCAAGAACCAGCGAAAAACAGAAACCTTCCCTGACCATTCAATCAAACCTTCCACTCAAATTAAAACTCAGTTGGGCAGGTGGTTCGGACACTGTTGATATTAAACCCGGAGTGAATAAAATCTGAGAATCAGGCACAATCCATAACAGCAATAAAGTCTATATCGATAGCTGCCTGCAGATGAATCTTCTCACCACCACTGGCACGCACCCGAACCAGTGCCTTTCTGAGTTCATTCTGGATATCTTTGATCCGACGCTCAGAATGTAAAACTTCATCAATGGTGGGCTGTTTGGCTGCCAGCCTTTCCTCGTGAAAGGCAACCTTTGCCTTAACTATTGCATTTAATAATTTTTCAGCTTCCGTTACCGTAAAATGCCCATCAATTAAATGAATCTGCATGATCAATATTTGAACAAAAATCTGCCTGGCGATTCATATATTTTCATTTATATTTTAAATGGATTCTATAAATATTGTTCATACCAGTTAAATCGTTGCTCAATTATCTCTTTTTTAGTTTTCCTGACATAGTCGAGATAAGCTTTTGCTATAGGCGAAAACATCTTTCCTTTTAACCAGATCATACTCCATTTTGTAGCAATAGGTAGTCCCTTTACAGGAATAATTCGTAACACACCTGCATTCAATTCGTTTTTAATGCCGATCAACGGCATAATGGAATAGCCCAATCCCGCTATCACAGCCTGTTTGACAGCCTCATTGGAAGTGAGTTCTACTTTTTTTACTGCGGTAATCCGGTTGCGTTCAATGAATCGCTCCATAGTCATTCGGGTGCCGGAGCCTTCCTCCCTGTAAATGAGTGGTAACTCTTCAAAAATGTTTTTATCGTATGATTTTTTTTGAAACTGCGATGAAGAACTACCCACCAGGAATAATTTGTTCTGCATCAGCTCCAGTTTATCAACATTCAGGTTAGGAGGCAGGATCGATACCAGTGAAAAATCCACTTCGTTATCCTGTAAGGATTCTATCACCCTGGATTTATTGGTCACGTCCATTTGCAGCTGAACCCCCGGATGTTCCTTCATAAAACCGGATAAAAAATAAGGCATCACATATTTACCGGTTGATACAATGGAAATTTTGAGTCGACCTACCAGTTGCCCCTTGAACTCCATCGTTTTCATATTGATAGCCTGCACCTGGTTAAGTATTTCCTCGGCTGCAAGAGCGATTTCCTTGCCAAAATCCGTAATATAAATTTTTCGTCCAACGATCTCCGTAAGCGGAATATCAAACTGATTCTGGAAATTCCGGAGCTGAATCGATACCGCCGGTTGTGTAAGATGCAACTCTTCCGCCGCCTGCGTAATGCTTTTGGTTTGCGTAATCTTCAAAAAGATCTGTAGCTGATGTAGTGTATAGTTCATAAACAGTATTTATGCTCCCAATAATTAATATAAATATCGTTTAAGTATAAAACTACTGAATTTTGCGACCGAAAAAAGCAAACCACCAGCATGAATTTAACAACAAGCCTGCTCTCTCCAATGGTCCTCGCCTTTTTGCTTGGTATTATAGCAACCCGGCTGAAAAGTGACCTTAAATTTCCGGAGTCGTTACACCAGTCGCTCACCATTTACCTGATGATTGCCATCGGGATGAAAGGCGGTTATAAACTATCCACCGTAAACTTCAGTGAGATGATTGTACCCTTAGTGGCCGCTGTTTTACTGAGTTGTTGTATTCCGGTCTGGACCTATTGGATTATGCGCAAATCAGGCAAATTTGATGTGTATAATGCAGGCGCCCTGGCAGCTCATTATGGGTCGGTATCAGTAGCCACCTTTAGTGCAGCCATCGCTTTTCATGAAAGCAGCAGAATCGAATACGAAGGCTTTATGCCGGGCTTACTGGCCATTATGGAAATACCCGGTATCCTGATCGCGATTGCACTCGTGAGACTGTATGCCCCCAACCGGCAGGATACAAAACCGGCATCCATAGACCAGATAGCGCGGGAGTTACTGGCAGGTAAAAGCACACTCTTATTAATTGGGTTTCTGATCATAGGCTGGCTGGTAGGTCAAACAGGCTGGGAACAAGTGGCACCCTTGCTGGATGTACCTTTCAAAGGATTGCTGACACTGTTTTTGCTGGAAGCCGGACTTGCAGCAGGCAAACGGTTGTCAGATTTTAAAAAGGGAGGCTGGATGCTCACTTTTTTTGGAATTGTCTTCCCGGTACTGCATGCGATTGCTGGAATTGTAATTGGTCATATAGCCGGTCTCAGTGTGGGTGGTTCCACTATCCTGGGGATACTCGCGGCAAGCGCCTCCTATATTGCAGCTCCGGCGGCATGCAGGGTGGCGCTTCCGGAAGCCAATCCATCCTATTACCTCACAGCGGCTTTGGCCATCACTTTTCCCTTTAATATCATCATCGGGATACCACTTTACCGTCAACTGGCACTCTATCTTTGCGGATAAGAAAAAGAGGTTCAATTGCTGCAATCAGTGGCTTAAATAGGTACTAAATAATGCCTCCACGGCTCTCACTGCACCTTCCATGTAACCACCAAAAGCAGTAGCCGTTTCGGTGTTGCAGAAGAACAACCGATCGTTCATATAACCTTCTTGTAATAAAGGATGGCCGTTGTTTTGATGGGGCCTTTGCGCAATGGGATTACCGGAAACTAGCAGGTCATCGATCCAGATTTTATCCTGGTAGCTCAAGGCATCTACCGCTTTTTCTCCGAGCAGGAGTACAAGTTGTTGCAAAACCAGTTCTTTTCGAACAGCAGCCGCGTAATTGGCTGCTCCTCCGCTTAGAAAACCGGTAAATCCGAATTTGGTTGCTTCGAAATTAGTATGATCATACATTTCCATTACGATACCGGCATGTGAGTAAAGCATGCCTGAATACCCGGCTTCGCGCCAGAAGGGGGCTGCATATTCAATGGTGAATTTGATCGCGCCAGCCATCCAGGTTTGCACCGATGACAATACCGTTGCGAGCGACTCTGGCAAAGCAGGACTAAATTGAATGCTAACACCAGCTAATTGTGGAGGAATACAAAGGATTATTTTGTCTGCTGAATAACGATTATCAGTTCCGGTTACGATTTCTAATCCCTTTTCAGTTTCATGAATTTCCTGCACCCGCTGCTTTAGTTGAATGACAGTTGCCGGTAATTGTGAAGCCAGTTTTGTGATAAGCGCACCGGTTCCACCAGCTATCCGGTACGAAGGTGCTTCAGATTCCGGAATATAAAATTTCTGGGGAGGTTCAAAGGACTTGGTCTGAAACAGGGAAATGCCGGCAGAAAACTGCGGAAATTTTTCCAGGTTCAATTTTGCAAGCAGGGCCAGCATACGGGGATGCATATCCGAAAACCAGGTTGCCCCGAGTTCCATTGGGGTAGTTTCTACTCCCTGAATCGTTTGAATTCTACCTCCCAACCGGTCTGCAGCTTCCAGCACTACTACCTCCTTGCCGGCCTCTTGCAATAAATTCGCAAGATAGAGCCCGCTTAATCCTGCGCCTACAATAAGTATTTTTTCCATGTTTTAATTTCCAGTTACAGGTGTTGCTGACAACCGTTTTTTCGTATGTTATAGATAGCAACAAAAAAGCCGACTCATCACTGAATCGGCTTTTTCGTGCCCGGGACGGGAATCGAACCCGTACTCGCTTTTTCGTCGAACAGGATTTTAAGTCCTGCGTGTCTACCAGTTCCACCACCCGGGCAAAACATCTACCAAAAAAAAATTCCAAACGGTAGGTTTGGAATCTTTTAGAGCGGAAGACCGGGCTCGAACCGGCCACCCCAACCTTGGCAAGGTTGTGCTCTACCAAATGAGCTACTTCCGCAAAAAACTATCTGACCGGCTTCCAATTGAACCTAAAAAATAGTACCAGATAGTGTATCTAAAGAGCTGTTTTTCAATTGGGATGGCAAAGATAAGAACTCCCATCTTTCTGCCAAATTTTTCTCGAAAATTATTTGTACTTCGGTGTGTACATAGTGCTTTCCGGCACAGAAACTTTACCCTTACCCTTGTAACGGTTCGCATACAAGCCAAAACATCCTCCTAAAACAAATGCCAGGATGCAAAACACCTGCAGATAAAACAGGAAACTGGAAGAATTCACCCAATTGTGTTTAAAGTCTTTCTCCAGCGGATTTTCTATTTCATGTGCCTGATTATGAGCCATATTTTTTATTTAAATGCTGTGCAAAAATAACGGTTCAGGCCAAAAAATCATTTTTTAGGTCGCACTATTTCTGAAAAATATCGACGTCCCCTTACAAAATGATCCCACACCACACATCCCCTGTACCATCCCCGCACTTTCCCTTTTTTACTGATTGGAAAAACCGAGCGGCGATGCCGGAATACAATCCATCCCATAAATCCCAAATGCGCTTCCAGGATCGCCTTGAAATAGATACCCTGGCCTTCCAGCAAACTTTTCCAGGCCGAAATGGCATCCAACAGAAACCGGATAGGGATTTTCCACAAGACCTGGTACCAGGGCAGGTTCTTCGCCAGCATGATCAGGTTATTACGGAAATTTAAAAATACTTTCCACTCATTGCCTTTGGGAAGGGTACCGCCACCTACGTGAAATACCACGCTGGCCGGACAAACCATCACTTTATAGCCAGCCAGTTGAAGCCTCCAGCAAAAATCAATTTCCTCCTGGTGTGCAAAAAAGAATTCATCTAAGCCGCCTAACCGATGATATAAATCGGCCCGCACCAAAAGAGCAGCCCCACTTGCCCAGAAAACTTCCGCTGTATCATCATATTGGCCAAGGTCCTGTTCGCAAAAATCAAAAATACGTCCGCGTGCAAAGGGGTAACCCAATGAATCCAGCCATCCCCCCGCGGCTCCCGCATATTCAAAAGAGGTTTTATCGTGATACATCTTAATCTTCGGCTGACAGGCACCAATACGTTCATTCGACTCAAGGAGTTTCAGCATCGGCTCCAGCCATCCCGCCGTGACTTCCACATCACTGTTCAGGAGAACGTAATAGTTCGCCTGCACCTGCTTCAGCGCCTCGTTATATCCTTTTGCAAAACCGAAATTCTTTTCCAATTGAATAATCCGTACATCCGGATGGTGATTCCGCAACCAGTTCACCGAATCATCTGTGGAAGCATTATCAGCCACCACGAGTTCCATACCCGCACAGGCATGTGCCTTCACCGAGGGCAGAAAATTAGACAGGTGCTGTTGCCCGTTCCAATTTAAAATCACAACAGAAACCAGTGGTTGCAAGGGGAGCATCTTTGATTAGGGGGCAAAAATACAGGTATAAAACTATTCAGCTTATTTAGTTAGCTTACAAGTATGCAAAGAAGAAATTTCCTACGCGATCTGTCCTGCTCGGCCCTCCTGCTGTTGGCCAATGGCGGGATCAAACCCCTTCAGGCAGCTGGGCTCCTTTCAGCACAGGCACCCGACCGATTCCGATTTGCCATTACTTCGGATGGGCACTATGGACAACCGAAAACTTCCTATGATGATTTTTACAGGGAAATCTGCAATGCGATTAATGCTTTTCATCAGCGATCTCCCTTACAGTTTACAGTGGCCAATGGGGATCTTATTCATGATAATCCCGCCTTTTTGGAAGCGGCGGCCAAAGCATTGAAACCCATCGCTACCCCCCTTTATGTTACCAAAGGCAATCATGACATGGTCAGTGATGCACGCTGGAAAGAAGTTTGGAAACAGGATGTCAACCAGGCCGTAGAACTCGGAGATAACATCCTGCTACTCGGTACCACTTCCGATGAAAAAGGCACTTATCTTTCACCCAATACCGACTGGTTTGCGGAACAATTTAAAAAATACAGTGGCGCTAAAAACATTTTCCTTTTCTTTCATATCACACCCATCAAATGGACTCAACATGCAGTGGATGCAACCGCCTTTCAACAACTGCTGAAAGAACAAAAAAATGTCCGCGCTGCTTTTAACGGACACGACCATCAGGAAGATGGAGTTAAAATGTTTGGATCGATTCCTTTTTTATTTGACGGACATTTTGGGGGCAGCTGGGGCGTGAACTATCGCGGCTTTCGGGTGGTGGAAATACTGCCTGACAACAGTCTGCTTACCTATATGATGAGCCCGGTTGAAAAGATGGCTGAACTTTCCATTTACAATTCGCTTTAATTCATGGTATCCATTCTTACAAACTGGCGCAGCTGGCTGGCACTGCTCGCACTCTCCATTGTAATCGGTACGATTTTTTATTCGCGATACCTGGCAAAAAAAATTGCCCAGGAAGAACGTGATAAAGTAGAACTCTGGGTGAATGCCAGCAAGGCAATTTTTGACAACCCGGACATGCCCCTTACGCTGCCCAATATGATCCGCAATGAACAGACGAATATTCCGATTATCGAAACCAATGAAAAAGACAGCATTGTCAATTATATCAATCTCGACAGCACCGAAGCAGCACTTGACCCAAGTTATCTTTCAGATAAACTGAGGGAATTCAAACGCAATAATGAACCCTTTATCCTGGTACTGAGCCAGGAGCCTTATATCGCGAACAAATATTATTATGGCAATACCCGCTTATTAAAGGAAGTAAAATATTACCCCATCATTCAATTGGTAATTGTGGGTTTGCTGATCACTTTATTACTACTGTTGCTGACGACTCAACACCGATCCAGCCAGAACCAGCTCTGGGCAGGTATGGCAAAGGAAACGGCGCACCAGTTGGGAACCCCCTTATCTTCCTTACAGGGCTGGGTTGAAATGTTGAAGGAATCCGGCGGACAGGAAGCAATCACGCGTGAGCTGGAAAAAGATGTAAACCGATTGAAACTCGTGAGTGATCGCTTCAGCAAAATTGGTAGCATCCCCAACCTGGAACCTACAGATATTGTAGTACAGGTTGATGCAATGCTGGATTATATCAAACGCCGCGCATCCGGAAAGATCAGGTTTGAGTTTATGGCGCCGCCAACCGGTAGCCTGATCATTCCCCTTTCCGCTACCTTGTTCGATTGGGTCATAGAAAACCTCCTGAAGAACGCGCTGGATGCCATGGAAGGCCAGGGACAAATCACGGTACATATCCAGGATAACGAACGTGAGGTGCTGATTGATGTAACCGATACAGGCAAAGGCATACCGGCCTCACATATCAGCCGGGTATTTGACCCAGGATTTACTACTAAAAAAAGGGGCTGGGGATTGGGACTTTCGCTTTCCAAACGGATCATTGAACAGTTTCACCGGGGAGAACTGAGTGTGAAGCAATCTGAGCCAGGCAAGGGCACCACTTTCCGG
Source organism: Flavihumibacter cheonanensis (assembly GCF_022352215.1). Taxonomy (GTDB): domain Bacteria; phylum Bacteroidota; class Bacteroidia; order Chitinophagales; family Chitinophagaceae; genus Flavihumibacter; species Flavihumibacter cheonanensis. Next base: position 1,797,445 of record NZ_JAKRWF010000001.1, read on the forward strand.
ATACTGTTGCCGAAACTGACGGGTCTTTCCAAATAAATTCAGTTGAATACTTGGCAGCAATTCACTGAAATCCTTACATTTGCCACCGCTTTAAAGCGAGCCCAGGTGTTGAAACTGGTAGACAAGCCACCTTGAGGTGGTGGTGCTGGAAACGGCGTGCTGGTTCGAATCCAGTCCTGGGCACGGAATAAAAAGGGAAACCCCTGATAGCAGTAGCTTTCAGGGTTTTTTTATTTTCCAGGGGACAATTTAGGTTTACCTCCCTCCTTCAACCCCTTCTCCTTCATTTTTTTTAGTCCATAATTCCGGATAGCTTCAATCACCGGTATAACGTCCTTGCCTTTTTTGGTGATGGAGTACTCCACCCGGGGAGGTACTTCCGCATATACTTTTCTTGTTATTAATTCATGCTTTTCCAGTTCTTTCAACTGGCTCGATAACATTTTATCGGTGATATGCGGCAGCGCTTTACGAATTTCTCCATACCGCATGGTACGCTGGTTCAGGCGCCATAAGATGGGCATTTTCCAGGTACCACCAATAAAATGCATGGCAAATTCAACTGGATTATAATATACTTTGTGTTCGTAAATAAAGTCAGGCATAATCATTACTATCCAAATAGATAGTGACTATCAAATTAGATATAATATTCCAAATCATCAGTAAAAAAACCAACTTTAAGAATCACAATTCAAGTGAGCGATTTACTAAATACGAAAAGCAGCAACATGAAAATTGCAATCATCGGAACCGGAAATGTAGGAGGTGCGCTGGCAACCAAATGGGCCCATGCCGGACATGAAATTTTTCTTGGAGTTCAGGATCTGAATCAATTCAAAGGTCAGGACTTACTGAATAATCCAAATACCAGAGCGATGTCTGTTCAGGAAGCAGTTACCGCTGCGGAATGCATTCTACTTGCGACTCCGGCACCAGCAGCCATAGATATTGCCAAAAGCCTGGGCGATACCAGCGGAAAAATCATAATTGATGCGATGAACATCATTATGAAAAAAGGTCCAGCCGGTTTTACCACCACAGCCGATGCAATTTTGGCCCATACATCCACTCGCGATATCGTAAAATGTTTCAACACTACAGGTTACAACAATATGGTCAATTCAATGTATGGTGATACAGCACTGGACCTCTTTGTTGCCGGAGATAGTACCAAAGGCAAGGATGCTGCCAAACAGTTGGCAAAAGATGCTGGCTTTGCCAATTGTTATGATATTGGTGGAAACGACAAATTTGAATTGATGGAACAATTCGCCTGGTTCTGGATCAACCTGGCCATGTTCCAGGGACAGGGAAGGGAAATTGGTTTTAAATTATTGAAGCGATGAATGTTTACTAAAAAAACTCATCCAGCAATGTGTAAAAAAGAAGTTTGTTTTCGTCCAGGTATGTTAACCCATAATTGTGTAAAAAAAGAGGAATCAGGTTATCAAGGCTTTCATGTTTCAGACTTCTTATCGCAAGCGCCAAATCCTGGTAACGATCCGCGACCCCACCCCAGTCCATATCAATGAAAGCGGAAACTACTCCATCATCTAGAATCAAATTATCCGGACAATAATCGCCATGAGTAAAAACCAGGTCTGCTTCTGTTGGCTTGTATTTGCTTAACTCATCCCACAATTGCTCCGTAGTATAATTCGAAAACTCCTCCTCAAAATCGGTTGAATCCACCCAGCCATTCTCTATCCGAATCCGGACTTCATTCAATCTGGCATCAAGTGAATAAACAGGTGCATGTGAATCCAGGGGAACTTCGTGTAGTAATCTAAGTGCCTGTGCATAAATCCTAACCCTTTGTTCAGCTACAGGAAGTTCAGCCAGTGTAGTACCATCTATCCATTCGATACAAAGCCATTCAATCGTGTCATCCTCCTTGAAAAAATGGACAGCAGGTACTGGAACCTTACCAGCCAACCATTCATACACCCAAAAATCATGCTTAAGCGATTTACTTTCATCAGTTTTGACTGCCCCCTTAAGCACACACAACTGTTCCTGCTCATCTTTTACCAGAAATATACTGGCAGTACTACCACCTTCCAATTGCTTTACCAGTTTCATTCCGGCAGGAAATCTGTTTGAATTCATACCATCAATATAAATAGAACACTATACAAAAATAAAATCTGTCAGTGGAGAGATCAGCATTCATTACAACCAATTAGTTCCACACATAAAAAAAAGACTTCAAAACTGTTTAAGGAAAATCAAAATAAAGGATGGTAAATATAATATTTTAAAAACCTTCAAACTATTTGAAACTACAATATGTTCAATAAAGGTAGTTCAATAGTTCAACAGCTTTTCCGGATTAGCCCGTTACTACTTCCAACAAATTTTAAATTAATAAAAAATGAATCCATTACTTCTGGAGATCATGCCGATCGCCAACAACAATTATGTTGCCTTTACTTTCTTTATTGGTTGCATGGCTATGCTTGGGGCATCTGTTTTTTTCTTTTTTGAAATGTGGAACGTTGATAAGAAATGGAGAACATCCATTCTTATATCCGGATTGATCACGTTTATTGCTGCCGTACATTATTATTACATGCGGGATTACAATCTCGCAACAGGTCAATCTCCCACATTTTTCCGCTATGTAGACTGGCTACTAACAGTACCGCTCATGTGCGTTGAATTCTATCTCATTACCAAAAAATCAGGAGCAACCACCAGCCTGTTAACCAAGCTTATTACAGCATCTGTATTCATGCTGGTTACCGGATATATAGGCGAAGCCATTTATCCAACTGAAACACAAAGCTGGATCTGGGGTTTTATCAGCAGCCTTGGTTACTTCTATATAGTGTACCTGATCTGGTTTGGAGATGTTGCAAAATTAGCTAACAATACAAGTCCGGCTGTTGCAGCCGCCAATCGCACCCTGGCCTGGTTTGTATTGGTTGGATGGGCCATTTATCCGATTGGTTATATCGCTGGCACTGAAGGTGGATTATTTGGAATGAAAGTGCTGGAAGGCGTTTCCCTGGATGTCGTTTATAATATTGGTGATGCTATCAATAAAATTGGTTTTGGATTAACCATTTATGCATTGGCGCAACGTGAAATGGCAATGACCAGCAAAACAGCTTGACTCGTTTTTTAGTTTTACAGGTAAATTAACCTGGTGGGGTACGGTTTTACCAACTGTACCTCGCCGGGTTTACTTCTACTACTACATGAAAAATAGTTTTATTGCATTAGGACTTCTGTTATGTATGCTGCATCATTGGTGGACACCCATTCCATTCCAGGTGCAGGCAGGGATTCTTATAGTCGGATTTGTGTTTTTAGGTATTCCTCACGGAGCTGCAGATATTCTGGTAGCGAAATATCAATCATCTGCTACACGAACCTACTTTTCTCTAAGAAATTTCCTGTTTCAATACCTGCTCCAAATTCTTTTATTTGGATTATGTCTATGGATTTTTCCTATGCCGGCTTTACTTCTCTTTCTTTGTATATCAGCCTATCATTTTGGTGAAACGGATCTTAAAAAAATACCTGCGGATAACTGGATTGGAAAATTATTTATCAGCAGTTACGGATTATTGATTTTATTTTTTCTCCTGCTTACTCATATTGATGAAGTAGTCCCAATTCTTTCTCTCATAGATGATACTGCCGTTTTGAATGGTTTGACTCCTGTTATTGAGGAATATCAACAATTATTATTAGGAATACTTTTTATTGTTTTTCTGGTAATCAGTTTTATATTTTTTTCCCAACAAGTAAAAAAACAGCAATTTGATTCAGGAAACTTTTTATTGCGACTCGCTTTGCTTTTACTAATCTTACACCAACTTCCGCTCTTACTCGGATTCAGTTTTTATTTCATTATCTGGCATTCCAGTCTTTCACTGGAATCCATTATAAGTGGACTCAAAAATGCCGGATCCTATTATCCTAAAAAATTGATTAAACATTTATTGATTTGTAGTGGAATTGCACTTGCAGGCACATCCTTCTTTGTTTTATACTTTGGTGATATTAAAAACAATTACCAGGTTTTATGGTATTGCTTTGCCACCTTGGCACTACTTACCGCACCTCATATGCTGGTAATGCATCGACTGTACAAATGGATGAGATCGAATTAAATATCCCTAAGGTTTGGCATAAGGAAGTCGAATAAGCCGCTTAGTAGTATGATAACTATCAAGTCCGCTGCAGGTAATTGTGCCGGCTGATTCAAGGTCAATAAAACCATCCGGCCCCAACAACGAGTCTGGAACCATCACGTGCGTAATCTTTCCTATGATAAAATGTGTCTGGTTAAATTCAATTGGGATCCGCTGTACCAGTTCGCAGGCAAATTGAATAATACTTTCTTTTACGAAAGGGGCGGCAATTTCCTCCACATAATCAGGTGTTAACCCAACTGCTTCGAATTCACTAACGCCTTCCGGGTATTTGGCACTGGTTTGATGCGCTTTCTCAATAAATCCGGCCTGCACATGATTAATCGTGTATACACCGGTTCGCAGGATGTTTCCTAATGTATTCTGGCCTTCTTTATTCGGGCGTACAACCAATCCGCATAAAGCGGGATCTGCACCTATATGTACCAGACTGCTGAATAAGGATAAATTTTCCTTCCCTTCCCCGCTTTTTGTACCTACCAGTACCAGGCTTTTGAACCCGCCAATAGAATTTATGAGATTGGCTCGGTACCTCCTTTCCAAACCGGATAGCTCCTCCTTTGTGAATACCATTTCGATCTGATTTTGGAAAAGATAACAGTTTAGTACTGAAATGGTTAACGACCTAACCATTTGTGATGCATGTCACCATAAAACTGCAATACTCCTGATACCTTGCAAGGATTAATCAATAAAACATGGCGAAGGAATTCTGGGATCAGCGTTATGCAGCAAACGAAACTGTTTACGGTACGGAACCCAATGCCTTTTTCAAGCAGTTTATAGACAATCATAAACCTGGCACAGTACTCCTGCCGGCCGAAGGGGAAGGCAGAAATGCCCTCTATGCCGCTAAAAAAGGCTGGACTGTACATGCATTCGATTACAGTGAGGTGGCGCGGGAAAAAGCAATAAAAGCAGCAGAGGAAGCGGGATTAAAAATTATCTACTGGAATCAATCCATTGAAGATTTTCGCGCCAATCAGCAATATGATCTGGTTGCCATCATCTTTGTGCATCTGCCTGCCGCCCTGCGCAAACAATACCACCAGGAACTTATCAAATCCATTCGTCCGGGCGGATACCTCTTATTGGAAGCTTTTGCAAAAGAGCAGATAGAATACAATTCTGGCGGACCGAAAGACCCGGCCCTTTTATACGATGCCCCTACCCTTTGCAATGACTTTGCCTTTCTCCATGTACTAAGCTGCCAGCAGAAGGACCTGAACCTCAACGAAGGCCCATTTCATTCAGGAGAAGCTGCTGTATTGCGCTTAACTGTTCAAAAAATTTAAACCAAAAAAGTTCGCTGACAAAGGGCCATTTACGACTACACACTCATGAGAAAGTCCCGGCTGCTACCGGGACTTTTAACTTTATCGAATCCGGCTCCATTCAATCGGACTTATCCCAATTTAAAACAGAACTTCCGCATTTCGTCATTTTTAAAGCTGACGACATTTATCAAACAGAATCTTTTCCAATCTCTTCGATTTCCATAGCAAAATTTCCATCCCCTTTTGGATTTAACCCATATTCATTCGGGCCCGGCATACTATCAGCAAATAACATCCAGAAACCGTAAAATGGGATTATTTGATACCACCCGGAATTTCCCCGATCATGGCATCTTTTGGCGCCCTGGGCTAACATGAACCACAAAACTGGAATTATAGCCAAACCCAGCCATCCCATGGATTCATCTGTACCAATAATGTACTCAAGAATGCTAATAAACGCCAGATAAATAATAAAAGAAATGCCGTATTCCATTCTGCGAATACGCCCGTTAAAAGAAAATGGATTTTGAAACATAAAGGAGTTAATTTAATAAGAATGAATTCCTTTTTATAATAGGAATCAAGAAATATACAAGACAATTTTGAATAATGCAAGGGAAAGCAACGGATATCTTTACTTAATTGCAAATTCAGATAACCTTTACTATTTTGTTTGCGAAATCAGTTTCCATTACCCCCTTAAACGCAATATGAAACCTTATACCTATTGCATCCTGCTCCTCCTTTGTTTACCATGGGTTGGCTACAGCCAATCGAAAGAAGAACTTTACGAAGCAGCCAGTACTGAATACGATCGCAAAAACATGGTCAAAGCCATTGACTTACTTAACAAGGCGCTTTCCATAGAACCAAAAAACACCCGATTCTTACTGTTAAAAGCAAGTGCGTTAGAACACGCTGGCCAATACCAGGCAGCCTATGATACCTATACAACTGTAATGCAACTTAATCCCAGGGATTTTATCGCTTATAACAATCGGGGGCTTTTATTAAGCAGGCTTCAGGAATACGAATTAGCCCTTAAAGATTTTGATGATGCTATCAATTTAAACCCTCCGGATACCGGAATAGTGGGCTTATATCTTAACAGGGGATCTATAAAAACCAGCATCCGGGATTTCACAGGAGCGTATGAAGATTACACAAAAGCATTATCCTACGATTCCCTGAATATCGCTGTTTTAAATAATTTGGCGGGGGTATGTGATGAGATAGGCAAAGGAGATCTAACATTGAAATACCTGAATAAAATAATCACCATTGACCCAAACTTTATTGGGGCCTATGCTAATATCGGATTCAAGTACCAGGAAATGGGAGATTATAAAACTGCTATTAGCTATTATAACAAAGTATTGGAAATGGATCCCAGAGAAGCGCTTGGATACAGTAACAGAAGTTATAACCGATACAAATTGGGCGAGTATGTAGCAGCTTTGAAAGACATCAACGAGTCGATCCGGTTGTATCCTGGAAATTCGTATGCCTATCGGGTTAGAGGGTTAATTTACCTGGCCATGAAAGACCCCAATCGTGCATGTAAAGATTTTACCGAGGCTTTGGAATTAGGTTTTACAGGCATGTATGGTGATGAGGTTGAAAATCTAAAGAAAAAACACTGCATATTTGACAATTTATAATTGCCCGATTCCAGCATTTCTGCGGAAGTCATTAATATAAGACTACACTTGAAGCGGCTTGATTATCCTGTTGTCCGGAGCCGTACAATTTCCGGGCCCTTTTTAATATTCTCCGATAAGCGGGATGCAATGAGTACTCCTTGTATCTTGATACATAGTCTTCAGGCACTTCATATTCGAACAGGATTGCATGATACATTAAACGGGTAAGCAACAAGTCTCTGGCCGGCCCCTTAAAGGTAGTTGTTAAGGTATCAAAACAAGTTTCAAACAAGTTTTGTCTAACCATCGAACTCACACCCATTGATGGATACAGTGCGGTATTTACAGAACCAATAAATCCCCCGGAATTAGCATCAAGCCGAACCTTTTTATTCAGGTTATTAATTGCAGGCAGGAATTCTCTCACTTTACTAAAAAAAACTTCCCTTTTCAGCAACGTATCACGATACAACCAGTATAAACTTAATACTTTATAATTGTAGGCATCTGTAAGATAATTTTTTGTTGCCCTTTTGAATTTTCGCCCAACCTTATAAGCCGCGGATAAAGAATCTAATAATTGCCGGGATGCGATCCTGGCAGGAATTATTTCTGTTTTTAACCTGGTTTCAAGATCCAGGATATCCTGATAGGAGTACTCAAGCAGGCGTACTAGTTCTGGACTTTTTTCCAATTGATAAAATCTTTTCAATACCTGTAATTCAGCATTTCTACGTTTGTCTTTTCTTTTGGAAAAGAAAGTAGCCTCCCAGTTTTTATCCGGATTAGTAACAACATGGATACGGTCTCCGGGATACACCAGGAAAGGCACCTGATCCATTCGGAAAATGGTTGGTCCGGATATATACGCTTTTGCTTCGATTCCCTTTTGCAAATTCACCGTATTCATACAAGGATAATCGATCCAATATTTCCCATGAAATAATATATGCGGCTTTTTATCTAGGGAGTCTGTAAATACAATATCATCTGCCGTAAAGTAAACCGGACGCTCAGGCCCTTCTATGCCACGAATTCCACAGGAGCTGAGGAAAAGGGCAAAACAGACTGTGTAAAAAAAGAAACGATTCATGATATGTTAAATTAGTTATACTGAAATACGGTGGCATGGTTTTAGAAAGAATGCTACTAAACAGAAAACATGAAAAACATTCTTAAGTTATTGAGCGTATTGCTGATAGGAAGTCTTGTATTTATTTCCTGCAGCAAGAAAGATGATCCAACCGACAATAACCTCTTTGTAGGGTCTTATGAAGGAAGTATCGGATATGTAAAAGAGGGAGAAAACAAATCCACTGACAACGGAAAAGTAACTGTTGTAAAGGTTGGAAATAATTACAATTTCGTTTTTTCAGATGGCATTCCCGATCTGAAGGGTGTACAGTTTAAAAGCGACGGTGCAACAGCTGTTATTTCTGTTGATAACGATGAATCAAAAATGATTCGCATAACAGCCAATGAACTTACAATTGCCTATACAAAAGACGGCGAAGCCTGGGTTGCGAATTGCACGAGATAAATAGGATGTATTAAAATAAAAAGCACTCTAAGAAAATGGGTGCTTTTTATTTTTCTTGTTTAAACACCGGCAGGTCACTTGCTATCTATAAATTTTTTCTCAAATAGTAAAACGGTCTAATTCATCTTTCATGTTTATGCGTGCCGCCACCTCGTATTTTTCATAAAAAAAATTTGTCTTAAATATTCGTGGCATGGTAAGAAAGTGAGTTAAAACCTTTTTCCTTCCAGGAACATACATAATATCAGGATAAAACTTATACTCCTTCCTAATGGATATTGCATAATTCCGGTAACCTTCTGAAGGCGCGCCTAAAATTGCCAGGTCTGCATCTATAAAATAGTTAGTATCGATATCTGGCGAAACAATATGTCCCTTAGTGGCAAGTATTTGTTCGGCGCATTTTTCTCTTATAGAAGAATTTACACCCAATTGTCGTAAACATCTGAGAGCGTATACTGCACTCTTTTCTTCATTGTTTGATTTGAGGGTGCTATAAACTATATCATGGTATGCAATAGAAAGAATTACAACCGGCCAATTAAGAATAGAGTCTTTTATTGGTAGTAATTCAGCTATTAAATTTTCAAGATGAGTTACGTTGTGATAGTATCGATTGTTTTTGGAATATTCACGCCGAATAGCCTTCCAATACTTCTCTTGAATAGCAGGATCAATTTTCAAACCGGACAGCACTTCCTTATAGTGTTCTTCAAACATCATTTGATTCCGCCCTACATTTTTACTCCTTATCTGTTTTATAGAAATTTGAATATCGTCAGGTTTATTTGATTGTAACCAAGCATATTTAACCCTGCAAATTCAAAAGCTTTAGTCAATGCTTCGCCACATAAGTCCCAGCAGATGGACTCAAAGGATAAGTAATAACAATATAAGTACAACGAAATGATCCTGCAAGCAGTATGCAGTAAATCTTTGTAAATAAATTCAGTACGAATTATTCTTCTTCCGGATCTACAACTTCAGTTTCGGCTACCCGTCCAATTTGGCCATCTTCAAGGCGGACTTTGATGCCGCGGGAATGGAAGGCGGCGGAGGTAAGAATGTCTTTGACAATGCCGTAAGTCAAACGACCTGAACGCTGGTCTTTTTTTAGGATGATTGCAACTTCCTGACCGGGGTAAATATTTTTACGATACTGGCCGTCCATAGAAAATCACTGCTTAACATTCGGAATAATCAGCCGAAAAGAGGCCATTAAGCGCGTAGATCTGATCAATGGGAATTTCTAACCCATTATCAAGTTGCAGAAATTGGCGGTTGTCTTTTGAATATACCATGGTAATTATTCCACTGGCGCGGGTAACGCCGGAGTCTTCATATAACAAAGAGGCCTTTTGTTGAGTCTGATGCAGTTCAACAACCAACTTATAAAAGCTGCCTTTGGGTGGTAAGGTTTCACGAAGATCCATATAGGTAAATTTACCTGTCGGGATCACCCGACCGGAAAATTTACCGGTCGGGTAGTCCAAAATTATTACTTCCGACTAATCACCTGCTTCACTTTCTCCACAATCGCAGCGGCATTCAGGCCATACTTTTCCATCAACTGCGCAGGTGTACCACTTTCACCGAAAGAATTGTCAACACCGACCATTTCAACAGGAGTTGGACGTTTGCGACTCAACAATTGACAAACAGCATCTCCCAAACCACCGTTCAACTGATGCTCTTCGGCAGTTACCACACAGCGCGTCTTCTCCACTGATTTTAAAATCGCTTCTTCATCCAGCGGCTTGATAGTGTGAATGTTGATAATCTCTGCATCAATCCCCTCCTGCTCCAGAAGTTCACCTGCCTGGATCGCTTCCCATACCAGGTGACCTGTAGCTACAATGGTGACATCCTTTCCTTCATTTACCATCCATGCTTTTCCGATCACAAACTCCTGGTTGGGATCTGTAAAAACAGGCATTACTGGTCTGCCAAATCGCAGGTAAGCCGGACCTACATGATCTGCCAGGGCAATGGTTGCCGCCTTGGTCTGGTTATAATCACAGGGATTGATCACGGTCATCTCCGGCATAGAACGCATCATTGCCAGGTCTTCCAGTATCTGGTGCGTAGCACCATCTTCTCCCAGTGTTAATCCCGCATGCGATACTGCGATTTTTACATTCGCACCGGAATATGCTACACTCTGACGTATCTGGTCATATACACGTCCCGATCCAAAATTAGCGAAGGTTGTAGCATAAGGCACATAACCCGCAATGGCGAGCCCTGCGGCTACTCCAATCATATTGGCCTCCGCAATGCCACACTGCACAAAACGATCCGGATTTTCTTTGATAAAGGCATCCAGTTTCAAAGAAGCGACCAGGTCAGCACAAAGCGCCATTACATTCGGGTGCGACTTGCCCAATTCGGCCATCCCGGCACCAAAGCCTGATCTTGTATCTTTCTTTTCCGTATAGGTATATTTCTTCATGATTTGCTGCTTGCTTGATTAATAATCCCCTAGGGTTTCCGGCAATTGTGCCAGTGCTGTTGCCAATTGTTCATCATTCGGCGCGGTTCCATGCCACTTGTGCGTGTGCATCATAAAATCCACCCCGGCACCCATTTCGGTTTTCATCAGGATCACAACCGGCTGCCCCTTGCCCAACATAGCTTTAGCCGCAGCCAATGCATCCAGTACCTGCTGCATATCATTGCCATCCAACAGATCCACCGTCAGCCAGCCAAAGGCTTCGTATTTAGCTTTCAGATCACGATTGTTCATCACTTTATCCGTGCTGCCATCAATCTGTTGTTTGTTCCAATCCACGATCGCTACCAGGTTATCCAGCTTATAATGTGGTGCAAACTGCACAGCTTCCCATATCTGGCCTTCCTGCTGTTCGCCATCCCCCATCAGCACATACACTACATTATCTTCTTTACGTAATTTCTTCGCATAAGCGGCTCCGTTAGCTACTGACAACCCCTGACCCAATGAGCCGGATGCCACCCGGATACCTGGTAAATGTTCATGGGTAGCTGGATGTCCCTGTAAACGCGAATTGATCTTACGGAAGGTGCTCATCTCTTTTATGTCGAAATAACCACGTCTTGCCAACACCGAATAAAACAGCGGTGAAATATGACCGTTAGACAGAAAAAACAGATCCTCTCCTTTTGCTTCCCGTGAGAAATTCAGGTAGCCATCCGCTCCTTTGCTCTCATCAATTTTCATTTCATGGAAATACAGCGCTGTAACCAGATCGGTACAACCCAACGAGCCACCCGGATGACCCGATTGACAACCATGCACCATGCGCACGATATCCCTTCGCACTTGTGTTGCTGTCGATTTTAATTCTTCTAATTTCATGTTTGGTTTGGTTTATGTCATCATTGTCCGGTAAAGCGCGTATTCCACGCCTCTGATTTCCGCCAGCCCCTTTAAACGGCCTATTGCGGAATAACCCGGATAGGTTTTTTTCTTCAGATCATCCAGCATCTGGTGGCCATGATCCGGCCGCATCGGCAGCGAAAGCCCCCTGCGTTGCTGGATCGTCAGCACCTCCTTGACCACTTCATACATATCAGTGTCTCCACCCAGGTGATCGGCTTCATAAAAATTGCCTTCTTCATCCCGCTTGGTATTGCGGATATGTAAAAAATGTATTGAATCGCCGAAGCGCCTGAGCATGGCCGGCACATTATTGTCCTTCCTTGCCCCAAAGGACCCCGTACAAAAACAGAGTCCGTTGGCCGGTGAAGGTACGGCTTCCAGTAAATCTGCCGCATCCTGCTCTGTACTCATGATTCTTGGCAGTCCCAAAACAGGATAAGGAGGGTCATCCGGATGGATGGCCATCTTCAACCCTGCTTCGGCAGCAACAGGCACTACCTGCTTCAGAAAATAAAACAGGTGTTCTTTGAGCTTAACAACATCTATGCCTTTATATTTTTCCAGCTCACCCAACACCTGCGCAGCAGTAAAGGAATCATCACTGCCCGGCAGTCCCAGCATCATATTGCCAAAAAGGTGCTGACGCTGTGCTTCGCTCATGCCTTCATAGCGCTGTTTTGCCTTGTCTACCTGCTCCTGGGTATATTCTTTTTCAGCACCCGGCCTACCCAGTAAATAAAGATCAAATACCAGGTAATCAAGCCGGTTGAAATACAACATGGTACTGCCATCCCCTTTAGGGTAGTACACATCGGTTCGAAGCCAGTCGAGTACTGGCATGAAATTGTATGTTACCACTTTAATTCCTTCAGCCGCCAGGTTGTGCAAACTTGCTTTGTAATTTTCGATATGGCGCAAGTAATCACCTGATTGGCGTTTGATATCATCGCTTACCGGCAGGCTCTCCACTACGGTCCAGCTCATGCCTGCGGATTCTATTAACTGCTTACGCTCAGCAATAGCCGAAACAGGCCATACTTCTCCTACTGGGATCTGGTGTAAAGCAGTAACAACGCCGGCACAGCCCGCCTGACGGATGTCTGATAAACTTACCACGTCATTCGGACCATACCAGCGCATGGTTTGGTGCATCAGCATATTTCCTGAATTGGTTTCCGTTAAATATACTGATTGATGATGTTTTCGAGCAATTCCTGCTTGCCGCTCTTCGCTGCCGGTTCCCCATTTTCAATGGCATACGCTCTCAGGTCTTCCAGGGTCAGCTTGCCATCCTCAAACTCCTTACCCTTCCCGGCATCGTATGAAGCATAACGATCCTTACGGATTTGTTTGTAAGCAGATTTTTGCAACACTGCATCCGCAATCAGCAATGCACGTGCAAACGTATCCATTCCGCCGATATGTGCATGGAAGATATCTTCCACATCGGTACTGTTTCTTCTGATCTTGGCGTCGAAATTGATACCGCCGCCACCAAACCCACCGGCTTCCAGGATGATCAGCATGGCTTCTGCCAGCTCATTCAGATTATTCGGGAACTGATCAGTATCCCATCCGTTCTGGTAGTCACCCCTGTTCGCATCAATGCTGCCCAGCAGTCCGGCATCTGCCGCCACCTGCAGTTCATGAGTGAAGGTGTGTCCCGCCAGGGTAGCATGGTTCACTTCAATATTCAGACTGAAATCATTCAGCAAATCGTGCTGACGCAGAAAGCCGATCACTGTTTCGCAATCGTAATCGTACTGGTGCTTGCTGGGTTCACAAGGTTTGGGTTCGATAAAGAATTTGCCTTTGAAGCCATTCCTGCGTGCGTAGTCTTTTGCCGCATGCAGGAAACGGGCCAGGTGGTCTTTCTCACGCTTCATATCGGTGTTAAGCAGGCTCATATAACCTTCGCGACCACCCCAGAATACATAGTTCTGTCCGTCCAAAGCGATGGTTGCATCCAGCGCTGCCTTCACTTGTGCGGCACCGTGTGCCAACACATGGAAATCCGGGTTGGTAGCAGCACCATTCATGTAACGTCGACTACTAAACAGATTGGCCGTACCCCACAGCAATTGAACGCCACTTGCTTTTTGCTTTTCTTTGAGGTATTCGGTAAGCGTTTGTAAACGACGATCATTTTCCGAAACATCTGTACCATAGTCCACTACATCCACGTCGTGGTAACAGTAGAAAGGAAGTCCGAGTTTGGTGAAAAATTCAAATGCTGCATCGGCTTTGTCTTTCGCACGCTCAATTGCATCACCTTTTTCATTCCAGGGGAAAAGATGGGTAGCTTCACCAAAAGGATCTGATCCGTTTCCACAGAAGCTATGCCAGTAAGCGCCTGCAAAACGCAAATGCTCCTGCATGGTTTTTCCTGCTACTACTTTATTAGCATCGTACCAGCGAAAAGCCAGTGGATTGTCCGACTCTCTTCCTTCGTATTTGATTTCCGGCACGCCTTTGAAATACTCTTTTTGTCCAAGTGTAATTGCCATGGTTGCTTGTTGATTGATTATGAATGTTGGCTGGCAAGCCGCTGATCCAACAGCGTTTTCCAGTCCTGGTATATGTATTCGTATGTTTCCTGGTTGTCGGGCTCCATCACTCCAATAGGTTTGCGCCTGCTGCCAGCTTCCTGTGCAGTCGCATAGTAACGGGCACCAATACCCGCACCAATAGCTGCCCCGAAACTGCCATCGCCTTCATAAAATTCTACACTTACCTGGTTGAGCGTGGCAAATGCCTTTGTAAAGACTTCACTAAGGAAGAGATTCGCTTTGCCTGCACGTACAACTGAAGGTTGAATGCCGTTTTCACGCATGATATCCAATCCATAACGGAAAGAACAGGCAATTCCTTCCTGTACGGCTCGTACCATATGCGCTGCTGTATGAATATTAAAGTCGAGTTGTTGTATATGACCGCCAATGATTCGATTGTTCAACATGCGTTCAGCCCCATTCCCAAATGGCAAGGCCCTTAATCCATTGGCCCCAATTGCCACACCAGCTGCCAGTTCATTAAGTGCGGCATAACTGAGTTCAGCGCCGGCCAGGGTTTTGATCCATCTATTGAAGATGCCGGTTCCGTTGATGCAGAGCAATACACCGATACGCCTGAGTTCCTCACTGTAATTCACATGCGCAAAACTATTGATGCGCGATTGCGGATCATAACTCAGTACATCACTCACGCCATATATTACACCCGAAGTTCCTGCGGTAGTAGCCACTTCCCCAGGATCCAGCACATTTAAAGAAAGAGCATTATTTGGTTGATCTCCTGCTTTATAGGTAACCGGTATACCGGCTTTGAGTTGAAGGCGATCAGCTACTGCAGGTTTTAATTGTCCGTGTGATGAAAACAATGGCCGAAGCTCCGGTATATGATGCCTGTTGAACCCATAAATTTTCATAACATCCCCGGACAACTGATTTTCTTTAAAATCCCAGAACACGCCTTCCGACAATGCAGATGCTGTAGTAGTGGTTTCACCGGTCATTTTCATTGCAATGAAATCGCCGGGTAACAAAACCTGATCAATTTTTTCATAGATCGCAGGCTCATTGGCTTTTACCCATGCGAGTTTGGAAGCGGTGAAATTGCCGGGTGAATTGAGCAGGTGGGCAAGGCTACGATCCGGACCGATTTGCTGAAATGCGTTTTCGCCGATGGCTACAGCTCTGCTATCACACCAGATGATAGAGTTGCGCAAAACCTGTTGATCTTTGTCTATTAGTACGAGTCCGTGCATTTGATAAGCAACACCAATTGCTCCGATAGCTTCTGGATCATATGCTTTGGTGGCATGGCATTTTAAAATGGCCTGCTGCACATGCTCCCACCATAAGTCCGGCGACTGTTCAGCCCAGCCGGGTTGCACACTGATAATATCCGCTTCTGTTTCAGGATAACTGGCAGTGGCAAGAATCGATTGTGAATCGGCTTCTACAATGGAAACCTTTATGGAAGATGTACCCAGGTCGATGCCTACTAATAACATGTTTGTTGTTTAACAAATGGATTGGAAAGATACTGAAGCCCAATTAAAATACAGCAGTGATCAAACACTACCAACAAGTAATCCGGACCTCAGGCCGACTCTCCGGAACGCGAATTTAGGGGAATTATGAAAAATTGCAACTGATTGCATTAATTTATTGCAAAAAGCAATATTTTTGGAGGAAGAGAGGAATTAATAATTAAGTATAACGGAAATTTTACCGGAATTATGAAGCAGCAACTGATTGCAAAATGAAGATTAAGAAGGAAGTCACCATATATGATATAGCCCAGCAACTGGACATTTCTACTGCTACCGTAAGCAGAGCCTTACAAAACAATCCGGTCATTAATAAAAATACCCGACGGAAAATACAGGAAGCCGCACGGGAACTGGGATACAGGCAAAACACCTTCGCCAGTAACCTGCGTAAACAAAAGACTAATACCATCGGTATTATTGTTCATGAACTTAACAGTAACTTCATCACATCTGTGTTAGCGGGCATTGAGAAAGTCACGGCAGACGCGGGTTACGACCTCCTGATCGCCCACTCATCCGAATCTTTTAAAAAAGAAACTGCCAACGTGCTGAACCTGTTTCATAAAAGAGTAGATGGATTGATAGCTTCCCTGGCTTTTGACACCAGGGGATTGGATCATTTTCAATCATTTTTTGATAAAAATATACCAGTAATTTTTTTCGACCGGGTAGAGGAAAAGGCTGATAATACCAAAGTGATCATCGACAACTTCAAGGCTGGGTACCAGGCCACCAAACACTTGATTGAACAGGGATGCAAGCGTATTGTCATAGTAACAGCCAGCCTTAGCCGAAACGTATACGCCGAGCGTTTGCGTGGTTACAAGGAAGCACTCAGGGAGCGCCAGATCAAATTCGATGAAAAGCTTGTATTGATCAAAGACTTAAGCGAGAAATGCGGGCGTGAAGCAGCTCTACAGATTCTCCAAATGAAACCCAGACCTGATGCAGCATTTATAACGAACGATTTCTCAGCAGCTGTCTGCATGCAAACTCTCAAAGAAAAAGGCATCCGGATTCCGCAGGATATTGCCATTGTTGGATTTAACAACGATGCCATCTGCAAAATCATTGAACCACAATTAACCACCATCAATTACCCAGGTATGGATATCGGAGAAATGGCAGCCCGTAACCTGATTGCGCACCTTAAAGGCGATACAGATATCCGGCAAACCAATACCATCATTGCCAAATCAGAACTAATTATTCGACAGTCTTCCCTCAAAAAAGGAAATAAATAACGATCACTGCCATGAAAGTAAATTTGCTTGCCCTGTTGTTATTGTTGTTTTCTTTCGCACAGGCGGAAGATGGCTACCGCCTTTGGTTACGCTATGATGAGTTGAAAAACAAATCTCTTCGAAATAGTTACGAGTCCCGACTTGCCAGTATTTCCCTGCCAGGCAACTCCCCCACGCTCCAGGTAGCCCGCAAAGAATTACAAATGGCCCTGAGCGGATTGTTTGGAAAAACAGTACGCATTCCGGAAAGCCGGAATCTACAGGCCGTTTTGCAAATAGAAAAATCCTCAGCCAGGGTTAGTGAGCGGGAATTAGCCTCGCTTGGTGAGGAAGGATTTCTGATTCGGTCAAGCAGTAGTAAAACTCCATTGCTGATCACCGCCAATTCAGAAGTTGGTTTGCTTTATGGAGTATTTTACTTAATCCGCCTGCTGCAGACGGAACAATCAATTGAAAAACTGAATATCAAAGAAGTACCCAGGCTCGCACTACGTATGCTCAATCACTGGGATAACCTGGACCGTACCGTGGAGCGTGGATATGCTGGATTTTCTATCTGGAACTGGCATACCCTGCCAACCTATATCGATCAGCGATATATTGACTATGCCCGGGCGAATGCTTCAATTGGGATCAATGCGGTATCGCTCACGAATGTAAATGCAAATGCCACAATACTAACACAGCCTTATTTGCAGAAGGTTAAAGCGCTGTCAGATCTTTTTCGCGCTTACGGAATTAAAGTGTATCTGACAGCAAGATTTAGTGCACCGGTAGAAATTGGTAAACTAAAAACGGCCGACCCTCTTGATCCTGTTGTTCAACAGTGGTGGAAAGATAAAGCGCGCGAGATCTATGGCATCATTCCTGATTTTGGCGGTTTCCTCGTGAAGGCTAACAGTGAGGGACAGCCGGGTCCGCAGGATTATAAACGCACCCATGCAGATGGCGCCAATATGCTGGCGGATGCTGTTGCCCCATACAAAGGAAATGTGATCTGGAGGGCTTTTGTATACAGTGCAGAAGTACCCGACGACCGACATAAACAAGCTTACTCTGAATTCCTGCCACTCGATGGAAAATTTCGATCCAACGTATTCGTTCAGGTGAAAAACGGAGCAATTGATTTTATGCCCCGGGAACCATTCCATCCCTTATTTGGTGCGCTTCCCAAAACACCGGTAATGATGGAATTCCAAATAACGCAGGAATATCTTGGACAGGGCACGCACCTGGTGTACCTGGCACCTTTATTTAAGGAATGCCTGGAAAGTGATACTTATCAAAAAGGGAAGGGAACTACAGTAGCATCCACACTAAGTGGAATGGCAGGCGTATCCAATATAGGAACAGATATTAACTGGACCGGTCATTTGTTCGGTCAGGCAAACTGGTATGCATTGGGCAGACTGGCCTGGAACCATGAACTCAGTTCTGAAGGCATTGCCAAAGAATGGATTTGCATGAGTTTTTCAACGGATCCTTCACTGGTGGCAGACCTTACCCAGATGATGCTTGCATCAAGGGAGATACTGGTGAATTATATGAATCCTATCGGCCTTCATCATATCATGGCTACCGGACATCATTACGGACCTGGTCCCTGGGTTGCAAATCTGAATCGCCCCGAATGGAATCCAACTTATTACCACCGCGCCGACAGTATAGGTATTGGTTTCAACAGAACTGCAACCGGCTCTGATGCACTTTCACAATACCATCCCGACGCTGCTAAAAAATGGAGTGATCCTGCAACCTGTCCGGATAAAGACCTGCTCTGGTTTCATCACCTGCCCTGGAATTACAACATGAAAAGCGGCCGGACTTTATGGAATGAACTCTGCTATCGCTACAACCTGGGAGTAGATAGCGTAAGCTGGATGCAAATGGTCTGGAATCGCCAGCAACCCAAACTGGATGAACAACGATTCGAGCAGGTTAAAATGCTGCTGAATATACAGCACCAGGAAGCGAAATGGTGGCGAGATGCCTGCCTCCTTTATTTCCAAAACATTTCCAGGTTACCAATACCAACCTCTTACGAACAACCGGCGAAGAGCCTTGACTATTATAAATCCCTGCGATTTCCATATGCGCCGGGGCATTAAAGCAAGAACCATTATCATGCAAACAGAGAAGAAAACAGCGATTGTAACTGGTGGAGGATCCGGACTTGGATTCGCGATCGCGAAAGCCTTTACCCAAAACGGAATCACCACCATAATTGCCGGACGAGACCAGGCGAAACTAAAAAAGGCACAGGAACAATTAGGTCCGCTTTGTTTTTTTAAGGTGTTGGATGTTACTGATTACAAGGCAGTACCTGCCTTTATTGAGGAAATCGAATCAACATACGGGCCAATTGATATTCTGGTAAACAATGCCGGCATCAACCAGAAAAAAGAATTTACTGAAGTAAGCGATATCGAATTTACCAACATGCTGAATACGAATGTAACAGCAGTTTTTGTCTTGAGCAGAGAGGTGGTAAAAAAGATGCTTACACGAAAAAAAGGATCCATCCTCAACATCAGTTCCATGGCGGCACAGTATGGCCTACCCAAAGTGATCGCTTACACTGCCAGTAAAACTGCCATTGAAGGCATGACCCGTGCCATGGCAGTTGAACTATCGCCAATGGGTATTCGAGTGAATGCCATAGCACCCGGATTTATTTACAGTGATATGACCGCAAAAGCACTGGATTCTGATCCAGAGCGTAAAGCAAGAGTAATGGCTCGTACTCCAATGGGCCAAATGGGACAACCGGAAGATATAGGTGCTGCCGCTTTGTATTTATCAGGTGAGGATGCCCGTTATATTACAGGAGTAGTGTTGCCTGTAGATGGCGGCAATAGTATCAGTTATTAATTGATTGCCATGTTCAGAATACGATTGTTTGTTTTAGTACTTCTCACAAATGTTAGTTTCTCAAAGGCGCAACTGCCTGTATCGGCTAACGTCAATGCGAATTATGATCTCGGCGGAGCTTCCATTCTGGTAGATTCAACAGACCATGAAGTAGTGAAAAAAGCAGCTTTTTTTTTGGCGACCGATTTGCAATCGATTACAACCCGGAAAAGTCAGGTCCTATTTAGACCTGGAAAAGATTCGGAGGTGATTATTGTTATTGGAAGCCTTGATAAATCAGACTTATTGAAAAAATTGATTCGCCAGTACCGGATTTCAATTACAGATCTCAAGGGAAAGTGGGAAGGATATAAAATACTCACGGTTCAAAATGCTGGTCAACACCTGCTGTTTATCATGGGCAGTGATCGTCGGGGTGCGGCCTATGGCGCCATGGAAATCAGCAGGCGAATTGGTGTATCGCCCTGGCACTGGTGGGCGGATGTTCCGGTCAGAAAAAAGATGCAGGTATGGATAGCCCGCGATTCCATCCTGCAGGATGCCCCTAAAGTGAAATACCGCGGCATTTTTATCAACGATGAAGCGCCTGCCTTAAGTAATTGGAGTAAAGAAAAATTCGGCGGATTCAATTCCGGATTTTATACACGGGTATTTGAACTGATGCTTCGACTCCGGTCAAATTATATCTGGCCCGCCATGTGGGGAAATGCATTTTATGACGATGACTCACTCAATATTAAAGTAGCAGATGACTATGCGATTGTTATCGGTACGTCGCATCACGAACCACTTATGCGTGCGCATGATGAATGGAGACGTTATGGAAAAAAACAGCCATGGAACTATGATACTAATCAGGCAGGTTTGCAGGAATTCTGGACGTTTGGAATGAAGCGGGCATGGAATGAAAAAATTGTAAGTGTGGGAATGCGGGGTGATGGCGATGAACCCATGAGCCGCGAAACCGCCACCGCACTACTTGAAAAAATTGTAAAAGATCAGCGCGACATTATTTCCAAAACTACCGGTAAATCCGCTTCCCAAACTCCACAACTTTGGGCGCTGTACAAAGAAGTACAGGACTATTACCGAAAAGGAATGCGGGTACCCGATGACGTCACCCTCCTGCTTTGCGATGATAACTGGGGGAACCTCCGGATGCTACCAAAACCTGGCGAACCAAGGCGGAAAGGAGGTTATGGCATCTATTATCACTTCGATTATGTAGGTGGGCCGCGAAATTACAAATGGATCAACACCAATCCCCTGCCCCGGATCTGGGAACAAATGAACCTGGCCTGGCAGCACGATGTGAAGCAGATATGGATTGTAAACGTAGGTGATATCAAGCCCATGGAATTTCCCATTTCCTTTTTCCTCGATTATGCATGGAATCCGGATCGTATTGGCGCCGATGATCTTTTCGAATATACCAGGCAGTGGGCTGCACAACAATTTGGTGTTACCCATTCGGATGCCATAGCGCACCTATTATCAGCTTATGGAAAATTCAATGGTCGCCGTAAACCGGAACTACTGGATCACGGCAGTTACAGCTTTCACTACAACGAATGGGAAACAGTAGTTGCTGAGTATAATGCCTTAAAAGAAAAAGCGGAACAGATTCAACTGGCCCTTGCACCAGAATTCCAGGATGCTTATTTTCAACTGGTCTTGCATCCCATTGCCGCCAGTTCCAATCTTTATCAGCTTTATTACCAGGTAGCCCTCAACCACAAAGCTTATGCAGAAAAATCAGTATCCACGAATTATCATGCCAAAAAAGTAAAGGAGTTTTATGAACGAGATTCCCTTATTACATTGGCATACCATCGTATCAATAAGGGAAAATGGAATCATATGATGAGCCAGACCCATATCGGGTATACCTATTGGCAACAGCCACCGGTGAATAAAATACCAAACTTAAAACCCCTTCCACCCGGCACAGATTATCAAACCCTGTCAGACACCCTTATTCAGATTGCAAAAGCCCCTTTCCCAGAGAACCTCAACTATCCGGCCTTTTTTGAATTCAACGGTGTAGTATCAATGGAGGCGGCCAACTTCTCAAGAAAAAAGGAAACAGCTGAAATTCAATGGAAAAAATTGCCGGATCACGGCAGAACAGGTGACGCGATTACATCCTTCCCGGTAACAGAAACGGAAAACAAACTTCAGGAAAACTCACCCTTTTTGGAATATGAATTTTTTAGCTACAGCCAGGACAGCATTACCCTATATGCCTATTTCTCTCCCAGCCTGAATTTTTATGGCTCGGATAACGGCCTGCAATATGCGATTTCAATTGATGAAGAACAAGCTCAGCTAATCAGCCTGAATAAGGAGGATAAAACCAGTATCAGCGGTGTCTGGAACAAATGGGTAGCCGATAACAGTATCGTTAAAACAAGTCGCCATTTTCTTTCCCAGCCTGGTAAACACCGTGTTCGTTTCTGGAGAGTAAGCAACGGAGTAGTATTGCAAAAACTGGTGCTGGACCTGGGCGGGCTGAAACCAACTTACCTGGGCCCGCCGGAAACGCGAATACCATCTTCTCAACAACTAACTGCCAAATAAAAAAATCATGCAAAAAATTCCACATTTTATTTTCGCAACAGCTGCCTTCTGGCTAATTACAATTAGCTGCAGTTCTTCCAAAACCAATTCAAGTATCAATAATGGTCTAAAAGAAGCTTACCATTCCGATTTTCTGATTGGAGCGGCGCTTAATACAGGACAAATTGAAGAAAGAAATGCCCAAAGCAACGCTTTGATCCTTTCCCAGTTCAATGCTGTGACACCAGAAAATTGTATGAAAGCAGAACACATACATCCAGCATGGGATCGCTATGATTTCACAATTCCTGATAAACTGGTAGCCTATAGCCAGAAAAATAAGTTGAAATTGAATGGACACACGCTCATCTGGCATAGTCAGTTACCCGCATTTGCACGTCGTATCCAGCGTGTGGATTCATTCAAAACGTTTTTTGAAAATCATATCAATACAGTAGCATCCCGATACAGCGGCAAAATATTCTCCTGGGATGTGGTGAATGAAGCACTGAATGAAGATGGCACACTGCGTAATTCCATCTTCCTGCAAAAACTGGGTCCGGATTACATCACGGAAGCCTTTCGTTTGGCAGAAAAAGCATCACCAAATACAGAATTGTACTACAACGATTATAATAACGAGCAACCCAAAAAAAGAGCTGGTTGTATTGAACTCGTAAAAAAAGTCCAGGCCGCCGGTGTACGCATTGATGGTGTTGGTATCCAGGGGCACTGGCATCTGGGTAAAGTCCCGTTCAAAGAAATTGAAGAAAGCATACTCGCCTACCATGAACTGGGTTTAAAAGTAATGATTACCGAACTGGATATTGAAGTATTACCACGTAATTTCCAGGGAGCTGATGTGGCACAGCGAATGGCAAGCGACCCTTCCCTGAATCCTTATGCCCAGGGAATTCCGGACAGCATACTCCAACAACAGGCAACCGATTATGAAAATCTGTTCAAACTTTTCCTGAAGCATAAGGACAAAATCACCCGAGTTACATTTTGGGGAGTGGACGATGGGCAAAGCTGGCTTAATGGCTGGCCCGTGCCAGGTAGAACCAATTACCCCCTGCTCTTCGATCGCCAGTTACAACCTAAACCTGCCTATCACAAACTGATGGGTTTAAAAAAATAAATCCCGCTCATGAACACAACCAATCAACGGTTATCTATAACCGAAAAGCTGGGATACAGCCTGGGCGACCTGGCCGCCAACCTGGTCTTTCAAACCCTCATGACCTATCTCGCCTATTTTTATACCGATATCTATGGATTGGAAACGCAACACGCTTCCGCCATCATCCTGGCAGTGGGATTGATTGCAGCTTTTGCCTTTAATCCAATTATTGGGGCCATTGCTGATCGTACGGTTTCCAGGTGGGGTAAATTTCGTCCCTGGATTTTATGGACAGCTATTCCTCTTGGAGTGGTATCCTTACTGGCCTTCAGTACACCGGATTTTTCCTATAAAGGCAAACTTATTTATGCCGCTATAACCTATACCTTGCTGTTATTACTCTACGCGGCCAACAATCTGCCCTACTCTGCTCTGAGCGGTGTGATCACAGGTGATATGAAAGAGCGCAACAGTCTTTCCTCCTATCGGTTTGTAGCGGTAATGTTTGCCCAGTTTTTTGTGCAGGTATTTATGTTACCCATTATTGAATCTGCTGGTAAGGGAGATAAGGCAGCGGGCATAGAAATTGTCATGACCTGGCTGGCTATTATTGGAACGGTGTTGTTGCTTATAACGTTTATCAGTACCCGAGAACGAATCGTTCCCAAACCGGAGCAAAAATCAAGTGTGTCGCAGGATCTCAAGGACCTTTCTTCCAACAGGCCATGGTTACTTATGTTATTGCTAACCACCCTGGTATTTATCACCCTTGCGATGAAAGGTGGCTCCTACGTGTACTATTTCAAAAACTATGTAAACAGTCAGGCTCTAACGGAATTCATCCAGCCGATCCTGAATGGTTTACAGTCTATGGGAATAAATTTCTTTGGAGAAGACCCTGTATCAGCGGGATTTGGCTTGTTTAATGCAGGTGGTATTTTATTCATGATTATGGGTATCATGCTCTCCAAAGCATTTGCAGATAAATATGGCAAGCGCGATGTATTTGGCTGGGCTCTTTTTATTTCTACACTTTTTATCCTGTTCTTTTATTTTTATTCACCTGACGCTATTGGTCTGATATTTGGCTCGCAAATATTGCATGGATTCTTTTATGGCCTGACCATCCCCCTGCTCTGGGCCATGATCGCAGATGTAGCGGATTACAGTGAATGGAAAACCAATCGACGAGCAACTGCGATTATTTTTTCAGCAATGATGGTTGGCTTAAAAGTGGGACTCAGTGTTGGCAGCGCCCTGGTTACCTGGATTCTTGGCTTGTACCAGTACCAGGCCAATAGCGATGCCGCGCAAACAGCTACCGCAGTGAATGGAACCAAACTATTGGTTAGCATTTATCCTTCGATTCCCTTTTTTATCGGGATTGCACTACTGTTTTTTTACGAGATCAATAAGTCGATGGAAAACCTGATTGAAAACGAGTTAAAACAACGAAGAACAACCTAACCATATACAATGAATATTCAACAACTCAGGCGCAAGGCAATTTCCCAACCCCTGGTGGAACATATTTACACAGCGGATCCCTCCGCGCATGTATTTAATGGAAAAATTTATATCTATCCCTCCCATGATGTAGAATCCAATATCCCCTTTGATGACCTGGGCAGTCATTTTGCAATGGAGGATTATCATGTATTGTCAATGGAACATCCAGATGCGAAGGCAGTGGATCATGGTTGTGCCCTGCACCTCAGCGAAGTACCCTGGGCATCTCAACAGTTATGGGCACCTGATGCCGCAGAAAAAGATGGGAACTATTACCTGTTTTTTCCTGCAAAGGATAAAAAAGGCATTTTTCGTATAGGGGTAGCAGTGAGTGAATCTCCCGTAGGTCTATTCACCGCGCAACCGGAACCCATCAATAATAGTTTTTCAATCGACCCGGCTGTTTTTAAGGATAAAGATGGTAGCTATTATATGTATTTCGGCGGTATATGGGGCGGACAATTACAACGTTGGCGTACCGGGCAATTTAAGGCTGAAGAAGAAGGCCCCTTTGCACACCTGCCTACCGATACAGAACCTGCTCTTTGCCCAAAAGTGGCCCGCCTGCGGGATGATCTGCTGGAATTTGCTGAGCCGCCTCGTGATTTACAGATCCTGGATGAAAAGGGTGAGCCTTTACTGGAGGGAGATAAGGACAGGCGCTTCTTTGAAGCAAGCTGGATGCATACATACAACGGGAAATATTATTTCTCGTACTCCACCGGCGATACCCATTTTATTTGTTATGCGATCGGTGATTCACCTTACGGTCCTTTTACCTATGCCGGCCGAATCCTGGAACCGGTGATTGGCTGGACATCCCATCACTCCATCTGTGAGTTTAATGGAAAATGGTATCTTTTCTATCACGACAGCAGTTTAAGTGAGGGTGTTACCCATTTAAGATCAGTAAAAGTTACTGAACTGAAATATGATGAAAATGGTCGGATTCAAACCATAGACCCTTATTCAAATAAAACATTCCGGTTATGGTAAAGCGATTAACAATTTTATTGTTATTACTGGTGGCAGGTTATCAAAGCCAGTCGCAAATAAGGCTGCCGAAGTTACTTCGCGACAGCATGATATTGCAACGCGACCAGCCTGTCCGACTTTGGGGATGGGCATCGCCACTGGAAAAGATAACAGTATCGTTTAACCGAAAAATAATTCGTACCCGTGCCGGATCAGATGGAAAATGGAAATTAGAACTCCCGGCCACTAAAGCCGGCGGCCCATATTCCATTCATTTCCGGGGAAAGAATAACATAACACTTGAAGATGTTTTATTTGGTGACGTATGGTTTTGTAGTGGGCAGAGTAATATGGTTCATCAACTGAATATTCACGATGTTACCTATGCAGATGAAATCGCTACGGCGAATTTTCCCCAGATCCGACAATTCTGGATTCCGACAGCTACGAGCCTGGAGGGAGAAAAAGAGGATATAACTGCCGGCCATTGGGCGCCTGCAGTGGGAGAAGCTGTACGACCCTTTTCCGCAGTAGCTTATTTCATGGCGAAAAAACTGCACCAGCAATATGGTGTTCCAATTGGAATAATAAATGCAAGCGTAGGTGGAACACCTATTGAAGCCTGGACAGGCGGGCTGCCATCGCCGCAGGCAAGTGCAACTCCTGACAGGCCTGGAAATCCGGTTCAAAGACCCGAACCCCCAATCGATAAGGGAATGAATGAAACATTGAAATGGTATGATCCTGCCTATGTTCCAAAAGGCTGGCGTTCCATTTTTGTTCCGGGTTATTGGGAAGACCAGGGTATCAAAGAGCTGAATGGAGTGGTTTGGTATCGCAAAGAAATTATGGTACCGGCAAACATGACCGGAAAACCAGGCAGATTGTTTCTGGGCCGGATCGTGGATATGGATGAAGTGTACATAAATGGAAAAAAAATCGGTCAAACAACTTATTTGTACCCACAACGCCGGTACGCTATCCCGCAGGATGTATTACAGCCGGGAAAAAATCTGATCGTGGTTCGGGTAACCAACCAAAATGGTAAAGGCGGTTTTGTACCGGATAAGCCCTATTGTCTTTTTTCCGGAAAGGATACAATCGAGTTAACGGGGAAATGGGAGTATAAAGTTGGCGCTGCCTTTGAACCGGTGCGTTCTTTTTACGGTGGAGGAGGCAATAATCAAAACAAACCATCTGCCTTATTCAATGCCATGGTAGCACCCGTTACATCCTATACAATCAAAGGTTTTTGCTGGTACCAGGGTGAATCGAATGCAGGTCGACCTATGGAATATGCTTCATTGTCGCGCCAGTTAATCAACCAATGGCGTAGCGCGTGGAACCTGGGTACCCTTCCTTTTTTATATGTTCAGTTACCCGGGTTCATGGAATACAATTACCTACCTTCTGAAAGCAACTGGGCACAAATGCGGGAAGCACAAATGGATGCACTGGATGTTCCAAATACGGCAATGGTAGTAGCTATTGACCTGGGCGAATGGAATGATATCCATCCGGATAATAAAAAAGAAGTTGGTGACCGACTGGCATTGGGTGCGATGAAACTGGCCTATGGAGAGAAGATCGTGTACTCGGGACCGTTATATCGAACAGCCCGGGTTGAAGCTAGTAAAATTATTGTGGAATTTGATCATACAGGTGGCGGACTAATCACCAACGATTGTGAAGCTCCCGGTAATTTCGCCATTGCCGGAGCTGATAAGAAATTCGTCTGGGCTTCAGCCCGTATTGAAGGCAATAGCGTGGTGGTTTCAAGTGACCAGGTTTCCAACCCCATGTATGTACGTTATGCCTGGGCCGACAATCCCACTCAGCCGAATCTCTATAATCGGGAAGGACTGCCAGCTTCTCCCTTTCGAACCGACCGTTAACCAAATTATTAGAGATAACAAACATTATTGCTATGAAAAAAATCGCATTGGCTATTATAGTATTCTTAGTGTGCTTCAGTTCAAGAGCCCAACAGGAGGTGAAAATTGCTCCCCAAGGTTTTGATAGGGAAAAAACCAGCATTGCAAAAGGGAAAATTGATACAATTTCATATGTATCCAAAACAGTTGGAACTACCAGAAAAGCGCTGATTTATACACCACCCGGCTATTCCAGCAAGCAGAACTATCCGGTTCTCTATTTATTACACGGTATTGGAGGCGATGAAAAAGAATGGCTTAACGGAGGTGTGCCTCATATCATTCTGGATAATTTATATGCAGAAGGAAAAATAAAACCGATGATTGTGGTAATGCCCAATGGAAGAGCCATGCCGGATGACCGGGCAGTTGGTAATATTATGGCACCGGATAAAGTCCAGGCTTTCGCCAATTTTGAAAAAGATCTGTTGAACGACCTCATCCCATATGTTGAGAAAAATTTTCCGGTATTTACAGATAGGAATAACCGTGCCATCGCAGGTTTATCTATGGGTGGAGGACAATCCCTCAATTTTGGTTTAGGCAACCTGGACAAGTTTGCCTGGGTGGGAGGTTTTTCATCAGCCCCCAACACCAAAAAACCGGAAGAATTAATTCCGGATCCTGCGAAAGCTACACGCATGCTCAAGTTACTCTGGATTTCCTGTGGCAACAAAGACCGGTTGCTGAGTTTCAGCCAGCGAACGCACGATTATCTGCAACAACATAAAGTACCGCACCAATTTCAGATAGAACCAGGTGATCATGATTTCAACGTTTGGAAAAACGGGCTTTACCAATTTGCTCAATTAGTTTTCTAAGACAATGACCATCAAATCCAGCCACCTATTATTGCTTTTGCTAGTGGTAATTTTTGGCAAACCTGCGCAAACACAGGAAACAGCAAGCAATCCGATTATATATGCGGATGTTCCGGACATGTCCATGATTCGGGTTGGCAATGCCTATTACATGAGCAGCACAACCATGCATATGAGTCCGGGTGTACCTATCATGAAATCAACTGATCTGGTCAACTGGAGACTTGTAAATTATGCATATGATACCCTCGCTGATGTTGATGCATTAAATCTTCAAAATGGTAAAAATGCGTATGGAGCAGGTTCCTGGGCAAGTAGTATAAGGTACCACAAAGGACTTTATTACGTCACCACCTTTTCATCAACCACCGGAAAAACCTATATCTATACTACACCTGACATTGAAAAAGGAGCCTGGACAAGAATACAGTTTCAACCCAGTTTGCACGATCATACACTATTCTTTGATGATGATGGCAAAGCCTATATGCTTTATGGCAATGGCAAACTCAGCCTTGTTGAACTTAAGAATGATCTTTCTGGTATAGAGCCTGCAGGCATCCATCAGGTGGTGATTGAAAATGCAAGCCTTCCAGCCGGCACAACTATCGGATTGGGAGCCGAGGGATCGCAATTATACAAGCTTAATGGATATTACTACCTGTTTAACATCACATGGCCCCGGGGTGGGATGCGTACAGTGATCGTTCATCGTTCAAAAAAAATCACAGGCCCTTATGAAGGTAAACTTGCTTTGCAGGATCAGGGAGTGGCGCAAGGCGGACTTATAGATATGCCAAATGGTAACTGGTATGCCTACCTGTTTCAGGACCATGGTGCAGTTGGCAGGATTCCTTTTCTGGTACCAGTAAAATGGGTAAACGACTGGCCGGTTTTAGGTGAAAACGGAAAGGTACCCATGACACTAAATCTTCCCCCGAATCAATCCCTGGTTCCTGGTATCGTTTCATCTGATAATTTCACCCGAAAACGCAATGAGCGGGATCTGCCACTGGTTTGGCAATGGAATCACAATCCTGATAATTCTTTGTGGTCGGTGAAATCAAGGAAAGGTTTTCTTCGCTTGACTACAGGCCGAATTGACACCAGTTTGCTAACAGCGCGTAACACATTAACACAAAGAACATTTGGTCCACAAGCTGAGGCAAGTATTGAAATCGATTGCTCGCATATGAAAAATGGTGATATTGCCGGATTAGCCCTGCTACAAAAAAACTATGGATGGGTAGGACTCAAAAAAATCGGGGACAGGTATCATCTCCAAATGCTGAACAACTCTACCGGATCTCCAGAACTGGTTGCTGATATTCCCATACAACAATCTACTTTACATCTCCGTGCCAGTTGTGATTTTACCAACAAAACAGATACAGCACATTTCTCTTACAGTCTTGATGGTCAGACCTGGAACCACATCGGTACCACCCTGAAAATGAGCTATACCCTGCCACACTTTATGGGTTATCGCTTCGGTCTTTTCAACTTCTCTACTCTACAGCCCGGAGGATTCGTCGATTTTAATCATTTCAACCATTCACCCGTCCGGTGGCACCGGTCGGGTGAATGAGCTACCTTAGATGTCAAAACTATTAACCTATGCGATGGAGCCCACTGATCTGTTTTGCTATTTTATTCACCACCTGCACCAATCCGGTCCATCAAAAGTTTCCAAGCGTAACGATTCTAAAACAGGAAAACATTGTTGACAGTCCGCTTTTTGCAAGTTGCCATGCGTCCACAATTGTTGATCTTCCCGGCAGCGGCCTGATGGCCGCCTGGTTCGCAGGTCCGCATGAATCACATAAAGAAGTACTTATCTATGCTGCCATCCATCATAACGGAACCTGGAGCAAGCCCCAGCCAGTTGCTGACGGAATTATAAATGACACACTGCGTTATCCTACCTGGAATCCTGTATTGTTCCGCACGCAATCCGGTAAACTTGCGCTGTTTTATAAAGTCGGTCCCAACCCACGTGAATGGTGGGGCGAATACAAAATTTCCAATGATGAGGGCAAAACCTGGTCAGCCGCAGTCAAACTACCTGAAGGCATCCTGGGTCCAATCAAGAACAAACCCATTCAACTTACAGATGGATCTATTCTGCATCCATCGAGCACTGAAAGTCCGGACGAAAAAATTTGGCATATCCATCTGGAAAAATCAGACAGCAATTTTCAGAACTGGAGTCGCATTAACATCAATAACGATAGTTTCGGTGTAATCCAACCCAGTATCCTTACTTATCCTAACGGTGATCTGCAGTTGCTTTCCAGGAGTCGTCAGAATTACATCATCCAAACCTGGTCGAAAGACAAGGGTGCATCCTGGGGACCACTTACCAAAACCAGTCTTCCCAATCCGAATGCCGGTTCAGATGCAGTAACACTTCATAATGGCTGGCAATTACTTGTGTACAACCCGCTTCCCGCCGGTAAAGACTGGTGGAACGGCAGAAACCGGCTCAATGTCGCTGTATCAAAAGACGGTAGCAATTGGCAGGATATCCTTGAACTGGAAAATCATCCGGAAGGTGAATACAGTTATCCAGCGGTTGTTCAAGACCGTAATAATATTGTACATATCACATACACACTTGACCGAAAAAATATCCGGTACGTTTCCCTACAGGTACAATAAAAATGCCCCCTTGCCTGCACAAGAGGGCCGGGTCTCACCTTCTGGTATGTGGACCACTACTTATTTTACCAGGAAAGGAATTGACTGCAATCCGCATTTCAATGTATACATGCCTTTGGAAAGCAGAGATAAATCCAGCCTGTTTAATCCTGCTTTTCCGTCGGTCTGATAAACAGGAATACCTGCCTGGTTATACACCTGGATTAATCCTGCTGTTTCCATATGCACAGTTAACTGCCCTGCTGTTACCGGGTTTGGATAAATACTAACTACTGCATCAGCATCCAGTTTAATTGCCAGCACCTTACTGAATCGGGTCCTTCCATTCTGATCACGTTGCATGATCCGGTAATGATTGACTCCGGCAATTGGTTTTACATGTTCAAACTGATAGCGTTGTATGGTTTGCGAATTGTTATTGGATAATACAGAACCAATGGTTGTCCATGCAGTTCCGGATACACTATGCTGCACCAGGTAATCCTGCGTATTGTATTCTGCAAAGGTTTCCCAATTCAGTATAACTGATTTCTTCAATCGGCTGGCAGTAAAACTTTTCCAGTCTGCAGGTAATGAAATCATCGCATCGCCAATAGCAAAAGGTGAAAAACTTCCGGTATAACCAGAATAGGTTAAACTGTTTGTACCTGCTGTCAATCCAGTTAGTGGCTGTTTATTCCAACTATTATTTTCAAAATGATACAAGGCCGGAGTAACAAGATTAATTGCTTCATCTTCATTCCAGTAAAATGTAAAATCCAACCCATTCCCTCCATTTGCATTGGCTTTACTGATATCCCAGGTACGCTTTACTCTTGGCACATCAGATACGGATCCATCTGAACCATTAAGGTATACTTCATCCACCACACGAACAGAAATCTCATCTTCCAATCCTGTATTATTGGTAATGCGAATCGGATTATAACTACTGTTACCAACCGGGTAAACGACGCTAACTCCAGGTGCTACCCTAATCATAAGTTTACCGCTACCATTTGTAATGATATGATTTTGGGTATTGCCTCCAACCACTCCATTAATTGTCAAATTATGATTACCCAAAACAATTTTACGATTGGAACCGGCAAAATCAATGGTACCCAAAACATAATCAGTATCCAACTCCATATCATTGGCAGCGGTTGAACTGATAAGCACATCCGAACCACGCAGCGGCTTGTTGCCACAGTCCCAGTTGGTTGATTGCTGTGCCTGTCGGTTTGATCCGCCCTGCCACTTAAACCGGTTCGTACCCAATATAGTTACAGTACCTTCCGATGAATAGGCCGTACCGCAAGCACCATTTGTCAATACTGCCCGGTATTTTCGGGTAGATGACACTCCGCTATAAGTTAATGTAGAAGTAGTATTGGCCACGTCTGTCCAAATTATACCTCCATCCGTAGAATACTGCCATTTCTGGATGGTACCGGAATGCCCGGTTAACTGGAGACTTCCCGAATTCGAACTTCCGCAATGCTCCCTGTCCGAAACCGCTCCTCCCACTGGTGCTGTACCTGAACTAACGGTTATCGTGTATACTGCACTGTTAGTTGAGTTACTGCATCCATTCGCTTTTACAGTGGCTCTGAAATAATAGGTTCCGATAGAAGCCAATACATGGCTGATACTTGCTTCCGTACTCGAAATGGAAGCTACGCCACTTGAAAAATCGGAACTGGCAGAGCGTTGCCATTGCGTGATTTCACCAGTAAACCCATAGAGTGTGAGTTGGGCGGTGCCACCCGGACAAACCGTATTATTTTGAGCAACAATGTTTCCTGCTTCCAATGCTTTCACATAAATCGGAGTGGCAGCTGTTGCAAGACCTGTACAACCTGAGTTGGAGTTTACGATTGCCCTGTAATAACGGGTTTGGGAAATATTGGATACGGTCAGTGTAGTTGATGTACTTGACACGGAAGTTCCGGCTGTTAAAAAATTATCCAGGGAATATTCCCATCGAACCACAGAACCACTCAGTCCGCTTAAGGTCAATACCGTACTATTGGTTCCGGAGCAAACCGTAGTATTACCTCCTGAAATAGTGCCAGATGGGGCATTATTGATAGTTATCTTTTTGGTAAACACAACCTGGGAGTGCGACTGATCTCCAGGCATTCCACCATATTCAATAATGCTGCCAATAGACTGGCCGTTGGCATAATCATTCCACCTTCCATTACTCCCGATTATATGTCCATAATCCTCTTCACCTGGATTGGAAGTTGTAAATCCAGGCCAGTCGTTGGGCTCATTGTTATCCCAGTTGTTGTATCGGTTGTTAACCGGGGAAACGCCACCGGATTGCCAGGCATTCTGATTGGTAAACATAGTTCCGCGCTCCGGACCGGTTACCCAGTGATATTTGCCATCTGCCGCACTTTGATTCGCATATTTTGAATAACCTGCAGCAGAATTCACAGCGCTGAAATTATCCGAAGCGCCTATCCAGGCATTTACGTTTACGATACGATAGATGAAACTGTTTTCCCCCTGTGATGTAATCGTAACCAGGTAACCCTGTCTTCCAAAATAGGATTGTGTCTGCGCATAATCACGCGCACTCGTCCAGTTAGCCCCGGCAGACCGCAATTCATAAAAATGTTCGTTTAACGGATTATAGTAACGCTTTCCAACAGTGAAACTCACCCGACGACTTTCAGGATTACAAACAGCAGAAGTAGTTCTCAAAGTAACGCGTCTCAACAATTCCTGCCATACCTCAGCCGTAGCAATTCCTGTAAATTCAATGGAGCGGCTAGTAGCATTAAAACTACCCGCTGTAATACCAGATGGCAAAGAACCACTATAACTTAATGCATCACCTGATGTATAACTATCAGTGATGGACACGGTAAAATCTTTCAGGGTTCCATTTGAAATAATTTCAAGTTCGGGATCAATAACAGTTGCCACATTATTGGTAATGGATTTAACTGCCGGGTTACCGGTAACATTGACAGTACTGGCTGTTTGACTAAACATGAATTGATGTAGCAACAGCGAGAAACAAAAGAGAACGGCTCTTTTCATACGGTGGATTTCATTTAGGGTGAGGTAAAAATAGAAGGCAGATTCTCCATGTACAATAATAGAAAACACTTATAACGTGTTATTTTGACCTTTATCAAACTTATTTGTAGGTGCTTACCTGTAGCCGCTAATAAAAACCACTTAGAAAAGAGCAAAAAAAATCCGGTTCATCACCGGATAAAAAACTGTTTCACTTCATCTCCTGCCTTGATCTGGTATAAACCTGTCGGAAGATCACTGACGTATAATTTAGATTTACCGGCTTTACACTGTTTTTGCATAACCGCTTTACCATGCCTTGTAAAAATCGTTACTTCTGAATCTGTACTCATCTGAAGATTCAGGATACCATTGATAACCGGATTAGGATAAATTTTCAATGGAATGGTTTCTTCAAATTCGATTTGTACCACCCGGCTAAACTGTGCCCTGCCAGTTTCATTCACTAGCACCACACGATAATAATTAGTACCCGTAACTGGTTCGTTGTGCAGGTATTTATACGTTTTAATCGTACCACTCTGTCCACTTGCAGGCACAGAGCCGATAAGTGTCCAGGCTTGTCCGCCTACACTATGTTGAATCATAAACTCTTTGGAATTATACTCTGCAAATGTTTCCCAATTCAATGCAATCTGGTTCTTGTACTGATGGGCTGAAATTTGTTTCCAGTCATCAGGCACTTGCGCAAGGGAGACCTGCATCAGAAAAATGGCAGCGAAGGTTAGCCAGGTAAAGATCCGGGTTGGTTTAGTCATATGGGATTATTGAACAGTGTACTAAAATATACCCGGGACCAAATACCTGCAATAGTAGAAACCCCTTATTTACTTAAACCCTGCCAAATTCGAATTATTTCGACAGGCTATCGTATGGCCCAAAGACCGCTTTTACCTTTGCTTCTTCCCGCTGGTCATCCAATATGATTACATAATACTGGCTCCCCCCAGGTAACACCCGAACCAGGATATGGCCTTGCTGGCTTTTGTACGACCGATCGATCAATGGTCCAATCACATGCCGGTTAGCCTCCAGCATATTGGTGGCAAATAAATCCCTCGGACCATTGTATAAATGCTGGCTCACCATGCGCACCAGTACTTCATGCCCGGGGTGATCTGCCGACCAGCTCTGACCAATCCAGACCCTCGGCTGTAATGTCTCCACCTGAAATTCATTGACCGCATCCCGGTTTCCATGATGATCCAGGGTAGCCACATCTACCCTTCCAGTCACTTTTGCCATTGGTGTTTCAACATCTCGCCAGTGGTGATTTCCATAAAAAAGGTTCCCTGGATTGTCACCTCCGGTATAATACCGAAACCCGCCATATTCTATAAGAATGGCAAGGCTCATACTATTCTCATCCGGCCAGGTTGCCGGCAATTGTGGATGCGCGGGAGGAAAATGATCAATAGCAAGGCTGTCCTGCCCGCTCCAGATCAACCCATTAGCCTTTAGATTTCGTACTCTGAATTGCGGATAGGCCTCTCTGTTATACTGCAGGCGAACCTGGTTAACCGAACCTGCTTTTAAAGTGGCAGCCCCCATTCCGTTTTTAACGCCAAACTCGATAAAGCGCCAATAATTCTCCATGGTTCTGCGATAGGGCGTATCATTCTTACCCACCTGCTCCAGCCAGCGGTTTTTTGCAATCGGGTAATTATAATCCGGATAGCCCCTGTCCAGCAACATTTTCACCGGAATCAGACTGGCCACACCGGTTATTCCCGTGAGTCCGAATCCTCCCTTCTTATGCAAAGGAATTTCCGGATACCAGGCGCCAAAATGATCATCGTGAAAATGTGTGATCAATGCATAATCCAATACCGGCTTTGACTTAGGATGAAAACGCTGTATATACGAAGCAATCCACTCATATGGCTTTTTGCTGTCGTTTGGCACTATCACACTGTTCCTGGGTGTGAAAACCCGAC
This sequence comes from Flavihumibacter cheonanensis, assembly GCF_022352215.1. Classification (GTDB taxonomy): domain Bacteria; phylum Bacteroidota; class Bacteroidia; order Chitinophagales; family Chitinophagaceae; genus Flavihumibacter; species Flavihumibacter cheonanensis. The sequence goes on from NZ_JAKRWF010000001.1 coordinate 1,834,168, forward strand.
CGTCGTGAATATCCATCTCTCCCGCATCCAGCAACATCGTGGTGCCATCCGGTAATACATAAAATGCGGCGCTCCCTCTGCCTGTATTAACATGATGCATATCCAGGTAACCTTCTTTCCAGGCAGGTAACTCAGCACCAGGTTGGGCAATCTGCGCCACCAAACCTTGCTTACAACACAACAAGGCTAATAACAAGCAATAAAACAACCGCATATAAGTAGTATTAAAGTTCAACGATCCTGCCCGTCCGCACCGATTCGTCACACGCAAATGCAATGCGCAAACTATTCACTGCGTCTTCCATATGATCAGTCAAATCAAGTCCTTCCTGTATCGCTTGTAAGAAATAAGCCTGCTCGCGATTGCATAATTCCTGGTGATCCGGTTCATCTTCCAGGTCCACCCATTTATCTTCTTTCGCAAAGCGGCCATCTGCGGTCAAATCTGCTGAATGTATACGGATGGATTCGGTTTTGGTATGCGAGGATACATCATCCGACTGACCTTCCGCACTGGCTTTTTTCGCCACAATTGATACGGATCCTTTGGGACCGATAACATCTTTTACAAAAAAAGCAGTCTCACTGATCATCGGGCCCCACCCTGCTTCATACCAGCCAACCGATCCATCTTCAAAACGGATTTGCAATTGACCGTAATTGTAATTGCTTTCCGGAATATCATTTGTCAAACGGGCACCTATAGCCGAAACCTGTACAGGTTTGGACCGGGTCATCTGGCACATCACATCTATATAATGAACACCGCAGTCCACAATCGGACTCAGGCTTTTCATCAGGTTGCGGTGTACCTGCCACATCAGTCCATGACTTTGCTGGTTGAGGTTCATGCGCATTACCAATGGTTTACCTAATTGCTGTGCCTGTTCAATAAAATAGATCCAGCTGGGATGATGACGTAATATGTAACCCACTACGAGTTTTTTATTCAACTCTTTGGCCTTCGTTACTACTCGCTCCGCTCCGGCCACCGTATCCGCAACCGGTTTTTCCAGGAAAACATGCGCACCTGCTTCCATTGCCAGAATAGCATATTCTTCATGGGTATCGGGATAGGTTGAGATGCAAACCGCATCGGGTTTGGTTTCAGCCAGCGCTTCTGTAAAGGAATCAAAAAGCGCATACTCCCCCCCGAGTTTTTCATTCAGGCGTTTTTTACTGTCGCCCCGCGATACAATACCTGCTATCTCAAAACCATCCAGTAACTGGTACGCTAATGCATGGGATGCTCCCATGTTACCGCAACCCACTACCAATACCCTAACTGTTTTCCGTTCCATATTACAAATTCATTTTTTTCAATTCTTCAACCGCATAATTGGCAGCTCTTGCCGTCAATGCCATAAAGGTGAGTGATGGATTCTGCGTACCGGTGGATGTCATGCAGGCTCCATCTGTTACAAACACATTTTTACAGGCATGCAGCTGATTCCATTTATTCAGCAGTGAGGTTTTTGGATCATGCCCCATTCTTACGCCTCCCATCTCGTGGATATCCAATCCCGGTGCCTGTTTGGTATCTGTTTTAGTAATCGATTTCACTCCTGCTTTTTCCAGCATTTCCTGCCCCTGTTCAAAAAAATCATTCAGGATCTTCAGATCATTCTCATCATAATCTACGTTTATGGATAGCTGTGGGATACCCCAGGCATCTACGTTATTTTTATCAAGGCTAACGCGATTGGATTCCTTTGGTATCGTTTCTCCCTGCATCATCATAAACACGCTCCACCCGCCAGGATCCGTGAGTGATTCTTTTAATGCTGCACCTATTTCTTCTCCCCCTCTACCCCAACTCGGACGATAGGCACTATAGAAAGTCATATATCCACGCTGGAAATCCATCTCCTGCTTGCGAACATTCCGGAAATTCGGCATCATCACTGCACAGGGTCTTCTGCCTTTATAATACGTATCTTCATAGCCTTCCACCCTTCCATTCAGTATGCCACGGTAATTATGAAATGCCACATGGGTTCCGAGTAATCCATTATCATTTCCCAATCCGTTAGGGAAGCGGGAGGAGATAGAATTCAGAAGGATCAGGTTCGTATTCATGGTTGCCGCATTCACAAAAATGATCTTTGCCTCAAACTCATGCTGCTCTTTGGTAATGCTGTCAATAACCAGCACACCCCTGGCTTTTTGTGATTTATCATCATACAAAATGGAATGTACTACCGAATTGGGGCGCAGTTCCAGATTACCTGTTTTGGCTGCCCAGGGAATCGTTGAAGAATTTGAACTGAAATATCCGCCAAAGGGACAACCTCGTTCACATAAACTCCGGGCCTGGCATTTACCCCTGCCCTGCTCCAGGTGAATCGGTTGTGGTTCGGTTAGGTGCGCACAACGACCAATAACCGGAAAGCGGTCGGTATAACTGGAACGTATGGCCGAAGCGATGTCTTTCTCCACGCAATTCATTTCCCAGGGTGGCAGAAATTCGCCATCCGGCAGGGTTTCCAATCCATCTTTATTTCCGCTGATACCGGCAAATCGTTCTACATGGCTGTACCAGGGAGCAATATCCTCATAGCGGATCGGCCAGTCGGTGGCAAAACCATCTCTGGCCGGCCCCTCAAAATCGAATTTGCTCCATCTCTGGGTTTGCCTGGCCCATAACAGCGATTTTCCACCAACCTGGTAGCCGCGGATCCAGTCAAATGGTTTTTCCTGTGTGTAGGGATGCTCCTTATCCTTCACGAAAAAATGTTCGGAGCTTTCACTCAGCGCATAACACCTGCTTGCGATGGGGTTTTCCTTTAAGAAATCCAGGGGTATTTTATTCCGGTGCGGAAACTCCCAGGGATGCATAGTTGCAGTAGGGTAATCCTTCAGATGCTTTACATCCCGCCCTCTTTCAAGCAGCAACACCTTTAATCCCTTTTCACAAAGTTCCTTTGCGGCCCAGCCACCACTAATGCCCGAACCTATAACAATTGCGTCGTATTTACCTGCCATGTGTTAAATATACGAACGGTCCGATTAATCAGCAGGATACAATAAATTGCCGCAAATTGGTACAGTATGCCTACTAATATCAAATGCCCGAATTGTGCGCATGAATTCCCGCTGGAAGAAGCGTTGAACGATGAACTGAAGGAAGCCATCGAAAAGGAAAAGCAGGAACTCCGGGAAAAAATGCTGGAATACCGAAAGCAGAAAGAGGAAGAACTCCGAAAAAAAGACGAAGCTTTTGAGCAGTTCCGCCGTCAGCAGGAAATGGCTTACCGCCAGCAACTCGACCTGGAATTGAAAAAGCAGAACCAGCAGTTGGAGGCCAGTATCCGACAGCAACTCCACTCCGATTACGAAAACCAGCTCATCCTGCTTAAAGATGCCAATCGCGATAATGAGGAAAAACTGAAGGCAGCCCGCCAGAAAGAGCTGGACTTCCTGCGCAAAGAGCAGGAATTGAAAACCAGGGAAGAAGAGTTGGAGATCAGCCTCCAGCGAAGGTTACAGGAAGAAAGAGGCCGGCTCTCGGAAGAACTCCGCAAAATTGAGGAACAGAAAATTGCTGCAAAAGAATCCGAATTCAATCTGCGTGTAAAGGAACTTGAAAAACAGCTGGAAGACCAGAAAAAACTGGCTGAAGAAATGAAACGCAAAGCCGAACAGGGCAGCATGCAATTGCAGGGCGAAGTCCAGGAACTGGCCCTCGAGGAAATGCTGAAGAGCAGTTTCCCTTTTGACCTGATTACTGAAGTAGGTAAAGGGGTTCGGGGAGCAGACTGCATCCAGACGGTGCGCAATCAATTCGGTCAGGAATGTGGGAAGATCATCTATGAAAGTAAAAGAACGAAAGGGTTCACCCGCGACTGGATAGAAAAACTCAAAGCTGATATGCGCAGCCAGGGAGCGGATCTCGCAATCCTGGTAACGCAGACCATGCCAGACGATATGGATCAGTTCGGAGAAAAAAACGGTATCTGGATCTGTTCTTTCACTGAGGTCAAACCCCTGGCCCAGGTATTACGCGAAAGCCTTATCAAAGTATTCAATGCCGTGCGCAGCCAGGAAAACAAAGGGGATAAGATGCATATGCTCTATGATTACCTCACGAGCAATGAATTTTCGGAACAATGGAAGGCGATCCGCGAAGGTTTTATGAGCATGAAACTCTCCATTCAGAAAGAACGGGATGCTATGGAAAAACTTTGGAAAGCCCGGGAAAAACAACTGGAAAAAGTATTGCTGAACGCAGCCCATATCCGCGGCAGTATCGAAGGAATTGCAGGCTCCGATAATATAAGCCTGCAACTCCTTGATGAGGAAGATGACCCCACCGGACTGCTTGAGTAAGCCTTCCGCCCTGGCGGAAAGAATGTTATTTTGCGTTCTTTTTAACGTAAGCACCCAATGCTTTTCCAGCATCTGCATACGCTTCGCCGATGCGCAGACCGGTATCAAAATCAAAACCGCCAAAGGTACGACCCAGTGCCTTGTCCACCTTGATTCTGGCTACTTCCTTGCTGCGGTTGGCTGTTTCAACGATGGTAACCTCCAGGTAAATATTAGCGTTACCACGGGTGATTCCAATGTTATAACCAGGTTCAGTTGAAACCGTTTTTACGATCATGGTATATTTGGCAGCAGGTGCACTTCCTGAAGCAATCCCACTTTCTCTGCCAAACAACTCATTAAACTTTGGATGAAAGCGACTCTCCCGATCTGCTACCCATGACTTGGCCCAATTATCTCCCCGGCCCGATTCTTTTTTATTGTATTCCTCCGTCTTTTTGGCTACATACTCGGCTTCTGTCTTGAATTTACCTACCGACATGCCATCGTACACAAACTCGGTATTAATCTCTTTTTCGCCGGCCAGTGCCGAAATATCTCCGGATTCCAGTTTAATCCGCTGCGCAGACGCCGTGAGGGAACTGATGGTAATAGCAATCACTAAACTTAAACTGATAAAATTTTTCATGTAGAAGGGTTTTTATGAAGTTATGCTATCTGAGCGCTTCCGATACTATTCCGTTGTATCCCTCCTCAAAAAATATTTAAGCGCCTCTAGTTACCTGACATTCAACATAACAAATTGGCGCTGACCGATAATGGAGGCTTAGGGTTGAAACCAGGCCAATCGAATACCGCGGTCTCGCCCCTCCTTTTCAAACTTCAGCGTTACAAAAACATTCCGCTTGCGGTCAAAATCATTTACCCCCATCACCGCCAGTTGGTGAAAGCGTTTTCCCCCTGTCTCCGCAAAAAGTAGCGAGCGATCCGGAACTCCTTGTTTTGCCGCTAGCTGGAATTGATACGCTTCAGTACTACCCACTTTCCGGATACCTTCCACTTTCCCCTTTTTCCAGGCTTCCACATTTTCTTCCAAATCATTGATCAGTAAATAGGATTGGGTGTTGCCATCCAGGTAAGCAAGGGTCCGGAATTGATTGCCCCTGTAAAATGGAGTAAACTCCCGTTCCCTGTTGGCAAGGTAAAAAGTTGGGACCGTTACTGCATCATGCGAATGCCACTTTGGAATATAATAGGTCCCCATTGGCGTTCCAAACAAATCATAATACACAACAGCAGCATTTCCAAGTACGGTGGTAAATGTTTTATCACCTTGAAGAATGACAATTTCTTCAAAAAGGATAGTATAACTTCCATCACGATTGATATAAACATTCTGCGGCAAGCCCCGAAATGAACTTCTTTTTCCAAATAACTCCTTATCAATGTTATCTGCATTACCAGGGTAAGCCACTCCTGATTTTTCAACCTTTCTTGAAACAGGATCAAGAATTACCAGCATTGGAATAAAACCTTTCCGATCTTCACTCATTATATTTGATAAGAGGAATATCTTTTTTGTAACGGGATTAAACTTCAACAATCCTCCGGAGAATCCCAGTTCCTTGCCTGCACTGATTTTAATCATCTCGATGTCTTTTTTATCGGAAGAAAATGACCCAAGCAGTAATTCATATTCCTTCCCTCCACTGGATTTAGTATTATAAGCATACACGAGCGTAAACACCTGGTCACTGCCCATTACCAATAAATCCACAAAATGGATGTATTTGAATTTTTGCTGTGGAGACCGGTAATAGGCCCTTCCAATCTCTTTGTGCCCAGGACCATAATGCACTATTTCCAACCGTTTGTTCCGATCCGATTCAAGTGTATTAAATCTCGCAACCGCGTAATGATCTGTTTCAGCATCAATACGTATGGTGAAATCGGGCGATGCCAACGCCCCAAATCCAATTGCAAATCCTGCCGGTCCTTGTACTCTTGGCATTTGCATTAACTCCTTGCGTTCTATCACTGCTCCATTGGCCAGATTGATTCGAAAGCGTGCCAGTGCGGTGTGCTTGTCGTGAATTTCATTTGCCATCAACACCAGCTCACCTGCATGTTCAAACAGGGTTTCAAGTTTAGTACTCCTGGGAATATCAAGATTTAGCTGTTTCGCATATTTTTCCCTGTGATCTATGCCGTACACACGTAATTCATATTTATTCTTTTCTCCCGCCAGATACGCGGTAGTTCCATCTTTTAGGAGCAGCACTTTTCCAACGCCCCCTTCCAATTCCGGAAATACGGGTCCTTCGGCTACTAAACGTAATTGAGAAAATCCACTGATAGAGAGGAAAAAAGAAAATAAAAAGAGGAGCTGTTTTTTCACAGGATAAAAATTTTCGCCAATGATAGAAACTATCTGCGAGAATTGCAACCCATGGAAAAAATCAGGTCACCAGGTAAGCCATCACCAGTGGTTCAAAAATTTTGGCTTCTAACTGCACTTCTATTGTCTGCCCCAGGTTAAACCGAAAAGGAATTTCCATCCACTGATTGGAATTGTATTTTAAGGGGCCGCTGAGCTGCATGTGCGTTTTGAAATCCAGGCCACCCAACCCATACCACTTGTACACCGCCTCTTTTGCACTCCAGATTACGGTTGTCATCTCCAACTGCAATTGATCAAACAATTCCCATTGAGCGAGGTATGCTTTTTCCTCCTCTGATAAGAACTTGGGTGATATCCGTTCAATCCGCGGCGTTACCAGCTCAATATCGATCCCCACCCGGTTCGTGCTGCTGGCAATTGCCGCCGCATAATTGCCACAATGCGAGATCGAAAAATGATATTTTTCCCCGGGCAAATAGGGTTTCCGGGTGTCGGCTACCAGGATCTCTTCCAATGGAAAATCATCAAACAAGACAGGCAATAAATACCGGCCCGCAAGGTGCTGCAGCCGCTTGTAAGGATGGGTCACATCCTGGTGGAGGGATACGCTGGAGAGAAAGAATTCTTCCGGTTCCTCAATACGCCAAATTGCGAGTCGGGTTGTTTGGTTGATATTATGTTGATAAAATAAGGCCAAGGTTGAAATTAAGACACTAACATTGCAGCGGCACTTAAACAGTCCCACGCAACAAATATAAATTAAGCCAAGCACATGATTTTGTCGGATACGCGCATACTGGAAGAAATTGAAAAAGGCACCATCAAAATTGAGCCCTATAACCGCGAATGCCTCGGAAGCAATTCCTACGATGTTCACCTGGGCAAATGGCTTGCCACCTACAAGGAACATATCCTGGATGCCAAAAAGCATAACCAGATCGAATATTTTGAAATCCCTGAGGAAGGATTCGTGTTATATCCTCATATTTTTTACCTCGGCGTAACGGAGGAATATACGGAAACCCATGCGCATGTCCCCTTCCTCGAAGGAAAATCCTCTACCGGTCGCCTTGGCATTGACATCCATGCCACAGCTGGCAAGGGCGATGTTGGTTTCTGCGGTAACTGGACCCTTGAAATTTCTGTAAAACAACCGGTTAAAGTGTACAAAGGCATGCCGATTGGGCAATTGATCTACTTCCCGGTAGAAGGACCTATTGAAGTAGCCTACAACCAGAAGAAAAATGCGAAATACAGCGGACAGCCAGACAAGCCCATCGAAAGTATGATGTGGAAGAATAAATTCTGAGTTCAGAGGCGCTCCCATCCATATTTTCTGCCATAGGCGATCACCAGTGCCACCACCTGGTTATAACTTAATAATCCGGATGGTTGCTGATTGGCTCGTAAATACTGCGCATACAGAGTTCTGACCAAAGGCTCCAGTAACCCTACATGCTCCTGGTTGAATTTTCGCAAAGTGATAATATCTTCCTTTACGCCAGCAGGCAACTGGTTCATGCGCTGCTGTGCAAGTGCTGAATCCCGTAAGTTCAAATCGCGAATAGCATATAGATAGAGATCAAAATATGCGGAATAGCGGAAAGCCGGACTTTCACTTTTACTCGCCGTCAGAAAGCCGGCCATATTGGCTTCGTTCTCCCTTGCATACCCAAGCTGGTGGCCGATTTCATGGCAGGTGGTAAAGGGCTGAACAAATACAGGAACGGTGGTATTCACCTGAGCCTCTCCGGTAAACGGATTATAATACCCCGTAAAACCCAGGTAATTTCCCAGATAACTATAAAGGGAAGGCTTAACACTTTGGCCGCCGTATTTTAAAAACAGAGCACGCGTACCCGGTTGCTGATAGGCGCTGAAAGCCCTTGTAAAAAGGGTTCTTTTGTGCCGGAGAGGCTGGCGTTCGGGAAGCGATATGGTTCGGTCGGCTTCCATCCTTTTGGATAAAACCTGCACAAGGCTATCCAGTTCAGCAGTTGTATATTGCCCCGGCCGTATACCAGCCTGCCGGGTAATACCTACCCTGTTGTAATTCAATCCCCATAACAGATTAAACAGAATATAGACCCACAACCAGACCCGCATTACTTTCACGCCTGCCCTAAGCAACCACTTAAGATCAATGCGTTTTTGCATTATAGCCCTGATAAATTTTACCAGCGCATATACCAGTCCGATAGTTGCTATCGCGTAGAGGAGGTCACCGAAACTGAGTGGCATCCATCCAAACAAAAAGCGCTGCACCCTGGAGATCACCGGGTAAACCCCGGTCGAATAATATTTTTCCACCAAATCAGGAAAAATTGACACCAGCTTAATGAATAAAGCTGTGCCTGCCAGAAGGTATAAACCTGTATACCGGTATCTTTGCCCCGTTCTTTCCTGCATGTTGTTACAACTATTCGCAATAATAGAATGTTCAATGCAAAAAGAAAATTCAAAAATGCCTGCCATGAATATCGAAAAGAACCGGAATGAAGATGCTATGAAGCTCTTGCTCAGTGATCTGAAGAAACGCCGCGAAAAAATCTTTGTCGGCGGCGGTAAAAAATCCATTGAGAAACAACACGAAAAAAATAAGTTGACCCCACGCGAGCGGATCGATTACCTGATTGATGCCGAAACGGAGTTTCTGGAAATCGGAAGTTTTGCAGGATATGGTATGTACGAAGACCAGGGTGGATGCCCCGCAGGTGGAACAGTTGCCGGTATTGGTTACGTGAGCGGCAGACAATGTGTGATTCTTGCCAACGATCAGACAGTTAAAGCCGGAGCCTGGTTTCCTATTACCGGGAAAAAAAATCTGCGGATGCAGGAAATCGCCATGGAAAATCACCTGCCTGTCATCTATCTGGTAGATAGTGCCGGTGTTTTCCTGCCCATGCAGGATGAAATATTCCCTGATAAGGAACATTTTGGCCGGATCTTCCGCAACAATGCCCGCATGAGTGCAATGGGTATCACGCAGATCGCAGCAGTTATGGGACCCTGTGTAGCAGGAGGTGCTTACCTGCCAATCATGAGCGATGAAACCCTGATGGTGGCAGGGAACGGTTCTATATTTCTGGCCGGCCCTTACCTGGTAAAGGCAGCCATCGGTGAAGATATCGATGCTGAAACGCTGGGTGGCGCTGAAACGCACAATGCGCTTTCCGGAATTGCGGATTATAAATTTCCGACAGAAAAAGAGTGCCTGGATCATATCAAAAAAATCATGAGTAAACTGGCGAAACCGCAGCAGGCCGGCTTTAATCGAACCCAACCCAAAGCACCCAAAAAAGCAACCGAAGAACTCTATAGCTTGTTGGCAGAAAACAACAGCAAGCCTTATGACATGCGGGAACTCATCACAGCCCTGGTAGATGATTCCGAATTTGAAGAATTTAAAGCCGAATACGGGAAAACCATTCTCTGCGGTTATGCGCGCATTGAGGGTTGGGCAGTTGGTATTGTAGCGAACCAGCGCCTGATCGTGAAAAGCAAAAGAGGTGAAATGCAGATGGGAGGTGTAATCTACAATGACAGTGCTGATAAAGCGGCTCGCTTTATAATGAATTGCAACCAGAAAAAAATTCCGCTGGTTTTCCTGCAGGATGTAACCGGCTTTATGGTGGGCAGCCGAAGTGAGCATGCGGGCATCATTAAAGACGGTGCCAAACTAGTTAATGCAGTGGCCAATTCCGTAGTACCTAAAATCACGATCATTGTTGGTAATTCATATGGTGCAGGTAATTATGCCATGTGCGGTAAAGCCTATGATCCCCGTTTCATTTATGCCTGGCCAACCGCAAAGATTGCAGTGATGGGCGGCGACCAGGCGGCGAAAACCCTGATGCAGATCCAGGTTGCTTCCATGAAAGCCAAGGGTGAAGAAATTACACCTGAGCAGGAACAACAGGTATTACAATCCATCAAACAGAAATACGACGAACAAACTACCCCTTATTATGCAGCCTCCCGGTTATGGGTAGACGAAATCATTGATCCTTTGCAGACCCGTCGGGTAATCGCAAACGGTATTGAAGCCGCTAATCATAATCCGGAAATGCCCGTGTTTAAAACAGGAGTAATACAGACGTGAGACGTTAGACGTGAGACGAAAAAAACATTTCACGTCTCACGTCTCACGTTTCACTTTTCACCTTTCACCTTTCACTTCCTCATGTCCGAACTCATCATCTATACAGACGGTGCCAGCCGGGGAAATCCCGGTCCGGGTGGCTATGGTACCATACTTAAATGGGGCACCAGGGAAAAAGAATTGTCCAACGGCTATCGCAAAACCACCAATAATCGGATGGAATTAATGGCAGTTATCGCAGGGCTTGAAGCACTTACTAAAACCGGTTTAAAAATCACGATCTACAGCGACAGCCAATACGTTGTGAAAGCCGTTGAAGAGGGTTGGCTAAAAAACTGGATCGCGACCAACTTCAAAGGGGGTAAAAAAAACCGGGATCTCTGGACCAAATATCACGAACTCGCGAAGCAGCACCATATCCGGTTCAAATGGGTAAAAGGACATGCCGATAATCCATTTAACAACCGATGTGACGTACTGGCCACTACCGCAGCAGATGGGAAACACCTGCTGATCGACTCCGTCTACGAAGCAGAGAATCCCTAAAATATCAAACTACGATCTCCTGTTTTCAGATGCTGGAAATATTGGATATTTGATACATGACCGAAACCAAACCGCCTGCGGATATCCGGATTAGTTCACTCCCGGATACCGTAGCTCCTCCAATGGATCTGATCCTTATGGCTGACCCAAACCAGGAACAAGTTGCAGAATACCTGCCCCATTGTCTTATCCTGGTTGCTAATCACCTCGACCTTACTGTAGGCGTACTGGCCCTGTCACCCGAAGGCAAAACCAAAGCAGAAATTAAAGTATTGGCGGTTACTCCCGGTTATCGGAGAAAAGGAATTGGTAGATTATTATTGGAAGAGGCCGGTGAAAGGGCGCGGCGGCTCGGTTTTACTGAGCTCCAGGTATGCACAGGAAACTCGAGTATCAAACCATTCCAGTTGTATCAGCAGGCAGGCTTTGAACTTACGGATGTACGCTGGAATTATTTTACTCACCATTATCCACAACCGATAATGGAAGAGGGAATCGTTTGCAAACATCAACTGGTCCTACATAAATCATTATAATCTCCCTACCCGATGCTTACCAATACTTTATTGTACCTGCGTCAGCGCTCCAGCTTAAGCATCGGATACCTGTTCGCTGTTTCCAGTATTTTACTGGGCATTTGGGTGGCTGCGATTCCCCAGGTAAAACAAAGACTGGAACTCACAGATGCCACACTTGGGCTCACCCTGCTGCTTGCGCCGCTGGGTGCACTCACCGGAGTTGCCATCGCGCCCTGGTTTTTTAAACGGGTATCTGTAGGTAACTGGATGTATTATGGTAGCCTCTTTTATTGTGCCGCCTTTATTCTGCAGGTAACCGCCCCTACTGTACCGGTATTGATGATTGCACTTTTTTCAACCGGACTTTCCGGCTTTCTAAACGGTGTGTCAACCAATGCAATGGTGGATCAACTGGAACAAAAATTGCAGCGCCGCCTGATGAGTACTTCACATGGCATGTATAGTTTAGGCGGAGGTATCAGCGCCGGACTCGCCTCCATTTTTTACTGGCTGCAGATACCAGCCGTCTGGCAGATCGCGATGGTGGCGCTAACACTTTCAATTGGCCTTTTTTTGTTACGTAATGAATTGTTGGCACATCAGGTAGAGATTGCTTCAGATAGCCGCTTTCGTTTACCCTCCGGAGGTCTGATCGGACTTTCCTTTATCTGCTTTGTCACCTTTATGGGAGAAGGTTGTGTTGCAGACTGGAGCGCCCTCTACCTTCGTGAATCCCTGAATGGAACAAAGGCAATTGCAGGAATCGGATTTGCAGGTTTCTCCATTGCAAAGGCACTTGGCCGCTTTAATGGCGATGCGCTGATTCCAAAAATTGGTGATAAAAATGTGGTGATTGGAGGTTGTCTGATAGCTGCAACTGGCTATCTGCTGACGGTTAGTTTTACTTCGATTCCTCTTGCAATTGCGGGATTTACACTCGTAGGACTTGGATTTTCCTGCGTTGTGCCAGTGTTGTTCAGCACGGCCACCAAGGTACCGGGAGTAAGCGCCGTCAGTGGCATATCGGCTGTTGCAACGGGTGGTTTACTTGGCTTTCTCACCGGCCCCTCACTGGTAGGCATCATTTCAGAAAAGTTTACTATGGCAACCGGCCTTAGCGTCATTTTTTTTCTGGCACTACTTGCAGCTGCAACTGCCTGGAAGAATCGGTATCTTCAAAGTGCAGGGAATAAATCAACCCCTGTAAATTATCCGGATCAACTACTGTAAGGATAAACAAATGGAACCCATATTCATATCAGATTTATTTGAGGAACTGGACAACCTCTTACTTGATTGTTTGCGTTCTCTAACGAAAGAAGACTGGAATCGCCCAACAGTTGCCCGCCATTGGAAAGTAAAGGATATTGTAGCGCATTTGCTGGATGGGAATATCAGAACACTCTCTATGAGTAGAGATGCCTTTTTTGGAGAAAAGCCGCCACCTATTGACAATTACCAGGACCTGGTTGGATGGCTTAATCAGCTCAATGCAGATTGGATAAAAGCTTTTGCCAGAGTAAGTCCTGCTGTACTTATAGAACTACTCTCCTATACCAATCCGCAAGTTTCAAGCCATTACCGGAAATTGGACCCGTTTGGTCCGGCCGTTTTTTCCGTTGCCTGGGCGGGTGAGCAATCCTCGCAAAACTGGTTTCATATCGCGCGTGAATACACGGAAAAATGGCATCATCAGGCACAGATTCGGGAAGCAGTTGGTGCACTTCAACCGTTACTTGAACAGAAATATTACCTGCCATTTCTGGAAACTATCATACGCGGTCTTCCCTTTCAGTATCGCAATCAGCAGGCTGAAGAAGGCACAGTAATTAAAATTAGCATACGCGAAGTTGAATCTGCAACCTGGTTTTTGATAAAAAATCCGGCAACTTGGAGATTGTCAAAAATGAAAACAAATGCTGTTGCAGGAATAGAAATTCATCCCGCCATTGCCTGGAAATTATTTACTAAAGCCATTCGACCGGAGGATGTATTGATTCAAGATCCGGAAACAATTAAAATTCAGGGCAACCCAAACCTGGTGAAAAAAGCATTGAACCTGGTTGCGGTAATGGCCTGATCAAATTTGAATAAACAACAAGACACATGAAAATATTGAATTTTGTTTTTCACTTAATACTCACCGTTAGTCTCCCGGTCGATTTGTTTGCTCAAATCAGCGATACAGATCCACTTCGTATTTATCTGACAGGAGATTCTTCTGATGTGCAAACCATAACCAAGCCCGGATTACTGCTCGCAGGAGGTAGTACGGATGTGAATTCCGCGATGCTTTGGTTGTTGGAACAGTCTGGTGGCGGAGATGTGGTAGTGATCCGATCCTCCGGGTCTGATGGATACAACCAGTACCTTTTTGACCTCGCAAAAGTAAATTCCGTAGAAACCATCCTGATCAACAGTCGGGATAAAGCATTCTTACCCATAGTGGCAGAAAAAATCCGCAAGGCGGAACTTTTATTTATAGCCGGCGGTGATCAATGGAATTATACCCGTTATTGGAGAGATTCACCAGTTGAAGACGCGATCAACTTTTTAATCACTGAAAAGAAAGTGCCGGTAGGTGGCACCAGCGCAGGTTGTGCAATTCTGGGCGATTATTATTTTGCTGCCCAATACGGTACCATTCAATCGGAAACTGCACTTGAAAGTCCATACCATATTGCCAATGCAATTGGCAGAAAAGATTTCATCGTAGCCCCCATCCTGCGTAATACCATCACCGACTCACATTACAGTCAGCGCAACAGGCAGGGCCGGCATATCAGTTGGATGGCAAGGCTGCTGCAAGAAGAAAAAATCAAAACAATCCGCGGGATTGGAGTAGATGAAAAAACAGCCGTAGCGATTGATGAAACTGGATGGGCTACTGCCTTTGGAACTAATGAAGCCTGGTTTGTATGGAATGAAGCAGGCAAACCCGAGGTTTGTGAACCAGGAGAATCGCTACACTGGAATCCTACCAAAGCTCCGGTTAGGGCCTATATCATTAAAGGAACACTGGAAGGAAACGGTCGCTTCAATCTGAATAACTGGAAACAGATGGAGGGCGGCAACTCCAGACAGCTGAAAGTGGAACGGGGGGCCTTACGCTAACTCTACTTTTTTGTTACCGTAAAGGAGATAATAACCTCCAAATAACAGCAGACTGAAAAATAGGGTGGAATAAACGCTGACGGGGTAAAATGGCAGTCCGTCTGTAAAGGTTGCCATCAATCCGGCAAAGGTTTTGGGATGTCCCCATCCGCCACCAAATACCCATACACTAAAATTGGAAAGCAGAAAATACAGGGTTGGTGCAGCTACAGATGCTAGCCCTACCTGCAAAACATTGATCTTCTTAATGTAAAAACCAATCACAGTCATCATTGCAAAAAGCGCATAGTTCAAAACCTGTCCACTATAAAAACCCTGCGTTGTTGTAATGCCTGCCTTGTACAGTCCATGATAAAGCAAATCACTAAGAAACATAGAAAATATTGGCAAGGCGAAAGCCCACTTCTTATCCTTGATCAGCGCGCCACCAAAAATGGCCATTGCAAGTTGAGGAGCAAATCCAAAAGTGCGGGACGGAATAATGCGGTATACGGCGGCAACCACAATCAACAGTACAAATGATACTATCAGAGATTTATTCAGTTTCATATTCAAAAGCTCGAATGTTAAGGATCAGGCACAAAAATAGGGGATTTTCACTTGGCAGCGACAGGTACGGTGGCCCGAAAAGCCTGGCAGCCCCCGGCTGTGGAAATCTTTACGTTAGCTCCTGCTGTCAGTAGCACAGAGTGGCCCCTGGACATGTTTTGAGAAAAGCCAGTACCTTGCTCGCAGATTTCAAGGGCTCCCTCCATTACCAGTAATATGTCGGCAGTATCCGTTGAAAGCGGCAGTTCAGCTCCAGCAGGCAGTTCCAGCATATGCAATTCAAAGTCATCCGCCGGTGTCAGAAAAGCCTTTTCAAAAGGCTGAACATCCATTCCTTCCAGCAGTTTCGGAACGCATGGCTCAAATCTCACGTGTTTCATTAATTCTGGAACATCAACGAATTTTGGAGTAAGCCCACCTCTCAACACATTATCCGAATTTGCCATAATTTCCACATTCTGACCTTCCAGGTATGCATGTAAGACGCCTGCATCCTGAAATATGGCCTGTCCTTTTTTCATTTCTACCAGGTTCAAGAGGTAGATGCTGAAAATTCCACGGTCAATCTTTCCCGGCTGATTATAGGTAATTGCGGCTCTCGCGGCCCAGAAATCCGGATTGGACTTTGCCAAACTACCTGCATAATAAGCTGGCAGGATCCGATCAAGCAATGGTTGCAAACGCGCCACGACTTCTTCATCCGGCATCTCCATAACCGTACGATATAAATTCGCATACTCACTCTCCGCAAATACTTCCAGTAAAAATTGAAGTTCTGAGCGCGCTGACAACACTTCTTTCAATGATGCTGCTTCTCTGAATCCATGCAATAACCAGAATTCGCCCAGGGCATATGCCAGTTCAGGCTTGTGATTGTCGTCTTTATAATTGCGATTGGAGGCCGTTAAGGCAACACCCGCAGCATTTTCAGCGGCATAACCTTTCTTTGCACTTTCACGTGTTGGATGCACCTGAATACTCAGCATATCTTTGACATCCAGTACTTTCAGCAGATATGGAAGTCGTCCGAATGCAGACTGAACAGCACCTCCTAACAATTGGGGATGTTGCTGCAGCAACGCATCCAGTTTTGCTTCTCCATTTACGATGGATGGCGCCTGAACATGGGCACCCAGCCAGTATTCAGCAGCTGGTTGTCCGGTTTTAACCTCCCGTGATAACAAGGCTGGTATATAAGTAAAACCACCCCATTGATAGGGCTGCACCGTTCCTTCCAGATCAAATAACTTATTTTGAATATCCATAGCGCGCCGAAATTAGGACAAAATCAGTGAGTGAAACAGGCAAATCTGCATACTGGAAAATTGGGCGAAGAGGAAGCCATAAAGTTTCTGGAAACACTTGGGCACCGCATCCTGCATCGCAATTGGAAATACTTCCGAAAGGAAATTGACATCATTTCCTGTTGCAACGAAGTATTACATTTCACAGAGGTAAAAACGCGCACCGGTATAGGTTTCGGCTCGCCGGAAACTGCCGTCACTTCCAAAAAAATTCAGCATATCCAATCTGTTGCGGCTGCTTTCCTGGAGGTACAACCTCAATGGAAACGCATCAGCTTTGATGTGCTTGCTGTTGAATTAACACCGGATGAAATAAAGATCCTTCATTTCCAGGACCTTTCTTAGCGAACGCGGCTGAGCTGAACCAGTGATATGGCTGCTTTTAATTTCTCCACCATTTTGAAGGTAGCCGGACAATACTCGATATTCTGTTTGTGTACATGCATATAATCCACCGCTTTCTTTTTACTCAGATGGGGAAAGCCGGCACAGTCTGCAGGCCGTACTTCATAAATACTACACATATTGGTTTTGAGGTCTAAGAACTGACAAGGCTGTTTCACATTCATCCAGTCTTTATCTTTTTTATCGAAAAACAACCACTTTTCTTTGAAAGCATCAACGGTCATATGGAGATGCGCGGAGATTCGGATAAGATCCTGTTTGGTAAAAGTCGGACTCATTTTTTTACAGCAATTCGCGCAGGTAAGACAATCCACTTCCGACCAAACTTCCTGTTCTATTACGGGAGTGATTTTGTCAATTCCCCGCGGACGTTCATTTTCCAGTTTGGTCAAAAATCGCTTCAGGGTACGTTTTCTTTCAATTACCTGTTTTTTAAACTGTCGCAGGTTAACAGCACGGGGATTGGTCGCCAGCTCCATTCGGTCACTTGTTTATGAAATCGCAATATAAAGGATTCAATGCGTTAATTTGCTTCTTATACCGGAACAAATTATCATGTGGGCATCTTATAAAAAAGGATTTAAAGCCTGGCTGCGATTGGAAAAATCACTGGCGGATCATTCGGTGGCTGCATACCTGCATGATCTGGACCTGCTGATTCAGT
This sequence comes from Flavihumibacter cheonanensis, assembly GCF_022352215.1. Lineage (GTDB taxonomy): Bacteria > Bacteroidota > Bacteroidia > Chitinophagales > Chitinophagaceae > Flavihumibacter > Flavihumibacter cheonanensis. The sequence continues at coordinate 1,852,040 of NZ_JAKRWF010000001.1, forward strand.
ATCTTGATATAGCTGGCACTGCTTCTTCACCTGATAAAATTTCTCCCGAACAATTGCAGGCATTCCTGCGCTGGATTGCCGAACTGGGTATGAGCCAACGCTCCCAGGCCAGGATCCTATCCGGACTCAGGAGTTTTTACACCTATTGCCTGGTAGAGCAAATCACAAAAACCGATCCTACTGCCCTGCTCGAAGCACCCAAACTTCAGCGCAAGTTGCCCGACACCTTGAGCTATGAAGAAATAGAGGCAATCATTTCAACAATTGATCTTAGCAAACCTGAGGGAGAAAGAAATAAAGCTATTCTGGAAACGATGTACAGTTGCGGACTTCGGGTAAGCGAGATCGTTGGTCTGCAAATTTCCTGTTTGTACCTGGATAGCGGATTTATACGGGTAATTGGAAAGGGAAATAAAGAACGGCTGGTACCCATTGGAGAAAAAGCGATCCGCCAGTTGGAGATATACCTTAAACTGGTTCGATCACATCAAATCATTACACCGGGGGCAGAGGATATCGTTTTTTTGAACCGCCGCGGTCAGCCCTTAACACGGGTGATGATCTTCCTGGTGATAAAAGAACTTGCAAAAAAAGCTGGCATTCAAAAATCCATTTCCCCGCATACGTTCCGGCATTCCTTTGCCACCCACCTGGTGGAAGGGGGAGCAGATCTTCGGGCTGTTCAGGAAATGCTGGGACATGAAAGTATTACCACAACCGAAATTTATACACATCTTGACCGGGAGTTTCTGCGTCGTACCCTGCATGAATTTCATCCGGCTTTCCGTTCATCCATTTGATCATAAACAATTAGCTTCGTAGGCCGTTATATTTGTCATTCAAAATCAGCTCATCATGAAAAAAATCATTCTTACGCTGTCTGTAGCATTTTGTCTCCTCCAGGGAGTACAGGCACAGCTCAAAACTCCTCAACCAAGTCCGGCTGCCTACATAAAGCAGGAATTCGCCTTATCAAATGTTGAATTGTCTTATTCCCGTCCCGCCATACGGAATCGTGCCGTATTTGGAGATCTGGTTCCATACGGTAAAGTTTGGCGTACCGGAGCCAATGCCGCAACCACCATTACCTTTGGTGATGATGTGGAATTTGGTGGCAAACCTGTTCCAGCTGGCAAATATGGATTACTGACTATTCCAGGTGCAAGTGAGTGGGTGGTAATACTCACAAAGCAATTAGATGTTACAAGTCCGGCCGCTTATAAGCAAGACCAGGATGTGGTTCGGGTAACTGTTCGTCCGGAGTCACTGCCCTTCAGTCTTGAATCCTTTATGATTGGTTTTGATAACATCCAGCCTACATCCATGAATATGGATATCGTATGGGACAGAACTGTAGTAACAGTTCCCATCAAGGCCAATATTGATGGAAAGGTAATGGCACAAATTCAGGAACTGGAGAAAGGTGATAAATTCCCTTACTTCCAGGCTGCCATGTACTATATGGAGAATGGCAAGGACATGAATAAAGCGCTGACATGGCTTACCAAAGCAACTGAGCAAAATCCGAATGCTTTCTGGGTGCATCACCAGCGTGCTAATTGCCTGGCTAAACTGGGCAAGAAAGCAGAAGCAATTGCTGCCGCCAATAAGTCTATGGAACTGGCTAAAAATGCCAAAAACGACGACTACGTAGTACTCAACCAAAAATTACTGGCCTCTTTGAAATAAAGATTGTCCAACTTTATAGAAAAAGACCGGCTTTTACCGGTCTTTTTCATTTCACGTCTCACATCTCACATCTCACCTTGTATTAACCGTCCAGGATTAATCTATTTTGCGGAAGCGCTGGGGACAACCGGTACAACTCAGGTAAGGTCGGAATCCATTAGGTTCTACGGAAAAGGATTGTTTTCCATCCACCCATTCAAATTTTCCCCGGAAAAAATTTTCTATCCCTGTTTCCCGCATAGTTAAGGGGCGTGTAAATAACTCTCCTCCACCCATGCGTACTTCATATTGATTCGTTAGCAGATCAAAATTGGTGGAATTTTGCCGGATCGTTCTATAAGTGAGTGAGTTATCCAGTAAAACAACGATTCCACCTTTCTTAAAAAAAACGAGGGTATCAGCGGTATGATTAACGTCTACCCAGCTACCCACCAATTCCCGGCCGGAGCTGAGATTTTCTTTTCCACAGGCAGTCAGTAAGACTAGTGTAGTAAATAATAGTAAGCTGTAGATAAGTCTCATTCAGTCGCTGCTTTAAGGCATTGACTGCTTTTTATTTCCGATCGTTGCATGAATCAGAATAGCAAGCAGAATTAATACCACTGCTCCAACCAGGTTCAACCAGAGAAAGGCCATTTTCCCTTTCCAGAAGATCAGTACCACTATAGCCTCAGTTATTACTGCACTCCAGAAAGTGGCGGTACCACCCACCCATTTAAAAAAGAAAGCCACCAGGAAAATGCCAAGAATTACTCCGTAGAATAACGACCCTAATACGTTAACGGCTTCAATCAGGCTGCCCATATTATTTGCGAATTGGGCGGTACCAATACAAAACAACCCCCATCCAAGTGTATACCATTTCGACATTTTATACTCTCCTATGGGTGTGAATTCAGTTTTGGAGTATTGTTTATGAATATCGCATACGGTACTGGATGCCAGGGAATTCAAGGCAGCGGCTATACTACCCCAGGAAGCAAGAAAGATCACTGCAATTAACAAGCCCACTATGCCTTCCGGCAGATGGTCCACCACGAATCGAAGGAATACATAATTCGTATCATTCACGTCAGCCAGTGGTGCCGCTTTTTTGAGTGTGGATTTGTATTCTTTGCGATATTCCTGCAATTCCTGTTGATTGGCCTTGATCTGTTCAGCTATAACCGTATTCTCTGGTTGCTTTATGTATTGACTAACCAGGCTGGATTGTTTTGCTGATTTCTGTTCAAAAGCAGTTTCAATGCTGGCAAGTTCCTCTCTGGCGGCTGCGTCTACCACATTGGCAGATACGGCTTTATTAAAAAAAACAGGCCCCTGGTTAAATTGATAAAATGTAAAAAGAAGTGCCCCAATCAGCAGGATCGCAAACTGCATGGGCACTTTTACGATGCCGTTCATAAGTAAGCCAATACGACTTTCGGTAAGGCTCTTTGCTGTGAGATAACGCCCCACCTGGCTTTGATCCGTTCCAAAATAAGATAGTGATAGAAAAAAGCCACCAATGATTCCACTCCAGATATTATAGCGGTCTGACCAGTTGAAACCGTTTTCTGTTTGACCGCTGGTAATCACGTTCAATTTGCCCATTTGCCCGCTCACTTTGAGCGCATCAATAAATCCGATACCTTCTGGCAGTAGATGCACCATCATATAAGCTGCGATAAACATGCCGGAGAAAATGATAATCAGTTGCAATTGCTGGGTATACGCAACCGCTTTTGCACCTCCGGTAACAGTGTAGATAATCAGAAGTCCGCCCATGAAAATATTGGTCAGATAAATATTCCAGCCCAACAAGGAAGAGAGAATGATGGAGGGCGCGTAGATACTGATGCCGGTTGATAAACCCCGACTAAGTAAGAACAATATAGAGGTAAAGGTTCTTGTCTTTTTGTCGAATCGCTGTTCCAGGTATTCATAGGCGGTGTATACTTTGAGCCTGTGAAAGATGGGTACGAAAAAGATAGAAATCACCACCATGGCAATGGGTAGTCCAAAATAGTATTGCACAAACCGCATACCATCATCGAATGCTTGTCCGGGTGCAGAAATAAAAGTTACAGCACTTGCCTGCGTGCCCATGATACTTAACAAAACGAGATACCAGGGCAGAGATCGGTTCCCAAGAAAATAACCATCCAGGTTTTTGCTGCTGGCACTGCGGTATAAACCATAAAAGATGATACTGCAAAGCACAACCGCCAATATGATCCAGTCTAATACACTCATGAAAAATAACGGGTAAATAAGTGAAAGGCAATGATCTGCAGCACCAGCAGGACCAGCACAAAAATGTACCAGGCCTTCCAGCTTTTAAATACGGGGATTTTTTCCTGTTCTTGCATGAAATTCATTTCATTCTCTCCTTCACGGAGGATGCTAATTGCCGTGCTAAAGTGAAATTATTTTTTTCGGCCAGAAATCAGGCCGGCGCTCAGCAAGCCGATGCCTAGTCCAATTAATAAGCCAATATGAACCCGTTTGATAAAAATCCCGATGATCAGCCCTATGCCGATCGCCAGCGCAATTCCGATATCTCTTCTGCTGTTGTTATTCGCTGCCATGTTAGAATTGCTTTTTCTGATTTAAGCCGATAAGATTCGCCAACAGCCGGTAAGACCCGGGCACACCTGCAGGCAATTGGCGGAAGAAAACCAATCCCGTATAAGTGAAATAACCTTTCCCGTATTTCGCAATAATCAGGCTACCATCATCCGGCTTCTCATCCGGATCATTCATGGAAAGGATAGTTTCAAATCGGGAATCAAAATTCGACGCATGATATATGCTTCGCTCCTGCTTCCATCCCTCAAAATCAACCTGTGTAATTTTATTCGGAAAATTTAGTACCGGGTGAGTTGGATTGATGAAGGTAACGGGTGCATTTTCATCCGTAATGCGGTTACGTACAATCGAAAAGGGATAGGGACCAATTTTTGACTTAACTGTTCCGAGTTGGTTGGAGGTATTGTATTGAACAATAAGATTACCACCGCCTTCCACATAAGCCATCAATTTCGTGTAATGGTTACCGAGAGATTCCATTACGTTGTAAGCCCTTACTCCGGTAATTATTGCATCCAGCTTTTTAAGATCATAGGACCCAAGCGTTACTTCATCCAATACTACAACTGAATATCCCATCTGTTTTAAAGCTTCCGGAATTGCATCTCCGGAACCAGGAATATATCCAACCGTTTTTCCAACAACCCGAATCTCCTCTTTTACCACTGTAACGCTGGTTGGCAAAAAATAATGCATGTTCGGAATATGATCGTATTGAATCATTTTCAGGCCATTGTTGTATCGGACCCTCCTGTTCGTCTCCGGAATTTCTACCCAGGGGTAAATACGATCCGGAACTTTCCCCTTGAACAATGTATCCAATGGCAAAGTAACCGACTGCATGGTGTTTTTTGGAAGTGGCAACGTATAGGAAAGGCTTTTTTGTATATTCTTCTCCCCTTCCATAAGGTCAAACAGTAATCTTCCCTTTACCGTATCCCGTTGCTGATAACTTTTATAAATCAGCTGAAGGTATTGAGGATTTTTAGGAACAAGATTTTGCAGGACCACACCGGGTTGCAGGCTTAATACAACTGGAGAAACAACCATAACCGGCTGATAGATTTCGCCTTTTACCGGATCCGTAAATTTATATTGAAGCGGAATGCGCTGGCGAAACTCTGTATTCTCCACTTTATACCGCAGTTCAATCTCATCCCACTGGAGTTCAGGATTGCCAATCAAACTGGGGGTTTTTACTGTAAAACTTCCGGAATCCATTTGCTCCCGTAACCAGTACGGTTGCGTTTTATTAAAGTCTTCAACAATCCGGCGCGAAATCTTTTTGCTCAGGTATTCATTGCCTGCAGCCACTGGTGCAAATTGGAAACTTGTATCTTCCAGTTCAAGGCTCAGGTCTTTAACAGGAACCTTACTGGCATTTATCAAATTGAAACTGATTTGCAGCGAATCACCTGTTACTGCTACCTGTTGATTGGCTACTGCTTCCACATAAAAACCCAAACAGGCATTTATCAGCTGCTGAATTTCTGCTTTCTTTTTTGTCTTCCAGTAATAATCCCGAACAGTCAACTCTATTTTGTTATACAGGCGCACCAGGGAAGGTACAGAGGCTGACGGATTAACCGGACTAAACTGTTGAATGATCGAATCAATGGAAGCATTGAGTTGGTTTTCATTCACTCTCGACCAGTCTGTGCTTACGCCATCAAAGAGATCATTGTTAAGCGGATCGCCATCTGTATGTGCAAAATATTCATATTGGTGACCTCGTTGTGCAGGCACGCCAAAACCCTGGCTTTTATGCTGGCTTCTGCTTTCCGCTGATATTTCACCATATCCTTTACCAAGTAAAGGATTAAATAACCCAACATCTAACTTGTACTGATTCTCGCTTTGGGTATTATTAGCACCAAAATTGTAGGTGTTCCACAAAATTCGTTTAGGCTTCCACGGTTCCGTCATCACAAACTGCTCCGGAAAACGATTCGGATCACCGGATGCTTTGAATGCTTCAATAGCGAGCGCTGCTGATGCGGAGTGGTGTCCATGCCCAGCCCGGCTATCAGGGGGGAAACGTGTGATTATAACATCTGGTTTAAACCGCCTGATCACGAATACAACATCCGCCAGTATTTTTTCTTTATTCCAGATGCGCAATGCTTCATCTGTGGATTTACTGAACCCAAAATCAAAAGCTCTTGTGAAAAATTGTTCAGCACCATCTATTCTCCGGGCGGCCAGCAGTTCCTGTGTCCGGATCAGTCCAAGTGAAACGCCCTGTTCATCTCCGATCAGGTTTTGTCCACCATCGCCGCGGGTTAATGACAGATAACCGGTTCGATATTTTTTTTCATTTGCCAGGTAAGCCAGCAGCCTGGTATTTTCATCATCGGGGTGTGCAGCAATATACAGCACAGATCCCAGCACTTTTAATTTTTGTAATCCCTGCAAAATATCGGCAGAAGATTTACTGACCGGTTGTTGCGCCAGCAGACTGATTGGTAAAAATGCCCCTAAAACAAAGGCGCGTAAATAGTTGCTCATTGTTTTGTAAAATACAAAAGTTCACCCGTCTGGTGGCACCGGACGGGTGCCACCGGACGGGTGAAACTCTTATTGTCCTGTTAAAAATAATGCGTTACAAAGCAGCAGCTTTCCGTTTTCCCAAAAGCTTCTGAAGATCGGGTTGTCTGCAAAATAGATTACCTGTCCCCTGCCCATATCCTGCGCACCGATCAGCAGCGCGTCATTTAATTTGGGACGGATATCGCTACCTGCAAATCCACTTACATAATTATCGCGTTTAATCACGCCCACATTCCAACCATCTTCTTTAAAGAATTCGTAAAGATTGCCATCTTGTTTGAGGCTGTAATAATAATCAGGGTAACCAAATCCAAGCGGATGTGTGTTATCCAGTTCAAGACGGAAAATGGATCCCGGCATACTATTTTTCAGCCAGTCGCGCTCCCTGTTTTCGAATTTTCTCAACACTGAATAATCTGATTTTCCCTCTGATTTTTTATCCTCCCCATCTTTCATTTTGATTCCCCAGTCGGCCCTTGCCATTTGCGCAACGGCATTTTCAAGTGCAATGATTTTGCCTCCCCTGCGAACCCAGGCTTTCAGGTCATCATTAAGTTCCTTTTTATTGAAGAAATCATAACTTCCATCTGCCAGTATCAGCACATCATAGGTATTCATGCCCTCGCGGATAAAATCATTGGCACTCATTACAGTTACAGGATACTTCAATTGTGTATCGAAGAAATGCCACAGTTCACCAAAGCCCAAAGATGAAATATTCTCTCCTGCCAACAATGCCACTTTGGGAGCATTAATGATTCGAACATTACTGGAACCAAAATCATATCCTTTGTCGACGAAACCGGAAGGAATGGAATAAAGCTGCGATTGGGTTTCAGCAGCGATTTGCTGAACTTCTTTAAGGATATCTTTCCCAGAATTGGCAGCTTTGGTTACCAGCAGGCTTCCTTTTTCGAAATTCTGATTTCCTGATTGGAAAGGCTGCTGGGTAAATCGTACTTTCAATCCTTTTTTCAACGCAGCAGCAAGGAATTTAGCACTGTTTAAACCATCCCATTTAATCGCATATGCATATGCGTTAGGATCAACTGCTATATCCTTAAAGGCGGGGGTAGTTTTTGTGGTGGCAGTAATAAAATTTGTTACACCATATGCTTTTAATCCATACACATAGGGCATGGACCATGCGGTAATATCATAGGTAGCCGAATCGGTTATGGCTGAGTTACGCTCAAACAATACTTTTACGAAATTCCCTTTGGGCTGATTCAGGTTGATTACAATATCTCCCGGCTCTGCCTTAAAGCTTTCTGATTTTCCGGTAAAATAATTGAGACCGGAATAACTGGCACTGGATGCATAACTCCAGTCAACCAGGTTTTTATCAAGCAAAGAAGTGAGACGACTCACGCGATCTGTTCCATCATTTTTGATTACCCAGGATTTGAACTCACCTGCTGGTTTTGCCAACACATTGGTAAAGTAATTCCTGAATTCTTTCACAACGCGGGCTGCATGCTGAGAAGTGATTTCCACCGTACTGATACCGGTTGTAAAGTGGTGCTGAACGCGATCAACCAGGGTTAGTGTATCACCATCTTCATTGATGATTCCCAATCCGGCCCGGATGCCTCCCTGCTCATAGGTCATACCGATAGCACCATGATAGGTCGGATAGGTATCACCGTAAGAAGGATAAAAGAGATCGAAGCGCTCTTTAGTGAAATACAACCATCCTTCTTTGTCAAAATAACGGGCATGATTCTTTCCGATCATGGTCTGAAATTCCCGCTGCCAGGGCGTTATCACTTCATGAAAGGGTTCCGCAGCAGGCGCAAAATAATAAGGCTCATTAACTCCCTGCTCATGAAAATCAACATGTACCTGAGGCAACCAGGTATTGTATACTTTTAGCCGATGCTGGCTTTCCTTTTGGGTTTGCCAGGCCCAGTCGCGGTTCAGATCAAAATTATAATGATTGCTTCTTCCTCCAGGCCAGGGTTCGCGATGTTCTCTTGCGATGGGCTCCGGATTGATCGTTTGTCCGATTACAGTTGTATACCAGTTTACATAGCGGTCGCGTCCGTCTGGATTCAAACAGGGATCAATCAGCACCACCGTATTCTGCAGCCACTGTTGTGATCTGGAATTGGATGGATTAACCAGTTCATAGGCGGTCAGCATTGCCGCTTCGGATGAGGAGGTTTCATTACCATGCACATTATAACTCAGCCAAACAATAGCAGGTGCGTTTTCATTTGGTGCTGCTTTATCACGGGTGGAATTCGCAAGCCGAAGGTTATTGGTTCGAATGGCTTCGATATTGGACATATTTTGAGTACTGGCGATGGTTGCCAGTAAAAGAGGACGCCCTTCATTGGTTTCTCCGTACTGCTCCAGTTTCAGTTGCTGGGGAGCTTCCTTGGCGAGGTGCTGAAAATACTGCACGATCCGGTAATGGGGAGTGTAGTGAGTACCTACCTTGTATCCTAAAAATGCCTCCGGTGATTTTAGCTGTGCATGGGTTCCTGATACCACCAGAAGGACTCCCGCCAAACAAATTAGTCTTCTCATATATATGTTATTCAAGTTACTGAACAAAGTTCCGAAGCTAAGGAAATTCTTCCTTCACCCGTCCGGTGGCACCGGACGGGTGAAAAGACCTAAGCAAAACAGGTAATCCCACCCTTGCAAGAATTAATCAATCAAAAGACCTTTGAAACATGACTTCAAATACACATATAATGGAACCCGGGATATTTTATCATGTTTGTAACAGGGCAGTTGGAAAGGATGTGTTATTCAAACATTTTTTCGATTACGATGATTACCTGACAGATATCGAAAAAATAATCCTGCCGGTAGCTAATTTGAACGCTTACTGCATACTGGACAATCATTACCACTTACTAGTGAGGATTCGTGAACATGCAAGTGGATTTGAATTTAGTCAAGCTGTAAATCGTCTTCAAAGTATTCATGCCAAACGGTTCAACTATAAATACAAGCGCAAAGGCGGACTTTTTTTACGTCCATTTAACAGAATCCCTATAAAAAATGATGGCCAGTTGGCCTGGGTTTTCTGGTACATTCACCGAAATCCATTACACCATGGAAAAACTGAAAATTGGGAAGACTATCCATATTCCTCCTACAGTTATTTTAAATATAACAGAGCATCTTTTTTAGACACCTCAACCATGTTGGATTTTTTTGGCGGACAAGATCAACTCATAAAACATCATGAAACTCAGGCAGAGGACTACTTACTCAAAAACATGAACCTCATGCTCGACTAACTTCACCCGTCCGGTGGCACCGGACGGGTGAAGGGAAGTTTTACTAATTTCGGGGGATGAAGACCCGAATAACTGGTGTGCTGCTGGCAGTTCTGATCACTTTTGCAGCAAGCGCACAAACCAACCTCACTCCCTACTCTTATTCCAGTAACAAAAAGGCTGCCGGTAGAAGCGGCGCCGTGGTTTCAGCCCATCCATTGGCCACACAAGCGGGACTCGCCATTCTTCAAAAAGGAGGAAACGCCATGGACGCTGCCATTGCTACCCAATTGGCACTGGCTGTCGTATACCCGGGAGCAGGCAACCTGGGTGGTGGTGGATTTTTAGTAGCCCAGTTAGCCAATGGCAAACAAATTACACTGGACTATCGCGAAAAAGCTCCGGGGAAAGCCCATCGCGATATGTACCTCAATCCGGATGGAAGTCCCAATCTCGATAAAAGCCAGCACGGGCATCTCGCCGCCGGCGTACCAGGAACCGTAGCCGGTTTATGGCAGTCACATCAATATGGCAAACTTCCGTTCAGGGACCTCGTTCAACCATCTATAGAACTGGCGCAAAACGGGTTTGTCATAACTGAAGCAGAAGCCCGCAACCTGAACGGAGACCAACAAGATTTTCAAAAAAACAATACCCGTCCTCAAGCATTTACCAAAAACCAGTCCTGGAAAGCAGGCGACACGCTTTTTCAACCCGAGCTCGCCGCTACACTTATCCGTATCCGTGACAAAGGCAGAAACGGTTTTTACAAAGGAAAAACAGCCAGCTTAATTACTGCGGAAATGCAACGTGGCAAGGGCATTATCTCCAAAAAAGACCTTCGTAACTATCGTGCAATTGAACGCAGCCCCAGCCTGTTCAGGTACAAGGAATATCAGGTACTTACCATGCCGCTGCCCAGCAGCGGAGGCGTGCTTCTTCCCATGATGATGAAAATGACGGAAGCCTACCCCATCGCCAGCTATGGCTTTCATTCTCTCGAAGCTGTTCAACTAATGACGGAAATTGAACGACTGGCATATGCCGATCGCGCCAAATACCTCGGCGACCCGGATTTTTATAAAGTACCTGTTCAACAACTCCTGAGCCAGGAATACATCCAGCAAAGACTTCGGTTATACGAGCCTGGTAAAGCGGGTAACAGTAGAGATATTATCGAGGGCACGCTACCCACCGCTTACAAAGAATCAGAAGAAACCACCCATCTGAGTGTATACGATAGTGAAGGAAATGCAGTAGCGGTTACCACCACTCTGAACGGCAATTATGGATCCCATACAGTTGTAGGCGGTGCAGGCTTCCTGCTTAACAATGAAATGGATGATTTTAGCGTAAAACCTGGCGTACCCAATATGTATGGTGCAGTTGGTGGTGAGGCGAATGCCATCGTACCCGGAAAGCGGATGTTGAGTTCAATGACTCCCACTATCGTGCTGAAAAATGGCAAGCCCTATATAATTACAGGAACTCCCGGTGGAACAACCATCACTACTTCCGTTTACCAAACCCTCATGAACACATTAGAATTTAAACTGGATGCAGCAACTACAGTAAACGCACCCAAATTCCATATGCAATGGCTGCCGGATGTGATTTATACAGAACCAGGCTTCCCGGAAAACTTAATTCAACAACTCGAAGCCATGGGTTATACCATTAAAAAAAGAGGGCCCATCGGCAGAACCGAGCTGATCCTGATAAAAGAAGATGGAAGCATTGAAGCCGTTGGAGATAATAGAGGCGATGACGCCGCACTTGCTTATTAATCGTTATCAATTTCCCGCAATATGAATCTCGGACAACTATACCTCGACAGCACGAAAAAGCAATTCAGAGCCTACAAAAAACTGGGTGATAATACCTTTTCCCAATTAAGTGAAGAAGAGCTTAACCACATCCCTGCAGCAGATTCCAACAGCATTGCTACTATTGTTAAACATATGCACGGCAACCTGCTCAGCCGCTTTACCAATTTTCTGACTGAAGACGGTGAAAAACCCTGGCGCCAGCGGGAAGAAGAATTCAACCCCGGGAAGCATCTCAGCAAAAACGATCTTCTGCATCTTTGGGAAGAAGGCTGGAATTGCCTCTTCGACACACTCGACCAGTTGGAGCCGGATGACCTTACCAAAACCGTCACCATCCGAACTGAAGCGCATTCCGCACTGGATGCGATCAACCGGCAATTGGCACATCATTCCTCCCACGTGGGACAAATCGTGTATCTGGGCAAAATGTATCGCCAGACGAACTGGCAATCACTCTCCATTCCCAGAGGAGGCACTGCATCATTCAACGAAAAAATGGCAGCAAAACCCTGAAAGGTTTGCAAGTACTGAAAATTCCGCTTTATTTTGTTTTGTCCAATCCTCTTTAATTCCTTCCAGTTCCAGAGAGAAACCATAAAATACCCTTTAAACATTCTATTTTATGGTTATTCGTATCGTACCCATGGTCGTATTATTGACCCTTTCTATGCTTGCTTATGCGCAACCCGTTACCTGGCAGGTTCGCGCCGGATGGCATACCAGTTCTGCCCGGATTATTGACAAAGCAACCTTAAAAAAAAATTCCACCAATCATCTGAATGGCTTCATAGCGGGAGCGGGAATAAGAGTTGAATTTGATAAGCAATTATATTTTACCCCCCGCATCCAATACAGCCTTCACGGTTACGAGTTGCCTGCCGACAAACAGGAACCCGCCCAACAATTCCGGATTCACTACATTGAAATCCCCGTTCTGCTTCAATATGATTTTTCTAAAACCAACAGGGGTTTTTTTGCCCAAATAGGACCATCCATTGGCGCAGCGATTGCAGGTTCTCAAAAATCAGGTGACCGGGTCTCCCCGCTCCGGTTTGCCATGACACAATACAACCGCGTTAACGTGGATGCGCTGGCTCATTTCGGTTACCGTTTTAAGAATGGACTTAGCCTGGATGCTTCATACACTTATGGCCTGACCAGCATAACCAATGGCGATAGCCTCCCTATTGTAAGAATGGCACAATTAGGAATCGGACTATCCTACCATTTCAACAAAAGGGGCAATCAGAAATAGCGAAGGGGGTTTCTTTTTCGGTCGTAGATATATTGTTTTATGTTCATCCAAAAGGCGGCGATTGTGTAGAAAATAATCGGCGAGCCCATGGTGAGCAGGGAGATATACATAAAGTACTTACGGATGGTGGCAGGGGCGATGCCCATTTTTTCTCCCATATAGGAGCAAACGCCAAACACATGCCATTCTATAAAGTGTTTGAAGTTTTTCATATCACCAAATTAGTAAATTCTAACAAATACAATGAGCAAAGGTTAAAAACAAATCGCTTTTATCGGTAATTTCGCGGTGTTTCGGAAAATTTACTGAAATAGCAAACTTCAAACATACAATCGTTATGGTTTTTGACCTCGAGATGATTAAAAAAGTGTACGCCCAGTTTCCGGATCGGGTTGCTAAAGCCCGCCAGGTAGTTGGCCGCCCGCTAACCCTCACCGAAAAAATATTGTACGCCCACCTCTGGCAGGGAGATGCCACCCAGGCATATGAAAGAGGAAAAAGTTATGTAGATTTTGCGCCCGATAGGGTTGCCATGCAGGACGCTACCGCCCAGATGGCACTTTTGCAATTCATGCAGGCCGGTCGGAACAAAGTGGCTGTTCCCTCCACAGTTCACTGTGATCACCTGATTGTAGCCAAGGACGACTCCAAAACGGACCTTGCCCGTGCCGTTAATGAAAGCAGTGAAGTATACGACTTCCTTGCTTCCGTTTCCAATAAATATGGTATCGGATTCTGGAAACCCGGTGCTGGTATCATTCACCAGGTGGTTCTTGAAAACTATGCATTCCCCGGTGGTATGATGATCGGAACCGATTCCCACACGGTAAATGCTGGCGGTCTTGGTATGATCGCAATTGGTGTAGGCGGTGCAGATGCCTGTGACGTAATGAGTGGCCTTGCCTGGGAATTGAAAATGCCCAAATTAATTGGTATCAAACTGACCGGAAAACTCAATGGCTGGACAGCCCCCAAGGATGTAATCCTGAAAGTGGCAGGTATCCTGACTGTAAAAGGTGGAACCGGGGCAGTAGTTGAATATTTCGGCGAAGGTGCCACCAGCATGAGCTGTACCGGAAAAGGCACCATTTGTAATATGGGTGCGGAAATTGGTGCAACCACTTCCACTTTCGGTTACGATGAAAGCATGAGCCGTTACCTGAAATCTACTGGTCGTACTGAAGTTGCCGCACTTGCTGATGGCATCCGCGAACACCTAACAGCTGACCCTGAAGTATATGCGAACCCTGAGCAATATTTCGATCAGGTGATCGAAATCAACCTGAGCGAATTGGAACCTCATTTGAACGGACCATTCACTCCCGACCTCGCTACGCCTATTTCCAAAATGAAGGAAGAAGCTGCCAAAAACGGATGGCCGACAAAAGTTGAAGTTGGTTTGATCGGCTCCTGTACGAATTCTTCCTATGAAGATATCAGTCGCGCTGTGAGCCTCGCCCGCCAGGTTGCTGAAAAAGGTTTGAAAACCAAAGCAGAATTCACGATCACTCCAGGATCTGAGCAGGTTCGCTACACCATTGAGCGCGATGGTTTCCTTAGTACATTCGACCAGATCGGAGCGAAAGTTTTTGCAAATGCCTGTGGCCCCTGTATTGGTATGTGGGATCGAATGGGTGCGGAAAAGCAGGAAAAAAACACCATTGTTCACTCTTTCAACCGCAATTTCGCGAAGCGGGCGGATGGTAACCCAAATACCTATGCATTCGTTGCTTCTCCCGAGCTGGTAACAGCGCTGGCGATTGCCGGTGATCTTACCTTCAACCCACTTACAGACACTTTAACCAATGAAAAAGGTGAGCAGGTAAAACTGGATCCCCCCAGTGGAAATGAATTGCCTCCTAAAGGATTCGCTGTTGAAGACGCCGGTTACCAGGCTCCTGCTGTAGATGGCAGTGCAGTTCAGGTAAAAGTAGATCCCGCGTCCAAGCGCCTGCAACTCCTGGATCCATTCCCTGCATGGGAAGGAACTGATCTCAAAGGATTGAAACTCCTGATCAAGGCAAAAGGCAAGTGTACAACTGACCACATTTCAATGGCTGGTCCCTGGTTAAAATTCCGCGGTCACCTCGATAATATCTCTAACAACCTGCTGATCGGTGCCGTAAACTTCTACA
Source organism: Flavihumibacter cheonanensis (assembly GCF_022352215.1). GTDB lineage: Bacteria > Bacteroidota > Bacteroidia > Chitinophagales > Chitinophagaceae > Flavihumibacter > Flavihumibacter cheonanensis. The sequence goes on from NZ_JAKRWF010000001.1 coordinate 1,867,305, forward strand.
ATGAAAAAACGGATTCCGTTAAAAATCAGTTGACCGGAGTATACGGTCCGGTTCCTGCCACACAGCGTGCTTACAAAGCAGCTGGTATCGGCTCCATCGTAGTTGGCGATGAAAACTATGGTGAAGGATCCAGCCGTGAACATGCTGCGATGGAACCCCGACACCTGGGCGTTCGTGCAGTACTGGTTAAGAGCTTCGCCCGCATTCACGAGACCAACCTGAAAAAGCAGGGCATGCTGGCGCTGACATTTGCCGACAAAAACGATTATGAAAAAGTCCTCGAGGATGATACCATTGACATCAACGGACTGACCAGCTTTACCCCTGGACAACCCCTTGAGCTGGTATTACACCACGCTGATGGAAGTACTGATACTATACAGGCCAACCATAGCTACAATGAACAGCAGATTGAATGGTTCAAAGCTGGAGCGGCCCTGAATATCATCCGCCAGCAATTCGCCGGCTAATCAACTTACATATTAAAACAGAGGCTACGCATCAACGTGATAGCCTCTTTTTTTACCCATAAACCATGGAATCTTAGTAAAAACCCGCGTTTTTTTGCTAGGTATATCTACATACCAACAGATTGTTTAACTTTATCCACACTTTCCCATTACTCTGACGGTAGCTTACCCTGTCTCCAATATCATTTCCTTAATACCACCGTATCCAAATATCCCTGGACCATTTCTATTTATTGACAACTAAATTTCTGTTGTGAAGAAGTTAATCGCATGCCTGTTAATAGCAAGCTCTGCTGCTTATGGGCAAACCGGGGTATTATTTTATGACCCTTGTGAATCCCTGCCGCAGTATGGCTGGGGTAACCCATACCCCAATAATTTCTGGAGTGGTAAGACCGGTGATGAAGTAAAAACAAGCTTTTCCGTATCAAGCGATTTCAGTAGAGCTGGTAATACATCCTACCGTTTTGAAATCAGAAGGGATGCAACAACGCATCAAAATGATAATTTCCGGCAAAATCAACTTATCTACAATTACCTTCCGGCAGGCACCAATACCGATGATGCCACTAAAATGGGTCAGGCAGTTGCCACAAGCAGACCCCCGCTGGACCTTCGATGGATTGGCTTGTCTACATTGGTTCCTGCAAATTATCAACCGAATCCTTATCCGGTTTCCATAGGCCTGTTATTGAAAAATATTCCGGATGATCATGCCACACCTCAGGATTTGATATTACAAAATGGACAATATAATTTTCATGTGGTTACCTGGGAGAATGGTGTACCTACAACAAGGATAATCAATATCGGCGAAGTTCAGCCTGGCATTTGGGAAGACTGGGTAGTGGAAAGGAATTTCACACAATCAGCGAACGGATTTATCAGGTTGTACCGCTATGGCAACCTGGTCGCTAATGTAACAGGCCCCAACTGGCCAACTGATATCCCTGCATATGCAAAAGAGCCTTATATAAAAATTGGTCCTGCCAACTATGGATGGGCAGCTAATATCAACCAGGTAATCAATAACAACCAGGCTGAATTGGCACCTACAGTATTATATGTGGATGAAATAAAATTTGGATCTTCTGCAGCCGCCACATCTGAATTTCTGGCAACTCAGCAGCAACCCCAACAACCACAGCCGCTCCCTTCTTTTATTTTTTACGACAACTGTGAAATCCCTGGCATGCCTTTTCTGACCATGGATTATAACCTGCAGCCTCCTGTACAATGGGCCCATTTCCAAGGTGACCCTTCTGTAAGTTCAGTTGTAAGGTCTGCCGAACAAAAAAGAGCAGGTGGTTTTTCGTACAAATTTGAGCTGAACGACGGCCCGGGTAATACCTGGCCATTCTTTAAGTCTGAACTAGTTTGGAACTTCCTCCCGGCCGGATCACCATTAGGTATTTTAGGCAATACTGAAGCTTATTCAAGACAACCGCTCGGCCTCCGATGGATAGCTGCATCAACCTTCATTCCTTCTTACAATACTGACTTCAATACACCAACCAGTATACTCTTTAACACCAAAGCCGTTGATGATGACTGGCCACAACCCAATGCACTTTGGATGGAGAATGGCCGGTATAAGTTTATTCTCACCAGAGTTTCTCCGAATGGCTCAACTCAAACAAGTTCAACTGATGTAGGGCCTGTTGTAAAAGATGTTTGGGAAGATTGGGTCCTGAACAGAAATTATACCAGTGCAGATTCCGGCTACGTGCGCTTATATAAAAACGGACAACTTGTATTTGAATACCTTGGTGGCAACTGGAAGGATGATGCTTTCCATAGTAAAGAACCTTATGTACAAATGGGTATTTATAAGTGGGCATTTGGAAATAACTGGGCGATCCGGCCCGATGCATCCCGCATTACCTTGTTTATCGATGAAGTACGATTCGGCAATGTATCCAATAGGCTGGAAGATTTTGCTGTGAAAGCGGCAGCCAATATTCCACCAGTTTCAAATGCTGGGCAGGATCAGCAACTATTCATCCCCGCAACACGTACGACGTTAACCGGTATTTCAACGGACAGTGACGGAACCGTTTATTCAAAAGTCTGGAGAAAAATAAATGGGCCTGCTGGTGGTAATATTTCCGACAGCACCCAGAATACTGTTATTATAACCAATCTTCAACCCGGCACCTATACCTATCGGTTCCTTGTTACGGATGATAATAATGCGGTTACCAGCGATGACATTGTGATTAATGTATTACCGCCAGTAGTTACCATGGTTAACTACAATCGTTTTGGTGGAGGTGCTACCCAGTCGCTGGCAAATGTTTGGAGAGGTGGGGCTTCTCCGAATTCAACAGCAGTATCTGGTACCCAGGTTATATCCGGAGACTTCAGTCTACAGGTAACAGTCGGCAATCAATCATCCGGTGCCTTCATTGCACTTGATACGGATGATACACTTCAACATGTATATACACCCGGACAAATTTGGATGGGCGTTGCCAATAATCGATTATATGCAGGTGATTTTCCAGGCTGGTTCCTATATAGGCTAACTGATGCTACCGTAACCACGGGTGATTTTATCCGAATAAGAAGACAGGGGGATATTTTACGTCTTGAGTTCTCAAAAGACAATGGACAAACTTGGTCCCTTGCATATACATACCTGTTTAGAAGCTCCAATAATTTATGGGCAAAAGCGACTTTTGATAACCAGAATTCAACCATCTATTATCCGGCTTTAATAACACCAAACGGGAACCAAAATCAACAGGCAATGACAGCTGCCCCAATTGAGTCAGCGTCAAACCTTATTGCCCAGGGAACAAAAATATATCCAAATCCTGCTAATCAATGGATTAATGTAGTAATAGGAAATGAGTTCGGATCTGGTAAACTCAGCCTGGAAGTGGTTGACAACCTCGGAAAACTAGTAACCCGACAAATAGCAAACTACCAAGCTGGCCAAATCATTCAAATTGATTCAAGGACCTGGAATCCGGGCTCTTATTACCTTGTAATTCAAGATGACAAAGGGAACAGGCTACAGAAAAAAGTTGTAATCGTTAAATAAACACCGGGAAAAATACCCCCCTTTCCTTCGTGATAAAACGGGTGAAAGGGGGTAATCCGGGAACTATATTTGCTTCAGGGATGACACTTGATCAACTACCAGTAAACCATTACCTTATCTTCCCTGAAACCAACTTTATTTATAACCTGCCAGTGGCAGGTTATTTTTTTTACGGGGAAAATGCCCCCTCTCAATGTGTATTCTCCCATTGGCCAACACCTTCCCCACCCCTAGTTTTGAATTCTAAACAGGTTCGGTCGGTCATGGTTGTGGTTGTCTCAGACGCCACAGCCTTACCGGCAAAACATCAATAAACGGCATGAAACGATTACTTGATCTTTCTGTTCATACTATCCCCTGGTTGATGCTGATTCTTGCAGCGCTTACTCTAATTACCATGTTTATTGTACTTATGCAGAAAAAACAACAGGACAAAGACATGAACGGAAATGATTATTGAAATAACTGTGCTTACTTCCAAATGCCGGGGAAATATCTGTATCAACCCTGGCATTTTTATATCTATTTTTAAACTAATAATTTTTCAATCATGAAACAGGTTATAATTATTCTATTCTGTTTAATTGGAATGGCTGCGTGCAAAACAGGCAAGCCCTTTACCATTCCAACCGATGAGAAATTTATCGCGATAAAAATCACAGCCGCGCAAGCCTCCGAGTATGAACGTGCATACCAGGCCGATCAACATTTTAAGGCAGCCTTCCGTAATGGCATGTATCTGCCAGTTTCCGTAATTGATGAAATTCGAAAAGCCGCAGGAATTGAAGGAATTGCTGTTAACTATGGCAAACATCCGGATTATACCAGCCCAGTATTCATATTATTTGCAACCAGTACCAAACCTACGGATACGGAAAAGAAATCAGACGGCACAGAAAATGTCATCTATTTAGTTTATTATCCCTGCCCTACCGTTTGCGGCAAAAACCCTTAATCAGGTATTTAGAATGAATTATTGGATCACAACACTCATAAAACTTTCTATTATTGTTTTCGGAATTAGCATTGGATTTGCAAGAGAAAAGAAGCTTACCCGAACCAATTATGAATTTTTACTAATCCTTCTTGTAGCAGGGGCTGGAGAACTGCTGGAATGGCTGATGGCCCAATACTACAACCATAATTTTGTTTATTATCACGTTTTTCGCCCCCTGTTTTATTCCCTAATAACCCTTGCCCTTGCACCCCATCTGGGTAGGATGAAAAGAAGTTTCCGGCTATCCATCATTTTTGTATGGATAGCCGCCTACTTCAATGCCAGGTACCTCCAACCACCGGAAGATTCGCTGAACACAGTTATCATCAGTCTCACCTGCCTGCTGCACATACTGGCTGTCTTATTTTATGTCGCCCGGTTGTTTGATAAGTACAGCTGGAATGAAACCATTTACCAACATAGTTTTTGGATCGCAATAGGCATCCTCCTTCATTCTATAAGCTCCTTTCTTACTCTTGGATTGCATAATTTTCTTGGTGCTGACGGTCAGAAAATGGTAACATATGTTCTCATTGTATCGGAATGGTTATATTACGGTTCATTTGTTCTCAATTTCAGCTTGCAAAAAGAAGCATCGCCAGAATAAGTTGTTACCATGAACGCCAGTCAGATAGAAATTATCCTAACGATGGCGGCCGCCGTTGTCATTATGCTGACGCTTAGTGCATTCGTGGTGTACTTTATCCTTTCGAGCCAGAAACGCAGAATTCGCCTTCAACATGAACAGGAACAAATGAAGGAAAACTATGAAAAGGAAGTGCTTACGACCCAGATAGAAAGCAGGGATCAGACTTTGCGGGATATCAGCCAGGAAATCCATGATAATATGGGACAATTGCTTAGTGTATCACGAATCAATTTGAATATTCTTGAAAAAGAACTGGAAATACACCCTTCGGTTAACCGTATACGTGATACAAACCTGATCCTTGCCGATGTTATTAAGTATATCCGTATGCTTTCCAAAGGTCTGAACTCTGACATGTTGGCCAGTTATGGACTAAGGGAGTCCATCAAATTCGAACTGGATCGTATTTCACAAACAGCCCTTATTGACTGCAAGTTCGAAACAGAAGGCGATGATTTTTTAATCGACGCAAAAAAAGAAATCATTTTGTATCGAATGATTCAGGAGATCCTGAATAATATTCTGAAACACGCAGATGCTTCCGAAATCCATATTCAAATGAAATACACAGAATCTGCATTTATTCTGAATATAACCGACAATGGCAAAGGATTTAATCCTGAGCAACTTGTAAATATGTCGATAAATGATGCCGGCTCCGGAATGAGAAACCTTCAGAAAAGAGCCCAATTGATTGGTGCAACTTTACAAATAAGTTCAGAGCCTTCAAAAGGAACCCGTATCAATATTGTTTTACCCAAACAAGCTCCACATGCAACCTCCTAATACAACCAAACATACAGTTGCAATTGCTGATGATCATCGGCTTATCGCAGAATCGCTTTCCTACCTGATTAATGACAGCCCGGAATTCAATGTTATTCTCCTTGCAAACAATGGAAAATTATTGCTTGAAGCTTTAGAAAAATCCGAAGCCTTACCGGATATATGTATCCTGGATATCAATATGCCAGTATTAAATGGGGTAGAAACAGCTCGTGAAATCAACGTTCGTTTTCCCGACATTAAACTGCTGGCGCTTAGTATGAACGATGATGAAGCATCTGTAATACAGATGATCCGGGCAGGCTGCAGAGGATATTTACTGAAAGACTGTACACAAACTGAATTGCACAGAGCCCTGCATGAAATTTTTACTAAAGGTTTTTATTATTCCGATTTTGTAACAGGCAAGCTCGTCCATACCATTCATAAGGAAGAAAAAGCGACAGAGCCTGGCGTCCGGTTAACTGAGCGCGAAATGGAATTCATCCGCCATGCTGCCTCTGAAATGACATACAAGGAAATTGCTCTTACCATGAAGTTAAGTGAGCGCACCATCGACGGCTACAGGGAAGCCCTATTTGAAAAACTTCAGGTCAAAAGCAGGGTTGGTTTAGTTCTTTACGCAATACGTGCGGGATGGGTTTTGGCAAATTAGAATATGATTAGAACGTTGCATTTTACAAGTTCTTTAAAGAATTTCAAAAAATGGCAGAATAGATTTGCGGGATGAGACTCCTGACCGTATTGTTGTTGTCCCTGAACCTGCCTTACCAACTATTCGCCCAATCAGAATCCGATTCTGTTAAAATACTGAAAAACATACTGGATAGCGTTTATATTTCCGAAGTGGAATCCCCAAGACAAAAGCCCAAAGTGTTGCATGCAGAACCTCTCTTTATTGACCTTATTCGCGATCTCGGTGCCCGTAGAGGAGAAAAGGAATGGAATTTGGGTCTGGGTATCACAGACAACAATAAATACGATTCTTATACAGCATTGATAGAATACGAATTTGCCCCCGTCGACCGCCTGGGCTTTGAAGTGGAACTGCCTTTCAGCTTTTTTTATCCGGCAAATGGAAATGATCGCAATTCAATTCCGCAAAGCCGCCTTAACAGTTTAAAACTGGCAACTCAATACACATTACTCGTATCTGATCAGGCAAATACCTCGCTAGCACTTGGATACATTCATGAGTTCGAACTCCCTTCCTTTAAACATTATAGTAAAAGCAATCTACTTGAGGGAAATGTTTTTAATCCATTTTTTATAGCAGCAAAACGCTGGGGTAGCAATTACCACACCCTCATTTATACAGGACCGGTTATTCACAAACCACAGCATCATTCCACTGAAACACACTGGCAACTGAATAGCAACTTTCATTACATGATCAGCGGTACCCGAAATTTTATCGGACTCGAATTCAACAAAACATTCCGTAAAAATGATTTTGATATGACTATCCGACCACAAATGCGGGTAGGCATCTCCGATAACTTCATGGCCGGAATTGTAACAGGGATACCTATACAACGAGAAAATGTACGGTTCAGTTCTTTCATCCGGTTGATTTATGAACCCGGTCATAAAGCCGTACGAGCCCATCACCAGCCGATTCCATAATCTTCGCCGTGATTACTGGAACCACCCCAAAAGCTCCCGTGTTTCCAATCAAACCAGATTGCATTTATGGGTCCGGAGGTTCTTGGTTCAAAACGCAGGATATACCCCTTATCTCTTAATTCTTTTCGTATCCAATCAGGCGTGCTGTTATGCAACAATAAATGTCCAGGCTTCGGCTTCCGATCCTTACCTCCCAAAGACAACCAATATTGATAGGTATTGAAATTCGGAGCTTCCGCTGCTTCCTGCACATTCATGCCAAACTCCACCATGTTAAGAAAAAACTGCAAGAGGTTCTGATCCTGGGTATCCCCACCTTGTACTGCAAAAGATAAAAATGGCTTTCCATCTTTCAATGCAAGTGTAGGTGTGAGCGTTACTCTCGGGCGCTTTCCTGGTGCGACCACATTAAATGGATTCAGTGATGCATCACAAACAAAACTTTGCATCCGCTGACTCATACCAACACCGGTTTCGCCAGCAATACAGGCAGGTATCCATCCACCACTGGGTGTAATCGATACTACCCATCCTTCTTTATCTGCTGCCTCCACACTGGTGGTGCCCCTCCAAACCTGGTCGAGGTATTCGCGATCCGGCGCGGAAACTACTTCTGTTCCTGTAAATCCGGTCCATTTATCCAATTCTTTTTTAAATGGATTCACTTCACCCTGGTGCGGGTAGGGATCACCTGGAACAATTGCAGGATCATTTTTCTCAGTAAGCAAAAACTTCAATCGTTCCTTCGCATAGGACTCAGATAACAAACCTTTAATTGGCTCAGCTGGCGGAAAATAGGGATCACCATAGTAAAAATCGCGATCCGCAAAAGAAAGATTCAATGCCTGATAGACTGTATGTATATAGCGAGCAGAATTATAGCCCATTGATTTCAGGTCAACCTGTTTCAGTAATTGCAAACTCTGCAACAACATCGGGCCCTGGGTCCATTGCGACAATTTGTACACCTCTAAACCCTTATAATTTACCTGCAATGGTTCCTCTATTAGTACTTTCCAATTTGACAAATCTTGTTTGGTTATGAGTCCACCTTGTTCCTGGCAGCCTCTTACAAACTCTTCCGCAATATCCCCTTTATAAAAACGATCATATGCGGCATAAATAGCTTCTTTTCTGCTTTTACCCTTTTTGAGTGCCGCCTTTTCTGCTTCCACCATTTTTTGAAGCGTCTTTAATAAATCGGCTTGCACAAAGATTTCACCTGCTTCCGGTGCTTCCCGCTCCTGCCCTTTATGCGGTAGAAATACTTTTGCAGAATATGGCCATTCCTTAATTCTTTTTTTCTCCCGCTCCATACTGTTCGCTGTTTGTGCCTCAATAGGGTATCCTGCCGCAAGTTCCATGGCCGGTGCCAGCACTTCTGCCAGGCTCATCGTTCCATATTCTGCGAGTATGGTACATAGCCCACCAGGTGTACCGGGAGTAACCGCTGCCAACGGACCATACTCAGGAGGAAAATCATACCCTTTTGATTTGAAAAACTCAGGAGTTGCACCGGTTGGTGCTACTCCCAATGCATTTATTCCAATCACTTTTTTGAGTTTGGGATGATAGATCAACGCCTGCGTTTCACCACCCCAACTCAATACATCCCACATGGTACAGGTTGCCGCCAGCATAGCACAGGCAGCATCTACTGCATTACCACCTTTTTGAAATACCGAGGCACCAGCTGTGGCCGCCAAGGGCTTGCCAGTAATTGCCATCCAGTTTTTTCCATGTAATACAGGTTTCTGTGTAGGCTGTGCCAGTAACCCTAACGGTAATACGAACAATACCAGAAGTGCTTTTTTCATACAGCAATTTTTCAGAATGTGTTAACCAGCTTTAACAAATATACCTCTTAACTTATTCACATTTATTTAGTTTGGAACAGTTTTGGAAATAGCATTTACAACAATAAAATATTGTTACTTATGAAAACTAGCGTAATACACTCCCTTCTTCTGGGAACAGGCCTTACCTTTTTATTGGTGGCTTGCAGCCAACAGGATGATGCCAATCCAAATGATGCCCGCATCGAAATCAGACTCACAGATGCTCCCAATCCCAATATCAAAGAGGTTTGGGTAGATATTAAAGAGATTCAAATTAATATGGGTTCAGATTCCACAGGCTGGACCACCTTAACCGGTACCTATCCAGGTGTTTACAACCTGTTGGAACTTACCAACGGCAGAGATACCCTGCTTGCTAACGCAAGTATCCCTTCCGGCAAAATGAACCAGCTTCGTTTGATTCTTGGAGAGAACAATTATGTTATAACAACGGACGGACAACAAGAAATGCTGAGTACACCTAGTGCACAGCAATCGGGATTAAAAGTTCTAGTAAATTCTGAACTTAGTGGTGGTGTATTATACAGGCTGGTTTTAGATTTTGATGCTGCAAAATCCATTGTACCCGCCGGTAATAGTGGCAAGTATATTCTCAAACCGGTTATCCGCGTTTTATCCTTTGCTCCTTCAGGTGGAATAGTTAAAGGGTTTGTTGCTCCTGATTCTGTGCTAACAACCGTTTTTGCCCTCCAGGGTTCAGATACGGTTTCAACTACTGCTACGAATCAAGGAAATTACCAGTTTTCAGACATACCAGCAGGTAATTATTCCCTGCATTATTATCCTGCTCCCGATAGTTTTAATACAGCACAGAAAGATATTACGGTTACACTCGGACAAACAACAATCGTTGATACGATTCGTCTCGAATTAAAATAAATTTCTCGGTTATCTGGACAAATGAAGAGGCTCCGTTATAGGAGCCTCTTTTATTAGTATTGTACTTCTACAGAAAACCGGGCCTCACCATTTCCTGCTCCCAATTCAGCAGCTGCCGCATTGCTGATTCGTATGGCAAGTCCGGTATTTTCTTTAATATCAGATAATTGTCCCAATACTTTCGCATATACTACCTTGTTAGAACCGGTATGACGGATTTTAACAATTGTACCAACAGCCACATTATCCATTAATGCATAATATTTCCCATCTTTCCATCCACTGGTGCTACGGAAAATGGTAGCCTGACCATTTGCTGATTTGGAACCATTCCGAAACTGGGAACGAAAAAAACCGCCGTTGTAATCAACTGATCCGGATATAGCTACAGGTTCCTGCTGTTTCAGTACTGGCACGGGAGCAGGTTTCTCAGTTGTAGATTTTGGCGTCTGCGTGGTTGCAATTACCTGCTTTTCTTCTTTTGGAGGCTCAATTGGCGCTTTCGGTTGGTTCTCCACTTTAGGTTGTTTGCCTGCTGTGCTTTGTACCGCTTGCTGTGCCAATGCGGACAGTTCCCGCTTAACTTTCAAAAAGCCGACAATCAATTGCATACCAGACCGGATCTGGTCCCTTGTGATACCATTCCATTTCTCCAGCTTGTCAAGTGCCACTTTATTGTGATTCACACTTACCCGGTACATCCACTCTCCTTCTGCTACCTGATGATACACCGGCACCAACACTTCATCCGATTCTTTTCGTTCATCCTGGGAAAAATTTCCGGCAACCAGGGGGATTTTTAATAGCTGACCAATCTTCAGGCCGGTATTTAAATCAGTACTGTTGAATGGAGCAATTTCCTTTGGATGCAAATTGTACAACCTTCCAACACTGTACCAGGTTTCTTTGGCAACTACTTTATGCTCAAGAAACAAATCAGGGGATTTGCCTTTCACCTCCAATTTTGACTGGGCAAAGCTGCTTAATGACAGACATAAAAATAATATCCAGAGTATCGGCTTTTGTTGCATCAGGACGATGAATTTTAGTGTTGGTGCAAATATGGTGCTTTCTCCGCAAAATAGCTGCCAAAAGCAGGTTAACAGGCATTTACCTGCCGGATTGCATCAGAATTCGCCACTCCTTAGGATAATAATTATTGGACCGGTTTGGCATCACCTTTAACCAGCCAAGCGCAAGTCCACTATAACAAGCAAGGTTCCAGCCAGATGCTGAGCCTGGCACATGAATTTCTTCTTTTCGCAAATACTGCAGTGCCTGATCTGCTGATAATTCGATCCGGTTAACAACCTCATGTACTTCATTACTCAATGCCAGGGCATGATCCGGGATTAATTTCCTGTCGGCCCATTTTCCTAGTGTTACACCTGCTCTCCGAACATACAGAGAGCCAATCTCTGCTAATAATGTGTCAACCTGTACAGGCATCCCTACCATATTCTCCCGGACCATATAAAACTGGCTAAGTCCCGGCTTCAACCATGCTGAAATATCTGCAATCTGCTGTTTACTCACCTTCTCCAGTTTGTTCTTTCCTTTTCTCACAGCAATAGTACCAGCGGCTTCACGCTTGCGAAAAGCGGTCAGAAAAAAACCCTCCCCTCTCACCTGGTCCGGATAAAAACGATACCCATAGGCAGCTTTTTGTGCTGATTTAGTTTCTACAATATTCCAGGCAGGATCAACCTGCAGCGGTTCTGATTCAGCTTCAACCTTCATTAACAGCCAGTCGGCTATTGCTTCGTCTTCCTGAAGCGAATAAGAGCAGGTTGAATAAATGAGCAGGCCTCCCTCTTTAAGGCAGGGCCAGATATCCGTGAGTATGCGCTTTTGTCGCTGACTACATAGCTCAACTGCCGATTCCGACCATTCTGCCATTGCTTTGGGATCTCTTCGAAACAGGCCGCTCCCGCTGCAGGGCGCATCAATTACAATCAGGTCAAACAATCCGCCCAATTCAGTAAAATCACGAGGATCATTATTAGTAATTAATTGATTGCTGTTTCCCCATTTCACCAGGTTTTCTTCCAGGATAGTTACCCTTGATTTAATCACTTCATTGCTTACCAGCACGGCATCTTCCGGTAACAAGGAAAGAAGGTGTGTTGATTTACCACCCGGTGCAGCACAAAGATCCAGCACCCGAATTCCTCCACGATCCGGCAGTAATTGTTTTACCGCCTGTTCCAGGAACATACTACTGGCTTCCTGCACATAATAGGCGCCTGCATGTAAAAGCGGATCTAAGGTGTATTTTGGCCGCTCAGGAAGGTAATAACCAGTTTGAGTCCAGGGTATAGCAGCTTCCACGGGAAAGGAAAGCGACTGAGGATCTGTCCATTTGTGGGGATTGAGCCGTATGCTTTGAACCTGCTCACCGGTTTCCAGCACCCTGCAATAAGCTGCTTCCTGCCAGCCCGGAGCACCAGTCATATGGCGAATAAAATCAGGAGGAATTGTCAATCTTTTTTTTGTAAAACTACGACTTAGAGATTTTTTATTTCCGTACTGATCGCTTCGAGTACTTTTTTTGCATCCCCAAACAACATGGAGGTCTTGGGTTGAAAGAAAAGCTCATTTTCGATTCCTGCATAACCCGGCTTCATACTACGCTTGTTCACAATACAATTTTTTGCCAGTTCCACTTCCAATATGGGCATACCATATATAGGCGATGCCGGATCTGTTTTGGCGGCAGGATTCACCACATCATTCGCTCCCAAAACCAGCACTACGTCTGTAGTGGAAAATTGTTCATTGGCAGCTTCCATCTCCAGTAACTGATCGTAATCTACATCGGCTTCCGCCAATAACACATTCATATGTCCGGGCATCCTGCCCGCAACCGGATGAATGGCATATTTCACTTCTACGCCTTTTTCCGTCAGCAGTTTTTCCAACTCGTGACAAGCATGTTGCGCCTGTGCTACTGCAAGTCCATAACCTGGAACAATCATCACTTTGTGCGCATAGGTCAATAGAATGGCAGTATCAGACAGCGTGATTTCTTTATAATTGCCTTGTGCCCTGGTAGCTGCAACATCTGCAGCATGACCACCGAAGGATCCGATGAGCACATTAAGCAGCGAGCGGTTCATCGCTTTACACATCAGAATTGTCAACAAGGTACCTGCTGCTCCAACCAGGATTCCCCCTGTTAACATCGCTTTGTTGTTATACAAAAATCCACCACAGGCGGCGGCTACTCCGGTAAAAGAATTCAGCAAAGAAATTACAACCGGCATATCCGCTCCACCAATCGGTAACACAAAAAACACACCGTATATCAAGGACAAAATCAACAATACATAGAATACCGTTGTATTCGCATTTTCATAAACCCCCGCGATCCAGCCTGCCAACCCCAATAGTACTAGGAACAATAGGCCATTAATAAGATGCTGTCCTTTGAATGCGAAATCGTGAATCTTTCCATTCAGTTTACCCCAGGCAATTACACTGCCGGAAAATGATACAGATCCGATAATCAATCCCGCTAAAATCACAATTGATTTTCCTACCCAGGCACTGTAGGCTGCACTTGCCGGAAATATCTCTCCAAGTTGAACATCATGCGGCTGGTGCAGGGTTTCTGCCAGGTGATTGAATTCAGTTATAGAGATAAGCGCCGCACAGGCACCTCCCATCCCATTAAATAAACTGACCATCTCGGGCATGGCAGTCATCTTAACTTTTTTAGCCGCCAGTGTGCCAATTATTGTTCCGATGATCAATCCGCCAAAAATCCATCCATAGTTGCCAAGTTTTGTTCCATCTGATTCCTCGTAAAGAAAAATGGTTCCAAGGATTGCCAGACCCATTCCAGCTGCCGCAATCAGGTTGCCCTTCCTGGCGGATGCAGGGTTCGACAACATCTTTAATCCCAGGATAAAACTTATGGAAGCAAGCAGGTATATAACGGTGAGCAACATAGGCTAATCTTACTAATTCATTTTTGTTTGTGCCGGAACATTTCAAGCATACGATCCGTTACCACAAATCCTCCAACTACATTGAGTGTTCCCAATATCACCGCTAGGAAACCAAGACTCAAAGCCAGGTAGTTAGAGGGATCTGCTTTCCCCATGACGATGATAGCTCCAATGATTACTACCCCGTGAATGGCGTTGGCTCCACTCATTAAAGGAGTATGTAATACACTGGGCACGCGGCCGATCACCTCTATTCCCAGGAAGATCATCAGTACCACGATATAGATATAATCCTGGTGCAAGGCAATTTTTTCCAGCAGTGTTTCCATATAGAATAGTTTATAACGCTTTTACACGTTCATGTACCAGCGTATGATCATGAGTGATACAGGCTCCTTTTACCAGGTCATCTTCCCAGTTCAATTTTACCACGCCGGCTTCTCCTGTTATCAGTGTCAGAAATTGCTGGATATTTTTGCCATACAATTTACTCGCATCTGAAGGAAGCGTGGCCGCCAGTTTGGAATTGCCGATAATGGTTACACCTTTGTATCGAATCGTTTTATTATTTTCTGTTTTAGTGGTGTTACCCCCGGTTGCAGCTGCCAGGTCAATGATTACTGATCCATCCCGCATCGCGTCCAACATGTAGTCTGTAACCAGTACAGGAGCGGCTTTTCCAGGTATCTGCGCCGTAGTGATAACAATATCTGCTTTGGCGATGCTTTCAGCAATTTTCTGTTGCTGTCGCTGTTTAAATTCTTCCGATTGTTCAACTGCATAGCCACCAGCCTGACTGGGATCTGCCGCACCTTCCACTTCAATGAATTTTCCACCCAGGCTTTTAACTTCTTCTTTTACAGCCGGACGAGTATCAAATACTTCAACAACTGCCCCTAATCTGCGTGCGGTTGCGATCGACTGTAAACCAGCAACGCCGGCTCCCAGCACCAATACTTTTGCCGGCGCAATACTTCCGGCTGCTGTCATAAATAAGGGAAAATAACGGGGATAGGTAGCCGCAGCTAATAATACAGCTTTGTATCCTGCAATGTTGGCCTGCGAACTCAAAACGTCCATGGATTGCGCTCGGGTTGTACGGGGCAGCATATCCAGGCTAAAACAGGTAATACCTGCTTTAGCCCATTGATCCATCAATGCTTTATGGTACAATGGCTGGAAGATTCCGATCAGAATCTTTTGACTAAGTTGCTCCATTGGCATGGCTTCCGGATGCTGAATGCATAAAATGCAATCCGCCTGCCAGATTTTTCCGCGGGTTAGTACTTCCGCACCTGCTTTTTCGAATTGCCCGTCCGAAGCAAAAGCGAGTTCTCCTGCACCTTGTTCCACCCATACCTGGTGACCTGCTTTTATTAAGGCAATTACAGCCTCCGGTAAAATGGAGACCCTGGCTTCTGAAGCGGGCTCTTTCAATACGCCAATGGTCATAAGGGGAGCGATTTTTCTACCTGAATGTAAGTTTTATTACGGATACTTAAGAACGTTACCGCAATTAATTCAAAAGCGAATGGTAAAATGCTGTGGACTTTTAAAAGAATCTGAAAAAAACACCAGCCCGATGAAAAAAAGATCAACTGTGCAGCGCACTTCAGGATGTTGCTGAATTGCTTTCCAGGCTGCTTCCATTTCTTCACTCCAGTGAATATCATCAAATATAAGCACGCTGCCGGATTGACATTTCTGCAAAAGCTGTTCAAAATAACGCAGTGTAGGACCATAGCGGTGATTGCCATCGATGTAAACCAGGTCAACTTTTTCAAGTTTCGCTAATAGAGGCTCAAGCCTTTCGTCGAAATTTCCGGTAATGGTACTTATACCGGAGTAACCTAGCTGCTTGAAATTTTTTTTGGCCTGTTCAGCTACCGCTGGTGCTCCTTCCAAGGTATATACTTCCGATTTCGTATTTCCTGCATAGAGATAAGCCGCCGACAAGCCCATTGAAGTACCTAATTCAACAATGGTGGCAGGTTGAAAATAATTAGACAAGCGAAAAAGCAGCCTTCCCAGTTTTTGCGATTTGGATGTGCGTTTGGTTATGGAGGAAATGCGTTCCTGGCGAACACCTTTCCCCCCTGCACCAAGGTCTACCAGTTCGATCCGTTCATGGGTCTGCTCCAGTTGCAGTCTCAGTTTTTCAATAGATGAGTAGGAATAATATTCACCATGATCATTTAGTACATCCCGGATCAGGGCAAATACAAAAGGAGAATGAATACCATGCCCTTTCCCATTACCCGCATTTATCCAGTATTGCAGATATTTTACTCCTAATTCAACTGAACTGTAAGGCTTATGCTTCATTCGGATCATTTCCTATGCGATCCCAGATTTCAAAACTGTAGGGATAAGCGTGTTTGGCATCAGCAGAAAAATCCAGCCGGGAATGCAGTTCCCATTCCGCTGCAGGTAATTCCGGGAAATAAGTATCGCCTTGAATGCTAGTATGTACACGGGTTTGGTAAACCCGGTGACAGAAGGCAAGGCTCTGCTGATAGATGTCTCCTCCACCAATCACAAAAACTTCCTTTGCATCTGTCTCACGGGCAGCAGTAAGCGCAGTTGTCCAGTCGTGTACCACAATCACGCCCTCCGCTTCCCATTTGTTACGGGTAGTCAGTACGATATTAGTTCTTCCGGTAAGAGGTTTACCCAGGCTCTCAAAGGTTTTTCTGCCCATTATAACCGGCATCGCCCAGGTAGTATTTTTGAAAAACTTTAGATCATTGGGCAGTCTCCACAAGAGCTGATTATCCTTACCAATCACCTGGTTTTCACTTACCGCCACCACTAAACTTATTTTCATAAACTCGTCTTTTACTTCTCACGTCTTCATACAGCTACCGGCGCCTTTATTCCCGGATGACTTTGATACCCCACCAGTTCAAAATCCTCATACCTGAATCCAAATATATCTTTCACTTCCGGGTTCAAATTTAATTGTGGTAATGGGAATGGTGTTCTGCTTAATTGCAGTTTCACCTGTTCGAGATGATTGCTGTAGATATGTACATCTCCAAAACTGTGAATGAAATCGCCTGGCTCAAGGTCACATACCTGTGCCAACATGAGTGTTAATAAGGCATAGGAGGCAATGTTAAAAGGTACACCCAAAAACACATCAGCCGATCGCTGGTATAACTGGCAACTGAGTTTACCATTTGCTACGTAAAACTGAAAGAGTGTATGACAAGGCATCAGCGCCATTTCAGGCAGATCGGCCACATTCCAGGCGCTGACAATCAACCGGCGGCTATCCGGATTGGTTTTTAGTTGTTTTACCAGATCGCTGATTTGGTCTACAGTTTTTCCATCCTTCCCTTCCCAGGAACGCCATTGTTTTCCATAAACCGGTCCCAGTTCCCCATTTTCATCTGCCCATTCATCCCAGATACTCACTCCATTTTCTTTCAGGTAAGCGATATTAGTAGAACCCTGCAAAAACCAGAGCAGTTCGTAAATAATACTTTTCAAATGAACTTTCTTAGTGGTAACAAGCGGAAACCCCTGTGATAAGTCAAACCGCATTTGGTAACCAAAACAACTGATGGTGCCTGTTCCCGTACGATCCGATTTCTCCACCCCATTCTCCAGGATATGTTGCAATAACTGATGATACTGTTGCATGCTTGCAAGTTACAGATTAATTCACCCGTCCGGTGGCACCGGACGGGTGCCACCGGACGGGTGAGAGAATCAGTGGGAAACTTGTGGATACAAAATGATTAATTTTGCACTATGGCTGAAGACTTACAGATTTTAAAAGGCACCAAAGAAGAACAGTACCGTTCCCTGATTCCACAGATTAAAGGTTTACTGGATGGCGAAACGGATGAAATTGCCAACCTCGCCAATATAGCCGCCGCCCTGAAAGAGCAGTTCGGCTGGCTTTGGGTCGGTTTTTACCTGGTGAAAAACGGACAACTGGTACTCGGACCTTTCCAGGGACCCGTTGCCTGCACCAGGATCCAATTGGGTCGTGGTGTTTGCGGTACGAGCTGGAAAGAAGCACGCACACTCATTGTACCCGATGTTGAGAAATTCCCCGGACATATTGCCTGTAGCAGTTTATCCAGGTCTGAAATCGTGGTTCCCCTGTTACGTAACGGAGAAGTTATCGGGGTGCTGGATGTAGACAGTTCCGAATTAGATCAGTTCAACGAAACCGACCGCCACTTCCTGGAAGAAATCGTCGCCCTCCTACAATAAACCACCCGCCGGGTACCCGAAGGGTAAACTAACCTACCGCCACCAAAGGAGCAGGCGTTTCCCGCTGTGGCTGTACCTGAAGTCGTTCCAGTCCCTGCATAAGTTGCTCCTGCAAGCCGGAAAGAAAACGGGCCTGTTGCTGCAAACGATCTTGCAATCCATGCAATTCGCCTTCTTTAACCTGAACTGTCTGCCTTAATTCCTGAAGTGCATTTTCCTTGTATTGCAATTCCTGGCGGATCTGCTCCTCGCGGGCTTCCACATCATGGTAACTACGAATCCGCTGCGAGAGCTGATTTTGTAAAAATTCAATTTGCAATTGTTTTTCCTGCAGCATGTCCTGCAAAAAGCGGACATCCGTTTCTGTTTGCTTGAACTCCTGTTCCATAGCCTGGATTTTTATTTTTTGTGAAATGGTTTCGCGAAGTTGCGCTTCCTGTGGATCCAGTTTTCTCTTTCGGCGATAATGCAACCACAGAACCCCAAAAACAGTGAGTACAATCACGGGAATGCTGCAGATCACTACTACCTGCGCGTAACGTCCTACCTCGTAGGTAGTAACGGCCAATAACTGAATCATAGAAAGTAGTTTTGCGTAGAAGTCAACCCATGCTGCTTTCTACGCAACAACTATGATACCAAAGCAAAAAAAAGTGGATAACTACCCGTGTTGTAAAATGATTTTAACCTTTTGACCTGCGCTTTAATTCTTTTCGGATCAGGCTTAATTCTCTGCCGGTTTGTCCGGCTACTGAACTATTCTCCTGCGCGCGCCGCATCAGGTATGGAATAACATCACCAATAGGACCGAATGGCAGGTATTTACTAACCGGACAACCTGCTTTTGCAAGGTTAAAAGTGATATGATCACTCATGCCGTACAACTGGGAAAAATGGATATGCGGATGATTGTGTGAAAGTCCTTTTTGATCGAGCAACTGAACTGCATGGAGATTACTGTATTCATTGTGCGAGGCAACAATAGTTGCTATCCGCTCCAGGTGCTCAATGCAAAACTCAACCGCCCAGTTATAATCCCGGTCACATGCTTCCTTGTTTGGCTGGATAGGCGAACGATAGCTCATTTCTTCCGCACGTTTTCGCTCTTTCTCCATATAAGCGCCGCGTACCAGCTTGGCTCCGAGTATAAAATCCTTTTTCTCCGCCTGTTGATAACTGTCTTTCAGAAACTGCAACCGATCATGCCGATACAACTGTATCGTATTGTAAACAATTGCCATGCCCTTATTGTACTTTTCCATCATCTGTATCACCAGTGCATCTACAGGATCCTGAATCCAGCTTTCTTCAGCATCAATCAATACGCCCACCTTTTGTCTGGCCGCGGCATCACAGATCTGTTCCATACGTGCCACTACCCGATTCCATTCGGCTTGTTCTGATTCACTTAATACTTCCGTATGAATACGACCTTCAAAACCGCTTTTCGCCTGTGCCGCGTTATCCAGCTTTTGAAGCAAACCAAATCTGGCCAAACCCGTCACCTTGATACTCATGAAGGGAACATTAGTTTGAGTGGCTGCATAATTCACCACTTTCAAAAACTCCTCACAGGCATGATCCAGTCCGGCCTCACCATAATCACCTCCTTCCACACCATAATCAAGGATCACCTGTACATGGTATTTACCCAGCAGGTTAGCAACGTTTGCGGTCTCTTCCAGTGTTTCACCGCCTACAAACTGTTCAAATAAGGTGTTTCTTATTAGGCCTTTAATCGGTAACCCAGCTTTGATAGCCCAGGGAGTAATCCAGGTTCCTAATTTTACCAACGGGGCAAACCCCATGGAGCCAAAAAGAAAAGCCGCTTTTTTTAAGGCTTTATCAGTTTTATAGGCAAACGCATTTTCAGTATTATCGAAAGACAGTAGGGATTTTGGATCCATGCCGGTACATTGAGGCCGCAAAAATAAGGCAATTTCAGATCGCCTGATGATTGAAAGGCTGGAGCACCATTTCACTTACCACACCACTGGCAGGTTGCTGGCAGAGAAACCAGATCGCTCGGGCCGCCTCTTCCGCCGTTACCATTTTATCTCTCTGAACGCGTAAATCAATGGTATCCCAAAACGGCGAATCCACACCACCCAGAAATAGATTAGTAAACCGTACATCTGTGCGCTTCAACTCTTCTCTTATACTTTGCAACATACCAACCAATCCATATTTGGATGCACTGTAGGCAGCAGCACCCGCCATAGGAACCTTACCCAGAATTCCAGGAATATGAATGATCAGTCCTTTTTTCTTTGCCTTAAACTCCGGGAGGAATTTCCGGAGCAGTAAAAAAGGGGCAAACAAATTCAACTGCAGGGTATGCATAAACTCATCCGGACTCAACTGATCAGCCGGCTTGATAATACCAATACCAGAGGCATTTATGAGTACATCAATGGAAGGCATAACAGCAGTAAATTGCTGAAACAGCCGATCTGCTTCTGCTTCTTTGGTCAGATCCGCTGCCATCCAGTTTTGCGGATCCAGGTTCAGACTATCAGCCAGTGTTTTGAGTTTACTTTCTGTACGACCCGTTAAAAACAAGTTCGCTCCGGAAGCCGCCAGCATTTTGGCTGCTGCCTGCCCAATTCCTCCTGTTGCACCTGCCAATAGTATCGATTTCCCTTTTATGGATTCCATGAATCTGTTTTACCTAGCAACAAAGCGCATTGGTTTTTGTTTATTCCTGCATGCAAAAGCAAGCTGTTCTGCTATTACCGAATCACCTTTTTGAAAAGCATCCCGCACTTCAAAAAGATCGTTTGATTGTTCTGATTGAAGAAGAATTATTCTTTAAACAATACGCATTTCACCAGCAGAAAATCCTCTTCCATCGGGCCAGTATGAAAGCTTTTGAAAGCGAATTAAAAGAGAAGGGATATTCTACACTTTATATCAATTCCAATGAAAAAACATCGGCCATTCGATTCCTGCACGAAGTTTTAAAAAAACAAAATATAACCGATTTGCATCTATGCTATCCGGCCGATAACTGGGTGGAAAAACGCATCAAAAAAACAGCCCAAAAAAACGAGCTAACCCTCCACTGGTATTCAAACCCCGGCTTTTTACTGCAACCTGTTGATGCCGACCTTCATTTCAACAAACGCAGTAATTTTTTTCAAACCGATTTTTATATCTGGCATCGCAAACAACTGAATTTTCTGCTGGATGAAAAAAAACAGCCCCTGGGCGGCAAATGGAGCTTTGATGCAGAGAACCGGGAAAAAATCCCCAAAGGTCTCAAAATACCTGCATTGCCGGTTACCCCAACCAATACCTTTATTGATGAAGCAATCAATTATTGCAAAACCAATTTTCCTGATAACCCCGGCACCACCAACCATTTTAAATACGCCGTTACGCATAAGGATGCCCGTTATCAGTTACAACAATTCCTGGAACAACGCCTGGCAGACTTCGGCGCCTATGAAGACGCCATGCTGGAAAATGAATCCTATCTTTTTCACAGTGTACTAACCCCCTATCTGAATACAGGTTTGCTGACTCCCAAGGAAATCCTGGATCAAACTATCGATTTTGCCGGGCAGCAACAGATTCCAATAAACTCACTGGAAGGTTTTATCCGTCAAATCATTGGCTGGCGCGAATTCATTCACCAGATTTATTATCGGGCAGGCAGCCGCCAAAGAACCCGCAATTACTGGGGGTTCAATCGCCCGATCCCACCTAGTTTCTATACCGGTGAAACAGGTATTCTTCCAATCGACAACGTGATAAAAAAATTACAGCAGACTGCCTATAACCATCATATTGAACGACTCATGGTGCTCGGCAATTTTTTTCTGCTCTGCGAATTTGATCCCGATTCCGTGTACAAATGGTTCATGGAATTTTATATTGATAGTTATGATTGGGTAATGGTACCAAATGTGTACGGAATGACGCAATTCGCGGATGGCGGACTAATGACCACCAAACCCTATATAAGCGGATCAAATTACTTACTGAAAATGGGCGATTGGAAAAAAGGTCCCTGGCAGGCCACCTGGGATGGATTGTTCTGGCGATTCATGCATGTACACCGTGATTTTTTCCTCAGCAATCCACGACTGGGAATGCTGGTAAAGACCTTTGATAAAATGGCCCTTGAAAAACAGGCTTTGCACCTTCAGCACGCAGAAAAATTTCTAAATCAAATCGACCAATGGAATCAACAACACTAACCACTTCTGATATAGATCGTATTGTTGAAATGGCATGGGAAGATCGTACCCCGTTTGAGGCCATCGAATTTCAATTCGGTTTGTCAGAACAACAAACCATCCATCTCATGCGAAGAGAAATGCTCCCTTCCAGTTTTAAACGCTGGCGCAAGAGAGTACAATCCAGAAAAACCAAACATATCATGAAACGGGAGGATGCTGTCCAACGATTCAAATGCTCTCGCCAACGTACGATCAGTCTCAATAAAATCAGCAAACGTTAACCAGATGGATCTCAACTTTCCAACCGATTATCCAAGCATATTGGAGCGGGTCCATTCCATATCACCTCAACAATATGGAAAAACCAGAAACTACCTGAACGGAGCCGTCACCTATCTTTCCCCTTATATTTCAAGAGGAGCTATTACCTTACCTGAAATTTGGGAGCTTCTTAAAAAAGATGGTTACACTTTAAAAAACGCTTACAAACTGGTGCAGGAGCTCGCCTGGCGTGAATTCTTTCAACGCTGCTGGTGGCAATTCGGGGATCGCATCTGGGAAGATATCCGGAACCCCCAGTATCCGGTTGCACATAATGAAATACCGCAAGCACTCACACATGCTGAAACGGGTATTGATGCGATTGACGAGGGAATTAAAAATCTCTACAAATCCGGATACCTGCACAATCATCTTCGCATGTACATCGCCGGTATAACCTGCAATCTGGGTCATGCACATTGGAAAGCTCCTTCAAAGTGGATGTATTACCACCTGCTTGACGGTGACCTTGCCAGCAATACACTTAGCTGGCAATGGGTAGCCGGAACGTTCTCTTCCAAAAAATACATTGCGAACCAGGAAAACATCAACCAATACCTGAATAGTAAACAGTCCGGAACTTTTCTTGATCGTTCCTACGGTGAAATTTTCAACCAGGAAATTCCGCAAAGCCTCCAGGCAGCACAGCCCTTCAGTCTCCAAACTACCCTACCGGATACGGCACCTCCAGTTATCCGAACGGATCAGCCTGTCCTGATCTATACCTCCTATTGGCTTAATCCAAATTGGCGAAGAGAAGAATCAGCCAACCGGATTTTGTTATTGGATCCCAACCATTTCAGCCAGTACCCCGTCAGCAAAAAAGTACTGGATTTTATATTGGAACTTGCCGTTGACCTGATCCCTGATATACAAATTGTAACCGGATCACCTCAGGATTTTTCTGAACTGCAGCAATGCCCTTCGATCCATACCATCGATCATCCCCTGACCCGGCATTATCCTGGTGAGAAGGATGGTTATCCCTGGTTAATTCCGGGTTACACTGGAAAACTTTCTTCCTTTTTTAACTTCTGGAAAAAAGCAGAAAACCTCTTGAAATAAGCGCTTTGTTCTATTTTCGGTCATTCATTTACGTATGATCATTACACATATTGACATTTATCGCTATAGCATTCCAATGGAGCCTTTTACGATTGCTACGGGAACCATGGATTTTGCACAGAATCTGTTCATTCGTGTCCACACGGATGCAGGTATTTATGGTGTGGGAGAATGTTCCGCTTTCCCGATGATTGTGGGAGAAACCCAATCCACCTGTTATGTGATGGCACAGGATTTTGCCAAACTCTGGAAAGGAAAAGATCCCCTGGCGATTGCAGATCGCATGCAGGAACTCCATCTCTTTACTGCACGCAACTCAACCGTAAAAAGTGCATTTGACATGGCCCTTTACGATCTGGCCGCCAAAACAGCCAATCAACCGCTGTATCGATTTCTCGGAGGAAGCTCAACAATCCGGATGGAGACCGATCTTACTATTGGAATTGATACGGTTGAATCGATGGCAGCAAAAGCCGTAGCATATGTAAGCAACGGAGTCCGCATTATCAAGATCAAATTGGGTAAGGATCCAATTACCGATATTGCCAGAGTGAAAGCGATCCGCGAAGCCGTTGGTGATGCTGTTGTATTGCGAATTGATGCCAACCAGGGTTGGAGTTTCGAAGGCGCTGTGCAGGCGCTCACCGGGATGCAACAATACAACATCCAGTTTTGTGAGCAACCCATGCGTGCCTATAACGATCACCTGGGCCCGCAACTAAAAGCCCTTTCTCCCGTTCCAATCATGGCAGATGAGTCTGTTTTTGATCACCGGGATGCCATTCGCCTGATTGATTCGGACGCCTGTCAGTATGTGAATATCAAACTTTCGAAAAGTGGCGGACTGCTGGAAGCAATTGAAATCAATCGCGCCTGTGCAGAACGAACTATTCCCTGCATGATGGGTGGTATGCTCGAAAGCCGACTGGCTGTTACCGCCTGCGCACATTTTGCAACGGCTCATCGGAATGTCGCATTTTATGATATGGACACCTGCCTGCTGGGGCATAAAGCAGATCCCGTTACAGGAGGCATTACTTATAACGGATTCCTGGTTGAACTGCCTGACGCACCCGGCCTGGGAGCAGATGTGGACGATGCATTCCTGCATCAGTTAGAGCAGATCAGGATCTGATTAAAAATCTGGCAGTAAAGTTCTTAAACTGGCGTAGTTTGCGGCCGGATAAAATCTAGCTTATGCAAAAGAAAAAACCGGCTGAAAGCCAGGTAACCATGACAGAACTGGTATTACCCAACGATACCAATGTATTTGGGAACCTGATGGGCGGACGGCTGATGTACTGGATGGATATTGCAGCAGCATTGGCTGCAGGCAAACATTGTAATGCACCTGTGGTTACCGCTTCCGTGGATAATATCTCCTTTGAATCACCAATCAAACTGGGTAATGTGGTACATATTGAAGCAAGAGTGACCCGTGCTTTTACCACCTCTATGGAAATCCACCTGAGTGTTTGGGGAGAAGACCTTACGCATCAATACCGTTATAAAAGCAATGAAGCTTATTATACCTTCGTTGCACTGGACCCCAATCGGAAACCACGTCCGGTGCCTGTTTTAGAACCGGAAACAGATCAGGAGAAAAAATTGTACGACGGAGCGCTGCGCAGAAGACAACTTCGACTGATCCTGGGAGGAAAAATGAAGGCGGCAGATGCCACTGAATTGAAAGCGCTGTTCAGCGAAGCTTAATTTCCGGATTGTTCAGCAGCTTTGCTTTCCCGGCGAAGCTGCTGTTCTTTTAGCGCCTCTGCCAGGTGCGGAACTTTCATCATGAATTTTTTACTTTGTTCAATGGCGTCCATGATCTGCTCCAGGATTTCTTCATTGGACGCTTCATAATCTATTTGCAGCGGTTCTTTAAAACGAACGGTAAGCAGGGATCCCCGCTTTTTGAAGCTCAACCCTTTTTTGGTGAACGCCCGCCAGAAGCCGTTTATAACTACCGGTACAACAATCGGACGATTTTTTTTAATAATCAATGCGGTTCCTTTTCTGCCCGGCGCGAAAGCCTTGGTTGTTCCCTGTGGAAAAGTAATCACCCAGCTGCCCTGAAGCGCCCGTTCAATTTTTCGGGTATCAGAAGGATCAAGTCCCCGTCTAACTTCCGTTGCCCCCTGTCTCCAGGTACGCTTTACAGTTAGTCCGCCTGCCAGCATAAAAAACTTACTGATCAAACTTCCTTTCATAGTTTCCTCCGCAGCCACATAATACACATTGGTGAAGGGGTTGAGCAGGTAATAGGGAATACCCAGTTCATTTCGCTTTCCCCATTTTACGGCACAAAAAATATGGAGGAAGGTGATTACATCTGCAAAGTATGTCTGGTGATTACTTACAAACAATACATTGTTACGGGGTAATTTCTCCAGATGCTCCGTACCAGAAATTTTGAGTTTATTGAACCATACCAGTCCGGGATACGATACGAATCCGACAATCGCATATACCAGTTTACGAACCAGTCTGATTTGTTTCAATCGGTCGATGAATTGACTCATGCATTGAAATTGGGTGTGCTAACCAGTTGCAATATAAGGATTTGACAATACAATAACGGTTTTATCAAAAGCTCAAACAGTATATTTGCGCATGTCTCAAAATGCTGTAATTTTTGATATGGATGGCTTGCTGATCGACTCCGAACCGTTATGGCAGCAGGCTGGCATGGAAACCCTTAAACTGTTCGGAATTCAGCTTACACATGAACAATATGTAACCAGTACCGGACTCCGAACACCTGAATGGATTGACTACTGGTTTCACCAGTTTGGAATTGATCCTGAATATGCACCCAAAGCAATTACGACAATAGAAGAAGCTGCTATGGAAAAAATCCGTTTGCAGGGTGAACCCATGCCCGGTGCTGGAACGATCCTTGAGTTTTTCCGTACAAAAGGGTATCCTATCGCGATCGCGTCCTCATCACCCATGCGGATGATCGAAATGGTTATTCAAAAACTCGGTATCGGATCCTATATTCAGAAGATTAGTTCTGCAGGAGAATTGGCTTATGGTAAACCACACCCGGAAGTATTTATTCATTGTGCCGGGCAATTACAGGTAAAACCCATGCAATGCCTGGTTTTTGAAGATTCCTTCAACGGCCTTATCGCAGCCAAAGCCGCTAAAATGAAATGTGTGGTAGTGCCCGCTCCCGAAGTTTTTCACCAACCAAAATGGAGCGCCGCCGATTTGAAACTGGGCTCATTGGTGAATTTTAATGAGCTGTTGTTGCAGGCGATATGGAAGTGAAAGGTGAAAGGTGAAATTTTGTGAAACGAAGGAAGTGAAAAAAGCCGCCCCTTTATGGAGCGGCTTGCTATTTATATCTTTCACCTTATTTCCCTTTGACGTCTTTCACCTTTCACTTTTCACCTTTCACTTTATTTCATCTTAAACGTCTCCAAAAACTTCGTCGTGAAATTTCCGCTGCGGAAATCATCATTCTGCATGAGTTGCAAATGGAAGGGAATGGTTGTTTTTACACCTTCGATTACATACTCGCTCAAGGCCCGATACATGGTATTGATGGCTTCATCACGGGTACGCGCAACCGTAATCAGTTTCCCGATCATGGAGTCATAATAAGGAGGAATCGTATAACCGGCATAGACATGGCTGTCTACCCGCACCCCGTGACCACCAGGGGTATGAAGTGTTGTAATCCGACCCGGACTTGGACGAAAATCATTGTAGGGATCTTCTGCGTTAATCCGGCATTCAATCGCATGCATCTGGGGTTCATAATCCCGTCCGCTGATGGATTCACCCATTGCAATCTTTATCTGCTCCTTGATCAGGTCAAAATTGATTACTTCTTCCGTTACACAGTGCTCCACCTGTATACGGGTATTCATCTCCATGAAATAGAAATTCCGGTGTTTGTCTACCAGGAATTCGATCGTACCAACGCCTTCATAGTTGATAGCGGAAGCAGCTTTTTTAGCGGCATCACCCATGGCCTGGCGTAATTCAGGCGTCATGAAAGGTGAAGGAGATTCCTCAACCAATTTCTGGTGACGGCGCTGGATAGAGCAATCTCTTTCACTCAGGTGGCAGACTTTTCCATAGCGGTCTCCCGCAACCTGGATTTCAATATGACGGGGCTCTTCCACGAATTTCTCCATGTAAACGCCATCATTTTTGAAAGCTGCCAGGGCCTCCGCTTTGGCAGTATTATAGGCACGCTCCATTTCTTCCTTCTGCCAAACTACCCGCATCCCTTTACCACCACCACCGGCAGTCGCTTTCAGAATGACCGGGTAACCCATATTTTCGGCAATAGAATAGGCTTCCTCCAAACTGTCAAGAAGCCCTTCTGAACCGGGAATTACCGGAACCCCTGCACGAATCATGGTTTCCTTTGCAGTGATTTTATCGCCCATAGAACGAATCTGGTCAGGCTGAGGGCCGATAAATTTTATGCCGTGTTCACCGCAGATTTCAGCAAAACGTGCATTCTCGGCGAGGAATCCGTATCCGGGGTGAATAGCATCCGCATTGGTGATTTCTGCCGCCGCCATCAGGTGCGGAATATTGAGATAGGAATCAGCGCTTTGAGGGCGACCGATACATACTGCCTCATCGGCAAATTTTACGTGTAAACTATCCTTATCCGCTGTGGAATAGACCGCAATGGTTTTTATACCCATCTCCCGACAGGTACGAATAACCCGAAGCGCAATTTCACCGCGGTTAGCGATTAATACTTTTTTAAACATCTTCGGAAAGAATTAGTGCATTAAGCGGGTTCTACCAGGAATAAAGGCTGGTCGTATTCAACCGGAGACGCATCGTCTACCAGGATCTTTACTACCTTACCTTTTATCTCACTTTCGATCTCATTGAAGAGTTTCATGGCTTCGATAATACAAACCACTTTACCTGGATTAATTTCATCTCCTACTTCAACAAAAAGTGGTTTATCGGGTGAGGGACGACGGTAGAACGTACCGATCATGGGACTTTTAATCGTAATCAGATTACTTGGAACTGCGTCAGCGGATTTAGGTTTATCTCCATTGCCACCGGGTGCAGTAGTAGCCGGAGAAGCAGCAGCAGGAGCAGTTGGCGCCTGTGCCGCAGGTGCAGCCGGAGCATACATGGGAGCAGCAACCACCTGCTGAATGTTGTCTTGTTTTTGCTTAATCGTGACCTTGAACCCTTTTTCTTCAATCGTCAGTTCACCGATGTTCGACTTGTTGATCAATCGGATCAACTCCTGAATTTGTTTGAAATCCATTGTACTGAATTTACAGTTGGTGATCAATTTAGGCGGCTAAGATAAGGAAAATGCCCCTCCGCAGAGGGGCACTCACATCTTTCATTAAAAATTTACTCTTTTACACGCTCCACGTAGTCACCGGTTTTGGTATTTACGCGGATCAATTCCCCTTCGTTTACAAAAAGCGGAACCATTACGGTTGCACCGGTTTCCACAGTTGCAGGCTTCAGGGTACGGGTAGCCGTATCCCCTTTCATGCCGGGTTCGCTGTAGGTTACTTTCAGCACTATTTTATCCGGCAGTTCAATGCTCATAGGAGTATCGGTTTCTGTATTTACAAGTACGGATACTTCCTGGCCGTCTTTTAAGAACTGGGGAGCATCGACCAAATTCTCCTGGGCAACGATTTGTTCGAAGGTTTCATTGTCCATGAAATTATAACCGCTGTCATCTTTGTAGAGGAACTGAAAATTCTTCCGTTCTACACGAATGGGATAAATGGTATCGCCACTGTTCCAGGTTTGTTCAATCGTACGGTTATTGTCCACACCTTTCAGCTTTGCCCAAACCTTGGCGGCTGCACGTGCAGTCTTGTTTTCTCCAAACTCAACGATCTTGTAAAGGCTTCCATCGAGTTTGATAATCAGGCCACGGCTGATATCGGAGGTATTTGCCATAATTAATTACAGTTTTCTGCTATATACAATTAGTAAGGGAGCAAAATTACTGCAATTCGGCAATAGCCAGCAAATTTTTAGCAGATCACTGTTTTTTTCTCGTCACTACAATCACCCCGTTTTTCCCATTAGCTCCAAATCGTTCAATCGCCTTTTTGTCTTTATAAACGGTGATGGACTCAATAGACTCCGGTTTCATTTTCTTAAATTCATCCGGACTCATTTCACTACCATCTACGATGTACAGCGGACTGGATTCAGATTTTGCAAAGCCTGTAACGGTTATGGGTTCAAGTTTACTCCCTGGTTCAACAACAACATTTTCTGATTTTGTATCGATCAGGATAACTCCTTCTTTTCCCCTCTCCCCATACTTTGCAACTGCCTGCTCGTTTTTTAAAACATGGATTGCTTTGATTCTATTGGGATCGATTAGAGATACGTCTTCTTTTGTCCATTCCTTACCGTTTACAAAATAAAGAGGCCCTCCATCTTTTGGCATATTCAGTTTAACCCGACTACCACTGATTGTTGCATTTTGTTCCTCATCCACTACCACCTTTGAATCCCCTTCGCTTATCACTAACAAATTTTGCTTAACGGGAACCGGTGGCGCAGCAGGTACCGCTGGATGGGCAGGCGCTACGGGTGAAACTGGCGCCGAAGGAGCAACTGGGGATGCCTTAGCGGGGCCAGGAGGTGCAGGAGGCGGGGGCGGTGGTGGTGGCAGTTCCCCATACTGCTTCTCATATTGTGCCTTATTGGCATTCCATTCCTCCAAAGACATGGATTTTACCTTCTTTTTTTTCTGATCAAGAATGGTAACTTCTCCAACCCCATTCTTTTCGGTTATCCGAATGTGATATCCTTTATCGGTTGGCCCGGCCAGGTAAGATTTCTTCGAAGAAGGCACCGTGTCGTTTCGGTTTTCTGCAACCTGTCCCTCGTCCTGTACCAGGCGCAGTAACGCTGATGAATTGACTGATTCAGGAATTTCCTGTAATTCCTGCTTTTTTCTAAAGGCCAATAATAGTATGGCGGCCAGCGGCACCGCAAATGCAAACTTTAGCAGGTGAATACGCGCTGATCTGATTTTGTTCATCATAACAATTCTTGTTTTTAATGCTGAAAAATTGAGGTGACTGGCCATGCTGAAATTGCGCTGGCCCACCACTTTTACCAGGAGGTATTGATATTGCCTCCGATCAACGCCATGTGTTAGTACCTGCCGGTCTGCAATGAATTCCAGGTTTTGCCGGATGGCATGCCGAAGTATCCAGGCAAACGGATTAAACCAATTCAACACCAACAGGAACTCAGCCAACATCATGTCCGCGGTATGATGCTGCCGAACGTGTACCATTTCATGGCGAATGATATCATTTAAATCCGCTTCACTGTGCAAAGCAGGATTGATATAAACAGAACGTCCAAAGGAAAACGGAATAATCTTTTCCGGTACTGCATACAATTTTATATCCTCTCCACCCAACAATGCAGCTCTTTTGGATAAGCGACGATAAGAAAGATACTGTATGAGAATGCGTATGGCCATTATTATTGAACCGGAAACGAGAATTCCATTTAGTAAATACCAATAATTGAAATTTACTGAACTGACAGTGGCGGATGTAGGCGTCCAGTTACCCAATGCCGGCAGTTGCTGCAATGCGCTCAAATCGACCCTGTCAGCTTCCAGCCACCAACCAATATCCAGTAATGGAAGCATGAAACAACCTAAGGGATAAACCAGCAAATACCACCTGTTCCAGTTATAGAAGGTCAGCTTTCGCAGGAACAACTGGTAAAAAATCGTTACCAGCGATAAACTGAGGGTAAATTTCACCAGGTATAGAAGCATGTCATTCATGATTTCACTTTGTTTTTTTGCCTTCTATCATGTCCAGGATTTCTTTCAATTCTTCCTTGCTCAATTGATCCTGTTGCACAAAAAAATTCACCATCGCCTTATAGGAATTATCAAAATAACCTTTGATAAAATCGGTCATAAACCGCTTTTTATATTCCTCTTCGCTTATGGCTGCCCGATAGACATAGGTATTGCCAATCAACCGGCTTTTTAAAAATCCTTTTTTCTCCAGGTTTTTAACTGTAGATGCCAGGGTGGTATAAGGCGGCGCGTCTTTCATTTTCTCCAAAAAGGCTTTTACATTGCCCTCCCCTGTTTGCCAGATCACCTGCATTGCCTGTTCTTCGGGTAAACTCAACTTTTCCATTTCTACGAAGTTTTCGTAAACCTACGATATTTTCGTAGATAATTCCAAATTAAATTCTAAAAAAAATAGTTAATGAATTTAATAGGAACCGGCAGCCTATTTTTATGGAAAATCAACAAGCACGCATGTACCGATACAGCTTACTAAATAAGGCCTTTGAACCTTTGGGCAGATTTGTTCTGACGATCCTTTTACTAACTGCACTACAGGAATTCAGCTTTTCCCAGGAGCAGGCAACCGCCACACCTGCTCCTTATGAACGTTTTAAAAACCTCCCCCCTTTTGAATTGAAAGGGCTGGATGGGAAAGCAATCAAACGCGATAACCTGCTAAAAAACCGGGGCACGATCCTTATGTTTTTTAGCCCGGATTGCAACCACTGCCTACAGCAAATGGATTGGATGAAACAGGTAAAGGAAGAATTGAAAGCTTATAATTTTGTACTGGCAACCTACCAGCCGCTGGAAGAGTTGAAAGGATTTTACCAGTCCTTCAGATTGGATGAATGGAAAAACATATATATAGGCAGAGATGAGAAATATTTTCTACCTCCTTATTTCAGGATCAGAAACCTTCCGTTCATTGCCCTCTATGATAAAAAGGGACAACTGATCTCAGTATTTGAAGGGAATACCAAAACAGACCTGATTCTTGCTTCTTTTAAATGAACAGAAGTAGTTGCAAGTCCTATCTTTGCACCGCAAATTATTATTTCACCGCATAATTTTATTTCCATGAAAGTTACCGTAGTTGGTGCCGGAGCCGTAGGAGCTACCTGTGCAGACAACATTGCCAGAAAGGAACTCTGTGAAGAGCTGGTTTTATTAGATATCAAAGAAGGATTAGCCGAAGGAAAGGCGCAGGATATGATGCAATCTGCTACCCTGCTCGGATTTGATACCCGTATTATTGGAAGCACCAATGATTACAGTAAAACTGCCGGCAGTGATGTGGTAGTGGTAACTTCCGGTATTCCCCGTAAACCCGGGATGACACGTGAAGAATTGATCGGCACTAACGCAGGCATTGTACGTACCGTTTGCGAAAATATTCTGAAATATTCCCCTAACGCTATTTTCATTATCATATCCAACCCGATGGATACCATGACTTACCTGGCATTGCAGGCAACAGGTATCGCTAAAAACAGAATCATCGGTATGGGAGGAACATTGGATAGTGCCCGTTTCAAATACCAGCTCAGCCAACGCCTGAACTGCTCACCTTCTGATCTGAATGCAGTTGTAGTGGGCGGTCATGGTGATACTACCATGATTCCATTGATCCGGTACGCCACCTGGAATTCTGTTCCGGTCACGAATTTCCTTTCACAAAACGACCAGGAAGCAATCGTAAAAGACACCATGGTTGGGGGTGCTACGCTTACCAAACTAATCGGAACCTCAGCATGGTATGCTCCCGGAGCAGCTGGTGCGGCCCTGGTGGAAAGCATTGTGCGCGATGAGAAAAAACTCTTCACCTGCTGCGTAGCACTGGAAGGTGAATATGGGCTTTCTGACATCTGCCTGGGTGTTCCGGTGGTAATTGGAAAGAACGGCTGGGAAAAAATTGTTGAATTCGGACTGAATGCTGAAGAGCAGGCTTTGTTCAACAAAAGTGCAGAAGCCGTTCGTACTATGAACGATGTTCTTAAAACTCTCTAAGCCAACTGATTAGAATTAATACAAAGCCGCCCTGTGCGGCTTTTTTTATTTCATTCATCGAATTTTTTTTTAATTTCTTAAAAAAAACAAGCCCAACTATTTTGATGGCAAGAGTATTCTATTAGATTTGTACTGCTATCTCTCCAACACCTATTTAAAGCTCTTAGGGTTATACCCGGTTTACCAAAGCCTTGAAGGCCGATTTCTGTAACCTATACAAACAAAAAGAGCATGATCAAGCCCTTACTCGTATTAGCATTTAGTGTGTTGGGAATTAGTGTCCTCGCCCAGGAACCCCTTGAATTACCCAAACAACGCGACCCGCAGGTTAATAAGACGATTAGCCCTGCTGACAATCCCCGTATTAACCCCGAGAAAAATTTCCGTATCAATCCCAAACACAACTGGAACATCAATCCGGCTATGAACGAGGGCATTAATCCGGATAAAAACAAACTCATCAATCCAAAATTCAACAAGGATTTTAGTCCGCTTCATAACCAGAGCATCAATCCCATGTATTCTTTCAGTCTGCACCCGCTCACCAACCAGAACTGGAAAGGTTATTACATGTTTGATAAGGAAAATAAATTAACCGGATACCTCGTAATAGCTAATCAGTTTGTTGTGCTGGATTTTGACGACAAGGGAATCTGGAAAGGATACCTGGTTAAAACAAGTACGAACACTTACAATTATTTTAACCTGCAGGATGAATGGACCCGCACTTTTTTCTGCGAAGATTCCATGGTGGGTTTCAACATATTTAATGCAGCCGGAGAATGGACCGGTGCATTTGCCAAATAAAAATATGGCAGACCTTTTTGGAATTTGAATGGTTAGCGCGCGGCAAGCAATTGCCGCGTTTTTTTATGCAGGTCCTGCAAATCAATTTGTTCCATGCACTTGAAATGACCTTTCGGACAGGTATCGTGTCCAATTTTAGAGCAGGGCCTGCAACCAAGCCCGTTAACCTCCACCTGGTCGGTTCCTCCATTTGAATTTCCTGTTATAGGTAATGATATTCCATTAACCAAAACTGCTGGAGCCCCTAACTGATTGATATAGGGAGTCATGCCAAATGCCGGAACGGTATTACCCCACACTGAAATCACCGGTTTTCTAAAAGCTGCAGCGATATGCATGAGTCCGGTATCGTTCGTGATAATCAGTTTGGCCTTTCTTACAAGATCAGCAGATTCATTCAAACTGAATTTTCCACATGCATTATACACCCTGATTGGGTCCAGTTCTGCAAGTACTTCACCCGTTGAACGATCTTCCGGTCCACCTAATATTACCAGGGGATGATCAATCAATTGCACCAGCTCTTTCAATTTATGAAGGGGCAATCGTTTTGTAGCATGGGCCGCCCCTACTACCAGACCAATATACCCGAGTTGATGGGAAACCGGTAAATCTGCAGGTTTTATTTCTTCGCCGGCAGGAATAAAATAATCGAGCCCTGCACCATCATTTTTCACTCCCAGGTGCGAAACGGTTTCCAGGTAGCGATCAACTATATGCTTTTGCGGAAGAAAATTCAGCTTGAAATTCGTAAGCAACCACTTCTGGATATTGAGTTTATTAAAACTCTTCGAAGAACATTTCAGCGCTTTCTTGATTCGCAAGGTCCGGAGATTGTGGTGCAGATCAATCACCCAGTCAAATCCTTCTTCTGCAAGTTTGGCGATTGTGCTATCCAGTGATTCATCCAGTAAATGGAGTTTGTCGATATACGGATTTGCTCTAACCACAGATGCAAAATTCTTTTTGGTCAAAAAATGCACTTCCGCATCCGGCACCTGCTTTTTAACGCAGCGCATAACCGGAGTTGTTAGAACAATATCACCAATAGACGAAAACCGTATAATCAGAATTTTCATATGTCTCACATCTCAGGTCTCAGGTCTCACTTTTCTTCTTCCGCCCTGTAATCAGCTTAATCAACACAGGTGCAGTTGTAACCAGCACTATCACAATAATGATCGCTTCGAGGTGGTCCTTCAGGTCGAAGCCAAACTGCGCCTGCACCCATTTCTGTAAAAAATGTCCAGCAAATATCATACTTACCACCCATGCGATACAAC
The DNA here is from genome assembly GCF_022352215.1 of Flavihumibacter cheonanensis. GTDB lineage: Bacteria > Bacteroidota > Bacteroidia > Chitinophagales > Chitinophagaceae > Flavihumibacter > Flavihumibacter cheonanensis. The sequence continues at coordinate 1,903,292 of NZ_JAKRWF010000001.1, forward strand.
CCAGAATATTGTAAAAGGCGAATTTCTTTTTATCCATTCCAACAATTCCTGCAATGATCGGTGCAAAGGTCCGAACAATGGGCAGGAAGCGCGCAAAAACAATCGCACCACCACCATGTTTATCATAAAATTCATGCGCCTGTTCCAGGTAGTGTTTTTTGAAAAAGAAATTGTCTTTCCAGCGGAACATAGTTGGACCAATCTTTCTTCCGAACCAGTACCCTACTGTATTACCTATAATTCCGGCAAAAGAAATAAGCGTAACCAGTAGCAGCAGGTCAAACCATTCTCCTCGCTGCCAATCCAGACCGAATGATTTGAACAATTCATTTATCAGGTTGGTACTATAGATACCGGCTACAAAAAGCAGACTGTCGCCTGGCAAAAAGAACCCCGCGAACAACCCGGTTTCCGCAAATACAATCAGCAGGATGATCCAGAGTCCACCCATCACGATGTAAAACATCGGGTTCAGCAGATCTTTCCAATCAAATGATTTTGTCAGCACCACTGTTTTCGTTCTGTCTAATTTGGCATAACTGAAACTTATGGTATCATGTACAGGTGCTGTAATTTTTACTTCCTGTACGGAATCGAGCGGCAGGAGCACAAATCCCTCTTTATCAGCAACAAACTCTTTTGAGTTGGCACCCTGTATCAGGGTAAATTGTCCAACGGAAGATTCATACTGATTTATAACCCGCAAACGGATCTCCTTCTGTGCAATAAGGCCACTACAAACAAAAACAAATACCATCAACAGAAACAACTTCTTCATCTTCATCATCTTTTTTTCTATCGTTAACTCTCTAATTCTCCTTCCCACTTGCTTACCGCAGAAGTGGCCAGTGCATTTCCAAGTACATTAGTCATGCTTCGGAACATATCACAAAAATGGTCTATTGGCAGAATAAGTGCGATTCCTTCGGCAGGAATACCAAACATGGCACAGGTTGCGGTTACAACAACCAGCGAAGCGCGTGGTACACCGGCAATCCCTTTGCTGGTTAACATCAGTACCAGTAGCATGGTAAGCTGTGTTCCAAGATCCAGGTGAATACCATATGCCTGTGCTATAGCGAGGCTGGCAAAGGTCATATACATCATACTTCCATCGAGGTTAAAACTATAACCAAGTGGTAAAATAAAAGCAACAATTTTATCCTTGCATCCAAAGCGCTCCAGTTCTTCTGTCAGTTTCGGAAATACCGCTTCACTGGAAGTAGTGCTGAATGCAATCAACAATGGCTGTGCAATTCTCTTCAATAAAACAGGAACACGGTTACCCAGAATAAAATAGCCAACTGCAAGTAAGACCATCCACAATGCTGCGATTCCAATCAGGAAATACAGCATATAGAGGCCATAAAAACTAAAGATGCTTAAGCCATTGGTTGCTATTACAGCAGCCAGTGCGCCAAATACACCCAGCGGCGCAAATGCCATCACATATCCTACCATTTTAAGGATAATATGTGCTACACCATCTAATGCCTTTATCACTGGTTTTGCATAATCGCCCATGGCAGTAGCTGCAACTCCAAAAAATATACTGAATACAACCAACTGGAGTATCTCATTGGTTGCCATTGCTTCTACAACACTTTTCGGAAATACATGTTCAACAAAATTCTGAAGGGAAAACACTTTTGTCTTTCCAATCAGGTCCTCTGCATTGCTTGTATCTGCATTTCCCAAATTGATAACGGAGCCAGGCTGAAAGAAATTCACCAGTACCATTCCGATAAGCAGACTAATCAAAGAAGCCGTTACAAACCAGAGCAATGCTTTTCCTCCTACTCTCCCTACCGTTTTCAAATCACCCAATTTGGCAATACCAACCACCAGTGTAGAGAAAACAAGTGGAGCAATAATCATCTGAACCAGTCGTAAAAAGATGGTGGTCAGCAGTTTTATTTTCTCCGAAAAAGAGGCAATAAATTCAGGAGCAGCATTCTTGTGAACGATATATCCAACGATAATACCCAATACCATCGCAATCAGAATGTAAAGGGTCAACCTGTTCTTTTTCGTCATTTTAGGTGCTTAAGCTTTTGAACGGAAGGCCGAAAATTCGAAAAATTCCTGATGCTACCAAAATAATCGGCCGAAATCCGCTTCCATTCAAAGTTTAGCGGCTGCGAATTAAATAATTATTTATTTTACGCCCTTCTAAACAGCTTATCAAAACACAATTAAAACTGATATGAGTTTATTCAGGAAAAAATCCCTGTCCGCTCTGCTGGCGTCGGCTGCTGATTCAGAAAAAGGTTTAAAACGAACATTGGGGGCTACCAACCTGGTTGCACTTGGAATAGGCGCCATCATTGGCGCCGGTTTGTTTGTAAGAACTGCCGCTGCTGCGGGACAGGCGGCCGGACCAGCAGTAACAATTTCATTTATCATTGCCGCTATCGGTTGCGCATTTGCCGGACTTTGTTATGCAGAATTCGCTGCGATGATTCCCATTGCAGGAAGTGCCTATGCTTATTCCTATGTTACCATGGGTGAGCTGATCGCCTGGATCATTGGCTGGGCGCTTATCATGGAATACGCGCTCGGGGCAGCTACTGTTTCTATTGCATGGAGTGAATATTTAAATACGTTGCTGGGGGGACGAATACCCTATGAATGGTCGCATTCTCCATTTGAAAGTTTTACAGATTCAAATGGAGTGCTGCACCAGGGAATCATTAATGCACCCGCCTTAGTAATCCTGCTGCTTCTAACACTCTTGTTGATTAAAGGAACTCAGGAGTCTGCCATGGTGAATGCTATTATCGTATTCATTAAAGTTGCTATTGTACTGATTTTTATTGCAGTAGGCTGGCAGTTTATAGATCCCGCAAATCATACTCCCTATTTGATTCCTGCAGGAACTCCGGAATTTAAAGACCAGGCAGGTAAAACGATCGCTGATTATTCCGGAGTTTTCAAACATGGCTGGGGCGGAGTCCTGGGTGGTGCCGCTATCGTGTTCTTTGCTTTTATCGGATTTGATGCGGTTAGTACGGCAGCTCAGGAAGCTAAAAATCCTGCCCGCGATATGCCGATTGGAATCCTGGGCTCACTGGCAGTTTGTACCGTATTGTATATTTTATTTGGACACGTTTTAACCGGAGTTGCTCCCTGGACCGATTTTGTGGATCCGGTTAAGGGTCGTGAAGCTTCCGTTGCTTATGCCATTTCAGAATACATGCACGGTTATCAATGGTTATCCACCGCCGTTACTATAGCCATCCTGGCAGGATTCTCCTCGGTTATCCTGGTGATGCTAATGGGACAAAGCCGAATCTTTTTTACTATGAGTAACGACGGATTGATACCAAAGGTATTTGGAGATCTCCATCCGAAATTCAAAACACCTTATAAAGCCAACTGGATCCTGTTTGTTTTTGTTGGATTATTTGCCGCATTTGTACCCGGACATGTAGCTGGTGACCTCACCAGTTTCGGTACCCTTTTCGCTTTCGTTCTGGTAAGTGCAGGTGTTTGGTTGATGCGTAAAAGCGAACCTAACACAAAACGCCCCTTCCGCACTCCCTGGGTACCGTTTGTTCCAATCATGGGTGTGCTCGTATGCAGCGCTATGATTTTTGCCCTGGATGCACAAACACTGGAAGTTGCAATTATTTGGATGGTGGTAGGTATTGTAGTTTATTTCCTGTATGGCAGGAAAAACTCCAAGCTCAATGATCCGGGTCATACTCCTGGAGAGATCCTTCCCAAAAAATCGGATTTCGAAGGATAATTACAGCATTAAATAATATCCCGAAAGAGACTGTCAGCCTGAATTGCGACAGTCTCTTTTTTTATTCGGAGTACTGAAAATTTTTTCTTTATTGTACCTTTGCCGACCATAAGAACAATCTAACAAACCAGTAATACATTTATATGGGTCGCATTTTTGAAGTTCGTAAAGCTACCATGTTTGCCCGCTGGGACCGCATGGCCAAACAATTTACCCGAATTGGAAAAGAGATCGCCATCGCCGTAAAAGCCGGGGGCCCCGACCCGCATACAAACCCCGCTCTTCGTCGCTGCATGCAGAATGCGAAATCCGTAAACATGCCGAAAGACCGGGTAGAAGCAGCCATTAAGCGAGCACAGGGCAAGGATATGGAAACCTATGAGGAAATTCTATATGAAGGATACGGCCCACATGGGGTGGCCATCCTCGTTGAAACCGCAACAGATAATCATGTACGCACAGTTGCAAACGTAAAAGCGATTTTCAATAAAGGAAATGGCACTCTGGGAAACAGTGGAAGCGTAAGCTTTCAATTTAAGAAGATGGGTGTTTTCAAATTAAAGCCTGAAGGTTTGAACGCGGAGGACCTGGAACTTGAACTCATTGATTTTGGCCTGGAAGAACTGGGAGAAGGAACAGGCGAAAATGGGGAGGAAGTAATGGTCTTACGGTGTGGGTTCACCGATTTTGGAAACATGCAAAAAGCACTGGAAGAAAAAAACCTCACTACAATCAGTGCCGAAGTGGAATGGATTCCCCAAAATACGGTTGAACTAGGTGAAGAACAGGCACAGGAAGTTCTGAAGCTCGTTGACAAACTGGAACAGGACGAAGATGTTCAGAAAGTTTTTCATAACCTGGCTTAGTGCTAGGTTTTTTTATGGATTTATGGATATGCGCAGTAATTGATGTAACTTACTGGTACAGTTTCCGCACCTGCTCCGTCCCTATTATTCCGCACCATATTCAAAGTGATTCATCACCCTCAATCTTTGTATATGGAAGCCATTTATCAACGATGCTCCGCCTGTTATACAACAAGCCGACGAAACCTCTTTTTTGCCATATTCGCAATTTTATTTCTGTTTGTAGCGCTTGTCTTTCCCAATCAGGTTCGATCGCAGAGTCCTAAAATTCCGGTCTACCTGGAAGTAACGATGTACAAAGTTACCCAGGGAAAAACGGATGCCTACCTCAATCTTGTCAGGAATTATGGTCTGCGCATTTATGAAGCTATGGTACGTGACAATACCATCCAGGGCTGGTATTTTTATGAGGTAATCGTGAGCCCTGAAAACAAGCAACCGTATGACTTTATTGGAGTAAAGGTTACCACCCGATTCAGCGATATGATTGACAATTCCAATTCGTTGAAAGATTACTATAATAAGATTAAAAGTCCAAAAGAGCCTGCTTTTGAGCAGATCTTTGGCCAGCTTCAGGAGTACCGCGTTCCTGTGAGAAAAGAAATCTTTATTCACCGGGCCGGACTTGACCCTAAAACACCGGTATCAAAATTTGTGCAGATCGATTTCATGAAGCCCCTGGCCGGAAAAAGAGATGAATACGTCAGGATGGAATCACAGGTATTTTATCCAATTCACCAGGAACGCATTAAAATTGGAGCATTGACCGATTGGGCATTGTATGAAAAGTTTCTGCCGTTTACTAATAACGCAGAGTTCGACTTCGTAACCGCTAATTTTTTTGATAATCCCGCTGCAATCATCGATCCAAAATATGAGGAAGCGTTTAATAACATTCCGAACAATATCGATTTTATTCGCCTGAGTGGTCAGATTGATCAAACCCGCACCCTGGTCAGAAGTGATATCTGGAAGCTGGTGATGCATTCGGACCAGTTGAGTGTACGGAAGTAATGGAGGAAGGGAAGATGGAGAAATGGAGGAAGGGAGGCATCTTCCTATACTCCATCTTCCATTCCTCCCTTACCTGCTACCGATAGGTAGCAGGTAACTTCCAACGATATCGCAATGCCAGCATTCGGATTGAAAAGATTACCAGGATGCAGAATATATTAATCAGCTCAATTGAAAGCGTTGTGTTTTTCAGCAGAAAGTAAAGGATTCCTCCCAGAATAGCAGCAGATGCATAGATCTCTTTGCGAAAAAGATAGGGAACATTATTTAACACCACATCTCTTATAACACCTCCAAAACAACCAGTCATCACACCAAGAGAAATGCAGATACCGGGAGGGTACCCCCAAAGCAATCCTTTTTCAATTCCCACCAGTGTGAACAAGCCTAATCCCAACGCATCAAATACCGTTAGCACAGGTTCCATTTTTTTCAGGCGGGATGCAAACAACAAAACAGATACTGCGGCTAGTAGTATGACTGCAATCGTGATATTGTTGCTAAGCCATGCAACCGGCAAATCCCCAATCAGGATATCACGAATCGAACCACCACCAATAGAAGGAATAAAAGCAAGAATTATAACACCAAAAGGATCCAGTTTCTTTTCAATAGCCGCAAATGCCCCGGATACCGCAAACGCAAACGTACCCAACAGGTCAATTGTGGACAGGAAATTAAACTCCATTTTATTCAGCCATCATTTCCTTCACAAGTTCCACAATATCTTCCAGATTCGGTTTGCTAAAATAATCACCATCGCTCGCGTAAGCAGGACGATGAGCCTGTGCCGTTAAGGTTCTAGGAGCTACATCCAGCCAGCGGTAGCCACCCTGCTCTTCCATGACCTTATTGAACATATAGGCTGCAGCCCCACCGGGAACATCTTCGTCGATGAATAGAATCCGGCTGGTTTTTTTCAATGATTCCAGGATAGAATGATTAATGTCAAATGGAAGCAGCGTTTGCACATCTACCACTTCAGCATCAATGCCATAAATTGCCAGATGAACAGCTGCTTCCTGTACAATTCGTAGTGTGGAACCGTAAGAAACCAGCGTTATATCAGTTCCTTTTCTTACAATTTCAGGTATTCCTAACGGTACTGTATATCCTAAAAGATCCTGAGGCAATTTCTCCTTCAAGCGGTAGCCATTCAAACATTCCACAACAATGGCAGGGTCGTTTGACTGTAGCAGGGTATTATACATCCCAACTGCCTGAACCATATTTCGGGGAACACAAACATGCATACCTCTCAGGGAATTAAGAATCATACCCATCGGAGATCCACTATGCCAGATTCCTTCCAGGCGATGTCCACGGGTTCTGACAATAAGCGGACAGCTTTGCTTACCAAAAGTTCGGTAATGCGTGGTTGCCACATCATCACTCAAAGGCTGCAAACCATACAACAGATAATCCAGATATTGAATCTCTGCAATTGGCCGTAGTCCTCTGAATGCTGCACCAATACCCTGACCCATAATCGTTAACTCACGTATACCCGTATCCGAAATTCGGTCAGCACCATATTTAGCTTGTAGTCCTGCAAATCCCTGGTTAACATCACCAATGTAGCCAACATCTTCACCAAAGGCAATAACCTTTGGATTGTTTGCAAAAAGTTGATCAAAATATTTATTCAGGATCTCATAACCGTTAACCATAGGAGCATCCGCTGCAAATGTCAGGGTTGAACCCTTAATATTCAAAGCAGACCGGGGTCCTTCATTGTATAAGTGAGAATTGTATAATGCTTTATTTTCTTTTTTCAGATCCTGGTAATAATCCCTTAACCAGAAAGCGTGATCCGTTTTACCGGCAAGCTGAATAAGTTTGTGAAGGCTGCTCATAACATCCCTTCGCATCGGTTCCTTTTCGGCTTTTAATTTGTTTATCTCAGCTTCAAGTACACCAGCCTTTTCCGGTAACTGCGGCAGAAGGGCCGTTGCCAGTTCAAGTACACGGCTAACCTGGTCCTTGATCGGTTGCTGGTATGTAGCCCAGGCCCTGTTCTTACAATCGCGTACAAACTCTTTTGCCTTCAACTCAATATCGGATAATTCCTCTTCGCTACTTAGCGCATTTTCAAGAATCCATTCCTTGAATTTTTTGATACAATCAAAACTGCGCTCCCATTCCAATCGCTCCGGGCTTTTATAACGTTCATGGCTACCCGAAGTAGAATGTCCTTGTGGTTGGGTAATTTCTTCAATGTGAAAAATAGCCGGGATATGCGTATCCCTGATCTTTTGAATAGCGGGCTCCAGTAACTCCACCATACTTGCATAGTCCCAGCCCTTCAGTTTGTAAATATCAAGACCATTGGTACCTTCCCGCTGCTGAAATCCTTTCAGGACTTCAGAAATGGAACCTTTGGTGGTTTGTAATTTTTTGGGAACAGAGATTCCATATCCGTCATCCCAAACAAAAATCGCCAGGGGAATCTGCAATACTCCCGCAGCGTTTACCGCCTCCCAGAAATGGCCTTCTGAGGTCGATGCATCGCCAATCGTACAAAAACAAACTTCATTGCCATTATTCGATAACTCGGGAAATGCTTTTAATTCGTCTACTTTCCTAAAGAGTTTGGAGGCAAAAGCAAGACCAACTGCCCTTGGCATCTGTGATGCTGTAGGGGCCATATCACTTGAAATATTCTTTTGACGGGCAAGTGGTAACCAATTGCCCTCCGAATCTGTATTGGGTGTAGCAAAGTGGGAGTTCATTTGCCGGCCGGCACTGAAGGGATCCTGATTTACATCCGGGTTAGCATATAACTGGGCAAAAAACTGTTCAATGGAAGCCTGTTTGCTGGCAAAGACAAAAGTCTGGTCCCGGTAATATCCAGCCCGATAATCACCCGGACGGAAAAATTTCGCTGCTGCGATTTGTGCTACTTCTTTACCGTCACCGAAAATTCCAAATTTGGCTTTACCGGTTAATACCTCTTTTCTTCCCATCAGACTGGCCTCGCGGCTCTCGCAGGCCAAACGGTAATCACTGAGTACTTCTTCGCGGAAGCGGTCAAAACTTAATTTTTCCGCCGCTACCAGATCGTTTTCAAGCAGATTTTCCATCCGGCAAATCTAAAGGAATTCAACAATGCGAACAACCGTTAGTTTTCCACGCCTTACTCCACCCGACCGGCGCCACCGGTCGGGTGGAGTAAATAGATTTGGATCACAATAGCTATATTTGTTTGACGTTTTAATTCCGACTATGATTAAGCAGTTGATTTTAGCAACAGGACTACTGGCTGGATGCCCTTCAGCCGATGCGCAGGTATTGTCCAATGCGCCTAAAGAACCCTTGCAAATCACTGAATACCACGACTTTGGCACCATTCGAAGAGGACGTCCGGTTACACATACATTTCAATTTGTTAACAATGGAAAAGAGCCCATCAGGCTGGAAAATGTTGCGGCTTCCTGTGGGTGTACCACTCCGGAATGGTCACCTGAGCCTGTAGCGCCTGGAAAAACCGGGTCAGTGAAAGTGGGATACAATGCCGCAGTGGAAGGTAATTTTGAAAAATCAATCACCCTGGTGTACAACGGAGGCAAAACAAAAACCATCTACGTAAAAGGAAAAGTAGAACCACCGGTTCCTGCAGTTCCAATAAACAGTTCTGTTCAGTTATTAAAACAATCGAATTAAATTCAATAAATCAATAAATATGAAAAAGTTAGCGCTTACCTTGTTTGCTGTTGTGATTGGTACTTTTTTGTTTGCGCAATCCAAAAAAGCAGAAGAACTGGTAAAATTCTCCGTTATCAAGCACAATTTTGGGAAAATTAAACAAGGTACACCTGTCACCTATGACTTCGAGTTCACGAATGTAAGCGGCAAACCCCTAGTGATTGAAAGTGCAACAGCAAGCTGTGGATGCACTACACCAACCTGGCCTCAACAGCCTATAGCCCAGGGAAAAGGCAATAAGATCAAAGCGGGCTTCAACGCTGCAGCGCCCGGCCCCTTCGATAAGACCGTATTTGTAAAAGTTGCCGGCGTTGATCAGCCTGTTGAATTGCGTATTACTGGAGAAGTTTTATCAGCAGACGAGTATGCCAAGTACGAGTCTTCAAAAGATAAAAAAAGTAGTAAGTAAATTACTTTTGCATATTATAAAAAGAGGCTGTCCTTTTCGACAGCCTCTTTTTTATGCCAGTAGTTCTGTTTGGTATTAAAAGTTCAGGAAGAAATTCATTTTATAAAAATCACCGTCAAAATTGGCCCTCGCTGATTCACCGGCAAGATTACCACCAGCTGAAAATCGTAAGCCGGCAATCCCTTTTGTGAACTGAATGTAGGGGCCGAGCCAGGTATAGTATTGTGATGTGGTCGTAGCCTGATTTTTTCCTCCCTGCCGGAACAGGTTCTCAAAATGCGCACCAACTGAAAAATGGGAACTTAGTTTTCCACCAAAATTCAGCCAATAATGAACATAATTGGCAGTTAATGGTCCCTCCTTTCTCAATGCTGCATAATACCCTGCATAGAACTGACCTTCCAGCTTGCTGTTGTTAAGATTGACAGTTAAGTTGGGTACAATCCCATCCCCAAACGCATATTTCCCGGCGGTAAAGGATGAAAGCAGGTTTCCCATAGTAACCCCTATCTGCGGATTTATGGTAACGGATTCTCCGGCCTGGAACATATAACCCAATCCAAATTCCGTCCAGTTTCCCCATGCTATTGCGGTACCTGCCCCCCATTGTATGCCATAAAAAGTGAGGGCAGATTTGTCTCCGGTTTTAACGGCTCCCGAAAGCATAGGGTTAAAACCAAAAAATGCATCATGGTTCAAGGAAAGTCCAATCGATACTTTATTCTCTTTTGTCTCTTCAGTTTGGGCATATACAGTGCTAATAGATAAACAGGCAATGAAGGAAAGAATGGAAAATACTTTTCGCATAACAGTTTGTTGTTTGGTTTTTTGTTTCGTTTTTGCTGCTTAGCTGCAGCCGCTTGCTTTTTTGTGATGTGTTTCATAAAACTGAAGGCATAGTCAGATTTAACTGATCAAACCACTTCGTCATCAATTCCATTATCCAATCGCCCGGTTCGGTTGCCAACCACCTAAGCAAAATGATTTGGATAATTCCTCTGATGATATGATCAAATCAAGATTGAATAAAAAATCGAAAATCGTATTACGATATATTCTATACATTATTATTATTGTGTCTATTGTATTTATTTCACTTATTATGGATCGAAAATATTTATTTGATTATTTTTTTATATTAGAAATGAATTAGATTTTTCAAGTTCTAATTAATCTTAAAGATTGATAATGAATTATAATGACTCTACTTTCAATCAAAAAATGAATAAACAAATACATATTATGTATTTATATACTTTTTTTGTAAAAACCTCAGAAATTTTGGGAAGTTTCTCTTTCCCACTAAGAATCATATTTTCTGTCCGTATCGTTTTCGACGATCACTGTATTTACTTGCATTGGAAGCGCATCTTTTTATTATATTCCAGTAACAACTGGCCATATGAACCACTTAGCATTTCAGTCCTACCTCGACACGCTTCGAGTACAACCGCAGCAAAAAGTTTCTCTCAAAAAAGACTTTCTAACAGACTATGATCATAAATCCATGAGCAAGGAAGAAGGAGAGCAATTATTAGAAGAAGGGATTCAAAATCTCTCCCGGATGCAGGATAAATTATACGCGCATAACCGTCATAGTATACTGATCGTTCTCCAGGCAATGGATGCAGCAGGAAAAGACGGGGCTATCAAACATGTAATGAGCGGTTTAAATCCACAGGGAGTGAAAGTAACCAGCTTTAAAACCCCAAGTAAGGAGGAACTTGACCACGATTACATCTGGCGACATTATAAAGCACTGCCAGGCAGAGGAGAAATTGGAATTTTCAACCGGTCGCATTATGAAAATGTACTCGTAACCCGCGTACATCCGGAATATATAATGGGCGAAAACCTGCCTGGGATTGAAAAACCTGAAGATATCACGCCGGCTTTCTGGGAAAAACGTTTTAAACAGATCAACCGATTTGAAAAAAATCTGGCACAAAACGGCACCCTCATTTTGAAATTCTTTCTGCATGTTTCAAAAAAAGAACAGAAAAAACGATTCCTGGAACGTATTGACGACCCCAGTAAAAACTGGAAATTCGCCAGTGCCGATGTGGAAGAAAGGCAATATTGGGACCATTATATGCAGGCATATGAAGAAATGTTATCAGCAACCTCGAAGGACTTTGCCCCCTGGTTTGTATTGCCAGCCGATGACAAGTGGTTCACTCGTCTTTGCCTGGCAGCCATTATAAGCAGGGAATTTGACAAACTGGATCCTACCTATCCAAAAGTCAGTGATGCGGAAAAGACACAACTGCAAATGATGCGTGAAAAACTGATGCAGGAAAGCAATGGCGACTAAAAATCAACGCCGGGCTGCTATCTTTGCGCCATGCTACAGATCAGTAAAAGAGGCCAGGCTATGCCCCCGTCCCCCATCCGGAAACTGGTGCCATATGCCGAAGCAGCCAAGAAAAAAGGAACGAAAGTTTTTCATCTGAATATCGGCCAGCCCGATATAGAAACTCCTTCCATCATGTTTGACGCGGTTAAAAACGCGCACATGAAAGTGCTGGAATACAGCCATAGCGCCGGTAATGAATCCTATCGTCAAAAGCTGGTAGAATATTACGCCAAAGTTGGCGTAAAGGTAAACCACAACCAGATCATCGTAACCACGGGAGGATCAGAAGCCATCCAGTTTGGTTTCATGGCCTGCCTGGATGCTGGCGATGAAGTCATCATTCCCGAACCTTTTTATGCCAACTACAATGGTTTCGCTGTTGCAGCTGGTGTTACAGTGAAGCCTATCACATCCAGCATTAATAACGGATTTGCACTTCCTCCGATCGAAGCATTCGAAAAAGCGATCACCTCCCGTACACGTGCTATTGTGATCTGCAATCCAAATAATCCAACAGGATATCTTTACAGCAAAGAGGAACTAGAAGTTTTAAAAACCATCATTCAAAAACACAACCTGTTTCTCTTTTCGGATGAGGCATACCGTGAGTTCTGTTACACGGGGACCCATTTCAGCGCCATGCAACTGGAAGGGGTAGATGAGCATGTGATCCTGATGGATACAGTTTCCAAACGATACAGCGCCTGCGGAGCCAGAATCGGCGCCTTTGTCACACGTAATCAGGCTGTATTGGACACCGCTATGAAATTCGCCCAGGCCCGCTTAAGTCCACCCGGTTTCGGTCAAATTGCCTCTGAAGCAGCCATCGACCTGCCCGATACTTATTTTGATGGCCCCAAGGCTGAATACCTGAAACGCCGGGATGCCCTTGTCAGCCGTTTGAATGCTATGAAGGGCGTTTTTTGTCCTAATCCGGGAGGAGCCTTTTATGCGATCGCACGACTGCCCATTGACGATGCAGATCGTTTTTGCCAATGGTTGCTTGAAAGCTTTTCCCATAATAACCAAACAGTAATGCTGGCTCCGGCTACCGGTTTCTATGGCACACCCGGACTTGGAAAAAACGAAGTACGTTTAGCCTATGTATTAAATACTGATGACATCCACGCCGCTATGGATTGCCTCGAAGAAGCGCTGCGGCAGTATCCGGGCAGAACTGAATAATATTGGCCCCTCCATAAATAAAAAGCCCCGGAAAACGGGGCTTTTTATTTATGCTTTAAGGATTGTAAAAAGACGCTTCCAGTTCCAGACTTTAGCCATCTTTCTCGTGCAATGGCTTCTGATTGCTGAGTAAATTAACTGCCATTCGCCGTCCGCCTACGGCGGATAGGAATCCAATGCGCCAAACAAAAAAAGCCCACAGAGGGCTTTAATATGTAGCGAGGAGCGGACTTGAACCGCCGACCTTCGGGTTATGAATCCGATGCTCTAACCAGCTGAGCTACCTCGCCATGGTTGAGATGCTCTCAAACGGAGCGCAAAAATAGAGGATTATAACAAAAGATCAAAAAATAGCTGTGGCTTGGTGTGCTTTTTTTACTTCACCCTTACCAATTTTTCAATATTAAGGTGTTCAATCCCAAGGGCTTCTATTTTTTCAACGCCTGTGGTTATCAACGTATCTCCGGAAATTTTATAGAAAAGCTCAAACTCTCCACCCTCCCATTCCCGGATAGAAAAATAATCCAGCAGTTCGGTGTAGGTACTGTCGCCAATTTTTACCCTCCCTCCACCTGCTGCATAACTGGCAGTACTATCATTCCCCTTATTCATATCATGCCGAAGAAAAGCAAAATGTGTCGGACTGATAATCTTGATCATTTCCTGTCCAATGGTATAATCGGTTACTACCGTATCTGTTCCCTTGATAGTAGTACCGGTAAGTAATTTCCAGGTACCCACAATTGGAGGCGTTGTTTGTGATTTCGTATCTTTCTTTGGAGTTACAGGTCCACAGGAAACAACCATCAATAACATCCCAAATACATATCCACACTTCATATCAGAAAAATTTAATTCTTGTAAAACTCCCTCAGCACCCTCAATTTCGCAGTATCTCCTGCTATTGATTCTGCAGAAAAAGGCATTACCCCGGTAGAAGGAGGCAATAAACCAAATTCCAATACCTGCTTAAACTCCTCCGCCGTTACCTTTCCAGTTCCATTGTACCCCTGCACAATCGGCCATATTTTAGGCGCCCCAGCCCCTTTCAACCACGACTGCCCCGATAACCAGTTCATATATTCACCCACCCAGGAAACCGGCCGGCCTTTTAATTGATGGAATAACATAGGAGATAACACATCCGCCTTGCCGGAAAGTGCAGCCAGATCAATTCCCAAATTTTTATACAATGCAGAATCATGATCTGCAGGCATCCATCCGCAATGATAAATACCGGTCAGCAGCGAGCCATCAACTGATTTAACCTGTTTACCCAGCACATCTGCCCACTCCACCAACACCCCTGTTCTCCATTTTCTCCAGGCAACTTCCTGATTCCTTAATATCCAGTCAGCCTGATCTGGAATCGGCCCCTCAGGCAATTTTAGTCCGGCATAGTTTTCAAATAACCCCATACATCGTTCACAAAAACAGGTTTCAGGCAGAATTGGATTCGGCGTTTCAAATTGTGCATGCCAATGAAAATAATCCAGCCAGATGCCATCAATTGAATAGGAAGACAGGATAGTTGCCAATGCCTGCTGCCGATCCTCCCTGAATCCAGGATCAGTAGGACAAATTCCCATAAACCAATCAGCCGGCTCTGCCCGATTCCCCTTTTCAGTTATCGGCCATGCTTCCGGATGCTTTGATAAGTATTCCTTGCCATTCAATACCGGGAACTCTACATAGATCTTTACACCCTCTTTTTTCGCACGTTCTATAAATTCCTGATTCAAGGATCCACTTCGAATAAATACAGCATTAATTCCCAAGGAAGAAAAATCATACCCTGCTTTCCATAAAGCTGCAGGATTCCCATAAACGCCCTTAATCGGAGTGCCCCTTCCTACAGTTTTAGTAGAACTAACACAAGCCAGTAGCTGAATTGCCAACAATCCGTATAAAATAATTTTTATTCGCATTAAAATCCGGAAGATGCTTCAAGTTACAAACGATTTTCCAGGATATGACTTAAATCATGTTTGATATTCAAACGCCTTACTAGTTTTACAACACTAAATGTTTTTCCGCTTTATCATATCATTTCTTCTACTGACATTACTACTATTACAGTGTTTACAGGTACCCATGATGGTTGTAAACTATTACACCAACAAGCAGGAATTCCTGGCTAACTGTGAAAACAAATCCAGGCCCGAACTTGCCTGTGAAGGGAAATGTATCCTGATGAAAAAAATCAAAGCGGCTGAACAAAAAGAGGAACAGGAGAAAAAAGAAAGCAAAAGTTCCGGCTCTGCAGATATCGTTTCTTCACGTTGCTTTTTTACCAATGAGCTGAGTTTGGCTGTGAAAATCTCAGTACAAGATTATTCTATACATGTAGTATCCAACACCATCGATCGCTCCTATCCGTTGTTTCATCCCCCCTGCTGGGCATTTCCTGAAAACGCTTTTCGCGTATTAAGCTAAAATCTTCAAATCAACACCCAATTTCCACAGCTCGTAACCATCCGGCTTGACTTTCCACTTGCCTGTATGTTACTTGCAACTCGATAAATTTATTTTTCTATGTCAGTTTTATCCAGGCTGTTATCAGTAATCATCCTACTGGTTACCCTGCCTTGTTTTGGCCAAAAAAAAGTTAGTGCCACCCTCATTGACTCCATCAATAACGAACCCATTAATGGCGCAACTATTCAATGCACGAACAGTACATGTAACTGTAGTTGTGTCAGCGAAACCTCCGGACGTTTTGAAATGAACTGCCGTGATTGCCGCTTCCTAAAAATCACACATACCGGTTACCAGTCATTTATCGTACCCATTGAACAACTCCTTAAAACTCCCGGAACATTACGACTGCAACCCTTTGCCGGGAGTCTGAATGAAATCATCGTTACCGCGAGCAGAGGTGAAAAAATCAAGCGAACCGAAGCTCCAATTGCTATTGGTTTGATCTCAACAGCTTCCATCCACGAAACCAAAGCGCAAAGCGCCGATCAGTTATTAAACAAAGTCAGTGGTGTAAACATGGTAAATCTAGGTAATGAACAACACCAGATGAGTATTCGTCAACCCATGACCACTAAAAGTTTATTCCTTTACCTGGAAGATGGCATCCCTGTACGCACAACCGGTTTATTCAATCACAATGCGTTACTGGAAATGAATCTTGCGGCCACCAAAAAAATTGAAGTAATAAAAGGCCCCTCCTCATCCCTGTATGGAAGTGAGGCAATCGGGGGTGTTGTTAACTTTATCAGTATTGCACCAACGCCTGTACCTGTTCTGAAAATTTCCCTACAGGGAAATAATATAGGTTACAAAAGAGGGGATCTACAAACCAGTTTTCAATCTGGAAAATGGGGCTTTGCCATCAGTGGTTATTATGCTGATAAACGAAACAGCTTTATGGAATATACCGACTTCCACAAAGGAACTGTTACAGTCCGTGCTGATTATAATTTCTCATCAACCACCCAGCTGCAAAACAGTTACACTCTAACTGATTATTATAGCGATATGCGCAGTGGAATTGACAGTGTTTCCTTTGCAACCCGTCGATTTTTCAACCCGCAAACTTTTACTTACCGGAATGTAAAAGCACAGCGCTTCCGAAGTACACTCCTACATAATTGGAATGATAATTCAAATTCAAGCTTATCGGTTGTACTTAGAAAAAACTCAATCGGACAAAATCCTGCCTATAGAATCAAAGAGGATTACCGGAAAGTAAATGGTGTATGGAAAGGTAATAAAACCCTGGCCCATGGAGAAATCAACGAAAGCAGTTTTAGAAGTCTGGCCATCATCAGCCAGCATAAACACCGATTCCAATGGAAAAATGCAGAGATGATTGGCGGACTATCAGCAGATCTAAGTCCATCCAGTTATGCTGCATCCTATATTAGAATCCATAAAGACACTGTTGCAGGAAAATATGACAGTTATCAATCAACAGACAGCACACTTACCAACTACAAAACAACAATAAATAATTATGCCACGTATCTTCAGTTCGCATTTGAACCCGCAAAAGGACTGCGATTGGTTGGCTCTCTTCGTTATGATCTATTTCACTACAAATTTATCAATAATCTAACTCCCTCTTCTTTTAGTGGTGCAGCAGATACCAGCACTAATTTTAAAAGGCTAAGTCCTAAAATCGGATTCACCTACAACCCAAACAAACGAATTGGATTTTTTGCGAATTACAGCGAGGGATTTGTACCTCCGCAGGTTACTGAATTGTTTACAGGAGTGAAAGTTCCATATCTCCAGCCTTCCATATTCAAAAACTATGAAATCGGAGGATGGATGGAATGGTTGCCTGGCAAACTCTCTGCGGATTTCAGTATATATCAACTGAAAGGTTCAAATGAAATTGTGAATGTCAGGCTTGATGATGGCAGCTTTGCCAATCAAAACAGTGGCCGAACCAGTCACAAAGGAATAGAAGTGGGTATCAATACTACTCCTGTGAAAAATCTTCAGCTTAGAACAAGCGCTTCCTACAGTAAACACCTTTTTGAAGAATATGTGGAAAAAGGGGTAAGCTATAATGGTCGCGAAATGAACAATGCTCCCCGCTGGCTTATTAATGCAGAAGCCTGGTATCGTCCTGCATTCCTGAAAGGGTTTCGTATAGGAACCGAACTACAAGTGGTCGGTCCCTATTTTGTTGATCCGAAAAACACTGCTCGTTACCAGGGATATACTGTTTGGCACCTGAGAGCAGGCTATCGGTATAAAGCGATCGAAACCTGGATTCATCTTTTGAATGCCGGTGACAGATACTATTCAAATATCACCTCAAAAAGCAGCTTCGGTTATAGTTACCAGTTAGCTGACCAACGATCTTTAAACGTTGGAATGAGTATTGATTTAGGTTCCCTTTTAAAAAACAACTGATGAAACAATTAACACTCTATATCTGTATTTGGCTCTGCAGTTGGACTTTACAAACTACTGCACACACCCAAACTGATACCCTGCGATCCGTTACTCAAATAGTAGCTGATCATGCATCACTGATACCCGGACTAACAAAAGACCATCTGAACAGGCCCGTACTCAGCTGGGTGGAACAAGTAACAGAGAACCGGTTCCGAATGCGATATGCCATCTCAACCAATAATGGAAAAAGTTTTGAAGCTCCGGTATTTGTCACACCCTCCATTACATTATCTCCTCATGCTGAAAATGCACCTAAACTGGTATTTAAACCTTCTGGAGAAATCATTGCCGTATGGGGTGTTACCTCCACCAGCCTGCAGCAGGGCATCGGGAAAAAAGAAGAAAGTGATGGACACAGTAATCATGAGGAACAAACTACAATTAAATCAGCGCCCAAAAGTAAATACGCCGGCCAGATCTATTACAGTCAGTCATTTGATGAAGGTAAAAACTGGACAACTGCCAGACCACTGGTAAATGATCCGGAAGGAAATGACCAACGTTATTTTGACGTGGCTCTTAACCAGGATGGAGAGGCTGTAATAATCTGGCTGGATAACCGGAAAACAGGTAACCAGGAGGGTTCAGCATTATTTATGGCAACTACTTACCAGCAGGAAGGTTTTCAGCAACAACATAAAATCAGTGAAACAACCTGCCAATGCTGCCGCACCAAGTTACTGATTGATCAACAAAACCGGATTCATGTAGTTTACCGTGCTATCCTTCAGGACTCAATTCGGGATATGGTGCACCAGGTATCTACGGACGGAGGTAAAACATTCAGCACACCAAAACGTATTCATGAGGATAACTGGATCGTAAAAACCTGTCCTCATACAGGCCCGACTATGACCATCAATAGATCTGGTCTTCATTTTGCCTGGTATTCTGCCTCACCTAAGAAAGCAACTTATTTTACGAGCAGCCTGGATAACGGAAGCAGTTTTACAGGTTTCACAACCCTAAGTGAAACTGCAAGGCACCCACAAATACATAGTTTGGCAAATCAGTTGATCGGAATTGTATGGGATGAAGTACTAAGAATGGGTGAAAAACCTGCAACCGGCATTGGTATGGAATGGAAAAGCAGGGAGGGTAAAACGATTGGCAAATTTGCCCTGACCTCACCCGAGGAAATGGCTTCTTACCCGGTAATTCTGCCGCTGGAAGATGCATTTCTGGTTGCTTACCAGGTTAAAACCTCTGCAGGTCAACGGATTGGATGGAAAATAGCAGTGCCCCCAACTCAATAAGTCCTTAAATTAGATTTCGTACCTTTAACCAATGTGGTTTAAGGACGATCCGGCTTTCCATACCTTGTATCCGGTTGAACTCAGCCAGATGGCAAGAAGGCATTGGACACCTTTGTTGGTAGCCAGAAAAGCAGCACGCTTCCTGGTGACCCAACCCGGGGACCGAATACTTGATATTGGAAGTGGAGCAGGGAAGTTCTGCCTGGCAGCAGCCAGAGAATGCCCCCAGGGGAAATTCACAGGTATCGAACAACGTCGCAACCTGGTAGAATATGCCAACCAGGCCCTTGAAATAACCGGTCTAACAAATGCCGAGTTTTTGCATGGAAACATTACCGACTTGAATTTCAAGGACTTCGATCATTTTTATTTTTATAATTCTTTTTACGAGTATATCGTAGACAGTGAAAAAATAGATGATCAAATTTCTTTTTCAAGCGACTTATTCAATTACTACAGTCATTATCTTTATAAACAATTGTGCAAAGCCCCTGAAGGTACCCGTTTGGTTACCTACCACAGTCTGGAAACGGAAATCCCTCCCTCTTTCCAACTGGTAGCCACAGAAATAAATGATCAATTAAAATTTTGGGTTAAACTGTAAAACCATTTGGTACTGTTATGGCTAAAAACTTGGATGACTACAGGTGTAAACTGGTTAGTAAAATTTTGCAGGCTCCAACAACAGATCATGTCACCCGCTATTTCAATGCGGCGATCAGGAGTCTGAAAGAACACAAAGTAAACGGATACGTTACAAAACGGTTCCTGGATAAAATTGAGCTGGAACTTGATTCCATCCAACCGGATCAATTAAACACTCAACAACTTTATAACCGGGAAAAAGCTTATCAGCTAACCGCTATCTGTAAACTCCAGCTCTTCCCCACTGCAACAATTCCTTCTATTGCATAATACGTTCTGCTCCTACATGAGTTCTTCGGGAAATGTTGCCAAAATGTTTTTTGGGATATAATAAGGCATGTAGAAAGCGAACCAGGAACAAAGGAACAGATTTCAATCTGATTTCCTGCTTATACTTATATGCCAACCCGATTTTATGTTTTAAACTAAGATCCTTTTTCCCCTTCCCAAATTGCTTATTAGCCATGGCAAAACTTTCCCTCAAAAAACCGGCGGTATTTAGTGCGGGATATACCATCCAATCCAATTCAGTACAACCATCCTGCGCATTCCACATCGCATGCTCCTGAAAGGGTTCAATCTGAAATGAATGACCTGCTTTAACCCGGTCCAGTTTACCCTGGTGAAACAAGATTAATTCTCCACTGATAACAGAAAACTTTTCCTGCTGTGCAATATGATAATGTAAGGGTGGAGCAATTCCTTTACCCCTGTATGACATACGCATTACCAGTTGTTCCTCCCCTTTGCCTTCTATCAGAAAAACGATTCGTTGTCCCGTTAATTTGTTTTCAATACAAACACTCATCCTTGAAATTTTCAGGCAAGATCAATCAACAGAAAAGCAGTTCAAACTACAAGCAGTATTAATTGAGAAAAACCTGTTATCAGTTGCTATTCAACGGTTCCACTTTTCCATCTTCCAGTCTTTCGTAGCCACCCATTACTGTAAGGGAGCCCCTGGCTATCCTTTCTCTGATCACCGGTGAGGATTGAATAATTTCCCGCACACCATGCTGAATATTGGCTTTTACAAAATGATCAAATATCTGATCTCCTTTAAGTTGTAAGGCCTTTATTTCGCTCTCAGCAGCAATGCTGTCCACAATTGTTTTCAGATGTCCGGATGCATGCTCCCCTTTCATATATGCACCAATCGCCCCACATCCTTCGTGACCAACTACCATTACCAGCGGCACATTTAAATGTTCTACTGCATATTCTATACTGCCCAGCTCAATATCTCCCATGATATTACCTGCTGTACGAATCACAAAAATATCACCTAAACCCTGGTCAAAAACCAGTTCAGGTGAAACCCGGCTATCTGAACAGGTAACAACTACTGCATACGGGTGTTGTCCTTTCGTCAACTCCTTTCTTCTCAACCTGGATTCATCCGGATGAATAGGTTTATACTGCGTGTATCTTTTGTTTCCCTCTAGTAACCGCTCAACTGCAGCAGCAGCAGTTGGAGCGGAGGTAGTTTCCTTACCAGCATCCGTTTGCAACGTACAAAAAACCAGCCAGCCGGTTAAAGCCAATAAAAGCATCTTTTTCATGACTCAAAACTATTCAGTTGGCTACTGCCATTTTGTAACCTCCATCACAAAAGCAGTTTTGTAATACTAATTTTTTTAGTATTTTTACAACCCTTCTTTCACGAAAGAAACTTACCATGTACCTCAACTGCAAAACCTATTTCAGCCTTCGATACGGCACGTTTTCGACACAGGAATTGGTAGATCTTGCCGAAAAAAACGGTATTGAATCACTTGCGCTGACCAATATCAACAATGTTTCAGATGCCTGGGATTTTTACAATTTGTGCCTGAAAAAAAACATCAAACCAATACTGGGCGTGGAGATTCGAAACAAGGACCGGTTTTGTTATGTATTACTGGCACTTAATATTAATGGCTTTGAGCAGATCAACCAATTTCTTTCCTTTCATCTTCAGGAAGAACGGGCATTTCCTGAGCACCCGGGTGTAGATACATTTTTTTCCAACCCTGATAACGTTGCCATTATCTATTCCATAGCATCCTTCTATCCTGAAAAATTAGCGAATCACGAATGGATTGGCATTCGCATGGACCAAATTACTAAATTATTTAGCTTTTCTGTTACCCGTTATCGCCATAAACTCATTGTTTTACAGCCGGTTAGTTTTTTGAACAAACGTTTTTTCAATGCCCACCGCCTGTTAAGAGCAATTGACAACAATGTTCTTTTATCAAGACTTACTCCTGAACTCCAGGCCGGAGAAATAGAGATCTTCCAGTCGCCGGAAAAAATACTGAAAGCATTTGCTCAATATCCGTTCATTATTACCAATACCTATCGATTGATGGAAGCCAGTTCTATCGAGATGGAGTTACACACAGATAAAAACAAAAAAACATTTAGTTCCACTCCTGAAGACGATCGTATGCTGTTGGAGAAATTAGCGATGGATGGCTGTGTATTGCGTTATGGCAGACGAAATAAAACCGCATTTGATCGGGTTAAAAAAGAATTGGCCATCATCAATCAGTTAGGCTTCAACTCCTATTTCCTTATCACCTGGGATATCATCCGTTATGCACAAAACCGGGGTTATTTTTATGTAGGAAGAGGTAGCGGTGCCAATTCCATTGTTGCTTTCTGCTTACAGATCACCGATGTAAACCCTATTGAACTCGATCTTTATTTCGAACGATTCCTCAACCCACATCGCACTAGTCCGCCTGATTTTGACATTGATTTTTCCTGGCTTGATCGAGATGATGTGATTGACTATATCTTCAAACGATACGGCAAAAAACAAGTCGCCCTGCTGGGTATGGTTACCACTTTTCAATACAATGCATTGATTCGAGAATTGGGAAAAGTGTTCGGATTACCGAAAGGGGAAATAGATCAGTTGGCAACCAAAGGCTATTTTTCACGCTCTTCCGGTTTTGATCCGAAAAAAGCAGAAGATAAGATTCAGCAGCTCATCCTGCAATACGGACAGTTGCTTAAAAATTTCCCCAACCACCTCAGTATACATCCGGGTGGTATGTTGATCAGTGAAGCATCTATCTTTCAATACACTGGAGTTTTCATGCCTCCCAAGGGATTTCCAACTGCACAAATTGACATGTTTGTTGCGGAACAGATCGGCCTGTACAAATTGGATATTCTGAGTCAACGGGGATTGGGTCATATCAAGGAAGCCATTCGCATCGTGCGTGAAAATAAAAACATCAGCATTAATATTCACGAGATTGAAAAATTCAAAAAAGATCCGGGAGTTCGAAACCAGATCCGTTCTGTTCAAACGATTGGTTGTTTTTATATTGAGAGTCCGGCTATGCGCCAGTTACTCAAAAAGCTGGAATGTGATGATTACCTCACACTGGTAGCAGCAAGTTCCATTATACGCCCCGGAGTTGCCAGCAGCGGCATGATGAAAGCTTATATCGAACGTTACCACAAACCCGACTCCTTCGAATACATTCACCCCATCATGAAGGAATTACTCGAGGAAACCTATGGCATCATGGTATACCAGGAAGACGTGATTAAGGTAGCCCATCATTTTGCTGGTATTGATATGGGAGAAGCTGATATTCTTCGCAGGGCCATGAGCGGAAAATACAGAGGTAATCAGGAGATGATTCGCATCAAAGAAAACTTCTTTTCCAATTGTATGGAACGTGGTTATGATCCGGCGGTAATTGCAGAGGTATGGCGACAAATAGAAAGTTTTGGAGGATATAGTTTTTCCAAAGCACATTCTGCTTCTTTTGCAGTAGAGAGTTACCAGAGCCTTTATCTTAAAACCTATTACCCGCAGGAGTTCATGGTTGCAGTGATCAATAATTTTGGAGGGTTTTACAGTCGCGAGTTATATTTCTACGAACTCTCCAAAACCGGTGCCACTATTCATGCACCCTGCATCAACAATAGCGACTGGTATACCTGCATAAAAGGACAGGATGTCTATACCGGATTTATTCATATCAAATCATTGGAACAGAAAGCAGCAGAACACCTGATTGAAGAAAGAAAAAGGGGTGGATACTACAAAAGCCTGGCAGACCTGGTGGAACGAAGCGCCATCGGAAAAGAATCATTAAACTGCCTGATCCGATTGAATGCCTTTCGTTTCACAGGAAAAAGTAAAAAAGAACTACTTTGGGAAGCCAATCTCTGGCAGGAGCCTGCTAAATCAAAGGAAAAACTGTTTCACCCGGCGTTGTTTGAAGAAGCACCAGTTAGTTTCCAACTACCGGAACTACCCGCTTATCCGCTGGAAGATTTATACGATGAGATGGAACTGCTCGATTTCCCCCTTTCCAACCCGTTTCCTTTGGCCGACACCGACCTGGATCAATACATTCCGGCCGCATTACTGGAGCAGTATAAAGGTAAAAAAATTACTGTTCTGGGTTATCTTATAACCTACAAGCCGGTGCGAACTATCAAAGGGGATCTGATGTGTTTCGGCACTTTCATAGATGCATCACTCAACTGGCTTGATACCATTCATTTTCCGGATAGCCTTCAACGTTATCCCTTGCAGGGAAATGGATTCTATGCACTCACCGGAATTGTAGTGGAAGATTTTGGCGTACTCAACCTCGAAGTCTCATACCTGCAAAAAATCGGTCTCAAACCCCGCAACTCCCCTCAGGCAGCACAACCCCATCTCCTTCCTCCCACAGGCTAATTGTTTCTCACGTCTCACATTTCACGTTTCACCTTTCACCTTTCACTTCTTTATGTTCCATAGCCGCCATATCGCCCACCTTGATCTCGATGCCTTTTTTGTATCGGTTGAATGCCTGCGCAATACTGCCCTACGGGGAAAGCCACTGATTGTGGGAGGATCCGGTGACCGTGGAGTGGTTGCTGCCTGCAGTTACGAAGCACGCAGTTTTGGTATTCATAGCGCGATGCCAATGAAACTGGCCCGGCGCTTATGTCCGCAGGCTATAATTATTAGTGGCGATATGGAACAATACAGTTATTATTCTAAACTCATCACCAGTATCATTGCTGAAAAAGTTCCGGTTTTTGAAAAATCCTCCATTGATGAGTTTTATATTGATCTCAGCGGTATGGAGAAATACTTTGGCTGCAGCCTGTTCACGGCCGAATTAAAAAAAACAATTTTTAAAGAAAGTGGCTTGCCCATCTCCTATGCGCTGGCCAGTAACAAACTGATTAGTAAAGTAGGCACCAATGAAGTAAAACCCAACGGGCAATTGGAAATTCCTTTTGGTAATGAGAAGTCCTTTCTCGCACCGCTCGCCGTACAAAAGATGCCGGGAGTTGGAAAAGAAACGACCCAACTTTTGAATCGAATGGGAGTTGAGACAATCAAAACACTGAGTGAAATACCTGTACGACTCCTGCATAACCTGATGGGAAAAAGCGGACTGGAACTTTGGAAAAAGGCACAGGGAATGGATAATTCTCCGGTTGTACCATACCGTGAGCAGAAATCGATTTCAAGTGAAGAAACTTTTTCAAATGATACGATTGATATGCAGTTTCTCCAGCAGGAACTGGTACGGTTAACCGAAAAAATCACCTATGAATTACGCCAGCAAAATAAACTGACCGGTTGTGTCACCGTCAAAATCCGATACGCCAATTTTGATACTCATACCAAACAGGTATCTATACCTTACAGCAGTGCGGATCATATACTCATTTCAACTGCTAAACAATTATTTACTGCGTTATATGACCGTCGCTTATTGGTGCGACTCATTGGTGTACGTTTCACGCACCTGATACCAGGCAATCATCAGATCAATTTGTTTGAAGACAGCCAGGAATCCATCCGCCTTTACCAGGCGATTGACAGCATCAAAAATCGCTTTGGGGTACAAATCATCGGGCATGCTGCAGGCCAGCGGAAATAGGTAATCCTGCGATCCCCAATCTCCTGCTTTCCCAATTCATCCCGGCAATACCCAGGAACAAACAAATTGCTGCAAAAAGCAACATTTCATTGGTATAAGGAATCGCCCAGTAAAACATGGCAGTAATTCCCTGAGCCATTAACGTTAGTTCTGTCTGTAAAATTCCTGCAATGAATAACCGGCACCAGTTACTCAATTGTCCGCCACGCATCGGCAGCAGGTTTTTCTCCATCATCCAGCCCAGCAGGAATAAACTCACAAAACCCAGTAAAACAAGGTGCAGATAACCGATCACAACGGGTCTGTAAGCAAATGCATAATTACTTAACCCAGGTATTACTGATAAACTTTGAAGCAGAATCTTGATGCAAAAGGCCACCAGCGATAAAAACCAGATCTGCTGAAGTCCTCTGTGTTGAATGGTTTGCTTTACCGCAGGATAAACTATCCGCAACATAAATACAACCAAAACTGGTTGAATCAGGGCGGCTATCCAGGCAGCAGTCAACATCCACAAGGGTAATCTCATCCATAGAGCCGACAGGAAATAGGAAGGGATCGATACCCATGCCAACCCGATCAACAGTTTAACCAGGCGATGCTGTGCGTCTGGAGAAAGCCGGGAAACCACGAGCGCCAATACCCCGAAGAGAAACCAACCATTGTACTGAAAATGCAGGTAAAAATAAATGGCACCAAAATAGAGTTCCGCTTTATTAATATGATTCCCCATCAACCAGGCCAGGTAAAAAGTTCCCAGGGAAGACAATACAAGGAAAAGTACTGACCACCGGATCAACCGAAATACCAATTGCCCTGATCGTGCAAGAAATTCCTCTTTCCAAACTTTGTAAGCAAACCACCAGCCAGCAAGAACGGATGCGGTAGAAAAAAAGATGGATATCGGTCCATATCCCTGAAAAGGAAAACTCAATAACATTCCATAAGCAGTAGCGGTATAAATACCAAGCAGGGTATTATAGGTTTTTGCTTTCTGCTCCGGCAAGAGGCCAATGATAGCCCCCATCAAAAAGAGACTGATCCATCCGGCAAAAGCAAAATGCGAATGAGCATGTAATAAATGTTTGTGGTGAATCCAGGGCAGGGGTAACAATATTTTCAATCGTAATACCAATCCCGCCAATGCTACCAGCAGCAGATTAAACAAAGCCAGCCGGATCCACTTGTTTGCCGTTGCATTCATACCGGTTTTTGCTGCAAAAGAACACCGTGAAACCAACAAAAAAGATGATCGCAATCAGGTTCCATTAATAAAAAACTTTCCCCCGCTGAATAGTAAGCCTTCCTCTTTCATGCAGGGTTCGAATGGTACGAATAACCGTTTCAACTCGTAAACCAGTCATATCCGCCAATTGCTGACGGGTTAGATGCAACTTGCAGGGTTTCTGTTCAATGCCCCTCAATCGCTTGTAATAGTTCAGCATGGTAGAGATTCGTTGCTCCGGATTATTATAAGCCAGTTCCCGTAATGTCAGGAATTTAAACCGAAGCCTTGATACCAGCAGTCTGGTAAAATTAAAATGGATATCGTAGTTGCTCCGGAGCATTTGGTGAAAATTGGTTTTGTGCAAACGAAGTAACACACAATCATCATCCGCAATGGCAGAAGCGGCATATGGCTGATCGTCAAAAAGAGGAAATTCTCCGAAGGATTCACCAGGCTCAATCATCACCTGGATAAATTCGCGGCCATCTTCATTGATGTTTACCCAACGCACCCTGCCCTCTACCAATTGATAATAAAAACAGGCAGCACCTCCTTCCATAAAGATCAGGTCACCTTTATTTACTTTCTTGAAAGTGGCACCGTAACTCAGCAGTGTTTCCTCGGAAATGAAAGCTGTTGACATGTTATTTGACATTTCGTTCAACAAATCTATTCACGGGGTTCTCGCAGAATCATGATAAATGTACTGAATCCGCTTGAGTTTGTCAGGCATTTCTGTGACTGCAATCACCTATCCATATGATCTTCATCAGTTTAGAACAATTCCTTGTAAAATATGACCCCAATCATATTTACCCGGATCACACTCAGCTAACATTGCATCATAATCTTTTGTACAATAAAATTACTCACCATGAAAAAGCTCCTTCTCCTCGCCGGCATTGCAGCACTGATTTATGCCTGTGGCGGTGGTACCCAGCAAGACAACACAGCTTCTGACGAAGCAAGCTCCTCTGCCAGCAGTTCTTCTACACCCGCCCCTTCAGACAACCCGGATGGTGTTGGTAAATTCAAAGATGTTCAGATACCGGAAAAATTGGATCCCGCCCTGGCAGACAAGGGACAATCTGTTTATGATGTTAAATGTTCTTCCTGTCACAAACTAAGTGATGAACGCCTGGTTGGTCCGGGTTGGAAAGATGTTACCAAACGAAATACCGCTGCCTGGATAATGAATTTCGTTACCAATGTCGACGAAATGCTGAATACCGATCCAAAAGCACAGGCACAATTGGAAATATGTCTGGTCAGAATGCCCAATCAAAACCTAAGCGATGAAGATGCCCGTAATGTGTATGAATTCATGCGCAAAAATGACGGGGTCCAATAATACATCAACCCTAAAACAACAAACATGAATGCGTTTCTCAAATTGAGCCTTGGAACGGCGGCATTGCTGGCCGTCGGTTTCCAGGCCTGTAAACCCAAAAACACCAGTTCCGCAGTTAGTGGCGATGCTGCTGTGAAAGCCTATGTTCCACCCGGAAAATACGATGAGTTTTACAACTTTGTTTCCGGAGGCTTTAGCGGACAATTAAGTGTTTATGGCCTTCCAAGCGGACGCCTGTTCCGTGTAATTCCCGTTTTTTCCGTTGACCCTGAAAAAGGCTGGGGGTATTCGGAAGAAACAAAACCCATGCTGATGACTTCACACGGTTTTGTTCCCTGGGACGATCTGCACCATACTGAATTATCTCAGACCAATGGGGAAATCGATGGTCGCTGGGTTTTTGGTAATGCTAACAATACCCCCCGCGTAGCCCGCGTAGATTTAAAAACCTTCCGTACCGCGGAGATCATTGAGCTACCTAACAGCGCTGGTAACCACTCCTCCCCCTTCATTACAGAAAACACCGAATACGTGGTAGCGGGCACCCGATTCAGTGTTCCGGTTGACTATGCAAATGGAGATGTTCCCATCAGCACCTACAAGCAGAATTTCAAAGGCACCATCAGCTTTATCAGTGTTGGCAAAGAAGATGGTAAAATGGACATTGCTTTCCAGCTCCTGCTGCCGGGAGTAAACTTCGACCTTAGCCATGCCGGTAAAGGTCCGAGCCATGGCTGGTTCTTTTTCTCCTGCTATAATAGTGAACAGGCGAATTCACTGCTGGAAGTAAACGCTTCCCAGAAAGACAAGGACTTCATTCTCGCCGTAAACTGGAAAAAAGCCGAAGAATACCTGAAAGCAGGAAAAGGCAAGAAAGAAAAAGTACGTTACGCCCGTAACACCTGGGATGAATCCACTCATACCGGCAAACATGAAATACTTGAAGAAGTTACAGTATTGGATGCTGTAGCGCTTAAGGATATCTGTTACCTCATACCCTGTCCGAAATCACCACACGGATGTGATGTGGACCCAACTGGTGAATACATAGTAGGTTCTGGTAAACTGGCTGCCCTGATCCCCGTATTTTCCTACACTAAAATGCAGAAAGCAATTGCAGCCAAAGCATTTGAAGGAGAATATGAAGGTATCCCTGTGATCAAGTACGAAGAAGCCCTGCATGGTGAAGTACAGAAGCCAGGTCTCGGTCCTTTGCATACTGAATTTGATGGCAAAGGGAATGCTTATACTTCATTCTTTGTATCATCAGAAATAGTAAAATGGAACATCAAAGACCTGAAAGTATTGGACCGTGCTCCAACCTTCTATTCCATCGGGCACCTGAGTATTCCAGGTGGTGATAGTAAGAAACCGAATGCAAAATATGTGGTAGGATATAACAAAATCACTAAAGACCGTTATCTGCCTACCGGACCGGAGTTGGCTCAAAGTGCACAGATTTACGATATCAGTGGCGATAAAATGCAACTGATCAATGACTTCCCCACTATTGGTGAACCACACTATGCACAATCCGCTCCTGCTGAACTGATCAGTAAGAACTCAGTAAAAATCTTCAAGATTGAAGAAAACAAACATCCTTATGTAGCCAAAGGCGAGAAAGAAAGTAAAGTGATTCGGGAAGGCAACAAAGTACATGTGTACATTACTGCCATTCGTTCTCACTTCTCTCCAGACAATATTGAAGGCGTGAAAGTAGGAGATGAAGTTTATTTCCACGTAACCAACCTGGAACAGGATTGGGACGTACCACATGGCTTTGCAGTAAAAGGTGCCAATAACGCTGAGTTGTTGATCATGCCGGGTGAAACACAAACTCTCAAATGGGTACCTGAAAAAACCGGTATATTCCCGATTTACTGCACTGACTTCTGTAGTGCCCTGCACCAGGAAATGTCTGGTTATGTTCGGGTAAGTCCGAAAGGATCCAATGTTCCACTGACCTTTAGCCTCGGAAAAAACAGTTCCGATGCAATGTCAAAAGAGAACAATAGCAATGGCCAATAATAAATTGAGAAGGCAGGCAATACCTGCCTTCTCTTTAAAACACTGATCATGAACACAAGGTTATCTCCAATTACCCGAATCATCAGCCTGGTATCTGCAATTTCTTTGGTACTGGTATTTTTTCTTCCGATCTGGAGAATTGACCTGGTTGCACCACAATACCCTGAAGGTCTTTTTCTGCAGATCCATGCAGGTAAAATTGGAGGCGATATAGATGTGATCAATGGACTCAATCACTATATCGGAATGAAACATATTGAAGAAAAAGACTTTGTTGAATTCCAGGTACTACCCTATATTATCCTCACCATTGCCGCTTTTGGGTTACTAACAGCAATCATTAACCGTAAATGGTTTTATTTCAGCTGGTTTGGATTTCTCTTATTATTTGGTATTGTAGCCATGCTTGATTTTTATCACTGGCTCTATAATTACGGACACAACCTGGATCCGGCTGCCGCTATTAAGGTACCCGGACAATCCTATCAGCCCCCCCTGCTCGGCTACAAGCAGTTACTCAATTTCGGAGCCTACTCTATGCCCGATATCGGGGGTTGGATATTTGTAGTAGTGGGTATTTTACTGCTGATCGGAGGATGGCTTGAGCTAAAAGCTATCAGAAAAAAACGCAGTATCGGACCTGCATTTCTCTTACTGCTGACCAGCAGCTTTTTCTTCACTGGTTGTGCCAGTGGACCTCAACCAATTCCCTATGGCAAGCAGGAATGCAATTATTGCAAAATGACATTGATGAATCAACAATTTGGAACTGAATTGCTTTCCGATAAAGGCAAACCCTTTTATTTCGATGATCTTACCTGCCTCATTGAATACATCCGTGAAGGTTCTCCCGGTACTGCCGGAGCTTACCAGGCATACATGAGTGATTATGAACGTCCGGGGAACTTGCTGGAACTGGACAAGGCTTTTCTTTTCCAGTCGGATGAAATCCGGGGCCCTATGGGTGGCACCATTGTGGCTTTCTCTACAGATGCAGCAAGACAAAAATTCAGTGCCTCCAAATCCGGAAAAAATACATCCTGGAAAGAACAAGTTCAGCCATGATTCGTCTCTTTTATATAATTATTTGTGCACAATTGATAGTACTCCTGCCGGCACAGGCAGCTGAACACCTGGTGAAACCCGGAGAGTCGATTCAGGCTGCCATCAATAAAGCATCCAAAGGCGATCTGATTAAAGTACTTCCTGGCACGTACCGGGAAAAAGGAATACTTATCAATAAGCAACTCGTATTGCAGGGAATTGGTTACCCGGTACTGGATGGAGAGAATAAATACGAAGTAGTAACTATTACAGCAGATCATGTGGTAGTGCAGGGGTTCGAAATTATTCGTTCCGGTTACAGCAGCATGGATGAATTGGCAGCCGTTCGAATTAAACAGGCCTCCTATGTGGGAATCCGAAATAACCGGTTACGCGAAAATTTTTTTGGCATTTATTGCCAGCATGCCTCTTTCAGCCTGATCGCCCATAATGATATCACCAGCACAGGTGGCAGTGAACTGGAAGCAGGTAATGGCATCCATGCCTGGAAAAGTAACCATCTCGTTATTGATGGAAATTTCATCAGCGGCCATCGGGATGGTATCTATTTTGAGTTTGTAACCGAGTCTACTATTACCAACAACAAAAGTCATCAGAATATCCGGTATGGTTTACATTTTATGTTTTCTCACCAGGATATTTACACCAATAACACATTCAGTGAAAATGGAGCAGGTGTTGCGGTTATGTACAGCCGGCAGGTAACCATGATTCGCAATCATTTCCTGGATAACTGGGGTAGCGCAGCATATGGAATTTTGCTTAAGGAAATTTCAGACAGCTATGCCGCATACAATGAATTTTCCCGCAATACGGCGGCAATCTACATGGAAGGATCCAGCCGACTGATCATATTCGCCAACCGTTTTTTGCAGAATGGATATGGCATTCGCATCCAGGCGTCCTGTGATAACAATGTTATCCGTAAAAACAATTTCATCGCCAACAGTTTTGATATTGCTACCAATGGAAGCCTGGTTCTAAATAGTTTTAATGAAAATTACTGGGACAAATACGAAGGGTATGATTTAAACCGGGATGGTATGGGAGATATCCCTTACCGCCCACTCAGCCTCTTTGCCCTGATCGTGGAACGTAACAACAGTGCTATGATGTTATTTCGCAGCCCAATGGTGGGTTTACTGGAAAAAGCGGAAAAAATCATGCCCGGCATTACTCCGGAAAAACTGAAAGACAATCAACCCAGTATGAAACCCTTCCCGTTATGATTATCGCAACCAATGTACAGAAAAAGTTCGGTCGACTGGTAGCTCTTGACAGCATCAGCCTGAGTTGTAATAAAGGACAGACCATCGCCCTGATCGGGCCAAACGGTTCGGGTAAAACCACCTTTATCAAATGTCTTTTGGGCATGGTTATTCCCGATAGTGGATTTATTACCGTTAACCAGGAAAACATACATCGCACCTGGGAATACCGGCAACATATAGGTTATATGCCCCAGATCAGCCGCTTCCCGGATAATATGACCATTGAACAGGTCATTGACATGGTGAGGGATATTCGATATAAACCCGGACAAGAACTGGATGAAGAATTAATAGAGGCATTTGATCTGACTCGTATGTATGGTAAACGCATGAGAACACTGTCAGGCGGAACACGTCAGAAAGTAAGTGCATGTCTTGCTTTTTTATTCAAACCGGATATCCTCATACTGGATGAGCCAACTGCCGGACTTGATCCTGTTGCAAGCGAACTGCTGAAAGCCAAAATCTTAAAAGAAAAAGCAAAGGGAAAACTAACCCTTATCACCTCCCATGTGCTAAGTGACCTGGACGACCTGGTATCGGAGCTTATTTATCTGCAGGATGGGCAACTCCGGTTTCATGAATCGGTTGCTGAATTGCAGAAAAAAACCGGGCAAGCCAAACTGAATAAGGTGATGGCACAAATCATGTTACAAAAAACGGCACAACGATGAAAAAGATTATTAAATACAGCCTGCTCGATATATTAAGGAATCGTGTAATCCTGGCTTATACAATCTTGCTGGCTGTTGTCAGTATCAGTTTATTCCTGATGGAAGACAACCCTGCAAAAGCGGTCATGAGCCTTATGAATATCAGTTTGCTGATTGTACCGCTTGTAAGCAGCATTTTCTGTACCATCTATTTGTATAACAGTGCTGAATTCATTGAACTATTGGTTGCTCAGCCAATCCGCCGGTCGCGTTTGCTTTGGGGTGTTTACCTTGGTATGATTACCGCATTACTGATCGCACTGATCCTGGGAATCGGATTACCTCTTTTGATACTACAACCCACTATATCCGGACTCAGTCTTTTTCTTACTAGCGCAGCCCTGACCATTGTGTTTTCCTCGCTGGCCACACTTTCGGCTGTACTTACGCGTGATAAAGCAAAGGGTATTGGCGTATCCCTCCTTTTATGGTTTTATTTTACTTTTATTTACGATGGAATTGTATTGCTGGTTTTGTTCCAAATGGCAGACTATCCACTGGAAACAACCATGATTGGTATGAGTATGCTGAACCCCATTGACCTCGGTAGAATCGGAATGTTGATACAGCTCGACATTTCTGCCATGATGGGATTAACCGGTGCATTGTTCCAGGACTTCTTTGGAAATGGATTGGGTGCCGTACTGGTAATTCTGGTAATGATGGGCTGGATGACTCTTCCTATCCTATTTGCGATTCGTAGGTTTAAAAACAAGGACCTTTAAACAACTGCATCGAGATGAAAAAAGATATTACTAACCGTTCGGATATTGAATTATTGATCAATCGTTTTTATGATCAGGTAAAAGCAAATGATCAGATCGGTCATTTCTTTACTACAGACAGGAAGGTAAATTGGGAACACCATCTGCCAATTATGTATAACTTTTGGGAAAACATTTTATTTTATACCGGGCAGTACAATGGAAATCCTATGGCTGTGCATAAACAATTACATCAGGAATTTCCGCTAAGCAGGGAAGATTTTGCGGAATGGCTACAACTGTTTAAAAACACAGCAGATGTGTTATTTGAGGGAGAGAATACAGAATTAATAAAACAACGAGCGCAATCAATTGCGCTCGTTATGGAACTCAAAATTGTTCATGGTAACAACACCTCATCAATCACATGAATGATGCCGTTACTGGCCGGTACTGAAGCCAGAATGGTTGCTTTCCCGTTCACCATCACTTTTCCATCTTTTACTGAAATCGTGATATTACCACCATTTGCCTGACCCAATATCTGACCATCATTCATCAGATCGGTTTTAATTACGCCCACATACACATGGTATTGAAGAATGTTTTCCAGGTCAGCTTTGCTGGATGGTTGCATTAATTTATCCAGTGTTCCGGTGGGCAATTTGTCAAATGCTGCATTCGTGGGAGCAAAAACAGTGAAGGGTCCAGCGTTGGAAAGTACATCTACCAATCCGGCTGCCTGCACCGCTTTCACCAGTGTGGAATGATCTGCACTTCCAATTGCCACTTTTACAATGTCTTTCTGGGAATCATCGTCCTTAACGGCAGATTGTCCGCTTAGCGGCGTCTCAACGGCGGCTGCGGCAGCATTGTCAGAAGCGGCCTGGTCGCCGCAGGAATGCATCAGGAAGGATGCTCCAATCAGGAGGGGAATCCAATTTCTCATACTGTTATTTTTAGGGTGTATTGAATAATCTAAACTATTACACCCGGTTTATATCTATTATGATTCTGGTCATAACAAAAAAAAGCAGGTAGTAGAAACTACCCGCGTTCACACACATGAGAAATAAAGAAATTTTTATTGCATATGCACTTCGTGCAAAGGATGCTTATTTATAAGTTGAAGCAGTTTTGCCTGCATATTTTCATTTCGATGATTATACCTGAATTCACATTCCTTGATATGCAGGTAGAGGGTGTTCCGGTTTACTCCGCGAAATTTCATCAGTCTGTTTCGGGTTAAGCCCCAAAAGCCTGAAATTTCATCTCCATTGGTCGTAGCACCGGCTGCAAGCATATCTCTTCTGTATAATCGCCAGTTATTGAAATCAGCAACTGCCTGAATGCTTTGCATTTCTGAACCCGGCTGGCCATTGTGCTGCTTTTGCCAGTTCAGCAAATGTTCTTTAGTTATATTTTCCAATCCAGTCGCATACACATGACCGTTATGACGAGTAAATCCGAAATAAGAGGTTTTAGGTAATCCGCTTAACGATCCCTTCAGAGAAACGACATTTTCAGGTAACTGGTGTGCAGGAAATGCATCTTCACAAAATTGTGCCAATCTCGTACGGATCAGTTTCAGGTAAGCATTTACCGTAACACGGCTCACACCTGTAATGGCAGCAATTTGGGTAGCAGTTAAGTCTTCGCAGAAATAATGTAAAATCTCCCTGCATTTTCTTTCTGAAAGGTGTGCTCCTTTCAACATTCTATTTTTCATCGAGATAGGTTTGGTTTGCAGAATTTATACGAAACGATTCGGAGATAAATATCTACAGAACCACTAACACAAAAAACCTAATTATACACCAGTGGGAATAATACAGGATGAACAGACTGATCAAGATGTTAGAAAAAAGTGAAGACCTGTTAATACGCCAGCAACTGGCCTATTCGTCCCCTTAGTTTTTCAGCAGATGGAAGCATAGCCGCCTCCAATGCTGCATTCATGGGAACAGCGGGTAAGTTCAATGCGCCCATCACGTCAACCGGAGCATCCAACCATTGAAAACAGGTTTTACTGATCCGGCCAGCCAGGGCTTCAGCGAATGAATTATTTTGTTGCTCCTCTGTAAGCACCAGGCATTTCCCATGTTGTTTGACGGTATTATATACCAATTCCTCATCCAGGGGAAACAGGCAACGAAGATCAATCACCTCCACTTGTCCCGGGAAATGCATGGCAGCTGCTTTAGCCCAATAAACCCCCATTCCATAGGTGATAATACAACAGGAATCTCCCTGCATAACAGTTTGTTTGAAAGCAGGCAAAGCAATTCTTGCTTTGCCAAGTGGAATGCGGTAATCAGCTCCGGGCTCGGGCTGTTTGGCAGCTTCTGTTCCCGGCACTTTGCTCCAGTACAGCCCTTTATGTTCCAGCATCACTACCGGATTGGGATCCAGGAAAGCAGCTTTCATCAATCCTTTCATATCGGCTGCATTGGAAGGATAAACCACCTTAATTCCTTTAATGCTCAACAGGGTGGATTCAATACTTCCACTATGATACGGTCCGCCGCCGCCATAAGCCCCCACCGGCACCCGGATCAGGGTTTGAACAGGAAATTTCCCGCAGCTCAAATAGGACGATTTTGAGATTTCAGAAACCAGCTGGTTGAGTCCGGGATAAATATAATCGGCAAACTGAACTTCCACGATGGGTTTCAACCCAACTGCACTCATTCCGGAAGTAGAGCCTATTATGTATGCTTCCTGGATCGCAGTATTGAATACCCGATGATCACCAAATTGTTCCGCAAGCGTCGCAGCTTCGCGGAAAACACCGCCCAGCCTGCGGCCTACATCCTGTCCATATAAAACTGCTTCTGGAAA
Organism: Flavihumibacter cheonanensis; assembly: GCF_022352215.1. GTDB lineage: Bacteria > Bacteroidota > Bacteroidia > Chitinophagales > Chitinophagaceae > Flavihumibacter > Flavihumibacter cheonanensis. The sequence goes on from NZ_JAKRWF010000001.1 coordinate 1,940,506, forward strand.
TTCTTCCATGATTTCACGGATGGCAAAAAGGGCAGCATCCACCATGTTGATCTTTTCTGCTTTTGTTGTTTCGCGCTGACCGGTTTCTATAGTAACAGCAGTGGGTACAAATACATGTGATTGAACATTAACGGGATCAGGATCTGCAGCCTCAACTGCCTGCTGAAAAGCCAACCGCACTTCCTGCTCAGCGGATTTGTCGATGTCAGCAAGTTCATCCATTGATACACCTGCGGCCAACAGTCGTTCTCTTAGCAAGGGGCCGGGATCTCTCAGGGCATGCATTTCCAGGTCCTTTTCCGTTCGGTAGAATTCTTTTCGCACTCCGCTTGTATGATGCCCCAGCAAGGGAACATTTGCCTGAATCAGCCAGGGGGACCGATCCCTTCGGATGCTTTCAGTTACCTCCTGAAATAAATTGTAGCAGGCTTCAAAATCACTGCCATCCACCCGCGCCCTTGACATTCCGGGAAAACCCGCAGCATATTCATAGGCATCCATTACCCTGGATTCATCGGCTGATACGCTTATACCCCACCGATTGTCCTGGACCAGGTAAAGAATTGGTAATTTTTTGAGTACGGCAAACTGAAAAGCTTCGCTTACTTCTCCCTCTGTAACACTGGCATCACCTAATGAACACACCACCAAGGGCATTTTGCCGTTGCTGGTCCTAGTAAGTTTTTCGGGAAGGTGGGCTTCCAGGTATTGTATACCCTGGGCAATACCGGTAGTTGGAATCACCTGCATGCCTGTGGCACTACTTTGTTGTATGATGGTAGGTTTGTCATCCCCCCTGTAACCGGGATGCGAGTAATAGGCCCTGCCCCCGGTAAACGGATCGGCAGCTTTTGCCAGCAATTGCAACATCAGTTCATAGGGACTGAACCCCAATCCAAGCAACAAACTTTCATCCCGATAATAGGGACTCACATAATCAGCCGGGTCCAACAAATAAGAAATAGCCAGCTGCACTGCCTCGTGTCCTCTTGAAGTACTGTGTACGTATTTACAGATATTCCTATGTTGTTCATAGGTGGCCGCCATATGTTTGGCCTGGCAAATGTGCCTATACGCTTTAACCAACAATTCCTGTCCGTTCATAGTGATGCGATGGTTCGCAAATATAAACGAACAGTTGTTAGTAATGTTTGGCGGGGCTTACTTTATTTCGATGTTAAACATCTCTGCGTCTTCCAGGATGCCTTCCAGTTCATCGCCCACAACACATTCCCCTACGCCGGCGGGAGTACCCGTAAATATGAGGTCGCCAATGTTTACAGAGAAATAGTTGGATATATGAGCTACAATACTATCAAAATTGAAGATCATGTTACTGGAATGACCTTCCTGTACCAATTCCTTATTCTTCAGCAGTTTGAAATGAATATCCTTTTTATTCTTCAGGTCTGCCAGGTTCACCCATTTCCCAATTACTGCTGAATTATCCCAGGCTTTGGCTTTCTCCCAGGGAAGTCCTTTCTCTTTTAATTCATTCTGTATATCCCTTGCAGTAAAATCGATACCTACCGTTACCGCATCATAATACTTGCTGGCATAACGGTCCTGGATGTATTTTCCATTTTTGCAAATCCGCAAAACAAGTTCACACTCATAGTGCAACTCATTGGTAAATTCAGGATAGTAAAATGGAGTGTGCGTTTGCAGGAGTGCACTCTTGGGTTTCATAAAAATCACCGGCTCATCGGGCACTTCGTTGCCCAGTTCTTTGGCATGCGCCACATAGTTACGGCCTATGCAGAATATTTTCATATTCACTACAGGGTTTAATGATTAAATAATCACTGGTTTGGTTGGGACGTTACTCCCCGGAATTTGATAGGGATACCGGAATCACAGGCAGGTTTACCTGATGGAGAGCGAAAATAACCATTCATATGCATAAATCATAACTTGTATTCCACATTATTGAAATGATTCATGGTATTTGCCAACCCGGCAAGCACAAAGGATTCAATTATAGGGATGGTTTTATCAATCTTCATTCGGATCAGGGATGCTTCTTCAGAAGTCCATTTACCCAGCACATAATCTACCTGACGGCCCTTCGGATAATCATTTCCAATACCAAATCTAAGTCGCGGGTAGGCCGTTGTCCCTAATTGCTCCTGGATACTCTTCAAGCCATTGTGGCCCCCATCACTGCCCGCCCCTCTGATCCTGCTTTTTTCCAGTGGCAGTGCCAGCTCATCTAAAATCACGAATACCTGTTCTACCGGGATTTTTTCTTTATCCATCCAGTATTTCACTGCCTTACCGCTCAGATTCATATAGGTAGATGGCTTGAGCAGTACCAGGGATTTACCTTTCAGTTTCATTTCAGCAACATCACCCAACCGGTCGGTTCGAAAGCTTACCCCATGTTTTTCTGCCAGTGCATCCACCACATCAAACCCGATATTATGGCGGGTATGTGCGTATTCTGCTCCAATATTACCTAAACCAACAATGAGAAACTTGTTCATGGCGCGAAGATAAGAAGGTGAGACGTCAGACGTGAGATGTGAGACGAGAGCCGGGAAAAATCAAAAGCACCGGGGATACCGGTGCTTTTGTATGAGTTGAATAATCAATTCGATTATTTCTTGCCTTTTTCTGCAGCAGCTTCTTCCTGCTTCAGCTGACGGGTCATTACGATTGAAGCAACCGGAATACGGGGAGACATCAGAATCTCCATATTCTCAGTCTTTACATCCTGGATCCGTACGTTTTCGTTCAATTCCAGATTGGTAATGTCCAGCTCGATACTTTCTTTCAGGTACTTAGGCAGTGTCTTTACTTTTAGTGCCTTCACTTTAACTACCAGACGACCACCGGCTTTAACACCAGCAGGTGAACCAGTCAGGTGAAGTGGGAGTTGTGCAATTACCGGCTTATTTTCCACCAGTTCCTGTAAATCCACGTGGGTAAGTGCATCACTCACTTTGTCAAATTGCATGTCCTTCAGGATGCATTTGTAGCTTTTGCCATCAATGGTTACCTCTGCAAGGTTGAATTCAGCGGTATACACCAGTGGCTTGAAAGCCTTGGCCGGAGCAACGAAATTAATTTCCTGCTCACCTCCGTAAATTACACCTGGCACTTGTCCCTCAGAGCGAAGTTGGCGGGTGGCCTTTTTCCCGGTTTCGGTCCTGAGTTGTCCTTCGATTGTAATTGTTTTCATTTTGTTTTATTTAATAATAATTAAGCACGATTTAGTCTCTGTTCAGCTCAGCATCCCGCTGTTCCTTTAATTGCGAATGAATGAACAGGCTGGTAATACTTCTTTGTTCAAATGCATTTCGCAATGCCACTGCAAACAGATTGGCGACTGATAAAACTTTTATCTTATCTACCTGCTGCTTCAACGGGATTGTATCACAAACTACCAGTTCCTCCAACACACTGCCTGCAATATTCTCGTAGGCTTTCCCACTCAATACCGGATGTGTACACATAGCCCGCACGGTAGTAGCACCTTTCTCCTTAAGCAACCCGGCACTTTTTGCAAGTGTTCCTCCGGTATCACATATATCATCAATCAGGATCACATTCTTATCTGTCACGTCTCCAATCACCACCATACTTGCTATCTCATTTGCCCGTTTCCGGTGCTTATCACAAATCACCATTTCAGCATTGAAATAACTGGCAATTTCCCGGATCCTGTTTGCACTACCCACGTCAGGGGCCGCAAAGGTAAGGTTTTCCAGTTTTAGTTGCTCTATATAAGGTATAAAAATTACCGAGCTGTCGAGGTGGTCTACTGGGATATCAAAATAACCCTGAATTTGTGGCGCATGCAGGTCCATGGTAATTACCCGGTCGGCCCCCGCCGCTGTTAACATATTGGCTATCAACTTACTGCCTATAGCCACCCGGGGCTTGTCCTTCCGATCCTGGCGGGCATATCCGTAGTAAGGAATTACAGCAATCACCTTATAGGCAGATGCACGACGGGCTGCATCGATCATCAGGAGCAATTCCATCAGGTTGTCTGAAGGTGCAAACGTGCTCTGCACCAGGAAAACAACATCCCCCCTGATACTTTCCTGGTAAACCGGTTGAATCTCTCCGTCGCTGAATTTCTGGATATTAATCCTGCCTAATGGAATTCCGTAGCTGTTGGCGATTTTTTCAGCCAGGTACTGCGAGCCGGTACCGGAGAAGATTTTTGCAGTCATAGAAGAAAATTCTTGCGGCGAAGATAAAGAGTTGAAGTTGACACTCCGCCCAGTAGAGCAAGAATTTGAACAAAAAACGAAAAGGGGACTACCATTGGCGTCCCCTCTTCTACCTGTCTACATTAACGAATTTATCGCGACGCAACCACCTGCGGAGCCGCCTGGCTGGCAGATACCGTTTTCAGGGTGCCGATCGGTTCGGTACGATTCTGAAACGCGTGAAAAATCGCAGAGCAAATAAAAATGGAAAAGAATAAGGCTACCACGTAGATTCCTATGCAAAATAGCATGGATTGGAATCCGCCTAATACGTTGAAAGTACGGGAATTCATAGTTTACTGGTTTTAGTTTTTCTACAAAAAAGGATCATTGGATAAAAGGGTTAAAACCCTGTTTCAAGACATAAAAATATTCATTAATCTTACTTCATGCAAGCGCAGAACCACTCAATTAAATCATGGGCAAAAGACGATCGGCCACGCGAAAAACTACTTAGTAAAAGTCCGATGCAACTCAGCGATGCGGAACTGATTGCCCTCTTACTGAATCATGGCAACAAGGAAAAAACAGCCCTGGATATGGCAAGGGAATTGCTTCAACTCGGTCAAAACAACCTGTTTGAACTTGGTAAGCTATCCGTATTTGAATTGATGAAAGTGAAAGGAATCGGAAAGGCAAAAGCAGTAACGATTGCAGCTGCCATGGAATTGGCTAAACGCCGCCAACTCAGCCAGGCGGTGGAACTTAAAGCCATTACCGGGAGCCGGGATGTAGCGGCTTTTTTGCAACAACAATTCGGCGATTACCGGCATGAAATATTTATCGTACTGTTCCTTAACAGAGCCAACAAAATCAAACACAAGGAAATCATTAGTAGCGGTGGCTTAACAGGAACAGTAGCAGACCCCCGAATCATCATGAGAAAAGCCATTGAACAGGATGCAGTAGCTCTCATTCTATGCCACAATCATCCTTCCGGAAATCTGCACCCCTCCAAGGCAGATGAAGAACTTACCCGTAAAATCAGGGAAGCTGCTTTGCTATTGGACATCCGGGTACTAGACCACCTGATTGTTAGTCAGGATGGGTATTTCAGCTTTGCAGATGAAGGATTGATCTGATATCAGGCTTGCGCCGCAGGTCCGCCAAAATTCATTGGAACCTGAATCTCTTCCAGGTCTTTAATATCACCATTCACTTCCTCAAATCGATCTATATTTTCAATCAGGGCTTTCATGAATCGCTTGGCATGCTGGGGGGTAAGAATAATTCTGGACTTCACTCTGCTTTTTGGAGTACCGGGCATCACATTTACAAAATCAATTACAAATTCTGCATGGGAATGTGTGATGATTGCCAGATTCGCATATTCCCCTTCAGCCATCTCTTCGGATATTTCAATATTTAACTGGTTCTGCTGATTGTTCGTATTATCCATGATACAGTATTAAAGATCAAAAGTACTATTTGTTGGCAAACTGCCTTTACCAATCAAGTATAAGCTGAAATTTCCACTCCGAACGCCGGTTGCCGGGAATTTCATCCCATCCTGAACCCATGGAATCCTGGTTGTACAAACGGGTCTGCGACCATCGAATCCACCATTTCAATCCGCCCGCAGCCAACCAGTTAATCTTCCATTTTCCTTGCCACTGCAGGTAATAGCGCAATCCCTGATCAAAAAACGCAGGAATGGAATAACTGTAGAGCAGATCCCGTTCATAGCTATAAATACGGGTCTCATATCCATCCGTTCTGAACAAGTGAATCCTTGATGAAAACTGCCAATTTCTTTTTGGTACAGCCCATTTACTATCACCATAGAATCCCCAACCGGATTGAGAACCGTTCGCTTTTTTGTAAAAGACCATATCCAACCTGGCACTGATCAACAGATTTTTGGTTGCAGTACGCTGCACATGCAGCCGCAGATTTTCCTGCGCAACCGGAACAATTGAATTGGTAAAGCCAGCAAGTATATTTTCAGGTTTAGCCTGCATCCGGAAATAACCATAAATCAGCCAGGCACGTCTTTTTTCCCATTGAACCAGCAATCTCGCTTCTCTCCCACTACCCGGAGCATCTGCCCGAAACCGTAACCAGGGAAACCGAAACCAATCTGCATACAGTTGTATCTGCCAGCCTTTCGCCGGCCTGATTTCAAGGCTGGTATAGATTCCCTCCTCGTTTCGTACAGCAGCCTGTTCTGTTAGTGCATTTGCAAATACTGCATGATAGGAAGGCTGAAAATTCCGGTATACCAATGTCCAGTCAAGCCGTTTATCAATACTTGCCAGCATACCCTGCACTATCCCAAATCCCTTACCACCCCTTGCAACTTCACCAAAGAGAAAAAACTGCTTTTTACCCCAATTGTAATCGATGGACTGATGAACAGAGGATTGACCTCTGAAATAATACTGAGAATACGGAGCTTCCCTGGGATGCCAGGGAAGCGAAAATCGTTGATACAATTGATTCCAACCAATTCGCAAATTACCCGTTTGATACCAGAGTATAGAACCTGTTACCAATTCCCCAAGTTGTTTTCTTCCTGCAATTTCTGAAACGCTTCGATGATAACCAGAAGTGGACAAACTACTGAATGCAACCGCCTCCTCATTTTCGCGAATAATAGTGGCGGTTTTTTTTCGGTTAGATATCCATGTTAGTAGCTCCCAATTACCTTTTGCCAGGTGAACTGCTGCTCCTCTGAAAAAATTGATTTCACCCGCTGAACGGTATGCTTTCAATAATGGTCCCTGTCTAAAAACGCCTGCTCCCGCAGCTCCCTTCCCAAAAGCCATTCCCTGCCATACCACCAACCCTTGTCCCGCATTCACTGAAAAATCACCCAGCGCAACTGCTTTGAGGGCTCTCCTGCCTCTGATAAACAATTGAAAGCCGGTAAAATCAGCCGGATAAAGCAACTGCTTCCCAAAAGATTCTCCGGCATCTTTTTCCATACTAAATCCAGCCTGGATCATCCGGTTGAACTGGTATCCATACCGTACAAAAATCCGTTGTGGTGAGCCTGCATAATTTCGGTTACCCACACTATCCTTCTCAAAGCCTTTTGCTTTTTGTACTACCGAGCTGGTCCTGAATAATAACTGATGCGACCCCTCTTGAAATAGGTCTCCAAGCCTCCTATTGCCGGATGACCTCGGTGTGAAATCAAGCACGGTTATCAATTGCAAAATGAGTTGTTTATTCCAATAGGGAATTGCTTGTAATTCATATTTATTTGCGGGAAAGCCGAAGAGCCGAACATAATTCAGATAGGCATTGATTTGCAGGGGATTTAAACCGAACAAGCCTAACTGTTCTGCCGTTAACCTGCTTATTGGTATGGGTTTGCGTTTTAGTTCTTCCCATTCCAGCAGTTGCTCATCCAGTTCCGGCACATGTTCCTGTTGTTCCGCGACTTGCTCCCATTGACGTTCTGTTGCCTCTTCTTCCTGTGCAACAGCAACTTGACAAAACAGCATCAAGATCAGGATGGCTACCTTATTCATGTTTTTTGGAAGTTTTGTTAGTATTCCACACAAGGCCGAACCCTGATTTCCAACCAATCATTGGATACCGAATGGCCTGAACAATCAACCAGCAGTTACCCAACCGATAGCTTTGTTCCCATGCTATAAAATCAGGACGAATTTGCCAGTACATTCTCAGAAAAGCGCGATCCAACAAATTATACTGCAAGCTGATCCCGGTTTGGATCAGTTGCTTACCATTGTAGCCTGCAAAGAATTCAGTTGATACCTGATCAGACCAGCACTGGCGGGCATTGAGCTGAAAATGATCTTTACCCAGCGTTGAACTACTCTTCAGGAAGAGTATTGAAAGGCGCTGTTGCCTTGAATCTACAGCAACTGAAATACCGGCCACCCATTGATGGTTTGCTTTAACAGCCTGAATTTTCTGGTTGTGGTATTGAAAAAGCAATCCAAGTTTCCAGTGAACATTATCTGAATGCATAGTTCCCAGTCCGCGCCCATATGCAATACCTATTTCCTGTTCCTTAAATTGATCTTTTCCAGTGCTGGACAACCTAACACCAATTCCGGCTTTTCCATGAAGAGGCAATGAACCGGCAGCAACTATTCTTCTGGTAATAGCGATATCTGTAAACTGATTGGCAAAAACAGACAATGAAGCAGTTGAACTACTGTCTGACAACAAACCCGGAGACACGAACGCAGTTGCGGGACTGAAAAAAAGAGGGTTCCCCAGCCCTGACGTTTCCTGGCAGAAAACCGGCAGACTAAGGAACCATCCACACACACAACCTATCACTGCTCTCATGCTGCAAAATCCAACAAAGACAAATAGTAGTCAAGCGTGAAATGACGGTAAACAGTAAAGTGAAATAACCTATTAAGTTCCATGTTGCTTAAATAAAAAAACCTCCGTAAAACGGAGGTTTTAAAAATGATCGCCGACCAGGATTAACGATCACCAGTTCTTTTCATCGTCCAGTCAAAATACACACGGATATGTGGAGGCGTGGGTATAGAAGCAGGTTGATACATGAAGAATTTAACCTTAATTGTTTTGGTAGCCGGGTCATAGAAGTTTTCACCAGTTGGATCAAGACCAGCCGATCTCCCGTTCGCTGAAGGCTGACCATAAATATTGGTCACCTTTATTATCTTGTTGGTAGCAGGATCAAATTCAAATACTGGTGAGTATGCTCCGTATCCGGAAACATCAGCTCCACTCATAATGGGAATGAAATAGTTTACCCAATAATCCGGATCATAACCATCAACTGTGTTTGCACCGGAAGTAATCAAGTGGTAATTCATCGGGAATAAGCCACCAAGTGCAGCTGCTTCATCCTTCATGGTTCCAGTTACTTCATATGCTCCATCCCATTCATTCTTTACAAGCACTTTTACGAAGGCTGTTTTTGATTCCGAGATTTTGCCATTACCATCAATGCTGGTGATGGTCAAAGGGAAAGCATACTGCTTGGAAAAATCAAGCTTGGTTGCATCGGTTAAAGTAAAATTAATCGGCGCTGCAAACTGCCCTGCTGCCATATTGATGGTAAAACCATCCGCACCGGCAGGAATATCCGTCGTATACAAATTCGATGGAAGCAATTCATATTCTGTATCATTTTCTTCGTTATAGGCATCCATATACGCCTGATCGAAAGAAACCTTTACAGTTGTAGGTGAATTTAAAGCCGCTTCTGAAGGAGCATCTTTCCGAATGTCAACCAGCAAAGCTGTCTGAGGAGCACTCAACGCATCGAACGCAAGTACTTTTTCTCCTGCATTCAACATTTTAACAATAACATCTCCTTTTCCCTGGGAACTCGGCCATTCTTCTCCGCGCTCACAGGAACTTAAAAACGCTGCACCAGCGATTAAGCCCAGAGATAACAGTTTATTTATTTTGATATTCATATCCTATAGTTTTAATTGATTGCGTTAAAAAGCAATTTTATTTATCCCACCACATGCGGGAATCCTGTGTATCACCACCCTGCAATCTGCCGGCAGCTTCTGTTACAGCATCATTATTAGTACCATACTCACCTGTTCCATAAACAAACCGTCTTGGGATTTGCTTGGTGGTATTGGTAGCATACTGGGCCGGAGTTAATTCAGGGAAACCTGTCCTTCTCCATTCAGCCCATGCCTGCATACCATCCGGGTACATAGCGAGCCATTTTTGGGTACCAATTTTCTTAAGATGATCTGTTGCTCCATAAGCCACACCGGATTGCGACAGATAACTTGTTACTGCAGCACCACTATACCCCCACTGTGCCATACTGGCGGTAACTGCGGCATTATACAATTCCTGTGCATTTTCAGATGTCCATCCTCTTTCGGCTGCTTCAGCACGCGCGAAGAGAACAGTTGCTGCATTCATGATGATTACATCTTCTGCATCGCTGATAGATTGTCCATCCAGTACAAGTCCCCATCCTGGAGCAACTGCAATCGCATTCGGACGGTCCAGCCCATAAGGAAAACCTACTTCTGATGTTCCGTAATCATTAATGCGAGGATCATCCAAACCGGAGAGTGTATTGGTCATAGTACTGCTGATCGCATCGTCAATACGAGAACTTACAACATAAGAAACATACCAGGGATTCTGATAAGCTCCACCGGGGAAATCAATCTTTGCATTATCAGCATTGGTTTCAATGGAACCAGCGGGGTGATTCAATGCTGCAGCAAATTCAGTAGCAGCCAAACCACCAGCATTTGGATAAACTTTACTCATCCGCAGTGCCATTTGCATACGAATGGAATTTGCAAAGCGCTTCCATTTTGCTGTGTTACCATTAAAAATGATATCACCTCTCATTCCTAAGCCATTGTCAAACTGATCAACAGCTTCGCGAAGTTCCTTCAACAAGTCAGCATAAATCGATTCCTGGGTATCATACTTTGGAAGCGGATTGCCCTGCAATGCTTCAGAATAAGGAACATCACCCCAACGATCCGTGATGGTCCAGAATGCATATGCTTTCAAAATTCTGGCAGTGGCAATCTGATTGGCATTGGAACCGGATACGGAAACAATATTCTTGGTTGCTTCATCTGTATTCTGGTTGATGATGTTTTGCAGATCATACAGGAATCCGGAATAATTTCCTGTGAACTCCAATTGAGGTACACCATAAAGCGAAGCCTCCGGGTATTGGGTTTCAGAAAAATATTGTGCATAATAACCCGGACGGGTATACGCTGAAATTGCCAGACCACCTTCACGTCCGCCCAATTCTGCTACCGCCCTTGTAAACAAGGCACCGGTCACCGGTACAGGAGTACCATTGGGGTTCGTGTTGGTGTCTTCAAAATCCTTTATTTTATCACACCCTGTTAGCCAAACAGACGCTGCTGTTGCTGTTGCAAGGAGCATTTTACTATATATTCTTTTCATAATCTTCTGTTTTTGAGTGAAACCTGGTTTGGATTAGAAATTGAGTTTAAGGTTTACACCAATTGAACGGGTGCCAGGCATCTGTCCATTTTCACCATAGGTATTGCTGATTTCAGAAGGATCGAAATCTCTGGTTTCAGCATAAATCAACCAGGGATTTCTGGCAACTATAGAGAAGTTAGCACCAGTGAGTACTTTACCCAATCCCATTTTGTCTACATTGAAACGGTAGCCTAAGCTCAATTCACGCAGCTTTACAAAAGTCAGGTCATAAACACTGTTTTCAGAAATACGGCTGGACTGGAACTGATGATAATAAGTCTGAGCATCTACATAGAAGGTAACTGCTTTACCGTCCGCATCTACTCCATCAACGCGAACACCACCACCATCTTCAACAGCATCCCGAACAGGATTACCCTTATCGTTCAGGGCTGCAGTTTTAGCAGTCAGACCAGAGAAAGAACCCCAGAAATCAGACAGAGAGAAGAACTTACCGCCCTTCTGGAAGTCAATGTTAATGTTCATGTAGAAATTTTTGTATCCGATTGTGTTTTGAACACCACCTGTATAATCAGGTAATACAGAACCAAAGTTTACTTCTGGTTCGCGTACAAAAAGGCCACTTGCATTCAATTGAGGAACACCGTTGATACGTTTGAAACCAGGACCAAATAACTGCCCCCATGGTTTTCCAACTGCATTTACCACATAAGCGGCATAACTACCTGCAAAAGCTCCGGAAGCATTGGTGATTCTCTTCAGATCACCTGCCAGAGCTTCAACCTGGTTTTCCATCAAACGGGCAAATGTTCCGGTAATTTCCCAATTGAAATCTTTGGTACGAACGGGTGTAACATTGAGGAGCACCTCAATACCTTTTTTGGAAATCTCACCTGCGTTTGTCAACAGGGAAGTAAATCCACCTGCACCATTGGTAGTAATATCCAGCGGAATTTCTTTAACTGTACCATCCCAGTAAGTGAAGCTGAATCCAAATCGGTTTTTAAAGAATTTCATATCCAGACCTAACTCACGCTGAGTAGTTACAGAACCTCTGATTGCAGGATCAATCAGACGATTAGGAGTTCCCATCAGGAAGTTACCATTCCACTGGTTCTGAGAAATGCCATAGTTAAATCCGGTAAGATAAGGATCAATTGTTTTTGGAATCTCACCCCAGGAAGCACGCAACTTACCAAACGAAATAAAGGGAGCAGCATCACGAAGCAGATCGCTGAACACAAAACTACCTCCCACTGATTTACTCAGGATACCATTATCAGTTGGTGGTAAGGTAGAATAATAGTCCTGGCGGAAGGTGAAGTCAACAAACAACATATTTCTCCATCCGATATCACCTCTTACAAACCCGGAACGGTATTTGGAATTTTCTCTGTAGTTACCGTAAGAAATGGGATTTTTAGAGTTGGACAAAGCAAAGAAATCAGGAACGTTCAGACCATTTACAGTACTTGCAGAGATGTCTTTATAGGACGTACGCATGATATCGAAACCAAGGTTACCATTAAAGCTGAAGTCTTTTAACTTTTTAGAATAAGACAACAAACCTTCGAAGTTATCGCGGTTGCTATAGGTTTCAGACGTACCATATCCTGCTTTAGCACCCGACTGGGTAGCGCTGCTTTCAACGATTGAATAGGTCTTATTCTCCGTGAAAGTTGTCAGCTGATTCTTGCGGTAAGTAAACTTAACTTTTAAATCATTGGTGATCTTATAAGCAAGTGAGATATCTCCATACAAACGATCCCGGTTATTGATATTATTTATGTTATCAAAATAGGAGTAGAAATTATACCAATAGTTACCACCATAGAAATTAAGTGGGTTAGAAGCACTGTACGCATCCGGGTTCTTATGGTTCCAGCTTGCCAGGGCTCCCTGTGGAGAACGAAGATCTCTCAACTCTTTCAGGATGTCCATGTCCAGATTACGATGAAACCACTGGTTAAAGGATCCGGTTGAGTTGTTGGAATAACCATCATCAAATTGTCCTTCTGTTTTCTGGTTGAGGTAGGTAATATTGGTTCCCAGTGTCAGTCTGCTGGTGATATCCACTGTACTGAACACGGAGAGGTTATTCCGTTTCATGCTGGAAGTAGGAATAAGTCCCTGAATATTCAGATTGGTATAAGAAACCCGAATTGAATAGTTGTCTCCAGCTTTGGACAAACTAACGTTGTTGTTCACGGAAACACCTGTGTTATAAAAATCTCTTGAATTGGTAGACTGCGGAGTCAGTTTCGCAGTTTTGTATGAATACTGAGATCCGGGATACCAGGCATACCAGGGAATATATTCCTGGCCAACCATTCTGGGTCCCCAGCTCGCATCATCCGAATAATCATGGTAGTATTTGCCATCCAGCGCTTTCCACTCTTCCGGATGGTTTGCCTGCCATTTGTATTGCATAAGGTCGCTTACACCACCACCAGCATAGCTATTCTGGTAATCGGGCAGAATATAAATTTTATCCAGGGTTACGCCAGTGTTTAATTCCACACCGATACCCCGCTGGTTTTTCTTAGCCCTTTTTGTTGTGATTACAATGGCACCACCCGCACCTTGTGCTCCGAAAATGGCAGCAGAAGCAGGACCTTGCAATACACTAAGGTCTTCAATATCATCGGGGTTGATATCACCCGCTGAACCACTTGGCATAATGGTACCATCAACAACGTATAATACGTTGGACCCGCCAACCAGTTCCGACTCACCTCTTAAACGAACCTGTGCATAACCGTTAGCACCCAGTTTAGCAGCCGACTGGCTTCTAACCTGTACACCAGCTACTTTCCCTGCCAGAGCATTGTTTACATCCGGCTGACGGATAGTATTCAGCTTCTCGTCTGAAATAGTTTGTACCGTAGAACTTGTACTGCGCTGGGTCCTCTTAATGTTATATGCCCCAGTTACCACAACTTCCTGTAACCCCTGCTCACCGGAGGATTCCAGTGAAACTGTTACAAGGTTTTGCTGATTAATTGTAATTGTGTTTGTTTTCTGCCCAATCGCGGAAACTTCCAATACGTCTCCGGTTTTTACCCGAATCGTAAATACACCATTAACATCTGCAGAAACTCCAGTGGTACTTCCCTTTACTTTAACTGTTGCGTAAGGCACAGGATTGCCCTTATCATCAACAATCTTCCCCGTAACCGGACGGGTCTGGCCAAATGCCAATGAACAGCAAAGAGACCCGACCACCAGGAGTGATAGGATTTTTCTCATGTCGTGTTAGTTTTAGAATTTGCTGCTAATTTAAGAAGCAAACTAATTGTTAAATTTAATTAACAAGATAAATTAAGGTATTTATTACATTTTTTGCGGTTATTTATACATATTTATTAAAATTGCATTAGAGATATAGCCCAAATAGCTCTAATATTCTTACTATTTTCTTAGAATATTATAACGACAATTACTCCCAAATCTCATTTTTTACTCCCCCGCCACGCCTTTACCTTTGCGCCATGCAAATTCTAGATGGTCAATTGGTGTCCCGGGCCACCAAGGATGAATTAAAGCTGAAAGTAGCCCAGCTGGTCACAGAAGGTAAAAAAATCCCTCACCTGGCCGCCGTTTTGGTAGGTTCCAATGGAGCAAGTGAAACTTATGTTGGTGCCAAAGTGAAAGCCTGCGGGGAAATCGGCTTCAAATCCACACTTATCCGGCTGGAGGAAGATATCAGCGAAAACAAATTACTGTCTGTTATCGATGACCTTAACCTGGATCAGGATATTGATGGCATCCTCGTGCAATTGCCCCTTCCCAAGCATATTTCAGATGAAAAAGTGATCAATACAATTCTTCCCTCTAAAGATGTGGATGGCTTCCATCCCGCCAATGTGGGTAAAATGGTGCAAGGCCTCGATACCTTTATTCCGGCAACTCCTTACGGGATCATGCTTATGCTGGAACATTATAAAATAGAAACCAAAGGCAAACATGCCGTGGTGATAGGCAGAAGTAATATTGTAGGGCGCCCGATGAGCATCCTGCTCAGTCAATCTGCCCCCTATGGCAATTGCACTGTTACTATTACCCATTCACATACCAAAAATCTAGCAGAAATCTGCCGGTCTGCGGATATTATAGTGGCAGCTCTTGGTATCCCGGAATTTGTTAAAGAAGATATGGTTAAAGAGGGCGCTATCCTTATTGATGTTGGCATCACCCGGGTACCGGATGCTTCCAAAAAATCAGGATTCGCACTGAAAGGGGATGTTGATTTTAAAAACGTTTCTCCCAAGTGTAGCTTTATCACCCCCGTACCCGGTGGTGTTGGTCCGATGACCATAGCGGCACTGATGAAAAACACGTTCAAAGCATGCATAGACAAATTATGAATTATGAGTTGAGAAGTTTGAATTCATTCTCAGTTCCTAATTCATAATTCCTAATTCATAATTCATACTTCCATATCATGCTTCCCATAATGGAATCATTCTATACCCTCCAGGGCGAGGGATTTCACCAGGGCCGCGCAGCCTATTTTGTGCGGCTGGGGGGCTGTGATGTAGGTTGTGTCTGGTGTGATGTAAAAGAAAGCTGGGATGCATCCAAACATCCACAGCAGGCAGTAGCTGAAATTGTAAAGGGAGCATTGGAACATCCGGGCAGGCTGGCCGTAATTACCGGAGGAGAGCCCCTGCTCTACAACCTGGATGAACTCACCCTGGCATTGCGAAAGGAAGGTTTCGAAACCAATATAGAAACATCCGGCTCCAGCCCTCTTAGTGGGTATTGGGACTGGATCTGCCTTTCCCCCAAAAAGTTCAAATTTCCCCTTCCCGAAGTCATAGCTGCTGCTCATGAATTAAAGGTGGTGATCTTCAACAAGACCGATTTTGTCTGGGCTGAAAAATATGCAGCGCAAGTTTCTCCTACCTGTAAATTGTACCTGCAACCCGAATGGGATAAACAGTCGGAAATGCTGCCACTCATAATTGACTACATTAAGGCGCATCCCCAGTGGGAACTCAGCATCCAGAGTCACAAATTCATAAATGTACCATAAAGCATTGGGTACCTGCATAAAATGGCCTAAATTTCGTTTGCTATGCATATGCAGTTTAAATCCAATCTTCTTTGCCTGTTGGCAATCATATTATTTATAAGCTTGAGCCCCCTGCAGGCACAGGTTTATAATCCGGGTAAAGTAAATAACAAGGCACTGAAGCTGTATCAGAAAGCCATGGAACAGGCCGAAGAAGGTTATTTTCCGGAAGGCATCAAAACCTTACAGGAAGCAGTCAAAATTGATCCCCAGTTCGCAGATGCCTGGCTCTCCATCGCCGGCATGTACGGTGAACTCAAAAATTATGAACAGGCGGTGCTCAATTATGAAAAGGCACAAAGCATCGACAGCAGTTATTTCCGCGATTATAATCTTCCCTACTCTATCAACCTGGCCGGATTGGGTAGATTCCAGGATGCATTAAAAGCAGTGAATCGCTTCATGACCATCAACGACCTGAATGAATCCAGTCAACGGGCTTCTTCCTACCGCCGCAAAACCTATTTGTTTGCACTGGAGCAGGCTGCAAAACCGGAGCTATCCTCCTATAGATTCACCCCGCTGAATATGGGGGACTCAGTCAACAGCACCGTATCAGAATACTATCCGGCACTCACCATAGATAACCAGCAACTGGTATTCACCCGCCGCGTGGGTAACCGAAATGAGGATTTTTTTGAAACCCGCAAATCCGGTGAAGGCTGGAGCTCAGCCAAAGGATTAACAGGCCAGATCAATTCCAACCTCAATGAAGGCGCGCAGTCCATCTCACTCGATGGCCAGTGGCTGATCTTTACCGGCTGTAATTTCCCGGACAGCTATGGTAGTTGCGATCTGTATATTTCCTATAATACACCGGCCGGCTGGACAGAACCACAAAACCTTGGGCCCAAAATCAACACCGAATTCTGGGAATCTGCTCCCAGCCTTTCACCAGATCGCCGCGATCTCTATTTTGCCAGTCGCAGACCCGATGGCTTTGGTGGCAGCGATATCTGGGTAAGTCATCGTTTACCCAATGGTCGCTGGAGTGAACCTGAAAACCTCGGACCAGAAATTAATACCAGCGGCGATGAAAGCTGTCCATTTATCCATGCCGATAACCAAAGCCTCTATTTTACGTCCAACGGTTTATCTGGTTATGGAGGAGATGACCTATTTGTTGCCAGAAAAGGTCCGAAAGGCAGTTTCTCACTTCCCCAAAACCTGGGATACCCCATCAACACGATTGAAAATGAAGGCAGCCTGGTCATCACAGCAGATGGTACTACGGCCTACTACGCAAGTGACCGGGCGGATAGCAGAGGAGGTCTCGATCTTTATACTTTTACCATGCGCGAAGGCGTTCGCCCAACCAAAACCATCTGGATCAGAGGAACCGTTCGCGACAGTAAAACCAAAAAAGGCCTTCCATCTGCAGTTGAACTAACGGATATCAGTACCCGACAGGTAATCAGCCTCGTGGAAACAGATGAAACCGGTAATTACCTGATCACCTTACCAACCGGTAGAGATTACGCGTTTAATGTAAACCGTAAAGGCTACCTGTTTTATTCAGAGAGTTTTCAGTTAAGTCAACGTGCCCCCGATTCCACCTATGTGATTGATATCGAATTACAGCCCATTACAAAAGATGCCAGTATTATACTTAAGAACATTTTTTACGAAACCGGTAGTAAAGAGTTAAATACTTCTTCTGAAGTAGAACTGGATAAACTCGTACAGCTGCTGAAAGACAATCCAAGTTTACGAATCCAGATTAATGGTCACACCGATGCAGTTGGTAAAGCATCCGACAACCTGGCACTTTCCAATGCAAGGGCACAGGCTGTTGTGGACTACCTTGTCAAAAATGGCATCCAGGCGGCCCGTCTGAGCTTTAAAGGATTTGGCGCAACCCAGCCTATTGCTGACAACAACACAGAAGAAGGCAGGGCCAAAAACAGGAGAACAGAGGTGAAAGTAACCAGCGAATAACCGTTTTTTCACGCTTGCTCAGCTCCTTCCCCAGAACTAAATTGGCGGAAAGAAATCTATGGAAGAGGAAAAGTATTGCCAGGTTGCACTGACCAGGGTAGGATCTGTCGGTTATGTACATGCGAAGCTCTTACTGGAACATTTCGGATCTGCCAAAGCCATCTTCTCCGCCTCTGTCCGGGAACTCCAGGCTATTGAAGGAATTGGTCCGCAACGTGCCAGGCAAATCAGGGAATATGCAGGCTTTCCTGAATGTCAAAAACTGGTGCAGCAATCCGAAGCCAAAGGGATACGACTGATCGGCTATGGAGATCCTGATTTTCCGGCTTCTCTGAAAGAATGTTATGATCCACCCAGTTTACTTTATTATTCAGGAACTGTGTCTCTCAACCTACCGCGAACTGTTGCAATAATTGGTACCCGCAACCATACCGAATATGGCAGACAGCTTACGCAACAATTGGTAAAAGAATTCGCGGCACATAATATCTGCATCATCAGTGGAATGGCCTATGGAATTGATGGTCTGGCGCACAGAACTGCGCTGGAACAGAATTGTACTACCATCGGCGTGCTGGCACATGGGTTGGATCATATCTATCCCTCTGCCCATACAGGAATGGCAAAAGAAATCCTTAAAAGTGGAGGTGCTTTACTGACAGAATTCCCCATTGGCACCAAAGCACAACGCCATCATTTTCCAATTCGCAATCGAATTGTAGCAGGTATCAGTAAAGCGGTTATTGTAATTGAAACCGGCATACGGGGAGGTAGTGTAATTACTGCAGGTATGGCCAATAGTTACAATATTCCGGTGTTTGTACTTCCCGGCAGGTTGTCTGATAAATCCAGTGCCGGATGCAACCGGATGGTACGCGATCAGAAAGCTATCCTGTTTACCAGCGTTTCAGATTTTCTCGAAGAAATGCAATGGAAGGAGAAAGAAAGCGGTTCCAGGCAGCCTGTTCAGCTCGGATTACTACCTGACCTCGACCCCTCCTCCACCCTGCTGGTTCACCTATTGGGAAAACATGGCATATTACCTCTTGATCAGTTGTACATTTTAAGCGGACTGGAATCCGGTACCGCCGCTAAAGCCATTCTCGACCTGGAATTAAGTGGTGTTATCAAATTATTACCCGGCAGAAGATATACACTTTCCTGAGCAGGGGGTGGCGGGACAAAAATTTGGGACATACCCTGGCGGCATCCTATCTTTGCACATGGCAACAAGAAAGACCACTCCCCGAAAACTCGATTTATCCCACAAATTTTTTGGTGAAGGCCTGACCTTCGATGATGTGCTCCTGGTTCCCGCTTATTCAGAAGTGTTACCAAGAGAGGTTTCCATTCGTTCCAAACTCACACGCACCATTTCTCTACAGATCCCCATGCTCTCAGCAGCCATGGATACTGTTACAGAAGCGCAGCTGGCAATTGCACTGGCCAGAGAAGGCGGAATTGGTATGCTTCATAAAAATATGAGCATTGAACGCCAGGCTGAACAGGTACGCAAGGTAAAACGTAGCGAAAGTGGCATGATCCTCGACCCGGTAACTTTATCACCGGATGCAACCATAGGTGACGCACTTCGCCTGATGAAAGAAAACAAAATTGGCGGTATTCCGATTGTTGATAAGAATAATAAACTGGTAGGTATACTCACCAACCGAGATCTTCGGTTTGAAACAGCCAAGGCGAAAAAAGTGAGCGAGGTGATGACAAAAGACCGGCTGGTTACTGCACCTGAAGGAACCGACATGAAAAAAGCGGAAAAAATCCTTCAGCAACATAAAATTGAAAAACTGCCGGTAGTAAGGAAGGATGGCAAACTAGCCGGACTTATCACTTACCGCGACATCCTGCAATTGCATAGTTTTCCACATGCCAACAAAGATTCCTTTGGTCGACTGGTAGTTGGCGCAGCGGTAGGTATTACCAAAGACATGCTTGACCGAGTGGCTGCCCTCCAGCATGTAGGTGTGGATGTAATCACCCTTGATTCTGCACATGGTCATACCAGGGGCGTAATGGAAGCAGTAAAAAACATCAAAAAGAATTTTAAAGAATTACAGGTAATAGCAGGGAATGTAGGTACAGCCGACGGAGCAAGAGCCCTGGCAGAAGCAGGTGCTGATTGCATAAAAGTGGGTATTGGTCCGGGTTCCATTTGCACCACCCGCATCGTTGCCGGTGCTGGTGTTCCACAACTTACCGCAATAATGGAAGCCTACAGCACTCTTCAACCAATGGGCATTCCTCTTATTGCTGATGGAGGCATCCGGTATACCGGTGACATGGTGAAAGCACTGGCAGCCGGAGCCAGTTGCGTAATGATGGGTAGTGTGTTTGCCGGAGTTGAAGAAAGTCCGGGCGAAACCATCATTTACGAAGGCCGGAAATTCAAGGAATACCGGGGTATGGGCTCTATCGGGGCCATGTCCCAGGGTTCAAGCGACCGCTATTTTCAGGATGTGGAAGACGATATTAAAAAACTGGTTCCGGAAGGTATTGAAGGACGAGTTGCTTATAAGGGCCACCTGAAAGAAGTAGTTGCCCAGTTTGTAGGTGGTCTGCGTGCAGGCATGGGATATTGCGGAGCAAAAGATCTGGAAACCCTTCAAAAAACAGCCCGCTTCACTAAGATCACAAATGCCGGCATGAAGGAAAGCCACGCGCATGATGTGGATATCACGAAAGAAGCTCCTAACTATAGCAGGAAATAATTAAAGAGGGATGAACTATTTTCGTTGGAATGAAGAAGTTTCATCCCTTTCTTTTATCTGTTGCAAGCGGACTTTTATTAGCAGCAGCATGGCCACCCATGCCAACCACCCTGCTGATTTTTATAGCCTTTGTTCCTCTTTTTTACCTGCTTGAGCAGGGACCATCCAAATTCGCCTTCGTTGCCTGGTCCTTTCTTTCCATGCTGATCTGGAACAGCATTACTACCTGGTGGATCTGGAACTCCACAGATGTTGGTGCAATAGGCGCCATTATTGCCAATTCCGCTTTCATGAGCCTTCCCTGGCTTGCCTTCTACAATGTTCACCAGCGATTGGGTACCAAATTCAGTTACTGGGCTTTCCTTGCCTGCTGGATGACCTTTGAATATATCCATCTCAACTGGGAACTAAGCTGGCCCTGGCTAACCCTCGGAAATGTTTTTGCCAATACCACCAACTGGATTCAGTGGTACGAATTCACAGGCACATCCGGTGGTACGCTCTGGGTATTACTTGTAAACATATTGTTCTTCCGAAAACTCATTCAACTTCCTCATGCTTCCCGTCCTCAGTTAAAGCCGGCAGGAAGCTTACTGCTTATCGCCATTGGTGTACCTGTTGCGATTTCTTTTGTGGTAAAAAATTTCACCCTAAGCAAGGAAGAAACAACCATCACCAATCAAAAAAACACAGTAGTTGTTCAGCCCAACATTGATCCCTATGCGAAATTTTTTCCTGGCACACAGGAGCAGCAACTACAACAATTAATCAGGCTAAGTGAAGCTGCCATTGACAGCCAGACGGTACTGGTAGTTTGGCCAGAAACAGCCATCAATTCACCCAATGGTCTGGATGAAGCACGATTAAGACAGAACAGTTCCCTGGAACCGATCTGGAACTTTTTAAGCAGGCACCCTAAGATCAGGCTCTTGTCTGGTATTGAAGCATACGGATTTTTGCCTGAGGATACGGAATCCCCCTATGCTCGTCCCATTCCCGGTTCCAATCTGAAATACGAAGCCTATAACACGGCTGCCCTGCTCGACAGTTCGGGTATCCTTAGCCGTTACCACAAGTCCAAACTGGTACCCGGAGTAGAAACCCTCCCTTCTTTCCTTCGCTTTTTAGATAAATGGTTTGAACAGTTTGGAGGTACTACCGGAGGTTATGCCAAACAGGAGGAAAGAACCGTACTGGTGGATCAAAACAGCGGGCTGGCTATCGCCCCTGCTATTTGTTATGAATCCATTTATGGAGATTTCATGACAGGATTTTTCAGAAACAGGGCAAACGTTATGGTTATTATTACAAATGATGGCTGGTGGGGAAATACTGCCGGACATAAACAACACCTCGCCTACGCGCGTTTGCGTGCCATCGAAACCCGTCGCTGGGTGGTCAGAAGTGCTAACACAGGCATCAGCGCCTTTATTGACCCCTACGGAACCATTGTACAGCAACAGGGATGGGATTCTTCTGCAACCATTAAGCAAGCAATTCAACCAATCGACAAACAAACCCTGTTTGTTCGATTCGGCGATTGGATCTCCTGGATTATGATTGTGTTATCAATTCTCCTGGTTTCCTGGTCGAGCATTGTATATTTAACCAGGAAGAAAACTGCTAAAACCACTACCTGATGCATTACCAGCTTATTGGAACCGGAAAACCTGTGGTATTAATCCATGGGTTTGGAGAAGACAGTCGCATTTGGAAACAACAACTTGAATTCCTTGACTCACACTGCCAACTCATCCTACCGGATTTACCGGGAACAGGGCAAACAGAACCAGAATCAGAACTTACCATGGAATCCATGGCAACCGGTATCCGGGATATACTCGATAAAGAGAAAATCGATAGCTGTATTTTACTAGGGCATTCTATGGGCGGTTATATCAGCCTGGCTTTTGCTGAATTATACCCGGACAGAATCAATGGTCTCGGTTTATTGCATTCCAGTGCATTCGCAGACAGTGAGGCAAAAATAGAAACACGGCGTAAGAGCATAGCCTTTATCAAAAAACAGGGATCCCTCCCCTACCTGGAAGCCTCCACACCCAATTTGTTTGCAGAAGAAAATCGGTTACCCATGACCGGTTTAATAAGTGACCTGGTAGCCCGGCATGCTTACATAAAACCGGAATCACTGGCAGCCTTTTTAGAAGCCATGATGGCCCGGCCCGACAGAACGCATATCCTGAAGAAGGCCAATTTCCCGGTCTTGTTTATTGTTGGCAGGGGGGATCAGGCAGTACCTTTTACAGACTCCATGCAACAGGTATATCTCCCTGATTTGTCCTATATTTATATACTTGAAAAGTCCGGGCACATGGGTATGCTGGAAGAAACCGAAAGCTTCAATCAGGCACTAGTTGATTTTATTTCCAGCACACCGATGTAGTCAGTTAACCATTTTAAATGAAAACAATCGGTATACTGCTGTTGGTGTTGTTTGGGATAAGCTCTGCTGCATTAGCTGCGCATATTCGGGGGGGTGAGTTAACATACCGATACCTGGGTGCCGGTACCCAACCAAATACCTCGAGGTATGAACTGACACTCAAATTATATGTCGATTGTAGTGCGCGGGGTGAAGGCCAACTGGACGGTAGTGTATCCTTTAGTATTTTCAGAAAGACAGGTGGCATCAGTCTGCTGCAAAGCGTTACTGCTCCTTTTACCAATGAGCAGCGAATTGAATACGATCCCAATTCCAACCCCTGTATTCTCAACCCACCAACTGATATTTGTTACCGCCTTCGTTATTATACTGTTGTGGTAACCTTGCCTGACTCAGACGATGGCTATTCTGTTGCTTTCCAGCGCTGTTGCCGGATTGACAACATCCGAAATGTAGCAGGAAACAGTGGTGATGTAGGAGCTACCTACTCCTGTGAAATACCAGGCACCAGGGCGCTGAATGATGCATTGAATAACTCCAGTCCCAGCTTTAACCCAAATGATGCCATTGCCATTTGTGTAGGCACCAATTTCACGTTCGACTTTTCAGCAGAAGATCAGGACGGCGATTCATTGGCTTATGAATTCTGTAATGCATTTGTAGGGGGCGGACGCGAACCAGGTGTATGTGTAACCTGTACTTCTCCCAATCCAACTTCCAATCCACCACACTCTTCCATCAATTACAGGGGAGGTTTCAATGGAACCAACCCACTGGGTGGATCTGTCAGCATCAACCGGAACACCGGACTGATGACAGGAGTAGCCCCTAATGCAGTGGGGCAATATGTAGTTACTGCCTGTGTTCGGGAATACCGACGGGGCATATTAATCAACACGCATCGAAAAGATATTCATATATCTGTTTCTAACTGCCAGCCTTTAAGAGCCTTCCTGGACCCGGATTATAGTTTTTGCGACGATTTTAATGTGACCTTTCAAAACGGGCAGGCGAATCCTGCAGGAGCTGTTTATATCTGGAATTTCGGAGACGGTTCCGATAATGATACGGTTTCAACTGCACTGGGACAAATACAGCACCAATATGCTGATTCCGGCACCTACACTGTTAAATTAAAAGTTTTATTAGCCGGCGGACAGTGTGTGGATTCAACTACCACACTGGCCAAAGTATATCCCGGATTCTTCCCCGGTTTTACTTTCTTAGGTTCCTGCCTGCTTACCCCTTTCAGCTTTGTTGATACCACCAGGAGCCGATATGGAACAGTGAACAAATGGGCCTGGAATTTTGGCGATGAAACAACCGATACCGATGTTGCTACTATTCGCAATCCTTCTTATAAGTTCAACTCCCTGGGAATAAAGACTGTAACCTTACAAGTGGAAAGTGACAAAGGCTGCAGGGGTACAGCTACAGTCCAGGTAGAAGTCCGGGATCGCCCCAACCTGGTATTACCTTTTAAAGACACATTGATTTGCAGTATTGATCAGTTGCCTCTGATAGCCACGGCACCAGGGACTTTAAACCCAGTTTTCACCTGGACGCCCAATTACAATATTCGGTTTGCAAACACCCCCAACCCTATTGTGGAACCTAAAGTAACCACCACTTACAGGGTGAATCTGAATGATAATGGCTGTACTGCAAATGACTCTATCCGCGTTCGGGTAGTTGATCAGGTTACGTTAAGTACAGCTCCTGATACAACCATTTGTCTGACTGACCCTGTTCCCCTTGCTGCATTTGGTGATGGCTTACGCTATGAATGGACGCCCGCAGCTGACCTGGATGATCCTACCAGTCGAACACCTTTTGCAATTCCAACTGCCACAACAACCTACTCTGTAACTGCCCGGATTGGTGGCTGTTCAGCAACTGACCAGATTACCGTGCGTGCAGTACCCTATCCGGGTGCAGATGCCGGAGAAGACCGGTTTATTTGTTATCTCGATTCCACCCTGCTAATTGGAACTATACAGGGAGCCTTCTTCAATTGGTCGCCGCAAAGCACATTGCTGGATGCTAATACACTTACCCCAATTGCCCTGCCACGATTCAGTACCCGGTATGTACTGACCGTTACTGATACTATTGGCTGCCCCAAACCCGGAAGAGATACTGTTTTGGTTGGTGTACGCCCCCCTGTACCCGCTTTTGCAGGAAATGATACGGCTATTGTTGTCGGACAACCACTCCAATTGAATGCCACAGGCGGAGCTATTTATCGCTGGGAGCCTTCAACAGGATTAACAGACCCCTTTATTTCGAACCCGGTTGCCAATATCACCCAGAACCAAACGTATATCGTAAGGGTTTCAACTCCTGAAGATTGTTTTGCGCTGGATACTATCAATGTAACTGTATTTACTACTGCACCTGATATTTTCGTCCCTAATGCCTTTACGCCGGGTAAAGCTACCAACCCTATTTTCCGTCCCATTCCGGTAGGTATTGCCCAAATTGACTATTTCAGGGTATTTAACCGATGGGGACAAATGGTTTATAGCAGCTCGAGTTCCGGAGGTGGCTGGGATGGCAAGGTAGGAGGGCGAGACCAGGGTACAGATACCTATGTATGGATGGTGCAGGGTCGTGATTATACAGGAAAAGTAATTTTCAAAAAAGGAACTGTAGTTCTGATACGGTAACCACAAAGGACTTTTTTACATGAAACATATTGCATTGATTACTGGTGCCAGCTCCGGATTTGGCTGGGCTACCGCCAGAAAACTGGCAGAAAAAGGATATGATCTGATTTTAACAGGCCGGAGAGGCGATCGGCTGCAAGCTTTGGAAACAGAGCTGCATAATATGTTCGGCACAAAATGCCGGTTGCTGGTAGTTGATGTACGCGATAAGAAAACAGTATTCCAACAAGTAGAAAGCCTGGAAGATAACTGGAAGAAGATTGATTTATTGATTAATAATGCAGGGCTGGCACTAGGAAGGGACTATTTTGATGAAGCCGACATGGATGATTGGGAAACCATGATCGATACCAACCTGAAAGGAGTTATTTATATGACCCGCGCTGTGCTGCCCCATATGATCGCGCACAATAAAGGGCATATCATCAATATGGGCTCCATAGCCGGCAAAGAGATTTACGAAAAAGGTAATGTGTACTGTGCTTCCAAACATGCGCTGGATGCCCTCTCCAGGTCCATGCGGGTGGATTTACTGCGGCATGGCATAAAGGTTACAGCCATTCATCCGGGAGCCGCAGAAACCGAGTTTTCCAAAGTGCGGTTTAAAGGGGACTCCGAGAAAGCAGATGCTGTGTACACGGGCTTTAAACCCCTTGATGCTGAAGACATTGCGGAAACCATCTGGTTCTGCGCGAGCCAGCCTGCCCATGTTTGTATCAACGACCTGGAAATTACCTGCACAGCACAGGCCAATGCTTATCTTTTCCATAAAGAATAAAAAACCAGCCGTCTTACAATAGCAGCCCCATCCTGACGTTTATTTCTGGAATTCCAAACCCTGTTCAAATCCAGCCTGGTTTTTGTGGTAAGTAAGCAGTCCAACAACCATGGTATCGATTTGATAAATGAAAACTGTTAGGATGAAAAACCTTATTTTTTCTGCCTTCACCATGGCGGCCATTGCCCTAACCGGCACTACACAAGCCCAGGACCTGATCCGGCAGCAGACCTGCCAGACCCAATCGGTCCAGCACCAAATCGACAGTTTAAAACGGTATTATTCTGCCCATGGATTTTCCCTGATGAGAGAAGCCAGCATGCAGATGGAAAGCCAGTATGAAATGCCCATCATCGTTCCCCTTACCCAGGGAGAATGGTATAGTTTTGTATATGTTGGAAACCCGGAATCAAGGTTACATGAAGTACGTATGTACGACTACATGGAGAAAATGGTGATCTACCGGAAAAATCTGAAAAAGGATCCCTCTGCCAACGTCATTAATTTCACTTACGAACCGGTAGCCAGTGAATATCATATCATCAAGCCCGTCCAGATTAACAACAAACAAAAGGACCTCTGCGGATATGTGATGTTATTCAAACGAACTGATAAACGAACTGCCACCACTGGCAAATAAAAACCAAAGAGGCCTGGATCAAATCCTGGCCTCTTTAGTTAAACCAACCGTCCTGCAATAATTTTTAGCGTTGCTATACAACAAAAGTACCCACTAATTAAAGCCTGAACAATACCCTAATGTGGTTATTTCTAACTGTCCAACATTGAATTCAATTTGATCCAATCCTGTAGGATAGCCATTTCTTTTTTGATGCCTTTGCGGATTTGCTGAATCATAATAAATGCGCCTGGTGGTACACTTGCGCAACATAAAACCGTTAACCACAAAGGAGCATGCCGGCTGAATTCAGGCATAAGCAAATAGAAACCAACCAGGTAAATCACTACTATGGATATCGTAACCGGCCCATGCACAAATTTCCTAAAGCTACGATAACGAATGGTCGCTTTTGTATAGGCTTCTGCAGACAACCAGGTTTTGATACTTCTAGCTTTCTGTATACTGAATCCTTCTATCAGAATTCTGAATAGCAGGGTGCCAATCATCAATCCTACTCCCGTTTTACCAGCAACTGTTGAATACGGATACCAGCGCACCAGGAACAAATAAATAAAAAGCACCGTGCAACTCAGTATCACAATAGTTGCGTATTGTGATACAAGACTCGCATTTCTTTTTGCAGTTGCCTGTTTTGACCAATCCGTATGCATTGATTCTTTCGCCTCCGATTGTTCCTTTTTCCAGGACTGTTTCCATTCAAATAATTCATCCTGCATGGCGTAGTAATTTTTTTATTCGTTCTTTTATCCGGTGAATTTTAACCCTGAGTGTCGCCTCACTGATACCCATAACCGAAGCGATCTGATCGTATTCAAGTTCATCCAGCACCATCATTATTATAAGCCGGTCTACTTCTGCCAGTTGTCCGATGGCACGATACAACTCACTAACCTGCTCCTGCCCTTTTACAGTTGCTTCAGTATCCTGATCCCTTATATTTTCAAGATGTTCAGGAGCCAGTCCGGCTTTCATTCCCGGCTTTCGTAAATATTGCAAACAACTATTTACAGTGATCCGATAGATCCAGGTCTTGTAGTTGGCTTCTCCCCTGAATTTTGATAAGGCATTCCATACGTTGATAAAAACGTCGTGGGCAAGATCTTCAGCCAATGCCAGATCACCGTTTAAAAAACCGGTACAGACCTGCTTTACCATGGGAGCATAGTCCCTGTACAACTGATCAAATAGATTGCTGAACTGCCTGCTCATTTGGAAAAATACTGTTGTATGTTGCGGGCCATCCATTCAAATTCATCAAACATGATAAAGTGCCTGCTTTTATCTGCTATGAGAATTTCTTTGTTTGATAAAGCTTCGTATTGTTTGTTGTAATTTTTTTCAATCATCTCCCTGTTAGGAAAGCCAGCGCCCAATATTAGTACTGGTGCTTTAATAGATGGCAGTACCGGTCTTAGATCCAGCTTCAACAAATCAGTGTATCCAAATACATATACTTTCCGATCGGCTTTCAACATCCAGTTGGTAATGCTGTCTGCTTTTTCCTTCGACTGGGTCATATTTGATGACATACCCGCCGCCATTTTTTTAAAAGGTTCCGCCTGCATTTCCAATAACTGTTTATTATACGGACTAATATACTTTATCTGCTCCGCTTTCACTCCCGGCATCATCACCTCCCGCATACAGGGAATGGCATCCACCAGCACAACTTTTGTTATTCTATCCGGAAGTAGCGCCGCCAGATCAGTTGCCAGGTTGCCCCCCATGCTATGCCCAACCAGGTATACTTTTTTAAGCTTCTGGCTCTTTACATAATCAACCAATCCGTCTCTGACTGCTGAATACCAGGGTGTATCAATGGCCGCAGTACCAGCAAAGCCGGCATAAGTAATAAAATGTGAGCTATATCCTTTTCCCAGGAAGGCTGCTGTTTCATGCCAGATGCTGCCCGGACAGCCAAAGCCCGGCAGATAAATAACCGGCGTTCCTTTTCCTGATTTTTCAACCTGAATGGCAGGAGCCTGACCCAACACCAGCGTTATCTGAAAAACAAAAACAATTGCTATAAGTATCGATTTCATGGAATTCATTTTCCACTTTGATACAGGCCAAAGCAAATTGTTACACCCCCTAAAAAATTTATTGCTGGGCCAGGGAAATCCGGATCTGCAATCCGGCCCTGGTGGTGGTAATCGGAGCCGATGTAGATATTTTTGGAATGGTTCTGCGCTGATCAAAGAAGAGTCGCAGGTTCACCCGGTTATTCAATACATAATCAATAGAAGGCGAAATGGTAATCACTTTCTGACCAGCTGTTGGCAAGGCAGCTTCCTGGTCAAGGCGACTATTAGCGGTTGCATCATCCCGTAAGCCCAGGTCCAGTCGCATGTTCAGATCATTTGACAATTCCTTGGAAGCCTGTTTGCTTCCTGGCAGTTTCACCTTGAAAGGAAGGTTCACACCTCTCTTCCTCCAGCCTACTCCCAGTGTAAATTCTTCCGATCGCGCTTCACTTAACTGGAAGTCGATCAGACTCAGACTCAACTGTCGGCTCTTTTTATATTCAAAGCGCAGGGTGAGTTGGTTGGTGAATTGCATATCAATATCCAGGAAGGGAGCAAAGGCCTCGGAAATAGAAATATTCGGTACCAGGAAATAAGGATAGAAGTTACCGGTAGCCGTATCAATAAAACCAGGCGCATTCAATGCCAGCGGATCCGCAAAGAGCAGGTTGTTATTGAAACTGTTCATGCTGAGGTTGCTGTTATACGCATGCGTCAGGGTTACATTGGTAAAGGTTTTTTCAAGTCCCGGTATTCTGGTGAGCCCAGTATACGTTACCCGCCAGTTGGGCTTGGGCAGAATATTTCGGAAAGGATTGGATCGCACACTGCTGTTATCCTGTTCAATCAAAGAAATCGATTGAGGGTCTTTGTTTGTGTATGCTGCAATGAAGGAAGGTATTAATACATCCTGGGCATACCTGCTATAACCTGTATAAAAGCCATCCGACAACCGTTGTTCTGTAGGATCCAATTGCTGCCAGTAAGGATTCTTGGTTGCATTCCGCTCACTCAAAATGATCCGGTTCTCCTGGAAACGTTTAAAGGTTTCCGTTACCTCATTGGGTTGGAATTTTCCAAACAGGGTCTGATAGGAAATGTAACTCACATTAAAGGAGCCTGCTACATAAGGACTCAGTCTTGCAAAACTTCCATTACCCACAGTGTCTTTATACAATTCCGAATAATTCTTTCCAAACGACTTATCCAGGTTCAGGTCAATCATCAGATCCCGTACCGGCATCAATTGTGCGGTTATGCTTAACCGTTGGTTAAAGTCCTGCCGGTTCAGATTATTTAATAGTGGGTTATTAGTAATGAGTCCCCTTCGCGCGAAATCATTGATAAAGGAGGTATCCGGTTGCTTTCCAAAAACAAATCCCCAGCCCGGTGCAGTGGTTCGAGTATTCATGCCCAGGAATTTGGTACTGTCCGTATAACCCGCCAGTGAAGTGGATCCAGTTTCACTGTATTGCACACTTACCCGTTTCACGGAAGTTATAATTCTTCCAACGATTTTTACGACTGTTCCTATCTCCGGCAAGTCATTCGGATCCCGCTTGATTTTCAATTTTCCTCTCTTGGTACGAACCGTATCCGGAGCAGGCTTCGCAGCTGATTTATCTGGTTTAGGTGCATCCCAGTCGATGGCGCGCAACCACCTTGATTTTGCATACAACCTCGTAAAATCCAGTTCCGCCGCCATGTTTTTCTCCTGTCCATTCGATATGAAATTTCCCAGGCTCTTGGCAAACTCATCCTGCGAAGCTGTCAGCCAGTTGTAACGGGCCGTATAGCCTACTCTCACTGTAGTCCAGTCGAGCAGCGGTACCTTTGCAGTTGGTAAGGTATAGGTAATATTGGCCGACTGATCATAGGTTGTATTACGTCCTCCTCTCCAGAACAATTGCCACATGCGCCGGCGTTCTCTTTGATCCAGTCTGCCTGAATCTTCGTCTACCCTTGCCCGGTTGACCGCAGTAAAATCAATATTCAGCGACCGGGTCAGATCCCAGCGCAAATTATAATAACGATCAAAAGTGAAGTACTTGTCGTAGGTTTCAGGAATGATGCCTTTGGGTCCTCCCACATTACGCGGACGAATTGCTCCAAACTGACGATTCACATCTGCCCTGAAGCTTAATAAAGAAGGCGCATAGTTCAGGTTAAACTCTTTCACCAGGTCGTACCATTTGGATGGTCCCTTGAACTTTTTCTTAAAGGGTTCCCAGTATTTTGGAGTGCCAACGTAATTGTATCCCAATCCCGCCCGGTGTTTGGCCATCTCTTCTGATTCAATCAAGGGACTGAAACGTTCCACCTTGGTATAGGAATAACTTACATCAAAATTCTCTACACTGTAGATCTTCTGTTTTTTCCCAGAAGTATTGAGTTTACGAACATTGGTAAAATTGACTGTTTTAGTTGTAGTCACATCTACAGCATCCTGGCGGATAGAATCCCGGTCGGAGCCACTGGCAGCGTCCAGTTTGTCTTTCAGCTTTACATCCAGATCGTAGGGATCATATTCAGGCGTCAATACAGTTTGAGAATAGCCCGCATAAACCGGAATACTCATACCTGCTTTTTCAGGCAGCAGTTTTCCCAGTTCCAGGTTGGTGGCCGCATCAAACTGTGTAAAGTTTTCGCGACTCCTTTCATTTACTCTCTGCTCCAGGTTACCAAATCCGATACTGCGTGCAGCAGCAGATAAAGAAACAGTTCCCAGATCCGCCAGTTTGATATCAACCCGGCCGGTAGCAGCCCAACCACCACTCTCATCCAATGATGACAAACGCAATTCGTTGAACCAAACTTCGGAACATACAGGCGCACCAGAATTATTCACAATTCCAAGGAACATACCTCTCACTTCACCCAGGTTCGGGTTACCAAAGATGGCATAGGTTTTTCCATCTTCATCTGTTTCAGAATAATAGAGATTGTTCTGCGTGGAATTATTTCTGCTCAGCTTTAGATTGATCAAGCGCTGAATGGATAGGTTCAACTCATTTTGTTGAGGCCAAACGATATCTGCCTGCGAATCGGTATATCGTCCGAATGGTGTAACCTTAAGGGGTATGCGAATTTCGTAATAGTTGCCTACGAAATCATTACCTATCCGGATCACGGCAGAAAGATCATTGTCTTGCACAGCAGGAGAGCCAACCACACTTTCCGCATGCACAAACATTTTCATCTGACCATACTGACGCAAATCCAGGTTCATCGTTTTGAAAACCCCGCGACCATCTCTGCTTGGAAGATTACAGAGCTTCATACTCATAGCCTGTTCGTTCTGCAGGATGTTAACGTTGTTATTACTTAATTGCTGAACACGCAGAATGCCAGGAGGGATCAGATAGTTCACTGGCTGACGGGAACCATTCTCTTCCACATTCACAGCCAGCACATTAAATTCGGTAGGTGAATTTGCAGGTAGTGGTTTATAGGTACCTGTTGTATCCAGTTCAAAAGCAAAGCGACGCCATTGGTTCCGCACCAGTTCCAGTTTGGCAAAACGGGTTACAACAGAATCTTCAAAGCCGGTCAGGAACATCCGAATAAAACGAATCGATTTAAAGTCCGGAATATTTCCCACTTTCTGTTCATACTCAGCAATTGGAATGCGGAAGAGATACCATTTCCGCTGAGGGCCTTCACCTGCAATAATGCGTTCATCCGTAATATAATTCTGTCCCACTACCAGGTCCTGCGGACGCAGGTTCACACGATACTGAAAATATTCTTCCAGTTCATTCAGGGTGTTATCGCGGTTCAGGTCTTCCTGATCAGGATATAGAGTGAATGCGGTTGTTACAGTTGAGTTCGCTGCCGCGATGGGTGAGTTGCCATGCGGATTATTGATGTTCTTATATCGCGCCAGGATGTCGCCCTCCGGGTTATTGTAAAAATCATCTCTGTAATTGCGGAAGTTGTCATTTGCAGGATCCGCCAATGCCTGTTGATAAGCAGGTGAGTTGGTTCCAAAATTAGCAGCCAGCTGATTCAGGTAAGCATTGAACTTTCTGCGCTCTGCATCATCATCCAAACCATCGAAACCAACATCCTGGAAGGGTCGGTCGGTAGGATCGTTGCTGAAGGCTGTTGTTACTTGGATCGGGTTATTAGGTGTATTTCCCCAGGCAGAACTGGAGTCAACAGTTGCCTGAATATTGGGAGTTGGTAAACCATTTTCAAAAAACCTGCGACCATCGCGCAGCACATCTTCTGAAATATTACCCAGGTTGAAATAGAGTTGACCACCATTGCTGTTGGGATTATCCAGAAAAGGATCCTGCATCCAGAATTCAATGAACTCCACATTACCGGTTTCAAAATCCACCTGGTCCAGGCCTCGCATGATACCACCCCAACGTTGTTCAGGATTCAGTAGTTTACCATTGGCATTGACACTTCCCGGTCTTGCATCAAAGTTATACGGACCACGATCTCTTGGATAATAAGCCAGGTCGAACGTAATCAATTGGGCGGTTCCAAAATCAGGTGTTCGCGCAGGGAATAATTGGTTTTGCGTTACAGCGCGGATCTTGGGATCCAGGAAATAATCATTCGGGAAAAAGGAAGTCAGCGGGTTATTCGGTGCCCTGCGATCCTGCAGGTTGGGTTCAATATTGTACCAGGCCAGCTTGGCACGATTATACCCATAGGCCAATGAATCAGTCAGTTCACCTTCGGGGAACAAACCATTTCCCTGTGGAGTTGAAGCCAGGGTCCAGTTGATCAGCGGGAAGCGAAGATCAATACTATTACGCGTGCCTTCAAAATCATCTACATAAATAAGTCCGCTCTCTCCCTTACCGATCTGTGGTGGGTGACCCGGTTTCAGAATAGCTCCCTCACCATAAGCGGTGATGGTACTCATTTCCGTGGTCTTATAAAAAGGGATTTTATCCAGCCATCGGGTGAGTCGGGGTGCTTCGGCCCTGTAACTGAAATCCAATCCATACATGGTATTGCGGATCGGATCCTCATTGTAATTCATTTTGGTGAAGAAGGGGCGTTCACCCAAGCGTACGATTTGTCCCCCAATGGTAAAGGATTCCTTCACAGTGTTGATGGCCATATAATCCCACCGGACCCCCATATAATTTCGTTGCTGTATGCCGAAAGTGGCATTGTTCTCAAAGCCTACCTGAACCGGTATGCCGGAATTGAGAATTGCCTGGTTGATGATCTTTACGGAACCCAGGTTATAATCCACCATGTAATCTATACCTTCTACGAGCGTACGACCACCAGATGTAACAGTAACCGATCCCTGCGGCACATTGAATGCGCCCAGCGGGATATCAGAAGTTGCCTGTCCCTTTGCTGTACCACTGATGATGAAACGATCCAGGTTCGCATAGGTTTTGGCAATCTCTTTAATGGTATCATAGAGTGGAAGGAAAAGATATTTATCCTTGATTTCCTGTGGCACGCCCTGGAAGGCAACACTGTCGAGGTCGCGACCAAAAGGCTCCAGGAAAGGAAAGATAATTCTTGCCTGGTTGGATATCACAGTAAAGCCTTCAATATAGTCAAAGACCCCATCGGGTTGAGGGTCCCGGTTATTATTAAGGCGGTCGAGGTTTAAGATTGTAATAAGAGGTATGCCGGTTCTGGGACCTTCAGGCAGATAGCGTTTGGTACCCAGACTGGGCTCTTCATATAATACGTTGAGTTTGAAATCTGCCGGCTGCACACTTGAGATATAACCTCCATCCCGCGTACGCAGAGCATACACGTTTTTCATCATGAGGTCGAAAATGGGAAGGGTGGTTCGCTGGGAAGTTGCTTTCAGCATTTTCAGGAACAACACTTTGGGATTACCTGCAATGATGGCGGTGGTATCGGGAGGCACATCCTGCGAAAATTCACCCACCTGGTAGATCTTGCCATTGTAGCTGTACTGAAACGCGATACCCAATACCTCATCTGGCTGAAGAGGTTGGCTCAGGGATAGAAAACCAACCTGTGGATTGAAATAATAATCATTGGGACCTAGTTTCCGGGCAAAGGTTTTTTCAAAATCCTGTACGGGACGTAAACCCAAACTACCCAGTTTACCGGTAACTGTTGCCGATCGCCTACTGGCGGGGTCAGAAACCAGGGCCTGGTACAAACCATTCACCGTATTGGAGGGTAGGGAATCAGGTGTTACGGGGGTTGGGAAATTAAAAGGAAAACGCTCACCCAGATCAGCCAGTGCTACGATATCGCGGGTTTCGGTAGTAGCACCATTCCGGTTGGTAACCCACACTTCGAGGCGCAGAATATTCACGAGGGAGTTCACAGCAGGCAGACTGCCCATCGCCCTGTTATAATTTTTACGGAAGAATTGCGACATCAGGAAGTGCCGGTTTTCTTCGTAATCATTGATTTTAAATTCAAAATTGGTGGTAGCAGCTCCTCCAACCAATCCGAGTGATTGCCTTTGCGCTCTTTGGTTAGCCAGGATACCGGTAATAAATAATTTACCAAATTGTAGCTGGGTTTTGATACCAAAAAGGGATTGCGCTCCCGGAATCAAAGAGCCCTTTGTAGAAAAAGATACGTTACCAGCTTCAATCCGTTTGATGATTTCATCCGGGCCGCCGGTATAATCCAGTTTGAGCTGGTTTTCAAAATCGAAATTGGCCTGGGTATTATAGGTGATAGGCAATTTCATCTTATTGCCAATATTCCCCAGCACACTCAGGTTGGCATTCATATCAAAATCGAAACCACCATTTCTACGGGCTCTTTCAGGAAGGGTTGGGTTTTTGATGTTTTGTCCCTGGTAGCCGGCGATAATATCAACATTACCCATAGGCCGTACATCCACCTTCCCCCCGCCAAATATGCGGTTGAAGAAAGATTCGGAAACCGACAATTTGGGTTTGATGTTTTTTCTGTTCAGGCTGCTCAGTACATCAGCCCTTTGGCGGAAATAATCCCGTTCCTGGATAGCTGCCCGGTACCGGAGATACTCCTCAAACGTCATGTAGGTAGGCGTCCGGTAGTATTTATCACCAATTTTCTCGACAATGAAATACTGCCGGGTAATCGGATCGTACTCAACAGATTTATTGATGTTTGAAGGATCGTTCAGGTCGAAGGGGTTTTTTCGGATGCCCTGCTCTGCGCGGCGGTCTTCCAGGGGGAAGCGTAGGGTGTCAGGAGCTTTAACCCCAGGAACCTTTGGAACTGTGTCTTGCGGATTGCGTGAGGAATCCTGCTGCGAATATCCAGGCAATCCCGGGCAAAGAAATGCCAGGATCATAGAAATGATCAGTAGGAGACGCCCACCATGCATGCGAAAAATGCCCACAGTTTTTTCCCAGGTAATTAGTTAGGTAGAACTCCTGCTATAGGCTTAGAGGTTTTTAAGTGCTGATTTGATAATTTCTTCTACTTTGTCAGAACCTGGGTGTAATTGCATAGACTTACGGAGTGCTACTTCAGCCGCCGGACGAGCAATTCCAAGTGCCAACAAAGCATTTAACGCATCGGTTTCTGCTGTATTGCCTATTGACACTGAATTATTTAGATCCAACGACTGCTTGGTGAATTTATCTCGAAGTTCGAGAATTATTCTCTCTGCAGATTTCTTGCCAATTCCTTTGACAGACTCCAATTGTTTCGCATTTCCCTGGATAATAGCCCTTGAAATTTCTTCCGGTTTCAGGGAAGAGAGCATCATCCTGGCGGTGGAAGCACCAACTCCATTCACCCCCAGCAGCTGTAAAAACATATCTTTTTCGGCTGTAGTGGCAAATCCATAAAGCAGGTGGGCATCTTCCCGAACCTGGAGGTGAGTATACAACATGCCCTGGGTTTTACCCTGAATTTCACCATACGTGTTTAACGATATAAAGACCTCATATCCAACTCCCTGAACATCAATATGAACAAAAGTGGGTGTAAGAAGCGTGAAATTCCCCTTGAGAAAAGCGATCATAGGCTGCAAAATAAACTATTACCCCTAAATTTGTGCCGCTTTTGAAATTAAACGCATGACCAAAAAAATTACAGCCGCCATTACAGCCGTAGGCGGTTTTGTTCCCGAGGATAAGTTAACCAACGCTGACCTCGAGAAAATGGTTGACACCAACGACGAATGGATCCGTACCAGAACTGGCATTTCCGAAAGAAGAATTTTACGTGGTGAAGGCAAAGCTACTTCCGATATGGCGGTACCTGCTGTATTGGATTTGCTGAGTAAAAGGGGGATGAAACCCGAAGAAATCGACTGTCTGATTGTAGCAACTGTTACTCCCGATATGGTTTTCCCGGCTACTGCCAACATTGTTTGCGACAAGATTGGCGCAGTAAATGCCTGGGGTTATGATATGAGTGCGGCCTGTTCAGGCTTTCTTTTCGCGCTTACAACAGGGGCCATGTATATTGAAAGTGGCCGGTACAAAAATGTGGTGGTTGTGGGTGCCGATAAAATGAGTGCCATTGTAGATTATACCGATCGTAATACCTGTGTTCTGTTTGGGGATGGAGCCGGCGCGGTGCTGCTGGAACCGGACGAAGAAGGATATGGTATCCTTGACAGTCTGCTTCGAACAGATGGAAGTGGTCGCCATTTCCTGAACATGAAAGCCGGAGGATCAGCCTATCCTGCTACTATCGAAACAGTTACCAACCGCGAACATTTTGCTTTCCAGGAAGGTAAAACTGTTTTCAAATTTGCGGTAAAGGGTATGGCTGATATAAGTGCCGACCTGCTGGAAAAAAATAAGTTAACTGGTGCTGATATCGCCTGGCTGGTACCCCACCAGGCCAACCTGCGTATTATTGATGCCACTGCAGAACGCATGGGTCTTGATAAGGAAAAAGTGATGATCAATATTCAGCGCTACGGAAATACCACCGCAGCTACTATTCCGCTCTGTTTATGGGAATGGCAGGATCAACTGAAAAAAGACGACCTGCTGGTATTTGCTGCCTTTGGGGGTGGATTTACCTGGGGCGCGACGTTGGTGAGATGGAAGATGTGAAACGTCAGACGTGAGACGTGAGACAGGAAACAAAGGAGAAGGGAGACAAGGGTGAAAGGGGTTCCCCTTCTCCTTAGTCTCCTTCGCCTCCTTTGTCTCCTTCGTTTCACGTCTCACGTCTGACATCTCACTTTTTTGCCTTTCGGGTGATTTTCTCCGTCCATTCGACCTCTTTTTTCTAACCAGTCAGTCAATTACAACCGTTCCGGCACTCTTATTTCATTGTTCTCGAACCGTCCGTGAAGCGTCAGTGAATTGTTCCGCAACCGTTCCACTAATCTCCAGACATTAAGCTATATTCAAAGTAATTTTTAACCTCTCAATAAAATCAGGTGGTCAGATATCTTCCATTCTTCCATTCCTCCTTTTCTCCATCTTCCTAAGCCCATCTTCCATCCCTCCCGTCTCCTTTGCTTCCTTTGTCTCCTTTGCCTCCTTTGCCTCCTCTTCCATACTAGGCCTCCTCATCAAAGTACAACTTGTAATACTTCTTCCCTACCGTCTCATCATAACCGCGTTCCAGGAGGTCGCGGCGACCATGGATGTACACATGGAAATTCTTGTCGAGTTTGAGCACCGACTTAAATACTTTCTGCTGTTTCTTTACAGCAGCCAGGTGGATATCAAATTCTTCATCAATCACATAGTTGCGATTGGCTTCAAAATGTCGTTTATAATCCATGAAACTGTCCACCACCTCGGGGTGATGAATCACTTCATCTGCAAATTCCTGGAGATTGAACTGCTCCTTCGACTTGAAATAATCCATTGACTTATTCAGCAGATCAATCTGATCGGATTTACTTACTTCAAATTTCTCGGCATACTCTTTCTCAATAAAGAGTTTGCAAAGTCCCAATGCCTGGTTGGTATGGTGGTAGCTATCCGTATAAGGCTGTACCTGTAAAAACTCACTGATCCAGTATTGGGTATCGTTCTGTTTATTGGTCGTATCCACCACCAGCACTTTATATCCTTCCGCTTCATTTTCCCGGATGATCAGACAACCCTTATCCAGCTTATTGATATTGATGCCATCCTCGGCCGCCAACTCCCAGCCACCCGCATGCGAAAACACTTTCAGGAAGGTTTCCTTGGTTTCAGATTTAAATAAGCCCAATGCTTTCTTTTCTTCCCCATCCACTAACAACTTATCAAACAACACCACATACAATTCCCCTTCCTTTACTCTTGCATGCGTGGATTTCTGATAGAGCAACTGTGCAAGGAAAACTGATACTTTCTGAAAACTACCCGGATCATCAAAAATCTTTTTGGCATATTGGTATACATCATTCAGCTCCAGATCGCTGATATGTGTAAAATGATAAACATCGTGTTCATTGAAGGGAGCCAGGAAATAGCGGGTCAATAATCCTCGTACAATTTCATCATTAAGCGTAAGTGTGTTAGGCGAAAGTTGCAATGCTTCCCCGCGGGTCGGATTTCCTACTTTATGAACGATCGCTTTTTCCAGCGTAACGGCATCAATTCCTGTCATGGCGCGAAGATAGCGCCTTTGGTATTTTTTTCCTGCAGGGTTCGCTGTGCGGTAAGCTCTCGGTAGCGGGATTTAAACCGCGACCATAAATCATAGGAAGAAAGCCGGCTGTATTGATCAGGAACCGAACCCATGGTCACGAATTGCTTTACAAATGGGCCCTGGAAAAAGCCCACAGCGCCCCATCTGATCCGGTCATCCTGCAGCGCAGGGTATTCGATTACGTATTGTTCGGTACAAACCACCTGGTCGCGGTCGAGATAATACACCTCCAGGTATTCTATAGTATCGACAAAATAATGGATCTCAAAAATCACCACTCTTCCCTCGGAAACAGTGTAATGCCAGGTTTCCCGGATGGGGCGATCATCAGTGAGGAATTTGTTGATATGAAAAGTCTGTTGTGAAACCAGGGATAAGCTATCCGCTTTGTGCACCAACTCATCAATCCGGCTGCGCCAGTCGAATCGTTGTGCAACTGCTTCCTTACACCAAAAATTGCCGACAACAAGTAGCAGCAACCATACCCGGAAAAATCCCCTTTTCATAACACGCCATTTGCTTTCCGTAAGGTACGAAAATTACACACTATTTATTCAGGCCCCGCGACCAGACAATAA
Source organism: Flavihumibacter cheonanensis (assembly GCF_022352215.1). Taxonomy (GTDB): domain Bacteria; phylum Bacteroidota; class Bacteroidia; order Chitinophagales; family Chitinophagaceae; genus Flavihumibacter; species Flavihumibacter cheonanensis. The sequence continues at coordinate 1,980,984 of NZ_JAKRWF010000001.1, forward strand.
AGTCGGTTGCCGGGATATCGGTAACTCCCAACTGCCGTAAAATGGTGACCAGTTGACCCCGGTGATAGGTGCCATGGTTGAATAAATGCATGAGGAGATGCGAATAAGAACTCTCATACGACAGCCCCTTTAAGTTGGTGTAGGAAAAAACTTCGTTCAATTTTGCTTCAGAGGTTGATTCCAGCCATTCTTTCCAAACATGCCCCTGCATCAGCAAGGCTTCTGCTCCTTTCAACGGATGTTCATGAAAGTTTTTACTAGGGATAAACATTTCCGTTTTACCCTGGATGCGCTGCCACCAAAGCGATTCGGCATCCCACATATGCAACAATGTTTTTAACAGGGAGGGGAAACTGCTGGTTATCTCCTTTGTCCAGCTCTCTTCGTTCAGGTTTTTGATACAACCATATAGCTGTTCATTGGCCCAAATATGATAAGCGGCATATTCCAGTAAAAGGGTCTTCATGGTTTTCAGTTAATTTTACTAAAATTAAAGCCTGATTCACATATGTCGAGTAAAGATTTTAAGATGAAAGGAAGTAGTACGGTAGCCGTTCATGGCGGAAATGAACCCGATCCTATGTATTCCCATATCACACCGATTTATGCAAGTTCCACTTTCTATTTTGATACCGCTGAGCAAGGCATGGAGCGATTTGCCGGTGAAGACAAAACACAGATTTATACCAGACTTGGCAACCCCGGATTCAAAGTGGCAGAACAAAAAATTGCTGCCCTGGAAGCACATGGAATTAGCGGGCAGGATGGCCAACCCCTTCAATTGAAAGCCCTGTTACATGCAAGCGGACAGGCGGCTATGTCCACCCTGTTTTTATCTACCTGCAAACCGGGCGATAAAATCCTGACACATTTTTCTTTATATGGTGGCACCCAGGAATTGCTGACCAAAGTAGTGGAAGAGCACCAAATCGAAATCATTGTTGCCGATTTGCGCAATCCTGATCTGGCTGCGAAAGCAATGGAAACACCAGGTATCCGGCTGGTTCATATTGAAACGCCTGCCAATCCAACGTTGAGCTGTGTGGACATCAGCCTGATAAGCGAGATGGCAAAACAAAAGGGATACCTTGTTTCGGTTGATAACACATTTGCAAGCCCTTATCTGCAGCAACCATTCAAATATCCCGGAGTTGATTTTGTGTTTCATTCCACCACCAAATACCTGAATGGGCATGGTTCTGCTATTGGCGGCGTTCTACTGGGAAGAGACCTTGAGTTCATGAAAACCAAAGTCTGGAAATGGCATGTATTGCTTGGCGGCAATGCCAATCCCTTTGATTGTTACCTGTTGATCCAGGGAATGAAAACACTCGAATTACGCATGGACAGACATTGCGCTAATGCCATGGCTGTTGCAGAATATCTTGAGAAACATCCGCAGGTGGAGAAAGTAATGTTTACAGGATTACCATCGCATCCGGATCATGCCATCGCAAAAAAGCAGATGAAAAATTTTGGAGGCATGCTAAGTTTCGAAGTGAAAAGCGGAATTGAAGCAGGTGTTCGCTTTATTAACCGATTACAACTCTGCACCAGGGCAGTTTCATTAGGCACGCTCGATACACTGGTATCTCACCCGGCATCCATGTCGCATGTTGGAGTACCAAAAGCTGAAAGAGAATCCTACGGCATTACGGATGGGTTGATCCGCATGAGTGTGGGCATTGAAAACATCGAAGACATCCTGACTGATCTGGAACAGGCATTGCAATAATTATTAAACTATAACGATGATCACTATACGAAGAGCGGTTGAATCTGATTGTCCGCGTTTACTCGAGTTAATTAAGGAGCTGGCCCTGTATGAAAAAGCGCCGGAAGAAGTAACTGTTACCCTGGAACATTTCACAAAAAGTGGTTTTGGCGATCAACCTGTCTGGTGGGCCTTTGTAGCCGAAGAAAATGGCGTAGTGCAGGGATTTGCGCTGTATTATATCCGGTACAGCACCTGGAAGGGACAACGCATGTACCTGGAAGATATCCTGGTAACGGAATCGATGCGAGGTAAAGGACTCGGCAAATTATTATTTGACCGGTTGATTGAAGAAGCCAAAGAGAAGGGATTGAATGGAATCGTTTGGCAGGTACTAGAATGGAATGAACCTGCTATCAATTTCTATAAAAAATATAATGCTTCCTTCGACCCGGAATGGGTTAACTGTTCTATCTCCGTTTAAAAAGAAAATCCGCCATGGCGAATCACCGGACCGGTGCTTTTCTCCATGGCGGAAAGTTTTTGTCTCCTCTTCCATGCCTCAGCTAATTCCTTCCACCGCTACCGTCTTATCAATCTTTCCGATCAATCCCTGTAATACTTTACCCGGACCCACCTCGGTAAATTTAGAGGCTCCATCCTGGATCATCGCCTGCACACTTTGTGTCCAGCGAACTGCTCCAGTTAATTGTTGAATCAGGTTTTGTTTGATTTCATCTTTATCGATCACGGCTCTTGCAACCACATTCTGGTAAACAGGACAAACAGGCGTTTGAAATTTCATGGCTTCGATCGCATCTTTTAGTTCCTGGCGGGCGGGCTCCATCAAAGGAGAATGGAAAGCGCCACCAACAGGCAACACCAGTGCGCGTTTGGCTCCTGCTGCTTTCATTTGTTCACAAGCCAGTTCAATACCGTTTACAGAACCGCTGATCACTAATTGACCAGGACAATTATAATTGGCGGGAACAACAATTTCACCAGATTCTTCTTGTACGCGGGCGCAGACCTCTTCCACTTTTGCATCGTCTAAGCCGAGCACAGCCGCCATTGTGGAAGGTTGCAATTCGCAGGCCTTTTGCATTGCAAGGGCGCGAATCGAAACAAGCTGAAGGCCATCTTCAAAGTTCAGGACACCATTTGCTACCAATGCAGAAAATTCACCCAGTGAATGACCTGCAACCATATCCGGCTTGTTCTGTTCAATACCCTTATAGGCAATTACTGAATGCAGAAATACTGCAGGCTGAGTAACTTTTGTTTGTCTGAGATCTTCATCTGTACCAGAAAAAAGAATATCGGAGATTCTGAAGCCAAGAATTTCATTGGCTTGTTCAAATAACTTTTTAGCAAAGGCACTGTTTTCATAATGCTCTTTACCCATCCCCGGAAACTGAGATCCCTGTCCGGGAAAAACATAAGCATGCTTCATATAGGCGGTTCTAGTTAGACCGCAAAAATAATCAGATCAGCTCAGTTTGGAAGAAATCAATTTTGTGAACTCACTCCTGGTTTCTGACTTTTCAAATTCTCCCCAGAAAGCCGAGGTAGTAGTAACGGAGTTTTGTTTTTGCACACCCCGCATCATCATACACAGGTGTTTGGCTTCAATAACAACCGCTACACCAATAGGATTCAGTGATTCTTTGATGGCATTCAGAATTTGCGAGGTCAATCTTTCCTGCACCTGCAGTCTCCTGCTATATACGTCCACCACACGGGCGATCTTACTCAAACCAGTGATATAACCATTGGGGATATACGCGATATGTGCTTTACCAAAAAAGGGCAACATATGGTGTTCGCACATGCTGAACAGCTCGATATCTTTCACGATAATCATCTCACTAACATCTTCATGAAATTTGGCAGATTCGAGGATGGCTTTGGCGTCCATCTGGTATCCCTGGGTAAGATATTGCATTGCTTTCGCTACCCGTTCTGGAGTTTTGAGCAACCCCTCACGTTCAGGATTTTCTCCCAAAAGGGCCAACGATTCACGGTAATTTTCAATCAGTCCGGAGGTTATTTTGTCTTCGTACTGTTCAACTTTTTGATATGCCATTACTTAGTGTTTTTGAATTTAATTTGAATGTCTGACGTCTCACGTCTGACGTCTCACCTCCTACTTCCCCGGATAATCCACAAAATTTCGTTCCGTTTCATACAGCCGGATACCCAGTTCATGTTTCGGATCAATATGTGGGCGCAACAATTCGTAGATCACAATCGCAATATTTTCAGCAGTTGGATTTCTTTCTTTGAAATATGGCGTGTCGAGGTTCAGGTTGCGGTGATCAAACAATTGAAGTACTTCGCGATTAATGATATCCGACAACTGCTTCATGTCTATTACAAATCCAGTTGCGGAATCCGGCTCACCCAGCACTTTAACCTCTAATTCATAGTTGTGACCATGAAAATGAGGATAACTGCATTTACCAAAAACCGAAAAATTCTGTGCATCGTCCCAATCAGCCCGAAACAACCTGTGTGCTGCATTAAAATGTTCCTTCCTGTAAACGGCCACTTTGTTTGACATCTCCAACCTGTTTAATAATTGTTGCTGGAAAGTTTAACAGAACAGAATTCAATTTGTTCAGAAATTGATAAAAAGCTGGTCTGATTGCCTTACAAAGCTAGTCATTCGGTAGGATTTATCAGGATTCCCGACATTTGCGGCAAACTATTCAGGAATGCATTGTTTACTGGTTGCGGCCACTGCCGCCGAAATCACTCCTTTTACAGAACACCTGGCTCAGACAGATAAACTGATTCATATTGATTTTGATGTGGATATCCTGATAACCGGGGTAGGCTCTGTTGCCACCACTTATGCTCTGACACGGTACCTCCAGCACAAACGTCCCGAGTTGATCATACAGGCTGGGGTAGCCGGCAGTTTTGACCCCAAGGTTCCTACCGGGACAGTTTACGCGGTTCAGAAAGAAATCATTGCAGACATGGGAGCCGTTGAAAAACAGGGATTTGCGAACGTATTTGAGCTGGGACTGGCAAATCCGAATGAAGCCCCGTTTAAGAGATCCTGGCTGACCAACCCGAATACTACCCTGCTGAAAAGAAGCCGGCTTAAAAAAGTGAATGCCATCACGGTGAATGAGATCTCTACTTCCAAAAAAAGAATCCAGTACTACCAGGAGGCCTACCAGCCAGCGCTTGAATCCATGGAAGGGGCAGCTTTTCATTATGTATGCCTGCAGGAGAATATTCCTTTCATGCAACTAAGAAGCATCTCCAATACGGTTGGTGTTCGGAATAAAAAACAGTGGGATATGCCATTGGCCATTGAGGAGTTGAACAAGGTGTTGATTAGGTTGTTGGAAGCGTTGTAAGAAGTGAGATGGTATGGAAGAGGAGACAGAGGAGACCGGAGACAAAGGAGGCATGGAAGAGGAAACAAAGGAGACAGAGGAGACAGAGGAGACAGAGGAGGCAAAGGAGACGAACCCTGAAAAGACAAAGAACCTGAAAAGATGAGCAATCCGATAAACATAGCATTTTCGCCCTGCCCGAATGATACTTTTATATTCGACGCACTAGTAAACGGTCAGCTTGATACCGGTGGACAACAATTTGAGGTAGTGCTGGAAGATGTACAAACCCTGAATGAATGGGCACTGGAGGGCAGGTATCCTGTTAGTAAAATAAGCTATGGAGTTTGGCCGCAGGTACAGGATCAATACAGATTACTGGATGCAGGAGGAGCGTTAGGATTTGGTGTAGGTCCCCTGCTGATTGCAAGAGAACCTATTGCGTTGGAAGACATTCACCTGAAGCGGATCGCTCTGCCAGGCAGAAACACTACCGCGCACCTGCTTTTCTCCCTGGCTTTCCCGGATGCGCAAAACAAAGACTTTGGCATCTTTCATGAAATTGAAGAAGCCGTCTTATCCGGAAAGGCAGATGCAGGTGTTATCATTCATGAAAACCGGTTTACCTATGAAGCTAAGGGCCTGGTGAAACTGCTCGACCTCGGCGCCTATTGGGAATCAAAATTGCAGTGCCCGGTACCACTGGGTGGTATTATCATTCGAAAAGATCTTCCAGTTGAAATGGACGAGCAATTGAACCAATGGATTCGTGCCAGTATACAATACAGTTGGTCAAACTACTCTGAACTCTCTTCCTTTGTGAAAAACAATGCCCAGGAAATGAGTGAAGAGGTGATGCGCAAACACATCAACCTCTATGTGAATGAATATTCTCTCTCTTTGGGTGATACAGGTAAAAAAGCAGTCTCTGTATTGGAAGCCACCTACGAACGGATTGCTGCTGCATAAGTATCCAGGCAACGTTTTCTTGCCAATTCATGCTCCACAATTGGCCTTGGATAAGTTAACTCATTTATTTCCGGCACCCATTTTCTGATATAAGCACCATCCGGGTCAAATTTCTTTGTTTGCAGATAGGGATTGAAGATCCTGAAATAAGGAGCCGCATCACAACCACTGCCCGCAGCCCATTGCCAGCCTCCATTATTTGCAGCCAGATCAAAGTCAAGCAATTTTTTCGCAAAATAAGCTTCGCCCCAGCGCCAGTCGATCAACAGGTGTTTCGTCAGAAAAGAGGCTACAATCATACGTACCCGGTTGTGCATATAACCAGTAGTATTCAACTCCCGCATGCCAGCATCCACAATCGGATACCCTGTACGCCCCTCACACCAGGCAGCAAATTCATTTTCATTGTTCCGCCAGTTGATCTGATCGTATTCCGGTTTGAAGGAGAGCCCCTTTCCAACCCGGGGGAAATGCCAGAGGATCATATGGTAAAAATCCCGCCAGATCAATTCATTCAGATAGGTCTCATTGAGTTCGGTTGCCTGCTTCGCCAGTTGGCGGATACTGATGGTACCAAATCGCAGGTGTACTCCCAACCTGCTGGTTCCACGGATAGCAGGAAAATCTCGTTGCTCTGTATACTTTTTGGCAACCTTGGGATCCAGCTCTGGATCCGGAAAAGAAAATGAACCAGCTGCAAAACCGATTTCTTTGAGGCTCGGTAAGGCTCTGGGACTGCGTTTATGAAACCCATTAAAATAATTAGCAGTGGGATAGGATTTGAGGTAGAAAGCGTTCAGTTTGGCTTTCCATTTTCTTGAATAGGGCGTAAATACGGTATAAGGTTTGCCATCATCCTTCACCACTTCCTCCTTTTCAAAAATCACCTGGTCTTTGAAGGTATGAAAGACGATACCCTTCTCCTTTAACATAGCTGCTATTGCCGCATCACGTTCGCCAGCATATGGTTCGTAATCATGATTGGTGTAAACAGCTGCTATCCTATTCTCCGTGAGCAGCTGGCTAAAAACTTCCATCGGTTTTCCATGGCGCACATCCAGGCTGGATTTCAGTTTCAACAATTGAGCCTGGATTTGTTCCAGGGCCTGATGAATAAACAAAACCCTTTTATCGGTTTTATCTTCCAGGTCATCCAGGATATTCGAATCAAAAATGAATATAGGCTGAACCGGCAATCCAGAACGTAGGGCATGATACAAACCGGCATTGTCCTCCAGACGGAGATCCCTGCGAAACCAGAAAATTGCGATGTTGCCTGCAGCCATAAATGGAATTTAGAGCATTAACAAGCAATTCTATGCTTGGTTCAACTAATTTTTTGGATGAAAGAGTGGCTGGATGGCCTCCTTGTACAAGCGGGCACTGAAGCTGTTTGTATATTTCCTGTCGCCAAGGCTTCCTACCCAGCGAATGCCATAACTGGTATTGGTAAGAAAAATTTCATCTGCCTGTTGCAGATCTTCTTCGTTGATGGTTGTCTCCTGGAAAGGCAATCCTGCTTTCCTGCAATAATCCAGTATATATCTCCTCATAATGCCCAGCACCGGACCTTCGGATGCTGCAGGTGTATAGAGCACTCCATCTTTTACAAGAAAGAGATTCGCGATGGTGCAGTCGGCCACTCTTCCAAAAGCATTCAGCACCACTGCATCATTCCACTTTTCTTTTTTCACTTCAAGGGCGCCGAGTACATAGGGCAGGTAATTGTTGGACTTGGTATTGGCCAACACGTCCATTGTCTTATGTGCCGTGCGATGAATGCCTAATACCAGGCCATTTTCATTCCATTGATGATTGGCTGGAGGTAGCGACCAACACTGGATTACATGATGGGGAAAATGACTAACCGTATCATATAATCCTCCATTTCCGCGAAAAATCATGAGGCGGATCCTTGCGAGGTTGCTATGCCCATTCCGATGAGCCAGTTGTAAAATTTTATCACCGAGATAGGCGGGAGTAAAATAGGAAGGACATTCAAATTGCAAGAGCGCCAGCCCTGAAAACAGTCGTTCAAAATGCCAGTCGGCCAGTTGAATGCTGCCCTTGTTGACTTTCATTGTTTCAAACAACCCATCTCCATACCGGATAGCCCGGCTATTGGCTCCAATCAATAATTTATCATCCCGGTAAAACTGACCGTCTTCAAATAAAACCTGCGACATACTTGCCCGTTTGACCGGTAAACTTACAACGCAATCAGCGATGCGCTCTCATTTTGTTTTTGATGCTTAAAGAAATAACGACTGCGAGTACTAGTAACATCATCAAAAGCACACAGGCAGGCAAAATCGGATACAGCATTTTCTCGAGGGCTGCTGGTGGAGGGGTAAAAAGTAGCACTAACATGGCATAAGGTTGAAATGCAAACCTATGCCTACAATATGAACTGAACGTGAAGAAAAAACACCCTTTTCGGGGGTGTTTTCCCCATCACCTTAAAGTGGTATATCTATTTGAATTTTTTCTTTAATTCATTCAGTTTCGCCTGGAAATCATTCACCGGCTCAGTCCCCTTCTTCCTTTCCTCCATCCTCCTTTCTCCCATCTTCCTTTCTCCCGTCTTCCTTTCTCCCGTCTTCATCGACAAGCCAATTCGTTTCCTGGCAAGATCCACTTCCGTTACTGTTACCTTCACTTTCTGCTGCAATTTCACCACTTCAGCAGGATCACTCACATAGGTATCACTGAGTTGTGAAATATGAATCAAGCCATCCTGTTTCACACCAATATCTACAAACACTCCAAACTTGGTAATATTGGTAATAATGCCAGGCACCACCATGCCCACTTTTACATCTTCCATTGTTTTGATACTGTCATCAAAACGAAACTCTTCAATTGGTGCGCGGGGGTCACGTCCCGGCTTTTCCAATTCCTTCAGAATATCTTCAATTGTGAATTCACCAATGGTTTCTGAAATGTATTTTTTCCTGTTGATTTGCCGGCGTAGCTCTGCTTTTTCTATCAGGTCTTTTACCTTACAATTCAGGTCCTTTGCCATGGTTTCAACAACGGGATAGGTTTCCGGATGTACGGCACTGTTATCAAGCGGATTAACGGCTTCGCGTATACGCAAAAATCCGGCGCATTGCTCAAAGGTTTTGGGTCCCATCAGGCTAACCTTTTTCAATTCTTCCCTTGATTTAAACGGACCATTTTTTTGGCGGTACTCCACAATATTTTTTGCAAGTGTGGCACTTAATCCAGATACATACATCAGGAGATGTTTGCTGGCTGTGTTCAAATCTACACCCACATGGTTCACGCAGCTTTCAACTACGCGATCCAGGCTTTCTTTCAAACGCGATTGGTTTACATCATGCTGGTATTGTCCCACACCAATAGATTTGGCATCAATTTTCACTAACTCACTCAGCGGATCCAGCAAACGTCTTCCAATACTTACAGCGCCCCTAACAGTAACATCAAAATCAGGAAATTCTTCACGAGCCACTTCTGATGCAGAATAAATCGATGCACCACTTTCATTCACCTGAAATACACTCACGGGTTTACCAAAATCAATTGACCTGGCCAGCGTTTCTGTTTCTCTTCCGGCAGTTCCATTTCCAACACCTATGGCTTCAATATCATATTGCTTCACCAATTGTTTCAGGGTTTCCACAGATTTCTGCCAGTCATTCTGTGGTGGATGCGGATAGATGGTGCTGGTATGAATCAGATTACCCTGTTCATCCAGGCATACCAGTTTACAACCGGTACGAAAACCGGGATCCAATGCCAACACTCTTTTCGACCCTAAGGGAGAAGCCAGTAATAACTGCCGCAGGTTTTCTGCAAACACCTGGATGGCTTCTTCATCTGCCGCATTCTTGGTAGTTAACCGGAATTCATTTTCAATGGAGGGCTTTAACAAGCGATCAAAACTATCCGCAATCGCGTCTCTCATTTCCCCTGCTGCTTCACTGTTGTTTTTCACAAACAATCTTTCCAGTTCAGGTATTGCAATTGCTTTTTCAACATTGATATCCATTAACAGGTAGCCTTCCTTTTCCCCTCTGCGAATTGCCAGTATCCGGTGGGAAGGACATTTGGAAAGCGGTTCAGAGAACTCAAAATAATCGCGGTATTTCTGCGCATCCGCTTCTTCTTTTTTGGAACTCAGCACGCGTGATACCAAAATGGAAGAGGATTCAAACAAAGACCGAATGGCGGTTCTTGCCTGCTGATCTTCAGCCACACGTTCCGCGATGATATCCCGGGCACCCTGTAATGCATCTTTAGCAGATTTCACCTCTTCTTTTACATAGGCCTGAGCAGCTGCTTCCGGACTGCCAGGCTGCTGTTCCCAAATCCAGTCTGCCAGGGGAGCCAGTCCTTTTTCAATAGCCTGGCTGGCTCTTGTTTTCCTTTTGGGTTTATAGGGCAGGTAAATATCTTCCAGCTCAGTAGCATTGATACAGGCTATAATTTTTTCTGATAATTCAGGTGAGAGTTTACCTTGAGATTCAATTGTTTTCAGCACAGTTTCCTTTCTCTTCTCCAGGTCTTTGAAATAGGCGATCTCTTCAACGATGGAAGTGATAACCACCTCATCCAGGTTACCGGTTGCTTCTTTACGGTAACGAGCCATAAAAGGAACAGTGGCCCCTTCTTCCTGCAGTCCATAAACATTCACTACCTGCTTTACAGAAAGCGATAATTTCTGCGCGATTACACTAACATATTTTGGATCCATAGTCACAATATTCGGACCGCAAATATAGCCGGATGAATCATGCAAAATACAGCTATTTATTCCCAACCAAAATTGCAGCCAGTGTTTGGTTTATTTCAGTAGCCCTATTCATCACCATCAGGTGTCCTGCCCCGGGTATCAGGTGAGTGGGTTTTGTATACCGGATGGGTAATAACCGATCGCCCGTGCCATGTATATGATAAATTTTTCCAATTGGTTGCGCTGTTTTCCATTCCAGGATAGCGCCCATCGCCCAACGTAAAAATTTAGGATCAGATTCGCGAATAATTTTTCTGAGGAGTTCTTTGTCTTCACTGGTTTCCGTAGTGAAGAGCCGTTTTGCAATAGATGCCTGTTGAAACAATCCAACCGGAATTACTTTATGCAACTTTAAAGGTGCTGCCCATTTAAAATAAAAGGGTAATTCATTGGGCGATTGAATACTGGCAATCAAAATCGTTTTTTCAGGATGACGAAACTTACTGATTTCTGTTGCCAGCATGCCGCCAAAGGATAATCCCACCAGGCAAAAGGGTTCCTTTTCCGGAATCATAGCTGCGAGTCGCTGTGCATACTGCGTCAGGCTCTCCCCCTGTTCCGGAGGCAACCAGTTAATATGTTCAATGGAATAACCGGGTGGCAATTGAATATGTTTGAACACCCGCTTATCAGCACCTAATCCCGGTATAAAGTAAACGGTCATTGCAGCCATTTGTAAAATTGTACCTTAGCGGCATACTAACAGCCTGCTATGGATATTAAAAATAACATTCTCGAAACGATTGGCAACACGCCATTGATCAGACTTAACAAAATTACAAAAGGTATCCCCGGAACCATACTTGCCAAAGTGGATTATTTCAATCCCGGTAATTCCATTAAAGACCGGATGGCACTCAAAATGGTGGAAGTAGCCGAACAGGAAGGCAAACTTAAACCGGGTGGAACAATTATTGAATGTACCAGTGGTAATACAGGAATGGGGCTTGCATTGGCTGCTGTGGTGAAAGGATACAAATGCATTTTCACTACAACCGACAAGCAGAGTAAAGAGAAGATGGATATCCTGAAGGCAGTTGGTGCAGAAGTGATTGTTTGTCCGACAAATGTGGAACCCGATGATCCGCGCTCTTACTATTCTGTTGCACAACGATTGGCGCGGGAAATTCCGAACTCCTATCATTTCAACCAATACGATAATCTGGCAAATCGCCTGGCGCATTATGAAACAACCGGACCTGAGATCTGGAAACAGACAGATGGAAAAATCACTCACCTGGTATGTACAGCAGGAACAGGAGGAACGATTACCGGAACAGCGCAGTACCTGAAGGAAAAAAATCCTAATATCCAGATCTGGGCAATTGATGTGTATGGTTCTTTGCTCACCAAGTATTTCCGCACCGGAGAAATTGATATGGATGAAGTGCACCCCTATATCTCGGAAGGATTTGGGGAAGATTTTGTTCCTAAGAACTACGACATGTCGGTGATTGATCATTTTGAACAGGTAACTGATAAGGATGGTGCTATCATGGCAAGAAAACTTGCGAAGGAAGAAGGCCTGTTTTGCGGATACAGTGCTGGTTCCTGTATACAGGGATTGCTGCAATTGAAAGACAGACTGAAAGCGGATGATATGGTGGTATGTATTTTTCATGATCATGGCAGCCGCTATGTCGGTAAGATCTACAATGATCAATGGATGATGGAACGTGGTTTCATGGAAGCCAAAACCTTTCGTGATGTAGTAAGTGCAAGAGGTGGCAAACAGCGTTTAATCACGCTGTCTCCTGATAAAACAGTAACAGATGCAGTTGACCTGATGCGTAAGTACGATATTGAACATATACCGGTATTTGAGGGAGACAACATGATTGGTTCTATATCTGAAGGCGGACTCTTTCAGCAGGTATTTGCACAACCGGAAATTCGCCAGGCTATCATAGAGGAAGTACTGGAAAAACCATTTCCCATGGTGGAGTTCACTACACCGATTGAAAAATTAAGCAGCTTAATCAATAAGGAAAACGGGGCTGTGCTGGCGAAGGATGAAATCGGGAACTATCATATTGTTACCAAGTACGATCTCTTGCAAGCCCTGGGCAAATAAGCTGCCAATTCACGTAGTTTTACTATACACTCAGAAGTAGATTAACGAGCAGGTACATGTGTCAGATACGAGGACCTGAGTAAAATCCGTATTGTTAAAATTAAGCAAATGCGCTCTTGTCCGGTGTCTGGCGACAGCCTACTTTTGAATCAGAAATCAGCACCAAGATCCTACGAAAAAACTAGCAAAAATCTGAAGCCAGCGCAAACCAATGTCCAGTAACCAACGTCCAAAACGAAATACTGGTTTCAGGTTATCCAATTGTCCGGTGGAAAACACCAAGTCCTTAAAACCACTATGATTCGAGAGAGTCAGATCCTGAAATCCGGTACCCTCCTGCCCTGTAGCCCGTCCAAGCTGTAAGGCAGGAGGCCGATAGTGGTTCCGAAAAAATTGTAGCCCCGTTTTTACTATCCATACACCCTGACCGCTTTAAAAAGCGAGATTCAGTTTATCCGAAACCCCATGAAGCTATCTGATGATAGCCCCTAACCTCTACTATTCGAATGGCGCCTTACGGCCTGTGCTTACTTAACCTTAGATTTCCGTTTCCCGGCTTTTGCTGTAGTAAGGTATATTGTCATTTTACCCTGACAATTGTACCTGTTACAACAAAAGCTTTTTTATTTTGCGCAAAAAATTGCAGCAGTTCACAGATCAGACCGGTTTTACATTTCAGCTGGACTCCCGGCCCAAACGGATTGTTTCCCTGGTTCCCTCACAAACAGAACTGTTATATACACTGGGACTGGAAGAAAAGGTGGTGGGTATCACCAAATTTTGTATTCATCCGGAACATTGGTTCCGACGTAAAACCAGGATTGGCGGAACAAAAGGAATTCATACCGAAAAGATATTTTCCCTACAACCTGATCTGGTAATTGCCAATAAAGAAGAAAACCTGCAAGCTGAGGTGGAACTGCTTCGCACCCGGGTGCCGGTATGGACCAGTGATATAAACACCCTGGATACAGCCCTGGAAATGATTCAGCAGGTGGGACAACTTGCCGGCGAAATTGAAAAAGCTGCTACGCTGATACAGCAGATAAAAACTGTATTTGCCCAGCTAAAACCAGCATCCCATCCTGCAAGAGTAGCCTACCTGATTTGGAAAAAGCCGTATATGACAGTGGGATCAGATTCTTTTATTTCAGACATGCTCAAAACATGTGGTTTCACTCCAGCCTTTGACCACTTACAACGATATCCTGAAATTTCGGAAGCCGACTTGCAGGCGGCTGCTCCTGAATTCGTTTTTCTTTCTTCAGAACCTTATCCTTTCAAGGAAAAAGATATTGCCGAATTACAACTACTTCTACCGGCTTCGCGAATACTGCTTGTAGACGGCGAACTATTCAGTTGGTATGGCAGTCGGCTCCAATATGCACCTGAATATTTTCAGCAATTGATTGATCAGCTTGGTGCAAATCCCTAACTTGTTTCCACTTTGTATACACCTTTCAGATCAGGCTATTCAAGAGGCGAACCGGATCGCCCTTCCAGGAAAAAACCTATGTTTCCTGTAAGCCAGGCCCTGCGCGGATTTTTGAAACAACATGGTCGGGAGGTTAAACTGCCTGTTTCCTATCGCGATCTGCAGCGCTTCACGTATTCTGTACCCCTGAAAGACAAAGAAGGACAGGATACTCACTGGGAAACAGTAGTGTATGATATGAAAGAATGGGAGTTTATCCGGGAAGGATTAATTCGTATTTATGCCCTGCTCCGGACGGAAGGGGATATGACCTTCAGCAAACACCTGGATGTGGCCCGCATTGATTACTGTGCTTTTGGTAATTCCCAACCTTTCCGAATCCGGATCGTCAATAAGTTTAATGACAATTACGATCATTATTATATCAAAATCGCGGATGCCAGCCGCATCTATGGGCTTGAACTGGAGCATATGCTCTCCCCCAACCGGATTACTTTTTTAACGAATAATCATAGCCTGGTAGAGGAACATATCCCTGGAATTCCGGGTGATGTTTTTATTCAGCAACACCTGAACCGACCCGATACGAATAAAATCCGCATCGCCAAGGAGTTTGTGAAGTTCAATGAACGCTGCTTTGTGCGGCTGCTCGGCGATATGCGGAGTTATAATTTCGTAATTGACATCACGCCGGATATTGAGGACTACCAGTACCGGATCAGAGCCATCGACTTTGATCAGCAGTCCTATGAAGGCAGGAAAAACCTATACCTGCCACAGTTTTTTAAAGAAAATTATCCCCTGGTAGAAACCACGCTGAAACATTTGAATCAGGATAGTATCCAGCAATACCAGACAGAGGAAAGAACCATGATGACCTTCCGGCTGGTATCAGCCCGCTACCGGTTAAAGGAATTGCTGGACATAATGGGCAAAGACACGATTTCCACTCCGGAGAAATTGCACCAACTGGCTTCCGAACTCAGTGAAATGCACCATCACCATAAAGGACTTTTAAGGGCGCGAAATATGGGCCAGTTGGTGAAAGAACACCTGAAAGTATGCCTGCGGAAAAACCTCCTGCTCATCCCCCGCTTTCAGGGCCGTTCGGAAGACTAACCAGTCATTCCCCGCAATATTGTTATATTAGCGCTTCTTTTTAACGATTGCAGTTGCCTGTTTTATCAAAAAACCCAACAAAAAAATGAGCAAGTACAGTGCAGGCGTTCTATTCGGCGATGAATTAGAAGCCCTTTATAAAGACGCCAAAGCCAACAAATTCGCAATGCCCGCGGTAAATACCATCGGTACCGATTCAATCAATGCAACCCTGGAAACCGCAGCAAAAGTCAACTCTCCGGTAATTATTCAGTTTTCAAATGGCGGTGCCCAGTTTATTGCAGGCAAAGGAATGCCAAATGATAAAATGCAGGCCAATATTTCCGGTGCTATTTCAGGCGCTTTGCATATTCACAATGTTGCCAAATACTATGGTGTTCCCGTTGTATTGCATACAGACCATGCTGCCCATAAATGGCTGCCCTGGATTTCAGCCCTGATTGATGCAGGTGAAACCTTTTACAAAGAAAAAGGTCAGCCGCTGTTCAGTTCTCACATGCTGGACCTTTCTGAAGAAAGCCTGGAAGAAAACATTCAAACCTCTGTACAGTATTTCAAAAGAATGCAACCGCTGGGCATGGGTATTGAAATCGAACTTGGAGTTACCGGTGGTGAAGAAGATGGTGTTGACAATAGTGGCGTAGAAAATGATAAACTCTACACTCAACCACAACACGTTGCTTATGCATACGAAGAGCTAGGAAAAGTGGGGCGCCTCTTTACAGTTGCCGCAGCCTTTGGTAATGTGCACGGTGTTTATAGTCCGGGTAATGTGGAACTGCGTCCGGAAATCCTGAAAAACAGCCAGGATTATATCCGTCAGCAGTTTAACACCGAAGAAAAGCCGGTATACTTTGTGTTCCATGGTGGCAGTGGTTCTCCGAAAGAGCAGATTCATGAAACACTCGGCTATGGTGTAATCAAAATGAATATCGACACCGATATGCAATGGGCATTCTGGGAAGGTGTATTAGGCTATTATAAAAAGAATGAAGCTTACCTGCAGGGGCAGTTGGGTAATCCGGAAGGACCCACCAAACCCAATAAAAAATACTACGATCCAAGAGTGTGGTTGCGTAAAGGACAGGATCACTTCGTACAAAGACTGGAAGAAGCGTTCACTGACCTGAATTGTATCAATAGAAATGCTTAATAAAAAAAGGTGTTAGAAAAATCTAACACCTTTTTTCTTTTTAGAAAGGCTTCTTCGCCTCCGTTATCTTTTCAGGCATCAGGATAGCACTGAATACATTCTTTCGGTTCAGCAGGAGTTTAGCTGCTTCCTGGATATCCTTCACCGTTAGTTTATTTACTTTTTCTTCGTACTGCAGGAAGAAGGATGGATCCTGTCCTTCAGAAGCCTGGCTCATCAGTTCCCGCAACCATGTTCCATTTTCTTTCTGATTGGTTTTGTATTGTTCGATCCATTGTTTCTTCACCTTGTTTAAGTAGGAAGAGTCGGGGCCTTTTTTAGTGATCCAGTCTATTTCTGCATTCACTGCTTTTATCAGGGTGTCAACTTTTTCAGGTCCGCAAGGAAGTTGCAATACAAATGAATAGTTAGGGTAAGGGAATTTGGCCACTTCCACAAAAAAGCCACCTCCGTAAATGCCCTGGATTTTTTCTCTCAATTCTTCAATCACCCGGATATTCAGGATTTCAGCAATTGCCTGAGCTTTCAGTTCCATATCCTGGCTATACTTGAGTTCGCCGGTATAGAAATTCAGGATCAGACTTTTCTGTTCCTTACCCTTCATCACCATCAGTTGTTTGTTACCGGAAATGGGTCTTACTTTATTGTCTTTTTTCTCAAATTTCTGACCACTCACCGGTAAACTACCCAGATAGGTTTCCAGTAAGGGGATAATTTCCTCCTCTTTAAAACTTCCAACCAGTACGAACTGCATTCCAGTGGCGTCACCTATTCGCTCTTTGTAAATTTCCATGGTACGGTCGAGGTTGATCTGTTTGAAATTCTCCACTTTGGGGAACACGACCGGGGCCTGCGGATTATTGTTATATAACACCTGATTCAGGGTATCCAGGAAGGCTGCCTGAGGATTCGCTGACAATGCTGCATACTGAGCAACAGAGCGCTGAATGAAGGAACGAAACAGCGCAGTATCTTTCCTTGGTTGGGTCACCTGCAGGTGAACCAGTTGCAATAAGGTTTCTATGTCCTTGTTTCCAGAGGATCCATTAAAACCATCTGTAACTTCTCCAATAGAGGGGGCCAGGTTGACTGTTTTACCGGCCAGTGCTTTTTTCAGATCAGTGGGACTGAATTCGCCCACACCCATAGAAGAAACTACCTGCACAGCAAACTGAGCATTGTATTTGTCGGCTGCACCATAATAATTTCTACCTCCGTTTCTGGTTGCACCCAATAAAATCTGATCGTTTTTAAAGGAAGTTGGCTTAAGGGTAACCATCACACCGTTGCTCAGGGTAAGCTTGGTAGTACCCATTGTTTTATCCAGCTCTTTTTTAACCACCTTACCTGCTTTTGGAGTAGCAGCCAATAAGGAACTGGCTACGGCTTTGTCTTCATAGGCCGTAATATTTTTAGAAGCAGCTGAGCTAACGATTGCCAGCAAATCAGCTGGTGCAGGCAAGCTGGTGTTTGCATCTGGTTCAGGACCGGTAACATATACCAGTTGATTGTCTTTTGCCAATGCATTTTTTACAGTAGCATTCAGTTCCTCCAGACTGATACCAGGTAACAGTTCTTTCACAAGGGCAAATTCCTTTTCGATTCCCGGAATAGTTTCACCAGTAAGAAAGTTCCGTACATATTCGTCTACCCATACCTGTGATTCTGTTTTGTCGCGGTTGTTATAAGAACGCTCCATTGAACTCAGCATGGTTTTTTTTGCTCTATCCAACTCGGAAGTTGTGAAGCCAAACTTATTTACCCGCTCCAGTTCTGTTGTAAGTGCCTCCAATCCTTTTTTGATATCGCCGGTGCCAACAACTGCAACTGCCCGGAAATTCTCATGTCCTCTTACAAAAGCACCATAACCCGCTCCTGCTCCAACAAAGGGAGGATTGGCCTGCTGCGCCAGCTCCTGCAGGCGCTGGTTCAGCATGCTTGAAAACAACTGGCGAACCAGGTTGCGGCGATATCCTCCAACGGTCTTATCTTCTTCTGCAGAAGAAATCGGATAGTTCAATGTAATGGAATACCCTGTTGCTTCTTTATCAGTAACAACTATTGCTTCTTTTTTCAGGTATCCGGGAATTTTTACCGTTTCGCGCTTTCTTTCATTGGGCGGATTTTTTAATCCTTCAAAATGTTTGCGGATCAGTTGTTCCGCCATTGCAGGTTCTACATCACCCACCACCAGCACTGCCATGAGATTGGGCCGATACCAATCTTTATAGAAGCGGCGAATGGCATCCGGCTTGAATGACTTGATGACTTGTTCCGATCCGATCGGGAGTCGAACAGCATATTTGGAGCCTGCAAACAAGGCAGGATAAATCTGCCGCATCATGCGATCCTGTGCTCCTTTTCCAAGACGGCGCTCTTCCAGGATGATGGCTCTTTCGGTTTCAATATCTTCATCCAGGTAGGTAACCTGGTGTGCCCAGTCTTCCAGCACCTGGAAACCTTTTTCAAGATTGCCAGGCTTGTCGGTTGGGATGGGCAGCATATAAACCGTTTCATCAAAACTGGTATAGGCATTCAGGTCATTTCCAAAACCCACACCGATATCCTGGAGGAAGGAAACAATTTCATTCTTTTTGAAATTTTTGGTTCCATTGAATGCCATGTGTTCAGCCATGTGCGCAAGTCCAAGCTGATCATCATCTTCATTGATGGATCCGGCATTAATTACCAGGCGGAGCTCCACCTTATTTTCAGGCATTTTATTAGACCGTATATAATAGGTCAGCCCATTAGCAAGTTTTCCGACTTTTACGGATGGGTCAGGAGGCAGTACAGCGTCCATTGATTGCTGCGCAAGCACTGTCCCGAGTTGTGTTACCAGGAACAGTACCATCAATAAAAACTTTCGAAACCAGGAGATTTCTTTCATATGTGTAAGATTTGTAGGTGAGCGAATCTACAATGTATATCAAAAAAAAGCCCGGACTGTTCAACAGTCCGGGATAATTTACCCGATTACCTCAGGATTTAACTTATCATGGTCTGATTGCCTCAATGACAGTACCTACAGTTCCATTCGGCATCTGAATATGCAGCATAGCAGCAATAGTAGGAGCAATATCAGTCATATATACTTCCTTATTTGATTTTCCCGGCTTGATGTTCCAACCATACCAAACAAGGGGAATATGCGAATCGTAGGGATTCCACAATCCGTGGGTGGTACCAGTTGGCCCGCCATCAATATATTGGGGGTAGAGAACCAATTGAATATCACCACCTCGATCAGGTGCATACCCATTCGTAATCATGGTTTTGATTTTGGCCGGAAGGGTTGTTTCTTCCAGTTCAGCGATATCAAACACGCGCATTACTTCCGGTTGTTTTTCCATAAAACGAACAACTGTTTCAACCAGTTCTTCGCGGTCAAGATCCAGGCTGTCCATCACTGGTCTGTTCAGGTGAATCTGATAGTTATACATGCTGATCACCATGTTGGGATAACCGGTTTTTGCTTTAAGAATTGCATTCAGTGTATCTCTGTATTTACCATCATCAAAAGTGCCGGCAGGTATTTTATGTTCTTTCATATAAGCCGGGATATGAGCAACACCATGATCTGCCGAGATAAAAAACAGGTATTGTCCTTTTCCAATTTCCTTATCCAGGAAATCAAAGAAATCACCCAGGTCTTTATCAAGGCGGAGATAGGTATCTTCAACCTCAACAGAATTGGGGCCAAAGGAGTGACCAATATAATCAGGTGAAGACAGACTAACGGTAAGCATATCCGTAAAAGATCCCTTACCTAATTTTTCAGCTTTGAGTGCAGACTTGGCCAGTTCCAGGGTCATGGTATTCCCAAAGGGAGTAGATGAAATCGCCCCATAGTTTTTTCCAATCATGGATTTCAGATCGTAGGGGTGTGCCAATGCTTTGGCTCCCAGCGGTCTGCTTTTATAGGGTTTGTCTACTCTTTCACTGTTTACATAGGTATCTATGGGATAGAGGGTGTTCCAACCTGTTTCATAAATTTTATCCACCCATTTAGAGTCGTTGAAGGATTTTACCCAGGTTGGCAACTCATTGCGGTAATAAGTTGAAGTAATCCAGTTACCGGTGCCACCATCGTACCAGTAGGCAGCATCGGCAGTATGGCCGGCAGGAAGGATGCCTCCCCTGTCTTTAATTGCAATACCGATCACTTTTGATCTGAAATTGGTAGCAAGTTTTAGTTCATCACCGATGGTGGTGGTATGCATGTTGCGGGGACTCATCATACCTGCTTTGGAGTTGCTACCAACTGTTTGAACGGAGTTGTCTTCCACGCAATAGACGATTTTTCGCTGGCGCTGATCATACCATGCATTTCCGGTGATACCTGTAATAGCAGGTACGCTGCCCGTGTATATGGTACTATGGCCGCAGGCGGTAACAGTTGGAGCATAGGGAATGAAGGTATTTTCATTGGAAAAGCCCTGTTTCAGGAGCCGGTTGAACCCACCATTAGGCAGGTAGCGGTCCTGGTACCGATAGAGAAAATCCCATCTCATTTGATCCACTACTAAGCCAATAACCAGTTTCGGGCGGCTGATTCCGGATGCCGTCCCTGTTTTCTGTGTGGTTTGGGCTGCCAGGTTTAAACTGGCAAGTACGGCCATACAGAACACGAAGAAGCGTTGAAGCATGATACTGTTTTTTACAAATATAAACCCTTAAAAAAACTACCTTTGCGACAATTTAAAAACACAAATTATTCATAACATATGGCAGATATCTTCGAGAAGCTGGTGAAAGATGGCGGTCCGATTGGTCAGCACATGAAACGTGCGCATGGTTATTTCGCATTTCCGAAACTGGAAGGGGAACTGGGCAGCAGGATGTTTTTCAGGGGCAAAGAGCGAATTGTTTGGAGCCTGAATAACTACCTGGGGCTTGCGAATCACCCCGAAACGCGGAAGGCTGATACTATTGCTGCTGAAAAATGGGGCATGGGATATCCCATGGGTGCGCGGATGATGAGTGGAAACAGCATTTATCACGAAGAACTGGAAAAAGTATTGAGTGGATTTGTGCAGAGAGAAGATGCCATGTTGCTGAATTTCGGCTATCAGGGTATTATGAGTTGTATTGATGCACTGGTAAATCGCAGGGATATTATTGTATATGATGCAGAATGTCATGCCTGTATCGTGGATGGCATCCGTATGCACCTGGGGTATAGCTATACGTTCAAGCACAACGATATCGAAGATTGTGAAAAGCAATTACAGCGTGCTGTGAAGATGGCAGAGAAAACCGGTGGTGGTATTTTGCTGATCACGGAGGGTGTTTATGGAATGAGTGGAGATCAGGGTAAGCTGAAAGAGATCGTTGCCTTAAAAGAAAAATACGAATTCCGCATCCTGATTGATGATGCGCATGGTTTTGGAGCCATGGGACCAACTGGTGCCGGAACCGATGAAGAACAGGGCTGCCAGGCTGGAATCGACCTGTATTTTTCAACCTTTGTAAAATCCATGGGAAGTATTGGGGCATTCATAGCCGGACCAAAAGATGTGCTATCCTACCTGCGGTATAATACACGTTCGCAGATCTTTGCGAAGAGTCTGCCCATGTTGATTGTGGAAGGTATGTTGAAGCGGATGGAGATGTTAAAGACAATGCCGGAACTGCGTGAAAAACTCTGGAAAGTGACCAATGCCCTGCAAAATGGTCTGCGGGAACGCGGATTTGATTTGGGCAAGACCAACACCATGGTTACCCCGGTTTATATGAAGGGAGATGTTCCGGAAGCAACTGCCATGGTATTAGACCTGCGCGAAAACTATAATATATTCTGTTCGATTGTAGTATATCCTGTTATCCCGAAGGGGCAGAT
Source organism: Flavihumibacter cheonanensis (assembly GCF_022352215.1). Lineage (GTDB taxonomy): Bacteria > Bacteroidota > Bacteroidia > Chitinophagales > Chitinophagaceae > Flavihumibacter > Flavihumibacter cheonanensis. The sequence goes on from NZ_JAKRWF010000001.1 coordinate 2,003,405, forward strand.
TATTTATCGTCTGATCCCAACAGCGGTACATACTGAAGAAGATATCAACCTCACGTTGAAAGCGTTCACCGAAACCAAAGCCAAGCTGGATGCCGGGGCATATAAAGTGGCGGAGATTCCGGATATGGCGGAGGCGATGTAGGGAGGTGAGACGTGAGACGGCATGGAAGATGGAGGAAAGGAAGAGGGAGAAAAGGAGAAAAGGAGGAAAGGAAGATGTGATCGCCGATGAAAAAAAGCAGTGGGTACCAGAGGTCAGGTGCCCACTGCTTTTTTGTGTTGTGGCTGAGTCAAATTGCAGTCTCTACTTGCAATAGAAGCGGCGGTTTCAGGCCTGGACTATATTCTACTGGCTGCTTCTGAAGGTGATTGTAAATCGGGGGGACTGAGCCTAAAAAACTAAAAAAAACCTTGATTGTCAGATGAAGTCCTAACTATTACATATAAGCTGATTCAGTCCATTTTTAAGCGTTGAGTGATTATCCTCAATTTTCGATACTGGTATGCTTTGAACATCAAAAATCAGTACCCTAAAGATTACCTCTTTCACTTTTCCTTTTATCCCTTCTCCTTTGTTTCCTGTTCCCTCTGTCTCACTTCTCACGTTTGACGTTTCATCCCTCTTTCACCTTTCACTTTTCACCTTTCACTTCTTCTTAAAAAAAATCCCGCCGAGAAACGGCGGGATGCACTAATCAAATACCATTAACCATTAAACCTTATCCTATGAAAATTCAAATATAAGATGTTAATGACGAAACATTGGTTGCATCCGGCAATTTTTTTTGGGGTAGCACGCAAGAAGTTGACGAAAATCAATCCTTTCTAAGTGCTTCCTTAGAAGAAAGCAGATTGATCCGTCAATTTTTGACCAGGAGAGGGTCAGTGATGAAAACCCAACTGTATAGATAGGAATATGATCAGAAACGTTGCAGGGATGTTAAAGCTATCTTGATCTTTTAATGTGTTTTTAATCTGGCAGTTACCATTTCGTCTTCAATTGCTTGTGAAATACAGGGAACGGAGTATTCGGATAGGCTTTGTCGCCAAAATACTTAACGAAGGGTTCCAGTTCTTTGGGCATCATAAATCCCGCTACTGCCTGTGGAGCCTCCCCCGGGGCCGGAATGATGACAGTGCTGGGGTAAGACAACTGCCCTCCGGTTAGGTAAATGGCAAAATCATTGGTCCGGTATTGTGGATTAAAATCAAATGTTTTTCCCATCCAATGGTAGGGAGTTTTGGCCTCCGCATCCAGCTTAACGGCATAATAATGCTCGTTCAGGTATTGCACCACTTTCGGGTTTTTATAGGTTCGTTTATCCATCACCTTACACCATCCGCACCAATCGGTGTACAGATCAATAAGAACTGGTCGCGGTGCTTTTTTGGCTGCTTCTTCTGCCTCCTGCAAACTCATCCAGCGGATATCCTTATCCGTTGTTTTTTGTGCGTTTAATGTATTGCAACTGATGAGTATGATTAAAAACCCAATAAACCTTGGCATGATTACTTTTGTTACTCTAAAATAACGAATCAAAATGCAAAGAATTGTTATTGCTATAACAGGTGCCAGCGGATCCATTTATGCTCAATTGCTGATAGAGAAGCTGCTTAAAATCAGGGATCAGTGGGATGCTTTGGGGATCGTTATGACTAAAAATGCGAAAGAAGTCTGGAAAACCGAACTTGATAATGAGTCCTTCCTGGAATATGAACAAGCCGGTGTCCGCTTTTTTGATAAATACGATTTCTCAGCCCCTTTTGCCAGTGGTTCCGGTCAATACAACACCATGATTGTGGTGCCCTGTTCCATGGGAACCCTGGGTAGAATCGCAGGAGGACAATCAGATGACCTGATTACCCGGGCTGCCGATGTTATTCTAAAAGAAAGAAGAAAACTGATCTGTGTTGCAAGGGAAACTCCTTATAACCTCATCCATATCCGGAATATGGAAACCATCACCCTGGCAGGAGGGATCATTTGTCCGGCTACCCCCTCCTATTATTCAAGGCCCCAAACAATTGAAGAACTGGCCGAAACGGTTGTGGACAGAGTACTTGACCTGGCCGGCCTAGACATACGTACATTCCGGTGGGGAAGCGATTGATTTTCTTCCGTACTTTTGAATAACCAATTCTCATAACTTGTTCAGTTTTGAATATCAGTCAAATAACTACAGACACCTGCTTTCACGCATGGCGTACGAACTAGGAGTTTCGTTACAGGGGGACACCCTGATTTATCCAAAGGAAGTTGCAACCGGATATTCAACTGTTTTTGAACTGCCTAATGGTCTTCAGGCAATTCTTTCCGAATACACGTTGAATGATCACTTTTACTTGAAACGGATGAAAGAAGCTGAAGAGTTCTATGTACTGCGCTATGAAGAGTTCCGTATTGCAGAAGAATTGACCTTGAAAATAGATGGAGAAATACTGTCTACCCGAAACGAACTTCACTCCGGTGTTTATCTCACAAGTTCTTTATTTGATCTCTCCTACTTTGGAAGAAAAGGCAGTCACAACAAGAGTATAAACATCACTTTTAACAAAAACTGGTTAGCCGATCATTTGCACATTAAAGATCCTGATGAAGTACTGTCGACTTATTTGCAACTAAAAACGGCTTCCTTTACAATGGAACCTATAGACAATGAATACCGGCGCTATTTCACAGAAATACTCCAGTCTGAACAGGATAATCCGTTGCGCATTGCAACTATACAAAACAGGATCATGCTCCTGATTGAGCGATTCTTTTCCCGGCTCTATGAACGAAGCAAATCTGTTTTAACCAGCCCCAAAATATCACGTCACGATATTCAGCAGCTGATGCACGTGGAGTCTTTATTAACAGCAAATGTTGAAACCCGTCCGCCTACTATAGACCAACTCGCACAGGCAGCTGCAATGAGTTCCGCCAAACTGAAAAAACTATTTAAAGAAGTGTACGGAACCAGCATCTATGCTTATTACCAGAAGCAACGCATGCAAATGGCAAGGGACCTGCTGTTACGTGGCGATTATTCAGTTAAGGAAGTAGGCCTGCAAATTGGATATTCCAATCTCAGCAATTTTGCTGCTGCGTTTAAAAAGGAATTCAACTTACTGCCGAGTGAGATCAGGGCCTGAGTTTATCTCAGATCAATCTCTTCTACTCCGGGATATTTTTTCTTATCGAATACAAACTGTGCATCCGGAATCACCGCTTTCCCATTAAAGTTTGATACTGTGTACGTGTAGACGTTACCATTCTTTTCCAGGATTTTAGCGCTGAAAATAGATTTCTGCGCTTTGTCAACCAGCAGATATACTTTATGAAAAGCCTTGGATTTGTCAATGGGAGTAAGCTCTATTTCCTGCATCTGGCGATTCCCCACTTTCTTCTCCCCATTTAATTTGTACAGGAAATCTTTATCATAGAAATTGGTAAATAATTTCTGAGGAGTCAGTGAATTTTGTCCGCCTTCCATTTTAGTGATGGTCACTTCATTAGCTCCTTTATCATAGGTCCAAACATTTGTTCCATCACTGTAAATTTCCTGTCCGGATATATTCACACGATACTTACCACCTTTCATAAACACAACACCGGATTTTTCTCCCTGCACTTTTCCTTTTCCATCTTCCACTTTCAGGGTAAAACCGGATTGTACGGCCTTGAATGTTTTGAATTTTGCACTCACCCCATCCAGGATCTGCTTGGCGGCAGGATCCGACTGTGCCTGGCTGATGTTAACAGAACCAAAACCTATCAATAATGCTACGAGTGTTAAAATTTTATTCATGTACTCAAATTAAAAATAAGTTGCAAAGATAATTATTTGACAATGGTATAGACTACAATTAAGATGCAGGGATTAAGCGACAGGTTGTCTTTAAGCCGTTTTTAACAGAAAGGCTACATATTGGTTAGGAATTCTTCCAATTCATGCTCAGTTTTGATCAGTACTTCGCGGGCTTTACTCCCCAGATTGGGGCCCACCACCCCGGCTGCTTCAAGTTGGTCCATCAATCTACCCGCCCTGTTATACCCCAGTTTCATCCGGCGTTGAAGCAGGGAAGTAGAACCAATCTGGTTGGCAACAATCAGTCGGGCTGCCTCCTCAAAAAGCGGATCCTTATCCCCCAGGTCAAAATCTTTTCCTTCCATGTCTTTTTCATCCACGTATTCCGGCAGTAAAAAGGCCTGAGGATATCCCCGCTGATTTCCAATAAAATCAGTCACTTCCTCCACCTCAGGGGTGTCCACAAAGGCGCATTGCAATCGGGTAAGCTCTCCATTATAGGAAATCAGCATATCCCCTTTCCCGATTAACTGCTCAGCTCCTCCGGCATCCAGGATGGTTCGGCTGTCAATTTTAGAAGACACTTTAAAGGCGATCCGGGCAGGGAAGTTGGCTTTAATGGTACCGGTGATAATATTTACAGATGGGCGCTGGGTTGCAATGATCAGGTGTATACCTACCGCCCTGGCCAATTGCGCTAAACGCGCGATGGGCATCTCCACTTCCTTACCTGCTGTCATAATGAGGTCGGCAAACTCATCTATCACCAATACTATGAAAGGCAGGAACTGGTGGCCTTTTTGCGGATTTAGTCTGCGCTTAATAAACTTCTCATTGTATTCTTTAATGTTTCGGGTGCCCGCTTCCTTGAGGAGATCATAGCGGTTGTCCATCTCAATACAAAGCGCATTGAGGGTATTGATCACCTTTTTGGTATCTGTAATGATGGCTTCCTCTTCTCCAGGCAGCTTGGCCAGAAAATGATGCTCGATCGTTCTGTACAGGCTCAATTCCACCTTCTTCGGATCCACCAGCACAAATTTTAGCTGAGAGGGATGTTTTTTATACAGAAGTGATACCAGGATAGCATTCAATCCTACTGATTTACCCTGTCCGGTTGCACCCGCCATCAGGAGGTGGGGCATACTGGCCAGGTCGACAATAAAGTTTTCATTGTCGATTTTCTTACCAATAGCAATAGGCAGACTGAAATTGTTATGCGTGAATTTTTCAGAGCTGAGCAGGGTTTTCATGCTCACCACGGTCTTTTTCACATTGGGCACTTCAATACCGATGGTGCCTTTTCCGGGTATCGGTGCTATAATTCGGATGCCAAGGGCAGCCAGGCTCAGCGCTATATCATCTTCCAGGTTTTTGATCCGGGAAATACGAACTCCGGCAGCCGGTACGATTTCATAGAGTGTAACCGTAGGACCAACAGTGGCACTGATTTTCTGGATATGAATATCGTAGTTCTTCAGGGTGTTAATGATCTGGTTTTTATTCATCTCCAGTTCTGCCGGATCCTGAACAATTTTTTCACTTCCATGAGTTTCAAGCAAATCCAGTCCCGGATATTTATAATCTCGCAAATCCAGGGTTGGCTCATATGGAGGTAGTTCATCCGCTTTAACCATATCCTCTTCGGTTTCCTCAGATAGTGGTTGTGATTTTATTTCAAGAGGAAGATCTTCCACCGGTTGATTTTTTTTCACCGGGGGAGCTATAACAACCGGGGGCTTCACTTCATGGATTGGCTCGGGCTCGGGTTCTGCTTCAGGGGCTGGTTCGGGGGTAATTTCAGCAACGACCTCTTCTTCCTTTTCAATAATGTCAAACGGAATCATTTCCTCCTCTTCCACCGGCGGCACTACCACCACACCACCTTTTTTCTTCAATCCATTTTTAGAAGCGAGGGTTTCATCAACCAGTAAACGGGCACCGGAATCCTCCACTTCTTCTTCCTCATCAACTGGCAGCGGTGGAGTTAGGGTATCATTCTGGGATTCGGGTTGTTGATTCCTGGTTGGCAGTTTGGGAATCTTGGGCACATCAAACTGCGGGTTGAATCTCCAGATGAAATAGGCGATCCCGCCCAACAACAAAATAGCTGCCGTTCCGATGGTTCCGAGAAAACTGGTCATCCATTTGCTGATCATGTTTCCTACTGCACCACCCCAGGCAAAACTGCTGGATCCTGAAAAGAAGGCAAGGCTAACGCTGAAGTATAATAGTCCCACTAACACATACCGGATATTCCGGCTTACCCGGAAAAGTTTTTTGCGAAAAAGCAGGTTGGCGCCCAGTACAAAAAACAAGCTGCAGATAAAATAAGAAGCCAGGCCAAATCCCTTGTAAAAAAAGAAATGGGAAACCCAGGCGCCGAGTCTTCCAAGCAGGTTGGCCACTTTAATATCCTCCGCAAACAGGAAATAGCTACCGCCGCGGAAAACCTTGTCCTGATCCGCCTTCCAGGTGAACAGGTAAGAACTGAAGGCTATGAAAAGAAAGATGGCCAGCAAAAGGCATACTGCACCAATAATCTTCAATGTTCGTTCATCCTTTACCAGCGTTTTCATTTCAACCTGCTCCTCTTTATCAGGTCGCAGATCAACTGCATCGGGACGTGATTTTTTTCGGGTCTTCGCCTTATTCGCCATAAACGCAAATATACATGCTGAGCAGGCTGGAAATAAATTGTATTTTGGCACATCCAACAGGGAATCGAGCTGCTCATGACCATACAAACCAAACCAACCATCCTGAAAATCTGCCTGCTATTTATGTGGATGCTGTACAGCAGTTCAGCGGCTCTGCTGGCGCAGCAAAAGCCGGGATGGGATACCATTAAAACCAGTGAGGTAAGATTTTTCAAATCCATTCAGGTGGAAACAGGGCTGTATGTAGATAATCAGGGGAACCCGGAAAAAGAAGCAGTGAACAGCTTACCTGATTTACAACCAGTTGGATCCAACTTCACAAAGAGAATACCGAGTTCATTTGTTGGCAAACCCGTCTACCTGCAATTCACCTTAAAAAATGACCTGGATACGGTTACCAATGTTTATTTTTTGCCAGGTATGTATTTCGAAGACATCGATTTATTCCGGTACAATAGTAAAACCAGGCAACTGGAACCAGAGCCAGAATATCCCGGGGAAGGGATATTTGATCCCAATGTGGTGAGCAAACTGATACTGCAGCCAGGCGAGACAGCAACGTATGTTACCAAACTGGCTTTTATCAAAACCACCATCAACACCATCACCCCTACGTTGAGTTTTGAGCATTTTCTTCCATCCCTGTTAACCGAACTGCAAAATGAGCGCAAGATCAATACCGTGATTTCCTTCCTGGTATGCGGTATTATGCTGATGATGATTTTTTATTCCCTTGCTGAATTTTACATCAACAGGAACCGGGTATTCCTGTATTATTCCGCGTATGCGATTCTGCTCGGGGTTATGTTCTTTTTCAAGGCCTACCTGTTCAAAACCCCGACAGTTTCGAATTATTTTTTTGAATCGTATTTTGATTTCATACTGCAAGCCGGCGGCACCCTGTTTTACTTCATGTTTCTCCGAAAATTTACACAGTCGGCCACCGAGTTTCCTCTCTTGAATAAAGTGTTACTGATCCAACAGGTTATAACCATTTCGGGCATGCTGCTATTTACCATACTTCACTTTTTCACCGATCTTTTCCATATCCAGAACCTGGTAGAGAATATCGTGAAATATGCCTGGTCAGCCTGCACCGTTTTCTTTATCATTTTTGCAGTGGTCACCCGTCATCACTTACTGACTTACCTTGCCATAGGACATTCTTTTCTGTTTGCAGGCGGATTGCTATCCCTTTTCCTGATTAACTCCACCTACCGGTTTAATCCCTACCTGGGCTCACTGGTGAACGATTCCCTGTTCTGGTATGAAATGGGGATTCTGTTTGAACTGATGTTTTTCCTGATTGCCCTTTCTTATAAAAACAGGCTCGATATTTCTGCAAGGGCCCGTGAAAAAGAAAGGCTACTGCTGGAGTATGAAAAAAGTGCGATTGAACGAAAAATGGCTGTGCTTGCTGCCAAACAGGAAGAAAGAAACCGGATCTCTGCAGATATGCACGATGAACTTGGATCCGGGGTTACTGCCATCCGGTTAATGAGTGAACTGGCAAAAACCAAATTAAAAGGGCATTCAGTGCCTGAACTGGAGCGGATCTCCAACTCAGCCAATGATCTTATCAGTAAAATGAATACCATCATCTGGACCATGAAAAGCTCCAATGATACGGTAGACAATATGATCGCTTATGTCAGATCTTATGCTGCAGAGTTTTTTGATACCACAGAAATTCGTTGTTATGTAGAATATCCTGAACAACTACCCGCTATAGAAATGAGTGGAGAAAAGAGAAGAAATGTTTTTTTGTGCATCAAGGAATCTCTCAATAACGCACTCAAACATTCAAACGCTACAGAGGTACGCATCCTTTTTAAAATTGGTCCCCACCTGGTTATTCAAATTATTGACAATGGCGTTGGTGTCCAATCGATCAATATATCTGAATTCAGCAACGGACTAACGAATATGCGCAAACGAATGGAGTCCATTGATGGTCATTTTGCCATCCGGAATGAGAATGGAACCACTGTAACGTTAAGCATTCCGCTTCAATAAGGCAAGGAAAAGAAAAATCCAGCCAACTACCAGGAATACCCCTCCAATGGGAGTGATCAGTCCCAACTTAGAAAGGCCGACAGTATCGGTAGCTTTCAACAATGTTAACAGGTATAGAGATCCACTGAACAAGAGGATACCGACCAAAAAACACTGTGCGGCTCTTCTTAAATGGGCAGACTGAACATGCATCGCAATCAATCCGGTAGCAAGCAAAGCAAACACATGATAAAAATGATAACGGACTCCGGTATCAAAGGTGGTTACAGTTTCCGGCGGAACGAGTTGCTTGAGTCCATGTGCTCCAAATGCACCAAGAATAACTGCCAGTGCACCCAGCAGGGCAGCGCTGGATAGTATTGATTTACTCATGAATTATTGCTGCTTTAATCTGATCAAGAGAGAGTTCTTCTTCGTGCAAGGCGAGATGCGCCTGCTCGTAATACATTTTCCGGTCGTGCAGTTTCTTGATGATAAAGGATTTCATCTCCTCATCAGGAATATCTTTCAGTAAGGGGCGATGTTTTTTCTCTTTAAGCAATCTGTCAATCAATACCGGTGTAGCAGTATTCAGCCAGATCACTTTACCATGCTCCTTCATGTAATCAATATTTCCAAAGAAACAGGGAGTACCCCCGCCACTCGAGATCACAAAATCATCATGGCTTTCGGTCAGGTTAATCAGTGTATCTTTTTCAAGCAGGCGAAAATACTCCTCTCCTTTTTCTGCAAATATTTCAGTGATGGGTTGGCCTTCTCTGAAAACAATTACATCATCCAAATCAAAAAAGGGGATATTCAGGGAATCTGATAGTTTTCTTCCCCAATGCGATTTCCCGCTTCCCATAAAACCAATCAGATAGATTTTCATATTAACTGAATGCATTCAGTCCGGTTACATCCATACCGGTTATTAATAAATGAATATCATGCGTGCCTTCGTAGGTGATCACACTTTCCAGGTTCATCATATGCCGCATCACACTGTATTCTCCTGTAATGCCCATTCCACCGAGCATCTGACGGGCATCCCTGCAAGCCTGGTGTGCTACTTCACAACCGTTGCGTTTTGCCATACTTACCTGGGCTGGCGTAACCTTGCCCTCATTCATCAACACTGCTACTCTCCAATTCAATAATTGTGCCTTGGAGATTTCAGTGATCATTTCAGCCAGTTTCTTTTGTTGCAACTGAAAACCTGCAATCGGCCGGTCAAATTGTACCCGCTCTTTTGCATAGCGGAGTGCTGTGTCATAACAATCCATTGCTGCTCCTATAGTGCCCCAGGCAATACCGAAACGAGCTTTGGTCAAACAACTGAGCGGGCCTCTCATTCCTTTCACATTGGGAAGAATATTCGCCTTTGGAACTTTGACGTTATCAAACACCAGTTCTCCAGTGGCTGAAGCCCTTAGACTCCACTTGCCATGCGTAGTAGGCGTGCTGAATCCTTCCATACCTCTTTCTACAACCAGTCCGTGTACAACTCCCTCTTCATTTTTTGCCCAAACCACCGCGATATCAGCAAAGGGTGCATTTGAGATCCACATTTTTGCTCCATTCAGGATTACATGATCACCCGCATCTTTGAAATTGGTAAGCATGCCGGATGGATTACTACCATGATTGGGTTCTGTTAATCCAAAACATCCCAGCCATTCACCACTTCCCAGTTTAGGCAGGTATTTTTTACGCTGCTCTTCATTTCCATATTCATAAATCGGAAACATCACCAATGAACCCTGCACTGAGGCAGTAGAGCGAACCCCACTATCTCCTCTTTCCAATTCCTGCATCATCAATCCGTAGGAGATGTAATCCAGTCCACCTCCTCCATATTCCGCCGGAATAGTGGGACCAAAAACACCCAATTCTCCCATCTGCTTTACAATTTGGCGGGGAAACTCAGCTTTCTGTGCATACTCTTCAATGATCGGAGAAATTTCCTGTTTCACATAATTGCGAACCGCATCGCGGATCATTTTGTGTTCCTCCGTCAACAAATCATCCAGCTGCAAATAATCGGGAGATTGAAATAGGTCCTGGGCCATGGCATCGTTTATTTTATCTTACTAATGTAATCAGTTTACAGTAAATAGTTGCTCATCTCTGCCTGGTATTGGCTTGCGATGATGCGGGCTTCTTCCGCGAAGTCTTCTTTTTCGGAAGCATAAATAATGGCTCTGCTGGCATTCACTAAGAGTCCCGCATCTTTATTTAGTGCTTTCTCTGAAATCTCACGCAAACTGCCTCCCTGTGCGCCAACACCCGGAACCAGGAAAAAATGATCCGGCAACCAGGACCGGATGGCACTGAATGCTTCTGCCTGGGTAGCTCCCACCACAAACATCAGGTTACCCGGATTTCCCCAGGAAGCGACTGTCTTCATTACTTTTTCATAGAGGTATTCAGCACCCATCTTTTGCCATTCAAAATCGGCAGCCCCTTTATTACTGGTTAGTCCCAGTACGATGGTCCATTTGTTGTCATATTCCAAAAAGGGTTGCACACTATCGGAACCCATATATGGCGCAACAGTGATCGCATCAAAAGGAAGTGTTTCAAAAAATGCTTTTGCATATTGCGAACTGGTATTCCCAATATCACCTCTTTTGGCATCCGCAATCTTCAGGTGTGTGGAAGGAATGTAGTGCACGGTTTCTTCCATGATCTCCCAACCGTGGGGCCCCATCGCTTCGTAAAATGCAGTATTGATTTTATAACTTACGCAAGTGTCAAGAGTAGCATCAATAATGGCTTTATTAAATGCAAGTACTGCATCTGGTCGTTGCTTTAAATGCGCTGGAATTTTATCCGGGTCCGTATCCAATCCAACACACAAATAGGATTTTTTCTTTTGTATCTGCTCAACCAGTGATTGCCTGTTCATGAGCACGAAGATAAGAAGGATTAGCCGCCCAGCACTTGGGCAAAGCGCCAGATTTCTTCATATCGGTTATATAAAGGCACAGGTGCCAGCCTGATTACATCTGGTTCCCGCCAGTCGACAAAAAATCCTTTCCGGGTCAGTTCATCGAATAATTCCCTGCCTCCCTGTTTTACCAACAGTGATACCTGGCAACCCCGCGCAGTGGCAGCTGCAGGTGTCAGTATGTGGAACTTTCCCGGATTTGCTTCACTGATCTGCTCTAACAGAAACCGGAGATAAGCAGCCATCTGTTTTGCTTTTTGTAAACAGGAATCAAATCCGGCAGTTTCAAAAATTTCAAGAGAAGCGCGAAGGGATGCATACAAAATTGGCGAAGGGGTGCTGAGTTGCCAGCCCTCTGCAGACTCCATGGGCACAAAGCCTTTTTCCATTTTGAAACGCGTATTCTTTTCATAGCCCCACCATCCTGCAAAGCGATTAAGGGTTTTATCCTGGTGATAACGCTCATGAATAAACGCAGCGCCAATAGCACCCGGACCACCATTCAGGTATTTATAATTACACCAGCAGGCGAAGTCAACCTTCCATGCATGGAGTTGGAGTTCACTATTACCAGCCGCATGCGCGAGATCGAAACCCACTTTTGCGCCTACTGCATGGCCTGCACGGGTGATTGCTTCCATGTCGAAAAGTTGCCCGGTATAATAGTTTACGCCGCCCCAGAGAACCAGCGCCAACTCCTCTCCTGTCTGCTGAATAGCTGCAAGGATATCTTCCTGATGAATGGTTACTTCTCCAGTACGCGGACTCACTTCAATCAATACTTCTTCCGGATCATAACCCAATGCTTTGATATGTGTTTCAAACATATACTGATCACTCGGAAAGGCTTTGGCTTCACAAATGATCTTAACACGTTTTCCTTCAGGCCGATAGAAGCTTACCATTAACAAGTGCAGGTTTACGGTCAACTGGTTCATCACCACCACTTCACTGGGATGCGCACCCACGATCTTTGCAAGGGGGCCCACCAGGTGATCGTGGTAATTCAGCCAGGGATCATCCCCCATGAAAAAACTTTCCACACCATGCTTAGCCCATTGGTCGAGCACTTTCTGAATATAGGGTCCAGTGTTCTTTGGCTGAAGGCCCAGGGAGTTACCTAGAAAATAAACCTGTTGCTGTCCATGCTCTTCCGGAATGATAAACTGCTCACGAAAGCCCGCCAACGAATCAGCAGCATCCAGTGATTGCGCATATGATAATTCTAAATTCATAAATCATACTTCATACTTCTACAGGCTTCCCGTGCGGCCACCATCAACCGGAATACTTGTACCTGTAATATAAGCTGCAGCCGGACAAGCCAAAAATGCCACCAATGCAGCTGTTTCCTCTGCTTTTCCAAAACGCTTCAGCGGAACCTCTGCTGCCATGGAACGTTCCTGTTCTTCAACAGTTATGCCTTTATCAGCAGCCAGGCTTTGGGCCAGACTTTTTAATCTTGCAGTGGAAGTAAATCCTGGTAATACATTATTGACTGTAATTCCGAACTGTCCCAGTTCATTTGCCATGGTCTTTGACCAGGAAGCAACTGCACCCCGAATGGTATTGGAAACGCCCAGGTTATTCAGGGGAATCTTAACAGAGGTGGACACGATATTGATGATTCTGCCATAGCCCAGTTTTTTCATTCCCGGTACAACTGCCTGGGTTAACAACTGGTTGACCACAACATGTTGCTGAAAAGCATGCAGAAACTGGTTGGTATCCGCATCGATGATGGGTCCGGGTTTTGGTCCACCTGTGTTGTTTACCAGGATGTTGATGGTGTGCTTCATTAGAATTTCTTCTATCGATTTCTTAACCTCATCCGGACTGGAAAAATCAGCCACAGCGTAACTGTGCTGTTGCCCTTTGGAAGTATCGAGTGAATAGACTGCTTCCTGCAATGCGACTTCATTTCGGGCCAGTAAAATACAGTTTGCCCCCAGCAGGGCGAGTTCCCTGGCAGCAGCCAAACCAATGCCCTGGGTGCTTCCGCAAACCAGGGCAGTTTTATTTTCAAGAGATAATTGCATGCAAATGGATTAGGCTACTACTTCAATCACGCGGGTGGCTTCAAGACTGGCATTGCGCATTGCGATGCTGCGTGCTGCGAGTCCGGCAAAATCAGAAAATGCGGACTTTGTAACTTCATCATCTGTCATCATAATCGGCATTCCCTTATCACCCCCTTCGCGAATGGATTGCACCAGGGGAATTTGTCCCAGGAAGGGGATATCATATTCCTCAGCCAGCTTTTTACCACCTTCCTTACCAAAAATATAATACCTGTTATTAGGCAATTCTGCGGGTGTGAAATAGCTCATGTTTTCAACAATACCGATGATGGGTACTTTGATTTGCGCCTGGCCAAACATAGCGATTCCTTTTTTTGCATCTGCAAGGGCTACATCCTGTGGAGTGGTAACTACAATTACTCCTGTAACGGGTACCGTTTGCATAAGTGTAAGGTGAATATCACCTGTTCCGGGAGGCATGTCGATCACCAGGTAATCCAGTTCATCCCAGAAAACATCTGTAACAAATTGTTTGATAGCACTGCTGGCCATTGGTCCGCGCCAAACCACTGCATTTTTCTCATCCACCAATAAACCAATGGACATCAATTTAATGCCATAGCGCTCCAGAGGGACAATCAAGCCCTTCTCTCCGCCTGCCATCATTTTCGGGCGTTCACCACGAACCCCAAACATAATAGGAACACTTGGTCCGTATATATCTGCATCCATCAGTCCAACTTTAGCGCCTCCCTGGGCAAGTGCAAGCGCCAGGTTAGCAGAAACAGTACTTTTTCCGACCCCCCCTTTACCACTTACAACTGCTATAATATTTTTTACTTTAGGCAAAATCTGGCCGGGATCTGTTCTTTTACTGTTGGTATTGGCAGTAAAATTCACCTGCACATTGGCCTCTTTATTCACCAGCAAACGAACCGCATTAATGGCTGCATTGCGCATCAGATCCTTCATCGGACAAGCCGGGGTGGTGAGCACAATTGTAAAACTTACCTCATTTCCATTGATCTGCACATCTTTAACCATGTTCAGACTCACGATATCACTGCCCAGATCAGGCTCCTGCACATTTCCAAGCGCTTTTAATATGTCTTCTTGCGTCATTATTTATATGTATTGATTGGGAATTTTAGTGCAAAATTAACCAATGCGGTCGGTAAATTGTTGAAGCTGATATATTGATATCCTATATTTGGCATAATGAAGCGAATTCTACCACTTGTCATAATAAGTTTTTTTTGCATCTGTAAGCAGGCTTCCGCGCAGTTTGAAACGATGAAAGACTCTGTAGTGATGCTGTATGGAGTTGTGATGACGGCTGATAGCCTGGATGGTATTCCGGCAGTGAGTGTCAGCATCAAAGGAAGCGGTCGCGGTACTATCACCAATGACCAGGGTGTGTTTTCCATCGTTGCATTAAAAGGAAATATTATTGAATTCACCAGTGTGGGATACAAACCCAAAATAGTGGAGATTCCAAGAAACCTGGAAGGCAATCAATTTAGCATCGTTCAGTTAATGGTAGTTGATACGCAATACCTGCCTGCCACCATCATCCGGCCAAGGCCAACCCGGGAACAATTTGAAAGAGACTTCGTCAATATGCAGGTACCGGATGATGACCTGGAGATCGCAAGGAAAAATACCAATGAACAAACCCGCAGGGCTTTAATGAACATTTTACCTGCAGATGGTAAAGAAGCCGCGAACTATGCTTTGCGTCAGCAGGCAACCCGCTATTCCTACCAGGGAACTACGCCTCCCATCAACCTGATGAATCCGATGGCCTGGGCTGAATTTATCAAATCCTGGAAAAGGGGTGATTTCAAACGAAAAAACTAGCGTGTATGTTTAATCAGATTGCTGTCATTGGTGCAGGCACCATGGGAAATGGTATTGCACATGTTTTTGCGCAACATGGATTTAAGGTAAACCTGGTAGATCTCAATCCAGAACAATTGGAAAAAGCGCTTGCAACGATCCGTAAAAATCTCGAAAGGCAGGTAGCCAAAGGAATCCTTTCAGAAGCAGATAGTCAGCAGGCAATCAATAACATCACCACTACATCCGGATTGGGAGAAGGCGTCAACAGGGCAGATCTCATCATTGAAGCAGCTACAGAAAATATTCAGTTGAAGCTATCCATTTTCAGCGAGCTTGATAAACTGGCTCCTGCGAATGCAGTATTGGCCACCAACACTTCTTCTATTTCCATCACCAAAATAGCGAGTGCGACCAGCAGACCAGAAAAGGTGATTGGTATGCATTTCATGAACCCGGTTCCGGTTATGAAACTGGTGGAGGTAATTAATGGATATTCCACCGAAAAGAAGATTACTGAACAAATTGTGGAGCTTAGTAAAAAGCTGGGAAAGGTTCCGGCAGTTGTAAATGATTACCCGGGATTTATTGCCAACCGGATTCTTATGCCCATGATAAATGAAGCAATCTATAGTTTATATGAAGGCGTAGCCGGGGTGGAAGAAATTGACACCATCATGAAATTAGGTATGGCCCATCCAATGGGTCCCCTGCAACTGGCAGATTTTATCGGTTTGGATACCTGTCACAGCATTTTGCAGGTGCTACACGAGGGACTCGGAAATCCCAAATATGCTCCCTGTCCCCTGCTGACCAATATGGTAACGGCTAAAAAACTGGGGGTAAAGTCCGGAGAAGGGTTTTATCTCTATACACCCGGTTCCAAAGAATTGGTGGTTCATCCACGATTCAGACCCTGATTTATACAGTTTACTGATTCCTGTTGCGATTTAATCGCCATTTCTGCTGTTTCATGCGGGAATTTAAGCGATTAGTCGGATTTGCCTTGTTTATTGGGTGGTTTCCCACCAATTTTACATTCTAATTATTTACCAGGATATCATTAAACCTTTGATCATGAAACCGGTTACCGCTGCAAGTCTTCTACTAACAATCCTACTGGCTACCGGGGTTACAGCCGGGGTCAAGTCGGATTGTTCAGGTAACCAACGTTGCATAACAAAAACGTCCAAGTCTATCCAGCCGAAAGAAGTTGAAATGCTTGAACTTTCTGCATTGAGTGTGTTGGTGTATTAAGTACTATCCTTTTTCTCTTTTGGCGGCACAATCCGGTAATCATCGGGACGAATTCCTTTGATACCGGATGGACGTTTTCTACCCCCTGCTGAATCGGGCCGCAGGTTATCAGGTTGCTTTATAGTTGGTTCTGCAATTATCTCGGGCTTAGTTGCTTTCACTTCAGGTGCAGCAGCATCCAGCACTGGTGGTGGTTGCAAAACAGCAGCAGAGTCCGGCAATGGGCTTTGTACAGCACCAGGATCAGGGCTAGTACTCTTATTACTGTCAGTTATTACGGGAGACGAGGACTCAGGAGAAGAGGGCCCTGGAGGAGATAGTCCCGGTGCAGTTGGTAATAATTCAGTAGAATCAACCGGCTGGTTAGTAACCGGAACAATTTGTTCAACAGGAAGCTCAGGTTTTTTTATTAGGTAAATCAATACAGCAGCAATAACTGCCAATAAGAGGAGCCAGCTCCAGCCTTTCCAGCCTGCAACCGGACTGCCACCCTGTGGACCCGGATCACCGCCGAAATCATTATCATCTGTAGGCAGTTCTCTGTCCAGCTCTGTGCTAATGCGCTGCCAGATGGAATCAGCCATTTCCGGTAAAGGAGGAAGTTCACCGAGTTTACGGGCGATCAGCTCTTCGTATGGAAAGGAGGCATTCATGATAGATGCACCTGCTGTAATTTTTGAATGAGGAATTTTCTTGCTTCGCTGAGGTGCCATTTACTGGTACCCTCGCTGATAGCTAATTTTTCAGCTATCTCCCGATGGTTATAACCATCCACTGCGTATAAGACAAAAACCGCATGCGTAGCTGGTGGCAACTGCTGAATCATGGTCATCAGTTCCTTTGCATTCAGTTGCTCTATCGCGGCATTATTGATATTGGGGGCTGCAACTGTTTCATATTCCAGCTCCATTTCCTGACTGAACTTTGATCTTGCCTTAATATGATCCAGGCCTTCGTTAATGACGATTCTGCGCAACCAGGTTTGGAAACTGGCAATGGAAGAATCAAAGGATTTTATACTCTTGAATACTTTAACGAAGGCCTGGCTCACAATATCGGCAGCGTCTGCATCATCCCTGGAGTAACGTTGGGCAATCACCATCGCATAGGAATAGTATTGCCTGTACAGGTATTCCTGTGCTTTCCGGTTGTTGGCAATACAACCATCAATTACTACCTGTATGTCCAGGGTTTCGGTCAACGACTGCTCAAATCTTTTTGCTGCTTTAAAAGTAAGGAAGAGGAAGCAGCTGCCAATATCATTTTGTAGGCAGGATCCAGATCATTAACCATCCATACCTGGTTGTCCAGCAGATCCACAACACCCACCACTCCATCTTCAAAACGAATTTCATATCCGGCAAAAGTGGGACCGCCCAGTACTTTCTGCTCTTTCCCTTTTTTATTGGTATAGGAACCAATTCTTAAGGTTTCAATAGTAAACTGAACATCCCCATTGGTAAGGTATCCCTGTTCCTCAACCATTTCTCCTCTGCCCTCTTTGTGTACCATAACCAATTGCCAGGGCTCGGGTTGTTTTTCAGATACCAGCATGATGGCCGCTGAAAAAGCATATTGTAAATTGGTAGTAGCGGCTACCTCACCCCAGCGAGGATTACGGTTTTTAAATACCAATTGTTTTTCACTTAATTTCTCCAACGCAAATACAGCTGCTTTTTCTTTACCATTTTCAATGGTGAACTGTAGTTTGCTTCTCTCCTTTAGGCTACGATTGTCGGTATTGATATCGAACACTTTCAGGATCTGGTCTTCCGGGCGAAAACTGATCCGGCTGGCCTGCCAAACCGAACTGAAATCCCAGCCCCGCTTAACGGGACTGGTTTCATATTCGCCAAAAGTCAGGGTCTGGTTGATCATCCATCCATTTACACCTTTCACTTTCATAGCTGTTGCAGCCTTTTCAAACTCACCGGGTACAGCCACTTTAGCAGCACTGCAGGATAACAGCAACACCCAACCGAACAGTATCAGATATTTCATAAAGAAGTTTATTAAAGATATTAATTACTATAGGTATAAACAGTTTTCATGCGGTACATATCAGCATCGCTCTGATAAGATTTGTAATAGGTATACAATACTACCGGGTATCCGTCTGCATTGTACTCATATTCATATTTGTACGGAACAGAGGAAGGAATTGCACCGGAATAGCCTGAATTTCTTCCTACAACATTATTCTTGGAAACGTGCGACAGATACATATCCGGGAAAAGTTTGTTGGTAAATCTTGGGTTGATCATCTGATCATACTGGAATTTACCCCCTTCACGACCGCCTGTTGAAGTAGCAGCTGTGTAACTTACTTTGTTACCACCTGAGAACGTTGCTGCATAATGAACTGTATGTCCATTGTCCAGAATCATATATACATCTGTTACGCCGCCTTCGGTTGAAATGCCATTTTCAAGCACACTGGTAGTTGTGCGATCATACATATTTTCAATGATATGCGTTACCTGGCCATTGGCGTCCAACTCATAACGGGTTTCTCCTACTCTTTTTTCTGATGGATCGATGCGATCTACACCAATCAATGTTGAACCCTGGTAAACTCCTTTATCAGTGAAAATGTATTGCAGATCCTGGCTTTGAGGTTTTTTCTGGTAGTAGTTTACTTCTTTCAACTGGCCATCGGTTCTTTGCTGATAAAGCGTAAGCGATTGTTTCTGCCAGTTACCCATAACTTCCAAAAAGGTTTCTTCCTGCTGTAACCATTTGCGGCTTTTCTGTCCTTCCAGGATGATAAGATTTTCACCCTCTACTTCTTCGCGGGTCACTATTTTTTTCACCGGTGTATTCCAGATATTTCCGGAAACCTCAAACTTAACAGCTTTCTCACTGAAATGAATCTCTTCTTCCAGGCTGCTGCGCTCAATGGTACGGGTTACAGTTTCTCCATTGCTAAAGGTTGAAGTAAGGTTGAATTTTAAAACCGGTGCATCATACACAACACCACCGATGGTGATTGCTGCCTGCACATTTACCAGGATGCCATTCCGCTGAAATGCACCTTTGGAGTAGCCGAAATCTTCCGGACCAACTGTTTCATCCGTAATCAGCAACTGCGGACGAAAAACAGTAGCTACATTCGTTAGTACCTGCTGTTGTGGCAATCCGATCTGGATGTTTTGAGCCAGCCGGGATGTAGACAGCGGGGTAGCATACAAGGCTTTATTCTCCTTTTTAACTACTAATTGCGTCATGGAGTAAGTTCCTTTATCAAGAATTATCTCCTGTGATCTCCACTGGTAAGCCTGCGGACCAATTTTGCCAATCTTGATTGGTTTGTTCTGCAGTACAGGCTGGCGTTTATCATTCACCACAGTGATATAGGCATCGAGGCTGTCTTCTGCATGTAATTCCTGCAATCCCAGCTCCAGCTGAAAAATACCGGAATCTTTAACTGCAACGGGGTCTGTTGGTCCCGGTTTGGAAGGAATGATTACCTCATCATCTTTCTGACAGGCGGTGAGAAAAAGAATACTCAAAAGGAAAAGGTTGAAGATCTGTTTCATGATTGTATATTGTTTTGTTTAAAGACTATACCCCTGGTGGTTTCAAAACCGTTGGGTAGGGATCCTGTGTTTTAGATAACTTTAACAATTATTACTTTTTTCATGCTTCAACTGCTCTCGAAAATTGTCACGTTCTTCCTTTCACCCGCCAACTGGATATTGGTTGTAGCACTGTTGTTTTTAATAGGGAAACCCGGAAATTGGAAACGTCGATATGGCCTTGTCCTGGTCACGATCACTATTCTCTTCACCAATCCCGGCCTCTTTTATTTATGCCTTCAATCCTGGCAACCGGTTTTTGTGCCGGCTACCGGAAAATTTGAGGCGGTTATACTGCCAGGTGGACTTTCCAGCTATGATAAAAATGGTCAGGGTTATTTCGGACAGGCTGCGGATCGATTCATTCAGGCCGCAAAGCTGGTGCATAGCGGTGTGGCAGAAAAGGTAATTGTGACCGGTGGAAATGGTTTTTTGAACCGGAAACTCCCGCCGGAAGCGGATTTTGTTAAAGCGGAATTAATCCATAATGGAATTTCACCAGTCCTCATTTTTGCAGAAAATAGAAGTCGAAATACAAAGGAGAACGCAATCTTTACTAAGTCATTGATTGACAGCCTGGGAATGAAGGGACCTTTTATTTTAGTAACCTCTGCGATGCATATGCGCAGATGTGAAGCAGAATTTAACAAAGTTGGAATCAAGACAACCAGGCACTGTGCCAACTATGAAGTGATCAACGGTTTTCAGCAATGGTATGATTGGCTATGGCCAGACTTTTCATTGCTTGACAAATGGAATCGTTTGAATAAAGAAGTGGTTGGTTATTTGGTCAGCAGGCTTTGACTTCTACCGTATGTAATTGCTTCAACCTATATAATACTTCTTCCTCGCGGTTCAGGGGAACTCCGATTTTATACAAACAGAATAATTGAACCTCCTGCTTCAGCAGGGTGCAATTGCATTGTTTGATGATCATCATTATTTCATTGATCATGGTATAATCAAACTGCAGTTGATAGGAACGTTCAATCGTTTTCTGAACAAAGGGGATGGTCTGCAAGACCACGCTGGCGGTGGTTTTATACGCATTGATCAAACCCGGAACGCCCAGCATGGTTCCTCCGAAATACCGAACTACAACAACTCCCACATTGACCAGTTCCTTGCTGTCGATCTGTCCAAGGATGGGCTTACCTGCAGATCCGGAGGGTTCTCCATCATCGTTCACCCGGAAACTGTTTCCATCCAGGCCGATCCGGTAGGCAAAACAGTGATGCGTGGCTTTGGGATGTTCTTTTTTAATCTGTTCCAGCTCTTTTTTGAATTGCTCCACCGAACCAGCCGGAAATGCATAACCGATAAAGCGGCTGCCTCTGTCGCGGAATTCGGCCGTACCTGATTTTTCGATGGTAGTATAAAAAGTCTTATTGTCCATAGTGTACACTGGAAACAGCGCGCAAAGGTACAGCTTTACCGGGGAGATCAGGGGCGATAATAAATCAACTGGTCCGTTCCAAGGGAGCAGGTCTTCACCTCCCTGGCATCCGTGATAACAGGGGCGGGATAACCTCCCTCCAGCACAATCGACCTGGATTGAATCCTGCGGATCTCATTCCAGTAGCCCGCAGCCATAAATGCCTGGTGGGTTTTGGTACCGCCTTCCACCAGGAGGGAAAGGAGTTTGCGTTGGCATATATCTTTTAATAACTGGTCGAGCAAAGGAGACTGCCGGTCCAGTTGTACCCATTCAATTCCTGCTTCCTTGCAGGCTTGCTGGTAATTATATATTATAGTAGGTGCTTCTCCAGAAAACAAGCGATTGGTGCGTGGCACTTTTAATTCAGGATCTAAGAGCAGGCGAACCGGGTTTTTTCCTGCAACCAACCGTACCGTTAATGAGGGGTCATCCATAAGCGCAGTAGTTGCGCCTACCAGGATGGCAGCTTCTTCCGCCCGCCATTGGTGAACCAGCCGGTTGGTTTGGGCAGAACTGATAGAAACGGGTTTTTTATCTTTAGTAGCTATGGCTCCATTTACTGATTCCGCCCATTTTAAAATAATATAAGGGCGATGGGTTTCATGAAACTGTAAAAAGCGTTGATTGAGTTCACGGGCCGCTTCCTGCTCAACACCTAAAAGCACTTCCACTCCTGCCTGCTCCAATTTTTCAATTCCCTTTCCATCCACCGCATCAAAGGGATCACGGATTGCCACTACCACTTTCCGAATTCCGCTTTTGATGATCAGGTCTGCACAAGGTGGTGTTTTCCCATAATGGGCACAGGGTTCCAGAGAAACATACAAGGTGCTATCTGGAATGTATAACCGATCTTCTTCTTTTACGGAGTTTAAACAATTCACTTCCGCATGCGCCTGTCCGTATTGCTCATGATAACCCTCTCCAATAATCCGGTCCTGGTACACCAATACCGACCCAACCATTGGATTAGGAGCTACCTTACCTGCACCCAATGCTGCTAGTTGCAGGCAACGTTTCATGTATAAATTATCTCTGTGCATGGGGCTGCTAAATTAAGGTAGAATCCGCATGCGATAGGCATTCATGGCAGTTACTCCAAGTTTGCGTACCAGCCGGTAATTCACAACCAACCCAACTGGTGCACCAATGATTGGGATCAATTGAGCCAACTTGGCAATATCCAGGTAATCGCGGTATTCCTGCTGGAACCGGCGCCAGTCGAATTGATGGATATCATCCGGCAGGAGTGCTGCTTTTTCTTTCCAGTTCACCATTTTCTGGTATACCTGGTTGCGGTGTTCCTGGCTGGAAAAGGCGAGCTCCAAAATATGCAGAATATAAACCCGCTCTTTGTAGTCTTTTACATCAAAGCCATATAGACTGGCAATATCAAACAGCAGTTTCAGTTTCAAGCCTAATAATATCGGGAAGTCTGCAAGTCCTAAGAGCAACCCGCCCGCCCCGGTTACTGCGCCTTCCAAAGAAGCTGTTTTCTGGTAAAAATCAATGCGTTCTTTCACCGCCATTTCTCTTGCCCAGAAGGATTCCGATTGCAGGGGCGGTGCGCTGGTGTATTTCGCACCAAACAGTACTGCACGAATCATTTGTTTGATAGTAGTGGTAACTACCTGGTGTACTTTTTCAGGTATCCAGGAGTTTACTTTGTTCTGCCAGGATTTGGAAAGGCGATTAAAGAAACCAGGAGACGACTGCATCTCCTGCTGCCATACCCATAATTCTCTTTGAATGTCCTGATCGTATCCCTGCATGCAGGCAATTTCCTACAAATCTCCGGTTTTTAGCGCGTTGAATGCATAATCCGCCGCACGGGCAGTCAGGGCCATATAAGTCAGACTGGGATTCTGCGTGGCCGTAGAGGTCATACAGGCCCCATCTGTTACAAATACATTTTTACAATGATGCAATTGATTCCATTTATTCAGCAAGGAGGTTTTAGGATCATGCCCCATGCGTACCCCACCCATTTCGTGAATGTCGAGTCCGGGTGCCTGTTTGGAATCTACTGTTTCAATATTCTTGAATCCAGCTACGGTAAACATTTCAGTGAGCTGCTCCAGGTAATCCTTGACCATTTTTTCATCATTGTCGTCATAGTCTACTTTAACATGCAGTAACGGAATACCCCATTCATCTTTCTTGCTGGCATCCAGGCTTACTTGTCCGCTTTCTTTGGGGATGGTTTCTCCCATCATATGAGAGCCTACATACCAGGGCCCCAGGGTTGGATTCAACAGGCTCTTTTTCAGGTCCTCACCCCAGCCTTCTGCACCCTGGTTGTAGCGGGACGCGCCAAAGCCGGCTGCATATCCCCGTAAGAAATTCGTCTCCTGTTTTTTGACATTCCGGAATCTTGGTATATAACCACTGTTGGGTCTTCTGCCACCGGAACTGTTTTTATCCAGATGCCCTTCATGAACGGCGGATATCCTTGCCCGGTAGTTGTGGAAGGCAACATATTTACCCAGCAACCCACTGTCGTTACCAAGCCCATTCGGGAAGCGATTAGATGTAGAATTCAGCAGAATCAGATTCGTATTTAAAGCCGCCGCATTTACAAAAATCACTTTGGCAAAATACTCGGTAGCCTGCTTGCTAACGGCATCGATCACCCGAACACCGGTTGCTTTCTGTTTAGCATCATCATAAATAACGGAATGCACAACTGAATTGGGCTTTAAAGTAAGCTTCCCTGTTTTCATCGCCCAGGGAATGGTGGAAGAGTTACTGCTGAAATACCCTCCAAACGGGCAACCACGCTGACATAAATTTCGATTCTGACATTGTGCCCTGCCCTGGTCGAGATGAATTTGTTGGGGCGAAGTAATATGTGCAGCTCTTCCTATAATTACCGGTCTGTTTCCATTATAAGAAGCTGCCATTTTTTTAGAGAAATAATCTTCCACACAATTCATTTCCATAGCTGGTAGAAACTCGCCATCGGGCAGAATGTCCAAGCCATCTTTATTACCTGATATGCCCGCAAATTTCTCCACATAACTGTACCAGGGAGCAATATCCTTATAACGGATCGGCCAGTCTACTGCAAAGCCATCACGAGCCGGACCTTCAAAATCATATTCACTCCAGCGCTGGGTTTGCCGGGCCCATAAAAGCGACTTTCCTCCTACCTGGTATCCGCGGATCCAGTCAAATGGTTTATCCTGCACATATGGATGCTCTTTATCCTTCACGAAAAAATGCAGGGCGTCTTCACGGAATGCATAACATTTACTCACCACCGGGTTCTCTTCAATCAGCTGACGCGTTAGCTGTCCGCGATGTTCAAACTCCCAGGGCATTTTATTGGTAGTAGGATAATCTTTCTGATGTTTCACATCCCGGCCTCTTTCCAGTACCAGGGTATTCAATCCTTTTTCAGTAAACTCTTTAGCTGCCCAACCGCCACTGATGCCGGATCCAATCACAATAACATCAAAGGTATTTTGATCCACTCCTTTTGTATTCAGATAACCCATACTTATGATTTTGAAGTAGTATTGTCAACAGGCACACATCCGTAATATTTTCCGGGCACCAGTTGATATGGCAATAGATTGGTCATTACATATTCTGATTGCGTATAACCTTGAATTACCAGGCGGCGATAGGCTTTCATAAAGGCAAGCGCATCCTCGTCCTTTTCCTGCTCTGCGGCACTCATGAGGGCAGCCGGATCAGGTTCTTTTCCCTGCAGCTTTTTCAATCCTGCCATGAATGTCGACTGCTCCTGTTTTTCAAAACAGTCGTCCACCATTTTTAGTGCAAACAGATGGCTGCCTAACTCGGCAGCCCCAGGTGTATCGGTTGGTGGAATAATGGCATCAGCAAGGTTTTTTAAAAAGCTTTCCTGGTCGGGGTTGATTTGAATAGATTTCAGTTGAATAGAAACCTTTCCTTCTTTATAAACACAGGAGGGCATGAAGGCCAGTCCCGCTCCTACTACTAAAAAATGCCTGATAACCTGTCGTCGATCCATAACATGCAGATTCGTTGATCAATTGGTAAAGCGGAAGTTATGTTATTTTAAATCCACCTTGTAGAATTGTCAATTTTTTGATACCTTCTGTTAAAATCATATTGAATGAAAAGTTTGCTTTACCTGCTTTGCCTGGTCTTTTCATTTGGTCCGCAGCAAGCTTCGACATTAGCGATCGGTGCCAGCGCGCCTGATTTTTCCTTACCTGGTGTGGATGGCAAACAACATCGCCTGAGCGACTATAAAAAAAGCAAGTTGCTGGTAGTGGTGTTTACCTGTAATCATTGTCCCACTGCACAGGCATATGAAGACCGCCTCATCCAGCTCACGCGCGATTACCAACCCAAAGGAGTAACCGTACTTGCGATTTCTCCGAACGATCCAAAAGCCATCCGCCTCAATGAATTGGATTATACTGACCTGAACGATAGTTATGAAGAGATGAAAATCAGGGCGGAAAGAAAACAATTCAACTTTCCCTATTTATATGACGGTGATAAGCAACAGGTATCAAAAGCATATGGTCCAGTGGCTACGCCACATGTTTTCATCTTCGACCAGGATCGCAAACTGCGGTTCCAGGGGCGCATTGACAATGTAGAGAAGCCATCCGGCCAACCAACCATTCAGGATACAAGAGCAGCGTTAGACGCTTTGCTAAAAAATGAACCGGTTGCCAACCCTACCACCAAGGTTTTCGGGTGTTCTATTAAATGGGCGGAGAAGCAGGACTGGCGGGAGAAAGCCATGAAAGAATGGGCAGCAGAAAAAGTAACACTGGAAACGATCGATTCTACGGGTATACGCAAGCTATTGCAAAATGATTCCAAAAAACTGCGCCTCATCAATGTATGGGCCACCTGGTGCGGTCCATGTACCCGGGAATTTTCTGATTTTATCACCATCCATCGAATGTATCGCGGACGGGCATTTGAGTTCATCAGTATCAGTGCCGATGATCCGGAGAAAAGGGCCAATGCATTGGAGTTTCTGCAACAACAACAGGCATCCGGCAAGAATTATATTTTCAATTCCAGCGATAAATATGCCCTGATTGAAGCCATCGATCCCAACTGGCAGGGAGCCCTTCCTTATACCCTGGTGGTAGAGCCCGGAGGTAAGATTGTATATGCCAAACAGGGCACGATAGACCCGGATGCGATGAAAACCCTGCTGATCGACCACCCCTTACTTGGACGATATTTCTGATACTGGCTGCTATGCGGTAAATTTGCCCGCTAAACTGGAATCTTTGAGCACACCGGTATTTCTTGTAACACCTCCTTTTACACAGTTGAACACGCCCTATCCGGCCACTGCTTACCTGAAAGGATTCCTGAACACCAAAGCAATCGCATCCGAACAGGCCGACCTTGGTATTGATCTGACACTGGCTTTGTTCAGTAAACAAGGATTGGAAGAGATTTTTAATACGGTGGAGGCTGGTTCCATTGAAAGTCCCAACTCCAAACGCATCTACCGGTTGCGCAACCAGTACATAGAAACCATCGATGAAGTCATCCGCTTTTTACAGGGAAATGAACCTACCCTGGCGCATCGTATTGCGGGAAGAAATTTTCTGCCTGAAGCAAGCCGATTTGCTCAATTGGATGACCTGGTCTGGGCTTTCGGTAAAATGGGAACCCAGGACAAAGCCAAACACCTGGCCACCTTATACCTGGAGGATCTCTCTGATTTCATAAAGGAAAATGTGGATGAACATTTTGGCTTCAGCCGCTACGCAGAAAAGCTGGCACGTTCTGCGAATCGTTTTGATGAATTGTATGCAGCATTGCAGCAAGCACCCGGTTTTATTGATCAGAAAATGACGGCCCTGCTGGAAAAATATATACAGCGATATCAACCTTCGTTGCTTGCATTTTCAGTTCCCTTTCCCGGCAACCTGTTTGCCGCATTGCGCTGCGGACAATATATAAAGCAACATCATCCTGCTATAAAAATTGCGATGGGTGGAGGATTTGCCAATACTGAACTGCGCTCCTTAAAAGATACCCGCATCTTTGAATTCCTTGATTTCATCACGCTGGATGATGGAGAAGCGCCCATTGAACAATTACTGGCCTATGTAAGAAAAGAGATTGATGCAGCTGATTTGAAAAGAACCTTTCTACTGGAAAAAGGGTCACTTACCTATATTGAAAACAAAGGCTGCCGCGATTATAAACAGGCAGAGTTGGGTACCCCGGATTATACTGGTCTTCGACTGGATGAATACATACAGGCTATTGAGATCATCAATCCCATGCATTCCTTATGGAGTGATGGCCGATGGAACAAACTAACGATGGCGCATGGTTGCTATTGGGGTAAATGTACCTTCTGTGATATCAGCCTGGATTATATTCGGTTATACGAACCTGTTGCAGCATCCCTGATTGTTGACCGGATGGAAACCATCATTCAACAATTCGGTAACAATGGTTTTCATTTCGTGGATGAAGCAGCCCCTCCTGCCCTGATGCGCGCGGTAGCATTGGAGATTCTTAAGCGTAAACTCATAGTGAGTTGGTGGACCAATATTCGTTTTGAAAAAAGTTTCACACGGGATCTCTGTTTGTTGTTGAAAGCATCCGGTTGTATTGGCGTATCAGGCGGACTGGAAGTTGCATCGGACCGTTTGCTGGCATTGATTGATAAAGGCATCACAGTAGCACAGGTAGCGCGGGTGAATAAACATTTTACAGAGGCAGGCATCATGGTACATGCATACCTCATGTATGGGTTTCCAACCCAAACGGATCAGGAAACAATTGACTCCCTGGAGATGGTTCGACAGTTATTTGCAGCGGGGGTATTACAGAGTGCCTTCTGGCATCAGTTTACAATGACGGCTCATAGTCCGGTTGGACTGAAACCTGAAAAATTCAAGGTGAATGCGCTTCGTCCGGCTGAAATTTTATTTGCCGACAATGATGTAGAACACGAAGACCCAACCGGTGCGGATCATGCGGCCTATGGATATGGGTTGAAAAAATCCTTACTGAATTTCATGCATGGAGCCTGCCTGGATTTCCCTTTGCACAAATGGTTTGATTTTAAAGTACCGAAGACAAGCATTGCTCCGGATTATATTGAACGAATTTTGCAGGAAGAAGATTTTTCTGCGACCAAACCCACAACCAAAATAGTATTCATAGGCAACCTTCCGACCGCTGAGATTGTGGTGAAATCAAAAAAAGGACAGCAGTGGGAATCCATGGAGTTGTCATTTGAAACCCTGCAATCCGACCTAACCATTCGCCTCTCAAAAGAAGAGGGAGTATGGTTGGTATCCATACTCCCTCAACTGCAATTAGATGCTCCCAAAACGATGACCCGGCAGGAATTGAAAACTTCATATGAAGCTGCGGGCTTACCAGATTTCGAACTTTTCTGGGATAATAAGCCGATCAGCAACCTGCACAAGGCGGGGCTGCTGCAGTTATAAGTTATTAATCACGACTGCTAAGTTTACTCAATAAACGCAGCATTTCAATATAGAGCCAGATGATGGTAACCATCAATCCGAAGGCACCAAACCATTCCATGTATTTTGGAGCGCCCATACTAACCCCGGTTTCAATCATATCAAAATCGAGGATGAGGTTGAGTGCTGCGATAGCAACCACAAATAGTGAGAAACCTATACCCAGCAGGCTACCTTCATGCAGAAATGCCAGCTCCACACCAAACAATCGTAAAACCAGCGCGATGAGATAAAACACAGCGATACCAGCAGTTGCAGTGAATACTATAGATTTAAATCGTTGGGTGGCTTTAATAACCCCAGTGCGGTATAAAACATACATGGCGATAACAGTTCCGAAAGTCAGTGCTACTGCCTGCATAACAAGGCCGGGTGCTACTTCTGAGAATGCATCAGCATATACGGCAGAAATTCCGCCCACAAAAACACCTTCCACCAGACCATAGGCAGGCACGGTGTACTGTCCGTATTGAGGACGAAAACTGGTTACCAATGCGAGAATCAACCCCACAATAGC
The DNA here is from genome assembly GCF_022352215.1 of Flavihumibacter cheonanensis. Classification (GTDB taxonomy): domain Bacteria; phylum Bacteroidota; class Bacteroidia; order Chitinophagales; family Chitinophagaceae; genus Flavihumibacter; species Flavihumibacter cheonanensis. The sequence continues at coordinate 2,032,941 of NZ_JAKRWF010000001.1, forward strand.
TGAACCTATTACCCAGGGCCATACATTAACCCCTTCGAAATGTGCTTTCCAGGTGAGCAGGGCCGAAGCCATCAGGAGAAAGAAGAGAAAAATAAACTTGTTCATCGTGCCTCTTTCGGTCATGGTTTCTGTACCCGCACCGGTTAAAGAAGCTTCAAAACGTTTTTCAGAAAGAGCCGGGTTTCCGGACTTAAATATTGCCATAGGTCTGAGTTTAGGGGATCAAAGTAGTAAATACTGGCTGAAAATCAAAACATTCCGGGCATGAGCCAATTCAGCAAAATCATGAGCCAATTATAGGGTTTTATGAGCCAATTATGGGCAAAAATGAGCCTATTCGAGGGTAAAATGAGCCAATTCCCAGGAGGATTGAGCCAATAGGAAAAAACTTAATTCATTGATTTTCTGATCTTTAAATGGACTTTTATACAAATTACAACCTCTGATCCTCCCTAATCCTTCGTCATCCTACGTCTTCCTACGGCATTGAACTAGCCCAGCTTCGACCCACTACCACCCATGATCCGATAATGAACCTTTCACCTTTACCCTTTCACAATTTTCACTTTTCACCTTTCACTTTTCACTTCTTCCATACTCAATCAAATCCCACAGGTTACCATACAAATCTTCGAAAACGGCTACAGTCCCGTAGGCTTCATCACTCGGCTGCCGAACTATCTTAATCTCATTGTCAAGCAGGTTCTGGTAATCTCTTTTGAAATTATCGGTGCTCAAAAAAAGAAATACACGTCCGCCTGTCTGATTTCCGATCCTGTTTTTTTGTTCTTCTGTTGCCGCTTTTACTAACAATAAAGAGCATTCGGTTGCTCCCTGGGGTCTCACCAAAACCCATCGCTTGGTGTCGGAAAGAATAGTATCTTCTACTAAAGTAAAATGCAGTTTTTGTGTGTAAAACGCAATTGCTTTGTCATAATCATCTACAACAATTGCAATATGCGCCAGGTGCTGATTCATAAAGTATAGAATTACCTAATCAAAAATAGATCTGGCAATGCTTAGAAAAACTATCCGCGGGTAATTATTTATTGACTTATTATTCCCCTACTGAATTCTGCAGGGCTTTCTGCTGGCGGAGTAATTCTTTCTCCTGGCGTTTTTTTTCTTTCTCCTGCCGCTTCAACTGCTTCTTGTGCTGTTTTTGTTGTTTATTCAATTTCTTCTGCGACTTCTTCAGCCTCTTTTGTTGTTTCTTCGCTTTTTTCGCCTGCTTCTGCGTTTTCCTATGCTGCTTAGCCATCTCTCTTTGTCGTTTGATAGCTGCTTTATCCGGCGCTTGTGCCTGCAAAGTTCCTTCTACTGTAAAAAACAGGGTCAATAACAGTAATATCTTTTTCACATGATTCATACCTGAGATTTAAATGATTCAAACTATCAGTTCCTCTGCCGGATAAAAAAGAGACGCTTCAATCTCTTTTTGTAGTTGTTGCTCACAGGATATTTTCGATTCGGGGTAATATTATTAAATATCAGCGCCACCAACAAAAGTACGAGCGCGCCGCTTAATACAGGGAACAGGATGTAATAATATCCTAATAACTTGATTTTTTCCGACCCGATTACCGCTAATAATGCAGTTGCACCTCCAGGAGGGTGCAGGGTCTTGGTGAACTGCATCGCAATGATAGAAAGTGATACCGCCAGGGGTGCAGTCAGCCAAATGATTTCAGGAAGCAGCGACTGCACACTAACTCCCACAAATGCAGAAACAAGATGACCTCCTATTAAATTACGGGGTTGTGCCAGCGGACTTTGAATCAGGCCAAAAACCAGCACACTGGATGCCCCGAAGGATCCAATTAAAAATAGACTATCAGAATCTTTAAGTAAAAAACTTTGCCAGAAAGCAATCAGACCAATTCCGATGAAAGAGCCCAGGAAGGACCAGAACTTCTCTTCCCGGTTTACTAAGGTTTCTCTGTAATAAATGTATCTGGTGTAGCGTAGTGTTCTTTTGACTCTCTTTTTCAGCATAGACCGGTACCCGCGCTTATTTCATTTTTCTTACGTTGATCGCACTATACCCTTTTGGTCCGCTTACTACTTCAAAATTTACTTTATCATTCTCTACCAGCCGGGTTTGCATCTCGTTTACATGTACGAAAATGCTTTCCTGGCTTTGTAAATCACGGATAAAACCAAACCCTTTTGCCTCATTCATAAAGGAGATAATACCGGAACGAATCAGATCCTCAGGTGAGGGTTCTGCCTGTTTGGGAACCCCGATCTGGATATCTTCCAGATTCACTTCCACCATGGTAGAAGGATCAGGGGGTGAGCTTACAATGTTGCCATCGGCATCAATATAAGCCATCATATCCTCGAGGGACCTGCCTTTTTTTGCATCATTCTTTCTTTCTTCCTTGCGTTCTTCCTTCTCCTGCTTCTTTTTCGCCCGCTTTTTCTCCATTTCCTTTTTATTGAACGAATCCCTCGACCTAGCCATAAGCGATGTATTTGATGAATTATAAAGGTCGGCTTTTTATCCGCCATCAGCAAAACTTTCATAAACGGCCATACCACCGTCGATGAAAATACTGGTACCCGTTATATAGTCAGAATCGTCGGAAGCCAGGAATACCGCGAGTTTGCCCACATCCTCCGGCTCACCAATCCGATTGTAGGGAATCAGGCTCATGAGCGACTCATAGGCTGCTTTAGTTTCCCAGGCTTCGCGATTGATGGGAGTACGAATGGCACCCGGACAAATACTATTCACCCGGATCTGCTGCGGGCCGTATTCCTGCGCCAGACTCTGCATCAGCATCTTGATGGCTCCTTTTGAGGCGGCGTAATTTACATGTCCGGCCCAGGGAATCAGTTCATGCACAGAGCTCATACAGATAATTTTTCCGCAGGCTTTGGAGCGCTCGGGTTGATGCCCCCTTCGCAAAAACTCCCGGATCGCTTCCCGGGCACAGAGAAACTGTCCGGTCAGGTTTACATCGATCACTTTCTGCCACTGCTGTAACGTCATTTCATGAAACGGAGCATCCTGCTGCAGACCTGCATTATTGATCAAAATATCGATTGTGCCATATTGTTGAATTATTTCCCCAAACATGGAGAATACATCCTCTTCCTTACTGACATCCGCCTTAATGGCAATGGCATCTGATCCATTTTGCCGGATCGTATTGACAACTTCATCCGCTGCTTCTGCGCCGGAATAATAATTCACGATAACCGCGGCACCGGCTTCGCCCAGAGCGATCGCGATGGCTTTCCCGATGCCAGAACTAGCCCCGGTAACCAGGGCGATCTGGCCTTTTAATTTTTTCTCACTCATACGATAAGTTACAAAAAAAATGCGCCAGCCGGCTTTACCTTTGGCATTGATAACAATAAAATTGCCTACACCAAGAATACATATCATCCGGCAACTGGAGCCCATTTACGGAAATACAGAGGCCGGTTATATAGCAGACATGGTGCTGGAAAAGTTAACCGGACTCCCCAAACAGGAAACCAGAAACCTGCAGGCGGCCAATCTATCTGATAAACAACAGTTACTGCTGGAGGAAATGCTGCTGCAGTTAGAACAGCACCGGCCGGTTCAATATGTAATCAACGAAGCCTGGTTCCAGGAAATGCCTTTCTATGTAGATGAGCGGGTACTCATCCCCCGTCCCGAAACAGAAGAGTTAGTGGAATGGGTAGTAAAAGACTTCAGAACAGCAGCCGCTCCCATCCTTTTAGATATTGGTTCCGGCAGCGGCTGTATTCCAATCAGCCTGGCTAAAAAACTGCCAACCGCGGAAGTGCACAGTTGTGATATCAGCAGTGCTGCCTTATCGGTGGCGCAATTGAACGCAGCACATTTACAATCGATCGTACAATGGCATGAAATTGATTTTCTGGATGAACGCTACTGGGAGCAATTGCCAGTGCCTACATGCATTGTCAGTAACCCGCCTTACATACCAAAAGCAGGGGCTGAAGAAATGAGTGCCCATGTTGTGAAGTATGAACCAGGTATTGCACTTTTTGTACCGGATGAAGATCCCTTTCTTTTTTACAAAGCCATCGCAAACTTTGCGCAATCAAGATGCCAGGCCGGCACTTTGATCTACCTTGAAATACATGAAGCGCTTGCCGCGGGTGTGCAACAAGCGCTTCAGCAAAAAGGTATTCAGACAATTGAGATTCGTAGAGATATGCAGGGCAAGGAGCGTATGATCAAAGCAATCCGATCCTGATTACTGCACCCCATTTTTATCCACCGCCAAAACGGATCGGGCACCTAATTCCCTGGCAACCCGCATCACCGCCACCACATTCTCCACCGGTACATTTTTATCGGCATTGATCACCACGGAAGGCTGGTCGGTTTCTTTTGCCAGGATGGGTTGCAGTTTTGCTTTCAGTTCTTCCAGGCTTACTTTGGAGGTACCAACATAAAACTGGTTATTCGCGTCAATGGATACCACCACCGTTTGTTTGGCCTTGGTATCACTCTTGGCTTTCGGTTGTGAAAGTTTGATCACATTGGGATTGGCCAGCGTGGATACAATCAGGAAGAAGAGCAACAGAATGAACAGGATATCATTCAGTGCTCCGGTATGAACTTCGGCATGTCCTCTTAATCGACGTTTTAAATTCATGTTCGCTTATCTGGTAGGTTCCTGAAGGGTATCAATAAAATCTGAGCTGGCAACTTCCATCCGGTTAACAGTTTTATCCACCTGGGCATTTAAGAAACTATGTCCCACATAAGCCAGCAAACCAATGATCAATCCGGTTGCGGAGGTAATCATCTTCACATAAATACCACTGGCAATAGTGCTGAGGGTATATTCGCCGGTAGAAGAAATGCCATAGAACAATTGCACCATTCCTACAATGGTACCAAGGAATCCAAACATGGGTGCAATGCCGGAAACCAGCGATAACACAGAAAGATTTCTTTCCAGTTTGTACATTTCCAATCGCCCTACATTCTCCATGCTTTTTTCAATGGCATCAATAGGTTTGCCAATACGCTGAATGCCTTTATCAATGATGCGCGCTACCGGGTTATTGGTATTCTTGGCCAATGACCGGGCTGCAGCCACATTACCACTCAGAATATGATCCTTAATGATGCTCATGAAATTCTCATCGATCTTACTGGCTTTATTGATGGCCAGGTAACGTTCGAAAAAGAAATACATGGCAATTATCAGTAATAAAAACAGGGGAATCATCAGCGGGCCGCCCTGGAAGAGCAGATTGATCATACTGAGATCTTTGTTTTCATTGGTAGCAGCCTGGGCAGCATTGGCTATCTGTTGGGCCGTATCTGCAATCTGAAGAAGAAACAAATTCATCTGGTTGGTTTATTCTTTTGTCGGGTGTGAAAATAAGGCTATTATTTGCTAAGGAATTCTAAAGATTCTACCATCACCGGATCAGGCACCTACCTGCTTTACCATCATGGCCTGTATTTGCTTCATGGTTTTCTCCATTCCTTCGGCACTTCCATCGAGGAAAATAACATTCCCTTTACCATATTCAGCAAAGTTTTTCACGGCTTCTGTCCACATACTGAAGAGAATAACATTGGTATCCAGGTTGGCCTGACGCATGCGATCGGCTGCCTCACTCATCCCCTTGGCCACTTCCTCTCTGAAGAGTGCCACACCCTGGCCTCTCAGGCGGGCGGCTTCTCTTTCTGCTTCTGCAGCAATTTTGATGGCATTACCTTCTGCTTCCGCCCCTTTGGTTTTGGTGATCAGCAAAGCCTGTCCCTCGTTTTCAGCAGCTGCTTTCAGGTTATGCGAAGCCACCACCCGGCTCATGGAATCCATAATTACCTGATCAAAGGTGATATCATTGATCTGTAGATCGAGCAGGTGATAACCCCATTCTTCCAGCAGCTGATCGATCTGGTCTTTTACGTACTCCACGATTTCTTTTCTGAGGGCCAAAATCTCCGCCTGGCGTTTGGTGGCTACAAAGGAACGAATGGTACCTTCAATGGTGCGACTCAAGGCCTGCATCAGATCGCGATCACTGATGAATTTAAAAGCTACTTTTTTGATGGTGTCTTCCTGTTCATTCTGAACAGCATACAGCAACATGTTTTTAAAATACACATTGGCCTGATCTGCTGTAACCGCCTGGAACTCCAGTTCCACGGATCGGTTCTGCACCGATACCCTTTTTGAGATCTGTTCAATAAAAGGAATGATGAAATTAAGTCCGGGTAATAGGATACGCCGGTACTTACCAAACATTGTAACCACCCCAATCGTACCCTGGTTAATGGTTTTTAAGCCGGCAAATACGACGAGGATTACAATGAGAATCCACCAACTGGAAGTAAGGAGATCTAACATATTCGAATTTTGACTTTAAAATACTTATTCTGCCGCGTTCTTTTCCCAAAGCTGCACCAATTCTACCAATACCGCGAATGATTTTTCCATATCCTGCACACTTACATATTCCTGTTTGCTATGGAGCGACATTTCTCCTGTGAACAAATTCGGGCAGGGAAGTCCCATAAAGGAAAGCCGCGCACCATCCGTACCACCCCGGATCGGAAATTTCCGGGGCCGGATACCACAGTTGAGCATGGCCTGTTCCGCCAGGGCGGTCACTTTGGGATGGTGTTGTAATACTTCCTTCATATTTCGGTATTGTTCTTTCACCTCATAGGTAGTACGGGCTCCGGGATAGTTCAATACGATTTCATCGGCCAGGTGTTGCAGCAGAAATTCATATTCGCCTAATTTTGGGGTATCAAAGTCGCGGATGATAAAATCCACCTGCGCTAATTCAGCTGAGCCCGTGATACGAACCGGATGCACAAAGCCTGCTCTTCCTTCAGTAACCTCTGGAGCCAATTTTTCTTTGGGCAGCGACGCAACAAATTCTCCTGCCAGTTTGATAGCATTGATTAATTTACCTTTCGCCGATCCGGGATGAGCCGCGATACCATGGAAATAAATCGTCATACCATCTGCGGAGAAGTTCTCGTCTTCCAGGCTGCCGAGTTCACCGGCATCCATTGTATAAGCGATATCAGCACCCAGTATTTTCAAATCCACTTTATCTACTCCCCTGCCGATTTCTTCATCCGGGGTAAAGAGGATTTTAATGGCTCCATGTTGAATTTGAGGGTTAGATGAAAGGTAAGCCGCCAGTTCCATGATGATGGCTACACCTGCTTTGTCATCTGCACCTAATAAGGTAGTACCAGAGGCAGTAATGATATCGTCCCCGATTTTTTCTTTCAGATAGGGATGCTCTTCAATGGTAATTACCTGGGAGGTATCCTGAGGTAATACGATTGGTTCACCTGTAAATGCCGCATGCACAATTGGCTGTACGCCTGTACCACTGCAATCCGGGGCGGTATCCACATGTGAGCAAAAACAGATCACCGGAACTTTTCGGGTACTGGTGGCTGGTATTGTCGCGTATACATAACCGTAATCATCCAGGTGGGCGTCTTTAATACCCATATCCTGCAGTTCCTGCACCAGCAGGCGGGATAAGTCCTTTTGCTTTTCAGTACTGGGCTGGGTAGTACTAAGCGGATCACTTTGCGTATCTATCTGAACATATCGAAGCAAGCGTTCTTTTACTTGTGTTCGAACCATTTCCGGCATGATTGGTTAAATTTCGGCTCAAATTACTGTATTGATGGCAAAGCATTGGAGAGCAATCATTTTTATCTTCCTCTTTTTGAGCGTATTAATAGGTGGTGGATGGATCGGCACCCTGTTGGGACTGGACATCTATACCACTACCATTTTCCTCGGGGTACTATCCACCCTGCTTGCCTTTGGTATGCGAAAACTCGTAGACCGGGAAAGCATCCTTTCCATGGGCTGGCAATGGAAAGGATTTGAAATTGATTTCATGGTAGGCAATTTGGTTGCGATTGCGATATTGGGAACAGGCACTTGTTTGCTGCTGGTGACAGGAGCAATAGAATGGGCCGGGGTAGAATGGAACAGTAGCTCGTTTTTTTCCTCCCTGCTCTTGATGATAGTAGTAGCTGTTTATGAAGAACTGGCTTTCCGGGGTTATATCCAGCAGAACCTGATGGAAAGTATACATCCTTTGAAAGCCTTGGTAATCACGGCGCTGATCTTTGCATTTTTTCATGGCACCAATCCGAATGGATCCTTATTGGGCACTATCAATGTATTCCTTGCCGGGTTGCTTTTAGGTGTGAATTATCTCTATACGCGTAACCTCTGGTTTGGTATCGGCTTGCATTTTACCTGGAATTTTTTACAGGGACCCGTATTGGGATTTGGTGTGAGCGGATTGAGTCTGCCATCCGTCTTAAGTCAATACCAGCAGGGCGCTGAACTTTGGACAGGAGGAAAGTTTGGATTTGAAGCCTCCTTACTCAACACTATATTATGTTTGCTGGTAACGGCTGTCTTATTTTGGGTGTACGGAAAGCAACATAACAAAAAATGGTTGCCCTAGGGACAACCACTTTTATTCATTTGAATCAAGCTTGATTAGGGCATGATGATACGGGAAGGCGCACCAACAATCTCAACCAGTTCGATATCGAAAACCAGGTCTTCACCCGCCAGCGGATGATTGGCATCCAGCAGGATTGCAGTTTCCTGGATCTCAGTAATAACAACAGGAACCACCTGGCCCTGGCTATTATTCAGATTCAGGCGCATACCCACTTCGAGTGGCATATCAGCAGGAACCTGCTCTTTCGGGAATTCGATAATCATATCAGGATTCTTGGGACCATACGCATCATCAACAGGAATATGCACGGTTTTCTTGTCTCCCACAATCATCCCCATCACACCGTTGTCGAAACCAGCGATTACCATTTGGCTTCCCACCTGAAATTCCAAGGGATCCCGACCTTCTGAACTATCGAAAGTGGTTCCATCGGTAAGGCGACCATGGTAATGAACCTTTACGGTATCGCCAGACTGTACTTGTTGCATAAAAAAAATTTAAATTGATCAAATCAGGGCACAAGGTAAGGGAAAAGCGGCAGAGCGCCTGCTACCAATCCGTTATATTTGAGCCATGAAAAGGATTTTTTTTGTATTGCTTTGCGGCCTATTTAGTGTCGTAGATATTTTTGCCCAGCGGATTGAACCAGGAGCTGAACAGTTCAATCAATACCTTCCCAAATTATCCGGATTAAGAGTAGGAATTTTTGCCAATCAGACCACTGTTGTTTATGATACCCTTCACTTGGTTGATGCACTCAAACAAAAAGGGGTTCGCATCACGCGGCTCTTTTCACCCGAACATGGATTCCGCGGCACTGCTGATGCAGGAGAAAAAGTAGGCAATACGGTTGACCCTAAAACCGGCATCCCAGTGATTTCTCTCTATGGCAAAAACCGGATTCCCAAAAAAGAAGACCTGGACGCAGTTGATATCCTGATATTTGATATTCAGGATGTTGGTGTTCGATTTTACACATACATTTCTTCGTTGGAAGAATTTATGGAAGCAGCGATTGCAGCAAAAAAACCGTTGCTGGTGCTTGACCGTCCCAACCCAAATGGATTTTATATTGATGGCCCCATTCTTGAAAAACCCTATCGCTCTTTTGTGGGCATGCAGCCGGTACCTGTAGTATATGGCATGACCATTGGAGAATATGCCAAAATGCTGCTGGGTGAAAAATGGCTGAACACCAATCTGTCTACAGAAGGATTCCAACTCATGGTGATCCCCTGTAAAAATTATACACACGAGAGCAAGTATCAATTACCGGTAAAACCTTCTCCCAACCTGCCGGATATGTCATCCATTTACTGGTATGCCTCTACCTGTTTTTTTGAAGGAACGGTATTAAGTGAAGGCCGCGGAACCGACCACCCCTTCCAGGTATTTGGCCATCCTGCTCTTCCAAAAAATTTATATTCCTTTACCCCGCGTTCCAAAGAAGGCGCTAAAAATCCTAAGTTAAAAGATCAGCTCTGTTATGGTTGGAACCTGGCTGCTGAACCAACTGTTGTGTTATCAAAAATTGGAAACCAACTGCAACTGGAGTATCTGCTGGAAGCCTATCGCCTTTTTCCGGATAAAGCCAGTTTTTTCCTGGGTAAGCCGAATGCTGAACCAACCGCCTATTTCTTTAATAAACTGGCGGGTAACAGTCAATTGATGCAACAGATCAAAGAAGGAAAAACCATGGAAGAGATCAGGGCATCCTGGCAACCGGGATTGGAAAACTTCAAAAAAATTCGCGCCCGTTACCTGATTTACCCCTAACCCTTCTTACTAAATTCACACTATGGATTATCGCTCTTTGCGAATTGTTTTTATGGGAACGCCGGAATTTGCAGTTGCATCGCTTGATGCATTGGTACATGCGGGTTGTAACATTGTTGGAGTTGTAACAGCACCTGATCGTCCGGCTGGCAGAGGATTGCAATTACAACACAGCGCCGTGAAAACATTTGCGCTCGCTCATCATATCCCTGTATTACAACCCGAAAAATTACGCGATCCACATTTCCTCGAAGCACTTGATCAGTGGAAAGCGGATCTGCAGGTGGTAGTAGCTTTCCGGATGTTACCTGAGATGGTATGGAACCGCCCACCAATGGGAACGATTAATGTACATGGTTCCTTACTTCCCAATTATCGAGGAGCAGCTCCCATCAACTGGGCTGTGATCAATGGAGAAAAAGAAACCGGAGTAACCACCTTTAAATTGCAGCATGAAATTGATACCGGCAATATTTTATTGCAGGAACGCTTACCAATAAGTGAAGATGAAGATGCAGGTTCCGTACATGACCGGATGAAAGAATTGGGAGCTCAGTTATTGGTGAAAACTGTTGAGGGACTTGCGAATGAAAGCATCAAGGAGATACCGCAAGGCAGGCTCGTGGATTCTACACACCCACCCAAACACGCACCCAAGATTTTTACAGAAACCTGCCATATCAACTGGTTTCAGCATGTAGATGCTATTCATAACCTGGTAAGGGGATTATCTCCCTACCCTGCTGCCTTTACTTCATTGGAAGGCAAGACGCTGAAAGTATTTAAAACAAAAAAAGAAAAAACCCAACCGGCAATTGCACCCGGACAATTTGAAACCGACCAATCCACCTACCTGAAATTTGCAGCGCCGGATGGCTATATTCACCTGGAAGAAGTGCAATTGCAGGGCAAAAAAAGAATGGGTATCCAGGATTTTTTACGAGGCTATCGTTTTACCACCCAATCCAACTAAACAATGATATCATATAATACCAAAGACTGGCTATCTGTACTGTTTAAGTTACACAAGGCTGATACCATCCGGCAGTTACTACCTTTAATCGCCTTGATATCACTGTACTCCTGGGGTGTTGCTTATGTGGAAGTAGAAGTTTTGAAATTGTCGCAGAACAGCCATTTGAAGCAAGTATCGATCATGCATAGCCTGCTCGGTTTTGCGATTTCCATGTTGCTTGTATTTCGCACCAATACTGCTTATGATCGCTGGTGGGAAGGAAGAAAACTATGGGGAGCACTGACGAACAATTCCAGAAACCTTGCATTAAAGCTGGATAGTATGTTAGCTGTGGATGATCATGTGACCCGGAATTTTTTCCGTAAGTCCATTGCCTTATATGCCAGCATGCTCAGAGATCATCTTCGCTCAGAGAAAACAAGGCTGGCCTTGGATGAAATTGATCATCCGGAGTTGGCGGTGGATCAATCCAGGCACCTGCCCAACCAGGTAGCAGCCTTGATGATGCGAAGAGTTCAGGAGCTCTACCGAAAGAATGTGATTACAGGAGATCAGCTCATTACCATCAATGCAGAACTGTTATCATTTACCGATATCTGTGGTGCCTGTGAACGAATCAAAAACACACCCATCCCATATTCCTACAGTGTATTCATCAAAAAATTCATTTTCATTTATGTAATTACGTTACCGATTGGATTTGTATTCAATTTGGGGTATCTCGTAATTCCCGTAGTAGCTTTTATCTTTTATGTGCTTGCCAGCCTTGAATTGATCGCAGAGGAAATTGAAGACCCATTTGGAGGTGATGCCAATGATGTACCGACAGAAAAAATAGCTGAGAATATCCGTATCCATGTAAACGAAATCCTTTGATAACAACTATGCGTAACCGAATCCTTCTTGTTGGCACAATTTTCCTTTTTTCGTTGTTTGCTTCCTGTGGAAGCAGTAAGAAAGCAGCAAAACCTGCACCGCCCCCTGTTGTAAAAACATTACCACCACTCACAGAATCGGTGATACATATACCTGTCAAAATTGTAGTCAAACCCTTTTTACAGCAGGCAGAACAATTAGCCCCTACTACCATTACTTCGGATGGATGGCCGGCTTATCTGCAGAGTGGCTGCGACTTCCGGTACAAGTATCGCTTTCTTCGATCCGGTTTTCAGTTCAGTTGTGTAAACAACCGGGTAACCATGACCATGAATGGACGGTACCAGATTGCCGGAAGTAAAACCGTATGTGTATTGGGACAATCGGTTTCGCCCTGGATCAATGGAAGTTGTGGGTTTGGTGAAGAGCCGATGCGAAGAGTGAATATTCAATTGGTATCCGATTTGAGATTCACGCCCGATTATCGCTTGCAAACCAGCACCCGGGTGGAGAAAGTGCAGGCAATTGATAAATGTGTTGTAACTATTTTCAATAATGATGTTACCCAGCAGGTAATGGACAGCATCGCGGCAGCGGTTAATTTTTATGGTGCAGCTGTAGATCAGAATATGCGCAACCTTCGGTTTGACGAAGTATTAAATCCGGTGGCAGAAAGAGCAGGAAAGAAAATTCCGCTTAGCACCTATGGATTTATGAAATTAAATGCCAATTCGGTTAAGCTGGGTGCCATCAACTTAACTGGTGATACGTTGAAATTTATTGCCGGCTTATCCTGCTTTCCGGAGATCAGTTCCGACAGCATCAATACGTCAGTGACGCAACACCTGCCTCCCTTAAGTGGTACAGTAAATGGAGATGGTTTTAATCTGACCACCAATGCGATCTATGATTACCGTACCATTGATACCTTATTAACGAGAACACTGAAAGGAAGAGAGTTTGATGTAAAAGGTGAAAAGATTCGCATTTCAGGTGTTGAAGTATCCGGACTTGACAATTACAAAGTTCGGTTTAAGATTGATTTTACGGGCACCAAAAGAGGAACGCTGTTTCTAACCGGAACACCAGAGCTCGATATACAGACGCAGCAATTACAGGTACCGGATCTGGAATATGACTTAAATTCCTCGAGCCTGGTATTGGCAGTTGGGAAAACCTTCTTCAACCGGCAGATCCTGGAGAGTTTACGGCAGCAGGCAAAGATCAACGTACGCGAGCTCTATTTGAAAAATAAAGTAAAAATTGATACACAGCTCAACCGGGTTATTATGGATGGAATCCAGATGACAGGCAATACCCAGGAGCTTCGGTTAACCGGCCTTGTTATTAACAAAGACAATGTGCAGGTGCAGGCACAGGTAAAAGGACAGGTGAATCTTGTCATCACCAACTTGCCGATGCAATAATCAGAGGGCATCAAACCATAAAGGTTTGGGATCGTTCCAGTCGCCATTGTAATTAATGAATAATTCCTCTCCGGCATTGATTGGGCGTACAGTTTTTATACGGATCATTTGGGATTCCATATCCATTTCATATTCGCAATTGCTTTGGAAGCTGTGGTTGTACAAAGACACATAGCCAAGTGCCACGCAACAGGCTTTATTATCCTCTCCCCATTCAAAAATATAATAGTGCAGCAGGGTTTTATCCAGCAGAAGGCGATCGGTTTCAGACAATACAATAACCGGACTGATCTCTACCAGGGTATCGGCCTCCAGTGGCTCGAGCGTGAACACACCTCTGCCCATGGAGGGAGTTGGGGCAATTATCAGGCAGGGTAAAATCATCCTGCAATATAAAAATGTATTTTTACCCCATGACCGAAGATCTGGAAACCCCTGCGTCTATCAGTGAACAATTTGCTTCCATCATTCACCTGGAAGACAAGCTGCGCATACGCGAGTTTCTGAATAATCAGAACATCAGCGACGTGGCTGAACTGGTGGATGAGTTTGATGAATTTGCCAGCCAGATCATCGGCAATATGAGCACGCACCGGGCTGCCAGTGTATTCAAGATCCTGGACACTTCCGTACAGAAACAAATCATCCAGGAGTTGCCACCGTTAAAATCGGCCGAGCTACTGAATGAACTACCTGCGGATGACCGGACCTCTTTTCTTGAAGAGTTGCCCAGTGAAGTGGTAAAAGAACTGATCAAAACACTGGATCCGGAAGAAAGAAAAATCACACTCTCCCTGCTTGGGTATCCTGAAGGCAGTGTGGGACGATTGATGACCCCGGATTATATCGCGGTAAATGCAGATTGGACCATGACCGAAGTACTGGATCATATCCGGGAAGTGGGACGTGAATCGGAAACGATTGATGTGATTTACGTAGTGAATGATAAGGGAGAATTTGTGGATGACATGAGAATCCGGGATGTGATCATGACGAGTCCGGATAAAGTGGTAAGTGATATAATAGATTACAGATACATCGCATTGAATGTAAATGATGACCAGGAAGTAGCCAACCAGACATTCAAGATGAATAACCGGGTGGCGCTACCGGTGCTGGATGATCAGAATATATTGCTGGGCATTGTAACCATTGACGATGTGCTCTGGGTTGCCAATGAGGAATTCAGTGAAGATATGCAGCGGATTGGTGGTACGGAAGCATTGGATGAGCCATATCTTGAAATGCCCATCTTCAAATTGTTCCAGAAGCGTATTGTCTGGATGGTAGTGTTATTTATCGGAGAAATGCTGACTGCTTCGGCGATGGGTTATTTTGAAGATGAAATCGCGAAAGCGGTAGTGCTGGCCTTATTTGTTCCCTTGATTATATCAAGTGGAGGTAATAGTGGATCACAGGCCTCCACCCTGATCATCCAGGCAATGGCGGTAGGAGAAATAACCATATCGGATTGGTGGAGGGTGCTCAAGCGCGAAATCATTTCTGGATTGTTGTTGGGGAGTGTGCTGGGCATCATTGGATTTGCAAGAGTAATTGTTTGGTCGCAGTTTTTCCCGGAAGTATATGGCATCTATTATATTCAGTTGGGCGCTGCAGTTGGAATATCCCTGATGGGAGTAGTATTATGGGGTACGATCAGCGGATCCATGTTACCCATCTTCTTAAAAAGAGCCGGTGCTGATCCGGCCGTATCCTCCGCACCCTTTGTTGCAACATTGGTTGATGTAACCGGGTTGATCCTCTATTTCAGCGTTGCCTATCTCTTTTTACGGGGCCTCATGCTCTGAGTTAACCGGCTTACGCAAACGATTGCTTAAAAAATAATTTAACTATGTTTGCGTTTTATTGCCGGCACCTTATAACAAAAAAAGATAATAAATATGTGTGGAATTGTTGCTTACATCGGACATAGAGAAGCTTATCCAATCATTTTAAAAGGGCTGAAAAGGTTAGAATACAGGGGGTACGACAGTGCGGGGGTGGCTCTCTTGAACAATGGAATGAAAGTGTATAAAAAGCAGGGGAAGGTTGCTGACCTGGAAGAGACACTGATCGGTAAAGACCTGCATTCGAATATTGGAATTGGCCATACCCGCTGGGCAACACATGGTGAACCCTGCGATCGGAATGCACACCCTCATACCTCCAAAAATGGCAAGTTATCCATGATACATAACGGGATCATTGAAAACTATGCCCAGATCAAAGGAGAACTTATCAAAAAAGGATACACGTTCCAGAGTGACACGGATACGGAAGTGCTGCTGAAATTCATTGAAGACATTTATGTGAACAATGAAGGCAGCCTGGAAGAAGCGGTACGAATTGCATTGAAACGGGTGGTGGGTGCTTATGTGATTGTGTTACTGGATGAAGACAATCCGGATACCCTGATTGCCGCAAGAAAAGGATCACCACTTGTAATCGGAATCGGCAAAGGAGAACATTTCCTGGCATCGGATGCCTCTCCTATTATTGAATACACGAAGGAAGTGGTATATGTAAATGACTATGAAGTGGCGATTATTCGTCCGGATGAACTGATCCTGAAAAACCTGGGTAATGAAAAGATCACCCCCTTCATCACCAAGCTGGACATGGAACTGGCAGCTATTGAAAAAGGCGGCTATGATCATTTCATGCTGAAGGAGATTTTTGAACAACCGCATACCATATTTGATTGTTTGCGCGGAAGACTGGATGCCAGTGCAGGAACCATCACAATGAGTGGAATACAGCAATATGCAGAGCAACTGATGACCGCCAACCGCATCATCATGATAGCCTGTGGAACCAGCTGGCATGCGGGACTTGTTGCGGAATATATATTTGAAGAGCTGACCCGGATACCGGTTGAAGTGGAATATGCTTCAGAATTCCGGTACCGCAATCCGGTTATCAATAAGGGAGATGTGATCATTGCAATTTCACAGAGTGGTGAAACCGCAGATACCCTGGTAGCAATTGAGAGTGCGAAAGAAAAAGGAGCCATCATATTGGGCGTAGTGAATGTGGTAGGATCCTCCATTGCCCGTACCTCTCACGGCGGGGCCTACACGCATGCTGGTCCGGAGATTGGAGTAGCCAGTACCAAAGCCTTTACAGCGCAGTTAGCGGTATTGACCATGATGGCATTGAAATTAGGTTACATGAAGGGGTGCATCAGTGAAAAACGCTATATGCATTTGCTGAATGAGCTGAATGATGTACCAGAAAAAGTGGCAACGGCCTTGTTGCAGAAAGATGCCATCCATGAAATCGCGCTTAAATACAAAGATGCATCTGATGCGCTCTACCTGGGTCGCGGTTATAATTTCCCGGTTGCATTAGAAGGCGCGCTGAAACTGAAAGAGATTTCGTATATCCATGCGGAGGGTTATCCGGCTGCAGAAATGAAACATGGTCCCATTGCATTGGTGGATGACAAACTGCCGGTATTCTTTGTGGCAACAAAAGACAGTTTCCATGAGAAAGTCCTGAGCAATATGCAGGAGATCAAAGCACGTAAAGGAAAAGTAATTGCTGTAGTGAGTGAAGGAGATGATGCAGCCAATGCGCTGGTAGATGATTTGATCGTTGTTCCTTATGCGGATGAGCTGATCGCGCCCATTATCAATGTGATTCCCATGCAGCTCCTCGCCTATTACATTGGTGTAGCAAAAGGACTGGATGTAGACAAACCCCGAAATCTCGCCAAAAGCGTAACAGTAGAATAACTGTCTCTTATGAATCTGATCAAAAAAAATCCCCTTCAATCCCTGGGATATGGATTTGTAGAAAATCAATATCTCAAGGAAGGGAAGGATGAGTATTTCCATAGAAACCGCCAGAACAACAGTGGCATCCAATACCGGCAGCTCACAGCTTATGAAATTGAAGTATTGGTGCGCAACCGCAACCAGAGTGACGACTGGAATAAGTTACTGGTATCCGATGCTTTTAATCCGGAGTTAGTAAAGAACTGTAAGTTTTACGGACTGGTGCGGATTGGCAAACTCGAGCCGTATTGCCTCGAGTTTAACAACCTCAAGATGGCAGTGGGACTGTATAACAGCACCATCATCAGTTCTGACTTTGGAGACAATGTGGTAGTGGATAATGTGAATTATCTATCGCATTTTATTATTGGAAATGAAGTGATGCTGGTGAACATCAATGAACTGGCTACTTCAAGTCACTCTAAATTCGGGAATGGGATTTTGAAGGAAGGCGAAGAAGAGAAAGTGAGGATATGGCTGGAAGTCTGCAATGAAAACGGAGGCCGCAGAATATTGCCCTTTGATGGCATGTTGCCGGGAGATGCGTATTTGTGGAGCCGGAACAGGCAGGACGAGCAGTTGCAACAGCGCTTTGTGGAGATGACGAATAATCGTTTCAGCAAGGACAGAGGGCAGTATGGTCAGATTGGTGATAGGACAGTAATTAAGAATTCCAGGATACTGAAAGACGTATACATTGGAAGTGATGCCTATATCAAAGGCGCGAATAAAATCAAAAATGTAACCATCCATTCCAAACCGGATGCCCGCAGCCAGGTAGGTGAAGGTTGTGAGTTGGTGAATGGCATTATTGGAGAAGGCTGCAGGGTCTTTTATGGCGTTAAGGCAGTGCGTTTTATAATGGCAAGCCATTCACAATTGAAATATGGTGCTCGCCTTATTAACTCTTATCTTGGAAACAATGCAACGATCTCCTGTTGTGAGGTATTGAATTCCCTGATTTTTCCGGCGCATGAACAGCACCACAACAATTCCTTTTTATGTGCTGCATTGGTAATGGGTCAATCCAATATGGCGGCAGGAGCAACAATTGGATCCAATCATAACTCAAGAGCAGCGGATGGAGAATTGATTGCAGGCAGAGGCTTCTGGCCTGGCTTGTGTGTGAGCCTGAAGCACAATTCACGATTTGCCTCCTTTTCGATTCTGGCCAAAGGAGATTATCCTGCCGAATTAGATATCAGACTACCTTTTTCATTGATCAGCAACGATGTAACGCATGACCAACTGATAGTGATGCCGGCTTACTGGTTTGAATACAACATGTATGCATTGGCAAGAAACTCCTGGAAATACGTAGCGAGAGATCAGCGCATTGAAAAACTACAGCAAATTGAATACGATTTTCTGGCACCGGACACAGCAAATGAAATGCTGGAGTCGTTGGATATATTAACGCTCGCAACAGGAAAAGCCTGGTACCAGCAGCAGGGGAAAGAAGCAACAGAAAGACAGTGGCGGACAAAAGGAAGAGGGTTGCTGGAGGAGGGGGAAATGGCAATACAGGATCTTACCATAGAATTGGAACTGGCTGAAAACAGTCAACGTCCTGTATTGATTAAAAAAGCGGCGATGGCCTATCAATGGTTCAGCCGTTTGCTGGATTATTATGCAGCCAAAGAGATTCTGCTTGCATTTGAGCGAAATCCATTGAGTACACTGAACCGTATGGTGGCAAAATTGCCCAAAGCAGAAAAGGTGTCCAGGTGGACCAATATCGGTGGGCAGTTGGTGGAAGCAGCAACAGAAGACCAATGGCTATCAGCTATCCGGTCGGGCAAAATAAAAAGCTGGGAAGAACTGCATGCTCGCTACCAGCAGGAAACGGATCAATATGCTTTGCAAAAACTAAAGCATGCACTGGCAATTTATAAGCAACGCCATGGGGTGGATTTATCCTCAACCTCAGCAGAGGTTCGACAACTACTGGAAAATGCCATCAGTACCCGTCAACTCATGACCGAAAAGATTTTCGAAAGCCGGGCCAAGGATTACCAAAACGAATTCAGGCAGATGGTTTATAACAATGAAGCGGAAATGGAAACAGTAGTAGGTAAATTGAGGGAAAACAGTTTTATCTCGGATGAGCAGAAAGCATTCCGTCAGTTTAAAAAGAAAGTGGAAGGGTTGATATAATTCCGCCTACCAGATTTGTTTCAGAATAGTAGGAGTTCCTTTTTGATCAGTAAGCCGAAACAGGAGCCATTGGTTTGTTTTTCGAGGCAAAGGAATCCAATGACTGGCTATTCCCGATGGTTGATTGATTGGGTGACGCAATAATAGTTGTCCGGCTGCAGTATATACTTCCAGCAAATAGCGACCCGCCTCCCTGCTATCAATTTGAATAGAGGAAGATGCTGCATTCAAACGAACCTGGTTCTGCAATGGCAGTATCGTACCTGGAAATCTAATAACCTTTGAATACTGTTGGGCGCCATTGCCGTCAATCAATTTAACTCTGCACAAAGCACTGGTTTGGCGGTTTGGTAAATTATAGTAATACACTCGTTTTCCGGGTATGTACTGTAGCGTTGCAACTGATTTAAACGGCTCCCCTCTTTCTGCCAGTTCCACTTCCATAGCTGCTGGCTCTGTTCCGCCAGCCAGTTCCCAGTTTACGCTCCAATAACCAGCATTTCTGCTGATCCAGAAGGACTCCACCAGCACAGGTAGAATATTCGCACCACCTGTTTTATTGGCCAGTGTAAACCTGGAAGCACTCAATAGGTTTCGGTCCAGTGCAATCGTTCGGATCCTGCCTTGTTCAGGACTTGAACCAGGTGTTAGTCCATCCCTAATAGAGCTCCATTGATTATCAGCAAAAGCAGCTATACTAAGTGCTGCCGTATCCAGAATGGTTCCACTATGTGCTCCTGAATAACTAAACTCAAAAACCGGATCAGGTGAATTGAGATCGGGCACACTGAGAATAGTCCAAAACTCAAGAGAAGAAATCGTGCTGATACCGGGTGCCAGTTGTTGTCCTTCTATGTTGGCATCATCACGATGATAGGAAAGCTTCATAGTCCCGGAAAAATTAGCAACCTGAACCAGGCTTACAACATCTTTGTTAATGAGAGGAAAGCTGGTGGTATCCTGTGAATTAAATCGTTTTTGAATAGTGCCTGCGATACCTGTACCAACAGCATGCGTAAGCCGGGATTTTTCAGTTAAGACCAATTGATGCCCCATCGTTCGAAGGAATCCCTTTTTAAGGTTTACATCATAAGGAAGGACAAGATCTGATAACAATTGCAAACCGGCAGCATTGTCTATCATGAACCATATACTATCCAGTACTTGCCCGGATGAATAAATTTGTTGTAAAGAAGCACCTCCAAATAATAGGCAACCGGTAGCTCCGGATTGATTAGATTCCAGGATACGGGAGTTAAGTTCTTCCAGATTTCCCATTAGTTTCAGACAGGAACTCCTGTTGCCAGTTGACATATTTAAAGTGGCCTTATCGAGTCGAAGCGTACCATTCACCTGAATGGTATCACTGAAATGCAGACTGAAAACAGTTCCGCTGTCTACAACCAGATCACCTCTGATCAGCGCGGAATTGGTACCGGAGGAAGAATAGGTACAAGTACCAGCCGGACTCGCAACGGAAGACAATTCCAGGCTACCGAAGACCCTACCACTGATGGATAAAGTAGAAGCAGCATCAGTGTTTTCCATTCTGAACACACCGTTCTCTGTCCCTTCAGCCCTGCTCAGTTGATTCACCAGGTCTGCATGGCCGGTTCTGCTTTGATGAATATATCGGCCACCATTTTCTATTCGGATGGAATCACTAATGCGGAGCGCATACCCACTACTGCTACCTGACGCATTGATGAAAGCTGCATTCTTCCGAAGCAGGAGCGTATAACCCATACCCATAGTCGAAAATCCTCTTGGCAAGGGAGAGCCGCTTGAACTAGTAACTGTATTGGTAACGGGGAGTAAGATGCGAATGAAGGAGGAACCGGTTGGACTAATCTCAAGCGATTGTACAACAACCCCTGTATCGGGGAGAATCACTTCATAACTGGCTGTAAGAAAGCTGTTATCCAACAAGACATGATCCAGGGAGTCAGGAACTGTTTCTCCTTCCCAGTTGAGCGGATTATTCCAAAAGGTTGTATTACCATTGCCGGTCCATTTTTTTTGGGCATAACTGCATGGGACCACAAGCAGCCAGACAATACCCCAACACCACAATTTCATAACTCACTTTTTGTCCCGACCAAGTTACAGTTACCTGATTGTACAAAAAGCGCGAAGTAGCCGATTGGGTTAAAAAACGGTATCGGTTTTTATTGTGCAACACTATCAACGGCAGTTGAATCAAGTGCTGCCTGCACAGTAGAATCGATTGCTTTGGCAGCATCTCTTGCAACTTTGGCGGCGGAGTCAGCAGCTGCTTCAATAGCAGTACTATCAACAGTGGTTCCGGAAGAATCCGAACTATTGGAACAGGATATCATACAAACAGCTAGTCCAATAACAAGCAATACCGTTTTCATACTAAAGGGTTTATTTTTTACGGAAGAAAATACGAACAGGTACCCCTTTGAAATCAAAGGTTTCACGCAGCTTGTTTTCCAGATAATTACGATAAGGAGTTTTAATATCATCCGGGTAATTACAGAAAAATGCAAAGGAAGGGACGTGGGTAGGTAATTGGGTTACGTATTTAATACTAACCGGATTACCTCTAACAACCGGCGGATGGTAAGCAGCGATGGCTTTCAGCATTACATCGTTGAGTTGAGAAGTTGGAATTTTTTTCTTTTTATTTTCTACCACCTCAAGAGCAATTTCAATTGCCTTGAAGATGCGCAATTTGTCTTTGGCGGAAATAAACAAAACAGGTACATCTGTGAAAGGCGCCAGTCTCTCTTTCAACTGCTTTTCATAATCCCTTGCCGTATTGGTTTGCTTTTCAACCAGGTCCCATTTGTTTACGAGGATAACAATCCCCTTTCCTTTTCTCGCAGCCAGGCTGAAGATGCTGAGATCCTGGGCAGAAATACCTTTTTCTGCATCCAGCACCAGTAAACAGACATCGGCTTCATCCATGGCTTTGATAGCACGGATCACAGAATAGAATTCGAGGTCTTCATGCACTTTTTGTTTTCTACGAATACCCGCTGTATCGATCAATACAAATTCCTTCTGGAACATATTGTAGTGAGTATGAATGGTATCTCTGGTAGTTCCGGCGATATCACTCACAATGGTTCTCTCCTGTCCAACCAGCGCATTCAACAAAGAGGATTTACCAACATTGGGTTGTCCGATGATAGCAAACTTTGGGATGTCAGCAGTTTCATCATCCGCCAGGCGATCTTCGGGAATTGCTTCCACCACCGCATCGAGGATTTCACCGGTTCCACTACCACTAATAGCAGAAACAAAGAATATTTTTTCAAAACCAAGACTGTAAAATTCTGTCGCCTCCAGCATGCGTTGGTTGTTATCCACCTTGTTTACCACCAGGTAAACTGGTTTGGTAGTGCGACGCAGTACATCTGCCATTGCTTCATCCAGGTCTGTGATACCGGTAGCGGTATCCGTCATAAAGATCAGGGCATCGGCTTCATCCAGTGCAATCAGTACCTGTTTTTTGATCTCCTGCTCAAACACATCATCGCTTTTAGGTACAAAACCGCCGGTATCAATCACGTTAAAGGTTTTACCATTCCATTCCGCAATACCATATTGACGGTCGCGGGTTACGCCACTCACATCATCTACGATTGCCTTTCGCTGTTCCAGCAGCCGATTGAAAAAAGTACTCTTGCCAACATTCGGCCTACCAACTATTGCTACAGTATATCCAGACATGGGAAGTATGAATTATGAATTTGGAAGTATGAATTAGGGATCTCTAATTTAAAAAACCCGACATCGACTTCTATTCTATGATTATTTTGTTTTTATTTTTTGTTTTGTTTTCCTCCGTCTCACTTCTGACGTCTGACGTCTCACTTACTTGTATCCATACTCCCTCAAATACAAATCATTATCCCTCCATTTCGGACGCACTTTTACGAACAGCTCGAGAAATACTTTTTGTCCGAGGAATTTTTCGATTTCTATGCGGGCCCTTGTGCCCAGCTCCCGAATCATTTTACCACGTTCCCCGAGGATGATTCCCTTTTGGGTATCGCGGTGAACAATGATATCTGCCATGATTTTTACCAGGGTAGATTTCTCCTTGAATTCCTGCACCAAAACCGCAGCATGATAGGGAATTTCATCCTGGTATAGCTGGTAGATCTGCTCGCGAATCAGTTCTCCCACAAAAAAGCGGGTAGGCAGATCCGTTAGGTTATCCTCATCGAAAAAGGGCTCACCTTCCGGCAGATAACTCAGGATTTTTTCCAATAAGGCAGGCAAACCGGTTTGCTTAAGAGCTGAAACCATCAGTATCTCCCGTACATAAGGTTTGTTCTCAAAAAACTGTTTGGCAGCTGTTAGCTTTTCTTCAGGCACACCATCAATTTTATTGAGCACCAACAACGCCGGAACCTTTAATCGCAGGGCAGTAAAAATGGCATCACTCTCTTCCAGGTTATCAGAAACATCCACCAGGAGAATAGCCAGATCCGCATCTTCCAGGGCGCTTTTAACGGCCTGCATCATGCGCTCATGCAACTTGTACCTGGGTTCAATAATACCGGGGGTATCCGAAATGATAATCTGGTAACCGGGTTCAGTCAGAATGCCCTTGATACGATGGCGGGTGGTTTGCACTTTGGGTGAAACAATAGCCAGTTTTTCGCCCAGCAGGGCATTTAAGAGAGTGCTCTTACCGGCATTAGGCCGACCAAAAATATTTACAAATCCAACTTTCATCTTTAGCATTTAAGACAGGAGTTTACGCTAAAGAAGATCAGGGAGGTAATCAAATTCCAGCGCGAACATCCGGTCGCATAGAATAAACGAGTATAAAGCTACAATAAAAAGCCAGCAAGTCTCCTTGCTGGCTTTGGTTGCGAAGGGAGGGATCGAACCTCCGACCTTCGGGTTATGAGCCCGACGAGCTACCGCTGCTCTACTTCGCGATTTGGATTGCAAATGTACAGCGATAACTGTTCCCTTCCAAAAAATTCTTTTAAAATCATCCATCCTTACGTGAAATGGAACTGGCGCCACTGCTTTTCATATCCCGGATCAGGCCTTCACCTTTAATCCTGATATCCGAAGCGCCGCTTGCTTTGGCTGAAATTTCTTTATTAACCACCACATTGATAGAGGAAGCACCACTGGCATCCAGTTCACAGTAATCCGTTACCAGGTCCCAGCCCTTTACAGAACTAGCTCCACCTACATTTGCTGCCAGTTTCCCGATTTTGCCTTTCAGGCGGGTATCACTGGCACCTCCCAGGTTCATGGTCAGTTCCCGGCATTCCAGTTCACCTTTCATATCACTGGCACCTCCCAGTTGAATATTCAGGACATCCTGTTTTAATACCCCCATTATTGAAATATCACAGGCTCCATTTGCCTTGATCATGGTCAGGTTCTTAATGGAAACATAGGCTTTCATTTTCTTATCACCTCTCCAGTCGTTCCATCCTTTTCCATCAAACCAGATTTTCAGCACCCCATCCTTCACCTCGGTCCGGATTCTGTCATTTACTTTTTTATCAACGGAACTAACAGCCACACCGGATTCATCTCCCTGAGAAATGTATATATCAATAGCGCTACTTGCATCGATAGCAGTAAAGCTGCCAACGGATCGTTGTTCTGCATTCGCATCATTGATTAAAAATTTCTGAGCCCGACCGGCAACAACACTCATTACCAGTCCAATTAAAAGCAGGTATTTTTTCATATACTTATTTACTTTGAGATTTTACACTTCCGCCACTACCAGTTCGTAAGTTACGGATCAATCCACCACCTTTGTAATGAATTGCGCCACCACTGCTGGCTTCGGCATTTAATTCTTTGGTAACGGTGATATCAACTACACCACCACTGCTTACATCTGCTGAACAGTAATTACTGGTTAATCCATATCCTTTGAAAATTGCGCCACTGCTGGCTTCTACGTTGAGTTTTTCTGCCGAACCGCTAATTTCTGTTATAGCGCCACTACTGTTATCAGAACTGATTTCTGTAGCAGTAAAGCTGGCTTCAATGATTGCGCCGGAACTGGCATCCAATTTAATTTTAGATCCTTTAATAGTGCTGGCTGTTTTTGCGATGGCGCCGGAGGAAGCACTTAATTCAGTCAGTTCCCGAACCGACACATAGGCTTTAAACTTGAGGTTCTTCCTCCATTTCCAATTGCCATCGGTATGATCAATATATACTTTCAGCACTCCGTTGTCTACCACCGTTTTAATGCGGTCGGTATATTCAGGATTGGAGCAACTCACCGCTACCGCCTCTTTATCTCCTTGTTGTAACAAGAGTTCAATGCCGGTAGATACTTTAACACCGGTAAAACCTCCCACTGAACGCTCGCGGGCATTGTTATCGGTAATGGTAGTAGTTTGGGCCAGGAGGCTGGTGCTGACAAAAAGCAGCAGGAAAAGGTTTATCAGTTTACGCATGATGGTTGTATTTTCAGTAGGACGGATCAGTTCCCCAAAATGTTACAGCAATTTTATTTTTTTTGGTCTTAACTTGCAGCCTGATTACGGCCGTAGTCAAATATCAGTTTCCCGGGGTGCTGAGGATTTAAGGTCCAAGGCTGAGATAATACCCGTTGAACCTGGTCAGGGTAATGCCTGCGCAGGGAAGGTGGTTGAATAGCATTTATTCCTCCTTTTGCTTTCGCAGCATTTCTCTCAAATCATTTTTTCAACTTAATGAAACACAATGAAAAAAATGTTTTTGGGGATATGCGCATCCATGTTATGTATCCCTCTTTTTGCTCAAATCAGACCAATTGTTATTGCCGACCAGCAAACCCGTAAACCCCTTGGCAGGGCCAGCCTGGAATGGCCCGACGGGTCCGGCAGGATTAGTGACGAACAAGGCAAAATCAGCCTCAATGCACCATCCGGTTCTGCTGTTATTTCCAGTGTGGGATACCGGCCTGCAGTTGTACAGTTTCCAGTTAGTGGTGATACTATTTTTCTTGAGCCCCTGAATCTTTTTCTTGAGCCAGTGGAAGTAACTGCCCTCAGGGCCGGTGACAAAGCCCCCTTTGCACGTACGAATATATCTGCCAAAGACCTGGCGAAACAAAACCTGGGACAGGACCTACCCTTTCTCCTAAACCAGACTCCTTCTGTGGTAGTCAGTTCAGATGCCGGCAATGGCGTGGGTTATACAGGAATCCGGATTCGCGGTTCTGATGCCACGCGCATCAATATGACCCTGAATGGCATTCCGTATAATGATGCCGAAAGCCAGGGCATGTTCCTGGTTAACCTGCCTGATTTTGCTTCTTCCGTTGGGAGCATCCAGGTGCAGCGCGGGGTTGGTACCTCCAGCAATGGTGCCGGAGCATTTGGCGCCACCCTGAACCTGAGCACCAATGAATTCCGTGAGGAACGATATGCAGAAATCAACAACAGTTACGGCTCTTTTAATACCTGGAAAAACACGGTGAAACTGGGTTCCGGACTAATAGGAGATCATTTTACGATAGATGCCCGCCTATCCCGGATCAACAGCGATGGGTATGTAGACCGGGCCAGTACCGATTTGCAATCCTTTTATCTTTCGGGTGCCTATCTCACGGAGAAATCAAGTCTGCGACTCAATGTGTTTTCTGGTAAAGAGAAAACCTACCAGGCCTGGAATGGCATTCTTCAATCAGAGGCAAGAGGTCCCAACCGTAGGTTTAACAGTGCGGGTACTGAGAAGCCAGGTAGCCCTTACAACAATGAAACGGATAATTACCAGCAGGATCATTATCAACTCTTCTTTAACCACTCCGTATCAGAGCAGCTTTCCTTTAATACTGCTGCCTTTCTGACCCGCGGTCGGGGTTACTATGAGCAATACAAAGCAGGAGAAGATTATGAGGATTATGGACTGAACTACCCAATAATCAATGGGAGTCCGGTTACCAGTACAGATCTCATCCGGCAGCTTTGGTTGGATAATTATTTCTATGGAGGCATCTATTCGGTTCAGTACAAAAAGAAAGGAACCGGCATTACTGTTGGGGGTGCCATTACCCGGTATGATGGAGATCATTATGGAAGGGTTATCTGGGCTGAAAATGCCATCGCACCCGGACATGAGTGGTATAACAATGATGCCCGGAAAACTGACTTTAACATGTATGCCAAGTGGACCCAGCAACTGGGTAAAAGATGGCAAAGTTTCCTGGATATCCAGGGCCGCACCGTTGAGTATAAGATCAGTGGATTCAGAAATAATCCGG
Organism: Flavihumibacter cheonanensis; assembly: GCF_022352215.1. GTDB lineage: Bacteria > Bacteroidota > Bacteroidia > Chitinophagales > Chitinophagaceae > Flavihumibacter > Flavihumibacter cheonanensis. The sequence continues at coordinate 2,060,607 of NZ_JAKRWF010000001.1, forward strand.
GCCTAAGTACGGATAACAGTTACCAGTTTTTTAATCCCAAAATCGGAATCAGTTATGCTCACCAGGGCTGGCAGGCATTTGCTTCTTATGCAATCGCCAATAAGGAACCCAATCGGGATGATTTTGAAGCAGGGCTGACACAACAACCCAAACCGGAGCGATTACAGGACCTGGAAATTGGAGTGGAAAGAACATCTGGCCGATATAGCTGGGGTGCTACGTTGTATTACATGAATTACCGCGACCAACTGGTGTTAACCGGAAGAATCAATGATGTGGGAGCTTACGCAAGAACCAATATTGACAGGAGTTATCGCCTGGGATTGGAATTGCAGGGTAGTTACAAAGCAAGTTCCTGGTTGAAGCTCACCGGGAATCTGACGCTCAGTGAAAACAAAGTGCTTGACTTTGAAGAATTCTATGACGACTATGATGAAGGCACGCAGAAATCAGTAAAGTATGAGAAAACAGATATCTCTTTTTCACCTGCTTTAATGGGTAGTGCAACAGCCATTCTTACTCCCATCAAAAATGGAGAGATCGCCCTGATCGGAAAATATGTTGGAAGGCAATACCTGGATAATACATCCAACAGGAACAGGAGCCTGGATGCATTTTACACCCAGGATCTTCGGTTGTCCTATACAGTGAAAGGCAAAGCGGTAAAGGATTTAACCATGATCTTTCAGATCAATAACCTGTTCAACAAACTGTATGAACCAAATGGTTATACCTTCAGTTATATCTTCAACCAGGAACTGATCACGGAAAATTACGTATACCCCATGGCGGGAATTAACTTTATGGGTGGCGTAAATATCAGGTTGTGAGTTGTACGAGGTAAATATCCCGGTATATTTCCTATTTAAAAATTTGGCATTTGGCACTATTTAGGATAGTGCTAAATGCCAAATTCCGTATCTAATGAAAAAAACCATTGTAATCAATGTATTGATCATTTTGATCTTTTACATCCTGTTCAGTCTTGCAGCCGGAAAGTAACGGTGAAGCCTAGCTGCCGAATTTTTCCTGCCAGGCCAGCATACCGCCTTCCAGGTTTTTGGTATTGGTGAAACCCATCGATTCCAAAATCAGGCAGGCGGTCATGCTTCTTTTACCACTCCTGCAATGCAGGATAACTTCTTCATCTTTAAGCGGCATCAACTCATCCACATCCATCATCTGGAAACGTCCCAGTGGAATAAGTTTTGCTCCAATATTAAAGGCTTCAAACTCTTCCGGCTCACGAACATCTATGATATGCAGTTTCTCTCCTGCATCCATTCTTGCTTTCAATTCTTCAACGGTAATAATATCCATATGGCAACAGTTTAATAATTATTTTCTACAGGAGTCACAACTCGCGGAGTTGTTGCAGTGGTGTCACGCACTGGTTTTTTGGTGCTCAGCCAGATATCAATCATTTGTCCGGGTCGGATTCTGTTTGCTCTGCGGTCGGCAGTTAATCGATCCGGGCTTTGCCTGTACACAAAAGCAGTGGAAGTATCCTTAACATCCGGATCCAGTACAATGGCGCCAAAATTAATGCCGCTGGTTTGCAGCAGATCCCGGGCACCTGAATAAGTTAAACCAAATAAATCAGGAACAGCCATATCCACGTTGGAAAGTCCACTGCCCAATACCAATGAAATAGGCGTACCCATCGGCAGTTTGGTTCCTGCCTTAATCTCTTTTCCATCATACTTCTGAACCAGCACGGAATTTTTGGCGAAATCCGGCCGATAGCTGGTATCACCCATCTTTAATCCAAATTGTTTCAGCACGATAGCAGCATTGCGTATACTCATCCCAACCAGGTTGGGCATCACTACTTCAGGAGGTACCGCCCGGTTTACAGTGAGGTAGATGGTACGATTGGATTTTACTTTGGATTCAGACTCCGGGAACTGGCGGATTACAGCCAGGGGCTTAACAGTGTCTCTGTAAATAGAGTCCTGGATTACCACTTCAAAACCTTCGGCCTCCAAAGAAGAAGTTGCTTCCTCCAATAGTTTCCCGGTTACATTGGGAACCTCAACCTCTTCACCATGGCGGGTAAAAAAATCAAGGGAACTGAAAAATGCCAGTACGATTACTGCAACAATTGCAAAAGCTATTAAAAGGCTAACCCAGAGTGGTTTTTTTGTAATGGATTGGAACACGAATTAGTATATTTTTTAAAGGATCGGATTCAAAGAAAAGTAAAATTATTTATCTGTCAAGGCTTCTTCAATGAGAGCCGAGTAAAAGTCGCGCAATGTCCAACCCATTGCCCTTACCTGCTGGGGCACAATACTGGCCTCACTTTGTCCGGGTACCGTATTAATTTCCAACATATAAGGTTCTGCTTCCAGTTCATTGTAAATGAAGTCGATCCGGATAATTCCCCGGCAGTTAAAAACTTCATAAACCCGGCGGGCAGCCGAACGAATTTTAACTGCAATGTCTTCATCTACCTGGGCAGGTGTGATTTCTTCACTGAGTCCCTGGTATTTAGCTTCAAAATCAAAAAACTCCTTTTTGGTGATGACTTCTGTAAAGGGCAGGGTTACAATCTCACCTTTTTGGCGAAATACACCAATTGTGAATTCCCTGCCGGAGATAAACTCTTCTACCAATACCTGCTCATCTTCCCGGAATGCTTTCTCGAGCGCATCAGCCAGGTCTCCCGGATCTGTTACCTTACTCATCCCGATACTGCTTCCACCATTGTTTGGCTTAACAAAAACCGGCATCTGGAGCTGAGCTGCAATACTGGCCGGAGCCATGGGACGATCTCTGAACAAGTGCAGTGATCTAGCCACTTTAATTCCTGCAAAAGCGGCAACAGCCACTGTATAACGCTTGTTGAAAGTAAGAGCTGAAGTGGCAGCATCACAGCTTGTATAGGGAATACCCAGCATATCAAAATAACCCTGCAGTTTACCATCTTCTCCAGGCGTACCATGGATACCAATCAGGGCTGCATCAAATTGAATTCGTTGGGTTTCAAGAGGAATCGTGAAATCATTTTTATCAATTGCAATTTCAACGCCAGCTGCTGTTTTATACCACCAGCCATCGGGTCGGATATCTATCTGGTAGACATCAAATTTATCGGTATCAACATTCTTTTCAATTGTGAGGGCAGATTTGTAAGAAATTTCAGCTTCTCCGGAATAACCACCGGTAAGAAATGCGATCACAGGTCGCGTGTTCATGAATTTTTCAGTTGGATGTTAATAAAAAGGTGAAGGATTGTTTCCTTCACCCGTTACCTGGCGGGAAATATCACCCACCTATAAAAAGTAGCATAGCTACTAGTAAACGCTTTCAGTTCTAAGTTCGAAAATTACTCTGAAACAGGAAAATAAATTTTAGAGATGCAGGCGTTCTTTTTTAGCCATCAGTTCATCAACGGTTTCCTGGTACATTTCATCAGGAACACAGCAGTCAACCGGACAAACTGCAGCACACTGAGGTTCTTCGTGGAAGCCCTGGCATTCGGTGCACTTATTGGGAACAATATAATAGGTATCTACGCTGATTGGAGAATTCCGCTGGTCTGCATCCAGGACAGATCCATCCATCAGGGTAAAACTTCCCTTTACAGAAGTGCCATCGCTAAGGGCCCATTCAACGCCACCTTCGTAAATCGCATTATTGGGACATTCCGGTTCGCAGGCACCGCAATTGATACATTCTTCAGTTATTTTGATTGCCATGTTTTATAGATTAATGGGTTCGAGATGAGTTAACTTTGCACGCAAATTTAGAGGTACATGTTGAATTTACAACACCGGATTGATTTATTGGTTCAGCTGGGGGCATTTATATTAGCCAATCCACCGGAATGGCAGGAGGCAAAAGCACGTGCGCATGCTGCAAATGCCTGGTTCATCCCTGAATTCATTGAGTTGGCCTCGAATACCATTGCCACCCAGTTTTTAAGTCGCCCTGTATTGGAAGCCATCGCAACAGAATATTCAGTACCTGATTTACCGGCCAACCCCAAAACGGTCGGGATTGTAATGGCCGGGAATATTCCACTGGTAGGCTTTCACGACTGGTTATGTGTATATCTGGCGGGGCATAATGCCCGGGTAAAATTATCTTCCAGGGATACCATTCTCTTATCTTTTCTGATAACAAAGCTGAATGAATGGGACCCGGCGTGCAAAGGCACCACAGAATTTGCTGAATTATTAAAAGGATGTGATGCCTATATCGCTACCGGATCTGATAACAGTGGCCGCTATTTTGAGTACTATTTCAATAAATATCCTCATATCATCCGTCGGAACCGAACCTCGGTAGCTATCCTGGATGGCTCAGAAATCAAAGAAGAATTGGATTTGCTGGCAGATGACACGCATCTCTATTTCGGATTGGGCTGCAGAAATGTTACCAAATTATACGTTCCAAAGGACTATTCTTTTGAGCCCATACTGGAATCCATGAGAAAGTACGGTTACTTTTTTGACCATTCCAAGTATAAAAACAACTACGATTATCAGTTGGCGCTACACCTGTTAAACAATCAGTACTATATGACAAATGGATCGGTCCTGCTCTCAGAAAACCAGGCGCTGTATTCACCGATCAGCCAGCTGAATTATGAATTCTATCTGGAAAAAACAGCGGTTGAGCAGCAACTTGAGAATAATCAGGGTGTACAATGCGTTGTAGGACATGGACACACGGCTTTTGGCCAGGCGCAGTGCCCCGGATGGAAAGATTATGCCGACGGAATTGACACAATGACATTTTTGGTAACTTTATAAGCCTGTCCTGACAAGGTTCCAGTGATCTACGAAGACCTTAGTAAAACTTCTGTTAAACTGGAAGGCCGTGCAACTGAAAAGGTGTCGGCTTCGTTATTTTGTAAGAGTCAGGCATATGCTTTGACGAACAAAAAGAAAAAAAGGAAGAATCATATGAAACTACAGCAAATTGTACCCGTAATCCTGATCAGCGCGGTTACATCGGTAGGAAGTATGTGGGCCTACAACAAGTATGTAGGTGTGGAGAGAGTGGTTTATAACAGCTCCGATAGTAATCGTATCCCCTCAAATTATGCCGGATTTTTTGATGGCGTAAACAATTCCCCCACCGATTTCAGCCAGGCGGCAGAGGCAGCAACTCCAGCTACGGTGCACATCAAGACCAAAGCTACCCGAACGGCGAGTAATAACCTGCCCAGGAGAAGTCCCCTGTTTGATCTTTTCGGGTTTGACTGGGATGAGGGAATGACCCCTCGCAGTATGCCGCAAATGGCATCTGGTTCAGGAGCCATCATCAGTGATGACGGGTATATTGTTACCAATAACCACGTAATTGACGGTGCCGATGAAATTACGGTAACCATGAGTGACAAGAAGACCTACAAAGCTCGGCTGGTGGGTGCGGACCCAAGCAGTGATCTGGCGGTGCTGAAAATAGATGCTAAAAATCTGCCCTTCCTGCTGTATGGAAATTCAGACGATGTAAAAGTGGGACAATGGGTACTGGCTATCGGTTATCCGTTGAACCTTCAGACCACAGTAACTGCAGGTATTGTAAGTGCGAAAAGTCGTACGCTGGAAATCAACCGCCGGCAGAGTAATACGCCAATAGAATCCTTTATTCAGACAGATGCTGCAGTGAACCCTGGAAACAGTGGTGGTCCGCTGGTAAATACTGCCGGTCACCTGATTGGTATTAACTCAGCCATCGCCTCCCCTACCGGATCCTATGCAGGTTATTCTTTTACGATTCCGGTAAACATGGTAAAGAAAATTGTAGCTGACCTGATGAAATTCGGAACCGTTCAGAGAGCTTATTTGGGTATTAACTATGCACCGGATAACCTGAGCGAGGAAGTGAAAAAGCAGGAAGGCATCACCAGTGGTAATGGAGTATATGTACTGGATGTAACGAAGGATGGAGCAGCTGCTGCATCCGGCATTAAAAAAGGGGACATCATCACCCGCATCAATAATGCTCCTGTAACATCTGGTGCTGAAATGGTAGGACAGATTGCGACATATCGTCCTGGCGACAGGGTGAAAATTGGTTTTGTTCGCGATGGCAAAGAAATGATCAAGGAAGTAACCCTGCGTAACAGCAGTGGAACCACTGAGATAGTAAAAGTAAGTGTACTGGATAAACTGGGTGCTGAGTTTGGTAATATCGATGCGAAACTGGCCAAGGAAATGGGAGTTCGTGGTGGCGTGATTGTGAAAAGCATTTCCGAAAGTGGCGCCTTTAGCAAGACCCGGATGGAAGCTGGTTTTGTTATCCTGAAAGTAAATGGAAAGGAAGTGAGCAGTATTGATCAGTTCCGGGCAGAATTGGAAAAAGCGGGTAATTCGGTAACGCTGGATGGAATGTATCCTGGTTATGAGGGCGTGTTCCGGTATCCGATGAAGATAGTGGAGTGAGGAATGGAAGAAGGAGGAATGGAGGAAAGGAAAAAAGGAGAAGGTAATTAATTCGGGCGATCCTGGTTGGATCGCCCTTTTTTTTACTTAACGTTTTAAGGCGAAAACTTTGTAACCCCAGGCATCTAGCTGGAAATAGCGGTATCCCGGGTGAAAAACAAAATTACCTCCGTCGAATACATCTTCATAGGAGCCATCAACAGCTGCATCCTGAAACCCAAAGCCTACATTGTCATGTGGAGATAGATTAAGCATAACCAGTACCTGGTCATTTTCCGAGGTACGCAGAAAGGCGAAAATATGTTGATTGGCACTTGTTTTCACCCTGAATGTATAGTTGTCCTGAGATCCGGCCTGAAGGCAATTGTATTCCTTTCTTAGCCTGAGCAGTTTGCGGTAAAACTCATGGTATTCGGGTTGTTCTGTCCATTCAATAGGGTCCCGGTCGAAAAATTTGAGTCTTTTTTTATTGGGCAATTCCTGTCCGCTGTATATAAGAGGCATGCCATTCCAGGTGGCACTGAATACTGCCAGTGCCTGGTGAGCAGGACCATATTTTTCGAACTCAGTACCATTCCAGCTATTTTCATCGTGATTACTGGTAAAATAAAGTCGCATGGCCCCTGCTGGAAATTGATGATTGTATTTCCACAATTGATTTTCCAGGCCATTGATATCGGTGTGCCCCTTGATGAAATCACTGGTTTTATGCATCCATTCCCAGGTATAGGTAACATCAAAAGCCTCGTGATAATGAGGTTCTTCACATTCAGCCAGCCAAAACAATGGCTTTTCTCTATCGAGTATGGTTCTTGCTTCCACCCAGAAATCCAGTGGAACAAGCATCGCCATATCACAACGAAAACCATCAATGTTACATTGCTGCACCCAGAAGCGCATGGCCTTTATCATGGCGGAGCGCATGGCTGAGTTGGAATAATCGAGGTCGATCACATCATCCCAGCCATTGGAATCAAAAAAATGTCCGGCAGCATTTTTTTTATAGTATTCCGGATTGGAAACAGTCCAGGTATGGTCCCAACCGGTATGATTGGCCACCCAATCGATGATCACTTTAAATCCGTATTGATGGGCTTCTTCTACCAGGGCCTTAAAATCTTCAAGGGTTCCATATTCCGGATTGGTAGAATAAAAATCGCTGCTGGCGTAATAGCTACCAAGGGTTCCTTTTCGTTCTTTTAGAGCGATAGGTGTAATAGGCATGAACCACAACACTTCTACCCCCATATCTTTCAGTCTGGGCAATGCTTTGGCAAAACCTGCAAAATTACCCTCAGGCGAATATTGACGCAGATTCACTTCATAAACATTACTGTTTCTCGACCAGCTAAAAGGCGTAAAAGGCAATCTCGACATTTGAAACTTTTTTCTAATAAATAAATACCTGACTGAACCGTTGTTGATTTCTGAGGTTATTAGTGAAAATAAGATAAAAATGCCTTTAGCGGCGTGCTCATCAAACTAAGTACATTTGCACTATGAAGCAATTTGAGGTTCCAGCAGAATACCGTAGTCCGTTGATAACTGCAATTAAGCAAAAAAGAAAACAGGAAGACAGGCTGAAAAAAGATTTCAGTCCTACCCTGTTGGATTTTGGCAAGCTGCATGTTTACCTGGCCCGGCACTTTGGGTTCTGTTATGGTGTAGAGAATGCTATTGAAATTGCTTTTCGGACGGTGCATGAAAATCCTGGCAAGAGGATATTTCTGCTGAGTGAAATGATTCATAATCCACAGGTTAACCAGGACCTGCAGGAAGCGGGTGTGCAGTTTCTGCAGGATACTTATGGACGGCAATTAATTCCTTTTGACACCATAACCCGTGAGGATGTGGTATTAATTCCGGCATTTGGAACAACGCGTGACATTGAGCGCATGTTGCAGGAAAAGGGAATTCCTACTGACAAATACAATACTACCTGTCCATTTGTGGAAAAGGTTTGGAATCGCGGGGAGCAGATAGCAAAAAAAGGATATAGTATAGTAATACACGGTAAACCCAAACACGAAGAAACCAGGGCCACTTTTTCACATGCTGCGGCAAATGCTCCTGCTGTGATTGTTAATGATATGGAAGAGGCAATACAATTGGCTGCTTACATAAAAAATGAGAAACCGGCAGATCAGTTTTATGAGGAATTCAAAGGCCGGTATTCGGAAGGTTTCAATATTGAAAAAGACCTGGAACGATTTGGTGTCATCAACCAGACTACTCAATTGGCCACCGACACCCAGGCAATTGCCGAATACCTGAAGGAAGTAATGATCCAACAGTTTGGATTAAACGCTGAAACGGTTCAGGATCGTTTTGCAGACACCAGGGATACTTTATGTTATGCTACCAATGATAATCAGACTGCCGTAAAAGGTATGCTGGATACAGAAGCTGATCTGGCGATTGTAGTGGGAGGATATAACTCTTCCAATACAACTCACCTGGTTGAAATATTGGAAACTAAACTGCCCACCTATTTTATCAAGGATGATTCAAATATTCTGGATGAATCTCTCATCCGGAGCTTCAATATTCATACAAAAACGGAATCAGAAATTGCAGGGTTCCTGGGCTCTGTAACTCCTGTTAAGGTGCTGCTGACAAGTGGTGCCTCCTGCCCGGATGCCATTGTGGAAAAAGTGATTGGGAGATTGGTAGATGTAATGGGGTTGGAGGTAGATTTACAAAATTATTCGGAGGGGTTGCAGAGATAAAAATTGACACAATCAGTAATTTTTTTGACGGCATTCCGGATCTCTTCTGAAATAGTATATTTCCAAATTTTATTTTAATCGGGCGTTAAAATGGTCTTTTCAAAAACCCGACAGTTAAAAAGGGTGAAAACACCCTCTTGATTATCCGATTTACAAGTTAATTTGGTGCTTAAAGGATGGATATGACGCCACTTCTACCATTATACATTTTTCAAACAATTATAATAACATCAGGAACAATAATATGTTTTCTATTTTCTAAAAATGTAAGTGAAAAGGAAAAACGTTATATTTTGCCGTATTGCATTATTAGTGCGATACTCATGTGTTTATTAACACATGCAAACTTAATTTATGCTTCTCATTCCTACATATATGCATTAATGTATTTTGCTGGATGTAGTGAAATTCTACTTATTCCAAATTACATATCAACAATAATGGGTAACAAGAAACAAATTGTTACTCAAATTGGAATTTGTTTTACTTCATTTATGATATCCAATTACTTTTTTCAAAATCCTACAACCCTAATATATTTATTTAGCAACCTATATATAACCCTTTGTTCAGGTAAATACTTTATATGGTTATTTAGGAATAATGAAAAACTAGATTTAAAGAATACACCCCATTATTGGATAATTATGGGCATTTGTATATGCTTTACAGGATCTATTCCTTATTATCTTTCTGAAGTATTAATTATAAAATTCGAGTCCATAGAAGTTTTTTCTGAAATTTCAAGCACATTTCATTCGACATTTATTATACTTAATGTAACAATGTACTTTTTTTTTATTAAAGCATTTTTATGCAAGAAAAAATTTCTGAAGTCCTATTCTGGACAATATTAAGTTCAGTACTTACGATCCTACCTTTCATCTTATTCATAAATTATATAATTACATTGTATAATAAAAAAAACATTGAATTTAATACACAATTACAATTGAGAAATTTAGAAAAAGAGAAAGAAATACTAAAGACAAGAATTGATGTTCAAGAAGAAACTATTGAAAAAATATCTAAAGAATTACATGATAATGTTAATCAAATTCTGACTTTAGCAAAACTAAACCTAAACGATTTAAATAACGAAATTAAGATCGACAAGATAAATGTTTCAAAGGACCTTATTACGAATGCAATAAATGAATTATCGAATTTATCAAATAGCCTCAGCTCACAGCAGGTTAAAGATCTTGGAATAATTCGAAGCTTAGAAATCGAATGTTATAGGATAATGAAAATAAAAAATATAACAATTTTAATTGAAAGTAACATTGAAAATAACAACATCAATACAGAAGATCAAATAATTTTATATAGAATTTTCCAGGAAGGAACAAGGAACTCAATAATACATGGCCAGGCAAACTCCATAAATATTAATTTTAAACAAACTGATGACTTCGAATTTATTTTTGAAATATCTGATAATGGAAAAGGCTTTAATCTAGACAACAATGAGTTCATCGAAAAAAATAAGTTAGGCTCTCACCAAGGACTAAAAAACATGCAACGCAGAGCTTCCATTTTAAATGCTGATTTTTCCATAGAATCAAAAATCAATTCGGGAACAAAAATTAGTATAAAAAAACTTCGGACTAATCAATAATTTTATTCCGCATTCCATACATGATTAAGCCTGCGATTGTTTTGGCACCAACCTTTGATTTCATATTTTGACGAATGGTTTCTATTGTGCGTGGACTTAAAAAAACTTCCTTTGATATTTCTTCTGTAGTCTTATCTTCAGCTAACAGCTTAAGAATACGAACCTCTTTTTCTGAGAATTTTACAGGATTAGGGTAAAATTGTTTTACGGCCTTCTTGGTCTGAAGTTTTGATAATACAGCCTTATTTACCAAATCATTAAAATAGAAATCGTCATTCATGCAGGTCAAAATAGCCTGATAAATTTCCTCGGGATCAGTTGTTTTTGTTAAATAGGCATTTGCCCCCATTTCCATCATTTTGGAAATCATTTCCTGATCATCATACATTGTGAGAACAATGATTCTCACGTCATCATATTCTTTTCTCAACAGATTAATGGCATTGACTCCATCAATTTCAGGCATCCGAATATCCATTAAAAGCACGTCCGGCTTTTTTAGCTGCATCTTATGCATCAGATCTTTTCCATCTTCAGCCTCCCATAAAATTTTGAGGTATTCTTTATTCTTCAGGGCCATCTTTATACCATCCCGAAATATTTTATGGTCATCTGCTATACTAACCTTTATGCTTAACTCGGAACTCATGGTTTTTAGGGAGTTTGTGGATTTCGTTAAAGTAGTCTAATAACGATCCAAATGTTATTATCGTACTTTCACTCAAATTATTTTAATTAAACGTAATTACACTTTCTTTTTTTACGACATTTTATTTCTCTAATATGAATTCTCAAGTAAGAATTTCAATTTTAATTTAAAATAATACATGTATATTTTTTTTAACATATAAATATACACTTCTCTAAAATCCTCAATTTTAAGTAAATTATCTTAGTATATTAACTATGACTTAATTGTGGTTTTTACTATAAAAGTATAGTATTTTTACTCTTTTTTTAATAGTATTTTAACTAATTTATTTTTCGTAAACCTACTACCAGCTTGAATTTTAGCCAATTTATAACAAATCGGGCAAGAAACACCCCATTGCCACTAGTTTTTTTTTAAAGGTTATTACGGCTTAAACCAACCCTTCACTAAAAACTTACTACTATGATGCAAAATGAAATTTTGAACACCTCCCTGGCAGCTGTAGGAGAAGACATCGGTCCTGAGCTGGGTGCCAAAATGGTTAAGGACTTCCAGGATGCTTTCCCCAATGAGAATCCATGGCTTTTTTGCGGGAAGGATATCATTCAAAAGATTCTTAATCAACCAGATTGCTCTGGAATTAGATTTTATCATGCTTTGGACGAAAATGGTAACAAAACATTAGTTTCAGTAGGAATTGACTCAACAGGTAATATTATAGATAAGATAACTGTTATCGACCCTTCAGGAAATATTGCGAAATACCCTGCAATTGTTGCTGATAGAAAAAATTGGGGAAATGTAAAAACGACTGAAACTTCTACAGGACTGGACTGGTGGTCTTAAATTCTACGTTCAAGTAATTGAAGATTGAATTTTAAACAAAAGCATTGTTATATTTGATATAACAATGCTTTTGTGTTTTTTTTATTAGACATAACATATATAACATATATAATAACAATTATAATATTCCTTATATTCTTAAATCGAAATAGGAATACTAATTCTATTATTATATTCTCATACATTTTATACTCGCTTACTAATGATATTTTGACTGAAAAACATATACTCTCAAAAATTGGGATAGATTCCAACTTTTTATTATATGTTTTTACAATCATTGAATTTCTACTACTATTCATTTATTTATTTTTATTTCTAAAAGAAAGTAGAATAAAAAAATTTCTATTGATAACCGCAGTTATATTTTTTGTAATTGCAGCTTATAACTTCTTTGAAAACAATTTCAAGAGTTTCAAATCTGTTGATACTATTCTGATTGCTGTTAGTTCAATTATTTTGATAATCGAATCAATTGTTTACTTATTTGAATCAATTCAAAACCCAGATATTGATTTTATTTACAGTAAACCAAGCTTTTGGGTTGTTGTGGGCATAATGATTTATTTCTCTGGAACCTTTTTCCTATTTCTACAATATGAGAACCTTTCAGATAGCGATAAAAAATCATTTTGGATAATAAATATGATTTGCTTCATCCTGAAAAATATTTTCTTTTCAATATCGTTTATCTTAAAACCTGAGAATCAACAAATTTCGAATGTTGATGATTATTATTTAAACAAAATAGAATAAAACAACCAGCTAACCCTACCCCCTAAATGTTGCTTTTACAGGTAAATACCTCAGGTGCAAATGTGTCCCTAGTGCTCTTTTTTGGCACTATTGGGATGCTCGCATTAACAATCGGACTCATCGTTTTCATCATTTTCCACCAGCGAAAGGTTATCCGATACCAGATGACCCTGCAAAAAATGGAACAGGAACAACAGAAAATGTTACTGAATGCCTCCATCCGCCTGCAGGAAGAAGAACGCCAACGCATAGCTGCCGACCTGCATGACGATGCCGGACCACTCCTTGCCACAGCCCGACTTTACCTGAATGAAAACCTGGTAAACCTGGACAAAACGACCCAGCTCCAGAGTATCTACAATGCCAAACAAATCATTGACGATACCATCCAGCTGATCCGGAATATCTCTCATAGCCTGATGCCCCCTACCCTGAAAAACTTTGGGCTTGAATCCGCCGTGAATGATCAGTTTCAGAAGATCAGCAGCTCCGGAATCATCAATGCCAGCTGCCGTTTTCATGATTACAAAGAACGCCTGCAAACTGATAATGAACTGATTGTATTCAGGGTGATCCAGGAATTGATCAATAATATTCTCAAACACAGCAACGCCAGTTTTATCCATCTGACCCAAAATACCAATGGGAATAAATTCTATATACGGATGCACCATGATGGAAAGGGCATCACCCAGGCAGACTTTGAACGGATGAATAAAAGCGCAGCTGGACTGGGATTAAAAAACATCCAAAGTCGCCTTAAAGTGCTGCACGGCAGGATATTCTTTGAAAAAGATGCATCCCAAACCTATTACAAGGTTACCATTGAGCTAAACAGAGAGGATAATCAGTGAGGAATGCTTATTTTTACTACTCGCGAATAGTGCAAGATTCCTATGAGAGTGATCAAAGTAGCCATTGCTGACGACCATAAGATTTTCAGGAAAGGAGTTATACTTTCCCTTCGCCCCTTCACCAATATCAAATTTGTACAGGAGGCCGAGAACGGTAACGAATTGATTGAAGGACTGGCTGAATCAGCCCCTGATGTCATTTTGATGGACCTCAGAATGCCGGTAAAGGATGGAATCGAAACAACCAAACACATCGCTAAAACCTACCCCAACATTCATATCGTTGTACTCACCATGTTCGAGGATGAGCGATTTGTGAGTCATTTAATGGAAATCGGCGCTAATGGGTATTTATTAAAAAGTGCGGATCCCTCAGAAATCCGGAGAGCTATCATGGAAGTATTTGAGAAGGGGTATTACCTGAATAACTTCGTCAACCGCATCCTTCTAAAAAAATCACACGCCAAACAAAAAGTAATTCCCAGCCTGAGCAGTGAGATAACACTTACAGATAGAGAGCGGGATGTTATCAAATATATCTGCATGGAATTCACTGCATCGGAAATTGCTCAGAAAATGGAAGTGAGTCCACGTACAGTTGAAGCCATTAAAGACCGCCTGATGGAAAAGTTCGGCACTAAAAATACAGCCGGACTCGTTTTCTACGCGGTTAAAAACAATCTGATTGATTGAGTCCAATCAGTCCAGTCGCATTTCAGGGATTTCCCCTTCTACCACCAACCGACCTGCAGTTTTCTGAACAATTTCTTCCACCGAAACACCAGGTGCTCTTTCCAATAACCTAAATCCGGCGGGTGTCACATCCAATACAGCAAGCTCTGTCACGACTTTTTTAACACAACCCACCCCGGTTAACGGGAGTGTACAGGCAGGCAATAATTTTGATTCTCCTTTAGGGTTGGTGTGCATCATGGCAACAATAATATTTCTTGCACTCGCCACCAGATCCATTGCGCCTCCCATTCCCTTTACCATTTTACCAGGAATTTTCCAGTTGGCAATATCACCAGTATCACTCACTTCCATTGCCCCCAAAACAGTCAGATCCACTTTCCCTGCGCGGATCATTCCAAAACTTTCTGAACTGTCAAAAAACACGCCGCCAGGTAATATGGTAACCGTTTCTTTTCCAGCATTGATGAGGTCCGCATCTATCTCTTCTTCCTTTGGATAGGGCCCCATGCCAAGCATACCATTTTCGCTTTGCAAAAAGATATGCATACCAGCCGGAATATAATTCGCAACTAGTGTTGGGATACCAATTCCTAAATTCACGTACATCCCATCCTGCAATTCCTGGGATATCCTTTTTGCAATACCAAATTTGTCTAAGGCCATATCAATGATTTAAGATATGTTGGAAATAGGGTGTCTGAATTTTCTTATCAAGTGTTTTTTCGAAAAATTCGCATAGCGTCGGATTCAGTTTCTTTAGTTCCTGAAAATTTTGTTTCGCTGCTGCAATTGCTTTTCTAATTCCATCCGCATGGTACCCATAAAATGAGAGTGAGTTTTCCTCCTGGTTTTGGCGGTCTTCCTGAAAATCCATTATGTCATCCAATAATAAAAAACTGGGAACCAAATTGTACCAGCTATCCAGAACAACCGCTAAAACGGGTTCTGGAATTTGTATGGTTGCTAGTAAATACAGAAATGCATCCCCCCTGTTAAGGGCGGGATTCTCAGTACCAATACGACCTTTACGAACTAAATTTTGCTGACTGAAATAGGCCTTCAGCTCTTCAAAAAAAGAATGATTCAATAGTTTGGGTTCAACCAACCGTTCAATCTCCTGAATATTGGTTGTGAAATCCTTTTCGCCAAACTCATATTGAGCGGCAATATGCAGGATTTGCTCCATGGTCTGCACATAGTCCTCATTCAAAAGAACAGTCCTTGGTACACCTGCTTTTAACTGAAGATCAAAAAACAGGGGTATGAATAAGTAGCCAGTTCCCCTAGCTACATAGAGGTATCTGCCTTTCCAATAGGCATTACTGGCGGGTACTTTCCTGTCTACAAAAAATGCAGCAATCTCTGGGTCCACTCCCATTGATTCCACCAATTCGTTTTTACTGGTAAACATCCTGACTACTTCTTTTACTTGGTTAGTTGCACTGTACGTCTTTCAATTCGCTTTTCGTATGAATCAGCCTGAAAAATGCGATGAATATAAATTCCGGGAACATGTACCTGGTCGGGATCCAATTCACCAGGTTCTACCAGTTGTTCCACTTCTGCGATCGTAATTTTGCCAGCCCTGGCCATGGAAGTAGAGAAGTTGCGCGTTGTTTTTCTAAACACCAGGTTTCCATAGCGGTCGCCTTTCCAGGCTTTAATCAGTGCAAAGTCAGCAGACAGGGCTAACTCCATCAGGTACTGCTTTCCATTGAATTCACGGATCTCCTTTCCTGCTGCGATTTCAGTTCCAACACCAGCTGGTGTAAAAAAAGCAGGAATCCCCATACCAGCCATCTGGATTCTGGTTGCCAGGGTGCCCTGAGGCACGAGGTCAACCTCCAGTTCCCCTTGCAAAAGCTGCCTTTCAAATTCAGCATTTTCTCCTACATAAGAACTGATCATTTTTTTTATCTGCCGGGTTTTGAGTAAAAGTCCCAGGCCGAAATCGTCAACCCCGGCATTATTCGAAATACAGGTAAGATTTTTTACTCCTTTTCTCACAAGGGCAGCAATGGAAGCTTCAGGTATTCCGCAAAGACCAAAGCCACCTAACATAAGGGTAGCCCCGTCCTGGATATCCCGGATGGCTTCATCCGCATGGGACATTGTTTTATTCATACAGCAATCGTTTTATTCCGGTTTCTTATCCCGGTTCAATAGTTTCGGTTTGGTAACAGGCTGGGAGGCCGAAGGAATCATCCTTGCCAAACGATCCCGGTTACCATACGCTTCAACCGAATCAAAAATCAGTTTTAACTGATCCGGACGGGCAAGATAATAATCATAACTTTCTTTAAACGTTTTATAGTCGACCTGGTTGAGATCAAAAACCTGGTCGTATTTTCTTGACCGGATTGAATCCATTCGTCGGGTAGAATCCCGGTTCTGATAATCGAGACTGATTTCATCAACGAGCATCAACTGATAAACCAGGGGCACCATCTCCATTTGGCTTAAAGCAGGTTTCCCATCCGGCTCTTCTGAGCAGGAAAGTAATCCAAGAAGGGTAAACATCAGTATGCATGAAACACTTCTCATTAGCGGAGTTCCTGTTTATAAGTATTTGCGTTTGTTATATCCAGCCTGCTTAACAGATCCAGCGCAGCTGCTTTTTCATCAGGTGGCGACTTTTTAAACATCTTGCTCAGTTCCCCGGTTCTGCCCTGAAAGAAAAAAGGAAGCACCATGGAATTCGGGATTTCGCTATTGACCGTATTAAATTGTTGCAAGGCATTTAAAACGGCTTTACGGGCCTCTGCTTCCTTGTCATAGAATTGATCCAGTCCAAGTCTGAAATAACCGTAAATGGCGTCATGAATGAGATTATAACGTGCACTGGTCAGGTTTTCCATCAACCAGTACCGGTTTCGTTGTCCGTCAAATGCTTTCCAGCCCAAAATATCCCGGCTATCAGGAGAGTTGTTTACAATATTCTGCGCTTTTATGAAGTAAGGTTCGCCCCCTTTTAATGAAAAGGAATCACCGTCCATACCCAGGATAATGTTCACATAAAATGCGAGGACGGCAGTCAGATTAGATACCAGTGGATCATTCCCGCTCACCCTGTTTTCATTGAATTCAAGTTGCTGAAACTCGACATAACGGAATAAGAGATTCTCATCCATGAAATTGATCAGCGGCGTTTCATAAGCGGAATTATAAACCGGTCGGGCAGCCTGTACAGTAAGCGTTGCCTGGTAGATATTACCATCAAGGGCGGTCTTAACCGTAATTAAAAAGTTGCATTTAATTTTTTCATTTGTCTGGTAGGTATCCTTTGTCCATTTCCGGTTGTTCAGAAAATTAGTGAGCGCATTCTGCAGGGTATTGAAAACTTTTCTGTCCACTCTTGAACCCACTTCATTAGACAGAACCACAACTTTGGCCTGCAGTTCCTGTGCCTGACTGTAATAAGAAAGGAAGAACAAACAAACAACTATAAGCGATCTTCTACTCATAAAACTTTTTCTGAATCAGGTCAACAATATCCGCAGCCACCTCCGATTTGGATTTTACGGGGTAACTGAATTCTTCTCCGGCTCTATCAAAAACGGTGATTTTATTCGTGTCATATCCGAAACCTGCCCCAGCATCCTGCAGGGAATTCAGAACGATGAGGTCAGCATTCTTGGATTGCAACTTCTGAAGTGCATTGGCTTTTTCATTGTTGGTTTCAAGCGCAAATCCAACCAGCACCTGGTGTTGTTTTTTCCGGAGCCCCAGTTCCTTTAGAATATCCTTTGTTTTGGTTAACCTGAGTTCCATCCCGCCATCTGATTTTTTGATTTTTTCGGATGCTACAGTTTCAGGCGTGTAATCAGCCACGGCTGCAGACATGATAGCTAAATCCATAGCAGGAAAGTGCTCAATACAGACAGTATACATTTCCTGGGCTGTAGTAACGCGGTGCAGTTGGATACCTTTATTGGCAGGATCCTGCACACCCGGGCCTGCAACCAGTTCAACCTGTGCACCTCTTGCCGCCAGTTCTTTTGCCAAGGCAACACCCATTTTACCAGTGGAATGATTGCCAATAAATCGGACCGGATCAATTGGTTCATAGGTTGGTCCGGCTGTTACCAGGACTTTCTTTCCGGCTAAACTTTTTTTCGTATTGAAATGATGGGTGATCATCTCAAGGATTTCCTCGGGTTCCGCCATACGCCCTTCACCAGTTAAACCACTGGCCAATTCACCAGCGCGAACCGGGATTATATGGTTCCCAAAAGAAGTAAGTATATCCAAATTTTTCTTAGTAGAGGGATGGTGCCACATGTCTTCATCCATGGCAGGAGCTAACCATACCGGACAGGTAGCAGAAAGGTAGGTGGCCAGCAGCATATTATCGCAATGACCATGAGCCATCTTAGCCAGGGTATTACAGGATAAAGGAGCAATTACAAACAGGTCTGCCCAGCGGCCAAGCATGACATGATTTGCCCAGGTTGCTTCATCAAAAAGATCACTTATGACTTCCTGTTTGGAAAGTGTGGAAAGAGTAAGTACCGGAACAAAATCACGGGCAGCAGGAGTAATTACCACTTTGACGGTTGCGCCCTGTTTTATCAGCAAACGCACCAGGGATATGGATTTATAAGCGGCAATGCTACCGGTAATACCCAGCAGGATCTTTTTTCCTTGCAACATGTGATAAAATTAAAAAAAAAGCGACAGCCCCGCCGTCGCTTTAACAAATATATGGATAAGAATCAACTGAAAAGTTTATCCTCATTTTTGCGGTAATACACTTTTTCTTCCATGAATTCCTGGGTAGCCAGCAATGCAGGATTCGGCATTCTTTCATAAGCCCTGGATATTTCAATCTGCTCCTTGTTTTCATGGATTTCTTCCAGGCTGTCTGTATGCGTTGCAAACTCTTCCAGTTTGTTATGCAACTCTTCTTTCAGGGCAATATTAATCTGGTTGGCTCTTTTGGCAATAACGGCAATTGACTCATAGAGATTACCAGTTCTACCTTTGATTTCCAGCAGATTTTTAGCTTCCGCTACATTACTGGTATTGGAACTAAGCTGACGTCTTAACTTGCTCATTTTTTATTGCTTTAATATTATTTTGCGATATACTCAGGAAGTTACTAACCTCCGCTTTTAATGCACTTTCCGGAAACCGATCTGCGAATTCGTTACACTGCTCAATCACTTTATTGAATCGTTCTTCTTTCTTCTCATCAATACTCAGAACGGCATATTCAAAATAAGAACGGATCACTTCCAGTTTATAAGCATCACTTTTATCCGAATCCGGGTAATTCTCCATCAGATTTGTAAAAGCAATAGCCGCCGCTTTATACTGACGAAGATTGAAATACAGTTCAGCCGATTTAAATTCCTTTAGTTCCAGTTTTGCCCTGCCTTCATCAATAATAGCTGTAGCCTCTTTATTCTTTTCTGATCCAGGATGCGTATTGATAAAAGCCTGCATCAATCCAATAGCTTTTATAGTATTGGTTTGATCCAGTTCTACCTTCGGAGATTGTTTATAATAGGTATAAGCCCTCATATATTCCATCTCCTCGGCCCGTTTACTGGTAGGGAAAACCTCCACAAAGCCTTTAAAGAGATTTTCCGCATTCATATAATCCCGCATATAGTAAGCACAATACGCGAAATTATAGTAGACCGCCTCAAACTTATCTCCACCTTTTAACAATGGGAATAGTTCTTCATATAACTGCTGAGCATACATGTACTTCTTTTTGGCGAAATACTGATCGGCCATTCGCAGCTTATAATCATAGTCGGTACTTTTCTGCACTTTAGCAAACTTGGAGCAGCCGGTGCTCAACAGAGCTATCATGCAAACAAAAAGGATTGATCTCATAAAGGCTGGCAAAGTTAACACATTTGCTCAAATATAAAAAAACCCCGCATTAGCGGGGTTCTTTTATAGTATTCTTAACCATTATTAGTTTCTTCTGCGCAGGTTCGGGTGTGGTGCAGGTACTGCATTTGGACCCTCTTCAGCTGTGCCATCACGCAGGTCAACCGTATTCGGGTCGCCACCGCCTTCACCGTACTTGAAGATAAAGCGGTCTGCGCTGATACCTTCTTGTTCAACCAGGTAGTTGATTACAGCGTTTACACGATCCCAACTTAACTGCTGAGCAGATTTGCTGGACTCACCATAACCAATAACCGCGATACGACAGTTCGGGTTGGTACGGATTTTCTCAGCAACGCTTGCCAGTACCGCTTTTGAATCATTGTTAAGTGAAACAGTACGACCGGTGAAGGAGATGCTCGGCAGGTCACCAATATTACACTGGTTTTGAGTACCACCGATAAATCCACCCTCTCTAAGTTCCTTACAGCATGCAGGCTCAGGACATTTACCAATACCATCCGCATCAACAGGCTGACACTGGGTTGGAGTGATGAGTTCTTTGTCCTTGAAATCAGGTACACCATCGCCGTCTGTATCCTTGCTTACACCATGGCTGTCAACCGGGGCGTTAGCCGGAGTATTGGGCTCAAGGTCAAACTGATCAGTTACACCGTCACCATCAGCATCGTCCAGAATTGGCTTGGGAAGCTTCATATGCTTAGGCGCATTCAGCTCGTTGTACGCATAATCCAGGGGGTTCATCCAGTACAGGGGTTCTGTGGATTTTCCGCCAAGGTTAAAGTTGGCACCTACGGTGAAGTAATTATAAGTATCGTAGTCAGGAGTAAGAACAGACCCATATGGAGAAGCTGGATTTCCGGTTCTTACAGCCTGCCAACGCTGACCATCCAACAGGTCATTTTTGGTAACTGTAAAACGATCTTCAATGGCAATATTTACACGTGGACTTACACGGAAAGCAAGACCAGCGCCGAAGTGGAAATTACCCAGTAAAGTATTACCTCCAAGTTTTGGACGGGCATCACCATCCGTTTCTGCAGGAGTTTCATAACTGTCGTCCAGCAAATCTTTCAGCTGATTCTTTGTTTCTTTTCTTTCTTTGTAAACACTTTGAACGGTTATCGTGCTAAAATTATATAGATTACCTCCATCATTCAGTGCATTGATATTTGTTTTATACCAGCTGGCACCTAAACCAACTATCCCATAGGCATTCCAATTCGACTTAGCCTGGTGAAAACGAATGTTATTGAATGAAATAATTGCCTGAAGGTTTAGATCTTTCATAACCGTGCGATAATTGTCGAATACGGTTCCGAAAGGTGCTACACCATATCCCTCTTCACGCCAGGCTCTATTTATCCCAGAACCTCTCTGCTTCCAGTTCAAACCTTTACCAACACCATACATGAATTCAGTTCTAAGTGAAAACATGTAACCTAATGCTTTACGAACGTGGATACCACCTCCGAAAGTTGGAAAAACAGTGGGAACGTCTCCGAAAATATTAAACAATCCACCTTTGATACCAACTTCCCACTGGTTGCGGGGTTTGGCAGGGAATGGATAGGCATTGTTCATGAACTCATTGTGCTGCGGCAGTCTTTTTCTGGTTATCAGCGAGGAGTCTTGTACATCATAACTCGTACCAATCTGCGCATACGAGCCAGATGCCAATAAACACAGTAACCCTATGAGTGCTGTGTATTTTTTGATTGCCATAATAGAATTTTATAAATAATGGTTAATGAATTGACAGGATACAGTATTCCAAACTAAGCACAAAAATATCAATTGAGCGCAAAATACCAAATAAAATACTCATATAAACCTGCTTTAATATCCACAGAATCAATTGAAAGACATATTACAAAAGAACTGTTTTGCTCGAATTTGGACAGCATTACCGTAATTTGCCGCGGTATTTAAATTCATGAAACTAGCACAGACTATCATAGCCGAAGAGCTGAAGATCTTTGAAAAAAGGTTTCAGGAAGCAGTCAAAAGCCAGGTTCCCATGCTCGACCGGATTACCAGTTTTATTGTAAAAAGGAAAGGGAAGCAGCTCAGGCCTATGTTTGTTCTGTTATCTGCCAGGTTATGTGGCAATATCACAGATTCAACCTACCGGGCAGCTTCCCTTGTGGAATTGCTGCACACCGCAACGCTGGTTCATGATGATGTGGTGGATGAATCCATGGAAAGAAGAGGCTTTTTCTCCACCTACGCACTCTGGAAAGCCAAGGTATCTGTCTTGATTGGTGATTATCTCCTCGCAAAAGGACTTCTTTTATCATTGGATAACAACGACTTCCGCATTCTTCAGCTGCTTTCAGACGCTGTCCGGAGAATGAGCGAGGGGGAACTTCTCCAAATCGAGAAAAGCCGGAGCCTCAACCTTGATGAAGGCATTTATTTTGACATAATTAGTAATAAAACCGCTTCCCTCCTTGCATCTTCCTGTGCCGCCGGCGCTTTTTCTGCACAAAACGATGAAAAACAGGCTGCTATGCTGAAAGACTTCGGGGAAAAGGTTGGCATCGCGTTCCAAATCAAGGATGACCTTTTTGACTACGGATCCGAAGACATCGGCAAACCCACCGGAAACGATATCAAAGAAAAAAAACTTACCTTACCTCTTATATATTCTCTTAACCATGCGGATAAAGCAACCCGGCGCCGTTTGGTCAATATCATTAAAAATGACCACAAAGATCCAGACCAGGTTAAACAGGTCATTGATTTTGTGGTTCACACAGGCGGCATCCGCTATGCCACCGACAAAATGATACAATACAGAGATGAGGCTTTATCCATCTTACATGAATTCCCAGAAACGGATTCCAGATTGGCATTAGAGGAACTGGTCCGGTTTACTACCGACCGAAAATATTGAGTTGAATGGAAAAAAGATGGAAACTACTGGAAGCTCCCAACAGGGAGGTAAAATCCCTGCAGGAAAAACTGGGCATTCATCCTGCCCTGTGCAAAATCCTGGTACAAAGAGGTATCCGGACTTTCCAGGATGCCAAATCTTATTTCCGGCCGGAACTCTCCTCGCTCCATGATCCTTTCCTGATGAAGGATATGCAAAAAGCAGTAGACCGGATCGTTTCAGCCTTGCAGGCCAGGGAAAAAATAATGGTTTTCGGAGATTATGATGTGGATGGGACTACCGCGGTTGCCTGTCTTTACCAGTTTCTCCTCGATAATTACGAAACTGATAAAGTTGATTATTATATCCCCCACCGGTATAAAGAAGGTTATGGTGTGTCAAAAAAAGGGATTGATATCGCTTTTGAAAATGGTGTTACGCTTATCATATCCCTGGATTGCGGTATTAAATCAGTGGAGCTGATCCGCTATGCGAAAGAAAAAGGAATTGATTTCATCGTTTGCGATCACCATATGCCGGATGCAGAACTGCCCCCGGCAATTGCCATCCTGAATCCCAAACAAAGCGATTGCCCGTATCCTTACAAAGAATTGTGTGGTTGCGGCGTAGGTTTCAAACTGATAACAGCACTCTGCAATCACATGCAGATGCCGGATGAATATTATTTGAGGTACCTGGACCTGGTAGTTACCGCTATCGCTGCAGATATTGTTCCCATAACGGGAGAGAACAGAGTGCTTGCCTACTTCGGATTAAAGCGTGTCAACGAACACCCCTCCCCTGGCATCAAAGCCCTTATTCAGTTATCCAAACTGGAACACCAGCAACTGACTATCAACAACCTCATATTTGTGATTGCTCCCCGTGTGAATGCAGCGGGAAGAATGGATGATGCCAGCATCGCTGTTCAACTCTTTATTGAAAAAGACCCGGTTAAATCAGCCGGCCTGGCCGAACTCCTGCATTCGCATAATGATGATCGTAAGGAAGCAGATCTCTCCATAACCGTTGAGGCGCTTGATATGATTGAAAAAGACAGTGAGCAGGCTTCCAGAAAGTCCACTGTCGTATATCAACCACACTGGCACAAAGGCGTTGTAGGAATTGTTGCGTCCAGGTTGATTGACCGCTATTACCGACCTACCATTGTTCTAACACAAAGTGGAGATATAGTAGCTGGCAGCGCTCGATCTGTTTCGGGCTTCAATCTGTATGAGGCCATTCATGCCTGCAGAGAACACCTGATAGGATATGGCGGTCATTTTGCGGCTGCTGGAATGACCTTATTGCCCGAACAAGTACCGGCTTTTCGGGAAAAATTTGAAGCTATCGTTTCAGCTACCATCCTGGAAGAACAATTGGTTCCGGAAATTGTGATCGATGCAGAAGTTCGACTTGCAGATCTCAAACCCGCTTTTTATAATATTCTCAGGCAGATGGAGCCCTTCGGTCCGGATAACAGCCGACCCATTTTTATAGCAAGGGCTGTAAAAGATAATGGCTGGTCCAAAATTGTTAAGGACCAGCACATTAAATTCTGTGTTGTTCAGGATAATATCCTCTTTAATGGTATCGGCTTCGGAATGGCTGATAAATTTTCTTTGTTACAACATGAGCAGCCAGTCGATATCGTATTCACCCTGGATGAAAATGAATGGAACGGATCCAAACACCTGCAGCTCCGGATTATGGATGTCCGGGCTGCAGGGAATGATTAGAATTTTATTGTTTCATCAAATCCACACTTCGCTCAATAAAGGATGTCAGGTTGCTGCCTTTCAACAAGCCCTGTGAAAGCAGCGCCAGGTCTGCCAGATTCCTTGTTAGCTTTTCCTGTTTCTGTTCATCTCCTACTGAAAGAATTTGTTGGTATATCGGGTGGTTACCATTTACAGTTAGTGTTACTTCATCCGGCATGTTGGCGTAGAAGCTTCCCATCGGTCCGCTAATCGAAGACATATCCTTCATCCTGCGCATAAACTCAGGTCGGGTTGCCAGAACTGGTGCAGTTTCCGGACTCAGTCCTTTCACCTCTACTGTCAGATGTAAACCAGATGGCTGCTGCTCAAATAATTTCTTTAAACGTTCTTCCTGCTCTTTGCTTAATACCGTTGAACTGTCTTCCTGTTTATCAATCAGGTTATCGGTAATGTCAGCATCTACCCGGGTAAACTGTACATCACTCCATTTCATTTCCATCTGATTGATAAAGGCAGCATCCACAATGGTTTCCAGTTTCACAACAAGATACCCCTTATCAGTAGCCGCTTTTATATAGGCATCCTGCTGCACAGGGTCAGTTGCATATAATATCACCAGTTTCCCCTCTTTATTTTTCTGAAGTGTTGCAGCCGCAGTTTTATATTCCTCAAGCGTATAAAATTTAGACTCACGGGCATCCTGCATGATATGAAATTTCTCCGCCTTTTCCAGGAACTTATCATCTGTCATCATACCATATTTCACAAACAATCCCAGGCTCTCCCATTTGGATTCAAATTCCGCCCGATCTGTTTTGAAAATTTCCTCAAGCTTGTCGGCTACTTTTTTTGTAATATGGTTGTTGATCTTCTTTACATTGGGATCACCCTGCAAATAACTCCGGCTAACGTTTAATGGGATATCCGGACTGTCAATCACTCCCTGCAGCAGCATCAGAAATTCCGGTACGATATCTTTAACTTCATCCGTAACGAATACCTGGTTACTGTAGAGCTGAATTTTATCTTTCTGAATCTCATAACTCTGCTTGATTTTCGGGAAATAAAGAATTCCGGTGAGGTTAAATGGATAATCCACATTCAGATGGATCCAGAATAAGGGAGGCTCATTGAAGGGATACAATTCCTTATAAAAGGACTGATAATCCTCCGTAGTCAATTCAGAAGGCTTCCTGGTCCAGGCCGGAACCGGATTATTAATCTGTTCCCCTTCAAAGAATATCGGAACAGGCAGGAAACGACAGAATCTTTTTAAAACAGTTTTAATCCTGTCTGCTTCCAGAAATTCCTGGCTTTCTTCATTGATGTGTAAAATGATGTCTGTACCTCTTGCCTCTTTTGCAGCTTCTTCCAGTTGATACTCCGGACTTCCATCACACTCCCATCGAACCGCCGGAGCCTCTTTAAAACTTTTCGTGAGGATTTCGACTTTGTCACTTACCATGAAGGAGGAGTAAAAGCCAAGCCCAAAATGCCCGATGATATTGTTTTCATTCTGGCCCTTGTATTTATTCAAAAACTCTTCGGCACCGGAAAATGCCACCTGGTTGATGTATTTATCCACTTCCTCGGCAGTCATACCTACCCCCTTGTCAGAAATGGTTAGGGACCTTGCATCCTTATCAATTGCCACTGAAACAGACAGATCGCCCAATTCCCCCTTGGCTTCCCCAATAGACGACAAAGTCTTTAATTTCTGGGTGGCATCCACTGCGTTACTGATCAACTCCCGCAAAAAAATATCATGTTCACTATATAAAAACTTCTTGATAATGGGGAAAATGTTCTCCGTTTGTACCCTGATATTACCTTTTTGCATATTGATTATTTACATTGGTTTCAGGAAGCCCCTGCTCAAATCGGGTGCCATGGCGCTATTTAGCACCAGAATCAGCAAATTTGGCAGAATTGCTGTACTACCTGTCAGCCTGAAGGCCTTTTCTAAGTAGCTTCGGTATGGTTTTTTAAGTACAACCAGGCAGAACCCATTGAAAGTGATTCGACTTTATCCCAAACGCAGCCCACGCTGGCTTCGCATTCTTATGCGGGTCCTTTTGGCGTTGCTGTTATTGGTTTTATCACTGCTGCTTTTTATTCAGTCAGATTGGGGCCAGCAGTTCCTGACCCGGAAAGCCAAATCAATCCTGGAAGATCAATTTCAGACCCGGGTGGAGCTTCAACGATTACGGCTCGACGGATTTAACCGGGTGTCTGTAGAAGGCCTGACCGTATTTGATCAGGAAAACAAATTGCTTTTACACAGCGGCGACCTCTCCGTCCATTTTGCACTGCTCCCGCTTTTTTCAAATACGGTAGTAGTTCATGAATTGAAATGGAAAGAGCTTACTGCCAGGGTTTATACAGGCAGCAATAATCAACTCAATTACCAATTTTTGTTGGACGGATTTCAGCCTGCCGGAAAGGATACCACCCAGGAAGAACAAACGACTGGCAAGGCCTGGAAAATTTCCCTGGGAAGGATAGAATTCAACAATATCAGGCTCCAGTATGATGATCAAACTTCAGGAATGCAATCAGCTCTTGTTTTGAAAAACCTGAGCTGGCGATTTAAAGAAACGGATGTTGCAGGTGGGAGCTATGATTTCAATGATTTACGCATCACCGGGTTGAATGGCTTTTATACACAAGAGTACCGGAGAAAAGATCCGGTTGAAAAACCTGATGATTCAATTGCAAACAATACCCTTTCATTATTGATAAAGGGGAAACTTATTCAACTGGATGACATCTGTTTTGCCTACCGGGATGAAGGCAGTGGCATCCATACCGGCTGGCAACTGGAGCAGGGCAGGATCGAGTTGTTGAATGCAAATGTGGGAGCTAATAAATACCTCTCTGGAAATATTATACTGAAATCACCCAAAGGATATCTCATCCGGCAAAAAGGGCTTGAGACTTTGGAGGAAATAACTGAAGAATCCCAGCCCCTGGTAGTAAATCTGCAATCTATTGATCTGAACGGTGGTGCATTTGGCATGCAAAATCTGGTAGAGAAAAGAAGTCCCTACTCCTACTCCATCGATTTCAATTACCTCGGACTTTCTGATATACAAACCACTATAACCAGCATCAACTGGAAAGGGAATAAATTAACAGCTGAACTTGACAAATTATCAGCAAAAGAAAGATCTGGTTTCAGGCTTAAGCAGGCTTCCGGAAAAATTGCCTACGAAAACCAACGGCTATCCCTAAGTGATTATTCCATCAAAACTGCCACGAGCCAGTTATCCAATTCCATTGAACTCTATTTCCCTTCCAACCAACAAGGGGAAATTATAACAGACCAAATCGGTATTCAGGCACAACTTGCTGCGTCCAGGCTTTCACTCAAAGAAGTATTGTTCTTTGTTCCGGAACTGAAACAGGATACTAATTTTAGAAAGTGGTGGGATAAGGAACTACGGCTCAACGGCCAGGTATCCGGTAATTTATCTGCACTCCGTCTTCAGGCTTTTCATTTGCAGGATAATGCGGGCAACGATATTCATCTTACCGGGATAGTTCGCTCACTTACTGTTCCGGATAAATTTGGTGCAGAACTCTCGAGTCTTTCGATTGAGACCGGAAAATCAGCTATCAGTTCCTGGATCTCTGAAAGCCTGCTTCCTCCTAACCTTGAATTACCGGATCGAATTGATTTGCGCGGAAGGCTTTCAGGAAACATGAATAATGCGAATGCTGCCCTTACACTGAATTCAAGTTTTGGGTTGATTCGATTTCAGGGTCAGGTAAACGGGATCAAAAACAGATCCACTGCCCGCTATGAGCTGGATCTTCAGGAACTCAATATGAATGTTGGCCAATGGATTCGGGATACAACACTTGGGTTGATTGTAGCATCCGGAAAAGTTAAGGGCCAGGGATTTGATCCGGAAACCATGAACAGTGAAGCTGCTGTCCGGATTCAGGAAGCAACTATTAAAGGGTACAACTACCAACAGATTGATATAACCGGCAGTTTGAATCAACAACAGTATACCGCTTTTATAAACAGCCTGGATACGAATCTGCAAACCCAGGTTGAACTGGCTGGAGTGCTCACCGATGGATATCCTTCCCTGAATGGCAAACTAACTATTAATCGCGCCGATTTACAGGCAGTTGGATTAAGTACTAGTCCGTTTATTGTGAAGGGCGAGATCGATCTGGATTTGAAAGACACAAGACCCCGCAAGTTGGATGGAACTGTATTTGTTCATCATGTTCAATATGCGAATGAACAGGATCTGATACAGCTTGACAGCCTTGCCATCCTTGCCCGTGCAGCGTTGGATAGTCAGCATATAAAAGTGGAAGGCCCAATTGGATATATAACCCTGGATGGGAACTATGACTATACACAACTTGCCGCTGCTGTCAGCAATATCATCGAAAGACAGTTAAATCCAGCTGACAGTTTAATTATAGCAAAAACCGATTCCATTGCATCCCAATCCGCCCGACTTGCTGCATCGCTGATCCTGCCCCGCTCTATGGAAAAGTTCCTGCCTGACCTGCAAATCAGGCAACCCTTGACGCTGGAAGGTAGTATAAACACAGATAGCAGCTTGCTTTATCTGGAAGCTGCCCATCCGCAATTCAGGTATACCACAGCGATTGTTGATAGTTTCAGGCTGAAATTACTTTTTGATGAGGATACAATTAATACCTCCATCCAGGTTGCACAAATAGAACATCCTGCTTTTCCGGTCTATAACATGGCCGTAACAGCAAAAGGGCAACCCGGAAACATCAACTGGTTATTGGCAGTAGATGATGCCGAAAAAAAGCCATCCTATCGGGTTGGTGGAAATTGGCAGGGGCCATCGCTGAGTAACTGGAATCTTGGTTTGGATTCGGAAATAATATTAAACAAAGAGAGATTTACAACAGTTGCTGACTCAGCCATCGTTTTCAGGAAAGGGGAATTATGGGACGCAGCATTTGAAATCCGGTCAGACAGTCAATCGGTTAAGCTGGATCACATCCGCCTGGACAGTTTTAAAAACACAGCTTATCAGTTATTGATCAAGGATTTTGAAGCGCGAACGATCAGTGCTTTCATCTCCAAAGACACAACACTGGCTGAGGGAACGATAAATGCCAGATTACGATTAAATCAAACTGTTACAGATTCCTCCATCACCGGAACTGTATCAGTGGATAGTCTTCGGCTGTTCGGAAAACCCGTTGGTAACGTAGTTACTGAGTTAACAAAAGAAGGTGCCAGCATAGGCGTACTTGCCACCTTGGAAGGATATGGAAACAAGGTAAAAATGGAAGGTAGTTATGCTGATCGTATTAATGCTACCATTAGATTTGATAGTTTACAATTGGCAAGTGCAGAACCATTCACTGCTGGTGCAACCACCAATATGAGTGGTGCCATTACAGGCAATCTGGATATTAGTGGTGAACTCACCAATCCGGATATCAATGGATCACTGGTGTTTCACAAAGGAAAATTACGCGTTTCTTACCTTAATAATCCCTTAGAGATGGATCAACAGGAGCTGCGATTTACCAACCGTAAACTTTTATTGAACCAATTCACACTTACCGATACAACAGGAGGGAAAGCGATAATGGATGGTACCGTCCGATTGGAAAACCTGCTCAATCCAGGCTTTGACCTGGGAGTAGATGCCCGAAATTTTTTGGTATTGGGGCCAAAAAATTCAGAGGAGCAAATGATATGGGGACCTGCCAGAATCAACAGTACCATTGCTATCAAAGGTGATCTGTCACTACCCAAAGTTGACATGCAATTGAAACTGGTAGATAAATCTGCGATCGGATTTGTTGTGCCGGATGAGGAACCTGGTATTGCCAACCGGGAAGGTGTTATCGAATTTGTAAACCGTCAAAATCCGCCTGATTCAACATTGCTTATCCAAACCGTAAAGAAAAAAAGTCCGGCCACTCAATTTAGCGGGATTGAGTTTTCAGGAGATATAGAATTGACGCCAGCATCCACGCTCACTATTGTAATAGATCCTTACAATGGAGATTTTCTAGAGGTAAAAGGGAGTGCCAGTTTGAATGTAAAGATTGAACAGGGAAATCGAATAGGCATTACCGGTGTATATGAAATTGAAAGTGGCAAATATGAAATGTCACTCAACCAGTTAATCAAACGTAGTTTTGGCATTGAAAAAGGAAGTACTATAACCTGGAATGGTGATCCGCTTGAAGCTGCAGTCAATATTCGTGCAAAATACCAGGTAGATGCCCCAGCAATAGATCTGATCCGGGACCAAAGCAGTGGGTCCAGGACAGAACTGACAAGACTCAGACAAAAAGTGCCAGTGGATGTTTACATGAATATTAGAGATGAGCTGATGCAACCGGATATCAGTTTTGAGCTGGATATGCCGGAAAAAGACCGAAACTTCTTTAACGGTGCCGTATATACGCGACTTAAACAGATCAACAACAACGAATCTGAACTTACCAAGCAGGTGATGGCATTGCTGGTATTACAAACTTTCCTATCGGAAAACCCTCTTGAAAGTCTGGAGAACAGAAGTGGCGGAGGTATCGGCCTGGCAGCGAAACAGAGCGTAAGTAAGATTCTTTCGCAGCAACTGAATACATTGGCCGGATCCCTTATTAGTGGAATCGATTTGAATTTTGATCTGGAAACCAGGGAGGATTATATGAGTGGAAGTCGCCAGGAATCCACTGTACTGAGTGTAGGAGCCAGCAAATCGCTGTTCAATAATCGGTTAACCGTATCCGTTGGTTCAAATATAGGCTTGTTGGGAAATGCACCCACGAATGGTGCACAACTAATTGGGGATGTACTGATCGAATACAAGTTAAGCAGAGATGGCCGATATCGGATCAGAGCATACCAGCGAAATCAGACAGATGCCATATTACTTGGACAGATCATTGAAACAGGAGTATCGTTTATACTGGTCATGGACTTCGATCATTTCAGACAGATATTTGAAAAAGCAAAAAAGCAGCAGGAGAATGCACGCAATTCAGAAAAATAAATGGATCATCTGGCTGCTCCTGTGCTTTTGGTTTTCAACAGGATGCAGTACAACCCGTACCGTGCCGGAAGGTGACCGGCTCTATCTTGGTGCGGAAGTTACGTGGGAGGAAAAAAAACCTGGTCGGCATAAGGAGTTGGGAGAGGCGTTGGTTGCCTTAAGCCGGCCAAGTCCAAATCGCAAATTTTTGGGAATGCCGGTTCGGTTATGGCTGTATAATTTGGGGAATAAGCCGACCGGGAAAGGGCTCAACCACTTATTAAGAAATAAATGGGGGGAAGCTCCGGTACTGTTAAGTAAAGCGAAGCCCTCCTATTCTGCTGATGTATTGACAAGTCATATGGAAGACCTTGGCTTTTTGCAGGCATCCACCGGTTATGAAACCAAACCAATCGGTAAAAAGAAAGCAAAAATCGAGTATGCCGTTACTGCCGGCACTAGGTACAGAATAAGGGAAGTAAAAATGGAACTGGATAGTT
The DNA here is from genome assembly GCF_022352215.1 of Flavihumibacter cheonanensis. Lineage (GTDB taxonomy): Bacteria > Bacteroidota > Bacteroidia > Chitinophagales > Chitinophagaceae > Flavihumibacter > Flavihumibacter cheonanensis. The sequence goes on from NZ_JAKRWF010000001.1 coordinate 2,093,133, forward strand.
CAAGGCTCGGAAAGCAGATACAAAGAAGTACTGATAATAGCAGATTAATTCCAGGGCGGTTTTACAATTTGGAGCAAATCAAGAATGAAAGGGAAAGAATCGGCAATTATGTTCGCCAGCGGGGGTTTTATTATTTCAATCCGGATCATCTCCTGGTAGAGGTTGACAGCAATTACAACGGTGAAGTAGTATTGTATGTCAGGTTGAAGGATTCTATTCCGGCAAATGTGAAATCTGCCTATCGGATGGGAAGCATCACACTCTTTCCAACTTATAATCTATCGGAAGACAGCCTGGTTCGAAATAAAGAAGCAGAAGACCTTGGTCCCTACCGGGTTAAAGATATTCACAACCTGTTTCTTCCAAAAATATTCAGCCGGTATGTGTTATTGAAAGAGGATAGTCTTTACCGGTTCCGGGCCCATGAACGAACACTTGAACGATTGATGAGCCTTGGTACTTATAAATTTGTAAAAACAGAAATGGAGGTTGCAGACAGCAATCGGCTGAATGCCCGCTTTTTCATGACACCTACTCCAAGAAGAAGTTTGCAGGTTGAATTGAACGGTAATAGTAAGTCCAACAACTTTGTAGGTTCACAGATCACGATTACATCCCTGAACAGAAACTGGCTGAAAAGAGCCAACCGGCTGGAAGTAAAACTTGCAGGAGGGTTTGAATGGCAGGTTGGAGGTAACCGGGTGGATCAGGCAAATACCAGGGGATATAGCTTAACAGGTGAAGTTGCATTTAATCTTCCCGGAATAATCGTTCCCTTTTGGAAGATCCAGACCAGTAATGCTTTTATTCCGCGAACCAGGTTAAGCGCCGGCTATGAATTGCTGAGCAGGCCCGGGTTATACAACCTGAATTCCTTCACGATTCAGCAGGCTTACCAATGGAAAACAGGGCTATTGACGGATCATTTGCTAGTACCGGTGTCGATTTCCTATGTTTTGCCTTCCAGGATATCACCCGAGTTTCAGGAAATACTGGACAATGATCCAGCATTGAGACAGTCAATAGATAAGCAGTTTATAATCGGAAGTAATTATACCATCACTTACAATAACGTCAACAAAAAAAGGATTCATAGTCTGTTTTTGCAGGGCAATCTGGATGTTGCGGGAAATTTACTCGGACTAATCATTCCGGCAAATAGCCAGGGGCAAAAAAACATCGGCTATCAGCCATTTGCACAATATTCGCGTGTAACCGGAGAGATCCGGCATTATTGGAAACTGGGAAAAGAGAGTCAATGGGTAAACCGATTGCTGGCTGGGGCTGGTTTTTCTTATGGAAATAACACTACACTCCCTTTTGTGAAGCAGTATATGACCGGAGGTAGTAATAGTTTAAGGGCTTTTCGGGCCAGGACTCTGGGACCGGGGTCTTATCGTTCCGAGACAAGTACCTTTGCAGCCAGTGAGGCAGGTGATATCAAGCTGGAATTCAATACAGAGTGGCGTTTCAAATTATTCAGTGTGCTAAAGGGAGCGATATTTGCGGATGCGGGCAATATCTGGCTGCAGCGGGAGAATCCTGAGAAGCCAGGTGCAGCCTGGTCCGGAAGCAGGTTTATGAAAGATGTGGCAGTAGGGGCCGGAGTTGGCCTTCGGATTGACGCTTCCATCCTGGTAATAAGGGCAGACCTTGCGATTCCGCTCCGGAAACCCTGGCTTCCGGATGGGGAAAAATGGGTGCTTAACCAGGTTGAATTAGGTAACCCTGCCTGGAGGCGGGAAAATATGATCCTGAACATAGCCATAGGTTATCCATTCTAGTAAAAAGACCAGTCTATTTATGGTCATATGACAGAAAGCTCTTACCTTTGCAGCCCAATTAATTTTTTTATTTAACAAATCAGGGATCATGAACAATTACGAATTGATGGTGATTTTTACCCCTGTTCTGAGTGAGGAAGACTACAAAGCTGCTCAGAAGAAATTTATCGACCTGGTTACCTCAAACGGTGGCGAGTTGGTAAATTCCAATCCCTGGGGATTAAAATCACTGGCGTATCCTATCCAGAAAAAAACCACTGGTTTATACTGGGTAATGGAGTACAAGGCGCCATCCGACTTCAATGAGAAGCTGAAGATTCAGCTGTTGCGTGACGACAACGTTCTTCGTCACATGTTTACTGTACTCGACAAATACGCCGTTGAGTATAATAATAAAAAGAGAAGTGGCGTACCAACCGGAACTGAAAAAGTGGAGGCTTAATCATGGCAAAGAATGAAATCAAATACCTGACCGCGATTAAGACCGAGAAGCGTGCAAAGAAATTCTGCCGTTTCAAGAAGTACGGTATTAAATACGTGGATTACAAGGATGCTGAATTCCTGAAAAAGTTTCTAAATGAGCAGGGTAAAATGTTACCTCGCCGTATTACCGGAAACAGTCTGAAATTCCAGCGGAAAGTTTCTGAGGCAGTTAAAAAAGCGCGTCAGATGGCTATTCTTCCTTATGTAACAGATTTGCTGAAATAAGCAAAACAATATCTAGTAACCAATCCCTAATCCGTTTTGGCTTCAGCGAAACCGGAGACAGTCTGAATCAGATTTAAACAGATTTGATTGGGCTCTTTGGGGTACTAAAAAAGAACAAAATGCAAGTAATTTTAATTCAGGATGTAGATAACCTGGGTGGTGCGAACGAACTGGTAACAGTGAAGAACGGATATGCCCGGAATTACCTGATACCACAGAAATTCGCGGTAGAGGCTTCCCCTTCCAACCTGAAACAGCTGAATGAAAAGCTGAAAGTTAAGAAGAAGAAGGAAGAGAAAATGTTGGCTGAAATCAACCAGGTAATTGCCAAACTGCAGGAAGGTGCTATTAAATTAGGCGCCAAGACTGGTACAAGTGGCAAGATCTTCGGAAGCATTACAGCCCTGCAGATTTCACGTGCTATTCGCGAGCAGAAAGGATATGAAATTGACCGTCGGAAAATTTCCCTCCCGGATGAAGTGAAGGAACTGGGTCAATACAAAGCCAGTGTAGATTTCGGAAACGGAATCACAACTGAGCTTGATTTTGAGGTAGTTGCAGAATAATACACTCCCAAATAGCTGAAAAAAGGCGATTCGACGGATTAAACCGAAGAAATCGCCTTTTTTTATATTTAGATATTTTGTATGTTTTTCCACAATTTTATTACCTTCGTTTTGGTTCCTTAATGATCTTTACAGTTTCAGACTTCCCAGAGCGTTTCCAAGTAAATGATTTTCTGGCTTTTTTGCAACACTGTGCTTCATTATGGTTTTATTCACTCGTTCAAAAAATTTAGAAAATGAACATTTACGTTGGCAACCTCAGTTGGGATTTAACTGAGCAGGATCTTTTAGAAATGTTTGCTCCTTACGGAGAAGTTGTTTCTGCCAAAATCGTTACAGACAAATTCAACAACAACCGTTCAAAGGGATTTGGATTTGTTGAAATGAGCGATGCAGAAGCTGGAAACGCTGCAATCACTGCATTACACGGTACAGAAGTTATGGGCCGTAGTATTGTAGTTAATGAGTCACAACCCCGTGAAGGTGGTTCTGGCGGCGGTGGCGGATTCAAGAAGAAAAGCTTCGGCGGCGGTGGCGGCCGTGGTGGTTACGGTGGCGGTGGCAACCGTGGCGGTGGCGGCTATGGCGGCGGCGGTAACCGTGGTGGCGGTGGCTACGGCGGTGGAAGCCGTGGTGGCTATGGCGGTGGTGGTCGTGATTATTAATCAAGGCAAACAAGTCAATAAAGCTAATGGCCTGGCAGTAGCCAGGCCATTTTTTGTCTATATTCATATAAGAATGATCGGTTATTTTTCTTTTGCCAGTTTATAAACATCCACTGCTCCGTTGCCGTAACTTTTAGTAAAGACGAGGCTGTCGTTGTTTTTGTGAAGTATAAAGTTGCCGTCCAGAATAAAGGTCCAGTCGAAATCTGCTGTCCAGCCAGCCTTGTTTTTGAAACTAATGGTTTCATTGTTATTTGCTAAGCTAAAAGTTCCTGTATTTAAAGCGGGATAGGTCGCCAATTCACTTGAGCCGCTCCAATACTCTTTATTAAAATCGATGGAAACCCGGGCTGTTTTATCAATGCTCGTATTGTAACGTTTGAACGTGCCTGCATACCTGCCTGAAATAGTGTTAGAAGGGTCATCGTTGTTGTTTTTTGAGCAGGCAATAAGGAAAAGCATTGGAATAGCACAAAAGGTCAGAAGCTTCATAGAAGGTTTTTTCTATCTGACCATTTAAACTGAATAAACGTTGTCTTGGGAAGCATGGAAGAGGGAGTAAAGGAAGAGGGAGCTCGGGAAGAGGGTAGTTGAACAAAGCAGGCAGCTACGTTGCAACCAGGATGGTGGGTGGTGCTTCGGTTGTGCGTTGCCGTTTCACGTTAC
>NZ_JAKRWF010000198.1 GCF_022352215.1 Flavihumibacter cheonanensis
ATCTCCCGCTCTGCAGGATCGGTGCATTCAACCAGCGGCGGATCCTCCATGTTGTTCTGCGGAAAGTAGGATATAAGCTTTTTGATAATATCAATTGCCTCTTTATCGCTGTTCGCGGCAAAGTGCGCGACCCCTGACCTTGTATTATGGATATCAGCACCGCCCAGCTGCTCAACGGTCACGTCCTCTCCCGTAACCGACTGTACGACCTTCGGCCCGGTGATAAACATGTAGCTTGTTTCTCGCACCATTATGTTAAAATCGGTAATTGCAGGTGAATA
>NZ_JAKRWF010000199.1 GCF_022352215.1 Flavihumibacter cheonanensis
ACGTAGAGATCGGGCTTCACCCCGCCATGAGACGACTTTGCCGCGCACGGCGCAACCTCGCGCGTGGAAAATCTGCGGCGACGGCGGCGGTTGCGGTTGCCACGGGCCGCCGGGTGGAGTATCAATGGCCCGTTATGGCACCCCTCTTCGACCGGCTTTCCCAGAATCTTTCGGGCACCTCCCTCGCCGCCGCCGCGGAAATGGCCGTGGGCGTGGGCGCGGGTCTGCTCGTGGCCGACCAACTCGGCAAAGGCGCCCGGCAGCGCATCGGCCTCGTCGCC
>NZ_JAKRWF010000200.1 GCF_022352215.1 Flavihumibacter cheonanensis
TGCACGCGACGGGGGACACACACCATGGCTGATCTCGAGGACATGAAGGTCATCGACGCCGGGGTCGACGACAACATCGCCAAGCTGACGCCCGAGCGGATCGAGCGGACCATCAACCGCGTGCTGACCGAGGAGGCGGCGGCCCGGCTGCAGGTGTACCTCGACACCTGCGTCCACTGCGGGCTCTGCGCCGAGTCCTGTCAGAGCTACATCTCGCGCGACAAGGACCCCGATTTCGCGCCGGTGGCCAAGGTCAAGGACACCCTGTGGGAGATGGTGAG
>NZ_JAKRWF010000201.1 GCF_022352215.1 Flavihumibacter cheonanensis
GTTTTCCCCCTCCACCGAAGAGATGTTCTCACCCCCGCTGATGATGATGTCCTTGGCCCGGTCGACGATCAGGACATAGCCCTCGGCATCCACGGTGGCCAGGTCCCCCGTGTGGAAATAGCCGTTGCGAATGGCCTTGGCGGTCTCCTCCGGAAGCTTCCAGTAACCCTTCATCACATTGTCCCCGCGCACGATGATCTCTCCGATGCGCTGGCCGTCCCGGGGGACGTCACGACCGTCGGCATCCACCACCCGCAGGTCCACACCCGGCACCTCCAGAC
>NZ_JAKRWF010000202.1 GCF_022352215.1 Flavihumibacter cheonanensis
CTTCCGATCTGCCGGGTTCTGTCGTGGACAGTCATTCATCTAGGCCAGCAATCGCTCACTGGCTCAAGCAGCCTACCCGGGTTCAGTACGGGCCGTACCTTATGAACCCCTATTTGGCCTTGCTCCGGGTGGAGTTTACCGTGCCACGGACTGTTACCAGCCGCGCGGTGCGCTCTTACCGCACCCTTTCACCCTTACCTGATCCCGCTTGCGCGGGCCATCGGCGGTTTGCTCTCTGTTGCACTGGTCGTGGGTTTCCCCCCCACCCCATACCTGTCAC
>NZ_JAKRWF010000203.1 GCF_022352215.1 Flavihumibacter cheonanensis
ATGCACAAAATTCTGGTCGTTGAACACATCCACCCGGCCGGTGAGGCGATCCTGTCCGCGGCGGGCGAGCTGATCTTCCCCAACCCGCAGAACGGCGACGGAATCCTGTCCATCATCGGCGGCTGCGACGCGCTGGTGGTGCGCAACACCAAAATCACCCGTCCGATCCTGGAAGCCGCGCCGTGCCTGCGCGTGGTCGGACGGCACGGCGTCGGGCATGATTCGGTCGATTCGGCTGCCGCCAGCGCACTTGGCATCCCGGTCGTCTATACCCCCGCGG
>NZ_JAKRWF010000204.1 GCF_022352215.1 Flavihumibacter cheonanensis
CAGCGTGCCGCGGGGCGCCTCGATCAGCCCGACGCATTCGTCGCGCCGCTCGCCTTTGACGACGAGGTCGGTCCCCTGGAGGTCCGGATCGTTGAGCAGGTCGCGGATCTTTTCCGCGGAGTGCAGCAGCTCAATCATGCGTGTCCAGTGGTACGCCATGGTCAGGTTGTTGGGTTTGCCGTTCGTGAGCTTCATGAAGGCCTTGCGTTCTTCTTCCGCCTCGGGCGTATCGATGAAGTCGGCGGTGTTGACGCGCGCCAGCGGTCCGACGCGGTACCAG
>NZ_JAKRWF010000205.1 GCF_022352215.1 Flavihumibacter cheonanensis
GATTTCGGACTGTTTGACTTGCCTCGTATGCGCGGTTAAAATGCGCGGCTTTCCGAGAAACCCCTCTGTGCAGAGGTTGGATATGAAAACCTTTTCCGCTAAATCGCATGAAGTCAAACACGACTGGTTCGTGATTGACGCCGATAATCTGGTCCTGGGGCGCCTGGCGTCCGAGATTGCCCGCCGTCTGCGCGGCAAGCACAAGGCCATTTACACGCCCCACGTCGACACTGGTGATTACATTGTCGTGGTTAACGCCGCCAAGATGCGCGTGACCGGC
>NZ_JAKRWF010000206.1 GCF_022352215.1 Flavihumibacter cheonanensis
CCGACGGACAGTGCGGCCAGCGCGAGCTGGCCGGCACGGTAGAAGTGCGCCGCGAGCAGGACGGCGGCGAGCGACGGAAGGATCAACAGGGCAATCGGCATGGCGGTCGGCGGTCTGGATCGATGCGCCACGCTAGAAGGCACCGCGCGCTGCATCCTTGATGCGCGTCAGGCCGCGCCACGCCCTACTCCAGCAGAGGTAACCCGGTCGGGAACAGCAACCACCCGTCGAGGGGAGTCGACTCTCCGCAGGGTGGGCGATTCGCTGTCGCGGTCCTCGT
>NZ_JAKRWF010000207.1 GCF_022352215.1 Flavihumibacter cheonanensis
GGCACGGGGCTGGGGCTGGCGATCTCGGCGCAGTTGGTGCAACGGATGGACGGGCGGATCTGGGTGGAAAGCGAGTTGGGAAGCGGGAGCACTTTCCACGTTGTGGCTCGCTTCGGCTTGTCCTCCGGACCGGTGCAACGGCGGCTGCCGGCGGAAATCACGCGTCTGCGCGGACTGCCGGTCCTGGCGGTGGACGATAATCTCACCAACTTGCGTGCGCTGCAAGGAGTGCTCACGCATTGGGGCCTGCAACCGACCGTCGTGACCAGCGCAAGACAGG
>NZ_JAKRWF010000020.1 GCF_022352215.1 Flavihumibacter cheonanensis
GTAGTAAGGAAAAAAACACACTTCTGAAGGCGAAGGGTGGTTGGAATTTCCCTTCTGGCTATCCTTTGCTTTCAAAAGAAAAAAGTTGATATTTTTTCACTCCCTCTAAAGGCCTATATACATAGGATACTTATGTTGTAGGCAGGGCTTCAGCATGTTAGCTGTTCGCGAACAACTTCTCATACTCCTTTTCTTTGTCTGTGTCACCAAGCTGCTTGTAAAGTTTTGATAGCTCCAGATAAACGTATTCTGAAGACGCCCCGACCTTCTCAGCATGATGAAAGGCTTCCAATGCTTCTTCAAGTCTATTTTCGTCTCGTAAAATATATCCCAAATCTTCAGCAATAGTCGCAACAGTTGAATGTGTCGCCAAGGCAGTTCTTAAAACGTCGATTCCGATTTGTGGATTTTCTTTTGCATAGTAGAGGTTATAGTCACCGAAGCACTTAGAAGCTACCGCAGGTATGACAGCAGTCTTTTGGTCATAAATACTTTCCGCAAATACTTTATCGTCGACAAGTTTTATTACAGTTTCGGCAATCCTTTCAGGTGTCATGACACCCAAAAAGCAGTCTACCGTTTTGTCGGTATATACTTTTTTAGCAGCTACAAAGTAAATTCCTTCTACGTTGGGTATCAGATCTTGGTTCGTTGGCTCAACCTCCCAGCTTAATTCGTCAGCTGAACTGTCATTTGTCACGACAAAAACGTAAGTGTCCCTGATGCTAAAAATATCTTGGATGTTCATTCTGTGAGAGTGTCTTTGCTGCCTTGCCTACAACGGCCGGCAGCTTTGCGCAGTGCTGGTAATGAAACACTATTGCCGGATCCGCTGTTCATTTATTGATTACTGTTTCAATCTCTGTTCTTTTGATGAATCTGTACATAGCCTGAACTGCTGTACA
>NZ_JAKRWF010000208.1 GCF_022352215.1 Flavihumibacter cheonanensis
TCGCCCCACTCCCCGTCTGGGCCCTCCAGGCCAAATCCCCAGGAGCGCATGCGCGGCCGCTGGTAGCTGAGCGTGGCGCCGAGCTTGAACGAGCCGAGGGCGCGCTGGTAGTCCAGCGACGCGGTGAGGACCTCGGTCGGATCCGCGACCATGTCTGGCTCTTCGGGGGAGGACCAGCCCAGCACGCCCTGCCTGGCCCGCCAGTAGTCGACGTGTGCCTTCAGCCCGCCGGTCTGGCCGGTGACGTCCACGTAGAACCCCCGTGACTCGTGGGTCTCCC
>NZ_JAKRWF010000209.1 GCF_022352215.1 Flavihumibacter cheonanensis
CACCCGGAAGAGTGAGGGCGAGGGCGCCAACCCCATGATGGGTATGATGGGGGGCGGCGGGTCATGGCCGGACGGCCGTTACCTGTTGCTCCCGGAGGGCAACCGGGTCGTGCTCGTCAGCGACTCGTTCAGTTCGGTGGACCCGGATCCGACCCGCTGGCTTGAGAAGGAGTTCTTCAAGATCAGTGACCTCAAGGAGGCCCGCCTCCTGGACGGTGACGCAGAGGCCTGGAGCGTCTCGCGGGACACCAAGACAGCGGACCTGAAGCTGGCGGGCGAC
>NZ_JAKRWF010000210.1 GCF_022352215.1 Flavihumibacter cheonanensis
TGCTCGGCCCACAGGATCGCCAGCGTGGCCGCCACCAGCGCCAGCGACAACAGCGCAGCGTAGCTGCGATCGAAGCTGGAGCGATACTGGGTGTAGATGGCCTGGGTGAAGACGTTGGCGCGCAGCAGCGAGACCGCGCCGAAGTCGCTCAGGGTGTAGAGCGCCACCAACAGGCCGCCGGCCGCGATGGACGGACGCAGGTGGGGCAGGGTGACGCGGCGGAAGATGCTCCAGGGACTGTGGCCCAGGCTGCGGCCGGCCTCCTCCAGGCTGCCATCCA
>NZ_JAKRWF010000211.1 GCF_022352215.1 Flavihumibacter cheonanensis
GGCGGCCGAGGCTCAGGTAGCCGTGGCGGTGGAGCACCATGCCCGACTCTTCGGCGCTCCACCGCACGGGTTCTGGCTGCCGGAGTGCGCCTTCGCCCCGGGGCTGGACGAGGTCCTGGCCCGCCATGGGATCGGCTATTTCTTCGTGGACGGGCCGGCGTTGCTGCACGCCTCGGCCCGGCCGGTCCGGGGCGCCTTCGCCCCGCTGCTCTGTCCGTCAGGGGTCGCTGCGTTCGGCCGCGACGAGGAGTGCGGCCGCCAGGTATGGAGCCGGGCCGAG
>NZ_JAKRWF010000212.1 GCF_022352215.1 Flavihumibacter cheonanensis
ACGCGAGGTAGGTGGTGATTTTTTTGACGTGATGACGCTGGGAGACGGTTCCCTGCTGGCGATCGTCAGCGATGCCATGGGAAAGGGTCTGCCCGCTGCCATGTTCGCCATGATCCTGCGCAGCTTGGTCCGGGCCCTCCAGGATCATGGCCCGCGACCGGGCATCCTGCTGCGCCGGGCCAACGACCTGCTCTATGAGGAGCTCTCCGGCATGGAAATGTTTATCACCGCCCAGGTCGCCCATGTGGATGCCCGAACCGGGCAGGTGACCTTGGCCAGC
>NZ_JAKRWF010000213.1 GCF_022352215.1 Flavihumibacter cheonanensis
GGATGCCACTGGGGTGATCGCCAGTAACCCGGATGGGCTGGCGGCTGAATTGCCCTGGGAGTCATTCCACGACCGTTCGGAGCGCGGCCATGCCCGTTGGAACGGATCGTATGAATCCCCGGTGCTGGAAGCGCCGCAGGGGCAGTTCTTGCAATTGGGGCTGGGGTCGGTGGCGGCTGATCTGCACCTGATCTCGGCGCAGGGAGAAGGCCTGGGTGGGACGGCGAGCGATCTGCCCGGGGGTACTTTCTTCGATCTGACCTGGGAGCAAAATTTGACG
>NZ_JAKRWF010000214.1 GCF_022352215.1 Flavihumibacter cheonanensis
GAACCATTTCTTCCTTCTTCATATGCGTAGTTAAATTTGCAGCAGCATCAATAAACAGGGCATGTACTTCGTGCAATTCGGGATGATTATCACCATGAACGTCGCACAATTTCTGAAGTTTTTTCAGAAGGAAGGGCAGGGCTTCAGTGACATACGCATGATGGTTTACGATTATATGGTCTATTAATCCTTTCATGGAGAGTGACTCAATAAAGTCCGCTTCCTTATCTTTCTTCTGAAGTACGCTATGCAGCTCGGCCAGCAGAATACCGGTGTCGAC
>NZ_JAKRWF010000215.1 GCF_022352215.1 Flavihumibacter cheonanensis
AGGCCTTTCTCAAACGAAACGATGACACGCCACTGGCCGCCATGCTGCGCGCCGCCTGGCTCGACCAACTCGCTGCGCAGCGCCGCTGGAAGGAATACCTGGCGTTCTACCGTGAAGACGCCGACATCGACCGTCGCTGCCATCACCTGCAGGCGCTGATCGAGACCGGGCGGGCCGAGCAGGCTTTTGCCCGGATGGCGCCGGTGTGGCTGCACGGCAAGTCGCGCCCGAAGTCGTGCGATCCGGCGATCGAGGCCTGGAGCGCGGCCGGTCATCGCAG
>NZ_JAKRWF010000216.1 GCF_022352215.1 Flavihumibacter cheonanensis
GCTTGACAGGCGGCGGAACCTGATGGGGGAGGGTTGCGGCAGGCGTGCCAGGCCGCGGCGAAAAGGGGAAGATGTGGACGTGAGCACAGTTGAGTTCCCTGACCAAATCGAGCGATGCCTGAAAGTCAGCGTCGGTCTCGCCCGGGAAACCAACGATGATGTCCGTGGTCAGAACAAGTCCCGGAATAGCGCGTCGCGCTGCGCTAATGGTCGCAAGATAGCTTGCCACGGTCCCACGCCGCCGCATTGCACGTAGAATGCGGTTCGATCCGCTTTGCAG
>NZ_JAKRWF010000217.1 GCF_022352215.1 Flavihumibacter cheonanensis
CAATGACCGCGGTGCCACCGCCCGTGGTTGGGCGATAGATGTCGCCACTGGCCAGCGGCGTGACCGCTGTGGGCCGGACCTGCAGCGGTGTCGTCGCGCCAATGGTCAGCGTGTCAGTGGCCGTGGAACCAGAGACGGTCAGGGTAACTCGCAGCGTGGTGGGATTGGTCAGCTCGATGGTGGCCGCAGTGATGTTCCGGCCCGCCACGAAAGAAACGCTTGGCACCGAGTTGGTGTTGAACTCGAAGCCCGCGGGCGCTCTCACGATGAGTGTGCCGCC
>NZ_JAKRWF010000021.1 GCF_022352215.1 Flavihumibacter cheonanensis
GCAGTGCTGGTAACGAAGCACTATTGCCTGAACCGCTGTTCATTTATTTGTTACTGTTATATTTTCTGAGCTTATGATGAATCTGTACATAGCCTGAACTACTGTACAGATAGGAACTGCTGTTCATTGAACCGATGTCCCGCCAGCATTGTGCAAAACTGCTTGTTACGCGCTGCCGATACATTCGATAACAATAGCTTTTATAGGCATTTTATTCTTAAAAGTCCGGATTGGCAATTTTAAAACCTCCGTTCGTCGCGTCGTTGTAGCTCAGTTTTAATTACTTATGCTATTTTATTTGTAACCCTCTTTACCTTTATTTTAGACCATCGTTGTCGAGGAACGGTGACCCTATACAAGAAATGACACTGTTTATTCTGTAGCCAACGTTATTAATCATTAGGGTCATTTTCTCATAGTGTGGTGCTTGACTAATAGCTGAGTATAATATCGCAGAAGTCGTTTTTGCTATTCCTGATTATGTGTCGCATTGCAAGTTGCCCACCTTACTATTTTACTAGCTCCCTGGATCTGGAATGCCGAACCTAGAAAACAGATTTAGATTCATAATTACTATTCCCTATTCTGCATACCACGTCGTCAATACTTTAAAAATCCCGAATGTCTATTTTTAAAAATCACTACCTGTCCATCCTCGCGTCGTCCCGAATATTAAACTGCTTCAAATTTGTCGCGACTGTTGCACAGAAGGTTTACGATAGGTAGCGCGTAACG
>NZ_JAKRWF010000218.1 GCF_022352215.1 Flavihumibacter cheonanensis
GCAGATTCCAGCAGCGTTGCCGCATCGTGGGAGCGAATGCCGAAACGGCAGATCACCAGCACATAGTCATCGAACTGGATGTGCTGAAGCGTGTGCGCCAGAAACTCCGGATTGGGGTCCGACGTGAGCCAGGGCTCATGATGGCCCTGCGGGAAAAGTCCGGCCTCGCGTTCGTGCGCAGCGCTGACATCCAGCAGCTTGGCGTAAGGATGACGCTGGAGAAATGCGGCCACCCAGTTTACGGACAGGTGCCGCATCCTGGTCTCCACGATAAAATCCC
>NZ_JAKRWF010000219.1 GCF_022352215.1 Flavihumibacter cheonanensis
CGGAATGGACCTGGGCTTTTACTCAAGAGCCGAACGTTTCGTTCCAGCAATTCAATTCGCGCGACGTCCCGGCGCATCACCGGACGGTTCGGTTACCTTGCCGCCGTTGCGGAATCGGACGATCTTCTCCACGGTGCCGTCGGGCCGATAGAAGGTCGCGTCTCCGTCGGCGACGTAGGTTCTTTCGCTGGGAGAATACGAATAGGTGTATTTCGATTCGATGGTGCCGTCCTGCCGCAAGTAGTAGCCAACGCCGCCGGTTGCCTCGTTGAAGTATTCG
>NZ_JAKRWF010000220.1 GCF_022352215.1 Flavihumibacter cheonanensis
GGCGGCAGCACTCGACGAAACCCTGGCGCGGCACGAGGACCGCCGCTTCGAGGATGGCGAGCACAAGCTGCGGCCCCTGGTGGACCCCCGGGGCGATGACGTCTACGTGGTGAGCAGCCTGCACGGTGGGCCGCACGAAAGCCCGCACGACAAGCTGTGCCGCCTGCTGCTGTTCATTGCCACGCTGCGCGAACATGGCGCGGCGCGCGTGACGGCCGTCGTGCCCTACCTGGCCTATGCCCGAAAGGACCGCCAGACCAAGCCCCTGGATCCGGTCAC
>NZ_JAKRWF010000221.1 GCF_022352215.1 Flavihumibacter cheonanensis
GCGGACACGCAGAAGGCGACGCGCCGCTTCGCCCAGTCCATCGACGAGGATTCCTTCGACGACGTCAACCGTTTCTTCACCCGGGCCTCGCAGCCCTATGGCTTTACCGTCACGCCCGCTTTCCGCTTCCAGGTGGCCCCGGTGTCGGACCAGATGCCGCCGCCGGTCCCGGCACAGTTCAACACGGCGGCCATCGCCTGGTGGAGCCTGAAAATGCGCTGGTGGGCCTGGGTGCGCGAATGGCGCGACGACCTGGTCGGGCCCGATATCCAGATGTTC
>NZ_JAKRWF010000222.1 GCF_022352215.1 Flavihumibacter cheonanensis
CGCATCCCGCATTGCATCCGCAGCCTGGAGTTGGGTGTAGGTTGCCATGTCGAGCATACCCATCGCTCGCAACTCTTCTGCGGATTTCTCTGAAGGTTTTAGACTCTCGATATAGAAAGCTTTCAAAGTTAGCCCAACAGCCTGGAAATCATCCTGGGCTTTCGCTCGAACACCAGCCCCAAGCTCCTCCACGAGACCAATAAGCTCAGGCACACTGGTCGCAGCTGTCGTTTCTCCCAGCAAGTCCTGCAGTTTGGATAAAAGCATGGAGCGCAAACG
>NZ_JAKRWF010000223.1 GCF_022352215.1 Flavihumibacter cheonanensis
TCTGGTCGTAGAACCCGGTGGTCGAAGGGTTGTCGAACACCGGAGGCTTCACCGCGGTGAGAGTTCGGTCGCCCACGGTGATGTCTTGTCCAGGATTAACAAGGAAGACACGCTCCATGGGCAAGGGCGCGGTCAGACTCATGATGCCGACGCCCAGGAAGGTCGTGATGACGCGGATACGCGGATTCTCCTCGAGCAGCTGATGGAGCGCGCCAATGTGGTCGAAGTCGGTGTGGGTGAGCCAGATCCATCTCAAGTCCTCTGGGTCGATCACCGACC
>NZ_JAKRWF010000224.1 GCF_022352215.1 Flavihumibacter cheonanensis
CTTTCGACCATCCGGTTTTCCATCACCACCCACCGGGGATGCTACGGGGAATGTAATTTCTGCGCCATCGCCGTTCATCAGGGGCGCCGGGTGACATCCCGAAGCCGGGCTTCCATTGTCGCGGAGGCCCGGAAAATGGCGGTGCATCCGGATTTCAAGGGGATCATCGCGGATGTGGGCGGCCCCACGGCCAATATGTACGCCATCGAATGTCCCCGGAAGGCCGTCAAGGGAAGCTGTGCAGACCGGCGGTGCCTGTTTCCAGAGCCGTGCGAAACG
>NZ_JAKRWF010000225.1 GCF_022352215.1 Flavihumibacter cheonanensis
GGGTACGAACCACGCGGTGTTGGCGTCGTGGGGGTGGGTGGCCACGGCGAAGCCGAAGGTGGACGGGCCGGCCTCGTCGACCTCGGTCCAGTTGGCTCCGTCGTCGGTGGACCGGTAGATGCCGCAGTGGTGCTGGCACCAGAGCACATCGGGATCGACGGGCGATCGCACCACCCGGTGGGCATCTTGGACAACCGGGTCGTACTGGCGCTCGGGCGGGAAGAAGTCGGCTCGCATCCCGGCGCCGACCGACCACGTCCTTCCGCCGTCGCCGGTGCG
>NZ_JAKRWF010000226.1 GCF_022352215.1 Flavihumibacter cheonanensis
TGTGGCCCGAGCGGCCCGATAACTGGCGCCTGGGCGGCAAGCCGGCCCAGCAGGCGTTCGTCGCCGTGGCGACCGCGATTGCCGGCAGCGAACCGGTCTCGGTGGGCGTTTCCGCCGGACAATACGCGAACGCACGCCGACTGCTGCCGGCCGCGGTGCGGGTCGTGGAGATCTCGAGCAACGACGCCTGGATGCGGGACGTGGGACCCACGTTCGTCGTCAACGACCGCGGCGGGATGCGCGGCATTGACTGGCGGTTCAACGCGTGGGGCGGACTCG
>NZ_JAKRWF010000227.1 GCF_022352215.1 Flavihumibacter cheonanensis
TCTGGATCGACTACGACCACGCGCAGGCGTTCGACGTGACGGGCCTGATCAAGCCCGGCCAGACCAACACGGTCGCATTCCGCGTGTTCAAGAGCTTCGACTTCGGCGGCACATACCGGCGCATGTTCCTGCTGGCGGAGTGAGGTAAGAGAACGTCGCTTCTGGACTGAACCGACGACGAGGTGATCACGAAGCCGCCCGCCGCCAACGGTGGTAGTCGTCGATCGCCATCGTGTAGTACGGCGTCGGCACCGGGCCGCGCAGCACCGGGTCGTCCAC
>NZ_JAKRWF010000022.1 GCF_022352215.1 Flavihumibacter cheonanensis
CGTTAGCGGTAATTCAACGCCGGCTGTACACGTGTTATGGTGTCGGTGGTTGCCCTAACTTTTAAATCAAAAGGTCCTTTTAAGTTGGCCCGGAACAATTGCTTCAGCTTGCTAAGCCGGACAAAATCTGAAGGATTTTGTAGGTCAAGCGCAGGCGATCGAGAGTTGAAGCCGCCTTCAGAGTCGAGAGCGACGGCGCTTGACCGAAGTTAGTGGCAAAAAAACAAATTATCCGTTTATAAACACTTATATCCTTTGCCACTAACTGGACGGCTTAGCAAGCTGGACCGAGGTGAGCCAGGACCAATAAATAAGAACCTCCAGGTAAAAAAGTCAGGGCAACCGGACCTATCAACTGCGTAAATCGAACATTTGCGCAATTGATAGTTCCTCCACCGACACCAATAACAAATGAGGCCAGCCGGCGTCGAACTCCGGTTGGGTTGGCTACTGTACACTACCTAGATACTGAGCAGTTACCAATGACCAAACGACAGGTGCATCAGCCCAACCAACCTACCGCTAACACGCAGTTTTGCGCAATGCTGGCGGGACATCGGTTCAATGAACAGCAGTTCCTTTCTGTACAGCAGTTCAGGCTATGTACAGATTCATCAAAAGAACAGAGATTGAAACAGTAATCAATAAATGAACAGCGGATCCGGCAATAGTGTTTCATTACCAGCACTGCGCAAAGCTGCCGGCCGTTG
>NZ_JAKRWF010000228.1 GCF_022352215.1 Flavihumibacter cheonanensis
CTCTATAATGCCGGCACGAACCTGGTGAACCTGCTCGGTTGGTGCCTGACCGACGACGCCGGCAACCCGTCCCAATGGCGGTTCCCGAACACGAACCTGCCCCCGGGACGGTTCCTAGTTGTGTTCGCCTCCAACAAAGACCGCCGTATCCCCGGCGCGCCGTTGCACACCAACTTCCGGCTCGCCGCCGAAGGCGAGTTTCTGGCCTTGTTACGCCCGGATGGGCTCACCGTCGCTTCTCAATTCGCGCCGCAGTTCCCGCCGCAAAGCGCGAATGTT
>NZ_JAKRWF010000229.1 GCF_022352215.1 Flavihumibacter cheonanensis
GTTCTTCTTCGAGGCGGGCGATACTCTCAAAGATTTCCGCGCGTGCGCGATCCTCCGGCAGCTTCGCGAGCGCATAGTGACCGCACGTATGGGCGCCGAACGAGACCAGCGGGTCCTGCGCCAACTCGCGCAGTTCATCCCATGTCATCAGCAAATCGGAAGCCAGGCGGGAGCCATCGACATTGTGGCGCTGCGCCAAGTCCGCAACGATCGCACGGGCCGCATCCTCATCCATGCGCCGAAGGGCCCAATAGACGACGTGGTAGGCGCTTTCCTTCT
>NZ_JAKRWF010000230.1 GCF_022352215.1 Flavihumibacter cheonanensis
GCGGGCCCAGCCGTGCGTGCGGCGAGGATCTGGGTGACCACGTTGTAGGGCCAGCCGTCGGGGAGGTCGCTGGGCACGGGCGGGAGCGGCAGGATGGTGGAACGCTGGTCGCCTTCCTCGACGAAACCGATCTCTTCGCGTGCGGCCTCGCGGATGCCGGCCTCGGTGTCGAGCCGTTCGACTTCGCCGGCGAGCTGGCCGTTGACGCGCTGCAGTTCGTCGAGTTCGGCCTGGCGTTGGGCCAGCTGGTCGTCCTGTTCGAACCAGGTACCCATCGGC
>NZ_JAKRWF010000231.1 GCF_022352215.1 Flavihumibacter cheonanensis
GGAAAAAACAGAGTCTAAACGCCAACGCTCATTAGCCAGGGAGCTTGAATGGGTGCGCATGAATCCCAAAGGCAGACACGCTAAGAGTAAGGCGCGCATATCTGCCTATGAAACAATGCTCACTGAAGGTGGGGAAAAAAGGCGTGAAGAAATAGAAATTTTCATTCCACCAGGCCCGCGGTTGGGTGATGTGGTCATTGAAGCGCATAATGTTGAAAAGGCGTTTGGCGACAAAGTGTTGTTTAGGAATTTAGATTTTTCTTTACCCCCAGGCGGTAT
>NZ_JAKRWF010000232.1 GCF_022352215.1 Flavihumibacter cheonanensis
GACGGCGCGTTTGTGAAGTGCGATGGCCGGACCTTCACGACCGGCAAACGCCGTGGGCGGCCCGACGTTGCAGTATGCCGTGGCCGGTTTGAACTGTCCGCTGGAGTACAGCCTTTAGGCTGCGGAAGACAGGCTAAAGCCTGGACTCCAACAACAGGCCCGACTTTGAAGTAATCGAACTGGAGGATGCCTCGATGAAGTACATGGTTGCGATTCTTACAGGTGCATTGGTCCTCTTGGGCGCCGCTGCGCGGGCAGCCACCGTGAACGTCGAGGGTG
>NZ_JAKRWF010000233.1 GCF_022352215.1 Flavihumibacter cheonanensis
CAGCGGCGGTCTTCCTTCCAGCTGGCCTTGCGCCCATTGGACCAGTTCGTCGCGGTGTTGAGCGGAGCGAGTTGGATCGAGCGCCCCGGCCGGATCGGCGTCGGCGGGCAGCGGCGCAGGCTTGACGCGAGCCGTCAGATCCGTGCTGAGGAACTTCTGCCGCAGTGCAGACAGCAGCTGGCTGTAGATCCGTCCCCCATCCTGAAACCGCACTTCCAGCTTCGTCGGGTGCACGTTGACGTCGACCAGATCGGCGGGCATCTCCAGGCGGAAGAAGGC
>NZ_JAKRWF010000234.1 GCF_022352215.1 Flavihumibacter cheonanensis
CTGCGGGACGCGCGGCCTCGCGGACATAGTCCACCAGCTTGTTGGTCTCGCCCGCCATGGCCGAGACGACCACGGTCACGTCATAGCCGCGCTCGACCTCGCGCTTCACCTTGGTGGCCGCGTTGCGGATGCGGTCGAGATCGGCGACCGAGGTGCCGCCGAATTTCATCACCAGGCGGGGGGCGGCACGGGTCATGGGCGGCTTCCTGCGGGCGCGGGGGGCACACGAGACGGCCGTTGCGGCCGGGGTTGACGTCGCGCGCGTCTATAGCGGCCAGG
>NZ_JAKRWF010000235.1 GCF_022352215.1 Flavihumibacter cheonanensis
TGCTTTCATAACACTATTTACAGCAGGATCAAAGATAACAAATGGACTTGTTACCTTACCTATAGATCCATAAATAATAGCAGGTGCTGTTAGATAGTTTGACATAAAGTATCTAAAGTTTGGAAGTAAGCTACCTCCAAGAACACCAGACTTAGCTATTCTTGCTACTTTACCATCATTGAATAAAGCTGATGGAGAACCAATTACTTCGCCAACTAGGTTTAAAAACCTTTTACCAACAATAGAAGTTCCTTTCTCTGAGGCAGATCTAAGACCAGC
>NZ_JAKRWF010000236.1 GCF_022352215.1 Flavihumibacter cheonanensis
AGAACTCCGAGGGGTGCTCGTCGACCGGTGGCAGCCCGAGGTACTCGAGGATCGGGACCAGCTCGGCGATCGTCGCCGGTCGATCGCGCAGGAACACCCGGAAGCGCCACTCGCGATCGAGCGAGTCGAGCGTGCGTCCGAACGACGTCGTGATGCGGGCGTCATCGTCGGCCGACATCAACGCGGCGACGTGCACGAGGTCGCCGACGGCGGCCGACGGCCGCACACGGGCCTCGTAGTCGGCCGGCACGGCGGTACGCACCGCTGACCAGACCCGCT
>NZ_JAKRWF010000237.1 GCF_022352215.1 Flavihumibacter cheonanensis
GGGCGCGAACCGCCGCTGCCTGAGCAGCGCGAACTGACTGGAGTCTGACACGTGCGCATATTCCTGCGACCAGGGCCTGGCCACTATAGCAAAATTGTGTCGCCATCCCGTCATGGGCCGGCGCGGGTGAGACCGGTGGACTCCACCGCGGCAGGCGCAATCGGCCGGCCGGACACCTCGGCCGGTGCAGCCAGGGTAACGAGACGTCTCGAGCCGGGCCGCCCGCAACCCGTCGCAGCCCACCGCCACTGGTCATCGTCCGGCTGTCCGGCCCTCGGC
>NZ_JAKRWF010000023.1 GCF_022352215.1 Flavihumibacter cheonanensis
GTCAATCGCCCATCTACATCCGAACTGGAGGTAATACCACGCCCCTTGTCGTAGGTATACGTCTTCATCTCAGCTCCCACTGGGAACAACCGAAGATCGTCGAGATAAATTGGATCAAGCGTGCCAGCATTATGAAAACATACCAGAGAAGATATTCCACGAACAAACTGAATATGTAAATACCAGCCATTGACTGGCACAGGCGATCTCCAATATGGTTGCCCACTTGTTCCATTAAAAATGGATAGTTTTGAAGTGCTAGTTCTCCAATAGCTAATAACATACGTTTTAGTAGGATCTAAACCAGACTTTGTCAAACCTCCCGATATGATAGAATATTTACCTGAACGAAAATTGAAATTTCTAAAAATACCAATACTTGGACTTGAAAACGTCCATCCACCATCAGTGGTGGCTCCAGGACGCTCAAAAGAAGTAAAAGCAACATCTGCCAACGAAGCGCCTGACACCTCTGCCACCACCTCCGTATTCGTTGAATCATACAAATACGATACCGGCTGATTACCACGCTTGGTCACCTGATCCAACACACTACTACC
>NZ_JAKRWF010000238.1 GCF_022352215.1 Flavihumibacter cheonanensis
AAAGCTCCAAGACTCAATGCTTTGGTAAGTTTGATCCTGTCTGGACTATGGATGATAGTTTCATCCCAGACCTACCAGCTAATGCCTTTAGCTACCTCCTGAACGAAGCTAAGTCCACTTGCTTCCTCCGTATCAAGCAAGCTCCAGACCAGAAGAGTGAACAACACTCCATCTCCCAACGTAGGAGAATGTCTCAGCAAGCTTGGAGAGTTAATGGTGGTATTCAGTATGGTGACTATGGTAGGAAGAGTAAGAAATGAAGACTTCCACTGTACCTGC
>NZ_JAKRWF010000239.1 GCF_022352215.1 Flavihumibacter cheonanensis
CGGACCAGGGCGGCGTCGAGGACTACTCCGGCTCGGAGGCGCTCGACCCGGCGCTTGCCGACCGGTTCGCGCTGATCGTGACGGCGGCCGACTGGAACGACCTGACGGCCGAGCAGCAGGCCGCGATCGTGGCGCCGTCCGGCGAGGGGCAGGTCACGCCCCGCAGCGACGCGCTGTGCAAGGCGCTTGCTGGCTGGCGCGAGCGGTTCATCGAACTCGCCAACACTTGCCCGCCGCAGGTCACCACCTACGTCACCACGGCCGTCAGCGCACTGAACG
>NZ_JAKRWF010000240.1 GCF_022352215.1 Flavihumibacter cheonanensis
CCTCAAAACCAATCGCTTATCTACTCTCTCTTACGCGCCGTTCGGGTTGCAAAGGTAAAGGCTTTTTCTCATTCCATCCAAACTTTTTTTCAAAGTTTTTTTCAAGCCTTTTTTCAGTTCCATAACCGTCTCTAGTTACTTCCCTTACTCCCCCCTTTTTCCAAGAACTACCCGCTTTATTTCTGCAGCGGGGTGCAAAGGTAACAGTGTTTTTTTATTCCCTCCAAATCTTTTTTCAAAAACTTCTCAAGACTCAAAAA
>NZ_JAKRWF010000241.1 GCF_022352215.1 Flavihumibacter cheonanensis
TATCGCGCACGGTTTGAAGAACTGCTTGTTACGATTGATCATATTGCGTTCAGGGCGATGGACGAACGGCTTGAATTTTACCTGAAAAAACATGTCCAGACCCTGGGCTCAAAGATCATCCCCATCACTCACCAGGAGATTGCGGACGAGCTTAATTCATCCCGTGAAGTGATCTCCCGATTGTTAAAGAAAATGGAACAATTGGGCAAGGTGAAGCTGCAGCGAAACTCAATAGAAGTGATTCACCTGAGCTAG
>NZ_JAKRWF010000024.1 GCF_022352215.1 Flavihumibacter cheonanensis
TGCCAAACAAGGCCCTAGCCTGTGCACTATCCTTTTTATACAATGCCTTGTATAGTTTTTGCTCCTGTTTCTTGATCCGTGCCAGGTATTTTTTACTTTGCTGCTGCAGGCGCTTTTCTGTTTTGGCGGCCTCTTGACCGATCTTACCCAGTAATTTATCCGGTAGCGCAATCACCTGTTCGCTGCGCTCCTGCCAAGAAGGCCGTTGGGCAGTTGCCAGGGTGCAGCTCAGCAGCCAACAAACAATTGTAAAGAGCAGAAAACGCATATCGTAGGAATAAACAGGTTGATGAATAAGCTTAATTGCCGGTATTGTAGTACTCGTAGGAAAACTGTTTGAGGATATTACCCTCATTGTCCCGCAATCGGATCAACCTGCCCAGCGCGTCGTACTCATAAAAGGTCAATCGCCCATCTACATCCGAACTGGAGGTAATACCACGCCCCTTGTCGTAGGTATACGTCTTCATCTCAGCTCCCACTGGGAACAACCGAAGATCGTCGAGATAAATTGGATCAAGCGTGCCAG
>NZ_JAKRWF010000025.1 GCF_022352215.1 Flavihumibacter cheonanensis
CTGGCACGCTTGATCCAATTTATCTCGACGATCTTCGGTTGTTCCCAGTGGGAGCTGAGATGAAGACGTATACCTACGACAAGGGGCGTGGTATTACCTCCAGTTCGGATGTAGATGGGCGATTGACTTTTTATGAATACGATGCGCTGGGCAGGTTGATCCGACTGCGGGACAATGAAGGCAATATTATAAAACAGTTTTCCTACGAGTACTACAATACCGGCAATTAAGCTTATTCATCAACCTGTTTATTCCTACGATATGCGTTTTCTGCTCTTTACGATTGGTTGTTGGCTGCTGAGCTGCACCCTGGCAACTGCCCAACGGCCTTCGTGGCAGGAGCGCAGCGAACAGGTGATTGCACTACCGGATAAATTGCTGGGTAAGATTGGTCAAGAGGCTGCCAAAACAGAAAAGCGCCTGCAGCAGCAAAGTAAAAAATACCTGGCACGGATCAAGAAACAGGAGCAAAAACTATACAAGGCATTGTATAAAAAGGATAGTGCACAGGCTAGGGCCTTGTTTGGCA
>NZ_JAKRWF010000026.1 GCF_022352215.1 Flavihumibacter cheonanensis
CCGGTAAGCCGGGTTCTGTCGTGGACAGTCATTCCTCTAGGCCAGCAATCGCTCACTGGCTCAAGCAGCCTACCCGGGTTCAGTACGGGCCGTACCATGTGAACCCCTATTTGGCCTTGCTCCGGGTGGAGTTTACCGTGCCACGAACTGTTGCCAGCCGCGCGGTGCGCTCTTACCGCACCCTTTCACCCTTACCTGATCCCGCTTGCGCGGGCCATCGGCGGTTTGCTCTCTGTTGCACTAGTCGTAGGCTTGCGCCTCCCAGGCGTTACCTGGCACCCTGCCCTATGGAGCCCGGACTTTCCTCCCCTCCATCTGTCTCCCCGAAGAGGACGGCAATGAAGCGGCGACTGTCTGGATCGGAAGAGCGTAGTG
>NZ_JAKRWF010000027.1 GCF_022352215.1 Flavihumibacter cheonanensis
GTCCGAAATTACTACACCGTCGGCACTACATGCTTAGTCCAATCTTTACATTCGCCGGCCAGCTGCGGATGGACACGCTACTGACAGACTAGCCTGATTGAGTTTAACGCTTCAGCCCCAGGCAGGACATCCACGCGATCTCTTTTGGGTTTGACCTCTCTTGATCCCCGTCCTAAGAGCGGAGGCTAGGGAGAGAGGGCTCTAAGCAGGGTATTAAGCTGCTAAAGCGTAGTTTTCGTCGTTTGCGACTATTTTTTTGCGGCTTTTTACGAGGCCAACCGCCCCTCGGCATGCTCCTAGGGCTTCGCAAATCCCGTCGAATCCAGAAT
>NZ_JAKRWF010000028.1 GCF_022352215.1 Flavihumibacter cheonanensis
GGTGGAGCTGGCGGGAGTTGAACCCGCGTCCGAAATTCCTACATCCTCGGTACTACATGCTTAGTCAGTCTTTACATTCGCTTGCCAGCTGCGGACGGACACGCCACTAACAAACTAGCCTGATTAAGTTTTAACGCTTCAACCCCAGGCAGGGCTTCCACGCGATCTCTTTTGGGTTTGACCTCTCTTGATCCCCGTCCTAAGAGCGGAGGCTAGGGAGAGAGGGCTCTAAGCAGGTTATTAAGCTGCTAAAGCGTAGTTTTCGTCGTTTGCGACTATTTTTTGCGGCTTTTTACGAGGCCAACCGCCCCTCGGCATGCACCTTGGGTTTCGCAAATCCCGTCGAATCCAGAA
>NZ_JAKRWF010000002.1 GCF_022352215.1 Flavihumibacter cheonanensis
AATTGGCTGTAATTTTAGACATGGCGTTTAGATGTTTGGTTAACTATCAAAGTTACTGTAGCTATCCTGCTTGCAGAATAGACTACTACCGCTCTAAACGCCTACTTTATATAGCATAAGGGCTTGGCTAAAGCAGGGCGGGACGACTAAACATCAGCAGTAGATCATTGATGAACGTTAGTACAGTCTTGTAACGGCTTCAATTGGGCTTTTGGGTAATAAACATGAACTTTAGAAAATTATAAATCTGCTGGCCGGACCGGACGTTAGTAATGCCCCTGCCTTCGCCAATACTTTAACGTTGGGCGTAATTCAATTGAGCATCAAAAGGTTCAAAACAATTTTGCAGAAGTACCAATTTTTGGTAACTTTATAAAAATCATTAAAATGGGACGTAATACATCTGTATCACTCGGTGACTATTTTGAGGACTTTGTAGAATCTAAAATTTCAGAGGGACGGTATAAGAATGCAAGCGAGGTAATCAGAGCTGGGCTTCGTCTGTTGGAAGAAGATGAGCAACGTTTACTTATGCTACGTGATGCTATAAAACAAGGTCTCTCAAGCGGAATTGACACTAATTTTGATTCAAAAAAACATCTGGAAAGATTGAAATCTAAGATAAATAAGAATGGCAAATCATAAATTGACCAAACGTGCCGTTAAAGATTTATCTGAAATTTGGTTGTATACATTTGAAACATGGTCTGAGCGACAGGCTGACAAATACTATTCATTATTGATTGATACAATTAGGGATCTTTCAAATAAACCAGAAATTGGTAGATCTTATTCTATCATAGAAAAAGGCTTACAAGGTATAAAAGTGGGCCGGCATATAATTTTCTACAAGGTTATAAGCAATCAGGATATTTTTGTCTTTACCGGCTAATCGTTAAAATTAAATTTGCTCACGGCATCGTATGATATAATTGATGAAATAGCCATATAAATAGAACTTGAAGTGACAATCAAACCAATTAAAACAAAAAAAGATTACCAAATGGCCATCAATCGCATGAAGGCAATCTTTGATTCACAACCAAGAACTCCTGAGGGTGACGAGTTGGAGGTATTGGGCATTCTGATTGACAAATATGAACAAGAGCACTATCAAATAGATTACCCGGACCCAATTGAAGCTATTAAGTTCCGTATGGAACAATTGGGGTAAAGTCAAAATGACCTTGCAAATATGTTAGGATTAAAAGTAGGGCTAGTTAAATACTTAATAGAAAGCGTAAGCTTAGCCTAGAAATAATTCGAAAATTACATCAAACACTTGGCATTCCGACTGAAGTGTTAATTCAGAGTTACTAACTTAATTGCACTTCAGCCATCAAAAGGGCATGGCAAAAGCAGGGCGGCACATGGAGCTTTTTCTGTAAATAATATTTCGGGGGGGGCGGGCGGAACCTTAATAATTGCCTTGTCTTCGCCAATACCCAATCATTGCGCATTATACCTGGCCTCTTTTTCAGAAACTCCTGCATATAGCAAAAATGTTAATTTAGCTATATGAAACTGCTGGACAATTATTCAGACTCTATTAAACAACTTTGCGCGACTCACAAGGTGAAGAAGTTATTTGCTTTTGGTTCAGTCCTCAGAGAAGATTTTAATGAGTCCAGCGACATTGATTTTTTAGTCTATTTCGACAATATGGACTTGATAAATTATACAAATAACTATTTCAATTTTAAATTTTCGTTAGAGGATCTATTTAAAAGACCCGTGGACTTAATTGAAGAGAAAGCGTTGAAGAATCCCTATTTTGTACTGTCTATTTCAAATTCCAGAAAACTTGTTTATGGAAATTTAATTTAAATACTGGCTTTATTAAAGTAATAATTACCTGCTATTATAATGTCAAAAGAAGAGATTAAATCCGAGATAAATAAAATCCTGGACACATTACCCGACACAGTACTCGAGGATTTATTATCTCTTTTAAGCAGTATTTCCGATAGTCCATCCAGAACATTTGATGCCATAGCATTATTAAGCAAGATTTTGGAAGAGGACAATAATCTTCTTAAGCGGTTAGCCATTCCTGAATAGATACCAAATTCCTGATAAGCAACATGATGGCAGTAATTGGTGACACACTTCTATTGAAACGAATTACTGAAATAAAAAAAATAAACCATCCTTATTTGAAAAAAATCACCTTCGCATTTATTTTGATTTTGCCAGCAATTATTGTAGCATTTGTAAGCAAACCAAGTATGCAAATACAAGCGCAAACCAATCAAATTAAAGACACAGTCTGCAACGGGATTTACAGTAAACGTCAGGCGCTCAATGATATTAAAGCCGGAAAGGCCCGGTTATTGGTTCAAGGGGGTATTGCAC
Organism: Flavihumibacter cheonanensis; assembly: GCF_022352215.1. Classification (GTDB taxonomy): domain Bacteria; phylum Bacteroidota; class Bacteroidia; order Chitinophagales; family Chitinophagaceae; genus Flavihumibacter; species Flavihumibacter cheonanensis. The sequence continues at coordinate 2,356 of NZ_JAKRWF010000002.1, forward strand.
CTATATATTATCCAACAGACAAAACATTCCGTGAGACATATAAAATCGGGTATGAGATATTCGGATGTGTAGCACCCGGACCTATTGAATGCCTGCAGGAATACAATGAAACCATCTTCAAACATTTAAGTGGCACCTACGGAAACGATTGGAAAAAAGAAGTAAGAAAGGATGTAATTGGATTGAATACAAATTAATAGAGTAAATGCGAATTATTCTATTACTCCTTCTGTTGGTTTTGGGTATAATCTCCGTTGAATTTGAATTCAGGGATATTCAGGAAAGCGACATATTAACTGGACCTATAACTGAATCCATCCCATTTTACTCACTTTGTGCGATCACTCTATATTATTTGATTCGTTCTATCACGAATTTCCAGAAAAACGAAAAACTGGTTGCATTTATTCCGTCAGTAATCGGACTTATCTTTATAGGGATTACTTCCAATCATAAGGTATTTCGTTCTAATCAGAAAAGTTATCAAACTTTGTTTAGAGCAAGCAGCAATGAGTTTGGAAATGATGGAGGATTCAGTTTGAACTTCAAGGAAAACAAGGTGCTGATTGGGGAAAAAATTGATCGGTTTAGCAAGACAACCTATTGGGGTACCTACAAACAGGAAGCAGATACCATTAGTATTGATATTCCCCTGGATTTCCAACTAGGAAAAACAGCATTGCTCCAGGATAGCGTACTTTATTTTCCAGAAGATTCACTGAAATTTGAAGTATTCCATCATAAGTAACAAAAAAGAAATGAGAACCATTGTACACATTTAAAGCTTATTCTCATGGACAAGAAAATCGCGATTCTCGCTACACATGGTTTTGAAGAAAGTGAATTAAAATCGCCCAAAGAAACACTCGAGCAACAAGGTTGGACCGTGCATATTGTGAGTCCGGAAGCGGAAGAGATCAAAGCCTGGGCAAAAACCAACTGGGGACAAGCCTATAAGGTGGATAAAGTATTAAGCCAGACCAGGCCTTCCGATTATGATGCCCTGGTATTGCCGGGTGGCGTGATCAATCCGGATCAGTTAAGAACCAATAGAGATGCCATCGCTTTTGTGAAGCATTTCTTTGATGAGCACAAGCCTGTTGGCGCAATTTGTCACGGCCCACAGGTATTAATCAATGCAGAAGTGGTTAATGGTCGCACCCTTACTTCCGTTGAGGCTATCAAAATGGATCTGAAAAATGCAGGTGCCCGCTGGGTGGATGAAGAAGTGGTAGTAGATAATGGGCTGGTTACCAGTAGAACACCAAAAGATCTGCCTGCCTTTAACAAAAAGATGGTGGAAGAGATCAGAGAGGGTGTCCACGCGTAAGCCCCTATCATTTATACACAATTCCCCATTTTTTATTCAGCCGGTTGTATTCTTCCTGGGACTTAGGTTTCCAGGGAGTTCCAACCGGTGATCCAAATTCTCTGAAATAACCTTCGAAGCCGGCTGGGGAATAACTGAACAGCATAATCAATGTTTCTGTACCTGAATTAGTCATTGCATGCCAAACTCCTTTGGGAACTAGAGCTACCGAGCCTTCTTTAACAGGAATTTGCTTTCCATCCAGCTCAAGCAAGCCTTCACCCCGATGAATTACAATCAATTCATCTTCATTGAGGTGTTTATGCAACGGAATGCCCTCTTTCGGGGCAATTAATTCCCGGCAAAAGGACATCGTTTCATTGCCCTGCCGGTCTTTTGCTACTTTGATCGTAAGCGGCGAATTTCTTCTGCCAATCCAATAGGTTTCACCTTCATCGGCATGCAACACCACAGGCTGGGCATCTCCGGAAGATTCAGCAAACAATTGGGGAGCAGCAAATAGTCCCAATACTCCTGCAGCGGATTGCTGCAAAAATTTCTTCCGGCTTTTTTTCATTCTTCAATTTAAAGAAGATTTAAAAACGGTAGCGCATAATTACTCATCCTCCTCCAGCACATCATTATTTATGTCGGGTAACAATTGCTGCGCTTCAGCTGCCGGCAGGGCTTCCACATTTTTCAATCTACGCGTAATTGCCCTGCTTCTTTTACCCAGGAGTTCATCTACCGTGTCACTGGCGCTATGCAGGTTCTTCTGCGCCTTCTCCAGGAGCCCGCCAAATTTTTCAAACTCAGTTTTAACAGCACCTAATACCTTCCAGACCTCACTACTTCTTTTCTGAAGAGCAAGGGTGCGGAAACCCATTTGCAGGCTGTTGAGCAGGGCAACAAGAGTTGTAGGGCCCGCAACGGTTATTTTATATTCATCTCTTAACTGATCCACCAGGGCTGTACGGCGGATTACTTCTGCATAGATTCCTTCAAAGGGCAGGAAGAGAATGGCAAAGTCGGTTGTGTGAGGTGGTTCAATGTATTTGTCGCGGATATCCCTTGCCATCTTGCGGATGGTAGCTTCCATTGCTTTAGCAGCTGACTCAATTTCTTCTGCTATCGCATTTTCATAGGCATTGATCAGCGTTTCATAAACATCTTTAGGAAATTTAGCATCAATGGGCAGGTAAACGAAACTGTTTTCTTCTTCACTTCTGCCGGGCAACTTGATAGCAAACTCAACCGGCTCGGAACTACCTGCTTTGGTTTTTACATTGGCATCATATTGATTCGGAGCCAGGATTTGTTCCAACAACATCGCGAGTTGCACTTCTCCTACTCCACCCCGAAGTTTAACATTGCTCAGGACTTTTTTCAGTCCGCCTACATCCTGCGCAATGGTCTGCATTTCTCCTAGTCCCTTTTGCACACTCTCCAATTGTTTACCCACGATCTCAAAGGATTGCCCGATTCGCTCACTGAGTGTTTTCTGTAGTTTTTCATCTACAGTAGCCCGCATCTCTTCTAATTTTTTTTCCGTGCTTTCAATCAGTTTTTCCTGCCTTGTTTCCAATTGCTGGAATTTTTCCCGCTGCAGGTTGTTCATGTTCACCATGTTCTTATCAAATGATTCCTGAAATTCCCTGATGGAAAGGGCTAGCTTTTCATTGATCTTCTCGAGTTGTTCAATCGTTCTGTTTCTGAATTCTTTTTGTTCAAGTTTAAGGTCCTCTAATTTGTTGCGTTGTTCAAAGGTGAAATCCTTTAAACCGGCCGCCAATGATTCCCTACCAGCTTTGTTCATTTCGACAAGGGTGTTATTAAGCTCCATTCTATTCTCCTTTGATAGCGTTGCATTTTCTGTCCGGTTGTTCCGGAATTCTTCTTTGACAGCAGCTTCCATTCTGGTAAGAGCAGCAGGGACTACTGATTTATTTCGCAACAATAAAATGATCAGAACGATGAGGTTCACAGCAAGGGATATTAGCAGGATCAGGTTTGTATTCATGTGTATGATTTTCTAATCGCTCTAAAATAAGTTTTCTATCGCTCCTTTGAGTAGATAGATGAGTCAGAATGGTAAGCAGGTGAAATTTTTTCATCTCAACCGAAATTTTTTCACTTTTTCTGACAATTTTTCAAGTAGGAATCCTGCTTGCACGGAATTTGTTATAGAAAATACAGGTAAAAAAAGGAGGTCAATATGACAAACATGATCACAAGAAAAAAAGAAAACACAGGTGGTCTGGTTGATGGCGTCTTTTATAATGCCTTGAACCGCTTTTTTGATGACCGCCAATGGGGCTTCAGTGGTTTAACAACCAATCAACAAGTGCCTGTCAATATCCGGGAAACAGATACCAGTTATGAACTGGAATTGGTAGCGGCCGGATTGAAAAAAGAAAACTTCAACGTGCATGTCAGCAACGATATGCTTACGGTCTCCTTTGAACACAAGGAAGAGAAGCAGGAAAAAACTGAGAGCCTGCTGCGTCAGGAGTACCGCATGCAATCCTTCACCAGGAATTTTAACCTGGATGATACCGTAGACGCGGGCAAGATTGCCGCCCAATACAGAGACGGTATCCTTTGCATCTCGCTGCCAAAAAAAGAAGGTGTGCAGCGCATCACAAAAAATATCCAGGTTCAATAAGCAATTGTTGCCTGACGGAAATCGGCCTGCCATTCCGGGGGCCGATTTTTATGACTGTTCTGTTAATTGATGTAAACCTTCCAGGTTCAACAAGCCAATATTTTTACCATCTGTTTTTATCAATCCTTCTTCTGAGAATTCGAGTAATAAGCGATACACGGTTTCGTAAGCAGTACCAACATAAGCGGCCAAATCCTGACGCGAAATAGTGAAACCGATAAAGCCATCCTTGTCGGTTCCGAATTTTTTTTCCAGCATCAATAAGGCACGTGCTGTTCGGCCTTTCACCTGCATGTGGGCCAGATCGCGCATGCGTTGTTCCGAGAGGCGTAATTCATCTGCCAGGAACATCATGAATTCATGCAAGAAGCCGGTATTAACAGTCAGGCTTACCCGAAAAAAATCCATCGGAATAAAACAGACGGTTGCCTCTGATAAGGCTGTAGCTGTTATGGGATAGGGTTCGTTTAAACTGGAGAGTCCGCGATGTCCCAGGATATCCTGTTCCCGCGCAAACCGGATAATCAACTCTTTGTCTTCGGTCCAGTGTTTGTGCACTTTCACCACACCTTTTACCATGAAATAAACACCTTCCACCGGATCACCTTCTTTAAAGAGGAGTTCTCCTTTTTTGTAGTGCTGAATACGCCGGTTGGTATCCAGTGCCGGCCACCATTCTTTTATACATTTCTGATAAATAAAACAGGAGCTCGCGTCGTAGGGACCTTTCTGCAGTTTCATATCCTTAAAGATAATCCCGGCTGATGGATTAACTTCTATACTGTCGTATTTACTACCCGTCCCAATTCCTTGCGGAAAGCACCTGCCTGCCAGTCGACCACTTCTCCAATAATAATGATCGCCGGGTTGGTGAGTTCAGCATGCTGTGCCCGGAAACAGATATCCTTCACTTTTCCAGTGATGATTTTTTCATTGGGCAGGGTACCATTCTGAATAATCGCGGCGGGTGTTTCTGATTTACCCTGTTGCCGGAAGATATCAGTGATGGTTTCCAGTTTGCTCATCGCCATCAGGATGATTACTGTTGCCGTGGATTGGGCTGCCAGGTAGATATCGCGCGATAATTCATTGGTTTTGGTAGTACCGGTCAGCACCCAGAAACTTTCATTGACACCTCTGCAGGTAACGGGTATACCAGCCAGGGCAGGCACTGTGATGGCGCTGGTTAAACCAGGAATCATCTCCACCTCCATACCTCCTGCTCTGGCTGCCAGGATTTCCTCACAGGCCCTACCGAAAACAAAGGGATCACCTCCCTTTAGCCGCACCACACGCTGGTACTGCCTACCGTATTCGAGGATCAGGAGATTGATTTCCTCCTGGCTCAGGGAATGACAGCCAAACCGCTTCCCTACAAATTGCTTGACAACAGCTTTACCGGCATAGTCCAGCAAGGCTGTATTTGCCAGGGCATCATATAAAATAACATCCGCTTCCGCTAATACACGGATGGCTTTCAGGGTAATCAGTTCCGGATCGCCAGGGCCGGCACCTACCAGAAATAATGTTGACATATCTATATATGATATTTTGTTATGTAATAAATTTCATACAAGTTATTTGATTTTTTAAGTTTATTTGTTATATTCACAATATAATTCTTGCCAAAACGATCATTTTTCTTCAACTATTGCTTACATATGTGATATAGATTTTTTTCACATACGATTGCTTGCCCTTTCCTTCAGACACTAAAACAAGCTGTTTATGAAAATAATAGTTGTCGGAAATGGCATGGTAGGTTATAAATTCTGCGAGAAACTGATCGCGAAAAAACTGCCCAATGCAGAAATCACGGTATTTGGAGAGGAACAATATCCTGCTTATGACCGGGTTCACCTCAGTGATTTTTTTGCCGGCAAAAAGCCGGAAGACCTAAGTCTGGCGCCTGCCAGCTGGTACGCAGACAATGGGATCGACCTGCACCTGGGGGATCCGGTTCAGTATATTCGTCCGGCTATCAAATTATTACAGACCCACAAAGGCCATATCCGGAATTATGATATTCTGGTATTGGCTACCGGTTCTTCAGCTTTCGTGCCGCGTATTGAAGGCATTGAAAAACAGGGTGTTTTCCTCTATCGAACGATTGAAGACCTCCACCTTATAGCTGCCTATGCCAAAAAAGCCCGCAAGGGGGTAGTAATTGGAGGCGGACTACTGGGGCTAGAAGCTGCCAAAGCCCTGCTGGACCTGGGAATTCAGGACAGTCATGTGATTGAGTATGCAGACCGTTTGATGCCCAGGCAACTGGATGAAAGTGGCGCAGAGATTTTAACCAACACCTTAACGAGTCTTGGATTATCCATACATACGGGCAAGAACACGGCCCGCATCTGTGGTAAAGAAAGCATCACCGGATTGGAATTTACAGATGGAACAAGCCTGGAGACCGATCTGCTGGTGGTATCGGCAGGCATCCGGCCGCGGGGAGAGCTGGCAGTGGAAGCAGGCCTGGAAACAGGGATGAATGGCGGGATTGTGGTAAACAATTTCTTGCAAACCAGCGATCCTTCTATTTATGCAATTGGTGAATGTGCCCTGTATAATGAAATGATTTATGGGCTGATAGCGCCGGGATATGAGATGGCGGAAGTGGCCGTACAAGAAATTTGCCGACTAAGCGCAAATTCAACTCAACGCACCCGCGAATTCACAGGCTATGATATGAGCACCAAACTCAAACTCGTAGGTACGGATGTAGCAAGTTTTGGGGAGCCCTTTGCAAACGGGCCGGAGGTGCGGAATATCATCCTGAAAGATTCTGCCAAAGGCATTTATAAACGACTCAATGTAACAGCAGATGGCAAGTACCTGCTGGGTGGTATCCTGGTGGGTGATGCCAAACAATACAACCTGTTATTACAAACCTGTAAGAACAGGATACTGCTGCCACAGCACCCGGAAGACCTGATCCTGCCTGTACGCGAAGGAAAAAAAGAAGAAGGTACCGGAATAACAGCACTTCCCGATGAAGCATTGATCTGCAGTTGCGAAGGAGTAACAAAAGGAGCCATCTGCCAGGCAGTATCTGACCAGGGATGTGAAACAGTGGACGAAATAAAAAAATGCACGAAGGCCGGAACCGGCTGCAGTGGCTGTTTACCCATGGTCAAGGACCTAATGGTACATACCCTGAAACAACAGGGCAAATATGTGCGGAATGTGCTTTGTGAACATTTTAATTACAGTCGCCAGGAGCTCTTCGACTTGATCAAACTCCATGAACTCAAAACCTATAATGAGGTGCTGGATCAGTTGGGTAAGGGCGATGGATGTGAAGTATGCAAACCGGCTGTATCCTCTCTGCTGGCCAGTTTATGGAATGAGATGGTGTTGACAAAAGGCAATGACACATCGCAGGACAGCAATGATCGTTTCCTGGCCAATATTCAACGGGGTGGAACTTATTCAGTAGTGCCTAGAATTCCGGGAGGAGAAATCACGCCGGAGAAACTGATTGTAATTGGGCAGGTTGCGCAGCAATATGGTTTGTATACCAAGATCACAGGGGGCCAGCGGATCGATTTATTCGGGGCCCATGTGAGTGACCTGCCGGCTATCTGGTCGGCATTGATTGCAGCGGGATTTGAAAGTGGTCATGCATATGGAAAAGCGTTGCGCACAGTGAAAAGTTGTGTAGGCAGTACCTGGTGCCGGTTTGGTTTGCAGGACAGTGTAAGTTTTGCCATTGAGGTGGAGGAGCGTTATCGTGGATTGCGGGCACCCCATAAAATCAAATCCGCTGTATCAGGATGTATACGGGAATGTGCAGAAGCACAGAGTAAGGATTTTGGGATCATCGCCACCGAACAGGGATGGAATTTATATGTATGCGGAAATGGAGGAAGCAAGCCACAGCATGCATTATTACTTGCAACAGATCTTGACAGCGCAACCTGTATTCGGTATATCGACCGCTTCCTGATGTTTTACATTAAAACGGCTGATCCATTAACCCGCACAGCCACCTGGCTGAATAAAATGGAAGGCGGCATCAACTATCTCAGAAATGTGGTAGTGAATGACAGTTTGGGAATGGGTGCGCAATGGGAAGCAGAGATGCAGGCCCTGGTGAATGCATATCAGTGTGAATGGAAGGTGGCTATTGAAACGCCTGAAATTCGAAAACGATTCAATCATTTCGTCAATGCACCAGGCGAAAAAGATCCTACTGTTCAATTTGATTCGCTCAGGGAACAGAAGAAAGCTGCGAATTGGTAATCCTTCTTAACTATTGGATATGACTACAGAAAAAGCGATCCTGACCCAGGACAAGACCTGGTTTGCTGCCTGCCGGGTAGAAGATGTTGTAGAAAATGGCGGCGTATGCATTAAGTATGGCGATGAACAGATTGCCTTGTTTTACTTCACGCGCCGAAATGAATGGTATGCGACACAGAATGAATGTCCGCATAAAAAACAGATGGCATTAAGCAGGGGTATGATCGGCACCAAGGGGGAAGAGCCCAAAGTTGCTTGTCCCTTTCATAAGAAAACCTTTTCGCTTCGTACAGGCGAATGTCTGACAGGAGACAGCTGCAGCATTAAAACCTACCCGGTGAAAGTAGAAGACGGACTGGTCTACATAAAAGTAGATATACACTAACCATCACTAAAAACAACTGATTATGGATTACGTACAACCAAAGGAAGTAGCTGAAACCATGTTACAGGCCGCAGTAAACAAAGCTGCATTAAGCACCAAAGATTTATTGATACGAGGCATGTTATCCGGGGCATTGCTCGCGATCTCAGTAACCCTGGCATTGGCTGCCACATCACAAACCAGGATTCCCTTAAGCGGAGCTATTGTTTTTCCGGTTGGATTTGTGATCATCGCTATATTGGGATTAGAGCTTGTAACGGGAAGTTTTGCCCTGATACCCCTCGCCTATTTTGAAAAAAAGATCAGTGGTGCCACCATGCTGAAAAATTTGAGCTGGGTTTTCCTGGGGAACCTGGCCGGTAGTTTACTGTATGCGTTGCTGCACTGGGCTGCATCCTCGGAGATGGGAACAGTTACAAGTTTGGGTGCTATTGAACAGTTGCTGGTGACTGCTGCTGAGAAAAAAACCATCGGATACGCGCAACATGGGATACCCGGATTTTTAGCTGCCTTTGTAAAAGGCATACTATGCAATTGGATGGTATGCATGGGAGTGGTGATGGCTATGACCTCCAAATCAACCTTAGGAAAAATTCTGGCAGCCGGTATTCCCATCTTTATCTTTTTTGCACTCGGCTATGAACATGCGGTGGTGAATATGTTTGTGATACCTGCCGGCATATTGTTTGGTGCTAAGGTCTCACTGACCGACTGGTGGATCTATAATCAACTGATCGTAACCATTGGAAACATCATAGGTGGATTGCTGTTCACCGGGATGGCCATTTACTACACGTACGGGCGGCAACAAAAATCCGACATCAACCCAATTCAAAAAGCCGCTTAGTTACTTAATACATACGGAAATGAAAAACAGTATACGGCGAATAAGCTTCCTGCTTATTCTGGTGCTTTCTATTGCACAAACGCAGGCTCAATTGACAGTAACAGCACAATTGAGAACCCGTACAGAATTTCGGGATGGACAGGGAGCACCCTTGCAGGAAGGTGTAGATCCGGCATTTTTTACTTCCCAGCGAACGCGACTGGGATTGGGGTTCCAGGCCTACCGGTTAAAAATGGGACTAACGGTGCAGGATGTACGCGTTTGGGGACAGGATGTAAGTACGATCAACAGAACTACTACACAGGACAACAATGGATTCATGGTTCATGAAGCCTGGGCGGAAGTTTTATTAACTGATACGAATAGTCGAAAAGGAGAGCTGGCATTAAAGATCGGAAGACAGGAATTGCATTATGATGACCAGCGATTGATTGGCAACCTGGACTGGCTGCAGCAGGCCCGGCGACATGATGCGCTGTTGTTAAAATATCACCATGGAAACTGGTGGATACATACGGGATTTGCGTATAATCAAAATAAGGAAACATCAAATGGAACAGGATATATCCTTACACCAGCTGGTGGGTATCCGGGAAATACCAATGGAGGCAGCATGTATAAAAGTTTTCAGTATATGCATGCGAATAAAGTCTATGCGGGAGGAAGGCTTTCGGTTTTGTTTTTCAGCGATCAGTTTTCTAAATACCGGACAGAAATCAACAATGGTAGTAGTGTGAAAGTTTGGGAAAAGGGAGTCTGGACCCGGATGACAACGGGGTTCTATGCAGAGAAAAAAGCTGGCAACGCGAATTTGACTGCTGAGGGATATTTTCAGTTTGGGAAAAATGCGAAAGGACAGGACCTATCAGCCTGGTTATTGAGTATGGAGTATTTTCAGCAGGTTAGAAACCAATGGAAGTTGGGATTGAGATTGGATTATACAACAGGCGGTTCGTCTGAAGGAAGGTCCAATGCCTTTGATCCTTTGTATGGAACACCACATAAGTTCTGGGGACTGATGGATTATTTCTATGCGGGATCCGGATTTGGTGAAAAGGGGCTGATTGATTATTCTATTCGATCAAGGCATAAAGTTGGGGAGAAAGGTGAACTCCTGCTTGACCTGCATCAGTTCAGCAGTGCGAGCAGCGTGATGGATGTTAATGGAAGAGGCTTATCCCGAAATTTTGGAACAGAGTTGGATTTGGTTGGGAAGTACAGTCTCACCAGGATGATTGGCATGGAGCTGGGGTACAGTCATTTTCTGGCGGGAAAATCGTTGACTTCGGAAGGTGTAAAAAATATTCCGGGTGCGCAACGGCATAATAATTGGTTGTATCTGATGCTCAACATACGTCCGGAATTTATTTTCGAGGTGAAAGAAAAATAGGGTTGGAAATTTAATTACATTTAGTACAGATAACTCAAATTGCGCGGCTTGTTTTGGTAGCAACTAATCCTACCCGTATTAGTTCCATATAAAACGCCATCATATGCGCCCTCCAGTATTGTTAGCTGTTATTGTAACGGCAATTCTTCTTAGTTGCGGTTCCTCTCAAAAAATAACCAGTTCCTGGGTAAATCCCGACTGGCCAGCGAACCCCAATTACAAAACGGTTTTTATTGCTGTGTTAAGTAACCGGCAAACAGTCAAGACGAAAATTGAAAATGAATTGGCGTCTTTTATCCAGCAAAAAGGATACACAGCCATCAAAAGTTCAGATATTTTTCGTCCGGGTTTTACAGACGAGAAAATGCCTGCCCGTGAAGAAATGCTGGGCAAAATCCGCGAACTGAACAGTGACGTCATTTTTACAGTTGCCCTTGTCGATAAGGAGAGTGAGAGCCGGTACGTTCCGGGTAGTATGCCTTATCGGCCTTATATGGGATATTATGGACGGGGTTTCTGGGGGTATTATAATTACTGGTATCCGTTTGGGTATGATCCCGGTTATTATACCACAGATAAGACCTATTTTCTCGAAGGCAATCTCTTTGATGTAAAAACGGAGGAGCAGCTTTGGTCGGTTCAAACAGAGGCATATAATCCAACGAGCATTGAAAATTTCAGTAAGGAATATGCCCAATTGCTCTGGAAGCGGGCAGAGAAGGAATTGCCATTTAAAAAGCCCTGAGGCCAATGTGCCGGCCTTTCTGATTATCAGCAGCTTACCAAAGGACTGGGAATTTTTTATCAAAATCTCGATGAAAAGCTTGCGTATGTCATCCAGTCTGATAACTTTGTATTTCAAAGTGCTTTTTAAACAATTAATATGGAAGCAAGAATTTCTATTCAACAACTCGCAGGCTGGTTTTTCGGCCTGGTATTTACAGCGATTGGGCTGATCAACCTGTTCTGGGGAAACGACCCGCTTTATGGTGTATTTGTGGTACTGCTGGCGCTGATATATTTTCCGCCGGTAACACATATTATCCAGGGAATAACCGGATTTCGTATTCCTGTATGGAGCAAGGTTTTATTGGGCGCATTTATTATCTGGTCCAGTTTAGGAGTAGGTGAATTGTTTGATAAAATCGAATTGATGCAGCAGTCTTTTTCGGCCAATGAGTTGAATGAAGGGGGGTATTCTATTTATTTTTTGGTGTAAATGTTAAGTATATTTAGGAAAGCGCCTATTCATGCGATGTTACCTTCTCCTGCTGGTTTTACTGCCTTTCTATCGGCTTACAGCACAGCTGGTTTACCCAAAAGCAAAAACAGAAAAGTTTGATACCACGGTGATGGGAATCCGAATATCGGATCCCTATTTCTGGATGGAAAGAAAGGATAGAGAAGCGGAAATGATGCAGTTCTGCAAGTTACAGGGGGAATTTGCTGATGCTGCTTTAAATAAAGTTCCAGGCCTTAGCCTCCTGGAAAAAGAGATCAATGATGCTTATTCCGGATTGCAATCGGAAATCTGGAATCTGCAATCCATTGGCGACAATTTCTACTATTATCGTGATACAGAAGATAAAGGCCCAACGTTGTGCAGGAGAAAAGGGGTTACCGGTGAAGAGGAAAGAATACTCAACAGAGTAATCATAAACGGCCAACGTTACTCAATAAGAAAGCGCCTGTTTGCAAACAAGCGGCCATTACTTGCAGTGATGCTTACCCGAAATGGAGAAAATGATCCGCATATCAGAATCTACCACCTCGATTTAAAGGAGTTTTTAGCGGACAGTATTGGTCCGGTCATGTTTAATGATTCAAGAGGTGTATCCATGGCATGGGCACCGGATGATACTGGAATTTTTTACACACAGGCACCACCAACAACCATCCAAGCAGAAAAATATTTCAATGGGAAGATTAAGTTCCATAAAGTTGGAACAGATCCTTCAAAAGATGTCGCGCTATTCGGATCCGGGCTGAATCCGGATATATCATTAAAGGCCGGAGAAACTCCCTACGTATATAGTTTTCCCAATTCGCCCTATATCATTGCAAGAGTTCGTTCCGGTTCAGATGACAATTATGCATTCGCAGTGCATATATCAAAACTGCAGGGAGCAACAACACCCTGGGTGAGGCTACAGAATTATATAAACCTTGGAGACGGATTTGATGCCAATGGGGAATGGCTGTATGCAGTAACAACGGGTCATCCAAATTATCGGATGGTTCGAATCAATATGAAGACAGGAAAGGAACCGGAAGCGCTGCTCCCTCCATTTGAGTTGCCCATTGCAGGTACTGATGTTCAGTATAACAAAGCCATTATAGCAGGAAAAGATTTTCTGTATATACTGCTTAGACAAATCGGGAATATGCAGATTGTGCAAGTAGATCTGAAAACCAGGAAAACAAAGCTGCTGCCCATAAACGATAAAGTGAGTATCAGCCAGTTGTTCCTTCGCAATGAAAATGATCTTGTTTTTTGTCAATCAAGTCCCGTCAAATCAGATGAATACAAAATATACAATGCAGGAAAGAACGAACTAACCGGATTGCCCTTTACTGCAAAGTCGCTGGATAAAACCAGAGAACTGAAAACAGAGGTATGGATGGTACCATCGAGAGATGGGAAAAAAATTCCGGTTTCACTTGTCTATGGAGACAGTATAAAAAAACCTTTCAGCAATCGATCCTTCCTGATAGAAGGCTATGGGAACAGTGGTGCAAGCAATGATCTATATTTCAATCCGCAATTCCTACCCTGGCTTAACAGGGGCGGTATCTATGCCTATGCCCATGTAAGAGGAGGAGGTGAATTGGGTGATGACTGGTACAAGGATGGGCAGTACCCAAATAAAATGAATTCCATCAATGATATGGTGGATGTGGCAGATTTTCTGATGACCAATAACTATTCGAAACCAGGGGGAATCGTAGTGATGGCAGGGAGTGCGGGAAGTTTCCTGGTGGGCAATTCACTCAATCAGCGACCGGATCTGTTTGCAGGAGGAATTTTCCTTGCCGGTTTACCTGATCTCGCCTTACACACAGATGCTGCAGGTGCCCGGGAAGAGAAATCAGTAGGACCTAAAAACACCCCGGAAGGATTTCGTTCCAATTATGAGATCAGTGCTATTCATCATATTCCAACGGGAAAATCGCTGCCAGGTTTACTAATTGTTCATGGTGCCACAGATTATATTCTTTCCCTTTCTCCGGTTGCCAGATATGCGGCAAGATACCAGGACAGTCAGGCAGGCCATCGCCCCGTACTATTGAGGGTTCAATGGGAAGGTGGGCACCTGGGAGGAGCAGGTGAAATTTTTGATATACTTCGTTTTGCCTTATGGCAAACAGGTGATCCGGAATTTCAGCCGAAGGAATAAAGTTCAAATCAAACGCCTCACCCGCTCTTTATACCGCGTATAGGCTTCCCCATGCTGACGGCCAAGAAACTCTTCCTCTAATCGTATCTGAATCTGGATAACGATATAACTGCAACACGATACAAAAAAAGTGATCAGGTTTGGCAGTACCAGAAACAAACCGAATACACTGAATAGCATACCCAGGAAAATCGGGTTGCGCGAGTAAGCCATGTGATTGTAAGAAATAAATGATTGCAAACTTGTTGCAGTTAGGACCTGTTTGCGCAAAAAGGGAGTTGTATCTTTGCGCGTCATGAAAGCAATTCCTTATTCCATATTGGAATTAGCGGTGGTGGCGAAAGACTCCACCCCTGCTGATGCCTTCCGAAACAGTCTCACCCTTGCTCAGCAGGCAGAAAAATGGGGTTATACCCGGTTCTGGCTGGCAGAGCATCACAATATGGTAAGTGTGGCAAGTTCGGCTACGGTAGTACTAATTGGCCATATTGCAGGAGGAACCAAAACCATTCGGGTAGGCTCTGGCGGGATTATGTTACCTAATCATTCACCCCTTCTTGTAGCTGAACAATTTGGAACATTGGGTCAACTCTATCCCAATCGGATTGATATGGGGCTGGGCAGGGCGCCTGGTACAGATCAGCTAACAGCACAGGCCATCCGGCCCGACCGGATGCAATCGGTTTTCCAGTTTCCGCAGGAGATCAGCCAGATCAAACAGTATTTTTCTCCGGCGAATGCAGGTGCCAAAGTAAGGGCAGCGGTAGCAGAGGGGGTTCAAATCCCGATGTATATCCTGGGATCCAGTACAGATAGCGCTTACCTGGCTGCAGAGAAAGGATTGCCCTATGTATTTGCCAGTCATTTTGCCAGCACACATTTGCTGGAAGCATTAAAGATTTATCACCAGCGCTTTCAGCCTTCAGCAGAATTAAATAAGCCCTATGCTATTGCTTGTGTAAATGTAATTGCTGCAGAAACGGAGGAGGAAGCGGAAAGATTATCCACTTCTTATCTGCGTATGATCCTAGGTGTTATGTCCGGACAAATTGACTACCTGCAACCGCCGGGTGAAATGACCAGTGAGCTGGCAGCATTGCGGGAACATCCTGCTTTGCAGTCTTTTTTGAAATACAGTTTTATTGGGTCGCGTGAAACAGTGAAACAGCAGATAAAGGAATTCCTGGTACTAACACAGGTAGATGAACTGATGATAACAACAAATGCGTTCCACCTGGAAGACCGGTTGAAATCCTTTGAGCTCGCTGCATCCATTCTACAAGAACTCTCTGCTATATGAGTGCGACGAATAAATTTTCCGGCATCCTGATGGCGCTGTTTGCAGCTATCTTCTGGGGTGTTTCCGGAACCTGTGCACAGTATTTATTTGAGCAGAAAGCTATAGAACCAGGCTGGCTCGTAAGTTGGAGATTATTGCTAGCCGGTAGTATCCTGGTGGTATTTGCTATTACCAGAAAAGACAGTGATGCATTCAGGATCTGGAAAAATCCAATGGATGCTTTATCCTTGTTGCTTTTCAGCATATTAGGAATGGTAGCCGTACAGTATACTTATTTCTACAGCATTCATTTGTCGAATGCTGCAACGGCCACCGTGCTGCAATATATTGGTCCCCTCTTTGTAGTTGCATTTTATGCCATTAAAAACAGACGCTGGCCGGTGCTGATCGAATATGCCTCCCTGTTACTTGCACTGGGAGGAACTTTTCTCCTTGTAACACATGGAAGCCTGGACAAAATGGTGATTACGGAGGCAGCGCTTTTCTGGGGATTGTTATCCGCTTTTACGCTGGCATTTTATACTATTCAACCTGTTCAGTTGCTTAGAAAATATTCTGCTGCAACTGTAACGGGATGGGGTATGTTGATCGGAGGAATCCTCTTTTCCCTGTTTACCAAACCCTGGCAGATCCAGGGTGTTTGGGACACAGGTACCTGGTTAGCATTCGGATACATCGTTCTTTTCGGAAGCGTGATTGCCTTTTATATTTTCCTTCGTTCGGTTATAATAATAGGTGCACCTACAGCCAGTTTACTTTGTTGTGTTGAACCCCTGGCAGCTGCGGCTGTTGCGGTCCTCTGGCTGAAGGTTCCCTTTGGTGGCATGGACTGGTTGGGTACGTTGTTTGTACTAATGACCATTGTATTGCTCACCTTGGGTACCAAAAGGAAGGCTGCCTGATTATTTCAACCTGATAAATGCATTGTTCACGGCCTGGTGCAAAATGGTTGCATGATTTTCATCCGGCAGGTAATCAAAATAACATTGCATACGCGGTGAAAGCGCTTTTAGTTTTTCATACAGCAGATTGGCATCTACTTCCATAACTCTTGGATTAGCACCCGGTGTGAGTCCTTCCTTTCCAACGGCAATGTATACCTGAAGAGAGTCATTGATCGACCAGTTAGTAAGTTTTCCCTGAAGCAAGGAGGCATTATCCCACCATAAACTCGGGCTCACTATAATATATTTAGTAAACAGGGCGGGTTTGGTAAGCAGTATTTCAGTTGCCAGCAAGCCGCCCAATGACTGCCCTAAGATAGTTTTAGAAGAAGTGGTTCTGAATTTTTTTTGAATAAAGGGTTGCAATTCCTTTTCAATAAAAGCTATGAATTTTGCAGAACCTCCAATGGTAGGAAATGCTTTTTGTTCTTCGGGCGCCTTGCTTGGTTGTGTGTAATCCCTTCTTCTGTCAACTGTTGCGATACCCACCACTATCGATTTTGGAACCCGGTTCACCCATTCGAAACTATTGAATTGTACAAGTCCGGATATATGGATAAAATCCTCATCCGCTGACCCATCCAGTAGATAAATAACCGGGTAGTGGGTGGTATCGTTTTGCTTATAACCTTCAGGCAGATAAATATTCAGGACCCTCTTTTCATTCAATTCTTTGGAATTGATTTCCTCTATTGTACCCAGTACAAAAGGTTTGGATTGCGCAAAAGAGACAAATGAAAACAGCAGGAAAAGTTGAAACAGAAAATAGCGCATCATGCAATAATTCAAAATTAGAAAAGCCACCCGTTTTCAATCAGCCACCCATTGAAGATATGCCAAATCAGGTAGTGCCCGAGGCGCAGAAAAAGGGAGGCACTGAATCCTGCTTTTCGGTAATACCAGACCTGCAGAAAATTCATTGCAAATCCGGATAGAAAGGCATATACAATAAACCAGGTCGGTCCGCCCGGTAATTGCTCCAGCGGTTCGCGAATAGAACTAAGAATGGCAATGGTCCAGAAAGCCGGCAACCAGTAACGACCTTCTTTTATTTTCGTGAAGAGTAATAAAATGATGGTTACCGGAACAAGGCGATAAAATACTTCAATTTCGAAGGCACCGGAACTGTACAAAAACACTGAATAAGGGAAAGGTTGGGTATAGGGAGGCAGACCATTATGTGCCTCCTGGCGCAGTATAAATTCTATCAGCAACCAATCTGCCAAACCAAACAACAAACCAATGAGCACTGGCTGTACTATTCTTTTTGTTACCGGAATTTGATCATCCCAAACAGCCGGGAGTCCAACTGGCTTTTGCAGAAAAACAAATGGAAGTCCGATTAACAATAATGCTATATTTGACCAGGGCCATAAGCGCAGGTTGGGATAGTTATTGATTAACTGACCACCGTACATAATTCCTGCGACTGCGATAGCCAGGAATACAAAATAAAAAATCAGTGATTTGCGATGCTGCTCCATGAATATGAAGCTAGCATACTATTCTGATCCGGTTCCGCCGCTCATCCAGTTTTACCGGAATTCATAACCAAATCCCATTAACTGGGTAAGGAGTGAATTCGGTGCATCGGTGGCAGTACACCTGCCTTCCAGCTTTGGAGCAATCGGTGAATTGGCAGCCAGGTATTCCTGGATTACACTGTGCAAAGTAGCACCCAGGCGTTTGGGTTCCTTTACTCCTTCCACACGACAGATCGTAGTATCCGGATCACCTTCGCGTTCACAGGCAACAAAACTGTAGGTCTTATTTCGATCCAGCGGTTTGCCTCCAACCTTGATCCAATTGACGCGTTGGCCCATGTCTTTATTAATGGTGAAATTGACCTGCATACCCTGGAACCGAACCACCCAACCGCCAAAACGTTTGGCCGGATCTTTTGCAAAGGCATTCTGCAGTTCTTTTTCCATCCAGTTCCAGAGTTGCTCGCCGGTGACAAACCCTTTTTTAGCCTCGCTATCCACCGGCAACATATTCCAGAGATAGTCCATCGTAATATCAGCAACACCTGTTTTGGGATCTGGTACCAACGGCGGACAAAAACGAAATCCATTACTCAGTGCGATATCCGGTTTGAATTTCCACATGATGGCATCCGTGATGAAGTTATCCATCGGCGTTTCAATCACGTAGTAGCGTACCAGGGGTGTTTTTGTTTTACCGATCACCCGGTGTAATGTTTTTTTATACGGTTCCCGGGCTTCATCAATCAATTGTTTCATTTCAGGATCCTCCGGATATTTTTCGGGATCCACATCCAGCAATTGATAGACCTGGTCTTTGATGACGCCGTTTTCAATTACAATATCCAGTTTTGCCAGGAAGGAACCGAAAGCACCCGGCTCTGTTACTTTCGCATGCAGGCCCTGAATTGGCTCCCGCACACGTTCGTGTGTATCGGCACCCAGAATATAATCCGCTCCTTTTATCTGTGCCATATTGGATAAGCCGATTTGCTGTGCCAGTCCCATATGCGTCAATAAAAAGACCATATCACACTGCTCGTATTGTTTCAGGAGTTTAATGTATTTAGCCACATTTTTTTCTGGTGGCGTAAAGGTGATACCATCACTATAGGCAGGGGATTGCCGCTTGGGTGTCAGGGGATCATTATACCCTATGAATCCAATTTTCAAGCCTCCAATATGCTGAACGAAATAAGGAGGAAAAATAAGGTCACCATTGAGATCATCGTTGGTATTGTGAAACATGTTCGCGCAAACTTTTACACCATCATAAGCGAACATATCCTTCATCATCATTTCCTTGCCATAGACTACTTCCCAGTTACCTGGCAACATAATATCATAGCCGATATTATTCATCAACGGCACGATGGCTTTTCCTTCTGTCAGTGCAGCCACACCACTACCCTGGAAACAATCACCCCCATCAATCACCAATGTGCTGGCGGGGTTTTCATTTTTCAATTGCCGGATCATGGTTTTAAGGGTGGCCATTCCGCCCCTTTTTTTATACACCACTTTCCCATTCTCAATAAAGAATTCATCATGCACCAATAATTGCGCATGGATATCTGCTGTGTGCAGGATCGTAAAGCGGTTAGCCTTACCAGTTAGCAAGGCTTTGTTTCTTTCAATTTCTTTGAACTGATGTGCAGCGTCTTCACCTGTAAGGGCTGAAGCTGCCATAGGAGTAGTTAGCAATCCGCCACCAATTCCGAGACCGAGGCCAAGGCGGCCTGCGTTTCTAAGAAATTCACGGCGACTGTTTTCACTGATCTCTACATGTAATTTTTTTTCCGCTTCGCGAACGGTTTCCTGCTGGCAGGAATGACAGGAGCAATTTGAATGAATGGAACCAGGCATGGCAATCGGATATTTATGATTATTTCTTGTTAGCGGCTTGTGCTTTACGGGCTGCAACAATTGGACCGTAGGGTCCGAATTTATGTTGTTGTTCTGAGAAGCCATCTGCAAATGGACCAAAAGGATGATCCACCGGCTTTTTGGAGATATCTGGCCAATCCCCACTCAAATCTTTTTTTGGCCGGGGCTGCGAGTTAACATAAGCTGCTACATCCCAGGCTTCTTCATCAGTAAGGGTCGGTAATTTGTGCGTGGCCTGGTTGAAGGGCATATTGTCTTTGATATAACCTGCAAACCTTGATAAACGATACAAGCCAGCTCCCGAATTATAACTATGTTCACCCCATAGAGGAGGATAGGAATATTCGCTGCCATCCAACGCCATCATGCCTTCCCCATTTGCACCATGACAGGATTGACATTGCGCCTGGTAAATGATTTTTCCTTTTACAGGATCAGCTGCACGCTCAAGGTAAGTCAGTTCCCTGATTCCTGAACCTTTGGGTTTTTCTCCTTTCGCTACATCTTTTCCAAGCCAGTTAATATAGGCAACTATCGCCTGCATTTCTTTGCTGGTAGTATCGAGTGCTTCCCCATTCAGGCTTCTTTCAAAACAATCATTTACTCTTTTCGGAATGGTTTCAAGGCCTCCGCTACGATCGCGGAATTTGGGATAGGTAGATGAAACGGCACCATAATTATTGCCCCAGTTTCGGGTACCGGCATCCAGGTGACAGTTCTGGCAATTCAGCCCATTGGAAATTTGAGCAACAGTTCCTTTGGGGCCAAGGTATTTGGATGTATGAGCGATGAGTTCTTCACCATAGATCACCATGTCACGTGCTTCACCCTCCAGTTCATTGTCGAGGTATAAACTGGGAGCCTGCCAGCCCAGGTTTTCACCAGAGCGGACAGGCATAACTTTCTCACCAGCCTTATCGCTGCTTCCCAGTTGATATGCAACAACAACCACTACCAATAGTACCAACAGAGCCGGAAACCAGTGTTTTTTCAGCAAGTTCATTCGTTGCAAGATTTTTTACCCGTCGGTTACCCGACGGGTAGTTTTAGTTCTGAACCCAGCGGTTCATGCCCGCTGAGAAATTGCGTACGTTGGTGAATCCATGTTTTGCAAGCAGGGAGTAACCAATAGATGCACGATCACCACCCTGGCAATGAATCACCACTTCTTTATCTTTTGGAATCTGATTCAGGTGCTGTGGCAGCGTACCCACAAATACATGTTTGGCACCCGGAATATGATTTGAATTGTATTCAGTCGCACCTCTCAGATCAATGATCTCGGCAGTACCTGCATCCACAATTTTTTTGAATTCATCATACTCCACCAGCTTCACGGTATCGAGTTTGCCATCAGCAACTTTTTCGATATCCTCCACGGAAATATATCCCAGTATATTATCCAAACCGATGCGCATCAGTTTACGAGTCAGATCATCCAGCTGTGCTTCTTCTGCTACAAGGATAAAGGGTTCTTCATAATTGAGATACCATCCTGCCCAGGTGCTGAAGGAATTGTTCCCCTGTATATTGATCGTGCCGGGAATAAATCCTTTGGCAAAATCAGTTTTATTGCGGGTATCGATGATCATGATACCTTTCTTCAACGCATCTTTTGCTGCGGTTGGATCCAGCTTTTTTAATTTGGGCACTTCCGTCAACAGTGGGCGATCCACTTTATTGAGTTTTTTCATCATCGCGAAATACTTCGGTGGCTCAGGCTGATCAGTGAGCAGGAAGTCCACGAATCCTTTTTCATTTTCTTTATAGCGGAATGCCCAGTTTCTTGCTTTTTCATACCCAACAGTGGAACTGGGAACTGCACCCAGCGCTTTACCACACGCAGATCCTGCTCCATGGCCGGGCCATACCTGAACGAAATCAGCAAGGGCACTGAACTTGCGAAGTGATTCATACATCTGATGTGCTCCTTTATCCTGTGTTCCTTTGACACCAGCTGCTTTTTCGAGCAGGTCAGGGCGACCGATATCACCAACAAATACAAAGTCGCCGGTGAAAATCATTACAGGCTCATCGCTTGCAGGTGTATCCGTTAAAACAAAGCTGATGCTTTCGGGTGTATGACCGGGCGTGTGCATCACTTCCAGTTTGAGATTGCCCACCATCAGCACATCACCATCTTTCACACCCACATGCGGAAATTCATATTCCCATCCTTCTCCACCTTCAGCAGAGAGATATAGTTTACCGCCGGTTACAGCAGCGAGTTCTCGGGAGCCAGAGAGGAAGTCGGCGTGAATATGGGTTTCCAGAATATGTGTGATTTTCATATTCTGTTGTTTAGCGATTTCAAGATAGGTATCGATATCGCGTTTAGGATCAATCACAGCGGCAACACCTGCTTTCTGACAGCCAATGAAATAACTGGCCTGTGCAAGAGATTTGTCGTAAATGTGTTGGAAAAACATAGTTGTATTATTTAAAAGTTTAGTGTTTGATTAACTGAGGAACAATTCTTTTACAATGATATAGATACCCATTACCAGGACGAACCAGCCGAAGCCTTTTTTCAATCCTTCTGCAGATACTTTTTTACTCAGCTTGTTCCCGATAAAAATTCCGATGATAGCAAGTCCGGTTACACTCAGCAACAGGCTCCAGTCCATTGAAGCATTTTTCAAATCACCGGTGAATCCGATCAATGATTTTGCAGCGATGATTAACAGCGAGGTGCCAACTGCCTGTTTCATAGGCAACTTACTGAGCAGTACCAGTGCGGGAATGATTAAAAATCCACCGCCTGCACCAACGAGTCCGGTTAATATACCTACGACAACACCTTCGAGTAAAATAACCGGATAATTGAATTTTTGTACAGCATTTTCATCTTCCGTAACTACTTCTTTTTTGCTTCGAATCATTGATACGGAAGCAAACACCATTAGCACTGCGAAGAGCAACATCATCAGGAGTGATTTCGTAAATACGATGGATCCGATGGTGAACAATTCATCCGGGATAGCCGGCACAATGAATGCGCGTGTTGCATATACTGCAGCGATGGAAGGAAGACCAAAGATCAGGGCTGTCTTAAGGTTAATTTCATTGCCCTTGTATTTGGGGAAACTTCCTACCAGGCTGGTTGAACCTACTATGAAAAGAGAGTATGCGGTTGCAACAACCGGTTGTACTCTGAACAGGTAAACCAGCACCGGTACTGTAAGAATGGAACCACCACCACCAATCAGTCCGAGTGAGATTCCAATTACCAGTGAAGCAATGTATCCGATGATTTCCATATCCTTGATTTTAGAATACAAATTTGAGCTATTGAAAATCCTTTTTCGGTGATGGTAGTCACATTGCCTGCGTGACTTATATCACATAAAAAAGCCGCCTGTTTCCGACCGACCGGAGGAACAGAGCGGCTTTATAACCAACTGCCAGAAAACCAACCTATAACATTGTCTTGGGTGCTTCGTAGTTTGTTTTGGGAAGAGATGTTGTAGCCAAAGCAGCAAATCCTCCTCTAATATTGATCAGGTTCTCATATCCTCTTGCTTTCAGAATGGAAGCAGTGATCATAGAGCGATAACCACCTGCGCAATGGATATAATAGGTGCTGTTTTTATCCAGCATACTCATATTCGAGTTGATGAAGTCGAGCGGGAAGTTGATCGTGCCTTCAATATGCTGACTATTGTATTCAGCTTCGCGACGTACATCCAGCACTTTGATCTCAGGATTCTTTTTATAGAGTTCTGCAAATTCCGGTGCTTCTATTTCATCCATCTGCTCAGTTGGGAGTCCGGCTTGGATCCAGGCCTGTACGCCTCCTTTCAGATAACCCAATGTATTATCATATCCTACACGAGCTAGTCGAACAACAGCTTCTTCTTCCTTACCTTGATCTGTAATCAGCAGGATCGGTTGTTTCAGATCGGTAACCAGGGTTCCTACCCAGGGAGCGAAATTGTCATCCAGTCCGATGAAGATGGCACCTGGCAGGTAGTCCTTCGGAAACTCATCCTTGCTACGGGCATCAATTACCAGTGCTTCTTCTGTTTCCCAAACCAATTGAAAATCCTTAGGCTCCAGTGCAGAAGTTCCTCTGCGAATGATCTGGTCGATGCTGTTTAATCCACCTGTCACATTCATAATTACATTGTGTGGGAAATATTGTGGAGGAGCAACCAATCCTTCTGTAACTTCTTTTATAAATTCTTCTCTTGTCATATCCGCCCTAAGCGCATAGTTGAATTTCTTTTGGTTGCCCAGGGTGTCGGTAGTTTCTTTACTCATGTTCTTACCGCAGGCGCTTCCTGCACCGTGACCAGGATAAACAATAATTTCATCCGGAAGGGTCATAATCTTATTACGAAGCGAATCAAATAATTGTCCGGCCAGAAACTCAGGCGTAATTTCTTTTTTCACTTTCTGCACCAGGTCAGGGCGACCCACATCACCAATAAAGAGGGTATCGCCGGTAAAAATGGCTACTTCCTTACCTGCTTCATCTATGAGCAGATAAGTGGTAGATTCCATGGTATGTCCAGGTGTATGAAGTACTTTGATTTTTACCTTGCCAAGAGACAGGATTTCACCGTCTTTAGCAATATGTGCTGGATAGCCGGGTGCAGCTGTGGGACCAAAAACAATGGTAGCACCGGTTTTGGCAGCCAGGTCGAGGTGACCACTTACAAAATCAGCATGGAAATGGGTTTCCAGGATGTACTTGATTTTGGCATTGTTTGTTGCGGCCCGCTCGATATAGGGCTTGGTTTCCCGCAGGGGATCAATGATCAGGGCTTCTCCTTCACTCTCAATATAATAGGCTGCTTCTGCCAGGCATCCGGTATAAATCTGTTCAATTTTCATGATGGTCAATTTTAGTACTTCAAATTTGACCATCTTCTATAGGAGGATTTGTGTGCTTAGTTACAGAACGGGGTGATTTGCATCAGGTGTATGGATGAGAAAAATCAGGAAGAATTATGAAGTGAGAGTTATGAATTATGAATTGGATATGTAGATCCATGCTCAATTCATAATTCATAACTCATAATTCTTACTTCCATTAGTTTCTGCTTTCTACGATATGCTGATCGATCTGGCTTTCCAGGTCTTTTTGGGCTTTGATTTCTTTCAGCTTTTTTCCATAGGCCAATTTGGTGATCAATACATACAATACCGGTACTACAAAGATGGCAAGAGTAGTGGCCGCGATCATACCACCGAATACTGTCCAGCCAATGGTCCGGCGTGATTCTGCAGCCGCACCGGTTGCAAATGCCAGTGGCAATACTCCCAGGATAAAGGCCAGGGAGGTCATAACGATGGGGCGCAAACGAAGCTGAACTGCCTGCAGGGTTGCATACACAATATCGATTCCTTTATCTACCCGCTCTTTAGCAAATTCAACAATCAGGATGGCGTTTTTGGCAGCCAATCCAATCAGTGTGATCAAACCAATCTGCGCATAGATATTGTTTGACAATGAGGGTATTAAAGTAAGGGTCAGAATGGAGCCAAATGCGCCGATCGGAACTGCAAACAACACCGAGAAGGGAACCGACCAGCTCTCATACAAGGCTGCCAGGAAGAGGAATACAAACACAACTGATATCACGAAGATGATGGTTTGCTGACTGCCTGCTGCCACTTCTTCTCTTGTTAATCCGGAGAACTCATAGGTATATCCGGCGGGCAGGGTAGCAGCCACTTCCTGCAGGGCTTGAATAGCCTGACCACTACTATATCCTGGTTTCGCAGAACCATTGATCTGTGCAGACCGGAAGATATTAAAGTGGTTGATCACCGCAGGTGTTTCAATAACCTGTGTTTTGATCAGAGAACCCAGTGGTATCATATTACCCATACTGTTGCGGACATAAAACTTCTCAACTCCGGCCAGCGAACTTCTGTAATTGCTATCGGCCTGGCTTACCACCCGGAAGTTTCTGCCGTATATATTAAAGTCATTGATATAACTGCTTCCCAGGAAATTGGACAGTGTGCTATACACTTCAGATACCTGCACACCCAGTTTTTTAGCCTGTTCGCGATCCACATCCAGTTTATAGGAAGGGGTTCTCGCATTGAAGAAAGTGTATGCCATAGCGATTTCTGGTCGTTGGTTCAGTTTACCTACAAACTCATTGACCACCTGTTCAAAACGCTTCACATCATCAGCTCCACCGGATTGCTGCAATTCAAAGGAGAACCCGGAAGTAGAACCCAGTCCGGGAATGGCAGGTGGTGCAATTACCAGGATTCTTGCTTCTTTGATATCTGCTGTTGCAGCCCTGATCTTATTCATAACATCCATCGCATGTTGCCCCTTGTCCTTTCTGAGATCCCAGGATTTCAGGTTTACAAATACGGTACCAGCATTGGATTTATTAGAAAAACTGATGATGTTCAAGCCAGCTAATCCACCCACCACACGGGTTTCAGGAATAGCAGAGATGCGTTTGATCAGTTCATTATTCATTTCAACGCTACGGGTAGTAGAAGTTGCTTCGGGCATTTCATAGGTAACGAGTACGCGACCTTCATCTTCCGTGGGAATGAAACCAGTTGGTTTGGCTTTGAATAACAGAAAGAGTCCGACAAACAAGGCGATCATCATACCCAATACCCAGGGTGTACGGCGAATCCAACCACCTACTGATTTCGCATAACCACGGGTTACTTTATTAAACCAGTTGTTGAAGTTGAAGAAAAACTTTTCCAGTATATTTTTCTTCGCATCCGCGTCTTTAGAGGGCCGCAACATGAGGGTACAGAGTGCGGGAGTAAGCGAAAGTGCTACAAAAGCGGATATCAGTACAGATACTGCAATGGTAATCGCGAACTGCTGATACAAGCGTCCTACAATTCCGGGAATGAATCCAACCGGAATGAATACCGCAGCAAGGATTAATGCAATCGCAATAACAGGTCCGGATATTTCCTTCATCGCCTTCTGCGTTGCTTCCTTTGGCGACATTTTCTCATGGTCTATATTATGCTGCACAGCTTCCACCACTACAATAGCATCATCCACCACGATACCGATGGCTAATACAAAGGCAAAGAGCGTGAGGGTATTGATCGTAAAGCCAAGCGGACCAAAGAAAATAAAGGTACCAATCAGTGATACGGGAATCGCGAGCAAGGGAATGAAAGTAGCTCTCCAGCTTTGCAGGAAGAGAAACACTACCAATACCACAAGTATAAGTGCCTCCACTAGTGTATGTAATACTTCACTGATTGATTCCTCCACCACGGAAACGGTTTCCAGAGGAACAACATAATCAATGTCTTTCGGAAAGGTAGAGCGCAGGTTATCCAGGGCTTTCTGGATGCCTTTATACGTGTCCAGCGCATTGGCTCCCGGGGCCTGGTAGATCAGCAGGAAGGCAGCCGGTTTTCCATCTTCCACAAAGGCGTTAATACCATAATCGAATTTTCCCAATTCCACGCGAGCTACATCTTTCAGGTATACAATAGAACCATCGGCAGGGCGGGTTCTTACAATGATATTCTCGAATTGCTCCTGCGTGGTAAGGCGACTGTTGGTAAGGATGGTATATTCAAATGCCTGGGAACCTGGCTGCGGATTACCACCAACTGTACCAGCTGCCACCTGCAGGTTTTGCTCCTGCAGTGCCTGGTTCACTTCGGCCGGCGTCATATTCAGGGCTGCCAGTTTCTCCGGATTGAGCCATATGCGCATGGAGAAGTCATCTGCACGGGTGAATACATCACCTACTCCTTTTACACGGGTAATCGCATCTTTCACATAGAGGTTCACATAGTTCCCGATGAAGGTCGCGTCATGTGATCCATTCGGAGAATAGAATCCGAGTACCATCATCACACTCGGATTTCTCTTTCTAACAGTAAGTCCTAAGCGCTTTACCGCATCCGGTAAAGTAGGTTCTGCTACACTCACCCTGTTTTGGACATCGAGGGTGGCGATATCAATATTGGTACCTACTTCAAAATTGACCGTGATACTGCTTTGTCCGCTTGCCGTACTATTACTGGTCATATAGGTCATACCAGGAGTTCCATTGATCTGTGTTTCAATGGCAGTAGTGGTAGTTTGCTCTACTGTTTGTGCATCGGCACCTATAAAGTTACCGGTAACAGAAACAGTAGGAGGAGTAATATCGGGGTATTGGGCAACCGGTAAATTGATCAGCGAAATAATACCCACCAGTACAATTACAATGGATACTACAATGGCTGTTACGGGCCTTTTAATAAAAATATCTGCTATCATGCTATTCTAACTTCTTCTGATGAATCGGAATTATTGTTTGGCTGGAGCAGGTGCTGCCGGTGGCGCAGAAACTATCCTGGCACCTTCCCGCAGGTTTTGCACTCCCTGTGTTACAATGGAATCCCCCGCCTGCAGTCCGGATTGAATAATGATATCTGAACCAATAGGTTTACCCAGCACAATTTTTTGTTGAGTTACTGTACTGCTATCGGTTTTTTTGTAAACGAAGAATTCACCCAGTTGCTCTACAACCGCTTTATATGGTATCAACAAAGCCTGCTCGCCGGAAGCATTCTTCACTTTAAGCGTTCCATTCATGCCAGCGCGAAGGCGTTCTTCTTTATTTGGGAAAACTACTCTTGCCTTGATGGTTCCGGTTTGTGCATCCACGGCCCGATCCAGCAGCACGAGTTTACCAGGGGCAGGATATTCATCGCTGCCAAAAGCAAGACGGAAAATGGAATCTTTGGGTGCTGTGTTTAACAATTGACTAAAGCGATAAATCTGTGATTGATCCAGGTTGAAATCAACTGCGATTTCTCCGGTTGTTGAAACTGTATTGAGAATGGTTTGTCCGGCTGTAACAGGTGCACCTGGTTTAACCAGGGATATTCCAATCAATCCGTCAAATGGAGCTGTGATACGTGTATAACGCACACTGGTTTGCGCGGCAGCAATGGATGCTTTGGCAGCATCCACCTGTTTTTTAGCTACTTCCAGGGCTGCATCTGCATTGTCCACGAGCTGGCGGGCTACCGCATCATTCTTCTGCAGTTCATGATACCGGTCTGCATCTTTCTGAGCGCGGGCAAGGTTAGCTTCCTGTACATTCAGATTGGCTACTGCCTGCTGGTAGTTGGCATTGTAAAGTTGTGCATCGATGCTATAGAGCAGTTGGCCTTTGCGTACACGTTGGCCATCTTTAAAATGAATCCCGGTAACAAAACCACTCACCTGTGCACGTAATTCCACCTGGTTAAGGGCAGTTAAGGTAGCAGGAAATTCATCGTAATATAGTGGGTTGCCCGGCTTTACAGCTTCCAGTGTTACATTCGTTGCTGCTGGAGCCATGGGACCTGCCTGTTGCTGTTGTTGACCACAGGCTGCTAAAAGAATGGATCCGATAAAGGCTGTATATAAAATGCTTCTCATACCAGTTGATTAATAGTTAAATTGTCCGAGTTCTTTTTGTACGTCCACTTTACTGGCCAGTACATTATATAATGCTGTATAATAATTGATGGTAGCGGTACGCAGATCTGTTTCCGCGTTGATCACTTCCAGGTAGGTTTTAATACCATTCCGGTATTGCAACTGAATCACATCATATACTTCCCTCGCGAGATCCAGGTTTTCTTTCAGGGCGAGGTAATTGGTATAGGTACTCTTGTAGGTTGCTATTGCCTGTGAGTAGGCCGCATTTACTGAGTTTTTCAAACTCAGTAAATCCAATTTAGTGCGCTCCAGTTGCCATTCTGCCGCATCGATGGCAGATTTTCTTTTACCTCCCTGGAAAATTGGAAAGCCCAGTGTGATAGCTGCAAAGGAAGCAGGATAGTTTACATTGTAGAGTTTTGAAAATTCATTGTTCAGGTAGTTCAGGTTATAGGCGCCATTCAGCGACACATTCGGCAGGTAGGCCCACTTATTGTATTTGAGATTGGCTTCCTGCAACTTGATCTGTGTAGTCAGCAACTGGTATTCGATCCGGTTATTCAGTTCCGGATTTTCATCAGCCGGTGCTGTGATGGATTGTTCCAATGCCGCGCTATCATATACCAGATCGATGGGTGCTTCTACCGGATAGCCCATTAGTGATTTGAGGTATTCCTGTTTTGCTTTCAGTATTTCTTCATTGGCAACTTTGGAAGCTTTGGCATTGTTGAG
The DNA here is from genome assembly GCF_022352215.1 of Flavihumibacter cheonanensis. Classification (GTDB taxonomy): domain Bacteria; phylum Bacteroidota; class Bacteroidia; order Chitinophagales; family Chitinophagaceae; genus Flavihumibacter; species Flavihumibacter cheonanensis. The sequence continues at coordinate 32,330 of NZ_JAKRWF010000002.1, forward strand.
CGCGATGGTAGCACGTTTGAAATCTGTTTTGTCAGCTACCCCGGCATCGTACTGGTATTTGGCATCCTGCAGGCTGCGTTCAATCCGACGAATATTTTCATCTGCCACTTTCACCTGTTGCGTGGTAGCCAGTACATCGTAATAAGCTTTTGAAACTGCGACTACTATATCAATCTTACGTTGTTTGGTAGTTTGCAGGGACTGTTGCAATACATCCGTACGGGTTCTGCGGGCCAGTAGTACATCGCGGTTGAAGAGGGTTTGCGACATCGTAAACTGCAAAGCAGAAACATTGTCTACACCGAGTTTCACCGGGTTGCCACCAATGATATTGGTTTGTACTACGAAGTTGTGTTGCAGGTTGTAATTGAAATTTACCTGCGGATACCAGTCGGCCAACCGGTTCCGGATATTGGCTGCTGTAATTTTCTCATCGATTTCTGATTGCTGCACCAGAGGCTGGTTCTTAAGGGAAAATGCAATAGCCTGTTCCAGGTCCAGTTGTTTTGGTAAACTGTCAGGAACAGCCTGTCCATTGCCCTGTAACCACCCGATCAGGAGTGCGGACAAGAGTAACTTTGTTCTCATCTTTTGATTTGTTTCGCTTCTACGTTGGCTTTTTTAGCCGGCAATCGTCTTCAGCTTTTTGATATACTTATCAAGCAGCTCAGTGTTCAGGATGTACGTGTAATTACGACCGGATTTTTCTGGTTCGATCAACCCAGCTTCAACCAGGGTTTTGATGTGATGACTGATGGAAGGCTGCGCCAGGTCCAGTTTCTGGACAATAGCAGCACATTCCAAAACACCTTTTTTCTTTGAAATTGCTTCGAGGATTCGGAGGCGGTTCTGATCACCCATTGCCTTTGACACTTTCTCAAACTGTTTCCAATCCATGATTAACATTCATTGAAGGATGCAAATGTATGGATTTGCAATCGTAACAGGGGGCGAAGATTTTGCAGTAATTGTGGGAAAAATAGTAGAAAGGGAAAATTAACATTTTGGAGGATGGGAGAAAAGGAAGAAGGAGGAATGGAAGAAGGGCCATTCCTCCCTTATCCTTTCTTCCTTTCCTCCCTTCTCCCTTCTCACGTCTCACGTTTCACATTTTCCACGCCTTTCAGCAGCGCATCCGGATTAAAGGAGATGGTATCTATACCTGCATCTACAAGAAAGCGGGCAAAGGAAGGATCATCGCTGGGTGCTTGTCCGCATAAACCAATTGGCCGGCCTGCTTCATGTGCATATGCTATTGCCAGGCGGATCATTTCCCGGGCGGCAGGGTTCTGTTCATTAAAGAGAGGACTCACCAGGGCAGAATCACGATCCACTCCCAGTGTAAGCTGAGTAAGGTCATTGGAACCGATAGAAAAACCATCAAAATAGCGGGCAAATTCTTTTGCCAGCAAAACATTGCTAGGGATCTCCACCATCATGTACAATTCAAGTCCGTTTGCCCCTCTTTCCAATCCAAATTGTTTCATTTGTTCTACCACTTTTGCTGCTTCTTCAACTGTGCGGCAGAAGGGGATCATGACTTTAACATTCCTGAGACCCATTTCCGCTCTCACCCGTTTAACGGCTTCACATTCCAGTCGGAATCCTTCTCTATACTTTTCATGATAATACCGGGAGGCGCCTCTGAAACCGATCATCGGGTTTTCTTCTTTGGGTTCAAATGCAGCACCGCCCAGCAGGTTGGCATATTCATTCGATTTGAAATCACTCATCCTAAGAATCACCGGCTTAGGATAAAAAGCTGCTGCGATGGTAGCAATACCCTGTGAAAGTTTGTCAATAAAATATTCCTTCTTATCCGCATATCCTTTAGTAAGTGTTGCGATGGCCTGCTTGTCTGCCGCGTCTGCTGCAAGTTCATCAAACTGCACCAATGCCATCGGATGAACTTTGATGGCATGTGTGATGATGAATTCCATACGCATCAATCCCACTCCATCATTAGGATAAAAAGATAACTGGAAGGCTTTTTCCGGATCACCGGTGATGAGCATGATACCGGTATTTTCGGGCTTACTGATCGTACTGAAATCATGCTCAATGGTTTCCAGTTTCAGCAAGCCTTCATAAACCTTCCCCGTTTTTCCTTCACAACAAGATACCGTGATGGGCTGTCCATCCTGAATCTGCTCTGTTGCATTTTCGCAACCTACAATTGCCGGCACACCTAATTCGCGGGCAACAATGGAAGCGTGACTGGTACGTCCACCTTTATTGGTAATAATCGCGCCGGATTTTTTTAGAATGGGGTCCCAATCGGGACTGGTAAGATCGGTGACAATGATCTCACCGGGCTGTAGTTTATCAGCTTCAGCTGTGCTCTTCAGCAACCTGGCAGTACCCATGGCAACTGCAGATCCAATCGCCTGGCCGGATGTCAGTAACCTGACGCCTGCCTTCTCAATTTTATATTCTTTCTGCAACAATGGATTCGCGCGGGAATGAACTGTTTCTGGCCGGGCCTGTATGATATAGAGCTGATTTTGCAAGCCATCTTTTGCCCATTCAATATCCATGGGTTTGGCATAGTGGTCTTCAATAATCCTGGACCAGTTGGCAAGTTGAATAATCTCCTCATCTGAAAGAACAAAAACGCTTCGCTTTTCAGGTGAAGTTGGAAGGTTACGTACAGGCGATTCAGCAGTATCGCCATAGATCATGGTTTGCTCTTTTTCGCCGAGCCGTTTTTGCAGAATAGGCTGCTTTGCTTTACCCAATGTAGATTTGAACACCATGAATTCATCCGGCGTAACAGTACCCTGCACAATATTTTCTCCTAGTCCCCATACACCGGAAATATGAATAATATCCCGGAAGCCGGATTCAGGTTCCAATGTAAACAGCACACCTGAGCAGGAGATATCGGATCGCACCATTATCTGCACCCCAACTGATAAAGCCACTTTCTCGTGTTGAAAACCATGATCTTCCCGGTATTTGATAGCACGGTCCGTATACAGAGAGGCGAAGCATTTTTTCACTGCCTGCAGCAGGGCTTCTTCTCCCCGGATATTCAGATAGGATTCGTGCTGACCAGCAAAACTAGCTTCGGGTAAATCTTCAGCAGTGGCACTGCTTCTTACAGCAACAGCAATTGGTACTTCCTTTCCAAGTTCTTTATAGGCCTCCAGTACAGCTTTCTTTAGGTGAATGGGCAGTTCTGCCTCCATCAATAACTTGCGGGCGGCAGCTCCGATTTCACGCAGATTGCTGTACTGAACATGATCCAGTTGTTGGATGAGTTCACGCAACGGCAGGTGCAAGCTGTTCTGGCTAAGAAAATCTTCAAATGCAAGGGCAGTTGTAGCAAAGCCGTCAGGAACCGGGATGCCAAAGGAAGCAAGGCGGGAGATCATTTCACCAAGGGAGGCATTTTTTCCGCCCACGCTGGGTACATCTGTAAGACCGATTTCGCGAAAGCGTCTGATCCAGGCTGATTTAGTCATGATTATGCTATTGAGCACGGATTCAATAAAAGCGAACCAGTGCAATTTGTCCCTGGTCGGTCAGTTTTCCTTGCTTCACAAATTCAACATCTCCTCCTGATTCCAGTACTTTTTCAATGATCTCATCCACCGCATCCTTCACATAGGAGTAAGGATTGTGGGGCTGAAATCCATCGAAATGAAATCCGCGTTCCACTACCAGCAACTTGCCATTGTGGTGCATGGCTTCTTTCCAAACTTCAGACATACCGATTGTCAATCGTTGTGATTTACCGGCTTCCTTCAATCGCTGCAGCACTGCCGCCTCTTTCCAGTCTGACCATTTTTCAAGGTAGGGTTTGAGTACCTCGTCAATTTGATCCGAATCTTTCTCGGTTCCGGAAAATTCAATGTAGTCAATGATGCTTCCGGTGCAATTGTTTGCATTACTGAAGATCCCGATTAATTTCTCCTCTCCCAATACAAAGGCTGGTAACTGGTAAGCCCGCATTAATTGTTCAAGGGTTTGATCGGCCTGTTTAATGGATGTGGGTAATGAATACTCAATTGGAGCAGACAAAATACGTTGCTGTTTGCCCGGTTCTCCAAGAAGAATGTGCATGTGCTGGCTGTGCAGCAACAATACCAGGAATTGCCGCGAAACTATTTTGCAATCAATCAGATCCCGGATTTCGAATGAATCATCAATGATGATTTTCGGAACCACATCCATATCGAGATACAATAGTTTCTCAAATACTGGAGAGAGAAACAATGCAATACTTTTTTTATGCGTACTGTAGTTCAGCTGATTCAGCAGATTTCGTAAACGCTGGAGCAATAGCAGTGCCAGTTCAGCGGGGTATTGCTTCAAAAGAGATTTTTCCACCTGGTCACAGGTGTTCTTTAAAGAAGTGGACAAGCTGTCCTTGGCCGTCATTTTTGGATCAAACGGCAAAACAATAGATACTGCAGGCCGATAATGAACCGCCTCCAGTACCTTCCTCAGGTCTGGTGTAAGTGCTGGAATCATAGCCGGTCAGATTTCGTTACGAAACTAGGTAGAACACTGTAAGCAGTAATTGATACTAATCATCAACCTTTTTGATCTTCATCAAAAGATCCTTCATGTCATCCATCATATCAATCTGTGTCTTCTGAATCTCAAACAGTGTCTGCATTTGTTCTGTTATCAGCAGATCCAGTTTGCTGTGCAGGTTACGGACTTCGATTTCAGCCTTCAGGTTGATCATATAATCACTAATGGCCCGCTGGCGGTCTTTTTCTTCTTTTCGGTTCTGGCTCATCATAATGATGGGAGCTTGAAGGGCCGCAATAGTAGAGAGTAACAAGTTAAGTAAAATGAAGGGATAGGGATCAAAGGGTCTTGTTAATAAAAATATATTCAGCAAGATCCAGGCCAACATGAATATTGCAAAACTGATAATAAAGCGCCAGCTTCCTCCGAAGGAAGCAACTTTGTCTGCCACGCGACTCTGTAACCCTGGATGCTGGTCTTCAAATTCTTTTAGTTTCTCCGTTAATAATTTTTCTTCCTCAACGGACCGCCGAACCATTTCATTCAGTTTCTCCAATTGAGCCGACTCTGTTGAAAAGAGTTGTTCCAGTTGCGATCTCGTCATGGCATTCATATATGAGTGAACCCGAATATAATGAGATTAGAAATATTTCGACAGGTCCGCCCAAACTATTAACCGGATGCTTACGTTTATATAAGAACCCTAATGACTCCCACTTTAAAATCTGTACTATGAATGAATTGCCCGACTTACAGGAAGAAATGCGGCTGGCTGATCTTTACTCTTTCGGGATCCTCGATTCTGAAGATGAAGAGGATTTTACACAGCTGGTTGAACTGGCTGCGAATATCACCAACTGCCAGATGGCGGCTATTAGTTTTATTGATAAAGATCGTCAATGGTTCAAGGCAATTAAAAATATTGGCACCAAGCAAACCACCCGGGACGTAGCTTTCTGCCGTTATACTATTCAGCAGGATGGAATTATGCTGGTTCCCGATGCAAAAAAAGATCCCCGCTTTCAGGACAACCCGCTGGTTAATGGGGAACCCCATATTCATTTTTATGCCGGTGCTCCTATACGAAGTAGTTCCGGACATAAACTGGGATCTGTTTGTGTATTAGATTCCATCTCTAACCGCAATCTGAATAAATTTCAACTGGATGCATTGCATACCATCGCCAACCAGGTAAGCCGGCTGATGGATCTCAGGAGAAAAAACAAATCACTCATCAACTATACCAATAAACTAATCGAAGCAGAAAAAGCCCTGCACCGGCTTTCCATTAAGGAAGAAGAAAAAGAAAGAAGTTTTATTGCGCACCAGCTGCATGAAAATTTTGCCCAGACGCTGGCTGCCACCAAGCTCTATATTGAATTCGCGCAGACAGAAAAGGACCTGAGTGAGTCTTTCCTTATCAAGAGCAAGGAAAACATAGAACATATTATCAATGAGATCCGGCTGCTGTGTAATTATATCAAACCGATTGATGCGTACCAGGCTGACGCGAAATTGTTAATTCATGAACTGGTTGATCAATGGTCCGCCAACAACCGGGTAGCAGTTGATTTTACAATGGAACTGGAGGAACAGTTAGCTCCAGCAAGCGGACTCACTTTATACCGCTTATTGCAAACAGTACTACCCCTGGTTAAAACCTATAGAGCGCAGCAGCTTGAAATTAGCATTCAGCAGGAAATGGATATACAACTGAAGTTTCGCTATCGCCCACAGACCAACAGTGTGGTAGATCCAGCCAAATTACTCTTGCTGAAAAAATCAATTTCTATGACGCAGGCGGAGGGCGGCCAGCTGCTGGTGAACAGAACAGTAGATGGTATGCATCAGATAGAAATCCGGCTTCCGCAGATCACATGCCCGGCATAGCCATCACATTATAACCTGCAGTCGGGAATTTTTTGCCATCTTTATTGACATTCACAGCTTCAATTCGGGTGCTGTTGCCAGATTTTTTATCGGTAGACTCCAGCCGCATTAAAACCCCGTTTTCAATTCCTTTCATGGAGGGAAGTCCTACTGGTTTGGGACCGGAACTGAGTATGGAGGAGAGGCTTTTAGCCAGATTCCCCATACCAGAACCCAACTCAGTAGTAATCCATACCAGCGATTGACCATCTGAGGTCTCTATCAGGTATTGATCGCATTTATAACCTAGAATTGTTTCTGATTTGCCGGTTTTGGTAATCTTGACATCCGATGGATTTTCTTCCTTTACCTGTCCCTTCATCTTTTCCTGCATTTTCTTAAGATCCATCACCATGGCCATTTTCTGATCTGTCATCAGGGTAACCATTTTCTGATCTTTCAGATCCATCACCATGAAGAATCCTTTTTGCTTGGGAACTTCCATCCCGGTATAAGGCTGATTGGAGAACCACATCCCCATCTGTTCACCTTTCTTAAGGTTCCCATTTTTACCGGAGCTCATTTCATACGTAACGCCAAGGGCAAATTCATAATTTTCGGGAAGAGATTGCGCAAATGCGGAATTCATCCCGAGTAGCCCAAAAAGTACAGTACCAATGTAGAGAACTGATCTGTAGAAATTAGATACGGAAGGCAATTGAACTGAATGCATGAGTTTAAATTTTTAATGAATGCCTGCCTTAACCTGTCAGCTAAGCTACATTAATTCTTTAAAATGGTGAACTCAACCCTCCGATTCAACTGACGGCCATCATCTGTTTCATTGGAAGCCAGGGGTTTGGTTTCTCCATAACCCTGGGAACGCAACCTGGATGCCGCAATTCCTTTGGAGATCAGGTAGTTCATCACCGAGCGGGCGCGGTTATCACTGAGCTTGTAGTTATAATCATCCGAACCTTTGCTATCGGTATGGGCTGCCAGTTCAATTTCGATTGCCGGATTTTCAGCCAGCAATTTCACAACCCGGTCCAGTTCCACAAAGCTTTCCTTGCGCAAATCCCATTTGTCAAAATCAAAGAAAACATTGTTTAGCCTGACAGTTTGTCCAATTTCAATGGGTACCAGGTAGAGGTCTTTATGGATTTCCGTATACCCCGCCTGGATCATGGAATCCAGGTTCAGGTTTTCAGACATGGAGAAGAAATGGTTGGCAGTTGCCCGAATGCTGTAATTGCGATTGAAGGGCAAAACGATTTTAAAGGCTCCATCAAATGGACTGGAAAGTGCATTGCCCACCTGAACCCCATCCGGCAGTGTCTCGTATAAAAGCGAAGCAGCAATTGGTTCTCCTGTTTTCTTGTTGTACACATTGCCGGAAACCAGTACAACAGGATCCGGTTTTTTCTCTTCCAAAAGCCGAACCCGCACAATATCACTGGCGCCATAACCTTCTTCACTGGTAGTGAGGTAGGCAAATTCTCCTCCCGCATCCATGGTGAAAAAAGCATCCCAGTTGGCGGAATTGATAGGAGCTCCGAGATTTTCAGGATCTGACCATTTGGTCCAGCTCTCATCCAGCCGGCGGGCTTTCCAGATATCATTATCTCCCAAACCACCTGCACGGTTACTGCTGAAATAAAGGGTTACCCCATCCGCAGCCAGGTAGGGCGTCATCTCATCAGTTTCGGGCAGGTTGATTTTCTTACCCAGGCTTTTAGGCTCGGTCCAGCTGCCATCTGCCTTGAGAAAACAAACAAAAATATCATTCAGTGAACTGCCTTCTTCCGGGGTCATATAGAGCAGGAGGGTCTGGCCATCATGTGCCATGGAGGCACCTGAGAGGCGACCCCGATCGTATTTGAAATAGTTTTTGATATTAAGGCCTTCCGGCTCACTCCAGCGACCATCATCTTTCAAAACAGACATACTGATTCCCTTGCCCACATAGCCCCCCTTCACAAAAGCACCTCTGATCAGGATCCGGTTGTTATCAGGAGATATCCAGTATACAGCATTATAATGTGTTGTATTCAGTGGAGAAGCAAGGTGTTTGGCTTCACTCCAGTTACCCAGGGTATCGCGGAAAGCCACCCAGATATCCTGGCTGTTGGGTACGGAACGGTATTTGGTATTACGGGGATGATTTTCGCAGATGAAAAACAGGAGGTTGCCATCCGCAGAAATAGTAGGACGCAGTTCAGGCAGTTCGGAATTGATACCGGGACCCAGGTTCTCGATCTTGATGATCGTATTTTCTTTTATCACATTTTCTTTCTGGGCAATGAGTTTAACGGTGGTATCAATAGAAGGTTGGGCGATACCAATGAAACAACAAAAAAGCAGTAAAAAAAGCAGGTAGCAGTTCTTCAAGGTCTGGATCTTTGATTCTACAACGTAAAGCCGTGAAAAATAATGTATAAGCAACCGGGTTTTTTAGGAATGGTTGATCTTCCCGGTGAACATTTATTAGCTTTAAGGCGCACTAAACACACGATTATGAAGAAAATCTGGACGGGCCTCCTGCTCCTTTGTGCATCGGTGGCCCAGGCACAGTTAAAAGCAGATGATGTTCAAAGTTTTACCCTTGCCAACGGGATGAAGTTCCTGGTGGTAGAGGATTTTTCCATTCCCAATGCCAATATGTACCTGTTTTACCGGGTAGGATCCCGGAATGAATACCAGGGCATAACCGGCTTATCGCATTTTTTTGAACACATGATGTTCAACGGGGCAAAGAAATACGGTCCCAAAATGTTTGATCGTACCATGGAATTCAATGGGGGCGCGAACAATGCCTATACCCGGGAAGATGTAACTGTTTATACCAACTGGTTTCCTGCTTCCGCAACCGAAGTGATTTTTGACCTCGAGGCCGACCGGATTTCCAGCCTGACCATTGATCCGAAAGTAGTGGAAAGTGAGCGTGGGGTGGTGATTTCCGAGCGCAGTACAGGACTCGAAAACTCTCCTTACAGGGTATTGTTTGAGGCGGTACAGGGACAGGCATTTGCTGAGCACCCTTATCACTGGCCGGTAATCGGCTACCTGGATGATATGAAAAACTGGAAACAGGAAGACCTGGAACGCTATTTCAAAACCTATTATGCGCCGAATAACTGTGTAGTAGTGATGTCCGGAGCAGTGAAATTTGCAGATGTAAAAGCGATGGCCGAAAAATACCTGGGCCCCATACCTGCACAACCTGCGCCACCTGCGGTTCATATCAAAGAGCCCAAGCAAACCGGGGAAAAAAGAATAACAGTACAAAAGCAGGTCGCCAATCCCTACCTCAGCATAGCCTGGCATACACCGGAGGCGAAACATCCTGATTATTATGCGTTGTCGCTTTTGTCAGATTTGCTCACACAGGGACAATCATCCCGCTTGTATTCTGTATTGGTTGATCAAAAACAACTGGCTACCTCAGTATTTGCACGGTATGAAGAAAGTTTTGATCCAACCTTGTTCAGCATTACGGCAACCGCTTCAAGAGGTGTGAAAACAGAAGACATCGAAAAAGAAATTTATGCAGCGCTGGAGTCCATCAAAAAAGAAGGTGTTACTGAAAGAGAGCTTGAAAAAGTAAAGAATGCAAAGCTGATTGAGTTTTATCGCCAGATTGAAACCATCAATGGAAAATCCAATAATATCGGCACTTACGAAGTGTTCTTTGGGGATTATAAAAAACTGTTTGATGCGCCATCGCTTTACAACAAGGTAACGATTGAGGATATCAAGCGGGTTGCGGCTGAATACTTTACCAAACCGAATCGTACGGTTGGGGTACTGGCAGCTAACGTTGATCAATAACCTATTAATACAAAGAAATGAAACAACTATTCAATATATTTTTTCTAACAACGGTATTGGCGATGAGTGCCACTACAGTTCTACAGGCGCAGAATTTCAAGCTGCCTGCTTACCAGAAGTTCACGTTGAAAAATGGACTGACGGTTTACCTGATGGAACAAAAAGAGGTTCCCATGATTTCTTTATCTGCTATCTTTCCTGCCGGTGCCATCTTTGATGGAGAAAAGGCGGGATTAGCTTCCCTTACAGCAGCAGCTCTTCAACATGGAACCGCTTCCTATTCCAAACAGGAACTGGATCAACAAATTGATTTCATCGGAGCCAGTATCAACAGTTATGCGAATAAGGAATATGCAGGCTTATCCTCTTCCTTTGCCAGCAAGGATACGGAGAAAATGCTGGCCATCTTAAACGAGGTATTAACTGCTCCGCGTTTTGATACAGCGGAATTTGCAAAAGAAAAAAAGCGGGCACTGATTCGGCTTGAACAACAGAAAGAGAGTCCGAGAAGTGTGATCGGTTCTTACTTTGATAAGTTTCTTTACGGAGAACATGTGTACGGAAATATTGTTTCGGGTACACCTGCAAGTGTACAACCCTTAACTGCTGCTGATATCCGTGCCTTTTATGCGAGTCATTATATTCCGAATGGTTCTGCCATTGCAATTGCGGGAGACTTTGATGCCAAACAAATGAAAGCACTGGTGACTAAGGCATTTGCGGGATGGAAAAAAGGTCCGGCTGTTTCGGATGCCAATGCCAAATCGGCTATTGCAAAGCCTTCCGGCAACCGGGTATTGCTCGTGAACAAAAATGATGCAAGGGAAACCACTTTCTATATAGGTGCACCTGGTATCAGCAGAAACAATCCGGATTATATTGCTATAGATGTAATCAATACCCTGCTGGGCGGACGATTTACCTCTATGCTGAATGATGAGTTGCGTGTGAACAGTGGGTTGACCTATGGGGCAAGAAGCTCTTTTAGCACCTTGAAATATGGCGGAAGTTTTGCAATCAGCACCTTTACAGCAACAGAGAATACAGAAGCCGCCATAGACAAATCGCTGGAGGTATTGAACAGACTGCATGCACAGGGGGTAACAGAGGAGTCGCTTACTTCTGCAAAAAACTATGTAAAGGGACAGTTTCCGCCGGATTTTGAAACGAGCCGCCAGTTGGCTTCTTTAATGACCCAGATGTTCTGGTATGGATTCAATGAATCCTTCATCAATAACTTCCAGTCGAATGTGGATGGTTTAACACTGGAGAAGGCGCGCCAGATCATCCAGACCTATTTCCCGAAAGATAAATTGCAGTTTATACTGGTGGGCAAGTCGGAGGAGATTAAAAAGCTGGCTGAAAAATATGGACCGGTAACCGAGGTACAGATAACAGGAGAAAAGAAAGCGTTTTAATCATTATATAGTTGAAAAGATGCCCCTGCTTTTGTGGGGGCATTTTTATTTAGGCAATTCCGGGCGTTGCACTTTAAAAGGGGCGGCAGTAATAGCATGCAGGAAAGCCTGGAGCGATTTTCTTTCCTTTGCTGTTAAGTTCAGTTTTTTGATCCGGGGACCTGCTCCGCCATCATTGAACAAATTGATGACATCTTCCATTTCGTTGTACCTGCCATCATGCATCCAGGGTCCGGTGCGCATGACATCGCGCAGAGAGGGAGTTCGAAATCGACCCAGGTCTTCTTTCTTTTTTGTAACCGCAAACCGACCCGGATCCTGTTTCTGATCCGTTGAATCATAGAAACCCAGTGCATGAAATTGCTGATCCGAAAAATCAGGCCCGTAATGGCAATTCATACAAAGGGCTTTGGTGCGAAACAAATGCAGTCCTTCTATTTCTTCATCGGTGAGTGCATTGTATTGTCCGCGTACAAAGTTGTCAAACCGGTTGGATCTGCTAACAATCGTTTCTTCAAATGCAGCAATGGCATCCAGTATTCCTTCCATTGAAATTTCTTCTGAATCGTAGGCATCTTTAAAGAGCTGATGATAGCCTTTAATGGCCCTGATCTTCGGAATTAATTTGGTCAGGTCCTGGGCCATTTCATGGGGTTCGCTGATGGGATTAATGGCCTGTTGTTGCAGGCTTCTAGCCCTGCCATCCCAGAAAAAAGTCTGCATTCGGGCAATATTCAATAAGGAGGGTGTATTTCTTTTTCCTTGCTGGTGATCATGACCCAAAGCTACTGACCGGCCATCGGCCCATGACAAATCCGGATCATGACAACTGCTGCAGGATATTTGGTTGGATGCAGATAATCGCGGATCAAAAAAAAGCGTCTTCCCTAATAGAACAAGGGGATCGTTCAATACCGCAGTGCTGGCGGAATCAGTTATAGGCAAAGCTTCCAGCTCTTTCCAGTGAATGCCTGGTTCAATCAAAGGAGCAGGCCATAAATGGGTCGGTTTACTGTACATCTTTCTCAATGAACCTTTTTGTTCGGTCAATGCGACAGTAGCTATTCCCGTCAGCACGATGGCTGTAATCACCAGTAGTTTTTTCATTACAATAAACTAATCCCTTTTGCAAAGATAACCGTTGAATCTGCCCTTCTACATATTAGGAATGATTAACAAATGTTTGGAAGATAACTGCAACTCCCATTCAGGTTGCTCATTAACTTTAAGCATGACTGTCTTTCGACTGATCCTCACTGTCTTTTTTGGAATGAGTTGCTTTCTTTATACTGCCGCACAGCAACAATTGTCCGGGACAGTTTTTGATGCTCAAACCGACTCCACCTTACAGGATGTATTTCTAATAAATTTGAATACCAATCAAACGACGACGGTATCAAAAACAGGTAAATACAGCATTCCTGCAGCTGAAGGCCATCGCATAGTTTTTTCTGCTATCGGATACGTGGCAGATACACTGAGGGTAGAATTTCACATGTTTGTGACCGGGTATGATATCTCTCTAAAGCAACGATACAACTTGCTTAAAACGGTGGTGGTTACAGAAAGAGATTACAGCACTGATTCCCTGGAAAGAAGAGAAGCCTACCGCCATATACTTGATGAACCACTTCCTGGCATTACAGGAAGGAATACTCCTCAATCCGGTTTCGGAATTGTGTTGAGTCCGGCTAGCTTTTTCTCCTCCAAAAACCGCCAGGAACGGGAACTCAAGAAAAAACTCCTGGAGAATGAGAAGGTTGAATATGTTGATTACCGATTCTCCAGATCCTTCGTGCAGCGCTATACAGGCTTAAAAGGTGATTCCCTTCAGACCTTTATGTTACGTTTTCGCCCCAGCTATGAATTCTGCCGCCAGTCCAATGAGGAGGATATGATCAATTATATCAATGCACGATTGAAAATCTATCTTCGCCGGGAAGAAAAACAAGCGAATGAAAGAAAGCGTCAATAAGGCGGCACGCCTGATCTGGGATTACCACCATATGAATCATTCCCTGGAAAAATCCGACTGCATTTTCGCGTTGGGCAGTCATGATTTGCGGGTTGCAGAATGGGCAGCGCAATTATGGCTGGAGGGATGGGCGCCTTTGTTATTGCTATCCGGCGGACTGGGAAATTTTACCCACGGCATGTGGACTGAAAAGGAAGCCGATAAGTTTGCAGCTATTGCCAGGAAGATGGGGGTGCCCGATGATGTTATTCTAATTGAAAATCAGTCGACGAATACAGGGGAGAATATCCTGTTTTCCAAGGCATTGCTGGCAGCACGCGGACTGGATCCTCAACGTTTTATCGTAGTGCAGAAACCCTATATGGAAAAAAGAAGTTATGCCACGTTCAAAAAGCATATGCCGGAAAAAGAGTTGCTGGTAACTTCCCCACCACTCACATATGATGAATACCCAAATGAAGAAATTCCGCTTGAGAGAATCATCAATATTATGGCGGGTGATTTACAACGGATAAAGGAATATCCGGCCAAAGGATTTCAGATTGAAATGGAGATTCCGGAGGAAGTGTGGGAGGCGTTTGAATTGCTGGTGAGGGAGGGGTATGGACAGCATTTAATAAAGTGAGACGGCATGGAAGATGGAGGAATGGAAGAAGGAGGAAAGAAAGAAAGGACAAAGGAAGATGGGCGAATGGAAGAGGGAAGAAAGGAGGAATGGAAAAGGGAGGAAAGGGGAAAAGAATAGGGAACAATAAAATAGGTGTAGGCTTTAAGTGGTCAGGAGGCGGAAGATGATATCGCTGGCTTTTTCAATTTGAGATATGGCAATGTGTTCGTTGGCGGTATGAGCCTGGGCAATGGAACCCGGACCAAAGACCACACAAGGAATACCTGCTTCCTGGTAAATGGCAGCATCGGTGGCATAGTGAGCAGTTTGTAATTCAGGATGAATTCCCTCCAACTCACAGGCATGTACAAGCGCTTTCAGATGTGCAGCATCACGGGCATTTTCAACTCCCATGGCTAATAAATAAGGCTCCTCGATCCGATAGCCTGAAGGATCGCCCAAATAGGGTTTTAATCCATTCAAAATATCCTGCAATGTCATACCGGGCAACAGGCGATTGTCCAGCTCAATACTGCACAACGCTGGCACAGTATTCACTGTTTGTCCGCCTGTGATTCTTCCCACACTGGCAGTTGCCTGTCCCAATACCGGATGGGTCAACTGCGCCAAACTTTTTGCATAGGCTTCTACCCCTTGTAATATAGACGCCATTTTATAAATAGCACTTTCTCCATTCCAGGGCATACTGGAATGACAACTCAGTCCGTCTGTATGAATAAAAAACCGGCAGAGACCCTTGTGTGCATAGATCAGATTCAGCTCTGTTGGCTCTCCTACCACTGCATAGTCTGCTTTAATACCCCGTGTTACCAGTTCTCTTGCTCCGGAAAATGAATATTCTTCATCTTTCACGAAAGCCAATACCACATTGTGTTGCAGCAATTTTCCCTCCTGTATGATGCGCTTGATCGCGTGCAGATAGGTTGCTAGCGATGCCTTTGTATCACAGGAACCGAGACCATATAACAACCCCTCACGAATCACAGGATCAAAGGGCGCAATGGTCATCTGCTCCTCAGAAACTGTATCCATATGCGCTTCGAGCATAATGGTGTGCGACTTACCTGCATCTATAAACGCTACGAGATCGGGGCGCTCCGGATCATTGCCAAACAGTTCAGCACTTATACCCACTTCTGCTAGAAAATCCTGAATATACAGAGCCATATTTTTCTCCGTGTACTGGGGACCTGTTAATCCCTTACCCATAGGATTGACAGATGGAATGGCCACCAGTTGCCTGGTTATCGTAACTGCTTCGTGCATGTTGTTAGTTTTCACTCACCTTATAACGCCACAATTCTGTATTGCGTTTGAAATATAAGTCGCCTTTTTCATCCATTGCCAGCAAACTCGCATTTTCTTCCAGCATTTTTACTTCGAATGATTTGGGGTCGATTCGGAACAACCAGTTGCCTCCTGTTCCATAAATATATCCATTCGAATGATTCACCAGGAAAGCACTTCTCCAGATATGCCCACCACGGGATGGAGGTTCATGAATTCGTTGGGTACGAAGCACTTCTTTCAGGACTGGATCAAAAATGAATAAAAGACCATCTGCCAGTCCCCATATTTTTCCATCCTTTGCTTTCATCAGTCCTGTAATTGCCATTGCTCCAGGTAAAGGCGCGATATCAAACAACTTCTGTTTGGTATCCGGATTCCAGCCAACCAACCTTGCTTCCACTGCTGTTGGTTTTGCTCCTAATCCACCACTGATCGAACTTCCCATGATAACCATATCATGCACCGACACAAGGCTGACAATGGATTGATCCGGGATGATATTCACGATCGCATCCAGCTGTTGTTTTTCCAGGTCGTAACTTACCAGGGCTCCTCCCAACTGTCCGTAATCCGGTACAGTTCCAAAAAACACTTTCTTGCGATCTGTTAAAGGGAGTACTGCAAAAGCCCGACTCTGACCCGGCACCTGTCCCAGGTGTTTGGGGTTCCCCTGTTTGGGATCCCAGGGTAATTGAGTGTTGTAATAATAATAATGTCCATGCGGATAGATCCCCATGAAAATAATATCACCTGAATAGGCCATGCCTTCTGTTTGTTCCAGTCCTTTGTAAGGAGTTGTTACGCCGGTTGCCGGATCAAAAGCTGCATGTCCTCCCGCGAGGTACCCACCCATCCAGATTCTTCCATCCGGGCCCTTCATCATGGATTGAATTGGAATCGGTTGACCAGGTACATCGAGTTTATGGGTACTGGCTTTTTTATTTTTCACTGCAACCTGATGATAAACCGCATTGGATGTAAGCAAACTCAGTTTCTTTTTTCCATCCCAGCGAAACGCGTTGGCACTTCCCCTGGTTTCGGTTATGGGTTGGGGTAAGCTTCCTTTTTTTGTCAGATCCAACTGATAGAGTTTTGATTTCATCGTGTAATAGATAACAGCTGAACCCGGTTCCTGGACAATTGTTTTCATATCGATTCCTTCCAATTCTCTCTCTACCTGCATGGTATTCAGATTGATTACCAGTGTCAATTGTCCGCCTGTCAGCAACGCGAGCAGGTAATCCGGACCTTTATCCTGGTAAACGATTTCCAATCCATATACAAATTCTTTCTCCTTGTATTTCTCTGGAAGAAGCTCTCTTTTACTGCCTGTCCTGGTATCAATTTCAACCAGGTGAGCATGCGAGCCTACACCAGCATAAAGTTTATCCGTTTTTTTATTGAATTCGAGACTTCTTACATAGTTCTCACTTTCCACTAAAGGTCCATTTCCGAGGTCCCTGAAACCCTCCTTTGGGTGATACCGGAATACCCGGCATCCCGGATAAGTGGCACCAAACAACTCACCCTTCTTGCCAGTTGTCAAACTCCATACATAGGTTTGACCAGGTAATACGAGTCCCAGGTTCTCTACTTCCTGTGTACCTGGCTTGTGCCGGAACAGATACCCACTGGCACCTGGCACATACAGCCAGCCATCTTCCGACCAGGCCATATCCCAGGCGCCATCTGCCCCGGGTAATGGCTGATCCACCAGCAGCTTTCCGGTTTCAGCTTCATATCCCAACAGATGGGCAGGCTCACCGCGAACTACTGTATAAATCCAGTTGCGTTTATTTGTATCCGTTATAATAATACTACCCTGGATCATGGCAGCACGGAGTTGAGGACCAAGGTTGGTGCATGCAGATTGCCCTTTCACTGTTTGTGTACAGACAATGAATAAAAGGACAATCCAGTATATGAATGATTTCATGTTAGGATAACAAATCGGACTGTTGAGATAAAAATTCAGTTACAAAAGCATCATCGTTCATATGCGGATAGGCTGTATACACCCTGGTGATTTCATCCGCCTGTCCTTCAGACAATTGCTCTTTTTCATTGAGGCACCAGGTTCCTTTTAATAGTCCCTGTCTTCTCAGTACTTCATGAATACCAGGAATACAACCATGGAAATCATGAGCAGGATCAAAGATCGAAGCATTGACATCGGTAAGGTGTACTCCTTCTGCCAGTAAGTCTGCACGATTGTGTGAAGTATCAGCCCGTACAGCTTTAATCCGATCTAACAACTCAACTGCTTTACTGGTCCAGATGGCCCATTGCCCCAACAATCCGCCTGCAAAGTTTTTTTCTACCCACTGCCCATTGATATTGAACCGGAACGGAGTGATCAGATCAGCAATGATATTATCATCATTCCCGGTGTATAAGGCGATGGCATCCTTTCTCGGTGAAGCTGCTACTGCCCTCACCACATCCAGTGTACAATACCGGTTAAAGGCAGCCACTTTGATGGCGACTATGCTTTCAATAGCTGCGAATTCTTCCCAAAATGAATAGCTGAATATTCTTCCACCGACAGCCGGTTGCAGGTAAAACCCAAATACAGGCATAATGGCCGCCACTGCTCTTGTTCTTTCCAGTAAATCTTTTTCTGAATAATGAGAAAGCCCACCCATACTGAGCAAACCAATATCATACCCCAAAGAAGCTGCGAGCTTTGCTTCTGCAACTGCCTGGTCTGTTGGTCCGCAGATGCCTGCCACCATAATAAAAGGGCGCTGTAGGTTGGCGGATTCTACTTCTTGCATTGCCATACGCAATACTGTTTCGTAAAGATTGATCTTCGGATCACGGATTTCAAACTGAGTGGAGTGAACGCCCACTGCCATCCCACCTGCTCCACTGGCTATATAATATCTGGACAGCAATCGCTGTCTTTTTTCATCGAGCTTACGATCCGCAGTAAGTGCTAACGGATGCGCAGGAATTACTGTCCCTTCCTGTAAAAGCGCAGCCAGGACCGGCTTTAATTTCTTTTGTTCCATGTTTAGAATTGTCCTTTTCGTTCCTGAAAATGAGTAGCTTTTCCAAATGTGTCGCCACCCTGTTTGATCCACTCTGCCGTTATATCAATAATATCCCGGATGGTAATGCGTGGGTAACCGAATAGCTGGTGACAGGCAGATGCATTGTTAAGTAATGCCGTAGGTTCAGGCTCTCCAACAAATACGGGGTGCTTGTCAAATTGTTTTCCGAATTGGTCTGCGATCCATTGTACCGATAACAATTCCGGACCGGTAACATTCAGTATACGAGCCGGACTGCTGCAATGTCTCAAAGAACGGATAGCAATCTCATTGGCATCACCCTGCCAGATAACGTTTACGTTTCCTGAACTCAGATCAATGGCCTTGCCTTCCCATACAGATTTGGCGATTTCCAATATCACACCGTATCTGAAATCAACTGCATAATTGAGGCGATAGATCAGGGTAGGAGTATTGTTCTTTTCTGAGAAATACTGGAAGATGCGCTCGCGGCCCAAACATGATTGTCCATATTCACCAATAGGCTCAGGAGTAACGGATTCATCTAATCCTCCTTTGTGCAGTGGCGCAAACGGATATACATTACCGGTAGAAAATGCAACAATCCTGGAAGTTTTGAATTTTTCGGCTACACGTCCGGGTAAGTAACTGTTCATCGCCCAGGTAAAAGCTTCTTTACCTGTGGTACCAAATTTTTGTCCGGCCAGGTAAATCACATTCTCAATCTCAGGTAATTGCTGCAGGGCTGTATCATCCAGCAAATCCACGGTGATGGTTTCCACCCCGTTGGCTTCCAGTTCTTCTTTGAGACCAGTTTCAGAAAACCTCGATGCCCCAATTACTTTTTTGGAAATCCCGGCTGCCCTGATTGCTTCCACCGCCAGTTTTGCCATACTTGGCCCCATTTTGCCACCCACGCCCAACAACAGGATATCCCCATCAATCTGTTTAAGGTCATCGATTAATGCTGCGGAAGGTGCGAGTAAGCGCTTTTCCCAATTCAGCAAATCAGTTTTTCGGTCAGTCATGCTTGCTATTTTATAAAGAGTTCGTAAAAATTAAAAACTGCCAGTACGGTGATTAGTAGCCAACCCAGGTAACCCACCAGGGATTGATACCGGGTATTCACTTTTGATCCCATGATCGTTTTATCATTGGCAATGCTCAGCAGCGCAAATCCAATAAAGGGTACCAGGAAAATGGTGATACTTTGCGCGAGTATAATCATCTCGAGAGGTAATTTTCCAAAAAGCACCGCCACTGTTGCACCGATTATCATTACAATTGCAATCAGGAATTTTACTTTAGTATCACGAAAACCATCGCCCCAACCCAGTGCATCTCCCATCAGACTTCCTCCTACGGTAGCGTTACCGACAAGAGAGGAAAAAGAAGCACCAAAGAGTCCCAAATAAAATAATCCGGATGCATATTCTCCATACAATGGCTCCAGTGCCTTAGCCATCCCGGCGGCATTGGTAACCTGTATCTGTTGGGGATTCAACACAGCAGCGGCACAGATCAATACCACTGCACTCATGATGCCTAAAATAAGAATGCCTGTAGTTGCGCTTGAACTTCCATTGGATGAATAAGGCTTTAACCGCCTGCGTTCTCTTTCCAGGTAGGCTTGATAAACAGCTCCCACAATGGAGAAACAGGAAGCAATGAAAGCGATAATCAGGCCGGTTGATCCTGTTGGTACAGAAGGAACCAATCCCGATACAATGCCCGATAAGGAAGGCTTTGCCATAAACAGGGTGGATGCAAATGCAAACAACATCAATCCAACCAACGCAATCATCAGTTTTTCCAGAATCGAATAAAAACTTCGAAAGAAAAGCAGCCCGATTGAAACCCCCGTAAACAAAAGTATCCATCCATTGGGTTTGGTATCGGTAGATTCAGCAAGTGAGATGCCCAAACCAATGGCATTGCCCGCCTGGAAAGAGGCAGTTACCAGAAAGATGCCAAACCCAATCGCGATGGCTGCTGCATTGCCCCATTTCTGACGGAGCACAGAAAGAAAACTACCCGGCGCATTTGCTCCAACGCGGGCTCCCATATTGGCATAACTGATCATAAAAAAGATGGCCACTACTATAATCCAGGTTAGCCCATAGCCGTATTCAGCTCCCAGCCTGGAAGTGATGGTCATTTTACTGGGACCAAATACCAATGCCGCCGTAATAATACCCGGACCCAGCCTGGATAACCAGTTTGTAATAGCAGTTTTATCGGTCATTTCTATTATTTCGTATATACGTTGTTGTTATATCAGACGATTCATTGGACCAGGATTGTCGGATATAGGACAATACAGCAGCCAGTTCTTCATCGGACAAAAAAGCAAAGGATGGCATCTGATTTTTCCCCTTCAGGACAAGCTGCAGCAGTTTCATTTTATCTCCTGTAACTGTTTCATTCTTTAACAGGGAGGGAAATATATCCATTACTCCTGTCCCATCGGGTTTATGACAGGATGCGCAATAGCGGAGATAGAGCCCTGCACCATCGTTGGTTTCCTGAACAAGTGCCGGCTTCGACTTCAATAAATTTCCTTTTCTCTCCGTAGCCAGGCGTATTTGCAAAATACGATCATCTGTTGACTTTGGAAAACCGGGAGCCGGATTCCAGTCGCGATTACTGGTGGATAGATAAATAATACCCTTATCTGAAACTGCAATAGAGCGCAGCCTGCCAAATACAGAATCCAATAAAATCTCTTCAGAAAGAACTTTTGTACCAGTGCTATCCATTTTTATTTGACGCAGACTTTTCGCTTTCAGCGTTACGAGTAGTATACTGTTTTGCAAAGCAGGAAGCTGCGCCGATTCATAATACAAGATTCCGGCTGGCGCAATGGTAGGCGTCCATGCGAGTAATGGTTCCTGCTGGTTGATTAGTTGGTGAACTTTCTCCTTTTCTGTATCCAGGTATCCTTCTATCAATGGCCATCCATAGTTGCGCAATGGTTGCAGCAGGTTCAACTCATCGTCAGTAGCTTCACCATGCTCTGAGCTGTACCATTGTCCGCGCGAATTTTCCGCAAGTCCCTGCATATTACGAAAACCCCAGGCCCAAACTGGGGAACCTGGTATTGGGTTATCAGCAGGAATGGATCCATCCCGATTCAGTCTTAGTATTTTCCCATTCAGCGATGTACTATCCTGTGCATTCCCATACACATATGCATCGCCGGTAGCCCAGTAAACCAAACCGTTATGAGCTATTTTCACCCTTGATCCATTGTGTGCGGTATTTCCTGGAATTTCAAGTAAAAGCGTTGGATTTAACAGGCTATCTTCTATTAATTCATACCGAACCAACCTGCTTGTAATAAGGCTGTCTTGCTTATAGGTATAGTTAAGAAATGCCTCAATGGTTCCATCCTTTTCCTGGTAAAGATCCATACCAAGTAATCCCGCTGTTCGCTTAAACCAGACTTCAGGAAGTACAAGCAGGGTATCCACCACACCGGTTTTTGTATCAAGCCGGCAAACCCTTCCTTCCTGTTCTGTAAACCACAGCATATCATCCGGCCCCCAGCATAGTTCCCAGGGCACATTGCGGTTAACAGCCAGTTCATGCACTCCCAGCAAACTGCCTTCCGTTTCAATAGTAGCAATCTGGGGAAAAACTTTTTCATCCCTGCCTGTACAACCGGCAAGTAAAAGCAAGATACTAACAGTAACTAGTAACCGAATCATCTTATTCTGCGAGGTTTAACCTGGTTTTTTTTCATTTTCACTGGCAATTGATATACACGACCTTCCCGGTCTGAAAAATAGAGCCTGCTTTCAGAAGGTTGACGACCATGCCCATCTGCCCAAAAAGCATAAAAATCAGGATGTGTGCGAACCGGTTTTCTCGGATAACAATGATTGTATAAACTTGAGCTTGTCAGTTGTTTGGCTCGCCATGTTTGTCCCGCATCATTGGATTCCCATTGCACGATTTCACCACCTGTGTTATAGGCCTGCGGACCTGTTGCAGTTGGACCTACTACTACCCAGCTTCCATCGGATTCTATGTAAAGGGAACCCATATCGTAATTATTATCTGATTCGGTTATTTTGCTGATCTGCCATTCCGTACCGGTGAAAGCAGCCGTAAACCATTCCTGCGGACCGCTTTTTGGTCCTGCTTCATAAGAGGTACTTGTAATATATAAAATAACCGGATGGCCTTCCGCCGTAAAAGCCAAATCATTTATATAAACCAGCTTACCCTCAGCTGCATAGTCTTTTACCAATGCCGGATTATCAATAGCAGCAACCGGTAATGACACTGTTTCACCTTTTGCATTCTGCCAACTGTTTCCAAAATCACTGGTTTCCAGGTAATACAGATTGGTCCGATAATTCAAACCGTTTTCTTTTGGTTTTATGGGATGATAATTGAAACTGGTGGCCAGTTTCTTACCCCACTGACCGCTTGTTTGATAATGCCCTTCTTCAATGGCAGCTATATCCATCCATTCGCCATAACTAAGACCATCTTTACTTTTCATGTAGGAGATCGTTCTGCGTGGCTTGGAAGGCTGACCCGGAATTACTTTTCGGTCATAATGCGTAAATAGATTCAAAAAGCCACTATCTGGAACCACCCAGGCCTGCAGGTAGGAAAAATTATCCAGCGGCCACGTAGTTCCATTGACCTGCTTTGTCGCCGGCACCCGTTCAAATTCAGAGATATCATAAGGCTTCTTACTCTTATGTACATACGAAACCGTACTGGTTCCATGGGAAGTGGAAAACAACCAGAGGTAGCCCTGCTGATCAATATTCAAAACCGGGTTGTCATGGGCATCATTGGTTTTTTTGTCCAGTACCAGTGTGGGACGAGGCACTTTTCCTGTTTTATGATCAAAATAAGAAACCATGTGCAGGAGGGTTTTACCAGCGGCATCAGTTCCACCATAACAGAAAAAAGTCTTGTTCACCTCCGGCGAATAAACAGAAAATGGGTAATGATTAGCGGGATAGGTTCCTAATCCGCCACTGTATTTATACACATATTCATCACCCGAAGGCTGGTTGCTGTACCAGATACCCCGATACCCATTTACTACCTGGTTTAGGGTTATAGACGTATCTATGTTGCCGGCGCATAGAAATGCCCGGCAACATAGAACTAGTAAAACACAAATTCTGATCAAGAGAAAAAATTTTCGGTTATTGATACCCGGGATTCTGTGTGATCTTCGCGGGATTGATATCGATTTGCAATTGTGGAATCGGATAGAGTAACTGGTGTGGCTGAATGGTGATGCCATGTTCGGCCATCACCTCAATGGCTCTTCCTGTTCTTACCAGATCAAACCAGCGATGGTTCTCAAATGCCAGTTCTACTCTTCTTTCCTGTTCAATCGCCAGGCGGAATGCTGCCTGGTCTGCTACTTGCAGGGAAGGTTCAGCATTCACCGCGGTTTTATCAGCTAACCCAGCTCTTCTGCGAACCTGGTTCAGGAAACCAAACGCTTCACCATCCGCAACAAATCCCTGTTCATTCAGCGCTTCTGCATACATCAGCAGTACATCTGCATACCGCAATACCGGCCAGTTATTATCGGCGTCATTTGCCTGGAATGGAATATCCAGGTATTTGGTGATGTATTTTACCGGAACAAACGTATTCCCGCTCATATAACCCTGGGCCAGGGATAAATCCTTACGCAAATCACCAGCTTCATACGCATCCGACATATCCTGGGTAGGAATATTATATCCCAATCCTGCTCCAACTTTACTTACAATCACACCGGAACCCCTGGGAGCAAACTGGTTGGTAAACGGGCTTCCTTCCCCGGTGCCACCTTTTTTGAATTGTACTTCAAAAATAGATTCGCGGTGATTTTCATTGGTCACTTTCCAGAGATCGCCATAATTCGCCAGCAGCATGTATTTATTCTCAGCGGTATTATCAATGATCTCTTTTAGTTTAGCAGCCGCCAATCCCCATTGTTTGTTTGTCAGGTATACTTTGCCGAGTAAAGCCTTAGCTGCTCCGGAGCTTGCTCTTCCAATATCAGCGCCTGTATAACTTACTGGCAATTTGCTTTCCGCATCCTGAAGATCTGCAATGATTTGCTCATATACTTTCGCAACCGGTTCCCGCCCATAGGCATATCCTTCTTCAGGTGATTTGATTTCATTTAACACCAATGGGATATCACCAAACGTGCGTACCATGTTGAAGTACATCAGGGACCGAAGGAATTTCACCTCGCCGATATACCTGTTTTTCAGGTTAGCATCCATGTCAATGGCATCAATCCGGTTGAGAATAATATTACACTGTGCGATACCGCGGTAATGATCATTCCACATGCCATTCAAGAGAGTATTGCCCGACTGGTTGGTGAAAATATCAATCTCGACTACATTCAATCCGGTTTGTACATCCAGGATTTCAGTATTGTCAGAACGAACTTCCGCCACTTCATGTAAGGCACTCCAGTATTGACCACTGTATTGCAAAGCGCCATACGCTGCATTCACGGCCAGTTTCATATCAGCCGCAGATTTGTAAAAATTCACGCTGTTATTTTGAGAGATGGGCGCCAGCTCAATGAAATCCTTGCTGCAGCCTGCCATACTCAAACTTATAACTGCGGTTGTATAGATAAGAATTCGTTTCATGTTTCGTCAGTTTTGTGATTAGAAACCAAGATTTAATCCAAGTGTAAACGTGCGTGCTACCGGATAACCTCCATAGTCAACACCCGGTGTCAGGGTACTTGCACCAGTTACACTCACTTCGGGATTATATCCTCTGTAGTTGGTAAATGTGTGCAGGTTTTGCGCACTTACATACAGGCGCGCAGATCGTGCACGAATTGCAGCAGCTAGTTTCTCATTCAGGTTATAGCCCAAAGAAATATTCCGGATCCGCAGGAAGGATGCATCCTCCACGAAAAGAGAAGTAATATTTGCACTCGCATTGCTGCTGGTATAACGTGCCAGGTCGCGGTTCAGGCGGGGCACATTCCCTTCACCCGGATCCTGTGCTGAACGCCAGGCATTCAACATATCCGCAGAACCATTTCCGGTTCCTGCATAGTTGGCATAAAAACGGCGACCCAGATTCAACACTTCAAATCCCTGTACTCCCTGCAACAAAATATTCAATTCAAATCCTTTGTAGGAGAAACTGTTATTGATTCCGAAGGTCATATCCGGAAAAGGATTCCCGAGGATGGTGCGATCATCGGTGGACAATACACCATCTCCATTGATATCTTCAAACTTCAAATGACCGGGACGGGAATCTGCAAACTTCGGACTCTTTTCCAGGTCCGCTTCATCCTGATAAACACCTATCACTTTATAACCATAAAAATTACCCATTGGCTGACCAATCTCTGTTTTATGGCTGGAGTTCAATTGATAGTTTCCGAAAATCGGTGCACCTTCAGGTCCCAGGGCTAATACTTTGTTACGATTGAAAGAGACGTTGATATCGGTATTCCATTTGAATGCACCTACTGTGTTTTTGGTAGCAAGGCTCAGTTCAATACCATGGTTGCGGATTTTTCCAATGTTTTGTGTAGCAGTGGTAAATCCAGTGAGTGAAGGAACCGGTACATTCAATAATAATTTGGAAGTACGTTTATCATAATAATCAGCAGTTAACGATACCCGGTTATTAAATACAGCCAACTCAAAACCAAGATCAAGCTGCTTGTTCATTTCCCAACCGAGGTTCACATTACCAAATGTACTTGGATACAAACCATTCACTTCCTGTCCTGATCCTGTACCCAGGATATAATTCTGTGCAGACAACAACGCAATATGTGCATAGTTACCAATAAAATTATTTCCGGTTACACCATAACTGGCCCGAAGACGTAATTCATCCATCCAGTTAATACCCCTCATAAAAGATTCATCAGAAATTCTCCAACCGGCAGAAACTGACGGGAACGTACCCCATTTGTTGTTAGCACCAAAACGGGAGGAGCCATCGCGACGAATAGTGGCTGTCAACAGGTACTTGCGGTCGAAGCTGTAGTTCACACGGGCCAGGTAAGAAAGCAGTGCCCACTGTTGTTGATCAGAACTACCTCCATTAATGATTCCAGCATTGATGGTCTGAACATTATCATTTGGGAAATTGGTAGCGGATACAAAATTGCTTTCGAAATTATCTTTCTGTGCCGTATAACCGAGTAAGGCATCAAACTGGTGACGATCAAGAGATTTTTTATAGGCCAGTGTGTATTCCGATAACCAGTTGATAGATTGGTTCGTAGTGGAAGTTCCAATAGGAATCTGTGGCGGCGGTGCACCATCCCGTCCCACAATAGAAGGAATAAAGGTTCTGTTTCTTCCTGATGCAAAATCAGCACCTACTAATACTTTAAATTTCAAGTCCTTCATTAATTCCACTTCCGCAAAACTGGTTCCAAGCAACCGCATGCGGTTCCATTTGTTCACACGCTCTTTAGCTGATTTCACCGGGTTCTCCACACTACTGAATCCATAACCGAGATTGAGGGCGTGCGTATACGAACCATCCGGATTATAAACCGGCAGATGAGGAGCCATCAGCAAAGCAGAGAGGATCACTGCACCACCACTCCAATGGCCTTCCGCTTCTACTACATCACTGGTGGTAAAACTGGGAGTAAGGTTTGCGCCAACTTTAATGCGATCAGAAACCTGCGACTCCACATTCAACTTAAAACTATAGCGTTTGAAATTGCCATTGATCACAACACCGTCCTGGTCGAGATAACCGGCCGACATATAATATTTTGTTTTTTCATTACCACCAGAGAAACTTAACTGAACATTTCTGATCGGCGCTTTCTGAAAAATCTCATTCTGCCAGTCGGTGCCCTTTCCTAGCGCTGCGGGGTCAGCTAAAAATGGAGGAAGGCGATACAATACATTATTACGTACCGTGTTGTCATCTGTAACAGAACCGCCCCGGTCCACCCAGGCATTGTTGCGGGTTTCATTTACATAGTTGGCAAATCCTTCCGCATCCAGCATATCAATTTTCTTTGCCACTTCCTGGAACCCGGTAAACATATCCAGGTTCACGCGGGAAGTGCCCGACTTACCCGATTTGGTCGTGATAATGATAACTCCATTTGAACCTCTTGAACCATAAATCGCAGTAGCAGAAGCATCCTTCAACACCTGGATGGATTCAATATCATTCGGATTGATTGTATTAAGCGGGTTATTGGTTTGGTTGTAATCACTGGTAACAGGGAAACCATCAATTACATACAGCGGTTCATTACCTGCAGTTAGGGATCCTGCACCCCGAACCCGAACAGTAACACCACCACCGGGAGTACCCGTAGTTTGAGCAACCTGTACACCGGCTATTTGTCCGGCTAAAGCTGCATCCATTGAAGCAACTGGCTGGTCCTTGATTTTTTTGGAAGGCAAGGAAGCCACTGCGCCGGTGATATCTTTTCTTTCCTGGGTACCATAACCTACTACCACAACCGATTTGAGGCTGTTGTCGTCTTCTTTTAATACAATGCGGATAGCCTGGTTTTGTTTCAACACCAGTTCCTGCATCAGGTAACCGGTATAGGTAATCACCAGCACCGTTCCATCCGGAAGATCCGGAATGGAAAATTCTCCATCCGCATTGGATACTGTAGCATTGTTGGTCCCCTTTACCCGGATGGTTGCACCCGGCATGGGATTACCGCGTTCATCCACTACACGCCCTTTAATATCAACAGGCGGTAATTCTGGTAATGGATTTTTGATTTCCGTTTGTTTCCGAACCACCACAATGGTTTTATTATCGATGGCATAACTGAAAGGCTGATTTCGGAACAGCTCTTCCAGTGCGGTTTTCAATGGCACATTCTTCAACCGGATGTTGAAAGGAGTAGCATTTTTCAATTCATTGTAGCGGTAAAAGAAAAAATAGCCGGATTGCTCGCCGATTTCGGCAAGCGCTTTTTCCAGGCTGATATTCTTACCTGTCAGGGTTACATTTTGTGAGAAGCCATTGGCACTAAGTTGCAGGCATCCCAGCAATAAAAAGGCAGCAGTCAGTTTCATGTACAAAACCGTTTTGAGAGCCGGTTCCCCGATCATCTGTCGGAGCCGGCCGATAACGTTAATTTGCATACATTTGAGCAGTTTGGTTAAGAAATAGAATCTTTCGCGAGACTCTTTATCATCTGATCCAAGCGACCTGAAAGGGTCAAAACCGGTTGTGTTGGTAGCACTTCCGGTTTTTTGTATCAGTTGATTAATTCGTTATTTACTTCCTACAATTATCTTTCGGTTTTCAATTTTGAATTGTACTTTACTCAGTTCAAGTATCCTTAACACACCGGAGATATTTTCACTCCGGTTGATCTTACCTACAAAGAGATCTGTTGGTACAGCACCATAGTATTCCACTTCTACATCATACCATCTTTCTAACTGGCGCATGATCGTTTTTATATCGGCCTTATTGAATTTGAAATAACCATTCTTCCAGGCAACCGCTTCCTCGGTATCTGCTTCATTAATTTGAATGCTTCCTGCCTGTATGCAAGCTGCCTGCTGACCTGGTTTAATCACCTGGCTGGAGGTTCCGGATTGTACTTTCACCTTTCCTTCCAGCAGGGTAGTGCGGGAAAGCGCCTCATCTTTATAGGCATTCACGTTGAAATGGGTACCCAGCACCTCCACGGTCTGGTAAGGTGTTTCGACAATAAAAGGCTGAGCTGCATTCTGGGCTACTTCAAAATAAGCTTCACCTGTTAATTTCACGCGACGTTCCTTCCCATTAAAACTTGCCGGGAATTGCAGACTGGTTGCTGCATTCAACCATACTTTAGTACCATCGGTCAGGGTCAGCCGGTATTGACCTGCCCTTGGAGTAGAGATCGTATTATACACAAGTGGAGCCGGTTCATTGGCTGCCTGGTTTTCATACACAATCTGACCATCTGCTGTTTTGTTGATGATGGCATTTGCCTGGCGGGATAACTCACCTTTTTGTGCATCATCCAGTAAAAGGGATGAACCATCCGCCAGCACAAGTACTGCGCGGTTAGTTCCAGGTGTAACATCTGTGCTCACAGGAGTTGATTGAACGTCTGCAACCTTTGGCCCCGAGGTGCTGTTTTGCATCCACCAGAAAATACCGGATCCTGCGGCCAGTACCAGTCCGGCTGCAATCAGCCAGCTACGAAGTCGCAACCTACGAACAGGCAGTACCTGTTCCTGGTGTGCAATAGCATGATCGATGGCATATTTGATCCGACCCTTTCGTTCATTGAGTTGTTCCTCAGAATTTGTTGGATCGGGCTCCATTAATTCAAATGCGTCGTAATAGGTATGTAAGAGTTCAATTTCATCCGGACTCGCATTGCCTTCCCGGTATTTTTTTAATAACCCACGTAAAAAAGAGTGATCCATACGTTACAACACTTTCTATATAGACCGGAAACTTGAAAAAAATCCCATGCGAATGGGAACTTTATTTCATAAAGAAAAGTATGGCCCAGAATAAGAGCGATTCCTTCAACTGTTGAACTGATTTTCCCAATTGGTTCTGAACCGTCTTTCTGGATAACTGAAGTTGCTCAGCAATTTCTGCTGTACTCAAGTCCTGTTCGTACCGCATCCGGAAGATTTGCTGCTGTGCCTTTGGAAGGCCGGAGATTACGTTTTCGTATAAACGCTTTAATTCTTTTTCAATGAGAGCCGCATCTGCAGCGCCTTTCTGGATGGTGATTTCTTCCAGGAGTTTATCAACAGGTAAGATCCTGTTTTCCTTTTCCATCCGCTTCAACACATTGTTGCGAACGGAAGTTAACAGGTAAGATTTCAGGTATTCGATTTGCAATTCCTGCCGCCGAAGCCAAAGTTGAAGGAAGATGTCCTGGGTAATATCCTCTGCTGCTGATTCATCCCGCAGTCTTTTGAAGGCAGCCTGGTAAGCGATCAGCCAATAACGTTCATAGAGTGTATCAAACGCCAGACTGTTATCGGTTTTCAGGGCTTCAAGTAATTCAGCGTCGGTTAGTATGGTCAGATTTTCCAGGGGCATTCGGTAGTTAAATTCAAATGTATTGTATTTCCGAACACGTTGCAATGACTATTTATTTCTTGCCAGCCAGCGATGCATGGCTTCCAGAAAATAATAATCTGCATAAATAAGTGGCACATTGATTTCTCTTCCTGCCGGCAAATTCCCAACACAGTTTTTTAAAACAAAATAAGGGTTGGCTTTGTCGGTATTCAGATAAGGTTCCTTGCTGAGTGAAACCAGGATATCGCTTGCAGCATTTTTATAATATTGCTGTTCTTCACCACTGCAATAATCACTTAATTCCAACAGGGCAGACGCAGCAATGGCAGCAGCAGAAGCATCCCGGGGAGTTTCAGGAAATTTTGATGGATCAAAATTCCAATCGGGCTGGTATCCCTCTTCACCAACATTAAAATCCCATAGCGGAACCTTATCAGTTGGAAGGTTCTTATGCTTTAGGAAAAAGTCAGCCAGTCCTTTCGCAGTAGTCAAAAAACTGCTGTCTTTGGTAAAGCGATAAACAGTTGTAAAACCATAGATGCCCCATGCCTGTCCGCGTGCCCAGGTTGATTCATCTGAAAAACCCTGCAGGGTCTGACGATGCAGGACTTCACCTGTTATTGTATCATAATTCACAACATGATAGGAGCCATAATCTTTACGTATGTGATTTTTCTGCGTGGTCTTTGCGTGTTGAACGGCAATGTTGTAAAAACCGGTATCACCTGTTTCTTTGGCAGCCCAGAAGAGCAGTTCCAGGTTCATCATGTTATCCATGATTACCGGGAAATTCCACAGGTTCTTTTTATCAATGGAAGGTCTGGCATTCCAGGATTGAATACTTCCAACAATGGGAGAATAACGCTGGCAAAGTGATTTCGCAGACTGAATAAGAATGGGTTTATAAGAGGTATCTCCTGTGATTCGCAGTCCATTTCCATAACTGGAAAACATCATAAAACCAATATCGTGGTGTTTGGTATTATACTGGTTCGATTCCAGGGAGGCGGTCCATTTGAGAGCTGCCTCTTTCCATTTTACATCACCGGTATATTCATACATATACCAGAGGGCGCCGGGCCAAAAGCCACCTGTCCATTCGTCGATTCCAAAATAGAAGAGCTCACCTTTAGGTGTAAACGAATGCGGATAACGGGAAAGGTCAGTTGCCGTTGCAAGCAGACTGTCGTATCGCTGGGCCGCCACCTTGAAACTGGAATCAATACTATCTTTCAGGGATGGTGATTTACACGCGAAAACAAAGCTGAACAGAGCAGCCATCAGAACAAAATGGAAATTTTTCATATCACAAGCTTCTCTATTCAGACCGCCGAAATCGAAAAACTCCCATTCAGTACCAAAAAAAATTATTCGCTATCTGGCACCATCAGGAAAGGATGATTGGTGAGATAGGCCATATGCCGGGTAAAACTTTCAAAGAGGAATTTTTGTAAAAAGTTCTTTTTCCTGCGAACCAGGGCCAGCAGGTCGTAGGGGATATCATCATCCAGGCGCTCCATCGCATCCACTATGGAAGAAGTTCGTATCAATTTAAACTCCATTGGCTGGTCAGCAAACTCCTCCTGCAATCGGGCAGCATATGCATCAAAACGCTCCTGCTCCAGGCGGGCATCATCCGGGGTGATATGGCCATCCATCAAACGGGTAACAGTAACCGAAGCATCAAATAGATTGGCTATTCCGGATAAGAGTGGTAAAGCAAGTTTATCAGCAGCCTGGTAGTCGGTGGCCAGCACCAGGGTCTTAGGTAATTTCCACTCATATCGTTCCGGGATCATTAGCACGGGCAAATCACTTTTTTCAATTACCCGGGAGGCGATGGTACCCACCAATGCTTTTTTCAAGCCACTTGCCCCCTGTGTACCCATGACAATCATATCAATGGCATTGTGTTCGGCAAAGCCCAGGATATTATTCACCACCGGAGATCGCCCGAGTACGGTTGAGATATTCAGTCCGGGATAATTTCCCTTGTATTTGTCCGCCAGCCGGTTGAGCTCTTTCACCAGGTCGGCTTCCATCTGTTGATTATAGGCAGAGAGTTTGGTCATATTATCAATATAACCCGACTCTACAGGGGAATACAAATGATACAGCACCACCGTACCACCTGTTCTGGATGCCAGTTCCAGCGCATATCGGAAGGCCCTTTCGGAGGTGGGGGAAAAATCGGTGGGAACTAAAAATCGTTTCAGCATACTACTAATTTAATGGTGAGCAATAAAGACCGGATTGTTTAACTCTTTTATCAGCGTATCAGCCATACTGGCCTTAAACCATCGTGAAAGATCAGATCTCCTGTATGCACCAACAACCAGTAATTCGTTGCCGCTGTTGTTGCGAACATACCCTTTGATCTGCTCTTCAGCTGATCCTCTCAGTTGAGTATAGGTGGCGTTGGGGAAAAATCTGCTAACAAAATCACGCATCAGTTTGTTATTGGGGAGGTGACTGGATTCGCTTTCCTGCTTTACGTTGACAATCTGAATTTTGGAGCTGGTTGCCATTCCTGGCAGGATATAACGGAAATGTTTAGCTGCAAATACAGCCGATGGTTTCCCATCATACAACACAAACACTTCATCCACCGGCTGGTAAGAAAGGGGAAGGATCAAAACGGGACAAAAACTGGAAGCCATCAGTTTCTGTAAAAAGACAGATGGGATAACTTCTTCTGCCATCGAGAAGCGTTCCTGTTTGCAGATAATGAGTAAATCTGCATAGGTGCTTTCTTCAAGAATCACCCGATCTGCCAATCTTTTATCGCGGTGAATAGAAAATGTGATTCCTGCTTTTTCACAGGCAGACTGAAACTGACTCACAGCTTCCTCTCTTTTGGCTTCATCCAGCTTGTCGAGATTTTCCACCGTTTGGTCTACATCACTGGCCCCCATGATCACCTTGTACATGTCATAACTGCGATAAGTTGGCTCCTCCGGAAATAAACCCACCAGCTGAGCCTGCTCCGACTGAGCCAGGCGGATCGCAAAATCAACCGTTCCCATAGAAAGTTGAAATCCATCCAGTACAAGCAGAAACTTTTTCATAGGTTTAAAAGTAGAATCTATACACTCCTTAAAAACTGATCCTGATCAATCGTACACTTGATTTAGAATTCCTAGTATATTTGTAGACATTCAAAAAAACAAACTATGGCCAAGCAACTCCGATTTGAAACCCTGCAGGTGCATGCCGGGCAGGAAGCTGATCCGGTAACCAAGTCCAGGGTGGTACCTATTTACCAAACAACCTCTTTTGTATTTGACAGTGCTGAACATGCAGCAAATCTGTTCGGACTGCGGGAGTTTGGTAATATCTATACCCGCCTGATGAATCCCACTACGGATGTATTTGAAAAACGGGTAGCGGCTTTGGAAGGAGGGGTGGCAGCATTGGCCATGGCATCCGGACAATCAGCACAGTTCATCACTTTCCAGAATATCCTGCAGCAGGGTGATAATATCGTGTCCTCTTCTTTTCTATATGGCGGCACCTACAACCAGTTCAAGGTGAGCTTTAAGCGCTTAGGCTTCGAGGTTAGATTTGCCAACGGAGATGATCCTGCTGATTTTGAATCCAAAATTGATGCCCGCACTAAGGCCCTGTATGTGGAAACCATCGGCAACCCCGGGTTCAGCATTCCTGATTTTGAGCGTCTGTCGGACATCGCCAAAAAACACAATATCCCATTGATCGTGGACAATACATTTGGAGCAGCAGGTTATCTCTGTCGCCCTATTGATTTTGGCGCGAATGTAATTGTTGAATCAGCAACCAAGTGGATTGGCGGACATGGAAACAGCATCGGGGGAATTATTGTGGATGCAGGCAATTTCAATTGGGGCAATGGCAAGTTTCCATACTTCACAGAACCGGATGAAGCTTATCATGGCATGAAATTCTGGGACATCTTCGGCTCTGGCGGACCATTTGGCAACATCGCCTTTATCATACGGGCAAGGGTAACCGGATTGAGAAGTCTGGGGCCTGCTGTGAGTCCGTTTAACTCTTTCCTTTTCCTGCAGGGACTGGAAACACTGAGCTTGCGGGTACAGCGCACCGTGGATAATGCTATGGAACTGGCGGAATGGCTGGAAAAGCAACCCCAGGTGGAATATGTCAACTACCCCGGACTCAAGAATAACAAATACCACGCACTGGCGAAGAAATACCTGCGCAATGGATTTGGTGGGGTATTGTCTTTCAAAATCAAAGGGGGTAAGGAAGCAGCTGATGCGTTTGTGAACAAACTCGAGCTGATCAGTCACCTTGCGAATGTGGGTGATGCGAAAACCCTGATCATTCATCCGGCCACTACTACCCATGAACAATTAAGTGAGGCGGAACAGAAATCTGCGGGAGTTGAGCCCGGATTGCTGCGTATCTCCCTGGGTATCGAACATATTGATGATATCAAGGACGATATCACCCAGGCCTTCGGATAAGCTTTTCCCTTTACCCGTCCGGTGGCACCGGACGGGTGGCCAATAAATTCAACACCACAGCAATGTGGTGTTTTTTTTGGAACTTACTGTTCACCAAACAACGATGCATGCGCCGCTATACTTTTCTTGTTCTGATTTTTCTGCCTACTCTCCTCCTTGCCCAACCCGTTAAAAAATATGGGCAGCTACAAGTAATCGGAACCCAACTCTGTGATCAGCAGGGACAGCCCATTATTCTAAGGGGTATGAGTTTTGGGTGGCATAATTTCTGGCCCCGGTTTTATACTGCCGGAGCTGTGAAATGGTTACACGAAGACTGGAAAGCAGATCTGGTGCGTGCTGCGATGGGGATTGAACCCAAACCTAACGGATACCTGCATGCGAAAGCGACATCCCTGAAAGCCATTGAAACTGTAATTAAGGCAGCGATTGAGCAAAACATCTATGTGATAGTCGACTGGCATTCGCACAATATTCAACTGGAAGAAGCAAAAGCATTTTTTAAAGAGATAGCAACTCGTTATGGCAAGTACCCACATATCATTTATGAAATTTTCAATGAGCCGGACCAGGAAAGCTGGGAAGAAGTGAAAGGGTATTCTGTTGAGTTGATTAAGACCATCCGTGCCATTGATACCGATAACATTATACTGGTGGGTAATCCGCATTGGGACCAGGATCTGCACCTTGTTGCGGATGATCCGATAAAGGGACAGACCAATATTATGTATACGCTGCATTATTATGCTGCTACGCATAAGCAGTTTCTGCGCGATCGGGGTGAGTATGCGCTGTCGAAAGGGATTCCACTTTTTATATCCGAATCCGCCGGCATGGAAGCAACAGGCAATGGTCCGCTGAATGAAGAAGAATGGAAGCGCTGGATCGACTGGTCAGAGAAAAACAAGATCAGCTGGGTAACCTGGTCGGTTTCAGATAAGGATGAAACCTGCTCTGTTTTGTATCCCTCCGCCTCCTCCGAAGGGGGCTGGAAAGAAACCGATCTCAAGCAATCCGGTATCCTAACCCGGCAGTTCCTGCGCCAATTCACCCAATAACCCCCACCCGTCCGGTGGCACCGGACGGGTGAAACGATTTAACAAAAATCTAAATAAGTAAGCGACTGGGGGCTAGTATCTTTGCATAATCAAAAAATGAAAAAGGTACTAACCATATTGCTCGGTCTTCTGTTCCTGTTGGCAAGTTTGCCGGGAGCAGCCATTCAGCAATTGGTGGATCCTGCTTCCCTGACTGAACTTACCAATAGTGGAGATCAACGATCTGCCACGGAAGAAAAGCAGGAGGAGCATTTCATTCATTACCGAAACAGGGTGCAGGCAGCTCAATTGCCGGTATCAACCTCTGTTCGTGTACAAGCGGTTGGTTCAACCAATCCTGCAAAACAGGAGCAGCTCAGCACCAATGTTCATTATGCACCAGGAGCTCCTCTCTATCTGCAACATCGAAGTTTCCTGATTTAGGCTGGTCTCACTACTTTATTTAACTGACGCATCTGATCAGATGACGCTCAGGCACCCCCGTATCTCATTTTTTATTTATCAAATAAACACCATGAAAAAGATTACATGTACTCTTTTAATAGCAGCATTGACATTCGGAACAACAATGGCACAGGACAAACTACCAGTAAAAGCTGCGCAGAAAGGATTTTATTCCATGAAAAACAAGGCAGCTGAACTGCCTTCCAATAAGCAGCCGGTAAGCGAAACCACCCTGAGCAGGAAAGCCCCGGAAGTTAAAAAAGGCTATTACTCCATCGGCCGGAACAATGAGAAATTACCAGCCCCCACCACCATCGTGGTAATCGGTGATATCTCTCCGGTAAGAAAAGGATACTATAGCATTCAGTAAGTTGAGAGGTTGAGGTTGGTTCCCATAAAGAGAGGCCGTTCGTGTACTACGAACGGCCTCCTTCATGCAAGTACGGATGGTGAGTGTTAGTATAAGAAAGCCAATGCCGTTTTATCATTGTTATTGAAAGGTCTGTTCTGACCGCTGCCAATACAAGCCAGCATCCAGGAATTGGGATCCGGTCCGGCTGGTGTACCGGGAATCAGAATAGCACCCACGGTTGAAGCGCCTTCATTAGCAGTTGAACCACCGCAGCTATAGGAGCGATCCATGTAATCGGTGTGACGGAAGCCAATGCAATGGCCAATTTCATGTGCCAGGATGGTAGCAACAGTAGCTTGGGGCTGGTTACCGATCTGGCGGGTAGCAACTAAAACCTGGTTGTAAGGATTTCCATTGCTGGTCGGAAATCCTGCGGAAGCCAGGTAACGTGCATTTCGGGGTGCAGCTTTAATAGCAATGCTGGCTCCTGAACTAACGCGCTGGAAGCTGAGCTGTAAATTTTCCGCATTGAAACGGGCGATTGCCTCATCAGTAGCTGCTACATAAGAACTTGGCAGTGCAGGATCCACTGAAATAGTAACAACCCTGGGCAATCCGGTAACCAGGTTGGTCGTGCGGTACTGCTCAGATTCTCCCACCCGCAAAATGGTTCCATTGTGAGCGCGTTTCAAATCTGAACCTGGAATGAAAATATCGCCTTCCACGATATAACCCCCTTCTGTGGCCATGATGTTCTGGGTTGAGAAGCCCATCGCTTTTACGCTGTTAATCACATCATTGGTGATGGTTTCTTCCTGTACGGGGGCGTCGTTTTTCTGACAGGAGGTAGCACTGAATAGCAGCACAGCAGCAGCTGCAACATAAAATTTGTTCAACATAGGTGTGTGTGTTTTTAGAAACTTAAAATACTGTTAAAGTACTAGATAAGTATAAATATTTTTGCATCTGTGTTGCACAGTCAGATCCAGTCCGGATTTCCTATTTTAGATTACACCAAGTATATGAAGGCAACCTGTTCCCTGCTCCTATTTTTTGTCCTGACCCTGCACGTACAGGCACAGGAAGAAAAGCATCTACCCGGAACAGAACGATTGCTGGATTCTGCTACCAGCGGTCGATTTTTTCTATTGGAAGCTACAACTGTTCCACCCGATGTACTCATTCTAAGAAGGCTATCCCCCTCCGGGTTTATTGTTCGCTACCGCGATGAGGTCCCGAATTCAAAAAAAACCATCCCTAAGCTCCGGCCGGTTAATGATCTCTGGAAACTATCCCCCGATTTGCTGGCCGACTATCCAGGCATAACCAGGGGGAGTCAGGACCTGGAGTTGATTCTTAAAACCACCTCTGCTACTGAATTAAAATCGTTGGAGCAGGAAGGCAAACTGCGCATCCTGAGAACCAATTCCGCCTGGTCAATTTTTGTTGTAAAGATGAATCCCTCCCAGCTGCCGGAGTTGTTGAAATCACCCGCCATTGAACAGGTGACCCGCTACCGGAAAGCCAGAACCGAAAGAGAATTAACCGGGTTCGACCTCAGCGCCAATAAACTCAATGCCGCCCACTTCTGGTTTCCTGAACTCTCGGGCAGGAACCAGGTGATCTCCATCAAAGAAAGTAAACCTGATACAGCAGATATTGATTTCCAAGGAAGATGGCTCCCCTCCATAAATGCTGCCCCAGAGATGGAAACCCATGCCACCAATATGGCTACGATTGCAGCAGGTGGAGGCAATACCTATTACACTGGCAAAGGGGCGGCCTGGGGTGCAGGCATCCGATCTGCTGATTTTGCAGAATTGATGCCGGATGCAACCAGCCTCCTGAGAAGCCAGGGCGTTACTGTACAGAACCATTCCTATGGGGTTGGAATAGAAAATTTTTATGGGCTGGATGCTGCTGCCTACGACCAGCAACTCAATGAAGATACCAGTCTGGTGCATATTTTTTCTGCAGGCAACCGGGGAACTGAAACCAGCACCGATGGCCCCTATGCCGGTATACCTGGATGGGCCAACCTTACCGGAAGTTTCAAAATGAGTAAAAACAGCCTGGTAGTCGGCGCGATGGACTCCCTGCAACAGGTGGTGGCCCTCAGCTCACGGGGACCTGCACACGATGGTCGCATCAAACCGGAACTCATTGCCTTTGGAGAAGATGGCAGCTCGGGAGCCGCGGCACTGGTATCCGGAACCACGCTTTTACTGCAGGAATTATACCAGCGCAAGCATTCCAAACCGGCACCCTCAGCCCTACTCCGGGCTGTATTGGTCACCAGTACAGATGAAGTAAACGCACCGGGACCAGATTTTCAATCCGGTTACGGGGCACTGAATGCAGCCAAAGCCATTGAACTCCTGCAAACAGACCAGTACCTACTGGCAGGTATAACCGAAAATGCAGTGCTGCGATTTAGTATACAGGTGCCGGAACAAACAGCTACCTGCAAGATCACGCTTGCCTGGAATGATCCTGCTGCCACCGCCAACAGTTTTCCTGCCCTGGTAAACGATCTGGACCTGCGCGTGGTGGATCCAAATGGGAATACTATCCTACCCTGGGTACTGGATCATCGTACCGCTGCCCTCTCCAGCAATCAAACCGCCACCCGGGGTCGTGATTCATTGAATAACCTGGAGCAAATCAGTATTACCCTTCCAACAGCCGGCACCTATACCATTGAAGTCAGGGCAACAGCTTTATCCACCCCACAGCAAACTTTTGCCATCGCCTGGCAACTGGATAGCCTTGATCATTTCCGGATTACCTATCCAACAAAGGCTGATATTCTAATACCTGGCAATCAACACCGCATCCGTTGGGAAACAACCAGCAATGAAACCGGATCGCTTTTCTACAGAACTTATGACGCGGAATGGAAATTAATTTCCAGTGTTATTGAGCCAGCAAGAACTAATTTTCCCTGGAGGGTGCCCGACTCCCTTCCATGGGTACAGTTTCGTTTTGTATTTCCGAATAAAGAACTTATTTCCGATACCATCACTGTTTCCAATGAAACAAGAATGGTAACCGGCTTTAACTGCGCTGACTCTTTCCTTTTGTATTGGGCACCCGTTCCGAGGGCAATCGGGTATCGAGTATTCCGGTTGGGAGAAAACTATATGGAAGGATTTACGACTACTACAGATACCATTTTGATTCAATCCAAACAAAATAACTCCTTCACCCATTTTAGCGTAGCACCCCTGTTTGAAAATGAAAAAGAAGGAAGACGTTCCTATGCCTTTGCATATGAAAATCAATTTACCCAGTGTTATATTCAAAATTTCCTCGCAGATCCCGATGGGCCAGGTAGTGCAAAACTTCAACTTGAATTGGGCACCACTTACCAGGTAGCAAGCATCCGTTTTCAGAAAAAAACAAACACAGGATTTGAAACGATTGATTCTATAACAGTAAGCAATAACCGCTTAATTACCACAACTGCAATTGCAACAGACGGACTCAATCTGTACAGAGCTATTGTTCGACTAAGAAATGGAACAGAATACTACACTGACTGGTTACCTGTTTACCAATTCAGTACCAACGATTTCTTTGTATTTCCATCACCTGCAAGAAAAGGAAATCTGCTGACCATCCTATCCAAAGATCCGGAAGCAGCGATATTGATATTGTATGATATGACAGGCAGACCCTTATTGAAAAAACAATTAAGTACAACAACAGAATCAATTCCGACTTCCCATCTTACTAGTGGTGTTTATATCTATATCATTACCCGCGATGGTATAAAGGAAAAAACCGGTCGCATTATTATTCAATAAAAAAAATGCAGCAACTATTTTGAAATCAGAAAAATTAAACCATCTTTGCATTCACAAATTTTAAAAACAAGAACAATGCCCCGCTTTAACACATATCGTAAACATACCGCTGAAAGCCTTTCTGGCTGTGCATTTCAGCGCGGGGTGTGGTTTGTTCCCAATCGTTAAGCGAACAACTTCATGATATTAACCCCGCCGAAACAGCGGGGTTTTTTATTTCGATTCAATCAAATTTTTTATGAACACAATTTTAGCATCCGCTATTCAGCGGATAAGAAATATCGTACGCTCTATCGTGACCAGATCAGCAGCTATAAGCGGAGATGATCTCTTCTACGATAATTATATTGAAGTGAAATCTTTCTATGTAAAACGGTATGGATCCATACCATCAGTGTTATTCATCAATCATATGAATACCAGTGAAGTGCTGCACTATTTATTGAGCGGCACAGCCGGAAAGATTTTGCAGGTGTATCAACGCAGTTATTATAACTGGAAGGATCAGAAAAAGGAATTCAGTCTAAGCATCCTTGAATTGGAAGGCGCTATACTGATTGAACTGGGCAGAGATTACGCAGAAATTTTATTCCCACAGGAAGCAAATCTGCGAGCCGAAACTATACTGGAATCCATCATTGGATTTCGTATTGCAAAGCAGGAAGGTCAGCATCAGATATACATTATCAATTCCACTGGTTATGGATTAGATCTGAAACCTTTAAACATCCAACCCAGCGAACTGGATCTGGATCTCTACTACAACGATGATTTCATCGAAGTGGATGCAAAGATCCAGGAACGATTGCTGAAAGAGCAGGACAAAGGAATTGTTTTGCTGCACGGATTACCAGGTACCGGTAAAACAACCTACCTGCGTTATCTGATTGGAAGAGTGAAAAAGAAAGTATTATTCCTCTCTCCTTCTGTTGCAGGCAACCTGATGAATCCGGATTTTATGGATCTGCTGATCGAACACCCGAATTCCATCCTGGTGATTGAAGATGCGGAGAATATTATCCTGGATCGTACCTATCAATCCAATCATTCTGTCAGCAACCTGCTGAACCTGAGTGATGGTTTGTTGAGTGATTGCCTGAATGTGCAGATCATCTGTACGTTTAACAGTGCACTGCACCTAGTGGATCCTGCCCTATTAAGAAAAGGGCGACTGATTGCCCAATATGAATTCGGCAAACTGAGCGTCGACAAAGCAAAACAACTGGCTGGTAAACTGAACATCGAAACAACTATCGATGCACCGGTTTCACTGGCAGAATTATTGAACCCGGCTGCTACCAACTACGAACCTAAAAAAACACAAGTAATGGGGTTTCGCAGGGTATTGGCCACGAATTAAAAACATGGAAAATAAATTACCATTGGCCGTAGAGGAGTCTCTGAATACACAGGGTATCCGCTTCAATATATATGGCCGGAAACAAATTGAAGAATCTGCCCTGCACCAGATGTACCAGGCTGCGCGCTTACCCATCAGCGTGGCCGGTGCTCTGATGCCGGATGCACACCACGGTTATGGATTACCGATAGGAGGTGTGCTCGCCACCAAAAATGCAGTCATACCCTATGGCGTGGGGGTTGATATCGGCTGCCGCATGGCGCTGAGCATCTTTGCTGTAAAAGGGTCTGTACTCAACCAGAAACCCGGTTTTTTTGAACGCATTCTGGATGAACAAACCCTGTTTGGAAGCAGCAAACAGTTTGACCGTTCACCGGATCATGCGGTTATGGATAACCGGCTCTTTTTCGAGATCCCTTTTCTCAAGTATCTGCACACGCGGGCCTGGAAACAACTGGGCAGCTCCGGAAGCGGCAATCACTTTGTGGAATTCGGGATCGTGAAAATTGAGGAGAAAGACAGCACACTTGGCATGCCAGCAGGTGAATGGCTGGGATTGCTGTCCCATTCAGGTTCCCGTGCCTTGGGGGCTAAGATCGCGCAGCATTATACAAAGCTTGCGATTTCCACCCGCCGCTTGCAGGGGGATATCAAACACCTGTCGTGGTTATACCTTGAAGAGGAAGCAGGTGCTGAATACTGGGCTGCCATGAACCTGGCTGGTGATTATGCTGCCGCCTGTCATGAACTGATTCACAAAAAAATTGCGAAGGCAATTGGAGAGAAACCAGTAACCACGGTGCAGAACCATCACAATTTTGCCTGGAAGGAAATCATCAACGGGGAAGAGTTGATTGTGCACCGGAAAGGTGCTACACCGGCGGGAGAAAATGTACTGGGAATCATTCCTGGTTCCATGACTGCTCCCGGTTTTATTGTGAAAGGAAAAGGGGTGGCAGCATCTTTGCAATCTGCTTCACATGGAGCAGGTAGGCAGATGAGCCGTCGAGCTGCGAATGAATCCATCACCAAATCTGCCATGAAGCTGGCCCTGAAAGAAGCAAAGGTCAGCCTGATCGGCGGAGGTGTGGATGAAGCGCCGCAGGCCTATAAAAACCTGGAAGAAGTGATGGCCTGTCAAACGGATCTTGTATCTATTTTGGGTAGCTTTCAACCCAGGATCGTGAAGATGGACGGACATTAAACGAACAACTATGAAATATCATTTTTTGGGAACTACTACAGAGCAGTTAAGCCAGATCGGATTTGGGTGCATGTCGCTCAAACCGGGACAAACTTCTGCTGCCTCCATAATTGATGCTGCCCTCGATGGTGGCATCAATTATTTTGATACGGCTGATTTCTATGAACAGGGTGCGAATGAAGAGCTGATCGGCCGCCTGCTGAAGCCTCACCGTAACCAGGTATTCATCGCCACCAAAGTTGGTAATCAGTGGCGGGAAGATGGCAGTGGCTGGGATTGGAACCCGCGCAAGGAGTATATCCTTCAGGCAGTGGAAGCTTCTTTAAAGCGATTAAACACAGATCGCATTGATCTCTACCAGTTACATGGTGGCACTATTGAGGATCCCATCGACGAAACTATTGAAGCATTTGAACAACTGAAAGCAGCTGGTAAGATTCGCTATTATGGCATTTCTTCCATCCGCCCGAATGTGATCCGGCAATATGTTGAAAAGAGCCAAATCAACAGTGTCATGATGCAGTACAGTATGCTGGACCGGAGACCGGAAGAAAGCTGTCTTCCTTTACTGGCTGCCAATAAAATAACTGTGTTAGCAAGAGGAACCTTGGCCAGCGGCATGCTGATCAATAAAGCAGGCAAGGATTATCTCGGACATACGGCAGCTGAAGTAGACAGGATCCGCATGCAACTAACGGAAATCGCTAACCGCTATGATGTACAATCTGAAGCTATAGCTATCCACTTTGCGTTATCCAAACCGGCAATTGGTGCTGCTGTGATAGGGATTCGTACGATGGAGCAGTTAGAACAAGCTCTAAAAGCGATTAACCAACAAGTACCTGCTGCAGCACTGGAGGAAGCAGAAGCAATTGCGCCGGCAAAAACCTATGCAGATCACCGTTAGCAGTACTTATCCTTCGGAATAAAAATCAAGCAGGGAACCAATATACACCTGCTCCCAGCCTTCGGTGATCTCCTCGTACACATCATCCGGAATATTGGTCTGGCGTACTTCCATGGAAGTACCCTGCTTGTGTTCGTGTAATTTAATGGTGACAATAGAAGGGGCCTCAGCATCATCCCCGAAATACCATTCCTGCACGATCTTTTTACCCGGTTCAAACTCCAGGTTTTTACCCACTATGCTTTCTTCCCACAAGGAAAATTCGGAATCCGGCTCTTCTGACATCACCGCATCTGCACCTGCCCACAATTGTACCGTAGCCGGGTTGGTCAGCGTGCGATACAATTGCTCCGGATCAACCGGTATCATGAAATATTTTTTGAAGTCTTTCATGCCCTAAAAGTACAGAACCCCGGGCATCAGGCAGCCAGTTTCTTCCAGAGTCGCAGGTATTCGTATTGCAGATCCTCGTGCAGCGACTCGATCAGCTTTTTTGTTTTTTTCAACTGCGTGAGATAGAGATTCATCAGGACCGGCGTTTTTTGTACCGGCAATCCGGAATCTTTGAGCAAGCGCAGGTAATGCAACAGGAGCGCGGTTTCGGATTCTTTGTTACCAATATATCGTGCCTGTT
Source organism: Flavihumibacter cheonanensis (assembly GCF_022352215.1). Classification (GTDB taxonomy): domain Bacteria; phylum Bacteroidota; class Bacteroidia; order Chitinophagales; family Chitinophagaceae; genus Flavihumibacter; species Flavihumibacter cheonanensis. The sequence continues at coordinate 77,095 of NZ_JAKRWF010000002.1, forward strand.
TGTTGACATTCCGGAGAATTTTACGGAGGGTCTTTTTGGCAAAATAGACATGGGAAATATTCATCGTGGCGAACTCCGTTTCCATTTCCAGTTTAAGTTCCCCCACGTAGCGATCTGTTTCCTCCGACTCAAACAGCAGGTAGGACAGCAACTCCTTGTTCTCTTTTTTGAATTTCGCGAGCCGCAGGGTAATATCCACCAATTTGTTGGGCGGTAATGCCTGCAGGGCTTCCTTGATCTCGTGTACCGTAGCCGCTTTCATTCGGTTCTGCCTGATTATTTGAGGCAATTTAGCCTCTTCCCCCCAAACTAAACTAGCTTTGCGCCATGTCTACTCCTTTTTATTCGCTGGAAACGATTCTGGCAGCATTCAAGATCAAATCACTTAATCCCATGCAGGAAGCCTCGCTGGCGGCTAACCACGAGCACGATAATATCATCCTGCTTTCTGCCACCGGATCAGGCAAAACCCTGGCCTATCTCTTACCCGCACTCGATCAGATTGATCCGGATAAAAAAGGAACCCAGGCCCTGATCATTGCCCCTTCCCGCGAACTGGCCCTGCAAATTGAAGACGTGGCTAAAAAGATGGGGACGGGATTGAAAGTGACAGCCTGTTATGGCGGACATAAACGCGAGATCGAGGAAAACAACCTGCTGGAGGCACCCACCATTATTGTAGGTACACCCGGCCGACTGGGAGATCATATCCGTCGCGAGAATATTAAAACCGACACCATCCACACCCTGGTGCTGGATGAATTTGATAAATCTGTAGAATTTGGATTTGAAGAAGAAATGTCCTTTGTGGTGGGTAGTCTGCCTTCTTTGAAGAAACGCATCCTGGTATCCGCCACCGAGGCGATGGAACTGCCCCGTTTCCTGCACATGCAGAAAGCCACCACGCTGAATTTCCTGACGGGCGAAAGCTCCGGTGCCCTGGAAATCAAACTGGCCCGGGCAACCGAAGCGGATAAACTGGATTCCCTGTTCCGGCTCATTTGTCATTTGGGTAACCGATCCACCATTGTATTTCTAAATCACCGGGATGCAGTGCAAAGAACCAGTGAATACCTGAAAGACAAAGGCCTGGTGAATGTATTTTATCATGGGGCATTGGAGCAACCGGAACGCGATGCCGCGCTTTGCAAGTTTCGCAATGGCACTTCCAATATACTGGTGACTACTGACCTGGCGGCACGCGGACTTGATATTCCGCATATCCGGTATATCATTCACTATCACCTACCCCTAAGCGAGGAGTCCTTTATTCACCGGAACGGTCGAACTGCCCGAATGGAAGCCAGTGGTACTGCTATTTTATTGATGGGTCCATCAGAAGATATCCCTGATTATATAGATACCGCCTCCGGCTGGATTGATATTCCGGATACGGTGCAGGTACCTGATAAACCCCAATGGGTGACCCTGCATATTGCTGGCGGTAAGAAAAACAAAATCAACAAGATTGATATCGTTGGATTCCTCACCCAGCAGGGTGAATTAAAAAAAGAGGATATCGGTCTGATTGAAGTCAAAGATTTCTTCTCCTTTGTAGCCATCCGCAAATCCAAAATGAGTCGCACCCTGCCCTTGATTGAAAAGCAGAAAATCAAGGGTCAGCGGGTTAAAATTGAGATCGCCAGGTAGTTTGGCTGATTCGATTTTTTGCTTTTGATTCAATTATACCCATAATTGATTCAATTTTTCATGCTATTGAGTCAATTAATGGTCTCGAAATTGCCTTTTTTATATTTCGGAAGAGAGGCATTTTTGTGTTCTTACATTCAATATAATGCAGTCCCAGTAAGGATTTCAGCCTGAATTCCGGGAATAGAATCCAATTGGTCTGATGCAGCGAGATTCCTATTCTTTCATACACCCTACAGTATGCCTACGTACATCCTACGCTTAATAACTACTAATGAAAGCATTATCAATCGGTTATGAACCGACAGAATTGCATCATTGAATCACAAAAAGGCCCGGATTATCCGGGCCTTTAGCTTAAGTGGGTTGGTTTTTCGAGTATCCTTTTTTCATCCTTATGAGCCACAGCTGATGCAGCCATCCTGCATGGTGCAGACAGCGCCTTCCGCTACCTGGGTCTGGTCAACCAAAGGTGTCATAGTTTGTCCGCCCTGCTTTTCCACTGTAAACTGAACCGCCTGGGCTGCAGCCTGCGTACGTAGGTAATACATGCCGGTCTTCAGTCCCTTTTTCCAGGCGTAAAAATGCATGGAGGTTAACTTAGAGGCAGTGGGATTGCTTACAAACAAATTCAGACTCTGGCTCTGGCAGATATAGGCTCCTCTATCAGCCGCCATATCAATGATGGTCCGCTGTTTGATTTCCCATACGGTTTTATACAACTCACGAATCTCTTCCGGAATGCTGGTGATCTGCTGGATGGACCCATTGGCCGCAATTATCCGGTTTTTCATGTCATTATCCCACAGGCCCAATGCCACCAGGTCTTTCAGCAGGTGTTTGTTCACGATCACAAATTCACCGCTCAACACCCTGCGACTGTAAATATTGGAGGTATAAGGCTCAAAACATTCATTGTTGCCAAGGATCTGGGAAGTAGAAGCAGTTGGCATCGGTGCTACCAGCAGGGAGTTGCGAACCCCGTGTTCAATTACCTCGTTGCGCAGTGTTTCCCAATCGTGTCTGCCGGATGGCTCCACCTTCCACAAATCAAACTGGAACTGACCCTTCGATAAGGGAGAACCCTGGAAGGTTTCATAGGCCCCCTGTTGTTTGGCCAGGTCTTTACTGGCCGTCATAGCAGCAAAGTAGATGGTCTCGAATATATTACGGTTTAGCATAGCCGCTAATTCCGATTCGAAAGGCAGTCGAAGCAGGATGAACACATCCGCCAATCCCTGTACTCCCAAACCAATCGGGCGATGCCGCAGATTGGAACGTTTGGCTTCCTCTACCGGGTAATAGTTGATATCAATTACCTTATTCAGATTGAGTGTTACCTGGTAGGTTACTTCATATAATTTTTCAAAATCAAACTTGCCTTCTTTCACGAAACGTGGCAATGCCAGGGAAGCCAGGTTACATACCGCTACTTCATTGGGGTCGGTATATTCCATGATCTCGGTACAGAGATTGGAACTCTTAATCGTACCCAGGTTCTGCTGGTTGGATTTAGCATTCGCAGCATCCTTGTACAAAAGGTAAGGTGTTCCGGTTTCAATCTGTGCATCGAGGATCGCAAACCAGAGTTCCTGTGCCTTGATGGTTTTGCGACCGCGACCTTCTTTCTCGTAGGTAGTGTACAGTTCTTCGAAAGCAGCACCATGGCAATCCTGCAGTCCGGGTGCTTCATGCGGACAGAATAATGTCCAGTCGCCATTGTCCTCTACCCTCTTCATAAACAGATCCGGGATCCACAAGGCATAAAACAAATCGCGCGCGCGCAGTTCTTCCTTGCCATGGTTCTTACGCAGATCCAGGAATTCAAACACATCAGCATGCCAGGGCTCCAGGTAAATGGCAAAAGCCCCTTTTCGCTTACCCCCACCCTGGTCTACATAACGCGCGGTATCATTGAATACTCGCAGCATCGGAATGATTCCATTGCTGGTGCCATTGGTGCCACCGATATAGGTACCGGTTGCCCGGATATTGTGAATTGCCAGCCCGATTCCACCCGCACTCTGTGAGATCTTGGCGGTTTGTTTCAGGGTATCATAAATACCATCAATACTGTCTTCTTTCATCGTAAGCAGGAAACAACTGGAGAGTTGTGGCTTCGGTGTGCCTGCATTGAAAAGGGTAGGCGTAGCATGGGTGAACCAGCGTTCACTCATCAGGTTATAGGTTTTGATGGCCTGCTCCAGGTCGTCTTTGTGAATACCGATGGCTACACGCATGTACAAATGCTGCGGGCGTTCGGCAATCTTACCATTGATGCGCAAGAGATAGGATTTCTCCAGGGTCTTGAATCCGAAATAATCAAAACCGAAATCGCGGTCATAGATAATAGTGCTGTCCAGTAATTCTGCATTGGCTTCAATAACACTCATCACATCATCTGCAATCAGGGGCATACGTTTGCCGGTAGCCGCATCAATGTATTGATGTAAGGCCCGCATGGTATCGCTGAAAGATTTCTTTGTATTCTTATGCAGGTTACTCACTGCAATCCGGGAAGCCAACAGGGCATAATCCGGATGGCGGGTAGTAAGACTGGCGGCAGTTTCGGCAGCGAGGTTATCCAGTTCGGTAGTAGTTACCCCATCATAGATACCTTCAATGGTTTTTTTCGCGATATCGTGTACATCTACTAGCGGACTCAATCCATAGGAGAGTTTCTGAATGCGGGCAGTGATCTTATCGAATTTTACGGACTCTTTTCGACCGTTTCTTTTTATAACAAACATGGTTAAACGCTTTAATCAATTTAAAAATCTTCATCGAGGGAGAAGGACTGTCCGGCTGCGCCAGTCATTACGCCTGATTTCTGGTAATCCCCTACTCTTTTTTCAAAGAAATTGGTTTTACCCTGCAGGGAAATCATCTCCATAAAATCAAATGGATTGGCGGTATTGAACATCTTCGGATAACCGAGTTCACTGAGCCAGCGGTCGGCAACAAACTCGATGTATTGTTGCATGAGGCGGGCATTCATCCCGATTAAATCAACCGGTAGCGCATCGGTGATGAATTCTTTTTCAATCGTAACCGCATCGCCGATGATGCTGTACACCTGTTCCTGGGAGAGTTTCTCAGACAACATGCTGTAGAGCAGGCAGGCAAATTCGCAGTGCATGCCTTCATCGCGACTGATCAGTTCATTGCTGAAGGTGAGTCCGGGCATGAGGCCGCGTTTCTTGAGCCAGAAAATGGAGCAGAAGCTACCACTGAAGAAAATGCCTTCTACGGCTGCGAAAGCAACCAGGCGTTCTGCAAAATTCCCCTGTTCGATCCAACGTAGGGCCCATTCTGCTTTTTTGGTAACTGCCGGAACAGTATCAATGGCATGAAAGAGGCGATCCTTTTCAACCGGATCTTTCACATAGGTATCAATCAGAAGGGCATAGGTTTCGGAGTGAATATTTTCCATCATGATCTGAAAACCGTAGAAGCAGCGGGCTTCGGGCAGTTGCACTTCACTCATGAAGTTCACGGCCAGGTTTTCGTTCACGATACCATCGCTGGCGGCGAAGAATGCCAGTACATGCGAAATGAAGTGACGCTCGCCATCATTGAGGTTGGCCCAGTCGGCGAGATCGGCACTGAGGTCAATTTCCTCGGCGGTCCAGAAGCTGGCTTCATGTTTTTTATACATTTCCCAGATGGCGGGATATTTAATGGGGAGGATCACAAACCGATCCTTGTTTTCCTTCAGCAACACTTCGTTTTGCATGGTAGTATATTTAGATAGATGTATCAGTTATCCGCGGGGGCAAGGGCTGATACGTCCTGGGCTTGCAGAGTCTGCAGTCCCGATGCGTGTTGCCTATGCCGGTACCTTACGCGGGAAGGTCCTAACAAAACAAAATCGGCAGGTATCTGGCTTTGCGCCTAAGCACATTACAGTTGCCCGTCAGCCCACGAGTTACACGTGGTTCCCTATTAATCAGCAGAAGTTGCACCTGCTGAACCGATGTTGTGATGACAAGAACTGGACACGAAAGTAGGGGTAAGGGAAGGAGGAAGGGGTTGAATCTTTTTCACACCTGTGGAAAGAAAGCCCAAACTCAGATGGAGTGCAGACTTAGCAATAAAGTAATGTAAGGGAAAAGGAAATCTTCGATAGGGATTCAGTAAATTAACAGCTATGTTGAACCGGATACTCAAGGGGCCTGATTCCCGTACGCAGCAACTTGCCATCGTTATCCTGGCATCTTTTGCTGCTTTTACCACCTATTTCTGTATGTATGGGTTTCGAAAGGCGATCAGTGCGGGAACTTTTGAGGGCATGATGGCATTTGGGATCAGTTTCAAATCTGCTATCGTAATTGCCCAGGTGCTGGGATATATGACTTCCAAGTTTATTGGGATCCGTTTCATTTCGGAGATCAATCCGGCTAAAAGGGGTACTTATATATTGACCCTGATTGGAGGTGCGCATCTTTGTTTGTTGCTGATGGCGTTGATACCCCTGCCCTATAATGTGTTATTCCTTTTTTTGAATGGTATGTGCCTGGGGCTGATATGGGGACTGGTATTCAGTTATATTGAAGGAAGAAAATATACCGATCTGATCGCACTTATTCTGAGCATCAATTTTATATTCAGTTCGGGAGTAGTGAAGACGGTAGGCCGTATCAGCATTGAATCCTGGGGAGTTTCAGAACTGATGATGCCTTTTGTAACCGGCGCTATCTTTTTACCCTTGCTATTTTTATCGGTTTATTTATTAGGTAAGATACCTCCACCTGCGGAGACGGAAAAAAAGGAAAGGGGTGAGCGCATCCGGATGGACAAATCGCAGCGGAAAGAGCTGATCCGGTTGTTTCTACCGGGCCTTACCGCCATTGTATTGATCAATCTACTGCTGACTATTCTGAGGGATATCAAGGATAATTATGCGGTTGAAATGTTGCTGGTACTGGAGCCGGGAGCATCGCCTGGCATCTTTGCCCAAATGGAAACCATCGCCTCTGTGGCAGTGTTTTTTTTATTACTGACCTTAACGGGCATTCATAATCATTTTAAAAGTTTGTATCGCCAGCACCTGGTAATTGGGCTGGGATTTCTTACAGTGCTCATTTGCTCCCTTGGCATTTCCAACAACTGGGGATCTGCCATTTTCTGGCTGGTGACCTTTACCATCGGGCTTTATCTCAGTTACAATGCGCTGCAATGTTTGTTCCTCGAACGATTTATTGCGGCTTTCAAAGTGAAGGGTAATATCGGCTTCTTTTTTTACCTGATGGATTCGGTAGGTTACCTGGGAAGTTGCTTTTTGATTTTAAACAAGGAGTTATTTAATGCGCAGACCAACTGGCTTCCTTACTTTATAAAGATCAGCTGGATCTTTGGTATTGTGGGTGCTGCCATGGTAGCGTACAGTTGGTTTTATTTCAGTCGCAAGTATAAATCTCAACCTGTTCTCTTATAAATTATATGCAACCCAAACATTTTGATCTGATCGTGGTAGGAGCCGGCGTGCTCGGCAGTTTTCATGCTTATCATGCCGCGAAAAAAGGATGGAAGGTATTAATGATTGAGAAGGATGAAAAGCCGGCCGATGCATCTGTCCGCAATTTTGGAATGATCATTCCATCCGGAATGGCAAAAGGGGAATGGAAGGAATATGGCAGGAGGAGCATGGAGATATACCGGTCGATTCAGAGCAGTTTTGACATCACGCTGCGTGCCAATGGTTCTATTTACCTGGCATCTGACAATACGGAAGCTACACTGTTGGAAGAGCTTGCTGCAATTAATGAAAAAGACGGATATGCCTGTACGTTAGTAAGCAAGGAAGATTGTCTGTTGCAATATCCGGGATTACGGGCTTCTTATTGTCAGGGCGGATTATATTTTCCGGATGAAATAACGGTGGAGCCTAACCGCATGGTGCATCACCTGATCGCTTATATGAAGGAGCAGTTGGGACTGCTATATAAATCCAACACCCTGGTGAAGTCAGTAGTTTATCAGTCAGATCGTGCCTGGGTAGAAACAGGAAACGGCGAGCAATTCAGTTCTAATTATGTGGTGATCTGTTCAGGAAGGGAGTTTAAAACCCTGTATCCTTCTTTGTTTGCGAATGCCGGCATTGAGTTGGTCAAGTTGCAGATGATGCAGACTACACCGATGCCGGATTATGAACTGAAGGGGTCCATTTTCGGTGGACTTAGTATCAGACGATATGAGAGTTTCCGGGAGTGTCCTTCCTTTGAAAAGTTGCAGGCAGCGCAGATAGAGAGCCGCTTCAAAAAATGGGGGATTCATGTGTTGTTCAAACAGGCGATGGATGGCAGTATGATCATAGGTGATTCACATGAATATGCGCCTATTGATCAAACGGATTCATTGGGATTTGAGTACAAGCAGGTAATTGAAGATATCATTCTGCAGGAGGCGCAGCGAATGATCCGCCTGCCGCACTGGAATATTGCCAAAACCTGGAATGGGTATTATACACAAAGTAAGGAGCAGGATATATTCCGTGAATATGCGGATACGAATATCCTGGTCCTTACTGCAATTGGAGGGAAAGGCATGACGGCTAGTCCGGCTGTTGCGGAAAAAACCATCAGCCAATGGACTAATTAGCCTGTTGACGTCCAATAATATACTGCGTCAGTTTTTGTTTCAGTTCATCCAGTTCGGGAAGAGGTTTGCCTTCGATCTTGGCAGCTTCATCCCAGGTGCGCATGCGGATATACAGATCAAAAAGCGGATCGGCTTCAAAGGCTTTTGCCTCCGCTTCTTCCATTCTACCACCCTGGTATTCGAGGGTCTTTTTACTGGCTTCTGAAAGCTGCTCATAGTAGGAAGGGTATTTCCAGGTGAGGTAACGTTTGGCATTCACATGAGAGGCGATGAGTTTACACATGCGTTCTCCCATACCCAGGCCAAGCAGCCAATCGGCCCCCACTTTTTCATGATCCATTACGCCATAGCCATCCATGGTTTCAGACACATCGTGCACAGGAAGGAGGTGACCAACATCGTGCAGGAAGGCAGCGAGCACCACTTCATCGTCGTAGCCTTCTTCCATTGCGAGCTGAGCAGCCTGTACCATGTGTTCGAGCTGGGAAACTTTTTCGCCAGCGTATTCTTCTGCGCCGAATTGTTCGTAAAGCGAGAAGATCTGGTTGGTTAGTTCTTGTGGAGTTGTCATAATTCAAATTTAAAAAGCGCAAGGCGACCCAATAAAGGAATCGCCTCGCGGATTTGGTTGTTTTTAGTTTATTTGTTTACCCAGGTAGCTGTGTTTTGAGTATCTTCTCCCTGGCGGGCAACAGCTTCGTTGCGGTTGGTAGCATTTAATGCCTGCTCAGATTGAGGATAGATATAACGAACCGGAACCTTGTTGTCGTTCAGGTTAGCCGGACCAGGAATAACTTCCGGCATACGGGTACGACGCCATTCAAACCAACCTTCAAGTCCGTTGAAGTAAAGCGCTACCCATTTTTGCAAGGCAATCTTAGCCAGTTTTTCCTGTGGTGTGCCGGTATAGGCAACTCCTGACTGCGTAAGATAATCAGCCGGCATGGCCAGGTTAATATTGTACTGTGCAGGCACTACCCCTCTCCAGTATTCGAAGTTGGCATTGATACCATTCAGGTAGTAGGTTTCAGCTGTACCTGTAGTGATGAGTTCTTTTTCGCGTGCTTCAGCCAGCAGGAACTGCAATTCAGCATAGGTCATCAGTAGCGCCTGGGGAGCATCGGGAACCGGTGGGGCCTGACCATTATCATTACAAACCAGGCAGGCGAATGTATAACCAACGCGGCTTACACCCTGCGGACCTCCATTGTAATTCAGCGCATCCACATCACCCAAACCGTTTGGAATACCTTCAATTCGAGGAGTTCCTGCAGCTACAGAAGCCTGTGAAGGTCTGCCAAATATATTCAAACGGGGATCATTAAGCGCAGTTAACCGATCATCCAAGGATTTACTAACCCGGAATTCATCAAAGGAACCTACCCGGTTTTCATACAAGGGCCATTGGTTGGGAGCCAGTGCCAGGTATTTCATTGCAGCATTATCCGCATTACCGGTAAAGATGGGGTTGTTGGCTGGATCGCTTACGATGGCCTGCATTTCTGCTTTTACATCTTTCTTGGCTGAAATTCTCAGCAGGTAACGCAACCTGAGAGAGTTAGCCAATTTTCTCCATTTCATGATAGCAGAGGGGCCTCCGCCATACAGGATATCCCCTGCAATACTGGTAGTGCTTACCGCCAGAATTTCATTGGCAGTTTTCAGATCTGCCAGGATGCCATTGTAGATGGATTCCTGTGTGTCATATTTAGGTGTATAAATACCATCACTCTTGGCTTTGCCAGCTTCTGAATAAGGAATATCACCATAGGCTTCAGTAGCCTGGGCAAACATCCAGGACTTCAGAATCAGGGCAACTGCATTGTACGCATTGGTATTATCACTTCCTACTTTATTGAAAATATTCTGCAGGTTACGATAGTTTCCATACACGTTGTTCCAGATACCGTTTTGCTCGTTCCAGAGATAACGGTCTTCATTTACGAACTGAATCTTTGCGTGGTATTGCACAACAATATTTCCAATTCCCCAGGCTTCAAACACCTGCTGATTCATAGCACTACGGATAACGCCACTTAAAAGGAGATCCGGATTCACATCAATAGGAACGTTCCCATTGGTGTTGATCTCTTCAAAATCTTTGGTACATCCTGCCAACATCCCCATTATCAGAAACGGCAGGGTTATTTTAAGAAATTTCATATAAAAGAGTTGGATGGGTTAGTGATTATAATTTGAAACTCAGGTTCACACCATAACTACGGGTGGTAGGGATACTCATGTATTCAATACCAGGTAATGCTGTTCCACCGCTATAGCTCATGTTTTCAGGATCTACGTGCGGAACATTGTCCCACAGGAACAGATTACGACCTACCAATGAAACAGCTACGCCACGGAAAGGAAGTTTACCCCAAACCTTATCAGGAATATTATAACCAACCTGCAATTCACGCAGCTTGATGAAGCTGGCATCATACATCACACCTTCTGCGATGTTACGACCACCGGTCCAGGCAGTATGCCATTCGCGGGCAGTAACTTTTCTGGTATTGGGTGAGAAAGAACCATCTGCATTCTGAACCACGCCTTCTCCGATTACACCATTTCCGGGTTTGGTCAAGTCATATCCATCCGCACGGCCTTCCAGTGTTTCGGTAATGATACCACCTTCGCGACCAACCACCTGGGTCAGTGAATACAATTCACCACCACTGCGGATATCAAATAGGAAACTCAGGCGAATACCTTTATAGTTAAAGCTGTTACGGATACCCATCAACCAATCAGGATTGTAGTTACCCAGTTTGATACGATTGGTTGTACGTACGGGACGACCATTGGAACCAATCACCATTTGTCCGGCATACTGTCCGGATGCATCATAATAAGGAGCATTGGGGTCTTTGCTCTGTACTCTTGCGAATCCAATTCCATACAGATCACCCATGCGCTCACCTACTCTGGCTTCAATGCTAACACCACGGCTTGCCATTACGAGGTTGGTAAGGCCATCACTCAACTCAATAACTTCACTGCGGTTAGCAGACCAGTTAACATCAAAATTCCAGGTCAGGTTTTTGTTACGAACCGGTACGAGGTTCAACATCGCTTCAAAACCCCAGTTTTTAATCAAACCGGCGTTGATTACGCGGCTTCCATAACCACTGGTATTAGACAGCGGAATAGAGAGGATCTGGTTTTTGGTACGGCTGGTGTAATAAGTAAGGTCCAGTCCGATTCTGTTATCCAGGAAACGGATATCGGTTCCCACTTCATACGCAGAGCTGATCTCCGGCTTCAGGTTCAGGTTCGCCAGTACACTGGTTTCTCCATAGATCTGGGAAGAGCCATACGGGGTGCTTGGGTTGAAGGACTGAGTAAAGCGGAAAGGATCTGTATCATTACCTACCTGGGCAAAGCTTCCACGAACTTTCAGGAAACTGATAAAGTCGGGCATTTTAATTACATCACTCAGAATGGCACTCAATGCAACGGAAGAATAGAAATAAGAATTATCCTCGGATCCAAATTCTTTCAACGCATCCGGCAGTGTCAGTGCAGAGCTCCAATCATTCCGACCGGTAACATCCAGGAACAGGAAGTCTTTATAACCAACTGAAGCTGTTCCGTACAAGCTGTTGATCCGCTTTTCTACAAAGTTGTCTTCACTAACCAGCGGAATCCTGCTGTTGGTCAATCTGTATATACCAGGGATGTTGAGCTGTCCGGCTACGTTTTCTACAAAACGGCTGGTCTGGCGCATTTGGTTACCACCTACAGTTGCAGTAAGGTTGAAATCACTTACCTGCTTGGTAGCAGTCAACAGGAAGTCGGAGTTCCTTTCCTCATTGGTGATATTCACCTGGCGATACTGACCAAATGGGAAACGTTGGGTACTGAAAGCTCTTCTGTACTCTCTTCTTTCCTGGCTCCAATCTGTTGCAGAACGAAGCTGCAGATTCAGCCAGTTGGTAAATTCATATTTCAGTGTAATGTTACCAATGATCCGGTCATAATATTGGCCATTGGTATTTTCCATTACTGTCAGGTAGGGGTTATCGTGGTAGTTGTAGTTCCAGCTGAACTGGCGAAGTCCTTCTGCACCACGCATGTACAGGCGCTTCATATCTTCTACCCGAATAGATGCCGGTAACCAGCAGTTGAAAAGGTACATCAGGCTTTCTGTACCATAACTGATAGAAGGACGGTTATCGCTCTCGCTCTTGATATAACTTACAAATGCACGAGCACTGAGTTTATCGTTAAAGTTATAACCACCGGTAAGAGAAATTGTATTACGACGAAGATCCGTATTGGGTACGATACCGGTCTGATCCAGATTGGTATAACTCAGGCGGAAATCTCCACTTTTATTACCACCTACTAAAGCTACGTTGTTGGTGATGGCGCGACCTGTTTGTAAGAAATCCTTCAGGTTATCTACATCCGGAAGCCAGGGAGTAGCTGTAATTACGGATCCGGCAGGTGCATTCAGATCACCACCCAGGAAATCAGTAGGCTGACCGTTAAGCGTGCGGGGAGAGTTGTATTGGGGATAGGATTGTCCGCGGAAAGCAGGTCCCCATCCTTCGTCAGTACCATCTGTTAAACCAGCACCAGCACCATTCACGAAGGCGAAATCACCACCATTACCATTTCCTTGTCCGTATACCTTTTGGTACTCCGGTAATTTCAGTGCAGATTCAGCAGTAACGTTACTGTTCACTTCAACACCCAATCCTTTTTGAACACGTCCGGATTTGGTTTTGATAACAATTACACCATTTGCCGCGCGGGAACCATAGAGGGCCGATGCAGCAGGTCCTTTCAATACTGACATGGACTCGATATCATCTGGGTTAAGGAAGGAAGCACCATTACCGAAATCCACTTCCAGGTTACCTCTGCCGGATGCACCTGTAATTGCATTACTAACAGGAACACCATCAATTACATAGAGGGGCTGGTTTTTATTCAGGTCAACCGAACGTTCACCCCGGATAGTAACGCGGGCGGAACCACCAATACCAGAGGGACTACCAACAACAGTAACACCGGCTACTTTACCAGCCAGCTGATTTACTACATTGGATTCCCTGGCAACTGTCAGGTCTTCTCCTTTTACTTCCTGGATGGCATACCCCAGTTTCTTTTTTTCGCGGCGAATACCCAGGGCGGTAACAACTACTTCATTTAATGAATTGTTGAGTGTGGTAGCGCTTACCACAATTTCTCCTGTGCCGCTAACAGTAACTTCCTGTGTACTGATACCTACACCACTGAATACTAATACATCGCCCTGTTTGGCTGTTATCCGGAAGCGGCCATCAATATCGGTAGCCACACCGCGGGTTGTGCCTTTGACGAGAACAGAGATCCCGCTAAGCGGACTGTTATCCTGCTTAGAAAGAACTCTACCTGTAATTTGTTCCTGTGCGAGGAGGAGAAGGGGCGAAATGAGGAGCAGCAGAAGCCCCACCAGGCCCGAGGCTCGATGATGTCTTGGTTTTCTCATAAACTTTAGTAGTTGTTTTTAATTACGACCCAAAACTATCCGCCCAAAATGAAGCCTTTGTTACCGCCATCTTATTAAAATGTAAAGGTTTAGGCTAAATAAACGGTTGGTTTAGGTTAACTAAACTTAACGAAAATTTCACATTGCACAAAAACTAAATAAAAGGCAAACGATTGCGTGATTTTTCAGAAGAGATAAATGACGAGCAGGAGGGCTATCCCTTTCCCAATGTTTTTAATTCTATGTGGATGCCGGCCATCAAATGCGAGGGAGTCACCGGCTTTCATGGTGAACTTTTCTTTGTCCACCTGGTATTCTATTTCACCCTGGACCAGGTATTTCAATTCATAGGCTTCCGTAGTAACCATCTGGCGTCGGGCAGCACCGGGTTTCATTTCCAGCAGTTCCATATCGAAAGCAGAACTGTTGACAGCCCTGGAAAAAATTCGTTTATAGGAGAACCCTTTCACCGGTTCCCGATTCACTTCCTTGAGTTCATCTTTCCGGATGACATAATATTTGAGATCAGTCATTTTTGCCTGCAACCCTTCAAAGAAACCGCGCATGTCTTCATCCAATGAATGCACGATGCTTAAGAGTACAGGTAATGAAGGAACAGTCCGGTTGTTTTCAATTTGAGAAATCAGGCCCTTGGTAACACCCGCTTTATTGGCCAGTTGTTCCAGTGTTATGTTTTTTTCCTGCCTGCGCGCGCGAATGCGCTCGCCGATCAGCAAGAGAATCTCTTCTGTCATATGGCAATATTAAGACCGGCTTGTTACCCCCAATATTAAATTTTGTTTATATCAAAGGGGAGCCGTCTGATACGTTTACCTGTTGCTGCAAATATCGCATTACACAAAGCAGGTGCCAGGGGAGGTAAGCCAGGCTCACCAACCCCTTTGATTTTTTCACCACCTTCTGCAAGTATATGCACCTCTATCGGTGGTGTTTCAGTTATTCTCAGAATCGGATTATTGTGAAAATTGGATTGAATGGTCTTTCCATTTTCTATGCGGATACCATTTTTGATGGCTGCTGTTATCGCCATAACAATAGCACCTTCCACCTGGGCTTCCACCATATCGGGATTGACCATGGTTCCCAGATCTATTACTGCATACACTTTTTCTATTTTGATGCCATTGCCTTTTTTAGACACTTCCACTACATTGCCTGCAAGGCCGGCGAAAAACTCCCACTGTGCCAGGCCCCTGCCCCAACCGGCCGGTAAGGGCTTCTCCCAGTTGGAAACCTCTTTTAGTTTCTGCAATAGTCTTTTCGTATCGGATTGTTTACTATCCAGCATGGACAACCGAAATGTCATGGGATCTGCACCCGCTTTCACAGCCATCTCATCCAGGAAGCATTCATGAGAAAATGCGAGCGTGGTAGAGGTAACCGCTCTCCAGGCAGCCAGTGGCACATGCATATCTGCATGCACATAGAGATTTTTCATGTTTGGGATCTCATAGGCCTGTTCACTAATGCCTTCGGTCATGCCACCATCCGTTTTGGTTTTATCGTAGTTCGGGTTGGAAGATGCCCCGATAGAGGGCGAGATCACCTTGTGCTGAAAGGCAACTGGTTTTTTATTGGCATCCAATGCGCCTTTGAATGCTGAGAAAGTCATAGGGCGAAATGGTCCCTGCTGGGTATCATCTTCGCGGGTCCAGATCGCCTTCACCGGTTTACCGGCTTTTTTAGAAAGCTGCACTGCTTCATGCACATAATCCGGGTACAACCTGCGACCAAAACCTCCGCCATTGAACTGTACATGTACCGTAATATCCTCTGGTTTTACCTTGTATTCTTTTGAGAAACTGTTTTTGATACTGAAAGGTACTTGTGTGGAAGTCCAGATTTCAATCTGGTTGTTTTCTTTCCAATGGGCCAGGCAATTCATTGGCTCCATCGGGGAGTGAGATACCATCGGAGTTTCATAAAAAGCTTCCAGTTTGGTGGGAGCTTCTGCATAGGCTTTATCAAAATCACCTTTGGTATGATCCACAACGCCTTCAGATTTGGCCAACTCTCTCAACTGCTGTTCATAAGCAGTGAGTGAAAATTTATCATAGCCCTTGTAATCCCATTTTACCTGCAGGGCTTTGCGGCCCTGAACTGCAGCCCAATAATTATCTGCCAGCACTGCAACACCTTCAAAGCGATATTTTCCAATTAAGCGTTCACAGGTAATTACCTGCTGTACACCTTTTACTTTTTTAGCTGCGGAATCATCAAAGCTGATCATTTTACCGCCGAAAACAGGGCAACGTTCAATGCTGGCATAAAGCATGCCCGGGACCTCTACATCAATACCAAATACTGCCGTGCCATTGCTTTTCAGGGGGATATCAGGTCTTTTTACCCGCTTGCCCAGTAATATAAATTTGGAGGGGTCTTTCAGTTTGGGCTCCTTGGGTACTTCCAGCTTCGCTGCAGCAGCTGCCAGTTCCTGGTAAGTGGCGGAGCGATTGCTTGCCTTATGCAGGACCTTTCCATTTTCGGTTATACATTCCTGTGCAGGTACACCCCAGGACTGGCTGGCCGCAGTTACCAGCATTTCCCTGGCTGCAGCACCAACTTTTCTGTACTTGGTATAACTAGTACGAATAGACGCAGATCCTCCGGAGAACTGATCCGCACCCAATTCAACTTGTCCGCCTGATTGCCGGATGGTCACCAGGTCGAGGGTAAGATCCAGCTCTTCCGCAATCAACGAAGGAATAGACTGAAAGGTTCCCTGTCCCAGCTCCGGTTTGGTATTGTATATGGTAATGCCTCCTTTCGGATCGATCAGCACAAAGGGGGTAACACCTACTAGTTCGGCATCATTGCTCAGGTTCACCAACTGTCCGAATGCTTTTCCATCTACTCCATTCAGCCCAATGATCAGGCCTGCGCCGGTAAATGAGGATAAACGCAAAAACCGACGACGGGAAAGAGTCGTACGCATGGCAAGTAGTTTATGTTAGTTTAAAAAGGTTTGGTCTTCATCAGCTCGGCTGCTCTTTTCACTGCCTTACGGATGCGCGGGTAGGTGCCGCATCTGCAAAGATTGCCCTGCATGGCCGCATCAATCTGCTCCTCAGTGGGATTGGGATTTTTCTTCAGGAAGGCAACTGCAGTCATGATTTGTCCGCTCTGGCAGTAACCACATTGTGGCACCTGGAATTCAATCCAGGCCTGCTGTACAGGATGTTCAAGATTGTCTGAAAGTCCTTCTATGGTGGAGATCTTTTTATTGGCAGCGGCTGTTACCGGGGTGCTGCAGCTCCTAACAGGATTACCATCCATGAGCACTGTACAGGCCCCGCATTGCGCCATTCCGCAGCCAAATTTGGTGCCTTTTAGTCCTACGAAATCGCGGATTGCCCAAAGCAGGGGCATCTGGGGGTCCACATCAATCTTGTGTTGTTTGTTGTTTACCGTCAGTGTAATGGCAGCCATAAAACTTAGTTGTAAGTACCAATTTAGCACTTATTCCTTTTTACCGCTGCAATTGTTTGATGATCGGTTCCCGGTGCCACCCGTCCGGTGCCACCGGACGGGTGGCACCGGACGAGTGGAGGAAAAGATGCAACTTTGGGGGTATGAAACAAATGGCAACTAAGTTGTTGGGAATCTGTCTTCTCGCGATCAGCCTGCTGGCGGGCTGCCGGGAAGCGAATAAAAACAGCGACACCGTAGAAATTGAGATCAAAACCGTAGAAGGCACTATAGTTGCAGAGCTGTACCCTAAAAAAGCACCAGCTTCCGTGAAAGCCTTCCTGGATATCTTAGACAAAGGACTTTACCAGCGCAGTTATTTTTACCGGATCCTGAGTGATGAAAATCAGCCCTCCAATGCACCCAAGGCGGAATTGATCCAGGGCGGACTTTGGAGTCGCACTAAAATAAGACCCGAGCTACCGCGGATCCCGCATGAAACAACCCAACAAACCGGTCTCACTCATAGTGCAGGGACGCTCTCATTTGCGAGAGAAGAACCCGGCAGCGCTAGTTCAGAGTTTTTCATAACATTAAGTGATTTACCGGGCTTTGATTTCGGGGGTGAGAACAATGCAGATGGCCAGGGTTATGCCGCCTTCGGCCGGGTAATCCGGGGCATGGAAGTAGTGAGAAAAATCTATCGCAAACCGGAAACCGATCAATATTTTGATCCTCCGGTTATGATTGTCGATATTCAACGTCGATAAGCTTTTCGTATGAGCTGGAGAACCCGATTGTTTGAAATCATTTTTGAAGCTGAAACAAAGGCAGGCAGACGTTTTGACCTCGCCTTGCTGGTGCTGATTCTTCTCAGCCTGGTAGTCGTTATGCTGGAAAGCATTCCGTCTGTAGCTGCACAATACGGGAAAGAGCTGATGATTATTGAATGGATCATCACCGGGTTGTTTACCATTGAATATATCCTGCGCTTACTGGTTGTGAAGAAGCCTTTGCATTATGCCCGCAGCTTTTATGGCATCATCGATTTGCTTGCTATTCTGCCTACATATTTCAGTATACTGTTTCCCGGGTCACAATTCCTGTTGTCCATTCGGGCTTTACGATTGATGCGCGTTTTTCGCATACTCAAGCTCACCCACTTTGTATCTGAAGGAAAGGGGATCCTGATGGCCATGAAAGCCAGTGTAAGACGCATCAGTATCTTCCTGAGTTTTGTCCTCCTGTTAAGCACGATCCTCGGAACTATTATCTATGTAGTTGAAAATGCTGCCAATCCGGATTTCAGTAGTATTCCCCAAAGTATTTACTGGGCAATAGTTACCATTACTACCGTTGGTTATGGAGATATCTCTCCGGTAACAGCGATGGGTAAAATGGTAGCTTCTCTTGTGATGCTGCTAGGTTATGCAATTATCGCAGTACCAACTGGTATTGTAACGGTAGAGTTATCCAAACAATTTGGAAAGAAAGACAACCTCACGGAAAGTTGTCCGGGTTGCGGGCACGATGGTCATGATCCGGATGCGCGGTTCTGTAAATTTTGCGGACATGCATTGTAAGCCCGCTGCTTAAATCATCTGGATTCCCTCGCTTTCCAACTGCTTGTATTTTTTCTTGTCGAACACATAGAAGAAGGCACCCTTTTTAGAAGAGGTTTTCTCTTTTTCATCCAGGCGCTGCAAAATGCCAAGGGATAAAATCTTTCGGGTGAAATTGCGCTTGTCAAAGCTTCTTTCAAAGATCGCTTCGTATAAGGCCTGTAGTTGTTGCAGGGTGAATTTATGCGGCAGCAATTCAAATCCAACCGGGTGATTGGATACTTTTTGCTGCAATCGCTCTTTCGCGAGTTTGATCATTTTTTTATGATCAAAGACCAGCGGTGGCAGTTTTTTAAGATCAATCCATTTTGCCTGATGTTCTTCCAGTTTATCATTATCCGAAGCATCAATTTTAATCAGGGCAAAATAGGCAATAGAAACAACTCTCCCGCCCGGATCCCTGTCGAGGTCGCCAAAGCAGTAGAGTTGTTCCATATAAATTTTATCGAGTCCGGTCAGGTTCAGGAGGATCCTGGCTGCCGCATCATCAATGCTTTCATTTTGCTGCGCGAAGCCACCCATTAACGACCATTTACCAGCTTCAGGTTCCAGGGCTCTTTTTACCAGGAGCGCTTTTATCCCACTGCCATCAAAACCAAATATGATGCAGTCTACCGCGAGTAAAAAGCGGTCGTTGTTTTTGTATTCAATTCTTCCCATAACTGCTGGCTAAATTACCAGAATTTAATGTAGAGTGCCATTAATATCAGCAATGTAACCACAATTTGCAGCAGGGTAGACGGTTTAACCTTGAACATTCCCTCATCATGGATGAAGGCTTTGGGATTGACTTTCGGCCCGGACAAGCTGATCAGGATCATGAGCCCCATTGTCATAAAAAAGGCAAAGCCCATACAAATCAGGAAGGGGATTTCATAGGTGCCATCTCCTCTTGGATAAGCCGTATACAGCCAGGTTTCATTGCCAAATAGTTTCGGAGCCAGGTCATTGAAGAGAATCGACAAGAGGAAACCGGCAATTACACCCGCTACCGCAGCTGTTCCGGTTGTTCTTTTCCAGAACATGCCGAGGATGAATACAGCAAATACACCCGGACTAAAATACCCGGTATATTTCTGGATAAAGGTGAAGCCGCCTTCAGCACCGATACCAAGCAGGTCATCCCAGGTAAAGATCACCGCGATGAGCATTGAGATGATTACTACCGAACGGCCAATCCAGACCATTTTGGTTTCATCCGCCCCTTTGTTGATGTATTTTTTATGAATATCCAATGTATAAATGGTGGAGATACTGTTTGCTTTACCCGCCAATGATGCTACAATAGCTGCGGTAAGCGCGGCAACTGACAAGCCCTTCAGTCCGGAAGGCAGGAAGGAGAGAATGGCAGAATATGCGCTGTCCATTTTGCCGGAGAACTCAGGAAGATGGCCTCCCTTGTATAACACATAGGCCGCAATGCCGGGTAACATTACAATGATGGGCATCATCAGTTTCAGGAAACCGGCAAAAAGCAAACCGGAGCGGGCTGTTTGCAAATCTGCTCCCAGCGCGCGTTGTGTGATGTACTGATTACAACCCCAATAGTTGAGGTTCACCACCCATTGTCCGCCGAGGTACATCAGAACCCCTGGAAGAATCCTGTACTTGTCGATGTATTCCTGGGTAGATTCAGGGCCTGGTTTATTCAGCATCATATGAAAATGATCCGGGGCTTCTTTCATGAGCTGATTAAATCCGGCAATTACACTGGAGCCCAGTCCGAATTTTTCACTCACGATGGTAAGGGCCATATAGGTGGTTGCCAATCCGCCAATGATCAGTACGGCTACCTGGATCACATCCGTGTAACCGATCACTTTCATCCCGCCAAGTGTAATAATAATTGCGGCCACCGCCAGGGCTACCATGATGATGTGCAGGTATTGGCCGCCCAGCAGGCCATCAATCGCGATAGCGCCCAAATAAAGAATAGACGTGAGGTTGACAAATACATAGAGAAATAACCAGAAAATGGTCATGATGAAAGCCACTGTGGCATTGTACCGCATTGTCAGGAACTGCGGCATCGTATAGATCTTGTTCTTGAGATATATGGGGATGAACCAAACCGCAATGATGATCAGGGCCAGAGCAGCCAGCCATTCGTAAGCAGCAACTGCAATGCCCACAAAGAAGCCATTTCCACTCATTCCGATAAACTGCTCAGCAGAAATATTGGAGGCGATCAGGGAGGCGCCGATGGCCCACCAGGTGAGTGATCCTTCCGCGAGGAAAAAATCTTTGGTGTCGGTAACGGCTTTCTTTTTTTTGTTGTAAATCCAGAAACCATAAGAGCCAACCAGGAGGATATAGGCCAGAAATACCAGAATATCGGCCGTAGACAGGTACTTTGTCATGACAAGCTAAACGTCGGTTTGGTTAAGAATTGATTTGGTAATATACGTCACTCCAGCGCAAATCATTCTTGAATTGATAGAGATTTGTTTTTTTGCCAATGAGCACAAATTCAATTCCGGCCATATCGGCGAAATCTTCCAGGTGCTCTGAAGTCAGGTTCTGGCTGTAGCAGGTATGGTGAGCTCCCCCTGCCAGGATCCAGGCGGTACAGCCGGTTTGCATATCCGGGTAAGGTTTCCAGAGCACGCGGGCCACGGGTAATTTAGGCAGATCATGTACAGGGGTTACAGCTTCTACTTCATTTACCAGCAGGCGGAAACGATTGCCCATATCGATGATGGAAGCATTCAACGCCGCCCCTCCATCTACATTGAACACCAGGCGAACCGGGTCTGCTTTACCTCCGATGCCGAGGGGATGCACTTCACAACTCGGTTGTCCATGTGCGATAGAGGGACAAATTTCCAGCATATGCGCACCCAGCACCATCTGGTTAGCCGGATCAAAATGATAGGTATAATCTTCCATGAAAGAATTGCCTCCTTTAAGTCCCTGTCCCATTACTTTCATCGCGCGTACCAGGGCAGCTGTTTTCCAGTCGCCCTCTCCACCAAATCCATAACCTGCTGCCATCAGGCGCTGTGTGGCAATACCGGGTAATTGGGTCATGCCATGCAAATCTTCAAAAGTATCAGTGAATCCTTTGTAAGCACCTGCTTCCAGGAATTGGCGCATCCCAAGTTCAATGCGGGCCGCATCGGTTAGGGATGTACGTTGGTCACCTCCTTTTGCAAGGGCACCCGCCAGTTTATAACTGTCTTCATATTCCTGGCAGAGTTTTTCTACTTCTGCATCTGTTACCTGGTTGATTACCTGCACCAGGTCTCCAATACCATGGGTATTCACTGCATAACCGAATTTCAGTTGTGCTTCCACTTTATCACCTTCTGTAACAGCTACCTCGCGCATGTTATCACCAAAACGAACAAAGCGGGCGCCCTGCCAGTCGGCCCAACCGGCGGCTGCTCTAACCCAGGTATTGATTTGTTGCTGTACCGCAGTTTCTTCCCAGTATCCGGTAACTACTTTCCGGCGCATGCGCATGCGGCTTACCAGGAAACCAAATTCACGATCACCATGTGCGCTCTGGTTGAGGTTCATGAAATCCATATCGATTTTGGACCAGGGGATATCCCGGTTAAACTGGGTATGGAGATGCAACAACGGTTTCTGTAAAATCTTAAGACCGTTGATCCACATTTTGGCAGGCGAGAAGGTATGCATCCAGGCAATGATGCCAATACAGTTGCGGGCGGTATTCACTTCCTGGCAGATGGCAAAAATTTCATCCGGGGATTTGAGAATGGGTTTATACACAACTCTTACCGGAATAGTTGGTGCTGCGTCCAGCGCCTCCGCAATTTTCTGGGAATGTTCAGCTACCTGCTGCAGGGTTTCTTCACCGTATAAATGCTGTGATCCTGTAAGGAACCACACTTCGTATTGCTTCAAACTATGCATATAAACTGTATTGAGTCTTTTAAAAATTATTGGCCGTAGTAGGCATCCGGACCGTGTTTCCGTTCCCAGTGTTTTTTGATCAGGGCTTCTTTGAGGCGGGGTGCATTGGGATTGATCTGTTCCGTATGCATCGCCATTTGCGCAACAGTTTCCAGCACCGCGCTGTTGTACACGGCTTTAGCAGCAGTTTTTCCCCAGGTAAAAGGAGCATGATTACCCACCAGTATCATTTCCACTTCGCGGTAATCAAGTTGTCTTTCAGCAAAACAATTCATGATCTGAAAACCGGTTTGGTATTCATAATCGCCTTCAATCATATTGTCTTCCATGGGTGGTGCACAGGGAATATCAACAGTATTGTGATCCGCATGCGTGGTACCATAAATGGGAATATCGCGCTGAGCCTGGGCCCAGGCAGTGGCATACACAGAATGCGTATGTACGATACCGTAAATCTCCGGCCAGTGTTTATAAAGCACTGCATGGGTCTGTGTATCAGAAGATGGACGTAAATCTCCTTCCACAGTCTTACCATCAAAGTCTACAATCACCATGGAAGCTGGTGAGAGTTGTTCATACGGAACACCACTTGGTTTAATCGCAAACAGCCCCTGGCTGCGATCAGCTGCACTTACATTCCCGAAGGTGAAGAGTACCAGTCCGAGACGGGGAAGTTGCATATTGGCTTCATATGCTTCCTGCCGGATATGCTCATATCGCATGATGCTGCTTCTTTAGTTTTCTGAATCGCCGGATGGCTCTGTGAAAGCACCCAGCTTTTTATATTGTTCAAATCGGTTTCGGTAATACGTGGCAGTTGCTGGACGCGGATGGTATTCCGCATCAAAGCCCTGTCCCATTGCCTGCATGGCATCTTCCACACGGTGGTAGATACCGGCTGCAGTTGCCGCGAACATGGCAGCACCTGCAGCACAGGTCTGTTCAGTTTTATGAATGCGAATGGGCATTTGCATTACATCCGCCATCACCTGCATGATATAGGGTGATTTTTTTGCCACACCCCCTAATCCAATCAGTCCTTTTACCGGAACTCCTTCTGAGGTAAAGCGATCCACAATAGCTTTAGCGCCAAAGCAGGTGGATTCAATCAGGGCCTTTAAAATTCTGGCAGCATCGGAGCCCAGGTGCAGACCGGTGATAGTGGCTTTGAGTCGCTGATCAGCATCGGGGGTTCTGCGACCGTTCAGCCAGTCGATGGCCAGTTCATCCTGTTCTGAAAGTGGTAATTGGGCTGCTTCTGCAGACAGCTCGCGAATCAGTTTTTCATTTAATTCCTGTTCGAGTTTTTCTGCAAGCGCTGCATCAATCAGCGTGGAGGATTTCAACAGTTTGGCTACCGGTTGCGTAATCATTTTCCGGAACCAGGCATAGGTATCACCGAAAGCCGATTGTCCGGCTTCCATGCCCATCATACCTGGGATCACAGAGCCGGGTACCTGTCCGCATATACCTTTCACCAGGATATGCTCTACTTCATTCATAGGTGCCACGAGCATATCACAGGTGGAAGTACCCATTACTTTACTGAGGTGGTAAGGTTCAATTTGTCCACCAACTGCACCCATATGGGCATCAAAAGCACCAACTCCAATAACAACCGTCGTGGATAGTCCCAACCTTTGCGCCCATTCGGTACAAAGTGTACCAGCAGCCTGGTCAGCCGTATATACGTTATCAAATAATCTTGCAGTCAGTCCATCTAGCAGGGGATCCAACGATTTGAAAAAATCATTCGGAGGCAATCCACCCCATTCTTCAGCCCATAAGGCTTTATGGCCGGCGGAACAAATTCCTCTGCGCAGTTGGTTGATGTTGGATCCACCGGAAAGCAGGAAAGGAATCCAGTCGCAATGCTCCACCCAGGAATAAGCCGCGGCCCTAACGGCCGGGTCTACCCGAAGAATGTGTAATGCTTTTGCCCAGAACCATTCGGAGGAATAAATCCCTCCAACGTATTTCAGGTAATTGGTAGGAAACCGGGTTGCGTGCTGGTTGATTTCAGCAGCTTCCTTTATTGCTGTATGATCTTTCCAGAGTACAAACATCGCATTGGGATGCTGCTCAAATTCAGGGAGTAAAGCCAATGGTATACCTGCCTGGTTAACAGCTACCGGGGTAGAGCCGGTTGTATCAATGGAGATGGCTTTCACCTGTGCAGCTGCAGCCGGACCAGCCAGCTTTAAACATTCACGAATGGTCGTTTCCAATCCTTCTATATAATCCAGGGGGTGTTGCCGAAACTGGCTGCTGGCAGCATCACAATAGAGGCCATCTCTCCAGCGGGGGTAGTGAAATACTGCTGATGCGAGCTCCTGTCCGTTGGTGGTATCCACCAAAACCGACCGAACGGAATCGGTCCCATAGTCCACTCCAATCACGAATGATGTTGACATAGTTTCTTATTATGACAAGCTTATTGGCACAAGATACAATTATTTAAAATTAAGTGTATTATCAACATTTAATATAATCTTACCCTATTTTACCTGCTAACCCGGAGTAATCATTCATAAAGTGTATGATATTCGGGTAGGCAGAAAATTCATGTGGTTCATGCAGGGTGGTGAGCACCACACAATCCATTCCCGCGTTGAAGGCAGCTTCCACCCCTTTGGGAGCATCTTCAAACACGAGGCAATCTTTTGTGGTAACACCAATTGCAGCTGCACATTTGAGATAGGTATCCGGATCTGGTTTGCTGATTTCGACATCATCCGCGCTGATGATGGCATCAAAATAAGACCGGAGCCGAAGGTTATCCAGCACAAAATCAATGTTGAAGGTATTGGCAGCTGATCCAATTGCCATGCGGATACCGGAAGCTTTTGCCTGGTCAAGCAATCCGGGTAATCCATCCAGTAGTTTGAGTTCCGGAAGAAAAGCAGCCTGGTATCGGCGCTCTTTTTCCATGGAGTACTGTTGCATTTCTTCCCGGCTGAATTTATCCGGACCAAAAACCCGGACCAGGAGTTCTTCATTTTTACCGTACATCTGAGCCTTGACCTCCTCGTAACTAAGACCGGCACCCAGCACATTGTTCAGCATATCCGACCAGGCAACGATATGGTACTTCATATCATCGATCATGGTACCATTGAGATCAAATAAGAGTGCCTTATATCGCGACAGTACAGTGTCTATATTCATCATTTACCAACCCCGACTTTATAAATTGTTTCTGTGTAATATTTTTTCCCGGGCTCCAGGATGGTGGAAGGAAATTCTTTTTTATTGGGAGAATCCGGGAAGTGCTGGGTTTCCAGGCAAAGGGCGGTATGCAATTGAACCGCAGTGCCGGTATGGTTAATGAATTTTCCATCCAGAAAATTACCGCTGTAAAACTGGATACCAGGTTCGGTTGTCCATACTTCGAGGAATCGGCCGCTTACCGGATCAGCAAGATGAGCTACTTTTCGTAAGGAACCATCCGTGTTGTTCAGTACATAGTTGTGGTCATATCCACCTGGAACCGAATCAATGCGGCTGCCAATGCTCATTGGGCTTCTGAAATCAAAAGGAGTACCAGCCACCTGCCTGATTTCTCCGGTTGTGATTAAACCATTATCTACCGGCGTGTAGGCATCTGCGTTCAACTGCAACTGGTGATTGAAAATGGTTTCTTTGGTATCACCTGTGAGATTGAAATAACTGTGGTTGGTCAGGTTTACCGGGGTTGCCTGATCGGTGGTTGCTTCATATTGCATCTTGAGGCCATCCTCTTCGGTTAGGGTATAGGTAACCGTTACCTGCAGATTTCCGGGATAACCTTCTTCTCCATCCTTACTCAGGTAAGAGAGTTTCAGGGAAGGCAGTGTGTCAACAATAGGCGCAGCAGTCCAGATTACTTTATCAAATCCTACCACACCACCATGCAGGTGATTGGCTCCATTGTTGGTAGCCAGGGTATAGTTTTTATCACCAATGCTGAATTTACCTGCACCAATCCGGTTACCATATCGGCCAATTATAGCACCAAAATAAGGATGCGACTGCAAATAGGGTTCAATACTATCAAAGCCAACTACAACACTGGCAACAGAGTCGTTTTTATCTTTCGCCAGGAAGGAAGTAACGATACCACCATAGTTAGTGATGGTAACCACAGTACCCTTTGAATTACGAAGGGTGTACAAGTCAACAGGCTGGCCATTGGCAGTTCCCCAGGCCTGTTTGCTGATTCCGGCTTGCGGTTTTGCCGGCTGTTCTTCTTTGCTTTCGTTGTTACAGGCTGCACTGCCCATACTCAGGGCGGCTGCGGTTGCAAGTATGCTCATCCATTTCATATTAGTGGTGCTGAATTTAGTTTAGTAAAATAGGCTTATTTCATGGGAATCCTCCACACCGTTAGTGTTCTGGCAGGAAGATTGACTTTCCATGCTTTCTTTGGAAGCGGAAGACTGCTTACCTGCGGAGCCACCTGCCGTGGTGCGCTGATGGAATTAGCAGCCTCGAGAGAATCCGCTTGCAACTGCATCACCTGGATAGTTCCCTTCCCGGGCTTTTTTCCTTTCAATTGCAGGGGCAGGCTTACAGCCACATCCCCGGCATTAACCATTTTGAGTACCAGTTCTTTTTGGGTTTCGTCCCAAACGGCTGAAACATAAAGGCTGTCTTTTCCAGCCAATGGTTTCCCCTCCTGCAATGCCTTCACGACATGCGTACCCCTGTTTGTGGAAAAGAGTTGCTGAACGTAGTAACTGGGCGTTCCATAGGAATTCAGATTGTCCACCCAGATCAGATCAGGTGTCCATTGCCAGCCTTCCAGATGTGCAAAGAGCGGTGCATAGGAAGCCATTCTTACGATATCCGCATTGCGTTCCAATCCGGTCATGAAAGCTGCTTCTGAAAGTGCCGCCAGCCAGTTGTTGCGCACCAGGCCATTGGTGATGCCTTCCACATGGGAAGCGTATTCGCCTGCAAAAATTTTGGGGCCCTTACGATCGTAGCTATCATATCTGTTTGCATTGCTAAGGAACCACTCCGGTTTACGGTAATAATGTTCATCAATCAGATCGGCCGACATGGCTCTTAACTCCTTATCGAGGTATTCAAACAAGGGGCCATTGGAAAAGGGTCCAGCACTGCTGATCAGTTGGATCTCCGGGTAACGCGCTTTGAGGGCTTTCGTAAAAATTTTCAATCGCTCCATGTATTGTGGTCCCCAGTTTTCATTACCAACGCCCAGGTATTTTAGGTTGAACGGAGCAGGGTGACCCATATCGGCGCGCAGTTTCCCCCATTTCGTGGAAACATCGCCGTTAGCGAATTCAATCAGGTCCAATGCATCCTGAACATATTCATCCAGTTGATCCAGCGGTACCAGTTCTCCGGTATTAAACTGGCAGGCCATACCGCAGTTCAGAATAGGTAGTGGCTCAGATCCAAGGTCTTCCGCCAATTGGAAATATTCAAAAAAACCCAGACCAAAGGATTGAAAATAATCAGGAGCCGAACGATGCGCAAACTCTGTATTCCAGCGGTTGATGATAACTTGGCGCTCTTCGAGGGGGCCTACTGTTTTTTTCCACTGGTAGCGGGTACTTAATTCATGCCCTTCTACAATACAGCCACCGGGAAAGCGGATAAATCCGGGTTTCAGATCTGCCAGCTTTTGCACCATATCTGCCCGGAGTCCGCCTTTACGGCCTTTCCAGGTATCGGATGGAAACAGAGAGATCATGTCGATATCAAGCTGTCCATCGCCTTCCATCCAGCAGCGAAATTTTCCTTTGGGAATAGTGGCAGATGAGAGCAGGCTGGTTTCGATTTTTCGCCATTCATCAGCAGGTGGCAGTTGAAGTTTGGTTGTACCCACCACCTGATCCTGTTCATTCAATAGTTCAAGTTGCAGGGTGATGGGTTTCCCTTCGAGGCGGTACCAGGTGGAGAAATCGTAACGCAGGTTTTGCTTTAGTCCCATGCCGCGGAAGCCTTCATTTTCCAGGCCGATAGCACCGGCACCGGCATTTTTTACTTCCACTCTCAGGAACCTTGGATTACGTTCTGCCTGCAGGCCCCGATTGATAATCCGGAAACCTCCTTCCTGTTTTAGGGTACCGATGGTTTTCCAACCCATCAGGGGTTTGTAAAATTCAAAGGACCTGTTTTTGATGAGTTCGGCATATATGCCACCATCTGCTCCCAGGTTGATATCTTCAAAGAAGACACCCCACATGGTTGGTGCAATCTCATCTTTCAGATTGGTCAGATCAATCTGCAGGGGTTGTTTTTCCTGCGCAACCAATGTTGAACCGGTGAGCACGAGGCCCGTCAGCAAGGATTTCCACATGGCGGTCAGTTATTGAAGTTCAAGTACAATCACGGAAGCCGCAGGCAATTGAAGACTCAGTTGTTTATCTTTTAATTTGGCATCATTGAATGCCCGGGGTTTTACTTTCTCCGGTTGTTCGAAACTGTTATGATCCTTCAGACTTGCTGATTGCAGGATTCTTCCGCTTACTGATTTCATCGCCTTACCGAGATCCAGTTGTACCGAATGAATTTTGGAAGGATCCATATTCACCAGGGATATATGTGTTTTGCCGGATTTATCTACCGATGCTGATATGGATATCGCAGGCAAACTATCCTTCCCCCGAATGAACAAGGGCGCTTTGAAGTCTACGGGTATCAGTTGCGCATCCTGGTGAACATTGTACATTTCCATTACATGGAAGGTTGGCGTGAGCAGCAATTTTTCTTTATCTGTCAGGATCACTGCCTGTAATACGTTGATGGTTTGGGCCAGGTTGGCCATTCTTACCCGATCAGCATGGTTGTTGAAAATATTAAGTGTGATGCCGGCCACCATGGCATCGCGCATGGTATTTTGTTGTTGCAGGAAACCGGGATTAGTACCCGGGAGCGGATCATACCAGGCTCCCCACTCATCAACTACCAGCGCTACCCTTTTCTTTGGATCATATTTATCCATGATTTTGCTATGCTCCCGCACCAGTTCTTCCATCTGCCAGGTGACACGCATATTGGCCGCATATTCATCTTCATTGAATTCGAGTGAAGAACCTTTTTTATTCCAGTCGACCACTGCGTAGTGATGAAGGGCAACGCCTTCCAGCAGGTTGAGCGGAATATTTTTCATCAGCACTTCCGTCCATTTGTAATCACCGGAACTGGCGCCTGAAGCAATCCGGAAAATTTTGGAACTATTGCCCCAGTCCGACATGAAAGTTGCATACTTGCGGTATTCATTGGCGTAGTACTCAGGGGTCATATGTCCACCGCAACCCCAGGCCTCATTGCCAACCCCCCAGTAACGCACATTCCACGGTTTGTCGCGACCATTTTCTCTGCGCCATTTACTCATTGGGCTCACTCCATTAAAGTTTACATACTGTACCCAGTCGGCCAGTTCCTGAACTGTTCCGCTACCTATATTTCCTGCCAGGTAAGGTTCTGCTCCGATGCGCTCACAGAGATTCAGAAAATCATGGGTACCGAAACTGTTGTCTTCGGTTACTCCCCCCCACCACTGGTTTACAATCGTGGGACGTTTTTCTTTTGGTCCTACCCCATCTTTCCAATGATAGGTATCGGCAAAGCAGCCACCGGGCCAGCGCAGGTTGGGAATTTTTAACTTTTTCAGTGCTTCAATTACATCATTGCGAACGCCTTCCGTATGAGGAACGAGGGTGGATTTTTCACCCACATAAAAACCACCGTAAATACAGGTGCCCAGGTGCTCCGCGAAATGACCATAGATATGTTTATCAATTAACGGAGCTTCAGAAGAGGGTTGCAAACGAACCGGGATGGTTTGCGCCTGGAGGCTTGTCATCCCTATAGATAAAAGAAAAACAGGCAGCAGCTGACGGCTGAAAGCAGTTGATAAAAAAGACATAGGCAAACAATTCTGGTATTAAATGTACAATATACACTTTTAAAAATATCCGGCAAATATTTTTGTGGCCTCCCTGTATCTTTACAGGATGATGGCTCCCATGCGATTGTCAGAACTCAATGAACTCATCCGGCTCACGCTCCAGGAAAGTTTTGCCTGGCAGCGATTCTGGGTAGTGGCAGAGATAACCAACCATACCTATTATGGTCATAAGGGCTTTCATTACTTCGATTTGGTGGAAACAGAAGAGCCGGTAGCACCCACTACCCGGATGCCCAGGAAATCAAAAACCGCTAATTCACTGACCGCCAAAATTGCAGGCGTTGCCTGGCGGGAAGGGGCTATTCGTATCCGGGCATTTGAACAGGAAACCGGGCAGGTTTTCGGCAATGAGTTACAGGTTTTGATTGAAGTGTCGGTGGATTATCATCCTGTATATGGGCTGAAACTGACGCTGCTGGATATTGACAGCCGCTTTACATTGGGACAATTGGAGCAAAAAAAGCAGGCAACCATCCAGCGATTGCTGCTTGAACGTCCGGATTTTGTTTGGGAGCAGGAGGGACAGCTGCAATCGGCCAACAAAGAACTCTATCTGCCTCCCGTGATACAGCGGATCGCAGTAGTGAGTTCTAAAAATGCGGCAGGTTATGAAGATTTCCTGCACAGCCTGGATACCAATTCCTTTGGTTACAAATTTGAGATTCATCCCTTTTATGCTACGGTCCAGGGAGAGCAGCATGCGCTGGAATTAGCCGCCACCATTGCTGCCATTGAAACCAGGGCGTTGGAATTGGAACAGGATTTTGATGCGGTGATATTGATTCGGGGAGGGGGCGCGGCCACCGACTTACTGATCTTTGACCAGTTTGAAGTGGCGGAAGCAATAGCAGCCTGCCCTTTTCCGGTTTTTACAGGAATTGGGCATCAGAAAAACGAGACCATTGCGGATCTCCTGGCCCATACCGCATTCAAAACTCCCACCAAAGTGGCTGAATTTATTATAGAGCGGAACCGGGGATTTGAAACAGGCCTATTCACAATACTGCACCAGGTGCAGTTATTAAGCAGGCAATTGGTTTCGGAACAGTTATCGTTCCTCGACCGGGTTCGGTTCTCCCTTAGTTACCGTACGCAGGAGCTGCTCAACCAGGAAAAACAACAGATCCGGGAAATGCATGCATTGGTTCGCAGGCAACCACAGCGCCTGCTCAATAACCAGCAACTCCTTTTGCAGGAAATGAAAACCGGGCTGCAGGTAAATACGTCAGGGTTTATCCGGACCCGGGAAAAAGACCTTGCCCACCTGTTGCGTCTGTTCCGGATGTCCTCACCGGAAAAATTACTGGCCCGGGGATTTGCCCTGGTGGTCAAAGAGGGGAAGGTTCAGGCCAATGCCACAGAAATTCATCCGGAAGACATGATACAAATCCTATTTGCCGGCACTCAGTTGGATGCTGCCGTGAAACATAAAAAAGAATACGATGGAGACCCCTTTAACCTATGAATCTGCCTATGCGGAACTTCAGGAAATTGTGACTGCGTTGGAAAATGAAACCATTTCGGTGGATGAGCTGGCAATTAAAGTGAAAAGAGCAACCCAACTGGTCGAGTTCTGCCAACAAAAACTCAAATCCACAGAAGCCGAGCTGGACAAGATCATCAAAACCCCGGAATAACTTCACCCGTCCGGTGGCACCGGACGGGTGAGGTTAGCTGTTCAGCGCAAAGATCTGCTCCATGGGAACCCATTTCTGGTTGGGTGCTGCCCAGGGCAGGCGCTGCTGGAAAGTATCCATCAGCTGTTCCCATTCTACTACTTTCGGATTAGAAGCATCGGCTGCAGCTTTTGCTGCGGAATCAAAGTTGGCGCTCACTTCCATGATCATAAACAGCCGGTTTCCGGTACGATATATCTGCATATCCAGGATGCCCGCTTCCCGGATGGAATCCAGTATTTCGGGCCATACAGCCCGGTGGTACGCTTCATATTGTGCAATCAGTTCAGGATCTTCCTTTAAATCAAGTGCCAAACAAAATCGTTGCATAACCAGATGAATGTTTGCACCAAATTAGCCATCTCTTCAGGAATTCTACTACCTGAAATTTATCCGTTTTTCCCCTTCAGCAGGAGTTGGTAACTTTCCTGCATGTTTAGCCGAAAACAAATCCTGATCGCTTTTCTATTGACATTATTCTTGTGCAGATTCAGCCCTTTGGCCGCGCAGGACTATGATATTCTGTTGCTGAATGGACGAATCATCAATGGAACCGGGAATGCCTGGTTTTATGGCGATCTGGGTATTAAGGACGGAAAAATTGCAGCCATCGGTCAGTTAAAAAACAAAACTGCCACCAAAACAATAGATGTGGAGAACCGGGTGATTGCCCCCGGGTTTATTGACGTACACGGACATATTGAGGGCAGTATATTTCGTCGCCCGACCGCGGATAATTTTATTTATGATGGCGTAACCACCATCATAACAGGAAATTGCGGGTCTGCTTCGGATGACCTTGCGGATTTTTTCAGGAAGCTGGACAGTGCGCGGGTATCCATCAACGTGGCATCACTTGCCGGGCATAATACCATTCGCCGGCAGGCAGTGGGACTGGAAAACCTTCCTATAACAGCCATGCACCAGCGAAAAATGGACAGCCTGATGGCAAAAGCCATGAAGGATGGAGCGGTTGGACTCTCAACCGGTTTGATTTACCTGCCGGGTATGTATGCGCAGACCGGAGAAGTGGTGAGCCTGGCAAAAGTAGCAGCCGCCTATGGGGGAGTATATGCCTCCCATATCCGGAGTGAAGGAGGCAAGGTGGCGGAAGCCATTGATGAAGCCATTGAAATTGGGCGCCAGGCAAAACTTCCAGTGCAGATCTCCCATTTCAAGGTAGCAGGCCGCGCGAACTGGGGTCGATCCACCGAAACACTGGGTTATATCAAAAAAGCCAGGGAAGAAGGATATGATGTTACTATTGATCAATATCCCTATACCGCCAGCAGTACCAACCTGAATACACAATTACCGGACTGGGCGCAATCGGGCGGATTGGATTCCATCCGGAAGCGCTTATCCGACCCTGTTATAAAAGCCAGGATTGAAAAGGAAATGCAGGCCAACCTGAAGAGAAACAAATACCCGAACTATTCCTATGCAGTGGTTGCGCGTCACGAGGCAGATAGTAGTTACAATGGCAAATCCATCACGGAGATCAATCAGCTCAAGGGCAGAAAGAACAAAGTGAAAGAAGAAATCAAAACTGTCCTGGACCTGATAAATGCAGGTGGCGCCCAGATGGTATACCACAGTATGAATGAAAACGATCTGCGTTATTTCATGGGATATCCACACAATATGATTGGTGCAGATGCAGGAGTTTCAGATGGAACCGGCATGCCCCACCCGCGCGGTTATGGCAGCAATGCACGAGTACTGGGAAAATATGTAAGGGAAGAGAAAATCATTACCCTAGAAGAAGCCATCCGTCGCATGACCTCTCTTGCAGCCCAGAAATTCAACCTTCCCTCACGTGGATTGTTACTGGAAGGAAAGGCGGCAGATATTGTTGTGTTTGATCCGGCTACTGTTACAGACAAAGCCAGCTTTACGAATCCGCATCAGTTTTCGGAAGGGTTTCAATGGATCCTGGTGAATGGGGAACTGGTATTGGAAAATGGCAAACACACAGGTGCGAAAAGCGGTCTTGTATTGAGAAAAGGAGACTGACCATGCAAAATGTATTACCGAAAGACGGTGAAGTATATTATTACCCGGATTTCTTCTCTAAAGAAGAAAGTGACCGGTTGTTTGAGGAACTCAAAACAAGTGTGAGCTGGAAACAGGAACCGATTAAGCTCTTTGGCAGGGAAGTGATGCAGCCACGCTTAACCGCCTGGTATGGGGATAACGATAAACCTTATTCGTACTCAGGAATTACGATGCATCCGCATCCCTGGACTCCTGCCCTGGTACAAATAAAACAACGAATTGAGGAAATAGCCGGGACAAACTTTACCAGTGCGCTGTTGAATTATTATCGGAACCAGCAGGACAGTATGGGCTGGCATCGCGATAATGAAAAAGAACTGGGACCCAATCCGATTATCGGTTCTGTTTCCTTTGGTGAAGCCCGGGAATTTCAGTTCCGGCATTACTATGATAAATCAATGAAGCAGGCCCTGTTGCTCACACACGGTTCCTTCCTGCTCATGAAAGGAAGTACCCAGCATTACTGGGAGCATGCGCTGCCAAAAAGAAGCAGAGTATTGGGAGGCAGGATCAATCTTACATTCCGCAAAATTTACACCTGAGCTGCCAACACCCTGTTTCAGAACTGGTTTAATGGTAAATGGATCCGATTACTGCTTTATAAATTCAACCCGGCGGTTGCTGGCTTTTGCTTCTGCCGAATTGCGGTTGTCGATAGGCTGACTGCTACCCTTTCCATCGGTACTAAGGCGAGAGGCATCAATTCCGAATTCAGTCACCAGGATATTTTTCACTGACTCCGCTCTTTGTTTGGAAAGGGTAAGATTTCCGGTTGCACTGCCATCACTATCGGTATGACCCACTATAGCAACTTTGACAGCTGCATTTTCTTTTAATACCTGGGCAATTTCTTTTATCACGCCATAACTGGATGGTTTAACGATGGCCTTATTAACATCAAACAGGATAGCGTTGGTAACAAATTTACCTTCTGTAATCAGTTTGGAACGGGTATCCGGCATTCCTTCGGCTACGCGAAGCTGTGAGATAGCATAACTAAGTCCCTCTGTGCCATATAGATTGGCATGAAAAAGCAGCCGATACTGCTGGGCGGGATCAAATGCCCTGGGAAGATCAATCAGCTTTGTTTCATTGATGTAAACACGAAGTCTTGTTTTCTGGCGCCATACAGAAACCTTCGCCTTACGATTGTATTCACTCGCCCAATACAGGTTTTTCGCAATACTATTGTTAATGATTTCATTCCCCTCGGCATCGCGCACTGTGAAATTGACGCTTCCTTCGGATGAGGCATTAAAGGAAACCCAAACGGCTGATGGTTCATCCGGTGTAAGCAAACTCTTGCTATCTCTGACAAATCCAAAAGAAAAGGCTTCGTTTGTAGGTGTAAAATCACCCAATGCTAACAGCTCAAATTCAATAGTGCTGTTATCCGGAAGTTTATTCAGGAATTCAGGATAATAATAGCCAACCTGGGTCAGGTTCATCCAATGCTGATCTGATCCATCAACAGTAATGACTTCGCCGGAGGAGTTGGTATTCCAGCGGGCCGGAAAATCACCAACCGCATCCTGGGAAAAATCCTCTATGGCAACAATTTTTTCTCCTGGCACAAAATCGAATTTGCTGTATCGTTTGAACTCGGATCCGGAGGCTGCACCGGGTGATGTTCCCGGCTTTTTGGCAGTATCAGCGCCTGTGATTTCTTCCTCTTCTTCATCTTCCTCTGCAGTTTTTTCTGCTTTTTTCTTTTTCTTAAATAAGCCATTGATACCCTCTTCTATTTTGTCAAGGCCTTTGTCAATTCCTTCTTCGGTACGCTGATCTGCGCGCTGGGTGGTTTTGCGTTTTACTTTTTCTTTCGGATCAATGGTTTGAGCCCCGCTGTTAAAGTAAAACACCAGGGAAGCCAGTAATACTAGTACAATAGATTTCATATTTGCAATGGTTTTGTTGGTAGCATCCTTATTAGTAGTGAAAATGAAAAAAGGTAAACATGCCTGGAGAAATTTTTTTTATGTTTACTTTTTCGGGATTTCAACACTAAAGAGCAGGACTTGAATCGAATCGAAGCATTAAAAAGAGGCGATCCATCTATCACCCGTATGGAATACGAAACCAACAGGGAGGGATTTTTTGCGTTCCTGCGTAAACTGGGAGCATCTGAAGAATCATTAGCAGATCGTTACCAGGATGCCTTTATAATATTGCTGGAAAATATCCGGAAAGGCAGGTTGGATCAATTGGAAGCCAGGTTGAGTACCTATTTGTTTGCTATTGGGAAATACAGTTATTTCAACTCAAAAAAACAGCCCGACTTGATTCCTTTGGATGAAAACAGTGAAGTCCGGCTCAGCTGGGATCCCTTTACGGATTCCTTACCCGAAGGATTTACTGAAAAGCTGGAACAACAATTCCGGTTATTGGGTCTGAAATGCCAGGAAATATTAAAAGCATTTTATTACACCGGATTAAAGCTGGATGAAATTGTATCCAACATGGGTTATGAAAATAAAGAGACAGCCAAGAGCCAGAAATCCCGCTGTCTGCAACAATTAAAAAAACAGCTACGCAGTTAAGTAGTATGGATACAACTGATTTATTAAACCGCTATTTCGAAGGGAGTCTCAGCCCGGAAGAAGAACAGGCTTTTCTGCTGGCACTGGATTCCGATCCTGAACTAAAAGAGGAATGGACCTTCAGAAAAGAACTAGGTGCAGGTTTGCATATTCTTCAACGAAAGCAGGACAAAGAAATGCTCCGGAAATGGGATGCTGAAAGAAAAAGCGTCAACCCGTTCAAAAAGCTGCTGGCAGTGGCTGCAATGCTGGCTGTTATTGCATTGGTTTACTGGATCTACTCCACGCAGCAACAATCCGACAACTTATATGCTCACTATTTTCAGGCCTATCCCAATGTAATACGCCCAACGGTTCGCGGGGAAAGAGCTGATACACTCAATAGTACCGTTCTCCAGGCTTTTCAACTGTATGAAGAAGGCAGGTACAAAGATGCCGGTTCCTTATTTCAACAAGCCTATCAATACAACAGGGAAGATTATACGCTTTTTTATGCTGCAATTTGCCAGATGGAAACCGGTGATCTAAAAGAGGCCATCCAACAGTTCGAAGCTATACCCTGGAAAAAAGATGCGTATGCACTGAAATCCTGGGCGGACTGGTACCGTGCGCTGGCTTATTTAAAGCTTGGCCAGGTTCAGGAAGCAAAGGAGCTACTATCCCAGCTAAGCAGGGAAAACCATCCGGCTTCCAGCCTTGCAATCAAACTATTGGGGGAATTAAACTGATTTTTGTTTTCTATACACCAGCCATCCGCCCAACATAACAGCAACACCTGCTAATAACCAAACCCAGTAATAGCTGTTCTTTTGCTGAATGGCAGCCGTATTCCCATTTAGTATAAAGCCTGCCCAATAATAAGGATGCTGTTTAGCAGGATTGGCTTTCAAAAAATCATTTTTCGCGTGTTGCAATGCAGCCGCTTTGTCGTACCCTTTGCCCAGGTATTGATAAAAGCCGGTGATAATTTCTGCTGTTTCTTTATCCGGAACTTCCCACAGCGAATAAACAGAAGATCTGACTCCTGCGGCACTCATCGCATGAGAAAGACTCATTAGTCCCTCTCCCTTCACCATTGCACCGATTCCAGTATTACAGGCACTCAACACCACCATTTCTGCAGGTAAATCCAGGTTGTATAACTCATAAAAATGCAATCGCTCAGTTTTAGAAAATACCAGGTTGGAAGATTCGTAGGAGAGCGTGTCCAATTCTGCATGCATGGCAAAATGATAGTAATCAAACTTGCCAATTGTACTTAAGAAGTTAGTTCTGCTCGCTGCCTGACCTTCGAAAACAGTGCCCTCGAAAATTGATGCAATTTCCTTAGCTTCCTTTTGTGCAAAGGGCAACTGATACAAGCCCGTACCCCTTGTTGCAATGGAACGATTGGATTCAGGAAGTTCCGGATAGGCCGGTGCAAATGCTACCAGTTTATTATTCTTAGCTGGATGCGATTTCGTTTGCTGATGAATGGTCCACAACGGTAATGAATAAGCGTAGGAGAGGGAGAACTGATCAATGAGGTGCCTGCCATCTGGCAGTAACAGTGTTTCAAAGGCCAGAAATCCCAGGTTTTCATCGGGAATGATTATTAGCTGTTGACTATTGCTGGCAACCAACTGTAGAGGATTAATCAGTTTCGAAGAAAGTTTTTTCAGTAGCGGAAGGTAATCCGGTCGGATGCCTGTTATGGCCTGCTGCACATCATTAACAAGTGAAACGATTTCAGCATGTTTTCCAATTCTGTTCGTTTTTATTCCTGACTTCCTGATCTCCAGTACATAGAGGGCCGAATCTGTAAGATAGTATCGAAGCATCAGTTGATTGCCGGATAACTTATTCTGCAGATTGGCAAGTTTAAAATCTACGGAAACAGCCTGGGGTTGTTGAGCCAGCTGTCCATTGTACCGATGCAACATTTTCTTCCAGATATGGCGGGAACCATTGTTCTCAATTACCTCGATAACAGCGTCCGTTACCTCGCCACTCAACAATCCTTCCATGATACTGCGATTCAATCCATCCAGGTATTTATTATAAACTCCTTCCTGGTAATAGGTTTTGAACATAGCCGCTGCCAGTAAAAAAATCTGCTGACCTTCCTTTATAGAAGTCCTGCCTGTGCGCGATAAACGTCGTAGAACCTGTCCGGCTTTGGTAAGTACCTGGATATAGTTATAACTGGACAAAGACCTTAAATCTTCTATCGTAAGTTTGGAAATAGTGGAGATGTCAACCTTTTTCCGGGTCATCCTGGATAACAGGCTTTCAATATTGCTGATCGCAGCATCCTGTTGACCCAAACCTTCCAGCAATTCCGCTTCCAGCACCATCAGGCTGTACCAACTCGAACCTGACCAGGACGTATCGGTTCTTGAAAGTGCGAGTTTGGTGTATTGAAGTGCTGAACTAAAAGCACCCCGATCATATTCCAGGATTGCCAAATTAGCAGCGGCCTTCATCAGGTAGAAAGGCTGCACGGCCAACCGGCTAACTTTATCATAATATTGCCGCGACAATTCAAATTCCCTCCGGTTCTTGAATGCATAACCCGCCGTTTCCAGTGCAGTTAAAAGATATCCGGAAAGTTCAATTGCTTTGTCCGGAGGGCTTTGACGAAATAAGTTCTCCATTTGGCTCACCCAATGCTTTAACTGTACCACAGAATCCGTAGCTGCATAATACCGGATACAGGCCAGAATGGTTTCAGCATGAGCAGACTTGCTCCTCTTCTTCATTTCTGTGAGGTATTGGCCGGCTTCGCGGAAGGAACCATATTCAGTATGCGCTTCAACCAGGTTGCCAAGTGCTGTCACGAGTTTTCCCTGCGGTTGCGGATTGGCAGACAACCACAGTTCCAATGCCTTCGTATAATAGGAGATTTTCTTTTGCTGGCGACCCAGGTTATCCATTGCAAATGCCAGGTTGTTGTAGATCAGTCCCAATTGCTCTCTATATTTTTCTGGCATCGTCTCCAATTCCAATCTGGCCTTCTCATAATAATAAACAGCGCTGTCTGATTGTTTTAGTTCAGCACTCATATAAGCAATATCAAACCACAGTTCAGCTCTTTTAGCCGAAGAAGCAATTGCTACTGATTGTTCTGTCAGTGCGCTTTTGCCAATAGAGAGCGCTTTTGACCAGTTGCCCTCTCCTGCCACCTGGTGATATTGATTGGAATAGCCTGACAGAATACTGTCTGCTTCTTTAGTTGTTTGTGCAATAGCACCAAAAGAAAATAAATTTATTCCTGTTACAAGTAGGTATACACGCACTCAACCAAAATACTACATTTCAGCAAAAGCCAACAGCTTCGTTCAGGTTTTGTCATAGTTCGCAAACTTCAGTAACCACTGATTCCCGAAACGATCGGTTAATCCACCAAATAAAACACCCCAATAGGTGCGCTCGATTTCCTGGGTGCTTTGTCCGCCTTCTTTCAATCGTTGATAACAGGAATAAAATTCTTCTTCAGAAACGCAATCCAGGAGGATGGAAACTGAATTTCCTTTAATCAATTCGCCATCTGCCACCATATCCGTTCCCATTAGAATCCAGTCATCTTTAATCAAACTTGCACTCAGGATAAAATGTTGCAGAGATTCGGGAATTTTTTCAGCAATTGGTGTGTCGCCAATCGTTTGCCAGCTCAACTCCCCTCCCAGGCAATCGCGATAAAACAGCATGGCTTCCCGGCAATTACCATTGAAGCTGAGGTAAGTAATCAGTTGGCGCATCAGCGAAATCATTTGATTCAAAATTCATCATCCTGAACCGAAGAAAGGATTGCTGATTGCGACGGAATGCGGGGTGGTTTCCGTCAGCGTTTTCTTGTAAATTCATACTATGAAATCAATCTCCATCCTGGTTCCTCCAGGTGCGGTTATGGAAGCCGTTGCTGATCCCAGGTATCTGTTCACGACTGCCAACCAGTTTCTTGAAGCTGCCGGCAGACCTCCTCTGTTTTCCATTCAACTGGTTGGACTTGAAAAACAAACCAGTTTGCTGAATGGTGTATTTTCCATCCAATCAGATAAACTAATCAACGAAGTGGATCAAACTGACCTTATCATCATTCCTGCAATTTCGAGTCCGATTGGTCCGGTGCTGGATATGAATAAGGCATTTATCCCCTGGCTGGTGAAACAATACCAGCAAGGCGCAGAAATCGCATCTCTTTGCCTTGGAGCTTTCGTATTGGCTGAAACCGGTTTACTGGATGGGAAAAAATGTTCTACGCACTGGGCCTTTTATAATGAGTTCAGGGAAAGGTATCCGGAGGTAACCATAATGGACGGCCATATCATAACAGAAGAACAGGGGATTTATTCCAGTGGTGGCGCGAATTCCTATTGGAACCTGCTGATTTATCTTTTGGAAAAATATACCAACCGCGAAACGGCTATACTGGCCTCCAAATATTTTGCAATTGATATTGACCGAAACAGCCAGACTGTCTTTGCCATTTTTAACGGACAGAAAGACCATGCTGATGAAGACGTCAAAAAAGTGCAACATTTCATCGAAAAAAATTTCACAGAAAAATTATCGGTTGAGGAGCTCGCTAAAACAGTTGCCATGAGCCGCAGAAGCCTTGAACGACGTTTTCGCCAGGCAACCAACAACACCGTAGCAGAATATATCCAGCGTGTAAAAGTGGAAGCTGCCAAACGTAGCTTTGAAGCCACCCGCAAAAATATCAATGAAGTAATGTATGATGTTGGATATACCGATACAAAAGCATTTCGGTCTTTGTTTAAAAAGATAACCGGACTCAACCCGGTGGCGTACCGGAATAAATACAACAAACAGCTTCAGGAATTGGCAAACTGATTATTCCACTTCAATCAGGAGCTTTGGAACAGGATAAGCCAGGCTGGACTGGTAGCTGACCTTTTTTCCATTGATCCGGATCTTTTTGGATCGCCAGCTTTCCGGCATCCGGATAACAGCAGTTCTACCGGGAGGCAGTTGATATTCCCACTTTGAACTTGCTCCATTTTTTTTCCAGTTTACCTGAACCAGTTCATTCTCACCAACTGGAACTGCTCCGTTTGCCCATTCAATTTTATTGCCATCGTAGGGTTTGATGGCTATCTGCGCATAACCGGGACTGTAAGATGTTATACCCAGCAGATTTACAGAGCAAAACAAGAGCGGAGAGCCACCCCAGGCATGACTGTAATCGCCCCTATAACCTGTGGCACTGAGATCCTGCCAGTTTTCTTTCAGGGTATAGGTACTGGTATCAATTCCATTCTTCCAGCGATCTACCAATGCAAGTCCCTCGTCTGTTTTATTTAACTTGGACATAGCTGCCAGCACATAGGACATAAAATAAGGCTGTAATTCATAGTCCTGTTGTGTTACAACATAGCGCATCAGCGATTCCATCCTGCCGGGTTGCGTAATTCCATATAACACCGCCAATGTATTAAAATGAGCACTGTAGGTTATGATGCTGGTATCAGCAGGAAGCCAGAAGGAAGGGGAGACGGCGGTCATTCCCGGAATACCATCGCGGTACAATTTTCTACCGGGGTCCCATAACCGCGCTTCTATTCCGTTTTGGATACTGTCTGCCAGTTGCTTGTACCAGGAAGCTCTTGACAAATATGCAGAAGCAACTGATTTTTTGCTTCCCCATTCGTGTAACCAGGCAAGGTCTTGCAAGGCTTTGAAATAAAAGGCAGTCATATAACCCGTGCCAATCATAGCGGGAGGATGATGTGCATTAAATCGATCGATTTTAATCCAGTCCATGAACATATAATTGGGTGCATTGGCAACCAGGTAATCTTTATTGAGATAGGATCGGAAAAGAAGCATCAACTGATGCGCATGAGGCAACAATTCGGTAAGAATGGATGCATCGCCCGTGTACTGAATATACTGGTGCAGCATCTGCACCCAGATCAGGGAATAGCTGGTATGAAACATCCGGTACTGGTTCTTTTCCATCATTTGTGCCGTCTGAACCAGGTTTTGGCGGGTTAACCAGGCATCTCCGAAAGCATACCAGGCATTGAGTGATTCAATAAAATAATCACCGGTGCAGGCATTGGGTTCCTGATGCATGGGTGAATCATAGAACATATCACCCATGCAAAGTTGCGTGGTATAGCGGGCGATGGACCAAAGCCTGGTATAGAAAGGATCCGAGCAGGAAAAACTGCCCCGGTACACCAGGGGATAACTGGTAAATAGGGCTTCGAAAGTTGTAAAATTCACTGGCATTTTCGAAGCAACCCGAACCTTCAGGTACCTGAAGGCGGAGAGATTGGGGGAGCGGTACTTGTTTATTCCCTTTTTGGCAATAATTCTGATGGCACGTGAGGGACTGGCTACATAATCCTTCTTTTCAAATGGTATGATTTCAATCGTATCGCCTTCATTGGCAATAAAACTGCACTGAATCCTGGCAACCCGGTTACGTTCGAAATCCAGCAAAAATGAGGAATCTGCCAAAAAACGTTCAGGCATGGGAGTTAGTGGCTGAATTGGCGCCTGCATCAATTCAGGAATATTGCTCCGGAACAAACGGGTATTGGATAGGCCTTGTTGCACAGCCGCCCTTTTCCAGGTGGAAGCATTAAAACCAGGTTGGGACCATGCTTCGGGTTCGATGCCAGCCTGCCACTCCAGCCAGTCGCCTTTTTTTTGCAGGCTGGTATCCAGCATAGCCTGCCAGCTGGCATCGGTGCGCAGGATTGTCTGGTCTCCCGATTTAATTTCGGCGAGTAAGCCACCATAGGTACTGGTAATTTCAGACCATTCAAGTGCATAACTGAACACTTCAAAAGCAATGGAATTGGTTCCGCTTTTTAAATGCGCACTGATATCGTAGATACTGTAATACCAATAATCAGGGGCTTTTGTATCATCATAATCTCCGCCTGTATTAACAGGACCTTCAGCAGCAAGTATACCATTGATATATAACCGAAAACGTACATCTGCTGTACAATACAGGTAGACCGGTGAAGTGCCGGGTTTCCAGTTCAGCTCTTTCCGAAAGAAAACACGGTAGGGAGAGTTCCTGTTTTCTGGTCCCAACCAGGTGGTTTTGGTGCGTTGATACGCTGGGTAGTCCTCCGGATTCAACCAGATCCAGTCGGCCGTCCAGTTAATTTCAGGCAGAAGCCGGGCGGGATGAAAATTGTAAGGTGCAACAGTTGGGCTGCCATCCACCTGTTTCAACTGAAAAGGAACGGTGTTGGTTTGAGCAGTCAGACTGCCGGGCGCATAAAACGCAAGTAAAAAGAAAACAAAAAACCTGGCTAACGGAATTGAACGCATGCCCCTTATTTTATTAAAGGAAAGTGTACCATTCAGCACTACTGTAACCAATCAGGCTGCCTCCTTGCCCTGGTCCACTACTGCCCTGTAAGTAGGCATATCGATAGCGTCTTCCATTTTGGCAATAACAATGGTAGCAACAGAGTTTCCGATAAAATTCACCACTGCCCGGCCCTCACTCATGAATCGATCCACACCGATCAGCAGTGCCAACCCTTCCAGGGGTATAATTTTTAGGGCCGTAAGTGTTGATGTAAGAACGATGAATCCACTTCCGGTTACACCTGCTGCACCTTTACTCGTAATCAGCAGGATGCCGATGACGGTTAGTTGCTGTCCCAGGCCGAGCTGAACATCAAACACCTGGGCCAGGAAAATAACTGCCATACTCAGGTATATGGTAGTACCATCGAGATTAAAAGAATAACCGGTAGGCACAACAAGACCCACTACTTCTTTTTCACAACCCGCATTGGTCAGCTTTTC
Source organism: Flavihumibacter cheonanensis (assembly GCF_022352215.1). Taxonomy (GTDB): domain Bacteria; phylum Bacteroidota; class Bacteroidia; order Chitinophagales; family Chitinophagaceae; genus Flavihumibacter; species Flavihumibacter cheonanensis. The sequence continues at coordinate 121,743 of NZ_JAKRWF010000002.1, forward strand.
CATCAGTGAGGGCAGTGCAGCTTCACTGCTGCTGGAACCAATTACGACAAAGATTTCTTCCTTAATGTATTTGAGCAGTTTCCAAAGATTGATACGATAATAAAGACATATCAGATTGAGTACCACAAAGATGAAGAGAAAGCCTGTCAGATAAAAAGTCATCATCAGTTTACCAAGAACTGCAAGCGTTCCGAATCCATATTCACCGATTGTATAGGCCATTCCACCAAATGCACCAAGCGGACTAAGGCGCATGATGATATGAAGAATATTAAACAGTACCTTGTTGATCTTTTCAAAAGAAACCAACAGGCTATTACCTGCGGATCCGGTCATTTTTAAACCAATGGCAAACAGGATGGAGAAAAAAAGTACCTGCAGAATATCTCCTTTGGCGAAAGCATCCACCACATTGGAGGGGACGATATGCGTGAAAAATTCCGCCCAGTCCATTTCCCCAGCCTGCTGTGCGATTTTTTCCACCTGTTGGTTAGGTCCGCCGCTGAAATTCACGCCAGCCCCGGGTTTCACAAGGTTTGCTGTAACCAGTCCGATAATCAGTGCCAGGGTTGTTACCACCTCAAAGTAGATAAAAGCCTTAAGTCCGACCCTCCCCACTTTATTAAGATCACCTGCACCAGCAATTCCCGCTACTACTGTGAAAAAAATCACGGGTGCAATCACCATCTTGATCATGTTGATGAAGGTTTCGCTGATCAGTTTGGCACCGGGAGCGAAGGAGGGGAACAGGGCTCCTACCAGGATACCTGCGAGAATTCCAATAATAACCTGAACGTATAGGTGACGAAGCATGCCGAAAAACTAACAATAAAATGGGAATTGCATCCTGAAACCCTAAAATAAATCCTGGTTGCTCAGATCAATGCGATATACATCTGATTGGTTTCTGGGAATATTCTCAATAAAAAAACCGCCCGGTTCTGGAATAATTTCAGCAAAATCAAAAGCCGTACAAGTTTTGGGAAGTGCTTCAAAAACCAGGGTAAAGCGGATGGTTTGTCCCTGTACAATGGGTGTCCAATTAGGTGCTATGGATATATTGGAGGCATGCAGGAGTCGGCTCTGAAAACCCGAAGCACGATCAATCAAAAACGTAGATTTCCAGATACGCACCAGTTCCCAACTGGCCCGGCAGGTGATGGAGGCGTGAACAATTACTTGTCCGGCTTCATCAACAGCGGTAAGCAGTTCCTGGTCAATAGCCAGTTCAGTATCCGCAACAGGTGCTTTGGTAGAGGTATCAGTGGTCATGCTGCTGTGTTAAGTTACTATAAAAAATTTGAGGCTCTTGTAACGAAACCGGAAATTGGGCGACTATCTATAGTATCAACTGGAAGAATATAACTGTGAACAACATACCGGAGAAAGAATTTTTAGCGCGGATGGAAGCAAACCGGGGCATCCTTATCAAGGTGTCCAGGTTGTATATGGACAGCAGGGAGGATCAGGAAGATCTTATCCAGGAAATCGTGCTGCGCTTATGGACCAACTACCAGCAGTTTGAAGGCAAGAGCAGTTTTTCAACCTGGATGTACCGGGTAGCGGTAAATACAGCCATCACGTTTTTACGAAAGGAGAAAAGACAACCGATACTAGTTACTGAAACTGAAAACCTGCCGGAGTTGAGAGCTGATGACCATGCTTCGGAACAGGCACAACAAATGAAGATTTTTTATAAAGCGGTGCAGTACCTGAATTCTATTGAAAAAGCCCTGATTTTTTATTTTATGGAGGGCCTATCACATCGTGAAATCGGTTCACAACTTGGTATAACAGAAAACAATGCAAGGGTGAAACTGAGTCGCACCAAAGAAAAATTACAGCAAATTATAAAACAACTTGGATATGAATCTTGATGAACTTCAGAAAGCATGGGGCAAGGAAGGATCGGACAGTGAGCCATTGAAACTCGTGCTTGAAAAATTAAATAAAGCGCATCAACCGCTTGACAGGATCCGCAGTAATATGCGGAAGGAGCTCATTTATCAGAGTATTGCAATTTTGATAATGGGATTCTGGCCCATTTATTTCAAATTCAATCAACAATTCAGCATCGCTTATTACAGCATTTACGCTTTGTTGATAATGGTATCGGTCTATTATTTTTTGCGATTTTACAGGTTTTTTAAAGAGTCGCATCAGTATACGGGCAATTCAAAAGATAATCTATATGAGTTGTATTATGAGATCCGGCTGAATATGGAAGCCTACAAATCCTTCTCTTTTTTACTGGTACCCTTTGCCATGATTGCAGCCCTTTTGATTGTATTTAGCAGGAGGTTAGTGAAGTACCCGGACAAACAATTAATGGACGCCAGCGACTGGATTGTGATTCCGGTGGTGCTCATATTAATGACGGTATTTATTATTTGGGCAACCAACTGGTGGGTAGAAAAGTATTATGGAAAACATGCAAAGCAAATACGTAAACTGTTGGATGAGTTAAAAGAGACGGAGTAAATCAAGTGTTGGCATAGTTTTTTTGATTAAAGGGAATACAATCAGATCCATTAACCAATAAACCTTTTTGTATGCCTACAAAAAAAGCAGCCAACAAGAAATCTGCCAAAATACCCGCTAAAAAAGATGCCGCCAAAGACCTGTCTTCCCTTTTTGAAGACGGATTAAAGGACTTGTACTGGGCGGAAAAAGCCCTGGTAAAAGCACTCCCTAAAATGGAGAAAAATGCTTCCGATGCCAAATTGAAAAAAGCAATTGGGAACCACCTGGAGCAAACCCGAAATCATGTAACCCGTCTGGAAGCCTGTTTCAATGCGCTTGGTAAGAAAGCCCAGGCAAAGAAATGTGATGCCATGCAGGGATTGCTGGATGAAGGAAAATCCATCATGGAAGAAACTGAAGCAGGTTCTGTGCGGGATGCCGGCATCATTGCAGCTTCCCAGAAAGTGGAGCATTATGAAATTGCCAGTTATGGAACCTTGGCAGCTTTTGCCAAAGTACTCGGACATAAAGCTGCTTTACAGGAGTTGCTCAAAACCCTGAATGAAGAGAAAAAATGCGATGAGTTACTAACTGGAATTGCAGACACCAATCTCAATACAAAAGCAATGTAAGAAGGGAAAATATTCCCCAATATGAGTCCGCCTCTGTTTATGGGGCGGACTTTTTATAGTAGAGGGTCACCTAATAAAGAAAGTACCAACTCCTTATAACTTCTCCCTATTGGGAGTTGGATGCCATTAATTTCTACTTCAGTTGCATTAAATGCCTTGATTTTATCTCTGGCAACAATAAATGAACGATGGACCCGGAGAAACCGCGCCTTATCAAGTTGCTGATCAATATCCCCCAACGCGTATTTAGTGAGATAGGCTTGTTGCCGGGTGACTATTGAGATATATTCTTTTTTACTTTCTATGTACAAAATTTCACTGAGTTCTATTTTGACTCTTTTCTTATTTACATTAATCAGAAGATACGGTGGCTCCAATTCTCCAACAGGCTGTCGTGCCAGCTGGTTCTGCGCTGGATCTATATTTTTCCTCACTTTATTTATAGCAGCGAGAAACCGATTGAAGCTAATGGGTTTAAGCAGGTAATCAACAACATTTAATTCATATCCCTCCAACGCATATTCCCGATAGGCGGTAGTAATAATAATTTGCGGTTGGTTTTTAAGGGTGCGAATAAAATCATAACCTCGTAGCTTGGGCAGATGTATATCAAGAAAAATGAGATCGATCGATTGCCGCTGTAACAACTCCAGCGCATAGATAGCGTCTGAACATATTCCCTTTAAATCAAGGAAAGGCGTTTGCCTGATATAATCAGTTAATACCTCCGCAGCAAGCGGTTCATCCTCAACGATGATACAGCTATATTTTTCCATAACTCAGTAGGTTCAGGTCCAGGTTTATTCGAAAAGCATCCATCGAATTTTGCTGTTGCAGGTGATGATCGTGATAAGTTAGTTCCAATTGTCTTCTGGTATTATAAAGTCCAATATTCCCATACTGAATTTCGGTTCCTTTTTGTTCAACTGAATTTTCAATACTAAAGTTTAAAAATCCGTCCTTTAATTTTAAATCAATGTGAACGAAGGAGTCGAAACGGGATTCACTTACACCATGTTTGAATGCATTTTCAACAAGCGGCAGGAATAAAAGTGGTATAATGCGTTGTGAAGGATCATCAATCTGTTTAGTGAAAGAAACCGTTAAGCGTTCATTATACCGAATTTTTTCCAACTCAATATAATCTTCCAAAACTCTGATTTCCTCTTGTATGGTAATGGTATCCACACTTGACTTATACAACATAAAACTCAGCAGTTCAGACAACTTCATAACTACTTCCGGGGCCTTATCCGATTTTTTCCTGGTAAGTGCGTATATATTATTCAACGTGTTAAAAAGGAAGTGAGGGTTGATCTGATTTCTAAGCATTTGCAATTCTGTGTTCATCTTTTCCCGGATCAATTCTTTCTCTCTTTCTTTATACTCCAGTTGCCGCATTCCAAATTCAATGGCAATCAATAAACCTGCAGAAAAAATAATATCAACCAATAACAACAATACGCGTTGGAATCCAAGAATTGGAGTAAGCGGAAGCTGATTTTGATATGCATACGGTGCAACCAGCCCGTGAGCAATTAACCGCATGGAATAAATCGTAATACAAAGCAGCAACACTATCTCGAGAAAATAAAAAAAGCGGTAGCGTCCTTTTTTAATGACTTTATCCAGTCCGATATAGAGTAAATAATACGCAAACAAAATCTCTGGAAGCAGGTACAGAATTCCCGCTAATACGGATCCGCGTGCCAGTTCATTAGCCGGAAGAGTAGTAATTACCGCTTTAACCCATAGATATTCAATCAGAGTTTTTAAAGAAAGGTAAAAGAGCCAGTAGGTAATATGAATGGGCAATTTCTTCATGCGGTTCAAAAGTCGATAAAAATGCAGTAAACCGAAAATAAAGCGCCGAACAACAGGAATCTACCCACCAACAGCATCCAAACTTGTATTGACTGGAGATGTACTGATTAAACAAGTAGCATTTGTCCATAGAAAATAACCAAAGCGTATCAGAAGGAATTTAGTCAAACACTGCTTTCCGCTAGCTTCATTTCATTAATTTTTATTTAATGATGAAAGCCATACTTACTAATCAACACCTGGGTATATTTTTGTTTCGGGTATTCCTTTGCCTCCAGATTCTGCATGGCGTATTGGATAATATTGTAAGCTGGAATCGAATGCTTGAATTCAGGGATTTTCTCCAATCAGAAGGATTCCCATTTCCGCTGATGAGCGCGCTACTTTCTGTTTATGGACAATTTTTCGGAGCACTATTCCTGCTGCTCGGGTACAAATCCCGATGGGCGGCAGCTGTACTGGTCCTTAATTTTATGTTGGCTGCCGGTGTTCACCTGGCGAATAACGATCCCCTCACAGCCTTGTTTCCCGCGCTGAACATTCTCTTTGGATCAGTACTTTTCCTTTTTAACGGGGCCGGGCGATTTGCACTGGATGCAAACAATTAACAGGGTATCAAACAAGCCGGGACTATCTTTGTTAAAAGAAAAAAACCATGAATAGTTTCGAATATCGCAACCCCACTAAGATTCTGTTTGGTAAGGGGAAAATTCAAAAATTGAAGGACAATATTCCGGCTAATGCTACTATTCTATTTCTGTATGGTGGCGGAAGCATTAAAAAAAATGGCATCTATGAGCAGGCAATGGCTGAGCTGACAGCGTATAAAGTCATTGAATTCAGTGGAATTGAAGCCAATCCCCGTTATGAAACCTGTATGCGGGCGGTGGAACTGAGCCGAAAAGAAAAAGTTGACTTTATACTGGCAGTCGGAGGAGGATCCGTATTGGATGCCGCAAAATTCATAGCAATCGCTATTCCGTATGAAGGGACTGATCCCTGGGAAATGTTGGTCAACCGTACAGCAGGTCAACAGAAAAAAGCCATTCAGATTGGAACAATTCTTACGCTTCCTGCCACTGGTTCAGAAATGAATGGGAATTCAGTAATCAGCAGGGAATCCACCCGTGAAAAACTTTCGTTCGGATCACCACTGGTATTTCCGGCATTCTCCATATTAGACCCTACAGTTGTAAAAAGTTTGCCGAAGATTCAGATTGCCAATGGGGTAATTGACGCTTATAGTCATGTACTGGAACAATACATGACCTATCCGGCTAACGCCCCTATCCAGGATAATTTTGCCGAGGGAATATTCCGAACGCTGATTGAAATTGGCCCAAAAGTATTAGAGAATCCGGCTGATGAAATCAGTGCGGGAAATTTCATGTGGGCCTGTACCATGGCACTAAACGGATTGATCGCACAAGGTGTTCCAACCGATTGGGCTACACATATGATAGGCCATGAACTAACTGCCTTGTATGGTATCGATCATGCACAAACGCTCGCGATCATAGGTCCTAACCTGTACCGGGTGATGTTCTCCAATAAAAAAGAGAAACTGGCACAATATGCTGAAAGAGTATGGGGCATTCATACCGGAACAGTAGATGAAAAAGCAACTGCAGCCATTGAGAAAACAGTTTCCTTCTTTCAGTCTCTCGGCGTTAAAACCCGTCTTTCCGAATATACGGGTCAATACCAGGAAACAGCCAGTATTATCCAGGATCGATTCAGCAAACGCAATTGGAAAGCCCTCGGAGAAAATGGCATTATTACATTAGATAAGGTAAAGGAAATAGTAGAGATGAGTTATTAATACTGAAAAAGCTATTTCAGTCGACAAAAACCATCTGTAGCATTTAAAGGCCTGTTCGTTGAAATTCGGACAGGCCTTTTGTATGTAACTGTAGATTTGATTCGTAAAGCAAAAAGCTACATACTAATTTTCTCATGTTACATTTATGTGATTTGTAACGAACTCGGGGTGTTTCAACATCCCGTTTTCATTTAAAAGACATGTACGCCTTTCATAGACAGATACCGGCTTTCTGTTAGATTCTTCAGCCAGCTCATTGAATCGCATGTAACACCATTCGGTGGTCGGCTAATTTCATTGGTTTAACAAACCAAATTCTAACAGTATGAGAAGTAAATGCATGATTGTACTCATGTTCCTACTTGCATTTTTCCAACAGGCCACGGCCCAGGATAAAAATGTCTCTGGCACAGTAACCAACAAAAATGGGGAACCACTGGCCAATGCGAATGTCCTAGTGAAAGGAACCAGGGTGGGCACCAGTACAGATGTTGATGGAAAATTCAGTTTGCAGGTTCCCAACAATGCCAAAACACTGGTAATTAGTTCCGTCAATTTTAAAAGCCGTGAAATCGGAATCAGCACTACCCCAATTTCAATCCAACTGGAATCCAGTACAGATGACCTCTCAGAAGTGGTGGTAGTTGCCTATGGTACTATTAAGAAACCGGAACTGACTGGGGCTATTAATACTGTAAAAGCTGCTGATATTGAAAACCGGCCTTTTACATCCGTGGATAAAGCACTGCAGGGAGCAGTACCCGGACTCCAGTCTGCCGCTGCATCCGGTGCTCCCGGAGCTATCCAGCAAATTCGGTTGAGAGGTATCGGATCCATCAACGCCAGTTCCGAACCGCTCTGGGTAATTGATGGTATTCCGGTAAACAGTGGGGATGCTTCTCGCATTACCACATCCGCAAATTTGTTGAGCACACTGAATCCAAATGATATTGAAAGCATCTCTGTATTAAAAGATGCTTCTGCCGCCTCCTTATATGGCTCAAGAGCAGCTAACGGAGTGATCCTGATTACAACCAAAAAAGGGAAATCAGGAAAAACAAAATTTCGCCTGGATACTGAAATCGGGCAGAATGATATCGCTTATTACAACAACCGCTACCGTCCTTTGAAAGCTGCAGAATACTTTGAATTAACAAGGGAAGGATTAATCAACGCGAATCTTGCTACACCTGCAAATGTCAACCAGGTAATGACTGCCAATTTTGGATTTGGGAATGGAATAGATTTTGACTGGCTGAATGCAGTTACCAGAAGAGCTAATCAGCAGCAGGTGAATCTTAGTGCATCCGGCGGAAACGAGCGTACCACCTTTAACTTATCCGGAGGTTATTTTCGTCAGGATGGGGTTTCCATTGCAAGTGGATTCAAGCGGTACAATGGGGCTATCAGCCTTGTTAACAAGGCCACCGATAAACTAACATTTTCAGGAAATATAACAGCCGGGTTTGTAAACCAGGAAGCACCTCTCACAGGAGGTGCATTCGGCAATCCTATTTTAAATGCCTATTTTTTGTTACCCTCTAAACAAGCCTATAAAGAAGACGGCTCACTAAATTATGGAGCACCGGATTTTCCCAATGGAGTAATTTATAATCCCGTTGCAGTTTCAAAATTGGATAAAAGGAGTCTGAAACAACTGGGTTTACGCGGGTCCTTCCAGGCTGATTACAAAATCCTACCCAACCTGAAATTCACTTCCCGATTTGGCATGGATTATAACGTATTGGAAGAAAATAATTATAATAACCCATTTCATGGTGATGGTCAAACTGCAAATGGACGGGGCTTCTCCTTTTACACAAGGCTGTTTAATTACAGTTTTACCAACCTGCTCGACTACCAGCTTGCACTTCTGCCAGAAAAGGATCTGAAACTTAATTTACAGGCAGGTTATGAAGCCCAGGATTCCAGAACCTTTCAGAGCAATATACAGGCAGAAGGATTTCCGGCCACTTCGGCATTAACCCTGCCAGTGGTAGCAGCTACTCCTATTGCAGCTTCTGCAACGGGATCTGACTATTCTTTTGCATCTGCCCTCTCTTCGCTCAACATCAATTTTCAGGATCGTTTTGTGGTAAGTGGTTCTTTTCGCAGGGATGGTTCCAGCCGATTTGGCATTAACAACCGGTATGGTAATTTCTGGTCTGTTGGTGCGTCATGGAACCTGGACCAGGAGAAATTCATTCAGCAAGTTGATGCCATTCAACAATTGAAAATCCGGGCCTCTTATGGTACCAATGGAAATGCTTCGATCGGAAACTACGACTGGCAACCCACTTATGGATTTGGATTTAACTACAACCAACAACCAGGCAGTGCTCCCAACAATATTGGAAACCTGGATTTAACCTGGGAACTGAATAAGCCCTTTAACGTGGGTATTGACCTGGCCATGTTCAACAACCGGGTACGGTTAAACGCAGACTATTATAACCGGAAAACAACCAATCTCTTATTAGACGCACCCTTGTCGCGTTCCTCCGGTTTTGCCACTATCCGTGGAAATTTCGGATCCATGGAGAATAAAGGAATTGAAATCAACCTTGGACTTACCTTGATTAAAGCCAAATCATTTGAGTGGGATCTTTCTATCAACTATGCATTGAATCAAAATAAAATCCTGGAAACAGTCAATAACCAGGATATTCTTGCGGGTGTGTTTATGCGTCGCCCGGGATATGATTTCCAATCTCTCTACCTGCGGGTTTGGGCTGGCGTAGATCCACAAACAGGAGATCCGCTCTGGTATACTGATGGCACCAGAAAAGAAACAACCAATAACTGGAATCAGGCACAACGGGTCATTTATGGCTCTGCAACACCACGTTATTTTGGCGCGGTAAATAACCGGTTCCGATTTAAAAATTTCAGTCTAGACGCACAGTTTTATTACAACGCAGGTAACTATGTACAGGATACCTGGGCAGGCTTTTACATGGGCAGTGGAAACGGAGGCGGTTTCAATAAAATCCTTCGTCAATATACCGATCGCTGGAAAAATCCGGGTGATAACGCCGCTCTTCCCAAATACATTTATAATGGCAATAAACTTGCTCAAAACGCTTCAACTCTTTATATCTATAAAGGAGATTATATCCGCTTGCGCGATATAACCCTTAACTACCAGGTACCCGGTACGGTACTCAAACCTTTAGGGTTTAGCAATGCGAATTTTTATGTCAGGGGAACTAACCTCTTTACCTGGGTAAGAGATAAAAATCTACCCTGGGATCCGGAGCAGGGCATCAACAGTCAAACCAACCTGAACATTTTTATTCCGAAAACTATAACAGTCGGACTTAACCTGGGCTTTTAATCCACAAATCAAGAAACATGAAACGTATACGAACTAATATAGCAGTTGCTCTTTTACTGGCTGTAACCGTAAGCAGTTGCAGCAAGGAGTACCTCGAAAAAAAACCATACAACGCATTACCAGTGGAGGACGCCATTCAGTCAGAAGCTGATCTCCTGATCGCGGTTCGCGGAAATTATTCCGGTTTACGCACCATTGATCTGTATGGAAGAACTATTCCTTTATTAGGTGATCTTATGGGCGACAACACTTATCAGTCAGTTTCCAATTCCAACCGATATACGCAGTTTAATCAATTTGCTCAATCTATTGCAGATGGTAATGCACTATTGATGTGGTCAAATGCGTATAGCAGTATTTTACGCTCCAACAATATCATCAATTCCAATATTCAGGAAACGCCCGCGATTAAAACCTATAAAGGGGAAGCATACGCACTCCGGGCGCTTATCTATTTTGAATTGATCCGGTTTTTTGCGAAGCCCTACACGGAAGCTGCTGATGCTCCGGGAGTTCCAATTGTGCTGAATTTCAATCCAACCCTGAAGCCAGGCCGGAATACAGTTGGAGAAGTATATGCACAAATTTTAGCAGACCTGAACCAGGCATTCAGCTTACTGGGTGATTATTTCAATTCTTCCCGTTTTAGTAAGCTTGCAGTTAAAGCACTGGAAGCGAGAGTCCAGCTGAGTAAAGGAGATAAAACCGCAGCACGTGCAGCCGCATTGGAGGTAATCAATTCCAATAGTTTTACACTGGTTGGTGCAGATAATTATGTAGCCTATTGGAGGAATGCGGCACCGCTTACCAATAAACTGGAAACCTTGTTTGAAGTTTCCTCTGATGCTGTAGCCAATCTGGGATTCGATGCCTTAGGTAATATTTACAATCAAAGTGGATACGGTGATTTTTTATGCGCGCCTGAATTATTTGCCTTGTATTCTGAGACGGATGTTCGCAGGCAGTTATTTGAAGCTGGGGTTCGAGGTGGTGTGCCCTCTATATTCGTCAATAAATATGTCAACATTGCTACGGACCGCGACGATACCAAGGTACTCAGACTAAGTGATGTGTACCTGATGGCTGCTGAAGCTTCCGTTGGAACTGATGATGCCGCAGCACTTTCCTACCTGAATGCTGTGGCAACCCGGAGAGACCCTGCCTTTGCAGGATACAGTTCATCCGGTAATCAGTTATTGGAAGATATTCTAACAGAAAGGAGGAAAGAGCTTGCGTTTGAGGGTCAGCGTTTCCATGATCTGAACCGATTGAAACGGCCGATTACCCGCAGTGCCAATGCACCTGCTGCAGCAAGAAATATTCCTTATCCATTTGATAAACGAATCCTGCCAATACCCCAATCTGAAATGGATGCCAATCCAAATATGACACAAAACGGAGGGTACTGATCTGGTTACGGAAGCTTCACTTCATCCGGATAGGGTACCCTGTTACCGTTAGCTTTATATGTTAACATAGGAGCTTTCCATATTCTGAGCTGATCACTCAGCAATTTGGAAAGCTCCTTTACTTTTTCCGGATGCTGAAGCGCTTTGTCCTGTTGTTCGCCGATATCTTCTTTCAAATTATATAATTCCAGCTTTTGCTGTCGCATGGAATACACCAGTTTCCAGTCGCCTTTGCGGATAGCACTATAATAGTTGATACCCGGACCGTCAACCACTTGCCATTTGTTTGGGTAATGCCAGATCAGGGGCCGGTCCGGATTGTTTTTTATTGTTGTGCTGGATAGAGCCGGTACAAAACTTTTGCCATCCACCTGCTGTACCGTTTTTACCTGTTTGACACCAGCTATTTCCAGGATGCTCGGAAAAAAGTCTTCTATGATAACAGGCTCTGAACAGATGCTTCCTGCTTTGGAATTCTTCGGCCACTTCACGAGCATGGGTACCCGAATTCCTCCTTCATATACAGAACCTTTACCCGCACGCAGTGGCAGGTTATGACTATGCGCAGTGCCTGCTCTTGGGGGAACCAGGCTTAAGCCGCCGTTATCACTCATAAACAGCACCACGGTATTGTTGGCAACACCCCTGGCCTCAAGAAATTTCATCAGGTCACCTAAACTTTTATCCATGCCCTCAATCAGGCTGGCATAATTGGCTTCCTGAGCCGGTAAGCCTGCATCCAGGTATTTCTGTACAAAACGTTTATCAGGTTGAAGAGGATCATGAATTGCATAGTGTGCCAGGTGAAGAAAAAAAGGTCGCTTATTTTCAATTGGATCCTTCAAGGATTTAATCGCTTCAAGTGTAAGCGCTTCTGTAAGAAAAGTATCCGTACCATGGTATTCCTGCAGATCGGGAACTGCCTGCACAGAAGCTTTACCAGGAATATTGCCATAATTCTCTCTTCCCTGGTAACTCTGCGGATGCCCGGCTGAATGGCCTGCAATATTTACCTGGTAGCCCAAATTATAAGGATTGGATCCGGGTGTTCCTATAGAGCCCCAATGTGCCTTTCCAACATGAATCGTGAAATAGCCGGCATTGTTCAGCAGCATTGGCAGTGGGGTTGCCTGCAGCGCATGCGGTACTTCACTCAAACCTGAATACCCGTTGTAATTCCAGTTAGCACGTTCGAACTCCTTATCCGCCTGATCCGTCGGATCATCCCTCCATGGAGAAGTCCAGTTGGTTATGCCATGATGGGCTGCATTCATACCGGTCATCAGGCTAGACCTGCTGGGTGTACAAACCGGTGTGGCATAGGCATTCGTGAACTTCACTCCTTCTCTTGCAAGTCGCTCCATATTGGGTGTATGGTATCGTTTATTCAGCGGCTGCAGACTGTCACCGAATGGAACGGATGTATCCATCCAACCCATATCATCAATTAAGAATACTATAATATTGGGACGTTGATTTTGTGCTGTTGCTTTTAGTTGGAAAAACAACAGTGCTAAAAGTGCAATTTTATTCATCTCTTAAATTATCTGATATAAAGACCCATTAAGGATACAACAAGTATTTCTTCCGCATTGATTTGTATTGCGATAATCCAGGCTCCCAACTGGCACGGATAGCTTGTTCCGAAACACCATCCCGGATCTGTTGCTGGAACTGATCCGTACCCGCCAGTTTATTAATATCACCCATCTGGTTACTTTGGCTGCGGTCAAAGAATTTTTCTTTATACGGATACGCTTTATACAATTCCATCATCCATTGGATATTAAGCTTTCGCTCTTTTCTCAATGACGATATATCATAGTTCATAAGATCCAGTCCATAACAAACCTGGTTCATGTGCAGCGGTGTTTCCGACATCCCCGGGATACTTACCGGTGCAAACTGATAAGCATAACTGCCCTTAAGTGCAGGGGCCCCCAGTTTGGTAAAGGGTGTTTGCGTTCCTCTACCCTGACTTACAATTGTTCCTTCAAACAAACAAACGGAAGGATACAATTCCACACTCTGCTGTGTATTCAGATTGGGAGAGGGCGGTACCGGTAATGTATAGGGCATGTCGTGATGGTAGTTCTGCATTTTGATAATCTTCAATTTACAGGCAGGCAAATCGCGGAGCCATTTTTCACCATTGATCATCAACGCAAATTCAGCAATCGTCATACCGTGTGCAATTGGGATGGGGAACTGACCTATTCCTGATTTAAAGCGCATGTCCAGAATCGGTCCGTCTACCAGGTAGCCGTTTGGGTTCGGACGGTCGAGTATCATCAACTCCTTTTTGTGCTCGGAACAGGCTTCCATCACATCGCGCAATACATTGATGTACGTATAAAACCGACAACCAACATCCTGGATATCAAATATCATTAAATCTACATCAGCCAGATCCGCAGCAGAGGGTTTACGTTTTGAACCATAGAGAGAAATTATAGGTAAACCAGTTGCGGCATCTACCTCATCTTTAACTTTTGCTCCGTTGCTGGCATTGCCCCTGAAGCCATGCTCCGGCCCAAATACTTTCACTACCTGCATCCCAAGCGCCATCAGACTGTCCACGAGGTGTTTTTTCCCAATAACGGTAGTTGGATTGGCCAATATCGCTACCCGTTTCCCTTTTAAATAAGGCAGGTATTGTTCAGTTCGTTCTGCACCAGTTTTAAAGGAAGACTTATTACTAACATTACTGTATAAACGAAAAATGAAGAAACAACATATGGTTGTTATCAAAAGAACAGGAAGCAATCTTTTCATACTCTAATGTATCCAAAAAAACGGGACAATAAGTTGTACTATTTATCACATTGGTCCTTTTTTAAATATTTTCAGGTCAATTCTATTGCTCGCCGGAAAGGCAACCTATCTTTGTAGTATCGATCGAACGATTGCCTGCTCTTCACTGCTAAAATTTCTTATCCATGGATGTTGAAATACTTTCCCGCATTCAGTTCGCATTCACCATTGCCTTTCATTATATCTATCCACCGTTAAGCATCGGTCTGGGATTAATCCTGGTGATCATGGAAGGATTGTATCTTAAAACGGGACTGAAGATTTACGAAGACATGACCCGATTCTGGATCCGGATTTTTGCATTGATTTTTGGTCTTGGTGTTGCAACTGGAATTATCATGGAGTTTGAATTCGGAACCAACTGGGCAACTTATTCCAAATACGTAGGTGATATTTTTGGGAGTGCATTAGCAGCTGAAGGTATTTTTGCCTTTGCACTCGAAAGTGGTTTTTTAGGCATTCTATTATTCGGATGGAATCGGGTTAGCTCAAAAGTTCATTTCCTTTCAACCATAATGGTATTTCTGGGATCCATGTTCAGTGCCGTCTGGATCGTGGTGGCAAACAGCTGGCAGCAAACACCTGCAGGTTATCATATTGTAGGCGAGGGACTACAGGCCCGGGCCGAAATCACCGATTTCTGGGAAATGGTTTTTAACCCTTCCAGTATGGAAAGACTGAGCCATGTATGGATAGGTGCTTTTCTTGCAGGTGCTTTTCTTGTATTAAGCGTGCATGCTTATTATATACGGAAAGGGAAACACCTGGAAATAGCCAAACCAGGATTTAAAATCGCACTGGCGGTTGCGACCATCTTCTCCCTTGCGCAACTCTTTACAGGGCATAAAAGTGCCGATGGAGTAGCAAAAAATCAGCCCGCGAAACTGGCAGCACTCGAAGGACATTATGATAGCAGTGCGGTGGCGGATATGTACCTGATGGGCTGGGTGAATAATAAAACGCAGACCACCACAGGTATAAAAATACCAGGCGGACTCAGTTTTCTATTGCATCAGGATTTCAAAACGCCTGTTACCGGATTAAACGCATTCAAACCCGAAGACCGTCCGGGGCAGGTAAATGCAGTTTTTCAATTTTATCATATCATGGTTGCGATTGGCATGCTGCTGATCGCACTCACACTGTATGCGAGCTGGCTTTGGTGGCGAGGAAAATTATTTGAGAACAAGTGGCTGATGGGTGTTTTTGTGTGGGCTGTATTATTACCTCAGGTTGCTAACCAGGCAGGATGGTTCGCTGCAGAAATGGGCCGTCAGCCTTGGGTTGTATACAATCTTCTGAGAACCTCAGATGCATTATCCAAAGCCGTAAAAGCGGAACAGGTGCTGGTTTCTCTAATCCTCTTCACACTCGTTTACTCCATACTGTTAGTGTTGTTCCTCTACCTACTGAATAAAAAGATCAAACATGGTCCAGAGCTAACTGCCCCCGCGGATGAAAAAGAAGTGGAAGCAAAAAGTATCCGGGAAAACCCTATCATGAATTAAATTATCAAGTATGTTTTTAGGACTCGATTACAATACCTGGTGGTTTCTTGTATTTGGCGCTGTTATCAGCGGATATGCCATCCTGGATGGTTTTGATCTGGGAGCAGGCGCCCTTCACCTTTTCCTGAAAAAGGAAGAAAGCCGCCGCATCGCGTTGAATGCCATCGGACCGGTATGGGATGGAAATGAAGTATGGCTGGTGATTGCCGGCGGAGCTCTTTTTGCAGGATTCCCTATAGCGTATGCTGCTGTATTTTCCGCCTTTTACCTGCCCGTAATGATATTTTTGATCGGATTGATCTGGCGGGCGGTAGCTATTGAATTCAGAAGCAAGGAACCTGGTAAACTATGGCGGCTAACCTGGGACATCATATACACATTCGCCTGCGTAGTGGTAACTTTTTCACTCGGACTCATGCTGGGAAATGTTGCTCTTGGTATTCCGTTGAATGAAGAAAAAGAATTCTCCGGCTCGATGCTGTCTTTCTTCAATCTCTTTTCAATTCTGGTTGGAATTACTACACTGGCTTTGTTCATGATGCACGGCGCCATCTATCTCGCGATGAAAACAGAAAACCGATTGTATGTTAAGCTGACCGTGCTGGCAAAGAATTTCACCATATTTTTTGTGGTTGCCTTTTCACTGACTACCTTATACACCTTGTTATACATTCCGCACCTCAGTGATAAAATACGCAGCAACCCGCAGTATTTTATTTTTCCGGTGATCATGATACTTGCCATTGCCAGCATACCCAGGCAATTAAAAAGAGGGAATTACCGGCTTGCCTTTTTATTCTCCTCCATAACTATCGCCTCCCTGTTGATTGCGGTGGCTGTGGAAGTATTTCCTCATTTGCTCTATGCAAGTAATAATCCGGCAAACAGCATCACCATTGATAACGCCGCTTCCTCTGCGAAAACCATGAAAACCC
The DNA here is from genome assembly GCF_022352215.1 of Flavihumibacter cheonanensis. Lineage (GTDB taxonomy): Bacteria > Bacteroidota > Bacteroidia > Chitinophagales > Chitinophagaceae > Flavihumibacter > Flavihumibacter cheonanensis. The sequence goes on from NZ_JAKRWF010000002.1 coordinate 138,487, forward strand.
TGTTAATAATCGCCATGATCGGTACACCACTCGTAGCCACTTATACAGCTTTTGTTTTCTGGACCTTCAAAGGGAAAGTCAAACTCGATGAGATGAGTTATTAAAAAAAGGCAGACAGGTTCGTCAATCCTGTCTGCCTTTATGTATGTAGGTGCCCTGTAGTTAGAGTGCTGGCGTAATCGTAATATTCCGGAATTCAATAGGGCCATGATCACCCTGGAAGAAAATGGGTCCGGGCTCTCCTTCATTGCTATCCAGCGCACCACCTGTAATACCAGGGATTTCCTGGTAGTGAATAATCTGCTTGCCATTCAGGAAAACAGTCACATAACGACCTACTATTGTAATATCATAACTCTGCCATTCGCCAGCTTTTTTTGCAGCCATTTCAACCGGAGAGATAAAACCATAAATCGCACCTAACAAATCTTTTGCCGGATCTTTACCATAGCTGTCTTCAATTTGCACTTCATATCGGCCACGCAGGTATACACCACTATTACTGCCGGCAGGGCAACGAAATTCTACATGTAATTTAAAGTCGCGGAACTTTTGCTCAGACGCCAGGTTTACACCAGACTTGGGGCTCTTCAATACGCCATTTTCTACCACCCACTGGCTGTTTTCGCCCAATGGTTTCCAGCCATCCAGGTTTTTGCCATTAAACAAAGCAATTGGTTTGCCCCAAACCGGTGCCTTGGTCGGACGCAGTGCCGGAGCTTTTACACCCGTGAAAGGCCAAACTTTTCCATTGGCTTCCACCATGGTTCCGGTAAGTTTACCATCCTTGAGCGTTGCTTCAAATTTCTGATCATTGTCTTCGGCTTCCCACTGCGGAGGTAAACTAAAGCTGAGCTTTCCATCAGTAAAGAATACCTGGGAAATCGGACGAGCACTTCCACCCATACCAACAAAATGACCAACCAATCGTTTATGACCCGAATGGTTGATTTCCAACCAGGAAGGCTTGGGTACTCCATTCTCTATAACTGTCATATCCCAACGTCCTTCAATCTGGGGCGCTGCTGATTTTACTGTAACATGATCCTGGGCAGTCGCCACCATACCGGCTGTCATACAAACTGCAGCAATGCTAAAAAACTGGAAGATTTTTTTCATATTCAATCAATTCTTGTTGGTTGAGCAATAAACAGCTTCAAATTAAGCCTTTTTAGCTAGACGCGCCTGGAATTACCGTTCATACAGTTTTTTCAAAAAATACACCAATCACGCACGCGGATTCCCTGGATACTATTGTCAAGGCAGGAAAATATAACCCTTGTTACACATAAAATGGTTTTTACTCCTGGTAGTTGTCGGAATTGTTTTACCTGCTTGTCAGCGTGATGAACCAACTCAGCCCGAATTACCCAACCAACCGGTGAAGCTGCTGCGATCCATTCAATGGGAAGGAGATCTGCAAACGAATTTCAATTATCATTCAGACAGTTCTGTTAAGGAAAGAATTGATCAGATCGGAGTAAATGCGCAGAAAACAATTTTTAGCTGGAACAACAGGAAACTTACTGAGCATGCAAGGGAAAATTCCTTGTATAAAAATGTATATACCTATAATGCAGCCGGACAAATAACCAGTATCCGCAACCGGTACAAAGAAATACCTGGCAATAACGGATATGAATTTCAATTTCAATACCAGGGCTCCGGATTGGTGAAAGAGATGACCTATTCGCAAATCAATGAAGCCGGGACCAGCCTGGTTAGTCGCGCTGTTTATACCTATTCCCCTCAAAATGAATTGCAGCTTATCCGCTCCTATAACGCTGCCGGAATATTGCAGGTAGAGCTCCGTATTGAATCCTATTCAGCTCCCTGCTTTATTAATCCATGGGTTTTTGTATCACCAGGACTGCATCCACTTTTTCAATTATATTCTTACCCGGTTTTAGCATCCTTAAAAAAGCTGCCGGCCAAAATCAAGCAGCTACAATTCAATCCGGATGGATCTGTTCTTTCAACAGTTAATTATTTCAATCGTGCGACTATTACTGATTTTTATATCACATTCCTTGAAATGGAAACTCAAAGTGTTACGAGTCCAACAATGAATGCAAAAACAAGTGGTAGCTTTCGTTATTAGTTATGCGGCAGTTCCTGCAGATCAAAATAATTGCCCTTTGTTTTATCCAGGGTTCTGCTGACTAACGCAAAATTTTCCTTTGTTGGAGCCAGGTTTTCAAAACGGGCTACGATACGGCGATGTCGGTAAATAACAAATAGTCCTTCTGTACCTGCATCAATTTTGTTGAGATACATTTCAGTTTCCTCATCCCGAACAGAAGGAGCAAAGGTTAGTGCCACCTGTTGTATGCCGAGTTCACGGCCCAGGTTTTCCAGTTCCTTTACCCGTTTGGCTTTTGAATAGTCCTGCTCATTTGCATAAATGAAATAGACTTTCAGGTATTGCTGGCGGATAACCGATTCTCTTTCAAGAAAACTTAGCCAGGATCGGATGGCTTGCCAATCGGGACGATTCCCCACAAAATAAAGAAGTCCGTGATAACGTCCATACTTACAAACCGGGCAGGTCCTTGTTCCTTTATCCGGACCATACGCATGAAATGGAATGAAGGAGGGCTGGTCTTCACCAACAGGCAAACCTGATCCGGTTCGGATTGCTTTTGGATGATTGGGAATGTTTAATCCCACTATAATATCATGTTCCGCAACTTGCATTCCATCCCGAAGCAGGATCCGGGCTATGCCGGAACCACCCCGGTTTTCAGATGGGTACTTTTTCAGATGTGCAATCAGCAGGGGGTCATCGTCAAAATTCAAATCTTCGGTGTAATACGCATCATTCGCCCCTGGTTCCAAGAGAAAAAAATGAACATGGGCCGGCAAACTTTCTCCCGGATAAGCTCCCGGGCGAATGGTATAAATTTCATATTGCCCTTTCTCATCGGTTTTTACCCAACCCCGGATATGTCCATGTGCAAGTACCCGCTTATCAAGGCCCGCAGCAGGCGAATATAAACCACTTGCATCCGTTTGCCAGTAATAGAGAACCACACCTGGAGCAGGAGTTTTACCATCGGCCTGAAAAATAGTGCCGGCAATCAACAAACGCTGACCTTTTTCAGCCCATCCGGCACTGGTATCCACGGCATCAATTTCCGCTGGCATCCCAACATAAATGAGTTCGCAACCTTCACAAGCTCCCCCGATCTTTTCTTTTGAACTGGTTTGCACCTGTGTGGAACCGGGTTGTCCTTTACAGGAAACAAGGGTACCCAACAGCAATATTGCCAATGAAATCAAGATCCGGGAAAGTGAAACTGAACAAATCATAGTGGGGTTTTTCAGCAAACTACTGCAACTTGCAGCCCGGGAACAAATCGAATCAGCTTTCCTGTGTGAAAATAAGCGTATCCTGAGGGCCCGATAACTGCAATGCCTGCCTGAAATTAGAAACATAGTTCCTGCTAAGCCGGATAACGGCCCCTGAAACAAGCTCCAGGTCGTAATCACCATTGCCGCGTGAACGAACTACCTGAATTTTATTACAGTTGACCATGCAGGATTTGTGAACCCGGACAAATTCAGCCGGATCAAGTTGTGCCTCCAGGCTTTTCAAGGTTTCGCGATGAAGCAGTTTTTTGTGCTCAAGGTGTAGCATCACGTAGGGACTGCTGGCTTCCAGGTAAAGCAAATCCGTTACAGAAATAACGACCTTCCTGTTGCCATCCGGCACCATCAATTGGCGTATTGGATTTGACAGCTGAACAGATGAAGTCTGTTTTTCCTTGGTTATATTTTCAGTTGGGGAATACCAACGATACAAAAGAATCGGTGCCACGTAAAACCCCAACAGCACATAGAGGTATTCGGTCAGTCCAAACCAGAGGGTTTGCCTGACTTCAAACTGATAACTGAAAAACAAACCGGAAAACAACCAGATAAATACTGCATAAATAAAGAGATGTAGCAATATTGGAATAATACTGGCGATAAGCATACTTAGAGTGGATGCCTTCACAGTAAACCGTAACCAATTCCACTGCGCCAACCAAAGGGGGATAAAAAAAAGCCAGAAACTACTGAATAACAGCGATTCCTCTATATAATATCCACTACCCCTGAATGATGCATAGAGATAGTCCTGAACCAGTGTAAATAGTACCAGACAGGAAATTAGCGCCAGGAGAATCCGGGCAGCTGAGTCAATTTTAAATGCAAATGAAGCAACGGATAACATGCCAACTATGCTACCCTGAAAGTACGAAATAATCAGGTGCTTAGCCTCCGGTTGTAACAGAAACACCCGCCCCTGCTTTGTTAGCCGGGATAACAAAAGGTCCTTTTCTATCAGTAACAGCCCCGCTTTTATCAATAATAAAATTCATAAAAACAGCATTGTTCCGGATGTTTTTATCCTGTTCATGCTGTGATAACTCCACTTTAATGGTGTACCATAAACCCGGAACAAGAAAAATTTCCTTGTTGCCGGTTTGAGCCGCAACTTTCTGAATGCCGGTAAGTCCCGGGATTGGCATGGGATAGCGTACCATTATTTGTTTATTCGTCTCCTTACCTTTTATTGGAATCCAGATTTCCGCCAGTTTTCCTGATTCCAGCGAATAGTCCATTGTCAGGCGTGTATCAAAATGCCAGATTGTTGTCCGGTTAATACTTGTTCTTTTAGTAAAATCATAAAAGCCCTCAAAAATGGAAGCGTTCATTATACAATTCCGGAAAGCCCAGGTTTCTGTGCCCAGGTTATCCACGGCAACCCGAACTTTTAATTCTTTAGCAAAGAGTGCCTTTTTCCCAAGTTGCGATTCATAATTCGATCCAAAAGATTCCAGGTGTTTTTTCTTGAGTTCTTTGTATTCAGATTCGACAAATTCAAATTTCAGATTATCCATTAAACCGAGATCAAAATCTGCAGGACCTTTGGAAATATCCTTTACAACTTTTCTGTCAACCGGTTTTTTAATATTGTTTGTTTTGTCTTTATCCTTTTGAGCATGTGCCAAAAAAGAAGAAAGTAACAAAACAAGGAGGACACTATTTTTCATATGCAGGTTTTATTGTAGTTATTCACCGCTTCGTTTGTATTTTTCCTTCACGAACTCGTAGAACATATAGCCATAGCGGTCATACCAGTCGCGGGTTCCAAATTGTTCTTCACAATTAGCAAGTGCAATCAGGCTCTCCTGCAGCTTACCGATCAATTCAACATATTTCAAATCATAGGCTTTTTCCATATCCTTGACACTGGCTTCAATCTTCACCTTCTGTGCCTGCCATGCCAATCCGGAAACAGCATGTATACCGGATGTGTTATCGCCAAAGGCAATTGCCTTTTTTGAAAAATCTTTCGTGCATTTATAAATCACGCGAAGTTGCTCCAGGTTATGGCGCACTTTTTCAAACTCTGCCCTCGCTTCCACAAAACAACGGGCACAATCACCACGGGAATCACTCACCGTGCTTGCTGCACCCTCTTCCTCTTCTGCACAAAAACTGGGAATGGATGGCATACCTGGAGGCATAGGCAGATCCATACAATCTCCGATGCCCGTGTACGCTTCCAAAAGTTCTTTGATAGAGACACCCTGTTCTTTCAGTTCCTTCAGTTTTTTCAGTATGTTCTCCGCATTCTTGCTTTCCATTATTTCCTTGATCTGCGAAAGATGTTTTTGCATCTGCCAGCTTTGTGCGTATAAGGGAGTTGGTTGTAACAAAATTGAAATAGGAGCAAGGAGGATCAACGTCTTCCCTTTTTTATTTTTAAGCAAAACCAGGATTATTAATAATAATACTGCAATGATTCCGCCTGCAATCCAGAGGATCTTGTTTTGTCCACCCGAATTAACCGCATTCGAATTATCATCAACGGTAGCTTCGGTTTTTTTGGAATCGGTATTCTCTTTTGCGGCATCCATTTTTACAAAAGGTGATGGCAGGTTGTTTTTTACTTCCGGACTGGCATAAACGACCAGTTGGTAATCCCCTTCATCTGTGTCGGAATACACTCTTATACCAAAATCACCATAGGATCTTAATTTGAGATTGGCAATTCCATCAGGCGCATCGGTTGTCGAACCTTTCAGTTCTATATCCTCCCAATTGTTTTTGACAATTTCCATCCGGGCGTTTTTGCCATCCGGGCCCACCAGGAAAACATCAATGGGCTGAAACATGGAAGCTCCTTTCACATAAAAAAATTCACCTTTTGGTGAAAGTTTACCCACGCCTGCAATGCCTTTTGCCCCTTTCCAGTCTTTTTGGTTCTCGAGCTGAAGTTTTACCACTTTCAGTTTTTTGTCAAGTGTAAAAGGCTGTGCAACGGCATTCGAAACCATACAGCAACAAAGAACCAAGAAACAGCTAGTCAGCAGGATATTTTTCATTATTACAGTTGTTTAAGTTGAGCGCCCCAATCCATCGCGAGTTGCCGGATTTCGTCTTCGGTGAAGAGAATTCCATCAGCTGGTTTACCGTTCTCCGGAATTGAGGATTGAATAATGCATTTATACGAACCGACACGAAAAGCGGCCCGGATGATCTCTGATTTATTGGTTGTTTCATGAAACAGTGTTCCGCCATCTCCTGCATCGATCAGGCCAAGATAACCCGGCATCTGGGCCAGGGCCATCATGATTCGTTTCAACTGAGCAGTATCTTCAAATTTTTCCAGGTTGATCCACAATACGGCCTTGGTCTTCCTGTTCTCATATCGTTGATCACAAACTTTATCGGTCTGAACAGCAAAATCAACTTGAAGATTTTGTGCTTTTAATTCTTTTTGAAGTCCGGAAGGAAATAAAAAAGAACAATTTTCATTCGGCTGATCTTGTGCTGTTGGCGTGCTTCTTTTTGAACTTGCTGCTGAAGGAGTAGCAGGCGACTCCTCTCTTATTTTTTCTTCGGCATCTCCACATCCAATCGAGGCAACAAGCAATATAAACAGGATTCGATTATACATAGTAGTTATTTTATCAGTTTAATTTCTACACGTCTGTTTAATGCTCTTCCAGTTACTGTTGAGTTATCAGCAACCGGTTGGGTAGCTCCATAGCCTTTAGCTGCAAGTTTTGATGCAGCAGCTGATTTTTTCAGCCAGTCTACCACCGCTTTTGCGCGTTTTTCAGATAGCTCCAGGTTATAGGAAGCATTTCCTTCAGCATCTGTATGCCCGCCTATCTCCAGTTTCCAATCTGGATGCTGCCGAATAATCGCGAGTACCTGTTGCAGTGTTTTTTCTGATTCGGGCTTTAGTATGGCTTTGTCGGTATCAAAATAGATTCCATACAGGTCGAGTTTACCTTTCTCTTCCAATTCAGCTGCCAGGTTATCCTGCGTTTCAGGTTCCAGTTTAATTACCAGGTTCTCCAATGGCCTGGCATCCAGTGTTTCCACCAGTTTGTTATTTTTATACCCTGCCGCAGCAGCCTGAATCACCACCATGCCCATTGGCACATCACTGAGCTGAAAAAGTCCCTCTGTACCTGTTTGAACTTCACGGCCTCCGGATACTTTTACCATGGCTTGCTCAATGGGGGCTTTGGTTTTGGCATTTATCACTTTGCCTGCAAGAGCAGAAACAGGAATGGATTTGGGATTCACTAACAGGCGGATAAAATCCACTCCGAAACCATCTCCTGAATTGGTAGCCGGACCATCAATCCGGATGGTCAGCTGGCCGGTTTCTACCTCATTCAGGAATTCCGGCAATACCTGAACAGATAATAATTTACCAATAGGTCCACCCTGTTTCAGCTCATTGAGGTAACTGCTGATCCAGACGGCTTCCCGGTCGTTGATCCAGACCTGAAATTTGGAATGGTAAGTGGCGGGTTGAAAATCGTCCAGGAACAGCTGCAAGAGGGCATGCTTAACCTTCAGCCCTTTTAGATCAAAGGATAGTTTTAATGGTTCAGGAAGATTATAAGGTCGTTCTGTGGATTTGGTGTAACCATCCACTTTATTAGGTTTGGAAAAAGTTGTCTTGTCGTATTCATATCCGGAGATGACCATAATCCGGTCCGTACCAGCCGGATCATCCGGTTCCGGGTAAAAAGGATAATCATGCTTTGGGGTTGATTCACCGGAAAAGGGATCAAAACCTACCGGCCATCCATAACCGAGATTATCCATATCGCCATAACGGTATTCCAGTTCAGCCAACTCCGTGTTATATGCGATGAAATTGGGCTGGTCCCATCCATCTGGTATGGTAGGTTGTGAAACTTTGAACTTAGATTTTTTACGCTGTTCAATCAGCCTGTCCTTTTGTACCAGAAAGTAGGCAAAGGCATCCGGTAAGGGTTGGCGGTAGATATTTTCCATCCGCTCTTTTCCTTTTTCCTGGTACTCTTTGACCGATCGGAAATACAGTTTATTCAATTCCATATGGCCTATGTACCGGCGATCTTCTTCTGACGACTGCCAATTGCTTTGGCCGGTGGGAACAGTTATTTTTATTGCGGAACCCGGTTCCGAATTATCAGCCACTGAGGCTGCCTTTGTTTCCACAGGAACATTTTCCTCAGTTGCATTTTCTTTTGGCGTTTCATTGGCACAGGCCATTAGAAAAGAACAAATGAAATAGACAATTCGCGCTTTCACGATCAATTGATTTTAGCGGCGATGGCAGTTCCCAGTTTTTTGAGGTTCTCCAGGTCGTAACAGGGACAGGGAGTTTTGGAACTGGCACTTTCTTTTGTCTTGATTTCAATGAACAGGTTTTTCTTTACAAAAACCAGTTGATGCTCCTGCCGGCCGGTAAGTTTGTCTTTGAAGTTCATCGTATAGGCTTCATCACCTATTCCTTTCACTGCTTCTATTCCCTTATCAGCGTAAGCTTTTTTAATATAACTCAGGTCTGCCTTTCCTGGCGTTTGAGTTACAATAAATATCATATCATCTCCCCAGCCTTTTCCCAGCCGGTAAGATCGGTTGCAATTTTTTCCGGACTGCTCAACAGAAGTTACACGTTCAACAATTCCTTTCATTCCGCAGGTTGTTTCAACCATTTCTGATGTCAGCAAATCAGCACATGATATAGCAGCCGGTGATGGGGAATCTATTTGTATCGAAGCCGCAGCGGTGCTTGTTTTCGGGTCTGTACTACAGAAAGAGAAACAGCAGGCAACTGCGGTAAAAAGGGTAAGCAATTTGACACGCATGGAAGATGGTTTAATAGTTCCCCTAAAATTCAGGCAAAGCCCGTAGGCCTGCAACACATGATCATGCAGGTAGGTATTAAACCAGCCGGTTGCGAATGGCAAGTGCAACTGCTTCCGTAGCGCTGTTTACGTGCAGTTTGGTATAAATATTCCTAATATGAAAACGAACGGTATCCAGACTGATAGCTAGTTGCAGGGCAATCATTTTATAACTTCTGCCCTCAACCAGTGATTGCAGCACCTGTTTTTCCTTTTCTGTCAGTTCGTTGGGAGTGTGAGTTGCCCGGACGGATGTTCCTCTTGCGAAAACATGCAATATTTTCCGGGCGATTACCGGTGTCATTGGTGAGCCTCCGGCTACCGTATCAAACATTGCCTGTACAATTTCATGGGGTGGCGTACTCTTTAAAAGGTATCCATCCGCCCCGGCCTTGATGGCATCAAAAACTTTTTCATTTTCCTCAAATACAGTAAGTATCAGGATCAGTTGTTCCGGAAATAGCGTTTTAATCTTTGTGGTAGCATCAATTCCATTCAGTACCGGCATATCAATATCCATTAATATCAATGAAGGATTTGATTCACGCACCCGTTTTTCCACATCAGCTCCATCTGCAAAAGAACCAACCACCCGGATGCCCGGAAATTCCTGGAAATACATTTCCAGGCTTTGGCGATAGGCTTCATTGTTTTCAAAAATTACAATGGTCAGTTCTCTTTTTTCACTACTCATAACAGTAAGCTAATAAATTCAGGATATCTGTACAGTAGCCCTGCATATTTATGCAGGTAGTTGCTGTAATGGAATGGTCAGCCTGATCCGGCATCCGGCACCCGGGGTCGTATCCACCTGGATCGTTCCTCTGAGTTCCTTAATTCGTTCCGCCATATTAATCAGGCCGTTTTTTCTGGACAGCGCGTTGCTATCAAATCCAATACCATTGTCTCCAACTTCAACGATGAAATGATTCTTTGAAACAGAACAGGTTAATTTAAAGACAGTAGCCTTGCCATGTTTTAGGCAGTTATTCATTGCCTCTTTAAGTATGAGAAAGATATTTCTTTTCTGCAACATGCTTAATTCAACCGAAACACAGGAGAATGCGCCTTCCGCATCCAGGCGGATATTTCCAGAAGTCAGAATTGGCTCTGCATATTTAATAAAGCGCCTGATAAGTGGTTCTGCTTCTTCATTATGTGGTTGAATAGCCCACACAATATCTGACATATTCTGTACCATATCCCTGGTGTGTTGCCGGATTTCCTGTACGATACTTTTACCCTTTTCATCCTTTACTCTCGACTCCAGCAGCGTGCTGTAAATACCAATACTACTAAGGGTAGAACCAATGTCATCGTGTAAATCACGGGATAACTGCCAGCGCAACTGCTCCATTCTTTTTTTAGAAACCCATTCTTTACGGATGCTGTAAACAATGGGTGCCAGGACTAGGATTGCCATGACCGTATAAAACCACCAGGATTTCCAGAAAGGTCGGTGAATCACAAAAAGATGTTCCAGCGTATTCTCTTGCCAGTTTTCATTGAGTCGCCGGTATTGTATTTCCAATTGATAGGACCCAGGCTGCAGTTGATCAAATACAAGGCTGCCCAGGTTCCCCAGGTAAATCCAGTCTTTATCGGATTGTTTCAGCCGATAGCGGTATTGAATGGATTCCTGTTGTGTATAATCCAATGCAGCAAACTCGAACCGGTAGGTATTGTCCTCATTTCCTTTTTGAATTTGAGTAAATACAAAGGGGATCTTTTCCGGTTCTTTCAATTCAACATAGGGGTAATACAATATTTTATCGCGCATGAGGAAGGCGGCACCATATTGTCCAACCAAACAGGCATCCTGGAAGGCATGATAGCGCTTATCATGCAGCATGGTGGTATAAATGTGCAACCCATTGGCACTATCAATGTAGTTTATTCCGTTTGGTGTTTTTATCCAGCTTTTACCAAGCGAATCCTTGCTCAATTCGTAAATAGTATTGGAAAGCAAACCATCATGCGTACTAAAGCTGCGTACTACAGTACCCGATTTTGTTATTAATTTGAGGCCTTCATATAAAGTACCAACTAAAAGCTTATCACCCAGTTTCAGGATGTTATAACTTCCTCCCCGGAAAGGCAGCCTGACCAGCATTTCCAAACTTCGCTTTTGAAGATCCAGACGGTAAATAATTGCTGCGGTATCAATTAGTAACAATTCCGATTTTTCCGCAACCGTCCAGTCCGTTACTTGTGTATGACCCGGACCAGCAACAATTGAATCAATAAAATTCCCCTGGTTATTAAACAAGTGGATCGCATGTTTCCCTGTAAAAACATGGAAACTATCCGTACTGATTCCCTCTGGATCAAGCAGTCTAAGCTTTCCCGGAGGAATGAAGGGTTCAAACTGATTTCGGCTTTCATTAAACCTCAGCACTTCATCACTGAACCAGGGATTAATATAAAGTCCCAGTTTGTCGGCATAGAGCAATTTCAAATAATTGGCCCATTTACCGGGATAAAGCTGTTGCGGAATATACTGTAGCTCCCTGTTTTGTACATCCCATTTGTATAAACCCTTTGAACGATTGTTGACGAAAATCGAGCCGGATGGTGAAGAGAATAGCTGCGTGGCCCCATGCTGAAAAGAAAAATTAAACGACCGGATGGGTAATGAAAAATTGATACTGGCTGCTGAAGGCCGGCAGATGAAAACTCCCTGCTCGAATGAAATCCAGATATTACCATTTCGATCGGCAAATAATGCGGAGATGGATTCCAGTTTATGCTGGTTTCCATTGAGTGATACAGAAGTATAATCCTGCAGCAATTGCATATCGCTATTGAATACATAAATATGTCCACCCAGGGTCGACATCCAGATATTTCCCGAAGCATCCTGGATCATCGTATTGGGTATGCTGAAATAATCATCCTGCATCCCTGCTGCAGCGGGCATCCACACACTGTCAAGCCGGTTCTTTCGGGTATCATACCGGTAAAGGGACCTGCCTTTTTGTTCATTTACATTCCAACAGCTGAACCAAATGGATCCATCACGATCCATGAGGGACGTAGAAATATCCAGTTGATGTTGCAGGATTTTTTTCTGAAGCGGATTATAGTTGGAAGAATAAAATTGTCCTGCTGTATCTAGTTGTAAAAAACCATGCGACGAAGAAATCCAGATCATTCCATCCGGATCTTCCAGTACATTCCGAAGATTGTTGAAATCGCTTATGGGTAACCGTTTGCGTTGATCTTCCAGGAGTTTAAATCCGGCTGGAGTCCACTTCAACAAGCCTCCTCCTGTACTCATTAAAATCGTTTTCCTGGAAGTATGCACAATGGTATGTGATCTTCTATACTCTTTCTGTTTCAATTGCCGGGCGAAGCTGAGAAGTTTTCCGGAACCGGGAGTAAAACGAACGGGGCCTTCGTGTTCGGTAACAGCCCAGATATTCTGGTACGCATCTTCTGTAATTCCAAAGTTCATAATGGAAGAAGGAAGGGAACGAAGGGGATCCTGAGGATCGTAGGACAAAGTAAAAAATCGGGTTCCATCGTAGCGCTGGAGTCCATTTCTGGTATTCAGCCAAATCAGTCCGCTATGATCCTGGTAGAAGAATTTGACCCGGTTATCAGCCAGGCCCTGTTGCGTTGTGAGTTGCCGGATGGCAGGCAAATCAGCTTCCTGTTTGGAATATAATTTAGCAGATAGGATAAGCAGTCCGGTCAGAAATAGCCAACTCCTCATACTTACAAGATACTAATCCACCGGCAGAAAACTAAACATCCACTTCACCGGGTTTTGCCAATCACTGCCTTTAAAAGATCCAACTGGTGCTTTAATCAGCACTTCGTTCCAGCCCTTTTTGAAATAGAGCCGGGTAGGTGTGCGGTAATAATAATCTTCGTCTTCAAGTGGCGTTTCAAGACTGATCGTTTTACCTGAACGCTTCCATTCGGGGGCAGGCACCAAATCGCCATTGAACCAGAGGACAGAACTACGCTCATCCCACTGTCCGAGGTCAGGTGTTCTTGTGATCATGGAACGTGAAAAATTATTAAACCCGATCCAGCAATTTCGCCATCCTTCCACTTCTGAAAAAATGCGGGTTCTTGCATACCAGGTGGTATTTTCTTTCGGATCCGGAATATGTCCCGTTATAGCAGGAGCCCACCAGTGCCGCAATACAATGGATGCTCCAATTGCGTTCAGAGCAGGCTGGGGTTCTTTTGAAAAAAATCCGGCAAGTTCCGGATCGAATACTTGCTTCAGATTTCCATTATTTGAAAAAGGGCCGAATAAACTCCATTCCAGTTTGGACTGGGCGAAATAGGGAAAGGGCTCATTACGGAAATAGGCCTTTTTATGTTTCATCAATCTTCCCTCAAATTCTATGAACTGATTGGCTTCGTTAGTGTTTTTTTCACCAATCACTGCAGTCCATTTTAGTATACCTCCACCTCTCCAGCTACGTTCTGCGAAAGCCAACATGGATGGATATACGCCGTTTATGAGCAGGTGATAATTTTCATTAATGAGTCGCCGGTCATTCCAGACACAGATAATACCTCCGAGCATGGAAGCGTCTGCTTTTGTACGATCACCTATCTGACGATGGAACAGCGTAACTACAGCTTCATGTGGGTCCATATGATTGAGATACAGGTGGCGGGAATCTATATACCGGATGCCGGGTATTATTGGAGCTTCTGACATCCACAGCTGGTGAATGGTGGTATTGGCCAGGTTGCCACCAGGGCTCCAGCCCAGGCTTTCAATCCCCAAGGAATCCAGCAATCGGGTCATTACCGGCAGAAAACCGGGGTTGGTAATTGTTACTTCATCGCCGCCGATATGAATGTACTTTATGGGTAGGGTGGTAGCCACAGTACGCAGGATTTCCTGCACGTATTGAGTGCCTTTTTCGCTTTGCATGGATACACCTATTGCACGTTCAAAAGCGGCACTATGCCCCGGCATATCAATTTCAAGAACGAACCGGATATACCGTTCTTCACAATACCGGATCAGTTCTTTCATTTCTGAAATGGAATAGTACATTCCGGGATCCCTAAGCATGGTAGAATCTGCTGTTAAAGCAGGAAAACCAGGTACTTCAAGGCGCCATGCAATGTCTTCTGTAACATGAAAATGGAAGGTATTGAGTTTGTACACTGCCATCCGGTCGATCTGTCTTTTCAGCAGTTCCATTGTCTGATAGTTGCGGCCGACATCCACCATATAACCCCGCCAGCGGTAAGCGGGCTGATCTGTTATTTCAGCGGTCTGAAACTGTTGTGGTGTTTCTAGTAGTTGTTTCAATGTTTGCAATCCCCTATAAATACCGGTATCAGAGAGGGCTTTGAGTTCTATTTTTTTAGCATCTGCTTTTAGATAATAACCTTCATTGGAAGAGATCTTTTCAAGCCTGGGGGATATAATCAGCTCAATCAAAACAGCCGGTGCATTACTGGTGTTGATCCTGGCAATAATCCCTTTCGAATTCAGAAAATCCTGTAATTCATGCACAGCATAGGAGAGTTTATTATCCCGATACCGTATTGAAACACCCTTTTGTAAAGTTCCTTTTTCCTGTTTCCAGTTTACCGTTACAGGCAATGGAATCAATGCGGTTTCCTGTGCCCGCAAACGAACCAGGCTAGTAACCACAAAAATCAGATTACATAAAACAAAACGTATCATTACTGCGCAAGTTTAAAAGTAAAAGTGGAAGCGGGCATTCCTTCTGAATTCACCAGGTTACCAATTGAGTATGGCTGCCAGCCGTAGTAAACTGTAACTGGGCGATGCTGGAATGGTAGTACTACTTTTTTTCGTTTAAGGATCGCTGCTACATTAGTTGTTCCGTCAAAGGAAAATCCCCTGATCGGCTGATCATCACTGGTTGTTAATCCCTTTCCGCTGTATGAAAAATACAGTTCCAACCGGTTGGATTTCAGTTTTGCATTTTTAAAAAGTGGGCCGGATGGAGATTGTTGTCTATCGCAATAATAATAATGCAATGCCCAATTGGCAAGCCGGTAGCCTACACTGCGTTTATTCCTTGGATGGACATCGGTTGCATGACCGATATCACTGCTAACTGCCATACCGCTGTAAGGGATCGAATCCAGTTGCTCCCTCTGAATATTCCGGAATGCAGGCCAATAGGCCGACTGGTATTTCAGCGTATCAATGGATGACAACTGAACCCAATAAAAGGGTAGTCGGGAGTCTTTCCAAGCAGCTCTGTAATCCTTTACCATCAGGGTTAACAGGGACCCATATTCGAAAACCCGCGCTGGCTCAAGGGAATTACTTTCACCCTGATATAGCAATATACCGGCAATGGGTAAGCGTGAAAACTGCGGAATTGCAGCCGCATAGGCAAAACCTGGTTTATAGGCATGATTCGGGCCTTCTCCTGTTTTGGTTTGGGATGTTGGTAAATGTCCGATGTTTTGCAACC
Organism: Flavihumibacter cheonanensis; assembly: GCF_022352215.1. Lineage (GTDB taxonomy): Bacteria > Bacteroidota > Bacteroidia > Chitinophagales > Chitinophagaceae > Flavihumibacter > Flavihumibacter cheonanensis. The sequence goes on from NZ_JAKRWF010000002.1 coordinate 154,124, forward strand.
CTCTTTCGCGGATCCAGGTTGGTAAATAAGAATTGTACAACCAGTTGCCATCTAGTTTTTTTTGAAATACAGGATGCGTAACCATTGCATCCTGACTTATAAATGTTTCAAGCGGGGCGCCACCAATTGCCAGGTTAATGATTCCTATTGGTATACCTGTTTGCTGCGTTACCCGCTTGGCAAAATAATAGGCAACAGCAGACATAGGTTGCACGGTTTCACTAGTGCAGGGCTCCCAGGTTCCGGAATAGAATGTTCCACTTTGTAATTGGTCGGTCAGGGAATCAGCATAGGGTTCTCCATAAATGTATTTCCCGATAAAGCGCGTATTGTATAGCCGGATGAACGGCTGATTGGCATCCGGCGTTTCTTTTTTGGCAAACTCCTCTCTTGAGAATGCCCATTCCATATTAGATTGCCCGGTGCAAATCCAGACATCACCAACGAGTATATTGATTAAGCGAACGCTATCCTTCCCAGCCTTTATAAACATGGTGGTGGCTTTGCTGTTTGCTGGCATGGAAGGCAAATCCACTTTCCAGCTGGAATCCTGCTGTACAGTGGTTGTTCCCTTAAACCCATTAAACTGAAGCTTCAACTGCAGTCCCGGAACAGCCTTTCCCCATATAGAGAATGGTTTTGACCGCTGAATAACCATATGGTTTGCAAAACAATCCGCCAGCTGAAGCTGCCCGAAAACCGATCCGCTCAACAACAATCCAACACTGAGAATGAAAAATTTCATTCCTAAATATATGCATTATGTAATACATATTAATCTAAAAAGAGGGTTTCACCAATACCGCATCAGCAATGATTACCCCTTGTTCACCGGCTGAACCAATGGATATCCGGGCATTTTTACCCAATTGAAAGGTTCCAATCAATTTCCACCCGCCGGAGGTTTGACCACTTACCTGCATTTGCTCCCGGTCAAGTATTACCAGGTGTTCTTTTTGTTCGTCCTGAACCTTCACCTGGTAACGGGATGCCAGGTTGGGGTATCTCGGCATTACATAGACATAAACTGAATACTCACCTGCGATTTTGATGGCGGGTTGGAAAACAACCTGATCAGTAGAAGTCGGCTGCTCTGCCAGCAGGTAATCAGGACCATAGCCATGCCGCATTTTTTTCCAGTTACCGTTTATCGCAACAGCAGTAATATCTGCATTATCCAGAATAATTTCAGGAGTGGATCCATCTGCAAGCGGATTGTTTTTTAATTCCAGTTGCAATTTTTTCACATCAATATCCTGCACTGCCTTTTTTTGATCAATGGCGAGGCTGGCTGCCACAGCGCTTGATTGTCCGAGTACCATAAACACTGGTTCCATCCGGATAGAACCATAGGCAATATGACTGGCACTCAAACAGATCGGCACCAGGAGGTTGGTACATTCCGATTTTTTGGGAATCAGCGAACGATAGCTGATCGGATAGGGGCCAAAACCTCCCACCTGCACATCTCCTTCATTCTTTACCATGCCATTGATTATGAGTCGCTGTGTGTTGTGAGAGTCCATCGTATAGGCCGCCATACCTACGCCATCCGTTACCACTTCTTTACCTTCGCAGTTTGCCTGCGTCATCACGTATTCACCTACCATCCGACGCGCTTCGCGTACATAGAGTTGTGGCGACCAATGACCGCTTTCCACATATTCATCTTTGGGATAACCCCAGGTAAGCATTTCTTGCCGGATGGATTCAGGTACACGCGGATCATTCCCAATGAAATAGAGCAAACCCTTGGTGTAGTCGATATGTTTCTGAATGATCGATCTTCTTTGTTCAAAACTCGCCTCCGGATAGTCATAATTCTCTCCAATCATATCGGTTGAAAAAGGACCATTGTTGTTGATATCGGTTTTCTGGTTGGGCATAAGATCCATCTTGAGAATCTGCCGAAGCGTTTTCGGTTGTCCATGATTGAGATAACGAAGTAATAATTCGTATCGGTGGGGGTGATAATCAACCGGCTTATCGATGGGCAGTCTATTTGCGGGATTATTCGTGAGACAGATTCTGAAATTATAGGCTTGAACTTTTTTATCTCCGGAACCGATGGGCTGCAGTGGCTCCGCACTAATACCCCATAACAAGCCACTGGAAGGATCACCCGGTGTTTTATAGGGATCAATCCCATCCGGAAACTGGTGGTATTTTTCAACCTGCACTCCATTATATGTTTCACCGTACTGGCTATTGGCTTCGCGACCAATGGTATAGGATACGCCTGCTTTGGCTAGCAGATCGCCTTCATAACTACAATCGAGGTAAACTTTGGCTTTCACCTTCTGTATACGAGTTGATTGATCGAAGGGATGCCGAACGGAGATTTCTGAAATCGCTCCTTTATCTTTGGTAAGACTGATCAATCCTCTTTCATACCATACCTCCACTTTTGCTTTAGCGATATACTCCTTAAAAAGCGATTCCGCAACGCCCGGTTCAAATATCCAGGACTCAAAAGTTCCATAGTGTTTTCCCAGTCGTCTGTAATAATCCAGCGCCAATCCACTTATGGCAAATTTATTGCCGATATCAGTAAAGCCAAGGCCTCCGCTTGTAAGACCACCCAATCGCTTCCCGGGTTCAATGAGCAAAACTGTTTTCCCCATTTTTTTTGCCGTATACGCTGCCATCACACCAGCAGAACTTCCGCCATAAATGCAGATATCTACTTCTTTTACAGTTTGTGCAGTTACCTGAATAGAAAACAATACGCATAACAGCGTAAAAAACAGAGAAGATTGTTTCATAGCTATAAGTTACATGTTTTAAGAACAGGTGCACTATGTAAATTTCTCCAGGTCTTATCAAATTTTCACTATCCTGTCCAGACAATTAAGATCATTTCTCAGATATACAGTTTTTCAAGCAAATAATTTATATCCTCTTCTGTATGGCGACTACTCACTATGATCCGGGTGATCTTATCATCATCCGGACCGGGATACGCAAAACTGCTGATCAGTATTTGATGCTCATATAGGTTGGCAGCTAGCTGATTATTATTGCTAAAAATTACCGGGTAATTTGGGATATAACGTAGAGTAGTAAGCGAAAATAAACCTTGCTGAAGTTGATGGATATTTCGGAATAGGGCAACTCTTTCCATCTCATAAAATTCTTGAGCATGAAGGTAAGCATGCAGGAAGGCAGGAGCCATAGGGGATGCAGCTGTAAAAAAAGGCGATGAACGTAAAGCCGACAGCTGGTTGGAATTCGCAAGAATTACCCCTCCTGACATACCCATTGCTTTCGCTAAGGAAGAAACGATGATGATATCAATGGAAGGGTTCTCTGGCAGAAATCCGGAGACTCCTTCACCCGATTCTCCCAGGATTCCTAATCCATGGGAATCATCGATGATAACTGTAATTTTTTTGTTTATTGGTAGCTGACTAATCCAGGAAAAATCATACGATTTTACCTTCAACGGATCAATCGAATTGGTAAGGATTACAACATTTTCATCAGGAACCTGCAGCAACAGTTCTGGCAGTTCGGTTATCCAGTTATGGTAGTCGCCGGTTTTCCCATCCGCCTGCTTTCTAAATAAAGCGGGATGACAATCCGGGGCATATAGAAATACCGCTTTTTCTTCAAAATACCGAATCACCAGTTGAGCAGACATAAAGCCGGAAGAAACAGTCAGTGCCGCCTCCGCTTTAAAACGCTTGGCCATGGCAGTCTCAGCCTCCTCATACACCGGGATGGTGAAATTTCCAGACCTGGAACTGCCATAATTAGACCCATAGATCCGCATTCCTTCTTCAATCAACCGGGAAAACTCCGGATTCGCATTCATACCCAGGTAGGCTGTTCCACTGAAAAACAAAAATGGTTTTCCATTGAGGTTTACAATCCGGTCGGGTTTGCTTCCATTCGGAAGTATATTACGGAAGTGGTTCACCCTGTAAATTTATGTTATTGATTAACCAACTGCAGTTCACGTTCGAGCTGATCAGCCATACGCTGACTTAGAATGGTAATGTTTTTTTCATAATTACTGAAATACTCGGCGATATCCTGCTGTTTAACAGTTGGTTTTACCCGTACCATATAATCGGGCATGGATTCGCTTAACGTACCTGAACTGATTTCCACGCCATTCTCCAGCAACTGGTAACGTACCTCCAGCGTTTTATCAATGGAACCAATCGTTATTTTATCCCAGGCAACTGCTAAACCAATGAATATCATATGCCCTTCATCCAGTACCTGAAACTGCTGCGGTATTTTTTCAATGGATAGCTTCAACTGTTTATTACCCAAATTTTTGCTCAGTTTTTTGGCAGCATATTTATGGATTGAATTTGAATAGACCGTTATTGCATGTTCCGGGTTAAGGGTACAGGTCATCGCATAATGAAATTCAATGTATACAATCAAAGGCAGCCAATTGTAGGTTTTGCCGGTTGTTACGGATTGGGGACCTGCAATAGAAAGCGGTGAACTGATGATAATATTTTCAACCGGTTTTACTTTTTTTGGCGGAGGCGTTGTTTCGTAATGTTTGGTTACAAATTTGTCAATTCTTTTAGAATTCAAACAGCTGGAAAGGCCCAAGAGACAAAATAAAAAGAAACATAAGGGAAAGATCCGATTCCGAATTTTCATACAGACTAAGGTTTATAAAAAGATTACAATAATAGGAAATAGTCACATCCATTTCCGCAAAAACCTTACTGCATTCTCATAAAACAATCCTTCTACCAGCCCATCCAGATCCACTTCGGATTTGGAAATACCCGCCTGCTCCCAAATTTTTTTTCCCCGTTTCAACCGGTGATGGATTTCAGTCCGGAAAGCAGGTAATTCCGTTGCGTTATTGCAACAATCAATTGGATTGATAAGACCATCAAAATCGGATCCAATACAAATTTGCCGGATGGCTTTATCCAACGGAAAACGCGCCTGCTTTGCAACTCTCAGAAAATGTATCAGTTGATTCAGAAAATAAGAATAATGTACTTCATTCGTTACAGGCTCCTGTTCCAGCACCTCATCACCTGTTAATGCCGAATCAGGATCTTTTATAATGGATACATCCGCAGGATCCGCAAACGGATGAAAAAATTCAGCCGCTTCCGCTTCCGAAATATATTCCAGATCTGTTGGTAATATATTCCATTGGTACCCGATGTTATCAGCAGGAAACCCAAGAATCCGCTGGTCCAGGGATAATCCGATCAGTCCTACAGATCGTAAAATGTCCACTATTTCTTCATCGTATAAATTAATACTACTGTGATTAAAAGCCGACTGTGCCAGGTGCCCTCTTCTCTTGACATGTCTGATTTCCCATACACCCTGCCGCCGTACCGGTTTTTCATACAACTGTGCAGACCGGTTTCGCATACTCACTCCTGCAAAACCTGCATGCGTGCAAAGCAATGGATAAGCCTGAAATTCTGTTTTATGCAATTGAATAAGCTGCTTTCGGGAAACAAAACTTAGATGCTTAAGGTCAGGCAAAATATTTCTACTATACAGTTCCTTAATAATCCGGGTACCCGAATCCGTTATACCAGCCCCCTTCGGATAAAACAATGCATCCTCTATAAATTGGATCCCAAAAGCATGATTGCAAAACGGGACCGACTGCATATGCGCCAGGTTGATGGCCACAATTCTTGTCTGATACCTGTTCTGAAAGTCGTCCATGTTTCGGTAAAAAGCCTGCTCCGCATCCGGCGATTCCGGGTCATCCATAAAACAATGGATACCCTCCACCAGGCATATACCGTGAATAACATTAGTAGCTGATTGATCGTACTCAGTCATGGAATTAATAAACCGGAAACGCGACTTGCCATCCGGACTCACAGCATTTTTCAGCAATGAATCCATATTCTTACATAACCAGGAATAATACGAAGGGGATTGAAGAATCAATTTTAAAGTAGCAGGATCCAACAATTTGATCTTTCCTTTACTGGCCACTTTCCTGGATAACACTCCTTCCGCAATGTTTTTTTCTATTGCGTACAACACAATACCTGCCAGGTTAATGCCTGCTTTTTGAAGCTGCGTTAGATTTGCCTGGGAATTCAACGCATGATTAAACAAAGCATTAATGCCGATTTGAGTTTCCTGTCCGAATAGTTTCCCGATGGAAAGTTTTGCTTCTTTCTTACTCCAGGGAGTCAATGCAGCCGAAGCCGGAGATAATAATTCTTTGAGTGATGGGTGAATATGAAAATCAAATAGCGGCATCCTGTTTGAAAGTTACGGAATAGTTCCATTCCTGGATAGTTCAACCAGCCCACCAACTTCAGCTTTCAGGGTTAGCCAGCCATTCTTACTCAAATCCGTTTCGCAGGACTTCTGTTGTCGGATTGTCCAGGATCCTTCTCCCAGCCAAACCCGTATTTCACCACCTTTTTCAGAACGGATAAGTACCCGCTTAGCCTTACCGTCTTCAGAGCTGGCATCCACCAGGAAAGCACCCTGGGTTCGGAAGTTTTTAAAGCTGCAATTTGACCAGTCGGCAGGGATTGCAGGAAACAAATTGATATATCCTGCATGACTCTGCAATAACATTTCCTGTAACCCGGATGCATAAGCGAAATTTCCTTCCAGTGTAAACGGCCGGTAAGTAAAACTTGAATATCCTTTACCTGTCTGATCGCCATTTAAATGAAAGCTGTTCACAGAACAAAAAGCGCTGGCAAAAACATCCAGTGCCTTCCTTGCACCTTCCCCATCCCTTGCCCAGGCTTTCAGGTTTGCCAGCCAGGCATAGGAATAGCCGCACCATTGAGATGGTCCAACACGATCCAGTTCAGCAATTGTTTGACGAATGATTGCCTGTGAAGTTTCACCATCTTCCCATTTGAACAATCCCAATGGCTGAATCGCCATCAAATGCGAAAAATGCCGGTGACTCTGGTTATAGGGCATAGTAGGGGCAAACATCAATGCTTTATCAGCGGTAAGAGCGTAATCCGGAAAGCTTGCAAGCACCTGAGCCCATTTTTCCGCCTCAGCCTGCAGCCCCAATGCCTTTGCCATTTCTGATGCTGTCTGTAAAGCATATTTCATTAAGGCCAGATCGTAGTTGGTAGTTTGCCGGAACCAGGCAGCCAGGGAATTGTCATTAATCTCCGGACTAGAGCTGATTGGCAGGTGTCGGTCACCGCGTTCGTTTATAACTGTTATATTTCGAATAAACCGGGCCACTTCCCTGGCCCATGGATAGGCGCGTTCACGCAGAAATGCAGTGTCCATCGAATATTTCCATTGCAGATAATAATGCTGCGCCAACCAGGCACTAACGGTTGGGGATAAGCTATATTGAATCCAGCCTCCCATTTCGGTTCCGTTCAGGGTGGTTACGCCGGGTACAGCCAAACCATCCACACCAAAATAAAGTCGGGTATATCGTTCGTAGTTGGGTTTATTCTCATCCAGGTGATTAAGATATCCCATTGCCTCCTCCAGGTGATTGGCCGTATAGGAAGGCCAGTAACTCAATTGGGTATTCAAATCGTGGTGATAATCACCCTTCCATGGTGGAATACGGCCATTGTCTGCTGTCCAAACCGCCTGCAGCGAAATCGGGGGAGTATTTTCACGGGCCGCCGATCCGAATTTATACTGTTCCAGGTACCATTGTTTTTCTATAACAGGGTCGGGTACACGAAGTGACGACTTCGACCAGAAGGTTTTCCACCAGCCAAGATGCGCCTGACGTGCTCTTGAGTATCCTGCATTCAAAAGTGAATCAGCAATCTGCTGTGGTGATTTACGCGCCAGTAGGGATGTTTTGTTACCGCTTTGCTTCAATGGAAAAGATTCAATGGTATAGACTCCTTCCAGCTTACGTTTACCACGCTGTTTCCATTTAACATAAACCCGATAGCGAAAGCCGCCCCATCCTTCCTGCTCATACAGCATGCTATTTGCGGTTCGGGTAATCACACCCTGTTTATACCCCAATCGGGATAGATCATCACCTCCAACCGGATCACCTGTGTTGGTAACAGCACCCTGGTAACGAGGTGCGAGCAACTCGGGAATCATTTCAGGCCCAACTCCCTCTAACCGAAAAAACCCAATCGGTAAACTGGCATGCACAAGGGTCTGAAGAAGGGCACCGGATTGCCATTGCACCTTACACTCAGCATTCTTAATGTCCAGTTCAACCGAATTTACCTTACCCAACTTTTGAATTTCAAATTCAAGCGCTGCCCCCGGAATTTTTGTGGGCGCAGGCTCACGGTCATAAGGATGATCAAAATAACGCTGAACAGGTGCGTAATCCTGCTGAATCACCTGCCCAAACACCCAGTTATAGGAAAACTCCGGACGATGCAATCCTTTCATGGGTCGTTGATCCCAAAGGTCTGCCCGGTCAAGGGAGAAGCGTAACCTACCTTCTTTCTGCCAGATTAGTGCACCCAGCAATCCATTCCCAAGTGGAATTCCTTCATCCCAGCGTCCAGCCAGGGAATCGAAGCGCAGGTTATGTGCCGGCAACGGTTGTGCAACACTGTCCATTCCGATACAGGAAAGTCCAACCGAAATAATTCCAGCAACCAGTATCTTCCGCATTTTCATGTTTTTTGATTTTCCTCCCTTCCCCATCTTCCTTTCCTCCATCCTCCCTTCCTCCCTCTTCCTTTCCTCCAATTTATCCCCGTATCCGGTTCCAGGTTTCCTGATTTTTACCCTTTTAGACGCCACTCTTGTTAAAGCCTGCTTTTCATATCTGATTCACCGAACAGTCAGACCTCTAAAAACCGTAACTTAATCCCGCAAAATCATTCCAGCATTATGTCAAGCCAACAGAGAAACTCCCGGCGACGTTTCCTTCGAAACGCAGTCGGAACGATTGCCGCATTTACAATTGTTCCCCGGCATGTATTAGGTAGAGGTTATTTAGCTCCCAGTGACACCCTGACAAAAGGGGTGATTGGCGTAGGCGCCATGGGACGCGGGCATTTTGAATATGCCGGCACACGCACCGTTGCCATTTGTGATGTTGATACCCGTCATATCCAACTGGCCCTTCAGGCACTCGGAGGTGGAAACGGAGTAAAAACCTTCCGCGATTACCGGGAACTTATCAATTTGCCAGAAGTAGATATTGTTCATATAGCAACACCCCCACACTGGCATGGTATCATGGCCGCAGATGCTGCCAAAGCAGGAAAAGATATCTGGTGTGAAAAACCCATGACCCGCACTATTGGCGAAGGCAAACGGGTAGTAGAAGCGGTTCAGCAACATGGCCGCATCTTCCGGCTCAATACCTGGTTCCGGTTCAGTGATAATTTCTATGGTATGAATACCACCGTGAAGCCCATTAAAAAACTCGTGGATTCCGGCCTGCTTGGTTGGCCCCTGAAGGTGACCGTTAGTAGACATACCGGGTTCGACTGGAAATTTTATTGGGTGGGTAAAACCGATCTGCCCGTTGAACCTGTTCCGCAGGAACTGGATTATGAAATGTGGCTCGGTCCTGCCCCTTATAAGCCCTACAGCACACACCGGGTACATACCACTTTCCGGGGTTACTGGGATTACGATGGCGGCGGACTTGGTGATATGGGCCAGCATTATCTTGACCCGATTCAATATTTCCTGGGCAAAGACAATGATTCACCGGTTCATGTGGCAGTAGATGCTCCGCAACAACACGATGATGCCGTAGGCACCTGGCGCAAAATAACCTATACCTACGAAGATGGCTGCCAGATTATTCTGGATGGCGATGGCAGCATGACAGATGCTGCCTACATCGAAGGACCAAAGGGTAAACTTTACAAAGGTTTTCAGTGTACCATCCCCGATATCGAACGTAAACTGGCAGAATTTCCTGACCCCGCACCGGTGGTCACCGATTTCGTAGAAGCCGTTAAAGGCAGGAAAAAATTTGCTTTGAACGAACAGAATGGTCACCGCTCCTGTACCATTGTGAATATCGGGAAGATCGCCCTGCAATTGGGTCGCTCCCTGCATTTCGACCCGGTACAACAAGTCTTTATCAACGATGAAGGAGCAAACCGCTTGATGAATCCGCCAATGCGCGGCCCCTGGTCTATCTAATTCAATTAACCGACAAACAAATTATGAAACCAACATATCTTTCTCTTATCCTGGCGGGTGCGCTGGCTGTTACCTCCCATAACAGCTTTGCCCAAACCGATGAGAACCGAACCATACCAACCAAGATCGCAGATCTGCTGGCCAAAACACCTGCAGCCGATTCAACCGACCTGATCAATAACGCCATGGCTGTTGCCGACCTGGGCGAAAAAGGTCTGATAGAACTAATCAAACAACTTGAAGGTGGCGGCGATAAAAGCCGCCAGCATTTTGCCATCTCCGGCTTCAGTTTTTATGCTACACAAACAGGAAAAGAAGCCTGGCGTTCTATGGCTACTAACGCTTACGGACAAGTGCTCTCACAGGTAACTGATCCGGTTGTTCAGCAATTTTTATTGGCACAACTGGAGCAGGTTGGGAAAAACGATGCTATCTTATATGTGCAACCCTTTCTCTCCAAAGACCGCTTATCAGATGCCGCGAGCCGTGTATTGGCAACCATAAACACCAAGGAATCACTATCATCCTTACACGAAGCGCTGAAATCAGCTGAAGGAAACAGTAAACTCTACCTGGTTCAGTCACTCGGATATGCAAAGTATCAACCTGCCACGGCCGATATTCTTGCTATCGCCAAATCAGCAGATGGTCCATTGAAAAATGCTGCTTATTATGCACTTGCATCCATCGGATCACCTGCCGCGGAAAACATGCTGGCAGCTGCAGCAAAACAGGCTGGATACCGTTTCGATAATAGTGAGGCAACCGCTGCCTACCTGGAATTACTTGGACAACAGACAGCTAATAAAGCTGCCACGGTAAAAAAAGCAGGCAGCCTCATGAATAGCCTGACCAAACCAGAACAGACTGCTACCCGAATCGCATTGCTCAAGCTGATCAGTAACCTCCAGGGAGAAGCAGCTATCCCTTTACTACAGGGCGCTTTAAAGGATAAAAATGCCGCCTATCGCCAGTCGGCTCTCCAATTTGCTGCTCCTTATATTACCAGGGAATCTGCTCCAGCCTGGATAAAAGCAGCAGGCAGTCTGAATCCTGCAGCAAAAACAGAGCTGGTTAACCTGCTGGCCTCTAAAAACATCGAAGCAGCTGCACCAATGGCGCTTCAATTACTGGATTCAAAAGATCCGGCAATTCGTTCATCCGTGATGAATGCCGCCGTTCAACTGGCCGGTTCCAAAGCACTGCCTGTTTTAGGGAACCTCCTTAAATCTTCCAATTTGCAGGAAGCAATGGGTATTCAAAAAGCCCTTTTGCTGGGGGAACGAGCTTCCACTATTGAAATTGCATCCGCCGCACTTGCAAATAGCGGAACAGAAGGAAAAATTGCCAGCATCAATGTGCTGGGAGAACGTGCCGCTGCTTCACAGGTGCCAATGGTTTTGCCTTACCTGAGCAGTTCCGATAAACAATTGAAAGAAGCAGCTGCTCAGGCGCTTTCAAAAATGGTTATCCCGGATCAACTCGAAAGCCTGTTCCCCTTATTGGCGAATGGCCCTTCTGATCAGGACCTTAAAAACCGTCAGGATATTGTGATCAGCGCATTGAAGGGAATCAAAAATCCAACCCTTCAAACCAACCAGCTATTGAATGTATACCGCTCTCTGCCAGCCAATAAGCAGTCCAACTATTACCGGGTAATGGCTTCTCTTGGTGGCAAAGCATTTGAACAGGAGGTGCTTGGCGGATTTAATGCGGCCAGTGCTGAGTCACGCATAAAAATGGCGGATGCTCTCGGCGGATGGAAAGATGGCGAAGCGCTTGCTTCCGTTTTCCGCCTGGCCAATTCAGAACAAACGCCGGAACTTAGCAAATCATTGATTGCAGCATTTATACAGCAATTACGCAGCAGTAATCAACCCGCTGAAAACAAATACTTGATGATCCGCGACCTCCTGCCCAAAGCGGATAATAAACAAAAGGCAGCACTTATCAGCCAATTGGGGAATATCAGCACCTATCCGGCACTGTTATATACAGCCAGTTTCATGGACGATCCCTCCCTGAAAAACGCTGCAGCCAATGCAGTGATGAATGCCTGCCTGAATAACGGTCAGTTGAAAGGCGCGCAGGTTCATCAGATGCTGGAGAAAGCTATCGCCACTGTTTCCGGCAATGAAAGCGATTACCTGAAAGCTGCCGTAAGAAAACATCTCGCCAGCTTGCCCAAAGAAGGTGATTTCGCCCCCCTTTTCAATGGGCGCGATCTTACTGGATGGAAAGGATTGGTTGGAAATCCTATCAGTCGCGCTCAAATGGATGTTATCACCCTTGCTCGTGAGCAGGACAAAGCCAATGCAAAAATGCGGGAAGGCTGGTCAGTAAAAGACGGGTTGCTGGTATTTAACGGTCATGGAGATAATCTATGTACTGATAAAAAATACCGCGACTTTGAACTATTCGTCGACTGGAAGATTACCAAAGATGGCGATGCCGGGATTTACCTGCGTGGTACTCCACAGGTTCAGATCTGGGATACTGCCCGCAGAGATGTAGGTGCACAGGTAGGATCAGGAGGACTTTACAATAACCAAAAAAACCCAAGTAAGCCAACTCAAGTGGCTGACAATGCAATAGGAGATTGGAACCAGTTCCGCATCCTCATGGAAGGCGATATGGTTACCGTTTATCTCAACGGCAAACTGGTGGTTGACAAAGTTCCCCTGGAAAATTACTGGGATCGCAATCTGCCCCTGTTCCGCGAAGAGCAGATCGAATTACAGGCACATGGAACCTATGTTGCCTATCGTGATGTACTTATCCGGGAAATTAAAACTCCAGAGCCTTTTGAGCTCAGTGAAGCTGAGAAAGCGGAAGGATTTAAAGTACTGTTCGATGGTACCAGCCTGCACGAATGGGTTGGTAACAAATCCGCCTACATTATTGAAGATGGTAATATTGCCGTATACCCGAAAAGAGGCGGACATGGCAACCTCTTCACCAAAGATGAGTACGGCGATTTTGTTTTCCGTTTCGAATTTAAATTAACCCCTGGTGCCAACAACGGGGTAGGCGTACGTGCTCCACTTGAAGGAGACGCCGCTTATGAAGGAATGGAAATTCAGATCCTGGATAATGATGCTGATATCTATAAAAATCTGCAGGTTTACCAGTACCATGGTTCTGTATACGGTGTATTAGCTGCCAAACGCGGTTACCTGAAACCTGTAGGTGAATGGAACCAGCAGGAAATCGAACTGATCGGCAATAAAATCAAAGTGACCCTGAACGGTACCGTTATTACGGAAGGTGATCTTGCCGCAGCTTCTGCCAATGGCACAGTAGATAAGCGGGAGCATCCTGGTCTAAAACGCACAACAGGGCATATCGGTTTTCTCGGACATGGAGATACACTGTTCTTCCGGAATATCCGTGTCAAAGATTTGAGTAAAAAAGAAGAGCCAGCCAAGCCATCGAAAAAGAAAGCAAGAAAAAAGAAACGCAACTAAAAAAAGAGCCGGCTAACCACCGGCTCTTTTTTTATCCACTTACCCGATCCGCTTCATCCACTTTATTTGTGCGGCGGGGTGTTGTTTTAGTTTGCTTGCCGAATCGCCAGGTGAAGGCCAGATTAATTACACGTGTATCGCGCTGAAGGCGAAAATACTCAGTAGCCTGGTTGAAAATGGTAAACCCTTCCATATCCTGTGTATAGAAAATATCACGTGCCGTTAGTTTCAGACTTCCCTTCTTCTTTAGTACCTGTTTAGAAATACCCACTCCAACTTGCCCGGTTGGCTCCACCACTTCCTGTATATCGGCCTGGCTGCGACTGATCCAGAACCCCGAAGCTTCCATTGCCCAACCCTTGCCGAGTTTAAACTGGTTATTGATTGAAATGCTTATTTGTGTAATGCTTGCTTCCAATGGCTTCCAGACAAACCCTTTTAACTTCTTATGTTGAAGATCAGCTTGTGAACTGAAATTCCAGAATGGCAACAATTGCTCACTGAATGAAACTGAAAGGCCCAGAATTTTTCTTCTTCCCAGATTTCCTTCTGAATAATAAAACGTACCAGTGCTATCAGATAAAAAGATTTGTGAAAAATAATCACGGGTATCACTATACGAAACACTTGTACTCAACAGGTTTTTATAGCGATGTGATAATTCAACTGTATAGGTGAACTGCGGTTTCATCAACGGGTTCCCTTTCTGATACGTGTATTTGTTTATGATGAATACAAACGGATTTAGTTGCTGATAAGGAGGCCGGTCAATCCGTTTATTCATGGTTAAACTGAGTTCATTAAGTGAATCAAGCTCTACACTGGCCTGCAGACTGGGAAACAAACTTCCATATTGATTGGAAAAAGCAGAATCTTTAATAACCGCATTGCCTAACTGATGTGCATCAAAAGAAGTATGTTCATATCGGAGCCCTACCTGGTACCACCAGCGATTGATCTTTCGCTCCAGGCTTGCGTAAGCAGCACGTATCTGTTCATCATAAAGGAATTGATTGCTTTTGCCAAGATCCTCTTCCCAGCCACCGCCCTGATTGATGGTGTAAGCAGCTTTGTTATTAGTGGAAGTAGCTGCCCATTTTACTCCAGTTTCCAATTTGTATTGTTTGGGAAGTTGTAACTGGTGATCCGCTTTAAAGGATAGGATCCTAATCTTGCTGGGTAATTCTCCCAGGAAGGATTCCATGTAAGAATTGTTATCACTCCGGATGTTCTGAAAACCCTGGCTGCCTTTGATCTGGTAACCCAGCCAGTCGAGATCCGCGGTAAGTTCCTGTTTGGCGGAAAACTGATGACGGAGGTTTAGGTTAATTGAAGCATTTTTCCAATCCGTACTATTGGAATTGCGGGTACGGATCAGTGAATCCGGCAGGTTGTTGGCGGATTTCCAGCTCGCTTCACCCCTGCCCGTACCGTTTCGGTCGATTTGTGTTCCTGCCAATGCAATACCAAGCGATGTTTTTTTATTCAGGGTATAATCCATGCCGGTTCTAAGCGTATGGTTCTTTGCGGTCGACTGGATAAAAGTTGGTTGTTCCAGGGTTGACAGTAGCGTTTTATCATCATCCGCATAATAGCTGCGGAATGCGTACATATCCAGCAGATTCTGATTAATGGTCATGCTGTAATTAGTATACAGATTGACTTTTCCACTGTAGTAATTGAGCGAAAGGGCATTATTCGATTTTGGATAAATCCCCTGTGCACCCGACAAACTGAGGTTGCCGTTGAAACCGCGCTGCCGGTTTTTCTTCAATCTGATATTGATGATTCCACCATTTCCTGCCGCATCGTATCGGGCAGGCGGATTGTCGATAAGCTCAATCGTTTCAATGTCATTACTACTCATTCCCTGCAGCAGAGCGTTCAATTCGGCCCCTGTCAGATAGCTGGGTTTATTATCAATCATTACCAGTACCTGGTCGCGGCCTTTTAAACTGATATTTCCATCCTTATCGAGTGTAATGCCGGGCGAACGTTCAAGTACTTCCAATGCAGTAGTACCTGCATTGTTGATACTCGCATCTACACGGATCACGGTACGGTCAGAAAGAAACTGAACCGGAGGTTTTTTAGCAGTAACAGTTACGGTGCTTAATTGTGTGGAAGCATGCAGTATTATAGTAAGTATCTGTGGAGTAGTGTTTGTGTTATTGGCAGAAATGATAAGATCCTGGCAGGCGGGTTCATAGTCAACGCGACTAACACAAAGCAGGTAATCTCCCGGTTTAAGATCCGGAAGGGCAAGATTACCGGTGGAATCGCTGACCGTACTGAACACCCTGCCGGAATCAGCCTTTTGCAGAATACGAACACTGACAAAATCGAGAGGTTCCTTCTTTTCATTGAAAACAGTTACCTGGATAGGGGGATAGTCATAGACCATAGTCCCGGCTTGCAAAAACAATGAAAAAGTCAAAAAGAAAATGGTTAGCAATGATCCCGGTCTCATATACTATCAAAATTATCTGCTCCTTTCATTGCCAGCAGGAAAATTGGAAGAGCGGTAATATACCTGACTCCCGGAAAATTTCGTTATAAGGGTAACCAATGAGTCTGTACCATGATAAGATTAGTACTCTCCTGCATTCTTTTCAACCTGGTTTTCATGGCCTGCAGCTCCCGTAAAACGGTCACTACAAGTACTTCCATGGAACCACAGTATTCCGTGCAAACCCTTGAATTGCAGGACACTGCATCTTTATCCATGGTGGAGCAACCCCAGACCGAAAATGGCAGTTTTGTTTTAAAGCCGGGATTGTATACCGCGGAGTTTAAATCCTATTGTTTGCAGCCCGGCACACCCGATCCAACACCCCGTGATGCCTACTTCCAGGCTCCCCTGAATCATCCCCGCAAAGAAATTATCGAGACCATTTTAAAAAATTCACAAACCGCTAACGATCTAGATCAGAGGAATATTCAGCTTTTGTTATGGGGTGTGGTTAGCAGAACCGAATTCAGCAAACTTCCTACACCCGTTCAATACACCGGTCGAAGATTACTAAATTCCAAACAGCTCTTTGAACTGAATGGCGGCGTAATGGGGATCGTAAAAACGGTTGCTGCAGTTATGCCCTCAGGTGGAACACTGGGAGACATTCAGAACATTTTCAATACGGGTGTGAATTCGTATGAGGCGTATGAGCGCATTGCAGTACCCCGCACACTTTCGCAGATGCACAATCCTGAATTCAAACTGAACCAATGGTATCAACATACAGAAGGATATTATGTCCGCTATTATCCGGATGGGTATAAAAAAACTACCATACAGGTATATGTTCCTGAAACTACCCAGGATGGAGAAAATTTGATCAATTTTATCTTATTTGACCCAACCAGCATTTCTATTGTTCCGGCCAATACCAACGCACAACGACTTGGAATTGGTGCGCCGGTCGTGATTGACATTATCCGGACCGTAATCAAAGTGATTGATCTGGATAAGCCAACCAGACCTGCAAAAAAAGAAGCTCCCAAGCAACATCCAAAAGATGCTTAGTGGATCAGAGTCTGAAACTGAGTCCACCCATTACCCAACGGCCAGGCATAACCGAACCTAATAAATCCTGGTAGGAGACATCCGTTAGATTATCTACCTGGATGAATACACGAAGTTTCTGTTGCCATACTGCTGCCTGCAGTTTGGCGTTTAGCAGGAAATAATCCTGGTTTAACGCCGCACCAATTGCAGGAGCCTCCTGTGCCAGCCGGTATTTATACAAGGCACCCAGGCTCATGGAAAATCTTCCTACCCGGTATTGTGCATTCATATTCATTAGCCAGCGCGCATGCGAAGACAAATAAAGAGAAGGGGTGGATTCATTGCTCCGGGATTCAATCCAGGTTAGTCCGGCGTTTACCCAGAGTTCCTGGTGTTCACTAAACCGTTGCTGAAATTGTCCATCCAATTCCACCCCTTTGGTATTCACACGGGCAATATTTTTAGCCAATGCATAGGAACCGGTGGGGGATAAATTTTCCTTGCGTGGCATCTCCGCATAGGGCGTATTTGTCCAGTCAATCAACTGTTCATGAAAGCGCTGGAAATAAGTAGCTGCCAGTTTGAAGCGACTGTTGAAAAAATAATCTGCACCCAGCTCATAACTCCAGGATCGTTCCGGATTCAGACCCGGATTACCAATCCGCCCGCCTGTAACCAGGGCGCGGTTGTAATTATTAAAGCGTTCGGTAAAGTCAGCATCACGAATTGTTTTGCCCCCACTTCCCCGCAATTGCCAGTTCCCGCTGTGATAAGAAATATTTAATTGCGGAATAAGTTCCGCATCTGAGCGCTCATTCCATTCTAGTCGAAGTGCCGGACTCACAGTCCATTTATCCCCTAACTGCTGATTCAACACAACAAATGCTCCACTCTGTAAAACCGTATGATTACCCCTGTCATTGGAAGCAATTTTTTTACTGATAAACTGCCAGCCGACCGTTAGTTCTGTCTTTTCCGTAAAACGGATCTCGTCCCGAACCTGTGCCTGCACGAGCTCGCTCACACTTCGGTTTGCCACCGAACTATTATTAAACGCGAATTGATCCACCAGGTGTTTGTAACCCAGGTCCAGCACCAGGCGATCCCGCTTACCCACACGCTGCGCCTGCACCTGTGACCACCAGCTTTTGATTTTTTCAGTTGCCGTATCCGATGCAAAAGTGGTATAGAAGTTTTGCGCACCAAAATCACGATGGTCAAAAGCTGCTCTGGCGCTAATTTTCCACTGGTCATTCAACCACTGACTGGCCGATACGGATACCGTATTATTGTGAAAGAATCCTCTTGTTCCTCTTTGCGGTTGTCCATCTGCGTTATTCGATAACAATCCCGCACTGAAAGCCGTACGGCCCTTTCGCAAAAATGCCCCCGCCTGCACCGATCCATACCGATATTCTCCAATGGCAGCCTGTGCCTGTATGGCAAGCGTGTCTGCTCCATCCGCCTTGCTTGCATAGGTTTTTGTGATGATATGAATAACTCCTCCCACCGCTTCAGCTCCATAAATGGCGGAGCCTGCTCCTTTTAAAATCTCAATTCGATCGATTTCCGCCGGGGCCAGGGGGATATAACCGGAAAAATGCCCGGTATTGGGATCATTCAAGCGAACCCCATCCAGTAATACCAGCACTTGTTGAAAACTTCCGCCTCTTAGTACGATATCACCCTGGCTGCCTGCGGGTCCGCGCATCTGCATTTCTATGCCGGGCAAAAAACGTAACAATTCATCAACGGATTGAACCGGCAATTCCAGGAAGCGATCCCCTTTTATTACAAATACATTCCTGCCGGTACGAGAAGTCTGAATAGGGTTTACGGAAGCGGTTACTGTTACCGGATCTAGATCCGACTGTTTATTCTGACCATAACTTTCTGAAAATAAACCGGTTGCTAATGTGAATAAGCCTGTCGCTTTAATGAATATGTTCCTGGAAACCATTGCTTTATTTCAATTTGCGGACAAAACTAGTAACTTGCCGGTCTATATACCTGTACCAGTTTTAAGAATATGACTAGTCCGGTTACCATACCATTTGAGTCTATCATTCAGCTGGACCGATCCTCAGGAACCCCGGTTTACCTGCAGATCGCGCACCAGGTGATCAATGCCATACAGCGCCGCTACCTACCTGCCGGCACCCGCTTACCTGGTACCCGGATCCTCGCAAAAGCGTTGCAGGTGCATCGGAATACGATCATTATGGCCTGCCAGGAACTGGAAGCCCAGGGTTGGTTGGAAATTCATCCAAATAAAGGCAGTTTTATAATTGGAAAAGCAGACCCCAGGCCGATAAAATTCCAGGCCGGGAAAACGGTTCAATTAATTGAATATCCATCGTTTACCGGCTTTCAGTTTAAAAAATCCAGCCTGCTGGATAACCCAATTGGATGCAGCAAAGCCCGACTCCACCTGAAT
Organism: Flavihumibacter cheonanensis; assembly: GCF_022352215.1. GTDB lineage: Bacteria > Bacteroidota > Bacteroidia > Chitinophagales > Chitinophagaceae > Flavihumibacter > Flavihumibacter cheonanensis. The sequence goes on from NZ_JAKRWF010000002.1 coordinate 173,598, forward strand.
GATGGTCTGCCGGATTACCGGCTAACACCGCTGGATCAGTTGAGCAGGTATTACAACACCAGCCTGAAACGCAAAATCAACCGGCGACACCTGGGATACCAGCAGGCCGAAAGCAATCTGTATTTCCGCAAGCAACTGGCCAATTTTCTGAATCTCACACGCGGATTGCATGTTTCACCGGACAATATCCTGCTTACAAGGGGAACAGAAATGAGCCTTTTTATAACGGCAAATTTGCTGCTTCAGCCCGGCGACACCGTTGTAGTTGGAACCCCCAGCTACTACATCATGAACATGATCTTTCAACAGGCGGGCGCACACATCAAAACGGTACCGGTAGATGGAGAGGGAATTGATGTAGAAGCAGTCAGAAAACTTTGCGAAAAGCAACCGGTTCGATTACTTTACATAACTCCGCATCATCACTATCCTACGACGGTAACCCTATGTGCTGGCCGCCGATTGGAGCTCCTGAAGTTATCTGCCGAATTTGGATTCATCATCCTGGAAGATGATTTTGATTACGATTTCCATTTTGATAAAAGCCCCGTTTTGCCCCTGGCGAGTGCTGATACCAGTGGTATGGTTGTCTATTGCGGAAGTTTTGGAAAATCGCTGGCACCCGGATTTCGGACAGGCTTTGTGGTTGCTCCGGAAAACCTGATTATTGAACTGCAAAAACACCTGCAGGTACTGGATCGCCAGGGTGACCCATTATTGGAGCAGGTATTGGGTGAACTAATTGAAGAGGGAGAGATGCATCGTTTATTAAAGAAATCGCTTCAGGTATATGGAGCACGGAGAAAGAATACGGTTGAATTGCTGACTGAACATTTTAGCGACCAACTTCAGTTTGAACCCCCGAATGGCGGACTCGCCTTCTGGCTGGAATGGAAAAGAGAACTGAATCTGGCGCAGTTCAGTAAAGCCTGCGAAGCAAAAAACCTATTCATTCCCCGAACCCTGCTATATCAGCAAAAAAACCTGACAGCGATGCGGGTGGGCTTTGGACATTTGGATGAAAACGAAATGAAAGAGGTAAGCAGCATTATGCGGGAGGTTTTGACAAACATCACAATTCCACAAAATGAATGATCCAAAAAAACTGTTTTTGATCGATGGCATGGGGGCAATGGGAACAGCCAGCCTATTACTTCTATTACCTGTATTATTTCCCGGCATATTCGGATTGCCGGATTTTTACACCAAACTCCTTGGAGGAATCGCTGTATGTTTTGCCGCTTACTCTTTGTACAATTATGTAAGGTTCAATCCTACTCGCTGGAAGCCCTTTCTTACTGTTATCTCCATCGCAAATACTGTATATTGTGTCATCAGTCTGGGAATTCTGCTATTACATTTCCAACAAATAACAACAATTGGGTGGCTTTATTTTATGGGCGAAATAGCAATTATAATGCTGCTGGTTTTATGGGAAATGAAAGTTAGTAAAACAGCAACCGGGTAAAAAATGTCTACTTCTATCCAAAACCAAAACGGCCGTTCTGCTTTTTTTCTTATCATGTCACTAACAGGACTAGCCGCTGCTTTTATCGGTTTTGGCAAAACCTTCTTTCTTCCTGTTGCCCGGGGAAGCTTTCAAGCTCCTTTCATTATTCATTTTCATGGTGCATTTGCTTTCGGATGGATCATCCTGTTTTTTATCCAGGCCGTTTTAATACGTCGCTCCCGCTATTCCCTGCATGCAAAGCTGGGCATACTGGGATTGATCCTGGCTGCGGGTATTGCAATAACGTTATTCCCGACCGGAAAATTCGTGGTGGATCGGGATTTGGCAACCGGACTGGGAGATAGCGCCTACTCATCTATTCTGGGAACCATCGTTTCCGGATTGTTGTTTTTCGCTTTAGTAATTGCAGGAATCTGGAACAGAAACCGCCCCGACTTTCACAAACGGTTTATGTTACTGGCAACAATTGTGGTTCTATGGCCCGCCTGGTTTCGATTCCGGCATTACTTTCCGTCGATTCCCCATCCTGAAATCTGGTTTGCGCTTGTATTAGCCGATAGTCTGATCCTGTTTTTATGGGTGTATGACTGGATAAACCTGAAGAAAATCCACCCGGTTTCACTTTATGCCGGTTTGTTTATCATCCTCGAACAAAGCATTGAAGTATGGGCCTTCGATCGGCCATTGTGGAGGGAATTTGCAAAAGAATTATATAGTTGGGTGCTTGCATAGACTGAAATTATCCTCTATATTGGCGGTTCCTGAACTAACCAATGCTACGAAACCTATTCCTATTTCTTTTCTTTTCAGTCCTTGCAGGCAGTAAGCTAGTTGCCCAAGAATGTTTCCCACTATTTAAAGCTGAATATGGTGGAGCCGGGAATGATGAAACCACCGGCATTCTATATACTGCGGACAAAGGATCAATTGTTATTGGAAGAACAACATCGGGCACTCCAGGTGACTTTGATGCCTTCCTGTTAAAACTAACTGAAACGGGGGCGATCAGCTGGAGCAAAAAATTCAGATTCAATGGCGATGAAGAATTCAATAAAATTAAGGAATCAAAAGATGGCAATTTCTTTATCATTGGAAAGTGGACAGATGCCAGTACGAACGAGGAGCGTCCCTTTCTCCTAAAGACAACTGCTGAAGGCAATCCTATATGGACAAAAGAACTTTATCAGCAGGGAAGGACGCAAAAAATTACAGACCTTCTGATCTTATCTGATAATACGCTGGTTCTCACCTGTAATCAAAATGAAGCAACTGCTGCCGCTGATGCTTTAATTCTGAATATAGATCAGGATGGAAATACTATCTGGACACGAAAGTATGATGGAGGCAAAAAAGACCGCCTGGAATGTATTATGGAAAAACAAGACAGTTTGCTGATTGGGGGACAATCACAGCTGGAGAGCGACTTAATGGGCGGTGTGCTCTTAAAACTTAACAAAGCAACCGGCGAGTTATGGAAACGGGTTGAAATACGAAAACAGGACACTTATGTTTTGTCTAAATTCAATGAGAATCTGATTAGTCTTCATCCGCTTGCCGATGGTGGAATGTATTTCGGACTTGCTTATAAAGCAGCACAACCAGAACAGGCCGAACGCCAGGTTCCTTCGCTATTTAATGGTAAGATCACAAATGATGGAAAATTGTTTGTCTCTATGTTTGATGAGCTTCCAATGGAGGAAATTGAAGATGTTGGCTTAATTCCTATAAGAGTTTCCTCTGATAGTTCAATTGTTTACCTGACCAATGGCCCTTATAAACCATACATGCCAAATCTTATAAAAAACGGTCGGACGGGAATTAATTCTATGGTCTTACGACTCGGAGGTGATTTTGAAACAAGTAATTTTTACGGGCTAGATACAGTGCCCGGTAATGGTTATATAATTGGAGGTCATTTTCTTGAAAATGAATGGGATCCCGCCAATAACAATAATATTCGGGTTTGGAAAGTGAACCAGTTATTAAGTAGTGGAGATTGTTCAAGTTCCTACCGGGTCGGTTTTTCGGACTCTACTTCTGTTCGAATAAAAGACATCCCTTCAGTTGCCTTAGAAAGTATTACTAGCTGGACTTCAACTACCATTTCATGGGTTGTATCAGCGAATCCATTTTCTTTATTGAACACTTGCAACAGTAACTATTGCCTCGAACAAACAGGTTTTCCAGAGCAGTGCAATAAAAATTTTCATTTAACAATGAAAGGCCTGGCAGGAACCGATCTAACAGATATTGTCCGAACATCAGATGGGAGTCTGATGTCAGTGGGGAAGTACAATAACTTTAATTACTTTGAGCCGTTGATTATAAAACTGAATCAAAATGGAACTCCGGCTTTCACTAAAATTCTATCGCAATACCCCCGTCTTGGAAATTTTACAGAGGTGATGGCTTTATCAGATGGCAATTTTATAGCAGCTGGCACACAATACCAGGTTCTTGATCACTATGCCGGCTCCTACACTATACTGACGAAATTTAATTCTAATGGTGATATCTTATGGTTTCTGCAATTCGATAATTATGCTGACCTGGAACCTGAACAACTCATTGAATTGGAGAATGGAGATATTTTACTATCCTGCACACAAAATTTTAATTTTAACCTGTTTCGGATTAACAGCTCTGGCAATGTGATTTGGAAAAAAGAAATGGGGAGGAGTGATAAATCACCAAAAATGGTAGTTGAGGGTAATAGTATTTATGTTACATCATTTCTGAGTATTTCTTATGGAACCTTAAGTGTTCAACGAATTGATTTTGCAAGCGGATCAATAATCTGGCAAAAAAACTTCAGCTTACCTGACCAAGGCCTAACTTCATCTTCTTTAAGCATTAAACAAGGAAAGCTTTATATCAACTACTTTAGATTTCGTCAAATCAATTTCCAATCGTTCATTTCACCTGGTTTACTATGCCTGGACATGAACGGTAACCAGATTTCCAATTTCTGGTATCCTTCAATAAATGGCTACCCATTTGATTTCACGAACCGCCATCTTGCTACTGTTTGCACAGAAACTAATGATGGTAACTTTTTGTTAGTCTATACCACGCGGGAAAATGGTTTAAGCCACCTACAGGCAACAAAATTTCAGCCTGATGGAATTGTTTTATGGTCCAGAAAATTTAATAGTCTATCTACATATCGCGTATCTACAGTTAAAAAAGATGGTTCTAATTTTTTGATTTCAGGTCTGGTAGGCGAACCCAATTCGCTAACAGATCTTGGTGCGGATCGGTCGTTTATAATTAGCTTGAGTTCGGAAGGAAAAATAACTGAGAATGCAACAGCATCCTGTATGTCAACAGATGTAAAAATTACCGGAGAGCCTGCTGATTTTTTTGAAGAATTCACAAGTCCCCCAGGTCACCAGGAAGTAAAAGATGCCAATTTATTAATTGTAAATAAACCTTACATAACTATTCTTAATGGCAAAGCTGTTACAACCATTGTTTGTCGTGAATCAGGAGTTTGCAACTCTCTGCAATTGGAAGGAGAATCAAAAATTTGTGACTTGGGTAAAGAATACACTTTCACCCTAACTAAAAATCAGGAATGTTCTGCAATGCCTCAATATCTCTATGATTCTACTGCCATACAATTAATTGACACAACTGCCACAACTTCCACATTCCTTTTTAAAAAAGCCGGAAATTATTCAATAACCGCAAAGCTTGAAACCGGATGTCAACTATTAGAATCTGTTTTGGATATAATTGTGACAGGTTCTGGTGAACCTTTCAGCTTTGGCCCGGATAGTACAATTTGCTCAGGGACCCCTTTGGTATTACGAGCACCCAAATTCATGAGTTCCTATCAGTGGCAGAACAATTCGGTACTTGACAGTCTTATTGCCGACAGAACCGGAACCTATTCAGTAACGATGAAAGATTTCTGTGACATCGTAACAACAGCTTCCATACAACTTAATTTTCCCTCTCTTCCTCCTATACAACTTGGAGCTGATAGCTCTATTTGTGAGGGTGATGCAATAACTCTGACAGCTATTGATGGGTATTTAGCATATAAATGGAATACTACTGAAACAACTCAATCAATACAGGTTCAGAAACCTGGCACTTATATGGTAGAAGCTACTCATGAATCAGGATGCATAAGCTCAGACACCCTTCGAATTTTACAGGTTTTCTCGCGGCCCCAACCAGCGCTAGGCAACCCTGTTCTTTGCGATACCGGAAGCATACGATTGGGTTTGAATGGTTACCAGCAATACTTGTGGAGCACCGGAGCAACAACTTCCTCCATTGAAGTGGAGCAGGTTGGCACCTACTGGTTACGGGTTACCGATCAAAACGGATGTTCTGGAACTGATACCGTTTATCTGGTGGACCGAATCCCCCCGGCCAAAGATTTTTTACCCCAAAAACTCGAAGTATGTAAAAACGGTGGCAAAGTCGAGATTAAAAGTAATTCCAGTTTTACGTCCTATAATTGGAATACGGGTGCTACAACCAACTCGATTATTGTTTCAACTCCGGGACTATACTATCTCACTGGTACTGACCTAAATGGATGTCATAGCACAGATTCCGTTCTTGTTGAACCAATTGATTGCCTCATAGGAGTGTATTTTCCCAATGCATTTTCTCCCAACGGCGATCAAAAAAACGATTTCTTCAAAGCTCAGGTATATGGAGTTGTAGTAAAATTCCACTTGGTCATTTTTAACAGATTCGGAGAGAAAATATTTGAAACCAATGATCCAACTAATGGATGGGATGGAAGCCTGCGTGGCAAGCAAACCGATTCCAACAATTTCATTTGGACCTGTACCTATCAACTGCAGGGCGGAACTGTTGAATCGAAAAAAGGAAGCCTTCTGCTAATTCGCTAATTAGGTCAATTCTGCAAAAAACTCAACAAAGGATTTCTCTGTTGGCAATTGCAATTTTTTACGCAGCCGGTATCTGGATATTTCAACACCCCGAAGAGAAATGTTCATTAACTGAGCAATCTCTTTGGAAGACATATTCAATTGCAAATACGCACAGAGCTTAAGGTCTGTACTTGTCAATTGCGGATAGAGTCCTTTGATTTTTTTCAGGAAATCATTGTTGATCTCATCAAACCGCACCGCAAACCGGTCCCAGTTTTCATTGTTTCGCTCGATATCATTCACCAGTTGTAAGGCTTTCTTCAAACTTGCATCCTGTTCACTCGATTTATATAGTTTTTGCAATTCCTCTTTCACCCGGGCCAACGCATCGGTTCGTTCTACCAGGTGCAGGGCGGCATCCGCCAATTCCTTATTCTTGTACTTTACCTCATTCTCGAGTTTTTCCTTTTGCAACTGGATAATTGCTTTTTCATTTTGCTCCATCTCTAACTGGTGCAGAATTTCCAATTGCCGTTGTTGTTCTTCAAACTTTAACTGCTGTTGTCGCAATTTATTCCGCTGCCACCGAACCAATTCCAACACCAGCAACACAAACAGCCCCGCGTATAACAGGTAAGCATAAATGCTTTTGTACCAGGGTGGCAATACCGTAAACCGATAAGCTACCGGCTCCGATTCGCGACCCAGATTGGTTCTTGCCTTTACTTTGAATACATAAGTTCCACTCGTCAGATTGGTGTAATCCTTCTCCGTTCTTACAGACCATTCGCTCCAGTCCGCGTCAAACCCTTCCAGTTTGTAACTGTATTCAATGGTATTGGACAAGCCGTAATAAGGCGCACTGAATTCAAAGCGGAAGGCACTGAAATGGCTGTTCAATTTGGCTGCTTCCCAATTTCCAAATCCGCCATAAAGGATACTATCCCTACTACCAATTGCCCTCACCTGGCCTAATTGTACGGTTAAGGGGACCCGGTTCGCCTGGTACTTTTCCAGATTCAGATGTACCAGTCCTTTCTCAGAAGCAATGAATACATTCCTTGGATCATAAGGATATACCTGCTCAAAACCGGATAAGATCTGTCCTGTCAGTTCCGGAAAATATACAGGCCCCATAAACCCTCCTCCTTCCTCCATCTTCCCTTCCTCCCTCAACAATACACCCATCCGTTTACCGCTAACGAACCAGATATTTCCCTGAATATCATCTTTCAAATACCTGATTTCCATTTCCCCCAAAACATTTCCCAAAAAAGCGGATTTCACAAAGCTTCCGCTGGTTGCATCAAATTCATATACTCCTTTCTCAGTGGCAAATACTACCCTGTTCTGAACCCTGAAAACATGATTACCCAGATCTGATGGTAAACCGTCTTTCGCTGTATACAATTTGGCATCATAACGGGTACGGTCACCTGACAATTCGATTTTGTAAATACCCCGGTAAGGATGAGAAGCCCAGATGGTTCCATCGTTATCAATTGTAAGAAACCGAAGTGATTCATATAAACCTGAGAGATTGCCTTCGTTTTTGAATTGTCCATCTTTATAGGTCAATCGTTTCAAACCTGTGTAATTTCCAACCAGGATTTCGTTGGATGGCAGGACTGGCGACAAGGGTTGAAAAATCCAGGCAGGTTCTGGTGCAATTTTTTCTGCCTGCTGTGCTGTTACCCGGTATGTTCCGCCATTATGCGCCATCAACACCTCCTGATTTACTTCATCCAATCGCCACACCTGCCCCGAACTGCCCGGAATCAACCTAAACTCTCCTCTCGAAAAACTCAGATCCTGCATCGAACTGTCCAGTTTCACCACATATGCGCCATCCGAACTGCCGAGAAACAACCGACCGTCCAGTATTCTCGCACCAAATCCCGAAAGTTCATTTTCCACATTCGGATGAATGTATTTCACTGCGGCATTGTAGGCAATAAAACTGATACCATTGTTCAAACCTGTCCACAGATTGCCATCGCGATCAATCAGGGCACATAATATATTATTGTTTTGCAGGCCTTCCTTTCGTCCTAACTGCTGGATGATCCGACCTTTATAATCCAGTACAAAAGCCCCGGATGAATTCGTGCCAACCATAAACTCCTGCTGGTTCAGTGCGGAAACTGCATTTACATCCGATGGAAAGAAGCTTTTGGGAAATGCGGTGGCGGTATGAATCGAATCACGCACCAGCCAATACCCCCCCTCCCGAACGGTCAGCATTAAGATGGAATCTGCTCCGGCCTGGAGCATGCCATTTATCGGTTTGAATTGTACCAATTGATTTCCCTTGACCGGCTGCCATTGATCCTCGCGCCATTCAAACAACCCATTCACAACATCCTGCGCAAATAACCTATTACCCATTTTTTTCAACCAAACCCATTCCGATTGCGCTTTGAACACCCTGGCTTTACCATTCTGCCATTCTATGATCCGGTCAAGGGCCCGGAAAAAAACCGCCGACCCCCATATTTCAATATCCCAGATATCTGCAAAAGTTCGCTGATCAGCGGGTAACTCTGCCAGCAACGAATGATAAGCCAATTGCCCCCCGCTATCCGGACTAAAATACCCCAACTCTCCCTGACCACCCACATATATCCTGTTTTCATCGAGGGCCAGGGAACGTAATATGGTTTTATTGGGGAGCGCATAATCCTTCCAAAACCTGCCATCAAAAGTTAGCAGCCCCTCATTGTTGGCAAAATAGATCCGCCCGGCTGAATCCTGCCGGATATCCCAGGTTTGGGCTCCACCGCGGAAATCTGTCTTGGTATAATTGATGATCCTGGGCAGGCCGATCGTATTCTGCGACCATGCTTTCGCTGTTAAAAACAACCCCAGTAACCACCAACATTTTTTCATCATATAAACTTACAAAATTGAATTGATGTAGTGATGATGTAGTTGATTTACATTGATAATCAATCAACTGATCATGATTGATGTAGTCGTGTTGTATAGGTTTGCTTGCTTGCGGCGATTTGGATTCCTAGATTTAATCTCCCGCATTTAACGGGCATTAATTAAAATTAGCTTGCATATGAAAAAAGTGCTGCGACGAGTATTGCTACTCTGGGTCGGGCTGCTGCTGGCAGTTTTCGGCTTCTCTCAAACCAAACCTGTAACCGGACGGGTAACTGACGACAAAGGAAATCCCGTTCCCAATGCTTCTGTCCTGGTGAAAGGTAGTACCCAGGGAACAAGCACTGATGAAAACGGGAATTTCACCCTGGAAGTTCCTGCTTCCGCTACCACCCTCACCGTTTCCTCTTTAAATTTTACTGAACAGGAAGTTCGGATTACTGGTTCCATACTGAGCGTTACGCTGATGCCTAAGTCTGGCCAAATGGACGAGGTAGTAGTGGTGGGTTATGGAACCCAGAAAGTGACCAAGATTTCCGGTGCCATTGCCACTGTAAAAGAAAAGGAAATTGAAAAGCTGCGTCCGGTTCGTGCTGAAGATGCGATTCAGGGCCGGGCATCCGGGGTTACGGTAATTTCACCGGGTACTCCTGGAGCCAAACCAACCGTACTGATCCGCGGTATTCCATCCTATACAGGCACCGATCCGGTGGTAATTGTGGACGGATCCATCCAGACCCTGGACGACCTGAACTCTATTCCACCTGCCGACATTGAATCCATTAACGTGCTGAAAGATGCTGCTACCACATCTATTTATGGTGTGAAGGGTGGTAACGGGGTGATCCTGGTAACCACCAAATCAGGGCGCCGGAACCAGAAAACGGAGTTTGCCTACAATGGAAACTACGGTATCCAGGAAGTATTCAGTAAAATTGGCGTACTTAATGCTACCGAATACGGAGCCATTGTAAATGAAGGTTCAGTAGCCAGTGGCGGTGATCTCATTTTCCCTGATCTGAGTGTACTTGGAAAAGGTACCGACTGGCAGGACCAGATCTTCAAAAGAGCACCAATTCAGTCACACGCACTGACAGCCCGAGGTGGTTCTGAAAAGCTGACTTACTTTCTCTCCGGTTCTTTCCTGAACCAGGATGGCATTGTAGGCGGCGGCGATAAATCTTTTTTCAGAAGGATCAACGCCACTTCCAACATTACCTATAACCTGAGCTCCAAACTGAAGTTCACGGCGAACACCAGTTTCGTGAATATTCGAGGCTCCGGAGTTCCTGAGAACTCTATTAACGGGGTGATCTCCAACGCGCTGAACTTTGATCCCACTACACCGATCTTCAATACGAACCCGAATGTTTATGGGAGATATGCCACCAGCCCGAATATTCTCTCCGAGATATTCAACCCGCTGACCCAATTGGCAGACACATATAACAAGTCCAATACCAACAAACTCTATGGTAAACTGGAGTTGACCTATTCTCCGATTAAAAACCTGAACCTGACCTCGCGTTACGGTTATACCTACACGAATGTGGTTGGTAAGAATTTCTTTCCGCTTGCCTTTTATGGAGCAGGTCATATCAATTCTACACTCAATGCAGATGGTACACCCAGGCCCGGAGCGCATAATAGTGTATCAGAGTACAAAAACACCTATTACAACTATACCTGGGAAAACTTCGCCAGTTATAACTGGCAACTGAACGACGTGCATAATTTTGACGCGGTAGTGGGTATGTCGGTAGCTAAAATAACCGGAAACGGTTTGGATGCTTCTCGTCAGGATGTACCCTTTAACTCCTGGGAGTTTGCTGACATTTCTGCGGCAACCGGACAGGCAGTTAACAATGGCCTTGGAGCAGGAAGCTTTCAATATGAACGCCGCAACCTCTCCTATTTCGGAAGACTTAACTACGATTACGATAATAAATACCTGGTAAGCTTTACAGCTCGCCGGGATGGATCTTATGCCTTCGGCCCGGATAACAAATTCGCAAATTTTTATGCAGGATCACTCGGATGGGTGGTTAGCAATGAAGCCTTCTTCAATAGCAACCTTATCAATCACCTGAAGATCCGTGGAAGTTATGGTGTTACCGGAAACGAAAATGTGAGCCCGCAATTCCAGCGCATCTCCAACGTCGTTTACTCCTACGGGTTAGGCCAGAATGCCGGTTATACATTTGGTGAAAATGCCACCTCAATTGGTGCAACTATCGCCTCCTTCCGCAATGACGCCCTGGGTTGGGAAAAACAGGTTCAGCAGAACTACGGATTTGATATCGCCATCCTGAATAACAAACTGAGCTTATCAGCCGATTATTATCAGAAAAACATCAGTGGTCTGCTCTTCAACCCAACACTTTCTTTGTACCTGGGAACAGCTGCCCTTCCAACTGCGAATATTGGAACAACCCGTACCAATGGTATAGACCTTAACCTGAATTATAATGAAACCATTGGTAAGAATTTCAAGATTAACACCTATGTGAACTTCACTACTGCTAAAAATGAAGTGACTGAAACCAATAATGGTTTGATCGCTGGCGGTAACTACGGAATTCCGGGACAGCAGGTTACACGTTTCGAGAAAGGATTTACACCCGGTTATTTCTTCGGTTACAAAACAAATGGCCTGTTCCAGAACCAGGCCGAAGTGGATGCCCATTCTGCACAGCCGGGCGCACAGCCGGGTGATATCCGTTTTATGGATATGAACAAGGATGGTCAGATCAATGCTGATGACCGCACACAAATAGGTGATCCCTTCCCTGATTTCACCATGGGTTGGGGACTCAATCTCGAATACAAGGGATTTGATTTCACCACTTTTGTATATGCATCCGTAGGAAATGACATTTACCGCGCGTATGAGCGTAACCTGGCTATGACCAACAAATTCCGTGGTGTATTGGGTCGTTGGACCGGAGAAGGTTCTACAAATGATGCCCGTTATCCCCGCTATTCATTTGTGGATGGCAATAACAATACCCGCGCATCCGACCGCTATGTGGAAGATGGTTCTTTTATCAAGATCAAAGACCTGCAACTGGGTTACACCATCAACAGCAACTGGATGAAGCGTATCAAAGTGAACCGCATCAGGGTATATGCGCAAATTAAAAACGCGCTGACATTCACAAAGTATTCCGGATATGATCCTGAAATCTCAGGAGGAATTTTTGATACAGGTATTGATCGCGGTGTATATCCACAGGCACGTACCTGGTCTGCAGGTATTGATGTAAAATTCTAACCACAAACAGAGCACAATGAAAAATCGTTTATACATAGCAGTTGGTCTGGCCCTGATGGCTGCCACACCTTCCTGCTCCAAGTTTATTGACTATAGTCCGAGAGAGGATTATCAGATCACTGCCGATGATTATTTTAAAACTGCCGACGATTACCAGAAAATGCTGGTCGGTGTTTATTCACCTCTTCAGTGGCTTTGGGCAGTTCCCGTTATTGGTGATGTAGCTTCTGACAACTCCGTTTCAGGAGGCGAAAACGCTACCGATGTATTGGGGTTACAGCAAATGGATGATTACACTACCATTCCTGTTAACAGTTACCTCACAGAAATCTGGAGAACCTGCTACGAAGGCATCAACCGGGCCAATTACCTGGAAGAAAATAAAAACAAACTGGAATTCGCAGCTAAGGACCAGGTATATGCACAGGCTTATTTCCTGCGTGCCTATTATTATTTTGAATTGGTGCGTTTCTTCGGAGATGTGCCCCTGTTTACTGAGCGTCGTTTAGGTGTTGGTGATAGCAAGTCGCTTGGCCGTACACCTAAAGCAGAAGTTTATGCGCAAATCGAAACGGATCTGCGTACTGCAATTGCTACTCTTCCTACAACAGTAAATGAACCCGGTCGTGCTACCAAATATGCAGCGCAGGCCTTGTTGGGTAAAGTCCTGCTTTACCAGGGAAGTACCAATCCGGCAAAATTTGATGAAGCGGCTACCGTACTCGAGGAAGTGATCAATGGCCCCTTCAGCCTGCTTCCCAATTTCGGAAACATCTTCCTCGCCAGTGGCGAAAACGGTCCGGAGTCTGTATTTGAAATCCAGTACAGCAATAACAATCCCTTCTATGATTGGAGTAATCCAGGTCGCGGACAGGGTAATTTTGCTGTACAGCACCATGGCGTACGGAACCTGACAGGTGGCAGCCCGTATGCCCAGGGATGGAGTGTAAACCTGCCAACTCAGGAACTGGCCAATGCGTTTGATACAGATGATACTCGTAAGAATGTAACCATTCTGGATATCGAAGCCTATAGTGCTGCCAACCCTCAGTTTAATATCACCTACCTGGTTGCTCCTTATAAAAACACAGGCTTGTACAACCATAAATACCATCCGCGCAAGGGTGAAACATCCGGGCAAATAGAGTTGAACTATCTGAACAACAACCGCGTAATCCGCTTCGCTGACGTATTATTGATGGCGGCAGAAGCCAATAACCGGAAAGCATCCCCCAACACTGCAAAAGCACAGGATTACCTGAATAGGGTGAGGCAGCGTGCATTTGGCGACAATGATCACAACATCACAGCAACCGGAGCTGCATTGACCGAAGCTATCTGGAATGAGCGCAGGTTGGAACTGGCTATGGAAGGAGATCGTTTCTTTGACCTGGTACGAACAGGCAGAGCAGCACAGGAAATCACCGGATTTGTAACTGGCAAACACGAGGTTTTCCCTATACCACAGGAAGAAGTGGATGTATCTGAGTTACCTCAGAACCCCGGTTATTAATTGATCATCCAAAAAATTGAAACATGAAACGAATACTCATACTTGGACTTTCCTTAGGGCTGCTTTGGAGTGGCTGTAAGAAAGAAAGTTTCGACGATATTGCTTTCGCAGAGGGAGCCGCCGCGCCGGACAAACTAAGCGCGATGTTTGATATCACACAGGACAATACCGGTAAGGTGAGCATCTATCCAAACGGAGAAGGTATGGCTTATTACCTGGTACATTTCGGAGATGGCACACAACAACCGCAGCGGGTTAGTCCCGGTAGAAATGTGGAACACGTATACGCAGAAGGAAATTACAACGTACGTATATTGGGGATTGGCGTGAATGGTTTGACCACTGAAGTAACACAACCCCTGACTGTAAGCTTCAAAGCTCCTGAAAACCTGGATTTTACGGCAACCATTGATCCTTCCAATCCATTCAGGGTGAACATTAGCGCGACCGCTGATTATGAAACTGTATTCCGTGTTTATTTCGGGGAAGAGGAAGATGAGGAGCCGGTATCATTACTCGAAGGAGGAACTGCTAGTTATACTTATGCGCAAACAGGAACGTATACTATCCGCGTTGTAGCGTTGAGTGGCGGTCAAGCCAGTACCGAATTGAGTAAAGAGATCACCATTGTGAATCCGTTGCTGTTGCCGTTAGACTTTGAAAACAGTACGCTCAATTACGAATGGATCAATTTCGGCGGAGGTGTGGTAACACTGGTTGATAACCCCCATGTAAATCCGGGTAACCCTTCCACTAAAGTGGGACAAATGATCAAATATGCTCCGGAGCCATGGGGTGGTTCTGTAATTACATTAAGTCAGCCAATTGATTTCAGCGCCAACAAGATCTTTCGCATGAAAGTCTATTCTCCAAGAGCTGGAGCAACAGTACTGCTTAAAGTGGAAAACATTTCGGATGGCGGTATTTTCTATGAATTGCAACAACCTGTAACTAAGGCAAATGAATGGGAGGACCTGGTATTTGATTTCAGTGCCATCAATACTTCCAATAGTTACCAGAAAGTAGTATTAATATTTGATCTTGGTACCCCGGGTGACGGATCTGCGAATTTCACCTTCCTGTTTGATGATATCCGGCTGGTGAACAGTTTGCCACCTACAGATGCACCCATATCACTGCCGGTAACATTCGACCTGGATAATGTGGACTACACAGTAACAGACTTTGGCGGGAACAGCAGCGAAGATGCAATTGATCCAACCAATGCATCGAATAATGTGAAGAAAACAACTAAAGGTAATGGTGCTGAAGTTTGGGCCGGTACTACTATTGGAACACCATCAGGTTTTCCGCAGAAAATTCCCTTTACTGCTACTGCCACCAAAATGAGTGTGCGGGTCTATTCACCTGCAGCCGGCATTCCGGTGCTGCTGAAAGTGGAAGACCATACAGACGGGGGCATCTTTGTTGAAAAATTAGCCACCACCACGGTTGCAAATGCATGGGAAACATTGGAGTTTGACTTTAATACCGGTACACCTGCATTGAACCTGAGCAATAATTACGATAAAGCATCCATCTTCTTTGACTTTGGCACCAATGGCAATGGTAAAGTGTTCTATTGGGACGATGTGCAAATGGTTGGAGCCGGTGGTGGCAATGACGTATTGGCCCTGCCGTTGAGCTTTGAATCTGCAACATTGGCCTACGACTTTGTGAATTTTGATGGCGGACAGGTAACCATAATTGATAATCCGGTAAGTGGAGGTAGTAATACCAGCAGCAAAGTTGGTCGCATGGTAAAAAATGCTGGCCAGCCCTGGGGAGGTGCTTTTCTTTCACTTGCTGCCCCGATTGATTTTTCTGTAAAGAAAACCTTTACCATGAAAGTATATTCTCCGAGGGTAGGTGCTAAGGTTCTACTCAAGGTAGAAAACCAGAATGATGGAGGTATTGCCTTTGAAAGAGAACTGAGCACTAGCAAAGCAGGAGAATGGGAAACACTCAGCTTCGACTATTCAGCCATCAATACAGCCAACAGCTATCAGAAAATAGTGCTGATTTTCGACCTGGGGACTCCCGGTGACGGCTCAGCGAATTTTACCTGGTATTTTGATGACATCACATTAAACTAACAATTATGACTATTCGAAAATACATCACAGGTATAGTACTGGTTGGAGTTCTTGGAACTGGTATTGTAGCCTGTCAGAAAGAAGAATATTCCTTTGGAGAAATCAAGACTCCATCCGAACTGGCACTTGATATCGTGGTGGAAGGTGCAGACGCTTCCAATCCGGAAGGAAACGGATCCGGTTATGTACAAATAGAAGCCAGTGCCAGCAATGCAATCACCTACAAGATTGATTTTGGAGACGGTATTACACGCATGGTTCCTGGTGGAACTGTTCGCTATCGCTATGGTACTCCCGGTACCCAGGAATATGTTGTAACAGTAAACGCCATTGGTACTGCCGGCGTGGTTTCAACCATTAGCAAAAAGGTTGCTGTGAATGTAATATTTGAAATCCCAGCTGCAATTCTTTCATCACTTACTGGAAATGGCAGCAAAGTTTGGGTAACAGATAACCAGGCGGCGGGACATATCGGTGTAGGTCCGGCAGATGCATTTGAACCCATTTGGTACCAGGCATCTCCTGATGAGAAAGCTTTTACCGGTTGTTTCTATGATGATGAGATCACCTTTAGCCGGGATGCGAATAACAGGGTAAGCATGACAATCGACAACAAGGGTGCAAGTCTGATCCAGGGAGCTTCCGTTGGATCTTATGGATTCAGTGGTCCGGAAGATTGTTATCCGCTTGATGTAAGCGGAGTAAAAGCATTGACCTTCAGTGATGCTACTTCAGGAGCACCGGCTTCCGTATCTACCCGGATTCAGTTTTCCGTACCCGGCAATGGCGCCATCAATTTTGCAACTGGTGCTAATGTGTATGAAATCCTTTCAATTACGGAGAATACTATCCACCTGCGCAATATTGGAGTGGATGGTAATGCCTGGTATCAAAAATTAAAAGTAAAACCTTAACAAGATGCGAATCATTATGAACATACTATTAATAGCTAGCTATTTACTGGCAGCAACCAGTTGCTCCAAAGAGAATGAATCTGAGCCTTCGAATGGAGCACCTACCCAGTTGGTTATTTCAGCTGACGTTGCAGCTGACGGCAGCGGACTGGTAACATTTAAAGCAACGGCACGTAATGCGAGTTCCTATTTGTTTGAATTTGGAAACGGCGTATCACAAACCGATGAAGATGGTGAATTGGAATACACCTATTCAACTGCGGGCAACAACCTGTATGTTGTTACGGTGAAAGCAAGCAATACAGCAGGAGACCTCACCAAGAGTACGCAAATTCGTGTGAATGTAACTTCCAATGAACCGGGCCTAATCTGGAGTGACGAATTCAATTCGAATGGTGCTCCTGATCCAACCAAGTGGGGATATGATATTGGTACAGGTCAGAACGGATGGGGTAACCAGGAACTTCAGTATTATACCAATCGCGCAGAAAATGTAGTGGTAACGAATGGTGTATTGAGAATTACTGCCCGCAAGGAAGATTTCAATGGCAGTGCCTATACGTCCGCGCGTTTGCTTTCCAAGGGTAAGTTCACTATGAAATATGGCCGCGTAGAAGTAAGTGCAAAAATGCCGGTGGGTGTTGGTACCTGGCCCGCGATCTGGATGCTGGGTGCAAATATCGACCAGGTGGGCTGGCCAGCCTGCGGTGAGATTGATATCATGGAGCACCTCGGCCGTGATCTGAATAATATCTATGCAACTTTTCATTATCCAGGTCGCTTCGGTGGAAATGCAGATGGTGGAACCCGCAGAATTCAGAACGCCACTACCGAGTTTCATAAATACAGCATGGAATGGAGAGCGGATAAAATCCAGTTGTTTGTAGATGACCAGCTGGTACATTCCCTCAACAATTCAGCAGCAGTTCCATTTAATCAGGATTTCTTCTTCATCATGAACGTGGCGATGGGAGGTAATTTTCCTGGTCCGGTGGAAGCCGGATTTACGAGCTCATCTATGGAAGTGGATTATATCCGTGTGTACGAATAAGTTATAGTAAACGTCAGACAGGTGTAAATACACCTGTCTGACACCTATCAGGGGTTCTCCTGACGCTCCTCATTTTTTTTGGGTTTGTTTCTTCTGAAATTAGTAGTCTTAAATCACAACTAAACATAAGGAGGTTGTTATGGCAAACAAACCCATGGTGCAAAAAGAAAGCACCCCTTCAATTTTTGAAGATTTCTTCAAACCCTGGAATGAATGGTTCGACAGTGGACATATCTGGAACCGAACCATGAAAGTACCCGCCGTCAACATTACCGACAACAAAGAAAACTACCTGATCTCTCTGGCAATACCTGGCATGGAGAAAAAAGACTTCAATATTGATATTGAAGGCAATATGCTTACAGTAAGCTGCGAGAAAGAAGAAACAAAAGAAGAGAAAGACAAAGCCTACTCCAGGAAAGAATATAATTACAACAGTTTCAGCAGAAGTTTTAATCTGCCTGAAGAAGTGATACAGGAACAGATTAATGCAGTTTACGACAACGGCATATTGAATATTACGCTACCTAAACAGCTTCTCCAGAAAAAAACAGGTAACGGTAAACACATAGAAGTCAAATAGTTAGGCCATTTTAACATTTCTCTACCCGCTGAGGCATAGTTATTGAACCTATACTGGTGAGAATAGCATTCATCACTAAAATGGACAAACTATGGCAAAGAAAATAAAACAAAAAGCATTGAATTTTGAAGTGGTAGTGAATGGTCAGCCGCTGGAAGTAGTAGCCAAACCTTATACAGCCGCCAACGAATTACCCCGTTTTCGGGTAAGCATAAACGGTAGCCCGGTTCAGATATTCGGACTGGAGCCCCAACTCAACAAAGTGGTGGTATTGGAAAAAGGAGCTGCAGAACATTCAGCACATGTTGAACATGTTATTGGCGAGACACTGCTTCAAGCCATTGCTGCCTAATTATCCAAAAATCCGACGTTGTCGTCCTGATAGGTTGTGTGAAAAAAAGCCGCTTCATTTTCGAAGCGGCTTTTATTATGCTGAATTAATCCTGCTTAACGATGAGATGATCATTTATAATTTGTTTTAAGGCCGCTTTAGGTAGCGCGCCGGGTTGCATCATCGGCTGAGATCCAACCGGAATAAACAGTAATGTAGGAATGCTCTGGATGCCGAATACTGCACTCAGTTCCTGTTCTGCATCGGTATCCACTTTATAGATCAGCAGTTTTCCTTCGTATTCTTTCGCCAAATCTTCTAGGATCGGGGCTACCATTTTGCAGGGACCACACCAGTCTGCATAAAAATCTACAATTGCAGGCAGCGTACCA
The DNA here is from genome assembly GCF_022352215.1 of Flavihumibacter cheonanensis. Lineage (GTDB taxonomy): Bacteria > Bacteroidota > Bacteroidia > Chitinophagales > Chitinophagaceae > Flavihumibacter > Flavihumibacter cheonanensis. Next base: position 192,971 of record NZ_JAKRWF010000002.1, read on the forward strand.
CTATATGACCATTCAGTAGCGCCATCGTAATTGAAAACCTGCTCTTTAAACTGTTCCGTTGTTAATTTAATGGTTCCCATCTCAAAAATTTGAAGCAAAGTACCCAATCTTTCCGGAATCGTTGCGTGCCTTTTGTCACCCGTCCGGTGCCACCGGACGGGTGGAGAGGTTAGGAGAACAAATACTGAAGATCATCTTCTGTCAGTTGTTTGATGAAGCTCTCATCGTCGGGAACCAGGGTTTGTGACAGCAGTCGTTTCCGCTCCTGCAGTTCGATGATTTTTTCTTCAATGGTATCTTTACAGATCATCTGGTAAGCAAATACATTTTTTGTTTGCCCGATCCGGTAGGCCCGGTCAACCGCCTGCTGCTGAACAGCTGTATTCCACCAGGGATCTACTAGGAACACATAATCCGCAGCCGTTAAGGTCAAACCGGTATTGCCAGCTTTCAAACTGATAAGGAAAATATTGACATCATTATCCGGTGCCTGGAACTGCTCTACCAGTTCTGCCCTCTTCGCTGGTGGAGTCTCACCATCAAAATGATAATAGGCAAGTCCCGCCTGCTGGCAGGCTTTTCCAATCATATGCAACATTCCCCTAAACTGTGAAAACACCAATACTTTATTGGAACGAAGATTGTGCTGTAACTCTTCCATCAATACTTCGATTTTCACAGAGTCTGCCTGCATTAATCCGCTATCTTTTAATAATGCCGGCGCGGCACAAATCTGTCGCAGTTTCTGCATGCCCGCCAGGATGGAGAGTTTACTCTTACCAATTCCTTCCTGCCGGATATTCAGGAAAATACTATCGCGAATCTGGCTCTTTGTTTCCTCGTACATCGCTTTCTGATCCGGCGACATCTCACACCAAAGCACCGATTCTGTTTTAGGCGGCAGATCGGTAGCCACCTGTTGTTTGGTTCTTCGCAACACAAATGGTGCAGTCAGTTGTTTTAATGCCTGCACTTTTTCCTCATTGCGCTCCCGGTCAATCGGATGCGCGTATTCCTTTCGGAAAAACTCGGGCTGACCAAACAGACCCGGAACCAGAAATTGCAGTTGCGCATATAAGTCGAAGGTATTATTCATTACAGGAGTACCACTTAAGGCCACACGGGCTGTAGCTTTTAACTGATACACTGCACGGGTAATCTGCGCCGATGGATTCTTGATAGTATGACTTTCATCCAACACTACCGCATCCCAGTTCACCACCTGAAGCGATTCAATATCAGAACGAAGAGTCCCATAACTTGTAATTAGAACTTTTGCACCCGAAGATCGAAACCCTTCCATATCCCGGGAAGTTCCATGATATACAAAAGAGCGAAGGGAAGGTGCAAATTTTTCGAGTTCCTTTCTCCAGTTGTGCATTAAGGTAGCCGGACAAACAATCATGCTTAATCGAAGATCAGTTCCCGGCCCTTCCTGCCGATGTGCCAGGAAGCAAATGGTTTGAAGTGTTTTACCCAAGCCCATATCATCTGCCAGGCAGGCGCCCGCATCAATCTCTGACAACAGGCTGATCCATTCGAAGCCCTTCTGTTGGTAAGGCCTTAATACAGCTTTTACTGTAGAAGGAACCGGAATCAGTGCCGTTTCAGCAGATTGCCAGTGCAGCCATTTTTCCCACCATTCCCTGGCGATGGCTCTTCTCAAAGCATAAGATCCTTCAGTTACTGCATCTCCTGTTACCTCACCCTCATGGTTATCCGAATTTTCTTCTTTCTTCAAGCCCAGCAATATCCATTGAGGAACGATTAACTCAGCACCTTTGATCTTCCCATGTTTGATGATCGCACTGTAACGCGATAACCATTCTTCGGTAAGTACTCCAATGGAGTGATCCTTGAGTAAAACTGATTTCACACCTGCCAGTAATAACTTTTGCAATTCGGCTAGTGGAATCGTTTCACCACCAAAGCGGAGTGAAAATTGAATATGCAGGGAGTTGCCGATAGTTTTGATGATAACACATGTTGTTTCCGGAGGGAAGGGTGAATACCGGAAGGTGCGCAACAACTCCATTCCCAGCAGTTCTACATTCTCTTCAATTAGCCGGTGATATACTTTCAGGAACCAGTGCTTTTTCTTTGCCTCAGCAAAGGGAAGATTGAATACCCCGTTCAGTTGTTTGGCGAAATTCGGGTGAAGGGATTGCAGTTTATCATGAAAAGCCTGTTCTGCTGCCCGATTACGTTTGACTACATATACCTGTCCATTTCGGTTAAACTCCTCCGTTAGTTTGAATGCGCCTTCTACCCAAAATCCATCGTAGTTCCAGCGGGGAGTCAGCATCAGGAAGCTGCCACTTATCTCACTCAGATAAATCGCATGGGTTGGCTCCACTTCCACGATATCCTTGTTTAAAACAGCACCCATTTCAATGGTATAGTCCTGCTCCAGTCTTTTCAATACATGTTCAGAAAATCCTGCGGGATCGGCTGCATAAACCGCCGGATCATTTGCCGCCAGCCACTGAAGGGTCTGGTAATCTGTCATACTCAACAACCAGTAGCTGTTTTCCCTGAAAAGAAAAAAATATTCCCGCTGAAATTCACTCAGAGGTTCAAATTCTATATCTACTTTAACAAGAGGAATCAGTTCGAGTCCGGCTTCCGATTTATCCACTTTAAATCGCAGTTCAGGAGCCTGCCGCATCACTTTACAACTGATCGTAAGATGATTGCCGGTTTTGGGATTGATCGTCTGGTGATACCAGCTGAAATCAACTTCCTGCTCCAGCAATTGAGAAAACAGCTGGTGTACCTGCCGCACAAAAGAGCGATCAATATAAGCAGTAAGTGAAGTGCCGGCTTTTTGTTTGGCATGCGTACGGGTAAGTTGTTGAACCAGTTGGGTGAGTGCTTCATCCCCTAAAACAGCAAGGCATTCCTGCGCAACCCTTGGCCAGGCAGGAAAGGCTTTGCGCACTACATCCCCATCCAGTGCTTCCCGGGCGAAATCCACGCCCCTGGCCTGTTTGGTGATATAAAAAGCTTCTACCGGCGACCAGCGCTGATGGAGACGATTCGGTTTTAAAAAGAGGGCGGTTTGACGTTCCGGTTTACTCATAGAGCCGGCAAATATAAGGTCAACAATTGAACCGGGCAGAGCATCCCTTTCCGTACCTTTGCCCCCCAAATTGCCGTATATGAAACTGAGTCATTTGTCTGAAACACTTATTGGATCCGAGATTGTGAAACTGGGTGGAGAAATCCGGGAGAAGATCCGGCTGGGAGAAAAGATATACAATTTTACTGTTGGAGATTTTGATCCGAATGTATTTCCCATTCCCAAAGAACTGGAAGATCATATCGTGGAGGCCTATCGTGCCCATTTCACGAACTATCCGCTGGCTGAAGGCAATCTCGACCTGAGAGAATCCATCGCGGCATTTATTAAAGAAAGAGAGGGATTAGATTATTCCAAATCAGAATATCTCGTTGCTGCGGGTGGCCGGCCACTGATCTATGCAATTTTTCGGGCCATTGTGGACGAGGGAGAAAAGGTGGTGTATGCTGTGCCCTCCTGGAATAACAATCACTATACCCACTTTGTAGGTGGTGAACATGTGGTAGTGGAAGCCGGACCAGATACCAATTTCATGCCCAGCGCTGCTTCATTGCAACCCCTGCTGAAAGGTGCCAGTCTGCTGGCGCTTTGTTCACCTCAAAACCCGACGGGTACTGTATTTACAAAGGAAGAACTGGAAAAAATCTGCGACCTGGTACTGGCAGAGAATGCAAGCCGTGGTCCCGAAGAGAAAAAACTCTATGTATTATATGACCAGATGTACTGGCACCTGACCTATGGTGATATCCAGCATTACAATCCGGTTAGCCTGCGGCCGGCTATGCGCGATTACACCATTTTCGTAGATGCGATCTCCAAAGTATTTGCTGCAACCGGTGTGCGGGTGGGATGGAGTTTTGGTCCGGCTGCCATTATCGATAAAATGAAAGCTATCCTCGGCCATGTGGGTGCCTGGGCACCGATGGCAGAACAAAAAGCAGTGGCAAAATACCTGCAGGAAAAAGAAGCCATTGATCACTTCCTCGCCCATTTCAAATCGGAAGTGGAATACCGGCTGCGTGCTATTCATGATGGCTTTCAGGCGCTAAAGGCTGAAGGTTTCGCGGTGGATTCGGTTGCGCCCCAGGCGGCCATTTATCTTACCATCAAAGTGGACCTGGTTGGAAAGCAGACCCCTGAAGGTAAGGTGTTGGCTACTCAGTCAGATGTTACCAGCTATTTACTGAATATGGCAAAGCTGGCAGTAGTGCCCTTTTATGCCTTCGGTGCATCGGCACAATCACCCTGGTATCGCTTGAGCGTTGGAACCTGTAAAAAAGAAGAAATCCCGGTTATGTTAGCTGGTTTAAAAGCGGCATTGATATAAATAAAGAGAGACAGGCGCCACAAACACCTGTCTCTTTTTATTTTATTTTCAAACTCCAAGACAAAATATACTGTCTTAGATCCGATCAGTTTTTGTTGTTGAGAAATACGAAAGGGGGTTCACCGCTGTGGATGAACTTCATGATGCGCCTGCAATCTGTTGATATTCGAAACTTGTTGCAGTCAATGATCTCATACACGTGCGAATAGGTTTCCTGCGTCTCAACATCCATCAATAGTTTGTTGAGTTGAACCAGTTCACGTTCCATCGCGTCCTCATTGTCGCGAGCATGCTTAACCAGCACTAACAAGTCTCTGTTTGGCGCTTTCATTTAATCAGATTTTAGTAGCCTACATAACCCTTATTCATATTGCAGCCACATCCCTTGCCCCCCGCACGGTTGCTAGTGCTACAGGAAACCGCAATACTACTAATCATAATTGCCAGAACGACGTATATCAGCGTCTTCTTCATAATTTTAGCTTTACAATTTAACTATTTTTCCTACAAAAAAGTATCCCGGTTTGAGCAATTTTTCGAATTTAATCCCAAAATTTTCACCCGGGACCCGAATCCTGCTTTCTCCCATGGAATGGGGGCTCGGACATGCTAGCCGCTGTATACCTATTCTAAACTATTTACTTAACAATTGCCAGGCTGATTTGGTTGTAGCTGCCAATGGCCCCCAGGCAGCCCTGATCCGTGCTGTTTTTCCTACCCTCACTATCGTAGATATCCCTGCTTACTCTGTCAGCTACCACAAAAACCGAGCCGGGACTATCACCCGATTGGCCTTTTCTTTGCCCCATCTGGCTCAGCGGATAAGGGCTGAAAACCGCTGGCTGCTTGAGTTTGCCAGGAATCACCCTCTGGACGCCATCATTAGTGATAACCGGTATGGACTCTGGCACCCTAAGATTCCTTCCTACCTGATTACCCATCAACTGGGCATCAAAACTCCCTTTGGAAAATCGATAGATGCCCTGGTTCGAAACCAGTTGTACCGGTATATCGGAAAATTCCACGCCTGCTGGGTACCTGATTTTGAAGAATTTGAGCAGTCGCTTGCCGGGGAATTGTCACATCCCAAACACCTTCCAGGTATTCCGGTTGAATACATTGGACCACTTACGCGGATAACTCAAGTGGAAAAAAATGAGATCATTCCGGAATTGGCTGGTCTTGCTTTAACTGCTTTCGAATCCACCATCACCAAAACCTCCTTTCAGTTCAGCTCGGATGCGATTAAAGAGGACCCTGGAACTGCCATTCAATTATTGGTTGTGTTATCCGGACCTGAACCTCAACGATCCATTTTCGAGGAATTGATTCTTGAGCAATGGGCAGAGGCACCCGGGCAGTCGCTGCTATTAGTGCGGGGTTTGCCTGAAGAACATTCAGGCACTCAAACAAACATTAACCTGGCGAACAAGGGTAATAAAGAGAAAGTCGTGCATATTCAAAATGCGATGGCAGTCAATCATTTATCACCGGCTGCCCTTTCGCAGGCCATTGCCAATGCTAACTGCATCCTCACCCGAAGTGGCTACAGCAGCATAATGGATTTGCTTCCCCATCATTCCAACTGTTGGATGGTGCCTACTCCCGGTCAAACTGAACAAGAATACCTGGCTCACTACCTATCACAAAAAAAATTGATTCAAACCCAGCACCAGGATCGGTTTTCCCTTGCCCACATCCTCTCACCCGAAAGGTGAGAGATTAACCCAACTTTGGTGCATCAAAAAACAGGAATGTTTTGCGGGCCAGCGGAAAATCCGACCATCGATTGGAATCCATTTGTACAGCAAAAATTCCACAGGTTGGCATATTATCAATCCTGGTGGATGTGAGCGAGTTGACAAATTCAGTAATTCCCGGATTATGGCCGAAGATTGCTACAGAAGAAATGGAATCGGGCAAACTGGAAATTACCTCCCGGTAAACAGTTGGAGGGGCGTGATACAATTCATCGCGTAACTGCAATTGCTCCACATTGCGATCATAGGTTTTAATGAAATGGCTGGCTGTTTGAAGTGCACGCTTTGCCGTGCTCGTCACAAATGCATCAATCTGAATTTGCTTGTCGAGCAACCGCCGGGCCATTTCCGGCGCATTTTTTTGTCCCCTTTCATTTAAGGGGCGATCGAAATCAGGCTGGGTCAAATCACCCCAGCTACTCTTGGCATGACGGACCAAATAAATGGTTTTCATCCCATAAAATTAACCGTTTTACATGGGTACAGATGGAAAATAAACAGGCCTGTTTATTGGTCCCTCATAGGTTGTGTATTAAAAACGGTCGGTCAGCGTTCAATCATCAAATATGTTGCCAAAACAAGCCATGGGCGCGATTTTCACCCAAGTTTAGCGAAAGCTTGACCAAAATCAATAGCCCCGCTCGTTCTTGCCTTCCATATAATTCAGGAATGCTTTGTTTACTACCCGATTCCCCCCTTTAGTAGGATAGTTGCCGGTAAAATACCAGTCACCGGTGTTCGTAGGACAAGCCAGGTGCAGGTCTTCGATTGTCTGGAAAATCAATTCAACAGGGAAGTTAATTTCAGGAGGTGTGATCAGTTCAGCGATTTTGGCTGAGATCTCTTCTGCAGTAAACGGATGATATATTTCTTTCACCAGGTTCTTACTGTCTAACTGACCCAGGCGTGCAAGTTCCTTACATTCTTCATGCAGAGCCTGTAATCGATCTTCCATGCCACGGTCTTTCATCAATGCAATGGCAGCCCGGAATGCGATGAAATCACCCAGCTTGCTCATATCAATACCATAACAATCAGGATAACGAATCTGTGGTGCGGAGGAAACAATGATGATCTTCTTCGGATTCAATCTTCCCAGCATACGTACAATGCTCTCTTTCAGTGTGGTACCCCGAACAATCGAATCATCAATTACTACCAGGGTATCCACATGAGGCCGAACAGTACCATAGGTGATGTCATACACGTGCTGAACCATTTCATTCCGGTTCGCATCCTCGGTAATGAAGGTGCGCATCTTTACATCCTTGATGGCAATTTTTTCCATCCGGATTTTACGGTTGATCATTTCCGTTAGCTTCTCTTCGTCGAAATCCTTACCCCAGGAAAGAATCCGCTGTACTTTGATCTGGTTCATATAGTCCTCCATCCCTTTCACCATGCCATAAAAGGCAACCTCAGCTGTATTGGGGATAAAAGAGAAAATGGTATTTTTCAGATCGTAATCAATGGATTTCAACACAGCATCACGCAAGTTGTAACCCAACTGACTACGCTCTCTATAGATCTTTTCATCATTACCACGGGAGAAATAGATGCGTTCAAAACTACAGGCCTTGCGCTCTTTGGCTTCAAGCACCTGCTCAATTTTGTAATTGCCATCCACATCTACAATAAGCGCCTGTCCGGGCATCAGTTCCTTCACCTCATTCTCACCCACATTAAACGTAGTACGAATGGCAGCACGCTCTGAAGCTGCTACGATTACATCATCAGAAATATAATAATAAGACGGACGGATACCATGTGCATCACGCATCACAAAACTTTCACCACTGCCTACCAGTCCGCCGAAATGATAACCTCCATCAAACCATTTGGCTGATTGTTTCAGCACTTCAGCAATATCAGGGCGACCCGGATTTTTCTGGTCTTCCTGCACCAGGAAATGGTGAACTACTTCCATCATGGCCGCGAGATCACTCTGGCGCTGGAATACACCTGGATCAATATTCACCAATCCGAATAATTCTTCCGTATTTACCAGGTTGAAATTGCCCGCGAGTGCGAGGTTCCGGCTTTGAATGGTATCGCGCTTGATAAACGGATGACAGAATTCCACATTGTTCTTTCCTTGCGTACCATAGCGCAAATGCCCCAGTAACAATTCTCCCAGAAATTTAACATGCCCTTTCAATAAGCCAGGGTGTTTCCGGATATCTGGCTGGTATTTTTCAAGATCTGCCACTTCTTCCCCTACCTGCGTAAACAAATCTGCTATTGCCCGCTGCTCTATGCTCCTGTTTCGGTGCAGAAAAGGATATCCCGGCTCCACATGCAACTTAACCGATGCAATACCAGCCCCATCCTGACCCCGGTTGTGCTGTTTCTCCATCAGGAGGTAGAGCTTGTTGAGCCCATACATAACTGTTCCATATTGTTGCTGGTAATAAGAGAAGGGCTTGCGTAAACGAATGAAAGCCAGGCCACATTCGTGTTTAATAGCGTCGCTCATGGGAAGAATTGAGGCGCAAAGTTAGGAAATTGCCTTTCTTTGTGCAAAAACAGTAATGGAAGTAAATGGTAAAATTATACAACTGCTGGGTGTGCAGACCGGCCAGGGGAAAAATGGAACCTGGAAAAAGCAGGAGTTCATCCTGGAAACAGGCGATCAGTACCCGAAAAAGATCTGCATAGCAGTTTGGGGCGATAAAATTGACATGAGCCAGTTTCGCATAGGTGATCCGGTACAGGTATCATTTGATGTAGAAAGCCGCGAATACAATGGACGCTGGTATACGGATGTGAAAGCCTGGAAAGTGGTAGCGCAGGGACAAGCAGGATCAGAACCGCCTCCTTATAATGGCCCGATTGATCCGGTACATGAAGATGATCTGCCCTTTTAACGGGCAATCATCTATTCAACGCATTGAAATCAAACTTTTACTGTAGTGGTAATTTTATCGGGCAACTCTTTCTCTTTGGAAGCAAGCAGGGCGATCTGTTCTCCGCAATGATTGATTGCTTCCCGTACAGAATCTGCATAATCGTTTGAACGCGAATGCGTGAATAAATTTTCACCATACATGGTTACTCTTATTTCACAGACTTTGTTATCAACAGGACTGATTTTTGAATCTTCGCGGATGGTGCATTCAATTCGTGAAATCCCTTTGTAAACCTGAGTGAAACGGATGATGGAGAGTTTAACCAACCGCAGCACAGTTTCTTCAAGTCCTTTCTTTGGTGTATGTATCTCGATGGTCATATTTTAAAGTTACTACCATCCTTTTGTTTTGTCCAGTTTTTAGCAGATTAAATAGGCGATTTTCTTTTGTATAAATTCAGTATCTTATAAGCAGTATTAACAACCTTAAAAAATAACAACATGAGAACCTTTGGTATCATCCTGATTGTAGTTGGAATAGCTATGTTTCTTTTCCGTGGATTCAGTTTTACACAGGAAAAAGAAGTGGTTGACCTGGGTCCTGTTGAAATCAACAAAAAAGAAAAGAAAAATATTTCCTGGCCCGTTTATGCCGGCGCAGTTGTAACCGCAGTTGGCGCCTTCCTGGTAGTTAGTGGAAAGAAAAAATAAAATCAGTTATGAAAAAATTGTTTGCCATCGCTGTTTTATCAGTGCTCGTATTTAGTTCCTTCTCACTTACAAACAATGCTGCTTTACTTGGATCCTGGATGCTTGAAAAGGATCAACTGCAACATGTACTGCTGTTCACCAACAAACATTATTCCTATACGATTTATGATTTGAAAGGAAAGAAATTCCATCATACGGAGGTTGGAACTTATTCACATACCAATTCAAAGCTGGAAACTATTCTTGAGTTTAATAGTACGGATCCAGGCGTAATGGGAAAACAGACAACAATAAACGCCGCTGCATCCAATAAGGAGCTGACCATAGACTGGCCGGTTGCTGACAGCAAGTGGACACGCATCGACAATGGCGGAGGCGCTTTAAATGCAACCTGGAGAATAACTGGTCGCGAGCAGGGAGGCAAAATGAATACTATTCAGAAGTCTGCCCGAAAGACAATCAAGATCATGACGGGTGGTCGCTTCCAGTGGGCAGCTATCAATACCGCCACCGGTGAATTTTTTGGAACGGGAGGCGGCACTTATACGTTTACAGATGGCCGTTATACTGAAAACATTGAATTTTTCTCACGTGATTCCAGTCGGGTTGGGATGTCGCTCAACTTTGAAGGAAAAGTTGAAGGCAACGACTGGCACCATCGTGGAAAAAGTTCCAAAGGAGATCCGATTTACGAAATCTGGTCAAAAGAAGATTAGTCTTTTCTCGAAGTACCAGAAGAAGAGAATACATCTTCAATAGCGTGAGCGATAGATGATATAGGCCCTTCCATTTTGTTGGTCCGGTCATCGAGGGTATCATCTTTCATTATATCTCCCAGTCCTAGTTCAGGTGGCAAATGGCCCAGAATCGCCTGGCGCTGGTTGCCAAAATAAGTTTGAACTGCACTTGCATCGCGATGGTTTTTGTTTTCCTGGTGAACAAAAAACATAGCTTCTCTTACAACTGCCGATAACATGGTGTTTGCCTGGATATCACTTGAGCCAGCATACCCGGCGAGTTGCGTAACCAGCACCTGGTGTTTTTGATTCAGGAGCTGACTTAAATTCAGATCCGTTGGAGCTGTCTGCGCCAGGTATTCGGCTCCATCAATACTTCTTGAATATTTGTAGAGGATAACCAGTCCGGCAGCCATCGCGCCCTGCGCCAGTTTTCCTGCCATACCATTTGAAGTATTGGTGGTTTCCTGTGTTACTGCATCAATTTCAGGCATTTTAGCTCCCATATACTCTTCGAGGTGTATGATTAGTGGTGATTTCATATCATTCGTTTTTAAGATGAAAAAACATGTGTTCCCATTGCTCTTTTGCGGGATGGTTCTCCAACAAACCAATCGGCTGTCTGCTCCATCCAGTTGTAAAAGGATTGCAGAAAGTGATTTCGTTGGGTGGAAGTGACTGTTACCTGGTTAAGTTTGAGACAAACAATCAGTCCGTGATAGCGAAGCGCCTTGGCCATGCCATAAGAAATGGCAGGACAAGCAGCCCATTCATCCGGACTGGTTTGGATTACAGCTGTTCCACCCGCTTCAATATAATAGTCTTTGCCTTTTTCATACAGCCGTATACGGGCTGGAAACTGCTTTTCAAATGCACCTGCATCCTGCAGATTTGTATGGAATAAGAGCCAGCAATTCCCCTGCTCATCCGCGTGAATGAGGCGCGCTATTCCATTAGGCAAACGAAACTCCTGATCACTCAGGTTCATGAATAACCCATACTGGAAACTATTCATTCTTTCGGCGAGAGGTGTATTGCTGTTCATATTTGGAGATTTTACAGAACAAGGAAAAAATAATACCAGCAGAAAAGTCAAAGGAAAAGGGCACAGGAAGGCTTGCAGATGTGGAACAATTGCCTCAATACTATCCTCTTTGTTCCTTCCTTTTGGGAAATCTCCCCGATTTTGAACACACAGTTTTGCAGCTGCAAGACAAAGCAGGCTGGAATAATAATTGAACCATATAATAGTCGAACTTTAAAGAACCATTTTTAAACCTAAAAAACCTTTTATATGCAACCAAGTTCAAACCAGGCACAAATGAAAAGTCTAAGTCATTGTATGGAAAAAATGACTGCAGAAGGATATACAGCTAATTTTGGGGTGCAGGACCAGCATCTCCAGCACATGGACAGCGGCCATTCTTATTTGCCCGACCAGGTGCACATTGTTGATTTCTATCGATTTGAAGGAATCACAGATCCGGATGATAATTCCATTCTGTATGTGATTGAAACCAATGATGGCAGGAAGGGTATGCTGGTGGATGCCTACGGCGTTTACTCAAACCCTGATGTGGATGAGTTTATTAAGGAAGTAGAGGACATAAAGAAGAAGAAGGGCATGGAAAAGTAGACAAAGGAGACAGGAGACAAAGGAGACAGGAGACAACTGAAAACAAAAAAATTGGGTATGGATGCAAAAAGCCATACCCAATTTTTTTGCTCACTAAAACAACTGCTGACCTCAGTATCGGAAAAACCAAACAGGCTTCAGCAATATCATCCCGCAAGATTAATAAAGCTGAAACCCGTTAACTACTTCCAATTCATAATTCCTAATTCAGAATTCATACTTCCATTCAGACTTCTCCCCTGCGGATAAAACTCAGCAGAATAGAAACCACGGCCAGTACCAGTAAAATATGAATCAAGCCGGTGGCACTGTAAACAAAAAATCCTAATAACCATCCAATAATCAGGACAACGGCTACCAAATACAATATGCTTCTCATAACATGCTTTTTTATAGTGATGAATATTGTTGTATTGATTCAACCTATAGAAAAAACGTGCCGCCTCTCTTTAAACCCAAAATACCTGCTGCTTAGAACGAATTATGGGGAAAGCTTTCCTCATTAAGTACATACGGGGTAGATTTTTTTCCAGCTTAACTCCCGGCATAATTTCTTTCCCATTACAAAGCGGAATGAAAAAAAATTCAAAAAAACTTTCTGTAAAGAGGCTCTTACAAGGTTTTAGTCAATTGGGCCACCTGCTTGGCAGCGCGGGAAAAACATTTGTCCAGGATGATGCCATCAAACTCAGCGCTTCCTTGTCTTATTATACTGTATTCGCACTTGGCCCTGTGCTGCTGCTTATCATCTCCATTGCCGGAATCTTTTATGGAGAGGACGCTTTGCAGGGAAAGCTATTTAGCCAAATCAATGGACTGGTTGGTAATTCAGCTGCCTATCAATTGCAAAGTATATTGGCAAATATTCAGAAAGCAGATAAATCCATTACAGGTGCCATTGTAGGATTCATAGTATTGGTGATTGGCGCAACGGGCGTGTTTACAGAAATTCAAAGCAGTATTAATTATATCTGGTCTATACGGGCCAAACCTGAAAAAGGCTGGCTTAAACTGATCAAAAACCGGTTACTTTCATTTTCTCTTGTTGTAGGGATAAGTTTTATTCTGTTAGTAGCACTGATAATAAACGCAACGCTTGATTTACTCAATGAGCGTCTTACGATACTCTTTCCCGGCATCGCAGTAGTCGTTTTTTATATACTGAATATTTTAACCATCTTTATAGTCATAACAGGATTATTCGCCATCATTTTCAGGGTTCTTCCAGATGGCCATATCGCCTGGAAAGATGCTATCAAAGGCGCTTCTTTCACTGCCCTGTTATTTCTCATCGGTAAGTTTCTGATTGGTTTCTATATCGGTCGCTCTGATTACGGCCTCACCTATGGCACAGCTGCATCCATTATGATCATCCTGGCCTGGGTTTATTATTCATCCGCCATCCTCTATTTCGGAGCAGCATTTACGAAAGAATTTGCCATGCAATACGGCTCCGGTATCCAACCCAATGACACTGCGGTATTTATTATCAAAAAAGAAGTAAAAGAAATCGATACAATTCAATAAATATTTATGGACCTGCGTTCCCCCAACCCTTACTGGCTACTAAAAAACGGACTGATCAGCAATTACCCCTCTATCGCCCAACATGAAAAAACAGAGATCGTAGTTATGGGTGCCGGCATTACAGGTGCACTCTGTGCCTGGCATCTGGCGAAAGCCGGCTTCTCTGTTATTGTTTGCGATAAACGTCATGTAGGAATGGGATCTACTGCCGCCAGCACCGCCCTCCTGCAATATGAAATTGATACACCCCTCAGAGAGTTAATCACCAAAGTTGGCGAAGCTCATGCCGTTCGCAGCTATGAACTTTGCGCTTATTCTATTGTGGCTCTTGAAAAAATTGCCAAACAATTTGAAGGTGCGGCAGGCTTCACCTATCGCCCAAGTCTTCAGTATGCATCTTTCAAAAAAGATGTACCAGACCTGGAAGAAGAATTCAAACTGCGCAAACAACATGGTTTCAAGTTGAGCTGGTGGGATGCGCAAAAAGTAAAAGACACCCTCGGCTTTGAAGCCCCTGCAGCCCTCTATTCTCAACTGGGTGCAGAAGTAGATGCCTATCGCCTGACTCATCACCTGCTGCAATCCATCCAACGGAAAGGAGCCAAAGTTTTTGATAATACCGCCATCACGCAAATCAATCATCAAAAACGTTCTGTTGAATTGCAGACTGAACAGGGGTTTACCATCAAAGCAAAACAACTGGTAATCGCCTGCGGTTATGAATCACAGAACTATATCCCACAAAAAGTGGAAACATTGCACTCCACTTATGCGATGGTGAGTGAACCAATGCCCGAACAGGATTTCTGGTACCGCAACTGCCTCATCTGGGAAACAGCAGACCCTTATTTATACCTGCGAACCACAACGGATAAAAGAGTTTTAATCGGCGGACTGGATGACGACTTCTATTCACCTGAAAAAAGAGACGCTAAAATTTCAGCCAAATCGAAGCAACTGTTGACCAGCTTTCAAAAGAAATTTCCGGATATCCCTTTCCGGATTGATTTCCAGTGGGCAGGCACTTTTGCCTCTACCAAAGACGGACTACCCTACATAGGTACCATCAGCCAACGACCCAATACCTGGTTTGCACTTGGATTTGGAGGAAATGGCATCACGTTCAGTTTACTGGCTGCTGAACAGATTACAGCCGCATTAACTGGAAACTCTGATCCCGATATGAAGATCTTTTCCTTTAATCGATAACACAAACTATATGACACCCATCACCCTTGCACAGTATTTCCACTGGTATTATCCGGCGGATGGCTCCTTATGGAATCAATTAAAAGAGGAAGCGCCTGAATTGGCGAAACAGGGTATCAATGCCGTATGGCTGCCACCTGCCTATAAAGGGGCAAGCGGGGGCTATTCTGTAGGATACGATACCTACGACTTATTTGATCTCGGAGAATTTGATCAGAAAGGCTCTGTTCGCACCAAGTATGGAACCAAAGAAGAGTATCTTTCTGCCATCGAGGCCTGCCACCAGCATGGTATTAAAGTAGTAGCGGATGTAGTCTTCAACCACAAAGCCGGGGCGGATGAACTGGAGAAGGTAACTGTTCGGAGGATGGATCCCTCCAACCGCAACGAATTTACCAGTGAGCCATTTGAAATTGAAACCTGGACAAAATTCACCTTCCCCGGAAGAGCTGGCAAATATTCCAATTTCATTTGGGATTATCATTGTTTCAGTGGCATCGACTGGGCGGAGGATATTAAGGAAAGTGGTATATTTTCCATCCAAAATGAATATGGAGAAGGATGGGAAGAGATGCCACATCCTGAACTGGGTAATTATGATTACCTGATGAGTGCGGACATTGATTTCCGTAATCCGCAGGTAAGAGAGGAACTAAAATACTGGGGGCGTTGGTTTCTCGAAACGACTCATGTAGGCGGATTTCGCCTGGATGCCATCAAACACATGTCGCCCAATATCATCAATGAATGGGTAGACCATGTTCAGAGCATAACCCAGGATCATTTATTCATCGTAGGGGAATACTGGAATGTGCATGACGCCAATGCATTGAAGGAATACGTAGAGGCCACTTCCGGAAGAGTACAACTCTTTGATGCGCCCCTGCACCACAACTTTTTTGTGGCTTCACGAATGGGGAAAGATTATGATCTGCGGCATATTTTCGACAACTCACTGGTGAATATAATACCCGAATTAGCAGTAACCCTGGTTGATAACCATGATACCCAATCTCTTCAGGAGCTCGAATCACCTGTAGAAGCCTGGTTTAAACCACTGGCCTATGCCCTGATCCTTTTGCGCATGCAGGGCACCCCCTGTGTCTTTTATCCGGCACTCTATGGAGCACATTATAAAGACAAGGGAGAGGATGGCAATGAACACGAGATTTGGCTGGCTGCAGTAGAAGAGTTACCCGCCTTTCTCTATCTCCGCAAAACCAGTCTGGTTGGGGATCAGCACGATTATTTTGATCATCCGAACTGCATCGGCTGGGTTCGTTCAGGCACAGTTGAACAGGCTGATTCCGGTTTCGCAGTAGTGCTGTCCAATGGTACAGATGGGTGGAAATATATGGAGCTCGGCGCACATAAAGCTGGCAGAAAAATGGTTGATTTAACTAAGCACCGGACGGATGAAATCACCCTAAATGAAAAAGGTGGTGCTGAATTTCCCTGCAATGCTGGATCTGTATCAGTATGGGTAACCACTGAGCTGGCACAGAATTTTTAATACTCCTGATATAAAATCGTATATCATGAGAACAGAATGGAGAAAAATTACCCTATTAATGGTAACAGCAGGAACCCTGTTTACAGCACAACAAGTGCAAGCGCAGGAGCAGGAAATCAAAGGAAACGGAATGAGTCCGCGTATTGGCATCAAAGCCGGTTTAAACCTGAGTAATTTTTATAGCGATGACGTCAATGACAACAACCTCAAAGCAGGATTAAATGCAGGCGTCTATGCGAAGCTCCCTGTAACAAGAGGCTTTTCCATCCAGCCGGAATTATTGTATTCCAACAAAGGCACCAAACGCAGTTATGACAATGCCATTTTTGGAGAAGGAGAATATCGTACGAACCTGCACTATATCGAAATGCCGGTTCTGGGTGTAATCAATCTTGCTAAAAATTTCAACATTCATGCGGGCCCATATGTTGGTTATCTGGCAGGCGCCAATATCACTGACCTGGAATCCGATGGATCAGTGGAAGAATTGGCAGAATTGAACCCCGAAAATCTGAATCGGTTTGATTATGGTGTAGCAGCAGGATTCGGAATTGATCTTGGACCCACTACAATCGGTGCCCGTTATACCCTGGGTATGAGAGAGGTTGGAAAATCCGGTTCCCTTTCAGGAGAAGCTTTTCGCGATAACAAAAACAGCAATATCAGTTTATTTATAGGCATTGGCTTTTAGGTTGGAGTCCGGTTCCCGAAAAAAAGAGGCTGCCAGTTTTGGCAGCCCTTTTTTATTCTAATGGTAAATGAACCAGGAAAGTTGTGCCCTTACCGGGTTTTGAATGTACTTCAATATACCCTTTATGCGACTGGATTATATTCATGGTGGAAGCCAGGCCCAGTCCCATACCGTTTCTCTTACTTGTATAATAAGGTTCAAATAAGCGACCCAGGTTTTCGGCCGGAATGCCACAGCCATTGTCAGTTACCTCACATAGCACCTGGTTTTCATCGGATGATAGGCTTAAAAGAAGGCTGGCGTTTTCAACATTTTCCATCGCTTCAATAGCATTTACCACCAGGTTCATGAAGGCAATTTTCAACTTGCTGCGATCAGCCAGTACATGAAAGGGGTGTTGCGGAAAGTTCACAATCAGTTCTACATTCTTCAATTGCATACTGTCAGCAGCCTGGTCAATTACCTCCTGTAACAATTCCTGGATGCTGGTGGAACTGAGTTCAATTTCAGAAGGTCTTGAACTATTCAGTAGTTCCGTAATGATTGTACTAATTCGGGCGCTATTACGACGAATCACATCCAGGTACAATTGACTTTCCTCATCTTTGATTTCCTGGATTAACTGATCCGCTGATAAACTGATATTATTAAGGGGATTTCTTACTTCATGCGCCAGCGTTCTCACCAGCCGCCCTGCAGCAGCTAACTTTTCAGTTTGTAATGTCAGCCACTCCGCTTTTTTCAGGTTGGAGATATCATGTAAAATTCCCTGGACGTAGTTACTGCCCTCCAAATCTGTTTCTACGGATGCAGAAAGTATACAAAAGCGATGTTCTCCCGCAGGTGTTTTTATTTCGATTTCCTTGTCCTGGATATCATTTCCAGACTGCAGCATGATTTTAAAATGCATGGGCAGGGCATCGTTCACCAGGAAATCACTAAGTGCCAATTGGTTGGCTGTTGCCCTGCTAATACCCAGCATGTTAATAGCTGCCGGGTTGAGGTCCAGGAACTTTAATTCCATATCCGTAACAAAAACCGCATCCAGTGATTGTTCAAAGATGTTACGGAATTTTTGTTCATTTTTTTTGATAGCATTGATATAAGAAGATCGTTCCAGTGCATACCGGATCGTACGTTCCAGTTTTTCCGTATTCAGCTCTGCCTTTACCAGGTAATCAAATGCACCGAGCCGCATGGCTTCGCGATCAATTTCACGGTTGCCCTTCCCCGTTAGCAGGATAATTGGCTGTTCACACTTGGTTTCAACTGCTTCCCTCAGCAGGTCAACTCCTGTTTTTGCACCCAACCGATAGTCAACAAAATAAATATCAAAAGCACCACTGCACATCCATTCCAATGCCTTGTTGAACTGATTCGCCCATACAATTTCGAATTGTGCATTTTCAATCTCCCGGATATAGTCGCTGGTAATAAAAAAATCATCCTCATCATCATCCACGATGAGTATACGTGTCAGTTTGTTCGTAAAGGGCATTGATAGTTATTGTTTTTCGGGTAATATGATTGAGAATACAGCGCCTTCTCCTTCCTTTCCGGAAGCACTGATAAATCCATTGTGTCGCTCTGCAATTCGCTTACAAATGGCAAGGCCTATGCCTGATCCGGGATATTCTGATTTTCCATGCAGTCGCTGAAACACCTGGAATATACGTTGCTCGTATTCCTGGTCGAATCCAATGCCATGGTCGCGGATATCAATTTGTACATAACCAGAAGAGGGAGATAAAAAATGTTTTTCTTTTTCTTTTTTCGAAAGGGACTTGGAGCTCACTTCAATTAACGGAGCTTCGCCCGGTTTATGAAACTTGATGGAATTGGAAAGCAGATTAATGAACAACTGCCGGAGTAAGGATGGGATGCCATCCACTATAGGTAGCATTCCCATTTCAATGGATGCCCCGGTTTCCTCGATGGATAATTCCAGGTCGCCTAATACATCACTGAATAACGCCGACAGGTCTACTGATTCAAATGGCTGGCGGTTGCGGGTTACCCTGGATAGTTCCAGCAGGTTATCTATTAAATTCCGCATATGATCGGTAGCTACCTGCATGCGCTGAATATACATCTGTCCTTCTTCCCCTACCTGATTGCTGAATTTTTGGGATAACCGGGACCCGAAAGTGGTGATCTTACGCAAGGGTTCCTGCAGATCATGGGAAGCAGCGTAGGCAAACTCTTCCAGTTCTTTGTTGGAACGGTTCAATTCCCGCAGGTTTCTTTGCAGATCAATCTCAACTTTTTTAATATGAGTAATATCGCGGGTATTGCCAATCATCCGGATCGGGTGGTTTTTATTATCCACTACAACAGTGCCTTTCGTATTTACAATTTTCAGGTTGCCCTTACCCGTTAGTATGCTGTATTCAATTTCAAATTCCTTTTTTTCTTCCAATGCCTCTGTTACTACTTTTTGCACACGTTCCCGATCGTCTTCCACAATCTGGTTGAAATACCAGTTCATGGTCAGTGGTGTTACAAGGGAAGCCCGGTTGTATTCAAAAATCTGGAACAAACCATCCGACCAGGATATCATACGCGAATCCGCATTCCAGATAAAGATGCCGTAGTTTAACATGCGTTCGGTTTCTTTCTGAAACTCCTTGTTCGCATTGTATTCCATGGTCTGTTGGTACTGATCGCTGATGTCACGATTGATGCCATTCAGCTTTAGGACCCTCCCACTTTCATCTACTACCGGCTTGGTAATGGTATTCAGAAACAGACGCTTACCATCCATCCGTTCAATAGAGAAATCATGCCGGAATTCCTTTCCAGATGTTATAGCCGAGTCCACTTTCCCCCTTAATGTGTCCAGGTCTTTGGGGCAAACATGTTCATAAAATAACTTGTTTGGTATCTGAGGGTATTGCTGTCTGCTCAATCCCATTAACTGATACATACCATCTGACCACTCGGTTTTTCCTGTGATCAGATCATGACTCCACATGCCTACTCCCAGCATCTGCTCTGTTTCCTGCATCAGTTTCCTGGCCGCAATGCGCTCTTCTTCCAATTTAAGCTGGTCGGTAATATCCTGCGATACCAGGAGCAAACTGGCAGGAGAGCCATCTTCATTGCGCCGCAAAACGGTGCCAACAGTACTGAATATGCGAAAACTTTGCTCCTTATGTGCCAGGCGACACTGGAAACAATGTTCTGATCCGTTCTTACTGAGTTTATCCAGCTCCGACAAAACAGTTGCCAGATCTTCCTGATAAACCAGCTGCGATAAATCCTCTTTCCAGGAAGCCACATCCTCCCAGGAATAACCCAGGAGGTCAGTAATCTTCCGGTTGATATAACGAATCTTTCCCTTGCCCGGATCATATACATAAATCAGGGCCGGAAATAAATTGGTGATTTGTTTCACCAGTTCTTCGTTGCTTTCTCCCGATGCCAGTAATTGCCGGAGCTGTTGAATCGGGATCAGATCATTTTCTACGGTCATTACAGATTATTAAATTGCTGGTACTGCTTCATCTTGTTGTACAGGGTTTTACGATCAATATTCAGCAGTTTGGCAGCTTTGGTCTTATTGAAATTGGATTGCTTCAATGCTTCTACAATCATTTCATATTCCGCATCAATACTTACGGCTTTGAGACTGTTCTCGTGAAATGATGGAACTGAAGGAACGAATGTGTTTTCAGGGGGTAAAGGAGCAACAGGGGCAGCCACTGCAGCTGCAGGAGCCGGGGTCGTTTCAGCTGATAGCTTTTGATGATAAATGATTTCAAAAGGCAGGGATTGCAAACCGACGATGGGGCCATCGGTTAACAAGGCCGCACGTTTTACTACGTTTTTCAGTTCACGCAGGTTTCCATACCAGTGGTAACTGTTGAACACCTGCTGAACTTCCGGTGAAAAATCAACGATGTTTTTTCCCAGCTCGCGATTGGTAGCAGCCAGGAAATGTCTCGCATATAACAAAATGTCCTCAGCCCGCTCTCTAAGGGGAGGTAAATTAATCGAGAATTCGTTAAATCGATGATAGAGATCCTCCCGAAACTTACCAACGCGGGCCGCATCCCATAATTTTTCATTACTAGCTACAATAATCCGCAGATCCAGTTCAATGTCTCTATTGCCACCCACCCGACGGATTTTTCTTTCCTGCACCACCCGCAACAAAGCCACCTGGATATCATACGGCAGGTTCGCGATTTCATCCAGGAAAATCGTTCCGCCATTCGCGAGCTCCATACTTCCGATCTTCTGGTTCAGTGCACCAGTAAAAGATCCTTTTTCATGACCAAAGAGTTCACTGCCTGCCAGTTCCCGGGAAAGCGCACCACAGTCGATCGCAATAAAAGGCTGATTGCGCCTGCTGCTTTGTGCATGGATTTTTTGCGCGATGGCTTCCTTGCCACTACCACTTTCACCATATATAATCACACTGTAATTGGTTGGCGCCACCAGTTCAATCTGCTTCAGAATATTCAGCATTTCCGGTGTTTTACCAAAAATGTATTTATCATCTGTTTCAGCCGGTTTTGACTTTCGATTTGCCGGCGCAACCTGAGGTACCGCTTCAGCAGGTGTCTGATTACCCTGCTTTTCCAACGCTTTTTTGATAGTCACTAAAATTTCATCGGGGAATACAGGTTTGGTTACATAATCATAGGCGCCGAGCTTCAACATCTCCACCGCCATTTTAACATCACTGTAACCAGTAATAATTATGAAAGGAATATCGGGATAGATTTCCCTTGTTTTGATCAATACCTGCTTTCCATCCATATCCTCCAGACGGAAATCACAAAGAATTAAATCAGGTCTGTCTGCGCTAATGTGTTCCAATGCCTTTCTTCCGTTGTAATGCTCTACCACCTGGAATCCGCGTTTTGTCAGAAAGCGGTTCAGGAGGAGGCACATGTCCCGATCATCATCAATTACCAAAATTTTCTGCATGGTCTGTTGTAGTTTTTGTATTAAGCCCAAATGGCGCGAACCTGTGCTACCGGAATATGGAGGAGATCACGATATTTTGCGACCGTTCTCCTCGCCACTTTGAATCCTTTATTCAGTAAGATGCCAACCAATTGCTGATCTGTGTATGGATTGCGTTTGTCTTCCCGCTCGATCACTTCCTCCAGCGCATGCCGGATCACCCGATTGCTGATCACTTCACCTTCCTTGTTCTCAATTCCCTCTGTAAACAACTCCTTAAGGTGAATAGTACCAAATGGCGTTTGAGCATATTTGTTAGACGTGAGTCTGGATACTGTAGAAATATCCAGTCCTACTTTATCGGCAATATGTTTCAGTACCATCGGCTGCAATTTATTGATATCTCCTTCTTCAAAATACGCTTCCTGCATCTGCAAAATGGCCTTGGTGATTTTCATGATGCTTTCATTGCGTTGTTTGATCGCATACAATAACCAATTCGCAGATTGCATTTTGGATCGCAGGTACTGCAGAGCAGCCTTGTCTTTGGTCTGGTCCATATTCTCCTGAAGGGAATCACTCATGCGGAACTGCTCACTGTGAATACCACATACGGTAATCGTGAAATCCTCACCGTTGCGACTGATCTCCACATCCGGAACAATATTATTCTTCGGACTCAAAGAATGTGCATCCCCTGCCACCGGGCGCATGGGTAATTTGCTCAAAAAGAGCACCAACTCCCGGAATTCAGATTCTTCCAAATCCAGTTTATCCATCAGTTTTTCAAAACGCCGGTTTTTAAACTCCTCATAATAGTTGGCCAACAATTCGATGGCTTTTCGCTCTATCAGACTTTTCTTTTTTTTCGCCTGCAACTGCAACAGCCAGCTTTCGCCTATAGAACGGGCTCCAATACCAAGGGGCTCCAGTTGCTGGATATAGTTCAATACCGATTCAATCTCTTCCGGAGTAGTGAGGAACTGTGAAAAAGAGAAATCGTCCGCGATGGTTTCCATATCTTTTTCCAATAGACCAGTCTCTTCCAGGCAATCAATCAGGTAATTACCAATAGCGATTTCGCGATCAGACAAATTGAGGAGAAACAATTGCCCCTTTGCCGCTTCCCGAAAATCTACCTGTGCAGCCAGGGGGCGCTCCGGCATATCCGACTCATTGAAATAGTTGGCATATTCCACTTTATAGTCAGGTACATCATTATCCGCATATTCTTCCCAATCCTTATAATCGGCTGCTGCTTCGCGATTGTATTCGTCTGAACCAGCATCTTCCTTGTGTTCAGCTACTTCTTCCAGGTAAGGGTTTTGCTCCAGTTCCTGGCGGATGTGTAATAATAATTCCTGGCTGTTGTACTGGAACAGGTTCAATAACTGAATCTGTTGCGGTAAGATCTTTTGTGTCTGCTGCTGTGATTGGTTTTGGCTGATCATAAACAAGAGTTTAACAGTTATATAGAATCAATCCAAAAGCCAGAATTCGCAGGGTTCCACAGATTTCAAATTTATTTTCTAACAACCTGATTTATAGTACCTTAAACTTTTAAATTTGTTATTAGAAAAGCGGGGCGTGGACAATCAAATTTAGATCATTGTAGCCAATATTCCCCAATTCGGGGAATTAATAATCATGAAGCGCAATATTTTCCTTTACCTGATGATTGGTTTCACCACAACCCTGATTGTTATGGTGATTTTCAGCCTGCTTAGCTTTCAGCGGATGAACTCAATGATTCGCTATTCCAACCAGGTGGAGCATACTTATAAGGTGATTGGCAGTCTGAAAAGTTTAAGTGATCTGATATCAGGTGCAGAAACTTCTATGCGGGGTTTTATCATCACACGCGACAGCGGCTATATTGTGCCGATGGATTCAGTTCGCAGAGAATACAATCAAAATTTGCAGGAACTGGGCCAGTTGGTATCCGATAATCCCCGCCAGCAAAACAGGCTGGCAATGATCCGCAGTACCTTGCAACTGCGGCTGCAATTACTGGAGTCTGTTGAATCATCTATTGAAAATGACTCCTCCTATACTTCCATTTTACAGCGTGTAGCCAAAGGCCGGGATCTGATGGCGAGTTTCCACGAAAACCTGGACCTGATGGAAGCAGAAGAAGCTGGCCTGCTTGATCAGCGTTTCCAGCAGAAAGAACGCTTTCAGAAACTGACCTCCCGCACGTTCCTGACTGCAGTTGCTATTGTGGGGATCATCTTCCTTGCATTTTTTATCCTGTTGGTAAAAGCCATATTGGATCGTTTCCGCTTCCAGCAGGAATTACAGGAGCAATTGCTTTCTCTCAAACAAAGCAATGATGAATTATCCCAGCTGGCTTTCGCATCCTCCCATGATTTACAGGAGCCGGTAAGGAAGATCAGAACCTTTACTGACCGGCTGCGCATCCGCCAAAAGGAAAAGCTGGATGAGGAAGGCAAAATGATCCTGGATCGTATAGATGCTTCGGGCAAACGCCTCCAGGGAATGCTGGAAGATATCTCAACTTATATGAACCTGCTGGAATGGAAGGAAGCAGCATTTGTGGTCTCTGTCAGAAAATTATGGGAGGAAGTAATGGCCGCGGAGCAAGAAAGAATCAATGAAACCGGGGCAATCATCACTATTGGAGAAATGCCCGACCTCGAAGTCCATCCCTCCATGGTGAAAAAGATGTTTCGTGCCTTACTCGACAATGCACTGACATATTGTAAACAAGGAATAGCACCTGTTATCAAAATCACGCATAAAGAATTGAATGTGAGTGATATCGGGGTGAAAGGCCTTCCAACGCTGCAAAAGCAATATCACGCTATCACCATAGAGGACAATGGAATCGGGTTTGAAAATGATTTCAAAGAGAAGGTATTCCAGCTCTTCCGCCGACTGCATACCCAGGAAGAGCGTTCGGGCAAAGGTATCGGCCTTGCCATCTGCCAGCGGGTGATGGCCAACCACAATGGCGTTATAGATGCCCATGCGGTGGTGAACCGTGGTGCAGCTTTCACTATGTATTTCCCCAAAAGCTGATTCACTCCGCCTTCAGCGGATGGCATGATTATTTAAAAGCAGGGGTTGAGCCCTATTTCATCACCAAAAACATATTATCATGTTACGCTGGACAATCATTTTTCTCGTAGTAGCAATCATTGCTGCTGTGTTTGGATTCGGCGGTATTGCAGCTAGCGCCGCAGGAATTGCCAAAATTCTTTTTTATATCTTCATCGTCCTATTCCTGATATCCTTGATTTCAGGGATGTTACGCAAAGGGTAATGCAAATTCTTTAAAAAGGGCAGCTCAACACTGCCCTTTGTTTGTACCTTTATTTAATATGAGTAAAGTTTATATCCTGGTAGCAGAAGACGATGCAGATGACCGCTTCCTGCTTGAAACCGCTTTCGCAGAAAATGGATTCAAGGGGAAACTTGAGTTTGTAGAGAACGGTGTGGAGTTGCTCGATTATTTGCGAAACCTCAAAAAAGAGGACGCCAATACCGACCATCCCCTACCTGGATTTATTCTGCTCGATCTGAATATGCCCAAAAAAGATGGACGCGAGGTGCTCAAGGAAATCAAAGAGGATCCCCGTTTTAAGAAGATCCCCGTGATTGTGTTTACAACTACCAAGAATGAAAATGAAATCAATCGTTGTTACGAACTGGGTGCGAATACCTATGTAGTTAAACCGGTTGGTTTTGAAAACCTGGTTAAAACAATTGAAGATATCCGCTCTTATTGGTTCAGCACGGCCCAGATTCCTTAAGAAGGAACAGCCGATGCGTTTTCTTTCTTTCCCCTAAAAATAGATTTAATTCCTGCTAATAGCCCTGCACCCTTTTTATCAAAGAGGTTACTTACAAGATTCCTCACCAGGATAGGTGCACCTAATCTCGTCAGGAATCCTGCCTGCCGGAAAAGGGTTTTGCGCATGACCATATCGATACCCAGATCCAGCCCCAATTTCAACAAAGGATTATCTGATTTCCTGGAACTGAATAAACTCAGCGATCCCAGAAATTTGGTAGCCGGCTCCAGTTCTTCTTCAATGCCTTCCCAACTGCGTCTGAGCTGATTTTTCTGTACCAGCAGAAGGCTTTTCAAACGGGCCTTCTCAGCCAGCAAATCATCGTGGTTTCTGATCGGATTTGTCATAAATAGCTTGTATTATCTGGTTACGTATCAGCGGTACCAGGAGTGATTTACGAAATAGGAGCAGAGCGGCCAGCAGGAGTAAAAAAATGCCACCTACAATGAAAAACCCGGCTTTCATATTATCCATAGATTCCCCAATCCACCAGGCCAGGCCAATGCCGCCAAAGAAAATCACGATGAGTCCAAAAATTGCTGCAGCCATCGCTACCACACTTACAGAACTCGCCTTGGCTACTTTTTCAGTTGCATTAACTACTGTCAACCGGTAATAGGTATCTAGTAATTCACTTCCCTGTTCCAGCAAATCCGCCACTTTTGATTTTAATGCATCCATGCTCTTTGATTGTGGAATTATAAAATGTCGCACTGCCTAACCCGACAGTGCGACTCTACTGCTTAGCTCATAGAATGTGCAACATCCTCTGCTTTAGCAGACATTTTTTTGGCTGCTGAACTCATTTCTGATTTTTTATCGTTCAGCCAGGAGCCCAGTTCATCTGCCCAGTTCTTTGCGTTGTCGGCAATTTTAGTACGAAGGTCTTTTCCTTTTTCAGGCGCAATCAACATCCCGATCGCTACTCCGGCGGCTGCTGCGCCTAAAACTCCCAATACAATTTTTGATGTGTTTGTCATGATATTAAGTTTACTGGTTACAAATTTTAATCTGAATAAATAGGTCAAAACTTCATGCCAGAACAAACTTTGCCTATTTTAGCCCCATCCTGCTTTTCAGGCGAAAATGAATGGGGAAATTGATCCCCAAGAGGATAAGGATTCACCCCTTGTCCACCGTAAAAAATTGTGGCAATTTTTTTGTTCAAGTTTAAACATGGGTTCAGCCAAAAAAATACTAATCGTAGATGATGAAGAAGACTTGTGTTTGCTGATGAAGATCTATTTCAGCCGGAAACAATACGATGTATCCATCGCAAACACCCTGCAGGAAGGATTAGCCAAATTAGAATCCCTGCAACCGGATGTTCTTTTTCTCGATAATAATCTGCCCGACGGACTCGGGTGGGATTATGCGCCGGAAATTCTTGACAAATACCCGGACCTGGAATTACACCTGATCAGTGCCTTTCACCCCAATATCCCCCAGAATGTGGATCGGGCAAGGCTTAAGATCATGGAAAAACCCTTTACTCAAAAACAATTGAATGAACTAGGTTACTAGAGGACTGCCCGCTGGTTTGCTCTTCTTTATAAAAAAGTCCCGCTGCGTTGAAGCCAGCGGGACTTTGAATTTTATCCAATTCCTTATTGAATCGGTTGATAGTCTTTAAACAGTTTTACCGGATTGGCTTCCACCAGTTTGCGGTACTCCGCCCACTTGCCAGCAAAGAAGCTGTTGATCTTCTCCACTGCTTCACCCAGTTTCAGTTCCGCATCTTTTACCAACTGCTCTTCCTGCGCACTCGGTTTCACTGGTTTGGCACTGATATAGCGGTTCGCCTGCATCAGCACACTCATGGGGGTAGGTGGTTGCTGAGGCCGACCATAACCCTGGCGCTCAATCGTTTTGCCATTGATGAATTCCCGGATGGATTTAATCTCCTCCTGCATTTGCTTACCCGCCTTGCGCAGGGTATCTGCTTCCTTGCCGGTCATGTCTTTTAGTTGAGCCTCCATCTTTTTGGTCAAATCCTCCGCCTCAGTCAGGCGATCCATGCCATCAATCAGTTTATTACTGCTCTTACGTAAGCGATCACTTAAAGCGCGCTGGGCCAGGATCACCTCTTTACGATCTCCCAGGCGGGGATCACTCACCACCGTAACCATGGTGCTGTCTTTTTGTCCGGCCAGTTCCATCACCACCTTATAGGTACCCGGGAATACATCCTCACCACCCGGCTCCGGAGCATTGGGCCGCGGCTTGGGTGAACCAGGGCGACGGAAACCTTTTTGCTCAAAGCCCCAGTAGTTGCGGTTGTAACCTGAGTCGGCTTTCCACTTGAGGGTTCTGATTAGCTCATTTTTATTGTCGTAAATCTTCACCCAGAGACTATCCGCTTTTTTAGCAGCAGTAGTATCCAGGCGGGATTTGTCCACATGGTAGGTAAGTGCCGCGCCTCTTCTCCGATTCTCCGCATCCCAGATACCCCAGGTGCTCCACTCATACCCTGGAGCATTGCGGATCTCCGCCTGCACCGCAGTTGGAGCAGGGAAAACAGTGAGGGCGGATTTGGTTGCTATTCCCTTATTGGAAGCCAGTTTACGCAGGGGGCGGATATCATCCAGCACCCAGATAGAACGTCCAAAAGTTGCAATCACCAGGTCGGCCTCACGCTCCTGGATCACCATATCATAGGTAGAAACGGAAGGGTATCCATTCTTCCACTGCTGGAAACTGGCCCCATTGTTCAGACTTACCCAAAGTCCCTGCTCGGTGCCAACAAAAATCAGGTTGGGTTCCGTGGGGTCCTGGATTACTGAAAGCGCATATCCCACTACTTTTTTCTCATCCACCAGGCGAGTCCATGTTTTGCCAAAATCAGTGGTGCGGAAAATATAAGGTTTGAAATCACCGCGACGATAATCATTAACCACCACCATAGCCTCCGCCGCATTGTGGCGGGATGCCTGAATCTGTTGAACCCAGGCGCCGGTTGGCATTCCAGGAATCTTGCCACGGAAATTGGTCCAGGTTTTACCACCATCCTGAGTCAGCTGCACATTGCCATCATCCGTACCTACCCAGATTACTCCCTGCTGTTTGGCAGAAGGAGCAATGGTCAGAATCGTACAATGGTTTTCGGCACCGGTGATATCAAGACTGAGACCTCCGTTTTTATTCTGGTCAATTTTGCTGGAATCATTGGTAGTCAGGTCACCGGAGATCATCTCCCAGGTAACACCCTTATCCGTACTCTTGTGCAGGTACTGGCTACCAAAATAGATGGTCTTTTTATCAAAGGGGTCCTGCGCAATACCGGCATTCCAGTTAAACCGTAAGATAGTCTGGAGGTTAGGATTAGCTGGTTTGATGAACCATGACTCGCCGGTCTTCACATTATAGCGGCCCACATTGCCCTGCTGGCTCATGGCATAAACCCAGTTGGCATCTTCAGCATCGGGCATCACATCAAAGCCATCACCACCCCAGAGGTTTTCCCAGAAATAGTTTTTGATACCACCACTCATCCAGGTATAGGCTGGTCCGCGCCAGGAACCATTGTCCTGCATACCGCCCATTACATTATAAGGCTGTTCGTTATCCACATTAATATGGTAGAATTGTCCGACTGGCAGCTTTTCATCAAATACCCAGTTTTTGCCCATATCGCGGGTGATACCAATACCGCCATCATTGCCATCTATAATGAACTTATTGTCTTTGGGGTGGATCCAGAACGCATGGTGATCGGGGTGGATACCATTGTAAGGGATGACTACCTCAAAATCCTTTCCACCATCTTCACTTTTAGCAATCATCTGGTAAATCAGCCAAACGCGGTTTTCATTCAGGGGATCTACTGCGATTTCCTGGAAATAGAAAGGGCGGTTGGTAACCCAGCTTGGATTGCTGTTTACGAGTTTCCAGTTGTAGCCGCCATCCTCACTTTTATATAAACCATTTTTGGTGGCTTCCACCAGGGCATATACGACATTGGGGTTATTGCGCGCGATGGCCAGGCCAATCCGGCCATAATCACCCTCCGGCAGGCCATTTTCCTTGCCCAGCTTTTTCCAGTTTTTACCTCCATCGAGGGTCATGTATAAGCCACTGCCGCTACCACCACTCATGAAACTCCAGGGGGTGCGGTAATGCTGCCACATGGCGGCGAAGAGTTTATTGGGATTGGAGGGATCCATGATCATATCTCCAATGCCGGAGCTATCGTTGGTATAGAGAATTTTGTTCCAGGACTGGCCCCCATCGGTGGTTTTGAATACACCGCGATCGGGGTGAAAATCATAGGGGTTGCCAATCACGCCGGCATATACGGTGTTGGGGTTATTGGGATCAATCAGCACGCGATGGATGTTGCGGGTCTTTTCCAGGCCCATGCGATTCCAGGTTTTACCCCCATCGATGGTTTTGTAAATGCCCTCGCCAATATTGATTGAGTTGCGGGGATTGCCCTCGCCGGTACCCACCCAAACAATATTGGGATTGGATTGCTGGATAGCCACCGACCCGATATTGATATTTGGCTGTTCGTCAAAAACAGGCTTCCATTCATGGCCGCCATTGATGGTTTTCCAGACCCCGCCGGAGGCAGAACCCAGGTAAATAATGTTGGGGTCATCAACCACCGCATCGATGGCGGTAATACGTCCACTCATACCAGCCGGACCGATATTCCGGGGTTTCCAGTTTTTGAACTGGTCGAGTGAAACAGTTTCAGCAGCTGCAGGGCCCGGCGTTTTTTGAGCAGTTTTTTTCTGCGCCGTTGCTACCAAAGCAGAACCAACCAGCAGGGTTCCTGCCAGTCCAATTTTTCTCCAGTGTGTCATGTGCGATTCAATTTGAACAAGGAAATTAAAGGATAATGTTGGAACCCTGTTCGGAAATTGATGAAAGGTGTACCTTAGTGTTTAACCAATAAAACCAATTAATATGCGAAAATTAAACCTGCTTATGATGGGTGCAGCCCTGGCGCTGGGCATGAGTGCAACTGCGCAAACCAAATGGAAGCTGGACAAAGGACATTCCAGTGTTCGCTTTTCCGTGAATCACATGGTGGTGTCTGAGGCGGAGGGTACCTTTAAGATGTGGGATGGAACAGTAGAGCACAGCAAGGATGATTTTTCGGATGCGAAGATCAGTTTTACAGTAGATGTGAATTCTATCAATACCGATAATGAGCGCCGGGATGGTCACCTGAAGAGTGATGATTTCTTCAATGCGGAGAAGTTTCCAACCATGAAATTTGAAAGCACTTCGATGAAGCCGCTGGGTAATAACAAATACGAACTGAAAGGCAACCTCACCATTCGGGATGTGACCAAGCCGGTAACCTTTCAGGTAACACATGGAGGTATACTTGCGAGTAGCCGTGGCCGTAAGGCAGGGTTCAAGGCAACGACCACCATCAATCGATTTGATTATAACCTGAAATGGGATCGGGCAACTGAAACAGGCGGACTGGTAGTAGGCAAGGAGGTTGAAGTGACAGTAAAAGTGGAGTTGGATGAAGTAAAATAATTGAAGGAACCAACCATAAACAAGAAAGCCCCCGTCCAGAGGGGCTTTTTGTTTTTTTGTAGTGTTTAGTGATCCAGATCCAGAATTTGTCCAAATGTAACAACCGAGACAATTTCATTACTGCTGCTTCATGATGTAAAGATGCAACGGGATCCGGAGTTTAAAGAATGAGTTCGGTTATCGTGCTTTTTTACTCGCCAGGCTGTCATTTTTACCCGACGAATGGGAAACCGGGAAGAGCTTTTTACTGCTTACCGGACTTCTCATTGTAGGATTTTTCGGCTTCTTTGGCTTTGGCGAAGTCGAGGATCACCCCATTAATACAGTAGCGGAGGCCGGTTGGCGGGGGACCATCTTCAAAAACATGTCCCAGGTGGGCCTTACATCTACCGCATTGCACTTCCGTCCGGCGCATACCATGGGAATTATCAGGCGTATAGATAATACTGGTTTTCGAGATGGGCTGGTAGAAACTAGGCCATCCGCAACCGCTGTCGAACTTGGTATCAC
This sequence comes from Flavihumibacter cheonanensis, assembly GCF_022352215.1. Taxonomy (GTDB): domain Bacteria; phylum Bacteroidota; class Bacteroidia; order Chitinophagales; family Chitinophagaceae; genus Flavihumibacter; species Flavihumibacter cheonanensis. Next base: position 224,756 of record NZ_JAKRWF010000002.1, read on the forward strand.
TCTGGAAGAGAGGGTTTCCACAGGCTGCGCAATGATAGGTACCTACATCTTTAGAGTGTTCAAAGGGACTGGTAAAAGGTCTTTCGGTTCCTTTTTGCCGTGCGATGTAATAAACATCGGAAGGAAGGATTTTCTTCCATTCCTCCTCGCTTAGATTCACTTTATCAGTGGAATTGCGGGAGTAAACGGGATTTTTGGAGCTATCCATAGTTGATGATTTTTGTTGGGTGGCTGTGTTTTCCTTTTTGGCTTGCGAAAAGCTGCAATACTGGAAACTGATCAGGCAGCCGAGCAGGAGGAATTTAAGATACATAGTTCGCATAATTATATAACAAAGCTACGGGAGACAGGTTCGTTTGGATTGTCGGCAAGTTGACAGAATTCAAGGTTAATCGGCTTTTAATGGACAATTTTTAGCCAGCAACCCTTAAATTTGACATTCATCTGAGTTTTTTAACAACATGTTCAATTTAATTCTATTTGGTCCTCCCGGTAGTGGGAAGGGTACGCAGTCAGAAAGACTGATCGCCCGTTATGGTTTAAAACATTTGTCCACCGGTGATTTATTGAGATCCGAGATCGCGAACCAGACCACATTGGGTTTGGAGGCGAAGGGATTCATGGATCGCGGGGAATTGGTACCGGATGCCGTGGTAATAGGCATGATTCGGTCGGCATTGGACAATAACCCGGAGGCCAAAGGATTCCTGTTTGATGGATTTCCACGTACCCAGGCGCAGTCGGTAGCTCTGGATGAGTTGCTGGAGCAGCGCGGGGAGGCCATCAATGTGGTATTAGCCCTGGAAGTGACAGAAGAGGAGTTGGTGAAGCGATTGCTGAACCGCGGGTTGACCAGTGGCCGGACAGATGACGTGAATGAAAGTATTATCCGTGCGCGGATTACAGAATATCATAAGAAGACATCGGCAGTAGCTGATCATTACCGCCAGTTCGGCAAGGTAGTGGAGGTAAAAGGCGAGGGGAGTGTAGACGATATCTTTGATGCCCTCTGCGCCGAAATTGAAAAGCGCAAAGCGGCTTAGGGTTTTTCCGGTCGGGTAAGGCGCCAGCCGTCCCGCCCGGTAAAACCTATAAATCAACTCATATGTCCCCCAAGCTCAGCTTCCTCCTCGAAGACTTCCCCCGTCTACTCAGAGAACTAGACCCGTCTACCCCACCTGCCTGGGGCCAGATGAATGTGCAGCAGATGGTGGAACATATGACAGATGCGGTGTTAGTGGCTGCGGGCAAGATACCGGTGAAGTTGTTAAGCCCTGAGAATCGGTTGCCGCAGATGGTAGCTTTTCTGTTCAGCGAGGATCCCTTCCCTCAGAATTTCAAGAATCCTCTTATGGGGGAAACCCCTGCACCGGTGCGGTATCCAAACATGGAGACTGCGATTACTGAATTAAAGCGGGCCCTGGAAGCCTTCCAGCAGGCCTTTGCTGAGAATCCGGAGCGGGAGATTCTGAATCCTTTCTTTGGTCCGCTGAATTATGAGGGCCAGGTGCAATTGCTACACAAGCATGCGAAACATCATTTAAAGCAGTTTGGGGTGTAGGAAACACAGTTACGGACAAGTATAGAAAGTTATAGTTGTCCGTAACTATGTTTTTTCAGTACCATTCGGCATACTTTCACCGTCCATTCGGGCACTTTCATCTATCCTGTCAGTCATCAGGAACCGAATTTTGATCGTTGTTTGACTGTTGTTTCAACGTTCTGGAAGCATCAGTGAAGCGTCAGTGAAGCGTTCAGGAACTACTCAGCTGGACTTAATAAACTGTTCATTAAAGACAGGGGATAGCGATCTGCTAACAGGAATTCGTTGATCCTGCACCAACAGGAAGTTTTTCCCAACGCCGGTCACCAGGTTAAGGTTAACCGTATAAAAGCGGTGCACCCGATAGAATTGATTCTCCGGTAGCAGCTCAAGGAGGTGTTGCATCGTAATTTTCATCCAGCAGGAATAGGAGCCTGTAATAATTGCACAGTAATCGTCCTTTACCTGAATGAAAAGGATATCATCGATTGGGATTTTGTAGAAGGTGGTTCCATTTTGGAAAGACAGGAACTTGCTCTTCATAAAAAGAGGTTTGGGAATTTCTGGGATGTTTTGCCACAGAAAGTTGCAACAAGTTTTTGAAAAAAAACAGCAACTGAAAATATTCCCGAAACCGTCGAAATTATTCCCGAAAGCGTGGTGTTTATAGAAAAAAAGCTACATAGAAACCACCTTAAAAAAGTTAAAGTTCCGTCGAAATTGAATCAATCAACCAGTTTTCAAAAATTGTAAAATGCATATAAAACAGATTCATCACAGTAGAAATATAATTGTTCCAGCTTACAATTTTTTCTTTTGAATTGGTAATGATATATAGATTGGTGCTATTGTCAAAATAGACAACTGGTTGTCCTTCTTTTAGTTCCCCTTTATAAATTGCACCGGAGCTATCATAATAAAATTGCATACATATATCGTAAAAAACACTGAAGCTTTGTAGACCACCGATAAATGCGAGATTTGTAATATCCAAGCGTTGATAATATTCTTCTCCTTTGAAATTAATTACGAACTCAGGAAATACATATTCAATGTTAGGAAAAGCCGCCCTCTCCCTTGATATTCTCCAGTCTAATTCAAAAGACAAATTATCATTAATTACTCTCTTGCGGTTTCCATTATTACATTTTTTGTAATCAGGCAATAATGAAATAAGTTTTGCATCTATAATACGTGAATACTTCTTATGAATCAGAAAATAGGCAGTAGGGGACTTTTCATTAACCTCCTCTTTCGTTTTACATTCTATTCGATCAAATAAATCATACTCTTTAAAAGATATCGGATTAAGAATTTCCAGTTTTTTTAATCCTAGTGTATCAGGATCGCCAAGATTTGCCTTATGGCCGATAGGTAATTTAAACTCATAAAAATTCTTTATTTCAACCTTCTTTATTAGATCAACTACAGATTTTTCAGAATTAAAGTAGATCTCGTTAAGCGCAAGTGGTACTTGAGGATTCTCCTCCCAAAAAGAAGAAATTCTATTTACATATAATTCAGTATGCTTTTCAATTATTTGATCAATTTTTATATTCATAGTATAACAGATAGATCGATTACCGCTCTAAGATAAGGCTATAAGAAAATAATCTCTTCCAGTTCAGAAGCAGGTCTAAATTCGCTCTTAAAGGTTTTTTTGTAATATAACATTACTGCATAACCCCACTTCCCAAAAAAAGCAGCTTCAAGATTATAGTAATTCAATTCAGTATCTGTTTTAATAATTGATAACAAATACATTGGATTTACAAACAGGCAGGTTTTTAGCACTCCCCATTTCATATCAGACTGATCTTTCATTAAATAATCACCGGCTAAAACAATAAAATGCAGTCTGAAATTGTCCAATTTTCTTTTTGTTTTGATATACTCAAAGATTTCATCAATTACAGTATCAGTTATTTCTATTGAATGGTAGTCCTTGTCTTTATATACATAACTCAGTAAATCTTTTTTTAATTTCTCTTTATTTTTCAACAGATCGTCAATGAGCAATTTGTTATCATGATACCACTGCGTTGCTTCTTCAATTATTGGAAACTCATTGGTTGAAACCCAGTTATCAAATACATTCTTATCCATAATATGGATAGAGTTTCCGAAAGGGTTTATCGGCATGAGCAAATAAGTGCCATCTTTTAATTGGAACAATTGAGCCTTTGTTGCCTCCACCATTAATTGGAATTTTCCTTTCCCTTTTTTCCTCAACTCATTGGCAGCAGCCCAGTCAAGTATCTTATATTCCATAATTATATTTCAGAAGATTGGTTGGCTCACTACTCGTATTGTTGTGATAGTACGAAAATTAGACAATATACACAAGCGGAAAGGGTAATACTAGTTTAGGATTTACTTTTAGCGGGAGATCAGTTAAAATGCAACAGCCCATTTACATAATAGGAGCAGGTGCCATTGGTAAGGCATTGGCGGTATTTCTACAGGAAACGGGTAAGGAGGTACATTTACTTAGAGGAAGCATACAAGATGGTACCATAAGCAGCGAACGCATCAAGGTGGAAATGCCAGATGGGATCTGGCAGGAATCAACCATCACCATAGCAACACTGAATAATTTCCCGGTACTTAACGGGATCATCGTGCTGGCCACCAAATCCTTTGGGAATGTCCGACTTGCCAAGATACTGAAAGCCAAAACGGGAGATGCGCCCATCGTATTGCTGCAAAATGGATTGGGTGTGGAGCAACCATTTATGGATGAGCAATTTCCTGCAGTCTATCGCTGTGTACTGTTTGTAACCAGCCAGCTCATCAATCAACAGACCGTCCGGTTCAAACCAGTATCCGGCTGCCCGGTTGGAATAGAACGGGGAACTATGCAACAGTTAGCTTTTCTTGTAGAACAGCTTAGTACGCCCCTTTTCCAATTCAAGGAGGAGGAAAATATCCAGCCGATCATCTGGAAAAAATCGATTGTAAATTGTGTATTCAATACTATTTGTCCGCTTCTGGAAGTGGACAATGGGATTTTTCACAGAAGTGAGGAGGCGCGTCAAATCGCACGAAGGATTATATTTGAATGTACGACCATCGCAATAACGAAGGGTGTAAACCTGGAGGTAGTTGAAGTGGAAAATAGTTTGTTGCAGATCAGCCGGTTATCGGACGGACAGGAAATATCCACCTTACAGGATATCCGAAATAAGCGGGAAACAGAAATTGAAACATTGAATCCGGCAGTCGTACGAATAGCGGAAAGTCTGGGTATGGGGGAACAGGTAACTGAAACCCGTTTGTTAGGAGACTTAGTGAAATTAAAAGCTGAATTAAATAACCATGGATTTCCAAAATAAAATCGGGCAGGAACAAGCGTTGCGGCAATTAGAGGCGGCAGGCACAACATTCATTACCTTGTTTGAAGCGGGGAAGCTATCGGTTGAAGTATACCGGCCACATTTGGTGGATAAACAACAGCCGCATGACCGTGATGAGTTTTACCTTATAATAGCAGGAACCGGGAAATTCAGGTTACTGGAGAAAGAAACCGATTTTAAGCCGGGTGATTTTTTATATGTGCCGGCTCATGCAGCGCATCAGTTTATTGAGTTTACGGATGATTTTGTAACCTGGGTATTTTTTATTGGGTGAGCGAAAGGAATTTAAGCGTGATCCCTATCTGTCCCAGGTGATATATATCATGATGAATAATACCTTCAAGTAAGAATTCAAATCGTGAACCGCTTACATATTCTTGCTTTAAAAAGGCATCGTCTTTTTCATTAAGAAGAGTAATTAATTCATCATTGCTTGATTCAAAAGCGTCCAATAAATTCTTCCATCCAATTGGTTTGAGCAATTCATTTGATTTCCAGTTATCCGGACTTTCCATCGTAAGTGTATTGGAAATCCCCTTTATTGTATTGATTGTGTATTGCCGCCAAGCGAGCATGTGAGAAACGATTTCAGCAATTGAACGCATCTCTTTTACAGGTTGGATAAAGGCATTGGTTTCATTAATTGCAGATACTTTCTCTTTTAGATTTACATCTGCCCACAACTTGCCATCCCAAATAGCTTTTAGTTGGGCGATAATTCTAGTGAGTTGACTGGTATTGAATTGTTCCATAAACATGAAGTGAAGAAAGGAAGCTATTTCTGTTGTTGAAATTACACTATTCTTTTTCTTGAAAATATTGAACTGGTCTATTCTTATCTAGCACTAAAGATCACCGGAGGAGCAATAAAGATAGGGTCATTATAGGGTTTTCATAGGGTTTTCATAGGGTTATAATTAGGTTAGAAGCCTATTAAAATGCAATCAAATTACTGTGTTTATTCAATAATTATAATATGATTTTGCCTTTATTACTTTACATGCTTCCGCAGAAGGATTAGCTGCCTAATAAACTTGAGTTAACAAAAAAACCACGGAAGGAGGACCCAACCATGGTTGTAAAAAAAGACACCAACTGCTCATAGAATAAGGCGTCTGATAAACTATTTATTTCTCCCAGCCGCAGAGGGTTTTTCGCATTTTACGGGCTTCCTCCAGGGTTACCTGGATGATCGGATGCTTGCAGGCTTTCAAGCCGCGACAATTTTCATTATAGTGGTATTTGGTCGCATTCGGACTATCACACAGATATACGTCCTTCTTCTCAGCACATCTATAACTAGAAAGAACTATGAGTAAAAGACCTAATCTCTTCACAAAAAATGTTTTATTAACTCGTATAACACTCCTTACAGCAATAATAACAGCCAGTGGCTTTCGGATAGTTGAGTTGTGCGGCATTGATGGCTTCCTGGCAAGAAGCAAATTCGCCTAAGGGACTGCTGGTTTTAATCAATGGAGTTTGAACGCAACCTATAGCATGTACCTCATACCTGCCATCAATTTTGGGAGTCGTATTTACATAATAATAGAGCAACATAATCCTGCCTTTAACTTGGTTCAAACATAGGTGAACCGGTTAGCGCTTTCTTACGGGAAACCGTAAAGCCGCTTTTAAATAATGCCCAGCTCCTTGCAGAATCCAATCAGTTGTTCATTCGTGGCGAAGGAATGCTCTTCTCTTAGCAGGCTCAATCTTTTCTCTACACTGCTCAGGCCGGAGGGACGAATATTTTGCTCCTGCAGATACGCAGGGATATCTTTCTGGCGAACGCCATCCGCCAGTAATTTTAATAGCGCGATATCAAAGCTGCTGAACTCAAAAGTGTTTTTGCTATTCAATATTTGCCGCAGGTTCCTTGGAAAATAACGCTGGTTATTGGAAAGGCTTTCCATGGCGAGGCGCAGTTCCCTTGCATCACTCCGGGCTTTCCGTACATAGCCATCCACCTCGAATTTTTTGAAGAGTTGTTGGATGGTAGCGGGTTTGTTTTCCGCTGAAAATACCAGGATCTTTAAATCAGGTTGAAGCACTCTTGCGGCCGGAATGAGTTGGAGTCCGCCCGTAAGCTGTTGAGGTTGTCCATCGTCCTCGAAATACAAATCCGTAATTAACAGATCATAAGAGGGCTTGCGTTCAACCGCCTGCCTGATCTGTTTCAGGGCATCATCACAGTAGTATACATAGTCGATCTGATCAATGCCCAACTCCTCCATCACTTTTTGAATGGAAAGATTGGAGGTTTCATGGTCTTCGGCTATTAATACCTTATTTATCATACAAAGACGCAAATGGCAAGTGAATTTCGATTGTCAGACCGGTTGGCTGATGTTGCCCAAAACTAATACGTCCGTTTAACTGAAAAATCCGGTTTTCCGTATTCTTCAGGCCATTGCCAAACTGGGAGCTGGCAGGCATCCCGATACCATTGTCTGTATAAATGATGTGCAGGCCATCCGGACCTCTCTCAAATTTCACCACCACCAGAGAAGCCTGGCTGTGTTTGCGCATGTTGACCATCAACTCCTGCAGTACCTGGTGCAGATTGTTTTTCGCAGTTGGATGCATAGTTTCCCAACAGCCGGATTCATTGCCTACAATCACAACTTTGGTGGTTTCGGAGGCAAATCCCTTTAATAATTCGTTTATAGATTGCTGATAGCCGGATACAGGGTGGGATTCCTGCCCTTCATAGGAGATATCCCTTGATTTTTCATACAATTCCTCAATGTTGTCCAGCAATTCATTTTTATCCAGCTCTTCTTTGTATTCGATGGTGGTCATGATACGATAGAGCCCATTCGCGACTACATCATGTACTTTCTGCGAGGTCTTTAATTGTTGGTCCCGGAGGGATTGTTCATATTCTAATTGAAGTTGTGCTTTCCTTTTTCGTTGTCTGTTCATTCCAAAAAAAATCAGGGCAAGCAGGCTCACCACCAGGATACCGCCAATTAATTGTTGCCGAAACAGCAATAATTCTTTTTCAGCATTTGCATTTAAGAGCTCCAGGTTTTCTGCTTTGCTTTTTGCTGCTTCATAGCGAATCAGCGCATATTGATTTCTGGCGGTGTTGCGCGCAGTTTGCAGGCTATCCGATAAGCGCATGAAGGTTGCCGCATATGGCTTTGCCTGATCAGGAGCCGCTAAAGGGATGAGTTTCTGCAGCGCTTGTAGTTGATCATCGGCACTATTCAGCTCTTTGGCTATCGCGTACATACGGGAAGCATAGAACAAAGCAGAATCAGGTCGGGTTGCGGAATAATAATCAGCCAGGTGCGAATAACCGGCATTTAATCCCCATTGATCTTTTTCAGCATTGCGTATCTGAAGCGCATTCCAAAAATCGGGTAATGGATTAAAGTTTTTATTTTGTAGCCAGCGGGTTCTGGCCAGGTTGGATTGCACCCTGGCCTGGTTAACCGGATTGGAGGTGGTATCATTTTGAATGGCGGTAAGCAGCTCTATTGCTTTCGCATAATCACCCTGTTTCTGGTAGGCTACTGCCAGGTTGTTACGCGCAATATTTTTAAAGTTCGGATCGGTTGTCAGTTCAATGGTTTGCTGATAATAGAGAATGGCATCCACATAATTGTCCAGTTCAAGGTTGTTAGAGCCCAGCAGGTTATACACCGCCTGGTAGTAGGGACGTTTGTCTTCGGTTTCATCTTTCAGATAACCCAGGGCAGCCAGCAGGGATTCAATGCTTCCAAAATAATCTCCGGCATTGTGCTGGATGATGGCCATATAATTCAATGCGGAAGCGATTTCCAGGGAATCGGTGGATTGGGTGGCTACTTCATTGAAATAATAAAAGGCGGAATCGGGTTGCGTGTTGAGCAAATCCATCGCGGTAGAAAAATCAATATCCGCAACAGGATCTGGTGCCGGATTGGGTTGACTACAACCAACCAACACTACGATTATCAGGAAAAGGCATTGAAATCTTGACAGCAACATGGAACAGGAAAAATAAAAAAAATAAGGCAAGCCTGCACTTGCCTTATTGGATCTTATCCCTTGCCTTTTGGAGGGGGCGGTGGAATATGTCCGGTTTCTCCTCCGGTATCGCTGGTAGTAACTACACCCGGATCATCATGGATGGGATCGTTTACGGGTTGAGTCGAGGAGGCCAATCCCAATAGGAGGGATATCAATATGTAAAACATTTTGATTAAATTTTGAAATGATGGAAACTTGTACCTAAGCCCAGGAAGCGCTTCCTGGAATTGTTGGGAAGTGGGTGAGAGCAGGAACTGTGGCGACCGGAAAACTGCTTCCCAGGTCAATGATCCGATACCACCGAACCGACTCTCTGAAATCAATGCTGTACAGAAATCCAATTAGCCAGAAAGGAATCAATTGATTTCAGGATCGAAAATAATTGGCGATACTAGGCTGATTATCAAATGATTCCGATAATTCCGGTAATTCCGATGAGATTCCGAAAATTCCAATCAATCAGCTATTTTTCGATATGTTTTCTGATTACACCTACCTTATTCTTGACGAGTACTATACCAAACTGGGGCAGAATAAGCTCCCACCGAGTCTGCTGCATCTTCGTCCGGCCAGGTTAAGAGACGAGTGTTTGAAAGTTTGTGAAGAGCGATTTCAACCCCGCGATCTAAAAACACTGCGTGATTTTTTCGGCGTTTTTGATGGAAAGGAAGAATGCTTAAAGCTTATCGAGCGGATTGATGTAGATAAGTTCAGGCCGCTGATCAATTATCTTAATGGAGATACAGAATCCACGAATGAGAAAAATATTGAGCTGCTGGCCTGGCTGATTGATTTCCAGCCGAGGCCATTTGAGCTGGGAAGGAAGTATGGAAGACGGGAGGATGGAGGAAAGGAAGAGGGAGGAATGGAAGATGGACCATTGCAGGTTGCGGCTGAGGTACTACCATGGACAAGCACAGCACCACTTGAACTTGCTGGTATGTTGCCCAGGAAAAAAACCGGACTATTAAAATGGGTAATCCCCGGGGCAATAGCTGTTGTTACTGTTACTGGTTTCTCTATCATGAAACTCAGGGAGAAGCCACCAGCTATACAAACTTTTGTAGATACCTCAACTTCTTGTATGTACTGGACAGGGGAAGAGTATAAAGCAGTGCCCTGCAATGCACGTCCGGGTACTGCAACCATAATTGCGCTTGACACTTTTCAACTAAACCATTTTAGAAAGGTGATGCAGATTGATACAATTACACTAAGATCTGTCGGCAAGCTCTGGTATTTAAAGCGCAATAATTTTCCGGAAATTTTTACTGCTCCGGGTAATCATCCTGAAGAACTGAACAAGCAACTGAGACCGCTTTCAGCTTATATGATTAAGAAATACATTCTTAAAAATGATAAATGAACTTGCTATATCCCTTCGGCCAACAACTATAGAAGATTTAGAATGGCTCTTTCAATTTCAGTTAGATCCTGAGGCCAATTATTTAGCAGCATTTATTTCAGGTGATCCGGCTGATAAAACTGCCTATATAAATAAGTATCAAAAATTGTTGTCCGACCCTACTATAAATAACCAGACGATCCTGGTTGGTAATGTCATAGCCGGAAGTATTGCCAAATTCATGATGCAGGGAGAAGCGGAAATAACGTACTGGATTGACCGAAAATGTTGGAAACAGGGCATTGCCACTCAGGCACTACAGCAATTTCTACAACAAGAACCCAGTCGGCCATTGCATGGAAGAACTGCATTCGATAATATTGGCTCACAGCGCGTACTGGAGAAATGCGGATTTGTAAAGATTGGAACAGATAAAGGTTATGCGAATGCCCGACAAGCAGAGATTGAAGAATATATATATCAGCTTGTATAAGTGTTGTCGCAATGCCCCATTGCCTATGTCGCATTTAGCTAAGCTGCCGATATCAAAAAGTTCTTAGACTTGGAAAAATAGTTAGCGAATGTCTATTCCAGAAGAAGTTGCTGCCTATTTCCTGAAGCTGCCAGAAAAGGATCGTCAAGCATTAGACGCAATCAGCCAACAAATTCAGGAGCTGGTACCCACTGCGCAATTAAAGTTAAGCAGAGGAGTTCCCTTCTTTTATTACAAAGGGAAAAGAGCTGTCGGGTTTCGGTCCAGCAAAACCCATTTGTCTTTTTTTATCATGGAGGGAACAGTTTTGAACAGATACAGAAAACTATTCGCGGCCTATGATAACTCCAATACGGTAATCAGGTTTCAACCTGAGAGGCCGCTGGATCCGACCATTATTGAAAAACTGGTGCTGGCAAGGATTGAAGAAATCGATGCAAAAAGCGATAACAAGAAGTGATTCATTTTATACTTTCAAAATACCAACCATTATGCGCCTTACCTACCTGCTCCTGCTGTTGACATTTTCAACCTTGTTCAGCTGTAAAACAAGCCAAGTCCCACTGCAAGCACTTCCTGAAAAAGGAATGATAAAAGTTGCCATTCTTTATCCCAATGAAGAAGGAAAGACCTTTGACATGGACTACTATGAAAAAACACATATGCCCATGATGGCCAATTTTCTGGGAAAGAACCTGAAATTTTATGAAATTGATAAGGGCTTAGCCGGCAGAACAGCCAATGACAAGATTCCTTTTATCGCTATTGGTTATTTCTATTGTTACAATATGTCTGAATACAATGAAGCCATTGCAAAAAATAGAACTGCTATTGTCAACGATATACCGAAATACACCAATATTCAGCCAATCGTACAGATAAGCGAGATACGCTATTTAAGCAAGTAATGTGATCTACATCACACCATTTTTTTGACCTAGGCCCTTTTGCAGCCCTGTATGGGTTCGGAACTTTGTGGAATAAAATTCAAGCACATGAATACATCCACAGAAAGAAGGGTTATCCTGGCACGTTACAAAGTACCTACTGCCAACCTGGATAAAGTGAAGGCACTCCTTTTGCAACTGCAATCCCTATCGCTTCAGGAAGAAGGTTGCCTGGTTTATCAACCGCACCAGCCAGTTGATGACGCTGGCACGATTGTATTGTATGAAGTGTATAAAAACGAGGCGGCGGTTCAGGCACATCGCGACAGCGATCATTTTCAACAACTTGCTTTGGGTCAGATTGTTCCCCTGCTGGAATCAAGGGAGGTTGAAATCCTGAGTCCCTTATAACAACTAAAATTCAATACAAAATGAACTTGTATAAACCTATGCTACTGGCAGTAGCCAGTTTGGCTATAGCCCTATCGGGTAGTGCACAGTTATCTAACAGAAAAGAAAATAAAACAGAACATATGAAAAAGAAAATTCTATTTGTGCTGACCAGTCATGGTGTGAAAGGCAGCACCGGTGAGCCAACCGGATTTTATCTCAGTGAAGTTTCCCATCCCTGGGAAGCATTAACAAAAGCGGGTTATGAAATCGATTTTGTAAGTCCCAAGGGTGGCAATCCCCCGGTGGATGGTTTTAACCTGGAAGATCCGGTGAACAAAGCCTTCTGGGAAAACAAGGAGTACCGGAATAAATTGGAACATTCAATGAAGCCATCTGAAGTAGATCCGGCAGCCTATATAGGCATCCATTATGCTGGCGGACATGGAACGATGTGGGATTTTGCCGACAATACGGAGCTGGCTGCCCTGGCAACAAAGATTTATGAGAAGGGAGGTGTAGTGAGTGCCGTTTGTCATGGTCCCGCTGGACTGGTAAATATCAAACTCAGCAATGGCCAATACCTGGTTGATGGCAAGCGGGTGAATGCTTTCACCAACGAAGAAGAGATCGCCGTAAAACTGGAAAATGTAGTGCCCTTTATGCTGGAGACTGTCCTGATTGAGCGCGGTGCAAGGTTTGAGAAATCCGGACTTTGGCAGGAGCATGTAACCGTGGATGGCAGATTGATTACTGGTCAAAATCCCCAATCAGCTAAAAAATTAGGGGAAGAAGTGGTAAAGGTTTTGGCTACATTATAAGGTTAACGAATACTCAAATCACACCGGGAGCTTTCTATCGGTGTGATTTGTTTTACATTTATGGCTGTGCTCCTGTTGTAAAGCTGTTTATCATTATGCAAGCCCTGTTCAGAGAACATATAGAGCGAATTACCCCCTTAACGGATACTGAATTTGACTACATCTATGGGCATCTGAAAACAAAAAAGTTGAAGAAACACCAATTCCTGGTGCAGGAAGGAGATCGGGTAATCAATGATCATTTTGTGATCAAAGGTTGCTTAAAAGCCTATCTGACGGATAACAAGGGAAAGGAACATATACTGCAGTTTGCCATGGAAGACTGGTGGATCTCCGATTACCAGGCACTCATCAAAGAAACACCGGCAACCCTGACGATTGACTGTATTGAAGATTGTGAGTTACTTACGCTTTCATTGCACAACAGGGAGAAATTGTGTAGTGAAATGCACAAGATTGAGCATTTTTTCAGGCAGAAACTCACCAATGGGTATGTTGGGCTACAGCAACGCATTCTATCCATGTTGAACAATACTGCCAAAGAACGGTATGATATGTTACTTGCCAGCAATCCTGCTCTTTTTCAACGGGTTCCCAAACAACTCATTGCTTCCTACCTGGGTGTTACCCGCGAAACCTTAAGCAGGCTGGCAGCTACCCGATGAGTACCTGGTGCTGCTGTACCGTTTCCCTGTATTTACCCGGCGTGCGTCCGGTGAATTTTTTGAATTGAGCGGCCAGGTGGTGAACACTACTGAAACCGGTTTCAAATGCGATGTCATTGAGTGTCAGGTTGGTGCTCCTTAATAATTCCTGCACCTTCTGCATGCGCAGATCCAGAAAATAATGTTCTACTGTAGTGCCTTCCGCCCTGGCAAACTGTTCGCTCAGGTGTCCAAATTCATAGCCCAGGCGCCTTGAAATAAAGGTGGAAAGTTTTTGACCCTGTGCATCTATCCCGAGATGGAGGAATTCGGCAACTGCTTCTTTGATATGCTCGATCAGGCGGGCAGAACGCCCCTGCATCATTTCCAGTCCGAGTGAAGCTAACACTGATTGCAATTGATCAGCCAACTGTGGCTGGATGGGTTCTTGCAACTCGATTTTACCCAGGCTCACTTCAGCGTCCCGGATTTCGAGGGTTTCAAGGGTTTGTTCTACCATCAACACACATCGACCACAAACCATATGTTTTATCAGCTGGACGTACATGCTTTTATTATTTAAAGTACTGATCGATTATTGTAAAAACGATAACTGTCAGGCGAATGGCCATCAACAAAAAAAGGCCTGCCAACATTTGCCATTCCCAGGAGCGGTTTAAACGAATTTTTTTCATGTTTCGAGTTTTATCCTGCAAAACAAGACTTTTCTGGTGCGATTCGCTTGAATAAACTGGCTACCGGCTTGAATAAACTAGCTATTTTCCAGGCTTAGAAAACGACCATATAGAATTGCGACTTGAATGCCGCGTAGGAGGAAGGTTGCGCGCCGAACATCTGAGCAAAGGTGCGGGAGAAATGCGCCGGATCTGAGAACCCGGCTTCATAAGCAGCTTCTTTGGAAGATTTCCCCTCAATAAATGCGCGGGTTCCGGCTGCCAGTCGCTGCCATAAAACATATTGCCTCAACGGCACGCCCATCTGCTCCTTAAACAAATGCAGAAAACGGTGTTCAGAAAGATGAACGTTCGATGCGAGGGTAGCTGCTGAAATTGATCCGGCAATCTCCTCACGGATACGAATAAGCGTAGTTGCAATTCTTTCATCCAATGGTGGTTCGGCAGGAGGATTGCCCAACAGGGTATTATAAATAAAATTCATCCTGTCCTGGAAAAGTTCATACCGCTCCAGCTTCTGCTGTCTCAGCTCCTGAAGTTCACCCATGAGCGGAGTTATTTCTTCGGTTGTGAAGTGCCGGATGGCTGCTCCTTTTAATAATTCCTCCTGTACAACTTTACCCTTGCGGGCATCCGGCATAATGCAGGCCGTCAACTGCCATCCTTTAAAATCTTTCAGACTGTGCGGAACATTGCTATTTATGAGAACAGCAGTTGTTTCTTTCCAGCCATCGTTTTCAGTCCACACAGAAAAGGGATTACCATCCAGTGAACAGGTAAACTGAATTACCGTATGCTGGTGTACTTCCGCCACGAGGTGTGCTGATACCAGCATCATGTGAACGGGGCATAAATACATCGCGGCTCTGAAGGAATCCATTGCTCTTGTTTGGTCTGATAAAAATAGAATATAAATCAATCCCTTCAGGATGTAAAAGCAAGGGCTCTGCCTCGGGATAGCTTTGCACTATCAAATCACAATCATTAAAACAAAAACAATGGAAACAAAAAACAAATGTACCTGCGGCGATAATTGTCCTGGTAAAAGCTGCACCTGCGGTTGCGGTGGCTGCTAATCAAATCCGGGAGGAGCGGCTGAACTGCTCCTCCCTTTTCCTCAACACTAAATATTCTCAACATGTCATTATATACTTATAATACAAAAGATGCACTGCCGGATTTACCTTCTATAGCAGGTCTGCATATAGAGGTATCAACCGATATCAACCTTTTAATGGAACTGGGTGAGATTTCCCGGAAGGCAGTTCTGGATCGTTTTGCCAACAATCATATTGCATTTGTTGCATTTCTGAATGGGGTGCCGGCTGCGTTTGGATGGATGGCCAGAAGCCAGGCTTTTATTGGAGAATTAAATCAACTGATCGAATTGCCTGAAGGGAATCGCTATCTCTGGAATTTCAGAACAGTAGCTGCTTTTCGTGGCAAAGGGATTTATCCGGCGCTATTGCAGTTTATACTGCAATATGAAGCTGCGTGGGCGGATCAATTTTGGATCATCCACGCGCCTGAAAACAGATCATCCAGAAATGGTATAGTTAAAGCAGGGTTCACTTATACAGGAAATCTGTTTGTGCTTCCAGGCGGCGGCACCGGTTTTAAGTCAGGGCATCTAACTATTGATAAAACGCACCTTATTCAATCCATGGGATTTACCCCAACACAACAATACGAAGCCAGTTGCTGGAATTGCAACAGTCCCTATCTGAAAAACAGAAGTGCAAGCTGCTGTTGCGAATCAAATAATCAATTATGTAAATCACAACTAATAACAGTATAAAAATGAAACAACTAGTTTTTACAACCGCGTTGGTTATACTGCTTTGCGCAGCAACCATGGCGCAGCAAGTAAGCGGTACCGTTACAGATAAAACCGGTAAAGCATTGGATGGAGCTACCGTAACCCTGATCAAAGCAAAAGATGATGCTATAGTTAAACGCACTGCATCTAAAATGGGTAAGTTTGAGTTTGCTGCTTTTGAAGCAGATAGTTTCCGGGTATTGGTAAGTTATACGGGATTTGAATCTGCAAATTCTCCAGTATTTTTTGCAGGTAAGGACCCGGTTGTGTTAGCTCCAATACATTTGGCAGAAATCTCTGCAGCTCTTCAAACGGTTGTTGTAACAGCCCGAAAACCAATGGTAGAAGTAAAAGCAGATAAAACAATTGTGAATGTAGAAGGTACAGTGAATGCAATCGGATCAAACGGACTTGACCTCTTACTCAAATCACCTGGAGTGGTGGTAGACAATGAAGATAAGCTCAGCCTGAATGGTAAATTGGGTGTGCAGGTTTATATTGATGGCAAACCGAGTCCGCTTAGTGCACAGGATCTTGCCAACTATTTAAAGTCGTTGAATTCTGCACAGGTGGAAGCGATTGAACTAATTCATAATCCGACAGCGCAATATGAAGCCGCAGGCACAGCGGGCATTATCAATATCCGGCTGAAGAAAAACAAATCCAACGGTTTCAATGGAACCATTACAGCCGGCATGAGTAGCGGCCATTATATCCGACATGAACAGGGGTTGTCTATCAATTATCGCAATAACAGAGTCAATCTGTTCGGTATGTATAATGGTACTGCAGGAAGTACGGGAATGGATTTTAATTTGTACAGGGTGATACGCGATACGGCTTTTGATCAGAAAAGTAAACTCGAGTTTAAGAACCGCAATCAAAGTTTTAAAGCGGGACTGGATTATACCATCAGTAAAAAGAGTGGTATGGGCGTACTGCTGAATGGGAGTTTGGCAACACCGACTTTGGAAAACTTTACCCGAACACCCATCCTGAGTTTGAGCAATTCGAAAGCGGTTCGCATTTTGAATGCAGCCAATATCAATGAAATGGATAACAGGAACCTGAATACAAATTTGTGGTATAGTTATAAAGATAGTGTGGGAAGAAGTCTGATGGTAAATGCAGATCATGGTTATTATAAATTGGAGCAGCAGCAATGGCAACCAAATCAGTACTGGGATGCCGAAGAAAAAGAACCACTGCATACAATCAATTATCGAATGGAGAGTCCGACTAGCATATCTATCTATTCCTTAAAGGCCGATTACGAGCAGGCTCTGGGCAAAGGGCGCCTGGGATTAGGAGGAAAAATAGGTTATGTAAATACGGATAATATTTTTGATCAGTATCGTGGTTCAGATGAGCAGTTGAACTGGGACAGTTCAGGCAGCAGCAGGTTCAAGTATACGGAAACGATTAAAGCATTGTATGCGAAATACAGCAGAGAGTTTACGCGGTATGGAATTCAGGCGGGACTAAGAATGGAGCATACCTCCTGGGAAACGGAGTTGTCTGGAACAGGACGGGAGCGCCGGAACTACCTGGATTTTTTCCCAACGCTTTCCATAAACTATACAGCCAGCAGCAACCATAAACTGGTACTGGCATATAACAGAAGGATTGACCGGCCGGTGTATAAAGATTTAAATCCATTTGAATACCGGATTAATGAATATACTTTTCACAGAGGCAGTACCAATCTGCAGCCACAATACAGCAATACGATCAGCCTAACCCATACATTTAAGCAGCGATTGAATACTTCACTCAGTTACAGTCATATCAGTGATGTAATTGGACAGGTGGTGGATACAGCATCGGGAACGAAAGGGTTTTTGTCCAAACGGAATTTGTCTACGCAGAACCTGGTGAATCTGAACATTAGCTTTCCTTTCCAATACAAAGCCTATAGTTTGTATGTGAATCTTAATAGTTATTATACACAATTCAGGGCTTCTTATGGGGAGGGCCGGGCAATCAATTTGAATCGATGGGCATCTAATATTGTCTTACAGAATACGATTCGTTTGGGTAAAGGTTGGAATGCAGAACTGAGTGGATTTTATACCACTCCCAGTATCTGGCAGGGAAGTATGAAAGCCGATGCTATCTGGAGTATGGATGCAGGGCTTCAAAAGCAGGTATTGAATGGGAAAATGAGTATACGCGCATCCGTTAGTGATTTGTTTAATACGCTGAAGTTTAAAGCGCAGTCTGATTTTGCGGGTCAGCAGATCTGGGTAATGGGCAAGCAGGAAACGCGTCAGTTTAAATTGTCGTTGAGTTATCGGTTTGGGAATAATAAACTGAAAGCTGTTCGTCAGAACCAGGGAGGAGCAGAAGAAGAAAGCAAGCGGGTTCAAAGCAGTGGGTTGTTACATTAATTATAACATTTTGAAAAAGTTAAACCCATGATTTTTACCGAAATTAGATATAAATAAGAGCTTATGAAATGTCCGACTTGTAATGTAAGCCTGGTTATGACAGAGCGAAGTGGGATTGAAATTGACTATTGCCCGGACTGTCGCGGGGTTTGGCTCGATCGGGGAGAATTGGATAAAATCATTGAACGATCTTCACAAACACAAGCTCCAAGTACCCGGCAGCCGGAGTATCCGCCCAAGCAGCATTATAAATCAGATAAAGACTACCCATACAAAAAGAAAAAAGGTATTTGGGACGATCTCTTTGATTTCTAAAGATGTAAGGTGCTAGCAGCATGATAGTCCCATAATCGGGCATAGTGACCCTCATTTTCCAGCAATTCAAAATGATTTCCCTGCTCAACTAATTTGCCTTTACTAAGCACCAGGATTTGATCGCAGTGCTTTATGGTACTCAACCGGTGTGCTATAACGATAATGGTTTTACCCTGGGCTTTAAACCAGCCCAGGGTTTCCTGTACCTTTTGCTCACTGGCCGGATCCAGGCTGCTGGTTGCTTCATCTAAAATAAGAATTTCCGGATTTCGATAGAGTGCCCGGGCAATAGCCAGTCGTTGTTTCTGTCCGCCTGAGAAATTGGTGCCCTGTTCAACCACTATGCTGTTATAGGTATTGGGCAGCTTTTCAATAAACTCATCTATCCCCAATAGTTTAGCCAGGAATAAAATGCGTCCCAGATCCGGTTCCGGATCACCTATCGCAATATTCTCTATGATGGTTCCACTGAACAGATCTATGTGCTGAGGCACCACGGCTACCAGTTTCCTAAGACTGCGGTTACTGATGTATTGCAGATCGAGTCCGCCTATAGTAATAGTTCCACCCTGTAAAGGATATAAGTTCTGCAGTAAGGAAAGCAGGGTTGATTTACCGCTGCCACTTTCTCCAACGATGGCTGTGCTGGAACCTTTTTTAATTTGGAGATTTAGGTCACTAAACACAGAACTCCGGCTACCATATCGAAAACTGAGCTCCTTACATTCAATATCTCCTATTTGATCGCGACTCAATTCCATTTTGTTTTCATTCGTTGCTTCTGTTTCCAGGTCAATGATTTCAAACAATCGATCCGCTGCAATCAGGGCATCCTGGATGCTTCTGTTGGCAGTGATCAGTGAGCTGGCCGGACCAGTAAAATAACCGATCAATGCATAAAAGGACAAGAGTTCACCGGTTGAAAGTTCATTGCTGATTACAAAAAAACTTCCTGCCCACAAGAGAAGAATGGTAAAGAAGCGGGTAATAAATTCCGACCCTGTTCCTATATACAACGAGTACATACTCATTTTATAGATGGTTTGCAGGAGGGTCAGAAATCGGTCCTCGGTTTTTTCATTGGTGAAGCGTTCCAATCCGAATCGTTTGATGGTGCCGACTGCATTCAGGCTTTCCACCATCTGGCTTTCCAGCTCAGCACTTTCTTCCATCAATCGTCTTTGCCATTTCTTGTTGACCTTGTTGGTGATCCAATAGAGAAGCAGGTAAAAAGGGATAATCGCCAACATAAGCAGTGCCAGTTTCCAGTAGTAGAAGAACATGAGCAGGATGCTGAAAACAACAATCAATCCATTCACGATAAAACTGAGTGCAACGCTGTTGATAAACTCCCTGATCTTGACCGCATCGTTTACCCTGCTGATAATTTCACCTACCCGCATGGTATCGAAAAATCGTTGAGGCAGGTGAAGCAAATGTTTGTAGTAGCCCATTATCAGTCGGATATCAATCATTTGGCCAGTTTGCAAACCAAATACGGTTTTATATCCACCAATAATTAGTTGAAACAATAGAATCGCAATCATACCAACACTCAGGAGATTGAGCAAGCGGATATTACCTTCTACCAAAACAAAATCAACGATCTTCTGCAGGTAAATGGAAGTAGATAAACCAAGGATGGTGTAAATAACTGCACCAATCAATGCCTGCAGCATGATACTTAGGTGCGGATTAATCAGGTTCCAGAAACGCTGCACTTTACTGATCCTGTGTTTGCCTGTAACAAAATTGGTCCCGGGCAAAAGCAATACCAACACACCAGACCAAATCTCCTTGAATTTATTCAGGTCCAGCTTGTGAAATGCACCGTCGCCAGGATCCATGTAGACAACAGAATTTTTTGATACCTTATAGATAACCACATAGTGATACAAACCACTCTTCAGAATTATATGAGCAATTGCTGGAAGAGGTATACCAGAAAGATTGTCAACCTGGCCTTTTGCGCCTTTAGCCTGAAAACCGAGGCGTTCTGCAGCTTCAATCAATCCGAGTACATTGGTGCCGCGTTTATCTGTACCCGCATACTGCCGGATTCTGCTAATCGGGTACTGCAATTTGTAGTGCATGGAAATAGAAGCCAGGCAGGCTGCTCCACAATCACTGATATCCCGTTGTTTTATTTTTACCCTTCTCTTCATATCCTCTCTCACTTTTTGACAAAACCGGCGCCGTTGGATTAAGCCAGTCGTCCACTTTATCAAATAACAATTGCCATAAGGTGCGTTCTGCCACCACAAACCTGGACTGGAAACTCAGTCCTTTTTTCAGTTCACCGCTGTATCCATTTTTAAGCACCAACCGGGTAGTATCAAAACTGCACCTGACTTTAAACACTGGACGATTTTCAATGATGGAGAAATCATCTGCGATGTAGACTACCTTACCAGTTAGCATACCAAAATAGTTGTAATGAAATGCATCAATTTGAAAGCGGGCAGGCAATCCGACTTTCAGCAATCCCACATCCTTTGCAGTAACATAACATTCCCCCACCAATCCTCCTATTGGAGAAAGTAAACAAATGGTTTCCCCGCTTGAAATGAATCCACCCTTGTAACGGGTATTGATGTTTTGAACTACACCTGAAACAGGCGCATAAATAAAATGATTATTAGTTTCTGCTTCCAGCTGTTTCTTATGAACAGCAAATTGTGCATTCTCCTGCCTGTATCGTTGTAGGTCTAATTGCCAGTTGCTCAGTTGTTCAGTTTTATACGCATGATAGGTGGCGGCCAGGGTTTCTGCTTCGATCTCTTTATCAAATTGTTCTTTTGGAGCAATAACCTTGTCTTTTATCAGCTGTTGATTGATTTCCTGTTCGCGGTTGACCTTTCGGATGGCTGCTTCCAATCTTTCTAATTCAAATACTACCTTGTTTAATTGTTGCCGGTAGAGGGGAGATTGCAAGGAAAGGGTTTTCAGATCCGGTGAGGAAGTCAATCTTTCCAGATCACGTATAAACAGCATTCGCTGGCTGAATTCAAAATCCTGCTGAACTTGTTTAGGCTGGGTGATTTCATTTTTCAGTACAGCAATCAGTTGTCCTTTGTCTATGCTATCCCCTTCTTTAACAAGCAAAGAGTCGATTGTTCCGGATAGTACAGGCTTTACTTCTGTGCGTTCATCTACCGGCCTTACAATTCCCCTGGCAGTAACAGACACGGTGGTTTTAATAAAAGGTAAGACCGCAATTGAAAGGATCACCAGCAGCAGGATCAACCGATAGATGGCGGAGCCGGATGGGTTCATGCCAGTCAGTTTAGATGTTATGTACTTAGTTTCAGGAACGCAACAGTAGGGTAATGCAGAAACCCAGGCCATTAAAAACAGCATGTGCAATCAGGGTAGCCAGGAAGGCGTTTTGTTCCTTTTGTTTTACTGATATGTAAAGCGTGCCATATATAAAGCCGGATAAAAAGGTTTTTAGAATATACGGGATTGAATAATAGTGAAAGGCTGCAAAAACAAGGGAAGAAATCAAACAAGCCATCAACAATTCAGTTGGCCACTTTTTAAGTATATAATTGATAATACCTCTTTGAACAAAATAGGTTTCAAGAAAGGGGGCAAGTATAAAAATTGTAAGAAAAAAGTAGATATCGGGTTCAGTAACAGGACCTGCCTTATGTCCAGGGAATAAGACAAAAGAAAAAAAGGACGTAATCAGCAAATTCACTACTATAGCCAGCAATACCAGGAATACTGTCTGCCAATTGGAAAACTGTTTTGTGAGCTGGGCATAGCCGTTACTAATGCTTTTATAACTTGCTACTAACATTTTAGTAAAGATCTAAGTAATAAAAAAATAGCACCTATTAGAACAACCCATTGAAGGGTAGTCAGTTTGGATAATTCCTCTTTCATATCAAATTATTGAAAGGACCGGGCTTGATTCCACCCGGTCCTTTGATTTACTTTTTCAAGTTTGGCGGCAAGGAGCTTTGATAGTCCATTGCAGTTTTTGCAAAGGTGATAATCCCTTTCGCGGTTGCACCAATGGTGTAAAACACATCATACCAGAAGCTTGTACCCTCATCGATACCACCTTCAATACACTGCAGTTGCTCCATAGACAACTCGCTAATCCCCTCAAATCTTGACACATCAATTGCTGTCTGTTTCATAAAAGTTGTTTTTTTAATTGATTGAATTCCATCCATCCACCAGGCCTTTTTTGACATCTTCCCAATTTTCAATGATTTCATTGCCAATAGATACCCATGTCACCCCTTTTAGCCATTTTGGCCAGGCGCCTCCTTCAATTTCTTGCAGCTCCTGTTCCTCCAGGGAATCAAGCCCCATCTGCATCAATTCTAAGTTCTGCATACTTGGATGTTTGTTTTTGATCCTCTTCTTTGTTTTTCTTTGGGTCAATCGAGGAAAAATATCCCGCAATTCGTAGCTACTGAATGATAATACTAAACTAGACATTGGAAACTTAGCATTCAACCGTGAAATCACCCTATTTGTCCAGAGGAAAACAACAGACAAAAAAAATCCCCGTGTGAATTACACACGGGGACCTGCTTACTATTCTACAATCGTACTTATCAGAACAAATAACCTACTGTCAACCCTAATTGCATATGGTTCACGTTAGACCGGTAAGGATCATTTGCAGCATCGTTACGTCCATTTTTCCATTGGTAATTCATAGTGCGGATTAGTGATAGATTTGCTGTGTACATGAATCGGTTTTTTACCCAGGAACGGGTTCCGGTTAATCCTATATCCACCCAGTGTGAGCGATAATCTCCTGAACCACTAAATGCCAGGAAATAAAAATCATTGTTGCGCACAATCCGCTCCAGGCTTACTCCGGTTTTGTTAACCTGCTTATCTATCCAGTTGACTCCGATGGTTTGGCTATTACTCCCTGGCCCAATACCAGCTCCCAATACCTGTCCTCTGTTGGTATATCCATGCTGAACCTGGTAATGCGCATACCAGGGTTGCAAGGCTCTTACCAATTTGGTAGGTGGTGTTTCCAATTGGGTTAATTCTGTAAAAAATTCAAGATTCCGGTCTTTTCGCAACTTGAATAATTTCCGGAATCCCAGAATATAAGCCCTGCTATGCTCGGGCTCCATCAGCAGATCACTTAAATTTCCAGAATGATCATTCCTTCCCCATTCACCATAAACTTCCATCTGCTCTTTTGGAAATTTCCATCGAAAGAAGAGAGATAATAACTGGTCTCTGCCGAAACTCATTTCATCCCGTGCATTGCCTTTAAAAAAGGCGCTGAATACAGGAAGATAACCATTCAAACCACCAGGTATGTTATCACTGTACTGGAAAAAACTCCGGGCAAAACCAAGGTGCAAGCCCCGAATCCATTTCGGTTGCCAGGTAATAACAACCGCATTGATATACCGGTCGCTGTTTTTCTTTGGTTCATACAAAGGCTGACCATTCAATCGCCTGGAAGTATCTACAGGCAATATGCCTGAATTTTCAAGCTTACCCGCAATCAGTTGCCATTCAAATTTTCCGAGGAAGGTCTTGTGTGGGCGGGTAGAGTTAAAGCTCAGGTGATAAAATCCCGGGGCTGTATTACTCATCAGGAGGGAATTGCGGTACCCAGGTCCCCACCAGAGATTTTCAGAAGATATGCCCAGGGACATGCCTTTATAGTTCAAGCGAACGCTCGACTGACCCGGAAACATACGTGTCAGTGCACCATTCCCAAAACGTTCCGGCATGTCTATATCATTCTGGAATTGATAATAATAATACCAGGTGCTATCAGAATGATACGGGGAAAAACCTTTGAAGGAAGGATTGTCAGCATACACAAATTCCGGTTGGAACTGTACACTCAGTATACCATAACTGGCTGCAATTCCTGCGCTGGCTCTAAGCTGGTATCCCTTGGCGGGAAACAGGCTTCCATCATTCCAGCCATAGGAATGATGCGAATTGTATTGCTGCTGGAAAGAAGCAGGCAGTAATCGCACAGCGCCTTTTCCATTGAAGATGGGATACCTGTTTGCGGATGCCACACCACTGAAGCGGCTGAGTAAACTATCATAGTCTGAAGCCTTCAGTTGAGTAACCGGACGAATCAGCAAACCTGCTCCATCCCCGGTACTGTCTTTAAGATCTGACCTTCGAATCCATTCTTCAAGCGCCGACTGGCCAACCTGTATGGTTTGAGCCTGCGATACTGAAACTATACAACTAACAAATACCAATAAACGAAAAGCAATGCTGCACATATCCTTAAAACGCATTTTTCTCTCCCTTGACCATATTAACCAGGGTCTGAATAATAATTTGAAGGTCTAACCAGAAGGTCCAGTTTTCAAGATACCAGACATCATGCTCAACCCTTTTTTTCATTAAATAGGAATCGCGTGTTTCACCACGATATCCGTTTACCTGCGCCCATCCGGTAATACCAGGTTTAACCAGATGCCGCATCATGTAATTTTCAATACTTTCTTTTGACTGCAGGTTCAGCGGAACCGGGTGGGGTCTTGGACCAACAACAGACATGGTACCAATCAATACATTGAAGAATTGCGGTAGCTCATCCAGGTTGGTCTTGCGTAGAAATGCACCAATCTTTGTAATCCTGGGATCGTTTCTTTTGGCTTGCTGATAAACACCTTTTTCATCCACATCAGCACTGGTAGGCACCATGGATCTGAACTTGTAACAGATGATGGGTTTATTGTTTAATCCCCATCTTTCCTGGCGGAATAAAGCCGGTCCCTTTGAACTTAAACGGATAAGCAGTGCGATGATCGGAAACAACCAGCTCAGAACTAATACAATCACCAACGAGGAGAATACTATATCAAAAGCACGTTTGATGATTTTGTTATCCATCAAATCAAGTGGTAAGGATCTAAGTGTGATGATAGGCATTGATCCCATCGTGCTTACCCTGATTTTACCTGTACTAAAGCGTTGGTATTGTGGAATGATCTTCACTCTTTTTCCTTCCCGCTCGCCGGCAATAATGATTTTCTCCAGCTGAGAATCATCCTTAAGGGTAGTTGCAACTACGATGTCTTCAAACTCATGACTCGCAATTACTTTATCGATATCAGATGTTTTACCCAGATACTGTCCATTAATAGAGGGATTAACCGTATCATCCACAAACCCTGCTAATGAGTAACCATAGAGGTTGTCTTTTACATAGTTTTTGTAAAACTGTAATCCGGAATCATCAGCGCCAACAATTAATACTTTTCTGCTCATCTGGCTGCTGTTGCGGATCCTTTTCATAAAGAGCCGGATGGCCAGTTTTTGAATCGGGAAACTGATGAAGATAAGCGTGACCTGCGTCAGCAATTGCATCATCCGGAAAGGATAACCATTCACCAATAAGGTTAAAACAAATGAAATGATCAGGGAATACAATAGCAGGCTCTTGACGAAAACCGTCCATTCAATGGAAAATACAATAGCACGAAAATCTTTGTAAAGGCCCATTGATCGTCCGGCTATAAACCAGCTAAACAGACTGAGACCCAAAGCTAACCAGCTGGTGTTTGATAATACATCAATTCCTGGTTGAAAATAGCTGTGGGTAATAAAATAAATGACTGAAAGAAAGCCCAGGTCCGCCGAAATTTTAAGACGGGTGGAAGGATTGTAAGTACTTGGCATAGGAAGGTTTTTAAGGTTTGTTTTGTGTTAGTCTATAGGACGAATTCTGCTAATAAACAGGCGGATAAAAAACAACGGATTTCCAATGATATACCTCCTGAACAGGCGCCTTGGCTCCTGCAGGAAACGGTACAGCCATTCCAGTTTTAACCGGTAAAAAATATCAGGTGTCATCCGGGCATTTCCGGATACATATTCAAATACAGCACCGCCGGTAAGGGCAATATTTGCCTGCACAGCCGGCCAGTTGTTTTGCAACCATTTTTCCTGAACAGGCATACCCATACCAAGGATCAGCACATTTACTTCTTTGCTGTTAATATCCCGGATGGTTTGCTGCACATCTGCTTCATTGGTAAAGAAGCCATTTCGATAGCCAGCGATTTTAAGTGCCGGATATTTTTCCCGCAACCTGCTCACTGCCTGTTCAATCACCGGATCAGTTGAACCCATCAGGTACCAGGATAAACCATGCTTTTCTGAGAATTCGGCGAAGCTCCAGATCCAGCGGTTATAGGTGATCTTTTCTTTGATTTCCTTTCCAAATAACCTGGCTCCCAATCGCACCCCTTCACCATCACAAAAAACAATGGAGCAGGTATTAAAATAGTCGCGCAGCCACTTCAGTTCATAGGCAAGGTTTAAGCCGTGAATATTTACATTCAGGGCCAGCTGCTTTTCTTTTTGATCCACGATCTGCAACAACGCATTGTTCAATTCATCCACTGTATAGTTGGAAACCCGGACTCCCAGTACTTCTATTTTCTCAGACATAAAAGGATTGCTCAGACTGCGTTTGAAAGTTTTTCTACTTCTTTCACCATTTCATCATGGTTAAAGCGATGAATATGTTTCCATAAGGGGACTTCCGTTTCCAGCACAGCTTTCAGTTTTGTAGGAAACTGTTCGGGCTGTGAAAAATCGAAAATGAAATCCTCCCCTTCCAATTCCTGAAGAATCAGGGCATAGGAATTATTATTATGAGCCAGCACTTTTGATTTGCTGGCAATAGCTTCCAGTAAAGTGATACCAAAACCTTCATAGAGAGATGGCAGGAAAACAATTTCAGCCCTAGACAGCTCTTTTAACAACGCTTCGTCAGACAACCTGCTGGTCCAGTTTATTTGGTCGGATAACCCGTACTGAGTTGCTTTGGCTTTTAATTCCTGCAGGTATTCTTCATCGCCTGCACCCGCAATGATCAGTTGAAAAGAATGATCAACATGACTCAGGCAACGCAGCAGGTTTTCTATTCCTTTGTTACGGGCGATTCTGCCGTAATACAAATAAATTCCCGCCTGCTGATCTTTCGGGTTGTTTATAAAACGGGAAAGGTTGGTGCGTTCTCTTAATAAAACCGCATTGCGAAAACCAAATCGTTTTGAAATTTCATAATCGTTCTCGGAAATATTTACAACTGCAGCATACCATCGAGACAAAAAACTGAAGTAGCGCAGAAAAAGCGTTTTTATTTTTTTTAAGCGTTCGGAATGATATACGTATCCATGTGAGAAAAGCAGTAACCGGTAGCGGAACAGGATAGATAAAAAGCTAAGAGTAGTAGCCATAAATTTCAAATCATGATGATGTACCACATCTGCTTTTCTCAATGCATTGAACAATTTCCAGAACTGCTTACCGGGTAGCGGAAAAATAAAACCTGCCAGGTGCAGTGAAGGCATTACGGTGATATCAACTCCATCTTTTTGAAAAGTACTGGGTCCGCCTTTAATGAACTTATCCGAAGTGAATACCTGGATCCTGTATTTTGAATTATCCAGTTTGCTCAGCAGATCTGCCACAAAGGTTTCCACGCCACCAACAGCAGGATAATACGAATGGGTGACCACCACCAGAGATGTTTTCTCCTTTACTTCCTCTATCTTTTGAAGTACCATCCTGTTGAGGGAAACATCTTTCCGGATCCGTGGAAACAAATTGGTTCGCATGAGTTCCTTTGCATTCGCAGCCAGTGAATTTTTTAACGCCTCATCCCTTACTAAAGATTCCATCGCACCAAGTAACTGACTGACATTGCCGGGTTCCACCAGCAGAGTATGTACTCTGTCTTTTACGAGGTAGGGAACACCCCCTACAGGTGTAAGAATGGTTGGAACATTTAGTGTAAAACATTCATAGGCTACTCTTGGAAAGCCTTCGCTGTAAGAAGGCAGCACAAAAAATGAGGAGCTGCCTAATTCTTTTTTGAGTACTTCTTCTTCTTTGATTTGTCCTGTAAATATAACGCGATCTGCAACCCCACCTTGTTGCGCCAATTCTTTCAACTCCTCCAGCGCCTGGCCACTACCTATGATTTTGAGTTTATGATCGCCCAGGCGATTCTCAGCCACACCCTGAATATAGGCCTGCATCAGATCCACTACTCCTTTGGCGTGCCGGAGTTCACCACAGAAACTGATGAATTTTTCTTCGGCAGGTGGAGTAACAAATGAAAGATCCGCCTCAGTCACATTCATCATGGGAGGGGTAAGAAAAACTTTACCGCTTTCACGCAGACGTTCCTGTATTTCATAAGAAGGCGTGATGATATAATCTGCTTTTCTGATAGCGCGATCCACCAGTCGCTCTACAATTTCAGCACCCAGCTTTTTAATTTTTTGCTTGAGCCACCCTTTTCTGAATTCCGATGCCTGTTCTTTCTTATAGTAACCGCCAATATAAAGACCAAGTGAGTTGTTTCTGCGAAACAGGGTAGTTACCAATATGCTCCAGGCGCCAATAGGGGCTGGCAGGAAAACAAAATAATCGGATTTCTTCAGGGAGTACCTGGTAAGCTTGACAAAGAGTCTCAGATTATTAAGCAGAAAAGGAACCAGGCTGGTAGTGGGAGTATTACCCTTTGAAAGCGTCAGTTGAATTTTGGGGTCTAATGGTGATTCGCAGGAAAATTCAAATCCTACTTCGCCCGGATGAATAGAGCCTGCAAAAATAGAAACCTTCGGATTAGAAGCATCATTCGCCAATCCATTAAAGAACCGGGCAAAACTTTTCAGGCTATGTGCCTGTCCATTTTCCGGTACTGCGAAATTTCCGATATAAACAATTCTGACTTCCTTCATAAGTTCAAGAATTTTCAGGCAGCTCCTTTTTGGTTGTGCTGTGAAAATAGGCGGCCAGGTAGGCCATGGGGAACACCAGGGTAGGTGAACTCCAATTGGAGTAGGGTGTGAAAAAGCCCTGGAACACGACCAGCAACAGAATGATCAGAAAGGCCATTCTCATATTGGCTTCCAACCTGTTTTCAGGCTGGTGTTTCCATACTTTTTTAGTCATGATCCATACGGGAACCAGGAACAGCAGGGTTCCAATAATTCCGAATTCCGCCAGCAGCGAACTCCAGGTATTGGTTCGGAACATAAACCCTGCATTGTCAACAGAACCAAAGGTGAACTCAAAGTCGAACTGCCTGGAGTGTTTACGACCATTGCCTTCTGACACATCCCGTCCGGCTGCAATCCATCCATATTCTCCTGCTCCGAGTCCTATCAACATAGGCATTGGTCCGCTTTGGATTTCATTTACAGCCATGGGCCAGGCCTGAATGGGTCCAACATTTTCAAGTCCGATATAGTTAATAGCCAGATCAGCTCTTGCCCAGATATCCGGCCTGTTTTTAACCAGCGTAACTGTTCCAATTCCTGTTGCCAGCAGTAGTGTTCCCACGATGGCCAGTTTCAGGAAAAGTCCTTTTGTTTTCTTCAGGATGTGCTGTAGTACAAGAATGCCTGCTACCAGTATAGTGAAGCCAATCGCTTTTTCATTTCTTGGAAAAACAGTGAGTACCAGGAAGAATAGTGAAAGGGTAAGGCTCGTCAATTTTTTTGTCCGCAGGTAATCATACAGCAACACGATAAAAAACACCAGGAGGTAATTGCAATAGGCGTGCGCATCTTCCATGATACCCGGAATATGATCTTCATGATCTCCATGCAATGGTATCTGGTAAAAAACAGAAACCAGTATGTTAAGCAGCAGTGTGCCAATAAAAAACTGTACGAAGTAGCGCAGTTCTTTTTTATCCGAACGCGATGCCGGAACCAATATGGCGAAAAACAGAAGGGGTGCCAGGCGGATGTATAAATCCTGGATGCTGGCTCCCCGCAAGTTGCCATGCCATACAAGGTTCAAAATGGAAAGCCCGATAAATGCAAGAATGGATACATTGAACAGCAGGATTCGTTTGTTCATTTTCGTGGTAAGCGAAAGCAGGTACAGAAATACCAGCAAGGCCAATTCAACTCCGCGTACAAAAGCCGGAATAGGAAATAAATGCACGAATTTGTAACTGGGCACAAAATCAGACATGCGTGCATTGCTGTACATGATAATCCAGAAAGTAGTAATAAAGAGAATTACTTTCCGCATCACCGGTAAGCCCTGCAACCTTGATCGCGTAACCAATTCCTGTTGTATAACCTGCATCCGGATTAAATCAGAAAAATTTTGAGGTAACCAACCGAATCACACCTGCAATGCCTTCGGTTCGGTAGGTTCTTTTCAGGCGGCCTGTCTTGTGGTAATAGGACCTTCTGAATTTATTCTGCGTCAGTTCTTTTCGTTTTGCATCAATAAAAGAATGGTCTGCCTGCAATTCGGATTGCTGCATATTCAGCAATGAATTCAATCCGTCTGCAAACGGGGATGGCTGTTCCTGTTTACCAAGCAGGTGGTTCCAGACTTCCACATGTTTGATGGTGTAGTCCATCCAGTTCCAGGTAGCAACAGCATCAACCAGTTTCTTTTTTTCAGCTTCGAGTTGAAGAAAAATTGCTTCCAGTTCTTCGTAGCTGGTATAGGGATGAACAATACCATTTGGCGCATCCAGATGATATCCCTGTGCAGTAACGATTGTTTTTACTCCGGCTGCCAATGCATCAATAAAGCCCATCTGTCCCTCATCCATACCCATATAGAGATAATAGTCGAGTGTGGGTATTAATTCTACATACTGGTTATAGATAAAGCGATTGGTATAGTCAACTTCAAACCCATTCTTCTGAAGTGTTGCCACCTGGGGCTCCCAGCTGTCGCCCATGATGACAAATTTGAAATAAGCAGGGTCCAGGCGTTTGGCTAGTTTATCTATAAAATATTCTCTTTTTCTACCATCTTCCTGTACACGGCAGCAGATACCAATCCGGTGTTTGCGGATAGTTACCACTCCATCGTGTGCAGGGTTTATATAACAGAGCCGGTTTTTATCGGCACCCAATTGAGCAAGTTGTTGTTGGGTTTCACGCGACATGCAGACGCCTGCTGCTGCCGTTTTTAGTTGTTCCTTAATAAGCTCCAGTTTCCGGATATCATCCACATGCGTAATCATCAGAGTATGCCGGGAGGAAGGAGCAGAACCGGGTTCATATCCTTCAAATACAATATGATGATTGATATCCGCAGCCGGATCAACCTGCATGGCGATATCGGTTTCAATCTGAAGCTGCTGGAGATTGTCGCGCATCCGAAGGGCAAACTTGCCCATGATCCACCTGTCCACTTCCTCGTAACAAACAAGACGCACTTTCATATCAATATTTTTTTTCGGCTACACAGCAAACACCCCAGGTATGATCCGAAGGCTCATTACCTGTGATCCACTCCTTGCAATACTTTAGTGAAAAGCCGGCAACGTCCAGGAATAATTCCATTTCAGGTTTGAAAAAGTATCGCATAGGGTGTAGTTCCTTTACGGTTTCCACCTGATCGGTAGCTTTATCTGTGATTAGCAATTCAAAGTGAACATCCACCACATTCTCATTGCATTTCCAAACCGGTTCAGTCAGGCGTGTCACTTTGATTTTTTCATCCTCCAGTCTTTTGATACGAACAGCCGGACGTTCGGTTACTACAGCCGGTCCGTACCAAAAATCAAAAATGAAAAGCCCGCCAGTATTCAGGTGTTCTGCTGCTCTTGCAAATGTTTGCTGTACAGCCAGGTTGGTTGTCTGGTAACTGATCACATGAAAGAGGGAAGTCACGATGTCAAAACTGCGTCCCAATTTAAAACTGGTAGCATCTCCCACCTGGAATTCGGCACCAGGGATAGCGCGTGCTTTGGCGGAATTGATCATCTCCTCAGACTGATCAATTCCTGCAACACGATACCCGAGTTCTGTCATGCCATGCGCATGACGACCTGTACCACATCCAATGTCGAGCAATTTGGAAACACCTGGTTTTGAAAATTGCTGGATCAATGCATCCACGTGGGCGCATTCCGCTGTATACTCTTTGTCTTTGTATAACAGATTGTAGTAGTGCGCGTAATTCTTAAACATGTACAGCGGTTTTGGAAAAAGCAATAATCTCGTCGCAGATAAAGCGGATGGTTGCTTCGGATAAATTACTGGCAGAAGGCAGATACAATCCGGTTTTGGTCAGTTGTTCTGTAACCCGATAATAGCCTTCAGTATCACATCCGTATTTCCGGAGAGATGGCTGATGATTCATACCAACAAATAAGAGGCGGGTGTCAATCCCTTTCTGTTTCAGGTGTTGCATCAATTCATCGCGGGATTTACCAAATGCTGATTCATCTACCAGGATGGCGTTCATCCAAAATACATTTTCTACATCGGGCAGCGTCTGCTGAAATTGAATACCAGGAATATCCTGGAGAAAGGACTGGTACAGCTGTGCATTTTGAATGCGCAGGGATTTATAATAATCAGCTCTTTCCACCTGAGCCAGACCGATAGCTGCCTGGATATTGGTCATGCGATAATTAAACCCAATATCCTCATGCAGGTAGTTGCGGGGCCCTTCCAAGGGAAAGCAGAGGTTTTTGTAGTACAGTAGTTTTTTGTAGATGGATTCGTCATTGGTAAGCACCATTCCACCTTCTCCTGTGGTCAGGTTCTTGTTGGCAAAAAAACTAAAGGTGGTAACATCTGCCAGGTTGCCTGTTTTGCGGCCCTTATAAACCGCGCCGTGCGACTCAGCAGCATCTTCCAAAATCAGCAGTTTATACTTGCTGGCAATTCTTTGAATTGCATCCATATCACATGGCTGACCAAATATGGAAACCGGAAGAATGGCTTTGGTGCGCGGCGTAATTTTTTCTTCAATCAGTGATACATCTATGTTCCAAGTATCGGGATCCGCATCAATAAAAACAGGCATGGCACCTGTTTGGCAAACTGCAAAAGCAGTAGCGATCATCGTGAAATTTGGAATGATCACTTCATCGCCTTCGCCAATACCCATAGCAACCAGTGCCAGGTGAAGGGCTACCGTACCATTACAGACACCAACGGCATAGGATGCTCCGCAATAAGCGGCGAATTCTTTTTCAAAAGCGGTAACGTATTTACCTGCTGAAGAAATCCAACCTGTTTCCAGGCAATCCATCACGTATTCCTTTTCTTTTCCCGCCAGGTATGGTTCACAAACCGGAATAAAACTATTCATATTAAAAAACAGGTTGAGGTAAGACAAGTTTGATTTTTCCTTTAGGTTCAAAGCGCGTTTTATCGTTGTCGCCTGCATAGGGACCCTGCTTCACTTCAAACATTTCGAGGTCTTCCAACACTTCGAAACCATGTCCGCCCTCTGATAAGAGAATTACATCACCTGCTTCCAGGATTCTGCTTTCCAGGTAAACCTGGTCGTTATCATAGAAATCCACCCGGAGTTTACCTCGTTTCAGGAGGAGCACTTCTTTAGTGAAGTGAACATCCCGTTTAACCGCATTGTGTACATGCGGCTGAATGATTTTACCTGCAGGATGCTTCATATAAGCAAGCTGTTGGGAAAAATCATCCGGAGTAAAAAAATGGATCCCGGGTTTTTCAAAATCGCGATGGATAATGATGGCCAGTGTAACGCCTTCGTGTGAAATGGTTTCAATCATAAGATTTGATTTAATTGTTATGAGAAATAAAGTTTACGTTGAATCTGGTTCAGTTCAGGTGTGCCAACGAGTTTGAGCATGCAGATATACAGTAGCAGATACAGCAGCATAGATGCTGCAACTAAAACTATAGACAGTGAATTAATAGATACAGTCAGCTGTTTTAACAATGTTTGAAGCAGGAGCATCGGTAGTAAAGCTGCAAGCGGGATAAGAACAAAAGATCGGATGAGTTCTTTCAAATCAAATCCCTTTAAAATAAAGTAGAGTGAAATAAAAGATGCTGTGATACTGAGTGCCGCGGTAATGCTGGTAGCAAGTGCCAAACCATTGTATTGCATTTTTTTGGCCAGGCCAACCGCAAGAGCGAGATATATCAGTGCAGTAGCTACTTCAATAGCAGAACCCAGCATGGTTTTGCCTGATAGATAATAAATTTTCGCAACCAGGTTCCCCAGGCTATTGGCTAAAAAAGCACCTGTTAAAAAGGCGAAAGTACTGGTCACGGCTACTGTTGCTTCAGGAGTAAAAGCTCCCCGCTCAAAGAGCAGGCGGAAAACCGGTTGGCCCCAGAAAATAAAGACCACGGCAATCGGTACACAGATCAGCAGGATGATGCGAATACCATTTAAAAACTGCTGCTTCAGGGATTCCATATCCCTTTCAATCCAGGAATTGGACAGTTGCGGATAAAGCGTAGTAGCTATTCCACTGGAAGTAACAGTAGCCAGTATGGTCATGATCTGGTTGGCATAACCCAGGTAAGACAAGCTTCCTTCTTCCAGGTAGGAAGCGATACCTCTTTCAAATACAGTGGTGAGCCGGTAAAAAATGCCGGCAGCCAGCAAGGGCAAACTTAAGGCAAGCCATCTTTTTATGTATGGATTATTAAACTTTCCGGTGAACCGAACCTGGTTCTGGCGGATGAGATACATCATATTAAACAGGAAGGCAATGGCATTTCCTAACAGTGTTCCATAAGCGAGACTTTGGATACCGATTGATTTACTTAGCAGGGATACCACTACCAATATGATCAGGGTTGAAAGCAGAGGTGTGAAAGCCGGTAATAAAAACTGGCTCCGGGTTTGAAGCACCGATGCAGTAATATGCGACAATACCTGGAACACGATTGTTGGTAACAGGATTCGCTGTAGTTGTCCGGCAAACTGGATCTGTTCAAATGAAAACCCGGGTGCAGTAAGCTGAATCAGTTCATTTGAAAAAACAGTACCGGCAACAACAATCAAAGCGGTTATACCAAAAACAAGTCCGATTGAGTTGCCCAGGAAAGCGCGTGCATCCAGGTTGCCCTTTTTGCTGGTAACATCTACAAAAACCGGCAGATATATTACACCCAGTGAGCCAACCAGTAAAGCTGCCACATAGGTTGGCAGCGCCAGTGCAGCAAAGTAGGCATCCCTGGCAGGTGTTGCACCAAAATAATAAGCCACCAGTAGTTGTGTCAAAAAATTCAACACAATACCGCCTAGTGAAAGAGCGGTTATCTGAAGAGTCGGTTTGAGCAATCCTTTTTTTTCGACTTTCATTCCAGTCAACTTAGCCCTGCTTGAAAAGGAATTTAATAAAGAGCCAACCTACTCCAAGAAAACCACCGGCGGCAATACCAATTATGATCAGGAGCAACAGGCTTTTTCGTTTATCCTCCAATAATTCGCTTGGTTTATCCAAGATCTGAATGGCAGGGGTCTGCTGAGACAGAAGCATTTTACTGGCTTCCAGATTTTTCATCACTTCCACGTACACTGTACTGATTACAGTTTTATCCCGCATTGCTATTTCAGTAGGAATACCAGCTACTTTCATACCCGGATTGGCATCCAGCAATTGTGTGGACGCAGCATTGTAAGATTTCGAGTTCAGTAATACCAGCAAGGAATCAGCACGTTTTTGAAGGCGATCGATATTGGCAAGTGCGTTACCGGTTCGGATTGATAAAAACATCTTACTTGCTTCTATTACAAGACGATCTGCCAGCAGTCGGGCAAAGACTGGATTACTTGCATTCACCTGTACTTTAATAATAGAACCTTTTTTATTGGCGCGATCCACGGAAAGAGATTTTTTGAGCAGGTATTCCCTGATTTCATTGATCACGCTGTCCTGCTTCTGATTTAAGGAGTCTGGATGCTTTAGGTTGGAATAACTGATCATCTGAATTTCTTCAGTAGACCATTTCTTTTTCCAGTTGCGGAATTCCAGGAACAGATCTGCCAGGGTTTCGGATTCAGGACCTTTTGAAGGATCTACTTTTGAAACCAATACTTTCTGAAGGATCGCTTTGGACTGGAGGATATCCAGGATATTATCTCCGGCAAAAACACTCCCACCTCCAATCAGTCCGCCAATATCAAGTCCGATTTGTGAAGCAAGTCCGGATAATCCACCACCACTTGATTTTTCTTCCAATATAAAAGTGGTTATCGCTTCGTATTTAGGCTTTTGATAAAAGTAATAGGCGATGGAAAGTGCAATACAGGATACAAAGACCAGTAATGCTTTTTTCCAGTTAGCCAATACATAATTGCGGAACTCCCGGGTCACTCTTGCTATCTCGTGCAGAGAATAGTATTCTTCCATCTTAGATTTTACAGGTTGTTTATCAAAATAAGGCACGGCTTCGCCACCTCAGTCCCATTTTAGTTTTTCGGGACTGAATAAAACAGCCGCCTATGTTGGATGCCTTTCCCTTATCAGCGTGTGATAAGACTGGCGGCGGTAATCAGGGCCGTAATGGCCGAAATAAAAATGCCGGCTTTGCCCACATCAAACCCTTCTCTTTTAGGTCGTTGTGGAACGAATATGCTGGCACCTGGCATCACTTTTGGATAGCGTCTGAAAATTCCAAGGGGACGCTGGATTTTGGCAGCACTTCCGTTGGCATAAATTAAAAATGCTCTTCTTCGGCTACCCTGGGGGGTTACCCCGCCTGCATCATTGATATAGTTGCGCATTGACTTCCCCTTTTCATACATGATATCCAGGGGTTTGAACACTTCACCATTGATGCTGACAGTATTATTGATTCTGGGAATCACCAGTTCATCTTCATCTTCCAGTGTGATGTCATCTGCTGAGCCTGGATGTTTGAGAATATAGTCGAGGTCTATGGCTACGTCCCGCGTATCTTTCAGCAGGCTGATGCTGTCTTTATAAGAAATAGTAGTATCCCGTTGTACGCTGGTAATAAGACGTTTTACCTCTGTTGAATCGAGCAGTTCTTTTTTCTTCCGGATCAGTTTGGCACCTCGTATATCGGCCGTGTAAAGAAGTCCGCCGGATCGCCTGATAATTGAACTCAATCTTTCTTCCCGGCTTTGCAGTGTATAAACAGAAGGCATTAAAACTTCACCGGTGATCTTGATCGAGATTTGTTTTTTGTAATAAGGGCTTTCTTTAATGCTGACAATATCAAAAGGCTTAAGTATGATGTTTGTTGCGTTCCCATTTAATTGAGCGGAATCATTAATGGTGATCAGGTCTACAATTTCACTTTCAGGTTTATTGACTTCAATATTTCTTTTACGGCGGGAGATTTCAATGCCCATACCTGTAGCATTATCAGCATATCCTCCGGCTTTCATAATAAGTGCTTTGAGCGAAAGACTGTCTTCAAACCGAAAAACACCTGGTTTGCGAACGGCACCATTAATAGAAACAGTAATACTATCGCGCAGGTCAAAAATGGATGCGATATGTATGCTGTCATCTTTCAATAGAGTAATGCCGGGATCTGACCCTTCCAGTACTTTTTTAATCTCAGCATTGATGTATTCTTTCGTCAGGTTGGGGCGAGTACGAACAAGAATAGCTGAGCCATCGAAAACATCCTCCTTTACTCCTTGTGCCTTACGGATAAGACTGCCAAGGCTCATGTTAGGTTCGAGGGCATAGGAACCTGGTTTGAAAATGGCACCGGTAATCATCACGCGGTTGGTAAACCGGTTGATAACTGAATCAATGACGTATTCATCACCGTTTTTTGGAATGAAAAAGGCAAGAGAATCACCTGAAACATCTACAATACTGCGATTGAAATCCAGGATACGGGTACCTGTGATTCGACCTCTGAATGCTTTACTGGTGAAGCCACCTGCATAATTGATGGCATCTTCCAGTTTATCGGAAGGCAGCAGTTCAAAAATACCGGGGCGGTTCAACTGACCCTTCATAGTTATGAGGTTGCTGGTGAATGGAATACGAATCACATCATTGTCCTGAAGTCTGATATTAGAACCCAAATCACCGCGTACCAGGAAATCGTAGAGATCTGCTACCTCAATTACTTTGTTATTTCGGATCAGTTCAATCCTACGGAAAGAACCATTTTGTTTAGGCCCACCACTTACATAGAGTGCATTAAATAATGTTGCAAGTGAGGGCAGTGTATAGGTGCCGGGACGTTCAATTGCACCAATAAGAATAACCCGAATGCTTCGGATATTACCAAGGGAAAGTTGCAGTTTAGTCTGACCGTTGGAAAGTGAGGGATAGAATTTCAGCAGCCTGGAACGAATCAATGAAGTTGCTGCTTCAATGCTGAGGCCGTTTACTGCAATAACGCCGGCGTATTTTACAGTAACAGTTCCTTCCGGACTAACACGCAGTGTTTGCTGGCTAACATTGAGACCATAGATATTAAGCAGTAGTTCATCATCCGGCCCAATAATATAACCCGGAGGTGTTGCCATGCGTAAATCAGGTTCAAAGCTTAGGTTGGTATTTGAGAAAAGTTCGGATCCGAACAGCGTGAGTTCTTCCACTTCTTTGAAAAGTGGTTGAAAGACTTTTGTTGGTTTATTAACTTTTCTTGCGGATGCAGGTCCTCTATCAGCTGAAACACTATCAGTAACTGATGAAGTACTGGTATAGGAAAGGCCAAGCGCTTCTACTCTTTGTTTAAGAAGTAGTA
Organism: Flavihumibacter cheonanensis; assembly: GCF_022352215.1. Classification (GTDB taxonomy): domain Bacteria; phylum Bacteroidota; class Bacteroidia; order Chitinophagales; family Chitinophagaceae; genus Flavihumibacter; species Flavihumibacter cheonanensis. The sequence goes on from NZ_JAKRWF010000002.1 coordinate 263,933, forward strand.
CTTCGGATCCGGGCATTCCTCTGCGGGAAAGTTCTGATTCTACATCTGAAATACTGAGACCATTTGATTTAGCCTGAGCAACCAGCCTTTCCAACTGCGTGTCAGAAATTTGACTGGCTTTTACTGAACTAAGATCAGCCGGCAGTTGTTGAGCATGCGAAGAAGTTGCTACCAGGATAGCAAGTAGCGCAAATAGAATAAGTTTAAGTCTCATCTTTGTTAAATCCGATATTGGTATTTTAAACAATCAACACAAAACGATACATGCTCGACTGTGCAGTTTAAAAAAAGCACAGCGAGTCAATTACGACTAACAAGAACAGGTCAATACTTAAATGGAAATCCCCACTTTAAAACTTGTCTTGACAATAATGGCGCGGTTACCGTTGCATTATTTCATTAAATTTTACTCGTACAATTTTTCATAGTTTAACAAAGGTTATAAATCATCAATTCGCGTGATGGGGTGATGAAATTGCGAATTAACTGTGCAAAGAAAGTGAATATATAAATACATGCTACCCGTGAAAACACCGGGTTTTTAAAAAATTAATGGTAGAAATAAAATATAAGTGTGGTAATTATATCAGAATGGATAATTAGCAGTAAAAAAAAATTCTCCATCAATGTAAAGAATAACATTGATGGAGATGTAGCAGGTATATAACTTGCGACTACTTCCGGTACTCCAGCTTAAAACAGTTAAAACATTGGGCATCGATTACTGGTTGAAAATCGAAAACATAACTATTCGCAAAAGGCTCATCCGTATTCCATCGTCTTACTTTCAAAGACTGTCCTTCATAGGTTGCTGATACCCGGTATCTTCCAATGGGAAGATCTTTTACTGTATCACCGTCAGGAGATTTGGTTGTTATGGTGGGACCTGTAGAGCCATCAATCAAATTACCAACCGGTTCAAATCTCCAAACAATTTCGCGTTCATCTTCTACAAACTCTCCAGGGAAATTATCAAAAGTTACCAGTCCGCCAAATGTACCCGACAGTGGTTCTGGCATTGTACCAGTCAGCACCCAGGTAAAATTTCGAATACCGCCTTCTCTTCCAAAACCCTGCTCTTTATCCGGCTTCAGGTAAATGGTATATTCGAGATTGTTGTACCGAACCTTATGTTGTGCAAATGCAAACCAGGAACCGATCGGAACTTCTACTGAATAGAGTCCCTGTGCATTTGTTTTGGTATTGATATTGGAATTAAACAGAATACTGTTATCTACAATGATCGTCACATTGTTCAGCGGAGTTCCATCACTCTTTCTAACAACTCCGGTAAGTTTGCCATTGCTTGAACCAGGCTCTGTTGTCTCTTTTTCAGTACAGGATATATTTCCTGTGATCAATAAAGATCCAAGTAATAATTGGGCAGCGAATTTATTGTACATACTATTTGATTATCGGTTAGGTAATTCATTCAGATACTGAATATCTGTTTCTCGCAGGCCTCTGCCATCGGTCAGTTGCCAGATGGCCGTTTGGATTTTTTCCTGGTTCTCAAACCAGACAGGATCACCATCCTCAAATTCGCGGTAATTGATTTTTTTACCCCTGAGTCGTTTGATCAGATCCTGCAGAAGTTTAGAAGAAGTAACCGGACCAAACTTATACCTGGCTGTTGCATCGGATGTTCGTTTGGCACTATTCAGACAAAACAATAGCAGGCTGACCTGGCACTCATCGCCTCCTGGTCCGGGTTGTATGGGAGGAATAGTAACAACCATTCGTTCCACCAATAATCCATGCTGGAAACCTTCTGCAGTGGAAGTAATAACCAAACCGGGAGGAAATTCAACCGTGAGGGGGCCAGAAACGGATGAATCTCTTTTCAGTTTCATCTTGACCATCACATTAAAGCCCTGACCATCAAATACACAATCGCGGGAGGAGGAGCCATCTTCCTGCCCTTCAATTTCACCAATAAGCCGGACACCTGCAGGTAAGTTGAACTGGGTTCCTTCAGGTTCTCCAGGCATTTCTCCCATTCCGGGTATTTTACCGGGAATCTCCTGGTCATCATCTTGTCCCACTTGTTCTGCATCCTCTTTTTTACATCCGGCAGGTGCAAAGAGGTAAGTGCAAAGAGCCAGGTAAAGGATCCAGTTACTTAAACGTATTGATTTCATATAAGCGCAACTTGAATAAAATAGCTATTCAAAGTTGAGCCGAATACAAAAGAAGAGATATTATTATCGATCAGCTGCGATTAGTTCCGACCAATGAGAAATCAAGATAAATTTGATATTCAAAGATTCGATTTAGCTTCAACCTACTGCATGTTCAACTTTAGTAATTACAGTTCACTGCTACTACTCTTTTTTGTTCATTTCATAGTATTCAGTGTGTTGTTGCTTTTCAGGTCAAAAGCATCCGGACAGGCTTCTTCCTTTTGGCTTGGCGTTTTTCTTTTCTTTTCAGCTCTTTACATTGCTCCCTGGATGCTGGGATTTGCAGGCTGGTACAGCAGACAACCCTATCGCGATTTTTTACTCTACTTTCCAACACAGCATTTATTCTTATTAGGACCAGTTCTGATGTTTTATGTCAAAAGCCTGCTGGATCCCGGTTTTCGCCTTCGAAAAAAGGATCGTTGGCATTTCCTTCCGGGCTTGCTATGGTGTTTGATATCGTTGGGTATTTTTATTGTCGATAAAGTCATCACCAGGGACTATACGATTTTACAAGAGGAACTTGATCCGGATTTTTTAGCGGTTTACCAGATTCCGGGTTATTTATCGCTGTTGTATTATTTTATCCTCTCCTACGCTTATCATCGCCGATACCAACAGATCCTGTTCCTTGTGATCAGCAACGCAGCGGACTACCGGTTTCCCTGGATCCGAAACTTCCTGGTTGCCTTCACCGTCATCCTGATCAGTTGGCTGGTGCTGGCTGGATTTGGTCTGTTCTATGAAACCAGGTTTACCAATTCCTGGTGGTATTTTATGGCATTTTCGTTGAGTGTTTATTATATATCCATAGCCGGATTAATCAACAGCTACCAGCCATCCCCTATGTTTCGTTTCTGGAGAAAGGCAGCAGACTATTATGTGCAGTTCCTTCCGGACCGATCGCGTTTAATTGACCCGGGTGCTTTTCAGGCTGAACTTCCTACCAGCGAAACGGATCCCCTTTCAGAGAAAGGATCAAGCCAACTACCTGAACAGTATATACAATGGAAAATACAGCTGGAAAAACTACTCATAGAAAAAGAATGGTGGCTGGATCCCACCCTTAGTCTGCCCCAACTGGCTGCTGCTCTTCAAACCAATACGCCAGCGCTGAGCAGATTCATCAACCAGGTATATGGCAGGAATTTTAATGACCTCATTAATCAATATCGGGTTCAGGCATTTATTGAAAAACTAAAAGCGGGTGAACACAATCAGCAAACTTTGCTGGCGCTTGCCATTGATTGTGGTTTCAACAGTAAGAATACCTTTAACCGGGCTTTCAAAAAAGAAACAGGAAAAACACCCAGTCAGTTTCTCAGGAAGCTGAGCCAGAAAGAATAGGTGTCAAACTATAATCTGACCCTTTTGTTTTGGGAAGTAAGCCTTATTTCGCTGACAAATAGTTACAGGATGATTTTCCGTTTAGTTTTCTCCCTTCTACTGCTTCAGGTCTATTGTACGCAGGCGCAGGAATTGGCCAATGCGAAACTTCGGATTTTGGACAGCATCTCCCTGGCAGATGTGCCTCCCAAAGCCCCGGGTATTGCTACAGCCATTATAGAAAATGGCAAATTAGCTTATTCAAAAGTAGCGGGTTATGCAGATTATACCGACAGCAGCACCATCAGCGAATCCACTATATTCAATATTGCATCCAATGGAAAACAATTTACTGCCCTGTGCATATTGCTGCTTGAGGAGCAGGGATTACTTTCTATCGAAGATGATATTCGCCAGTATATTCCTGCTTTGTTTCCTACCATCAAAGCGCCCATCCGGATTCGTCAGTTGCTGAACCACAGCAGCGGCATCAGGGATGTGTATGACCTATGGTCCTTACTGGGAATTACCTGGTGGAAACAATCCTTTTCAAACGCAGATGCCCTTCATTTGCTAAGCAGGCAGCAAGAGTTGAATTTTCTTCCCGGAACCAGGTATTTATATAGCAACAGCAATTATATCTTACTGGCTTTCCTCGTGGAAAAGCTAACCGGACAATCCTTTTCGGGCTTTTCAAGAAAAGTTTTTCAGCAGTTGGGTATGAATGACAGCTACTTTGTTGACAGCTCAACCGTTTTAACGGGAGATATAGCCCGTGCCTATTTCAACTTCAATACCTGGACCACCTACCCCTGGACCTGGAAAGTTTGCGGAGATGGAAACCTGTTCACTTCATTGCGGGATCAGGTGCGATGGGAACAAATATTGCAGGGAAGCATTAAAACCCAACTTGCTTCTGCAATACTGGCAAAATTAAACCAACCTGTTGGAGGGGATACCTCTACCTATGGGTATGGTCTGGAGTTTGGAACCTACCGAGACCGCCCCTATCTTTTTCATGAAGGGGCAACCGGTGCCTGGAAAGCAACCTTGATACGGATTCCGGAAAGAAAACTGAGTATGCTAACATTTACGAATTCAGGGAAAGTAATTCCAGCTCAGCAAACCAGGCAGCTGTTGGATTATCTCCTGGGATGGGGTGCCCCAACCATGAAAGCAGAAGTGCCAAAAGCTGCCTCCTCCAATAGCTTTACGGAAAATGAACTCAGCGGTTTATACCTGACTGAAACCGGCTTTGCCTTTGAATTTTTACAAAAGCAGACTGGTTTCTATTTGCGCAGGTATGGCAGAAATGATATTTTGCTTGAAAGGGTATCCGGACAGCTTTGGCGACAGCAATACGATACCAGCTTTCAATTGGAATTTACAAAGGGCGCTTCCGGTGCCTTGCAGGTAACAGCCTATCACCCCAGTCATGCTCCCTATTCACTGGTAAAAAATTCCTTTTCAGGACTAAAGAAAGCATATCAGTTTGCAGCGTCTTATAGTAATTCAGAAACTGGTGTACAAGTAGCGGTTATACATTCCAATACAGAATCTTTTCAACTTATTAACCAATCGGATACAAGCCTGGTACGATTCATTACCAATACAACCGGCCTGGCGGGAGAAGATCAATACAGACTGGAAGTAAAAAATGGAATAGTGAAAGAAATTTTTATAAACCGCCAACGACTTAGAAACATTCGGTTTAAACCGGTTCACTGATCTAAGCTTATTTTTTCATGATCTTTTGAGGCGATGTAATACCCAGTTTCAGTTTTTCAGCAATTAGTAAAGAGCGTTCAATTTTTTTATCGCTTGACTTGACCATATTAACCAGGGCCATTAGTCCGCGTTTGTTGCCATCAGTTAGTCCGGTAAAAATCTGATTGGCTGCATCATCTGTAGCAAGCACCTCCGCCAATTCCTCCGGCAGATCGAACTGAAACTCAGTGGTATCAATCGCAATAGAAGCTTTAACAGTAGCATTAGCCTTTATTCCGAGCGTCTTGAGGTGTTTGGAACCAATCATCAGGTAGTACAATCCATCCCGGGTTTTCTGAATGGCGGCATGAATGAGTAGCGTACCATTCAGGATACAAAGAACCCGTTTGTTTCCTGCTTTCGAGAGTCGCTTTACATCCTGGGCACCCAGTTCAATATAATGCATGGAAGCGCCTTCGAATTTCTGAATCTTGTATAGTTTCTGCATAATAGAACGCTTAATTCATGCAGTGGCGTGATTATTACTTAATAAAATATTGCCAATCATTTCATGAAAAAGAATTGAGTTTTTTCCAAAAAACAATTTTGTCTTCACCCTCTTGATAGAAGTCTCTAATTATTGCTTCTTTGTTATACCCACATTTCAAATAAAAATTACGAGTGTTTTCAAAAGATTCCAATCCAGAAGTTTCTACAATTAAGATCCTACTTCCACTAGATGCAAGTTGATGCTCAATATACTCAATCAATTCTGCGCCTAACCCTTTATTCTGGAAGTCTTTATCAATGGCAATCAAATACAAATTAAATGTACCTTGTGTTAATTTTTCGGGAGCATAATAAGCGATTGCAACTGGTTTATCGTTTAATAAACCAGTCAACCATCTATCTGTTGAATTCTTATTCTCAAAATAATCCTGCATCATTCCACCCAGATATTCTCCTGGAAATAGTCCAGTGCTATTTACCACTTTTTCAAGAAAAGGAAGTTGGTCTTTTTCTGAACAAATGATCTTTAGTGTATGTTTCATTTCAAAATAGTTAAGTGAAGTTCAATCATATTAATTAGCTCTTTTTTATTGGGATATATTCTTCTGGTTATATTTATACCGTTCCATAAATTCAAAAGAAATCGAGCGAGGAATACTGGATTTTCGCTGATTTGTATATCACCCGTTCGCTGTGCATTCTTTATATGATAAAGAAATAGTGCTTCCAATTTTTTTAGATGAGCCTTAGCCAAATTTGTGAGTTCAGGGTCAATGGTAGCCAACTCAGTGATTATATTACCTGCAAAACATCCCAAAAAATGAGCAGTTTTGTTTGATTCTGCGCAGCGCCTGAATATATTTTTTATTTCTTCGATTGGCCGTTCTGAATTTGCAAGCAAATCAGCAATATGGTCAATAGCTTTCGAATCATAATACCTTACACATTCAATAAAAAGGTCTCTTTTGCTACCAAAACTATTGTAGAAGCTTCCTTTTCCAAGGTCCATGACCCTCATCAGGTCCTCAAGACTGGTTGACTCATAACCTTTTTCCCAAAACAAATTAGTAGCTGCATAAAGTACTTTGTCTTTATCATAATTTTTTGGCCGACCAGCTCCACTCATGCATGCAATATAATTAATTATGTACCATTTGGTATATATTTTATAAATATTTAATTCCTTACGTTGGTGAGCAAAACAATAATTGTGACATATTTTTCGTTTGCGAACTTCAGAAATATATAAAAATGAAAATTGGTTTATACTGCTTGATGGGGTTCCTCCTTGTTTTCTCCTCCTGTAAAAAGCTGGCGGAACTCACCCAATTTAACCTGAATTACAATACTGAAACTACCATTCAGGCGGGGCCCGCATCCAATCTTCCTTTTGATGTATTTACTCCGGAAATTACAACTGCTTCAGAATCAGAATATGAAGGGAAGAAGACCAGTAAAAACCTGGTTCAATCTATTTTACTTCGTAAACTGGTGTTGAAAACAGATCAAAACTCTGGAAGAACGTTCGACTTTCTGAACAGCATCAAAATCTATATTGCTGCAAACGGAAAACCTGAATTGCTGATCGCCTGGAAAGAAGGTATTCCTGATACGATTGGAAATGAGTTGGCATTGGAATGTACCACAGAAGAGTTAAAGGACTACCTGGTACAGGATAAGTACAAACTCCGTTTGGAAGTAAAAACAGATAAAATCGTTAACCAGGATATAAAGATCCGCATAGAATCACTGTTCCGCGTAGATGCCAAGATTCTTGGATTGTAAGTATTTTGCAGTCTATGAAAATCGAACATATTGCCATCTGGACGCATAACCTGGAAGGACTCAAAGATTATTATTGCCAGTATTTTGGAGGCAACTCCAATAACAAATACATCAATGAAAAAAAACAGTTCCAGAGTTATTTTATCAGCTTTGAAACTGGTGCCAGGCTTGAGTTAATGTCCCGGGCCGATATTCTTGATCAGCCCAAAAACAGCAATGACCCCATGCAAACTGGGTATACCCACTTTGCATTTGGTGTTGAAACAATGGCGGAAGTGGATAGGAAAGCCCGGGAACTGGCTGAACAGGGCTTCCCGATTCTAAGCGGCCCGCGCGTTACCGGAGATGGTTACTATGAGTTTGAAACATTGGATCCGGATGGGAACAGGGTAGAAGTAGCAACTCTTTTCACTCAGCCCTGATTTTCAGCATTCGCGTAACAGTTCATTGCGGTCATCCCGGATTTCTGTTATTTCATGCATGTTTTCTTCTGAAAAATCCCACAATCAGCAATATTGGCTCTGCCAGGTATTAGGATGGATGAGTATGGTATTAATTGAAGTGATCAATTATACCTTCTTTATCGTAAAGAAATTTGAGCCTTCTGTTCTTTATATTTTTGTTGGATGCGCGGTATTAGGAATGATTCTTACGCACGGATTCAGATATATCATAAATAGACGAAAAATTTTCGAATCCTCCCTCCCTTATATATGGGTTTATGCATTTTTCGCAACCCTGATTATTTCATTTACAATCACTGTTTTAACAGAAATTCCAATTCTGGTATGGAGCAGCCAGGGTTGGGAAGGTCTGAATTTAATTACGGTGGTAGGTACCACAATCAATTGGGCGCGTTATGTAGGCGTTTGGGTAATCATTTATTTTCTCTATAAAATACTTAAACAAAACAATCATATTCAGCAGGAAAAATTGGTGCTTGAATCGCTGGCAAAAACCACTGAACTGGAATTACTCAAAGCACAATTGAATCCTCATTTTCTATTCAATGCCCTAAACAGTATCAAAGCGCTGGTAGTTATCAACCCGGAACAAAGCAGGGATGCAATTGTTAAACTAAGTGAACTGCTTCGTTTTACTTTACAATATGGGAAAGAGACCTTCATCCCTTTAAAACAGGAATGGCAGGAAGTAAGTAAATACCTGGAACTTGAAAAATTGAGGTTTGGATCCAGGTTATCGATTACTTATTCGATTCCTGAAAAACTATGGCAGGTGCCTGTTCCACCAGCAATAGTATTAACGCTGGCGGAAAATGGTATCAAACATGGAGTTGCGAAGAATATGGGACAAGGGTTTCTGGATATTACCGTTAGTGAAAAATATTCTTCCGGTATTGTGATTACCCTAACCAATTCGGGCAACTATCAACCATCAGAACATAACGGTATCGGACTTGTACATGTATATAAGCGCCTGGAAGAATTATACAATGGTTCCGCGAAGCTGGACATTCACCAGGAAGATAACCAGGTGATCGTACAACTTAAACTTCCTGTATCATGAATATTCAAACACTTCTGGTAGATGATGAGCCACTGGCTATTGCAGAGTTTCAATCTATGTTAGCAAAATATGCAGACATTGAAATTATTGGAACTGCAGAAAATGCTGCTATTGCACTGGAAAAAATTGAAACCTTACAACCCCAGCTATTGTTCCTGGATATCCACATGCCTGGGAAATCCGGATTTGACTTGCTGGAGGAATTGGACTATTCACCACTGGTAATATTTGTGACCGCCTATGATGAATATGCGATCAAAGCATTTGAAGTAAACGCACTGGATTATCTGCTCAAACCTATCAATTCAAAACGACTGGAAGAGGCAATCGAAAAAATAAGAAAACAATTGAGTCTGGAACCGGTTAAAAGTCCAAAGGTTCCCATTGATAAAAGAATCTTCATTAAAGATGGAGAAGCCTGTTTTTTTGTTCCCTTATCTGAAGTCTTTTTAATTGAAAATGTTGGCAATTATGCACGTTTCTATTATCAAAAGAACAAACCCCTGTTACATAAATCACTGAATTACCTGGAAACCAAACTACCGGAAGAACATTTTTTCCGTGCAAGCCGCCAGCATATTATTAATATCAACTTCATCCGAAACATTTATCCAACCTTTAATCATTCATTGGAGGTGGAATTACAAAATGGTGCAATTATTCCCATCAGCCAGCGCCAATCTGTTAAGTTCAAAGAACTCATGGGATTATAGTTTTCCGCACTGATGTACAGTATTACGCACTACTGTAATTACGGTTGAACGTCCAACGTTTAGTTATCATCTTTAGGTTCTAAACAGTTTGTTATGAATCTAAAACTTATTAGACCAGTAGTAGTTCTCCTGGTTTTAACATCCTTTACCGATCAACCAACAGCCCTGATCGGCAGTTGGAAGGTTGCTGAGTCGCACGTTGAAAAAGCAACCCGTTCAATCATTCAAAGCACGAGGAAAGACAGACCAGATCTGGCTGATCAAATGGATGAAAACTTCCCATCTATGGTAGAAATGGTGAAATCAATCGTTTATACCTACAAGCAGGACAATACCTATGAAGTAGAAACGCCACAGGGAATCCAAAAAGGAAAATGGGAGTTAAGGAATAATGGACGCTCCCTTTGGATGGCCCCGGATAGCAGGCAACCAAGGCTGGACAGTGTATTGGAACTTAGCCCAACCAGTTTATTGATCATCAATAGGGAGCGAGGAGATACGATCCTATATACACCAGCCAATAAGTAATACCAAACCAATCTTATATGCCCAGTTTAATTTGCATACTGCTTACTGTTGGTTATTTCTTCTCTTTTTGGGGAGACACTGAAGTCCTTTCTAAATTCAGCAATACAAAAGTTAGTCAGACGCTTTCTCCGCTAAAAGTGTTGTTCAACCATCCATTGTATATGGATTTATCCAACAGTTTAAGCAGCACAGATAGCTTTCCCAAATGGACAAAACTCAATACAGCATCCTATCCCGGAAAACAGGATGATATCTGTTTTATTGATGAACAAACCGGATGGTATGTAAATGGCGGTGGAAATATTTACAAAACAAAAGACGGAGGAGCCACCTGGGAAAAATGTTTCAACAAACCCGGTACATTCTTTCGGTGTATTGCATTCCTGGATTCATTGCATGGATATGCTGGAAATGTTGGAACGGATTATTTCCCGAATGTGCAGGATACGATCCCTCTTTATCAAACTAATGATGGGGGTTATTCCTGGAAGCCGGTACCTTATGAAGGGCCTGCTGTAAAAGGCTTATGCGCCATAGATATTGTCAGGGAGCAATATATAAATCATGGTTCCATTGCCTACCGGCATTCGATTTACGCAGTAGGTCGTGTTGGGAGTCCGGCAATGCTACTGATTTCAGAAGATGATGGAAAATCATTCCGATCCCAATCCATGATGACAGATTGCAAAATGCTTTTTGATATCGACATGTTCAATAAAAAGGAAGGAGTTGTTTGTGCCGCTTCTCATGAAGACATTTCTCAGTCCAATGCAGTCATCCTCTTTACAAAAGATGGAGGCAAGACCTGGGAGAAAAGATATCAATCTACCCGCCCCTATGAAACCACCTGGAAAGTATCCTTTCCCTTTCGGGATACCGGATATGTAACCATACAGCATTATAACCCCGACCGGTCCACTACCAAACAACGTATAGCCAAAACAGTAGATGGCGGACATACCTGGAAAGAGCTCGACTTATGTGATGATTATACTGCGAGGGAATTTGGAATAGGTTTTATCAATGGACAGATCGGATATGTGGGAACTATGAACTCGGGATACCAGACTCGCAACGGAGGTGTGAGCTGGGAGAAAATCGACCTCGGCAGAGCTTGTAACAAAATCAGAATCTACAAAAATCCACAAGGTAAAATTTACGGATATGCCATTGGTGTAGAGGTATTCAAACTTTCAACTAATTAATATGACGTATATCAACTCTTATAACAAATTGATTTATGGTGGCTTTTTATTACTGGGACTCTATTTTCTATTGTTCAAAAAAGACTCCGGCGAGGCTGTGATTTACCTGGGCATTGCCTTGATCGGAGACCCTTTTGATCAGGAAAAGAGCTGGTCAGCGCGACCATTGTATCAGAGAATCTGGCTTATTTTGCATTTAGTGCTGTTATTTGCAACTATAGTCTATTCACTAATACAATGAATGAATTCGATAAACTAAAAACATTTCTTTCCGGTTTCAACTTATTAACGGAAGAGGAGATACAGGAGTTTAGCGAGGCGTTTGTTCCGGCAAAAATCCGGAAACGGCAGTTTATCGTTCAGCCAGGATTCACGGCTAAAAGCAGGCATTTCGTTACACAGGGTGCTTTCCGTGCTTATGTTGTAAGCGAAAACGGAAGCGAACATACAATTAGTTTTGCCATCGAAGATTGGTGGATAACAGATTATAATAGTTATATTTTTCAGCGGCCTGCCACCATGTTTGTAGTAGCATTGGAAGACAGCCAGCTGCTGAAAATTGAATTTGAGGCGGAAAAGCAATTAAAAGCCTCGAATCATAGATTTGAAACGATCTTCCGGATAATGGCTGAACGTGGCCTTGCATTTCAGCAACGTCGTCTTATTTCAAATCTCACTCAAAGTGCGGAAGAACGCTATGACCAATTTTTGGAAAAATACCCTGAGATTGTTCCACGTATGCCACAATATGCATTGGCCTCCTACCTGGGAATGACAACCGAATTTCTATCGAGGATCAGAAACAGAAAACGGCCAAAGAAAAGTTGAACTAGTTCAATCAAATAACCTAAACTGGTTCATTGGAAGCAGGCTGCTGTTCAACCCACCTTTGTAACTCAAAATCATTAAAAGATGAAAACAGTTACAAAGATTCTTGTTGGTGTATTAGTAATGCTAAGCAACACTATTATTGGACAACATAAACAGGCAGCATTTATTCCACTGAAGGGAAACGCGTTGTATCCGGAAGGAATACTGGCACTTAATGATGGTTCACTCCTGGTGGGTGGATTTGGGGATGGATCTATTCAAAAAGTTCAGTCTGGCAAAGAAGCTGTTTATTTCTCAGCTCCGGGTGCAAATGGAATGACCATCGCGGTAGGAATGGCAGCAGATACAAAAAACAATCGCCTCTGGGTAGCAAATTTCAATTTCAAAACAGCTTCCGGTAAACCGGGCAGTAATTTGAAAGTATTTGATTTGAAAACTGGTAATCTTCTGAGAACCATTCCTGAATCTTATATAGAGGGAGTCTTTTTTAATGAGGTGGTGGTGCAGCCGGATGGCAATGTTTATGTAACCAACACCTTTGGACCACAGATCTGGAGCGCCAATTTTTCCAGTTCAGCACCTACCGTATTTGTTGAACATGAACTGCTGTCGAACCCTGATCCCGCTCAGCCTTTTGATTTAAATGGGTTAAGCAGTACACCGGATAACGAATACCTTATTGCTTCTGTAATGGATCGACTGGATGCAGGAGATGGCAGATTGGTGAGGATCCATCTGAAATCAAAGGAAGTAACACCTATTCAACTTAATGGAGGAGGAGTAGCTGCCTTTGCGGGTTCTGATGGTATGTTTTTTCACAACGGCATACTCTATATGGTGAATGTATATGCAAAAGCAGGAGCCATTCTTACTGCCACCTTTTCGAATGCATATTCCTCGGCAGAATTAACCGTTCACCTTAAACATAATGACCTGTATGATCGTCCAACTGCATCCGCCATTTCAAAAGGGAGATTATACACTGTAAACAGTCAGCTGAACCGTATCATTGATGATGCAGATGGAAAACTAAATACTGCGCCAAGCTTACCTTTTAAAGTGGTTAGTATCCCCTTGTCTGAGATTAGAAAATAAATTGTTCCAGTCAATTACAAACGGCAGTACAAGACACCAGATAATAAAAAATACTGCCATAGCTGTGGGAAAGGGATGGCCTTTATACAGAGCAGGTGCTGCTACCGCAATCAGCCAGGTCGATTTATAGATTAACTGAAAAAGCAGGACAAGCTGCATTTGTTTCGGCCATCCCAAACCCAACAGGGATAAAATAAAGATGGCTCCCCATAAGGCTCCCACCAACCGGATCACCTCGGAGTATTCTACAGTATTACTGAAAATGGTAGTCTTGGCGGCATGAGGATAAAACAGGCTGATGATACTGATCCAGCCTGCTACGATAACATTCGCAAAGTATATGAGGTATAGATTTTTCATTACCGGGTCGGTTTATTTTCTACAATGGATTTGATATTTTCCATCACTTCAGGAAGCAATTCCCGATAGCGTTTCCCCAGTTTATTGCCGAGCACTTTTTTAAGGATACCGGTAAACCGTACATCATGTGTAAACTGCGTCGTATCCCCGGTGACATTCATCGAGCGGGAAATGATCAGCCAGCCAAACGGGATTTTTGTTTTCATTACATAGGACTGATTGGGCCAAACCTGCTCAATAACAAATTTTGCCTTTCTTCCATTATCTGCAATCAGAATGCCTTTTACCCCATCTCTAAAAACTCCTTCCAGACTTGTACTTTTTAATCCTTTGTCCCAATCCTTCCAGTTGGCAACATCTGTCCAGATTTGCCAGATTTGATCAGGTCTTGCCTGAGTGGTTACCGAATGACTGAAATGAGTATTGCTTTGTTGTGCTGTTCCGCTTATGGTTACACCAGTTAAGCAGAATACTAAAATGAGTTTCATATGTAACTTTTGAAACTCAAAATTCTTTTGTTTGAAGTGCCGGGCACTGCACCTATGTTAAGTTCTACCTTGCCTTGGAGAGTTGCTTCCGAATTCTGCTGAGCGATTGGGGGGCTATTCCCAGGTAGGAGGCCAGGTATTTGAGGGGAATACGTTGAACCAACTGCGGCTCCTTCATCAGCATATTACGATAGCGTTCTTCTGCTGTAACTGTTTGTAATTCCTGCAGGATGGATTCCGTATAAGATTGCACCTGCTGTATAAGAATGCGTACAAAATCACTCCAGCCACGGATCTGCAGCAATTGATTGGCTTTGTCAACCGGCATTTGCCAAATCACGGAATCTTCCAGCGCTTCAATATTTTCCTGGGCTGGAAGCCCTTTGGTAAAGCTTACCTGTGAGGTAAAACAGAAAGGCGCATCGGTAAAAAATTTGGTGATGTCTTTGCCGTCTTTCATAATATAAAACCGCATCAATCCGGATTCCAGGAAATACAGGTATCTGCAGATCTTTCCTTCTTCTAACAAAATGGTATCTTTTTTTATAAACACCATTTCGAGAGTAGCAGCAATTTGATCCCAATCAGTACCCGACAAAGATACATAAGATTCGATATACTTTCTGATCGCCTGCATTGCCGGTTAAATCATCCATTTTTTCAGTGCTTCGGTATAAGAGCGACTGACTTTCTGAATCAATCCATTGGACAGCACTACCTGCATGCCGGAGGGCTCCTTCCGTACTTCTTTTACTTCGTGAATATTGATCATTGCCGAACGATGGATACGCTGAAAAACAGCCGGATTCAGTTTTTGTTCTAATTGCGAAATACCGAGGTTGCTGAGGTATTGTTGCTTTCCGGCATAGATGCGGCTGTAATCCCCATCTGCTTCGATCCAGATGATATCGGATACCTGAAGTCCTACCAGCCGGTTGCCCTGTTCTACCAGGAGCCTTTCTGGAAAAGGTTTTCCTTGCTGCAGTTGTTCCGTTAATTGTTTCACTTGCTCGCGGTTGCGATTCATAGGATGCAACAATTTGTGTACAGCCTGATGAAATCGTTCCCGGGAATACGGCTTCAACAGGTAATCAACTGCATTATGTTCAAATGCTTTCAATGCATATTTATCAAAGGCAGTAGAAAAGATAATCTGGGGAATATGTACAATCTGTTGCAATACCTGGAAGCCACTTAATCCCGGCATCTGTATGTCCAGAAATACAAGATCAGGTTCCAGGTTATCTATAGCAGCCACTGCCTCCAGTCCCTGCTGACATTCGCCTGCAATCTGCAGGGAAGGAAAATCTTCCAGGTATTCCCGGATTAATTGCCGCGCGGCAACTTCATCATCAATGATCAGTACTTTCATGTATTCCCTTTGGTAATTGAGTGAGCGGTATGGAAAAAGTTACGACAGCTCCACTTGGCTGGTTGTCTGTTAAATGCAGGTCCGAACCAAATTGTTGAGCAATTCTTTTTCTGGTATTGCGCAATCCTATTCCTCCTCCTGCAAGTGCATTTTTATCCCAGCCTATACCGGTATCGGATATCCGAAAATTCAGGTGGTCGTTGGTAGTTTGAACTTCAATTCGAATCTCAACAGGCCACAAACTTGGTCCCACCCCATGTTTGATGGCATTTTCAACCAGAGGTTGTAATAACATGGGAGGTACTCGATACGCCAATGCATTTTTATCAGCCTGAATGCTGAATGTCAATTTTTCCCGGAAGCGCCCCTTCTCCAGTTCAAGGTAAGTCCGGATAAATTGTAATTCCTCTCTCAGTCCGATCCATTCCTCCTGGCTGGCA
Source organism: Flavihumibacter cheonanensis (assembly GCF_022352215.1). Taxonomy (GTDB): domain Bacteria; phylum Bacteroidota; class Bacteroidia; order Chitinophagales; family Chitinophagaceae; genus Flavihumibacter; species Flavihumibacter cheonanensis. The sequence goes on from NZ_JAKRWF010000002.1 coordinate 280,003, forward strand.
GCAAGCGCAAACCTGAAGGTATCTCCGAGTCGCGCGATCATTTCCCGAACATGCTCCAGCTCTCTTGGAACAGCCGCACTGATTGAATTCAGGGTATTGTACAAAAAATGGGGTTGGATCTGTGCTTTTAAGGCTGTGATTTCGCTTTGTAAAGCCGCCTGCTGCAAAAGAATCTGTTTCTGTTCTTGCTTTCGGAACCGGATGTAATAATCGTACAAATGAAAGATTCCAAATTGCAAAACATAAAAAAGGAAAGGAATGTACACATCCCACCACATAGCAGCACCCCACATATAACCTTCACCAAAGAGATCGCATAAGAAATGATATAATTGTAGCCATACCATGATGTACAGCGGGCAGGTTACCAGGTGTAAGAGTATCCGCTTTTGCAGGGACCAATCATGCAGCCGGTAAAAAATAAGCCAGTATACGGGTAGTGTGCAAATCGCTTTAGCAAAATAGTTCAGTCCGGTTTGAAGCAAAAACCCTCCACCGAATTCAGAAGTTAGCTGAAGCGCCAGATAATACAGTAACCATCCGGAAAGATAAAGTCCAACTACTGCCAGCAACTGCCAGTATTGAATATTCCAAAAGGCAATTCGGTTCCAGAATGAAGAGGGTTGTTGCTGCATATGCTTCGGCTTACCGTTTAGTAAACTTAGTATAAATGTCCAGTATCCATTTTCTTTTCCGGTGAACCGACAATAGGATCGCCGAATATGCCGGGCGATTCCTTTGTTCATTTGCCGGATTCCCAATGGCCATGCTGCCAGCCGGAGATAGGTTTACAGAAAATACATCACATGAAACCCATTAGCACGTTGCTGTTTTTACTTAGTTTTCTTGCCGGTTGTGGTTGTGCAATAGCACAAACACAGGACAGCCTGCCAAAAGCGGACAGTTTATCCGCTGTTACAGTAATCGGCCGAAAGCCTTTGGTAGAAGTGAAACCGGATAAACTGGTATTCAATGTTGAAAACAGCATCAATGCGATTGGTGGAAATGGGTTGGAGGTACTCAGAAAAGCGCCAGGGGTTGTAGTTGATAAAGATGAAAATATTCTGTTAAGCGGGAAATCAGGTATCCGTATTTATATTGATGGAAGGCCAAGTCCGCTTGCGGGAACTGATCTTACCGACTACCTAAAATCCTTACCCGCTGGAGATATCGCCACCATTGAAATCATCACCAATCCATCTGCCCGTTTCGAAGCAGCAGGTTCTGCTGGCATTATTAATATTCGCCTGAAAAGCAGCAGGGGCTTTGGCTGGAATGGAAATCTAAATAGTAGTTATGCCATCGGCCAATTTGCAAAATACAATGCAGGAAGCAGTTTTAACTACCGAAACAGAAAACTGAATTTTTTTGGTAACATTAGCCTGGCGGAATCCAACAATGCGAGCACATTGAATTTGTATCGTTTACAAAACGATTCTATTTATGATCAGCGCTCGCAGACGATATTCAAAAACAATAGTCAAAATGCGAGAGCGGGACTGGACATCACGTTAAGTCGTTTTGCAACAGCAGGAATGGTAATCAATACCAATTTCTCAGCAGGGGAAGGGTTTGTTAACAGCGTAACGCCTATACTTCCGCAAAGCTCTAAAGAGCTGGCACGAATCCTCACTGCAAGAGGCAGGACCTCCAGCAGAAGAGCAACCATTACTACCAACATGAATTACCGGTTTGCAGATACAAGTGGGCATGTATTCAGTATTGATCTGGATTATGGTGGATACCGGTTGAAATCCAGCAACCTGGTACCCAACCAATACGTTGATGCAACTGGAAATTTTTTGTCAGACTATACGTTTTCTACTATCAGTCCAACTGATATTGATCTGTTTGGCCTCAAAGCAGATTATGAAACCGGGTGGTTAGGAGGTAAGTTAGCGACGGGTTTTAAATCTTCCCTGGTCAAAACAAGGAATGATTTTGGTTTCTTTAATAAAGCGGGTGCTGACTTTATCAAGGATATTGATCGCAGCAACCAGTTTACTTACATGGAACAGATACATGCTGCTTACCTGTTGTACAACCGGCAGAAAGGAAAGTGGAACCTGGAATCCGGACTACGTGTAGAATGGACTATCAGTGATGGACAACTGAAAGCTGCACAAACCCAGCAAGATGAATCGGTTCGGCGGAATTACCTCGACTGGTTTCCCAGTGCCGGGTTAACGTATCAGCTAAACCCCAAAAACAGCCTGGGACTCAGTTTTAGCAGAAGAATTGACCGGCCGAATTACCGCGATTTAAATCCATTTGAAAGTCAGATTGATGAGTTGACGTATCAAAAGGGCAATCCCTTTCTAAATCCTCAATACACGACCTCCTATGAACTGCGACACACGTATCAATACAAACTGGTAACCACGTTGGGGTATAGTACTGTCCGGGATTTTTTTGCACAGATAACGGATACCATTGAGGGCCGGCGGAATTTCATTCAGCAGCGAAACATTGCATCGCAAAAAATCTGGAGTCTGAATATCAGTTATCCTTTTCAACTGGCGAAATGGTGGTCTGTTTATGCCAACTTAAACGGATATCACACCAGGTACAAGGCCGATTTTGAACCTGGTAAAGCCATCCGTTTACAGGCAACTGGTTTTACATTATACCAGCAGCACAGTTTCAATTTGGGTAAAAACTGGATGGGTGAAATCAGCAGCTTTTTCAGCACGCCCTATGTTTGGGCAGGTACCTATGAAACGGAAGCACTGGGAGGAATTGATCTTGGCTTGCAGAAAAAACTCTTTAAAGAACGGGCAACTATTAAAGCTAGCATCAGTGATATCCTGCGTACCTATCCCTGGCGGGGTGTGAGCCGTTTGGGTGAGCTCACCATCTATGGAAGTGGAGGCTGGGAAAGCAGGCAGTTCCGGCTGGCATTTACCTGGAAGTGGGGCAAAAAGGAAGTGAAGGCGGCGAGAAACAGAAATACAGGGTTGGAAGGACTGGAAGGAAGAGTGGATTGATTGACCATTTCTTAATGTCGTGAAAATGAAATTTCAAGTAAATTAATGAAGTGGAAACTTATAAAAATATTGCAACCTTTTATGCGAAAAATCAGCGTGCCTGGCGAAACTGGCTGAAAAAAAATCACCTGAATGAAACTGCTGTATGGCTTATAATTTATAAAAAAGACAGTGGTATACCTAGCGTTTATTATTCTGAGGCGGTAGATGAAGCCTTATGTTTTGGCTGGATAGATAGCAAGCCCAATAAACGGGATGACCTAAGTTATTATCAATATTTTTCCCGTCGAAATCCTAAAAGCAACTGGAGTAGAGTGAACAAGCTAAAAGTTGAAAAATTGATTCGCGAAGGAAAAATGGAAAACGCTGGAATGGAAATGATTCAACTCGCACAAAGCAATGGCAGCTGGAATGCGCTTAATGCTGTTGAGGAGTTAGTGATCCCCACTGAAATGGAACAACTATTTCAGCAAAATGTAAGCGCATTGGAAAACTGGAATAAGTTTCCAAAATCAGCGAAAAGAGGAATTTTAGAGTGGATTAGAAATGCTAAACGACCAGAAACAAAATTGAAAAGAATAACAGAAACTGTTCAACTGGCAGCACAAAATAGAAGAGCAAATTATTGAGGTTTTCTCCAGTTCCAGGGCGGAGTTGGATGGGGGTCTTTCCAAAGACCAACTTTTATGGCCCTGGCCCTTTTTTCAAGGGCAGCATATTCCTGGCTCGAAGAGTACTTAATGAAATGCCATGCTAATCCGGATTTGACCAATTCCTTGTTTATGTTCAGGCCCTGTGCGTTTATAACTTCCCCAATCAGGCGCTTGTTTCTGTCAAGCTCATTTTTGTGCAACACCCGGACAATCTGCCCAAAACAATTATCCGAAGTGAATTTTTTGGCTTGAGCACCGAAGGGTTGTTGCTTTCGGATTTCCGGGCAATCAATATGTGCCAGCCTTATTCGCAAAGGCTTGTTGTCGTATAAAATATCTATGGTGTCTCCATCTGTTACGCCGATCACTTTTCCGGAAAGGTTGGAAGGATATTTCTCCTCCTTTACTGGTGAAGTAAGAAAGCAGGAGAGTATCGTTACTAAAAGATAAGCAAACTGCATACTGGTCAATTAGAGTACGGGCCGAAAGTAAGTAAGAATCCCGACCTTTAAGGAACTTGTTCTTTTACTGCTAAAACTACCAGCTATGGCTACCAATAAGAAATCAGCTCAATTGATCTTCTGGGGAATGGTATTGTTTTTTCTAGGTCTGATCACCGGATTATTAATACCTGCCATGACCAATCAACGAATGGGCCTAAGTGCACATTTGGAGGGCATTTTAAATGGTCTGTATCTGATGATTCTTGGCCTGATCTGGCCGAAAATCAAATGCCCCCCGAGAATGCTGAATCTGATTTACCTACTGGTGCTCTACGCGGGTTTTGCCAATTTTGCAGCAGTGCTGCTGGCAGGCTTTACGGGTGCAGGGAAAATGATGCCAATTGCCGGTGGAGCAGAAGGCCCGGAATTACTTGAGTTAATTATCAGTTTTTTATTGGTAAGTCTTACCGTTTCCATTCTTGCTGCTGCTGTGCTGCTTTTATACGGGTTGTATCAAACTGCATTTCAAACAAAAGAATAAAGAGTTACTCTCCCGTATAGGGGTCTTTAATTTTCTTATTTTGATAGGTAATATTCCCAAATACAACCTTACAGGAATCACCGGTTGGTGATTGTGCCAACAAGCCAAGTTGTAGTGGCTTTGTGGCATTAAACTGAAAGTGCCGAACCAGCAGCCAGCTTTTATTATCCTCCGAATAATAAAGCGTGATCACATTAGCGGCTTTGGCAATTTTAAAATATACTTTGTTTGATTTTATGTCTACAGAATTACAATCATCTGAAATGTCCTTTGTAACTACCGAAACAACTCTATTTGCCCCGGTATAATCTCGTTCAAAACAGAATTTGACCCAGTTCAGACTGTCCTGTTTTAATACGATGGCACCTGCATCCCACTTGTTAGCAAAAGCATGTTCTATTGAGGTAGTGAAAATAAAATCAGTATCCGGCCGGAATAATAGCTTTGGTGCATTGTCTGTATTGTAGGTTACATTAGGATCCCGGAACATGTCTGTTTTAGAACCAGCAACAAGAATAATGCGCTCGTCACTGACAACTACCGATTCAGCTTTATTCTCCAAAATAAGCGGAAAGGGTATCTGTTTATGACGATAAGATGATCCGGTTTGGGCATGCAGAACAGATGTTGTTTGAAAACAGCCAATTGTTACAACTGCCATCATTACTCTCTTCAATACATGGTGATAGTTAATCATTTATTTGTGTATTAGTTTTATCCAGTTTATTATATCAGCCACCACTACCGGAGCAATCGTCTCCTCTAACTCCTGGTACTCCGTAACCGTACAGGTGGTGCAGGTTTGAAACAGGTGATTCAACGAAGGGTATTTAACCAGCCGGGTGGCTGCTGGCTTTTGAGCTGGAAGGGCTTGTAAGATCGCATCTGCATTATCCGGCAATACCTGGATATCTTTCTCTCCCTGCAGGATTAATACGGGCTGACGAATTTTTGAGATACTGGTTTTGGGATCATAAAACAGATCAAATCTCATGGCATCGGATAACAAATTAGAAAAACTTCTGGCAGTTATTGGATACTTTGTTTCAATCAATGCCTGCTGTTCTTCACCAATGGCTTTTAGCTTTTCATTGAGGGGCACAAGAGCGTTGGTAAGTTTCCCTGCTGCGGCTTCCCTGCCTGAAGTCTCCTGAATGGATGAAAAAACAGTTTGTAAAATCTCCGAGTTCAGCGCAATGGCTTCCGGCGATGCGCCTTTTTGTTGGTAAATCGCTTCTGTTTGACGCAGAATAGTCTGTGATAAGGTCTCTCCACTGCCTGCCATTAAAATTACAAAGTTCAGATTCGGGGAATTGGCCGCCAGGTATTGCGCGATATCAGCACCTAAACTATGTCCCAATACTCCAATTCTTGAAGGATTCACTTCCTTTCGGTTTTGTAAATAATAGAGACAGATCTGCGCATCCACTGCAAAGTCTTTGATAGTAGCAGTTTCATAGTTGCCGGTTGAATATCCGGTTCCACGGTCATCCACCCTTAGCACAACATAACCGCTTCTGGTTAACTGATCAGCCAGCACCAGGAAGTTTTTATGACCAAAAATACTCTGGTCGCGGTCACTTGGTCCACTACCTGGAATCAGCAGGATAGCTGTTCTGTTTTTTGCTTTCCGTGGATAGGTAATGGTGCCAGCCAGCAATATTCCTTCCTTTTTATTTTCAATTGTAACCTCCTCTTCCACATAAGGTAGCGGGTAGATTGGCTCCTGAGGTCTTGGAGGTTTATTCAACACCTGATCCGATTTTTTTAATACCAATGAGAATCGCATGGAACGCTGGATAAAAAAACCAACTGCTACAGTATCATTTACTGTGAGAACCATATCTGCATTGATGGATCCAATTCGAAGCCGAAGGCTGTCGCCCTCCTGCTCAACTTTGCGAATGGCAAAATTGTAACTATTCTGATCAATGCTGTGAAAGAAATATCGATAACCCTCTTTGTTTGACAGTTTTTCAAGCGCAATGGCAAAATTTCTACCGGGACTAATCTCTACTGCACCCTTCCAGACACCTGCCTTCAATATATTTTCAGCAGCAAGCTGACCCCGTCCAGAAAAGGAAAACAGGATCAGCAATCCTGCAAAATAAATTCTGTTCATACAAGATGATTTATGCATCCAGCCAATATTTAAACTCTGTGATACGGTCTTTGCTTATTGATATGGAACCCTCGGCAGGCAAGGGCGATAAATAAACAAGGATATTTCTGCCGGCATGATTTTCAATTTTATCAATGGACCGATGATGAATGATATAATTCCGGTTAGCTCTGAAGAAATCCGTTGGGTTCAATAAATTATACAAACTGTCCAGGCTTTCAGAATAGGGATATTTTTGTCCGTCCATTTGAACAAGATGAGTGGTTCGGTTCGCATAAAAGAAATAAGCAACATCCTGAACAGGCACTGATACAATCCTGCTTCCAAGTGTAATGGCAAATCGTTCTTTGAAACTGGAACCCGGAGCCGGTAACTTAACCTGTTGCAGCATTGCTTTCAGATTCTGTATGAATTCGGGGTGCGCCATCCTTCTGAATTTTTCCAGGGCCTGACTCAATTCCTCTTCATCATATGGTTTCAGCAGGTAATCAATTCCATTCACCTTGAAGGCTCGTATGGCATAAGAATCGTAGGCTGTAATAAAGATTACCGGCTTCGTCCAGTTAAGTGCTTCAAAAATTTGAAAGGAAATCCCATCTTCCAGTTGAATATCTGCCAGGATCAAATCCGGATTTAATGCCGGCAATTTTTTAATGGCATCCGATACATTCTCCAGCACAGCAACCACCTGCATGTCGGGAGCCAGTTTTTCCAGTAACTCCTTCAGATAAACGGCGGCATATTTTTCATCTTCAATTATGACTACCTGTTGCATAGTTCAACTTCCAATTTTTTTTAGCAAGCTTACCTCTACCATAAACCAATTGTCTTCAATGTATTTTACAGGCGCTTTTGCTTCCAGGTATTTGTACCGGCTTTCTATATTAAACCAACCAATACCCAGGCTGTCATCTACTCCCTGTTTCGGCAAATAGCTGTTTTTAACAAGTAAGGTTTCATCGTCATTATTGGTAATTGCAATTACAAGTGGATTGGCTTTACTGAAGGAATTGTGTTTAATCGCATTTTCAACTATGGGTTGCAAAACAAAATCGGGTATGGAACAATTGTTTTTTACGAATTCTGAAACTTCAATCTTAAAGGATATTTTTTCCTCAAAGCGTACACTCAACATATAGAGGTAGGCCTCAATCGTACTCAATTCATCTTTTACCAATACCCATCCTGCATTTTCCGCTTCCAACACTTTCCTGTAAAAAGAAGCCATGCTCCTGGTGAAATCATAGGCCAACTTCGGATTGCTGTTAATGGTAGATGCGATTATATTCAGGTTGTTAAACAGGAAATGTGGATTCAACTGCTGGCGAAGCATATTCAACTGGGCTGATAAAAAAGATTTTTCCGCATAATGTTTTGCATCTTTTTCTTTTATGTACAGTCTGTACAATCGGAGGGCCACCCCGGTAACAAAGACCACTGAATGAATAAAAAAGAAATAAACAAAAATGAATCTTAACTCTACAATATCCTTTAATCGGATGTTTATTTTTCCATGCAATATTGCAGTGAATAGGGTACTAAAAACCATCAATAAAACAAAGCCGGCTACCTGCAGGATCAAAAAATAGCGGGTTAATAAGGGAACCGATTTTTCTGCTTTTTTGAAGGCTGATGTGAAGGAACTTAAGATTTTCCTTTGCAGCTGAATAAACAGGAAGATATAAATAGAACTACCCAGCCACTCCTCCCAGAAATAAGTATCAAACCGTAGCGGAAAACCCTTTAGAACAATTTGCTGCAATACACTGATAATAAAACCCAGGGTGACATAAAACAAAAAGTAAAATATCATTTTTTTGGTTCTATGCACAACCTGCAGTTTACCATTTAAAGATAAACTGCAGGTTTAGTTTGAAAAATTATTTATTCAGCACCCATTGGATTCCTTGCTTAACCAGCACAGGCTCCTCCATCTGAATGTAGTGTCCGCTTTTACTGGTTTCCACAAATTTTCCCTTGCTGCCTGCCTGTGTTGCCCATTCCTGGTGAAGGGCTTTCTGGATCTTTGTTACAAAGCCGGGAGTTTCGGGAGTTTCTTTCGTACTCGTAATTACATACACCGGAATGGCGGTAATAGGAGGGAAGGATTTGATTTGATCATAGTTGGTAACAAAATTGGCTTTGAACTCCTCCTTTACTGAACCGGCTGGGAGGCTTGCCACCACACTATCGTTGATCGCTTTCATTTCTGCCCAGGCTAGTTCACGATCCCCTGAAGGAAGCTGGCTCAATAAAGAGTCCAGCTGTCTCTCATGGGTACCATCCACCAACACGATTCCTTTGACCAGGTTCGGATACAAGTGATAGAAGATCCGGGCATATATTCCTCCCATCGAATGAGCAACCAGTATATAGGGAGGCTTGATACTGCAATACTCCAGGATGGTTTTCATTTCCCGGGCAATGGTCAGCGCATCCCGGCTTCCGGTCACATTGGCTGAAGCTCCCACTCCTGCCCGATTGTAGGTAAACACACTAATGTTTTCCGGTAATTGCTGGTATACTTTCTCCCAGGTTGTAAAGGGAGAGCCAAAGCCGTTCACCAAAACAATGGAGGGTGTTTGACCCTTACTGATACTCAGCTCAGTTTTATTTCCCTTTATGGTGAGCTGAGATACCGGCATCTGATCTTTGTTGTCTTCCACCAGTAACTTGCGACAGGACCCGGCTCCTAAAGAAAGAACTAGTGCACATGCAAGTATTTTTTTCATCGTATCAGGCTTGAAACTGTTTCATTAAAAAGAACCGAATACAAGGCCTACACCTGTGCCAACCCCATTGAAATTACTTTTCTCGTAATAGGCACTGTTGGTGTTTCCGGTAAACCGATAGGTTGCATAGCCCTGTACCTGCATGAAACGGGTTATCTTAATGTTTACACCCAGTTTAGGTTGAACTACCCAGGTATAGTCGCCATCTCTTCTGGCAGTTTTCGAATCATTTTTAATATCATTTTCCGCCCAACCCATAGCTCCTGTAAGTCCAACTGAAAAATGAACCGGCTTCTCAGGCATGAAACGATATTCTGAATAAAGACCATAATAGTTAAACTGCATTTTCTCCTCTTTACCATTTACTTTATGCCGGAAGAAGGCATTATTTCCAGCTGCTCCGATCAGGAATTTGTGGTTGATCAGCACTCCACCATATCCGCCCAGATTCAGGGATGGTTTTCCATTAATAGTGGTTAATTCAGCTATACCGGCTCCATATGCCCGAATAGAACGTTGATTGGATTGGGCCATTGCCCCGATTGACAGTGCTGTAAAGGCCAGCAGTACCAGTAACTTTTTCATTTTACATCGTGATTTTGATTTGATGGTTATTGTTTGACGATGTAAAATTGTTACGAAGGCACCGGTTCATGGCAAGGCTCCTGACTGAATGACCAGTTCAAGCGCCTGAATGACCATTTTGCTGTAGGATTATCTCAAAAATTTTCTGTTATTCCCTTAAAAAGCAGCCGGTAGAACTGCCTTTTCTACTATTTGACGAGCCTCTTCATCCTCATACCGCCTGATCATTCCCGACAACTCCTTCTTGAGTTTGCGGGTGATTTTTTCATAACCTGCCTTACCAAACAAGTTGTTCATTTCAGAACTGTCGGTTTGCATGTCATACAACTCCCAGCCTTCTACCCGCTTGTAAAACCGGATCAGTTTATACCTGCCATTGCTGATCCCAAAATGCGGCGATACGGCATGCTCCCCATTTTCATAATAATGGTAATAGAGAGTTTTGCGGCCTTTATAATTCGTCTCTTTAAGTAAGGGAAGCAGTGATTGTCCCTGTAGTTTTTCTGTTGACTTTACCCCGGCCAACTCCAGCATCGTAGGTGCTAGGTCCAGGTTCATCACCAAACTGCTATCCACTCTGCCTGGTTGTATCATCTTTGGAAAGCGCATGACCATTGGTGTACGGAAGGATTCTTCATACATGAAACGCTTATCGAACCAGCCATGCTCTCCCATATAAAATCCCTGGTCTGATAAATAAACAACCAGGGTATTTTCGGTTAGTTTATGTCGGTCGAGGTAATCCAGCGCCCTTCCGATATTTCTATCTAAGGAAGCAGCAGTTGCCAGGTAATCCCGCATATAACGCTGGTATTTCCACTCCACGAGTTCTTTTCCAGCTAATCCACGACTATCAAGATCCTGTTTGATAGGACCATAATAAGCATCAAATGCTGCCCGCTGTTCAGGTGTCATGCGCCGAATATTACCATCCTTATCTGCAGCCTCCTTTGAGGGAAACATTTTCAGATCATAACCCATGATCATGGTTTTATCAACCGTCATATCCTGAACTGCTGCTGCTCTGCGCCCCTGGTAAGCATCATAAAAATTAGCGGGTAGTGGAAAATTCACTGTATCAAATCGCCCCATGTCCTGAATATCCGGCATCCAGGTGCGATGCGTTGCTTTGTGCCCGATCACCAGGCAGAAAGGTTTGCTGGTATCTCTGCCATCCAGCCAGTTTTCGGCAATATCTTCAATGATCGTGGTGGCATACCCGTTAATTCTTTCCCGGCTGTTATCCATCTTAATAAAATCAGGGTTGAAATAGGATCCTTGTCCGGGTAACACCTTCCAGTAACTAAATCCCTGCGGGGCACTTTCCAAATGCCATTTCCCTATCCAGGCAGTCTGATACCCCGATCTTGTCAGGTCTTTAATAAAGGTATGTTGTGAACTGTCGAACCGACCGCTGACATTGTCCTTGAATCCATTTTTATGACTGTATCGGCCGGTTAATAAAACAGCGCGACTTGGCCCACATATTGAATTGGTTACATAAGCCCTATTGAAAAGCATGCCTTCTTTTGCGATGCGATCGATAGCAGGTGTTTGGGTTAGCTTACTTCCATAGGCACTGATGGTTTGAAAAGCATGATCATCTGAAATGATAATCAGGATATTCGGACGCTTTTGCTGCGCATGAGCCATCATACCATGCAACAAGAATAGAAAGAACAGAAATTTTTTCATCCGGAATAGTTTTATTGATAGACTCTTACCCAGTCGATACTCATTTTTACCGGCAATTGGTTTACATCCACTTTCCCTACCCAATTTCCACCCAACTGCTGATCTACCAATAAATAAAAAGGTTGATCAAATGGCCACTGGCTCGGGTCTACATCTGTTTTCCTGGGATAGGTAAAGGTAGCTTTTCCGTTCACGAGAAATACCAGCTTGTCGGGATACCATTCCATTGCATACAGATTATAGTCCTCCCTGTTTATAGCTGCTTTTCCAAAATGTGGCGGGTTGCGTTTTTCCTTTAACTCCAGGGTATAGTAGGAATGAACCGTCTGATAAATACTGTCTTCAAAATTCAGATGCTCCATGATATCAATTTCACCTCCTCTTGGATAGGGTCCGTATTTGGTTGTTGCAGGCAGCATCCATATGGCTGGCCATGCACCTTGCGAAGATTCAAGTTTAGCTTTTATCTCCACGCGACCGTATTGCCAGGCATATTTATCTTTTGTATAAATGCCGCCTGTAAGAAAAGGTCTTGGGTCTTTCAAGGTATCCTTATTCAAAACACCAATTAATTCCAGCTTTCCACCCTGCAGATTATAACAGGCAGGTTCAGACGCAGTCATATGCCTGTTCCAGTCAGATTTGCCAGCTGGAATACGGGTCCACTTGGAACTGTCCAAATCCGGGCTGTTAAACTCGTCTGACCATACCAGTTTCCACTTTTTCTCTTCTCTTCCTTTGGATTGCACATACATATAATTATCACTTTCCGCGTATGGCTTTGTTGTACAACTATTGATAAGAAGAAATGAAATTGACAGGAAAACTAAAAATCGCATCATATAACAAGTTTACTTATACCGGCTCCCCAATTGCAGAAAGTTAAATAATTCCCAGCGTTGATTAATCCCTAAATGGCATCAAACGTTTGCGTAAATTGAGTTATACTTCATCTCGTTAAAAGGACAAAATGAAAATATTGGTTATTTCAATTCTGAGTTTGCTGCTGTTTTCTGGTGAGTTTACTATTGCACAGGAGAGCAAATCTGATAAGCTCTCCTGGAGCGCCACTCAAAAATTACAACTGTCCGACTTCAGCATAAAAACTGCCGCACCCAACGAACCTTCTTCTCATGCGGAATTTTCCATCACCTACAAAGCTGGTGGAAAAGAATTGCTCTCTTCCAACCTGAACAAACGTGTACTGAATGAATTCATTCGTACAGGGTCCTGGATCGATACCACCCAGAATGTACAGCAGGCACTGCGGTATCAGCAGGCTTCCTTTGATCTCTGTGAAGTGTATGTGCGTCAATTCAGAAAAGCCTTGTACGATAACAAACCTAAAATCAAGCGACTCTCTTTTGTGGATGAGCTTAATGAAACCTACACCAATGCCTATTCGAAACGCAGATTGGAATACGATTTGGAAACCAAAGCAGGTACGGATCTGGCAGCACAGGAAAAATGGGAGGCTGTTATACAAAAGGAGCTCGATCAATTGAAAGAATACGCGGTAGAAAAATAATCAGTATGTTTTCTGCATTATTTAAGTATTGCTCACAATTGGTGTCCTTCACAAGGGAAGAGCAGCAAATCATTGAAAGCTATTTTAGTATCAGGCAGGTACCCAAAAAATTCACACTCATCCAAAATGGCAAAATAGCACGTGAACTGTATTTCATAAACAAGGGCCTGCTGCGCTTGTATTACACCAAAGACACAGAAGATATTACCGCATTCATTTTTCGGGAACACCTCTTTGCCAGTTCCTATGACAGTTTTCTCCGGCAGGCTCCAAGCATACAGGGATTAGACACGCTGGAAGATGCTGAATTGCTGGTGATCACCTACGATGATCTCAATACGCTTTATAAGAAAGTGCCCCGTATGGAAATCCTGGCAAGGAAAATTGCGGAACAACGCTTTATTAATGCTCAACTGATTTTGTCTTCCTATATTCTTGATAGTCCCGAAGAACGCTGGAAAAAATTTGAAGCAACAAATGGAGACCTCCTGCTTCGCGTACCGCATCATATGATTGCTTCCTTCCTTGGTATTACCCCGGTTTCTCTTAGTCGCATCCGGAAGCGCTTACAGGGTTCCTGAAATTTTCTTTACAAAAGTTAATGAAACCCCGATTGGGTTGGTACTAGCTTTGCTCCAGCAAATCAAACAACATGAACAAAGAAATCAAAACCGAAATCATTATCAATGCCAGCAGGGAAAAGATATGGAACGTCTTAACCGACTTTGAAGCGTATCCGCAATGGAATCCATTTGTTGTCAGGATTGAAGGCAAGCCTATTAAAGGAACCCGCTTGAAAAATACCCTGCAAAATGGCGATAAACAATTTCAATTCAAACCCATTGTTACTGCTGCAGAACCTGGTAAATCCTTCGCCTGGCTCGGCTCCGTACTGATGAAAGGAATATTCGACGGACATCACTCCTTTGAATTGGAAGAGGTTGGTAATGGACAGGTAAAGCTCATCCATTCTGAAAAATTCTCCGGGATACTTAGTGGCTTTATTCTTAAAAAAATTGGAGCAGAAACAAGACAGAATTTTGTTAAATTCAATGAAGCACTAAAGAACAGAGTGGAATAATAGTGCACCCCATATGAAGCCCAACCGCATCGCGTACATTGATAACATCAAAGTGTTGCTGACCTGCCTGGTGGTTGCCCACCACGCTGCCCAGGCATACGGACCAACAGGTGGTGTATGGGTGGTGGACGACCCGTTGAAAGCACAATGGCTTGGGAAGTTCTTCTTTGTTAATGCTTCCTATATGATGGGTTTGTATTTTTTTATTTCGGGATACTTTATGGTATTTAGTGTACGAAATAAAACCGCGACTGTCTTTCTGAAGGATCGGCTGAAAAGACTGGGCATACCCTTGTTGTTTTTTACGTTCCTTGTATTTCTTCCTTTCAATTACCTGGGCGCAGATAAACCCGGCAACCTGGTGAGTTTTTTTCTGGATACCTATTTCAACAAGCCTCCTATTGCAACGGGACATTTATGGTTTGTGGCATCGCTGCTTGCCTATTCTATTATCTACCTTGTGTTTTTCCATAAACTGTTTCTTAAATGGGCTTCAGGTAATCGGTCGCTGAAAGTCTTGCACCTATTGGTGTTTGCCGCAATTATTATTTTATTCGGTGCCGTGATCAGGACCTGGTACCCTATTGATGCCTGGCGCACCTGGGTCATTCCAATTGAACCGGCACACCTGCCCCAGTATTTATTGCTCTTTCTTGGGGGTACTTATTTTCATCATGCGAACTGGCTGAAAGAGCTTAACTGGAAACATGCTCTACCCTTTACAATATTAACTGTTATCGGGTACAGTACCAGTAGTTACTGGATCGGCTCAGCTTTCAGCAAATGGATTTCAGAGCCGTTGCTGGAAACCCTGCTCTGTTTCAGTATCAGTATCAGTCTGATGGCAGGTTTTAGGCAAGGGTTCAATCAACCTAATTCACTCATGAAGCTCCTTTCGGACAATGCGTATGGAATTTACCTGGTTCACCTGCTCCTTGTTATTGTACTGCAAATCCTGGTGCTGAATTTTAATTGGAATCCTAATTTGAAGTTTATTCTTGTTACAATTGTCGGGATTGGCAGTTCATTGCTGGTAACTCACCTGTTGCGAAAAATTCCTGCAGTTAAAAGAATAATTTAGCACATTTGGTATTCATCGTACTTCCATTAACCGGTTCAATGCAGCAATCACTGTTTCCGGTTTTTCATTCTGTATAAAATGACCGCTTTCCACTAATTCAAACCGACTGTTTTTATTTTTTCCAGACCAACTTCTTAGTTCATCGATCCAGATTTTCTTTAACGGAATTTCGGCCTCCGACCATTCCTTAAAACTTCCTGCAGCCAATACTTCTATCTTTCCTTTATACTGTTGATCTGAAATGGAAGCCTGCATCATGGTGGGCAACATTGCATCGAATTCATCCTGCGCTGCCTGGTTGCCGGCATATCGGGTGGTAAAAATTCCTGTATAGATATCCGGATATTCTTTTGCCATCCGGTCATAACTTTCTTTTGTTGCCGGATCCACCAATAACAATCCTTTTGTTTCGGCTGGATACTTCCCAGCAAACGTTCTGGCAAATGCACCGCCCCAACTCCAGCCACCAATGATATATGGTCCTTTTATACCGGCCTTCTTAAGTGCTTCATATAATTCTGCGGCAACCCGGTCGGCTGTTCTTGGCTGTGAACAAGTAATGGATTGCCTATAACCCGGACGATCATACGTAATTACAATGGCGCGTTTAGCTAGTTCCGGAACAATCCTACTCCAACTGGTATGATCGCTGTTACCACCAGCCTCTAACACAATAACCGGACCTTTGCTTCCTGTTTTATACAATACCATTTCATGCCCGTCCACCATCACACGAATCGTATCAGGCCGGTTTGAAAAACCAGCAATTCTGACCGAGGCGCGCCTGTAGCGACTGGAATCTAACTGTACAGACTTCTGATAATTTGCTACCGCCTGGTCATATTTGCCTGCATTCGCCAATGCTTCTCCATAACTGTCATATACATTTGAAGAGTTGGGAAACAATTTCGTATTCAATTCAAATAGCTTCAATGCCCCGGGTAAATCCTGTTGTTCATTCATGCGCTCATACCCCCATCTATTGATCAATCGCTCCGCTCCAGCAAGTGTGTATTGTTTCTTTTCAGCTTCCGGAATGGTCGCAAAATAATCAGTTGCTTCTGCAATGGAACTGCTCTCTATCTTTTTGCGAATGGCGTAGGAAAGTGTTGGTTTTTTTGGTTCCAAAGGAAGTCCATAAACTGTTGCGATTATATCCCTAAACAATAGCGCGGTATTATTGGAAGCATTATCCAGTACTGTAATAAAAATTCTCTCTTCCGGAAACCTGGCTAGCTCTGTCATAAATCCATTTATTCCACCATTGTGCCAGATCATATTGATCACCTTCTTAGGATCCGGCGTTTGAATTTGTTCATTAAACCAGCCATAACCCGCCTTTATATTTTTATCCAGTTCAAGATAGCCATCAAACATTTTTTTCTTCAGGGAGTCAGCCATTAACCTATTCCCATACAATGCCAGGTTCCAAATCATCAGATCTTCCACACTTGAATACATAGAACCTGCTGCGTACGGCAATCCCATATTCAGGTAAGATGCATGTTGATACCCGGATAATTTAGTTTCATACCCGGATGCCCTTCCCGGTATGATATATTCATGCATATCATAGCCCGTTTGTTTCATGCCAAGTGGCTCCAGAATCCTTTGCTTCAATAACTGCTCATAGGTTTTTCCCGTCATTTTTTCAAGAATGGCACCCAGGATAAAATAACCTGAATTGCTGTAGGAAAATTGAGTCCCCGGCTTAAATTCCAGATCACCGCTGCAATAGATCCGAACAAAATCAATTACACTATAGGGCTTGACAGAATTGGGAAAAAAAGATTCATTTTCGGTATAATTGGGAATACCGGAACTATGGGTTAACAACTGATGGATACTTACCTGGCTGCCTGTTTCTTTTCTGTAATTGGTAAGATAGTCGGTGATTTTTCCATTGAGATTCAGTTTGCCCTCCTGTACCAATTGAAGAATCAACATTGCTGTAAATTGTTTGGTCACCGACCCTAACCGAAACCTGGTTTGAGTAGTATTGGGAATCTGCCATTCGTGATTGGCCATTCCGACTGCACCCTTATACACAATAGTATTTCCATTAGCCACCAGCACTGCCCCACTGAATAGACCGTTATCATGATAATACTTCACCAGATTAGCGATACTATCTGATACTGATTGAGTTTTTGCTGTCAATACACTAACTGTAAAGCACAGCAGGAGCAGGCTTTGTTTCATAACACTCATAAGTTAGCCAAAATCCATCAGTATTATAATTATATGTCATGTTTTAATTCTGCGTTGCCCTTAACTTCGGGATTATGTCATCCATTTTATCAGGCGGATTTGGAAATTTCAGTCTCTCAGAAATGGACCTGCTGCAATCTGCCTTATTGCCGAAAGAAATTACAAAGGGAGCCTGTCTGCTGAAACCCGGACAAATCTGCCAGTCCCTGTATTTTATCAGCTCAGGTTCTTTTATTCAGTTTAAAGAGAAGGATGAAATCGATCAGCAGATCATTGACCTGCACGTGGACCAGGAATGGATGCTCAACCAGCAAAGTTTTGTCAGGCAACAACCCTCCGAAACTTTTATCCAGGCCTTTATGGATAGCCATGTGTATGAATTAACCATAACGAAGCTGCATGAGTTGATTAATCGTTCATCTTCTTTTTTTCAACTGGCCCGCTTACTCGAACCTACGCCCTCCCGAATAAAACTTTTTGACGACCAGTTGAGTCCGGTCGCGAAATACCAGTTTGTACTGGACCACAGACCCTCCTTACTACAAGCATTCCCATTAAAAATAATTGCCTCCTACCTCAAGATCACACCAGAAACCCTGAGTAGGGTTAGGGAAAAATTATCCAGCCGCTGATCGTACTTGATTTGAATCAAGCAACAACTTGAAACAGCGCCAGTAGTTTTGGTACTATTAATAATAAGCACATGCTTCACTGCTTCAGTTTAATTTTATTCAGGAAATCCCCTTCAAAAGATCAAGTATGACAAATAAAGTCCTCAGCATTCGCCCCTTTATTGGCGCCAAAGATTTTGAACGTTCCCGCGAATTTTACCGGGATCTTGGTTTTGAAGAAATGGTACTGGAAAAAAACCTCTGCGTGTATAAACTTGGTAACCTGTCTTTTTACCTGCAGAATGCCTATGTAAAAGACTGGATAGACAATACTATGGTTTTTATGGAAGTGGCAGATGTCGAGTCCTTCTACCAGGAACTCAGCCAGCTAAACCTGCCCTCCAAATATCCGGAAGTTCGCCTCCTGCCCATCCGTTATAATCACTGGGGTGATGAATGTTTTCTTCACGACCCCTCTGGTATTTTATGGCATTTCGGAACGTTTAAAACTACTTCTTAAACAGGGAATCCGCTACCCGTAAACTTTCCAGAATCGCATTCTTCACCTTATCTACTTTTTCCTGCTCGGTTTTAAGATAGGTGAGCCGCACTTCCTGGTTATCACGGGCGGAGTCTACATTGAACTCCTCCATCCAGGTATTCATGCCGTATTCTGCATAATTCAGGTCTTCCTGTAAGTCCATCAGCGCCTGTTGCAGGGTTTCCTTATTGGCACCAGATGTTTTATTCAAACTATCCAAAGCCGCCTGGGCCTGCTTCTGAGCTTCTTTGATCTTGCCCATTTTTGCCATCCCCACATCATGTCCCTCCATTACCAGTTTGAACAGGCTATCCTCAGGGGTTTTAGCCACATCCGAAAAGCCATCGGTACGATGTCCTGCATGCTCATCTGCATTATTACAGGCAGTTAACAACAAAATACCGGCGGCCAAAAGGAGGGATGCTTTCATAATTTGTGGTTTTCAATAGTGCAAATATGCAAGGTTTTAGCATTTCATCCCACCCTAATCCTTGCATTATGAACTATTTTGCAATTTCAAATGCTTGCTATGAATAAATTGGAAAACTTTGTTACCGGTCGGTGGATCACTGGCGATGGAGAAGGCCAGGCTCTGTTTAATGCGGTTACCGGTGAAACGCTGGCCCATGCCAGTTCAAAAGGGCTCGATTTTAAAGCGATGACGGAGTATGCCCGCACGGTGGGTAATCCTGCCCTTCGCAAAATGACTTTTCATGAAAGAGGTCGCATGCTTCGCGCGCTGGCCCTGCATCTTCAAAAAGAATTACCCCGCTTTTATGAAATCTCTTACCAGACCGGCGCCACCAGGGCCGATAGCTGGATTGATATTGAAGGGGGGATTGGCAACCTGTTTTCATATGCCTCCCTTCGAAGAAAATTCCCCAACCAGCCTTATACCATGGATGGCGAAAGTCATAACCTGAGCAAGGCTTCCACTTTTATGGGAACCCACCTACTTGTTCCAAAAGAAGGGGTAGCCGTCCATATTAATGCTTTCAATTTTCCGGTTTGGGGCATGCTCGAAAAAGTAGCTGTTAACTGGCTGGCTGGTATGCCTGCAATTGTAAAACCCGCCACCGTTACCTGTTTTCTGACTGAAGCTGTTGTGCGCTCTATTGTAGATTCGGGTATCCTGCCCCCCGGTGCGCTCCAGCTGATCTGTGGCTCTGCCGGCGATCTGCTGGACCATGTGCAAAGCCAGGATGTGATCACATTTACAGGATCTGCTTCCACCGGTTTGAAACTCAAATCACACCCGATAATCCTGCGCGAATCGGTTCCCTTTAATATGGAAGCCGATTCCCTGAACTGTATCATCCTGGGTGAAGATGTAGAGCCCGGATCACCTGATTGGGATGTCTTCATTAAAGAAGTGCGAAAGGAAATGACAGTGAAGGCAGGCCAAAAATGTACTGCCATCCGTCGGGTTTTTGTACCAGAGAATAAGATGGAAGCGGTCTGGAAAGCAGTGGCTAACGCCCTCGAACAAACGACAATCGGCAATCCTAAAAATGAAAAAGTGAGAATGGGGGCACTAGCCGGACAAACACAAAAATCTGAAGTGCTGGAACAGGTGAGCAAACTGCTGGCAGGTTCTCAGTTGGTATATGGATCGCTGGATAGTGTGCAGGTAATTGATGCCGATCCTTCAAAAGGAGCTTTTATCAGTCCGCTTTTATTAGTGAATGATAAACCCTTCCAACAGTCAGCCTCACACGAAGTAGAAGCCTTCGGTCCGGTTAGTACCATCATGCCTTATAAATCTGCTTCAGATGCGATTGCATTATCACGGATGGGTAAAGGCTCCCTGGTGAGTTCTATTGTTACCAGTGATCCTGGCCTGGCCCGCGATTATGTATTGGGTGCTGGTCCCTGGCATGGCCGCATCCTGGTTTTAAACCAGTCCTGCGCAAAAGAATCTACCGGGCATGGATCTCCTCTCCCTCTATTGGTGCATGGGGGTCCGGGGCGTGCAGGAGGAGGAGAAGAAATGGGGGGAATCAGAGGCGTCAAACATTATATGCAGCGACTGGCCATACAGGGCAGCCCCGATATGATTACTGCCATCACACAAGTGTATCAACCAGGCACCAATGGCCGGGAAGACCGGATCCATCCATTCCGGAAATACTTTGAGGAACTGCAGGTAGGGGATCAGTTGCTGACAGGAAAACGCACCATTACTGAGACAGATATCGTAAATTTTGCTAACTTAAGCTGGGACCATTTCTACGCCCATACCGATCATACTTCCCTTGAAGGAACCTTGTTTGAAAAGCCGGTAGCCCATGGTTACCTGATACTGAGTGCCGCAGCCGGACTCTTTGTAGACAGCAGTGCCAAAGGCCCCGTACTTCTGAATTATGGAATCGATGAATTGCGCTTTGTGAAACCTGTGTATGCGGGTTCAACTATCCAGGTGCGCTTTACCTGCAAGGAAAAAATCGACCAGGAAAAGAAACTGGATACTGATTTGCCAAAAGGAATCGTTAAATGGATGGTGGAAGTGATGGACGAGACCGGCGAGCAAGTAGCAATTGCAACTATTTTAACAATGGTGCAAAAGCAATCGGATGAACCAAGTAAATAAGCAAGCGTTTTAAATAAAGTAAATTAAAAACCTATGATCCATGAAGTTCAGGGCGGCCATGTGCAGGCCGAAATACATAAAGGCATAGCTACCATTGAGTTCTTTCACCCCCAGGGAAATTCACTGCCGGGTAAATTATTGAATGAATTGGCAAAGGAAATTCATTCCGCAGGTCATAATAAAGAAGTGCGTGTGATTGTGCTGCGATCGGCGGGTGAGAAAGCGTTTTGTGGTGGTGCTTCCTTTGATGAATTAATGGCGATTACCACCCCGGAAGAAGGGCAGGCTTTCTTTAATGGGTTTGCCCAGGTGATCAATGCCATGCGTAAGGTGCCGGTGCTGATCATCGGCCGGATACATGGAAAATGTGTGGGTGGTGGAGTCGGTTTGGCAGCTGCTTGTGATTATGCCATCGCCGTCGAAGGGGCTGAAATAAAACTCAGCGAACTGGCTGTTGGAATCGGACCCTTTGTAGTTGGACCAGCAGTTGAAAGAAAAATAGGAACCTCTGCATTTTCTCAGTTGGCTATTGATGCCGCGATGTGGAGAAATGGTGACTGGGCCCGCAGAAAAGGTCTCTTTGCAGAACTCCATCCAAATCTGGATAGTATGGATGAATCCATCTTCCGGTTATCTACTACCCTGGCTGCTTCATCACCAGAAGCCATGCAGGAAATGAAAAAAATGTTCTGGAAAGGCACGGATCACTGGGACCAGCTGCTGACGGAGCGTGCTGCCATCAGCGGCCGCCTGGTGCTGAGTTCCTTCACCCGAACAGCCATTCAAAAATTCAAAGAAAAGGCAGTAAAAGCCTGATCTTCTCCCCACCCGTCCGGTGGCACCGGACGGGTGGGATTACCAGCGATCTTCTTCATTCTCCGGCGGCGGTTGTTGAAACTGCTGCCGGGTTTTTATTTTCTGTAGCTGACGTTCTATGATCAGGTCTGCAATGATGAAGGCCGCATCCTCTCCAACTTTCTCTTGCAGTAGGAATTTTAGCTTGTTTTCACTGATATCCACGCGGTACAAGACCCGGATCAGCTCGGAAAAGTTGTGCTGAATTAGCTCATTCACCCATGCCGCCAGTGCAGTACGCAATCCTGACCAACCTTCGGTATACGGAACCAGGTCCTGCCCGGTCAGTTTTTCCAGCTCCTGCTGAACTACTAATATATCGTCTAAAGAATTTTCCATGTAATTCACCCGTCCGGTGCCACCGGACGGGTGAGGAAAGTTAGAATTTTTCGATGACGCCGAGGGCGAAAAGCGCATAATCATATTTGACAGGATCAGTAGGATCGAGGCGACGCAGCCAGGCTGTGAGTTCAAGGGCTGCCTGCCAGTCGAGCGCCTCCCGATGAAGCAACCCAAATCGCCGCGCCACCCGGGCTACATGCAGATCAATGGGGATCACCAGCTGAGCAGGAGAAATGCCTTTCCACAATCCAAAATCCACTCCTCCATCTGCTGGCCGAACCATCCAGCGCAGGTACATGTTCAGGCGCTTGCAGGTGGAGCCGCGGAAAGGTGCTGCAATATGTTTTCGGGTGCGCGCAGGAATTTCAATCGCATCTGCCTTCTCCCAAACAGCTCCGAAAAAATAACTGTAAAACCCATTCAGGCTTCCTGTCGTATCCTTATCGCGATTGCCCATACCCGTTAGAAAGGCTGTTTCCAGTGAATCATGCCTGGAATAATGCTGCTTTAACACCTCCACGAAATAAAGCAGGTCAGTGGCGGTAAAGGTTCTGTGTTTGAAAGAAAGCAATCCACGCAAATCATCAGCCCCATGGTGGAGTACAAATTCATGCGGACGCATATCCATCCGTTGCATCAACTCCCGGCTTTTAGCAATAATCGTAGTTCGATTACCCCAGGCAAAAACTGCTGCAAACAAACCTGCTATTTCAATATCCGCACGGGCAGTAAACAAATGAGGAATACAAACCGGGTCCGCCTCAATAAACGAAGGCCGATTGTATTCCTCAACTTTTCGATTCAGAAATTCTATCAGATTTTTTTTCACCCAATCGCTCTTGCCAGGTCTTCAATCAGATCATCCGCATCTTCCACTCCCACACTTAGCCTAATCAATGAATCAGACAAACCATTTTTGATTCGCTCTTCCCGCGGGATGGAAGCATGGGTCATAGAAGCAGGATGATTGATCAGCGATTCAACACCACCCAGGCTCTCCGCCAGGGAAAACAAATGGGTGCCAGACAACACTTTTTTCGCGGCCTCTACAGAATTGTCTTTCAGTTCGAAACTCATCATACCACCGAACCCGCGCATCTGTTTTTTCGCTACCGAATAACCGGGATGATCTTCAAAGCCACACCAGTATACTTTTCCAATTTTAGGGTGATTGCGTAACCAATGCGCGATCTTCTCTCCATTTTCACAATGCCGCTGCATGCGCAGGTGCAGGGTTTTGATACCCCGGAGCACGAGGAAACAATCCATCGGTCCGGGTACCGCGCCACAACTTTTCTGGATAAAATACAGCTGATCGTATAATCCCTTTTCATTCACCACCAGGGCACCCTGGATCACATCACTATGTCCGCCCAGGTATTTGGTTGAGGAATGCATCACAATATCTGCCCCGTTATCAAGCGGGTTTTGCAAATAAGGAGAGGCAAACGTGTTGTCCACACAAAGCAATGCTCCTCTGCTTTTCGCGATATTTGAGATAGCCGCGATATCACCAATATTCATCAAAGGATTCGTAGGTGTTTCCAGCCAGATCAACTTGGTAGCCGCACTCATGGCAGCTTCTACTGTCTCCAGTGAACCCATATCCACATACTTGAACTTAATGCCAAAGCGCTCAAATACTTTAGTAAAAAGGCGATAGGTGCCTCCATACAAATCATTCCCCGTAACCACTTCATCTCCGGGAGCCAGTAGTTTCAATACCGCATCGGTTGCTGCCACACCACTTGAAAAAGCCAGACCATACTGACCATTTTCAATAGTAGCCAGCGCTTCTTCCAGTGCTTTTCGGGTCGGGTTCTGGGATCGTGCATATTCAAATCCCTTGTTCACCCCCGGCGCTTCCTGCACATAGGTAGAGGTCATGTATACCGGGGTCATGATCGCACCGGTGGATGGATCCGGCTCCATACCGGCATGAATAAACTTGGTTCCAATTTTCATTGAGCAATAATTTTTTATGTAGCGAATAAAGTCCCGAGGACCAGTACCCTCCAATCATATACCTGGCTGGCACCTGTGCCTTCAATGGGCCGGTCAAGATAGCGCTTTTGGAAGATTCCCCGATCAACCAGCAGTTCCCGGGCAGCAAAGATCTTTTGCTTCACCCGCGCATCCTGCATCCAGGTTGCCTGGGGAGGTTCATAGCCTATTTTTCGTTTTTGCCATACGATCGAGGCAGGCAGCTGCTCTTTCATAGCATCGCGCAACACCCACTTGGTATAACCGTTCTGCATCTTTTGCCGGGAAGGAAGTCCTGCCGCCAATTCCATAACATTATGTTGCAGATACGGCAGGCGGATTTCTCTCCCGAATGCCATGCTGTTGCGATCCGCATAACGTAGCAATTCAGGAAGCCGGCCCATGGTCAGATCAAAATATAATATATCCTGCAGAGAGGTTACAAGTGGTTTATATAGTTGTTCCTTGCGGAAACCTGCTTCCAGATAGGCAGCATCTACAAAAGGAATGCGCTCCACAGCAGCCACCTGTTTTTTAATCAGTTGCTCCTGCGCCACTTGTGGAAACCAGGCAGCAAAGCGATTTTTCCATCCCCAGCCTCCCTTCCAGCCATGCGCTGTAAAAGCTTCCAGTTCCCTTTTGAAATCAGATCGGGGACCGGTTCTCCAAAGCTCCTGCAGGAACCAGTGAATATAGGAGTCATATCCTCCTAGTAGCTCATCTGCACCCTGACCATCTAATAAAACAGTCACGCCCTCGCTGGCTGCCAGTTCCATCACCTGAAATTGTACCAGTGCACTGGCTGATTCCACCGGCATTTCCTGGTGATAGAGCATCCGATCCAGGTTTCTTAATAGATCCTCTACTGTTGGCGTACAGGTAACAGATCGAATGCCCAACTGACTGGTTAGCTCTTTTATCAACCCCGATTCATCTTTCTCGAATCCGGGAAATACGGCTGAAAAACCGGTCCAGTTTTCTGCACCCAATTCTTTCACCAGGCAGGCTATGGAAGAGCTGTCTAGTCCTCCACTGAGGGAAGACCCTACCGGAACATCTGATCGTAACCGTTTCCGGATGGATTCCTTCAGCAGGGCACGAAATCCACCCGTCCGGTGGCACCGGACGGGTGGCACCGGACGGGTGGAGTGAAGATCCCAATAGCGTTCAGTTTCCAATTGCCCCCATATCCCATTGCCAATTTTCAACAGGGCCCGATGAGCCGGTGGCAGTTGAACTATATCCTGGTAAAAACTTTGTTCAGGGTGAAGAGGGATGCCCGTGACACCGGCACCCAAATAGAGTAACACCTGGTGTGGATCCGGATTTTTTGGTACGCCAACTGCCCAAAGCGCTTTCATTTCAGAAGCAAAAAGGAATCGCCCTTCCTGCCAGGTAAAAAACAAGGGCTTTTCTCCCATCCGGTCGCGGGCCAGGAACAACTCAGCCTTTTCCGTATCCCAAATGGCGAAAGCAAACATCCCATCAAACTGTTCCACACAAGATGCCCCGTATTCCTGGTAGGCCGCCAGTATCACTTCCGTATCAGAGGCTGTGTCAAATCGGTAACCCTGTGCCAGTAAGGATTCACGTAACTCTTTAAAGTTGTAAATCTCTCCATTATAGATAATGGTAAACCGGTTGCCATACTGCATAGGTTGAGCAGCAGCAGGAGAAACATCGATAACTGATAATCGCCGGTGGCCAAAATAAACCTGATTGCTGTCGTCCTTCCAAAAGCCTTCACCATCCGGGCCACGATGCGCCAGGGCTGTTGTCATTTCATGAATCTCGCGGATCTGTTTGTCCGGCTCCGCAGAGCAAGTTTCTGTTATGATGCCGGCTATTCCACACATGATATAAAAATCAGAAGAAGCTGATAGGTACGCGTACCATTTCAGTGTCCCATCCAATGAAAAGACTCACGCCGCCATTGCTTTTATCAAAATACATGCTGAAGGATTCCAATGCATCTGAATTGTGTTGAACAGGAACTTCCGTACGAACCACATCCTTCTTCGGGTCATATAAAAAAGCACCCCAAACATCGGTATCCTTATTCAGAATGATCGTCCATTTATCAGTGGTTGGGATGGCGTACATTGTATAACGACCTTTTTTCACCCGGGCGGCACCAATCTTTGCATCACGGTACAATTCAATTTCTGTGGCCTCATTGGCTCCGAGTCGCCAGATACTTCCGTATTCCACTAATTCTCCAAAAACTTTTCTTCCATTTTTCTGAGGGCGACTATAAGTAACTCTTGCCATCAACGGTTCATTCGCTTTTTCCTGGATCCTCAGAATGGGATAATTAACCGGATAATAGCTGAAGTCAAGAGGAGATTTATCAACCGGCGGAAATTTGGATTGGGCATTGAGATGCAGCTGCATACAACAAACTAATCCTAATAAGATTCCAGTCTTACGAACTTGAGCAATAGTAATCATGCAATTCTTCCTTTTCAGCTTCAAAAATAAGGATGCGATCCAACAATGCTAACCGGTTTTTATGACAAGAATCAGGAATCCCCCGGTTTTCGTCTTATATTTTTGCAAAAAATTCGAATGCGACCTCCTATCCACTACGTATCCGCTGAAGAAGCCCTCTCTGTTGTGCAATCAGGCAATCGTGTATTTGTGCAGGGCAGCGCCCAGACTCCCTCTTACATGATGAAAAAACTGGCGGAGCAAAAGGACCGGCTGAAGGATGTTGAGTTAGTCAACATTTCTGTTTACGGCGATATGGTAGTAGATAAACCGGAATACCAGGGTCATTTTCAGATCAACTCACTTTTTGTATCAGCCAGTATAAGGGAAGCTGTGCAGGCTGGTCGCGCTGATTATGTTCCTGTATTCCTCAGCGAAATTCCGGAGCTGTTTAAGCAGGGCATCCTTCCTATTGATGTTGCTATTGTACATGTATCCGTGCCGGATGCGCATGGATATTGTTCCCTGGGTGTTTCTGTAGACATTGCACGTTCAGCGGTTAATACTGCCCGTTATGTAATTGCACAGGTGAATCCAAATGTTCCCCGCACGCATGGAGATGGCATGATTCACGTGAATCGTTTCCACGCGATGGTATACCAGGAAGCCCCTCTTCATGAAGCAAGGTTTGGAGAAAAATCAGGCGAAGCAGAAAACAAGATAGGAGCCTATATAGCCGGCATGATTGAAGATCGCAGTACCTTACAAATGGGCATCGGTGCCATTCCAGATGCCGTGTTGCGCTGCCTGGGAAATCATAAAGACCTGGGTGTGCATACAGAAATGTTTAGCGATGGCATCATCGACCTCGTTGAAAACGATGTCATCAATAATAAATACAAAGTCATCCACCCGAATAAATCAGTAGTAGGATTTGCACTCGGAACAAAGCGTTTATACGACTATGTGAATGATAATCCGGCTTTTGCATTTTTGGATATTGATTATGTAAACGAGAGTTCAGTAATCCGGCGCAATCCCAAAATGGTTGCTATCAACAGTGCAGTAGAAATTGATTTAACCGGGCAGGTATGTGCAGATAGTATTGGGACTTTTCAATATTCTGGAATAGGCGGCCAAATGGATTTCATGAGAGGAGCGGCTTTGAGTCCGGGTGGCAAACCCATTATTGCACTGCCTGCTCGTACCGCAAAAGGCATCTCAAGAATAGTTCCTTTTCTTAAAACAGGAGCCGGGGTTGTGACCACGCGTGGACATATTCACTATGTGGTAACCGAATACGGTATTGCCTATTTATATGGAAAAAACCTTCGGCAGCGGGCGAAGGCATTGATTGATATTGCGCATCCGGAGGATCGCGAAATGTTGGAGAAAGCAGCTCATGAGCGATTTAAGATATTTCCGGTCGAGTAAGCTGGCGCCGGTATTCATCCCCCACATGCAGCAGCAATTCAGGGAAAAAGCGCTGGAAGCAGGACTGCAGTAATTCATATTCCGCTTCAAAGGCTTCAAATGCAGGCTGGAAATTATCAAGATACTTCGCCCTGCGAACCAGTCCTTCCATGCTTCTTTCGATGCCCCATTTCTCTTTATAATTGAGCAACCAGTTTTGTTCTTTCATGTAAGGAAACATGCGACTGAACTGATCCGGGAAATGAACCGCTTGTCCTTCTAATTCACCGTACACCCACTGACTAAAATCATGCAGGCTGTTTCCAGGAAACACCAATTCATCGGTTGCGAGGAAATGATCATACACCACATCTACAAATGCGGAGGCATATAAACCAACAGCTGGTTTAAAAACCTTTTTAGCGATGGCATTCACCGGATGATCATCTGTAAACGTATCAATGGCTCTATGCAATTCGATTCCTCTGAGTACTGCAGAAGGGTATTCAAACTTCTTTTTCCCTTTCACGAAATCGCTGATCAGGTTCCCTAACAGCAGCTCCGGCTGGCGAAAAGAAAGATAGGCATGCGCTAAAAAGTTCATATTTAAATATAGGCAGTTTCCACTTCTCTAATTTAACCATGGGTTAACCCAGATTTACTTTTTATTTAACAAATTTTACCAACTGCCCTTCCAGCCTGCATTTCAGCCGATTTTTCAACACCCGGAACAGCTAATCTTTTCAGGTACTTATCAAATATTTACTTTAAGCAACCACCAATCACTATTTGCTTGACACGGGTCTGTAACCTTTCTACTTTTACATCGTCAAACTATTCAAACAGACATTAATCATTAAACCTTTCAAATTTTATTGTATGAAAAAGTTCATCTTAATCGCCGCTACAGCTTTTGTAAGCCTGGCCAGTTTCGCAAGTGTTGATCCTATTACAGGAAAAGTTCTGGAAGCATTCCGCACTGAGTTTGCTTCAGCAAAAAATGTTCAGTGGAAATCCCTGGATGATGCCGGATTGTTCCAGGCAACCTTCTCTTTCCGCAACACTGAACTGAGCGCATTTTATGATGCAGAAGGATCACTGGTAGCAACTGCACGTTACATTGATATTGCAAGTTTACCAATTATGGTAACTAAAGCAATCCAGGAAAGATATCCTGAGCATGTAATGAAGAATGTAATTGAGCACATTGCTAACGGAAGCACTACTTATCATGTAACCTTACACGGTGTGAAGTCTAGCATGATCGTATCAGCTTCACCTGCAGGAAATCTCAGTGTATTCAAAAAAATTAAAAACAAACTGTAACCTTTATTGACGATCTGCGTCAAATAAGTATCACTCAAATATTCAAACCTTAAGCAATGAAAAAGTTCATGACTACTCTGGTAGTAGTAACACTCAGCCTCACCAGCCTCTTCGCAAACAACAGTAAGAATCGCAACAACGTTGACGAGCGTGTAGAGAAAAGTTTCAAAAAAGAATTCGCATCTGCACAGCAGGAAAGCTGGAGCCGCGTAAACAACCTGAACAAAGTTCAGTTCACAATGAATGGCCAGGTATTATTTGCCTACCTCGACGATGAAGGCACCCTGGTTGGTGTATACCGTAACATTCTTTCTACGCAACTTCCAATTTCACTGATGACAGAAATTAAAGAAGAGTATTCCAATTACTGGATCTCTACCCTTTTCGAAGTAGCTAATGATGGTGTAACAACCTATTATATTACCCTGGAAAATGCAGACCATCAACTGGTTCTTAAAAGCGAGAACAGCGCCAGTTGGACAACATTCTCCAAAACAAGAAAGTAAACAGGACGGTTTTTTCTCTGAGGTTTTGTTGGAAAGTCAGCCCCACCCCGTAAGGTGGGGTTTTTTATTTTACCTTTGGCCTCGAATAAATTTTAGAAAACATGAGTAAAGGTCCCGTTTCTCAATTCATCCAGCATCATTACCGGCATTTTAACGCAGCTGCCCTGGTAGATGCTGCCAAAGGTTATGAACAGCATTTGCTGGATGGAGGAAAAATGATGATTACCCTGGCTGGGGCAATGAGTACCGCAGAGCTGGGTGTTTCACTGGCTGAAATGATCCGCCAGGATAAAGTACAGATCATCTCCTGTACCGGAGCCAACCTGGAAGAAGATATTATGAACCTGGTTGCACACAGTCATTATAGAAGAATTCCCAATTACCGTGACCTGACTCCGCAGCAGGAGTGGGATTTGCTGGAGCAGGGATTAAACCGTGTTACCGATACCTGCATCCCTGAAGAAGAAGCGTTCCGTAAGATTCAGCACCATATTGCCAAACTCTGGAAAGATGCAGATGCTGCCGGCGAACGCTATTTCCCCCACGAATACATGTATAAACTCCTGAACAGTGGAGTAATGAAGGATGATTATGAAATTGATCCTAAAGACAGCTGGATGATTGCTGCCGCGGAGAAAAATCTGCCCATTATTGTAGGTGGCTGGGAAGATTCCACCATGGGTAACATTTTTGCTTCCTATGTGATTAAAAATGAAGTGAAGGCGTCTACCATGAAGAGCGGTATTGAGTACATGGTATGGCTGGCCGATTGGTATCGTCATAATTCAGGAGGAAAGGGTGTAGGCTTTTTCCAGTTGGGTGGTGGTATTGCGGGTGATTTCCCCATCTGTGTTGTGCCCATGATGTACCAGGACCTGGAATGGCATGATGTTCCTTTCTGGAGCTATTTCTGCCAGGTGAGTGATTCCACCACTTCTTATGGATCCTATTCCGGTGCAGTTCCCAATGAAAAGATTACCTGGGGTAAACTGGGTATCGATACGCCGAAATACATCGTTGAAAGTGATGCTACGATAGTGGCACCGTTGATATTTGCTTATATATTAGGATGGTGAAAAGTGAAAGGTGAAAGGTGAAAAAGCTGAGTGCTACATTCACCTTTCACCTTTCACCTTTCACGAAAAAACCGCTCGCAATTGCGAGCGGTTTTTTTAATTCTTCCTATCCCTCCGGTCTTCCCGGCGATCCCGGCGGTTTTCTTTACGATCCCGCACATCTTCCTTGCGGTCTCTTACATCTTCCCGACGATCGCGAACATCTTCTCTCTTGTCGCGACGGTCTTCCAGTTTGTCGAGGGCGCCTCCATCATGACGGGCATCTCTGACATCCTCCCGCTTATCGCGTACATCTTCTTTTTTGTCCCGGCGATCTTCTCTGCGGTCGCGGCGATTTTCCTTACGATCTGCCACATCTTCCCTGCGGTCTGCAACATCTTCCGCGCGATCCAGTTTTTTACGGGTCGATTGAGCTGCTGCATCAGTAGAAATTCCGGCAAACAGGGCTACCGCAGTAGCTAATACAATTGTTTTAAAGGTGGTTTTGGTGTTCATGGCGAATGTTTTCTTAGGTGGTTATTATCGTATTTACGTATATATTGACCGCCTATTGTTCACCAGGTTTAAAATCCACCAAAAAAATTTTACCGGGTCATGGTTGGAATCTCCAGGTCGCGTTTCATCATCTGCTCGCGATTGGCCATTTCCCAGGCAGTATAAAATACCAGCTGGGCCCTTTTCTTCAACAGGGTATAATTGATCTTGTCGGGGGTATCAGTTGGTTTGTGATAATCCGCCTGCAACATGCCATCGTAATAGAATATAACCGGAACACCTTTGCGGGCAAAATTGTAATGGTCGCTGCGGAAATAAATCCGGTTGCGGTCATTGGGATCATTGAATTTGTAATCGAGCACCATTTTGCTGTATTTTTTATTCATTCCCTCGCTCAGCGGTTTCAATTCGGTACTCAGTTTGTCATCACCCACCACATACACATAATTCAGGGTGTCAGCAGTTTTGCGCTCAGTATCAACACGTCCGATCATGTCAATATTCAGGTTCGCAGTGGTTTTTTCCAACGGTACGGCGGGATGATCACCATACCAGGCGGAACCCCAAAGTCCTTTTTCCTCCCCACTAACTGCCATGAACAGAATGCTTCTGCGCGGACCGTGACCAGCAGCTTTAGCTTTCGCGAAGGCTTCTGCCATTTCTACGATACCTACGGTTCCGGAACCATCATCATCTGCACCATAGTAAATTACATTACCTCTTTTGCCGAGGTGATCATAGTGCGCGGTAACAACCAGCCATTCGTCTTTTTTATCGCTGCCTTCAACATAACCCAGCACATTGGTACTTTCCAGGAACTGTACCTGCTTGTTCATCTGGAGCATCAGGTTAGCCTTGTAAACTTTGGCGGGAGATGCAGTATTTTTTGCATTGGCAGAAATACCAGACCAATCGCTGCCGATCAGCTGTTCAGCAACTTTGGAGGAAACATTATAAAGCGCTGCATTTTGCTCAGGTGCATACAGGTTTACATACATGTTGGCAGGGGCTGCACCCACTTTTCGTGGAAAATCATTGGCAACAATCAATACTGCAGCAGCTCCTTTTTCAACGGCTTTCTGATATTTTCCAAACATACCGGAGGGGGCCATCATACCTTTCTGTTCTGATTTGTAATCAGCAGGGGCTCCGTCAAGGATCAAAACTGCCTTCCCTTTTACATTCAGGCCATTGTAGTCATCGCGGCTGCCATCTACCAAACCATGACCAGCAAACACAAACTCAGAGAAATAATAATCTCCGTTTCGGGTCATGCGGGGATTAGGCTGGAAATCCTGGTAAAGGCTGAAATCCTGGCCATTTACTTTCATGGCGGCGCCAATCAGGGAATCTTTATAAACAGGAAAACTCATCTGGTAAGAACCATTGTTTCCAGGAAGTAGCCCCAGTTTTTTAAACTGTTCTTCCAGGTAGGCGGCAGCTTTCCGCTGGCCTTCAGTAGCTGTTTCACGGCCTTCCATTTCGGGTCCGGCAATGATGTACAAATGCGTTTTCAGATCCTCTTCCGTAATGGTAGCCGCATATTTCTGCGGGTTGGCTTTTTTCTGTGCGAAGCCAATCGTCGCCGGGAACAATCCCAGTACTAATAAGATTTTTCTCATTGCTTAAAACTGTTGAGGGGGCAATATAGGGAGAATGGAAGAGGGAACAAAGGAGGAATGGAAGAATGGAAGAGGGGGGAAGGGAAGAAAGGAGGCATGGAGACCGGACACAAAGGAGACGGGAAACAAAGAAGAATGGGGCAAGAAAGAAAAAAAATAGCAAACGAGGTAAAAGAGAAACTAAACTCCTTTAAGTAAGAAATGAGAATGATAATGGTGAATGGAAGTCACAATAATGAGCCGAATATTTCACAGATTGAGCCAATTATGGGTGCAAATGAGCCAATTATTATCGTTTTGAGCCAAATTTTAAAGAAAATGAGCCAATTATCAGATTTGATGAGCCAATTAAAAAATGCACAAAACATTATAAATCATATAGATATACATTATTTTGGAGCATTTTAAAAGGCTAATCGTATATAATCCTTCGTCATCCTACGTTATCCTTCGTCATCCTACGTTATCCTTCGTCATCCTACGTCTATCCTACAGCCCAGATCTAACCCAGATCCGACCCAGACCCGAAGATGAAACGTTACCCGGGCATGGAGCAGGAGACAAAGGAGGCGGGAGACAAATGAGAATGGGGAAGGGAAGAGGGAGGAATGGAAGAAAGGAGGCAAAGGGGGACGGAGCAACAGAGGATAGCGCAAAGGAAAGATGGAAGATTAGCCAAAGAAGAAGGGAATAAGATCTATGAGATAGGTTGGAAAATCGGGAATTCTTCTCCCAGTCTCACATTTCACGTCTCACATTTCACGTCTGACATCTGAGGTTTGACATTTCACCGTTCTTTCACTTTTCACCTTTCACCTTTCACTATAAAAAAAGTCCCGCTGGACTAGCGGGACAAGTTCTTTGAGACGATACATCAACTGGTGATTGTTTTCATTGGTATCGGATTGGACGGTTTGCTTAAAAACAACTGGACTAAAGCTTTTCAATGGGTTGGACACTGTTTTTCATTGGATGGACTTAGTTCTTTCATCTGCTGGACTTGATTTTTTCATTGGATGGATTTCAGGTTTTCAAGGTTTGGGTTCGATTCTTCAAAGGGTTGGATTAGGATGCTACGTGTTCAGGGCGGGGCTTCGATAGGGATTGGTTGGTTTAGAGCTTAGGGGCTAACCCCGTTTGCTGATGTAAAGATGCAAAGTGATTTTCGCGGTGAGAAATCATTTCGCCCCATATGCAAAAACCGTCGATAAACAGGCGTTTATGACGGTTTTTTGGAAAATCAGGAACCCGCAAATCGACTAGCTGCAGGCAATTTTATTCACGCGGTTGCCATGGCGCCCCCCTTCAAAGGCAGTAGTATAAAAGGTTTCAACCATCTGAATGGCATAGGCAAGGGCAACAAAGCGTGCAGGGAGGCAGATAATGTTAGCATCATTGTGTTTGCGTACCAGTTTGGCCACTTCATTATCCCAACAGAGTCCGGCTCTTACTTGCTGGTGTTTGTTTGCTGTGATGGCAACCCCATTGGCAGAACCACAAATCAATACCCCAAAGGCAGCTTTGCCTTCCTCCACAAAAGAGGCAGTAGGGTGTGCGAAATCAGGATAGTCAACAGAATTCGGAGTGGTCGTACCAAAATCCTTCACTGCAAAGCCCTGGCTTTCCAGGTAGGTTTTGATCGCTTCCTTGTATTCATACCCTGCATGATCACATCCAATCGCAACCGGTAAAGATTTATCAAAAACTGTCATATAGGTTCAGTTTAAATTATTCGCGAATCCTCCCGCCTCCCTTGTCTCCTGTTCCATGCCCTTCCTCCTTTGTCCCCCTCTTTCCTTCCTCCATCTTCCATTCCTCCTTTGTTTCTCAGCTCCATTCATCCGTAGGCTTCACCAAAAACTCATCCTTCTTATTTACACGTGCCGCAATACTGATACTTATTTCATATAAAAACCACAACGGCACTGTTACAATCAATTGACTCAATACATCCGGAGGAGTAATTACAGCTGCAAGAATCAATATCACCACTACAGCGAATTTACGATAGGTTCTAAGAAACTGTGCCGTAACAAGACCAATCTTCGCCAGAAAATACACAGCCAGAGGTAATTGAAATAACACACCTGCACCCACTACCAACGAAACGATATTGTCAATGTAATCCGCTACCGTAAAGGTATTGGCGATCATCGGGCTCAGCGTATAGGATGCAAAAAAGTTTACCGTGTAGGGTGCAATCAGAAAATAACCAAAAGCAACACCAGTAAAAAACAACACGGAAACCCAGAAGATCATACCGCCTGTTTTTTTAATTTCTTTTTCCGTGAGGGCAGGCCGGATGAATTTCCAGAACTCCCAGAAAACGTAAGGAAATGCAATGATAAAACCACCCACAAAAGCGATAGTAAAGCTCATCATGAACTGACTGCTCATCTGGGTACTGATCAGTTTAAGATTGATCTCGTCCATACACATGGCATCTCCCATTCCAACCCAGTGACTGAACTTGCAAAGAGCCCGGTAGGTGATAAAATCTTTATCCGCAGGCCCCATCACCACTTTCCCAAAGAAAAAATCCATTTTGACAAAAACAACAACGGCGCCTATTAGGATAGCCATCAAAGCCCGCATGATATGCCACCGAAGCGCTTCCAGGTGGTCAATGAAAGACATCTCAGCACCAGTTTCTGACCTTCTCTTAAAGATTGATTTTGCCATAAGTTTATAAGGAGCCCGCTAAATTAAGGAATCAAAGCCTGCATATTACATGAATCCGGGTTACATGCAATAAATTCGGAACATATTCGTTTTTTTGTGATAAATCACCCAAAACCAATTGACCTATGGATAGAAAAGCCATGTACTACAGTACACACGCCATTAAAATCAACAAGGACAGTTATCGCCACAATCTGCAGATTTTACATTTTTTCCGATACCTGGTTTGTGTTTTACTGAAAGGTGAATCACCTATCGAACACCGCCCGGGATATGCCCGCAGATCGCGCCGGTTCTGAATTTTTTACTAACCCATCCCCCATATTCGAAGCAAAGCTCCGCGGAAAGCGGGGCTTTTTTATGTGAGATGTCAGACGTGAGATGTGAGAAGAAAACACAGGAATCCCCCTTCTCACATCTGACGTCTCACGTCTCACGTCTCACTTCCTACGAGAACAAGTACTCCACATCCTCCCTTGTCAGATTTTTCACAAAGCCTTCATCATCGGCAATGAGATCACGCGCCAGTACTCTTTTCCGCTCCTGCAGTTGCAGGATCTTATCCTCAATGGTATCCTTACAGATCATCCGATAGGCGAATATGTTCTTAGTCTGCCCAATCCGGTGCGTCCGGTCAATGGCCTGTTGTTCCACAGCCGGGTTCCACCAGGGGTCTACAATATATACGTAATCCGCGGCCGTCAGGTTCAGACCCACACCACCTGCTTTTAAAGAAATCAGGAAAATCCTGCATTTGTCGTCGTTCTGGAAACGCTGGATGGCTTTCTCCCGGTCAATAGCAGATGTGCTTCCATCAAAATATTCATATTCCACTTCCAGTTCCTTCAGCTTCTGCCGGATCAATGCCAGCATCCCCAGGAACTGAGAAAAAACCAGGGCCTTGTGGTTACTGATGTTTTCCGTGATCTCGCGACCCAGTTCTTCCAGCTTGATCGAATGATTCTCAAATTTCTCCTGCTCATTCAAAATGGCCGGTGAATCACAGATCTGGCGGAGTTTCATCAATCCCTGCAGGATGGTCAGCTGCGATTTCTGCATACCCTGGGATTCAATCGTACCCAGGATCTTATCGCGGAAATCATTCCGGTAAGCATCATAAATCCGCCTTTGCTCCTCTTCCATTTCACACCAGAGGATGGTTTCGGTTTTTTCCGGAAGATCCTTGGCTACCTGCTCCTTGGTTCTGCGAAGGATAAAAGGGAAAAGGATTTTACGCAGGTGATCTTTCCGGTCCTGCTCCCCAAACTTATCAATCGGGATTGCAAACTCTTGCCGGAAAAATTCCATACTACCCAACATGCCCGGATTCAGGAAGTTCATCTGGGCATAAATATCAAAAGTGTTGTTCTGCAAGGGAGTACCGCTCATGCACAACCGATGACGGGCCCTCAGAAGAGAAGCGGCCTTGGTTACCTTGCTGGAAGGATTTTTAATTGCTTGTGACTCATCCAGTACCACCGCATCAAACTCCATTTCCACCAGCATTTTGATATCACTACGCAAAGTGCCATAGGTAGTGATGATCACATTCTTGTTTTCCAGCAAGGCTTTGTTCCGCGTACGCTCTCCGCCATGATGTATATGATAGGTGAGTGTTGGAGTAAATTTTTTGATCTCGTTTTCCCAGTTGAACATCAGGGTAGTCGGACAAACTACCAGCGCTTTCAGGCGTTGATGCGTATCGCGGTAATGCTGTAAAAAACTCAGGGCCTGTATAGTTTTACCCAAACCCATATCATCTGCCAGGATCCCACCCCAATTCACTTCACTCAGGTAATTCAACCATTGGAAGCCGAAGGCCTGGTAGGGACGCAGAATAGGCTCCAGGTGCGCTGGTGGATCCACTTCACGGATGCTTTTGAACCCACGCAGGCGGTCGTATTTTTCTTCCAACTGTACAAAGAGTTCTTCTTCATTCCGCTCATTGTACAATTCATCGATCACACTCATGTGGTATTTCGACAACCGCAGGTTCTGGGCCTTGCCTTCACCTATTCTGAACAGCAATGAATAACGTTTGATCCATTCCTCAGGAAGAATACCCAATGAACCATCATCCAGTTGCACAAATTGCTGCTTGTTGGCGAGAGCACGCTTCACTTCTGCCACTGTCACTTTCTGATCGCCAAAAAGAATATCCACCTTGGCATCAAACCAATCGGTATTGCTGCTGATTTGAATACGTGTCTGTGGCTTGGCTGTATTGAACCGGAAATTCTTTAATGCTTCAAATCCATACACCGGAATCTTCATCTCATTCATGGCATCCACGAAGAGGAAGAACCAGTTGTTGCGCAACACATCGGCGCCTTTGAGTACCAGGTTCTGGGAGCCATCCGGACGAATAAAATTAGAGTGAAGCGCTTCGAGTTTGGAAAGAAACTGCTGCTCCACTTCCTTGTTACGATGTACGATCATCACCTTATCGCCATCCGGCACTACGATTTCATCCTTATCACCTGGCTTGGTTTCATAGCCCTTATAACTGAATATGGGCTGGAACACCAGGTATTCCCCCTTCTCCTGCAGCATCAGACGACGCTCGGGATCTCCATCTTTATAAGAAGAAATCAGGGAAGGATCAAAATCAACATGGTATTGTTTTGCCAGTGGCAGCACCATCTGTTTCAATTGCACCGGCCATACGGATTTGGCAATCGTAATGGTTCCTTTCGGCATGAAGGTCTCCACTACATTTACATCCTCTTCACTGCGCCAGGTATAAATATGGTCATTATAAAGGAACAGCAGGTTGCTGTTGATTTTATTATCCGTGAGTTTTAATTCTGCTCCATTGATCTTTACCCAGCAGCTCAGTTCATACTGACGGTTTTTCAGTTGGACTTTGAAATAAGGCACCAACGGCTCAGTTACAATACCAATGGAAACCAGGCTTTCCGTTTTGAAGGTTTTGCCGGAAGACAAGAGATAAACAAAGGGGCTATCTGCCACATCATTCATCAGCTTTCGCAACTTAGGCTGCAAATATTCAACCACCAGATGTTTGGTTTCCGCAGGCAATTCTTCACTTTCGTGATGAATGATATTTTCCCAGATACCGCTAAAGGGAGAATTTCGGTTAAGGTATTTCGTTAGTTCCGACTCCTGCATTCTGCGCAGTGCCGGAATCAAGGGGCGATCTGCTTCCGGATACAATTCCAGGTTTACATATTTGGAAAGATCCAGTTTCTCAACTTTTCCAAGGAAACGCTGCTGTAATTCTTCTGTTTCACCCTGTATGGCATCAACACTAAAACCCGGATAGGCTTTCTGGTGCAGGTTGATAACTACTCCAATACGCATGGCTGCGCCTGGTTCAACCTCTTCTGTTTCAACATCTGATAATTCAGCTGCCGGCACCACCTGTTCCTGTGGTTTGGGGCGAAGGCCAGTTTGCAGAGGATTGATCCGCTTGATGGAAGTATCCAGTACGCGTAAGAAGGGTTTTCCTTCTTTATAGGCGAATTCGAATTTACCCTTCAAATCATCATTCAGACTGTAACCGTAGGCTTCGAGTAATTTGTTTTTTTCTTTATCCCAGTTGCGTATGGAGTCGAAGTAATTAGGGCCATAGGCATTCAGTAATTGAAGGAAAACAATCACTTTAGGAAGGCAAAGCGGATGTTTGGTATCTACATAATCACAACTGGTATCAAAATTCCGTTCTTCATTTTTGCGGATAACAACTTTGTAAG
Source organism: Flavihumibacter cheonanensis (assembly GCF_022352215.1). Classification (GTDB taxonomy): domain Bacteria; phylum Bacteroidota; class Bacteroidia; order Chitinophagales; family Chitinophagaceae; genus Flavihumibacter; species Flavihumibacter cheonanensis. Next base: position 319,850 of record NZ_JAKRWF010000002.1, read on the forward strand.
TTGTGCCATCCAGGTCCACAGTTGCTTTCACCACTTCATCTGCAGCAGATTCAATATTGGCCTTATTGGTTCGCAGGTATTGCTCAGCAGCTGTATAGGTTTCCGGGCCGCTCAGGAGTTTGATCGTTTTCAGATCAATATTTTTCATCTTGATGACCGTATGCCGCTGGTCGTATTCTACTTCTTCCGCCTGTAGCAGGTTTTTGTCGAGCAGTTCCTGCAATTGAATTAAGGCGGCTGCTTCATGCCTGCAGATATCGCCCAGGTTATACGGACAACTGCATCGCACAGAAAGGGCTTTCGGATCAGCAAATTTTTGAACATATACTTTATAGAAAGTACTGTAGCTATCATCTTTTACGCGAAAAGTCACGGAACCCAGCAATTCATCATATTCAACCAGCTCCACATATCCAATAGCATGAATCTTTTTTCCCCGGCGGATCACTTCATCAGTACCATTCGTATAAACATATTTGATAAGGTGCGGTAAAGCCATTCATCGTTTTTTAAGTTATCCTGCTTGCGAACAGGCCAATCTGCAAAAGTAACGGAAACTAAGGCAGATATCCATATTAAATATTCCCTATTACGGCACGGTATTCGCACTGGCATAGATAACTTTGTGCATTAAAGACTGAATTGATATGAACTGGTTTCCCCGAATGCTGCTGACTGCCGGCCTGATCAGCACCCTTCCTGCCTTTAGCCAACGATTGAAAAAAGCTGAAAAAGTAGTGGTGGCGCAGTTGAAAGAGCATGTATATTTCCTGGCAGATGACCGCCTGGAGGGCAGAAGAGCTGGCTCAAAAGGAGAACAGCTCGCTGCTGATTATATCAAAAATCAGTTTAGCAATATCGGGCTTACACCCAAAGGAAGCCAGGGGAATTGGTTCCAGGAGTTTCCCATTTATGATGGCAAGGATTACAGCCAGGCATCCTACCTGTTTATCAATGGAAATGAAATCAATAAAAAGAATTATTTCCCTCATCCGCTTTCACCTGAGCGAATGCTGGAAGCAATGCCTTCCATTGCACTGAAAGAAGCCGGAGTTCCCTGGTTTCTGGATTTTGGAGCAGAACTGGAAGCCAATAAATCCAATCCCCACTTCGACCGGGAAGCAGCCTTGTTGTCAAAAGTCAAACAGGCTGCAGAAAACGGGGCCACTGCGCTCATAGTTTACCATGATCCGGAGATGAAATACCAACCTAAGCAACGTGGCGAGGAGTTACCCATTCCTGTATTTTTCCTCAATAAAACAGAGGCTGACAAATACCTTCACGATGAAACCGATATGCTGGAGATCAAACTCAAAACCGGGTTCACCAAACTGGAACGTACCGGCCGCAACGTGGTTGGATTTATGGATAATGGTGCCACACATACCGTGGTAATCGGGGCTCACTTTGATCACCTGGGTTATGGTGAAGATGGCAACTCGATGATTCGCCAGGAAAACCCCGGTCTTCACAATGGTGCGGATGATAATGCCAGCGGAACCGCTGCCCTGATTGAACTGGCACGGATGCTGAAAAAAGAAAAGAAAAATCCGTTCAACTACCTGTTCATTGCGTTTTCCGCTGAAGAGCTGGGCTTGTTTGGATCGAAGTATTTTACAGAGAATGCCACCATTCCACTTGCCAGCATAAATTATATGGTGAATATGGATATGGTAGGCCGATTGAATGACAGCAGTAAAACACTGACAGTAGGCGGTTACGGAACTTCTCCAAGCTGGGGAAATACTTTCACCTCGATTAGCGATAACCGTTACCTCAACATTAAATTCGACAGCAGCGGAACCGGTCCAAGTGATCATTCATCCTTTTACAGAAAGGATATTCCGGTGCTGTTTTTCTTTACAGGATTGCATACCGACTACCATAAACCTTCTGATGATGCTGATAAAATCAACTATACAGGTCAGCTAAGAATCATTCAACTGATCCGTAATCTCATCCAGGCTACCGGAGATCAACCCAAGCTTGCCTTTACGAAAACAAGAGAGCAGCAGATGGGTACTTCCACTAGATTCACTGTTAGTCTTGGTATCATGCCTGATTATGCCTTCAGCGGAAATGGTGTTAAGGTGGATGGTGTAACAGATGGCCGGCCGGCTCAGAAAGCAGGTATCAAAGCGGGAGATATCATCACGAAGCTGGGAGATATCACAATTGCCTCTATGGAGCAGTATATGAAAGCGCTGGGGAGTTTTAAGAAAGGCGACAAAACAACAATAATCTACCAAAGAGACTCAACAGAATATTCAGCATCTGTAGAATTTTAATACATTACACATGAAATTAAAACTGGATGTTGCCGAAATGACCGAAGATTTTTTCGGTGACGCCCATTTACTAGGTATTGTGGCACCAGTTAGAGATTATCAGTTTTGCTGGCAACTCAACCGTCAATTCCATTTTAATTTCAGGGTCAATATCGGGCTGGAGATCCAGCTGAATAAAAAAAACCGGAACTATTATTTTCCGGTTTACGAACACAAGGAACCTCAATTCTATCGAAATCATTACATCTACAAAAATCAGCACGACGGAGAATATCTGTTGCCGGAATTCAGGCATCTTGATTTTCTCTGGCTGATTAAGGGAGATGAAGTGCCTTCTCAACTGATTGCAGACATTCAGCAGGGCATCCGGGGAATAACCGGGGTGCAGCTGGTGGTGGAACTAACCAATGAAAAGATCAAACACAAAGAACACCTGATATTTTAATATGGCCATCATCAGCCAACTCAAGACTGCCTTAAAGCAATACGGATTCTTCAACGTACTCATCCTTGGTTTCACCAAAGTGCTGGAGAAATTTGGTTATTACAGGGATACCTATACGCTGTTTGAAAAAGAATTAGTCCAGTCTGAACCGGTTAAGCCATTAGCTGCCGGTTATTTTTATAAAGAATTGTCCGGGGAGCTACTGAACAACCTGAATGCCCCCTGGATCAGTCCTGAACAAGTATCCACATTTAAGTCGCGCTTATCAAAACCCGGTTACTTCGGATTGGGGATTTTCAAAGAAGGAACTTCAGAACTGGTTTACTATTTCTGGCTCAATTTTGAAAGAATTGAAATGCCGGAATACTTTGATCATTGCCACAGTCTCACCCTTGGCGCTATTGAAGCCTATCTCTACGATGGATATTGTCATCCGGAACATCGCGGAAAAGGATTTCATGGTTTTGCAGCCCAAACGCTGATGAACCTAGCAAGAGCAGCTGGTAAATCAAAAATGGTGACAATCATCCGTTCCATAAACAAGGCTGCGATTGTTTCCCAGGAAAAAGTAGGTTTCCGGCCGGTCAAAGAAATCCGGTTTGCCGGTTTTCGTTCCAGTATATCCTGTACTGTGAGGAATTTGTAACTTTCAGCAATCAAACTATTGGTTATGTGGCAGGAAAAAGACAATACCCTCTATCAAAAATTCAGTTTTGCCGATTTTTCTGAAGCCTTTGCCTTCATGACCAGGGTTGCCCTGCTCGCTGAATCCATGAACCATCATCCCCGCTGGAGCAACGTCTGGAATACCGTGGAGATCTGGCTAAATACGCACGATGCAGGCAATATCATAACTGATAAGGATCGCAAACTAGCAGCCGCCATTGATAAACTGGTAGCCTGATCAGATCAGGTTCACACGTTTCTCAGCAGCTTCAGTAAGCATCCCGATTGGTTCGAGGTAATTACCAAGTCCGTGTTGGCTTAACATTTCCTGCACCCGGCTTTTTTCTTCCGGAGCAGCAGCAATTAATAAACCTCCATTGGTTTGAGGGTCTGCCAATAATCCGGTTATAAAGTCATCTGGCTGTCCGGTTGAATTTTGAACTTTATGATAATAACTTGCCGCATTTCGTTTGGTTGCGCCAGGCTGAATACCCTGCTCCAGGTAGAAGGTGGTTCCATCCAACAGAGGGATATCCTTCAGACGAATTTCAGCAGATAGTCCGGCTCCTTCAGCTACTTCAATTAAGTGCCCGAGTAATCCAAAACCGGTAACATCGGTCATTGCATGCACACTCTCCAGTTCTCCCAGTGCAGCACCCACTTTATTTAACTGGATAAGCTGATTCAATAATCCTGCATAATGTACCGGTGAGAGTTTCTTTCTTTTCTGCGCGGTAGACAAAATACCTGTTCCGATGGATTTGGTAAGGAATAACAAATCGCCGGGCTTCCCAGTATTATTTTGCTTGAGGTTTTGAATATTGACCAGGCCATTAACTGCCAGTCCGAATATGGGTTCCGGTGAATCAATGCTATGTCCACCTGCCAACGGAATTCCTGCTTCTTCACAGATAGCTCTTGCCCCTTCCAGCACTTTATTTGCCAGCTCAGCAGGTAGTTTTTCAACCGGCCAACCCAGGATGGCAATAGCCAGTACCGGTTTTCCTCCCATCGCATACACATCACTGATAGCATTGGCAGAAGCGATTTTACCAAAGTCAACCGCATCATCTACAATCGGCATGAAAAAATCGGTAGTGGAAATCAAAGCCTGGCCATTGCCAAGATTGTATACGGCTGCATCATCCCGGCTCTGGTTTCCCACCAGCAGGTTGGCGTTTGGCTGAGCAGGTCTGGCCTGGTGCAATATGGTATCCAATACACTGGGAGCAATCTTACAACCGCAACCGCCTCCGTGAGAGTAGGCTGTTAATGCGTAATCCGACAAGTTCATAATGCTTTACTGATTGGTTAATAGTAATTGTGTAATTCGGTCCGGGTCAACTGATGCAGCTTCCAAATTAATTACGGTAGGTGCATCAGCAGGACGACTCAACAATCCCTTACGGTAAAATTTATCGTAATACTGAAGCAGGATCCGGAATGCTTCTTTAATATTATTTTCTACCAGGAAACTCACGGCTGTTTTAGTTTCCAATCCACCCAACCGTTTCTGGATCTTAAGTACAGCCTGTATCAGTTCCTCTTTAGTAGCAGTTCCATAGTCCTGCATGATATAGTTCAACCGCTCTTCAAATGGAATGTCAACAAAATAACAGGGAGCCATACGCATTTGTTGATAGTAGGGCTGGGGAATTAACAGGGATCCGATCCGCCAGCTTTCATCTTCCAGCCAGCAGGTCGCAGATCCGATTGCGCGAATGGCAGTACCCAACAAATTTTCAAACATTTCCTGGCTGGGCTGAGTGGGCAGTCCTATATGTCCAAAGGCGGATCCTTTATGATTGGCCAGTTTTTCCAGGTTAATAACGGGTTCGCCTAAGCGCTGCAATTTTTCCAACACAGCTGTTTTGGCGCTGCCGGTATATCCTGCCAGAATTTTGATACTGGCGGGCAGCTGAAAACTTTCAACAATATATTGGCGGTAGGATTTATATCCTCCCTGCAGTGTGAATACTTTGAATCCATAGAGATCCAGTAACCAGGCTACTCCGGCTGAACGCATACCCCCTCTCCAGCAATGAACCAGAACGGTATCAGACTTTAATGCTTCAACCTGTTCCACCATTGCGCGCATTTTCGGGCCATAAAAATCCAGGCCGATTTTGATGGCCTGTTCCCGGCTTTCTTGTTTGTAGGCAGTACCTACCTGGGCGCGTTCTTCATCTGTAAATAACGGTAAGGAATAGGCGCCGGGGATATGCGCATGGGCATATTCACCCGGACTGCGAACATCCAGTACAGGAAACCTGGCAGACAGCCCGAGGAAGTTGGAAAGTTCAATGGATTGAACTGCCATGGTATTTACCCATTCATGCTGGCAAGAAATTCTTCATTGCTTTTTGTTCCACGCATGCGCTTCAGCAATTCAGACATAGCTTCCTCTGTATTCATATCGTTGAGGTACAAACGAAGCAGGTTCATGCGCTGCAGCACATCGCGGTCGAGCAACAGATCATCCCGGCGGGTGGAAGAGGATACCAGGTCAATAGCCGGGTACACCCTGCGATTGGCCAACCGGCGATCCAGCTGCAATTCCATGTTACCAGTTCCTTTGAATTCTTCAAAGATTACTTCATCCATTTTGGAGCCGGTATCAATAAGTGCAGTAGCTATAATGGTCAGTGATCCGCCATTTTCAATCTTACGCGCGGCACCAAAGAACTGCTTGGGCTTTTGCATCGCATTGGCTTCCACACCACCACTGAGTACCTTACCGGAAGATGGAGCAACTGTATTGTGAGCACGGGCAAGACGTGTAATAGAATCAAGCAGGATAACCACATCATGCCCACATTCAACCAGCCGTTTGGCTTTTTGCAAAGCCATTGTAGAAACCTTTACGTGTTTTTCAGCAGGCTCGTCAAACGTGGAGGCGATCACTTCTGCCTTTACGCTGCGTTCCATATCAGTAACTTCTTCCGGACGCTCATCGATCAGTACCACCATCAGGTAACATTCCGGGTGGTTGGCAGAAATAGCATTGGCAACTTCCTTGAGCAAAACTGTTTTACCTGTTTTAGGCTGGGCTACAATTAGCCCGCGCTGACCTTTACCAATAGGAGCAAACAGATCAATCATTCGGGTGCTGTAACCATTTGGTTGAGTAAACAGGTTCAGTTTTTCGAATGGGAAAAGGGGAGTCAGGTAATCAAAAGGAACCCGGTCACGCACATCTTCCGGTGAACGACCATTGATGGTATCCACCTTCAGCAGGGCGAAATATTTTTCACCTTCTTTTGGAGGACGAACTGATCCATTCACAGTATCTCCGGTTTTTAATCCGAATAATTTTATCTGGGAGGGAGATACATATATATCATCTGGAGAAGAGAGATAGTTATAATCACTGCTGCGCAGGAAACCATATCCATCGGGCATCATTTCCAGAACACCTTCGGCGGGAATAATACCATCAAATTCAATATTGAAGATATCGCGCTGTTCTCTTCTGGGTTGTTGCTGGTAAGTAGGTTGGCGGGGAGCTGCAGGAGCTTGCACCGGATCAGCCTGAACAGGTGCCTGGGCTGGCTGAGCAACCGGTTCATTCACTACGTTTGTTGTAAGCTCTTCTTCAGCAGGCTGATTTTCATTCAACACTTCTTCGGGAAGATCTAAGCGGGGAGCAGCTTGTTTGTCCTCCTGTTTTTTCCTGCCTCGTTTCCCAGCCTGCTTATCCTGCGGGCTACCTGCTGCTTCCTTCTGTTCTTCAGCACGGGCAGGAGCCTCTTCTTTTTTAGCTATGGGCTTGCGGGCATCGGCTTTCCGGGGTTTTTCAGGCTCCGATTCTACGATTGCTTCCTCGGTAGAATTACCTGTAGTAGCTTTTACAATGCGTTTACGCTTTCCTTTATCAGACGATTCAGCGCCTTTGTTTTCACTAGCCATAACTGCTTGCCTGTCGAGAATCTTGTAAATTAATTCCTGTTTGTCAAGTTTTTTCGCATTGGGTATTTTGAGTTGCTCTGCAATATCGAGCAACTCCGGAACGAGCATGTCGTTCAGTTGCAGAATGTCATACATACTAAGACTTGTGCGTTTTGTGAGATTTCAATCAGCCTTACTTACTTGTTGAAAAAATCGAAAATTGATGATTGGTTGGGCGTACTACAAGTGAGAAGTTGGTGAGCTGGAGAAGAACTAATCAGCTTGTTTCCGACTGCAATTTTATGCTAAAAAGGGCAGAATCAAAAAAAATATGGCCGTTTTTTTCGTCAGTCGTTGAAATTCAGTGCTTCCAACAGGCTCTTACCTACCGCCAAACACTGATTCGGCGTATCTTTGCCGACCTTAAATATGTGAATATGTTCAACAATCGTGTAAAAATCAGTCAGCTGCTGACCTGGGAACCGGCACAGCAGGAAGTTACGGTAATGGGATGGGTACGTACTTTTCGCAATAATCAGTTTATCGCGCTGAATGATGGCTCCACGAATACCAATTTGCAGGTGGTTGTTGAACTGGGCAAGTTCGATGAATCCCTGTTGAAGCGTATCACGACCAGTGCAGCACTGAAGATTCATGGAGTGGTGATTCCTTCCCTGGGGAAAGGTCAGAAGCTGGAAGTAAAGGCAACCAGTATAGAAATCCTGGGAGATTCCGATTCTGAGAAATATCCTCTTCAGCCAAAGAAACACAGCCTGGAATTTTTACGTGAGATCGCACATCTGCGATTCAGAACCAACACCTTTGCCTCTGTTTTCCGGATTCGCCACAGCCTGGCTTTTGCGGTGCATAAATTTTTCCATGAACGCGGGTTTTTATACCTGCATACGCCTATTATTACCGCATCGGATGCGGAAGGCGCAGGTGAAATGTTTCGCGTAACGACCCTGCCTTTTGATAATCCACCTCGTAATGAAGATGGCAGCATCAACTTTAAAGAAGATTTTTTTGGTCGCAGTACCAATTTAACAGTAAGTGGTCAACTGGAAGGAGAACTCGGTGCAACTGCGCTTGGTGAGATTTATACATTTGGCCCGACCTTCCGGGCAGAAAACTCCAACACCACCCGACACCTGGCAGAATTCTGGATGATTGAACCGGAAATGGCATTTAGTGATCTGGAAGATAACATGAACCTCGCAGAGGCCTTCATCAAGTACATCATCCGGTATGCGATGGAGCACAACAAAGAGGATATTGAATTTTTAGCTGCGCGGTTGGCAGAAGAGGAAAAACAATTGCCCGCTGACAAACGCAGTGATATGGGTCTGGTTGAGAAACTGGAATTTGTTGTCAACAATGATTTCGAAAGAATCACCTACACTGAAGCCATCGATATTCTATTACAGTCAACCCCTTACAAGAAGAAAAAATTCCAATACGAAGTAAAGTGGGGCGTGGATATGCAGAGTGAGCATGAACGTTACCTCGTAGAGAAGCATTTTAAAAAACCCGTGATTGTTACCAACTATCCGAAAGAATTCAAGGCATTTTACATGCGACTGAATGATGACAATAAAACAGTGGCTGCGATGGATATCCTGGCTCCTGGCATTGGAGAAATTGTTGGTGGCAGTCAGCGGGAAGAGCGCCTTTCTGTATTGGAAGCCCGAATGAAGGAAATGAATATTCCGGCAGAAGAATTGTGGTGGTACCTGGATACCCGTCGCTTCGGTACGGTTCCGCATGCAGGATTTGGCTTAGGCTTTGAACGCATGGTTCAGTTTGTTACCGGTATGGGAAATATCCGGGATGTAATAGCCTTTCCAAGAGCGCCCAAAACTGCGGAGTTCTGATTTAGTAGAATCATCTATAGTTGTTTATACAGCCTTCTTCCGTTTCCCGGAAGAAGGCTGATTTTTTTTATGGATTCCGGTGGTGATAGCATCTCAGTAGAAACCAAATCATATGGCTGAAATGCAAACCAAGGCTGTGCAAAACAGCAAGCGGGCAGGTGTTGCCCGAAGTAAAAAATTATCTACACGGGTTGACTTGACACCGATGGTCGACCTTGGTTTTCTGTTGATTACTTTTTTTATTTTCACGACTGCCCTTTCAGAACCTATGGCCATGGGTTTTAAGTTGCCAGCTGATGGACCTGCAATGAATGTTGCGAACAGCACCACACTAACCGTGATCCCAACAGAAAATAATGAGATCTACTATTTTCATGGTCAGCTAACAGAAGCAATTCAGAATGGGTTGTTTGGAAAAACCGGTTTTCAACCGGCCGGAGGAATTGGTGATCTGCTTCGTGAAAAAAGAAAACAGCTAACGGCGATGAATAAGGTAAAAGATTTTACGGTGCTGGTATATCCGGACAAATCAGCTTCCTATAAAAATATCGTGGATCTGATGGATGAATTAGTCATAAATGCAGTACCGGTGCAGTGTTTGGCAGATGATCCCGCAACCATAGAACAATTGAAAAATAAGCTAATCAACCATCAGTAACAAATCAGCTTTCTGAATTCTTTTCTTTAAAGGCCCGCACCCTTGTCCTTAAGTTTTCCCGGATATTCAAGTAAAACAGGTTGATATCTCCTATATGGTAATTCCTGGATTTATACAGCCTGCTTCCTGGAAATTTAGGGCGACTGATCCATAGCAGATCCTCATGCACTTGCGCATCACTTACCCTGTGATATACCTTATTGAAATTACGCAGAATGGCTCCTTTGTGCAGTTGAACAGGTGCATAAGTGGAATCTGTTTTCCAGTTTAGGGGGTTCACTACAACAGACTTTCGAAAGGATGAATCATAATCCGGCTCAAAATTTCGACGAAAGGTACGCCATCCCAGATAACATCCGGTTTGAAGTGAATCTTCGCATATTGGTAGCTGTGAAAAAAATTCAGGTTCAACCTGGAGTCCGATTATGTAAGCTGCCACCAGTTTTTCCTGCAACGGCTTGCCTTCAAAAAATTCTCTCAGCAGGTATTTGGCGTGGAGCGCCCCCTGGCTATGAGCAGCAATGATGATAGGCTTACCCTTGTTCCAGTTTTCGAGATAATACTGAAATGCAGCCCGCACATCTTCATAAGCTGCCTTCAACGCATTTTCTCCCCTTTGCTTTTCCTCTGTAAAAAAGCTTTGTATATGCGCCTGCTGATAACGGGGCGCATATACATTGAACTCATTAAACACACTTGCCTGGTAACGAATGCTAGATTCATCGGTTTTGGTATTCAGTTTTTCATCATTCAGATCAGCCATCCATCGCCCTTGAAGCTTTCCCGTATAAGTAGTTGGATGAATGAAAAAAACATCTACCGAACTGTCTTTTTTATAATCAGTCAACAAGGGTTGAGGAATTTCATCCGATGGATCCGATTGCTGAGGAAGTGCTGCCCAATTTTTCTCCTGGGAATATACTGCTGGTCGCCATACCTCGGGCTCGTATCGTGTGGCAGCTTTTTTAACCGAACAATTTGCAAATAACAGGATGGAACTTAGTACCGGAATGAATGATTTCAAGGATTTAGCTATTTTCACAGCTCAAAATATTCATTCTTTTCCATAAACGATTGCATATGCCCATTCCTGTTGTAAACCTCGCCGATTTCCTGAGTGGAGATGCCTCCCTTAAACAACAATTTGTACAGCAACTTGGTAAAGCGTACGAGGAGGTAGGATTCGTAGCTGTAAAAAATCACGGTATACCGGATGAACTCATCAAACGGATGTACCAGCAGGTACAGGAATTTTTTTCGCTGCCGGCTGAGAAAAAAAAGAAATATGAAATTCCGGAGCTAGCCGGACAAAGAGGCTATACGTCGTTCGGTAAGGAACATGCGAAAGGAAGTGATGCACCGGATCTTAAAGAATTTTATCAGCACGGACAAACAGTAATTGGAGATGTTCCGGAGAAAGCAGAATACCCGGATAATGTTCAAATTGATGAAGTGCCTGGTTTTACGGAAACCTGCAATCAGGCTTACCTTGCTTTCGAAACCTCGGGAAAAGCCCTGTTGCAGGCAATTGCAATCTACCTGGGACTGGATGAGCATTATTTCGATAACCATATTCACAATGGCAATTCCATTCTGAGAGCGATTCATTATCCTCCCATTAAAGAAGAACCGAAATCAGCCATCCGCGCGGAACAACATGAAGATATCAACCTGATAACACTGCTGGTTGGAGCAAGTGCAGACGGACTTCAGATTCTCACCAAACAAAATGAATGGGTAGGGGTAACATCACTTCCAGAACAGATCGTGGTAAATGTGGGTGATATGCTGCAGCGTTTAACCAACAACAAACTTAAGTCCACCACCCACCGGGTGGTAAATCCACCCCGTGAATTATGGGGTACCAGCCGATTTTCTATCCCCTTTTTCCTGCATCCGAAAAGCAAGATGAGCCTGGCCTGCCTGGAATCCTGTATTGATACCAACCATCCAAAAGCTTATCCGGATGCAACCGCCGGCGAATACCTGGATGAACGCTTGCGCGAAATAGGGCTAAAAAAATAAAAATTCTTCCGCCGGTTACATGAAGGGTAAGTTCTAAATGGTTTTTAATCCTTAATTTCTGGGATTAAATTCCCCTTTATGTCTTTGATCAAATTGTTGACCGCTGGTCCGGTCTGCTTTACCCTGTTGTTGGGTGCCAACACCGTATCCGCCGATCCCGGCCGGCCTTTTCAAATCAGGCAGGCCATTACCGATACCACCAAAAAGGACAGCCTGCTGTACACTGCTTTCAAAAACCTGCCACTTAAAACAGCACGCAATATTCCAATGTCAACCACCGAAGGAACCTGGATTTCAGTGGATATGAGTCCGGATGGCAAAACCATCGTTTTTGACCTACTCGGTGATCTCTACACCATTCCTTCCACAGGCGGTAAAGCAACCCAGCTCACCCGAGGTATGGCCTTTGATACACATCCGAGATATAGCCCGGATGGTAAACGTATCCTCTTCACATCTGATCGAAGCGGTGCAGAAAACCTCTGGTATATTGACCTGGAGAAAAAAGATACGGTTCAGCTTACCAAAGACAAAAACATGAATTTTCCCAGTGCTGCCTGGACGCCTGATGGAGAATACATTGTTTTCTCAAAAGGACGTATCAATGTGCAACTCTACATGATACATAAAAATGGGGGAGGCGGTGTACAACTGATTGACGCGCCGGCTACTCTTAAAACCATTGACCCTGCGGTAAGTGCGGATGGTAATACGATTTATTTTTCTACCCGCAATGGTGGCTGGAGTTACAATGCCCCTATGCCGCAATACCAAATTGGGGTGTATGATCGCCAGAAAGCCCGCCACCATACTATTACAGATCGATATGGGTCTGCTTTCAGCCCTGTCCTTTCAAAAGATGGAAACTGGTTGGTATATGGAACACGTTATGAAGAACAAACCGGACTCATACTGAAAAACCTTAAAACCGGAAAGGAATCCTGGTTACTTTATCCTTTTCAAAGAGATGAACAGGAAAGTATTGCCACCATGGGGGTTTTGCCGGGCATGTGTTTCACGCCTGACAGCAAAGCGCTCATCGCTTCAACCGGTGGAAAAATCAAACGTATTCCCCTGGATGGTTCCAAACCAACCGATATTCCGTTTCAGGTTGAGACCATACTGGAATTGGGACCTCAACTTGATTTTCAGTTTCCTATTACAGATACTTCTCATGCCCTGGTAACACAAATCCGGCAGGCGGTTCCATCACCGGATGGGAAAAAACTCGCCTTCACTGCTATGAACAGACTTTATGTGATGGATTACCCCAATGGACAACCGAAAAGAATAACTATCAATGATTTCACCGAAGCAATGCCTGCCTGGTCGCCGGATGGAAACAGCCTGGTATTCAGTACCTGGACACCAACTGGCGGACATATATTCAAAGCCACACTTGTTGGCAAACCTGGTGTTCAGCAACTGACCCGGGAACCCGGACTGTATCAGTTCCTGGAGGTTTCACCCAAAGGCGACCGCATCGTATTTCAGCGGGCATCAACAGAAACATATAAGAAGTCTGCGGGTCCGGGTTACAATAATGCCGAAGAAGAGCTGGCCTGGATTCCCGCAACCGGGGGAGAGATCACTGTAATAGATAAGGTTATGGGCCGTTACCAGCCACATTTCACATCAATGGACAACCGAATTTACCTGAACAACAACGGACAGCTGGTTTCTATTCAATGGGACGGAAGCGATGAAAAGATTCATGCAAAAATTACCGGGATCACTACTTATGGAATGAGTCATTTTCAAAATGGCAACCCAGGAGTGGATGCCTGTATCCTAACTTCAGCCAATGCGGAGGCGATGGAAATGCAATTGCCATCCAATGCATCCCGGATAAAAATTGCACCAGATGGCAAGAGCGCGCTTGCACAAATTAATAATGAAATCTATTGGCTAACCTTGCCGCAAACCGGTAAAACAGTTACCATCAACCTGGCAGATGCAGAGAACGCCAACTTCCCTGCTAAAAAGCTGACAACTATTGGAGGCGAGTTCCCGGCATGGGGTAAGAATGGCAAACTGATTCATTGGAGCCTGGGTAATGCGCATTTTGTGTACGACCTGGAGGAAGCCCAAAGAATGGAGGACAGTATTGCAAGTGCCAAAAAGCTGGCAGCTGCAAAACCTGCCACTGATAGCACTCGCAAGGATAGCAGCCTGGTTGCCAAAAAGGATTCCACCAAAAAAGAATCCGGATACCAACCAATTGAAACAGCCATCAAAATTTATTATCAGCGGGATCTGCCTCAGGGTGCTATTGTATTTCGCAATGCCCGTATCATCACTATGAAAGGAGATGAGATTTATGAACAAGGAGATTTGCTCGTAGTGAATAACCGCATCAAGGCTGTTGGTCCGGCCGGCAGCCTGACCATCCCGAAGGGAACAAAAGAAATGGACGCGAGAGGAAAGACAATCGTCCCGGGATTCATAGATACCCATGCCCACATGTGGCCAAACTGGACCATGCATAAAAACCAGATCTGGATTTATGCTGCGAACCTTGCGTATGGTGTAACCACTACCATGGATCCCCAAACCGGAACCACGGATGTACTTACCTACTCCGACCTGGTGGAATCGGGGCAAATGGTGGGCCCCAGAGTTTATTCAACAGGTCCCGGCGTAGGGTTCTGGTCTTACAATGTAAAAGATTCCGCCCAGGCAGAAAGCATACTGCAGCAATACTCTAAATATTATCATACCAACTATATTAAGATGTACCTGACAGGTAATCGCCAGCAGCGCCAGTGGATCCTGCATGCGGCCCGGAACCAGGGTTTACATCCCACTACAGAAGGCGGATTGAATTTTAAACTGAATATGACCAACCTGATTGATGGCTATCCTGGTCATGAACATTCCCTCCCGATTTATCCTTTATACAAGGATGTTACCTCTACGATTGCAAAAGCTCAGATGGCAGTAACGCCGACCTTGCTGGTGGCTTATGGTGGTCCCTGGGCGGAAAACTATTATTTCCAGACAGAGAATCCTTATCACAATAAAAAGATGCAGCATTTCATGCCATATGAAGAACTCGCATCCAAAACCAGGCGGGTGCAGGGCTGGTTTCTTCCGGAAGAACATGTATTTAAGAAACATGCGGAAAGCATGAAAGCCATGGTGGAGCAGGGTGCATTAGCAGGAATTGGTAGTCATGGGGAGTTCCAGGGTTTGGGCTACCACTGGGAACTCTGGTCGATGCAAAGTGGTGGGATGAGTAATCATAATGCACTGAAGACCGCAACCATCCTGGGTGCCAAAACACTGGGACTCGATGAAAATCTTGGCAGTATTGAGCCCGGAAAAATTGCAGACCTGGTGATATTAGATGCGAACCCCCTGGAAAATATCCGCTATTCTGACTCTGTGCATTGGGTAATGAAAAATGGCCGGCTCTATGAAGGTGCTACCGCGAATGAAATATATCCCCGCGTCAAAACGCTCAACCGGGATGAGTTTTCCTACCCCAAACCGCTGAACTGATTTTTTACTTCACCGGTCGGGTGGCATCCGTCCAAGGCGGATGAAATAAGAAAAGGCTGTACCCAAACCCGGTACAGCTTTTTTTATACAACCATTCAACCGGAAAATAAGCCGTTCATCGAATGGGATAAAAAATCTTTGCGGGTCCTTAAATTTACAAAAGCCTTATCCAGCCTGCATTTCGCTCTAAACAAGGTAGAATCTTATCAAAATTACCTTCCTTAATCCGGTACTTTATTTTGCATAGTACTGAAACTTTCTATAGATTTGTGTTGTCAAAGGTATAGAACAGGGCTGGTGGCCGATGGCGAACGAACCTTATCCTAACAATTTTAAACCTTATCCCCTCGCCTTTCTGCCACCAGCCCCTAAAACAAAAAGTGCCATGAACATAGAAAACACTCAAAGCCAAATGCGGAAAGGGATACTGGAGTTCTGTATCCTCTCCATCATCCGCCGCGGCGAAGCCTATCCAAGTGATATCGTGGATGAGATGCGGGCAGCCAACCTTCAAATTTTGGAAGGCACGCTCTATCCACTGCTGACCCGCCTTAAAAATGCAGACATGCTCACCTACCGCTGGGTAGAAAGCAATTCCGGTCCTCCCCGGAAATATTTCTCCCTGACAGAAAAAGGGGAGGCCTTCTACCAGGAACTGGAAGCGACCTGGATAGAACTGGCAAACGGAGTGAAAGCACTCACCAGCAAGTCTGAATCGCTACCAAATATTCCTGAGAATCCAACAACCAACTAATACTTCAACCTGCTAATACTTATCAATTATGAAAAAGGTCATCAATATAAACTTCCACGGTCGGGTGATTCCTATAGAGGAAACCGCTTTCGATCTGTTGAAGCAATATACAGAGAGCCTGCGTCGCTACTTCGCTAATGAAGAGGGGCGTGACGAGATCATCAATGATATCGAAGGCCGGATCGCCGAATTGTTTTCTGATCGCCTGAAAAAAGGTGCCGTGTGCATAACAGATGAAGATGTAAATGCTATCATCGCAGGTATGGGCCGCCCGGAAGAGCTGGAAGCTGCTGAAGCGGATGCTTTCACTGCTACCGGCATGGGCAGCAGCACCGGATCAGCTCCTAACCAGTCTGCTGGTTACCAGGGAAGCAGTTCCTCTACCGGCACCTATAACACAGGTAACTTCCGCAGAGGAAACCTTTACCGCAATGCGGATGACAAAATCATCGGTGGTGTGTGTAGTGGCCTGGCCAACTACCTGGGCATCGACCCCGTGATCATGCGGATCATCTTTGTCCTGCTCTTCGGTGCGCTCTTCTGGGTATACATTCTGCTTTGGATCATCGTACCCTCCCAATCACTCAGCTCTAATATCACCAAGCGCCTGTACCGTAACCCCGATGATAAAGTCATCGCCGGTGTAGCTGGAGGCCTGGCAGTATATTTCAATATCGCTACCTGGATTCCCCGACTGATCTTTGCCCTCCCCCTTATCCTGGGTATTGTTGGTAGCGGATTCAATGCCTTCTTCTGGGACTGGGATTTTATGATGGGTCCGCGGATCATCTCCGGCGGATTGGGATCTACCCTCTTTGTAGTGTACCTGGTACTCTGGATTGCAGTACCTTATGCCACCACTGCAGCTGAAAAGCTGGAAATGAAGGGGGAGCGTATTGACCTGAACTCCATCCGTGATACAGTTAAAGGTGATCTCGAGTCTTTTAAGACCCGTGCCCAGAACTGGGGAGCCGAAGTAAAACAAACAGCTCAGCAATTCAGCGCGCACGGTAAAGCCTTCGCAGACGAAGCAGCTCCTGTTGCCCGTAAAGCCGGTTCCGGTTTGGGTAATGTAATCGGAATTCTGTTTAAAGCGTTCTTCCTGTTCATTGCTGCCATCATCGCCATCTCCCTGTTCGCTGCCCTGCTTGGTATCCTTTTCAGCGGTATGGCTATCTTCCCCATAAAGGATTTCTTCCTGGAAGGTTTCTGGCAGAATAGCCTGGCCTGGTCCAGCCTGATCCTCTTCATGGGTGTACCTATCATCGCCCTGATTACCTGGCTGGTTCGTCGTATCATGGGAGTGAAAAGCACCAATAATTACCTGGGATATACCTTCGGTGGTTTGTGGGTGATCGGTTTGTTCAGCTTTATTTTCCTGGCCGGATTAATGGCACGCAATTTCAAAAACCGTGCAGGTGTAGAAAATACCGTAACCATCAACCAGCCCAGCAAGGATAAACTTTATGTGGAAGCAGTAGGTAATAATATCCGCTACTATGGCGACGACTGGTTTGGTATCGAATGGGATGAAGATGCTCCCTTCTATGGCATCAACCGTGATAGCCTTATGCTGAAAACAGTTCGGGTGAATGTGGTAAAAAGCAACGATAGTAACTATCATGTATACACGATACGCTTTAGTCGCAGTAATACCAATAACAAAGCCAGGGAATTGGCTGAGCATATAAAATTTCCGATCAATCAGCAGGACAGTGTGCTTCAGTTACCCAAAGGTTTTGTGATCACTGCCGACGATAAATTCCGCAACCAGCAGGTTCTCGTGGTAGTAGAAGTTCCAATCGGCAAAAAGATTGAAATCGACCGCTCTGTGGAAGACTTCGACTGGTTCAATGTAAATGTGAACCGCAGAAGAGGATTCAATGTGAGCTGGGATAATAACTGGGATGATTCCTATTCCTGGGATAACAATGTTGAATACATCATGACCCGTGATGGCCTGAAACGTACCAACGAAAAGACCGAAAAAGAAATCAAAGAAGGAAAATTCAAGATAGAAAGCGATGGCGTGATCATCGAAGGCGAAATAAAAGATGGAGAGAAGAAGTATGAATACAAAGGACCGGATAAAAACCAGCCTGAAAAAAAGGACACTATTAAAGTCAAAGCTGAAGCTACAGTAATGAACGAAGAGGAAACTGATAACAGTTCGCGCATTTTGCCCTCTGTGAAAGCAATACCTTCCCTGCCAGCTACTGACCTTGATGCCAGTCCGCTAGTAATCCTGACCTCTCTGTTGAGATAACACCCTGCTCTATATACCAACCCGGCCGCCGCATCGATGAGATGGAAGGCGGGGTTGAAGTTGGAACTCCCCGCCTTTTCCAGGCGGGGATTTTTTTACGCTATCCTTTTCAAGTATAATATTTGCTTTTTACTTAGATATTTTCATTGACATTTGCCTTCTATGAATCACCTTGAACCTCCTGTGAATCTTCAGATTGCAATGATCGATGACCATGTTCTGCTACGTAATGGTCTTGCCAAAATCATCAATGAATTCAACGGCTTTGAAGTCAGCCTTCAGGCCAATAACGGAAAAGAATTTATTGAACTGATCTCCACCCGCAAAAAACCTGACATCGTTTTACTGGATGTGAATATGCCAGTCATGAATGGATATGAAACCGCGAAATGGATCCATTCTCACCTGCCTGGAACAAAAATGTTGGTATTGAGTATGCTTGATGCCGATTATGTGTTCATTCGCATGCTGCGACTGGGAGCCAGGGGTTTTATGATCAAAGACAGTCATCCCGAACAATTTTACCAGGCACTGGTTCAGCTCAGGGACCAGGGATATTATATGAATGAAAATTTTTCACCAAGGATGGCCCAACGGTTGAAAAATGATCCGGGACAAACGAGCAGCATATCCCCACTGGATCCTCCCAAACTTTCTGATAAGGAACTTGAATTCCTCAAGCTGGCCTGTACGGAGATGACCTACCGTGAAATTGCAGATGCATTAGGGGTCAGCATCCGTACAGTGGACAGCTATCGGGATGTACTGTTCGACAAACTGGGGGTTTCAACCCGCGTCGGACTGGTACTGTATGCTATTAAAAATGGTATTGTAATGATTTGATGGATTCCATCTCCTGCATGAAATCATTACTCCAGTAACCAATATCATAATAATTTACGGTATCGAATAAACGCGACATCCGCATATCTCTTTCTTCCGGTTCCATCAATATTGCCTGTAAGAGCACCTCTTTCAGGGAGCGTTTATCATAAGGATTCGTCCGGAGTGCATAACCCATTTCTACCGAAACACCGGCAAATTCAGAAATGATAACCACTCCTTTGTTTTCTTCCTTGAGTCCCTGTACCGCTACATACTCTTTCGCTACCAGGTTGAGGCCATCGCGCAGCGGAGTAATCCAGGCGATATCTGATACCGCATAATAGGCAACCAGCTCTTCAAAAGGAAAAGAACGGAAGAAAAAGTGAATGGGCGTCCAACCAATCCGACTGTATTTGCCATTGATTTTTCCAACTGCCTGCTCCAGCTCCTGCTGCACTTTTTCATAAATCTTCATGCCTTTGGCAGGAGGTGTACAGATATTGATCAGCTCTACTTTTCCATGAAATTCCGGATACTCTTCCAGGAATTCCTGGAACGCGTAAATTTTCTCCAACGGTCCTTTTACATAATCCAGTCGCTCTACACTCAATACAATCTTTTTATTCTCACCTACCTGATCCCGGAGTTGCTGCACCAGCTTCCTGCGTTGTGCTTTTTCATAACATTCCTTGATATAACCGGTATGTACACCAATAGGATGTGCGCCCAGCTTCACTTTGCGGGATCCGGCTTCAATGAGTCGCGGCATTTTTTCAACACCTAACGGGCAGCTATAGCTGAGGAATCGTTCCGTGCAATTTTGTTCTTCCAGCACTGTAACCGGCAACAAACTTCTCACAACATCTACAAAGTTTTCTGCATATCTGGGAATATGGAATCCGATATAATCACATTGGAGCAGGCTTCCAATAATATCACCTCTCCAGGGGATGATGTTGAAAATATCAGCCGGCGGGAAACTGGTATGATGGAAAAATGCAATATTCAGATCAGGTCTTAGCTGGCGCAAAATTCCTGGCACCATCCATAAATTGTAATCGTGAATCCAGACATTGGCGCCATAATCGGCCTCTTTGGCTGTCTTTTCTGCAAAAAGCCGGTTGATATGCACATAATGATCCCAATGATCGTGGTTGAAAGTAGCTTTATCAATGAAAGAGAAAATAGTAGGCCAGAAGGCTTCTTTCGAAAAGACCTTGTAAAAAAGCTCCACTTCCTTTTTAGTAAGCCCTATTCTTCCTGCTAACAGGTTGGGATATTTTTCTTCATCAATATAGATGTTACGCAATTGCGAGCCGGTTTTTTCAACTTCCTCCCAGGCAATCCAGGTACCGGACCGACCTTCGCGGAAGAAACCCATCAGGGAGGGAATGATACCATTGGGACTGGTAGGCGGTACATGTTTACGTTCGCCATTCACTTCCCTGATTTCATAAGGCAGGCGATGGTATACCATCAACAACTGGTTTTCACCGGCAGCCGGCATTTCATTGCTTTCTTCCAGCGCCGGATCATATTGATTAAATGCGCCAAATGCTCTGAAGGCTTCCAGGATACCACCACAACCCGGACGTTCCGCCTGGTAAATGAGCGACTGTCCGGCTGTTGCTTCAACCAGCGCAGGCTCTGCTGCACCCACTACTACTCCTTTATAACCAGTTTGGTATAAAGAAAGATCGTTCAGGGTATCACCGGCCACCAGGATCTGATCTTCAGATACATTCAACAGCTTTACCAATTGTTTCAGGGTGTAGCCTTTATTAACTCCGGGGGGAAGAACATCCAGGAATTTACCGGCTGAAACCAGCACATCACAACCCAATTCGGCAGCGGAAGCTTTTAACTCCTCCATATCGGTTTCATGATCAAAGAAATAAGAACTACGCCTGGTCATTGGAACTTCCTGGCGTTTCAGGCCACGAATATCTTTCAGACGGTTATTCACTACAAGCGAACCCGGCCACCTGTTTTCAATTTCAGACTGAATAGGTTGGATAGGTTCCAGCGTGCGACCATTTACAACTGTAGCACCTACGTCGCAAATAATATAATCTGGATTAGGGATCACAGGGTCATTCAAAAGAGGGATAACAGTTTCCAGACCTCTACCTGTAACAAAGACCAACCGGACGGTAGGATTCTCCCGAATCACCCGGTACAGTTGCTGTTTGTCAGCACTTTTACCACCTAAAAAAGTTCCATCCAAATCCGTTGCTAATAATAACATACTATCAATTTTATCGTAAATAATGTTCAAGCAGTCTCATCTCATTAAACGGAGAAGACTGTTTATATAATATCCGGTACACCGCCGATA
The DNA here is from genome assembly GCF_022352215.1 of Flavihumibacter cheonanensis. GTDB lineage: Bacteria > Bacteroidota > Bacteroidia > Chitinophagales > Chitinophagaceae > Flavihumibacter > Flavihumibacter cheonanensis. The sequence goes on from NZ_JAKRWF010000002.1 coordinate 341,381, forward strand.
AGAGCGGTAACTGGAGTTTGGCTGCATTTGCCAGCATATAGAGTCCGCGTGCGGCAGGATAACCTTCCGCCACCATCTGCATATGCGTTTGTGCCATGTTTACTGAATAACCCCGACCAATCAACTGGCCAAAAGCCCCGTTCCGGCTAAAACCTGAATAGGCAGTAACCAGGAGGTCGCCGAAATAGGCAGAATCATTTAAATCTCTAGGGGCCGGATGTAGGGTGTCGACGAGGGTCCTGGTTTCTCTCAGGGCATTGCTGATCACCACTGCCAAAAAATTGTCACCAAAATTCATTCCCCTCACGATCCCGGCAGCAATACCGACTACATTTTTCATGATGGCGGCCAACTCTACACCCATGGGATCCTGATTTTGGATCACTTTCAGGTAGGGAGAACTAATTGCTTCAGCAACCTCCTGCACAGCAGTTGTATCAAAACCAGAAACGGTGAGGTAGGTTTTTCTGCCCATGGCAATTTCTTCCGCATGGCAGGGTCCTCCAAGTACAATGCAGTCTCTTGCATTAGTACCCAGTTTTCTTGCCAAAAACACAGAGGGAATTTCACCTGTTCCGGGTACCACACCTTTGATAGATACCAGCAATCGCTTGCCGGGAGGTAATACTTCTTCCCAGTCTGAAAGCGTTGATTCCAAATAGGCGGAGGGTACGGCAAATAAAATATGGTCAGCGGCATTCACTGCTGTGGCAATGTCGGCCACCGGATGAATCGTATCGAGATTAAGCGATAGGTAATTCAGATAATGTTGCGGACTCCGGTGCATCAAAATATGATCCACATGGGCGGATGACCTTAATAACCAGGTCACCTGCACGCCGCTTTCTGAGAAAATCTTTACCAGGGCTGTAGCCCAACTTCCACTGCCAACTATACTGATTTTTTGTAATGCAGGCATGGTGCAAAGGTACCCCATAATGCCCGGTAATCAGGCCTTAAGGCGTTTATTAAAATCATAATACAATGATTATTAACATTTTAAACAGCTTATTTTAATGGTATTTTCATATGAGACAGTTTCCCGGTACTTTTGCGCCACACTATCAGCTAGCCAATGAAAAATACTCCCTTTACCGCCAAACATCAGGCCCTCGGAGCCAAAATGGCACCCTTTGCCGGATACAATATGCCCATTTCCTATACCGGGATCAACGACGAACATGCTGCCGTAAGAACCAATGCCGGTGTATTTGATGTAAGCCATATGGGCGAATTCATACTGAAAGGTGCAGGCGCCGTGGATTTGATCCAGCGTGTTACTACCAATGACGTTTCCAAACTCACTAAAGGAAAAGCGCAATACAGTGCCCTGACCAATGAGGAAGGTGGTATTGTGGATGACCTGATTATTTACTGCGTTGAAGAAAACCAGGTATATATGCTGGTGGTGAATGCCAGCAATATTGAAAAAGACTGGGAATGGATCAGTAGATTTAATACCGGTGGAGTTGAAATGCATAATATCTCCGACAAAACCTGTCTGCTGGCGATCCAGGGACCCAACGCCACCAAAATATTACAGCCACTAACGGAGATGGATATCCTGAATCTGAAATATTACACTTTTGTAAAAGGGCCGTTTGCGGGAGTGGATAATGTGCTGATCAGCGCAACCGGTTATACCGGATCAGGCGGTGTTGAAATTTATTTTGAAGACAAAGACGGTGCTGCAGATAAAATTTGGGATGCCATTTTCGAAGCAGGAAAAGCAGCCGGTATCAAACCAATTGGTTTGGGTGCAAGGGATACCTTAAGACTTGAAATGGGCTATTGTTTGTATGGTAATGATATTGACGACAGCACATCACCGCTGGAAGCCGGACTGGGTTGGATTACCAAATTTTCGAAAGATTTTACAGCCCGGAATATTCTTGAAGAGCAGAAAGCCGCCGGTGTTCAACGCAAGCTGGTAGGATTTGAAATGATTGACAAAGGCATTCCGCGCCACGATTACCAAATTGCAGATGCAGAAGGAAATATCATCGGAAAAGTAACCAGCGGTACACAATCGCCCAGTCTGCAAAAAGCAATTGGATTAGGATATGTTACTATCGGTTATGCACAACCGGATTCAGAAATTTATATCCTGGTTCGCGATAAAAAACTGAAGGCGAAAGTGACCAAACTTCCCTTTAGCTGATTGTTAAGATCTCATTAGAAAGGCCGCCGCTTACCTGCGTTGCGGCCTTTTTTTGTAGCTTTGCTACTCCCACACCCATCCGCCTGCCTTATAATTCACTAAATTTTTATTCATGAGAGAATACTTGAATCAAACATTTTGGGGAAATACTTATTTGGCTTATTTGATAGCAGCAGCAGGAATTTTGGTTGCCTGGATTATTGTTCGGTTAGTAAAAAAATACGCGGTAAAAAAACTGCAACAACTGGTTTCATCAACTGATAACCAGTATGATGATATGGTTATAGAAGGAGTGGAGAAATTTGTAATTCCCTATATCTACCTCTTTGTAAATTATAATATTATTACTCATCTCAGCTTGCATCCAAGGCTGGCCAATATACTTCGGGTAGCGATCACTGTTATTACGCTGTATTATGCTGTCCGGCTGGTGAACCATATCCTGGGTGCCATGCTGAAGGGATTCATGGAAAGAAGGCAGGAAACTCCCGAGCGGATCCGGCAACTCCGGGGAGTGATGATCGTATTGAAAGCGATCGTATGGTTTCTTGGTATTGTATTGTTATTAGACAATCTTGGTTATGATGTTGCCACCATTATTGCAGGTATGGGTATTGGTGGTATCGCCATCGCTCTTGCAGCACAAACCATTCTGGGCGACCTCTTCAGTTATTTTGTGATCTTCTTTGACAAACCATTCGAGATAGGTGATTTTGTAAATGCGGATGGAAAGATTGGAACCGTTGAATACATTGGAATAAAAACTACCCGCATTCGTAGTATCACTGGTGAGCAGGTGATCATGTCGAACACCAAACTAACCAATACGGCACTGCATAATTTCAAACGAATGGAAAGAAGGCGGATTGCGTTTAGTATTGGTGTAACCTATCAGACTACTGCTGAAAAATTGAAGCAGATCCCGGGCATCATAGAAAAGGCTATCAAGGCTCAGTCGATCGCAGCTTTTGACCGTTCGCATCTGTCTGCTTTTGGCGATTTCAGTATCAATTTTGAAACTGTCTATTTCATTGAAACACCTGATTATCTCGCTTTCATGAATGCACAGCAGGAAATTTACCAGGCTATTTTTGAAGCGTTTGAAAAAGAGGGAATCGATTTTGCCTATCCTACTCAAACCCTGTTCCTGGAAAGAGCCAGCCAGGATACAGGTGCAAAGACCACTGAATAAAGCTGCACCGATTTTCCTACATTCATGGCTCAAACAACCGCTATGAGAAGCTTCGGATGGATCGTATTGCTTGCTCTTGGATTAACAGCAGAAGGCCAAAGTACCCAACCAACCTTTGCGGAACGATTAGGCTTTCCAAAAGGATCCAAAGTTGTAATCCTGCATGTGGATGATGCAGGCATGAGTTATGATGCCAACCTGGGTGCGATGCGCGCACTTACCGAAGGCGTTGCCAGCTCTGTCAGCGTTATGATGCCCTGCCCCTGGGTACCGCAGTTTATGAACTGGTTGAAGGAAAATCCGAAAATCGATGCCGGCTTACACCTTACCCTAACCTCTGAATGGAAACAATATAAATGGGGGCCTCTCAGTGGATACCCTTCCGTACCAGGTTTGGTAGATACATCAAGTGGAGCCATGTATGCCTCTGTTCCAGAAGTGGTTCAACATGCCAAACCTGAAGAAGTAGGTATGGAAATCAGTGCACAGATTCTTCGCGCCAGGCAAATGGGTTGGGAACCAACCCACCTCGACAGCCATATGGGTACACTTTTTGCGCATCCTGGATTTACCATGCAATACGTACAGGCCGGAATCCGGGAGCGCATCCCGGTGATGGTTCCAGGAGGCCACAATACCAATCTTATTGAAGATGATCCTTCACTGGCTAAGCGAAAAGCAGAGACCGATCAATTGGGCACTATGCTCTGGAATGCCGGTTTGCCTGTGCTGGATGATCTCCACAATAAAAGTTATGGCTGGAAAATTCCGGCGGAAGCGTTGAAATCGGATAAAGCCCTGGCGGCCTATGCAACCAAACAATATATCCAGGCCCTGGAAGAATGCAAACCCGGCCTCACCATGATGATCATGCATTGTACCCAGCCAACCGAAGTGTTTGAACAGATCAGCGACAGTGGTCCCAGGCGGAAAGCAGATCTATTTGGAATGTTATCGCCTCAGGTAAAAAAATATATCCGGGACAATGGCATTATCCTGACCACCTGGAGAGAATTGATGGAAAGAAGAAAACAGCTTTCGAAGTAAACATGCCAACCATTCATCTGACCAGTTTTATCCAGGCGCCGATTGAAAGGGTATTTGATCTTTCACGCAGCATCGACCTGCACAAAAAATCCATGACTGACAGTGCTGAGGAAGCCATTGCCGGCACCACCAATGGCCTGATCCAATTGGGGGAAACAGTCACATGGAAAGGCAAACACCTCGGCAAAACACGCTATCATAAATCCCGGATTACTGTACTTCAAACACCCGTGCATTTTATTGATGAAATGGTGGAAGGGGATTTCAGGTCCTTTGAACATGCCCATCATTTTATGAAAATTGAAAATGGCACCATCATGATCGACCTGCTCAATTATGAAGTGCCGTATGGGGTGATTGGCCGGCTGGTAGACCGGTTTTATCTTTTCCGGCACCTGGTAAAAATGATGGAAGCCAGAAACTTATATATTAAACAAACGGCTGAATCAGAGAGATGGCGGCAATTTTTGTGAGCCACCCTTATCTTTGCAGCCCATGAACAATCGTCCCAGCCTCTTTACATCCCTGTCTCCCGCCCTTTTACATCTCTATGATGTTCGCGAAAGTATTGTTGTAATAATTGATGTGTTGAGGGCCACCTCCACCATCGCAACCGCCCTCTACAATGGCGCAAGCTCCGTGATACCGGTGGATTCTGTGCAGCGTTGTATTGAACTGGGCGGACAAATAGGCGCTATCACTGCCGGAGAGCGGGATGGAAAAGTGGCACCCGGACTAGCCTATGGCAATTCCCCTTTTGAATACCCCCGCAGTTTTGTGGAGAACAAGACACTGGTGCTGACCACCACCAATGGAACTAAGTTGCTGCACATGGCTTTAAACAATGGTGCTCCGACCGTGATAACTGGTTCTTTTCCCAACCTCACAGCAGTTTGCGACTACCTGGTAACCGAAAAGCGTAACGTAATACTGGGCTGCGCAGCCTGGAAAGATCGGTTCAACCTGGAAGACACCCTTTTTGCCGGAGCTGTGATTGACCGCATCCGGGAGCATTTTGAAATTAACTGCGATTCCTCTCAAATGGCGGCCACTCTTTACCAGGAAGCGCGGGAGGACCTTTATGAATTCATGAAGAAAAAGGACGCATCTCATTATCATCGCTTGACAGGCTACGGATTGGAAAAAGATATTCGTTATTGCCTTACTGCAGATGGCGCCAATGTTTTACCCATTTATATTGATGGCCGACTAGTAGTTAACCAAGCGGTTTCTTGAGCACATAGGTGGTGAGTCCGGATGCCGCTTCAGCAGAAGCAGCTACGGTAAACCCTGCTGTTTCATAAAAGCCCAGGCTGTTTTCGTTTTCACTGCTCAGCCATAATTCCTGCAAACCCGCTTCCCGGGCCTGTTCAGCGCAGCTATCCAGCAGCCATTTTCCATAACCCCTGCCTCTGACACTGAAATCCACCGCCAGCAGCCAGATATAGGCAAAATTCTTAGCGAGCTGGGAGATCAAGGCCTCTGGCGTCTGCTCATGCAGATTGAAACGCTCCCATGCATCCAGCACATAAGCTGGTTGGCCGGTCATCTTAAAAGGATCAAGTTGAGGAGGAAATACGGTTCCCGGAATCCAGGCGAGCACCCCGGCATTGCCCGGAGCCAGGATGATTTCTCCTTCTGTGAGGCAATAATCCAATGCTGCATTGAAATAAGCTTCCATCCCCCTGTTCCGCTGCTGGTCGGTGCCCTGGAAACTATACCGAAAAAGGGGATCATCACTGAAGTTACTGGTGAGCAAAAGAGAACATTGTAACAGATTCATACTGCAAATATCCCTGACCTTTCCCGAATTCGTAAGCGTAATGGTGCGCGGATCGGTATTTTTGCACACTTAACAGATCTGACGGCATGATTCAAATTGGATTAGTAGGCAACCCGAACAGTGGAAAGAGTTCTCTTTTTAATGCATTGACGGGCTTGAACCAGAAGGTGGGCAATTTTCCTGGCGTAACGGTTGATAAAAAAACCGGTATCTGTGATTTGGGAGAGCAGCAAAAAGCAACCCTGATCGACCTTCCCGGCACCTACAGCCTCTATCCAAAACGGGGTGATGAATGGGTAACCTACCAGGTACTGATGGGCCAGGACAAAGAAGTGAAACTCGATATGCTGATTCTACTGGCCGATGCCAGCAACCTCAAAAGAAACCTGCTCTTTGTTTCGCAGATCATTGACCTGAAGATCCCGGTAATTGTAGCCCTGACCATGATGGACCTTGCCCGAAGTAAAGGCATTGAGGTCGATCTGGAAGGACTGGAGAGGGAACTTGGGGTTCCGGTTGTAGCTGTAAACCCCCGCAAATCAAAAGGTATTCCCCAGCTTAAAAAAATCATGGCCGCCACCGCAAAGGGTCAGTACAAAGCACCTGCCTTTGATTTTATTGCCAATCACGAACTGGCTGCCGGTCCGGTTTCGGAAGTGAAGCAACTGGTACCCGGGCTCAGTGATTACAAGGCCATACATTACCTGATCAATCATGAAAGTTTTGAGTTGGGGGCTGGGTTGCAGGAAAAGATCGAAACCGCGGAAAAAAATCATGCATTCAATCCTACCAAAACCCAGGCGGAAGAAATTCTGCAGCGATACGCCCGGATCAAAACCATCATGGGCCAAACAGTTGCAGAACCTGATCCCTTACACAAAACCATACTCACGGATAAACTGGATTCAATTCTCTTACACCGGGTTTGGGGTTACCTGATCCTGCTGGGTGTGTTGTTCCTGCTCTTTCAAAGTGTTTTCCTAATTGCTCAATACCCAATGGATGCGATTGAAACCGGCTTTGGTGCACTGGGCTCCTGGCTGGGTGAAGTATTGCCCGCAACCTGGTGGAGTGATTTGCTGATCAATGGAATTGTTGCTGGGCTAGGGGGCATCGTAATATTTGTACCCCAGATCATGATTCTGTTTGGATTGATCACTATCCTGGAAGACACCGGTTATATGGCGCGAATCAGTTTTTTAACCGATAAGCTCATGCGAAAAGTGGGACTGAATGGAAAATCGGTTATGCCGATGATCAGTGCCTTTGCCTGTGCAGTACCGGCCATCATGAGTGCCCGCAATATTGAAAATAAAAAGGAGCGATTGCTTACCATCCTGGTAACACCCCTCATGAGTTGCAGCGCCCGGTTACCTGTTTATACCATCCTGATTGCATTGGTGATTCCGCAAAAAATGATTGGAGGTATTGTGAGTTTGCAGGGTTTGGTAATGATGGGACTTTATCTGTTGGGAATCGTACTGGCGATGGCGATCTCCTGGATTGCAAAATGGTTTATTCAGAATAAGGATAAAAGTTTTTTCATCCTGGAACTGCCCATGTATCGTGCACCAAGATGGAAAAATATTTTCACCACGATGATACAGAAGGCACAGATTTTCGTGTTTGAGGCCGGTAAAGTAATCATGGTAATCAGTTTGCTTTTATGGGCGATGAGTTCTTATGGGCCGGGAGAGCGCATGGCACAAGTAGAAGCAGAGTTTGCGGCGCTAAAAGCTGCACAACCGGAGGCGTTGGAAGAACTGGAAAAAGCTGAAGCTTCCGCTAAACTGGCTAATTCCTATGCCGGCATCCTGGGTAAAGCCATTGAGCCGGCTATAGAACCATTGGGCTACGACTGGAAAATTGGTATCGCGCTTATCACTTCTTTTGCAGCACGTGAAGTGTTTGTAGGAACGATGGCAACCCTCTACAGTGTGGGTGATTCGGATGATGAAAGCGGTTTGCTCCTGAGGGAAAAAATGCAGCAGGAAAAAAAATCCGATGGCAGTCCGGTTTACAGTCTGGCCACCGGATTATCCCTGATGGTATTTTATTTATTGGCAATGCAGTGTATGAGTACGCTGGCTGTGGTAAAGCGTGAAACCCGTTCCTGGAAATGGCCGATGATTCAGCTGGCTTATATGACCGCATTGGCTTATGTCATGAGCTGGCTGGTTTACACCATCGCCTCCTGACTTCTCACGTCTCACATCTGACATCTCACTTCTTCCATAAACTCCTCCGCCACCTCCATACCCTTATTCTTAGCATACCAGGCGTGGAGCTGATTATAGAGTTCTTCTTTGGGAAGTGTACCATTCTGCTTTAGCTCATCAAGAAGCTTTTGTGCAGATGTGGGTCTTGGTCCCCATGTTCCAACTACACTTAGGTCTTCCTCTCTCATCAGGATGATTTTGGGAATAGAGCGGGTTCCATTCGTCAGGAACTGATCCATTATGTCGAGGTTTTCATCTCTTAAAATAAGCCGGTGTTGAATTAAAGGATTAACCGCGGCTAATTTTTCAACAATGGGAACCACCTGTGCAGCATCTCCACACCAACCTTCTGTAATGGTAAGCCAGATCATAGGGGTTTCTATATTCAGGAGCTGTTGTTCCAATTCTTCCGGAACCGTCCAGGTTTTATCCCAGCGATTCATACGTTGTACATTGAGGCGCGTATAATCGACCAGCCATTCTTCCTGGTTGGGACCAGTTGTTTTTCCGGATTCAACAAGGTCATTTAAAGTTTTCCGGTAGGTGCTATAGGATACAGCCTGGTCAATGACCAGTTCATTCATGTGTGTCATCATTTGTTTCGTTTTCAGTTAAGCTACGGCAAGCTTCGTCAGGAGGGCTTTCACCTGCTCGCGAATATAATCACGAACTTCATTGAATTGAGCCGGCTCCATATGTTTGGGGTCAGGAATCTGCCAGTCGATGAATTCTTTGGCAGGCATCCAGGGACAGGCATCACCGCATCCCATGGTAACAACTACATCAAAGGGTGCAAATTGTTCAACTTCCTGGAGCGACTTTGAATCATGTGTGGTCAGATCGTAGCCCAGTTCTTTCATGGCGGCGATAGCTTTTGGATTTACCACTCCGCTGGGGCGACTGCCGGCACTGTACGCTTCCACTTTTTCTCCACCAAGCATCCTGGCAAAGGCCTGGCTCATCTGGCTTCGATTGGCATTTTCTACACAAACAAACAGCAGTTTCTTTTTTTCCATATTGATTACTGGGTAATTGTTTTTCGCATAATCACGGAACTTGCCGGACATAAACCATTCATCTCTTCTGAGCTGGCTACGGAATCCGGTAATTCGGCTTTCGTAATTAGTTGAAAACCTTTTTTACTGAAATAGGATTCGGCAGTATTGGTAATCAGGTAGAGCTCAGACAATAATAGCTTTTTTGCCAGTTGCTCTACCTGATCCACCAGGCGACTTGCAATTCCCTTATTTCTGTATTCCGGTAAAACCGTCATAGAGCGCAGTAATCCATAAGGAGTATACAGATCCATGCCAATTACTCCGATTGCAATACCTGTTGCATCCGCGATCCAGAAATTTTCCAGGTCTCTTTTAAGATCTTCAGTTGGCAATCCGGCAGCTCTCAATAATGCGACCACAGTTGCATACGCTTCTGGCTCCGCCTTGTTGATTTTAATATCCTGATTCATGTTTGCAATCCTTGTTTTGCGCGATGAGATTAACAACAACCACTGCCTGGTTCACAGCAGGCGGCTGGTTTTTCTGCATAGACCGTAATACTTTTAATGGCAACTTTTCCGGTCTTGTATTCGATGATTTCTTCCTCACTCAGGTAGTTTTTCAGAATCTCTTCCGGAATGGTGATCAGCTTTTCTTTTTGAAGCTTGATGTTTTTAAAACCTGCTTCTTGAATATGGTTCAGGTAATCGGATTGCTGGATGGAACCACTCACACAACCAGCATACAGCTCAGCAATAGCTTTCCATTTTTCAGGGAGCTGTCCGTCGAGTACGATATCCGAAATAGAGAAATGAGCACCGGGTTTTAAAACGCGGAAGATTTCTTTAAAGACTGCTGGTTTGTTGGGAACAAGGTTCAGCACACAATTGCTGACAACAACATCGGCCGTATTGCCTGCAACCGGCATTTGCTCAATATCACCCAGTCTGAATTCAACATTATTGAAACCTAATTTATCAGCATTTGCACGCGCTTTTTCAATCATTTTTTCAGTGAAATCGATACCGATCACTTTGCCTTTTTCTCCAACAGCCGAGCGGGCGACAAAACAATCGTTACCGGCCCCACTTCCCAGGTCGATCACAGTATCGCCTTCTTTGATCTGAGCGAAAGCGGTAGGTAAGCCGCAACCTAAACCCAGGTCGGCATCCGGTGCATAACCTTTTAGTTGTGTATAATCATCGGCCATGATAGAGTAAACTTCGTCTCCGCAGCAGGAACTGGTAGCGCCGCAGCAGGAGGAAGCATTTTCAAGAGTGGACTGTTCTGCGATGGCGCTATAGCGTTCGCGAACCAGGGATTTCAACTCGTTTTCTGTTTGCATATGATGAAAGTTTTAATTGTTTATAGATATGCTTGATTGAATTATTACGCATAAATCGCAACTGTACTAACTGCAGCAGCCGGCTGTTTTCTGGCGGGTTTCGATGTCTTTAAAAAAGGAGGAGAAGGAATCAATTGCTTTTCTAAAGGCGGATTCATTGATGCAATAGCAACTCTTTGGTCCGTCGATTGTTCCCGCGATTAATCCAGCCTCCTTGAGTTCCCGGAGATGTTGAGAAACAGTGCTTTGTGCCAAAGGCAGCACATCTACCAGTTCTCCGCAGATACATTCATTGCGTTTAGCCAGTTCTTTTAAAATTGCAATCCGGGCGGGGTGAGCCAGTGCTTTAGCCATCGTAGCCAGTGCCTGTTCTTCCTGTGAAAACGCTTCTTTTTTATTGATCGCCATACTTTATCGTTTTTATACGATGAATCAAGGGAAAGAAAAAGGCCATAGGCCTCCTTTCATTATCAAAGTATATCGCAAATATACGATTTAGAATAACATTCCAAAATTATTTTTCCGCCGTGCTTTCTCCATCTTCCATTCTCCCTTTCTTCCGTCTCCTTTGTTTCCTTTGTTTCCATTCTTCCTATTTCCTTTCTTCCCTTTCTCCATCTGGCATTCTCCCGTATCCTTTGTCTCCGGTCTCCTTTGTCTCCTCTTCCATTCCTACTTTCTTCCCTTCCCCCCTTCTTCCATACGCCAGCGCCGCCTTGATTTCAGTATATGAAATCGACTCACCCAAGTATTCCTTAAGTGGTCCTAACTGGCTTGAACCCAGTGCTTCCTTTCCTGCCAGCACCAAAGATCTTACCTGCTCTTTTACCAGTAAATCCGGCTCCAATTCACCTTCCTGGATTCCTCTTACCAGGTGGCCTTCTATAGTAGAATAAGCAAGATGTCGCTCCGCTGCAATTTCTGTGATTGACCTACCCTCCTTACACAATGAAATACTCTCACGGTAAGAACTGCCTGTTTCCTTCTTTTGACCGGGATTAGTGTTTCTTTTGGTTTCCACTTTTGAAGAAACTTTCGGTCCCTCATCAGCAAGTTGATTAGCTGGAACCATGGTATCCTCCAATTCTGCTTTTTGCAGATTCAATTGTTGAATGAGCTCACTTATTGTCGAAGTAGCTAAACCCTGCTGGAGAGCGGTAGCAATATCTACAGACTGCTTCAATTTTTGATATCTTATCCGGATCGCTTCTGACAGATTTCTCAATTCCCGCTGGTATTTGGTGAGTCGCGGTTCTTTTTTCATTGCAGTTGCATGTGCTTCCACCAAGAGCTCCAGTTCTCCAAACAATCCATTGAAATAATGAACCGCATCTTTGGTTCTTTGAAGTAAATAATCCCGATCCATGGCGGCTCCCTTTTCAAACTGAAGGGAAAAATGATGCGCTGTTTTATTGGCTACCTGCTGCACAATCTGCAGTTTTCCATTAAGTTGCTGATAAGCCTCCAGCATCTTGTATTTGGATACACTGTTTTTCTTTTCAATCTCCTGGAACCAGTCATCCGTTAATGCTTCCAATCCTTCCAATTTAAAGCAGCGCAAAAAGTAGTCGTTCACATAAGCAGCTTCAGCCTCTTTCAATGCCTGCTCCAACTCATCTTCAGGAAATTCCACCTTGGTATAGGTAACCACCCGTTCATCTGTCTGGATTGCTGCCATCGGAATACGGGTCTTTAATACCAGTCCCTCCAGGCCGGTTAACCTGCTGAGTGCAACATATACCTGCCCCGGTGCAAAGGCTGCTCCCGCATCTACAATTGCCCTGTCAAATGTCAGTCCCTGGCTTTTATGAATCGTAATCGCCCAGGCCAGCCTAATTGGATACTGAGAGAACGTCCCTAATTCTTCTTCATCAATTTTATCTTTTGCCTTATCCAGCTTATACCGAATATTTCTCCAGGTCTCCTTTTCAAGGATGATGGAATAGTCTTCTTCAGGGAAGCGCACTTCGATCTGCTCATCTTCCAATGATTCAATCACTCCAATTTTCCCATTGTAAAAACGACGGAATTCACCTTTGTCATTTTTAATGAACATTACCTGCGCACCCAGCTTCAATTCCAATACTTCTTCCGCCGGATACGCCTTCTCACCAAAATCACCGGTAATCTCTGCTTCGTATCGAAAGACTTCTCCACTCAGGCGGTTTAGTTCCTGCTGGTTAATTGCATCCGCGCGACTGTTATGGGTACTCAGTGTTATATAATATTTGCCAGGTTCAGGTTGAAACCCTGGCTGGTAATGCGCATGAAGGGCATGCCATGCAATCTGATCCATCAGGTTATTTCGAATCTTATTCAGCAATTCAATAAACTCCTGGTCTGTCTGACGATAAATCTTCTTTAACTCTATCAGAAAAGGATTGGCCTCTTTTATAACCTGTGCATCAAAGAAAAACGGACTGTTATAATGTTCTTTCAGGTGAACCCATTCCTTTTCAGAAACTACTGGTGGTAACTGCCAGAGATCACCAATAAACAAAACCTGCACACCCCCAAATGGCTGTTGTGGTTTTTTTCGAATAAATCGCAAAACCGCATCCACTGCATCCAGCAGATCTGAACGGACCATACTTACTTCATCAATTACCAGCAATTCCAGCTCCTGGAATAATTCTTTTTTTGAGTGTGCAATCCGAAGATTCCGCAACATACTGGCCCTGTTATTAAATAACTGTTCGCCTGTATCGGGAATAGGACCCACCGGAACATAGGCACCCAACGGCAGCTGGAAAAAAGTATGCATAGTTACTCCACCAGCATTGATGGCAGCCACACCGGTTGGTGCAACCACGGCCATTTTTTTTGTGCATTGTTCCCGGATGGTCTTCAGAAAACTTGTCTTTCCTGTGCCTGCCCGTCCCGTTAGAAATACAGATCGGTTGGTATGCAGTATAAAGCGCAAGGCCAAATCCAATGGCTTGTTTGTCAGATCCCTCGTAGTCATCGCTGTAAATCTACAGATAAGATACTATGTCTGAATAGCTCACGCATTCAGACATAGTATCACCACCAATCAGACCTCCGCCTTTTTCGCCTGGCGAATCAGACTCAGTTCCAGCACGGTTATCTCTGTAACATAGCGCTTCAGCCCTTCCTTATCTACATAACTGCGATAGGAAATCTTGCCCTCAATGGATACTTCTGATCCTTTCTGCAGCTCCTGCTCCACTTTATCCGCCAGCTTGCCCCAGGCAACCAGGTTATGCCACTGCGTTTCAGTAACTTTTTCCCCTTGGGTCGTCTGATACGTATCATTGGTTGCCAATTTCATATGCGCAACTTTCTTGCCTGTAGTCGTTTCCTTCATTTCCGGATCAGCTCCCAAATGACCGATCAGGAATACACGATTGTTCTTTTCACTCATGACTCATTGTTTATGCGGATGTTTCATCCGCCTGGTTATTCAATTAAAATTTTCGGCGCCGTTAACTCTGTAAATATGGATGAAAGAAATGCCAGCAAAAGAATGGTAAGTGATTAAAACAAAAGAAAACCGTTATTAAACGCTTGTGGTGCAAAAAGCGAGCGGTTATCTTGTTCAAAAAAACGTATGAGTTTTACAGAACCAACCCGCTATTGCTTGTGGTGCAAGGATCCTCTTCGTGGCAGATCCGATAAAAAATTCTGCGATACCAGCTGTCGAAATGCTTTCAACAACCAACAGGATCATTCCACCGCTCACCTGATCAAAACGATCAATTACGTATTAAGAAAAAACCGGGCGATCCTGGCTGAACTGTTTGAAATGGCAGGCGAAACAGCAACCTTCCCTGCTGCTGTTTTACTATATAAAGGATTTCAGTTTCAATACCATACCGAAGTACAACATGCAAACAGCCCGGCACCGTTTTATATCTGTTACGATTTCGGTTACCAGGCTGTGAATGAAGAACTGGTACATATTGTACCCGTATCAAAAGAATTACTTTGCTCTTGGCATTCGGGCAATGGAACGGGGAGGAGGAGCGGGATTTAATACTGCCTTGATCTCATGTATCTTCATCTTATCCGCTGATTTTACCTGCACCGGAATACTGGAAAACGCTTTCTTCTTTTCCATCTCCTTATGCAATTCATATTTGGTATCCGCCGGCCCTAATATGATCACCGACTCCACTTTATTCATTTTTCCCACTACCGATTTCAAAAACGCTTTGCGCTGTTGCTGCAATTTATTCTGCGCATGTTTCTCCTGGTTCAAGGTTGCCCCAAACAATCGGTTCTTATTGGATCCTTCCCCATCAAACCGAACCCGGGTATCAATTTCAGACTGGACTGATTCCGTACTTACTTTTCCTTCTTCATCTTTACAGGCGATCACCGCTTTTTGTAAATCAATCCAGATGGCATACTGTAAACAATTCGTTGTTTTCTTTTTCATACCGCTGATTTTGTGAAATAAAAAGTTACGATTTTTTTATGGCATGATAACTTGATGCGTAACCCAATCCAACTGATTGTAGTCATACCAGTCAGAAATTTTTATCATACTCAAATCTTATCATGAAAAAGATCCTGGCTCTGGCTCTATGCCTTTGTACCCTCATCAACAGTTTCGCTCAAACGGCAACCACTGAAAGCTCATTGGAAAACCTGGCTCAATCGTATATAACAGCTCATAACAATACCGATACCCTGCAGTACCAGCAATGGATGACAGGGACACAGTTGGATGCAGCCGCAAAGTCCCGAAAAATACAGGGCTTCAAAAATGGTTGCAGAATGGTTGGTCCTGTGCAAGCTATGCATTCACAATCCCTTTCCGACAGTAGTATACAACTTCTTGTTAAAGACCAGCAATTTGATGCCTGGTGGAAAATAAGGATCTATGCCAACTCAACTGGGCAATTCAAAGACAGAACCCTGCAGCCGCATCGCTTCAGTACCGAACTGATTCAAAAAGGCAAGCTGACCAATGAATCCATCCAGGAACAACTTGATAACTATCTTAGTCAAAAACTGCAACCCTTTTCCGGGGAAATACTTATCACAAAGGGACCAGCAACTATCTATCATAAAAAGATTGGCAACACAACCAGCTATGGCCTCGCCTCTCTCAGCAAAATCTTCGCTGCTACTGCCATTCTCCAATTGCGCGACCAGGGTAAACTTTCGCTGGATGACAGCCTCGCCAAACACCTGCCCTTCATTAAAAATCCGGCAATCCGTCTTCTCACTATCCGGCAACTGCTTACCCATAGTAGCGGGTTGGGTGATTTTTTTGAACAACCGGAATATCATCAGCTTAAATCCACATTGAAAACAGATCTGGATTTCCTGCCCATTCTGGAAGCAGATAAACTGCGTTTTACACCCGGTACACAATGGCAGTATAGCAATAACGGTTTTGCATGGCTCGGTATCCTGATCAGCACAATCACCAAACAACCCTATGAAGAATATCTTAAGCAGGCAATTTTTACTCCCGCTCAAATGAACCATACCAATGTGCCAAATGGTTCCGGCGGCGGTGTATCCACCGTTGATGATCTCAACAAATTTGCTGATGCCTTGCGCACAGAAAAACTGCTCAGTAAAAAGAGTAACACAGAATTATTAACCTTCACCTTTAACGAAGAATACGGCTTAGGCTCTGAACATGCTCAGATCGGGAAAGAACATATTATCGGTCATAGTGGTGGCTTCATAAAAGTTTGTACCGAACTCAATATCTACCTGCAATCCGGCTACAATGTCATCATCCTATCAGATGTCGACCCACCCTTTGCGCATTTCTTATCCAATAAAATAAAGGAATTACTGATTCGCGATTAGAGTCCGTAAAAGCGAGTAGCATTACCACCCCAGAAATCCTGCTGCTCCTGTACACTCAAGTTCTGTACATAATCAGCAGCCAGATTCACTACATCCCGATAGGATCCTGCAACCAGACATACCGGCCAGTCGCTGCCAAACATCAGTCGCCGCGATCCGAATGCCTCCAGCGCCACATCCAGGTAGGGACGAATCTGTTCTGGTGTCCAGCTATGCCAGTCGGCTTCTGTAATTATACCGGAGATTTTGCAGTAGCAGTTGTCCATCGCGCCCAGCGTATACATCAGCTTGCGCCAGGCATCGATCTCACCTGATTTGATATAAGGCTTTGCGATATGATCAAGCACGAAGGGCTGCGCCGGACAGATTTTTACCAACTCAACAGCCGCTTCCATTTGGTGAGGTTTGATCAGTATATCATACGTAAACCCATACTTGCCCAATTGCCGAATGCCTCTGACTACTTCCGAACGCGATAAGTAATCAGCAGGCTCGGCCTGGGCAATATGCCGGAATCCTTTCAGCTTGGGTAAGTCTCTCAATTCATCCAACTGGTCTTCCAGATCAGCCGCCAGTAAATCCACCCATCCTACAACACCTTTGATAAAAGGATTTGCTTCAGCGGCAGAAGTGAACACCATATTCTCCCGCAGGTTCTGGTTTACCTGCACCAAAACCGTTCCATCGATCCCGGCTTCCTGCAACAATGGTTCCATATCTGCAGGAGTAAAACTTCGTTGAATTACAGCCATAGAGTCATCAATCCAGGCATGTTGAACCGGGTCGTACTCCCATATATGATGATGTGCATCGATCTTAAGCATGATTCTAAAATACTATGATTTACATTTGTAACTATGGAAAAGCACCTATTTATTAAAAATATGGTTTGTGACCGATGCGTGATGGCGATCCGGCAGGAGTTGGATAGATATCAGATTCCTTACAATCATATTCAACTGGGTGAGGTCCATTTAAAATCTGAACCAGATAAAGCCAACCTGGATGCCTTCCGCAGTTCGATCGAAAAATTAGGATTCGAAATACTGGACGACCGAAAATCAGCCATCGTTACAAAAATCAAAACGATTATTCTTCAACTTATCAGAGGAAAAGATCAGGTTGAGCTGAACACCAAACTCTCCGTCCTGCTATCAGAGCGTCTCAATTTGGAGTATCATTACCTGTCCTCACTCTTTTCAAGTATTGAAGGAATCACCATTGAAAAATATATCATTGCGCAACGCATAGAAAGAGTAAAGGAATTGTTATTGTACGACGAACTTTCCTTAAGTGAAATTGCTGATAACCTGGGATATAGCAGTGTACAGCATCTCTCCTTGCAGTTTAAAAAAGTTACCGGATTAACACCCAGCCATTTCAAAAAACTGAAAGAAAATAAGCGTAAACCCCTCGATCAGGTAGGCAGATAATTTTATAAGCCGCTCTACTTATTGTATAACAATTACTGATTCTACAGTCCTGAACTTTGCTCTATCAAATTGTTCAGGACATGAAACAACAACTTATTATAAAAGGGATGGTTTGCCAGCGGTGCATTAGCACTGTTCGTGACCAGTTAAGCTCATTACATATTGAGCCAAAAGTCGTAGAGTTGGGTGTCGTTCATATGGAGAACCCAATTCATCCGGCAGAAATGCTTTCACTTAAAAAGCGGTTGGACCAGGTAGGATTGTTCGTGCTGGATGATAAGCAGGATCTATTGGTCCGAAAAGTGAAGCAGTTGGTAGCGGAAGTATATTCAGGTGATTTTCATTTCCCTTACAATTTCAGGTTCTCTGATTTGGTGGAAACTAATGTTGGCAAACCATATGATCAGGTCAGCAAACTTTTTTCCTCCCTGGAGAATACAACCATTGAAAACTACATCAAACAATACCGGATTGATAAAATCAAAGAGTTGATGGCATATAGCAAAAACAGTCTCTCTGATATTGCATTTCGGCTTGGTTATAGTAGCACGGCACATTTATCCAAACAATTTAAAGATACCACCGGATTGAACCCTTCTTTTTTCAGAGAAAAAAAAGTCGGTAATCATTCCTTCATTCCAACAGAATTATTATGAACACGATAGCAATTAAATCCACCGACAGCAAACAAGATAAAAAAATAGTAAAAGCCAGTTTTCCAGTCCTGGAAATGACTTGTGCTGCCTGTGCAGTAAGTGTAGAATCCATGTTGAAATCTGTAGAGGGCGTAGCAGATGCGGGCGTAAATTTTGCCAATCAGTCTGCCTGGGTTTCCTATAACCCGGCATTAACTGGTCCCGATCAATTTCAACAGACCGTTCGGTCCATTGGATATGACCTGGTAATCGATACAGAAAACCAGGATGATATCAAAGAAGCTGCTCAGCAAAAACACTATCAGCGGGTTAAAAAAAGAACCCTTTGGTCTTCTGTTCTATCGTTGCCAATTGTAATCATCGGTATGTTTTTTATGGATATGCCCTATGGTAACTGGATCATGATGGTTCTTTCTACGCCAGTGGTTTTCTATTTTGGTGGTCATTTCTTCGTGAACGCCTGGAAGCAGGCAAGAAACAAGAAAGCCAATATGGATACCCTGGTTGCATTAAGTACCGGGGTTGCCTGGATATTCAGCACATTTACAACCATCTATCCTCAATTCTGGCATAACCAGGGCTTACATGCACATGTATACTTTGAAGCAGCGGCGGTAGTAATCGCCTTCATTTCACTCGGTAAACTGCTGGAAGAGAAAGCCAAATCAAACACTTCTTCTGCACTGAAAAAATTAATGGGATTGCAACCAAAAACAGTAACGCTCGTTAAAAGCGATGGATCCTTTACTGAAATACCTATCCTGCAATTAAAAGTCGGAGAAAAAGTATTGGTTAAACCAGGTGAAAAAATTCCTGTGGATGGGGAGGTAGTAACCGGAGAATCCTATGTTGATGAAAGTATGATTAGTGGTGAACCGGTTCCTGTTTTAAAATCAGCCCGTGAAAAAGTATTTGCTGGTACTATCAATCAGAAGGGCTCCTTCCAGTTTGAAGCCCAAAAAGTAGGTGCGGACACCATACTGGCACAGATTATCAGAATGGTACAGGAAGCGCAGGGTTCAAAAGCACCCGTACAAAAACTGGTGGATAAAATAGCCGGCATATTTGTACCAATAGTTATTGGGATCGCACTTCTCACATTTCTTTCCTGGATGGTTTTGGGAGGTGAAAATGCATTGACACATGCGCTATTAACTGCTGTAACCGTACTGGTAATTGCCTGTCCATGTGCATTAGGATTAGCAACCCCAACGGCCATTATGGTTGGAGTTGGCAAAGGAGCTGAAAATAACATTCTTATAAAGGATGCGGAAAGCCTGGAACTGGCGCATAAAGTGAATGCTGTGGTGCTGGATAAAACCGGAACCATTACAGAAGGAAAACCAACGGTGGAGCAGTTACTATTTGCTGAAAACAGGGCGAATCAAAAAATGCTTGAGCAAATTCTTTTATCAATAGAAAAATCCTCAGAACATCCTCTTGCAGATGCCGTAGTTCGACATATGGAAGAACAGGGAATAACACCCGTGGCAGTTGAGAAGGTGGAAAGTCTAACTGGTCTGGGTATACAAGCAACTTACCAAGGTGAAACTTATTATGTCGGAAATCTTCGATTACTGGAAAAGAATGGGATAACACTACCCAATGCTTTAAAGGCTGAAATCAGCCGCATGCAGGAAGCTGCCAAAACCGTCATTCTCTTTACCAATCAGCAGGACCTTCTTGCGATTGTTTCCATAACGGACAAAATCAAAGAAAGCTCTGCACTGGCGATCAAAAAACTTCAAACAGCCGGCATTGAGGTGTACATGTTAACAGGGGATAACATTCATACTGCTGCTGCGATAGCAAGGGAAGTAGGCATTAAAAATTACAAAGCAGAGGTAATGCCAGCGGATAAAGCGGCTTTTGTAAAAGAACTACAGAAAAAAGGCACTGTGGTGGCAATGGTTGGAGATGGCATCAACGACAGTCATGCGTTGGCTACTGCGGATGTAAGTATTGCCATGGGTAAAGGTTCTGATATTGCGATGGATGTGGCCAAAATTACCCTGATCAGTTCTGACCTAAACAGCATTCCGAAAGCCCTCAAACTTTCTGGTAAAACGGTAAGGGCCATCCGTCAGAATCTGTTCTGGGCATTTATTTACAATGTAATTGGGATTCCTATTGCTGCAGGTGTTCTTTATCCGGTTAACGGCTTTTTACTGGATCCGATGATAGCAGGAGCAGCCATGGCACTTAGTTCAGTAAGTGTAGTCGCAAACAGTCTGAGGTTGAAATATTCATCATTGTAGTAGTAACTGGCAGGTATAAAAAAGGAAAGCTGTCCAATAAGGGCAGCTTTCCTTTTTTATATCTGGATTAAATCAAATGGGCAGGACTTTTACTTAGCTGTTTTTATTTTCATAATAGAAAGTACTCCACCAATTGCACTAAGTAAAGCAGCAAACAAAAATGCATAACTAAAACCTGCATTTAATGCTTCTGTCTCATTTACACCTTGCATTAAAGCACTATTTGTTTTATATCCTGATAAAACAACAGCCAGCGCTAACCCTAAGGCAGATCCTACCTGGTAGCTGGTATTCACTATTCCAGATGCAAGTCCAGCATCCTCCTGTTTTGCACCTGATATGGATGCCATAGTTGCCGGAATATAGGCCAAAGACATACCCAGAGCACCTAAAATAGAAGCCGGTAATACATCGGTCATAAATTTTCCAGATGTAGTAGCCGTGCTAAACAACAGTAGTGAAATGGTTAGAACTACTAATCCAACAAACAAATTCTGCTTAAACCCAAATTTCTGAATCAGTTTTCCACTTAATCCGACCATTATTATCATAATTGTAATGGTCATAGGTAATAAGGCAATACCGCTATAAAATGGATTTAAACCTAAAATTTGTTGTAAATATAGATTTACAAAAAACCAGAGTGGAATCCAGGCTCCAGCAAGTAATCCGGTAATCAGGTTTCCGGCAGTAAGATTGGTTGTTTTAAAAATAGGCAACGGTAATAATGGCTCCTTCGTATTTTTCTGCACCCTCACGAATATCATAAAAAGTAAAACTGAGAGTACAAAAGTTCCTACAGTGGCAAGAGAAGTCCAACCATTGGATTCAGCAGAAACAATTGCATATACCAAACTAATCAACCCACCGGTAGATAGTACAGCACCCACCCAATCAACATTGCCGATAGCTGTACGACCCGATTGCAAATAGCGCTTAGAGAAAAACAACACAAAGGCTGCAATTGGGATGTTCACAAAGAAAACCCATCGCCAATCAAGCCATTCAGTAATTATTCCACCTAAGAAAACGCCCGCTGATCCCCCTGCTGCAGCAGATGCGCCCCAAAATCCAAAAGCTTTACCAAGTTCTTTCGGATCTGTAAACGTAGACATAAGCAAAGTCATAGCCGATGGTGCAATAAGCGCAGAACCAACACCCTGCAGAAATCTTGAAATATTCAAATGAGTAGAAGTGGAGGAGATTCCAGCAATCATAGAAGCAATCAACAGGATCCAAAAGCCAATAATAAAGATTCTGCGTGCACCATAAATATCTGACAGCTTGCCGCCTAATAATAAAAGGGATCCAAATGCAACTACATAGGAATTAAAAATCCATTGTAAGCCATTTTGTGTATAATTAAGCTCCTCTTTTATGGCAGGTAATGCAACCCCTATAATAGAGGTATCCATAATAACGAGAAATTGTGCTGCGCATAGTAAAAATAGAGAAGACCACCTATTCTTATAATAGGTATCCGTTTTAATTGATGTGTTCATGTTTTTTTACACGAAACTAAATTTGGCAGGAGCCTGGTTACTTATACTAAAGCATGAAAGATTTATACAGTTGCAAGCAGTAAAAAAGGGCAGGTTTTTAATAAAACCTACCCTCAACAATCATTCAAAAGTTACTCACTTTAATTCCAGCAAACCAACTGCTTTTCTAATACGAAGATCTACCAGTCTTATATTATACTTCCACAATAGCTCCTGAAGTTTTGCATTTGTAATTCCTAACTCAGCATCCGTCAACTCAAGCCGATTTCCTAGCCCGTTTCGGTATCGATCGTTCATCATAGAATAGTTAATTTGGGCAGCTTCTGTTCTTTGTTTTTGAATAGACAATTGTGTATACGCCTCTTTCAAGTTCAACTTAAGAGAAACTACTTCAGTGCTTATTTTATTCTTCAAATCCTCAAGCGCCAATTCATGTTGATTTATACTGATTAAACCCTGTCTTTCTTTACTTTTCATTTTGCCACCCGAATAAACAGGAACACTTAAACGAACCCCAGCAAAAGATGTTCTCGGTAAGCTGTAATTCCAAAATTTTAAATTATCTGCCTGATTTTGTACCTGGTATTGGCCGATAAATGAAATCTGAGGTTTAAATAGTGACCGTGAAAATTTTAATTCCTGTTTACTCTTTTCAATTAATTTAGTCTGAACCTGGAAATCCTTTCTGTTTTCGATTGCTATTACATTATCCATTTCAGTTTTTGTAGTAGGAATTTCAACTAAAAGAAGGCTGTCAATACACTCGATCTGTAAACTGTCATCCAAACCCATAAGATTCTTCATTTGAATCGATAACACCTGAATGTTGTTCTGTAACGATGAAATAGAAGCTAAAATACTCTGTATGGAGATAAAATTACTCAGTGTATCTGTTTTTAAATTTTTTCCCTGAAAAAATAAGGAACGGGAGTCCTTTAACGCCATTTCATTTCGATGCAGGCTTTGCTTCAACACATTAATCTGTTCTTTCTGATAAAGTATGATAAAATAGGTGGTAGCAATTTCAAAGGCAATTTCCTCCTCGGCTACTTTGCTGTTTAACTTACTTAAATCATAGTTGATTTCAGCCAATCGTATATTATTCTGAACAGCCGGATTATAAATTGGCAGATGTGCCAATACAGTTGCGTCAAATGCATACCGACCTCCAAACCTAGTATCCTGAATCTTAGGATCAAGTGATTCATTCCGGAGATAAATTACCGGGCGTTCAGTATAAACCTGGTAACTACTATTGAGGGTTACTGAAAGTTTAGTATTACTTTCTGCTTCCATTTTAAATTCGGCCGCTTTTTTACTTTCCAGCACTTTAATTTGTAGCTGGCGATTTCCCTTGGCTGCTAAATTCAAGGATTCCTGTAAACTGAGCGTTCTTACCTGAGCATTTAAACCAGGTCCGTTTAAAATCAAAAGGAAGAGGGAACTTATTATATAATAAGCGTATTTCATAAAAATATATTTTAAGAGATGTCGGTGGTAAGATTGGAATCAATTTCTTCAACAGCTACTTTCGTTTTTACTGCAGAGAAATAGGAATAAATGGCAGGAATAATAAACAGAGTAAGTATTCCAGCAAATACAAGTCCTCCTGTAATTACAATTCCAAGTGATTGTCTGCTATTATTTGTTAGAGCAATGGGAAGCGCACCAAATATCATAGCCAGGGAAGTCATTAAAATTGGTCGGAAACGTTGTTCTGCAGCATGGGTAGCTGCTTCAATTCTAGACATTCCCGTTTGTTTTAAATGATTGGCAAATTCAACAATCAGAATTCCATTTTTTGTTATAAGACCTATCAACGTAATAATTCCAATCTGACTAAAGACATTCAGGCTCTGATCAAACCAATACAGGCTGAGCAAGGCTCCAGTGATGGCCATTGGTACTGTTAACATAATGATCAGTGGGTCCCGCAGGCTTTCAAATTGAGCAGCCAGGATCATATAAATCAGCAGCAAGGCCAGTATCAGCGTAAAACTGATATTCCCCTGGCTTTCTTCGTAGTCTCTCGATTGGCCAGCCAAACTTGTTTTAAAATTTTTACCCAATACTTCTTCTTTGATTCTATTCATCTCCTGAATACCATCCGCTAAACTTACTCCCGGAGCCAAACCAGCGGAAATGGTGGCAGAAGTGTACTGGTCATACCTATAGATAGCAGCCGGACTAATTCCTTCATCAACTGTAACAAGATTATCTACCGATATCATTTGTCCATTTGATGAACGCACATAAACAGACCTAAGATCACTGATATCATCTCTCTTGTTTTTTTCAACCTGACCAATTACTTCGTATTGCCGATCGTTTAATAAAAAATATCCATACCGCTGACCTGAAAAGGACAATTGGAGGGCTCTTGCCACTTCTTGTATTGATACCCCCATCAAGGCAGCCTTTTTACGATCTATGTTGATTTTTATTTCTGGTTTGTTAATCTTGAGGTCAGCATCTACGAACATTAGCTTTTTACTCTGTCTTGCAGCATTCAGAAAAGCTGGCAAAACCGCTGATAAACTATCAAGACCAGGTGCCTGTAAAACAAACTGAACCGGCATACCACCACCATATCTGGTACCGATTGTTGGGGGTAGATAAGGGAATAACAATATATCTCTGAAATTTGCGGAGGCCATTCCATATTGATTGTATAATTCCTGTATGCTTTTCTTTCTTTCCTTCGGATCTTTCAAATAGATTGATTGAACTGCAAAACTTGTTGGAGCTGGTGCAGGAATAAAAGAAATGGCCACCATGGAATAGGTTTGATAAAGCCCATCCGTTGAATCATTTACATACTTGCCGACCTGGATCATGTTTTGTTTCATTTTCTCGAAAGAAACACCTTCAGGCGCGATAGCAATCAAACTCATATTACTCCGGTCTTCAATTGGAGCCAGTTCAGAGGGTAATTTTTTACCAACAAAATATATCAAAGCCGCGGTTCCGATCAGAAAAACAAATGCCAACCAGCGGTACCGCATAAAAGCTTTTAACCAGTTAGCATAGCCCTGATTCAACCAGAGAAAAAATGGCTCTGTAGTTCTGTATAGCCAATTGTGATTTTCCTGTTTTTTAAGCAAATAAGCACTAAGCATGGGTGATAGGGTCAGGGCAACAAATGCTGATACAAGCACTGAGCCTGATACTACTATTGCAAATTCTTTAAACAGTTGTCCACTTATTCCACCCATAAAAATGATCGGCATAAATACTGCCGCCAAGGTGATGGTGGTAGAAATAACCGCAAAATAAATTTCCTTGCTTCCTGCAAATGCAGCCTGGATCGGATTCATCCCTTCCTCCACTTTCTTATAGATGTTCTCCAATACAACAATGGCATCATCAACTACTAATCCTATCGCCAGTACCAAACCCAGTAGCGTCAGTACATTAATAGAAAACCCTGCTATGTACATAATGAAGAAGGCCGATAATATTGAAACCGGGATCGCAATTACTGGTATTATGGTAGATCTCCAGTCCCTTAAAAACAGAAAGATGATTATTACAACCAGCCCGAATGCAATAAGCAGGGTTTCTTCTACTTCTTTGATAGACTCTCTTACCGGCTTGGTAAAATCAAATCCAACAATCAACCGGTATTCAGAAGATATTTCCTTTTTTAGCTGGTCCAGTCTTTTATAGAACTCATCAACAACTTCGATGGCATTTGCGCCGCGTTGAATCTGAATGGCTACCCCAACTCCAGTAGTATTCTTGCCCCCAGTTTCATTGATAATTGCATTCCTTTCATTAAGCTCTCCCAATTCAGCAAAGCCAATATCTTTTAACCTGATCACTGAGCCATTGACTTCTTTAATAATCATTTCATTAAAATCCGCAGCTGTGCTTAGTCTGCCCAATGTGCGTACACTTAATTCGTTGGCAGCACCTTCGATTCTTCCAGAAGGTAAATCAATATTCTCCTTGGCCAGAGCAATCCGAATATCTTCAGGCGTTAACTGATACGCTGATAATTTTACAGGATCAAATCGAAGACGCATGGCATATTTATGTTCTCCAACAATAGCTACCCGTTGAATACCAGGAATAGATTGCATACGATCCTTAATTACCGTAGAGGCAAGGTGGCTAACCTCTTTGATATCCTTCGTATCACTTTCCACTTCCAGAAAAGCTACCAGGTTATCAGGAGAGGTTGACTTTTCCACAATAGGAGGATCTACATCCGCCGGAATTTGGTTCTTTGATTTTGAAACCTTATCACGTACATCATTTAACGCATCCTCCAAATCTATATCCCTGGTAAACTCAACAGAAATTACACTTACCTGTTCCCTTGATTCAGATGAAATAGTTCTTACTCCATTTGCCTCTGCAATTGCCTCTTCAATTGGTTTGGTGATTTTTGAGGCAATAACATCCGGACTGGCACCTGGATAAAACGTTACTACAGAAATGACCGGTGGTTCTGTTAATGGAAATTCCCTGACTCCAAGAAATCTCCAACCAACGATACCTGCTATCACTATAAGTGCAGAAAATACTGCAGCAAGTACCGGCTTCTTAATACTTAAAGAAGGTAAACTCATAAAATTATATTTTACTTGGAATTATTTAATGCCTGCAATTGAAACAGGCATATTGTCTCCTGCACGAAGCATATTACTGATCATCACGGTATCACCTTCCGCAATTCCATCCGTAATTCTTACCTCCTGGTCTGTACGGTTCTCAACTTTAACCGGACTCAATTTTGTCTTACCCTCCTTAACCAGGAAAACATTATAACCTGTTCCCCCCGGAATTAATGCTTCAGTAGGAATTAAAATTGCCCTTTCATGTTCTTCCGATGTAGTAAAGAATATTTTAGCAGACATTCCTGCCCTGATGTCCTCTTTGTTTGATTCAATAAGCGCCAGAACTTTTATAGTCCTGGATGATTCATTCAGATTTGCTTCAGCTGAAGTAATAATTGCATGAATTGGCTTGGCACTTGTTTCTGTTTGAAAACGTATGCGTTTGCCATTTTTTACAAGGGATATGTACTTTTCTGGAACAGTAAACTCTATTTTTGTATTGGCCCTTTCAACCAAAGTAACCATTGGCATTCCCGGACTTACCAATGTTCCTTTAAATACTTTGGAAATGCCTACTATGCCATCAAATGGCGCATGAATGACTGTTTTTGATAACTCTACCTGTACTATATTCATAGCAGCTTCAAGTGACTGAAGCTTTGATAATGCTATATCGTATTCTTCCTGACGTACTGTTTCAGTTTTCAATAATTCCCTCAGCCGGTTTTCGCTGATTCTTGCCAGATTCAACTCCGCCTTTACCTGACCCATTCTCGCAAGTATGTCTGCATCATCCAGCTTATAAAGTAGTTGTCCCCTATTTACACTCGACCCATCTTTAAAATAAACCTGTGTAACTTTTCTGGACAACTCACTCATGATGTCAACTGTCCGGTTAGGAACGATTGAACCTGCAATGGTTTCTACTTCGTTTAACTGCAATTTTTTGGCAATAGTTACATCTACCGGAAGCGAGGAAGCCGGAACAGGGGCTGGTGTCTCCTCTTGCTTATTTGCTGATGTTCCAGAACCACATCCAATTACTGTAAATAAGATACCTATTACAGTGAAGGTTTGTATTACATTTAGCTTGTGCATTTGATCATTTTTTATAATACAAAGCTATCATTGGCGGAACCCTTTCATATTATACTATATCCTTTCTTAGTTATATTATTCAAAGCATAAAAAAGCCTCACATGATGGTGAGGCTTTTTTTAAAGGATAAGGTTTAAATATTGCAAAAACCCAATATCATCTGATGAGTAACCATATTCTATTTTATGATTTACCGGGTGTGCTGAAGGAGGTGAATACTGTTTTGCTTTAAAATTGGGCAGGTATCCTGTAGAAATATTACTGGATAAAAGGAAAAGAGTCAACAATCCGAACCTTCCAATTTTGAAAACATATATATTCCTATTATTCACTTTGAAATATTTAAGCAGGCAAACTTAGACCGGATACAACTGCCCTTTTTTATATCCAAGCATATATTATTTATACTATTTCAATCAACTTCCTCCAATTCGGTCTATCATAAAATATTACACTTTATAGTAGTAATTGTATAACAATCGCCTTACAAGGCCATCCTACCTTTGTGTCAGACATTTAAGAGAATTATACTCACTAAAAGATTTAAATAGAAAAACCATGGAAACGTTGAAATTCAAAACAACCATCAAATGTTCCGGATGTATTGAAAAAGCTACTCCGTTTTTGAATGAAGCAGTTGGTGAAGACAATTGGGAGGTAGATGTTACCGATACCAGAAAAGTATTAACAATCGTGAATGAAAAGAATATTGCAAAAGAAGATGTGATCAAGGCTGTTTATGATGCCGGATACAAAGCAGAATCGCTGAGTTAAAACTGGATGAGTGGTTATGGTTGTTGAAGTAATGGTTAGGTTATCAAAATGCCTAACCATTTTTATAACTATCCACCATTAAATCTTTCTTATGTCAAGTGTTATTCCAACCTATACCTGGATGACGGCAGGTATCATTAGAGAAACAAGTCAAAGTATAACGATCCGGTTTAATCCGAACGATACGAATTTTAGCTTTCTGCCAGGTCAGTTTATCAATATTCATCTTACCGTACATGGAGTACCGGTTGTTCGCTCGTATTCATTTAATAATTCCCAGACAACTGATCCCTACCCTGCCATTACTGTAAAAGAAGTTCCAAATGGATTTGTCAGTAAATACCTGGTTGAGCATGCAGAAAAAATAAGCAGTTGGCAGGTATCCGGCCCATTTGGTACGTTCTGTTTGGATGAGCATGCCCTTAACCAGGAGTACATTGTTCTGATTGGTGCAGGTAGTGGAATTAGTCCCCTGTTTTCAATACTGACGCACCTGCTGAAAACTACCGGCTTACGCATCCTTCTCATATATAGCAATAAAACAAAACAGGGTACCATTTTTAGCCAGCAATTGGAGAGATTGGAAGCAGCACACCAAGACCGGTTGGTAATCTGGCATGTTATTACCGGAGAAAAAGCTGCCAATCAGCCACAGCAAAAAACAATTTTTGAACGGCTGAATAAACTCACGTTAAAGAAACTCCTTAAAAATCAAATTGGAACGCATCTATTACAAGCAGCCTTCTACATTTGTGGCCCCATTGAGTTCATTCGCCTGGCAGATGCTACCTTGCTATCCCTACAAATCCCTCAACGTTCCATCTATATGGAGTATTTTAATCCCACTGAAATGGTGAATAGTTCTATAACCTTACCGGAGAGTCCGTTAGAAGTACTGCTTCATCACTATGAACAAACCAATCTACTGGATGTGATTCCCGGCAAAACAATACTGGAGGCTGCTCTTGAAGACAGAATACCACTTCCTTATTCCTGTAAAAATGGAACCTGCGGCATTTGTACAGCCAAATTACTGGAAGGACAGGTATACATGAAAAACAATTTCATCCTGAGCGAAGACATGGTTAAGGATGGCTTTGTACTTCTTTGCCAAAGCCACCCACTCGATAACCAGGTTACTGTTGATACGACACCCATGGCATGACCAAACGGCCGTGTCCATCAGGCCTTATTCAAGGTACGATTCGGCACCTTTTTCTTTCTGGCATTCTGCAATTGTGTCTTGCGAATACGCAAACGACGCTTGGCAGCATCCAGTGCCTTCAATACCGCATCTTCAAAAATGGATGATTTGCCTTTCACATATTCATCTTTACCCGGTACCCGAATGTTCAGGGTACACAGCACCACTTCTTTGGAACCCTTCACCTCATTAACCAGGGTCACTTCCACTTCCTGGATGTCTTTGTAAAAACGCTCCAGTGCAGTGGTTTTCTCAGTAATAAAAGTCTTCAGCGACGGGCTGATTTTGTGCGATGGAGACTCAATTCTGATTTTCATATCCAATGCTTTTGGTTCCTTGCAAACTACTTCATGTGCCCTCTAATAACAATTAAAACAGCCTGATTTTGCTCAGCTCACCAACTTATTTTGATTCTTTTAAGAAATCCTGAGGGCGTATTTTTGAAAGAGCACAGAAACTATGAATCGAATTCTCCTCCTACTACTGCTGATCTGCAGTTACAACATAAACGCAACTGCTCAAAAAACAACTATACCCGCACTGATTCAGGAGCAACTCCCCTGGCTAACCAAAACCTATCAACACCTGCATGCCAATCCGGAGCTCAGCACACAGGAAGTTAACACGGCCGCCTTTCTCAAACAGGAAATGAAAACAATGGGCTGGGAAATCATCGACTCACTGGGTTATCACAGTTTCGCTGCAGTGTTGAAAAATGGAAAAGGTCCGGTTATTCTTTACCGCACCGATATGGACGGATTGCCCCTCAAAGAATTAACCAACCTGCCTTTTGCAAGTACCTCTTCGGCTATGCATGCATGTGGGCATGATCTGCATATGACCAGCTGGCTGGGTATTGCAAAAGTTCTTAGTGCGATGCGTTCCCAATGGTCGGGTACCCTGGTCTTTCTGGCACAATCTGCCGAGGAAACCGGTCAGGGTGCTAAAAAAGTAGTTGCCGCACCCAATTTTGCAAAACTGCCAAAACCCACGGCCCAATTAGCGATACATGATCATGCAGAGCTGGTAGCTGGACAAGCAGGCTTCTGCGATGGTTATTCCATGGCGGCAGTGGATATGCTGAACATCACGGTGTTTGGAAAAGGCGGACATGGAGCTGTGCCCAACAAAGCCATCGATCCGGTAGTGTTGGCGGCTCAATATGTGCTGGCACTACAAACTGTTGTCAGCAGGAACCTGCCCACTACTGAAAATGCAGTTGTAACAGTAGGTGCCATCCAGGGTGGTACTGTAGGAAATATCATCCCGGATAAGGTGGAGCTCAGGCTGACTATCCGTTCTTTTAGTAGCGAATCGCGCCATCTCATCTTTGACCGCATCAAAACAATTGGAAATAACCTGGCCCTTGCAGCCGGACTCGACAGCTCACGTTTACCCGTATACGATTTACTGGATATGTCGATTCCCTCTGTTTATAATGATCCTGCTCTAGGAGAGCGCCTTCGCACCAACCTGAAACGCAAACTGGGAGAAAGCTCATTCACCAGTGTTGCTCCTGTTATGATTGGTGAGGATTTTGGCGTCTATGGCCAGCAGGCATCAAAAATCCCGTCCTATATTTTATGGATGGGTACGGTAGCACCTGCCAGAAAGCAGGCTGCCTCAGAAGGAAAACTGGAATTACCCTCCCTGCATTCTCCCCGCTTTGCACCTGATCTGGAGCCAACCTTGAAAGGTGGCATTCACGCCCTTACAGTGAGTATCCTGGAATTGTTATCGCTTTAGTACTAAGTCTTCTTTCGCAGCCCATTGACCAATGTCCTGCTTGCTCAGGGCCTGTGCCATCAGATCCGGAAATTTATCCGGCGTACAGGCAAAAACCGGAATGCCCAATGAAGCCAGGTAAGCCGCATTCGCATGATCATAACCGGGAGCGCCATCATCATTCAATGCCAATAATACAATCACCTGCACCCCTGCCGCCACCAGCTCGGCAGCTTTTTTGCGCATGGGTTCATCTGATCCCCCTTCATACAAATCGGTTATCAGTACCAGCACCGTATCCAGGGGGCGCGTTATGATTTGCTGACAATAACCCAATGCCAGCTGGATATCCGTACCTCCTCCCAACTGCACACCAAACAACAGATCCACCGGATCCTCCAGCTCTTCAGTCAGATCCACCACCGCCGTATCAAACACCACCATCTTTGTTTTGATAGCAGGAATCGAGGCCATCACAGATCCAAAAATTCCGGAGTAAACAACTGAGGTACCCATGGAACCGGATTGATCCAGGCAAAGCACTACATCTTTCAACGCAGATCGTTTGCGGCCATACCCGATACGCTGCTCCGGGATGATGGTTTTATACTCGGGCTGATAATGCTTCAGGTTCTTTTGAATAGTGGCATGCCAGTTGATTTCAGCATGCCTGGGTCTCGTATTTCGGATACTTCTGTTCAAACTCCCCTGGATCGCCTGTTGCATCGGACTCGAGAGCTTGCGCAATAATTCTTCCACTACTTTTCTTACAACCTGGCGCGCGGTGTCTTTTGTTTTATCCGGAATCACCCTGCTCAGTGTTAACAAGGTGGCCACCAGGTGTACATCCGCCTCCACATTCTCCAGCATTTCCTTCTCAAACAAGAGTTGCGTAAGGTTGAGGCGTTGCAAGGCGTCCCGCTGCATTACCTGTACTACTGAACTTGGAAAAAAAGTCCGGATATCACCCAGCCATCGGTTCACATTGGGTGAAGAAGGTCCTAGTCCCGCACTGCGTTCACTATCATACAGGGCGCTCAGTGTTTTATCCATTTGAAGATCGACACCGGTTAATGAAAAACCGGTACCATCATTTTGATCTCCGCCCAGTATCAGGCGCCACCTTCTAATTGCTTCCTCCATCTTAACTTGTTTTAGGATATCCCAATAATTCCATCACCACCGGTATAGCCTGTTTACCGGCTTCGCGATTGATTCCTGCAACTGCTTCCTTCATCAAAACACCGGGCTTTCCTCCCTGCTTCAGTTTCTCTCCCAGTTTTCTTCTTTCCGCAGGGGTAAACTGACTAAATGTTCTTCGTAGTAACGGCAAGGCCTGAACGAAATCTTCTTCCGGAATCTGCTGCACCCATTCGTGTACAATGCCCCAGAGATTTTCATCCAGCAATAACAAGGTGCCACTTCCCTGTAAAAACCCTTCCAGCCAGGCGGCCGTATCGGCAACCGGCAAGGCGCGACTCAAACTACTATAGAACAAGCGGTTCAGGGTTTCCTTTTCCAGTTTTTTCGCATCCATCAATTGCCGGGTGGAAAATCCCCGCATCATGGGGGCGGCCTGCTGCATCCAGGTGATCTTTTCCAGGCAGACATGCCATTCCTGCACATATTCCGGTTCCTGTAATAAATGAATGCTGTGATTGATGCTGTTGCAATCGTCCGTGAGTTTGCGCGTGGTCTCTTCATCAATTCCCGCGCAGGCAAGGGGCAAGCCGATACAGATCCTGGTGATCATACTCTCTACAATATACCTTACCAGTGCTGCATCTGTCTTACGTACATTTCCATACCGGATGATACGCGCCAATCCGGGTAAAACAGCTACCAGTTCAATGATATCATTGGTGGCAGCAGCCAGGTTTTGAATACGCTCCGCGATGGCATTCGCAGCGCCACTCAGGTCTGCAGGTATCACCTGCTCCATCAATCCGGCAATGGCCTGCAGTGATTTTTCCTCCTTACAGCGATGAACGAGCCAGGCATTACAGGCTTCCTCTAACGTATTGCCCCAAACGCCTTTTTCAATAATGTAAAGAATGAAAGAGGGATCCCATTGCAGGCGCCACTGTTCTTTAAAGGTTCCCTTTCCGCTAACCAGGCTTTTTTGTCCCCATGGTATGCCCAGCAATTCCAGCCGATGCAAAAAGATACTCCGCTCCAGGTCATTTTCCTTGCGGAGATCCAGCATATAATCTTTCCAGTCGGCACTCGCGGGCAGGCGCAATCGCTTTTGGATCTTTTCAATATCTACCTGCAGGGGTGGCTTGGGTATCTCATCCGGAACCGTACCAATTCGGTTACTCACGGTTAACTGTTCCCGGATCAATTGCATCAGTATTTCCTCCCCATTACAGAAGACACTGAGCGTGGCTTCATTCAATTCGGTTAATCCTGCTTTAGACAGGTTGCGCAGGGAAGCCAGGGTAGTTGCCAGTCGCACTGATTCAATCACATGCGCTACAGATACATCGCGCTGGTGTTCTCTGAAGAGGCGCGCCACTTTGGATAACCACAAGGTTCCATCATCGGTGGGATGATTCCAGACATGATCATACCAGCCCGGTGATTCAATCCCTGCGCCATAACCGGAATAGAGGCTCAAGCGATCGTAGGTCCAGGGAATCCAGGTGGTTTCCACTTTCACTTTCGGCAATCCTTTCAGCAATTCATTGTCCTCTTTCTGTTTCGGCATATTGGCCAGGGCCGGCACATGCCAGGCACCACAGATCACCGCAATTTCGGTATACATTTCCTTCTCTGCCTGGCGGATGAGTTTACGCATCCACGCTTCCCGCAATTGTTCCATTTTTTCGGAGGGCGTAGGCTGCTCCTCCCGAAGAGCTGTCATCGCTTCCTGCACAGCTTCAAAAACCGAATCATGCTCCTGCCGGTGTTCGATCAGGATCTCCCACCAGCGATCTTCCTGCTCAAAGCCAGCTGCAGCAGCCAATTCCTGCAGCGGGCTCCTGGTTTTGCGCTCCACTTCATCTTCCTTGATTGCCATCACATGCGTCAGGGGCAGGTCCATAAAACGGACAGGTATACCCGCTTTTTTCGCATAGTGAATGGCCTGCCATTCCGGGGAGAATTCAGCAAAAGGATAATACACCGCCTGTTGCAATGCATCCGTTTGATAAACCAGTATGGCAACAGGAGGTTTCAATTCAGCATGATCAGTATAACGGAGCAACTCATCCGCTTCAGGCGGACCTTCCACAAGCACAATATCCGGTTTCAGTGCCTCCAGGTATTGCTGCACATTACGCGCGGAACCCGGACCATGATGTCGTATGCCTAATAAATGTACTGCCATGTTGATCAGGATAAATCTCTGCAAGCACGATACACATCTTTCCAGTCCTCGCGGGTTTTAATGACGGTCTCCAGGTATTCCCGCCAAACCAACTGATCCTGCACGGGATCTTTCACCACTGCCCCCTGGATACCGGCAGCCAGGTCGGCCGCCTTAAGCTGGCCATCACCAAAATAACCCGCCATCGCGAGGCCATTGTTCACCACCGAAATAGCCTCCGCGGTACTAAGGGTACCACTGGGTGATTTCAGTTTGGTTTTTCCATCGAGGGTAAGCCCATTTCTCAATTCGCGGAAGATGGTTACGATTCTACGAATCTCCTGCAGGGCAGGTTTTTCCGCCGGCAGTTCCATGATCTTCTCAAAGCTTTCCACTCTTCTGCGCACGATATCAATTTCCTCTTCCATGCTATCGGGTACCGGAAGAATCACTGTATTGAATCTTCGTTTGAGCGCACTTGATAAATCATTCACGCCTTTATCGCGGTTGTTGGCTGTCGCGATGATATTAAAACCACGCACGGCCTGCACTTCAGTATTCAATTCCGGAATCGGCAAGGATTTCTCTGAGAGAATCGTGATCAGGGTATCCTGTACATCAGCGCCGATACGTGTAAGTTCCTCCATGCGCACCAGCTTACCATCTTTCATGCCCCGGATCACTGGTGTTTCCACCAGGGCTCTCTCAGATGGTCCTTCCGCCAGCAACTTTGCGTAGTTCCAACCATAGCGGATGGATTCCTCACTGGTACCTGCTGTGCCCTGGATGATCAGGGTACTATCGCCACTGATAGCAGCAGCCAGGTGTTCACTGACCCAGCTTTTCGCCGTGCCCGGTAATCCATAGAGCAGCAAGGCGCGATCTGTTGTTAAGGTGGCAACTGCAATTTCCATCAGGCGGCGTTGCCCGATGTACTTCGGACTCACTTCAAAACCATTGGAGAGTTTGCCTCCCATCAGGTAGGTAACCACGGCCTGTGGACTCAGTTTCCAGTTAGCCGGACGTTTACCGCTATCTGTTTTTTGCAGGGCTTCCAGTTCTTCGGCGAAAAGCTGTTCAGCATGTTGACGTAAAATGGTGGACATATAGTTAGGCGTTAAATGATTGTTGAATGCGTTTTTTAAGGTCAAAAAGAGGTTGGATTTCTTCTTTAATCGATTGCCAGTAGTGTCGTTGATATCCTTCCGGGGGATCGAACTGATCCAACCAGGAGGCTCCTTCGAGAGGAAGCAGGTGCATGAGCTGCTGGTAAAAAGATTTCGTGTATTGATAGGGGTTAGCAGCAGTATAATTCATGAGTTGGCGGGCCAAAGGAGCCGGCCATTCGGTTTCCCTGTTTACAAACACCGGAATAAAGAACTCCTCCTTTCCTGTAAACCAGGTTTTCGCATAGGCATCCTGTTTAGCAGGCGGCAATGCGACAATGAGTACCGGTAAAAAACTATCGGACTGCTCGGCCAGGGTGTTGATCCAGTCCTGGTTTCGAAACCGCACAGCTGCTGACGCGATGGCCGGCAGCCATTGTTTGAGTTTCTCCTTTTGTAGTGCCTGTATCAGCTCAATCGTACCCAATCCGGATAGTTCATTCAGCAGGGTAGGAGGCACCCAGTGCAGCAGTTGAAACAGGATGTATTCCTCATCTGTAAACTCTTTGGAATTACTAACGGTTTCGAGTCCCTGCTTGCGCCAGTCCGGGTGGATCTCAACCGGCGTTTTAACTTCCCAGCTAAGTTTTGAAGACAAGCCCAGCAGGGTTTTTTCTTTTCGGATAACCAGAGAAGAACGAACCACCTGCGCATAGGCACTAACCAGCTCCGATTCCGGAATTTGTCTGATCAGTTCCAGCACCTGTTGCTGCACTTTCTGGCTTTTATCTTTCAGACAGGATTCCAGGAAAGGCAGATCCGCATCGCTTAAGGCAGTATCAAAGGCTTCAAGTAGTTTTTGTTTTACGGCGGCGGCTTCCTTGCTCCAGCTTTCGGTTAACCATAAACGGGAGATCTCTGGATTTTCCATTCGTTGTTGCCGGAGTGCTGCTACGCGTTGGTCGGTAGTACCCTGTTCCCAGCTCTCTTCCAGACTCAGGCTTTTGCTCTCCTGCCAATCGGGATTGAGTTGCGCCAGCCATTCACCCCGCTTACCGGTGATCACCCGAATGGGATCACGCAGTTCCGGATTTTTAGCAGCCAGTTGCAGCAGCAGGGGTACCAGCTCCGGGGGAGCAATCCGTTTAGCTGCAGCGCAATGCCTTATCCAATAATAAAAAAGTCCCAGTGCCTGGTATTCAAACAATTCGCGCAGGGTATCCTTTGCAGCAGCCGAACAATACGGAAGGGTTTCTGCTTCCGCGATGGAGTACTCCATTTCTTTGAGTTCCTGGGCTGTTTGTCCGGCTTGCCGAAAATTAAACAGCAGGGCCGTAGCCTGCAGCAATTGTTCTTCCGCATCCAGGTCAGTATTTCCAGCAATGGATTGCAGGGCAGGGACCAGCTCCTCATCGGTGCTAAGGGCAGCCGGTTCAGGCGGTTTTTTTTCTGTGCCGATCAGGGCGTTTTGAAGCAATTGATTCCAGCTGTTCATGCGACGGATTTATAGAGCAATGAATTCCTGTTGATAAAAAGCGCTAAGAGGTTCTACCCTGTCTTCTTTCTGCACAATGGCCAGGTCCAGGGGCGCCCCTCCACTCAGGGCCAGTAATTTCCAGAGCGCAGGATAGCCATCGGGCAGGGACATCAGGCGATTTTCCTGGTCCTGCAGGCACCAGGCACCCTGGTATTGAACCGGGCGAAGCTGGTGTACCAGGGCTGGCATCTCCAACTGAAAAGGCAGCCTTGCAAAGGAGTTTGCCCGGTGTTGCAGTTGTTCCTGCCATCCGCTGAAACCCTTGATGGGTGGCCTTTCTTTGATGGGTTGCTGTGATTTTATAAGCGCCCGCAGGGGAGCTGCGGAGGGGAAATAAACCAGTTCAGCCTGGAGCAGCATGCCGGTTGAAAGAGAGAATTGAAGTCCTTGTCCGCGTACAATAAACTGCAGCACCAGGGCATACTTACCCGACTGGAGGCCATATAACCAGCTGCGATCGGTGGTGAACTGATCTTCTTCCTGAAGCTGCTTGCCGATCACCAGCCACTGGTCGGTAATGCCGGACTGTTGTTTTAGTTCTTCCTGTGAAATCGAGATCCCGACAGCAGTACTGAGGTCCTCTTTGAGCAAGGGGTTGATAGCCTCCCGGTGTTGAAAACCTTTGGCGATCAGGTAGATCCGGGCAAGTTGTTCGAGGAAGCGGGATTGCCATCCCTCCTGGTAGAGATTGATCTGGCTGAGTTGGCGAAGCTGGTTGGCGAGACCGGGAGCTTTGGCATCAATCATCCTGCGACTGATTTCTTCCATAAAAGCGGGACCTTTTTCAGGCAGGGAAAGCATGCCGTTTCGAACCAGGTCTTTCATCCAGGTCAGCAGTTCATCGATACCCTGTTCAATACTTTCTTCGCGGGCCTGCTGGCGTTTGGCCTGGGCCGCTTCATCAACCGGTTTGGCGGGGGCGGCTTCTTTCTGGACTGCTTTTTCCTGGCGTTTACCAATCCAGTCTGATACCCAATCGGGGGTGGCGGAGTCGGTGAAGAGCGCAGGTTGTCTGCTGTTCAATAAGAGGAGGCCGATCCCATGTTTGCAGGGAAATTTTCGGCTGGGGCAGGAGCATTTGAAGGCGATGGATTGCAGATCGATTTGGGTCTGGTAGGGTTTGCTGCCACTACCCTGGCATTCACCCCAGAGGGCGAGATCATTTTTGCCTTTGGAGACCCATTTACCCGGACTCGCAAGTGCGCTGCCGGCTTTACGTGAGGCATCATCGGGGGCAAGGGCAAGGACCTGGTCTTCAGAAAAATTCACGGAGCTGGTTTAGGCAATGAAGATAGCGGGTTTTGGTATTGCATGTATAGGTAGAATCCTGTAAAAAATGAGTCGTGAAAGCGGCCATGTTGGGGGTTGTGAATACCATCCATAAAATGGATGGCGTTAAGAGCCGGTACCCTATATCGTTTATGACACAGATAAGAAAATCCCTTTGGTTCTTGCTGCTGGTGGTTGGTTGGACTGCCTGCAGCAAAACCGGGGAGAACCCCACGCAGGAATCCGAAGAAACCCTACCCAATACAGGGGCAACAGTTGGTGCCGGATTTAAAACCTATACCATATTGGCAGGCGCGCATTATGCAACAGAGAATCCCATAGAAAAGGTAACAGGAGATTCTATTGCCTTTTCTGTACGATTCGACAGTACCTGCCGGTACCAGACCAAAAATCCCAGGAACCAGGATGATATCAACAAGCTGATGGGCTTCAGCGACAATGGGGTGAAGCATCATCAGAACAGTGCGCGGGTGGGCTGGAGGTGGAAGAAGGAGAAGATTGAGTTGTTTGCCTATTGTTATGCGGAAGGCAAGCGCAGTTTTGTGAAGCTGGGGGAGGTGGCGATTGGCGATACGGCAAGGATGCTGATTAAGTTGAGTCCGGTTGGCTATGAGTTTCAGTATAAGGGAGTATCTACCATCATGAGCCGGGGGCTAACGAGCAGTTCTATCAATGGGTATTTGTTGTATCCATATTTTGGTGGAGATGAGCCGGCGCCGCATACGATGAAGCTGTGGATCAAGCGATAAAAACCTCCTTCCCAAAAAAAATGTTGATAACCCGAGGTATTTTGTTGAAATCCCCCTATTTTTGCGTCCCGATTGATGATAAATCAGTCAGTATGGTGCGGTAGCTCAGTTGGTAGAGCAAAGGACTGAAAATCCTTGTGTCGCCGGTTCGATTCCGGCCCACACCACGGAAAATGCCCAGCAAATGCTGGGTTTTTTTTATGCCTTAAAATATCCTAAATCTAGTTTTCAAGGTATCTAATGCCAATACTTTTCAAATAATTGAAAGTAGCATCATAATATTCTGCTTTGCGGGTTGGATCCTCAGTATTTCCTTCCGGCACTACGATCACCATGCCCTGTCTTGCCCTTGTAAGTAAAACACGATACGCATTAATCAGGTATTTTTTTCTTTCAATGTTGTGAATGTTTTGCCACTTACTTCCCTTAAATGCAAATGTTTTCCAGCCGTCATGCGCATATCTTAGATCTCCATCCCAAGTAACACAAGCCCAATCCAATTCAAGTCCCTGTACATGAAATTCCGTAGCCACATCTTCCAGATAGTAGGAGGATCGAACATCGTCCTTTCCATCCAAAAACCAATTCACCGGATTGATTTGAGACTTTACATCAATAGCTAGGGGTTTTAGTCTTTGCGCTTGCGATGAAACAATTATTCCATAGCGCTCACTACCCCGCGCTTTTTCCTTCAGCCATTTTTTTGCTTTCGACAAATCTCGAGTCAGCACAATTGGATATTTATCCTGAATTTTTTCATGTATCTCTTTAGCATCTTGATGATTCAAATCCAGGATATTTTTTACAAACAAAGAAAGATTTTCAGACCTAAAAGAACGCATGGATACACTAAGATGTAAATCATGGTTAAATGTCACCGAGCAGTTATGTTGAAGTTGTGTTATTGCCGTTTCAGCTGCATATTCAGAATCAGTTAGTTTATCAGAAATGTATACTTGCCAGTTAGAAAACGTATTTTTTATAGCGTTCAACCACTCTGATATTCCTGCTTCTCCAGTATTGATTTCTTGTCCTCCGCCAACCAAACAAATTACAACAGCCCAATCTGGATGTCTATCCAAACAGGAAATCAGAAACTCTGGCTCAGAATAGTCAAAATCATGTTGGTTCTTTTTCTGCCGCATAAACTTGACAGTTTGTTCCTTATCCCAAGCTCTTTGTGCTTCATCAAAGATCGCAACATGATCAAAGGGGGCTTTAGCATCTCTCAAGTATTCATCCCGGTAGTGGTGGATGATTTGAATAAATGATTTTACAGCTTGCCTTGCTTCCTTTTTGGTAATTCTTTTCCCTATATCCAGCTCTCTAATTACCTGATCTCTTGCTAGTGCCTCTTGAAGAATAGCAACCAGTGGGGCATTTCCTGAAAGATAAACACTAGAGTTTCCTTTCTCTTTATCTAAATGTTGAGTAGCCACATTCAATCCCACCAGTGTCTTACCTGCTCCGGGAACACCTGTTACAAAACAAATTATTTTCTGGTGATTCTTTTTTGCAAGCTCAATAATTGTTGAAATAGTATTCGTAGTAGACGTTAGATTTTTAACTTCTGCATCACTCCTTGTTATATTGTCAACGGAATGATTATTATAAAGTGAAACAGCCGCTTCGATTATTGTTGGAGTTGGTGAATAGGTTCCATTTGCAAAATCATCACTGGATAATTGAATTGATGATTTATAAGAATGTAAAGTATTAGAAATAGCATCTCTTAATCCTTCTATATTTGTTTTTACAGGACGCAAAAGATTATCGTTATGGGAAGTGAATCCCGTTTCAATAAATGATGTTTTTGCTTCTGTTGCAACTAATATGGGTAGAATGACAGCAGTATGACTAGGCTTATGAAAGTTCTTTAGATCAAGCGCATAATCCCAAACCTGCTCAATTTGGTGTTGAAGGTATTTTTGTTCTCCCACTTTAAACTCAATTACAAAAATTACACCTTCAATAATCACTATTGAATCAACTCTTTTACCCATTCTGGGAATGGAAAATTCGAAGAAAACAGAGCCATCAAAATCACTAAGGGCTTTTTTTAGAATTGGAATTTGTTGCTCCCAGGATTTATTTTGAAGTTGAGTGGAATCAAATTGATTTGAAATCGTAATCGCACCAATAATTTTTTCCGTACTTTTTTTTAGAAAGCTTTGAATGGAGTCTTTAAAATAATAATTCAGCATTCTTACTTCTTAGCATTTGGATCAATGAATATAGCGGATTCACCTAGATTATTAAATCTTCGACCATTTGGAGCTGTTTTGTATTCCTTCGAAACCATCCAGGAGTTTATTCAGCATCAATCGCTGGCGCGGATTCAAACTGGTAATGGCATGTTTTTCTCAGAAGCTGGCTTTCTTCAATACACTGGCCAGAGTTAACTGCTGGACTCAATGGGCCCGGCCCAGCAGTCTACCCTGCTGGCCTCGGATGCCAGTAACAAGGTAAATAGCCATTCGCCGCATGATTTGCGGTGAATACTGCCAATTTTCCCCGCATTTATAAATATTCCTCCCCAAAACTTGCCAATTCCAATTAATTGTGTTTTGTTTGCGTCATAATAACGCATACAGTGACCGCCGCATTTTCGTCTTACCAAAATCCGTCGCTGGCCGTAGACCTGGTGGTATTTGGCTATGATAAGGAGGCCCTTTCGGTATTGCTGCTGAACCGGAAGGAAGCTCCTTTCAAAAACCAATGGACCCTGCCCGGAGCATTCCTCCAACTCGAGGAACGTTTCCTGGAAACCTGCCAGCGTATCCTGGAAACCAAACTCGGTCTCACGAATATTTACCTGGAACAACTCTACTCCTTTGATGAACCCGACCGCGATCCCCGGGGCAGGGTTATTTCCGTAGCCTATTTTGCGCTCGTCAATCCTGAAAACTACCAGCTCACTGCCGGCAAAATGGCTAATGATGTGAAATGGTTTCCGCTTGCCGACCTGCCTTCCCTCGGATTTGATCACGCCGCCATTGTCCGGAAATCAGTAGAGCGCCTGCGGGCAAAGATTTTATACCACCCCGTTGGATTTGAACTGCTCGACCAGGACTTTACCCTGCCGGAATTGCATCATCTCTTTGAAGCTGTCCTGGATACCAAACTGGACAGAAGAAATTTCAGAAGAAAGATCCTGGACTCCCATATCATTCTTCCAACCGGACAAAAGAAAACCGGCGCACAAAACCGACATCCCGATCTCTACATTTTTAATAAAGCAATTCATCCCAATCAATTTAACCTATCCATCACTCCCAATTCAAAAGCATGAACTACTCTCCCCTTATCCTTAAAGATGGCTACAAAGTGGGGCACAAATTTCAGTACCCTGAAGGAACTACACTGGTATATTCCAACCTCACGCCCCGTAAATCCAGGAACAGCGAAATCCAGGAAATCGTATTCTTCGGACTTCAATATTTCATTCTGGAATACCTGGTTCGGCAGTTCAATGATGGCTTCTTCAATCAACCCAAATCCGAAATCGTCAATAGCTACAAAAGAAGAATTGATAACTACCTGGGTAAGGATTGCATTAGCTATGATCATATTGAAGCCCTGCATGACCTTGGTTATCTGCCGCTGGAAATCAAAGCCGTTCCTGAAGGTAGCCTGGTACCCATGCGCGTTCCGGTTTTCACGATCCGAAACACCCAACCTGAATTTTTCTGGCTTACCAATATGTTGGAAACCGTTATGAGTGCTGTTCTCTGGAAACCCTGCACTTCTGCAACTACTGCCTATCAATATTTAAAAACCTTTACCCGTTTCGCAGATGAAACGATTGGTGCTGACAAAGGTT
Source organism: Flavihumibacter cheonanensis (assembly GCF_022352215.1). Lineage (GTDB taxonomy): Bacteria > Bacteroidota > Bacteroidia > Chitinophagales > Chitinophagaceae > Flavihumibacter > Flavihumibacter cheonanensis. The sequence continues at coordinate 384,952 of NZ_JAKRWF010000002.1, forward strand.
TTATTCCCTGGCAAGGGCACGATTTCTCTTTCAGGGGTATGAGTGGTATTGAAGATGCAGTACTTAGCGGAGCTGCACACCTTTTGTCTTTCTCCGGAACCGATACCATTCCTGCTATTGATTTCCTGGAAGAGTACTACGGTGCAAACGCAGAGCAGGAGCTAATTGGTGGTTCAGTTGCAGCTACCGAACACAGTGTGATGTGTATGGGAACACAAGGTGATGAACTGGGCACGTTCCGGCGACTAATTGAAGAGGTCTATCCAACCGGAATCGTTTCTATTGTTAGTGATACCTGGGATTTCTGGCAGGTCATCAACTCCTTTCTGCCAGCATTAAAAGAACTTATTTTATCCCGCGAGGGTAAAGTGGTTATTCGTCCCGATAGCGGCGACCCGGTCAAAATTATTGTTGGCGATCCGGATGCACCAGCTGGCAGTCCGGCTTTCAAAGGCGCAATTGAATGTCTCTGGGAAACATTTGGTGGTACGATAACTGAAAAGGGATATCGTCTGCTCGACCCGCATATCGGTTTGATCTATGGTGATAGTATTACACCCGACCGACAAGTCAGCATACTAAATGGATTAAAGGAAAAAGGCTTTGCAAGCTACAATGTGGTGCTTGGCATCGGCTCTTTTACCTATGAATACGTGACCCGCGACACCTTTGGTTTTGCCATGAAGGCGACGTATGGGGAAGTAAATGGTGAAGGAAGAGCCATCTTTAAAGATCCCAAAACAGATGATGGAACTAAAAAATCAGCAAAGGGCTTACTTCAAGTGTATCGCAATGCTAGCACCGGCAAACTTGAAGTCAAAGATGAATGCTCCTGGGAAGAAGAAAAGACCGGCGAGTTAAAAACTGTCTTTAAAGATGGAAAACTAGTGGCTCACCAATCGCTGGCTGATATCAGGAAAAAATTATTGGATCAACTGTACAACTAATTGTCATGAATACCATCAATCTTATCTATCCGGAAAAATCATCCGTACCCTTTGAACGCATTGTTTTTCCGGATGGCCAACCTCATATAAAAATCAATCCGGTTGCCCTTGATTCCCTGGATAAAGCAGCACCTATTGCGATTTATTCGCGCATTAGCTCTGCTAATGAACTGTTGCTGGTGTTATTGATAAAAAACATCCTGGATTATCATGAATTTGAAAAGATAGAATTGCATATCAGTTACCTGCTTGCAGCCAGGATGGATCGGGTGATGACAGATGGCGAACCGTTTACATTAAAAGTAATCGCCGGTATGCTGAACACTGCCAATTTTAAGAAGATCCGGATTTTTGATCCGCATTCGGAAGTGAGCACGGCCCTGCTTAACCGATCCTATGCTGTGAACAATCACTCCTTTGTAAAAGATGCTCTGGCACATTACTGGAAAACTAATCCGGCTGAAAAACATTGTATCGTTTCTCCGGATGCCGGTGCCTTGAAAAAAATTCATTCGCTGGCTAATTACCTCGGTATCGATCAGGTAGTAGAGTGTATGAAAGAAAGAGACGTGAAAACAGGAACGCTTACCAACTTCACAACCACCGCATCCAATCTGCAAGGTTTCTTCTGCTTTATTGTGGATGATCTCTGCGATGGAGGAGGAACTTTTATTGGTACTGCCAAACTGTTGAAATCATTGGGAGCAAACAAGGTAATTCTTGTTGTCAGCCATGGGATCTTTAGCAAGGGTCCTGTTTTGGAAGGAATTGATGCGATCTATTGTACAGACTCTTACAAGCAGATAGATAATATCAACTGTTTTCCGATCAGTAATTATTTACTGCCATAGAATAGGAAAGGGAAAGGCCCACAGCTTTTCACCAAAAGGGACAATAGTTGAAAAAGGGGGTAGCTCTTCCTTACCTCATAGAAACCTCATCCAAACCTCATCCTAACGTCAAACGCGCTCTTAAACTTATCTTGTTCGATATGATTCTGATTATTAATATGTTGCAAAGTAAAATTCAACTTTATAAAATCTAAAGCGCTGCTTTATTTTTACAAGACCCTCTAACCCAGTTTGTTTTCCAGCATAATTCAAACCCCTTAATTCAGGCCTCAGTAATGCGAAAGTCCGGATTTCTGAGCCGATTGATTGAGCCGATGAGCCGATTATTTGCGGGGATGAGCTGATTTTTGGAGGATTTGAGCTGATCTACTTCCTTTCATTGGAACATTTTTAAAAGTGTGAGAAGAATCAAAAATAAAACTTAATATATTGATTTTAAATGATTTATATACATTTTTGAAGCTTGAATTCGTTTATTCGAAAAGTTATGACGACCTCTTATTTCTTCATTTCCTACAGAGATCCTACGACCTTCCTTCGAGCTTCCTACAGTATTGAACTGCTAATGAATAGATAATCATCCACTTACGATTCACTTGAATCGGCTCAATCGGCTCAATCGGCTCACGGAGGGAGTTTTAAAATCAGTTCTTTAGTTGGGAGATCGGCTTTGAAAGATTCACTTTCTTTTGAACTACAAGTGATACAGATCCCAGCCCAGGTGGGTTTACTTTTTTGCTTTTTTTAGTTCCTCTATTTCCTTTCTTAAAAAAGCAATTTCTTCGTTCTTCTCTTTATTTGCCTGCTCTAATATCTCAACAATTTTATCGACTGGATTAAATGAAGGATAATAATTCATTGCGGAAGCAACTGCATTGTCTTTAAAATCTGTAAAAGTATTTGCAACAATGCTTATGGCAGTTTCTTCATCAAAGTTCTTTATTGCTTCAACCGGTATCTTTAATGCTCTTGCCACTTCATCCAAAATTCCTTCTTCAATTTCATTCTTTGCCTCTAACCTGGAAATCTTCAACTGGGTCCAATCATCACCCATTATTGACGCCAGCAAATCTTGTTTCATTCCAAGCATTTGACGGAACCGGGAAATGTTTTTCCCCTGATGAATTTTCTTTTCCATATAGATAAAGTTAACCTTTTTAAAAGGTGGACAAAAATACTGAGATTGAATTATTTAATCATTTTCAGAATATTATAATCAAAAACCGGAACTGATCCTGCCAGTCCCGGTTTTGTTTATTTAGGCGTGAACAATTCTTTCAACTGTTCCACCAGCTTGCCATTGCCATTCACGGTGATGGTGCTGATTTTTTCCGCGATCTTTTCTACGTATTCCATCTCCTTCAGCTTCCATAACATCGCGTTTTCTTCCATCAGCTTCGCGGTGTTCAACAAGGATCGGGTGCTCGCGGTTTCTTCCCGTCTCATGATGGTATTGGCCTGCGCCCTTTTTTCGGCCACCAATACCTGGTTCATGATTTCTTTCACATCGCCAGGTAAGATGATATCCCGGATCCCGAATCCAACGACTTCCACACCCAGTGCTTCCGCCTTGTCTTTGATCCGTTCCAGCATATAGGGTGCGATGGCTTCTTTTTTCTCCAGCAACTCATCGAAGCCGAAGCCTGCCACATATTCCCGCAATACCAGCTGGATGCTGATATACAATTGCCGTTCGTATTCCTTGTTCTGCAACAAGGCTTTTTCGATATCAAGCACTTTGTATTGCGCCCAGGCGTTTAACCGCAACGCAGCTTTATCCTTTGTCAGAATTTCCTGTCCGTTGATCTCCACCTGCAATTGCCTGGTATCCACTTTCGCCACCTGGATCACCACAGGGTTTTTCCACCAATGATAGATCCCGCTTTCCAGGAAACCTTCGAACTTTCCATCCATGAACAAGACTCCTTTTTCATAGTTCTCGATGGTGTAGGTCCGCACATAAGGCGCCAGCAACGCGTGGTTTAACACCATCCGGTCGAAACCAGGATCGATAGCAACTTTGCTGATATCCACTTTTACGAAAGCATAGTTCACGGGCCCTTTCCAGAAGGTATATCTTCCGGCCTTTAATACCGCCTTCAGGATGCCGTTCACATATTGCAACACCAGCTCCGTATCTTTTACTTCCACCAATTCCAGCATCGCTGCCAGTTGTTCATTCGCTAACAGAATGTTCAACTCAACAGGTGCGATGAACTCCCTGGTAGTATCGTATACATATACCTGTTCTCCTTTCCAGAACCAGTAGGTACCTTGCTCCAATACTTTTTGCAAAGCTCCTTTCCGGAATACCAATCCTACTTCGTAGGCATTTACTTTTACTTGTTTCATTGTTTTGGTTTTTTGTTTTGGTTGATAAAAACCAGGGAACAGCCATCCGGCTTAGCGGAGTTTGGTAATTCCTTTCTTAGGTATGAACAGTTCGCTTGCTGCTATCATCCGGCAGGTCGGATGCTTCGCAACAACTGAAGTGAACTACTGCTGAAAGGAATGACCAGCACTGCTGGCCTACACCGGATAGTTGTTTTACCAACCAGCGGCTGTTCTCCTGATTTTTAAATGGTCATCTTTTTATAGAAGCGATGGACTTCTTTTTTCCAACATCCGAAGTGTTGTGTTCTACCACTGAACTATCACGATCTGAATCGTGAGCAGGATTCGAACCTGCGCAAAAGGGCTAAAGCTCTACCACTGAGCTACCGTTTGAGGGGAAGGAATCGAACCTTCGACACTTAGCGAAAAGGGAATGAACACCATTACAACAACAGCATACAGCGCGTTACTACGGCTGCACTGTGGGGCTCTAAATACCCTCACCTGGTTTGTTTGCAACAGATGATCCCCTCTTCCCTTTGGGAACCCTATTTATTGAACCAGTTTGTTGGCACAACTGGAGCTTGCGAACGCATGGGGTTTTGCACGGAATGCGAATCCCATCCCCATGATATAACCCATCGCTTCTTTTAAAGCATCGTTGCTTTTAAATCCCGGATTGGTATTGATATCTGCATGCAATTCCATATCCACCTTGTACTTCGTGCAAACACCACATATTCTATACGCCGCATCAATGCTTTTGGATACTTCCAGTAACATTCTTTGTTTGATGCTCATCTTCCATTGCGTGCTTTCGGGCAGTATATACATAAACCCTCCTTTTCCTTTTCGGATCACAGCAATCACAGTAGCAAACTGCGTGTGTTTACCTTTTACCTGGCTATCGGTTCCGATGCATAATTTCAATTCATGTCCCGCTGCTTGCTCACGAAGGATCATCATTCGGATCTCTTCCTCTATCGGCAGGCGGATCCGTGTTCCGTCTAATTTTCTCCATAACTGTTCCATTTCATTTTGGTTTAAATCATAATAAAAAACCCGGTCGTTTATCGCGACCGGGTTCTCTACTCCTGTATGGATAGTATCTACTTCATACAACAGTCTCTCCATCGGTTGCGATTTATTTCTACTGGCATGCGGAGGCAATTGCTATTCGCATCCTGCCAACTCTGCCAGCTGATAAATTTTCTATGTTGTTTCTCCCGTTTCATTTTTTTCCAATAAAAAAGCCCCGCAATCCAGGCGGGGCTTCTATTTCAGTATTTTTATAACTTGTTATAAGTGTACAGCAATACATGCCCCGGCAACGGTACGATACTCACTTGGAGTAAATCCGTTTAGTATTTCAATATGTTGTTTCCGTGATTGCATGTAATTTTATTTGTAGTGCAAAGATGGTATAGTTTTTTCGATATTACCAATAACGCGGTAAACTTTTTTTAAAAAAATTTATGACTCGTATGAACAGGACATTTGTTATCGGTGATATTCATGGTGCCTACAAAGCATTGGTTCAACTCATTGATCGCATACAACCTACTGAAAAAGATACGCTGATTTTTCTCGGTGATTATGTTGATGGCTGGTCGCAATCTGCGGAAGTGGTGGATTATCTGCTTCAACTCAAATCAAGCATCAACTGCATTTTTATCCGGGGCAATCATGATACCTGGTGCAGTGAATGGTTGAATGGAAATCTTTCCAAACAGGACTGGATAGATGGCGAAGGTGCAGCTACAGTTAACAGTTATAAAAACATATCAAAGGAAAGATTAGTACAACATCAATCCTTTTATAACAGCACCATCATGTACTGGATTGATGAAGATAACCGACTGTACATACACGCGGGCTTTGCTTCCATGCACGGGCCGATTAAAGAAACCTATTCCAGTAATTATTCCTGGGATCGCACCTTGTGGGAACTGGCGCTTGCGCTGGATCCGCAACTCCCCAAAGATTCTATCTTTTATCCCAAGCGATTGAAACTATTCAGTGAAATTTATATCGGTCATACGCCCACTACCAATTATAATATCAGTACTCCGGTGAACAAAGCCAATCTCTGGAATGTGGATACCGGTGCCGGATTCAGGGGGCCTTTATCTGCTGTTGAAGTGCATTCCAAACAGGTGATTCAATCTGATCCCGCTTTTAGTTTTTATCCGGATGAAAAGGGCAGGACTTATGTATGAGTTAAGAAAATAAATTACTTTGTATTTTTTAATTTGTTTTCAATCCTTTCTTTAATTTCTTTAGAAGCAAAGGAGTGACGAATGGCTTCCAGGTTAGTCTTCAAAAATTCTTTCGATCCCCAATTGAACTGCCTGGCAAGGGTAGTATATTCTTCAGTAAGGCTAATATTAGAAATCGTACGCGCATCCGTGTTGATACTGATAGATACTCCCTTATCGTAAAGTTGGTCCACAACATGATCCTGTATGCGTGGGTAGATATTGGTTTGTACATTACTGGTGGGACAGATTTCTAAATGAATATCCTGTTTCTTTAGATACTCAATCAGCTTAGGATCTTCGATGCTTCTAACACCATGACCAATTCTTTTTGGACGCAAATTTTTCATGGTTTCCCAAACACTTGCAGCACCCTTAGCCTCTCCGGCATGAGCAGTACAGGGTATACCGGCCTTATTAACTAATTGAAATGCTTGTATATGATTATCTATAGGGAAGCCTGCTTCATCTGCCGCAATATCAAATCCCACTACACCTTTATTTCGGTATTTATGAACCAGGTTGGCTGTTTCCAAACTCTGACTTTCTGAAAAATGGCGTAGTGTACACAAAATCAAACCTGCTTCTATATTATAGGTTTGTATTCCTTCTCTCATAGCGGATAAAACTGTCTCCACCACTTCAACAGGAGACAGGCCTTTGTTTGTATGCAGTAAAGGAGCAAATCGTATTTCAGCATATACTATATTGTCCGCCTTGAGCTGTTTAAACAGGTCGAGGGTAACAAGTTGAAGTGATTCTTTGGTCTGCATCAGTTCAACTCCACTTACAGCCCGTTTGATATAATCCGCCAAATCGGTACACTTTGAAGGTGCGATAAAGTTTGCCGTATAGTCGTCGAACGAAATACCGGGTTGGAGGATTTTTACCACCTCATAACTTAGGGAGCAGTCCAGGTGAAGATGTAACTCTACTTTGGGCATCAGGGCAAGGGAAGATTGTCCCACTACAACAGGTCCTTGAAACAAAAAGGTTGTTAATATCAGGAAGCTTATCTTTTTCATTTACCAGTTGCTTACAAAATTAGATGGAACGAATGCTATATTTCGGGACATTTGTCCCACATATGATTCTGCAGAACGATAAGCTATTGGCTTATATCTCCAGGTTATTAAATACCGGAGAAGAAAGTAAGCGGCTGTCCTATCTTGAACTTAATAAAGATCTTTTCTTACTTAACCAGGATAAAGCGGTACACGCTGTTTATATTATAAAGGATGGAATTTGCCGATGTTCAATAAAACAAACGAATCAAAAATCATACTTATTGGAGTTCCTTGGAAGGGGAGAGATAATAGGTGAAATCGAAGCAATCCTGGATAGCTATAGTTTAGCAGAGGTTCAGACAATGTCGACTGTTGCTTTATTTAAATTAGATAAAACCTATTTTCAACAATTGATGAGACAGGATCCGGAATTCAATGAACTGGTAGTCGCCTCCTTAGCCATCCGATTGATAAACACTGCACTGAAAGCAGCCTTTCAGCAAACTAATACAACGGAGGTAACACTACAACGATTGCTTTTATTACTGAAACAGGAACAAATCCGTCTACCAAAAAATGACCTCGCTAATTACCTGGGCATTACAGTCAGAACTTTAAACAGGTCGTTGAATCGACTGAATGAATCGATTTGATCTAAATTTTTCTTTCCCGGTTACATGCTGATCCGTTTTGGCAACCAATTCAAAACAGCCTATGTTATACGGATCAAAACCCAGGAAATCAATACTGCTGCTATTAGCACTGCTTTTTTCTTTCGCATGGTTACAAACTCAAGCACAGTGGCAAAGTAGAAATGCTATAAGTGTGGCTGTTTCTCTTTCAGATAAATTGGATCTGACGGCGAGTCATCTGCGTGCCTATGATTTGAACAACAAGTTCAACAATATCTTTTACCAGTCGGGGTTGCAGTTAAGATACGAACTAAGCAAACGCTGGGATGTATACGGCAACCTGCAATTTCTCACAGGAGGGGCGTCAGCAGAAACAAGAACAAGAGCATTCATTCGCGCAGCACATACGTATCGCTTAACGAAGAAAATAAACTGGACCAATTCCATCCGCCTGGAAACCAATTCACAAAATGAAAACAGGTTTCGTCACAGGATTGGTTTCGCCACGCGCCTGGGACTAAGAAAGCGATTGGATTTTCTGAACCTTTCGCCATCGGTAACCTATCAGTTGTTTTATAATATAGGCGGTAATCCCATCCGGTATTACAATGATTCCAAACAGCTGATTGCGAGGCAACCTCCTGATGGGTTACATCGCAGCCGGCTCATCCTGAACCTGAATTCAAAACTGAATAAGTACCTCAATCTTAGCCTTTACTACATGCGGCAACAGGAATTCAATTTTATGAGTGCGGACACGAGAAAGATGAATGTCTATGATCCGGTACGCAACCGAACCCTCAGACCCTTTGACAATTTCAACACCATCGGATTAAGTGCACAGATCAATTTAAATCCACTCTTCAACTAATAAAAATCTTCACCTTAAAAAAGCCTCTATATGGAAAAGAGAATAAAAAAATCCTATATCTGTCGCGATGTAAATAAGTACCTCGTAGATCAGGACCTGGTTCATTTTCATAATCCCACTGTTGGCGACATAGCAGTATTTGAAGTAGTCAGTATTGGCAAACACAAAACCATCCAGGGAGCAGATAAACGAAATGCTGCGATTTATCCGGGTGATCATATCATGGCCGCTTTTGGAACCCGGTATGCCACCGGACAATTTGAAGGGTATGTAGAAATGAATCATTTTCAGGAGTACCAGGTACTCGGAGCCGGTGGAACCGTAGGGATTATTCACAGCATGCATCAAAAATTCACCAGCATCGGGCCTACTCAATTGAAACTAATCGGGTATGCAGTAGATGCCCGGGGAGAAATTCTCAATACTAAAAAAGTAAGGAAACCAGAGCTGCTACCGTATACCGGTGTTGCACAAACGCTGACCAATATCATCCTCTCCATTGGTTCGTCGATGGATAGTGGTAAAACAACCACCGCCGCACACCTGGTACGTGGCCTGAAGAAAAACGGCTTAAAAACAGGATTTATTAAACTCACCGGTACTGTATATACGAAGGATTGTGATCTTAACTATGATAACGGTGCGGATGTAGTGACTGATTTCAGCGCTATGGGCTTTCCTTCCACGTATTTATGTGAGCTGGATGAATTACTGGATCTTCATGAAACCCTGCTCATGAAAATCAATGCCAGGGAGCTGGATTATGTGGTCATTGAAATTGCAGACGGACTCTTTCAGCGGGAAACAGAAATGCTGCTCACGCAATCCAGGTTTATGAGTGGGGTAGATGCTGTTGTATTCTCCGCGGGTGATAGCCTCTCTGCGGTACAGGGAGTAAAAACCTTGCAGGAAATGAATATACATCCGGCCGCCCTGAGTGGACTCTTTACAGCCAGTCCGCTGCTCATCAAAGAAGTAAAAAGCAAGCTCAACCTGCCCATCTTCACCATCGACCAGCTGGCTGCAGGAGAACTGTTGCAGTTGATTAAAGAACCTCTTGGCAGCATCGCTTAATCCAACAACAAGATGCAAACCAATCCCGTTTGGTGGGCTTTTATAAAGCAGCACAAAAAGGAAACCATCGCATTGCTGGTATGCAGTTTACTTGCCAGCTATTTCGCGCTGATTGTTCCGCTCAGTATAGGAAAATACCTGGAAATCGTGTTTTCAGCGGGAGGGGGTAAAACAAAAGCGCTTCAACTCCTGGGGATCAGACTGCCGGAAAACCTGGTTTCCTTTTTTATCTTCTTTTTTTGTTTGTTGCTGATACGGTTTGTTTTTAGCTGGCTGCATCAATACCAGGCTGCGCTCCTGGGTGAACGATTCGTGAGTCAACTCCGGTCGCAGCTCTTTGAGCAGCACCTGTCACAAAAGCAAGCGGGACAGCAACCTCATTCAGCTGCTTTATTGGCTTATAGCAATGAAGCTAAGAACATGCAGCAATGGCTGGTGAAAGGGGTGATTGGCCTGACCAAGGACCTTTTGTTTTTCGCGATGGCATTGTATGTGTTGTATTCACTGAATGCAGTGCTGACGATTACTGTCCTCTTATCGGTAATCGTGTTTTATCTAATACAACGGCAGTACCATCATTCTTATAAAAACGTGTGGGAGGAGAAACGAAAACGCCAGGGCAGTTTATTCAATCAGGTTAGCAGGTCGCTGCTGGAGGAGGAAGCCGAAGCAAGCGGGGAGTCTCAAAAAAAATATCGCGCGAAAGAAACGAAACTGCTGAACATCCTGCGTTCGTATCATTTTCATAAAAGCTTTTTACGTGCACTCAATCCGCTGCTGCTATATGTAATGCTGGCAATTGTAATGCTGATACTACGTTGGGATGCGGCAAAAAGCAGCCTGACAGCAGGGGATGTAGTAGCCTACCTGCTTGTACTGATGCACTTGTTTCCGACCCTGCGGAATATCCTCAAAATTGAACAGATCTGGTTGCAGGGGGAATTGGCAGCAAAAAAATTTACACGGTTTGATTCACCTGCGCAACGCGGCCAGGCAAGGTTCTCAGCGCCAGCCAAATCAGGAGAAATAAAATCCCAATACTAACCCAGGCGCTTACATGCATGGCATTGATGAAAGCATTTTGTGCGGCGGTTAATAAACTGGCTCCGTCTGCTCCTAACTTGTTTGCTTCATTCACGGCAGCACCCAGTGTTTGTCTGGCCTGTTGCACAGATGTTGCTGGTATTCCTTCAAAAGATTTACTGAACATGTATTGCCGGTAGACCGCGGTTCCCAAACTGCCGAGAACAGCCATGCCGGTGGCGCCTCCGAACTCGGCACTGGTTTCTGATATGGCGCTTGCAGCACCTGCGCGTTCAGGTGGGGCGGACCCAATAACGAGATCCGTAGCCATGGTAACAACAGGTGCAAAGCCGATGGAAGTGAAGAACATCGCCACAACTGTCCATAGTACGGAGCTCTGTGCATCGAGTCGCGCAATGATGCTAAAGCCAATGGTAGCCAACAACAAACAAAGCGCCATTAGTTGTGCGTGTGATAATCGTTTCAAGAGGTTTGGTCCCTGTGTGGCGCCCAACATAAATCCTGCAAAAGAAGGCAGTGCCCATAAGCCGGCAACCAGGGGTGTGAGTCCGAGTACCAGTTGCATATACTGATAGGTGTAAAAAAAGGAACCAAACATCACAAAGCAACCCACGCCATATAACGTGAGTGAACTACTGAAACTGGGAATGCGAAAAAGGGCGATATCAATTAATGGATCTGCGAGTTTAGCCTGTCGTTGGATAAAGAGAAGACCAATACCTGCACCCGCCAGTATGGATGCGATGGCAACCCCACTGATGCCATAGGTTGCAATTTCCTTCAGGCCAAAAATGATCAGCAGTACAGCAGCTAAGGATAAAAAGGCGCTGCGTAAATCAAGTTTACGCGCCTGTGGATCTTTGAATTCAGGAAGCAAAATCGGACCGGTAATCAAGAGCAAAAGCATCACGGGAATCGCAATGAGAAAAACAGATCCCCACCAGAAATATTGCAGGAGCAACCCTCCGGCAAGCGGACCGAGCGCACCACCGGCAGCATATCCCAAGGCCCAGAGTCCAATCGCTTTGGTTCTTTCTTCCGGCACCTGGAACATATTGCTGATTAAAGAAAGGGTAGAAGGCGCAATGGTAGCACCTGCAATACCTAAAACAGCGCGGGCGGCAATCAGGGTTTCGGCGCTGTTGGCAAAGGCAGCCAGTAAAGAGGCCGCGCCAAAAAAAGCGGCGCCAATCAGCAGGAGTTTTCTTCTGCCGATACGATCTCCCAGGTTTCCCATGGTAATAAGGAAACCGGCTACCAGGAAACCATAGATATCCATGATCCAGAGGAGTTGTTCGCTGCTGGGATGCAGATCCGCACTCAGTTCCGGGATGGCTAAATTCAGCACTGTCAGGTCCATCGAGTAGACCATACATGGAAGGGCAATCACCAGCAATCCCAGCCATTCTTTGCGGGTGGCTTTGGGTGCATTAGTTGGTTGTAATTCGATCATGGATAAAAGGTTTGATTACAAACTTACAGGTTGATTGTATCTTTCAAGAGGGGTAAAACTGCCATTTGAAAGGTAGTTTACGACAATTCTGTTGGTACGAAATATGTAAAACACAAGTATGAAAATTATTATAATCTCGGGCAGTGCCCGCCCTAATCGGCAATCGCATAAAATAGCATTGGAAGTTCTGAAGCGACTGGAGCCTCTAGAAAATATCCAACCTGCATTGCTGGATGTTCGTGAAAAGCCCCTGCCCTTGCTCGAATCTATTTATCGCAATCATCCCAATCCCACTGAAAACATGCATCATTGGAAAAAAGAATTTGATCAGGCGGATGCTTTTATTATCGTTTCTCCCGAACACAACGGCAGCTATTCAGGTGCGCTAAAAAACACACTCGATCATTTCTTTGAAGAATATAATAATAAACCGATGGGTATTATCGCAGTTTCGGCAGGAGCCCTGGGTGGTACCAATGCAGCTATGGCCTTGCAACATTTTTGCCTTAAAGTAGGCGGACTGCTGATGCCGGCTTTTCTTATTACGCCAAAAGTTCAATCGCTGTTTGATGCAGATGGAATTCTGATCGACGAATCCTATTCCAAACGGCTTGATAAGTTCCTGCACCAGTTTATTGAATTCTCACAAAGGATGAACAAATAAATCGTTTTCTCTCCGGCTCGAACTTACCCAAGGTCAAGGAATAGCCAAGGTTTAAGAACTTGTTTTGTGCTACAAATTCTTAAACCTTTTTTTCATGAAATATTTTTCATCGCTGTTTCTTTTTCTTTTACTGTTGGCCGGCAACAGTTTTGCACAAAAAACCCAACAAACAATCCGTGGTACCATAGTCGATACGGATAGCAAATTACCCGTGCAGGGAGTAACCATACAAATTGAACTAAACAACAATAGGTTAAGTACCATCACAGATGCCCAGGGTAATTTCCGGTTTGAAGCACTAACCATTGGCCGTTATACCTTATCCGCCAGTTCCATTGGATACGATAAACTGGTGCTACCTAACCTGGTATTGACAGCAGGTAAAGAACTAGTGCTGTCGCTCAGTCTTCAGGAAGCAGCAACGAGCTTAAAAGAAGTACTTGTAACCATCGACAAAAACAAGGGACAGGCATCCAATGAGATGTCGCTGGTCAGCAGCCGGTCCGTTTCACCCGAACAAACCAACCGATATGCAGGAGGCTTCAATGATCCCTCTCGCATTCTTTCCAACTTCGCTGGTGTTAACAACACGCAGGACGGTAGCAATGATATTATTGTACGGGGTAATTCTCCCAAATACCTGCAATGGCGACTGGAAGGTGTACAAATCACCAACCCCAACCATTTTGCGGATCAGAGCTCAGTTGGTGGTTCCATCAGTACCCTCAATAATAACCTGCTCGCCAATTCCGATTTCTATACCGGTGCTTTCTCTGCTGAATTTGGCGATGCGCTCTCCGGTGTGTACGATGTAAAACTCCGGGCGGGAAACAATGAGAAATTTGAATCCATCGCCAGTATTGGTATAATCGGAACAGACCTGACCTTCGAAGGACCATTTAAAAAAGGGTACAAAGGTTCTTTCCTGGTGAACTATCGTTACTCCACTGTATCGTTGCTGGACAACCTTGGTCTCTTCGATGATATAGATGGTGTGCTGAATTTTCAGGATGCTGCTTTCAAAGTAGTGCTGCCCACCAATAAACTCGGTACCTTTTCAATTTATGGATTGGGCGGTATCAGTAATTTTCGGTTTAATGATGTCACTCCAGCACTCTGGCAAACACCCGGCAATCGTTTTATCCGGAATAAAACAGGAGAGGATTTTAAAAAGAAATCACATCTGCTCAACCTGGGCATCAACCATACGCTTACCCTTAACCGAAACAGTCATTTGTTCACTGCCCTCACGTATTCAAGCGAAGGAATTGATGATGCCGTTTATGAAAGCTTTCTGTTTAAGGTCTACGATGATAATGGAAACTATGTCAAAGATTCCACACGAAAGAACCAGCTGAATTTTGACGGAGGAATAAAAAAATCAACCTACCGGGCAGAGATGACCTATAACCACAAATTCAATGCCCGTCATAAAATTCAACTGGGCACCAAATACGGATTGCAGCAGTATGATTTCAACCAGTCGATGTTGAAAGACAGTAGTTCCGTCCGTACCACCCTGGTTGATTTTACTGATAACCTATCCACGATACGGAACTTTATCAACTGGAAGTTTCGAATCAATGAGGCTTTCAGCATGGTTGCCGGTGTTCACAACATGAACGTATTGCTGAATAAAAAATCAACGATTGAGCCACGTTTTGCCATGAACTATAAACCCAATCGCAGTTCCACCTGGAGCCTGGGTTATGGCAATCATAGTGCGTTGGAAAGCATTCATCATTATTTCACGCGGATTGAAAACCAAATCGGGCAGGTTACTGAACCCAATAAAGACCTTGGTTTATTGAAAGCCAATCATTTTGTTGTGGGTTATGAAAGAAAACTCGGTAAAAATCTGCTGGTCAAAATGGAAGCTTATTATCAGCAGTTGTATAACCTGCCGGTTGCGAATGCCGATACCAATATTTTCAGCACCATCAATGAAGGGCTCGATTTTCAATACGTTGATCTGGTTAACAAAGGAAAAGGAAGCAACTACGGTATTGAACTTACCCTGGAACGATTTTTCAATCGCAATTACTATTACCTGATCAATGCCTCCGTTTATAATTCTACCTATAAAGCGCTGGATGGCATAGAGCGCAATACGCGTTTCAATGGCAACTACCTGGTGAATGCTTTGTTCGGAAAGGAATTTCCGAAACTGGGAAAAAAGCAGAATAAAACTTTTGCTATTAACAGCCGCTTATTCTTTGGTGGGGGTAAGAAACATATCCCACTGCTTCGCGATGCATCTGGTAATCTTGTAGTGGATCCTGCTAACAATCAATTTTTTGATTATTCCAGGGCGTATAAAAATGGGCTGGATGATCTGTACCACCTGACTGTATCGTTCAGTTATAAAATTGATATTCGCCGGACTACCCACGAAATCTTTCTCAACATTGATAATATCACCAATAACAGGGCCCGCTTAACGGAGTTTTATGATCCTTCGGAGCCGGGTTCAGTTGGTTATATGCGCCAGTCCTCTGCCTTTCCTAATCTGCTCTACCGTATTTATTTTTAACTTGATGAAATATTTTGAATGAAAGCTGCTGTACGATACAATTACTGCTCGCCTAATGAACTAACGCTGCGTGAAGTACCAATTCCTTCAATACGTTCGGATGAAGTGTTGGTAAAAGTCAAAGCCACCACCGTGAACCGATCTGATTGTGGGGTACTAACCGGAAAGCCTTATGCGATTCGCCTGTTTGCAGGTTTATTCAAACCCCGCAAACCCATAACAGGTACTGATTTTTCGGGGATTGTAGTAGCCTGTGGTGAGCAGGTGGAACAATTTCAGATTGGGGATATGGTATATGGGTTTTTTGACGTAGGCCTGGCAACACATGCTGAATATGTTGCAGTGCCGGTATCAAAAGCCATCTTAAAAAAACCGGAGCATATAACGTTTGAACAGGCGGCAGCCAGTTTGGAAGGAGCTCATTATGCTTATTATTTTCTTGATAAACTCAAGCTCAAAGAAGGTGACGCTGTGCTGGTGAATGGAGGTACCGGAGCAATTGGGAATGCAGCGCTTCAGTTTCTGAAACACAAAAAGCTACGTGTAGTTGTTACTTGTGAAACAGCTTTTGTGGATTATCTCTATAAACAGGGAGCTGACTATGTTATTGATTATACGCAGGAAGATTTCACTCAATTCGATGAACAATTTGATGCAGTTTTTGATGCTGTTGGGAAAAGCAGTTTTGGCAAGTGCAAACGGCTGCTTAAACCGATTGGTGTGTATGTGTCCTCAGAATTGGGGCCGTATTGGCAGAATCCTTTCTTAGCACTGGCAGCTCCTCTGATGCCTGGAAAAAAAGTACGGTTTCCATTGCCTTTTTCTATTAACAAAAGCATGCAGTTTATCCATGAACTGATTGAAAAAGGGGCTTTTACGCCATTGATTGACCGAAACTATTTGTTGGAAGATATTTCAGCCGCCTTTAACTATGTGATGAGCGGCCAGAAGAAAGGAAATGTTATCATTCGCTTTGATTAATTTTACAGTATCAGTCATGAACCATGCAACCTGTAAATTTTTCATCCAGATCAAGCGCCGCCAATCAGGTAGATGAAGAGGTATTAGCAATTCAGCAATCGCTGCTGCAATCACCTTATAACCTGCCGGAAGAGAAAGATTTTTTTGCGGAAAATATTGAAGTCCGGCGCGTTCCAAAAGGAGAGTTCCTGATACGTCAGGGACAGCGGCTGTTTTGTTCCTATCATCTTTTCAAAGGCTGCGTCCGCGAATATTATAACAAAGACGGGGAAGAAAAAACAATCGGCTTTCACACTGCCGGCGACAGTTTGTTCGATGGTGGTGATAAACTGAACCAGGAGGCCAGTTCCGTGAATTGGGAAACCGTTTCCGAATGTATTGTATCGGTATTTACGCATGAAGTGGAAAAGGAAATGTATCGTCGTTTCCCCCGGTTGGAATCCTTATGCCGGATGGAAACCGAAAAGCAATATTCCAGTTATAAAAAATCACTGCATCAGTTCCTGGATTCAAGTCCGGAAGAACGCTATGAAAACCTGATTGAAACCAAACCTGAGTTGTTTCAGCTGGTGCCGTTGTATCATATTGCCAGTTACCTGGGTGTTACGCCTGAATCACTCAGCCGTATCCGGAGAAGAATGAAAGTGTCTTAACCTCACCCGTCCGGTGGGGCTAGGGGAGCGCAAAGGCGACATACGCATCATGTCCTTTCTTGCCGAGTTTGCCACCACCGCAGGCGATGACAAGGTATTGTTTGCCATCAACCATGTAAACAGATGGAGTGGCAAAGCCAGGTGCCGGTAAATCAGCTTCCCATAAAATCGCTCCTGTTCTTTTATTGTATCCGCGGATCTTGCTATCACTACTGGCTGCTATGAATACGAGTCCGCCTGCTGTTACAACCGGACCACCATAATTCTCAGTACCTGTTTCAATGCCTTTTGCTTTTAGCTCGGGATAGCTGCCCAGTGTTTTCTTCCAGGCAATTTTGCCGGTGTTGAGATCAATCGCATTCAACGTGCCCCAGGGTGGTGATACGGCGGGATACCCTTCCGGCGTCAGCAACTTATGATAACCGGTTCCAACATAGGGGAGATTAAAATAGGGATCGCCTGGTTGGGAAGGTCTTTCAAATGCAGTGCTGCCTGCCTGCTTATCTCCCAGCACATAAACCGCTACTGCTTTTTTCTCCGACTCACTGAGATGTGCAAACGAAGGCATCATACGCCGGCCGGCATGCAGGAGTGCTATCAAATCAGATTGCTTGTAGTGGTTTTCAATACCCAATAAGGAAGGATAATTACCCGCGCCCTTTCGCTCGGCACCATGACAGGCAATACAGGCGCCATTGTAAATTCGGTTACCCGCCTCCCAAAGCGTTTCCTTTTTCTCCGACTCCGCCTTTTTATCTATCAGTGTCAGGATCCAGGGCATTTCATTCGCATTCACATAGAGCAATCCGGATGTTGGATCATAGGCTGGTCCGCCCCACTCAGCACCTCCATCAAAGCCGGGGAAAATAATCGTTCCCTGTTTGGATGGCGGAGCATACATATGATCATGCCTAGTGGAAAGAAATCGTTTGCGGATACTATCTTGTGAGGCGGGTGGTACTATGCTATTCAAATCGTTTTCGGTTATTCCTTGCCGTACAAAGGGTTCCGGGAAAACCGGTTTCGGTTGGGTATGAGAGAGGACTTCTCCTTTTAAATCGGAATCAACCGGAACGGCAGCTTCTTCAATAGGGTAAATCGGTTCCCCGGTTACACGATCTAACAGGAAGGTATAACCAGTTTTGGTGACTTGTGCCAGGGCACCAATTTTTTTCCCATCTTTTTCAATGGTTAATAGCACCGGAGCAGTTGGCAGATCCCGGTCCCATACATCATGGTGAACAGTCTGGTAATGCCAGAGGCGTTTGCCGGTTCCTGCATCCAGGGCGATGATACTATTGGCATAGAGATTATTACCCAATCGTTTTCCTCCATAGAAATCATACACTGCAGATCCGGTTGGCACATAGACGATGCCTCTTTTTTCATCCATGCTGAAGCCGGCCCAGGCATTGGCGCCTCCTACATATTTATAAGCGAGGCTATCTTCCCAGGTTTCAAATCCCGGTTCACCCGGTTGTGGAATGGTATGAAAGATCCAGCGCCGCTTACCGGTGTGCACATCATAAGCGCGTATATGTCCGGGTGCCGCTTTTGATTCCTCAGCCACCCGCATGCCTACAATGATCAGGTCTTTGTATATGATACCCGGACTTGTTCCTGCTACATAGAGATCAGCCGCATCGCGGTCCAGGCCTTCACGCAAATCAATTTTTCCAGCCTTACCAAAACTGCGGACAGGCTTTCCCGTTAGGGCATCAATACAATAGAGTTTGGAATTGGCGGAATAGAAGAGGAGTTTTTCTGCTGCGTTGGTATACATGGCCAGTCCGCGTGCTATGTTGAACGAAAAATAGCCTTCCCCTTTGACTTCTTCTCCCATGCTATCCGTTACCGGATCATAGAACCATTGTTGTTGGCCGGAGGCCGCATCCAGCGCAAAGAGTTTCAGTTTGGGACTTATACCATAGAGCACGCCATCTACCACCAGGGGATTCACCTGGATTTGGGTAGAGGAATCCGCATCACCCGTCCGGTAATCCCAGGCCTGTTGTAGTAAGTGCACATTGGAGGTATCAATTTGAGTTGCCGCCGAATAGCGGGTGTTTTCCTTTGAGCCGCCATACACCGGCCAATCAAGGTTGGAGGACTGCTGTGAACAGGCGCCTGCTAAAATTGCTACCAGGCAAATAGCTCCCAGGGATTTCTTCATCCTTCTAATTTACTCCATTCACCCGTCCGGTGGCACCGGACGGGGGGGGATTATTCTTTGACAAACTTGCGAATGAAAAACCGATCGTTTCGTTCATCAAAAAGCTGGAGAATGTAAATTCCGGACCGGAGCTGCTGCAGGTCAATTCTATTACTGGTTCTGTTGGTACGGATAGATGTGATTCTTTTTCCGGAAAGATCAAAAACGGAAATCGACAACTGCAAGAGTTGAGAGTTCTTAATGAACAAGCTGGATTGAACCGGATTGGGGTGTATGCTAATTCCTCC
This sequence comes from Flavihumibacter cheonanensis, assembly GCF_022352215.1. Taxonomy (GTDB): domain Bacteria; phylum Bacteroidota; class Bacteroidia; order Chitinophagales; family Chitinophagaceae; genus Flavihumibacter; species Flavihumibacter cheonanensis. Next base: position 404,714 of record NZ_JAKRWF010000002.1, read on the forward strand.
TTGCAATTCCAATTGATCAATAGATGTAATAACCACCTGCTTCGTTTCTGACAGTTCACTTGTACAGGCACCAGCCTTCACCTGCACAGCATATGTGCCCGATTCAAATACAGTCAGCTTTTGTTGTGTTGCTCCTGTAATTGCCTGGCCATTAAAATACCATTGATTGCCTGTAACAGCCGAAGAGGTGAGCAAATTACTCTGCACTGTAATTTCTGGTTTGGGGGGTGTTTGAAAAACCTGAACCTGCAAGGAGGCTGTAGCCGTTCCTACTTTATTGGTTGCACTAACGGTATAGGTACCAGAACTGGTAACCGTTACTACCGAATCAACCGTAACCGGATTGGTATTCCAGGAATAGGTACAATCGGTACAACCAGCTGAAGATGCAACCAACCGAATGGATGTACCGGAACAAACTTCCTGAGCGGGTTTAGCAACAATTACAGGTACAGCAGGTGCCTGTGGCTTTGCAATCATGGCATCATTCTGTGGAGCTACAAAAAATCCACTGAATCCGGTTACATCAAAACTCACTTCCCATAACTCTTCTATATCATTCCATACAATCTTGTTATCATCCGGGTTGATTTCAATACCCTCACCTGTATATTCAGAAGGATGATGAGAACCAATTGAAAGCCCTCCGTATTTGTACACGCGCAGGTTTGCTTTACCAATAGTATCCTCCGGACCTGTTGGTAAATTCTGATCATCCGGTCTGTATGCATTAAATTCTGTGAAATCCTGTTGCGTAAAATATAAGGTTATGGTTGCTTTTACAGTTGAGCCATTTTGCTCGGGGTTAATTTCATAATGCCGGCGAACAAAGGGGGCATTATTATGGGTTCGGATGGAATCATCCAGAAACATAGATTGATCGATATAGCCAGCAGGAGGGGAGTCTGGCGCTACTTTTACACCTGCGTCATTACTGGTATTTTTTACAATTTGAACCTGGCCCGGAGATATATTTCCAAAAATCAGATCCGGAGTTCCATTTTCATCCAGGTCGCCATCAAAAACAGTAATAAGAGAACCATTTAAGTTTAATCCAACCGGAGGATCAAATTGTATGTTTCCCGGATTACTGGTGTTTTTCATGTAATAACTGCTGAAAGCAGTTGCCGGAGGATCATACTGGGGATTTCTGGAAAAAACTAAATCACGGCGCCCATCTCCATCTATATCCGCAAATATGGATTCATAATTATAACTCTTTATTGATAGCTGAGCCGGCTTTTCAAACAGGAAGCTGCCATTTTCGCTACGGTTCCTGAACACCGTTAACATAGAATCTTTAGAACCAAGAAAATACAAATCCAGCTTTCCGTCTCCATCTATATCTTCGATATTTCCTACCACATTAGGTTGCATCGAAATCGAAAATCGTTGAGCAATCTCCAATCTATTCGGATCCAGCAATTGGCCTTGTTCATGGAGATTTCTTACAATATAGATGGAATCATTATTTTCCCCTCCATTCATAATAATCTCCTGTTTCCCATCCCCATCCAGGTCTCCATTCAATAAAACATAATTTCTGTCTGACTGGTCTCCAATCATTTTGATAATTCCTTTTTTAAAGGAAGGTTCGCCATAGGTACTGTTATTCTCAAACAAAATCAATCCCCGGATTATTCTACATACAAGATCCGGTTTCCCGTCAGCGTTCAAATCCATCAGTCTATGAACAGTATCATAGAAACTAAAAACACTGTGACTTATATTTGCAATGAGATTATAATCAAATGAGTCGGGATTGGATTTATTCTGGAGAATTTGTATTAGACCCGTATTGACTAATATTTCCTCTACACCATCCCCATCAAGGTCTCCGGTAGTACTATATCCACCTTTGTTATTTTCGAGCCTTTTTATTATTTCATAGCCAAGCTTTTTATTGTTTTTATCTCTCGCTAGTAATAAACCCGCATAGAAATTTTGTACCCCTTGTAGCGCAAAAACATCCAGGACTCCATCGTTGTTTAAATCAGCAGTAACTACTGAATAGGGATTCCCGGCCGCAGTATAACTCCTTGCCAATTGAACCGACCTCTTCCCTAATGTTTTACCCAAACTCTCAAATGTTACTTTGAATATGTAATCCGTCATTGTTATCAGTCCGTCCTTACTCATAACTACCAATCGCTGGCTATTCATACCAATAGGAATCCGGATGGTTAATTCCGTACTGGTTGCAGATAAAACCGGACAAACGATCCCGCCCATGCGAACAAAATTTTCTGCAGGTACAGGAGAGAAATTTTTACCCTGAATCGTTACTATCGTACCTATGGGTCCGGCTACTGGTGATATGCCGGTAACTACAGGAACGCGTTCGGAAAGCTTAAGAGAATCCTGCGCCAGCAAAGGCAAGTGGAAACAAAAAACAAGCAGTGAAAATAAAAATGTGCGGACATGTAAACTCATGCCGCACAAGAAACAACTTTTTACGAGGATTTCAAATCCACCCGTCCGGTGGCACCGGACGGGTGGGGAGAGATTACATCCCGTATTGCGCAAGAAATTTAATGCGCATGATCTTTAGCTGCTCCCAGGAGAAATTGCTGTCGGACATTTCTTCCTGCGCTACCTGCAGAGAGGAGGTTTCGCAGCTCTTAAAATAATCGAGGATCTCTTCCTGTTCGTATTCATCCAGCATTTCGTCAATGGCGTAATCCAGATTGAGCTTGGTACCGCTGGCCGCGATAGTTTCCATCTCTTCCAGCAAGGCATCGAGCCGCAGCTCTTTGTTCTTGGCGATGGTCTCCAGCGGAATGCGTTTATCTGTCTGTTGAATGATATAAACTTTCAGGCCGCTCTTGTTCACCACACTCTTCATCACAAACTCATCCGGCTTCTCGATATTATTATCCTCTACATATTTGGCAATCAGTTCAACAAAGGGTTTACCATAACGGATTGCTTTTCCCTTACTCACGCCCTGGCATTTATCCAGTTCCGCTACTGAGGTAGGATAAAGTGTTGCCATATCCTGCAGCGAGGTTTCAAGAAAAATCACAAATGGAGGCAGGCCTTTTTTCTTGGCTTCCTTCTGACGCAATTCCTTCAGCATTTCAAACAGCTTCTCATCCACAGCAGATACCGCACCACCAGTTTCTACTCCACCTTCTTCATCATCCTCATTCGCTTCCTCATAGAGATTGTTCAACACGATCTTAAAGCTCTTTGGCTTTTTGATGAATGCTTCTCCCGCTTTGGAGAGTTTCAGCACCCCATATTCTTCAATATCCTTGGTGAGGTATCCACCCAGCAAGAGCTGGCGAATTAACGTGCTCCAGTAATGATCGGGCTGATCCTTGCCCGCACCAAATTCATCGAGGCCATTGTGACGGTACATCTGAATCTGGGGGGTCATCCGGCCAATCATCACATTCACCGTATAATCGGTAGCAAAACTTTCATTAAGTTTCTTCACCAGCTTGAGCACTTTCACCGCATTGTCTTTGGCTTCCACCTGCTCTTTCGGATGTTTACAGTTATCGCAACCGCCACAATTTTCAACCGTCCATTCTTCTCCGAAATAACTCAATAAAATCTTCCGTCGACAAACACCACTCTCTGCATAGGCCACGGTTTCATTGATCAATTGCGCACCCACTTCCCGTTCACTCAAAGGCTTATCCCGCATCAGGTGCTCCAGCTTGGCTACATCCTTATGCGAATAATAGAGGATACAATGCCCTTCCAGTCCATCCCGGCCAGCGCGACCGGTTTCCTGGTAATAGTTTTCAATACTCTTGGGAATATTATAATGAATCACAAAACGCACATCGGGCTTGTCGATACCCATACCAAAGGCGATGGTTGCTACAATTACCTGTGTATCCTCATTGAGGAATTTATCCTGGCGTTCAGCCCGCAGTTTGGAATCCAGGCCAGCATGATAGGCAACTGCCTTGATGCCATTGGCCACCAGCACATCCGCCAGTTCTTCTGTGGTCTTGCGGTTCAGGGTATAAATGATGCCACTCTTGCCTTTATTCTGTACAATATATTTTACGATGCTACGAATGGTCTGATCCTTTTTGATTTTGGGCTGGATCTCGTAGTAAAGATTGCTTCGGTTGAAAGAAGAAATGAAAATCTCCGGATCCCGAAGTCCGAGGTTCTTCACAATATCACTCTGCACTTTTGGGGTAGCCGTTGCTGTTAGTGCGATGACGGGGATCTTATCATTGATCTCGTCCATCATTTCCCGCAGTCTTCGGTATTCGGGTCTGAAATCATGGCCCCACTCCGAAATACAGTGTGCCTCATCCACCGCGAAAAAACTGATCTCCAGGTCGCGGAACAGTTCCAGGTTTTCGGCCTTGGTCAGGGTTTCCGGGGCTACGTACAACATCTTGGTATGGCCCTGCTGCAGGTCCTCATGCACTTCGCGAATCTCCTTTTTTGTGAGGGTGGAGTTTAGAAAATGCGCTACATCGTCCTTGCTGCTATAGCCTCTCACCAGGTCTACCTGGTTTTTCATCAGGGCAATCAGGGGAGATACAATAATGGCAACGCCCGGCATCAGCATAGCGGGCAACTGGTAACAAAGACTTTTACCTCCGCCCGTGGGCATGATTACAAATGTATCGCGACCCGCCATCAGGTTTTCAATGATGGCCTCCTGTTGTCCTTTAAATCCGTTGAATCCGAAATACTCCTGTAATGAGTCGGAAAGGGAGAGACCTCCATTATTAGTAGTGGCAACCTTTTTTTTGGTGGCGGCTTTGGCCGGTTTTGCAGCATCTGCCTTGGCAGTGGTGGTTTTCCGGGATTTTGATGTTGTTGACATGTCTTAAAGTTTCAATCTCACTTGAAGCGGAACTCTCATAAGTTAACGAAAAACTAGCAGTGGATTTGGCCCTTTTTTTCAGGGGGATGCGAAATTACTGAAAATAAGGGGGGAAAAGCACCCGAAAATGTTAATACCGAACGCTCCTTAGCCAAATCTCCTATTTTTGTGCCGCCTGATATGAATACAGAACAAATACTGGCTGTTGGCCGTCGCACTGTTGAACTGGAAACCCGCTCTGTGGAAGGGTTACAGGCCTATCTGAACGAGGATTTTGCTCAGGCGGTTCAGGCAATCTTCCACTGCAAGGGCAGGCTGGTAGTCAGCGGTATTGGCAAAAGCGCGATTGTAGCCCAAAAGATTGTAGCCACCCTGAATTCAACCGGCACCCCGGCTCTTTTTCTCCATGCAGCAGATGCCATCCATGGCGATCTGGGTATGGTCCAGGAAGATGATATCGTGCTAATCATCAGTAAAAGCGGGGAGAGCCCGGAGATCAAAGTGCTGGTGCCATTGATAAAAAACTTTGGTAATCAACTGATTGGCATGGTCGGACAAACACAGTCCTTCCTGGCTCACCAGGCTGATTTTGTGCTCAATACCACGGTTTCGAAAGAAGCTTGTCCCAATAACCTGGCTCCCACCAGCAGTACTACAGCACAAATGGTGATGGGCGATGCGCTGGCCGTTTGCCTGATGGAAATGAAAGGATTCAACGGGCAGGACTTTGCCAAATTCCACCCCGGAGGCAATCTGGGAAAGCGTTTGTACCTCAGAGTCAAGGATTTATATGTGCAGAACCAGCGGCCGGCAATTGCACCGGATGCCGTATTGAAAGAAATTATCATATCCATCTCGGGCAGTAGGCTGGGAGTAACAGTGGTAACGGATTCAACTCAAAAAGTATTGGGAGTTATCACCGATGGTGACCTTCGCCGGATGCTGGAAAGGGAATCTGAATTAACCAGTGTGCGTGCAGAAAAAATCATGACCCGCAACCCCAAACAGATCGGTCCGGATGCCATGGCCATTGAAGCCCTGGACCTGCTTCGCAAACACGATATCACGCAATTGGTTGTTGTTGACACCAATCAGGAGTATCTTGGCGTTTTACATTTACACGACCTAATAAAAGAAGGCCTTTTATAATGAACAAACATCACTACGTAGCCATAATGGCCGGAGGAATCGGAAGTCGATTCTGGCCCATGAGCCGTACCAATTACCCGAAACAGTTCCTGGATATCCTGAATACGGGTAAAACCCTGATCCAATGGACCTATGAGCGCTTTGCAGAATTTATTCCCAAAGAGAATATTTTCGTTGTTACTTCAGATGAATATGCGGAGATCGTGGCCACCCAATTGCCTGATTTGCCGGTCGCCAATATCCTGGGTGAACCTTCCCGAAAGAATACAGCGCCCTGTATTGCCTATATTTCCTTCAAACTCCAGCAGATGGATCCTCAGGCCAGCCTGATTGTGGCGCCTTCCGATCACCTGATCCTGGATACCATCGCCTTTCGCAAAGTTTGCCTGGAAGCGCTGAGTTTTGTGAATAAACACAATGCATTCATTACGCTGGGTATCAAACCAACGCATCCCAATACCGGGTATGGTTACATCCAGTTTGAGCAACATGCTATTACGGACAATGTATATAAGGTGAAAACCTTCACAGAAAAACCCAACCTGGAGCTAGCGAAAACCTTTGTAGCCAGTGGGGAGTTTCTCTGGAATGCCGGCATCTTTATCTGGCAGGTAAAAAATATTCTGCCCGCCTTTGAAAAATACCTTCCGGAAATGTATGAGGTATTTGCGGCTGAAAAGGAAAAATTCAACACCCCGGAAGAAGCCGAAGCGCTGGAAGCCATTTATCCCCAGTGTACCAATATATCAATTGATTTTGGAATTATGGAAAAGGCTGATAATGTGTATGTTATACCATCATCTTTCGGCTGGAGCGACCTTGGTACCTGGAACAGTGCCTACGAGAATTTTGAGAAAGACTACCTGGAAAATGCAGTAGCCGGAAACAACGTGGTGGTAATTGATGCCACCAAATGTATGGTGCATGTACCGGATGATAAACTGGTGCTATTGCAGGGACTGGATGATCATATCATTGTTGACACAAAGGACGTATTACTGATTTGTAAGAAAAATAAAGAGCAGGAAATCAAGGAATATGTGAATGAGGTAAAAAGAAAGAAGGGGGAAAAATTCCTGTAATCGATTTCGACCACTCATAAAAATTAACAAAATGCCATGACAGTTAAAGTCCTGGCATTTTTGTTTTACCAGTAACATTGCAGTTGGACTATCCATAAACCGCATCCAATGACAAGATTTAATTATGCCTCAGGCGCTCCCTGGGAAGACATTGTTGGGTATAGCCGGGCTGTGAAGGTCGGCAATATAATAGAGGTAACCGGAACGGTTGCCATTAATGAACACAATGAACTGGTGGGAGCAGATGATGCCTATGCGCAAACCAGTTTCATCATTCAAAAGATTGCACGCATTCTCGAGCAGGCCGGAGCCGGGCTTAAGGACGTAGTGCGCACCCGTTTGTATGTAACTGATATCAGTCGCTGGGAAGAATATGGAAGAGCTCATGGAGAGTTTTTCGGAAGCATCAAACCTTGCACCACGATGGTGGAAGTAAGTTCTTTGATCGCCCCCGAATACCTGATTGAAATTGAAGCCACAGCGATACTAGCCTCAAATTAGAACCAATAAACCTCTAGAGAAATGCAAAAGCAGGTTGCCTATTACGAAAACCTGGTAGATTCTTTTCCTGATAACAGTACACTGGAACCGAATTCACCCTACTTTGATATTTTACGATTTGAAGAAATCCCTCTTCGGATGCAGGACAACACGGGAAATCCTTTCCGCTTAAACGCATTTGTAGTTGGGCTTGTTACCAAAGGGAATTTCAAGCTGAGCATTTCCAATGAAGTGTATGAGATTACCGGTAACCAGCTTTATTTCACATCTCCCTGGCATATCCGGCAGTACATGAACATTGATAATTGGAATGGGTATCTGTTATTCTTTACCCCGGATTTTATTTTTCAATACCCGCAGGGAGAATACATTTTCAGAGAGTTTCGTTATTTCCATACGGAGAACGGGATGTTATTCTCTCCTTCACCTGAGCAACTGGCCAAATTGCATGGCCAATTGGAAGCTATGTATGAACTTCTCCGTACCAATCATCCGGAAAGATTCAAGATGCTCTACCATTATCTGAATATCTTTTTGTACGAGTGTAAGGATGCCATGTCTGAGATGACTGTTCCGCGCAGCGGTCCTAAGGATACTACCATCAATAATTTCCTGCAGGCACTCAACACCTATTTTATAGAGCTGAACAAGGGAAAGATGGACAAGCCGCTAACACTGAAATATGTGGCGAATGAATTGCACCTGCACCCCACCTATCTGAGCAACCTGCTGAAACAGCAAACCGGTAAAACGGCTGCCCAGCTGGTTCGGGAACGGCTGATCCTGGAAGCACAGTCTCTTTTGAAAAATACAGATATGACAGTAGCAGAAGTGGCGTATTATCTGCATTTCAAAGACAATTCCAATTTTGCGAAATTTTTCAGGCACCAGGTGGGAATCAGCCCCTCTGACTACCGCGAAAAAGCAAAAATGCCAAATGAATAAAAACTACCACACAAACTCATACTACTACCCTACGCTGTACAGGATGACATAGTATCTTCATTATGCAGTCTGTTAGCAGCGGATTGCAAAACCTCTTCTTCATGCAGGTTTTAGGGTGGTCCTTATAGAGTCCTTAACGGGACTCTATTTTTTTTGTACCCTATCTTTGACGCATGCAGGGCACCACCATATTTACCACCATGAGCGCGTTGGCGCAGGAACATAATGCCATTAATCTGGGCCAGGGTTTTCCGGATTTCCCCATGAGCCCGGTGTTGACTGAAGCAGTCAACCATGCGATGCGGTCGGGGTATAATCAATATGCGCCCATGGCGGGATGGCTGCCCTTACGCGAAGTACTTGCAGAAAAAATTGACTACCTGTATGGGCAGTCGGTTCATCCGGATACTGAAATTACAATTACTCCGGGTGGAACCTATGCTATCTATACCGCATTAACTTCCATACTTAGCCCGGGTGATGAAGTGCTGGTGCTGGAACCTGCTTACGACAGCTATGTTCCCAATATCCTGGCCAATCATGCAAAGCCTGTATTGATTTCACTGAATCAACCTCATTTTTCCATTCCCTGGGAAAAGATTAACGCGGCTGTAAATTCAAAGACGCGGGCCATCATCATCAACACCCCTCATAATCCGAGCGGAACAATCTGGTCTGCAGCAGATATGCAAAAGTTGCAGCAACTGGTAGTTACAAACAAGCTATATGTAATCAGTGATGAAGTGTATGAACACCTGGTGTATGATGGGGAAACACATCAGTCTGTACTACGATATCCCGATTTGTTTCAGCGTAGTTTTGCCTGTTTCTCTTTTGGAAAAACCTTTCACTGCACGGGTTGGAAAATCGGATACTGTGTTGCACCCAAGGAACTCATGCAGGGATTTAGAAAGATCCACCAGTACAATTGTTTCAGTGTACATACACCCTCTCAGGTTGGTATAACCGAGTATTTAAAAGATCGATCCTCCTACCTCGAGCTGGCTTCCTTTCTGCAGGAGAAAAGAGATTATTTCATAGAATTGATGAGATTAACGCGATTTAATTTGCTTCCTTCAAAAGGAAGTTATTTTTGTTGTGCAGGCTATGAGCAGATCAGCGAATTGCCTGATCTTGATTTTGCACTCCACCTCACACGCGAACATGGAGTGGCTACAATACCTGTTTCCGCTTTCTACCAGGATGCACAACCGAGCCCCTATATCCGCTTTTGCTTTGCGAAGAAAAAAGAAACACTGGAAGCGGCGGTGGAGAAGCTGAGGAAGGTGTGAGATGTGAGACGTCAGACGTGAGACGTGAGACGAGAAAAAAGAGACATGAAAAAAGTTGTAGAACTATATAAATTCCTGTTGAGCTATTTGCGGCAGCGGCTCAATCGATTACAGTACATGATGTTTGTAGCTGTAATCACCGGATTGATTGCTGGTCTGGCTGCTGTTCTGCTGAAAACCTTTGTTCATTTTCTGCAGGAGTGGATTAACCGTCCGGTTAAAAACGACTATATATACCTGTTATTCCCGATCATTGGATTGCTGATTGTTGTGCTTCTGAAAAAGCGTTTCTTTCATGGTTATATCGAGAAAGGGGTTGCCATGGTACTCAGAAGTATTGCAGGTAAAAGTTCCTTCATCCCACTTTCGGATACCTACAAACATATGCTCACCAGTGCTTTTACAGTTGGCCTTGGAGGTTCTGCGGGATTGGAAGCACCGATTGTTTCAACTGGTGCTGCCATCGGTTCCAATACAGGCCGCATCCATGGGATGGAATACAGAGAAAGAACCCTGCTGATTGCCTGTGGAGCAGCAGCAGGCATTGCTGCGGTCTTTAATGCACCCATCGCAGGTGTAATTTTTGCGATTGAAATTTTGCTCACGGAAACCATAGTCAGCTATTTCATACCCCTGATGATTGCTGCTGTTACCGGGGCACTCTGTTCCCGCATCATTTTACAGGAATCGATACTTTTCAATTTCAGGTTGCGGGAAGCTTTTGATTACTATAATGTTCCGTTTTATATTTTACTGGGTTTCGCCTCCGGATTTGTTTCTCTCTACTATGCCCGGGTGTTTAAAAGCACAGAGAAAAAAATAGTTGGGATTACCCAGCGCCCTTATCAACGGGCTATTGTTGCTGGTGTTTTTCTGGTGTTGCTCATGGCAGTTTTTCCTCCACTTTTTGGTGAAGGCTATAACACCATCAGTTTGCTGGCGAATGGAAACCCACAGGGCGTGGTGGAAAAGTTCATCGGACGCGAGTATATCAATGAATGGGGACTGCTCCTGTTTGCCGGCGCTATCTTTTTACTCAAACCTGTAGCAGCGGGTATTACGTTGGGAGGTGGGGGTAATGGAGGAAATTTTGCACCCTCACTGTTTGTGGGCGCATACCTTGGCTTCTTTGTATCTCGCCTGGCGAACAATACAAAATGGCTAACACTGCCCGAAGCAAATTTCAGCCTGGTTGGTATGGCGGGTGTGCTGAGTGGTGTGATGTATTGTCCGCTTACCGCCATCTTTCTCATTGCTGAGATCACCAATGGTTATGAACTCTTTATCCCGCTGATGCTGGTATCTGCCATTTCCTTTTTTATTGTAAAACATTTTGAACCTTACTCAATGGAGACCAAACAACTGGCCATGGAGGGGTCCATCTTCACGCACCGCAAAGAAGATAATATTCTCAGCCAGCTCCGGGTAGCTGATTTCAGACTGGAACAATATGCTACCATACGAAATGATCAAAGCCTGGCAGACCTGGTCAACCTGATTAGTAGTGTAAATAAAAATCTGTTTGCAGTAACAGATAAGGACAACCGATTTGTAGGTATAGTAGACTTGAATGATTTGAAAGGGCGCTTGTTTGATCCAAGTGGATTAGCGCAGGCAAAAATCCAGACCTATGTAAAGAAAGCTCCGGCAGTGATCACGCCGGAGGAGCCCATGAAGAAAGTAATGGAAAAAATGGATATTACACAGAGCTGGTACCTTCCTGTAGTGAACAGTGAAAAAGAGTTTATCGGCTTTTTATCCAAGGCGATCATATTTGAGAAGTACAGGGAGGCGTTGGCGAATCAGGCGGATTTGTATACGTGAGATGTGAGACGTGAGACGTGAGAAGAGGGATCCCTAAGGTCGAACATTCTAATAAAAATCTGGCAACATGAATAAGGCGACGAGGTTTGTAAAATGGTTTCTGTGGGATCGGTTTAATCTGCATGGAGATGCGGCGAGCCCAGATGAAAGCATTGAATCCTTTAAACGGAATGTGGATTTCAAGGGGACCAATCTCTGGATCCTCATCTTCGCCATTTTCATTGCCTCCATCGGATTGAATGTCAACTCTACTGCAGTAATCATTGGAGCGATGTTGATATCGCCATTGATGGGGCCCATCATGGGTTTTGGGCTGGGTATCAGCATCAATGATTTTCAACTGGTAAAAAGAGCATTGCGCAATTTAGCAGTAGCGGTCTTTATCAGTATCTGCACTTCAACTCTTTATTTCTGGTTGAGTCCACTTAGTGATGCCCAATCCGAATTACTGGCCAGAACTTCACCCAACCTCTATGATGTACTGATTGCTTTCTTTGGCGGACTGGCTGGAGTTGTGGCAGGTACGCGCAAAGAAAAGAGTAATGTAATTCCAGGAGTTGCCATCGCCACAGCATTGATGCCGCCACTTTGTACAGCGGGATATGGAATAGCATCCGGACAATGGAGCTACTTCCTGGGTGCTTTTTACCTGTTTATTATCAACAGTGTTTTCATCAGTCTGTCGGTTCTCCTGATTGTGCGCTTCCTGAATTTTCCAAGGGTTAGCTATATCAATGACAAAGAAAGAATCCGCGTCCGCAATTATATCTGGATCATTACCCTCTTAACCCTGCTGCCCAGCATCTATTTTGCCTACCGCCAGGTTCAGAAAAACATCTACCAGAAAAATGCACAACGATTTATTGACACGGAAATGCAGTTCAATGAGGCGACCCTGCTTCGACAGAAAATTGATCCCAACCAACGTACACTTGAATTAGTGTATGTGGGCATCATGGTACCGGATAGTTTGATTGAAGTGCGCAAACTGGAGCTTCCAAAATATCAACTGGCTGGTACAGATATCCGCATCCGTCAGATTGGAATTACTGACAGTGCCCGGATTGCACAGTTAAAAGCCAGTATAACAAAGGAAGAACAGGGCACTGAGCTTACCAAGGCCAATGCAGAACGGATCCAGGAACTGGAAAACCAGGTTAAACGTTACCAGGAAACGGAACTGGAACGGAAGAATATGTTTTTAGAGGCGCAGGCCATCCAACCTAAAATCACCAGCCTGGCACTGGAAAACACGATTTTCGAAAGAGCCGGTAACAAAACGGATACCCTGCAACTTATTTACCTGGAGTTTAGGCGGAAGCTATCAGCAACCGAAGCCAAACAACTCAGAACCTGGGTAGAAGCAAGGTTGAAAACCAAGAAGTTCAAGTTGATCACTGAACCGGATCTGCCCTGAGATAACTCTTTTTAATCAATTTATAATTAGACTCCGCCGGTCGCGGCCCCTGTTTCTGCCTAATTTTACAGGTGAACAAGTTCCGCAAGGATTATGCATGACATCAGTATTCTATTGGTTGAAGATGAAAAGAAAATAGCCGAGACCCTGAAAAAAGGCCTCGAGGAACAACAATATGAGGTTGAAATCGCCGCAGATGGAGATACCGGGAGGCTGTTTTTCGATAATAAAACCTACGACCTGGTCATCCTGGATGTTAATCTTCCCGGCATGAATGGATACGAATTGCTGCAACATATAAGGGGTGTCAACCAGCAGGTGCCCGTCCTGATGTTAACCGCGCTCAGCAGTACAGAAGATAAGATTGAAGGATTCAATACCGGAGCGGATGATTATCTCGTAAAGCCCTTTGATTTTGCAGAACTGGTGGTCCGCATCCGGGCATTGATCAAGCGGGCGCAACAGGCAGCTCCTGTTGGTAAAAGTCTGCGGGTAAACGACCTGGTGATCAATCTCGACAGTAAAGAAGTTTCGCGGGCCGGAAAGCCCATCCAGCTAACTGCCAAGGAATTCCAGTTGCTGGAATACATGATCCGGAATAAGAACCGGGTGGTATCCAGGGCAGATATCGCACTCAATGTGTGGGATATTGATTTTGATACCGGCACCAATGTTATAGATGTTTATGTAAATTTCCTTCGTAAAAAGATTGACCGCGACTATGAACAGAAACTCATTCACACCCAGGTGGGTATGGGCTATGTGTTAAAAGAAAATTCCTGATTTGACCATTCGCACCAAAATAACCCTGCTGTTTTCGATCCTGGTAACAGTATTGTTATTGGCAACCTCCTTTTCTGTTTATTATTTTTCGGCATTAGAGCGTTCCTCTGTTTTCAAACAACGTTTATCCGGAAGAGCACACAATGCATCTCAACTGTTTTCTATTTTAGGTGATACCAGCCAGGCACTCCTGAAAAAAATTGATGCGAGTAATGCACGGTTTTTTTCCCGCAAATCCATCCGGATCTTTTCAGTTGATAAAAAACCGCTCTATGTATTTAATACAAATCCGGAGGATGAATTTATTGTCGGCAACGATATAATAAATACAATCATCACAAAAAACGAATTCTCCTTCAAAATTGGTGACCGGGATGCATTTGGTCAATATGTAAAATCAGTGAGGCAACCTATAATAATCATTGTAACTGCTTATGATGCGGACGGACATAAGTGGTTATCTGATTTGAAAAAAATTCTGGCACTTACGATGGTGGCGGGTATACTTTTCAGCATTCTGATCGGATCTGTTTTCTCCAAGCAACTTGTCAAACCCATTTCCAATATCATTGAAGAAGTAGATAATATTTCTACCCATAATCTCTCTCAACGCATTGATGCCGGAAGCGGACAGGATGAGCTCTTTCAACTTGCGCGCACCTTTAATGAATTGCTGGATCGCATGCAGGAATCCTTCACGATTCAGCGGAGATTTATTTCAAATGCGTCTCATGAATTATCAACACCGCTTACTTCTATCTCCTCGCAATTAGAAGTGGCACTGCAAAAGCCGAGGTCGGATGAAGAATACAGGAAAGTGATGTTATCTATTCAGGAAGATGTGCAGCAAATGCGCCACCTCACAAAAAGTTTGCTGGAGATTGCCAAAACAGGACATAAAGGAAGTATCGAGTTAGATGAAATCCGCCTGGATGAAGTAGTACTGAAAGTGACAGGCGCGGTACAGAAACTTTCATCCACCTACCAGGTACAATTGAACTTTGAAGAATTCCCGGATGATGAGAGTAAATGTATGGTCTTCGGTAATGCAGATCTGTTGTTCAGTGCATTGAAAAACATTGTTGAAAACGGATGTAAATATTCTCCCGACCATACCAGCCATGTGCAACTGAAATTTACCGATAAAGAATTAATAACTGAAATATCCAACCAGGGTGATATCATTGCGCAGGAAGAAATTGAACATATTTTTCTTCCCTTTTATCGCTCTCCGCACAATGCCCATCAGAAAGGATTCGGACTCGGGCTGGCGCTTGCAAAGCGTATTATCAGCCTGCACAAGGGGCAACTAGAGGTAAACAGCAATGAAAAAGAGGGTACGATTTTCCGGGTAATCCTGCCCGCAGCAGCTCAGTTCCGCTGAGAAAATGCCTTTTAATATCCTTTTAATCTGTGTTTAATCGGGTCTTAATACCCACTGTCCATATTTGAAGACTAGAATTGTGTGAATATGGTAACAGTTATTATCCCTGCTTTAAACGAAGCACAAACAATCGGCCAGGTAGTAGCCTATTGTCTCTCCCAGCCGGTTGTGTCACAGGTGATCGTGGTAGACGATCAGTCTGTGGATGATACGGTTGCCATTGCGAGAGAGGCTGGTGCAGAGATCATTATCAGTGCAAGCCGCGGAAAAGGAATCTCCATGAAAGAAGGCATCCAGGCGGCCCGAAATGAAAGCCTGATTTTTCTCGACGGAGATATTGAGTATCCGGAAGACACCATCGCGCTGCTTGCGAAACCTTTACTTGAAAATGAAGCTGATTTTGTAAAAGCTACTTTTTCAAGAAACGCAGGAAGGGTAACAGAGCTGGTTGCCAAACCTTTGCTGAGTATTTTTTATCCGGGACTGGCGCATTTCAGTCAGCCACTCAGTGGGATGATCGCCGGGCGTAAACAATTCTTTTCGAGAATTGAGTTTTTCCAGGATTATGGTGTTGATATAGGTATCCTGATTGATATGTTCCTGATGAGGGCCCGGATCAGTGAAGTGGCCATCGGGCATATTGAGAATAAAAGCAAACCCTGGCATGCCCTTGGTAAAATGAGCCGGGAAGTGACCCGGGCGATCATCATGAAAGCCATGCGCCAGAAGAATGAACTCGTGAATCTGAATGAGCTGGAACTGGTTAACCTTATTTCATCTGAAATGAAATCCGTAATGGAGGACCAGGTGAATCAGATGAAAAAAATGGTGGTTTTTGATATGGATCATACCATTTTCAAAGGAAGTTTTATTGAAACCTGTGCAGATAAATACGGGTTCAGAAAAGAATATGATCAGATCCGCCTGCATGAAAAAGATGCTTCCGCTTTTACCAAGCGGGTATCCTTGCTGTTGAAAGGTATCAGCATGGATGATTTATTGCATACAGCTGCAGAAATTCCCATGATTGATGATATCCAGTCGGTAGTAGCCATGCTGAAACAAAGAGGTTACCTGGTGGGTATTGTAAGTGAAAGTTATCACCTGATTACGGAGTATGTAAAAAACAAGATTGGTGCAGATTTTCATCTCTCCAATCAACTGGAATATTTTGAAGGGAAAGCTACCGGCGAAGTTCGGATTCCTTCTTATTTCTATCACAACGAAGAAAGCAGTTGCTCGCATCCCATTTGCAAAACCAATGCGCTTAGACATCTTTCCAGCCGCTATGATATTCCCCTGGATAATTCCGTGGTAGTTGCGGATGGAGAAAATGATCTCTGCATCATTGAACAGGCGGGTGTGGGTATCGCTTTCTGCACTACGAATGAATTGGTACGCTTTGTGGCAGATGGAGAGATCACTGAGCCTGCCTTCTCTAAAGTGCTGCAATTTGCCAACTAAGAAGACCATGGAAAAATTATTAAAACAGATACTGGTAGTAGTCGACTTTTCAGAAAAAAGTCGCCAGGTGTTGGATAGCATCCTGCCTATGGCGAATGAGCTGAAATGCGATATTCACCTGTTGTATATTGTACAACCATCTGTTTTACCATTTACCATTAATGCTAGTCAGATCATAGCAGTGAAAGCTGATCAAACAGCACTAGCTACGAGTCGCATGATGGCCATGCAGGGTGAGTATATTCCACAAATGGAGAAAGGCCGGTTTATTTATAGCCATGTGATGGAAGGCAGCATTGAGCGCAGCATCCGCAATTTCACCATGCGACATGAGATTGATCTGGTAATTATAACACACCGGCGTCGTTTCGCGTGGAGTAAGTATTTAAGCAGGATCAATATCAACCGGCTGGCAAGAAAAACGCAGTGCCCCGTTTTAAACATTCCGGAATCAGCGCATATTCATCAAATCAGAAATATTGTATTGCCGGTAACCAATGTGCTGCCACTGCGAAAGATCATGTTCGCCAGTTACCTGGCACAATATCATGATGCGCGGATTCACCTGGTGGCGTTGAAAGAGGATGCCGAAGGGGAAACAGAAAAGGATAATTCCTATCTCTATAAATCGTATCAGCTGTTGAGAGATAATACAGATCTGGCAATTGAATGTCATCCTGTGATGGGTGAAAATATTGCAGATACCACACTGCAATACGCTGAAAAAGTGAATGCCGATCTGATCGTGGTACAACCTGGTAAGGAAGCTGAATTGCCGGGTGTTTTAAACAATATTTTTTCACGCTTTTTATTCTCGGCCTCCCGGATTCCCGTGATGGCTGTATAAAATACAAAACAAAGTAACAATGAGAACTATTCTGATCGCTGGATTGACGGTTATGGCCTGCTCTGCCATGGGTCAGTCGATTGAAGAGGCAAAACAACATCTGTATCATGATCGGCTGCAAAGTGCAGAACAGGTTTTACAACAGGTATTAACGCAAGAGAAAGAAGCCTATTACTGGCTCACTGAAGTGTACCTGGAAGACAATAAAGTTGATAAAGCAAAATCCCTGCTGAATTCAAGCTCGGATATATTAAGTGCGCATCCGTTGAATAAGGTTGCTTATGGAAATGTGTTATTGGCTGAAAACAAACCAGCCGAAGCCAAAGCACAGTTTGACCAGGCGCTGAAAGATGCCAATCGCAAAACTGAAGTAGATGTGATCAAAGCTATTGCCCGCGCACAGGTAGAGAATAAAGCGGGTGATGCCAATATGGCCCTTAACCTGATCAGCCAGATCAAGGAAAAGGCACTGGATGCAGAAGCCATTACACTTCGTGGAGATGCTTATCGCAAACTGAACCAGGGTAGTGAAGCTGCCAAAGCTTATATGGAAGCGCTGTTGAAGGATGAAAAATATGCACAGGCTGCGTATAACCTGGGAAAAATTTACATGACCCAGCAGAACAGCGATATGTTCCTGAAATATTTCAATCAGGCCATTGAAGCGGATCCAAAATTTGCGGCTGCTTACTATGAGCTGTACTATTATTACTACTTCCGTGATGTAAACAAGGCTAAGGAATACCTGGATCTCTACATTGCGAATACGGATCCCAGCATGGAGCATCAGTATATGAAAATGGATCTGATGTATGCTTCTGCAAAATATGATGAGGCAATTTCAGGAGCGAATGCCATCCTCGAAAAGGAAGGTGAACAGGCCAAACCCCGTCTGTATAAATTGCTGGCTTACAGCTACGATGCCAAAGGTGATTCAACCAAAGCATTTGAATTGCTGAATACCTATTTCGCCCGCGAAGTTGACAGCAACCTGGTAGCAAAAGACTTTGATCTGCAGGCTAAATTGTACAAGAAAATGGATCAGGATTCTTTGGCTGCCATCGCCTGGGAAAAAGCAGTTGCCATGGATACAGTTGAAAATTACAAACTGGAATACATGCAGCAAATGGCCCAGATGTTTAAAGAAAATGGAGATCGCAGCAAGGAAGCAAAATGGCTGGGGAAAATTTTCGAAACGAAAAAAGACCCCAACAACCTGGATCTCTACAACTGGGGATTGGCACACTATGCAGCATCTGAATTCAGCCAGGCTGATTCTGTGTTTGGCAAATACACAGAGAAATATCCCGACCAGGTATATGGTTACTACTGGAAAGCAAAGAGCCTGGCCCAGATTGATACCACTATGGAGCTTGGCTTAGCAGTGAATGATTACAAAAAAGTGGCAGAAATCGCAGCAGCTGATAAGGAAAAGAATAAGAGTCTGCTCATCCAGGCTTATGGTTACCTGGGTGCCTATGAAGCAAATGTTTCCAAGGATTACCAGGCTGCTTTAGGCTGGTTCGAGAAAATTCTCGAAGTACAACCTGATAACAGCGATGCGCAAAAGTTCGCAGACATCCTTAAGAAATGGATTGAAGAAGGTAAAGGACAAACAAAAACTGAATAATTAGTATAACTGTTTTCTCAAACCGCAAGGTTGGTTTTTTGGGTGTGGCCCCTCTTTTCAAAGAGGGGCATTTTTTATACCAGGATACCAAGCAGCAGGCAGGCTACTACCAGCACAGGAGATGGTAGCCTTGAATAATGCAATGCCAGCCAGGTGCCAACAATAACGGCCAGGTTCATCCAGCCATGATCAGCCCATTCCGGCATGGGAATATCTTTCAACATGTAAAGTGTAGAAGCGATCAGGAACCCTACCACCGATGCATTGATACCTTCCAGTGCGCGGAATACAATGGCGTATTTTTTCAGGTTGTTCCAGATAGGAAAGAAAAACAGTACCAGTAACAAACTGGGTAAGAAAATAGCAACTGTACCAATTATACAACCCAGGATCTGCCAGCCTGTACCCCGATCGCTCATGGCAATTCCTCCCATGAAACTTGAAATGCTGAATACGGGTCCAGGCATGGCACGAACAATACCTGCACCGGTATAAAAATCATCTCTTGTAATGCGCACTACATTGGGATTTCGCTGCATCACTTTTTCCGACTCCGGGCGAACCACAAACTGTTCGTACATCATGGCCACCAATACCTGTCCGCCTCCAAATACAATGCTCCCAAATCGATAGGTGTTTTCAAACAGGTTGATGGGCCGACGATTCTGCCAATCGTTTTTACGCGCCGTTTCAGAAAGCAATCCCGCTATGAGGAATATCAGTGCAAACAACCAGATATTGGCCCAGTTGATTTTCTTTCGGTTTTCCTCTGCCTGGGGATAACGGCGATCGCTGAGATTGGTAACAAATCCACCCACCACAATCAGCAGGGGAATCATCCAGGGTATTTTGAAAAAAGCAAAACTCAGGGTGGCGCTGGCTAATACAATGACCCTGGTGATCGTGTTGTGAATAGCCAGCCTGAACGCTACCGTAGATGCATACGCGAGAAAGCCGATGGTCATGGGTGCCACGTACTTGAATACATCGTGCTGCAGTTCCTTGTTATGGAAATAGCGCAGGAGAAAGGAGAGTGCCCCCATTAGTAAACTGGCTGGCAGGATCCAGACCAATAAAGTCAGAATTGCCAGAGAAATGCCACCACGTTTATAACCTACCAGTGTCAATACCTGTGTGGAGGATGCGCCTGGAAGCATCTGGCAGAACGCATTGTAGTCCAGTAATTCTTCATGCGAGATGTCCTTCCGGTCATGCACAAAGGTTTTCAGCATCATCCCGAAATGGCCCTGCGGTCCGCCAAAAGCCGTAAGGCTGTGCAGTAAAACCGCTTTTAGAAAAGGAATATGCCTAACCAGTGCCATTCAGTTAATTGATTTTATCGGCCACAGATTTTTTGATAAGGACAATATTCGCATTTTTCCCGACGCTCTGTTTGATCAAATGGCTGATCCCTGGTAAAAATTTCACTTAATACCGAATGGAGGGAATCCATGAGTTCAGGACCTATCTCTTTAATCCGATAATCATCCAGTTTTGTTTTGGAAGCATTCTCTGAAAGCCGCCAGTCGAACTCAGGTCCTTCGCTACGCATCTGGCGAACATTATAGAGGCCAGCCTGTACGCGGGCGGCACCAATATGTGACTGCATCCAGGCAGGGGCAGTTCCTGATTTTGGCTGTTGTTCCAGCTGCTTTCCCAGTAATTCCGCATACAACAGGGTTTGCAAAGCTGCCTTGTTTCGGTCTGTCCGGTCCCGGGTAAACAAATCTTGCACAGAGCGAAATTCTTTTTTATCACTTCCGGTTTTATAATCAATGATCCGGTATATACCATCCTTTTTGTCAAGCCGGTCAATAAATCCACCCAATCGAATGGTAATGAGTCTGCCTTCCACTTCGAGTTGAACCGGATGAGCAATTTTCCATTCCTGGTCCACCATCTCAAAAGGAGCCCAGCGTTTATCCTGTTTTAATACCTCTTCAATATAAATCTTCACCACTTCTTCAACGATGCGAAGGGTACCAGTATAATCTATCACATGCGTGCGGTCCTTTGCCAGTTCCAGTCCCAATGCTTCCTTGAGATACCTGTCAATCTGGCCATTGAGCCATTCAAAATCTCCGGGCTCCACCCATTTATTTCCTTTTTTTTCTTCCAGTCCTTTGTAAAGAAACTCCATGGCGCGATGCAGAAAATTACCAAGTACACGTGGCGAAATTTCCTCTTCTCTTTCCTCTGGTTCGCGAATGCCCTGCAGGTTTTGAAAGTAAAAGCGCAGGCGGCAATCGATGTAGGTGTTCAGTGCAGACGGACTTAAAATCACTTCTTCTCCCGTATACTTATTCAAGGTGCGCATGACCGCATCATCTTTTTCAATTACGATGGGATCTTTTGCTTTGGGGTTTATATCCATCCTGACCGATTTCCGAATGATCGGGATACCGGTTTCATATTCAATCTGTGTCAGAAAACGGCTCTGCTCCGCCATGCCTCTTTCATCCACCGCTGTATTGTACAGGCAGGAAACCGATTGACTTCTTTGAAGGAGGCGATAAAATACATAGGCAAAAATCGCATCCTGGTTTTCAAGCACACTTAATCCATAGGCTCTTCGAATGCTATCAGGAATCAGGGTAGGAGCAACTGCTTTCTTTGGAAGGATGCCTTCATTTACATTCAGCAGGATGATGTGTTTGAAATCGAGCGCGCGACTCTCCAATAGACCCATTATCTGTAAACCGCGGAGTGGTTCACCTTCCAGCGGTACGGATTGGGAGCGCATTACCTGTAGTATCAGCTCAGAAATAAAGGAAAGGCTTAGCTCTTCTTTTCTTTCGGTGAGTAAATCTTCCAGCCGGTTTAATTGTGCATGTGCTGCATGAATCAATTGTGATTGCAGGTCGGTGGCTTCACCCTCCACAACACTTGCCAGGTGATCTTCCAGTATATTCCGGATCAGGGAAATAATTTCTATCGGGTGCTGTATGAGCGTCAGGCATTTTTTTAAGCGGGGTTCTTCTAGTTTTTCCCAGGTTGTTGAAGGAATGCTGACAAGGGCTTTTTGTAAAACAGTTTGAGCAATTTCAGCGGCTTCCGGAAGCTGGTACAGATAGGGGTGTTGTACCAACTGCAAAAGCGGTTGATAATAAACTGAACGCCCTTTGTTTTGCCAGAGTGATTCCTGTATCCGGATGATGGTTTGCATCAGAGAATACAGGGGCGATTGCACCAGGCCATAACCCATGGTTATATTTACTTTGTCTGTCCAGTCGGGAAGCGCGTGTAAAACCGGTAATAGCTGGTTTTCATCTGCCAGTAAAATCGCGGTTTGTTCGGGCTCTTCCTTTATACCGGGAATATGCTCCAGCAATGCAGGAAGCATTCTAACCTGCGCGGCATTTCCTTCTGCGGCTATCAATTGAATGGAACGATCAGTTCTTCGTATGTTGTTACCTGTTGGTAACTGGTTGTTGAAAAGGGATAGATTCCTTCTTAAGAACCGACCGGCTTCCTGGAGTTCATCCTCTATATAATGTGTATCGGTATCAAAGTAAAACAAGGCGAGGCCCTGCTCTTCCCATTTTTTTAATACCTGCAACTCGGATCGGTTCAATGCATTATAGCCAACAAATACGAGGTGCTTCCATCTGGTTGGAAAATCTTTTCGGTCGTATGCTTCAGTAACAAGGCTCCGGTAGATCATACCGGTTGTGATCAATCCTCTTTGCTCCAGTTCGTTTCGGAATAATTCAAATATAGCGGGCAGGTGTTTCCACAATTGGAGAAAACGTTCCTTTTGTTTACTCAGGCGTTCAACTGAAAAGTTTTTCCAGAAACGTTGCAGATAATCCAGCTGCTCTTCTGATAAGTAATCGAGTCCCTGGTCAATGGCTGCCAGCTCTGCCAGGTTGCTGTAGATATCTTTTATGGATACCGCATTTGATTCGAGTTCGGTAAAATCATTCAGTAAGATTTCACCCAATGGATAAAAGCGTTCATAGCTAACCGGTAGTAACTGCTGATCAGACCAAACCTTGGAATATGCTTCATACAATAAAAAGGAACAAAGCAGCCGGTCTGCCGGTAAGCGGTTGGTAGATTCCTGGATAAATTCATGAATGGTGAATAAATCCGGGCTCCAGATAGGGCGGTCTACCAATTGGCCGAGCTCTTTTCTGAAATA
This sequence comes from Flavihumibacter cheonanensis, assembly GCF_022352215.1. Taxonomy (GTDB): domain Bacteria; phylum Bacteroidota; class Bacteroidia; order Chitinophagales; family Chitinophagaceae; genus Flavihumibacter; species Flavihumibacter cheonanensis. Next base: position 427,983 of record NZ_JAKRWF010000002.1, read on the forward strand.
AATAGCCGGACGTTTATTCGGAAAGATGATTGCACAATCTGCAATATTATTTCCAAATTTTTCATATAAATGGGTTGCAACTGTTTTTAGAAAACTCATACTGATTCATTAACCATTAACCGAATAATTTTCCCTGTTGATGGGGCAGGGCATGAAGTGGTACCAGGGAATTGTTATAACCATAATAAACAAAAGCCTGTACAGCAGGAAAGCCCATCTGTTCCAGCAACTCCCGGTATTCTTTTAACTGCCTGGCATGTGAGGGACTGGATTCCTGTGTGAATTTAAAATCGAGCAGAATCGTTTCCTGTTCTCCTGACAGGATTTTATCGGGTCTTCTCACAGCACCTCCGGGCAAGAGGATGGATTTTTCATTCAGTACTGTATACGTTCCGCTTAACCATTTTCCCAGTTGATCCTGTTCAAATACTTCCATTACATAGGCTTTCACCTGTTCGAGTTGTGCTGAATTGATACTGCCTTCCATCTGCATTCGCTGCAGGCAGGGAGCCAATTCTTTTGCTGCTGAAATTCTGGACAATACCAGGTGCGCCAGTTGTCCGATTTTCTGTTGCTCTGTAGGATGCAATTTCAACAGCTGTTCTTCCCTGGCAGGTTCTCTCAATACGCTAAGCTGCCTGAGGGAGCCTGGGGTCTTTGGAAGCACCAGGTCCTTTTCCATTGCTGGCGCTGTATCATCCCGTACAAGATCACCTTCAATAATAAATGGGTTTGTGTGATTGATTCCTTCGTAGATCAGGTCAGCAATAGTATTCATTGTTTTATCTGCCTTCGAAGAGGGCTGTGGAGCCAGCATATAAATACCCAGTCTTGCGCGAGTCAGTGCTACATAGAGCAGGTTGAGTGCATCCATCCTGCTCATCAGCATTTCTTCAAAATACTCATAGGCAAAAGCTGTTTCCGCTAAGGAGGATTGAATGTCTACAGGCAATACATCCAGTTCTGATGCATCGTCTTTCCAATCGCACCATAATAAACCCTTATCCGATTTCAATTTCCAATCGGTATAAGGCAACAACACTACATCAAAAGCAAGTCCCTTTGATTTATGAATGGTCAGTATCTGTATGGCGTTGGAAGCGGATGAAAGCGGTAAGGCTCTTTTTTCTCCATCTTCTTTCCACCAGAGTATGAAATCACGTATCGAGGGTTTGCCTTTGGTACTGAAGTTATTTACCAGATCGCGGAAGGAAAGGATATAGGGCTGTTCATTTTCCCATGCATCCAGTTCAAAAATCGCGATCAGGAGTTCTGTTGCTTCGTATAATGATGATTGTGAAATCCGGTTTTTTTCCTCAATAAATGCTGCAGGCAATAAGGAGAGCTGGTGATTGATATCTCTTCGATACAATGATTTTTCATTTATAGATATTTGCTGGCGTAGTGCATTAGCCTGCACCAGCTCCACTCTTGCGATATCATCTTTTTCATTCAGGAGATAGCGGAATGCAGCCAGTAACAATTGTATAGCAGGGGAGGCGCTGATCAGCAGCGCGTCAGATGACACCAGTTTATAATCGTGGACATTGCCTGATTTTTGTTTGTGTTCCAGTAGTACGTTGATGATTCTGCGTGCATCCGCATTGTTGCGGGTAAGAATGGCCAGTTGCTCCGGCTTCAGCTTTTTCTCTAGCAGCAGTTCATCAATCAATTCACAGAGTCGGTTTTCCGCTGCAGGTTTCCAGGAGGTAGGTGCCTGTGAATTTTCTTTTTCAAAAAATTGTATTTCCACTTTGCCACCAGATTGGCAGTTTGCCGGCTTTTCCTGCAGCACATCTTTATATGCTTCTTCGATGATCGTGAAATAGGAATTGCCGTGCAGGCGTTCCTGGATGGAGGAATCCTGAACCTGGCTCATTTCATTTGAGAAGTCTTGCTGAAGTAAAGCAGGAATGCGGCTGAATAAAGCATTATTAAAATTAATAATAGAAGCACGACTCCTATAGTTTTCCTGCAGACTGGCTTCCTGCACCAGCTGATAACCGATATCCTGTTTCACCTGTGATTGAAGCAATCGCCAGTCGCCATTTCTCCAACGATAAATGGATTGTTTCACATCACCTACCACCAGGTTATAGGCACCAACAGCAACGGACTGTTCCAATAAGGGTTTGAAATTATCCCATTGAAAGCGGCTGGTATCCTGGAATTCATCAAGCAGAAAATGCTGATAGCGGTTTCCGATTTTTTCATATATAAAAGGAACCTCATTATCTTTTACCAGTTCTCTTAATAGTTGCTGGGTATCGGATATCAGGAGCACATTATTATCGCGGCGGTAATCACCCAGCTGATCCGCGAGTATGCGCAATAAGCTGAGGTTATTCAGTTTGCGAAGAATGGCTTTGGCTGTCTGATAGGAGAAGGCTTGCCCTTCGTAATAATCAAGCGCCTGAGCCAGGCAGGTGTTAAGGGCAGGGTAGATGTTGGCAACTGCTTCTTTTATTTCCGGAGCTGCTTTTGCCGTGGTCCATTTGTCGAGGTTGTCACGAGCATCCTGCACAGTAACGGTGGCTTTGTACTCTTTCTTTTGAATTTTAGTGAAGTAGGTAATGAAACCCTTATTACCTCTGGAAAAGAAAGAAGTATCGATCCCTGCATTTTGTATGATGTCGTTTCCCTGCTGGCCGAAAATCCGCATGGATTCCTCTACTTTTTTCACAACATCCTGCATGGATTTTCTAAGCGTATCGAAAGCAGCAGTCGGGTTATCCAGGTTACGCATATTCTCTTCAAAGCGATAAAAACGTTCCTGGAAAATTTCACTGGCTAGGGATAACAGTTCAGATCTGAAATCCCAGTTTTGTCCGGCATCAATTCTATCAATGGCGATGGATCGTATCCAGTCTAATAATTCCTGGCTGGATTCCAACATTTCAAAAAGGCGATCTGCCAATTCTTCTTTTACTATATCCTGGTTTAATTGTAATTCAAAACCTGCATCCAGGCCAATTTCAAAAGCAAAGGAGCGGATAACCTGTTGAACAAAACTATCAATAGTAGAAACAGAGAATTTCGCATAGTCGTGCAGGATGGTTCTGTAAATACGATCGGCGGCAACCTGTAAAGCAGTAGTATCCTGTAATTCCGGAAATCTTTCCTGGATAATGCGGCTATAGGGAGTTGAAGTTCCGGTGGCGATTTTTTTTAACTCTCCCAATATCCTTTCCTTCATTTCTTCCGTAGCCTTATTCGTAAATGTAACAGCCAGGATCTCCCGGTATTTATACGGATTCTCAAATAAGAGGCATAGGTATTCAGAGGCGAGTAAAAATGTTTTTCCGGATCCTGCGGAAGCTCTGTAAATATGGAGAGGGGCGCTGTTTAACATGAAGCGTAGTTAAGCTGCCCAAACTTATCGATAATTGCTAAAAGGGAACCTACATTTGCAGCATGATGAATTGGAATACCTGTTTTACAAATGCAAGATTTGGTCAGGAGTATCGGTCGGCCCAGGCCAGAACTGCCTATGAGCGTGATTTCGACCGCCTGATTTTTTCTGCTGCTTTCCGTCGGTTGCAGGATAAAACACAGGTATTTCCATTACCCGGACCCGTACTCGTACACAATCGTCTGACCCATTCCCTCGAAGTAGCGAGTGTGGGGCGATCACTTGGTAAGTTAGTGGGACTGGAACTGGCTGAACTGGCTGATCCAGCTGCGCGCGAATTTTACCAGGCTGATTTGTCAAGCGTGATAGCTGCTGCCTGCCTGGCTCATGATATCGGGAACCCAGCATTCGGGCATTCCGGAGAGTCTGCCATCTCTGCTTATTTTACCGATGCAGCAGCAGAAACATTAAATGGTATTTCACTTCTTGAACATTTCAAGGAGGCGGAATGGCAGGATCTGACTCATTTTGAAGGTAATGCCAATTCCTTCCGGATCCTCACCCATCATTATGCGAATCGCCAGCAGGGAGGATATCAGTTAACCTATAGTACATTGGCGGCAATTGCCAAATATCCCTGTGCTTCCCTGGCAGCAGATGGCTCAGCAGTACACCGGAAGAAATATGGATTTTTTCAATCGGAGCAGGAGAGTTTCAGAAAAGTGGCGGAAACCCTTGGAATGGTGGCAGAACAGGAAGACCCACTTGTCTTCAGAAGACATCCCTTTGTGTACCTGGTGGAAGCCGCCGATGATATCTGTTATCGGGTAATTGATTGGGAAGATGCACATCGGTTAGGCATACTCGATAGCAAAACTGCTGTGGAAGCATTGGTGAACCTGCTGGAAACAGGAAGAAAGGAACGCATGGATCGCATTCATGTGACGCTGGATAAATTAAAAGGCGATTCCCGTGAACAGTTGGCCTTTCTCAGGGCTATGTCGATCAACCTGCTGGTGGAAACAGCGGTTCAGAATTTCATGAAAAATGAATCCGTATTACTAACAGGTAAGTATAACCGATCTTTACTGGATGAAGTAGAACCTGCCATGGGAGCTGCTTTGAAAGAAATCAACAATATAACGGTAAAGCGCATTTACAATCATGAAACGGTGGTAAAAATTGAACTGGCAGGATATGAAGTGATGCATTCGCTACTAAGTCATTTTATTCCGGCGGTATTGAACCAGCGACCCAGTCACAGGGAAAAGAAAGTATTGCAGTTATTACCGGATCAATACCGGGAAGAAGGAGCGGGTGCTTATGGAAAGGCATTAAATGTGGTAGATTTTATTGCAGGCATGACCGATTCCTATGCGATGGAATTGTACAAAAACCTGCGCGGTATCAGTTTACCCCGCCACACCTGATTCGTCTTCTCACATCTCACGTCTGACATCTCACTTTCCATATTGCTCCCAAAGCAGTGCAGCCACTTTCCTGGCCAGCACCCAACCTTCGTTTTCGGGTTCCCAGCTCTGATCCTGCTGATTTTTGGTAATAATGGAGAAGATATAAGGACCTTTTGGCGCCATCACCAGCAAGGTTTCACTTCTGGAGGCATTGACCGCACCATTTTTGGAAGCAATAAAAACTGTGGGCGGGTGAACGGAAATCGCTTCTTCATCCCAGAAATTTCTTCCCATGATGCGAAGCATCTGATCGGAAGCGGCTTTATCAATCACTTGTCCGCGATAAATCAGTTCCATCAGGGTACCCATTTCGCGGGGAGTGGTTTGTCCCCATCCATAGACCTGCTGATTTTCTTTTCTACCGGGAGTTCTGGAATTCACCCGGGTATGTTCTAACCCAAGTTGCGCCATCAGCTCATTAATCCGGGTTCCGGTACCAGCCAGCGATTGCAGCCATAAACTGGCAGTATTATCGCTGGTGGTCATCATCAGCATCATGACTTTCGCCAGTTGAATGGTTTCACCATCCTTGAAAGAGCCCAGGATATCTTCTCCTTCATAGAGAAGAGAATCTTTGTAGATCAGGGGTTGGTGGTAGGAGAGCTCCTTTTTATTGAGCTTGTCCATAATGCCAATCAATATGGGAATCTTGACCATGCTGGCGGTTGGGAAAATGCTATCTGCCTGAATGGCCACCGTTTTGCCTGTTTTAAGGTGTTTTACATAAATACCAACATCTCCTTTGAAATCCGCCGTAAGTTGGCGGAGTTTTTCCTCCAGTTTCCAGTCTGTTTTCTGTGCTGCGGAACTGATTGAAATACAAATAATTAGGAACGCGAAACTAAATCTGTTAAACATAGTAAAGGTTTAAGTATCCTGGCTTTAGCGATAATAACCATTTTTCTCAATTTCTTCCCGTACGGGTTCTGGAACCAAGTAGTGAATATCATTTCCTGCCTTGATCTGATCTCGGATAAAAGTGGCGGAGATATCCAGCAGGGGAGCATTTACAGCTGTTATATTCGCTTTAAGGACAGTACTAATAGGGAATCCTGGCCTTGGATAAACATAAAAACTGGTTCGTTGAACCAGGGTTTCAGCATTTTTCCATTTATGCAGGTTTTGTAAACCATCGCTTCCCATAACGATGCTGAATTCATGCTGGGAAAATTTCTCTTCAAGGTAGATCAGGGTATCAATGGTGTAGGAGGGCCTTGGTAAATGAAACTCAATATCTGTAGCCCGCAGCCGGTCAATTCCCTGGATAGCAAGCTTTGCCAGATGCAGGCGGTGATATTCATTTAAAAGACCATTGGAAGGTTTGAAAGGGTTCTGAGGTGATACTACCAGCCAGACCTGTTGAAGATCAGTCTGATAGGCCATCTGATGGGCTACGATACAGTGGCCTGTATGAATGGGGTTGAAGGAACCGAAATACAAACCGATTTTCATGATCTGTATTAAAGTTCTTCTACAAAAATATTACGCGCCTCATCCAGGCGGAGGCTCAGGTTATAACCTGAAACAGTAATTGCTATGGGATCACCCAAAGGTGCAATCTGTTCAATCCTGATTTTTTCACCAGGTACACATCCCATTTCCATCAACTTGAGAAAAATTTCATTGTTCTCAAAACTCTTGATGACGACCGTACGGCCGATTCCTATTTCTGATAATCGTTTCATATTTCCTTCTCCAAAACTACGATCGGCCATTAAATTTGTTTTACGAATTATGGAAATGATGCACAAAGCTACCGATAATATCTCCTTTCATTACCAGGCCTCCGGATTTAAGTTCTCTAATAGAACCCAGCTAAAAACTTTCCTGGCCACCCTTTTCAAGCGGGAGAAAAAAGCACTGGAGGAACTCAATTATATCTTCTGTACCGATGATTACCTTTTGGAGATCAACCGGAGCTTTTTACAGCACGATTATTATACGGACATAATCAGCTTTGAATTAGCCGAAAAAAAGCAACCCTCCCAGGGAGAAATCTATATCAGCATAGATCGGGTAAAGGAAAATGCCCGGGAAATAGGAGAATCTTTTCAGCGGGAGTTACACCGGGTAATCTTTCATGGAGCCTTACACCTCTGTGGATACCGCGACAAGTCCGCAAAAGAGACCACCTTAATGAGGGCTAAGGAAAATGAGTACCTGGATCTCTACTTTAATAACTGACTTGTTCCACGTGGAACATAAAGAATAGACGGTTACTATTCTCCCTGAGTGAAAGTTAATTGCTTTACTTATTCATACTTCAGTGAATTTTTTTGAGCAGCGTTAATTCTTAAGGAATGAGTATCGGCCACTTCAAAAATAACTTGTGGTACTGAGGGGCCACTTAACTGGAAAGCAGGCCTGCTTTTTAATTCAGATCATGTAGTAAAAATTCCTGTTCTTTTAGTCACCAAACATTGACTAGCAGATATTCTACCAATCCTTGAAATTTACCATATCAAAATAAGGATTTCATTGCCTGGGTTCCAGGTTATAAATTGACCATGATATAAGAGCTTGCCACGGTTTACTTTATAGTTCTTTCTTGAAGGAAGCCTCTCTTTTCATTCATTATACGTCCCCTTCCACCTTTTTCCCTCTTCCATTCCTCCTTTATCCATCCTCCCTTTCCTTTGTTTCCTCTACTATTTACCCCTCCGTTCCACGTGGAACATCATATTAATAACCACTGCTTACCTGAACTCTGTATTTTTGCACCTTAAATCATTTGAATGTTTCCTGAGTACGATGTTATTGTTGTGGGAGCCGGACATGCGGGTTGTGAAGCAGCTGCAGCCGCAGCTAATATGGGTAGCTCGGTTTTACTGGTAACCATGAACATGCAAACCATTGCGCAAATGAGTTGCAATCCTGCCATGGGTGGTATAGCAAAGGGCCAGATAGTACGTGAAATAGATGCACTGGGTGGTTATTCTGGCATCGTAACAGATCGCTCTACTATTCAATTCCGAATGTTGAATCGTTCAAAGGGTCCTGCTATGTGGAGTCCCCGAGCTCAGAACGACCGCATGCTATTTGCTGCAACCTGGAGAGAACTGCTCGAACAAACCAAAAAGGTAGATTTCTACCAGGATATGGTAAAGGGTTTACTTATTAAAGATGGCAGAGCAACTGGAGTTATTACCGGTTTAGGACATTCCATCCATGCCAAAGCCGTGGTTGTTACCAGTGGGACATTTCTGAATGGAATCATTCATATCGGGGAAAAAACCTTTGGTGGAGGGAGAGTAGCAGAAAAAGCAGCTACTGGTATTACCGAACAACTCGTTGAACTGGGTTTTGAAGCAGATCGATTGAAAACTGGAACACCGCCCAGGATAGATGGAAGAAGCCTGGATTACTCTAAAATGGAAGAACAGAAAGGAGATGAAAAGATTGTTGGATTTAGCTATCTACCTCAACCCCTGGTAAAAGCAGCCGATCAAAGAAGTTGCTTTATTACCTATACCAATAACCAAACCCATGAATTGTTGAAAACAGGATTCGACAGAAGCCCCATGTTCACGGGAAGAATTGAAGGAGTTGGTCCCCGCTATTGTCCCAGTATTGAAGATAAAATCAATCGATTCGCAGACCGCGAAAGACACCAGATCTTTGTTGAACCAGAAGGATGGAATACAGTAGAGATATATGTGAATGGATTCTCCACGTCTCTACCAGAAGATGTTCAGTATAAAGCACTCACTTCAATTCCAGGTTTTGAAAAGGCGAAGATGTTTCGACCGGGTTATGCCATCGAATACGATTACTTTCCACCAACCCAGTTAACCTATAGCCTGGAAACTAAAAAAATTCAGAACCTGTTTTTTGCCGGGCAAATCAACGGAACTACCGGGTATGAAGAAGCTGCCTGCCAGGGTTTGATGGCAGGAATTAATGCGCATCTTAAAATCAACCATTCTGAACCGTTCATTCTAAAAAGAAGTGACGCCTATATAGGTGTATTGATAGATGACCTTATATCAAAAGGAACAGAGGAACCTTATCGCATGTTTACCAGCCGGGCAGAATTCCGAACCTTGTTACGCCAGGATAATGCTGACCTACGCCTCACTGAGGCTAGCTACAGAATGGGACTAGCCAGCCAGGAAAGAATGGATGCGGTTCGATTGAAAAAGGAACAAACCGAACAAGTTAAAAAAACACTCCAGGAATTCTCTTTTGAACCAGCTGAAATTAATCCTTACCTGGAATCCATTCAATCGGCACCCATTCAACAAAAACAAAAAGCAGCACAAATGCTGCTGCGACCAAATATCAGTCTGGCAGAATTAAGCAAGGCTGTACCAAGATTTGAATCTAATCTGATTACCTTCAGAACTGAAGCTATCGAACAAGCGGAGATTCAGTTAAAATATGATGTGTATATAGAAAAAGAAAAGGAACTGGTGGGTAGAATGAACCAGATGGAAAACCTGGAAATTCCGGATAGTTTTGATTATTCAAAAGTTGCAGCAATTAGTAATGAAGCCCGGGAGAAACTAAAAAGAATCAAACCCAGAACCCTTGGACAGGCCAGTAGAATCAGTGGAATTAATCCAAGTGATGTACAAATCCTGATGGTCTATATGGGCAGATAAATGAAAAGGGCCTAATTAATATTATTTTTATTTTTCATATTAATTAGGCCCTTTAAATGCATCATCTGTTTATACCAATTCAGCTTTCCTGACAGGAATTTTCTTTCCAATCAATTTCTCAATATCTTTCAAATAGGCGCGTTCAGTAGAATCACAGAGAGATAAAGCAAAACCATTACGACCCGCTCTGCCCGTACGTCCAATGCGGTGTACATAGGTTTCGGGAATATTAGGGATTTCAAAATTGACAACAAAGCTTAGTTCATCAATATCTATTCCGCGGGCCGCAATATCTGTTGCGACTAATGCAGTAATTTTTCCTTCTTTGAATTCAGACAAAGCACGTTGCCTTGCACCCTGGGTTTTATCCCCATGAATCGCAGCAGAACTGATTCCTGATCTGTGAAGGAATTTGGATAGTTTATCTGCTCCGTATTTTGTTCGCGTAAAAATCAATACACGGTCCGTATCCTCTTCTTTTAGAATAGGGATCAAAACATCCTTCTTGGAATCCTTATCCAGGAACAATATTTCCTGGCGAACCAGTTCCGTCGTTGATGATACAGGATGAACAGCAACTGTTTCGGGTTGAACCAGCATACTATCAGCCAGCCTTTTGATTTCAGTGGGCATGGTGGCTGAGAAGAATAATGTTTGTCTTTTAACAGGTAACATCCGAACGATCCGCTTGACATCATGTACAAAGCCCATATCCAGCATCCTGTCGGCCTCATCCAGCACAAAGTAGCGGATGGTATCCAATGATAGTAAACCTTGCTGTACCAGGTCTAATAATCGTCCTGGCGTGGCAACCAGGATATCCACACCACGATTCAATTCCTGAACCTGCGGAACCTGTGATACCCCACCAAAAAGGGCAACACTTCGGAAAGGAAGATATTTTCCATAATCCCTGAAACTTTCCAGCACCTGGATGGCCAATTCCCGGGTAGGAGTTAAAACCAATACCTGGATGCCCCTAGCTTTAGTTGCATTCTTCCTGTCTTCTTCCATTAATTCCAAAACCGGAATGGCAAATCCTGCTGTTTTCCCGGTTCCCGTCTGGGCACAACCCAACAGGTCTTTACGTTGACGAATAATGGGAATAGCTTTACTCTGAATAGGGGTGGGGTTAGTATAACCCAAATCATTCAGCGCTCTTTGAATAGAGCCTGAAATAGCTAATTGCGAAAAACTCACGATAAAATTTTTAAATAAAAAATGAAGGCTAACTCAAGCCAGTGGCGTCTTAGAAACGAAACAACCAGCACGAGTAGGAGAAGAATTCGCAATAGCGGCTACGAGAATAAGAAATGCAAAGGTATCAATTAACAGCGGATTAAGCTGTTAAATTTAAAATTAACCCCCTAATCCGGCAGCTTTACTGATTTCCAGCATCCGATCAATTGGTTTTTTAGCAGCCAGTCGTAATTGCTCATCCATTAGAATTTCAGGAGTTTCATATTCCATACACAAATACAATTTCTCCAGGGTGTTAAGTTTCATATACGGACAATCATTGCACGCGCAACTGTTATCAGGAGGGGCAGGTATAAAGGTTTTACCCGGACTAGCTTTTTGCATCTGATGCAGGATGCCTGTTTCAGTGGCCACGATATAGGCAGATGATGCATCCTGCTGTGTGTATTTCAACAATTGGGTGGTACTTCCAATAAAATCAGCTATCTGTAGCAGGGGTTCCTCACATTCCGGATGTGCAATCAACTTTGCTTCTGGATGACGCACTTTCAATTTGGTAATTTTTTCCAAACTAAAGATTTCATGCACCATACAGGCGCCATCCCACAAAACCATATTTCTTCCTGATTTCTTATTCAGATAAGCTCCTAAATTTTTATCAGGCGCAAAAATGATCGGTTGATCAGCCGGTAAACTTTCAATGATCTTTTCTGCATTACTGCTGGTGCAAATGATGTCACTCAGCGCTTTAATATCAGCAGTACAGTTGATGTAAGAAATCACGATATGATTGGGGTGTTGCTCTTTAAATGCACGAAACCTCTCAGCTGGTGCTGAATCAGCCAGTGAACATCCAGCATTTAAATCAGGCAGTAATACCTTCTTTGTTGGGTTTAAAATTTTAGCAGTTTCGGCCATAAAATGAACCCCGGCAAAAACGATGATATCAGCAGTTGTCTTTTCTGCTTGCTGCGCAAGACCCAGGCTATCCCCAATATAATCCGCTACATCCTGAATATCCGGCTCCTGGTAATAATGCGCCAGGAGAATCGCATTCTTTTCTTTTTTAAGGCGTTCAATCTCATGGAATAAATCCAGCGTGGGGTCAATTTCTATATCCAGAAAGCCAACACGGGATACATTTTTTCTCGCTTCTTCCATGTTAATAACTGCCATAGTATATAATATATAATATTTTTAAAAAAATAACCTATTACTATTAGGGCTGTGGATATGGGGATAATATCTTTTAAATAAGTTGGAAATCTCAATATCATCAGCTTATCCACAGCTTTCCACATCTTACAAACCTACTGAATTCGGTTGATCATCGCAGTTTAGCCTGCTTATTCACAACAGTGGATTTCTATACCACTGTATAACAAAACTACTACCTTCCTGTTAGTTCAGATTGAATAAATAAGCACTTGTTCCACTTCTGCCGAATCAATTTTACCCATGCCCTTACTTATTCAAAATCTATCCCCGATTTAAAATTTCCAAAACCCGGCTTTTCCACCGATTTTTAAAGAGATCCACAAATACCTGTGAGTTTTAGTTTCACGATCCACGATTTATCGGTGAAAATATGATTGGATATGCATTTTCATTGTTGAAAAAGGGGTAAAATCTGTGAAACAATTTGAAAAATTAATATACATTAAGTTTTTAATGTATTACGACCAATTCATTCCGGTTGTACGACCGGATAGGTCTGAAAGGTAGAATTGAAGCGTATTTCCGGCTTTTTCCACAATTTGTTCATAAGTTGGAATTCCTTATTTTCGCTCCTCATTTTTTGAGTATAATATAATAGTATAATTAAATCGCACCATGTCGATCATTCAAAACATCAGGGATAAGGCAGCCTGGCTTGTATTTATCATTATCGCGTTGAGTTTGCTTGGCTTTTTATTAATGGATTCTGTTTCAGGCGCCCGGGGTCGTGGAATCTTTGGTGGCAATCAAACTTCGCTTGGATCTGTAAACGGACAGGAAATTGATTATGTGGAGTTTCAGAAAAGATTGCAACTGCAGGAAAGTCAATTACAGCAGCAGGGTTATCCCATCAACGAAATGATGCGGCAAAATATCCAGGAACAGGTTTGGAATCAGTTCATTGAAGAAAATGTTCTGGAAAACGAATTCAAAAAATTGGGATTGGCCGTAAGTAGCCAGGAATTAAATGATATTCTGTTCGGAGATAATCCTCCTGCTGATTTTCGCCAGCAGTTCACCAATGAAAATGGACAGTACGATGCGAATAAAGCCAAACAGGCAGTAGATGCTCTGAAAAAGCAGAAGAATGATCCGATGGCTAAAAATTTCACGGAGCAATACCTGCCTGCTCTCGCCAATTTCCGGCTTCGGGAAAAGTATACTGCCTTATTGGCCAATACTTATTACATTCCAAAATGGATGGCGGAAAAAACAGCTGCTGAAAACAGCCAGATTGCTGCTATCAAATTTGTAGCTGTACCATATAACACAATCAGCGATAGCCTTCCCGAGGTAAAAGTTACCGATGAAGATATCACTGCATATATTTCTAAAAGAAAAGAAGAATTCAAGCAGGAAGCTTCCCGCAGCATCAGCTATGTAAGTTTCAGTGCAGCTCCTACAACAGAGGACACAGCTGCAGTTCGTACCAACCTGGAAAACCTTCGCGAAGAATTCAGAAATGCCAGCGATGCTGCCCAGTTTCTTACCAGGAACAATAGCGATGTTCCCTATTTTGACGGATATGTCCTGAAATCAAGATTACAGGTTCCAAATGCTGATACCATTCGGGAGCTTCCGGATGGAGCTGTTTACGGCCCATATATAGATGGTGGAAATTATGTAGTGGCTAAAATGCTGGGTAAACGCAGTCTCCCTGACAGTGTTAAATGTCGCCATATCTTAATCAGTACGCAAACCAATACAGATAGTGTTGCCAAATCCCGAATTGATTCAATCGTTGGAGCTATCCGTGGAGGAGCCAGCTTTGCAGCCATGGCTGCACAATTCAGCGAAGATCCTGGAAGCAAAGACAACGGTGGTGAATATGATTTTGGTAGCCAGCAGATGGGTAATCTTGCCAAAGAATTCGCTGATTTCATTTTCTATGGTTCTACCGGCGAGAAAAAAGTTGTAAAAACTGATTTTGGTTACCACTATATAGAGGTATTAAATCAGAAAGGTTTTGAACAAGCATACAAAGTAGCATACCTGAGCCGTCCTATTATGGCCAGTCAGCAAACGGAGAACACAGCTTCCGGTGCTGCTAACCAGTTTGCCGGAGAAAGCAGAAATGCAAAATCCTTTGACGAGAACGCAAACAAAAAAAATCTAACCAAGCTGATCGCCCAGGAAATCAAAGCAAATGATATCATGATTCCCGGACTTGGCTCTAGTCGCCAGTTGGTTCGTTGGGTAAATGAAGCATCTATCGGAGAGGTTTCTGAACCATTCAATATTGAGGATAAATATATTGTTGCGGTTCTTACAGAAATCAACAAGGAAGGTTTGATGTCGCCCGTGAAAGCCCGTGCGCTTGTTGAATTCCAGGTACGCAACCAGAAAAAAGCAGAAGTTATTAAAAAGAAAATCGGAACTTCCAATACGCTGGATGCGGTAGCCGCTGCTACACAACAATCGGTATTGAGTGCTGATAGCGTTAAATTCTCTTCTCCCTTTATTCCAAATGTTGGGCAGGAACCTAAAGTGATCGGAGCTGCTTTTAACAAGGCCTATCAATCAGCAGTTTCTGCACCCATCGCAGGAAACGGAGCAGTGTTTGTTTTGAAAACCGAGTCTGTTTCAGCAGTATCAGATGGTGGATTGAATGCTGAAGAGCAGCGCAAAATGATGATGCAGCAAATGCGTCAGTCAGCCGGTTTCCGCGCAGTTGACGCTCTTCGCAAAGCAGCTACTGTAAAAGACGAACGTGCCAAAGTGCTCTGAGCATTGCGTTAAATATATACAAGGGGATGCTTTCGGGTATCCCCTTTTTTAATTTACTAACTTTGTTCTCCCAAAGCTGTTAGTATCTAAAACAATTCAGATGGCAGATCAGATTGTAAATAAAGTGGCTGAAAGTGGATTGATTACACTCGACCTGGAAGTATACCTTCCCCGCGAAATAATTGTAGAATTTGACCTGGCGAATCACCTGTACATGGGCCTGATTCTGAAAGAAAAGGAATTCCGGGAAGCAATGAAACAATTGGATTGGGAGCAATACCGCGGAAAAATGGTAGCAGTTACCTGCACTGCAGATGCGATTATTCCCATGTGGGCCTATATGCTGGTGGTTAGCTATCTCCAACCGGTAGCTTCAGCTGTTTACCAGGGATCGGCTGCAGAATTTCGCAAGCAAGTTTTCCTCCATCGGCTGGCCACAATTGATGCCACCGAATTTAATGATAAACGCGTGGTGATAAAGGGTTGTGGCGATCAACCTATTGGTGAGTATGCCTATTTTGAAATCACCCGGATCCTGTTACCGCATGCAAAGTCGATCATGTATGGGGAACCCTGCTCCACCGTTCCAGTTTTTAAGCGCCGGTAAAAGCTGTCAGACAGATGTCTAGACACCTGTCTGACGTTTTAAAAATGCAGCAGCTTTCTCCAGGTCTTCCGGCGTATCAATATTAACGCCCAGGTAATCAGTTATCACCATTTTAAGTGGAATGCCATTTTCAAGATACCGCAGGCATTCAATTTTTTCTGCTGCTTCGAGTGGCGTCATTGACCAGCCAGTGAAGTTCATGAGCGCCTGCTTGCGATAGGCATACACCCCCACATGTTCATACCAGGTTATTGCTTGCTCGGTACTACGTGGATAAGGAATCGGACTGCGACTGAACAATAAAGAATTACTGAACTTGTCCACTACCACTTTCACCACATTCGGATTCTTCACTGCTTCCGCATCATGCATTTCCTGCATCAGCGATCCCACCTGAACAGCAGGGTCCTGAAAGGAGGCCAGTAATTTTTCCAGCGGTGCTCTTTTCACAAAGGGCATATCTCCCTGCACATTCAGAATGATATCCACCTCAATGTTCTCTACGATTTCTGCAATCCGGTCGCTTCCACTTTCGTGAGAACGCTGACTGCGATATACCTTCCCACCAATGGCTGCAATCTCAGCATCGATTACATCACTATCGGTTACCACACTTACTTCATCAAACAATCCGGTAGCCAGGGTATTTTCATACACTTTCCGGATGACTGTTGAGTTACCCAGTGGCTTCATCAGTTTTCCCGGAAATCTGGTGGCATCGTATCGAGCCGGAATCATGGCAATGGTTTTCCCCATCAGTTGCTAATTTGTTCGCAAAGATGCATCAATAATCGGTCTTGATCTTCTTATCAAAAGGAATCCTGAACTGATAGCCGAGATCTTCATCAGTACGGTCGTCCAGTACATCTAAACCATATTTTAATTTTGCGGGATCCACATACCGGAAGGTTCCAAAAAGCCGGTCCCACACGGAGAAAATATTCCCATAATTGGTGTCCGTTAGCGGTCGCTCAAAATGATGATGTGCCTTATGCATATTGGGTGAAACAAAAACCAGGCTGATCGGGTAATCCAGCCATCGCGGTACGCGAATATTGGCATGATTAAAATGAGTGAAAAGTGCGGCACAACCGCGATATAAAAAATACAGCCAAACCGGAGTTCCAATGACCAAGATCCCAATAATGGTACTGGTTTCCCGGAACAACCATTCACCAGGATGGTGCCGGGTTCCGGTAGTAACATCTACTTTGGTATCGCTATGGTGAACCATATGAAACTTCCACATGAACTTCACCTTGTGCATCAGCCAGTGTGGAATGTACTGGCCAAACAAATCCATAAAAAGCAGACCGATAAAAATCTGCATCCAGCCAGGCATGGCAATCCACTGCAGTAACCCAAACTCATTGGAAACAGCGAGACTGCAAAACCAGATTGTTACCAGGCCAAAAATCAGATTAAGCACCAGGGTGGTACCCAGGAAAACCAGGTTCACGCCTGCATGCCGGGTTCGGTTAAACTGAAATTTGAAAAGTGGATAATAGCCTTCCAGCAACCAGAAAAAAATCATTCCGCCCATCAGGAACAGAATTCGATGAGCTGAAGGGATGGTTTCCCAATAGGTAAAAAAAGCTTCCATGTGCAGGCAATTGTTCTTACAAGTTACCAAAGCGGAAACAGGTTTGGAACAAGTGTAGAAGAATCTTGATTCAAATCATCTTATGCTACTTGCTGCTTCAGTTGAAACCCAGATCCGTAACCCGGTTACCGCAGGACCTACAAATCACTTCTGAAGTAAACACGCTTTCTGCATTGCCTCTTAGTCGGGCAATCCAGCGATTCCACCAGTTCAGAGAAGTTACATGGGTGCGCCGTTCCAGTGCCTTCGCACCACAGGAGGGGCAGGGCAAGGTTTGCAAATAGGCATCGGTAGCTGCATCCAGCAGGGAGATTGCTTTGGAGAGGTCATCGTTCAGCACCATGAGTTTCATCCCGCCAATAGCCGGACTCAAAAATGGGTCAATAGTAACGGTATTTTCATCCTTGAGATGGCAATTGATCCCATGCTCTTTGAGCAGGTTCAGCTGAATATTTGCCTGGATATAATTGTCGTATGACCGGATCTGTACAAAATGCATGAAGGAAAATCAGGATCAGGCATTCAGCATCAGCGGCATCACCAGCATCAGGAGCTCTTCGTATTCATCTGCCTCCATGGGGCGAATGATACCGGCTTTGGTTGGGGTGGATAATTCCATCCGAACTTCATCGCTCTCGGCAGCATTTAGCATTTCAATCAGGAAACGGGCATTGAAAGCGATGGAAAGATCTTCGCCATCATACTGACATTTCATGCGTTCGTTGCCCTCGAAGCTGAAATCAATATCCTGCGCGGCCAGTTGCAATTCACTGCCGGAGATATTCAGAACAACCTGGTTGGTGCTTTTATTGGAGAATACGCTTACACGGCGAAGGGCACCCTGGAAATCGGACTTGCTGACAATCATTTTGTAGGGATTGTCAGCCGGGATCACTACTTTATAATCAGGGAAGCGGGCATCAATAAGGCGACAGCTCATCTGAGTATTACCATGTGTGACAAACAGATGATTGCTATTATAGCTGACTGTGATCACATCGTCGTTATCTGGCAATGCTGATTTCAGGATGTTCAGCGGCTTTTTTGGAACGATGAAGGAATCACCTTTGGGGCATTTTACATCTGTGCGTTTGTAGCGAACCAGGCGATGCGCATCGGTAGCCACGAACTGAACAAAATTTTTATCCAGCTCAAAATACACACCCGTCATAGCCGGACGCAGATCATCATTGCTCACTGCGAACAATGTTTTATTGATGCCGGTAACCAATGCGCTGCTGGTCATTTCAAAAGAAGTGGTATCATCAGCAGATGGTTCTTTCGGGAAATTGTCGGGATTTTCACCCATTACCTTATACTTACCATTATCGCTGGTCATTTCGATACCAAAATTCTTATCGATATTGAAAGTAAGGGGCTGATCAGGTATGTTCTTGAGAGAATCAATCAGAATCTTGGCGGGAATACAAACCCGTCCATTTTCTTTCGCTTCGATATCCATCTGCACCCGCATAACCGTTTCCAGGTCGGTGGCCACCACATTCAATTTGTTCTTATCAATTTCAAACAGGAAATCTTCCAGGATGGGTAAAACTGTATTGGCATTGATAACACCACTGATCTGTTGGAGCTGTTTCAATAAAGCCGATGAGCTAACGATGAACTTCATAAAACGGTTGCGATTTATAAGGGACGAAACTAAGGAATTCCGGCCATTCTTAGATTGGGATATGGGGAAGATTGGAAAGGGCGGCCGGTTATTTTCGGGGAATCTTTCAAATTGGGTTTTTTCCTCATTACCGTAATGCGGAACTTTATAAAATGTTGCAGGGAAAAAGACTGACTCCGGATCAGGCCTTACCAAAGGCGCGTCATTTTTGTGGGTACCAGGAACGTTGCCACCAGGAAGTAAAGAATAAATTATTCAGCTTTGGCCTGAACCGCCAGGAAGTGGAAAACCTGATTGCTACTCTTATTGAAGAGGATTATCTGAATGAAGAGCGGTTTGCCATTCAGTTTGCCGGTGGTAAATTCCGAATGAAAGGATGGGGCAGAGGCCGGATCAAAAATGAATTGCAGCAAAGGCAGGTGAGTGAATACTGTATAAAAAAGGCGATGAAGGAGATTCCGGAGCCGGCATACCTTGAAACACTGGAGAAACTTGCCCGAAATCGGTGGGACAGTTTAAATGGAGAGGATAAATTTTCGCGACTACGAAAAACCCAGGATCACCTGCTGTATAAAGGATACGAATGGGACCTGATAAAAGAAGTGATGAAAGGATTGCAATCCGGGCAAACTTCCGACGAATGAAGTAATTTCAGGTATGTCAACCCTTACCATAACCACCATTCAATCTTCACTGCATTGGGAGGATCCAGCGGCTAATCGCCGGATGTTTGCCGAAAAAATTGATTCGGTTTCTGAAAAAATGGAACTGGTTGTTTTGCCGGAAGCCTTTACCACCGGCTTTTCCATGCAGCCCGAAAAGCTGGCCGAAACTATGGATGGCCCCACGGTTAACTGGATGAAATCCCTTGCTGCGCACAAAAGAATAATCCTTACCGGATCAGTTTTTATAGAGGAAGAGGGTCACTATTTCAACAGACTGCTCTGGGTTTTACCAAACGGACAGGTGGGTCATTATGACAAACGACATCGCTTTGCCTATGCAGGTGAGGACCAGCATTTCAGTGCCGGAAGCCGACGCTTTATTGCATCCGTCAAAGGTTGGCGCATATTTCTGCAAGTCTGCTACGACCTGCGTTTTCCGGTCTGGAGCCGGCAACAATCTCACCCGCCGGGGCGTGGTGCCACCCATCGCGGCGGAGTGCCATCCGCCGGGGCGGAATACCACCGGACGGGTGAGTATGATTTGCTGATTACAGTCGCGAACTGGCCGGAGCGGCGCAATCATGCCTGGAAAACCCTACTCGCCGCAAGAGCTATTGAAAATCAATGTTATGTGGTAGGTGTTAACCGGGTTGGAGAGGATGGAAACGGGATCTATCACAGTGGCGACTCAATGATCCTGGACCCATTGGGAACCCCCCTTTACCAGAAGGAACATGGAGAAGATATTCATACGCTAACCCTTGACATATCCAATCTGGATAAAATCCGGCAGCAACTACCTTTTCTTCGCGATGCCGACGCATTCACTCTGTTAAATGAATCACCTGATGCCTGAACCAACCATCCACCATTTTGTCAATGGCCGCATTTTTACCGGCGAAACCTGGTTAAATGAAGCAATCATATCTGTTGAGGAAGAAAGAATAGTGGAAATTTCCCCTCATCCGCCGCGGCGGAGTGCCACTCCGCCAGGTCGGGTGCCACCCGACCGGTACAAGGATTTGCAGGGGGGTATGCTCGTGCCGGCCTTTATTGATGTGCAATTGTATGGTGGTGATGGCCAGCTTTTTGGTGTTCATCCTTCTGTGGAAGCCATCCGCGCCACAGTGGATTATTCGCGAAGAGGCGGAGCCCATCTGATCCTGCCTACTGTAGCAACCAATGATAATACCGTTGCGCTGGCTGCCATCGAATCAGTGAGGGATTATCTGAACCAGGGAGGTAAAGGTGTATACGGACTTCACCTCGAAGGACCCTTCCTGAATCCTGTTAAGCGGGGTGCGCATGTACTGGAGAAAATTCAATCGCCCTCCATGGATAAACTACGTGCACTGGTTGAACCTGGCCGGGGTATCATTAAGATGATGACCATCGCACCGGAACTCTTTCAACCGGATCAGATTCAATACCTGAAAGATGCCGGTATTATTCTATCAGCGGGACATAGCAATGCAAGTTTTGAGGAGGCGAATAAAGGGTTTGACCTGGGGATTACTACCTGCACCCATTTATTCAATGCAATGTCGCCTTTGCAACACCGCGCCCCTGGATTGGTAGGCGCCATCCTGGCACATCCGACCATTGCCTCCAGCATTGTACCGGATGGATACCATGTGGATGCAGTGGTAATCAAAATGGCCAAGCAGCTGATGGGGGAACGATTGTTCATTATTACGGATGCGGTTACAGAGAGCAATACCGGGAATTATTTGCACCAGTTGCGTGGAGATCATTACACATTACCGGATGGAACGCTTTCAGGATCTGCATTGACCATGCTGTCAGCGGTGCAGTTTTGTGTTAAAAAAGTCGGAATTTCAATAGAAGAAGCGGTACGAATGGCTTCCTTGTATCCTGCCAGGGTATTGGGTATTGAGAAAGAGTGGGGCAAACTGGCAGTAGGATACAGGCCGGAATGGTTTTGGATACCATCACTTTAAAAAAATACTTCTATGGCAAAGTTGAATGCAATCGGTCTGGATGAAGCCAAAGCGGCTGATCTGGCCGGAAGACTGAATACCCTACTCGCCAACTATTCCATATTTTATCAGAATACGCGAGGTTATCACTGGAATATCAGAGGCGAAAAATTCTTTGAACTGCATGTAAAATTTGAAGAATTATATAATGATCTCCTTTTAAAAATTGATGAGATCGCTGAGCGTATACTCACGCTTGGATTTTCACCGGCACATAATTATTCCGATTATCACACGATGGCTACGATTAAAGAAAGCAGGGAAGTAGCGGATGGTATGAAGGCGGTGGAAAATATCCTGGGCTCTTTTCAAACGATTATTGGCCTGCAGCGTGAGCTGTTGAAAGTATCTGAAGATGCTAACGATGAAGGAACGAACGCACTCATGAGCGATTATATCCGGGCACAGGAAAAACTGGTTTGGATGTACTCAGCGTTTTTGAATAATTGATTTAGCGGATCAATAAAAAACTTCCCTTTTTCTGTTGCAAGGATTGGCCATTGAGCTGGTATTGTATATTGAAAAGATAATTCCCGCTGTTTTGTTCCACTCCATTTATAGAGCCATCCCATCCGACAGAGGGGTTATTCGTGCTGAAAACTTTCTGCCCGAATCTATTAAAGATTTGAAGTGAGTAATAAGTTACTTCTCCATAAAGTAGCGGACGAAAACGATCGTTTCTGCCATCCCGGTTAGGTGTGAATGCATTGGGAACATATAAACCAAACATGCACTGTTTCTGAACAATAGAAATTGTATCTGTGCCAGTACAATTATTAAAATCTGTAACTGTTAAACTATAAGTTCCTGGTTTGCTGATAGTGATATTATTGTTGTTACTTCCGGTATTCCATGAATAGGATTTATATTCTCCAGCGGGCAACAGAAACAATTCCTGGTATTGACATATGCTGCTATCCTCTCCCAAAAATCCTTTTGGAACGGATACGATGTTGGTTATAAAAGTTGTATCAGAACCCAAACATCCATTCTGATCCTGTACCGAAACCCAATATTTTCCGGGATTGTTTACCAGTAAAGAAGTTGAACTGGAATTATCCTGCCAGGTGTATCGTGAAAATCCTGCACCCGGGCTTAGTAATCTTTCTTCCCCCTCACAAAGGATGGAAGTTTTATCCAGGATAGGACGAGGCCTGGCAAATACATTCAAAATAGTAGCAGTATCTGCTACCTCGCAACCATTTCTATCAAAAGCACGAAGGATATATGTACCAGCCGTTTTCGCAATAATATTTTTTTCAAAAGAACCAGTGTTCCACTGATAGTTATCAAATGAGTTATCAGCAGTAAATTCAGCTTGCTCTCCTTCACATAAAACGGTATCCTCACCAATGAAAAGGGCAGGTTGGGGGTGAACTGCAATTGATAATTCATCCTGGTAGCGGCACCCACCAGCGGCAATACCAGTAAAATAATATACAGCTGGCTCGGTTGCTTTTATTGACAAATTTGCAGCGTTTCCAACCAAATTGCTATTGATATCGAGCCACTGAAACTGTTGCAAACTGTCTGGTGCAAAAAAGCTCAAAGTTGTTCCAACACATACAACCGTGTCTTTGGCAAAATCAATTCTTATTGCAGATCTGATATCTACAATTATAGTATCAGTTTGATAATTATTGCAATAGTCAACTCCTGTAACCCAATACTTTCCACCTGACTTAATTGAAACAGAGGCTGATTGTTCACCTGTAGACCAGGAAATAGATTTATACTTGCCAGGAACTTCTAGCGTCAACGTGGTTCCTTCACAAATACTGGTATCAGGTCCCAGTTCCAGTGTTGGAGGAAGTTCGCCAATTGGCCTGGTGATAAAAGAGTCAATGATTGGAACACAGGTTCCTTTCAAAAAAGCGAATATTTTTTGTTCTGCCAGTTGTGTGAATCGAACTGAGATGGAGTTATCTGTACGGCTTACTTCTTCTGCACCGTCTGGTAAATTCCAGGAAACAGTTTGCACACAATTTTCGTTTCTATCTGCGGTGTAGGTGTAAATACCTGACAGGTTACAAAAAGTTTCAGGACCTCTAATATTAATAAAACTGCAGGAATCCAGATAATCTCTGCATTCCTTATCAAAGTATTTTACCTGGGGATATTCTTCAATCAAATCCAACGTAGAATTTTCAACTGAAATGGAAGAATTGGAATATTCATAGTTAATAAAATCCGTGGCTTTTGGAATGGCAGTTTCCACTACTTCGTATCTACCCGCATAATAAGCACAAATTTTGGTATCCTGATTGAAATCAGGATCAAATCGCTGAATGGTCAGTTTATTATTGGTAGCAAATGGATCCAGTCCTTCTCCTGCTGAACTGCCCATAATCATCAGGGAACCGTCTGTGCCAACTGCCCCCATTCCCTGCGTGATTCCAATGTTATATTTAGTGCGATCCCAGAGAAGTTTAAAGTCTTTATCAAATTTAAATACGAAAGAAGTGGTACGATCAATATTAGGAAAGCTGATATTCATACTTTGAAGCTGAACATAAAACTCGTTATCATCAATTACTCTAATCCCAAATTCACTAGGAAAATATTTCTCATATTCATCTCGCAGGCGAACGGATTTTTCAATGTTTGCATCGGTATCTAAATAAGCAATTGTGGTTAGGTAGTAGGGTTCGGGAGGCTTGATGTAGGTTCCAGTCATAAGTAATCGGTCACCCATTTTCGCGACACTAAAAACCTGCAGAAAGTCCGTTTCATTTCCAAATCGCTTAACCCATTCTATTTCACCGGTAGAAATATTAATTCGTACCAACACCGAAACACTTCTTGAAGTCGGGGATTCAAAATCAGAACCACCGAAGAGAATTGGAATAAAGATTGAGTTGCCGACTACTGCGGGTTCATAAATAATAGTATTAGTAAGATTGTGTAATTCTGTAAACCGGAGCTTTTTGTTCCAAATAACATCTCCATTAGTGCTGAACTTTGTAATAACTGTTCCTTTGGTGACATCATTTCTTGACAGATGGATAAAAGAATTATCGGGCAAGATGGTTGTTTTAAGGGGATACAGAAATTGACCATTTTGACTTATCTTTTTCGTCCAGACTTTAGTTCCATTATCAAGTAATTTAAAAAGGCCACTCTCCCCAAAGCCCCAAACTCTCGTATAGGCCCCCATATTTATACCGTTTCCAGTGCTGTTCACATAATTAATTTCAAAAGCATGATCTGTTTTATAACCCCAATTCACACAGCCCTCTTTTGTAATATTTACCAGCAAGGATTGTTCAAAAACCACTTTATTTCGGGAGGCCAGCAAATATCCTTTTTCTTCCGTGTTAGATATCGACCTGGGTAAATGATATCCGTAATTGTTTCCCACCCAGGCACCCATATTAGGCTTCCCGACAGGAATCCTTCCGGGCTTGAATATCATTTTTGTTACGGTGTCACTGCACACTCCATTGGTTGCAATCAGCGTAAAATAATGATATCCAGCCTTAAGAATTCCAATAGGCTGAAAATTATCATAGAATATTTCCGGGTACTGCGAAGTGCTTGTTTTGAAAGATGTAAAGTTTTTACTCGTGTTTACCACCCGATGAACCGATACACCACCCATATAATCTGTGATGGAGTCTACCTGAATTTCAAAATCAGCTATAACCTGGCAATCTGTAGATTGAGCCCTGCTTAGAATTGGATAGAATAAGGTTAATAAAAGAAAAAAGATCCAGATCTTCATTATTTCCGTGACGATTAGCGTCTAATGTACTCTATATGAGTAAAATATCATAGTGTTTTACTGAGAATTTGTTATCAAGACCCTTACAGCTTCCACTTTCAGGTCACGGTTTTCGATAAGCGATTGGCGGGTTGGTTTTATTTCTATATCCGGAAGTACACCCCGCCCATCCTTAACAGCAGTTGAATCAATCACCAATCTGAATTTCGGTAATCGAAAGCGTATACCGGTTTCAGGTAACCGAACATCAGGTATCAGCCAGGCAGAGTTTCCATAAGCAGCGCCACCGGTTTCTTCTCCTATCAGGGTAACATTTTTTTGCCCTTTTACCTTGGTTGCGAACAGCGCTGCCGCAGAAAAGGAATTGGGTCCGGTTAGCACATATACATTGCCGCTATAGTGATTTCTTTTTGAAGGCCTAAATGTTTTCCGCTCGAAATATCCAAAATGATAATGACCATCTGATTTTTTTCGGGTGATAAAATGCATGAGTCCGCCAATTAATCCATTGTAACGAATCATATTTTTAAAGCTGCTTTTTCTTGTTACTGCATAAAGAGAATCTGCAATTTTGAAGGGTTCGCTTACAATCTTTCTGGTCAGGAAAGTGGAGTGTGCCACATTTCCCCCGCCATTGCTCCGAATATCAACAACCAAATGTTGGATGTTCTCTTTTTTTAGCGTACTAAAGGCAGCTGATAAAAAGGATCGCAACTGATAACCATTGTTAAACGTATTAATGGTAAGATAGCCAGTGGAAAGTCCGGTATCTATTTGTAATGAACGCGCGCGGTCCAATGACCTGGCTCTTTGCTCCCTGCGTTTCCAGGGTTTCACAACTTCCGGTACAATCGGCTTTTTGACCGAATCTTTTTTTGGTGGTTCAATTAAACGAAAGGACATTAATTCCTCTTTACCGGTACTATCCAGGTAGCCAAGCTCATAGGTATTGGAATACCCTGCCACCAATCGTAACCAACCCCCGAAGGCGCCACGATTGCTGAGTGTCTGCATCAGGTACTGCACATTATTTCCATCAGATGGTATGTGCCGGGCCAGGCTATCAACTATTTTCTTAATCGGCACCTTATTTAAACTGGTTAGAATGGTACCTCTTTTTACCAGCAGGTTACCTTTCTGCAAATTGTTATTGATGACAATGGTATCATTATCAAGAGCCTTAATCGTAATCGGGAATTGGGGTAACCTGGCGGTGTCTAAAAACCGGAGAAACTTCCTTGAATACCGGGTACTGGTATGACCGCATTTTACTTTCGCGATTACATAACTTAAGACTGATCTGAACTGTGGCTCAGTCATGGAATCTGTCAGCTGCCGATACCCCCAGTCAAAATAATAATCCATGCTGTCTTTCGGAGTGTACCAATACAAACTGGGATGAGATTCCTCCAGAACAGACCTGAATAACTTATAATCCTTTTTTAATTGATCTGGCGCATAGGGTTCTGATGGAGACCATTTTGTACCTGATACAGCACAACTCTGCAGCAGGGCCACAAAACACCCGAAGAACAGAAAATTCCAAAGGAAAAAGTTACGCATGCAAACTGGTACTGATTCCGTTTATTGATCTTTAAACGCATTCCAGCCTTGTGCCGTGATGCGGAATTTATTTCCGCCTTTTGTAAGGATATGCGATCCTTCTGCTGCATCGGTCATATATCCAACCACACTGATCTGTTCATTTAATACCAGTTTATCGTATTCGGATTGCGGGATGGTAAACAGCAGTTCATAATCTTCCCCACCACTTAATGCACAGGCTGTTGGGTCCAGCCCGAATTTAAAGGCGGCCATCCGGCTGTCTTCGTGAATAGGGATTTTTTCTTCATACAATACACAACCCAGTGAACTCTGCTTACAGATATGCAGTATTTCGGAGCTGAGCCCATCACTAATATCCATCATAGCTGTTGGACGAATCTCATTCTCTGCAAGAAACGCGATGATGTCTTTTCTGGCTTCCGGTTTCAGCAAACGTCCAACAATGTATTGTTCATTTTCAAGATCAGGCTGAATCTTTGGATTTTCCAGGTAGATCTGGCGCTCGCGTTCTAATAAGGTCAACCCTAAAAAGGCGCCACCCAAATCACCACTTACACAAACCAGGTCACCTTTCTGAGCGGTTGAACGCTGTACAAACTGATCCGGGTTAACTTCCCCGAGAGCAGTAACACTGATGACGAAACCACTGCGCGATGTTGAAGTATCGCCTCCGATCAGATCCACCTGATAGCGTTCGCAGGCTGCATATACTCCTTCATAAAACTCCTCCAGCGCTTCTACACTGAACCGGTTACTAACAGCAATGCTTAGGGTAATTTGAGTAGGAGTGGCGTTCATCGCATAAATATCACTGAGGTTAACCACTACCGATTTATAACCCAGGTGTTTCAGCGGTGTATACATCAAATCAAAATGCACGCCTTCCAACAACATGTCGGTTGTGATGACAGTTTGTTTTCCAAAATGATCAATGACTGCGGCATCGTCCCCCACACCCAAAATGGAGGAAGCATTTGTAAATTCTATATTTTTCGTCAGGTGATCGATCAGGCCGAATTCACCCAGACTGGAGATTTCTGTTCTTGTTTCCATTTGTGATTAGTTTATGTCGCCATTGACCCAACGTAAAAGATCCTCATGCAGTTTTCCATTGGATGCCACAATAAAGGGCTGGTAGGGAGAGTAATAGGTTCCTGCAAAATCCGTCACTTTTCCGCCCGCTTCTTCCACCATCAAAAAGCCCGCTGCACTGTCCCAGGCATTCAGCTTATGTTCAAAGAAACCATCAAACCGGCCGGCTGCCACCCAGCAGAGATCAATTGCAGCAGAGCCCAATCGCCTAACAGGTACGCCTCTACGTATAAAACGTTCGAAACATTCAAGCGGACCATTTGGCATATCCAGGAAGGTATAGGGGAAACCGGTTACCAGGCAACTGCTTGCCACATCAGTTTTATTTGAAACATGGATGGGCTTGCCATTGAGAGTAGCACCTTTGCCTTTTTCAGCCAGAAAAAACTCATTCAGGATGGGATTATAAACCGCACCCATGGTCATGATTCCATCCACTTCCAGTCCAACACTCACACAACAAATGGGAATTCCATTGGCAAAATTGATGGTACCGTCAATAGGGTCAATAATCCATTTATAAGGCGAGGGACTTGCCATTTCGCCCGACTCTTCACTCAAAATGAAATGATCCGGGTATTGTGTCTGAATCACCGCGATGATGGCTTTTTCAGCTGCGTGGTCTGCTTCCGTTACGAGGTTATTTACGCCTTCCTTGTTGGAAATGGCCAGGTCTTTCTGGTTGAAAAAACGTTCGAGCTCCGCTGCTCCGGCCCGGGTGGCCTTGATAAGGGTTTCCAATAACATCGGACAAAGCTAAGCCACTGAGCCGATAAAAAAATTACCAATAAATTCGTGGGATGCAGGTATCAGTGGTCATCGTCAACTACAATGTTTGTTATTTCCTGGAGCTTTGTCTCCATAGCCTGCAATTGGCGATGGCTAACCTGGAAGCTGAGATCATCGTGGTTGATAATGCTTCAACGGATGAGAGTCGCCAGTACCTTCCACTACGGTTTCCTGCCGTTCAGTTTATCTGGAATGATACCAACCTTGGTTTTTCAAAAGCGAATAACATCGGGGTGGCTGCAGCCAGGGGCAAATATGTTCTGATCCTCAATCCGGATACCCTGGTACCAGGAAACTGCCTGACTGCCGCCCTTGAATTTTTTGCCACCCATCCAGATGCAGGTGCTCTGGGTATGCGCATGTATGATGGCCATTTTCGATTCCTGCCTGAGTCGAAAAGAGGTTTTCCCACATTGGCAACTGCCTTTTTTAAATTAAGCGGACTCATTCACCTGTTTCCAAAGCATAGGCTGATTTCCAGTTATTACCTTGGCCATCTTTCGGCGGACTATATTCAAGAAGTGGAGGTGTTGGCAGGGGCTTTTATGTTTATCCCCAGAGAAATCTATTTACGGGTAGGAGGGTTTGATGAACGCTATTTCATGTATGGGGAGGATATTGACCTGAGTTACTCCATCGCCAGTGCTGGTTATCGAACTTATTATTTACCGGAACCGGGGATTATTCACTTTAAGGGAGAAAGCACCCTTCGAACCGCAGCGAATGCCCGGCATTTTTATGAAGCCATGTTACTCTTCCGGCAAAAATATGGGAACCGGGTATCTTTCCTGAGCCGGGCCCTGGCAGAAGCAGCAATCGCGGCCCGAACCCTGCGAGATAAAGTCAGAAGCAAAAAGTCTATTCGCCCTGAAAAGGAATTTCCATCCCGGGCAGCTTATAGGATCTGCCGGGAACTTTCTGCTTATAACCCGGATCAACCCTGTCTTTTTGTGCTGGGGGATGGTATCCGGCTGGAGGAACTTTTCACAGCATTGAGGCGACAACCTCCCCGCGCACCCATTCGATTTAAGTGGAAAAACAGCGATGTTTGGATAGGAAGTGATGATCCGGATGAAAAGGGGGAAATTATACGGGAATAACTACTTTTGTTCTTCATCCTAATTGCAGACACACCCGAATGGCCCTTATTGAAATTACCTTACCTAAAACGATTGTCAAAGCGCTCCGCCTGCCGGAAAGTTCTCCGCGCAGGCAGCAGCTTAAAGTGCTGAAGAAACTGTTGAAGAAGGCCCGTTTTACGGAATTCGGCCAGCATTACCGGTTTGATGAGATCCTGCTCAGCAAACATCCGGGTAAGAAGTTTCAGCAGATCGTACCGAGTCACGATTATAATTCCATCTATAAAGAATGGTGGCATAAGACGCTGGAAGGAAAGCAGGATATCTGCTGGCCGGGCAAGATCAAATATTATGCGCTTTCATCCGGCACATCTGAATCGGCCAGTAAATATATTCCGATCACAGAAGATCTGCTGGCTGGAAACCGGATCATCATGATCAAACAGTTGTTTTCATTAAGACATTATAATAATATCCCCTTTGGCAATTTGCGCAAAGGCTGGCTTATGCTGGGGGGCAGCACCCAGTTGCAGAAAGCACAGGGATATTATGCTGGTGATTTGAGTGGCATCACCGCCAAAAAAGTTCCCTTCTGGTTCACCCCTTTTTATAAGCCAGGCAAGAAGATCGCCAAGATGACCGACTGGAACGACAAGATTGAAGAGATTGTTGAAAATGCACCGGACTGGGATATCAGTTTTGTGGTGGGAGTACCCGCCTGGATCCAGATGTGCATGGAAAAAATCGTAGAGCGGTATAAGCTGAAAACGATCCATGATATCTGGCCCAACCTCTCCTTTTTTGTACATGGTGGGGTCTCTTTTGAACCCTATAAAAAGGGATTTGAAAAACTGTTGGCAAAGCCCCTCACGTATATCGAAACCTACCTGGCATCAGAAGGGTTTATTGCATACCAGGACCGGCAGTTTGCAAAGGGAATGAAGCTTAGCATCAATGATCATATCTTTTTTGAGTTTGTACCATTTGATGATGACAATTTCGATTCAGAGGGTAATCTCTTGCCTAATCACAAGGCCTATATGATCCATGAGGTGGAAGCGGGAAAGAATTATGCAATCCTGCTTAGCACAGCAGCCGGAGCCTGGCGCTACCTGATTGGAGATACCATCCGGTTTACAGATGTCGATCGTTGTGAAATTGTAATTACCGGCCGGACCAAACACTTCCTCAGCCTGGTTGGAGAGCATTTAAGCGTAGACAACATGAACCGGGCACTAAAAATGGCGGCAGAGGACCTGAATGTTTCCATTCCGGAGTTTACGGTGGCGGGTGTTCCGCACGGAACATTTTTTGCACATCACTGGTATGTGGCATCCGATGATCATGTGGATGCAGAACTGCTGCGGGTCAAGATTGATCAGTATTTAAAGGATCTCAACGACGATTATGCAGTAGAAAGAAAAAGCGCCCTTAAAGAAGTATTGCTGGATGTATTACCGGAAGATCGTTTTCTTGATTTCATGAAATCGAAAGGAAAGGTTGGCGGACAACATAAATTTCCCCGGGTGCTGAAGGGACAAATGTTGCAGGACTGGCAATTATTTGTAAGTGAGACGTCAGACGTCAGACGTGAGAAGTGAGAGGTTAGAACCAGCCGCGTTTGCGGAAAAGCCACAACATATAAATTGGGACGATTAGCATCAGCACTACGGCAATGTAAAAACCATTTTCATGATGCAGGTAGGGGATGCGGTCGAAGTTCATACCGAAAATACCTCCAATTACGGTTGCGGGCGCCAGTAAACAGGTCACAATCGCCATTACTTTCATCACCTCATTCATTTTCAGATTTACATTGTTAATGTAGAGATCCTGCATGTTCACCATCACATCGCGGTAGTTTTCGCAGAGGTCATTGGCCTGCATGATATGATCGTAAACATCTTTGAAATATTTGGTGGTGCGGTCATCCAATAAATCACTTTCACTCCGGATGATACCATTCACCAGGTCCCGAACCGGAGCAATATTCCGCTTCAGAACTATCAGTTCTTTTCTGAGCGAACTGATTCTTGCCAGTGCCCGGTTATTGGTACTTGCAATTACCTGCTCTTCCAGGTCTTCAATCCGTTCTCCCAGTTTTTCCATTACAATGAAGTAATTGTCCACGATCATATCCAGCATAGAATAACAGAGATAGTCTGCCGAGCGCTGGCGGATCTTGGAATTGCTCATGCGGAGTTTATCGCGTAAGGGATTAAATACATCCCGGGATGCATCCTCCTGGAAGCTGATAACAAAATCCTTTCCCAGTACGATGCTGATCTGTTCTTGTTCTACTGTTCCTTTGATTTCATTGAAATAAAGCATGTTTAGCAAACAGAAAAGTACATTGTCCACTTCGTCCATTTTGGGGCGCTGCTGAATGCTGAGAATGTCTTCAATTAATAGCTGATGGATATCAAAATGTTGACAGATTGCTTCGACATCAGATTTCCTGATTCCATCCACATTGATCCAGCTAATTCGATTGCTTTTCAGGAACTGGAAGCAGGGTTCAACACTGTTGAACTCATGCTCTTCCATAGCCTGCGCATTGTAATCGTATACATATGTTCTAACCTCCCGGGCTTCTTCCCGGTGCGGTAGCACAGTAGGATTTATTTTCAGGATCTGTTTGGTTCGGTCTGTTCCAAACAGGTTTTTAATCCCGAGATAACGCAGGTATTTTTTAGTTGGCTTGGTAATGGCGGTTTCAATGGTCTTGCGTATCATGAAACAAGGATTTCAAAATAAAAAAGCGACCCGCCATGCGAGCCGCTTTAAAAATACAATATATCGTGCGTTATCAGTTTACATCTTTGCAGGTGCACTCGTCACAACAACCGGTGCTGTAAGTCATATTGTAATACCAGCGACCCTGGGTTCTGATAGGTCCGTCAGCAAGGCAGTTTCCTCCCCATGCAGTTTCGCCTTTCTTTTTTGCAATTGCGTCTACATGAACATATACATACAAGCCTTTACCACTGCAATCCAGTTTACCAGAGGTTTTGATTGAGGAGAAAGGAATAGTAACGGTGTACCATGTATAGGAAGGATCCACTTTTAACTTATAAGGAAACTGACCAGGGATCGGAGTTCCTTTATTGGTTTGAGGAAGATCCACCAGGTTGTCACCAACCCAGATTTTCACGTTTTCAGAAACATCCTGAAATCCTTCCAAAGAATTGATAACTACATACAGATTGTTGTCGTCATTTCCGATAACTACTTTTCCTGTAATAATGGTTTGTCCGGCCCACAGGCAAAAATCCCGGGTTTTACAGAAGGTAATTGCACTGGCTGTGTTGGATGCGGTTCCAACGACCCCTTCCATAGTTGCAAAAGAATTTGTTCTTTCCGTTCCGTTATCCGGCTCTGCGGATTTCTGACAAGAACTAATAAATAACATAGAAGCCGTTAGGGCAAACAGGGCAATAGCGCCGCGCATGAAAGCAGGAAATAGTCGCATAAAATTACAAGTTTAGAGTGTTTAATAGAATAGCTCTCAAGGCTATTGGAAGGATGGGTATTCAACGGATAGCGACTGTCTCAGGATGCCAAAATCAAAATAGGATTTCCCTACTGGGGTTACTGGGTAAAATAAACCCAGAAACAAAGCAAATACAAATTTTTAATATATCCTAGTATTTGGATAAAGTTTCGAGCAATGTAACAGGATCAAGTAATTTTACGTTTCTGAATTCGCAATGATTGACGCACTGATTAAAGGATTGGCACTGGGGAGCATTCTGGCATTATCCGTCGGACCTGTCATTTTTACCATTATCAAACAAAGTTTGAACAATGGGAGAGAGGGTGGGTTCAGTTTTGTGGCGGGGGTATGGCTCAGTGATATCCTGTTGATCGTTATCAGTAATGCGTTTTCAGAGTGGGTGAAAGCGCTCCTTCAATACAAACAGGCTATTGGCTATATAGGCAGTATATTTCTGATCGGCATGGGGCTTTTTTATCTTTTTCTTAAAAAAGTGCAACTGGCTCAGCAGGCAAATGGCGAGGAGCAACGTTTTCGTAAAAGAGACATGGCCAAGATTTTTACTTCTGGATTTTTGATCAATAGCCTCAATCCAAGTGTGCTGCTTTTCTGGCTGATCAATGCTACTACTTTTGCACTGACGCATTCTTTCCGCGATCGCGTATTAATCTTTACTGTTTGCATGTTATTCAATATGCTGGCAGATGCGTTGAAAGTATTACTGGCAGGAAAACTTCGTAAAAAGCTGACTATCCACAACCTTTCCCTTGTAAATAAAATTTCGGGCGTAATATTGGTGGGATTTGGTGTGGCACTGTTATGGGGCATCGCATTTCACCTGGAGACTGTCTGAACCTAAATTGATTCCATGCGCGGTTTATTTATTTTGTTAGCAGTTTTGGCTGCGTCTACTTCCGGCTTCAGCCAGATGAGCGATTTCATTTCGCTCAAAAGAAGCAATAACCGCCATGTAGCCAGTTACTTCAAAGGAAGCCGGATTGAATTACAGCATGTCAATGGTCAGGTAATTAGTGGCCCTATTGAAGATGTCAGAAATGATTCTGTCTTTGTTCGGCAGTGGCACATTGTTAGTTATATCACACAATTGGGTACTTCCAAAGTAGATACACTTGGTTCTATGGTGTATGGATTTCATTACCAGGAAATCTTTCGGATTTTTCATGATAAAAGACAAAGCTGGGGTTTTGTCAGGAATGGAACCATTTTTATGATTGGCGGAGTTGGTTATATAGTATTGAATGTTTTAAATGGCTGGTATCGAAAAGAACCGATTGGAGATGCAGATAACCTGAAATCCCTGGCTATTGCCGGTGGAGTTGCCGGAGGTGGTTTTTTATTGAATCGCCTGCACCGGTACCGCGAAAAAAATGGCAAAAAGTACAAGATCCAATATATAAAAATGACAAACTGAGCAGCCATCTCATTTTCCCTATATTGCAGCCGCAACAATTTTTGGATCTTTCGTGAAGACAAAAGGATTAATCCCACGCATAGGCCGATTTCTTAAAAAACTACTGCTCATCCTGGTGATCGGGCAATTCCTGTATATCCTCCTGCTGAAATGGATCAATCCCCCCATTACTGTTACACAAGTTTCCAACTGGGTGAGTGGCTACGGACTAAAAAGGGATTATGTAGATTTTGAGGAAATGTCTTACTATGCAAAACTGGCGGTTATTTCTTCCGAAGACCAGTTGTTTGCCGATCATTCTGGTTTTGATTGGAAAAGCATCGAAAAAGCGATGAAGTACAATGAGAAAAAACCCAATCGTGTTCGCGGGGCAAGTACCATTAGTCAACAGGTTGCAAAAAATGTATTTCTATGGCAGGGCCGCTCCTGGATCAGGAAGGGACTGGAAACCTATTTTACCTTTATGATTGAACTGATCTGGGGTAAAAAGCGAATCCTGGAAATGTATCTGAATGTGAGTGAAATGGGTCCCGGCATCTTTGGCATTGAAGCAGCTTCTCAGGCTTATTTTAAAAAACCCGCTTCCAAACTGAATAAATCCGAAGCAGCGAGAATAGCGGCCTGCTTGCCAAGCCCCAAAAAATACAAAGTGCAGCCCGCCAGTAAATATGTAGCAGGCAGAGGCTGGATCATCCAGCGTCAGATGAATAATCTGGCAGGCGATGAAGAAATCAAAGCGATTATCGGCACCAATTCCAGGAATTAATCAGTTGACCTCTATTAGTATAGCCGGACTATTCTGAGAATAAAGATTAGGGAGGGAAGTAGCGATCCCCAACTTCAAGATATACTCACCCGGCTGAAGTGAAATATTTTCACTGCTGGTCAAAAACAGCGTAGTTTCCTGCAGCCGGGAGGGTGTGAGTGATAAACGCTGTACCATAGATTTACCCACAAACAGGTCGGCCACCAATTGATTGAGTTGACCTGAACCGTTCAGCAATTGCTGAAGCGCACTTATGGAGTTTTTATCCACTTCAACAGTGAGTTGCACTGGTTCCCCCTTTTTAAAACTGGCAGGTTTTTCTGACAAGCTTAATCTGATATGGGAAAAGGATTGGAGTTTGTCAATAACAAGCGCTGGTGTGATTCCTCTTGGTGTTGGAATTTCAAATGAGTTCTCAATTGTTCCCAGGTCTTTGTCTACTATCAGTACTTTTCTGTTCTGCCATTCTTTTTCAATGGGCCAGAAATTATAATTGTTCCTGCGGTAATAGGTGGTATTGATTGCGAAACTGGTATCTCCTGAATAGAACCAGTATTTGGAAGGACGCTGATAACTGTTTAGAAATACAATCGGCAGTCCATTTGATTTCTCTTTAATGGCTTTGACCCATTCCTGGTTTCCATGCATTTCATCCTTGAATATGCGGGTAAGACCTTTAATATCGGTCAGCATGTATACCCTTACCAGTACCACTAATACCAGTGAAGGTACAAGGAGTTTGAAGATCCACCTGCGTTGGGACAGGTTTTCGGTTATCCATGCATGTGAAAGTATAATAACAGGAATCAGTGCGGGAACCGTCCAGTTGGCTTCCACCCTGCCTTTCAGTGTACTGATCAAAAAGAAGCCATAAAACCCCCACATGCTCCACTGAAGTGCACGTGCCAGCAGGTCAGTGGTTTTATACCTGTTGGCTGCTCTTAATAATAGGAATCCGATTAATGGTCCAGCCAGCAGAATCTGGCCGGCCACATATTCGAGGGTGAAGGCAAATTGATAGGCCGGTGCATTTCTTTCCTTGAGGTGATAGGATACAGAGGGAAAATCATGCTGGTATTGCCAGTATAAATGCGGAAAGAATAACAGCACACCTGTAATTACGGCTATCCAGGCCCGTGGATTAATTACAAGTTTCCAGTTGCTGAATATGGTAAATAATATAATAAGTATTCCATGGTATTTACTGTAAAGCATGCCAGCCATCACGATTCCAAGGAGCAGTCCCTGTAACCAGTTGTCCTGTTCCAGGAAACGTTTGTATTGCCAGAAAAACAGCGCAGTAAAAAAAGTAAGTGGAATATCCGGTACGGCAAGAATACCTCCAATTTGGAGAACACCCATTGAGGCGGTCAATCCATAAAACAGGAGATCATCTTTTTTGATCAGCAACTGGTGCACCAGCCAGAGGGTGGCGGTATTCATGAGTGCCATCATCAGGCGAACACCCAGTTCATTTGGAAAAATCTGGTAACCCAATTTAATCAAAACTGCGATCATGGGAGGATGATCGAAATAGCCCCAGGCAGGATATTGACTGTAAACCCAATAGTAGGCTTCATCATGCAACAGCTCGGTGCCGTAGGACTGAACCAGGTTGATGATTAACCAGCCGATATAAAACCAGGCAGCCGGCCTACTGCGAATGGAAGAGGTCAATACATTCATGCTGCATGCTTTCAACCACAAAAATAGGGGAGCTTAGCCGGCAAGCAAGTTATCTATTATGCGGATAGCCATATTTGTGCGGTCTTTTCCGAGTCCGAATACTATGGACCAACCGGTAGATTGTCTTTGCAGTATATCATAATAATGCTGGAATAACTTATTCCGGCGTTCCTGATCGGGATATTCACGAAGTTTATCATAGGTCCAGGGCAGGTCAGTTTGCATTAACAGGTAATGATCATATTTCCGCCTTACCACTTCATTCAGGATAAAGGGATCACATCTATCAAAAACAAATTCCGACCAAACCTGCATCACCATCATATCGGTGTCTACAAACAGGAGGGATGGCTGATTACCAGAGGCTTCCTGCAGCGCCTGGCTTGTTTGTTCTTCCAGTTCCAGCTGTCCCTTTGCGATGGTGACAAGATCTTCATAGGTATAGGGACGATTCAGCTCAGCCAGGAATTCTCGAGCATATTCCGGTACCCAGGCAGTTGGGAAATGATTGGCATAATGCTGTGAGAGTTCCTGTGAGAGGGTGCTTTTCCCTGTTGATTCAGGGCCCACGATCACAATTTTCTTCATCATTAGGTCGGCAATTTACTGCTTTGACTTTTACGTTTCCAAGATTGGAGTCCGGAAATGGCCAGCAGGGTAAGAATCACAAACTGAAAGCCTGTGAATACATATCCCTTTGAATAGTAGAGAGGCACGGATGCAATATCTGTAATGATCCACCAGTACCAGCTCTCTACTTTTTTCCTCGCCATCAGCCACATACCAGTGTAGGCACTGGCACTGGCGAAGGCATCCGCCCATGGAATAGCTTCCGGGGCGAATTCTTTTTTCAACCAGGTCAGACTGACGAAAAGAACCGCATAAAAAAACAGAAAAAACAGGATCTGGTTCAGCCAGTCGCGCCGATTGGACCGGGTTATGCTGAGTTCCGGCCGGTGATCAGGTGTTTTTTTTGCCCACAACCACCAGCCATATATACTCATGATGGTATAGTATAAGTTAACGCTTGCTTCACCATATAAGTGTCCTTTGACACTCAGGTAGATAAATATGGTGGTGCTGATCAGTCCAACCGGGTAAAGTAGAATATTTTCATTCCGGCTATATAAAACACTGGCAATACCTGTAATTACCGCAATGAATTCAAGTGCGGATGTTTGCATCAGGCCAGTCAGGAATTGCTCCCAGATTGTTTCCATCCCCTAAAAATGCGTCAGAATTTTTAGATTGCCGGAAATTGTTTGCATGAAAATAGCTGTTTTAGGGGCTGGTATGGTAGGCAGAACGATCGCTATGGACCTTTCAGATCGCCATGAAGTTTATTCATTTGACAGGGATGAGGCAGCCCTGCAATTGTTACATCGCAAGGCACCTGCTGTAAATACGCAGGTTGCGGATCTTACTAACTATTCATCCTATCCTTCCTTGCTGGAAGAGGTGGATCTGGTAGTTACTGCTGTACCCGGGTTTATGGGTTTTCGGGTACTCGAAGCCGTTATAAACTCTGGAAAGTCAGTAGTTGATATTTCCTTTTTCCCGGAAGATGCGCTTCAGCTAGATGCCCTTGCCAAATCAAAGGGAGTTACTGTAGTTACGGATTGCGGGGTTGCCCCGGGCATGGGAAACCTGATCCTTGGCCGGTATAATGAAGAAATGAAGGTGAACCGGTTTGAATGTTATGTAGGCGGACTGCCGCAAATCCGCAAAAAACCGTTTGAATACAAGGCACCGTTTTCTCCGGTGGATGTGATTGAAGAGTATACGCGTCCGGCCCGCCAGATGGAAAATGGCCGCATAGTAACCAAGCCGGCGCTTTCGGACAGAAGCCTGATGGATTTTGAGGGTATAGGAACCCTGGAAGCTTTTAATACGGATGGATTGCGTTCTCTTCTCTATACCATGGCACATATCCCGGATCTGAAGGAGCAGACACTTCGTTATCCCGGACATATCGATTTAATACAGGCTTTACAGCTGGCAGGGTTTTTTAGTGAGGAAAAGATGGAGATTGCAGGGCAGCTTATATGTCCACTTGATTTTAGCTCAGCGCTCTTGTTCCGGCAATGGAAACTAGGGGAAGAAGAGGCAGAGTTTACTGTAATGCGGGTAATTGTAGAAGGAGAAAAGGAAAAGCGTCCGATGCGGGTGGAATACAACCTGCTTGATCAGTATGATCCCGTAACGAAAACATCCTCCATGTCGCGCACAACAGGTTATACCTGCACGGCTGTTGTGGAACTGGTGGCAACGGGGCAATTCACCGAAAAGGGAGTGTTCCCACCTGAGTGGGTTGGTCGCCACCCTGATTGTTTTGAATTTATTCTACGATACCTAACCAATAGGGGTGTAAATTGGAAAGCCATTATCAACCATTAAAACAAGTACTATGATTCGCAAAGCAACTGCCGTTTGGAACGGCTCCGGAAAAGAAGGAAAAGGACATCTCACTACCCAGAGTGGCGTATTGAGTGAAACGCAATATTCATTTGGATCCCGCTTTGAAAGCGGTATTGGTACGAACCCGGAAGAACTGGTAGCCGCAGCACATTCAGGCTGTTTTACCATGAAACTGAGTTTTGTACTGGGTGAAGCCGGCTTTACCCCTACCTCCCTTGAAACAAACTGTGCCATTACTTTTGAGAACGGTGCTGTTACCAAATCGCACCTGACAGTAAAAGGGGTGGTTCCGGGAATCAGTGCAGAACAATTTCAAGCCTGTGTTAAAGATGCGGAGCAAAATTGCCCCATCAGCAAGTTGTTGAATACTTCTATTAGTTCTGAAGCAACACTTGGATAGTTGTCCAGGTTAGCAAAGCGGCTATCAACCATCCCACAACTTGTAAGCTCCCGGGGTGTTGGTAGCTGCTTTTTTTATTTCCAACAGCTACTAATAAGATAACCAGTGAAACAGGAAGGATGATGCCATTTATCAGTCCTGCCGCCAATAATAACTGCACCGGCTTTCCCCAGAACAAAAAGAATATGGCAGAACTAATAATAAATAGTTGTATTCCTTTTTCAGGCTGTTTGTCCAGCCAGGGCAAATAGGTCCTTGCAAAGGAGATCGAAGTATATGCGGAACCGAGTACAGATGTTACTGCTGCACACCACATAACGATACCGAATAACCGAAATCCGGTTTCTGCTGCTGCCTGTCTGAATACCTCTGCGGATGGATTTCCTGATGCAGGCAGTAATCCCCTGCTTGCAACACCCAATGCGGCAAGAAACAAGAGATAACGCATTATCGAGGCTGTCAAAATTCCGGTAATGGCTGATCTCCTCACCGTCTTCAGCGTAATCTCTTCTGTTTTTGAGGCTTCCAGTATTCGGTGCGCCCCGGCAAAACAGATATATCCTCCAACAGTTCCTCCCACGATGGTAAGCAAAGCTTTGTAATCAAACCTGCTGGGCAGTACGGTTTGTATGGCAAGTTCTCCAAGTGGCGGTGAAGACGATACAGCAACATATCCGGTTAAAATGATCATACATATGCCCATCCATTTAACAGCCTGATCCATAAATGGCAGTGCACGCTGCCTGCTCATCATCAGCAGCAGGATGAATCCTACGCTGATGGCTGCACCTATTCGGTTAGGGATCCCTGTTATAGTTTCTAATCCCAGTCCCGCTCCGGCAATATTCCCGATATTAAAAGCAAATCCGCCCGTTACGATCAGCAGTGCCAGCACTTTCCCTAATCCAGGTAATAAGGAATCCGCCACCTGGTTGGCAGTTTGCCGGCGGGCAAAGATGATCTGCCATACATTGAGCTGAACACCTATGTCGAGCAGAATGGATACCAGGATGATGCAACTGAAGGAAGCAAGTAACTCCTGTGTGAATACGGTGGTTTGAGTAAGAAAACCCGGACCGATGGCTGAAGTTGCCATCAGGAAAGCTGCTGCCCAAAAGCCGGATGAAGTTTTATTCTTCATGCAGGATTGGACAGTTGCAGAAATTCATGAATGCTTTTCGCCAGTTCAACCGCGGTCGAACCATCGCCATGGATGCAAAGTGTAGCTGCTTTCAGGGGAATCCAGTTGTCTTCAATTGTTCGTACCCGTTGATTTAGGAGAATCTCTTTCACCTGTTGAAGCACTTCTTCCTTATTTTGAAGTACTGCGTTTGGTAACTGCCTCGATGCTAATTCTCCGGATGCAGTATAACGACGATCAGCAAACGCTTCTTCTTTCACTGTCAGACCGGCTTCCTTTCCCAGTTTTGCCAGTACACTATTGCTGAGGGCGTACAATTGAAGGGTAGGATTGAAACTTTTTATAGCAGTAATAATGGCTGCTGCTACTATTGGATCTTTTGCTGCCTGATTGTAGAGCGCTCCATGAGGTTTGACATGTTTCATGGGGTAATTGTGAAACCTGCAAAGTGCATCAATGGCGCCCAGTTGATAGAGTATCAATGTAACTAGTTCGGCTGCAGGCAGCTGTTGTTCTGTTCTTCCAAAGTTTGCCCGATCATTCCAGGATGGGTGGGCTCCAACCTGAACCCCCAGTTTTTTAGCCAATGCAATGGTGTTTGAAATTTCAACCGGGGATCCGGCATGCAGTCCGCAGGATATATTCGCAGCATGTATAAAGGGAAGTATGGATGCATCTGTTCCTGTGCCTTCCCCAAGATCGCAGTTGAGTTCCATCCGGTAGCTGTTTAGGAGAAATAAAGATAATAGTCGCGTTTGAGCTGGAGTAATTGCTTTTCTCTTTCGAATAACAGGGTTTCTGCATCCGAAAGCGCAATTTTTTTGAAATTAATGGTGCTTCCCGGAGGCTTTTGGGCTGCGAGGTGAATATCTACAGCTGCAACCTGACCAATCCTTGGGTACCCGCCGGTGGTTTGAGCATCTGCCATCAGTAATAATATTTGTCCATCCGGACTAACCTGCATTGTTCCGGGCAGCACAGGCTGGGATAACAGCTCTCCGGATCCTTCACGTTCCAGTTGGGGTCCCTGAAGCCTAAAACCCATGCGGTTGGATGCGAGCCCCAACTGGAAACCAGTTTGCTCCAGTAAAAGCCTGGATTCTTCAGTGAACCAGGTATACTCTGGTCCAGGAAAAAATCGAATCTCCTGCTGAGCATAATTTGGGGTGATTGCCGGACTAAGGCGAACCTGGCCACTTAGCTTTGATAGATAATGCATAATATGTTGGCCATCTTGCTCCGGGAAATGGGAAACAGGAAGATGATCACCAGGTTGAAGCACCTTACCATTCAGACCGCCAATCTTTGATGGCAAATGAGTAGACCGGCTATCAAATTGCGGTTTTGTACGGATGCCACCATGGATAGACAGATAAGCAAATCCAACCTCGCGGGGAAAGAGCTGGAGAAATTCACCCTCTTTAACAAGGAAGGGTTGCCAGTAGGCAACAGGTCGTCCACTCACAAATCCTTCATAGCCTTTACCAGTAAGTGCTACCAGGCTGGTTCGACCAAAACTGGCGGAAAAAGCACCATTACTTACTTCCAGGCAGGCAGCCGAGTCTTCATTTCCGACTAACAGGTTGCCTATACGCGATGCGAGAGAATCCATGCATCCACTGGTGGGTATACCCTGGTTTCGGTGACCAAATCGACCCTGGTCCTGAATGGTGGAGATACCGGTTTTAAGGATTCTCATGCTGGTTCAGGTATTGAAAGGTATTGGAATCAATAGGCGTAAATCGTACGCTGTCACCTGGTTTGAACAGGCAACTATTCTGATCGGAGGGGTTAAAAACGGAAAGGGGAGTCCGGCCAATGATTTGCCATCCGC
Organism: Flavihumibacter cheonanensis; assembly: GCF_022352215.1. GTDB lineage: Bacteria > Bacteroidota > Bacteroidia > Chitinophagales > Chitinophagaceae > Flavihumibacter > Flavihumibacter cheonanensis. The sequence continues at coordinate 470,484 of NZ_JAKRWF010000002.1, forward strand.
CCGGAGAAGTATTTGGATAAATCCCTGTCTGTTGCCCGGCGATGCCCACTGAACCTGCTGGCACCTGCAGAGCAGGAGTGGCTTTTCGCGGCATGGCAAGTGAATCGGGGAGCAGGCCCATGTAGGCAAATCCCGGATTAAAGCCAATCATGAATACATACCAATCCTGGGAGCAATGAGCTTCGATGATGGATTCCGGATGGGTCTGGTGGTAACTTGCAACGGCTTGAAGATCTGGTGCCATAGAGCCTTCATAGCAAACAGGAATAAGGTGGTGGGTCGCATCCGGAAGGGCTATTCTGTTATCTCCTGAATTTAGAGTAAGCCTCTTTTGAATTTCTTCATGAACAAAGGCCAGCGGGGAGCGCTGGCCTTCTAAAAAAAGTCGAGCCGGGTTAAAAAAAACCGTTAGGCTGTTGTATGTTATAGAACTGTCCAGGAATCCGCAGAATTGGTCCTGGTGGAAAACCTGCTGCAGTTGAAGTAGTTGCTGGTGGGCTGGTATAGAAATCTCCCTGCCATGTTCAATGGTAATGGCTGATTCAGCAATCGGGTAAATATGGAAGGAGTCTTCCTTTGCCAAAATGCCTGTTTTATTCTGCTTCTGCCACTACCTCTTTTACTTCGGGAATCATTCGTTTCATCATGCCCTCAATACCTGCCTTCAGGGTGATCATGCTGCTGGGACAACCACTGCAGGATCCCTGCATCATCAGGTTCACCACACCATCCTGGTAGCTTTTGAACTGGATAGCACCACCATCCATTTCAACTGCTGGTTTCACATAGTTTTCAAGCAATTCTTTGATACGCTTCACTACATCATCGTCATCCGCACTTACTTCATTACTTCCCTGGGGCTTCAATGCCGCAATCTCTTCCTCATTCACAACCACCTTGCCTTCTTCCAGGTAGTCTTTCAGGAATTGGCGGATGGAAGGAATAACATCACTCCATTCAGTTTCCGGAGTTTTGGTAAGTGTTACAAAATTGCTGGCGATAAAAACGCTTTTTATAAATGGAAAGCCGAAAAGTTCCATAGCCAGCGGAGAAGCTTTGGCGCTCTCCATATCTGGCAGATCAATGCTGCGGCCTGGATACAGAAGTCTATTGGCTACAAACTTCATAGTCTCCGGGTTCGGAGTCATTTCTGTATAAATGCTGATAACAGGATTTCCAGTCTTGATCATAATTCAACACGTTTAACTGCAAAAATAACAAATGCCAGCCGGGTATGTTTGTGAATTTAGGAAAACTTATGAAGGAAGGCTGACTTAATGAGTACAATCGCTGGTATGGCAATGATTGGCCCTGCGACAAAGCTGATAATTTCGGAAATGGGCATAAACGATAGCGATCACTGCCGGAACCAGGAACCAGAGTTGCCATTCATGCCATAGTTGTTTGGCCAGGAGCAACAGAATTCCGATTCCGAAGAGGATATAGGGACTTGCTTTATGATGGTGTCTTTTGTATCCATGCCAGAGTGCATTTGCTCCGATAATAAAAGCGATGAGGATCATTAAATACTCAAAGGCTTCATTATCAATGATATTAGTTCCAAAAATGGGAAGACTTGTGAGAATTAAAGGCAATACTGCACAGTGAATGGCACAGGCTATGGAGGTTGCTATACCCAGGGCGTCCCAGTTAATCTTAAATGACATCGGACGGCAAAAGTAAACAGATGCAACTTTGTTGCAAAATAATTTTTACTTTCACCGGACGGGTGGCATCGGTCGGGAGGCATCCGCCGAAGGCGCATGACACCGGTCGGGTGGTGGAAGAATCGTAAATTTGCGGGTATGAATAAGAAGTCATTATTTTTCCTGGCGTTTTTTGCCGTGCTCTTTGTAGGGTTTGTGTTTGCCATGAGCAAGCTGCTGCCAGGATTCGGGGAGGTTAAAATGCCGGTACTGAGTTATGTTCAACCTTTCCGGTTCAATGATCAGTATGGAAATTCCTTCAACCAGGAGAAGGTACAGGGTAAGGTTTATGTAGCGGAATACTTTTTCACAACCTGTCCGGGTATTTGTCCGAAGATGAATAACAACATGAAAAAAGTATTCGAGACATATAAGAACAATCCTGATTTCATGATCTTATCGCATTCGGTGGATCCTGCAACTGATACAGTAGCAAGGATGCGGGTGTATGCAGATTCTATGGGTGTCAACAATGCCAACTGGTTTTTCCTAACCGGTCCGAAAGACAGTTTATACCTGGCAGCACGGGTAAGTTATTTACTGGATGATCCTAAAAACAATAATGAATACATCGAGGACCAGTTCATCCATACCCAGTTTTTTGCATTGGTTGACCGTGCCGGCCGGGTTCGTCGAATATATGATGGCCTGAAAAAGGAGGAAGTAGATCAGATGATTGAAGACATACCTGTTTTATTGAAGGAGCCTCAAACCGACGCCTCCCGTTTGCCAAAGACAACTTTCTAATAACGTACACTATGCAGGAAGCCGTACAGGATATTTTGAAAAAAAATCAGTTGAGCATCACCGGTAGTCGGGTTAAGATTCTCGAATTATTCCTGGAACAGCAGGGAGCTCTTGCTCACGGAGATATCGAACGCAGAACTGGTGAGAAGTTTGATCGTGTTACTGTTTATCGGACGCTTCAGGTATTTCTGAACAAAGGTATCATACATTCTATTCCTACATCAGATAATAGTGTGTTGTATGCATTGTGCAAAGATGATTGTGGAGAAGGTCATCACCACGATAATCATGTTCACTTTGTATGCGATGCGTGTGGAACTACTATGTGCCTGGATGATGTAACGGTACCGGCTATACGTTTACCAAAAGGTTTTAAGTTTAACCAGATTCAGGTCGTTGTAAATGGAAGATGCAAAGACTGCAATTAGAATTAGTTCAAAAATAAAGCCCCGATGTAGACACACCGGGACTTTTGGTTAAGGCTCTGATTAGTAGCTATTTTAAGAATCTGTTCGGATTCGTAGTATCTTTCTAAGTGTTTTCTTGTACAAATATATTGTTATAAATCATACTTTTCAAATTTTACCCATACCCTAATGTGGGTATTTTTTTGGACTGTTTAAAGTTTTACCATCTCGGAAGCTACAAAGTCCATCAATGTTTTAACACGGGTGGGTCCCAGGTCAAACGGTATGCCGGCAGCCTGGTACAATTCAGGCAGCGTACGGGTTCCTCCCAGGGCAAGAGCCCGGCTATAATTGTCAAGAGCTTCTTCCTTGTTCTCCTTAAACTGCATCCACATGCCAATCGCTCCAAGCTGCGCAATTCCATATTCAATGTAGTAAAAGGGAACTTCGAATAAATGAAGCTGACGCTGCCAGCTATATTTCCTGAATTCCTCCAACCCGCTTAGGTCCAGCACACCAGTTGAAAACTCATCATTTATTTCCATCCATTTTGCAGCACGCTCTTCAAGCGTATGTTGCGGGTTTTCATACACCCAATGCTGGAACTTATCAATGATGGCGATCCAGGGGAAAATGGTAATCACTCTTTCCAGCTGGTGTTCTTTTGCCCGTTTCAGTTCTTCAGAATTGTTAAAAAAACTGTGCCAGTAATCCATACTGAATAACTCCATACTCATACTTGCCACTTCGGCAATTTCCATCGGGTATTCCTTAAATGATGAAAGCCGCAGTGGGTGGGCAAGAAAGCTATGAATCGCATGTCCGCCTTCATGTACCATGGTGGTAACATCGTGCATTTGTCCGGCTGCGTTCATAAAAATAAAGGGCGCACCACTCTCTGCGAGTGGACAATTATACCCACCTGGGGCTTTTCCTTTTCTGCTTTCGAGGTCCAAATGCCCCATCTTTTTCATGGTAATGAGGCATTCAGCAAATAAAGGGCGAAGCTGTTGAAAACAACTGATCGTTTTTTCCAGCAACTCTTCGCCTGTTTTGAATGGATGAAGTGGTTCAACACCGGCTGGTTCTGCTTCGGTATCCCAGGGTCGAAGGGTATCCAATCCCAGTTTTTCCTTTTTCTTTTTATAGATTTCAGCAACGAGTGGAACTACATGCTGTTTTACAGCATCGTGGAATGCGAAACAATCCTCTTTGGTATAATCAAAGCGGCCCATTTCTGCGAATTTATAATCGCGGTAATTGGCGAACCCCGCATTTAGTGCTACCTGGTGGCGTTTCTGAACTAATCCAGTGAACAATTCATTTAACTGGTTGCGATCCTGGTAACGGCGCTCCTGAATACTCCTGTAAACCGCTTCCCGCTTGCTTCTGTCAGGATGCTCCAGAAATTTGGAAGCTTGCTGCAGGGTATATTCTTTGCCATCCACCGTAACGCTCATCTTTCCGGAAATGACTCCATATTGTTGGGCCATCACCGATAAATCAGCTTGTAATGGAATATTTTCTTCCCGGTAAAGATCAATTGATTTCTTAACTGAACGCAGGTAGGTAAAATACTCTTTCTGATCGAGTGCTTTGGTATATTCATTGCTGATCAGCTTTCGGTTCAGCTGATCGGCATAGGGCTGGATTTTCGGCTGAATCTCCATCACAAAAAAAGTGAAAGCCTCTTCCAGCTCCTTATTTTCCGTATCACAGGTCATCCGGATCTGTCTCCAGCAGGCGTCTTCACTAACCGCAGCTTCCAGTTCACTGCTGTCTGCCAGCCATTTTTCCAGTTCATCCAAAGAGTGAATGGGCCGGTCAAGCAGGTCTTTAAAATATGGTTCCAACGTTTCCCAGCTACTAACCGTAAAGTCAGACGGCAGGAAATGCCTGGGAGTTTTCTGAATATTGGCGATCGACATAAGCAATAAATTATTCTTCTGATTTTTTCTTGCGGGCCGTTTTCTTAGGTTTTTCTTCTGTTGTTTCAGAATCAGTCGCCTCTTCTGCTGCTTTTTTAGGAGCTGCTTTTTTCTTAGCCTTTGGTTTTTCTGTCGCCGCATCCTCCTCTGACGGGTCAACTTCTTTCTTCACCGCTTTTTTGGCTTTTGCCGGAGCCTCTTCTTCCACCACCGTTTCTTCTTCCGGAGCTGCGGCTTCTGAGAGTTTGAACTCTATGTTGTTTTTGTCGATGATTTCAAACCATTTCACCATTTTCTTCATATCGCTGGCGTAAACCCTTTCGAAATCCATATCTGGATAGGTAGCCTCAAAATAGGCCTTCAATCCATTACCGTCTTTTACGTCCGGAAGCTTTGTTCCGCTGGCTTTCATGGATTTGAATATTTCAACCAGGTTGATATTGTCACGTTTTGTATAAATCTCAATACTCTCCAGGTGAGAGAAATTATGCTTGCGGGAAGACACGAACTTGGTGGATTGATCCTCCAGGGAACGTACAATCGCTCCGTCCGTTTTACTGGCTACTAACTCAAACAATCCGGGTAATCCGGTTACGGCAATGATTCTGTTGTATTCCATATCTTCAAAATTGTAAGGGAGGTGCAAGATAAAACAATTTTGCCACCCGACCGGTGAAGGCTCAGGCATCCAGCCATTCCTTAAAGGTGGCTGTCTGGTCGGCACTGATGATGATTTCCTCCGGTGCCTGAGGAAACAATTCAACCTGTAATTTTCCTTTACCCACTGTTTTCAGCTTTTTTATGGCATTTATATGAGCAAGGTATTGCCGGTTCAGTCGGAAAAAATGGGCGGGATTCAATTCTTTCTCAATTTCAGAAAGGGATTTATCCAGCAAATAACGCTGACCGCCTGTATCTACCAGGCAAATCATTTTATGGGCAGCATAAAAAAATGCGATTTCTTCGGTTTTCAGTGTGATATAATCAGCACCTCGTTTAATCAACCACCTCTTTTTGTAAACCTCAGGGTTTTTATGATACCGTTGTAGTTGCTCGAGCGAATGGGAAAAATGCAATTTTAATTGCTCGTATTTCTGAATTGAAGCAGCCAGCTTTTCTTTTGAAACCGGTTTCAGCAGGTAATCAATACTGTTATGTTCAAATGCTTTCTGCCAGTATTCGTCGTAGGCGGTACAGAAAATAACCGGGCAATCGAGCCGGATCTCTTCTAAAATCTGGAAGGATTGTCCATCTGTTAGCTCAATGTCCATAAAAATAAGATCCGGCTGTTCATGTGTTTTCAGCCATTGAATGGACTCGTTTACTGTTGCCAGTAAGGCGATTGGCTCAAGGTCCGATCGAATTGCTGCCAGTGCTTCGATCAGTCGCTCCGCTGCAGGCGTTTCATCTTCTATCAGTATAATTTTCATATCAGCGAAGGGTTAGTAAGGGTAAACGGACAGAAAAGTGAGTATTATTTTTATCAATTGAAACTGGTCTGGAGGTAATCAGCCTGAACCGTTCAATCAGATTATTTAATCCAATACCATTGGATTGCCGAACTTTTTTTTCGCGTACTTCATTAGTAATAAGCAATTCACCACCTGATTCCTGAATTTCAATCAGCAGTGGTTGCGACTTGGAAAACTCATTGTGCTTGATAGCATTCTCAATCAGAATCTGAAGTGAAATAGGGGGTAATACAAATTGATCTGTACTTGATGCCGGAATGTTTTTATTAACCAGAATATTATCGCCAAAGCGGATTTTGAGCAATGCAATATAGTTATCCATAAAGTCCAGTTCTTCCTGTAATAAAACAAGGTCGCGCGACTTGTTTTGTAAGATATATCGGTAAACATCCGCCAGGGTATCATTAAAAACCTGGGCTTTGTGGGGATCCGAGCTGATGAGGTGACTCAATGTATTGAGTGAATTAAACATGAAATGCGGATCGATCTGGTTCTTGAGGGCCTGCAGTTCAGCTTCTGCCCGGGCTCTTTCCAGTGTAGCATTTCTTAGTATTTCTGATTCAGATTCCTTGACCAGGAATACGGTTTCATATACATGCACTATAAAAATTACGGATATCAGAATGATGAGGCTGTTGTTCCAGATAGTATTCCAGTTGATTTCTCCCTGAAGAAAAAGATGATACCACCCAACCAGCAGCAATACAGTAACGGGTATAGTAAAAAAAGGAATCACCATTAGAAGAGCAAGGATTTTCTTTACCGGCTGGTTGAACCAATTGAAATAAGAGCGTAGTGTGAATAGCAGGAATCTGTTGCCTTCCCAGATGATCAGTGCAATTCCAATGGTGTAGAGATAACTTAACTTGATCTGCAGGAGGCTGAATTGGTGATGCGGTACCAGGGACGTAACCAGGGGGATCACTATTCCGCAAAATGGTATCAGGATCACACGGAATCCCACATCGTTGATCCTGCTTTCTTTTTCAGGAAGTTTTGTCGGAAAAAAATCGGCTTTGGTCGCCCTTGCTTCCGGGTTCATGCTGGTTGTCTTGGTCATTGTGAAATTAGACAATAGTTTAGGAATCAAAACAGCTAATATGGACATGAGTAGCATCAATTGGCTGGCCGTTCTGGTAGCCGGTCTCTCTGCCTTTGTAGTAGGCGGAATATGGTATTCACCCGGATTATTTGGTAAAGCCTGGATGAAAGAATCCGCATTAACCGAAGAGCAGATCCGGGCTGGTAACAAAGGAAAAATCTTTGGATTCACTGCCCTGTTTTCCCTGATTATGGCTGCCAATTTGGGCATGTTCCTGGTAGACAGCGCAGAAATAAAAACAGATCTGACATGGGGTGCAACAGCTGGATTTTTAGCCGGCATCTGGACCTTCTGTGCTATTGCTATTCATAGCTTATTCGAATTGAAATCCTGGCGGTATATCCTGATCAATGGCGGTTACTCTATTGTTTCTCTTACTCTTATGGGGGCTATAATAGGTCTCTGGCGATAAAACCCAAACATATGACACATTCAATCAGCTGGTTCGAGATCCCTACAAATGATCTCGCCCGTGCGCAACAATTTTATGAAACCATACTCGGACTGGAACTGATTCCTATGGATATGCCGGGTATACAGATGCGGATGTTCCCTGTTCCGGATCAAACCTACATAAGCGGGGCACTTTCCTATGCACCGGATTTTTATCAACCTCAGTCCAATGGTACCCTTGTTTATCTGAATGCCAACCCGGATGTACAGCATATACTGGACAGGGTCGAAGCAGCAGGCGGAAAAATCATTGTCCCGAAAACCGAAATAAGTCCGGATATTGGCTTTATGGCTGTTATTTATGATACCGAAGGCAACCGGGTGGCCTTCCATTCGGTTCCGGTTGGATAAATTTTTTTACAATGTCAAACCATGACTGGAGCAAATTCACAGTACGGATAAATGTACGTGCACGTAGAAGTGATTTATATGATGCCTGGACAACCAAAGCTGGAATGGAATACTGGTTTCTTCGCAAGTGTGAGTTTGTGGATGCTAAAGGATATATCCTCGATGAGGAAGAAACAATCCGTACGGGATGTACCTATAGCTTTTATTGGCATGGATATGCCGACGAAGTGGTTGAAAAAGGTGAAATCCTGGAAGCCAATGGTCAGGACCGGCTTGTTTTCCGGTTTGGGAAAGCCGGTATCTGTACTGTTCGCATTTTAATGGCGGGAGATGAGCAGATAGTAGAAATCGAGCAGTCGGAAATACCAACAGATGAACATTCGCAATTCCAATATTATGTTGGATGTAAGACTGGCTGGACTTTTTACCTTACCAATTTGAAAAGCCTGTTTGAAGGTGGCATTGATTTAAGGAACCGGGATGTTAATCTTCAGGACATGCTAAACTCATAATCGTCAGACACCTTCTTCACATCATATGAAACTGTACTTCTTTATTTTGGTTGCGTTCAGTTTGAAGCAGGATACCGGTCCTTTTGAACAATTAAAACAACTGGAAGGTTGTTGGCAAAGAATTGGCACATCAGTACCGGAATACGAGGAATGGAAAATCCGGGATTCGTTTTCAATGGTCGGACGGATGTATAAAGTAAATGAAGGGGATACCCTGGTTTCTGAAGAAATACTTCTCATTCAAAATCAACAACAGGTTTTTTATCAGGCAAAAACATTTAATCAACCGGAGCAGGAGCGTGTCAGTTTTCGGTTGACTGGATATCAAAACGGATCCTATTTTTTTGAAAATCCCAAACATGATTTTCCACGAAGAATTGTCTATAGTTTTAAAGGATCGGACTCGTTGCATGCATGGATTGATGCAGGAGATAACAATGCATCCACCCGTGTCGACTTTCATTTTAAAAGAGTAAAATAAGACGTAAGCCCAAAACAGGTTCATATGAAAATTTTAGTACTGGTTTTCCTTTGCACCTTTTCCTGGATTTCAGCTGAGTCGCAGGATTTCAGCATCGCTTATAATGTATATGATACAGTTCAAAAAGATTATGAAGTTTATATAATGGATGCCGATGGTCGCAATAAAAAGAATCTTAGTAACCGGAAGGCCGTTGACTGGACATACCATGCAGATGGACAAACGATTTATTTTATCAGCGACCGGGATACATGCAGCCGATGTTTTTTCCTATATAAAATGAATCCGGATGGATCTGGATTGAAGAAAATAAGTGACCTGCAATTGGAAGATTCCTGGATGGATAATTTTGGAAATACCATGCTTGTTAGTGCAAGAAAGGGCCCTGCCATTCGTTTCCAACTGGCAACTATTGACCTTGTATCCGGTTCTTTTAAGTGGTTGACAAATGATACCGCCTCCTATTTTAACGATCCGGTTTTTGTTGAAAACGGAAACCGGATCGCATACAGATTTCGTCAGCATCGCAGGGACCAGCAGGAAATCATAGAAATCTGGATCATGCAACGGGATGGAACAAACCGACAGCAGTTAACAAGATATCCCTCTTCGGATACAACTGCTAAGTGGTATAGTTATCATGCCGGAGCACCCCGTTGGAACGCAAAAGAACAGTTTATCAGTTATCAATCATTCCGCAAAGGTCAGTATCAGCTATATGCTATAACACCTGATGGGAAAAAACAGTGGCAACTAACCATGGGTGAACAGAATGCAGGCTGGCATGACTGGACTGCCGATGGTAACTGGCTTGTAGCAGATATAACGGATAGTAGTAACCGGAGATATGACATCGGAATTAAACAGGTTAATGAAACGACTTTCAAAGCACTCACAGGAATCAATGACTGGAAAACCAACCTTGCTCCGGTTATTGTTGAAAAACGTAAACCCTGAAACAGGGCTGACGCTACTGGTTACTTAGCCAATCAAAAAGGCGATCTGCATCAATCCTTTGAAACAACTGGGTTCCCGGATTCATGGTCGCAGCTGTTCCGCAAGCCACTCCATATCGAATGATATCAGCAGGATCAGCATTTTTCCAGATCTGGTAGCACATTCCGGCAACCATGGAATCACCGGCGCCAACTGTACTCTGCTTTTTTACTGTTGGAGCCGGGACACGAATCACCTGGTCTTTGTTAACCAATATGGCACCCTGAGCACCCAAAGAAACTGCTACCATCCTGCAGGATCCTTTTTTCAGCAGTCTCTGTGCTGCTTCCACCACCTGATCTGTTTCCAATGCCGAAACTCCGGACAATTGACTCAATTCATTCAGATTTGGCTTTACCAGGTAAACGCCAGCGGCCACCGCCAGTTCCAGAGGTTTGCCGGAACAATCAATTATAGTTTTGGCTCCCAGCTCATTGGCAAGTGTTACCAATCGTGCATAGAAATTATCCTTGAATCCGGGAGGCAGACTGCCGCTTCCTACAATAATTTTCGGAGCAACCGGAAGATTTCTGATAGCACTAAGAATGTCTTCTTCAATTTCCGGTTGAAGGGTTGGTCCGGGTAATACAAATCGAAACTGGTTATTGCTTTGCTCTTCAAGGACCACTATATTCTCCCGGGTTTCTCCTGGTATTTGAATGGTATGGTAAGAAATTCCTTCTTCCCGAAGGCAGGCTTCCAGCTGCTTTCCATTAAAACCACCACTGGTAATCAGTGCCTTATTTGGCGCTCCTAATCGTTGGAGGCCTTTGCTTACATTAATCCCTCCGCCTCCTGCTTCCACCACCATATCACTGCACCTGAGTTTTTTTTCAGGAATCAACTGGGTTGTTCGAGTACTTTTATCAACTGCCGGATTCGGTGTTACAGTAAGGATCATGGCACTTAATTTTTATTCAGGTCAGCCAATACCGCTTCGATACGTTGAATAAAACTTGCTTCATCGGTATATCCGCGAGCCAGCATAAAGAATTTGCTTTCGCTGACCTGCATCAGTACACAGGGATACCCGGTGACCTGTAACTGTTTACAAAGCTGAAACTCATAATAGGCTTTCTCTTTATATTCTTCGGAGCCCAGCTTTTGGTAGAAATCATCCGCGTCAAGATTATACTTCTCCAATAGATGGCGGTAGGCCTCGTTATCACAAAGATCCCTGCCTTCAAAATGCAATGCATACTGTAAATCGGAAGCGAATTCAACCTGTTGATCCGGATAAATATCTTTGAAAATGCACAGTGCAATAGCCGGTTTTTCCGAATTCGGGTACCAATCACTCAAATCGGGATTAAAAATATGCCAGAGATAGTCTTGTCCGAACCGGATACCGGTTAATTCTTCCACTGACTTATAAGCATCAGCAATATATCCGGCCATAATACCAATATGCCTTGGCTGGTCAGGTAGGATCATACCACCGGATAATACTTCGAACCCAACCCGGTCGGAATAGAGTTTATGGATTTTTTTGATAACCGGACTAAAACCATAGCACCATCCGCAATAAGCATCGTAGCAATAATAAAGTACAGGGGTCATGCTGCAAATTACCAGCTTTCAGCGGGACTTTCACTGACTATTAATGAGATCTTAACAACCGAACCGTTTGTACCTGGGTTATTGTTTAACTTACAGCAAAGCTGATTTTATGGAAAATGCAACAATCGAAGTAAGGAATTTAACAATGGCGGATTACCAGGAATTGAAAGAATCCATGATTGAGGCCTATGCCAGCATGGGCGGACAATACTGGGGCGAGGAATCCCTGGCCAAGCTCATTAAGAAATTTCCGGAAGGTCAGATCTGTGTAACACTCGACGGTCGTGTGGTGGGATGTGCCCTCACCCTTATAGTTAATTTCAACCGGTTTGGTGACACCCATTCCTACCGCCAGGTTACGGGTAATTATACCTTTGACACACATGATCCGCAAGGGGATGTTCTTTATGGAATTGAGATGTTTATCCATCCTGAGTTTCGTGGATTGCGGTTGGCCCGGCGTTTATACGAGGCCCGTAAAGTATTGTGTGAAAACCTGAATCTGCGGGCCATTGTTGCAGGTGGCAGAATTCCGGGATATGGAAAGTACGCGGAAGATATGACGCCGCGCGAATACCTGGAAAAAGTCAAGCGCCGGGAATTACATGATAGTACGCTTAGTTTTCAGCTGGCAAATGATTTCCAGATTAAAAAAGTGATGCAGCATTACCTGCCCGAGGACAGGGAATCCCGCGGTTATGCAACCCTGTTAGTATGGTACAATGTATATTATGAACCAAACCGAAATGCGCTGAACCTGCGGAAGGATTTTGTCCGTATCGGATTGGTTCAATGGCAAATGCGGCAATATGCAACATTAAAGGATATGATGGAGCAGGTTGAATATTTTGTGGACGCGGTAAGTGATTACAATTCTGATTTCTGCCTGCTGCCTGAATTGTTCAATGCTCCTTTGATGGAACAGTTTAATCATCTGCCCGGGCATGCAGCGATTCGCGAGCTGGCTGCATTAACACCTGATATCGTAGATGCTCTTTCCAAACTGGCCATCTCGTATAATGTGAATATCATCGGTGGTTCCATGCCTTCCATCCGGGATGGAGAGTTATACAATACATCTTATTTCCTGCATCGGAATGGCCGAATTGACTTTTACGACAAAATCCATCCTACACCTTCAGAAGAATATGAATGGGCCATAAAAGGCGGGGATAAAATCCAGGTAATTGAAACGGATGCTGGTAAGGTTGGTGTGTTGATCTGTTATGATGTAGAGTTTCCGGAGTTATCAAGACTATTAGCTGATCAGGGTATGCAGATATTATTTGTTCCTTTTTTAACGGATACACAAAATGCGTATAACCGGGTACGTTATTGTGCTGCGGCGCGGGCAATCGAAAATGAATGTTTTGTTGCGATTGCCGGAACGGTGGGTAATCTGCCTAAAGTGCATAATATGGATTTACAATTTGCGCAGTCAGCTGTACTGACTCCTTCTGATTTTGCTTTTCCGGTGAATGGCATTAAAGCGGAAGCTACACCCAATACGGAAATGATCATTGTGTCAGATGTGGATCTGACCCTTTTATCGGAATTGCATGAATATGGAAGTGTGACTACCCTGAAGGACCGTCGCCATGATCTCTATGAGCTGAAATTACTCAAGTAGTTTACAAATTACGTGTATTTCCAGTTGCGGTTTTTGCCATCTGCGATCCATTCCACTGCCTGGTCGATTCGTTTCTGTCGGGTGGCATCGGTTTTCGCTTCTGTGATCCATTCAATGTATTCTTTCCGGTGACTATAGCTGAATTTATCAAAGACCTCCCAGGCGCGATGGTTTTTCCGTAGCGCCTGTTCAAATGCGGGAGGAAGCATACATTCTTTGTGGTTGGAGGTAGTTTTGCGTGGAAGTTTAATACCCTGTTCGTTGAGCAGCATGGCCTCCTGAAGTAGTGTGGTGAAGTGAACAGGAAGATCGTCGATCGATTTGATAGGACCGAGATGCCCCATTGACTTTTCTTCCCGGGCATTTTGCAATAAAGTAGGATCCTTCATCAGGGCTGCCTTCCAGAAGGTGAATGCGCAATGGTTCTTAAAACCTGCGAAACTGCAAAGCACTTCGTTTTTGTATTCAAAATGCGGCATGCCCCATTTAACAGTTTCTTTGACCTCCGGGCAGGTCCTGTGAATTTGCTCCCTTATATGCAGCAGGATGGGCTGGGCAAAAGGCTGAGCTTTTGCTATGTAATCGTCGATGCGGGAGTCCAACTGCGGCATATCCTAATTTACGCAAATTCCCTGATTCCAGCCACCCGACCGGTGCCATCCGCCGCGGCGGAGAGCACTTTTTAGTGAGCTTCGAGCCAGTTGGTGCCCTGGCCAACTTCAGCAATTACCGGAACCTCATTGGGCAGCGGCAGGGCTGATTGCATACATTCCAGTATCAGGGGTTTTAGCTGATCCACTTCATCCTTTCGTGCATCAAAAACCAATTCATCGTGCACCTGCAGGATCATTTTGCTTTTAAGTCCGGCTTTTTTTATGGCAGCATGCAGTGATGTCATGGCAAGTTTGATCATATCAGCCGCAGATCCCTGGATGGGCGAGTTGATGGCGTTGCGTTCTGCAAATCCGCGGACGGTAAAATTAGAGGAGTTGATATCGCGTAACCAGCGTTTTCGTCCCATCAGGGTTTGAACATAGCCATGTTCTTTGGCGAAATTGACTGTTTCGTCCATGTATCGGGTAATTCCGCTGAATTCCTTTTTATAGTTATCTATTATTTCTTTGGCTTCTGTTCTGGAGATTCCCAGGTTATCAGCCAGGCCAAATGCACCTTGTCCATAGATTATACCGAAATTGACGCTTTTGGCTTTACGGCGCATGTCTTTGGTAACATCCGCTTCATCGATACCATACACCTTGGCAGCAGTTGCAGTATGAATATCTTTTCCCTGGCGGAACGCTTCACACATATTCGGGTCACCACTAATGGCTGCGACGATACGTAATTCTATTTGTGAATAATCAGCTGAAAGCAGGATATGCTCACTGTCTCTGGGGATGAATGCCTTTCTGATTTCCTTGCCTCTTTCAGTACGGATAGGAATATTCTGCAGGTTTGGATTATTACTGGACAATCTTCCTGTAACAGCGACTGCCTGTGCATAGGAAGTGTGAACCCTACCTGTTTTGCGGTTGATCATGAGTGGAAGGGCATCCACATAGGTTGATTTGAGCTTGGTTAACTCGCGGAAGGCCAGGATATCATCCACAATTGGGTTTTGCAATGCAAGTTTGGCCAACACATCTTCACCTGTGGCATATTGTCCGGTTTTGGTTTTTTTGGCTTTGGGGTCAAGTTTCAGTTTTTCAAACAGCACTTCTCCTAATTGTTTGGGGGAAGCCAGGTTGAAGCGAACACCTGCAGCCGCATACACTCTCTCCTCTGCTGCTTTTGAATCTTTATCCAGCTCTTTCGAGTAGTCGTTTAAAAAGTCCGTATCTACTTTAATTCCTTCATATTCCATATCCGTCAACACCTTAACGAGGGGGTTTTCAACTTTTTCGAAAACGGATTTCACTTCCAGGGATTCCAGCAGGGGAACAAATTTCTGTTTTAACTGAAGGGTGATATCTGCATCCTCGGCGGCATATTCCTTGATTTTTTCCAGCTCAACATCCCTCATATTTCCCTGGTTCTTCCCTTTTTTGCCGATCAGTTCTTCGATGTGGATCGGCTCATAACCCAGGTATTTGGTGCTGAGCAGATCCATACCACGCTTTCCTTCAGGCTCTATGACATAGTGAGCCAGCATGGTGTCGAACAGTTTACCACTTAGTTCGTAACCATACCATTTCAGGATAAGTAAATCGTATTTGATGTTTTGGCCTACCCATGTTTTGGCCGGGTCCCTGAAAAGGGGATTAAACTGGTTTAAAATACTTTTTGTTTTGACCTGGTCAGCCGGACAGGGAACATAATAACCGGTATGAGGCTTAACTGAAAAAGAGAGGCCTACCAGTTCGGCATCGTTTGCATCCAGGCTGGTGGTTTCCGTATCAAAGCAGATTTCCGGCTCTGCTGATAATACTTTGATTAATGCTTCAATAGCATCTGAACCTTCCACCAATTCATATTGATGGGGGGTATTTTGGATGTTTTTATCAACAAAATGGCTCGAATTGCCGTCAGAATCATCTGATTTCTCAGAATTTATCTGACTAACGCCATTATTTGGCGTAGTAACAACATTGCCAAATAAATCAGTTTGAACCGATTGATTCGCTTGTGTAACAACCTGGATATCTTCACCAAGAATGCGTTTGGCAACTGTTTTAAATTCCAATTCAGTGAAAATTTCTTTCAGCGCTTCCCGATTCCAGTCTTTCAACCGGAAGTCTTCCTCATGAAATTCTACCGGGACATTGGTGATGATGGTTGCCAGTTTTTTGGACAGGATGGCGGCATCTTTTCCGTTCCGCACTTTTTCTCCCAAAGCTCCTTTTATTGAATCAGCGTTGGCCAGAATGTTTTCAAGTGTGCCATATTCATTTAACAGCTTGGAGGCGGTTTTTTCACCCACACCTGCAATACCTGGTATATTATCAACGGCATCTCCCATCAATCCCAGCATATCAATTACCTGGTCAACGGAACGTATATTCCATTTTGAACAGACTTCTTCCGGACCTAAAATTTCAATATCTCCACCCTGGTAACCTGGTTTGTATATTTTGATTTTATCAGAAACCAATTGACCATAATCTTTATCAGGTGTTACCATGAACACTTCATAGCCGGCGGTAGCGGCCTGTTTGGATAGTGTGCCAACTACATCATCTGCTTCAAAACCATCCAACTCCACAACGGGGATATTAAAACCACGAATGATTCGCTTGATATCAGGTATGGCAAGAAGCAGGTCTTCCGGAGCTTCCTGGCGATTGGCCTTATAATCTGTGAAATCAGTATGACGTTCGGTAGGGGCCTGGGTATCAAAACAAACCGCCATATGGGTGGGGTGCCGGTTATTTATCAGTTCCAATAAAGCATTCGTAAAACCGAATTGAGCATTGGTGTTCTTACCCTGGGTGGTGATACGCGGACTGCGGATGAGTGCATAATAGGCTCTGAAAATCAGGGCCATCGCGTCGAGCAGAAATAGTCTTTTGTCCATATAACAAAGATAGGGTTATGAAAAAGAGCAGAGCCGCAAGGGCAAACATTGCCAATCAGCGTAAGAGGGAAAGTTTTTGCAATAGATCGGCCAGGGATATTATTGAACAATTGATGGTGGCAAGACTATCGGAAGGTAAATCATTAGGTTGCCCTCCACGCTCTTCCTGTTGATTTACCCGAACTATGTAGTTTTTTTTAGTGGGCAGATCCGACAGACAATTTCTTAGTGCCCTGTTAATCAAGGGAATACTTCCTGTTTGGATCAAAACAGCGATAGCTGGCATTTCGCTGCCAGCTGATAACTTTTCTTTTTTAGTTATAACAAGTTGAATTTCAGCGGCATGCTGAGTGCGGTAGTAATACATCTGATATTTATCTGGAAGGATTTTGGCAATTTCCTCGATAACATATCCTTCCCAGGAGCCGGCCTGGCAGGTGGACTTACTCAAAGCACGTAATGATTGAATGCCCAATAAATGGTGCAGGATTCCTGAATCACGGACATAAATCTTAGGTGCTTTAGCCAACCGCTTTTTGTTTGCTCCTGGTAATGCAGGAAGCAAACGAATAAAAAATGAGGCCTCCAGAAATCGTATATACCTCAGCACCGTTGGACCTGAAATTCCCATTGCTCGGGCTAGCACCTGAAAATTTAAAATGCTCCCATTCAGTTGAGCAATTAACTCAAGACATCTTCTAATTTTATTTCTGTCAAGCTGATGTCCGACTATGGGAACCGAATCAGCCGAAACAAGTAGGTCCAGAATCCGTTCTGCACGATTTCCCATTACCCGATTTGAAGGAGCAGAGATAAAACCTGGAAAACCACCTTTCAGCCAATGCTGCCAGATAATTGCTGATTTGTTGAACTTAAGCGAAAGTAATGAGCCTGGAAAAACCTCTTGTAGAATAAATTTTTTTGGAACCTGGAAAAATCTGAAAACTGTCTGAAATCCAAAATCGGTTGATAAAATGAATTTTGGCTGGTTTTTGAATTTGGATGTAAAAAGTTTTATATCTACCAAAATTGACGGCATACAATCAATTGATTCAATAAAAATCAATTCTTTGGTATGAGCGGAAAAAAATAAATCCGGATGAATAATTCTGCGCCGATCCATTGATTTTGATAAATCGATGATCAAAATCTTCTTACGCAACTGTTTTGCGATTTGCTCCGCTAAAATTCTTTTGCCTACTAAAACGGGTCCCTGAAGGACTAAAATTTGATTCTGCCTGAAAATCCGGCTAACTGCCAGGTTTAAAGTTGCCTTAACCACGCTTTAGGTGAAATTTAATTGAGTAAATTTAATATAATATATTAGTATTTCTCAAATAATTTTTAGTACTAATTTCCTTTTCCAGTTAATAATTAGCCGTGTATTACACAAAAAATACGCTCTTTAGCGATCTAAATACCAGCTTTTATAACGCACTTAAAAAGTGTGCAAATAATAAATGTTCAAGCTATTCGGATCAATGTTTTTTAGGTAATAAATAATCTATTGAAATATTTATTTCCAGTTCTTTAAATCTTATAATCAATAATCATTCCATCCGACTGTAATCCAGATCTGTAAAGGGTTTCTAGATAATAATAGCGGCATTAACATTTTAATGGGAAAATTCTGGCACAATGATTGGATTTACTTATCTGTTATCAAACAATTCATTTATCCAATTTAAAAATCAGTAGTATGAAAAAGTTACAAATGACCGCAATGGCACTGGGAATCGCAACCGTAAGCCTGTTTTCTTTTAAAGATGTCAATACAGCAACTGTAAAAGGGACTGTGAGTCCTGCAGAAGGCGCTACCCAGGCTTGGGCTTTATCCACGTCTGACACAGTAAAAGCACCTGTAGCAAACGGAGCTTTTGAGCTTAAAAACCTCAAAGCAGGTACTTATCAGATTATAATTGAGGCAGTTGCTCCTTATAAGAATACAGCCAAGGATGGTGTAGAAGTTGCGGAAGGTGCTACTGTTGATGTCGGCGAAATCAAGCTGAATCAATAAGCCAAATTCGTGCTCATTGAGTACGGATGTGCTACCTTGAGTATAACCGGTTTCGCTACGGCGAACCGGTTTTTTTATAGCAAACGTTTGCGTCAATTCGCCTGGGAGCAGGAGGTTTTACAATTATTGAGGGTATCTTTCTTTTCTCAACTAATGGGAATTTTTATGAACCTCCTGATTTCCTTCAGATTGCTAACTATCAGCAGTTTATTCTTACTGTTTCTATCAGCCTGCTCACCGCATGGTGAGGCTGGTTTTTTTTCTTCAGATATCCGGCTGGTTGAATCTGTTCCAGGTCCCTGGGATTCGACAAACAATCCAATTCTGAAGAATGGTCAGGTTATACTTGCTTCGACTTTGTTTTCAGAAAAACTGCTGAAACCAACATATCAGTTAAATGCATGGAAAGGGGAACGTGTACATGTACAGGTAGTAATGAAAACCAAGGCTGGAAAGGAAAAGAATAGATTTTCACTGAAAGTTTCTCCATTAGTTAATGAAAATGGCGATGAGATTACTGCATCTAATATATCAGTTCGACAGATAACGTATGTATTAACAGATGAATATCGTAGCGGATGCGGATACCGTCCGGACTCTTCAGCTTTTTATACTTCAACTGTAACTGATCCCCTTATTCCGAATGCTGAACCTGTTCTATCAGCAGACAGTCTGGCCTATTTCTGGATTAGCATTCAAGTACCCCAAGATGCACAACCTGGTATTTACCAGGCTGCTGTAAATACCAGCAATAATGTAAAACTGGATCTTGAATTGACTGTCAATTCGAGGACCTTACCACCACCATCTGACTGGACCTTTGATCTTGATCTTTGGCAACATCCGGCAGCCATTGCCCGAGTTCACAATGTTCCTTTGTGGTCTTCAGCGCATTATGAAAAGATGCGGCCTTATTATGAACAACTGGCGGCAGCCGGACAAAAAAATATCACAACATCCATTGTACATGAGCCATGGGGTCATCAGACTTTTGATGATTTTCCTTCATTGATCAGATGGATAAAAAAAACCGACGGGAGCTGGTCTTATGATTTTTCCAGATTTGATGAATATGTAGAATTTGTAATGAGCTGCGGTATAAACAAGCGGATTAATTGTTATTCCATGATTCCCTGGAAAATGATGGTTCGTTATTATGATGAGTCAACGCAGCGGGACACCAGTATTGCAACCGAAATAAACACACCTGCTTACGTTGCAACCTGGAAACCTATGCTGGAAGCTTTTACCAATCATCTGAAGCAAAAAAACTGGTTTGGCATTACTTCTATTGCCATGGATGAACGACCTATGCCTGCTATGAAAACAGCCATTGCTCTTTTAAAATCGATTGATCCATCCTGGAAAATTGCATTGGCAGGGGATTATCATCCCGAAATTGAAAAAGAAATATTCGACTATTGCGTTGCTTCGAGATGGAGCCTCGATAGTTCAATTCTGCATCGCAGAAAGGATGAAAAACGTCCAACAACTTTTTATACCTGCTGCACTGAAGCCTTTCCAAATGGTTTTACATTCTCGCCCCCGGCTGAACATGTATTCCTGGGTTGGTTTGCCCAGGCTAAGGGCTTCACTGGATATTTAAGATGGGCTTATAATAGCTGGACCAGAGATCCTTTCAACAACAGTCGATATACCGCCTGGCCCGCTGGCGATACCTACCAGATTTATCCGGGCCCTTCAAGCAGTATCCGATTTGAAAAACTGGTTGAAGGCATCCAGGATTTTGAAAAAATCAGGATACTAAAGGAGGAATGGTCAAAATCCAACCAGCAGGAAAAACTTATTCAGCTAAAACAGCTGCTTGACAAAATTGAAATAGCGAAGCTGGAAAAACAATCTGCACAATCCCTTATCGGAGAAAGTAAAATGCGATTATTGGAATTGCAATAAACAAATTAAAATGGTAAAGAAATATTCCCGCAGAAGGTTCCTCGAGAACAGTATGCTCGCTGGTTTTGCTCTTTCTATACCAACAGCTGCAATGGCTGTTGTAAAAAGCCTGGGAACTACTACAAGTATTGGCCTGATTGCTGATTTACACCAGGATATCATGCATGATGGAGCACAACGGCTGTATTCTTTTCTGCACGCTATGAAAAAAGAGAAACCGGATGCGTTATTTCAACTAGGCGATTTTGCTTATCCGGCTGATAAAAATAAAGGAGTTATTGAAGCCTATAGAAATGCACATTCTAAAGCATATCATGTGATCGGGAACCATGATACTGATAATGGGCATACAATTGAAGAATGTATTAAAGTGTGGGGTATGCCACACCGTTATTATGCAGTAACAGTGAATGGAATCGTATTCGTGGTTCTTGATGGAAATGATAAAGGCTCTCCGTCCTATCAGGGGGGATATCCATCTTTTATTAATTCAGAACAAACGAGCTGGCTGCAACAACAATTAAGTACGGCAAATCTTCCGGTTATAATCCTATCGCATCAACCACTTGGAGGGGTAATGGCAATTGATAATGCTTTTGAAATACAGGGCATATTAGACCAACACAAAGAAAAAGTTCTGCTCTGTATTAATGGACATACTCATTTGGATGCAGCTTATTTCTTGAATGGTATACCTTATGTACATATTAATTCAGCCTCTTATTTCTGGGTAGGGGGTAATTTTAAACATGAGAGTTACGATACTGATGTACACCTGCAATATCCGTGGATAGCCAGCACCTGTCCTTATGAATCAGCGCTTTATACTACACTTACTATCCACCCTGATAAAGGTCAGATAAGGATTGCAGGAAGGAAGAGCCGTTGGAAAGGCCCTTCCCCAGAAATGTTGGGCTATACGCCCTCGTATCGCCTGGAAACATCTTCCTCTATTGCACCCGTTATTTCGAAACGATCGATTAAAAAATTAGATTGATTCAACCGGGTTCACCACTGATAAGATAAAATAGTAACGATTCCCTTTAGGAGTTGGCCAGATAAGCTCGTCTCCGGATTGCATACCCCATAAGGCGGCTCCCATTGGCCGGAACACATTATCATTATGAATTGCAGTTGCACCCGATTCCGGAAGGTTCAACCGATAACTTATATTCTGTTTTGCCACCCGATCACGCAATAAGATGGTGGATTGAATTCGTGCCACCCCATTTGGAAAATTTATGCCATCTAAAATGGAGGCAGTTTGAATTTTCTTTTTTAACGTATCGATTTCCGGCCATTGCGGATGATGTGACATCAAATATTCAATCAAGACCACATCATCTTTTAATAGAACAATCGGAAGTGGATGCAATAAAGGGGTCCTGCCGTTGGATGACGGCTTAACAGCTTGTTTCATATGTATTGTTTTAAGTTATTCGTATTGTTCGAGACTCAATTCTTCGAACTGTTTGAGCATATTTATTTTTCTCTTCCAGTACGCAGCTTTACGAACCAGTTGAGTTGCGTCGAGGTGGTGATCTGTTTTTCCAGAATAAAATCCAAGTTGAATCAGTGATTGATCTTTTAATCGGCACAATAAATGAATGCCCTCAATGATTCTGTTTTCATTGAATTGTTTTTCCAGAGAACACTGATCAAGTTCCTCAATCAATAGAATCTGGTGTTTGTAATGATTACCAATAAAGTGCATATAAAGAACAGCTCCCTGTTGGTAATCAATTCCTATAACCCGATCACTGAAAAATTCAAATAAGTCCATTTTAAGTCCGGTGCTGCGGCATAAGGCCTGAAATTGCGCGGTTTGCTGGTGTTGTTTGATACGAAAATTCCAGATAACCCTGAATAATAGCAGCACCAGGCCAATTGCCAGAAAGGCAAAGGCCAGGTATTCCCATTGCATTTTACTTGTATTTAAAGGAAAGAAAACGGATCAGAAAAGATCCTGTTAAAGGATAAATCCCCGACTAGCAGTCGCCAATCGGGGTATTTGTATTAAAGTCCTTGTACGTTGAGAAGTAATAAATCATTCCTTGCGAATATAGGCCTGTAAAATGGAATCAATCCCTAGTGATTTGTTAAGAAGACAAATAGAGGTTTCTCCAATTCTGTGAAGATTTAGGTGAAAACGGGCGAAAAATTCCAACTTAAATAAAAAGCCTGCAAATATCTTTAAGGTCAATTGTTTCCATATGAATACATGTTTTCGGCTTTTTGTTTTTACAGCCCTGCTGGCATTACCATTTTCTGGTAGTACCCAAACAGATGCTTCAACAATGAATGGTAGTACAACAGCCCATACTATTCGATTTGACCAACCAGCCAAAAATTTTACAGAAAGTGCTCCGATAGGAAATGGTCGTATGGGTCTAATGCAATTTGGAAATCCAAACAGGGAACGATTGGTGCTGAATGAAATATCTATGTGGTCTGGCGGCCCGCAGGATGCAGACCGGGAAAACGCACATCAATACCTCAAAACCATTCAGGAGCATTTATTGGCAGGCAGGAATAAAGAGGCCCAGGCATTGTTAATGAAAGAGTTTGTTGCCAAAGGCCCAGGATCCGGATTTGGAAACGGCGCCAATCAAAAATATGGCGCCTATCAGATATTGGGCGACCTGCTATTAACCTGGCAGGATACCACAAAACCAGTTACTGCTTATAGTCGGGAACTTGATCTTACAACTGCAGTTGCACGTACCCGTTATACCCGTGATAGTGCAACCATTACCGAAGTATGCTGGGCAGATTTTTCGAATGATATCCTCTGGGTAAGAATTCATAGTTCAAAACCCGGTGCGATAAACCTTTCGCTGGATGTATCCAGAAAGGAGAATGCCATATCCAGGGTATCGGGAAGTATGCTGTTAATGCAAGGGCAATTACCAAGTGGAAAAGATAAGGGTTTGCGATTTGCAGCAGTTGTGCAACCGGAAATCATTGGTGGTACAATTCGGCAAATAACTATGGGGAATCGCCCGGTATTGAGTATTGAAAATGGAGATGAACTGATTATTAAAATTTCAGCAGCTACTGATTATGATTATGCGAAGTTTGGAATTACCGGTAAAGATCCATTACCAACTGCGCTGGCTTATCTGAAAACAAACCTCAACTACAATTCAGCACTTGAAAAAAACAGGGTTGTTTACTCCGGCTATTATCAACGTAACCAATGGTCCATGCCTGAAAATCCGGAAGTACAACGATTAACTACGCAACAACGACTTGAACGTTATGCAGCTTCCTCTCATGAACCAAAACAAGGTGTTCGGTTACAACGGGTAGATCCAACCCTGCCCGTTCTCTATTATAATTTTGGACGTTACCTGTTGATTTCATCCTCCAGGCCAGGCATACTTCCTGCCAATTTACAGGGACTATGGGCAGAGGAATACCAAACACCCTGGAATGGAGATTACCATCTCAATATCAATATCCAGATGAATTACTGGCTGGCTGAAACAACCAACCTTTCGGATCTGGCAGATCCGCTGTTTCGTTTTACAAAAGCACTGGTTCCGAATGGTCAGAAAACAGCAAAAGCTTATTACAATGCCAATGGCTGGACAGCCCATGTAATATCAAATCCCTGGTTATATACATCACCTGGAGAAGGAGCTTCATGGGGATCTACTCTTACTGGGGGTGCCTGGCTGTGTGACCACATCTGGGAACATTTTCGATTCACCAGGGACACCTCCTTTTTACGTGAATACTATCCCGTATTGAAAGGAGCGGCTCAATTCCTCCAATCTATTTTAATTGAATCACCCCGGCATGGGTACCTGGTTACGGCACCCTCCAACTCTCCGGAACATGCCTATATAATGCCAAATGGATTCAGCGGTAACACGGTAATGGGTCCTACCATGGATATGCAGATAACGCGTGAACTATTCAATGCCTGTGTGCAGGCAGCAGCCATCCTGAACACCGATGAAGGATTTAGAAAAGAATTGGAGGGCCTTATACCACGACTGGCACCCAATAAAATCGGTGCTGCCGGCGACCTGAATGAATGGCTGGATGATTGGAAAGATGCGGAGCCGAAGCATCGTCATGTTTCACATCTTTATGGCCTTCATCCTTATGATGAAATTACCCCCTGGGCAACCCCTGAACTGGCTGCTGCTTCCCGGAAAACACTGGAACAACGGGGCGATGATGGAACCGGCTGGAGTAAAGCCTGGAAGATTGCCTTTTGGGCGCGACTTGGAGATGGTGATCATGCCAATAAATTGGTGAAAGGATTATTGAGTCCGGCTACCAGCATGGGTACCAATATGACTAGCGGAGGGGGCGTCTATGCCAATCTGTTTTGTGCCCATCCGCCCTTTCAGATTGACGGAAATTTTGGGGGTACAGCAGGAATGGCTGAAATGCTGCTGCAAAGTCATGGAAAGGAAACTGCTATCCGGTTTTTACCCGCACTACCTACCCATCCCGATTGGGAAACGGGTACCATGAAAGGATTAAGTGCCCGGAATGGATTTGAGGTTGATATATCCTGGGAGAAGGGCCGCCTGTTAAGTGCGGAAGTACTTTCCAAACTAGGAGGAACCTGTAAAATCTGGCTGCCAAAAGGAAAACGAATCACCAGTGAATCCGGAACAACAATAGCCTCTTCACAAAACCAGGATCGGATCGTGGAATTTAAAACGGTCAAAGGAAGGCGTTACCTTGTCAGATAAGTACCAGCTCGAAGGAGAATGTCGTAAATTAGCGCCGCAAGCAAACCAATCGACATGATCCAAGAACTGCAGCAACTGGGCCGACTATTAGAAGGTGAGTTGTATTATGATGCTGCGATGCGTACCCTGTATGCGACGGATGCTTCTGCTTACCGTGAACTGCCACTGGCGGTGGCTATTCCCAAACATGAGCAGGATATCAAAACATTGATCGCATTTGCGAGAAAATATAAAACATCCCTGATTCCAAGGACAGCAGGAACCTCTCTTGCAGGCCAGGTGGTGGGATCCGGTATCGTGGTGGATGTATCCCGTACATTCACAAAGATCCTTGAATTAAATAAAGAAGAAGGATGGGTTCGGGTTCAACCGGGTGTAATCAGGGATGAGTTGAACCTGTTCCTTAAACCGCATGGACTGTTTTTCGGTCCGGAAACCAGTACTGCCAACCGCGCGATGATCGGAGGTATGGTGGGCAATAACTCCTGTGGTTCCAATTCAGTGGTATATCGTAGTACGAGAGAACATTTACTGGAAGTAAAAGCCATCTTAAGTGATGGTTCGGAAGCAGAATTTAAAGCACTCAGCCTGGATGAATTTCATGCCAAATGCGAAGGTGACCGTTTGGAGAACCAGATCTACAGAAAAGTTCGCAGCTTATTGAGTGATTATAACAACCAGGAAGAAGTCCGCAGAGAGTTTCCTAAAAAGACAGTTGAAAGAAGAAATACAGGCTATGCAGTCGATCTGTTACTGGATACCGCACCCTTCACTGCCGGTGAGCCGGATTTTAATTTCTGCTCGCTGATTGCGGGATCAGAAGGAACCCTTGCTTTTCTTACAGAAATCAAATTGAATGTAGTTCCTCTTCCTCCCAAAGAAATCGGGTTGCTTTGTGTGCATTTCAATACGATTGATGAATCCCTCCGAGCGAACCTGATCGCCTTAAAATATCGTCCGAGTGCAAGTGAACTGATTGATCATTATATCCTGGAATGTACCAAGCAGAACCGCGAACAAATGCAGAATCGCTTTTTCGTGCAGGGTGATCCTGGTGCGATCCTGGTGGTGGAGTTTGCCAGAAATTCAAAAGAAGAAATCGAAAAAGATGCCGCCGCTTGCGAGGCTGAAATGCGGGCCGCGGGATTGGGTTATCATTTTCCTTTATTGTTTGGAGCAGATACAAAAAAGATCTGGACACTACGCAAAGCTGGACTCGGACTGCTTTCCAACTTGCCGGGTGATGAAAAAGCAGTGCCCGTGATTGAGGATACAGCAGTGGATGTAGAGGACTTGCCAGCTTTCATCAGGGAATTCAATGAAATACTTACAAAGCATGGATTGTATTCTGTGCATTATGCACATGCAGGCTCAGGTGAATTGCATTTAAGACCTATTTTAAATCTCAAGACAGCTGAAGGCAACCGGATGTTCCGGGTGATTGCTGAAGAGATTGCGACCCTGGTAAAAAAATACAAGGGCTCCTTAAGTGGAGAACATGGTGATGGACGATTGAGAGGGGAATTTATCAAACAGATGGTAGGAGAGAAGAATTACCTGCTGCTGAAAGAAATCAAAAAAGTGTGGGATCCGGAGCATATTTTCAATCCGAATAAGATTGTGGATACACCACCGATGGATACCATGTTGCGGTATACACCCGGACAACAAACACCTGCTTTTAAAACCGTATTCAGGTATTATAACCAGGATGTATTACAACATGCGGAGCAATGTAATGGATCGGGAGATTGTCGCAAGACACATTTGAGCGGAGGAACGATGTGCCCATCGTATATGGCTACCCGAAATGAAAAAGATACGACCAGGGCCAGGGCAAATATCCTTCGTGAGTTTCTGACTCATTCAGATAAAGCCAATCGGTTTGATCATGAAGAGATAAAGCAAGTTATGGATCTCTGTTTAAGTTGTAAGGCTTGTAAAACTGAATGCCCGTCCAATGTGGATATGGCAAAACTGAAGGCCGAATTCCTGCAGCAATATTATGACAGTAATGGAGTACCGTTGAGAAGCAGGCTGATCGCGAATTTCAGCTTGTCGGCAAAGCTGGGATCCATCGCACCGGGACTCTATAATTTTGCCATGACCAATAAGGTGGTAAGTAAGTGGGTCAAAAATTTTGCAGGATTTGCATTGGAACGCTCCTTGCCAACCCTTGCTGATACTACACTTAAAAGCTGGTTTAAGACACACAATAAATCTGGCTCTTATGCGAGTGAGACGGGCACTCACCAAAGGCGAGTTTACCTTTTCTGTGATGAATTCACCAATTACAATGATGTGGAGATCGGGCAGAAGGCAATTCTTTTATTAGAGCGACTTGGATATGAAGTAATCATTCCGGAACATGAGGAAAGTGGAAGAAGCTGGATGTCAAAAGGATTGATCCGCCACGCAAAGGGAATTGCCAACCGCAATATTGAGAAGCTGCGGCCCATAATTAGTGATGAAACACCGTTGATCGGAATTGAACCCAGTGCCATCCTGACCTTCCGCGATGAGTATATTGATCTCGCGGAGGATGAATTGCTGGATGATGCTAAAGCGCTGGCACAACATGTTTATATGATCGATGAATTTTTGGCAAAGGAAATAAGTCTAGCGAGAATATCAGCTGAAGCATTTACAAAAGAAAAGAGGCAGGTAAAACTGCACGGTCATTGTCAGCAGAAAGCAATTTCATCAGTGGGTCCATCTGTTCAGTTATTATCTTTTCCTGAAAATTATACAGTGGAAACAATTCCATCGGGTTGTTGTGGAATGGCGGGCTCCTTTGGATATGAGAAAGAGCATTATGAAATTTCGATGAAGGTGGGTGAACTTGTTTTGTTGCCAACGGTTCGTGCAGCTTCGGAAGAAACCATCATTGCAGCTCCAGGTACTTCATGCCGGCACCAGATCAAGGATGGTACAGGTCGCAAGGCAAAGCATCCGGTGGAAGTGTTGTATGAAGCGTTGGTATAATCAATCACTCAAACTCCAACACATAAGTTGAGAAGTATTTCCCCAGATCAGAATATTTGAAAAACAGGCGGGCTTTTTTTCCGAGGCGCAAACTGGTACGTTTGGTTTTTATGTCTTCCTCCGAGTTCATGGGTTGGAGAGAAGGATACCAGAGTACATGTCCGGGCTTCTCCAAAAGTTTTTGAGGGGCAGACCACTGCTGGGAGTTATCACCCTTGCCAAGGTCTTTGTTTTTGTTGAATGAGATATATAATTCATCACCAATCCAGGATTGCCCTTCTACTTTTCCCATCAGCATCACCCAGCAATTGAGGTATTCATTCCACGATACAGATGGTCCCCAATGAAAACCACCGGTAGGAGAAGAGGCCGGTCCGCCTCCTGCGTTTTGAGGAATCTGCAACGAGGCTACTGGTTTTCCGGTTCCATCCCAGGCTGCTGTAAACCCGCTGCCACCCCATCGCTGCGCTTTGCCCTGTGGTTGGTCCAAATCAGAAATGGCAATTCTTGCCACGCTGATACATTGTCCGCTCCATTCTTTTGTTGGATCGTAACTAACAGAGTCGTACTGTTCAGGATAACCATATTCGCCATAAAATAAATAGATTGAATCGCCTACTGCAACGGCGGAAGGATCACCCACACCACCGGCAAAGGTTTTGGACGTATTATGTGGTTTGAGGATCATGCGGGCTTGTTTATCTTCTATAAAAAGTCCGCGGTTTTCCCAGTTCCAGCCACCATCTGTTGATTTCATAATACCTATGCGACAAACTGCTGCGGGTGTGATACGTTCTGTTAATCCCAGTGGCCATTTTTGATCAATATAACCCTCACCTGTAACCGAATCATAAGGTAGTGTTTCGGGATAGTTTTCGTTATGGTAAATAGTATAAAGTGTTTTTCCGGATGGATCTTTGCTATCCTGGTAAACAGTTTCAAACCAGACAGCTCCATGTAGTCCAGGTTGACCAACAGGTGCATTGACTGGTAGTGTAGGAGCTATATAGGCGCTGGCGGGATTGCTGAACGCTTCATCTGCATTTTTACCACTTGAGAATTTCAGATCGTGTGCAGCACCCCAAACAGGATCTTCGCCATACTTTCCCGGGAAAATCCGGAAGGTATCCCCGATCCAGGCTTCCGCCATATTGCAGTCAACGAAATTGTTGAAATGGAAGGTATCGGTTTCGATCAGTTTAAAACTGATAGGGGAATCCGTTTTTGTTGTGGTTGTGCAGGAAATGGCAAACAACAGGAATGAGAATCCAGGGATGAAAATTGATTTTGGCATATAGCAATTGGTATAACTCTATTAATATACAACTATTCATTTGTTGAATAAAGATTGATACAGACTCACTGTTATACCATTGAAATTATTTTGGGTTGCTGAAAATCCATTAGGGCTTTTTTAGTATTTTCATTGTAATCTAGACTGCAATAGAACTGTGACTGCCGCTACAACAACCATGTACACTAATCCTGGTAGAGAACTGGAATTGGAGTTCGAAAGAATTTTCAATGAAAACAACCAGTCCGTTTACCAACTGGCTTTAAAGGTCACAAAGTCGGGGCCCCAGGCTTGCGATATTATGCAGGATGTGTTCATAAAACTCTGGGAAACTCGCGATCAGTGGGAAGAAATCCGCAATATGGAGGCCTGGTTACACAGAGTAACACGTAACCGCCTGATTGATTATTTAAGAAAAGTAGCTGCGGATCAACGCTTACAGGATAAACTTTGGAAGCGTGTTCAGGATGAGCAACCTTCTGCTGAAGCAGCACTGGATGCAAAAGAATCAGCCACTATATTGCAGCAGATCATTAATGAGCTACCGCCGCAGCGCAAACTCGTGTATTTAATGAGTCGGGAGCAGGGACTTAATTACAACGAAATCGCTGAGGAATTATCCGTTTCAAAGCATACCGTTAAGAATCAATTATCACTTGCTTTACGCTTTCTTCAAAAAAAGTTGTCCCTCGAATAGGAACATCTTAACTCCACTTCGTCATCTTATCAGATGGCATTTCCATCATCCCAATGAATCAAAGGTTTAAACACCTGTTCAGGAAATACCTGGATAACAATTGCAGCAGGGAGGAATTCAACGAGCTTTTTGCCTATATGGAACAAGAGGGAAACCAGGATTCCATGGAAGCCGTATTGAAATCCCTGACAGAGGAGCAGGAACCGGAAAGGTCTGTGCGCCGGAAATGGTTATTGCCGGCAATTGCCGCAGCCGCCTCTATTCTGGTGGTAGTTGCTGCAGTTAGCTGGTGGCAGACTCAAACCAGTAACCCCGCAAAGGGGTTGGTTAAAAATGGTATTGAACAGTCAGGAACAGTTCTTTCAAAATCAACAGAAAAATCGGAATACAAATACATTTTGTTACCCGACAGTACACAGGTTTGGTTAAACGCCGACAGTAAATTGGATTTTCCGGAGCTATTTGACAGCAAAAAACGCGTGGTTTATTTAACTGGTGAAGCTTATTTCGATGTACGGCATGCTGAAAAAATCCCCTTTATCATTCATACCGGGAAAGTGCGTACAGAGGTATTGGGAACTGCCTTTAATATCAAGGCTTATCCGGATATGGAGAAAATAACGGTATCTGTGAAAAGAGGTAAAGTGAAAGTAAACTATGCGGATCGGGAGGTAGCTGTCTTAACCAAAGGAAAGGAGGTGGTGATCGCGCAACAGAGTCAGCAAGTGAAAGAAAAGCCGGTAAAGGAAGAGCAAACTGCAGGATGGCAGGAAGGAAACCTGGTTTATGATGACTATTCAGTAGGTGATATCCTGGCGGATCTGGAAAGAGTTTATAATGTAAAGATCCAGGTTGGGTCATCCGAGCTGAAAGCCATTCGGGTTACAACCAATCTAAAAAGGCAATACGGAGTTGAAAATGCATTGGAGATTTTGGCTCGCCTTACAGGAACAGAAATAGCAATTGATAATGGTATTTATATTATGAAAAAATAATAACAACCACATGAGTAGTAGCTAAAAACAAAAAGACCGCTACAGGGGCAAGCTGTCGCGGTCTGGCTTAAAAACTGTTTGAGAAAATTTAAACCAATCAAAACTATGAGTTTTAATTCAAAAACGCATAGGTGGAGGCCGTTTGACCTTTACCTACTGCCGTTCCTGCACCAAGTATTCAGCAGCAGGAAAATTCAAGGACTAGTTATGAGAGCATTGACCCTGGCAATCTTATTGACTATCAATGGTGTATTGATGGCCGAAACTTCCTCGGGGCAGGATCTGAGTAAAATCCGGATTTCCATTGACCTGAAGAATGTTCCGATGAAAGCAGCCCTGAAGAAGATAGAAGGCTCAACCGACCTTTCTTTCTCTTTCCGGACAGCCGACCTTTCAAGTCTGCGTAATGTCAGTTATGCAGCTGAAAACATCCCTGTTGACAAGTTATTGGATGCCTTGTTTGAAAATACGGGTCTGAAATACGAGGTGATCAATTCTAATATCATCATTCGAAAGGTAGCTACCCCAGAAGCACCTTCACCAGTACGTTCCGGTATCGCATTTGAAGGCGGTATCCGCGGAAGGGTGGTAAATACAAGGGGAGAACCGGTTCCCAATGCATCTATCCTGGTAACCGGGGTTAACCAGGGTACAGCAGCGGATATGGATGGACGTTTTTCCTTATCCGGATTGAAAGCCGGAACCTATACGGTAGTTGTTACAGCAGTTGGGTACGGAAAACAGGAAAGAACTGTAAGTGTAACTGATGACAATATAGCTACCATCAATATTGAACTTTCAGAGGATAATGCCGACATGGCTGAAGTAACTGTAACGGCCCTGGGTATCCGAAGAGAAAAAAGAGAACTAGGTTATTCTGCACAGGAGGTTAAAGGTGATGCCATTACCGCCAGTCGTCAGCCGAATATTGTAAATGCATTACAAGGGCAGGCGGCAGGATTGCAGATCAATTCCGGAGGTGGTGCACCCGGACAGGGATCCAAGATCATTCTTAGAGGTTTGAACTCACTGGATCCGAATCGTGATTTTCAGCCCTTGTTTATCATTGATGGTATACCGGTAGACAATACTACAGATGTATCAGATGGAAGCTCTTTATACGGTATCAGCAACCGTGCTGCGGATATCAATCCCGATGATATTGAAAGCATCAATATCCTTAAAGGAGGTGCTGCAACCGCATTGTATGGTTTGAGAGCATCAACAGGTGCCATTATCATTACTACCAAATCCGGAAAAGCAGGTAAACTGAGAGGAAGCGTTACCTCCACTTATGGAGTGGATGAGATCAATATGTATCCTGAAACACAAACCAAATATACACAGGGCTGGCAGGGTGTATATGATCCCAGCAGTTTCTGGCCAACTACGGGCCCTACTATTGAAGAAGCAAAAGCAATTGATCCAACGCATCCGGACAAGATCTTCAATAATTTTAAACACGGCTACAAAACAGGTAACTCCTTCCGTAATTCTCTGAATATATCCGGAGGATCAGAGCGTGCCATCTTTACCGGTACTTTCTCCCAGTTCAACCAGGAAGGAATCATGCCGTTCACGGATTATAAGAATATATCCGCCAAAGTGGGAGGTGAATTCAAGCTTTCCGAAAAAGTAAAATTCGGAAGTAGTGTGAACTATGTTAAATCAGGTGGGCGCAGGGGTAATGCGGATCGTTACAATGAAAACCTGACTTATTTTTCACCCCGCTGGGATATCTGGGATTATATCAAGGAAAACGGAACACAGAATACCATTGTAGGCTCCGGTAATGATAACCCGATTTATGTATTGAGAGGAGTAGATTACAGAGACAATGTGGATCGGATTATCACGAACTCACATTTCACGTATTCTCCTGCAAAATGGCTGGATATCAATTATCGATTTGGAGCAGATATCTACAGTGATTCCAGGACTTCAAAATCTCCTGGCCCAATGGGGTTGCCGGATGAAATTTATCCCGCCAGTGATTTTGGCTTTGGAAATATTTCTGAATACACAGCCAGAAATACGATCCTGAACTCAACCTTAATGTTGAATTTCAAGAATAAAATCGGTCAGCATTTGCAGTCGTCATTGAAAGTTGGACATGATCTGTTTGCAACCAAAAGAACCACTGTATATGCCAATGGTGATACCCTGGTTGTTCCCAATTTTTACAACCTGAATAATGCCAAGCGGGTAACCGGTTCCAATTCATTAAGAGAATATCGGATTATTGGTCTGTTTGCAGACTGGACATTGAGCTGGAAGAACTACCTGTATATGACGTTGACGTACAGGAATGATTTCACTTCAACCTTGTCAAAGGATAATCGTTCCTTCAGTTATCCGTCTGCAAGTTTGAGTTATATATTCTCTGAGACATTCAATCTTCCTGATTGGATCAGCTTTGGCAAAGCGAGAGTATCTGTTGCTAAAATTGGTAAGGATGCGGTTCCTTATGCAACCAGCTCCGGATTTAATCTTGGCTCACCCCTTAATAACAATGTGATTCCTTTCTTCCTTTCTACTCAAACAGGAGATCCCAACCTTCGTCCCGAGTTTACCACTTCCTATGAAGGAGGCCTGGAATTGAAGTTTCTGCAAAATCGCTTAGGCATTGATTTCACGTATTATAATAACACTAGTAAGGACCTGATCATCCCGGTAAAAGTGCCGGTAACCAGTGGATATGATCAGATTTATCTGAACAGTGGCAGTATCCGTAACAAGGGTGTTGAAATCAGTTTATCCGGAACACCTGTTCAGACAAGAAATTTCTCCTGGGATGCGCGTGTGAATTTCACCTCCAACAAGAATACGGTATTGTCAATTTATCCGGGACTCACGGAAATTGCAATTGCCAGCCAGTTTGGATACCTGAGTTCATCGGTTACTCAAAAATATATTCCGGGATATCCGGTTGGAGCCCTGTTTGGAAGAACCTATCAGCGTTATTATGGTGATAAAACAGAAAATCCTGCCATCCTGGAAAAAGATTTACCAATAGTTATAGGTGCAAATGGATTCCCAGTATTAAACCCGGCATCCAAACAACAATATATTGGTAATTCTCAGCCTAGGTGGATTGGAAGTTTTGGAAGTACTTTACGGTATAAAGGCCTGAGTTTATCCTTCCTCTTTGATACACAACAAGGAGTGTACCGTTACAACCAGCTGGCTAATTTCCTTGCTGCTTTCCTTACTCATAAAGGATCAGAGAACCGGAATGATATCATTGTGTTTGACGGAGTATTGGCAGATGGAAGTCCAAATACCAAACCAGTGTGGTTAGGACAGGGAGTTGGTCCGGATGGTGTGAACTATGGCAATGGTTATTACCGGAATATATACCGCGGTGCATCTGAAACATTTGTAGAAGATGCCTCTTGGATTAGACTTCGTAACCTAAGCTTGGGTTATACCATTCCATCTGATATTGTTACTAAATCAGGCTTCCTGACTGGTGCAACGGTAACTTTTACCGGGAACAATCTTTGGATTAATACCAAGTGGAGTGGATTTGATCCTGAAGCAAGTTCAACCAGTTCCGGAAGTGTAGCAGATGGTTTCTCCGGATTTACCTATCCTGCTACCCGGAGTTATCTTGTTTCACTCAATCTTAATTTCTAAAACAGGTAACCATGAAACGAATCCATCAATTATTATATACAGGCCTTCTTTTTATTGGATTAACCGGGTGTAGTAAATACCTGGATAAACTGGACAACCCCAACCTGGTTACGGATCCTCCATTGAATGGCTTGCTTGCACAGAATACCTATAATACCGGATACAATGTATACCGGATGGGATATACTGCTTCTTACTTTATGCAGTACCAGGCTTCCAGTGCCAAAGGAAGTGATACGGATATATACAATGAAGTAGATTATTCTACTTCCTGGACCGCCATCTATTCAACCATGATGAACATTCAGCAAATGCTGACGAAGGCAACAGCGGATAATGCCTATCATCATGTTGGAGTAGGTAAGATCATGATGGCCTATAATCTCAATATGCTAATCAATGCATTTGGTGATGTTCCTTACAGTGAAGCATTAAAAGGTGGCGAATTATTGATTCCCAAATTTGATGACCAGGCAGCACTGCATACAACCTCTATGAACCTACTTGATGAAGGCATTGCTGAATTACAGAAAACTGGTGCTAGTCTGAACCTGGATGCAGCCAGTGATGTGATCCATGGTGGTAATGTAGAGGCCTGGATTAAAACAGCGCATGCATTAAAAGCAAGGTTCATGAACCAGCTTACGCGAAAGGCTTCCTACAATGCGGGTAATGTTCTTACTGAACTGAACAGTGCCTATGCATCTAATTCAGATGATGCCATGATGACGGTATTCCGTGGTCGCAGTCCCTGGAACCAGGTGGCGTACAACAATACTGTATTACTATTGGATGGCTGGCTAAGTGAGCAGTTT
Source organism: Flavihumibacter cheonanensis (assembly GCF_022352215.1). Taxonomy (GTDB): domain Bacteria; phylum Bacteroidota; class Bacteroidia; order Chitinophagales; family Chitinophagaceae; genus Flavihumibacter; species Flavihumibacter cheonanensis. The sequence goes on from NZ_JAKRWF010000002.1 coordinate 506,417, forward strand.
GTAGATGCGTTGGATGGTACCACATTTGGTGTAGAGGACCCACGTTTGCCATTGATTGCAACCTTAACCCAGTTTGGGGATTATCGGGGTACAGCTAATGGAGCAGGTCGTATAGGTACAGGTACTGATGATGAAGAATCCTATCTTTCTGTAAATGGTTATTATTCCAGAGGGAATGCACCACTGGCATTGGTAACCTATGCTGAAATGAAATTTATTGAAGCAGAAGCAGCATTCAGGGCGGATAACAAACCAAGGGCTTATGCAGCCTACCTGGCCGGCATTGCTGCCCACATGAATAAAATGGGTGTACCGACAGCAGACAGAGATGCCTATTTAAGTGAACCCACTGTGAGTGTTGGGGAAGCTAATATAACGCTGGAACTTATTGCAAAAGAAAAATATGTGGCCATGTTCCTGCATCCGGAATCCTGGGTGGATGGCCGTCGGTTTGATTATAATTACAAGGATTTTGAATTGCCGGAAGGTGCAGTGCTCAATACATTTATTCGCCGACTCGCTTACCCCAATGTGGAGTTTAGCAGAAATGGAGCAAATGTACCTGATATAAGCGGACTGGATGAACGCCTGGCGTTTGACAAACCATAATTGAGTAATGAGAATAAAAGGCCTGATAGTAGTCGGGTTCCTGGTTGGGTCGCTGGCTGGATTTGCACAGGACTTTACCATGGAATCGATTACCTCCTATCCGTTTCCTTCTGAACTTTCTGCATCAGCTACAGGTTCCAGAATTGCCGTGGCACTGAATGAGCAGGGAAAGAGGAATATCTATGTAGCAAACGGGCCTGAATTTGAATTGAAAAAAAGAACAGCCTTTGATCTGGATGAGGGTTTGGAGCTAAGTTGTATCCGCCTCTCTGCAGATGGCAAATGGATTGTTTTTGTTCGCGGAGGTGATTATGGCGCCTTCGATGAAACGATACCAAGGAATCCTTCCTCATCACCAGCATCCCCAAAGGTGCAGGTGATGAGTCTTCCTTTTGAAGGCGGACAACCAACTGTACTGGATGAAGGAACTGAGCCGGTAATCGATCCTTCGGGCCGGTTTGTATTGTATGAGAAAAATGGAGCACTGTGGGAAAGTCCAATCGACGGGAGTTCCAAACCTGTTCGAAAATTCTTTACCAAAGGTTCGGTTAGTCAATACAGTTATGAGCCAGGTGGCAAACGAATTTTATTTGTCGTAAATCGCCGGACGCATTCTTTTATCGGAATCTATACAGATTCTATTCAACCCATTCAATGGATTGCACCAGCAGTTGCCAGGGATGTGTCACCAAGATGGTCACCGGATGGTAAACGAATTGTATTTATCAGGCGTACTGCTGCCGGTGGGCGTCCTGATTCCATAACAGTTCGGCGGCACCAGGCATGGTCTATCATGGTGGCTGATCCGGCAACAGGAAAAGCGGAGAAAATCTGGACAGCACCCCGCACACTCCGAGGTTCTTATCCCGGTACACAGGGTGGACCTAACCTGCATTGGGCCGATCAGGATCGAATTGTTTTTGTATCCTTTATGGATGGGTGGCCTCATCTGTATTCAATTCCTGCTAAGGGAGGAGAGGCCATGCTGCTCACCAAGGGGAATTATATGCTGGAACATATCCGCCTGAGCCCTGATCGTAAATGGCTGGTGGCGGCTGCTAATACGGGACCTGAAAAAGATGACCTGCATCGCAGACACCTGGTTAAAATTCCGGTAGATAAACCAACCGTTGAAGTGCTCACTCCGGGCAAAGGAATTGAAGCTTTACCGGTAATCACCGGAGATCAGCAACATATCGCATTTATCAGTGCAACAGCCCAACGGCCAGGTATAGTTGCAGTTATGCCTTTTACCGGGGGAAAAGCAAATCATATCGGTGCTTCCGAAATACCGTCCGAATTTCCAGTATCTAAATTGGTGGAGCCAAAATCAGTGAGTTTTAAAGCTTCCGATGGTGTACTGGTACATGGACAACTATTCGAACCTCCTGGAAATAAGGAGGCAAAAAAACCAGCTGTTGTGTTTATACATGGAGGTCCACAACGACAAATGTTATTGGGCTGGCATTATGGCGATTATTATTCAAATACATATGCGTTGAATCAATACCTGGCAAGCCAGGGTTTTGTAGTGCTATCTGTCAATTATCGGTTAGGCATCGGGTATGGATATGAGTTTCAGTATCCACCCAATTGGGGTAGTTACGGAGCATCGGAATACCTGGATGTGAAAGCCGCCGGTGACTGGCTGGCAAAACAATCCTTTGTGGATCCGGCGCGCATCGGCACCTATGGTGGATCCTATGGAGGGTACCTGGTTGCTTTAGCATTGGGCAGAGATTCTAAATTATTTAAAGCAGGTGTTGATATTCACGGGGTTCATACCAACCGGGAGGACTATCCTTCATTGGATGGAGAACAGGCTCCCGATGCAGCTTATGCGAAAAAAATCATCTGGCAGTCTTCACCAGTTTCCTGGGTTAAACAATGGACTTCACCTGTTTTATTTATACATGGAGATGATGATGGCAATGTTCCTTTTTTTGAAACTGCGGACCTGGTGCGGCGCTTTGAACAGGCGGGTAAACAATATGAAAGCCTGGTTATTCCGGATGAAACCCATCACTGGATGCGTTATCATAATCAGCTGATCGTGAATAAGGCAGTGGCAGAATTTCTATCGCAACATCTCTTGAAAAAATAAGGTTCAACTGAAAACTCATTGTATGAATTATTGCCGGCGAATGCTCCTACTACTGGCAGGTATTTTTTATACCTCCCTGTTTTCCTATAGTCAGAAAAAACAACCGGCCGCACCTCCCGGTATAGATGCTTACATAAATAAGGTCATCAGTTCCCTGAACGTACCAGGTGTAGGTGTTGCTATTGTAAAGGATGGAAAAGTGGTGCTTTCAAAAGGTTATGGTGTAAAACGGATGGGCACCAGTGACAAGGTAGATGATCAGACCCTTTTTTTAATTGCTTCCAATAGTAAAGCCTTTACGGCTACTTCATTGGGATTACTGGTGGAGGATGGAAAAATTCGTTGGGATGATAAAGTGGTGCAGCATCTTCCCTGGTTTAAAATGAGTGATCCGTATGTAACACAAAATCTGACTGTACGTGATTTACTGGTGCATCACAGCGGATTACAGGCCTATGCAGGGGATATCATGTTGTTCCCACCAGCTACTTACAGCAGGAAAGAGATCCTTCAAAAACTTCCACAGCTTCCACTTCGCTATGATTTCAGAACTACCTATGCCTATGATAATATCCTGTATGTTGCAGCCGGTGAACTGGTATCCACAGTAGCCGAAATGCCCTGGGAAGAATTTGTGCAGGAACGCATTTTCAAAAAGGTGGGTATGAAGGAAAGCATTGCACGGTATACAGACCTGAAAAACAAAACTAATTTTTCGTTTGGACATGCCCGTTCCTATAATGATATCCGGGTGGTAGAAACTTTCCGGGAAACAAATATCGGAGATGCAGGAAATGCCGCTGGTGGAATTGTATCCAATGCCAGCGATATGGCGAACTGGCTGATAACACAGCTGGATTCAGGCAGAACGCCGCTTAAGGAGCATGTGCTGACACCTGCAGCAACTGCTGATCTCTGGAAGATCATCCGGCCCATGCCTATCAGTAAAGTGGATTCACTGATTGCACCTTCTCAATCTGATTTCTGGGGTTATGCTTCTGGGTTTCGCTCGTACAATTATGGAAAATATAAAGTAATCGGACATGGTGGGGCGTTATCCGGATTTGTATCACAAATTGCGATGGTACCAGACTTGAAACTTGGCGTTGTGGTATTAACCAACCAGGCTTCTACAGCAGCCTACTGGTCAATCATCTATCATGTGTTGGATTATTATATGGGCAATCCAACATTTGACTGGTTAGGTGGATATAAGCGTATTCAGGATTCAGCAGTAGCGCGTGCCCTTGCAAGGAAGAAAGACCTTAGTATTGCCAAAGTGCAGGGGGATAAACCCTCCCTGCCTTTAAAAGCATATACCGGCAGTTTTATGGAACCCTTATTGGGTCGTGCAACCATTCAATCAGAAGGGGATTCATTGGTATTACGGTTTGATAACATGGAACATTATGTAGCGGATCTGCGCTATTTCCAATACAATAATTTTATTGCCAGCTTCAGAAATATGGGTGTTCCAACGGAAGCCTATGTTTCTTATGGATTGAAGGCGGATGGTACCATTGATCGGGTACGCATCGAAGTTAGAGATCCGGCATCACGCCTTGATTTTGAAGAGATGGAATTGAAACCGATTAAAGAGAAAAAAATGGATATCGTTAAACTGGATAAGTCATTGCGGGCGGAAATGGCCAAATATCCCCAGGCCTCCTTTGGTATTGCCTTCAAAGACCTGGGCACAGGCCAAACATTTTTTATCAATGAGAAGGAAAATTTTCATGCAGCAAGTACCATGAAAACGCCTGTACTGATGGAAGCCTACAAGCAGGCTGCAGCCGGTAAATTTTCACTTCATGATAAAATAAAAGTGAGCAATCATTTTAAGAGTATTGTGGATGGGTCTATGTTTAGTGTGAGTCCGGCGGATGACAGTGAATTTGAATTGTATCAGCTGATTGGTAAAGAACTCCCGATTTCGGATATCCTTCACCGTATGATTACCAAAAGCAGTAACCTGGCTACCAATATGATGATTGACCTGGTTGGTGCAGAAAAGGTGATGGCCACCATGAAAGAAATTGGCGCGCAGGATATCCAGGTGCTAAGAGGAGTTGAAGACCAGAAAGCGTTTGATGCAGGACGAAATAATACTACAACTGCCTATGACCTCCTGCTTATTTTTGAACAACTGGGTAATGGAAGTTTTATCAGCAAGATGGCTTGTGCTGAAATGATTCGTGTACTTCAGGATCAGTATTACAGGGATGCTATACCGGCCAAGTTGCCGGCTGATGTAAAGACTGCTACCAAAAGTGGTTCCATCACCAAAATTGCACATGATTCCGGTATTGTATATTTGCCGGATGGCCGGAAATACGTGGTGGTATTATTATCCCGTGGATTTGAAAAACATTCTGATGCCACCGGAGTTTTGGCAGAATTGTCTAAGATGATTTATGATGCGGTGAAATGAGGTATCGGTTTCAATTCGGTTGACTAAAAAATAGTTCCGCATTTTTATAGAATATCTTCTCCTTTTGTTCATTAGTTAAAAAGGGGAGCTTTTCTACGGCATTTATTGCTGCTTTAATAGGTGCATTATCTGAACCAAATAGCAGCCGGTTTTCCAGGCTGGCATTCATAAAGGCTTGCATGGTGCTGGTAAATCGATCAGTTGGTACAATTTCCGGATTGCACAGAACAGATATATCTGCATAGACATGCGGATTCGATTTCATTAGCTCGATCGCTTCCCTGAAATATTGGTCTCCACCATGCATTATCCAAATTTTTAAAGTTGGAAAGTCTTTCACCAGTTGGTTTAACAGCGATGGGTTTCCAAGTTCCCAGCTAAAATTAGGAGATCCATGATTTGGACCTGCTCCGCCTGTATGAATACCTACCGGAATATTGTACTTTTGCGCCAGCCGATAATAGGGATAAAGTGTTGTATCACTTGGTGAGATCCCGAAGTACTGTGTAAGCAGCTCCCCAAAAAAGTTTATTTTCCCCTTTTTTATTTGTGTTTCAACCCAATGTATTTCTGGCCACTCTTTCTTATCGGTAAAGCAAGGTTGGAGACTATAAGGAACCTTACCGTTTGGGCAAGGGAACATTATTCCGTATAGAATTTTGATGTCTGTATTTTTTCTGTAGTGTTCCTGCTGTTCCCAGGAACTGCTAATGGCAATTTTGTACACACCTGCTTTTTTTAGCTCGGAAATCTGTTCGTTTATTCCTTTCGATCCATGCAGGTGAACATCAAAAATTTTTGTGGCAGTGGGCTCTTTTATTTCTGTTGATTCCCCGAAAAGCAGGCAGAGAAGCAACGTCAGTAACAGTTTCATTCCTTTAAGTTACAAAAAAAGTGGCCCGTTGCCGAGCCACTTTACATGTGTATATCTGAGCCTTAATTAACCTAAATCGAAGCGGTCGAGGTTCATCACTTTTGTCCAGGCAGCCACAAAATCATGCACAAATTTTTCCTTACTGTCTGAGCAGGCGTAAACCTCTGCCAGTGCGCGCAATTCTGAGTTGGATCCGAAGATCAGATCTGCACGCGTAGCAGTCCATTTTACTTCGCCGGTTTTGCGATCGCGACCTTCAAACAGTTCACTGGAGTTGTTTACAGCTTTCCAGGTAGTACCAAAGTCCAGCAGGTTTACGAAGAAGTCATTGGTCAGCACTTCAGGAGTATTGGTGAATACACCACGTTTGCTTTGATCCGCATTGGTATTCAACACACGCATACCGCCAACAAGTGCTGTCATTTCAGGTGCTGTAAGCGTAAGCAGTTGTGCTTTATCCACCAGCATTTCTTCAGCTGTTCCGTTGGAACGATAAGGTGACAGGAAGTTGCGGAAACCGTCTGCTGCTGGTTCCAGCACAGCAAAGGATTCAACATCTGTTTGTTCCTGTGAAGCATCTCCTCTTCCGGGGATGAAAGGAACAGTAACTTCTACGCCTGCAGCTTTTGCAGCTTTTTCAATGCCTGCTGAACCACCCAATACAATCATATCTGCAATGGAAATTTGTTTACCACTTGATTGAGCTCCATTGAAGCGAGCGCGGATTGTTTCTAAAGTATCCAGCACTTTTGCCAATCTGGCCGGGTTGTTTACTTCCCAGTCTTTTTGAGGAGCCAGGCGGATACGTGCTCCATTAGCGCCACCTCTCTTATCTGAACCACGGAAAGTGGATGCAGATGCCCAGGCAGTGGAAACCAGTTCAGCAATACTGAGTCCGGATGCCAGGATCTCGGATTTCAGGAAAGCGATATCATTATCATCTACCAAAGGATGATTTACAGCAGGGATAGGATCCTGCCAGATCAACTCTTCAGAAGGAACATCAGGTCCCAGGTAACGGGAAATAGGTCCCATATCACGATGGGTCAGTTTAAACCAGGCGCGGGCAAATGCGTCTGCAAACTGATCCGGGTTTTCGTAAAAGCGGCGGGATACTTTTTCATAGGCCGGATCCATACGCATAGATAAATCTGTCGTAAGCATAAAGGGCTTATGAAATTTACCGGCGATATGTGCATCCGGAATGGTTTCTCCAACATTTTTGGCCTCCCACTGGTAAGCGCCACCAGGCCCTTTAATTAACTCCCACTCATATTCAAACAGGTGTTTGAAATAATCATGGCTCCATTTGGCAGGCGTGGTTGTCCAGGCACCTTCAATACCACTGGTAATAGTGTCTGCACCAACCCCGGTACCATAACTGTTTTTCCAACCCATGCTCATTTCTTCCATGGTTGCAGCTGCTGGTTCTTTGCCAACATATTTCGCCGGGTCAGCAGCTCCATGAGTTTTACCAAAAGTGTGACCACCAGCAATCAGGGCAACAGTTTCTTCATCATTCATAGCCATTCTGCCAAAAGTTTCGCGGATGGCTTTGGCTGCCAGGACGGGATCGGGCTTGCGATCCGGACCTTCGGGGTTAACATAAATCAAACCCATTTCAGTTGCTCCTAGCGGAGTTTCCAACGCTTCCGGGTTCCTGTGATGAGCAACCCACTCTCTTTCTGAACCCCAGTTCACATCTTCTTCCGGTTCCCAGATATCTTCACGGCCACCGGCAAAACCAAAGGGTTTGAAGCCCATGGATTCCAGGGCGCAGTTACCTGCCAGGATCATGAGATCCGCCCAGGATAATTTCTTGCCATATTTCTGTTTGATTGGCCACAGGAGGAGACGGGCTTTATCCAGGTTGGCATTATCAGGCCAGCTGTTCAGTGGTGCAAAACGCTGAGAACCTGATCCGGCACCACCGCGACCATCATAAATTCTGTAGGTACCAGCACTATGCCAGGCCATACGGATAAAAAATGGACCATAATGCCCATAGTCAGCCGGCCACCAGTCCTGGGAATCTGTCATCAATTGATAGATGTCCTGTTTTACCTGGTTCAGATCAAGTGATTTAAACTCTTCCGCATAATTGAAGGATTCTCCCATTGGGTTGGAGAGATTCGAATTCTGACGGAGAATATTCAACCGGAGCTGATTCGGCCACCAGTCGATATTTTTTGTTCCTCCGCCTGCTTTGCCTTTCATTGCACCATTGTGGAAGGGACATTTGGAAATGTCCTGTGAGGGGTTCGCAGCACCACCTTCTTCGTTGACTTTTTGGAGGGTATCCATATGTTTTAGCTTAATTTGTTAGACGTTGGGTTTACTGCGAAATTATCGATGATTTGTTCAACAATTTTATTTATTTATTAAATGATAAGATAGAGAAAATCTATATTGCTATTTCTTTTAAAACTTACTTATGAAAAAGATGGGAATTATTGCCGTATTGTTTTTAGTGATGACATCCTTTCATTCGGGATCAGGGGATTTTGTAGGGGTGATTAAAATAAAACACAAATACAAAGATCTGGAGGGTAAGGATATTACTGCTCGTCTGGCACCGTACCTGGGCAAAGAATGGGAGTATTATATTGATGATAAAAACTATAAATCGGTGAATGAATCCGGCAATTGGGTTCAGCTCTATAACGGAGAAACGAATTTGTATTATTCTTTTATGAAAGAAAAGAAAGCTTCAAAATATGATGCCGGAGCAACTTCTTCTTCCAAATTTGAAGTGACCTATTTAGACAGGAAGGAAAAAGTGGCTGGCTATTTATGTGATATAATGAAGGTGGAAACAGATAATCAGACCACCCTTTATTATTACAGTAAGGAAGTCAGGACGAATCCGGAGAATTTCGCCAATCATAATTTTGGTAACTGGAATCAGTATCTGAAGGCTGCAGATGGCGGAATCACACTCAAATTTGAATTAACGGATCATAAAAACAAATTTATCTGGATAGCTACCGCTACGTCCGTAAAACCAATGGCTTTGACAGCATCTGATTTTGAATTTCCGGAAGGATATTCCGTTGCTGAATAAAATTTACACTACCCGTCGGGTACCCGACGGGTAGTGTAGTAAAACTTATTTTGCCCTTCGCACCCGAAAAGTTCCTTCAATGGATTCGGTATCAATTTGTTTTCCTGTAAGTCCGGATCTTAATCCGGAAGGAGAAACAGTAAAACGCCCGGTTACGATGCTGCCAACTGGTCCCCAATTATCAATGGTAATGCTTCCACCGCTATTCACTATTTCACCGGTATTATTTTCAACAAAAGCTACATAATATTTGGTGAGTGCTTGATTGGTGATAGTCATGGCAACTTTGCCGCCGTCATAGTTCCAGTTATAGGTTCCGGAGGTTCCATTCCATATGATAGTTAGTACATCTTCTTCGTCTTCTCCTCCAAGTCCGGATTGATTGCCAAGAGTAACTCCAACATGCCCGGGAATCATACGCCATTCACCATTTCCATATCGATACCGGATAGCTTCACCAATTATTTTGATGTTTGATAAAAGCAGGAGTTGATGTGCTTCTGATTTAAGTTCTGCCACAACTGTTGCGCTGGTTTCTGATGTTGCAGTTGCAGGTGCTGTGTAGGTCCCACTATTTCCGGAGGCTACTAATTTCCCCGGTCCGTTCAATTGCCATTTTTTTATAAGGCTGGCAGGTACTGGTTTGCCTTCACCAAGAGGCAGGGTTGAGTTATCCGAACTTACCAGCGGTGCGAGCAAATCATCGGAATAAGGATGGAAGTTCAGCACTTTCAGGGGAAGTTCCGCCGAAGTACTCAATTCTGCTGAAGCAGGAATAAGCTTTAGCCAGGTCACCAGGACCCAGTCGCTGAAATGGGTAGTAGGTGTTTGAATGGTTTTATTCACTTTGTCCAGGTAGTGAGGCCTGACCATATGCCAGATACCATCATCAGATTGATAAGCAATTGACAAAACATCTTCAGAAGCAATAGAGTCTACTAATTCTTCATAGTTAAACTCAAGCGTTACAGGTTTGGCAAAAGTCAGGTCATGTGGAAATAACCGATATCCTCCCCCCACACCTGCATCTGCTGTGTTGGTAATTGGCTGAACCTGAAAATTGGTAAGTTCTGAAATTGCGCCGGCCGGAATGATAACTTTTAATTTTCCATCCGCCGTCGTAAACTCACCTCCAGCTGCACCAATTTGAAAACTTTGAAGCGCACCGTCAGGATTGCCCGCCGGACGGCTAACCGGCTCGGGACCTTTATAGGGGATCTCCCCATTCTTTTCTTTTTTACAACTGGAATTAAATACTAAAAGTGCAGTGCACAATAATAGGAAAATTTTGTTCATGATAAGGTTGTTTCGGGCCGCAACATAATCAAGCATTCAATTATTGAAATGTTAAGAGCAGCCTGGTGTACTTTTCCAATGATCGTTAGTGAAAATTTGCTTTAAAAGGTATCCTCAAGAAAATTTCACTCCACCAGCAATGACCATTCAAAGAATTAAGTGGAGACTAAGAAACAGGCGAAACCGGACATTAGGTGTTCGAAATCGGACAATCAAAGCCTCTGGATAGTAAATAATTAATTGAATATCAAACAAATAATTGATTGGCATGCCCCTTGGTAGCATATTTGAACAACTCAGAGGTATGCTCAGAAATTACTGGCGGATTGCCGTGCGAAATCTTTTAAAGCACAAAGGATTTTCATTTATCAATCTAACCGGACTAACGGTTGCGTTCACCTGCTGTTTGCTGATGTTCATGTATATCCGGCATGAACTGAGCTTCGACCGGTTCCAGGAAAAAGGAAACCGAATTGTGCGGGTTATTATGGAATATAGTTTTGGGAATTCGGAAAAAGTTGCCGGGAACTATACCAGTACCAAGGTAATGCCTTCATTTAGGAGAAATTTTCCCGAAATAGAAGAAGGTGTACGAATTACAACAGGTAGTGGTTTACTTAAAATTGGGGATCAGTTATTTGAAGACCCCGAATTCCTTTTTGCCGACTCTACCTTTTTTCATGTGTTTCCTTCCTTCAGGCTAGAGGCTGGTTCACCCGATAAAGTATTGGGAGCGCCTAATCAACTGGTGATGACTGAATCTGCTGCAAAAAAATACTTTCCTCATCAAAATGCAGTGGGGCAAACGATTTTGGTAGGTGCTCAACAAACCCCTTTTCTAATAACAGGAATAACAGAGGACTGTCCCTCCAACTCCCAGATCCGGTTTTCAATGATAGGTTCTTTTTCTTCTCTCGGACCTGCGCAGGAGGAAACCTACTGGAACGCGAATTACCAGACTTACTTATTGTTAAAGGAAAATACTTCCCTTCCCAATCTGCAGGCTAAAATCAGGCCCTTCATGGAGAAAGAAATGAATGATCCCTCGATTTGGCTAACCTATTACCTGGAACCATTGTTTGACATTCATCTGCATTCTCCTTACAATGCGTATGTAGCGAACACGGATATCCGTTATATCTATATTGCAAGCGGGATGGCTATTCTGATTTTGCTGATTGCCTGTTTTACCTATATCAACATGAGCACAGCAAGATCCCTGGAAAGAGCACGTGAAGTCGGTATCCGAAAAGTAACCGGGGCAACACGGCAGCAGGTTTTTAGTCAGTTTATTGGTGAATCACTGGTGATTTCAGTACTTGCCCTTTTCATCAGTTTTGCTGTAACAGCGCTGCTTTTACCGCTTTTTAATGAGCTGGTGGATCGTTCACTTGTTCTGGCAGATCTGACACACCCGGTTTTACTTTTTTCTGCTCTGTGTATGGTAATTTTCATCGCTGTTTTGGCAGGTTCCTATCCGGCCCTGGTATTATCAGGTTTTCAACCCATCAAAGTGCTCAAAGGAAATTTCAGAAACAGCGACAACGGAAATTGGGTCAGACAATCATTAACTGTTTTTCAGTTCACTATCTCAGCTTTCCTTTTAATTGGAAGTTTTGCGATGTACAAACAGGTAAAATACATCCAGGAAAAATCACTTGGATTCAATCGGGATCATGTGGTGGTTGTAAAGTCGGATTACAAGGTGAGTGAGAAGATGGATCTGCTGAAAAATCAGCTCAAAGCAAATCCCCAAATAAAAAACACATCCTTAAGCTATAATGCACCCATTTCGATCGTAGGTGGTTATGGTATGCGTAGTTCTGTCATGCCTGAAAACAGCTCACTCAATGTATATGCCAATCCAATTGATGAGGAATATCTGCGAACAAATGAAATTCAATTAATCGCCGGAGAAGACATCAATCGCCAGGATGTACTGGATGCTTCTCATCAAGAGAATGAAAAAAATTATTATCATTTTATCCTGAATGAATCTGCAGTAAAGCAGTTAGGATGGAACCCACAGGAAGCCATTGGTAAAAAGATGTTCCTCGATGAATCCAGACCAGGTATAGTAAAAGGAGTAGTAAAAGATTTTCATTTCAGTTCCATGCATTCTCCTATTCAGGGCCTGGTGCTTTTTCCTTCTAATTATGGAAATAACCTGCTGGTGAAAGTATCCGGGAAACAATTACCTGAAACAATTGCTTTCATGGAGAAAACCTGGAAAGAGCTGGTGAAACATCGTCCGTTCAGTTACAGCTTTATGGATGAGGATTATAACAGAATGTATCAAGCAGAACAACAAACCGTAAAAGTCATTGGACTCTTTACAGGGGTAGCAATATTGCTGGCTTGTGTGGGCCTGTTGGGTTTATCTGCATTCTCTGTACAACAACGAACCAAGGAAATAGGAGTGCGAAAAGTATTGGGAGCATCAGTACCGGGAATTGTCTGGATGCTGGCAACTTATTTCCTACGACTGGTACTCGTGGCATCCTTAATAGCACTGCCAATCGGATGGTTTGCAACCAACAAATGGCTGGAAGATTTTAGCTACAGGACTAGCCTGGATCTAACCGTATTTATTTGGCCGGTAGTGGGATTATGCCTCCTGGCATTGATTGCCATCAGTGTTCAAACCATCAGGGCGGCTGTTTTGAACCCGGTAAAAAGTTTGCGTTCGGAATAATTTGAGTTGAATTACGGCTTCAGTATCTTAGGCTGATATGGGACAGATCAGCCTGAAAGAAAGGATCGGCTATGGATTCGGCGATATGGCTTCCTCCATGTTCTGGAAACTATTTGGAATCTATCTCCTGTTTTTTTATACCGATGTAATGGGTTTGCCCGCAGCAGCAGTGGGCACCCTATTACTGATAACACGGATTTGGGACACCCTGCTGGATCCGGTCATAGGTATGATTGCAGACCGAACACAATCCCGGTTTGGAAAATTTCGCCCCTACCTCTTATACCTTGCTGTACCGTTTGGGATCATGGGAATCGTCACCTTCACGGTGCCCAATTTTGGATCACAGCAACAACTGCTGATCTATGTGTATGGAACCTATTCCCTGATGATGCTGGTCTACTCCTTTATCAATGTTCCTTACGCAGCCTTACTGGGTGTTATCTCTGAAGATCCGAAGGAAAGAAATATCCTGGCTTCCTTCAGAATGGGGTTTGCTTTTGCCGGTAGCTTTGTTGCACTTGCTCTGATAGAACCATTAATTTCTTATAGAGGAGGAAGTACGCAGCTTTCAATGCCTCAAAATGCAACCGCCTGGCAATGGGCCGTGGGTGTGATTGCGATACTCTGTGTAATACTGTTCTTATTCTGTTTTGCCTGGGTAAAAGAAAGAGTTCAACCGATCCGGCAAAAATCGACAGCACTTAAAACAGATCTTCGGGACCTGCTCAGCAACAAACCCTGGACCATTCTGGTTGTTGCCGGGATAGCTGTCCTGATTTTCAATTCGATCCGAGATGGTGCAGCGATGTACTATTTCCGCTACTATATTCACGAAAAAGAAGCAGTTCAACTGGGCCCGATTGCCATCAACTTTTCAACCCTTTACCTCGTTATCGGACAGATTGCCAATCTGATCGGGGTAGTGCTTGCATTCCCTCTTGCAAACAAATATGGTAAAAAAAGATGCTTCAGTGTTGCAATGGGGATTGCATCCATACTAAGCATACTGTTTTTCTGGATGGGGCAGTATGATTTGGTACTGATCTTTTTATTACAATTTATGATTAGCTGCTGCGCCGGTACGGTTTTTCCTTTGCTATGGTCTATGTATGCAGATATTGCAGATTATTCAGAGTGGAAAACCGGCAGGAGAGCCACCGGTCTGATATTTTCATCTTCTTCCATGTCACAAAAGATGGGCTGGACACTGGGTTCAGCTCTTACAGCCTGGTTGCTGGCTGCTTTTGGATTTCAGGCCAACCAGGTGCAGGCGGAATTGGCCCAAACCGGCATACGTTTAATGCTCAGCTGGCTGCCCGCAATCGGATCTGTAATCGCATTGATTATGATTTATTTTTATCCCCTTACAGAAGCAGAATTGCAACGAATTGGAACTATTTTAAAAGAACAGCGTATATCAGAAAATGCCATTTGATAGCACTATTCACGATTGGAAAAACAGTCTTCAAATTGAATTGAACCGAATTCTTCTTTTCTGGAAGGACCTGGTTATCGATAAACACACCGGAGCCTGTTTTGGTCGTGTTTCCAATAGCAACCAGGTATTTCCGGAAGCGGAAAGGGGACTTGTTCAGCAGGCCAGGGTTTTGTGGGCATTTTCAGCAACCTATGGATTGAATAAAGCAAAGGAGGATAAACAGATTGCAGACAAGGCGTATGAATATCTCATACATACTTTTGAAGACAAACAGCATGGCGGATATTTCTGGATCGTGAATCACCAGGGAAATCCACTTGTTACCAAAAAACAGCTATACGGACTCGCATTTGCATTATTCGGACTTGCAGAATATGCTGCTGTCACACAGGCAAAGCAGGCACAGGAGAAAGCGATCTCGCTTTTTCATACTATTGAAAACTACTTTTCTGACAATAAATTCGGTGGTTATATTGAAGCCTTATCAGAAAACTGGGAACCCATTTCGGATATGCGTTTGAGTGAGTCAGATCTCAATGCGCCAAAATCAATGAATACACATCTCCATTTGCTGGAAGCCTATTCCTGTTTGTTTAAAATCTGGCCAGATGCGCAGTTAAAATCGCAAATAGAACATCTCCTTCAACTGTTTCAAAACAAAATAATTGATTCAGCCAACGGTAATCTACACCTGTTTTTTGACAGCGATTGGAAAGTTGTATCTGCTTCAGTTTCCCCGGGTCATGATGTTGAAGCTGCCTGGTTGTTGTGGGAAGCTGCCTTACTGCTGGATAATCCGATATTAATAAAACAAATTAAAACATCCTCTTTAGGTCTGCTGCAGTCTGCTGTTACAGGATTGGATAGCGATGGTGCTCTTTGGGAGGGTACTGAAAAACACTGGTGGCCACAGGCAGAAGCAATGGTTGGTTTTTATACCGGATGGCAATTCACCCAGGATCCAATATGGCTAGGGCGGTCCTTAAACTCGTGGCAATTTATACAGCAAAAACTGGTGGATAAAGAAAACGGCGAATGGTTCTGGGGAATTGATGCTGATGGCAGGGTCTTGCAGAAGGATAAAGCAGGATTCTGGAAATGTCCCTACCATAACAGCCGGGCATGTATAGAACTCATTCGCCGTTTTGAAATTAGCAACCAGGTTTAATTACGTTCTCCAGCGTTTTACCGTCAAACTTAAATAAACCATAACCAGTTGTTCCAAACCAGAGTTGACCGGAATTGTCTTCATAGATAAATTGGACAGGAGTACTTACTGGCTTGTCGTTTCCTTGCCTGGGGGAGCGGTACATCGGAAGGGTGCTAAAAGCATCATTTTCAAACTTTGCCAGGCCTTTGCGTGTGCCGGCCCAGAGGACCCCTTTTTTATCAAGATAAAGAGTAAGTATCTCATTATCAGGTAATCCGTTAGCAGTAGTATAGGATGTCCAGCCCTGCTTATTTTTTCGGGAAATGCCGCCATTGGTTGCCATCCATACATTCCCCTTGCTATCCTGCAATATGGTGCGAACCGCATTGCCCGCTAGTCCCTCATTTGTTGTAAAATACCTAAAATCAGTTCCATCAAAAACGCAAACCCCGTCTTCTCCGGTTGCGATCCAGACTGTCCCGGTTTTGTCCTGCAATACGTACTGAACAGATTGGCTGATCTGAAATTCCTCGGGACCCACCTTATGTTCCTTCTTCATAAAATCAGGACCTGTCCAGACGCCGATGCTGGTAGGTGATGGATCTGCCGGTGGAGGCAATTCCTGCTGGTCATTGATCAGAAACAACCAGAGCAGGGAAATAAAAATCGAGTTCATGGGAAATTGTTTAGTGTGAAAAATTGATATAGGACCAATCTAGCTGGTGATTTTGTCAAATTGGGTAAAACAACTGTAAATTGATTGTAAACAAGCTGTAAAAACTACCCATTGAAATTTTACAGCATCTTGTAAAACATATATTTGGCATATGAAATGGAAGCTGTATTGGGTGGTTGTGTTGCTTTTGCCGGTATTGGTACTGGCAGCATTTATGCACCGCGACTCCACTGATGCTGAATATAAGAAAGCCCGGGAAGTGATCATTTTACGGAAGGTTTCACACAAATTGCTGCAGGCCGCAGGGGATAGCAGTTCCCGCGTGCCCGAAATCAAGAAAATTTCCGAAACTGAATACCTGCTTCCCCTGGAAACAGCCATTTCTTTTCACCCCGATTCACTGGTGAATACCATCAACCAGGTAATTCAGCAATATGGTTTATCCAACCGATACATGGTAAATGTACTGGAGCAACCTGCTAATAAAATTGTATTTGGTTATGCAATGATTGGTTCCGAGCAGGAGAATATTATACCCTGCCTTGGGCGCGAACAACCTATAGCAAAATATTCGGTGCTGATTCGATGGGAACCTACCAACAATTCAGGAACGGCTTTCTGGATAGCCGGGATAGTTCTTGCTTTTGGAATAGGGGCCGGACTGTATTTGATAAGAGCCCGATGGATGCCCAAAAAAGACAAGGGTCAGGCTTTGCAGGAGGAAATCCTGCCTGGAAGTCTGTCCATCGGTCATTATCAGTTCCATAGTGAAGCGCAGGAACTTCATTTTGGTGAAACCATTCTTTCTCTGACAGGTAAAGAAACAAAACTGCTTCAGATTTTCGCAACCTCCCTTAACGAACTCGTAGACCGCAAAAGACTCCAGAAGGAGGTTTGGGAAGATGAAGGCGTTATTGTTGGCCGGAGTCTTGACATGTATATCTCAAAACTTCGAAAGAAATTGGAATTGGACCCTGCAGTCCACCTAATAAATGTACATGGCAAAGGCTACAAATTGGAAGTACGTTCTTAAACCAATTCCAACTGTTCCACTTTTTTCAATCGTATGTAAAAACGGGTGCCTTTATTTTGTTCTGTTTCAAACCATAACTGCCCCTGGTGCTTTTCAATGATACGTTTTACGATTGCCAATCCGAGTCCTGTTCCTTCATAATTCTTAGCTCCTGGCAGCCTGTAAAACAAGTTGAATAAATTTCCGGTATGTCGGGGATCCATCCCGATTCCATTATCTGCCACTGTATAAAGAATCGCATCCTGTTCAGCAGATCCAGTAACCTGAATCATTGGCTTATTTGTTTTGGATGAATACTTTATTGCATTTCCTAACAGATTGCTGAACACCTGGCTTATCATAGTGCTATCCCCATAAATTTCAGGTGTATCTCCAATCTGGAACTCCGGCTGTGCATCTTTGTAGGCATCCAGGAGGTCTTCCCTGATCTGGTTCAACAAAGTTTTCATGTCAATAGGCTGCAGGCTGATTTGCTCCCGTCCCAGCTTGGTATAACGAAATACCTCCTTTATCATTAACTGCATGCGCTCCGCATTTCGTTTAATCTTTTCAGTTAGCAACCTGTTATCCAGGTTTGGATCCTCCTCCAGCAACAATTCAGCAAAATTATAGATGGTGGCAAGAGGTGTTTTCAGATCGTGGGATATCGTATAACTGAAACTGTCTAGCTCTTCGTAGGCTTTTTTCAATTCATCATTCAGCCGTTTCAACTGATTGGTTTTTTCCTGGATGAGCAGCAGTATCTCTTCCCGTAATTTATAAGCGTTGGATAATTCAGCAGTTGTCCATTTCTCTGATCTTCCCTTGAGCGACTGAATGAATATGGCAAAGGAACTACGTGGTTCAATTCTTGTTTTACCATCAGGATTGAGAACGACCGCCTTCTCAGGATTTCCTGCCCATTTGATTTCCTGCTCCAGTTCGGGTTTGAACCAGAGTATACAATCCTTCAGATCTGTAGACAAAGGTGCGCATAACATTCCGCTAGCCGTTAAAGCTGCTGAGCCGGCAGCTGGATAAATGGAAGAAAGATGATTGGTTTGAAATACCTGGTTGGTTGGGGCTGTTTGAAGGAATTCAGATAACTCCATGAGAAACTCCTTTCCAGGTGTTTGACCAACCAGTGTGATTTGTCCATCATAAATAAGTGCGGCCCCCTTTGCTCCATTGATGGATAGGAGGTCAAGACTTCCAGTAGATACGCCTTCGGCAATTGATTCGAATTGACGCATCTGTCTAACCAGTCCTGCTGTATTCTCTCTCCAGTAATGATGTAACTGTTGTTTTTCTTCCTCCACCTGGTATCGTACAATAGAAGATAACATTTGTCCCACCATTTTTGCATGCAGGCGTTGCCGGTAATCTATATGCCTGGGTGTATAATGATGGCAGGCAATCAGCCCCCATAGCTCCCCCTGCGACACAATAGAAATACTGAAGCTGGCTGCCACTCCCATATTCTTCAGGTATTGAATATGGGTGGGTGATACAGAACGAAGCACCGAATCAGAAAGGTCGACAGATGAAGAAGTTTCATCTGCTTCACTTTTTTCGAGCAGGCTATCCGTTGCGTTCACATCTGCAATAAGTCGAACCAGGTTTTTCTTATATAGTTCGCGCGCCTGCTTTGGAATATCAGATGCCGGATAATGAAGACCTAGATAGGGATCCAGGCCTTTGTCCGCGACTTCCGCAACAACCTCTCCATGACCGTCTTCATGAAACATATATACCATGACACGATGGAAGCCGCTGATCATTTTTACTTTTTGTGCCGCAGCCTCCAGTGCCTGAATCACTGTAGCGGAGCTGCTCATAGAATCAAGCATATCGGCCATAATCATTTCAGATGAATAGGCATAATTCAGTACCGGTTCAAATTCCAGTAAAATACAATCAGCGCTCTGGTGGGAGATGAGGTAACAATCACCAGCCAGGCTTTTTATCTGCTGGTAACTCCCATGCTCAAACGAACAATTGAATGATATATATTCCAGCAGCTCCTGGACGGACTTGCCCAGAACCTGTCCGGCAGTAAGTGGCAGGAACTGGTTGATAGTTGAACTTGCCTGTTTTACTTCCAATGAATTTTTATCTATAACCAGGGTAGCACCATGCGGTTGAATTTTACCCTGGAACTGAATCAGTTCGCGATCACATGGATGAGTTGGAATTTTTTGCATAGGAAGGTTTGTTGTTTATTTCCAACCACTTTTGATAAGCTGTAAAACAACCAATCGCGGAGGCGGTTATGGTTTCTGTATGAGGTTGTAAAGCAGATTGGTCAAGTGCCATGCGAAAATTATCCCACATGGTTTTTCTTTTTTCCTGGTAGTTTTCGAAGTACTGCAGCGTGGTATCAAGGCCTGTTTGCTTTCGGATCATCTTTGCGATTATAGGCCCGCCAAGTGTAGATCCTTCCAGCACATAGAGTGCTCCAATTGCATGATATATGGTGAAAATTGAAGGAAGCGAAGCAGTTTGTTTCAGTTCCCAGTTTTTGTCATAGTGCCGGATATCTTCCAGCAAATCATTTGATCTCTTTCGCGTTTCTATATCCGGAACCAGCATTTTTAGTGGAAACTGGTGAAGAACCTCTTCCAATGGTAAAAGGAAGGCGGCGATAATTTTCAAGAATCCCTCATAGTCTTCCGGACTATTCACCGATTGCAACATTGAAATAAATTGTTTTTCAAGTTGCCGGTGAGCAGTGTCTGTATGGGAGCGTAAATGAGGATGTAGCATGAAGGATAGATCAGCGTTAAAATTACGTTTAATTCAATTTTACAGACTTGTTGTAAAATGTTAAACAGAATTGGGGCGCTCTATATGACTCAGTAGCAAGGGATGAGAGAAATTGTTGAAAAAATTACACAATTTTTTATTGAAATGTTACAATTTTCTGAATAACAATAACTGGTATTTAAGTTGCAAATAAGGGTATAAAAGCAATGTATGATTTTATATATCCGAAATATGGCCTGCGAAAGTTGTATGATTTTGGTACAACAGGAGCTTGAAAAACTGGGCATTCAGCATAAGCGAATTGATCTGGGTGAAGTTGAAATCAGGGGTTTGATATCAGATGAAAAAAAGGAAAGTTTTGCGCAGGCAATTGAACGTGGTGGCCTTGAACTGGTTGATTCAGCAGAGCAGGTACTGATTGATAAGATTAAAGCTGCCATCGCTGATTATGTTATAAATAAGAAAAACATCAAACAAAATCTTTCTGCATACCTCGCAGAAGAGTTGGAGATGGAATATGCTCAGTTGGCAACTTATTTCTCAGGCTTAACTGGTACAACGATTGAACAATATGCGATCGCACTAAAAATTGAAAAAGCCAAGGAACTGCTGACTATTGAGGGCCTGAGTTTAAAACAGGTTGCTGAGCAACTGGACTATAAACAAGTTTCCCATTTATCAAATCAATTCAAAAAAGTAACAGGAATCAGACCTTCTGAGTTTAAGAAAAATGGAGTAGCATCCAGGAAAACAATTCAGCAATTAGGGAAGGTAGGCTAACCATGATAGGGGTAAAATGAAAGCAGGCCTTCACCCCATCGTAAGACCTGCCCCATGGTTTTCATCTATAACATCATGTGTGAGAATCCTGTCAACAATCGTTATATAGGACTTGGAATCTGTAACAACCGACAAAAAAATTCATTAAACCAAACTGCAGGACCAATTTACTGCGGTGCCTGTCCTGGAAAAAGTTTTATACACTAATCCCCCTCAATCTGGTACGAAAACCCGTTTTAGAGGTACTAACCGGAATGGCTATAATTAAAAAATTCAGGAGAATTTGAGGATTCAGAAAATCAAGCTAGTCCGTCCTCTGAAACAACAAGGCGTTAGCGAAATGGCTTTTTGGGGGTTGCTACTTCCGGAATAATTGGATAAACGGTACTGGGTTGATCCGCCTATTTGGATACCTTTTATTCTAAAATTGCGAATATGATTCGGTCCATATTTCTTTTTGGATTATCCCTGTTTTCTGTAATCATTACAAAAGCCCAACCTTATCTGTTTGAACCAGCACTAATTAGCAAGGGCGGTGTTTTTGGATTAACTATTTCACCCGATTCGCAAACTGCTCTTTGGGTTCAATCCAATGGGCGAAGAGATACCCTGATAATAATGGAATCAAGCCGTCGCAACGGAAAATGGACTGCTCCGGTAACGGCCTCTTTTTCGACAACAACTGCAAATTGGAAAGATATCGATCCTATGTTTAGTCCGGATGGCAAACTGGTATTATTTCAATCCACTCGTCCAGTACCTGGAAAGCCGGAACGAGAGGGGTTTGATATCTGGGCCGTCAGACGAGAAAAAGAAGGTTGGAGTGAGCCCTTCCATTTAGGTAATAGAATAAATAGTGATGCTTCTGAATCCTATGCTTCAATTGCCAATAATGGGAATATCTATTTCATGAAGGAAAATGAAAATAAAATTGGTAAATCAGATATTTATGTAGCTGAATATAGCAATGGCGCCTATCTTCTTCCTGTTAACCTTGGCGCACCTGTGAATACAACCGATAGAGAATCAAATCCATTTATTTCTCCAGCGGAAGATTACCTCCTCTATTTTTCTACTGACTCCACTGGGTTTGGGGAAGTGGATTTATACATTAGCTTTCGAAAAAATGGAAAATGGACAAAAGGAAAAAATCTTGGTAAACCCATCAACTCCGTACTTGCAGAATTTTGTCCTTTTTATCATACGCAGGAAAAAAGACTGTACTTCTCAAGGCAAGAAAAACTGGCTGACCGCATGTTGGAAAATCTCTATTATATTGACCTGGATATCGAAAAATACAGAGAATAACCATGTTTTCACGAATTGAAACCATTGAGCTCCGGAAACTTGCTGGTAAACAACTGAGCATGTCACTTGCCAACAACCAAACCGGTAGTTTATGGGCAGGATTTATGCCATTGAGAAATCAAATCCGGGAGCGTATTGGAAACTTGCTTTATTCTCTACAGGTCTATCCGGAAAACTATTTCAGCAAATTTGATCCTACGGCAATCTTCACCAAGTGGGCATTAACAGAAGTAAACTCTTATGATGACCTCCCGGCAGGCATAGAGCCATTTTTACTTCCTGCAGGAACCTATGCCGTGTTTATTCACAAGGGAGATACGAATAGTTTCCCCAAAACCTTGCAGTACATTTTTACGGAATGGTTACCTCTATCCGGTTACCAATTAGACAATCGACCCCATTTTGAAATCCTGGGTGATCGTTACAAAAACAATGATCCCGACTCTGAAGAAGAAGTCTGGATCCCGATAAAAGAAGTATGAAAGCAAAATTGCTTTGGGTAAGTAAACTGATTGGCAAACTGGTTCTGTTCCTGGTCTGCTTTATTGGCCTGTACCTCGGAATAGCCTATATACTTTCCTCTATTCAAATTGACAGAGAAGCGGATCAGGGCCGGGAGGTCAAGATTTACATTCTTTCCAATGGAGTACACACTGATATCGTAGTGCCGGCTATTAATGACCAGTTCAATTGGACCAGCCTGGTTAAATACCAGCATACCCTAGGAAAAGATTCAACCGCCGGCTGGCTGGCTATGGGCTGGGGTGATAAAGGCTTCTATCTTCAGACCCCTACCTGGGCAGAATTAAAGGCCTCTGTTGCATTTAAAGCTGCATTCGGTCTCAGTAGCTCCGCCATTCATGCTACCTATTACAAGAAGCTGAATATTTCTGAACAATGTCGTGAAATCCACATCGGCAGAAAACAATATGATCGCCTGGTCAATCATATTCTGGCAAGTTTTGACAGAGATGCTTCCGGTTCACCCAAACACATCGAGACCAATGCTGTATATGGGAATTCAGATGCATTTTATGAAGCGGTGGGTAGTTATAGTCTGTTTACTACCTGCAATACCTGGGCGAATAACGTGCTGAAAGCAGCAGGGCAAAAAGCCTGTTTATGGACTGCCTTTGATACCGGGATATTTTCAAAATACGAGTAGCTTATTTCACCAGTTTTTCCTGTATAGCTTTACTAACGGCTTCGATCTGTGAACGCACGTGTAATTTGTCATAGATATGCTTGATATGGGTGCGAACAGTATCCAAACTAATGGATAGTTCAGCTGCAATCATTTTAAAACTGTTTCCGGAAGATAATAACTGAAGAATTTCCTTTTCCCGGTTGGTCAATGAATAATCATTTGCTGCTACCACCGGCTGCTGCAAGCTGGTAATGATCATTCTTGCTATTGATGGACTCATGGGCGCGCCTCCCTGTAACACTTCCTGTATGGCGTGCAGCAGTTTGTCGGAAATGTATTTTTTCAATAAGTATCCGTTGGCGCCTGCATACATGGCATCAAACACATGAGAATTGTCATCAAATACTGTTAACATGATAATTTGAACCTGCGGATTGAATCCCCGAATTAACTTCACCGCCTCAATCCCATTAATGCCGGGTAAATCAATGTCCATCAGAATCACATCCGGATCAAGCTGCTGAACCTGGTTCAATACATCAGAGCAATCGGGAAAACTGGCCAACACTTCGTATTCACCGGTTAAGGCCAGCAGGTTGGTAAGGCTCTCTCTCAAAAGCACATTATCCTCATAAATAAGTATCTGAATGGATTTTTTCATACTATGGATATCTGCAATCTAAGTTTTTCCAACCAGCCTAAAATACCCTGATCAGGTGATTGCTTTTTTCAGAAATATACTTGTTCCTGTACCTGCTATGGATTCCAACCGAAATTCCGCTCCCATGGCGTTAGCCCTGGTTTTCATGTTGTTGATGCCGTTTCCAGAACCTATATGCCCAGGATCAAACCCCTGTCCGTTATCTGTAATGGTAAGGCTTAGCTCTTCTTTATCGAACCTGAGCACTATGTTCACTTCTGATGCCTTACTGTACTTTACAATATTGTTGATGGCTTCTTTAAATACAAGATACAGGTCTTTTCTTTCTTCCAGATTAAGTGCAGCTTGCCAGGAAAAATCCCGCGTATCAAAATAATAGTTGATACCAACAGGTTCGAGCATTTCCGCAGCAAATTCCTTCATTTTAATCAACACTTTTTCCATACTATCATTAGCCGGATTAATAGCCCAGATAATATCACTCATGCTTTCCATCATGTTCCCGGAATAATCTTTGATCTTTTGCAGATATTCTACAACTTCAGTTCTTTCCTCATCCCTTGACATAGCAACTTTACTCAGGATGTTGATACTTGTAAGCGTAGATCCCATTTCATCATGCAGGTCCCTGGAAATTTTACTTCTGAGCCGCTCTTCCGTTATATACTTCGAGATTCTTTCTGCGCAGATCTGGGCAATATTTTTCAAGAGGCGACTATGCCTGGCTTTGAAAAAATTTCTTTTTGAATGCTCGGAGTCAATGATTCCAAATAACTGTCCATCTACCCAAATAGGAATCGTAATTTCTGAATTCCGGCGCTTGTCATCAATAACATAACGAGCATCCCGGGTTGTATTTCCAATTCGTTCTGCTTTGCCGGTTTGGGCAACTGTTCCTACAATACCTTTTCCCAACGGTATTTCCAGGTGGTTGATAATTTCTCTAGTTACATATGGACTTTTAGGGCCGGCTGCAGCCCTTTGGACCATTACTTTTCTCTCCGGATCGTATTGATAAATTACACAGTCTTCAAATTCCAGCAGTTTGATACAATTCAAAGCTACATCCCAGAAGATATCATCAATACTGGTTTTGCCATAAAGCGAGGTAGCAAACTGGTTCAGAATTTTGGCGTCTTTAACTTTCTGGCGAAGTGGTTCAATGATCAAATAAAGCATCCCGATTCCTGCTATTATAAGGCTAAGCAGGAACCAGGGTTGTTTCCAGAATGGTGCAGCAATCGTAAAATCAATGGGGGAACTGGTTGTAATAATATTTCCATCACTGTCTTTTGCCCTGATCCTGAAACTATAAGACCCATGTGAAAGATTTTGAAACGTGATGTGTTTGCTGGTAGTTGTGGTCCAGCTATCCAAGAATCCCTTTAATTGGTATTCAAAGTGCAGGGGTTGCATTCCATAGTATAATGCATCAATGCTAAAGCTGTGTATTTTACTTTTATCTTTTCGCACGATCAGGGGAAAACTTTCTTTTTCACCTCCTGGTTGCGGGTGGTACAGTAACAAGCCTCCCGCTACCGCAACACCCATTTCCTTGTTTTTATCACTATAAAAAATTCCATGCGGATACCTGGGATCAGAACCGAATGTTGAAATCGACGGGATGTTTTGAACAAGATGTTCTTCATCCGGTTGATGGATGTTGATATAAGACAGACCAGTTTCGGACAATAGCCAAAGAATCGAATCTTCTCCTTTGGTCATTGCTATAAATTGATTGTGCTTTAATCCGTTTCGCATATCAAACGGACTAAACGCCTTTTCAAACCCGTAGGCCGGGTTGTTTCGGTAAATGCCTCCTGCATTGGTTGCAACCCAAAGCTGCCCCCGTGAATCAATTTCTAAATCATGTACCAGATTAAGATTCGCATAGTGGACCAATCCATTCTTTTCATAATACGGCTGCAGACTTTTATTCTTAAAGGAATATTCAATCAGGTAATTACCATAGGTTCCTATCCACATTTTATCCTGGATAGAATCGTATGAAAGTGAAGTACCCGCTGTATTGAGCCGATCTGCACCAACAGCATTTAATCTTGAAAATTGAGTTCGTTGTGTATCAAAGAGCAATACGCCCAGGTTAAAAGAGGTAATCCAAATAACTCCCTGATTGTCTATTTCGAGGTCTCGGTATATGGGAAATGCTGAATCGTGTGGAGTTGGGAAATGCTGAATGGAATGATCTTTTTTATTGATTTGGTACAATCGATCTCTGGTTATTAACCATAATTGATTTTTTAGTCTTTTTACCCCATAGCAAGGCGATAATTCATCTCCCTTATTGTCTTTACGAACCAATTGGATAGCTCCTGTGTTTCTGGATAATACAAATAGTCCGGAAGGATCATAACTGCAGACATAATAGGAATCGGATTCTTCATCAAAAAATACACCCCCCATTCGATTGGTTCCTTCTCTGTCAGGAATGGCTATTAAGGGAAGAAAGGCAGCCGTTGCAAATTTGAAATCCTGCATAAACAACCCATTCGGTGTACCAATCCAACCAATGCCGGTGGAATCAATATAGGTTGTAGTCACACCTCCCGGAGGTAATGAAAAACTGAGCGAAGGGATATTCCGATTGAGCCTAAGCTTTTTTGTTTTGAAACCAGCTTTCAGGAGTCCCTGTTCAGATGCAATCCAGGATTCTTTTTCTTGTTTATTAGGAAGATAAGTGGATGGATAGGGTTCTTGTTCAGGAATCAATTCTTCATACCTGCCGGACGATTCAGTATAACGAAAAACCTGTCCGCCTTCCAACGAAACCCACACCTGCTGGCTTTCCGCATCATATTGAATATCGATGACATCAGCGTAATAGTTGCTACCGGCAAAAGTGAATTTTCGGGTTCTCGTGTTCAGATGAACCAATCCCTTATTGGAAGCCAGCCAAAATTCCTCACTGTTCTTTTGCACAAAGGATTGGATGGCATGATAACCTTCTTTCGTTTTGCTACCACTAATGGTTTTCACAAAACCTGGCCAGTCATAATACTGAAACTTTTGCGTAGATGGGTTGTAGGATGTAAATTCCTTTATATCACAAGCGATCCAGAGTACTCCAGTTTCATCCCATTTCAGATCCCAGATAAGAAAATTATGCAGTGTGTTGGTATGGTTGCCGACACTGTCAGGCACCCAATTGGTCCAGGTATTGGTAACAGCATCCAACCGATTCAATCCATGCATAGTACCAACCCAGATATTACCCTCTTTATCACCGGTTATGCAATTAATTATTTCATTTGAAATTGAATTTTCCTTCGCTGGTTTGTAAATCGTGAAACTTTGACCATTGTATTTATTCAACCCATTTTTGGTTCCGATCCAGATATAACCTTTGGCATCTTTATAAATGGCCGTAATTCTATTGTCACTTAATCCATTGGCTGTTGTCAGCAATCTTGCATTTAAGTACAACTGCGACCATCCTGTAGTATAAGTACAGGTGAAAAGGAGAAACAGTAAGCCTGATAATAGCTTCTGCAAGGGTTAACTTGTTTCTCTAAAGTACTGTTTTTCAGGCGCAGTGTAAAATCTTGAGAAAACATTAAGAACCTGAATAGTGTACGAAACTTTTCTAATGAGTAGTTTTTCCTTCCTAAACCGAATGATATGACTCAAAAACCGTCCAATGCTTTTGTTGGGGCATCATGGGTTGCCCTTGGTACAGGTATTGTTGGTTACCTGGTTGGCTTATGGAGAGCCGATATGCCACTCAATGAAAAAGGCTATTATTTCACTGTTTTAATGTTTGGTTTGTTTGCCGTTGTTTCACTTCAAAAATCAGTACGCGATAAACTGGAAGGAATACAGGTTACAGATATTTACTACGGACTCTGCTGGTTTGGTACCCTACTGTCCATTGCGTTATTGATTATCGGATTGTGGAATGCGAGCTTACTGCCCAGTGAAAAAGGCTTTTATGCCTTTGCATTTTTACTGGGTTTATTTGGAGCAATCACTGTTCAAAAAAATACAAGAGATCTGCTTAACAGCAGAAAAGAATAAACATATGCGTAAATGGAATAAGGTTTTATTGGTGGTTTGCAGCCTGCTGCTGGCCGGCTTCCTAATTCCGGAGTCTTTCCGGATGCCGGTTAGTGGGGCCGATCGCAACAGTTATGCGCAGAATTCCTTTTGGTTTTATCCTTGGGGCAGTTCCATCACCCATAAAGGGGTTGATATCTTTGCCAAAAAGGGAAAAACAGTGAGAGCAGCCACGCCAGGAATTGTAGTCTATACCGGCGAATTAAGTAAAGGAGGAAAGGTGGTCTTGATCCTGGGTCCCAAGTGGAGATTTCATTATTATGCACATCTCGACGCTATTGAAACCAGCACGGGATCTTATGTAAATCACCAGAGCAAAATCGGAACTGTTGGAACTACCGGTAATGCGCAGGGTAAACCTGCCCATTTGCATTATTCTATCAAAACCTGGATTCCTTATTTCTGGAAAGCGGATAAATCAAGACAGGGGTGGAAAAAGATGTTCTATTTGAATCCGGTCGAGTATCTGAATGCAGCTGTTGGTTAATCAGCCAGTTGTTTTTTTCTGCCAGCCAATGCGCCTGTACACCATAGAGCCCATACAATTAGCACTGGCTGAAAGAACAACCGGATGAGCCGGGTGGTGTCAGAATTCAGTCCGAATGCATCTACTTTGTTGATGTATTGAGCAATATTTCCGGGAAAGATGAGCAGAAAAAAAAGCGCCGCGGCCCAGCCAACCTGTTGCCTGCGTGATTTTAATAACAACAATGCAAGTCCCAGTCCAATTTCCACAAATCCGGATAACACTACTACCAGGTCAGCTTCCAGGGGTAGCCAGCGGGGTACCTGTGCCTGGAATTCTGTCCTGGCCCAGGTTAGGTGGCCAATGCCTGCCAATAGCAAGAAGATTCCCAGCAGCCAGCGAGCAGCATGATGTAGTAAACTAAGTTGCATGGGAACTAAGATAAATAAACTTAATTGGTAATATAAATTAGAGATATTGTTATCTGCTCATTTTGGTGCAATTTACCAGTTGGTATGAATGTAAACCCAAAGAGAGCAGAGCAGGCGCGGGTATTGCGCATTGTGAGAAAAGTCCATCGTGCACTTGGTGCATCCTTATTTCTCCTGTTTCTGGTAATTTCCATTACCGGATTGCTGTTAGGATGGAAAAAAAACAGTGAATGGATCCAGGCTGAAACAGCTACCGGCAGTTCGGGTGATTTGGCGAACTGGTTGCCAATGGATAGTTTATATAAGCAAGCCTGCCGATACCTGCAGGATTCAGTGGATGCCGGCCTGTCTGTAAAGTTGGATAAAATCGACCTGAGAGCTAACAAGGGTGTAGCTAAATTTTTATTTGCCGATCATTTCTGGGGCGTGCAAGTAGATGGTGCAACCGGACAGTTACTAAAAATTGAAAAGAGGCGCTCCGACTTCATTGAAAAAATCCATGATGGATCTATTGTAGATATGAAACTGCTGAATAGTGGTGATGTCTTTAAGTTGATTTTTACCTCCGTATCAGGATTGGCCCTCTTAGGTTTTACCATCACCGGTTTCTGGCTCTGGTACGGACCCAAACGCATGCGCCACTAAAGCCTCTCTTCCATTCCTCCATCTTCCATTCCTCCCTTCTCACGTCTCACGTTCCCTACTCCATTACCCCCTCCTTTATCTCTTCCCACAAATCACTGTAACATTGTGCTGCATACGAAGAAGGCGCGAAAGCGTGTAAGGGTGCCTGGTACACGCCCATTTTTTCGACATCCGAGAGATAAGGGATATAATTATGGAAAAACTTATTATCCCGAATCAGTTCCTGCATGATTTCATTGTGCATATTTTTCCGGATATCTACCATCGTGAAACAGCACATTAACTTGGACTCGTCCAGGTTTTTTTCAGAGAAATAGTCTTTCACCAACTCGTAACTCCGAACAGAGAGTGTGGTAGGAATGGTTGGCATCAGGATGATATCCGCTGCATAAAAGATATTTTCTGAGAGCACGGAAAAGCCAGGCGGACAATCAATAAATACAAAATCATATTCTTTTTCCAGCTGGCTCAGAATGGATTTGAAGCGTCGTTTGGAGCTGCGCAATTCTTCCAGGATGATTTCAAGATTTCGTGCAGTCAGATCAGCGGGAATGATATCAATGTTTTCATAACCGGTAGCCATTACCAGTTCATCCAGGTCCAGTTGCTCATTAAACAACTTCTGTGTGCCGCTTTTAATTTTCGGTTGCACATTGTAGTAGAAGGAGGTTGAGCCCTGTGGGTCGAGGTCCCATAAGAGCACCTTATAACCGTCCTGTGCTGCCAGGTAAGAAAGATTAACACAGGTGGCGGTCTTACCAACGCCACCTTTCAAATGGTAGAGTGCGATGGAAATCATATTGGAAAAATACCCTATTTCTTCATGCTTTCCAATTCCTTTTGCATGCGGAACATTTCATCCCGAAGTCGGGCTGCTTCCATGAAATCTAGATCCCTTGCTGCTTTTTCCATGGATTTTTTGGTCTGGGCGATGGCTTTTTCCATTTGCGGGATGGTCTTATACTGCTCCTGGTCTTCCGCCGCCACTTCTACCAGTTCACCATCCGGTGCCATCGCATAGGGGTTCTTGATATCATATCCCTTGATGTCCAGCACTGAAGTTTGCGCCATTACCTGTTCTATGGATTTCTTCACCGTTCGGGGAGTAATGCCGTGTTCCAGGTTATAAGCAATTTGCTTTTCCCTGCGCCGGGTGGTTTCATCAATGGTACGCTGCATGCTTTCCGTGATCTTATCCCCATAGAAAATAACGAGCCCATCTACATTACGGGCAGCCCTGCCCGCAGTTTGGGTAAGGGATCGTTCATTGCGAAGAAAGCCCTCTTTGTCCGCATCCAGGATGGCAACCAATGAAACTTCAGGCAGATCCAATCCCTCCCGTAGCAGGTTTACGCCAACCAGTACATCGATTTCACCCAGGCGTAGTTGCCGGAGGATCTCCACCCGGTCGAGTGTATCCACTTCTGAATGGATGTATTTGGATTTGATATTGATGCGCTGCAGGTATTTATCCATTTCCTCAGCCATACGTTTGGTAAGGGTGGTAACCAATACGCGATCCCCTTTTTTAACGCGGAGGTCAATTTCATGGAGCAGGTCATCAATCTGGTTGAAACTGGGGCGCACTTCAATAGGAGGGTCTAGCAGTCCGGTCGGACGTACCACCTGTTCTACTACTACACCGCCTGTTTGTTCCAGTTCATATTCACCGGGAGTAGCCGAAACATAAATGACCTGGTTGAGCAGGCTTTCGAATTCATGGAAGTTAAGCGGACGGTTATCCAGTGCTGATGGCAACCGGAAACCAAAATCAACGAGGTTCAGTTTTCTGCTGCGATCACCACCATACATGCCACTCACCTGTGGAATGGTTTGATGGCTTTCGTCAATTACGCAGAGAAAGTCTTTGGGGAAATAATCCAACAAACAGAAGGGGCGGGTGCCAGGCTGACGGCGATCAAAAAAGCGCGAATAGTTTTCTACTCCGTTACAATAGCCCAGTTCGCGGATCATTTCCAGATCATAGTTGACTCTTTCACTAATTCGTTGGGCTTCAATGAATCGTCCCTGTGTTTTGAAATACTCCACCTGGGCCACCATTTCATCCTGGATTTCATTGAGCACCTGTTGCATCATATCCTTGGGAGCGAGGTAGAGATTGGCTGGGAAGATGGCAGCATTTTCCAGTTTGCCAATGCGCTTACCGGTTGTTATCTCAAAACTCTCAATGGTTTCAATTTCATCACCAAAGAAAATGACGCGGTAGCCAATATCGAGGTAGGGGAGGTTGATATCTACGGTATCTCCTTTTACGCGAAAGGTTCCTCTTGTGAAATCCGTTTGAGTGCGGGTATAGAGGGAATTCACCAGCGCATGCAGAAATCCCTGCCGGGAAATCAGCTGACCTTCGTGAATCCGAACAATGCCATTTTCAAATTCGGTAGGGTTACCCATACCATAAATACAACTTACAGAAGCCACTACGATGATATCTCTCCGACCGCTTAAGAGTTGGGAGGTTGCCTGGAGTCTAAGTTTATCCAGCTCTTCATTGATGGCCAGATCTTTTTCGATATAGGTATCAGAAACCGGGATATACGCTTCCGGCTGGTAATAATCGTAATAGGAAACAAAATAGCCAACTGCATTATCCGGGAAGAATTGTTTGAATTCTCCATAGAGTTGAGCTACCAGGGTTTTATTGTGGGTGAGGACCAGGGTCGGTTTTTGCACCTGCTGAATCACATTGGCGATGGTGAAGGTTTTACCACTACCGGTTACACCAAGTAAGGTCTGGTGTTTTTCTCCTGCTTTCAACCCTTCAGTTAATTGCGCAATGGCAGTGGGCTGATCACCTGCCGGTTGATAGGAAGATTTAAGAAGGAAAGGCATGGAGCAAAGGTATGGAAGCCGTGACAATGGAAGATGGAGGAAAGGAAGAAAGGAGGAAGGGAAGAAAGGGGGAAAGGAAGATGGAGGAATGGGGGAAGAACACCATTCCTCCTTTGTCTCCTCTTCCATACCTTCGTCTCAAATTCACAACTCATGCAGGAACCGGCGGTAGTAAAAAAGTTCCGGGCTATTGGAACGGCTGAAGGGATTTCATTTCTGGTATTATTAGGTGTGGCAATGCCCCTGAAGTATATGATGGATATGCCGAAAGCGGTTACCTATGTCGGCTGGGTTCATGGAATCCTGTTCGTATGGTATTGTTATATGGTAATTGAAACCGGGCAAGCATTGAAATGGAAGTTTGGCCGCATCTTTCTGGCTTTCCTGGCTTCCCTGCTTCCCTTCGGACCTTTTTTGTTTGACCGCTGGTTTTTGCGCAAGGGCAAATCGGCACTGGAGGAGTAAGCCTTAATCTTCAATCTTTCTTTTCAGGTATCCCGAGTAGTCGGGAATCACTGCCTGGTAGTGGTCAGACATAAGTGGTGAACTTATGATAAAGTCGGCTGTGGCGGGGTCATTTGCGACTACGCAATTCCAGGCAATAGCCACCCGTAATAAAGCTTTTACATCACTATCGTGCGGTTGAGCCTCCATCGGATCCCAGAAAAAGATGAGAATATCAATTTCACCATCCGCTATCATCGCCCCGATCTGCTGATCGCCACCTAATGGTCCACTCAGTAATTTTTTTACCGGCCGGTCTAATTGATCTTCCAGTAATCTGCCCGTGGTACCGGTTGCAAGCAACTCATGGCGGGCAAGTATTACTTTGTTTTTCTCCGCCCAGTCCACCATCTCTTTTTTCTTCTTATCGTGTGCGACCATAGCAATTCGCTTTCTGGGTTGGAAGCTTCGGTGGGTGACCATGTAGAATTGTTTGCGCTATATTCCTGTTAAAGCATGGGCTTTGCTATTCTTCGGCATAGTAATTGTTAACAAGTTATCCACAACCCAAGGACCAAGACCATGCATTTACTAACCCCCTTTCTAACGGTGGCGATCATCTGCCGTTTATTTCCTCTTGCTGCTCAGCCTACCTCTGGCGCGCCGATCACTCCAACCATGGGGGTTCGCAATCTTTTATCAATTCGGTTGTCCGACCCAGTTATTCAGGTACCTTCTAAAATATTGCTGAAATGGGAACTGGCTTCCGTGAAAAGAGGTGGTTATGTGAATTTAGAGAGAGCTGCTTTTCAGGAGGGGCCTTTTGAAGTCATAGCTGTCATCCGACAGGATTCAGTTGAAAGCAATTTTACAGATGAACAACCTATGAAAGGAAAAAACTTTTATCGGTTGAAATGGGTATTGGAAGATGGGACCAGGCATGTTTCCAATACCGTGCAGGCAAATCTGGCGGGCGATATGACCTGTAAATTCTATCCTAACCCCGTAGATAATGTACTGATAGTACGTTCAGAACAGCCCCTGGATCTCATTTTGTCGGATGGAAATGGAAAAGTCCGGATAAACCTGAAACTTCAGGCAGGTTTGCAGACAGTGGATGTTTCTTCCCTTGATAAGGGATTGTATATCATCACTTTAACACAGGCAGAGAGTGGAAGAAAAATAACCGAGAAGCTGATTAAGAACTAGTAAAATCCTACGTGTTTTTACGCAATTTTCTAAAACACTTGCATATATAAGAGAAAACTAGTATTATTGTAACGGTTTTTCATAGGATATTGGATTTTAAAAACGGGGTTGAATGTCTATTCTGACCCCTTTTTTTATGCCCGGAATCGAATAAACCTATTCTCTCTCCTTATCGTTATCCCTGAAAATTGAACGTTAAACTTCCGCTAAAACCATGCCTAAATTTTAGCAACCTGTTTTACTATTTCTTCGCTGGTTCAAATCTCTAGCCATTTAATACTCTGAAGGAAGTCTGAGTTAATCACAATTGTCAGATACTTCCTGAATTTTATCCGAAAATTGAAGCGATTTCAAAATTTCTTTTGAAAAGCAGGCTTTTTAAATGGTTTTTTTATATACCTCCAAACTCCCTCATTATCAATTCATTTCTTTTTAACAACTTATTTAAAAGTGAACCATTGATTGTTTTTTATCATTTATTACTTATTAATTACCCTAAAATTTTCAAAAATTACCCTATTTTAACAATCTAAATAAAATTGTTAAAAAGTTCCCCGAACATCAGAAAAGATTTAGCAACAATGGCTGGTAAGTCAGATTTATATAAGAGTAAAATAATAAAGGAGCTCTGTTTGGGAAACCAGCTATCGGGATCTGATATCAGTCTCCGTATTGACAGAAGTCTGCCACTAACCTTAAGGATATTGACTGAACTGGTAAAGGAGGGGACAGTCGAAGAAAGGGGCTATGCTGCATCTACTGGTGGTCGCCGTCCACTTATGTATGCACTGGCTGCGGGTAAAATGTATGGAATTGCGGTCGCAATGGATCAGCTGGTCACAACCATTGCTTTGGTAGACCTTCAGAGCTTTACGATTCTTGAATCAAAGAAGCTCAATTTACAACTCAAGGATAACGATTCCTCACTTGGTCAATTAATTAGCAACCTGAATGAATTCATTCATGGATTAACGATTGATACGGATAAAATAATTGGTATTGGCATTGGCATGCCTGGTTTCATTGATGTCAATAAAGGTATTAATTACTCCTATCTCGATAACCGGGGAACAAGCTTGACTAAGCGAATGGAAGATGAGATTGGTATACCTGTATATATAGACAACGATTCCAGTATCATTGCGCTGGCTGAGTTTAAACTGGGGGGGGCAAAATCCCGTGGAAATGCGATGGTAATCAATGTTTCCTGGGGAATTGGTTTAGGAATGATCGTTAATGGAGAGCTTTTCCGTGGTTATAATGGCTTTTCAGGAGAGTTCAGTCATATTCCCATATTCAACAACAACAAACTTTGTGATTGTGGTAAAAACGGCTGCCTGGAAACAGAAGCTTCCCTAAAAGTTGTGGTTGAAAAAGCGCGACATGGAATTACAGAAGGTCGTGTTACAAGTATGAAAAAGCTTCCGGATGAAATAGAAGAAGCCTGCCAGGAAGTACTAAAAGCTGCAACAAGGGGCGATCAGTTTGCTGTAGAACTGGTATCTGAAGCCGCCATGCACATTGGAAAGGGGATTGCCATCCTTATACATATCATGAATCCGGAGCTTATCATATTAAGTGGTCGTGGTGCAGCGGCTGGCAATCTTTGGCTGCCTCCTATTCAACAGGCGCTTAACAGGTATTGTATTCCCAGACTGGCAGCCTACACAAATATGGAAATTTCCAGGCTTAGCAAGGAAGCAGAATTGATGGGTGCAGCCTGCCTGGTTGTAGAAAACATTGACAAACAACCAAAAATAAAACCGGCAATACCAGTACGACCTTTTGTAGCATAGTTGCAAGAGAAGTACTGTTCGTTAATAACCAAACAAAACAACTGCAATGAAAAAAAGGATCCAGGAATTTCTGCTCTTCCTGCTGGTGAGCTGCTTTGCAACAGTAGCAATGGCCCAGTCCAGGCAGGTGTCAGGAACCGTCAAGGACAAGCAAGGCGCCCCAATCGTCGGCGCCACAGTTATTGAAAAAGGAACTACCAATGGTATCACAACAGATGATGCCGGTATGTTCAATATTACCGTTGCTGGTCCCGGCTCGGTAATTGTAATTTCTGCAATCAATTTTGGAAACAAGGAAATCACCGTTGGCCAGGAGTCCAGTTTTTCGGTAGTCCTGGAAGCCGGTACTGGCAACCTGGATGAAGTGGTAGTAACAGCGCTTGGTATCAAACGCCAGAAAAAATCGCTGGGTTACGCGGTTCAGGAAGTAAAAGGAACGGTACTGGCGGATGCCCGTGAAACCAACATGACCAATGCCTTAACTGGTAAAGTTGCCGGTTTGCAGGTGGTTCGTTCCAGTAATGGGGCAGGTGGTTCTGCAAAAATTGTATTACGCGGGTTCACTTCTCTAACTGGCGATAACCAGCCATTGATTGTTGTTGATGGTATTCCCATTAACAATTTTACCGGTACCACTGAAAATGGATATTGGGGAGCTGGTTATGATATGGGTAATGGTTTGGGTGATATCAGTGCAGATGACATTGAAAGTATGTCTGTGCTGAAAGGTCCTTCTGCTGCTGCTCTTTACGGGTCACGCGCTGGTAATGGTGTCATTCTGATCACAACCAAATCAGGTCGCAAACAAAATGGTATCGGTTTAACTGTTGGTACCAATATTGGCGTAGAAAGTATCTTCCTGCAGCCGGAGCTTCAGAATACTTTTGGCCAGGGTGTGGATGGTGTATTCAATGAAAGAGAAGCGCAAAGCTGGGGTCCGAAAGCTGAAGGCCAGATGGTAGAAAAATGGGATGGTACTATGGCCCCTCTGGAAATCTTCGATAACGTAGGCAACTTTGTAAGAAACGGAACCAACCAGAATTACAATATTTCCTTCCAGCAGCAGTTTGGTAACACCAGTGTCTATACTTCCCTGAACAGGTTGGAAGATCGCAGTATTCTTCCGGGGAACAAGCTCACCCGTACAAACATGACTGCCAGGGCAACCAGCCGGTTTGGCAAAAACAATCGCTGGACAACTGATACAAAAATTCAGTATAACAATACCGCAGGTTTTAACAGGCCCTCTAATGGTCGAGATAATAGCCGTATATACACCCTGCTGACGCATCCCCGTTCTTTGGATATCCGGGATTTTTCTGCTGGGAGAGATGAATTCGGAAACATGATCTGGTATGGTGGTTTTAATGCTATCAACCCATACTGGCAGGCTAAATATGATGATCGCCGCGATTCAAGAGATCGTTTCATTCTGACTGGATCAGCTAAATATCAGTTTACTGACTGGTTGGATGCAGAGATCAAAGCTGGTGCGGATATGTTTACCAACAACGCAACCCGCAAGCTCTATGCCGGTAGTCCGGCCGCCGCTACCGGAAGTTATAGTACCTCCAAAGAAACCTTTATTGAAACCAATTACCAGGCCCTGATTACAGCAAAAAAGGACAATGTATTCGGAAAACTGGGCGGTACCCTCACTGCAGGTGGAAACCTGATGACACAACGCAGCAGTTCAATTGGCGCTGGTGTAGGATTACTGGAAATACCCAACCTGTTTTCACTGAACAATGGGGTCAATAATCCAGCCGTTTCAGAAGGTTTCAGTGAAAAGAAGATCAATTCAGTATTTGGCTCAGTTGGATTGAATTATGATGGCTGGCTTTACCTGGATGCGACTTTCCGGAATGACTGGAGCTCAGTGCTGAGCAAAGCCAATCGTTCCTATTTCTATCCTTCTGTGAGTTTGTCCTATGTAGTGACAGATATGATCGAAAATATGGGTGGCAATTTACCTGGCTGGTTAAGCTATGCTAAACTTAGAGCATCTTATGCTGAGGTAGGTAATGATATGGGTCCTTATCAATTATACAACCTGTACTCTGTAGGTAAAGATCCGAATGGTAATACAACTGCTGGTCCGGGCGGCGTTTTCTTTGATGAAAATGTAGTCAACGAGCTGATTAAAAACCTTGAATTCGGTGCTGAATTACGTTTCTTCCGGAATCGTTTTGGACTCGACTTTAGCTGGTATAAATCGAATGCTACCAATCAGTTGATTAATCTGCCATTGGACCCCATGAGTGGTTATGCGGCACGTAAAATCAATGCAGGAAATATCCAGAATAAAGGTGTTGAAATTGTTTTTGATGCCCGTGTATTAGATAATCCAAAAGGTTTGAATTGGAATATTCAGGCAAACTTTAGCAGGAACCTGAACGAAGTGATTGATATTGAAAAATCACTGGGAGTAACTCAATACTCTCTGGGTGGATTTGATGATCTTGCAATCCGTGCTGTTGCTGGAGGATTGTATGGTGAGATCTGGGGACATGGATTCCGCAGAGTGGACGATGAAAACAGCCCCTTCTTCGGTCAGCTTCTGTTAAGCGGAGCAGGTGTACCACAACGTGATCCGGTTCAGAAATTGCTGGGAGACCAGCAGGCAAGATCTATGCTGGGTATTACCAACAGCTTTAACTATAAAGGATTTAATTTCTCCTTTATGGTGGATGGTCGTTTCGGTGGAAAAATGTTCTCTGCAACCCATGTAGCTTTGGAACGCTTTGGCAACGCAGCTTCCACTGTTAAGAATGGCGCCCGGGAAAATTTTGTTGTTGATGGTGTAATCAGTGATGGAGCGGGTGGTTATACAAAAAGCACCGTAGCAGTAAGCCCTCAACTTTATTACCAGGCAGTATCTACTGCTAATAACCTGGGTATTCATGAAGCTTATTTATTTGACGCAAGCAATATTCGGTTGAGAAATGTTCAGTTAGGATATAATTTACCGAAATCTGTATTAGGAAATTCTCCTATTCTTCGCGCAAGGATCACTGTTAGTTGTAACAATGTCTGGATGATTTCCAGTAAGATGAAGGGCATCGATCCGGAATCAACGTTTGCAACCGGATCCAATGCGGTTGGTTTTGAAAATGGAGCACCTCCAACTATGCGTTCTTTCCTTTTTGGTCTTCAATTAGGCTTCTAACCTCAAAAAAAAATTGTATGAAACATAATTTGAAAACAATTGCCTTATCAGCAGTCGCCGGCTTGGGACTCTTCTCTTCGTGCAGCAAATTTGACGAGATTAATGAGAATCCATATGGAGCCGGTTCACAGCAGGTTCAGGTGGAATATTTTATCAACGGATCGATTATTGGAGCTCAACAGGATCCGCATATCGCTGAGCGTATTTTTGTACTGTATTGGAAAACTGCGGGACACCAGCAATTTGGTGGTGGAATTTCCAGCGGTGGTTACAATGATGGCTGGTCTTCTGATTATTGGAGTCGCGGATATGCTGCTGGCTGGTTGGCCAGTGTGAACTCTGGTATCACGGTAGCCAATGAACAAATTGCCTCTGGCAACATCAAGCCCTACACCAATAATTTGCTCCAGGTAGCCCGTATCTGGCGTGCTTACCTGATGAGTGAGCTGGCTGACACTTTCGGACCTATTCCACTGGATGGCTTTCAGGGTTCCACACCAACCTACTCCAGTGAAAAGGATGTCTATTATTTTATGCTGGATGAATTGAAAGATGCAAGTGCTAAACTAGACCTTGCCGTTAGTCCCGCTGCAGTTGCCAAATTTGATCCGGTGTATGGATACAATTGGGCTAACTGGCAGAAATTTTCCAACTCTCTGCGTATGCGTTTTGCCATGCGCCTTTCCGAAGTGGATGCTGCGAAGGCCAAAGCAGAGTTTGAAGCCGCAGCTGCTGGACCTTTCATTACTACACTTGGTGAAACTTTCCAGGTGGCTGAAAAGCCGGGATGGGATGCGCTTACCGGTGTGATGACCCGTGAATGGAATGCGTTCTTTATTTCAGCTACGTTGAATAACCTGTATTTGAACCTGGGTGGTGTAAAATCTGAGGATCAGTTAGCTTCCTCTTATGCAGCGAAAATTAAACCTGCGGATTATATGGGTATCCGGTTGGAGAATCATTTCGCAACCAAAACCAATGATCCTTCTGCTGGATTCTGGCTGGATGGTTTGCCAAATGTGATTGATCCTCGTGCGTATAAAACGTTTGCTATTCCCGGCGACTTTTCGAATGCTAATTTTAATTATTACCCCTCCTGGAACAATGATGCCAGAACCACTACGCGTAATCTCCTGGCTGAAGATGGTTCAGCCTGGAAAGCAGTGGATGCGACCATGAGCTGGAATGCATCCGCCAACGGCGATTGGGGTGTTAAAGGATCCCGGAACCAGGTGCGTGCCTATCCTGGAACCATGCCCAGACTTGCCAATAATTTCAGGAATAGTAGCAACAGACGGATATTTTTTGCTGCCTGGGAATCCTATTTCCTGGTAGCAGAAGCCGCAGTCCGCAACTGGACAGTTCCCATGGGCGGTCAACAGGCTTATGAAGAAGGAGTTAAATCCAGTTTTGAATATTGGGGCGTTAGTTCTTTTGTGAATAATTACCTGACTTCTGATTCCTACAACAGAGCGGGCACATCAGTAGCCTGGGGACATACGGTAGAGCCACCAGCCACCTATGCGATGAATTATGTGGATGGTTATACCAATGCAAACGGTGTTGCTCAAATTAAATACCCTGAAAACACCTTGTATAAAAATGGTACAGTAAAAAATGATCACCTTACTAAGATCATTACTCAAAAATTCATTGCACAAAACCCCTGGTTACCGCTCGAAACATGGAGTGATCACAGAAGATTGGGGCTGCCATTCTTTGAAAATCCGGCTGTTGAGAATCCGCTGGTAAACATGCCGGATCTGACTGCCGCCAATTACACTACCAGCAGTGTGAAATTTTTCCCTCAGCGCGTGCGGTACCCCTCTTCATTTGCTAACAGCAATCCAAAGGGATATGAACAGGCTGTTGCTTTGTTAGGTGGAGTTGATGGTGTTCTTACACCACTCTGGTGGGCGAAAAAACCATAAAATATACTGTTCCACCCGATTGGGTAAACAATTAGTAGCAGGGGCTGTCTCTTTTGAGGCAGCCTCTTTTACTATCCATCGAACCACGAAAAGGTAAAATTTGTAAATTATTTGGTATTTTAAATATATATGTCGCCAAAAATTGAAGTTTACAAAGGAAGGATCCTGAAAGAATTGTGCTTTGGAAAACTACTGTCTGCTTCAGAATTGAGTAATCGGATTCAGCGAAGCTTGCCTCTTACCATCCGGGTCCTGGATGAATTGGTGAAGGAAGGGATGATTTTCGAGAAAGGGTTTGCGCCTTCAACAGGTGGACGAAGACCTCAGGTGTATTCACTTGCACCAGAGCGCATGTATGCCATTGCCATTGCAATGGACCAGTTAACCACCAAAATTGCATTGGTTGATCTCGAGAATTTTAAAAGTATAAATGAAAAACGAATCAGTCTGCCATTGAAAGATAACCCGGGTTCTCTAGGGGAACTGATCGACCTGATTAAAAACTATCTGCAGGAAATTCCGGTACCTGCAAATAAAATCCTTGGCGTTGGTATAGGCATGCCCGGTTTTATTGATCTTACCACCGGAGTTAATTATTCATTCTTCGAAAACAATGGTAAAAGTATTCCAGACCGAATGCAGCAGGAGCTGGGATTACCAGTATACCTCGACAATGATTCCAGTTTGATTGCCCTTGCAGAATTAAAACTGGGAGGGTCAAAAGGCAAAAACAATGTAATGGTCATCAATCTTTCCTGGGGAATTGGCCTGGGTATGATTGTGAATGGTTCACTTTTCAGGGGGTACAATGGTTTCGCCGGAGAATTCAGTCATATCCCTCTATTTAACAACAACAAGCTCTGCGATTGCGGGAAAATGGGTTGCCTCGAAACTGAAGCGTCCATGAAAGTGCTGGTTAATAAAGTTAGAGAAGGAATTGAATCAGGTCGTGTTACCAGCATAAAAACCTTGCCTGAAGATATTGATAGTGCGTTCGAGCTGATTATCCAGGCTGCGATCCGGGGAGACCAGCTGGCAGTGGAGTTGATTTCCGAAATCGCGCTTATTATCGGCAAAGGAATTGCCATCCTCACGCATATCATGAATCCGGAAGAAATTGTATTAAGTGGAAGAGGTGCCGCTGCCGGCAGGTTGTTAGTTCCCCCTATTCAACAAGCCTTGAACAGGTATTGCATACCCCGGCTTACTGCCCATACTCAGTTGAGAATATCCGACTTGAACAAAGAAGCAGAACTCTTTGGAGCCGCCGCATTGGTGGTAGAACAGTTGGATAAGCGATTCAGAAACAATCGCACCAATCCTGAAAATTATCCATTTGCAGCCTAAGCACTTGTTTATCGGGCATTAATCGTGAGCGCATTTCCTGGCTTACGAAACAGGAATCGCTGCGCCAGCCAGCCAAGTGTAAAACTGGGGACAAAATCTGTAAAGGGCAGGAGTTCTTCCGCAAAAGCGAAAAATCCCCCAAGGGCTCCCTTCCACCCGCCAAATAATTTAAAAAACAACAATCCTGATATCGGCGCCCAGATCAGATCGCCGAATTCACCCAATACCGGTATTGCGTAGGTAAAGTATCCAACCAGGTCTAGCGCCAGGCAGATTAAAAGAGAAGGTGTCTTTGGATAGGAGTTTGTCATGCACAAGTAGACGTGGTAAAAACTGTAAAAGTTGTATTCCAATTAGGAAAATCAGGTTCAAATGTGAGAAATATCACATGAGTGAGATTAGAATGAGATTAGATTCACATTAAAATAAGATTAAAATGCCCTTTCTGATCTCTGTCCTACTCCTAATATACCAGGCTATTGCTCCTGTTTGGATGCTCGATTTTTCGGAAGCGCAACAACAGGCAAAACAGGAACACAAGCAGATATTATTGAATTTTTCCGGCTCAGACTGGTGCGGACCCTGTATCCGGCTTACAAAGGATGTATTTCAATCTCCTGAATTTGAAGTCCTGGCTGCCAAAGAATTGGTACTGGTCAGGGCAGATTTTCCCAGATCCAAAAAGAACCAGTTGTCCGCAGAGCAGCAGCATAAGAACGATGCACTGGCGGAACGCTATAATACCAAAGGAAGTTTTCCATTAACGCTTCTCCTGGATGAAGATGGTGTAGTCATAAAAAGTTGGGAAGGCTACCCGGAAAACAAAGCAACCGGATTTTTAAACGAATTACGTACCCTCACCCATGAATAAAGATCTTAAACTACTTCAGTCAAACGGAAACCTGAGAAAACGATCCCTTCGCCTGATGGGTAATCGATTTGAAATTACGGTGCACGAGCCTGATGAAAACAGGGCCGCCTGGTTGATCGAACTGGCAATTGCTGAAATCAGCAGAATAGAAGGGTTACTGTCCACCTTTCTTCCGGAAAGTGAAACAAATCGTATTAATGAAATGGCCGGAATTACTCCTGTTGAAGTATC
The DNA here is from genome assembly GCF_022352215.1 of Flavihumibacter cheonanensis. Taxonomy (GTDB): domain Bacteria; phylum Bacteroidota; class Bacteroidia; order Chitinophagales; family Chitinophagaceae; genus Flavihumibacter; species Flavihumibacter cheonanensis. Next base: position 549,898 of record NZ_JAKRWF010000002.1, read on the forward strand.
AGGAGAAATGATCGCATTGATCCAGCGCGCCCAACGAATTTCAGAGCTCACCCAGGGCGCTTTTGATTTGTCTTATGGATCCGTTGATAAACGACTCTGGAATTTTGACCTTTCCATGAAATCGCTGCCCGATGCTGCAATTGCCAGGAAAGCGGTGAGATTGATCAACTTTCGAAATATTGAAGTCGATCCCCTGAACCGGACTGTTTTTCTGAAAGAGAAAGGGATGCGGATCGGTTTTGGTGGAATCGGCAAAGGATATGCTGCAGATCGCGCCAAAGAAGTATTGGTTAAAGAAGGGGTGACCAGTGGAATTGTAAACGCTTCAGGTGATCTTACTACCTGGGGTAAACAGGAGAATGGGGAACCCTGGACCATCGGAATAGCAGATCCCAATGCAGCCAGTCACTTGTTCTCCTATATCAACATTACCGATATGTCTGTTGCCACTTCCGGCAACTATGAAAAGTTTGTAGAGATAAATGGAAAACGATATTCCCACACCATCGACCCTCGTACAGGCATGCCTGTTAGTGGAATAAAAAGTGTAACGATTATTAGTCCGTTTGCAGAACTCTCTGATGTGCTTGCTACTCCTGTTATGATCATGGGAACAGAAATAGGCCTGGATATGCTGAACCAGATGAAACAGGTGGCTGCGCTCATTATTGATGATTCAAACCGATTAAAGACAACCCGAAATATTCAATTGATATGATACAAAAAGTGATAGCAGGTATTTTATTGCTAACCGCACTCAACAGTTGCCAGGTGGTAAAAGAGTTTCAGAAGAATCGACTTAATGATGCGGAGATGATATTAGGAAACCGTAAGGTGGAGAAAACGGAACTCAGCTTTCAATCCTACAGGGAAGGCGCTTCTGGTGCGAATGCCGGTAAATCCGGTGGTGGTTGTGGTTGCAATTAAAAATTGAAGAAGAAAACGAGTACATGAAAAAAATCTGCCTTACGGTAATAGGCCTCTATATTGGTTTATTAGCCGCCTTTTCTCAAACAGTCCAGGATAGCTCCTATCAAAAACGCCGGTTGAAAATTGATGAGATCAACCTGGTATCCAGTTATTATCACCAGAATGGAGACCATGCAGCTGTTACCGGTGGCATTGGTTCACAGAAGTTGACAGATCTGTCCAATTCGCTGGAAGTGAAGCTGATTCGCCTCGATCGTCAGCAACGAAAGCAAACCTGGTCGGTTGATATTGGATTGGATCACTATACCTCTGCTTCCTCAGATAAAATTGATCCAAAGACAGTAACCTCCGCCTCTTATGCGGATACCAGAATTTATCCTTCTGTTTCCTTCAGCCGGGAGAATGAAAAGAAAGGAACAGAGTGGGGAGGAGGATTATCCTTTAGTGGTGAATATGATTACACTTCTATCGGGGCGAATCTGCACGGGTCCAAAAAGACAGCCAATAAAATGGGTGAATTCACGGCGAAGGGCCAGGTATACATGGATCGTATCAACCTTATTTATCCCATCGAACTTAGGGATGGCAACTCAACAGATCCTTTAAAGCGAGGCGGAGACAGCAGGAACTCATACAGTCTGGCTTTGTCCTGGTCGCAGATCGTCAACCAGCGGCTACAAGTTAGTTTTCTGCTGGATCTCATTCAACAACAAGGTTATCTCTCCCTTCCTTTTAACAGGGTATATTTTTCAGATGGTACAGTGCATGTGGAGCGATTACCGGATAGCAGATTTAAAATCCCCATTGGTTTCAGAGCTAATTATTTTGCAGGAGACCGGTTTATTTTCAGAACCTATTACCGGTATTACAAAGATTCATGGGGGTTAGCCGCTCATACTGCCAGCCTGGAAACCTCCATAAAGCTCAGTCCGTTTTATTCCTTGTCGCCTTTTTACAGGTATTATCATCAAACGGCCATTGATTATTTTGCTCCCTACATGACCCATGCTCCGGGAAAAGAGTTTTATAGCAGCAATTTTGATTTATCTCAGTTCAGCAGTCATTTCTTTGGAGGAGGTGTGCGGTTTTCACCACCCAGGGGCATACTGGGAATCCAGCACCTGAACAGTCTTGAACTTCGATATGGACATTATACCCGTAGCAATTCCCTGCACTCAAATATTGTATCTGTGCATTTGAAGTGGAAAGGGTAGGGAAGGGAATTATGTGAGACGTGAGACGTGAGACGTGAGAAGGCATGGAAGATGGGCATAGGAAAATGGAGGAAGGGAGAAATGGAAAATGGAGGGAAGGAGAAAGAAAGATGGAGGAAGGGAGAAAAGGAAAATGGTGCTGATTCAGCTGCCTGTAAAGTATTCCTGAGCGGTTGCGGAACAATTCACTGACGGTTCACTGACGCTTCGGGAACAGTGAAACAACAGTGCCGGAGCGGTTGCAATTGACTGACTGGATAGAAAAAAGCAGCCGAATGGATGGAGAAAAGTGCCCGAATGGCAAAAAAGTGAGATGTCAGACGTGAGACGTGAAACGAAGGAGACTAAGGAGGCGAAGGAGACTAAGGAGAAGGGAAAATGGAGGTACAGGGGGCTCCCCCGCCTCCTTCGTCTCCCGTCTCCTTTGTTTCCTCTTCCATTCCTCCCTCTTCCATTCTTCCTTTCCTCCATTAATAAGTAATGACCTGCTCCTGAATCGTCTCCGGCAGTTCGCGGAATTCATATTGCTGATTGCGGAGCTGGGGTTCAAAGCCGGCTTCGCGGATGGCTGCCTGAATGCTCTTGTAGGTAAACCGATGCGGCGCACCTGCAGCACTTACTACGTTCTCTTCAATCATGATACTACCAAAATCATTCGCACCAGCATGAAGACAAAGCTGTGCAACTTCCTTTCCAACTGTCAGCCAGCTCGCCTGAATGTTTTTCACATTGGGTAACATGATGCGGCTGAGGGCAATCATCCGGATATATTCTTCTGTGGTAGTCAGGTTATGAACTCCCCGAATGCGTGCTAATAAAGTATCTACATCCTGGAATGTCCAGGGAATAAAGGCAATAAACCCTTTTACGCCATCCGGTTTACGCGCCTGCACATCTCTCAGTTTCACCAGGTGTTCCATCCGTTCTTCAATGGTTTCGACATGCCCGAACATCATGGTAGCAGAAGTGGTCAGGTTCAGTTTATGCGCTTCGTGCATGATATCCAGCCATTCCTGAGACCCACATTTACCCTTACTGATAAGACGCCGTACCCTGTCCACCAGGATTTCTGCTCCTGGTCCCGGCAGGGAATCCATTCCTGCATCTTTTAATGCTTTGAGCACTTCATGATGCGATTTCTTTTCGAGTTTGCAGATATGGGCCACTTCAGGTGGTCCCAATGCATGCAACTTAAGATGGGGAAAGAGTTGTTTGAGCTGTTTGAACAGATCTACATAATAGGCCAGTCCCAGTTCCGGGTGGTGACCTCCCTGTAGCAGGAGCTGCTCTCCACCATATTTAAAGGTCTCCTCAATTTTGACTTTGTAAGTGTCCAGATCTGTGATATAAGCCTCCGCATGTCCCGGTATCCGGTAAAAATTACAGAATTTACAATTGGCAATACAAACATTGGTGGTGTTCATATTCCGGTCTATAATCCAGGTCACTTTTCCGTGCGGCACCTGTATTTTTCGTAAGGTATCGGCCACCTGCATCAATTCAGCCAGGGGTGCCTGGTGAAACAGGAAGACCCCTTCGGCTTCTGATAAAAACTCGAAATTCAGGGCTTTGCGATACAGTTCTGCTAGTTGCATGATGCGATTTTATTCCACTATGACCAACAAAATTAGGTTGTGAATGTTGGATGGGTTCAAATAATTTATGACCGACGGTTGGATTCGGTTTCAAATTGATTGTAAATTCATCTAGTGCGCTACCTTTCTAAACTGCTATTGATTGCCTGCTGCTCTGCCTGTTTCCTGTCGGTAACAGCGCAGGAGTATTTTTCCCAGCCCCCGGCTCACCTCATTACCAGCTTTGGCTTCAGAATGTATAGCGGAGGGGTGGTTACTCTGAGAGCAAAGCTGAACGATTTCCCGGATTCATTGAATTTTATTTTGGACACGGGCAGCGGTGGTATTTCCCTGGATTCCAGTACAGTTGCCCGGTTAAAAATTCCTTCAGTTGCATCGGACCGGACGATCAGGGGCATTGCAGGAATAAAAAAAGTGCGCTTTGCCAACAATAACACCCTCCATTTCCCCGGATTAACAGTCGACAGCCTGAATTTTCATATCAATGATTATGAGATTCTGACTAGTGTTTACGGCGAACATATTGATGGTATTATCGGGTATAGTTTTTTATCGCGCTACATTGTTAAGTTGGATTATGATACCAACAGAATCTCCGTGTATTCACCTGGTACGATTCGGTACCCGAAAGGAGGTTTTATGATACGTCCCAACCTGGCTACCATCCCGGTTACCACCAACCGGATCAAAGAAGAACGTAAAATAAATACCCGTTTTTTCTTTGATATCGGGGCTGGTTTATCCCTGTTACTGACAGAAGATTTTATTGGCGATAGCAGTTTATACAGTAAAAAAAAGAAGTTCTGGACCACCCAGGCAGAGGGGTTGGGCGGGAAAGCTTTCATGAAAATCACCACCACCAAGGAGTTTCGGGTCGGACCTTACAAGTTTCGAAGGGTTCCGACTTTTATATTTGAAGATGAGTTCAATGTAACTTCCTATCCCTACCTGGGCGGACTCATCGGCAATGATCTGCTACGTCGCTTTAATGTGATCTTCAATTATGAACGAAGGGAAATTTACCTGACGCCCAACAAACATTTCCGGGAGCCTTTTGATTATGCCTATACCGGCCTGGGTTTTTATTTCATCGATGGCCAGGTAACCGTGACAGATATAATGCCAGGTTCACCGGCAGAAAAAGCAGGGTTCTTGGTCGGCGATGTAATTATAGCAGTTGATAATAATATGAGCAGGAATATCCAGGCATACCGGAGTATGTTGCAGCAAACAGGGGCAAAACTGAAATTTCTTGTTGTACGACAGAAGGATGGCGACCTGGAAGAACTCTATATGAAAGTGGGAAGTATTCTCAAAAAGAAGAAATGAGGTCTTTTGATTTAAGTTTGCAGTATGATTCAATTTTCAAGATTTGTCCTGCCCAATGGATTGAGGGTGCTGGTGCATGAAGATAACAGCACACCCATGGCAGTTGTGAATGTGTTGTATGATGTGGGTGCGCGGGATGAGGATCCGAATCGAACCGGATTTGCGCACCTGTTTGAACACCTGATGTTTGGAGGCAGCATTAATATTCCGGAATACGATGATGAACTTCAGAAAGCAGGGGGCGAAAACAATGCCTATACCACCAATGATCTCACCAATTATTACTGCCAGTTGCCTTCCGCCAATATAGAGACGGCTTTCTGGCTGGAAAGCGACCGGATGCTAAGCCTGGCTTTCAGCAAAAAAAGCCTGGATGTGCAGCGTAAAGTGGTTTGTGAGGAATTTAAGGAACATTATATCAATCGCCCCTATGGAGATATCTGGTTCAAGATGAGGGAAATGGCCTATGAACAGCACCCCTATCGCTGGATGACCATCGGAAAGGAACTGAAACATGTGGAAGAAGCCAGCCTGGATGATGTAAAGAAGTTCTTCAAAAAACACTACAATCCAGCCAATGCGATCCTGGTGGTAGCCGGAAATGTGGTAACTGAACAGGTGTATGAACTGGCTATCAAATGGTTTGGTGATATCCCTGCAGGTGAAAAATACAATCGCAATCTGCCCCAGGAAATTGAACAGCAGGAAGCGCGCAGGCTGGACATTACAGCAGATGTTCCTGTTGACGCATTCCTGAAAACCTGGCATATGCCTTCCCGGCTGGATCCCGACTACTATGTTGCGGATCTTATTACAGATATCCTGGGCAGTGGAGCTTCATCGAGGTTGTACCAGTCGCTGGTGAAAGAAAAACAGCTCTTCACGAATATCGATTGTTACCATTTCGGTTCTACCGACGCGGGGTTGATTTGTGTGGATGGGAAATTGGTAAAAGGAGTTCGACTGGAAGATGCGGAACTGGCAGTTCAGGCGCAACTGGATTTGTTGATCCGGGAAGGGGTATCCGTTATCGAGCTGGAAAAGGTGAAGAACAAAACCGAAAGCACCATGGCTTTTGAAGACATGAGTGTAATGAACCGGGCAGCCAGCCTGGCCTATTACGAATTGTTGGGAGATGCCAACCTCATGAACACTGAGCTCGAAAAATACAATTCAGTTACCGCGGACCAGCTCGTGGAATTGAGCCGCAAGCTTTTTGAAGAGAAGAATAGTCATACATTATATTATAGAAGTAAATAAAGTGAGATGTCAGACGTGAGACGTGAGAAAGAAGACTTTCTCACGTCTCACATCTCACATCTCACGTCTCACGTATACAACATCATGAACAGAAAAATAGCGCCTCCAATAAAAGATGCGGTTGAGTTTGACCTGAAACTGAAACCGTACGATAAATATGTTTTGAGGAATGGAGTGGAATTATATGCAGTGAATGCCGGGGCAGAGGAAGTAATCCAGGTGGAATGGGTCTTTTTTGCAGGCAATAGTTTTGAGAAAAAGCATATGGTTGCTTCGGCTACCAATTTTCTGCTGAAAAGCGGAACCAGCCAGAAATCTGCCTTTGCCATTAATGAACTGGTTGATTATTATGGTGCCAGCCTGGCCCGGACCTGCTACAATGAGACCGCTTCCATTACCCTGCACAGCCTGACCAAACACCTGCCTAAATTATTACCACTGATTCGGGAACTATTGACGGATGCGATTTTCCCGGAAGAAGAAATTTTGTTATTCCAGCAGAACAATCGCCAGCGACTGGAGGTAAACCTTAAGAAAAATGATTTTGTCGCCAACCGGCTGATTGATGAATATCTCTATGGGTTTGAACATCCCTATGGAACTTATAGCCGGTTTGAGGACCTGGCTGGCCTGACAAGAGAAGACCTGGTTGATTTTTATAACCAATATTACCGGAACGGTAAATGCATCCTATTTGTAGCAGGTAAACTTCCCCCGAATATTATGGAACTCCTGGATGCTGCCATCGGGGATCTACCCATACAAGGTGGGGCAGTCGAGTACCCGGCACATCCGATTCTTCCGGCTGGAGAGAAAAAATATCGCATCAGCAATGATCCGAATGGAGTTCAGGGCGCTATTCGAATTGCCCGCGATTTTCCCAACCGGCACCACCCTGATTTTTTTGGAGCCCAGGTGCTTAACGCCCTGTTCGGAGGCTTTTTTGGATCCCGGCTGATGAATAATATCCGGGAAGACAAAGGATATACCTATGGCATTTATTCCTATCTCCAGAACCATTTACAGCGATCCGCCTGGATGATCAGTACCGAAGCCGGTAAGGAGGTTTCAGAAGCCACGATTGAAGAAGTGTATAAAGAAATGGCCTTACTTCGGGAGGAGCTGGTAGATGAGGAGGAATTGTTACTGGTAAGAAATTATCTCATGGGTAGCACGCTGGGGGATCTTGATGGCCCTTTCCATATCATAGGCAGGTGGAAGAATATTGTATTAAACGGGCTATCAGAGGATTACTTTTACCAAAGCATCCGCACCATCAAAACCATTCAACCGGAAGAATTACAGCAGCTTGCGAAAAAATACCTGCAACCGGAGGACTTCTATGAACTGGTAGTAGTCTGATACTGTCTCCTCTAATTTTTGGTACATTCGGACTATGAAGCGGACGATTGTAAAGTTGGGTGGAATTGCAGTGCTGGCATTTATTGCAGCTTTACTGGTATGGTGGTTCTTACAAAAAAACCGCAGCACTGAACCGGAAAGTTTTGAAAATGCCTACCAGGTTGCAAGCGCCCCGGCTCCAGGTGAAGCACCGGAGGGTATGGTATGGATTCCAGGAGGCCAATTTCTCATGGGATCCAATGATCGCATGGCCTGGGAAGAAGAAGGTCCGGCTCATCATGTGAAAGTCAAGGGCTTCTGGATGGATAAGCAGGAGGTCACCAATGCCCGGTTTTCCGAATTTGTTAATGCAACCGGATATATAACCGATGCTGAAAAAGCCCCGGTTTTGGAAGAAATAATGGCTCAATTGCCTCCCGGAACCCCTCCTCCGAACCCAAAAGACCTGGTTGCAGGTTCAATGGTATTCAGTCCGCCAACTCGTGACGTACCCCTAACTGATATCAGCAACTGGTGGAAATGGGTACATGGTGCCAGTTGGAAACACCCGGAGGGTCCGGGTTCTGATTTGAAAGGGCGCGAACAGCATCCGGTGATTCATATCAGCTGGAATGATGCCATGGCCTATTGCAAATGGGCGGGCAAACGCTTACCAACTGAAGCGGAATGGGAGTTTGCTGCCAGGGGTGGACTGGAGGGTAAGAATTTTGTCTGGGGAGATGAAGCACCGACTGATGATAAAACCTTCGCCAATACCTGGCAGGGTAAATTTCCAGCTGAAAATTTAAAGCGTGACGGATATGCAGGAACAGCCCCGGTTGGGCAATATGCGCCTAATGGATATGGGCTATATGATATGGCTGGAAATGTGTGGGAGTGGTGCCAGGACTGGTATGATAAATACCTCTATCAATCCTGTGGCCCAGGGGAGGTAAGAGATAATCCGGATGGTCCACCAGTAAGTCGTGATCCCGCACAACCCAATATGCCTTTAAGAGTTCAGAAAGGCGGCTCCTTTTTGTGTCATGATTCCTATTGCCAGCGATACCGGCCCAGTGCCCGGCAAGCAAGTTCCCCTGAAAGTGGCATGAGTCATGTGGGTTTTCGCTGTGTTCGTTAAAGTTGGATTGGTACGATGTTCGCATTCAACCAGGGAATAGCTTCAATTGTTGAACTATAAACCTTGGGTATGAAAAAATTAGCCAAACAGGGATCCCTGAACTTTCGGTTTGCTCTGCTGGCGATGCTCTCTCTACTGGGTGTTTCCTGCCAGCCATCTGCTCCGGAGTTTGTTTCCGATTACGATGTTGTTTACACGAACTATGAGCGCAGTTTTGATTTTGGCGCCGTGAGAACGTATTTTCTTCCGGATACGGTAGTTCATGCTGTTCCTCCCGGAGAAACAGCCGATCATCGCTTTGATGATCAGATTCTGAGCAGCCTGGAAACCAACCTGAATGCACTTGGCTGGACACGCCTGAATGAAAGTGCAGGAACCGGCGCAGATGTTGTCATTCTTCCCAATGTAAGTGAACAGGCCTATGGTAGTTGTGCTACTTACTGCTGGTACTGTGACTGGGGATGGTATCCGGGATGGGGTGCCTATTCACCAGGTTGGGGACCGGGCAGGGGTTGGGGATATCCCTCCGGAATTGTTTGCGGCTCTTATGCTACCGGCACCGTGGTGGTAAATATTACAGCACCATCAATAGCCCGTGATTCAACTCTTCCGGTAGTTTGGGTGGGAATATTGAATGGTTTGCTGGAAGGATCCGACGCCTCCATCAACACCCGCATTGGTCGCAATATTGATCAGATGTTCAGGCAATCAGCTTACTTAAAAAACTAAGCGCATGAAAAAATTCATCACCATATTGGTAGGGGCACTGGCCTTTTGGACTGAATCTGCAAACGCCCAGGTAGTACCTGAAATCCATTACCAGTTTTCCATTCCAACCGGAACATTCCGAAATTTTGTGGAGAAACCCGGTCCGCTTGGAGCTGGCTTTCAGATCCGGAAAACGCTACCCAACAACAGAATATCATTAGGTGGTGGCCTGTCCTGGTTTTATTTCCCTGATAAAAAAGGAAAACAAACACTGGAACTACCCGGGGATGATGGTACCTATACCGGATTTGTAACCAACTACACTAATATCTATGGACTGCAGTTCCTTGCTCAGTATGAGTTCAAAGACCCCAATGAAAACCTGGTACCCTTTGTGAAAACCGGTTTGGGGCTAGCTTACCAGAATCAACGCCAGGACATTGGATTATTTGCCTTTAAATATGATGGATTTCAGTTTATGCCTCACCTGGAAACTGGTATGCGATTCAGACTTCCCAGGCAGGGAGCGCTTAATCTTTCATTGACCTATCATTATTTACCCGGCGCGGGAGAAGTTAACGCAACCAGCTTTGCAGGTTTGCGGATCGGATATTCTGGCTTCCGGATTCGATAGGTGAGCGGACTTACGTATATTTAAAATAAAAATGTTTAAGCTCCTTAAAACCCTGGTACTAGTTGGGTTTGTTGCAGCTTGTAGCCCTAAGTTGCAGCCCTCCCCACTGACTTCCCAGGAAGTTTTGCAACTGGTTGATGACCAAACCTATCAATTCAATATGGAGTATGTGCAGCCGATGGGTGGAAGGCAGCGCCTGATCACCGGATCTTATACCTTTCGGGTAAACAAGGATCAACTGGAAGCTGATTTGCCTTATATCGGCAGAGCTTTCCAGGCACCGATAGGCAGTGGAGAAGGTGGAATGAAATTCACCTCGAAAGAGTTTACTTATTCCAGTACGATTGGTAAGGGCAATCGGAGAGAAATTAGCATTCAGCCTAAAGATCAACAGGATATTACCGGCATTAATCTGATCATATTTGAAAATGGCAATGCAGATCTGCGAATCAATTCAGTAAACCGCCAGCCGATCTCCTATACCGGAAATATAAGCCGATTGCCGCAGCCCAAATAGCAGTGGAAAACAGCAACAGAATGCCTTAAGTTTGCTGCCCTAAACAGCAGGATATGTGGGGTCGTTTAATTCAAATTAGTTTTTTAAGTCTGTTAGCCTCAACCACTTCCTATTCCCAGATTATTTCAGGAAGAATAATAGCCCGTGATACCGATTTGCCATTGGAGGAAGCTACTATTCAAATTAAGGGGCAGCCTGTGCATACGCACTCTGGCCTGGATGGACGGTTCACCATTACGCTGACAAAGCCGACTGACACTTTGTACATCACCCATATCGGGTATGATCCAAAGACTATAATATGGAATCAGCAGTTGGATAAAGAAGCAACGATCTACCTGTTGCCAGCCCCCGTTCAACTGAGCCAGGTGGTGGTACAGGACAGCCGGCGAGCTTTACAGCAGGTAATGCAAATCGATTTGAAGACCAACCCTGTTAATTCTGCGCAGGATATACTTAGAAAGGTACCTGGATTATTTATTGGCCAACATGCAGGTGGAGGAAAAGCGGAACAGATCTTCCTGCGCGGTTTTGATATTGATCATGGTACCGATATCCGGATTACTACGGATGGCATGCCCGTGAATATGGTTAGCCATGCACACGGCCAGGGATATGCAGATTTACATTACCTGATTCCGGAAACCATAAAAGATATTCAGTTTGGGAAGGGTTCCTATTATGCTGAAGAGGGAGATTTTGCCACGGCAGGATATGTAAATTTCACAACCCACAACAGGCTGGATCGCAACCTGCTGAAAGTGGAAGCTGGACAATTCAATACGCTGAGAACGGTGGGTATGTTCAATCTTTTTGAAAAGACCGGTGAAAAAAACAGCAATGCATATATAGCCGGAGAGTATCTTTTCTCCAATGGACCTTTTGAGGCCCCGCAAAATTTCAACCGGCTGAATTTTTTGGCGAAATACAATACACAGATCAACCAGAAATCAAGTCTGCAGGTACTGGCTTCCACTTTTACTTCTAAATGGGATGCTTCCGGGCAAATCCCGGACAGGGCTGTAAGAGCTGGGCTGATTACACGTTGGGGTGCGATTGATGCAACAGAAGGCGGCAATACGTCGAGGTCGAATATTGCTGCCAAATACCGGAGTAAAATCAGTGATACGGAAGACTGGCAATCGAATTTTTATTTCAGTCAATACGATTTCAGCCTGTTCTCCAACTTTACTTTCTTCCTGGAAGATCCTGTAAACGGCGACCAGATTCATCAATCCGAAAAAAGAAAGATTTACGGTATGGATCACCGTTATACAAAGCAACTTTTTGGTGACAAGGCTGACTGGGTTTTAACAGCCGGTATGGGGTTGCGGAATGATGCGGTGAGAGATATTCAATTGAGTCATACCCTGCAGCGAAAAGAAGTTCTGGAGTATTTTGCATTGGGTGATATTGATCAGACCAATGCCTCTTTGTATGGATCAGCAGAGTGGAGAAAAGGCCACTGGAAGGTAATTCCGGGTATCCGGCTCGATCATTTTATTTTCAATTATGTAGATAAACTGCAGCCGGTGTACAGTACCCAGGCGGCACAAAAAACAATACTTAGCCCAAAGTTGAACCTGGTCTATACCCCCCATGCTAACTGGCAGGGCTACCTGAAGATGGGTAAAGGATTCCATTCCAATGATACACGGGTGGTAGTGGCACAGCAGGGCCGTGAAATATTACCTGCAACATATGGTGCAGACCTGGGTGCAATTATCAAGCTTCATCCTAAATTTTTAGTGCAGCCCGCGATCTGGTATCTGTATATGGAGCAGGAGTTTGTATATGTAGGAGATGCGGCGATTGTAGAACCATCCGGCAAAACCCGCCGGCTGGGTGCTGAACTGGGAATAAGATATCAACCTTTCAGTTGGCTTTACCTGGATGCTGATATTAATTATGCAAAAGCAAGAGCGATTGAAGAAGCCAAAGGGAACGATTTTATCCCCCTTGCTCCATCACTTACCAGTACAGGAGGCATATCGGTTAGTCCGGTTAAGCGGCTTGACCTCAACTGGCGCTACCGGTATATGAAGGATCGTCCGGCTAATGAAGACAATTCCATCCAGGCCCAGGGTTATTTTGTAAATGATTTGCTCATTAACTATACCCGTAGCAAATGGGCGTTGGGACTACAGGTTGAAAATCTCTTTGATACAGAATGGAGAGAAGCCCAGTTTGAAACCGAATCGCGGTTACGAAATGAGGCTGCTCCGGTTACAGAAATTCATTACACGCCCGGTACCCCTTTCTTTGCGCGGATTAAATGGAGCTTGTTTTTTTGATTAACTTCAACAAAACAACTGGTATGAATTTCCTGACCCGATTGCTGATCACCGCGCTGGTGGCATTTGGATTATCCTATTTGCTTCCCGGGGTGCATATGGACTCCTTTATTGCTGCTTTGATTCTGGCCCTGGTACTTGCCTTATTAAATACTTTGGTAAAGCCCATACTGGTAATACTGACTTTCCCGATTACGATCATCACACTGGGTTTGTTCCTGCTGGTGATAAATGCGGTTATTATATTGCTGGCTGCGAAGCTCGTGGATGGTTTCAAAGTTGACGGGTTCTGGTGGGCATTGTTATTCAGTATTCTGTTATCTGTTACGAGCTCCCTGTTACAGGGTTCTGATGAACGTAAATCCTAGTGTATGCAATTTGATCGAAAGGCTTTGTCCGATGAGGAGCTGTTGAGGTTTTACCTGGCAATCTTACGGCCACGTATGATCGAAGAGAAGATGCTGGTACTGTTGCGGCAGGGTAGGATTAGCAAATGGTTCAGTGGAATTGGTCAGGAAGCAATTTCTGTTGGAGCAGCACTGGCATTGCAGCCCGATGAATGGGTGATGCCCCTGCATCGTAACCTGGGGATATTTACAACACGTGGCATGCCGCTCCATAAATTATTCATGCAATGGCAGGGACAAAAAGAAGGGTATAGCAAGGGTCGAGAAAGGAGTTTTCATTTTGGATCAGGAGAACACCATATCTGTGGCATGATCTCGCATCTGGGACCCCAATTGAGTATCGCCGATGGAGTTGCATTGGCGCATAAACTTCGCCGTGAGGATAAAGTAAGTCTCAGTTTTACAGGTGATGGTGGCACGAGTGAAGGTGATTTCCATGAGGCGCTGAATGTTGCTGCAGTATGGGATCTGCCCGTGATTTTCATCATTGAGAATAATGGGTATGGACTCAGTACGCCGGTTGCTGAACAATATCGATGTGAAACACTTGTACAAAGGGCTAAGGGCTATGGCATGGAAGGAGTATGTATTGATGGAAATAATCTCCTGACGGTGTATGATACTATTAAAGGCGTGCGTGAATACTGTATCCGGGAGCAGAAACCTTATTTGATTGAATGTATGACCTTCCGGATGCGGGGACATGAGGAAGCCAGTGGTACCAAATATGTACCACCGGAATTATTTGTGCAATGGGCAGAGAAAGATCCCGTAAAAAAATTTGAGGAATGGCTCTTACTGGAAGGGATATTAACCTACTCCCATATGGAGCAGGTAAAAGCGTCTTTGAAGGCGGAAATAGAATCCGAATTGACAAGAGCGGAGCTGGGCGGACCAATTGTTCCGGTAACAACAGAAGAGCTGGAAGATGTGTATGCACCGGTTCCCGAAGCTGGTACTGATAAAGACATTGAAACAGTACACAAATTTTCAAGTTCCCGGACGATACGCTTTATTGATGCCATTCAAGATGGGTTGAAAGCTGGCATGGAAGCGCATTCCAACCTGGTACTGATGGGGCAGGATATTGCTGATTACGGCGGGGCCTTTAAGATTACAGAAGGATTTGTGGAGCTGTTTGGCAAGGAAAGAGTTCGAAATACACCACTATGTGAAAGTGCCATTCTGGGCGCAGCACTTGGGCTATCGCTCGAAGGGTTCAAGTCGATGGTTGAAATGCAGTTTGCTGATTTTGTGAGTGTGGGATTAAACCAGATCGTTAATAACCTGGCTAAAATTCATTACCGCTGGGGGCAGCATGCCGATGTGGTGGTAAGGCTTCCTACAGGTGCTGGTGTAGGTGCGGGGCCCTTTCACAGTCAGAGTAATGAGGCCTGGTTTGTACATACTCCCGGATTAAAAATTGTGTATCCCTCAACTCCGGAAGATGCGAAGGGCTTGTTATTAGCTTCCCTTGCGGATCCGAATCCTGTTTTGTTTTTTGAACACAAGGCGTTGTATAGAAGTATAAGTGGAGAAGTTCCTGAAGCTTATTACACCGTTCCAATTGGTAAAGCCAGGATCGTACAGGAGGGTAGTGATCTGAGTATCATTACTTATGGAGCAGCAGTGCACTGGGCAAAAGAATATGCAGAGCAGCATCCGGAATTAAGTATCGACATAGTAGATCTCAGGAGTTTGTTACCACTTGATTATGATGCTATCAGGGCTTCGGTTATGCGTACCGGTAAGGTGATTGTGCTGCATGAAGATACCCTGACCGGAGGTATTGGAGGAGAGATCAGTGCCTGGATAGGAGAACATTGTTTTGAATTGCTGGATGCACCTGTATTACGTTGCGCGTCCCTTGATACTCCTGTTCCCTTTAATCTCGAGCTGGAGAAAAACTTCCTGGCGAAAGCAAGACTGGCTACAACAGTGGATCGTCTGTTGCGGTATTGATAGCATCTTCATCGGGCTCTTCCAGGGCAAGCTCCTTAACGGGAACTATTGGATCGCGTTCACCAATTTGTTGCCTCCACATGGCGTAATAAAGTCCTTTTTGTTCCAGTAATTCCTGGTGTTTGCCCTTTTCGGTAATCTTTCCTTTCTCCAGCACGAAGATGGTATCGGCATGCATGATCGTAGAAAGCCGGTGAGCAATCAGGATGGTCATCTGTTTATTGGTAGCAGAAATCTCCCGGATCGTGTCTGTTATTTCTTCTTCGGTGATGGAATCAAGTGCTGAAGTAGCTTCATCAAAGATCAATAACCTGGGTTCACGAAGCAGGGCCCGGGCAATGGCGAGTCGTTGTTTTTCTCCCCCTGAAACACGTTTACCACCTTCACCCAGGACAGTATCAAGACCTTTAGGCGAATTGGTTACCAGGTTGAGGCAGGATGCTTTTCCCATTGCATCAAAGATCTGTTCATCTGTGGCGTCCGGTTTAACAAAGAGCATATTGTCGCGAATGGTGCCGGAAAACATCTGGGTCTCCTGTGTTACAAAGCCAAGTTGCCGCCGAACCCGGTTATAACGGAGTTGCCTGACCGAAATTCCATCAATCCGGATATCACCTTCAACGGGTGAATAGAGTCCGACCAACAGTTTTACCAGGGTGGATTTTCCGGAACCGGAGGGTCCAACAAATGCAATGGTTTGTCCAAGACCTACGCGGAAACTGATATCATCCACTGCCTTTTGTGTTGCATTCCGGTGACGGAAGCTGACGCGGTCGAATTCCAGTTCTTCAATAGCCTGAATATCGATTGGTTCTTCGGGGCGGTATTCGGGCTCTTTCAGCATGAGTTGGTTGAATACCTGCAGGGAGGCTTCCGCTTCGCGATACTGAAGAATGATATTGCCCAGATCCTGCAAAGGTCCGATGATAGCTGTTGAAATAAACTGCATCGAAATCAATTCTCCCGTAGTTAATACATTCCGGAAGATGAGCCAGAGCAGGATGAAGAGAATGGATTGTTTGAGCAGGTTCAGTGTGGTTCCCTGGAAAAAGGAAAGGGTACGCACTTTCCTGTTCTTCATCATTTCCAGATCAAATATCTTTTGTGTTTTATCGCGCAGGCGCCTGATCTCGGAATAGGTTAGCCCAAGACTTTTCACCAGTTCAATGTTTCGGATGGATTCGGTTATGCTGCCACTCATGATATTGGTCTGACGTACGACCTGGCGCTGGATCATTTTTATTTTTCGGCTAAGCAATGATGTGAGTCCGCCCAGCAATAACACCCCAATTAAAAATACCGGTATCAGTGCCCAGTGTTTGGTGATGGCATACCAGATAAGAAATCCCATTCCAACCAGGGTTGAAAACAGGATATTGATAAAGGAGTTGATAAATCGTTCTGTGTCAGTACGCACTTTCTGCAGTTTGGAAAGGGTTTCACCACTGCTTTGGTCTTCAAATCCGTCATAAGGAAGGCGAAGGGTTTGCCGAAGGCCATCATTGAAGATTTGCATCCCGAATTTCTGCACGACCAGGCGTACCACATAGTCTTTAAAAGTGGAAGCAATGCGTGCCAGTAAAGCTACGCCGATAGCAAGCAGGAGCAGCCAGATAACACCATTGGTCCTTTCCTTTTCAGAGAGATTATCCGGGTTAAGCGCATAGGTATCTATGACTTTTCCGAATATAACCGGATCGTAGAGGGCGAGCACCTGTGCCAGTGCTGCCAGCCCGAGTGCTAAAAAAACCCAACCCCGGTAGGGCTGGAGATACTTCCATAAAATTCTCATGTCATTTACTTACGGCTTTGAAGACACGTATAAAATTGCCGCCCAGTATCTTTCTGATATCCTGCCTGCTGTAACCGCGTACCAGCAATGCAGAGGTAATATTCGGCATATCTTCCACACCATCCAGATCCTGGGGAGCCAGTTCAATGCCATCAAAATCAGAGCCAAGTCCGACATGGTCCACACCAATCATTCGAACTATATAATCCAGGTGATCGAGTAAAATATTCATAGAAGGCCGGAGCGCTTCTGCTTCTTCGGGAAACCGGTTACTAAGATAACCGTCAATTTCGTAGGCAGGCATTTTTTGTTGAAGCAGAGAATCCACAATGGGTTGGTGTTTATTGATAAAATCTGCCTTATTGCGGTTATAGGTGCTATCCAGGAAACCTGCATAAAAATTCAGGAAGATAACACCACCATTTTTCCCAATTGTGCGAATTTGTTCATCTTTCAGATTCCTAGGAACAGGACAAAGCGCATACACACAACTGTGAGAAACGATCACTGGTTTGGTAGAAACGGCGATTGCATCATTGAAGGTTTGTTCCCCTACATGGCTAAGGTCAATCATCATACCCAGTTCATTCATTCTTCGTACGACCTGTTTGCCAAAATCATTAAGTCCCTTTTTTTCGATGGGTGTTGGTTGCTGCCGGTCGTAATAAGTTTCATCCCAGGCTGAACTCGCCCAGGAAGTGGAGTTATTCCAGGTAAGCGTCAGGTACCTGGCTCCCCGATGATAGAGGCTATCCAGGTATTCCATTTTATCTTCAATCATATGACCACCTTCCACACCTTTCATGGCTCCCAGTTTTTTCTTTCTAACAGCCATTCTAAGGTCTGCTGGAGAATTTACCAGCATCATTTTACGCGGATTCCGGGCTACAATCGCATCCAGTGAATCAATTTCCCGGAGAGCGTGCGCAAAGGCAGCTCCTTTACCAAATCGTTCATCGCAGAAAATGGAAAAGATCTGAATATCAATTCCACCTCTTCGAAAACGCTCCAGGTCGCTATGCGTTTTGCCACTCAGGTCCTCTTCAATATTCAATCCTTTCAGGGTTGCACTGGAAAGCACATCATTATGGGTGTCTACCACTATACTTTTCTCATGCAGGTTTTTTTGCGCAGGAAGCCAAAGTGAACAGGTTAGCAAAACCAAGGTGGTAAACAAAAAACGGAAGAATGAGATAGAAGAAAGGTGCATATGGCAAATTATACCTTTAATATACCAAATCCGTGGCATGCTAAGGTTGGGGAGTGGATAAAACTCACAAGCCAACCTGACCTGCATCAGTAAATTGGTGTTTTTATCCGGTTAATTTCACTGTTCAAACATAGTATATGAAAAAGAACATGGGTGGTACTGACCGGCTTATCCGCGTACTGGTAGCAGTAGTATTGGGATATCTTTATTTTTCCGGCACTGTAACCGGCACCTTAGGATTGATCCTTGCAATTGTTGGAGGCGTATTTATCCTGACCAGTCTGGTTGGATTTTGTCCGCTTTATACCTTGCTTGGATTGAATACCTGTCCCACTAAAAAGGCCTGATAGTTAATCGGAACTTTTGTCGCCTATAAACCAGTCTTCTTTGTTTCTGAAAAGCACATTGAAGGTGGTCAGGCTGCCATAGATCCGGGTAACATATTGCTGCAGGTTGATCTTCTCTTCGTCGGTCAGCACTTTATGTGCGTTGATCTGTTGTTCCATTACCCGTAAGCGGTCGCGCAACATTACAATTTTATGGAAGAATACCTCTATGGGAACTTCTTTGGCCTTGAGGGATGGGTCTCCTGGCTGAAGGATCATCGTACCATTTTTCCAGCGGTCTCCAAGAGGAACGACCTCACTAACGCCATTCCATAAGCGAAGAATTTTCAGGAGCGATTTTTCGACTTCAGAATGCGTTTCTATTTCTTCGGATACATTTTCAGGAATGATTTCTTCCAGCTGTTCGTCGGTTTTATCAATTTCTTTTATTCCATGATGGATAAAGGAGATCAGGTAGGTTGCATACCGGAGGCCTACTATTACTCCGGGACCGAATTGTGTGTGTTGAAGTCGGGTTCCAATACCCAATACAAGTTGTTCCATATTCGTCTATTGTTTGTAGAATTCGTAAGAAGTAAATTCAATGAAATCAGAAACGGTGACAGTAACAGATTTTACTTTGCCATCACTGATGCTAAAAGGCCATACTTTGTTGCCGAAGAGGGGATCATTGAAGCTTGCAAAAAAACGGGTACCTCCCAAGGAACCGAGTGTCGCAAAACGTCCCGGGTGATGTTCAAAGCGGGCAACCAGCTGACCTTTTTCCAGTTGAAGGGTCATTTTCCCATAAACCTCATGCTGATAGGTTCCGGCAAATGCAGTAAGTGGTAACTGCGGCGTAAGCTTTAATGCTATTGAATCCCTTTTCTCCTTAAGCGTAGCGGCTGCTCTTTTTTCGTGTTGCTCCTGTTGTTGTAAAGCCATCGAATTGTAATCGCGGAAAGGGAGTCCAAGGCAGGCATCCACCAATTCCCATTTCATGGCTTCAAAAAATCCGTTGGCATCTGTATTGGTCAGTACAACGATCCCGATATTTTCTTCCGGAATCAAGGTAAAGCTGGTAACAAAACCATTTACGCCGCCGGTATGTTCCACCAATTTGTTGCCTTCATACGATTGTAAGAGCCAACCCAGCCCGTACAAATAAAAATGTGCGCGGTTAAAGGGATGTCCGCCACTACCCAGTATGGAATGAGGTTCCATAGGTGTCTGTACTGCAGACGCAGAAAGAATTCGTTTGCCGTTTAGTTCGCCCCTGTTTAGTAATGTCTGAGCCCAGAGTCCCATATCATAGGCACTTGAAGCAATGGCACCTGCGGGTGCCATATTATCCAGGTTTCCATAGGCAACTTTTTTTAGTACTCCTTCCGTAACAGTATGGGCAGCTGCAATATTTGGCGCTTTCGCATACTGGTTAGAGTTAGCAATGGAGTTTTTCATCCCGATGGGTTGAAAAATTTGTGTGGTAATAAATTCTCCGAATGACTGGCCGCTTGCTTTCTGAATAATTTCTCCTGCGATGGCAAACCCTGCATTGGTATAACCCCAGCGGGAGCGAAAACCGTACATCGGTTTAACCAGGCCAAATTTTTCTTTGACCTCCTGGTAGCTGAGATCGGAATCAAAATACATGAAATCACCCTGGAAGGTTTCATAACCCATACGGTGACTGACCAGATCACGGATGGTAAGTTCTTTGGTAACCCAGGTATCATAGACCTGGAAATCGGGAATCCATTTTTTTACTTTATCGTCGAGTGAAAGTTTGCCCTGCGATTCCAGCATGGCAAGGGCAGTGCCGGTAAAAGCCTTGGTATTACTACCAATTCCAAACAGCGTGTGTTCATCAACGGTAGCATTGCTGCCGGCTGTTTTTACACCATATCCTTTTACTACCAGCCATTCCCCATTTTTCACAACTGCAATGGAAACACCTGGAATCTTCCAGGCCTGCATGGCTTTCTGAACATAGGAATCCAGACTGTCTTTCAGAAAATTGCGGGAAGCTTGTTGTGCTGAAGCTGGGTTGGCTGTTAGCAGGCAGGAGGCAAGTACCGCAAAAAATATTCGGCGCATGGGAGTTGATTTTCAACCTAAAAATAGCCGTATTATTCCCACCAGTTGTCTTCTTTTCTGCCCGAAATTTTTCCACCCATGGCACGAATCCTTTTGTATTGTTCTCCGGCTTTCTTCATGTACTCGAGTAATTCATACTCTGAGGCGGCTACCACTGCTTCATAAGGGGGGGCATAGTAGCGATAGAAGGTATCCAGGTCGGGGCCTGTAATGCCGGTTATCTTGATAATTTTGGCGCGGGAAAAACGGTAGGCAACATATTTATCCTGCTCTTCCACTAGGAGGCGATCCTGGAAAGCAGCCATGCTCCTGTTTCGCCGGAAACGGAACATGTTAATCAGTTCATTGATATCAAGTCCTACACCAAAGTTGCCGGAAGCAGGGTTGGCGGAAGACAGGGACAGACCAGGTTTTTTGTAGTCAAACACTTTTGCGTAATCCTGGCGATTCTGCATACTATCGATGCGGTAGTCCTTGGGCATCACCCTGATTTCGCGAAGGGTGGTGACGTTGACGTGAAGTGATATATCGAATTGGGAGAGCGACTGTATATTGCTTACGGCATATTTTGGGGTAGCTTTTCCCAGGTAAGAGAAATAAATAGAATCTTTTTCGTTGACAACGATGCTGTAACGCCCGGAAGAATCTGTAACAGTTCCTTTGCCGCTGCTTGTTAGTACGCTAACCGAACCCATTGGAAACAGCTTATTCATTTCATATACAGTGCCGCTTACCCGCACCTGGGCTTGCAGGAGATTTGCCAGGAGGAGGCAAAGCAATACTAATATGGAACCGAACCAGTTCATCCAGGGTTACAAGGGTACAACCAAAACCTGAAAATTATATCAGGAGGATTGATTTTTAACGAGTTTGCTAAGAATTACAGATTCAATAACAGCAGGGAAGTGCTGATGTTCGAGTGTATGAATTCGATTGGCCAGGGTTTCCGGGGTATCTTCCGGAAATACCGGGCAGCTGGCCTGGAAGATGGTACCACCATGGTCGTATTGTTCATCCACATAATGGATGGTTATTCCTGATTCTTTTTCTCCTGCCGCGATGACAGCTTCATGAACAAAGTTACCATACATGCCCTTGCCACCATACTTGGGCAGCAGGGCAGGATGGATATTGATCATCCGGGAGGGATAGGCTTGAATTAAAGTGGGCGGCACTTTCCATAGGAATCCTGCCAGTACGATGAAGTCGATTCCGAGGGTGGTCAGTTCTGGCACAAAGCCATCGCCCCGGAAAAAACGTTCTTTATCAATGAGCAAGGTTGGAATACCGGCTGATGCAGCTTTGTCCAGTACGCCGGCAGTGGCCTTATTACTCACAACCAGGGCTACCCGAATGGAGGGATGGTTGCGGAAATGTTCAATTATTTTCTGGGCGTTGGATCCTGTGCCGGAAGCGAAGATGGCAATTGAAAAGGGAGGAATGGAAGATGGAGGATTGGAGGAGGGGGGAATGGAAGAGGGGGTGTTTGTCATCTTTTGGAAGATTCGGGATAAATAATTTTTGAAAAAGGGGTATTGACCGAAGGGGATGCTGACCAGGACTACCATCAGGGGCCAGATCAGGGTCATGGTAATAATATATAAGATAGTCCAGCCGACAGGATGTACTTCCGGAAGCTGTTGCAGGATTTTGCGGCCGACAATACCAGTCAGACTGCCTCCAATGGCAAAGGTGCATAAGATGGCGAGCAATTGCCATCCGTTGACCTTCCACTTCTTCTGAAGCTTTTCAAACATGCTGCAAAGAAACTGGAATAACTTGAACAAAAGCGTTTACGAATGGCAAGTAATTACCATTTGAAAAATTGCACAATTCGTTGAAAAGCAAGCCCCGCGCGGCTAAAAAAAAATCAGAGATGTTGATAGATTGTCAATAACGTGTCATATTTTTGCCCCCGAATTGAGGCATTTTAACATTACCAACGATATTTCCAGCTTATGATTCACTATAGATCGATCTTGCAGAGAGTAGCACTCATTCTTTCAGTTTTGACCGTGCTTTGTTTCGATCAGGGCGTATTTGCACAGGATGGAAAGGCTTTGTTTCAGCAGAACTGTGCTTCCTGTCACGCGGTTCATAAAAATCTTACTGGTCCGGCTTTGGCTGGTATCGAGGAGCGTGTTCCGGATAAGAAACTGCTGTACGACTGGATTCGTAACAACCAGGCAGTGCTGGCAACCGGTAATAAATACTTTACTGATCTTTACGCAGCCTGGAATAAAACAGCGATGAACCTCTTCCCGAACCTGACGGATGAGGAGATCGGTGCAATGATTACCTATATTAATTCTGTGCCAGCACCTGGGGCTGCCACAGGAACTGGTGAAGCTGGTGTACAAGCAGCTGCAGCTGAAAATGATAACTCCCTGATATTCGGCGTGTTAACACTGATCCTGGCGATTATCGTGCTGGTATTGCTGCAGGTAAACTCTAACCTGAAGCGCCTCAGTGATGAAAAAGAAGGTATTCCTTCCTATGAGCCGGTTCCATTCTATCGTAACAAAGCATACATCGCACTGTTTGCGGTGGTACTCTTTATAGTTGGTGGTTATTATACCATTCAGGGTGCGGTAGGTCTGGGTCGCTCCAAGGATTATCAGCCTGAACAACCTATTTATTATTCACACAAAGTGCATGCAGGTACCAACCAGATCAACTGTCTGTACTGCCACAGTGGTGCCCAGGAAGGCAAACATGCCAATATTCCTTCATTGAATACCTGTATGAACTGTCACATGGCAATTAATGAATACGCCGGTGAAAAATTGTACAGAGAAGATGGAACGGAAGTAGATGGTACTGCAGAAATCAAAAAGCTTTATTCTTATACAGGCTGGGACCCGGATCAAAAGAAATATGTGAACGAGCCCAAGCCGATCGAGTGGGTGAAGATTCACAACCTGCCTGACCATGTATATTTCAACCACGCTCAGCACGTTAAAGCAGGAAAAGTTGCCTGTCAGACTTGTCACGGTGATATCCAGAATATGGGTGAAGTATATCAGTATTCTGATCTGAGCATGGGCTGGTGTATAAACTGTCACAGGGAAACCAAAGTGCAGTTTGAAGACAACAAGTTCTACAGCATTTACGAAAAATTCCACAATGATCTTAAGAGTGGAAAGATGGATAGTGTAACCGTTGAAAGCATCGGCGGTACTGAGTGTCAGAAATGTCACTATTAATAGAATAGCATCTCAATAAACCATTTTTTATCACCAAAATCAGCACCCCTTCCGGGGTTTGGTATATGGAGCAAAAAAAGTACTGGCAAAGTTTCGGAGAGTTGAACAACTCAGCAGCACATCAGCAAAATGCACAGGATGAGTTCAAAGAAGAGTTACCCTTTGAAGGATTCGATGACAAAGGGCTGGGTTCTGCCACCACTCCTCGCCGCGACTTCCTTAAATACGTTGGTTTCAGCACAGCTGCAGCAGCAGTAGCTGCAAGTTGTGAAATGCCTGTAAAAAAGGCGATCCCATTTGTTAACCGTCCGGTTGATGCTATTCCGGGAGTACCTAACTATTATGCTACAACGTATGTAGCGGGTGGTAATGCGATTCCTGTTGTGGCAAAGGTTCGTGACGGACGTCCGATTAAGATTGAAGGAAACGAATTGTCAAGCTGGTCAAAAGGTGCTACCACCGCGCAGGTGCAGGCATCTGTACTCGACCTGTATGATACGGCTCGTCTGCGTTTCCCGATGGCCGACAAAAAAGAAGTAAGCACATTTGATGCTTTTGATAAAATGGTGGGCGAAGCACTGGCCGGTTTAAATGGTGCACCTGTTGTACTCTTAACCAGCACTGTTAACTCTCCTTCCTCCAAAGCTGTAATTGCAGAGTTCCTGGCGAAATATCCCGGATCCCGTCATGTTCAATATGATGGTATTTCTTACAGTGGTATGCTGCTGGCCAATGAAGCTAGTTTTGGAAGCCGCATGATTCCCTCTTATGCATTTGACAAAGCAAAGGTAATTGTGAGTCTGGGTGCTGATTTCCTGGGAACCTGGCTGAATCCTGTTGAATTCCAGCATGGATATACCCGCGGTCGTAAGGTGGATCCCAAAAATCCATCCATGAGCAAGCATTATCAGTTTGAATCCATGCTTAGCATGACCGGTGCAAATGCTGATGAGCGTTTTACCCATCGTCCTTCTGAAATTGGTGTTGTAGCTGCAGCTTTACTTTCTGCTATCAATGGTCAGGGTGCTGCTGGTATCAGCGATGCTGCACTGAAAAAGGGAATCGAGCAGGCTGCGAAAGACCTGGCTGCCAACAAAGGCCAGGCGCTTGTAGTAGCTGGTAGCAACGACGTGAATGTTCAGCTGATCGTGAATGCGATCAATGATGCGGTTGGGTCTTATGGAACAACCATTGATCTTGTTAGCAAACTGCAGAACAAGGCAGGTATCGATGCCGAGTTTGCTAAACTGGTAGAAGAAATGAATGCCGGATCTGTGGGTGCGGTATTAGTATACGATGTGAATCCTGCATACGACTATTTCGATGCGGAAAAGTTCATTGCCGGATTGAAAAAAGTGCGGGTATCCGTTTCTTTCAATGAAAAAATGGATGAAACCACTGAGCTCTGCAAATATGTATTGCCAGCTAACCATTACCTGGAAAGCTGGGGTGATGCGGAGCAAAAAGCTGGTTACATCAGCATGCTGCAGCCGACCATTGCGCCTTTGTTTAAGACAAGACAGTGGCAGGATAACCTTCTGAAATGGAGCGGTAGTGCGGTAATCTATGCTGATTATTTCAAAAACTTCTGGACAACCCGTTTGGGTGGTGAAAATACCTATCTGAAAGCGCTTCAGGATGGCGTGGTGGAATCACCTGCCATGATAATGGGCTTCCCGAGCTTTAATGGCGGATCTGTAGCTGCTGCAGTTGCTGCGGTAGGATCAGCAAAAAAATCCAGTGGAACTGAACTGGTTATATACCAGAAAGCTACGTTTACAGATGGCCGTCAGTCGAACAACCCCTGGTTACAGGAAACACCTGATCCAATTACACGTGCTACCTGGGACAACTACCTGATGGTTTCACCTGCGTTGGGTAAGAGCATGTTTAATATAGACATTACCAACCCAACCCAGGCGGATGAGTACGAAGCTTTTCCCAAGAAGCCGGTTGTAAAAGTAAAGCTGGGCAATAAAGAAGAAGAATTACCGGTTTTGATCATTCCGGGTATGCAGGCTGATACAGTTGCACTGGCTGTTGGTTATGGTCGTGCAGAAGCTATCGGCAGGGCAGCAGCCGGAGTGGGTAAAAACGCATATAAGTTTGCCGTTTCCAATGGTACAACGGTTCTGAATACTGCAGCGGTTACGGTTGAGAAAACTGCTGGTGAATATAAAATTGCCACCACGCAAACGCATAGCTCTTATGAGGGTCGTTACGAGGTGGTCAAAGAAATCACGCTGGCTGATTATACTAAAAATCCAACCAAGATCCTGGATGCCCGTGCGAAAGAGCTTGAGCCCTGGGGTGGATTGGAGAATTACGAGAAGGATGGTACTATTTATCCTGTATTCGATAAGCCGGGTATCAAGTGGGGTATGAGCATTGACCTGAACAGTTGTTATGGTTGCGGTGCCTGTGTGGTTGCCTGTACAGCAGAGAACAACGTTTCAGTTGTTGGTAAGCCTGAAGTTTTGCGTGCGCATGATATGCACTGGTTGCGTATTGACCGCTATTTCGCTGGTGATCCTAATGATCCGAACAGCATCCAGACAGTGTTTCAACCGATGATGTGCCAGCACTGTGATAATGCTCCTTGTGAGAACGTTTGTCCGGTTGCTGCAACCAACCACAGTTCTGAGGGTTTGAACCAGATGACTTACAATCGTTGTATCGGTACCAGATATTGCGCGAATAACTGTCCGTATAAAGTACGTCGCTTCAACTGGGCTGACTATACCGGAGCAGACAGTTTCGGAGACAATATGGTAGGCGGTAAGGGTGAGAATGATGTGATCCTGATGATGAACGATGACCTGACCCGCATGGTACTGAATCCGGATGTTACTGTTCGTAGCCGTGGTGTAATTGAAAAATGTTCTTTCTGTGTTCAGCGTCTCCAGGAAGGCAAACTGGCTGCGAAGAAAGCTGGTCGCCCATTGGAAGATCGTGATGTTAAAACCGCCTGTCAGCAGGCTTGCGCTGCCGATGCGATAGTATTCGGTAATGTGAACAATGCTGAAAGTGCAGTATCCAAACACCGCGCTGATAACAAAAACCGTCTCTTCTATGTGCAGGAGCAAATCCACGTATTACCGAATGTGAGCTACCTGGCCAAGGTTCGGAATACCGGTGAAATTAGTGCGCATGAGCAGTATGGAAAACCTCATTTTATGAATGAGGGTGGACATGCAGCGGAAGGAGGACACCATTAAGAAGTAAGAAGTGAGAAGTAAGAAGTGAGAAGTGGGAACGAAAAGAAAGTTGTAGAAAGAAGAAACTGAACTTATAAAAACCAACAAGCGAAGGGGTTAGAGCCGACGCTAAATGCTTATACGATATGGCATTATTAAGATACGAATCGCAAGTTAGAGAGCCACTGGTAACAGGTGCTAAGACTTATCACGATGTAACAGAAGACATCGTTCGGCCAATTGAAGCGGCTCCATCCAGGTTATGGAAGATCGGTTTTACCATCTCTGTATTACTGTTGTTATTTGGGGTTTATTCTGTATATCGTGAAGTGGTTTACGGTATCGGGGAATGGAACCTGAACAAGACCATTGGATGGGGTTGGGATATCACCAACTTCGTGTGGTGGGTTGGTATCGGTCACGCGGGTACCCTAATCTCCGCGATCCTGCTGCTTTTCCGCCAGGGATGGCGTACCGGTGTAAACCGTGCGGCAGAAGCGATGACGATTTTTGCGGTAATGTGTGCGGGCCAGTTCCCCATCTTCCACATGGGTCGTGTATGGATGGCTTTCTTTGTACTGCCATATCCTAACAGTCGCGGTCCTTTGTGGGTGAATTTTAACTCACCACTCTTGTGGGACGTATTTGCGATCTCAACCTACTTTACGGTATCCCTGCTTTTCTGGTATGCTGGTTTGTTACCTGATCTGGCAACTGTACGGGATCGTGCCAAAGTAAAGTGGAGAAAAAATCTGTACGGGGTGCTTTCATTCGGTTGGACCGGTTCTACCAAACACTGGCAGCGTCATGAAGCCCTCTCTCTTGTACTGGCTGGTTTGAGTACACCACTGGTACTTTCTGTACACACCATCGTATCCTTCGACTTCGCTACTTCAGTAATTCCCGGATGGCATACCACGATCTTCCCGCCTTACTTTGTTGCGGGTGCGATCTTCTCTGGATTTGCGATGGTACAAACACTGCTGATCATTACCCGAAAGGTGCTGAACCTGAACGATTATATTACCATGGAACATATCGAGGTAATGAACAAAGTAATTGTTCTGACCGGTTCCATCGTGGGTATTGCTTATATCACTGAGTTGTTTATCTCCTGGTATGGTCAGAACCCATATGAAATGGCGGCGTTCAAAAACCGTTATGACCTGAGTACCCCATATGCCTGGAGTTACTGGCTGATGATGAGCTGTAACGTAATCGCTCCCCAGTTCTTCTGGTTCCGCAAACTGAGAAGAAATATCATCTTCACGTTCTTCATGAGTATCATTGTGAACGTAGGTATGTGGTTTGAGCGTTTCGTAATCATCGTTACATCCATTTATCGCGATTACCTGCCCAGTAGCTGGAGTACCTACTATACTCCGTCAGTATGGGAGGTCGGATTTTACCTTGGTACGTTTGGATTGTTCTTTACCTGCTTCTTCGCATTTGCCAAATACTTCCCGGTTATTGCGATCGCTGAGATCAAACATATCCTGAAGAAAAATGGCGAAAGCTACAAAGACAATATGGGCGAGGAAGAAAAAGCTACAGTGGAGCATTTCACACATGAGCATGCGCACCATTAGGAAGTGAGACGTCAGATGTGAGACGTCAGACGTGAGAAGTGAGACGAAAAAAATTAACAACAAAGAATTCGAATAAAAATGGCAAAAAAGAAATTCGTAGTTGGATGCTTTGATGACGAAAAAGTCCTTTTTCCTGCAGTGAAGAAGGTTCGTAAGGCCGGCTATAAAATTCATGATGTGTACACTCCCTTTCCTATTCACGGACTTGATCAGGCTATGGGATTACGGGATACTAGTTTGCACACAGCGGGTTTTATTTATGGTATCACTGGCACCACAACTGCCCTGACTTTCATGAGCTGGGTATTCAATAAAGACTGGCCTTTGAATATTGGTGGTAAGCCACATTTCCCGCTGCCTGCTTTTATTCCCATTACGTTCGAATTAACCGTTTTATTTTCTGCTGTGGGCATGGTGCTGACATTTTGCTATCTCTGTCAGCTCGCTCCTTTCGTAAAGAAGCATCATTTCCATGCGCGCGCTACTGATGATTTGTTTGTGATGGTATTGGAATGTACATCCAGAACTAATGAGGCGGATGCCAAAGCATTTCTGGAATCTGTTGGTGCAAAAGAGATCAATGTTCAGGAAGCAGAAGATGGCTGGTGGCTTGGCAGGTATGCTAAGGAGCAAAAACTGTATAGTACGCCATCAGAAAATAGTTTAGCATAACCCTAGAAGAAGTCAAGAAGCATGAATAAGAAATCCATCATAGCGGTAGTTTTCGGTGCAGTGGCTTTCAGCAGCTGTAGCGACGTGAAGCGCACACCAGGTAAGATTTACATGCCTGACATGGCATATAGCCGCGCTGTAGAGACTTACAATGACAACCGGGAGTTGCAGGCTGAAGGTATTAATTACAATGCCGAACCGGTAGCAGGAACTGTTGCCCGAGGCGAAGAAGTAATTTACCGGATGTTAAAAGACACAACTGGCACCTATGTGACTTCCGCAGCGCTCACCAATCCAATGACTACCAAATTGACAGAGGAAGAATATACAGAAACCGAGAGATTGTACCTGATCAATTGTGGTATTTGTCACGGTACCAAACTGGATGGCAATGGACCTTTATACAATGATGGAAAAGGACCTTATCCGCTGGCCCCTAAGAATCTTGTTTCTGATGAAATCAAAAAGATGGCAGATGGTACCATTTTTCATTCCATCACGTATGGAAAGAACCTGATGGGGTCCTATGCTTCACACCTGACACCGAAGCAACGTTGGATGATGGTGCAGTATATACGTATGAAACAAAATG
The DNA here is from genome assembly GCF_022352215.1 of Flavihumibacter cheonanensis. Classification (GTDB taxonomy): domain Bacteria; phylum Bacteroidota; class Bacteroidia; order Chitinophagales; family Chitinophagaceae; genus Flavihumibacter; species Flavihumibacter cheonanensis. The sequence continues at coordinate 579,911 of NZ_JAKRWF010000002.1, forward strand.
GAGAAACCCCGGGAGCTGCTGCTACCGACAGTACAGCTGCTGCTGCTCCTGCCGGCACTGCAACTGCGATGAAATAAAAACCAATTTGACCAAACGATAAATTTTTGAGAATGTCTTTCAGAGAGCAATTTGAAATACCTGCCAAGTACAAGATGTGGTCGTTGATTCTGATGGCGGTGGGATTGGTTTCCATCCTTGTAGGATATTTTATGTATGGCACGGGTGATGAGCATACGAATGCACGTTTCTGGGCTGTATTACTGTATAACAGTGTTTATTTTCTGCTGATCGTAAATGCTGCGATGTTTTTTATCTGTGCTACCACGCTTGCTATGGGTGGCTGGCAAATGAGCTTCCGCAGGGTTGCCGAAGCAATTTCTACAGCAGTTATTCCTATCGGAATTATTACAGGTGTTATTTTAATAGCGCTTGTAGTAGGTCACAAGCATCATATTTACCATTGGATTACACCTGATCCAAACGATCATATCCTGATGGGAAAAACAGGATTCCTGAATCCAACATTCTTCATCGTTTGGACCAGCCTCACGCTGATTGGATGGATTTTCCTGGGTGCCAAAATGCGTTCTGTTAGTCGCGAGATTGACAACGGTGGTCCGCTTAGCGCTGAAGAAGGAAAGAAATACATTTTCAAGAATACGATCTGGGGATCCCTTTACCTGGTATGGTTTGGTCTGACTGTTGCGTCTACTGTACCCTGGTTATGGTTCATGAGTATTGATGCACACTGGTACAGCACCATGTATAGCTGGTATACGTTTGCATCTTCCTTTGTTGCTGGTATTTCACTTATTACACTTTATGTAATCTACCTGAAGAACCAGGGTTACCTCGAATTGGTAAACCAGGAGCACTTACATGATCTGGGTAAATTCATGTTTGCATTCTCTGTATTCTGGACCTACTTGTGGTTCAGTCAGTATATGCTGATCTGGTATGCAAATATTCCGGAAGAAACCGTTTATTTCAAACATCGTGTTCAGGGTCCTTATCGTGGAATTTTCTTCCTGAACTTAATCATCAACTTTATTGCTCCGCTGCTGATACTGATGAGAAGAAGTTCAAAGCGTAACTATACCTTGCTGGTATTCATGTCGGTGCTGATCATCTTCGGTCACTGGATCGATTTTTACCAGATGGTAATTGCTTCTGTATCCAAAGAGCATGTGGAATTGGGGTTATTTGATTTTGGTGTGGCGGCCGGATTTATCGGACTGATCATGTGGGCAACCGGAAATGCATTAAGTAAGCATTCCCTGATAAACCGGAACCATCCCTTCCTTAAGGAAAGTATAATTCACCATACTTAAGAAAAAGGAAGATTAAACAAAAGCATAGCATATAAGCTTTCATTCAAAACTTTGTATAAACACGGAATAAGACATGTCAACATTATTAATCATTGCGATCCTGTTGTTGGGTTTTATAGTGGTCTTTCAGATCGCAAAAGCCAGCGAATATGTATCTGTGTTGAAAGGTGAAAAGAAAACCTTTGAGCAGAATAACAAGATTAATGGTTTTCTGCTCCTGGCTTTCATGATCCTGGGGCTGATCGGAGTGTATTGGTGCAATGAATTGTACAAGGGTAAAATTCTTGGCGAAGCAGCATCTGATCATGGGGAGAAAATTGACACGATGTTGTATATCACTATCGCCATTACAGGGGTAGTATTCATCATCACGCAGATCCTGCTGTTCTGGTTTTCTTTCAAATACCAGTATAAGGAAGGCAGAAAAGCCTTTTACTATCCGCACAACAACAAACTGGAAGTAATCTGGACTGTAATACCTGCAATCGCCCTGACTGTTCTGGTTGGATTTGGTTTGTATTACTGGTTCAAGATTACCGGTGATGCTCCAAAAGAAGCGAATGTGGTTGAGATCACCGGAAAACAGTTTGGCTGGATTTATCGTTATCCAGGTAAAGACAAAGTTTTTGGTAAAAAATATTATAAGAACATTGATGAGGGCAAGTTAAACCAGCTCGGTTTGATCTGGGATGATAAAGCTGCTCATGATGATGTAGTAACCAACGAAGCCATGTACCTGGTTGTTGGTAAACCTGTAAAATTGATCATCAATAGTCGTGATGTGGTGCATGATGTGGGTTTGGCACATTTCCGTATGAAAATGGACGCAGTGCCTGGAACACCTACAACCATGTGGTTCACGCCAAAATATACCACGGCGCAGATGAAAGAAAAAACTGGTAATCCTGATTTTGAATATGAAATTTCCTGTGACCAGATGTGTGGTAAGGGACATTATTCCATGAAGGGAATTGTAAAAGTGGTTGAGCCTGCAGAATATCTGTTATGGCTGGCCAAGCAAAAGCCCAACTATGTAATGTCAAATCCGGAGCTGGAAACCAAACCTGCCGTACCGGTAGCAACACCGGCAGACAGTACAGTTACAGCTGCTGCAAAAATTGCAGGGTCTAATTCAAATTAAGGTCGTACCGAAAAACAAATAGATTTTTATGAGCCAAGAAGTGAATTTGCACGAGCAGGTGGGAGCGATGACCACGCATGAGGTTCATCATGATGAGCACCATGGTCATCACCACAAGGAAACCTTCATTACGAAGTATGTGTTCAGCCAGGATCACAAAATGATTGCCAAGCAATTCCTGATCACGGGTATGATCTGGGCAATTATCGGAGGTCTGTTTTCGGTACTTTTCCGACTGCAACTCGGGTTTCCTAATGAAACATTCCCGATACTTGAAGATATTCTGGGTAAATGGGCAGCAGGTGGTAAGATCCAGCCTGAATTCTACTACGCCCTGACAACCATGCATGGTACCGTACTGGTATTCTTTGTGTTGACAGCTGGTTTGAGTGGTACCTTTGCCAACTTCCTTATTCCATTACAGTTGGGTGCACGTGATATGGCTTCTCCATTCATGAATATGCTCAGCTATTGGTTTTTCTTTATTGCCAGTATCGTAATGGTTTCTTCCCTGTTTGTTCAAACAGGTCCGGCTAGTGGTGGATGGACCGTATATCCGCCATTGAGTGCACTAGGTGATGCATCAGAAGGATCAAAAATTGGTATGGATCTCTGGTTGATTGCGATGGCCTTGTTCGTGGTGTCTTCGCTGCTAGGAGGTCTTAACTATATTTCCACTATTTTGAACATGCGGACCAAGGGTATGAGTATGACCCGTATGCCGCTTACCATCTGGGCATTGTTCTTCACAGCTGTATTGGGAGTATTATCCTTCCCGGTATTGCTGTCTGGTTTCATTCTGTTGTTGTTTGACCGTCATGCCGGAACCAGTTTCTATCTTTCTGATATCTTTTTGGCCTCTACTCAGAAAGCATTACCGAATGAGGGAGGAAGTGCGATCCTGTACCAACACCTGTTCTGGTTCCTTGGTCACCCAGAGGTATATATTATCATTCTTCCAACCATGGGTCTGGTATCGGATGTTATGTCCGCTAATGCGCGTAAGCCCATTTTTGGATATATGGCGATGGTTGGTTCTATGTTCGCGATTGCAGTACTGGCCTTCCTGGTTTGGGCACACCACATGTTTGTAACCGGACTGAATCCATTCCTTGGTGCCTTCTTCGTATTGTTGACATTGTTAATTGCGGTTCCATCTGCGATAAAGGTGTTTAACTGGATAACGACCCTATGGAGAGGCAACCTGCGGTTTACTCCTGGTATGTTGTTCTCTATCGGATTTGTGAGTCTGTTCATTTCAGGTGGACTTACTGGTATCTTCCTGGGTAACTCTACTCTTGATATTCACCTGCACGATACGTACTTCGTAATTGCACACTTCCATATTGTGATGGGTGTTTCAGCGTTCTTTGGCATGTTTGCCGGAATCTACCACTGGTTCCCCAAGATGTATGGTCGCTATTTGAATAATACACTGGCTTATATCCATTTTTGGATTACGTTGGTAGGTGCTTACCTGATTTTCTGGCCCATGCACTACCAGGGTCTGGCAGGTGTACCTCGCCGTTACCTGGATTTCAGCGGTTGGGCATCTTTCAACCAGTTTGATGGATTGAACCGCTTTATCTCCATCGTGACAATCATGGTATTCGCAGTACAGTTGTTATTTGTATTCAACTTTATCTATAGCATCTTCAAAGGACGCAGGGTAACTACCCAGAATCCATGGGGAGCAACTACGCTGGAATGGACAACCCCAATTAATCCGGGACACGGAAACTGGGAGGGAGAGATTCCGGAAGTTCACCGCTGGGCTTATGATTATGGTAAGGATGGCCGCGATTTTGTTCCTCAAACTGAGGCTATATCGCCCAATGAAAGTCCGGAAAGCAAGCATTGATTCGGGGGTGATAGTTGATGAATACTGAATCGAGTTAAAATGCCCTGATCAGCAATCGGGGCGTTTTTTTAGAGTGTACGATTTTTGTTTAATAATGATGAATGCAGCAGAGTGAATCAGTTCAACCCGGTAAGGAAAATGGCGTAATGGCGCGGTTGCGTGATTACCTCTTGCTGATAAAGTTCTCTTTGACAACAATGGTGGTGTTTTCAGCGGTAATTAGTTACCTGCTGGCACCAAAAATTGTGGAGTATGACTGGGCGATGATCTTAGTTCTGTTCCTGGCAGGAATGCTTGTAACAGGAAGTGCCAATACCATTAACCAGGTAGTGGAAAAAGATACAGATGCCCTGATGAAGCGTACTGCCAGCAGACCCATAGCATCGGGTCGCATGTCAGTAACGGAGGGTTGGGCTTTTGCAGTGATTAGTGGATTGCTGGGGGTATTTCTCCTCTGGTATTTTTTTAACGGTTTATCCGCTGGTCTTGCAGCATTCAGCCTCTTTCTCTATGCTTTTATTTATACTCCGCTAAAAAAGGTGAATTCCATCTCCGTATTGGTAGGTGCATTTCCCGGAGGGTTACCCTGTCTGATTGGGTTTGCAGCCGGAAATGATACCATCTTTTTTGGAGAGCATGGATGGCTTGACCTGGGTGGATGGGCTTTGTTTGCGATCCAGTTTTTCTGGCAGTTCCCTCATTTTTGGGCGATTGCCTGGCTGTCGCACAAAGATTATGAAGCAGCTGGTTTTCGGTTGTTGCCATCAGAAAAGGGTCCTACCAAGTACTCGGCGATGCAGTCGATTATTTATTCAGTGTTTCTGATACCGGTAGGGTTGATGCCTTATTTCACAGGTATTACTGGCTGGGTAAGTCTGCTGATAATTCTGGTATGCAACCTGCTGATGGTAGCCCTGAGTGTCAGGTTGTATATGAAAATGGAAAAGTCTGCAGCCCGGGGTGTGATGTTTGGGAGTTACCTGTACCTGATGATTGTTTTTTTCGCCCTGTTGGCGGATAAGGTGTAGGTAAGAGGAAACAAAGGAGACGGGGAAACAAAGGAGAAGGGAGGAATGGAAGAGGGAGAAAAGGAGGAGAAATTAAAATTTAATGTATGAGGGTAGAAGCTATGGAGCAGCGAAAGAGAATACATCCCAATAAATTCACGATGTGGGTGGCGATTGCAAGTATCACCATGATGTTTGCAGGTTTGACCAGTGCTTATATCGTAAAGAGGAGTCAGCCGAGTTGGACAAGTTTTGAAATGCCGGTAATCTTCTGGTATTCAACCGCGGTGATGTTGGCGAGCAGTGTTACGATCTATCTTGCACTGAATGCATTTCGTGAGCGCGAGCGGGTAAAGTACCGGCAGCTGATAACGGTTACGGCTGTGCTTGGGGTGTTGTTTGTTGTACTTCAGTACCTGGGCTTTAAGGAGATCTGGGCCTCCGGTATCAGCTTTTCCGGAGCAGGTGGGGGGCAGTTTTTGTATATCATTGCCGGGCTTCATGGATTGCACGTGGTAGGAGGAGTAATTGCGTTGATCGTCCTGTTTTTTAAGGCTTTCAGTACCCGATTCCGGAATTATAACCCGGTACCGGTGGAGGTGATGAGTACCTATTGGCATTTTGTAGATCTGTTATGGCTCTACCTGATGGTATTTTTTATGTTATTGCAATAGTATTTTCCGTATATCCAATTAAATTTGCGAACCAATCTTAAACACTGAACATGGCACAAGCAGTACCTGCAGAACAAAAATGGTGGAGTGGTGGAAAAAGCCCCTTCAACGTGGAGTATGGTAAACTGATGATGTGGTATTTCCTGATGAGTGATGCGTTCACCTTTGGTGCGTTTCTGATCTCTTATGGCACCATCCGTTTCGCCTCCAACTCATGGCCCGATCCCAATGAAGTTTTCCAGTCTTTTCCCGGTCTAGGAAACGGGCTTCCACTCATGTTTGTGAGTTTAATGACCTTTATCCTGATTATCAGCTCTGTAACCATGGTATTGGCCGTACAGGCTGGTCATGCGATGGACAAGAAAGCAGTAGTAAGAAACCTGGTACTTACCATTATTGGAGGTATTGCATTTTTGAGCTGCCAGGCCTGGGAATGGACACATTTACACCATGAAGGTGCCTGGTGGGGAAGCAATCCCTTCCTGAATGCAGATGGAACAAAAGCTACTACCAACTTTACCAATTTCTTTTTTACGATTACGGGATTCCATGGCTTTCACGTATTTAGCGGTGTGGTGATCAATATTATCATGCTGATCATGACTCTCAATAACGTATTTGAGCGGAAAGGTCATTACCTGATGATTGAAAAAGCGGGTTTATACTGGCACTTCGTGGACCTGGTGTGGGTGTTTGTATTTACTGTATTCTATCTCGTATAACCATTTAAGAAACGCAATTATGCATCAAGATAATAACACTGAAATCACCTTCCATCATGAATATGATAGGGAGGCCAGCAGAAAAGAAGTAATTAAGATTACTGTAATCCTTTCTGTAATTACACTTATAGAACTGGCACTTGGCTTTTGGTTATACCTGTCTCATCAGAGTCTGGGTCCGTTTATGGTTCACTTGATCAAGGGGGTGATTTTAATTCTCATGCTGGCTAAAGCCTTTTACATTGTTGCTTATTTCATGCACCTGAAGCATGAATTGCGCAACATGATTATGACAATTGTTGTTCCTTTGCTGCTCTTCGTTTGGTTTATCATTGCTTTCCTGGCGGATGGCAATTCGTACCGGAATCTGAAGAATACCTATGATCCGTATCATAAGGAACAGAGCGAGACAAAAGTGCAAAAGACCGAACACGGTAGCAAGGAAACGGATACCAAAGTTGGACATTAAGGTTTGAGGCGGATTAGATACTGACCAACAGGGTAATAACTTTATTAAACAACTGAACCATCCGCTGCTGCGGATGGTTTTTACTATTAATACTATCGGATTTGAATAAAACAGCATTAGCAGGGATTTTTTTAGCGGTAATCGTTCCGGTGATCTGTTATTTTATCGTTGATCATTATAGTACAGATGCTGTGGATATGCCTCGCCGGTATTATGTGGATACTGTGCTGACCAAAGTTGAAGGCGGAAAAGAAATTACCGATACCGTTTGGCATAAAGTGGCTAATATCCAGCTTACCAATCAGCTGGGAGAAGAAGTGAGTCTGGATGATATCCAGGGCAAAGTAATAGTAGCCAATTTTTTCTTTACCCGCTGCCCATCTATTTGTCCGACTTTGACGGTCAATATGAAAAGATTGCAGAATGCATTAAAGCTGCAGGATGTTACCCGTAAAATTGATACCACTTTTGTTCAGTTTTTATCGTTCAGTGTGGATCCGGAGCGGGATTCGGCAGTACAATTAAAGAAGTTTGCGGACCGGTATGGAGTTAATCATGATGTGTGGTGGATGCTGACGGGAGATAAAAAAACCATTTATGATTTCGCTTTAAATGAAGTAAAGCTTTCTGCAATTGATGGAGAGGGAGTGGATTCGAATTTTATTCATACCGAAAAGTTTGTATTGATGGATCGGGATCGGGTAGTACGGGGTTATTACAATGGACTGGACAGTATGGCAATGGCTGACCTGGCTGGTGATATCGTGAAGATCTTCATCGAGAAGGACAAAAAGAAAAAACGAAATCTCTTTAGAAAATAGAAGTTATGTTATCAGCAATGATCAAAAAGAATGATGTGACAGCAAAGTGGTTGATCGGATTGGTTTCTTTTGTTGTTTTTATTGCAGTGGTTATTTTGTCCAGGGTTAAACTGGATTTTCAACTTGGTTTCGATGTACATGTGTTTGCACGCATTAATGCCCTCCTGAACAGTGCTGTTGCAGTACTGCTGGTAGCTGCGCTTATTGCGGTGAAACAGAAAAAATTTCAATGGCATAAGCGGCTGATGTTCCTGGCGATTGGGCTATCTTCCTTATTCCTGATCTCCTATATTGCACATCACCTGCTGTCGGAGCAAACACTATATGGTGGTACGGGATGGATGCGGACTGTCTACTATTTTATTCTTATTACTCATATTTTTCTGGCCGCCATCATACTTCCTTTTATTTTGTTTACTGCCTACCGGGCTATGATAGCAGAATGGCCGGCGCACAAAAAGATTGCGAGAATTACCTGGCCAATTTGGTTTTATGTAGCTGTAACCGGGGTGCTGGTATACCTGATGATCAACCCCTATTACACCTGAGCGAAAACCTGTAAATTGTGCCATGAGCAAAGCAACTGCGCCCTCCATTTTCAGGGATCTTCAACATCTGTACAAGACGTTATTGTATGTGCTGGTATTATCCATGTTGGCAGCTTTTCTGTTGGTTCAGTTTAACATTATTGATCCTGTTGTAGATATTCCAACGGATCGGCTGCTGCAGGTTGTGGCTGTTTTGTATTGTTTCGCTGCTGTGTTTGCGGGATTGCAGTTGTTTCGCCGAAAGCTGGAACAGATCAAGACCAGTGACAGTACGGCCAGGGAAAAACTAAACCGATTCAAGTCTGCTTCCATTCTTCAATGGGGGCTGATGGAATCTGCGGCAATATTCAGTACACTTTGTTATCTGCTTACCGGTAACTGGGCTTTTCTAGCATTGTCCTTTACGCTCCTGGTTATATTTGGAGGGTTGAATCCTTTCAAACATAAAGTGATGATTCAATTGCGTCTTAGTGAGCAGGAAGTGGCGGGTTTGTAAAATTTAGAGTTCCTCTGCCGGATCCCAGAATACTTTGCTGAAGTTCTGAATGGTATCGTTTAGTACTGTGATACCTTCTTTTTCGAGTAACTCCTGCATGCGAGTGGGAGTTGGAAAATGTGCTTTACCGGATAATTGTCCATTTCTGTTTACTACCCGCTGAGCGGGAATTTTTCGATCGGAAAGAAAGGATCCATTAAGTGCCCACCCAACCATTCTTGCAGATAGTCCTGAGCCAAGACTGCGGGCAATCGCACCATATGTAGTAACTCTGCCTTTGGGGATCTGCTCTACCAGGTCATATACCTGTTCAAAGAATGAGACGGATTTTTTTCCGGAGGGATCAACTTGTTTGAGTTTGTCTCCCTTGCTGGATTTGGTGGTTGCTGATCTATTTTTCTTTTTCGGACTGGCCATGGCTGGAATCCCGGTTTAATCGAAGTTGCGATCTTTTTGGCTCCGGAACATTAATATAATCAAAAGGGCAATGCAAACAGCCGTTACCACAGCAGAAGCCTTTGTCAAGATGGTATTTCGCTGTTAATACGACGAAACCGGATTCGTTATAATAAAAATCTTCGCCTTCAATCAGTTGCTTTTTCATGTTCAAAAACCAGGTCGTGTAGCTTTTCATCAAAATCCGGCAGTATGGTAGCCGGTAGACGGAAAGCCAGGTAATGAATGCGGTTGCTTTGAGCGATATCCAGTCCTTCGTAATGCGTTTTAATTTTCAATTCCGGGCTGATATCCGGCAGAGCATAGAGATCGTCTGTTTTGTTAACAAGCTCAAGCCCATAGAGTTCAATAACCCATAAAGTAAATTGGAATAGTACAGGGGAATCTGTTTTCAGGTGAATGAGTCCGCCGGGTTTCAATAATTGCTGGTATTTGCGGAGGAATTTCGGGTGAGTAAGTCGCTTGGTGTGACGTGAACGTCTCAACTGCGGGTCCGGGAAAGTGATCCAGATCTCAGAAACTTCTGCAGGAGCAAAATAGTTGGTAATCTGATCGATCTTGGTTCTAAGGAAGGCGGCATTGGTCTGGTTGTTATCAAGACATTTTTTTGCTCCAATGTAAATGCGGTTGCCCTTCACATCAATACCAATGAAATTCTGGCTTGGGTGCAGCGCAGATAATCCAACCGTATACTCGCCTTTTCCACAGGCAAGTTCCAGGACAAGGGGATTGGTATTGCCGAAATGTGCTGACCACTTACCAGCCATTCCTTCAGGATATTGGAAAACATTGGAAAAACTTTTGATAGCTTCAAAACGGATGAGTTTTTTTTGTCCCATACCGGCAAAGATAGGAAGGGAAGGAATGGAAGAGGAGACAAAGGATACGGGAGACAAAGGGGGAAGGGAAGATGGAGGAAAGGAAGAAAGGGAGGAGTGGAGGAAGGGGGGATTAAGTTTTCGTGAAATGAGGTGTGTTGGGCGCAATTTGCGAATAGGTGAAGGATTGCATTCAGTACATTTGGTAACACTAAACCCGGTAGCAAATGAAAAAGGCTGGATTATTGGTATACCTTTTATTGTTGTTGCTTGTTAACATACAGGCTCAATCCAAGATTGAAAATGTTATCCTAATTACTACTGATGGACTGCGGTGGCAGGAAGTATTCCAGGGAATGGATCCTGTGCTGGCAAATGACCGTGCCTTTAACCAGGGCGACAGCGCTGATATTTACAAAGCGTATTGGGCTGCGGACGCGGTTGAAAGAAGGACTAAACTGATGCCTTTTTTCTGGTCAATCATAGCACAAAATGGACAACTATATGGAAACCGTGCCTATGGTAATAAGGTGAATAATTCAAATCCGCACTGGTTCTCCTATCCTGGTTATAGTGAGATACTTACCGGTTATGGAGATGAGAAGATCAATTCAAATGATTTTCCTCCGAATCCTCATGTTACCGTGTTGGAATTTCTGCACAAGCAGCCGGCTTTTAAAAATAAAATTGCAGTATTCGGGGCCTGGGATGCATTTGATCGCATTGTAAATGAACAGCGCTCAGGCATTCCTGTTATAAGTGCATTTGATCCGGTTGGTGGAAGCAAACCAACAGCAACTGAACAGCTGATCAATCAAATGCAAAAAGATGTGTTTAAGCCCTGGGATCTGCATGAATGCCTGGATGTATTTACACATTTTGCAGCGATGGAAAACCTGAAAGTACGTAAACCAAAAGTGATGCAAATCTCTTATGGTGAAACAGATGAGTGGGCCCATGCCGGGATGTATAAGAACTACCTTAATGCTGCCCATATGGTTGACAAATGGATTGGGGATATCTGGAACTATGTTCAATCAGATCCGCATTATAAAAACAAAACTGCCATCATCATTACAACAGATCATGGAAGGGGTGATGAGGTTAAAGAAGAGTGGAAACACCATGGTAGCAAAATCGTAGGTGCAGATGAAATCTGGATAGCTGTATTGGCACCCGGTATCCCTGCAAAAGGAGAAGTAAAACAACCGTTGCAGTTATATCAGCAACAGGTTGCGCAGACAGTTGCGAATTTTTTGGGTCAGACTTATACTGCAACTCATCCCATTGCACCAGCAGTGAAAGAAATCTGGGAAAAGTAATCAACGTTTTAAACTGTTGACAGACTGAATTTCGATATTAACCAGGGCTGATTTACCGTTCCTGGAATGAATGGTGGATCGTCCGTTAATGACTACCAGCATCCTGGAATCCGGAGTAAGAAAATGAGCAAAGACCTCAAGAGGTCTCTGCTCATTTTTATATAAGAACTGATCGTCCTGTACTTCGGCCTGAAGGATGTTGGAATCCTGCAGATTAAAATCCTTTATTATGGTGCGCAGAACCAGATCAGGGTACTGCGAAACAGCTTCCTTGAGTGTACCGATACTGCAATTTTTGAGAGCTGAAAGAATGCTATGTTTTTTATAAACTGTCATACTGGTTTATTTTGTGGCTTCTTTCTTAGCATCCTCTACCATTTTTTCATTGGCATAGATGGCAAACTCAACCCTCCTGTTTTTTGCCCTGTTTTCTTCGGTACTGTTATCAAATTTTGGCTGGTCTTCACCATACCAGGATGTACGTATCCGTTTGCCTTTAATATCTTTTTGTTCAAGATAAGAAGCGACAGACTGCGCCCTTTGTCTGGAGAGCCGATCATTATATGAATGGCTTCCCTTATCATCTGTATGACCCTCAATAAGAATATAGGTATCAGGGTATTTCTTCAGGATCTCAGACAGATCGGCAATTCTTTCAGATGCTACACCTGTAAGATTGGACTGGTCAAAACCGAAGAGTACTCCTGAGTCGAAGGTTACATTAATACCTTCACCTACTCGTTTAACTTCTGCACCAGGAATTTTTTCAATCTCTTCTGCCTGTTTATCCATTTTCCGACCAATAATACCGCCGGTTACACCGCCAACTGCAGCCCCAATTATGGCGCCGACTGCAGTATTACCTGCAGCTTTTCCAACGCCTGCACCCAGTACAGCACCACCAGCTGCTCCGATGGCTACTCCTTTCTGTGTTTTATTCATGGATTTACATCCTATGGTTGTTGCACTCACGAGGCTGAACGCAGCTGCAGCCCATGCAACCTGCCTTATTTTTTTTCCTATGTTATAGTTCATATGGTATAGTATAACGTTAATAAATATGCGATTACTGAACTTTTCCGATGCCGAAGCTTACACCTACGTTGATTCCGATATTTCTGTTTTTCTGATCAACGGAAGCTGCCTCAAGTACGTCAGTTAATCCATGATAGTAGTTCAGATCAACGTTTAGCCAGGTGCGTTCAACCAATCGGTAGTTAAATCCTGCACTGGCAGCTACTCCCAGATCAACTGATTTAGCAAAATCGGAGGCGTTGGTTTCAACAGTTGTTTTAGTATCGCCTGCAATGGTAGTTGCTTCGTTTTTACCTCCAACTAGAAAACCAACAGAGGGGCCCACCGTTAATTTGGGTCTGAAAGCGTTTCCGCGTTCACCAAAAAAGTACATGACTTTAACTGGAACACGTACATAGTCGAGTCGCGTAGTGCTGGTAAAATTGGCTGTGGAAGTTTTTCCCCCTTCTATGGACCATTTAAGGTCTGCGCCAAATCCCCAGTTTGTTTCTGTACTGTAGGTTAAACTTAGGCCCAGGTTACCAGCTGGCTGATAGCGGCTATTCGTTGAATTGGAAAGCCAGGTATGGCCAAATCCGGCAGTTCCGCCGAGAGATAGATTGTCTTGTGCAAATATGCTACCGCTGATGGTAAGTGCAGCAAGGGTAATGCGGATGCTTTTTTTCATGTTCTGAAGTTTTTCAGGGCATGAAAAAAAATTATGCCAGGGAGGAAGTGAGACGTGAGATGTGAGACGTCAGAAGTGAGAAATGAAAAAAGCCCCTCAGTGAACGGAGGGGCTACCTAACAGCTGTAAACACACACATGAGAAAAAACTGTGTGTACCAATGGCATGCAATCGAAACCGATGCGACGGTACAAAAAAATCCCGCGTTTAGGCCGGGATTTTAAAATGCTGTAGGGGGAGGAGTCGAACCTCCACGGGGCAGTTAGCCGTAGTACAATGCTTAGTGGTCAACCCTGGTCGGCTTTATTACAGTCCAGTTTGCACTGAACAGCAATACCAGTCGGCTCTATGCTACGTTTATCCTGTAATCCCCACCCCCGAGACGAGAGGGCATGTCTGCCAAAAATTTCATCACCCCACAGTGTAAAGAGCAACTATTAAAAGCTGGCTGTAGGAGGAGGAGTCGAACCTCCACGGGGCAGTTAGTAAGTTTTCACTTCTTTATCCTGTAATCCCCACCCCCGAGACAAGGGGGCATGTCTGCCGAAAATTTCATCATCCCACAGTATATTCTAAGAACTTTGATAGTGCAAACATACAGCAAAAGGCCAATTCATTGCAAATATTTCAAACAAAATTTAAAATATATTGAAATCATTCAAATAATTGTATATTGCAATAGAATTTATCAAAAAATACTTTCTAAAATGGCTGGTAAATTGAATTTAGACAAACTGGATTATCAGATTATCCAGGAGATGATGGAAAATGCCGAAACGTCCTATGCTGATTTAGGTAAAAAGTTATTTGTTTCCGGTGGAACTATTCATGTTCGCATCAAAAAATTACAGGAAATGGGCATCGTAAAAGGGAGCCGCCTGAACGTAGATCTGAAATTACTGGGGTACGATGTAATTGCCTTTATTGGTATTTACCTGGAAAAAAGTTCGTTGTATGACAATGTTGCGAAGGAACTCAGCAAGATTCCAGAGATTGTTCGGATGAATTATACAACTGGCAATTACAGCATCCTGGCAGAGATTATTTGTAAGGATATCAATCATTTAAGAAATGTATTACACGACCAGTTGCAGAAAATCAAAGGAATTGAGCGAACCGAAACCTTTATTTCGTTGGATGAGAGTTTGAACAGGAATGTGGAAGTACGGATATGAGTATGGAAGAGGGAGGAAAGGAAGAGGGAGGAAGGGAGGAGGGGATTGTGGAAGTTCTTCTCACGTCTCACATCTGACGTCTCACGTTTGCGTTTCACATTTCTTGCGGTTCTTGGCGAGAAGCCCTATCTTTAAACTAAACGTATAATTTACACATTACATGAAATCCGTTTTTGCCAGATTACTGCTTGCCTCTTTAACTACTGTTATCCTTTTACCTGCCTGTAGTGGCGGTGGAGATGATCCGGAACCTGCAGAAGAAAACCTTGTAATCACAACTACCCCTGTTTTAAATGGTCAGCAGGAAGCAGTGGCTCCGGGACCCAATTTCCCATTGACTGTAACTGTGACTTCCAAAATGCCTCCGCAGGGAGTACGTATTGAAGTTTCTGCACGCCCGGATGGAAGCGGTACAACGGCTTTCTTTACTGCTAATCAGACTACCTCCAATGCCACTACCAATTTCACAATAACGAATACGCCTCAATTGACGGTTTCACGGGTTACCGTAACTGTTACTTCCGTTTCAAAACCAAGTAATAATAAGACGGGATTTTATCTGTATTCACGCAAGTGAGATGTGAGACGTCAGATGTGAGACGTGAGAAGATATCAGGAGCGAACGTCGAGGGCGTCGCGAATGCCGTTGCCAATAAGATTAAAAGCGAGAACCAATAACATAATTGCAAAACCCGGTGCCAATGCAAGCATCGGGTTATTTGTTATAATAAAATTATAGTTCTCCTTAATCATGGCTCCCCAACTGGGTTGAGGGGGCTGTACGCCCACTCCTAAAAAACTGAGTCCTGCTTCCACCACAATGGCAGAAGCAAAATTTGCAGCGGCCACTACCAACACGGGTCCCATTATGTTGGGAAGGATATGTTTTACAAGGATTCTGAAATCCCGGTAGCCCAGTGCTCTCGCAGCTTCCACATATTCCAGGTTTCGGGTTGCAATCAATTGCCCACGGACCAGCCTGGCCACATTCACCCACATGGTTAGTCCCACCGCAATAAACACCTGCCAGAAACCCTTGCCCAACAGCAATGTTATCGCAAATACCAGTAAGAGTGTGGGAATGCTCCAGATGACATTGATCAGCCACATAATTACCTGATCTGATTTGCCCCCATAAAATCCGGCAATGCTTCCGAGCAAAAGCCCGATTGTGAGTGATAGCACCATCGCGATACCACCCACCAATAAACTGATCCGGGTACCGATGATGAGCCGGCTCAGCATGTCGCGGCCAAATTTATCCGTTCCCAAAAGAAAACGTTGTTCTTTAATATAGCGATCGGGGTTAACCGAAACAATCGATTGCTGGTTGTTCAGTTTTTGATCGGAGCTTGTTGTCTGGGTAGAGGCATGCTGATCAACCGAAAATAGTGTAAGCGAAAAAGCGACTCTATCGTATAAGTCTTCATCGATGAATTGTTGCACAACCACTGAATCCTGGTCCCATTCATGACTACCAATCGGGATAAAGGTGAAGCGATCGGGTTGTCCGAACAGGGTGCGTTTCCACCAGGATACTTCTGGGGGTTGAGGAGATTTTGGGAGTAAGAGAAATTGCTGCCGGAAGCCGGGAGGGCGACTTGCAATTTCTACGATCATTCGGTTGGCATCCGGACTGCTATCCGGACTAATCCAATATCCGAATATTGCCAGCAATACAGCAAGGATAGTAATCAAGCCTCCAATAATGGTGGAAGGTTGTCGTATTAATTTCAACCAGACAGAGGGTGATTCAGCAGCTGACATGTGATAAAAATAAACAATTAGCGAACTTGACGACCCTTCCATTGATAGGTTCCGAACTGTCCGAAGGTTCCTGCTGCTACCGTATACAAAATATGAAGTGGTTGATAAAAGGGGAAGAAAGTAACGAGGCGGGAGTAACCGAAAAATTCACCAACCCGGATCATGAAGGGCCACTCAATGAGTGTTTTAATCAGTATTGCAGGCAGCGCAATCCACCATAGCTTTTGGATAAAGATTCCTGAGATCAATAGAATCAGCAAGAGCAGATTTAATAGGTAAACTAACAAAAGCACCCATTTGAGTCGGGATTCCTGATAAGTTCGGGCTTTACTCGCCCAGCGTATTCGTTGCTGAAGAAAGCTGGTAATATCGGGCATGGCAGCTGTTTCAACAATTGCATTTTTACTTTTCAGGTAAGCGGATTTTCCTGGAAAGCGGGCAGCAATTTTTTGATGAAGAAACATGTCATCTCCGGATGCAAGCTGGTCAATTCCTTCAAATCCGTTGACATCGAGAAAAGCGGATTTCAGATAAGATAGATTTGCGCCATTGCTCATAGCATGAAAGCCTTTGGAAATGGAAGCACCAGTGATTCCCTGGAGACTAATGAAATCAAGTGCCTGAAAATGGGTAAGCCATGAAGTGCCGCAACTAATTTTTACCGGTCCGGATATAAAGCAGGCGCCTGTATTCTGCTGGAAAAAAACATGCTGGAGGATCCAGTCGGGCGGCAGTAAACAATCTGCATCTGTAGTTAGTATTAGTTCTCCGGATGCCAAGGCAATACCGGTTTCAAGTGCCTTTTTTTTGTAGGAATTGATTGGCAGTACGGGTAGCTTGTCTGACAGCCGGATCAGTTTAATTCCCTGGCCCGCATATTCCTCCACAATTGCAGCTGTGTTGTCTTCGGAATGATCGTCTATTACCATACATTCCCGCAATTCAAAAGGATAGCTTTGTTTCAGATAAGATTCTATACAGGCTCGGATATTCGAGCCTTCATTCCTGGCCGGAATCAAAACAGTAATTTTTAATGCAGGAGTAAAGTTTGACGGAATCTCATCCTGCCCGGCTACTGCCTTCCAGCTCCGGTGGTAGAAAGCTATAAGTGCAGCATATAAAACCAGCAGCAGCAATGTTATGAATACCAGGATGGTCATGAGGTGGAAGCATCAGGCGCCGGGTTCGTGAATAGGCAGCCGGATTGCTGCGGCAATATTAGGCGTAATGGCCGGATCAAGCAAACGGTGACCTGAATTAAGCAGGATGGTAGTTGATAAGTCAGCATTATTTTCCTCCATCCACCGGCCATGCGAAACTGGAATGATCCGGTCAAATTTTCCGAAGAATTGCCTTAGTGGAATTTGATTTGTTATCAATTGATCTCTTAATTTAACCTTGTTAACGTTAAAGTTTTTGTAGAAGGTCCAGCGTTCATACAAATCTTTCCTGGCCTTTTCCTGAAGCAGGAACTGAATAGAGAATTTATAAATTCCCGGGTGAAGCAGTTTTAGTGACCTTGAAAATTTCATGGCTTTCAAAAACCATTGAGGTTGTTGCATCGTAAACTTAAAGAGGCGATTCCCCCAACCTGTTTTGGTGGCAATCCAATACCAGGGGTTACGATGAAAACCATCCGGTGCAAACAACCAGAGTTCTTCTATTGGCAACCTGCTGTTGGCTGCCAGGCAGCTGACCAAACGCCCTCCCATTGAATAGCCTGCGAGTACCATGGAATTAAACTCATGCTCCTGCATCAGCAATCGAATTATTTCTTCCAGGTCTTTGGGCGCAAATGGGGAGGCAGCTTGCCAGACTGATTTTCCGTGAAGCGGCAGATCAGGACAAATAAATGTAAACTCCCTACTCAATTCAGCAGCCAGGGAGTGAAAGGAAATTCCGCTTTCACCATACCCGTGAAGAGCGATCACCCAACGGGGACCGTTCCCGATCAGCTGATAGTGGAGGTATTGATTCCGGAAGGAAATCTTCATGTTGGATAGCGAATATTTTTCCGTCCGAAATTAGCAGGAAAAGATTGCAGGAGTCAAGAAAATTTAGTACATTCGAATAGTTGTTTAACTAACTATATGCCAAACAACCAATTTAAGAAAGGCGAGTTATACAGTTTTATCACGGGTAAGGCATCGACAGCAATAGCGAGGCGGTTACAGAAAAAATTCAACTCGGCTCAACTGAACCTGACCATAGAGCAATGGAGTGTATTATATCATCTATGGAAAGAGGATGGGATTAGTCAGCAGGAATTATGTAATGCCACTTTCCGGGATAAACCCAGTATTACGAGGCTGGTGGACAATCTGGAAAAGCTGAAACTGGTAAAGCGGGTAGCATCGAAAGAAGACCGCCGGATGAATATGATTTACCTGACACCGGAAGCACGTAAGATGCAGGAAGCATCAATGGAGCTGGCAGAAGAGACCTTGAATGAAGCGCTTACCGGTGTACCGGCTGATCAGGTGGAGATATGTAAAGCAGTGTTGCAGATTGTTTATGACAATTTAAAGTGAGACGTCAGACGTGAAATGAGAGATCTATTAACTATTTAATCTTATAACAATGTCCAGTGCATCCCAACAACAAGCGACCATCCTTAAGGGTGGCGAATGGCTGATCAAAGAAAGTTCCCCGTTTGAAACCTTTATACCTGAGGATTTTAACGAAGAGCAGCAAATGGTAAAAGATATGTGTGCCAGTTTCTTGGACACGGAAGTTTTACCCATTGTAGACCGGATTGATAAATTGGAGCAGGGCTTAATGCCTTCCCTGGTGGAGAAAGCGGGTGAGCAGGGCTTGTTGGGAACATCTATTCCTGAGGAATTTGGCGGACTAGGGAAAGATTTCATAACTGCTACCCTGGTGAATGAAGGCCTGGGCGGTGGATTTTCTTTTTCTGTAGCGGTAGCGGCACATACCGGGATTGGCACACTGCCCATTTTGTATTTTGGAGCACCGGAGCAAAAAGCTAAGTATATACCCAAGCTGGCAACCGGAGAATGGAAGGGTGCATACGGATTGACAGAGCCAAACTCCGGGTCTGATGCATTAGGCGCCAAAACAACAGCTAAGCTATCGGAAGATGGAAAATATTATATCCTGAACGGGCAAAAATGCTGGATCACCAATGGCGGCTTTGCGGACGTCTATACCGTGTTTGCTAAAGTGGATGGCGATAAGTTCACCGGTTTTATTGTAGAGCGTGGAATGGAAGGGTTTACGCAGGGTCCGGAAGAACACAAAATGGGTATTAAAGGATCCTCCACAGTTCAATTGTATTTTCAGGATTGCAAAGTGCCGGTTGAAAATGTATTAGGAGAGATCGGTAAGGGGCATATCATTGCTTTTAATATCCTGAATATTGGTCGCCTTAAATTATGTGCCGCCGCACTGGGTGGAGCCAAGCGGGCTTTTAATACCTCCATCGAGTATGCCAATACACGGGAGCAGTTCAAGCAGCCCATCAGCAATTTCGGTGCAATCAAAAACAAGATTGCGGAAATGGCCATCCAGATCTGGGTATGTGAATCGGCACTTTACCGTTCCAGTAAATGGATTGATAATAAAGAAGTGGAATTACTTGGCAGCGGTAAACCATTTAATGAAGCGCTGTTAGGCGCTGCAGAGGAGTATGCCATTGAATGTGCCATGCTAAAAGTATTTGGAAGTGAGGTATTAGATTTCGTGGTAGATGAAGGGGTACAGATCCATGGTGGAAATGGATTCAGTGACGAATACATTATTTCAAAAGCGTATCGCGATAGCCGGATTAACCGGATCTATGAGGGAACGAATGAAATTAACCGGTTACTTACCGTTGATATGGTTTTGAAGCGTGCCATGAAAGGCAAGCTGGATTTGCTAAATCCGGCTATGGCAGTAATGAAAGAACTCATGAGCATTCCAGATTTTGGTTCGGGGGACGAGCAAGCATTTGATGCTGAGAAAAAACTCATTGCCAATTTCAAAAAGGCGATCCTGATGACTGCAGGGGCTGCGGTTCAGAAGCTTCAGATGAAGATCGAAGCTGAACAGGAAATCCTGATGAATATTGCCGATATGGCCATCCTGACCTATAATGCAGAATCCGCCTTACTGCGCCTTATGAAGCTGTCTGACCAGCGTGGAGAAGGCCAATGCCAGTTGGAAGCAGATATGGCAAGGACCTACCTTTACGACGTGGCTGATAAGATCAATAAATATGGAAAAGACGCCATTAATGCTTTTGCGGATGGTGATGAGCAACGTATGATGCTACTGGGGCTGAAACGCTTCACTAAAGCAGCGGCCTTTAACAGTAAGGAAGCAAGGAGAAGGATCTCGGCGAAAATACTTGCGGACAATCGCTATCCCCTCTAAAAATCATATTTTATAAATGTTTACACTTAAGGAGCCTAAGGCTCCTTTTTTTATACCTGCAATAAATTGACATATGTTTAGCTTATTTTAACATTTGCCAAAATAAATATTAAGTGTTTGATTGACTGTTATAATTTTTAACATATATTCAACATTGTAACCAAGCTAAAACCATTTTTATGTCACGATTGCTGCTCTGGCTCCGCCATGTTCGGGGCGATTTGTACCATTCTATAAGACAGTTCCCTATTTATCTATTGATAGTTAATGTTTTACGTCTGATTTTGACGATACAAAAGAGGTGCGTGTTGCGCATCAATTAACTCTAATCCAATTCAATCATTTTTTAATCTACTTAAATGAATGCTTCATTTAAACTCAACCAGCTAACTGGAAAGGGCTTTGCTGCGCTGCTCCTTGCTGCTACGCTCGGGCTTGGGGTTTCGTCTCCATATCCCGTTCTTGCTGCACCGGATGGTTATGCGGAAGCTCCTTATCAGCAGGGGCGTGAAATCAGTGGACGTGTAACGGACGAAAAAGGAAATCCAATTTCCAATGCAAGTGTAACGGTTAAAGGACGTTCTTCCGGTACTACAACAAATGACGATGGTTTATTTAAACTGACTATTGGAGAAGGCGATAAAACGCTTGTTTTCAGTTTTGTTGGATACAAAACCCTGGAATATGATTTGACAGCATCCAATTCTGTTGCGATCACGCTGTCTGCTGCCAATGAGCAGTTATCAGATGTGGTGGTTGTGGGATATGGAACGCAACGAAAGGTTACAGTAACAGGTGCAGTAACAGCGGTAAAGGGCGAAGCTCTGGTAAAATCACCGGCAGTAGATTTATCGAATTCACTGGCAGGTCGTTTACCCGGACTGGTAGTAATTCAAACCAGTGGTGAACCAGGATACGATGGTGCCACCTTGCGTATCCGGGGTAATAATACCCTTGGTAACAGCAGTCCGCTTATTGTAATTGATGGTATTCCGGACCGGGATGGTGGTCTGGGGCGTTTGAACCCCAAAGATATTGAGTCCATCTCCGTATTGAAGGATGCATCTGCTGCTATTTATGGAGCACGTGCGGCAAACGGTGCGATCCTTGTAACTACCAAGAGAGGGGCTTCCGGCAAACCAAAGATTACCTATGATTTCAACCAGGGCTGGAGCCAGCCGGCAAGAATTCCAAAAATGGCCAACGCTTATCAGTATGCCACCATCATGAATGAATTGCCAATTTACCGAAATGTGGCGCCAGCCAACTGGGCCGCAGCCTGGGAATCCATTCAGGCCACTGGAACCTATCCAGGTGTACCCAGTGTTCAATATTCTCCTGAATCTGTACAGAAATTCAAGGATGGAAGTGATCCCTGGGGTCATCCTGATACCGATTGGTTTGGGGATGCATTCAAAACATGGTCTCCACAATCAAGACATAATTTACAGTTGACAGGGGGTAATGAGAACATCCGGTATTTTACTTCATTAGGTTATGTTCACCAGGATGCTTATTATAAGAACTCAGCCACTTATTACAAGCAGTATAATTTCCGCACTAACCTGACGGCTAAAGTAAATCCATACATAAATGTCAATGTAGGAATTCTGGCCAGGCGAGAAGACAGAAACTTTCCTACAGAAAGCGCTGGTGCGATCTTCAGAATGTTGATGAGAGGTCGCCCTACTGAGCCGGAAGTGTGGCCCAATGGATTGCCGGGGCCGGATATTGAGAATGGACAGAACCCATATGTAATTACAACCAATGCCACGGGTTACCAGAAAAACCCCACTGATTTTGTGCAGGGCAATGGTTCCGTGGAAATTACCAATCCCTGGATCAAAGGGCTGAAGCTTACGTTGTCGGGCGCTGTGGATAAAACCACATCCACCAACAAAACCTGGCAAACTCCCTGGAAACTTTACAGCTGGGATAAGATCTCCTACGAGGCAGATGGAGTAACTCCTTTACTGGTTGGGGCAGTACGTTCGAATTTTACGGATCCACGTCTGACACAGTCTTACTCTTCTGTGTTGAATACCAACCTGACAGGGATGCTGAATTATGATACCCGTATCGGGGATGATCATTCAATAGGAGTGTTGGTGGGGGTTACCCGTGAAACTTTTTCGGGTGAAGGATTTCTTGCTTATAGAAGAGATTTTCTGTCTACAGCAGTAGCGCAGATTGCAGCTGGTGGAACGGCCAACCAACGTACGGATGGAGGAGCCTATGAGCGCGCCCGTTTGGGTTATTATGGTCGTGCGCAGTATAACTACAAAGAAAAATACCTGGCAGAATTTATCTGGCGCTATGATGGTTCCTATATGTTCCCGGAAGATTCCCGGTTTGGTTTCTTCCCCGGGGTTTTATTGGGATGGAACGTTTCCAATGAAAACTGGTGGAATGTGAAGGCCGTTAATAACCTGAAATTACGAGCCTCCTATGGCCAGATGGGTAATGACCAGATCCTTTATAATGGCGTATTACAGGAGTTTGCTTATTTATCCATTTATGGAAGCGGACAATACCCGATCAACGGCCAGGTACAGAATACGCTGTTCGAGCGGTTGCTGCCCAACCCCTTCTTTACCTGGGAGCGTGCGCAGAACTATAATATCGGTATGGATGCGAGCTTTTTGGATAACCGGTTTGATCTGACATTGGAATACTTCTACAATAACCGGACAAAAATCCTGATACCCAATACGGGTGTTACGCCGGGTTCATCTGGTATTGCGGATCGTTTGCCACCTCAGAACCTGGGTGAAGTAGACAACAGAGGATTTGAATTTGCCTTGAATTACAACGCGAGAGCGGGCAAAGACTTGGTTATCCGTGCAGGTATTAACGGTGGTTATGCGAAAAATAAAGTTGTGTTCATGTCTGAAACGCCTGGTATTCCCGATTATCAGCGGATGGAAGGCAAGCAGATCGGAGCCTTCCTGGCCTTCCAGTACGATGGAGTATTCCGTGATGTGGAAGACATCAATAAAAATACGGTTGACTACAGTGGGGTAACAGGTCAGTTGTTACCAGGAGACATGAAGATCCGGGATGTGAACGGCGACAATGTGATCAATGCCGATGATGCAGTGCGGCTGGATAAAAATAATACACCCACTTTCAACTATGGTGCAACCTTTGATCTTCGTTACAAGGGATTTGATCTGAGTATGTTGTTCCAGGGAGCAACCGGGGCGTTGATCAGAATTCAAACTGAGTCCGGAGACATTGGTAACTACCTGGAATATTTCTATAAGAACAGGTGGTCCATTGACAATCCCAGCAGTGTGCATCCAAGGTTAGCCAGCAGGGGTGATACTTATTTCACTGGAGGAAACTATGGTAATAACACTTACTATATGTTCAGTAAAAATTATATGCGTTTGAAGAATATTGAAATCGGATATAATTTATCTCCTGAATTACTGCAGCGCATTAAGATCAGCAATCTCCGCGTCTTTGCGAATGGATTGAATGTATTTACCATCGACAAGATGAAAGTATACGATCCGGAAGCAACCGTTGAAAGTGGTGTTTATTATCCACAGGCGAGAGTGATCAACCTGGGCTTTAGTGTAACTTTTTAAACTAGTACAGATGAAAAACGGGAAAATAATTACCACGATCGCATTGGCAGTTTTAGTGACAGCCGGTGCTTGTAAGAAAGACTTCCTGAACACGGAACCTCAGAACGAGTTCTCAAGTGAGTCGACCTGGACCGATGGTCCGCTCGCACAGGCATTCGTGTTCAATTTATACTCCTACCTGGGTTATGGTGGGTTTGAGGAACAGATGCTGGCAGCTTATACAGATGAAGCGATGTTTACTCACGCAGGAAGAAACATCAACACGTTCACGGAAGGAGCCGAAACACCTTCGAACCCTGCCTGGTTTAGTGGCACCTATAGCTGGAATACCATGTATGAAGCTATACGGGATGCAAATATTGCCATCAACAGATTGCCTGGCGCATCCTTTGATGATCAGCCATTAAAGGATCGTCTATTGGGAGAAGCCTATTTCCTGAGAGGCTATTATTACCAGCAACTAATGCGCTTCTATGGAGGTGTTCCACTGGTGAAACGTCCTTATGGATTGAATGAAGATTACAGCATTGAGAGAAGCAGCTTTGAAGCAACTGTGGCTTCCATTGTTTCTGACCTGGATAGTGCAGCGCTATTGCTTGACGGTAAGCCGGTAACACCAGGTCGTGCTTCTGAATTGTCAGCAATGGCATTAAAATCAAGAGTATTGCTGTATGCAGCCAGTGATTTACACGATGCGAATACTGCAAAATCTAAATCTGCTACACTTAGTTCATTCTCTAATATTGAATTGGTAGCATACAATGGTGGCGATCGAACAGCACGCTGGCAAGCAGCAAAAAATGCAGCGAAAGCAGTGCTGGATGCAGGCACTGGATATAAACTTGATCTTACAGCTCCGGTATCTGCCGAGGAAGGCAAGAATAACTATGTTTCGTTATCAATGGGAGGTGGCAGTAAGGCTGCGGAAGCGGATGCAGCTGCTGCAGCTGAACTGATCTTTTTCAGAACACTTTCCGGCTTATATACTCAGGAAAGCAACTGGCCACTGGGTGGTTTGCATTTTGGAATCAACAATGGCCCGAATGGTTATCATAACTGGGGAGGTAATACGCCAATTCAGCAACTGGTAGATGATTATGAAATGATGGATGGCAGCAAATTTGACTGGAATGATCCGGATCATAAAGCCGACCCCTATACAGGTCGTGATCCCCGCTTTTATGCAACAGTTCTGTATGATGGTGCGCCCTGGAAACCCCGGCCTTCAGATGTAATCGGACTTGATCCGGTAAGCCAGATACAAGCTGGTTATTATAACAACGGATCCGGAACAATCAATGGTATTGATACCCGTTCCTCTTCCGTAGAAAACTGGAATGGATCCAGAACGCACTATTACAACCGGAAGTTTATTGATCCAAACCCGGCGTTACCGGATAATCAGTCCAATTTCCAACTGGTACCCTGGCCGTTTGTGCGTTACACAGAAGTTGTCTTGAATTATATTGAAGCCTGTTTGGCACTGGGTGAAGAAGCTGAGGCCCGGGCATGGCTTAACAAAATTCGTTTCCGTGCGGGTATGCCGGGTGTAACGGATGCCGGTCAGGACCTGGTCAACCGCTATCGCAACGAAAGGCGGGTTGAACTAGCGTTCGAAGAGCATCGGTATCATGACGCCCGCAGGTGGATGATTGCAGCTGAAACAGTAGGCAGAGGTATTAAGAGCATCATCGTAAATGGTACACTGAAAAGTGGAGCCACTCCGCATATTCCGTATCGGCATGATAAATCGCGGTATAACTATACCTATACCGTGGTGGACAATAACGAAAACGAACGGAGGAAATGGGACGATAAAATGTATTACCGTCCAATCCTGAGGGATGAAATGAATCGGAATGACAAGCTGATTCAGAATCCAGGTTACTAATAAGAAAGATCACATGAATAAAAAGAATCTATTCCTAAATTGGGATAGATTCTTTTTATATAGAACTGTTTCATGAAATCACCTTGTTCACTCATACTACTACTGATCGTTTATTTAACGGCTTGCAATAACCGAAACGAACCGGCTTCCACTCAGGCTGAAAACGGCCTTTTTGAATTATTACCGGCAGAACAAACCGGAATTGCCTTTGAGAACCGACTTACGGAAGGGTTGAATACAAACATCCTGATGTATGAATATTTTTACAATGGGGCAGGGATTGCAACCGGTGATTTCAATGGAGATGGACTCGAGGACTTATACTTCAGCTCCAATATGGGAGAGAATAAGTTCTACCTCAACAGGGGTGATTTTAAGTTTGAAGATATCACCCTGCAATCAATGGCAGGTGGCAGACCCGGACCCTGGAAATCCGGCGTGAATGCTATAGATATCAATGGGGATGGGAGGCTGGATATTTATCTTTGTTATTCCGGTGCCATGCCGGCGGAAAAAAGAAAGAACCAATTGTTTATCAATACCGGCAATACTCCGTCGGGTATTCCGGTGTTCGAAGAGAAAGCAGAAGCTTACGGACTTGCACAAACGGGCTTCAGCAATCAATCCTATTTTCTTGATTATGATCGGGATGGCGATCTGGATATGCTGTTGATGAATCACAATCCCAAGAATCTTCCCATTCTGAACAATGTTCAGACAAAGCAGATGAACGAACAGGATAATCCCGAGAAAGGAGTCAGGCTTTTTAAGCAGCAGGATGGAAGGTTCACAGATGTAACTGTTGGTTCGGGTATTAATGGTTCTGAACTTTGTTACGGATTGGGAATTGGAATTGGTGATTTCAACAATGATGGCTGGCCTGACTTTTATCTTTCAAACGATTATGCAGTGCCTGATTTTCTCTATATCAACAATCAGAAAGGAGGGTTTATCAACCAGCTGGAAACAGCCATGGGACATATCAGTCAGTTTTCAATGGGCAATGATGTGGCAGACATTAATAACGACGGGTTGACGGATATTTTTACCCTCGACATGCTCCCTGAAGATAACCGCAGGCAAAAACTGCTGATGTCGCCTGATAATTACGAAAAGTTTTCTGTGAACCTGAATAATGGTTTCTATTACCAGTATATGCGCAACATGTTGCACCTGAACAATGGCAATGGAACCTTTAGTGAAATAGGACAGCAAGCGGGGATTTCCAACACGGATTGGAGCTGGTCGGCCCTGCTGGCTGATTTTGATAATGATGGATGGAAAGATCTTCATATAACAAATGGTTACCTGAAGGATTTTACCAACCTTGATTTTATTCATTACATGAATTCCTATATAGAACAAAAGGGAAGATTGCAACGGGAGGATGTAATGGAAATTATTCAGCAAATGCCATCTTCCAATGTAAGGAATTACATTTTTAAAAATACCGGGACATCCGGTTTTAAAAATATGGCTTCCAGTTGGGGAGTGGACCAGGTATCCAATAGTAATGGTGCCGTGTATGCCGATCTTGATAAGGATGGTGACCTGGACCTGATTGTTAATAATATCAACCAGCCTGCTTTTGTATATCGGAATACTGCTGCTGCACAAAATGACAATAACTACCTGGGAGTTAAATTACTGGGCGATGCGCCAAATACCTTAGGTATTGGAGCAAAGGTGGTGTGTTACGGTAAGCAGGGTATGCAGGTGCTGGAGCAATATCCTGCAAGGGGTTATTTATCCAATGTAAGTTATCAGTTACATTTTGGAACCGGTAAGGATTCCATAGTGGATTCATTGGTTGTAACATGGAACAGTGGAAAGGTGCAGGTCCTGAAGCAGGTTGGCATAAATCAGGTTGTCACCTTACTGGAGAAAGAAGCACTTGAAAAACCCCGGTTACCAGATGCATCCGCTCCCATTTTCAGATCAATTGAAAGTCCGGTTAGACATAGCATGGCAGACAATACAATCAATGATTTTAACCGGCAATCGCTGTTATTGCACCAGTTTTCAAATGAGGGTACCTGTATGGTGAAGGCCGATATCAACCAGGACGGACTGGAGGATATATTGATAGGAGGTGCTCCGGGTGAACCTACTACTTTGTTTATTCAGACAGCAGGGGGAGGCTTTACGCAAAAAAGAATACCCATATTTGAGCAGGATAAACAATACCAGGATGCAGCAATAGCTGTGTTTGATGCTAACGGAGATGGATATGCGGATATTTATATAGCAAGTGGCGGGTATCATGATTTTCAGCCTGGGGACGAAAGGCTGCAGGATCGGTTGTATATTAACTCTGGTAAACTGGAGTTTTTGAAATCGCCCGGATTGCCGGAATTGCGCTCCAGTAGTTCTACAGTTGTTGTTGAAGACATCAATGGAGATGGTTCATTGGATCTATTTGTAGGAGGTAGGGTGGTACCCGGCCGGTATCCGGAAGCTCCGGTATCTGCTGTACTGGTGAACGACGGAAAGGGTAATTTCAGGAATGCTACCGCAGAACTGGCACCGGAGCTGGAAAAAATAGGCATGATAACAACGTCGGTATGGGTGGATTTAAATGGCGACAAGCAAAAAGAATTGATTGTAGCAGGTGAATGGATGCCGGTATCCGTATTTGGAAATCAAAATGGAAAATTAAAAAATCGTACTGCTGAATTTTTACCGGATGCTGAATCAGGATTCTGGAATACAATAGTGACAGCCGATGTAAATGAAGATGGGAAACCGGATTTACTGGCAGGTAACCTGGGACTGAATACACAAATACGTATCAGTAAAAAGGAACCTGCTGAAATGTATTATGCCGATTTTGACGGGAATGGTTCAGTTGATCCCATATTCAGTACGTATTTGCAGGGGAAACAGTACCCTTATCTCACACGTGATGAATTGATAGGACAGCTACCGGTGATGCGTAAGCGATTTTCCAGTTTCAAAAGTTATGCGGACATAACAATGGAAGATTTACTGGACAAACCAGCAATGGATAAAGCAGGTTATTTACAGGCAACTCAAACGGAGACGGTCCTTTACCTAAGTTCTGCAAATGGAAAATGGGTGAAATCAGCCTTGCCTGCTGAGGTACAATACTCGCCGGTATTTGCCATTCAACCCCTGGATTTCAATGGTGACGGTCACCTGGATATTTTATTCGGTGGCAACAGTGGATCAGCCAAAATCCGGTTGGGCAAGATGGATGCCTCCTATGGCGGAATACTGCAGGGGGATGGGAAGGGAGGATTTGAATGGGTTTCCAATAGAAAATCCGGACTGGCTATTCGTGGAAACATCCGATCCATTCTTCAGGTAAATGATAAAATATTAATTGGAGTAGTTGGTGAACGAATAAAAGCAGTAACAATAAGAAAATAAGCAAAATGCTGAACGGAGTCAATAACCGAAAGTATTGCTGGCCACTTTTATTGTGGACGATTCTAATTTGTGCCTGCAAGCCCTCTGTATTGCCTCCACCAACGGATGCGGAACTGACCACGACATGGGCAGAAATGACAACTTACCTGACGCAAAACACACCTTCCAATTCACCAACATTTGCGTCCAGAGCCTTTGGATATATCGGACTTACGATGTACGAGTCGATCGTACAGGGGTATTCTGATCACCAATCAGTTGCCCCACAATTAAATGGATTGGGTTTACTGGCCCTGCCTGAAAAAGGGTTTGTTTACAATTGGCAACTTGCATTGAATGCAGGACAAGCAGAAATACTCCGATCTATTTATATACAAACCAGTGCTGCCAATAAAAAGCGAATTGACTCACTGGAAGCAGCAATTGAACAGCGATGGAGAAAACAGGTGAAAGATGAAGTGCAGCTCTCGCGATCCATTCAATATGGCAGAACCATCGCCAGGCAAATCTTTGAGTGGTCAAAAACGGATGGTGGTCACAGGGCCTATTTAAAAAACTTTGACAAGGAGTTGCCAATCCGGACATTTCCAGGCTCATGGAAGCCACCATTGTATGCCCAGTCATTCAGTCATTATCCACTTCATCCGCATTGGGGTAAAAACCGTTGTTTCCTGGTAGCGGATTCAGTGATAGAGGCACCGGTGCCGTTGCCCTATGATACGACACCCGGATCTCCGTATTTTGAACAGTTCCGTCAGGTGTATGAAAAAAATAAAATGCTTACCCTGGAGGAAAAGGAAGCCGCTATCTGGTGGGGCGATGATCCTGATGTAAGTTTTACCCCACCTGGTCACTCCTACTCATTAGGAACGATAGCAATCCGGCAGCAGCAGCCGGATCTGATCACTTGTGCAGAAACCTATGCTCGCATAGGCATTGCCGTTGCAGATGCTTTCAGAAATTGCTGGAAGTGGAAATTTCAATATTATACGGAGAGAGCCAATACCTATATACCAGAACATATTGATCCAGGCTGGGAGTCTTTCTGGCCGGATCCTCCATTTCCAGCCTTCCCTTCAGGGCATGCTATTCAAGCAGCAGCGGCAGCAACAGTTCTTACAGACTTGTATGGAGAGTCCTTTCGGTTTACGGATAGCTCACATGTGGGGAAACCGGAAGATCCAATTCGCAAAGTTGGTTTTAAAATAAGAACCTTTAACTCCTTTTGGGCTGCTGCTGAGGAAACGGCTAATTCACGTTTTTATGGAGGTATTCATGTACCCATGGATAATGAAAAAGGATTAGAGAAAGGAAAAGAAATTGGTCAAAATGTAAATCGCCTGAAATGGAAAAAATAATTGTCCTGTTGAACGGCTTAATACTGCTTGCATTTTCTCCCTTAATGGCGCAATTGAAGTTTACTGATATTAGTTCAGAAGCAGGTATCCGGCATGTATATAAAGTACATGAGGGATTGTTTGGTGGTGGTGCCTGTGTGTTTGACTTTAATAAAGATGGATGGGAAGACCTGTATATTACAGGGGGTAAAAATTCGGATCAGCTTTATAAAAACAATGGGGATGGAACGTTTAGCGAGATGCTGGAGGCATCTGGGTTAACTACTACCCGGAATTATGTTACCAATGGAGTGGCAAGTGCGGATATCAATCGGGATGGCTGGCCGGATCTGGTGGTCACTACAATGACCACCATTAAGAACCCACCTGCTATTCCGCGCGCGATTAATTTGCTGTTTTTAAATAATGGGAAAGGAGGGTTTCTGGATGTAACCAAAGAATTTGGTTTCGGAGAACTACTTTCATTTAGTACTGCTGCAAGTTTTGGCGATATCAATGCAGACGGCTGGCCGGATCTTTATATTGGTAACTATTTCAATGAGTTTACAGGTAACCTGGCGAGCATTACTGATGAAACAGTGGTAGGTGCGAATCAGATAGCTAAGGGTTATTTATTTCTTAATGAAAAAGGAAAACGATTTAGGGAAGTAGGTGCAGGGTATGGCTTGAATACAGCAGGGTTTGGATTTGGCGGGATCTTCACCGATTTTGACAATGATCGCGATCAGGATTTGTATATCAATCATGATTTTGGATATAAACGTACTCCCAACCTCATGTATGAAAATAAATACCCTTCCGTTTATTTTCAGGAAGTAGGTAAACCTACACAAATGGACTTACGGATCAACTCAATGAGTGCAGCTGCGGGTGATTTCAACAATGATGGCTGGATGGATTATTATATGACCAATATCCGGTTTAACTGGTTTATGGTAAATGAGGGGAAAGGGAAATTTTTTGTAAATCGTGTTAAGGAGTTGGGTTGTAATTATATCGCCATTAGTTGGGGTGCCAATTTTGCAGATTTTGATCAGGATGGTGATTTGGATTTATATGTAGCTAATGGCGATCTGAATCCCAATTGTAATCCCATTGGCGATTATTTTTTCGAAAATACGGGAGGTAAATTTCAGGAAATTGCAAGGCTTGTTGGCTTGCAGGATTATGGTATGGGCAGAGGCTCCGTGGTATTTGATTATGATAAAGATGGCGATCTTGATATTCTCGTAGTTAACCAGGAAGCAATTTGCCCCGAATACCCAGCAAGTTCTGTTACCCGCTTATACCGCAATGATTCGAAAACAGGGAACTGGATCTCCGTAGCGCTGCAAGGTACAGATGCAGAGTCCAACGGGATTGGCTCCCGGGTTAAACTGGTAGTCGGAAAAACCGCGATGATCCGCGAAATTGATGGCGGCGGATCCAGTCATGTTTCTCAGAATTCCATTCATGCACATTTCGGGGTAGGATCTAGTGAATTAATTGATTCTCTGATTGTGCAATGGACAGGAGGAAATACGCAGGTACTCACGAATGTGAAAGCCAACCAGTTTTTGGTGATCAGGGAAATACCAAAGCCGGTAAAAAAAATGAATTGGATGTATTGGCTGATAGGTTTTGGGGTTGTGCTGGCTGGATTTTCAGTGTGGGCGCTGCGCAAAAAAAAATCGTAGTTTCAACACTTTAAAGCAAGCAAATATGGATACACAATCCCGTCGGGAATTTATTTCGTCAAGCGGAAAACTTACAATTATGAGCGGATTTGGACTTAGCGCTGCCTCTATGGAAGGAGATACTGCCCAACTTAAGAACAAGTTTATTCATCATGTATTTTTTTGGCTTAAAAATCCTGATAGCCAGGAAGACAAACAAAAGCTGATAGCGGGTTTACAAAAACTGACCAAGGCTAAAACAATTGAATCAGCTCATATCGGTGTTCCGGCAACAACCAATCGGGAGGTGATTGAACGCAGTTATCAGGTTTCCTGGCTGCTGGTGTTTAAAAATGATGCAGATCAGGAAGTTTACCAGAGTGATCCCATACATCTCAAGTTTATTGAGGAATGCAGCATGCTTTGGGAGAAAGTGGTGGTGTACGATAGTGTTCAGGCCAAATAAAAAAAAGATTCCTGGCTGCGCTTGTTAGAAAACGGACAGTCCAGGAACTCTACCAGAAGTGATCCTCTACACCTTCCAAATTAATCGAACCGTGTAGTATTTTAAAGCACCATGATTTTGATGGCTTCACCATTTACCTGCATAACGTACATACCTTTTTGCAGTCCCTGGTGATCAAAAGCGTGACGGTTGCTATTGAAATTGATTTGTTTTACAAGTTGACCTGAGAAGGAGAACAATTTGATATTTCTTGCTTTCGACTCAGAAAATATTAATTCCGTGCGGCCAACCTGGTTGATAACACGCATGGTGCTGAAGCTTTGATTGATCCGGATAACACCTGAATAAACCATACGATCCAGGATATTTACACCACGTACGCGGTAGAATCCATTCTGTAAAGGCGTTTTGTCAATGAACGTATATTGACCGGTGCGACCATTAACCGTAGCCACCTGGCCGATTGTTTCATACTTCATACCATCTTCGGAACGCTCGATATAAAAAGTTTTAGCCTCGTGGTTATCGGCGGTAGTAAAGTTGATACGATTCTGACCGTTTTCTGCAAATCCTTTGATGCTGGTGAATTCCAGGGGAAGAGTTGCAAAGTCGTAGAAGTAACCGGTTGAAAACTGAACAAAATTATTTCGACGCTGGTTGCCATTACTTTGAAAGCTTCCAGAAGTACGGATTCGACCAGTCAGTGTAAATCCATTGGCAAGTGTAGCATCAAGAAGATACACTGAGTTATTATCACCACGGCTTACAGTATAGGTCTCCTGAATATTCCTTCCATTCAATACCAATTGATCGATGGTCATAGTGCCACGGTTATTTCCATTGTTACCAATACCCATATCTAATTGCAGGTAATTCATATTGGCCAGATCTGCACTTTTACGATTCCCTAAAAAGTTGCGGAGGTTATTAATTCTTCCATTTCCTCTGTCTTCACGACGTCCTCTGTTGTCATAAGTATCCACATTATTGGTGAATTCATCTCTTGAGGGGTTATAGCTAATTGTGAAACGGATTTCCGATTCATTTTCAAAATCAAAATCTTCACTATTTCCTCTTGCTGTTAAGTCCGGTGTCCCATAAATTACTTCAGCGTCACCTTCGTTTGGATGAAGACCCTGAAAACGTTGAGCCAATAAAGCATTTGATCTGTTAGCGGGAATAGCTCCGTTAGAGAACTGCGCCTGGCTGGAAACAGCGCATAAGATGGTCAGGAAGAGCACGAGCATGCTCTTGTAAAAAATAGTTTTCATTTCTGGTACGATTAATTGTTTAATCGGCTTTTGGTAGGACGAGGATCGATTCTGGTATAGGGTTGATAAGGCTTAATCTGTAGATCGGTCTAAGGTTTCTACCGATGACAACACAAAGGTAAACACTTAGATGAATTTTACTAAGGGTAAGCACCTATATTCGATGATAAGGCGATTTTCTTCGATGAATAGCATTTTTACCCAAAAAAAACCGTAGTTCTTCGGGCCTAACCGTATTTTCTGCAGGAATTCAGGGAGAGGGATCAACGACGTTCCAGTGCTGCTGCCGCAGCCTCATCCACCATCCAGATGGTGGATCCTTCCGTGGATTGAACAGATTGGGAAGGGTATTGGTCGATATTTCTTGGTCCTTCCAATACGTTAGCCAATGCTTTTGCTTTGCCCTCCCCGGTGGTGAGGAATAAGATACAGCTGGATCGGTTGGCGATCGGCCGGGTGATGGTTACCCGGAACATATCCTGTTGTTCCAGGAAAAAGGAACTGCACCAACGCGTGTTCTCGTGAATTACATCTGTATTTGGGAAAAGAGAAAGCGTATGAGCGTCATCTCCCATACCAAGGATTAGGAGGTCAAAGCTATGTGGTTGATTATCAAAGTACTGGTGTAGAATTTTTTCATAGGCATCGGCCGCATCAGCCGGACTATTATAATCCGTCCGCATAACATGGATTTGCTCTTCCGGGATATTCACTTTATTTAAGAGGGTGTCATAGGCCATCCTGGCATTATTGCGCTCATCTTCAAGGGGTACATACCGTTCATCTCCCCAGAATACATGGATTTTACTCCAATCAACCTGGCTTTGTAAGGGATCTTCCGCCAATAACTGGTGCAGGCGTTTGGGTGTGGAACCGCCTGATAAACAGATCGTAAACCGATCCTGTTGGCTCAGCACTTCCTTGATCCGGTGAACAATGAAATGTGCTGCTTCGGTTGCTACTGTTTCTGCATTGGAGAAAACATGGAGTTGCATATACTTTGTTTTACCAGTCGGAGCTTGTCCGCCTATGGCGGATAGCACCCGACTGGTGAGGGTTAGCGTTCTTTATGGGGTTCTGGCAGGGAAGCCCAGTTTCGGCCATCCCTTGCGATCAGGGCCTCGGAGTCTTCTGGTCCCCAGGAGCCTGGTGCATAATTCGGAAAGTCGACCGGTGGGCGTTGTTGCCAGGCTTCCAGGATAGGCATAATCACTTTCCAGGCAGCTGCCACCTGATCCTCCCGCATAAAAAGTGTAGCATTTCCTTCCATCACATCCAGGAGCAAAGTTTCATACGCTTCGGGTTCATGTTCTTCGTAAGCATCCTGGTAACTGAAAATCATATCTACCGGGCTCAGAGTCAGATCTTGTCCGGGTCGCTTGGCCTGGAACCGCAGGCGGATATCCATTTCCGGAGCAATACTGATGGTAAGGCGATTTGCTCTCCAGGTTTCAGCAGATTCCGGTGGGAAAGCATAATTCGGAGCAGCTTTGAATTGAACGGTTACGATCGTTTCCTTGTCCGCCATTCGTTTGCCCGTGCGTACATAAAATGGAACATCCTGCCAGCGCCAGTTATCGATATAAAACTTGACTGCTGCAAAGGTTTCCACCGGTGAATCGGCAGCTACATTTTTTTCCTGACGATATCCTGCCACTTCCTGGCCTTTCATCCAGCCTTCACTGTATTGGCCGCGTACTGCCATTTTATGAACGTCTTCTTTGGAAATCTTCCGGATGGCGTGCAATACATCTACTTTTTTATTCCGGATCTCGTCGGCATCGAAACTTACGGGTGCTTCCATGGCTACCATGCAAAGCAGCTGGAGGATATGGTTTTGTACCATATCCCGAAGGGCGCCGGAGCTTTCATAAAAATCGCCCCTTCCTTCTACTCCTACTGTTTCGGAAGCAGTTATCTGGATATGATCGATATAATTCCGGTTCCAGATGGGTTCAAATAGTGCATTGGCAAAACGCATTGCGAGGATATTCTGAACGGTTTCCTTTCCCAGGTAGTGATCGATCCGGTAAATCTGTTTTTCATCAAACATACCGGCGAGCAGCTTATTCAGCTCCAGGGCAGAAGCGAGATCGTGACCAAATGGTTTCTCTACAACAACACGGGTGCATTTGGTGTCTGCACAGATATTGAGCGGTCCCAGTTTGCTAACGATTCCGGGCACGAGTTGGGGTGCTACAGCCAGGTAAAAAATCACATTGGGGTGCTCTCCGTATTCAGCCTCCTTGATTTTTACGATCTCTGCAATCTTTTCATATTCCTCCTCTTTTTCGGCATCCATCTGGAGGTAGGCAACATGATTGGCGAATACCTGCCATTTTCCTCCCTGGTCATCTTTACGGCGACTGAATTGCTGAATCCCGTTAAAGAGGTGAACGCGATAAGATTCATTATCATAAGGCCGGCGGCCGATACCCACGATGTCAAATTTTTCGGGCATCCATTCATCGATAAAGAGATTATAGAGGGCAGGAGAAAGTTTACGGTGATTGAGATCACCACTTCCACCGAAGATAAAAATCAGAGAAGAGGCAGGTCTTTTATGAGTAGCAGACATGATTTTTGAGTTTGTTGAATTTGCAGTTCTCAGGTCCATTGAGTATGAAATTTCCCTTCGCGATCCACTCTTTCATAGGTATGAGCACCGAAATAATCGCGCTGGGCCTGTAAGAGGTTCAGCGGCAATCTGCCGGTAGTAAACGCATCGTAATAGCTAAGAGCTGTCATGAGTCCACCTGCCGTAAATCCATTCAATGCAGCCAGGCTTACCGTTTTCCGCAGCGAGCTGATTTGACTGGTTACAACAGTTGCGATTTTGTCATCGAGCAGCAGGTTGCTTATAGCAGGGTTTCG
This sequence comes from Flavihumibacter cheonanensis, assembly GCF_022352215.1. GTDB lineage: Bacteria > Bacteroidota > Bacteroidia > Chitinophagales > Chitinophagaceae > Flavihumibacter > Flavihumibacter cheonanensis. The sequence continues at coordinate 617,102 of NZ_JAKRWF010000002.1, forward strand.
CAGGTAGGCTTCGTAAAAAGTTTCCAGCAAGGTAGACCGGATGATACACCCACCGCGCCATACTTTAACGGCGTTATGCAATGGAATATCCATCGACAATTCTTTGGAGGCGGTATGCAGCATGGCCAAACCCTGCACATAGGAAAGAATTACTGCTGCAAAAAGTGCTTTGCGGTAATCTTCTGCCAATGCGTTTTTATCAAGTGACAGCGATTCAGATGCGGATGCATGGGTATGTCGGCTGCTTAACTCACTGTGTAGTTTTTCAGCGGTTAAGCGATCGGTTTTTAAGGCAGAGATGGCGCGCATGGTTACGGCCATATCAATAGTAGGGATAGCAACTCCCAGGTCCATCGCGATCTGGGAAGTCCATTTACCAGTGCCTTTGGAACCTGCTTTATCAAGAATCTGATCTACCAGGTGAGTCCCTGTTTCAGGATCCATCTGTTGGAAGATGGCAGCGGTAATTTCAATGAGGTAGGATTTCAATTCGCCCTCATTCCAGGTGGTGAAGAGCTGGTGCAGTTCTTCATTGCTGAAGTTTCCACCCCGACGCAAAAGGTCGTAGGTTTCACAGATGAGCTGCATGATCGCATATTCGATGCCGTTATGCACCATTTTCACGAAATGGCCAGCAGCGCCCTTGCCCATATAATCCACGCAAGGCTCATTGTTTACTTTGGCTGCTATGGAAGAAAGGACAGGTTTCAGTTGTTGCCAGGCGGTTTCATCTCCACCAGGCATCATGGAAGGACCTGTTCGGGCACCTTCTTCGCCACCGGAAACACCGATCCCGATAAAATGGATTCCTTTGGGTTGCAGGTATTCATACCGGCGAAGTGTATCCGTATAGTAGGTATTACCACCATCAATAATGATATCGCCCTGGCTAATAAGTGGTAAGAGGCTTTCAATTACATCGTCAACGGGTTTGCCGGCGGGAACGAGAATCATGATGCGGCGGGGCAAAGAAAGTTGCGCCACCATTTCTTCCAGGGTATTCACACCTTTTACTGTGGTGCCGGGGGTGGCAGCAGCTTCAAAGTCCCGTGTTTTCTGGGAATCTTTATCAAAACCGATGGTTTTAAAGCCGTGATCGGCAACATTTAACAGGAGGTTGCGGCCCATTACACCGAGCCCTACCATACCGAAATCAAAGGTTTGGTTGTCCATTGCAGTTGGTTGGATTGGCCGCAAAGGTAAGCAGCAATGCCGAACCATTGGTCAGCATTCTCCCGAAGACTTCCGAAACCTATGCAAACGTTTTACCGGCTTTATATCCTTTGGCTGCGTAATAGAGGATATACAGATAAGCAGGAGCTGAACAAAGGAAGAAGGAAAGCTGGTTGGAGAGGCCTTGCGTATCCTTAAGCCATCCGTATAAAGGGGGCACTACTGCACCACCGGCAATGCCCATGATCAAAAAGGCAGAACCGATCTGCGTATATTTTCCAATACCGTCGATTGCCAACGGGAAGATGGCTGGCCACATAAGTGCATTCGCGAGTCCCAGTGCTGCAATCAGTAAAATAGCGGTGTATCCAGAAGCAAAATAGATACCGATGGAGATCAACAGCCCAAGAATGGCTGAATAGCGAAGTGCTCCTTGTTGGGAAAGGTATTTTGGAATCGTGAAAATGCCGATGATATAACCCAACAACATAGCGAACAGGGTATAGGAAGTAAAATATTTGGTTTCATCCAGGCTCATGCCCATTGCTTTGCCATAGGTTCCGATGGCATCACCGGCCAGTACCTCCACTCCAACATATAGAAAAAGGCAAAGTACGCCAAGGAGCAGATGTGGATAGGAAAAGACAGACGCGCGCGTAGGATTGTTACCGGAAGCTTCCTCCTTGGGTTCTTCAATTTCAGGCAATCCGGAGCGATAGGTCAGGAAGGCTAGTATAAACAGGCAGACAGCGATTACAATATAAGGTGGAATGATCCTGCCGGTAAGTTCGGTCAGCAGTTCGGATTTGAGCAAGGGATCAGAAGTTGCCAGAACCTTTTCTTCAATGGCCTGCGCATTTTTGAGCACGATGGCACCAAGTATAAGCGGACTTAGGATACCGGCAATCTTATTACAAACGCCAAGTATACTAATACGTTTGGCAGCGCTTTCAATTGGCCCGAGTATACTGGCATATGGGTTGGAAGCGGTTTGTAAAAGAGCGAGTCCGGCTCCCTGTACAAAAAGCCCAATCAGGAAGAGAGGGAAACTCCTGTCGTTGGCAGCTGGTATGAAAACCAGGGAACCCAGCGCCATTACTGCGAGGCCGAGTGCCATGCCATTTTTATAGCCGGATCTTTTCAATATCCAGGCGGAGGGGATGGCGAGGAAAAAATAGGCCATATAAAAGGCGGTAGTAACAAAGAAAGCCTGCATATCGGATTCCAGTTCGCAGGCAAGTTTTAAGAAGGGAATTAGTGTACTGTTCAACCAGGTAATAAAGCCAAAAATGAAAAACAAAACGGCGATAATTGCCAGCGCATAGGCCTGACTCTTAGGTGTTTGGGTTTGGTTCATGCTACTGTGTTCAAACCATTAAAATACAATGTTTGATATAATAAATCGTACGCAATCGATTCCGTATGTAATTTGCAGTCCTTAATGCATATATGTTGAAGAACCGGAAAGCCGCGCTGAGCTTCATTTTCATTACTCTCATTGTTGATGTAACCGGATTAGCTATAATCATACCGGTTATACCCAAATTAATAAGTGAACTGATTCATGGAAATGTTAGTGACGCAGCAGATTATGGCGGATGGTTAGGCTTTGCCTATGCAATTACACAATTCGTTTGTGCCCCGGTGTTAGGTAACCTGAGTGATAAGTATGGCAGGAGGCCGGTGTTGTTATTCTCCTTATTGGGATTTGGTATTGATTATATTCTGATGGCATTTGCTCCAACTATCGGGTGGCTGTTTGTAGGCAGAATTATAGCAGGATTGTTTGGTGCCAGTATTACTACGGCCTCTGCCTATATTGCTGACATCAGTACGCCTGAAAACAGGGCACAGAACTTTGGAATGATTGGAGCTGCATTTGGGTTGGGATTTATCATTGGACCTGTACTAGGCGGCATTTTAGGAGAATACGGAGCGCGTATACCGTTTTTTGCAGCTGCGGGCTTAAGTCTCCTGAATGCGTTGTATGGTTATTTTGTATTACCTGAATCTTTGTCGGTAGCCAACAGGCGAAAGTTTGAATGGAAGCGGGCAAATCCACTGGGATCGTTCAAACAACTGCGCAAATATCCGGAGGTGTCCGGGCTTGTTATATCGCTGGTATTGATTTATGTAGCAGCGCATGCGGTGCAAACGACCTGGACCTATTATAATATAGAAAAGTTTGGGTGGTCAGAGCAAATGATCGGGTATTCACTGGGGTTGGTGGGATTGATGGTGGCCCTGGTGCAGGGAGGTTTGATCAGGATAATAATGCCAAAGCTTGGGTATCAGCGAAGTATTTATACCGGATTATTTCTGTATAGCCTTGGTTTTCTGCTATTCGCTTTTGCTACGGAGACCTGGATGATGTTTGTTTTTTCTGTAGTGTATTGCCTGGGGGGCATAACGATGCCATCCATACAAGGGTATATATCTACAGTGGTTCCTCCCAGTGAACAGGGCGAATTGCAAGGCGGACTAACCAGCCTGATGAGCGCCACTTCCATTGTTGGCCCACTCCTGATGACCAGGTTGTTTTCTTTTTTTACGAAAACCGGCACACCGTTGTATTTTCCCGGAGCTCCCTTCCTGGCCGCTGCTGTATTGGTATTGATAAGCGGACTGCTGGCAAGAAAAGCTTAGAATAAGGATACATTTGGCGGAACCAGTAATATAGTCTAGCTTTGCCGCGTTATTGAGTTATTGATCCCGGTTAGGATCGAGTTATTCTGCTACGCAAATTCTGCTATCTGATTTCTCCCGCCCGTATCGTATCGCTCATTTTTTATTATCATTTTTTTATTTACATGAACATTTACGTTTCAAACCTGAGCTTCAATGTTGAAGACGAAGACCTGAGAGAATTTTTCGCTGAGTATGGCGAAGTAACATCTGCCCGTGTTATCATGGACAAATTCACCAACAAGAGCCGTGGTTTCGGTTTTGTTGAAATGTCTGATGATGCAGCTGCCCAGAAAGCAATCGCTGAACTGGATGGTGGTATGGTAGAAGGTCGTGCTATCCGCGTAACTGTTGCCAAGCCTCGTGAAGAGCGCAGCAACAACGGTGGTGGTGGTAACCGTCGTTCTTTCAGCAACAGCGGAAGCCGCTGGTAATCTGATTTAACCGGTCAGGTTAACCTGACCGGTTATTCTTTCTCATTTATTCTACGATGCGTTCCATACGTGTCAGTTTTCCTTCCACGTTAACTCCTTCCACAATTATTCTCCAGCGTTTTGTGATATCGTTGTTATAAACGGTAAACAGAATTCTTCGGTTGTCTTTATCCGTTATAATAAAGGGGTTCCAGAATAGTGTAGTGCGGTTGTCTGCCTGGTCGTGTCGTTGATCATAACGCATGTAATCAGGAGAATAAAATTCTTTTTGAGGCACATATCCCGGAATGGTGGCAAAGTTTAATCCTTTAATATTATCATTGGCAGCCGCACCTTTTTTGGTATATACAGCGATAGCACCTCCGCTACCACCGCCAGGAGCACCAAGGAAGGGCGGTCTGAATACTTTTACCATGGCAATATCGGTCATTGGAATATTCTGTACCATCGATAAATCACTGATCATCTCATTCAAAAAGAGAGAAGGAACTCCACCTCTCCAGCTCATCGACATATTTGTGCCCATGCCTGAAATCTGTAGTCCCGCCACTCTGCCCTGCAGGTATTGCAGCACGGTCATGGCTCCTCTTCCAGCCGGGTCATCTTCAACGATAAACGTATAATCATTTTGCCCGCGGAATAATCCGGAAGTATACTCTTCCTCCATTTTTTCCTGTTTGGATTTAACTTTTGCAGTTACAGTTACACCTTCCAGGGTTTGAACTTTACGTGCGGCTTCTGCTGCAGCGAGATTTTTTTCTCCCATCAGCAAGGATTTTTCAATTGCTTTCGGATCCAGCCTGGTAAATACAGGAACCGGTCTGCCGGCTGTGGAGAAGGGAATTGCGCCCGGTAAAAAGGCGGGTTTGACATCAACCAGCGCTTTGGTGGTCAGCAATTTGTTTTTATCATTATTGAACTGGTAGTAGAGTTTGGCAGTATCATAAAAGACCATACCTCCCAGTTTGAAATTCCCATCATTGGCAACCGGAATGGAAAGGAATTGCTGTCCGCCTCCTTTTAGTGTAAGGATACCTGTTAGTTCCTGATTGGTAAGTTCACTTTTGGTGAGGCCACTTACTTTACCAATTGCAGTGATGTAATCTTCTGGTTTGTGTTTAATTTCTGGAAATTTTCCAGCCAGCACCTCTTCCCATTTGAAACGGCGCCATCCATTGGTCATCATAACGAGGTCCAGGTGCCTTGCTACTGAATCAGCTTCGCTGGAAAAATAATAACCTGGTTGATGGATATACCCTTTCAGATCAGGGCTGAGCAATAAACCGGAGTAAATATCTTCTTCGCCCTTTTGAACCGGGTTGATATCCGCATCAGTTATGGACAAGGAGAGATTACATTGAATTTCGTCTGGAACATCAATCTGGATTACACTTCGATCCCGCTTGGTCATTCCTTTCAGGGGCACATTCAGATCGGTAATGAAATAATAATCCTGGCGGTTTACAAACACAATCCGTTCTGCCAGTGGTTTATTATCCTCTGTGAACAGCGTTACCTGTACAATACCGGCAGGTACATTTTCAATAGGAATAATAGCTTTCACCTCTGCGGATTTTGTCAGGTTGACCTTAGCACGATAAATCATTTGTTGCTGGGTTTGTGCCACCACCTGCACTGCTTCTATTGCCGGATTTTCTCCATCCTTTCTTTTCACACTGTATTGAATGCCGGCCAGGTTGTTTTCAAGTTTCAGCACAACCCCTTGGGACTTACTGGCTGGCAGGTTTTTTTGCTGCATTTTTCCGACGGGATCTTTCCAGCTGGCTTTATAGGATTCACCTGCCAGGGGTGTTAGTTCAAAGAATCCCATACCATTATGAGTGGAGGAGAAACTGGCTACTTTAGTCCCCTTTGAGTTCTGAATATCCCCGTTAATGGTAATTGGTAGTCCTCTTTTATCAGTTGCTTTGAAAGCCACCCGGGAGGGAACACCCTGCACCAGGTCGCCGCCTTCGGGAAAGAAATCAAGGAAAAACTGAGGTGTATTGGTGGCTGCAGGTTTTGCCGTAGCGCCCGCATTGGCTGCGGGTTGTAAAACCGGAATCGCTTTTGTATAAAGGAAGGAGGAATCGAAATTGAGCATCCAGCGGGTATAGGCCCGAACGTACACAATGGAATCCTTCAGGTTTTCGGGCAGATCGAAAGCGGCGGCGGCACCACCGATTGCAATAGGGCTGATGCGCCGGTCGAGAATTTTTCCTCCCGCGTCAATCAGTTCCGTGTAGAGGTTATTACTAATGGTGGTGATGGTTGAGCCCACCATTATATAAGCTTTCAGCCAAATAGTTTCCCCGGGGGTATAGGCTGCTTTATCGTATTGTACATAGATTTTTTCCTGGGGGTATTCATTATCCAGTTTAATCAGGATGGAGTCAATCACTTGGGCGTTGGCTCCGAGGGAGCAGGAAATTACCATTGCCAGTACGGCCAGAAATCTGTAGTTCAGTAGCTTCATAATCGGTAAACTTCAAGAAGGCTCAATATCCTTAATTTTTTTTTGCCTTCCTACATTTGCCAAATTAAAGAAAATGTATGAGTACGTTAATTCAGGAATTTAATGATTACCGGACGAGAATGAATGAGGTCATCCTCAGTAAGAATAACCTGGTAATGAAAAGACTGTGGAATCTTGATACCAATACTTACGATGAGGGGGCGCTGGATAAGAAAACCAAGGAAATGCTGGGATTGGTAGCCAGTATGGTATTGCGCTGTGACGACTGTATAAAATATCACCTGGGAAAAAGTTTCGAGCTCGGGGTAACCACGGAGCAGGTATATGAAGTATTTGCGGTAGCCAATATTGTTGGAGGTACGATTGTAATTCCGCATACCCGGAGAGCCGCTGAATATTGGGAGGAGTTGGTGAAAGCATCAGAAGGATCAGGTAAAAACCAATAAGATCGCTACCCGGATACCGTTGAAATTACCCTTAATTTCAGGGCAACAAACGATATTCTGATGCCAGTTTCAGTCCTTTCGAAATTCTCGGCCTGTATAGGCGGGCTTGCCCTGTGTATTTCATTGCAAGCCCAGGTGTATACGCCTGCTCCAGCCAACCTGGAAGCCAGAAAAACATTTCAGGACAACAAATACGGATTGTTCATCCATTGGGGTTTGTCGAGCATGCTGGGCGATGGAGAGTGGGTAATGAATAACCGGAATATCAAGGTAGAAGATTACAAACGATTGTTGCCGGCATTTTATCCCGCACAGTTTGATGCGGATAAGTGGGTGCAGACAGCCAGGAATGCCGGGATGAAATACATCGTATTCATTACACGACACCACGATGGATTTTCCAATTGGGATACCAAACAATCGGATTGGAAAATCACCAATACTCCCTTTAAGCGGGATGTGTTGAAAGAACTGGCGGCTGCCTGTAAAAAGGAAGGGATTAAGCTGGGTTTGTATTATTCCACGCTTGACTGGTACCGGGATGATTATCCGCATGAAACCGGCCGTACCGGACAAGGAACAGGGCGTACCGGAAAGGGAAATTATGCATCTTACCTGCAGTTTATGAAGAACCAGCTCACCGAATTGCTGACGAATTATGGAGAGATTATGTCAATCTGGTTTGATGGGCATTGGGATCAGACCAATCCGGAAGGAGCACATGACAGGAGTTCGCGTATAGATTGGCGTTATGAAGAGATATATGGATTGATTCATTCCCTTCAACCGCAATGTATGATTGGGAATAATCATCACCTGACTCCCTTACCTGGAGAAGATTTCCAGATGTTTGAACGGGATTTACCCGGTGAGAATAAATCGGGCTTGAGTTTCCAGGAAGCTTCGCAGGAAGTACCGCTGGAGACCTGTGAAACCATCAATGGTGCCTGGGGATATAATATTACAGACCGAAAGTATAAGACAGTAAGCCAGGTGATTCAATTACTGGTGGGTGCTGCGGGAAGAAATGCCAATCTCTTGTTGAATGTAGGTCCCATGCCTAACGGGCAAATACAACCGGAGTTTACTGATACCCTGGCTGCAGCAGGAAAATGGCTGGAGAAATATGGTGAAACCATTTATGGAACACGTGGGGGGCCGATAGCGCCGCAGCCCTGGGGAGTGAGCACACAGAAGGGCAGAAAAATTTATCTGCATGTTTTCAAACAGCCCTATGGAAACATGATACTGTTACCAGGATTTAAAGAGAAAGTAAAGCAGGTACAGGTATTTATCAATCGAGAGCCGGTAAAGTTTAAGCAGCAGGCGGAAGGGTTGATACTACAATCCGAAGGAATTTCATTTGATGGTGCAGATGAAGTTATAGAGATAGAACTGCGTTAAGCAATGACTGCAAGAAGAAAATTTCTGCAAACAGCCTCTTTGCTGGGTCTGGGATGGATTTTTCCAGAAAAGATGGTGCCTGGCAGGGTAGCTGATGGGCCTGTCCTCTCAGATAGCAGGGTTTTCTGGTATGAATTATTAACTAAAATAGCTATTCCCATACTCGATCCAATGAGCAGGGGACAGTTAAAGGCAAGTATGCAGTTAGAATACAGTCCTGCCTGGGATGGTCGTGATAAAACGGTGGCCTATATGGAAGCATTTGGACGATTGATAGCAGGGCTCACACCCTGGCTGGCCCTGCCTCAGGATGAGACACCGGAGGGAAAGTTGCGTACTAAAATATTGGAGCTTCTGTTGAAATCGCATACTCACGCTGTTAATCCTGCTGCCAAGGATTATCTGACCTGGCATAAAGAAGGACAGCCACTGGTAGATGCGGCTTTTATTGCCCATAGTTTTCTTCGGGCACCCAAACAAACCTGGGAGCCGCTGGACAGCATTACCAAAAAACGGTATATCGAACATTTTATATCTCTTCGAAGGGTAAAAACTCCGTATAACAACTGGTTGCTGTTTGCTGCGATGCTGGAAACATTTTTGTTTTCAATTGGAGAAGCATACGATCCTTCCCGAATAGATTTTGCATTACGTAAACATGAGGAATGGTATGCCGGAGACGGGTGGTTTAAAGATGGACCGGTATTTCATTTCGATTATTATAACAGTTATGTGATCCATCCGATGTTACTGGATATCCTTTCCGTATTACAGGTACAGGGAAAACAAATGGAAGAAAAGTATAGGCTTGAACTTAAAAGAATGCAGCGCTATTCTACATTCTTAGAGCGGTTGATTTCTCCTGAGGGAACATTTCCTGCATTTGGAAGGTCGATCACGTATCGGTTGGGGGCATTCCAACCACTATCACAGCTGGCACTAATGGATCAATTGCCGGATGGGGTTTCGAAAGGGCAGGTAAGAGCCGCTTTGTCGGCTGTTGCAAATCGTATGTTTGGAGTGGAGGGGAATTTTTCAGACAAGGGTTATCTGAGATTGGGGTTTGCAGGCCATCAACCTGCTATCGCTGATTCTTATTCTAATTCAGGAAGTATGTATCTGACTTCTTTAGGATTTCTTCACCTCGGCTTACCGGCGGATCATGCATTCTGGACAGCCCCAGCGGAAGACTGGACCTCCCGAAAAGCCTGGTCAGGGCAACCCTTCAATAAAGATTATGCGGTCAATTTTTAACTATTCCATTTTCTTCTTCCTGTCGCCGTTCCTCCTTTCCTCCATTCCTCCATTCCTCTTTTCCTCCATTCCTCCCCTTCCATACTCACCTTTTATGCTCCACCAGTTCACCATCTATAAGTATGTTTTGAGGTGCAGGTTGCTGGTCTTCCGGTGCTTCGATTAACTGAAGCAAAATTTCAGCGGCCTTGATGCCTTGTTTTCGGGGGTATTGTTCAATAGAAGCCATGGGGGGACTTTCCAGGTAGTTCGTGATAGGCAGGTTGGCATAACTGACGAAAAAGATATCCTTATTGTTTTTTATTTTTTTGGATTTGCAGTATTGAATGGCATCCAGTGCAACATAATCATTGATCGCCAAAACGGCTGTGGGTGGCTGTTTCAGGCTAAGCAGACTCTCCATTGCTTCGGCTGTGCCTTCGCGTGTGAGATTGCAATAGGCAACCAGGGTGAGGTCAATTTTAAGTCGTTTTTTCTGCAACACTTCCATATAGGTATCCGTTCTTTCCTTGGAAGATTTCATTTCTTTCGGGCCATTAATGATACCAATCCGCCGATGCCCCTTTTCCATCAGGTAGGTGATTGCCTGGTGTGTACCCTGGGGCATATTAAAAGCAACTTTGTTATAAGCGTTGGAGGCTGGTACGCGGTCAAAGAAAACAACAGGAATTCCATATTTTTCAAGTACTGCAAAATGATCCAGGTTCTTGGTGTGTTTGGAAAGAGAAACAATGATGCCGTCAACCCGCTGGTTTTTCATTGCAGTTAGAATGGCTATTTCCCGCTCTACATTATCCTGGGACTGTCCGATCAGCACATTGTATTTATGCTGCATGGCAAGTTCTTCAATACCACTGATGGCGCCTGCAAAAAAATCTTCAATCAGGTAAGGAAGAATTACGCCAATTGTAAAGGTTTTTCGTTGTTTGAAGAAAATAGCGGTCTGATTGGGTTCATAGCCTAATTCCCTCGCAAGTTCCTGCACCCTGGTTTTAGTTCTCAGGCCGATACTGGGATGATCATGTAAGGCGCGGGAGACAGTTGAAACCGAGATTTTCAGCTGTTTGGCAATTTCTTTGATCGTTGGTACCTTACTCATGTTTGGAAGTGGGTTCGAATCCTAAAAATAACCATAAATAAACGAAACCGAAGGCGGTTTAAATTGTAATATTGTTCCTGGTTTTTCGCCTCTGATAGCAGCAGTAAATTTTTTACAAAATGAACTTATTTCAACCTGACTGCTACTTCTTACACATAGTATTTCCAACATCAAATATTAAATCAGTTTAACCTTATAACATATGAGAAAGCTTCTCCGGATTTCTAGTGCATTTATTATACTGGTCAGTTGTAACAATGCTACAGACCAATCAGTGAGCAGTGGCGTGCCATTGATTGACAGTATTCAGTCTTCCACTAATCATTACTGTTATGAAAATGCAGTTGGAACGGATTCCATCCGTCTACGTATTGACCTGGTTGGTACTGATGTGTCTGGTGAATTGCTCTATGCCATACGCGGTAAAGACAGAAACGAAGGTTCTGTAAACGGAGAATGGTTTGGCGATACATTATTACTTGACTATATGTATCAGTCGGAGGGAAGTTTATCATCCCGCCAGGTTGTATTTATTAAACAGGATAGTTTATTGGTAGAAGGATACGGTGCCAGTGAGGAAGTGGATGGAAAACTGCGTTTTGTCAACAGGACTCAACTTTCCTTTGGATCCGGGATTAAATTAAAGGAAGTGAATTGTGATGAACCCAATGCTGCTTCCAGTACGGGTGCATCAAACACCCCAATCCAGGTGGAACAGGGTAGTGAAGTGTTGTATATGTACCGGTGGGAGTTAAAAGAGCTGAATGGTGCCTCCATAGAGGAAGCCAAGCGGGGTCAGTTTTTTATACTCTTTACACCTGGTCAGGTTGGCAGGGTTTCAGGAAAAGGTGGTTGTAACCGGATTACCGGCAATGTTGAATTGTTGGAAAACAGGGGTTTGAAATTTGGGGCAATTGCCAGTACCAAAATGGCTTGTCCGGATATGGAGCAGGAAGCAATTTTCCTGAAAACACTTGCTGAAGTAAATCAATGGAAGATTGTAAACAATGTGTTATACCTGCAAAAGGATGGCTCTAATCTGGCATTATTCCAGTCTGTTACAAACAAATAATATGGCAAAACATAGTGTATGGCTAGCAGGATTGCTGCTGTTTTTTATTGAACTACCTGCCCAATCGCTTCAAGCCGGTTTTGATAAGGCAGAATATGAGGAGTTGCTAAAAGTTTCAGTTCGAACAGCAAAGGCAAAAGCCTATGCCGATACTTTCCCGGAGCCTCAGCGTTTTCAGATGGTATATGAATCGCCTGTGATGGGATTGGAAAATCTTTGGGATTTATGGACAGACAACAATGGGCAGGCGGTGATCAGTGTAAGAGGTACCACCACCAATATGGATAGCTGGCTTGCGAATATTTATGCAGCCATGGTTCCTGCCAGGGGCGCGCTCCAGTTGGAGGAAGGATATAATTTTGATTACCAGTTGGCCTCACATCCCCAGGCGGCCGTTCATGTGGGCTGGTTGCTGGCAACCGGCTACCTGGTCCGGGATATCTTACCAAAACTTGATTCAACCTACCGGTCGGGTACTAAAAATATCCTGATTATGGGGCATAGCCAGGGGGGAGGAATTGCGTATCTGCTGACGGCCCATTTATACAGTTTGCAACAATCGGGGAAATTACCGGCGGATATACGTTTTAAAACCTACTGCAGTGCCGGACCAAAACCTGGTAATCTGTATTTCGCGTATGATTATGAAGCCATGACCTATGGGGGATGGGCATTTAATGTGGTGAATGCGGCCGACTGGGTGCCGGAGGTTCCACTTTCTATACAAACGATCCAGGATTTCAACACAACTAATCCTTTTACCAATGCCAAATCCCTGATCAGGAAGCAGAAATTTCCGGATAAACTGGTCTTGAAATATGTTTACAACCGGCTGAGTAAGCCTAGCATTCGGGCGCAGCGGAATTACCAGAAATACCTGGGTAAACATACTTCCAAAATAGTAGGAAAAAAATTGAATGGATTCCAGGCTCCAGGATATTATAATTCAAATCATTACGTTCGAACAGGTACTACTATCGTATTGCATCCGGATGAAGAATACAGGGCGCGCTGGCAGGATAGTGAAACGGATATGTTTGTGCATCACCTGCACAGCCCTTATCTTTTCCTGCTACATAAACTTCCTTGATTTTACCCGTCGGGTACCCGACGGGTGGATGGATCGAAAAACCTAACTTTGCGGATTATTTGAGGATATGAGTACAATTGAAGCGGCCCCGGCACCAATACCGGGATTGACACCCAAAGATTTTGCAACAGACCAGGAAGTGCGCTGGTGCCCCGGATGCGGGGATTATTCTATCCTGGCCCAGGTGCAGAAAGTGATGCCCGGAATTGGTGTTCCAAGAGAAAATATTGTCATTATCTCCGGCATTGGGTGCAGCAGCCGTTTCCCCTATTACATGAATACCTATGGAATGCATTCCATTCATGGCAGAGCCACTGCCATTGCGAGTGGATTAAAGGCTACCCGCCCGGAACTGAGTGTTTGGATTGTAACCGGAGATGGGGATGGATTGAGTATCGGAGGGAATCATACCATCCATTTGTTGCGCCGCAATTTTGATGTAAATATCCTGCTCTTTAACAACCAGATTTACGGTCTGACCAAGGGGCAGTATTCGCCCACTTCGGAGGAGCATAAAATTACCAAGAGTACGCCATTTGGGTCAATTGATCATCCTTTTAACCCACTTGCCCTGGCAATGGGTGCGGATGCCAGTTTTGTTGCCCGGAGCATGGATCGTGATCCCAAGCACTTACAGGAAATGCTGATCCGCAGTCATGCACATAAAGGTTCTTCTTTCCTGGAAATCTACCAGAACTGTAATATTTTCAACGACGGTGCCTTTGAAATTTTTACTGAGAAATCAACCAAACAGGAGCAGGCCCTTTTCCTGGAACAGGGTAAGCCGCTATTGTTTGGCGCAAATAAAGACAAGGGCATAAAGCTGGATGGATTGAAACCTGTTCTGGTAGACCTGAATGAAGGATTCAGTGCCGAGGATTGCTGGATTCATGATGAAAGAGATTTTTACAAAGCCCAGATCCTGGTTCGTCTCTTTGATGATCCCCGGATTGAAGGACATATGCCAAGGCCATTCGGCGTTTTCTATGAAACGGATCGTGCCTGTTATGAAGATATAATGGCAATGCAGATTGAAGAGGCAATTTCGCTTAAGGGTAGCGGTGATCTTGACCGCCTGTTACGTGGTTCAGAAGTTTGGACCATTCAATAATCAGTCTATTATATAGTATAAAAAATAAGCCAGCGATGGAAATCGCCGGCCTGTGCTTACCTCTGAAACCACAAAAAGAAAGAGGTTATATATGGGTTTTCAATAATCTAATTTGGTATGCAAACGGATTGCACACAATAAATAAAGGGAGTAATCAATCAGATGGCTTTGTCAGGATAAGGCAAGCTTCGCAACGATACAGAGAAAAGGCAGGGATTGGAGTCGCAGGAATTGGATAATCAGTTAAAATGTCTAAAAGACTGGTTAAAATTAAAGCCTGAAGCAATACAACGCAAAAATTAATCTGAAAAATTAGCTATTTTCTTTCTTTTGAACGCATACCACCAGTCCGGTACTGTTTTTTTCATCAGCGTGTCAATATTTCTCATACCAAACAGGTTCCAGGCGCCATGTAGTTTGCCTTCCAGGGACTGTTGCAAAGCGCGGAGACTCATCGCGAAGCCACTCTCCAGGTATTCCATATGATGCCAGTAACCAGCTGGCATGAAGAGTGTATCGCCGTGTTCAAGTACCAGGTCAAATCCGGCTGCTTTTTTTAGTAGCGGAAACTCCTCCAGGTTCAATTTGGATAAAGCAGGGTCATAATACTTTTCAAAGTTGGCAAAACTCAATACTTCCCAGGGTTTGCGGTAGATATACCGATGCTGGTTGTATGGAAACAGCAAAACACGCTTACGGCCAACAAATTGGGTATGCAGAATATGCGACATATCAATATCAAAATGCATATGAGTAACGGAGCCTTCCCCGCCAACAAACAACATGGGAAATCGCTTCACAAATCCTTTCAGGTATTCATCCGGCCAGGAAAAATCCTCTACTAACTGGGGTGCATGGGTAAAGAGATTGAACAGGAAAATGCGTAGTTCAACCGGGCCTTGTTTTACCTGGTCGATGTAATCGCCAAAAAGCATATAATCGTCTGCTGTATTGATGGGGGTTCGGGCATCGCTCTTGCTATTATTGTACACTCCTACTTTTATGGAACCCACAGCATCCTTAAAATAATCCCAGTTCCATTTCTGATAAGCAGGCCATTGATGCGAAAGCTTTTTGATAACAACAGGGATTCCTTTGTTGTAATACAGTTTTTTAAACTCATCCGGGCTGATTGAATCCCAAACATCAACTGATTTCAATAACATAGGTCTGGTGTTTCTTCTTAACTTAGAATATGCTTATTCATGTGCATCCTGATAATCCGCAACCGCGGGCGATCCGGACCATTGTTGATACTTTACGAGAGGGAGGGATCATCATTTATCCAACCGATACGATTTATGGTATTGGTTGTGATATTTTTCAACCTAAAGCGATTGAACGTATCTGCCGGATCAAACAGGTCGATCCTGCCAAAGCACAGTTATCCTTTATCTGTTACGACCTGAGTGATCTGAGCCAGTATACCAAATCCATCTCCACGCCGCTGTATCGTTTGTTGAAAAGTCATTTACCTGGTCCGTATACCTTTATTCTTCCGGCCAGTAAAGAGGTCCCAAAAATATTAAAAAGCCGGAAAGATACCATTGGACTTCGTGTACCCGATAACAATATAGCCCGTACCATCGTTCGGGAGTTGGGACATCCCATTTTAAGTGCTTCTCTGCCCGGGGAAATGGTAGAAGAATATACCGACCCGGAAATGATGCAGAGCAATTTCAGCAAGCTGGTTGATGTAGTGGTAGATGGGGGGATTGGAGGATGGACTCCTTCCACTATCATAGACTGCACACAGGATCCACCGGAACTGGTTCGCCAGGGAGCAGGAGAATGGTCCGAATCAGATTGATCAGAATAGGGATGGGATCAGTGGATTGATCTGGAAACTTTTACGATGGAATTCACAGAGTCCGTATTGCAGAATGGCATCACGATGAACTTTTGTACCATACCCTTTATTTTGTTTCCAGCCGTATTGCGGATAAGAATGATGTAATTGGTTCATGTGATCATCGCGACAGGTTTTGGCAAGAATGCTTGCGGCAGCTATTGATGCATAGAGGGAATCACCCTTGACAATACAACGGTGAGGAATATCCGAAAAAGAACGAAAGCGATTTCCGTCAATGAGCAGAAGTTCCGGTTTTGTGCCCAGGTTCTGAATAGCGAGGTGCATGGCTTTCCAGGTAGCTTGCAGAATATTGATGCGATCGATCTCTGCTTCTTCCACGGATGCTACAGCCCAGGCCAATGCTTTTTCCTGGATGAATGCACGTAATTCATACCTGTCTTTTTCCTTTACCTGTTTGGAATCGTTGAGTAAGGGATGATAGAAATCGGAAGGCAGGATAACTGCTGCAGCGAATACCGGGCCGGCATAACAACCCCGTCCGGCTTCATCTATTCCGGCTTCCAATAATTCCGTCTGGTAGTAGTTTTTAAGCATCTGCAGACTCAAAAATAGAAAGAATCTTTTGTCGTATTTTTATTGGTTTACAAAAACTCAGAAATATGTCAGCAACTGAAATCAGGGAGCATTTTCCAACTTTCGAAAAGGAATTGATCGACGATATAGAAGCAAAAAGTGAAATCCGCTCTTTTACCGCAGGGGAGCAACTGATGCGCACAGGGCAGTATTTTAAAAGTACCATGCTGATTGTAGAGGGACTCGTAAAAGTGTACCGGGAAGATGACCAGGGGAACGAGTTTTTCATGTACTACCTGCAGCCTGGGCAGGCCTGTGCATTGAGTATGGTATGTGCTGTGAAGCAGGAAACCAGCCAGATTATGGCTAAGGCAGTAAAAGATACCGAGGTGATCAGTATTCCGCTGGCGTATATGGACGAATGGATGGGCAAGTACAAATCCTGGTACCATTTTGTGCTGGAGACCTATCGCGCACGGTTTGAAGAACTGCTTGTTACGATTGATCATATTGCGTTCAGGGCGATGGACGAACGGCTTGAATTTTACCTGAAAAAACATGTCCAGACCCTGGGCTCAAAGATCATCCCCATCAGTCACCAGGAGATTGCGGACGAGCTTAATTCATCCCGTGAAGTGATCTCCCGATTGTTAAAGAAAATGGAACAATTGGGCAAGGTGAAGCTGCAGCGAAACTCAATAGAAGTGATTCACCTGAGCTAGTGGAACAATGTGACAAAAGTCATAGACCAGGGCTTTAATTAGTATCAAATTTGTATTCGTAACAGCCAAATTATAGCAACATGAAAATCGAACAAATATATACGGGATGTCTGGCACAGGGTGCTTATTATATTGAAAGTGCAGGAGAGGCAGTGGTGATTGATCCGCTTCGCGAAGTAGAACCCTACCTGGAACGTGCAAAAGCAGATGGTGCCAGCATCAAATATGTTTTTGAAACCCATTTCCATGCTGATTTTGTAAGCGGTCATATCGATCTGGCAAAGAAAAGCGGAGCCGCGATTGTATACGGACCGAATGCCAATCCCAGTTTTGATGCGTATATCGCTAAAGACGGGGAAGAATTTAAAGTGGGTAAACTGACTTTCAAAGTTATCCATACACCTGGCCATACGATGGAGAGTACCTGTTATCTGTTAAAAGATGCCCAGGGAAAACATATCGGACTGTTTTCAGGTGATACCCTGTTTATTGGGGATGTGGGCAGGCCTGATCTGGCGCAAAAAGCAGCACACATGACACAGGAACAATTAGCTGAAACACTTTTTGATTCCTTGAGAAACAAGATCATGCCGTTGGCGGATGATATCATCGTATATCCTGCCCATGGTGCCGGCAGTGCCTGTGGAAAGAATATGAGTAAGGAAACAACGGATACATTGGGCAATCAGAAGAAAACCAATTATGCGTTGAGAGCGGATATGACAAAAGAAGAATTTGTAAAAGAAGTAACGACCGGCCTAATGCCTCCTCCGGCTTATTTCCCACTGAACGTGATGATGAATAAAGAGGGTTATGATAGCATTGATGAAGTGCTGGAGCGCGGCCAACATGCCTTATCACCTGCGGCGTTTGAAGTAGCTGCGAATGAAACGGGTGCTTTGATTTTGGATACCCGTGATCCACAGGTGTTTACAAAAGGATTTGTACCTAACTCTATCAATATAGGGATTGACGGAAACTTTGCCCCTTGGGTAGGTGCCCTTGTTCCGGATGTAAAACAGGCGATCCTCCTGGTGGCAGAACCCAACCGCGTAGAAGAAGTGGTTACCCGACTGGCCCGTGTGGGTTATGATTATACCATTGGTTTCCTGGAAGGTGGATTTGAAGCCTGGGAGAAAGCAGGTAAGGAAGTGGATCGTATTAAGTCTATTACTGCTGAAGAACTGGCTGCGATTGCCGCAAAAGAGGATGTACATATCCTGGATGTGCGCAAAAACAGTGAGTACCTGAGTGAGCATGTTGAGCATGCGGAGAATGCACCATTGGATTATGTTAATGAAAGCATGCTCAAAGTAGATAAAAACAAAACCTATTATGTGCATTGCGCAGGAGGATATCGTTCCATGATCTTTAATTCCATTCTGCGTGCAAGAGGATATGATAACCTGATTGATGTAAAAGGTGGATTTAAAGCAATCAAAGAGAGCGAAAAGTTGAAAGTGACGGAGTATGTGTGTCCGAGTACGTTACTGTGAGATGTGAGATGTGAGAAGTGAAATGTAAAAAAGAAAAATTATGATGAATATTTTTAAATCAATGTTTGGGCCGGCTGAAGATTTTAAAGCCCTCAAAGAAGCCGGAGCAATTGTGCTGGATGTGAGAACTCCTGGTGAATTTCAATCCGGACACGTAAAGGGATCTGTAAACATTCCGCTGGACATCCTCAACAAGCAGTTGAACAGTCTGAAGAAAGAAGGAAAGGCAATCATTGCTGTTTGCCGGTCTGGAAACAGAAGCGCTATGGCGGTTTCCCAGTTGAAAGCAGCTGGTATTGAAGCGTATAATGGTGGGGCATGGAACAGCTTGCAGGGGAAGTTGTGAGCATGGAAGAGGGGGGAATGGAAAAGGGTGGAATGGAAGAAGGAGGATTAAAAAACTAGTAAAAATGGAAAGAGTAGTAAGGGGTTGGAATTTCATGCGGTGGTTGAGATTGGGTATTGGGGTGTATGCGCTGGTGGCTGCGGTGCAGCAACAGGAATTGATACTTGGCGTTGCAGGAATTTTTCTGACAGCAATGGCAGTGTTTGGATTCGGATGTTGTGCAGGCGGTTATTGTGCACCTATGCCCAGGAGAAACTCAGGCAATAAGGCTACCGGAACTTCCATCCAATTTGAAGAAGTAAAATCAGATAACTAAGTACCATGAATAAATTTCAGGAACTCATCAATTCTGAGAAACCCGTACTGGTTGACTTTTTTGCAGAATGGTGCGGCCCTTGTAAAATGATGGCCCCCATACTCAAAGAAGTGAAAAACAAACTGGGTGATGCGGTTACCATTGTAAAAGTGGACGTGGATAAAAATCCCGATGCGGCCCGTCAGTTTAATATTCAGGGAGTACCCACGCTGATGGTTTTTCAAAAGGGAGAAGTCAAATGGCGCCAGAGCGGCGTTGTACAAGCGCGTCAGATAGAACATGTTTTAAGCTCAGTCTAAACAATAAATTCAAATCGTAACTATTAATTGATCTATATGCTTGAATGGTTAAAGCAGCCCTGGCCCTGGTATGTAGCTGGTCCGCTGATTGGGCTTACAGTGCCTACACTGTTAATTTTAGGAAACAAAAGTTTTGGGATTTCATCCTCCCTGCGGCATGTTTGTGCAGCCTGTCTGCCTGCCAAAATTCCATTCTTCCAGTACAACTGGAAAAAAGAAGTATGGAATCTGTTTTTTGTGCTTGGGATATTTTTTGGCGGTGTGCTGGCAGCCTGGTTGTTGTCAAATCCTGACCCTATGGTAGTACATCCGAATCTCCAGGCAGAGATGGCTGGTTATGGAATTACTGACTACAGTGGCCTGGTGCCAACTGAAGTTTTTAACTGGCCTGCCCTTCTTACTCCGCGAGGATTTATTATGATGGTTGCCGGTGGTTTCCTGGTTGGATTTGGTACCCGCTATGCAGGAGGTTGTACTTCCGGTCATGCCATTATGGGTATCAGTAACCTGCAGATGCCTTCTGTGATTGCTACCTGTTGTTTCATGGCAGGCGGATTTATCATGGCAAACCTGATCCTTCCCTTCATTTTATCACTTTAAGATTTATTGAAAATGTCAACTACCAATACATTTGTTCAAAACCAGGAACCCAAGGTTCATGATACGGATTTTGAAGTCCGTTCACTCGACACCATGTGTGTGAGTGATACAGAAATTAAAGAACCCTGGTATGGCAATCTGAAATACCTCGTAATAGGTGTGTTATTCGGGATTGTATTTGTAAAAGCTGAAATCATCAGCTGGTTCCGGATCCAGGAAATGTTCCGCCTGCAAAGTTTCCATATGTATGGTGTGATCGGATCTGCCATAGCAGTTGGTATGCTTTCTATCTTCCTGATCAAGAAATTCAATATCAAAACCATTCATGGGGAGAAAATTGAATTCCACGATAAAAAATTCAACAAGGGACAGATCTATGGAGGACTGCTCTTTGGTTTAGGTTGGGCGATCACAGGTGCTTGTCCTGGTCCGCTGTTTGCACAGATCGGAACCGGAGCAACAGCTGTAGTAGTTACCTTGCTGAGCGCTATTGCGGGAACCTGGGTGTATGGAAGGTTTAGGGAGAAGTTGCCGCACTAAAGACGTGAAACGTGAGACGTGAAAAATCAGAGGACCTGGAAGCCGTAGGCATAAGGGTCGTCTTCGGGGTCAATGGTAATGGTATTGTATCCATACACTTTGGCCCATCCTTCAATACCTGGACGGATAGCCAGTTTACCGGCTATCGTTGTTTCCTCTTCGATCGTGCCTATGAAAGTGGATCCTATTATACTTTCATGAATAAACGGATCTCCTTTTTTCAATAAACCTTTGGTGTACCATTGCGCCATTCTTGCAGAAGTGCCGGTGCCACAGGGACTGCGATCAATGGCTTTATCTCCATAGAAAACCGCATTTCTTGCTGTGGATGCGGGATTGAGCACAGCACCCGTCCAGAGAATATGAGAACAACCCCGGATGGTTGGATCATCCGGATGAACGAATTCATATTGCTGATTGATTCGTTTTCTCAATTCCCTTGCCCAGGCAATGAGCTTATCGGCAGGATAGTGTTCAAGTCCGGCAAAATTCTTCTGCACATCCACGATTGCATAAAAATTACCTCCATAAGCAACATCGATCACTAGTTCTCCGAGTTCCGGACAATCTATCGTTAATTCAGTTGCCGCCAGGTAAGCAGCTACATTAGTGAGCTTTACAGATTTTACTTTATTGCCTTCCTGCCTGTAGCTGATTTCCACCAATCCGGCCGGTGCTTCCATTCTGATACTACCGGGAATCTTTGGTGTAATCAATCCTTCTTCAATTGCAATGGTAATGGTACCAATCGTGCCATGGCCACACATAGGCAAACAGCCACTGGTTTCTATAAAAAGTACTGCTACATCATTGGCAGCATCATGTGGCGCATATAAAATGGAGCCACTCATCATATCATGCCCGCGAGGCTCAAACATCAGGCCTTTGCGGATCCAGTCAAACTTGTTCAGAAAATGCTGTCTCTTCTCACTCATGGTTCGGCCTTCCAGTGTTGGTCCACCACCAGCTACCAGTCGAACCGGATTTCCACAGGTATGCGCATCAATACAGAAAAAAGTTTTCTTCATATAGAATCCTGAATATCCGAAATTACGGGTAGTTATTCTAGTGCAATCACCTGTATTTAGTGAAAACTTTACAGATTTTAGCCAATCCCTTTACTGGTTAAATTCTGAGAATGACAGGCTAAACCAGGTTTATATCTTCCATTCGATTTCCAGTATGTTTGATGCAAACAGGCCGCTTTACTTATGAGTACTTATTTATTCCGAATGATCTTTTGCAGTGGAATACTGCTTGCAGTGTTAACAGGAGGCAGTGTAATTGCCCAGGTAGATACGAAGAAAGAAATTTCCAGCCAGGCATCGGAGCTGACCCATACCATACAGCAGTATAAAGCGGACAGAGGCAGTCTGAGCCGGTTTTATTTCCTGGAAACTTCACCGGAACGTATTAAGCGGATGAAAGAATTAACGCAGCAATACCAAAACTTGCTGGATCGCTTTTCTTTCAACCAGCTCAGTATGGATGGCAAGGTTGACTATGTATTATTCAGCCGAAATCTGCAGAATGAATGGAACCTGTTGGAGACCGGTGAAGCAGAACTGCCTATCGCAAAAGCCTATGTTCCTTTTTCTGATGATTTGTTTAGCTATGAAAGAAAAAGAAGAAGGGGTGCGGTATTGCCTGCAGCAACCCTGGCCGGCGAATGGCAGGGTTGGAAAAAACAGTTGGAAGAACGCATTTCTGCAATAGAAAAAGATCAGCAGTTAACGCTATCGATGGCTTATGCAGTTCAGAAAAGGCTGGAAGATATTCAGGCAGCTGCAAAATCTATTTATGATTTTTATTATGGCTATGATCCTCAATTCAGCTGGTGGATGGAACAACCCTATAAAGGAACCGACAGCCTGATCAAACGGTACAGCAGTGCTGTAATGGCTAAGGCAAGAAAAAATTCGGCGGCGGCAGATGATGGTAGCGGGATCCTGGGCCGACCGATAGGAGCTGCTGAACTGAAGCGACAGCTGGAACTGGAATTCATCCCTTATACAGCTGAAGAATTAATAAAGATAGCGGAGGAAGAATTTGCCTGGTGTGATAAGGAATTATTAAAGGCTACCAAAGAGATGGGCTTTGGAACCGACTGGAAAGCAGCTATGGAGAAAGTGAAGAACAGTTATGTACCGGAAGGAAGACAACCAGAGATGATTCTGGATCTGTTTAACCAGAGTGTAGAGTTTATCAAAAAGCATAAACTGGTAACCATACCACCTGTTGCAGAAGAGACCTGGAGGATGAATATGATGTCGCCGGAAAGGCAATTAATCAATCCCTTTTTCCTGGGGGGAGAAAGTATTATCATTTCCTATCCCACGCATACCATGGCGCAGGCGGATAAGCTGATGAGCATGCGGGGTAATAATCCGCATTTTTCAAGAGCAACGGTGCATCATGAATTAATTGCAGGGCATCATTTGCAGCTATACCAAAACCAGCGCTATAAAACTTATCGTAATTTTTATACACCTTTCTGGATTGAGGGATGGGCCCTGTATTGGGAGATGATCCTTTGGGATATGAATTTTCCTCGCGGGCCGGAAGATAAAATCGGGATGTTATTCTGGCGGATGCATCGTTGTGCGCGGATCATTTTCTCCCTGAACTATCACCTGGGTAAATGGACACCTCAGCAGTGCATCGATTTCCTGGTGGATCGGGTGGGTCATGAGAGGGCCAATGCGGAAGGGGAAGTGCGCAGGTCCTTCCAGGGCAATTATGGACCACTTTACCAGCTGGCTTACATGATTGGTGGCCTACAGTTTTACCAGTTGAAAAAGGAACTGGTGGATGGGGGAAAAATGAGTTATCTGCAGTTTCATGACCGGATTCTGCAGGAACACCAGATGCCGGTGGAAATGATCCGCCAAATTTTAACCAACCAACCGCCGAAGAAAGCTTTTAAAACGGAATGGCGTTTTTATCCCAAACTCAAATAAAAAGATGCCAGTTAAAATTGGTAAATTTTTAATTAAATGCCGGATAGCTGACTGCAAACACATATTCTAATTTCGAAACATCATAACAAGCAAAACTACATACTATGGCAAGTATAAACTGGAACGGGGTGTACCCTGCTCTGCTTACGCCTTTCAATCAGCAGGAAGAAATTGATTTCGATCTATATAAAATCAACCTGGACGCTCAGGTGGAGGCAGGTGTGGATGGAGTTATTATCGGAGGATCGCTGGGTGAAACCAGCACGCTTTTAGGTGAAGAAAAAAGAGACTTACTCATTTTTTCAAAAGAAGTGGCGCCTGCTCATGTTCCGGTACTGGTGAATATAGCAGAGCAAAGTACAAAAGTGGCAATAGCCCTGGCACAGGAGGCTGAACAGCATGGAGCAGATGGCTTAATGCTGTTGCCACCTATGCGTTACAAAGCAGATGATCGCGAGACAGTGGAGTTTTTTAAAGCGGTGGCACGAAATACCTCCCTACCGATCCTTTTATATAATAATCCGGTTGATTATAAAATTGAGATCACGCTGGATATGTTTGAACAGTTACTTGATTTTGAAAACATCCAGGCTGTAAAAGAATCCACCCGCAACACGATGAATGTAACGAGAATGCTTAACCGATTTGGTGAGCGGTATAAAATCTTAACCGGCGTTGATCCGATTGCTCTGGAAAGCCTGCTGTTAGGTGCTCATGGTTGGGTAGCCGGACTCGTAGATGCATTCCCGCGTGAAACAGTTGCGATTTTCCGCCTGGTAAAAGCAGGTCGGTATGAGGAAGCGGTTGCCATTAACCGATGGTTCCTTCCCCTCTGTGAGCTGGATATTCATCCGAAACTGGTACAATATATTAAGCTTGCTGCAAAAGCAACTGGTATCGGATCTGAATTTGTAAGAGCGCCCCGTTTATTGCTGGAAGGAGAGGAGTTGACACGTGTACAGAAAGTAATAGATGATGCTTTAGCCTGTCGCCCTGAATTACCAGATTATCTCAACCTGCAAACCGTATCCAATGCTCAGTGGGCTTAGTATTATTGGTCGGAACCGCGGAGCAGTAACTGCACATCAATTACAGGCAAAAAGTCCGGTTACCGGTCAATCCTTACCAGAGGAATTTCATATAGCAAGTCCGGATGAAATTAACCGGGCATTGGAACTGGCGGCAAATGCTGCTCCTGAATTCAGTGCCATAAAAGCGGAACAACGGGCAGCATTTCTTGAAACCATTGGAGAAGAGATCATGGCTATCGGTCCGGCTTTGCTGGAGCGGGCGCATCTTGAAACCGGTTTACCGGAGGCAAGGCTGAGTGGAGAAAGAGACCGTACCGTTAATCAGTTAAAATTATTTGCTGCTGTATTACGCGAAGGAAGTTGGGTGGAAGCTGTTATTGATACTGCCTTACCGGATCGCAAACCTTTACCACGGACTGATCTCCGTAAGATGAAGGTGGCGATTGGGCCGGTAGCAGTTTTTGCTGCAAGCAATTTTCCCCTGGCATTTTCAACGGCCGGAGGTGATACAGCAGCTGCATTGGCAGCAGGTTGTCCGGTTATTGTAAAAGCACATGGATCGCATTTAGGTACCAATGAACTGGTTGCTATTGCCATACAAAACGCAGCTATTAAATGTGCAATGCCGGAAGGTGTGTTTTCTTCCCTCAATGGTGAAGGCGCTGCACTGGGTCAGCAACTGGCAAAAGATGAACGCATCAAAGCAATCGGGTTTACCGGATCTTTTAAGGCAGGTATGGCCCTGTTTCATACAGCAACCAAAGAGCGAAAAGAACCCATCCCTGTGTATGCTGAAATGAGCAGTATCAATCCGGTACTGTTATTACCTGCTCTTGTAAAAGCGGATCCGGAGGCAGTTGCAGCACAAATGGCAGCTTCTATTACACTGGGTGTTGGACAGTTTTGCACCAATCCGGGATTATTATTCATTTTGGAAGATGCAACTACAGACAAGCTCGTACATGCACTCACAGAAGCATTGAAAAAAGCTGCCGCCGGAGTAATGCTGAATCCTTCCATCTGCCGGAGTTATTATACGAACCGAACCCAGCTTAAAGGAATAGCCGGTGTGAAGGCATTACTGGAAGGGGAGGATGCATCTGACAGTTGCAAAGGAAGCGCTGCTTTGTATGAAGTAAGTGCTGCTGATTTTTTAAAAGAACCAGCTTTGCAGGAAGAGGTTTTCGGTCCTGCATCTCTGTTAGTAAGATGTAAATCAAAAGCAGATATGCTGCAGGCCCTTCAGCATATGCAGGGACAATTAACCGGCTCTGTCTTTGGGCAATTAACGGAGCTGGATGATTTCAAAGATTGTATTACGATGCTGCAAAGTCGCGTGGGTCGTTTGATCTTTAACCAGGTACCAACCGGTGTGGAAGTTTGCCATGCGATGGTACATGGTGGTCCTTTTCCTGCAACCACTGATGCAAGTTCAACTTCCGTGGGAGCTTCTTCCATAGAACGTTTTTTGCGGCCGGTATGCTGGCAGAATTGTCCGGCTGATTTTCTTCCGGAGGCCTTACAAAACAACAATCCATTAGGGATCATGCGCAAGATCAATGGTCAGTACACCAGGGATTCGATAACCAGTTAAAAAATGAAAGCGCTAATAATAGGAGGAGGAATCATTGGTCTGAGCAGTGCGTATTATTTATCGGAAGCGGGTTGGGAAGTAGAAGTGCTGGAGGCTGGAGATTTTGCCGATAACTGTTCTTATGGTAACCTCGGCATGGTTGTGCCCAGTCATTTTGTACCATTGGCAGCACCCGGAATAGTAGCACAGGGAGTTCGCTGGATGTTCAATTCCAGCAGTCCGTTTTATATAAAACCTGGCTTGAATTCAAAACTGATTAACTGGGGCTTAAAATTTCTTCGCAGTGCAAATGCAAAGCAGGCGGAAGCAGCAGCCAGACCTTTGCTGGAACTAAACCTGTTCAGCAAATCACTATATGAAGAACTTGCAACGCACCTGAATTTCGGCCTGGAGAAAAAGGGCATCCTGATGTATTTCAAAACGGAGTCGGTTGCGGAGGAAGAAAATCATCTTGCTGAAAAGGCGAGAGCGATGGGGCTGGATGCCGTTTACCTGAGCAGGCAGGAAGTACTTCATCTCGAACCGGAGCAACAGCCGGATGTATTGGGGGCTGTGCATTATCGATGTGATGCGCATTTGCATCCCAACTCTTTGATGCGTGAAATGATTACTATACTGAAGCAAAAAGGTGTCAGGTTATCAGCTGGTAAACCTCTTCAAAAAATGGTGCGGGATCAGGATCAGATCAAAGAAATCATCGCAGGGGGTGATTCGATAAAAGCTGATCTGTTTGTAATGGCCAGTGGCTCCTGGTTACCTGAAACAATGAAGCAGGCAGGCATATCCATTCCCCTGATGCCGGGCAAAGGATATTCATTTACAGGAAATGAAGGCGGACCTGCATTACGTATTCCAGCTATCCTATGTGAAGCCAGGGTTGCAATTACGCCAATGGCAGGCCAACTGCGTTTTGGAGGAACCATGGAACTGGCCGGCTTCCAGCATAAGGTAAGTATGAACCGCGTTAGAGGTATTGTGGAATCAGTACCCAGGTATTTTCCGGCGATGAAGCTGGAAATGCCCCGGGAAAAGGAAGTATGGTATGGATTCAGACCCTGTTCTCCGGATGGGCTGCCTTTTATCGGGTATGCAAAAAATGTAAGGAACCTGTTGGTAGCAGGAGGGCATGCCATGATGGGACTCAGTTTAGGTCCCGCCACCGGTAAGCTCATTGCTGAATTAGCACAATCCCAAAGCACTTCCGTTGATATCAGTGCGTTTGACCCGAATCGTTTTTCCTGATCGCATAATAGATAGGAATTCCCAGCAGGGTGATGATCAATCCCGGCCAGGTATAATTCGGTTTAAAAAAGATCAGCAGTACACAGAAACTCAATCCCATCAGTATATAAAGAATTGGTAAAACCGGATAACCAAAGGCTTTGTAAGGCCTTGGCTGATCCGGTCTTTTTTTACGGAGGATAAATATGCCAGCAATGGTCAGCATATAAAAGCCAACAACTACAAAGGATATCATGTCCAGCAACTGACCATATTGCCCGCTTACGCTCCAGGCACATGCAAATAGACACTGAAACCAAAGCGCATAACCGGGCACGTTGTTGCCATTCAGCGTACCTGCTTTTTTGAAAAAAAGTCTGTCTTTGGCCATGGTATGATATACTCTTGCTCCCGCAAGGATCAGTCCGTTATTGCATCCGAACGTGCTGATCATTATCATGACTGCTATAATAATAGTTCCTGCAGGACCAAAAATTACCTGTGCAGCAGCAACACCGACCCTGTCTTTTTCAGTACCGGCGATACCATCAAGCGGAAGCACAGCCAGGTATACCAGGTTGGTACACACATAGATGATAGTAACCAGTAGCGTTCCGAAAAATAAACTCAGACCGATATTACGTTGTGGATTTTTAATTTCACCTGCAATAAACGTGACATTGTTCCAGGAGTCGCTGCTGAAAATTGAGCCAACCATGGCTGCAGCAATGGCACCTAACACAGCGATCCCTGAATATAGTTCAGTACCCTCACCCGGAGTGAATTTGCCAAGGAGCCAGGGCAATTCCCAGTTCTGTTTCCACACCTCAGGTTGAAAGGCGAATAAACCAAACAGGATCAATCCGAGCAAGCTGAGAATCTTAGTTAGGGTAAACGTGGTTTGAATCAGTTTTCCACTTTGAATACCGCGGGTGTTTATAAAAGTCAGCAGTATGATAATTACAATTGATAGCAACTGTGCTGCTGAAAAATGGAAACTGCCTATGGATAACAGGATGGAATCTTCTCCAACAGCCGGAAAAATATAAGCGGTAAATTTTGCAAAGGCTACAGCTACTGCTGCAATCGTAGCTGTTTGGATGACGGAGAAAAAACTCCAGCCATATAAGAATCCGATAAGTGGATTATAGGCTTCTTTCAGGTAAACATACTGACCACCTGCTTTCGGAAACATAGCACTTAACTCTCCATAACTGAGCGCTGCAGTAATGGTCATAAAGCCGGTGATCAACCAGATGGCGATCAGCCAGCCGGCACTTCCCACATTGCGGGTGATGTCTGCACTGACGATAAAGATTCCGGAACCAATCATTGAGCCGGCAACAATCATAGTTGCATCCAGTAATCTAAGGGTAGGCTTAAAGTTCGAATCCTGCATACAGTTCGTTTAGATAAAGGGAAATTAAGGAATTCGTTTTCTAGAAAGCCAGTAGGGCTAATATCTGGTAACAATTAAATAAAATGTGTGAATCCATAGCTGTTTTCTCGTTCTACATTTAAGTGTAAAAATTACAATTAACCGATTGCTTTCTGTCACAACCAAAAATTGTCAAGCTATGAGAATTTCATTTGGGAGGATCAGCACGCTGCTTTTCTTTCTACTACTGACTGTATTTCTTGTTGGTGCGGGGTTAGAACTCCGTGCCCAGGAAAGATCACCCAACCAGGTAAATGGAAAAATTACCAATGAGGAGGGTGTTCCGTTGCCGGGTGTTTCCGTAACGGAAATTGGTACACAGAATGGAACCACTACAGATGAAAAAGGAGAGTTTGTTTTAACACTTACCCGGGCCAACTCAAAGATCCGGATCAGTTCTGTAGGATTTGCGAGCCAGGATATTGATGCTGCCGGTCGTTCCACTTTTACTATACAAATGAGTGCAGCTCAATCCAGCCTGGATGATGTGGTAGTAGTGGGTTATGGCAAGCAGAAAAAGGGTGAAGTAACAGGTGCGGTGGCGAATGTAAAAAGAGAAGATTTCACTCAGGGCTTTGCGCGGGATGCGGGCCAATTGATCCAGGGTAAGGTAGCCGGACTCGCAATTGTTAGTCCCAGTGGTAACCCCAATGCCACCACGCAGATATCATTAAGAGGTAACAGTACGATATTATCTTCCACTGAACCGCTGATACTGATTGATGGTATCCCAGGCTCATTGAATACGATTGCACCGGAAGACATTGAATCCATTGATGTATTGAAAGACGGATCTGCTGCTGCGATTTATGGAACCAGGGGTACCAATGGAGTAATCCTGATCACTACGCGCAAGAGAAGCGGGAAAATGCCTGCTACACTGAGTTACGACAGTTATGTTAGTGTGCAGACGATTGCCCGGCGCATGGAATTCCTGGAAGCAGGTGATGTTCGGAAACTGGTGAATGATGGATTTTATCCTGCGTCTTATGATAAAGGAACCAGCACCGACTGGTTAAAGGAAATCAGTCGCAATCCTGTAAGCCATGTACATAATGTATCGCTGCAGGGTGGCACTGCCCAATCCAATTATATTGCAACGCTGAACCTCCGTAACTGGGAAGGGTTGTTCAATCGTTCGGATAACAAACAGTTTACAGGTCGTATTGACCTGAATCATTCCATGCTGGATAACCGCTTGCGCTTTAACGTTAGTTTGTTAGGCAGAAACCGGAAGTATTTCTCTGGCCCCAATTACGATTATATCTATCGTCAGGCAATCATTCGCAATCCAACCGACAGTGTATATGATTATTTAGGTCGCTGGAAAGAAGATCCCAACGCCTATAACTATGACAACCCGGTTCGCAGCATTGAAGAAACATCTGGTGAATTCCGAACCTCAGAACTTCGTTTGAACGGTAGTGTGATCTTCTCTCCTATAAAGGATCTGAATATCAAGCTGCTGGTATCCAATGTGAAGATCAATTCACTCTCGGGTTATTCCGAGACCTTTAATCACCGCGCATCTGTGGTGAATAACAGAACTGGTTATGCATCGCGTACTACCAACCTCTTCCAGGACAACCTGCTGGAACTTACTACTGATTATACCAAATCCTTTGGTCAGCATCGGGTAACAGTGCTGGGTGGATATAGCTGGCAGGATGTAACCAATGAAGGATTTAACGCGGCCAACTCCAATTTCCCAACAGATCTCTATACCTATAATAACCTCGCCGCCGGTGATGCCCTTC
This sequence comes from Flavihumibacter cheonanensis, assembly GCF_022352215.1. Lineage (GTDB taxonomy): Bacteria > Bacteroidota > Bacteroidia > Chitinophagales > Chitinophagaceae > Flavihumibacter > Flavihumibacter cheonanensis. Next base: position 648,052 of record NZ_JAKRWF010000002.1, read on the forward strand.
TGTTACAGAATAACAGCGCATTTGGATTGGGATCCTTTAAAACCAATCACAAACTGATCGGCTTCTTTGGTCGTGTGAATTATTCACTCAGTGAAAAATATCTGCTCATGGCCAGTATGCGTTATGAAGGATCTTCCAAGTTTGGAGCCAACTACAAGTGGGGTACATTCCCGGCAGTTTCAGTTGGATGGCGCCTTAACAAGGAATCATTCCTGGCCAATGCTGATTTCCTGGATGACCTGAAACTCAGGGCAGGATTTGGTGTAACTGGTACTGTTCCGACAGATCCTTATCAGTCGCTCATTTCACTAACATATAGCAATAACCGCTACCTGTACAATGGTCAGTGGATCCAGCCAATTTCTCCCACCAGGAACCCCAACCCAGATTTACGCTGGGAAAAAAAGGAGGAATACAATATCGGATTGGATTATGCAATGTTCCGCGGTCGCCTGAGTGGTAGTATTGATTTTTACCAGCGTAATACCAAGGATATGTTGTACAACTTCCCGGTTCCGGTTCCACCCAACTTGTTTGGTACCACCCTGGCAAATGCAGGCAGCATGTTAAACCGTGGTGTGGAAGTATTGGTGAATTATGATTTTATCCGCAAGAAGGATATGGATTTCAGAGCCAATCTTACCTATTCGGCCAATAAGAATAAACTGATCTCCATTTCAAATGATTTGTATCAGACTACCAATGATTTCTTTTTTGCAGGGTATACCGGTGAACCCATCCAGGAAGCAACACACCGTGTGAAAGTGGGTGAATCCATTGGAAATTTCTGGGGTTACAAAACCATTGATGTGGATGAAGATGGTAAATGGATCATTGAAGGGGAGGATGGCAAACCCAAGCCAATCGGACAGTCTACCCCTTCAGATAAAAAAGTGCTGGGTAATGGTATTCCAAAACATGTTGCGGGACTCAATCTCTATTTCCGATACAAAAGAGCAGATATCGCTGTAAACATGCGTGGTGCATTTGGTTACCAGATTCTGAATTTCCAGCGCATGTATTATGAGAACCCCAAGATCAAGCAGTACAATATGCTTAAATCAGCATTGGACCCGGTTTATGGAAAAAGAATGCTGGATAATGACCTGGCTTATGTATCCCACTACATAGAGGATGGTGACCACTGGAAAGTGGATAACGTAACGCTTGGATACAGCTTTAATGTAACAAACAGCAAGTATTTCCGTACCGCACGGGTATATGCATCAGCGCTTAATCTGATTGTGCTGACCGGTTACAAGGGAATCGACCCAGAAGTAAACCGGTTGGGGTTGGATCCGGGCGTGGATTCAAGAGATAAGTATCCTACTACCAGAACCTTCACTGTGGGAGTAAACATTGGTTTTTAATGTTAAAAAGAGTAATCATGAAACAACATAAAATTTTAAGTATCTCAGTATTGATGGCAGGCGGAATCCTGCTGAATACAGGATGTACCAAACTGGATGAGGAAGTATACGACCAGGTATTGGAAACTTCTTTTCGCCCGTCTGAAAAGGATATACCGGCAATTATCGGTCCGGCTTATACCATCATGCGTCCCATGTATGCGGGCTGGCAGGGAAATTTTGATCTGCAGGAAGAACCGGCTGATGTAATTGTAACACCGGCGCGTCCGAATGGATGGTATGATGGTGGTACTTACCAGCGGATGCACAACCACGAGTGGAACCAGGTGCAATGGCAACCGCAGAACTTATGGAATAACTGTTACAATGGGATCAATACAGTGAACCGGATTTTGTTCCAGATTGAGTCTGGCTCTATTCCAATTGCCAATGGAAAAGATGCCCTGATTTCTGAATTGAAAGCGCTGAGAGCATTTTATTATTCACTCTTGGTGGATACGCATGGCAATGTTCCATTGGTAACGGATTTCTCGGATGCTACCTTGCCGCAACAGGCAACACGGCAGCAGGTATATGAATTTGTAGAGAAGGAATTACTGGAGAATATGAATAACCTGAGTGTAGTTGCGGATAAGTCAATGTATGGACGCATTAATAAATGGGTAGCTAAAGCAATACTGGCACGCCTTTACCTGAATGCGGAAGTATATACTGGAACGGCGCAGTGGCAGAAATGTATGGAACAGTGCAATGATATCATCAATGCAAACATTTATATCCTGGAGCCGAATTACAAGAACAATTTTGTAACGGCGAATGAAAATTCAAAAGAATTGATTCTGGCAGTTCCTTATGATGAAGTATTTGCAACTCAGAATTCCATTCATATGAAAACCCTGGCAACAGCACATCGCAATGTGCTGAACATGGCAGCGCAGCCCTGGGGTGGCAACTGTGCAGTACCTCAATTCATTGATACCTATGACCCGGATGATTCAAGAATGAAGGATACCTGGATCATGGGACCTCAATACAGTGTAACAACCGGTGAAGAGATCCTGAATTATACCCGCCATGTCGATGGCATAGCGCTAGCAGGATTTTTCCAGGGTTACCGCATCGGTAAATATGAAATCAAAGTTGGTGCACGTGGTGGTTTAAGCACAGATTTTCCGGTATTCCGATATGCGGATATCCTCATGATGAAAGCCGAGTCGTTGCTCAGAACAGGAAATGCTGCAGATGCAGCAACCCTGGTAACACAGGTTAGACAGCGTGCATTTGCAACAACCAATCCGGCTAAGGCTGCCGTAACAGCTGATGAGCTTACCAAAGGAAGTGTTTACAATTATGGTTACTGGAAAGATGGCGCCGTTACAGAAGTGCAGGGTGGTTCAGATATTCCCTTTGGTCGCTTTTATGATGAACTGGGTTGGGAGTTTGCAGCTGAAGCACACCGCCGGCAGGATATGATCCGGTTTGGTGTATTCCATCGCAAAACCTGGTTCAATCACCGGCCCAAAAATGATGGCAAGATGAGAACCCTGTTCCCGATTCCGGAAGCGGAATTGAATAAGAATCCCAATCTGGCGCAAAACCCTGATTACAGATGATTACATTTATATGTTAAACTGAAAAAAGCATGAGAAATTTCTGTTTATCGATTTTACTCGCCACTGGTTTGATAACACAGACCGGAATTGCACAGGACGCTCAACACGATTATCCGATACAACCGGTGCCATTTACAAAAGTGCATTTTCATGATGCTTTCTGGGCACCTAAAATTGAAGTGAATGCAAAAGTTAGCATTCCCTATACTCTTCAGAAATGCCGGGAAACCGGACGCATTGATAATTTCCTGAAAGCTGCGGGAAAAATGCCTGTGGGGAAAATCACAGAGTATCCATTTGACGATACAGATGTCTACAAGCTGATTGAAGGAGCTTCTTATTCGCTGCAGACCAAACCTGATCCGGAGCTTGAAAAAACACTGGATACCCTTATCAGTATCATTGCTGACGCACAGGAACCGGATGGCTATCTCTATACTTTCCGCACCATGAAACCAGATACCCTGCATCCATGGATCAGTCCGAAGCGTTGGGAAAAGGATCCTGATCTGAGCCATGAATTATACAATAGCGGACACCTGTTTGAAGCTGCGGTTGCCCATTACCTGGCAACTGGGAAGCGCAATTTTCTGGACATCGCATTAAAAAATGCAGATCTCTTATTGCGTGATTTCGGTCCGGGTAAAGCAGCCTATTTTCCTGGTCACCAGGTGGTAGAAATGGGACTGGCGCGCCTGTATCGCGTCACTGGCAAAAAAGAGTACCTCGACCTGGCCAAGTTTTTCCTCGATATCCGGGGCAATGGCAATATCAAGGGATCAGAATATAGTCAGTCGCACAAGATGGTCACCGACCAGCACGAAGCAGTTGGGCATGCAGTTCGTGCAGCCTATATGTACACCGGTATGGCGGATGTTGCTGCACTCACCGGAAACAAAGAGTATATTAACGCCATCCAGGATATCTGGAAAGACGTGATGGAACACAAGCTGTACCTCACCGGCGGTATTGGTGCAACCGGTCATGGTGAAGCATTTGGCGCTGCATACCAGTTACCCAATATGTCGGCCTATGCAGAAACCTGTGCCTCCATTGCCAATGTGTACTGGAACAGTCGCATGTTTTTAATGAACGGGGATGCGCAGTATGTGGATGTACTGGAGCGCATTTTATACAATGGCTTGTTATCAGGAGTATCCTTGAGCGGCGACCGGTTTTTCTATCCCAATCCACTGGCATCAATGGGGCAGCACCAGCGAAGTGCCTGGTTTGGTTGTGCCTGTTGTATCAGCAATATGACCCGCTTTATGCCTTCAGTTCCCGGATATGTATATGCGAAAAAAGAGAATGATCTCTATGTGAATTTATACGTGGCCAGCACTTCGGATATAGAGCTGCCTGCGGGCAAACTACAACTGGAGCAGGTGACAGAATATCCCTGGAAAGGGCAGGTTGGTTTACTGATAAAGCAGGCACCCTCCAAATCCTTTACCGTACGGTTGCGTATTCCCGGTTGGGCAAGGCAGGAAGCAGTTCCTGGAAGTTTGTATGCCTTCCTGGATACTCAAAGAAAGCCCATTCGAATCCTCCTGAATGGGAAGGCTATTGAATATAAGATGGAGAAAGGCTATGCTGTAATCAATCGCAGCTGGAAAAAAGGAGATAAGCTGGAACTGGAGCTGCCCCTGGAAATTGAAAAAGTGATCGCCAACCAGCAGGTAAAGGATAATATCAATCGTTTTGCTCTGCAGCGAGGACCAATCGTATATTGTATTGAAGGCCCCGACAATAAAGACAATGCGGTGAATAATATTGTGGTGGATCGTTCTGCCGGTATTCAGGCCAACTATGAGCCGGACTTGTTAAATGGTGTAATGGTGCTGACTGCAAAAGGAAGCAGTACAAAAAGACAGGTGAATACAAGTACTCTCCTGCGTTCGGAGCAAACCGTAAAGGCTATTCCTTACTATTCCTGGAATAATCGTGGTGCGGGAGAAATGCAGGTTTGGATTCCCTATGCAGAATCAGCAGCTATGCCAATGCCGGCGCCAACCATTGCATCCAAAAGTACCGTGAGTTCATCACAGAAAAATCCCCGTATGCTGAAAGGGATGAACGATCAGTATGAACCATCCAGTTCACAGGATCGCAATTCCATATATCTGCATTGGTGGCCGAAAGAAAATACCACAGAGTGGGTGCAATATGATTTTGATCAGCCGCAAACCGTACAGTCCAGTAAATTCTACTGGTTTGATGATGGACCATTTGGAGGATGCAGGATTCCTGCCGGCTACCAGCTGCTCTATGAAAAAGAGGGCAACTGGGTACCAGTGGAAGTGGAGCAGCAGGATGCGATCACAAAGGATGCGTATAACAGCATCCGGTTTAAACCAGTTAAGACCAAAGGGCTTCGCCTGGAGGTTAAATTACCCGAGAAACATTCTGCCGGTATTCATGAATGGATCGTGAACTGATTTAGCTCGCAACATCATAGGCATGCAACGTATAGGATTCCACATATTCGCTGGGTGATTTGCCCAATACAGCTTTGAACACGCGATTGAAATTGGTAATGCTGTTGAATCCGCAGGTATAAGCAACTGTTGAAATACTGTCGAACCCGCCTTCCGTGAGTTTTTTACAAGCCTCATTGATCCGCACTTCATTGAGGAATGAAACAAAGGTATGGCGGGTTCTTTTTTTGAAAAACCGGCAGAAAGCCTGTGGCGTCATATGTGCCTGTTTCGCCACATCGTCCAGGGTTATCTGCTCTGCATAATTGCTTAGGATAAAATTGTAGATCCTGCCAAGTCGCAGTCCCTCATTTTCACTGAACTGGGCCATTTCAGAAACACTTCCCAATTCCTTCAATTGGGAAGATGCACAACAGGCTCGCAGCAATTCCAGAAAACTGATGATCTGATCAATGCCGGATTGCTGCTCCATTTTTAACATCAGACTGCTGATTTCATCCGTCATCTCCTCTTGCAGCATAAAACCGGAACGATATTTCTGAAGAAACTGACGAATCAGTTTGGTCTCCATTAGGTCAAAGAGGAAATGCAGCTTGCCGGATGGATTAAAGAAAATGGTAAGGGCTTCCACTTCCAGGTTCCCTCCGTAATAAACAGGATCGTTTTTAAATACATGGGGCTGGTTGGCACCTATGCAAAAGATTTCATTCGCCCGAAATGGATACATATTGTTTTCCACTACCAGGGTTCCTTCACCCTTAATAATCCATGTCAGTTGAACTTCATCGTGCCGGTGTAAATGTTGGTACATAAAGGGGAGCCTGTCTCGTTGAACAATGATGTTCTTCTCGCCCGGAACCGGAATGGTGAATTGCAGGACTTTCATGTTCAGTTAATTAAGTGTAGGAATGACAGTAATTTACTGTATTCCATTAAATTATCCTGCAATAGTGAAAATATGATGATAAGCGGTTAAAATACGGGCAAACCAAAATCAGCTTTGGGGGTGACCCCGGTCACAATTGCCCGCTGACTCTCTGGGTACCTTTAGTCCATAATGCAACCACTATGCAACAACATCATCAAATCTTAATAATTGGAGGTGGCAATGCTGGTATTTCGGTAGCCGCTCAACTGCTCCGTAAAAGAAAATCGCTCCAGATCGCGATCATGGAGCCATCTGAAAAGCACTATTACCAACCGGCCTGGACATTAGTAGGTGCCGGCACGTTTAATATACATGACACAGTTCGGTCCGAGGCTTCAGTAATGCCATCCGGCGTAAGCTGGATCAAGGAGGCTGCGGCCAAATTTGAACCGGAATCCAACAAAGTGATCAGTGCTAACGGCAATGAATACACGTATGATTACCTGATCGTTGCACCGGGTATTCAACTGAACTGGCACCAGGTGAAAGGCTTACCCGAAACATTGGGCAGAAATGGGGTTACTTCCAATTATTCCTTTGACCTTGCACCTTATACATTTGAACTATTAAAAGGTATAAAAGAAGGCGATACGGCTTTGTTTACTAGTCCGGGTACCCCGGTAAAATGTGGTGGAGCGCCTCAAAAAATCATGTACCTCACAGCCGATTACCTGCGTAAACACGGATTGCAGGGCAAAACAAAAGTTGAATTAGTTACTGCAGGCGGTGTGATTTTTGGCATCAAAAAATATGCGGATCAGCTCATGAAAAAAGTGAATGAGTATGGTATTGAGCTGCATTTCAAACACGACCTGGTTGAGATTGATGGTCCGGGTAAAACCGCGACTTTTAAAGTAACCGATTCTGAAGGCGTGGCAAGTTATATCACCAAACATTTTGATATGATCCATGTAGTGCCCCCTCAAAGTGCACCGGATTTTATTAAAAACAGTCCGCTCGCCAATGAAGCCGGCTGGGTGGATGTACATAAGTTCACGTTGCAACACAATCGCTTCCCCAATATTTTCGGATTAGGAGATGCTACCAGCACACCCAATGCTAAAACTGGTGCAGCAGTTCGCAAGCAGGCTCCGGTATTGGTGAAGAACCTGATAGCTGTCATAGATGGACAGCCACTGGTAGGAAATTATACCGGGTATGGTAGTTGTCCATTGACAGTGGGCTACGGTAAGTTGATTCTTGCCGAATTTGGTTATGAGAATAAACCTATGGAGACTTTTCCCTTTGACCAGTCCAAGCCGCGCTGGAGCATGTGGGCGCTGAAAAAATATGTCTTACCCTGGATGTACTGGAATAAAATCCTGAAGGGAACAGCCTAATCAATTCTTGCGTAAATTGGGTGAAAGTGCCGGCATGACTGCAGACAAACCTACTCCTACACGCACCAAGCTATCGTTAACAGACGAACTGGCGGTAGAAAGGACCCGCCTGGCCAATGAACGTACTTTATTGGCCTATATCCGATCAAGTTTGTATTTTTCCATCGCCGGACTTACCCTGAATAGTTTTTTTCAACTGGAACTCGGCTGGTTGCTGGAACTTGCATTCTGGTTGGTAGCAGCAGGGATTCTGATCAGTGGGATCATCCGGTACCGTCGGGTTGCGAAAAAACTGAATATCTCAGCATTTGCGCAAAAGCGATGGCATTTATTAATGGAAGAAGAAGTTTAACGTATTGAATAAAAGAAGCACATGGCGAATATTTTAGTTCCTTTTGATTTTTCCCCCAATGCCATCAGTGCATTGGACCAGGCCTTATACATTGCAAATGACAAGGGATTGACAATCGAAGTATTGCATATCCTGAATTTTAAAGCGGCACATGATTATCCCAATGAATGGCATATAGATCCGCATCATGTTGATTTAGGCGCGATTGAAGCAAAGCTGGCAGAGATTGTTGCCGAACGCAGTGCAGCCTGCTGTGGTGAGGCGACTCCTACAGTGACTACCTCGGTTCGGGAAAGTGTGATGATCAATGGCGGGATCATCAACCATATGCTGGAAAACAAAGCCGAACTAATTGTAATGGGCACCCATGGTGCCTCCAATGCCGTGGAGCGTTTCTGGGGTAGCAATACCAGCACTATGATCAACCATAGCTTGTTTCCTATTTTGGCTGTACCGCGCGACTGGCACCCCATGAAGATTGAGGAATTACTGGCAGCCATCTCCCTGAAGGAAGCAAAAACCTGCCTGCCGAAATTGGCAGAATGGGCCAACTGGTTCAACGTTAAGGCAGAAGTTATTTCACTTACTTCAGTACCTGAAGCCGACCAGGATGAAATGGAGGCTGCTGTAAGGGCCTATCCCGAGATCACTGCACACCTGGTTCCCAAGAAAGACGATCTGCCCATGTGGAAGAACCTGGTGAATTATACCGCAGATCGCAAAAAGGCAGCCCTACTGATGTTTGTTCATGAGCGGAACGTATTTGATAAACTTTTCAATTATAGCATTACTTCTAAGGTAGCGGATGGCATTCATATACCGCTGTTGGCAATTCCTACTACTAAAAAGTCCTGAGTTTCAACAGCGGTTGGCATAACCACCCCGATAGGATAACTTTGCGGGCCATGGAAACCATTCGTCAGCAAAGAGGACAACGAGCCGTAGCCATCTGGCTGCTCATTGGGGTAGGGATGCTCATCGTACAGATTTTATTGGGAGGAATAACCCGCTTAACCGGGTCAGGACTCTCCATAACTGAATGGGAAGTGGTGACTGGCACCCTGCCGCCCCTCAATGAAGCCGGATGGCTGGATAAATTCCGGGAGTATCAGCAAACCCCTCAATACCGCCTGCTGAATACCGATTTCAACCTGGATGATTTCAAGTTTATTTTCTTCTGGGAATGGTTTCACCGGTTTTGGGCCAGGCTTATTGGAGTGGTATTCGTAGTGGGATTTGTTTACCTGATTTCAAAGCGTTACCTGAAACGTGAAATGGTGAATCCCCTCCTGACTCTCTTTGTGCTGGGAGCACTGCAGGGAGCTGTAGGCTGGATCATGGTGGCAAGTGGCTTAACCGGAGATGCAGTATACGTGAAGCCTACCCGGCTGGCCATGCATTTTGTGCTGGCACTCGGATTACTCTCTTATACTTTCTGGTTTGCCTTACAATTACTGGTTCCCAACCAGGAGCGGCGTTTTGCACCCCAGGTAAAAAAGTTCACCTGGATTCTACTTGGTTTATTGGCCCTGCAATTGGTGTATGGGGCCTTAATGGCCGGACATAAAGCTGCGGCAGTAGCATCTACCTGGCCAACCATCAACGGGGCCTGGGTGCCGGAAGGAATGGGAAGTCACAGTCCCTGGCTGATCAACCTGATTGATAATACCATCACGGTTCATTTTATACATAGGAACCTGGCTTACCTGATTACCATAATGGTGATTCTCTGGTACCGGAAAGCTAGTCTTGAAAGTATCTCTCCCGCTGCGCGTGCTTATCTGCGCTGGCCCCTGATGATTGTGGTGGTGCAGGTATTGCTGGGAATTTTATCCCTATTAACCAGCAAATCCATCGTGCCCAATCAGTGGGGCAATTTTGAATGGATGGCTCAATTGCACCAGTTGGTAGCGATGTTCCTGGTACTGTCACTGGTGGGCATGTTGTATCTTTTCGGTGAGCGCAGGCAGCGCGCATAATTTGAGACTTGTCTAAACGTTCTAAGAGTGTATCTTGGAACCGCGATGAAGCAACGCCTGAAAGCCATATTCTATTCCTTTGCCGTACAACTGGTGTTACTGCATTTCAAGAAATTCCAGATCCTGCTGATCTTCTGGTTGGCATTATTTGGGGCGGTAAGTGGCAACTTCATGGCCAGTTTTGGAGTAGATTCCCTGTATTTATCACCGGAATACCTGGGCAGTGTGAATGCCATTTCAGCCGGGATTGTAGGCATGTCGGTCGGCATCTTCATCATGAGCTGGAACATTACTACGTTCATCCTCTTCTGCCGGCATTTCCGGTTTTTGGCAACTACTACCAGACCCTTTCTAAAGTATTGCATCAACAATGCAGTTATTCCATTGCTATTCCTGGTCTTTTATTTTGTGAACGCGGTTGATTTTGATCTGCACAAGGAATTATTATCAGTAAGTGAAGTGATGACCCTGGTAGGAGGTTTTTTAATGGGACTGGTCCTGGTCATTTTTCTTTCACTGGGTTATTTTTTTGGTGCGGATATCACGATTGCGAGGAACATGATCAGCCTGGATCCTTCCCCCATGGCCTTGCACAGGGGAGTGAAACCGCATATTGTGTTAAACAGTGGAGGCAGCCGGTTAATCAAGGTAACGACCTACCTGAGTGGCCGCCTCAATGTAAAAGCAGTACGAGATGTAACCCACTATAGCAAAGAATTCCTGGAAAGTATTTTCAGTCGCCATCATTTTGCTGCGGTCTTATCCATCTTTATAGCTTTTGTGTTTTTGATGCTGGTGGGATTTCTGCTTGATTATGAAATGTTCAAACTGCCGGCAGCAGCCAGCATCACCATCTTTTTTGCAATACTGGTTTCAGTAGCAGGAGCGTTTTCCTATTTTTTACAAAGCTGGAGTGTTCCTTTTGCCGTGGTGTTGATTGTGGTATTGAATCTGTTGTACCGGTATGGGGTAATCGATCCAACCAATAAAGCGTATGGATTGAATTATGGAAAAGAGATCTGGAAAGCGGCGTATACACCCGCGAATCTTGCAGCATTGAGTTCAGCTAAACGGGTGCGTACAGATTCCTTACGAATGGTGCAGGTGCTGGAGAACTGGAAAAGAAGACAAACAGAGGAGAAGCCACATCTCTATATCATTAATGTAAGTGGCGGCGGAACCAGAAGTGCCACATTTACTATGGGCGTGATGCAAAAACTGGATAGTATCTGCGGTGGGCAATTGATGCGGAAAACCTTTATGATCACAGGGGCGTCCGGTGGTATGCTGGGAGCGGCGTATTTCAGGGCTTTGTCAAGAGAACGTGATTTGGGCAAACCGTTTCGGTTGCAGGATCCGGTTTATGTGGATGATATTTCTAAAGATTTGCTGAATCCGACTTTTTCTTCCTTTGTGGCGCGCGACCTGGCCGCACCTGCACAGAAGTTCAGTGTTGGTGAATACGAGTATGTAAAAGACCGTGCGTATGCGTTTGAGCAGCAATTAAACATCAATACCCGTTATTTATTGGATAAAGAATTCAGTGCGCTGGCAAAGGAGGAACAAGAGGCCCTGATGCCAACCATGATCTTCAATTCCGTCATTACGAGGGATGGCAGGAAAATGTTGATCAGCACGCATCCGTTGAGTTTTTTGATGAAGCCATCGGGTGATCCGCGTCTGCAGCACCCAACAGATCCGGATGCGGTGGATTTTGCAGCCTTGTTAGAAAGGCAGGACCCGATGAATCTTCGGTTACTCACGGCATTGCGTATGAATGCTACCTTTCCTTATGTGTTACCAAATGTATGGTTGCCAACAGATCCGGTTATTGATGTGATGGATGCGGGGTTAAGAGATAATTATGGCATTGAAACAGCGGTACGGTTTATTCATGTTTTTCGGAACTGGATCAAGGAGAATACTACCGGTGTAACGCTTTTGCAGATCAAGGATCGCCAGGGTGGTGGATGGGAGCATCCTTTTGAATCGAAGGCGGTATCTGAAATAGTAACCAAGCCCTTGTTGCTCTTGCAACTGAACTGGTATAAAATGCAGCAGTACAATCACCAGGATCAGTTGGGCATGGTGAGTGATTTATTACCCGGACAATTCAACCGTATCAGTTTTCATTATCTGCCGGAGAAAGAAGAAACCAAGGCAGCGCTGAATTTTCATTTAACGCAACGCGAGAAAGTGGATATCCGGCATGCGTTGGATAATGAACTCAATGCGTTAGGGTTTATACGGTTTAAGGAATCAATAACTACGGAAGCTGATTGATTTTTTTGAACGCAAATCGAGGTGCTATTCTGTGTAAAAAATAGAGTAGCTGCACAGCACCAACCCGAATTTCTGTTTTATTATTTTCTATTCCTTTCAGCATTTTTGCAACTGCCTCTTGTGGTTGAATGGCAATCCTGGGTGCAGCTCCTTTGTGCCAGGGGGTATTTACAACGGGAAACAAGACTTCAATAATTTCAATAGGATCGGGTTGGATTTGTTCTCTCAATACCTGGGTAAAAGAATGAAGAGCAGCTTTGGTGGCGTTGTAGATTATCTGCAAGCCATGCAGCTAGTTTGAGTCGATCGCTTTCTATGGAAAGATCACAGGTGTAAATATGAATACCGGGGACTTGCCACTGCGCTTGTAAAAGTGTTTCTTTATTTCTTCCGCAAATAATTACAGTGTTATTGAGTGCACTGAATTGTTTCGTCATTTCCAGTCCGATTCCGGAGCTGCCGCCAGTGATGAGAATCGTATTGCCAGAGCGTTGCATCCTGATAGATTTTGCAACGAAGCTAGTCTGCAGCCAAGACCCGGAAATTGATCTATGTTAACCGATCATTTTTTTGCGGATACGGCTTAAGGATTCAGGTTGTATACCGAGGTAAGAAGCAATTTGTTGTTGCGAAATTTGTTGCTCGAGTCCGGGAAATTCCAGCAGAAAGTTTCGATAGCGTGTTTCGGCATCTAATAATAGCAGATCGCGTTCGCGTTTTTCTTTGGATGCATAGCCTTTTTCAAGAGCCCTGATGAGGAATTTATCCCAGTAGGGATCTTGCTCCTGTAAAGTGAGCCAGTTTTGATAATTGATTTCAAGCAGGGTAGAAGTTTCGAGCGCCTGAATAAAAAATAAGGAGGGAGATTGCTTGAGCATGGAAGTATAAGAAGCTAATACATTACCGGGAGCAATAAAACTTTTAGTGAATTCGATGCCTTTATCGTTCTGATAGTAATAACGAAAGAGACCGGATTGAACAAGTGCAAACTTCCTGGGAATCTGTCCTTCCCGAATAAAAAAATCACCTTTTTGCAGGATGGTTTGCTGGCCGATATCCTGTAGTATAGCTAAATGCGACGCATCAATCATAGTGGGTTCCTCGTGTTAGGTGCTTAAATTTACTAAAATAGCTGTCCGGTTTTGAGTACTTCACCTGTTATCGATAAAACTAATCAGTATGCAAGAGTATGTATTGATCTTCCGTCATGAAGATGGACAAGCAGTAGCATCCCCTGAGCAAATGCAGGAATGGATGAAGCAAACCATGGACTGGATTGGCACAATAGCCGCGAAAAACAAATTTGTAAGTGGAACGGGTCTTCCCTTTGAGGAAGCAAAAGTGGTGAAGGCAACTGATAAGGGATTGATGGTAACCAATGGTCCGTTTGGGGATATCAAGGAAACCCTCGGCGGGTACATCATTGTTAAAGCGGATTCCGTGGAAGAAGCGGTTGAATTTGCAAAGGGAAGTCCGGTTTTGCAGGGAATTGGCAACAGTGTGGAAGTTCGCAAAATTGCAAGTGGGGATGGCATCCATTAAGCAGGATACTGCGCAATTGGTGCCTCATTTATTCCGGACGGAATTCAGGAAAATAACTACGCATCTCTGCCACCTTTATGGGTTGGAGTACCTGGGAGAAGCGGAGGATATTGCAAGTGAAACGTTCCTGGCGGCACTGGAAAGCTGGCCGTATAAAGGGATACCTCCAAATCCGGCTGCCTGGTTATACCGGGTGGCTAAGAACAAAGCGATGAACCGCCTGGAGCAAAAAGCAACGCGAAGAAAGGTGGAAGCTCAGTTACCGGCAGTGGAGTTGGAGGATATTCCTTATCCGGAAGCGGAAGGGGATCAGTTGCGGATGTTGTTTGCGATCTGTCATCCTGCTTTGTCAAAAGAAACGCAGGTGACGATGGCGCTTCGCATACTGGGGGGATTTGGACTGGATGAAATCGCATCTGCCTTATTTATCAGTAAGGAGACTATTCAGAAAAGATTGTATCGGGGAAGGGAGACGCTGAAGGAGCAAGGGATTGTGCTGGAAATGCCAATTGGTATTGCATTGCAGGAGCGACTTTTACAGAAGGGTATTATTCAGAAACAAAGGAGGAATTGATACGCGAGGAGTTGTGTTTTGAAGCCATGCGCCTGGCTTATCTGTTAACCGAGCAGTCGCCAACTGATAGCCCGAAGGTGCGGGCCTTACTGGCCTTGTTTTGTTTTCAGGCATCCCGGTTTACTGCGCGCAGGAATAAAGCGGGGGAATGGTTGCTCTATGATCAGCAGGATAGTTCCTTGTGGGACCAGGAACTGATTGCAAAGGGAGTGGAGTGGTTGCACAAGGCGAGTGTGGGTGAAGAGATCAGTTTTTATCATTTGGAGGCAGCGATTGCTTATTGGTATACGCGGCCAGAGGATAGTGCTGAAAAATGGGAAGCTATAGTAGGGCTATACGAACAGTTGATCGTATTAAAGCCATCACCTATTGTAGCATTGAACAGGATTTTTGCAGTGTACAAACTGAAGGGTGCTCCAGCAGCCATTCGATTGGCAGAGCAGTTGACGATGTCCGGCAATCCGTATTACTACATGTTGGTTGGGGAACTACACAGTGAATTGGATAAACAGTATGCACGGGAATGTTTCAGGAAAGCATTTCAATTAGCGAATACAGAGGCTGATCGAAGTTTTATTGAAAAGCGGTTAAAGGAAATGGGTTGATTGCTTGTTTTTTTGAGTGCTCTGGAACGGTTGCAGAACGGTTGCAGAACGGTTCACTGACGGTTGCAGAACGGTACCTGAACGGTTGCGGAACGGTACTTGAACGATCAAACAGTGCCGAATGGACGATTAAAAGCTGCCGAATGGAAAAATTGTCTGACCAAAAAGAACTGTACAGTTGTAAAAAAACTAGAATCTATTTGCTTAGTGCAATTTACATAAATTCTGATGAAAATACGCCAGGCCTTGTATTGTAATGGGGCATTTTATTTGAACCCGCAAAAAGTATACATGTTACCGAAATATGTATAAGTCAAGCTTTAGAAAGTGACTGACTTTTGTGACACATAAAAATTATTATCAAAATGAGCAAAACAGTCATAATTACAGGAGCGTCACAAGGAATCGGAAAACTAACTGCCTTAAAGTTCAAAGAACAGGGATACAACGTAATTGCTGTCTCAAGGTCAATTTCAAAATCGCAGGAACTTAAGTCTAAAGGTATCGACCTATATGACATGGACATTTCCGATACCAATAGCGTTGAACTTGCCTTTTATAAAATATTCTCAAAATATCCTCAGATTGATATTTTAATTAACAATGCAGGATTTTCACAAAATGGCTTTATTGAAGAATTATCAATAGATCAGCTTCGTTATCAATTTGAGGTGAATGTCTTTGGCTTAATTAAAGTCACACAAATGGTATTACCTTCTATGCGGAAAGCTAGAAAAGGTAAAATTATCAATATTGGTTCTATCGGAGGTGACTTTACCTCACCTGGAGCAAGTGCATATCATGCATCAAAGTATGCAATTGAAAGCTTTACTGATGGATTGCGCCAAGAGTTAAAAGCATTTGGTATTGATGTTATACTCATCAAGCCAGGTGGTGTAGCAACAGATTTTACAGCTAATTCGAGATCAAACTACCCCAATCCAATTAAAGGTAACCCTTACGAAATACAGCGAAAGAAGTATAATGAAATGTTAGATAAGATTTTGGACCCCAGTAAGAGTAGTTTTGCTCTATTAACTCCATATAAGGTAGTAAGCGTAATAATTGAAGCGATAAACGACTCAAAACCAAAAACAAGATATAGAATAGGGAGTGCGGCAAAAATGATTCTCTTGATGAAGAGGCTTATGTCTGACAGATCTTTTGATAATATGCTCTTAAAACAATTGAAATTAAACTAACCAAATAAATAATGGTAAATTATAGTATGATTTTATTCAATTGCAATTTTCTTTTGTAAAATGAAAAACACCAACTTTATACGAATTAAATCAGTTGCAGATTTACATCGATTTATTGGTTTTGAAAGCCCAAGACATCCGCTAATTTCACTTATTGACTATTCCAAGGTAAAACCAATTCAGGCACTATCAGATTATAATATTGTGAATGATCTTTACCTGGTTAGCATTAAAAATATTGGCCCAAAGGATGTTCGGTACGGAAGAAGCAAGTATGATTTTGAAGAAGGATGTTTGATTTTTATGGCACCTAATCAGGTTTATTCAATTCCAGATATCGATCTTAATAATAATTTTTCAGGATTTGGACTCTACTTTCATCCTGATTTGCTTTCAGGAACTTCTCTTTCGAAGACTATTTCAAATTATTCGTTTTTTGAATATCGAACCAATGAAGCTTTGCATCTTTCGGATGCTGAAAAACAAAAAATGAGTCTTATTTTTTCAAATATTGAAGAAGAAATATCTGACCGGATAGACAATCATACACAGGAGGTATTGGTTCATAATATTGAACTATTGCTGAAGTATTCAAATAGATTTTATGAACGGCAACATATAACCAGGAAAACATTAAATACTGATACTGTTTCAAAATTTGAAAGCTTACTAAAAGAGTATTTTATAAAAAATACTCAATTTGCCAATGGACTTGTTGAAGTTAAATATTTTGCAGAAAAAATGAATCTTTCGTCAAAATACCTGTCTGATATTTTAAAAAGATACACAGGCAAGAGTGTACAGGAGCATATTAATTTGCATTTAATTGAAAAAGCTAAGACAGAATTACTCACCACAAATAAATCAGTAGCTGAAATTGCATTTGACCTTGGATTCGAATACCCGCAATACTTTAGTAGACTATTTAAACAAAAAGAGGGGTTGACGCCGACTGAATTCAGAAGCATGTCATAATACACATGCCGGGTTTTGCCAAACAACTTACAAAGGCTTCGTGCGCCCACCTGGGTAAGGTATTAAGATCTTTAAATTAGAGTGGAAGAATTGACCAAAAAGAATATCCCCCTCTAAGTTTGTACAGAATAATGAACAGTGAGCTGATGCATCCAAAAACTAACATGTAACTTTAGGAAAATCCTGCTGTTGAATTTTCACTTCAATTACAGATTCAGGAGTTTCACCCATAAAAACGCTGGCTACCTGATTGATTTCTTTTTCAATCTTATACGGTATTTTAAGGTCAGTCAGCATATCGGTTAACATGGTGGTATCTTCCTGCGTAAGAAATCTGGAATAGGTTGCGAATACCTAAAATGCAATAAGGCAAATAACAACTTTTACTAATAATACGATAACCATGCAGTAGCAATACAATCCCTATTGCTCTTAAAGCGAATCCAGTTCGCCTGGTAGGAGTCTGGAAATGTAAGCTCCACAGTTTTGCCAGCTACTAATTTCACCTGCTGGTATGTTTGCCAGTTTCCCTGATCCACATCAACTTCAATGGTGATTATGACATCCTTATCAGCAGTCAGGCTAAGTTTCTTTTTATCATATCCTCTCATCAGATAAGGAATGGAATACTCCTGTGCCTTTACAGCAGTTTTCTTCCAGGCGCCACCTTCTCCTCGGGGTTTTCCCAGTTTCCATAAATCATCTATAGCACCAAACCATAAACCCGAATCTGTTTTCATGCCAGGAAAATAATGGCCGTCTGATTGTGCATTTGTTGAAGTTCCACTTAAGACCAGCAAGCCTCGCCAGGTACAAAAATCCATGATTGCTTTTTCATGCGTGGATACAGGTCGGATGGCTGCATATCCCGATTCCCGACCCACCTCATAAAAAGTACCATGGGCGTTCAACATAAATCGCTCTGACTCCAGTTCTCTTTTTCCACGTGGCCAACCTCCTGGAAATGGCTGTTCATAGCGTGTGTTCGTCTTCGGTAATCGCCAGGTACCGGTTTTATCGGTTACTAATACAGAGGCTTCATCCATCTGAAAATCCTGACTTGTTTTGCCAATTGCCAATATCCTGTCCGTACTATCATAACGTGGTTTGGAAAATTTCAATTCTTCATTTACTTCTTCATAACGGTATTTATTACCCGCTTGGCTAAATAGTACCTGCAAATTTTTATTATGGCCAGCAGGACGAATAATTGCTGACTGGTATGTTGATGCGGTTGCAGCTAAATCATCTATCCGCATAACACTCTGAAACATTGGATCTGACTCCGTTGGTTGCAGTTTTCCACTTAATTGGAACACTGCCGATGCCGTTGTATGTTGATTTGCCTTAACGCGTACCCATTGTACTTTCCAGTCGGTTGGTAAATTGATCCAGGTATAGCCCTTTGCCTTTACTGATACCTTTTTCCAAACCTGCCATTGGTTATTGCCTGACATATCGCCTTCAATAGTAAACTCCACTGTCTTTGAACCATCATTCGTAATATGCATTGTACGATGCTGAAATCCATTCAACAGAAAAGGATCAGAAGCTTTGCCTGCCTCCACCAAATCTTTCATCCATACCGCTCCCCAGCCTGATGCGGGCCCCCAGGTACTAAGTTCCTCCCAGCTTCCAAACCATAAATTGGATTGTGATCTACCCGCCAGCGGGTTCTCCAGAATCGTGGTTTCATCTGTTGCCAGCACAAGGGCACCATTCCATTCACAGAAGTCGGGAATATACCTTAGATGGCTGCCCAACGGATGTATTCCACCCGCAGTTGTTTTAGCAAAAGATTTTGGAAAGGAATAAAACATACCATGCATATCCATTAGCATTTTTCCTTCACCTACTTCTCGTATACGCGGCCACTCTGTATACCATCCGCCAATATGATCATAGGTATGTGTCGCCTTGGGTAAACGATACGTAAGCCATTCTCCTTTATCTAATAGTTTCAAAATTACCGACCGCTTATCCCAGCCAATACTCCAGGCAGGATCATTTTCTGAGCTGTTGCCATAAATGCCGCCCGGACCAGTAATATCGGTGAACTGTTTACGCTCTACAATAGACCACTTGTTGCCATCCCAGCTAGCCAATACGCCCATATCTTCTGAAGAGCGTGGAGGGCCGCCTGCTTTCAAATCAGTAGACTTAATATCAAATACTGCGTGCTCTCCGTTGTTCGCAACCAGTAGTTGTTTTTGAGCTACATAGGCACCTTTGCCATGCCATCCCGGCACCGGTTTATGAAAGAGCTTACGGACTTCAAGCGTATTTACATTTGTTTCATACAACATGCCTTCCATGTCATAAAAATATACCCAATTGGCAGGGTCCGTCAAATGTCTGGTGGTTGCTGTCATACGTCCAGGCATAACCGAAGGAGAAATGGTTCGCACTCGACCATATTCATTTATGAAATGATGTCCGGTTATGAGTTGTTTCGACTCTTTATGAATTAACCGATTAGCGGGTGTGCCACCAACGCTTTCGGGATGAATAACGAGATTCAGATTTGAATCAATGCTATAAAGTTTATCGGCGCTCCCATAGGGGCAATGCGGACTATAGGTGACCATCCATAATTTACCTGCCCAGGGGGTAATAGCACCTATTCCCCCTTCATTTCCATTTCCGGTACAAGGCAATCCAAATCCTTCATTGAAAACTGCCAGGTGAGGATAAACACCCGAAATTTTTAAACGGTTTTCATGGGCCCCGGGTTGTGCAAAAGAAAAATAACTACCTGCCAGCAGAGCTATTGACCAAACTGTTTTCTTAAACATATATAGAAACTTAAGCGATTGGGAGAGATTTAATAATTGGGATTTTGTTCGAGGTTGGGATTCACCCGTATCTCTAATGCGGGGATGGGCCATAGGTATTGACGAGATGGATCAAAATTTCTTTGTGCTACTACTTTTACCTGATTCCCAAAACCTGAATAGTCGGCAATACCATCTTCATCCAAAGGTGTTACTCCAGGGAATGGCCATTTTGAACGATCCTGCACAGTTGGATCCGGCAAACCGATTACGGGTTTGGTCAACGCTTTTTCTGCGAGGCGCCAGCGAATCAAATCCATGTAGCGAATTCCTTCCTTAGCCAACTCAACTCTTCTTTCCCTACGGATGATTTTTCGTAATTCCACTGGATCAACAGTGGAGATGGCTGGATATAAACCTGTTTCAGCAACTGCCACCCCGTAGGCTCTTGCCCTAACCTTGTTCAGCGCCTCATATAAACTCGCATCCAATTCACCCAGTTCCAATTTTGCTTCGGCATAGGTTAAAAGTATTTCTCCCAGGCGAATTAAAATGAGGTCATTATCTTCTGATTTTTTATCTGCCCAGGACTGGTCAATACCTTTTTTCCAGAGTAAACCGGTATAACTGGCGAAAGTGGCAACTGTTCTGCAATCGCGGTTACTCACGCGAGCATTCTGTGTAGTACTAAAAACTGTTATTGAATCCGGATGTGGTTGATAATAATGTCCAAGCCACAAACTATTAAAGGGAACGATGGTAGCTTTCAATCGCGGATCCCGATTTGCAAATGGATCCAAAGGATTGTAAAGTGGTGATTCATCAATTGGTAAGCCATCAATACATTCATAGGCATCCATCATTTCCCGGGTAGGGATTTGCGCACCAAATCCTCCTGTATTTCGGGGTAATTGGTCTTGTACGGGAGTGCCAGAGGTAAATACTTTCTGTGCCTCATCACGTGGAATACTGATAATGATTTCTTTGCTTGTTTCACCTGCTTTTAGGAACAACTGCTCATAATTTGGATTCAAGGCATATACACCCGCTGCGGTTAAATCAAGTATGGCTTTGGAGGCGTCCCTTGCAACTGTCCATTTTCCCATCTCGAGTGCCGTACGCGCTTTGATTGCAAGTGCTGCCCCTTTGGTGAATCGTTTAATGGCAGAAGCCGGATAGGTTTCGGGTAGGTTATTAGCAGCGAAATCGAGTTCTGCAAAAATAAAGGTTAGTATTTCCTCCTTATTCGTACGAGTAACAGAAGATGCTTCGTCCAGAGAAAGCTGAGTAGTTAAAAACGGCACATCACCAAAATGGGTAATAAGGCGACTGTACTGGTAGGCTCTGATCAGGCGCATTTCAGCTTCCAGTCGGGTCATTATTTCAGCTGGCGTATTAGCTGCTGCCTTGTCCTTGTTTTCCAGAAAGGCATTCACACGTCCTATTGCTTTATATGCCAGACTCCAATAGTTTTGGACCATGGCATCATCTGCATTCATGGTGCCAAAGGTAACGGCGTTTCCAAGTTGTCCACGATGCCAGTAATTGTCGGTATATTGTTCGTTGTCATTTCCCCAGAAATCGATTTTGTATAAATCATTTACTGCGAGTTCCAGTTGAGTTTGGTTGGAGTAAAAGGAAGCGGTAGATGGTTCAGCCGGTGGTGTAAGTTCCAGCTTCACACAGGCAGTAAGTAAAAATAAGAGCAGTATATAAGAATAGTATTTCATTTCAATATTTTTAATCTGTATGAAGAATAATCAGAGTCTTATTGTAGCTCCCAGCATCATGGTAGTGACGATTGGATAGGAATAAGAATTTGATTCAGGATCTGCATATTTGGGGAAATTACTGATGGTCCAAACATCATTCGCGGAGAAATATACCCTGCAGGTTTTCGCTGTATTCGCATTTTTTGCTGGTAATGGAATAGTATATCCAAGTGTGATATTTTTCATCCTGAAGTAAGCGCCATTGATCAACCAGAAATCAGACATTTCATAATTATTACCAAGAGATCTGGTGGATAATCTTGGATAGCGGGCTGCCATATTTTGCTCCGGACTATTATTCCTACTCCAGAATTTACCAACGATATCACTGGGTACATTTCCAAATGCTTCTGCAAATGGTCGAATCAAATCTTCGTTTAAACGGCTGTTTCGTTTACCCACACCCTGCACCACTATACCGAAATCGAACCTGTTGTATTCCAGTCGAATGGTGGCGCCATATAGATACCTGGGCAAAGATCCCCCTAAGAGTACCCGGTCATCCGGAGTAATCCGACCATCCTTGTTTATATCTTCATATCGTACATCCCCTGCTGTAACATTGTTATTCAAACGGGGAGAGCCAACCGTATCTTCCGTAGTTTGGTACAATCCATTAGAACGATACCCAAACCACTCATTAAACTCACTTCCTTCAAACGTTGATTGGGCTCCAAGGATCTGAGTACCTCTCATATCCAGAATTTTAGATTTGGAATCACTCAGGTTAAAGCCAATGGTATATCGAAGTTTGCCTACTTTGTCTCTCCAGGAAGTTTCCACTTCCCATCCCTTAACTTCCAGCGTTCCTGCATTTTGACTGGGCTTATCGAATCCTATAAACAAAGGAATATCGAGCGATAATAAAATATCTCTTGTTTTCTTGTTGTAATAATCGGCAGAAACACTTAATCGGTTGGAGAAGAAGGAGGCGTCTAATCCATAGTTAGTTGTTTGCGTAGTTTCCCATGATATATTTTCTACTGCATAAACTTGTTGAGCGCCACCGTTTAAAGGAACAACAACACCATTCTGATAAAAAAGGGCATTTGAAAATGCGATCAGTGATTGATATGGATAGTTTCCAATTCTTTCATTGCCTACTGTACCATATGATGCTCTTAGTTTAAGAAAAGACAACCAATTAAAAGATTGCATAAATTTTTCTTCACTAATCGTCCAGCCAGCGGCTATGGAAGGGAAAAGGGCATCACGGTATTGTGGTGCAAAGCGGGAAGATTGATCATACCGAAGGTTACCCTGCAAGTAATATTTGTTTTTGTAGTTGTATTGCAATCTGCCAAAAAATGATCGAAGTGCATTTTCGGAAGCTGTTCCGGAGTTATCCCGAAATTCCTGTGAACCTGCATTCAGATAAGGATAATCTGTAAGTGCGAATCCACTTCTGGAAGCCATGGCAAATTCATTGGAAAAATACAATTCTTCGTAACCACCTAAAACGCCGATACTATGACCATCACCCAATTCAGTAGAGTAGTCAGCCAGGAATTGACCAGTTAATGAAATACTTTCCTGCCGGGTTTCTGTCAGGGTCGTTCTTGGAAAATTGCTCAATGAACTTGGTGTGCCATCCGGGTTGGTAAAATCAATCCTTTTGGAAAAACGTTTTCCCTTGTTAAAATCCAGGGTTGGCGCTACAAGTGCAGTAAGTGTAAGACCTTTGAGCGGGCGATATTGTAAGGAAAGTCGGCCTGTCATTTGATTACTGTAAGCTTCATCCGACCCCCCTTCTCTTAGTTGTGCAACAGGATTTCGTCCGTCTTTTGATAATGCGTACCTGCCATCAGAATAGAAATCATCATATATAGAGGGCATAATCCTTGCTTCATAAAATGGATTTAAAATCGGATTCTCCTGATATACGCGGCGATATCCAATATCAAGGCTGACCAGCAGGTTGTCAAGTACCTGCAAATCATTATTGATTCTTATCTGGTAGCGATCAAATTGTTGCTGATCAAAAAAGGAGCCCGCACTGGTATAGCCCATGGATGCCTTGGTCTTCAGTTTTCCTGTACCCATGGTAAAAACCAGGTCATGTCGTTGACGGGGAGCCAGTTTTCTTTCCATCAGAAGGTCCTGCCAGTTGGTATTGGCAAAAGGAAACTGATCTGGATTAAGACGGGCGCTATCTGCAAAATTATCAATGAAAGCTTGTGGGTAGGAGCCTGCTGTGGCGCCATCATTGGTTTGTTGTTCATTAAAATAGCGCATGTAATCCGGACCACTCACAAATTCTGGTAATCGGGTAGGCTGCTGCACCCCATATTCATAGGTATATTCCATTTGAGCTTGTCCGGATTTTGCTCTTTTCGTGGTGATCAGGATAACACCCGCCGCACCTCTTGAACCATAAATGGCAGCGGAAGCTGCATCTTTCAACACGGTAAGGCTGGCAACATCATTAGGATTCACATTATCGATGCTACTAACAGGAATCCCATCCACAATTATCAGAGGTGAATTGGTCCCAAGCGTTGTAATACCTCGAACGAGAATATTGGCAGAGGCCCCTGGTGCTCCACTGCCCCGGGTTACGGAAACGCCGGCTACAGCACCTTGTAAGGCTTCAGAAACCTGAACTGTTTGCCTTCCGCCTACATCTTCCGCACTGATGGTAGATACAGCTCCAGTAAGGTCTTTTTTGCGTTGGGTACCATATCCCACAACAATAACCTGTTCCATTTCTGTAGCATTGCGGGTAAGCGAAATAGTAAGAGGATTGCCATCGACAAACTGATCAAGTGAAATCCGAAGGGGTTGATAATTGGTCATCGAAATCACGAGTACCTGATTGCCTGTTGGAACATTTAATTCAAATCGGCCATCTGCGCCGGTTTGGGTTCCGATGGAACTACCGGACAGAATAATTGAAACACCTGAAAGTACCTGTTGACTGGTACTGTCAATAATCCGACCGTTGATGGTTCGGTTCTGGCTTCTACCGATGACCGTAGTAAAAACCAGCAATACTAATAGAAAGAGCTGCTTTTTTTTCATGACTAAACAATCGTTTTGGTTGGTGGACTAGAAAGAAAAAGTAAATTCGGAACTCTGAAATGGCTTTACAAGTTTTGCCCTGTCCAAAAGACTGACCAAAAAAATGGATAACTTAACTAATTTGCTTTCAATAACTTAGAAATAATGCTTGGGGATTCTGGACAAGTCGCAACACCAGTTCAATCGGCACAATTGCTTTTCTGTTGTAAGCAGATTGAACGTCGGTATGGCAATAAGCAAGTTGGTGAATGGACCAATCGGGATTATATTTATTTAAGTCATACTATATCACATGAGACCAATATTCTGATCAGTCCAAACACGCTGAAGCGGATTTTTGGAAAAATTCATACAAACTCCCATTATTTTCCTCAACAGGCGACAAGAGATGCACTTGCTAAATTTTCCGGTTATTCTGATTGGGCAGCGATGGTTGAACAAATACCACAGCCCGTTCTTCCCACCAAAGAGGATACACTTACGGAGCCAGGAGAATCTGTTGACAAAGATGTAATCTTACGTAAAAGAGCAGTTGTTACTACTCACCAGCAGTTACCAGCTGAACAGGAAATGAAGAAATCAAGGTTCGCTTTTTGGTGGGCTTATCGTAAATGGATTTTCGGATTGATAGGGGTGCTTGTATTACTTGCATTCAGTTTATTTCTTCAAAAAATGAAAGATGATAGAATTTTGCAGGGAAGTGTCCGTTTATTGTGTCTGAATCCAGAGGGGGCTAATCCTCATACAGCCTTGTTCAAACTTCAAACTGAACAAGAAGAGATGACTACCAGCGGAGGATTTTCCATTGATTTTAATGATGGAAAATCAAAGCGAGCGATTCAGCCAGGTGAATTATTGAATCATTATTTTGAGATGCCGGGTGTATATTATCCCATTTTATATTATAATAATCAACCTATTGATACTTCCCGTGTTAGCTTGCAATCCAATGAATGGACAGCTACAGCCAGTATTTTAAGGGATACAACCCGGGTATATCCAATCTCTGCTGATGATATCCGGCAAAATGACAACCTGCAGGTTACGCCGCCAGCACTTTTCGCTTCCGGCATTGATACAAATAAAACCTTTCTGGTTAGTTTTTATCGTGGTGATTCGTCCGGTAAGTCGGGTGATAATTTTAAATTAACCATAAAGCTAAAAACCTCCCGGGATAGACCAGGCGTACGTTGTTCACAAGTATGGACAAAGATTTTTGGCGACCAATATTACCATGAAGTTTTAATACTCAAACCTGGATGTACCAATTGGTCAACAGTTGGATTTTCAGAAAAACGTTTTTATGGTGGAAGCTCTGATCTACGGTCCCTGGGGGTTGATTTATCAGATGGAGGTGAAATACAAATTCTGGTAAAAGATAAAAAGGCGGCTGTATACACAAACGGTAAACAGATATTTACTACCAATTATGCTAAATCGATCGGAACTATTCAGGGAATAGGAATAAACTTTTCCGGAACCGGATCGATTGAGCAGGTTGAATTAACAGAAATGCAGTGAAATTTTCGGCAAGTATAAAGTAGCAGATGTTGCTGCTAAAAGACAGAGGAAATTAAATAATTGTATATATTACATTTATTATCCTCTATATGTATCAATTGAAAATAAACGCTTTTGCCATTCTTTTGCATTTTTTATGTGTTGATTTGTTGGGACAAACCCGTGATCCCCTGAAATGGCCCTTTGACAAGACATCCATCTGGAATATGCCTATTCATAAGGAGGCGATTTATAAGCCTGCCTGTATTGAGGATGCCAACAATTTTGAGGCCGATGAGGATATTATTATTCTATATCCACAGGCTACCTTTTTAAGTATAAAGACCAATACTGCTGGATGGACAGGGGCAGATCGATGTGTAGCAACTGGCCCAACCTTATTCACCGCACCTATTCCTGCCGCATGGAAGTATGATGCAACTGTATGGTATGGAAGAACGCCTAATGCAGGAGCTGCTATTTTACTTCCCAATGGTAAGATTAAGCAAACACAACCCTTTGCAAAGTGTAGTACTGATTTTGCTACCTCACAGTATACCTGGTCAGAAGATAGTTGTGTATTAAAAGGAGAATGCATAATCGGAGCGCACGGGGGAAGCGGGCTCTCTGCGATTGGTGGTACCATTCGGGTAGGAGAATTTACAGCAGGTAGAATTCCACACGTACTTAAGATTAATTTGTGGGGGAAGAAGAACTTTTATAAAGGTGGAGGTGGATATCGTTGGCCGGCTGTGAAGGCAGATACTGGTTTTGATGATCCTACTGACTTTAATTATTACGGTGGTAAAAATCCTGAGATGCGAATTGGCGCTCTCCTGGCACTACATAAAGGCCTGGATCTTTCCTCAATTTCCAATAACTCACTTGGACTGGAAACGGAACCCGGACTAATCATTGCGAGGACACTTCAGCAATATGGGGCCTATACGGTTGATAATACCGCATGGGATTGTTATGCATTTATTATTGAAAATGGTCCTGACGGATTGGTTCGGAACGAGTTCAAAAAGCAATTTGGTTTTGAAATCAATGTATCTGGGGGATTGGAAAAATCTGCCTGGGGTCGTGATCTCCGGCGAATTTTTAAAGCGCTCTATGTTATAAGCAATAATCAGAAAGATTTATTAGGGGGAGGTCCAACACATGATTGGATCAATCGTTTAGCACCTATGGCACCTAATTTTTAATCAACTTTTATATGATGAATAAACTCAGGAACAAAAGCAGGTTACTGACTGCGATTCTTTTATTTCAGGCTGGGAGCAGTTTTGCACAATATGCCATCTCTAAGGTGGCTAATATCCGTACGCCTGTGGATGAAAAAACACAACGCCTTAATAATACACCTAAGCAGGTAGTAGCTCCAACGCCTCCTATGGGCTGGAATTCCTGGAATAACTTTGGATGTGATATAACGGAGAAGGAATTTCTTGAACAGGTTGATTATGCTGCAAACTATCTCAAGGATGCCGGATATGAATACATGGTAATTGATATTTCCTGGTATTCTCCCAGTGTGTCTGCTGATCCCAGAAGTCCGTTTCACCATCCTGGTTTTCCACGCCACGATGCAGAACTGGATGCATATGGCAGATTTATCCCTGCGAAGAATAAATTTCCTTCTGCTAACGGATCATTCAAGTACCTGGCCGATTATGTTCATGCGAAAGGTTTGAAGTTTGGTATTCACATCATGCGTGGAATACCTTGGCAGGCAGTAGAACGCGACCTGCCTATTCTGGGTTCTAAGTTCAGGGCCAGAGATATTGCTAATGCAGCAGATATATGCGATTGGTATAATGCTACCTATGGAGTAGATATGTCGAAACCAGGTGCGCAGGAATATTATAATTCTCTTTTTAAATTGTACGCTTCCTGGGGGGTAGATTTCATCAAAGTGGATGATTTATCCATGCCGTATCGGGCAGATGAATTAACTGCTATCCGGAAAGCAATTGACCAATGTGGCAGAAAAATAGTGTTTAGTACATCTCCGGGTTCTACACCTGTAACAGCCCGTTATCACGTCTTAACCAATGCTGATATGTTCAGGATATCCGCTGATTTTTGGGATAGCTGGCCTCGCCTCAAAGAACAGTTTGGCTTAGCCAAAATATGGGCAGTTCATGCAGGAAGTTTCCCCGGCCACTGGCCGGATCTGGACATGATTCCTTTCGGAAAAATTGCAACTCGTTCGGGCGATGCTGGCGGTGAGCGGTTTTCAAATTTTACACCTGAAGAACAGGTAACATTAATGACTTTATGGTGTATAGCCCGATCGCCTCTGATTATTGGAAATGATCTTACACAAAATGATGAAGCAACACTGAAGGTACTTACCAATCCGGAAGTAATTGCAGTGAACAAAAACGGTCAGTTACCGAGAGAACTTTATACTGATAATGGTATAGTAGTTTGGGAATCCACCGATTCCGGTGGTAAAGTAAAATATCTTGCTATTTTCAATCAGACGGAACAGGAAAAGCCAGTTACCTTCTCTTTTTCAAAATTGGGGATCAACGGAAAATGTAAGGTAAGAGACTTGTGGGCAAAGAGAGAACTGGGAGCATTTGAAGGAAATTTTGAACAAACAATACCGAAACATGGAGCTGGACTATATAAAATTGAAAACTGAACTGAGCTTGTCATAACTACGAGCAACGCTTGTTGATTAAAAAAATGACCAATGAATTCACGTTTTTTAAAACTCATTTGCGGGCCGTTCAAATACATTACCCGTATCTAAATCAACAATAGTACTCCCTCTTGTTGAAGCCAATGCAATTCATTCATTTTTCCAGGAAGTTAAATCAGAGGAAGAATAACTGACAAAATAGAAAAAAGACGAATTGGATAATCTATATTATGAAGCGAATAAATAAATTTCAAAAATACATATAAAGAAATAACTAGTGTCCGATTAAATAGCTGAATTCGGAGTATAAATTCAATACCTCAGTAAGCATTCATTATGCCTGATTAAAAAATAGGGAATTTTTATTGTCTCCCTGGTTCTGTGCCAGTGAAATTGATACGTTTGAACATCACATCCGGACTGTTATTGTCTTTATGTAAGCGAAGAAACTTTTCACTTACTTCCAGAACCTTGTAATCGGCTATGGTATTGTTTTCTATAACGCCTCCGGGTTGATCCGATTCAAATTGACCGTTGGGTGAAAACCGGATGGTTAATCCTTTATTGGACTTGTTGAAGGACTTCAAATCTTCTTTTTGGTTGGTTGAAAGATCCTCTTTGGAATAAAACTGGTAGAACTCCCATTTGCCGATAATCGTTTTTGCATAATCAGGTGAACTGCAGGAACTGATTGCTACAAGTATAAAAATGGAAATACAAACTGGTATTGAATTTTTCATCGGAGCCAAGATATTCATTAGATTTAGCAACTGCAATAGGGACAAAAAGAAAATATATGCAAAACCTGAAAATAGCAACTGCTCAATTTGAAAACCGGTCGGGTGATAAGGCTTATAATTTGTCGGTAATGGATTCGCTGGCAGCTAAGGCTGCAGCGGATGGTGCACAGGTAATTGCCTTCCATGAGTGCTCGGTTACGGGATACAGTTTTGCGCGTAAATTATCCCGGGAAGAATTGCTGGCACAGGCAGAACTGATTCCCGAAGGTGAGAGCATTTCGCAACTCAGGCAAATCAGCGCGCGTCACAATATTGTAGTTCTGGCAGGATTGTTTGAAAAGGATCGGGACGATAACATTTACAAAGCCTATGTATGTGTAGATCGAAATGGCCTGATCGCTAAATTCAGAAAGCTGCATCCATTTATCAATCCGCATATTCTGCCAGGAAATGAATATTGCGTATTTGAACTGTTGGGCTGGAAGTGTGGCATTCTGATTTGTTATGACAACAATATCATCGAGAATGTACGAGCAACCAAATTGCTGGGAGCAGATATTATTTTCATGCCACATGTTACGATGTGTACGCCCTCTACACGTCCAGGTGCCGGATTTGTTGATCCTGCCTTATGGACAAACAGGGAAGCGGATCCAACCTCACTGCGACTGGAATTCGATGGCATGAAGGGAAGAGCGTGGTTAATGAAATGGTTGCCGGCAAGAGCTTATGACAATGCGATTTATGCCATCTTCTCCAACCCGATTGGCATGGATGATGACCAGCTGAAAAATGGTTGCTCCATGATCCTTGATCCTTATGGAGATATTATTGCGGAGTGCAGAAGCTTTGAAGATAGTTATGTGATCGCAACGCTGACGCCTGAGAAACTAACCCTGGCAGGAGGGCATCGGTACCTGAAAGCAAGACGCCCAGAGTTGTACAGAGACCTGATAGGAAAAGAGCATCAATCCGAGCAGAAAGTAGTTTGGCTGGAGAAGAAATAAATTCACACCTACTTTAACAATTTTCTTTCTTTATCATACAATCCCACCAGCAGACTATTTCCTTTAGCATCTATCCGCAGTCCTCCATACCTGGCGGAATCGTAATTGGCAGCTTTGCCTTCCTGGAAAAAATATGACTCAGCACCGATATTGATATTCCAGGGTTCTGGAGCTGTGTATCGTATCAGTTGTTCCCCGGGATGAATAGGTGTTCCATCGGTTTGTATTCTAACTGGTGATGCAATGCCGGCCTGATCCAGCTTTACAACCAGGAAGCCGCGTTTGGGTACGCTATCCTCACTGAAATCGCGGGCGATTTTATAATCCAGCTGCATATAATCGCCCTGCATAAGCGATCGGGGATCTACAGGTGCCAGTTCCAGCAATACCAGTTGACCAGTTGTCAACAGCTTTTCTTTTTCCATGATGGAATAAAGAAAATAACCCAGCACTAACAGCAGGTTGATCAATATAAGCCAGTTAAATTTTTTCATCCAGTCGTAGTTTTTTTGATAGGATAAAATACAGCACAAGGAATACGCTTCCCGAAAGCAGTAGCAGCATTGACTTTGTTAACAAGGTAAAGCTCAAATCATAGTAATACTGCGATATAAAATAGATGCCACTGATAATGGCGAGCACGAAACCGGTTTTATATCCAAACTGAAAAGCCAGTAACAGCAGGAAAATGGACCCTGCTATCGAAGGCGCAAACAAGGTGGGCAGCAGGAATAGCAATACTGCAAGCTGGAGCTTTAATGACCATCCACTAGTTGGTTCGAAATATTGTTTGCTGATCGAATGAACCAGGTATAAAACGATAAGTATAATGCCTGCAGAAGCAATCCATACATGCGCCGGCGATATGGGTATTGTATATCGGATACCCGGGAGTATCAATGCACTTAAAAAGGCCACAGTTATGGCTGTTCGAATGGCAGGATATTTTTTAAATTCATCCTGATTGCTGTAAATATAATAGCAGCCTGCAGCTAAAATAGGAATGTAAGCAAGAATCATTTCGTGCAAGTCGTTGGTCAGTATGATGGATACTATACTTGCATGAATTGACAACAATGCAACCAATGCCAGCACTAAATTTTGGGTTATAAAGAAGCAGATAGCCCCTATCAAAATGTAAACGAGGCAGATTACTGTATTGGATGCTCCAAATTCACTCAGTCCCAGTCCGGTTAAGAAACCACCAATCAGGAAAAGCGAAATACTCATTGTATCCAGCAGCACATTGTTGTATTGTTTATCCAGCCAGATGGCCATCGCAATAAACAACAATCCGCCCGCCAGTTGTGCAACGGGAGATTCAAACAGTCCGACGAGAAATAAAAATCCTACAAAACTGAAGCCGGCAAGTACACCCCCAATAATTGAAATTATTTTTATTGGAAGTGAAACCTGTACCGGTGGTTTAGTTTCCATGTTGCTCATGTGCCCATTTTTTTTGAAGGTCCAGCAGATACTTGATCGTTACCGTAGCACTGCCTATAATAAAAAAACTTGCCAGCAGAAAGCCGCCTGAGTTATCGGAGATTTTAAAAATACAGGAAGTAATCAGGATGATCAGGCTTAACGGAATAATTGACAGATAAAAGAGAGAATGTTGTTTAAAACCATACCAAATGCCTGTAGCATAGGCTAATGCTGCCAGCGCGACAAGCAACCAGAAATCAAACTGCTTGTTTTCGAATATTCCAATGATGATACCCAGGGTAGAAAAACTGATAGCAGCCAGTGCGACCAGGTTGGTGAACCAAATAGGAATCGCCTTTCCTGCTTTCAACAGGAATTTGCTTATGATTAATGCTACCAGATTTACGAGGAAAAGAAGGATGAAAACCAGTTGATCAGACCAGTGATTGGCTACCTGATCGGCATATAGTAAAATTGTTGTGTTGATCAGTAAGAGATAGAGTACCCATAAGGGAGCAAAGTTTGCTGCCAATACCCATATCGAGATGAAAACTGTCCAGGCGAGAAAAAAATCATAGGCATTTGCACCTGTTTGATAGATCTGCCCGTACACCGCAAACAATACCCCCACCAAAGCAGCAGCTGCGGTTAAGAGGATGTTTCGGATCATAGGATCAAACTGCTGCCTCAGGGAAAGAAGCGTGGTTACAATAAGCAGTCCGCCTGTTATCGAAAGCTTTGCCAATTTTGGAAGGGCATCCCAATTGTAGGCAAAAAAGAAAATGATTCCAGCTACTGTAAACCCAATACCCAGGGTCAGCAGCAGGATCCGGACAAAACGGGACCAATCCTGCAGGCTGGGTGGTTGATTCATGTTGGTTAAGGTTTTAAGGAAGGTAATTTACAACTTCCATTCCGGTCGTTCGAAATGGCAGGTATACCCGAACGGATTTTTTTGCAGGTAATCCTGGTGTTCTTCTTCCGCTTCCCAGAAATCTGTGGCAGGTACCACTTCGGTAACAATTTTACCCGGCCATTTACCCGAAGCTTCCATCTCCTGGATCAGTTGAAGGGCTGTTTGCTTTTGTTCTTCATCCAGGTAAAAAATGGCGGATCGGTACGACAACCCGATATCATTTCCCTGCCGGTTTTTAGTGGTAGGGTTATGGATCATGAAAAAATATTCAAGTAGTTGCCGGTAGGACAGCACATCAGCATCAAAGCTGATAGCGATGCCTTCAGCATGGGTGCCATGATTCCGATAGGTGGCATTGGGTACATCTCCCCCTGTATAGCCAACGATAGTATGTTTTACGCCGGGCAGGTGCCGGATCAGTTCTTCCACACCCCAGAAACAACCACCGGCCAATATTGCTTTTTCAGTTCTCATTGAAAATTAGTTTACCATCAAACACTGTTAAAACTACTTTTGTTTTGGCAATATCCATTGCAGGTATAGAAAACAGATCCTGGTTAAACACGATGATATCTGCCAGGTAACCCGGCTGCAATTTGCCTTTGATCTTTTCCTCGAAGGAGGAGTAAGCGCCACCCTGGGTATAGGCTTTTAATGCATCCTGGATGGTGATTCTTTGCTCGGGTACCCATCCGCCTGGCGGATGTCCTTCAGGGGTTTGCCGGTTCACCGCAATATGCAATCCACGTATAGGATCGGGGGTGGTACAGGCCGGCCAATCACTGCTGAAAACCAGGTGCGCCTTGTTCTTCAACATGGACTTCCACATAAAGGCATGCGGAATTCTTTTTTCTCCTACAGCTTTTGCCCATACTTCGATATTGCCCGGATCTGCATGAATAGGTTGCATGGAAGCCATAACGCCCAACTTTGCAAAGCGGGGAACATCCTGCGGGTTACATTGTTCGATGTGTTCAATGCGATGGCGCCTGGCTTTGGTGCCATTTTTTTGCTGTGCTTTTTCATTGGCATTCAATGCTTCCCGTACCGTGCGATCTCCAATAGCATGGGTATATACCTGGAATCCTTCTTTATCAAATCGGTTTAACAGTTGCTGGTATTTCTCCAAAGGCAAGGCAAAATCGCTGTTGGCATGGGTGCCATCAGGAAGGGCATCACTGTAGGGTTCCAGCATGGGAGAAGTGTGCGATTCAATCACACCATCCAGCATGAATTTAATACTAACGGCTTTGAGTAGGGGATGGCTTTTGGTGCGGTTTTTTACTTGTATGAATTGCTGGATGTCTTCTTCCTTTGTGTTTTTGCCGGCACTGAAGGCAGTGGAAGACCGAAGGGTGAGTTCTCCTTGTTTAAGCAGGGTTTCATACAATTGGAATTCAGCAACAGAGCCACTGGCATTTTGAATACTGGTGATACCGAGTCGCGCTGCATATTTCATGCCTATGCGAAGTGCCTCCAGTTTTTCTTCTGTAGTGGGAGGAGGAACTATTTTCTCAACCAGGCTGCCGGCTGCTTCTGTGAAGGCACCCGTTGGCTTTCCCTCCGGATCTTTAATGATGGAACCAAATCCATCAAATTGGGTAGTACTGGAAATGCCTGCCAGTTCCATCGCTTTGCTGTTCACCCAGATACTGTGACCATCATAGGCATCTAATACAATCGGGCGGTCAGGACTGATTTTATCTAAGGCGATGAGAGCTTCGCGGTTGGGCATCCCTCCTTTAAAAAGATTGTACTGCCAGCCCATGCCGGTAATCCATTTTTTATTGGGGTGTTCTTTTACAAATTTTTCAATTGCGGATAGGGCTTCCTCCAGTGTTTTTGCCTGGTAGAGATCAACACCTGTGAGTCCCATGGATCCGGAAAGAAAATGGGTATGGGCATCGTTGATCCCTGCTGTTGCGAGTTGGCCGTTGAGGTCAATTAGTTGAGTGGATTTCTGTGCCAGTTTTTTGATGTCGGTGTTTGATCCGATATGGGTGATGGTGTTGCCTGTTATGGCAATCGCATCGACAAACTGAGCATCTTTACCTGTCCAGATTTTCCCATTGTATAAAATGAGGGTGGGAGCTGCGCTCTTTTGAGAAAACAGGAGTTGACTGCTAATGAGTAGTGCGGTAATAGATAGGAGGAATCGCATAGTATCTAAAAATACTTAACTTTCAGCCATGCGTGTAGTATTCCTGAGTTTACTGCTAGTATTGACTGTAGGTTCTTTTGCACAGCAGCCTGCGGCAATGCCAGAAGTGAAGAAATTCTATTTCAAGAGCTTTTTCGATCGGGTAAAATCCCCTCAAAAAGGAGCCGATTTTGTGGAGACGGTAACCGTTGGTGCAGACAGCATCACACATGTTGAGATCCGCCATATAACACTTGATCAGATTGTGCTGGATGCTTTTCTGAAAAAGGACGAACCGGTAGGGATGTGGTACTATCATCTTGCCAATGGAGGTCGCCTCCTGAATTATGATTTCAATTTAGTCTATGGATCTGCAGCACCGGATTCTGCTGAGAAAGCATTCTTTGTGCCCAACCTTCCTGAAATAACCAATCTCCTGGTTGATGTACCTGAGAAAAAATATGTAGCGCCAGTGCTTGCAACCGGGGATGGTGATCTGTCGGAATTCATGCAGAACAACCTGGTCTTTCCCTACTATTCGATGGTGAATAAACAATATGGTCGAGTGTTAATTGGATTACAGATTGATGAAGAAGGTACTGTTTCCAGGATTACTGTTGAAAATGGCGTGAATGTTTATCTTGATAAAGAAGCCATGCGGATCATGAAAAAAATCCGTTTTCGATCGGGTGCTAAATTGGATGGTCAGCCAAAACGAATCTATTACCGCCTCTACATTTCTTTTTTCCAATAAGTTGAGTCCGATGGATAATGAACTACTAATTAACCGTACGGTTGATTTTGTAAAAGAACAATTAGCTAATGCTGAAGGGGGGCACGACTGGTGGCATATTCATCGCGTATGGAAAACTGCTACCAATATTGCTGAGCAGGAGCCCGGGGCCAATCTGCTGCTAGTGGAACTTTCCGCGTTGCTGCATGATATCGCTGACTCCAAATTTCATGGAGGCGATGATACGGTGGGTCCCAGAATAGCAGGGGAATTTTTGGTATCGCAGGGAGTTGATCCCGCAATTATTCAGGAAGTACAATTGATCATTTCGCATATCTCATTTAAAGGCGGACATAATAAAGGAACGTATCAATCACTTGAGTTGTCAATTGTACAGGACGCGGATCGCCTGGATGCAATTGGAGCCATCGGTATTGCCCGGGCTTTCAATTATGGCGGAT
Organism: Flavihumibacter cheonanensis; assembly: GCF_022352215.1. Classification (GTDB taxonomy): domain Bacteria; phylum Bacteroidota; class Bacteroidia; order Chitinophagales; family Chitinophagaceae; genus Flavihumibacter; species Flavihumibacter cheonanensis. The sequence goes on from NZ_JAKRWF010000002.1 coordinate 684,401, forward strand.
TTAAAAATCGGCCCCTGTATGATCCGGCTCAACCACCCAATCTACAGAAGACGGTGGAGCAGTACAAATTCAATAATGATCCCACGATTAATCATTTTTACGAAAAGTTATTTCTGCTGAAAGATCGCATGAACACAGCCACAGGTAAGGCGATGGCGGAACAGCGACATGCATTTATGGAAGCCTATGTAGAGCAGTTCTATGCCGAGTGGGATGGGCAGCGCTGATTTTATGCAAACGTTTCCATCGGCGGCTTTCCCGGTTATTCGGTATTTTCAGGACTTCATAAAAATGCTTGATTACCATGAAGTCAGTAGTTCGTATTGTTTGTTTGATGCTTTTTGTTGCTGCCAGCCAATTTGTACAGGCGCAACCCTCCCTCCTCCCAAAGCCTGAAAAAATAGTGATGGGCAGTTCAGGAGATCCCTTTCTGATCTCTCCACAAACTGCTGTGGTTGTGGCAGATAAAAGTCTGCAATCCAGCGCTGATTTTTTGAACAGTTACCTGTTGGATCGGTATGGTTTAAAACAGGCAAAAATTAAAAAAGGGAAGCAACTCAATACGATTCAACTGCGGTTGGGCAATACAGCTTCTACCGTTTCAGGGGCATATCAACTGGAGGTTTCCGGGAAGTCAATTACGATCACCGGAACAGATGCACCAGGTGTGTTTTATGGTATTCAGACATTGATCCAATTGTTACCAACAGATACGGCTGCTCTGTTAACCATTGCTCCCATACTGGTGCAGGATGCGCCGCGTTTTCAATATCGGGGTATGATGCTGGATGTGAGTCGCCATTTCTTCCCTGCTGATTTCATCAAGAAATACATTGATCTGCTAGCTTTGCATAAAATGAATCGCCTGCACTGGCATCTTACAGATGACCATGGCTGGAGAATTGAGATCAAGAAATATCCTCAGCTGACTTCGGTAGGTGCCTGGAGAAACGGAACGGTTATTGGCAATTATCCGGGACAGGGAAATACCAATCAGCGCTATGGCGGATTTTATACGCAGGCAGAAGTGAAAGATATCATTCAGTATGCTGCGCAACGGCATATTACCATTGTACCGGAGATTGAAATGCCGGGACATGCATCTGCTGCGATTGCTGCTTTTCCTTTTCTGAGTTGTTTCCCGGATCAGCCGACTTTTATCAATAAGTTTCCATCAGAACTGAGCAAGCAAAAAGGTGGTAAGCTGGTGCAGGAAACCTGGGGCGTGCATACCGATGTATACTGTGCGGGAAACGATACGGTATTCAATATGATGCAGGATATCCTCACAGAAGTAATCAATCTCTTTCCTTCTGAATATATCCATATCGGGGCGGATGAGTGCCCGAAAGACAACTGGAAAAAATGTCCTCGTTGTCAGCAACGAATCAAAGACCTGAAGCTGAAAGATGAACATGAACTGCAATCTTATTTTGTACAGCGCATTGAAAAATTCATTAATTCAAAAGGGCGCGTATTGATAGGTTGGGATGAGATCCTGGAAGGCGGACTGGCCCCCAATGCAGTAGTAATGAGCTGGCGGGGAGAAGCAGGTGGAATCGAAGCTGCCAAGCAACGGCATGATGTTATCATGACCCCCAACAATTATGTGTATTTTGATTATTTCCAGGGCAAACCTGCATTGGAGCCCATGGCGATTGGGGGTTACCTGACACTGCAGAAAGTATATTCTTATGAGCCGATACCAGCTTCCTTAACTGCTGAAGAAGCAAAACATATCAAGGGCGTGCAGGCCAATGTGTGGACCGAATATATTTCCAGTGCAGATAAAGTGGAGTATATGACCCTGCCCAGGATGGCAGCGATAGCTGATATTGCCTGGACAAGCCATCCGAAGGACTGGAATGATTTCACGCAACGTTTGGAAGCACAGTACGACCGGTATCGCTTCTGGAATTACAATGCAGCGCAGAGTGCGTACAACGTGAAGCAGTCAGTTGTAATAGATGGTGACCAGGGCAAAGCGACAGTAAGTTTCAGTACAGATAGTTATCAACCGGAGATTTATTTCACGCTGGATGGATCTGAACCCACTACTAAATCAACCCTGTATAAAAAGCCCTTTGATGTGCGTCGTTCGGTAACAGTGAAAGCAGCAAGTTTCAAAAATGGAAAGCAGGTGGGTAAGACAACCATTCAACAGATTGTGCTCTGATGAAGGCCACATTCGTATATACAATTGCGTTAGTTGTTCTGTTATTTGGCAGCAGGAATGGTTTAGCCCAGCAACAGAAAAATCGGCCGAATGTGCTGGTAATTTATACGGATGACCTGGGTTACGGAGATCTCAGTAGTTATGGGGCCACCAAGCTGCAAACTCCGAATATTGATAAACTAGCCAGGCAGGGACTACGGTTTACCAGGGCCTATACCACATCCGCCACCTGTACCCCCTCCCGGTATGCGCTGATGACGGGGCAATATCCCTGGAGAAAATCCGGAACCGGGGTATTGCCGGGTGATGCAGCACTGATCGTTCCAACCGATAAAATCAGTTTGCCAAAGGTGTTCAAGCAGGCAGGTTACAGAACCGGGATAGTGGGCAAATGGCATTTGGGATTGGGAACGGCAGTAGCAAAGAACTGGAATGAAGCCATCAAACCCGGACCGAATGAAGTGGGATTTGATTATTCTTTTATTTTTCCTGCAACTGCCGATAGAGTGCCAACCGTGTTTGTCGAGAACCATAAGGTAGTGGCATTAGACCCTTCAGATCCGATTGAAGTGAGTTATAAAGAGAAAATCGGGGATGAGCCTACCGGTAAAGAACACCCGCAGTTGTTGAAGATGAAAGCGTCTCCGAATCACGGGCATGATCAGACGATTGTGAATGGGATTGGCAGAATAGGTTATATGAAGGGTGGCAAAACAGCCAGGTGGACAGATGAAGAAATGCCCCTGACCTTTCTTTCGAAAGCGCAGGAATTTATACGAGCAGGTGCCGACGAGCCTTTCTTTTTGTTTTATTCCTTAACAGAGCCTCATGTGCCGCGTATGCCTTCCACGATGTTTAAAGGAAAAAGTGGCTTAGGATTCAGAGGAGATGCCATCCTGCAAATTGATTGGACAGTAGGTGAAATCCTGAAGGCATTGGAGCAGTCCGGAAACTTGGAGAATACCCTGATTCTTTTTTCAAGTGATAATGGTCCCGTACTGGATGATGGATATGAAGATGGCGCAGTAACCCAATTGAATGGGCATACACCGGCAGGTGTGTTAAGAGGCGGAAAGTATAGCATATTTGAGGCAGGAACAAGGGTGCCCTTTATTGTATATCATCCAACATTGGTGAAGTCGGGAGTCAGTAATGCCCTTGTGAGCCAGGTAGATCTGCTGGCCTCCTTTGCGAATTTGCTGGGCGTTAAATTAACTGCAGAAGATGCGCAGGATTCTCAGAATCAATTGCTGGCATTAATTGGCCGTTCTTCAAAAGGAAGAACATCCCTGGTGCTGCAGGGGGCCAGTTATGCTTTGGTACAGGATAACTGGAAATATATTGCACCATCCAGGGGACCGGCTGTTTACCAGTTAACCAATATTGAATCGGGGCATTCGGAACAGGCGCAGTTGTATGATTTATCGGCTGATCCGGGGGAGCGGGTTAATCTTGCAGAGAAATATCCGGAGAAAGTGAAGGAGCTGGCGGCAGCATTGAAATTGTTAACTTCAGCACCTCAATAAAAAAATACCTGTTCATTTTTCGGTGGTGCGGGTGCTTGCGGTGGTGTTCTTTTGTATGCTTAAATTTAATGCATGGCCAACGCACTCACCGATGATCGCAGGTACCAGGCCCTGGTAGAGAAGGACCCGGAGTTTGAAGGAATTTTTATCACTGGCGTGAAAACGACAGGTATATTTTGCCGCCCTACCTGTACGGCGCGAAAACCCAAGCGTGAGAATGTAGAGTTTTTTACGGGAGTACGGGATGCCATTGCTGCAGGCTATCGGCCTTGTAAAGTTTGCCGCCCCATGGAGCAACCTGCTGCAACACCGGAGGCTATCCGGGGCTTGATCAGGGAGCTGGAAAATGATCCATCCATCCGGTTAAAAGATTATGATTTGAGGCAGAAAGGCTTTGAGCCTGCTACGCTTCGCCGCTGGTTTCTCAAACACCATGGCATGAGTTTTCATGCTTTTCAGCGTATGCTTCGAATCAACAGTGCATTCAAAAAAATTCAACAGGGAGAATCGGTAACAGGTGCTGCCTTCGACGCGGGGTATGAATCCAACAGTGGCTTTGTAGAAGGATTTCGTTCGATCTTTGGGGTAACACCTTCTAAATCAAAAAATGCCGGTATGATAGACTGTAAGCGAATTGAAACACCTTTAGGCACCATGCTGGCCTGTGCAACAAACAAAGGGATTTGTCTGCTGGAGTTTTCAGATCGCCGGATGCTGGAGACAGAACTGGTGTATTTAGCAAAGCGGTTAAATGCGACCATTGTACAGGGACCCAATCCACATTTTGAATTACTGGAAAAAGAACTCACGGCTTATTTTGATGGAAAGTTAAAAATATTTACCACACCTATTGATTTGATTGGAAGTCCGTTTCAGCTGGAAGTCTGGAATCAGTTATTGACGATCCCTTATGGTAAAACACGTTCGTATAAAGAGCAGGCGGATGCCTTGGGCAAACCCCTGGCGATACGAGCAGTAGCCAATGCAAATGGACTGAACAAGATAAGTATTATCGTGCCCTGTCATCGGGTGATAGGTTCGGATGGAAGTTTAACCGGCTATGGTGGCGGGTTGTGGAGGAAAGAGAAGTTGTTGCAACTGGAAGGGGCGCCGATCCGTTTATCACTTTTTTAAAATCAGTTTCTTTTTTACATGGAATTTGGCAGTTCGAATCTATGGTATGAAACTGAAATTCTTTCCTTTTCTTTTTTTGGTAATGGGCTGGCAATTTGTATTGATTCCTGCTTTACAAGCTCAATCCTTTGAAACCTTATGCAAACAATGTGAAGTAGATGGAACCATTGTACTGTATGATTTTGCAAGAGACAAGTGGCTGATCAGTGATACAGTCAAAGCAGCACAAAGTTCGCTACCAGCATCCACTTTCAAGATCATAAACAGTTTGATCGCATTGGAAACCGGGGTAATAAAAGATGAAAATGAAGTTGTCAGGTGGCCTGGTAAAACCGATACCGTTTTGTATGGCTATCGACCTGAGATTTATCATGATATGACCGTTCGTGAAGCATTTGAGGTTTCAGCAGGATGGGTTTATATCGAACTGGCAAAGCGTATTGGTAAAGAGCGCTATCACAGTTATTTGCAGAAAGCTGGTTATGGAAATGGAAACCTTACCCACCCGGAAGATGATTTCTGGAATTATGGAGTGTTTGGCATAAGTCCGAAAAACCAGGTAGAATTTTTGATACGCTTGTATAAGAATGAACTGCCCTTTTCGAAACGATCCATAGAGCTAGTTAAAAAAATAATGATCAGCGAAAAAACTGCTGAATATGTAATCCATGCAAAAACGGGTTGGACACGCCAGGCTGGTATCAATACCGGCTGGTGGGTTGGCTGGATGGAAACCAAAAAAGGTGTTTATTTTTTTGCGACCCGGTTATTACAACCGAGGACAAACAATCGAGCTGATTTTGGGACTTGTAGAAAAAGGATAACCATGACGATGCTGAAAGAGTTTGGAGCCTACTAAAATAAAAGAAGCTGCCTCAATTGAGGCAGCTTCGTGTTTATGATGCCTGCCACTTATTTAAGATTCAGCTTATCGGCTTCTTTAAAATACTGCCCGTATACCCCGAGGATATAAGTGCCCGTTGTCAGATGACCTGTACGCAGGGTAAATGTATTGATACCCTGGTTCAGTTGTTTGGCTTCCAGGATCAATGTTTGTCCGTTTACCGTGTACAAAACAATCGATGCTTTCTGTGCCCGGTCTGCATAAATACGAACCTGGAGTTGACCTGAACCACTGCTCCATGCCTGAACGGAATTTTGACTGGAAGCAGGTGCAATTGTGAGCGCTCCATTTTGGTAACTGATGTTATAATTGGGAGATGTTGCACCTTCAACTTTGATTTCAAAGATTCCGATGGGGGAATTGGTAACTGCATTCGTGGTAACCATTGGTTCTGTGCTCAGGTCGGATGGCTTATCTCCGCCTGCAAGACCAATATACTCTAAGGTAAATGCAGGATTTCTCTGACCCTGTATTTTGGTAGTTGCATTGGCCTTAATTAACAGGTCTGCTTTGGTGATCGTCAGACTCGCTTTTTCGAAGCTTTCAATGATATAGTTAGAGCCGCCTGTGAGGGATCCAATGGTGATATCATATACACCCACATTCTTTCCTTCGATTCTTGAAAGTTTTCCTTCGAGGGTTTCGCCCTCCAGTACTCCTTCGGTGGTGAAACTGAAATCAGGATCCGGACTGCCATATACTTTCGTTGCTGCTGTAGCTTTAACAGTAGCTGCTTTTGGTAAGATAGTTCCAACTGAACCATTCACGGATGCAGCTTCCAACGTGTAATTACCTGCATCTTTTCCGGAAAGGCTGATGCCCTCTACTGTGATCTGCTTGCCGGTGCCAGCATTTTTGCTGTCGTAAGAAGCAAAAGCTGGTACTTCCAGGCTTACCTCATCTTCTCCGAAAAGTGTTGGAAGCACGAGGTGTTCTTTACTGATAGCGGCTTTTGTGGTGCCATCGTAGATTTTGGAAATTGGTTGATCCTGGCTGAACGTCAGCGTCAATACATAAGGCTCGATTGTTCCAACGGCGGTTGTATGCTGACTAGTTAACTGGTAATTGTCTTTGTCTTTACCATCCAGTTGGATTGAGTGAATATCAACCGGAATATTGGTGCCAACATTTTTAGATTCAAAATCAGCAGCAGCCAGTACACTCAGTTCATCACCTGCTACCGTACCCGAAATTTCCAGGGAAAGATCGTTCGGGTTCATAGAAGTGGTGCCATCATAGGTTTTGTACAAACCACGCTGGGTGCTTTGGGTAACTGCGACAAGTTTAGGTTGAATCGTTCCTGGTGTAGTAAGCGTGGTAGAGGAAAGTTCATAATTGTCTTTATCGTTTCCGACAAGAGCCTGAAGACTTAGGGTGACCGTTTTATTAGTGCCTGCATGCTTGTTGTCGAAAGCTGCAGCAGTTTGTACAAACACTTCATCTAATCCTACCAGTCCGGTTAATTCAACAGGATTACTTTCCAGTTCCAGGTCGGAAGAACCATCATAGGTTTTCACCAACTGCGCATTGTTTTTGATTTGTGCGCTAATGGTTTTCTTCTTGATGGCGCCAGTAGTTGAGATCGAAGTTGTAGAAAGAAGATAGTTTTCAAGATTATCTTCAGTGAGTTGGAAATTATCAATTGTAATTGCTTTGTTTGTTCCTGCTGCTTCTGATTCAAATCTTGCAGCGGCAGTAGCTTCGAGTACATCACCATTTACGGTGTTTTGAATGGTTAATGCATTTTGAGGCAGCGTCAGCAAATGATTTCCATCATAGGTTTTTTCAAGTGCTACAGTAGTATTGCGTTCAATACTCAGCGTTCTTTTTTGAATCGTAACCAACTGATCTACAGCAGGTGCAGGCTTGAAGGCTGCATTTCCGGGTTGGCTGGCAGTAATAGTTACCTGTCCGGCTTTTTTCGCATACAGGATACCGTTGCTGATTTCTGCAATGGAAGGATCACTGGAGCTGAATGCTACTGCTAATCCTGAGTTGCTGCTGGCCTGCAAACTATATTGCTCGCCATAGATCTGTGCAGGAATGGATTCAAAGTTGATGGATTGAGTTGCTTTTACATTCACGTCCAGGCTTACGGCATCAGAAATAGCTACAGGAGCACAAAGACCAGTTGCAATGCAACGATAGGTGGAACCATCCAATTCTCCGGAAGCGCTGGTGATCATCAGTTTTGAACTGTTTACACCACTGTAAACTTCATTGTTGGAAAGATTAACAAATCCGTTTCCTGTATTTACCTGCCATTGGTAACTGGTAGCATTTGCAGCAGCAATTTCGAAAGAAGTGGATTCTTCTTCTTCGATGGATTGAGCTATTGGCTGGGTTGTAATTGATGTTAAGGCATTTACGGTTACTGATACTTCAATGTTATTTCCGGTACAAATTCCATTGGATGGAGTAATTGTATAGTTGATTTTACCATTACCTGTTAGCGTTTGGAAGATCGTTTCACCGGAACCATTGCTGTAGCCAGCTACATTTCCTGAAACTGCGGCAACTGTCCAGTTGAAGCTTGTGCCATTGGAGCCGGTGAGCTCAATAGATGTAGCCGAACCTGAACAGATGGTTTCAGTTGTTTTATTAACGCTTGCTGTAACTGCTGCGGGTTGCGTGATTGTAAAGTTTCTGCTGGACTGGCATCCATTGGAATCTGTGATGGTAGCGGAGTAGGTGCCGGCTGATAATCCGGATGCAGTAGGGGTGGTTGCACCATTTGACCATTGATAGGTATAGGGGGCAGTGTCACCTGAAACTGTAACACTGGCGCTTCCATTGCTGCCACCATTGCAGGCAATATTGGTTTGAGAAGTACTAACCTGCATTGCGGTGGGTTGTGTGATGGTGAAACTGCGGGAGATTTGACAACTATTTTGATCTGTTATCGTAACGGTATAGGAACCTGCCGCCAAACCGGTTGCAGTTGCTGCTGTTCCTCCCATAGGAGACCAGCTATAATAATAAGGACCTGCTCCACCAGTAACAGTGACACTGGCACTTCCATTGCTTCCTCCATTGCAGGCAATATTGGTTTGAGAAGTACCAACCTGCATTGCTGCTGGTTGGGTGATGGTAAAGTTGCGGGTAGTCTGGCAGCCGTATTGGTCTGTGATAGTTACTATATAGGTACCTGCAGACAATCCAGTTGCCGTTGCACCTGTTCCTCCCATAGGAGCCCAGCTATAGGTATATGGACCAACACCACCGCTAACCGAAACACTTGCTGTGCCATTACTTGCACCATTGCAGGACACATTTGTTTGTGAACTGGTTACATTGATGGCAGTAGGTTGAGTAATTGTGAAATTCCGTGTGGTTGAGCAACCATTCACATCCGTTGCCGTAACAGAATAAGCACCAGCAGCAAGTCCGGTTACAGAAGATGTGGTTGCTCCATTTGACCATAGATAGGTGTAAGGAGCAACGCCTCCGCTCACCGAGATGCTTGCAGCACCGGTTGCAGTACCATTGCAGGCAATATTGGTTAAAGAGAAAGAATTGTTAACTCCGCTTACAGTTAATGTAGCGCTATTAGAATTTACAGAGGAGGATCCTCCTACAACGCAACGATATTGATAACCGTTCATTGCAGTAAAAGCACTGGTTATCGTTAAGGTATTAGTTGTAGCTCCAGCATATGTGCTGTTATTGGAGATATTGGAGAAACCTGAACCGGTGTTCACCTGCCATTGATAAGAGCTGGCATCAGTCGCAGTAACTGAGAAAGTTGTATTTCCACCGGAACAGATGGATCTGTTGTTTGGTTGAGCAGTAATAGTGGGTGCAGCAACCGCAGCAACTGGCCCCACTTTGATATCATCAATCCAGAAATATATGATTGCATTGAATTGGATGGATACAGATGTAACTGCCATATCTTTGGTATAAGTGATCGCACTAGTAGTCAGAGCGGTATTATTACCCTGCTTGGCGGTCATGTCCTTATCTGTTTGAGTACCTCCGCTTGCCAGGTTATAGGTGATCGTATACCAGGGGGGGAGCGACATAAACTGCGAATAGCTGTTCATGCTCTGGTGTTTAACCCAGAACCCATAAAATTGAAAGGGTTGACCGTCTTCTCTTTGTAAGGTGAACTGATCTCCACCGGAACCATCTTTCTTTAATGAAGCACTGTTGCTAACACCTTCAGTAGCTGAATTGGCGAAAGAACCATTTCCTCCACAGTCCATCTGGTATCGAACGCCATCAATGGTTATAACAGCGCGGGTTTTCCAGAATGACCAGATCGGAGCAGAGAGCGTAGCGCCTGAGTTAAAGTTGTACGTTGTTTGAGAAAATGCCGGTTGTAAGGATACTAGTAAAGATAACGATAGGATTAGGGGTAAAAGTTTTTTCATTGCTTCCAATTACGGTTAGACCTAGACGAACGGAATTGTAGTACCGTAATTGCAATGCAGTAGGGGATTAGAAAATTGTTACAGAAAAGAGTAAGGAAATACTCTTAGCAAAATGAGGAATAAAATTTTAGTTTGATAAAAATCAAATAGATTGAATCAACTGAACACATCTTGGAAGTACCCGAATGTTCAGGGTTTCCAGGCTTTCTCTGGGTTCGCCATCAATATGTAATGGTGCGAGATCCCGGTTGCGGATTTGGATTTTACCTGTTTGAAAATATTGGATTGTTCCGGTTTGCTCTTCATGTGCACCTGTTAATTCTCCGGTTCTTACTTGCTGCATGAGGGCAAAAGGAAGTATCGCTTTATTCATTTTGGGTACAACAACGATGTCCAGTAATCCATCATTCAGGCTTGCTTTTGGCGCTATGGTAAACTGATTTCCAAACTGATTGCTGTTGGCAACACTGATAAAGAAGGCATCGGTCTGGATCACATGTTCTTCCACTACCATTTCGAAATGATAGGTAGTAGCAGTGAAATAATTTTTGATAGTTTGCTGTGTGTAGGTAAGCAATCCTCTTCCTGGCTGTTGTGCGAAATCATGGGCCACTTTGGCATCAAATCCAAGTCCGCATAACATACAGGCGAACTGTTCATTTACGAGAAAGGCATCAATATAGCGGGCTTTTCCTGTGAAGGCGAGTTCAATGGCTTTTTGCGGGTTTTTTGGAATACCTGCGCAATATGCCAGGCCGTTTCCAGATCCGCAGGGTACAATTCCAAAATTAATATCAAGGTCCCGGAGATCACTCATCACGTTGTTGACAGTACCATCTCCACCACAAACAATAACATCAGTGTAACCCTCTTCTTCAATTCTTTGCCGAACAAAGGAATAATCGCCACTAGCAACGGTAGGCAGTACAATAGCCTGCGACTGGAACCTTTCAGCGGTCTGATTGACTAAATCAGCCAGATCGGCTTTGGGTCTGGTTCCGGAAATCGGGTTGACCAGGAAGATCAGTTTTTTCTGCGAGGGGTCCACTCTCATGCATTGCCCTTTGGTTCAGGCAAAGCTAAGGTATCAGGGCTGTTTAACTTGCTTAAATTCTGCTGCTGAAATTTTAATGACGGTACCATGCCGGGCGCCAGGAGGAAACCTGAGTTGCGGACTCATATCTTCCCATTGGCGTAAATCGGTAGATCGTAAACAGGCATATTTGTGAGCCGTATATTGATCATAGTACATCCACCAGTAGCCTTTGTGGTAAATCATTGTGGGACCTTCAGCCCAGGTTTTATCGGAAATTGGTTCGGATGGTTTGGAATAAGGACCAGTCAATTGTTTACTGGTGGCGATCCGGATATTCTTCTCGGGTGTAGGCTTGAGTGTTTCATCTTTCAGCAATAGGGTGTAGGATTTGCCGGTCTTATAGATACTGGCATCAATTACATTAAATCCCTGGTCGTACAACAAGGCGGTCGGCGTGAATGATTTAAAATCCCTGGTAAGTGTATAAAAAATGCGATGATTGTACTTATCGTCTCCATTTCCTTCAGTTAGTGGAAAGCGCCCTGGTATGGTAGAAGACCAAAAGATCAGGTATTGTTTTGACTGTTTATCATAAAATACTTCCGGTGCCCAGGTATTCAGTGTGGTAGGTTCATGTTTCATAACAGGAATGAATACCTGCTCAGACCAGTTAACGAGATCTTTCGAGTGTGCATAACCGATACCCTGATCATTCCAGCTTACAGTCCACACCATATGAAAACGTCCATCCCCTCCGCGGGTAATGCAGGGGTCGCGCATCAGTTTATCATTGGCTACAGTGGGGGTAAGAAAAGAGGAGTCTCCTTTGAGCGGGAACCATTCTAAACCATCCTTACTGTAGGCTAAATGAAGTCCGTCTTCTCCATTTCCCTTGAAATAGGAGAAAATAAGTACGCTGTCAGTGGTGGTGGATTGGGCGGAGGAAAATTCTGGCAGTAATCCGAGGATCACTGCCAGCAGGAGCTTATACTTTTGGTACTTTATAACCATTTTGATAGTTGGCTTTCAGCAGCGCGTTGGCGGCTTTGCTATTGAATTGTGCCTTCGCGGCATCCCATTTGAGCAGTTCCCTGGTGCGGAATGCAATATTTCCAAGTTGACAAACCTGTGCGGTTAGGGATGCCTGTTGGATAGGCGTATTCAGTTTTGAAGGGTCTTTTGATTTGATCGCTTCCAAAAAATTAGCCATATGTCTTTCGAGGGAATCTCCTTTGTCTTTCTGGAAGGTAACCGGCTCCATCTTTCCTTTTTCTTCTTTCACATACCAGCCTTCCCGGTTTAATACCAGGGTACCATTATTACCGATAAAAGCAGTACCATGTGTGAGTCCGTATGGTCCGAGGTCAATACCAGTAGCATGTTCCCAAACGATGTTAAACTTATCGTATTCAAACACAGCAGCCAGGGTATCCGGTGTTTCAGAAGCATCATCCGGATAAGCCATTTTGCCGCCAGAAGCCATCACCTGGTTGGGGAATTGGGCTTTCATGCCCAATAGAGCATAATCCATCATGTGAACACCCCAGTCTGTCATGAGTCCGCCTGCATAATCCCAGAACCATCTGAAATTAAAATGAAAACGATTTGCATTAAAAGGGCGTTTGGTAGCGGGGCCCAGCCATCTCGTGTAATCTACCCCGTTAGGAGCTGCGGAATCCTGTCTGATGGGAACCGGTTTCATCCAGCCCATATAGGCCCAGGACTTGACCGTGCGGATATTACCCAACTTACCACTGTGCACAAAATTGACAGCTTCCTGGAAATGAGGTGCACTTCTTTGCCACTGGCCAACCTGAACGATAGAGCCATAACGTTGTTGGGCAGCTTCCATAACGCGGCACTCTTCTACAGAGTTGCCACATGGTTTTTCAACATATACATGTTTACCGGCGGCACAGGCATCCACCATCTGGATACAATGCCAGTGATCGGGGGTGCCTATGATTACAATATCTATATCCTTATTATCCAGTAACTCACGGTGATCCTTATAGGTTTTTACCGGCATGTTGCGGGAAGCAAGTTCTCCGGACCTTTTGGTTAACACATTTTCATCTACATCACAAAGTGCGATACAGCGAACATTGGGTTGTTTCAGGATTGCCTGGAGATTACTCCAGCCCATTCCGTTACAACCGATCACACCTACATTGATCTGATCAGTGGCGCTCAATTTGCCGGAAAATGAGTTTGCGAAGGAAGGCAGGGCAGTTACACCCAGTGCAAGCGTTGCGGATTGCGCAAGGAAACGTCTACGTTGATTTGACATGACGGCTGGTTTGGTTTGTATGGATTGGGAATATACAAACTAAATCGATAAATGCCATGCTGTACTGTAGGACTTTACCACTTAAGGAGGGCACTGGCCCAGGTAAATCCACTTCCGAATGCGGCCAGGCAAACCAGGTCGCCGGTTTTAATCTTTCCTTTTTCCCAGGCTTCACAAAGGGCGATGGGAACAGAGGCGGCTGTGGTATTTCCATACTGCTGGATATTGTTATAGACCTGGTGATCGCCCAGTTGGAGTTGCTGTTGTACGAATTGGGCAATGCGCAGATTGGCCTGGTGCGGAATCAGCATGTTGATGTCGGAAGCTTTTAATCCGTTTGCCTGCAGTGCTTCATTGATGACTTCCGGGAATTTAACCACGGCTTTTTTAAAAACAGCAGGACCATCCATGTAGGGGAAGTTCTGCGCCTTGTCAATCATTTCATGGCTCATGAACTGTTCTCCGATGGTGGCGCCTTCCTTAAAATCAGCATAGTGTCCCCAGTGATTGGCATGGGTGCCAGGGTTGTACATGGCAAGCAGTTCAGCGCTTTCACCATCACTGTGCAGGTGGGTGCTCAGGATGCCCTGGTTAGGATTTTCGGTAGGTTGCAGTACTACTGCACCAGCGCCATCTCCGAAGATCACTGCAACATTGCGTCCGCGGGTACTGAAATCCAGGCCGAAGGAATGTTTCTCACTGCCTATCACCAGGATGTTTTTGTACATCCCGGTTTTTATGAACTGGTCAGCTACCGATAATGCATAAACGAAACCGCTGCACTGGTTACGGATATCAAGGGCGCCAATCTCTTTCATCTTTAGGGCTCGTTGAACCAGTACGCCACAGCCGGGAAAGTAATAATCAGGAGAGAGGGTAGCGAAAACAATGAAATCGATATCCTGTGGGGTGATGCCTGCTCTTTCTATAGCGATTTTGGCTGCTTCTACACCCATGGTGGTAGTGGTTTCACCCTGGCGGTCGGCATACCTGCGTTGGGTGATTCCGGTTCGCTCGCGGATCCATTCATCACTGGTTTCCATAAACTGTGTCAGGTCCTGGTTGGTCACAACATTCTTTGGAACATACATTCCTATTCCCGCAATCTTTGATCGGAGCATGGCAAACAATTATCCTGCAAATATAATCACCCGTCCGGTACCACCGGACGGGTGGCACCGGACGGGTGGAGTTGAAAATTTCGTAGATTAGAAAGATGGCTGTAAAGTGGATCAGACAAAACCTGGAACTGGTGATATGGATGGGAGCTATTTTGTGGCTCGCTTTCGGCGTGGATTATCATGCAACTGCAGGAGGATTTTGTCCTTTTCGGATGTTGGGACTTGAAGCTCTTACAGGCTTGGAAGCATGTCCGGGTTGTGGGTTGGGAAGAAGTATCGCAGCGGCCCTGCATGCTGAATGGAAACTTTCCTGGCAGCATCATTGGATGGGGATTCCAGCCCTGTTGATTATTTGCAGCAGAATTGTAACTTTAGTGCTAACCCAAATTAAAAACCAACCTGGAAATGATGGATACCTATCTGATGAGTCTGCCTGATTTGCAACCTGAAGAAGCTGCTGGCATTAAAGACCTGACCAGTAAGATGACTGAATCTCAACGAAATCAGTTTCTCATGATTTATAGTGGCAAACGTAAGAAGCCAGGAGAGATCCTGCTGCTGACTTGCCTGGGATTTGTAGTGGTGGCAGGTATTCAGCGATTTGTAGTTGGCCAGGTAGGCATGGGCATACTCTATCTTTTTACCGGGGGACTATGCCTGATCGGTACTATTGTAGATGTAGTCAATCATAAAAAACTGGCAACTGAATATAACCTCCAGCAGATGTATGAATCCTCAAGGATGGTTGGCCTTTAATTGCAGCAGCCAGTCGGTAATTTCTTTTTCAACTCCAGCCGCGTCTTTTGATTTAAAAGGAGAGGCGATCACATGATCACCCGTATTGGGCATGGCGATTTCTTTCTTCCAGGCTTCGGGTGTGCCTACCTGTTGGAACATTTCGCGCATGGCAGAGACTTTCACCACGGGATCCTGTTCCTGCTCATTTTTATAATAGTAAAGCAGTAAGAGGGGTTGTTTGACTTTGGCAAATGTTTCCGGCGTCATGGTAGTTTCCAGCAATTCCTCCAGGGCAACGGTGGCTTCCAGTCGGTATGGTGTATTCCAATATTGTTTGTAAGTGGGGCGGTCATCTGAAGCCGTACGGTATTTACCACCCAGCACCAGTTGTGCAATCTGTAAGCCCCAAGGATTGTTCAGCAGCCAGGCATTCGGATCATTGATCGCAATATTGGGCGATAATAACACCAATGCATACACGTCGTTCGGATAGGTAGCAGCCAATTGCAGAGCGTTGGTTCCTCCTGTTGAAGTGCCCATCAGGATAACTTTTTTGCCTAATTGTTTGCCAATGGCCAGGGCTTCTTTTGCCGACTCCCAATAGTTGCCCGGAGTCAGATTGACCAGGGCATCACTGGTATCGATGCCATGTTCGGCTAAGCGTGCCAGGTAGAGATTGGCACCCATAGCTTTGGCTGCATGTACATGTGTTGGCGCTCCTTCAAATTGGGAGGCACTGAAACCATGCAGGTATACTATTGAATATTCGGTAGGCTGGCCCAGGGAATCATTGTTCCAGATAATGCGGGCCTCATTATCCGGCTTGAGTTTAAAGGAAGCCTCTTTATTGCGGACATAGGTCTCCACTTCCGGAGCTGAAGGTACTACGGGCATTTGAGAAGAATAGTCCGGGGTGGAAGGATTGGGTCCTGCTATATAGACAACTGCCAGTACAACTGGAATACCAAACAACCATTTTTTGCTGGCCATAAAAGAAATGCTTTGTAAGCAAAATAAGCATTCCTTTTATGAATCCATAGATTAACACTGAACAGGCACTACGATCCCTTCTTTCCGGCTTTTCTCAGCTGCAAATCCCATGAGGTGACTTTCGATGGAAGCTTCCAGTGTGGAAGTCAGCATATTCGGGTCATTGGCATGTATTGCCATCACAAAATCAGCCATCAGGCGGAAATCACCTCCGCCATGCAGGTCGGTTGTTTCTGCCCATTGTTCTTTTTTACCATTTTGAAAACTGGTGATTACCATTTCGGTCATATCACCTACAATATCACCGTGACTGCCCATTACGCGGGTACGCCGGCCTTCATAGGAAGTAAACGCCTGCAAAGAAAAACTGGCTGTAACACCGCCTTCGAATTGCAGGTTGGCCACATAATGATCCGGCTGGTCATTGTCCATCTGGTAAACACATCTTCCATAATCGGTTGTGCGTAACTGTTCCAGTATATAATCTCCCTGTGCATCCTTGTCTTCGGGCAGATCAAATACATAAGTACGTTCCCGCATTTTGTGATAAATTTTAATCGCGGAATAGGGGCATTCTTCTTCTACTTTGCAACCATCGGTACATCTGTGCGTGCTGCCTTCCGGTGCATTTTCCTCACGGAACCACCTGAGGCCACCAAATGCATGAACTGCAGTACAGGGTTTGCCAACCAGCCAACGAAGAATATCAAGATCGTGACTTGCTTTAGCTAACACAATAGGGGTTGTAGTTTCACTGTTTTTCCAGTTCCCTCTTACATAGGAATGGGTCATGTGCACATGTTCGATGGGTTCGAGGTGCTGGATACTGATTAATTCTCCAATGGCCCCGCTTCTGATCAGGCTGCGGAGTTTGCGGAAATAGGGGGCATATCTCAATACATGGCAAACTGCTACAATTTTTCCGGAGGCGCGGGAGGCTTCCAGGATCTGGCGGCATTCTTCTTCTGATGGTGCGATCGGTTTTTCCAATAACACATGATATCCTGCTTTCAGTGCTGCGAGGCAGGGACCCACATGCAGGCGGTCAGGTGAAGCAATAATAACTGCATCCGCGAAGCGGGGTCTTGTAAAAACATCTTCCCAGTTCAGAAAGCAATTCTCAGGCGCGATTTTATGGGTTGTAGCGTAACGCTGGTTTCGGATCGGGTTGGGTTCTGCCACCCCAATGATATCAAACTGCTGGGAGTACTGGGATGCAAACTGTCCGTATACATAACCCCGGCGACCGGCACCAATCACAATAGCAGTAACCGGTTTTTCAATTGTTTCAAAACGTTCGGGTAACAGAATATGGGTGGTCTTATCATCATAGGGGAACTCCTTAAAATTCGTCGTCATAACCAATCTGTTTTATCGTTCAAAAAAATAAGGTGAAAGGTACGAAGGGTAGGGGGAGGGGGAGATGAGGATTTGGTTAAAAATATGGAGGAAAGGAAGAGGGAGGAAGGGAAGAGGGGGTGCTGATTAACAAAGGGTTATGATATATAACATAATCTTTATGGGAATTTAGCTTGCGGGGCGGGCAAATAGCTGTACCTTTGCGCGCCCAAAGGCAAATTTTGTTCGGGTACAGAAATCGAGTTATGAATATTAGGAATATAGCCATTATTGCACACGTTGACCATGGTAAGACTACCCTGGTTGACCGGATTCTTCACACCACCAAAGTGTTCCGCGAGAACCAGGATACAGGCGAACTGATCATGGACAACAATGATCTGGAACGCGAACGAGGAATCACCATCTTTAGTAAGAACGCAGCTGTTACTTATAAGGATACCAAAATCAATGTAATTGACACTCCGGGTCACGCCGACTTCGGTGGTGAGGTAGAACGCGTATTAAAGATGGCCGATGGGGTGATCCTGTTGGTGGATGCGTTTGAAGGTCCCATGCCACAAACCCGCTTTGTGTTGCAGAAAGCCCTTCAGTTGAATCTGAAACCCATCGTGGTAATTAACAAGGTAGACAAGCCTAACTGTCGCCCTGATGAAGTGCATGATGCTGTATTCGAACTGTTTTTCAACCTGGATGCTACGGAAGAGCAGCTGGATTTCCCCACCTTCTACGGTTCGGGTAAAAATGGCTGGTTCAATAATACCAATACACAATGTGAAGATATCACGCCGTTGATGGATGGTATTTTACAATATGTACCGGAGCCTAAAGTGGAAGAAGGTCCGTTGCAAATGCAGATCACATCATTGGATTACTCCTCCTTCCTTGGACGTATTGCCATTGGTAAAGTACAGCGCGGTGCAATTAAAGAAAATCAGCCGATCGCGTTGATGCAGGCAGATGGTACTGTTAAAAAGCAGCGCGTAAAAGAACTCTATGTGTTTGAAGGAATGGGCAAGCGTAAGGTAACAGAAGTGTTGGCCGGCGACTTGTGTGCTGTAGTAGGATTGGAAGATTTTAATATTGGAGATACCATTTCTGACCAGGAAGTAATGGAAGCATTACCGGTGATCAGTGTGGATGAACCAACGATGAACATGCTGTTCAGCATTAACAACTCTCCTTTCTTTGGTAAGGATGGCAAGTTCGTGACTTCACGTCACCTGCGCGACCGCCTGATGAAGGAAACAGAAAAGAATCTCGCACTTCGTGTGTTCGATACAGATAGTGGTGATAGTTTCCAGGTTTATGGTCGTGGTATCCTGCACCTGGGTGTATTAATTGAAACCATGCGCCGGGAAGGATATGAACTGACAGTAGGACAACCACAGGTTATCTTAAAGAATATTGATGGCAAGCGTTGCGAGCCATATGAAGTGTTGGTAGTGGATGTGCCGCAGGAATTTGCATCTAAAGTAATCGACCTGGTTACCCGCAGAAAAGGTGAAATGCATGTGATGGAAACCAAGGGTGATATGCAGCACCTGGAATTTGAAATTCCTTCACGTGGATTAATTGGTCTGCGTACGCAAATGCTGACTGCTACAACCGGAGAGGCTGTAATGGCGCACCGGTTCCTGGAATACAAACCCTGGAAAGGACCCATCCCTGGACGTAACAATGGTGTACTGATTTCCAAGAATACCGAGAAGACAACAGGTTACTCTATTGATAAATTACAGGATCGCGGAACCTTCTTTGTGGATCCGGGAGAAGATGTGTATGCCGGCCAGATTGTGGCGGAAAACATCAAGCCAGGCGACCTGGTGGTAAACGTTACAGAAGGTAAGAAACTGACCAACCACCGTGCCAGCGGAAGTGATGATGCAACCCGCATTGCACCTAAAACGCTGATGAGCCTGGAAGAGTGTATGGAATATATCCAGCACGATGAGTGTATTGAAGTGACGCCGAACTTTATCCGCATGCGTAAGATCCATTTGGATGAAAACGAGCGGATTCGTCAGGCGAAGTCAATGAAGGCTGAGGAGGTTTAAATCACAAAAAAAGTGATTTCAATAAGCATTAGCCAGGATGGGTACTACCTATCCTGGCTTTTTTGTGTCAGTTGCTAAAAAAAATGACCATCTGCTCAATGAAATGAGCAACTTACCAATATTAGCAGGAACTTAATAGAGCAATAAACGTTCCATGCTCACCCGGGTAAAGTTGATGTCAATAGTATGCTGTATGTTGTGCTGGCTAATAAGCTGGAGTCAGCCCAGGGATTACCATCTGCAGTTATTTGATCATAAATCAGGCATTCAGGCAGGAACCATCACTGCACTGACAACAGATCAGCAGGGCTTTTTATGGATCCTGTATCCGCGGCAGGTGCAGTGCTTCAATGGGAAAAAGCTCGAGTCGTTTAAACTTCCGGTCAGCTCCAACCGGTTGTTTTGTGATGCGCAGAACCGGATTTGGGTTAGTTCGAATCATCACCTGTTTCTCTACTCAACGCAACAGCGTCGGTTTATTGAAACCGGAATCGAAGGAATTGATAGTACGGATTACCTGGGAGATCTCTTTCAGTTACACAACCAGACTGCCTCTCTTTTGACAAGTAAGGGATTGTTTCAGTATGATGAAGCAACCAAAAAATTCAAAGCTTCGCCGGTTCGTCTACCTATTGCCGGGCCTATTAGTGTCAGGGTATTTGCTTCAAAGGATGGGGTAATCTATTTCAGAAAGGCCAATACCCTGTTCCGGTACCAGTTCAGCAATGGACGAGTAGACAGTTTGCCAGACAGAAACGCGATGAGAATCTTTGCGTTGACTCCAGACAGCTTACTGGTTACAACCTGGGATAATACAAGTTACTGGTATCATTTCCCAACAGCTGCAGTTAATCAGATTTTCCTGCCGTCGGGATTATCAAGTCTCGAATCGGGGTCCTTCGGGGTTAGAGCTGTTGGATTTATTCGGCCCGGGACCTATCTGTTTGCTTCCCGGGAAGGTATTTTTGAATACAACCTGGCCGCCAGGAAATTGAGTCGGCCCAGATTCTTTTTAAATGGCCGCAAAATTGGAACGAATGATTTTGCCAATTACCTGCACATTGATGCACATCGGTTTGTTTGGTTGGCTAATATTGACGGGATAGGCAGGTTTTCGGCAGACAGGCAGACGATCGGACTGATACGCTTACGCAAGCTGGATGATGAAAAGCCGGTTGGTATAGATAATATCCGGAAGATAACAGAAGATCGAGAAGGGAATCTTTGGATTGCAACGGGCCATGGGCTTGCCTGCAGAAATAAAGCAAGTGCTGAATGGATGTATTTTCCTCCTGACCTGAAAGCCACCAACAAGTTGAATTACCCATCCATTCGGGGCTTGGTTTATGATGGCAAAAAATTAATAATTGCTCCGACGGATCGGGGGATCTGGCTGATGAATCCAACTACCTTTCAATATGAAAGGCCTTTTTATGCCAATGATTCTGTTCGTGTATTGAGTGAACAGGACTTTTATGATGATCTGTATACCCTTCAGGATGGAAATCATTTGCTGGCGGGTCGGGATGGCTTGTATTTACTGAATGGGAAAAGCTATCTCCTGTCAAAATTGGATATCCCTCCCTCCCGGGAAAACTCCAACTACATTGTTCAGTCGCCGAATGGAATAATTTGGATAACTACCCAAAAAGGCTTGCATTGTCTGGATAGTAATCTGAATTACATTGGTGAAATCGCACTTCCGTTTCAAGATAAATTCATATCCTGTACCTATGCATTGAAAGATAATTCCTTGTTATTCGGTTGTTCGGCAGGGTTATACACAGTGAAGTTGGAGAAAGGGCAGGCGGTTATCCAGCCATTTTCCAGTTTATTTCAGGACATCATAGTTACTACCCTTTACCAGGACAGCATAGGGGCCATTTGGGCAAGTTCCGAAAAGGGTATTTACAGATACGATCCTGCCAATTCCAGTTTAAACTTATTTGATCAATCAGACAATGTACAGGGCTTTGGCTTCAATGGAAACAGTTGGTGGAGAAGCAGGGATGGCACCCTCTATCTGGGAGGAACGAATGGCATGAATTATTTCCATCCGGAAAAATTTGATATAAGCGGGGAAGAATTATCTGTTTATCTCCGTCAGGTGCGTTTTGGAAGTACCGATTCCTTGTTTCATGATTTTAATAAATCCTTACAGTTGCAGTATAAGGATCGTGATTTGGAAATTGAATGGAGCGCTCCTTATTACAATAGTCCATTGAATGTTTACTACCGGTATCGCCTGACTACAGAAGAGCCCTGGAAGGAAATCGGGAATTCAAATCTGGTAAGAATCAGTTCTCTTTCACCCGGCCATTACCAATTTGAACTCGAGGCCAGCTTGAATAAAGTAAATTGGATAAAAGCTCAGCAAGTTTTCAGTTTTTCCATTCATGAACCCTTTTGGTTGTCAATATGGTTTATTACATCCGTGCTTGCAGTAGCTGTATTCCTAGTATGGCTTTTGTTGCATAATAGAAATAAAAAACTGGAGGCCAAGCAGGAAGAGCTGGAAGCTCAGCAGGCGATCCATTTTTTTGCAACCAGCATGAATGAGTATGCTGCGGTTGATCCCATGTTATGGGATGTGGCCCGTAACTGTATAGGTCAGTTAAAGTTTGAAGATTGTGTTATATATCTGTTGGATGAAGAACGAAATGTTCTGATTCAAAAAGCTGCGTATGGCCCAAAGAGCGGACTCGGAAACCAGATTTTATCTCCAATTGAAATACCTGTAGGGAGCGGGATAACCGGCGCTGTCGCAGCTAGCGGTTTAGCTGAAATTATTTCGGATACTTCAAAGGATAACCGATATATACCAGATGATAAACATCGGCTATCTGAACTGACTGTTCCCATTATAGCAGATGGAAAAGTGTTGGGCGTAATTGATTCCGAACACTCAAAAAAAGGGTTCTTTACTCAAAAACACTTGTCCATATTAACCACCATTGCGTCCTTGTGTGCCAACAAAATAATTAAAGCACGTGCTGAGCAGGAGCGACAGCTGGCAGAAAAAACACTCATGGACACAAGAAAAAAAATGGCTGATATTGAAATGCAGGCACTACGCGCGCAGATGAATCCTCATTTCATTTTCAATTGTTTAAACTCCATCAACCGGTATATTGTTAAAAGTGACCAAGTAACAGCTTCCTTGTACCTCACAAGATTTGCAAAACTGATCCGCCTGATTCTGGATAACTCAAATAACCGATCCATCACCTTAAGCAATGAACTGGAAGCATTACAGCTTTATCTCGAGATGGAATCGATTCGTTTTGAGAAACAATTTAATTATCAAATTTGTCTGGCTGAAGGCCTTCAACCCGATACCATTTACGTACCCCCGCTTATCATACAGCCGTATGTTGAAAATGCCATTTGGCATGGACTTCTTCATTTGGATAAACCGGGGGAATTAAAAATTGAACTGCGACTGACGGGATCAAATTTATTAGAATGCTGCATTGAAGACAATGGCATTGGCAGAGAAAAGGCGGCTGTTTTAAAAAGCAAATCAGCCGCTACCAAAAAATCATTGGGAATGCGGTTAACAGAAGATCGACTGGCACTACTGAATAAGGAAGAGGGGGTGCAGGCTTCAGTAGAAGTTAAAGACCTGTTAGAAGATGGCCGTTCTCTTGGAACCCAGGTAATCCTTAAAATTCCGATTGACGATTAAAATTCAGCATATGATACGGGTTGTATTAATTGATGATGAGAAGAATGCACTTGAAATGATGGAGTGGTTACTTCGTACCTATTGTCCCCAGGTGAGGATTGAAGCTATGTGCCTGGGTGCGGAAGAAGGAATAAAGGCGATTACAAGCCATCGTCCGGACTTGGTTTTCCTGGATATTGAAATGCCCAGAATGAATGGATTTGATCTGCTGGAGCAGTTCGATCCGCTTTTTTTTGATGTGGTATTTTGTACCGCTTATGATCAGTTTGCGATTAAGGCGTTTAAATATGCAGCCCTCAATTACCTCCTAAAACCGATAGATCCTAAAGACCTAGCAGACACCATCCAGCGGGTAGAGAAAAAAAACAGTCTCCCCATGAAGGAACAGCTGGAAGTTTTATTTACCAGTTTGCAACAACAGAAACCAACGATCTCCAGAATTGCGCTGACCACCGGAGACGGAATGATCTTCGTTTCAACCAATGATATTATTTATTGTCAGGCTGAAAGTAACTACACTCAGGTGGTTTTGAGCAATGGAAAAAAAATTATGGTTTCCAAAGTATTAAAAGATATCGACGAAGCATTGGCAGGCGAAGATTTTTTCCGTATTCACCATTCTTATCTTATCAACCTGAATCATATCCAAAAATACGTAAGGGGAGATGGCGGCTATCTTATCATGTCTGATGGAACAACGATTCTTATTTCAAGGTCCCGTAGACAGGAATTTATGGAACGGTTTTCCAAATTTTAGGTAAATGACATAGAAAAAAATGCAACCCACTCAATGGTGCAGGGAATCGGGTAAAAGGGATACTAGTTTTGTGTAGCAAATTCAAATACACATTAACTATTAAACCTATCACAATGAAATTTCTGACACGTCTTTTGATGATTGCAATCAGTAGTATTTTACTTTTTTCCTGCGCTAAAGAAAAAGAAGAGCCAGTAAACATTACTGGATTTTGGCAAGGTAAAATTGGCGAAGGACCAGTTCCTCCATCCGGACAATATGCAGTTCAGATTTACCCTGACGGCAAAATTGAAAGAATCAATAGTAATGGTACTGCTACGGCCGAAGGGACCTGGAGTTTGCAAGGGAAAAAATTTACAGCCAGCTATCAATTTAAAAATGGTAATACCCTGGTAACCATCGATGGTCAATATAGCCGGTCATCTAAAAAACTTTCAGGAAACTGGAGCAACAATGGAGGGGAACAGGGAACCTTTACGTTATCTCGTTAGCTAAATGTCTTGCACTTGTATGTGCTCTCTCCTTACCTTGTATTAACTGGTATCTGACACCTATGCTAAAATAGTTTCAGAAAAGAGCATTTTCACATAAGGCCGGCTTTGGGATATGGTTTAAATTAGAAAACCATGTTTCAAAGGCGGCTTTTTTATTTGTTGGGCAGGTCGTTTAGCCTGTGTTTTCTGTTTTCTTTCCTGCTGACAGGTTGCGCGCCTGACCTGCCGGAGGAGATTGAACAGGCCTATGAGCAATTGCCCGATAAAGTGGATTATAACCTGCATGTCAAACCCATTCTGTCGGATAAATGTTTTTCCTGCCATGGTCCCGACCAGGCAAAAAGAGAAGCCGGACTGCGGCTCGATCTTTCTGAGGCTGCTTACGCCGAATTGCCTGAAACACCTGGTAAAGTGGCGATTGATCCGGGCAGCCTGACCAACAGTGAACTGTTTCATCGCATTTTATCAGAGGATCATGACTACCGGATGCCTACACCGGAATCCAACCTGCAATTAAGCACGGAAGAAAAAGCCATCCTGATCAAATGGATCCAACAAGGTGCGGAATTCCAGCCCCATTGGTCCTTTGTGACACCGACAAAACCAGCTATACCAAAGGTTCAACAAAAAGAATGGGTACAAACTCCGGTGGATGCCTTCATCCTGAAAAAACTGGAAGAAAAAAAACTGTCGCCTTCAGATAGGACATCTAAAGAATTGTTGTTGCGCAGGCTGAGTCTTGACTTAACCGGTCTGCCGCCAACAGAGGAAGAAATCAACGCGTTTGTAAAAGACAATTCACCTAAGGCAGTAGAAAAGCAGGTGGACCGCTTGCTGCAATCGCCACAGTTTGGTGAAAAGATGGCGGTCGACTGGCTGGACCTGGCAAGATTTGCCGACTCGCATGGATATACGGTTGATGGATTAAGAGATGTATCAGCTTACCGAGATTGGGTGATTGCTGCATTCAACCGCAATATGCCCTATAACCAGTTTATAGAATGGCAACTGGCAGGGGATCTGTTACCGAATCCAACCAAGGAAATGAAAATTGCCACTGCCTTCAACCGGATGCATCCGCAAAACCTGGAAGGTGGTGTTATTGAAGAAGAGTTTCAGACGGAATATGTGGTGGATCGGGTCAATACTGTAGGAACTGCTTTTCTCGGACTCACCATCAGTTGTGCCCGCTGTCATGATCATAAATACGATCCGGTATCACAGAAGAATTTTTATGAGCTCTACAGTTTCTTCAATACGGTACAGGAAGCGGGACAAATATCCTTTGACCTCACCATGCCATCCCCTTCCATGTTGCTCACGGATGAAGAAAAAGACAAGGTACTGGCCTTATTAAATCAGAAAATAAAAGAACAGGAGAAAAAACTGCTTACTAACCAGGAAGCATATACGAAGCAGGCACAGCAATGGATAGACCAGGAAAAATACAAATCCATGCAGCAGGTGCGCGTCCCCGTTACCGGCTTACAGGCTTCCCTGAATTTTGATGGAGGAAATCTTCGTTCGGCTGGCGGAACTTCCAATAGTACGGCTGCCATGAAACGGGATTTGAGTTATTCGGCGGGAGATCCTCCCAAATTTGTTGCATCTCCCGGTGGAAAAGCCTTGCTCCTGAATGGTGATGAATGGCTGGATCTGACTCCTGTTGGCGCGTTCAAAAGAAATGATCCGTTTACAATCCATATCAATTGCTGGATTCCAAAAGATTTCAAGGAAGGGGTGATTTTTCATAAGACCATCGCGGAGCGTTTATTCAATTATCGCGGTTATCATCTCTATTATAAAAATGACCAGCTGGAAATGGGCATATCCCATGCGGCACCCTCCAATGCACTGACAAAGGTTTCGAAGCAAACCATACCCAAGGAAGAATGGATTCAGCTAACCATGACCTATGATGGATCTGCTACTGCAGCAGGCATGAATCTGTACCTGAATGGGAAGCTCATGCAGATGCAGATCACCATGGATCAGCTCACAAAAGATATACTGCCACCCTGGAATGCAAAGCTGGGTTTGCAGGTGGGCGCCTGGGATCGCGGTCTCGGTTTCAAAAACGGAAAAGTGGAAGAAGTGCTGGTATACGATCGTGCCCTGAGTTCGCTGGAGTTACTGCAACTGAGTAATGCAACAGCATGGAAATTGCTGATCAATAAACCTGCTTCCGGCTTAACTGCAAACGAAAGAACCCTGCTCCAGGATTATTACCTGGCCGCACAAGTTCCGGCACTGAAACAGGACGCAGCATTGTTAAAAGCTGCCAGGCAGGAGCTAACGGATACACTTACCCGCATACCCGAACTCATGATCATGCAGGAGAGTAAGCAGCCAAAAAAATCCTATATCCTGGATCGCGGACAGTATGATGCAAAAACAATCGAAGTATTTCCCAATACCCCGGAAGCTATCTTTCCGTATGATTCCAAACTGCCTAAGAACCGCCTGGGATTGGCCAACTGGTTAACGGATCCAAAACATCCGCTAACTGCAAGGGTGGCGGTGAACCGGTACTGGCAACTGTTCTTTGGAAAGGGATTGGTCAAAACAACCGAAGATTTTGGTAACCAGGGAAGTTTGCCTTCTCATCCGGAACTGCTGGACTGGTTAGCAGTGAGTTTTGTGGAATCAGGATGGGACCTGAAGCAGCTCATCCGGCAACTGGTATTATCGGCGACCTATGCACAAAGTTCGGTGCCATCAGAAAAAAGCAGGCAGCTGGATCCGGAGAATCTATACCTGAGTCATGCTTCTCCAACCAGGTTGAGTGCTGAAATGATACGCGACAATGCACTTGCTGCAAGTGGTTTGTTGGAACCTTCGATTGGAGGGAAAAGCATCAAGCCCTACCAGCCTGCGGGTTTATGGGAAATCAATAATACCAGTTACCAGGCGGATACCGGTACAACGGTTTACAGAAGAAGTTTATATGTGCTGATCAAACGATCAGTGCCCAATCCAACATTAGGCACTTTTGATGCGGGAGATCGGAGTTATTGTGTGGTACGGCGACAAGCAACCAACACGCCCCTGCAGGCACTGGTAACACTCAACGATCCGGTTTTTGTGGAGAGCTGTAAAGTGATGGGAGAGCAGATGGTAAAGATGGGAAATTCGGACAAAGCTATTGAAACCATCTTTCTTAGGTTAACCGGACGAACACCAGATCAAAAAGAAAAAGAGATTTTACTGAATGCAAAAACCAAACAGTTGACACTTTTTAAAAAGCAGGCAAAGAAATTAAAAGGATGGCTGGAGGCTGGTCAATATAAAGTGGATGCGTCTTTGCCAAAAGAAGAAATTGCTGCGAATGCTGTAGTAGCCAGCCTGATTTTAAACTCCGATGCTACAATTACCAAACGTTAACCTATGTGTGATTCTCATAGATCTCCAAAACCACCCGGATGGTCGCCCGACCTGGATCAGTTGCAAAAGCAATTGAATAGGCGTCGTTTCCTCACAAGAACTGCCATGGGCCTGGGTTCCATAGCGCTGGGGTCATTGATGGGCAATACACTGCTTGGAAAATCTATTAGTAAGATCGCTTCAGAAGATGCATCACTTAGCCTGGAACAGGAAATCCTGCAAGCCATTCCGCACCTAGTACCCAAAGCGAAAAGAGTGGTGTACCTGTTCATGAGTGGAGGACCATCACAATTTGAAACCTTTGATTACAAACCGAAGTTGCTGGATATGTTTGGGCAGCCATTGCCGGATTCAGTACGCCAGGGCCAACGATTAACCGGCATGAGTGCGGGGCAGGCAATCCTGCCGGTGGTACCATCTATTTACAAGTTTAATCAATATGGAAAATCGAATACCTGGGTCAGTGAATTGTTACCACATACAGCGCAGGTAGTGGATGAACTTTGTATCATCAAGAGTATGCATTCTGAGGCGATCAATCATGATCCGGCCATCACCTTTTTTCAAACCGGAAATCAATTACCGGGCAGGCCTTCTATAGGTTCCTGGATAAGTTATGGGTTAGGAACAGACAACCAGAATCTGCCATCCTTTATTGTACTGGTATCTAAAAACGCTGTGAAAGATCAGCCCCTGTATGCGCGCTTATGGGGCAATGGATTTTTGGCAAGTGAACATCAGGGTGTGCAGTTTCGTGCGGGTAAGGATCCTGTTTTATTCCTGGATAATCCGGAAGGATACGATGGCGAAGACAGGGAGGAGATGTTGCAATCACTCAAGGAATTAAATGAATACCAGAATGAAGTGAACAAGGATCCGGAAATAGAAGCCAGGATTGCTCAATATGAAATGGCCTATCGTATGCAAACCTCCATACCCGAGGTGATGAGTCTGAAAGATGAGCCGGATGAAGTATTTGAATTATATGGTCCGGATAGCCGGGATCCCGGCACCTATGCCGCGAATTGCATCCTGGCGCGTAAACTACTGGAGAAGGATGTGAAGTTTGTACAACTCTATCACCAGGGATGGGATCATCATGGTGGCCTGCCAGCCGGTATGGCCAAGCAATGTAAGGATACCGATCAGGCTACTGCGGCATTGATAAAAGATTTGAAACGAAGGGGATTGCTGGAAGATACACTGGTGATTTGGGGAGGTGAATTTGGAAGAACCGTGTATTCACAAGGCAAATTATTCCCTGATAATTACGGGAGGGATCATCACCCGCGGAATTTTGCCATGTGGATGGCGGGTGCAGGTGTAAAAGCCGGAATGAGCTATGGCGAAACGGATGATTTCAGTTACAATATTGTAAAGGATCCGGTGCATGTGCACGATTTCCAGGCCACCCTCTTACACCTGATGGGGATTGATCACGAGCGCTTCACCTATAAATACCAGGGCAGAAGATTCAGGCTGACCGATGTTCATGGTAAAGTGATAAAAGGAATTCTAAGTTGAGATGATATTACTTGAAATCAGCCAGTTTCTGGGACGATTGCATCCACTGATCGTTCATCTGCCAATTGGTATATTATTTATTGTCCTGTTGTTTGAATTGCTGGCGTATAAAAAAAAGTACAGCCATTTGCGGGATGCCATCCCTTTACTCAGCTGGCTGCTTTTTGCGAGCACCTTATTCGCAGGCATTTTCGGTTATATTTTATCGTTAGATGGCGATTACCCGGGACCGTTAGTAAGTCAACATCAGTGGGCGGGTATTATTTTGTGCCTACTGGCGCTCGGTATGGCTTTGTTGCAATCGGATTGGTTTCATCAAAAACGCAGGTTCCCGGTGCTTGTTCAAACCTCAATATGGGTGGTGATTGCGTTGCTTACTACCTATGCCGGTCACCAGGGTGGAAGTCTAACGCATGGCGAAGACTATTTAAGCCTGGAAGTACTGAGAGCGCAAAAACGTTCGAAGCCGGATTCTTTAGAAGCGGCCCTGGTGTACGAAGATGTCATCCAGCCCTTATTGATCCGGCGATGTGGCCAATGTCACAATGAGGGCAAGAAAAAAGGACAGTTATCGGTTACCAACCTGGCTAAACTGTTGAAAGGAGGAAAAACCGGTCCTGCTTTGGTGCCTGGTGATCCCGAAAAAAGTGAACTGATCCATCGCATCAAACTGGATCCATCGGATGAGAAGTTCATGCCTACGGATGGAAAAACACCCCTGACAGCAGAAGAAACTACCCTGCTGACCTGGTGGGTAAAAGAAGCCGGTGCGGCAGGAGGTAAATCGCTGGCCAGTCTTGCTGTTTCTCCTGAAATCCGCTCCATTGTTGCGAAGCAATTAGGGATGGAAGCCGGGAATGGTGGGGAAGCAGCAAAGGAAACGACAGAGCAACTGAATATCCCACCAGGGCTTGCAATCAAAGCAGACAGCACGGCTATCCGGCAATTGAGAGCAGCCGGATTCATGGTGCGGTTGCTCTTACGGGAGCCGGAATTATTGGATATCACCTTACCGGAAGGCACTAAAGTAGATTGGAAAGCACTTGAGCCGTCACTGGGTAGCTTATCCAAACATACCCTCTGGCTCAACCTGGCTGGCAATAACCTGACTGAAAAAGAACTTCAGGTATTAACACAGTTCACCAACCTGGAAAAATTGCGGCTGGATAAAAACCCTGTGGGCGATGAACTCCTGCCCTTACTGGAGCCCCTTCAGAGGTTGGAAGCAATCAATTTAGTCGGGACGCGGATCAGTGAGGCGGGACTGACAAAATTAAAAGCTGCCGGCACGATTAAAAGAGTCTATTATTCGGAGTCCTCATCGCCCTAATTAAAAGCGGACAGCAACTGTTCGAAAACGAACACTGATTGACTTGATAATTTTACTAAAATTCAGAAAATCAATTTATTAGAGACTGGCACAGGGGTTGAATCAGAAAATGCATGTTTCGAAATTACCTGCTTACAGCCATTCGCAACCTGCGCCGGAATAAGATCTATTCCCTGATTAATATGCTGGGACTCAGTTTGGGTCTCGCTGCCGCAATTCTGATTCTTTTGTATGTAAAAGATGAAGTCAGTTATGATCGGTTCCATGCGCAGTTGCCACAGATTTACCGGGTTTATAATACCAGTGTAAATGAAGAAACCAAGGAGATTCGGAAATCTGCCATCACCGGCTATTTTCAGGGGCCACGATTCTCCGCCTCTGTTCCGGAAATCAAGTCCTTTACCCGATTACAGAACAATTCGGTTGATTTAAAAAAAGGGACAGAAATTATCTCGCAGGATATGTTCTATGCAGACTCTGCCTTCTTTGATATATTCAGTTTTCCCCTGCTTCATGGTACCGCTTCCAGTGCACTAAAGGAGAGGCGTTCAGCAGTTGTATCTGAAAAAATGGCCATTTCCTATTTCGGCAATTCAGATGCGGTAGGTAAGACCATGCTGATTAAAAAGGAAGATGGTGGATTTGAACCCTATACAGTAACTGCCGTTGCAAAAAATTGCCCGGAGAACAGTAGCATCAAATTCGAATTGTTGTTACCGATGGTTGTACCACCACAGGAAGCTGCCAATGATGAAAACTGGTTCAATTTCTTTTTGAATACGTTCGTCGTATTACATCCCAATGCGGACAAAGCAGTAGTGGAGAAAAAAATCCAGGCAGTATTTGATAAGGAATCCGCTGATATCATGAAAGAGCTGTCGGCGAGATTCAATGTAAAACTGACAATGGACTATGGACTGCAGCCCTTTTCGGATATTCATCTCAGTAAGGACATGGGTGCTACCAATGGATTGGCAGGAGCCAGCAATCCTATGTACTCCTATATTCTAACCGGAATTGCTTTATTTATCCTGCTCATTGCCTGTATCAATTTTGTGAACCTCACGGTTGCCCGGTCCATCAAACGTGCAAAGGAAATTGGAATTCGGAAAGTGGTAGGTAGCAATCGCTCTCAATTGATCTTTCAGTTTTTGGGCGAGTCGGTAGTCATCTGCATGATCTCCTTTCTGATGGCATTGGTTATTTCTCAAAGCCTGTTAGGATTTTTTAATCAGCTTTCGAATAAAGCCTTGTCGCTTTCTTATCTATTAGATCTGAAACTGATAGCCGGCTTCATCGTATTGTTCCTGGTAACCGCGTTCCTGGCGGGTTTCTATCCTGCCCTGGTTTTATCCGGGTACGATCCGGTTAAAACATTATACAACCGGTTTTCCCTGGCTGGAAAAAATTATTTACAGAAATCATTGGTGGTAGTCCAGTTTGCACTGGCATCCTTCCTGATTGTAGGAACACTCACGATATATTCCCAGTTTGAATACCTCACTAGTTTTGAAAAGGGCTATGATGATTCCAATATGGTATTGGTCAACAACTGGCGGATGCAACACAGTGAAGCTGATCTCTTCCGGAATAAGTTGAAAGAACATGCCGGCATCCAGGATATCAGTTTCAAAAATGGTGGTTCCTGGGGAACCCGGGCAAGAGTGAATGGAACACAGGAAATCCAGTTTGCCTATGAAACGGTGGGGGTGAATTATCTCCCGATGTTAAAGATTCAATTGAAGGAGGGAAGGAATTTTTCAGCCGATTTGCCAACTGATTCCACTCAATCGATACTCGTAAACGAAACCTTTGCTAAAGAGGCAGGCTGGACAGATCCCATTGGAAAAGAAGTGGATTTCTGGTACAGAGATCAGAAACATACTGTAATTGGCGTAGTAAAAGATTATCATTATGAAGGCTTGCATCAGAAGATCGGTCCGCAGTTGTTTACCATGTTGCCTTCCAATCAATATGGTCTGGCCCTGATCAAGATAAAGCCTGGCAGCTCTACCAGTGCCTTGAGTCATATTGAAAAAACCTTCAAGTCTGTTTTCCCGCTTAATCCCTATTCTTATGAGTTTATGGATCAGGTAAATCTTCAACAATATGAATCAGAAGAGCGCTGGAAAAAAATCATGCTGTTCAGCGCAGTGATCACCATCTTCATCTCCTGTATCGGCCTGTTTGGATTAGCTGTTTTATCAACCGAAAAGAGAACCCGTGAAATCGGAATCCGTAAAGTATTGGGGGCTTCTGTACAGCAGGTAGCAACTATTTTATCGAAGGATTTCCTGTTGCTGGTGGCGATATCCTTACTCATTTCCCTGCCGCTTGCCTGGTTGGCAGCCAGCCGCTGGCTGGAAAATTATCCTTACAGGATCCAGTTGGGATGGAGTTTATTTGCGCTTGGAGCCTTACTTGTATTGGGAATTGCACTATTAACTGTTAGTTTCCAATCCATTAAAGCAGCGCTGCAAAACCCGGTCAGGAGTCTTAAAGTGGACTGATTTTTTCGTTACTTGCGGTTTGAAATGGAAGGCAAACCGTACATGCGCGAACAACCGGAATACCAGGATGCATTTGATCAACACAAAGCAACCGTACTCATCCCCACTTATAACAATGCGGGAAGTCTGGCTGCTGTGCTGCGCGATGTGCTGACCTATACCAACTGCGTGCTGGTTGTAAACGATGGTTCTACTGATGATACACTACAAGTGCTGGAACAGTTTCCCCAGGTACAGCTGGTGAGTTATACGCAGAACAGGGGAAAGGGATTTGCCTTGAGAAAAGGTTTCGCAAAAGCTCTGGAGCTTGGGTTTGATTATGCCATCACCCTGGATGCAGACGGGCAGCATTTTGCGAAAGACCTTCCTACCATGCTCAATTGCATTGAGCAATATCCTAACACCATTGTGGTAGGTGCCCGCAATATGAACCAGGAGAATGTACCGGGCAAAAGCAGTTTTGGCAACAGGTTTTCCAATTTCTGGTTCTGGTTGTATACCGGCAAAAAGGCACCGGATACGCAAAGTGGATATCGGCTGTATCCTATCCGGGCAATGAAGAAGATCCGGTTTTATACCCGCAAATATGAGTTTGAAGTGGAAGTGCTGGTGCGTTCGGTATGGAATGGAATAAAGGTGGAGTTTGCCCCTATCAGTGTATATTATCCCCCGGCAGAAGAAAGAGTTTCTCATTTTCGTCCCTTTCAGGATTTTTCGCGAATAAGCGTTTTGAATACTGTGCTGTTTTTTATCGCCTTTCTTTATATCAAACCAAGAGATTTTTTTCGGTCGCTTTTCAGTAAAGAAAAAAGAGCGGCGCTCTTAAATGAATTACTGGAGTCGGATCACAGTCATGAACGCAAAGCGGCATCCATTGGATTTGGTGTATTCATGGGTATTGTACCGATCTGGGGTTTCCAGTTGATTGTGGCGATCTTTTTGTCTGTATTGCTTAAACTTAACAAGGCCCTGGTAATAACTGCTGCTAATATCAGCATACCTCCCATGATTCCCTTTATTTTGTATGGGAGTTTTCTGGCTGGCGCTCCCTGGATGGGTGAGCAGGCAACTGCGGTTCCCCTGCCCAGTGAACTCAGCCTGGATTCGATCAAGGTAAACCTGCAACAATATATTAGTGGTAGTATAACACTGGCCGTTGCGGCAGGACTCCTGTTCGGAATCATCTCCTACATTTTTATGAAATTGGTGAACAAAAAAACCGGTCCGGTTTTATAGTCACGTATGCAGAATCCTTTTGTTCAAATGGATCGCTTCTTCAGGAAACATCGCTTTGTTTTCTGGATCGTGTTCCTGGCTTTTGTCGGGGTCACTGCGCTGCTGGCTTCCCGCATCAAACTGGAGGAGGATATCACCAGCATTATTCCAAGGGATGAAAAGACCAATGCGCTGAACGAAATCTTTCAGCAATCCAAATTGCTGGATCGTATGATCCTGACTGTTGGAACCAGGCAGGCTGAAGCACCGGATCCGGATTCCCTGGTAGCAGTAGCGGAGGAACTGGCGGATTCCATTGCTTCACAGTTACCTGAATATGTAAAGGAATTACACCGGGAGGTAAAAGAAGAAACTACGCTGCAATTGTTTGATGCGGTACATCAGCACCTGCCGATCTTCCTGGAAGAAAGTGATTATGAAAGCCTGGATTCTCTTACACAACGTGATAAGATCAAGGAAACACTGGAGAGGAATTATGCAACCTTGCGATCACCAGCCGGATTAGCATTCAAACAATTCATCGCGCGTGATCCGGCAGGCATTGCCCTGCCTGCGCTCCGCAAACTGCAATTGTTACAATATGATCAGCAGTTTGAATTATACGACAATCATATCCTGACGCGGGATGGAAAGCAATTGATTCTTTTTCTGACACCAGAGTACCCAAAAAACAATACAGCGGAGAATGCGGTTTTCCTTGAGAAACTGGATCAGTTGCTGGAAACATTTCAACAACAGTATCCTACCTATAGCATCACTTATTTTGGCGGAACTGCAGTAGCTGTTGGTAATGCGGTTCAATTAAGAAAAGATACACTGCTTACGCAGGGCATCATGCTGGCGGTGCTGGTTATTTTCCTGGCCTTGTATTTCAGAAGGTTCTTTGCTCCGGTACTGATATTGGTACCAGCGATCCTGGGCTCCCTGCTCGCGCTCTCGGTGATTGCACTAACCAAAGGATCTATATCCGTAATTGCACTGGCAACAGGTTCTATTATTTTAGGGATAGCAGTCAACTATTCGCTGCATGTGTTCAATCACTACCGGCACCAGCCAGATATGGAAACAGTGTTGCGCGACCTGGCGCATCCTATGACCATTGGAAGCATTACCACCATTGGTGGCTTTCTTTGCCTGCAATGGGTGCAGTCTGAAATGCTGCGCGACCTGGGATTATTTGCCGCCATCAGTTTATTGGGGGCTTCTCTTTCCTCCCTGATCTTTTTACCGCAACTGATCAGCCGAAAACAGCAACCGGCAGCGCATGCCTCCAGAGGCTGGATTGACCGGCTAGCCTCCTACCGGATAGAGTCGAATAAAAAGTTAGTGGTTACGATTCTGCTGCTCACCTTGTTTTTTGCCTTTTTTATTCGCAAAGTGGGATTTGAACCTGATATGAATAAGATGAATTTCATGTCGGAGAAACTTCGCAAGGCAGAGCAGGAAGTGAACCGGCTGAATGCATTCGCGCTTCAATCCGTGTATATCGTTTCCAATGGAAAAGACCTGCAGCAGGCATTGGAGCGAAATGAATCTGTGGTGAAGCGATTGAATGAAATGGGTGGCACAGGAGTGGTGAAGAAATATTCCGGGCTGTCAGCCATATTGATATCAGATTCCCTGCAACGCGAACGCCTGCAACACTGGAATAATTTCTGGACACCGGAACGCAAACAGGCTGTGCTGCAGTTAACGAAACAGGAAGCAGCTGCCATTGGATTTAGTGATCAGTTAATCCAATCTGTAGAGAGTATGCTCAGTACAAGCTATGATCCACTGACTGATTCAGCGGCCATTAGTTTGTCGCCCGAACTGCTGGAATCCTATATACTGCCCACCGATTCACAAACCCGGGTACTTACGCTGGTAAAAACAGCCCCTGAAGACAAGTCTTTTATCTATACAGAGTTTGACTCACGGGAAGGCATAACCGTATTGGATATGCAGTATGTTACCGGTCGGCTGGTGGATATGGTACGGGCCGATTTCAACAGCATCAGCTGGATGGTTGCTGCGATTGTATTTATTGTACTACTGATTTCCTTCGGCAGAATTGAATTGACACTGATTGCCTTTATACCCATGCTGATCACCTGGGTCTGGATCCTGGGAATCATGGGATTGTTTGGAATCAAGTTCAATATTGTAAACATTATAATTTCGGCACTGATTTTTGGATTGGGTGACGACTACAGTTTGTTTACATTGGATGGCTTATTGCAGGAATACAAAAACGGCAAGAAAAATCTCTCCTCTTTCAGGTCTTCCATTTTTCTTTCTGCCATCACAACAGTAACCGGATTGGGCGTATTAATCTTTGCAGAACACCCTTCCTTAAAAAGTATTGCACTCATCGCAATACTGGGAATTGTTTGTGTGGTGCTGATCTCACAGGTGATGATTCCTTTTTTGTTTCATCTGCTGATCACCAACCGGGTGAAAAAAGGAATGCAGCCATTTACGTTCTGGAGCCTGGCCAAATCTGCTTTCGCTTTTCTCTATTTTGTAATCGGGTCATTGGTATTAACACTGGTTGGGCTGCTCCTCGTTAAATTCAATCCTTTTGCAGGCGAAAAAGCTAAGTATCTGTTTCACCGGATTCTTTGTAAATACACCTGGAGCCTGATGTATATCATGCGGAATGTGACCAAACGAATTCACAATCCAGGTGGAGAGGATTTTTCCAAACCTGCAGTGATCATCAGCAATCACCAGTCGTTCCTGGATATTCTTTCCATTGTGATGCTGCATCCCAAAATCATTTTGCTCACCAACGACTGGGTTTGGAATTCACCGGTATTTGGTTTTGTTGTGAAGATGGCAGATTATTTCCCCGTAAGCAAAGGAGTAGAAAGCAATATTGATGGTATCCGCGAACGCGTGAAAAATGGTTATTCAGTAGCCGTATTTCCGGAAGGTACCCGCTCCTATGATGGAACCATGAAACGGTTTCACAAAGGAGCTTTTTACCTGGCGGAGGAATTGGGAATTGACATCCTGCCGGTAGTGTTGCATGGTACGGGTTATACCATGAGTAAAGGCGATTTTATTTTAAAAGACGGAACAATTACTATTGATATTTTACCCCGAATCAAAGCAGAAGATCAGGTCACTTACGGAGAAGGATATGCGGAAAAAGCAAAAAAACTGAGCCGTCAATTTAAGGAATGGTATGGAGAACGTAGGGAGCAATATGAATCGGTGGATTGGTATCGGGAACAATTAGTATACAACTATATTTATAAAGGTCCTGTGCTGGAATGGTATATGCGGATTAAGACAGGGCTGGAAAAGAATTATGCACTCTTTGATCAGTTGGTGCCTTTAAGTGGTCGTATACTGGATATTGGCTGCGGATATGGATTCATGTCGATGATGCTGCATTTTCGTTCCAAAGAAAGGGTAATTACCGCACTTGATTATGATGAAGAAAAAACCAGCACGGCGCAACACTGTTATGGCCGGGGTGCTGCTTTACAATTTCATGCAGGCAATGCATTGGAGTTTCCTATGTCACAGTATGATGCAATCCTGATTTGTGATGTATTGCATTACCTGTCGCCATCAGATCAAAAGGCATTGGTTCGGAAGGCGCTTGACCATTTGAATCCCGGTGGTAAACTGATCATACGGGAAGGAAATGCAGAAATCCGCGACCGGCACAAGGGTACTGAATTGTCGGAGTTTTTTTCAACCCGGGTGTTTGGATTTAATAAAACATCCGCCAACGGGTTATCCTTTTTATCGGGAGCCACTATTCATGAATTAGCGGTTGAGAAAGGATATGCCTGTGAAGAAATAGAAGCTTCCCAACGCACCAGCAATACTGTGTTTGTACTCCAAAAACAAGATGTAGCCTATGTTGCCTGAGTACGATATAGTAATTGTCGGATCTGGATTGGGTGGCCTTCTTTGTGCTGCCCTGCTTGGTAAAGAAGGGTACAGTGTATGTGTGCTGGAAAAAAACAGGCAGTATGGTGGCAGTTTGCAGACCTTCTCGAGAGATAAAACTTTGTTTGACAGTGGGGTACATTATATAGGGGGACTAGCACCCGGACAAACATTGCACCAGGTATTCAGTTATCTAGGTTTGACAGATGCCTTGAACTTACAACAATTGGACGAAGATGGATTTGACCGGATCGTTTTTCTGGAAGATGGGGCTGAGTACGCATTGGCACAGGGTTATGATCGGTTTGCAGCCAAATTGAAAGAGGCATTTCCGGGTGAAGAGTCGGCCATTGATCAGTATTGCTCAACCATTCGGGAGATCTGTTCCAGGTTCCCCATGTACAACCTGAGAACAGGAGAGGGGATGAGTGAGAAAGAGAGCGTAATGGGAATTGATACCCTTGCTTTTTTACAATCGATCACCAACAACCAACGATTACAGGAAGTATTGGCAGGAAATAATTTTTTATACGCGGGCGAACCAGCTAAAACGCCCTTGTATGTACATGCGCTGGTTGTCAACAGTTATATCGAAAGTGCCTGGAAGATAGTGGACGGTGGATCACAGATAACCAAACACCTCGTTAAGCTGATTCGCTCTACCGGTGGGGATTTGTTCAATCACACAGAAGTGATAAAACTGAAAGGAGAGGATGAGCGTTTAACCAGAGCCGTTACCAAAGATGGAAGACTGTTCATTGCGAAACATTTCATATCCAACCTGCATCCGAAACGAACCATGGAAATTACAGAGTCGCCACTTCTTAAGGCAGCCTATCGCAACAGAATAAAAAGATTGGCTGACACAATATCGAGTTTCAGTTTGAATGCAGTATTAAAACCGGGAGTCTTTCCCTATTTGAATCACAATTATTACCTGCACCATCCGGGTGCGGTATGGAAGGCCGTGGAAGCAATGCCTGGGGACTGGCCCTTATCTGCGGGTGTGTTTTTTACGGAGGATGCGAATCACCCCGGATTTGCAGAATCAGTAAGCATCTTAACGTATATGTCCGCCGGAGAATGGGAGCCCTGGAAAAATAGTTTCAATACAGATAGTCAGCAGGGTGAACGGGGGAATGATTATTATCGCCTTAAAACAGAAAAGGCTGAATTGTTACTCGACCTGGTGGAAAAACGATTTCCGCATTTAAGGGAGGCTATTAAGTCATACTCCTGCGCAACACCACTTTCTTTCCGGGATTATATTGGTACGGAGGATGGTAGTCTATATGGTATTGCGAAAGATTACCGCCATCCAATGGCTACTTATCTCCCGACGCGGACCAAGGTTCCGAATTTATTTTTAACAGGACAGAATGTGTTATTACACGGAATTTTGGGAGTAACGATCACAGCCCTGACTACCTGTGCGGAATTCGTGCCGGTTGAGGACTTGTTGAAAAAAATCAGGAGTGCAACATGAGTAAAGCAACTAAAACGATAGGTTGGAGAATTGGCAAAACCCTGTTGATTATACTGGGAATTTTATTGTTGCTCCTGTTGGCCTTGTTTATCTACCTGGTACAGGTATCCAAAATTGAGCCACCGGCCATCACTGACCGATCTGCAGACCAACTGCAGAGAACCGAAGTATCGGACAGTTTTTATTATCTCAACAATAACTGGTTTCATGTTTCACGATCTGGTTTATACGAACTCTATGTCGAAGGTAAACCTTATGAAAGAGGTGTGATCAATGGAAAGCTGACAAAAGAACTGGTACAACGACAGGAAGATCATTTTAGCGCTCAGATAGAAAAGATGATTCCTTCCACTTTCTACCGGCATTTCCTGAAATATTTTATTGGATTTTTTAATCGGGATTTGCCTAACCAGGTGAAAGAAGAATACAAAGCCGAAATCTATGGCGTGTCACAGGCTGCTTCAGAAAAGTATGGTTATATAGGAACGCCTTATCAACGAATCTTAAATTATCATGCGGCACATGATATCGGTCACGCTTTGCAAACCATGGCCCTGGTAGGATGTACTTCTTTTGGAACCTGGGGTGCTCATTCCAGGGATAGTGCTTTTATAATTGGTCGGAATTTTGATTTTTATGTAGGGGACCGCTTTGCCGATGATAAGCTGATCGCTTTCATAAAACCCGACAGTGGTTATGGATTTATGACCGTAACCTGGGGTGGATTTACAGGTGCTGTATCAGGCATGAATGAAGCCGGACTAACGGTAACGATCAATGCTGCAAAAACGGATTTGCCTCCGGGATCTGCCACTCCTGTTTCATTGGTTGCGAGGGAAATATTGCAGTATGCAGGTAATATTAAAGAGGCAA
The DNA here is from genome assembly GCF_022352215.1 of Flavihumibacter cheonanensis. Lineage (GTDB taxonomy): Bacteria > Bacteroidota > Bacteroidia > Chitinophagales > Chitinophagaceae > Flavihumibacter > Flavihumibacter cheonanensis. The sequence goes on from NZ_JAKRWF010000002.1 coordinate 725,281, forward strand.
TTGCTATTGCCGGATCGCGAAAAATGTTTGTCTCGGAATCCTTCCTTGTGGGTTCGGCGGCTGACCAGAAAGCGGTGGTGATTGAAAAAACACCGGAGGCGCTGGATGTATATGATCCCAACCAGAATTATATTATTTGCGCGAATCATTTTCAGAGTCCGGAGTTAAGTAAACTGCCTTCTAACCAGGAACAAATAGCTGAAAGTGCATCAGCCTACCGGTATAAAAGGGTGCAGGAATTATTAGCGCAAGCTAAGGAGAACACGGTTGAGCAGACCATCCATATATTGCGTGATACCCGCGGACAGCAGGGTGCAGATATTGGTTTGGGAAATGAGAAAGCCATCAATCAGTTGATTGCACATCATGCAATTGTATTTGAACCGAATAAACGATTGGTATGGGTTTCAACCGCACCCTGGCAGGAGGGACAGTTTGTCTGTTATGATCTGAAAAAAGTGTTATCCATGCGTGGATTAAAAGAGGGGCGTGAAATTGTAGACAGCAGTTACCTGATACCTGCAGACACATTATTACAAACCGGAGAATTTAAACGATTCCTTCAGTTTCGTGCATTTAAACAGCGGATATTGGATGGAGGTATAGTTGCGCCTGATAGCATCATTGCAAGCAATCCATCTTATTATCATGCCTATGTACTGGCAGGAGATATGGCAGCACAATTAAAGAAGCCGGCGGAAGCAATTCGCTATTACCGCCAGGCTTTGACGAAAGAGATTGCCACGGTTCCGGAGAGAAAATCGATTGAGGATAAATTGAAAAAATTAGGAGGCAACTAAACTTATCATTGCTCCAATTGACCGTCTTTTGCTTTTTGTTTCATTTGATCATTGGCGATAACAGCCAGCTCAACCCGACGGTTTTTTTGGCGATTCACTTCACTATCGTTTGGATATTTTGGTTGTGTTTCGCCATACCATTTTACTTCCATTCTGTTTTCTGTTATTCCTTTGGAGGCAAGGAAAGCTTTAACTGATTCAGCTCTTTTTTGGGAAAGCATCATATTGTATTCATCCGAACCTGTATCATCGGTATGGCCTTCAATAACAATAAGTGTTTCCGGGTAACGGACAAATACATCTACTGCTCCGGACAAATCAGTTTTGTAGGCATCACTAATGGCAGCGCTGTTGATGGTGAACATAAGTCCGGAGTCAAAAGTAACATTGATTCCTTCTCCTACCCGTTCCACTTCAGCGGTAGGTATAGCCTGTTTTAGTTCGCGGGCCTGCTGATCCATTTTTTTCCCGATGAGATTGCCTGCTACGCCGCCAATGGCAGCACCTGCAAGTATTCCCCAGATACTGCCCTTTGAGACTGCAGCACCGATCGCTGCACCGCCTGCCGCACCAACGGCTGTCCCTTTTTGTTGTTTATTCATGGTAGCGCAGCCACTTAATAATAGCGCTACAGATAGAATCGGTAACAATACTGTTCTCATAAATCTTATTTACAAACAAGTGAAGAAAACATATCCCATTTCATTTCTCTTAAGCCTTTATCCAATGCGGCTTTAACTTCCCTGCAGATCAACTCTTTTTCCTCTGCCGTCATTTTTGACCTCAACTCCTGTGCATTGGTGGTGCCATATTTTTCCTGTACCATCTTCATTCTTGCATTCATTCGGGTGACATAAATATCCAGGTCGGATTTACCCATGGATACAGATTTATCGTAAGCTTCGAAAGCAGCATCATAATTTCCTTCTGCCACCCGCCAGTCCCCTTCCAGTAAATAAAACTGTGCATTTTGCGGATCAAGGGATTTTGCTTTTTCCAGGTAGAATGCTGCACTGTCTTTGTTGTTTAATTGCTGTTGGTGCAGATTCGCGAGTAGTGCATAATTGGAAGCTTTCGCTTTATTGTCCCGATTTTTTTCTGTTAATGCGACCAGTTTTGAAAAGCAGTTACTTGCATCCTGTGGGCGGTTGAGGGCATTGAATGCCATCGCCTTTTGAAACCAGGCACTAATACTTTTATTTTTCGATGCTTTCAATGCCAGATCACTTGCAACCAGGGCATCCTCGTATTGTCCCAGACCATTCAATGCTGCTGCTTTCCCAGATTGAATTTGCTCCCTGGCATCTTTGGTTTTACAGTTTTTTTCCATAGTGGAATATGCTTCCAATGCCTCTGTATGTTTCTTTTCCGCCAGTAAGGATGCGGCAAGTTTTAATTGCTCATAACATTTGTTGCCCATGGTGAAGGTTTGCCCTTCGGCAACCTTCACCAGGATACAACAAAGAAAAAAGATGAATGTATTCTTCATAGTAATATTATTGAACAGTCATTTCCACCCTTCTGTTCAATGCCTTGCCTTTGCTTGTTTTGTTATCGCCTACCGGATTGGCTGATCCAAGTCCTTCGGTTGTAATCCGGCCTTCCTCAATACCTTTACTAACCAGGTAAGCTTTAGCCGCCTCTGCACGTTTTTGAGAGAGTGGAAGATTGATTTTATCTGTCCCTGTATTATCTGTATAACCGGTAAGTTTTGCAGATACGGTGTTGTATTTCTGCATATAATCGACCAGCAGATCCAGTTCCTTTTTACCGGCAGCGGTAAGTACTGCTTTGCCTGATGCGAAAGTAACTTCGTTTGCCTGGAAATTCTCAACAGCCGGGCAGCCCAGCATGGCAGCTACACCTGCAACAGTTGGGCAGCGATCTTCTTCATCATTTATGCCATCGCCATCTGAATCCGGAATCGGGCAGCCATTGTATTTGGCCAGACCTTTTTCATTGGGGCATTTATCTTCTTCGTCGTTAATACCATCACCGTCAGTATCCGGAATGGGGCAACCATTGTATTTGGGTAATCCCACTTCATTGGGGCATTTATCGTTCTCGTCATTGACGCCATCTTTATCAGTATCCGGGATTGGACAACCGGCATATTTTTCAAGTCCGGGTTGATCAGGACATTTATCGACTTCATCATTTATACCATCACCATCCCGATCAGGAATAGGACAACCTTCGTAACGGGCCAGTCCTGCCTGGTTGGGGCATTTATCTTTTGGATCGGGAATGCCATCTCCATCAGAATCAGCTGGAATTAATTTTCCAAACAGTTTGAATTTTAATCCGGCCTGAATATTTTGATTAAAGTACTTGGCATCTCTTGTTGAATTGGTATTATCCATATTGGTTATACCATGGAAATACCTTCCGAATAAAACAAGTCGGCCATGCGGATTAATTTCAACTCCGCCGAAAGCAGAGAGACTGGTAGACTTGAAGGCATTTTTGTCAACAATGTCATTTTCGTCTTTTACGGAAGTTGTGAAGCTTACCTGCGGACCTGCAACGATTGCAAAAACATCGCCCAGGTGTAATTTCAGTTGAAGGGGCAGGGAGAGATAACCGATCTTGCCATCCCGCAGCAGGGTTCCCACATCCTGTGATTCATATTGAAGCTGGGAAAAGGTTAATTGGGGTTCAAATGAAAAACGTTTGCTGATGGGAAAGTTAAACCAGGCACCGGCTGTCCAACCCGGACGAGTATCGTACTTATCGGGAACAGATCCGGTGACTCTGAATTTATTAAAATCCATTGCACCCAATAATCCACCACTAACGGTGTAATGTTCCTTTACAATGGTCTGGGAATAGCTGAGCAAACTGCCTGCAAATAGGAGTAGAAGCAGTATAAATGGTTTTCTCATTCCTGTAGCATTTTAGTATGAATAAATGACTACTACAGGCCTTTAACCGTTACTTAAATATATTGATTATCCGATATATCAAAAATTATTTATTGCAGGAAGTCAAAATATTCCGCTTTTAGTGGAGACGGTTTTCCACTTGTTTGTTTAATTACTAGTTTGATATAGCGACCTTGTTTAACAGATGTGAATTTAAAACTGCGTTTACTTGGGTCATTTACAATATTTCCAAATTCGAATGCTCCTGCAGATTGCCAGTTTTTAGCATCAGTGCTGGTGAAAATTTCGCCTTTTTGCAGAAGGCCGTTTTTAGTATGATTGGGAGGCAGGTAAGCAAATCCGGATAAAGCATAGGTGTCTCCCAGGTCTATCTGGATTTGTGAAGCAGTAGCCTCGATTGTTTTCCAGTTTAAAGGTGAAACTCCAATCTGATCAGAGGAGACTGCCCCCATCTCATTGTTGGCAAAAGCGACTGCTTTTATTTGTCCGCCTTTGAATTCAAAAGGCGATGTATAAAGTGTAGCCTTGTCTGAAGGTGCAGAGCCATCAGTAGTGTAATAGATCTTTATTCCGGAGTTGATATTAGTTCCATAATCTTCGCCATGAGGTTTCCAGTTGAATGTTTTTTGAACAGGCAGGATGGAGAGCAAACCATCTTTCGTGCGACTGAAACTCAGTTGAGGCGGACGTGTTTTATAAAAATGCGCAGCAACTTCTGTTATAGCGGGCAGGTATCTGGTACCAGTGATGCGTAACCGAAAACGATCAGTCGTAATTTCCGGAAACCGGAGGATGCGTTTGTATCCGATATTGGTAGCTGCGGCGATTTCTTTCCATTCATTATTGATCCATGCTTCCAGGGTGTGGCTGGTAACCCTTTCGCCATGAGATTTAACAGCTTCCTGAATCACAAAGCGATTGATGGTCACAGGTTGTGGTGTTTTGATTTCAATGGCCGTGGATGTGTCTTTTACAAAATAATAGGTGTTGTCTTGTTTGTCCAGTAATCCGACGGGGGCATCTGCGTTTTGAAGCAGGTTATTGGAATAGGTAGCGGTGATTCTTTTTCCAACCTCTTCCAGCACTGCCACATCTTCGGGTGAAAATTTCCCATCCCGGTTGGGTGGAATATTTAAGAGGAATGTAGAGTTTCCACCAACTGAACGTTCATACATATCAAACACATCATCGGCGCTACGGACTTTCTGTTCGGTATCGTCTCTGTAAAACCAGCCTTCGCGGATGGAGGTATTGGTTTCCGCCTGCTGGTAGTGCAGGAATTTTGCTTTGTAGAGTTGTTCGGGATGACCAAGAGAATCATCTGTCAGATCGGCGAAATTATTCATCAGGGCGGGATCTGTGTCATAGGGCATTACATTCCACTCCGTACTGCGCGTATTACCGGATTCATTGCCACACCAGCGAATATCCTGTTTTCCGAAAATCACTGCCTTGGGAGCGAGTGTATGAATTAATTTCTTCCATGCGAGGTAATTGTATTGCTGGCCGCCTTTTGTTTTGGGATGTGCTCCATCAAACCAAACTTCATCAATGGGACCATACTCCGTAAGCAATTCAAATAACTGGTTCAGGAAATATTCGTTGTAGTCATCCACTTCAAATTCGAAAGTTGTGGTATTGGCAAAAGGCCGGCCTTCCACAGGACGGGGAATGGTTCGTTTAGTGATGGGTGAGAGATTGCCATATAAACCGGTTTTGCTTTCTATCTGGAAAAGATCAGCGGGTGACAGATAGACGCCCAGCTTGAGTCCGTATTTTTTACAGGAGGCGCTGAGGTCTTTCATGATATCGCCCTTGCCATTTTGAAATGGAGAGGACATGATACCATGGGTGGTATACCGGCTTTGCCAGAGAACAAATCCATCGTGGTGTTTGGCGGTAAGAATCACCATTTTCATACCGGCGGCCTTCATGGCAGCACACCACTGATCAGTATCGAGTTGTTGAAGGTTAAAGATTTTTGGGTCTTCCATACCATTGCCCCATTCCATACGGGTGAAGGTATTTGGACCAAAGTGAATAAAGGCGATGAACTCATTTTTCAATGCTTCGTATTGGTTATCGGTAGGCACTACATGGGCTGCTTTCAGCAGGATGGAATCAGGTGTATCCGTTTCGGTAATAACCACTGTACTGGCTGGGGTATACAGATTTTTCTTAACACTTGGGTAGCAGGAGAAGATTCCGGCAGCCATCAGGAAGAGCGAAACAACTTGAACAGATTTCATACTGATTAGAATAAGACATCAAATTAGTTCAAGTTATGGGTAATTATTGACTCATTCTTGTTCATTCAATGGCCTATATTCACTGTATGAGAGACAATTCAATCAAAAAAATATCAAGGCAGGGTTTCTTAAAGGAAGCTGGTTTGCTGACGGGTGGTATTTTTGTTTTTCCAATGCATGCTGTTTTTGGAGAAGAAAAGAATAATTGGGCAACCTATCAGCTGGTAGTTCCTGATAATGCAAACAAGATTGAACTCGAAGCGGCAGAACAATTTCGTCAGCAATTACTTCTGATGTCTGATTTCAATCTTCCTATAGTTAAGGAGAATGAGTATGGATCAGAGTCTGCTTTTTTTATTGGAAATACCCGAAAGGCCCATATTGAAACGGAGGCACTAAAACTTGAGCAGGACAGTATCTTAATTAAACCTGAGGGGCAGAATCTGATTCTTGCAGGCGGTGGCGAATTGGGAGTGCTGTATGCAGTTTATCATTTCCTTGAATCAATTGGATTTAGAAAATATACATCAACGGTTGGGTTTGTTCCGAAAGCAGCAAGCATTCAGTTTCCGGAAAAAGAAATAGTACATGTTCCCTTTATAAAATACCGTACAACCAACTATAAAGACACACGTGACCCTGCCTATAGCAACTGGCATAAGCTTTCATCCAGAGAAGTATGGGGATTATTTGTACACACGTTTAACGAGTTGGTGCCACCGGATGAATTCGGAACAACGCATCCGGAATATTTTTCATTGATTAATGGCAACCGGTTGCCAGGAACACAAATTTGCTTATCGAATGCCCAGGTGCTTGAAAAAGTTGTAAACAAGTTACAGCAAAAAATAAAGGAGAAACCTGCGGCTATTTATTGGTCAGTAAGCCAGAATGACAATGATCAGCATTGCCAGTGTTCGGAATGTACCAGGCTGAATAATGAATATGGTGGTGTTCCAAGTGGCTCCATTATTTATTTTGTGAACCAGGTAGCAAAGAAATTTCCTGATAAAATTATTTCAACGCTCGCGTATTGGTATTCAAGAAAAGCACCTTCTAATATTAGTATTGAACCAAATGTCAATATTATGCTATGTAATATTGAAAGCAGGCGGCATTTACCTGTGTATACTACTGATCCTGCATTCTCAAAAGACCTGACTGATTGGGGTAGGTTGACGAATAATATTCTGATTTGGGATTACAACATTCAATTTACTAACCTGGTGAGTCCGTTTCCAAATCTTCACACGATTAAACCGAATATTCAATTTTATAAAGAGAATCGGGTTAACGCTTTGTTTATGCAAGCCAATGCAGAGGCTGGAGGTGAAATGGCCGGACTGCGTGCTTATCTTATCAGTAAGCTAATGTACAACCCGGATGCAGATGACAATGCTATTATTAATGAGTATCTAAATGGTTACTACGGAGAAGCTGGTAAATTCATCCGTTTATATATTGACAGTATGCGGGAATCGCTTTTGAAGAGCGGAGCACAACTCAATATTTTCGGCGGACCAACTGATGCAAAAGATTCCTGGTTGTCAATGGAAATGATGGGGCAGTACAATCGAATTTTTGATCAGGCAGAGGAAGCAGTCAAAAAGAATGCGGACTTACTTAAACGGGTAAGGATTGCGAGGTTACCTATTATGTATGCAGAGATACAGATCGGAAGAAATGAGCTGGACACAACTCGAAGCATGTTTAAACGCATATCCGGTAAAAAAGTAGTTGTAAAGCCTGAAATGAAAAGTATGGTGAGTGAATTTGTTCAACTGTGCAAAGAAGATGGAGTTACAAGGCTTCAGGAAAGAAGTACACCGCCTGATGATTTTCTTAAATCCTATAACAGAATTTTTAAAGGGATGGAAGAAATGGATAAGGTTATTTCAGTTGGTAAACCTGTCATTCCCATTAGTTTTCCTGAAAAGAGCCAGGCAGCAATTTCCGCTTTGACGGATGGGATCCTGGGGTCTTATGAATCATGGAGCAATCCGGATATTCATTGGGTTGCTTATAAAGGGCAGCATATGGATTTTGTACTAGACTTGGGAAAACTAATGACAATTAATTCAGTATCTATGGATTTTCTAAATGTACAAGCCCAGGCAGATTGGAATCTGCTTGTTTTGCCCTCCTTTGTTAGCTATGCTGTATCAGTGGATGGCAAAACCTATTCTGCCGCACAAAAAATTGTGAACCCTCATAATCCGAACCCATTTGAGAACCCAGCCATCATCAAAGTACCTTATCACACCTTTAATGCAACCTTTAACCGAACCAAAGCAAGATATATAAAAGTGCATGCGGAGAGTATGTTGCAGTTACCATCCTGGCATATCAGAAAAGGACAGCCTGCTTGGTTGTATACGGATGAGATTATGGTGAGATAAAGGAACTCATTTACGCTGGCTCATCCAGTAAGTATCTATACAGGAGTCCGGCTACAGCGGCACCAGCTATAGGGATCAGGATAAAGAGCCATAATTGTTCAATGGCCCAACCACCCACAAATACAGCCTGACTGATACTGCGTGCAGGATTAACTGAAGTATTGGTAACGGGTATGGAAATAAGATGAATCAGGGTGAGTGCCATTCCGATCGTAATACCTGCAAAGCCATTAGCTGCTCGTTTTGCAGTTGCTCCCAGAATGATAAAGAGAAACATGGCCGTCATCATAAATTCTGTTACAATCGCTGCTTTCATACCATATTTCCCGGGTGAATGTGACCGGTATCCATTCGCTGCAAAGTCTCCGATCTGTGTTCCATTTCCTGTTGCAACTATGTACAAAAATGCCGCCCCTGCTATTGCTCCTAAAACCTGTGCAAGTATATACATGGGTGCCATCCTGGCTTCAAATTTACCTGCAGCAACCAATCCAATGGTTACGGCAGGATTGAGGTGAGCTCCAGAAATAGGTCCCAGTGAATAGGCAATGGTTAGTACAGTCAAACCAAATGCCAGAGAAACCCCTAACAGCCCAATTCCTACACCAGGGAAGGCTGCTGCCAATACAGCGCTACCACATCCTCCGATTACCAGCCAGCAGGTGCCGATGAATTCTGCCAGATAAATTTTCATATGTAAAATATTTGTTGGAATATGAGATATGATAATTTACTATATATTATTGATATACACGAAAAATTGTATATGATTGACCATAGGGCAAGACTTTTAAGTTGCTTTTTATTGTTTTCGGTCAGTCAGCTGTTTGCTCAATCCAGAGCTGAAACAAGAGATAGTACAGCGGTTCAAATAAAAGTGTATGGCAGTTTTCGGGGGCATTTTGCGGCGTATGATAAAGAAGTGGAAATCCAGGAGAATGCTTCCCGCCTGGGTTTTGAAATCAGTGCAATGCGGAAGGGGATCCGGTATTTTGCCGGACTTGAAATGCAGGTAAATATGTTCCGATCGGCAACATCCTTTAACCTAAGTGCCAGCACTACGGGTGGATACCTGCAAGCTGATCGTAACCAGGACCGCCAGGTATTGTCCAGCAGACTGGGATACATGGGAGTTGATCTGGGCAAATGGGGTACTGTTGTTTTGGGAAAGCAGCGCAGCATTTATTATGATATCACAGGGTATACCGATCGGTTCAATGTATTTGGGGGTGGTGCAAGTGCAACTTATACTGCGGGTACGGATGGGGGTTATACCGGAACGGGCAGAGCAGATCAGGCATTAACTTACCGAAACAGTACCGGCAGGTTTTCTTACGGAGCACAATTCCAGTTTCTCAACAGCAATAATAACCGTTGGCTGGATGGATTAGCATTTAATTTACAGGTTCAGCTTATTGAGCAGTTAAAATTTGGGATTGTAGTTAATCAGTCTTTTTTAAATCCCTCCCTTATCAATTCAGGAGAGTTTATTGGATTGAAAGGAAACCCCCGGTATTATGCGGCAGGTGTAAACTATAGAGCTGGCAATTGGGAAATAGCCGGACTTTTTTCAAGGCAACAAAATGGGGATGCAGTTACTGGAAGGATTATTGATCCGGTGAATGGAATCAGCAATCCGGTGGTTGTTTTTGAAGCAGTGGGTGGAGAGCTGTACTTCAATTATCACTGGAAGAAGGTATCAGTACTTCTGGGCGGAAATTATTATCAACCCGATACCGATATAGTTACATCCAGCGGCGAACGACCCATAGATGCGGCCTTTAAAAGAAGATACATAATTACAGGAGCCGAGTATCGACCCTTTCGGCTCTTAAAACTTTACTCGGAAGCCAGAATAGCGAATGGAACAACCGCACTTGGCTTGAGAGAAACTTCTGTTTTTACACTTGGACTACGACTGGATGCTGATGGTGTCTTTTCAAAAAAATAATTCTTACCAACTACTTGTTCTTGAACTGCGACCTGAACTGGTAAACACTTTTGCTTTAACTCCTTTCTGCTGGTTGATCGGCCCGGTATATTCCAACGATTTTTCTGTGGGCTCTGAACCATCTGTTGTATACCGGATTTTCATTCCCGGAAACTGAACATTCAGCAACAGTTTGCCATTCTCGATTTTCATACCAGGCGGTGGTACGCGATAGGCAAACCCACCAGCATAATAATCAAGCTTTGGCAATTCCTGCTGACCAACCTGATTGACGAAACGATTCCAGTCTGCTGCATACCCTTCCGCGGCTTTAACTGCATCAGCGGTGGTTGCCCATTCCGGGTCTTTTGACCAGGCACGTTCTGATAGGCCCAATAATTTCGGAAGGATCATGTATTCCAGGTTGGCTTCACTACGCAGCGTCTCTGACCAGATCAATCCCTGCAAGCCTACAATATTTGATTTACCAAAATCGGTTAGCCGGTCCTTACCAACAAATGCATCTGTTTTAACCGGATTACCTGCAGCATCTTCCTTTGTATTGCGGAAATAATCGTATGGAATAAAATAAAATGGTTTGTCTGCATCTGTAAAACCTCCCCAATAGTAACCGGGTTCTTCCGGTGCTCGCAGATAGGACATGTCGAAGTAATAATTGCTTACAGGAGACAGAATCACTTTATATCCTGCATTTGCCAGTCGGTAGGGCAAGTCTTCATTACCCCAACCCACCATATTATTCCATACATGTAACCGGTACCCTTCATTTGCGAGTCGCGGATTTACAATCAGTTTCGGTTGTCCCTGCAATTTAGTCTTCCGCATGCCTACTTCTTCCCAACCTGATAATTTCAGTCCGCGCTGCTCCAGTATTTTCTGCACTTTGGTAAAATAATAATACCAGAGATCATCCACATTTTCCAGGCTTGGATCTTTTTCAATAAGGACTTTACATTCCGGAGAGCCTTCCCATGCGCCGGCAGGTACTTCATCCCCACCCATATGAATCGTAGTCAATGTAGCATCGGCTTCCTTATAGATACCTCTAATATCATCTACTACCTGCTCAATGAATGTATAAACAGATGGCAGTGCCACACACATCACGTTATCTGTCCAGGCTTGCGCAGTACTGTATTTCGACTGATCCATGGTATCTCTCAGCAAATATTTCAGCGCCTCTTCTCTTTTTCCTTCTCTCATGAATTTCCGGTAACGCGCATCCATTGATTTAATGGCTGCCCTTGCATGCCCAGGTGTTTCAATTTCAGGTATGATCTGAATATGACGAGCTTTGGCATAGCGCAGGATTTCGATAAAATCTGCCCGCGAATAAAATCCGCTCGCAGATAATTTACCTGTTGCTGGTCCGGCTCCATAGGAGGGTGGCAGGTTGTTTTTGCTGTCCAGCGGATGACCTCTCTGTGATCCAATGGCCGTCAGCTCAGGAAAAGAAGGCATTTCAATCCGCCAGCCTTCATCGTCATTGAAGTGAAGGTGAAGGGCATTCAATTTATATATCGACATCAGGTCGAGCATGCGAAGCAGTTCCTGCTTTGGCTGAAAATTTCGGGCGATATCAATCATCAGGCTTCGAAATCCGAATCGGGGCGCATCTTTTACTTCCACGGACTGAAACTGAATGCTACCAGTTTTATTCTTCCATTGAATCGCAGGTATCATTGCCTGAAAACTCTGGATTCCATAAAATATTCCAGCACCTGTTCCGGCACTGATGGTCACACCATCCGGCTGTACAGACAGTTCATAAGCCTCTCCGGAAAGGTTATTTTTTTTCAATAGGATGGATCCCTTACGGTCTGGGCTAGCCGAACTAACCGGCAGTGCTTTTCCAAACAAACGAATTCCCTGCTGCGATAGATAATTTGCTTCTGAACCAAAGGCTTGATCAGTAAAAATGGTAGTCTGGGCATCAAAGCTGAAGAAACCATTGGCTTCAACCAGGCTAACCGGACTTGGAATTATGGCTGGTGATTTAATTGGTTGAAGAGTTGCCGATGCATATTTCGCATAGAGATCTTCCTGAGTTATATAATTGATGGTTGTATCACTGAAACGACCGTGCTTAATACCTGCAAGATTGTATCCCTTCATGGGTTCTTTGTCCCAAACCAGGTAGATGCCATTGGGAGCGGCAGAGTGATTCAACGAATGACCGATGGTAGGGTACTGAAAACTAACAGAACTTCCCCTTTTAAGCGGGAGTGCTCCTTCCACCGGGAAGAGGCGGTATAAATCTCCATTTACATGTTCAATCCGCAACCCGTTTGAACTGGTAGGTACGGCTTCCCTGCTGCAGGAAAAATAAATAGTCCAGCCCGTTGCAGGAAACGCTTTTTTACCCATGTTCGTCAACTTCAGCTGGTTCAGTGCTTTGAATTCCTTGTTGAAATTATTGGTAAGCAGGGTCCATTCCAGTTCAATAGGAACCAATGGTGAGGTCTTTGGTTGAGCAACCACAGGCGAAGAAATTGCCAGTACGAGGGAAAGAATCAGAAAAGTCAACTTCATTATTACAGATTGTGGACTAAAATTAGTCCACAATCTGTAATAACTGCACTTATTCCAGTTTTCTCTCTCGCAAATTCCATGGATAATTATATTTCACTTCTATAGCATCTTTCCATTCAAAACTGTCCGAAACCCCTTTTGAGTCGGTAATAGTCAAACGAACGGAGTATTTGCCTGGTTTGGCTGTTTCATAATCTATGATAGGATTTTGTTCGGATGAACTTCCTTGAACGGATCCTGGGAATTCCCATTTCCAACTGCTTCCTTTTCCAGCGATCGCCGAATGGTCGTAGAAAAACACCTTCCATTCATCACTCTTTCCTGATGGCAATTTTGTTTTATTCAAGGCAAAGCGCGCCTTGGGACTGTTTTCTTCAACCAGTGATGTTTCGAATAGTCCGCGGTGTGTACCAATCCGAAGGAGCTGTTTATCATAGTTGATCATCAAAAAATTTACAGAGCTATAAGGAAGATTTTTACCTACAGGTTCCCAGGAATTCAGGTTTTCACTTGTATAAAAGACTCCTGGGTAACATCCAAGGTAAATACCTCCTTTTGTTCCCCGTTGAAATGCTGCTGTAAGAATTTCATTTTTAGGTAAGGATTGACTCCGGTAATCTGACCAGCTTTGCCCTCCATTTTTCGACTCCAGTACTTTTATTTCATTTTGAAATCCAGACACAGTGAGAAATAGATGATTGGGATCCCGGTCATCGATAACAATATCCGAAAATCCATATTTAATTGCTTTTTCGTGGTCGGGTGTAATAAGTTGCCAGGTTTTTCCGGCATCAATGCTTTTATAAACTATGGAAGGTTTGTTGCAAATCGCATACACATACTCCGGATGACTGACACTCAGTCGTACTCTTTTGCCATACGCTTTTTTAGGAAATTCCAATAAGGTATCAATTGTTTTCCCATTATCCGGTGTAAAAACGATTCTGCAGGTATCATATCTCCAATGAGGTTTATCCTCATCAACCGCATAAAAAGAATAAATATTGGTAGGGTGAAATTCAACATTCCTGTAGGGAATATAACCAAAGCTGATCGGAGATGGAACTGAAGTTGCTTCATCCCTTAAAAATTTTGGGCGTTTAATGATTTGATGGTTATAAGGAGTAGCGTAGATATATCTATCGTCAAAAGGGTTGACAGATGCAGTCATTGCATCGCCACCACCAAAGTGATACCAATCTTTACCATAATTCTTTTCATCATAAATCATGGTACCACTATGGTCTACTCCAATTGCCATGACCTCTGATTTAAAGGAAGTACTGAACCCCCACAGATCCTGTCCGCTGTAGCCCTCCAGTCTGGTTTGAACCCTGGTTTGCAAATCAATATGATTAACTCCACCATCGTTTACCAGCCAGACATCATTGCCAATAATTTTCGCATGCTGGATATCTCCATGGATATGGTAATTGCCTTGCTTTCTGAGATAATTCCATGTAGTACCGCCATCTGTACTGAGGGCTGCACCGGAACCTGCCAGCACCATGGTTTTAGGGTCTTTATTTGAAATGGCAAAAGCGGTTGCCCAACCCACCTGCTGAAAATTTCCTTGCCAGAAGGATTTATCCATAAATTCGAAATTGTACTCTTTTTTATTTTCGTCAGCGCTGTAGGGATGAAACAAGGAAAAATGTGAATCAATCATTCTATAATTATTGGTCTGTGGAACCAATTGAAAACTTTTTCCTTTGTCTTTACTCACCAGGAAAGTTCCCACCATTTGTCGTTTATTTTCTTTTTTTATGGTGGTAGGAACCATGGCATCTCCAAAAATTGTTACGTATAATTTGTCCGGATCCGAAAGGCTAACACACGCTGTGATATCGTGTAGCCGCAATAGTTTGGATGTATCTGGCAGTCCTTTTGTAACCTGAGTAAATTTATTGCCACGATTGGTTGACCGGATGATAGAAAAAGCATTCGGCGTTTTTTTATTAGCGCCTCCACTATAAATAATTTCACCTGATCCTGGATGGTATTCAAGGAACTGACACAACCAGTCAGCTTTAATCAGCTTCCAGTTAAGCCCACCATCTACAGTTTTGTACAGGCTGTCATTCACTGCTGCGATTAATTCATTTTCATTTCTGGGAGATACAGTGAGTAAGGTTCTGTCATCATTTAGTTTCTGCCTGTCGCTGCAGGGTAGTTTTTGCAGAATGTTCAAATTGGTGAATTTCCAATTCAAACCACCATTTTCTGATTTCAAGATGCCTACCGTACTGGCTGCGTAAACAATTTTAGGATTGGATGGTGCGATTTGAATTTTTTTGACATTTTCAACAGGGAGATCTGCGGTAACACATTTCCAGGTAATTCCCTTATCAGTACTCAACCATATTCCTGAAGACATTCCACCAATAAGTATATGATCTGGTTTTGTTGGATGGATGTCAATAGTACGAAATACGCCTAGTCCTGGTGCACTGGTTTCTCCGGTGGATTTATGAATGGAAAAGGGCCCTAATGCCCGCCAGCTCTCGTGTCTTAATTGCGTAAAACACGAAATGGATATAAGTAGTAAATAAAAGATCAACTTGAATTTCCGCATTCTTTTTTTTATGAAACTATCATGACTTTACAGAGACTATCAATGCAAACGTTTGCTCAATTTTCATCAACTGAATTTTATAATAAATGCAAAAAATAGCGCAAACGTTTGATTAGAAATATCAATCGTTTGCGTATTGATAAGCGTTATCACATTGAAGTTTACAGCGAATCATTACGATTGCTTTACCATTATTTTAGATCCGTATAAAAAAATTCAAACCAAACTGCTAAACTATGCTTGTGAGATTAAAAGTGGTTGCACAACTGCTATTATCGGCACTTTGTGTTTTATGCCCATCAATGGAATTATGGGCACAGGAACGACAGATTACCGGAGTGGTCCTCGAACAAAAGACGGGACAGCCATTAGAGGGGGCAACCATCACATTAATTGGAGCCAATCGCTCTGTTTTATCAGATGCAGATGGCAGATTCCGAATGCAATTGCCACCTGGAAAGCAAACAATCACAATTTCATTTGTTGACTTTGAAACTGCCAGGTTATCAATTAGTGAAGGCCAACAAAATTTAGTACTGCGTTTGACTGAAAAGAGTAATAAACAATTAAGTGATGTAGTGGTGGTTGGATATCAAAAGCAGTCGTTAAAGAAGACAACTTCGGCTGTTCAGGTGGTATCAGGTAAATCAATTGAAAATATGCCGGCACCGAGCTTTGATCAACTGTTGCAGGGAAAGGTGTCAGGTATTAATATTCAGAATTTTTCCGGTGAGCCAGGTGTACGCAATACGTTTACAGTAAGAGGTAATTCTACCATTGTTACCGACCTTAATTCCGGAGTTGACGATGCACGTACATTAAGTACACCGTTGTATGTAATTGATGGTATTCCCATTTCAATCACTGATCTGGAAAGTTCAGCAAGTACTGGTACCAACTACCTTGCTGGGATCAATGTGAATGACATCGAAAGTATTGTTGTTCAAAAGGATGCGGCTGCTACTGCAGTTTGGGGATCCCGTGGTGCGAATGGTGTAATTGTTATTAAAACAAAACGTGGAAAAGCAGGGAAACCTCAGATGCGTTTTTCTTATTACTCAGGACTAACGCAGAAGCCAAATCTCATGCGCACAGTGGCTGGCGCAGAAGAACGCTGGCAAAAACTGGGGCTGATGCGTGATTATGGAACCTATCAAAATCTTTCAAATATTCCTCAGGTTCTTTCGGACAGCCTTAACCCGGCTTTTAACAATGCTACTGATTGGCAGGATCTTTTTTATCAAAGTGGTTTAATAAATAACGCAGACGTAAACATTTCTGCAGGTAGTGAATTGTTGAACTATCGCCTGGGAATCAACTATTATGATGAAGATGGTATTATTCGTCAAACTGGTTTTAAACGATATTCCATTCGTGGAAATTTCGATTTTAAAGTTTCGAAAAAATTCAACATCAATCTAAATCTAAATGCAACGAGGTCAGACCGTAAAAGAGGATTGGGCAGGGGGCGTAATGATATCGTACCGATTAATGCAGCTACCATGCCAGCAACCTTTTATGCATTATCAGATGCCGACAAAGAATTTTACTATGGTGGCTACGATAAACAAAGGGATAAAAACCAAACGGATGCCTTCTCTGCCTACGTTCAGGCCAATTATGATATCGTAAAGGGCATTCAGTATTCTTTCCAGGGTTCATTAAGTTCCACAACCGATAAACGAAACAGATTTCAGCCCGGAGAAATTACACCTGATGGGAGGTCCTATGCGGGCTCTTTTCAGAATAATTACATGCAATATTATCTGGCCAATATTTTAACTGGCACAAAAACCATTGGCGAGAAACACAATTTCGGAATGGTATTGACGCAAAGTTTTCAATTAGATGATAAATCCGGTTCAGTGATTGAAGGATTTGATGTTCCGGATGACAATATTCAGGTTGTATCAGGTATTCAGCAACGTAATCTATTTGGTTATTCTTATGCTCAACAGGCAGGACTATTATCTTTCATGGGTCAGTTATCTTATGACTATGATCAGAAATACATTTTGAATCTTTCCTGGAGAGGGGATGCCAGTTCCAGATTCGGAAATGATTCCAAGTGGGGATATTTCCCGGCTGTTTCTGCTGCTTACATTGTATCAGATGAGAAGTTTCTTCAAAATGTATCATGGATTGATTTATTAAAAATTCGTGGTAGTTATGGATTATCTGGTTCAATGCCTGATGATTTTTATGCTCCTTATAATGTTTGGGATGTAAACCAGGGCTTGTACAATGGTACGATCATGGCAACTCCCTCTTTTCAGAAGCCAGTTACACTTCCTAACCTGACCTGGAATAAATCAGATCAGACAAATATTGGTTTTGATTTATTTATGTTCAAGAACAGAGTGAATCTGACAGTGGATTTTTATCAGAGAAATTCAATGAACCCGATATTGAATCTGCCTTTCCCGTTCTTTACAGGTTATACATCACAAACGTATAATGCCTCTCTTAATATCCTTAATGAAGGGATTGACATTCAGTTGCAAACCAGAAATCTTGGTAAATCAAGTCCTGTTCAATGGACGACCAATCTGAATATGTCGTTCAATAAAAACAGGATATCTTCTTTACCAAATGGCAATAGAACTTTCTTTACAAATAGTTACAATTACAACCAGGAAATGATTTTTGCGGTTGGTCAACCGATTTATACCTGGGCTCAAATGCGTTATTCCGGTGTATATAACAACCAGGCCCAGATTCCGGTTAATCCGCTTACTGGCCAGCCGATAAGTTATTTTAAAACCTATTATCCTGTACGTCCAGGATTCCCCATTTGGGAAGATGTGAACAATGACTGGGATGTGTGGAGCGATGAAGATAAAGGAGAAGCAAAAGGAGATCTGGTTGCAACTGGCAATCCAAATCCCAAACTCACAGGAGGATTGTACAATGAGTTTACTTACAAAAATTTCTCATTTGGGATCCTCTGTACGTATACTATTGGCAGAGATATTATTAACAACCATCTTTCTTCGCAGTTTCAGAATGTTTGGAATTTTGGAGGCATCAATAATTTTGCGGCCCAGCGCCTTCCTGATCTTAGCCAGTTTAATTACTGGGTTCCAGGTGATGCAACAAAGGGAGATGACAATGCTGCCAGCTTTCCAAGCCTGAGCCCATATGGCCCCAATTATTATCAATTCCTTCCTTTCAGCACCATGTGGAATGAGAATGGCAGCTATTTTAAAATCAGGAATATCAGTTTGGGCTACAATTTCAACAGGGCGCTTGTTCAGAAACTGGGTGTTCAGAATATTCGGTTGTACAGCATAGTGGACAATATCTACAATTTCCAAAAGGCAAATGTTCCGGATGCAGAACTGGTTAGTCCGCAAGGTGAATACCGCGGTACGGCTTATCCGCTTCCAAGAAAGTACACCCTTGGTTTTGAAGTATTATTTTAATCTAATTCATTGTTATCATGAAAATGAAACCATTTAATATGTTGCCGGGAAAAACAGGCAGCTACCCGGCACTGGTTTTACTAATCGCAATATTGGTAATGACCAGTTCCTGCAGAAAATACATTTATCTTGAACCTAAAGATGCCACTTACGATCAGGTTTTCTGGACAAATGGAAGCAATGTTGAAAAATCGGTTAGCGGTGCATATGGGATTCTGCGTTCCGCTTTCAGGGATGAACGCAGTTATTTTGTATTTGGTGATCTGCCAACGGATGCGTTCAGGCTTGATGGTGGTACATTCTGGAATTACCAGGATTTGCTTTATGAAAGACGTTTCACCTACAGTTATGCCCCCTACCTTGAACAAAGCTTACACAACTGGACAAGGTTTTACCGGGCTGTCAATCAGACCCATCTGATTATAGAAAATACAGAAAAAATTGATGTTGACAAGTTCAATGGTGGCCAGGAAGAAAAGAATCAATTACTGGGAGAAGGCCATTTTTTAAGAGCCTTTACCTATTTCTACCTTACAAGGGTTTGGGGTGATCCTGTAATAACCAGAGAATCAGTGAAAGATCCTACAAAAGTACAGCCAATCGGAAGATCAAGTGAAGCAGAAGCGATAGACTATTGCATTGAAGATCTTCAGAAAGCTACTCAGTTATTATCCTTTAATGCAGAAACAGGTCTTGGTAAAACGAGGGCAGATAAAGGCGCAGCTTTTGCCTTATTGGCACAGGTGTATGCCTGGAAGAAAGACTATGCCAATGCTTCACGTTATTGTGATAGTGTAATAGTATCGAACCAATATGCACTCGAATCAACTGAAAATTATTCAAGCATCTGGATGGGTAATTCCCAGGAATCGATTCTGGAAATGTTTATGAAACATGATGATGCCAATACAGAAGCAACTGATTTTTTCTTTGGCAATTTTTTGCATGATCCGCTTGTAAGAGGAAAAGCATCCTGGACCAGTTGGAATGTCAATGCTGAGTTGGCATATCAGCTTTATGATACGGCTGTAGATGAGCGGTTTAAATCTACGATTGGACTCATAAATACCGGAACACCAGCTTTGCTTAAATACAGTAACGTAAATTATTTTGACCCTTCCAGGCCACAAACATATGTTGTGGACAATAACCTGGTATTGATCCGCCTGGCAGATATCATACTGTTAAAGGCGGAAGCAGCCTTTCATCTTGGTAACGAGGGCCTGGCTCTTCAATTGTTAAACCAGGTAAAAGAAAGAGCCGGTTTGGAAGAAGTTACACTAAGTGGCGATGATCTTTATTTCGAATTGATTTATGAAAGATACCGTGAACTAATGGGTGAAGGAGTTTTGGCCTTCGATTTAATACGTATGGGAAAACTGGTTGAATTGTTTCCTGATGCGTACACCCAGGAAAGAATCAGTAAAAAAGGATATTACTGGCCTTTGAACATGAGAACACTTTTACCACAGGATCCGCTGTTAACACAAAATGAATGGTGGAAAAATCATTAAACTTAATAATTATGAAGAAGATCATACATACAACCGTATTGTTTGGCGCGCTGGTCATGTTTTTTTGTTCCTGCAAGCGCGATGATTATTTCATTGGTGGTTCAAAGCACAATGCGAAAGTTGATATGACCACCTATGATTATTTAAAGTCAAATTCTCAGGGTTTATTTGACACCTTGCTGTTGCTGGTAGATGCTGCCGGTGTGAAAGAGAAAATAAATAAACCCGGGATCAGTTTTTTTGCTCCAACTGATTATTCAATCAATGGTTATCTGAATAAAAGAGTGGCAGAAGAACAAAACATTGACCCTTTCAGAAAATGGACTATTGACTCAATGATAAAATATGAGCTCCCTAAATTCAGGGATTCTATTGACGCTTACATTGTTGGGGAAAGTATAGACTATTCCACGATGACCCAGAACGGAAAGCTTTTTGGAACCATGCTGCCTGGAAGCCAGGTTGTTGTTTCATATGAAGAAACCCGCGATCCGGCGCTTGGTTATAATCCGAATGTCTCAACCATACCCAGGATTGTTTATTACACTTTTCTGTTCGGTCCGATAGTTCCTCCCATTGTTGCTCAGAATATTCCAAGCACCTTGGGTAAAAGAGAGCGTGTGCAGACATCCGGAATACAATCCAATTCGGGTATGATCCATGTCCTCAACAATCAACACACATTGTTTTTCAGAAAGTAAAAATCAGGTAATGAAAAAACTAACATATTTATATATGCTCCTCCTTCTTTCAGGAGTGCTTGCTAATACCGGCTGTAAAAAGCTGGATGATGGGTTTTTAAGTCCGATCATTCGATATGAAGAAGACCCAATTATAATACAAAGGGGAAGAGTCAAAGTTAGCTCTGCACTTAACTTTGACGGTTCTAGCAGACCAGTTACTGTCAAATTGCTTCATGTGTACAACAGGGTAACAGGGGCACTTATGGATTCCGTTTTTTCTAAGCAGTATGAAATAAAAGGGTGGACTGGTTTATATGATCCTAAAAGTGATACTACCCTTGAACTGATTGGTGCCAAACAAAAGGATATGCAGGTCAACCCGATCGTTGTAAATCCAGTAAGCGGCCAGCTGGAAGCTAATTTTACTACTATATACCTCCCGCTGGGGCAATATGAATTCGATCTTGAAATTTCTAATGCCGGTGGCACAAAAGTGTATGAAAAGATTGGAAAATTTGACCTTGTTGATGCTAAACCTTATGAAGCACATCCAGAGATTGGAACACCTTATAACAGAATGATTAAAGTTGGGGATGAAAACACTGGTTCAAATTTATTAAATCCAGAAGTAACTATTAAAAGAACAGCAGATGCTCCCAATAAAGTAGTTGTGCGATTCATGGATAAAAATGGAGTAACATTTAATCCTAAAGCTAACGAAATTCAACGCAGACCCTATCCAGGCAATAATCCGCCACAGCCCTTCCTTCAGACAATGCAGGATTATTCACTGGCTACCGACTTGTACGATGATAGGATGGAGTTTTCCTATGGAGTTGTACCCTTTCCTTTAAGTTCACTTGGAAATGGTTTCAATTATTATTACAGGATTCCTGCAAATCTCTTTACGCATGACAATCAGACCAGTTTCCCGGATGGTACTTATTCCGCTAATCCGAGATTTGTATTCAGGGCATTTGTTCCCGGCACCTATGAAGTTGAATTCAAATTAATAGATTTGATCAAGAAATAGGAGGATACTTAAGGAACCGTAAAAACCTGAGCAGTAACACGAAATTGGTGTTTCTGCTCAGGTTTTCTGCATTTCAGAGGTTTCAAAAATTGGAGTAGTTTTGGCGCATAAGCACATTTAATGATACTAGGAACCGGCATCGACCTGGTGGAAACGGATCGGATTCAGCGAAGCCTGCAGGGTAAGGAAGGTTTCCGCCAACTGGTTTTTTCGGCCGGGGAAATTGCCTATTGCGAAAAACAGGCTAACCCTTATCAGCACTATGCGGCAAGGTTTGCTGCAAAGGAAGCTTTTCTGAAAGCCCTGGGTACCGGATGGATAAACGGAACCGCTTTTCATGAAATAGAAATCATACATAACGAACAGGGGCAACCGCAGATTAACCTGCTGGGGCAAACCGCTCAAACAGTTGCCGGTCGCAGCATCCGGCGTATACATGTATCTTTGTCGCACCAAAAAACCATGGCCACCGCAGTGGTGCTGCTGGAAGCCTGAGTTTGCAACAATTGTATGAATTCACCCGAAATTTCATTTAATCATGCTGAGCAAATCAGTTCCCTGCAGGAAAAGAAATTGCAGGAATTGATTAATTATGTTGCGGCAGCTTCCCCTTTTTACCAGGAACGCTTTGCCGCTTGTGGAATAAATCCGGCCGATATCAGAACGCTGGAAGACCTGCAACTGCTTCCGGTTACAACCAAAGAAGAGTTGCAATTGCGGAACTGGGATTTCTGTTGTGTGTCGCGTACTGAAATTGCAGAGTATATGTCGAGTTCGGGTACCCTGGGCGCGCCGGTAACCATCGCCTTAACGGAAAAGGATCTGGAGCGACTCGCCTATAATGAACTTTGTTCTTTTAAAATGGCCGGTGGCACAGCTGCCGATACCTACCAGCTCATGTTAACACTCGACCGCCAGTTTATGGCCGGCATCGCTTATTATATGGGAATTCGCAAATTGGGCGCTTCCCTGGTGAGGGTTGGTCCGGGTGCCCCCTTTCTCCAATGGGCTACCATTCAGCGGTTAAACCCCACTGTTATTGTTGGTGTGCCATCCTTCCTGGTAAAACTCATTGAATATGCAGAGGCAAATGGTATTGATCTGAATACCTGTTCGGTTCGGAAAGCCATTTGTATCGGGGAAACCATTCGCCAGCCCGATGGTAAGCCCAACCGCCTGGCCAATCGTATTACGGATGCCTGGAATATTCAACTCTATGGCACTTATGCATCTACTGAAATGCAAACTGCTTTTACCGAGTGTGCTGCAGGTAGTGGTGGTCATCTCAATCCCGAATTGCTAATAGTGGAATTACTGGATGAAAACAACCAGCCGGTAAATCCCGGAGAGCCTGGTGAAGTAACCATTACCACATTGGGAGTGGAAGGCATGCCACTGATACGATACAAGACCGGTGATATCTGCATTCAATATACAAATCCCTGTTCCTGTGGGCGGAATACTATCCGCCTGAGCGGTGTGATAGGCAGAAGACAGCAAATGATCAAGTTCAAAGGCACTACGCTTTATCCTCCTGCTATCTATGACCTGCTTAGTGAGATCCGGGCTATCCGGGAATATGTTGTTGAGCTGAGAAGTAGTGAATACGACCTGGATGAAGTACGCCTTCACCTCGACATCCCCGAACCCTCCGAAAGCCTCCTATCCACCATCCGGGAAAAACTGAGATCCCATTTACGGGTGATCCCTGAAATAATTCTGGCTTCTGCTGCGGAATTGCAGGCACTTCAGTTCCCGGAGGGAGGCAGAAAGCCGCAGAAATTGATCGATCACCGCTAATTGCGGCAATTTTATGCATTATACCTATTTTTGAGCCCTTTCAATACCACTAGAACGTGACAAATTTTACGATCGAAAAGCAACTAACCCTATCTGACTTTCGGGAAATCGTGCTGGAAGAAAGGACGGTTTCCGTACACCCTTCCATCCTGGAAAATGTTGCGAAGAACCATGATTTTCTCAAAGGCTTCGCTTCCAATAAAATCATTTATGGTATCAATACCGGTTTTGGCCCGATGGCTCAATACCGGATCAGCGAGCAAAACCTGAATGCGCTTCAATACAACCTGATTCGCAGTCACAGTACTGGTAGCGGTCAGCCAATTGACCCCACCCTGGTACGCGGATTATTATTGGCCCGGCTGAATAATTTCCTTCAGGGTTATTCTGGTGTACATCCGGAACTGGTGGAACTGCTGGTTGAATTGCTCAATAAAAAAGTCTACCCTGTTATCTATGAACATGGTGGGGTAGGGGCAAGCGGCGACCTGGTTCAATTGGCTCACCTGGCTCTTACTCTGATTGGAGAAGGGGATGTATGGCACCAGGGTGTGATTCGACCCACTGAAGAAGTATTTGCGCAACTTTCCATAAAGCCACTCAAAATTCATGTGCGCGAGGGACTGGCACTGATCAATGGAACTTCGGCCATGACTGGCATTGCACTGGTGAATTTGCTGCAGGCGAAAAAACTGCTGGAATGGTCGGTGTTTTTATCAGCCATGACCAATGAAGTGGTAGAAGCCTATGATGATCATTTCTCCCATGAGCTGAATCATGTTAAACACCATCCCGGTCAGCAGGCCATCGCCAAAATGATGCGTTCCCTGTTAGGCGACAGTCATATGATCCGCAGCCGTAAAAAGCATCTGTACGAAGGAGATAAAATGGATCAGGATGTGTTTGAAGATAAGGTGCAGGAGTATTATTCACTTCGTTGTATCACGCAGGTACTCGGGCCGATTTTGGATACCATTGAACAGGCTGAAAAAGTGATTGTGGCGGAATTCAATTCCGTAAATGATAACCCGATCATTGACCATGAGAATGCAAATATTTTCCATGGCGGTAATTTCCATGGCGATTATGTATCGCTGGAAATGGACAAACTGAAGATTGCGATCACCAAACTGAGCATGCTGAGTGAAAGGCAATTGAACTACCTGCTGAATGCCCGGCTGAATGAAAAATTCCCGCCTTTCATGAACCTGGGAACACTGGGCCTGAATTTTGGTATCCAGGGTATGCAGTTTACAGCCACTTCAACGGTTGCGGAAAACCAGACCTTCAGCAACCCGATGTATATCCATAGCATCCCCAATAACAATGATAACCAGGACATCGTAAGCATGGGTTCCAATGCAGCCCTGCTGACCCGTCGGGTGATCAATAACTCCTTTGAAGTGTTAGTGATCCAGATGATCACGCTGCTGCATGCCGTAGATTACCTGAAATGCCAGGATCGCATGGCTTCTGCTACAAAAGGATTGTATGAAGAAATAAATGCCATTTTCCCCAGTTTTGTGGACGATGCGCCCAGGTATAAAGCCATCGCTAAAGTGAGGGCTTATTTTGAGAAATCAGAGCCGGTTGTGAGTAAGGCCATCCGTCAACAACAATAAAACGCGTATGAAATCTGCATTGGTAACCGGGGGATCCCGTGGTATTGGTCGCGCCATCTGTATTAAAATGGCCGGATTGGGCTATCATGTACTGGTGAACTATAAAGGAAACAAAGCTGCGGCAGAAGAAACCCTGGAAGCGATCAAAACTGCCGGTAGTACCGGTGAGTTGCTGGCTTTTGATGTGGCAGATAAGGAGCAGATAAAAACAGTGCTGGGCGGATGGATCGAGGCCAACAAAGAAAATCCGATTGATGTGCTGGTAAACAATGCCGGCATTAAAGACGATACCCTGATGATGTGGATGAAAGATGAGCAGTGGGAATCGGTTCGGGCTACCAGCCTGGATGCATTTTTTTATGTAACCCGTGAAGTGCTGAGCGGAATGCTGATGAGAAGGATGGGAAGAATCATTAATGTGGTGTCATTATCGGGCTTAAAAGGGATGCCAGGACAAGCAAATTATTCTGCCGCGAAAGCCGGTGTGATCGGTGCAACCAAGGCCCTTGCGCAGGAAGTTGCCAAGCGGGGTGTTACGGTTAATGCGGTAGCGCCGGGATTCATTCAAACGGATATGACGGAAGGACTAAATGAACAGGAATTAAAAGCAATGATTCCTGTACAGCGCTTTGGAAAACCCGAGGAAGTGGCACATGCCGTCGCATTTTTGGCTTCGCCGGATTCTGGTTATATTACAGGCACCGTTTTATCAATCAACGGAGGATTATATACGTAACTGGCATGAAGAGAGTAGTGATTACTGGCATGGGGATTTATTCCTGTATCGGCAAGAATAAGGATGAGGTGAAGCAATCCCTGTACGAAGGGAAATCTGGAATTATCCTGGATCCGGCCCGGAAGGAATTTGGCTATCGCTCCGGCTTAACAGGTTTTGTGGAGCGGCCTAATCTGAAGGGACTGCTTGACAGGCGGGCGCGTATCATGCTGCCACAGCAGGGGGAGTATGCGTATATGGCTACTTTAGAAGCACTCCAACAGGCAGGTATAACCGATGAAATGCTGGATCGCATGATCATTGGTGTTTTATATGGTAACGACAGTTCTGCTGAACCGGTAGTAACTGGTACCGATCTGATGCGGGAAAAAAAGGATACCACCCTGGTAGGCTCCGGCTCTGTATTCCAGGTAATGAATTCCACGGTTACCATGAACCTGGCAACTATCTTCCGGCTTAAAGGCGTGAATTTTACTGTGAGTGCAGCCTGTGCAAGCGGCAGTCATGCGATTGGGTTGGGTTATCATTTCATTAAATCAGGTTTGCAGGAAGCAGTGATCTGTGGTGGTGCACAGGAGATCAATATTTATTCAATGGGCAGTTTTGACGCGCTCTCTGCTTTCTCCATTCGTGAGAACGATCCTACAAGAGCTTCCCGGCCATTTGATAAAAACCGGGATGGATTGATACCATCCGGTGGAGCGGCAACGGTTATTCTAGAAAGCCTGGATTCAGCGCTGGCCAGGGGTGCGAATATTTTGGCGGAAGTGGTGGGATATGGGTTCTCGTCCAATGGAGAACATATTTCCAACCCAACAGTGGATGGTCCGGTCAGAGCACTGGCCATGGCGTTGAAAGATGCAGGGCTAGAATCAAAGGATATCTTCTACATAAATGCACATGCAACCTCAACACCCGCAGGAGACAGCAGTGAAGCAAAGGCGATCCATGAGGTATTTGGAGCTACGCGTCCTTATGTGAGTTCTACCAAATCCATGACTGGTCATGAGTGCTGGATGGCAGGGGCCAGTGAGATCGTATATTCTATGCTGATGATGCAACATAATTTTATTGCTCCCAATATAAATTTTGAAGAGCCCGATGAAGATTCGGCTCGTATTAACCTGGTAACCAAAACAATCGATACAGAATTCAGTTGTTTTCTGTCCAATTCTTTCGGCTTCGGTGGAACCAACTCATCGCTGATCGTAAAGAAATACGACAATTAATCACCGATTATCTACGTTTTATCCTTTTCTGGAATATAAAAAACCTTAACCGACTTAATTTCGCCGCTATGACAATGGAGCAACTTATTGAGAAGATTAATTACCTCCTGGTAGAGGAATTTGAAGTGGACGCGGAAAAAATTACCCCTGAAGCGAACCTCAAAGCAACCCTTGAGCTGGACAGCCTTGATTATATCGATATGGTGGTAGTGCTGGAACATCATTTTGGATTCAAAGTGAAACCGGAGGATTTTACTTCCATTGAAACCATTCAGGATTTTTACGATTATACAGCTCGCCGTATCCATACTAAAGAACTGGTATAATGGCAAGCTGGCAGGGAAGATCCCAGGCCCTTCCGCTGGGTTACCGGATTTTCGTTGTGGTTTTAAAGCGGTTGGGATTAACTCCCGCCTATGGTCTTCTCCGATTTGTTGCAGCCTGGTATTTTCTGTTTTCCAGGAAATCCACCAGGGCGCTGAATAGTTATTTTAAAGGGCGGCTTGCTTATTCCCGTGGGAAGGCCACCAGGGCTATATACCAGACCTATTATCATTTTGGTCAGACCCTGATTGATAAAGTAGCTGTGATGGCAGGGTTAAATACCCCCTTCACGTATGATTTTGATGGTGAAGAATGGCTGCACCAGATGGTGAAAGATGGTAAAGGCGGATTGTTGCTCAGTGCACACATGGGCAATTGGGAAATTGCAGGACACCTGTTGAAGCGACTGAAAGCACCTATCAATGTGGTTATGTACGATGGGGAACAGGAGCAGATCAAAGCCTACCTGGAAAAAGTAACAGGTGGCAGGAACATGAAGCTGATTATCATCCGGGAGGATCTCGGCCATATTTTTGCAATCAATGAAGCCCTTCAAAGAAATGAACTGGTATGTATGCATGCCGATCGTTTTCTGGAGGGAAATAAAACAATATCCACCCAATTCCTGGGGAAAACCGCTAATTTTCCGGCTGGTCCCTTTTTACTGGCGGCCAGCCTGCAGGTTCCGGTTAGTTTTGTGTACGCTTTTAAGGAATCTAACAGGCACTATCATTTTTTTGCCAGTCCACCTGTCTTGTACAGAGAAGGTGCAAAGCAGGAAAGAATATTGAAAGCGCTGCAGGATTTTGTGATGGAGACGGAGAAAAAAGTCAGTCTTTATCCAACCCAATGGTTTAATTTTTACGATTTCTGGAAAGCATGATATTACTAAGCAAAGATCAACTGGCCTCTATTTTACCACAGCGACCTCCATTTGTGATGATAGACGCGCTGGTTGCAGATGATCCTGTCTCTACTGAAACAAGTTTTGAAATCCTACCTTCCAATATCCTGACCCAGAATGGAAAAGCGACTGCTGCCTTATTGGTTGAAAATATCGCCCAAACAGCAGCAGCAGGGGCTGGATATAAAGCGTTGCACGGAAATGGACCGGTTTTAGTGGGTTTTATTGGAGCTATTAAAAACCTGGAAATCCATTCATTACCCGAAGTGGGAGCCCAATTGAAAACAACTACCAGGCAGGTCAATGCAGTTTTTAATGTATCGATTGTGGAAGGAACGGTGTACCGGGATGATCAACTGCTGGCCTCCTGTGAAATGAAAATTTTTCTACAGGAACCCAAATCATAACCATTAATACTACAACCATGAAAAAAAATCTCTTGTTCCTTTTATGCGGTATCTTTTTGTTGGCTGGCAATTCATTGTACGCACAGAAAAAAGCAGATATACTGAATGAAGCTACACCGATGACCTACCTTGGGGTAGATTTTTCCAGGACAAAAGTGATCAATGACTTTGCTGCTACTGCTTCAGATATTAAGAACCGTCATTTCGCTGGCATCAACCAGGTAATCATTGCTGAACCAAAGAAATTCGACTGGCCCAAATACCTGGATCGCGGAAACATCACCAATGATATCGCTGCTGTTACTGCCATCAATGAAAAAGTGGACGAAAAAGATATCAGCAGCACTTCTACTGCAGACGAAACACATCTGAAAGAGTCGGATATCCAGGGAATGGTGAACAAATATGATCTTTCAGGCAAAAAAGGTGTAGGCCTTGTGGTAATCATGGAATCACTCAGTAAACCATCCGAGGCAGCATCCATGTATATTACATTTATCGACATGGCTACCAAAAAAGTATTGTATACAGAGCGTATGGTTGAAAAAGCTGGTGGCTTTGGCTTCCGGAACTATTATGCCAGTACGATTTATAAAGCCATGCAAACCATCAAAAAATCAAAACTCAAGTCCTGGCGCTCCAGCTTCGGGTCCTGAGCTATCATTTATGAATAAAGGAGCCCTTTCGTTTACCCGAGAAATTACTGTACGCTTTAATGAAGCTGATCCGCTTGGCATTGTTTGGCACGGTCATTATGTTCGTTATTTTGAAGACGGGCGTGAAGCTTTTGGTCAGGCATTCGGACTAAGTTACCTGGATATTTACAAACATGGATATTCAGTTCCTGTAGTTAAGATTGACCTGGATTATAAGAAATCACTTAAGTATGGCGACCGTGTAATAATTGAAACGGAATTCGTTCCCTGTCATGCTGCCAAGTTGCAATTCATTTATCGGTTATACAATGCCGTTACAAAGGAGTTGGTAGCGAAAGGTTCCACCACACAGGTATTTCTGGATCACCCAGAAAACAATCTGCAACTTA
This sequence comes from Flavihumibacter cheonanensis, assembly GCF_022352215.1. GTDB lineage: Bacteria > Bacteroidota > Bacteroidia > Chitinophagales > Chitinophagaceae > Flavihumibacter > Flavihumibacter cheonanensis. Next base: position 755,394 of record NZ_JAKRWF010000002.1, read on the forward strand.
TCAATCCGCCTTTTTTCGAAGCGTGGAAGCAAAAACATGTAGGTGCCGGCTAGAAATGAAAACGCGTCCCGCATATATCGTAGCTCATCATATGGTAACTCCATTGGGAAGCGGCACTGCTGCCAACCTGGACGCTATTGCTTCCGGTAAAACGGCAGTTACTGATAATCTTTACCAGGTTTTCCAGGGTCAGGGTATTTGCGGGGCCCTGTTCAGTGAGGAGCAATGGAAGCAAATCAGGGCACCCTATGATGATGATATTACCCATTTCGAAGCGCTTTTATTACATTCTATCGAGGCTGCAATTGCAACTTCCAACTTTACCCTGAATGACCCGTCAACCGTTTTAATTCTGGCTTCTACCAAGGGAAATATCGGGGAATTACAGGAGGGAAACGAAGCAGCAGCTGAGGCTGTCGGATTACATGAATCGGCAAAAAAACTGGGATTGCTGTTGAATTATCACAGTCGCCCGCTGATTGTTTCCAATGCCTGTATATCGGGGATGACTGCGGTACTAGTTGCAAAACGATTGTTACAGTCGGGCCAATATAAACGTGCAGTAGTAGCTGGAGCTGATTCTATCAGCCCCTTTATAATAGCCGGTTTCAAATCCTTCCAGGCCCTTAGTACATCCGTATGCAAACCATTTGATAAAGAGCGGAATGGGCTGAACCTGGGTGAAGGCGCGGCAACTGTTTTGTTAAGTACCGAACCCGCCGGTAGTTACCTGGCCGTAAGTGGCGGTTCAACAACCAATGATGCCAATCATATTTCAGGTCCATCGCGAACCGGTGCGGAAATGGCAAATGCAATTAAAAATGCTATGAAGCAGGCGGGGGTTTCTTCAAATGAAATCGGATTTATCTCGGCTCATGGTACTGCTACGCCCTACAATGATGAAATGGAGTCGAAAGCATTTCTGCAGGCGGAACTTGAAAATGTACCTGCTTTCAGTCTGAAAGCCAGTTTCGGACATACCCTCGGTGCAGCCGGACTTATCGAATCAGCCATTTCAATGGAGGCTTTTCAGCGTGGCTGGATCCTGCCATCAGTAGGGTATTCCAGTCATGGTGTTAGTGTACCGGTGACCATATCAAAAAACTTAATGAAGGATGTATCCCTTCAACATTTTATAAAAACAGGCTCGGGATTTGGAGGATGTAATGCCGCCCTTGTCTTTTCGAAAACAACAACACAATAGTAGTATCCAACATGAATCATTTTTCTAAAGACAGATTAACAGCAGTTGAAGCAAAAGAAGCTGCACAGCGGGTCGCCTTTGGTCCCGTTATGTTTCAGGCGGCACAGGCCATGCGTAAGAATGGATTATTACAGGTAATTCGTGATGCTGGAAAAGCAGGTATTACCATAGAAGAAGCGGCTTCCCGGTCGGGTTTATCGCACTACGGGGCAAGAGTACTGATGGAAGCCGGACTTGGAATGGGCGCGTTTCTGTTGAATGAAGACAAATATACCATCACCAAAATGGGGTTCTTTCTCCTCTCTGATCCGTTGACGAATGTGAATATGAATTTTATTGATGATGTATGTTATGACGGACTGGCATCATTGGAAGAAAGTATTGCAACCGGCAAGCCTGTAGGACTAAAGGTATTTGGCGAGTGGAATACGATTTATGAAGCACTTTCCAAACTTCCGCCACAGGTGCAGAAAAGCTGGTTTGAATTTGACCATTATTATTCGGATGGATCTTTCCCGCTGGTGCTGCCCATGGTATTTGCAACCGGGGTAAAGAAGATCATTGATATCGGTGGAAATACCGGGAAATGGTCTATTTCCTGCGCTCAGTATGCACCGGATATTTATGTAACCATCATGGATTTGCCAGGGCAGGTATCGATGGCGCAGGCAAAAATCAGGGAGCTTGGACTGGAAGACCGCATACATTTTCATCCGGTGAATATCCTGGATGAGAATCAGCAATTCCCAAAAGGGCATGATGGTATCTGGATGAGCCAGTTCCTGGATTGCTTTTCTGATGCAGAGATAACGTCGATCCTTAAACGCTGTTATGAAGCCATCGATGAAAATGGATATGTGTTTATTCTTGAAAATTTCTGGGATTGCCAGCGTTTTGAGGGAGCAGCATTTAGTGTTCAGATGACAAGTCTGTATTTTACTGCACTTGCCAACGGAAACAGCCAGATGTACGATTCGAAGGTATTCAAGAAATGTATTTATGATGCGGGACTTCGAATCGAAGAACAGATCGATCATATCGGCGAAGGCGGGCATACCCTGCTGATCTGCCGTAAAGCATAACCCAACAACAGCCAGTATTTCAATCCTAAAACAATCGACGTGAAACATGTACAAACAGATGTCCTGGTAATTGGCGCCGGTCCTTCCGGTTCCGTGGCTGCATCCATCATCAAGCAGGCCGGGTACAACGTAATCATGGTTGAAAAAATGAAATTTCCCCGCTTTGTAATCGGGGAGAGCCTTTTACCCCGATGTATGGAAGCTTTGGAGGAGGCAGGCTTCCTGGAGGCAGTCAAAGCAAAATCCTTTCAGCAAAAGAACGGGGCGAAATTCGTGAAGGATGGTATGATTTGTGACTATTCCTTTGCCGATCAGTTCACCAAAGGATGGAGCTGGACCTGGCAGGTGCCAAGAGCCGAATTTGATAAAACCCTTGCCGATTGTTGCGAAGCAATGGATATCCCACTGCATTATGAAACAACGGTTACGGACATACGCTTTAATGGATCCGACTCCATTACAACAGTAGTGGACAAAAATGGAGAAGCGTCAACCATTGGTGCAAGATTTATTGTGGATGGTAGTGGTTATGGACGGGTTATCCCCAAATTGTTTGGGTTGGACAGGCCATCCTCTCTGCCGGGCAGAAAAGCGCTTTTCTGCCATATGAAGGATGAAAAAAGGCAGACTGTACATGAACCCAACCGGATCACTATCGTAACGCACAAACCGGGTGTCTGGATCTGGGTGATTCCTTTCGCGTCTGGTATTACTTCGGTTGGCTATGTGGGTGATCCTTCTTTCTTTGCAAATTATAGTGGTACGAATGAAGAAGTGTACAATGCACTGCTGGAAGACGAACCTTACCTGGCTGAACGATTCCGTGGCGCTGAGAAGCAGTTTGAAGTAAGGGTGCTAGAATCCTGGTCTGCCACCTGTGATAAATTTTACGGCGAAGGATTTGTGTTAACCGGTAATGTGACCGAATTCCTGGATCCCATCTTTTCTTCCGGCGTAACCCTTGCTACGGTGTCCAGCCAAACCGCTGCTCATCTGGTGATACGGAAATTGAAAGGAGAGGAAGTGGATTGGGAAACAGAATACATGGATCATATGATGCAGGGAGTTAACACCTTCCGCACCTATGTGAATAGCTGGTACGATGGTACCCTGGATACCATTTTCTTTTCAAAAAACCAGCAGCCGGAAATCAAGAACATGATCTGTTCGGTACTGGCCGGTTATGTATGGGACAAGGAAAATCCTTTTGTCAGAGAACACAACCGACAGGTAAAAAAACTGGCAAGAACACTGACGTTGAAACAAATACTGGAAGAGGATAGGAATGAGTAAGGAATTGTCAGGCAATTATTGGATAAACAAAGCTGTGAAAATCGGTTCGAACCGGGCTTTTCAGAACCAGCAAATCCTGCTGGAAAAACCGGAACTCACCACGGATGAATTTCTTGTGGCATTGTACCGGGAGATCGGTATGGAATATCCGAAATGGTTCAAGATGGACCGCTTGTCCAAACTGGGCATGCTGGCTGCTGAACTGGTATTGGGTAGGCCGGGTGGTAATCTGGCAGATCCGTTTGGCTCGGCCATTGTTTTGGCTAACCGGCACTCTAGCCTGGATACAGATCGGAAATTTGTGGAACAACTAAAGGAAATTCCAAGTCCCGCAGTGTTTGTTTACACCCTTCCCAATATTGTAACCGGCGAAATCAGCATCCGCCATGGGTTTAAGGGAGAGCAGGCATTTTTTATAGACGATCTTTGTCCGGTGGACTTTATGGTGAATTATGTCCAGACACTTTTTGAAGAAGGAAACACCCATACCTGTTTATTTGGCTGGGTAGATATCCTGGGTGAGCAGTACAATGCAACGCTCTACAGTGTATCCGGTGTTCAGGAGGATTCAGTACATTCAATACCATTTACAAGTAAAAACGTATATCAATATTTTGATCATGAACAGGGAGCAGTTAGTTGAAGAATTAAAACAGCAGATCATTGAGCAATTAAATTTACAGGTGCAACCGGCTGATATTGTAGCCAGTGATCCCTTGTTCAATGAAGGGCTGGGACTTGACTCCATCGATGCATTAGAGCTAATTGTGTTGATGCAGCAGAAATACCGCATCAAACTGGCGAATGCGGAAGACGGACCGAAAATATTTCAGTCGGTAGATACGATGGCTGATTTCATTCTTGCCAACCAAACTCCACAGGCAGGCTGATATGCAGCAGGCGGTTTATATAGCGGGCAGGGGTGCAATCTCGGCAATTGGTAAAAACCGGAAAGAAAACCTGGAGGCATTGAAAAAGGGTGAAACCGGGATTGGTTCTATCCGATACCTTTCAACAGTCCATGCAGGCCTGTTCCCGGCAGGGGAGGTGAAGGCAGATAATGAAGAGCTAAGTAAAATAGCCGGCTGGACGGGCACTAATAGCAGGAGTTCCCTGCTTGGTTTTATTGCTGCCCGCGAAGCCTTACAGGAGGCGGGATTGATGGAGGGAAACAAGGTACGCCATACCGTTAGTGGAAAGCGACTGAAAATCGGCCTGATATCTTCCACAACCGTTGCAGGTATGGACCTTACAGAGAATTTTTTCCCTGCTTTTCTGGAAAACCGAAAGGCTGGTAAACTCCGGATGGTTCGTCAGCATGAAGGAGGAGCAACTACTGAACGAATTGCGCAGGCACTCGGTATAAGAGATTATGTAAATACAATCAGTACCGCCTGTTCTTCTTCGGCCAATGCCATCCTGCTGGGAGCACGTTTACTGAAGGCGGGAGAACTGGATGTGGTGATAGCGGGAGGAACGGATGCCCTTAGTAAGTTTACCCTGAATGGATTTAATACACTGATGATCCTGGATCAACAGCTTTGCCAACCTTTTGATCAGAATCGCCGGGGACTCAATCTGGGTGAAGGGGCGGGATTCCTGGTGCTGGTCGGTGAAAAAGCGGCGGAACTCCTGGGAGGTAACTATCGGGTTCGTGTGGCGGGATATGCCAATGCCAATGACGCACATCACCAAACAGCCTCATCACCAGACGGTACCGGCTCCTTTCTTGCTATGAAAGGGGCGCTGGAAATGGCAGGAATTGCTCCGGATCAGGTTGGCTATATCAATCTGCATGGAACCGGTACACAGAACAATGATTCCTCCGAAAGCATTGCAATTGAAAGAGTATTTGGAAACCGGTATCCTGCTATGAGCACTACAAAGGGATACACCGGACATACGCTGGCAGCCTGTGGTGGATTGGAAGCTATTTACTCCTGTTTTTCATTGGAACAACAACTCTTGTTTCCCTGTTTGCGCATACAGCATCCGGTTATAGAAACTCCGGGTGTGGTAGTAACCGAACTCCGCACTGTAAGCGGTTTACAGCATGTATTGTCCAATTCCTTTGGTTTTGGTGGTAATTGTTCATCTTTATTATTCTCACTGAGGTACTCATGTATATAAATGGAGCTTCCGCCATATCACCCCTTCCGGTATTTGATGCAATGGCATCGGGTATTTCTTTTATTCCCGGCGAAGGCAACCGACTGACAGCTACCGAACCAGCATATAATAACCTGATTGATCCTAAGCTAATCAGACGGATGAGCCGTGTTATCAGGATGGGGGTAGCTACCGCAATGGATGCCCTCCGTCAGGCTGATGTATCCAATCCCGATGCCATCATAACCGGCACTGCCTATGGCTGCCTGGAAGACACGGGTATTTTTTTGAAACGACTGGTTGAAAACGGAGAGGAAATGCTGACGCCTACAGCGTTTATACAGTCTACGCATAATACAGTAGGCGCGCAGGTGGCATTGTTGCTGAAATGCCATGCCTATAATAACACCTATGTTCAACGTGCGCAATCATTTGAACGATCGCTCCAGGATGCACGGTTATGGTTAACCGAACATCCGGGTTCATCGGTTTTGGTTGGTGCCGCAGACGAACTGACCGATTACAGTTACGGGCTCCTGGAACGATTTGGCCTGTATCGTCACCAGGCGGGAGGAGAAGGTGCTGCCTATTATCTGGTAACGGATACCGCGTCAGAGAAAAGCTGGGCCAGGGTTGATCGGGTTTATACACTATTTGATCCTGGTCCTCAAGAGCTTCAGGAACTAGCTACAACTTTGGAGCAAGAGGCATCCGGACAAATTGATGTATTGCTATCCGGGGAGGAAGAGATGGATTATAACGCGGATCAATATGCGAAAGTTTCATCTATATTGGGAGGAGGTCTGTCTGTAATTCGTTATAAAAAATATTGTGGGGTCTATCCTACCGCCACTGCATTTGCAACCTGGCTGGCAGCCTGGTGGTTGAAAGCTGGCAAAGTGGAAGTTGAAGGATGGCAGCTTCTTTCGCCCAGGAGGATACTTGTTTACCAGGCAGATCCATCCGGTTATCATTCATTTATTTTACTGTCCGCATGCTGACCTTTAAAAGAAGTTCGGCACTGGTGTTACTTGCCTTGTTAGCGATTTGGTTAATCGGGCTACCGGTATGGGTAGGGGTTGTAGTAATATTTGTCTATATAGGCGGGTTGGTTTGGGGCAGTATCCGGATATCTTCACAATTCTACATGCCGGCAATTTGCAGTGGAAAAACTGAAGGCAGGCAAATTGCTATCAGTTTTGATGACGGTCCGTTGCCGGAGTATACAGCAGCTATTCTGGATAGCCTGGCTGTCGCCAATGTGCCAGCCTGTTTTTTCTGTATCGGAAAAAGGGTGGAACAGTATCCCGATCTGGCCAGTAGGATCGTGGAACAGGGGCATACCATCGGGAATCACAGTTACAGCCATCATGCCTTGTTTGATCTGTATTCGTCGGCACGCATGAAGGAAGAACTGGAGCAAACCAACAGGCTGATTTACGCTGCCACGAAAAGCAAGCCAGCCTATTTTCGTCCGCCTTATGGAGTAACCAATCCTAATCTTGCGAAGGCAGTAAAAAAAACGGGTATGACAACCATTGGCTGGAATATCCGGTCTTTGGATACGGTAGCGAAAGATGAGAAGAAATTATTGGAAAAATTGTGGAAGGAACTTAGGCCGGGTGCCATCCTATTGTTTCACGATACCATGGCAATAACTGCAGCGATTCTTCCGGAATTTCTACAGGGTGTAAGAGCAAGGGGTTATGAAATTGTACCAATTGATCAACTGATTAACGAAGATGTGTATGCGTAAATTAATTCTATTCATACTGGTTGTCACAGCAACTACGGTGAATGCTCAGCATAAAGGGTATACAGCCATACCGGATCTTGGATCGTTTAAATCCGCTTTTTCGGCTAAGTCGGCCCAGGTAAATTCGATCCAGGCTGATTTCACGCAGGAGAAAAATCTGAGTCTTCTGGCAGAAAAAATTATTTCGAAGGGTAAATTCTGGTTTCGAAAGGAAACGCAGGTACGCATGGAATACCAACATCCTTTTCAATACCTGATGATTATAAATGGTAAGAATATTTATATTAAAGACGGGCAAAAGGAAAACAAAGTGTCAGCCCGTTCCAATAAGCTATTTCAGAAAATCAATCAATTAACAATTGATTGTGTGCAGGGTACGGTTTTTACGAATCCTGATTTCAATGTGAAGGCATTCGAAAACAAATCGCAGTACCTGGTGGAAATGGTTCCCGTAACCAGGGATATGCAGGATTTTTTTTCAACCATATTGGTAACGATTGATCGGAAAGATTACTCGGTGGCCAGTATCAATATGATAGAAAAGGGGGGCGATAATACCCTGATCAGTTTTCAGAACAAGGTAATCAACCAGGTGATCCCCGATGCGGTTTTTCAGTACAAATAAGTTGTTTTTGCTGATAATGCTTGTAACGGTCATGAGTAGTTGCCGTTCAATCTACAACAGTTATACGCCAGTTTCTGCGAAAGAGAATTGTTTGATGGAACTGGGTCCCCATTTCCAGAACGAGTTATACAAAGCGCAGGTAGACATCACCGGTAGATCACTGGGTGGATTATTACTGATTAAAAAGATGCCGGATACTTCCACCAGGATCGTTTTTTCTACAGAAATGGGTGTGAAGTTTTTTGATTTTGAATTCAGGGAAAATGGTGAATTTAAAGTCGTTGCTATCCTCAAAAAATTAAACAGAAAACCTGTGATATCCGCATTGCGACAGGATTTTGAAATCCTGCTTATGCAGGAGAGGGGAAAAATACCCGAAAGAATCCTTGAACACGGAAACTATCTTTATCACGGATATTCAAAAGGCAAAAAACAGGCCTGGTATTTGACGGATAAAAATTGTCAACATTTGGTAGGTGCAGAGTTATCTTCTACAAGAAAACCATTAGTGCGATTGAATTATTTCTACCGGGGTATTGGCAATCCGGACTCAATACAGATAAGACATCTGAATTTTTCATTCAATATAGCACTCAAAAAACTCGAGCGATGATACTCACAGGTGAATTTTTCACCATACATGCTCTGGAAAAAGGGGATGGGATGGTTAAAGCCGGACTATTATGGAATGCAACACATCCCATTTTTCAGGGTCATTTTCCCGGGCAGCCGGTAGTGCCAGGTGTATGTATGATTCAACTGGTTCAGGAGATACTGCAACAGGCACTCGAAAAACCGGTGGAACTGGTGTCCAGTTCGCAGGTAAAATTTTTACATGTGATTGATCCAGGTCAATTCCCGGCTACGGATCTGCTGCTTCAATACAGTGTAACTGAAAATGGAACTTACACAGTAAATTCAACCCTGATGAAAGAAAACACCAATTTTATGAAGATGAATGCGGTGTTTAACGCTCCGGTGTTAAGCAAATAATCGGCCATTGGAAAAGCTTCCCTAAATTTGCTAAAATTTGTGTTATGCGATTGGTGAGATGGATAATGATACTCTACTTGGTGGTAGTGCTTTCCAATGTAGCTGAAGCACAGTGCTCTATTTGTACAAAAACAGCCCAGCAAATGGGCGAAAAGCCAGCTAAAGCTCTTAACTCCGGGATCATTTACCTGGCTGCTACCCCTCTTGCACTGATGGGTTTCATTGGTTATCGTTGGTGGAAATCCAATCGTGATATGTTCTGATACTTGCGTCATCTTCCTTTCCTCCGTCTTCCATTCCCCCTTTCTTCCCTGCCTCCCGCCCCCTCCCTCTACTGCTCCCGCGATTCCTTTCCCATACCTCCCCCTTCCTTTCTCCTTTCTTCCTTGCCTCCTTTGTCTCCTTGTTTCCTTAATTTTAGTAAAACACACACCCTCATGCGCATTTTTTTGCTGCTGCTGATTCCATTGTTTTCATTGGGACAGGCTCTTCCCTCCATCGAAGAAAAAACAAAAGGTCTTGACAAAGCCGCAGGGTTTATCCCCTTTTATATAGATAAAGACAATGGAAAAATCTGGCTGGAAATAACGGAACGAGATCAGGAAATTCTTTACTGCGTTTCGTTACCAGCCGGATTGGGATCCAATGATATCGGGCTGGATCGTGGGCTGCTTGGTTCTCAGCATCTAATCCGTTTTAAGCGGAATGGGAAAAAATTGTTTTTATATCAACCCAACTATGACTACCGTGCAACTAGTAAAGATGCGCTGGAACGAAAAGCGGTAGAAGAATCCTTTGCTTCATCAATCGTATGGGGCTTCCCTATAGAAGCAGCAACAGGCAATACCTACCTGGTGGATGCTACTGATTTTCTGTTACGGGATGCCATGAAAGCAGGTACCCGTATACGCTCTGCCAAACAGGGAACATTTATTACAGATAAAACCCGGAGCGGTATTTTTTTCGAAGCGGTAAAGAACTTTCCGAAAAACACAGAACTGGAAGCAACTGTAACACTCGTTAATAATGATGGTGAAGTGGGATCCCATGTGCGGTCTGTAGCTGCCAACCCGGATGCCATAACCCTTCGCATGCATCATTCTTTTGTTGAATTGCCGGATGAAGGTTACAAGCCAAGAGCCTTTGATCCGCGTGCAGGTTATTTTCCGATTTCCTATTATGATTACAGTTCTCCTGTTTCGGAACCCATTGAAAAATACTTTATCAGGCGACACCGTCTGCAAAAAAAGAATCCCAAAGCAGCCATCAGTGAGCCCGTAAAGCCAATCGTTTATTACCTGGATAATGGCACACCCGAACCAATCCGCTCCGCATTACTGGATGGTGCCCGCTGGTGGAATGAAGCTTTTGAGGCAGCCGGATTCAAAAATGCATTCCGGGTGGAACTGCTTCCGGAAGGTGCAGACCCTATGGATCTCCGTTATAACATGATCAATTGGGTGCATCGTTCTACCCGCGGCTGGAGTTATGGCGCATCGGTTACGGATCCCCGTACGGGAGAAATTATCAAAGGCAATGTTACCCTAGGTTCGTTGAGGGTCCGACAGGATTATCTGATTGCCCAGGGATTGCTGGCTCCTTTTGAAAAGGGAGCACCTGCTGATGATAAAATGTTGTCAATGGCACTGGCCAGATTAAGACAATTAGCGGCGCATGAAGTGGGACATACACTGGGAATCATGCACAACTATGCCTCCAGTGTCAACAACAGGGCCAGTGTGATGGATTACCCACATCCGCTCATCCGGTTAACTGCCAAAGGTACGATTGACATGAGTGAAGTCTATGATACCAAAATTGGCGAATGGGATAAGCTTGCTATCGCTTATGGATATTCGCAGTTTGCAGATAATACCAATGAAAATACAGCCCTTGATAAAATTTTACGGGATGGTTCAGCAAAAGGACTGCTGTTCATCGCCGACCGCGATGCCAGAGCACCCGGTGGTTCGCATCCGCAGGCGCATTTGTGGGATAATGGAACCGATGCTGTAACTGAACTGAATGAAGTGATGAAGGTCAGGGCAAAAGCACTGGATGCATTTGGATCCAATTCCATCCAAAATGGTACTCCCATGGCCATGCTGGAAGATGTTTTGGTACCGGTATATTTTTATCATCGGTACCAGGTGGAGGCTGCCACCAAATTGCTGGGGGGTGTTTATTATAGTTATGCTGTTAAAGGGGATGGTTCTCCGGCCATGAAGATGGTAACAAAAGAAGAGCAACTAAAAGCACTGGATGCCATCGCGCAAACCATTGATCCTGCAGCACTGAGAATACCTGATAAGATTTTGCAATTGATTCCACCAAGGCCGGCGGGGTATAGTGCCTCGCGCGAATTATTTACCAAGCGAAGTGGACTAAATTTCGATCCGCTCGCACCTGCAGAAACGGCGGCTGATCTGCCATTTTCATTTCTTTTTCATCCGGATCGCATCAATCGAATGGAAATCCAGGGACAACAGGGAGGACTTTCCGCAGGAGAAATGGCAACGAAATTAATTGAGCTAACGTTCAAGGCTAACCGCAGATCTGGAATAGAGGCAATGATCCAGCAACAAACAGAACAGGTATTACTTACCTACCTGCTAAACTGGTCGGTCAATGAATCCTTATCCATTCCGGCGCGAGCCCGGGGTGCTGCAGTAGTCAGGGACTTAAAAGAATGGCTGGAATCTTCCTTAAAAAACACAACGGATCCGTCTTTAAAAGCCCATTATAATTACACACTGGAACGAATGAAAGCCCCGGATAAAGCAAAACCTACGCAGCATGCGGTGATACCTCCCGGGGCACCTATAGGATGCGAATGAGGAAGTGAAAGGTGAAAGGTGAAAGGTGAAAGAGGGAACCCTCTTGCTTCTCACTTCTCACTTCTCACCTTTCACATACTTTCACCTTTCACTTTTCACCTTTCACGTTTTAGAATTGCTGCACAAACTGATACAAATTGAACGCATGCCGCCTTTGTAAGTCTTCAATGGCTTCTTTCAGACGTTGTTTATTTACATCTTTCATGCGGTTGCGTTCTATGAGATGATAGGCTCGTTCAGCAAGTAGCCAGGCACGCTTATCTGGTTCCTTGTGTTTGGCAAGATGTGCTTCGATAGCCTGCAGCCAGTCGGATATGCCCTGCTTTTGAGATGCAATTGTTTTGATTATTGGTACTTCCGTGGAGTGCCTGCTGAAACTGGGTGCAAGCATGCTGCGGAGATTGCGAAGGAACAAATCCGCATCCGGCCGGTCTGCTTTATTTACAATAAAAATATCTGCAATTTCCATGAGCCCTGCTTTCATGGTCTGGATTTCATCACCGGCTTCCGGAACCAATACGACAGTGGTACAATCTGCCAATCCGACTATTTCGATTTCACTTTGTCCTACCCCTACTGTCTCCACCAGTATATAATCAAACGGAGTTACTTTCAGCAGTTCGGTGATCTCAATTATATGGGGATGGAGTCCTCCCAATGAACCCCGTGTAGCGAGCGATCGGATAAAAACCGATGGATGATTGTACCAGCTGCTCATCCGGATCCGGTCACCGAGTACAGCACCCAGATGGAAGGGGGAGGAGGGGTCCACACACAAAACAGCTACTGATTTTTCCTCCTTCACCAGTGCTCCGATCAGGGCATCCACGAGGGTTGATTTTCCGGCTCCCGGAGGTCCGGTTATTCCTATAATCGGAGTGGTATGGTGCGGTAATGCTTTCAGTAATTCTTCATAACCGGGAACTTCATTTTCGATCAGTGAAATGCAGCGTGCAATGCTTTTAATATCGCCGTGTAAAATCTTTGACAAAAGTTGATCCCACATAGGATGAAGGTAGATAATCTTGCAGAATCCGGGTTTGAATCGCCTTTTGTTCTTAATATTGTTTGCTTTACGCTTATGACCAATTTTGTTCCGATATTTCCCCTTGGTATCGTGGTGTTTCCGGGTGAACAATTGAACCTCCATATTTTTGAACCTCGCTATAAACAGCTGATCCAGGAATGTGTGGCCGACAATAAATTGTTTGGCATTCCAACCGTGCTTAATAATCAACTTGGTGAATGGGGAACCCTGGTCAGAGTGAAAAAGGTCAGCAAGTTATACGACAACGGAGAAATGGATATTGAAACGGAAGGACTCACCGTTTTTAAAGTGCTGGAAGTGGTGAAATCCATTCCCGATAAACTGTATAGCGGCGCCATCGTTCATTATCCCCAAAACGTAGAGGGTAGGGGTAATCCCGAGCTGATGCGAAAATTGATCAGCAGTATCCGGGAATTGCATCAGGTTCTTAAACTGGATAAAAAATTTAATAAGCCGGATGAGCTATTGGTTAGTTATGATGTGGCGCATCATGCCGGACTTTCCGTACAGGAAGAATATGAATTACTCAGTCTGCTGCATGAATTGCAGCGACAGGAATACCTAAAGCGCCACCTTGCCAAGGTATTACCGGTACTGGCGGAGATGGAACAGCTCAAGGAAAAAGTTAAACTCAACGGCCATTTTAAAAACCTATCTTCGCTCGATTTTGAGTTGTAAATCCAGCGAACACCCTTATGGCGCGCATTACGCTTTGTTTTGATTTTGGAAATACCCGCCAGAAAATGGCCATTTTCACCAATGGTGAATTTTCAGGTGTCCGTTTATTGGAAAGTCTTGAACCTGCTGCGATTGCACCCCTGCTGGAGGAATTTCCCGCTGAGAAAATCATTCTCTCTTCTGTCATGAATCATCCGCCTTCGTTGGAGGTTCTTTTCGCAGAAAAGGCTCATTTTCATAAGCTTTCCCACCTTACAAGGCTGCCTTTTACCACACCGGTTGGAAAACCAGAAACAATCGGAGCAGACCGTCTTGCATTGGTGGCTGCCTCCGTTAATCTTTTCCCTGGAAAAAACAACCTGGCCATCGCCCTTGGCACGGCCATTACCTACAATTTTGTAAACCGGAACTATGAATTCCTGGGCGGAGGTATTTCTCCCGGTATGGAAATGCGGTTTCGCAGCCTGAAAGATTATACGGCCCTTCTGCCACTGGTTAAGGAAGACTGGAATTTCCCCCTGGTGGGTTATGATACGGTCACCAATATCACCAGCGGCGTGATTCTGGGCATGGCCAAAGAGATCGATGGCTTCATTGATGCCTACAAAGAAAGGTATGGGAACTTTAACGTGCTGTTAACCGGGGGTAATTCGGCCTATTTTGTCCCCCACCTAAAAAACAAGATATTTGCCGACCAGAATTTAATCTTTAAAGGACTGTATGCGATCAGTGAGTGTAATTAAACAACCAATAAACCTTCTGCTCTTAACCGTACTGCTGTTTTGTGGGATGGTGACCAATGCCCAGGAAAACTCTCCGTACTCCCGTTATGGCTGGGGTAACCTGGTACCATCCACCCCGATCGTGACCAGAGGAATGGGCGGTCTTACCACCGGTTATGTTGATTTTGATGAACGTTATGATGTAAAACAGGGTGTTCCCCGCTACCTCAAACCCCAATCCATCAACTTTCTGAACCCCGCTTCCTATGCGCGACTGAGAACTACCTCCTTCGATATAGGCTTTGAAGTGGAAAACCAGGTATTACAGGAGCGGAATGTTATCGAAAAATACAAAGCCACCTTTGCCAATATATCCTACCTCCAGTTAGGGGTACCAATCAGTCGGAAACGGAATTTTTCTATGGTTTTGGGACTCAGACCCATCAGCAGGATCAACTACCAGATTCAGTCGTACGGACGTGAAATCAATCCTGAAACTGGAAACAGTATTGATTCAACCTTAACGCTTTACCAGGGTAAGGGCGGATCTTATCAGGCTTATATGGGATTGGGTAAAGGCTTTGGAAATTTCAGTATTGGAGCCAACCTGGGTTATTTCTTCGGTACCAAGGACTTCGGAACCCGGAAATCCTTTATAAATGACAGTGTGGTTTATTACAAGGGGAATTACCAGACCAAGATCAATTTTGGTGGATTGTCAATTAATACGGGTATTCAGTACCGGGCTAAACTCAGTAAGGATATAAGATTGGTATTGGGAGCAACGGCCACTTTCTCCAGTGAATACAACGCGAACAGAGATATCATCCGGGAAACCTTCGAATATGATGCTTCCGGAGGAACTTTTATCCGGGATTCTGTTTACCGCGAAGAAGGTGTGCAGGGTACCGTTATTTTTCCTACTACTTATTCCGGTGGTTTCACCATTGAACGACAGGACAAATGGATGATGGGTGCGGAGTATTCCACCACTTCATGGGATGACTTCCGGCTCTATGATGCCAAAGATTCGGTTGGTTCAACTTATATGTTTCGTATTGGCGGGCAGTTCATTCCGAGTGCCTATGGTTCAAATTATTGGGGAAGGGTAACTTACCGGGCCGGCTTTAATCTCGGGACCGATTATATCCGGTATGGAGGTGAAGAGTTGAAACAATACACAGTAACCATGGGATTTGGTTTTCCCGTTCGGCCAAACCGATTCAGTAATCAGTATACCATGTTGAACCTGGGTGTTGAATTTGGAAGGAGGGGTACCCCTGAAACACGCCTCCAGGAAAATATGTTCCGGATCTCACTTGGCGCTACCCTTAGTGATCTCTGGTTCGTGAAGCGGAAATATGACTAATTTTTTTCACGATATAAGCAAGTCAAAATTAACAGCACTGTTAGGGTGCTGTCTTTTTTTTGGCCTGCTGCTGACAGCCTGTGAAAACAGCCAGGAAGAACTGGCAGCACTTTCCAAAAGTCGGATTGCTGTTGAAGAAGCCAAATTCATTGAAAGTTATCTGAGCCAGGGAGGAAAGATGAAAGCTAAATTAACGGCACCTGTCATGAACCGGTATCAGACCGATTCTCCTTATATCGAATTTCCCAACAGTTTACACGTGGATTTTTATAACGATAGTATCCAGGTTCAAAGTGAACTGTTTTCCAAGTATGGCCGCTACCGGGAGACCGAAGAGAAAGTTTTTTTACGTGATAGTGTGCTGGTGTTCAATAACCGTAAAGACACGTTGAAATGTGAGGAACTATGGTGGGATCAGAACAAAGAAATGTTCTACACGGATAAAGATGTTCAGATCCACCAGCCGGATAAAATTATCTTTGGGAAAGGACTGGAGGCGGATCAGTCGTTCAACTGGTACCTGATCAAACAAATCACGGGTCAGGTGATGGTACCTAAAGGAGGATTCGGCCCCGCAACCCTGACAGACTCAACCGGCGTTGCCACCGATTCCCTGAATGTTGCACCTGCCCGCCCGACGGGTCAATCGCCCACCCCTCCGGTGGCTGAACCAACACCATCGGTTCTGCCAAAAAAAGAAAATTAAATCGCAATTCATGATATACCGTCGCATGGGCCGAACCGGCCTTCAACTCAGTGCACTCAGTTTTGGTAGCTGGGTAAGTTTTCACAAGCAAATTGGGGATGCTACTGCCGATGAACTGATGAGCATTGCCTACGAACAGGGAATTAATTTCTTTGATAATGCAGAGGGATATGCGCTTGGTGAGAGTGAAAAAATGATGGGTCGGGTACTTAAAACCAAAGATTGGGATCGTAGTTCTTATGTGTTGTCCAGCAAAGTATTTTTTGGATGGCGTAAAGAGAATAAACCCAATCAAACGGGCCTGAGCCGAAAACATATTGTGGAAGCCTGTCACGAGGCCATGGACCGACTCCAGACCGATTACCTGGATCTTTATTTCTGTCACCGTCCGGACCCGGCTGTTCCTATTGAAGAAGTGGTTTGGACCATGCACAACCTGATTACCCAGGGTAAGATACTCTATTGGGGTACAAGCATGTGGAGTGGTGCGGAAATCATGGAGGCGCATAGGGTAGCACAGCAATACCGGCTGATCGGTCCGGTTGTGGAGCAACCTCAGTATAACCTCTTTGAGCGTATGAAGATGGAACAGGATTACCTGCCTGTGTTTCAGAATGTAGGAATGGGAACTACGATCTGGAGTCCGCTGGCGGCGGGTTTCCTCACAGGAAAATACCTGCAGGGTACACCCGAAGGCAGCCGACTGGGGCTGGAAGGATTTGAATGGCTTCGGGATCGCTGGCTGCAGGAGGAAAAAATCGCGAAACTGAAAAAATTGAATGAACTGGCAGGTGAATTGGGAGTTTCCATTGGTAACCTTGCGATCGCCTGGACCCTGGCCAACCCGAATACAACTACTGCCATACTTGGAGCCACCCGCAAAGAACAGCTGGTCGATAACCTGAAAGCGCTGGATGTGTTACCATTATTGACTCCGGAAGTACTCGCAAAAATTGACGAAATCATGGGAAATAAGCCCTTCCTCAACCTCGCATAATCCACCCGTCCGGTGCCACCGGACGGGTGAGCAAATAAAAAACCCGATGCAATGGACTGCATCGGGCTTTTAATTCTTTGTACGTTCAGAACCAACGGGTCTCGGCCATCGATAGGTACAAATTTTTTTCAGGACGTGGTCATTCTTTAGGAATTGGATTTGATACTGGATTCTAAAAACTTACTACTTTGTCAGGTCAACGAGATCGAATCACTTGGTCTTTCTTCGGAACATTGGTTTTTTCTTGGTCTTTCTACCGGATAATTGGATACTTGGTCTTTTCTTGGATATTGTGATGCTCTTGGTTTTTCGGCTTTCGCCTTTAGGATCTTGGATACTTGGTTTTTTTTGGATCTTGGAAGTCCGATTTACATCGGTCTGGTTTTTCTTTAGGATTTGGGTGATTTGATATCGATCACTGACATAACAAAAGTATAAACCACCCACAACCTGCACAAGAGGGCTATTGCTGAATTTGCCTGCTTCATGATTTACTGGAGATTTCGTAGAATTACGAAAGGAAATCTGGTAGAACTCACCTAACTTTCGTTAGTATCTTGAAAATAAACGATTTGTCATGTCATTTAAGAATAAAAACATCTTGATTACGGGCGGTTCCAGGGGTATTGGAAAGGCCATCGCCATGCGATTAGCCGCAGATGGAGCCAATATTGCAATTGCCGCAAAAACCGCAGAACCGCATCCCAAACTGGAAGGAACCATTTTTACGGCTGCTGAAGAAATAAAGGCTGCGGGTGCGGGAAAAGTACTTCCCCTGCAAGCGGATATCCGTTTTGAAGAGAGTATTGAACAGGCGGTTCAGTCTACAGTTACCGAATTCGGCGGCATTGATATCCTTATTAACAATGCCAGTGCGATCAGCCTGACTCCAACAGAACAAACGGAGGCCAAGCGCTGGGACCTGATGCATGGGATCAATGTACGGGGAACCTTCCTCGTGTCCAAAGCCTGTATACCTCACCTGAAGAAATCGCACAACCCGCATATCCTGAACCTCTCGCCACCACTTAACATGGATCCCCGCTGGTTTGCTCCCCATCTTGCGTACACGATGAGCAAATATGGAATGAGCATGGTGGTATTCGGATTGGCAGAAGAATTAAAGCCTCATCGCATTGCCGCAAACGCCCTCTGGCCTAAAACCACGATTGCAACAGCTGCGGTTGAAAACCTGTTGGGAGGTGATTTTCTGATGCAAAGGAGCCGCACTCCTGAAATTGTAGCGGATGCTGCTTATTACATTCTGCAACGCCCTTCCTTCGAGTGCACTGGAAATTTCTTCATTGACGAAGAAGTCCTTTCCGCGGAAGGCATCACGGATTTCGCCAAATATGCCGTGAATCCGAATCAGAAGCTGATGAATGATTTGTTTGTATGACAACGTGAAAGGTGAAAGGTGAAACGTGAAAGAAGAGAACATCCTTTCACCTCTCACGTTTCACCTTTCACTTATCCCTTCCGGCCTCATCTGCGGGAACAACAGCACATCCTGAATCGACGGCTGGTTGGTCAGTAACATACACAGTCGATCAATACCAATGCCTATTCCTGCAGTTGGAGGCATGCCATATTCAAGTGCACGGAGAAAATCCTGATCAATGAACATCGCCTCATCGTCACCCCGCTCCATCAATTTGACCTGCTCTTCAAAACGTTCCCGCTGATCAATCGGATCATTCAGTTCAGAATAGGCATTCGCAATTTCTTTTCCATTGATCATCAGCTCGAAACGCTCTACCAGTCCGGGTTTGCTGCGATGTTTTTTGGTAAGCGGACTCATCTCCACCGGGTAATCAATGATAAAAGTAGGCTGTATATATGTGTGCTCACTAGTTTCGCCAAAAATCTCATCAATCAGTTTGCCTTTTCCTATGGTTGGAGCTACATCAATTTTCAGTTGTTTACATACTTCCCGTAAACCAGCTTCATCCTTTTCACTGATATCGATTCCTGTATTCTCCTTGATAGCATCAAAAATGGAAATGCGTTTGAACGGCGCTTTGAAGCTGATGGTTTTTTCACCCACCGGAATTTCCGTGGTACCATGCAAGGCAATCGCAACCTGCTCAAGTAATTGCTCAGTTGTTTCCATCATCCAGTTGTAATCCTTATAGGCAGTGTACCATTCCAGGATGGTGAACTCAGGATTATGGGTGCGATCCATTCCCTCATTGCGGAAGTTCCGGCTGAATTCATACACCCAGTCGAACCCTCCAACGATGCAACGCTTCAGGTATAATTCATTGGCAATACGCAGATAAAAAGGAACATCCAACGCATTGTGATGTGTGATAAAGGGGCGTGCCGCTGCACCACCGGGAATCGCCTGCAATACCGGCGTATCCACTTCCAATGCTCCACGATCATTCAGAAAATCGCGGATGGTATTGATCATCTTGCTGCGTTTCACAAACGTATCACGCACCTGCGGATTGATCACCAGATCAGCGTATCGCTGGCGGTATTTGAACTCCGGATCCGTAACCTCGTCGAAAGTTTGGCCATCTGCTTCTTTCACTACCGGCAGCGGTTTCAGCGATTTGGTCAACATAGTGAGCTCTGTCACATGTACGGATGTTTCCCCGGTTTTGGTAGTGAAAACAAATCCTTTCACGCCAAATATATCCCCAAGGTCAGTGAGATGTTTCCAAACCTTATCATAAAGGGACTTATCCTCACCCGGACAAATATCATCACGCCTCACATAAATCTGGATCCGGCCGGTGCTGTCCTGCAAAACTGCAAAACTGGCTTTTCCCATATCCCGCACACTCATGATGCGGCCCGCCAGGCATACTTCAGTGAAATCAGCTTTATTCTCTTCGCCTTTATAATGTTTCTTAATATATGCTGCGTTGGTATTGACAGGGTAAAGGGGAGCAGGATAGGGATCAATACCCAATTCCTGTAACTGGTTCAGTTTCTCTCTCCGGATCAGTTCTTGTTCAGATAAATGCATGCTGCCAAAATTTGAAGCGCAAAAATAACGCATCCACTGCAAAGCCAGACATTACAATTCTTTAATACATGGTTTACATGGGGGTAATATGTATGGAGCAATTTTGATAAACAACCCATTATGGAAAGACGTCCCCTTGATGTAGCCATATTATCCGATCTCC
Organism: Flavihumibacter cheonanensis; assembly: GCF_022352215.1. Classification (GTDB taxonomy): domain Bacteria; phylum Bacteroidota; class Bacteroidia; order Chitinophagales; family Chitinophagaceae; genus Flavihumibacter; species Flavihumibacter cheonanensis. The sequence goes on from NZ_JAKRWF010000002.1 coordinate 775,956, forward strand.
ACCTGGGCACTTACGGAGCTAAAGCAAAGGAAGTGCTGAACTACCTGAAAAGTATTGCCCCCCAGATCCTGATCCTGAACGGTGATATTATTGATGCCTGGCAGTTCAGCAAACATTATTTCCCGGCCAGCCATATGGCGGTGGTGAAGGAAATTTTCTGCATGATGGCGAAAGGCACGCGGGTGATTTATATAACCGGAAACCATGATGAGATCATGCGGCGGTATTCCGGAATTGAAATGGGCAATTTCCAACTTACCGACAAACTGGTCATCGAAATCAATTCCAAAATGACCTGGATCTTTCACGGTGATGTATTTGACAATACCACCCGTGGCGCAGCGAAATTCTGGGCCAAACTGGGGAGTAATGGATATGGATTTCTGATGTTGCTCAATCGGGGGATCAATTCGGTAATGAAACTGTTGGGACGCGACCGGATCAGTTTATCTAAATCCATCATGGCCGGTGTGAACAAAGCGGTGATCCGTATCAACGATTTTGAAATGACGGCCGCCGAGATCGCTATTGAGAAAAAATATGATTTTGTCATCTGCGGACATATCCATCAACCGCAGAAACGCCTGGTGGAAACGGAAGCAGGGAAAGTAATGTATCTGAATAGTGGCGATTGGGTGGAGCATATGACATCGCTTGAATTTTACCAGAACGACTGGCATATCTATACCTACGATGAAAAACAATTTGCCAACAGTAAACTGGAAATTGAAAAAACAGAACTCAATGTCGTCACCGATGAAGTGAATTTTTATGTGCAATCGCTGGCGATATAAACCCTAAAAAAACACAGATGAAGATTTTTTATGCAGTTCAGGCAACAGGAAACGGTCATATCAGCCGGGCTGTACAATTGTTACCTTACCTGCAACGCTATGGAAAAGTGGATGTGTTCCTGAGCGGAGCAAACGCCCAGCTTCAGAATGAGTTACCGGTTCGGTACAGGAGCAAGGGACTGAGTCTTTTTTACAATACAAACGGGGGCTTACAATACAATCGAATTGCTTCCCAATTGAATCCACTTCGGTTATGGAAAGAAGTTAGAGACCTGGCGGTTGAAAACTACGATGTAGTGATTAATGATTTTGAATCAATTACGGCGATGGCATGCCTGTATAAAAAGGTTCCCTCCGTGAATCTTGGACACCAGGCGGCTTTTCAGTCAGATCTGGCACCGCGACCTGCTAAGCAGGATTTCTTAGGAGAGTGGCTTTTAAAAAATTATGCTAGAGCCTCACAGTATATCGGGCTGCACTTCAAAAAGTATGACAACTTTATTTTTGAACCCGTAATTAAAAAGGATATTTTACAGGCAAGTCCCCGTAATATGGGACATATCACCGTATATCTTTCTGCTTACAGTGATCAATCACTGATACCGCTTTTTCAGCAACTCAGCGCCTTTAAGTTTGAAGTCTTCTCCAGGCAGGTAAGTCGCCCTGAAGAACATAAAAACGTAAAGCTGCTGCCGGTAAACCAGCGCCTTTTTAATGAAAGTATGATCAACTCTTTTGGAGTAATTACAGGTGCCGGATTTGAAACACCTGCGGAAGTATTACACCTGGGTAAGAAATTGATGGTGATTCCCATACAAGGGCAATATGAGCAGTTTTGTAATGCGGCGGCACTTGAAACAGTTGGTATTCCGGTGCTGAATAAAATTGATAACACTTTCAGTTCCCAATTTTTGAAATGGATTGGTACAGAGCAGAGAACTGAGCTTCAATACAGCAATAATATCCCGGAAATTCTCGGTTACCTGATGGATAATTATCCTTCAAAAGGTGTTTCACTGGAATTGCTGTACCCGGATTTGATGCTTGGTTAACTCAGTGCCAGCAGTACCTGCCAGGCTTCCGTAACTTTTTGCTGATCCAGTAATTCTTTGGCATATCGATGCAGTTCCAGTTCCATTTCATCGGGAGTGACTGAGTAATATTGAAAGATATTTTTAAGTCGCTCATCATGGAAGGAAGGATCCACATCCGGAATGGCTCTTACATTAGCCAATTGCCCGAGATTATTGCCCGTCAAAATACTGCTATTACGGATGGGTGCAGGTAGTGTATCCACGCCAATACCCAATTCCGTATTGGGTTTCTCTACTTCGAATAAATTGGAAGCATCCACCTTGCAATACCAGTTGCCGCCCAGGCGGGCTGTCAGTTCCAGTTTTCGCTGATCGATCATGGTGCCAGCCTCATTCAGTATACTATCGGCGACGTGCATGCGAAGTACTTCACAAATGACCAGGCATCCCGCTCCTCCTTCTGTTCCCAGTTCTTTTGTTTCAAGCACTTTGCATTCCAGTTGCACCTTACTTTCCTTCACTCTTGGAGGTTTCACCAGGCTGGAGGCTTCAGGTGTAAAGCCTGCCTTGATGAATTCGTTGGTTCCTTTCGGGTATTCACAACTTGCAAGCGACATCTGTTGTACTATATTGTAGTCCACAATATTGATCACGACCTCCGGAACCTCCAACACATTTTGCAGTGTGTGTTTGGTAGTAGTATCTCGCACCCGCCTGGATGGGGAAAAAATCAGTATTGGCGGATTGGATGAAAACATATTAAAAAAGGAAAAGGGACTCAGATTTACTTCCCCTTTGGCACTAATGGTAGAGGCAAAACAAATGGGCCTGGGTCCGATTGCATGTTGGAGCCACTGTTGTTTTTGGGGGGCTGTGAGTGTGTTGAAATCAATCTGCATGACCGGTTTTTTTTCTTGCCAGAATAGAATAATCAGTGGGTTCTGATACAATGGTATTACTCAATACACCAAGCTGGTCGATCGTTAGCTCCACTTTATCACCATCTTTCAGCCACTGTGCTACATAATTAGGATCATTCAGTTTTCCGGTTCCGTTTAATTCCAGGAAACAACCGGTTCCAACGGTGCCACTTCCGATCACATCACCGGGATGTAAGGTCACTCCATAGGAACAACGTTCTATGATTTCAGCGAAGGTCCAGTCCATATCACCGAGGTTTCCATCGCTCACCTGTATGCCATTCACGTGACATTGCATGCGCAGGTTCCAGTTCTTGCCGGTATGACCAGGTTTTGGCGCAATTTCAAAAGGCTCCAGTTCGTCGAGTGTTACCAGCCAGGGACCGATCACCGTAGAAAAATCTTTTCCTTTTGCAGGCCCCAGGTTAAGCAGCATTTCTTCCATTTGCAGGCGACGTGCACTCATATCATTCATGATCATTAGTCCCCCAATGTATTGGTCTGCTTCTTCCGCTTTTATGTTTCTTCCTGCTTTGCAAACAACGATGGCTGCTTCCAGTTCAAAATCCAGTTGTTCAAAATGATCGGGCATACATACAATATCACCTGGACCCTGGATGCTGGTATGATTGGTGAAATAAAAGATTGGATATTGATCGAACTCGGGAATCATAGGTACGTTCCTGTTCCGGCGTGCAGAAGCCACATGCTGGCGAAAAGCATAGCCGTCGCGACAGCTGGTGGGGAAGGGAACCGGTGCAAGGAGATAAGCTGCATCATAGGGAATGCCTCTTTCTTTGGGGATTCGTCCCATCTTCACCATTTCCTCAGCTTTCAATGCAAGCGAGTATGAGTCCTCCCAATATTGCAGGAACATACCCATTGACCCGGGCAGCTCGGGGTGGAGGGTTTCCATCGCATAAATGTATCCGTCAATATAAATACCCAACTGATCATGTCCTTCTACTAGGTAGGAAACCAATTTCATGTGTACTGTTTTAGCAAGCTTAGAAAGGGTCAAAAATAACAGGAATAATTATCTTCCTGTTTAATCAAGTCTTGAATTAATATGGATCTGTTCAAATTCCGGATTGGAATGATCGCGATAATGAGCTTGCTGGGTGTTGGAATAAAAGCCCAGCAACGATTGCACGATGTGGCACTGGAACAACGCATCCGGGCAGCTGCCAGTCCGGTTTTGAAAAACGTATTGGATCATCCTGAGATCTACCAATATCAACTGATTTATACCGAGATTTCCAGAAATAGCTCGAATCAGCCGGTTTTCAGACATCAGTATCTGAATGTTAGTGATTCATTGTATTTCAATCCGGCCTCTATGGTTAAATTTCCAGTGGCATTGATGGCTATGGAAAAGATGGATTCGCTGAAGTCTATTGGTATAAATCCGCTGACTTTGTTAAAAACAGATAGTTCAGCGACGAAATCTTTCCTGGAGCTGGTTAGGGAAGCGATGATTGTTAGTGACAATTTGGCTTACAATAAATTGTTTCAATTCCTGGGGCAGGAGGCGATCAATCTGCGCCTGCAGGAGATGGGTTATACTGGTAGTCGGATCACACGACGCTTTATACCATTGACACCGGAGCAACATCGTGTTACAGAAGCGGTTCAGTTGTTAACCAGTGATGGCCGTTTACTAATGGAACAGCCAGCAAGAAAAAGTGCTTTCCCTTTTGATTTCAGTCGCAGGATACTGGTGGGCAATGCGCATTACAACTGGTCGGATTCACTGGTGCAGGAGCCTTTTGATTTTACTACGCATAATCGTATGCCCCTGCGGGATATGCAGCAGGTTTTGCAGTCCTTTCTCTTTCCTTCCAGCGTTCCTGAACGCCAGCGTTTTCGTTTATCTGATGAAACGCGAAAATTAATGCTGGATGCGATCAGTGAATTGCCATCGGAATCCAGGTTTCCCGTTTTTGATACCACTGAATTCTTCGACAGTTATTCCAAGTTCTTTTTGTACCGCGATGGGAAAAGGAAAGTACCGGATCATATCCGGATCTACAATAAAACCGGCTGGTCTTACGGTTACCTGATTGATGTGGCCTATATCCTGGACAAGTCCCACAACCGTGAGTTTATGTTGAGTGGGGTGATCTACGTGAACAGTGATGGCATCTTGAATGATAACCGTTATGAATACGATTCCATCGGTTATCCTTTCTTCCGCGAGATTGGTGAAATCCTCCTCCACTCCACCCGTCCGGTGCCACCCGTCCGGTGCCACCGGACGGGTGGAGCAATCACCAGGGGCGACAGCACACGAAAGGAGTTGGCACTGGTTTTTACCGGGCATGAATATGGGGAAGGTGCTGCAACTATCCGGCGGGTACTAAAGAAGAAAGGAGTGAAAGCCTCCTTTTTTCTGACGGGTGATTTTTACCGGAACCCGAAACACCAGAAACTGATCCGGGAGTTAAAAGCAGACGGACATTATATGGGTGGACATGGAGATAAGCACCTCTTGTGCTGCGACTGGTCCAACCGCGACAGCCTATTGATATCAAAAGAGATGTACCAGAATGATATTCGAAACAATGAGGAAGCGATGCGGGCGATTGGTATTAATCCCTCACAATCAGTTTACTTCATGCCTTCCTATGAATGGTACAATGATAGTATCGTTTGGTGGACAAAGCAATTAGGCCGTCACCTGGTTAACAATACTTCAGGCACCCTGAGTCAGGCAGATTATACCCGTATACAAGATAAAAATTACAGAACCACTGAAACAATTTTTACTTCAATAAAAGATCTGGAGACCAGATCCGGCTTAAATGGGTTCCTGCTGCTATTGCATATTGGCACTGGTCCGGACAGGCCCGATCCCTCCTGGAGCCGTTTGGAAGAATTGATCGATTGGTTACAGCAAAAGGGGTATAAGTTGAAATCAGTACCCGCTTTGTTGGATTAAGCCTTTCACCGGTCGGGTGGCAACTGCCTATGGCGGTTTTCACCCGACCGGTGAAGAAGTTTATTGATAGAGACCACCGCAGGCGCTGATTACCTGGCCGGTTACATAAGAACTCATCGGGCTGGCCAGGAAGAGGGTAACATTGGCAATTTCTTCAGCTGAACCAAAGCGGCCCAGTGGTATTTGCTTAAGGTATTCATCGGCTCCGCTGCCTTCTTTCAGATAGTGCGTCATATCTGTTTCTACAAAACCGGGAGCGATGGCATTACAACGAATATTCCGGCTGCCCAATTCCTGCGCAATTGATTTGGTAAATCCGATTATCCCGGCTTTGGAGGCAGCATAACTTGCCTGTCCGGCATTTCCCTTCATCCCGATAATAGAGCTCATATTGATAATGCTGCCGGATTTTGCTTTCATCATCGGACGAATCACCTGCTTGGTCATATTGTAAACCGATTTCAGGTTGGTATTGATTACATCATCCCATTGATCAGGAGTCATTCTGAGCAAAAGATTATCCTTCGAAATACCGGCATTGTTTACACAGATATCAATTCCGCCAAACTGTGTTATAACATCATTTACCAGGGTTTCGCAATCTTCGAATTTGCCCGCATTACTGCGATAGGCCTTCGCTTTCACACCTAATCCGACCAGTTTTTGTTCCAGGGCAGCAGCTTTTTCCGCACTGCTTTCACTAACATACGTAAAGGCGATATGTGCACCCTGCTCAGCCAGTTTCAGGGCGATGGCTTCTCCAATTCCCCGGGCAGCGCCGGTTACAATTGCGATCTTATTCTCCAGAAGTTTCATTCGTCTAAAAATTAGCTGTGAAAATAGGTAGTTTTATGAATTTGGCTATTTTTAAATCGAATAAACCTTAAACCTAATTACAACCCATGGTCTGGTACTCTAGAAAATTTTACGGACTAAATGTGCATGATAACTGGTTTTCCATTCGTCCGGGAATACTGAACAAATTTTTGATTCACTCTTTTAACCATGTTAGAGAAGACAAATGGCATCCCTTCCTGATCAAAGAAGCTAATTATACGGTTGAATTGGATCTGACCAAATCGAAAGAGAAAATTTTAGATGATTTTGCCCGAACGGTAAAAGCCCAGGTTCGTAAATCAGAAGAAGATGGGGTGATCTGCTATTTCGATAACAACATTCCGAAGTTTGTTGCATTTTTTAATGAGTTTGCAAAAAGTAAAGGGCTCTCTCCGGAAACAAATGAACGGATTGCTTACTTTGGCGATGCCCTGCGGATTAGTTATGCAGAATTAAACGGACAAATTTTAGCCGCACATACCTACGTATATGACCCTGAACAGAAAATTGTCAGGCAGATGCACTCGGCTTCCAAACGATTTGATGAAAACTTTGATCGTAATAAAATAGGACGCGCCAACAAGTATCTGCACTACCGTGATATGCTGGCATTCAAAGATGAAGGAATTGAGGTTTATGATTTCGGCGGGTATTCACCGCCCAATAGCAAGGATGTAATTGATAGTTTGTTGCAGTTCAAACTGGATTTTGGAGGAGTAAAAAAAGTATCCAGTAATTATTTCACATTGCCCTACTACATTATGCGAAACCTTTACCTCAAATTTGGTTCTACAAAAAACTAAGGATGGAATCCAGGATGGTACGGTCATTACTAAGACGGGGAACTTTATGTTGCCCCCCCAGCTTACCGCGCGAACGGAGCCATTCGTTGAAGAGGCCTTTTTTCACAGCCTTTACAACTGGCATCCGTAATGCAATGTCTTTTTGTCTTTTTGCTTCGTAATCGCTGTTCAGATTCTTGAGTGCCGAATCCAGCTCATAGGCAAACAGGGCCAGGTCTTCCGGTTCTTTTTCAAACTCTACCAGCCATTCGTGGGCACCGTTGCCATGCTGACTGAAATAGATGGGAGCAGCGGTATAGTCATTTACTGAAGCACCGGTTTTTTCGCAGGCCGAGGAAATGGCTTTATCAGTATTGTCCACAATCACTTCTTCACCAAATGCATTGATAAAGTGTTTGAGTCTTCCACTTACCTTGATTCGGTAGGGAGCAAGGGAACTGAACTGGATGGTATCCCCAATGATGTATCGCCAGAGTCCGCCGGTAGTACTGATCACGGGCGCATATTGCTTGCCCAGTTCAACTTTATTCAATCCAACCGTGTTTGGGAACTTCTTACCATATTCTTCAATTGGCATGAATTCATAAAAAATTCCGTGACGCGTGAACAATAACATGCCATCTGCATCCGGACTATCCTGTGCTGCGAAAAAGCCTTCGCTGGCGTTGTACATTTCCAGGTATTGAATATCTTTTCCGATCAGCTGTCTGAATTGCTCACGGTATGGCACAAATGAAACTCCGCCGTGCATATATAATTCAAGGTTGGGCCAAACTTCTGCGATGCAGGATTTGCCTGTCATCTCGAGTATGCGCTTCATCAGAACCAGGGTCCAGGTAGGAACTCCTGAAATCGAAGTAACATTTTCAGGAATGGTATTGAGCGCCAGTTGCTCAATCTTATGTTCCCACTCATCCATTAAAGCAATGGATAAGTCGGGAGTTCTCAACCAATGACCCCAAAAGGGTGAATTCTGCAGGAGCACAGCGCTCAAATCGCCATAACTGATTTCTTCTGTTGCCTGGCTTACCTGGTGGGATCCTCCAATGACCAATCCTTTACCGCTAAGTAATTCGGAATCGGGATTATGCCCATAATAAAGGGTCAAAACATCTTTGGCGCCCTGGTAATGATTTTCTTCCAGGCTTTCATCACTTACAGGAATGAATTTGCTTTTATCGCTGGTGGTACCACTGCTTTTTGCAAACCATCGGATGGGGGTATTCCATAGCAGATTTTCTTCTCCCTGCAACATGCGTTCAATGAAAGGCTTCAGGTCATCATACTCATGAACAGGCACAGTTCTTTTGAATTCCCTGACGTTAAACAGGCGGTTGAACCCGTATTGGCGGCCGATTTCGGTGTATTGCGCGGAGGTCACTAATTCCTGCAATACCTCGCGCTGAGCGGCTACCGGGTTGGCAACCCACTGCTCAATTTGCCAAAGCCTCAGCCGGGCAAGTCTCGATATGGCTGGCGAGATCAGTTTCATACTGCTGGCGGCAAAATACGAAAATTAGTCTTCAAACTTGGGTAAATCGCTGATGCCCTTCATCACTTCTTCGTGCAAATAGTCTTTTCGTTTGAGTTCGAAGTTGCGCCCCAAGTACAATCGGCGTACCTGTTCGTCTTCTGCCAGCTCCTCTGCGGTACCATGTTTGAAAATTTTTCCGTCAATCAGGAGGTAGGCACGGTCACAGATGGAAAGGGTTTCATTTACATTGTGATCGGTTATCAGGATGCCAATATTTTTATACTTTAAACGGGCTACCACCGTCTGAATATCTTCTACCGCGATCGGATCCACCCCAGCAAAGGGTTCATCCAAAAGGATAAATTTCGGATCCACCGCCAATGCCCGCGCGATCTCCGTTCTTCTTCGTTCACCCCCGCTCAGGCTGTCGCCATTGTTTTTCCGAACATGGTGCAACCTGAATTCGTCCAGTAATTCTTCCAGTTTTTGCTTTTGTTGCTGGCGGGTAAGTTTAGTCATTTCCAGTACTGAGCGGATATTATCTTCCACAGAAAGGGATCGGAATACAGAAGCTTCCTGCGGCAGATAGCCGATTCCCAACTGTGCTCTTTTATACATGGGAAGCTCTGTTATATCCCGCTGATCAAGGTATACACGCCCCTCATCAGGCTTGATCAGTCCTACTACCATGTAAAAGGTAGTGGTTTTGCCGGCACCGTTTGGCCCGAGCAGTCCTACGATTTCGCCCTGTTTAACCGAAACGGAAACATGATTTACAACAGTCCGGCTGGCATATCGCTTTACCAGTTCATTGGTGGTGATAACTAAACTCAAGGGATCCTGCTTTTGGCAAAAATACCTTGTTATATCCTAACGGCATCCTAAGTTTGCAGATAGTTTATTAACAGGCAAGCGTAATCATGAAGGTAATCGAACATATAAACCAGGCGAAAGATACATTGATTTCATTCGAGGTGCTTCCGCCGTTGAAGGGAAAGGGCATCAATGCGATTTACAACCACCTTGATCCACTGATGGAATTCAAACCTTCATTCATCAATGTAACGTACCATCGAAGTGAGACGATGTTCAAAAAGCAGGCGGATGGTAGTTTTAATAAAATTGAAGTGAGAAAACGCCCCGGTACCGTTGGTATCTGTGCGGCTATCATGCAGCATTACAATGTAGATCCTGTACCACATCTGATTTGCGGCGGTTTTACCAGGGAAGAAACGGAGAATGCATTGATTGACCTCGCCTTCCTGGGAATCGATAATGTGCTGGTGTTAAGAGGGGATGCAGCAAAGAACGAAACCTTTTTCGAGCCTGAACCAGGGGGTAACCGCTATGCAATTGATTTGCTGAAGCAGGTTATTGATCTGAACCATGGCATTTACCTGGAGGAAGAGGTGAAGGATCCTGGAAAAGGTACTTTTTGTGTGGGTGTGGCCGGCTATCCCGAAAAACATTTTGAAGCGCCTAATAAGGCTACCGATATCGCTTACCTGAAAGCAAAAGTGGAAGCGGGTGCCGAATATGTGGTTACCCAGATGTTCTTTGACAACCAGAAATACTTTGATTTTGTTCAGAGTTGCCGCGCTGCCGGTATCAATGTGCCCATTATTCCAGGGTTAAAACCAATTACCAACAAAAAGCAGATGACCATTTTACCCCGGACCTTCCACGTGGATCTTCCGGATGACCTCTCTGCTGAAATTATGAAGTGTAAATCGGATGCAGATGTTGAACTGGTAGGTACCGAATGGCTGCTTAACCAAAGCCGTGAATTAAAAAAAGCAGGCGTTCCTGTCCTGCATTATTATACACTTGGAAAGCCTAAAGTGATCTGGAATGTGGTGAAAGAGCTGGTGTAATGTGAGACGTCAGACGTCTCACTTCTGACGTCTCACATCCTTACAGGCTAACGCCCAAAGACAAACTCCAAACTCTGTTTTTCAGTTTATCATCCGCGCCGTTATCGCTGCCGGAATTTATTTTTGTAAGTCCATGTCCATAATTGATGGAGAGTAAGACATTTTTAAAAGCGAATCCGGCTGTGCCATTTACGCCAAAGTCAAAACGCTTCATGTAGCCAACTCCGGCACCTTCTTCGGTTCCTGTTGTAGTGGGATCATCATTGCTGAATTCAATTTTTTCCTCAGATTTGAATCCTACTCCAAAAACTTTACCTTCTACTTTATTCTTCCCTCCGATGCCCATAGCGGCATAAGGACCTGCACCTACAAAGAATTTGGATTCCTTGTCAGCCAAAGGAAGGTTCACCACCAGGTTCATCGGGATTTCAATATACTGGGGATTGGCCGTTGCTTTGAAATAGCTTGCATCGGTACTTTTTCCATTCTCTACTTTAGTACCCTTGCCGGTATAAAGAATGCCTGGCTGAAGGGAAAGCAATCCCGCACCAATGGGAAGATCTACCATTAAACCGGCATGGAAACTGGAAAGCGCCCGTGCATCATCTACTGCGCCATCACCTGTTACAGTTACATTGGCGAGGTTGTAACCGCCTTTCAGATAGAGTTTATTGTCCTGTGCTTTCACTGCGGTTGTGATGGCTCCTACTGCCATCACTAAAATCATTTTCTTCATGATAGTGTTTGATTTATGGGTGTCAAAGTTAACGATTAGGCATAAACGCAGAAACCATGCCATTACCTGTTAAGACTATTCAAAACCGATTTGTTGATTTTTACCGGATAGGTCTTTTTCAGTTCCTGAATCCAATCTTCTTCCAGTTGTAATTGATAATCGTTAAGTACATAGCCCCTGGCATTTTCAAAGTCGCGGGGCAGATTGGCTGGTAATTTTTCTATGCAATAAACAAACCCGAACTGTTCCGAATCTTCAATTTGCTGCGGATTGGAAAGCCCACCGACTGCCAGTTTCATAGTATCCAGGTGAAAGGGTAGCTGATCGTACTCATAACGACCAGTGTCTGCGAGCACGGTATTTCTGAAGCGGGGTAAAATGGTATTCCATTGCTGTGGCTGCAATTTAATCTGATTATACAGAGTGGTTGCAGTGGCCTGATCAGAACAGGTAAACAATACTCCCCGGAAACTTTCCTTCCATTTGTAACGAGCTGCATGTTGTGTAAAATAAGCCTGTAATCCTTTTTCATCGGTTGCCGCCTTATCCCAAATTTGCTGCTGCATCGCTTCAAATATGAGGGTGCCTTCCCGAAATTCATTTAACTGTGCTGCAAAGTCAGGACGATACATCTCCAGGTTACGCAGGTATTCCTGCATGACTTGTTGTCTTATAAAATTCTCTCTTTGCGTTTCCTCTGATGGCAGTTTTTGACCGGAAGAACCTAAGCCCGACTGGTCTTGCCGGTATAACTGAAACTCACCTTCGGTCAGTATCCGCTTGCCGATAGATGCAATAGGACTGGATGCATTTCGCGTGCCCTTTACCGGTAGCATCTTTAAGCCCGTCAACTTTCTTGCTTTCAGGTAAGCAGCTTCATTCGCTTTCTGATAGCGATCCGATGCCAGCACCCTGTTTCTGATATCTTCCCTGAATGCTTCGTTTGTACTTTCAGGTAGTGCTTCCCGGGATAATAGTTTTATAATATGAAAGCCCTGGCTGCTTCGATAGGGGGCACTGATCGCACCGGGTTTATCCAGCTTCGACACAACCGCTTCGAATGCCGGGTCATAGGTTCCCGCCTGGAATGGTAACAGCTCTCCACCATTCTGATAACTTGCATTATCATTGCTGAACTGATAGGCCAGTTGCGCAAAATCAGCACCGGCTTTTAGTAGCTGGTAGAGCGAATCCGCTTTTTTTCGAATAACCTCTTCTGCGTTTTCCGGGATTTCCAGAAAAAGCTGGGCAATACTGGTTTTTCCGGTGGAAGGCCTGCTGTTCTGTACGTAAAACAGGTGAAAGGCGGATGCAGAACGATAAACCGGACTTACCTGATTTAACAAAGTAGTATAGGCAAGGTTTTCCAGCTCATAAGGGAGTGTAAACACACTAATCCAGCCGATCAATCCTTTATTTTGTTGCACGGAAGGATCTTCACTGAATTGAAGCGCCACTTTTTCGAATGGTTCCCCCCTGGTTAAAGCTGCTTTCGCTGCATTGATTTTAGCTGCCGCAGCAGTTGAATCATTGCCGGCCGCAACATAGATATGTGAGATTAACCGTTCAGTGGCTGATCGTTTTAAAGCCTCATCAATCAATTCCTGTAAGGTGCTGTCGTCGGTCACGTACTGTCCGGCAACCTGGTTACGAAATCGTTCCCACTCCATCTGTATGGATGGTAGCGTATCCAATTGAGCCTGGTAGGCCCATTGAACTTTCAACCGGTACCGGATATAGAGTTCCAGGTATTCTTCCAATTCCTGGCGGCTCGCTTTTTTTTCTGGATTATTTTTCCTGAAAGCTTCCAGGAACTCCTGACTGGGAACTTCATTACCTCCGTAACTAAAAAGCGTTTGTGCGTGCGAGATAGCAGGCATCAGCAACAAAACAGTTGTTAGCAGCAAAAAACATTTTTTCCAGGTCATTTGGAAGCTTGCTTTTGTTGTTTCATCGAGATTACCTCATCCAACTGTTGGTAAGTGAGCTTTTTAGCGATGATTCTCTTCTGATCATCCAGCAGGTATAAAACCGGGGTCTGGTAAACATCGTACAACTGGCGGTAATTGGGCTTGCCTGCGTCCTGTTCTTCTTTTCGTTGCTCAGGTGTCTGGTACACATGGATCCAGTCGTTCAGTTTGTGCTCTTTTATAAACTTTGTCCAGTTTTCTTTGCCCCCTTCTGTCATTACTCCATAGATTTTGATACCCTGGCTTTTCCATTTAGCCTGGTACATGGAATCGAGTTTGGGTACCAGCTCCTTGCAATGCCCACAGGTTGGATCCCAAAAACAGATTACTGTGTAACTTGCTTTTACTTCATATAGTGGTCTGAGTTTACCAGTGCTATCCACCAGGGGGAGGTCCCAGGCCGGGTTGCCGATCAGGTTGGCCATGAGTGAATAGGCACGGTCGGTCATGTGCTTCCGGTATTTCTCCGTAAACCAGTCTACTTCCGGTTTTTCATTGATGTATTTTTCAAAAAGATGGACATATACCGCATCCTGGCCCATGAATTCCGGTTGAATATATTTCTGAACAAAATGGGTCAGCAGAAAGCGGTACATGTCTTTACTGCTCCTTGCATACAGCAGCATATAATCAATTTCCTTTTTGATGGAATCGGGCTCGGGTGATACCAGGTTACGGTAATAGCGCTCCAGTCGGCCTTCAAAAAACGGTGTCCGAACCAGGCGCTCATCGCTAAAGCTAATATTGTCCCAGTAATGATCTTTAAAATACTGATAGGCCCAGGCCGTATCGTAAACACCTTTCGGATGCTGGGCGGCTGGTGGTATAACCGGTTCCTGGAGCGCCGCAAACAAAGCGCTTAAAAAACTTTCGGGTGATTTACTGATATAATTTGACCGATATTGATGAATAGCCGAATTCAATTCTGCGATCTGCTTTTGCAGCGTAAGAGAATCCTTCTTGTTAGGAGCAGCAGCCAGCTGTTTTTGCAGGGCGAAGATTTCCTTTCCCCGGTTTTGGATAAAACCGGTATAAGCCAGGAACTCATTGTTGTCAATGCTTCCGGTAAATTTTACATCGTGCAATCGGGCCGTATCAGCCTGAACGGCAAACTTTTGTTCTTTGTCCACCAGCAATTCAAAAAGAAATTCTTTTTTGGGAGATACCATGATGTATATACCCCCAGGCAGTGCTTTGTTCCCTTTAAATACTGCGGTACCATTGGCCTGCACCAGGGCAGAATCCGCCAGGGCCTTGGTTTTGCCATAATGATAGGCCAGGTAGAGGTATTGATTCTGGTAGGCATTGAGGCTTACCTTGATTTCATAAGCGGTAGCATTGCCCGATTGTGCGAGGGCTTGTCCGCAAATTCCCAGACAGAAGCACAGGATCCAGTTTTTCATTGGTTTCATTGACTGCTAATTTCACGAATTGGCCACAATAATATTGTGTTTACTTTTGCCGCATGCGTAAAAAGAACCTGCGACTGGAAAAATTAACAGTTGAAGACTATGCAGCCGGAGGGAAATCATTGAGCCGGGTGGAGGGGAAAGTGGTATTTATTGAAGGGGCTGTGCCCGGCGATGTGGTTGATGTGCGCCTGAGTAAAAACAAAAAAGACTGGGCAGAGGGACGTGCTGAACATTTTCACAGCTTCTCTTCCGACCGGGTAGAGCCCTTCTGTGAGCATTTTGGGATTTGTGGCGGATGTAAATGGCAAATGTTGCCATATGAAAAACAACTTTTATATAAGCAGCAGGAAGTTGAGCAGCAATTAAGGAGGATTGGAAAGGTAGCTATTCCTGAGATCGCACCGATTCTGGGCTGTTATCAAACCCGGTATTACCGGAATAAACTTGAGTTTACTGCCAGCAACCGGCGTTATCTGAGTGCGGAGGAAATACGCACCCGGGAAGAGATCCTGCCTGAAAATGCCCTCGGTTTTCATGTTCCCAGGCTTTTTGATAAAGTGATTGATATCAAGACCTGCCACCTGATGGCGGAACCTACAAATGCCATTAAGAATACCATCCGAGATTATGCTGCGGCTCACCAGCTTGAATATTATGATATCCGGGAACATAAAGGATTTCTGCGTACCCTCCTGATAAGAGTACTTACGACCGGGGAAGTAATGGTAAATTTAGTTTTCGGCCGGGAAGAGAAAAAAAAGCGTGAAGCGCTGCTGAACCACCTCTTGCAGCAGGTTCCTGGAATAACCACCCTGTTGTATACGATAAATACCAAATTCAACGATAGCTTACACGACCAGGAGCCGATTGTGTACCACGGCAAAGGGTATGCGATGGAACAACTCGAGGATTTTCAGTTTAAGATCAGTCCGAAGTCTTTTTTCCAGACCAATACCCGGCAAGGGGAACGGCTCTATCAGGTGACCCGGGATTTCGCCGAACTATCCGGGAAAGAAACTGTTTATGACCTGTATTGCGGTACCGGCAGTATCGGCATTTTTCTTAGCCGGAATGCTGCCAAAGTGATTGGTGTTGAGGTAATTGAGGATGCCATCGCGGATGCAAAAGAAAATGCCGCGCTCAATCAAATCCACCATGCTGCCTTTTTTGCCGGCGATGTAGTGGATATTTGCAACGATGCTTTTTTTCAGGCACAAGGTCAACCGGATGTGATCATCACGGATCCACCCAGGGCAGGCATGCATGAAAAACTGGTACAGAAAATCCTGGAAATGGGAGCTCCAACAGTGGTATATGTGAGTTGTAATCCCGCCACCCAGGCACGTGATCTGAGTTTGCTGGATGAAGGATATATTGTAACAAAAGTGCAACCGGTGGATATGTTTCCGCATACGCACCATATTGAAAATGTAGTTCAGTTAAAAAGGAGAAACTAGTATGAGGCAATTATCACCTGTAGTAAAAAATATCATCATAGCAAATGTGCTGGTCTTTATAGCGCAATACCTTTTCCAGGGCCAGGGTTATCTGATTGAGCGATACGGGGCGCTCTTCCCGTTAGGATCACCCTTTTTTAAGATCTGGCAGCTGGTAACCTATATGTTTCTGCATGGCGGACTGATGCATATCTTTTTCAACATGTTTTCCCTGTTTATTTTCGGACCAATCCTGGAAAATTTGTGGGGAGCAAAACGATTTTTTAATTTTTACATCATCTGTGGAATTGCTGCCGGCGTAGCGCAACTGTTTATTGATCCGAATTTTAATTTGGCTGTTGGCGCATCGGGTGCGATCATGGGAATTATGGCTGCATTTGCTTACCTGTTTCCCAACACGGAACTGATGCTGATGTTTATACCGGTTCCAATTAAAGCTAAATACCTGATTCCCGGGTTTATGGCATTGGATCTGTTTGGTGCGTTTGCACGGGTGGATGGTGATAATGTGGCGCACTGGGCCCACCTGGGCGGGGCGCTGGCTGGTTTTATATTGGTCTTGATCTGGAACAAAACAAATCGTAATACGTTTTATTAAGAGGGGGGTAATCGATGAATTTGCAGGAACAAAGAAGCAGCAGAAGAATGCTGCTGGGAGCTGATGGAAATGCACTGGTGAACCTGGTGGTGGTAAACGCAGTACTGTTTGTGCTGCTCAAATTTATTTATGTCATCTACCAGTTGAGCGGGATGAATATGAATTCCTTTGAACCAACTGTTCTGGATTGGTTCAGGATGCCTGCTGCTGTTGAAAAACTGGCCACCCGTCCCTGGACCCTGCTGACCTTCATGTTTACACATGTGGATGTTTTCCATATACTGGCCAATATGCTCTGGCTATGGATGTTTGGTTACATTCTCCAGGATATGACTGGTAACCGGAAACTGGTTCCGGTATATCTGCTGGGTGGCTGGGTTGGAGGAATTGTTTTTGTTATCTCCCATTACCTTGTTCCACACCCTGCCGGACAAATGGCAGGTATAACCATGATGGGAGCCAATGCTTCCATTCTTGCCGTGGCAGTTGCCACTACTTCAGTAGCTCCTGATTACCGCATCTTTCCCATGATCAACGGAGGAATACCGCTTTGGATAATTACTGCAGTGTATATCATTGTAAACTTTGCGGGTATGCCGGTTTCCAGGCCAGAGATTTACCTGGCACAGATTGCGGGAGGCGCAACAGGTTTTATGTTTATCTACCAAATGCGGCGGGGCCGCGACTGGAGCACCTGGATCAACCAGTTTTTCGATTGGTTTGAAAATCTCTTTAATCCGGAAAAACCTTCCCGCAAAACAAAA
This sequence comes from Flavihumibacter cheonanensis, assembly GCF_022352215.1. Taxonomy (GTDB): domain Bacteria; phylum Bacteroidota; class Bacteroidia; order Chitinophagales; family Chitinophagaceae; genus Flavihumibacter; species Flavihumibacter cheonanensis. Next base: position 793,570 of record NZ_JAKRWF010000002.1, read on the forward strand.
AAGAAAAAGGATAATTTCTTCTACAAAGTAAGTGGTCAGGCACCCTTTAAAAAATATCCTCATATCACCCAACAACGAATAGACCAGATACTGGATAAGATCAACCAGGAGGGCTATCATATGTTAACCGACGAAGAAAAAGATATTCTGAAAAGGGCGGCAAACGAAGAGGAATTGTAATTTCGGAAATGCCATTCCCATTGCGCAGAATTTCGAAAAAGCTGTTGGTAGCGCTGACGTTTATAATAAGCCTGCTCTATGGACTGGCCTGTATCTCCGCCTTTCTGCCTCCTTCGAAATACTGGTATATCGCATTGCTTGGAGTTGGCTATGCTTTCCTGCTGCTCGTTTTATTTGGTATTCTGATTTTCTGGATTGTTGTACGGAGCAAATGGTTTATCCTTCCCCTGCTTGTACTTGTGGTTAGCTGGAAATCCATCAATGCTTTTTTTGCTTTTCACCTGATGGCGCCTTCAGTTATAACGAAACAGGAGGGTACCGTTCGGATTATGCAATGGAATGTGGAACGATTTGGCCAGATGAGACCTGGCACCAAACGCAACCGGACCCTACGCAAGCAGATTTTTGCCTATATCCGTATCCAGGATCCGGATATCCTCTGTATGCAGGAGTTTTTTGAATCAAATGATCCGGAACGCTTCCCTGAAAACATCCCTTTTTTCCGCGATAGCCTGGGTTTCCGGTATTTCTATTATGCAATGGATCATCGCCGGCCGGATACAGCTTATGAACATGGGGTCGCGATCTTTTCCAAATTTCCCATTAAAAAGACCTTCCGGGGAAAGTTTGATGGGCCTAAAGAAAAGAAGGCAAATGAGAGTTATATCTATGCTGATTTGAATATACATGGCCAGATGGTCCGTATAATGACCACCCACCTGCAATCCCTGCTTTTTACTGGTACGGAATTTCAAAGCCTGGAAGACATAAAAAAAGGGGATGACAGTACCCTTGTTAAATCAGTTGGTATATTCCGGAAATTCAGGCAGGCATACGGTTTCAGGCAGGATCAGGCAAATAAAGTAAGGAAGGAACTGGATAAGAGCCCCTATCCGGCTATTATTACAGGCGACTTTAACGATCTACCACACTCCTATGTGTACAATCGGGTAAAGGGAGATTTTCAGGATGCATTTACTAAAAAGGGGTTTGGAGTGGGACGAACCTATTCTTCTATTTCTCCTACGCTCCGTATCGATTATACCCTGCTTGATCAGGCATTTGAGATTGTCCAGTGCCGCAATCCGCATCCCCAGCTCTCAGATCATTTCCCTCTGATTACGGATTTTCGTCTTCCGGATTCCACCTGGTTATCAAAGTGAAATAATTCCCAATATATAATCTTTTACCACCTAAGAGCGTTATCCCTTTATTTTTGCAAGCAATCCATAAGATCATGGCTGAATTGAAAGTTTACAACTCCTACACAAGACAGAAAGAAGTATTTGAGCCCATTGTACCGGGTTATGTTGGGATGTATGTCTGCGGTCCAACCGTAAGCGGTGAAAGCCATCTGGGCCATGCACGACCCTATATCACATTTGATGTATTGAACCGCTACCTGGTTCACCTGGGATATAAAGTACGTTATGTAAGGAATATTACAGATGCCGGCCATTTTGAGGAAGAAGGCCGGGAAGCCGAGGATAAGATCTCAACCAAGGCCCAGATCGAAAAGCTGGAACCGATGGAACTGGTCACCAAGTATACCAATCTCTTCCACTGGGCGATGAAACAGTTCAATACGCTCGATCCATCCATAGAGCCAACAGCAACCGGACATATCGTGGAGCAGATTGAAATGATTAAAAAGATCATCGCGGAAGGGTACGCCTATGAGCGGAATGGTTCTGTCTATTTTGATGTAAAAAAATATGCAGAGCAGTATCCCTATGGTAAGCTTAGCGGACGGGTGATGGAAGATCTACTGGAAACCACCCGGGAACTGGAAGGCCAGGATGAAAAACAAAACAAACAGGATTTCGCTCTTTGGAAGGCTGCTCCGCCTGAGCATATCATGCGTTGGGCCAGTCCCTGGGGTGAAGGTTTTCCCGGCTGGCATATCGAATGCTCTGCCATGGCTACCAAATACCTGGGCAAAGAGTTTGACATCCATGGTGGTGGAATGGATTTGCAATTCCCGCATCATGAAAGTGAAATAGCTCAAAGTACTATATGTAACAAACACGTTCCTGCCCGTTACTGGATGCACAATAACATGATCACCATTAATGGCCGGAAAATGGGTAAGAGCTATAACAATGTAATCAAACTGACCGAACTTTTCAGCGGTACACATCCCCTTCTGGAACAGGCTTATCACCCGATGACGGTTCGTTTCTTTATCCTGCAGACCCATTACAGAAGTACACTTGATTTCGGCAATGAAGCCCTGCAGGCAGCTCAGAAAGGCATGCGCCGCTTATGGGATGCCTACCAGGTATTGAGTGGCTTTACAACCGGAGGCGCATCAGCAACCGATGCGGATCTGGATTCAAAAGCCAATAAACTGGTAGATGAATTTGATGAATTCATGAACGATGATATCAATACTGCCAAAGTCCTGGCTAATATGTTTGAACTGGTACCCGTAATCAACGGTATGAAGGATAAACATGTTTCGGCTGATGCACTTTCTAAAGCCACCATTGAAAAAATGCAAAAGGCGTTTAAAGTGTACCTGGAAGATATTTTCGGATTGCAGGATGAACAGGCCGCAGCCGGACAGGATGGCAAACTGGATGGTGTGTTGCAATTGCTGATCGATATCCGGAAAGAGGCCAAATCAAAAAAAGATTTCGCAACTTCTGATAAAATCCGCAACCAGTTACAGGAATTAGGTATCTTACTGAAAGATGAGAAGGACGGTGGAGTAAGCATCAGTTATGCCTAATTAAACCGATATGTATAAACTAATCACGCTGTTTTTGATCAGTGTATTAATGAACACCAACATACAGGCACAAACGAAACAACAGCATCACAGGCAACTTCGTCATGTGGTGCTGTTCTCTTTTAAGCCGGGTAGCAGCGCGGCTGATATAAAAAAAGTGGAAGATGCATTTCGGACCCTTCCTTCTAAAATACCGGAAATCAAAGGTTTTGAGTGGGGTACGAATAATAGTCCGGAAGGATTAGCTCAAGGCTTTACACATTGTTTCTTCCTGACATTTAATTCGGAAAAGGACCGCGAAATTTACTTACCCCATCCCGATCATAAAGCATTTGGCGCTATATTGAAACCTCATCTGGAAAAGGTATTGGTGATCGATTACTGGGCTGAAAAATAATAGTAGTCAGCACAGCTCAGGACGGTAAATTGCCGCTTTCCCTGTTACTTAGGCCAATTAATCAGCCAACGATTGAATATGATTGCCAGAATACCAGGGAGTTTCCTGTTACTCCTTCTTTGCACCTCTGTTTTTTCACAGGTAGCCATTACAAATCTTAAGACAGAAAGCCTTACCAATCCGCTGGGAGTGGATCATCCGCAGCCCCGTTTTAGCTGGCAATTAACAGGCACACAACGGGGAATCCGTCAATCTGCCTATGAACTGGAAGTTCGGCAGGGTGCTACCAATGGTAAACAGGTTTGGCAATCGGGAAAACAAGCTTCTGATAGTTCGGTGCTGGTTGCCTATAAAGGAGCGGCATTGAATTCCGGCGAAACCTATTTCTGGAGAGTCAGGGTTTGGGATCAGCAAAACAAAACAAGTAAATGGAGCGATTGGGCTTACTGGCATACCGGCGCTTTTGATCCAGGCTTCTGGAAAGCGAAATGGATCGGTGTTGTAAAGGAAGAGGAGGGCAAGCCAAGTCCTGTTCTTCGTCGTTCCTTTAGTACGGCAAAGAAAAAAATAAGGTCCGCTCATTTATACATTACCTCCCTGGGTATGTATGAAGCGCAATTAAATGGTAAACGAATTGGGGATGCTTATTTATCTCCCGGCTGGACCAGCTACGATAAACGCCTGCAGTACCAGGTATACGAAGTGAGTGAATTATTGCAGCCCGGCGAAAATGTAACCGGTGTTAGTTTGGGTAGCGGCTGGTACAGAAGTTATATCGGTTTTGCCGGACAAAATAATTTCTATGGCAAAGAACTGGCTCTGCTCTACCAGTTGAAAATTACCTATAGCGATGGCAGTACTGACTGGATCCTGTCCGACGAAAAATGGAAAAGCTCCACTGCGGAAGTTCGTTCCTCTGAAATTTATCATGGTGAAATCATTGATAATAACAGAATGCTGAAAGGATGGGCTGCTCCTGGATTTGATGATCATAATTGGGCGCCGGTAAAATTAATGCCAGGATATACCAAAGCACTGGTTGCTACCCAGAATGAGCCGATCAGAAAAAGAGAAGTATTTCAGCCGGTGAAATTTATAACCACTCCCAAAGGGGAGAAAGTGCTGGATTTTGGTCAGAACATGGTGGGCTGGGTGCGTGTGAAAGTTCGCGGTAACAAAGGTGACACTATCTCCATTTATCACGCTGAAGTGTTGGATAAAAAAGGAAATTTCTATACCGAGAATCTGCGTTCCGCCAAACAGTTAAATCAGTTTGTATTATCGGGTAATGGTTTGGAGGAATTTGAACCCAAGTTTACGTTTCAGGGTTTTCGTTATATAAAGATTGATGGCTTGTCGAAGGATCCTGATCCCGCAGATTATACTGCCTATGTTTTATACTCCGATATGCAAAAAACCGGGGAATTTGAAACCTCGAATCCGTTGATCAATCAGTTGCAAAAAAATATTCAATGGGGTCAGCGGGGTAATTTTCTGGATGTTCCTACTGATTGCCCGCAGCGGGATGAGCGACTTGGCTGGACGGGCGATGCACAGGCCTTTTATCGCACCGCCACTTTCAACTTTGATGTACGCGCCTTCTTCTCCAAATGGCTGAAAGATCTTTCACTGGATCAGCTTTCCAATGGCGCGGTTCCTTTTGTAGTTCCCAATGTACTGGGTGAAGGGGCTGTTGGCTCTGCAGGATGGGCAGATGCGGCAACCATCATTCCCTGGCAGCAATGGGTAGTGTATGGCGATCTGCGTACACTGACTGAACAGTACGCAAGCATGCAGGCCTGGATTAAATTCATGAGCAGTAAGAGCAATAAAAATTTATGGAATACAGGTTTCCATTTTGGCGACTGGCTTTTTTATCGTCCGGATGATGATACCGACGGTCGTGCAGCTATTACGGATAAATACCTGATCGCACAATGTTTCTACGCATACAGCACCCAACTTACTATGCAGGCGGCTGAAGTATTAGGAAAAAAGGAAGATGCCGCCAACTACCGGGCACTCTTAAACGAAATCAAAAGAGCTTTTCAGCAGGAATATGTAACACCCAACGGTCGCCTGGTATCTTCCTCCCAAACTGCTTATGTGCTGGCACTTCAGTTTGATATGTTACCCGAATCCATGCGACAGCAAGCAGCCAACCGACTGGCAGAAAATGTGAAATCGTATGACAATCACCTTACTACCGGTTTTCTTGGCGCTCCTTACCTGTGTAAAGTATTGTCCCGTTTCGGGCATGAAGACCTTGCTTTTACCTTATTACTGCAGGAAACTTATCCTTCCTGGTTATACCCTGTAAAGATGGGTGCAACTACTATTTGGGAGCGTTGGGACGGACAAAAGCCCGATAGCAGTTTTCAGAATGCAGGTATGAATTCCTTTAATCATTATGCCTATGGCGCGATTGGGGAATGGATGTATGAACACATAACCGGAATCCAGGCTGATCCTGCTCATCCTGGCTTTAAGCAGTTTTTTGTTAGGCCTCATCCGGGTGGAAAGCTAACTCACGCTAAAGGGAGTTTACAAACTGCATATGGAGAATTGGCAGCAGGGTGGAAGCATGAAGAAGACCGCTTCATTATGGAAATAGTGGTACCTCCTAACACAATTGCTACTGTATTTTGTCCGGCTACTTCTGCTGCAGACATTTCGGAATCCGGCAAGTCTTTATTGGGTCGGACAGATCTGGAACCATTGAGTGCTGTCGGCAGTACTATACCGGTTCGCATAGGATCCGGCAGGTACTGGTTTGAATGCAGAAATTGAATTCCGGTTGACGGTCAAACTTAAAGTATATTTAGGTGCCAAAATACACTAGCACTATGCAACGATTGATTGTTTTGCTGCTGATACTTGTATGTACTAACAGTATAGGATATGCGCAGCAGGTAATAAAATTATACAGTGGGAGAGCTCCCGGTTCTGAAAATTGGAACTGGGAAGAGAAATACCTCGAAAATAGTTCCTGGCAAACACCGGTGGTTTATAATGTTACGGAACCCAGTATCACGGTATATCCGGCACCTGCGGGGAATAACACCAACACGGCGGTGATTATAGCTCCAGGCGGAGGCTTTCATGCTCTTTCGATTAACAGTGAAGGTATTGATGTTGCCAAATGGTTAAATACAAAGGGAGTTACTGCCTTTGTATTGAAGTATAGATTGGTCAAAAGCCTTACCGATGAACCTACCATTGAAATGGGGAAAGCTATTTCAGGGAATGGCGCTGACAAATACGATTATGCAACGGTACTTCCAATGACTATGGAGGACGGACTAAAAGCAGTGGAATATGTTCGTGCGCATGCTGATGAGTTCAATATTGCGAAAAACCGGATTGGTTTTATGGGCTTCTCTGCAGGAGGTAATGTTACAATGTCGGTTGCGTATAACGCAGAAGAAAAAAACCGCCCTGACTTTATTGTTCCGGTTTATGCGTACACAGGAAGATTACCAGGTAAAACAACTGTGCCATCCGTTCCAATGCCGGCATTTGTTATTGCAGCTTCGAATGACAACCTGGGACTGGCTCCGCATAGTGTAGACATCTACAACAAATGGCTGGCAGCAAAACAGCCGGTGGAGTTGCATATGTATGAAACAGGCGGACATGGATTCGGAATGCGTAAACAGAACCTGCATACCGATACCTGGATAGAAAGGGTAGCTGACTGGATGGGAGAGCATGGCTGGCTATGGCCTGTAAATCCTACCGGATGGAAAGCCAATATCGACTATAAAGGTTGGAAAAAGAACAGCATGGAACAGGAACTTTTAAATAAAAATGATTGGGCCAATTTCCGAAGGTTTGCGAAAGACAATGAAGCAATTGGTGCACCAAAAGCTGGTGAGCAGCGGGTCGTGTTCATGGGCAACTCCATTACGGAAGGATGGAAAAACAGTCGCCCCGGTTTCTTTTCAGGTCGCCCTTATATCAACCGTGGTATAAGCGGACAAACCACACCACAGATGTTGTTACGTTTCAAACCGGATGTTGTCAACCTCAAACCAAAAGTAGTAGTGATCCTGGCAGGGATAAATGATATTGCGGGAAATACCGGGCCTATGACAATTGAACAGACCTTTGATAATATTGTTTCCATGGCAGAGATAGCGAAAGCAAACAATATCAAAGTGGTGCTTTGTTCGGTGCTACCGGCCTATGATTTTCCCTGGAGCCCGGGCAAGGAGCCTGCGGGTAAAGTAGTTGCTTTGAATGCACTGTTGAAAGAGTATGCCAAAAAACAGGGACTGGTATATGTGGATTATTTTGCTGCGATGGCAGATGAACGCAAGGGACTTTCGGTTCACCTGGCAAAAGATGGCATTCATCCTACGGAAGCCGGATACCAAATCATGGAACCCCTTCTAGAAAAAGGTATTGCTGAAGCGATGAAGAGGAAATAATCAAAGTGATGGACGCAGGGTGAGTTTAAAGGGTACTTCAATTTCACTCAGTTGATTGTCTATAATCATTCTGGCAGTTGCTTCGCCCATTGCTTTGAAATCAGTAGAGATAGTTGTAATGCCGTTCAGTATAAATCGTTTAAGAGGTGTTTCATTGTAGGAGATGATACCTACATCCTGCCCGGGTTGCCATTGCATTTGCTGAATTTTATCCAATAATACCACAAGGTCTTCTTCCATCAGGTTGATATACACCTCTCCTTTTGAAATGGTCTCTTCCTGGATGTTGGCGACCACTTTATACTGGAAAGCATATTCCCTGCAGAAATGAAGAAATCCTTTTAGTATTTCATCCGGAAAATACGTGTAGGAAGGAAAAATAATTTTAATGGTATCATAACGCTGGAGAGCAGGAAGCGCTTCCACGAGGGCGGAAAAAATATCGCGTTCAAAATTTTCATAGACTGCACCGAAAGGACGGTTAATACCCTGGATCTTTTTGTCAAGAAGGATAAGTTGAGCATTTTCTATTGCATTGATTTCCTGGTAAGCCAGTTCGCCGCCCTCCAGAAAATGTGGTATGATCACACAATGTGTGTAATCTGTTTTGAGATTGCGAAGGAGTTGTTTAAACAGACTATAATCGTTGTTGTAGATATAAAAATCAATTGCAGCTTTTTCGCCCAGCATGGATACTATTGAATCGTAGATGATTTTTTTATGTGCGCTGAGTTTGTTGAATAAGAGGAAAACCCGGATGGTTTGGGAAATATCCGTTTTGATTATGAAATAACCCTTTCCGGGCACAGAGCCGATAACGCCCATTTGCTTTAGATGCCGGTAGGCTTTTTCAGCTGTATCTCGGGAAATATCCAGCTCATAACTTAATTCATTAATGGACGGTAGGGGATAATCGGTTGTAATGCCTCCTGATTCAACTGCCTTAAGCAGCGAACTGATGAGTTGCTGGTATTTGGGTGTTACAGACCGATCATCAATCTGGATATATCTGTAAATATTGTCAGATGTCATGGTAGGGCAAACAAGTTAAAAAAATAGATTTAATCAATTAGAAAGTATAAATAAATACTGTATCAATTCGGTAGCTTTAACAAATTTAATTTAACAGCATGCAACGATTCTTCGCCGGAATCCTGGTTTTGGTAGTATCAGGTCTGATTTTTCTTCCCTCTTGTAATTCCCGTCCCGGTAAACCGAAAATTCTTGTTTTCAGTAAAACAGCCGGATTTTATCACAATTCCATTCCTGATGGAATGGCTGCCATTCAAAAATTGGGTGCAGAAAATGGTTTTGATGTGGATACCACAAGAGACGCTGCTTATTTTAATGAAGATAGTCTTCGTAATTATTCCGCTGTAGTTTTTTTAAGCACTACCGGTGATGTATTAAACCATTACCAGGAGGCGGCCTTCGAACGTTATATTCAGGCGGGTGGTGGTTATGTGGGTGTGCATGCTGCTGCTGATACTGAATATGATTGGGGTTGGTACGGCAGAATGGTTGGAGGATATTTTCTGGACCATCCCGGAATTACTGATACGTTTCCCAACGTGCAGGAAGGTGTGCTGAAAGTGGTTGACAATAACCATGCAGCAACCAAACACCTGCCTGCCGACTGGAAACGAACGGATGAGTTCTATAGCTATAAAAAAATGAATAAAGATGTCTCCGTAATCATGAAGATTGATGAGAAGACATATAATGGCGGTAAAAACGGTGATGATCACCCGATGTCCTGGTATCATGAATATGATGGGGGCCGCGCTTTTTATACTGCGCTGGGCCATACCAAAGAATCCTTTGGCGAAGAAGCTTTCCTGAAACATTTACTCGGAGGCATACAATATGCTATTGGAAAAAATAAAAAACTCGATTACTCCAAAGCAAAAACAGCCATGGTGCCGGATGAAGATCGCTTTACTAAAACCATGCTGGTAAATGGCACATTCTTCGAACCTACCGAACTAACGGTGTTGCCTAACCTGGATATCCTGATTGCACAACGAAGGGGCGAAATCCTATATTATAAGTCCGGCGATTCAACTGTTAAGCAGGCACTCTTTCTGAATGCTTACTGGAAAACGGAAACACCGGGAGTAAACGCAGAAGAAGGAGTACTTGGATTACAGGCTGATCCTAATTTTGAAAAGAATAAACACGTGTTTATTTTTTACAGTCCGGCCGAAGCTTCCGTAAACCGCTTATCCCGCTTCACTTTTGAAAAAGACACGCTGATAAATGAAAAAGTAGTGCTGGAGTTTCATTCTGATCGTAATATCTGCTGTCATACAGGTGGCTCCATTGCGTTTGACAAAGATGGATTACTTTATGTTTCAACTGGTGATAACGCTACACCTTTTGATGAACCCAAACAACCCTATGTAAGCCATGGTTATGCGCCCCTGGATGATCGTCCCGGACATCAGCAATACGATGCACGTCGAACTTCCGGTAATGCCAATGATCTCCGGGGCAAAATTCTGCGTATCTGGGTAAAAGAGGATGGTAGTTATGAAATTCCGGATGGCAATCTTTATCCGAAAGGAACGCCGGGTACAAGACCCGAAATTTATGTTCAGGGTAACCGCAATCCCTATCGGATTTCTGTAGATCAGAAAACAGGTTATCTGTACTGGGGTGAAGTTGGGCCGGATGCGGGGGTGGACAGTTTCGATACTCGTGGTCCAAGAGGATACGATGAAGTAAACCAGGCCAGGAAAGCCGGTCATTTCGGATGGCCTTTCTTTATTGCCGATAACAAACCCTACTATGAGTATGATTATGGTTCGGGAACTACCGGTGTAAAGTTTGATGTAAATAAGCCGTTAAACAATTCCCGCAACAATACAGGTATTAAAGAACTGCCGGTTCCCCAGTCTGCATTTATCTGGTATCCTTATGGTGCATCTGCGGAATTCCCGCAAGTGATGACTGGCGGAAGAAATGCAATGGCGGGTCCTGTATATTACACCGATCGTTTTCCAGCTGAAACCAGGTTGCCGGATTATTATAATGGTAAACTCATTATTTACGACTGGATCAGGGGCTGGGTAAAAGCGGTGACCATGTTACCCAATGGAGATTTTGACAAGATGGAACCTTTCCTCTCCAATATCCGCTTTAACAGCATGATAGATATGGAAGTTGGTCCGGATGGCAAACTCTATTTCATTGAATATGGAAGTGGCTGGTTCAGCAAGAACCCGGATGCGGGTCTTGGCCGGATCGACTACAATGGAGGCAATCGCGCCCCCAAAGTGGGAACTATTACACTTGATAAAACCTCTGGCAAACTTCCGCTTACGGTAAAGGCTACTGTGGAGGCGAAAGATCCCGAGAAAGATAAAATAAGCTATAAGTGGAACCTGGGTAATGGCGTTATCAAGGAAACAACGGAGCCTACTATAACACATACCTATGAAAAAGCAGGCGACTATGAAATAACAGTAGAAGTAAGTGATCCTGCAAAAGCAAGCAGCAAATCTGCCGGTGCGGCCCTCTATGCCGGCAATATTGCTCCTGAGGTAACGGTGATGCTTACCGGAAATCAACGCTTTTATTTCCCCGGAATTCCTGTGCAGTATGAAGTGCAGGTGAAGGATGCGGACGATCCGAATGCAGGTAAGGATCTAACAGACTTATACATATCTGCAGATTACGTGGAAGGTTTTGATAAGGCTGGCGCTAATCTTGGTCACCAGGTTGTTTCAGATGTAATCATTGGTAAGAGCCTGATTCAGTCGCTGGATTGTAAATCCTGTCACAAGGAAAATGAAAAGTCGATTGGTCCGGCTTATTTTGAAGTAGCTAAAAAATATGCTGGCCAGGCGGATGCCGCCAGTTACCTGATCAACAAGATGATCAAAGGTGGCGCAGGCGTATGGGGAGAGGTAGCAATGCCTGCGCATCCGGATCTGAAGCCCGGAGATGCGGCTAAAATTGTAAACTGGATTCAATCCCTGAATGCCGGAAACAAACAGAAATCCCTTCCGGTTTCCGGAAGCCTGCAGCCGACATTAGGAAAGCCGGTGAAACCAAACGGAGCTTTGGTAATCTCTGCCACATATTCAGATAAAGGCGGACCTGGTTTGCGTTCGCTTTCTTCCTCTGCACAGGCAGCACTCAGGCATCCTATACTGAATTTTGCAGAAGCTGCTGATATGAAGGATTATTCGGTTATGAATTATAATGGAATGACGCTGATGATTGTTCCGAATGGTGTTGGTCATTTTGCAATTCCTGATATTGATCTGACAGGAGTGAAAGGTATACAGCTTACAGCAGGCTGGCAGGAAACACCGAAGCAGGCGATTGGTTTTGAAGTAAGGCTGGATGCACCGGATGGTAAATTACTGGGAACAATACAGCTTGGAACCACAGGTCATCCGGCTGTAAAACCAGGAAGTTTTGGCGGTACTATGCTTTCAGGAAAACTGGAACCAGTAACTGATGGAAAAATTCATAAACTTTACATAGTGAGCAAGCCTTCCGGAGAAGGCAGCTTTACAACCCTGGCTTTGCAGGGATTGACATTAACAGGTAATTAATTATTTGATCCGATACGATATGAAACGAGTTGGCTTTTTGATTTTATCCGCATTTCTATTATTTGCTTCAATTGTTCAGGCTCAACAGTCTTTTACATTGAGCGGACGTATAACTGATATCAATAACCGAACTATTGCCAGGGCAACTGTTCGGTTATTGAACAGTGATGAAATCCAAAGTACTGATGCCTCCGGCCAGTTTGAGTTCCGGCAATTAGCGCCAGGCAACTACCTGTTGGAAGTTACCGCTATTGGATATGCTATCGCAACCAAAGAAGTACAGGTAAAACAAGCAGTTACAGACCTGACTATTCAGTTAACAGAATCGGTTGAGCAACTGGATGAAGTGATTGTGAGTGCTGAGAAAAAGGAGCAGCGACTGACTACTATTCCGTATAGCATCAGCACTTTATCTGCGAAAGAAATCAATCAGTATCGGTTATGGAATACGAGGGAGCTCACGGGTATTATACCCAATTATTTTGCGGGGCATTCCGGTGATGAAAGAAATGTAGTGGGCATACGTGGAATCACCACAACATCCTATGATCCTGCTGTAGCAGTGTACGTGGATGGCGTCAATCAGTTCAGCCTGGATACTTATATCCCCCAACTCAATGACGTGGAGCGAATTGAAGTGTTGCGCGGGCCGCAGGGAACGTTGTACGGTCGTAATGCGATGGGCGGTGTGATCAATATTATTACCAAAAAGCCTTCGAACAAAACAAGGGCTTTTGTAGAACTGACCAATGGCAATTATGATCAGTTCAGGTATACGGCAGGTGTTCAGACACCGGTTGTCAAAGATCGTTTGTATTTTGGAGCAACAGCTTTGATCCAGGGTAGGGATGGGTATTATACCAACGAGTTCAACAACAAAAGTTTTGATGAACAGCAAACTATCAGCGGAAATTATTTTCTCAAATACCGCGTGAATCAGCATTGGTCTGTTACTGCGAATTTTAAACATCAGAATAACCGCAACTGGGGCGCTTTCCCCCTCGTAAACGGGGTGGAAACGGCATTGGAAGAACTTTATAAACTAAGCCAGAATGCGGTGGGTAAAATGATTGATAATACCCAGAATGCGAGCCTGGCTGTGCAACATCGTTCTGATAAACTGTTATTCAGTTCACAAACTGCCTTTCAGAAAAACTATCGGTACTATAATTCTCCGCTGGATGGTGATTTTTCTCCCCTGGATGCGGTTTCCATCATCAATGATTATGGCAAAGCATATAACAAGGTTAGCGTGTGGACCCAGGAGTTCAGGTTAACTAATACACCTGCTGCATCCCGATTGAACTGGACTGCAGGAGCCTACCTGTTTTCCCAGCAGGCGCCGGTTAAACAGGCTACTTATTTTGGAGAAGATGCCGGATTGATCGGAGCGCCTATGACTAATTTTTCTTCCATCACTACCTCCGAAGCGAACAACCGCGGACTGGCATTCTTTGGTCAGATGGAATATGCGATATCGGAAAAGTGGAATGTGTTGGCAGGATTGCGGTATGATTATGAATCCAAGAAGCTGAATGTATTGGGAGAATTCCAGCCGGAAGGCGCTGACCCAATGGTTACCCGTCCGGATACTTCTGCGAAGGCGGGCTTTTCTGCGTTTTCTCCAAAATTGGGTATTAGTTATGAAGTGAATGAGCAGGGAAGGTTTTTTGCCAATTTCACCCGTGGGTTCAGAACCGGTGGTTTAACCAGCCTGGGATCGGATCCCTCCCAACCTCCATTGTTTTCCTACAAACCTGAATACAGCTCGAACCTGGAATTGGGTTTCCGGCAGGAAGTATGGAATCGTAAACTGCGGTTAGGCATTACTGTATTCTATACTGAACTTACGGATGCCCAGGTTCCTACCCTGGTCCTTCCTGATGCAATTACCATCACCCGGAATACCGGCAAACTGGTAAGTCGCGGTTTTGAATTCGAACTTTCTTCCAAGCCATTTAAAGGCCTGCAGGTTGATTACAATTTCGGAACCACCCGAGCGAAATACAGCTCACTCAAGGTATCCAGCAATGGTGATGAAGTGGACCTGAGTGGCAGACGCCAGATCTTTACTCCTGCGGTTACTTCTATGCTGGCTGCTCAGTATGAGCGGATCGTATTTCCCAAAGCACATATGGGTATCAGGGTTCGGGGAGAATGGACCTATCTCGGTGAGCAATATTTTAATTTATCGAACAGCATCCGGCAATCGCCTTACCAGTTGCTGAATGCCAGGGCAGGGATTTATACGCGACGTTCGGAATTCTATTTCTGGAGCCGCAATATTACCGACCAGCAATATATTTCCTATGCCTATGATTTTGGTGCGGTTCATATTGCGCCCCCTGCCACCTATGGGCTGACCTACCGGTATTCCATAAATTGATATACTCCTCACTCCGCCGCGGCGGATGCCACCGGTCGGGTGACTGCAGGACAGTTGAAATGCAACTGTCCTGTATTTTTAAGGTATGCAAGCCATATTAGGAGTACTGTTTCACTTTATTGGGGGATTTGCCTCCGGCAGTTTTTACATACCGTACAAAAAAGTTAAAGGCTGGTCCTGGGAAACCTACTGGTTAATCGGAGGATTGTTTTCCTGGCTGATCGTTCCGCCTTTGGCTGCCTGGATCACTATCCCTGATTTTGCAACAATTATTGCAGAAACAAAATTCTCAACGCTTACACTTACCTATTTTTTTGGACTGCTCTGGGGAATTGGCGGACTCACTTACGGACTGGGTGTTCGGTATCTGGGTGTGTCTTTAGGTAGCAGCATCATCCTGGGATTATGTATGGTATTCGGCGCCCTTATCCCGGCTATTTATTACCAGTTTAATCCGGGTGAAAGCAAGGATACCATTGGCATGCTAACCGGTACCTACTGGGGACTTACAATTTTGGCAGGATTGGCGATTTGTATTCTCGGCATCATCTGGTGTGGCAAAGCCGGTACACAAAAGGAGAAATTTCTTCAATCCGGAGCAACCAATACTACAGCAAACCAGGAATATAAATTTGGAATTGGACTACTGGTTTCTATCATCAGTGGCATCCTGAGTGCCTGCTTTAATTTCGGATTGGAAGCTGGAAAACCCATGGCAAACACGGCGAATGAAATTTGGAAAGCAGCCAATGCTGGTCAGGGCGAATTTCTCTTTCAGAATAATGTTACTTATGTAGTGGTATTGTGGGGCGGCCTTACCACCAATCTGGTGTGGTGCCTGCTTTTAAATTATCGCAATAAGACCTTCGGTGATTATTCCAGCAAAAGCGTTCCAATTGCAAAAAATCTGTTATTCTGTGCACTGGCAGGTACCACCTGGTTTCTGCAGTTTTTCTTTTATGGAATGGGTGAAAGCAAATTGGGGAATGGTCCGAGTTCCTGGATTCTTCATATGGCTTTTATCATATTGGTAGCCAATGCATGGGGATTAGTTCTTAGTGAGTGGAAAGGCACGCCTGTAAATGCCCGTAAAAATGTTATCATCGGAATTCTGCTGATTATACTTTCCGTATTGGTAGTAGGTTATGGCAATTCAATTCGAACCTGATCATTTATTTGAAACCTTATATATGACAACTGCGACTGATCAATTTAAATATGTTAACTATTTGTGGGATGCAGATAAAGCAGCTTCCCTGGAGGGCGATGAAATTGCACTGCTTTTATATCGCTCCAATTTATTGGGTGCTGATCTGCGACTAACCAACTATGGTGGCGGTAATACCTCCTGCAAACTTTTGCAACCCGATCCCCTCACTGGCGAGCAGACTGAAGTGATGTGGGTGAAAGGCTCCGGAGGTGATATTGGTACGTTGAAAAAATCCGGATTGGCGGCATTGTATCTGAACCGCCTGCATCAATTGGAAACCGTCTACAAAGGAATTGACATGGAGGACCAGATGGTGGAATTGTTTAATCATTGCATATATGATCTGAACAGTAAAGCACCATCTATTGACACACCCCTGCATGCGTTCCTGCCCTTTAAGCACATCGATCACCTGCACCCGGATGCAGCCATCGCGATTGCAGCAGCAAAAGATGGCAGGAAGATAACGGAGGATTTATTCAATGGAAAAATCGGGTGGGTGGATTGGCAGCGACCTGGCTTTGATCTTGGATTGAAATTACGGCAATGTCTAAACGAAAATCCGGGAATAAGGGGAATTATGCTGGGGTCACATGGGTTGTTTACCTGGGGAGAAACTGCTTTTGAATGTTATATCAATACCCTTGAAGTGGTGGAACAATGTGCCCGGTATATTGAAGAAAAAGTGACGGCTAAAGGACTTCCGTTCGGAGGTGAAAAAATCAAAGCTGCTTCAATTGTTGATCGAAATAAACAGGCGGCTGCGCTGGCACCTGTTCTTCGTGGATTTTGTAGCAGCCAGGTTTCCATGATAGGGCATTTTACGGATGATGATCGCGTACTTCAATTTATCAATTCGGTTAACCTTGACCGTTTGGCACCAATGGGTACCAGTTGTCCGGATCATTTTCTGAGAACCAAGATCAGTCCGCTTGTACTGGAAATAGCGCCAGATGCAGATTTGAGCAATACGGAATCGCTTCGACAAAAGTTAACTCCTGCTTTTGAAGAATACCGAAAAATGTATGCTGATTATTATACAGGATGTAAGCATCCGGATAGTCCGGCAATGCGAGACCCCAACCCGGTAGTGATATTGTATCCTGGAATCGGAATGTTCACGTTTGCTAAGGATAAACAAACAGCCCGGGTAGCAGCGGAATTTTATATTAATGCGATCAATGTCATGCGTGGTGCAGAAGCAATCAGTGAATACACTGCATTACCAAGACAGGAAGCATTTAATATCGAATACTGGTTAATGGAAGAAGCCAAACTGCAGCGAATGCCGAAGCCAAAAGTACTGACAGGAAAAATTGCACTGGTAACCGGAAGTGCAGGGGGTATTGGGAAAGCCATTGCAAAAAAATTCGCCGAAGAAGGTGCCTGTGTGGTGCTGAATGATCTGAATGAAGAACGATTGAAAAATGCAGAAACTGAGTTTGTTCAGCAATTTGGAAAAGACCAGGTAAGATCGGTAATGCTTGATGTAACTGATAGTATATCCATTTATTCCGCGTATGAAAATGCCATCCTCCAATTCGGTGGAGTGGATATCATCGTTAACAATGCAGGGATCAGTATTTCTAAATCTATAGCTGAACATAGTTTGGAAGAATGGGATCGTTTGTTTGATATCCTGGTAAAGGGGCAATTCATGGTATCAAAAGAAGGTATTGCCATTCTCCGAAAACAGGGAATGGGGGGAGATATTGTGAACATTGTTTCCAAAAATGCTGTAGTGGCTGGCCCGAATAATCCGGGTTATGGATCCGCTAAAGCAGCGCAGGCACATCTGACAAGATTAATGGCGGCTGAATTAGGTGCGGATAAAATTCGCGTGAATGCTGTTAACCCCGATGCCGTTATCGCCGACAGTAATATCTGGTCTGGCGGATGGGCAGAGGGAAGAGCTAAAGCTTATGGTATTTCTGTTGAGGACTTGCCAGCCTATTATGCAAAAAGAACCTTGCTGAATGAAATCATTATTCCCGAAGATATTGCCAATGCCTGTTTTGCATTGGTGGGTGGGTTATTGAAAAAATCAACCGGTAATGCACTCAATGTGGATGGAGGAGTAGGAATGGCGTTCCTTCGCTAGGATTTGTTTGAAAAGAAATAACTTACAAAAAACGATTGACTATGCTTTTGGAAGGCTCTACAATTGAAAAACATAATGAACAGCGACTTCGCCGGCATAAACTTAAACTTGCTTCACTGCAGGATGAATTCCCAGAAACAGAGCAGATCATCCGGCAGATCGAAGCATTTCAGGTGGCGATACCCAGTTGGGCACTAGGGACAGGTGGTACAAGATTTGGTCGTTTTTCAGAAGGAGGCGAGCCCCGTTCGCTGGAAGAAAAGATGGAAGATGTTGGATTACTGAATCAGCTCAATCGGGCAAGTGGTGCAATTTCATTACATATTCCCTGGGATGTTCCGCAAGATCCTGCTGCTATCAGACAATTGGCTCAGGAATATGGTTTATCATTCGATGCAGTTAATTCAAATACTTTTCAGGATCAACCGCAACAGGCACTTAGTTATAAGTTCGGGTCCTTACAACATGTAGATAAGGCCGTACGAAAACAGGCAATTGACCATAATATAGAAGTGATTAAACATGGTGTTGAACTTGGTTCCAAAGCTATTACGGTATGGTTATCAGATGGATCCTGTTTTCCCGGCCAGTTAAATTTCAGAGGAGCATTTGAACGCACACTGGAAAGTTTGCAGGAAATCTACGGGGCATTGCCCGCGGATTGGAAGATCTTTATCGAATACAAGGCGTTCGAGCCAAATTTTTACAGTATGACCGTAGGGGATTGGGGACAATCCTTACTCTATGCATCGAAGCTTGGCCCCAAAGCCTATACGCTTGTGGATTTGGGACATCATCTGCCCAACGCGAATATTGAACAGATAGTTGCCTTGCTTTTGATGGAGGGTAAGCTGGCAGGGTTTCATTTTAACGATAGCAAATATGGAGATGATGATCTTACGGTTGGTAGTATCAATCCCTACCAGTTGTTTTTAATATTCAACGAACTGGTTGAGGGGATGAATGCAAGAAATATGAATCATGCCAAAGACCTGGGTTGGATGATTGACGCGTCACACAATGTGAAAGATCCGCTGGAAGATCTGATACAATCTGTTGAAGCCATTCTTATTGCCTATGCGCAAGCTTTATTGATTGACACGACTGTGCTAAAACAGGCACAGGCCGTCAATGATGTAGTTCGTTGCCAGGAAATCTTACAGGCTGCTTATCGTACAGATCTTCGACCACTTATTGCGGAAGCGCGATTCAGAAAGGGCGGGACGTTGGAACCTCTTGAACTTTTCCGGTCAGAAGCGATAAGAAATACATTGATTAAAAAAAGAGGAGAAAAAACGGTAGCAACCGGATTATAACCAGAGTGCATGATTCCTATAGCTGTAACTGCTATTTTTGATATTGGTAAAACTAATAAGAAGCTGTTGTTATTTGATGAGCAACAGCAGATAGTTGATCAGTATGCAGAACGCATCGGGGAATTAACCGATGAAGATGGTTTCCCCTGTGATGACTTGCTGGCGATTCGTCGCTTCATTTTTGCGGCTCTCGATAGAATTATAGAGAACCCTGGCTGGAACCTGCAGGCAGTAAATTTTTCTGCCTATGGAGCTAGCCTGGTTTACCTGGATGAAAATGGCCAGCCAATTACACCGCTCTACAATTATTTAAAACCATATCCTGAAGAACTTGCAAATGCATTATTTGAAAAATATGGAGGACAGGAATCCTGGTCGCGGGAAACTGCTTCGCCCTACCTCGGAAGTCTGAATTCCGGCTTACAGCTTTACCGGTTAAAAATAGAACGACCGGAATTGTTCAAACGGGTAAATTTCGCTCTTCATTTACCGCAGTATTGCTCTTATTTGTTAACCGGCCTTCACAGTTCGGATCCAACCAGCATTGGTTGTCATACAGGTTTATGGGATTATGAAATGCAAGACTATCATGAATGGGTAAAACAGGAAGGCTTAACCGAAAAACTGGCTCCCCTTTTCCCTGGCAATTATAAAGAACGGGTTCGATACAAGGGGCAGGCCTTCTGGTGTGGAATTGGCATGCACGATAGTTCCGCCGCTCTTGTTCCCTATCTTCAGCAGGCGGATAAAAAATTTACATTGCTCTCTACAGGCACCTGGTGTATTACATTGAATCCGTTTAATGAAGATCCGCTCACCCCTCAGGAGCTGGCATTGGATTGTCTTTGCTACCTGAGTTGCGAAGGTAAACCAGTGAAAGCAAGCCGGCTCTTTGGAGGCCATGAACATGAAATCCAGGTCAAACGTATAGCCGATCATTTTCAACAATCAGTTGAGCAGATATTATCTGTTTCTGTTGATGAAAACTTTACCCCGATACCATCGTCCTTTACTCCTGCACCCGGTTCCCTGATTGAACAGCTCGCCTTCCGCGATCGTTCCTTGCAGGGATTTGCTACAGCTTCAGAAGCCTATCATCAATTAATGGTTGATCTGATTACTTTACAGGCAGTATCCATTCGTTTGGTTGTTAATGAAGATATTCGTATTCTTTTTTTAGAAGGTGGTTTTGCGAAAAATGAACTCTTCCTACACTTTCTTAAACGGGCATTTCCCAAACTGACTATTCAGTTAGGTGAGAATGCACAGGTTGCTGCGCTGGGCGCGCTGCTGCTGGTGAAGGATTCAGTTCGTTCTTCTCTTTAGTATTGATTCAAACAGGTTGAATATTCGTTTGTATTCATCCGCCCAGCTAGAGGGATCAACGAATCCATGATCCTCCATCGGATACAGGGCTACCTGCCAGTTTTCTTTGCCTAATTCGATGAGCCGTTGATTAAGCCGCACTACATCCTGAAAATGTACATTGACATCCACCATACCATGGCAAATCAACAGGTGGTCTTGTAAGCCGGCTGCGAAATAGATCGGTGAACTTCTTCTGTAGGCAATGCTGTCTTCTGCTGGCGTGTTTAGAATATTGGAAGTATATCCATGGTTATAATGTGCCCAGTCGGTAACAGGGCGAAGCGCTGCACCTGCTGCAAATGTTCCGGGAGAGGTAAATAAGCCCATCAGTGTGATGAAACCGCCATAGGATCCGCCATAAATCCCAATCCGTGTGGCATCCACTCTATGTTCTTTTGCCAGCCATTTTGCCCCATCGATATGATCAGTCAGATCCTTACCTCCCATGTGACGATAGATGGCAGTCCGCCAATCGCGGCCATATCCTGCACTACCTCTGTAATCCATATCCAGCACATAGTATCCCTGGTCGGCCAGCATGTTATGAAACATATATTCTCTGAAATAACTGCTCCACCATTTGTGTGCATTTTGCAAATACCCTGCCCCATGAACAAAGATTACGGCCGGCTTGGAAGGATCAGGATTTGCCGGACGATAGAATCTGGCAGGAACCATTGCTCCATCTGCAGCCGGAACCTGTACCAGCTCCGGATCGCGCCAGGAATAAGAGGCAAATAATTCAGATTGGCCCCTATTGGTGATTTGTTGCGCTTTCGCTTTAGGGTTGTTATCCTGCAAATAAAGTTCCCAGGGTTTATTGGAATAGGAATATAATATAGCCAACTGTTTTTCGTCTGGGGATATCACTACCTGGTTAGCTCCTGTAAGCTGTGTGATGCGTTCTGGTTTTCCACCTGTAACGGACAACCGATAAAAATGTTTTTCTCCGGGGTGAACTTCGTTTGTGGTTAGGAAAAAATACTTTCCGTCTTTTGATTTTTGTACAGATTGCACTTCATAACTCCCTTGTGTAAGCGCTGTTTTTTTACCGGTTTGAATAGTATACTTGTAAAGATGTGAATACCCGGTAACTTCTGACTGGAACCAGTACTCATATTCATTGATCCAACCGGCGGATGCACCAAAACTTCCAATACCGGGGCCACCAATCCAGGCCTCGTCCCGTTGCCGGTCAACAAGTTTCAATTTTCCTTCTGATGGAATCAATTGCATGATCCATCTGTCCTTATTGTCCTGTGAATAGATTTCAACTATGGCATTGCTGCCGGAAGGCGACCAGCTCAGCCGGCCAATGGAAAGCAGACGTTTTATTTTTTTTGCAGCTGACAACCTGGAAGGATAATCTTTCAGATAGTCAGGAAGATCTTCAATACCCGGAATTGAATCCAATGAAACAGTGTGAAGACTGTCTTTTTCCCGATCGTATACAAATAATTCACTGGTTCCCGAAGGGCTGCCCACTTTGGTTCTTGCCGGAATATCTTCCGTAAAACCTGTTTCAGTAACATAATTGGGGACAATTGTTCGCTTGCCACCTTGATCCGGCTTGAAAAGTGTATAACTGATATAACGACCATCTGAACTGATCTGTAGATTGCGCATCATTTTATCACCGGTATACAGTTGCCGAACCTGTTGTGGCTTAGGCAAAGATTTGGTAAAGGCTTCGGTAGCTTCTTTTTTTTCTTTACGTTCCCGGATAACTTCCATCCATTCAAACTGATCTTTTTTTAACCATTCCTCCTGTGAACCCGAACGCTGTTTACTTTCTGCAGGGGCAGTTTTCTGAACGCTGATCAGTTGTTGCAGCTGACCGGTTTCAGGATCCCAGGCATATAGGTCCTGCTGCAGTTGAAAAACGATCCTCTTTTCATTGAAAGAAAAAACCGGATTCATTTCGGAGACAATTGTTTGTGTTATCTGCCTGGTTTTTCCTGTTTTGGTATCTAGTAGAAAAATATCACCGTCTTTTTGATAGAGAGCCTGACTGCGAGCCAGGTTAAAAACCAGGTTACGATAGTAGAGAATATGGTTTTTTCGTGAGCTGGCCAGTTTTTGGGGAGTACGATTTTCCTTTGTGATAAAATAAGTCGAATCGGCTGCTGCATTTTCCGGATTCCATTCAAAATACAGGATGGAACCATCAGCACTCCACTGCAGGTTGGATGGCGAACTTCCCATCCATTTGGGATCTGCCATAATTTTATCTATGGTCAGTTTTCCCAGTTGGATTTGTGCATATAATCCGGTGGATAGGGAAAGTAAAACAACAATAGCGATTTTTTTCATGCCATTCGACTTTAACTGCTAAGATAGGGGATGAATACCTGTTATAACTTACCTTAGTATAAATCAGGTTCTCCATGGAATTTTTTGTGTCTGAGGACTCCATTGTAAGAAAAATCTGGGGTAAGAGCGATACTATATTATTCATATTTGCAGGCGCTGCTGCTGAGTTTGCACTCAATAAAGCGGTGGACTGGTTATACTATACCGGGAAACTTCCGGCAGATCCGATTGGCCGGCTATTTTCTACAGTTGAATATGCCCGAAAGATTGTATTCACACCAACTCAGCAAGCACATAAAGCGATAGATACCATGGCTGCCATCCATGCAGGATTGGAGAAAAAGAGAGGTAGCCAGATTCCGGATTGGTCCTATCGAGATGTATTGTTCATGCTGATTTATTATTCAATCGCTGCTTACGAATTGCTGGAGCGGAAACTGACTGAGGAGGAAAAGCAGGAAGTGTATGATGTTTTTTACCGGATGGGATCACGCATGGGTGTAAAAGAACTACCTGCAACTTATGAAGAATGGTTACCTGTTCGGGAAACTCATTTAGGACAGGACCTGGAGAAATCGGTTTATACCGAAGATCTATTCAAGCAATATCGAAAGCACCTGGGGAATATGAGATTCCGCGTATTAATTGAAGCACAGAAACTGGTAGTGCCACAACGGGTAAAGGAATTATTACAGTTCAGTGATTTTTCATTGCTGACACCTGTTGTTCCATTGTACAAAGTCAGCCGGCTCATGAAAATGGACTGGATGCTGAAAAAAATATTACTACCCGGGGCTTACCAGGAGCAGATTCAGGGGCTGGATATTGTTCCGCATCCCAGACCATCAAAATGAGGTTAACTGGTATATTCTATTGCCGAATTAATACACCATTTGCTATTTCTATATTCAGGTTTCCTGAAGCGGAGATTTTGAAATAGAAACTGTCAGCCTTCTGGTTGTAAATTTCATAAACTGGAAACCCTGATGAACTAGTTAGAATATTTGAAAATAAACTGCTTGAGTCTGGAATTGTATTTTCGTATTCCAGAGAATATCTGCTTTCGTTGATCCAACGTATTTTGCCTCGCCCCGGGAGCCCATTTGTTGATATTGATTGAAATAGATCTCCAGTTATTTCTAATGTTTTTATTTTCGATAAAGTAGAATGTTTGTATACAACTTTGTAAGTGCCATCTGATAATTTTTTCAGCTGGTGATTTTCAAATCCAGTGAGCAAAACGAGCAGGATAGTTAGTATGATCAGATAATTTACCTTTAGCATCGGGTAAAAATTAAATAAAATCTGAAACAATATCTTCCCATTTTCGCTAAAATGTTTTCCATGTATACGGTGGGCCTATTCGTTCCCTGTTATATAGACCAGTTTTACCCGCAGGTGGCCATTTCAAGCCTGCAACTGTTGGAGAAACTGGGCTGTAAAGTGGTGGTTCCCTTAAACCAAACCTGTTGCGGTCAGCCAATGGCCAATAGTGGTTTTGCCAGCCTGTCAAAAGGTTGTGATGCTAATTTCATTCAGAATTTTTATGAACTGGATTATATTGTTTGTCCCTCCGGTAGCTGCACCCTTCATATTAAAGAACATCTCCACAGTGAACAGTTTCCGGACAAAGCGACGCGGATTCAACAGCGCATCTATGAGCTGACTGAATTCCTCACAGATGTATTAAAACTGACCAGCTTCAAAGGATCCTTTCCACGCCGTGTCGGTTTACACAATTCCTGTCATGGGCAACGTGGCCTGCATCTTTCTTCTATGTCTGAGTTGGTAGCACCGGTTTTTTCAAAGCCCGCGGATTTGCTGCAGCGAATCAACGGACTTGAATTAGTAGTACCGGAACGATCAGATGAGTGTTGCGGTTTTGGTGGTACCTTCTGTGTGTTTGAAGAAGCGGTTAGTGTAAAAATGGGTAAGGACCGGATCAGGGAACATGAACAAAACCAGGTGGAAATTCTGACCGGAGGTGATATGAGCTGTTTGATGCACCTGGAAGGTATTTTAAAACGCAAAAAAAGTCCGGTTAGGGTAATGCATATTGCTGAAATTTTAAATGCCGGATATGAGTAGTCGTCACGCTCAATTAGCCGAACAATTCAATGCCGATGAACCGCGCACTAACTGGCATGATCAAACGCTTTGGTGGGTTCGTCAGAAACGGGACCGTGCTGCCAATACCCTTCCTGAATGGGAACAACTTCGGCAATGGGCATCCGACATAAAGGATCATACCTTGTCGAATCTGCATGCCTACCTGCTGGAGTTTGAAAAAAATGCACTGGCAAACGGAGTGTTTGTTCATTGGGCGACAGATGCCGAAGAGCACAACCGGATTATTTACGAAATTCTGCAAAAGGCTGGTGTCGATCACATCGTCAAGAGCAAGAGCATGCTCACGGAAGAATGTCACCTCAACCCTTATCTGCAGGGTAAAGGCATTGATGTAGTTGATACCGACCTCGGTGAACGAATCGTACAATTCAGGGAAGAGGCACCCAGCCATATTGTTTTACCTGCTATACATCTTAAAAAGGAAGATGTCAGTAATACCTTTCATGAGCACCTGGGTACAGAAAAAGGGAATAATGATCCGCAATACCTGACACATGCCGCCCGCCTGCATCTCAGGGAGAAGTTTATCCAGTCGGATATTGCCATTACCGGTGTCAATTTCGCGATTGCCGAAACAGGTGGTATTGTAGTATGTACCAATGAAGGCAATGCCGATATGGGGGCTCATGCGGCCCGGGTTCATATTGCCTGCATGGGGTTTGAAAAAATCATTCCCAAAGCAGAACATTTGGGAGTATTTACGCGACTGCTTGCCAGAAGTGCAACCGGGCAGCCCATCACCACCTATACCAGTCATTTTCACCGGCCCGCACCTGGTAAGGAAATGCATATTGTATTAGTCGACAATGGGCGATCGCGGCAATTAGGCAGAGAGGATTTTCGAAATTCCTTAAAGTGTATCCGTTGTGCTGCCTGCTTTAATACCTGCCCGGTTTACAGACGTAGCGGGGGGCATAGTTATCATACGGCAGTTGCCGGACCGATCGGTTCCATCCTGAATCCCAACCTGGATATGAAAGCAAATGCAGATCTTCCATTTGCCTCAACGCTCTGCGGTTCCTGTTCGAATGTTTGTCCGGTTAAAATCAATATTCACGAGCAACTTTGGAAATGGAGGCAGGTAATCAGCGCAGAAGGACTAACAGCACCTTCAAAAAAATTGGGCATGCAACTGATGGCCTGGGTACTGGCTCGGCCAGGTATTTATCGTTTTGCAGGTAAGACTGCCAGATGGGTGATTTCAAATCTTCCCTTCCTGGTAAAAAATAAAACCTGGAACCCCTGGTTCAAACAGCGGGAAATGCCGGAAGCACCCAAACAGAGTTTTCAGGAATGGTATATAAATCAACAACGTTCATGAGTAGCCGAAATCAGATACTGGAAGCCATTAAAAACGCACAACCAGCAATAAAACCATTGCCAGTATTGGATTATACGGTGGTCACACCCATCCAAGAGTTGATCTCCTCCTTTGAACAATTTGTAAATGCTGTTGGTGGTAGGGTTCGGTTCGTTGATCAGTCTGCTGATCTTACCCTGGAAATTGAAAATGCAAGACAGGAAGGCCAGATAATTTTAAACAGGCTGAATGGATTTTCCACTCTGGATGAGATTTCACCGGACCTTGCCGAATTGGAGAAGCTCGACCGGGTTTATGTCCGGGCAAGTCTGGGTGTTGCAGAGAATGGTGCAATATGGGTGGAGGAAACGGCAATGGGTAACCGAATTTTACCATTTATTGCACAGGAGCTTGTATTAGTGTTGCGCGAAGAGGAACTCGTTCCCACCATGCATGACGCGTATCAACGTATCCGGATCAACCAGGAAGGCTTTGGTGTTTTTATTGCGGGACCATCTAAAACAGCAGATATTGAGCAATCGCTGGTAATTGGCGCACATGGTCCGGTAGCACTTACTGTTTTGATCCTGAAATCCGGGTTGGTGGTGCCTGTTTAAAAATTTTTTCCAGCATTTCGTACAGCCTGGGATGTTTGCTTTTTAATAATGCCGGGCGTTCAAAAAAGTATTCGGCGGCTACTGCAAAAAACTCTGTTTGGCTGGTTGCGCCATAAGGATTGATATCTGACTCATCTTCCTTTATCTCCTGTATTTTCTGGTGAATCAGCTTCAGCCAGGGCAGGCAATATTGTTTGGAGAGCAGTGCTTCAGGAATTCCGTCGACAGCGCCATCTGCCTTGTCAAGCAGATGTACAAATTCATGAATGGCTGTATTGTGTTTATCTGTTTTGTTGGAGAATCCTTCCCGTAAGGCCTGTTTACTGAGAATCATTTTATGATTCATAACACCCGATCCCACCATACCAAGGATATTCCGGTCGCGGGATTGGGTATCAAATTCCTGGTCAAAACTATCATTGTAAATCAACACATCGGTAAGGTTGCTGTAATGCCATTCAGGAAATCCGAAGATGGGAATAACGGCGCTGGCAGCAACCAGTACGCGGTCAGAGTCTTCGATTTCCGTTCCTACAGGTGTTATGCGTGTCTCACGGAGGAAATCTTCCACTTCAGTTATAAATCGCAGTTTATCGTTCTCTGGTAAGGAGCGGTAATAGGCTACTTCCTTTTCAAGAATCCCGGGAATATTGGCTGGTAGGGGTGTAGCGGCCTGTTTTTTACGATCTGCCTTTTTCCACCAGACCAGTACCAGTATCAGCGCTCCAAAAAATACAAGTCCAAACATATACAAATGTAATTACCCATCGGGTAACCGACGGGTAGGGTAAGCAGAAAAGCAGTTCACGCCCGAAAATCTACAATTCACTCCCCTGTTAAAATCTTAACAATTGTGCTAACTGTAATATCTCAAACTCTTTGTTATGCTAAACAAAACTATCTTACAATTTGCCCGTACATGGGCACTGCCATTGCTTGCTGTTTTATTTCTCGCCAGTTGTCAGAAAATGGGTCCTGTTCCTCCGCCATGGAAAAACCAGGCGAAGAAAAAAACAATCTGGGAAGTTGCTTCATCAGACGGACGTTTCAGTCTGCTTAAAGCGGCAGTAGCCCGTACCGGCCTGGTTCCTGCACTGAACGATAAAAAGGCGAACCTCACCGTATTTGCGCCTACAGATGATGCATTCAGAGCGGCTGGTTTCAGAACTGTATCTGACATCGCAAAAGCTCCCGTTGATGTGCTGAAGGCTATCTTATTGTATCATGTTGTTGGTGATGAAGTATTTGCTGCTGAAATTCCGCAGGCTAGCAATACTCCGGTTCCCAGTCTGAATGGTCAACCCTTATATGTTACCCGTACAAGCGCAGGAAATGTATTTATTAATGGTGTTAAAGTAATCATCGCTGATATCGATTGTTCTAATGGAGTGATTCATGTTGTGGATCGCGTATTGATTCCTGCTCCGGGTAATATTGTTGCGCTGGCAGCCGGAAATTCAAATCTCAGCTTCCTGGTAGCAGCTGTAATTCGCGCTGGTGCTTCTGGTACCGATGTTGCTGCTATCCTCAGCAGTGATGGCCCGTTTACCGTATTCGCCCCCACCAACCAGGCATTTGCCGCAGCCGGATTAACTTCAGTTGAGGTTATTAACAATGCTGATCCGGCCTTCCTCTTAAATGTGCTGGCCTATCATGTGATTGCAGGTGCCCGTGTATTCAGTTCTGATTTAGTTGATGGCGCTGATGTACCCACTTTCCAGGGTAGCACGTTGGAAATCAGTCTGGGATCCGGTGCAAGAGTAAAGGGCAATGCAAATGCTACAGCGTCCAATATAACCATCACAGACCTGCTCGCTACTAATGGAGTGGTACATGTGATTGACCAGGTATTGCTCCCATAAAATAGCATTCCCAATAAATAATTTACAGTTCACTCCATTCATTCAACAACTCACTCCATTCTGTTCATCTTTTGCCTTTCGATTCTGTTACAAAAGGAAAATCTAGCATCATGAAAAAATTTATAACATCCCGCTTACTTCTGATCGCGGTGGCCTTATTCAGTGTATTTACATTCTCAGCTTGTTCTGATGATGATGATGACAATCAGCCGGCAGATCCAACTATTACAGATGTGGTTGCTACCAATCCTAACTTCTCACTGCTCCTGGCTGCGGTTTCCAAAGCAGGTTTAGCAGACGAGTTGGCTGCTCCCGGCAATCTGACCGTATTTGCACCTGATAATGAAGCTTTCGCGGCTGCCGGTATCAACCAGGCCTTTATCAACAGCGCAACTCCACAGGCATTGGCTGATATCCTGCTGTACCATGTAGTAGGTGCAAGAGTTGGTTCCGCAAACGTGCCTGCAAGTGACAGCGTGCGTTCACTGGGACAAAAATTAATCTTTGCCTCCAGAAATGCAAATGGAGTGTTTGTGAATGGAGTGTCTGTAAAAACTGCGGATGTAGCTGCCAGCAATGGGGTAATTCATGTAATCAGCAATGTACTGATTCCACCAACGCAAACAATTGCGGGTATAGCAACAGGATCTCCTGATTTCTCCATCCTGGTTTCTGCTGTTACCAAAGCAGGACTGGTAAATGCAATCAGCAGCCCTGGTAAGTATACCGTATTTGCACCTACAAACGCTGCCTTCCAGGCTGCCGGTGTAACTCAGGCAACTATTGATGCCCTATCTGTTGCTGAAGTAACTGCTATTGTCGGACAGCACGTAATTGGTACAAACGTTTACGCAAGTGATTTGATCAATAACGGAACTGCTCCTACATTAAATCCAGCTGCAACACTTACCATTGGTACAAATCCTCCCAGCGTAAAAGTAACCGGCAGCAGCAGTACTGCGAGCAATGTAGTTACCACTACCCCTGGAGCCACATTTAATATCACTGCCACCAACGGTGTGGTTCATGTGATCGATCGCGTTATCCTGTAGAAAGATTGTAGTAGTTTTGATACTGCGGGGATGGCTAGATAGTTCCGGCTTTAACGCCGGAACTATCTTCTTACTTAACCTCTACCCATGTTTGCCCATAAATACAGACTCTGGTTTGCCCTTTTTCTTGGATGCTATTCTTACCTGAATACGCTCTATGCAGAGGTCTATACCTATTACCAGATTCAGGCTCCCTGGTACCTTAGCCTGCTCACCATTTTACTCGTTACCCTGGGAGTTTGGGAATCCAACCGATTACTTGATAACCGAATTCAAAAATCCTGGGCTAACAAAACACAACTCACCCGTATCGGTATTTCTTTCCTTGCGGGAACTATCGCATCTGTATTGATCGCATTGGTTATTATTGCCATTACTGCAAGGGGCCTTGCAGGACTCAGAGGCGCAGCTGTTTCTCTTCCCATGAAGCTGACTACTATGTATGCTACCAGGATCAACCTGTTTTTGCATATCATTAATGCGTTGTTTGTTTTCATTGGTAACCTCCGGCAAAAAGAAGTGGAAGCGGAAGCGCTCAAAAGAAATACTG
The DNA here is from genome assembly GCF_022352215.1 of Flavihumibacter cheonanensis. Classification (GTDB taxonomy): domain Bacteria; phylum Bacteroidota; class Bacteroidia; order Chitinophagales; family Chitinophagaceae; genus Flavihumibacter; species Flavihumibacter cheonanensis. The sequence continues at coordinate 824,087 of NZ_JAKRWF010000002.1, forward strand.
CGCAGGCACAACTTCAGATAATCCGAAACCAGATCAATCCCCATTTCCTTTTTAATAACCTGAATGTATTATCAGGATTACTCGTTAAAAACAACCCGGAGGCTAATGAATTTGTTGAGTCTTTTGCCGCTGTTTATCGCTATTTATTAAGCAATCAGGATAAGGAATTGGTTTCTCTTCGGTCTGAACTCGAATTTATTCAACCTTATATCTTCCTTTTAACCAAACGATTCCCCGAAAGTTTATCCATCTCCCTATATGTTCAGGAAGGCGAAAAAGACAAGCGAATTGTACCTGGCGCTTTACAGTTGTTGATCGAGAATGCGATCAAGCATAATATATTGTCTAAACAATTCCCACTGGTTATTGATATTTCAGTGAACGGAAATAACAGTTTGGTTGTTAGTAATAACCTGCAAATCAAAAGTCCCGTTGAACCGTCAACGCAAATTGGACTTAATAATATCCGTCAGCGATATGAATTAAGTACAGGCCAGACGATCAGCATCAAAAAGGACGACCGGATTTTCAGTGTTCATTTACCATTAATAACCTAATCTCGTTTATGCGAACGCTTATTGTTGAAGATGAGCCATTGGCTGCGGAACGTCTGACAGTACTCCTCCAACAATTGCGCCCGTCTGCAGTTGTAGCGGCTGTCACGGATAGTATTTCAGAAACCATTCAATGGCTGAATGAAAACCCATCGCCTGATTTGATCCTTATGGATATTCAGCTTTCAGATGGTCCCTCTTTCGAAATTTTCAGAACAATCAAATCAGATTGCCCCATCATTCTGACTACCGCATTTGATTCTTATGCGATGGATGCTTTCAAATTGCTGAGTATTGATTATTTACTCAAACCTGTTTCTAAATCTGCACTTAAACAGGCCCTCGATAAACTGGATCTTCTGTCGGGGAAGAATACCATCCTTCCTAAGACCTATAAATCACGGTTCCTCGCCAGGATTGGAAGTCGCAGTTTCTTTATAGATGCCGCCGATATCGCTTATTTCTCCGCCGACAATAAAATTGTATATTTAAACGCGCATGACGGTACTCGTTACATTGTAGACTATACACTGGAAAGCCTGGAACTGGTGCTGGATCCACGACAGTTTTTCCGGCTAAACAGAAGTATCATTGTACAGGCATCCGCCATTCAACACATTAAACCATATATCAACAGCCGACTCAAACTCAATGTGAAAGCTGGTTCCAACCTGGATGAACTGATTGTTAGCAGAGAACGGGTACCGGCATTCCGCGAATGGGCTGAGAGTTAACTTATTGCTTATGAGAATTTCATTGCTCATTCTGTTTGTCTTGTTTTTTGTTGGTGCAGTGGCCCAGGGTAAAAAGGAAGATGTACTATATCTGAAAAACGGATCTGTTATCCGTGGCCAGCTTGTTGGTTCTTCAGATCAGCAGACCCGCATCCTTACGCAGGATGGTTCCATATGGTCTTTCAATAAAGCTGAACTCGACTCTATCCGATCCGAAAAACGCTATCGGAATTTTGCATACAAAACAAAAGGATTTGCACATTTCAGTGAACTTGGTCCGCTTGTAGCAGGGAAAACAACGGTTGATGGTGTAACTACTGCCGCCTTTTCCTTTCAAACGGTTAACGGGTATAAGTTCAACCAGTTTGCCATGCTGGGTTTTGGTACCGGTGTGGATCTGTATGCCACCCAAACAATCGTTCCGCTTTTCGCCAGTTTCCGGGGAGATATCGCTACCAACGGTACCGTGCTTCCGTTTTATTTTATCGATGCAGGATATGGAGCGAATATTACCCAGGATTCACAGGCCGGTGAAGATTTTAAAGGAGGGTTATTATATGCTGCCGGACTCGGTGTAAAAATTCCGTTCAATCGTTCTGCCGGCTTTTTGCTGAGCATTGGGTACCGTTACCAGGCAACCCAATCAATCCGCAACCAGGATGAGATCGATACGAAGTACCGCCGCCTGGCCATCCGAGCGGGCTTTTTCCTTTAAGTTGTCATTGGTTTAGTGGCTCGTACCATTTCTCTTTTACCAGGCGGACCAGGAATTTTTTCAATGCTGAATCCCGCTGCCTGCATGGCTCTTCTGACGATGCCTTTGCTGCAGTAGGTGACAAGTATGCCACCCGGCTTCATGTTATCAAACAGTTTCTTGAATACGGATTCGGTCCATAATTCCGGTTGGGCCGTTGGTGCGAATGCATCAAAATATACAATATCATAGTTGCCGGTGGGATGAAAAGCTTCAAGTGCAGTTTCCCGCTTATACAAGTAAAATTCCGGAGTAACGTTCACCCACTCATTCCATGCTGCCAGATGCATGGCTTTAAAATGTTCAACGGCATCCTGCTTTTTTAATAATGCTGCGTAATTCAGTTGCAGGGCCATTTCAAGTGAAACCGGATAAGCTTCCAGGCTTTCATACCAGATTTCCCGGCCTTCAGCTTCCAGTAACGAGAGCAAGGCATTCAGTCCGGTTCCAAAACCCATTTCAAGAATAGTTAATGCACCAGGGGAAGACTGCATTTTATAGCGCAACCCCGCTTCAATGAATACATGCATTGACTCCTGCACTGCACCGTGTTTGGAATGATAGGTAACCTGAAGTTCAGGTATCGAAATAGTATGACTGCCATCCGCTGTTGCCTCCAGGATTCTTTCCATACTGCGAAGTTAATTACTACTTTCGGGTATGTCTTATTTAGATCACCTTTCACTGGATAAGAAGATGGCTTCCATCCTTGATGGAGAACCCTTCGTGCTTAAAAAACAAAAGCGGCTGGATTTCTACCTGTGCAGCTCTATTATGAGTCAACAGTTATCTGTAAAAGTAGCTGCCGTAATCAAGCAGCGATTTTTATCACTGTATGATGATAAGCATCCACATCCGCAACAGATCCTGGAAACGCCTTTTGAAACATTACGGGGAATCGGTTTGTCCAATGCAAAAGTAAACTATGTACAAAATGTGGCGCGTTTCGCTCTTGAAGAAGGGATGGATTACAAAAAACTCGACAAGCTTTCCAATGAAGAAGTAATCGCTTATCTGACACAAATCAAGGGTGTTGGCAGATGGACGGTCGAAATGTTACTTATGTTCGCAATGGCAAGAGAAGATGTGTTTGCTATTGATGATTTGGGCATACAGATGGCGATGAAAAGACTCTATCGCCTCGATGATGCTGACCGGAAAAATTTCAGGGAAAAAATGCTGAAGATCTCTAAGAAATGGGCTCCCTACCGAACCTATGCCTGCGTACATCTCTGGAAATGGAAAGATAATGGGCCGGCTGTCTAATACATTTTGGTAACCGTTACATAACTAATTTCATTCCGGATCACCTTGAATTTTTTTAACAGGATCCGCTGGGGTTTTACCCATTCAAAAACCAGTTCATCCGCACAGGAGGAAGGGATTTTATATACTTTTTCAAAGCTGGAGCCAACCATCTTGTCTTCATATACCAACTCTCCTTCCTGATCACGTACGAATAAAGTGGTCTTTTCTTTTTTTGAAGTATTCAACCTCGCTTTGAAAAACAGGTAACCATCTTCCGCTTTTAGAAATTCAATTGAAGCTGCACTAGTTGCTGTTTGCCCGTTTACTGAAAGCAAACAGGCGAAAAAAAATCCCAATAGAAAAAAGATGCTTGTTCCTATGGTAGTACAATTTTTCATGCGTGAAAACTACCTCCTTAAAGTTACCCAAAAATTAATTCCCTGTTATCAAATCAAACTCTTTTAACAACGCGATCAGCCGGGGTTGGTTCACTAATCTGCGATCCATTTGATTCCGGACACTATCCGATATAAACCAGTTCATGGCATAGGGACCTTTGGAAAGCGTATCACCCGGTACGTCCGGATCATTGTACAAATGGATGGGGATGTATTCAAAAGACCGAAAAACGCCTTTTGGGGCCTGTTGCTGCAGGTCCTGAATATAGGTGATAAAGCGGCGGTCATTCACTGTTGTCTGCATATCAAATGCACCGGTGATGGTGAGCAACGGCGAGAGCAGATCGTTGACAAATGGACCGATCGGTTTTAATGGAACAGTCCCCTGCGGGCTGTTGGTTATCTGAATAACCCGAATGTTCAGTTTTGCGGATCGTTTGCGGATTTCATCATCCGGACTGGCAGCTGCCAGTTTCAAAAGCGTCCGGATCATTTCCTGCACTGCACCGGCTCCGGAATTATCAAAATACCCCCCGTCTACGAAATAATGCGCCCTGGTAGTGTCTATACCGTTGGGGGTGGAAGGGGTTTTGAGCTGGTTGATGCGTCCTGCGGGACTTATATACGGAAACCTGGCTCCCAATATCGTGGCAGTGCTTAAGCGGATTGTCTGATCCCTGGGCAAAAGAGCCGCAACATCTACCCTGCGGTTGAAAATATTCGGAGCGATGTGAATGTTTGACACCACTCCGGGATTTCCATCTTTAACCCGGGTTGTATTTATAAACAACACCGGCAATGAATGCGGTACGCCGGTTTGGGTTAGACACTGATCAAACCAGGTACTGTCGAAGCCCACCCGATAATAGGAGGCATCAATACCTCTTTCAATGGCCTGCTCCAATGCTTCTGCGCGGTCTTCATTGGGTACAAACTTGTTAAGTAAGGGAATGTAGTTGAAGAAATCCGGTCCCAGCATCCTTGCCAGTGTGAAGCTCAAAAAATCCTGGCGCAGAAACTCACGGCCAGATGCTTCAAATCCCTTTACCGGTTCCTTTTTTTGCTGGTGTAATAAGGTGGTGTAAAAATTGGCAATTCCCAACCCGCCTCCAGATGTACCCGATAAACAAAACAAATGGCGCGAAAAACGGCCGCGGGGATTCTGTAAGGACGCATCTTCCAATTTTCCCAAAACAGATGCTACCCAATAGGCTGATCTGGAAGCGCCTCCATTCGCCAATACCAGGTACATATCATAGGAACTGGCCGTATCAATTTCCGGCCTTGATTTTATCCAGTGATAAAAATATTCGGATAACTGTTGCCGCTTTTCATAAATCGCCGGATCCAATTGCCGCTCTGATAAACTTCCTGTTCTTACGATATGATGATCCGGTGTTGGAAGAAAAGCAGCAAATAGGAAAATGAAAAAATGAAAATTGACCTGGAATTTACAGGATAGGGCGGATAACATATTGCCAAAACCAAGGAGAACTGCGAATGCAAGCAGGATAACAGCAAAAGGTCCTATTTGAACACTGGCTGCCAGGGAGTTAATCGCAAGCAGGTAAAAACATAAACCAATTGCGGCCACCAGGTTAAAAACGGCGAAATAACTTTTTTCTTCATTCGGCAGGTGTAAAAATTTCATGGATCGTTCCACCAGCTTTTCAAAAGGTTTGGCGGGATGAATGCCCGTTATTCGCCCTGCCTTCGATCCTTCCCTGATCATGTGTTGCCGGCGTACATTGATGTACAGCATATATAGAAAAAACAGGAGCAGTAGAAGCAGCAGAATATAGGGTATACTACTGAAGAGATCATACTTTACATATAAAACCGGCAGCAGCAATACCAACCCGAACAGCACCCAGGCAATGTTTCTTAATAAGGCGGATTTACCCGGAATTTGTACCAGCCGGATCAGCGTTCGATCAGCCAACCAGGCGAGTAAGGCAGCACCAATCAGCACCAGGAAAGGCTGTTCCTGGACCCAGCTACCGGGAAAAAGGAGCAGGCTCAGAACAATCATTACTACTAACAGACATCCATAACCGATAATGCGGGGAAACCGGTGCAGAAACCGCAATTCCATATCGTATAAGGACGCATAGGCCTGGTCACTTAACACTGGATCTATGATTCGTACTGCTTCCCGGTGTTGCCAGCTTTTTATGTAAGCAACCATCCGGGATGAATACCAGCTGACATAAACCCAGAAAAAAATCGCTACCAGGAAGATCATCTTGGCGGCCAGAACATGACCAAAAGCGCCTGCAGTTTCAGTGAAGGAAATCAGTATATCCTGTCCCTGGCTAAGTTGAGAAAATGCCACCATGGCCAGGATGATGAATACCAGCGATGGGAAAAACAGCCAGCAACTCCGGAGCAGGTTCGACAGGAATCGTAAAAAGGGATATTTTCTGAGTCGGATCGATAAGAAAATACTTCCTGTACGCATATGAAAAGGTTTAGTCCACCGGCCGGTTGAGGATTTGCCAGAGCTGGTCTTTTAATTCCTTCAGTCCCTTTTGGGTTACAGAAGATATGAAAAGATGCGGATATTCCGCCGGCAGTTCCTTGCTGATAGCTGCTTTTAACTCTTCATCAAGCATATCGCTTTTACTGATAGCAATTACAATGTCTTTTTCCAGTAGCTCCGGATTGTATTCTTCCAGTTCGTTGAGCAAGATCTCAAATTCCTTGCGGTGATCCTTGCTGTCGGCAGGAATCAGGAACAGGAGGGCGGAGTTACGTTCAATATGTCGCAGGAACCGGTGCCCCAGTCCGCGTCCTTCTGCGGCCCCTTCAATAATGCCGGGCAGGTCGGCAATACAGAAAGATTTTCCATCCCGGTATTCTACCATTCCCAGTTGAGGGCTCAGCGTCGTAAAGGCATAATCCGCGATCTTGGGTTTGGCAGCGGTGATCACACTCAGCAGGGTGGATTTTCCTGCATTCGGAAAACCAACTAATCCTACATCTGCCAGCACTTTTAATTCCAGAATCTTATAGCCCTCTACACCGGGCTCTCCGGGCTGGGCATGCTCAGGTGCCTGGTTGGTAGGAGTAGCAAAACGGGCATTTCCGAGCCCGCCACGGCCTCCTTTCATCAGGATGGCTTCCTGTCCATCTTCCAGGATTTCTGCTTCTTTTTCGCCAGTTTCCTCGTCAAAGGCGATGGTTCCAAGCGGAACGTCAATATAGATATCCTTTCCGCTACGACCCGTGGAGTTATTGCCGCTTCCGCTTTCACCGTTTTCAGCAAGGATGTTTTTGTGATAGCGCAGGTGCAGAAGAGTCCATAGGTTTTTGTTACCACGTAAAATGATATGCGCTCCCCTGCCGCCATCGCCCCCATCGGGACCGGCTTTCGGGTTGAACTTGGTTCGCATGAAATGTTTACTTCCGGCTCCGCCATGACCGCTTCGGCAAAAGACGCGGATCTGGTCAACAAAATTTGATTTCTCTGACACGGTTATACGCTGTTAATCCGCGAAGGTAGTTCATTTGGACAACTGCCATGTTTCATACAGGATCTCCTGGCTTGGACGGTCGGCCGGAAGCTCCGATAATGGTTCGCAAATCTCGCTGTATTGCTGCATTTCTTTGGGTAATGCCTGGTATAGGGCGGTACCCCTGGTTTTCCAGGAAAGCATTTCGTTACTTACTTCCTTAATGATTTTTCCGGGGTTTCCCACTACCAGGCTCCGGGGAGGAATGATGGTTCCTTCTTTAATAAAACTCAACGCTCCTATGATGGACTCATCACCCAGTTCAACACGATCCATGATCACCGAATTCATTCCTACCAGGCAATTACGGCCAATCTGTGCGCCATGAATAATAGCACCATGACCAATATGCGCACCTTCTTTAAGGCGAACCGTATACCCTGGAAACATATGGATTGTACAGTTCTCCTGTACATTACAGCCGGCTTCCAGTATGATGCCTCCCCAGTCGCCACGTAAAGCCGCACCCGGACCAATATAACAATCTTTACCAATGATCACATTTCCGGTTATGCATGCCTGTGGGTGTACATAGGAACTGGGATGTACTACAGGTATAATTCCTTTGAATGAAATAAACATAGTATCTCAAATATGCGTTTTACCGGTCCGGAAGCAGGTTCCTTTAAAAAGGGCAACCTGTTCATCCTTCTGGTTGAATATGCCAATGGAATAGACTCCTGTGCTTCGGCCATTGTGGATTTCCGTTGCTTCGGCAGTTAACACATCACCAACCTGCACTGCCCTGGTAAATGAAATATTGGTATCAAGCGCAACCGATAAATTGTTACGGTTGTTGCAGGCAAATGCAAAAGCGCTATCCGCCAGCGAGAATGCAATACCTCCATGGGCGATGCCGAAGCCGTTTACCATGTCTTTGCGGACAATCATTTTGATGCGGCTATACCCTTCCCTGATTTCCAGCAATTCGATACCCAGCCACTGACTGAATGCGTCCTGCTGCAGCATGTGATCAACCACTTTTTCGTAGGACGATTTTTCCATCTTATTTTCCTTTAAATACAGGGGCACGTTTCTCCAGGAAGGCCTGGACGCCTTCTTTGAAATCTTCTGTATTGGCTGCTCGTTGCTGCAGTTTGTCTTCATTCGCCAATTGTTCAATCAGGGCATGTGTGAACGACCATTGCAAGGCTTTTTTGGTATAAGCCAGTCCAACGGTTGGCATGGTGGCAAGTTTCGCTGCAATGCTTAAAGCCTGCTCTATAAACTGGTCATCTTCATAAAATTGATAGATCATGCCCAATCTTTCTGCTTCTTCTGCACTCACTTTTTCCCCTAATAACATCAGGGCACTGGCTTTCTGATGACCAATCAATCGGGGCAGGTAGAAGGTTCCCCCGCTGTCTGGTATCAATCCGATTTTAGAAAATGCCTGAATAAAACTGGCTGATTTCGCGGCTACCACGATATCGCAACCCAACGCTATATTGGCCCCTGCGCCAGCTGCCACTCCATTTACAGCAGCTACAACAGGTTTTTTCAAATCGCGGATGCCCATCACAATGGGATTGTAATGCTCCGATAAAATTCTTGCCATGCCGGGTCCATTGGGATCTACCACTTCTGCCAGGTCCTGGCCCGCAGAGAATGCTTTGCCTGCGCCGGTGAGAAATACGGAACGGATTTCAGGAGCCTCACATTCCTTTAATACTGCCTGCAATTGAAGGGCCATTTCCCGGTTAAAGGAATTCAGTTTATCCGGACGGTTAAGGGTAATTTTTCCAATACCGTCTTCAATTGAAAAAAGAATGGATTCAGCCATAGATTGAGTTTCTACCACAAACCTAAACAATTAGTGCGGCACAGTTAATGACATTTGAAATAATCAAAAGGCTCTTTACAGTCCTCACACTGGTACAATGCTTTACAGGCAGTGCTGCCAAACTCACTGATCCGCCGGGTATGAAAGGATCGGCAATGCGGACATTGAACCGCTTCTTCCTGCTGAAAATATCCCGGTGTGCATACCTGCTGCTTGGGATTTGGAGGCGCGATACCATAGGCCAGTAACTTTTGTTTTCCTGCTTCGGTCATCCATTCGGTTGTCCATGCCGGTGAGAGTACTGTTTTTATGGTTACAGGTGCATAACCATGGCCAGCAAGTACCATTCTGATCTGCATCGCTATCACATCCATTGCCGGGCATCCGGAATAAGTGGGAGTGATGGTAACTTCCAGGCCGTTTTCAGTTTGTTTTACATCCCGGATAACGCCCAGATCAACTACCGACAAAACCGGTACTTCCGGATCCTTCACTTCCTCCAGCAAATTCCATATGGTCGATTCAATTGACATATCTTTTCATTACCCGTCGGGTACCCGACGGGAGGATGTTTACCATTGCGCACCGGGGTGACTGCGCTGCAGGTATTGCATTTCGGCCAGCAGGTAACCCAGGTGCTCTGTATGGATTCCCAGTTTGCCTCCTTTCTGGTACCAATTTAGCGCAGGCATTGCTAATCCGGCCTGATCAAATGCGGCTGCTGTTTTTTCTAACCAGGGCTCGCGATAATACTCCGGGTTTTTTAGCTGTCCCGATGCTGCCGCCTCCAGTTGAAAATCAGCAGGTATAAACAATTCTCCCACATAAGGCCAGAGCTGATCGATGGCGGTTTCCATGCGGCGATGGCTTTCTTCCGTACCATCTCCAAGACGAATCACCCACTCACCGCTCCAGCGAACATGATAATGCACTTCTTTCAATGATTTCTCTGAGATAGCAGCCAGCCTTTTATCAGCTGAATATTGGAGATCCGAATACAACAATTGCTGGTACAGGCTCATGAAAAATTGCCGGGTAATGGTTACCGCCCAATCCCCTTTTTTCAGCTCCACCATAAGATGATTGCGAAATTCTTTCGCATCCCGCAGGTAGGCAAGATCGTCTTCGTCAATTGGTCCGATTACCTGATGAAAAGCTGGTGAACTGAAAGTTTTCGTGTAAGCATCTTTGTTAGCATTATACAGTTCCGCAGCGTATTGATAAAAATTTCTTGCCTGTCCGATCTGGTCCAATGCAATATTGGATATGGCGATATCCTGCTCCAGGTTCGGCCCATGTCCTGTCCATTCGCTATTGCGGTGTCCAAGAATTAAGGCATCATCGGCCAGATGTAGGGATAGAAGAAACATTTGAAGTAGGAATTAGGAAGTGTGAAGTATGAAGTATGAGTGAGGAAGTGAGACGTCAAATGTGAGACGTCAGACGTGAGATTTTGGATTGGTGTCCCGTCTCACATCTCACATCTCACGTCTCACATTGCTTTTAGTTCATCCGGCAAATCATAAAATGTCGGGTGCCGGTACACTTTATCATTGGCTGGATCATAGAAGCTGGCAGCTTCATCCGGATTGGAGGCGTGGATATATTTACTTTCTACCACCCAGATGCTGATCCCCTCCTGGCGACGCGTATATACATCTCTTGCGTTTTCAATGGCCATCTGTGCATCTGCCGCATGCAAACTGCCCACATGTTTGTGATCCAACCCCATTTTACTGCGGATGAATACTTCCCATAATGGCCAGTCGGCCTGGTTTTGAGTTGCCCCTTCCGCTTTTACCGGTTCGCGATCGCCATAATCGCCGTATCGCTGTATCTGAATGAATGTTTTCATGCTACTGCTGCGCTTTGTTTTTGAGCTTGTTTACTTGCGAAAGCAGTTGCTGCTTCCCGCACCCAGGCACCTTCCTCGTGTGCTTTTACTCTGGCGGCAATCCGCTCCTTGTTACAAGGGCCGTTTCCACTGATCACCTGCCAGAATTCTTCCCAGTTGATTTTTCCAAAATCATGATGTCCTGTTTCAGGATTCCATTTCAACTCAGAATCTGGTAATTGCATGCCAAGAATTTTGACCTGCTCTGCACAGATGTCTACAAATTTTTGCCGCAGTTCATCGTTGGTAAAGCGTTTGATCTTCCACTTCATGCTCTGAGCAGTATGGGGTGATGCGTCATCGGCCGGACCGAACATCATGATACTGGGCCACCACCAGCGGTTGATCGCATCCTGGCACATAGCTTTTTGTGCTTCAGTGCCCCTGCTCAGAGTCAGCAAGATCTCAAACCCCTGGCGCTGGTGAAAACTTTCTTCCTTGCAAATCCGTACCATCGCACGGGCATAGGGTCCATAGGAAGTGCGACAAAGTGGAACCTGGTTCATGATGGCAGCTCCATCTACCAGCCAGCCAATTGCCCCGATATCGGCCCAGGTGAGCGTAGGATAATTGAATATGCTGGAATATTTTGCTTTACCGGTGTGTAATTGGTCGATCATTTCAGCGCGACTGATTCCCAGGGTTTCTGCAGCGCTGTAGAGATAGAGTCCATGACCCGCTTCGTCCTGTACTTTGGCAATCAAGGTTGCTTTCCTGCGCAGTGATGGGGCACGCGTTATCCAGTTACCTTCCGGTAACATGCCTACAATCTCGCTGTGCGCATGCTGGGAAATCTGACGGATCAGGGTTTGACGATATTTCTCCGGCATCCAGTCTTTTGGCTCAATGCGGATATCCTGATCAACACGATCCTGGAACTGCTGCTCCAGGTTGATAGTTGCCTGCTTTTCCATAACGTAAAAATAGCATTTTAAGCGTAAAAACTAACAACTGTTAGGCGATTGCTTATTTCTGGTCAAAATCGATCAACAGCTCTGTGCTTCTTGGATGGCTTTGGCAGGTGAGGATGAAACCTGCTTCCACTTCATCGGGTTCCAGGGCATAATTGGTATCCATGCTTACTTCACCCGTCACCAGTTTGGCTCTGCAGGTACAACAAACCCCTCCCTTACAGGCGTAGGGCAAGTCGGCGCCTGCCTGGAGGGCTGCATCCAGGATAGCCGGACCATTGAAAGGTACCCGCAATTCAAGCGAGCGGCCATCGGCTTTAATGGTCACTTTTGCGAGTTGCCCAGGTTCGGTGGATGTTGTTATTTGCCTGGTTTTGGATATTTGATCCTGACCGGGCGTGGTAAATAACTCAAAATGGATGCGATCCCCTGTTACCCCTTTTCCCTGCAGGTAATCCCGCACCGAAAAGATTAGTTGTTCGGGTCCGCATAGAAAATAGTGATCCACCTGTTTCCATTCCAGCAGTTTATCTCCCAGTGCTTCACATTTAGCAGCATCGATGCGTCCATGCAATAGAGGAGCATCGGTTTTTTCCCGGCTCAGAATATGAATCAGCCGGAACCGATCCATGTATTTATTTTTCAATGCTTCGAGTTGCTCCCGAAAGATGATGGATGCCCGGTGACGGTTTCCATATACCAGGGTAAACCGGCTCTTTGGTTCTGAAGCAAGCACTGTTTTAATTATCGAAATAATGGGTGTAATGCCGCTGCCTGCTGCAAATGCCATGTATTCTTTGGATGCGGCACTTTCAATAGGCGTATAGAATTTTCCGGTGGGTGGTAATACATCCAAACGATCGCCCTTTTTAAGTTGTGTATTGGCGTAATTGGAAAATCGTCCGTCTGCAATTGCTTTTACTGCAACACGTAATTCACCTTCTAACGGTGAGCTGCATACGGAGTAGGAACGTCTTATTTCTTCACCATTGATGGTAGCTCGCAGGGTGATATTCTGCCCCTCACGAAAACGATACTGCTCTTTTAGATCTTCTGGAATTTCGAATGCAATAGATACGCATTCATTCGTTTCGGGCCGGATATCGCTGATGGTCAGCTTATGAAAATGCATGCTCATGCTTTCAGTCCTTCAATCATGATCAACACCATATTTTCTTCGAGTTGTTTGGCAGAGATTTTTTCCCTGCTTCGATGCCAGCTTTCAATACCATTTACGGCATGCAGCATTATTAGTACAACAGTGGGGGCGTCAACTTGTTTGATCTCGCCGGTCTGGATTCCTTTCTCGATAATTCCAGCCAGGCGTTTGCGATAGGTACGGCGCTGGTTGTGAAAATTGGACAGATAGGGGTCAGACAGATGTTTCCAATCGCGATCCGCCACCAGCACCAGTTCATACTGTTCCAGCATTTGACGGATATGAAACCGCAATATTGCTTCCACTTTTCGGATCGCCGGCAGTTCACTGGATTCAATCATCTCCAGGTGCTGATTAAAGGTATTGGCCACCTTGAAACAGATTTCCTGTAGCAATTCTTCCTTTGATTGTATATGATTGTACAGGCTGGCTGCTTCTACCCCTACAGCTTCCGCCAGATCGCGCATGGAAGCAGCCTTAAAGCCTTTTTCGCGGAACAACCGCATAGCAGCTTCTACGATCACTTCCTTTTTAGTGCCGTTGTTTTTGCTCTTGATCTTCGCCATATGACCCCAAATATACATACGAACAAACGTTAGTGCATCCGGCTTCAAAAATTTCGGGTACTTTTGCGCCCGTTCACACTTCACCCGTCCGGTGCCACCCGTCCGGTGCCACCGGACGGGTGGGGAAAAGTGAAGTAAAAAACACACATATATGTCTTTAATTGTTGTTGGTACGATGGCTTTTGATGCCATTGAAACGCCCTTTGGAAAAAGCGGACAGATCATCGGAGGTTCCGCCACTTATGTTGCCTATGCTGCTTCCAATTTTGTGAAGCCCATAAACCAGATTTCCGTAATTGGGTATGATTTTCCAAAAGAGGAACTGGATGAATTGAAAGGGAGAGGGGTTCAGTTGGATGGCGTGCAGGTGAAACAAGACGAAAAATCCTTTTTCTGGGCCGGTAAGTACCATCTCGATATGAATACCCGTGATACCCTGGATACCCAGCTCAATGTACTGGCCAGCTTTGAACCAAAAGTACCGGACGCCTACCAGGGATCGGAATTCCTGATGCTCGGTAATTTGATGCCCAGTCTTCAACTGAGCGTGATCCGTCAATTGAAAAACCGTCCGAAATTGATCGTGATGGACACCATGAACTTCTGGATGGATACAGCCATGGCTGACCTGGAAATTGTGCTGAAAGAAGTGGATGTGCTGATGGTGAATGACAGCGAGGCGCGCCAGTTAAGCGGCCAGTTCTCCCTGGTAAAAGCAGCCAAGGAAATTATGAAAATGGGACCAAAATTCCTGGTCATCAAAAAGGGCGAACATGGGGCCCTGCTCTTCCACGAGAACGAAGTTTTCTTTGCACCGGCATTGCCGCTGGAAGAAGTGTTTGACCCAACGGGAGCTGGTGACACATTCGCAGGCGGATTTGTGGGCCATCTTGCAGCTACACAGGATATCTCCTTCAACAATATGAAAACGGCCATCATTAAAGGTTCTGCGCTGGCATCTTTCTGTGTTGAAAAATTTGGCACCACCCGCATGAAGGAAATCAGTGCAGCTCAAATTGATGAGCGCATTCAGCAATTTGTGAACCTGGTGAACTTCGAGATCAAACTTGCAGAATAAAGCTTGGCTCGGTTTAATATTTTTTACCCAACGTTACCGCCAGCCGGTAACGTTTTGTTTTTCCGGAAAGATGCCAGGCATCCACCACGATTATGTACAAACCATTAGCTAAAACCTGCTGATTATCATTCCTCCCATCCCATCTGAAACTCCCTTTCATTGCACAAATACCATTGTTAATCAACATTCGATGCGGATGTCCCGAGTGGTCAAAGATCCGGATGCTAACCTGGTATCCTGGTTGTGCAAACTCGTATTTTATTTCGCAGAAGTCCTGGTGGCCATCACCATCCGGACTTATCAACTGTTCATTCAAAAACACCCGGTCCGGATCATCCGGAATACCTGCTTGTGAATTCTCATAACCTGGCGTTCCATAACCGGCATGCGCAGCCGCAGATGCCCAGTTAGAAGCTGACAAACTGGAAGCTGCCGGATCCCTGCGTTCCAATGAAACATTCTCCGTATTCCGAAGCATCTCATGGTGCCAGGCGGCATCGTATTGAACCTCATCAATCACTTGCAGCATCGAATCCAGGAGTACGACTGTTCCTTTATCATTCGGGAAGGAGGGCAGTGAGCCCAATTGTACCAAACTGTTGGGCTGTTTCACCAGGTATTGCCTCTGTAACCAGCTCGCATCCGTAGTTACAACCAGGAAATCTCCCGGATAGAAGAAACGGGGACCAGGAACCAATGCTCTGAGACCTGATAAATTTCCATTGCTGTTTCTGCTGGCAAGCTGCCACCCCCCGAGTTGAACCGGCGCCTTACCAACATGAAATAGTTCAATAAAATCACTGCCTCCAATGATTGGGTCTGCTAAAATCTCATTTATAATGATGGCTTTCTCCGTAGTATCTGCTAAACCAATTTTTAACTTACTGAACCCCGTCCCCTGCTCAGGATCTTCATCACATCCCGGTATAGCAGCTATTTGCAGTGTATAAATTTTTCCTGGCTCAAGGGCGTTTCGCAAATGTAGCAGCAACTCCTGTTGGAAAGGTGCCAGCAGTTCCACTTTTTCCACTTCCGGTCCAGCCTCCAGCTTATACAACCCAGCCCGTTCGGCAACCATCCGGTGTATTCTATCGGTGAAGGTTATTCGAATCGTATACGCATCCGGGCACCAGGCATGAATTGGATCCACAACGGGTAATGTAGCAGCTGATGGCGAATGCCTGTTGGACCTGCCCGGACTTCCTCCTAACGTATCCAGACTGGCATACCAGTTGTTTAAATATCTGCAAGCTTTGTCTTTGTTCACCATTTCCAGGGACCAGCCTCCATCTGCTTTCTCGTCTTTCAATAAAGAAGGAAGATAGGCGGCTGCAAATACCAGTTCATCCTTTTCATTCAACAAAAACAGGGTATCGCCAGCATTTGAAATTGCAGGGAAAGGGCTTAGACCGATGGTGCGCCCATAGGAAGTAAAAAGGTTAATCGCCCTGGCCGGACAAAGAATCACTATTTCACCGGGAGCCATACGAACACTATCACCAAACTTTCCGATTGTTCTACCATTGGTAAGTTTCCAGCCACTCAAGCTGATCTCAATTGTACTAACATTGGTTAGTTCCACAAATTCTTCAGCAGGTAACCCCACACTTGGTAAAGGATCCCCCATGATCTCTGTAATAACAACCGGAAACCCTTGTCCGTAAAGGGTTTCAAAAGAAATTACCAACACCGCACAATGCACCCATTTCCACATGATCTAAAACTACTCAGTCCGCCAACTATTATCAAGCCCAAATAATTATTTGGGTGAAAATACCCTTCGCATTAATTTCGTGCACCATGATTACAATGAAACATACTACGAAGACCAAGAAACAGCTCCCACAAGTGGAAGGTGTGTGATCTCGTATATGTTCACTAAATAACACAGGCCTTCCCAAGTTGGGAAGGCTTTTTTTATAACCAAAATGCAAGCAAAAACGCAATGAAAGTCGCAGTTGTAGGGGCCACCGGACTGGTAGGTACCAAAATGTTACAAGTATTGGCTGAACGGAATTTTCCCGTTACCGAATTGATTCCAGTAGCTTCTGAAAAATCAGTGGGAAAGGAAGTGGAGTACCAGGGTAAAAAATACAAAGTGGTTAGCATGACAGATGCCATCGCAGCCAAACCCGCAGTGGCGCTCTTTTCCGCCGGCGGAAGCACCTCCCTTGAGTGGGCTCCCAAATTTGCAGCTGCAGGTATTACTGTTATCGATAACTCTTCCGCCTGGCGTATGGATCCTACCAAACCCCTGGTAGTTCCTGAACTGAATGCAGATATTCTTACTGCCACAGATAAAATCATTGCCAATCCGAACTGCTCCACCATTCAAATGGTAGTTGCATTAAATCCGCTTCATAAAAAATATGGTATCAAACGGCTGGTGGTATCCACCTACCAGAGTGTAACAGGTACCGGTGTAAAAGCAGTTGACCAGTTAATGAATGAGCGCAACGGTATTCAGGGTGAAATGGCTTATAAATATCCGATTGATCTCAATGTCATTCCCCAAATCGATGTATTTCTTGACAATGGTTATACCAAGGAAGAAATGAAAATGGTGAATGAAACTAAAAAGATCATGCGCGATGATGCTATCCGTGTTACTGCTACAACGGTACGGATTCCGGTAATGGGTGGGCACTCTGAAAGTGTGAATGTGGAATTTGCGCAGGACTTCGATCTGAACGAAGTACGTTCTTTGCTTTCTTCTGCACCTGGTGTTGTACTGGTAGATGATCCTGCCAACGCACAATATCCGATGCCAAAGGATGCACACGAAAAGGACGAAGTTTTTGTTGGTCGTTTGCGTAGGGATGAATCTCAACCCAATACACTGAATATGTGGATCGTCAGCGATAACCTGCGCAAAGGTGCCGCCACCAATGCGGTTCAGATTGCTGAATATCTTCAGCAAAAAGGATTATTGTCCAGATAATATAAACAGCCGAACCTTTCTGCGCGGGTTCGGCTGTTCTTTACCGTTATTACTCCAGACTTCTCTTTATAAATGTCAGGAGCGGTTGAAGCGTTTCAAAGGACTTCAGTATTTTTTTACTGATGGCAGGGTCAGTTAATTCCTTATCTGCAAGCGGCATCATAGCTACATAACTTTTGTACACCAGGTAATCGGCTGCGGGAGAGTCTTTATCAAACCCCTGCGGCACGCGGGAAAGTTTCATTCCCTCGCTGTCTGATAAGCCACCAAAAGTTGAAACAAAGGACTTTGATTTCACTATTTTTTCAAACTCATCTGCATTGTAATCAATTTCCTGCCGTACTTTTTTAAGCTCTGGTGGCATCGGCATGTAAATTCCTCCACCAGCAAAACTGTTACCCGGTTCTATGTGGATATAGTATCCACCTGCAAGCGCTTTCTTTCCGCCCTCATTGATACTGGCACCGAAATTCGTTTTATAGGGAGATTTGTCTTTACTGAAGCGCACATCCCGGTTTATACGGAACATACATTTTTTCGCTTCCAGTTCCGCGATGCCCGGATCTTTTTTCGCATGTGCATTAATGATAGATTGTACAAATTGCTCTACATCTTTTCGGGCTGCTTCATAAGCCGAACGGTTTTCGTCGAACCAGGATTTGTCATTGTTTTTTTTCAATCCCTTCAGAAAGGATAAGGTGCTTTGTTGTATCATAGAATTAGTTTAATACGCCATACAAACTTCCTCCTTTATCAAACAGGCGATTTATTTTTCTCTCCACATCAGGATCAACTTCCACCGCCGGCGCATGATGCGGTTTGATACGGGCATCAATGATCAGGGGTCCGCGACACCCCCAGTGTTTATTTTCTGTAAAGGCATCTATGCCATATATGTCATGTGAGGGATTGCTGCGGGTGAAACTTACCCAGAGCCAGTTCCGGAGATTGGCAGCCGTGAAGGCGGCATCATCACACCAGATCATCAGTGGCAGTCCGCTTAATTCATCTATTGATGACCGCAGGTAAGCATCCATTTCCTGGATGGTTTCTCTTGCGGCTACCGCTCCAGAATAGGCGGTGGTTTGAAAGGCCACCACACCAGGTAGTACCCATCGGGCATCTTTCACAAAAGGCAACCTGCTTATCATCTCCGGCACTGATTGGCAAAGCGTTCGAACCGGCTCACCATAAGCAGCAAATACTACCTTACTGCCGGTATTCAGACCGGTGCCAGAATAGTCGAGGGTATCAATGGTGGTATTGGTATGGAAATGAACATCTCGGTCGAGATGAATCCGCTCCAGCAGATATTCAAAAAATGCCTGCTCATGATGGGTGCTGACCCGGTTCTGTTCGTCGGCTGTTATAAACAAAAACTTGGCAAGGCTTAACTGTCCGGTACCCAGCACATGATTGGCGATGGTGAGCAATTCTGCTGGTTGTTTGGTTGGCAGGTAAGGCGTATACCGCTCGCTTCCAACAGCCAGCAATAAGGGGTGTACACCGGCTGCATCTACGGCATGCACTTCCTTTAATCCAGGTATCTCCTGGGGAATGGCATCTCCCGTGATTTCATGAATCAATTGTCCAAAGCTGGTATCTTCCTGGGGAGGGCGACCTACCACGGTAAATGGCCAGATCGCATGTTGCCTTGCATAAACAGCTTTTACCCGCATCAGGGGGAAATCGTGCCGAAGGCTATAATAACCCAGGTGGTCTCCAAAAGGTCCTTCCGGTTTATTCTCTTCCGGATATACTTCTCCGGTTATGACAAAGTCTGCATCGGTGCTGATACAAAACCCATCCCGATAGGTATACCTGAAACGTCTGCTGCCCAGCAACCCTGCAAATGTCATTTCACTCATACCTTCCGGTAAGGGCATAACGGCCGATACGGTGTGGGAGGGAGGCCCGCCAGCAAATACAGATACTTTAAGCGGTTGTCCCTTCCTGTTAGCCTTGGTCTGGTGTACGCCAATCCCCCTGTGAAGTTGATAATGCAGCCCGATTTCCTTATCCTGTACATACTCATTTCCGGCTAACTGGATACGGTACATACCCAGGTTAGCTTTCATAATACCTGGTTGATCAATATCTTCAGTGTATACCTGTGGTAGTGTAACAAAAGCACCACCGTCCATGGGCCAGTGTTGTATCTGCGGTATTTCGCTTATACGTATCTGTTGGTATAAAACCGGCTTGTTGAGTGGATTTTTTAGTGGTAATGCTTTTAATGCTGCCCATCCCGCACCCGCATACCGAAAGGGATGCTTCAGCGCTTTTAAGGGATCGTTCTTAAGCCTTATGAGTTGCTGTACCTCGTTCAGGCTTTCCCTGAAAAGAAAGCGGCTTCGGTCCAGAGTTCCAAATATATTGGAAGCAGCCCGAAACCTGCTGCCTTTCACATGTTCAAAAAGAAGTGCCGGTCCGCCTGCTTCATATACCCGAAGGTGAATAGCGGCCATTTCCAGGTAAGGATCCACTTCCTCCCGAATCCGAACCAGTTGCCCGGTTCGCTCCAAATCCAATAGTGCTGCTTCCAGCGAAGAATATGCCATGCGATTGATTGAATGTGCAAAGGTAAAACAGAATCGCAGGCATCTTGTTTACTTCACCTTGGACCAGTTTTCGCCACTTTTAATGCGATAGAGTGTCATTTCACTAACCCCATACTTTTCAGCAAGCTGGCGGATGGTTAGTTTACGGTTCTTACTTTCCAATGTTTTCTTGATGGAACGAACCTGTGTAGCATTCAGTTTTAAGCCGTTGGAGCGGTTGGCCTGGACTTTTTTATAAGCCACTTTAGCCGGACTGCTTTGCTGGTGTTCAATCATTTCTTCCAGCGTTGCCCATTTCAGATTCTTAACAGAATTATCAGTTTTGTTGTGATTCAAATGAATCACATACCGATGTTTCGGAGAAGGTTTCTTGAGAAAGAGGCGCGCAATTTCACGGTGTACGTATAAGGTGCCATTATTTCCCGGACGGTGCAGGTTCAATGTTTTGTAACCGGTGGTCAGGGAACCATTCAACAGTTTACCATCTTCCAGCACATTTTCAGAATAACTGGCAATGCGACCGTTAGAAGACAAGGCATACTGTTTGCGAAGGTGTTTCCATCCCGGAAACTGAAGTGGCTTCCATACTTCGCCAGATATTGATTTGATCATCGTACCCTTTTTTTTAAAGTTACGAAAAGATATGACCCAAAATTCTTATGCGTTTATTCTTCCTCCATCATTTTTAAAAAATCTTCTTCCGTGAGGATCCTGATCTGGGGAATCTTCTTTGCTTTCTCCAATTTTGAACCTGCATCTTCCCCAACCACCAGGTAATTCAGCTTGCTGCTCACCCCGCTGAGCAACTTTCCCCCATGTGCTTCCACCATCTCTTCCGCGTCTGATCGTTTTAATCGGTTAAGGGTACCCGTGAACAGGAAGGTTTGTCCGGATAAGGATCCTCCTTCCACTTGTCCCTTTTTCTCTGTTTGCATGGAAAGTCCGAGGCTTTCCAACTCCCGGATCAACTCCACATTCGAGGGATTTTTAAAAAACTGGTATATACTGTTGGCTACTTTCACTCCCACATCCTCCAGTGATTGCAGGTCTTCCAGGCTCATCCGGCTCAGGTCATTCAGGTGCGTAATCGATTGAGCCAGGGTCTTTGCCGTAGTTTCCCCAACATACCGGATGCCCAGGGCAAATATTAACCGGTGCAGGGGCTGCGACTTGGATTTCTCAATATTCGTTTGCAGGTTGTTGATGGATTTCTCTCCAAACCCTTCCAGCTTTCTCATTTCATCAAAGGGAAGTCGGTAAATACCCGGGATATCTTTCAGCCAGCCCAACTCATAAAACTTGCGCACATTCGCTTCCCCGAAACTCCGGATATCCATTGCATCCTTGGAAACAAAATGTATAATACGCTCTACTACCTGGGCCGGACAGTCAATATTGATACAACGCCAAACTGCTTCTCCTTCTTCACGGGCCAGCGGCGATTCACAACGCGGGCAATTCCTCGGAAACAGAATCGGTTGTTCTTCCCCGTTACGCAGTTCTGCCATGGATTTCACAATGTAGGGGATCACATCCCCGGCACGCTCAACCAAAACGGTGTCGCCGATCATCAGGTCTTTCTCCCTAATCACATCTTCGTTAAACAGTGAAATCGATCCAACCGTAACACCTCCAATGGGAACCGGATCTATTTTAGCAACCGGTGTAATGGCTCCCGTTCTGCCAACCTGGAATTCAACCCCCCGTAATTTACTGGTAGCCTGCCTTGCTTTAAACTTATAGGCAATAGCCCATCGCGGATGGTGGGTAGTCATGCCTAACTGATCCTGCAACTCCACACTATTGACCTTGATTACCATACCATCAATTTCATAGGGCAGATCATCTCTGCCTGCCTCAAAATCCTGGCAGTATTGTATCACGTCCTGAATTCCGTTGAAAACGCGTTTTTCTTTAGCCGGACTACGGAATCCCATCTCCCAGAGCAAATCCAGCGCCCCACTATGGCTAAGCAAGGCTTCTGGTGGAAGATTGTTCTGATCTACATGATAACTTACATGGTATAAAAAAGCTTCCAGGTTGCGACGCCTTACTTCTTCCGGATCTTTAATGCGCAGGGAACCGGAAGCTGCATTCCGTGGATTGGCCAAGGGAGGTAAATTCTGTTCCGCCAGTTTATCATTGAAAGCCTTGAAATGCTTTTTTGTGAGCAGTACCTCCCCCCTGATTTCTATTTGTGTAATGCCGTATTCCGAAAATTTAGCAGATAAGGGTACGGATCGTATCTGCCGAATATTGGTGGTGATATCATCTCCCTGTACACCATCCCCCCGAGTTGCGCCGCGTACCAGGATATCATTTTCGTAAATCAATGAAATACTCGCGCCATCAAATTTTGGCTCTACGCAGTATTCAATGATATCCCTGCGAGCACCTTCCCGCACCCGACGATCCCAGTCGACCAGGTCCTCCGCATTGTAAGAGTTATCCAACGACAACATGGGTACCAGGTGGGATACCGTAGGGAAAGCGCTGTTTAAACCACTTGCCACCCGTTGTGTAGGCGAATCAGGCCGAATCAGCTGTGGATGGGCTTTTTCAATTGCTTCCAGTGCCTTATACAATTGATCGTATTCATAATCTGCTATCAGCGGTGCATCCAACACATAATACCGGTATTCATGAAAACGCAGCACATCTCTTACTACTTCCACTTCCGACTCCGCTATGGCTGGTATTTGTTTCAGTAACGTATTGGTCCTGTTCTGCAGATCAATTGTTTGTTGTTCCGTATACATAGGGGTAAAGTTTCAACAAAATTTGGTTAGAAATTTTTAATGTGTATTTTTAACACATTATTGCTTTGCCATGAGAAAGACAGCTTATCTCTTTTTATTACTATTCCTGGTTTGCCGTGTTCAGGGCCAGATCTCAGTGAATCCTTTTTTTCCAACGGATGACAAAGGTGTAATTATAACTTATGATGCGGCTAAAGGCAACAGGGGGTTATTGAACCATACCGGAGATGTTTATATTCATACCGGAGTTATCACGGATAAAAGTACCAGTAATACCGACTGGAAATATGTAACCACCACCTGGAATACCAATGATGCTGCAGCCAGAATGGTAAAAGGTTCAGGATCTACCTATCAATTCACGATTCCGAATATCCGGACGTATTACAATGTCCCAGCAGGCGAAACCATTTTGAAGATTGCGATGGTTTTCCGGTCGTATAATCCAACCGGCAACGCACTGGAGGGAAAAGCATCTGATCTGGCTGTTGACCAGGGAAATATTTATTGGGATGTATACCCGTCCGGTAAGGCAGCCATCCGTTATACCAAACCTGAATTTGAGGCCAGGTACAAACCTTTCCTCGGTCCGCTGAATCTGAGCATTGGTTCAACCATTGAAATCGAAGCGCGCAGTAACCAATACCAGAAATTGGTTTTGCAGCGAAACGGGAATACACTTGCAACCGTTAATAACGATACCATTATCCGGCACACTGCAACGATTCCAGCTGCCGGTGAGCATGTTTTTATTGTAAGCAACCCTGATAATGCAACAGTTCCTGGTGATACCTTTCGGGTCTATGTTGCTCCTCCCACAACGGAAGCCCCACTGCCCGCAGGTGTAAAAGAGGGCATCAATTATGAAACCGGAGGTACAGCTGCTACGCTGGTTTTATTCGCGCCTGGAAAAAGCCGTGTGAATGTGATTGGCGACTTTAATAACTGGCAGGAATCTCTCCCTTACCAGATGAATAAAACGCCGGACGGAAATTATTTCTGGCTCAGAATAACCGGGCTGACCCCTGGCACTGAATATGGCTATCAATACCTGGTAGATGGAACCATTAAAATTGGTGATCCCTATTGTGAAAAAGTATTGGATCCCTGGAATGATCCATTTATTGCTGCCACCACCTACCCCAATCTGAAAGCCTACCCGACGGGTAAAACTACCGGTATTGTTAGTGTACTTCAATCCAATGCGCCGGTATATAATTGGGAAGTAACCAATTTCCAGCGGCCGGCTAAAGAAAAACTCGTGATCTATGAAGTGTTGCTGCGTGATTTTGTTGAAAAACACGATTGGAACACGCTGAAAGATTCGATTAACTATTTCAAATCGTTGGGTGTAAATGCCATTCACCTGATGCCGTTCAACGAATTTGAAGGGAATATCAGTTGGGGATATAATCCATCTTACTATTTCGCACCGGATAAATATTATGGTCCCAAAAACACGCTGAAAGCGTTTATAGATGCCTGCCATAAAAACGGGATAGCAGTAATTATGGACATGGTTTTAAATCACTCTTTCGGTCAGTCGCCCATGGTACAACTCTATTTTGATGGAGCTAATAATCGCCCGGCTGCTAATAACCCCTGGTTCAATCCCGTTGCCAAACATGCATTCAATGTCGGATATGATATGAACCATGAGGCGGCGGTCACCAAACGTTTCTTCAGTAACGTTTGTGCTTTCTGGTTGCAGGAGTACAAACTGGATGGATTCCGCTTCGACTTATCGAAAGGTTTTACGCAAACCAAAACCTGTGACGACAATGGCGGCAACTGTGATGTAAACGGATGGAGTGCCTATGATGCCAGTCGTGTTGCCATCTGGAAAGCCTATTATGATACCTTGCAACAAAAAGCTCCCGGCTCCTATGTCATTCTTGAACACCTGGGTGTCAATAATGAGGAAAATGAATTGTCGAATTATGGTATGATGTTATGGGGCA
The DNA here is from genome assembly GCF_022352215.1 of Flavihumibacter cheonanensis. Classification (GTDB taxonomy): domain Bacteria; phylum Bacteroidota; class Bacteroidia; order Chitinophagales; family Chitinophagaceae; genus Flavihumibacter; species Flavihumibacter cheonanensis. The sequence continues at coordinate 848,903 of NZ_JAKRWF010000002.1, forward strand.
ACATGAATTATAACTTTACAGAGGCGGCGAAAGGCCAGATCCCCAATTCCAATTTCAGTGGCGCTTTGCATACGGTTCGTAACTGGCAAAAGCCGCACCTGATCAGTTATATGGAAAGTCACGATGAGGAACGCTCCATGGTAAAATGCAAAACGGAGGGCGTTAGCGTAAGCGGTTACAATATCCGTGATGAAGCCATCGCCCTGAAACGAAATGAGTTGGCGGCAAGTTTCTTATTGGCTATGCCTGGCCCGAAACTGATTTGGCAGTTTGGGGAGCTGGGTTATGATTTATCGATCAATTATTGTCCGGATGGAACCGTAAACAACAATTGCCGTACTGATCCCAAACCCATTCGCTGGAATTATTACCAGAACGCCAACCGGGTTCAGTTGCGAAATGTGTACAAAGCCATGCTGGACCTGCGGAACAATCCGTATTTTGAAAAGCTGTTTATTGCCGGAGATGTGCAGCAGGACCTGGCAAATGCCACCAAATGGCTTCGTGTAACCAGCGACAGTTCCAAAATTGTGGTAGTTGGAAATTTCGGAACCAGCCAGGCTCCGGTGCAGATTTCCTTCCCGCAGGCGGGGATTTGGTATGAATTATTCACAGGCGAACCATTTGCAGCTACTGGTGGAGCACAAAGCATAAATTTGCCGGCGGGTGGCTACAAAGTGTACCTTAACAGGAATCTCAATGGAACCACACCCACACCGGTTCGGGATATTGAAACAACAGACGTATTCCGCTTGCGGATGAGTCCAAATCCGGTTCAGGCCAGCTCCATTATCCGTTATGAATTGCCGGAAGCAGGAAGGGTTCAGTTTACCCTGATGGATCTGAATGGAAGAACCATAGGTACACTGCCGGTTGGAAGCAGGGCGATGGGATCCCACCAGGCCAGGCTGGATCCGGCGCTGGTTGGAAGTTTGAGAAAAGGTGTGTACCTGTTGCAGCTAACGGTAAACGACAAGCGAAAAATTATAAAACTGCTGGTGCAGTAATAACAACAACATGAAACAGATTTCGAGATTCAGTCACTTTGGTGAATTGAGCGACAAAGATTATTTCCGGATAGCCCTTTCTGTGGATTGCGTAATTTTTGGCTTCGAGGATGGTGAATTAAAAGTGCTGGTGATAAAATGTAATATCAAGGAATACAAAGGCATGTGGTCCTTGTTGGGAGACCTGGTAAGGCCGGATGAAGACCTGGACTCCGCCTCCTACAGAATTTTGAAGGATAGAACCGGTTTGGATGATGTGTACCTGGAGCAGGTTCAAACTTTTGGAAAGGTAAATCGGCATCCTGCGGGAAGGGTAATTACCACTACTTATTTTTCACTGGTAAACATCAAGGATCACCAGTTGAAATTATCCGATAACGAATTGCATTGGCATCCGGTTAAGGAAATTACCGAGATGGCCTTCGATCATAAGAACATCCTGGATACCTGTTTGGAACGTTTGAGGGAAAAAATCCAGGATCACCCTGTAGTGTTTAATCTGCTTCCAAAAAAATTCTCTCTTAGGGAACTTCAGAGTGTGTATGAAGCGGTACTCAATTGTGAGTTGGATCGCCGTAATTTCCGAAAGAAATTTTTCATGATGGACTGGCTGATTGATCTCAATGAACTGGAGGAAGATGTACCACACCGCCCTGGAAAACTCTACAAGTTTAATGCTGCCAAGTTTGCGAAAAAGGCAAAGAAAGTTTCTTAAACAATAGGCGGGACCACGTTTTCATCCTGATAACTTGATTTTCAACAATCTGGAAAAATATTGTTGAAAGCGCCCTTCTACAGGCTATTCTGGCTAAAAAAAATCTTACACAAAAGTTAACAACAAGAAAAAATAATTATATGTTTGTGTACTTTGTACACATTTTAATATGTAAAAAGTACACAAAGTAGGATTAACGATTTCTTCATTATAAAAAACGCAACACGTACGATTATGTCATTGAAACGTCTGCTTACGATTGCCTTGCCGTTGTTGTTCCTAACACTTCTGCAGCAGGGCGTTTATGCACAAACAAAAACTATTTCCGGTAAGGTTACAGACAGTAAGGATGGTTCACCCATTGTTGGTGCCACTGTGCTGGTGAAAGGAACCAGCTCTGGTGTACAAACGGGTGCTGATGGATCCTTTACCATTACTGTTCCGGCATCTGCCAAAACGCTGGTTATTTCTTCGGTAGGCTTTGCCAGCCAGGAAATTTCCACTTCCGCAGCGAGTTTCTCGATTGCGCTTGGGCCTGATAATGCAGCCCTTGGTGAAGTGGTGGTAGTAGCTTACGGAACCCGGAAAAAATCAGATCTCACAGGTGCTGTTACCTCGGTAACTGCGAAGGAATTTCAAAAGGGTGTGATTAATTCCCCGGAACAATTGCTGACTGGTAAAGTTGCCGGTTTGCAAATCACAACCGGTGGTGGTGCTGCTGGTGGCGGAAGCCGGATCCGGATTCGTGGAGGGGCCTCCCTTAACTCCAGCAATGATCCCCTGATTGTAATTGATGGAGTACCTCTTGATGGGGGTGGTGTGGCAGGTTCCGCCAATATCCTGAATACGATCAACCCCAATGATATAGAGTCGATGAACGTGTTGAAAGATGCAGCAGCTACAGCCCTGTATGGTTCACGTGCTTCCAACGGGGTATTGATTGTTACCACAAAAAAAGGCACCAGTGGTAAACCCAAATTCAATTTCAACTCTACGCTTTCGTTGGGGCAATTAACTGATAAAGTTGATGTACTAACTGCAGGTGAGCTAAGAAGTCTTATCCAGGACGAGGGCAATGAATCTTTTTTGCGTTTGTTGGGTGCAGCTAATACAGACTGGCAGAATCAGATATTCCAGGATGCTGTTGGTTTTGATAACAACTTTAATGTTAGCGGTTCGCTTGGTAAAAAATTACCCTATCGTTTATCTGTAGGTTACCTGAACCAGGAAGGTACGCTCAAGACCAATGAATTTGATCGTTTCTCCACTTCACTGAACCTGAACCCCAAATTTTTTGATGACCATTTAACGCTAAACGTTGCAGTTAAAACTGCCACTACAGCCAATCGTTTTGCAGACGAAGGAGCCATCGGGGCAGCCGTTACTTTTGATCCAACTCAACCCGTATTCAGTGGTAAAGAGGAATGGGGTGGTTATTATGAGTGGCTTCAAAGTGATGGATTACCCATTAACCTGGCAACCCGTAACCCGGTTGCCTTGTTAAATCTTCGGGATAACCGTTCCAATGTATTTCGTTTTATCGGTAACGTTCAGGCAGATTATAAACTGCATTTCTTCCCTGATCTGCACGTGTTGGTTAACCTGGGGGTTGAATACAATGAAGGAGAAGGGCGTGATATATTTGACCGCCGTTCTGCCACTAATTTCCGTACTAATGGACGTGTTTCTGAATATCGCCAGATGAAGCGTAACCAATTGGCAGATGTTTCACTCTTCTATACAAAGGACCTCTCTTCCATCAATAGTAAGCTGGATGTATTGGTTGGACATAGCTACCAGGATTTCCTGATTAAGAATTACAATTTTGCTGCCTTTGGACAGGATGGCAGACAGATTCCCGGTACTACTCCAAACTTTCCTTTTGATGAGCCCCGTTACAGACTGGAATCCTACCTGGGACGGTTGAACTATACCCTGGCAGATAAATACTTGCTCACTGCATCTATCCGTCGGGATGCGAGTTCCAAGTTCTCTCCTGATACCCGCGTAGGTTATTTCCCTGCAGTAGCTGTAGCCTGGAAAATCAACGAAGAGTTTTTCCGCAACAGCAATACGCTGAACGACTTGAAACTTCGTGCAAGCTGGGGTGTTACCGGTCAGCAGGATATTGGTGATTTCTATTCCTACCTGCCCCGTTATACGGCCAGTAACCAGACTGCACAATACCAATTTGGAAACAGTTTCTTTTCTTTCCTGCGTCCTGCCGGCTATGATCCGAATATCAAATGGGAAACAACTGAAACCTATAACCTTGGCTTGGATTTCGGTTTCCTGAACAATCGCATCTCCGGTAGTGTGGATGTATATCAGAAAAAAACCAGGGACCTCCTGAGTACTGTTCCGGTTGCTCCCGGTTCCAACTTTGTAAACCTGATTACTACCAACGTAGGTAATATTGATAACAAGGGTGTTGAATTTGTATTGAATACGGTGCCGGTTCGGACAAACAATCTCACCTGGGATTTTGGCTTCAATGTAACTTACCAGGACATCAAAATCACCAATCTGTTGAAACAGGAAGATGCTGCGTTTACCGGAATTGATGTGTTGGGTATTCAGGGTGGTACCGGAAATACCATCGCGAAACATGTAGTTGGATACAGACCTTATACGTATTTCGTGTATAAGCAGGTGTATGATCCGGAAACTAACAAACCTATTGAAGGCTTGTATGAAGACCTGAACCGCGATGGTGTTATTAACCAATCGGATCGCTACCTGACTCAACAGGGAGCACCCAATTTCCTCTTTGGCATTAATACGCAGGTTAACTACAAGCGTTTTATGTTTGGATTAGCAGGTCATGGAACTACTGGTAACTATATCTACAATAACGTAAATTCTGAAAGAGCTGCGTTCCGTAATGTTCAGAATCCGATCAACTTTGTTCAGAATACTACCCGTAGCTATTTCAATACCGGGTTCTTTAATAACCAGTATTTATCAGATCACTACATTGAGAACGCATCTTTCTTCCGTCTGGACAACATCAACCTTGGCTATACAGTTGGTAAGGTATTGCAGGGTAAGGCGAATATGCGCCTGGGTGTAAGTATTCAGAATGTGTTCGTGATTACCAAATACTCAGGTCTCGATCCGGAATTGGCAAATGATGGTGTAGACAATACCATCTATCCCCGTCCCCGAATTTATTCACTGGGTATGAACCTTGATTTTTAAACAACAATTGTTTGCAGTATGAAAAAGATGATCATATCAAAATTTACGATAGTGGCGTTGGGAGCAACATTGTTGGTCTCCTGTGCCAAAAAACTCGACCTCTTTCCAACAAATGATTTAACTCCTCAAACTACTTACGCAACTCCGGAAGGCTACAAAGCGGTACTGGCGAAAATTTACGGTGGTATGTCTACTACAGGTAATGCTGGTCCGGCTGGAGCTTCCGATATCCAGGGCCTGGATGAAGGTTCACAGGCATCCTTTATCCGTGGGTTCTTTAATTGCCAGGAACTGCCTACAGATGAAGCGGTGGTTGCCTGGAACGACCAGACCATTCAGGATTTTCATGCGCTTCGCTGGACAGCCGGTGATCCGTTTTTACTGGGTATGTATGCACGCCCTGTATATAATATCACCATCTCGAATGAATACTTACGAGAAGCAACAGACGAAAAAATCGCTTCCCGTGGCATTACAGGTGCAGCAGCCACGGAAATCGCGAATACCCGTGCTGAGGTTCGATTCCTGCGCGCTTTTAATTACTGGGTGATGCTGGATTTGTTTGGAAAATCAACCTTCGTAACAGAGGCAGATCAGATCGGTACAGCGCTTCCAAGAGAAATATCCCGGGAGGAATTATTTGCCTACATCGAAACCGAACTGAAAGCAATTGAAACAGAACTCCAACCGGCAAGATCCATTGAATATGGTCGGGTAGACCAGGGTGCAGCCTGGGCATTGCTGGCTCGTTTGTACCTGAATGCAGAAGTATATACGGGTACAGGCCGTTATGCAGATGCGCTTACCTATGCCAAGAAAGTAATCGATGCAGGGTATGAATTACATCCTGATTATCGGGAGGTTTTCATGGCAGATAACGACAAGGCTGCCAACGAATTTATGTATGTAATCAACTGTGACGGACTGAGAACACAGAGTTATGGAAATACCACCTTCTTTATTCATGCGGCAGCTGGTGATAATTTTGCCGACTATGGAACCAATGGTGGCTGGTATGGATATCGTGCAACTGCTGCGTTGACAAACAAATTTGCTGATTTATCTGGCAATACGGATGAGCGTGCCATGTTCTCTAACCTGAGCAATGCTACCATCAATGCACTGAGTGATTTCAACCAGGGAGTATGGGTTCGCAAGTATGTGAATATTCGTTCCGATGGCGGACAGGTAAGTGATGTTAACCGCGAGTTTTCAGACGTAGATTTCCCGGTCTTCCGTTTGTCTGAAATGATCCTGATTTATGCTGAAGCGCATTTACGCGGCGGCGGTGGCGATCTTGCAACAGCGCTCGCACAGTTAAACAGAATCCGTTTCCGTGCTTATGGACAGAGCTATGGTCCGAATGATGTGGGAAGAATCCTGAGTTCAGATCTGAACCTTCAATTTATTCTCGATGAAAGAGCACGTGAATTATTCTGGGAAGGTCATCGTCGTACCGACCTGGTTCGCTACAATCAGCTGACTACAGGAACGTACCTGTGGCCCTGGAAAGGGGGTGTTGCGTCCGGAACTGCAGTGGATGAAAAATTCAATCTTTTCCCGATTCCGGCAACCAATCGTACTGCAAATCCGAACCTTAGTCAGAATACTGGTTATTAATTCAAAAAAAATTATCTGAGATATGAAACGCTTGTCAATTTTTTTACTTCTGGGTGTTTTGCTGACCAGCCTTTGGTCCTGCGAAAAAGAAGAGAATCGCGTTTATTTCGAAGGCGGTACTCCCCCTGCATTAACAGTGAACAATGCTTCACCAGTTTTACGATTTGAAGACAGTGATAAGGAAGCTATTCGCTTTAACTGGACGAACCCGGACTATAAATTCAATACCGGGATAAGTTCACAGGATGTGAATTATATTCTTGAAATGGATACGGCTGGAGCTAATTTCAGCCGGCCAACCAAAGCTTCGGTTAGTGTTAACCGTGAGTTGAGCCGCAGCTTCACAGTTTCCCAGCTCAATGATATTTTGCAGAATACCATGCTGCTGGCACCTGGTAAAGAACACAATCTTGAAGTACGGGTTCGTGCTTCTATCGGAAATACGGCTACCGCAGTATTTTCCAACTCAATCTCTGTAAAGGCAACTCCCTATGCGCTGCCTCCCAAAATAGCCCCACCAACTACTGGAGCCCTTTATATTGTGGGAAGTGCAACACCTGGCGGATGGAATAACCCGGTGCCCGTACCAAGTCAGCAGTTCACCAGGGTTAGTGAAACGCTGTATGAGATTACGCTTGATATGGTTGGTGGTGGAGCCTATCTGTTGATTCCAACCAATGGACAGTGGGCAAAATACAATGTGAATGATGATACCATTCCTGGTATTGCAGAAGGAGGTGATTTCTTCCGCGAAGGCAGTAAGGATATTCCCGGTCCGGCTGCTGCAGGTACTTACAAAATCACGGTTGATTTTCAACGTGGCAAATTCACCGTGGTAAAACAGTAATTAACCAGAACTAAAAGCATTTTGCTATGAAGTATTTATCTAAAATTCTATTTAATACGCTGCTGGCAGCCATTTTGCTGACAGCTTGTGAGAAAGCGGATGACCTTCCTTTTTACGAAAATGGTACAGTCCCGGCAGTAACTGCATCTGCGAGTACCATTGCACCCGTTCCTGCTGATTCATTGGCAGCAGGTCTTACGCTGAGTTGGACGAACCCTTCCTACGCTGCGGATTCTGCTACCTATAAATATGTGGTAGAAATTGACCAGGCCGGAAATGGTTTTGCAAACGCTGCTCAGCGTGTAATTACAGGTTCATTGAGTACAACTTATCTGAATAAAGAGTTGAATACTATCCTGCTTGATAAGGGTCTTGAATTTGGCACTGCCTATGATATGGAAGTGCGGGTGATCTCCTCTTATTCCAATAATAATGAACGGCTTATTTCCAATGTGCTACCCATTAAAATGACTCCGTATAAAATTCCTCCCCGTGTTGAACTTCCCTCTTCCGGTAAATTATTCCTGGTTGGAAGTGCAACAGGTAGCGGATGGAACAATCCGGTTCAGACTCCGGAACAGGAATTCACACGTTTGAATGAAACTACTTTTGCTGGTGTTTTTAATCTGAAAGGAGGAAATGAATACCTGGTGTTGCCAGTGAACGGTCTTTGGGATCAGAAATACTCAGTGGCCAATAAAAATCTGGCAGGCCTTGCAGAGGGTGGAGATTTTGGTTTCGGTCTGAATGATAACATTCCGGGTCCTGCCGCGGATGGTATCTATTTAATTGTTCTGGATTTCCAGGCTGGAAAATTTGTAGTTACTCCTTTTAAAGATGCTGAATTACCATCCTCACTCTTTATTGTAGGAAATGCAACAGCAGGCGATTGGAGCAATCCGGTTCCTGTACCGTCTCAGCAATTTACCAGGCTGAATTCAGCAGAATTTGAAATTACCGTTGATCTGACTGGTGATAGAGAATACCTGCTGCTTCCCGAAAATGGCAACTGGAATAAAAAATATTCAGTTGCTGATAACTCCGTAGCAGGTTTACGTGAAGGAGGAGAAATGGGATACAATCTGCCTGCTAACATTCCTGGTCCAACTACTACCGGTACCTATAAGATCAATGTGAATTTTGCAACACACCGTTACAAGGTGACCCGGCTCTAAGGATATAAACATGATGCGCTATTCAGCCGGATCTCAGTGTTACAAACTGACATCCGGCTGAATTTTTATTATAAAGTTGATCACTTCCTCCAGTGTAAGATTTGTGCGACTAATTGCATCCTGAATTTCTTCCCGGTTTACCTGGGCCGCAAAAGAAGGGGTCTTCAATTTCTTAAGCACGGATTTCACATCCATTCCTTCGTACCGGTTTGGCCGGATCAGGGCTGCAGCGTGTATAAAGCCCGATAGTTCGTCAAATACATATATCATTTTTTCCATCGCGCTTTCCGGCTCCACCCCAAAATGCCGGGGACCATGGCAGGCAATTGTTCGGATTATCGTTGGATCAATTTCTCTTCTTTCCAGCTCCTCTATAATACGCCGGCAATGTTCTTCCGGGTATTTCTCCCAGTCGGCATCGTGCAATACCCCGGCCAGCCACCATTTATGCGCATCAGCTTCTTCCAGGCTTTCCCGCTCCAGGGCCCAGGTTTTCAGCAAAGCACCTACCTGCCGCATATGCAGGCGGAGCCGTTCATTAGGTACCCAATCTTCCAATAATTGCAATGCTTCTGCTTCTGTTAACACCTTCCCACTATTGGCAGGATCTCCAAATTGGGTCCTTCCGAGCTGTAAATTTGCCATCTATTAAAAATTATTGTAAAAATATTTATTGATTATCAATTGATTGTAAAAGGTGCTACAAAAAATTCATCCTAAATAATTGGTGAAATGCAGTACATCAACCTACCTTTGCGCTCCGAATTATTTCATCATTCCAGTTACCGGGATGGCGGTAACGGACTAAATTAAGTTTAAATGAGCAAATTACATTTCACCACCAAGCATGCGAACGAGGCTACCGTACAGCGTAACTGGTACGTTGTAGATGGTACCAATCAAACCGTAGGACGCATGTGTGCCAAAATCGCGGCCGTACTTCGTGGTAAGAACAAAGCGTATTTCACTCCCCATGTAGATTGCGGAGATTTCATCATTGTTATCAATGCTGATAAAATTCAGTTTACAGGACAGAAGCTGGATCAGAAAGTGTATGAGAACTTCAGTGGCTATCCTGGTGGCCGGAAAGAAGAAGTTGCGAAAGACCTGTTGAAGCGTCGTCCGGAAGTAATCATCGAGCGTGCTGTAAAAGGTATGTTACCGAAAAATCGCCTGGGTCGCAAAATGTACAAGAAGCTGTTTGTTTATGCCGGAGACACGCATCCGCATGCAGCTCAGCAACCCAAAGAACTGAAATTCTAATCACCAATCATTATCTCAAATTCCAAATAGATGGAAAAGCAAAAAAATGGATTAGGCCGTCGTAAGGAAGCAGTAACTCGTGTATTCCTCAGTAAAGGCGAAGGCAAAATCACAGTAAACGATAAAGACTATAAAGTATATTTTCCACTGGTTTACCTGCAAAACCAGGTAGAAGCTCCGTTGAAGGCGATTGAAGCCCTTGACAAGTTTGATGTGGTAATCAACGCTACCGGTGGTGGTGTGAAAGGTCAGGCGGAAGCTGCTAAACTCGGTATTGCCCGTGCACTGCTGGAAGTAAATGCGGAATATCGTCCAACTCTTAAGGCTGCAGGTTTTCTGACCCGCGATCCCCGTGGTGTTGAACGTAAAAAACCAGGTCGTAAAAAAGCACGTAGAAGCTACCAGTTCAGCAAACGTTAATCTGTCTGCTTCAACCTTCAAACAAATTTTAATAAGACTACGATGGAAAATAATACATCCTTACAACAGCAACTTCTCGATGCAGGTGTTCACTTCGGTCACCTGAAGAAGAAGTGGAATCCTAAAATGTTGCCTTACATCTTCGCAGAGAAGAAAGGTATCCATATCATCGACCTGAACAAGACTACTGAAAGTTTGCAGGAAGCAGCAGCTGCTCTGAAGCAGATTGCCCGCAGCGGTAAGAAGATCATGTTCGTAGGTACGAAGAAACAAGCGAAAGAAATCGTTACCCAATGCGCTCAGCGTGTGAACATGCCTTATGTTACTGAGCGTTGGCTGGGTGGTATGCTCACCAACTTCAACACAGTTCGTAAGAGTGTGAAGAAAATGCAGAGCATCGAAAAAATGCTGGGCGACGGAACGCTTGACAACATCACCAAGAAAGAGCGTCTGACACTGACCCGCGATAAAGAGAAGATGGAAAAAGTGCTGGGTGGTATCGCTCAACTGGGCCGTGTACCAGCTGCTTTGTTCATCATCGACATCGGTCATGAGCACATCGCATTAGCGGAGGCAAAGCGCCTGGGCATCAATACTTTCGGTATGGTAGATACCAACTGCGATCCGAATAAAGTTGACTTCCCGATCCCTGCGAACGATGACGCTACTAAGTCAATTGCTATTATCGTTGAATACATCACAGCAGCTATTGCTGAAGGTCTTGCTGAAAGACAGGAAGCAAAAGATTCTGATGTGGAAGAAAGCAGCGATGAGAACGAGAGACGTGCAGCTCGCCTGGAAGCAGAAGCACAGGCTGAAGCAGCCCGTGGTGGCCGCACTCGTGGAACCAACGCTCCCAAGCGTCGTGTTCCAAATAGTCCAAAGCGGACCGGAGCGAGATAAGATATTCACAATATAAAACTTCTATACAATGTCTACTGTAACAATTACAGCTGCGGATATCAATAAACTACGCCAGGCAACCGGTGCAGGTATGATGGATTGTCGTAAGGCACTGACCGAAAACAATGGTGATTTTGAAGCAGCGATCGACTGGTTACGTAAGAAAGGCGCGAAAGTAGCTGCCCTGCGTAGCGATCGTGAAGCGAAAGAAGGTGTGGTATTGGCAAAAACTACTGCCGATAACAAAACAGGTATCGCTGTTTGCGTTAGTTGTGAAACTGATTTCGTTAGTAAGAATGCTGATTTCGTTGCCTTCGCTCAAAGCATCATGGATGCAGCGATCGAGAACAATGTTAAATCTGCAGAAGAACTGAATGAAGTGGCAATCAATGGTCAGAAAATAGCTGATCTCGTAAACGACAAACTGGCTTCTATCGGCGAAAAAATTGGTATTTCCAAGTTTGAGCGCGTGGATGCTCCTTATGTTGCCTCTTATATCCATGGCGCTAACCGTATGGGTGTACTGGTAGGTTTGAACAAGGAAGCTGCTGAGGCTGGTAAGGATGTAGCTATGCAGATCGCGGCCATGAACCCCGTAGCCGTTGATGCTGATGCGGTTCCTGCTGATATCGTTGCCCGTGAGAAGGCGATCATTACCGAGCAGGTTGCTGCTGATCCAAAAATGGCTGGTAAACCGGCAGAAATGATCGAAAAGATCGCTGCAGGTAAACTGGGAGCTTTCTTCAAGGAAAATACCCTCTCTGCACAGGCCTTCGTTAAAGATGGTGGTATGAGTGTAGGTGATTACCTGAAAAAAGCAGGTGATGTAGTGGTTACCGAATTCAAGCGCGTAGCTTTAGGTTAATCCAACTTCGGTTTATAAATTCTAAAGGGGCTGTACGGTTAATTCCATACAGCCCCTTTTAATTTGTAGCAACTTCAACCCAGGAAATTCTGGCAATTCGCTGATAAACCAACCAAATCGCTGCACCACTCAATATCACAGAAATCAGGACTACTATCGGAAATCCATAAACGAAATAATGCGCCACTCCGAATACTCCATTGAAAACAAGCATGAGTAAACCACGCAAAAAATTCCCGGTACCATCTGCTTTATTTGAAGGAAGAGAAGCGGGTAGTTTTTTATAATTAATTAATAGTAAGAATCCCGATATCAACAGAATATTGGAGAATCCCAATAACAGATTTGGCAATACTACCCAGCCCTGCCAGGCAAATCCAAGTCCCGTAACTACTATAGCCAGCGGCAGAAAGAATTGCGCCAATAAGGCTTTCAACATGCCAAGCAGGATCGGCCCGGGTGCTGAAACCGGTGCACTGTAAAAGATCCAGGAGGCTTTGTATTCATCAGCCTGGCTTATCTGTTGAATAGCGCTGATAAAAATGAAACAACTCAGGTAAATAATTCCGAGTAATCCTGCAGCACTCCCCTTTAAAACATTTTCACCTGATTCTCCCAGCTGAAATACATTCCGGTAAATACTGATCACAAACCAAACCAGTATGTATCCTATTGCGGGGTACACACGCATCCGGAATCCCCGATTTCGCAAAGCCCATTTCCAGGTAAATAAAAAACCTGCGCGCTCTACCGTTCCACGTGTTAGTATTCCCGCGAGTCGTTTCACATAACCAGTTTCGCTAGTTAATGTGCCCGTGCTTTTTTTCTGCGATACCAAAGTTTCTGAACTGCCTCCCAGCATCGCCAGTTTTTGGTTAAACCGTGGAGCCAAATACCGGATTACGACCCAAACGCTCAGCAGACTGACTATCGCACTAACCAGTAGCCACCACCAGGCATGCACAACCGAAGCTGCAAACCAGTAGGGTGGCAGGAACCGCACATAATTGTAATCCGATACCGTAAACTGCTGCAGGTTCTCCATCGCAGTGGCTCTGGGCATTACCTGGTAGGCTCCGTATATCAGGATCATAAACCCGATCTGGAACCAGGCAATGATGGATTTAAATCGCTCCGGGGTGGTAACACGAATGATCAACAGGTACAAAGCATTGATAAAAAAGATAGCCATCAGGCTGGCCAGTGCAGCTGAAATCAAAAACCTGGTTACCACTGCTAAATTGTAATCAATTGCCAGGTAAACAATTGCAGGAAGCAGCATCGGTACAATCACCCTGAATAGATGCACCATAATATGCAGGATCCGGGCCAGTAAGAAGGTTCGGTCATTTACCGGTTTAGGTAACAATATCTGGGTGTCCCGCGGGTCAATCAATACCGAGGTAAAATCACTGATCAGGGTAGCCGATAACAGGAATAGGAAAAAGGAAAAGTAAATGGTAAAATAGGTGATATCATCCGCCCCCATGGCAAATGCAATCAGGTTCAGCAGCCCCATAAACAACGCAATCAGCATGGTGCCATAAGTGGCCCTGCTCACCCCTTCTTTCTTGCGGTTGACCTGTGTTTGCTGAAAGGTATTGGGCCGGCGATCATCCATAATCAGCTTGTAACGCAGGATCATAGCCAGTTGTGCCCTGTTGGCTCCCATTTGCTCATATAACTTAGCAGGCAACATTGCCAGCCAGAAAAAAAAGGCACTGATCTTATTCATGCGTACCTCCCTCTTTGCGAAAAGCACCTATCAGTTCAGAAGCAGTATCACTTAGATTATCCGTTGCCGTTAGTTGTGAGAAAATCCGTTCCAGGCTGCCTGCTCCCATTTGTTGCTGCAGTGATTCGAAACTGCCATCGGCCAGTATGCTGCCCTGGTTGATGAGCACTATCCGGTCGCTCACTTTCTCCACCACATCCATCATATGGCTACAGTAAAAAATGGTTTTCCCTTCTTTTGCAAGCCGGCTGATCAGTTCTTTCACGATGATTACACTGTTGGCATCCAATCCACTAAGTGGTTCATCTAATATGATAATCGACGGATCGTGAAGTATACCTGCGATGAGTAATACTTTCTGCCGCATGCCCTTGCTGAAACTGTCCATCCGCTGCTGCAAATTTGCTCCAAGTCCGAATGCCTGTAACATTTTTTCCATCCGCGGCCGGCTTACTGCCGGATCCAATTGGTACAGTCCTGCCATCAATTCCAGGAATTCCAACGGTGTCAAAACTTCGTACAGCTCTGCAAGTTCAGGAACATATCCGATCATTTTTTTCACCGCTACCGGATCCTGCTGAATATTCACTCCATTTACCAGTACCTCGCCTTCAAAATCGGAAATGAGTCCGCATAAAATTTTAACCGTAGTACTTTTCCCCGCACCATTCGGGCCTATGTAACCGATCACTTGTCCGGGGTAAATGGCTAAATCAATATTGTTCAATACCTGTTTGGCGCCATACGACTTGCTCAACCCGCTGATCCTGATCACGGGGTTCACTGATTCATTACCTGTTTCCGTCATTTCGGAAAGATAAAAATTCCTTTCTTTGCACCACACTGTAAAAAGAGCGCACATGCAACCCAAGTACAAAAGAATCCTATTGAAACTATCGGGCGAAGCCCTGATGGGGGAGGCCGGCACCAATGGTTACGAGCCCCTGAATTCAGCCATCATCGCCCAGTATGCCAAAGAAGTTAAAGCGGTTGCTGCAGCCGGAGTAGAAGTGGCCCTGGTAATTGGAGGTGGTAATATCTATCGTGGTATGAATGAAGCGGAAACCGGTATTGAACGCGCTCATGGCGACTATATGGGCATGCTGGCTACGGTCATCAATGGGATGGCCCTCCAGGCCGGATTGGAAAAAGAAGGCCTTTTCACCCGTCTTCAAAGTGCTATTAAAATGGAGCAGATTGCGGAACCCTATATCCGCAGACGCGCCATCCGCCACCTGGAAAAACACCGGATCGTGATTTTTGGTGCCGGAACCGGTAACCCCTATTTCACCACCGACACAGCCGGCTCTCTGCGGGCAATTGAAATAAAGGCGGATGTGATCCTGAAAGGCACCCGCGTGGATGGCATTTATACAGCCGACCCTGAAAAAGATCCTACCGCTACCAAATTTGACAGCATCACTTTTAAAGAGTGTATTAGTAAAAATCTTAAAGTGATGGACATGACAGCTTTTACGCTCTGTATGGAGAACAACCTGCCGATCATCGTGTTTGATATGAACAAACCGGGCAACCTGATGCGGGTGGTAATGGGTGAGGGAGTAGGCACCCTGGTTAAGGGTTAATACGTAGTTTTACTCGAAAGCCGCGCCCGGCTTGCATAATTGAAGGAAGCATGCTATTTTGCATACTGAAAAACCACCTGACAAGGGTGGTTTTTTAATCCCGCGTCTCAAGATCCTCTGGAAGCCCACGAATTAGGATGTACTCCGAAAAACTCCGACCATTATGAGGACGTTATTGAATTTATTGGTAACCGACATTTCCGTGGGAATAGCTGAAATCATTATTTTCCAGCTGGGCGCTATCGCGCTTGGGTTTGCTATTCATTTATTTATTACCTCACGTAGAAATACCAAACTTCAGATCGGCGAAACAGGCCCCGGGTCTGCCTTACAGGAGGCGGATGAATGGAAGCTGAAATATTTCAACGATACGGAAGAACTGGAAAAGAGAATTCAGAAACAACAACAGGACCTTGCCAGGTATCAGCATGAATTAAATAAGGTGAAGGAAAACGAAGAGTTTCTTTCCTTAGAAATTGAATCACTTCGGGCTGAGCGGGAAGAGTTACTGGAAACCCAGGCTACACTTTCACAAGCTGCCGCACCAAAAGAAGAAAATCAACTGGATTACCTTGGGCAGCTGCGCGAAACACAACAGCACGTTCAGCAGTACAATCAGCATATCACACAGTTACTCGGACAAATAGATCAGCTCAAGGCGATGGAACTCAAACACCAGGAGCTGAATTTACAAAATGAAACACTGAATCGCCAGGTGAGTGAAATGCGCGTGAGCCTCGTAGAGAAAGAACAAGAGATACGCGGACTGCGTCAGCAGAACCGCCTGGGTGAGGAAATGCAACAGCGACTGGAAAAAGTCTACGCAGATTATAATAGCCTGCTGGAAAAAATGCATAAACTGGAATCACATGTTTCTCATTCACAGAAAGAGGGTACCAGTTACGCCGAGTTGCAGGATTCCTATTTTAAAGTGACCAAGGAACTGGATGAATTCAAATTAAAATACCTGCACCTGCTGGAGGAAAACCAGCGCCTTACGCGTTCTGTTGCTGACCTGGAAGACAAAAACCGGGAAGCCAATTTCCAGCGGCAGCAACTACAGAAAAAAGCAAGTTACCTGGAAGAATTAAACCAGGACCTGCAGCAGGTTGCCGAGCAACACAACAAATTACACAGCCAGATGCGTCGAATTGCAGAAATCGAGCAACTGCTGGCCAAAGCCACGCAATTATCCGGATCCACAGACAGAGAAGATCCGGCTATCTGATAAACAGCTAAAAACAACATGGAATTTGGCAGCAGGTTGAATAACTTTGCTGCCAAATTTTTGTATGTCGCACCACTCCATTGCTTCCATCCGGAAAGATTATATGCAACATCGTTTAACTGAAGCGGATGTTGCGAAAGATCCTATTACACAGTTCACCAACTGGTGGCAGGAAGCACTGAAAAGTGAAATTGATGAAGTGAATGCAATGACCCTCGCTACGGCTTCAGCAGATGGGTTTCCATCCGCACGGATTGTATTGCTGAAGGGATACGATACAAATGGATTTGTTTTTTATACCAACTATCATAGTTTCAAAGGACAGCAACTGGAAGAAAACCCCAGGGCATGCCTGGTTTTTTTCTGGAAGGAATTGGAGCGCCAGGTACGTATCACCGGTCTTATTCACAAAGTTAGCAGTGAAGAGAGTGATGAATATTTTCACAGTCGACCGGAAAGTAGCCGCATTGGAGCCTGGACATCACCGCAGAGCCAGGTAATCGAAAACCGGGAACAACTGGAAGAAAAGGAGAAAGAATTGAAAATAGCCTTTGAAGGAAAGGAAATTCCAAGACCGCTGCATTGGGGTGGCTATCGCGTGAAGCCACTAATCGTAGAATTCTGGCAGGGCAGACCGAGTCGATTGCACGACCGGATTCAATATACAATGGAAGATAATGGTGGATGGAAGATAGAACGCCTGGCACCATAACCATCCAACCATTCAACCTCTTTACGCTTTCTTCTCAGCAGCTGCAGCGGCTTTTTTAGCCTGAGCTGGACGAGCCGGACGGCTTTTGCCAAAAGAACCTTTGAAGATTTTACCTTTCTTGGTTTTTTTATCTCCTCTACCCATAATAAAAAATTTAGACGGCGAAGGTACATAAAAAATAGAAAGGGAACAGGTAAAACCCATTCCCCTTCCGCGGAAAGCGGCATCTGAAGGAGATGCCTCCGATTATAATTTAGAAGACAGTTCTTTACCAGCCTTAAAGCGGGCAACTTTTTTAGCCTTAATCTTGATAACTGCCCCAGTTTGAGGGTTACGACCATTACGGGCGGCTCTTTTACTAACAGAGAAGGTACCGAAACCTACCAGGGTAACTTTACCACCACCTTTCAGCGTTTTGGTAACTGCCTCGATGAAAGAGTCCAGGGCAGCATTCGCCTGTGTCTTGGTAATTTCTGCATCCTCAGCAAGTTTCGCGATTAATTCAGCTTTGTTCATAGTGTGAAATTTTAGAATTTTAAGCAGAACAAATATATACGGTTTTTACATCCAGCAAATCTTTTTTCAAATTTATTTATCCTCTTTTAGATCGCTGGAACCCGCATCTAGGCTGCATTGTAGCGAAAATTCAGGATTTGTCAGGGAAAACCTGCTGCATTACCGAACGAAATGCAATAAACTGATCACCCCAACGATCGAAACTTTTTTTTCTCAATGCTTCAGCATGATTACTGATATATTGATTGTACATGGCTTTTGATGGCGACATGTATTGTGCCGCATATGTTGGACCATCTGTTTCATCTACTTCCACAAGTCGCAATAAACGACTGCTCTCAAAACAGCCGGTGGCCACAACTTCAGGCATATGTTCTGCTGTCATCCAATTGAGCCATTCTTCATGTATGCCCCAGGTTAGCTGGATGGTTACATTGTAGATAAACATAGTTAATAGTTGATTTTTAGATATACAGGACAGTGATCACTGTGTTTTACATCCGGATAGATTTCAGCATCGAGTAATTGTTTCTTCAACTCTTTGGTTACATTAATGTAATCAATACGCCAGCCTTTATTATTCAAGCGTACACTGGGGAAACGCTGGCTCCACCAGCTATAGCGATGCGGTTCAGGATGAAATTCACGGAAACTGTCCACCCATCCGGCTTCAAAGAATTTATCCATCCAGGTACGTTCCTCGGGTAGAAATCCGGATGATTTTTTATTGCCTTTGGGATCATGAATATCAATCTCTTTGTGTGCAATATTCCAGTCGCCACATACAATCAGCTTCGGTCTTTCTTTTCGTAACTGTTCTGTATAACCGAAAAACTCTTCGAGCCATTGATATTTATATAATTGTCTTTCATCACCGGATGTGCCGGAAGGGAAGTAGGCATTAATGAGAGTAATGTCTCCATAATCAGCACGGATAACACGACCCTCTGCATCACTTTGCATAAAACCATTACCCATTTGAACCAGGTCTGGTTTGATTTTGGAAAAGATCGCTACGCCGCTGTACCCTTTCTTCTCTGCAGAGTACCAGTAATCATGAAAGCCAAGCGCTGTAATGGCTGCATGATTTACATTATCCTTGTGAGCTTTTGTTTCCTGTATACAGATAATATCAGCGGGATCTGTTTTCAGCCAATCGACAAATCCCTTATTCATAGCGGCTCTCAACCCATTGACATTATAAGATATAATTCGCATAACCCGTTTCATTTATTATATTGGTTTCAGATTGTTCAAATTTATTGAAATGGCGCCTCAACAACCTATAATTCCTCCAAAAGAACTTTTTTACCTCGATGGACCCAAGCCCCGTAGTTATGAATTGGGCTTCGCTTTTAAAGTTTTCAGGCAATTTATAAAAGGATTCCGAACCCTGCACTTTGTTGGCCCCTGCATCACCGTATTTGGGTCTGCTCGTTTTCAGGAAGATCATCCCTATTATGAACTTGCAAGAGAATGCGGGCGAAGAATCGCGGGCCTCGGTTTTACCACCATGACAGGCGGTGGGCCGGGTGTTATGGAAGCTGCCAACCGGGGAGCATTTGAAGTGGGTGGCTATTCAGTAGGTTGTAATATCAGGCTTCCTTTTGAACAAAAGGCAAACCCCTATCTGAATAAATCCATCACCTTTGAACATTTTTTTGTGCGTAAGGTATTGCTGGTAAAATACTCGTATGCCTTCATCATTATGCCGGGTGGCGTTGGAACCATGGACGAATTTTTTGAAACGTTGACGCTGGTACAAACCAAAACAATTATTCAGTTTCCAATCGTGTTGGTAGGTAAGGCATTTTATCAGCCGTTGATGGATTACCTTGAATTTATGAAAGAACAAAAGACCATTGGGGAACATGATCTTGATCTGGTATTATTAACAGACGATATAGGAGAAGCAATGGATCATATCAATAAATACATTGGTACCAATTATCAAAAGAAACCACGTAAGAGCTTGTGGTGGTTATTCGAAAAAAAATAGACGGATGGAAATAGTAGATGATGCTGAATATGAATGCAGTTCCTGTGGTGCTGGTTTACAACCAGAGGAAGTGATCTGTCATCAATGCGGACAACCAACCATTCCTGTTGAAGAGTGGGATGGCGCGTATGAGCGGTACCGTTTGATGGTGGTTATTTTTTTCAGTATCAATCTTTTCGTGTGCCTGTTGTTTAATTTCTGGCCCCCGGCGGGAGAAACGATAACAGGTTTGGTGTTGATAGATGGTTTTTTATTGAGCTGCGGACTTTTTTTCGCTTACCTGTTATGGCCGGACATTAAACCGCTTTTGAAATGGAATCATTTTGCATGGTGGCGACTCATACTGCTGATAGTAATGGCAGTTGGGGCAGCATTGGTGGTTAACTATGGTGTGAAATGGATTAATGAAAAAATTTTTGAACGAGAACTCTATTACTATTCTTCTTTTCGTCATCTTTCGTATCCTAAAACAACCATGTTCCTGCTGATTGCATTGGTTCCGGCTTTTTCAGAAGAACTGGCCTATCGCGGAATTATCCAGGCAGGTTTATTAAAAATAATGCATGGAAGACAGGCAGTGGTACTTACTGCACTGCTGTTTGCCATCATTCATATGAGCCTGATCTCCTTTGTCTGGTTGCTTCCATTCGCCTTATTTCTTGGCTGGCTAAGGCAACGCATGAATACGCTCTGGTATGGTGTTGTCATTCACTTTTGTTTCAATGCAACTACCTGCCTGATGGAATTATTGGAACTGGGCTTACTGTGAGGAAACGAATTTTAGCCCGATGATGGAAGCGATTAAGGTTGCCAGGAAAAACAATCTCCAGAACTCTGCCGGCTCCCGGAAATAAAAGATGCCAACCAACACAGTCCCCACTGCACCTATACCAGTCCAAACTGCATATGCTGTACCAATCGGAAGTGTTTGGGTTGCTTTATACAACAGGAACATACTGATGGAGAGGCATACAAAGAAACCTATCATCCAGTAAGTGGAAGTGAGGCCGCTTGTTTCCTTTGCCTTACCAAGGCAGGTTGCAAATCCCACTTCAAAAAATCCGGCAATGATCAGTAAAATCCAGTTCATGGTTGGCGAAGTTTTTCATGATTAATCTTCCAGGATGGGTCGCAGCCATCGGGTGATTTCTTCTATCGAAAGCCCTTTTCTATTGGCATAATCTTCGAGCTGATCCTCTTTGATTTTTCCAACACCAAAATACTGGCTTTGCGGATGTGCAAAATACCAGCCACATACGGAAGCTGCCGGATACATTGCCAATGATTCGGTAAGTGTGATTCCGGTAGTTTGCTCTCCTCCCAATAAATGGAATAGTTTGTATTTTTCTGTATGATCCGGACAAGCAGGATAACCTGGCGCCGGACGAATACCAACATATTTCTCTTTGATCAATTCTTCATTAGTGAGTTGTTCGTCTTTTGCATAACCCCACCAGTCGGTCCGCACTTTGGCATGCAGCCATTCCGCCAAAGCTTCCGCCAGCCGGTCTGCCAATGCCTGCAACATGATTTTATTGTAATCATCGTGCTGCTCCATGAAATGTTGCAGATGCGGTTCGATGCCTTCAATCGTTACAGAAAAGGCTCCGATATAATCTTCTTTACCGGCAGTTTCAGGGGCAATAAAATCGGCCAGGGAGAAATTCGGTTGTCCGGGTGCTTTTTTAATCTGCTGCCTTAAGCACTCCAGGTTATAATAACTTTCATCCGTGTGCAGGCGGATGCTGTTACCGGTTGACACGGCCGGCCAAAAACCGGCTACAGCTCTTGCATTCAACCATTTTTCATCTACTATTTTCTGCAGCAGGGCCAGTGCGTCATTGTAAAGTTTGGTCGCTTCCTTACCAATCACTTCATCTTCCAGCAGTTGCGGGAAGCGGCCACCCAGTTCCCAGGCAATGAAAAAGGGACCCCAGTCAATAAATGGCACAAGTTCGTTTAAGGGTACCTGTTGTAATACTCTTGTACCCGTGAACTGAGGTTTTACAGGTTCGTAAGCCGACCAGTCGATGGCAGTTTTGTTAGCCGAAGCTTTTTCAAAATCCAGGTAGGTTTTGATGGTTTTTTTCTTCTCGAAATCTTCTCTAAGTTGTTGGTACTCTGAAACTGTATCATTTAATAATTTATCCCGCTGTTCATTACTTAACAGGGAACTTGCCACTGTAACACTTCTTGAGGCATCCAGTACATGAATCACGCCATTGTCATATTGCGGTGCGATTTTAACGGCAGTATGCATCCGGCTGGTGGTAGCGCCACCAATCAGGAGGGGTTGCTTCATACCTCTTCGTTTCATTTCATGCGCTACGTGTACCATTTCATCCAAAGATGGCGTGATCAATCCACTAAGGCCGATGATGTCTACATTTTCTTTGATGGCCGTATCCAGGATTTTATCTGCCGGCACCATTACACCCAGGTCAATGATATCGTACCCATTACATCCCAATACCACACCCACAATATTTTTGCCGATATCGTGTACATCGCCTTTTACAGTGGCGAGTAATACTTTGGCAACGGAACCCTGCTGGGCAGCCGGATTGTTTTTCTTTTCCTCTTCAATAAAGGGCGTGAGCCAGGCCACGCTTTTTTTCATCACACGGGCACTTTTCACTACCTGTGGCAGGAACATTTTACCGGCACCAAAAAGATCTCCAACCACGTTCATGCCATCCATTAAGGGACCTTCAATTACATCCAGTGGCCGGGGGTATTTCTGTCTTGCTTCTTCTGTATCAATTTCAATATAATCGGTAATTCCATTGATGAGCGAGTGGGTAAGTCTTGTTTCCACCGGTTCTTTTCTCCAGGCTTCGTCCTTCACGGTTACCTTGCCTTTGGCTTTCACTGATTCTGCAAAAGCGATCAGTTTTTCTGTAGCCTCGTTATTATCGTTATTCCGATTCAGGATAACGTCTTCGCACAACCGACGTAGTTCCGGTTCGATTTCATCATACACTACCAGCTGACCTGCATTCACAATCCCCATATCCATGCCAGCTTTAATGGCATGAAACAGAAATACACTGTGCATGGCTTCACGCACATGGTCATTCCCGCGGAAAGAGAAAGAGAGGTTACTCACGCCTCCACTTATCTTCGTTAGAGGCATTCTTTGTTTGATGATTCGGGTTGCTTCAATGAAATCAACAGCATAGTTATTATGTTCTTCCAGTCCGGTAGCTACTGCAAAAACATTCGGATCAAAAATGATATCCTGCGGATCAAATCCCACTTCCTTCACCAATATATCATAAGCGCGGGTGCAGATATCTACCCGGCGCTGCAGCGTATCTGCCTGTCCCTGTTCATCAAAAGCCATTACCACTACCGCGGCTCCGAAGAGTTTACAGATCGTTGCTTCCCGTTTGAATTTTTCAACTCCTTCTTTCATTGAGATGGAGTTCACGATGCATTTACCCTGCACGCATTTTAAGCCCGCTTCTATGATCTCGAATTTGGAAGAGTCAATCATGATGGGGATGCGGGCGATATCCGGTTCACTTTGCAGGAGGTTCAGGAATTTAGTCATGGCCTGCACACCATCCAGCAGTGCATCATCCATATTTACATCCAGAATCTGTGCACCATTTTCCACCTGTTGGCGGGCAACAGAGAGTGCTTCTTCGTATTGGTTCTCGCGAATGAGTCGCGCAAATTTTTTAGATCCGGTTACGTTGGTGCGCTCTCCAATATTTACAAAATTGGTTTCCGGACGAACAACCAGTGGTTCTAAACCAGCGAGGCGCAGAAAGGGATAAATCGTACTCATGCTTCAGTTTCAGTTGCGATGACAGGTAAGGAACGAGGTTTGAATTTTTTTACATGCTCCGCGATATGGCGGATGTGATCGGGTGTAGTACCACAACATCCTCCTACGATATTGACAAAACCTTCACGGGCCCAGTCTTCCAGGAAATGCGCGGTTTGTTCAGGCTGCTCATCGTATTCACCCATGGCATTGGGTAAACCTGCATTCGGATAAGCAGAAGTATAACAGGCTGCGAGCTGGCTCAACTCTTCAATATGGCTGCGCATATCAGCTGCACCCAACGCACAGTTCAGACCCACACTCAGCGGATTGGCATGCATAACCGAAATATAAAAAGCTTCCAGTGTTTGTCCGGATAAAGTGCGACCAGAAGCATCCGTAATAGTGCCACTTATCATAATAGGCAACTCAGGTTGATACGAATGGTCCTGGAAATATTTCTTAGCTGCGAAGATGGCTGCTTTCGCATTGAGGGTATCAAAGATGGTTTCAATCAATAGGATGTCAACCCCACCTTTTACCAGTCCGTCGATTTGCTCGTAATACGCTTCCACTGCTTCATCCCATAGGAGCCCGCGGTAACCGGGATTGTTAACATCCGGTGATAGGCTCAGTGTTTTATTCAGTGGGCCAATCGCGCCAGCAACAAAACGGGGTTTGGAAGGATCCTTCGCAGTATAATCATCTGCCGCTTTTCGGGCAATGCGGGCGGCTGCTACATTGATCTCATGTGCCAAGGCCTGCATATTATAATCTGCCAGGCTTACTTGTTGTGAGTTGAAGGTATTGGTTTCAATAATATCGGCGCCGGCATCCAGGTATTCACGGTGGATGCCTTCGATGATAGCAGGTTGTGTGAGGCAGAGCAGGTCGTTGTTACCTTTCAGATCGGAGGGCCAGTCTTTGAAACGTTCACCGCGGTAATCTGCTTCGGTTAGGCGATGCCGTTGGATCATGGTACCCATGGCGCCATCAATGATCAGGATGCGTTGCTCCAGTGCTTTGCGAATGTCTTTCATAATCTCTTTAATCAACAGTTGTTGTAACCTACAGTTGGCATGCACTATAAACGCGGGGGAAACAGAATGAGGGAGTTTCGGGAGGCGTTTATTAGTTCAGTTAAGCGCTGTTGGCGTTGCCAGGTCGAACAATAAACAAATCCCCCTGGCGGAGCAAAGATAGGGAAAACGGGGAGAAAGGAAAAAAGGGGGAAAGGAAGAAAGGAGAAGGGAACAGCGGTCTTCCATTCCTCCCTCTTCCATGCCTAGGCCTTCAGATTCTCCACCGGCATCCGGTGCTGCAGGCTGCGGGCGAGGGTCATTTCATCGGCGTATTCAAGTTCACCACCAAATGCGATGCCGCGGGCTATTGTGGTTACCTTTACCGTGGAGGGTTGTATTTTCTTTTGAATGTAGTAGATAGTAGTATCGCCCTGGATGGTTGGGTTCAGTGCGAATATCAGTTCCTGGATGCCGTCTTCTTGTACCCGTTTAACAAGTGGCTCAATATAGAGCTGATCAGGACCCACCCCATCCAGCGGAGAGATGATGCCTCCAAGTACATGATAGGTTCCGTTGTATTGCTGGGTGCTTTCAATTGCAATCACATCCCGGATGGATTCCACTACACATATGATTTCCTGCTTGCGCATCGGGTTGGAGCAAATGGAACAAAGCAGGCTGTCGGAGATATTGTAGCAACGCTGGCAGATATGGGTATCCTTTCGCATACGTAACAGCGCAGTACCAAACGCCTCCACTTTCTCCGGTTCCTGTTTCAGCAGGTGCAATACCAATCGAAGGGCGGTTTTCTTTCCGATTCCGGGTAATTTGCTGAACTCGTTCACCGCTTGTTCCAATAAGGCAGAGGGTAATTGCATCCTGCAAAATTAAGCATCTACAGGGTGATATCGATCTCGTTATCCCAGTTGCCTTTGATGGTTATTTTCTTACCAACGGCCTTCACTTTTTCGGGCTGTCTTTTTTCACCGAAGAAACTACCATAATCCCATTTGCCATTCTGGTTTTCATCAAAGAGAATGCGGATTTCAAATTCAGCCGGACGGAACCGTGCAATGCGTAATTCCTTACCAGGGATGGGATAGCTGAAGGCGACTTTATCATTCTGCACCAGTTGTAATACGGGGTGTAAACTGGTATCAATATTGGGGAAGCGGAACCGGATGCTGCCATAATCACTGTCCTTCATTGTGCGGAATGAAATGGTATCGGTTTTTAAGTTAGATTTGCCCAGGCTGTCTTCTGCCATCCCTTCCTGTGCAATCAATTTGAAACCCTGGTCGATTGGCCAGTTGTAAAACAGAGAGTAAAGTTTACCAGTGCTATCCACTTCCAGGCGGTAGGCCAGGGGTTTGAACTGTTCATCCGTCAGTATCAGTTTGGTGCTGTCGAAGCTTTTCAGGGAATCCGGGAAGTTCAATACCAGGGTCTTAAGTACATCAAGGGTACTGTTTTCCAGGTTGAGACCAAATCGCAACCGGCGATCCTGCTCTTCTTCTTTTTCTTTTCTTCTGTTGGCGGGTGCAGCCGGTTTTTTAGGTTTTTGTGGTGGAGCCGGCTCTGCATAGGCATAGAGTTGGATAGGCTCGCGCTGCTGCTCATTCAAGACAAGCGTTTGTCCATAAAAGGCAAACAACTGGGTAGGATCACCATACTGCGGCACACCTTCATTTTTTAATGCAAAGAGATTGTATGAGCCGGGTGCCAGGTTATGGAAATGGAAATTACCGGCGCTGTCAACTTTGGTATAATACCTCGGACGTTCTTTTACCACCGCGGAATCATCCAGGTTGCGATGCAACAACACAATCATGGTAGAATCGTGCTTGCCGGTTTGCGCCAGGATCACATTCCCTCTAAGCTCCAGTGAATCAATATAACTGCCGGTTGAAAAGGTATAGGTGAAATTGGTCAGCGGATTGTTTTCATTGACATCGCGGATCGCTTTGCCGAAATTGAGGGTATACGTAGTATTGGGCTCCAGGGTATCACGCAGGCGAACGCTAACCGTACGCAGTCTCGATTCAACAGTAGGGTTTATCTTGGGAGTTGGGCTCACCAGCAGGTTTTCCTGGATCTGATCGAGGTTTACATATTCATTGAAGGTGAACACGATCCGGTTCCCTTTGAAATTGAGGGTAGAATCCTTCGGCTGAAGCAAAACGGGAATTGGGGGAATCGTGTCTTTTGGTCCGCCCAGCGGTGGAATAATATTCGCGCAGCTTTCTGCCAGGATAATCAGGAAAAGCAGGGCCAGGAACAGCAGGAGGCTGCCGGCGGCTTTTTGTGGAATCTTTTTAGGTGATCGGGTGAAATTCGCTTCCATTGAAGGTGCAAACTTAACCGATTTGCGGGCATCCCGAACCATTTTCCTGTAATGGGGTTGTTAAAGCAGCAATTTCAAATCATGGCTGTATACTCTTTAAAAACCGTTCAGGTTCTACCCGTAACCCTTGAGAAGGCCTGGGACTTTTTTTCAAGTCCCGCTAACCTGGCTACTATTACCCCGCCACATATGGGGTTTAACATCATTTCCAAACATCATGGGGCAAAAATGTACCCCGGGCAAATCATTGAGTACACGGTGAAGCCTTTATTTGGGATTCCTTTATACTGGATGACGGAAATCACACATGTGGAGGAAGGGAAATATTTTGTGGATGAGCAACGATTTGGTCCTTATAGCCTCTGGCATCACCAGCACCATTTCCGCGAAGTGCCGGGTGGAGTGGAGATGACGGATATCGTGCATTACAAAATACCTCTTTGGATCCTGGGAGACATCGCGAATGCGCTTTTTGTGCGCAAGCAGCTACAAGGCATATTTGATTACCGGTTCAAGAAGGTAAATGAACTTTTCCCGTCGGGTACTTAAGCAATTGTGACCATCACCCCGGCATTCTCGCGATATACTTCTCAATCTGCTTAATCTGATCCGCGATCTGCGGTGTGGTAGGCTTCAGCGCTTTGGCCTTGCGGAAGAAATCCTTGGCAGCGCGAAATTCTCTTTTGGTCATCATGATGGAGCACAACTGAAGGTAGGCGGCGGCTTCATTTTCCTTATCAGGCAGTCCTTTGCGCAGGGCGGAACGGATATAACTTTCGCCGGTTTTCATGTCGTTTTTCTGTAATGCGATCATGCCCATTTGCAGGAGAGAGGCGCCCTCAGCTTCTTTCATCGGCATACCGAGATCGAGGCCTTTTTTCATCATTTTTTCAGCCCCGTCATAGTCCTGTTTCATCATCGCGATATTACCCTTGAGGGTATAATACACGGAGCGGATGGGTTTATAGAGCAGGTTGGGGTATTTGATCTGGTTGAGGATGCGCTCGGCACCTTCCATATCACCTGTTTCCATATATTCCTGGATCAAACGCATGGGGCCGAAGAAAAAATGCCCGAAAATCAGCACTACGCCAACCAGGTAGGCGATAAAAGCTGGCCAGAAACCTGCATAAATATTGGTAACGATGGCGATGGCCAGGAAAAGAAAACCCAGCAACAATCTATAGCGAATGACAAAATTGTAAAACTTCATAGTTCAGAAATGGACCGCAAAGTTAAGGAAATCAAGTTGGACGTCCGGTCGGGTTTTCCCGCCCGGTAAGTTAGCAGGTTAAAAATCATCATTGATTTCAATCCAATATCCATCCGGATCTTTCAGATAGATCTGCCGGATGCCATCCACTCTTTTGGTAACCGTAAAGGCTTTACCTGGCCAGTCTTCATAGTGGATGCCCCTGGCTTTGAGTTTTTCAAGCAGTTCGTCCATTTTGCCGGTGGAAAAGCAGAGATGGGTGTTTTTCTCTGCCTCGGGAGGGTTAGCGCGGCCCGAGATCAGGTGCAGGTGGGCGTTTTCGCTAACACTGAACCAGGTGTGTCGGCCATCATGGAAAGGTTCGGGAATGGTATCAAGGCCGATTATATCCCTATAAAAATTGGTGCTGGTTTCCAGGTTGGTAACATAGAGGGCGATGTGATTGATGCGAATCTGCATAGCGGAGTTGGTTTTGGAAGGCTTACGTTTTTTTTGCGCCTGCGTTTCGTTGGTCAGGCTCAAACATAGAAATCCTATCGCCAGAGCGATCAGCATCCTGCTGTTGCAGGCAGTTGGAGGGTTGGTTGTTGACGGTTTCATATGCCGGTTTTCAACCCGAAAGCTAGCCAATAAATCAGTTGTTCAACCGGTCAAAACCATTATTTTTGCCAGCCCGGAATAAAAATATTCCGCTGGTCCCGTAGTTCAATGGATAGAATAGGAGTTTCCTAAACTCTAGATACAGGTTCGATTCCTGTCGGGACTACCAGAGGAAGTTAGAAGTGTGAATTAAGAATTATGAATTAGCCCTCTTCGGAGGGTATTTTTATTTAATAGGGCCTTCATCCAAACTATCTCGAAAAGTTAAAGGGTTATCCAAGATAGAAAAATACACTGATTAATGAATAGGGTGTTTCTAATTTCTGTTCTCCTTGAAGAAATGCAAGATGATGATATTGAATATCATGATGTTATTTCCTGGTCCTATAGTAATATTAATTCGAAGAATGTAATTTCCTTAACTGAAGAAGAATTAATAGCAATTATAAATAAGACGTCGATTTTTGATATAATAAATGAAGAAAATAAATCGATGATAGGACCTTGGGAAGATGACACAATTTGTGATGCCAGCATCGTTAGCGCTATTTACAATAAGTTGATTTTATATTCAAAAAATACATTTGATAGTTTAGTCAGCGAATTTTTGATGAAGTTGATTCAGTTATTTCAGTATGCAATTGCTTATAAAAAACATGTATACTTCTTGTTTTAATTTATTCTAAGTAAAAGTAATTGTAAATCAAAAATTCAACTAACAGATGACATCAAATGAAATAAAGGATAAATTCAATTACACTTTTACAGGACATGATATATTTAATGTCATTTTCCAAAATAAAAATTTATCTGCGGGAGAGTATATAATTTATGTAAACAATGGTCATTATTTGTGCGATAATTACGATTTCCGTAAAGCTTTGTCTGAATTCACTCACTCTATAGACTCATTGGGAAAGTTTTATATTTCTACATTTAACTTTGAAAATAGAATCATCATAAAAAGTAATGAATTTGATTATAAAATTTCATTTTTGAATGACGATGATGATATTTTTAGAATAGTTCCAACTTACTTTATTGACGATCAATTCCGTTGGTGCTTATATTTTGATAATGACCGAGATATTTTTATTGGGTGGTGTAAAAATGAATTCGCACCTGCCTTTATCTCAGCCTTTTCATCTAACGATTATGATTTTTATAGAGAAAAGAGCTTTGACGCTCTTTGGAATACTTTATATGAGCGGGTAAAATATCTTGGCTTATCGTATCAAGAGGTAAAGGAGCAAATGCTTATTCCTAATTCCTACTTATTTTAAGATTTCTGTTAATCTACTGACAGATACTTTTTTTGAAAACGGAATGTGAATTGGTATAACAGTTTTAGTAATCAATACTGTAAAGTTATATTAGGATCCGACAACCGTTCACTCATCGTTATTTGATCGTTCACCCATCGTTGTTTGATCGTTCCTGCATCGTTCTGCAACCGTTCTGCAACCGTTCATGAACCGTTCTGGAACCGTTCGTAACTATTTAGAATGGAGTAGAAATTTTTATAACCAGTAAAGAAGAGAACTAACAATTTTAATATTACGAATATTCTGAAATTGCTCCAAGAATTTTATTTTTAATTTCAACTAATGGTCATTTGCTATTTATGCAGGTGCCTTAAAATGATCAGCGACACAACGGTAGTCCGGCACCATTGAAGGAATTTTTTAAAAAAACGGATAAAAACTTGCATTTCTCAGACTGGCGGATATATTTGTCGCGTAAGTAGATTTCCTAACGATTGTAAACAACCGCCCATACTAATTCATATACAAGGTTCGTTTTAAACGAGCTACTGTTATTTTTTCTAACAAAGACCTTAGTAGTAATGATTCTTCGATTAACCTTATCCACCGTACTATGTACGTGTTTCCTCCTATCTGTTGCTCAAGAAAAAGCCCAGCGTATTAATTCAGGTGAGCTTATCAAAACAGGTATCCAACTGTATGATGATGGCAAATATGCCGATGCACTCAAGGAATTTGATAAAGTTCCGATTGGGGATACCAATTATATTTTGGCGTTGTATGAAAGCGCATTAACCTGTTCCGCAGACAGTCAGTATGCCAGGGGGATCGCGTATTGTGAAAAAGCATTAGCCGACCGATCAGACCCGGAGCGTGACCCGGAACTGCTTGTCCTGTATGGGTCACTGTTAGATTACAACAGTGAACAGGAACGCGCGCTGCGTATTTTTGATTCGGCCATAGCAATTTATCCTGCCTACACCAACCTTTACATCAATAAGGGAACTACCCTTATCAGGATGAAAAATTTCAAAGATGCAGAAAAAGTATTACAACAGGCGGCGCTTGTAAATCCTTATTCAGCCAGTGTGCAATATAAATTGGGTATCAGTGCGCTGAATCAGGGTAAAATCGTGCCCGGCTTTTTATGCATGCTCACCAGCCTGACTGTAAATCCTACAAGCGACTTTTCTTCAAATGCCATCAATGTTCTGAGCGAGATATCTAAAAGTACAGATGCGGTAATGGAACTTTTCAATAGTCGTGAGGAGGATCCCTCTGAAAATTTCAGACTGGTTGAACAAATTGTATTGTCGAAAATAGCACTGGATAAAGGATATAAGATCATTATCGATCTTGACGATAATATATCCCGACAAATGCAGGTGGTATTTGAGAAACTTGAGTTTGATGAGAATGATAAGGATTACTACATGCAATACTATGTTCCACTGTTTAAGAAAATTTACAGGGAAAAAAAATTCGAATACTTTGTCAATTATGTATTCTCTGGAGTAAACATTCCGGCTATTCAGGACTACAATAAAAAGAAGAAAAAGGATATTGATGCATTGAAAACGAATATCCTGGAATATTTCCACCTGGTTCGGGATACCCGTGAATTATACTATGTTAAACGCAATTACAATGGTCCAACCTTCCAGTTTGCCGAGGATGGACTATATGGCAAGGGTGTTATCAAGGATAAAACTCCAAAAGGCCCCTGGACATTTTATTATGGTGCCGGAAATAAAAAAGCAGAGGGCGTTTTCAATGATAAAGGCGAACAGGAAGGAACGTTCTCCTACTACTATTTCAGTGGGCAATTAAAAGCTAAGGAAACTTATCGTAACGGTAAGGAAAATGGCGTAAACACTTATTATTCTGAGCAGGGAGCACTTCAATCCAGCGCACCTCATAAGGATGGACAACCCGATGGGCAGTATACAAGTTATTATGAAAATGGTGTTATCAAAACCCTGGAACCTTACACAAAAGGCCAACTGAATGGTGTGAAAAAATCATTTTACAAAACAGGTAAACTTCAAATGGAAGAAACTTATGTAAATGGTAAACGCCAGGGACCTGCAAAAACCTATTATATGAATGGCCAGACGGAAACGGAAGGTGGTTATGCTGATGATGAATTGCATGGCAACTTCAAAGGATGGAACAAGGAGGGCGGCCTGGTTGTTGAAGGTACTTATACAAAAGGGAAAATTACAGGGATTATAAAACGATATTATGATAATGGCAACCCTCAGTCTACGGAGACCTATGTAAATGGCGAACTGGAAGGTGAATATGTGTTATATCATGAAAATGGCAAAGTTGCCTATCGCTATATAAATAAGAAAGGGAAAACATCGGGCGATGTAAATTATTATGACGAGGATGGAATACTTTTTTCGACACTTTCATTTGAAAATGACAGGTTGAAATCAGGTCGCTATTTTGATAAAACAGGGAAACAGATCAGCGTTTCTGAATTAAAAAATGGCAAACTGGACCTGGTATCCTACAACGCAAAGGGAATAAAGCAAACACTCACCCCCTACGGTGAAAAGGGGGAAGTGCATGGTACCAAAATTTATTATTTCGGATCCGGTAGAGAACGCCTGAAGGAAAACTATACCAATGGAAACCTGAATGGCACAATTGTCGGTTTTCACGAGAGTGGAAAAAAAAGCTATTCCGTTGACTATGTGGATGATCAAAAAAATGGTTATTACACTTCCTGGTACTCATTTGGGGGATTAAATGAGGAGGGATGGTACAGCGATAATAATTTGCAGGGTGAATGGTTGAGCTATGACAAATTTGGAACGCTGACCGCAAAGTCCTCGTATTTGAATAATGCCCGCAATGGCACTAAGATTGAATACTGGCCCAATGGCAAAACAAATAGTGCGTATGTTCATCAAATGGGGAATTTGGTATCGTTTACTGAATACGATACAATCGGAAACGTCATCAACACTGTTAAGCTGAATAATGGAAATGGAAAATTTATCTCCCGTTATCCGAACGGTAAATTATACATGGAATTTACCTACGTAAACAATGATATCGTGGGAGCAAAGAAGACTTATTATCCTGATGGTTCATTGATGGCTTTAGAACATTATGTACATGGGTTGGCTGACAGTACCTATACCACGTATAGCTACGGTGGCAAGATCAGGATAGAAGGCCGGTATAATATGAATGAAAAGGTAGGCACCTGGAAGTATTATACCAAGGATGGTGTGTTGTATATTACAGAAGACTACAAATCAGATAAATTACAGGGTAAAAGAATATTCTATCATCCGAATGGCAAAGTAGATACAGAAATTGAATACAAGGATAATGAGCGTCATGGACTGTATAAGCGGTATGCTGAAGATGGCACCTTAATGTATCAGATCCGGTATGATGAAGGCATGGAAGTTGGTTATACGTACCTCAACAAGAATAGCGAACTGGTTCCTGAAATTCCACTCCCGGGCGGTAATGGAAAGTTGAAGGCATTTTATCCAAATGGTAATCCTTCAGCTTCCATGGAATATATTGATGGCGTCTTGCATGGGGCTTATACCTTGTATCATCCCAATGGCAAAACATCATTAACGCAGCAGGTTGTATATGACAATTATGAAGGCGTTAGTACGCAATACTATATGGATGGAAAAGTGCGTACTACCTACACCTATGTGCATGACAGTATGCACGGCCCTTATAAAGAATACAATGCGAAAGGAATTTTAACAGAAGAAGGTAATTATTACGAAGACAGCCCGCATGGTGAACAACGTTACTATGATGATAACGGGAAACTAAAGCAGGTGAGATTTTACTATTTCGGACTATTACTAGATAAGAAATGAAACAATCAATATTTTCCATAATAATATGGGTAGTCCTTTTGGCTTCCCCAACCTGGAGTTCGGCTCAAAAGGCAGCGGAATTGAAAAATAAATATCCGGGCCACGATGCAGTACTGCTCAATAGCAGCACTCAATACAGGATTACGATGAAGGATAACGAGCCTTATGTAGAGAGCAGGGAAACTGAGCAGATGATGTACCTGTCTTCTAACGCCGCTACCTATTTGAGCCGGTATGGTTTCACTCAAAGCGGATTTCATCAGGTAACGGAGTATGAGGCATACACTCAAACGCCAAATAATAAAAAGATAAAAGTCACCAACTTCAAAACAGGAGACCAACGATCCAGCAGCGTTTTTTATGATGATGTAAAGGAAACCACATTCGATTTTCCAGCAATTGGTGAAGGAGCTATTGGTGTTTTAAATCAAAAAATTATCCATACAAAGCCGAACCTGCTTCCTCCTCATTATTTCGGTCGCAGAATTCCGGTGGTGAATAATGAAATGACCATTAGTTTTCCGCAAAGCATGTCAGTAAAGTATATCCTGAAAGGGCTGAATACGGATAAGATCATCTTTACAGAGTCAAAGCGCGGGAAAGAGATTACCTACAAATTCCAAGTGAAGGACATGAGTCCGCTCCAAAATTATGGGGATGCACCCGGTAGCGCATATTATGCACCACATGTATTATTCTACATTGAAAAATATAAGAACACACAAGGTGACGAAATAGCTTATTTGGCTGATACCAATGCACTTTATAAACTTAATTACAGCTTTGTAAAAGATATCAATAAAGAAGTTGGTCCTGAACTAAAAAGGATCGTGGATTCTCTTACTCAGGGTGTTGTTTCCCAGGAAGAAAAAGCGAGAAGAATCTATCAGTGGGTGCAGGAAAAAATCAAATACATTGCTTTTGAAGCAGGTATGGAGGGTTTTGTTCCCCGTGATGCCAACCTTGTTTGTTCCCGCCGGTATGGAGATTGCAAGGATATGAGCAGCATCCTTACAGTAATGCTCAAAACCGCTGGTATACCAGCTTATTATACGTGGATCGGCACCCGCTCACTTCCTTATGCGTACAGCGAAATTCCTTTGCCAATTGTTGCCAATCACATGATCTGTGCTATCCAGCTAAAAAAAGATGAGTTTATTTTTTTAGACGGTACGGATGCTACTTGTTTTTTTGGTATTCCCTCTTCTCATATCCAGGGAAAAGAAGCGATGATTGGCCTTGGTCCCGAACAATATAAAATCGTAACTGTTCCTTCTTCCCCTAAATCAGTCAGTGTTTTGACAGATACTTGTTTTCTGCAGTTCACGGATAAAGGCATAACAGGATCCATTACGCAGCATACGAGTGGTTATTTTACGATGAACACACGTGGTGTTTTAAATTATTATAGTGAGAAGGAAAAAGAGGAATATGTAAAAAACCGCTTCAAGCGGGGCTCGAATAAATTTCAACTCGCCAATTTTCAGATAGCGGGTAAAGCAGGAAAAGAAAATGTGACCCTCTCAGCCAATTTCGAACTCCAAAATTATGCCCGGAAATTAGGCGATGAATGGTATATCAATCTCAACCTGCTCAAATTGTATGAACACGAGGAAATTGATTTCCCAAAGCGTACTATTCCAGTGGAATTTGATTTTCGGTTCATTAAGCGCTATATAACCATTCTGGACATTCCAGAAGGATATAAAGTTTCCTACTTGCCCAAAGGCAAATCATTCAGGAATTATATTTGGGGTTTTGATATTCAATACGAACAGAAAAATAACCAGATTATAATGACCCAGGAGTTTTATAACGAACACCTGCTGCTGCAGCCTGAACATTTTAAGGAATGGAATGAAGTATTGGAAAATCTCTTTCCACAATACAAAGAATCTATCAGCATTTCAAAAATATAGTAATCAATGTTAGCACCACTGAAGAAACTACTAACCATCGTACTGGTGATCAGCCAGTTGACTGCTTATACCCAAACTACTCCGGCTATCGAACGGGAAAAATGGGCCGGTAGTACAACCGTTCAAGAACCAGGTGCCAAATACAAAGCCGAATCTGCTGTTATCTTTTTGGACAAGCGCCGGATAGAATTTATTGATGAGGGTGATGAAGTGAATGCCTACAGGACCTTACACAGACGTATCCATATCATTGACGACAAAGGAATTGAACAATTCAATAAAATATATCTGCCCGTTAGCTCAACCAATGAGATCGTGGATATTATGGCTCGCACTATTCTTCCCAGCGGGAAAATTATCACGGTTGATAATAAGAATATCCGTGACCTGCAGGAAGATGATCAGTACTACAAGATATTCGCTATGGAAGGGCTTGAAAAGGGATGTGATGTGGAGTTCTATTATACCTATAAGACCAATGGGTCTTTTTTTGGACGCGAAGTTATTCAAACCGGTTTTCCTGTCCTGGAGGCTGAAGTAACCATTGTATCACCCGAGCGATTGATCTTTGAAACTAAAGGATATAACCAGGTAAATGCAGCAAAAGACACTATTCAGAATTCCAAGCGAATCCTTCTTATTAGGCAGCAGGAAATTAAGGCTGCGGATAATGAAAAGTATGCAGCTTATAATGCTAATCTTAAACGAGTGGAGTATAAGCTTTCCTACAATACTGCAAGAACCAAAACCGAACGATTATTTACATGGAATGAGCTGGCCAAACGGGCCTATAGTATTTACGCGACTTATTCGGAAAAGGACCTGAAACGAGTTGCCGATCTTGTTAAGAAAAATGATTGGAAAAAAACGGATGGTAATGAAGCAGTTCTTGTTACTGCTGTAGAAAACTATCTTAAGAAAAATATTGGAACTTCAGAAAATATTGATGATCCTGGTGCTGAGGATATTGAAATGATTATTAAGAAAAAGATTTCCAGTCACCGGGGTATTCTTCGATTATATGGAGCAATCTTCAAACAGTTGAATATTGAACACGATTTTGTCCTTTGCGGTTCGAGGAAGGAGTATGGTGTAGACAAGTCTTTTGAGAATTGGAACAATTGTGAGAACCAATTGATCTATTTCCCAAAACTAAAAAAATACATTGCGCCTACTTTACTTGAAATGCGCTATCCGTTGATTAATCCTGATTGGATTGGCACCAATGGTGTATTCTGCAAAGGCACTACTATTGGTAATTTCACCACTGCCATTGCTGATATCCGTCGCATTAACGGGGAGGATTATAACTGGTCAAGTAGTGATATAAATGCAAAAATTAAACTAAATCCTACCCTTGATACGCTTTTAGTAAATACCCGGCAATCCTTTACGGGTTATTCATCTATTTTTTACAGAGCCAGCTTTAATTATGGATCGGATGAACACCAGCAGTTCCTGATTAAGGAAATGTCAAAATTCGGAACCAATTCTGAGCGGGTTATAAATTCAAAAATCGAAAACAGGGAAATGGAATATTTTACCGAGAATAAACCGTTTGCTCTTGATCTTGTTGTGCATGCAAGTGAATTGGTTGAACGCGCAGGTAATAAGATCCTTGTTAAGGTAGGGGATATCATTGGTCCGCAAGCCGAAATGTACCAGGAAAAACCACGTCAGTTTGATATTGATGTAAACTATCCGCATGCCCTCATCAGGAATATTGAATTTGTCATTCCCCAGGGTTATAAAATCAAAAACCTGGAGGACATCAATATCAGCAAGGTAGTACGTGAAAATGGCCAGGAAACCATGGGATTCGAGTCGTCATACAAATTGGAAGGCAATGTTTTGAAAATTTCGATCCGGGAGCTGTACTGTCAACTACAGTATCCGTTATCACAATACGAAGAATTTCAGAAAATCATTAATGCCGCAGCTGACTTCAACAAAGTGATATTGGTTTTGGAGTCGCAATAAGCGGGCTTATAGTCTTTGGTGCCAGCAATCCATGATTTGTACAAGTTTATCCATCCTTCCTGCATGGTTGGGCTAAATTTGGGGTAGTACTTTTGTGTCTGCTAAACAAATCAACTATGGAACAATTAATAAAAGGATTACACCACGTTACAGCGTTTGCGGATGATCCTCAAAAAAACCTTGATTTTTATGCCGGTATTCTTGGGCTTCGGTTGGTGAAAAAAACCATCAACTTTGACGCGCCGGAAGTTTACCACCTCTACTATGGCGATGAAGATGGCAAGCCGGGAACAATTTTGACCTTCTTCCCCTACAAAGGCATTCAACGCGGGCGCCAGGGAAAGGGACAATTGACTACCACCTCTTTTTCCATTCCAGCCAATAGTCTTGGGTACTGGACCGAACGGTTAAAAAAATTCGGCATTACACATACCGCCCCACAAGAGCGGTTTGATGAAGGCTTTATTTATTTTGAAGACCAGGATGGACTGGGAATTGAACTCGTTGCCAATGACAGGGATACCCGGCCCGGATTTACCTATGGACAAATACCCTTAGAACATGCCGTAAAAGGCTTTCATAGTGTTACCCTAAGTGAGGATGGATATGAAAAAACCGGCGGCTTTCTGACCACCTACCTGAACCACAAGTCAATTGCTGAAAGCGGTAACCGATTCCGGTATAGTGCTTCTGGTAAAGTAGGCGATATCGTAGATGTGGTTTGTGAACCAGAAAGGCTGCGTGGTTTAGGTGGAAGTGGAACCGTTCACCATGTGGCATTTGCTACAGAAAACGATGCCACAATACAACAGGTACAGGAAAACCTGGCGCGTAAAGGAATGAATGTAACTACTGTACTGGACCGCCAGTATTTTCACAGTATTTATTTCCGCGAGCCGGGTGGCGTATTATTTGAAGTGGCTACCTCTGATATTGGCTTCACCTATGATGAACCCTTGGATCAGCTGGGGACCGACTTGAAACTGCCACCCTGGGAAGAAAGAAATCGCAGTCGTATTGAAAGCGGACTTGAACCTATTGAATTAAACTGGAAAAAATTCGTTTAAACATGACAGCTACAGCACATGCAAAGCAGGTGGTATTCCAGGGAGTACCACTTGCATCAGCTAAAAAGGCCATGATACTGTTGCATGGAAGAGGAGCTTCTGCTGCTTCCATCCTGAGTTTGCAGGACTATCTGCACCTGGAAGGTTTTGCCTTACTGGCTCCTGAAGCTACCAACCATACCTGGTATCCGTATAGCTTCCTGGCGCCGGTTGAACAGAATGAACCCTGGTTGAGCAGTGCTCTTGAATTGGTTGCCGGCTTGGTTGCAGACTGTAAAGCAGCCGGCATAGAAGAGTCTCAAATCCATCTGCTGGGATTCTCACAGGGAGCCTGCCTGACACTCGAATTTGCGGCTCGTAATGCTGCACGATTTGGATCTGTAACCGCCTTTACTGGCGGACTGATAGGTGAAAAAATCATTCGCGATAACTATTCAGGTGCTTTCAACGAAACACCCATTTTTATCGGATGCAGTGATCGTGATATGCATGTTCCGGTTGAAAGAGTATATGCCTCTACTAATATACTAACTGAAATGGGGGCAAGGGTAACTGAAAAAATATATCCGGGTTTGGGTCATACCATTAATGAAGATGAGATTTCAATTGTAAATAGTATACTACATGAAACAACATAAATTTCCCGCAAACGAACGCGGTACAAAAGATATTGGCTGGTTAAAATCCAAATTCTGCTTCAGTTTTAGTGATTACACAGATCCGACCAAATCGGCTTTTGGTACGTTAGTAGCCTTCAATGATGATCAGATGGAAGTGGGAAAGGGATTTGGAACGCATCCGCATGCGAATATGGAAATCATTTCAATTTTACTCAAGGGTAAAATGAATCATAAAGACAGCATGGGATACAGTACGGAAATCAATGCTGGTGGAGTACAAATCATGAGTGCAGGATCCGGGCTTTTTCACGAAGAATATAATATCGGAGACGAGGAAGTAAATTTTCTTCAAATCTGGATCCAACCCAAACTGCAGGATATCCGCCCCAGGTACCAGATGCGTCATTTTCCGTTAGAGCAAAGGAAAAATAAATTACAAACCATTATTTCATCTGAAGAGGGTCAGGCACATTGCTGGATCAACCAGAATGCAGTTTTATCACTGGGCTACTTTGAAAAGGGAAGTCTGGTTCCTTATCAGTTTAATCCGGTAAATAAATGTCTCTACCTGTTTGTGATAGAGGGATCTGTACAGATTGGTGAAACCATTTTGAATGAACGGGATGCCATCGGATTGTGGGAGACTGGTAAGGTGGACGTTAACTGTCTCACCAACGCTCAGTTCCTGTTAATTGAAACACCCATCAATCAGAAATAAGGATTGCTTAATTTAGGGTATGAATGACAGCATACCGGTTATTGAGATGGTTGATTCAAAAAACCATAGTCTGCAGTTTGAGTTGCAGACTATGGAATATATTGATGAACACCGGCATAACCGGATTGATCATCCGCATAAACATGATTATTTTGTAATTATCTGGATGAAATCCGCGGAAGGAAAACACATGGTTGACTTCCAGGAATTTGATGTTAAGCAACCGTCTGTATTTTTTCTAACGCCCGGACAGGTACACCAGTTACAAACAGGTCCTCACCCCGATGGCTATGTGCTTTCTTTTCACAACGACTTTTTTTGTACCTCTGAAAGCCAGCGGGAGTTACTACTTAATACCGGTCTGTTTTATAACTGTAGCCAGTTTCGCCCTCATAGCGTTTCAGCTGAACAGGCAAGTATACTCGAAAATCTGATTGCCTTAATGCAGGATGAAATGAAACAGCAGGAGTACATGCAGTATGAAAGTTTGCGCAGCCTGTTGCAATTATTCCTGATTCAATGTTCCCGATTCTGGGGGCACTCAGAGTCAGCCAGTTCAATTACTTCCCGCCCGGCCTGGCTGACCCGGCGTTTCCTGAGCCTATTGGAAACAGATTATCGAACGCACGCAAAAGTGAGCGATTATGCCAGTAAGTTAGTAGTAACGCCTAACCATTTAAATGAAACCATAAAAAAAACAACGGGGTTTCCGGTAAGTGAGCACATCAAAAAAAGAGTTATTCTGGAAGCCAAACGGCTGGCAGTGGTAGAAAATTTAAGTGCAAAGGAAATTGCCCGGACTTTAGGGTTTGATGATGAAGCTCATTTCAGTAAATACTTTAAAAACAATGCGGGCGTTACTTTTTCCGGTTACCGGCAATTGGTAAAGGAACAGGATAAAGGCCTTACTATTTCCCCATCCAATCCTTGAATTCAGCAGCCTTTTCCCTGCTGATCAGTACTTCTTTGTCTGTTGCGGGTTGCAGTTCCAATTTCAATTTTCCATTAAAATAATTGTGTATTTGTGATACGGTTTTAATATGAATGATGAATGCCCGGTTGGCCCGGTAAAACTGTTGGGGATCCAGCATCTCTTCCAATTCTTCAATCGTATAATCGAGCACAAATTTCTGCTTGTCCCAGGTGATAAAATAACTCAGTCTTCCTTCCGCATATAAATAGGCAATTTCACTGGTTTCAATACTTACCAGTTTTTGTCCCTGTTTTACGAGGAACCTGGAACGCCAGGATTTTGGCTGTTGCTGTCTCAGTCCATTGATGAGTTCTTTTATATTCACAGATGGCGAGGAGAACTTTAACTGCCATTCCTGAAATTTATCCAATGCGTTTTTGAGCTCTTCCTTTTTGATTGGTTTTAATAAATAGTCAACACTGTTCACCTTAAAAGCTTGCAAGGCATACTCATCATAGGAGGTTGTGAAGATGACCATACTTTTGATCGACAGGTGACTGAAAATTTCAAAACTTTGTCCGTCTGTTAGTTCAATGTCCATTAAGATTATATCCGGATGCTCATGTTGCATCAACCATTCAACAGATGATTTAATACTTCTGGTATTTCCTACGATCTGAATCGATTCATCAATTGATTTGATCAGGCGCATCAGTTTTTCAACGCCTAATTGTTCGTCTTCTATGATCAGGATGTCCATGATTCAGTTATTTTATTTTATTAGTGGTAATATCACTTTGAATTCTGATCCTGTTTCCAGTATCTCAACTTCTGGCATATTCAATAATTTGTATTTCGAAATAATATTACTAAGACCTATCTGATTCGAAACCACTGATTTATTTTTCTTTTGCAGATTATTGGATACAATAAGTTTATTTCCCTCTGTATAAAGTTTTAGTATCAGTGGTTGGTCCGGATCAACTATATTATGTTTTACAGCATTTTCTACCAGGAGCTGAAGCGTCATAGGAGGAAGCTGACAATCTTTTCTGCTTCTTTCAATATTAATTTCAGGACGAAAGCCATCTCCAAAGCGGGTTTTCAATAAGAGATTATAGGATTCAATAAATTCAATTTCCTTTTGCAGGCTGGTAAGTTGCTCTTCATTACTTCGTAAGAGATACCTGTAAACCCTGCTCATCTCCTCCACATACTGTTCTGCTTTCTCCGGGTCGGTAGCGATTAGGGAGGATAAGGAATTCAAACTGTTGAATAAAAAATGCGGGTTAACCTGTTCCTTTAGCGAATCAAACTGCGTTTGTAATTGTGCTTTTTTCAGTTGCTCTGCTTCCAATTGAGAAACTCTGATTCTGCCAAAGGATGCTTCAGTTTCATATACGGCCTGATTTACAATTGTACAGATCAGAGATGCAATAAGGCAACGGGACCAGCTTGCTGTAGTAAGAACGTAATTCAGTATGCTAAAACGATCAAAAACCCAGCAAATTATTGTTATCGTTGCTGTTACAATTAACAAATTGATGCTGGTAAATGAGAGTACTCTTTTCAGCGTATCCCGATGGGAAGGGTAAATCTCCATGAGTTTTCTTGCCAGTTTTCCCTGGGCTATCCAGATGCCTGTCAGAATCAGGAAGGTTACCGCACTTGCTTTCCCGAAATTGGCCAGACTGGCAAAGTAAACCTCACCCAGCATGGAATAATTCAGGATTACCAAGGTAACTGGAAGTAAAACCGCCATTAGCAGAAATGCTGTTTTATTTTGGGAGTTATTTTCCATGCTGTCAAAGTTCCCTGAATTTAGGTTGAAACCAGCTGTTATGGTAGTCAAACCGAAAATAGGTTACATGAAACGGAAGAACAGCCGCATGAAATTACCCGGATGAATCATTTTACCTCCACTACCAATTGGTATTGGGTGCTTCCTGTAAAGCCGGATTTGAATACTCCTTCCACTGATGTACCATAATTTCCTGTGTTGCGTAACCTGATTTGGACCGCTTCATTTGTATTCTTAATTTTTGCGGATACCCGGTATTTTGCTATTGGGATATCCTTTATGCCCTCTTCTCCACCTCCAATATCCTCAAGGGTATCGGTTATAACAGATCCTGGATTTCCATCTGCCAATAAACCTACTGGGGTTAAGGTTATTTCCAGGGCTGAAAGGTCAAGGGATGAGCCGGGTTCAGCATAAACAGCCACACTGCTTCCATAATAACCATTTCCTGGTTTTGCTCCCTTCAATTTCCAGGAGAAATTTCTTATAGCACCATTTGATCCTGCAAAGGCTGCCGGTTCATCCGGATGAAGATCGAATTTATAGGATTGGTCATTCAGTGCGCGTTCTATTTGTCCGGTTACCTGCCAGCTGCCATTTGGTACTTTGGTTTTATAATATCCTTGTTGATCTGTAGTAGCAAAAACATAGGTACCATAGTAAATGGTATGCTCAATTACCAGTTTGACATTGGCAATGCCATTCCCTTTACTGTCAGTTACACGTCCTTTAATTACTCCTTTTTCGATTCCTGT
Source organism: Flavihumibacter cheonanensis (assembly GCF_022352215.1). GTDB lineage: Bacteria > Bacteroidota > Bacteroidia > Chitinophagales > Chitinophagaceae > Flavihumibacter > Flavihumibacter cheonanensis. The sequence goes on from NZ_JAKRWF010000002.1 coordinate 892,556, forward strand.
ATTGGAGGGCGTTCCTGGGGATGCAGCAGGTTCATTGGATTTAGTACAACCAATAGCAACAATACCTTGTACAATGAATAAAAGAAGGAGTCCTTTTTTAATGTTGAATACGTTCATTTTGGATAAGTTTAATTGACAGCAAATTTGAATGACATGATTGCCTTTGAAAAGCATATTGGGTATGAGGTGTTAAAAAAGCTGCATGAAATAATGGCTGTCGTTTCGTACAGCTTTTTTTCCGTTTAATTACTGTATGTATTGCTGCCGCTACCTGTTGATTGTAGGTTGCATTAAAAATTTAAAGACATAGGTATGCGAACAACAATTATCAAGAAAACAGCTATGGTGGTTTTATATCTTACAGTAGGTTACCTGGTGCTCGGTTATTTTTTTCACCTTGTCATTTTTCCAGAACAAAAGCCGGAAGTAGAGGGCTGGTTCAAACCTGGGCAAGTCTTCTACAGTAAAAAAGAGGGCTTCAGACAAATTGTAATTCGTCAGGAAAATGGCTTTGTCCATTGCAAAACAGAAATTGAACCATTTGCTCCAGGTCCGCCTAAACATATTCATACAGATTTCGATGAAGTATTTCAGGTTGCTAATGGTGAGCTTACAGTATGGGTTGAAGGAGAGATTAAGAAAGTGCGACCAGGAGAAGTATTACGAATTCCAAAAGGAACAGCGCATAAGCCGTACAATGAAACTGCAAACACCATCCGCATTAAAGGCACAATTGCCTTTCCGGAAAAATTTGCCTTTAACCTGGCCCAGGTATATATGAATATGGATAAACGAGCTGATTTAAAACCCTCTCCAGATTTGGCATTTCAGATGATGGTATTTCAGCAAAATGGTTTTGATGCTTATATGGTAGAAGGCCCACCGGTTGGAATTCAGAAACTCTCCGGGTTTATTTTGACACCTGCACTACGATTGGCTGGTTATAAAAGTTATCACCCGATTAGGGTATTTTTTCACCCCTTGTTTTAGAATATATTAACGGGTATTATGGCTAAGTACAAGTCACTATACCTGTGGATGCTCCTGCCTATGATCTTCATGCAGGCTGGGATCTTTGAGGATTATTGGGGCGATTTTAAAGAGAATGCCTGGTCGGTGCATGTGCATTACTGGACGGGTACGGTCTGGTATTTATTTCTCATTTTGCAACCCTATTATGCTACACATGGTCAGTTGGCAAGACACAGAACGCTGGGTATTATTGGTATGTTCATGGGAGGAGCTGTTTGTCTCACAGCACTAAGTATGTTATACCGCGATATTGAAACTACCCAATTGATTCGGGAAGTTCCCGGTAGGTTCGGTCCATTTGAAGGCTGGTTCTTTTTTGGTGTGGCGGCGCTGGAAATTGTTATGATGGTGGCATTTGGGGTCGCGGTTATCATGAGTATTATTGAACGTAAGCAGTTGGATCGCCATGCCTGGTGGCTGATTTCAACCGTGTTTATTATTATGATGCCGGCCCTTGGCAGAGGTATACAGAATGTACATATTGCTATGCAAATCAAGCAATGGCCGAATGTGGATATTATGTCATCTCTTTATTTTACCCAATTTATCATCATTGCGATGTTGCTGGGAGGTGCCTGGAAATACCAGCAATTAAGGCATCCGGCTACCTGGCTGGCGCTCGGAGTCAACCTCGTTACATTATTACTGGAGCCTATTGGACGTTCGGCAGCAGTTCAGCAATTTTTACAAACCATGATAAAAGGATAAGGGGATTATGAGTGGAGTCCACCTGATACTTCTTGCAACCGGCTTCATTGGTATGCTGCCACTCGCCGTGATCCTGTGGAAACGGCACCGGTTTCTTAAGCTGATGAAAGAAGGAATCCCGGCAAATGCAAGGGTATTCGAAAAGCGGCGTGCTATCAAATCGGGGTATGAGCTTGTTTATTATTCTTACTACGGACTGGATGGTAAAATATACAGCAATACCATTATTGCAAATCCGGGAAAATTCAAACGAAATGATGTAATTGAAATCCGGATGGATCGGGTAAATTACAGAAGGAGTGCAGTACCCGGACCTACCTATTCTTTCTGGATTATTGGTTTTGGTTTACTGATAGCCATTTTCATTTGGGTTATGGTCATTAAATTATTTGAAATGGTGGAAGGAACAACAATTAGTTTCAATGCGTAGTTTATACATTACCGTTATATTGGCATTGTTGTCAGGTTCTGTTTGCGGGCAATTAAGTGAAATCAAAACCGATAGTCCCGACTGGATATTATATGGCCAGGTGAAATATGTTGGTCCGGCGAAAGCCAGCCTTCAATTCATTCCGCATGAAACGGATTCAACCTTTTTGCTGCTGCTTTGGGATCAGCGTCCTGAATTGAAAAATTATTTCAGCATTCGGTTTAGCAGTCGAGGTAATACGGTAGAACAATTGTATGATGTCCTGATGTCATTTTTTGAAAAAGAAAACAGAAATGATAAGCAGCAGATTCGCCGATTTCAATTGGGGACTGAACAACTTTCGGTTTATCGTTCCCCAACAATTGGTGCGCAGGCAATCATCTTATCCACTCAAAAAGGAAGGATCGAACTTAAGAAAGGCGAGATTAATCGCCTGTTCAGGAAGCAATGATGGCTGTAGCAGGTGTTACAGTAGATTTTCGTTTGTCTTTGTATCGATAGGAAATGGCCAGTACCAGCAGCACTACCACCGGCATCAGGATATAGCCAATATTTTTGTCCACAACTACATGACTTACTATCGCAAAAAGCAGGTTATAGGTTAATCCGGCATAAGCCCATTCTTTTAGTTTGGCTGGTACCTGCGGAAGCAGTATGGCCAAAGATCCAAGGAACTTACAGAGAATCAATGCCACTGCGAAATAGTCGGGGTATCCAAGTGGTTTTGTGCCTGCATTGGTGTATTGAGGAGCAAAGAGCAGGGTGCTGATCGGCATAATACCTTCCATCAGAAAGATAATAATAGTTGCCGCCCAGAAAATAATCGTATTCTTTTTCATGTGATTGATTTTTACAAAGTTGTTGTATGGCAACAAGTTTAAAGGGTGGCTGAAACGACAAATTGAGGGGGAAATTTGTTATCCTGTCTGAATATTTTGCATATTTAGGTATGAAAAACAGATTACTTGCCTTTTCCCTTGGAGCTTCCTTCTATTTACTTGCGGGTTGTAAAAATCAGCCAGCGCAAACAGACTTGAATCAGTCCTGGATGCTTACCGGTTTTGAAAAAATTGATTCTGTTAATCCATGCCTTACACCTGGTTTGAATAGTTTTATGGATCCTCTTATGGATAAAGAGGTGGAATGGGAAAAGAAGGATGTCTTTAATCCAGCTGCAGTGGTTCGTAATGGAAAAGTATATCTTTTATACAGAGCAGAAGATACGATCGGTCGTTATAATGGAACTTCTAGAATCGGTCTCGCTGAAAGTGAGGATGGCATTCATTTTATAAAAAGAAAAGAGCCGGTATTGTTTCCTCAGCAGGATGCGTTTAAATCTTTTGAATGGGAAGGCGGTTGTGAAGACCCGCGTATTGTGGAAGATTCATCCGGACGGTATATTCTAACCTATACTGCGTATGATGGTACCACAGCTAGACTAATGGTTGCCAGCTCAACTGATCTGGTACACTGGACAAAACATGGCTCGGTGTTTAATAGGGCGGAAGGTGGCAAGTATGTAAATATCTGGTCAAAATCCGGTTCAATTATTGCCAAAAGGGAAGGTGATAAATTGATTGCCACCCGTGTCAATGGGAAATACTGGATGTACTGGGGCGAGTCAAATATTTATGCTGCAACTTCTGATAACCTGATCGACTGGACCCCGGTGCCTGAACCTGATCCGGCAAAACGCTCCTATGATACCTTGCGCAAGCACGAAACCTTTAAAGTAGTTTTTACTCCGAGGAAAGGAAAATTTGATAGTTACCTGGTTGAGCCTGGTCCTCCTGCTATCTTCACTGAAAAGGGAATTCTCTTCCTTTATAACAGTCGAAATGATCCGGAAAACGGAGACACCAGCTTGCCAAAAGGTACTTATGCTGGTGGGCAAATTTTGGCCGATGCAACTGATCCAATGAAAGTAGTTGAGCGTTCAGACAACTATTTCATAAAACCAGACCGGCCATTTGAAATCACCGGACAGGTAAACAATGTAATATTCCTGGAGGGATTGGTACCATTTAAGAATAAATGGTTTATGTATTACGGCACAGCGGATTCAAAAATTGGAGTAGCAATTAGTAGCCAGGAATTGAAATAATCAATTTGAATCAGGAATTTATCTATTTCGTTCACTGAATTCAACGTTTCATAACGGTTACTATTCTAAAAGGGTTGTTACAGGTTTAATATTGTCTGAAACAACCCTTTTCTTATGGATATCAGAGGTATAATATTTGCGTTAGCACGACTTGGATTTTCAGTTGTAATAGGCGGAGCCATCTATGAACACATAGCAGTGGTGCCGCAATGGAGTATGGCGGCACCAGCTTCTCTTGCTATGTTTCAAGGTGAATATGGCCTTCGTCCTGGCCCATTCTGGATGATGATTCACCCGGTTACCCTTGTTTTTATGGGACTTTCCCTTCTACTATTCTGGAAAACATCTTTCAGGCAAGGCCTTCTGATTACCTTATCAGGATATATCCTGGTTTTAGTAATTACCTTTATTTATTTCGTTCCTGAACTTCTTTCAATTACAGGCTCAGCATATTCGGTTGACGTTGATCCTATACTTACCAGTCGCTCCCGGTTATGGGAAACACTCAGCCTTGTACGACTCGCCTTTCTGATTGTTCTTGCGGTAATACTTTTAAAACCAAGAGAATTGACATTAAAAAAAGCAACCTAATTCGTTTCGTTCATCCGGATCTGAATGATCGAATCTATGCTGAATGTTATATTGTTTTCTTCTGCTGCTTTGAAGAGATTGTTTAGTTCATCCCGATTCTGTTTTAATTCATCAATCCTGCTCTGGGATCCATATTCAGGTTTTCCAAATCTTTCCATCAAACTGAAGTTTTTCATTTGATGGAAATTGATTTTATTGTTTAACAAGGTGATTAAAATATCCTTTGCTTCTTCTGCTGAAAAATTTCCTTTTATCAGGGTAATATTCTTTGTTGTTTCTGACATGGTTATGCAATTTCTATGTTTGATTGAATAGCTATTCTGTTGCTTTGCTGATTGAATTCCTCCCTTAGTTTGGCTAAATCCATTTGAAGCTGACGAATCCTTCCTTCTCTTCTTTCGATGTCCTCTTCATTTTCAGAACGACCGATTTTGTTTTCATGGTAACGAATTTTTACCTGAACGAGTTCGGTGATAAGATCCAGTGCATCTTCCTTTTCAAAGCTACCCTGGATGAGTTGTAATGGATTCATGATTTTCAGTTTTACTGGTTTATTGGCCCTGTCCCAGGGAGTATCCCTGTTTGCCGTTGAAATTGTAGAGATTCTCTGTTTTGATACTGTCGATTCCCTGTTCTTCTGCGCGACTCAGCAATTGAATGATATGCTGTTTGCTGATTGGATGACCGTTTACCGGTTTGAAGCGACATCTCCAGTGGTCTGTACAAAATGTTTCTTCAAATCCATCCGGCCATACTTTAATACCGCGGTTGGTAATCATGCTTAGTGTTACCTCGTTGTCCCCAATTTTTTTAACTTGTTCCGCCAGTTCATTTGGATTAGTACCTGACCAGTGTACAAAAACATCCACTCCTACCAGTTCTTTATTAGCTGGCTCCTTACGTTTGTACGTGGGCAGGTTCATCGTTGACCCCTTGGGGAATTGAACCGGTTTTAAAGTTGCGGGCTGTTGTCCGAGGTTGGCGATTACTGCCTGGGCAAATTCTTTGGTGCCTACCAGTTGTTTACTGGTACCTTCTTTATAGATGTCATAGGTGTGAATACCATCTTCCATCGTCTTCAACCAGGCGTTTTGAACTTTCTCCGCAACTTCGGATTGGCCGATATGATTCAACATCAGGATAGCGCCCTGGAGCAATCCGGATGGATTGGCCACATTTTGTCCGGCTCTTCTGGGTGCTGATCCATGGATTGCTTCAAACATAGCGCAGCTTTCCCCGATGTTGGAAGAGCCAGCTAGTCCTACTGAACCGGTAATCTGGGCAGCTACATCTGATAATACATCACCGTATAAATTCGGCATCACAATCACATCAAAGGCTTCCGGGGTATCGGCCATTTTGGCTGCACCTATATCGATGATCCAATGTTCATTTTCTATCTCCGGATATTCGGCTGCAATCTCGTTAAACACCTGGTGAAACAATCCATCTGTTTGTTTCATGATATTGTCCTTAGTAAAGCAGGTTACTTTTTTCCGGCCGTACTGCTTGGCGTATTCAAAAGCGTATCGTACAATTTTTTCACATCCGGGCCGACTGATCAGTTTCAGGCACTGAACTACTTCATCAGTTTGCTGGTGTTCAATACCGGCATAGAGATCTTCTTCATTTTCCCGGATGATTACGATATCCATGGTAGGATGCTTGGTCTTCACATAGGGGTGAAGGCTGAAACAAGGTCTTACATTGGCATAGAGTCCCAGGAATTTTCGGGTTGTTACATTCAGGCTTTTGTAGCCGCCACCCTGAGGGGTAGTGATGGGAGCTTTCAGGAAGATTTTGTTTTTACGGATGCTATCCCAGGCTTTCGGCGCAATACCTGCTGAATTTCCGGCCAGGTATACCTTTTCACCGACTTCTATTTCTTCGATTTCCAGTTGCGCACCTGCGGCTAAGATGATCTCCAGAGTGGCATCCATGATCTCCGGACCAATACCATCTCCTTTTGCTACTGTAATTTTTGTCATGGTTCAACTTTGTTTGTTGGCAGCAAAGTTGATAACTTAGATACATATAGTTATATTTATAGTTGGAATAGTAAATATAAAAATAGTTTATATGCTAATCTTCTTTTCCATACTGGCCATTCTGCTGATTACCGGACTGTTTTATATGCAGCAACCGATTTTTGGCAAAGCACCCGAAGGCAAACGAATGGAGCGCATCCGGCAGTCGCGCAATTTCCGGGACGGAAAATTTCAGAACCTCAGCTATACACCCAATCTTACGAAGGGGTATTCCTTCGCTGGTGTACTGTATGATTTTTTCTTTAAAAAAGTGCCGGATAAAATGCCACCGGGTAACATTCCTTCTATCAAAACGGATTTGCATGCATTACCGTTGGACAGCAACCTGTTGGTTTGGTTTGGTCATTCTTCCTATTATCTGCAGATCAATGGCTTAAGGATATTGGTGGATCCGGTTTTCAGTGGTAATGCCTCACCAATTCCAGGTACTACCAGGGCTTTTGCGGGCTCCAATGAATACCAGGTGAAGGATATTCCGGAGTTGGATTACCTGTTGATCAGTCATGATCACTACGATCACCTGGATTACAAAACGGTAGTGGCACTTCAGCCAAACGTGAAAAAAGTGATTACCGGCTTAGGAGTTGGTGCGCATCTGGAATACTGGGGGTATGCACCCGAACAGCTTAATGAGTTGGATTGGGAGGATTCTATTACACTTTCCAATGGCAGCCTGCTTCATGCTTTGCCAGCCAGGCATTTCAGTGGCAGAACCTTCACCCGAAACAATACCCTTTGGCTTGCATTTCTGCTGGAGGTAGGATCAAAGAAACTATACCTGGGTGGTGATAGTGGATATGACAGCCATTTTGCAGCTATAGGTAAAAGATTTGGCGAAATAGATCTGGCCATTTTAGAGAATGGCCAGTACAACCTTGCCTGGCAGGCTATTCACTGTTTACCAGAGGAAGTGCTGAAAGCAGCAAAGGACCTGAATGCGAAAAAAGTGCTTCCGGTTCATAGCTCCAAATTTTCGCTGGCGCTTCACAGTTGGGATGAGCCATTGAAAGAATTGCATCGCCTCAATGAAACCTACCAGGTCAATCTCCTAACTCCAAGAATTGGTGAACTGGTGAATCTTAACAGTGAGGAACATGCTTTCACAAATTGGTGGAGTGAATGATCACCGGATGGGATGAATAAAATAAAATGTCTCTGGCATATTAGTCAGAATAGCCAAACAGGTTGCATTTTCACAATTATAGGTGGGAGGGTTTTTTGAAATCAGTACTTTGAAAGAACTGGGTTCAAAGCTCCCATCATTGTTCGGATATAGATTGGTATTTGAATATTCTGAGCAAAGTAACTGGCTTGAAAACAGGCCATCGTATTCTTTCCCCTTGTAAGTAAAATTCTGCTCTCCGTATTTTTTAAGTGACTCTTCCTGGATTTCAAAGATAACGGAACCGCATAGGGCATCAATAGCTTTTACGGTAACAATTGTTTCTCCGGTTAGTTCCTGCTGTTGATTTACTTTCTGGCAGGCGGTAAAAAATAACGCAGATGTTAATAACGCAAGACAAAGCTTTCGCATATACATTAAATTTTGGTTCTCTTGTAAGGCTTGACAAAAGCTTTTTCATTAGCGTTGCATCCCTACCGTATTTATAGTAGTTTTAACCCATGGCAACTGTTTCGCTCAAGGATATTGCTGAAAAGGCCGGTGTTTCGGTCACCCTGGTTTCCTACGTGCTTAATAATCAGCATGAAAACCGGATTAAAAAGGAAACTGCGGATAAGATTCGGAAAGTGGCTAAATCACTTCATTACCAGAAAAATATTGTCGCGCGGAGTCTGAAGACCAATAAAACCCAGAGTATAGGTCTGATTGTTTCGGATATCGCTAATCCTTTTTTTGCGCAGTTGGCACGTTGTATTGAAGATGAAGCTGATCGCCAGGGTTATGCCGTCATTTTCGGCAGTTCGGATGAAGATCCCGCTAAATTTAAAAGGGTACTTGATTTTATGTCCACCCGCCAGGTAGATGGCCTGATCATTGCGGCACCTGCGGGAAGTGAGTCATTCATCCGAAGTTTAAAAAAATCAAAGGTTCCATTCCTATTAATCGATCGCTATTTCCCGGGTATTTCCTGTGATTACGTGGGACTGAATAATTTTGATGCCGCACAACTGGCAATCCGGCAATTACTGTCGCAAAAGAAAACCCGGATTGGTATGCTTGCCTTCAGTAATCCATTGCATACACTTCAGGAGCGAACTCGGGGGTATGAAGAAGCCCTGCGCTCAGCAGGCATACGGCTGGAAAAGTCAAGGGTTAAGCAGTTGGGTACTTCTGTTAGTTATGCTGAGGTAAAAGCAGCCATGGATGCCTTACTCGACCAACCTAAATCGATCGATGCCATCTTTTGCGCATCCAATCTAATGTCGGGGTATTGTCTGCAATACATTCATGCGAAGCGAATAAAAGTGCCGGAACGTATTGCCCTTGTAGGCTTTGATAGTCTGGATGATTTTGAATTATTTGATGCGCCCTATGCGTATATACGGCAGCCTATACAGCAGATGGGCTCTCTGGCTATTCAGCGCTTACTCTCCAAACTAAATGGAACAACTAAAGCTGCTTTCCTGGAATTACAGGCCGAGCTTATTGTAAAGCAGCCGTCAAGACTTCCTGAATAAATAGCTTAATGGGCAGGCATATAGGCTGCAGGGGAACTTTCTTCTGTTTTGTATTTCAGGATGAATACTACACTTAAAACCAATCCGCCTAAAGCCATAATCGCCCCAGCCAATGAAGGATAATTAAATCCTAATCCATAGGCAAGCGGGAGTCCACCAAAATAAGCACCCAATGAATTGGCTACATTAAATGCTGCCTGCATGAATGCAGCACCCATTCGGGCGGAATCTTTTGCGGTGGTAATCATCAGCATATTAATGGGAGAGGAAACCGCCATTGCCAGTAATCCGCAAAGAAAGGTCAGTATCAAAGAAAAGTATTGATTATCGGAAAAAAAGAAGACCGCCAGCAATGTGATAACCTGCAGTAGGAAAAGCAGTATGGCAGCTTTATCCGCCCGCATCTTATCTGCGAGTATGCCACCCAGGATATTTCCGATTACCATTCCAATTCCTGCGAGTAACATGATATATGGAACAAAGGAAGGAGAGAAGCGGGAAATATGAATAGACAAGGGAGCTACATAACTGAACCAGGCAAAGAGTCCGCCGAAACCGATGGCAGTGATGAGCAGGATCAGCCAGGCTTTACCGGTTTTAAAAAACTGCAATTCTGATTTTACGGAACTCGTAGAATCTACTTCTTGATCGGGTAACCATTTGTGGATGAAGAAAACAGTAACAGCACCGATCAATGCTACAAACAGGAATGCGAATCTCCAGCTAAGTGCTTGTCCCACCAGTGTAACCAGTGGTACCATTGCCAGGTTGGCAACTGTCAATCCTAAAAACATCATGGCAATAGACTGGGCCTGTTTACCATCTTTCGCCAGTTGAGAGGCAACAACTGCTCCAATACCAAAAAAAGCTCCGTGTGGTAGTCCGGATAAAAAGCGCAGTACGATCAGCGAATTGAAATTCGGTGCGAGTCCGGATAGTCCATTGAATAGTGTAAATATGACCATCAGGGCCAGTAATGTTTTTTTGGGATTGTACTTGGTTGATATTGCAACCAGTAAAGGAGCGCCAATTACTACGCCCAGTGCATAAGCAGAAATCAGGTAACCGGCGCTGGGAATACTTACACCCATGGCGGCTGCTACTTCAGGCAGCAGACCCATGATCACGAATTCGGTGGTGCCTATTCCAAGTCCGCCAAGGGTGAGTGGGAAAATATACTTATTCATATAACGCCGCTTTGTAGTTCAAAATGTTGAAACGTTTCAACAAATTTACAATACTTTGTGTATATCGTACACAAATGGGTATGAAAAAAATTTGTTAATCGAAACGGGAGCGGGTTTGGGTTCTGTTTTGAATCCCTGAAGCGTTGATTTACAATTGGGTAGTAATTTCTTTTGACGAACATATCTTGTTTCAAAAAAAATTGGAGGTGAACAAGGAATTTCTATATTTGCAATGATGTTGCAAAAAATAGGGCTTGAAATATTGTTGCTACTGCTCTTGTTGGAAAACTGGCCAATCGCTGCTCAAGTGAAATCCTATCCCTATGGACTCCCGATTCAAACCAGTTTGCAGGAGTTGCGTCAATCGATTCAAGCTGACTCTAATAAAGCAATGGTGAAGCTGAGTGATTTTATTCCGGGCATACACCTGGACATCAAGTATGCCGGAACTGCTAATATCTTTTATGAACAATTGTATTCCCGGCCTCATGCCTTTGTACGATTACCGGTAGCCAAAGCTTTGGCAGCTGTTCAGCAGGATCTTCGGGAAATGGGACTTGCCCTGAAAATTTATGATGCATACAGACCCTATTCAGTTACCTGCCGAATGTTTGAGCGCTTACCGGATACGATTTACATGGGACTTCCACGAACCGGGAGTAAACACAACCGGGGAATTGCATTGGATCTTACCTTAATCAATTTGAGTACGGGTAAAGAACTCGCAATGCCAACTCCTTTTGATGCATTGGTGTATGCTGCTCATCCGGAATTTTCACAATTACCCGAACGGGTTATTCGAAACCGGGAAACTCTTAAAAGCATTATGCGGAAACATGGCTTTGAAGTTGATCCTGTGGAATGGTGGCATTATAATTATAGCGCCGGAAAGAATTTTGAATTGATGGATATCGATCCTGATCTCTTTGAACAACTATATTAAATAGTAATGCCAGCTAAGTTTTGAAATTATACCTACGATATAAAAAGTTTGTGGCAGGTTTACTGCTCCTACTGTATTGCTTTATTTCATTACCTGTAATACTGTGGCACCATCATGTTCACTCTGAACGCCAAAAGGGTCTTAAGTCGGACGCTGCCAAATTGGTATCCAAACAAATTGAAGGTTCGTCAAATTCCTGTTCTGTTTGTGATCATGAATATGCAACCTATACAGATGAACATGGTTTCCGATTTCTTTCTGCAGTAGTTTCCTGGGAAACTACCTCGCCAACAACGATTCATGAGCTAAGACGATATGAGCTTTCGAATCGATTGTATCGGGGGCCACCTGCTCTTTAAGCGCATATTCCTATCTCAGCTCTAACGGAGTTTTCTTCTTTCATTAAAAAATTAATGTCATGCCAGTTCTCGAAATGGTCGGACTGTGCAAGCACTATAATGGTGTGCCTGCCCTTACCGACCTGAACCTCAGTATTCAGGAGGGAGAAGTGTTTTGCCTGCTTGGTCAGAATGGAGCAGGTAAAACCACTACCATCCATCTTATTTTAGGTTTCCTGGAAGCCAGTTCAGGATCTTGTTCCATAAATGGAATTCCTGTTCAGGTAAACAGCACGGATAGCCGAAAAGAAGTAGCCTATATTCCTGAAATCGTTCAGTTATACGGACAATTATCAGGCCTGGAAAATCTTGATTTTTTTAGCCGGCTCGCGGGATCTAAATACGCGAATCAAGAATTGAGTGCTTTTCTTTCCAAAGCTGGTTTGCAAAAAGAAGCCCACACAAAACGGTTAGCCACCTATTCAAAAGGGATGCGTCAGAAAGTTGGTATTGCCATCGCCCTGGCAAAAAACGCAAAATTGATTGTGATGGATGAACCTACCAGTGGACTGGATCCTAAAGCAACAGCAGAATTCACGCAATTATGTAAACAGCTCTCAGCTGAGGGTACGACCCTTTTTATGGCGACCCATGATATTTTCAATGCGGTTAGTTTGGGCACACGCATTGGAATTATGAAAGAGGGAAGACTGGTTCACGAACTTTCCACTTCAGCCATTACTGCAGAAGCCCTCCAACAAGTTTACCTCGAAACCATCTAAGCAAATGTCTAATGAGATTTATTTTTCTGTTTATCGTGTTAAGCATGCAATCCTTGCCCGGGATCTCTCAATATTCTATTAATGGGAAAATTGAATCGGAATCCAGGGAACCAATAACAGGTGCCACCGTTCAACTTCAATCAAAGCAAAAAACATATTCGGCTTCCAGCAATGAGCAGGGTGATTTTTTATTCGCGGACATACAAAATGGACGATACAGTTTAAAAGTATCTTCCATCGGGTATGAAGAATTTGTAGAAACTATTATAGTAGATGGGAGATCAGCCGCCAATAATCTTAAGATCCGGCTTATTCAAACCAATGCTTTGCTGCAATCTGTTGAAGTAACTGGAAGAACATCCAGAAAATACACCAGCGATTATTCTTTCGGTGCTACCAAAACCGCCACCTTAAATAAAGATATTCCGCTCGGAATTTCCACAATTACGAAAGAGCTTATAGAGGATCGCCAGGCTTTTCAACTTGCCGATGCAGTGAAAATAGCAAGCGGTGTAATTCCTTCCAGTTATTACAATCAATATGCTATCCGTGGTATCAGCCAAAATGAAGAAGGTCAGATTATCAATGGCATGCGTACCCGCCAGTATTATTTCCTACAACCGCTTACGACTAATATTGAACGGGTAGAAGTTATCAAAGGGCCGGCCAGTGCCAGTTTCTCGAGCGTAGATCCAGGTGGTAGTATAAACCTTGTTACAAAAAAACCGCTGAATGTTTCCAGGAAGAATATCAGTGTAAGTGCAGGAAGTTTCAGTACCATTCGCGGTACATTGGATTTTACAGGTCCGCTTAACGATTCCAAAACACTCTTATACAGGTTAAATGCGGCCTACCAAGAAGCCAAAAGTTTCAGGGATCTCGTAGGTCAGAAAAATCTCTTGCTTTCACCTTCTTTCAGTTATATACCTTCTAAAAAAACAGCCATCAATGTGGAATTGATATATTCCAACAACGATGGAAAACTGGATCGCGGCCAACCCATATTTGGTGCCATAGCAGGACAGACCAAATTAAACAGCACCCCTATTGAATTGAATTTGGGTGCACCCAATGATTACTTTAAATCAAAAGAGTTACTGGTAATGGGGAATCTTTCCCACGAGTTTACCAAAGGTATTAGTGTGGTAGGTTCCTATATGAAACAAACCTGGAATGAAGATTTACTGGAACATCGAACTACCAACGCGTTTGCTGTTGATTTACAAAATCAACCTGTTACCAGCCTGGCAGCGATGCAAATGGTGCAGCGTCAACAAAACTGGAATATTGACAACATCAATAGCTACCTGAAATTTGATTTTTCAACAGGTACTATCAGGCATATATTGCTGGCTGGGTATGACCTGCACAGCTGGCAAAAACTAAAGGGAGGCGGACAGAATGCAGCCCGCGGATTTTACCTGAAGGATGGTACAATTTCCAATAGTTTCAATCCGGCTAATGCTGACAATTACCAAACAATAGTAGTACGTGGCACTACGCTACCAAGTCCTAATGTGCCACATTTTGATTTGCAGAATCCGGCATATACGATCCGGAATATCAGCGATTATCAATTCTCACGAACATCATTACCAGCAGCATTGACAACAACCAATTCTGTATTCATTCAGGAACAACTGCAATGGAGAAAGTTTACGTTATTGGCTAGTCTTCGTAATGAGTGGTTTCGGGATTTAACCAATTACAAAAGTTCCAATGAAATTGATGTTCGCCAATCCCGTTTACTTCCAAGAATTGGATTAACCTATTCCGTTCTACCAAATTTAAATCTATATGCTACCTATTTGCAGGGATTTCAGCCACAGGCAAATACCGTTACGCTGCTTCCTGTAGCAGCACCCTCCGGTAGTAGCTTTGCACCCCTGGAAAACGATCTGAAGGAAATTGGTCTAAAATCAACTCTTTTGAAGGGGAGATTTTTTTTGAATACTGCGATATATGAAATCAATCAGCGTAATATTTTAATGAATGCCAATGATCCAGTAAATCCTGATTTACTGGTTACGAGGGGAGCAGAAAGAAGCAGGGGATTTGAAATGGATGCAGCCGGCTACCTGTTGCCCAATTGGCAAATCAATCTTTCTTACAGTTATATTGACGCCATAATTGTAAACGACAGTGATGAATCATTAAAAGGGGCGAGAAAGCAAAATACCCCCTATAACAGCGGCAATCTCTGGACCCGCTACAATTTTGCCAGGGGTAGTTTCCTGAAGGATTTGGGAGTAGGACTAGGATTGCAATACAACGGTGATCGCATTCCCTGGTTCAACCGATCATTTAAAGTTCCTGCTTATACCTTACTGGACATGGCGGTTTATTATACTCTCTCGGGCAGTAATATGCAATTGTCCTTACAAGTCAATAATCTCCTGGATGAAACGTATTGGATTGGAGCGCAAAATTATCTGCGCCTGTTTCCTGGCGCACCCAGAAATCTGCTATTTCATGTATCCTACTCATTTTGAAATAAACTCGTATGATTAGAAGATCTGTTTGCTGGATGCTGGCAAAGCATTCTTTTTTTTCTGCTGTTAGCAATCGTCCGGTTCAGCTGTTGATGGGGTTGATTTTACTATTGTTGTTGTATGCCAACATAAGCTCCTATACCCAGTATTGTCAGCAGATTACAACCCGAAACTATTACCGTGAACTGGTTCGGAATCATTGGGAAGAAATGCCGGACAAACATCCGCATCGAATGGCGCATTATGGATATATCGCCTTTCGTTCTATTGATCCCCTCAGTTTGTTTGACAGGGGTATTGATACGTATGCCGGGAATGCCATTTTTTTGGAAGCACATAAACAAAACACAGTCAACTTTTCAGAAGCAGGCTTGAGTACCGGTTTGCTTCGTTTTGGGGAAATCACTCAATCCATGGTTTTACAGCTATTGGTTCCCTTGTTGTTGTTTTTTATAGGCTTTGGTGCAATTGCTGCAGATCGGGAAAACGGCACGTTGAAAATGCTGTTTAGCCAGGGTACAAGCTGGAAAGAATTATTGCTGGGAAAATGTTTGGGACTCTGGTTGCTTGCAATGGTGTTCTTGCTAGTTGGTATGTTCTTGCTGGTTGGCACATCCCTTTCTATTCCTGAGTTGGAAATGAATACTGATTGGTGGATACGTAGTATAGGATTGCTGCTTTTATACAGTGTATATTTTTGGATCATAGCAGCTATTGCAACCTGGGTTTCTGCTATTTCAAAATCTGCCAGGCTGGCACTGGTTTCATTGATTGGCATTTGGTTATTGATGGGAATCATTTTGCCACGTGCCATACAATCGGGTGCTTCCTGGGTATTTCCCGCACCATCAAAAATTCATTTTGACTCGATGGTTGAGCAGGAACTTATTAAAAAAGGAGATAGTCACGATCCCAATGACCCTTATTACAAAGCCTTAAAAGATTCTGTACTACGCGCACACAATGTTAGCTCAATAGAAGAGTTGCCATTTAATTACAGTGGTTTTCAAATGAAAGAAGGGGAACGCATCAGCACTGAATTGTACAACCAACAAATGGCTGTTTTACAGGATATATATAAAAAACAAAACAACCTAAGCCGATTGGCTGGTTGGGTAAATCCCTTTTTGCCAATTCGATTGTGCTCCATGTCATTTTCCGGAACTGACTTCTCTTCTTATACGAGGTTCCAGACAGAAGCTGAGAACTATCGCTACCGGTTGGCGCAACAGATGAATGACTGGCAGATTCAGTATATCTCAAATAAAAAGCCAGCGCCAGGTGAAAAAGGGCCTGCTATCAGTCGCGATTTCTGGAAAGCATTTCCTGCCTTCACATATCCATCTACCAACTGGAAACAAGGACTTCAAGAAGCCGGCTACTCGCTGCTGATGCTGATAGCCTGGTTCCTGTTTTCTGTTTGGTTGCTGATTTTTCGTTCACAAAAATTAAATGCCCTGTAAACGATGTGGAAGCTTTGTATAAAAAACTTTGTTCGGACCTCTGTAGCCCAGGTAGGCATATCTGCCGTTTTACTTGCCGGTATCATCAGTTTGTTAATTGGAAGACAGCACCTGGTTAAACAGCAGGAGGCAGTAAAGCAAACAACGATAGCGCAAAACGAGCACATTAAGCGAAACAAGGAGTTTTTTTCCTCTGAACTCGGATTGCTTTTTTATTATTTGAAGTTCAGTCTTGTTAATGAGTTGGATCCCATAAATGGTCTAAGCATTGGTCAGCGGGATGTAAATCCTTCAATCCAGTCTGTTACCATCCGGAACCTGGAAAACCAGCGGTATGATACTGATCTGTACAATCCTGTTGTATTACATGCAGGGAATCTTGACCTGAGTTTTGTTTTGCTCTACCTGTTCCCATTATTGATCATTGCATCCTGTTATTCTGTTTGGTCTGCAGACCAGGAAGCCGGCACCTGGAATATGACTCGTGTACAAGCCCGAAAACCAGCTGTTTTACTTTGGAAAAGCCTGGTTATACGCATGGGGTTTGTGTTCTCCGTGTTTTTTGTATTGATCGGCCTGGCGTTTGTTTTATTGCCCTTATCTATTAACTACAGGTTTTTGCTGTTTGTAGGAACAGGTATAGCTTATTTGTTGTTTTGGTTTGGCCTTTGTGCATTCATAATTTCATTTAATAAAAATTCCAGTACCAATGCAATATTGTTATTAGGCTGCTGGATTTTGTTGGCCATCATTTTACCTGCAGGCGTTAATAACTACCTCACTAACCGCTATCCTGTACCAGAAGCGTTATCTACGATGGTAGAACAACGGGAAGCCTATCATGAAAAATGGGATATGGAAAAGACCCCCACTTTGAAGGCTTTTTATAAAGTTTATCCCGACTATGAAAAGTATGGATATCCGCAGGAAAGTTTCAGTTGGCTTTGGTATTATGCTATGCAACATATGGGTGATGAGGAGTCTAAAGCACACACTGAATCTTTCATGAGTAAGCTGGCAAAACGAGAAGCTGTAGCCCGATCCATTTCTTTGTTTATTCCAACGCTTCATACGCAACATCAGTTTAATACATTGGCTAAAGCCGGACTGGAAAATCATCTATTATTTCTGAAGGAAACTGCAAATTTTCATGAGTCTGTCAGAAAAAAGGTTTATCCCCTGATTTTCGAAAATAAGCAGGTAGAGGAAGTGGATTGGCAGGCGTTGGAAGTTCGAACGGTTGAGCAAAATAACCAGCCTGATTGGTTACCGGTTTTCCTCCCTTTCCTGGTTTTCATCCTGGGATTATTTGGTGTCAGTTGGAAACGAATGCATTCAATGGCATAAGAATAAAGTTTTAACTATGGATAAAAAATTACCGGTAACTGTTTTGAGCGGGTTCCTCGGTGCAGGAAAAACTACTTTATTGAACCATGTACTCAAAAACAAAGAAGGACTTAAAGTAGCTGTTATTGTTAATGATATGAGTGAAGTGAATATCGACGCACAATGGGTAAAGAATGAACAGACACTTCATAAAACAGAAGAAAAGCTGGTTGAAATGAGCAACGGCTGTATTTGTTGCACGTTGCGAGAAGATTTACTGGTTGAAGTGGAGAAGCTGGCCATGGAAAAGCGGTTTGACTACCTCTTAATTGAAAGCACAGGCATAAGTGAACCTTTGCCAGTTGCCCAAACCTTTAGTTACCAGGATGAACAAAGTGGAATTGATCTGGGTCGCATTGCCCGGCTGGATACCCTGGTAACCGTAGTGGATGCCTTTAATTTTATAAGGGATTATTCAACGATGGAGAGCTTGCAAGACCGTAAGTTAACAGAACTGGCAGAAGATCAGCGAACCATAGTAGATCTTCTCACAGACCAGGTTGAATTTGCCAATGTGATTATTCTAAACA
The DNA here is from genome assembly GCF_022352215.1 of Flavihumibacter cheonanensis. GTDB lineage: Bacteria > Bacteroidota > Bacteroidia > Chitinophagales > Chitinophagaceae > Flavihumibacter > Flavihumibacter cheonanensis. The sequence continues at coordinate 911,230 of NZ_JAKRWF010000002.1, forward strand.
AGACAGATTTGGTATCAGCGGAGCAGCTTGGCGTGTTGCGTGCTGTTCTCAAACAATTAAACCCGGGCGCACATGTAATAGAATCCAGTTTTGGGAAAATTCCACTTGGTGAAATATTGAACACCGGTTTGTTTGATTTTGAGAAAGCAAGCGAAATGGAAAGCTGGAAAGAAGAAAGAGAAAAAGAGCATATCCCTGAAACGGAAGAGTATGGAATCAGTTCCTTCGTATTCACTGCAAAAGCTCCTTTTCATCCTGAACGATTCTGGACTTTCCTGAATGATCAATGGCCAATCAATATAATCCGGAGCAAAGGAGTATTCTGGATCGCAAGTCGCCCAGATGAAGCACTGAACTGGAACCAGGCGGGTGGAAGTTTACGGGTGGATAAAGCCGGAGCCTGGTGGTGTTCCATGCCCTATGGGGAACGAATCCGGTATGCCGCTTTTGTTGACAATCAGACTACCATTGAGCGTAGATGGGACAAACAATTTGGGGACCGGTTCAACGAACTTGTCATAATAGGACAGGAGTTGAACAAGCAGGCAGTGGAGGCGCAATTACAATCTTGTTTATGTACGGAAAATGAAATCGCTGCCATGAAAAACGGACAACGGTTTAAAGACCGGTTTCCGGTATAAATGGAACTTAAAACATTTTATCATCTTAAGAATAGAATATGAATAAAGCAGTTGAAGTAGTTATAATAGGGGGATCCTACGCAGGTATGTCAGCGGCCATGGCACTCGGTCGTTCATTAAGAGAAGTATTGGTTATCGATAATGGTCAGCCATGTAACAGGCAAACCCCGCATTCTCATAATTTCCTGACCAGGGATGGCGCCACCCCAGCCTTTATCGCATCCGTTGCCAAAGAACAGGTACTGGAATATCCTACTGTTCAGTGGTTGGATGAAACTGTAAGCAAGGTGGAAGAAACAGCAGATGGACTCCTGGTGTATACCTCTCAAGGTTTGCAGGTGCATACCAAAAAACTACTACTAGCAACGGGAGTAAAAGATGAACTGTTACCCATTCCGGGTTTTGCTGAATGTTGGGGCATATCAGTATTGCATTGCCCATACTGCCATGGGTATGAAGTGAGGAAAGAAGCATTGGCTGTGTTATCCAATGGAGAAATGGCAATGGATTTTGTACAGCTGATCCGGCAATGGTCAACAAGGATTCAATTGCTTACCAATGGAAACCCTATGCTTACACAACAGGAACTGACTCAATTGGAAAAAGCCTGTATTCCGGTTCGGTCTTCGCCGGTTCAATCAATTCTTCATACCGATGGACACCTGTACCAGGTTCAATTGGAGGATGGTACGTTGATTCCTTTAAAAGCGCTCTTTGCAAGGGTTCCGTTTCATCAAAGTCCATTGGTTCAACAACTCGGACTTTCATTAAACGAACAGGGATATATCACGGTTAATCCTTTTCAGCAAACCTCGCTGGCACATGTTTTTGCAGCTGGAGATTGCACGACAGCGATGCGATCCGTTTCAACAGCAGTGGCTCAGGGTACGATGGCAGGTGCGGCAATCAACAAATTCCTAATAGAGTAACCTATTAAAATGAAATAGCCGTAGAAATAGTTAAAAACTCATTATCTCTTGTGCTTTTTCTCCCATTATAGAATAAGTAATCATTGGATCGAAGTTGGCGGATTTCCAATCGACAGCTCACCTGTTCGAATGGGGCGTAATCAATATTCATGGAATATCCAATCGCCGAAAATCCATTTGCTGTTTGTGTATCAACGATTACCTTATTTTTATCAGAATAATATTCGCCTCTTACGGCAAGTTTCCATTTTGGATGGAGCTGGAATCTGCTGATCAGAACAGGTGAATACCAGCTATTAAATTGTTTGCTGCCTTTGGATTTTTGTTGAGCACCCATATCAAAACCAACTACGAATGCCCATTTTTCAGTTAGCTCAAACTGGCCAAATAAATTATGGAAGTAGCGCATCTGTCGATTGGAATCCGGTTGATCATTTCCAATAAAAGAACTGCTGTTTATACTTGTTTTATCGGTTGGTTTGAAAACCAACTGATGTCCGAATCCCAAAGACTGATTGCCTTCCAAACGCTGGATACGCTGCCAGCCATTTAAAATCAGCATTGCAGCAGTCCATTTATTGTTTTGACTTGTATAACTTAGTTTGACCCCGGTTTCATAATACGGTGAGTTATCTGCTAACATACTTCGGGTTAAGGTCCAGCAATCCTTACTGACTGCAGACTCAAATCCAATGTGAGAAGGCAGGACACCTGCATCCAGCCACCAGTTTTTTCGAGCTGATAATTTAACTCCAAGATTGGCTTCAAAGATATTCTTCAAAACTCCTGGTTCCGAAGCCAGGTTGGCATTCATGTATGTGCCAGCCGCAAAAGCGAGGTTTGCCCTGAGCCTTTCACTGCTAAAGCTGCCCTTTAGAAAACCCAGATTCAGGTTGAACTCATTATGGCGGTTGTGTGAATAGAGAAAATCTGGACGGGTATGGTTTTGGGGCCGGTTAAAATCATAGGTATAATAAGTTTCCAGGTAGCCGGAAAATTTGATTTTTCCTGAATCTTTCTGTGCAAACAGTGATCCAGCTGCTAATGTAAAAAAGGTATAAAGAAAACACCTGCTTAGCATAGATCTAAATTACACCCTTTACTCCTGTATCCTTTTGATTTTTATATCCACCGGCGCCACAATGAGGGGGAACTTTTCAGTTACCACTTTGCCGGGATCCAATCCGAATCCCTTTTCTTCCGAAAGGCTGATTTCTTTGAGGAGAAAATGAAATTTCATGACGATCTTTTCCCAAAAACTTAATTCATTATCCTGGCTCAGGTATTTCTCCATTACGATAAACTGGAAATCACCCACTATATTGTTTTTGCCCAGGCTTTCATAGCGACTGGTTACATTTACTTCATGATTTATGACCAGGTCTTCTACAACCTTCCGGAAGAATAGATCAATTCTGGGTTCAACGCGAAAGCCTAATCGAAAATCGATACGAATTATATCATTTGGAATGATATGGGTTACCTTATACTCGGATGTATAAGGATCATCCAACGTATCCACATGTACAAACCAATAGATATCGGCCCGCTTGGGTTTCTTAAACAGGATGGAATAAATGATTTTATGTTCGATTTCCTTTTCATTATCTGCGCTGGTCATATAAACGAGATGCGTAGCATACCTGGGAACCGTTTTATCATTGCTCAACTCCTGAATTTGTGGTACGTATAGATCCAGGCGAACAAATTCCACATACCTGTTTTTAATCTTGCGAGCTCGAAACCAGTCGTACATGATGAAGAATAAGCCACCCCCTACAATAAGTGTTACATATCCGCCATGTGTAAACTTCTCCATATTGGCCCATAAAAAGGAAACTTCAATGCTCAGGTATACTATGAGATATAAATAAATAAGCACCGGCTTTACCCTTTTCTGAACAAGATAGTTGGCAAACAGAATGGAAGTGGCAATCATACAAAGTGTAATTGCCAGGCCATATGCAGCTTCCATATTGGAAGCTTTTTTAAAGTAAAGCACAATTCCGATACAGCCGGCGAACAGTAAAAGATTGATGGCAGGGATAAAGAGTTGTCCCCTTGCTTCCGTTGGATATACAATTTTAAATTTTGGCCATAAATTCAATCGCATGGATTCACTGATCAGGGTAAATGATCCCGATATAAGGGCCTGGCTCGCAATGATGGCTGCCGCCGTTGCAATGGTAATTCCGAAATAGAGAAACCATCCTGGCATAACACCATAAAAGGGATTAAAGCCAGTTTCCAGCATGCCAGTAGTTATTACCGATCCTTTATGATTGGATAAAAGCCAGGCGCCCTGGCCGAGGTAATTAAGGATCAGGCAGGATTTCACCAGGATCCAGGAATACCGGATATTCCATTTGCCGCAATGCCCGAGATCTGAGTACAAAGCTTCTGCCCCGGTTGTACAGAGAAATACACCTCCAAGAATATAAAAGCCTTTTGGATAGGTCATCAACAGATGAATACCATAATAGGGATTGAAGGCTTTAAATACTACCCACTCATCCGTAAAATGAAGAATCCCTAAAATGGCGAGCATGACAAACCATACAGACATCACAGGTCCAAAGAATTTTCCAATAAAGGCAGTTCCGAATTGCTGAAGAAAAAATAAGACGGTAAGAATGCCAATTACAATATAAATGATGGTGGTTTGGGAAATACTGGAGAAAGCAGGCACCTGCTTTAATCCTTCTATAGCAGAAGTTACAGATATCGGAGGCGTAATCATTCCATCTGCCAGCAGAGCAGCACCTCCGATCATAGCCGGAATGACCAACCATTTTCGTCTGCGTCTTACCAGTGCAAACAGGGAGAATACACCACCTTCACCCCGGTTATCTGCCTGCAGTGTTAATACTACATATTTAAAAGTGGTTTGCAATGTTAGGGTCCAGATGATAAGCGAGAGCGCACCTACTACCAACTCTTCTGTAATTTGCTTCCCGCTTGTAATGGCGTTTAATACATATAAGGGAGATGTTCCGATGTCGCCGTAAATAATACCCAGGGCGATTAAAATACCCGCTGCGCTGAGTTTCTGGTGTGATCCCATATTTAAGAATAAGGTGTAAAAGTAATTAGCAGTAAAAGGTTTCAAAGATTCAAAGAGACCTTCTTAAAAATCTTTATAAAATCTTTATACGAGGCCTGTACTTTTGCTCATGATCTCCCTGTTCCAGTTATACCGGATTAATCGAACCTATCAATACCTCTATAGTGTTGGAGCTGTTTTGATGGTTGCAGGGAGCTGCTTTATTTTTTCCAGCCTGATCGATTATCACATCGTTGCATTTCTCCTGTTGGTAACTGTTTCACTGGCTGCTGTTAGTTTTGATATCAAGCCTGTTTTACTGGCAGCATTACTTTCTGCCTTATTATGGGATGTGCTGTTTATTCCTCCCCGCTTCACCTATGCTGTTACCAACCCGGAAGACATGGTGTTGCTGCTGATGTATTTCATCATCGTTCTCATTAATGCCGTACTTACGTACAGAATCCGGCAGGTGGAATTACTTGCACGACAAAGAGCTGAAAAAGCAAGAGAGATTCATCTCTATAACACTATCCTCAACTCACTTTCACATGAATTAAGAACACCAATCGCTACTATTATAGGTGCTACAGATAACCTTTTGGACAATAAGGATACCCTGAGTCCGGAAAACAAATCAACTCTGTTGCAGGAGATCAGTCATGCTGCGGAACGACTCAATCTACAGGTAGAAAACCTGTTGAATATGTCGAGGATTCAATCCGGACAATTAAAACCAAAACCGGACTGGGTCGATTTGTTTGAGCTATTTTATGGTTTGGTTAAAAAAGTGCAGGAAACAGGAACGAATAAACGAATTGAATTGAGGTTGGCAAAAGATTTACCCTTTGTTCAGTTGGATAAGGGCATGCTGGAGCAGATTTTATTTAACCTGCTGTCCAATGCATTGGTGCACACACCAGAACGAACCAACGTGATTGTATCGTGTACCTATAACAGTGGTTGGCTCGAATGCAGGGTGGAAGATAGTGGTGCTGGCTTTCCGATGGAAGAGCAGCAAAAAGTATTTGACCGGTTTTACCAGATAACCGGAACCAAAGGAACCGGAACCGGCTTAGGACTTTCAATAGTAAAAGGATTTACAGAGGCAATGGGGGGTGAAGTTTTACTTACAGACAGTACCCTTGGGGGTGCCCTTTTTATTATTAAGTTACCTGCTGTTGCTGCAGCGAAAATGTCGTCAAATGAATAAGGTTCGCATACTTATTATAGAGGATGAGCCTGCATTGAGAACGATGCTGGAAATTACCTTACAGTCGAATAATTACCTGGTTCAGCTGGCTAAAAAGGGGAAAGAAGGATTGGTAATGGCAGAAAATCATCCACCGGATCTGATCCTGCTGGATCTTGGCTTACCGGATATGGCTGGACAGGAAGTACTTGCAGCATTACGATCCTGGTACACCAATCCAATTATTATCATTAGTGTGTTAAAAGCCGAAGATGAAATCATCCGGGCATTGGATGCAGGGGCGAATGATTATCTTTCCAAGCCTTTCAGAACCGGCGAATTGCTGGCAAGAATCAGGGCTGCGCTTCGTTCAGTTATAACAGAAGACTATCAGCCAATCCTGAGATTTTCCGGGATCGAAATCAACCTGGATGAACGAACAGTTAAACGCGACGGGGAACTGGTGAAACTAACCACCACGGAGTACAATCTTTTATTATTACTGGCAAAAAATGAAGGAAAGGTATTAACGCATGCTTTTTTACTTAGAACCGTATGGGGACCCGGCTTTATCAACCAGGCCCAATACCTCAGGGTTTTCATCGCCCAGTTAAGAAAGAAACTGGAACCCAATCCAAACGAACCGGTTTACATCCATACTGAGTCGGGTGTTGGCTACCGTTTTTTAGGTATGTTTGAAGAATAATTGTGCTTATCTATGCAGGAAGCTTTCTGGAGGGAGTTGTTGGCGGAATTTCATCGGCCACTATCTAATCCTGTTTTAATATTTTCACTGCTTCTCCTTATCATCCTGCTTTCACCCATTCTGCTTCGTAAACTCAATATACCTGGTATTATAGGATTGATTATTTCAGGTGTGGTGATTGGTCCGTATGGGTTAAACATCCTCGAAAAAAATTCAGCCATCGATCTGTTTTCTACCATCGGGTTATTGTATATCATGTTTATAGCCGGGCTGGAACTTGATCTGAACGAATTTAAAAAGCATAAAAACCGGAGTTTTATTTTTGGAGCCTTAACGTTTTTTATTCCTCTTTCAATCGGTTACCCTGTTTGTCTGTATATACTTGGGTATGATGCCAATGCCAGTTTTCTGACTGCCAGTATGTTTGCAACCCATACCCTGGTTGCCTATCCGATTGTTACACGTTTTGGAATTTCCAAACAATCTGCAGTTGCGATTGCTGTTGGTGGCACAATCTTAACGGATACGGCAGTGCTGATTATCCTGGCTGTAATTTTGGGTGCTAACAAAGGAAACCTTAACCAGGAATTCTGGATCCGGCTTGGCACTTCACTGGCGATCTTCTCAGCCATCATGTTCTTCCTGATTCCAAGAATCGCCCGTTGGTTTTTTCGCAAACTGGAAAGTGAAAAGACATCCCACTATATTTTTGTTTTATCAGTGGTGTTCTTTGCCGCTTTCCTGGCAGAAGTAGCAGGAGTGGAGCCCATTATTGGCGCCTTCGTTGCCGGATTGGCACTGAACAAACTGATACCTCATTCTTCCGCACTGATGAACCGGATTGAATTCATCGGCAATGCCATCTTTATTCCCTTCTTCCTGATCAGTGTAGGTATGCTGGTGGATGTACGGGTTGTATTTAATGGCTATACAGCACTCTTTGTTGCTGCGGTTCTGACGATTACTGCATTGCTGGGTAAATGGCTGGCAGCCTATATTTCACAAGTATTATTTAAGTACAAAACTGCAGAGCGCCAGCTTATTTTTGGATTAAGTTCTGCACATGCTGCAGCCACCCTCGCTATTATTCTCATTGGATTCAGAGAAGGAATTCTCGATGAAAATATTTTGAACGGCACTATTATCCTTATTCTTATTACCTGTTTGGTTGCCTCCTTTGCAACGGAAAATGCTGCCAAAAAACTGGTGATGGACGAAGATGCGGTAATGGGAATGGATAAGAACAGCCTGGCTGATACTGAACATATCCTGCTTCCGATTGAAGAGCCTGATAAGATTGAATCCATGCTGGAACTGGCAATTCTGTTCAAGGATAAAAAATCACCCCATCCCATAACTGTTTTGTCTGTTGTGCCTAACAACGAAGAGGCAGAGAACAACCTGGCAATTGCACGCAAAAAATTGGGAAAATCCTACCAGATTGCTGCAGCTACGGATACGAATCTGAATGTGATTGCCTCTATTGATCACAATGTAAACAGTGGTATCATCCGTACTTCTAAAGAGATTATGGCAAGTGTTGTAGTCCTGAACTGGCCGGAAAAAAATACACTGCTGGAAAAATTCTTTGGGGAGACTACAGAGAATATTCTATCAGGACTGGATAGGAATATCCTGATTTCAAATATTCAAAAAGTACTGATCACACATAAAAGGGTTTTGATATTTTGTCCCCCGCTGGTGGAAATGGAAAAAGGGTTCTATACCTGCCTTGATATCATTATGCGCCTGTCCAAGGAATTATCTATTCCTGTATTATGTTACTCCAATGCCCGGTCTCAGCGGGATATCAACCTCTACCTGCAAAAATCCAAAACAGGAACGATGAATTTTAATCAGTTTAACGACTGGGAAGACTTTCTGGTTTTATCCAGATCAATCCAGGCGGAGGACATGATTGTCTTTTTCTCAGGAAGAAAAGGATCTATATCGTATGATCCTGTTTTTGATAGTTTACTTATAAAACTGGATAAATATTTTAGCGCCAACTCTAAACTGATGGTATATCCAAGCCAGTATGATACCGACCATAAATTTGAGGAATACGAAGACATTAATCCGGAAACACTCAATAAAGGGATTGAAAAGATCCAGAAAATCGGTCGCGAAATTGGAAATATCTTTAAAGGCGGAAAGGGGGATTAAAGTAATATCTTCAGGTAAAGCAACTTCAAATGAAACTCTGGTTATTAGCTATTAGCCTTTTTGTGGGCAGCAACCTTTATTCGCAATCCTATCGACTGATTGCCCATAGGGGAGGGGTAGTCGAGGGTAGCTCCCCTGAAAATAGCCTGCCGGCTTTACAAAAAGCAATTGACCAGGGCTATTGGATGGTAGAAATTGACCTGCGCATTACTGCAGACAGTGTCCTGATTACACAGCACGACAGGAATTTTAAACGTTATTTTGATGTTGACAGCCAGGTGACTTCCATGAATTGGTCATCAATACAAAAACTTCGTTCAAGCGCCGGTACCCGTGTGCTGCAATTCGAAGAAGTACTTCAGCATTGTAAGGATAAGGTGAAGGTAATGATTGATAATAAAATCCAGGGATTTGACGAAGCAGTTTTTCAGCAGGTATTAACCCTGCTCGACAAATACAAGCTTCGGGAATCAGCTCTTATGATTGGCACGGATGAATCAACAGAATTTTTCCGTGGTAAGGTCAAACTGAGTTGCACACGCAAACAACTGGAGGAGTATCAACAGCGACCGGATTTCAATCCCGCACATTATTACCTGTTCTCCTCTCAAATATCCAAAGCGGATGTAACATGGGCCGAAAAGCAGGGAATCCTGGTGGTGGGTGTATTAAATCATCGGAATCCCAATTCAGCCGAAGCAAAGGATAAAATGAAAGTCCAGGCAGCAACACTGCTCAGCTCCGGCGTTAAAACCTTTCAGCTTGATTCGGCATTTAAGGAATTCGTAAACTAAAAGCAATTCATTGATTTTCAGATCTTGAATTTTGCCAAATTGTTAAATTAGTAGTACTAATTGGCAAGATTCAATTACTTGTGTATCTTTGTATTCATTAAATAATACGATTGCCTGCATCTAGCAGGCATTTTTTGTGCCCGCTGGTCGATTTAGTAACGAAAATGAAGTGTATGAAGAACCAGTCATTACCTATGCCCTCTTGGAAGAAAATGTATGTAGCCTATCCGGCTGCCAAAAAAACAACCGAAGTTGTTAATCCTGCTGTTCAGGAAACGGAAGCAGTTGAAAACGAACCGGTTTCCATTCCGGAATTTCAGCGTAAAGCCTTTGTAGGCAATTATTTCGCTGGCCCGCATTGCCTCTTTGATCCGCGACTTTTTAAATAATCCCGGATCTAGGAAGGTTCAAAAACTTGGAGTAAATTAGGGGAATAACCTGTTTACTCCATGATGGACTTCCTGCTTGCTGTTTGGGAACAATTTCGTTCCTTTTTTGGTTTTGATGCACTGATTCAACTGATTACTGAGGGAGATTATAGCAAACTCAGAACCTTTGAAGGCATTGCTGCTTTTATCTCTCCTGTCATTCCTATTATCCTGATCCTGGAATTAGTAAGAGGAATTTTTTACAAAAAGTTCAGTGTCATATCTTACAAAATTCCTTTCTTTTCTTATGTATTGAATGCCTTCCTGGGAAGATTTATTGCCATAGGGATGACCTTCCTGGTGATCGGATGGCTGGAAGATAAAGCACTGTTCACCCTTCCATTTACATGGTATTGGTTTATTTATGGATATATTATCTGGGAACTGGCGCACTTTGTCTATCACTATCTGGGACATAAAGTACGGCTGCTCTGGTGCCTGCATTCCACACACCATGCTCCTGAGACCATGCATCTCGGAGTAACGCATGCGCATTTTTTCCTTGAAGCTCCCTATGCTGATCTGATTCGAACAACGATCTGTATTTTATTAGGTGTTCCTCCTCCTATGTTATTTGTCATCATGTTTATTGATGGCACCTGGGGTGCGTTTATACATGTGGGTGAGTCAGTAATGAAAAAAGGGGATATGGGAAAACTAGGTCAATGGATTCTAACTCCTTCCCATCACAGGGTTCACCATGCAAAAAATGTTGAATACATGGATACCAATTTTTGTAACCTGCTTAATATCTGGGATAGGGTATTTAAAACCTATCAACCACAGAAAGAAAATATAGCTATTCAATATGGCATCACACGTGATATCAAACCCAATAATTTTCTGGATGCCTATTTTGGTGAAATCATAGCACTCGCAAAAGATGTGTATCATGCCCCAGGCATTAAGAATAAATTTTTATACCTGGTTATGCCACCAGGCTGGAGTCATACCGGAGAACATAAAACTGCACATGTTATGAAACAACAACTTCAGGAAAATAAGTGAACAACCTAAATACCATTGCTATGCCTGCCAATCTTGCCAAACGCCAATTCAATGGAATTCTCCTTATGGTCATTGGAGCATTCACCGGTTTCATCAGTTGTGTATTGAGCCTGATCAACCCCATTCCTGAATTCTATGGTATCTTTTTGTATGGCCTTACTTCTATTGCAATCATTCTTGCTTTAATCGGACTTTACTTTTTACTCGAATGAAATTTTTATTATTTATCCTACTTGCGGGTCTTTCTTCTTATGCAGGTGAACCTGTACCGATTGACACGAAAGCTACCAAAGAAACCAGGGCGCTTTATTGTAACCTCCATCAGTTAACTGAAAAGGGTATCCTGTTCGGGCATCAGCATGCTACTGAATATGGTCATGGCTGGAGTGGAGACGCTGATCGATCGGATGTGAAATCTATTACAGGCTCTCATCCTGCCGTAATTGGTATCGATTTCAGTGGTTTATCAGGCCGGCCAGACAGCCTGATAAAGCAGGAAGAAAGCCACCTGCGAAAGGTAATAACGGAAACGTATAAACGAGGCGGACTCATTACCGTTTCCTGGCATTTCAACAACCCGCTTTCGGGAGGTGGATTTTATTGGAAAGAAGGCGTATCAAAGGCTTCCGTAAGAGAAATGATCCCAGGCGCTGCAGCACATGATACATATAAAAGTATTCTCAGAAGAATAGCTGATTTTTTGCATACGGTTAAGGGTGCTGACGGTGAACCTATTCCAATGATCTTCCGGCCCTTCCATGAACTGGATGGTAGCTGGTTCTGGTGGGGGAAAAAGCATTGCAGTCCGGATGAAATAAAGACGCTCTGGAGATTCACAGTCACCTATATGCGTGATTCAATGAATATTCATCAGTTGCTCTATGCCTTTTCACCGGATTGTACTTTTCAATCTGAATCCGAATTTCTGGAGCGATACCCTGGTGACGATTTTGTTGATATGGTAGGCATGGATAACTATGCCGATTTTGGTCGGGATGGAAAATATAATCTTCCCGCTGCACTAAAAAAATTACAGATCGTCCAGGCTTATGCCAACAAGTCCGGCAAGCTGGCGGCTCTTACAGAAACCGGACTTGAATCCATTCCAAACCCAAATTGGTGGACAGAAGTGTTATTAAAAACGATTACAACACCAGGCTTGCGTTTATCTTATGTACTGGTATGGCGAAATGATAAAATAAGTCCAACACATTATTATGCCCCCTTTCCAGGCCAGGTTAGTGAACCCGATTTTATTCGGTTTTACCAAGTGCCTGTTACGATTTTTGAAAAAGATTTACCCGCTTTATATACGGATTAGATATTACCTTTTTTCATTTCCTGAACAGCATAGTCACATGCTCTTGCGGTTAATGCCATATAGGTAATGGATGGGTTAACACAAGATCCGGATGTCATACAGGCCCCATCTGTTACAAATACATTTTTCACCGCATGCAATTGATTGAAAGCATTCAGTACAGAGGTTTTTGGATCATGCCCCATACGCGCTGTACCCATTTCATGATTGGCATTTCCCGGGAATGACATCTTTCCACTCATTGTGATATTTTTATAGCCGGCTTTTTCAAACAATTCCACTCCGGTTTTAGCAGCATCTTCAAACATGCGTTTTTCATTGTCCCGGAACTGTGCATCAAACTGGATGATAGGTCTTCCAAACGGATCTTTTTTATCCGGATGCAGGCTCATTTTATTTTCCTGGTAAGGAAGACATTCACCAAAATGATAGATGCTGATCTTCCAGGGACCAGCTTCACTCATGTTTTCTTTTAACTCTTCACCAATACCATCTGCCTGCCCACGTGTGCGATAGGCGCCTCCGCCAAAATGATACCCTCTTAAAAAATCGCTGGTTGCCTCAGTAGCATTCCGGAATCTGGGTATATACATATTGGTAGGCCTTCTTCCCTTGTAATAACGGTCTTCAAATCCGTCAACATCGGCTGCTATCACCAGCCCTTTATGATGATCCATCAGGTTCAGTCCGAGTTGTCCACTGTCATTTCCCAAACCATTCGGGAAACGATTGGAGACAGAATTTAACAGGATTGCTGTTGTGCCAATCGTAGATGCATTAATGAATAAAAGCTTTGAAAAGTACTCTTCTGTTTGTTTTGTTTCCGTATCAATGATCTCAACGCCGGTTGCCATTCCTTTTTGCTCATCGAAGAGTACCCTGTTCACCAAAGCATGTGTTCGGATGGTTAATCTTCCTGTTTCCATGGCTGCAGGAAGTGTGCTGGAATTCGAACTGAAATAGGCACCAAAAGGACAACCTCTGTGACACAGACTTCGCGACTGACATACACCTCTTCCCTTGAGCGGCGCAGTTAGGTTAGCGGATCTTCCAATGATAACCTGCCGGGTGGAATAGGCTTTGGCAATTTTTGCGGTAAAGTCCTTTTCCACACAATTCATTTCGAAAGGAGGTTGAAAGACCCCGTCGGGTAAATGTGGGATACCATCTCTGTTCCCACTGATGCCTGCAAATGTTTCAACATAATCATACCAGGGCGCCAGGTCTTTATAACGGATTGGCCAGTCTATCCCATAACCATCTTTGAGGTTCGCTTCAAAATCAAGATCACTCCAGCGGTAGCAGGCTCTTGCCCATAGAAGGGAACGGCCTCCCAGCACATCCGCCCTGATCCAGTCGTACCGTTTTAATTCTTCATACGGATTTTCCAGGTCCTTTGTATAGAAATGTTTGTTGTCTTCATTGATGGAATAATGCCTGGTTTGAATGGGATATTTTTCCCGGTCGGCTTTACATAAACTGTTGCGGTGTTCAAACTCCCAGGGATGCATCAACGAAGTTGGATAACTGGGATGCTGAACCGGTCCGCCTCTTTCCAGTAAGAGCACGCGTAAACCTTTTTCACATAATTCTTTTGCGGCCCACCCTCCGCTGACGCCGGATCCAACAACGATGGCATCATAAGTATTCTGACGTACAACTTTGGTATTTAAGTAAACGGAATCTCCAGGCATTTTTCAATATTGGATAGATTATGCAAAATGTGCTTTCATTGCTTTGGGATAATCTGCCAGCGCCAGTTCTGGCTCGGCAATTTCTGGATGCCATAATTTCTCCCATTCAAAACTATAAAAGCCTTTATAGTTATCCCTGGCCAGCAGGTCGATTCCTTCAAATATGGGAACCTGCCCCTTTCCTAAAAAAGTATACCGAAGTTTTCCCTCTTCCTTTATGGCATCCTTTACATGCACATGCCGGATGTATTTTTTCAATGCCGGATAAACTTTGGCGGGGGCTTCACCGGTTACCGTCCACATGTTTGAAATATCCCAGATCAAACCGATTTTCGGACTATTTACTTCTTTCATGATCTTTTCGAGGTCTGCCAGATAAACAAGGTCGCCATGTGTTTCCATCAATACTTCCACACCTGATCCTTTGGCGTGTGCAGATAATTCAAGCAATCCTGCTTTAATCAGATCCATGGTTTCTTCTTTCGACTGTTCTTTCGGAAAATTATTAGGGAACACCCTTACATAGGGGCATTTCAGTTGCTCAGCAAGATCAATAAAACGTTTGCCATCCTCCAGCTGTTCCTTTCTTTTTACTGCTTCCTTAAAATGCAGGGTAGAGGAAGATCCTAATCCAACAAAACGCAATCCTTTTTCCTTCATGCGCGCCATGGTTAGTGACCTGGCCGTTGTAGAATTGAATATGGACGATTTCACTAAATCAAGTTCACGCTGAATTCCTCTTATCTCCAATCCTTTATAGCCATGTTCGGCTGCGAATTGCGTGATCTTGTCAAAGTTCCAGTCGGGGCAACCAAGTGTTGAGAAACTTAGTTTAGGAGCATATCCGGTTTTTGCGAATGCAGGAAGATATAAAAGACCTCCCAGCAAAACCGAACTTGTCTGTATAAATTCCCTGCGTGAACGGGTTGATTTCGCTTGCATGTCGAAAAGATAATAAATAGCAGGGAATTAGCGGTAATATTCAGGTAATATTGGGATGGTAGATTACCTGAAAGCAACGTCTATGGATGCGTTTATTTATACACTTCTTGCAATCGCAGTATTGGTTTTTTTAATATGGACCTGGAGGGTCAATCGTAAGGAAAAGAGGAAATTAAGTAACCGGCTGAACAGGGATTTTCCTCATCGCGAAAGCCATAAAGAAACCGGGGACCCTGATGATCTTAAACAGGATTAACTATATTTCGATTTCTTCTTCAATGGCAACATAGTTGGTTAATCTGCCTGCTTCATTCACCACAGGATAGCCCTCAATCAGGCAATTGTAGAGGGTTCCGTCCTTTCGGTAATTCAGAATGGTGCAGTTGAAGGGCTTCATTTCAGTCAGTGCATTCCGGATCATCAGCCTGCTGCCTAGCTGTGTAGCCGGCCCCTGGAATAGTTTCGGTGATTTTCCTATTACTTCACAGGGTTGATATCCATTCATGCGTTCAATATTTTTACTGGCAAACAGAATCTTCAGATCTGCACTGGTAACCAGTATCGTTTTATTTTCCCATACCAATGCATTATCGAGCGACCTGCCAGGAGAATATTTCCAATAGCCCGACTCCTGCAACCGGTTCAAATAAGAGATATCCTTGCTGAATTCTTCTCTTCTGCTTCTGCCTTCCAGTATGATATCCCAACAAAGCAATGGATGCGACATATAAAACTTTTAATGAATCTACGGTAAGGTTCATTGAATTGCATCATTTGTTGAATAATAAGAAGTCAGAACTGCTAAAGCCTTATAGCTTTGTTTCATATTACTGATTTATCAAATGGAAATGTTACACAAATTCTATTTCCGTCACTAGAAAAGTATGGTTGATCTTATTACAATATGTGGATTGGCACTGGGTAGTATTTGTCAAACTGAATCGTCGGCAGACTCATTACCCAAGCGCTATGATGTGCTGAAAACTCAGCACAAAATTCAGATTGATGGGAAAGTAGATAAGGCCTGGAAAAAAGCTGCGTGGACCAGTTATTTCCAGGATATTGAAGGCAGCAGAAAGCCGGTTCCAAGGTTTAAAACCCGTGTTAAAATGCTGTGGGATGAACAGTACCTGTATATCCTTGCTGAAATGGAAGAACCTCATCTCTGGGCTACACTTACTGATCGGGATGCTATCATTTTCAACGATCACGATTTTGAAGTATTTCTGGATCCTAATAACGACCAGGAACAATACTTCGAATATGAAATCAATGCATTAGGTACGATCATGGACCTGTTCATGACCAAGCCTTATAAAAAAGGCGGACCTATGGTGATGGGCTGGAACTCGGATCGATTGTTATCTGCAGTACAACTTAAAGGTACGCTTAATGATAACCGTGATATTGATAAAGGCTGGATAGTTGAAATGGCGATTCCCTATAAGGATCTGGAACGTCCGGGCCGTATTTCACAACCTCAACCCGGCGCTACCTGGAGAATCAATTTTTCAAGAGTGCAGTGGACCATGGACATGGATGGACAATCCTATAAAAGAAGGGTGGGACCGAATGGTAAGCGGCTTCGCGAAGATAACTGGGTATGGTCTCCGCAGGGATTAATTGATATGCATGTTCCTGAACATTGGGGATACATTACATTCAGGAAAAAATGAACTAACGATTATGAGTAACCGCAGAAATTTTATAAAAAACAGTTTGCTTACAACAGCCTCCCTTTCAATTGGGTCTTCTCTCAGCGCTGCAGATTTGGATTTCAAAAAAAGAAAGGCAAAACACTGGATCTGGACGAGGCCGAATCCAAAGGATTCAGAAGCGGAATTGTATGAACGATATGCTGCATACGCTGCAGCCGGTGTCCGGGGTGTTTTATTTGAAGATGATTCCGAGAAACATTTCAGGGCCGCCAAAAAAATGAAGCTGGAAGCGCATCGCTGGAACTGGACCATGAACAAGGGAGTAAAAACCCTGATGGAGCAACATCCAGAATGGTATGCGATTTCGAGAGAAGGGAAATCGGTTATTGATCATCCGCCCTATGTTGGATATTATCGCTGGTTATGTCCCTCCAAACCGGAAGT
This sequence comes from Flavihumibacter cheonanensis, assembly GCF_022352215.1. Lineage (GTDB taxonomy): Bacteria > Bacteroidota > Bacteroidia > Chitinophagales > Chitinophagaceae > Flavihumibacter > Flavihumibacter cheonanensis. Next base: position 928,196 of record NZ_JAKRWF010000002.1, read on the forward strand.
TCAGGCTTACCTGAAACAGGAAGCAGAACAGATTCTTTCAAAAGATTATATTGATGGCCTGCATCTTGATTATATCCGGTTTTGTGATGTGATACTGCCGCTTAACCTTTGGAAAAATTACAACCTGGTTCAGCAGCAGGAATTGCCTGCATATGATTTCTGTTATTGTTCTACCTGCAGAGCTGAATATAAAAAAATATCAGGTAAAGATCCGTTGGACCTCCCTTATCCAGATGGAGTTTTGTCCTGGCGTCTCTTCCGCTATAATGCGATTAACAAGGTGGTTAACCAATTAGCAGAAGTTGCCAACCGGCATAAAAAATGGATCACTGCGGCTGTATTCCCAACTCCTGAAGTGGCGCGCAGAATTGTTCGCCAGGACTGGACCAACTGGAACCTGGACGCTGTATTCCCGATGATCTACCATAAGTTTTACCAGGAAGATATAAAATGGATTGGGGATGCGGTTACGGAAGGCGTGCATTTCCTGGCTGGAAAATTTCCGCTATATGCTGGCTTGTACCTTCCCGATTTTGATTCCATGGAAGAACTAAAAACAGGGATTGAACTATCCATGGCAAAAGGTGCCGCTGGGGTATCCCTCTTTGGTAATGTAACACCTGAGGTATTGGCTACCCTTAAGAGTACGCAAGTTGCTTAACATAGAAATGTGTATCTACCGGCATTCTTGGAAAATAATCCGGTAATGCTTCTACAGCGATTTTATGAAAGTCATTTTTTTCATAAAATCGCTGTGCTGCCTTTAGCTGCTCTACTGTTCCAAGATAAATACTGTTGATCTCCTTTTCTTTACACCAGTTGATGGCTGTTTCCAATAATGCCTGACCCAAGCCGGTTTCCTTTCCGCGATAATCAGCCCGTACAAACATCTTTCGAATGGCAGCAGCCTGATGTCCAATATCAATCAGTCCGATACTTCCAATTACAGTTGACTGATCTGTTGCAATCCAAAAATTACCTTTGTTTTTCTGATAAAATTCAGGAATGATCAAAAGATCAGGTTGATCTTTAATCGTAACAGGTACACCAAATTCAATCTGCTGTATGGGTAATATCAGGTTGATAACACCCTGCTGGTGTTTATCATGATAAGGTTGAATGGAAAATGTTTTCATCAGGAAAATACGATGGTTTTATTGCCGGAAACAAAAATACGGTCTTCCAGTACCAGTTTTAATGCGTCCGCCAATACGGATTTTTCAATTTCATGCCCAGCTTCAATCATGTCAGTTAAGCCATCATCGTGTTTTACCGGTATGATCTGCTGGGTAATAATAGGACCTTCATCCAGGTCGTTGTTTACAATATGAGCCGTGGCACCGATCAGTTTCACACCCCGTTCAAAAGCTTTTTTATATGGATTGGCACCAATGAAAGCAGGCAAAAAAGAGTGATGAATATTGATGATCCGGTCTTTGTAGCACTGCACGAACTCAGGCGTGAGTATACGCATGAATTTAGCCAGCACGAGGTAGTCGGGTTGGTAGGTTTCCAGCGTTTGAAGGATGGTTTGTTCAAATGCTGTTTTACTTATTCCTTCATGACTTATAAAATGAAAAGGGATTTCAAATTTTTCAGTAAAGGATTGTAGCGTGTTATGGTTACCGATCACTGCAAGTATTTCTGCGTGCAGTTCATCAAAGTAATGACGAACCAACAGATCGCCCAGGCAGTGGTATTCTTTAGTTACCAGCAGCACGATTCTTTTCTTCTTTCTGGGTATGATTTCAACTATTGCGGAGGGCGGCAATAAATACTTGAGTTCCGATTCCAGTTCCTGCGATTCTAAATCTCCGGCGATTTCCAACCTTGCAAAAAACTGTCCGGTTTCGGTTTCCACGTATTCTTTCATCACCATAATATTGTATCCCCTTTTGAAGAGAATTCCGGCAATACCGGCAATAAGTCCTTTCTGATCCGGGCACTTAATCCGGATGACGTGATTTTTTTCCATGCTGCCTGCTTGAGTAACAAATTTACCTGCTTTCTTAAATTCGGCTACATTTGCTTTGCTCCCAGTTCAAATAAACAGTATGATTAAAGTTGGCGAATTCAATACACTACGGGTTATCCGGGCAGTTGATTTTGGTGTTTTCCTTGATGATGGAAAAGAAGGTATTCTACTACCCAAAAGATTTGTGCCAGCCGGATTAAAGGTCGGTGATGAGTTGGATGTGTTTGTTTATCATGATTCAGAAGACAGGCTCATTGCAACAACTCAGAAGCCGCTGGGCATTGTTGGAGATATCGTGGCATTAAAAGCTGTGAGTGCAACCAAACAGGGCGCTTTTTTGGATTGGGGACTGATGAAAGATCTCTTTGTACCCAAGTCGAAACAACTCGGCACCATGCGGGTTGGTGGTACTTATATTGTCAGCATTTATATTGATGAACAGACAGGACGTGTTGCAGCAACAGAAAAAATTGAAAACCTGCTTTCCAATGAAGAGCTTGACCTGAAAGAAAAAGATCCTGTGGATCTGTTGGTCTATCGTCGTACGGATATCGGTTATCTCTGTATCATAAATGGAAAACATACCGGCGTTTTACATTTTAGTGATATCTACCAGAATATCCAGGTTGGCGACAGGCTGAAAGGGTATATTCGCAAGATTCGCGAGGAAAATAAAATTGATCTGGCACTTGGGGAACGTGGCTATCAACGGGTAAGCGGAGAGGCAGGAAAAATATTGGACCTGCTCGATCAGCATGGAGGTTTTTTGCCCTACCATGATAAATCCGATCCCGAAGATATCTACGATAACCTCGGGATGAGCAAAAAAGCCTTCAAGATGGCAATCGGTAACCTCTTTAAACAGCATCTCATCCGTATCAAGGAAAACGGAATCGAAAAGATCTGAATTCAGGCGTAGATCCTTTCGATCTCATCCCGGTATTTTTCCTGTATAACTTTGCGTTTCAAACTCAGTTTAGGGGTCATTTCGCCGGTTTCAATGGACCAGTCCTGAGGTAGCAATTCAAACTTTTTAATCTGCTCTACGTGGTTGAAATATTTGTTGAAACTCTCAACCAGGTCGCGGTATAACTCAGCCACTTTAGGATGACGGATCATTTCCTCATTGCTGGTATATTCAATAGTTTGCTGGCGGCACCAATCGCGCAGGTTGGCAAAGGAGGGCACAATCAGGGCTCCGACAAATTTTCTTTCTGCACCCACTACCAGCACCTGTTCAACATATAAAGATTCCTTGAGTTTGTTTTCAATTGGCAACGGCGCCACGTATTTGCCTCCGCTGGTTTTGAACATCTCTTTTTTGCGGTCCGTTATTTTCAGGAATTTACCCTCCTCAAATAATCCGATATCACCGGTGCAGAACCAGTCGCCCTGCATCACTTCAGCTGTGAGGTCCGGACGTTTATAATATCCCATCATGGTGTTCGGTCCGCGGGATAAAATCTCTCCATCTTCCGCAATTTTCACTTCCACACCATTAATAAGTGTGCCAACAGTTCCAAATTTGCGGCCATGTTTACCATAGCGGTTCACAGCGATTACCGGAGAGGTTTCCGTAAGGCCATAACCTTCCATAATCGGAATTTGAGCCGCTGTAAAAATTCGTATAAGTTTTACCTGGCAGGCCGCACCACCACTTACGATCGCTTTGAGATTTCCACCCAAAGCCTCTCTCCATTTACTGAAAACCAGTTTATTGGCAAGTGCAAGTTGTGTATTGTACCAGAAGCCCTGGTTTTTATGCAGTTCAAACTGATCGGCAAGGTCATGCGCCCAGAAAAAGAGTTTGCGCTTTACACCAGTCAGTTCCATTCCTTTCAGCATGATCTTTTCGTACACTTTTTCGAGCAGGCGGGGTACCGTGGTGAATAGGGTAGGTTTAACTTCCTTGAGATTATCGCCAATGGTTTCCATGCTTTCGGCATAATAAATAGTGGTACCGGCAAATAGGTAGATATAGGTAACCATTCGTTCAAAAATATGGTTCAGGGGCAGGAAGCTCAGGGCTTTTTGTCCCTCTACACCAATTTCCAGGAAAGCCGATTCGATACTGCTCAACACATTGCTGAGTACATTTTTGTGCGATAACATCACGCCCTTCGGGGTGCCTGTAGTACCTGATGTATAGATGATCGTGAAAAGATCTTCGTAGCCGATTTTTGAGGCGATTGCAGGAATTTGTTGCTGTGCTTCCTGGCTGTTGTTCCGGATTACATCTTTCCAATGTGCAGCATTGGTAACATGTTCAAAGGTAAAAATATGCTGCAGGCTAGGTACTCTTGATTGAACGCTCAGAATTTTGTGATAGAGTTCCTCATCGTTCACAAAGGCCATTTTAACGCCGGCATCATTTAATACAAACTCAAGTTCCTTAGCGTTGATGGTTGGGTAAACAGGCGTGAGGATGGCTCCTATTTGTTGAACAGCCAGGTCCACTATCACCCATTCCGGGCGATTTTTGGAAAGGATGGCAATTTTATCCCGGCCTTCCGGGGTCATATCGCCACAGCTCATTCCCAGGTTAAGCAGGCCCCCACTTAGCTGGTCCACGAGTTCCTTAACTTGCTGAACCGAATACTCTTTCCATTGTCCGTTTTCTTTGCCTGAAAGCAGGGGTTGAGCGGGATTTTTATCCATAAGCAACTGCAGACAGTCAAAAAGTCGTTGTGGCTGATTCATATGCATCAATCGTTAGTGTGTGAATAATCCATTTCAAATATAGGTAACCACCACCATAAAAAAACCGGGAGCCGAAGCTCCCGGTTGATCCAACTCAAAACATCACTAGAAAAAAGCGAGTTATAATTTGTTGGCGTTGATATTCAATTTGATATTAACCTCTGGACGGATGAATTTATCACCCAGGCTCTGGTCGTTGCCATAGAACATACCCCACTGGGTACGGTCGATATTGAAGTTGGCAGCTGCTTTAACACCAGTTTCTGCTACAGTAACTTGTGCAGGAAAGCTAACATTCTTGGTACTGTCTTTCAGTGTCAGGTTACCGCTGATTTTGTGGGTAGCAGTGCTGTCACCAGTAATAGGCTCAACTCCGGTAATCACAAAGCTGGCTGTAGGAAACTTCGCAACATCGAAGAAGTCAGCACTCTTCAGGTGTCCTTCCAGTTTGTCTTTCATTTCACCGTTCATGTCCAGATCTGTCAGAGAATTTACGTCGATGGTAAAATTTCCAGCAGTGATGTTACCATCAGCAATGCTGAACTCACCGGTAGAAATTTTCATAGTACCATTGTGCTGACCAACGGGTTTGGTTCCCAGCCATTCAACTACGCTGGTTGTGGTGTCGATACTGTAGGTAGCCCCTGTTCCGGCTGCAGCAGCCTGAGCGTCAGCGGTAGTTGCGGTTTCTCCTTCCGGAGCATTGTTACAAGCTGTTGCCAGTGCGGCAAAAGCAGCGAATACAAAAATTGCCTTTTTCATTGTGTGTTGAAATTTTCTTTGTCGAACAAAATTAATAAAAAGTATAACACTAATGTTCAAACATTGATTAAAATATTTGTCAGTTTTCGGTAATTTTTTTTAAACAATTGAAAATCAATGCTTATTTCTTGTTGTCCAGAAAGCGATAATCCTGGTTCGCAGGTAGTTTGAATACTCTGCCACGCTGGTATTGCAGAAAGGCTTCATATGTGGTGGCATTGGCCTGAGACCATTGCTGGAATGCAGGCAGGCTTTGAGCTGCACCGAAGAGCCACTGATTATAGGCTTCAAAATAGCCTTCTCTTAATAATTGACGATGATATTCAAACAGACGGAAAGGATAAGCGACCGGCTCTTTTTCATACCAGTCGAGTATGAATTTGCTGCGCAGTTTGGTTAGGCTGGCTGCACTGATTCCGGAACTTACCGTTCCGGCATGTTTGTCGAAGATTCCGCTTACAGTCAGTTCAAATCCATTTTTGGGGTTAGCTGGCTGTAATTCACCCATCTTGCCATAGTATTTTTTGTATCCGTTTAGCAGGAGTTCCTTGATCTCCGGAGTACGTCGGCTGTAACTTTCCAGGTTAACGAAAATTTCCCCATAGATCAGTGCCCAGATTTTATCCTTGGTTAGATAATAATGTTTAGCAGCATTATAGTAGTTACCGGAATAATTGGGATCTGTCGCTATTCCTTTTTCCCATTGCTCTACGGCCGCTTCAAATTTCTCTTTAGCCCAGAGGAATTCTCCAAATTCATTGTACAGTACACCACTATAGGGATGAATACGTATCCCGTTTTTATAGAGTTTTTCTGCCTCCTTATTTTCTTCAATAGCGCGATAGGTGAGTCCCAGTAACTGAAAACTACGAATATCCGGCTTGTCCGTATTCACCAGCTGTTTTCCCAATTCCATGGCTTTTCCATAGTTACGGGCCAGGTAATAGGTGAATAGCAAATCATTTTGCAGGTCTGCATTGGCAGGTTCAAGGGATAATGCCTTATTCAAAACCAGCACAGCGTTTGAATAGTCGGATTCCTGCATATATTTCCTCGCATTGGCATGTAAGGATTTGACATCTTCCTGTGCAGCCAGTTCAATACTGCTTCCCAACCAAATCAGACAACACAGAAGAAGGACTTTTCGCATTATTCGTAGATTAAATGAGTCAATAAGCCATCGCGTAACTTGGGTTCAAACCAGGTGCTTTTGGGGGGCATTACATTTCCACTGTCGGCAATATCAAACAATTGCTGGATACTAACGGGATGAAGACTGAAAGCGATTTTCATTTCGCCGCTGTTTACTCGCTTTTCCAGTTCGCCCAACCCGCGTATGCCGCCAACAAAATCAATTCGTTTATCCGTCCGCTGGTCTTTAATGCCAAGCATAGGATCCAGTATCAGTTCCGAAAGAATGGTCACATCCAGCACACCAATCGGATCAGTTTTATACGTTCCTTCTTTGGCAGTCAGTTTAAACCATTGCTCTCCCAAATACATACCGAATTCATGGAGCCTGGTGGGAGAAAAAGCGGAAGGCATACGCTCCACTTCAAAATGATCATATAAGGCCCTCAGAAAATCTGATTCAGTATGTCCATTCAGATCTTTTACCACCCGGTTATAGTCCATGATATGTAATTCACCGGCAGGAAACAAGGTCGTTAAAAAATAATTGGCATGGTCATGATATCCTGCCTCCAGGGATTTCCGCACTTTTGCAGCGGAAGCTGCCCGGTGATGTCCATCCGCTATGTAGGTATATGGTACTTCTTTGGCAAATAGTTCTGTTATCTGCGCGATGGCTGCATCCTCATTTACCACCCAAATGGTATGGCCGATGCCATCTTCTGCTACGAAATCGTATAGGGGTGTCCGTTGCTTCCAGTTTTCAATCAGTGAGTTAATGGCTGCTACATCGCGGTAAGCCAGGAATACATTTCCTGTTTGCGCACCGCTGGTACGAATATGGTTGATTCGATCCTGCTCTTTTTCAGGCCTTGTGAATTCATGTTTTTTGATAATGTCCGCCTCATAATCATCAACAGATGAAACTGCAACAAGTCCGGTTTGATGCCTGCCATTCATTACCAATTCATAAATATAGTAGCAGGGTTTATCCTCTCTGATGAGGATACCCTTGGATAGAAAATCCTGCAGGTTGGTCTTTGCTTTTTCGTATACGTCAGCTATATGAATATCTGCAATTCCTGGTAGATCCACTTCCGATTTGGTAATGCGTAAAAAACTGTTGGGATTGTTTTTTGTCTGTTCAGCCGCTTCTGCTGAATTTAATACATCATAAGGAGGAGACGCTACCTGGGCGGCTTTATCTGTTTGCGGGCGAACTGCTTTGAATGGTTGTATCCTGGCCATGTTATTTAAATGTAAGGATTATCCTTTTTTTGTTGCGAATTCTTTCATGAATTCAGTTAATGTTACTACGCTTTCATAGGGTAATGCATTGTACATACTGATGCGGAAACCACCTACGGAACGATGTCCTTTCACACCATAAAATCCTTCCGCTTTGGCAGCTGTCAAAAACTCTTTTTCTACCTCCGGGTCCTGTATGGTGAATACCGCATTCATCCGGCTACGGTCTTTTTTGGCTACCGGTGCCGTATAGATGCTATTCTGATCGATCGTATCATACAAGAGTTGTGCCTTCTTTTCATTGATTTGCTGAATAGCTGCTACTCCTCCCTGTTGTTTCAGCCAGCGTAAGGTGAGCATACATACGTATACGGCAAAAACGGGTGGCGTATTCAGCATAGATCCGTTTTTAATATGCTCCCGGTAATCCATCATGGTGGGAAGGGCACGATCTGCTTTCCCAAGAATGGAAGGATCTACAATCAGCAGGTTTACCCCTGCTGCACCAATATTTTTTTGCGCTCCTGCATAGATCAGCGAAAAGCGATTAAAGTCAATCTGCGTGCTCAGTATATCACTGCTCATGTCTGCTACGAGCGGAACATTTGTTTCAGGAATCGAATGCATCTGGGTGCCTTCCACCGTATTGTTGGTGGTATAATGGAAATAGGCGGCATCACCGGGAATTGTATAACTGTCAGGGATATACGAATAATTTTTGTCTTTGGAGCTGGCTACTACTTCCACAGTGCCATATAGTTTGGCATCTTTTATTGCTTTCACTCCCCAGGTTCCTCCATCCAGATAAGCCGCCTTACGATCTGCTGCCAGCAAATTCATTGGTACCTGGAAAAACTGCGTAGAAGCACCTCCGTGAAGAAATAATACTTCTTTCTGATCATTGAGTTGCATCAGTTCTTTCACCAGGGCACGGGCCTCATCCATTACCGACTGGAATGCATCGGTGCGATGCCCGATTTCCAGTATGGAGAGTCCCATGTTATTATAGTTGAGGATGGCTTCGCTGGCCGCCTGGAAAACTTCTTTGGGTAAGATAGACGGACCTGCATTAAAGTTATGTACCACTTCGTTGGCTGGTTTGGTGAGTCCGCAAGTTCCTTAAAAATTGTCAATTCTCCTTGCCCTTAGTCGCAGGATTTACCCTTGATAGGTTGGCTTCTCCATAAAACACTAAGGCTGTCTAGTCCGGGTGCTGCATTTGATTGGTCTTTATTTGTAGCCAATTGATGCAGGGATGGCTGACCCGCATTTACCCAGGCCGTGTACCAATAATCTGCTACTGCCTGCACCGATTGGCGCATCCTGCGTTCTACCATTCCTTTTAAAGCCTGGTTATACAGCCTGCTGAACTCTCCTGAATACTGCCTCACCAGTGTTTGCTTGCGCCATTCAAAGGCATATTTCTGATCGGGTGGCATGGTTTTACTCAGTTTTGCTTCCAGCTCCAGTACCGAATCCACAGCAGCCGCGCTTTCCAGGATGATCTGCCAGGTTCTTTCTGCTGGCTTTGGGATATACCGGGCTTTTTCCAGAAAGAAATCCCATTCCTGGTCTGCCAGCAATTCTGGTAGCCGGCTTTCCCAGAATCCATGGATGCCATGCTGGTTGGTTTTCTGGCCATTGTGATTGGAGCTGGTGTGCAGGGGCACATGCGCATCTCCGATATAATGCCCGAGATCTGCGGATAGCTTTAGGATTGAAGCGGTATTCTTTTCCCGGAATGCACTGGTCAGCATTCCGAGCACCTGTAAAATACGCCAGGGCAGGATGCCATGTTTTTGCAGGCTATCCTCCCCGAATTTTTTACGGGCATCTTCCCATTTTCGGGGCAATTCTGTGAAAGGGTATTGTCCATATTGATCCAGGTCGATGAAATGTCTCGGCCCTTCTGCTTTTACCACATATCGTCGTTTATCCGGATCGGTTGCATGGGTCTGGAGGTAAGCTTGTGATGGCTTGTAGAAAACCAGCATTTCCGGAGGCAGCAGATAAACCGCATACCCATTGATTTTTTCATGTGCAAAGAAACCCCAGCAATAAACAGGGTTGTGCAGCAGAAGAACTGCCGCCAGTAAACATATAGTTCGCATATCCAACAATTTCCTACTCGCGGGGAGGGGCAGGTTCCTGGTCGGGTTCAGCGATTCCTCCTGATACCACATATTTCATAGCATCAGCGGGTTTGATATGATCCAAAGGACGCACCCTGCTCCTGGGAACGAGGTAGGTTTGTCCGGCAAAGGAGTAGGAAAATGGAATGTATACCGTGATATAATCCGTGAATCCGAATTCACTGGCATCCTCGTCTGTTACAAAGCCGATCTGGAATACATCAGGCTGGTGCAGGGATACCGCCACCGGTTTGTTGAATTTGCGTTTGTTACCGGCAAATGCCTCGAAGAAATCCTTGATGGAGGAATAAATGAATTTGATACCGGGAGCTTTCTCCAGGAACTGGTCAAAAAAACTGAAAAGTCTGCTGGTAATAAAGTTAGAGCTCAGGTACCCGATGACAATCAGCGCTACAATAATGATAATAAACCCTAAGCCATAATTCCGCGTGGATAGTCCGCCTTCCGGTGTTTCTTCCTGGAAAATGGGAAGCAGGTTATCCACCGAAGAAACAAACCAGTAAACCAGATAACCCGTAATTACTACCGGAGCTGTAACCAGTAATCCCTGTAAGAAATACTGGAAAACTTTTTTCCAACGCCAGCCATCGGTTCGAATCGGTTGATTGTCCATAGTTCAGTTCCTGTTGCAAACCTACTAAAATGCGGTCAGGCTCCCTGACGGTATTTTCACCTGATTTTGCTCCCACCCGTCCGGTGGCACCAGACGGGTGGTGGAACATTCAATTTCGGGACGAATGGTAAAATAATTTGATGGAAACTTTTGTTACATTTAAAGTTTCCATAGTTTTGGGCCCGATTATGAGTGAACATGAAACCAGGGACCGCATTCTTGTCAGGAGCCGTGATTTATTTATGAAATACGGCATCCGTAGTGTGAGCATGGACGATATCGCCAGTGAAATGGGGATCAGCAAAAAAACGATCTACCAGTATTTTGCCGATAAGGAAGAACTGGTGCTGGAAGTGATTCAGTGTAAGATCTGTGAATCAAGGGATCGATGCGATATTGATAAGTTCAGTGCAGAAAATGCCATTGATGAAATGTTTAAAGCGATGGAAATGGTGGAAGAGATGTTTCGGAACATGAACCCCTCCGTGATACTGGATCTGAAAAAATATCATCCTAAAGCCTATGAAAAATTTCTGCAACACAAAAATGATTTCATCTACAATACCATTCGAGACAATCTGATCAGAGGCATTCAGGAACAACTCTACCGTCAGGAACTGAATGTCGACATCATCGCCCGATTCCGTATTGAAAGCATGCTTATGCCATTGGATCCCGTCTTTTACAGCGGGAACAAATTAACCCTTGCCGATGTTGAGCAGCAGATTATTGAACATTATCTGTTTGGTATCGTCACACTGGAAGGGTATCGGTTGGTTCTGGAGTATCAGCAAAAAAAGAAAAAGATCTAAATCAGTTAACAATGAACAAGCAAACGTTGTGGAGGTTCTTATCAGTTGGGTTGCTACTTATACTGATAAGCGGCTCTTTGGGCACCTACGCACAGGAAGGAAGAAAAACAGAAGCCTTAAGCATCCAGGAAGCTGTGGCATATGCAAAGCAGCATAGTTATCAGGTAAAAAAAGTGCTGGAAGATATTCGTATTCAGCAACAGGTGAACCGCGAAGTTACTGCCAGTGCCCTGCCCCAGGTGAATGGCTCTTTCAACCTTATTGATAATATCAAACTGCCGGTCAGCCTGGTTCCCGGAGAATTTTTTGGCGGAGCACCCGGCACTTTTATTCCGGTACAATTTGGTGTCCAGTACTCAGCCACCACAGGCGCTGAACTCAACCAGATCCTGTTCGACGGACAGGTATTCGTAGGATTGCAGGCACGGAATGCAGCGATGGAATTCGCCCGCAAAAATGCAGAGATCACCGAAGTTTCCATCGCTGTCAATGTTCATAAAGTGTACTACCAATTATTGATCGGTGAACAGCAACTGGAGCTTTTTCATGATAATATAGAACGCTTTGAAAAGCTCTACCATGATACCCGTGAGATCTATAAAAATGGATTTGCAGAACAATTGGATGTAGACAAGGTCAATGTTACACTTACCAACCTGCGCACCGACAGCCTGAAACTTAAAACCCAAATCAATAACGGTTATCTCGGACTGAAAATGTTGCTGGGTATGCCCCTGACCGACAGCCTTGTGCTAACAGATAAACTCAGCGATGATCTGATCAAGGAAAATTTACTGGATTCTGCCTATTCGGTTAATGATCGCCGTGAATTTCAGTTATTGCAGATCGGTAAAGAGTTGAATGATTATAATGTCAAACGATATAAACTGATGGCCCTCCCAACCGTCAGCGTATTTGGGAATTATTTCACCAACGCCCAGCGAAATGAATTCGATTTCTTCAAATCAGGAGGACGTTGGTTCCAGCAAAGCACACTCGGGCTTCGCATCAATGTTCCCATTTTTGATGGCAACCGTCGCCGTGCCTTATTAGAACAGGCAAGATCAGCAGTGAGAAAAACCGAGTATGATATGGAACTGCTCAAGCTTTCCATTGAAAATGATGTAGCCAGTGCCAGAAACCGATACCGCGCATCCGTACTGGCTGTAGACGCACAAATGGAAAATGTGGAATTGGCAGAGCGGGTGTATGATCAGACTAAAAAGAAATACGAACAGGGATTAGGCTCCAATACTGAAATAAATGCGGCACAAACGGAATTAAGAACTGCGCAAACCAACCTGTTCACAGCTTTATATGAAGCGGCTTTAGCCAAAGTGGATTATCTGACAGCAATTGGAAAAATTTATTAATCAACTGAATCCTTATAAATCGAATTATATGCAAACCGGTATACAACAACTACTAATATCTTCTTCCCTCTTGCTTTTGGTAGCATGTGGTGGCAACCTGCTGGAGAAGAAAAAAGCAGAACTGGCTTCTCTGAAAGAAACGAAAGTTACTACAGAAACAAGGATTGCTGAACTGGAGAAAGAAATCCTGTTATTGGATTCCACTGCTATCCCTCCTGAAAAGCCGAAACTGGTAGTTACCACTCCGTTAACGGCAGCGCCTTTCACCCACTACATCGACCTGCAAGGCAAAATTGAAGCCCAGAATGTTTCCTATGTAACACCACGTGGAATGGGCGGACAGGTACGTGCTATTTACGTGAAACAGGGTGATGTTGTTTCGAAAGGAAAACTGCTCCTGAAGCTGGATGATGCAGTGATCCGTCAGCAACTGGAAACTGCCAAAACTCAACTGGACTATGCAAGAAACCTATACTCCCGGCAGAAAAATCTCTGGGATCAGAATATCGGTACCGAAGTTCAGCTGATTACCGCCAAAAACAATGTAGACCAGGCGGAACGTCAGATTGGTATTCTGGAAGAACAACTGGCGATGACAAACGTATATGCTCAGGTGAGTGGCATTGCGGATGAAGTAAATATCAAGGTTGGTGAAACCTTTACCGGTTCTCCAATGAATGGTATCCGTATTGTAAATACCAGTGAATTGAAGGCAGTTGCACAAGTTCCGGAAAATTACCTGGAAAGAGTTAAAGTGGGAAGCCCGGTAAAAGTAATACTGCCCGATATCAGCAAAACATTCAATACAAAAGTGAGTGTATCAGGAAAGCTGATCGATCCAAACAGTCGTTCTTTCTACATCGAATCCAAAATGCCATCTGATAAACAGATACGACCTAATCAGATCGCCAATATCCGTATAGAAGATTATACGGTGAATGATGCCATCACTATTCCCGTAAACACCCTGCAAAATGATGAGAAAGGCAAATTCGTACTCGTAGCAGTGAACGAGAATGGTAAACTCAGAGCCAAAAAACGTCCGGTTGAAACAGGCGAACTCTATGGCAATGAACTGGAAATCCACAAGGGTCTGCAGGCCGGTGATATCCTGATCATTGAAGGGTTCCAGGGGCTTTACGATGGTCAGCTGATTACTACCAGTCTCTAAGAATGGAATTGTGCGGAAGATGAGTTATCAATTTAAGAAATGCGTAAAACTATAGTATGAGTGCGCTCGAAAATATGAAGGAGAAGTTCAAACAATTTGGACCTACTACCTGGAGTATCAAAAATAAAACGTCGATTTATCTCCTGATGATCTTCGTGAGTATCATTGGAGTATTCCAGTTTGTGACACTTCCCAAGGAACAGTTCCCGGATATTGTGATTCCTACTATTTATGTACAAACAGTATATGTAGGAAATTCGCCTAAGGATATTGAAAACCTGGTTACCCGTCCCATTGAAAAACAAATCAAAGGGATTACAGGTGCTAAAATCAAAAAAACTACCAGTACCTCACAGCAGGATTTTAGTGCCATCATCGTGGAATTTGATACGGATGTAAAAACAGATGTGGCGCTGCAGAAAGTGAAGGATGCGGTGGATAAGGCAAAAAAAGATCTGCCTACTGATCTTACGGAAGAACCTTCGGTACTGGAGGTTAGCTTCTCCGAACAGCCAATCATGTATGTGAACGTAAGTGGTGATTTTGATTTGCAGCGACTCAAAAGTTATGCGGATGAATTACAGGATAAGCTAGAAGAATTGCCACAAATCAACCGGGTTGACCTGGTAGGTGCTCCTGAGCGGGAATTCCAGATTAATGTGGACAATAACCGGATGGAAGCAGCCAATATCACTTTTGATGATATCGCCAATGCCGTTGCCCGGGAAAACCTGGATATTTCAGGTGGTTTGCTGGAAGTGGGCAACATGAAAAGAAACCTGCAATTGAAAGGTCAGTTCAAAACTGCTTATGATATTGAGAAAGTGATACTTCGCAATACCAGTGGTGCGCCCATATATCTTAAGGATATCGCTACCATTAAAGATACTATCAAAGATACCGAGAGTTATGCCCGTTTAAATGGCAAAAAAGTAATTACGCTTAACATCATCAAACGTTCCGGTGAAAACCTGATTGAAACATCTGATGAAGTGAAAAGAGTGGTGGATGAGTTGAAAGCAACAGAGTTTCCTCGTGAACTGAACCTGGTAATTACGGGTGATCAGAGTAAGGCTACCCGCGTCTCCTTCAACGACCTCGTAAACTCCATTGTGATCGGATTTATCCTGGTACTGATCATTCTGATGTTTTTTATGGGGGTAGTCAATGCCTTCTTTGTAGCATTAAGTGTACCCCTTAGTATGTTCGTGGCCTTCCTCTTCTTACCGGCCGCTGAACTGATTGTTGGGGGAAATGTTACCCTGAACTTTATTGTGCTTTTTGCCCTGCTGTTCGGACTTGGAATTATTGTGGACGATGCCATTGTGGTTATTGAAAATACCCACCGGATCTTCATGGAAGGAAAGGGCAAAATCAATTCAGAGAAATCAGCAATGATGGCAGCAGGTGAGGTATTCATTCCTGTATTGGCAGGAACCCTCACCACGCTGGCTCCTTTCGTTCCGCTTTTATTCTGGCCGGGTATTATCGGTAAGTTCATGATCTATCTTCCCACCATGCTGATCTTTACCTTATCGGCTTCTCTGGTGGTCGCTTTTATTATGAACCCGGTATTTGCAGTGGATTTTATGAACCACGATGAAGGAGATGGCAATAAAACTTCCATTTTTAAAAAGAAAGGATTCTGGATCGCTGTTATCCTGGGTGTATTGCTGATTACAGCAGGTGCCAGTTACGGTCAGGCATTACCGGGAGCGATTAACTGGTATTTCTTCTGGGGTAATTTGCTGTTGTTCTTTGTGGTGCTGGCCATTCTGAATGTTTTTGTCCTGGATAAAACCATTCATAACTTCCAGAATCGTGCACTACCCTGGATCATGTCGCACTATGAAAGTTTGCTGCGCTGGTCGCTGCATGGATGGAGGCCCGTAAAAATTCTTTTGGGTACTATTGGATTACTCATCTTTTCATTTGTATTCTTTGGTCTTCGTAAAGTACCTGTTGTATTCTTTCCTTCCGGAGATCCCAACTTCGTTTATGTATACCTGAAATTACCTGTAGGAACTTCCGTTCAATATACTGACTCCATTACAAGACAACTGGAGCAACGGGTGTATAAAGTGTTGGATATGGATGGAGGTAAAAAGCAAAACCCGATTGTAGAATCAGTAATCTCCAATGTGGCGGTAGGTGCCAGTGATCCAATGAGTGGTGATCGCAGCACAAGGCCGGAGCTTGGAAGAATCCAGGTTTCTTTTGTAGAGTTTGAAAAACGCCATGGTGAACGAACCAAACCCATACTCGATTCCATTCGGGCAGTTGTAAAAGGTATACCCGGTGCAGAGCTCAGTGTTGACCAGGAGCAAGGTGGCCCGCCTACTGAACCGCCTGTCAATATTGAAATCGCCAGTGAAGATTTTGACGATCTTACGAAAACTGCTGTAGCTCTCAAAAACTACCTCGATTCCATTCAGGTTTCCGGTGTGGAGGAGTTGAAAATGGACATCGATTTGAACAATCCTGAAATTTCGCTTACTATTAACCGTGAGCGTGCATTGAGGGAAGGCGTTTCGTCTGCGCAGATCGGTATGCAGATCAGAACAGCGCTGTTCGGTCGCGAGATCTCCAAGATAAAAGATGGGGAAGATGAATACAAAATTCAACTGCGAAATACCGCAGTGCAGCGCCAAAACCTCGTGGATCTGCTCAATATGAATATTGTTTTCCGTGATTTTGCCAGCGGAGGCGCGATTAAGCGAATTCCAATCAGCTCACTGGTAGATGTTGATTTCACCAGTACACTGGGAAGTGTTAAGCGCAAAAACCAGAAGCGGGTTATCACGTTGCGCTCAAATGTATTATCCGGTTTCACACCAACGGAAGTGAATCAGCGCATTAAAGATCATATTGATAATTTCAAACTCACTGCAGAGGGAGTTACCATCCGTCAAACAGGTGAAGGGGAACAACAGGCAGAAACAGGTGCATTCCTTATAAAAGCACTTTTTATTGCATTGATGCTGATTTTGTTCATCCTGGTATTGCAGTTTAATTCCATCAGTAAACCGGTTATTATCCTTACGGAAATTGTATTCAGTGTAATCGGAGTATTACTTGGTTTTGGAATTACCAAAATGGAAGTGAGTGTGGTTATGACAGGTATTGGTATTGTGGGTCTTGCAGGTATTGTGGTGAAGAATGGAATCCTGGTGATCGAATTTGCGGATGAGTTGAGGGCTCGTGGTATGAAAACCCGGGAAGCAGTTATCCAGGCTGGTAAAACCCGGATCATTCCGGTATTGCTGACTGCTTTGGCAGCGATTCTGGCGCTGATTCCGCTGGCAGTTGGATTTAATATCAACTTTATTACATTGTTCGCAGAACTGGATCCTAAAATTTTCCTTGGTGGGGACAACGCCGTTTTCTGGAAGCCACTGAGCTGGACAATCATTTTTGGATTGACAGTTGCCTTCTTCATGACCCTGGTTGTAGTACCTGCCATGTACCTGATGTCTGAAAGATTGAAAAGGCCCATGCGCAACCAATTCGGAGGAAAATGGGTCTCTATCATGGGAATTCCACCATTGACTTTGGTCTTTATTCCAATGGTACTCTACACTATGTTGAAACATAGGATTAGTGTTGCCAGAAGAAAACGAAAGATCAAAGGCAATGAATCAGATCCCGCCTACAAAGCATTTGTTGGCAGTTGGTTTTAAAACTTAGTAATTTTATTCCATGAGAAGTAATCACGAAATTGACTACAGGATTTATGGGGAAGAAATGCAATACGTTGAAGTAGAGCTGGACCCCAATGAAACCGCCGTTGCAGAAAGCGGAAGTTTTATGATGATGGATGATGGCGTTCAGATGGCCACTATTTTTGGCGATGGTTCCAAACAGCAAACCGGTGGTTTTCTGGGTAAGCTGGTGAGTGCAGGTAAACGCGTGTTAACAGGTGAAAGTTTGTTCATGACAACCTTTACCAATATGGCGCATGGAAAAAAGAGAGTAAGTTTCGCATCACCTTATCCCGGTAAAATCATTCCACTGGATCTGATGCAGTTGGGAGGAAGGGTGATCTGTCAGAAAGATGCTTTTCTCTGTGCTGCAAAGGGTGTGAGCGTGGGAATCGCATTACAACGCAAACTGGGTACCGGTATTTTTGGTGGTGAAGGTTTCATCATGCAGAAACTGGAAGGAGATGGTATGGCCTTTGTACATGCAGGTGGCCATGTATTTGAACGTGAACTCCAGCCCGGAGAAACCTTGAAACTGGACACTGGTTGCGTGGTTGCTTACACACAAACAATCGACTTTGATATCCAGTTTGTAGGAGGAATCCGGAATACCATTTTTGGTGGTGAAGGATTGTTTTTTGCAACGCTTCGCGGACCAGGTAAGGTATGGATTCAAACCCTGCCAATCAGCCGCCTTGCCAGCCGCATCATGCAATATGGGGGACCCCGGAGAAAAGAAGAGGGTGGTATCCTGGGCGGACTTGGAAACGTTCTGGATGGAGATGGATGGTAAAACCAATCAACACTATAGAAAGCCGGGCTTAGTCCCGGTTTTTTTATGGCTTCAATTCAAGTAATTTTCTTCGGATGGGTTGGAATTCAGTCCAGGGAATAAAATGTCCACCATCCAGCCAAAGCGTGTCCAGTTTGGGGGCATTGATCAGTTTCTTCAAACCGAACTCAACATTGACAGGAGGTACCCAACTATCGGTTCGTCCGTGTATGAAATAAACCGGCAGGTTAATGGCACTTAATGCCGGCTCCATCTGCTTCAGGTCTTTTTTCAGATAGATCAGTTCTGTATTAGAAGGCCTGAAGGCACCTGGTAAAAAAAGCTTAAGCGGTGTTTTATCCAGCACATACCGCCATCTTTCCGGTTTCTCCGCAGCCGGATCTATGCTTCCTGAAATAATTACCAACCCGGTTGCCAGTTGCGGATAATCCAGTGCCAATTGCAGAATCATCGGTCCACCCAGGCTATGTCCCACAAGCCAGAAGGCCTCCTTATTTTTAAGTGATTCAAGTACAGGTCCGATTATCCGCGATTGGTCCGGCAGGTTCAGCGCTTTCCCGAAATTACTGTATCCGAAACCCGGGCGATCAATACTGATCAGGCGGTAGTGCGCTCTCAGCGTACTATCTTTTAAATAACGTTCAAAAGCATTCCAGCTTCCTGGTGTTCCATGAATGAAAACGAGTGTGGGCAGGCTATCATTTCCTGTTTGCACATAATGCAGCGGAAAGCCCTCCTCTTTTATAGTAGCTGTTTTAAGCGGGATGCCATCTTTTTGAAAGCTGCTGATCGCTTTTGAATCAGCAGTTCTGAATGTGAAACAACTTTGTGCGAGGATCAGCCATCCACCCAAAACCAGTAAAATCAGCAACAATGATTTTTTCATAAATAGCCTAACTTGTACAAACAGATTTAAAATTAGTTCGATATGAAGAAAGGTTTCCTGATTGGTAGTTTGTTGATACCCGCTGTATTGTTTGCGCAAAAGAAACCCACGGTGAAGGAATTGGATAAATGGAAAACGCAGGCTTCTTCGGTTATACAGGAACGTTATTACCAGTATAAAGATATTGCATTTAAGATATGGGACTACGCAGAATTGGGTTATAAAGAAGTGAAAAGTTCTGCCTTATTACAAGAGACCTTGAAGGACAATGGATTCAGCGTCGAAGCAGGGGTGGCGGGTATTCCAACTGCATTTGTTGCCAGCTATGGTTCGGGATCGCCGGTATTAGGAATATTAGCTGAATTTGATGCATTACCAGGCTTATCGCAACAGGCAGTTGCTGAAAAAAATCCGATAGCCGGACAGGCAAACGGACATGGATGCGGGCATCATTTGTTTGGGACCGCCTCTGTAGCGGCTGCCATCGCAGTGAAAGAACAACTTCAGGCCCAGGGATGGAAGGGTACGATTAAAGTTTATGGAACTCCGGCGGAAGAAGGAGGTTCCGGAAAAGTATATATGGTTCGGGCCGGATTATTTGATGGAGTGGATGCGGTATTGCACTGGCATCCTGCTGATGAAAACACTACATGGGCGGATGGTGCACTGGCGAATAAATCAGCCAAGTTTCGTTTTTATGGAACTGCAGCACATGCGGCGGCGGCGCCTGATAAAGGAAGATCTGCGCTGGATGCAGTAGAGGCAATGAATCATATGGTGAACATGATGCGGGAACATATTCCGTCCGATGCAAAAATCCATTATGTAATTACACAGGGAGGGAAGGCTCCGAACGTGGTACCTGATTTTGCTGAAGTGTACTATTATGTTCGGCATCCAAACAGGGAAATTGTTATGCAGTTGTTTGAACGCATTCAAAAAGCAGCTGAAGGGGCAGCGATTGGAACCGAAACCCGAACTGATTTTGAGATTATTGGGGGAACCTATGATCTGTTGCTCAATAACCAGCTTGCGGATATCATGCAAGTGAACCTTGTTAAAGTAGGAGGGGTTATTTACACTAGTTCTGAAAAGGAGTTTGCCAATAAAATACAGGGTGGCCTGGGATTTAAAGCTGATCCGATTGAAACAGCAGGAACAGTAAATCCCATCCGGATTAATACCGGAAAAACCACCGGCTCAACGGATGTGGGCGATGTAAGTTATGCGGTACCAACAGTGGGCTTACGTGCCGCCACCTGGGTGCCGGGTACACCGGCCCATAGTTGGCAGGCGGTTGCCTGTGGGGGAACGGAAATCGGAATAAAGGGAATGATGGTGGCCGCGAAAACCATGGCAATGACCTTACTGGACCTGCTGCACCAACCTGAACAATTGAGTAAAGCCAAAGCAGAGTTCCATGCTGCGCGTGGTCCTGGCTTCCGGTACATCCCGTTGCTGGGGGATCGTTCACCAGCCCTCAATTACAGAAACTAATTTCTCCACCCGTCGGGTACCCGACGGGTGGAGAAAGATATTAACGAGCCAACTCAATAATCTGGATGGTGTTGGCGCCGTCAGTGGATTTCCATTGCTGGAAACGACGTTTGTCGCGCACAATGATCCAACTTTTAGCAAAATCTGTATTATTACCACTGATGGTTACAGAGTTGCCATGACGCGTCCACTCAAAAGGAAGATTATCAAATTTGGTTATGCCAAGAATGGAATATTGAATATTCTTTTCACCTCTACCATTTCGTTTAAATTCAATGGATCCTACATTGTTAATACTAAGACCGGATTCACCCTGTTTGATTACTTCAAATCGCTGTACGTTCCAGTTTCCAACTAATCTAGGTGAACAGGCAGTGAAACCTGTTATCAATGCCGCTAATGAGCTAATTAAAAATAACTTACGCATGCCTGTTATAGGCCAAGAATCATTCCGTTTAACAAAGGCATGATTTTTTGATTAAATCATAAAAAACAGGGCTATAGTTATATAGCCCTGGGGAAATTATTGCTCAGAATGTGGGTCCTCTTAATTAGATGTATTACTTACCTCATCTGCCAATTGAATCATGGCAGAAATTTCATCAACTGCCTGCGATTCATTTCCTCCAAAACCCACTGATTTAAATCGGACTTTACCGTTTTTATCCAGGATGAATTTGGTAGGGATACCATTAACTTTAAAACTACTTACCATTTTATCTTCTGTATCTAATGCATGCCGGGTAAAAGAATAGGGTTTGCCCTTAAAGAACTCCTCCACATTTTTCTTTTTATCCTCAGCCTGCTCCCAGGTATTAACAAAAAGAAAAACTACATCCGGGTTTTGTGCATGTTTTTGTTGTGCGGTATACATGGCAGGGAAGGATGCAATGCAGGGTCCACACCAGGTTGCCCAGAAATCAATAACTACAACTTTCCCTTTCAAAGAGGCCAGGCTTACTTCTCCACCATTCAGATCTTTTAATTTAAAATCCGGAGCTGGTTCATTCAGGATGGACGCCCTCAATTCCTGCATTTTTTTCTCTTTCATTTGTTTGGTGAGTCCATCGAAATACTGATCAAATGGCTGTTTCTTTTTGGAGCTGGCATATAGTGTTTCCAGCTGTTTCTTCATACCACTCGAGTAGGCTCCTTTAACAACTGATTTTTCCAAAAAATCAAGGGCTTTGACAGCACCTTTTTCTTTTTCCAATAATAAGGCATACCGTTCATTGTATTCAGAAGAACCGGTACCAACTAAATCAATGGAACGTTGCATGTATTTAAAACCTTCCTTATAATTACCCTGCTGATATAAAATGTAAGCATACGTGTCTGAAAACATTCCTTCCGCTTCTTCCAATTCTTTCAGGTAATCTGTTTTGGTGTTATAGATTGCTTTGTTACTCATTGCTTTTTTCTCAGACTCTAAAACCTCCAATGATTGTTTGGATATTTCAGCAGCCTCCTGAAGATTTGCCCCTTTTTCGGCAGCATTCCAGGCGATACTGTTCAGCATAGAAGCTAGATTAATTCCTTTCCGTGTAGATTCTGCCATTTCCCTGGCTTTAGAAAGATTACCTTCCATGCCGTGCATTACTGCAATATTAGATTCAATGTTGGTGATGACAAGTTTTTGCCATTCTTGCGGCTCTCCTTTGATGGAGTTTTTAAAACTGTCAAGCATGGCCGCCTTTTCTGTTGCAGTTTTCTTAGCGTTGAATCTGGGATATAATTCACGCACTTTCCAGGAACCATCCGGATATTTCAACTTTAAATAGGCTGTCAATAATTTACCCAATGGCTTATTCCCAAAGCGGTCCGCAAAAAAAGGAGCCTGGAATAAATCATCTTCTTTAATGTTGGGATCAGAAGGTAAATCTGCCAGGTAATTGATCACTGCAGCACTGTCTTTTTTTTGTTGATAGTAGGTGATCGTTTCATTAAAATCGGCATCTTTTGGCAAACCCTCCTCATAATATTTTTCAAAATAAAAAGATGCTTTTTTCTCGTCGGCTTCAAAGCCCATCATTCTTCCACTTCCCCGATAAAAATTCCACATGCTATAATAAGATTCTTTTATCGGTTCTCCCGAAGCATCCATCACAAAAAATGCATATCCCTTCTTGTCATTATTATCCGTTTCCTTTCCTGCAACAATTTTTACAAAGAAGGCAACGGCACTATCTGGTAACTTAAAAGTACCTGTCCAGTTGGTTTTGTTTTTTTTCACCTGCAACTCACTTTCTTCCATTCTTTTTCCAATTGAATAGTAAATAGCCGCTGTTAAAATGGGTTGCTTTTTAAATGATGCCAATTCTGGCTGATAGTTTACCGTAATGGTATTTCCAGCACGGGGAGATTCCGGTTCAATCTGTAAGCGGGAGTAGCTTACCTGTTGCGCAATCGCAGAAATGCCGGTAATGAATGCAACCAGCAAGAGCAGTAGTTTTTTCATTCTCTAAGGTTTATATTACCCTAAATGTACCGCATAAAAAGAAATCCGTTTAAGCCTGAATGCGTTAAACGGATTATAAAATTTTACAAGTCGAACAAGTATGCTTATGCGCCTGGGTTCGGACCGGGTTTGGGGCCCTTTGGAGCCCCACCTCCCTGAGTTGGACCTCCCTGATTACCACCTCCCTGTCCCCTTGGATTACCTGCTTGTGGTTTTTGCGGGCGCGGCCCCCTTTCCTGTTGTTGTGGTTTGGCAGGTCTTGGTCCCGGCTGCTGACCACCCTGTGCCGGACGATTTTGCTGCGGCCTGCCCTGTTGGGTTGCCGGAGCTTTTCCCTGCTGTTGCGAGCCAGCGGATGGTCGATTTACTCCTTTCTGTCTTTGTTGTTGCTGCTGTTGTTGTTGTTTTCTGCGGCGATCGTTTTTCTCCAGGCTGCGCAGACTGATTTGTCCTACTACATCCACAAATTCCGGCTCTACCTCTTTGGGTTTGGTACTGGTTACATCTACTGCTTCCAGTTCATCCGGGATGATTCCCTGCGCATTCTGTGACAGAATCTTACGTACCCGCTCTATCGTCAGTGGATACTGCTTGTTACTTTCAGGTAATGTATACCACATCAGGTTTTTGAAAATATCCTTTTTGATCAGCGTTGCCGTACCCTTTGCAACCCGAATGGTATCTGCACGATCCGGAAAACTTTGAAGTGCATCCAGATAAGTGTCCAGTTCATAATTCAGACAACATTTCAAACGGCCGCACTGACCGCTTAATTTGGTCTGATTAATACTCAGGTTCTGGTATCGGGCAGCTGTTGTGTTCACGCTTTTGAAATCAGTAAGCCAGGTACTGCAACACAGTTCGCGACCACAGCTACCTATTCCACCTACTTTAGCTGCTTCCTGGCGGGCCCCGATCTGGCGCATTTCCACTTTCACTTTGAACTCACTGGCGTATATTTTGATTAACTCACGAAAATCCACCCGGTCGTCAGCTATATAAAAGAAGGTGGCTTTCCGACCATCTGCCTGGATCTCTACTTCACTGATCTTCATTTCCAGTTTTAACTGCCTGGCGATAGCGCGTGCACGTATCAAGGCTTCTGCTTCCCTGGCCTTATTGGTTTTCAGTAATTCCAGATCCCGCTCATTTGCTTTACGCAAAACTTTCTTCATCTCAGGGTCAAACTCATTTACCCCGCGTTTTTTTAGTTGAATTCGTACGATCTCGCCCATCAGATTTACTTCGCCAACATCGACCCCGCTTACTCCTTCTACTGTTACCAGTTCCCCCTTTTCAAAGACGGTGAGGGTATTGTTGCGAAAAAAATCCTTTCTGCTGCCATTATTAAACGAAATCTCAACCACTTTACAAGCCGCTTCCGGATCTGCAAAGGGAAGATTCTGTAACCAGTCGTACGCATTCATCCGGTTGCATCCGCCCGTTGCGCATCCGCCGTTGCTTTTACAACCATTTGGTTTTCCTGTTCCACAACTACTGCATCCCATATATGTGTAATAAAATGAATGTGAATTAATTGTATTTTACAAATATAGGCGAAAACTACCACGGCTCCACCCTGGCCCGATCGCGAAGAATATGGAATAACTGGAGACTCAGGGCATGAAAGAGCATTTTCGCATTAGCATTTCTTTCAATATAATAGGCAGCCTTATCCAATTCCTCCACAATGGCTTCCTGTTGAGCCAGGTCGGCCATCTTATTAATTCTGAGAATGAAATCTTTTTCCGGTACTGGAAGATTGGAAGCCCATTCACTGTTTTCACCCAAAATCCGGATCCGGATACTTTGCTGCAACAGGTGATTGAAAAAGCGCAGGAACTGTTTTTGTTTTTCACGTCCCTGTTTGCTGATATCCTCAATCCATTTAACCAGGGATACAGGCCCATTTTTCAGAATCGCATTCAGCCATTCCCGAACCAGTAATTGCCAGTCTTCGCCTGCATGATTCAGTTCGGCAAGCGCTTCGCGGTAATTTCCTTCTGTGATAGCTGCGATCTGCCTAGCCTGTTTTTCATCCAACCCTCGTTTTGCTATCAATGCATTGGAAACATCCAGATCCGATAAAGGTGGAATTCTTACCAGCTGACACCGCGATAATATGGTTGGCAGGATCAATGCTTCGCTTTCCGCCACTAATAAAAAGAGGGTATTGGGTGGGGGTTCTTCAATCAGTTTAAGCAATTTGTTGCCTTCCTTACCCAGCATTTCCGGCATCCACATAATAAGGATCTTGTACTTGCTTTCAAAGGTCTTCAGGCTTAGCTTCCGGATGATCTCATTACATTCTTCGGAAGTGATATTCCCCTGTTTGTTTTCTGCCTGTATGAACTGCAGCCAGTCGTAAAGGCTGCCATATGGCTGCTCGCCGATAAAACTTCTCCACTGGGTAATATAATCAGTACTGATGGGTTTGTCGCCACTTTTCTTAGGTATAACCGGATAAGAATAATGTATGTCGGGGTGTATCAGGGCAGTAGCTTTTGTGCAGGCAGCACAACTACCACAGGCTGCGGATGGAAGTACTATTTCTCCTACTGGTTCCGCTTCACCAAACAGAGAGGGGCCTTGCGGAACCGGGTTCAATGCCAGCTGGACTTTCTCGCAGACTATATACTGTGAAAAGGCTAGCGCCAGGGCTAATCCGCCAGAGCCGTCTTTCCCTAATAAAAGCAAGGCATGGCTCAACCTGTTGGATTGAACCATGTCGCGCAATTGATCTTTTATTTCTTCCTGACCTACTATATCGTCGAAAAACATTCGGCGAATATACTAATTCAGGTACTTGGTAATTGCTTCGTCAGTGGGTTTAACGCCGCTGGGGAATACGGCCAGCAGTTTGCCGTTTTCATCAATGAGGAACTTAGTAAAATTCCATTTGATGGGTTCTTTTACACCCATCTTACCCGCTTCTTCGGTGAGGTATTTAAAGAGGGGGTGGATATCAGATCCTTTCACACTAACTTTTTCGGCCATCGGAAAACTTACCCCAAAATTTTTCTTACAGAAACTGGCGATCTCTTCATTGGAGCCAGGTTCCTGTCCGCCGAAATTGTTGGCTGGAAAACCTACCACCGTAACTTTTGAACCGTATTTTTCATACAGCTCCTGCAGGTCAGCATATTGCTTGGTATAACCACATTTGGAGGCTGTGTTCACGATCAGCATTTTTTTGCCTTTGAACTGGGCCATATCCATGGGTTTACCATCGAGTGTCTTTAGTTTAAAATCGTAAATACCTGTAGCAGCCATCAGCAACATAGATATTAGTAATGTTTTGAGCATAAGAATACATTTATCGGTAATCTAACAAATATCTGTCATTATTGTTTTTCATAAGCACCCAGGTCGGGCATCCCGACTGGTCTTTTTTTCCCATCCAGATCCAGAGTAGTGCTGGTACTGATTCCACGGTCGAGGGCGGGCGATCCATCTTTAAGCCGGAAATTAGATAGGCCTGATCCCGGTTCAATCAATTCGAATTGTGGATCAAGATTTGTTTCGGTATCTATTACTTCTATATGCTGCACTGGTTGGCTCATTTTCCAGATACCGGCTTCAAAGCGGACCAGGTAGGGCTGCCCGCCTTCCCGAAGGGCTACCATTTCATTTTCAACAGTACCGCCTCCACTCCATATTATACTGTTAAGGAAAACAGCTTGCAGTTCAGCTTGTACCGGGTTGCCATTCACCAGAACAGAGTTGCTGATTAATACTACGGGGTCTTTGTGTATAATCAGGTTATTGGAATAAGCAACAAACGTAGCATGATTAAAATTATATTTTCCGCCTCCACCGATCTGCAGGTTCTTGCCACAATTACTGATGAGTAGGTTATTGGCCCGAACCGAACTGTTGATGCTCAGCAGTCCGGCATCAAATGCATTGTCAATGATGACCTGATCCATTTCCAATTTGTACTCACCAACCGTTTCCCTTCCTTCCAAAACAACTGCCTGGTAGGCATTTCGAATATTCGTATATACAAAACGGTTAGTATGACTGGTATTGGTAAAATAAATCCCTGGCCAGGAGGCGGGGAAACTTGCGTAAGGTTGGTCAAGCCGGTCACCAGTGAATACTACCCGGTCTGTTTGAGCCGTATCACCCGCTGCCTGCAAGCTTCCTTTTACAAGAATAGGTGCATCAGCATGTACATAGATGCGGGTGCCTTTAGAAATGGAAAGCGTGGTGTTTTCTTCAATTGTGAAGGGACCAATTAAAACATAAGGTAATGAATTGTCCCAATTGGTATTACTGCTGATGATTCCATTCCGGATATAGCGTGCATTTTGTCCGTATGCACCCAACTGGATCCACTTTTCCTGTCCATTCCATTGAATGGAAATACTATCCCGTACCAGGAAAGGGAGTGTTTCGGTAGTGGAGGGAATCTGGAGGTTTACAAAAACATGTGCACTATCACCTGCAGCTATTTCTACAGCTTCCACCAATGGCCCCGGTTCTCCATTTACATTCATCCGGAATACGCCTGTGTTTGCACCTGCGAGACGAATGGAACTGATGCGGATGCGTTGATCATTATTGTTAATGATCCGGAAAGATTTTGTTATGGAGCCTGCTGTTGTGAATACAGTATCAAAGTGAAGACTATCTGCACTGAAACCTAAAGGAGCATCCGAACTGGTTAGCAAGCTGTCTTTGCTACAGGATATGATGAATATGCTGAAAATAAACAACCAGAGAAATCGCCCCATGTTATCAAAAGTAAGCCAGGCAGCAGGAAATGGGAAATTTTAATGGGGTAAGGTATAAGCAAAACAAAACAGGCTCAGGCGGCTACCAGGAACCTGAAGTATTTTTTCCCCCATGGCTTCCAGGGTGGCACCGGTTGTAATGACATCATCTATTAATAAAACGTGTTTGTTTTCGATGGCATCAGGTTGACTGACCCGGAAAACTTCCCGCATATTTTGCCAGCGTTCGGATCGGTGCTGTGTTGTTTGGGAACGGGTTGGGGTAATTCTTTTCAGGCAATCGGGTAATATAGGCAGACCTGTTTGCTGTTGAATGCCGATTGCCAGCAGTTCCGCCTGGTTGTATCCTCTTGTTGCTTTTCTTTTGGGATGCAGCGGCATCGGCAGGAGGCAGTCTATTTTTGATATCCATTTGGCGGATTGGAGATGAAAGCCCATCCAAGCTCCTAATTGAAGACCTAATTCCTTTCTGTAGGAGTATTTTAATTGGTGTAGGATTTCTTGTACCATGCTTTTGTGAGTGAAATAGGTGGTTGCAGCGGCATGTTCTAGAGAAAGCCGGCCATAAAAAATCTTTTCTACCTCATTGGCTGGCAACTGAGTAAATCCGGTTACAGGTAGTTCAAAAAGGCAGGAGCTGCAAATGCCTGCATGCTCCGATAATTGATTGGTACCACAAGCGGCACAGGTATGTGGAAAGAAAACAGATTGAATGGCATGAAGTATAGGCGAGTTCATTCACCAAACTACAAATGAAGCTTAGCAGTTGCAAGCGTGTTTTCACCGGATTGTTGGATCAGCCAAATAACAATTGATAAACGTCTTCTACTCTTGCCAGCGGCACTATTTCGATATTACCAGCATGCGTGATATTTCCTTTTTGTCCGAATCGGGAGATGAGTATTTTCTCGAGTCCGAGTTTTTCTGCCTCTGAAATTCGTTGTTCTACTCTGTGAACAGAACGGATTTCTCCACTTAGTCCGACTTCCCCGGCAAAACAGGTGGTGGATGGAATCGGGATATCGGTAAAAGAACTGAGTAGTGCGCATAACACGGCCAGGTCGATGGCCGGGTCTTCCACTTTTAATCCGCCGGCAATATTCAGAAATACATCTTTAGTACCGAATTGAAAGCCGCCTCTTTTTTCCAGTACAGCTAATAAAAGTTGTAAACGTCGCGAGTCAAATCCTGAAACAGTTCGTTGGGGTGTGCCATAAACGGATGGTGTAACCAGTGCCTGCACTTCAATCAGGAAGGGCCTCATTCCCTCAATAGCGGCTGCGATGGCAATGCCGCTGAGTTGTTCACCGGTATGGGATAACAGAATATCACTTGGATTGAGAACGGGTTTCATTCCGGCTGAACTCATTTCATAAATGCCCAATTCTGAAGTGCTACCAAAACGATTTTTCTGT
This sequence comes from Flavihumibacter cheonanensis, assembly GCF_022352215.1. Taxonomy (GTDB): domain Bacteria; phylum Bacteroidota; class Bacteroidia; order Chitinophagales; family Chitinophagaceae; genus Flavihumibacter; species Flavihumibacter cheonanensis. The sequence continues at coordinate 957,623 of NZ_JAKRWF010000002.1, forward strand.
GTGCGAAGAATCCGGTAGGCATAATGGCGATCGCCTTCAAACTGCAACACAGTGTCTACCATGTGTTCCAGGATTTTCGGTCCGGCTATTGCACCATCTTTAGTGATATGACCAATTAGGAAGACAGGTGTATTGGATTCCTTTGCATACCGCTGCCATTCTGCAGCCGTTTCTCTTATCTGCGAAACACTGCCAGGAGAAGATTCAATGGTGGGGGTGTATAAGGTCTGAATGGAATCAATGATAACGAGGTCGGGCTGGAGTTGTTTTATCTCCTGAAAAATTTGCTGGGTATTCGTTGCCGTTAGTAAATAGAAGTTTTCACTTTCGTAGGGAAGTCTTGTTGCCCGAAGTCTTACCTGTTGTTCACTTTCTTCTCCGCTAACATATAGAACTTTCACATGGCTCAGTTGCAATCCTACTTGTAAGAAGAGTGTTGATTTGCCAATTCCTGGTTCACCTGCAACAAGAACAATACTGCCATTTACAATTCCTCCTCCAAGTACACGATTCAATTCGGTATCGGGCGTTACTAATCTTGCTTCTTTGGTTACGGGTACATCCTGTAATCTTGTAACAACTGCTTTATATCCTGAACCTTGTTGCCATGGAGTGGAAGGTGCTGATTCTTTTTGTTTGATTTCTTCGACAAAACTGTTCCATTGTTGACAAGCGGGGCATTTACCTAACCATTTGGGACTTTCATATCCACACTGTTGACAGAAGAATGCTGATTTGGTTTTGGCCATGATGAAGGTGAAAGGTGAAAAGTGAAAGGTGAAAAAGTAAAAGGTGAAAAGTGAAACGTGAAAAAGCTAAATCATCATACGAAATTAGACAAAGTAAAAAGGCCAGCATTACTGCTGACCCTTTACTTACTAACCCATTAAATTCTTGCACTAAATTACGAATAAGGGGCACATTTCAAAATAAATTTTTGCCCCTGTGAATAACTTTTACGGGCTGGGGGAGGGGCGCTTTAGGTGTCCAAGTAATTATCTAAATAACTGATAATAAATAAGTTATGTTTACATATTAAAAATCGAGAAAATCTCTCACAGGTAATATTGTCAGGTTAAATTTGGGTGATTTTACCCGGGTGTCAAAACGTCGGAAGTTCGACGTAAAAAAGGCTGATTTGGGGGAAATTGGTTAAATTGGAGAGTGCTTTGATAATAGAATTGTAGATAAAAAATTCATTTATGACACCTTCCATTATGTTCGTTTCCTTGTTGTTTGTGGGCATCAGTATGCTGGTTTCCTACATGCTGAAAAGTAAGATCCGGAAGTATTCGGAAACACCGATGCGTTCAGGGTTATCCGGACAGGAAATCGCGCAGCGTATGTTAAAAGAAAATGGTATATATGACGTGCAGGTAACCATGGCTCAGGGTTTTCTGAGCGATCATTATAATCCATTAACCAAAACAGTTGCTTTAAGTCCGGATATCTACCAGGGTCGGAACGTGGCCGCTGCTGCAGTGGCTGCTCATGAATGTGGACATGCCATTCAGCATGCGACAGCTTATCCCTGGTTAACCATGAGATCCAAGCTGGTACCGGTAGTTCAAATGAGTTCCATGCTGGTACAGTGGGTATTGCTGGCGGGTATTATGCTAATCAATACCTTCCCCAGCCTTTTGCTTGGAGGTATTATACTTTTTGGTCTCACTACCTTGTTTTCCTTAATTACCCTGCCGGTTGAGTTTGATGCCAGCAAAAGGGCGCTTGCCTGGCTGGAGCAGACTAATATCACTACAGCTCAGGAGCAACCACAGGCAAAAGATGCCCTGAAATGGGCGGCCATGACCTACTTAGTTGCAGCAATTGCATCTTTGGTAACGTTGATCCAATACATCTTTATCTATATGGGAAGAAGCAGAGACTAACTGTTTTTAAAAAATAGAAAGCCGGTTTGAAGGGTCCAAACCGGCTTTTTTTATGCTTATTCAAATTATAAATATAAATATATAAAACTATAACGTTAAAAATCGTGTTAAATAGTGAATATTGTGGATAATAATTAATATAGAAAATAATATAATATAAAATATTTTTTGAAATAATTTTTACTATAAAAACAGCAGAATTGGAAACTAAACTGTCTAGTTATTAATAATTTGATATTTTTTTAACAAAAAACCCTCAAATTTGTCGGGTTGAATTTTTAACCGCCACCTTTTTTGGCAAAACTAACACACGTGAATATGGCTGCAAGAAAAAAAATGGCCGGATGGCTCTGGAGCCTTGTGCTTCTGTTCGCTGCAACTACGGTGCAGGCCCAGGACCGGCAAATCACCGGAAAAATTACGGATCGTTCAAATGGTTCTCCTATGGTTGGAGCTACCGTTACAGTTAAGGGAACAACAATTTCCACTGCTACGGAAGTTGATGGTACATTCAGATTATCTGTTCCAGCTAATGCGAAAACTCTTGTAATCAGCTCTGTTGGCTTCCAGACTACGGAAGTACCAGTAACAGAAAATGTTTCAGTAAGTTTGGTTACAGGTAATGATGCGCTTAGTGAAGTAGTAGTAGTAGGTTATGGTTCACAGATTCAGCGTGAACTGACTGGTAACATTGCGAGAGTTAAATCAAAAGACATCGAAAACCTGCCTCTTCCCAGTGTTGATCAGGCCCTGCAGGGTAAGGCTGCGGGTGTTTATGTTAACTCTCAGTCTGGTAAACTTGGTCAGGCTGTAACTGTACGAGTTAGAGGAAACTCATCCATCAGTGCCAGCAGTCAGCCGCTTTATGTATTGGATGGAGTTCCCATTACTTCAGATGATCAGAGTTCTTATGGTGGAGCCATGAACCCACTGATCGATTTGAACCCTAATGATATTGAGTCAATGGAAGTGTTGAAGGATGCTGCTGCCGGTGCGATCTACGGATCCCGTGCTGCCAATGGAGTGGTTCTAATTACTACCAAGCGTGGTAAAACAGGAAAGACTTCAATTTCTGCCAATTTCCAGACAGGTGTAGCAGAAGCAACCCGCCGGGTTCCATTCCTGAGTGCCCAGGAATATGCACAAATGTTTTTCCAGGCTGCTGGCTACAGGGATAATGAAGGAGGAATTGATCCGAATGATCCGGATAGCTGGACTTCTTATGCCAGAAGCTTTCTTGATTATTATAGTTTTGGTCAGTGGTCTGAAACATCAACTGCCAACTATGACTGGCAGGATAAAGCTTTCCAGAAAGGAAATTACAACCAGGCAGATATCCAGATGAATGGCGGTAATGATAAAACCAAATTCTTCGCCTCATTACAGTATATGGATCAGATTGGTACCATCGTTGGTAACAACCTGAAAAGATTGGCTGGAAGACTGACTGTAGATCATGCTGCTACCAACTGGTTGAATGTTGGTTTCACCAGCAGTTTGTCAAGAACCACCACCCGCCGTTTGCCTGGTGATAATGCGTTCTCGAATCCAGTTCAGGCATCTGCTCTCCCTAATATTACTCCGTTCACCGACCCAGAAACTGGTTTATTGACTGGTACACCTCCTGGTGATGAATTCAGAACCCTTTATTTCAATCCCTTTATTTCTATTGAATACGCAAGATATGTTCAACAGAGTTACCGTAACTTCTCCAACGCCTATGCTCAGGCGAAGATTTTACCGGGTTTAAATTTCCGTTCTGAATTTGGTCTTGACCTGCTTGCACAACAAGAAGAAGGATACTGGGGTAAGGAAAACAACAGGAACACTTCTGCACCAAATGGTGTGGGTGAGTATCGTTCAGCATTTGTTTTCAACTATAACACGAACAACTATTTTACGTATAACAAAGAAATAGGAAAGAGTAATGTTGAAGCAGTTTTGGGTATGCAATTCCAGAAATCACGTGCTAACTACAGTTATGTAGAAGGTCGCGATTTCCCATCCAATGCATATCAGAAGATAGCCAGTGCTGCTACCAAGTCTGATGGTAGTTCTTCTCAAACCGAGTTCTCATTCCTCTCCTATTTTGCAAGGGTAAACTATAAATATGATGACAAGTATTTATTGTCTCTTAGCTTGAGAAGAGATGCATCTTCGCGTTTCGGTAGAAATTCCAGAAATGGTTATTTCCCGGCTGCTTCAGTAGGCTGGATTCTTTCTGAAGAAAACTTCCTAAGCAAAAGCGATGTGCTTTCATTCCTGAAACTGAGAGCAAGCTATGGTATTGTGGGTAACGCGGAAATTGGAAATTTCCCTCAATTGGGACTGTATATCGGTGATGCAGGTTATGCAGGAGCTGCTGGTCAGCGTCCTTCACAAATTGCTAACCCTAACCTCAAATGGGAAACAACCAAACAGTTTGATATTGGCCTTGACTTCGGTTTCTTCAACAACAGGATCAGTGGTGAACTTGATTACTATGTAAAAAATACTTCAGGCCTTCTGCTGAACGTAAACGTACCTGCTACCAGTGGATTTACCTCCCAGGTACAGAATGTGGGTAAGCTGGAAAATAAGGGTATTGAAATCGTATTGAACACACAGAACCTGGTAGGAGCTTTCAAATGGTCTACCAGTCTTAACATGGCAAGAAACCGTGGTAAAGTGGTGGATTTGAATGGCCAGGTAATTGAAGGTGGGGTTGGTAGTATGAACCGTGTAATGGAAGGTCAGCCAGTAGGTGTTTTCTACACAGTTGAATATGCTGGTGTTGATCCTCAGAATGGTGACGCCTTATTCTATCGCAATACCAACAACAACGGTCAATTGGATAAATCTACCGTTAATGCTGCTGGATACAATTCAGCTCAGCGTGTAGTTACTGGAGACCCGAACCCTGATTGGGTGTTTGGATTTACCAATAACTTCTCCTACAAAGGTTTTGATCTTTCTGTATTCTTTAATGGTGTTACTGGAAACCAGATCAATATTTATGGAATGGGTCGTTATTCTTCTGCAAACTTCCGTTTCGAAGATAACCAGACACGTGATCAGCTGGCTGCCTGGACTACTCCTGGTCAGATCACTGATATTCCCCAGGCCCGTTTGTACCGGAACAACGGTGCGCAAATCAGCAGCCGTTATATAGTAGATGGCGATTTCATTCGTCTTAGAAACCTCACATTGGGATACAATCTGCCAACTTCGGTTGTTAACAGACTGAAATTGTCCAAACTGCGCGTGTATGTAAGTGGTCAGAACCTCTGGACAATTACAAACTACCCTTATTGGGATCCTGAAGTAAATGCGGATGATTTCGATTCCAACATTGCAAAAGGAAACGATTTCTATACAGCTCCTCAGCCAAGAACAATTCTCTTTGGTATCAATGTTGGACTGTAATTGTAGTTAAAACCTTTAATTAGATGAACATGCGAAGAATCATAAATATATGTCTGGCAGTTTTCTTCTTAACTGCCTGTGAGAAAAAGCTAGATCTGAGTCCGACCCAGAGTATTTCCCAGGAGAACGCGCTATTAACCGAGGGTGATGTAAAAGTGACCCTTATTGGTGCTTATGATGGGTTACAATCAGTTACGCTGTACGGTGGTGATATCCAGGTTGTAAACGAATTATTAGGTAATACTGATAATATTCTGTTTACAGGAACATTCGCCGGTCTGGCTGATATACACGCCCTGGAAATTACTACCCAAAATACATTTGCGCGTGATACCTGGATCCAGGCGTACAATACCATTAACAGGGTAAACAACGTGTTGTCTGCTCTTGATAAGGTTACTTCTTCACCTGAAGAACGTGATCGCATAGAAGGGGAAGCTCTTTTCATAAGAAGTGCCCTTTATTTTGAATTGGTAAAATTGTTTGCCAAAACATGGGGTGATGGAGATAATAACGCTAATCCCGGAGTTCCTTTGATACTTACACCAACTGCCGGAATCTCTGAATCCGATTATGTATCACGTAACAGTGTCGCTCAAGTATATGCAAAAGTGATTGAGGATCTTACCCGTGCTGAGTCGCTATTGCCAACAAGCAATACTATCTATGCAAGTAAGGGTGCTGCAGCAGCAATGCTATCAAGAATTGCGTTGATGCAGGGTGATTATGCTGCTGCCCGCGATGCTGCAAACAGGGTTATTGCCAGTGGAGAATATAGCCTGGAAGGAAATTTTGAAAATCTCTGGTATTTATACATGAATAACGGAGGAGCTAACCCGGCGGAGTATATTTTTTCTATGACAGTAACACAACAGGATGGCGCAAACAGCATGAATACCTATTTTGGTATCAGTATTGGAGTAGCTGGAACAGGTGGTAGGGGTGATTGTAAAATCCTCGGAGCTCATTTAAATAAATATGAAGAAGATGATGTTAGAGGTGAGTTTTTTGCTCAGGTTGGAGCTAACTTCTATACTCAAAAGCATCTGGATATTTTTGGTAACGTTCCGGTAGTTCGCCTGGCTGAAATGTATCTGACCCGTGCAGAAGCAAATCTTCGACTGGGAACCAGCGTTGGCGATTCTCCGCTTGATGATGTAAACCTGATTCGTGATCGCGCAGGTTTGGATCCACTGCCTGCTGTTACGCTTCAAAACATTCTTAATGAAAGATTCCTGGAGCTTGCATTTGAAGGTCAGGCACTCTCTGATGCTAAGAGGACCCGTAGTAATTGGTCAGGTAATGCCTGGAATTCTGAATTACTGATCCTTCCGATTCCTCAAAGGGAGATCGATGTGAACAGTAACCTGGTTCAAAACGAGGCATACGATTAATTTGTAGCCCTTATCAATAAAATAAAAGCCGGATCATTTGATCCGGCTTTTATTTTTAAAGATTTAAAGTAATTACAACTTTATCTCCTCCTCATGATCATCGTAAAAATGAAACTCGGTTAGGTGATAGTTGGTATTCTCCTGCAACTTGATGTTTTGTTTGAAACGACGCTTCCATTTCCAGAATTTGCTGAAGATCCAGCCCTTGGTGAGATAAGCATACATTATAGGATGCACCACGAGGGTCAGGTTGGAATGTTTATGCGTTATAAGATAATTCAGGTTCTTCTCGATTTCATCTTCCAGAACTAATGAAGAGGATATTTTACCCGTACCATTACAACTGGGACAAACCTCCATTGTATTGATGTTCAGCTCCGGTTTCATCCGCTGACGCGTGATTTGCATCAGACCGAATTTGGAGATCGGTAAAACTGCATGTTTGGCACGATCGGGTTTCATCATTGCCTCCATCGCGTCCATCAGTTTCTTCTTGTTCTCGGGTAGCTTCATGTCGATAAAATCTACCACGATAATGCCACCCAGGTCGCGTAAACGTAACTGACGGGCGATCTCCTCTGCAGCTTCCATATTGGTTTCCAGGGCATTCTGCTCCTGGTTATTGCTCACACTTTTGTAACCACTGTTCACGTCAATGACATGCAGGGCTTCCGTATGTTCAATAATCAGGTAAGCACCACTGGGCAGGTTAACAGTCTTACCAAATGCTGCTTTTACCTGTTTGGTAACGCCATACTGATCAAATATGGGAGAGCCATTGTGATAAAATGAAACGATATCTGCCTTATCGGGAGCAATACGCTGGATATAAGTCTTGGTATCGTTATAGAGATTCCGGTCGTTCACTACGATGCGGTTGAAATCTTCATTGAGCAGATCCCGCAACATACTGGTGGTCTTGGTTTGCTCACTGAGAATTTTGGCCGGAGCAGCTGCCCCTTTGAGGTTCTGCTGAATGGTTTTCCAGGTTTCTACCAGTGCCAGTAAATCTTCATGCAACTCTGCTGTGTTTTTACCTTCCGCTGCGGTTCTGACAATCACTCCAAAATTCTTGGGCTTAATCGCTTCAATGATTTTTTGCAGGCGCTTACGTTCGTCCGCAGAATGAATCTTACGGGAAACAGCTACTACATCATTAAATGGCGTGATGACCACAAAGCGGCCTGGCAGCGATATTTCACAACTTAAACGGGGTCCCTTCGCTGCAATCGGCTCTTTCAGGATCTGTACCAAAACATTGGGTTTGCCACCCAATACTTCATTGATTTTTCCGGTTTTTACAATTTCAGCTTCTACTTCAAACTTGCCGAAGTCAAAACTGCCGGCAGTATCAGCAATGGATTGTTGTGTGAATTTGAGGAGCGATTTGGCATAGGGGCTCAGATCCGTATAATGCAAAAAAGCATCCTTTTCGAACCCTACATCCACAAATGCAGCATTCAAACCAGGTATCAGTTTGCGTACCTTCCCTAAATATAAATCCCCGACAGCAAAACTGGCATCTGCTTTTTCGTTGTGCAGTTCCACCAGCTTCTTGTCTTCCAGGAGAGCTATCTCAACACCCTGGGGCGCTGAGTTAATAATTAATTCCTTGTTCAAGCGAGTAATCTTTTAACATCAGTCCAATCTCACCAAAAGGAACTCAGCTGTGTTTGATAGGAACGATGGTTTTTAGTTTTTTGCAATAATCACCTACAACCACGTAAAACGAACAGCTGAAAGGGAATAAAGCCGGAATAAGTTAATTCATTCCGGCTTTATATAAAGGCGTTGAAAGAAGGAAAATTATTTCTTCTTCTTATGACGATTCTTTCTCAATCTTTTTTTCCGCTTGTGCGTCGCAATCTTATGACGCTTTCTTTTTTTACCACAAGGCATCTTCAGTACTATTTACAATGTTAACAATTCAAATCACTTCAGTTGTTTGATACGCTTTTCCAGTTCTGCTTTTAATACCGGATTCTCGATATGTTCGGCAGCGTGCTCATACCATTCAATCGCTTTCGCTTTATCGCCTTTCCGCTCGTATCCTTCTGCCAGCATCAGCAACACTTCCAAATCATGGGGTTCGGACAAGGCAACTTTTTCCAGGCGTTCAACCGCTTTGTCGTATTGCCCCGATACAATTCCTCCGATGCCCAACATTTTCTGCGCATACATATTGGTGGAATCTTTCCTGCTTACTTCCAGAATTTTCTGGATACCCTGCATCACTGCCTGGGGATTTTCTGCGGAAGCTCCAAAAATATACGTGCTTCCCAATCCCACCTGCAGTGAATCATTGGAAGGATTCAACTCAATTGCTTTTTCAAATAACTCTTTCGACTCGCCGGCAAGCCAGGATTTTAGTCCCGGATCCTCCACAGCGCGGAGGTTATCCAACAAGATTCGGGCTGCAAAGGTGAGACTTTTTTCAGAATTTTCCAACTTGGCTGATTCCGCGGTATAATAGGCGAATGGAACGAAGGCCCTGGCAGAGTCACTCCAGAACCTTGCCAGCTGCTGAAAATTCCTGATTTTTTGCTCTTTTACATCCCCCCGAACCACAGCTTCGCTTAATCCATTTACATAGGTTTGCTGCGATTCACTGAGTTTGGCGGTTGCGCCTTTAATAACGGACTGAATATCAAATGTTTCTGATGGTACAGAAACATTTGCCCCAGTTTTTGCTTTTACAGGCGGGGTCGTTTTGCCAAAGAAAAAAATTACCAGTAGCAGAAGAACACCGCTACCTGCTACCAAAATTTGCTGCTTTTTCAAATCCTACATTTAAGGCAGCAAAATTACATTTCTTCGTCGGGGTTTGGTTGCCCTTCCTTAACTGTTTTGAGTTTTTTTACTTCCTGCACAAATTCCTTGGCAGGTTTAAAGGCGGGAATAAAATGTTCGGGAATCTCAACGGCAACATTCTTTTTGATGTTACGCCCGATTTTGGCTGCTCGCTTTTTGGTAATAAAGCTGCCAAAACCCCGGATGTAAATGTTCTCTCCCTGCGATAACACATCCTTCACCTCTTTGAACATTGCTTCCAGGGTTACCAGCACATCCACTTTTGGGATGCCGGTTTTTTCTGCAATTTGATTGATGAGGTCGGCCTTTCTCATAATTCACCTGTTTTGAATCTTTTGTCAAGTGGCGGAATGCTGGCCAGTTAACCCGGATTCCACAACAATGCGGTTTTGTTTTGTTAATATAAAATAAACTTCTAATCCGTGCAACTCTTATGCAATTTATTGATTTTGAATTAAATTGAAATATTTTTCCAACATTCTGATGAACCTGCCCGAGTTTACCAAAAACCTGCTCAACTGGAACCAGTTCAGCAATACACGCCAGATGCCCTGGAAGGGTGAAACCGACCCCTATAAAATCTGGTTGAGCGAAATAATACTTCAACAAACACGTGTAGAACAGGGACTTGCATATTATGAAAAATTCATAAGCAGGTTTCCAAAAGTTCAGGACCTGGCTCTGGCTCAGGATGCTGAAGTGTTCAAATACTGGGAAGGGCTCGGTTATTACAGTCGCTGCCGAAACCTCCTGGCCACTGCCCGTTGGGTGGCTTTTGAAAATAAAGGACGGTTTCCTCCTGATTATGAAGGCCTATTGAAGCTAAAAGGGGTAGGCCCGTACACTGCTGCTGCTATCGCCTCCTTTGCATTTGCTGAACCCCGTGCCGTACTGGATGGAAATGTTTTCCGTGTGCTTTCAAGGTATTTCGGTATTACCACACCCATCGACAGTTTGACGGGCAAAAAACTGTATGCACAACTTGCACAGGCCCTGATGCCACCGGATCAGCCAGGAGCTTATAACCAGGCGATTATGGACTTCGGTGCCGTCGTATGTAAACCCCAGGCACCACTTTGTTCTGCTTGTGTACAGCGAACTGATTGTGAAGCATATCGGTTGGGGGTAGTGGGAGATCTGCCGGTAAAGGAAAAGTCTATCAAAAAAAGAACGCGCTATTTTTATTATTTCCTGCTAAAATGGAACGATCAATATTATGTAAGGCAAAGAGTTGGAGCCGATATATGGCAAGACTTACATGAATGGGTGCTTATTGAACAAGCAGAACCGCTTGCGACGGATTCTTCCATTTACCGGAATCTATTGAAAAAATACCTGGGAACTGCCAAACTCAAACAGCTGAGAGTAGGAGAGGAAGTGCGGCAACAACTGTCTCATCAAACCATTATCGGTCGATTTATTACTGCCGAACTTACCCAGCCGCTCTCAACTGAAACAGGGTATCAATTGCTTTCACCAGATGCTCTGGCCAAACTGGCGTTCCCCCGTTTCATCACCGCTTTTTCACCCAAACCCTGATTCACCCGTCCGGTGCCACCCGTCCGGTGGCACCGGACGGGTGAGGGACGTTAAAACTGCATTAATGTCTCAAAAACAAGGAATTCCTCCGAAAAAAAATTAATTTTAGAAAGTACAAACAGGGATAGACGATTTTAAACACAAATGAAAGCATATGAGAGGTGTAAACAGAGTGATGCTGATCGGAAACCTGGGCAAGGATCCGGATGTACAGTTTTTGGAAGGAAATATCGCAGTAGCAAAATTCTCTCTCGCTACCACTGAAACCTACAAGGATCGCACCGGTAAACTCATTTCACAAACAGAATGGCATACGGTTGTTTTATGGCGTGGTTTGGCTGAACTCGCCCAAAAATACCTTCATAAAGGCAGCCTGGTTTATATTGAAGGCCGTCTACGGACACGCAGCTGGGAAGACAAAGAAGGCAATAAAAAATTTGCAACTGAGGTAGTGGGTGATAACCTCATCATGCTCGATAAAAGAAATGATGTTCATGGACAATCCTTCAACGGATTGCACGGAGAAGGATTAGATGGGATTACAGGCGAAGATGCACCTCCAGAGTCCAATCCGGATCTTCCCTTTTGATTGGAGAAAATAGTGCAATTTTGCTTCTATTGTAAACAAAACCCACTGCTTTGGACTACGCTTCAGTTGATCCCTTTTCAAATACCATGCTGAGCCTCCTGTTCCTGGCTTCCAATGTACAGGGAACAACCGTAATGGTGATCCTGATTCTGGCACTATTGGTTATTTCCTATTTCATTTCGGGATCGATGGTCGCTTTTTTCAGCCTGACCAGCCGTGACATCAATATGCTAAAAACCAAGCAGGGAACTGCCTGGAAGCGAATCGTGAACCTGCTCGAAGAACCTAAGGTCCTGCTCGGTTCGATGCGGATTGGAAATACTTTTGTAAACATAGCCATTATCATCCTTTCCAATTTCCTGATCAATGAGCTGATGCCGATTCAGAACAGTTTCTGGTTCTTTGAACTATTGTTGAAAATCCTGATTGTTACTTTTTTTCTAATCCTTTTTGGAGAAGTACTTCCAAAAGTATATGCTTCTCAAAATAATCTGCGCTTCGCCCGGGATGCTTCCTTCCTGGTGGAAATTGTATACCTTCTTTTTAATCGGGTAAGCCGGTGGCTGGTTGGAATGTCTGAGGGAGTTGAAAAATCCTTGCGTTCTGAAGATGCAGCCAATCATTTCGAAGAACTGGAAGATGATTCCCTGGCTTCGGAAGAAGAAAAAAATATTATGAGGGGTATTGCCAAATTCGGCAACATTACAGTGAAGCAGATTATGAGAACCCGTCTGGATGTTAGCGGTGTTAATTTCAACACGACCTTTACGGATGTATTGAAACAGGTGGAAGCCCTTCATTATTCACGCATTCCCGTTTACCGGAACAACCTCGATGAAGTTGTTGGAATTCTTCATTCCAAAGATCTGCTTCCCTATCTCAAAGAAAGTGATTCCTTCAACTGGCACTCCCTACTCAGACAACCCTATTTCGTACATGAACAGAAACTGATTGAAGACCTGCTCCAGGATTTCCGCAATCGCAAAACACATTTTGCTGTAGTTGTAGACGAGTTTGGTGGAACCAGCGGCATCGTTACCCTGGAAGATATAATGGAAGAAGTAATCGGTGATATCAGGGATGAATTTGATGAGGAAGAAAGTATCAATCGCAAACTCGATGAAAACAACTATCTCTTCGAAGGCAGAACCATGATTTATGATGTTTGTAAGATAATGGACCTGCCCACTTCCACATTTGATACGGTAAAAGGGGAAAGTGATTCACTCGCCGGACTCATCCTGGAAGTTGCAGGAAAAATTCCCGCAGAGAATGAAGTAATTGAAGTGGGTGATTTTCAGTTGGCCGTTTTAGAACTGGATCGCAACCGAATTAAAAAAGTGAAAATAACGATCCGCCCCGTTTAACTATTTGTATGAGTTTATTCAAACGCTTCCCTGGTAAGATTACTGCCTATTTTATATTACTGCTGGTTCTGATTGGCTTCCAGCTGATTTCTGCCTGTAACAGTCCTTTTACACCTAAGCCCCGTGGTTATTTTAAAATCGCACTTCCGGAGCATGAATACCAGGTTTTCGAAAAACCCGGTTTCCCTTACAGTTTCGAATACCCGAAATATGCAACTATTATTCAGGATAGTACCTATTTTGATGATCAACCTGAAAATCCGTATTGGATCAACATCGATATTCCGTCTTTAAATGGAAGAATTTATATCAGCTATAACCAGATTGGAGGGAAAGCCAGGTACAAAGTTCAAAACAAATCAGGGGAATATGTTGATTCTTTCGGAGTTAATACATTCGATAAGTTGCTCAATGATTCGTACACCCTATCCTATAAACATTCCTATAAGGCAAGTTCGATTGAAGACAGTGCCTTTGTATCGCAGGGTGGAATAAACGGCATTTATTTTCGCATTGGCGGAAATACAGCTACTTCCAACCAATTTTTACTTACTGACAGCAGTCGTCATTTCCTGCGGGGAGCCCTGTATTTTGATGCGGCCCCCAATGAGGATTCACTTCGACCAATCAATAATTTTCTCCGGGAAGACCTGAAACATCTGATTAATACCCTTCGCTGGAAAAATTAATCAAGCGCACTATAGACCAATACTTTGAATTTTTCATGAATCTCACCATGACTATTTGGCCACTGGTTGATAAATAACTGCGCAACTATTTTTTGTTCAGGATCAATCCAGTAAGATGAACTGAATGCGCCACCCCAGTCGAAGCTGCCTTCGGATACTCCCAGCTTTAATGACTCCTTCGCCGAAGTAATTCCAAACCCGAGTCCGAATGAATTATAACCCGACTTTAAATGCCCAATCTGGTTGCTGGTCATGAGTTTTACCGAATTCGGACTAAGAATTCGTTTCCCGTTCAGGCTTCCTTTGTTCAACATCATCTGCATAAAAAGCGCATAATCATAAGCGGTAGATACCAATCCGCCTCCACCAGAATATAATTTGCCCTTTACATTCGGGTAATTCACAACCAAGCTGGTGCCATTGACATCCAGTTCCTCTTTCATAGTGGTAACTTTTTTAAGCGAGTCTTCACCATGTAATGCAACTAATCGATTCTGTTTATCGGATGGGAGATAAAACCAGGTATCTTTCATGCCCAGGGGTTCAAAGATCCGGGTACGAAAAAAATCTGCCAGTGATTGTTTGCTTACTACTTCAACGAGCCTGCCCAGCACATCTGTATTCAGTCCATAAGTCCATTTTTCTCCCGGCTGATGTTCAAGCGGAATAGATGCGATTTTATTAACCTGCTCTTCAAGCGAATGAAAAGGAACACCGATCTGACCAAATACTCCTGCTTTAGCTGCCATTGCATTATAGGTTTCTGATCCGATCTGCGCATAGCCGATACCGGAAGTATGTGTTAGCAGGTGCCGGATCGTAATCTTCCCTTTGGCTGGTTTGGTGGTAAAACTGGAATCTGCACTATTAAATTTATCCAGGACGGCAACTTTGGAGAATGCCGGAATGTATTTTTCAACCGGCTCATCCAGTAATAGCTTTCCTTCTTCAAGTAAGATCATCACAGCCGTACTGGTTATTGCCTTGGTTTGAGATGCGATCCGGAAAATATGATCTGTGCGCATTTTCTCTTTGGTTGAAATATTACTGCTGCCAAATGCTTTGTGGTATACAATTTGACCATCTTTTATAACAATGGCAGTAGCTCCGGCAATCCATTGATTATCGACATATTGTTGAATAAGCTGATCAATACGGTTGGCAGCTGCCGGAACAAAACTGTTGGTTTTGCTGGCTGGCGGTGTTTGTGCAAGCAGTATTGTCTGCAATAGAATGGACAGTAATAGCAGTACCGGTTTCATATTGGCTGATTTATTAAAAAAAGGTACTATTAATTTTTCGAAGAATTAACTTTGTCAAAATACACTGCATGATCGTTATTGAACATACCCTGGTTAGTGATGAGGTGCTGGAAGAACAGTTTGTTTGCGATCTCAATAAATGTAAAGGGGGGTGTTGTGAAGATGGAGATACTGGCGCTCCTCTTGAAACAGCTGAATTGGATATCATTAATGAGGTATATGAAATTGTGAAACCTTATCTCGCACCCGATGGATTACGTGAAATTGAGCGGGTTGGCCGTTACCAGTATGATAAGGAATTCGGTTGGGTTACTCCTGCTGTTAATGGTGGCATCTGCGCCTATGGTTATCACGATGATAAAGGCATTTTAAAATGTGCATTCGAACAGGCATATAATGATGGCAAGATTAATTGGAAAAAGCCCATCAGTTGCCACCTTTTCCCGATCCGGATCAAATCCGGCAAAGAGTATGATATGCTTAATTATGAACCACGGGAAGTCCTGTGCGCACCGGCCTGTGTACTGGGAAAGAAACTGAAAGTTCCGGTTTATCAGTTCCTCAAAGAAGCCCTTATTCGCAAATACGGGCAGGAATATTATGAGGGACTGGATGCTTATTATCATCAGTATCACGGTAAAAATCAGGCAGGATGAGTACAGACTATAAATCAGGTTTCCTGGCTAAAAGCACCATTAAGGCGGCGGATCTGGAACATCGCCGTAAAATCAATTTTAATATTGGACGGTACAATTCGGTTGTGCCCCTGGGTAAGCAGCAATTCAGTGACCTCGAACTGGCTCGTGAAAGAGCCAAGAATATCAAATGGAGAGCCATCGAAACCCTGGATCAGCAACTCGAAAATTTTGAAGCCAATTTTACTGCCCGGGGTGGGAAAGTGATCTGGGCGGAAACCGCCGACCAGGCAAGAGAAGCCATACTTGAAATCTGCCAGGAAAAAGGTTGTAAAACCCTTGTCAAGAGCAAGAGCATGGTTACGGAAGAGATCCGGTTAAACGAGTTCCTGGAGAAACATCATATCGAAAGTGTTGAAACCGACCTGGGAGAATATATACAGCAACTGGATGGAGAATCTCCCTATCATATCGTTACTCCAGCCATGCATAAAAGCAAGGAAGATGTAGCCAAATTATTTGCCGAAAAACTGGGAACCGATCCAAAACTGAATCCGGAACAATTAACCCTCGAAGCAAGAGCAAGGCTTAGGGAAAAATACATACAGGCGGAAGTAGGTGTAACCGGCGCAAATTTTCTGATTAGTGATATTGGAGGAGTCGCGGTTACGGAAAATGAAGGGAATGCCCGCCTGAGTTGTGCCTGGCCTTCCACACATATTGTGGTGGTAGGGATTGAAAAAATGATCCCCTCCATGCAGGACCTGGGACTTTTCTGGCCCCTGCTTGCAACTTATGGAACCGGTCAGTGGCTGACTGTTTATAACAGTATCATTACTGGTCCAAGACAACCAGGTGAAATGGATGGTCCGAAGGAAATGATCGTTATTCTGCTCGATAATGGTAGAACCAATCTGCTT
Organism: Flavihumibacter cheonanensis; assembly: GCF_022352215.1. GTDB lineage: Bacteria > Bacteroidota > Bacteroidia > Chitinophagales > Chitinophagaceae > Flavihumibacter > Flavihumibacter cheonanensis. The sequence goes on from NZ_JAKRWF010000002.1 coordinate 974,123, forward strand.
GCCAATCCCAAAACCCGGGAGAGTTTGTATTGCATTCGTTGCGGTGCCTGTTTGAATGCCTGCCCGGTTTACAAAAATGTTGGCGGACATACCTATAGCACCACCTATAGCGGCCCCATTGGAAGTGTGATCACACCCCATTTGCGCGACCTGAACGAATGGAAACACCTGAGCCATGCATCCTCCTTATGTGGCAACTGCACGGAAGTTTGTTCTGTAAAGATCAATCTGCATGAACTGCTGCTGGAAAACAGGGCGGAAGCAGTTCGGGATGGATATAGTCCTTTTATAGAACGTATGGCCTGGAAAGGATGGAAAATTGCTATGCTGCAACGGAAATGGATGAATAAAGGAAAGGCAGGCATGAAAGACTGGGTGGTTAACAGAATGGTAAAGGGTTGGAATACACACAGGGCTAATCTGCATTTCCCGGAGAAATCCTTCAACCAGCTCTGGCGCGATAAACACCCCGCTAACTGATAATATGCTGGTATATTGCCCTGACCCTTCCCCCCGACTCGCCTATGTGCTTGATTTTATCAGTGAGGAAATGCTGATGGACAGGGCAGTAATCTGCCAGGACATGAATACCTTTCTGCATTTTGAAGGAGTTCGAATCAATTACAGTGAGCAGGATTTTGAAGGGGTTTATCATACGATTCGTCCACATGGACTGCTCCGGGAAACGGGCATTGCAGTGCAGGAAATAAAGATGGGGCGATGGAAAAATCTGCCGGTTTTCTTTTTCAGGCAACAAGCTGGTTTGAGTTTTGATATTTTTGCTGCCATCTTTTATTTGCTCTCACGATATGAAGAATACCTGCCTCATGAAAAAGATGAATTCGGCCGATTTTCTCATAAGGCTTCACTTGCTTTCAGGGAGGGATTCCTGGATCGCCCATTGATCAATGAATGGCTGATGGCCTGGAGAGAAGAGCTATCAGCAATCTTTCCGAAGGCAGTTTTTAAACGAAGAAGTTATCGTTTCATTCCCACCTACGACATCGATATGCTGTATAGCTATCGGGGTAAAGGATGGCTGCGAAATATCGGAGGAACAGCACGATCTCTTTTACATGGAGATTTTAAACAGGCTATTGAACGATGGAAGGTTTTAAGAGGAAAAATGAAAGATCCTTTTGATGCCTATGAATGGCTTGATGCCCTTCATTTGTATTGCCGGGTTAAACCAATTTATTTTTTCCTGGTGGCGCAGAAGCAGGTGGGACTGGACAAGAATATTTCAACTTCTTATAAACCTTTTCAGGAACTGATCAATTATTATGCATCCGTTTATAAAATCGGTTTGCATCCTTCCTGGCAGAGTAGTGTGGAAGATGGAAATTCCATTTTGAGGGAAGAGAAAGAATGGCTGGAAGCAGTTTCCGACATATCAATTGAAAAAAGTCGCCAGCATTTTATCAAATTCACTTTACCAGGTGGTTACCAACGTTTGCTGGACTCAGGAATACAAAAAGATTATTCCATGGGATATGGAACAATCAATGGTTTCAGAGCCTCTGTCGCATCATCCTTTTACTGGTTTAACCTGGAGACCAATGCAACCACAGCACTTCGTTTGTATCCCTTCTGTTTTATGGAGGTCAATGCATTTTTTGAACAAAAGCTGACTCCCCAGCAGGCTTATACCGAACTCATGAAGTATTATGTTGCGGTAAAAAAAGTACAGGGAATTTTCATTACAATCTGGCACAATAATTATTTGGGATCCGATCCAAAATATGCCAGTTGGCGCGATCTGTACGAAATATTCATGAAAGAGGACGCTTACTGGGATGCTGTTGGTTGATCAGAGACAAGTTGTTTTTTCCGGAAGGCTTCGTTAACCAGGTAAACTCCAATCAATGCTACAACTCCGCCAATCAGAATATAGGCGTTGAGTTTTTCATCAAACAACCAGGTGCCAAGTAAAAGGGCAACTATCGGATTAATATATGCGTAAATAGAAACCTGCTCTGTAGGCAGGTGCTGCAAAGCGTATAGATAAGCCATAAACGCCAGGACGGAACCTGCTACTGCGAGATAAAGGATCGCTATCCAGGATGGCATCGGTATTTCAGTTATGGGAATATGTTCACCCGTGATGCGGGTTACACCGAACAGGGCGATACCTGAAATCATCATCTGTAAACCGATGGAGAAATAAGGATTAAAACCCAGCACCTGCTTTTTTGTATAAAGAGTGGCGAAGGCCCAGCTTAGGGTACCCATTACCGATAAAAAAATACCAAACCTGAATTCAGGATTTAAAAAATCGGCCAGGTGATCATAAAAGATGATGCAGATGCCTGCAAATCCAAGCAGGAAACCAATGATTGATTTGGCTGTCAGCTTTGAGTTACCCGCAATCAGTGCAATTACAACCAGCCAGAGTGGGAATACTGCTCCGATGATGGCACCTAATCCGCTGGAAATGTATTTAACTCCCCAGGTGGAGAAGCTGTTGCTGAGAAAGAAATTGAGAAAACTCAAGGTCAGGATGGGCCACCATTCTTTTCCCCTGGGGAAAGCGCGGCCCTTGGCCATAAAGAAGCCGATATAGAGGGCTCCCCCAAGCATTTGACGAATACTGGCAAGTTGTAAAGCAGGCATATATTTAACACCTGCTTTGGAACCAACCCAGGTTGTACCCCATAAAAAGCTAACGGCAGCCAGTGCAAGTAATGCTTTGGCATGTGTCCCTCTTTTTCGGAGGCTCAATGGATTCATGGAGGCCAGCAGCTTTGCCAAACAGTCCTCGCTTTTCGTTTAATGTTTGAAATGACGCATGCCTGTCATCACCAGTGCGAGCTGGTGTTGCTGGCAATACTCTACAGAGTCTTTATCACGGATGGATCCACCCGGCTGAATGAATGCTTCTATGCCGGCTTCATGACCCATCTGAACGCAATCATTGAAGGGGAAGAATGCATCACTTGCCAGTACTGCACCTTTCAGATCGAAAGCAAATTGTTTTGATTTTTCAATAGCCTGTCGCAGTGCATCAATCCGGCTGGTTTGTCCGCATCCTTTACCTATCAGTTGCTTGTTTTTCACGAGGGCAATAGCATTGCTCTTCAGATGTTTGCAAACAAGGTTGGCAAATTCAAGATCAGCTCTTTCAGCATCGGTAGAAGGGCGACCACCGGCTTCTTCCCATTTTTCGTAATTGCCTTCATCCTGCTGTTGAACCAGTACTCCGTTCAGCATGGATTTATATTGGTACAAACTACTCACGGATTGTTTTTGCTGCAGTAGAATTCTGTTTTTCTTGGATTTCAGTATGTCTAAAGCAGCAGGTTCAAAATTTGGAGCAATTAATACTTCAAAGAAGATTTCATTGATGGCATTTGCTGTAGAACTGTCGATAGTACCATTGCATACCAACACGCCCCCAAAAGCGCTTTCCGGGTCTCCTGCCAGTGCTGCATCCCATGCCTGTTTAACCGATGCTCTTGCAGCGATACCACATACATTGGTATGTTTGATGATCGCAAATGTATACTCCGGTTGTGCATTTCTGTTAGCATCAAACTCACGGATCAGTTGTACCGCGGCATCTACGTCTACCAGGTTGTTATAGGAAAGTTCTTTACCATTGAGCTGGGTAAAAAGAGTATCCAGCTGGCCATAGAAAATACCCTGTTGATGCGGGTTTTCACCATATCGCATGATTTTGGGTGAGGGTATGGAAGCCAGGAAATAATTATCCTGTTTAGGTGTGAAATATTGTGAGATGGCCACATCATAATGAGCACATACTTCAAAAGCCTTTGCCGCGAAATGTTTGCGTTGTTCAAGCGTAGTGCTGCCGTTCTGATCTCTTAACATGTTTTCCAGCAAACTGTAATCCTGTTTAGAAGCAATCACTACCACATCCTTATGATTTTTCGCAGCTGCTCTGATCATAGACGGACCACCAACATCGATTTTTTCAATAATGGCCTGCTCATCGCTTGTATTGGCTACGGTTTCTTCGAAGGGATAGAGATCTACGATAACAAGGTCCAGTTCCGGAATTTCAAATTCTTTCATTTCGCTCAGATCCTGCTCATTTGCTCTGCGACCCAGAATTCCTCCGAATACTTTAGGGTGTAGGGTTTTTACCCGTCCGCCTAAGATTGAAGGGTAGGAAGTAACAGACTCCACAGGAACACAGGGAAGATTCAGTTTTTCTATGAATTGCTGGGTGCCACCGGTTGAATAAATGGTTACTCCCTGTTCGTGCAGGAGTTGAACCAGGGGTTCTAAGCCGTCTTTGTAAAAAACGGAAATCAATGCAGACTGGATCTTCTTGTTCATACCAAGGAATTATCAGTTAAAAGATGGGCAAGCAAAACTTCGATAGAAGGCGCAAAGCTACGGTTTCGAATTCATTTTTCCGGTATGGGATTAGGAAGAATGGTTGAAACTGATTGACAAAAAGCACCTTCCTGCCAGGTTGAATGGACCCGGTACCCGGCCCTGGTGAGTGCTGTATGCCATTGGGCTGCCCGCGATTCAGGAATAGATCCGTCAATTAATAGGATTGTTCCTTTCGGGGATTTATTCAAAAGTGACTTTATGGAACTGATCTGTCTGTTAAGCAGGAGATAATCCGGGTCCAGCAGTAGGTACTGTGCCAGTTCTCCATTGTTTCGCGGCAGGGCGAGTAGCTGATTTTCAAAGTTTATTATGCTGGCAGTAGTGTAATGACTTGTTTCAATTCCAAGGTGTCTGCGGGTATCGTCCAAAGTTTTGTGTCTTGGGGGTGAAAATCGGTTCAGGAAAAAATGAGCTGTTGTTCCGCTGATTATCGTAAGGATAGATTTACCTGGCAGATGATGTAGTAGTATAAGTTCCTGTTTCTCCTGGTTCCATTTCTGGACAAGACCGAGTGAAAGAAATCCTGTGAGCGATACCAGAGAAAGAAAGATTAAACGCGGCTGGCGTGATTTCAACCAGCCTGTCATCATTACGAGCAAAACATAAGCGAACGTAACCTGGCCATGGGTCCAGTTGATATCATGGATCAGGGCGCCCGGTAAGCGACTGATCAGCTCAATTCCAAGGTTCATCCAATGAATAAAATAACCTGTAAGAGTACCAAGGAAGGGTATTGTAAATCCGATGGCTGCTGTCATCCAGAGTGCCAGGGTACCAATAAGGGCCATGCTGGATAAGGGTACTGCCATCAGGTTGGCAGGAAGGAAATAGACTGGTAGCTGGTGAAACAGCAGGATGCAGATTGGAATGGTCAGGATTTGGGCAGCGATCGTTACGGCACTTAATTCCCAGACAGCATTCATGATGGGATTCTGAACCGCTACCAGGTTAAAAAAACTTTTTTGATAAAGTACAATACTAAGAAGGGCTGCAAAGGACAGCAAAAATCCGGCATCCCAGAGCCAGTTAGGGTCTATGAGCAGGAGTATAAAAGCGGTGAGGGAAATGGATTGAAAGGAATTCACCGGTTTGCGGAGCAGTTTTGCAAAGAGAATGAAACTAAACATGGAAGCAGCACGGATGATGGATCCGGCACTGCCTGCTACTGCTGCAAAAAACCAGGTAAAGACAACCACCAGCAGGAATTTTATCCATTTGGTAAAAGGAAATCTGCTCTCCGGGAACAGTAGAATTCTTTGGAGAATAAGAAAAATGAGACCGAGGTGCATGCCGGATACGGCTATTACATGCACAACCCCGGTTTGGGAATAAGTATCCAGCAGTTCCTTGTCTACTTCTTCGCGGTAACCGATTAGCAGTGCTTTTGCCAGTTGATTATGTGGAACCGGAATGGAGGTGTCCATAGCTTCAAGCGCTACTTGTTGTGCGCTTGTCAACCAGGTGCGATACCGGTTTTCATAGGAGGAAGGAAATGCAACCAGTTGGCTGCTGTCGAGGTATAACTGGTGGAAAATGTTTTTTTTATGGTTGTATACAGCGAAATCAAAACTTCCCGGATTTCGGTTGGGTATCAGTTTTTTTAACCGGTCAGCTGGCAGGAGATATGTTGAACCAGGTTGCAGGTATCCGGATTGATCCTTTGGAAGGTATAACAGGAAACGGCCTTTTCGGTACTGGTTGATTCCGTCCCTGGTAATTACAGATTTAACCTGCATGGTAAAGCGGGCGGATTTTGCTCCTAATGCCGGAAGCGCTTCTGGTTCTGCCACTACGAGGATTTGCTGATTCAACTGATGCCCGATCCAATTAGGGGAGTACCGGATATCATGTAACAACAGGCTGGTCCATCCCAGCGATAGTAAAAAAAATTGCAGGCAACAACCGAATAAAAGGTTGAATGCCTGCAACTGTTTTTGCATAAGTTGGTGGAGTAGAAAACAGCCTGACAGGAAAACGATGGCTATTGTAGAGCTGATTACGATCCTGTGGGGCAACAACGTTTCTCCCAACCAGATACCCCCTAAAAAGGGTAGAACCAGCCGGATAAAGGGGGCTGCCAACCAGGGAGCTGCATCTTTTTGCATAGCTGTTGATCTCACTGAAAACTAGTGCCCATCAAGTTTTCCTGCAAGGGTTTTTTAACCCTGATTGTTTGCCTGTTTAGTTCAGGTTGAATATCAATTCCCTCACACCTACTTCACGTCTTACTTTGGGAAGTTTGGCAAGTGGATCTTTTTCTTCATCCCGAAAACCAAGCGCCAGGAGAAGTACGGCACTCGTGCCTTTTTCATCCAGCCCCAGGATTTCGTTAATTTTCTCGGGATTAAAACCTTCCATTGGTGTGCTGTCAATTTTTTCAAGGGCGGCTGCCGCTGTGGCATACCCCAATGCGATATAAGCCTGGCGTGCATTCCACTGGAATAGGTCCGCAGCTGATTTACCCTGCGTATTGGAGAGGATCATGTTTTTAAATCCGTCAAGTGATTCGACGGGAACCTGACGAATCCGGGCCATCCGATCTATATAGGCATCCACCTGGGCATTGGTAATGTTTTTCCATGCTGTGAAAACAAGCAGGGCACCGCTTTCAGTGATGGCAGGCTGGTTGTAGGCAGCAGGTGCAAGTTTTTCTCTCAGTTCCGGATCTTCAATTACCAGCACTTCAAAAGGTTGAAGTCCGAGTGAACTGGGTGCCAGTTTTATTGCTTCCAGTATGTTTTGAAGTTTTGTTTCCGGTACGGGTTCTCCATTGTATCGCTTGGTGGCATAACGCCAATTCAGCTGTTCGAGGTAATGCATAATATGTGTTTGGTGTTATTAATTGCATATACAATGTTCAAACATCGTTCCAAAGACTGAGTTGCTGCCAAGATTGCAGTCCCCCATCCGCCGTGGCGGGCCCACCGGTCGGGTGGCATCTGCTTTGGCGCAGTTCCCTCGGTTAGGTGCCATCCGCTACGGCGGAAGAGGGAATAAAAAAATCCCCTGGGCGGGTTGGCGCAGGGGATTGAATAAAATGAGTAAAGGATCTTATTTGCTGAGGTACATCGAGCGGTCTTTGTACAACTGCCGGAAATAGGGATCGCGAAGATCTTTTACAAATCGGATGGCTTCACCGGTACTTTTCATTTCCGGACCGAGTTCTTTATTCACGCCCGGGAATTTGTTGAAACTGAACACGGGCTCCTTGATTGCAAATCCTTTCAGTTTTTTCTCGAATTTGAAATCAGTGAGTTTATTCACGCCTATCATTACTTTGGTAGCGATATTCAGGTAAGGAATCTGATAGGCTTTCGCGATGAAGGGAGTAGTACGGGAAGCGCGTGGGTTTGCTTCAATCACGTACACTTTTCCGTCCTTAATGGCGAACTGAATATTGATCAGTCCTTTAATATTTAATGCTCTTGCAATTTTCTCCGAATAATATTCCATGGTGGTTACCTCCAGCGGGGTCAGATTGAAAGCTGGCAGCACCGCATTGGAGTCTCCCGAATGGATACCAGCCGGTTCAATATGCTCCATAACACCCATTACATGGAAATTCTCCCCGTCAAAAATGGCATCCACTTCCGCTTCCTGGCAGCGATCCAGGAAATGGTCGATCAGGATTTTGTTACCAGGTATATGCTTCAATAGGCTTACTACTGCCTTTTCCACTTCTTCGTCATTGATTACAATCCGCATTCTTTGTCCGCCTAATACATAGGAGGGGCGCACCAGCACAGGATAGCCAACTCGATTCGCCACTTCTACAGCTTCATCCACATCGTATGCTGTACCATAATCCGGATAAGGAATACCCAGTTCTTTCAGCATATCGCTGAAGCGGCCGCGGTCTTCTGCGATATCCATGTTATCAAAGGAGGTCCCGATGATGCGGATTCCTTTTTCATTCAACCGTTGTGCAAGTTTGAGTGCTGTTTGTCCACCTAATTGAACGATCACTCCTTCGGGCTGCTCATGTTCGATGATTTCCCAGAGATGTTCCCAGAAAACTGGTTCGAAATATAGTTTATCTGCGATATCAAAATCAGTTGAAACAGTTTCCGGGTTGCAGTTAACCATGATGGCTTCGTAACCGGATTCCTTGATAGCAAGTAACCCGTGTACACAGCAGTAGTCAAATTCGATACCCTGTCCAATTCTATTGGGACCAGAGCCGAGTACCACAATCTTTTTCTTATCGGTAACCTTACTTTCGTTTTCGCCACCTTCTTCAAAAGTGGAATAGAAATAGGGTGTTTTTGCTTCAAACTCCGCGGAGCAGGTATCAACCATTTTATACACCCTGCGGATTCCGGCTTCTTTGCGTTTAGTGTATAGATCATCCTCATGACCATCCTGCATGATGCGGCATATTTGTTCGTCGCTGAATCCGTGGAGTTTTGCTTCACGAAGCAGGTCTATGGGTAGGGTGGCCAGTTTGTATTTGGCGATTTCTTTTTCCAGGTTCACGATCTTCTGGATCTCATAGAGGAACCAGCGATCAATACCATTTGTAACTTTCGAGATGGTATTGATACTAACACCGAGCATCAGGGCATCTTTGATCCGGAAAATGCGATCCCATTTCGGTGTTTTAATGTATTCGATTAATTCTTCCGCATGCATCTGGCTTTTTCCATAATAGCCAAGTCCTACTGCATTATTTTCCAGGCTCTGACAGGCTTTCTGTACGGCTTCCGTGAAGCTCCGGCCGATACCCATCACTTCCCCTACACTTTTCATTTGCAATCCAAGGGTATCATTGGCACCTTTGAATTTGTCGAAATTCCAGCGTGGGATTTTCACAATTACATAATCCAATGCAGGCTCGAAGTAGGCGGAGGTACTTTTAGTGATCTGGTTTTCCAATTCATCCAGTGTATATCCGATGGCCAGTTTGGCAGCAATTTTTGCGATCGGGTATCCGGTTGCTTTTGAAGCAAGTGCGGAGGAGCGACTTACGCGGGGGTTGATTTCAATAGCGATAATTTCTTCTGTGGCGGGGTTCAATGCGAACTGAACGTTACAACCTCCGGCAAAATTACCCAGATCGCGCATCATATTGATGGCGGTATTACGCATTAACTGGAAGGCTGTATCGGAGAGTGTCATTGCAGGAGCAACTGTGATAGAATCCCCGGTATGCACGCCCATAGGATCGAAGTTCTCTACGGTACATATGATTACCACATTGTCATTGGCATCTCTGAGCAGTTCGAGTTCAAATTCTTTCCATCCCAGTACGGCCTGTTCAACCAGTACTTCATGAATAGGGGAGGCTTGCAATCCACGGTTTAGGGCTTCATCCAGGTCTTCTTTATCATGCACGAAACCACCGCCGGTTCCACCCAGGGTAAAGGAGGGGCGAATTACCAGGGGGAAACCAATCTGCTGGGCAAATTCTTTTCCTTCCAGGAAACTGTTGGCTGTTTTGGCGGTAGCTACCGGTACTCCGAGTTGAATCATCCATTGGCGGAATTTTTCACGGTCTTCGGCTTTATCAATGGCTTTGATGTCTACACCAATCAGTTGTACGCCATATTTTTCCCAAACTCCGAGGTCCTCTGCTTCCTTGGCCAGGTTGAGCGCGGTTTGTCCACCCATGGTAGGTAATACTGCATCAATCTGGTTTTCTTCCAGGATCTGTTCAATACTTTCTACTGTCAAAGGGAGAAGATACACCCGGTCGGCCATCATGGGATCGGTCATGATCGTAGCCGGATTGCTGTTGATCAGGATTACCTTAATCCCTTCTTCGCGTAAACTACGTGCAGCCTGGGTTCCGGAATAATCGAATTCGCAGGCTTGTCCGATGATAATGGGTCCTGAACCGATGATCAGAACAGATTTGATGGAATTGTCTTTTGGCATGGTTGCGGAAAAATAAATTGCGCAAAAGTACGGTCCGGGAAGCAATTTTCCCTGATTAATTTTCACGCTCCATCACAAACTCCGGCGGGCGCAGCCCTGAATAGGCATAAAAAAAGGCCCTCACCGTAGTGAAGGCCTGCTTTATGTGGAAGAGGTGCATTAACTGTTGTGATATGCTGCCATCTCGATGTCATCCAGCAAAACCTTCCCTTTGCGTACTTCCGCTTTGCGGATTGCACGGGATTGCTTTTCTTCCTGTTTACTCAGGATTCTGAACATCCATTTCTGGCGGGCCTCCTGACCTTTAAAAGCCCCGATCAGGGATCCCACTACCATTACCACCATCACTACTGCTTTTTGTTGGAATCTTTTCATACCATTCTATTTAACCTTTAAAAAATTGCTGCCAGTCAAGCCTCCTTGTTTAGACACACAAATAACAACAAACGCTGTTCCATGTTTGCAAAAGCCATACCTAAACCTATCATTTATTTTAATTTAACAAGTTGTTTAAACAACTAAAAAATTTCTACGTTCCATTCCTCCCTCTTCCATTCCTCCATTTTCCCCTCTTCCATTCCCCCCTTCCCTGCTTATCTTTGCAGCTTCAACAAAAAAAAGCCGATGATTCGACTTACCCTGATGGCCCTTTTTCTTAGCAGTTTGGTCCGGGCCCAGTTTCCGTCCAGTCCGGATTATCCAAAAGCTTATTTCAGTAATCCACTTTCCATCCCCATCAGCCTGAGTGGAAATTTCGGTGAGCTCCGTCCCAATCATTATCACATGGGGCTTGACCTTAAAACGGAACGCCGTGAAAACCTGAAAGTGTTTGCTTCGGCGGAGGGCTATATCAGTCGGATCAAAGTAGAACCTGGCGGATTCGGAAGAGCCATCTATGTGAATCATCCAAATGGGTATACAACGGTTTATTGTCACCTGAATGATTTTTTTCCGGAATTGGAAAATTGGGTGAAAGAGTTGCAATACAGGAAAGAATCCTGGTATCTGAACGATGAAGTTCCTGCCGAAAGGTTTCCTGTCAAAAAAGGCCAGTTGCTGGCATACAGCGGTAATACCGGAGGATCACAGGCACCACATCTGCATTTTGAGATCAGACGAACTTCTGATGAAGTCAATCTGAATCCGATGTTGTTTGGTTTTCCGTTGGCAGACCAGACCAAGCCCACTATTCTTCGGGTAGCTATCTACGATAGAACCAAATCGGTCTATGAACAATCGCCCAGGCTTGTACCAGTAGTTAACAAGGGCAATGGAGAATACAGTACGGTCTTACAAACGGTTAGCACACCCAAAGTAAGTCTGGCACTAACTACCTATGACACGCATACCGGTTCTTCCAACCTCAATGGTGTTTTTGAAGCAGTACTCTTTGATGAACAACAACCGGTAGTTGGTTTCCGGATGGATCAGATCAGCTATGATGCCACCCGTTACCTGAATGCGCATATCGATTATAAAACAAAACAGGGGGGTGGCCCTTACCTGCAGCATATGAGCGAATTGCCGGGTTATATCAATTCGGTTTATACCCGGTTTAATGGTGATGGAGTGGTGGATTTATCAGATGGGCTGGTTCATGAATTATCAATCGTGGTAAAAGATGCCTATGGAAATGCAAGCAGGGTTAAAGTGCCGGTAAAATTCAATGGAGTTCATGCACCCGGACAGGTATTGCCAGGTAAACGCTTTTACCCAATGATGGTAGATATCTTCGAGTCGGAGGAATGTGAGTTTATCATTGGGGAAAGAACCCTGTATGATTCTGTCAGCCTGGTTCACAGAAAACAACCTGCAATGGGATCTGGTGTGGTTTCTTCCATCCATACGATTGGAACTCCTTCCATTCCGCTGCAGGATGCCATGATGGTGCGGATCCGGTTGACCGAATCTCTTACGGATTTTCATAAATCGAAAGTAATCATGCAACGAATTTCCGGCACCCGCAAGGAGGTTCAGAAAGTTAGCTGGGAAGAAGATTGGGCGCTTGCCGGATTCCGTGAATTTGGATCCTTTCAATTAGTTCTTGATACCACGGCACCTGAAATTATCCCTGTCGGATTCAAAGATGGAGCCAACCTTTCGGCGGCATCGCGTGTTGTTTTTACCGTTAACGACAATTTTGGGAAATGGAAAGTGTTGAGAACAGAACTGGATGGGAAGTGGATCAGATTTACAAACGACAAAGGAAAAAACTTTATTTACGTGTTCGATGAACATTGTCCTCCTGGTGACCATGAACTAAGAATCGTAGCAGTTGATGAAGCGGGTAATGAAAGGGAAGAGAAGTGGAGGATAAGGAGGTAGGGAAGAAGGGAGGAATGGAAGATGGAGGAATGGAAGAGGGAGGAAAGGATACAAAAAGTACTCTATGAATAAATTGGAGGCGGGTGTTAAGGCGCCGGCATTTAGTGGAAAAGATCAGAATGGGAAAACAGTAAAACTTGCTGATTTTAAAGGAAAAAAAGTAGCCCTTTATTTTTATCCGCAGGATATGACACCAACCTGCACAGTGCAAGCCTGCAATCTGCGGGATAATTACAACATCCTCCAGGCAAATGGAATCCAGGTGATCGGGGTTTCACCGGATGAAGTTAGCAGTCATAAAAAATTTGAAGAACGTCATCAATTGCCCTTTCCTCTGATAGCAGATACAAAACATTCCATCATTGAGAAGTATGGAGTATGGGGGGAGAAACAATTGTATGGTCGTAAATATATGGGGCTGCACAGAACTACCTTTCTAATCAACGAAGAAGGGATCATTGAAAAAGTGTATCTGAAACCCAAAAGCAAGCAGCACGCAGAGGAAATTCTTGCTTTTTATAAAAGCTGACAGATCCCCGTTTTTGGGGAGCATCCGAACTGGCATTATTTGATTACTTTGTACTGTCTAGTGTCAGTTTAGAATGTCACGTTTTCTGCTTCCACCTGTTTTATGGCTGCTTTTCATGCAAGCGTATGGGCAGCATACTGCCTTTCGGTTCAGAACAATACGCATAGAACATGGCTTATCGAATAATAGGGTAAATTGTATTCTTCAGGACCAACTGGGTTTTACCTGGGTAGGTACCGACGACGGACTCAATCGGTTCGATGGTAATGCCTTTACTATTTTTCAGCATGAACCAGGGAATAAACAGAGTATTGGTGGTAATATCATCCAGGATCTGTGTGAAGATAAAGATGGAAGGCTTTGGATTGCAACAGGAGATGGGGGATTATGCCGGTATGACCGTAATGCTGAACCCTCTCATCGATTCAAAAATTTTCGTCATTTACCTGGAGACAGCAGTTCAATTCCAGTCAATACGATCAATGCCGTTTTATACGATACCAGTGGTAAAATCTGGTTGGCGACCAGTGGTGCCGGAATTGTTCAGTTTGATATCAGCAAGGAAAAGTTTACCAGGATAAACAGTCCGCTTCGATCAACCATTACTGATATTTCTTATGACCAAAACCGGCTGATCTGGGCCGGCACACAGGGTGGAGGGTTTTTTAAATTGGATCCAAAATCACTTCAAATATGGTATGATCCCGAATATATAAATCCATATAAAAAACTGCCCCATGTAACGGTTACCAGTATCTATACGGATACTGAATTGAATGTATGGATGGCCTCCTGGGATCCTACGATTTATAAGGGTAGTGCTGGTGATTTATTGAATAAACCAGTCGTTATGCCATTAAAACAACTGGATGAAGCAGATGAAGCAACCTGTTTTGTGAATCAGGGTCCGCATTCGCTTTGGGTAGGAACCAAAAAATCAGGATTGCTTATTTATGATACAAAATCAGGGAAATGGACTTCAGTAAAGAATACCGATTCCGACCTGGCATCCAATACTATCCATTGTTTATATAAGGATCCATTAAACAATATTTGGATTGGGACCTCTGAAGGGATCAGTCTATATACACAGGCAGATAAATCCAGACTTACACCCATTAAACTACCTGCCCATTCTGGAAGTACAATTGGTCAGGTGTATGATTTTCTGCCAATTTCTGACAACCGAATATGGATTGCTTCAGAGAACGGTTTATTCGAATGGAGCAATAATTCACTAAAGGTTGTTCCTGCCAAATGGAACCAGAAACAACCTGCTATAACTGCATTGTATAAATCAGTGAATGGTATAGTTTATATCGGAACTGATATAAGTTTATTTACCTGGAAGTCTCGTGCAAACAGCCTGGTTCCTTTAGCAGGAACAGAAAAGGATATGGTAATGAAAAAATTGATCGCTTCCAGGGTCGTTTCTATTGAAGAAGATTCAATTGACAATAAGCCCGCACTACTCGTTTCTCCTTATGGTCATTTTATTACTTATTACAATTTTAAAGATGGCGTATGGATTAGTAGGGGTGATACCGGAAAAAAAATAATTCAGCGCTTTAATATTGCAGACAATCTCATTCATAAGATCTATAAGGATAAAAATGGTACTATCTGGCTGGCAAGTACAAAACAGGGATTGGGCTATTGGGATCGAAGTAAAAAGTCCTTCCGTTATTACATAAATAACCCGGAGCTTTCCAACTCACTTTCAAACAATCATGTGAATGATGTAGTAGCTGATGAATCAGGAAATATTTGGGTGGCTACCTACGGAGGCGGACTAAATTGTTTTAAGCCAGGTACACAAACTTTCCGGCACATTAGAAACAGTCCAAATTTGCTGGAAACGATTTGCATTGATGCCAAACAACGTGTTTGGATGATTGGAAACGGGGAACTTTTCGCCTATGATCCGGAATCGGACCAGGTTCGATCTTTTGAAAATATGCTGGGGGTTTATAATGGTCAGCTAACAGGCCGGTTGAAAATTGATTCAAGCGGCTATTTGCTTATGGGGGGGACTGATTTTTTTATTCGATTGCATCCGGATTCTCTGCAGCAGCCAGTAATGCATCCAACCGTTCTGCTGACAGATTTCAGCGTTTTTGATTCATCTATTTATCATTTATTCCAAAGAGAAAAAAGGATCCGACTAAAGCATCACCAGAATTATATCACACTTCATTACTCTGCGCCCTGGTACCAACAGCAAGTGTATTATCAATATCAATTAGTGGGCATAGATCCCGGCTGGATGGACGCAGGAACGAATTTGAAAACTGCCTACCAGCAACTACCTCCTGGTCAATATCAGTTTATGGTTCGTTCATCCACGATCCCGGGTATCTGGAAAAATAACGCCACGGTAATCGAGTTAAACCTCATTCCTCCTTATTGGCAACGATGGTGGTTTTATTTCTTGCTGGCGGTTGTTGCAGGTTCAGTAATATATTCAATATACCGCTATCGTATAAACGAATTATTGAAAAGGCAGGCTATTCGGAACCGGATTGCGCAGGATTTACATGATAACCTGGGATCCACTTTAAGTAGTATATCTGTTTATAGCCAGGTTGCTAAAATTTATAAAGAACAAAATAAAGAGTGGGAACTGGAGGATACCCTTCTGAGGATTGGTCGTATTTCCGGAGAAATGATATCAGATATGAATGATATTGTTTGGGCTATAAATCCACGAAACGACACGATGGAAAAAATTCTTCAGCGGATGGATTCCTTTGCGCGGCCCTTATTAAAATCGGCAGGTATTTCCTTTGGATTGCATTCCCAGCCGGAATTGAAAACAGTTCTGTTGTCAATGGAACAACGAAAAAATCTCTATTTAATCTTCAAAGAAGCTGTGAATAATGCGGTTAAATACAGTGAAGCATCCAACCTGGAAATAGAAATCAAACGAAACGGTAATAAGGTCGTGATGGAAATCAGGGATGATGGAAAAGGTTTTGATCAGGGTACAGTTGGAAGTTCCAACAGGGTATCGTTGTCTGGTAATGGTTTGAATAATATGAAAAACAGGGCACGTGAACTAAACGGTGAAATAACAATCCAATCTGAACCGGGAAAGGGAACTACCCTTATTTTATGGTTTACATTCACCTGATTTGGGGATAGGCAGGCAAATTTTGCTTTTTTAAATTTGTAAGAACACACCAACAATGAGTCTACGCATTTCGATATTTGACGATAATAAAAATATTCGGGAGAGTATTAAAATGTTATTGGAAACTGTTCCGGATTTTCAGGTCGTTGGCGCTTATTGTCATGTATTGGACTGTGTAGATGATGTAAAAGAATCCAAACCGGATGTGGTGTTAATGGATATTGAAATGCCTGGCATGACCGGCATAGCGGCCCTGATAAAGCTTAAGCAGGAATTTCCAAATATCCAGGTTCTTATGCAAACGGTATTTGAAGACGATGATCGGGTTTTTGATAGCATTTGTGCAGGGGCTTCTGGTTATATCCTGAAAAATCAATTGAATACAAAATTGGTAGATGCTATCAGGGAGCTTCAATTTGGAGGTTCTCCCATGTCGCCTTCAATAGCCCGGAAAGTACTGACCAAACTACAATCCATACCACAACATGTTCGGCCTGATCAGGCACCTGATTACCATCTGACTGCCAGAGAAAAAGATGTACTGTCCTGTCTTGTAAATGGGCTGAGTTATAAAATGATCGCAGCAGAATTAAATATCAGCTACGAAACAGTTCGCTCACATGTGAAAAAAATATACGAAAAACTCCATGTCGCTTCTCTAACCGAAATGGTGGCAAAGGCAATCAATCAACGAATCGTGTAACTTTTTTTTCATACTTAAATCTTATCAACATGAAATCAGTAGTTTTCTGCTGGTTGCTCCTGTTTGCAACCATGGGCCAGAATTTGCATGCCCAACACGCTTCTCTTCCAGTTAAACTGGATTTTTACGAAAAAGGAAAAGGTAATCCGGTTAAAGTATTGTTCTTGCACGGATATTCCGATTCCTGGTTTTCATTTTATAGGCTGATTAATGAGTTGCCTGATGAATTTCACTGTATTGCAGTGAGTTTGCGTGGTCATGGTAATTCACCAAAGCCTGAAAAAGGATATTCTCAGGACGAGATGGTTGAAGACATCATTTATTTTATGAATCAGCAACACCTGGATAAAGTTGTTGTTGTCGGCCATTCAATGGGTGCCAGTGTTGCCATGAGAATGGCATTGCAATATCCAGAGCGAACATCTTCATTAATATTGTTGGCAGCATTTGCATCTTTTGAGGACAAGGAATTTATACCAGATTTACTCAAAGCAACGCAAGCACTGAAGGATCCGGTTGATCCGGATTTTATTCGCGATTTTCAACTTAGTACTCTTGCTCGCAAACTTCCGGCAGCATTTATGAAAACGGTGATATCAGAGAGTAAAAAACTCAACGCAGTAGTATGGAGAGAAACCCTGAAAGGCTTAGTAAATGCGTCTTACGAAACATCCTTAATCAGGTATCAAAAACCGGTGTTACTAATTTGGGGAGAAGCGGATCAACAGACCCTGAAAGACGATCAGGACAGATTATTGAAAGCATTCCCAAATGCCTATTTGATGCGTTATGAAAAAACCGGTCACGCAGTTCATTGGGAAAGACCAGGTCAGGTTGCTGGAGATATGCTTGCATTCCTTGAACTTATCAGGACTTCACCGGAATAGGGTAGGGATTTCACGTGATTGGGGATTGATAAAGGAGGATGGAAAACGCAGCTTTGTGTCTTAATTTTTAAACCATCACGTATGAAAAAGTTGAAACAATTTATGGTCGTTATCGCAATAGGCGCCATAGCGATTTCTTCCTGTAACCGGCACGATGCGCCGGAAGTAATTAAAGACCCTTACTCCAACCAAGTTATCCTTGATTGGAATGAAGCAATTGTAATAGCCATGGGTGGTCCTTCTTATCAGCATTCCCTGCTTGCATCAAGAATTGGTGCCATGGTGCACCTGGCTATGCATGATGCTATCAATGCGGCAAGACCTACCTATAGATCCTATGCTTATTTTGGGAAAAATGAAAAAGCGGATCCAACTGTAGCAGCCGCTGTTGCAGCTCATGAAGTTTTGGTTGGTAATTTCCCGGATAAACAAAGCGCACTTGATTCTATTTTGAATGTATCTATTCAGCAGGTTCCGGATACGGATGCTAAAACAAATGGAATCGCATTAGGTAAGGCGGCAGCAGCAGCCATGCTTCAAATTCGGGCAGATGATGGTGCTTTTCAGGATCCTATCGCCCCGATAGAGCCGTCTTCTTCAGCTGGAGTTTATCAGTTGGTTCCGCCTTTCAATTTCATTTTTGCCCCCCATTGGAAAACAATGAAATTATTCGGATTGCAGAAGCAGGACCAGTTTCGCTCCGTTCCTCCACCTGCTTTAAACAGCGATGAGTATACGGAGGCATTTAAGGAGGTTCAATTACGCGGACAGTTACAAAGTACTATTCGTACCGCTGAACAAACTGAGCAGGCACAATTCTGGTACGAATTTTCAGAGATGGGATGGAACAGGGTGGCCAGGGTAGCGATAGCTGAGAAAAAATTGGGACTTATTGAATCCGCCAGAGTCATGGCACTGGTTAATATGGCGCTGGCTGATTCTTATACTGCAGGTTGGGATTCCAAGTTTCATTATAATTTATGGAGACCCTACACTGCTATCCGGAATGCGGGTCAGGATGGAAATACAGAAACTGTCGTAGATTTGACCTGGGATCCACTGATGCCGACACCTCCGGTTCAGGATTACCCTTCTACCCATAGTGTACTTGGAAATGCTGGTGCTACCGTACTCACCAAGTTACTAGGCAAAAACACCGGCTTTAGTATGACTTCGACTACCGGTCCTGAAGGTTTGGTTAAGACTTTTGTTAGTTTCCTGGCGGCTGCTGATGAAAATGCAGATTCAAGAGTAAGTGCCGGAATTCATTTCCGTTTTGCCTGTGATGCAGGCCAGGAAATGGGAAATAAGATAGGAGACTATGTGGTCAACAACCATTTGCTTCCATTATGAAACATTGTTAATCACTAAAACCCATTTATCATGAAAAGTGTGCTTATACTGGCATTGTGCCTTGGGTTGGCTTATTTTTTCACCTCCGGGGAACCTGGTAGCAAACAATATGAACCAGCTATATCCAGCATTCCCGTATTTTGTGCTCCTGCGCTTGATTGGTCATTGATGAGTGATGATCATGGGCCGCTTATTCGGGAATTTAAATTGGTTCATTTAGCAATAGCTACCAAGGTGGATTCAGCCCAACTGTATTTTGACCAGGGATTGAGTCAGTTGTATGCTTTTAATCATGGAGAGGCGGGAAGATCCTTTAAAACCGCGATCCGCCTGGATCCAACTGCTGCAATGCCCTATTGGGGGCTTGCTATGGTGCTTGGGCCCAATTACAATGCTGCATTGAATCCCGGTGCATTAAAAGATATCAATGAAGCTATCCAAAATGCAAAGTCCCGAAGCCTGACTGCAACAGAATTGGAAAAGGGCCTGATTAATGCGCTGGCACTGCGTTTTCCAGCTACTCCGGTTGAAAACATGACCCCATACAATGCCGCATATGTAAAGGCAATGAAGGAATTGTATGAATTGCATCCTTCCAGTGAGGAGATAGCGGTACTGTATATAGATGCACTGATGAATGAGCATCCCTGGAATTTCTGGCTAAAAGACGGAACAGCGCAACCATGGACCAGTCATACCGTTTCTGTAATTGAATCCGTATTGAAAAAATGGCCGGATCATCCCGGCGCCATTCATTATTATATTCATGCAACGGAAGCTTCCAGGGAACCAGAGAAAGCGCTTCCCTTTGCGGATAAACTGGCTTCATTAGTAAAGGGGAATGGTCACCTGGTACACATGCCTTCTCATACTTATATCCGTACAGGTGATTATCATAAAGGGGTATTGGTAAATGAAGAAGCTTCCGCTTCAGATAGTGTGTATATAAGTCAGTGCCGTGCCCAGGGATTTTATCCAATGTTACTGTATCCGCATAATATTCATTTTCTGGCAGCCTGTGCCTTTTTGGAAGGAAGTTCAAAAAAAGCCATTGATGCAGCCTGGATGGTTTCGCGGAAGACTGATAAAAAAAACCTGGCAGAGAGCATCACGGTTCAGCATTTCTACAGTATCCCCTATTATGTGCTGGCCCAGCTAGAAAAATGGGAAGAAATTCTTCGGTTACCCATGCCCGGGGAGTCATTGAAGTATCCCAAAGCAATCTGGCACTATGCAAGAGGATTGGCGTTTGCGGGTAAATCGGATTATAAAAGTGCCAGCCTGGAACTTACTGCCCTGGAAAAAATTGCTGCAGAGGGGACTTTAAAGGAGCAAATAATCTGGGATATGAACCCGGCCCAGCAATTGGTAGATATGGCGGTTCTCATTCTGAAAGGAGAACTGAACGCCCGGCAGGGAAAACTGGATCTGGCCATAACACAATTCAAAGAGGCAATTCAACTGGAAGATCAGTTGAATTACAATGAACCACCTGACTGGTTTTTTTCCAATCGCTTACGATTAGGAAGCTGGTTGATAAAATCCGGCCAGTTTGTGGCAGCTGAGAAAGTGTATCGGGAGGACCTGGAAACCTTCCCGGAAAATGGATGGGCTTTACATGGCCTTCAAAAAGCGCTGACTGGCCAGGGGAAAATGGCTGAAGCAGGAGAAGTGCAATCCCGTTTCCAGAAAGCCTGGCAGTGGGCTGATATCACACTAAAATAATTTTCGGTTGGTGTCAGTCAGATATAGGCACAATGTATTAACATCGTGGATACATATGGCTGACACCTTTTATATTAAGGAAGATTCTTTTTGGGCAAAACTGGCGGCCAAACGAATGAAAGCTGATAAGATGGCAATGGTACTGGGAAGAACTGTCCATCTTTACAACACACATCACCAGGAATTTCTGCGAAACAAACGCTGGTTGCGGCATGAATTGGCGCACATCCGGCAATTCCGGCAATATGGCTGGATCCGTTTCCTTTTTCTATACCTGGTGGAATCCGTTAGAAAAGGCTACTATATGAACCGTTTTGAAGTGGAGGCCCGCGAAGCAGAGCAGGATCCATTCCTGGAGGATAGGTATTCTTTCCTACCCAATTTCGCCCAGTCAGAAAAACTAACCTGATTATACCCATTCTATTTCTCCGACCCGGAATCGGCGGTCGGTTTTATCCCTGGTCAGGAGCTCGCCGTTCGAATCCACTCCAACTACCAGGCTTTCAAAAACAATCGTATTCTTGCGAAAGCGGCAGATTTTTCCTTTTCCGAACAGATAAGCTTGGTAATCTTCATGCAGTTTAGATCTTTTTCCATCTAGCAACTGCTTCCAGCGGAGCTCCAGGTTTTCAAATAGCTTACGGGTCTCCTCCATCAAATCATAGGTTTTTCCGGTTATCTGCCGAAGAGAAACCGGTTTCCGACCCGTTTCTTCAAATACCACCTGGTTTACGTTGATGCCAAGTCCAACTATAGCAAACTGCCATTCTGAACCAGACCATTTGTTTTCGATCAGGATACCGCCTGCCTTTCTGTCACGCCAGAAAAGATCATTCGGCCACTTAACCCGGGTCTCCTCTCCGGTATGCTTCGCCAGCCAGTCGCGGGCTCCCAGCGCCATTGCCATACTTAGGTAAAACAGGTCCGAACTCGCCAGCTGACTGGTTTCCAACACTATACTTACCATGATATTGGTGGCTGGCTCACTTTGCCATTGTTTCCCTCTTTGTCCTTTTCCTGCTGTTTGTTCGAGTGCGAAATAAGCCGATCCATGTTCTGCCTTTCGTAACTGAACCTGGCCCATGGCATAGTTGTTGGAGCTGTCTACGGAGTCCAGAATAGTAAGCTTATGTCCTATAGGATAATGAGGCATAGGATTGCGCAAAAGATTAGTACTTTTGATCGGGACGAATGTAGTATTTTCAGTTTTTAGTTCACTAAAAGAATAGATTATTGGAACCATTGTCAGCTTTAGCTTCACGTCAACGCAGTAGTGTGACTCGCCTTACCAAAAATTCCAAAATCCTGACCACCATCATAAAGGCTATCCAGGATAAGAAGGGAGAAAACATTGTTTCCCTGGATCTCAGAAAGATTCATGAAGCTGTTGCCGATTTCTTTGTGATCTGCGAGGCCAGCACCAATACACAGGTAAAAGCCATAGCCGATTCCGTTGAACAATCAGTAAAAGAAACCCTGGGAGAAGCGCCCTACCGGCATGAAGGCCAGCAATCAGCCCAATGGATATTAATCGACTATGTAAATGTGGTGGTGCATATTATGCAACCTGAAATCCGCCGCTTTTACAAACTGGAAGAAATGTGGAGCGATGCACCTATGACCAATTACGAGTCATAAGTTTAACCACTTCATTTGAACAAAGACGGCACATAAGCATTAAATATTTATAGTTATCTAAAATATGTCACAAGAAGATCTGAAATCAAACGACAGGGGAGGATTTAACCGGATGAGGCCGAGAATGGATGGAGGTGGAAATGATCCGCGCCGGGGACCCCGTTTTAATATTTACTGGGTGTGGGGAGCGCTGGCGGTAATCCTGCTTGGATTTAACCTGTTCAGTTCTTTTACTCCGGACGCCAAACGTATCAACTTTGATGTGTTTAAGGAAATGCTTGCTAAAGGTGATGTTGCCAAAATCGAGTTGATCAGCAATAAGAACCTGGTTCGTGTTTATATAAAACCCGACAGTCTTTCCAAACCTTTTTACAAGGAAAAATTACCGAAAGGGTTCAATGCTACCCTTAGTGATAAAGCCCCTCAATTCGAATTTACTATCGCCAAACCGGAAATCTTTACCGACGACCTGCGAGATTTTTATACTAAGAATCCCCAGGTGAATGAAGTGCCCCGATACGATGAAACAGAGGGCGACTGGTTAGCTCCTATCTTCCAGTTCGTATTGCCAATTTTCATTATCGTGCTTATCTGGGTACTCCTGATGCGGAAAATGGGCGGTGGTGCAGGCGGCGGTGCTGGTCCGGGTGGTATTTTCAATATAGGAAAGTCCAAGGCCCAGTTATTTGATAAGGGTACCAAAGTAAACATAACGTTCAACGATGTTGCGGGCCTCGATGAAGCTAAGGTGGAAGTAATGGAGATCGTTGATTTCCTTAAGAATCCAAAAAAATATACCAACCTGGGTGGAAAGATACCTAAAGGAGCATTACTGGTAGGCCCTCCGGGAACTGGTAAAACCCTGCTTGCAAAAGCAATGGCAGGAGAGGCGCAGGTACCTTTCTTCAGTTTGAGTGGTTCAGATTTCGTCGAAATGTTTGTGGGTGTAGGTGCCAGTCGGGTACGCGACCTGTTCAAGCAGGCCCGTGAAAAAGCGCCCTGTATCATTTTCATTGATGAGATTGATGCAATTGGTCGCGCACGGGGTAAAAATGCGATCATGAGCAATGATGAAAGAGAAAGTACCCTGAACCAGTTGCTGGTTGAAATGGATGGATTCAGTGGAGAAAGCGGGATCATCGTACTGGCTGCTACCAACCGTCCGGATGTATTGGACACCGCATTGTTGCGGCCTGGACGATTTGACCGTCAGATAACCATAGACAAGCCGGACGTAAAAGGTCGTGAAGCGATTTTTAAAGTGCACCTGAAACCAATCAAGGTTTCCGAGCAGGTGGATATTCATAAACTGGCAGAGCAGACTCCCGGATTTGCAGGAGCGGATATCGCCAACATCTGTAACGAAGCCGCACTGATCGCTGCCCGTAAAGGCAAGGAAGCGGTGGACATGGGTGATTTCCAGGATGCGGTGGATCGTGTTATCGGAGGATTAGAAAAGAAAAACAAGATTATCTCTCCTGATGAAAAAAAGATCATTGCTTACCATGAAGCAGGCCACGCTATCTGTGGCTGGTACCTGGAACATGCGTATCCGCTATTGAAAGTAACCATTGTACCAAGAGGTACGGCAGCATTGGGATATGCACAATACACGCCGAAAGAACAGTATCTCTACAATACCGATCAGTTACTGGATCAGATATGTATGACATTGGGCGGAAGGGCGGCTGAAGATATTTTCTTCAATAAAATTTCAACCGGTGCGCAGAATGACCTGCAGCAGATTACCCGGATAGCTTATTCCATGGTAACTGTATATGGAATGAATGAGAAAGTGGGGAATGTAAGTTTCTATGATCCACAAAATGAAAATTCTTTCACTAAGCCCTATTCAGAAGAAACTTCCAAACTCATTGACGAGGAAGTAAGAAAGCTGATAGATGTGGCTTATGACCGGACGAAGAAACTTCTTTCCGAGAAGAAACAGCAGGTGGAGATACTTGCAGAAAAATTATTGGATAAAGAAGTACTCTTCCAGAGTGACGTGGAGCAACTGATCGGAAAGCGTCCATATGAAGAAAAGAAAACACTGGAAGTGGACGAGTCACCGAGTATTGCCTGATAGTCATGAAAGCGGCTGCATCCAAAGAATCAATTTTAAAAAAAATAAGGAAGGCGTTGAGTGAATCAACGCCTCTTCCATTTCCTTCCAGCGAAGGAAACAATTCCGTTTTTCAGCCTGCACCTGATGATCTTGATCTTTTATTTGCCGAGCAGTTCGGGAAATTACAGGGTAAGTTTGTTTTTTGTCTGAATCAGCAGGAGTTGGAATTACAACTGGCGCTGCTTGCCAAACAGAAAAATTTTCAGAAAATTTATTGCAGGGAAGAAGATTTGCGGGCAGGCATAACCGAAGAAGCGGTTCGTTCAGTTTTGCTGGAAGATCAGTCGCCTGAGGCTTTAAAGAATTGTGATGCCGCAATTACAGGTTGTGAGTGCCTGGTAGCCAGAACCGGTACCATTGTTCTGAGCAGTGCACAGGCCAGTGGCCGTACCTCCAGTGTATATGCTCCGGTACATATATGCATAGCTACAACCAGTCAGTTGGTCTATGATATCAAAGACGGACTTCGGCTTTTGAAAGAAAAATATGGAACCAGTCTACCTTCCTTTATCAGCTTTGCCAGCGGCCCAAGTCGCACAGCAGATATTGAGAAAACATTGGTAGTGGGAGTTCATGGTCCGAAGGAAGTCTATCTTTTTCTTCTTGATAATTCTTAAACCTGTTATCCATGTTATTGTTTGTCTACGGATCCCTGCGGAGGGGTTTTCATCATCCGGCTTACTCTTATATCAGCCAGCATTTTGATTTTGTTGCTGAAGGAAAAGTGCGCGGTGTATTATACGATATGGGAGAATATCCTGCGGCCATTCCTTCAATGGAGGACAACTGGATATTCGGAGAATTATACCGGTTAAAGCCGGAAGCAGACTGGGATTGGGCGATCGCCCAGCTGGATGATTATGAGGGAGTGGCTCCGGAGGAAGGTGAACCCGCCTTGTATAAAAGGGAGATTGCTACTATTCAATCAGCCAATGGCCAATCCACCGAAGCCTGGATTTACTGGTTTAATGGTGATGTTACCGGAAGACCACTAATCCCAGGTGGTGATGTGTTGCAATACCGGCGCGAAAAGGGATAATAGTATATTTGCGGGCATGCAACTGGAAGCTGGAAAGAAAATATATTTTATCTCGGATTTTCACCTGGGAGCGCCTGATCATACGCAGAGTCTCATTCGTGAAAAAAAAATCGTTCAGTTTCTGAACCGGATTGAACCTGAGCTGGGGCAGTTGTTCATTGTAGGAGATCTCTTTGATTTCTGGTATGAGTACAAAACGGTGGTTCCAAAAGGATATGTGCGATTGTTGGGTAAACTCGCATCCCTTACTGATAAAGGTATACCGGTTCATTTTTTTGTAGGTAATCACGACATGTGGGTGGATGGTTATTTTGAACAGGAGCTCAATATTCCCGTCTATTACGAAGAGAAAAGGTTTGAATTCAACGGAAAGAAATTCCTGATTGGACATGGGGATGGATTGGGACCAGGAGATCACGGGTATAAATTCATCAAAAAAGTTTTCAGGAATAAATTTTGTCAGTGGTTGTTTGGAGCCTTACATCCCAGTTGGGGAATTGGGCTGGCTAATTATATGAGTCGTAAAAGTCGGGCGGCCACCGGACAGTCGGACGAAGTTTTTCTGGGTGAAGACAAGGAGTGGCTGATTCAATATTGCAAAGAGGTTTTGCAGAAAGAGAGTTTCGATTATTTTGTTTTTGGTCACCGCCACCTGCCCATTGATTTCAAATTGAATGAACAGAGCCGTTATGTTAACCTGGGTGATTGGCTGCGCTATGATTCCTATGCTGTTTTTGACGGCACTACGTTATGTCTCGAATATTATACACCATGAGAAACTTGTTATTACTGGGATTGTTGTTACTTCGGCTGTATGTACAGGCAGCTGATCCACATTTCCTGAATGACAGTTTTCGCCTGAAACAGGTGGTGGGAGAGAACCTTACGGGCTTTGCCGTGGATAATCTCGGTTATATGTACCTGTTAGATGCAACCGGACAGATGAAAAAACTTTCTCCCAAAGGTGATTCCATCAGCGTATTTAATGATGTTCGCAGGTATGGTAAGTTATACTCCATGGATGTTTCCAATCCGCTTAAAGTGTTGTTGTTCTATAAAGATTTTGGTACCATCGTAGTATTGGACCGGTTTTTGAATAATCGCTTAACCATTGATCTTCGAAAGCACCAGATTTTCCAGGCAAAAGCAATTGCGCAATCTTTTGATAATGGAGTTTGGGTATATGATGAATTGGAAGGAAGGTTGAAAAGACTGGATGATAATGGTAACCTGATTGGTGAAACTGTGGATTTCAGGGTTATTGTGGATGACCCACCTTCACCTCAGTTCATTGCTGATGCAGGCAGGTTGGTTTATCTCTATGATCCTGCAAGAGGTCTTTTTGTACTGGATTATTTTGGTACACTTAAAAACAAAGTAGCATTAACCGGATGGACGGATTTACAGGTAATTGGGAACAGGGTATTGGGAAGGAAAGGGGGTATGTTGGAAAGTTATGTTCCCGGAAGTTTGGAGTTGAAGGAGCAGGCTGTTCCGGAACTGCTCGAAAAAGCAAGTAAAGTTCAGGTCAGCCTGGATCATCTGTATGTTTTAAAGCAAGGCAGGTTATTTATTTACAGTTTATAAATCGGATGTCAACATGAAGGAGGTTTTGGACTATGTTTTCCTTGAGAATACGGTTCGTGCGTATATCATCTGTTTAGGAACCATCCTGCTTGCCATTCTTTTTAAGCGCTATCTGTCCAGGGTATTATCACGTATAATTTTCAAAATCATTAAAAGCAGGTCCTGGAAAATTGATCAGCATTCATTTGTAGAGCTGGTTTTTCAGCCTATGCAGGTATTCCTGATTGTTTCGGTTACCATGATCGCGCTTGATAATCTGAAGTTTCCGGCCTTATTGAATATAAAGATCTACCAGGTAGAAATCAGAGATATTCTTGCCAGTATTGCAAAAGGTATTTGGGTGATTATTTTTATCTGGTTACTACGCAGAATGATTGATTTCATTGCAATGCTGATGGAGCAAAGAGCCAATCTTACAGAAGATCTGGCAGACAACCAGATGGTTGTTTTTTTCAAGGAATTCTTTAAGACCGTTTTGGTTATAGTTGGTATTCTGTTGGTTATCCGTTTTTCTTTCAATAAGGATATCACTACCTACCTGGCAGGTCTCTCTATCGTTGCGGGTGCTCTTGCCCTTGCTGCCCGCGAGAGTCTTGAGAATCTGATCGCTTCTTTTATCATTTTTTTCGACAAACCGTTTCACGTGGGTGATACGGTAAAAGTTCAGCAGATAACAGGTACGGTAGAACGAATTGGCCTGAGGAGTACCAGGCTAAGAACGGATCAGAAAACCTATGTAAGCGTTCCCAATAAGCAGATGGTGGACAGCATTATGGATAATCTGAGTTTGCGTTCGCAGCGCAGGGCCGATTTAAGACTGGAACTTTCTTTGAAAACCTCTACCGTAAAACTGGACCATGCAGTGGCAGGTATTAAAACCATTCTAAGTCATCCTGCGATTGAAAATTATTCCTGTTTGCTGAGTGATATTACAGCCAATGCATTTATCGTTACTGCCGAATATTATACCGGCATGATACCCATGGCTGAGTTCAATCAGTTGAAGCAGACCATCAACCTTGAAATATTACGTCTGCTCGAATCTATGGAAATTGAACTGGCAGGAGAAACACGTGAAGTGGTAGTAACAAATCAACACTAAATCAAAGATTCGCTTTCAATTCCAGCAGGAAAGCTTTCAACTGCTGCAGTTTCTGAATCACCTGGAACTGGTTTTCCATCTTTTTCTTTTGTCCTTTCAGGTGTTCTTTGGCGCCTTCCAGGGTAAACTTCCGAACGCGTACGAGGTGATAAATAAGATGAAGGAATTTTACATCCTCCGGCCGGTAAAATCGGTCCCCTTTGCGGTTTTTCCGCGGTTTTAGCATGGACTCAAATTCATTGCTCCAGGTGCGGATCAGTGCCGGGTTCATCCGGAACATGTTGGCCACATCACCGATACTATAATACTGTTTGGTGAACAATTCCTCGTCAGAGGGGATTTCAACCAGGTCGGCCTCGGCTGCTATTTCCTTTAATGATTTTCGCCCACGTTTGCCCGGGGTGGCGGATTTCCAGGTTTTCTCCTTTTGTTTGCGGCCGGGTTTACGGCGTAGCGTGATCGCAGTTGCTTCAGTTGTCTGCTCAATTTTAACCGGGGCCTTTAATGTTGAAGCAGGCTCAGGCGAAATGGCATCCACCTCGGTGGTTAAGGTAGTTATCTCAGGAGTTTCTGGTTCCTGAAATCCAAAATCTAAGGTGATTTGTTGATATGCCTTCGCCATTGATGCATAAAGATACAATGGTCGTGCCGCAAAATGGTATCGCTTTAATCAAAACTTTGGTTACTCGCGGCAGCCATTTTAAGCAAACGATCGTACTGCTCGGGAGTAAGGTCGTTGTAAAAGAAATAAACGGGGTCGAGCCGTTTCCCGTTTTTGTGCACTTCATAATGCAGGTGCGGACCGGTTGATTTTCCTGTACTTCCTACATAGCCGATAATCTCGCCACGTTTTACCCGTTGACCTGATTTGGCTTTGATCCGGTACATATGTCCGTACAGGGTTTCATATCCGTATCCGTGATTTACAATGACATGGTTGCCATATCCGTTTCCGGTATTGCCTGCAAGTTTGATGGTTCCATTGGCAGTTGCATAAATCGGGGTTCCCTGTGGGGCTGCAAAATCAAGTCCCGCATGCATTTTTACAGTTTTATAAACCGGATCAATGCGGTAACCAAAACCGGAAGCGATCCTTCGTAAATCTGAGTTGCTTACCGGTTGAATAGCAGGTGTAGCGGCCAGCAGAATCTCTTTGTTTTTAATAAATCCCTCGATATCATCGTAGGATTTATGCTGATAGGCAGCCCGCTTGATCAGGTTATTTAAGGTACCAACGATATCGGTATACAGCGCATCTGCGTCCATAGCCTGGACCAGCTGGATCTCTTTCTGCTTTTCCATTTCCTTTACTCTCGCGCTGTCGGGGATCGGGCTGGCCTCAAAAATGGAGCGGTAAATTTCATTATCTCTTTTCTCCAGCTCCGTCATCTGTTGCTTCAACTTACCTAGTTGCATGTTGAGCAGGTCGTAGTTGTCCCGGGCCCGCTCGTAATTCTGACGGAGGATTTTTTCTTTGGGAGAATCCAGGTATTGAAAGGCGATGGAGACTATAATCAGGGCAGTAACCAGGGAGCCGGCTATAAAACCAAGGGCGCGAAGCAGCTTCACCCGAAGGGGGGTTTCAAGCTTCTCGTATCGAAGGGTTGTCGGGTTATAGTAATATTTGATTTTTTTCATATATGCCTGCACAGCCCATTTCCTTAGCTTTGCACCACTTTCACCGGCTTTGCGCAAATATAGCAGGCGCGGCGAAAAATACGCTCAAGAATCATTCCGAATTATGTTGACAAGTGCTGAAATAAGAAAAGCGTTCCTTGATTTTTTTGCTTCCAAGGGACATGTAATAGTGCCATCTGCGCCAATTGTGGTGAAAAACGACCCTACCCTGATGTTCACCAATGCGGGTATGAACCAGTTCAAGGATTATTTCCTGGGAAATAAAAAAGCCCCTTATACCAGGGCAGCGGACACCCAGAAATGTTTACGTGTGAGTGGAAAGCACAACGACCTGGAAGAGGTTGGTGTGGATACCTACCACCATACCATGTTTGAAATGCTGGGTAACTGGAGTTTCGGAGATTATTTTAAGAAAGAAGCGATTGAATGGAGCTGGGAATTGCTGACAGAAGTATACAGGATACCAAAAGATCGGTTATACGTGACCGTTTTTGAAGGTGATCCCGCTGAGAATTTGCCTGCATCTACTGTTGCACTGGCGAAATGGAAGCAGCTGGTGGAGGTGGATCATATCGTGTATGGAAATAAAAAAGATAATTTCTGGGAAATGGGCGATACCGGTCCCTGTGGTCCCTGCAGTGAGATCCATGTGGATTGCCGTCCGGATGCAGAACGTGCGCAGGTACCAGGACGTGAACTTGTTAATAAGGATCATCCCCAGGTAATTGAAATCTGGAACAATGTATTTATTCAATACAACCGTAAGAAAGATGGTAGCCTGGAGCCACTACCTGCTACCCATGTAGATACAGGTATGGGATTTGAGCGACTGGTGCGGGTATTACAGGGTAAGCAATCGAACTATGATACGGATGTATTTACCGGAACGATTGCTGCGACGGAAAAAATCACCGGCAAGACCTATGGATTCAGCGATAATCGTGCTGATATTGCTTTTCGCGTGATTGCGGATCATATCCGTGCGATTGGATTTACGATTGCAGACGGACAGTTGCCTTCGAATACGGGTGCGGGTTATGTGATCCGCCGTATTCTTCGCAGGGCGGTTCGTTATTACTATTCTTATCTTGATTACAAGCAGCCTTTATTGTTTCAATTGATGCCGGTATTGGGAAAACAATTTGAAACAGTATTCCCGGAATTACAGCAACAGCTGGATTTCGTGACTAAGGTGGTAAAAGAAGAGGAGGAAGCATTCCTGCGAACGCTGGAGAAAGGATTGAAAAAAATGGATGATATAATGACTGGATCAGCAACTTCAATTGATGGTGCAGCTGCTTTTGAATTATACGACACTTATGGGTTCCCGTTAGATCTTACGATGTTGATTGCAAGGGAAAATAAATTGGAAGTAGATGAGGCCGGATTCAGGAAGGAAATGGAACAGCAGAAAGAACGGAGTCGCGCTGCAACTGTCGTAGATACCGAAGACTGGGTAAGTTTCCAGGAAGATCAATCTTCAGTATTTGTAGGGTATGATCAGTTGGAAGTGGAGACAAAACTCATCCGGTACCGTAAGGTGAAAGCAAAGGGGAAAGAAGCTTACCAGTTGGTATTATCTGCAACCCCTTTTTATGCTGAAAGCGGCGGACAGGTTGGAGATACCGGGGTGTTGTCCTTTGAGGGTGAAGAAATCGCTGTAGTGGATACGAAAAAAGAAAATGATCTTATTATACATGTATCGGAAAAATTGCCGGTCAATATTACCGGTATTGTAACAGCGCGGGTGGATGCTTCAAAGCGTCAGGAAACTGCAGTGCATCACTCCGCAACCCACCTTCTGCATGCAGCCCTGCGCGGGGTATTGGGTACACATGTGGCACAGAAGGGATCGCTGGTAAACTCAAGGCAATTGCGATTCGATTTTTCGCATTTCGCAAAACTAAGTGAGGAAGAATTGGCGCAAATTGAAGCAATGGTGAATGAAAAAATCCGGGAGAACTGGCCGGTTCTAATCCGGGAAATGCCAAAAGAAGAAGCAATAACCGCTGGCGCGATGGCACTCTTCGGGGAGAAATATGCCGACCTGGTGCGGGTGGTTACGATTGACCCAAAGTATTCCATTGAACTATGTGGGGGAACACATGTAAAAGCGACGGGTGAACTGGGGTATTTTAAAATTGTAAGTGAATCTGCTGTGGCAGCCGGAGTACGCAGAATGGAAGCAGTTGCCGGAGGTGCATTTTCAAGTTGGCTGACAGAGCAGGTGGATCAATTGGAGTCGGTGAAGATGGCATTTAAAAATCCAAAGGAGCTAACTAAATCAGTTGAGGCCGCGCTGGCAGAAAATGCCCAGTTAAAAAAGCAACTGGAATCCCTCGAAAACCGTGCCCTGGTTGGTATCCGGAATGAGTTGCTGAAGAAAGATGAAATCGTAAACGGCATAACGTTTATAGGCGATATCGTAGAAGTAGGCAATGCAGATGCGCTTAAAAAACTATGTTTTGATTTGAAAAATAACCTGAACGATTATTTGGTGGTATTGGCTGCCAATATTGGCGGTAAACCATCCGTAGCGATATCCATTGCGGATACGGTGGTGGCTGCCCGTGGTCTGGATGCAGGTAAACTTATTAAGGAAAAAGTGGCGCCTCTGATCAAGGGTGGGGGTGGAGGACAGAAAAACCTGGCAACTGCCGGTGGACAGGATGCCAGCAACCTGCCTGCGGTAATTGCCGCCATTCGTTCCCTGCTCTGATCTAACACGCCGCAATGCCATGGCGGGTGCTACTCTATCTGGGCGTATACCAACCTACCAGGGAGGGTACAGTTCTATCATGACCGAACAGTGCCTCACACATTGGTAAACCCATCGGTCCCCGACCGATGATAGGGAAATTAACATTTCCGAAATGTTTCGTAGATTGAAAACTTCTCCTATATTTGATCTACGAAAATCACCGTAAATGAAAAATAATATGAAAGCGATTCAGTTTGCAGCCGCTGGTTTAGGGATACTGATGGTTATGGCACAGCCGGCATCTGCCCAGCAAAAGGAAAAGGAAGGACTTGGGGAATATGATCAGATCATTATTAAGAGGAAAGGGGAGAAGGGAGACAAGGGGGACAAAGGAGACAAGGGAGACAAAGGAGGCAAGGATGTGAAGCTGACGATTGTCATTAAGGATGATAAGGTGGAAGTAAATGGCAAACCCCTGGCTGAATTTAATAACGATGAAATAGCCATTCTTAAGAAGAATATCATTGTAAGGGATGGAAATACCATGCGGGTGACTATACCAAGGCAACCACGATCCCCTTTTCAGGATGGTGGTTTGCAGGGCCGGGTCGAGGAAGACAGGATCATTGAATTCCGGGGTATGAACAAGGCATTTCTAGGTGTGTCAACTGAAAAATCGGAACGCGGGGCGGTCATTATGGAGGTAACAGAAGGAAGTGCAGCGGAGAAAGCCGGACTTAAAAAGGGTGATATTATTACCAAAATAAACGATATCAAAATTGAATCACCCCAGGCGCTTACCGATGCCATAGGAAAATTCAAACCGGAAGAAAAGATCAAAATAGGGTACTTGAGGGATGGAAAATCAGCTGAGCTGGTAGCCACCCTGGGTCAGCGGGCATCGTCATTCAGTTTTAATGGCAGAGAGCCCATGGTTATACCTTTTGATAATGAAGAATTTAATTTGGAAGGCTTTAGAGGGCGGAATTTCAATTTTAACTGGAATGAAAATCAGCCTAAACTAGGCATCAAGGCACAGGATACTGAAGATGGTAAAGGAGTAAAAGTGTTGGAGGTGGATGAGGAATCAGCGGCTGCAAAAGCCGGTATTAAAGAAGGGGATATCATTACTTCCTTTGATGGCAAATCAATTAATAGTGTGAATGAACTGGTCGATGGCAACCGTGCTGCACGTGAAGCTAAAAAGCTCACCCTTCCCATCGAATACCTGCGTGATGGTAAATCACAAAAGGTAGAACTCAAAGTTCCCCGCAAACTTCGCACTGCAGAACTTTGACCCTCAAAAACAGTGAAATAAAGGGTGGTGCCGGATTTCCGGTACCCACCCTTTTCATATCCGTGTTCCTTTGTCCCTTCTTCCATTCTTCCCTCTTCCATTCCTCCATTCTCTCATTCCCCCTACCTTTGCGCCATGGAAGCAAGCATTCGGGAAGCACCGATTCAACTGGAGGATAAATATGAACTGGTCATAGGATTGGAAGTACATGCCCAATTATCCACGCAAACCAAATTGTTTTGCGGTGATTCTGCCAGCTTTGGGGGGGCACCCAATACCCACATCAGTCCGATTACACTTGCTTACCCGGGAACGCTGCCCAGGCTTAATCAGGAAGCCATGGTGGCGGCGGTGAAAATGGGCCTTGCCTGTGGTTGCAGAATCACAGAGACCAACTGGTTTGCCAGAAAACATTATTTCTACCCGGATTTACCCAAAGGATACCAGACTTCTCAGCATATCAATAATATTTGCCAGGGTGGTGAAGTAAAGATCCAGGTAAATGGCGTGGAGCGCGCCGTAAAGCTGCATCATATCCACCTGGAGGAAGATGCCGGCAAAAGCATTCACGATGCGCATCCTGAAAAGACAGCAATCGATCACAACCGGGCAGGTGTGCCACTGATTGAAATCGTATCCGAACCTGACATGTATAGTGCAGAAGAAGCATACGCTTTTGTAACCGAGATCCGGAAGCTGGTACGTTTTCTGGGTATATGTGATGGAAATATGGAAGAGGGGAGCATGCGTTGTGATGCCAATATTTCTATCCGCCCAAGGGGAGAAAAAAAGTTGGGGACCAAAGTAGAGGTTAAAAACCTGAACTCCATTCGAAATGTAAAGAGAGCGATCGAAATAGAAGCGCAGCGTATGATGGAAATGGCTGAGCGGGGAGAAACCATTCAGCAACAAACCAGAAGTTTTGATGTGGAACGAATGATAACCTTCTCTCTTAGATCCAAAGAGGAAGCAAACGATTATCGCTATTTCCCCGATCCGGATCTGCCGCCATTTGTGATATCAGCTGCTCAACTGGAGTCTATTCGCAGTGGGATGCCAGAATTACCGGATGCCATCCAGCAGCGTTATATGAAAGACTACCAGCTACCCGCATACGATGCCAGATTACTAAGTGATGAAAAAGAATTGGTTCACTATTTTGAAGCAACCATTCAATTCACAAAACAATACAAAGCTGTTGCAAACTGGATACTGGGTCCCATCAAAGCCTGGCTGAATGAAAATAATCTGAACATTGATCAGTTTAAACTGGAACCTTCGCAACTGGCCAGGCTGGTAGAATTGGTACATTCCGGTAAGATTAGTTTTTCTTCAGCCTCTTCCCGTTTATTTCCAAGATTGCTGGAGCAGCCTGCTGCTGATCCTGTTACTCTTGCGACCTCCCTTCAGTTGTTGCAGGATGCCGGCGAAGACCAGATCGAACAATGGGTTGCTGAAGTATTATCAAAAATGCCTGAAAAAGTAGCTGAATACAAAAAAGGTAAAAAAGGACTGATTGGTTTATTCATGGGAGAAGTGAAAAAAGTATCGAAAGGAAAAGCAGATCCCAAAACAACAACAGCAGTATTAGAGCAAAAACTAAATCAATAATTAAGTGCGTATGAAAATTTCCCGTTCAATAAACAGCATGGTTGTTATCCTGCTGGTGATTCTGGCATCCTGCCAGACCAAAAAGGCCGGAGGTGATTTTTCGGTTACAGTTAAGTTTACTAATGCAGATAAGCTAACTCCAATGCCTAACCGTAGAATTCAAATTGAAGAAATTCCATTTGGATCTGATGCGGTTCCGGTTATTCTGGATTCTGCCACAATAAAAGATGCATCAGGTACTGTTACATTAAATGCAAAGGCAAAAGAAGAGGGGGTATACGAAGTTTCGGTAGATGATGGACCTGTTTTTCTGGTAGTGAATGATGCGGAAGAAATCACTGTGGAATTGGATATGTCTAAAAGGGAGAGGAACTATTCAGTTGCAGGATCTCCGGCCAGCAAGCAAATTCAGGATCTTATCAATGAGTACAGTGATCGCAGTTTACAGATTAATTATGTATTCGCACAACTGGACAGTATAAAATCATTCCCCGGTTCGGATACTATGGTATTGGAACTCACGGATAAAAAAAATAAACTAATTGCTGATCTTACAGGTTATGTAAAAGGTGTGGTTAGTAAAAGTGAAAGTCCGGCTGTAAGTATGTTTACCCTGGGACTCGCTTCTCAGATAGTTCCAAGAAATGAATTTGAACAGATACTAACGGAAACGGTTAACCGCTTTCCTGCATATGGAAGTCTACAGTCGGTGAAAAAAACATTTGATCAGCAGAAAGCCCAGTTGGAAGAAATGGAGAAAAGACAGTCGGCCAAAAGCCTGGTTGGTAAACCTGCACCTGAACTTACCATGCCGGACGAAAA
Source organism: Flavihumibacter cheonanensis (assembly GCF_022352215.1). Lineage (GTDB taxonomy): Bacteria > Bacteroidota > Bacteroidia > Chitinophagales > Chitinophagaceae > Flavihumibacter > Flavihumibacter cheonanensis. Next base: position 1,010,580 of record NZ_JAKRWF010000002.1, read on the forward strand.
TGGAAAGCCCATATCTATATCTGGTTTCAAAGGAAAATATGTGTTGGTAGATTTCTGGGCCAGTTGGTGCGGTCCATGCAGAAAAGAAAATCCCAATGTGGTTAGAGCCTATGATAAATTCCGTGAAAAAAACTTTACCATTTTAGGTGTATCATTGGATAAAAGCAGGGAAGACTGGCTGCAGGCTATTAAAGATGATCAACTAACCTGGTCGCATATGAGTGATCTGAAGTTCTGGGATAGTGAATCTGTGAAAGTGTATGGGTTTGAAGGAATTCCCTACAATGTATTAATTGACCCCAATGGAATTATCGTTGCAGAGAATTTACGCGGACCTGATTTGGAGAATAAATTGTTGGAAGTATTGAAGTAACTGAATTACCATTCAAATAAAAAAGGAACCAATGTTGGTTCCTTTTTTCATTCAATAAACTATTCAAGAAATTTTGAATTCATTCACATTTCTATTCTGATTGGCATGAATAAATAACATAAATTTTAATAGGTAAAATAAGCGTATTATACAGTAAAAATACAATAATGATAGAAACAACTATGTATTGTACCATAAACAATTAACCTTAGTTTAAATATTGTGTGTTTAATTTGTTAATTCCAGTAAAATTTTTAAACACATGAGAACGTTACGCCGTAGTGAGAGCAGTGCTCTATCCACAATACCCTCCGATCAAATTATCTTGAATAAAATTTCTGGTTTGTTAAACCAGATTTAATGCAGCTATTCAAGTTTTCGCCTGTCATACTATTTAACAAAGATTTTTTTTTAATCAAACACACAATGTACATGAGAAAAATGCTCTGCATGCTTTTGTGCATGGTTGTCCTGGCAGGGCAACTATGGGCACAATCCCGAACTATTACGGGTCGGGTAACTGATGCATCCGGCAATCCTGTTGCCAATGCATCGGTGGTGGTTAAGGGTACAACCACAGGTACTACCACCAATGAAGATGGTACCTATTCCATTAACATTCCTGCAACTGCAAGATCACTGGTAATTTCCGGTGTAGGTTTCAGTGAATTTGAACAACGCATTGGTGATGGAAATACCATCAATGCTGTATTAAAAGCTTCTGATACAGATTTACAGGAAGTGGTAGTTGTTGGTTATAGCAATACCACTAAAGAAGCCTTTACCGGATCTGCAAAAGTAGTTTCTGCGCAGGCTTTGACTAACAAAAACACTTCAAACGTTTCACAGGCCCTTGCCGGTGAAGTTGCTGGTGTTCGGGTAATCAATACCACTGGACAGCCTGGTGCTGCTGCAACTATCCGTATTCGTGGTATTGGTTCAGTAAATGGAAACCGTGCTCCGCTTTATGTGATTGATGGTGTTCCTTATGATGGAAACCTCAACGCGATCAATATGGGCGACGTAGAATCTACAACTGTATTGAAAGATGCGGCTGCTACTGCGATCTATGGTGCACGTGGTGCGAATGGTGTTATCATCATTACAACCAAAAATGGTCGTAGCAAGCAACCGTTCATCGAAATTGACGGTAGATTGGGTACCAACTTTTCTCTGCTTCCCCGTCATGATAAGATTACCAGTCCGGAAGATTATATTGGGTTAAGCTGGCAGGCACTTTACAACCAGGGTCGTGCACTTAACAATGCTGATCCTACTGCCTATGCTAACACCCGTTTATTCTCTACATCTGGCATTGATCCTGACTATAACATGTGGAATGTTGCCAGTGGTGCAGAATTGATTGATCCTGCAACTGGTAAAGTTCGTTCCGGTGTTTCACGTCGTTTTAATCCTGAGGTTTGGGAAGATTATGCATTCCAGCCATCTACCCGTCAGGAAGCGAATGTGCGTCTTGGTGGAGGTAATGCAAAATCAAACTATTATACATCTTTAGGTTACCTTAAAGATGTTGGTTATTCTATTAATTCCGATTTCCAGCGTTTATCTGCCAGAATGAATGTGAATCAGGAAATCCGCAGTTGGTTAACTGCAAGCATGAACATTGGTTATGCGAATACCACCACTAATCAGAATGGTCAGGGTAGCAGTTCCAACAGTATTTTCTGGTTTGTTGATAACATTCCTTCTATTTACCCTCTGTACATGAAGGATGCGGCCGGAAATAATATTCCTGATCCAATTTATGGTGGTAGTCAATTTGATTATGGTGAATCAGGACGTAAGTTTGGTTCTCTAACCAATGCGATTGCAGATGCAACATTCAATACTGTTAAGAGCCGTAGAAACGAACTGAATGGTAATACCAATATCAAGGTAAACTTCACTAAGTATCTTTCTTTTGAAACAAGACTGGGTGTTCAGTATTACAACAACTCTTTCGTTAACCTGCTGAATAAGTTCTATGGTTCAGCTGCCGGACAAAATGGTTCTATCTATCAGTCCAGAACAGAATTGTTGAATACCAACCTGCTGAAAATGTTGCGCTTTAACAAAGCTTATGGCAATCACAGCATTGAAGCATTGGCAGCTCATGAAGCAACTGACTGGAGACAATCATTTGCTGATGCAAGCAGATACAACCTGGTGTCTAATACCAGCGAAGAATTAAACAACGGTGTAGTTTCTACCCCTTCAACTTCTTACACAAATAACTTCAAACTGGAAAGTTATTTTGCGCAGTTGAACTATAACTACGATGCTACTTATTACCTGTCAGCAACTATTCGTCGTGATGGTTCTTCCCGCTTCCTGAATGATAAGTGGGGTAATTTCGGTTCAGTTGGTTTGGGCTGGATTGTTTCCAATGCTGCATTCATGGACAAACAGAAAGTGTTTGACTTCCTGAAATTGAAAGCGAGCTATGGACTTATTGGTGAGCAGGAAGGTGTAGGTTTCTATCCTGGTTACGATCGTTTCAACGTTGATAACCTGAATAATAACCCAGCCTTTGCCTTCTCAACAAAAGGTAACCCTGATCTGACCTGGGAAACATCTCAGATGTTCCAGACTGGTATTGAATTCCGTTTGGGAAATTACCTGACAGGTTCTGTGGATTACTATATCAAGAACACCAATGATCTGATCTTCGATCGTCGTGTAGGTCCTTCAAGTGGTTTTGCACTGATCAAAGTAAACGATGGTAAACTTCGCAACCAGGGTCTTGAGTGGGATCTTACTGCTCACCTGCTGAAAAAGAAGGATTACTATTTCGATCTGGGCATCAATGGTGAACACTTTAAGAATACCATTACACAGATGCCAATCGATCCTTCAACCGGTTTACCAAAAGCGATCGACAACCAATCTCCTTATGGTTGGGCAAAAGGTGGCTCCGTATTCGATTTTTACATGCGTAATTTCGAAGGTGTGGATCCTGCAGACGGACTTTCAACCTGGACCGTTTTCTATGATGATTTAAATAATGATAATACCTTCCAGGCTGGAGAGCAGGTAACTGACCTCGTTGCTTTCCTCGCTGCCAATCCTGATAAGGATGGCGCATTGAAGCAGAGCATTACTAAAACATATTCTCAGGCTACTCAGTATTTTGTTGGAAAATCAAGTATCCCAACCATTCGTGGTGGTATCAACCTGAGAGGTGGCTGGAAGCAATTTGACATTGCTATTCAGTTCCTGTACACTCTGGGTGGATATGCAATTGATGGAGCTTATCAGAGTTTGATGAACAACGGACTGGTAGGTGGAAATAACTGGCATAAAGATCAGTTCAAAGCTTGGACTGAACCCGGCCAGGTTACCAATGTTCCCCGTTTGTCTAACCAGCAGGATGCAAACGCTAATGCTACCTCTACCCGTTTCCTTACAAAGGCATCTGCACTCGGATTGAATAATATCCGTTTGGGTTACAATCTGCCTAAGTCTTTGAACAATCGCCTGGGTATTGCTGATGCAGGATTCTTCGTATCAGGTGATAACCTGTGGATCCGTTCTGCACGTCGTGGTTTCAACCCCACTGTTTCAGAAACTGGTGGTTCCAGCATTTACACTTATGCGCCCTTGTCTACACTTACTGTAGGTATGCGTGTTAAATTATAATTTGTAAAAAAAGCAAAATGAGAACTAGAAATATAATTACTGCCCTTGTGATCGGTTCTACGATCTTCACTGGTTGTAAAAAAGAGTTTTTGGATACCGATGCAACAGAGTTTGTAACGGACCGCGGACTTGCTGAAGCGGTTGCCCTGGATCCAAATCTGCTGAACGGTAACATTGCCGGTTTGTACACAACCATGTACACTGCCTTCATTGGTGGAACTACGCAGCATGATGACTTTGGTCAGAAAAGTGTGGATATCTACACCGATATGTTAAGTAGCGATATGGCTCTCGGTGCGTTGAACTATGGATGGTATTCCAACGTTGCGCGCTATCAATCGTCTCTCGATTTTACGAGGATTGATAATTATCATCCCTGGCGGTACTATTATCGTATAATTTTCGGGGCTAACCTGATTATAGACGCATTGGGTGGTACAGATGCAAATCCCACAGAAACCAATGAGCGTCATCTGATGGGGCAAGCAAAAGCAATGAGAGCCTATGCATATTTTTATCTGTCCAATATCTATTCAAAAGAATATGGTACCGGATCAGAAAAAAGCATTCCGCTTTATACAAGTGCTACCCAGTTGAATCAGCCAAGAGTAACTTCTCAGAAGATTTACAATCTCATTGTAGATGATTTAACGAAGGCAATTGATTACCTGAGTGATTTTGAACGTACAACAAAAGATCAGGTAAATGCAGATGTTGCTAAAGGTCTACTGGCCTATGCGCTAGCTTCAAGGGGACAGGCTGGTGACTGGGCTCAGGTTGAAACTTTAACTCAGGAAATTATTGATGCAGGTTTCCCATTGACAACCCGTGCTCAAACTGTGGCGGTATTGTCTGGTACAACTGTTACCAATCCTGAGTCTGGTTTTAATAACGTAGCTACTCCAAGTTGGATCTGGGGAGTTGATATTAATCTGCAGAGTGATCTTGACCTGGTTTCCTGGTGGGGACAGATGGATATTTATACCTATAGTTATGCTTGGGCTGGTGATCCCAAAGTTATGGACAAAGGTTTATTTGATTCAATGCGTCCCGATGATATCCGTAGAGGCCAATTCGATGCTGCATTAAGACCGCGTAACAAATTCTTCGATCCTAGAAGAGTAATTGGTGGTCAACGTAATATCGAAACTGACTATATCTATATGAGAGCTGATGAGTTCTATATGCTAAATGCAGAAGCAAAGGCCTATCAGAATAAAGATGCTGAAGCTATTACCCGGTTAAAGGAAATTCTTGAAAACCGTTTGGATGACGTAGATTACCTGGATGCGCTTTCTGGTCAGGCATTAAAAGATGAGATTTACAAACAAACACGTCTTGAATTCTGGGGTGAGGGTAAAGGTTATCTGGCAATGAAGCGGAACAAAGCAACCAATACGCGTGGATCGAATCACCTGTTCTTTGCAGGAGAATCTTTCCCCTACAATGCGGATGAGTTGACATTCCCGATTCCTCAACAGGAAGTAATCAACAACCCGAATTTGAATAATTAAGCTATTCGGAATAATAAAAAAGGCGGCCTTTTTAGAGCCGCCTTTTTTATTTCCCCCAATTATTAATAACCTGGATTCTGCTGAGACTTAATATTTGGATTCGCATCCGTTTCTCTCTGTGGAATAGGCAACAGACGCTTATCAAAGGGATAAGGAATGTTACGTGCATTTGCAGGAAAATTAGCACTCCGTACAATTGGTCTTTTCAGTCGGTTCAGATCATGAAAACGATCTCCTTCCGTAGCTAATTCTTTACGGCGTTCGGTCAGAATATCTTCCAGCAATGCAGCTCCTGTTGAAGTATATCCGGTGAAGCTTGGATCACGACGGGTTGCAATGAAATTCAGGAAATCTCTTGCCTCTGTTTCGTTTGTGGAAAGAGAAGCTTCAGCTGCAATGAGATAAACTTCACTCATACGCAAAACTTTGGTATCATCGCGGTCAGTTTGAATATTGGTGTACTTATTTACGAAAACAGCAGGTAAACCACCGCGGGTTCCAGCACTGTATAAACCTTTCCGTACATCTGTATCAGTGAATAGTGCATACAGATCATCTGCTAGTAGCATATCTCCGTAACCTTGTTGATTATAGATATAGCCAAGCGCATCAAAAGCAAGATTTCCAACTGCATCCATTGTTACTTCAAACAGCGTTTCTGTTTTATTGGTACCTGCCAAAGGGGCTGGGTTTCTCCAATATGCAATATAATTCGCAGCAGTAACAACACTATATCCGCTATTATTGATAACATCCAGTGCAGCAGTACGTGCGGCAGCCATATTACCCATTGTAAGATGAACTTTTGCTTCCAATGCTTTTGCAGCATATTTGCTAAACTGCAAAGAACCAGGTGAAAGCGTCATCTTGTTATAGGCTTCAGATAGATCACTCAGAATCTGAGTATAAACTTCGCCCACGGTATTTCTGCCGGGTTTGGAGTTGATATCATAGGAAGTCACTAGAGGAACCCCCAGAGCACCTGGATCATCTGTATAAGGCTTTGCGAAAAAGCGCACCAGGTTGAAATACATCAGCGCCCGGATTGCATGTGCTTCCCCACGATACTGATCAATTGCAGGAGTTCCGGTTGGAGCTGATGCGATGATATTATTGGCACGCAAAATAACCGAATAGGATTGAGCCCACATCCCATCGGCGTTTCCATCTGTAACAGGTTGTTCAAAGCGATTATACAAAGTATAACGGTTGCTGTTTTGAACAGACTGGTACACGTTGTCACCCAACAGATCACCTAATACAGGACCAGAGCGACCAAAAATGTCTACTCCTCTCATACCTGCATACGTTCCTCTCAGTGCTACCTGCATATCAGCTTCGGTAGTGATTGCGGAAGCAGCTGGTAAAGAAGTGTAGGGTTCCAGATCCAGGAATTCTTTTTTACAGGAACTAAATGTGGTAACAGCCACCCCTAGTGCCATTGCAATGACTATATGATTTGTTTTTATAATTTTCATAACCTGTGTTTTTGTGATTAGAAGCCAATATTTAATCCAACAGTTACGGTTTTGGGGATGAATACTTCCAGGTTGGTTTCACTGGAAACACCTGCTTCCGGATCAAACGGCATGTTCTCGTCCTTTACCCATGTCCAAAGATTTGTACCCCTTGCATAAAAGAAGATACTGTTCATTTTCAGACGATCTGTAACTGATTTCGGAATAGTATACCCCAACTGAATATTTCTGAGGCGAATGAAGTCGCCTTTTGCAAGATAGAAAGTAGAGAAGTTCTGAGCTAGTCTGTTACCATTAAATACATATCTTGGAACATCTGTAACATCACCAGGCTGCTGCCAGCGATCCAATTGGCGAACCACTTTGTTAAACGCACCACCGTTACCACTACCCATATAGAAACCACCCCATGTGTCCCGAACGTAGTTTCCGAAATTGTAGTAAAACTGAGCTTCCAAAGAAATTCCCTTGAAATTGAACGTATTGGTGAAAGCACCAAACATTTTCGGAGTTGCCGATCCATAATCAGCAGTACGCAGTGCAGTATTCCAGTTATTGGTTGTTTCTCCCTTTGTATCATCTACATACCATAGCGGGTCACCATTAGCGGGATCTACACCGGCATACTGACGAACATAAAAAGTCTGGAAATCATATCCAACTCGGCGAATAAATACGCCAGTTACGATATCTGCATCATTAACCAGTGCAGTGATTCTGTTTTTGTTGGTTGCAAAGTTGAAGTTCACATTCCAGTTGAAGTTGCGACTTTGCACCGGTATTGCATTCAGTGTTACTTCCACACCTTTGTTTTCCATAGCACCGATGTTCTTAGTTACCCCGCCAAAACCGGTTGTTAAGGAAGTCGGTTCATTCAACAAAAGATTTGAAGTCTTTCTTACATAATAGTCTACACTACCTGAAATTCTGTTATTAAACACACCGAAGTCTAATCCGATGTTCAGTGGTTTGTTCAATTCCCATGTCAGGTCCAGGTTACCCGGGTTATTGGGTGCACTACCTGGCAATTGGTTATAGTTCACTCCAAATCCATAGGTTGGTCTCCAATCGTAGTTACCAATACCAGCGTTACCATTCACACCATAAGAGGCACGGAGTTTTAACTGGCTTATGAAATCCACATTTTTCATGAAAGCTTCCTGATCAACGTTCCAGCTGAATCCAAGGCTCCAGAAATTACCAAAACGATTATTGGGACCAAAGCGGGATGATCCATCGCGACGACCACTTGCACTTATCACATAACGATCTTTGTAATTCACGTTCATTACAGAGAATACGGAATTAAATGCATAATCAGAAGCATCTTGTTGTGCAGCAATAGGAGTTGCACCAACTGAAGCAACAATCAGGTCAGATGTTGGCGGGAAGCCCTGACTTTGTACGTTCGTGAAATATCCTTTTGATTTTTGGGCTTCATAACCAAGTTTGAAGTCCAGATAGAAGTCCTCATCCTTATTCAGGTTCTGCTTATAATCAAGGTAGTTGGTTATACTGAGGTTGGAATAACGTGTATAACGACTGAACGCGCGACCATTAACATTGAATCCATCTCCATGGAAGGGGTTATTATACTGATCTTCTTCCAGAATATTGTAGTCAATACCTCCACGGCTGGTAAATTTCAGATTTTTGAGAATCTGGTATTCGGCCATCAGGTTGGAACGGAGAGAGAACTGATTCAGGTTTCTTTTGTCCAATTCAGCAGTTGCTATGGTGTTGTGCAATGCACCTGGACCAAAATCTGGTGCGGTAATATTCAAGCTGCCGTCTTCTTTTCTGGCCGCTCTCGACGGCAGCAGGAAATAAGAACTCAGAATCGGGTTACCAAATGCTCCACCATTCAGCGGTGCATTTTGATTGATATATGCCGCGCTGGTATTGAGAGTGAATTTCAGTTTCTCTGTCGCTTTATTGGTAATTGTGGCATTACCGGTATAACGCTTAAAATCAGACTGTACAGTAAGTCCTTGCTGGCGGAAATAACCACCTGAAACAAAGAAGCTGGTACGATCATTACCGCCGCTAGCACTCAGGTTAACCTGCTGCTGATCTGCTCTCCTTGTTACATTGTCCAGCCAGTTAAAATCTACCCCGTTTCCAAATCCGAAGTTGGCTGTCATTACACCATCTACGTTGGCTGGAGCAATACCAAAGTTGATCAACCCTTCACGGGTAAGATCAAAGTACTGGCTAGCATTTAATGGTTTGTATTTTTCATTCTGGTATGCAATATCGCTGGTACCTGCTTCCAGATCAACATTGAATTTGGTTTTCCCTGCTTTTCCTTTTTTGGTAGTAATAAGGATTACCCCATTCGCAGCCCGCGATCCATAAATGGAAGCGGCAGAGGCATCTTTTAATACGGAAATACTTTCAATGTCATTCGGGTTCAGACTGTTCAATGCATTGGAAGAAGTGGTCAGACGGCTGAGATCACCAGTATTAATCGGGTTACCATCAATAACCCAAAGGGGAGCAGCACTTGCATTAATTGAACCAATACCACGAATCCGGATCTGCTGAATAGAACCAGGGTTACCACTTCCCTGAACGGATTGCAGACCGGGTATAGCACCCTGCAAAGCACGGTCTACGGAAGTAAATGGCCTGTTTGCTACTTCATCACCTTTTATGGTATTAATAGCACCGGTAATTTCCGGCTTTTTCTGGGTACCATAGGCCACGACAACTACTTCCTGAAGTTTCTGATCCAGGGAAGTAAAAGAGATGTTGAATACATTCGAACTTCCGATACGCTGTTCTATGGATTCATAACCCACAGCAGAAAATACCAATACTTTAGCTGTTTCGGGAACATTCAGGCTGAAGGAGCCGTTGTCATTGGTGGTGGTACCGATGCTGGTACCTTTCACGAGGATGGATGCATTTGCCACAGGGGCACCTGTTGCATCCGTGATTCTGCCCGTAAGTGTACGGGACTGAGCAAAAGCATTGCTCATCACTACGAGCACGCATAGAAGCGCGCATAGCAATTTTCTCATCAGTGTATGTGTTTGGTTAAAAAATAAACAAGCTACCAGTTCAGAAATTGGATTTTACGGTAAGGAACATGCCTTATTTTTTCGAGGATGGGGTTCTTATCAAGAGCTTAACAATATACGCAGGTAAAAGTTGATAAAAAAGGGGTAAAAATAAAATTAATGCGCGTTTAATTAAAATATATACCATTGATTATTTCGCTAAACAAACCAAAGAATGATACTAATAATACTGGTCGAATTAAAGAATGGTCAAAAAAAAGAGGCTGCTCGATTGATACAGCCTCTTTTACAGATAAAAAAATTACGTTAATTGTCTTCACACAGGCTATTCAATAATAGTTCTGTTGAAGAAATTGGCCAGATATATTCCTGTTGGGTTGGCTGAACTGCACTAACCCCGGGTTTTGCAGGAAGTGCCAGTCCTAACCTGGTAATATCCTGTCCAGCTAGCCCTTCACCGAGAAATTCAATTCTTCTTTCCGTCAGGATGGCATTTGCCAGATCTTCAGATGTAGCAAAATCTCCTGCTACAAAGGTGGTAGTTGCGTCAGAGCGCTGGCGAACCGCATTCAGCAAAGCAATAGCGCGGGCATCTACAGTGTTTGTGCTCCTGGTAATGGCTTCTGCCAAACTCAATAATACCTCCGGATAACGGATAACAGGAGCCCAATCGGTAAAAGGAGCCGCTTTAGGGTATTTATTCAGGTATTGCTTACCACCGGATGTTACAATCAGGGCTCTGCGCGCATCGGTATCTTTCCAGCCGGTATTGGAAATAATTCCGGTAGATAACAGAGAGTATTCTCCATTTCCTCCGTTCATGGCTGCAGAACCATAATAGTAACCCAACTGGTTCTGTGTGCCCGGAGCTTCTACATCACTGAAGGGCATGGATAGAATGGATTCAGTTGTTGTATAGTTTGAATACAGCGTTGCAACATTCGCCTGTAGTGCATGTGCCACACCACTAGGAGCTGTAAAGGGAGCAGCTGCACTTACAATCTTATTTGCTTCCGTGATTACATCTGAATAACGTTGCATTGCAAGATAAACGCGAGTCTTGAACGCGATTGCTGTGTTCTTGTGCGCCCTTGTTGTATTCAAAGCTGCGGTGGTATAATTGGTCGGAAGATTTTGTTCTGCATAATCCAGATCAGCCAATATTTGAGTATAAACTTCTGCTACCGTACTTCTAGCCAGATCATAATTTCCGGAACCAGTATTGGGCGTCAAACGCAATGGTACTCCTGGCTTACTTCCATTTCCATCCCAAAACGGGCGGGCATACAACTGCAATAATGCATAGTAAGACATCGCACGAACAAAGCGGGCTTCAGCTCTAAAGTTATTCGCTTTGGCATCACCCACCACACTGGCTCCCTTTGTATCCATACCCGCCAGGAAGACGTTAGCCAGGTTAATCGCGTAATAAGCACGTGACCAAACAGCTTGAACGGAATTACTTGAACTATTACTTGGTGTGTAATTCCAAACATCAAACCCTGTTACAACGTTAGTTCTGTCGTTTTGAAAGTCTCCACCACGTATATCATTAAAAATTTGGTAGCGACCTCCATACATTCCTGCGTTCTTGATAGTTGCATAAATGGCGTTTACCTGGCCGACAATCCGAACCTCGCTATCAAATGCAGATAAATCAGATACTACGTTGGTTGGAACGGGTTCAAGATCTTCTTTTTTACATCCGGCCAATTGAATTACACCAATTGCAATGGCCGCGTATAATAATTTCTTTTTCATTTTCTTGTTAGATTTTGGGTTAGAATCCTACGTTCATTCCTACGATTACTCCACGCTGGTTACCTACAGTATTTCTGTCTATACCCTGGTTGATGTTGCCGGTACCGTTGGATGAAACTTCAGGATCTGGACCAGGATATTGTGTACCTATCCAAAGGTTATTTCCTGCTACATAGAAGCGCAGATTGTTAATTTTAACCCGACTGGTAACTGCCATTGGCAAATTGTAAGCAAGTGTGAGTGTTCTTAACTTGATAAAATCACCTTTGAATACATTAATGTCAAGAGGGAATGCTGATCCGTTTGAAACGTTATCTCCAAAGTAAGACTTAGGCATATCTGTTACATCACCGGATTTTGTCCAGGCTCTCAAAACATCAGTTGAGTTGTTCCAGAAACGCTGATCACGTAATCCTGCATACGTACCCCAATACACATAGTTTCCTCCCTGGAAGGTGAAGAGTGTATTCAGTTCAAAATTTTTATAACGGAAGGTGTTATCAAAACCACCAAAAAACTTGGGGAGTGTGTTTTTGTAAACAACAGCATCTGCAGAGCTAATGGTTGGAGCAGCTGTTCCATCCTCATACTCAAACCGGAAACCTGTTGTTCCTGCAGGTATTACATGCTGGAACAATACACGATCACCGTCCTTATTGATAAAAATCCGGCGACCGGTTGCTGGATCAACACCAGCAGTACGTGTAACGAATAACATACCCAGCGATTCACCTACAACAGTGATACTGGGCGACTCAAGTCCGCCGGTTGCAGCAATAATATTGGTTAAACCTGGAGCAAGAGAGGTAACCTCGTTTTTGTTGAAGGTTATATTGAAATTAGCTGTCCAGGTGAAATCCTTTTTCTGAACCGGAACAAAATTCAAAGCAATTTCAACTCCTTTGTTGTACATAGTTCCAACGTTTGTTGGAATATTACTGGGCAAACCTGCTGAAGGTGGTGTTGGAACGTTCAAAATCAACCCGTCTACATCATTTTTGTAGTACGTTACTTCACCTGTAATCCGGTCATTCAGCAATCCAAAATTAATACCGATATCTGTTTTGGTACTGGATTCCCAACCCAGGTTGGGGTTTCCTGCCTGATTAAATACAAGTGTACCATTCCCACCATAAAGACCTGATCCAAAAGTAGAAAGTGAAGCATATTGACCAAGTCCGTCAATATTACCAACCTTACCATAACTACCCCTGATTCTCAGACTGCTGAAAATTTTATTCAATCCCGCATCTTCGAAGAATTTCTCATTGTTTACGTCCCATCCAGCAGATACTCCCCAGAAGTTACCCCATTTGTTATTTTGTCCCAACTGAGAAGCTCCATCTCTACGGAGGTTTGCAGCCAGGTAGTATTTGTTAGCGAAGTTGTAGGTCAGTCTTCCGAAATAGGATAACAGATAACTTTCGCCAATACCCAATCCGGAAGCATTCGGTGTTCTCCAACCTCCCTGGATGTTAATGAAGTCTGGATCGTTAGCACCAATCCGGTTCAGACCGTAACTTTTGTTATCACTCTTTTGCTGCTCGGTTCCAACAAGAGCACTGAAGTTATGATTTTCTCCTACAGTCTGATCATATTGGAGTGTGTTGGACCATACCCAACGTTTATTCTGATTATATACAGATGTAGCACTACCTCCGTTTGAAAAACCCTCACCCGAGATAGGAGACCAGTAGGTTTCATTGTCTACATACAAATAATCAATATTGTATTGTGAACGGAAGGTTACACCTTTAACTGGTTTGATTTGAACATAAGCATTTCCCAATAGACGGTTAACCTCTGAATTACCTCTGTTCTGATCCAGCTGAATCACTGGGTTGTTAAATCCTACCTGTCCAACTTTATTATTCATTACACCAATAAGGGCACCTGAATAGTTATAGGTTCCATCATTGTTATAAGGAGAAACATTCGGTGCAGTAATCAAAGGCACGCGACCAAGACCTGCTGTTGCGAATGCGTCCCCTAATGAACCCGAACTCACAGCAGAAAGGTTCTTTTCATTGGAGAATTGAATTTTAGTACCAACTGAGATGGCTTTATTAACTTTATGATCAACATTCATCAAAGCTGACATGCGCTTAAAATCATTTCGCTGAATGATACCTTCTTGTTCGGTATAAGCTATTGAAGTATAATATTTGGTAGACTCATTTCCGCCTGACATACTCAGGGAATTGTTATGAGAAAACCCAGTGCGGTATACATAATCATACCAGTTTGTATTAATTGGCTGACCATCTGGTCCTTCTGTTAATGCAAATTGGTTGGTAGCTGAAAACAATCCGGCATTTGTTAAGGACTGGTTCTTGTATTCAGTATACTGAAACGCATCCAGTAGTTCTGGTAAGCGCTGCACTTTACTCCAACCAACCCAGCTGTCAAGATTTACTTTGGGGCGACCAGATTTTCCTTTTTTGGTTGTTACAAAGATTACTCCATTCGCAGCTCTTGATCCATAAATAGCCGAAGCCGCCGCATCTTTTGCGATATCAATGCTTTCAATGTCATTTGGGTTCAGCGAAGCCAAGGCATTACCTGCTGCAGAAGTTGAACTGGCATCTCCTGAATAAACCGGAATACCATCAATAACAATCAATGGCTGTGAAGAAAGAGAGATGGAGTTTGTACCACGAACCCGGAAAACCGGTGGTGCGTTCAAAACCCCACTTGGAATCACAACCTGTAAACCTGGAGCTCTTCCGCCTAATGCCTGGTCGAAGCTTTGAACAGGACGGTTGGCAACAGCGTCTCCTTTCACATTGGCAATGTTTCCGGTTACTTCTTTTCTTTTAATTGCGGTTCCGTAACCCACAACAACCACTTCCTGCAAATCTCTATCTTCTGTAGAAAGTGAAATGTTGAATAAACCCCGGTTACCAATAGTGATTTCCTGAGATTGGCTTCCAATGGCCGAAAACACCAATACCTTTGCATTAGGAGGGAGCGTTAATGAAAAAGTACCATCTTCTCCGGTTGTAGTACCTACCGAAGTTCCTTTAACCAAAACAGATGCATTGGCTACTGCATTGCCGCTTGCATCTGTCACTTTTCCGGTCACCGTGCGTGACTGGGCCAATAGTTGACTATTGAGCATAATGATGCCCAATAACAACAGGACGAATTTTCTCATGTGCGTTTAGTTTTGACTAGAAATTAAAAGAGTGTTAAAAATAAAGACAATTGATGAACGGTAAATGATGCATGTTAAACGGTTTGAAATAGAAAATTTTGGTAAATGATCCAGATTTTACAGTACAAAAAAAATTATATATATATCTAATTGTAAAGCAGTTTGTTTATTTGAATAAACAAAAAAGGAGACTCTTTTAATGAGTCTCCTTTTGGAAATTTCTAATAAAATTCTAATCTGTTTAAGATTTTTTTCGCCCTTTTGTAAGATCAATTAACAGGGCAGGAAGCAGTACCAGGTTGGTTATGGTTGCAATAACAAGGGTCAGGGAGGTCAACCAGCCCAATCCCTGGGTACCCCCAAATCCACTGAAACAGAAGATCACAAAGCCTGCAATCAACACCAGGGATGTATAGATAATACTGATTCCCGTAGAATGAATGGTTTCGATCACCACCTGCTGGCGCTCTTTCTCAGATCCGCCCTGCTCCTGTTTGTAGTTTACCAGGAAGCGTATGGTGATATCAATGGCAATTCCCAATGCCACACTGAAAATCAAAACAGTGGAGGGTTTCAGCGCCACTCCCGCCCAGCCCATAATGCCGGCGGTTATAATCAGAGGCACTACATTGGGGATCAGGGAACATAATAGAATACGGCCATTTTTGAAAAGGTATAACATACAGAGCGCAATCAACAGAAAAGCCCAGAAGATACTTTCCTTTAACCCGTTGATGATAAATGTACTGCCCTCCAAAAAAGTAATGCTACTACCGGTCAGGGTTACCTGATACTGACTGGTATCAAAATACTGATCGGTTTTGGTCTGTATTTCATTCAGGATTTCCGGCAATCGCTTACTGCCCACATCTTTCATATTCACGCTGATACGGGTCATCTGTTTATCCTCATCCATAAAGGAACGCACCAACTGACCCATCTGATCTCCCTTGTCTTCCGAACCTTTCATATTAAGGTAGCCGGCCAGAAAACTGATGTCAAAACTGTTAGGTAAACCATAGTTACTGCTGTCACCATCATAATATGCCTGCCGCGCAAATTTCATTCCTTCCACTACCGATAATGGCCTTGCCATTTCCGGTAAACTGCTGATAAATCCTGATAAGGAATCAATCCGCTCAAACAATTGCAAGGGCTGCCGGCGCAGGCCATTTTTGATTTTGGTATCCACTACAATTTCTAGTGGCATCACACCTCCGAAATTCTGTTCAAAGAATTTCAGATCGGTATAAATTCTGTCTGTTTTAGGAAGGTCATCAACAATAAAACCTTCTGATTTAAGTCGGAGTATGCCCAATACTGCAACAATCGTAACAGCCAGGGTGGTGCCATAAATCAGCTTCCGGTGATTGAGCGACCAGCGTTCCAGTCGGTCAAGTACAGCCTGCAGCCACCTGTTTTCCAGATACCGCGTATGCCTGTTTTTGGGTGCGGGCAGATAACTCAGCACCACCGGAATGAAAATGAAAGAAATTAAAAAGATCACCATGATGCTGATACCTGCCACCACACCAAATTCTTTCAGCACCGCACTTCGCGTTAGTGCAAAAACTGCAAAGCCAATCGCAGCAGCGATATTGCAGAACAGCGTCACAATCCCCATTTTTCCTACCATGGTCCGGATTGCTTCTTTTTGAACGCCTGTCTCATTCCAGGATACATGGTATTTGTTGAGGAAGTATATACAATTCGGTATTCCAATCACCACAATCAGCGGTGGAATTAGCGCGGTAAGTAAGGTAATTTTATATCCGATCAAAACCTGAATCCCAACACTCCAGATTACGCCCATAATTACTACTGCCAGGGAGATTAAGGTGGCACTGATACTTCGGAAGAATAACAATAGTATTACTGCAGATAAGGCAAGTGATCCAATCAGCAGCCATTTCATTTCACGCGCAATCCTGTCAGCGATCTGGGTACGTATGAGGGGCAATCCACTATAATGAATGTCCAACTGATGCGCCTTACCAAATGCATCTACCCTGCTGACAATATCCTCAATGATTTTTGTCCGGGCCGGAGATGCCATCAAGTCCCGGTTCATGCCCAATGCCATCAACCAGCTATTGGTTTCCGGATTATAAAGAAGTCCGCGATAAAATGGCAGACTCCGGAACAATGCCTGCGCGCTGTCCAGTTCTGCCTGGCTGACTGTGGTATCGGGAAATATGCGTTGCGATTGCAGGCGCTCTGAAACGGGGTCCTTCACCAGGTTCACGGCACCCGGAATACCCAGGATGTTTTCTACCCCCCTGATTTTTTTCAGGTCTTTCTGCAGGAGGCGATAGGACTCAAATATCGGTTGGCTAAAGAGTTGATCGGTTTGAATGCCAACCACTACCAGGTTGCCATCTTCTCCAAACTGTTTTTTAAATGCGATATAGGCCTGGTATTTCGGATTATCGGTGGGAATTGCCTTGGCGAATTCATAACTCATTTCCACCTTGCTGGCATGATATCCCATAAAGCCGGTAGCCAGCAGCAGGACCAGAATCAATACCAATCTGTTTTTCAATACAAAAGAACCCAGTTGATGCCACATGAACAGGAGGTTTTGCAATTATAGCACGCAAAGAAAACCATTTTACAGCTATTAATCGGTTAAAAGCCGGACCGAAGCGGTTAACTTTGACTTCTTATGCGTTCCCGCTGCCTCGTATTCGTATTGATTTTCCTGCTTTCAACTGCCTGTTTTGCTCAACCCATTGGTACCTGGCAGGACCATTTATCCTACCAATCCGCGATCGCGGTGGGTACAGGCGATAGTAAACTGGTTGTGGCAAGTCCATGGGCGCTCTTTACATATGATCCCCAGAACGAAACCTTCTCCCGCTTTTCCAAGATCAATGGATTATCAGAATCGGGCATTGAAACCATTTACATCGATGGATCTCTGACAATCATAGCGTACTCAAATGGTCAGATCGATTTGCTGGAAGATGGTAAAACTAGAACTGTAAATACCCTTCGACTCAGCAATATTGCGGCAGATAAAAAAGTGAATGCAATCTGGAAGGAAAATGACCGTTGCCTGCTGGCTACCGGCTTTGGAATTGCTGTATTGAATATCGAAAAAGCAGAAATCGGGGATGTATATCTGATCGCTAACGGTGGAGTCTATTCGAAAATAAACAGTATCGCGGCAAGCACTGGCTATTATTATGCAGCTGGCGAGCAAGGTCTTTACCGGGCTTCCCGTTCTGCAACAAATCTCGCAGATTTTCGCAACTGGACCCTCTTGAGCGGATTGCCCGCCGGAGCAGTACAGAAGGTGTTGGTATGGCGAAATGAGCTATACGTACAAATCGGAAATCAACTCTTTAAGGAGGAGGCAGGCGGTTTCAATTCCATCTACCAGGACAACTGGCAATGGCAGGAAGTTGATACCAGTTCATCGGAAATATTACTGGCCCAACGTACTAACGGTGCTGCACGTGTGCAGCTAATAAATAATACCGGACAGGTTCAAACTACATTAACTCATCCGTTGATTCAATGGCCTTATCAAACAGTTTATTTTCAGGAACAGTATTGGGTGGCCGACTCCTTAAACGGGCTGATAAATTATGATGGTAATTTTGTTGATCGACTGTATCCTAATTCACCAGCTGGAATAGGAACAGGCGGACTGGTGGCAGGAGCTTCAGGCTGGTGGATGGCAAATGAAAATCGCTTAAGCCGTTTTCTTGATGGAAACTGGCAACTATCATCCACGTTTGAAGCTATTGGTCCATTACTGGAAACTGGTGACGGGGGACTTTGGGTGGGATCAAGGAATGCAGGACTGGGTCTGTTAAGGGAAGGCAACCTGCAGGTTTTTCGGGAAGAATTGCTGGGAGAATCGGTTCAGGAGCCAGAGGGGTATAAAGTAGGCGGACTCGCATTGGATGCGGCCGGACAACTTTGGATCAGCAATGATGAAGCAGCAAGGGGGCTGGTGGTAAGAAGGCCGGATGGAACCCACCAGTCATTTGAGATTCCCTTTTTTTATCCCTCACTTCGGGTAAAGGAGATCGTTATAGATGAACTGGATCAGAAATGGATTGCTTCTCCGGGAAATGGACTCTTTTGTCTGAATGCCACGAATGAGCAATGGCGGTTCTTCCAGGCAGGTACCGGAAATGGTAATCTGCCTTCGAATGAAGTGCTCAGTCTTGCACGGGATCAGTTTGGTTTTATCTGGATCGGTACCGCAGATGGTATTGGAATCATACAATGTGCCAGCCAGGTTTTTTCAGGGGATGCTTGCGAAGCAATTTTGCCGGTTGTGCAATCCGATAATTTTGCCGGTTTCCTTTTTAAGGGAGAAGCTGTTCAGACTATTGCTGTTGATGGAGCAAATAGAAAATGGATCGGTACAAAAAATGGCGCATGGCTGATCAGTGCGGGTGGTGAACAAACCCTGTTAAGATTTACGACCGCGAATAGCCCCTTGCCGGATAATGATATTCGTAAGATTGCAATTGATCCTACAACCGGAGCAGTATTGATATCAACTGCAAAAGGGTTAATGAGCTATCAGTCAACCGCAACCGAAGGAGGCCGAACCAATACTAACGTACTGGTATATCCGAATCCAGTTCCTCCCGGATATACAGGAACGATTGCCATTCGTGGCCTGGTGAACAATGCAGTGGTGAAGATTACTGAATTGAATGGCAGGTTGATTTACCAGGGACGCGCACTAGGCGGACAGTTTATCTGGAATGGGTTAGACCTGAACGGTAAGAAAGTGGCAACGGGAGTTTATCCGGTTTGGATCAGTAATGATGGAAGAACCGAGCAGGCAGTTACCAAAATTGTTTTCATTCAACAATAGTTATGAATTTTCATACCAAAGGAGTTGTGTTACGGACAGTAAAGTATGGAGAAACAAGCGTGATTGTTTCCATCTTTACTGAATTGTTTGGTATGCAATCGTACATTGTTAATGGCGTACGTTCCTCTTCAAAAAAGGCAGGAACCAAATCCAACCTGTTTCAGCCTACGGCTTTACTCGACCTGGTGGTGTATCACAATGAACAGAAAAACCTGCAACGCATTAAAGAGCACCGTTGGGCAGTATTGTATGAACATCTTTTCTTTGATGTTTTCAAGGGAGCGGTGGCAACCTATATGGTAGAATTATTGCAGAAATGCCTTAAGCAACCGGAGCCCAACCCGGATCTCTTTTATTTCATGGAGGATGCATTATTGCACCTGGATAAAGCGAGTCCGAAAATGGTTGCTAACTATCCCCTTTTTTTCTCCTTGCACCTCGCTAATTTTTTCGGATTCCGGCTGGTAGATGAATACGATGAAACACATACTATACTGGATCTTCAGGAGGGTATGTTTTTGAATCAGCATCCGACACATACGTTTTACCTGGAGGGGTTCAATAGTGAAGTAATAGCTACCTTCTTACGTGTTATGCAACCGGAAGAATTAAGCCAGGTTCATTTACCCGTGAGTACCCGAAGATACCTGTTACAGCAACTGGAATTGTACTATGCGCTTCATGTCAGTGATTTTGGGCAGCTGAGGTCTATGGCGGTATTGCAGGAAGTATTGGGTTAAAGTAGCCGCGTTACCTTCCAGTCGTTCAAAGCAATCACTCCTGGTGTTTTGCCTTTTTCAAAACTTCCCAGATGACTATCCATATTTAATGCCTTTGCTCCATTGAGGGTAGCCCATTGAAGCAGGTGTTCCAACGGAATTTCCGGATAGCAGCCTGCCAGAAGTTTTAATTCTTCGGTTATGGATAACTGGTAGTTAGAAGCCAGGCTGTCGGTGCCGATTACAATTTTATCAAGCTGTGATTTTAACAAGAACCCGGGCGGCATACTTTGATTGATGTATTGGTTGGCACCCGGACAAACGCAAAAAAAAGTTTCGTTGATTGGTTGCTGTTGCAGGAAGGCAAGATCATCCGGACTGGTTACAACATTGTGTACCAGTATCAGTTTCGCTGCCTTGTTCAGATGGGGGAGTACGGCCTGCAGACTGGTGATGCCGGGTGCTTGAAAGAAATCAATGTTTACTCCAATTGAGGTGAAGAGATCCCGCAAGGGGGATTGGCCACTGATAAAAAAATCATTCTCTGCTTCTGATTCCTGGTTGTGCATGGAAAGCAGGGTACCGGGATCAAAGTCGTTGATCAGTTGAAACAGTTCAGGTGAAACAGAATAGGGCGCATGGGGTGTTATGCTGGCGGGACCAATCTCACGGAATTTTTCCCAAACAGTCCGGGCTTGTTCAAACCGGTTTTGGGCTGTGGCACCAATGAAACCACTTACTTCTACAAAGCTGTGGTAGTTCAGCCTGCTCGATTTTTTTGTCTCCAGGCTATGCAGGGTATTACAGATATCACCAACGGCTACGATGCCTTCCAAATGCATTTGCTGGTCTGTCTGATAGCTGGCTTCCTGGATGGCTTCAATGGCGGCCTGTCGGTGGTTCATCACGTTCAGCAGAAAGGGGATCATGCCAGTTTGAGGTGGGATTTTTCCTGCCATATGACTGAGTTCCAGGTGACAGTGTGCATTTATAAATCCCGGGGAAATGATTCCATCTACGGGTTGAATATCATCACCAGCCTCTGCAATTGAAACGATTGCTTCAACCTGCCCATTGGATTGGGTGATGAGTACGGAATCCTGCGGAGCCCAGGATTTTCCGGTAAAAAGTTTTGTTCCCCGAAACTTTCGATATGCCATGCCTGCTTTTCTGTTAATTTTGCCAACCTTTTCCCGGTATAAAAGTAAGCAACTATGTTAGACAAGCTGGAAGCGATTGAGGCTAGATTTAAAGACCTGGGTGTGGCGCTGACCAACCCTGAAATCGTGGGAGACAATAAGAAGTTCAGTGCCCTGAGCAAAGAATACCGCAGCCTGGAAAAGATTGTTGAACAATACAACCAGTATAAGTCAGTTTTGTCTGATGTTGAAACCTACCGGGAGGCGCTGGCAGGAGATGATGAGGAATTGCGTGAACTCGCCAAGGAAGAACTACCTGTGCTTGAGGAAAAGGAAGAAAAGCTGCGTGCGGCCATCCGCCAAATGCTGATACCAAAGGATCCTCAGGATGAAAAAAACGCCATTCTTGAAATACGTGCCGGAACAGGTGGCGATGAAGCTTCTTTATTTGCCGGAGATCTGCTGAATATGTACCTGCGTTATTGCAACAGTAAAGGCTGGAAAACAGCTATCCTGAGCGAAAATGAGGGAACTGTTGGAGGTTATAAAGAAGTGAATGTGGAGGTGATTGGAGATGATGTGTATGGCACAATGAAATTTGAATCAGGTGTACACCGGGTGCAGCGGGTGCCGGCAACTGAAGCAAGCGGAAGAGTGCATACCAGTGCCGCAACTGTGGCAGTAATGCCGGAAGCAGAGGAAGTGGATGTGGAAATCCGGGATGCGGATGTCAAAATGGAAACTGCCCGAAGTGGCGGAGCCGGTGGTCAGAATGTGAATAAGGTGGAAACCAAAGTAATGCTCACGCATATTCCAACCGGAACGGTAGTGATTTGTCAGACAGAAAGAACCCAGCTGGCCAACCGGGAAAAAGCCATGCAAATGCTCAGAACCAAACTCTATGAAGAGCAGGTGCGCAAGCAGGAAGAAGAAATTTCCCGCCACCGGAAAAGCCTGGTAAGCAGTGGGGATCGCAGTGCAAAAATCAGAACGTATAATTTTCCTCAAGGTAGAGTAACAGACCACAGAATCAACTACACAGCATACAACCTCGACGCTGTTTTGAATGGCGATATCCAGGAATTTATTGATCGTTTACAGTTTGCAGAGAACGCAGAAAAAATGACGCAGCAACAGGGAAATTAATTTTGTTTTTACCGAATTAATGTGGTAAATTCAGTAGGTGATCGGGTGAATTGAAATTGCTGTTGTTTTTACTTCTTTTTCTATCATTTTTTACGGATAATACCCTGAATAGGGTATATCAAACGTTTGCGTAATCCCTACGAAAGCAGTCGTGATGCGGGCTCCGTGTTAATTATTTTAAAAATCAAATTGGGTCTGATTAAATAGCGGAGATACTGTCGTTACTTTGTGTTATCAACGAAAGAGAGAAAGAGAAAAGTAGAGATTGGTAAATTTCAAAGTTCTTTAACGATTCAAAGCACACTATTTGGTTAGTTTGATCGTTTAGTATAATAGAAATTAGATTCAACGTTTTTGACTCTCACTTAAGCAGTCAATTTTCTCATAAGCAGTTAGTTTTGGTTACGGCCCCTGTTTCCACAGGGGCCTTTTTTTATGGTGAAAAGTGAAAGGTGAAAAGTGAAAGAAGGTGAGACGACAGATGTGAGAAGTGAAACGTGAAAACTATGTGAAAGGGGGGCGTTTTATTTTTTTGGTGAACCAGAGTCCGGCGATGAGTCCGGCAATTGCACCGATACCATCTGCAAGGGCATCCAACCAATCAAAATCCCGGTGAATCAAAGGCGAGGCCTGCATGAACTCCACAATAATTCCATCTCCTATTGCCAGTAATACAATTATAAAATTCCAGGTTCTTTTTTGGTGAGGGTTGAGATCGTCTTTCAGGTTAAAGAAAACAACCCAACTTCCTACCATTATAAAATAGAGGCCGAAATGAACAATCTTATCGGCATGAGGAATAAGCTCGATTTTTTCTTTGCCGAAACTGCCTCCTGGTAGCAGCAGGAGGAAATGAACAAAAACAAGTAATACTAAAGGGAATGTTCGTCTTTCAAAAAACGAGTGCAACATGAAAATGTAATTATACTTTTCCTAACACATACATAGCTGTCAGCGTAGGACTCTGACTGCCGCCTGCATTTTCCAGGGTGATAGCAAAAGCTTCTGCACTTGGAATATTTTTCATTTTCACCAAACCATCTCCTGGTTCTAAATCAATTACACCAGCATCTACAGGTTTACCATTAACGATTGCCCACAATTGATATTGTTTTCCAGGTTCAGGTTTCGGTAATTGGTTAACCAACAGGTAAACTTCCGCAGCATTTTTATCCCAATACACAGTGGTTAAACTATTCGTGTTATTTACAGCTGTCATTTTAATTGGCTGTACATTGGGATTTTTGATCCTGCTCAAATCCGTTTCCAGTTCATTCAAACGGGTTTGGATGCTATTGTTATTCTCAGCGAGCTGCTGCTGTTGGGCAAGCAGATCTTTATACAAGGAATCAGATTGTTGATACCGGTTGTACAGGTAAATATTCAGGACTGCACTTCCAGCCAGCAATATAACCGAAGCAGCTACGAGGTATTTTTTCCAACCGACACCAGAGTACGCCTCCGGAGTTGGCAGTTCAACAACTGGGGCGGGCTGAGTGAGAGAACCTGATTCAGGTTGGGTGATTTTTTCAAAAATGGAATCGCGCAGGGCAGGAGGAGGTGCAACCGCACCGGCCATGGCACTGGCTTCCAGGCTGGCTTCAAAGGCATCGCGTGCAGCCCGAACTTCAGGATAGGCAGCGCACATACGCTCCAGTTCCTGTTGCTCCGCCTGATCTGCGAGTCCCAGTACACAGCTTTCAATGCTGCCACTTTCTATGTATTCCTGCACATTCACGTTAAAAATTTTCTAAGTTGCAGCAAGGCGGCACGGATTCTCGTTTTCACGGTTCCCAGGGGGATTTCCAGCAGCTTTGCTATTTCCTCATGCGTATATCCTTTCAGATAAGCCAGATCGATTAATACCCGGTGCTCTTCTTTCAATTGCCCGATTACTTTCGATAAGCCTATATGATCCAGTGAAGGATTAGTTCCCTCCGGCTGAATATGTACGTCAGAATCCAGTTCCCGGTTTTTCTGGCTGTTCTGGTAGGCTTTGGATCGGGTCATGTCAATGGCCGCATTCCTGGCGATATTGAGCATCCAGGTAAATAATCTTCCCTTCGATGCATCATAAGTCTCCATTCTTCGCCAGATGTTTACAAAAACTTCCTGTAAAACATCTGAAGCGAGGGCCTGATCAGGAATAATTTGAAGTATCACACCATTTAAGGCACCTGCATAATGATCATACAGATACTTAAAAGCAGTCTCCTCTTTTTGCCGGAGCAATTGAACCAGTTCTGGTTCTGTGTATGTGTTAGCAGTTGTCAAGAAGGAATTATCCGATCAGTGTCTTATAACCTTCCGAATCCAGCAGGGCATCCACATCAGCCGGATTGGAAACTGTCATTTTAATCATCCAGCCTTCACCATAGGGGTCGGAGTTCACCAGCTCTGGGTTGGCAGCAAGGGCGGGATTTACTTCGTTAATGGTTCCACTTACAGGCAAGAACAGATCTGATACGGTTTTAACAGCTTCTACTGTACCAAATACAGCTTCTGCATCCAGGTTTTTACCAACTGTTTCGATTTCCACATATACAATATCACCCAATTCCCCCTGAGCGAAATCAGTGATGCCAATGGTTGCAATATTTCCTTCCAATTTGATCCATTCGTGATCTTTCGTATACTTTAATGCTGCAGGGATATTCATGTCTTGACGTTTTGTGCTGCAAAATATGGAGAATTATGAATTATGAAGTATGAATTATGAATTAGGGGCGGCGTATTAGCCGGACTTTCTTAATCACCACTGGCTCAAGGGGGCGATCCCCACCTGTACGACCACTGGTTTTTACTGCGGCGATGGAATCCACCACCTCCAGGCCAGTGATCACTTCTCCAAAGATCGTATAGGCCTGATCCAGGTGAGGAGCTCCACCAATTGTTTTGTAAACAGCCCTGTGCTCCACAGGTAGTTTCCGGCCATTCAGGCGATTGATTTCTACCGAGTCCAGGGACTGATCGGTAAACACCCTGCCCTGTACAATATAAAACTGGCTGCCACTACTGGCTCTTTCAGGATTCACATGATCGCCCATACGGGCAGCTGCCAGCACTCCCTTGCGGTGAAAGTACTGCGGACGGATTTCAGCCGGAATAGTATATCCGGGCCCACCACTTCCCAGCTTAGCCGTATCAGCAGCTTTTCTGGATTTGGGGTCCCCTGCCTGAATCATAAAGTCCGGAATCACCCGGTGGAATTGAATGCCATCATAAAAACCGGATCTTACCAGGCGGATGAAATTATCACGATGATGAGGGGTTTCGTTGTATAATCGTAGCCGTATGGTACCCTTGCTGGTTTGTAGCTCCACATCCCGGTTCTGAAATCTTTTAGGGATAGGAGCCCCCGCTTTGGGACTGCAACCTATTATTAGAGCACCTAACACCAGGCAGCAGGTAATCAACCTACAACTCATTTTTATCAAAGTAGAGTAAAACATGATCTTTTAAAAAGAGTTCCTGTTCATTCGGAGGCAGAATTGGCAGGTCTTTCAATTGCCTGAAATGAGGCCAGCCATCGGGATCGCGCCCTTCCAGTTCATAATAGCCGCTTTGAGCCAGTAGGCTGCATACAGCCACATGCATCAGATCCTGTTTTTGCTCCTTGCTGAATTTCTCCTTTACTTCTCCCAGTTCCTGTATCCCGATCAGGAATAAAATCGTTTCCATATCTGGCTTCTTACCGAAACGCTCCACCAGCTTAGCTTCCAGGTTCCACCAGCGTACCTGTAAATCGTCCTGTACATTCATGGTACAAAGATAACCGGACGGGTCACTTATATTTGCGTCAAATTCAAAAAGAGATGTTACAGGTGAATTTTATCAGGCAGAACGCGGATTTCGTGAAGGAAAGACTGGCCGTAAAACATTTTTCCCAGTTGAACCTCGTGGATGAGCTGATTGCGCTGGATGAAAAAAGAAGAAAACTCCAGTTTGAGCGGGATGAATTGCAAAGCAGGGTGAATGCGGCATCCAAGGAAATCGGTAACCTGATGAAATCGGCCAAAAAGGAAGAAGCGGAGGCACTCAAGGCGGAAGTGGCTGCCATCAAAATACAAATGGATGATACTTCTGAACTGGCTGACCTGGAGGCCGCGGTTCATGGCATCCTGGTACAACTTCCCAATCTGCCGGCTGCAGAAGTGCCTGTTGGTCGCACTCCGGAAGAAAATGTTGTGGTTCGGGAAGGAGGCGTGAAGCCTGTTCTGGCTGCAGGATCCAAGCCCCACTGGGACCTGGTATCACAGTATGGCTTGATTGATTTTGAACTGGGTAACAAGATTACCGGCAGTGGTTTCCCTGTATATAA
Source organism: Flavihumibacter cheonanensis (assembly GCF_022352215.1). Taxonomy (GTDB): domain Bacteria; phylum Bacteroidota; class Bacteroidia; order Chitinophagales; family Chitinophagaceae; genus Flavihumibacter; species Flavihumibacter cheonanensis. The sequence continues at coordinate 1,037,699 of NZ_JAKRWF010000002.1, forward strand.
AAACCAGGGAGCCAAATTGCAACGTGCACTGATCAGTTATTTTCTGGATTATAATACGGCTGCGGGTTATGTAGAATACCTGCCTCCACATATGGTAAATGAAGCATCTGCTTACGGAACTGGCCAATTGCCCGATAAAGAAGGACAGATGTATCATGCTACCGCTGATAATTTTTACCTGATTCCAACAGCCGAAGTTCCGGTTACCAATATTTACCGCGATGAGATTCTGAACGCGAATGAACTTCCTGTGAAGATGACGGCCTATACACCCTGCTTCAGAAGAGAGGCAGGTAGTTATGGAAAGGATGTTCGTGGTTTAAACAGACTGCACCAGTTTGATAAAGTGGAAGTAGTACAACTGGTTCATCCTGAAACTAGCTACCAGGTATTGGAAGAAATGGTTTTGCATGTTGAGAAGCTCTTACAAAGCCTGGAACTTCCTTATCGCATTCTTCGGTTATGCGGCGGCGATATGGGCTTCACATCAGCACTCACCTATGATTTTGAAGTGTACAGTGCTGCCCAGGAAAAATGGCTGGAAGTGAGTTCTGTTTCCAATTTTGAAGCCTATCAGACCAACCGTATGAAAATCCGGTTCAAAGATGAAAAAGGCAAAACACAATTGCTGCATTCTTTGAATGGTAGTTCTATGGCGCTGCCGCGTATCGTAGCAGCATTGCTGGAGAACAATCAAACCCCGGAGGGAATAAAATTACCCAAAGCTGTACAGCCTTATTTTGGTGGTGAATGGATTAAATAATTCATGTCTAATCTTCTTGTAAATCCGTGGACAACCACGGATTTTTTTTGCTGCATTCAATAGAATATTTCTAATTCTGGTAACATAATGGGAGGTTAAATATTGCCGGAGTATTGCAGGTATGAAATACATATCAGATTTTGAGTGAAATTTTATTTTATGAAAAAAATAGTTACTTTTTTAATGGTCTCCTTATGTACTTTCCTGGTTGCAAATGCCCAGGTACCTAAAGGGAGTATTTTATTTGGAGGATCTGCCGGATTTGGATCTTCTTCCAGTTCCTTTTCTGGTTCAGGTGCCAATAACAGCAGCTCCAATTTTTCTCTGGCTCCGCGCATCAGCTATGCTGTAGCGTCCAACACTTTGATCAGTATGCGGACAGGTATTAATTTGTCGCAGACCAAATATGATAATGGACAAAAGACCAATAACCGTGCATTTGATCTTGGCGTATTTGGTAAAAAATTATTTCCTTTTAAAAATGGATTTGGCTGGTATCCCGAAGTTGGGGTCTGGGGAAATATGGGCAAATATGAATCCAGAACTGCAAATGGTACAATATATACAACCAAAGGCAGCGAGTTTTTGACAGGGATTACCCCCGGACTATTTTACCAGCCCTCTGGCAAAGTTCTTATCAATATTGAGTTTGGAGGAATACGATATAATTATTCCAGAATTGAAAACGATATTGATAATTCAGTTACGAAGAATAATGGGATTAACCTGAACCTTTTCCAGTCTTTCCAACTGGGCTTTGATATAATTATCAAATAGGTTTAAACTTTCGGACTGGAATTTGATCTTATTAGGAAAATAGGATCTTTTGAAAGTATCGCAAACAGCTCTACAGCATCTGGCCTGGCGTGCAGGATTTGGTCCGGCTGCCGCAGACCTGCCACAAATCCGAAAGGCAAAACCTGCTGATTTCCGAAAGCAGTTTCTCCAGGAATCGTTTAACGAGCCTTCTGATTTGAAGGCAGTCGATAATCCTTTTGCCGGTATGACACTGCCGGAGATTTCTAAAAAACTAAAGGACGCTGGTGAAGAAGATAAAAAACAATTGAGGAATTTTCACCAGGAAGGGATTAAAAAATTGAATCGGCTCTGGATAAAGGAAATGATCAGCAGCAAAGCTCAACTCAGGGAGAAGATGGCTTTTTTCTGGCATGATCATTTTGCCTGCCGAACTGGTAATGCGATGCATCTGCAACAGTATCTTCAGGTAATTAGAAGCCATGCATTGGGAAAGTTCCCGGATTTGTTGATGGCCGTTAGTAAGTCTGCGGCTATGATCAATTATCTGAATGCTAATCAGAACCGAAAAAACAGTCCGAATGAAAATTTTGCCAGAGAAGTAATGGAATTGTTTACTGTCGGAAAGGGCAATTATTCAGAAGAGGATATCAAAGAAGCAGCGCGGGCTTTTACCGGATGGAATGCAACCTATACGGGGGATTTTATTTTCAGAGAAGGTCAACATGATGCGGGAAGCAAACGGATATTTGGTCAAACTGGTAATTTCACAGGTGAAGATGTGCTCAAACTATTGGTGAAGCAAAAAGCAACAGCGCGTTTTCTGACTGAAAAGGTCTACCGTTTTTTTGTAAATGAGGAGCTCGATGAAAAAATTGTCTCCTCACTCTCCAATGGATTTTATGCATCCGGATATGATATTGGTCAATTGATGCAAACCATATTTTCTTCAGACTGGTTTTATCAGAAGAAAAATATCGGCAACCGGATTAAATCTCCGATTGAATTATGGGTTGGAATCAACCGGCAGTTGCCAATGGAATTTGGAAACCAGGATGCTGGAATGAGTTTTCAACGCATCATGGGACAAGTACTTTTTAATCCTCCCAATGTAGCTGGTTGGCCATCCGGTAGAGCCTGGATTGATAGCAGTTCATTGATGTACCGTTTGCAGCTGCCCAGGATACTTAGTGCCGGAACAGATTTTACTGTTAGTCCTAAAGCAGATGATGATGTTCAGATGGGTAAAGTTGCAAAACCCGCTAAAGGGCTAGTTGCACAGATTCGCTGGCCTCTTTTTTTACAGGCTTTTTCCGGAGTGGAGAACAAGGATGCAGAAACAGCACTAAGTACCTTCCTGCTTCAAACAGAAAAGGCACCATCAACCCTTATGCTGGAAAAATACAGTAAACACAACAGCAGAGAATCACTTCTTTCTAGCCGGACCATACTGCTGATGCAGAGTCCCGAATATCAATTATGTTAATACCTTGTTGCTATGTTAATTAAGAGAAGATCATTTATAAAAGGTACCGGACTTGCAACCGCATCTTTACTGATGCCCCGTTTTCTGCATGCATTTGATGCAGATGAGAAAGTAGCTCCAGGAAATAAGGTGTTGGTGGTTTTGCAGCTCAGCGGTGGCAATGATGGCTTAAATACCGTGATTCCTTATGGTAATGATATTTATTATAAATCCAGACCTGGAATTGCCATTGCAAAAGAAAAAGCGATTCGCCTGACAGATGATGCAGGCTTGCATCCATCACTGAATTATTTGGGAAAGTTGTTCGAGGATGGAGCCCTGGGTATTCTCAATAATGTTGGGTATCCGGAACCCGATCGTTCTCATTTCAGAAGCATGGATATCTGGCAGAGCGCAAGTGGAGCAAAAGAATATTGGCAAACAGGATGGTTGGGCAGATTCCTGGATGAACAATGCAGGAACTGCGAACATTCTACACAGGCCATTGAGATTGATGATATGTTGAGCCTGGCATTAAAGGGGAAAACAAAAAATGGGTTTGCGTTTAAGGATCCGCGTAAGTTATACCAGGCGGGGCGTTCTCCTCTATTTCAGGATTTTTTAAATGCGCATGATCAGGAGCATGCAGAGCATACGGTATCCTATCTCTACAAGACATTGGCAGATACCAAAAAAAGTACTGCCTACATCTATGAACATAGTCAGCAGCTGACTACCGGCCTGTATCCAAACCATGAACTGGGCCGCAATTTGAAAACAATTGCTTCCCTGATTCTATCTGATATAAATACTCAGGTGTATTATGTTTCCATTGGAAGTTTTGATACACATGTGGGACAGGATGTTCAGCAATCCCGTTTGTTCAAACAGATTAATGAAGCATTGGAGGCTTTTGTAACGGATCTCAAAAAGAACAACCGCTTTGAAGATGTATTGATCATGAGTTTTTCAGAATTCGGAAGAAGAGTGGCGCAGAATGCAAGCAGGGGAACCGATCATGGCAGTGCCAATAACATGTTTTTTATTTCAGGAGGCTTGAAGCAGAAAGGCTTACTGAATGAACTGGATGATTTAACGTCTCTGAAACTTGGAGACCTTCAATATAAGGTAGATTTCCGACGGGTATATGCCACGGTGCTGGAGAACTGGTTAAACGTAAAAGCGGAGCCGATTCTTGGCAATGCCTTTGAACCGCTCCGCTTTGTATAATTGGTTATCTCACCCGTCCGGTGCCACCGGACGGGTGAGGGGAGGATCAGAGTTTACGAACCCAGATATTCCGGAAACTCACCGGATTGCCATGATCCTGGAGTTTGATCCCCATGGGGCCATGTTTTTTGTAGGTTGCAATTCCGATGTATTCTGTTGCACCAGCAATGCTGGTATTGTTCTGAATCAGCACCCCATTGTGTAACACAGTAATTCTTGCTGGTGATTTCAGCATACCGTTCTCAAGAAAGCGGGGCGCAGTAAAAATAACATCATAAGTCTGCCATTCACCCGGACCTTTACTCGCATTCACCATCGGCATGGTTTGCTTGTAAATGCTTCCTGCCTGGCCATTTGAATAGGTGGTGTTGCCATAACTATCCAGTACCTGCAACTCGTATTGTTCCATCAGGAAAACGCCACTATTACCTCTGCCCTGGCCTTCACTTTCTACCTTTGCCGGTGTTCTCCATTCGATATGCAGTTGAAAATCTTCAAAGACCTGCTTGGTTTTGATATCACCGGAACCTGCCTTTACTGTGAAGATGCCATTTTCTACTACCCATGCAGCGGGACTGGAACCATCTTTTGCACTCACCCATTCAGAGAGATTTTTGCCATCAAAGAGCACGATGGCATCTGATGGCGCCTGTTGCGCTGAACCTGGATTAATAATCGGTGGAACCGGATTCCATTGCTCTGTAAGTTTGGGATCTTTCTGTGCAAAACAGGCACTGAAGCTGAAGCCTGCCAGGAGGCATGCTGATAAAATTTGTTTTTTCATATTACTTGCTTGCGTATCGTTGAGGAATAAGTGTGAAATCTGTTTTTAAAAATAAGCAATCCGGCCCAGTTTTACCGGATCAATTGCAAACTGCCTTTTTTCCTGTAGGCATTGCCGTTATAGTCCTCACCGCTGATCATCCAAACATAAGTTCCTGCAGGTTGATCAATTCCACCCAGGCGACCATCCCAACCGCCGGCATTTAAACCCTCATACACCAGTTGTCCAAGGCGGTTGAAAATCCTGAAATAATAGACCTGTTTCATTCCAATTGCCAGGAAACTGAATCGATCATTTTTACCATCACCATTGGGTGTAAAAGCGTTGGGTACATAGAGATCCGGCCCTTTGAATACCCGAACAAATAAGGAATCTGTGGTTGCACAACCCGCATCTGTAAAAGCTGTTAATACCAGTGTGGTTGGCCGGTCCAGAATGGCAACCGGATTTGGGAGAGAAGGATCGGATAGCTGTCCGGCTGGCGACCAATTGTAATATTGACCTCCTGATCCATTTAACTGCAATGGCTGGTTGATAGCAACTACAGTATCTCTGCCTGCATTGGCATTGGTTTGGAAAAAGCTGGCGATATGTTGTACTGGTTCACTCCAGCAACCATTTGCTCCTTTTCCTCTTACGGATAATGGGAAATCACCATTAACAGTGCTTCTAAGTGTAATTCGATTTTGGGTGGAGGAACCAATCAATGAGTTCCAGGCCCATTCAACTACAGGATTGGCTGATAAGGTTGAATTGGCTATGAGTATTATTTCATCTCCCACACAAGCAGCACTTATGGGTGGTAATAATTCGATTTCAGGTTGATCCAGCAGATGAACGATTTTTTCGACCGTTGCAGATTCACATCCTTCTTTTGTTTTCACACGTAAACGAACAGGAACCTGTGCTGGCCCGGGTACCCTGATCTCCGGAGGAGCCTGCCCGTTAAATGGCTGGCCATTAATGACCCAGTTCCATTCAGTGATACTTCCAAATTCCACATAAGAGCGGTCAAAGGGTTGAATTACCTCCGAACCACAGATCGTATCGGGCACCAGGAAATCTGGTTCCGGAATAGAGCCAATGGTGATGATCTGTTTAAAGGTATCTGACCAGCATCCATTATTGGCCAACACAACTGAGGAAACAGTATAGTTGCCCGGATTTTGATAAAAATGTGGAGGCGGATTTTTATCCGTGTAGGTAGTACCATCCCCAAAATCCCAATGCCAACCAACGATAGTTCCAAAAGAGGTGGATTGATCGACGAGTTGGATTTCCTGTGGTGCACAGGTCTCCACGCTAGGCAATTGTGTAAAGTTGGATTTCAACGAAGTACAAAACCGATGTTCATTGTTAGCACCTCCGGTGGCTGAAGTAAAACCCCAGAATACCATTGGATCATTTCCGAAAACCTCTGCAACCAAATTGATCGTATCTGATACCCGTAACTGGTCATCAATAAAGGCTGATAAAATGAAAAGATTGGCATCCCACCGGATACGGAGCACATGCCACTGACAATCTTCAATATTGTTACTGAAGGCAGAGGCGGCTACTGGACCGGCCAGGTTATTGGAACTGTTATGATTGTTATCGCCATTTTTCTGTATGCTGATATGGTCAAAATCCGGGTCAGCATTGTCTGTATTTTGCCATGTATCAATGGCAATGCCGACGGAGGGTTGTACACCCTGGAAGCCAATTCCGCCACCCTGTGATCCAATATTGGTTGCAATGGGCTGGAGAACAAAGACCATTCCATCAGCTCCATCGGGGTCCTTACAGCCCAGAAATACATCAAACCGATATTCAAAGGATTCTTGAAGGTTGATTTTATTGATATTCCAAACTGAGCCGGATTGTGTGTTGGTAGCAGATGTAAGTGTATAACAGTTGCAATTTTCCTTGAAGGCCGATCCGTTGATGTGGTAGGGGGAGTCAACAATGGATTGGGCTTTTACAGAACAGGCAAGACAAATAAGCAACAGAGCGTTGGCCAGGTATAACAGAAATCGTTTACTCACAGAGTATGAAAATAAAAAAAAGCACCTGCCTCACAAAGAACAGGTGCTTTTTTATTCGTTGAGTTGGAAAATTACCAGCCTTGTTTAGCGATGCCGGCTTTAATAGCAGCAAGGGCTTTCTCTTCACCCAGCATGGTAGTAAGTTTGTTACCCTTACCATCATTACCCTGTGCCATATAACCGCCTCTGGCAGTTTTAGTGATCACTGCGTCTTTGATCTCTACACCTTTTTCCTTGGTCTTTACGTTATATGCGGTCAATTTGATATCTGCCATGTTTTAAAAATTTTAAATGAACAATAGGGTTAAAACGCGCGCACAAGCTAGCCAAAAAATCTTAGAATGACCCTGATACGCGGATATAAATAGGAAAATTTTAATATCAGATGTCGATTTTGGCGTATTTAGCGTGACTTTCAATGAATTCGCGTCTTGGCGGTACTTCGTCACCCATCAGCATGCTGAATACCCGGTCGGCTTCTGCTGCATTTTCAATGGTAACCAGCTTGAGGGTTCGGGTATCCGGATTCATGGTGGTTTCCCAAAGCTGGGTGGCATTCATCTCACCCAAACCCTTGTAGCGCTGGATGGTTACACTGTCTTCCTTGCCTCCACCGAACTTTTCAACAAGCATTTTTCGGTCTTCTTCCCCCCAGGCATAACCCTGTTCCTTTCCTTTTTTAACCAGGTAAAGGGGTGGTTGGGCCAGGTATACATATTTATTAAGTACCATTTCAGACATATACCGGTACAGGAAGGTCAGAATCAGGGTGGCGATATGTGATCCATCCACATCGGCATCCGTCATGATGATCAGTTTATGGTAGCGAAGTTTGCTGAGGTTCAATGCTTTAGGATCTTCAGGAGTTCCTACTGTTACACCGAGGGCGGTATAGATATTCCGGATCTCCTCATTCTCATAGATCTTGTGCTCCATGGCTTTTTCCACGTTCAGGATCTTACCCCTGAGAGGGAGAATGGCCTGGAAATTCCGGTCGCGGCCCTGCTTGGCAGTACCACCCGCTGAGTCTCCTTCGACCAGGTAGAGCTCACAACGCTCAGGGTCCCGCTCCGAACAATCTGCCAGTTTACCAGGCAGGCCACCACCCGAAAGAACTGTTTTCCGCTGCACCATTTCGCGGGCTTTTTTAGCAGCCACACGAGCCTGGGCAGCCAGGATCACTTTGGAGATAACATTCCTTGCTTCCTTGGGATTTTCTTCGAGGTAGGCTTCCAGCGCGCGACTCACAGTTGTTTCCACCACACCGGTAACATCACTGTTGCCAAGTTTGGTCTTGGTTTGTCCTTCGAACTGAGGCTCCGGAACCTTCACTGAAATGATGGAGCTGAGACCTTCGCGGAAGTCATCCCCTTCCACTTCAATTTTGGCTTTTTCAAAGAGTCCTTCCCGGTCGCCATAGCTTTTGAACACGCGGGTTAAAGCTCTGCGGAAACCTGTTACGTGGGTACCACCTTCGATGGTGTTGATATTATTTACATAGGAGAAGATATGCTCCTTGAAATCATTGTTATAGGAGAGAGCCACTTCCACCGCCACATGAGAGGTTTCATCGTACCCTTCTACATAGAGGGTTTTGGCAATGAGTGGTGTACGATTGGCTGCCTGGTCAAGCATCTCCACGAATTCGGTGATACCACCTTCTGAATAAAACGTGTTGGTATAGTGCTGGCCATTTTCATCCAGTTCACGCAGGTCGTTTAGAATGATATTGATCTTGCGGTTCAGGAATGCCAGTTCGCGGAGACGGCCTTCCAGAATTTCCCTATTATACACCAGGCTGGTGAAGATGGTTTCATCAGGCCAAAAGTGAACGCGGGTACCGGTTTTTTCGGATGTGCCAACTTCTTTTACAGCGTATTGAGGGATACCAATTTTATATTCCTGCTGGAAAATCTTGCCTTCGCGCTGTACAGTTACTTTCAGATCGCGACTAAGGGCATTCACGCAACTTACACCCACCCCGTGCAGACCACCGGAAACCTTGTAAGTGTTTTTGTCGAATTTACCACCTGCGTGCAGCACGGTCATTACAACCTCCAGTGCACTTCTTTTCTCCTTGGTATGCATGGCGGTAGGGATACCCCGGCCATCATCCTGAACTGAGATGGAATTGTCTTCGTGGATGGTTACTTCAATATTCTTGCAATAGCCAGCGAGGGCTTCATCAATTGAGTTGTCGACCACCTCATACACCAGGTGGTGGAGACCTTTTACACCGATATCACCAATATACATGGCAGGGCGCTTCCGAACTGCTTCCAGTCCCTCTAAAACCTGGATACTATCCGCACCATAACCATTGTTGTTTGCTAGGGTTTCTTCCTGAATTTCTGTACTCATAAATACTGGTCAATACGCTTAAATGGTAGAAAAAAAGACTATTGGCAAATGTACGGAAAAGAGGTCAGATGTGAGACGTGAGACGTCAGAAGTGAGAAGTCAGACGTGAGACGTGAGAAGGGGCATGCAGATCCAGAAATGACAGAGGGATGACAGGTGGAGGGGGGATTGATGGCGGACCATTTACCTGAACTTGCCTATTTTTGCCCGTTGATGTTTCAGTCGCCTGATATATTATCCATAGCCCGGAAAGCGCCGGTGATGTACAATGAGTTGGAACTACTGTACCAAAAGGAGCAGCAAATTCCTGGTTCTGTGCATTACACTATCCACCGCTACCGGAAAAACATTGCTTTTGAGATGGATGATACAGGTTTCCTGGTGTATCACCGGGTGCCGGCGGATGAGAAACAGAATTACCTTGAGTTACGCTTTTGTATTGCTGGTAATATGTATTGCCGTCAGTATCAGACTGAGTGCGATAGCTGCCGGGTTACCCAAACCCCTGCCTGTGAGCATCGCACCCCTAGTGTGGATGTGATGAGTTTTGTATTCAGTCCGGCTCATTTATCGCAGTTTGTTGGCTCCGGCAACATGAACTCCCTCCAGGATGATATCATCCGGTTTCGACATCGAACTACCTTTTCAAAGGCATTATCACTTTGCAGCCGGACACGCTCAGTATTGGAAACCCTGTTGAATCACCAGTACAATGGTTCAATGGAGAATATCTTCATCAATGCGCAGATGCAGATGTTGCTATTGTTCAGCCTGGATTGTATGGTAGGAGAGAAGGAAGAAATCGCCTTCTCCTGTAAATTCCTGGCCAATGACAATGACCGGGTGAAAATTGAAAAGGCACGCGAATTATTACTACAACATATTGGTGAACCGATCACCATTAAAGAACTCAGCAAAAAAGTCGCCATCAATGAATGTTACCTGAAAAAGGGTTTCAAGGAAATGTATGGCACTACGGTTTTTGATTTCTACCAGAGCCAGCGCATGGAGCATGCCCGCTATCTGCTCTACGAAAAAGGCCTCAGTGTCACCGAAGTTTCCATGATGCTCGGCTATTCTTCTATCTCCCATTTTTCAACAGCGTTTAAGAAGCATACGGGGATTAAGCCGTGTGAACTGTTACTCCATTGAGGTGAGACGTCAGATGTGAGAAGTGAGACGTGAGATGTGAGACGGTTAATCTGATGATTCGGATTGTTTAATTAAGTTTGAGAGAAGAGCAAAACAATGATTCATCAGGCTGGAGATGGATGTATTGGAGGCTGCATTAAAATACCCCAGGTGATAACTAATTTCAAGGGCGGCATCAACCTCAATTAAAGATGCTCTGGCGATTTCATAAAATCGAATTCTTTCCTTGACAGTTTTTCTTGCGGCGCCTTCTGCAATATTTAGAAAAACTGAAACTGCTGCTCTACGAATTTGTTGTGTAATTCCAAATTTTTCAACTTCAGGAAATAATCTGGTGATTTTATAGCATTCTATTGCACAATCTCGTGCAATTTGAAAGACAGTAAGCTTTTGATGTTTTAGTTCTAATAACATAGCCCTATATTTCCCATAAAGAAAATATAGGGCTATTAATTCTGGTAGAGTGTTTTCACCCTTCTCACGTCTCACGTCTCACATCTGACGTCTCACTTTTCACCTCCCCTATATGCCATAATATCCCTATCAAACAAATACAACCCACTCTTATCCTCTCCAATCAACTCCAGTTTTTCATTAAGGGTGCGGGCGGTACGCTCTTCTTCCATTTGTTCGGTTACATACCACTGTAAGAAATTGTGGGTGGCATAATCCTTTTCGGAAAGGGAAAGGTGTACAATATCATTGATGCTGTTGCTGACTTTGATTTCGTGTTTGAGAAATTCGGCGAATGCAGATTGTAGACTGCGAAAAGTGAGGATGGGTTGTTCAAGTGGGGGTACCATCGCGAATCCACCGCGTTCATTGATAAAGCCCATGAGTTTGAGCATATGCATTCTTTCTTCATCTGCCTGTTTGTAAAAGAAGGCAGCAACTCCTTGTAGTCCGGGTTGAATATCGGCCCAGGAAGCCATTGCCAGGTAAGCCTGCGAAGATTCGGCTTCCATCTGCACTTGTTTATTCAGGGCATCCTGCATTGTTTTTGAGAGCATACATCTATTTTTCTGGAAGATACAAAATTGGCCTCATCCTGGGAAACTCAATTTGCCCATCGATACGGTTGGAATACCATTTCGACCTTCACCAAAATTCACCCGGCCACCTGTCAGCCATTCATTCGCCAACACAGCAAACAGGACTGCTTCTTTGGCATCGGGATCAATGCCTAGCGCACTCGTATCTTTAAATTGTATACCGGGAAGTAAGTTGCGCAGGTTGTTCATCAACACCGGGTTGTGCATACCGCCACCACTTACATAAAAATGAAAATCGGAGGGCGCATCGATTTGTGATTTCACTGCCTGGGCTATACCTTCTGCCGAAAACCGGTTTAAGGTTGCCATGATATCCGCTTCTGAAATTGCTGATGTTCCAGCCTTTCGTTTTGCTGCATCCAGGTAAGCCAGATTAAACAATTCCGGTCCGGTTGTTTTAGGAAAGGGCTGCTCAAAAAAGGGATGATCCAATAATGCCTGCAGGAGTTTTTCGTTTATGCGTCCCTGTGAGGCAAGCTGTCCATTGGAATCGTAATAAGTACCCGGATGCACTTTCTGTATAAACGCATCCATCAGGGTATTGCCTGTACCGGTATCAGAGCAGAATACGCGGTCGGGGTTCAGGTCGCCGGGTAAAAAAGTGAAATTGGCTATGCCGCCAATATTCAGCAAGATCCTGTTTTCACCGGCTTTGGAAAAAATCAGGTAATCGCCATAGGCAGCAAGGGGAGCGCCTTCACCTCCTCCTGCAATATGTTTCTGCCGAAAATCGCTGATGGTGATAATGCCGGTTCTTACTGCCAGGTGATCGCCATCGCCCAATTGCAGGGTGCCATTTCCGAATTTCTCAATCCCGTGTAAGGATTTGGGTGCGTGAAAGATTGTTTGCCCATGACTCGCAACAATGTCGATCTCTTCGGGTGAAATCCCCCATTTTTTTAATGCCTGGGCAATCAGATCTGCATGCTGCTCAGCTATCCAGCCATTCAGCAGACAGAGTTTTTGCAAATCCACCTGGGATTTTGAAAATACCGAGGCAATTTCTTCTTTGAATTCCGCTCCATACGGCAAGGTGATAAACTGCTCTAACCGGATCTCAGTATCCATTCCATTCCCCCTGAACCGGCACAGGGCGATGTCCAACCCATCTACAGATGTGCCTGACATGAGCCCGATGATCCTCCTTTCCGGACGGGAAGCAATCCGGTACAACTTATCTAAATACTGATTCATAAGCAGAAATTTAGTGGTTAAACAGCCTGTTTTTGCGGAAATATTCCTGAATATACATAAATTTATGCAATTATATGCAGGTATGTGCGGTTATATACTGCATTATGGGCAACTATTTTTCAACTACAAATGCATGGCTTACCAACGAATTACAGAACAAACATCGAACTACCGGCATCTCGAAACCTGGAGCATGGGGGAGATCCTGCGTACCATTAATAAAGAAGACAAATCTGTGCCGGATGCTATTGAAGAAGTGATCCCCTACATAGAGGCATTTGTAGAAGCTACCAGTGATCGCATGCTGGCGGGCGGTCGCCTTTTTTATGTGGGAGCTGGTACCTCCGGGCGACTCGGCATCCTGGATGCAGCTGAATGTCCGCCTACCTTTGGAGTGCCCCCTACCCTGATCATTGGTATCATTGCCGGTGGCAACAAAGCCATCCAGCAGGCAGTCGAAAATGCAGAGGATGATAGCGATCAGGCCTGGCTGGACCTTGCCCATTATAAGCCAACTGAAAGGGACACCATCCTGGGAATCGCGGCCAGTGGTTCCACGCCCTATGTTATTGGCGCCCTGAAAAAAGCCAGGGAAATGGGTTTGCTGACCGGCAGCCTTTGTTGTAATCCCGATAGTCCCATTAGTGCCTGGGCAGATTATCCCATCGAATGTGTAGTAGGACCAGAATTTCTCACAGGCAGCACACGTATGAAAAGTGGAACCGCGCAAAAACTGATCCTGAATATGATTTCCACTTCCTTAATGATTGCACTCGGCCGGGTGGAAGACAACAAAATGGTGAACATGCAACTGACCAATCAGAAACTGATCGATCGCGGCACCAAAATGATCATGGAAAAAACCGGCCTCACAGAATACGAGCAGGCAAAGCGTGCCCTGTTAAAGTATGGTTCAGTAAAAAACGCAATGCAATCTATTAGTATCGATATTTGATTTCAAACGCAGTCATCATGCAACCGGCCAGTCCGCACTATTCTTTCAACACCTTACAGGCTTCCTTATCAGGCGATCTGTATTTTGATGATTCCTCCGAACACCGCGCGGTACGAATGGCTTATGCAACTGATGCATCCGTATACCAGGAATTGCCAATTGCGGTTGCTCTTCCCCGTGAGGAAGCCGACCTGGTAAAGCTGGTAACTTTTTGCCGGGATGCGGAATTGCCTATGATACCCCGAACAGCCGGTACTTCCTTAGCCGGACAAGTTGTAGGAAATGGATTGGTGATTGACTTATCACGCTACATGAATGCCCTGCTGGAAGTAAACAAGGAAGAAAAATGGGTACGCGTGCAGCCAGGCATCGAACGCGATGTGCTGAATGAATTACTCCTGCCGTATGGATTGTTTTTTGGTCCCGAGACTTCCACCTCCAACCGTGCCATGATTGGTGGTATGATTGGTAACAATTCCTGCGGCTTGCATTCTATGGTTTGGGGCGCTACGCGCGATCATGTGCTGGAATTAAAAGTCATTCTTTCCAATGGGGAAGAAGCTGTTGTGGGGGCATTGGATGCAGCGGGACTCGAATCAAAACTTGCTAAGCCCGGACTAGAAGGAGATATCTACCGAGCTATGCACCAGTTGTTAGGGGATGAGGCCAACCAGGCTGCTATTAAAGAAGGTTATCCCGCTCAAAAAGTAGTGCGCAGAAATTCAGGGTATGCTTTGGATGCTTTGCTGGATGCGGAACCTTATGGCGGATCAGCTTCGTTTAATCTTTGCCGTTTGATTGCAGGATCAGAAGGCACGCTCGCGATGATCTCCGAGGCCAAACTCAACTTACTTGAATTACCACCAAAAGAGAAGGGATTGGTTTGTGTGCATTGCAGCAGTTTGAAAGAATCGCTCCTTGTAAACCTGGTTGCGATTAAACATGGCTGTTATGCCAGTGAACTGGTGGATGATGTGATATTGAGCTTCACCAAAAATCACCGCGAGCAACAGAAGAACCGGTTTTTTATAGAAGGGGATCCCGCTGCGCTATTGATGATCGAATTCATGGAGCAGGAAGTGGAGCCTATGAAAGTAAAAGCAGCCGCTTTTATAGATGAATTGAAATCCTTGCAACTGGGATATGCGTATCCGTTATTAACAGGATCATCTATTAATAAAGCATGGGATTTGCGCAAAGCGGGACTTGGATTACTTCGCAATATCCAGGGGGATGCACAACCGGTGAACCTGATAGAAGACTGTGCCGTAGCGCCAGAGGATTTACCTCATTATATTGAAGACCTGCAGGAATTGCTGAACTCCATGAATTTGAAAGCATCTTACTATGCGCATGCAGGAGCAGGTGAATTGCATGTGGAGCCTTTGATCAATCTGAAATCAGAGGAGGGGAGGGTACAGTTCCGGGAATTGTTGGCGCGTACTGCAGCCATCGTTAAGAAATACAAGGGATCCTTAAGTGGTGAACATGGGGATGGTCGGTTGAGAGGGGAATTTATTCCCTTTATGATGGGCGATCGCTGTTATGAATTATGCAAGGAAACCAAAACCATATTTGATCCGAAGCAGTTGTTCAATCCGGGTAAAATTACAGATGCCCCTCCGATGGATGCAGCTTTCCGGATGCCAGCCAAACCTGCCGCAACCAAAGTAGCAACCCATTTTAATTTCGACCGGGAGGGAGGCATACTTGCTTTAGCAGAGAAATGTTCCGGATCAGGCGACTGCCGGAAAACGCATCGGGCAGGAGGTACCATGTGCCCGAGTTATATGGCCACCAGATTTGAAAAAGATACCACCCGGGCCAGGGCCAATGTACTAAGACAATTTCTAACTACAGATACCAGTGCAAAGGCCTTTGATCACAAAGAGATTCATGCGGCGATGGATTTGTGTTTATCCTGCAAGGGATGTAAAGCTGAATGTCCGTCTAGTGTGGATGTTTCCAAACTGAAAGCGGAATTTCTTCAACAGTACTATGAACTGCATGGGGTGCCACTGAAGGCGCGATTGATAGGAGAGTTCCCGGCATTAACAGCACTGGCGAGTAAGTTTCCCGGGGTATACAATTGGTCGATGAAGCAGGGGATATTCAGTAAATCGCTGAAGAAGATCCTGCATATGTCGGAGCATAGAGAGTTGCCCGCATTATATAAGTTTACGTTGAAAGAATGGGCAGGGAAAAGGGGGACAAAGGAGGCAAAGGAGGCAGGGAGACGGGTCTATTTCTTCTGTGATGAGTTTACGAATTACAATGATGTAGAAACTGGCATCAAGTGTATTGAATTACTGGAGCGCCTGGGCTATGAGGTGATCCTTCCAAAGCATATTGAAAGTGGACGCACGCATTTATCAAAGGGAATGGTAAAACGGGCAAAGGAGATAGCAACAAAAAATGTACAGTTGCTGGAGCCGATATTAGCAGATGATTATCCAATCATTGGGTTGGAGCCATCGGCAATTTTGAGCTTTCGCGATGAGTACCTGGACCTCGTGCCTGCTTCCTTATTGGAGCAGGCCAAAAAGCTGGCTGCCAAATCATTCCTGGTTGAGGAGTTCCTGGCCAGGGAAGCTGCGAGCGGCAGGATTGGTCCGGCTCAATTCCATTCGGATAAAAAAGAAATCATCGTACACGGGCATTGTCATCAGAAAGCATTGTCTTCGGTGTCCTATGTGATGGATATTTTATCAATTCCCGCAAACTATGTGGCAACCGCGGTGAATTCGGGCTGTTGTGGTATGGCAGGATCCTTTGGCTATGATAAGGAGCATTATGAAGTCTCCATGCAAATCGGGGAGCTGGTCTTATTTCCAGCGGTACGGAAGCAGTCTGCCAATACCTTAATCGCAGCCTCGGGAACCAGTTGCAGGCACCAGATCAAAGATGGCACCGGAAGAGTGGCGATGCATCCGGTGGAGATATTGTATGATGCGTTGGTGTAAGGAACTGAATACGTTGCTGGTTTTCATGCTTTATTTGGTCGCTGCTGCAGATAGGGTAAGTCAATTTCAAAGAGGCAACAGTTTGGTTCGGTTTGGTAATGACCTGGCAATGTTGCGGTATCTGTCAGTTTGAACATTCCTAAAAAATCAAAACCTGCCGATGTGTAGTGCTCAATCAATTTTGTGTTATTACCCAAAGTGTCTAAACGTACAAATTGTTTTCCCAAATCTTTGGCGTATTGCTTTGACCAGTCTACTATTTTATCTATGTACCTGTTACCCCGGAAATTAGGGTTATTGCATATTCGGTGAATGTAAATTGAATTGTCTTGATCTCTGTCGCCCCAAATTTCTTTATCTGAAAATGTAATGGTCCAATTGCAAACAATTACATTATCAATAACAATTTTCCATTGCCGGTTTTCAGCTATTTCCCGCTCTATAAACGATTTTTCAAACCTGGGCCAGACCACCATTTTTCTTTGAATTTGAAGATTTCTGGCTGCTTCATAAAGGTTTAAAATTTCATCAGCGTCCGTTACTATGCAATTTGTAATGCTCATAATCTATTTTCTTCATTAATTTTTGTTGCTTCCCAACCTATGATTGCCGTTTTTCTTATGCTACCCCACAGGTAGTTACCTAAGTTTCCTGTAGACTGTATTACACGATGACAGGGAATTAAGAATGCTACTGGATTGCAACTGATAGCGGTACCTACTGCCCTTGAAGCAGTTGGATTTTCAATTTCACTAGCAATTGATCCATACGTTGCAAGTTTTCCAAAAGGGATTTTTAAAAGCGTTTGCCATACTTTTAACTGAAAGGCAGTTCCTTTCAGGTGAAGTTTTATTTGGTTGAGCTTTAACCAATCCTGTGTAAAAATACCAAGCGCATTTTGTTGGTTTTTATCCACCATTTGTCTGAATTGAGCATTGGGAAAATGCTTTTGCATTGTTTTAAAGGCAGGTGCTTCATCATCAGCAAATGCCATATAACAAATACCCTTTTTTGTAGAAGCCACAAGTATGGTTCCGAAAGGACTTTCTGAATAACTGTAATTGATTTCCAGTTCTTTTCCTCCGTTTTTATATTCGGCAGGTGTCATGCCTTCAATACTAATAAACAAATCGTGCAACCTTCCTGTGCCTGAAAGCCCTGCTTCATAGGCAGCCTCTGAAACTGTCGCTTTTTTTTCTTTTAAAAGTGTTTTAGCATATTCAACGGTAGTATATTGAAGGAATTTCTTGGGGCTGGTTCCTGCCCAATCGCTAAAAAGTCGTTGAAAATGAAATGAACTTAAATGAACCTTTTCAGCAACTTCGTCAAGATTAGGTTGATCTTTAAAATTTTTCTGAATATACTCAATTGCTGTTGCAATTCTTTTGTAATTAATGGCCTGTTGTTCATCCATTTTTAGGAAACTTTAAAGTACAAATATCTTACGATAATGGAATTCAAAAAACCCGAAACTTGCTATTATTGGTGTAAGCTGCGGTATAATACCCCAGGAAGCGTAGTTGCCAATTTGCTAAGCCAATTGTTATTTTCATATCTATTTATCGTGACAATATTGGTTCTGACAGCACTATTTTATACCTAAATTTAAATGATGCCATGTCGTAGATTGTAGGCTGGCTTAGCTGATTTCTCGGGCATAAGCTTCGAATATTTTTTCTTTTAAAATCGGGAGCTATTAGTTGAATTCAAAGTTGCTTTATCCAAAGCCAAGAAAGTACAGATAAGTCCAATCAGCCATATCAAAGACCTGATCCAGTTCATGTTGCCCCATTCAGCGGCTACTCTTTTTAGCGTTTCGGTATCGGGAAGTTCTGCTGAAAGAAACATGATCTCATTTCTGGGATAGAAATAAGTAAAGGTTAAAACCAGGGAGGAAATAAAGCAGAGTAAAGCGATCCCCAGGAATACGCGGATGGAAGTTGAGTTTTTCCAATATAGTATTAAGGCGAGCGCTATTAAAAGCAGATTGGGTAAATCAATGAGTTTGAAGAAACTGCCCGGATTGGCAACTGTAAAAAAGTCTTTCGTGGCTTTAATTGAATAAGGGATATTACTTTCCCAGTTAGCCGCATTTACAATGGAATTATAAATATTGGTAAAAAACAAACCGCTTGATAACGCGATAGCTGCGTAAAGAACTAACTTTTTCATATTTCGATATCTTTATTTCAGTAAAAATATCTATGAAAAAAAGGCGGCTATAGTAAGAAAACGACAAAATCAGAGTTTGTCCCAGTCCAGCTGAAATTGCATATGCTCTTCTCTCAACTCATTGTAAACCAGGGTAGGAGTTTGTTTTGCGAATTCCTTAAAATCTTTAATAAAGTGCATGTGGTCATAGTAGCCCACTTTATAAGCCAGATCTGTCCATGCAATAGTTGGCTTCGTTTCAAGAATTTTATATGCCTTATGGAACCTGGCGATTCTTGCATACAGTTTGGCCGACATCCCCAATCGTTCCTTGCATTTTCGTTCAAAATTTCGGAGGCTC
Organism: Flavihumibacter cheonanensis; assembly: GCF_022352215.1. Lineage (GTDB taxonomy): Bacteria > Bacteroidota > Bacteroidia > Chitinophagales > Chitinophagaceae > Flavihumibacter > Flavihumibacter cheonanensis. Next base: position 1,056,913 of record NZ_JAKRWF010000002.1, read on the forward strand.
ATACAGGCCATACCTGCAATCTTATCGATGCATATATTGTAGTTTAGGAACAGGTGTTGCAGCGCCAAATCAATGGGTAAGGGTTCTTTTACCTGGGAAAGTTTACTGAGAAAATAGGATTGGATAATTTCATCCAATTCATCAAACGAAATCGTATCATGTGATTTATCCAGCAGTTCTTCTATTTCCTTTCCTATAACTTCTCGGGCACTGTAACCATTGTCGAAAAGTTCGGTCATCGGAATATTCAAAAACCGGTTTAGTCCGCCTGGTTGAAAAATAATCGATACCGATTTATGACTTTCTTCTGCCAGCAGTTTGAAAGGGGTAATATGTGCTCCTATTAAGGTGCAGGAGGTAACGGTATTATAGCTTTTTTCTACTGATTTTCTGGACTTAAACCGGGTATACAGATTGATAAACATGGCTTGCTCCGGCGAAGGCATATAATTACCCTCGATGCTAATGGGATTGTCGCCGAAATCAGCTTCAATAAAAACGATATGCCGAATTAGCGAACGTAATGCAGGATGAATAATGCGTTTTTCTGTGGAGATAGTTGGCATTAGTTTCCTTATTTATTTGACAGGAGGATTTGAGTCGTAGGTCATTTTGGATTGAATTGATTTAATAAAATGCTGTCCTGGAATCTCTCAAAAACCTTAGTTAGAGTAAAAAATCTGTGGTCGGCACCAAGCAAAAAAAATATTTTCTTTCCTGAATTATTTTTAATTATTTCTATAATATTTGAAGCAATCATTTCATCCCTCTTTGAGTAAAAATCGGATAAGACTTTAAATTCTGTATCATGCAATATTTGCCCCAGTTGTGAATAATAGATTCGATTGATCAAATCGTATCTCCCATCATTTAGTTCTTCAAGTGAGGCGTTCAAGGCAAGTTTTTTCTTTTCTTCTTGAATAATATTGGTGATAGATAATTTTTGAATTAGAAAACTATCTGCAGAAAGTTTTTGTTGAAGTTTTTTGATAGTGCTATTTTCTTTCCAGTAATTTTCTGGTATCGATCGGCCTGATAAATCATCGCCAAGCCAATCAAAACCAACCACCTTTTTTTGGGAATATTTCGTAATGCATTCATACATTTCATAAGGATAATTCCTTTTTAGGTAGGAAATAGAACTGTCTATATCTTCTGCTCTTATTTCAATGCCAATTATATCTGGGTTCTGTCTATCAATGAATGCAAAAAGGGAATCATAAGGATAATTTGGATTGACTTTATGTGCACCATGAATGGAACTAATAATTATTACATTAGTTTTTGACTGTTGTGCGAGAACCGGGATGGTTGGCAAAAACAATAATAGTAGGTTCACTAATGATTTCATTGTAATAGTTGAATTTCAAATTATATATGTATCCCGCCAGAGTAGCAATCTAAAATATTTAATTTGAATTCAGTGACCTGCTTTTTCAGCTATTTTTTGTCGAGATTCATTGTTAATGTCTTTAAATAACAGCATTTTCCCGATTTCAGATGAAGCACCATTGTAAAAACCTGCTTCCTGTGCAAATTCTTTTGGATTGCGAAATGTTCCAAATAAGATATCAAAAAGCGGAAGATCGGAATAGTTATAGGCGTGAATCCCTTTAGCGTGATGTAGAGAGTGTGATTCCGGTCGCTGAAAAATATATCCTGCCCATTGGGGTGTTTTAATGTTGGTATGTTGAATAACAGCAAGAAATGTAGCGGCATAAATTGCATAAATGGTGGCCTGAGGGGTAAATCCTGCTATCCATACCATGGCTAGGCTGGTCAAAAAAGTAAAGCCAATCATATCCATCGGACTAAAAAAGAATGCACCGTATGAGTCAACACGTTCTGCGCTGTGGTGCATTTGAATGACCGGATATTTCATCTTTTTTGAAATGAAAGTTAGTTCAGTACGACCATAAGTTTCCAAAGACGTAAGAACACTAGTAAGAATGCGACCAATGCTGTACAGATTAAGATTGCTCCTGAATGTCGATGTCCCTTTCGGTGTGCTTTTATGGCTAATATTGCAGCAACTATTGAACTAATAGCAAAAAAGTACTTGTAATCATACATTATCTCGGTCAAGCCAAAAAGGGCCCGGGTCTTTCCGATTGCCGAATTGTATCGTTCAGCAATTTGATGGTTAATAATGAGAATCGCAACAATCGTTGCTATACTAAGTAATGTGGAAATGATCAGTAGGCTCCACTTTTTTGCCTTTTCAGATATTGTCATCATTACTTCAGAAAAATATATATAGGTTTTGGATGTAGAGTAACGCATAGATTCACATAGGAAAATAATATAGAGTTACATGATTTTCCTTGTTTACTTTTTTGTAAGTGTATCAGCAATTGTTATTACCTTATCTTGCTTCTTTAGATAATCTTCCAATGATTTTGTATTGGGTATATTATCATTTTGATACTTATCAATTAAAGGTAATGTTCTTATTATTTTTAAAACATTGTGAAGGTCTGAAATAGTCATTTGTTTTGATTCAATTAATTGCTGAGTTCAACAGATAAGTGCAATTTTTGAAAACAAATGACAAAATGATTTTGAGGTCATTTTGTCATTTGACTGAGTAGTGCAATCTTTGGATTGCTTATGTCAAAAAATTACAAACAACTCAGT
>NZ_JAKRWF010000029.1 GCF_022352215.1 Flavihumibacter cheonanensis
CATGAAGATACTATAATTTACTACCCAGAGGCATTCACTAAAGAAAGCCAAGAGTATATTGAAAAAAACTTTAATCGTCGTATTTCAGTTTCAGCACATGATGCAAAAGAATTGTTTGTTTGTAACAACATACCAGTAGGCAAAGATATTCTAATGCATGATTGCACACCAGAGGTTGAGAAAAAAATCAACGAGTTCGGGTTCAATGTAGTCAAATGTAATATGAGCGAGTTTTTCAAAAGCGGTGGAAGCCTGCGTTGTCTTGTACTTAAACTAAATTGAGGGGTGTGGGAATGTATATTTTGGAGATCTGAAGAGCGTCGTCGAGCG
>NZ_JAKRWF010000030.1 GCF_022352215.1 Flavihumibacter cheonanensis
CCCGGTTTTTCCTTCTGCTATAACCGCATTCCCTGCCACTACGTCCTTCATCCTGAAAGGAAAATCGTCCATGGCGCAATCCATTCGCATCCGCTCTTCCCGAGCGCGCTTCCTGCGGGCATCCAAACTGCCGATACTTCACCATCCGATGTGCCTGCCGCCTATTCCGGTGCGAAAGGGTCACTTCCTTTTGCGTTCATCCTGGCACTCATTGCACGCCCTGTGCATTCCCTGAGATTTGTCATCCTTCCCGGATGTTCCCTAATCCTGCGCATC
>NZ_JAKRWF010000031.1 GCF_022352215.1 Flavihumibacter cheonanensis
GGTCTTGATGTTGGCCATGATGCGCTGTCCCTCCTCTGCTCTCGGATGACGCCGCCGGCGCCGGTGCTCCTCGGCTCCGCGCCGCGCGCTCCAAAGCGGTCAATCTATCCTGGATTCGTCGTTCCGACCAGCCGCCAGCCGACCGTCCCGCCCGCCCGCAGCGGCACCACCTCGTCGTCTCCGAAGGCGTAGGCCGCGGGCACTTTCCAGGGCTCGCGGGCCAAAGTTACGGTCGCGTGGTTGCGAGGCAGCCCGTAGAAGTCGGCCCCGTGGTGGGCGGCGAAGGACTGCAGCGCGCCGAGCGCG
>NZ_JAKRWF010000032.1 GCF_022352215.1 Flavihumibacter cheonanensis
CATCAGCCCAGCTGGAAACGATCAAAACGATAGCTGGTGAAACGTTCGGTGAAGTAAAAGAAGCCAGCTTTGAAGGGCATATTATGCTGCTCGAAGATGAGGAGCTGGAGCAGGAAATCATAGCCCTGATTAAAGATAAACACATGACAGCTGACGCAGCTGCTCATGAAGTTATCGAAGGTCAGGCTTCTGCCCTGGAAGAGCTGGATGATGAATACCTGAAAGAACGTGCGGCTGACGTACGTGATATCGGTAAGCGCCTGCTGCGCAACATCCAGCGCCTGAAGATTATCGACAT
>NZ_JAKRWF010000033.1 GCF_022352215.1 Flavihumibacter cheonanensis
GTCCAGCGAATAACGGCCGGCGCCAGTCACCGCCAGCAGCAGCAAACCGCCAATGATGCTGATGTTTTTAAAGAAGTTGATTTCGTTGCCCATCATTTCCATGCCGGTCATTTTCCAGAACGGATGGCCGATAAACGCGGTGCCCAACACATACAGGGCAAAAATGACCGCGATAGGGCGAGTAAACAGGCCGAGAATAAGCGCGATGCCGAAAATAAACTCCACCACCACGGCGACAATCGCCGCCAAATAAGGCATCGGCGTGCCATAGCCTTCCATCGCCGTGACGGTCGC
>NZ_JAKRWF010000034.1 GCF_022352215.1 Flavihumibacter cheonanensis
CGCGGCGGCGGGCAGCAAGGTCGGCCTCCATCTGCTGGTAGTTGGCGGCGATCTTGTCGCGCAGGGCAACGACGCTGTCGTCGGTTTCCCAGCTTTCGTCGGCGAACTTGGTGTCGATTTCGGCCAGGCGGCGGTCGATGTTGGTGGCATCGCGCCATTTATCCACCAGCTGCTGGTTGGCTGAGGCGTCGCGCCAGGCGGCGGGCATCTGGCGGCGGTCGCGCCGCAATTGCAAACGGCGGCGGATTTGCTCGTCGCGGCCGCTGCGGTTTTCGCGTTCGGCGATCTCCTT
>NZ_JAKRWF010000035.1 GCF_022352215.1 Flavihumibacter cheonanensis
CGCCCGACAGGTGGCAGTAGGACTCGAGCATGGCGGCGGCCTCCACCGGCGAGTCGGGCGGCAGCTCCCGCGGCAGCAGGTGGACCTGGACCATGTGGCCGAGGCGCAGGGACGGGTCCATGCCGGGGAACAGGTGGGGCCGGTAGAAGAAGTGGGTCGGACCCTGGCTGGTGCTGTGGAGCTCGCCGGCGTCGCCGGGGGTGCCGAAGATCACCGGCTCCGACGCCGCCGCGTCGCGCACCGTCCGCTCGAGGAGCTCGCCGAGGGACCGGCCGCTGACCCGGGCGTCGAG
>NZ_JAKRWF010000036.1 GCF_022352215.1 Flavihumibacter cheonanensis
GCGCCGCGCCAGCCGGGCCAGCCGGGCGAGGCCCGCCAGGTGGTCGGCCGTGGTGTCGGTGTCGCCGAGGAGGCAGAAGACGAGGCGAACGGGCTGCCCGTCCAGGGCCGGGTAGCGGAGGCCGTCCGGGTGGGTCGAGGCAGCCATCACCAGGCGCCCGAGGTGGGGGATCTGGGCGTGCGGCACCGCGACCCCGCCGCCGATGCCCGTCGACAGGATCGTCTCGCGTTCCATGAGCCGGGCGACCACCCCGTCCGCCGAAGGCGCCAGGCCGGCGTCGGCGAAGGCCTCG
>NZ_JAKRWF010000037.1 GCF_022352215.1 Flavihumibacter cheonanensis
AACCCGCTGGCGGACCCGACGCTTTTCGAACGGGGGCGGGAGACCGTGCTGCTGGTGATGAAGGCCGGGCAGGTCATGAAAGACCGTTTGCCGCGGCCCGAAAGGAGCCGCTGATGGACGCGGCCCATCTGCTGGACGTCCAGGGATTGGAAACCCACTTTTTCACCTTCGATGGTGTGGCCCGCGCCGTTGACGATGTCTCCTTCCACCTGGACCGGGGTGAGGTGCTGGGCATCGTCGGAGAATCGGGGTGCGGCAAGAGCGTCACCGCACAGACGATCATGCGGCTGAT
>NZ_JAKRWF010000038.1 GCF_022352215.1 Flavihumibacter cheonanensis
GGTTCTCGTCTACGGTCTGCCGGTACGATGCCGTGTAGCAGCGCGCCCGCTCGATGCAGATCTCGTAGGGCGCCGACAGCACGCGGTCCTTGTACGCCCGGTTGGCAGGATGGATCGGCATGCGGAAATCCTCCTCGCGGATACAAGGGATCCGTGTCCCGTCCGCCGCCCCGAGGTGGACATTGCGAGCGAGGCGAAGCAACCCCCCGTCCTCGCGTGCCCCCCTGTGGCCCCGGTCCGGCCCGGAGGTGGCCCCGGTGCGTCTCCGCCGGGATGTGACCCCGGCGCGTCT
>NZ_JAKRWF010000003.1 GCF_022352215.1 Flavihumibacter cheonanensis
AAGTAAAAGCAACATCTGCCAACGAAGCGCCTGACACCTCTGCCACCACCTCCGTATTCGTTGAATCATACAAATACGATACCGGCTGATTACCACGCTTGGTCACCTGATCCAACACACTACTACCGCGCATCACCACACTCGCATCCAACTCATAACGGCTATCCTTCACTAACGAATTACCTGAAAGAGAAACTTGTGAATTTGAAACTGAGGGACTACTTAATGGAATTGTATACATTTTTTCAGGATGGACGAAAAGCGGAGTCGTAAGTCCATAGTTTTGCTGAATATATTGAGATGATATTAAAAATGTATTATTAAACTTTTGCTCTTCAATCAGTGCATTACGTCCACTAAGAATTAAATCAAAAATTGGTTTAAGTTCAGAACTTGCAGAATTTTTTGCAGCTGTAATATTTGATACGTATGTATTATTCGAATTTGTGTAATTTACCTTTCTACAATCAATATAATTTCTTCTAATTATAAACAAATTAGCATAATGATTTTTTAATGCTAAACCTTTACATTCTTGAGTAGTACAAGCTGCATTTGCAGCAGTATAGTTTGCATTTTCATTATTTATTGCAGTATTGTATTCGGAAGCACATGTAGTTAAGCTTAAATTAGTTGAAGGTTGCAAGTCACTTGAATACCTATACGTTGATTTTATATTTTCCCCTTTTGAATTGGTTTGTGTAACCGATGTTGGATAATTGTGCCATTTACTAGAATATTCTGTTACTACTGTATTTATCAATACTTGATTACCAGCGGCAAATTTTGTTAATATCTCAGTCGACTTTGTTTTCTTTTGTGATCTAATTTCATATGTTGTTTTTGTAATAAATGTAGACGGAGGTAAAGGATGATATGTAATTATTCCAGGGGTAAATATTTCTGAAACTTGATATTCCGGAATGATGGTTCGGTCTTCCAAAATATTTCCAGAATTATCAAAACTGGCAACATACTTCAACTCACCTCTTTTAAAATCCATAGGTGGGGGCGCTTCTGGATAGTTCGGAATAGTTAAACTACATGCATCCATAGGATTAACATTCCTGGTAACTACATCACGGTAGTCAAAGTCCCAAAAATTAGAACCATAAAATCGATAAATCTGGTACCCATTACCGTTCTTGGATACTTTTACCTCATTATAACCTATATGCTGTCCTTGTGAATGCTCCATTGGTCGTATTGGAGCAGCAGAGACAAAATAATCTCGTTCAGCACCAAAATCACAAGATTCACAACCATTGCTACTACACGGATTTAATTCGTATGATATAAATCCATTTGGCAATACCTTTGGAACATAGATATTATTATCATTTCTGATAACCTGAACATATGTAGGACGCATATAAAGAATGCCACTTGATTTAGCTCCATCCATATAGGAGTAATCCGTAATTATCTCACTACCGGGTTTATCTGATATTTTAGTCGATTTGACTCTCAAGCCGCCTACGATTTCATCGGTTTCGTATTGATAAGGAACCATTTCAAAAAGATTAATAGAGCAACCTTCAGGAGCAGTTCTATTTGACATGACTAAGTATAAATAATACTGGCCGGGGGGAACATCAAAGGTCAGATTATTACTCCTGGTATTGTTATTAACATTTACCTGGTATAAAATTTGATTGGACAAATTCTTCAAATAAACAGTCGCTGATGCATTAGTAGTTTGAAAAGGGCTGCTGAGACTAATAGTCAACTTATAGGCATTAGCTGTCAAAGTCAAATTGGGACTCGTATAACTGGGCACATAAGTACCGTCGAATCCTATCCCTTTACTGTGTCTAATGGTTTGATTATATTTATTGAAACTTACCCAAGTTCGATGAGGTTCCATCTCATATTCATGTGTGCCTCCAGTGGGGAATTTAATCTTCTTAAGACTTCCTCCTCGCATGGCTGGCCAGTTTGGATCCCGGTTAGCCATAGGAACTTCAGTATATTTATTTAGTGTATAGCTTGCTATTAACGTATTATTGTTAGTTTGACCATTGTAATAACCCCAATGATCTTGACCAAATGATAATCTCCGAGGCACTTTTTCTGTAAAATATTCGAAAGTATAGGGTGGAAGGTTAATCAAATTATCGCAACTGGATTCCTTAATTGTGTCAAGTCGTAATCTATACCGATCAGTATTTATATTATGGTTGGAAATAGTTCCATTTAATGGGCTGGTCGCATCATAAAAATAACTATATAGAAACTTAAACTTTTTACATAGTGTATTATCAATCGATTTTATTTCAATTTCACTCAATGTTTTAGCTGATACATTTGGTTCATCATCATTAACACCATTGGAAGCAGTACCTGCTAAATCAATTCTTGTTTGCCCAGGAATGAAATTAATGGAACCGCTTGTCCATGTTATCTTTTTTACTCTCACCCCACTAACAATATTCTTAACAAGTGCATATTCTTTCTTTGTTGAAGAATTTAATTCCCGTTTATTAAGGGACAACATAGCTATTGTTGGATATGAGTAGCTTTCAACTTCATATTCAAATGAAACTTGAAATAAGCCATCCTGTGTTTGTATCTTATTCAAATACCACGAAGAAGTAGCTGCAGTAGGATTCATTCCACCAGTGGCTGTCCAGGGATTGGTTCTCTCTACAGGATCAACATCACCTGATGCAGGAGTAGCACCAAAATAATATTTTAGTCCATCTGGTGTGGTAAATATAAATGCGTCGATACTTTTATTAAAACCAGGCTCATATACATACTCAATTTTTAGGTCCTGCTCCGGAAGAAGAATTGGCATTCGTTCCTCACCAAAAATAAATTTACCCGAATAATTACCAAATGAGAAAGTGAACATATCTGGTTCTCCATCACAGCGACCAGCATCCAAATCTCCAATAGTAGCCCCTGTTAATACGTCAGAAAAACCTAGGTAATTATGATAACCATAATTGGTAAAATGAGATCCAAGATTATTGTTTGCAGCTGGACCAGAACCAGTAAATGCTTCATCTGGTATTCCCTGTACAGTACGACTAACAACACCTCCCGTATTTAAAGCCCATCCTGCCCCAACCCAACTTGCAGGTTCCATAACCTTTAAGCCACCTGCATGATAATTTAATGATATGGGCAATTGAATGGGGCCCTCTTTAATTGTGAAAACAGGAAAACCAATTTGAGGCAAACCACTATGAAGATTAACTGGAGCATCTATAAATTTTCCAAGTGAAGCGGCATTTGGAGAAGCAATACTTACTTCATTAAAGGGATTTGTTTGTGAGTAAGAGATTAAAACACAGCAAAGCATTAGCAATAGCAAAAAAAACTTTTTTGACATTCCAGTAGATATTAACAGTTGATAACTATATGAGTAGGATTAAACAGAATTGAATCAAAACTGAATTTATCTACCAGATACACCGAATCACAACTTGAATTAAAACTTTCAAGTGAAGAGTAGGTTTAATCAGATTAGAAGTATCAGCAGTTTCTGTTTCGATTACGAAAGAAGAAAATGTTTGCTTAAAAAACAACCCGTTAAAACACGGTATTTTTTTCTAAAGAATTTAGCATCTGAAAATCAGCCTCAGAACAAATTGATTTTCAATATTCGTTTTGCACTAGAAGAAAAAATAATCACAAGAAGGGAATTCAATTATTACACCAACAGGCGTTTGCTAGGTACGAATAGGTAAAATATTACAGAATAGATTAATGCAACTGGAGCAGCAAGATAAACAAACTTCGTTTATACTAAGTTTTTTAGATGAGGATATGACTAGGCCAAGCAGAATCTGTTTGAACAACCTAATCAAATTATTAAACGCTGAAACATATACCAATGTTGCATTACAGCCTATCCAATTTTCACACCACAAAAGATGCCCGATCAAATGATCGGGCATTCGCACATCCAAACTAACGGTTAACCTTTAACCGTAACCTGACTTACAGCGCTGGCAACGGCACCTGCTACACCGATATAACCGGCGATGGTGCTGACGATTGCGGGCAGCGTGATGGGCGCAGCCAAAATGGCGGCACTGACTGAAGCCAGTACCAATCCAATGTTGCGCAGTTTCAAAAAGAAACTGGGCGTTTCGGCATTGGCGCGACCTATAATAGAGAGCCTGTCTATTTCGTGCTGTTTCATAGTATATTTAATTTTACGGGTTCTTCATCGGATATGGATTTAAAAACGAGGCGCATCAAAACCTTGAATGCACGGGCGGATCCTTTTCCCTTACCCGGTGCCGTTAGTTCTGTTACCGGAGCTATGCAACCTTTGAGCTCTTTGGCTGCATGGTTGGCACGGTGGATCAGAATCAGCGTACGATCGGGAACACCTTTCACCAGCAGGTGAAACCGGTGCTTTTCGCTGTATCGCTCCACCAACTGATAACGACCTTCGGGTATACAGGATACCATTCTACGGTTATCCTGCCAGGGCAGTTCAATGGTATAACATACCAGGCTGTTGTTACAGACCAGGATGCCGTTTGTTCCCAACGGATGATATTCACGATATAAGAACAGTTCCATGATTAAAGGACTTTATCCAGGATGGTTCTGTTCTTCGGCAGGTCTTCTGCCACCGCACGGATGGTTGTTCCCGGCAGGCTGGCATTGGACTGTGTAACCGTATAACTGAAATCAAGCCCGTTTGCATTGGGTGTGGCTGCACCTTCTTCCAGTACTGCTCCGGTTGAATCCAAAATGCTGATCCGAACCGAATCAATAAAGAAATTATCGATGGCACGTACCGTGATGATGTTTCCCGGGTTGCCGGCATAGGCTTCGGTATTGAGGTTGGACAATTCCGGGCCTTTGTAAGCATCGTTGAAGGCGACATTAAAAGCCGACTGACCGGGTCTGGCTGCTGCCTGGTAATCGAGCTTCAATGCAGGATCCTGGATAGCAGCTTTTGCGTAAATCACCGACTCACGAAATTTCAACTGCACAGCTTCCTGTGCTGGTGTTGGAACCCGATTGGGATTTTTGCTGGGGCGGTTCGCCAGGAAGGTACGTTCGCCACTGGTACGGAGCACCAATTGTTTGCCTACGGCTCCACTGAAGCCGCGGGCGAGGATATTGTTTTTGTTTCTTGCCATTGTTTTGGTTTTTAATAGGATTTTTAAATAGGAACCTAACCTTTTTGTTAGCTTTTTGTAACCTATTTGTAACCTGATGGAAACCTCATGGTAACCTCTTGGTAACGTCGGGGTTAGGTCTGACTAACTTCAGATCAGGCTAAGTGAAAAAAAACCGGAGTGACAACAAGGGGTCGTTCCTCCCCTACTGCCAAACGACAGCCACCGGTTGGAGAATCAGAACCTGAACCAGGTTTTATTGCAGGATATCGAGCTGGTTTAAAAAGTTTTTATAAAAGCTATAACCGATGGGAATCTGCAGATCTCCCAGGATAACGCGTTTACGTTCTACATGCGTGATCCGGCTAAGCGAGATGATAAATTTTCTATGTACTCTGAAAAAGCCATGGGGTAATAAAACGGCTTCCAATTTGATGATGGGGGTATGCAGCAGATAGTTTTTGGTAGTGGTTTTAAGCTGACTGTATTCACCGGTGGCCTCCACCAGAATTATATCTGCCGGATTGATTCGGATTATTTTATGCTGATAGCTAATGAAGATATCCTTACGCATACTTAAAACTAAGAACCGCATAGAAATTTTCAAACCGTTAAATCACCCATTTTAAAGCGGGACACGGTAAGACTTAGTGGTTTTGTTGCAGGGCCAGTCCATTGCCTCCACTACTATTCTACAACCTTCAATTGCCCTGTTCTCTTTCAATACGGTATAAACCCAATCTTGAAATCTATCGGTTGGTAATGCATAACCAGTTTCAATCAGATCGCCATTCCTGTCGTAAATAGTGATCTGCACACTCGCAACAGCGGTATCATCAAATACGACAATCGGAATTTCATCATTTTGCTGACCGGTATAGTGATTCCAGCCAACAGCAACAATATTGGGGGCCATCATGCTATCCAGGAGGGCGGTTTCAAAAAGAGAATAACCAGGTTTACGCAGCATGCGGTACAAGGTTCTGAAAAAAGAATCTTTAGTTGCTTGTTTCGCATACCGCATTCTTCTTACAAAATTATAGTTGTTGTGGCGGAATTTGGGGGCTTTAACTTTGTACATAGGAACTGTTTTGGTTTAACAGTATCAAGTATAAAGCAATGCTTTGTTCATTTCCAAATGAAGTACCGTGAGTAATAAAATAGCTACCCTGAACGAATCAAACTGAGCCATCAACCAAAAATCGAAACAGTCAAAAAATCATCCTTAGTACTCAACTAATCCAATGGTGCATGCAGCGCAAGCAGTCTTTTTGGATAAATAAACTTACCTGATTGGATAATACTTTACTTTTTATGCCGCTTGCGCCATTCGTTTGGGGATAAGCCGTATTGCTTTTTAAAGGCTTTCAAAAAACCAGTTAAATAGGCATAACCTGCCTCCCTGAATAATTCAGAAGAAGGGAGATCGGTATTTTCCAGTTGCTCGCGCGCCCATTTCAGGCGTATTAATACCTGCTGATCAAATGGACTGGTACCATAATATTTTTTATAACCTTTTTTAAGCGTGCTTTCACTAATGCCGGTGAGTTCGGCCAGTTCAGCCAATGAATAAAACCTATCTCTGCTGGCATGGTGGATGATGTCATGGGCTGCTTTAATAGGTTCCGGAATGGCGGATCTGCCTGAATTAGAATTTTCCTGTATGGATAGGAAGTAAAAGAAGAGCAGATCCCTCACCACTTTTTCATAGTAGAGATCCAGCAGCAATTCATTGTATTCATTGGAAAGAAACTCATCCAGCAGCAGTTTCATAGCAGCTGGAAACGGAAGGATGAGCGCCGATTTATCTGGCAAGCTTAGCTGTTCAAATGGGTTGTTGCTGTTACTGGCTACAACCAGGATAATGGCATGTTCCTCTTCAAATAGCTGTAAGGATTGCGGAGCACTGGATAGGCAGGTATAATAACCTTTAGAAAGCGTAGCAGATGGCCCGGAACCAACGTCAAAAGCAATTTTACCATCCAGTACGAAAAGCATGAAGTAGTTGAAAGCAGGGAAATCCCATTTCAATTCAACTGATTTAGCGAGTTCAAAATCGATATAGGAAATTGCAAATGAAGAATTTACATACTGCTGTATATAGATTGTACCATTAAATGCGGATGCATGCCCGAATTGGGTACCTCGAATACGGGAACCCGTAAAAAAATCCGGTTCGCGTTTGAAAAACCGAATCGGACCAAGATCGCTATGTGAAAATTTGCCGACCAATGAAAAGATAAGGTTTAGAAAAAATAACCAAAATGGTCAAATAAATAAAGTGTGGGCGCAGGAAGATTAAATTTTTATTATTTTATCCGCCAAACCCTAGCCCATTCATGCCGTTGATTGATACCCATATTCCCTACAAACTGGAGATATCCAATATGCTACCCCCTAACTTTCCGGGGTGTAGGCTTGTGGAACACCCAATTTGTACCTATTGGTTTGACGATGGCTACCTGACCATGCAGGAAATAAATTCGGAAGATTACACCCTCTCCTATCATACACTCTGCTCTAAGCATAGCTTTCCCTACCGATGCAAACTGGACCCTTTGCAGGAGACAATTATATTTTGTATTACCGGGACATCTATCCTATCCATAAATAGCAATCAGGAAACTAAAATTTCAGCTAATCAATGGTTAAGGGTACAGGACGCTAGCAGCATTAATTGGAACAATACAAATAAAACATTGGTAGAAGTAATTTTTCTTCAATACAAGGGAAATTTATTGAAAGAAATGAAGGGTTTATTTCAGACCTTATATAAGGAAAACAACAATGATACTTATGGAGGCGCATATTACACGCCACTTGAATCAAGAGAATATATTCTGCAGATATTAAAATGCAAACTCGAATCTGAATTACGAAGGCATTTCATAGACAATAAAGTGGGAGATATTTTGTTTAACCTGCTAGTTAATTTAAACGGGCATAACCCTATCCAAGACTATAACCAGGAGGATTATGAAAAAATTCAACAGGTAGAGCGACTCCTGTCAGAGGATTTATTACAACAGCGAACTTTACAGTCTTTGGCAGATGAAATAGGTATGGGCCTAACCAAATTCAAGCAATTGTTTAAAGCAATTTACCATCATACACCCGCAGATTATCAACGAAAATTAAGGCTGGCAAAAGCAACAGAGTATCTTTTAAGTGGCTATTCTGTAAAAGAATCAGCTTATAAATCTGGTTGGCGACCACCTGTTTTTATTGAAGCATTTAAAGAAGTATATAACACCACTCCCGGGAAATTCAAAAAAGAACGGCGTAGTGGTTAAAAATGACGGAATCTGTAATAAATCCGACTTCTAGCGACATTCATAAATAAAATATTATAGGATTATTACAGGAACTTTATTTCACGTTGCAACGGCAGGGAAATTGCTGAAAACCTGAATAAAAGAGTAGGCATAATCATTAAATTTTATGTTTATGAAATTGTATCTGCTGGCCTTTGTGGCCATTCTCACAGGTGGTATTCTGGCGTTTTCACCAGCTAAGGAAAAGCCATATACCCAAACTTTCAAATACACTGGACCAAGTGTTAATCCAGATTATCTGGATCCTGACAATTGGAGTACAAGTGACTTAGAAGAATGCGAATCTGAAGGTCAAATTAAATGCCTGGTTTCGCCTAAATCAAGCTCAGTAGTCACTATCATGGATTTGGTAGATGAAATAGGAGATAATGGATTTGCGAACATTAACACACTTGATACTCGGTCATAAATAGAAGGCTGCCGACATTTTCGGCAGCCTTTTACTTATCTTGGATTTTGAACTATTTTCGATAGAGCAATTACATCTTCAGGAATTGCCAATGCATATCTTAAATCATTAGGAGGTAATACGATTTCTTCTCCATTTATTAATCTCTTCATGATAATTCCAGCCCCCAAAACATTTAATCGTTTAATATCCATAAATCGAAGACCTCGCATGAGCAACTCCTTTCTTCTTTCCTGTAAAATATCTGCAATCAAATTTTCCTTATTGGTAAATACATAAGGAATGAACTGATCAGTTTGAATTCTATGCAGCAAAAACTGGTTTAATCCTTCAACTGCTTCGGATGAATTATCCAAACGAGCTGCCGACTCTATTTTCATTAATAAAACTTCAGCAGCTGTTATTCCAGCAAAATTTGAATTATTGTTGTATGATCCCTTGTAGGTAAACTGATTACCTAAGGGAATAAAAAAAGCATATTTTCTTATATCACTGTCAGAATAACTCCTTACCAGATTTGTATCAATAAATGAGTACTGCGGATTGGTTAACCCAAGAATGGATCCATATTCAAAAATCACCTCTTTATTAAAGTTTTGAAATGGTTTATCTGCGGTAACATTTACTTCAGAAGGGTTATTATAGTCTAGCAAGTCTGATTTAAGGGACCAGGCCATCGCCGAATACTTATAACAGCTATCGTATTGATTCATGGAGAGAAACATCCTGGCCAATAATGCCATTGCTGCAGGCTTTGAAGCCCGATAGACATGCTGAGGAGTTATTGGCAAGTACTCAATTGCCCTGTAAGCATCTTGGACTATTTGTTGGTAAGTTTGTTCTAAATTAGAGCGCCCCACCTCCTCATTAAAATTAGTACCGGTTCTTAATGGCAAACCTAATTGGGATGTGGCATTTGCTTTCTGATAAGCCAATGCCCAGGTCCAAACCGCCTGTAAATAATGATGTGCTCTTACAAAATAAGCCTGGCCTTTTACATTCCTATATTCCTGACCATTATCTTTAAATTCATCTACTTTTTCCAATACCGCATTCGCACGGAAAATATTATCATAACAGTAGGCCCAATCATTACCCGTCAATCCATAACGTGGATATATATTTTCTGGAGCCCATCTATACATGTTCCGATCCTCTTCAGCAATCTGAGTCCAGAAATCCGGATTTAAATAATAATTATCTGCTGATGTTTCCAGCGATCCTATTCCAAATCTGCTAACATATAGGCTCCTATCCAATATTGCCTGACAATCCTCCAATGAGTTCATCGCACTAAGTTTCTCATCTGGCTTTTCATCCAAATATTTTGAACAGGAGGCAAAGACTAATGAGAGTGAGAATAAAATGATGTATTTCATAGTCAATTAGTTTAACGGTTAACACGAATACCCAAGGTATAGGCCCTGGCAGGTCTGATATCCTGAAAATCTGGGTCCACATCAAAGTTGGTTTTCTTCCAAATCAAACCAAGATTAGAGCCGATTGCAAAAATCTCCATTGAGGAAAACAACTTGTTTGTTCGAATTTTCGGACTATAATTCAGGTTCACCAGTTGCAATCGAATATTATCAGCCCTGGATACCAGAACTTCAGATCGTTGGTAAAAAGCATCCTGCCGGGTATTGGCCGGATAGGTAAATGCCGGAACAAAGGTGTTTAGTTCATCTCCCGGTTCCTGCCAGCGAAGCGAAAAATCCGAATGGCCAATATTCTGATTAAACAATTGATAATAGTTCAGTGAGTTTTTCCTGAAGTAATAATTAAACCGATACAATATAGTAGCTCCCACCGAAAACCGACCGAAATGAAAGGTATTGGTTAAGGCACCATACGTTGGGGGAACATCTCGTCCATGGTAACGTAATTGATCCACCGGATAGCGGGAATTGGTAATAGAACTGTAATTGTTAGAAACTTTGCCATCCAAATACCCAAGTGGTTTTCCAGTTTCAGGGTCCAAACCCGCCCATTGATAGGAATAAATGGCATAAAGAGGACGCTCTAAAATACCACCTACTCCACCTTCACTTACCAGCGTATTTGAACTACGTGGGTTGTAAAATTCCTTTAGTTTATCCTTTGCAACATTTACAAGAAGAGAACTGGTCCAGCTAAAGTTTCTATTTTTGATATTTACTGAATTCAAGGAAATATCCACTCCCCTGGTAACAAGCCTTCCCGCATTTCGGATAATGGTAGGCCTGTTCAGGCCCGCGGTATAATCGATGGGAACTCGAACCAGTAGATCTTTCGCATTTTTATTGAAATATTCAATACTACCGGTTACCCGATCATTCTTTGAACGAAAACTGAGTCCAATATTGGTTTGACCCACTTTTTCCCAACGCAAATCAGGATTGGCAAAACGATCAAAATCAGCTTCCGGTGTTCCCAAAAATTGATTGGTTGAGACATATCGGATGGTTGTAACACCAGCTTGTGAGGGATCAATATTTCCGGAATAGCCGTAGGTCAGGTTTAATCGCAGATAAGGGAGCAAATCGAACTTGTAAAAATTCTCGCGACTCAACTCCCAGCCAAAACCTGCTGACCATAATGGATTCCATTTATTATTGGTATTAACTCCAAACAAATTAGAAGCATCCTGCCTTGCACTGGCCGTGAGAAAGTATCTGTCTTTATAGTTATAACCCAGGTTGGTATAAACAGAAACAAATCGGTTATTAAATCTGTCTATGACCCTGCCATCCGGTATAAAATTCGAGAATCCTGTAACAAAACTAGGCCATGCACTAGCCAAATCTATATTGGTGACACCCAGATTATTAGAATTGAATCCATATAACCTGTTCCCGTCTAAGGCTGTTATTACCTGGCGAACTTCCGTACCTCCAATCCAGCTAATCGAAGAATTGCCAATCTGCCTGGAAAAATTAAGCTGAACTCTACCTGAATGATGATACAATGAAGAAGTACGTCTATCCATGATTCCACCAATTGGCACTTTATGAACCACCTGACCTGTATTATAATCTAACTGAGAAAATCTATTAATAAGATCTCTGGCAAAAAAGCTTTGCTGAGTATATTCCGTTTGATTATCACCCATCTGGTGTTCAAAGCGGTATTTAACATCAACATTCAGTCCTGGCAAGATATCATACCGTATTCCCAGGTTTAATAGGATTGAATTCGTCAGGTTCCTGTTATTAACAAACCGGTGATCATTCAAAGCATAGTAGTGCCAGTCAAGGAGCTTTCCACCTCCTACGGTATCCAGAAAAGACAAACGGTAGGTATTTCGAACCGGTATAGGGTTACCAGCTTCGTCAGCAAAACGGGTATAGGGTTCTAATTGCCCAACCGCCGTTGCAATAGAGCCATAAGCTGGGTTTCCATTGCTGGTTTGAATATTGAAATAATTCATACCCGTAGAAATAGTCAGTCGCTTTCCTATCAGAAAATTATTCACCAGATTTAAGGTAAGTCGCCGGTAGGGTTGGTTTAGTTCTGATTTGTTATAATCAAAGCCCGTAGAAAAAAGCCAATTCATTTGTTTATCACCACCCGACATACTGATGGAATACTGTTGGTTGAAGGCTGGCTGATAAAAATGTTTCCTATACTCATCACGAATATCCCTTCTGCGGAGTGCATCAATTTGTGCTGCGGAATCTGCGGCTGAAATCAAACCATTTCTCCGTTTGAACAGTATTTCATATGCTTCCGAAAAAGCAGGTTTATTTATTGAAGCAGTATCCGCGAATCGAAATCTTCTGCTAAATAGGAATAATTCTGTATCCACAAAGTCGGAGGAAGAAATCAGTGGGATGGTTGATAAATCCGGTTCTTCTACCAGGGTGAGGTTGGCAGCGAAATTCACTTTGGTTTCCTGGTTAAACCGGGCTTTTTTGGTATTGATCACAATAACACCGTTACCTGCCCTTGCTCCCCAGATAGAAGCGGCTGCGGCATCTTTCAAAACAGTTATTGACTCAATATCATTCGGATTGATGTTATTAATATCTCCCTCATAGGGAAAATTATCCAACACGACCAATGGATCCCGGGAAGCCTGAATACTGCTTAATCCCCGGATGGTGATGTCAAGCCTTTTGGTTGTGGCATTGGTTCGCTTGGAATCAAACAATACCCCATTGGTAATACCCCGCATGCGTTCCAGGATATTGGGGCCAGCCTGCTTATTTAACTGGGTATTGTTGAGCTGGGTAAAGGAACCTGTAGCTCTTTCGCCTGGCAACACTTGATACCCCGTATTTAAATTCACCACCACATCTTCGAGTTCACTGGGCCTTGGCTGAAGTCTGATAATGAGTTCCGATTGGTCCGACACAACCAGTTCTTTTCTTTCATACCCAATATTGGTAATAATGAGGACAGCTGCTTTATCCGGTACAAGTAAACTAAACCGGCCCTCTTTATCAGTGCTAACCATTTTACCACTAGCCTTAATTTGGATAGTAGCACCGGAAAGCGGTTGTCCTTTTTCATCCAGCACAATGCCATTGATTTCAATAGGAATAACAGGAGCTGGAGGAGGAACAGGACTTATCTCTTTTTCTTTAATTATAACATATTGATTGGCAATTTTAAATTGAAGGGGTTGATTGGCCAACGCCATTTCCAGCACCACCTGAAGTGGTTGTTGTTTTACCTCAATCGTTATTGGCTTTGCATTGCGAATGGTTTCTTCGGTATATATAAAGCGATAACCTGTTTGTTTACGCAACTCTGTAAAAAAAGTAACCAGAGAAGCATTTTCCATTTTCAGGGACAGTTGTTGCCCATAACCGTGGGCGAAACCATTGAGTACACAGAATAAGGTTAAGATAATCGTTAACCGCATACATTTAGAGTTTAGATTAAATGCAGGGGTGCTGGAAATGGCAATGCCATCTAGTATGAATTTTTTCATACCTTTAGTCAGTTTTGGTTAATTAATAAAATCCTTCCAGGGATTCAATCAGCAAGATTGTACTGATAATTGGCCATTCTTCAACCGCTTCGTCCGCAATACGAAGCGGTTTTTTTAGCCTGTTTTTTAAAGCATAGGCAATCTATTTTTAGGGTTTAACAATGATTTTTCCTTCTTTGTATTCAAACCTTACTTTACCCGTCATTTGAAGTAGTTCCAGCAGTCCGTCTGCCGGTAGGTTTCTTTCAATACTGGCTGTAAACCGATCGTTTATTTTACCAGAGAATTCCACCTCTACATTGTACCATCTTTTCACCTCTTCCATAATTTCTTCTATAGAAGCATTTTCGAATTCAAACCAGCCATTTTTCCAGGCCAGAACCAGTTCTTCATTTGGCCTGGCAACTTGCAACTGGCTCGATTTAAGCGTTGCCATTTGTCCGGGCACTAATTTTTCATTAATGCCAGCATTTTTAGTGGCCGATAATTGAATAGCTCCTTCCTGCAAAAACACTTTAGGTAAGTGATCAAAAGAATTCAGGTTAACATTGAAACGGGTACCCAGTACTTCTACCTGAAGGTCCCGGGAACGAACAATAAACTTTCTGGAAGGATCTTTTTTAACATCAAAAAAAAGCTCTCCGGAAACGTCCACCACCCGTTCATTTTGATTCATAACAGACAGAAATTGGATACTGCTTTCCGCGTTTAACCAAACCAGTGAACCATCGGGCAACTGCAATTGAAATTGAGCACCCCTGGGCACCCGGATGGTATGCAGTTCGGCAGTACCAGAACCAGGTCTATACCGCATAAAACCATTTACAGTATCTATTTCCAAACCTGAACCAGCCAGTACCTGTTGGGGAAGGCTATCCAGGGAATAGGTAGCACCATTCTGGATGGAAATGGTAGCCTTATGTTCAGCAGGGGTTAAGGAAGCCAATTGATTTATTGAGTTGGGGGGAGCTGTTGGATCTGGTTGAGCATAGATCCAATACAGCAATACCGCCAAAAGAACAAGTGCAGCAGCAGCCAAAGGTGCCAGCCACTTTCGGATTGGTTTAACCGGGGTGGCTGGCTGATGGAACTGCAGTTTTTCACGAATTTTTTCTATAGCAAGGGCGCTATTATATGATTTTCGTTCTTCGATACCTTGTTCTTGAAACTTAGGATCAATCAATTCCAGAAAAGTATCCTCATTCATTTCATTTTCACAGATCCAATCATCCAGTTCATCCCTTTCTTTTTCGGAAAGGGTATTGCGCACATAGCCTGCTATCAGGTAGGCAATGCGTTGCGCTTTATCCAGGGGCGGTTGATCATTCCCGTTATTTCCAAAATGCATGATTGGTCTATTTAAACAGACAGACAGCTACAATAAGATACTCAATAATTTTTGAAAGCGTAAGCCTGTATCCTATATAATAACATAACGCATAAAAAAGACCAAAACCGACATAAATAAATTTGTCTGGAAGGATTTTTTGAGGTAGTCAAGCCCTATTTTTTTCTGGTTTTTGACCGTAGAGACAGAGAGGTTGAGTTCTTCGGCAATTTCTTTAACCGATTGACCTTCGATGTAGAGTTTGGAAAGTATTTTGGAACATTGAGGGGGGAGGGATTCAATTAGCTGGTGGAGGGATTCAAATAATTCAGAACGAATCATGGCATTCAGTACATGATCCTCAGTTGATTCGGAAGTATAACTCCATTCCTGGTGCAGGTTTTCCCGTTTTTGTTTTTCCTTGAGCCATTGCAGGCAGCTATTCCGGATTGCTTTATAACAGTAGCGCTTCAATTCTGCAGGACTGCCAAGTTTTGCCCGATGCTTAAAAACAGCAAGGAAAGCTTCTGAAACCAGGCTTTCGCTCTCTGCAGGTTCATTTATAAGGTGGTTGGCGAACTGACAGAAGGAAGGATAATATGCTTTGAAGAAGAAGGTGAAGCCCCTCTCCTCGCCCTTTTGAAAGGAAATCCAGTGGTCATATTGAAGATCTTCTTGCATTCGGTATTCATGCTTCCTCCTACCAAATATAAAAAGAAATTCAATAATGTGTACTATAACCCACTTTTTAAACAGGCGCTTTATTGGACTTTTCAACTATGTCCAACAAACGTTTTGAGAAAGAATTAATACTGTTCGGCAAACGCATTAAAGCGTTGCGGAAGGAGCTGGATATTTCTCAATTGGACCTGGAATTACGCACTGGAATCAATAGAGCAGAAATTAGTAGAATAGAAAATGGCCTTAATAATATAGAGTTTCTTACAATCGTAAAACTAGCGGTAGCTCTAAAGGTTGAATTGGTAGAATTATTTACTGATAAGGAAGAAGAGGAGGAGGAATGATATGAAACCTCAACCTATTATAGTATTATTTAAAGACTGTCAATTTCATCAGGGGAGTACAGCAGTTCAGTTGTTACCTAAAGCTCCATATACAAATAAGAATACGATTTCTGAATTTCAGATAAAGAAAAACTTAATCGATCAAATAAATTACCTGAGAATTCAGAATTGCATTCTCAAAAAGCTGCTTTTATCGAAAGGAAAAAAACCTACTGACTTGAATATTTCTCGAGCAGTTTAAGTAGTTGCATATTCTGCGCTCTTAAATATTCAACTTCCTCCTTTAAAGCTCCAACCTCTTTATCGTGATAATGGTAGTTTTGTTCTTCGATGTTATTATTGAAAGCGTTACTACCAGAATTGAATGTTGAACCAGTAAAAGTAATTATTGGGGCTGATTCAGATAACAAATCATTTATCGCAACATTATAAAACTCCGCCAGTTTTTGAGCCTGATCAGCGGTGAGTGCTTTGGGATTTCGTTCCAACCGACTGTATGAATTCTGACTAATATTCAGGACTTCAGCCAGTTCTTCCTGTTTGTACCCATGGAGGTCGCGAAGTATTTTTAATGTAGTAGTAGACATAGATAAGATTTAAGGAACAACAAATTTGGATAAAATTCTCAAAACTTGATTATCGTAATCCAAAATCAGCCCTCAATTTAGCAATTCCGCAAAAATTCTCACTAGCAAGATTGTACAACCGAAAGGAATTATGTTTTCCTAACACAAATCTGTTGTACATGAAATACCTTTTATTACTGCAAATATGCCTGACAGTGGCATTGCAGAGTCGTGCTCAATCTGACAGCAAAATCAAACCGCTGAACCTGGGAGAACAGGTTCCCAATATAAAATTTGAATTTGTAGCTAATGGATCCTTTAAATCAACGAGCATAGAGGATCACCGTGGTAAATGGTTAATCCTGGGCTTTTGGAGCATGTATTGCCCACCCTGCATTAAGAATTTCCCAAACATGGATTCCCTTCAGCAGGAATTCAAGAATAGCCTAACCATCATGCTGGTGAATATTGATAATTCAGTCAGTTCAGAGGAAGTCATTTGTAGTTTTCTGAGTAAGTGGGAACATCGCAATAAACGCAAACTAAACCTCCCGACTATATATAAAGACAGCATTGCAAGAATCTTGTTCAATTGCGAATATGCGCCACATTATGCCTGGATAACCCCAGAGGGCAAATTGCTGGCATTAACCGGAACTGATGAAATAAACCGGAAACAAATAATAAATGTACTGGAAAATGAAAAAACACAATTAAACATTAAAAACGATGTGGATATAAAACACCCACTTTTCGCCAAAGAAATTTTACCAATGGAACAGTTACTGCAGCATTCGGTATTTATTAAAGGATATTATCATGGACTGGGAGATAGTAGGTATTCTTTTGGACCAGGTGAAAAACCCTATGGCTTAAATATAGCCAATCAGTCTTTGTTAACAATTGTAAAGGAAGTTGCACATAGAATGGATAATTCCATTACAGAAAACCGGATAATTATTGATACGGACAATGAAAAGAACCAATTAACCAGGGATAGCATTTTTGAAGATCTAAACACTTCCATATACAGTTTAGGAGTATTGGTACCCAAAAACCAACCGGAATCTTTGTTTCCATCCATTTTTGAAACAATCAACCGTTATACAGATTATAGCGTGCTTTTGGAAACAAGGAAGGTGCCCTGTTATGCGCTAGTATATACCGGTAAAAAAGGGGCTCTCAGATCAGATGGGTCAAGTTCAAAATCAACCTTATACAGTTTAAAGAATCCATATCTGCAGAATGGCAGTATAGAAAAAATTGTCAAGATTCTAAATCAGGTTCCGGAATTTAAGCTGCCTGTGGTAAATCAAACGGGCATATCCTTCAATGTGGATCTGTATTTTGACAGACCGCTTCGCGAATTAAATGTAATTGCCGAAGAATTGCGTAAATACAATCTGGAATTAAGACCATCCAGTGCACAATTAAAAGTACTGGTCATCCGAAGAAAATAGTATAATCAATAAAAATGTTTAGTTACATCGCCCAGGCAAGCGAATGGACCGGCACCCCCATTGCCGGAAATCAACCCACAGGTAAAAAATAACCGGCACGAATCTGACATCGCCCGGTTACCATTTTTCTCATGTGTGAAAGTGGTGTTTTTAGTTTTACCCACTTTGAAAATCCCCGATTCTTCGGGGATTTGTTAATTAAAAACATAAATGCTAAATTCTGCTCTTGATCAAATAAAATTAGATGGAAAATTCAAAAGCATATTTATTTGGTGCGGGTGCAGCCATTGCATGGGGTGGTCCCACAACATCAGAACTTACAGAATTAATAAGAAATGTAGGATTTAAATGCACAGATAATGAAACAACAATAACTGAATTCTTGTATAATACTCTTAGTGACAAAAAAAAGGATGTAAACTTTGAAATGATTATTAGTGCAATTGAAGAATTAGCTTCCTTTCACGCAAAGAGTCAGAATAATTCTCAGCCTTCAATTATTGGCAGCTTGTTTGAATCAAAATATGATTCAGAAATATTAAATTTTGACCTCCCAAAAACAAAAAACAATCCTAATTGGAGATTAAATATTCCGAAAGGAAAACTATTTGAATATTCAAGAAGTAATTCACAAAATAGCAATCCTGAAGTTTACTATTTTCAATATTTATTAAATGTATTAATTACTTCAATTAATAATGAAATTATTAGGTATTCTTATAAATACCAAATGGGACTAAATAATCCAGAAAATATTACTCAAATCTCTAAATTATTTCTACAATGGGCGCAATTTCATGAAAAATTGACTGGGTTGCGATATTATACACTTAACTACGATCACCTCTACATTCACTTATTAAAGTATAATTCTATAGAGCTATTTAATGGATTCCAAACAAACAATTTTAACCCTAATTCCGATAACAAGCCCAATGTAAAAGCGATAATAGATAATACCTATAGAAATTTTCAATATAATCTACACGGTTCAATCTATTGGAAAGTTAAACATATAGATGAACGTGGATATACAAATCCAGAAATTTTTCAACACGACTATCCATGTTTACCAATAAATAATACTTCCACAACAATTGAAATTGAAAAAGAACGATCAATATTTATTTCTCCAATAATAACAGGATATCAAAAAGTCCAAAAATCTATGATTAGCCCGTTTAAACAAATGCAAGCCGCATTTGATAGGGATTTATGCAATGTAGAGCAGTTGTATATTATAGGATACTCATTTGGTGACGAACATATTAACCAAGCAATATTGACTGGATTAAGACATAACAAATCTTTGAAATTAAAAATAATAGATCCGTATTTCTTGAAGAATAACATTGATGAAAAAGTCTTCAAAACACTATTATTGAATAGAAATAGTGAGTTGACTCATCCAATTTCAAACAGAGAACATAATATTCATTACTACGTAAATAATAAGCATATTGCTTATACGATGACATTTGAAGAATTCATGAAGTGGGAATTAGATAACGGAATAGAATAAATTTCCTAAAACAAAATAAACTACCATACTTCACTTATTTATTACTTCGTAATGATCGCAATCTAAATAAAATTAAGCATCTGTAAGCTATTACCGCAATTTTAAATATTTTGAATTAAACCCATAACTATCATACATAGACAAATCACCATTCTCCTCAACTACAAAATATTGTCCCTTATTGTCCAGATCAAGATATATAGTTTTACCATCTTTTTTTACTCTTTTTATTGACGTTGCCAAATTACTAGGTTTGGGATCATACAGAGAAATTAATTCTAGCACAAATCCCTCCACCTTATCATTACGAATTCGTATAATCGCATCACCTGGTATGCCATCATCCATCCAAAGGCCAACGTAGTCAGTAACATTCCCCAATCCGGATCGGATCTTCCTTTCATCTTCTATTGATTTCCCAATAATTCTAACCTTTATTTCCGGATTATAATCAACGGCTGCCCAAGGCCCATTTCTTTCCTGCATTTCAGGCAGCAGAAAAAACACCACTCCTCTATCTGAAACAGCATCTATATCTGATTTTACTTTGTTGGCTATTTCCATTAATTGAATATCCGGCAATTTTTCATAGATCCGAACAGAAACATTAAAAGCACGTTTGTTGTTTAATTCAATATTGATTACAGAATATGCTGCAACCACTGTTTGATATTCAGAAGATGTTGATTCAGTATCATTCACTTTATCTTTCCGAAAAACATTGTAATACAAGAATATCAGGCCAACTAACAGCAGTACTAAAACGGAATAATCTGTTTTTTGTGATTCCTTTTTATTTACGGTTCCCTTAGACACTTTGTTTTATGAATTTTATTTTTACAATAACCAATATTACCTAAATACCCCTTTCCTACTTTACGGTATCCCGTAAAAACTCGTCCACATCTTATAGTATTTTTAGTTGCCATTAAAATTGGTTGATCAAAGGCAAAAAAATCAGCCCCCTTGTATATTAATGGATATTTTTTCATATATTAAAAATTCCGATTCTGATTTTGCCATTTAAACCCAAACCTCTTCTATGAATCTTCAAGAAATTCTCCTGAAGTACGATACGGTTGTACTTGACCAGATTTCATCAGACAAGGTAGACGAAGCTATTAACCTTAGACTCCCCCAACCTGTAATCGTTCAGGAAATCGTCTCAGCCTTAAGTTCACAATCCTATATCTCCGATAAAATCCTATATAGCCGCCCTCCTACCTACGCCATCCTGAATACCATTTTACAATCTCCCGGCTATTTGTCTGATGTGGAAGGCTTTAAAGCCAGGGTATTAGAAAACACCGCCTCCTTGAAAGAGTCAGCAAAATCCAACAAGAAGACCCAGGAGAAATACCCCCAGCTTTATATTAAAATCCTAAAAAAGGCATGGGAAAACGATGGCGTTATTGACCACAGTGAAGCCCATATCCTGGAACTCGTTAAGGAAGAATTGGGCATCTGGGATAGAGAACACTTTGTCCTTATGCACGATGAATCTATCCTCAATAATTGGGACCTGGAACACGAATACTATGTTGCCAGAAACCATTTACTAAGCACCGGTATATTATTGGCGGTTGATAGTTCCTATGTTATTGCAGAAGAAGTAGCAGTCCGTATTAAAAAGGTTTTTGGCATTGAAATTACCGATAATGCCTTCAAGCGATTATTGAATACACTTAGTAAAGAAGAACTTGCTTTTGCACTTGGCAGCTTTAATTTAAACATAAGTGGTTCTAAAGACCAGCTAATTGAGCGCCTGATGAATAGCTTAATCCCGCCCACTGAAATCCTGAACACCTATAGCCTTGAATCCCTGAGAGACGTCTGCCGAAGGAATAATATTTCCAGCAGTGGGGTAAAAAATATTGTAATCGCCAACATTATTGAATTCTTTGATACAGATTCCGATTTAAAAGAAAAGGTTATTGAAGTACCCCAATCCATAATTCCAAAGGAACCAGAACTCCGGGAAATGGACCCTGAGACCTATTCAAGAATCCTCTTAAACTTAACCGGCCAGCAATTATACGACGTCATGTATAAAAATGAATTGATGGTTAGCGGCACCAAGGAGGAAAAGGTTAAACGTATTGTAGAGAGTAACTGGTCAGAACGTTCCATTTTAAGCCAGTTGAGAAAAGAAGACCTTGCCCAACTTTGTCGTAAACTGATGCTTCATAGTACAGGCGCAAAACAGGAACTGGTTGACCGGATTATCGATTATGTTCCAACGGTCATTACAAATCAACATATTCCATTCACAGCTGGCGAATCTGCAATTGACCTGCCCATTGCACCTCCTCTTCCAACCAGTGAAATTAGTATTCACCAGGAAATACAGGAGCAGGTACCATTACCAACCAACTGGGATGAGGTAAATGAAAAATACCCTGAGCTGGATCACAGTGAAAAAGTAGTACTTGCAATTCTAAAAGACGCCAAATCAATTACAGAGCAGGACATAGAGCGTATCGTTGCCAAACACCGGCTAGGCTGGTTCCTGCATAAAGCTAACATGGCAGAACTGATTGCCAAAATGAAACGCTTCGGAAAAAAGATTGTCCAGATTAAAAGCATCCAGAATGCAAACATCTACCAGTGGGTAGGTAGCGAAATATTGGATGACAATGTCCTGGAGCGCAAATCTGCACGCGATATTATTGATGCCCTGCGCCACGGAGTAGTACCGAATCACAATTTGGCAATGCTGGCTGTAGGGCAACCCACTGTTAGGACACATTTATCAGAATTATTGGCCGAAGTAGCAGCTGAGAAATCGCACTTTAAATTTATTCGGGGACAGTATGGTTCCGGTAAAACTTTTCTGTGTAGCTGGTTGAAAGAATATGCTCTGGATCAGGAATATGCCGTATCCTTCATCAATATCGGGCACGATCAACCACTATCTGACCTTCCTATTTTCTTTTCCGGCCTAATAGCGGGGCTAAGAACACCCGAAAAAGTGGATTCCAGTGCCCTGGTAGATATCCTGGAGTCCTGGCTCCTGAATATTTATACCAAGACTGCCAAAATCGAACAGCTATCGCCTGATAGTCCAGCCAATCAGGAAAAGCTAAATCAGATAGTTGATCGGACGATTGAATCAGAACTAGCGAACCTAAATGATATCGAACCTGGCTTCCCACAAGCTCTTAGGGCATTTTACGAAGGAAAGGTAAGTGGCAATATGGAGCTGGTTTCAAATGCAGTTTCCTGGATTACCGGCAGCCGATCACTTTCAGCACAGGCTTTACGGGAAATTGGGGTAAAGGGTAACCTGGAAGCAAATAATGTATTTCCCCGGATGAGAGCCTTACTTAAAATTATAAGTGGTGCCAGATATAAAGGGCTGTTATTACTGGTGGATGAATTGGAATTGATCCGGAAATTTCCACATGCCCGGCAGCGGGAACAGGCACTTGAAACACTCCGCCTGCTAATTGATGAAGCCGGTAGGAATGCACTACCGGGCTGCTTACTGGTATTCACTGGCACAGATGAATTCTTCGAAGACGAACGATACGGCTTAAAAAGCTATGAAGCTTTATCAGAAAGAGTCATGTCCAGGGTCGATCACCACTTTGTCAGCATGCGCCAGCCTATAATTCGTCTGGAGGCCCTGAATAAAGAAAGATTAAGCGACGTCTTGCTCAAAGTGAGAGATCTATATGGGAATGCTTATAATTGGGATGCCCGGCAGTTTGCAGATGATGAAACAATATCAGAATTGCTGAACGACTGGACCATGTCTGGCGATGAAGTGGTGGACAGGAAGCCACGTCCGGTTCTCCGGGAATTTATTCAGATGCTTGATCTTTGTGAAGAGAACAGAGGGGTATCGCTTGCCCAGTTTCTCAAAAAGGATACTGTAATATCACCATCTTACACATCCGTAAACTAGAAAGTTCAGCCAATGACACATAAATTGCATCCCCGCCTGCAGGAATTTGTGGCGGATAAATGGCGCGGTGGATTAACAGAAATTCAACAACAGGCATTTGACCCGATTTATAATCGCCAGGACTGCGTTATAGAAGCTCCTACTGCCGGAGGCAAGACAGAAGCAGTCTTATTTCCCTTATTATCCAGGATAGCAAGAAATAAGAATACAGGCATTAAAGTATTGTATATCGCTCCACTAAAAGCCTTGCTGAATGATTTGGCTATTCGGGTTTGTGATTATTCCAAAAAATGTTACCTCGAAGCCTTTAAATGGCATGGTGATGTAAGTCAAACCGATAAGATCAAGCAGATGTTGTTTCCCTCCGACATTTTACTCACCACACCAGAATCCCTGGAAGCGATCTTGCTGCGTAGGGCAAACTGGACAGACGTATTTGCAAGCCTGGAAACAATAGTAATTGACGAAGCCCACTATTTTGCCTTGACTGAAAGAGGATCACATTTGGTGAGCCTGATGGAAAGATTGACATACCCCCTTGACCACCCTGTTCAGCGAATCGCGATTACAGCCACTATTGGTAATCCGGAGGAATTAATGGATTGGTTACAACCTCACAGAAAAGGAATTGCCATTAAAGTCGTAACCAAGAAGCAAAAGGAAAAAAATTTTCAGATCAAGTTCTTTAAAAATGATGGAGAAGGGATGGATGTGGCTGTTTACAATGAATTGGTAAAGCACAAATCAATTGTTTTTTCCCGATCCAGAACATTTACTGAAGAACTGGCGGGAAAACTGAATCAGATTAATGAATTGCAAGGAAACAAGTACCCATTTAAAGTAAGAACGCACCATTCATCCGTAAGTAAATTCATGAGAGAAGAGGCAGAACGATTAATAAAAATAGATAAGGGAGAAGGTGACCTAAATGCAATAATATCAACTTCAACTCTTGAACTAGGGATTGATATAGGAGAACTCGACAAAGTAATACAGATTGAAGGTCTGGCTAGTGCAGGTTCATTTTTACAACGGGTAGGCAGGACAGGCCGGAGAGAAGGGAAGCCGCAATATTTTCTGGGTTTTTGCAGCGATGAGCAAGACCTACTGCTATTAATTGCCAGTGTTAATCTAGGGTTGAAGGGGATTTCTGAAAATGTATTGTTTCCTAAAAAAGCATTCCATATACTAGCGCATCAGATTATTTGCTTAACACTCCAGAAACAAGGCATAACACCGGACAAAAGCTGGGAAATTTTGAAAAATGCATACTGTTTCTCTTCGATTTCCCGGTCAGAATTTGATGAATTAATTGCCAATATGATTCAAACCGATTATTTGCGGAAAGTGGGTGCTGATTTATTGGTTACCGGCGATCAAACTGAGGCGGAATTTCTAAAAATGAACTACAGGCGGCTATTTGCAATTTTTGACAGTGGCCCAATGTATGAAGTGGTAAATGGGAAGAATGTTATAGGAACATTGGACATAGCATTTGCCAAAACGCTGACAGCACCCTTTGTATTTATATTAGGGGGGAAAGAATGGCAGGCAAAGGAAATTGATCATGAAATGCAGCGGATCAAAGCTGTGGAAAACAAATCTGGCATCGCTCCAAAGTGGGTAACCTACCATGGCTCGGATGTTCCTTACGAAGTGGCTCAAGAGGTTGGAAGAATATTACACTCCCAGGAGGAATTATACTTCCTTGATCGGGATGCCAAATTGGTCTTAAAACATTTTCGGAATAGTGTTTCTGATATAGGCTGGCAGCCCGGAACCTGGGTCATTCAAGACTCAGAAGAAGGATTGAACACAATTCTATGGACCTATTGTGGCGATAAAATAAACCGGGCTATTGCAAAAATGGCCCTTGTACTGGAGGGAGTTGAACTTAGGGTTACTTACCAATACTTATCACTAGAGAAAGAAAACAACCGTGAATATTTTGATTGGCAGCAATTCATTGAAAAACTAAAAACCCTTACAGAAGAAGAAATGACCAACTTAACAAAGAATCATGTGAAAGCATCCTGGTTCTCAAAGTTTAGCAACTGTCTGTCAGAAGATATAGCCAGGAAAACAATTATTGAGAGATCTATGGATTATCAGGGCCTATTCATAAAACTTAATAAAATAAATAATTATGGTTGAAACTCAGTATTCAGTAATTATAGCATTGACCTCATCATTAGGTACGGTTATTTTATCAAAAATAGCCGATGTTCTTCTAACAAATAGACAATTCAAACAGCAACTTTATAAGATATATTTTGAGAGGAAAATAACAGCATCTGAACAAATAATGGGAGCCTTAAATATTATGGTTGGAGTTCTCTGGAAAAGTAAAAATATATTCGCTCATCTTTCAAAATCAGAAAATAGCATAAATACTGAAGAAGATCCTTCAATAGAAGAAAAGCTAAATGAATTGAATAATCATATGGAGAAATTCAATTCATCATACGAATATATTATTGCAGTAATTCCATATTATTATGACTTTGAAGACATTACACAACAATTAATAGACGCCCATGATAGAATTCTTTCAATAACAGAACAATTTAAAATTTCAAATATTGAAAATGATTCTGAAACTCAACAAAATTCCGGAAATATCTATAATGAATTAAGCATCCAATATAATGAAATGATTGAAATATTAAATTCAGCAATGAAAAGAATACGTCATGATGCAAAAAATTTTGAACTCCATTAATTTGAATTCTCAGAAAAGAGTACCAAGAGTTAAAAATTTAAGTTTATTATCCTTTCCATTCAGAAACAATATCAGAATTGACTTTATAAACTATTTTGAATTTATCATTAACCAATTCATTCCATTTATCAACACGCCTTTTAGTAAAATCAATATGAAACTGACCCTTTATTCCATGTTCTCCATTATTTAAATGGTGAAGCTTATTTGTTAGATTTTTTATATGTTTAATAGATAAATCTTTAGAAATAATTTCTCCTTTTTCCTTTACATATGTACGTATTGACTCATTAGGTAGATAATAGTCCATAAATCCGTGTACAATATATCGTCGTTCTTTAT
This sequence comes from Flavihumibacter cheonanensis, assembly GCF_022352215.1. Lineage (GTDB taxonomy): Bacteria > Bacteroidota > Bacteroidia > Chitinophagales > Chitinophagaceae > Flavihumibacter > Flavihumibacter cheonanensis. Next base: position 26,630 of record NZ_JAKRWF010000003.1, read on the forward strand.
TAATAGGACCAACCTCGCTCTTGATTCTTTCCCACTTGAGACTGAATTCCTTCATATGAATATCGATATAATCATTGATGGTCTTCATTTTACTTTCAAACGTCATTCCCAAGTATTTTACAACATAATAATCTTTGTTATATAAATCAAATTCAGTTAAATCACATAAATAATTTAGACCAAACTCAAATTCAGAAAATGCAATTACAAAAGCACCAATTGAAGCTTTAAATTCTTTATCATTATCAAAAATGTTCGCCATGAATTATAAGTAATATATTATTTTTTTGTGGATCTTGACGTATACAACTATACCCAGGCACAGCAGATGTAGAGCAGGATCAATCATCACTTATTGTTCGAATCTCAAACTGCCTTATAAGTCATTTAAATATTAGTCGTATTTTATTTTTGATTTACAAATCTTGTCATTTCGATTATTGAAGGAGTATTGTCAGTACTTTCTTTACCACTTATAAACCCTGATTGACCAGATTCATAAATTGCTTTAGCGACTTCCATCATTAGAGCATTTCTCGTTGCAATGTCATTTGCGTCTAACGATTCAATAAATAATTTAAATGAGTTCAGCGTATTTTGTCTATGTCTATTAAGTGTGTGTAAGTGTTTTTGAATATTGTATTGTTTGAAAGCAAAGGATATTAAATAAATAGAAAAGCTTATAATTAATATCCTTGTTATTAATTCTACAGTCACAATTGACGGCTTATTACTAAAATCTATTGGAAATATTCTATTTATATTTACAACAAGTAGTCCAAAAGAGAAGATTTGAATTAATGAAATAAACAACCAAACTTCTGCATTTCCCAATCTAAACCGCAACGGTTTAAATCCGATAATAAAATTTGAATGTTTTAATGATTGCATTTGAAAAATTGTAGCATAATCTTGTACTGTCTCTGCGGAAGCTTTTGATTGCAGCAAACTTATTACTTCATTTGCCTTTTTATTAGCTGTTTCGGTTTCTTCTTTTAACTTATCAATTTCTGCCTTATCTTTTTGAAGGCCTAGCAAGCTGTGTATTTTCAAAGAGTTATAGACTTGCAGAAAGTTATTTATGTTTCTATTATTATCAAATCCTTGAAAAATATTCAGATACCAGTTTTGAATATTTGTTATAATACGATTTCTCAGCTGAAAATTCGATGGATCATTATCTATATTATAGTTTTTAATTTCCGCAGCAAAAACATTAAACTCATTAATGTAAGTAAATATTAAATTCTTTAGACCGATTGGAATTGATTCATGACTTTCGGCTATAGAAATCATTTCATCCAACATACGTTTTGTGTCACTCAAAATATGCTCAACTTCTTGAAAACTTTTTACACCCAATTCTTGCCGTAAAAGATCTGTTACAGTATACGTTAGAAACTGAGTAACTGATACTGATTCTCGTATTGTTTTATCCATAGTTTTAGTTGAAAATATGAAATCAATCGGACCGGCATGGCTGAAGGCGTTCTATTACCGCTTTGTCAGCTGATAACTGAAGACAAATTGAAATACAAAAGTTTAATAAATAAAATAAAGGCTAAATAACACAACATCGTCTGGAATTAGTCGCATATTAGAATTACGAATGCCAAAGTTTCTTCGGTCCTGCCAAGCTTTAAGCAATGCTATGTAATATGAATTATTTTAGTCGTCAGCGATTCCTAAAAAGGATTCCAATATTTCCTTAATCTCTTTTATAGCCTCAACACCCGGAATAACTTTAGTCAAACTTCCCAAAATAGAATTTAAATATTCAAGAAACCGACGCAGGACTCTAACTATCGGATTGTTGGAAAAATCAATTATTGAGTCTACAGCATCACCAACCCTACGTCTAACACGTCGCCAGTGAAAATTTAACGTCGCTGCTTTTAGTCGTAGAGACCTATTAGTAAAACCTACTTGGGATAGCCTTGATTCGAAGCGACGTCGATAACCATCCAAATAAAGTTGTTTTCTTATGGTTTCTAAGTTCTGAATTAATATTCGACTTGCTTCCTCTAAAGCAGCTAAAAAGCTTTCCACAGAAATGCTTTCTGATTCTGAAATCTTTAATTGCAAAAGGAAATTAGAATTACTCTTGTTTGTAATTATTCGAAATTTCAAAGGCAACTCAGATAAAAAAAGGAGTACGTTTTCAGTGTCTGACGATTCTTCACGAATGTCAAACCATGTTTCGAAAATTTCCATTTTTTTTAATTTAAGCTATTGTGTATAACGTTAGATGCTTGCCGCAGGGATGGTATTGTTGATTTATACAAGCCCTGCAACTGAAGCCGATTGAAAAACTGAAGTAGATGCTAATAACTAAATGCCAAATAGAATTTGGTCAGCACGATATTAGCTGATAGTAGTATAACTGCCGATAGTTATTCCGTCCGCCAGACTAACGGCAAACTTTTGGTTGAATAAACTCATTTTTTGTCTCTCTGTTTAATTCCGTCAAGTTTTCCTTGCGGCAAGGAAGCATAAATTTCATCAATCTCTTTTGGTTCTGTAATAAGCTTCGTTGCAATAAAGTTTACGAGTTTAAATAACTTATTCGCAATATCTCTATTGTCGTTTAGGTTAAGTTCTCCAGGATGAACGGCTTCATTACCTATAACCCGAACACTGCTAGCGCTTCTTGGACTTTGCTTGGAAGCCCTTTTGCTACCAAGTTCTTAATGTCTGTATTTATATCTTTTCCAGGCTCACCAAGCACTTTACACAGTTTCTGAATTGCCAAGCGTAATAATGCTGCAGCACTTCTTGGCGAAGTACCCAATACTAGAGCAGCTTCCTCATAGTCGTTGATTATATCTTCTGGAAGATCTTTATTTGGCGGTTCAACAATGGATGTTTGAGGATAAATTATTAGTTCGCCATGCCAAATTGTACTTTTTCCACAACGCTCACAATATGATACACGAAATCGCCTATCCTCATGCTGGTATCCGTAACCGTTTGCCTCTTGAGAAGATCTTAAAAAATACCATGCCTGATGTGAGTAAACATGGCAATGTGCGCAATTGAATGCTTTTAAATTTAATTCTGGAGAAATGTATTGTCCTTTCATATACGTTTCAAAAACAATTCATAAAATATTGAAAAACTTTAATTTCCAGAGCCATTACTAACATCCAGCCCGGCTCTGTCGATTATTTATATTCAAAAGTTCATATTTATAATCAAAAGATTAATTAAAAACGTAACATGCCTGCACTGATGCTCACCATTGATCTACAGCTGAAGTTTCATTATCCCTCTCCGATAATATAAAGCCTTATGCTGTATAAAGTTGGCGTTTAGAGCGGTAGTAGTTTATTTTGCAAGTAGGATTTTGCCGGAGGCGATTAAGCAGTTGGCACTATATCAACCGTCAGCTGTATACGGTTTGTTGTTTTCTACTGCCTGGTATACGATTCAATCCCAAGAATTGGATCCCAACACCTGGGTGCCCAAACCGGCATGATCAACATTTTGCATACCTGGGTACAAACTTAGACCTAGCATCCGCACTTGCATTGTATTATTCCGGGTTGTGGAATCAGATCCGTTGGTCTATGGAAGAGCACACGGTGAAAATTTTAGTTTCTCTATCAGGTTAAAGCAGTAAGAGCCCTATTCTAGCCAGGTATGTGGCACCGCTGCGCATAGCGTTTCTTGAACAAGCGTCAGAATTGTTCAACCAGCTTTTTGCAACCCTTTTGTAGTGTACGCCAAACGTCCATTTGATGGTCCAGACCAGGTTATTGAATACCTAGGGTGCAATACATACATGATTGCGATCAGCAATCATGGCATCTATGACCAAACTGTTCAGTATACCTATATGGATTACCGACAGTTGGGTACTAAAAAAGAAATGGCATTCTCTGCAGTAAAATTTATCAGACGTATTACGCTGCATATCCTGCCTAAAGGATTTGTGTGGATCCAGTATTATGGTATGTTGAGTAATGTGGTAATGCAAACAACACTTTTAACGATCCGGGAACAATTAACACCGAAAATAAAAGCATTAAAAAAGAGGAACCTACTGCAGTACTACCCCCCCTTTGAGGTGATTTGTCCCTGTTGCAAAAAAGACAAATACAACATGTGATGCATTATGATCAACGGGGACCACCTATTAAATAGTGAAACAAGTAACATCAAGTGTAAAGTCAACCTTTTTAAAGCGAATTGCTGAACAGGCCTAGGAAAATCATACCCGTTATTTGTGAAAAACAGTACTAATTGGCAGGAGAATAAAGTGAAAATGCTGATCCGAACTAAAAAGATGTTTCCTTAATAAGGAGGTTAATACATTGAACATTACCAGATCAGAAAAGTCCTCCTGATTTCTTCTCTTAAACAAGTAACATCTACTATTCAAATACCATAAGTAATAGTCGGGCAACCGAGATTCTGTGCATCAGCTGCTTCATCATTGGTGCTTCGTACCATACGAAGTTATGTTGTTGGCGGAAGGACTTTACTGTGTCTACATCTCGGCGATTTCCTTTTGAATTTCAGTCTTCGAATAAATTATTTCTCCAAAATGTTTTAGTTGAACATTTTCATAATCTGACGAATATTTTTTATTCAACTTCTGTAAATACTCCTTTAGTTTGTCAGTAAAGTCAAGTTTTAATTTGTCTTGGTAATAAAAACTGTTTACAACGCATAAAGCGTAGTTAGCATTTGGTTCAAATACGTAGTCAATTTTTTTGTCCCTAAGGAATCGTAAAAAATATTTGGTATAAATAAAACTATTCTCTTCGAAAGAATAGAGGATAGAAGAGAAGTTAAAAAAAGCTGTATTTGGAATATATTTTTCCAATTCAAACTCTATAACCTTTTGAGAATTATGTAATGCCCAGGTATCTTGCAAATACCAAAGGTCTACTGTAGTGTCATTGATAAATATCTTATATCCGCCGTAGCTATTTTTTCTATGTTTAAATTTACTTACAAATCCACTAATATCTTTTGAGCTGTCAATCATAATGTCAACATCTCTTACTTCTTTAACTCCAAGAAAATAGTTTCTGATAATTCCACTGAATAAGTACAGACTATCAAGTTTACTTAAATCAATAAGAAAGGAAAAAACTTCTTTATCCAAAAGTTCTTTCAAATATGGAATAAAATCTTTTTCCTTTTCTTTGATTAGTTGTTCTATATCAGATAATTTTTTGGCCACTTAGTTTTTGATATTGAGATAAAGCAAATTGGTCTGTCATTCCTGAAATATAGTCTACGATTACCCTAAGTTTATAATAATTATTCAAATCATCTAATGTCGGATTTACGATAGTATAAACCTTATTTTCAGCTCCTCGAAGTTCGTTCAAAATAGCTTTGCTTTCTTCCTTTGTTTTGGAATTTTTCAATTTTTCCTCTAAATTATTTAATTCTTTGAGAGAAGTTTCAAGGAAGGTGCATTTTTTTGTGATTTTGTACTTTGTTGCAGAATCGGTTTCTTTACTTGCTTTTTCTTTTAATTGTGAAACTCTATTTAAAAAGATAGACTGTTTGTTTTCTTCAATAGAAACTCGGATTATACTATCAGAAATTAAACCAGCAGCCCTTTTTCTGTAGGCTTCCTCTTTATGAAACACAAAACCAATATAAATATCCAATAACCCACTTATCACAGAATGCCCGGTTAACTCAAGCGAAGTAATATCTCTACTTGGAAAAATTTTGCTGTAGCAAAATTTTTGTAACTTTTCCGCCAAACCTTTGTCGTCATGGAATATTAATTCCTTGTTATACTTGCCGTTTAAAATAAAATGATAATTTTCTAGAAAGTTTTTTGCAGCTAAATCTACAAGATACTGTATTAAGAATATTCTGAATTTTACCATTCTTGTAATTTCCTCGCCAACTCCTGTATTACTGCTTTTAATCTTTTCAGCTTCTTCTGTTATGCCGTCAACACTGCTAAGTTCTTTAACAATAAAATCGAAGTCGTACCACCCTTTATTAAAGCCATCTTCAATATCCATGACTAAATAGCAAATTGAATCAGCGGCCTCCATTAAAAAACAAAGTGGATGTCTTACAATTTCACCGTCTATCTCTAATCCGCATTCCTCTGCAATTTTTTTTAGATATTCAATTTCTGATTGGAATACCCCTCTTTTCTTTTTATGTATTTTTGATTTTACTTTAGTTCCGTAGTTTGGATATTTCAAATATGAACCAAGTGTTGCAGCCGTCAAGTTTAACCCGTATTTATCATTTAATATTTGAAGTTTTGTAACAACTCTAAAGCCCTGTGCATTGCCATCAAAAAAGGTAAAATCTTGCTTTTCTTCATCTGTACGGATAAGTGATGGATTATTTTCGAAAAAGTTAACAAAGTAATTCTGAAATACAGTTTCCCCGAAATGCCCAAAGGGTGGGTTTCCAATATCGTGGATTAAGCATGAATTTTTGAGTATTATCGGAATCTCTCTATACAAGTAAGTTTTGGTCTTACCAATTTTTTTGACAAATTCTTCGTCCTCACATATTTTAATTCCTAAAGAATGTCCAATTGCCATTACTTCCATTGAATGAGTAAGTCTTGAGTGTATATTATCGTCTGCTGTCAAAGGAAATACTTGAGTTTTGTCATGCATTCTCCTTATTGCAGGACTGAATATAATTCGACCAAAATCGCTCTCGAAATCATTCCTTGTGTCTGTTCCTCTATTTGATTCTCTTAGTCGAAAATTGCTAAGTAATTTTTCCCAATTCATGGATTTTGGTTTAATTTATGATATCATTTTATGCTTATCGCCAACGTTCATGTATTGGCGAAGGCAGGGTCATAACTAACGTCCCGCTCGGTCAAGCAATTTATTTATTTACAAATTTTCAATTATAATTCTAATAACCTAATAGAAATCGCAACAAGTTTGATCCACTGCCCATCATTCATCTTTTGTTGAAGCACCAACGTCCCGCCCTCCTTCAGCCAATATTTCTGTTGGAAGTAGTGCTGTCTTCTTGAGGAATTTGCTCTTCTAATTCTTTTTCATATTCTAACTTTTCCTGGTCAGACTTTTTTGCCTTCGAAAAAAGTTCTTCGATTAGCTTTTTGGGCGTTTCAATTGGCTTGTATTCTTCGCCGAAAACATCTTGATAGCACTGGGGAAATTCTTGTGTTTTTCTAAACCCTTCAAATAATGGCCATATTTTATAGCTAACCTTATTTATCTCTCCGTCATCTCCTATTTTTATCATAAGTCTACGAACTTCATCAAAATTGTCAAGCAATGCCTCTTTAGCAATTTTAAACTTATCACTGCATGCGCTCCAATCTTTAGAACAAACTATATCTCTACACTTTTCTTCTTGTCCTCCAAGTTTGAGAGAAAGTGCTTTGTTAACGATAAAAACATTTTTCGTCTCTTCGTTGTGGTGCTTTTTGAGAACGTTCGTCGCGAAGTCAAGAAGAATATCTGCCAAATCAAAATGTCTGTTTTTGAGTAATTCAAAACATATGTCATTTAAGCTTTCGTCAGCTTTTTCTAAATCATTAGTTAATAATTTTCTCCAAATAACTTGAGTAAGCTTGACAGAAATTTCATATAGGCTCTTATAAGCCAAATCAAAATACTCTGGTGAGACATCAAGTTTTTCACCAACTTGAATTTGCTTCTCAAATTTAACTTTTGCACCTCTGCAATTACTTAAGTATTGACTTGAAACAACGCCGTCACAATGAACAAATAGGTTTCTCCTTTCAGTTATTTCAACAAACTTTTCCCACACTGAAAGGTCTTTTCTCAATGTAATTCCAAGCTTATTTTCAAGCCAGTTAAAATGTTCGGAATGACTCTCTCGTAAAATAGCTTCAACTTCCTTTTCTATAATGTACTCTTTAGCTTCCTCGATGCTTTTAAGTTCGATTAATCTTTGGAAAGTCAGATTTTTCTCGCTTGCATTTAGTATCTCGGGCTTCGCGTTGAAGATTTCCCGAATTAACCTACCAAGGAAAGAGTCAAACTCACTTATGAGTGTTACGAAAAGACTTTTTGGAATAATTTCAAGCGCATTAGAAGCAATGGAAGCGTTTTTTTCGAAAATACTGAAATTGTGACTGTCTTCAGGAGAAAATGTTAGCTTTTCTTCTCCATCATCAGAATTTTCGGGGATACCATTTTTGTCAATAAAGTCGGCAAACTTTTTATGAGACTCGCTATTGTTAAATGACATCAATATCATAACTAATGGCATTGTCTCCTTTAAGCTTTCAATCTTCGCAATGAAGTCTTTAATGATAGAATCAAACTTATACTTAATAGTTGGCACTTCTGAACTTTCTTTCATGACGTTCTGGATGTATTGGTGAGTTGCATTACTAGTAACGTTAAAGCATTGGCGATTTGGCGGTATTCTGTGTTATGTCTGCCCGGTGCCGCTGCAGATTAAAGATACAAAAGCTCATTAATTATTCTGTTGCCTCGCGTTATTCGTCTGAAGAAACCGAAGCTGAATAGCGAACAAAAGTTGAGAATATTTTCGTCGCCCGCCATATTACCTGTTAGGCGCTGTTGTCAAGTCATTAATTTATTTGCGACTTTGATGCCAAATGAAGAAAGACTATATTCCTCATTGACATATTCGCTTGTAGATGGTATTCTTGTAATAACGCCTAGAATAACAAGTCTGCCTAATAATTCAGGAATTTCTTTTGCAAATTCTATTTGGTTGTTGCCAAAACCCCAAACATCATGCTCGTACTTGAAATCATGACTTATTTTGTTAGTTAGGTCGTACTTCGATGATCCATCGGCAAGCATTACGCAAATGGATTTGAATATTTCTTCTAAAGTAAGTGTCACTTCATTGTGTGTATACTTTGTATTTTGTAAATTTTGTCTCAAACGTTCAATGTCAGCGTTTCCGGAAAGTTGAATTTGAAGTATTTTATTCTCCAATTCAAGAACTTGATTCCTAAGAAGAGTTTGGCTATGAAGAAAACCTTCTTTCTGTTTATTCAGTTGTTTGTTTGAGAAGATTTCCCAAGTCCGAGCAATTAGTTTGCATATTGGTTCGATATAATTTTCATTATTTAATTCTGGAACGCTTAGTGCTTTCAAGTCTGGCGACAAACTTGCTCGCAGCTCATTTTTGTTGATAAAAGGAAGTAAAAGTTTGTCTTTAGATTCTGATTCGATGCTTAACATTGAGTCAAGCTCTTTTTGCACCCAATAAGAAGAGATTGAGTGTTCAGATAGATATATTAGAAACAAATCACAGCTCGGCAGTCCATCTTCAAATATTTTTCGCCTGATAGATTCACCCGGAGGTATTTCCCAATCGTCATACCAACACTCAATTCTTGCTAAACGTAAAGATTCAGCAATTTTGATTATGAAATCTTTGTCTTTTTTACTATGTGATAAAAATACTTTCGGTTTCATCGAGTTCAATGAATAGCGCCTAATGGCCGGGCATTGGCGGTCGGGCGGATTTAATATTCCGTCCGCCTGGTTGCGGAGAACTTTTCTCCTACCGCCGCAATATTCTGCCGCTGATTATATAATTTAATGTTCAATTTCATAGCTGTCCCGCCCGCCTGCCGCCAATGCCATCGTTAGTAGGGTGTTCAGTCGTAATAGTTTTAGTCCAATTCGGTCGATCCTTATTTGACCGAATGCTGGATGAAATACAATTTCAGTTGATTATACTTCTGCAAGCAAAAATCCCCTGTTTGGATTGCTTTAGAACTTTCCCTATGTCGGTTGCATTCAAAGCACAACTCTATGTAACCAAATGTTTTTCCTTTTAAGTCAATGAATAAAATTGCGTTTCGAGGCATATAGCAGTCCTTTTCTCCTACTGCATACAAAATTGGATATCCGTTCAGAGAGTCAATTTGATGAGAATAACTTAGGTTATATAAAATGTCAGTGAGGCTATCTACAGCTCCCGCTGTCAATTTCGCTGTCTCCTTGAAGATGGAACTATCAATAGCAAGCCTGTCAAACGAAAGCAAAGGAATATTCTTGTCAAAGAAATATGGAAAAGAAACTAGCCAAACTTCATGCGCTGATACAAAAGGAAATAGCTGAAGTCTTTCAGTTGGATTGTATGTAAGTTTATATATGCAGTTTGGGTTTCCACCAAATTCAACTGAGTCCGATAGTGCACTCGGCGATTTCCCACTCGAAATTTGGCCTGTCGATAAAAAGCTTTGGAATAAAATCAAAATTATCAGAAAAAGTTTGTGCATCATTATTTACGATCCATTTGCTGTCTTAAGAATCACTGCTAACGCATTTATTTACGCGATTAGACGCGCTTCTTTAAAAAAATAATTCATCCATTATCAAGCCTGTTCTTCGCATTAAGTCATATTGTAATTGCGCAAATCAGTTTTTCCAAGTGAAAACGAAAAATTATTTGCAGTTGCGTTTTTTCAAATTTTAATTAGCAGGGTACTAATGACCCGCTCCTTTTCACTCCATAGCTTCGCCACATCACTCCCATCCGGGAGTCACAGAATAAGTATCAACAATATAATTAATTTGAAAATCTTTTTATTCCGGGAAACCGTAATTTCCCGGAGTTACGGGAAAAATACCCCCCTCCCCAAAACCCCGCCCGAACGCTTCAGGAAGGCTTCACTAACGCTTCAATAACAGTAAAACAACAGTCAATATTCGGTGCCGGAACAGTGCCGGATGACTGAATGGACGATCAACTTCTGCCGAATGGACGGTGCACACACCCCCGAACGGCACAAAAAAATGCAGCCTTCAAAGAAGACTGCATTTCCTGCGGTGAGGGAGGGATTCGAACCCTCGGTACAGGTTTAAGCCCGTACAACGGTTTAGCAAACCGGCCCTTTCGGCCACTCAGGCACCTCACCTACCGTCCCCGAATCGCATTCAGGGAGCGCAAAAATAGCTATTTCCAGGGTTTCCACCCAAATATTTCACCCGAAATTTTACAAGCTGGCTAACTGCACTTTCTGCTGCAATTCCATCACATTCTCCCGGAAGATCGTGTCCGTATCCATCAAATCCTTCACCGTCTGGCAACTGTGGATCACCGTGGTATGATCCCGGCCCCCAAAATGCTCGCCGATCGTCTTCAACGAATTCTTGGTAAAGGATTTCGCCAGGTACATCGTAATCTGCCTGGCCTGCACAATCTCCCGCTTCCGGGTCTTCTGCAGCAACTTATCATACGGAACATCAAAATAATCGCAGACCATCTTCTGGATCGCTTCAATAGTGATTTCCTTGGAAGAGGTCTTCACAAAGTTACGGAGTACTTTCTTGGCCAAATCGAGGTCAATTTCCCTACGGTTCAGCGAAGATTGTGCCAAAAGCGATATCAAGGCCCCTTCCAGCTCCCGCACGTTGTTATTGATATTGTAGGCCAGGTACTTTACTACCTCCTTCGGCATGTCCAATCCATCGTTCTTCATCTTCCGCTCCAATATCTCTATCCGCGTCTCATAATCCGGCATCTGCAAATCCGCACTCAAGCCCCACCGGAAACGACTCAGCAATCTTTCCTGCACGCCCTCCAGATCCTTCGGCGCCTTGTCTGAAGTTAAGATCAACTGCTTGCCACTCTGGTGCAAATGGTTGAAGATCGCAAAAAACGCATCCTGCGATTTTTCCGCCCGATTGAAGAACTGTACGTCATCAATGATCAACACATCGATCAACTGATAAAAATGTATGAAATCATTGATCGCATTGTTCCGGCTATGATCCACAAACTGGTTGATGAATTTCTCCGAACTCACATACAATACCACTTTGTTCGGATTGATGCGCTTCACCTCATTCCCAATCGCCTGCGCCAAATGCGTTTTACCCAATCCTACGCCACCATATATGACCAATGGATTGAATGAATTCGCACCTGGTTTCTCCGCCACCGTTTTACCGGCCCGGCGTGCCACGCGATTGCAATCACCTTCTATATATGCATCAAATGTATAAATGGGATTTAACTGCGGATCAATTTGCATCTTCTTTAATCCAGGAATCACAAAAGGATTCTTTACCGGATTGTTGATCACCAACGGGAAGTCCATTTCATTATTGGAATAGGTCTTGTAACCATGTGCTGGTACATCCACTGTTAATGGCTTGCTTTTATGATTACCACTATCCACCATGATACGATATTCCAACTGTGCGTCTTTCCCTAACACCCTGCGCAATGTTTTTGCCAACAGGTTTACATAATGCTCTTCAAGATACTCATAAAAAAATTGACTGGGTACCTGAATCACGAGTACGGTGTTCTTGAGTTCAACGGGTTTGATTGGTTCGAACCAGGTTTTGAAATGCTGCCACTCCACGATATCCTTGATGATCTCCAGACAACTATTCCAGACTGTATCTAAGGTTTTGGTCATTTGTGAGCGTGAAGTTTTTTTGTTAGTAGTACGTTGATAAAAAATTAACGTAGGGGGACGAATATCAAATTTTTTCGTTGAAAAAAAAATTTTTTACTCACTTGTTTTTTTGCCAATAATAACACTGTGAGATCGCTCCAAATTTTTCTTTTTATTCCGCTGAAACTCAAAGTCCATGCGGCCTAGAACGATTCCAGCCCACCCCACCTGATTCACTATCACATCCGATCCAAATTTATTTTTATACACAACAGGTGCATCTAAAAACGTATGTGTATGTCCACCTATAATCACATCAATATGTTCTGTTTCTCGTGCCAGTATTTCATCACTCACTTTATTCGCTTCCCGATACTTGTATCCCAAATGTGACAAACAGACAACCAGGTCACATCCTTCGTTTCGCTTCAAATGCGCTGCCCACTTGTTTGCTGTTGCAATCGGATCTAAATAAACCGTGTTTCCAGCCAGGTTGTCAGGCACCAATCCTTTCAACTCAATACCAACACCTGTTAGTCCGATTTTCAATTTTCCTTTCTTTACAATATGGTAAGGTCTTGTTTTACCTTCCATCGGTGTATGCGTGAAATCATAATTGCCTACCACGATCGGAAATTGCACATGTTGTAACTGTGTTGCAAAATTTTCCAGTCCCGCATCAAAATCATGATTGCCCATCGTGGCTGCTTCATAACCCATTGCCTGCATGGCTTTCATCTCCGGCTCCCCTTTGTAGAAATTGAAATAAGGTGTGCCCTGGAAGATATCTCCTGCATCTACTAATAATACCTGCTCTGTTTTTTCCCGGATGGTCCTGATTGCTTCCGCTCTTGCTGCTACTCCTCCCAATCCCTGGTTTCGACTACCATCCATCGGAAAGGGTTCCAGCCGGCTGTGTACATCATTGGTATGTAAGAGGGTCAATTGTTGTACCGGATTTTCTTCCAGTCCTTCCTGTCCCAGTACCCGCTGTGTCAGCAAGGCACCGGTTGCCATTCCTGCCGTTTGTAAAAATTTTCTTCTATTGAGCATAGCGAATTCTGTTTTCAAGTGCTGCATTCAGTTTTTTTCCCTGCTTTGCCTGTGCTTCGAAATAATGCAGGAAAGCATCCCGCATTAATATGCCTTTATTGATCTGTGGCAGCTTTCTCAGCATATCACAATCATCTCCACCATTCGCGATATAATCGGAATTAGCTACCCGGTAAGTTGCCTGCGGATCCAGTGGCTTGCCTCCTACGAGTACATCAATCGCTTTTTTATCCTTTATCACAAATTGCACGCCAGCTACCGGCCAGCCTCCACGTTCCGCAATTCTGTTCAGGAATTCCTGGAACACGCTTCCTTTCAGCTCCTGGATGATCAGCAGGTTATCGAAGGGCATTAACTCAAATACTTTTCCGATGGTGATGGGTCCGGCTGGAATTTGTGAGATGCGCACACCACCATAATTTACGAAAGCCGCATCCACAACACCATAGGCCTTTTTTGCTTCTGCCAGCAGGGCATCGGCTACCAGGTTGTTCAGGGTACCTTCCGGCATTTTTTTCTCCATGGATATAGCCAGCTCTGCTATCACTTTGTTCATGCTGCTGTTCACGCTATCGGCGTAGGGACTTAGTATGGCTTCAAGTTTGGGATCCCTTGGCGCTTTATCAGTGATTCGCACAGAATCATACTGAACCTGCGAGGGCTGGTAGGAGGTGGCACAGCCTGTTATAGCAAATACAGCTAGCAGGACTGCCACTCGTATGGAGGCAGACGAATACATGGACATAGACGAAAACTTAAGATACAACTTTATTAAGGTGTTGCTACCTCAATAAAGGGGTGCAAATATAAATGAAGTGTTTTTACGCAGCGGTTAAATTTAGACGAACTACTTTTGCCTTGTTTTAGGACAACTACCTAACCATGCAACAAACCTTCACGATACAGGTGAGTCCGGCGGAAGCTGCTCATCCCGAGTCCATTCTTGACTACCTGGCCGCTGCCAGTGGTCAATCGCGACAAGCCATCACCGGTTTCCATATTCTCAAAAAATCCATTGATGCCCGGGGCCGGCAGATAAGGATAAACCTTAGTCTGCGTGCCTTTATCAATGAACCTTTTGTGGAACGGCCCCACCAGGTATTTCAGTTCCCGGATGTACGAAACGCCCAACACCAGGTGATTATAGTGGGTGCGGGGCCCTGTGGCATTTTTGCCGCCCTGCAACTGATTGAGCTGGGCATTCGCCCGGTGATCCTGGAAAGAGGCAAGGATGTCCGGAGCCGCCGGCGCGATCTGGCTGCGATGAACAAACAGGGCATTGTCAATCCCGAAAGCAATTACTGTTTTGGAGAAGGAGGGGCCGGCACCTATAGTGATGGTAAACTCTATACCCGTTCAACCAAAAGAGGCAATATCGACCGCATCCTGCAACTCTTTGTGCAGTTCGGGGCGGATGAGCGGATCCTCTATGAAGCGCATCCCCATATCGGCACCAACAAACTGCCGCATATTATGGTAGCCATGCGGGAACAGATCCTGCAGAGTGGTGGCCTCTTCCTCTTTGAAGAAAAGATGACCGGTTTTGAGCTGGTCAACAACCAGGTTAAAGCAGTCCTAACAGCCTCGAGCAACCGATTTGAGGGTGATGCCGTGATCCTGGCTACTGGTCATTCGGCCCGGGATATTTTTGAATTGCTCCATCGCCAGCAGATACTGATTGAAGCCAAGCCCTTCGCCCTGGGGGTGCGCATTGAACACCCGCAGGAGCTGATTGATCGGATACAATATCATTGTCCCACCCGCGGAGAATTCCTGCCGCCTGCTTCCTATAGCCTGGTGCAACAGGTGGAGAACCGCGGGGTATTTTCTTTCTGTATGTGTCCGGGGGGTATCATCGCGCCGGCGGCTACTGCTCCGGGTGAGTTGGTGGTCAATGGCTGGAGTCCCTCCAAGCGCAACAACCCTTATGCGAATTCCGGTATGGTGGTAAGCATAGAAGAAAAAGACTGGCAACGGTTTAAAGGTCCCCTTGGTGCCATGGAGTTTCAGCGCCAGGTAGAGCAGCGCGCTTTTGCAGCAGGGGGCGGACAGTTGGTTGGTCCGGCGCTGCGTATGACGGATTTTGTACAGAAACGAATTTCGACTGATTTACCGGATTGTTCTTATCTGCCCGGGATCAAGTCCGCGCCGCTTTGGGAAGTGCTACCGGACTTTGTGTTTAAGAGCCTGGCCGGTGGTTTCCAGGCATTCGGAAAAAAGATGAAAGGCTATTATACCCGCGATGCTGTGGTAGTAGCTACCGAGTCGCGCACCTCTTCCCCGGTGAGAATACCCAGAGACCCGGAGTTGCTGAATCACCCGCAGATAGGAAATTTATACCCTGCTGGTGAGGGCGCTGGTTATGCAGGAGGCATTGTAAGTGCCGCCATGGACGGAGAACGCATTGCGCGGGTCCTGGCTGCCATCTACCAACAATAATATTTTTGGTGGCCACTGTAATGTTTTGGTTTTTCCGGCATCCAATAGACAGCAACTATAACTTTCTAAACCAACAACACCAGATATGCCTTTATTGGAGGTTCACAACCTGAAAAAACATTACGGCGCACACAAAGCCGTAGATGATATCAGTTTTTCGATTGAGCGGGGTAGTATTTTCGGCTTACTCGGACCTAACGGTGCCGGTAAAACGACCTTACTGCGCATGATAACAGGGATCTTTTATCCCGATGGCGGACAAATCACTTTTGATGGCCGCCCTTTCAAAGCGGAGGATGATATCCTGCACATCGGCTACATGCCCGAAGAACGCGGACTCTACAAGAAAATGAAGATCGGCGAGCAGGCCGTGTACCTGGCCCAGTTAAAAGGACTCTCCAAGGCGGAGGCCCTGGACAAAGTCAAGACCTGGTTCGAGAAATTCGAAATGCAGAGCTGGTGGAACAAAAAAGTAGAGGACCTCAGTAAGGGGATGGGACAAAAACTGCAGTTTGTGACAACTGTACTGCACGAGCCCAAGCTGATCATTCTCGATGAGCCCTTCAGCGGTTTGGATCCCGTAAATGCCAACCTGATTAAGGAAGAGATTTACAACCTCGCGAAAAGAGGCTGTACGGTGATCTTCAGTACCCACCGGATGGAGCAGGTAGAAGAGATCTGCGACCAGATCATCCTGGTGAACAAGGGACAGAAAATATTGGATGGCACAGTACATGGCGTGAAGCAGGAATACAAGAAGAACCAGTTCAAGGTGCTGACAGAAGAAGGGATTAACTTACCGGCTTCTGCACAATTCCAACTGGTACAACAAAACGGTCATGAATACACGATTCAGTTAGCAACAGGTACAAGTACCAATGCAGTACTGGAAGAGTTGATTCGCAACCAGGTACCCGTGCTTGGCTTTACCGAAATCCTGCCATCGCTGAATGATATCTTCATTCGCCTGGTAGAAGGAACCCATGCAACCACCCGTGCTTTTCAAGCCGCTTCCTAACCATTAACACAGAACCATGAACAAGACATTTATCATCATAAAACGCGAGTTTTTAAGTCGCGTGCAGAAAAAGACGTTTTTACTCTCCACCATTCTGTTGCCAATTTTAATTTTTGGCCTGTATGGACTGATCATTTATTTCAGTGTAAAAGGGGAAGAGGATATTCGGGTAGCCATTGTAGATAGTAAGGGCGTATTGGAAAACAAGATCCAGTCTGACAAGACACTGAGTTTTACTTTTCTGAAACAAGCCGATACCGCGCAATTGCAGAAAGACCTGGTGGATAAAAAATATTCCGGTTATATCCTGCTGCCGGATAGCATCAGCCGGCGCGATAGTCTGCAGTATCATACCCGCAATAACGTGGGACTGATGACACAGGGCAAAATTGAGAGTCGCATTAACAAGGCGCTGGAGAAAAGCAGTCTGCAAACCCTGCTGGCACCCGGAGTTACCCTGGAGCAGGTGGAGACCAACAAAACCAAGGTGGATCTGAAAATATCCAAGTCGGATGGTAAAACAGGCAATGCCGGATTTGCTACCGCGCTCGGTTTTATATGTGGATTCCTGATTTACCTCGTGCTCTTTATTTATGGTTCGATGGTAATGCGCGGTGTGATGGAAGAGAAGACCAACCGCATTGCGGAAGTGATGGTGAGCAGTGTGAAGCCTTATCAGTTGATGATTGGCAAGATTGTAGGGATTGGTGCAGTAGGATTGTTGCAGTTCCTGATCTGGGGTGTATTGATGTTGTCGTTGCAGTTATTGATTCCGGTATTGTTCCCGCAGGTGATGGAGCAGGCGGGTGCTGCACAGGCGGCGGTAGACCAGGCTGGTGCTGCTAAATCCTCGATGGTTACTACTATTATGAACAATTTGCAGTCGGTGAATATGTTCATGATTGTCGGACTCTTTATCATTTATTTCCTGGGTGGTTATCTCCTGTATTCTTCTCTCTTTGCTGCAGTAGGCAGTGCGGTGAATGAAGATCCGCAGGATGCGCAGCAGTTGATGTTGCCCATCACAATGCCCATCATCTTTGCTTTTGTGATCATGACCCAGGCGATCAACAATCCCGATGGCGGGCTTGCCATCTTTGGCAGTCTCTTCCCCCTCACTTCTCCCATTGTGATGATGGCCCGGATTCCCTATGGTGTTCCGGCCTGGGAGCTGATCCTTTCTATTGCTCTGTTGATCGGCGGTTTCCTCGGTACCACCTGGCTGGCGGCTAAGATCTATCGTACCGGAATTCTGATGTACGGGAAGAAGGTAACGTGGAAGGAGTTGTGGAAGTGGGCAAGAATGTGAGACGTCAGACGTCAGACGTGAGACGCATGGACCCAAATACTTCGAAGAGGCACTCAAGAATCGAGTGCCTCTTTTTTTATTTCGGGGTGATTGCTCCAAACGTCTCACGTCTCACGTCTGACGTCTCACATCTCACGTCTCACATCTCACTTACTTGTTAAATCTTCCAAAATTACATGGTGATTCTTGCTTATTACGAAACTAGTCGTACATTTATACGAACAAATTCGTAATACCAAATCCTTCCTTACCATGACACAATTCAAACAACTCTTTTTGGCTGCGGGCTTAGCGCTTAGCATCGGCAGTGTACAGGCTTTTCCATTTATTCATTCAGGCGGACTCATGGGTGAGTTGCTGCTGGAGGACCAGCCGATGGTGGATACTGTACCGGGATC
This sequence comes from Flavihumibacter cheonanensis, assembly GCF_022352215.1. Taxonomy (GTDB): domain Bacteria; phylum Bacteroidota; class Bacteroidia; order Chitinophagales; family Chitinophagaceae; genus Flavihumibacter; species Flavihumibacter cheonanensis. The sequence continues at coordinate 45,202 of NZ_JAKRWF010000003.1, forward strand.
ATTGGACGATCATCTGAAATCACTCGACAAGGCAGAGAAATCCCTGACCCTGGAACTCGGCAGTAAAAACTGGGAGTCGGTGGAGAAATCCATGCAGGCGGCACTGGCGAAGCTCAATTCCGGAGAAATTGAACGGGAACTGGCCAAAGCCATGAAAGAACTGGAAGCTTCCAAAAAGCAGCTCTCAGAAGAGCTGGCATCCAATATGCTTAGCAAGGAAGAACTGGCAGCACATCTCAAAGAGCTGGACAAAGCAATGGCTCAATTGAAACTCGACCAGTCCAGAATGAAAGAAGAACTGCAGGCGCAGCGGGAATCAATGGAATCCGAACTCAAAAAATCAATTCCCAATATGGAAAAGGAATTGAAAAATGCGAAAGCAGAAATCGCGAAAGTAAGAGTGCTGCTAACAGGTTACAAGGAAATGATCGGCAAAATGAAAGCAGAAGGACTGATCAAAGACGAAGCCAATTATCGCATTGAATATACAGGCGAAGCTTTGATCATTGATGGCAACAAACAATCCGAAGCCACGCTGAAAAAATACCGCTCCTATTTCCCGGATAAAAACACAGTGATTGAAAACAAAAACAATCGCTTCGATATAAAAAAGGACTAAACCTTGTCCGATATGAAAAAAAAGAGAGCCTGGTCGTTGCCAGGCTCTTTCTTATTTAGAGGGAGAGTAACTTAAAATATTCCATCAATCAATCTTAGCACTGGGTGCTCATACACCGTATCCATTTCTTCTTCGCGTAGGTCGATGGTGAGTTTGGTGACGGTTTTATCTTTCAGTACAAGCGGAGATTTTTTCAGCATGCGGTAGCCTTTCTTATCGAAGTAAATCAGGACTTCCCCGGAAGGCATATCATCGAGTTTGAAATAACCACTTGCGTCGGTGGATACTTCTTTCTTGAAATTTTTCTTTTGATGAGAGGCGGAAACTGTTACTCCGGGTACTGGCTTTTTGGTAAGGGCATCTACAACATATCCATGCACAGTGGCATCTTCTTTTGGCAATTCACTGCCTGGTTTGGGAGTAGTGCCATTGTTGGCGAAAGCTGATCCGGCAGCCAGGAGGCTTGCGCTGATAAGCAGTGTGCTGAATAATTTCATGGTTGCAGTTTTACGAGTAATTGGTTTCCACAGCCGCCCGGAACTCAGTTATTAAATTACGAATTATTTCGTTAGCTGGTAATATTTCTTTTACCAGGGCACTCACTTGTCCGATCTCCAGTTCACCCTCTTCCAGATCGCCCTCAAACATGCCTTTTTTGGCCCTTGCTCTGCCCAGGATCTCCTTCAGTTCAGCGGGATCTGCTCCTCGCTGCTCTGCTTCCCAAACGCGCTGATAGAAGGCATTCTTCAGGAGTCGAACCGGTACCAGTTTTTTCATACTGAGTTGGGTATCTCCCTCCTGGGAACTGATCAGGGCCTGCTTGAACGCGGGGTGACTGCTTGCCTCCTCACTGGCTACAAACCGGGTTCCGAGTTGTACCCCATCTGCCCCGAGCACCATGGCTGCCAGCATCTGCCGGCCGGTTGCAATACCCCCTGCTGCCAGCACCGGAATGTTGACAGCTGCGCGTACCGCAGGAATCAAAACAAAACTGGTGGTTTCCTCTCTCCCATTATGGCCGCCTGCTTCAAAGCCTTCCGCTACCACGGCATCACATCCCGCTGCTTCTGCTTTGCGTGCAAACTTGCTGCTGCTTACCACATGCACCACCGTGATGCCTTGCTCTTTCAGTTTGGTCGTCCAGGTAGCCGGATTGCCTGCAGAGGTAAATACAATCTTTACGCCTTCGGAAATAATCAAATCCATCAATTGCTCAATATCCGGATACAACAAGGGCACATTCACACCAAAAGGTTTATCGGTAGCCGCTTTCATTTGTTGAATATGTTCCTTCAACACCTCGGGATACATACTGCCGGCACCGAGTAATCCGAGTCCGCCTGCATTACTAACGGCACTGGCTAAACGCCATCCGCTTGCCCAGATCATTCCGCCTTGAATGATGGGGTATTGAATGCCGAACAAGCCGCAAATCCGGTTGTTGCTAAAAAGTTCCGCCATAAAAAATATTATCGTTTACCGAGATCGATTTCTGTATTGTCGCCAATATTCAAACTGCGACTCTCACCTCTTACCTCTGTATCGGATCCGATGAGCGAATGTGTGAGCACGATATCCTTCAGATCGGCAAAGGAACCGATGATAGAATCCTTGATAATGGAATCGCTGATCGTAACACATTCTCCGATGGCTACATTCGGACCAATGATGCTGTTGGAAATATCACAGCCCGCGGCAATGCTGACCGGTGGAATGATAATGGTATTTTCAAACGGTTTATCAGCCGCAATACTTTGTCCCATTTTCTTGAGCAGGATGGCATTGCTCTCCAGCAGGCTTTCCTTTTTACCACAGTCGAACCAGTTCTTCACTTTGTAAGCCCGAATGGTGGCACCACCGCCAATCATACATTCCAATGCGTCGGTCAGGTTGAATTCGCCATAGGAAGTGACATTGCCTTTGAAATTATTATCCAGGCATTCAAAGAGCAGGGCCGTTTCCCGGATTCTGTAAATACCCGTAAGGGCCATATTGCTTTTCGGAATCTGGGGTTTCTCTACCACTTTGGTTATCAATCCTTCCTCATTGATTTCGGCTACTCCAAAATCGCGGGGATCATCTACACGCTTCACTGCCAGGAGGGAAGTGTCAGATTCAATCACTTCTTTTACATCGTATTCACAGATGCTATCGCCCAATACAACAATGATTTCATCTTCTTTCACGAGCTCGCGGGTCAGCAGAATCGCGTGACCAATACCCATGCGTTCGTGCTGTTGTATAAAATGTGTTTCGAGGTAAGGGTATTTCTCTTCCACAAAGTCCTGGATCTTATCACCCAGGTACCCGATGATGAAAATAAATTCCTTTACACCAGCTTCCACCAGCTGATCAACGATAATGGAAAGAATAGTTTTTCCCGCCAATGGAATCAGAGCTTTTGGCTGGGTATATGTATGAGGGCGTAGCTTGGTACCAGCACCGGCTACGGGGATAATCGCTTTCATAACTTGGGGGTGAAATTAGGGAAAAATCAATCGCAAGGATAATAAAGGTGCCAATTGGAAGCGATGCTGTATTTTTGCGGCAAATTTTAGATTTCATGATGCATGATTCACTGGTTTTCGACCTGATCAATAAAGAATTGGAGCGCCAACGCCATGGTATTGAGCTGATCGCTTCTGAAAACTTCACCTCCCTGCAGGTAATGCAGGCCATGGGAAGTGTGTTAACCAACAAATACGCGGAAGGCTATCCGGGTCGCAGGTATTATGGTGGCTGTGAAATTGTGGATCAGGTAGAACAACTGGCGATTGATCGCATCAAACAGGTCTTTAATTGTGAGTATGCGAACGTGCAACCGCACAGTGGTGCACAGGCCAATGCGGCACTTATGCTGGCTATATTGCAACCGGGAGATAAAATCCTGGGACTCGACCTCAGCATGGGTGGTCACCTTACCCATGGTTCCAGTGTGAACTTCAGTGGCAAGATTTATCAGCCATTGTTTTATGGTGTAGAAAAAGAAACCGGACTGGTGGATTATGCCATGCTGGAAAAAGTAGCGCGCGAAGAAAAACCCAAACTGATTATCTGTGGAGCATCTGCCTATAGCCGCGATTGGGATTATGCCCGCATTCGCAAAGTAGCAGATGAAGTAGGTGCTTTTGTTTTGTGTGATATGGCCCACCCGGCCGGATTGATTGCCAAAGGATTGTTGTCCTCTCCTTTTGAACATTGTCATTTTGTAACCTCTACTACGCATAAAACATTACGCGGTCCACGTGGTGGTATCATCCTGATGAAAACCGATTTTGAAAATCCCTTCGGTTTGAAAGATCCGAAAGGAAATATCCGGATGATGAGCAACCTGCTGGATATGGCGGTATTCCCGGGTACACAGGGTGGTCCGCTCGAGCATGTAATTGCTGCCAAAGCAGTAGCTTTTGGTGAATTGCTGAGTGATGAGTTCACTGTTTATGCAAAACAGGTTATTGAAAACGCGCAGGCGATGTCTGCTGCCCTGGTAAGCAGGGGTTACCAGATCATCAGCAATGGAACCGACAACCACCTGATGCTGATTGATCTTCGCAATAAAAATATCAGTGGTAAAAAAGCCGAGCAGGTATTGGGTAAGGCAGATATCACCCTGAATAAAAATATGGTTCCCTTTGATGATAAATCAGCTTTTGTTACTTCGGGTATCCGGGTGGGTGTACCTGCGATTACCAGCCGGGGAATGAAAGCAACTGATATGGAATTTGTGGTGGATGCAATTGACACGGTGTTGATGAATGCGGATGATGAAGCCAAACTGGATTCGGTTCGCAAGCAGGTAAATGAATTCATGGCGCAGTTCCCCCTGTATCCGGAATTAGGATAAGAAGATGCAACGAAATAGTGTAAAAGCGGCTCAATGAGTCGCTTTTTTTATTGTAAATTCATAGTACTTCATCACCCTAATATTACACCCAAATGAACCCGATCCTCTTATTGATCTGGAGTTTTCTGTTTATGCCGGAATTCCAGACAGAAAAAAAGCTATTCACCCTGCAGGAAGGCGAAAGCATCGTTTACAATGAATCCCGTTTGCTGGTTGGCGCCGGCGGCGGCGGTTACAGCATCATTACCAAGATCAAAGGGAAGTTTTTCATCAATACCGAGAAAGGCAGAACCGGTCCGTTAGATAAGTTGCCGGAGTATCTGTTGCCTAAAGGGGGGTTAACAGGAAGTTCCATGCAACAATTCCAGGAAACGAAGACACAACCCGAAATGGGTTATACTTCCGATGGAAAGATGCAAATCAAATTGGGTGGCAAAGTAGTGGGCACCCTGGAGCCGGGTCATATACCAGCCGCAGTGGCAGAAGATCCGGTTAAAAAAAGACTGGCATTCATATCCATGGTAAGCGATGAAAACACCGGTGGTATGAATAGCACCGTGCATCTGCCCGGTGGTAAAAAAATTCAACTACCCGGTGTGATAATGAGTAAGATTCTTGTTAATCCGGCTACCGGAACTTTTCTATTTGAAACCATGGATGCCAATATGCAAAAGGTATATTATACCGAGGCTGGCAACAAGGTTGGTCCCTATGGCAATTATGCCCAGGCATACGACCTCAATGGCAGCTCGGTAATTATAATGGATCCTGATCAGCAGACCGATGCCCAGAAAGTATACCGTGATGGGAAATCGCTCTATACACTGAAACGCCTCAATTCCAGCGCTTCCTACATCTTTAATGCGGATGCCAGCAAATACGCGGAGATCAATTACAAAGGCATCAATTTGTCAGATGGCAAATTGATTGAGCGGGCTTTTGTACCTACCGTGGAAACCAAGGGCGGTTCAAGCACCCTGCATTATCTGCAAGTGAATGCATCAAAAGAAGTAGTGCTCAGCAGTATACCATGGTAAAGTTTGTTACTATACTGATGATTTTACCTTGCTGTCTGCTGGCACAGAGCAAGGCAGATCCTGAATTGCATGAAGCGGCTGTTAAAGCAAAACTTTGGATGCAGCAGGAAGCTGGCAGATGGGAAGCCTTGCGCAAACAGGGCCATGATCCAGCTTTTGCAAAAGCGATTGTGTATCCCGAGTTGCTCCGGTATTCACAGTTCCGGGATCAGTTGGAGACGATTGCGCTCCAGGTTTTGTATATCCAGTTGGGTGCAGCCTATGCGGATTTTTCCATCGGGCCTTTTCAGATGAAACCCAGTTTTGTGGCGCGGTTGGATGCGTTGAAAGAAACAGCGGTGAATCGGGAGAAAAGAATTGCTGCCCTGACTAGCACAGCCGGACAGTTTGAATACCTACATCGTTTTCTATCTGTTATGGACAAACGCTGTGTTAACATGCGATGGTCCTCTGCAGCAGATAAACTCCGTTTTTATGCGGCTGCTTACAATGCGGGTTTTCATCGCAGCACTGAGGATATTAAGATTCTTGCCGGCCGGGAGCGATTCAAATTAAGTGAATGGAGCAAGCGCAGTTATTCCTATTCTGAGCTGGCGCTGACTTTTTACCAGCAGGAGTTGCAAGCCGGCAATTAGCAATTTCTATATCTTTACGCTACTCAATCAGACAAGCATATGATTCAACGTATACAATCGGTTTGGCTGGCACTGGCTGCCATTTGTGGCTTTGCGATGGCGAAAGTTCCTTTGTTTGCAGCAACCCTGCCAGATGGTACAGTTCGGCATTTCCTGGCAACAGAAAGCCTGCTTTCCTTTGCATTGGCAGTTGGTATTGCAACGCTGGCAACTATTACCATTTTCCTGTTTAAAAACCGGAAGACCCAGTTGCAACTGGTTTGGTTAGGCATATTAGCATCGGCGGTGGTAATTGGCTTGCAGGTCTATTCTGTTGAAGGCTTCAAGACTTCCACCAATATGACCCAGGGCACGTACCAGTGGGGTGGCCTACTGCCCATCGCGATGCTGATCTTCCTGATACTCGCGGCCAGGGGTATCCGAAAAGACGAGAAACTCATTAAAAGCCTGGACCGGCTTAGGTAAGAAACCGGGCCGTCCAGCTTTTTTTATTCTTTTTAAGTCCGGATGGCAGTCCGGCATACACTAGCTCCCCTCCTTCATCACCGGCTTCTGGTCCGAGGTCTATGACCCAATCGGCGGATTTGATCACATCGGTATTGTGTTCAATTACGAGGATGGTATGTCCCTGTTCCACGAGTGCATTAAAAGAAGCCAGCAGTTTTTTGATATCGTGAAAATGCAGGCCGGTAGTGGGCTCATCAAAGATGAAGAAGATATGTCCCTGTGAACGCCCGCGCCCCAGGAAGGAAGCCAGCTTCACCCGTTGTGCTTCTCCGCCGGAAAGAGTATCCGAAGACTGGCCGAGTTTCACATAACCGAGACCCACATCACTCAGTGCCTTGATTTTATTCACCACATCTTTTTCTTTGGCAAAAAATTCCATGGCCTGGTCTACACTCATTTCGAGTACATCGTGGATATTTTTTTCCTGGTAGGTAACTTCCAGCACTTCTTCTTTAAACCGTTTACCGCCGCAGACATCACAGGTGAGGTGTACATCCGCGAGGAATTGCATTTCAACAATTTGTTCGCCTTCTCCTTTACAGGCATCACATCTTCCGCCATCCACGTTGAAAGAAAAATGTTTGGGCTGGAAACCGCGCATTTTACTAAGAGGTTGGGAAGCATAGAGATCTCTTATCTCGTCGTATGCTTTGATATAGGTAACCGGATTCGAACGCGAGGATTTACCAATCGGATTCTGATCCACCAGTTCAATCTGCGTGATAAAATCCACATCTCCTTCAATGGATTTGTGCATGCCCACTTTAGGAGAGGATTCTCCTTTCAGTTTTTGCAGGGCGGGATAAAGAATCTGTTTTACGAGAGTGGTTTTACCGGAACCACTCACGCCACTAACGGCGGTGAATACCCCGAGTGGAAATTCGACATCAATATTTTTGAGGTTGTGCTGTCGCGCGCCTTTTACTGTGATGGAACGAATCCATTTTCTTGGTTTCTCGGGTGCATCAATCGTAAGAGCACCGCTGAGGTATTTTCCGGTTAAACTTTTTTTGTTGGCGATCAGTTCATCATAATTGCCGGCTGCCACTACTTCGCCACCGAGATGAGAAGCCAGGGGCCCCATATCGATGATATAATCTGCCTCGCGCATCATCATTTCATCGTGCTCAACTACCACCACCGTGTTGCCAAGATCACGCAGGTTTTTAAGCACCCCGATTAAACGTTCTGTATCGCGTGAATGCAATCCAATAGAAGGTTCATCCAGGATGTATAAAGAGTTCGTGAGGTTGGAGCCTAAACTTCGGGTCAATTGGATACGCTGACTTTCACCACCACTGAGGGAGTTGGCTAAGCGGGAAAGGGTAAGATAACCTAGTCCCACATCCATTAAGGTACCAATACGGGTTTCAATTTCGATCAGGATCCGTTTAGCGATCTGGCGTTCATTGTCGGATAATTTCAGATCAGCAAACCATTGCTGCAGATCCCGCACCGGAAGTTCGCAGAGTTCACCAATATGTTTATCGCCCACTTTTACATAGAGGGCTTCCTTGCGCAGGCGATAACCTTCACAATCGGGACAGGTAGTACGTCCGCGGTAGCGGGATAATAACACACGATACTGTACCTTGTATAAATTGGCTTCTACTTCCTGGAAGAAATCATCAATGCCGAGTGCGGGCGAGATGCCTTTCCAGAGCTGGCGGTATTGTTCTTTGGTTAAGTCAACAATGGGTTTATGAATCGGGAAGCCGGTAGCTTTGGAAGCTTTTACAAACTGCTCTTTCCACCAGCCGAGTTTTTCTCCTTTCCAGGGAGCTACTGCTCCTTCGTATACACTTAACCGTTTGTCGGGGATCACCAGGTCTTCATCAATGCCGAGTACCTGGCTGAAACCTTCGCAAGTGGGACAGGCACCAAAGGGATTATTAAAAGAAAAGAGATTGGGAACCGGCTCTTCAAACGTGATGCCATCCAGTTCAAAGCGATTGGAAAAATGCAGGTGTTGGTTACCATCTACCTGGAGTTCAACAGCGCCTTCTCCTTCATAGAAAGCTGTGCCGATGGAATCAGCGATGCGATGTAAGTCATCTTCATCAAATGCTTTTACCACGAGCCGGTCAACTAATAAGTATACCGGTTTTTTGGGAGAAGGTTTCCAGGGTTTGCCACCGCCTTCCTGGAAAGAATCGAGCAGGTCTTCAATGCGCAGGAGTTCTCCATCGTAGAGGCGACTGAAGCCTTTCTGCAATAATATATTAAGTTCTTCCGGAACCGAGCGATTGGCATGTAAGTGAAATGGAACCAGTACCAGCACTTTGGCACTTTCTTTCAGCTTTTTAATAGCATCCACCACATCGGCCACATCATCTTTGCGAACACGTTTACCGGATACAGGAGAAATGGTATGTCCGACACGCGCAAAGAGGAGTCGCAGGTAATCATAGATTTCTGTCATACTGCCTACTGTGGAGCGTGGGGTGCGGGTGATCACTTTTTGTTCGATGGCAATAGCCGGACAGAGCCCTTTAATAAAATCAACATCAGGTTTGTTCATGCGCATCAGGAACTGGCGGGCATAAGCGGATAAACTTTCCGCGTAGCGACGCTGCCCTTCTGCAAATAAGGTATCGATGGTGAGGGAACTTTTACCAGAGCCGGAAACTCCGGTTACCACCACCAGTTTATTGCGGGGAATGGTAACATCGATATTTTTCAGGTTGTGGACACGTGCACCTTTTATATAGATATCCTGCGTCTGGGTAGGCGCGGGTTTGGTAGCTGATTTCATAGACATGCAAAGCTACGATAACGTGCTGCCAAAAAAATAGTTGGGAAAAACAAACTCCTTTTTATGTCTTTTCGTATGTATCTAGGTAAATTCCTTTAGACTATTGAACGATATTTTTCGATAACTGGAAATTAATTTTAACAACCTCTTGTTTTTTCAAATAAATTATTATTTTTAGTAAACCAAACGTCCAAAACAAAAACCATAAATACTTCGCCTATCGTAGAATTACTAATACACTCGTAATTTTCCCAAAAATCCAAGTAACCAATATCCCATTTAATACTAAAACCGTAGATGTTTATGAAATCACTTTGCGTAAAAACCGACAATGAACTCATCCATTTGTTCATGGATGGTGACATGGCAGCCCTTGAAACTCTTATTCTCCGCCACAAAGACAAGTTGTACACATCCATTCTTTTCCTCGTGAAAGACAAGTATCTCGCAGAAGATATTTTCCAGGATGTACTCATTAAAATTATTGACACGCTGCGTGCGGGCCGCTACACAGAAGAAGGCAAGTTCCTTCCCTGGGCAATGCGTATAGCACACAACCTTTGTGTTGACCACTTTAGAAAAGTGAAGCGTTCTCCTGCAATCAAAACCAGTGATGATCGCGACATCTTTGAAGTGATCAATTTCACAGAAGAAGGTGCGGATGCAAAAATGATGAAGCGTCAGAGTCATGACCGCGTTCGTCAGATGCTGGATCGTTTACCAGAGGATCAGCGCGAAGTAATCATTCTGCGTCATTATGCTGAGTTGAGTTTTAAAGAAATCGCAGCGCTTACCAATTGCAGCATCAATACTGCGCTGGGTCGGATGCGTTATGGTTTGATCAACCTGCGTAAGATGATGACAGAGAAAAATATTGCACTCTAGTTTTAAAGATTATTTAAACAATAAAAAAGAACTGAAACAATTTTACACTGTAATATTGCTATAGTAAAACAACGATTAGCAAATCAAGATAATGTCATTCTGTAGCTCCCTCTGACATTTCCGATGTTCGCTTGCCAGCCAGAAGGCTGTTACAGAATGACGCCTAACTGAAGCCCCCACCCGGGGGCTTTTTTTATGTCCCTCTTCCATGCCTCCTTTGTCTCCTTTGTCTCCTCTTCCTTCCATTCCCGCAATTTCCTACAGATCCTCCTCATTATTACCCTGATTATGAAATATTTATTCTGATTTGATAAGTTTATCTGAGATTTTCTGCATTTTTTTGCCGTTTTTTGCAACAATCGTATCGAAATAATAGTTAATTTCAGGTGCTGCTTAAAATTGAGAGAACTAAACTGCCCTTCCTCCATCCGACTACCCACGCTGAGGTACGATAAGGTGCATGCCTGTATTTCGGTTTTATGCAGCAGGTTTTGAAATCATCATTCATTTTAACTAAACACTGCTTTTATGAACTCAAGAACAAGTGCAAAACGAAGGAGTTGGAAGGTGCTGTTGTTGGGCCTGCCGCTTCAGTTGTTTGCCCTGGCAGTAATCGGACAGGTAAGCATTTCCGGAAAAGTAACCGACGAAAACGGACTACCGCTTCCTTCCATTTCTGTACAGGTAAGAACCACCACAGCTGGTGCCACTACTGATGAAACCGGTAGCTATACCATCACCAGCGATCTGAAACCCGGACGTTATGTACTGGAGTTTTCAGGAATTGCTTTTAAAACCATTACACAGTCGCTGACCATTACAGCAGGTGTAAGCTCCTATTCCCTGGATGCCAGCCTGAAATCAGACGCCACCAGCATGGATGAAGTGATTGTAACTGGTACTTCCCTGGGTACTACGCGTCGCCAGTTGGGTAATTTTGTTGCCACTGTAAAAGGCGATGAGCTCACCAAGGGTGCCACTGGTAACGTGTTGGCAGCCATGCAGGGTAAAACGCCCGGTGCCCAGATCATACAGAACAGTGGAGACCCCGGAGGAAGTATTTCTGTGCGCCTGCGCGGTACCAGCACCATCAATGGTTCCAGTGAACCGCTTTATATTGTGGATGGTGTGATCGTAAGCAACAGTGCCCGCCGGGTTACCAATACACAGGATGCTTATGATGGCTTGATTTCTCCTGCCCCGAACCGCCTGGTGGATATCAACCCCGCCGATATTGAGCGCGTGGAAATCCTGAATGGTGCAGCTGCTGCAGCTATTTATGGTAGTCGCGCGAACGCTGGGGTAGTACAGATCTTCACCAAAAGAGGAAGTTCCGGCGCTCCTGTGGTTAGTTTCAATACATCGGTTAACATGAACCAGCTGAGAAAAGATGTGGGGTATAACAAAGCGCCTACCAAATTCGGCGGACCGGCTGATGGTCCGGGTGCAGTTACCCAGGACATTCTCCTAACCGGATTAACCAATACCACTCCTGTTACCCGTTACAATTACTGGGATTATATCTTCCGCACAGGCATCGGTACTGACAATAATATCTCTGTACGCGGAGGAAAAGACAAGACCAAGTATTTCATGTCTGCTTCTCACCTCTACAACCAGGGTATCATCAAGAATACTGATTTCCAGCGTTTCAGTTTCCGGGTCAACCTCGACCAGGAAATCACCAAATGGATTAGTGTGAATGCCGGACTGAACTACGTGAACAGCCTGGCGAATGAGAAGCCCGATGGCAACTCTTTCTTCTCTCCCATCAACAGTGTTACCATCATTGGTAATTTCCATGATATCTGGCAGAGAGATGCCAATGGAAACCTGCAGGCAGTGGGTGAACGCGGACGTATCAACCCGGTTAGCATTATTGAAGACATCAAACAGCGCAACCAGACCAACCGCATTATCAGTTCGCTTGGTTTGAAATTGAAACCCATGAAGGATCTGACCATTGATTATACCATGGGTATCGATAATATTTCACAGGTGGGTACCACTTATATTCCTCCTTACACCTACAATGCGAGTCCGGGTTTCTGGGGTGGTGGTCCTACTCTTGACCCAACTCAAAATGGATATGCATCCGTTGGTAACAACCAGCAGTTCCTGATCAACCATGAGATCAATGCTACCTTGAACAAGAACATTACCGAAGATTTTATTTCCACCACACAGGTAGGCTATTCCCTTCAGTATGAGCGTTCTAATTTTTCGGTTGCACAAGGACGTGGGTTAGCTCCATTTGTACAAACAGTTGGAGGTGCCAGTACCGTACTTCCCGGATCAGATGCCCGTTCTGAAATTTCCATCTCAGGTGGTTATCTGCAGCAGAACTTCAAGTTTAAAAACCGCTACTTCTTAACTGCTGCCGGAAGGATCGATGGTTCTTCTGTGTTTGGTGAAGATCAGCGCAACCAGTTCTACCTGAAACTCAGTGGATCCTATGTAATGAGTGATGAAAATTTCTGGGAGAAACTGGGATTGGCGAAAACCTGGAACTATTTCAAACTTCGTGCTGCTTATGGTGAAAGTGGTAACCTGACTGGTATTGGAGCTTATGATCGCTTTAATATCTACAATGCTTCTCCATTGGTGGGAAGAACAGCATTGTTGTCACCCGGACAGTTGGCCAATACCAATATGCGTCCGGAAGTACAGAAAGAGATAGAGATTGGAACCGATATGGCCTTCTTCAACAGCCGGCTGAATGTAACCTTCAACTGGTACAATAAAAAAGTAACCGACCTGTTGATATCCCGCTTTATTGCTCCCAGTACCGGTTACAGCAGCCTCCTGGATAACGTAGGGGTGGTTCGTAACAAGGGTATTGAACTGATGATTGGTGGTTCACCCATCCGCAATAAAAACTTCCGCTGGGATGTGGATGTGATCTTCAACCGCAACAGAAACGTGGTGGAAGAAATCCCTCAGGGATTGATCCAGTTTAACCTGCCTGCAGGATCTGTATCGCTGCTGCGTGGTGCACCCATTGGTGTGTTCTATGGATTCTTCTTTGCTAGGGACGAAAATGGTGGAGAAATCAAAAATGCCAACGGTATTCCGGTGCAGGAAAGAGGAACGCAGAACAGTCCGCTTTCCTATACGCCTCAAAGAGGAGCAGACGGACTGCCAACAGGAACACCATTGCGTAAGATTGTTGGTGATCCGAACCCCGACTGGACAGGAACCCTCGTAAACACTTTTGAATACAAGAATCTGTCATTGCGTGTACAACTGGATGCAGTACAGGGTGTGGATGTATTCAATGCTGATTTCCGTACCCGCCAGGGCGTAGGAAACGGGGCTGAATTTGCAGAAAAAGAACACCGTGGTGAATTGCCAAGAGGTTATATCAGTGGCATCTATGCCATTGAAGAGTGGAGAATTGATGATGGAAGTTTTGTAAAACTGCGGGAAGTTTCACTGAGCTATGGATTGGGTAAAGTTGGTAAAGCCATCAGCGATCTGCGAATAGGCCTTTCCGGTAGAAACCTGATCAGCTGGGATAATTACAAAGGATTTGATCCGGAAACCAATGCCGGTGGTGGAAGCAATATTGCCCGTGGTATCGATTTTGGGAATGTGCCGATTCCAAGAACATTTGCTTTCAACATCAGTGCAAGATTCTAGTACCTAACCTTCAATTAAACAGTATGAAAAGAATTATTTATAAAGGATTCCTGCTCACCTCCCTGGCCTTTAGCCTGGTAGCCTGCAGCAAGAATTTCGATAATCCGGGTGCTACTCCGGTAGAAGATGCACTCTCCAGTTCAACCGGACTTACCGGTGTGGCTGTAGGAGTACAAAAACAATACAGTGTAGGCCGTCAGTCGGCTTTATACAACCTGGTAACTGCCAATGGTTTCTCCAGCTTTGAACTGAGCTTGAGAAATGAAGGAAACGTGGATGAATTTAACTTATGGCGTGGTGGTATCAATGTGGATGGTAACAACAATATCCTGGGCAACCTGTGGACCAGCAGTTTGAAAGTGATTTTTGATGCCAACAATGTGATCAACAATGCAGCCAACCTGGGTGACAAGGGTTATGCAGCCGGACTGATTGGTTATGCGTCCATCTTCAAGGCCATGGCGCTTGGTAACTTATCGATGTATTGGGAACAGATCCCTGCATCCATTGGAACCAATGTAAGTTTTAAGAGTCGCGCGGAAGGATTTGCCGAAGCGATTGCAACTTTGGATGCAGCTTTGGCTGCCATCGCCGCCGACCCGATCAGTGCGCAGTTTCTGACCAACCTGCCGGCTGGAATCGAAATCCCGAATACGCTGCAGGCTTTGAAGGCCAGGTATTCCCTTTTCAGTGGCAATTATGCTGGCGCACTGGCTGCTGCTAATGCGGTTGATCTGACCAAGAAAAGCACCATGAATTTTGATGCGGTATCACCCAATCCCATTTTCAATGTGTCTACTGCTACCAATAACGTGTTCCAGGTAATTGATTCCACTTTTGGATTACCGGAAGCATTTAGACCTGACATGTCAGATGGCCGGATTGGATTTTACATGAGCCTTAATACGACCATAGCTCCCCGCTGGCGCATAAAAGGTTTTGGTGCAGAGCTGGCAACTCCCTGGGCTATTTATGTTCCGGGTGAGATGACCCTCATCAAAGCGGAAGCCCTTGCAAGAGCAGGTGGTGCTTCCCTGAATGATGCAGTTACAGAACTCAATAAGATCCTGACCAAAACCAGCGCAGCAGATCCCTTTGGAATTGGTGCCAATCAACCGGTTTATGGTGGTGCGGTTACACAGGAAGCAGTGCTGACAGAGATTTATCGTCAGCGTTGTATTGAATTATACATGCAGGGCTTCAAGATGGAAGACATGAGAAGATTCAATCGCTCTAATGATCCGAATGTGGAGAAGAAAAGAAACTTCTTCCCCTATCCTTTCCGTGAGCGGGATAACAACCCGAACACGCCAACGGATCCCTCCTTCTAGCAGTTAGTTTGGTTTTAATTATAAAGGTTAGGCTGTTAGCAGTAAGCAAAGAGGCTGTCGAAATCGACAGCCTCTTCTTTTATTTCTTTTCAAATGCATTTAATCCGCATTGTAGCCAGTCGGCATAGGCTTGCTTGTCCGGCGTATACCCCACAGGGTTATTCATCAGTTTTTCTTCCGGTGAAAGAATCACATACCAGGGCTGAGAAGCATTTTTAAAATTCTCGGTCTGGAAGGTGACGAATTTATCACCGATGGTTTTAATTTCTTTTTGCACTCCTTTTTCATTGGTGTAGATAAACTGCTCTGCATCCGGCAGCAGTTTTCGATCATCCACATAGAGCGAAACCAGGATAAATTTTTCCATTAGGGCTTTGACATTGGCATCCGGCCAAACATTCTCTTCCATTCTGCGACAGTTCACACAGGCCCAGCCCGTAAAGTCGATCAGTAATGGCTTATTCAACTCTTTGGAAAGTTTCAGTGCCTTTTCGTAATCATTTACAATAATGGTTTCTTCATGATGATACACACTATAGGTTAGCGGTGGAGGAAATCCACTCAGCAATTTCAGATTGGCGTACGGCGTATTGGTTAAGCCGGGAATCAGGTACAAGGTGAACAAGGCAAACAGGGTTCCAAAGACTTTGCGGGTAGTGCCCAGCTTTTTAGCCGGACCTTCATGCGGGAAGCGGATCAGGCCAAATAAGTAGAGACTGGTAACAAGCCCGATTACAATCCAGATACCGAAGAATACTTCTCTTTTAAGAATACCCCAGTGCATTACGAGATCTGCATTGCTCAGGAATTTAATCGCCAATGCCAGTTCTACAAATCCGAGCACCACTTTAACGGTGGTAAGCCATCCTCCTGATTTCGGGATGGCATTCAGCCAGTTAGGGAAGAGGGCAAACAAGGCAAAGGGCAATGCAAGAGCGAGACCAAATCCGCCCATACCGGCAGTAAGTTGCATGGCTCCACCATTGGAGGAAAGAGATCCTGCCAGCAGGGAACCCAGGATGGGACCTGTACAGGAAAACGATACCAGGGCCAGGGTCAGGGCCATGAAGAAAATACCCACGCTGCCACCTACACCGGTTTTGGAATCCACCGAGTTGGAAATGCTACTGGGTAATGTAATTTCAAACAAGCCGAAAAACGAAAGGGCGAATACCACGAAAATCACAAAGAAGAGGATATTCAGCCAAACATTGGTGGAGATATTATTCAGTATTTCCGGGTTGAGTGTATCCAGGAAATGGAAGGGCGCCGACAAGAGCAGATAAATCAGGAAAATGAAAAACCCATACAACATCGCGTTGCCGATTCCCTTTTTGCGATCCTGTGATTTTTTGGTGAAAAAGGAAACGGTCAGGGGAATCATAGGGAATACACAGGGAGTGAAAAGGGCAATCAACCCACCCAGGAAACCGAGCACGAAAATATTTAAGAGTCCGCCTTCACCTTCTTTCACCAGTCCGGTTCCTCCGCAATCGGCGGCAGGCTGATCCAATTGAATGGCAGCTCTTTTAATGATACCCTGGGTGCCATCTACTGTTTTCAGCGTAGCAACAGCAAGCGATCCATCGGCTTCCAGTTCAAAGCGGAAAGGAACTTCTTCCGGTCCGATGATCTCCTCCCCTTTCAGGGCCATGTAATTGATACTGCCCTTGAGCAGTTGCTGGCCACTCAGGTTCTGAAGCGGGATACGAATTTCCAGTTCATTTTGGAAATAGGGAATCCGGTCGTTTTCAAACAGGGGTTCGGGCTGATTTTCCAGCTTTCCTGTTTCCACTGGGGTTCCCATTTGGGCAGCCCAGGAGGAGTCCGCAACAATCCGGGTATTGGGTTGCTCATCGGTGGCGGTGATGGAATACAATTTCCAACCGGGAGCAATTTTTGCTTTAAGTATAATTTCAGGAGTCCCGGAACTGTTGGAACCGGTAAAGGTCCATTCAACAGGTTTGGGACTTTCCTGCGCATGCAGGGGCAACTGGAGTACCAGTAAAATTAGGGGTAGTAAAATTCGATTGAGCATACCAATCAGGGTTTATTAACCACCGAGCGCTACTTTGAAATTGACGGTGGAGGGGGGAAGGCATTCTTTATCATTGCAGACCATGAATTCAACTTTGCCTGCGAGGGTAGGTTTAGCCTTGCCTTTCACTTTGACAACCTGTATAAAATCTACTTTTTTCTCGTAGTAACGAACTTCGGAGCTGAATGCCTCTTCGTATACTTTTTTGAGTTTCCCCTGCTCTTTTACCTGCCCGTCGAAGCTGATCAGGGGATTTTTGGTAAAATCAAAGGTGGTTGAAACGGGACCATCCCCGCCATTTTGGGCATACATATGAAAATTGCCACCGATATCTGCGGTCATGCGGACCTCATAGGTGTTTTCTGCAATTTTTTTAGATTGAAAGGTCCAGCGAACCTGTTTTTCGCTTTGGGCAAAAGCACCTGTTGCAAGTACCAGTACCAGAAAAGAGAGTAACATTTTTTTCATGGCTCAAAATTCAGCGAAAAAAATCAAATGTTATGTTAACCAAGTCACACAAGATCTTAGATTAACAGTTATCTGACACCTAAAAGGGAAGCAAAAACAGTACGGCCATCCAGGTTACCGAGGGCTTCTGAAGTAGCTCTTTCGGGGTGGGGCATCATGCCGAATACATTTCCTGCGGCATTCCGGATACCGGCAATATTTCTGAGTGCTCCATTGGGGTTGGCTTTGGTGTCAATGGAACCACCGGCATCACAGTAGCGATAGATCACCTGGTTATTGGCTTCCAGTTGATCCAGGGTAGCTTCATCTGCGAAAAAACGTCCTTCCCCATGGGCGATAGGAATTTTCAGGGCCTGGCTGGAATCCTCTCCTTTCAGGTACACATTTTTGCAGATAAACTGCTGATTGGCATTTCTTAATAATACACCGGGAAGCAGGTGAGCTTCACATAAAATCTGGAAACCGTTACAAACGCCCAGCACTTTTCCTCCTTTATTGGCAAATTCAATCACGCTTTGCATCATCGGGCTAAAGCGGGCTACTGCACCACAGCGCAGGTAATCGCCATAAGAAAATCCTCCGGGTAAAACAATGCAGTCGTTGGTGTTGAAGGCTGACAGGTCCTTGTCTTTATGCCAGAGCATGATGACTTCCTGCCCCAGGTCATTTTGCAGGGCTTCCTGCATATCGCGGTCACAGTTGGATCCGGGGAAAACGACTACACCAAACTTCATGTACGATAATTTAAGGCGCAAAAGTAATGAAATTGATGGCCATCACAAAGGCAAAGAGCAGCCAATGTAGAATCAGGGGGAACAATTTTTTATTGGGATAAAAATAGGCTGCCGCATGAAAACAGGCGATGGGAATCACACTCAGCATCCAGTGCTGGTAATTGTCACCCGGATTTACAAGAATGACAATGAGTCCGACCAGCAGGATCAACAACAGCAAACTCCAGTTCTTTCGTACCTGGATCAGCATTTTATTCAGGTTGTCCTGCACGAAAAAGGCGCCAACCAAAAAAGGAATGACCAGCAGTAAAATACCACCTGTAGTCCAGAGTGATTCCGGCAATTTGGGCAGGTGGAACTGGATGGAGGGGATCAGTTCTTCCGGGTGCCAGTTATCGGTCAGGTACATCACCACCAGCAGAAAATAAAAAGGTGCCATATAGCCGATCAGGGCTACTACGAATTCACCAATCCGGAGCGGGCGGGTAATAAAAATGCCCAGGATTACCATTAGCACAAATCCGATGGAAGGGGTATATAATAAAGGCAGGATTCCCGCCAGCAGGGAGGTATTAAAGATGGCGCCCATGGCCCGTTGGTTATTGTACCAGCGCACCATGCCATACCAGATCCAGATCAGGGCAAAGTTTACCAACAGGGTGCTGGAGAACTGGTTCCATTCCGGCAGCAGGCTGCTAACCAGCAGGAAGGCCATCCCGAAAAGGTAATTGGGCTTGGGCAGGAGTTTGATGGTATTGGCGATCCGATTGAGAAGGCTGGCCTGCAGGTAGAGTAATAAAAAGGCCAGCAGGGGATAAAAAAACCCTTGCTCACCAAAGAAGGGAGCAAGGGTTTTGAGTAATAACTTATAGAGATAATTATCATCCTCCTGCTTTAGCGGAGCAGTAGAATGCAGAAATAGCGGGAATTTTAGTACAAAGGCATAAATCAGCAGGATGAGGGCATTGCCTGGATTTTTTTGCCTGAAAACTCCTATCACGTTGGCTGGGTTTTAAAAATCGACCCTGGCGAAGCACAGGTAATTCCTGTACAGGCAGGGTATGACGATCTGCCTGCCACTCACCTGCTTCGCGAATCTAGGCATGAAATCGTATCCCTTATCCAGGTTTTTCAAAGTTGGATAGCGGGTAATCTTACCCGTTGGATCCAGGCTTTGGTCGGTCAATACAAAAGTTCTTCTTTCGAAAGTATTAAAAAGAAAGTGAACTTCCCCGCCTGTATTCATGATTCCATAAGAAATCAGGTTATCGCTCTCGTCGTCGAACTGATTTTTGGTAATCACATTATTCCATTCCTTGGTACCATCCTGGCTGAAGGAAATCACCAAAACGTTTTCAGCAAAATAGCGGTTCATGGGGTTGTTGTTCCAGCCATAGCGGTTCCAGGGCATACCAAAGGGGGAATATACCGGCGACCAATACCCGTAATTCATGGGACCGAACCAGGGGTTGCCCCAGCCCATATAATCCCACCTGTTGAAACCATTATTGCGGGAAGTGGTATAAAGAGACTCACTCACGATAGCAAAACCACCATCTTTCCGGGTAAAGATATTTTTGATAAAGAAATCATTGAAGGCGGATTTTTTATTAGCATCGGTTCCTTTGGCCATTACCCGGAGGTCGTCTGTAAACACAATTGCCGTATCCATGACTTTGGCATTATTGCCTTTATCCCAGTTCACCAGGTAGAGTCCTTCTATATTTCCTCTTTTCTGCCGGGAGAAAAAGGAAGCCAGAATCACCCGGTTGTTACTATTATCGATTTTCATGAGCAGGTTGTCGAGAATCTGTTTACCGATTTCGACATTCCGGATACTGAAGCCCAGGGAATCGGGGTGTTTGATTAACATATTGACCCCGGATATGAAATCAGAGTTGCCGGCTCTTGAAAAGCGGGCTACCACCAGTTCTCCGGCATTGCTAAGGTGAAAATCAGAGAAATAATCTCCCTTTTCATCCATATCCACCTGGCTGAAATTGCGGGTGATCAGGGCCAGGTTCTCATCGTAGAGGAAAGAAGTGATGAAGAATTTACGGGGATTGCTGCTATTCACCTTAAACAACATGATCTTTTGTTTGTCGTCACTATTGATGACGGTATAGATCTTATTGCTGGATGTATAACCGATTTCGGTGGTATCCAGGGTTACAGGGTTACCCAGGGGTTTACCATTGGCGCCGATAGCGATATAATCACAATACACTACCCGTTTGCGCTGGTACTGATAAAAGAACAGGATCTTTTCCGGATAGGTAATATAATCCACATTGATTACGCGGTCGGGCATAAAGTCCATGAGTACCCGATCCTGCGACTTCATTTCATCATCATAGATGGAAATGGCATGTTCTGTCCGGTTATTTTTATAGATCAGCAGGCTTCCATTAATTTTTCCCAGGATCTCAAAAGAGGTACGGCGTGAGTCTTCCTTTTCAGGCTCCGTATATACTATCCGGGGAGCCTGGGCGTTTACATTAATAAGGGCCAATAAAAAAATGCCAAACAATACGAGTTTGATTTTCATTTCGTACGCTTTAGTTAAAGGTAATATCCATTGCAGATATTTATAGGACAATTTTACGCACCAGTCGGTTGTTTATGTTCACAACATATGCATAAGGTATGATTATTTTAACTATACCTTTGCAAGACGACCATCCATATAGCTGGTCTATTCTGAATACCAGTCGGCAGTTGAATGCCGGCGCAATAGTCTAACAGTGGGAAAAAATTTAGACAAAGTCTCCTTAGGAGGCCTCTTAATTGCTTTAGGAATTATTTACGGTGATATTGGAACTTCTCCTCTCTATGTATTTAACGCGATTATATCCGGCAGGACTGTCACGGAGGATTTGATTGTTGGAGCTTTGTCCTGTATTATCTGGACCCTCACCCTGGTAACCACGGTTAAGTATGTGTGGTTGGTATTGCGGGCAGATAACCGGGGGGAAGGCGGAACCTTTGCCCTGTATGCATTGGTACGGCGAAGAAAAAAATGGCTGGTAGTACCTGCCATGATTGGGGGGGCTTCCCTGATGGCGGATGGTATCATCACCCCTCCCATGACCATTACTTCTTCCATTGAAGGGTTAAGAGAGTTGCCGGTATTTCATGAATTGCAGACTTCCACCATTGTATATATTGTATTGGCGATTATATCGCTGTTCTTTTTTATGCAGCAGTTTGGGACTGCTTCCATTGGAAAGATGTTCGGTCCCATTATGATGGTCTGGTTTACCATGCTGGGTATTTTGGGGGTATTGCATATTACAGATGATTTATCCATTTTAAAGGCGATCAATCCTTATTACGCGGTCAACTTTTTGGCTACCTATCCCAAGGCGATCTGGTTGCTGGGTGCGGTATTCCTTTGTACCACGGGTGCGGAAGCGCTCTATAGTGACCTGGGACATTGCGGTCGGGATAATATACGTTTCTCCTGGATTTATGTAAAAACCTGCCTGTTGCTGAATTATTTCGGACAGGGCGCGTTTTTGCTGGCCAATCGTACCGGCATTGAAGTTACCCCTGCGGCAAAAGCAGAGCTGGGTATTAATGCTTTTTACGACCTGATGCCACAATGGTTTATTATACCAGGTGTGATCATTGCCACCACTGCTGCCATTATCGCCAGCCAGGCAATGATCTCCGGTGCTTATACCCTGATCAGTGAAGCGATGCGACTCAATTTGTGGCCCAGGCTGAAGATTCGATATCCTTCCGAAGAAAAAGGCCAGTTGTTTATACCGGGTATCAACACGATGATGTTTATAGGTTGCGTGGGCATTGTACTCTACTTTAAGGAATCTTCCCGTATGGAAGCTGCCTATGGGTTGGCGATTATAGTTACCCTGATTACTACCACGATCCTGTTTTCAAATTATATGGTGGCACGCAGGATTAATTCGGGACTGATCTACCTGTTTCTGGTTACCTTCCTGGTGATTGAAATCACTTTCCTGGTAGCCTTGCTGGAAAAGTTTACCCATGGGGGTTATATCACCCTGATTATTGGGCTGGGTATGTTCATCATCATGTATGTATCGTACCGGAGTCGCAAGATCAAAAATCGTTATGTGGAATTTGTTCGGCTGGAGCATTATGTACCCATGATCCAGGAACTCAGCAATGATAAAACGGTTCCGAAACATGCCACTCACCTGGTGTATATGACCAGTGCGAACAATCCCAAAGAGATTGAACATAAGATCATTTATTCCATCCTGAACAAGAAACCCAAGCGGGCCGACATTTATTGGTTTGTGCATGTGGATACGCTGGATGATCCTTATACCTGTGAGTATGTGGTGGATCATATCATTCCCAATGATATTATTCGGGTGGAGTTCAGGCTGGGTTTCCGGATGGAACCCAAAATCAACCTGCTGTTCCGCAAGGTGGTGGAAGAACTGGTGAACAACAAGGAAGTGAATATTTACAGCCGGTACGAAAGCCTGGAGCGAAACAATGTGGTGGGTGATTTCCAGTTCATCGTGATGGAAAAATACCTGAGCCAGGACAATGAGCTGCCATTCTTTGAGCGGATCATTATGAAGATTTATTTCTGGCTGAAAGAAATCAGCCTGTCTGAAGAAAGAGGATTTGGACTCGATCCCTCCAATGTGGTGGTAGAGAAGTTCCCACTGATTGTTGCACCGGTTACAACGATTCGGTTGAAGCGGGTGTATCATGAGGAGGAGTGAGCATGGAAGAGGGAGGAATGGAAGACGGGAGGAATGGAAGACCAGGCTCCCTTTCCTCCTTTTTGCATCTTCCTTTCCTCCCTTCTCACGTCTGACATCTCACATCTATGCTATTCCTATACATCTTCCTTACCATATTGCTCCTGAGCGTGCTGGGATATTTCCTGCAGGAAAAACTGATTTTCAAACCGGAGAAACTGGCGGCTGATTTTGAGTTTAAATATGATAGTCCATTTCGGGAATTGTTCTTTCATCCGGAGCCAGGGGTCAGTATCAATGGACTGCATTTTTACCGCGACAAACCGGATGGATTAATCCTCTACCTGCATGGCAATAGTCGCAGTATTAAGGGCTGGGCCAAATATGCCCGGGATTTTTACCGGTACAACTATGACGTAGTGCTGATTGATTACCGCGGCTTTGGAAAAAGCACCGGCAAGAGAAGCGAGAAACAATTGCTTTCAGATATCCAGTTTGTCTACACAGAACTTACCCGCCAGTACCCTGAACATCATATCATTGTTTATGGCAGAAGTATAGGCAGTGGATTTGCCGCCAAACTGGCTTCGGATAATCGGCCCCGTTACCTGATCCTGGACGCGCCCTATTATAGTTTCAAAAAAGTAGTGGAACGATTTCTGCCCATCCTGCCGGTGTCTGTGGTATTGCGTTATCACCTCCGGACAGACAAATGGATCCGGCATGTGAATTGTCACACCTATATACTTCATGGCACGCGCGACTGGCTGATTCCCATCCGGCACAGTGAAAAATTACAGGCCATCAATCGTTCCAAAATCACATTGATCCGAATTGAAGGCGGAGGGCATAATAACCTGCCCTCCTATCCGGAATACCATAATTTTTTGAGAGATATTTTAAAGTATTGAGTCAGCGGGTTAACTCTTAATCGTTGGTTGAGAACTGTTCTTTCACCTGTTTCAATTCATCGATAATGGACTGCAAACGCCCAGTTTCTTTTTTTATACTTTTTTTCCCGAGATAAAAATAGGCAAATAGAATCCAGGCAATGGTTACGACAACAATAATCAGGGAAGGCCAAAAAGGACGTCCACTCAGAATTTCGATGTAGTAGATGCCGATGACAACACTGAGCAGCATGGTAAAAACGGGGCCCTGAAAAGTCAACTGTTTTTTCCGGATCGCATAGTATTCTTCCCATTGCCGCAGGTGTTCAGCCGGACTAAGACTTTCATCAATCGCTTTGATTTTGCCATACGTATAAAACATGAAAGCGGCCTGCATCAGACAAAGCAACACAACTAAGCTCATGGATAAATAGGTGTACCAGAACTTGAATCCAAAATTGCCAAAAAAGATCATCCAGGTAATGAATGCTGCTGTAAAGATCTGCCCGATGGCACCAATCAGTTGGGTGTTCTTCAGCCATTTTCTATTTCGCTGGGAGGTACTGCTAAGTTCAGCAGGTGAAGAAATCTGCCTGGCTTTACCTGGCTCCTCCTGCCAGATTTTTTTCAGTGCATCAAAGTCTTGCATATTGATTATAGATTTCTGTCAGTTGTTTTTTAATACGATGAATTTTCACGCGCAGGTTGTTCACACTGATGTCAACTACTGCAGCAATTTCCTCATAGGACTGATCTTCCAGCACCATGGAAATAAGAAGACGATCGGCTTCCGGAAGTTTGCTGATGCAGGTGTACAACAACTGTACTTCCTGCTCCCGGTTTGATTTTTCCTCCTGTAACTGTGCAACCGGGTGTTCATCAATATCCACGGTTTTCAACTTACGCTTCCTCAAATAGGTGAGGCAGGTATTGACTGCGATTCTGTAAATCCAGGTTTTCCAGGAAGCTTCCTGTCGAAACTTGTGCATATTGTTCCAGACAGATAGAAAGACTTCCTGCAACAGGTCCTCCGCCTGCGTACGGTCTCCGGTATAACCCATACAGAGTTTTAGTATACCGGGAGCGTACTGCTCGTAGAGATCCGTAAATTCTTTGTGTTGCTTCACCTGCTTATTTGTTTAAAAATGCAGTTAATTCAGTTATAAACCAATTCGGCTGATCGTACATGATGAAATGTTTACTATCGGCAACTTTAATTTCAAGGTCAGGTGTTTGCTCGTATTGCAGCTTCAGCCAACGCTCAGACTGCTCCTTTGTCTGATAAATACTGCCCATTACCAATACAGGTTGAGGAATTTGTTTTAATGCAGCGCGAAGATCGGTGGTAGACATTTCCAGCAAGGTAGTAGCAAGTGTTTTACGGTCGCTTTTGTATTGCCAGATCGCAATCTGCCTGGCTCTAGCGGTATCGGCTACCTGCCAGCGCATAGCCATGGCTGTTTGATCAATAAACCCTTTATCCGGCAGGTTCATAAAGTTGCGGATCACCAGTTCCGGATTGAATGCCGGATTATTCTTGACTGAATCAACTGTGATTTGAGGTCTGCCTAATGCTGAAATAAAAGGAACACCATCCACACAAACGAGTTTGCCAAAAAGCTCCGGTGCTTCGCTTGCCACCCAGATACTCATAAAAGCTCCGAGGCTATGCCCTACCAGTACAGGTTT
Organism: Flavihumibacter cheonanensis; assembly: GCF_022352215.1. Taxonomy (GTDB): domain Bacteria; phylum Bacteroidota; class Bacteroidia; order Chitinophagales; family Chitinophagaceae; genus Flavihumibacter; species Flavihumibacter cheonanensis. Next base: position 70,982 of record NZ_JAKRWF010000003.1, read on the forward strand.
GGTTAGTTTTTTATCTTTTACATAGCGAATGATATCTCCTTTTACAGTTTTCAGTACAGGTGTATCAATAGCCGGTTGTCCCGCATAACCGGCCAGTGTTAGTACATGACACTCGTATTGATTATTAAGGGTTGCCACTGTTTCTTTCCAAACCTCTCCACTGCAGCTATAGCCGGGAATCAGCAGCAGGGCCGGACCTTTACCGCTTACTTCTATATTAAATGCATATTGGGCCTGGGATCTGATGGTTAACCCAATAAAAATTGCCAGGTAAAGCATGATTCGAAGGTTCATATTTTCAGGTTTTATACTTCTATAGATGCAGGAGGTATCACTGCATTACAGAATTCCAGGATTTTTTTTCAGTCCCCTGCTGTACCTTTCTGTAATGAAAAGAAATCCTGTTCAGATTCTGCTGTTTCAGTTGATAACTGCCTGTTTTACCCTGACAAGTTTTGCGCAGCAAGGGTACTATCCCGACAGTAACTGGATACGGCAACCGGCCGCCAAACTGGGTATGAACCAACAACTGCTGGACAGTGCCGTAGCACTGGCAAAACGATCTGAAATTGAGCTGGATACCGACCTGAGAATTGCTGCCTATAAATCCTATCAGCGTGAACCGGGTTACCAGATTCTGGGGCCCATGAAGGACAGGGGTAAGCCAGCCGGACTGATTATCAGAAAGGGATACATCGTTGCCAGTTGGGGAGATATCGAGCGGGTGGACATGACCTTTAGTGTTACGAAAAGTTATTTATCCACCATAGCAGGATTGGCAGTAGACCAGGGACTAATTCGTTCTACCCGCGACAAGCTGAACAACTATGTTTGGGATGGATCCTTTGATAGTCCGCATAACAGCAAGATTACCTGGGAACATTTATTAAACCAGAGTTCGGATTGGTCGGGTGAATTATTCGGTCAGCAGGACTGGGCCGACAGGCCTCCCCGTGAAGGAACTATTGACGATTGGAAAAACAGGAAACTAAATGAACCGGGTACTTTTTTCAAATACAATGATATCCGGGTGAATCTGCTTGCATATGCGCTATTGCAGGTATGGCGAAAGCCATTGCCGCAGGTATTAAAAGAAAAGATACAGGACCCTATTGGAGCTTCCACTACCTGGAGATGGTATGGTTATTCCAATTCATGGGTAACTATGGATGGCTTGCAGGTACAATCAGTAAGTGGAGGTGCTCTCAGAAAACTGGATACAGCAGGCACTTGCACCATCGCCTGCCAATAAAGCGTATGGATATCTATGGTGGAACAACAGTGATCAGTCATTGAAAGGAGCGCCTACGGATTTATATTATGCAGCAGGATATGGTGGTAATTATATCATAATTGATTATAAAAATGAACTGGTAGTAGTAACAAGATGGACGAATCAACGAGTAGGAGAAATCATGCGTTTAATAATTCAATCATGTGAATAATTGCTTACCATTTACATCCTTACAAAACCGTTGCTGTAGTATATTGCGGGCTGTTAATAAAACTGACCGAAATTCCCGTACCCCAAAGCAAGATCCGATATGAAAATCCAGGAAGGCTTTATAGAAAGAAATGGCTTTAAGCTCCACTATTTAAGAGAAGGAAAAGGCGAACCAGTATTCGTAATTGGAAGCAGACTTTTTTATCATCGTCTGTTCTCTGCATCCCTTAAAGAGAAACTTGATTTTGTATTTGCTGACCACCGTGGCTTTAGCATTCCTCCCGAGAGCACAGAACCAGTAGAAGAACTGTATGCATTGGAGGAGATCATTGAAGATATGGATGCGTTGCGAAGAGAACTAGGTTGGACGCGATGCTGGGTTGTAGGTCACAGTGGTCATGGTTTTATGGCATTGGAATATGCAAAAAAATATGCCGATCACGTTAAGGGAGTAATCCTGACAGGCATGGCCACCTCCCTCTCTACGGGAAATCATGCACTGGCTGATTTGCATTTTGAAACATTGGCAGAGCCGGAACGTATCAATGCCTTTCGTGCCAATATGGAAGCATTACCAGCGGCCATTGAAGCTGAACCGGATAAATCCTTCCTCTTGTATAACCTGGCATTGGCACCCAAGAGTTGGTTGAATCTTGAAATGGATGCTGGTGCTTTCTGGACTGAGGTATATACCAATATGCCGGCGATAGATTATTTGTGGGGAATTGTTTTCAGAGATATTGATATAACCCAGGGGCTGACGGATTTCTATGTGCCGGTATGGCTGGCGCATGGAAAATTCGATTACCTCGCTGGTCCCGCGGATCAGTGGACTGGTCTGATGAAACAGTTTTCAGACATTACACTTGAATCATTTGAACACAGTGCACATAACCCTCCATATGAAGAAGCAACCTTGTTTGAAGAAAAACTCCTTGCCTGGATGGACCTGTATCAGTAGGGCGATACTCATAGTAGTAAGCCTTGCAATGGGATACAACCTGCAGGCACAACCGAAAACCTATGCGTCTTCGCATTTGAAGATCACCCCCATTCAGCCCAACCTGTTGGTACATGAATCTTATCTGCAAACCGACAAATGGGGTAAAGTAGGATGCAACGGTATGATCTATATTAGTGGAGATTCTGCTGTTGTGTTTGACACTCCCGCATCTGATACAGCAAGTATTGAGCTGATCCGGGTGTTAAGAAAGAAATGGAAGCTAAAGGTGAAGGCTGTTGTTATAAATCATTTTCATAATGATTGCCTGGCTGGATTGGCGGAGTTTCATAAAGCGGGTATCACTTCAATCTCAAATGAACTGACCAGGGAGCTGGCGAAAGCGGCGGGCAGTCCTTTGCCGAGGGAGGTTTTCAAAGGAGAACAGGTACTACTGATAAATGGCAAACAGGTGATCAACCGATATTTCGGAGAAGGACATACGAAAGACAATATAGTCAGTTATGTACCGGAGTATAAGGCATTGTTTGGAGGTTGCCTCGTTAAGTCGCTGGATGCAGGATTTGGATTTGTGGGCGATGCCAATATCACCAGTTGGAGTAAGACCATTCAGGCTGTTCAGGCTGCTTATCCGGAGGTAGCAACAGTAGTACCCGGACATGGTCCATATGGGGATGGAACCCTGCTGGCATTTACTGCCACCCTGTTTGCGGTACCTGAGATCGCTAAATCAGGCATGGCTACAAACAAGGATAGCTTGTATCAAAAAATCCAGGCTTTGGACAGCGCCTTTTTTGATGCGTTTAACCGACGCCAGTTGGATGAAGTCATGTCTTATTTTTCTCCTGACCTGGAATTCTATCATGATAAAGGAGGCAAGGACAATTATGAACAAACCCGAATGAAATCAAAACAGTTGTTTGAGCGAAATACAGAAACTGGTTTTCGTAGGGATATGGAACCTGGTACATTAGAAGTGTATCCTGTTCCGGGTTCGGGTGCGATCCAGGTCAACCGCCATCGATTCTGCCATATTGAGAATCGAAAAATGGACTGCGGCAGTTTTAAAAACATCATGGTATGGAAAAAAGAGGGTGACCGTTGGCTGATCACCCGCGTTATCAGTGTAGATCATTAATTTCCTCCACCCGGTTTTTTAACCGGGCGGGTTGCCGGTCTGGTGGCTGGTTTCGGTGCCGGGCGTGTTGAAGGGGACGGACGCGTTGAAGGTGCAGGCCTGTTAACGGGTTTTGTTGGTCGGGTGGCTGGTTGCTGTGGATTTGGTCTTGCAACAGGGCGTTCTACTCCAGGTTTTGTAGGTGCTGGCCTCGAGGGAGCAGGCCTGGTTACTGTAGGTTTGCTGGGTGTTGGCCTGGGTGCAGGGCGATTTACCCCTGGTTTCAGCACTGGCCGATCGGGATGTTTTTGAGTATACATCGCCATCCCATCTCTTCTCAATTCAGGTCTGGAATAAGTAGACCGGTAATAGCCGGATCTGCGTCTGTTGGTGACTGTTATTGAAACCGATCTGCGGTTGCTGTAATAAAAAACAGACCAGCCGGGATAGTAGTGGTAGTAACTTCTTCTATAGAATCCATAGTAATGGAAGTACCAGTTGTAATGGTATCCATAGTACTGGTGCCAGTACCAGGGGCGCCAGGGCCTCCACCAGGGCGGATAATATCCATAGTAATAGGGAGAGCGCCATACTACATAGGTTGGCTGGTACATATACACCACCACCGGCCAGGTGGCAATTTCAGTTTGGGGAACTGAATTGGCTACAATAATCTTGTCTTCGATTTTTTGAGTTTTGCCTGTATAACCAGGATTGGGCCTCCCATTGGAAGCGCCTTCTGTCATATTGGGTTCAATAATATAATCCTTGCCATAGAGTTCTTCATCGCCGGTTAATTGAATCCGCACCTGGCCATCTTTGATTTTCTCCACCGTGAATACTGCTATATCCTGTTTCTCCTTATCATTCAAAGCAACCTGCAGAATTATATTGTGAACATCCCCATCCACTTCATCAAGGACCTTAATATAATCGATTTCATCATCTCCGTTCAGATCCAGGTTATTGATCCGGTTATCTTCTTCGTTGAGTTTTTTTTCAAATATTTCCAGGGTCTCCGATTCCTGGAACATCTTCATAACAGCATAGAGGTTCAGGTTATCTCCCGGTAGGTTTAGTTTCTCCTCCTGCCCTTCGGTTTGTGCAGAAAGCTGTAATACCGAAAACAGGGCAATTACAAGCGTTATAAGTGAAACACCTCTGTTCATATGTTACTATTTTCATATTCAATTTAGTATTAATTTAATTACCTGCAAGAGGAGCAGGCTGCTTTCTTATTTTTGCCGGATGAAATGGCTGAAAGGACTTCAAATTGCAGTGGTATTGTATGCGGTGATTGGAATCGCGGTTTATTATTTACAGGATTATTTTTTGTTTCACCCTGAACCATTAACAAAATCAAGTCCCTATAAATTTGAGCAACCCTTTAGGGAAATGAATATCCCCATTAAAGAAGGGGTTAACATGAATGTAGTGCGGTTTTTACCTGCTTCAGACAGTAGTAAACCGGCATCAGGCGCTGTCCTATATTTTCATGGCAACAAAAAAAACATCTCGCATTATGCCAACTATGCCAGTTATTTTACCAGCAGGGGACTTGAAGTGTGGATGCCCGATTATCCGGGCTTTGGCAAAAGCACCGGGGAACTGACGGAAGAACAGCTTCATCAGTTTGCGAAACAAACCTACAAACTGGCCAGAGCCCAATATGGAGCTGATAGTATTTTTATTTATGGCAAGAGCCTGGGGACGGGAATTGCGACCCGACTGGCAACTGAGTCGGCCACCCAAACACTGATTCTTGAAACACCCTATTACAGTATTACGTCATTGTTCAGTCGCTATCTTCCTATTTACCCGGTGAGCCGGATGATAAAAATGAAATTCCCTACCTACCAGTATATCCAACAGGTTAAAGCGCCCATTCTGATACTACAGGGCACGGATGATGGTGTTGTTCCTTATTCCAATGCAAGCAGACTGAAACCCCTATTAAAAGCAGCCGATAAATTTGTAACGATAGAAGAGGGAAGTCATAATGATCTTACAAGATTTCCTGCCTATCAGGCCGCGATTGATTCTGTATTAAGGTATTAGGATACCCATAAACGTTAGCCCTCCTGAACAGGAATAACATTTCGGGGTTTATTCTTTCGTATTTTTTCAGGTAAACTGGACAGCACACATTCCTTCAGCGCTTCGAGCAGCTTCTCCTTCACAAAAGTTTTGCTGGCAATCAGGCTAACCTCCCTCATGGGTGCAGGTGTTTTAAAATGCCGTAACATGCGTTGCTGGGAAGCAGTCAAATCATAGGTAGCCAATTCAGGTAAAATAGTAATGCCACGATTGGTTTCCACCATTTTCTTCAATGTTTCGAGGCTCCCGGCTTCGTACTCAAACAAAAGCAGGTCTTTATGTGCCTGCTGCAATTCACAAAGATTCAGGATCTGATCCCGAAAACAATGTCCTTCTTCCAGCAACCAGAGATCATGCACATCTATGTCCTTTGCCAGCATGTAGGTTTTTTTATACGCTGCATGCTTGCGCGATACATAGGCCATCATCTCTTCATAAAAAAGAGGGTATTCTTCTATTCCTTTATTATTCAGCGGTGTTACTACCAGCGCCATATCCAATCTGCCTTTGGCAACTGCATCCACCAGGTTATCGGTTGTCATCTCTTTTACCTTCAATTGCAGCTCCGGATATTTTTCCAGAAAGGATGGAAGAAATATGGGCAGCAGATAGGGAGCCAGCGTAGGAATGATACCAAGGCGCAACTCTCCATGTATCAGCCCCTGCTTTTCCTTTATCACATCTTCCAGCAGTTTTGCTTCCCGCATCACCCTCCTGGCATGCTCCAGCACCAACTCACCCAACGGCGTGGGTATTACCGGTTGCCTGCTGCGATCAAAGATTTTCAACCCCATTTCCTCTTCCATTTTCTGAATCTGCATGCTAAGGGTTGGCTGGGTTACATAACAATGCGCAGCTGCCGTAGCAAAATGCCGGTGCTCATCTACTGCTAGTATATATTCAAGCTGGGTAAGTGTCATTTGATAGATAGAATCTATGTATGCATAAAATTAATCAATCCTTTCACTATCTGAAAAAAGGATAAATTTGAATTATAACGAACATAAAATTTTTGCTTAAGTCACTGGTTGGTAGTAAGCACACTAAAGCCACTCGTCCATACGGGTGGCTTTTTTCATTATATTGGGTCAAATTTCCTCCAATGCAACGAACCCACTTTATGGCCCTGCTTGCCCTGGGCTGGCTGGCCTGTAATGATGGTATTGAAGTAACTACTGACATAACTGTTCCCGAAACCCGAGCAGCCATATCACTTACTGAACTGGCTTCCTACTATGCAGATACATTACCCTGTGCCAGTTGTGAAGGAATATTTACTGAATTGGCTATACTGGATGACAGCACCTATTTTCTATCCGAATCGTACATTGGAGAACAAAGTCAGCCTCTGGGCAGTTTTGGTAGTTTCAGCCGGGAGGGTGATATTCTTACCCTGGGTGCTGCAGATGACAGCGCCCGCAGATTTAAGATCATGGAAGACAGGATCGTGCAACTGGACAAAGATGGCTCTGAGATGATAACCGGACTGGATTACAGTCTTGAACAAACAACCCAACCTGACAATCCGGTCACCCGTCCGTTTTTAACGAATGGATTTCTGAAAATTGAAAAAAACCAGGGAATTTTTCAACCCTGCGGACTATCAAAAATTTGGGAGCTGATTAGCGATAACGGTGTGAAAGAAGCTAATCGTTTTTTTGCAAAACAGGCAGCCAAACTTGCTGAAGGAGTATTTGTTCGGGCTACCATTGAATTGCAGCCGGCTACCGATAGTACTGGCTTAACTTTCCAGGTTAAACTTAATTCCGTTTCGGAGCAGCTTGCAACGGGCTGCCAGTGATCAGCCTTTCTCTATCAGTCGCACTTCTGACGGAGAAACCAGCAACTGATACTTCGCTCCCACTTTCAGCGCGAAATTTTCTTTCTCATGACTAACCGGAAAACCAAAGCAAACCGGGTATTCACAATCCTTAACCAGGTGATGCAGGATTTCTTCCACTGTTTGGCCAAAGGGGCGTTCTGTATCTTTATTATCTGTAAACCCACCTAGAACCAGTCCGGCTAATCCATCCAGCACGCCAGCCCTTTTTAACTGATAGAACATACGATCTACATTATACAATTGTTCCCCCACATCCTCCAGGAAAAGTAGTTTACCTTTTGTTTTAAAGGCAGATCTTGTTCCAAGGAGGTGGGCAATCAAACTCAGGTTGCCGCCTACCAATCGACCCTGTGCAGTTCCTGCAATATTAAAAGCATGAGGTGCCGCATTGTATTCAGCTTTTGTTCCGAGCAACATTGCTTTGAGTGATTGAACATAGGGGTTTTCATCTCCTCCTTCATTGAAAGCCGCAGCCATGGGTCCATGAATGCTTGCAATTCCTATTACCCTGTTCAGGTGCGCATGCAGCACCGTGATATCGCTGAAGCCAATGATCCATTTGGGGCGACGTTCGAATTTTTTAAAATCAAGCTGATCTATGATTCGCCCCATCCCATAACCGCCTCTTCCGCAAAGAATAGCTTTGATTTTTTTATCATCCAGCATACGTTGCAGATCCAGTTTGCGCTCTTCATCCGTACCTGAGAAATAGGTAGTTGATGCACTATTCATAGTAGCTCCCAGCTCCACCTTAAATCCCCAGTCCTGCAGGGTTTGAACGCAGGTTTGCCATTTTTCAGGGGCCATAAAACCAGCCGGACAAACCATTCCAATGGTATCGCCTTTTTGTAAGTAGGGAGGATAAATCATATTTCAAATATCGGTTTCCTTCCCTATTCCCTCTTAACTTGTGTATTTTTATTACACATGAAAGGTTTACAACAAAAATGGAAGGCGCCTGAACAAGCCCGGATATCCTGGTTCCTGATTCGGTGGACCATTTTGGCAATCCCCCTTGCGATTTTGGTTGGAAGCCTGGTAGCCTTTTTTCTTTGGTCGTTGGAGGAAGTCACTAACATCCGGCTTCAAAGCCCCTGGCTACTTGCTTTTTTACCAGCGGCTGGTGTACTAATCTATTTCATGTATGACCTGGCTGGAAAAAGAACAGAGAAAGGGAACAATCTGATCCTGGATGAAATTCATGAGCCCAGTACTGGCGTTCCACTAAGGCTGGCCCCACTGGTATTGATTGCTACCCTGATCACCCATTTGTTTGGCGGATCAGCCGGGCGTGAAGGAACCGCCGTTCAGATGGGAGGCAGCCTTGCAGATGCATTGGCAAAACCTTTCCGGCTGGGTCAGGAAGACCGCAAAACCCTGCTACTCTGCGGAATGGCAGCCGGATTTGGGGCTGTATTTGGTACCCCGGTAACCGGTGCCTTATTTGCTGTGGAAGTGTTATTTCTCGGACAGATCCTGCATACCGCACTACTCCCCTGCCTGATTGCCAGTTTGCTGGCTGATATCGCCTGCCAGTTCTGGGGCGTTGGACATGTGAGCTATTCCATTTTATCAGAGGCGATAACACTCACAGCGCCGGAAAACTGGTGGAATTCGGGCATGCTGCTGGTCAAGGTCATTATTCTTGGAGCCTGCGCTGGACTGGTTAGTGCCTGTTTCAGTATCCTAACCAACCAGGTTAAACATATCTCCAATATGCTGATTCCCAGGCCCTGGCTGATACCCATTGCTGGCGGGTTACTTGTAATTGGACTCAGTATGATACCGGGCAACCAGGACTACCTGGGTTTGGGAGTCTGGAATGCCGACCCATCCGTTGTCACCATCAGTTCTGCTTTCAGCACGGGCGGAGCTCAACCGTTTAGCTGGGCATGGAAACTGTTATTCACAGCCATTACCATAGGGATGGGATTCAAAGGAGGTGAGGTAACCCCCCTGTTTTTTATCGGTGCTACACTTGGGAACGTCCTGGCCGTTTGGATGGGGGCCCCGATAGACCTGATGGCAGGGCTTGGTTTTATTGCTGTGTTTGCTGCAGCCACCAATACCCCTATTGCCTGTACAATTATGGGAATTGAACTGTTCGGTGGAGAGCATTTTCTGTTCTTTGCCATTGCCTGTTTTACTGCCTATTATTTCAGTGGCCATACCGGCATCTATAGTTCTCAACGGAGCCTGTTACCAAAAACCGGAAAGTTTTTAAAAAAGATTGAGGAGGAGCCGTAGGTTTTTATAAGAATCAGCGTCCAATACTTCACAGACCTATATAATATGAAGTATTTTCTTGGACTCGCGCTGATTTTGGTTTCAATTTTACCTTCCTATGCACAAAACCGTATTACGGGTAAGATTGAAGATAGTACCGCCAAATCGCCCTTAACTGGCGCCACTGTACAACTGAGGAACAGTAATTTCAGCAGAAATGCAGTAACGGATAAAACCGGCTCCTTTAGTTTTACTGAAATCCCGAATGGATCTTACAAAATTGCCATCTCCTTTGTTGGTTTTGCCCCATTTGAAAAATTGGTAACCCTGAGGGGAGGTGAAACCAGTTTGGGCACCATCCGCCTGGCAAAAGGCGAAGATGCCCTGGAAGAAGTAGTAGTAAAAGCAACTACTCCTCCGGCCCAGCAGAAAGGCGACACTGTTCAGTTCAATGCCAGCCAGTTCAAAGTGAATCCCGATGCAAATGTGGAAGACCTGGTTAAAAAAATGCCAGGTGTATCTATAGAGAATGGACAGGTCAAAGCCCAGGGAGAACAGGTGCGTAAAGTAACAGTGGATGGTCGTGAGTTCTTTGGAGATGATGCCACGGCCGCGTTGCGTAACCTGCCTGCCGATGTAGTGGATAAAATCCAGGTATTTGATCGCCTGAGCGACCAGGCACAATTGACCGGTTTTGATGATGGTCAGGGTTATAAGGCCATCAATATTGTAACCAAAGAAGATCGCAGGGCCGGGCAGTTCGGCAGGGTATACGCTGGTTATGGAACAAATGATCGCTACCAGGGTGGTGGCTCTGTCAATTTCTTTAATAAGGAACGCAGGATTTCTGTTGTAGGACTTTTTAACAATATCAATCAGCAAAACTTCTCAAGCTCTGACCTGTTGGGACTTTCAGGTGGTGGAAGTGGCCGGGGTGGTGGTGCTGGCAGAGGTGGTGGTGGCAACTTCCAGGTTCCTGGTTCAAATGGAATTACAACCACCAATGCATTGGGCATCAACTTCAGCGATCTTTGGGGAAAGAATTTCAATGTAAGCGGCAGTTATTTCTTCAACAATGCCAACAATGAGAATGATTCCAGATCGACCCGCGAACAATTCATTCGCCCGGATTCCAGCACGTTGTACAATGAAGAATCACTCAGTGAAAACAAGAATTTCAACCACCGTGTCAATATGCGGATGGAGTACAAGATAGATTCCAACAATACGCTTTTGATCATACCCAGTTTTAGCTATCAGAAAAATGATATTCAGAACAATATCAGCGGCATTCAGACACAACAAAATGGCGATTTGATCAGCGAAACCGAAAACCGGAACCGAACCACCGGAAATGGTTACAACTTCAATAACACCCTGTTGTACCGCCACTCCTTTGGAAAAAGAGGCAGATCCATTTCGGTTGGAATTACAACGGGGATCAATGACCGAAACAGCCAGAAGGATGTTTCTGCAATTTCAACTTTTTACAAAGCTGGTATACCAACCAATGACTCTCTGTTGCAGCAACAGTTGGCAGATACCAAAGGCTATAATTTATCCGGAAACATTTCCTATACTGAACCAATTGGCAAACGCGGACAATTGCAATTCAGCTACAACCCATCCTTTACCAAAAGCGATGCGGATCAACGCACCTGGGCATTTGACAATACTACGGATAAGTTCAGCATCCTGGATACCAGTTTATCCAATGTGTTTGTAAATGAGGTTACGACACATCGTGGGGGTGTTACCTACAGGATCGGGGATCGTAACATGAACCTCAATATCGGACTGGATGCACAGCATACCACGCTTGATAACAACCAAACCTATCCGCAAACGGGCAACCTGAAAAAGACATTCAGCAATTTGTTGCCAAATGCCTTCTTCCGCAAGAAGCTAAGCGAGAGAAGCAATATCCGCATCTTTTACAGAAGCAGTACCAACAACCCTTCTGTAAATCAGTTGCAGAATGTGATCAACAACACCAATCCTTTATTCCTGAATACCGGTAACCCGGAGCTCGAACAGACCGTGAGTAACCGCGTTGGTGGCCGGTACACCTATACCAATAGCAGAAAAGGCAATAGTTTTTTTGTGAACTTTTTTGCAACACAATCGGATAATTTTATCACCAATGCAACCTATACCGCTTTTTCTGATTCCGTACTAACACCAACGGTTACACTAAGAGAAGGAGCACAGTTATCCAAGCCGGTCAACCTGAATGGATATTGGTCGGCCAATACTATGTTCACTTATTCCTTTCCATTCAAAGCCATAAAATCGAACCTGACTTTTAATGCCGGAGGGAATTTCAGCAAAACTCCTGGTATCATCAACAGTGTATCCAACATTGCACGTAATACCACCTGGAGTGGAGGAATGATCATCGCCAGCAATATCAGTGAGTATGTTGATTTCAACCTGAATTACAATGCGAATTACAGTACAGTTAAAAACAGTTTCCAGCAATCGCTGAATAATAATTATTTCAGTCAGTCTGCCGGCCTGGGAGTAAACCTGCTGAGTAAAAACGGATGGATCTTCAATACCGATATCAACAATCAACTGTTCCGTGGTTTGACCGCCGCATTCAATCAGAACTTCTGGTTGTGGAATATGGGTGTTGGAAAAAAATTCCTGAAGGATCAGAAAGGAGAACTGCGTTTAAGCGTATTTGACTTATTGAAGCAGAACCGAAGCATCAGCAGAACGATTCAACCGAACTATATTGAAGACAATCAGACACAGGTACTGACACAATATTTCATGCTGACCTTTTCTTACCGGATCAAAAATTTTGGTAAGGCACCGGCACAGCAGCGTCGTCAGGGTACATGGGGACCAGGTGGTGGTCCCGGCGGATATGGCGGTCCGGGTGGATTTGGTGGAACGATGAATTAACCTGTAAATTGGGGCTGAAACAGGCAATCAGAAAGAAAGGTGACCGATCCCCAATTTATAAAACTGCTCCGAGAGGGAGATGAAACAGCGTTTCATCAACTGGTGGAAGATTGGAAAGACAGGATATACAACACAGCACTTGGATTGGTACAGCAGGCAGAGGATGCAGAGGAGATAACACAGGATGTTTTTATAACTGCCTGGAAATCGGTTCAACAATTCAGAGGCGAATCCAGTATCCAGACCTGGTTGTATAAAATAGCGGTACACCAGTCGCTCGATTGCATCAGAAAAAGAAAACGCAAGAAACGATTTGGCTTCCTGGTGCCGCTTTTAGGATCGGAGGAAGAACAAGAGCAGGAACCCGGAAATTTTCTGCATCCGGGTGTACAGTTGGAGAAAAAGCAGGAAGCGCAGGTTTTGTTTAAAGCGATTCGTAAATTACCGGAACAGCAACAGGTGGCATACAGCTTGCAGAAGATCGAAGGACTGGCCATAAAGGAAATAGCACAGGTAATGGAAACAACGGACGGGGCTGTGGAAGCATTGTTAAACCGGGCCAAAACCAATCTGCAAAAAACATTGACTAACTATTATCAAACACACAGAGATGACTAATAAAAATCAGGTACAGGAGCAGGTCGCGAAAGCGATGAGCAGTTTGGAGGGCATCCAGCCAGCCACTGCTAACCCTCATCTGTATACGCGCATCAGAACGAAACTGGAGCAGGAGAAAAGCAGTTGGGGATGGTTGGCTGCCTTTCTATCCAAACCTGTTGTGGCTGCTGCGTTAGTGGGCACCATCATCCTGATAAACATTCTAACCATAACTGCCAATCGGTCGGTTCCGGAAGAGACAACTGATCAACTGGTAAGTCTGGCACAAGACTACAGCTTCCAACCCTCCAATATACTGGAGAATGGATTTAATCAACCCTGATTGTATGCAGAATAAAACATTAATTATAGTCATAGCCGCCCTGCTGATCAGCAACCTGGTATTACTGGGCGCTTATTTCTGGGGTCGGGAGAAAAAAACACCCCAGAATAACCGGAATGATCGGTCGCCGGTGGAATACATGACAAGGGAAATTGGTTTTGACAGTACCCAAAAGCAACAGTTTCGGGAGCTCTGGGAAACGGTATCTAACAACAACCGGGGATTATATGATTCAATTCGGCAGAATCGGGAGGCATTGTATGCTAATTTGAAACTGGAGCCTCAACCGGAATCATTGATCGACTCATTGGCTGGAAAAATAGCTGGTTTTGAAAAGCAGATCAGTATGAATAATTACCGGCATTTCAGAAAAGTTCGGGCTATTTGCAGTAGCGAACAGCAGGTAAAACTGGATACAGTCATCAACCGATTGGCAAAAAAAACCAGGAGGCGTTAAATTTCATTAGCTGCAGTTAAAATGAGCGGCTCTTTTTCAGTTACCATGATGGTATGTTCGTGCTGGGCCACATAACTTCCATCTCCTGTAACCAGCGTCCAACCATCTTTCAATTCCTTCGCTCGTTGTCCGCCGGTTGAGATAAAGGTTTCAATAGCCACCACCATATTTTTCCGGAAACGGTCTTTGTTGAAGGGATCAAAATAATTCGCAATGGAATGCGGGTATTCGTGCAGGCTTCTGCCAATACCATGACCGGTCAGGTTCCGGATAACACGAAAGCCTTCTTTTTTTGCAGACAGCTCAATCATTCTTCCCATTTCGGCGATTTTCATACCGGGCCTGATGGCTGCAATGGTTTTAAGGAGAATCTCGCGGGAGGTATTCACCAGTTTAGCATGACCATGGAGATCAGCTCCCAAAACAAAAGAGCCTCCATTATCACCCCAATAGCCGTTTAGCTCGGCAGAGACATCAATATTGATCAGGTCACCTTCTGCCAGGATTTTGTCCTTACCAGGAATTCCATGTGCTACTTCCTGGTTCACACTTATACAAGTGTATCCGGGAAAACCGTAGGTGAGTTTAGGAGCAGGTCTGGCTCCGAAGCCTGCCAGTAAGGCTGCTCCATATTCATCCAGCTCGGCACAGTTCATGCCGGGTTTGGCAAATTCCCTCATTTTCTTAAGTGTAATGGCAACTGCGGTGCTAACAGCCTGCATTCCCATTAATTCAGCGGCGGAACTAATTGACATAGGTCAAAGGTAGGAAAGAGTAAAATCAACTCAATATTTAATACTTTAACTTAATATTGAATATCGTTAAGGCATACCAGAGGCAGCGGATTCCTACCCTGAAAACCGAGCCCAAACTAACTACTATGCCTTTTATGCATTCCGGAATTAGACTACTGGCAGCAGGATTACTGCTACAAATTGGAAGTACTGTTTTTTCTCAGGACAGTATTCCTGTACAGATTGACGGTAAGTCTATCTTTATTCAGCCAATTAAAGAGTTCATTACACTTAAAGTTGCCCAGACAACGGATCAGGAAAACTTTTCGGTTCATACGGATGATACGAAGTATCGGATAAATCCTAACACCTCCTCTATTACTACTATTAGTGCAAACTATTCCTTTATCTCCTTGTCGTTTCGATTTGCACCATCTTTTTTACCAGGAAATCGCGATAACAGTGAAAAAGGGAAAACCCGAAGCGGAGGCATGGCCTTAAATTTTTACCTGGATCACTGGTTACAGGAACTTTCCTATCACCGAACAAAAGGGTACTACCTGGAAAACACCTCCGATTTCAATCCAGGCTGGCAGGAAGGTGATGCCTATTTTCAGATTCCCGATCTATATTACCGAAATTTCCAGGGTATGACAGCCTACAAATTCAACCGGAATTTCTCCCTGAATGCGTTGGCTACTCAATCGGAACGGCAATTAAAAAGTGCCGGCAGTTTTATTCCTCAATTTTTATACAGGTATTATATTATAGATGACAGAACCCGACTGATAAACCCTAACCAGTCTTCTCAACGATCCAACAACCTGGAATTGTTAGTGGGTGCGGGGTATTATTATAACCTGGTTTTAAAGCGCAACTTTTATGTTGCGATGGGAATCACGCCTGGGGCCGGAATGCTGTTCATGAATCTGACAACCAGGAATGGAAGCGGAGACAAAATCCGTACCCGTCAGCAGGACCCGATCTTTCGGATCGACAGCAGAGCAGGCATCGGCTATAATGGCGAGCGCTTTTTCGGAGGCCTGTATGCCACTGCCTTTGCAGCTTCCTATAAGCAGGAAAATGCACAGGTAGTAAATGGTAATGCCCGAATCGTTTTCAAATTGTTTGTGGGATATAGAATACCTGCTCCATCGGTAATAAAAGAAAAGGTTGCCAATCTTACCAATCGCCTTAACAAAACACTTAAACGTTGAATATGAAAAAACTATTATTAACCTACTTACTGGGTATTTGTACTACCCTACTCATGGCACAATCTGATGCAAAAAGCGATATTATTTTAAAACTGAACGGTGAGGAATTATCCGGCAAAGTGATGGAGATAACTGATGATGAAATCAAGTTTACCTACAAAGGCGAATCGCTGGTGTATAAAATAAAAAAAACAGACATTCTGAAAATAACCTACGCCAGTGGAAGAATTGAAATGTATTCAAAACCGCCGCTACCTTCGGAAACAGGAACCGCTGCAGCTGCTAAAGCATCCGGCGGACCTGGCCTTGCTGACCACCATAATAAGGTAGCCATCCTGCCCTATGCGTTTTTGAAAGACGGGGAAACTGCATCTGACGATATCAGTTTCAAAGTACAAAGTGAAACCTTTGCCTTTTTGAGCCGTCATGCGGGTGTAATGAGCATAGTAGACCCAAGAACAAGCAATGCTTTATTAATTAAAGCAGGAATCAACAGGGAAACAATTAAAGGATATACCATGGACGATCTTTGTAATATTCTGGGAGTTGAATATGTAATTGATGGAATCGTCTCAGTAAATAAAGGTAATCAGACAAATATTACGACCGGTAATTCGAACACTACCTACAGCAGTGGTAATAACAATAAAAACAATCAGTACAAGAGCAGAGAAAAGAGTTCCGGCTCGGTTGTTTCAACCAGTACCCAGAATTTCGAAACCAGTTTAACGCTCAGCATTTACAATGATAAAGGAGTTAGTATATACAGTCAGGAAAGGAGATCCTTCTGGAATACACAGGATGCTTATAAAATTACACTGGAATACCTTTTAAAAAGATGCCCGCTTTATTCAAAGTAATCATTTTATGAAAATCAACCGTTTCGTTTTTCTTCGGCTTACTATTTTTTTTGTTTTTTTCTACAATTGTTTTGAAGCTGTTGGCCAAAAAACCGACACCCTTCATACAGTGGCAGCATCAGACAGTTCTGCTTTTATGAAAATGGTTAAGGAAATCGGCATAAAAGAAGAATTGAGCAGTATTGCCAAATTTGAAAAGGGCAGAATAGAAGCAAGGCAGCGAAAAGTATTGGAAGCCGTTCGCCAGGAAATTCAGAAAGCGGGACTTTTTCTCAAGCAATCAGTTGACACTACCAATATTGTTCGGGATCTAAAGAGCAGCAAAGCTTCCTTTGCTATAGTAGGTGATGGTGTATTCCGGAACCAGGGAACTCATCATACACAGCGAAACCTGTTTGTTTCTGATGCCATACTCGAACAGGTTGCTTTTACGCTCGAAAATCACAGATCCAAACTTGACACTTACTATCAGACACTTTCAGGTTACCGTTACAGAATCGACTCCTTGTCCAGTGATACGATTATATATCAATTTCCGACTGATTCAAGCGAGGTGGTAAACTATTTCAAAACAATGCTTTCCATCCTTAAGGAAGTTGCCCCACTTGATAGTTCCATAACTAACGCAGTTTCTTCTATTCAGCACTTACTCCAGGATGTTGACATGTTTTTATTCGAGGTTCATACAGCTAGAAATGAGATTGAAAAAATCAATGCCAACCTAGCAGCAAATTTGGGAAATCGGGAATTCCCCAACCTTTGGGAAAAGCCAAAAAACAAACGGCCATTACCTGAAATTCTGAACATTTCAGAAAAAAAAGAATCGCTGGCATTAAAATTTTATATTAAAGACAACATAGTAAGATTGCTGCTACTCGTTTTTTTTATTGTGATATGCAGCTACTTTATAAACACCCTCAAAAGACATCTGAAAGAAAACAACAACCTACAGGTAACTCATGAAGGCCAGCTGGTAGTCAGATATCCTGTATTGTCTGCCATCATCATCAGTAGTTCCATTTTCCAATTCATGTTCCTCGATCCTCCCTTCATTTTCAGTTTTATATTATGGTTAGCCGCTGCCATTTTCCTTGGCGTATTGTTTAACAGGTATATAACTCCATTCTGGATGCGATTCTGGATTATTATAGTAGCAGCTTTCGCTCTATCAGGATTAAGTAATCTTATATTGCAAGCTTCCCGTATTGAAAGATGGGGAATGTTAGCCTTGCAGGTTTTTGGAATTGTCTATGGAATATATATTCTTCAAAACAAGCAAAAAGCTCAACTGAGAGAACGAAAAATTCTCTACTTCATTGGCATTTTTACTGTTATAGAATTGCTGGCAGCTGGGTTCAATTCATTCGGTCGGTATAACCTCTCCAAGACGTTTATGATTATTGGATACAGCGGGTTAATTATCGCTATTCTGTTTCTTTGGACCGTACGACTTTTAAATGAAGGTCTAGTGATTGCCTCCCAGATTTATCAGCATCCGGATAAAAAACTCTTCTATATAAATTTTGAAAAAGTTGGAAACAGGGTACCTGTCCTATTTTATATTTTTCTCATAGTTGGCTGGGCAATTTTAATGGGCCGTCATCTTTTCGTTTTTCGGCAATTGGCAGGACCATTTAATCAATTCTTGACGACAGAACGAACAATTGGCGACTACAGTTTCAGCATCAATGGCATTTTTATTTTTGTTTTGATCCTTTTTGGTTCTCTTTTTCTTTCCAGGCTTATCTCTTTTTTTGCGGCCGAACCGGATGCAACTTCACCACATCAACAAAAAATCGGCAAAGTATCTGTAGGGAGCTGGTTATTACTGATTCGAATTATCATCATCAGCTCCGGCTTGTTTCTTGCCATTGCGGCAGCAGGCATTCCCCTGGATCGGATTACGTTGATAATCGGAGCATTGGGAGTTGGTATTGGATTAGGGTTGCAGGGGCTGGTGAATAACCTGGTAAGCGGACTTATAATCGCCTTTGAGAAACCGGTGAATGTGGGAGATATCATTGAAGTGGATGGAAAATCCGGCACCATGAAGTCCATCGGGTTTCGGTCAAGCGTGGTAGTAACATCCGATGGGTCCAGCCTTATTATTCCGAATGGTGATTTACTTAGTCAACACCTGGTAAACTGGACCATGAGCAAAAACAGAAAGCGGATCAGCCTGGTAGTTGGTGTTGCTTATGGAACAACTATTTCGCAGGCTAAAGAAGTAATTACCGGAATACTTACGTCAGATACAAGAATTTCAACCATTCCGCCACCGGTGGTACTTGCCCGCGATTTTGCGCCTAGCAGTATTGAACTGGAAGTATTTTTCTGGCTCAGTGATTTGAGAATGGCAGGGGAAGTCAAAAGCCAGGTTATTCAGCAGATCCAGGAACAATTTGAAGCTGCCGGTATACAAATCCCAATTCCTCAACAGGAAGTATTGCTTAAAACACCTACACCCCATTCGCCTAATAATAAAACCCAATAACATGTCTCCTAAACAACAATTGCTCTGTTTGATGGTAATTGGCCTGAGTATTACAGCCTGCCAGAATACGTCTACTACCAACCTTGAAACATCGGTAGCAGATAGCAGCTTAAGGTACGGTCCTGATACCCACCGACCGGAAACCGCCAAATTGGTGATCAATACATTAGCCACTATCTACAAATCTGATATTGAAAAAAACCTGATTGATTCCTTTAGCAGAACCTTTGTTTTTTTTGAATATGATCTAAATGAAGATGGCAGAAAAGAAATTTTTGTAAGTCATACCGGCCCCTATTATTGTGGCTCAGGAGGTTGCAACCTACTGCTACTCTCTCCCGATGGAAAACTGATTACCCAATTCACCGTTAGCCGAACACCGGTAATTGTGCTTAGAGAGCGTTCAAAAGGATGGAATGACTTACTCATTGAAAGTGCAGGAAAATTACACCTGCTAAAGTATGATGGGAACTCCTATCCTTCCAACCCAAGTGTTGCACCGGTATTCACCATGATACCTGGTGATGAATTACCCCGGCTGTTAGATACAGAACATGAACCTTTTCCTAAATTCTCCTTTTAGGTTATTATATTTTTTTTATCAATCGTGCGGGTAAAAACACAATCGCTTTGATCAGTTCCAACACACCATCTACTGCAATACCCAGCAGGCGGAATGGCAATAGCAGTATCCAAAATACCGGATATAATACTATTGCGAGTACGGCCAGCGGCCAACACAATACAAACAGGATCAACCAAAGAATAAAAGAGATCATTGTAACGAAGGTAATTCAGTTAATCTAATTGTGTTAGCGTTTACTTCCAGGCGTACCAGAGCTCCACATTTTAATGCGAAATTGTTTTTCTGATGCCCGACCGGAAAATCAAAGCATACCGGGTACCGGCAATCATCCAGTTTTTCCAGGACAATCTGCTGCAGGTTTTTACCAAATTCTTCCTCCGGCTTTTCTGACGGCTTGTGTTTGAACCCTCCGATGATGAGGCCGGCCAGGTGTTCCAGCTTGCCACTTCGCTTAATATTCCAGAGCATCCGGTCAATACTGTAAAGGTATTCACCGGTATCTTCCAGGAATAGGATTTTACCCCTTGTATGCAGATCAGAGGCAGAACCAGCCAGCGACTCAATGGTCTTACAATTACCACCAACCAATTGACCTACCCCTGTTCCCAATTGATTATATGGGCTTGCTGCGTATTCAAACTTCATCGGCAGACCGAATAACATATCCCGAATCGAAAGTATAGTGGCTTTTTGCAGCTCATCCGCTTTGGACCAGTCATCCGGAAAACTGTTGCACATTTTGGAATGAATGGAAGCCAGTCCGGTTTTCCGGAACAGGTGCGCGTGCAGCACGGTTACATCACTGAAGCCTATAAGCCATTTGGGATGCTTGCGAAGCGGCCGGAAATCAATCCCATCAATAATGCGAATCAATCCATACCCCCCTCTTGCGCAGAGGATCGCTTTTACCGAAGGATCATTGATAAGCCGTTGCAGGTCAGCCGTCCTTTCCTGATCGGTGCCTCCAAAGGTTCCATCCCGTTTTCCGATGGTATCACCAATACGAACGGTCAAGCCCCAGGACTGCAATTGCTGAACAGCGGGGTTTATCTCTTCCCGGGTTATATAACCAGCTGGCGAACTGATGGCGATGATATCACCTGCCTTCAAAAAAGGCGGCTGAAATAGAGCATTGTTTTCCGGTTCCATGGAAAAACTTTCATATGGCAAACCGGCACCCAATGTAAGTGCGCCCAGTTGCTGTAGAAAATGGTGGCGTTTCATAGGCTAAAGATAAGGTTGCCTGCCTTTCCGTATTTTTGCGCCATGCAAGAACCAAAAAGATACCTGATCACTGCAGCACTACCCTATGCAAATGGTCTGAAACATATTGGCCACCTGGCAGGCGCCTACCTGCCGGCGGATATCTATGTCCGTTATCTCCGGGCCCAAAAAAGAGATGTTGTATTTGTATGCGGAAGTGATGAACATGGTACTGCCATTCCCATCCAGGCAATGAAAGAAGGCACCACGCCCCAGGCGATCATTGATAAATACCACGAGATCATAAAGCAAAATTTTGCCGACCTGAGTATCTCCTTTGATATTTATGACCGTACCAGTGCTCCAATCCATCATGAAACTTCGCAGGAATTTTTCACCGCGCTGCACGAAGCAGGTGAACTGGAAACCCGTGAAACCGAACAGTATTTTGATGAGCAGGCGGCTACCTTCCTGGCCGATCGCTATATCAAAGGCACCTGCCCGAATTGTGGATTCGACGGAGCGTTTGGCGATCAGTGTGAAAAATGTGGTACGGCATTAAGTCCGGATGAACTGATTAACCCGGTAAGTACCCTGAGCGGATCTGCCCCTGTCAAGAAAAAAACTACCCATTGGTACCTGCCACTGAACCGGCATGAAGACTTCTTACGGCAATGGATACTTGAAGAACATAAAGACGATTGGAGAGCCAATGTACTGGGACAATGCAAGAGCTGGATCGATGGCGGCCTGCAACCCAGGGCAGTAACCCGTGACCTCGACTGGGGAATTGCTGTACCGCTGGAAGAAGCCAAAGGAAAAGTATTATATGTATGGTTTGATGCGCCCATTGGCTATATCAGCGCCACCCGTACCTGGGCAAAACAAAACGATAAGGACTGGAAACCATACTGGTATGATAAGGATACCAAGCTGGTGCATTTCATTGGAAAAGATAATATCGTGTTTCATGCAATTATCTTCCCGGTGATGCTCAAACTGCATGGCAATATTCTGCCTGACAACGTACCCAGCAATGAATTCCTGAACCTCGAAGGGGATAAAATGAGTACCAGCAGAAACTGGAAGCTGGACATGCAGGACTTTATTGATGATTTTGTGAAGAAGGAAAACGGTGGGCCTCAACTGGTAGATGCGTTGCGGTATTACCTGACACAGATCGCTCCGGAAACCAAGGACAGCGAGTTTACCTGGAAAGGATTCCAGGATGCTGTGAACAGTGAACTGGTAGCCATTTTTGGCAATTTCGTCAACCGGACATTTGTGTTGATGCATAAGCTCACCAATGGTAAGGTGCCGCCTGTTCATGCAGAGATCCTGGATGAAAAAGACAAGGAACTGGAAGCTGCCATTCAGGCTTCAAAAGTAAAAATAGAGGCCCTGCTGGAAGGTTATAAGTTCCGGGAAGCCCAGTTTGAACTGATCGACCTGGCAAGGAAAGGCAACCGCTATATGCAGGAAAAAGAACCCTGGATAAAGGCAAAAGCGGGAGATTCAGCCCAACCTGAAATCGATAATTGCCTTCATTATTGTTTGCAGTTGTGTGCCAACCTGGCCATCCTATCGAATCCATTCCTGCCAAATACTTCCAGGAAGATGTTACACCAAATGAAAGTGGTGGATCGTATGCTGGATTGGGAAAATGCCGGCACGATGAAACTACTGAGTGTGGGTTATAGTTTGAGAGCACCGGAGTTATTATTCAGAAAAATAGAAGACATGGAAATACAACAACAGATTGAAAAATTAAAGAGTAACAGTCAGCCCGCACCGGAAGCACCAGCAGCAGTGCCTGCTGAGCAACCTTCCCAACCGGCAAAAGCGACCATTCAGTTCGACGACTTTGCAAAAATTGAATTGAAAGTAGGCACTATTGTAACTGCTGAAAAAATGGAGAAGGCAGATAAACTATTGAAATTATCGGTTGATATGGGAACTGAAACCAGGACGATCGTAAGCGGCATTGCTCTGCATTTCAAACCGGAAGACATCATCGGACAACAGGTAGTAGTAGTGGCCAACCTGGCACCGCGTAAAATGCGTGGTATCGAAAGCAATGGAATGATCCTGATGGCTGAGGACAAGGAAGGTAAATTACATTTTGTAAAACCGGGTACGCAGATTAATCCGGGTGCAGGGGTAAGTTAAGCAGTCGGCATTTGCAAAAAAAGAGGTTGTTCGGGTACACTTGAACAACCTCTTTTTTTTGTTTAACTTGTATCTTATGGGCAGGATTTTGCGTAAACACTGGATATTGATGGGAGCCGGGATCACGTTGTTGGTGCTTGGATTGGTGCTGGGTTATTTGCTTCGGTACCGTTCAGTGGAAGCAGTGGAACAATTGGTGAATAATTTATCAGGTGGGCAATATAAATTAAGCGCCACCAGTTTCCGGTTTAACCTGTTTAAATTTCAGATCAATGCAAGAAATCTGCATGTAGCGCCGACTATTGATAATGACGACAACAGTCTGTTTGAATTCAAAGCCGACTCGGTTTCCATACAGATCAACAATCCCATCCAACTTTTATTGTTTAAGCGGCTGGCGGTAAACAAACTGATATTGAAATCTCCCTACCTGGAATTAAAAAGGGCTTCAAAAGACAGCACCAGGGAAAGGCCATTACGCCCCCTGCACATTGAAATCGCAGCCGTTCAGGATGTATTTTTTAATGTTTTGTCCTCGCTTGAAGTACAGCAGTTCAGGATGAGCGACGGAAGTGTTTCCATTTATCCGGAAACCAGCATTCACCAGCGACGTTTTTTTCTGAATCATATTTACCTGGCACTGGATGATCTGCACCTGCTGAGAAAAATCAAACAATGGGATAATACCAACCGGGTAGCTGTAGATTTTCGATTATTGAAACCGACCATTGAATATCCGGATTCTACATTGCAGGTGGTACTTGACAAACTGGTCTGGCAATCCAAAACAAGACGATTTGAGTTAAGCGGACTTGATTTTCATAAACGAGTGGAAGACTATAAAGAAAAATCAGGTTTTCGGTTGGAAAATATTGAACTGGATTCTTTAAACTGGAACAAATTACTGACGGAAGGACGAATTGAACTTGGATTATTGAAAGCCGCAAAGGGATATTTTACCAGCAATAATATTCGATTCCGCCGGGCCAGGAATAAAGATTCAGTCCGCATTGAAAACAGCTTCCTGGATGTAATGGGGCCAATTAAAATAAAAACCGTCCAGATTGACAGCATCCAGTTTAAGGGTAGCACCATCACCCGGAGAGGTAATGAGAGCCTTGAAATATTGGGTGATAATTTTTATGTATCCAATCTGGTAGTAGATAATTCCTTACCTAATAAAATTGAGCTGGACGATCTTGAGTTTGCTGTACGTGGTTTCCTCGAATCGGATAGTAATAAAACCTTTCAAACCGGGTTTGACGGCATGCGCATCAAAAAGAACCAGTTAACCCTACAAAATTATTTTCTCCGCGCGTCTAACCGAAACAAAACAGCCAATACCAGTATTTCCACCAGTCAATTAATTTTGCACAACCTCTCTATTCCCGCTTTGCTGAGTGGTCAGTTAAAAGCAGATGAGCTGGATCTGATCAGTCCCAATGTAAGACTCCAACTGGCAGGTAAGAATACTGGCAAAAAACTAAATCCATTACGTGAGATTCAACGAACCATTCGTCGCAAACTCCAGATTGAAACCATCCGTGTGTTTGATGCTGACCTTCAGATAACAGCAAGCGGTGCAAAAAAACCGCTGGTCAGCTCAACCTCTTTTTCTGCCATTATCTCAAGTAACAGTGTATTACGGGCAGGTACGCTCGAGGAATTATTTGATGGTAAGAATCGGTTGGAAATGCCTCAACTGGCACTTCGTCTTAAGAATTTCAATGTAGATTTAACGAATGCAGTATACGAAGATAATGATCTTCGTGCCAGCCAGGCTATTGGCAACACAAGTGAAAACAACATTCGTTTTGATCTTCGTAATATTCATGTGCAGGATATCAACGCTGCCGGTATCATTGAAGGCAAGGACACCAACTGGGTGCGAGTGATTGAATTGGGAACTGGTAAAGTATTCATCGGTCATTCAACCGGGAAAAATAAAACCTCAACGAAAACCAGGATTCCCCAGGAAATGATCCGGAATATAAGAACCGGCAAACTTGAGCTTGTGCTTGACCAACCCGGACTATCCGTCAATACTTCAATTGACAGCATTGCTGTGGACAGTTTAAGGTATGAGAACCAGCAATGGACCTGGTTTCATTATTACCTGGCGGGACAAAAACTGAAACTAAATCAGGATAAGCTGGCGCTCAGTATTGGACCTTATCTGGTTTCATCTGAGCA
Organism: Flavihumibacter cheonanensis; assembly: GCF_022352215.1. Classification (GTDB taxonomy): domain Bacteria; phylum Bacteroidota; class Bacteroidia; order Chitinophagales; family Chitinophagaceae; genus Flavihumibacter; species Flavihumibacter cheonanensis. The sequence goes on from NZ_JAKRWF010000003.1 coordinate 96,436, forward strand.
AAGCAACCTGCAGGAGGTACAAATTCAAGCGAAAGGAAATCGGTTTGATTTAGCAGGCCAGATGCCAGGAGTACAGTTATCAGGAAGTCCCGCATCGCTGAAGGATCCATTAGCCAGCATAAAAAAAGCAGTACTAACCAGTCCCGATATAAAACTGGTACTTAAGGAAGTAACCGAATTTGAGGAAACTGCGGTCACGGCTAACCGTTATACTAAACTGCCTGCCCTGGAATTAATAGACCCGGCGCTGAATATCTCAAGAGAATCAGAAGGCAGAACCATTGAACTCTTTAGCAACAGAGGCGGAAATATCCAAACAGATGTCATAAACATTAATGAAGGTCGCGTCTCAACAGCCCTTGTAAACCTCTCCCTGAATAAGATCATAGCAATGCCGGAAAAAACCAACCTGCACATTGGTAACTTTCAATTACGTGCCAGTAATTTTCACCTGGACAGAAACCTCGAAACAACTATCCAGAAGGTTTCTTTAGGTCAGGGAAACATTGATCATCAAACCGACAATTATCATTTACGGATCAATGATATTGCGGTCCTAAATAAAGAACCGATTCTTTTTTCCAGCAAAAAAGAAGAGCTGCGCAAGTTCCTTGAAAACCTACCCAATATTAACCTGGCGGCAGATGAAGTTTTTTATAAGAAAAAGGATCGGAAATGGGAACTATATAAAACACTATTAGATGCTGACAAAAAGATCATTGGGTTTGACAGTATACGATTCAGCAGCCTGATCAGCAAAGACAGTTTCCTTGCCAGGGCATCCTACCAGACAGATTTTATTGAGTTCCACGCTGGCAAAGGAAGAATACTTGGACTGAATCGTGAAATCAAAGAAAAGGATACCATATGGTTAGCGAATCGTATTGAGCTGGATCAGTTTAACATGGAAGTAGAGCGCGATAAAAGAAAGCCGGAGGACACCGTCAGCTATCGTAACATGTTACCCGGGCTCATCAAAAAAATCCCGTTGAACCTGGAGATTGGTTCTGCATTGTTAACGAAATCCCGCATCCAGTATAGTGAAACCAGTGGCAAAACCGGGAAGCAGGGAACGGTCTGGTTTAATGATCTCAACCTGGTAGCGGGACCAATTAAAAATTTCGAATTGCGACCAACTGATTCCTTACGAATAACCGCTACCACACTATTTATGGACAGCGGACACCTTCGGTTTGGCTTTCACCAGGCATATCTCGACAGTCTGTATGGATTCTATTTATTGGCAAGAATGGGAAAGATGGAATTAAATGCATTATCCCCTTTACTTATGCCCCTTTTCAATCTGCATATTAAACAGGGTCGTGCTGATAGCGTCTGGCTTCGGGTAAAAGGCAATGATTATTTTGCTTACGGCCATATGGAATTGGATTATCGTAAGTTAAAATTTGAACTCTATGATGAGAACGGAAGAAAAAAGAAGTTCACCAGTTTCCTGGCGAACCTGTTGATAAAAAACAGGAATGGCAAAAAAGGGCTGGTCTACCAGGAGCGGGTTCAGAACAAATCCACTTTCAATTACTGGGGCAAGATTGCATTAAGCGGATTAATGACCAACCTGGGTGTAAAGTCCAACCGAAAATACCTTCGTAATTATAAAAAAGAAGCAAAGCGATTGGAGATTCCAATTGAATTGCTTGATTAACCATATGAATTCTGCCATCTATTTAGTATTCATAATAGGCAGTGCGATTGTTTTTATCATAATAGCCTGCGCCCGATTAAAGTGGCATCCCATGCTGGTATTGCTGACGGCAGCCTTGTTTGTTGGAATAGGATCTGGTATATCCCCCAAACAAACTATGGAAACCATTTTAAGTGGAGCGGGATCCATTTTCGCAAGCATAGGATTTCTGATCATACTTGGCAGTTTCCTGGGGGAAGTGCTGGAAAGAAGTGGTGCCGCTGCCAGAATTGCCAGCGAGTTCATCAACAGCTCCAAACAAGCAAGGGTTCCTTATCTGACGCATGCATTAGGGTTACTTGTCGGGATCCCGGTTTTTTGTGATGCAGGCTTTATTTTATTATCAAGGCTTATTCAGTCCATGCACATGGTAGAGGGCAGTTCAGTATCTGCGCTGCAGTTATCATTGGGTACCGGGTTGTATGCATCGCATGTTTTGATACCCCCTACACCAGGACCAATGGCTGCAACCGGCAACCTGGGACTGGAAAACCAGCTTGGCTGGGTAATACTGCTCGGACTTATAGTATTGATACCGGTTGCCATACTCACTAGTATGCTTATTCGAAAAATGGATAAACAGTTATTTGCAATAGATCCTCCGGTACGCAAAACCGATTCTGTAACAGAATCAAGCAAGGTGCGTGAACAAACACTCCTTTCCTCCCTTTTTCCCCTTCTTTTACCCTTACTGCTGATCACCGCTGGTTCAGTTGCTCCTTTTTTCATCAGCAATGAGAAACTGCAGCATGGTTTTCAATTAGTAGGACACCCGGTGCCGGCACTCGGAATCAGTGCTTTACTGGCGCTGGTTTTACTGGCCCGAAAGGAACGCAAAAACTGGGGGGAATGGTTTCAACAGGCCCTGGTAGCATCCGGCCCTATTATATTTATTACAGCCGCTGGTGGTGCATTCGGAGCTGTATTAAAAGCCACACCGATTCAGGATGTACTATCAGGATTCCTGCATACATCCGGTATACCCAACTGGGCCATTTACCCGGTTGCATTTTTACTAGCTGTCCTATTGAAAACAGCACAGGGTTCGTCCACTGCATCGCTGATAATTACTTCGGCATTACTCTTCCCCGTAATGGGATCTTTTGATCTTAACACTCCGCAGCAAGCCCTGGTAGTGTTGGCAATCGGCGGTGGGGCGATGACGGTAAGTCATGCCAACGACAGTTATTTCTGGGTAATCCATCAATATGGCAAGATCCCTGTTAATAAACTATATCGGAGTTACACCTTGTTAACTGCAGCGATGGGAATCACTACCCTGCTTGGCGTACTGGCTCTTTATGTTGTAACAGGATAAGCAGGATATCCATCACATTGGTTTGTGTGGGTCCTGTTTTCACTAAACCTCCTGCAGCAGAAAAAAACGTATAGGCATCCTGGTTAGCCAGGAATGAATCAGGATTCAATTCAGCTTTTCTTACCTGCTCCAGCAAGGTTTCATCCAGTACAGCACCGGCAGCATCTGTAGGTCCATCGGTTCCATCGGTTCCTCCACTTAGAAACGCAAAAGCATAGGATTTAAGCTGTTTGGCAAGCTCATCCTTGTTCAGGCATGCTACCAATAAAGCAAGAATCAGTTCCTGGTTTCTTCCACCCTTTCCTATACCAGTTAAGGTTACGGTTGTTTCGCCACCCGCCAGGAAACAGCGGGCCGAACAATCGCCTTGTTTCTTATATGCTTCCATTTGGGAGAGTGCCTGTTGAAGAAAATTAACACCCAGTTCCCGAGCTTCGCCATCAAGCGCTGCATGAAACGTGATGGGTTCAAATCCAAGCGCAAGTGCTTTATCAGCACAGGCTTTTAAAGCCAGTTGATTGGTAGCCAGTAAATGATGCTGTACCTTATGAAAAAGGGGATCCCCAGGTTTGGGGGTTTCGAGAGCGGGATCATTTTTCAGTCGGTTGATATGACTCTGTAAGCCTTGCGGTAGCTTTTCGGTTATACCAAACCGGTAAAGCAATTGTTCCACCTCTGCAATACTACTGCTGTCGGGATAAAAAGGGCCACTCGCAATAACGGAAAGATCATCCCCGGGAACATCGCTCAATACACCCACTTCGATTTTGGCACCACCAGCCAGTCTTGCCAATTGGCCTCCCTTCAGGGAAGAAAAATGCTTTCGAACTGCATTCATTTCAGCAATGGAAGCGCCGGATGCGAGCAGCAACTGGTAAAAGGATTGCAGTTCCTCCTGGCTGCATCCTTCCGGCAGATCAGCTACCAGTGCACTGGCGCCACCGCTGAGTAATACCAGCAAAAGATCCCGCTGGTCCAAACTGCTAACCAGGTTTCGGACCGCTAGTCCTGCATCAAAGCTTTTCTGATTGGGTACCGGATGTCCCGCTTCCAGTTGGGGCCATTCTAAACCAGGCAATGCATGATCCTCCTTGGTCACTACCAGTGCCTGATCCACCCATTCACCCAGTATTTTTTGCGCTTCCAATGCCATCGCAGAAGCGGCTTTTCCCATAGCCAGCACCACCAATCGCCTTATCTCCTTTCGGGCAATCCATTGAGTTCCAACCCGGAATGCGGCATCTTTTTTCTCCAGAAAATCCGCCATGAACACGGAAGGAAGCACTGCCTCTATGCCGGCCTGGAATATGGTTTTGGCTGTAGCACTGTTCATATCGCCAAGATAGGATTTAAATAAAACGAACGACTGTTATTGAATTTCCAATAAATCATTAACTTCGACTCAATTAGTTGTTTAACTAACTAATTTCTTGTCGGAATACGAAACATCAACTTGTTATATGAAAAGAACGATCAGAAAAGTGGCGGTACTGGGCAGTGGAGTCATGGGCTCCCGGATTGCCTGTCATTTCGCGGGGGTAGGTATTGAAGTGCTGTTAATGGATATGGTACCAAAAGATGCCCAGGAATCCCAGGACAAAGCAGCCCGCAACAAACTGGTCAACGATGCGCTGCAGGCAGCTCTGAAATCCAACCCCTCCCCGGTTTACAGTAAAGAGGTGGTAAAGAGGATTCGTACTGGTAATTTCACTGATAACATGAAGGAGATCGCCGGTGTGGACTGGATCATAGAAGTGGTAGTGGAACGATTGGATATAAAACAACAGATTTTCGAACAGGTAGAGCAGTATCGTAAACCCGGTACACTCGTTAGCTCCAATACCTCAGGCATTCCTATACATATGATGGCTGCGGGCAGATCGGAGGATTTTCAACAGTATTTCTGCGGTACTCATTTCTTCAATCCGCCGCGGTACCTGCGGCTGCTGGAAATTATTCCAACACCACAAACCAAACCGGAAGTGGTGGATTTCCTGATGCAGTTTGGTAGTTTACAATTAGGAAAAACAACCGTACTCTGTAAGGATACACCTGCTTTTATCGCGAACAGGATTGGCGTATATGGCATTATGGCGATATTCGGACTGGTAGATAAACTGGGGCTCACCATTGATGAAGTAGATGCACTGACCGGACCTGTAATCGGTCGCCCTAAATCAGCCACTTTCCGCACTGCTGATGTGGTAGGCATTGACACCCTGGTGAAAGTGGCGAAAGGAGTGGCAGATAATTGCCCGGATGATGAACAGCGGGCCGTTTTCACTATTCCCGCCTGGCTGGAAAAAATGGTCGCCAATAACTGGCTGGGGGATAAAACCGGACAGGGATTCTTCAAAAAAACCAAGGGTGCAGGTGGAGAAAAAGAAATTCTGACCCTCAATCTTTCCACACTGGAATATGGTCCAAGGCAGAAGCCCAAATTTGCCGGACTGGAAGCAGCCAAACCGGTGGAAGACCTCGCAACCCGTCTTAAAATGCTGGTGCAGGCTACTGATAAATCAGGAGAGTTTTATCGTCATTTTCATTATGGACTCTTTTCGTATATAAGTCACCGTATTCCTGAAATTTCTGATGAGCTCTACCGAATTGATGATGCTATGATGGCTGGGTTTGGATGGGAAATCGGAGCATTTGAAAGCTGGGATGTACTTGGGGTAGGCAAGACCGTTAGTAAAATGATGGAAGCTGGTTATTCGGTAGATCCCTGGGTAGAAGAAATGCTGGCAGCCGGGCATACCAATTTTTACAAAGTGGAAAACGGCAAACGTTTTTATTATGATATCGCAACAAAAGCCTACCAGCCGATACCGGGTGGAGAAGCCTTTATTGTGATGAAGAATTTTGAAGGACAGACTGTCTGGAAAAATGCTGCCTGCAGAGCTTATCACCTGGGTGATGATGTAATCGGACTGGAATGGTCCACCAAAATGAACAGCATTGGTGGTGAAGTATTGGAAGCCATCCAAAAGTCTATCGGGCTTGCTGAGGAAAAATACAAGGGATTGGTAATCGCCAATGAAGGTGCGAATTTCAGTGCAGGTGCCAATGTGGGCATGATCTTTATGCTGGCCATTGAGCAGGAATACGATGAGTTGGATATGGCCATCCGCCAATTCCAGCAAACCATGATGAGAGCTCGTTACTCTTCAATACCAGTGGTAGTAGCACCACACGGACTCACATTAGGAGGAGGATGCGAACTGAATTTACATGCAGATAAAATCTGTGCAGCCGCTGAAACCTATATCGGACTGGTTGAATTGGGTGTAGGTTTGATACCCGGTGGTGGAGGCAGTAAGGAATTTGCCTTACGTGCAGCAGATGAAATGCATGAAGACGAACCTGAGACCATCACCCTAAAAAATCGCTTTTTATCCATTGCAACGGCAAAAGTGGCCACCTCCGCGCAGGAAGGAATGGAGATGGGTATACTTCGGAAAGGAAGAGATGAGATCGTGTTGAACCAGGGCCGCCGAATCAGTGAAGCGAAGCGTTCAGTACTTGAACTATACGATAGCGGATATATTACACCGATACCAAGAACCGATATCAAAGTTTTGGGAAGATCTGGTTTAGGAACATTGTTAACCGGTATCAATGGAATGCTGCGAGCCAATTATGCAACTGAACACGATGCACTCGTGGCACGTAAGCTGGCCTATGTAATGTGCGGAGGTGATCTCAGTGAACCTACCCTGGTATCTGAACAATATTTACTAGACCTGGAGCGAGAGGCATTTTTGTCGCTCTGCGGAGAAAGAAAAACACTGGAAAGAATTCAAGCTGTTTTAAAATCGGGCAAACCGATTCGCAACTAATAAATGATGCTACCAGCAGTCATTTTGTAACACACATAGGAATGCCGGCCTTCGGGCCGGCTTTTTTTGCCGGTCCTACATTTGTTTTCTGATCCTGCAGTGCTTAGCTTATCTTGTCAAAAAAAGAAATGGATGTATTGGCATTGGATTCCATCCATAAATCCTACGGTCCCATCCAGGCACTGAAGGGTGTCAGCTTCTCGGTACCAAAGGGTACGGTATTTGGAATTCTTGGTCCGAATGGTAGTGGTAAAACAACCCTGCTCAGTATCATACTGGATGTATTGTCTGCAGACAAGGGACAGTATACCTGGTTTGGTCAACCTGGGTCCAAGTACCAGCGCAGACAAATCGGATCCTTGCTGGAAACACCCAACTTCTATCATTATCTATCAGCTGTAAATAATTTAAAAATTACGCAAAGCATTAGCGGAAGGGGGTCAATGGCTGAAATCGAAGAGGTATTAAAAACGGTGAATTTATACGAGCGAAGAAACAGCAAGTTCAGCACCTTCAGCCTGGGTATGAAACAGCGTTTGGCGATAGCTGCTGCATTACTGGGCAACCCGCCCGTACTGGTATTGGATGAACCTACCAATGGACTGGATCCTGTTGGTATTGCTGAGATTCGATCCCTCATCCGGCAACTTAGCGAAAATGGCACCACGGTCATACTTGCCAGTCATCTGCTGGATGAAGTGGAAAAAGTATGTACCCATGTAGCCATTTTGAAAACAGGCACATTGATCACACAGGGAACGGTGGATGAAGTGCTGGCAGATGAAGATGTGCTGGAATTGGGAGTAGAAGATCAGGCTGCGGCAAAAGCAGCACTGTACGGATTGGAAGGAATTGCAGCGGTTGAAGAAGCAGGAAATTTATTGCTGGTGAAAGGCCCCAAAGGTAGCCTGGACCCTGCAGCGATTAATGAATATTGTCATACTGCAGGAATTCGCATCAATCATTTGGCAATGCGTAAAAAACGATTGGAAGCCCGCTTCTTTGAATTAACCAGTAACTAACAAATTATGTATTCGCTATTCCGGACAGAGTGGTTAAAACTGAACAGATATCCAGCTTTCTGGCTGTTGCTGGGAATCTGTATGATTACCTATCCAGGTATTAACCTGATCGTATTAAATGTATATCACGAAGTAACGCAGAAGGAATCCACAACAGGACAGATAGTAACCATGCTGCTTGGGAACCCATTCTCTTTTCCGGAAGTATGGAAAACAAGTGCCTATCTTTCTTCCATTTTTGTATTTATTCCCGCGGTATTGGTGATAATGCTGATCACTAATGAATACAATTATAAAACATCCCGGCAGAATATTATTGATGGCTGGAGCCGAAAAGATTTCATGGTGGCTAAAGCTATTGATGTATTACTCATTACCCTCATTGTAACCATTATGTATGCAGTGGTCGCATTTTTCATGGGCATGCAGAATACTACCGGAGAGGAATATGCGATTTTTGACCAAATCTATTATATCGCTTTATTTTCCCTTCATACCTTTTCCCAATTATCCATCGCTTTTTTGGTAGGTCTGCTCGTAAGGAAAGCTTTTCTGGCCATGGCGATCTTTCTGTTTTATGCCCTTATTGCAGAACCGATTGCGGTGAACCTGTTGAAGTATAAATTCAAATTGGAAATCGGACGTTATTTTCCACTGGAGATTGCAGATCGTATGTTGCCGCAACCTGCCTTTATGAGCAGGTTGGATGAAGCCAAATACCAGGCCGCACTGGACGCAGTATCAACACATGTCTGGTTAACCCTTGCACTGGTGGTACTGACCTGGTTCATTAATTATCGCCTGTACCTGAAGCGGGATTTATAAATCACCGCAGGCTTGCATCTTTGGATTCTCCATATTATTTTGTACAATCAAAATAACTTATGGAAAATGCACCCTCTACTGCTGACATACTCGAAGATTTCAATGAAATTTCCAATTTTGAAGCAGCTTCAAGAGGCCAGCGGTTTGCCAACCTGCTTTTAGATTATGTGGGATTTTATGCTGCGGTTTTTGTATCTGGTTTTTTGATTGCTGTTATTTTTGAAATCACCGGCGAATCATTTTTATGGCAGGAGGAAGATATAAATCCACTTATAGACAGAATCTTTACCATGCTGGTTTATGTAGTTTATTATACCTTGTTTGAATACTTTTCAAGGGGCCGTTCTTTAGGTAAACTGATAACCCGAACCAGGGTAGTACACGTAGATGGAGCTGAATTGACCTTTAAGCATTACCTCTTGCGGAGTTTAACCCGACTGGTGCCCTTTGATGCGATTGCTGGTCTTAACGGTTATCCATTTCATGACAGATGGACCAAAACCAAAGTTGTGCAATTGAGGTAATCAATTATTTATTTCAGTAGTTGTTGTAATGCAGCTTCAATTGTAGGGAAGGCAAACTGAAAGCCTGCTTTCCGGATTTTGTCAGCACTAACTGTGGTGCTCTTCAGGACTTCCACACTCATTTCACCCAAACCGATTTTCAGGAAAATACCTGGAACATGTATGGGAATAAATGCTTTTCCACGCATTTTTTTCGCAAGCTCCAGCACCAGTTCCTTATTGGATATGGGATGTGGTGCTACTGCATTATAGGCACCCTGCCACTGCTCATTTTCCATTGCTTCCAGGTACATCCGAACCATATCCTGGATATGGAGCCAGCTGATCATCTGTTTGCCATTACTTAAAATGGCGGCAATTCCAAACTTAACGGGTTTCATGAATTCGGCAAGTGCCCCGCCCTGGGTTGCCAGGACAATACCGGTACGAAGAAATACAACACGTTTACCCATGGCCGTTAGTGGGGCCAGCGATTGTTCCCAGGCTTCACAAGTGGGCCCCAAAAAATCATCGTGAGCAGGAGCTGTTTCCTCAAATGGTTTTGGATTGGGGACCTGGGGGTCGGGTCCATACCATCCGATTGCCGAGGCTGATACTACAACTGAAATCTCATTTGAAATGGTAGAGAGTGCTTTGCATAACAATTCGCCTCCCTGCACCCTGCTATCACGGATTTCTTTTTTCCGTTTTTCAGACCAACGTTTGTCAGCCACACCAGCACCCGCCAGATGTAAAATTGCATGGCCACTTTGAATAGCAGCTTCATCGATGGTACCCTTTGCAGGGTCCCACGCTGCGTAACTGCAATTACCAGTTGCTTTGTATTGTGCAGGATTACGGGTAAAAATAATTACCCTATGTCCTGCCTCCAATAAAGCTGCTGTAAGGGCCCTGCCAATCATGCCAGTACCCCCTGTTATAAGTATTGTTTTCATTTCACTATTGTTTCTACTTCCATTCCTCCATCTTCCATTCCTCCATCTTCCATTCCTCCTAGAAAAAGGCCCCTCGCAAAAACGAAGGGCCGACTATCCTTTTCGGATAAACAACTAAAAACAAAAATCGTTGGCAAAAGCCGGAAGAATCGGATTAATCCGGCTTTTTACCATCCAGAAAAGTATTGATCGTACTGATCTGGGTATTATTATGCTCATCTGTTTTTACCGTGTAATTGCTGTAAAAATTTTCAGCCGGTGAAACAGTGTTATAGAGTTCAAGGTTGCGGCGGATATAAGCCGGCACAGTGTCAAACTCATTGTTCGGGTCCGCGGCATTGATGTTGAAAGACAGATTACGTAATTTCTGAATTCTTTCTGCTGCTTTCCTTTTTTGTTCCTCCACTTCGTCCAGCAAAGCCGGCTCCTCAGCAAAGGGGGTAAAAGAAGATTGAGTTGATGGTGCCAACGGCTGCTCCGCCGCAGGGGTTTCATCTTTTATCACCAGTTGCATATCGAAAGAAGTTGCGTCATCTTTCTGTGGCGTTGCCGGCAACTGCTGACGGATGGGTTCGTTCACAGGAGAACTGTCTTCCTGGCGAGAACTGGGTTCAGGCCCTTGTACCGGTTCGGCATAAATATTGGATGGCTTGGCCAAGTATCCCCCTGATGCTGCAGACACCGGAGAATTATTTTCAGAAAGATCGAATTGAACTTTAGCTTCGGGTATGGATGAGTGTGAGCCGGACGAAACTAAGGTTTGATTATCTCTTTCATCGTTTGAATTATCCACAGTAATTGTACGATCCTCATCCTCCGTAAAAGAAATAACCGGACTCGTAGTTTCACGAACAGAAGGTTCTTCCATCAGCCTTGGCTGTAATTTATCCTCTACCTGTGGCACAGGCGTTGATGCTGATGCTGACGCTGGTGCTGGTGTTTCTGCCGGACGCAATACAGAAATTGCAGGCTTCACGGCTGGTGTTGCAGCGACAGGTGCAGTTTGTACTGTAGCACTGGGAACCGGATTATAGTAGGCTTTATCTTCTGTTCCAAATGGCAGCACCGACTGATCCAGAGTCATCACAATTTTCTCATCTTTCTTTACTTCAGGCTGTTTCGCTGCACGTTTGTTGAAAGGATCCTTGTATTCAAATCCGGTTGCGATCAACGTAATTCCAATCTCATTTCCGAGGGAGGCATCATATCCCAACCCGAGAATAACATCAGTATCCTCACCGGCCTGGCTCAGCAAATGATTCTGAATAATATCCACTTCATCCATCGTGAACTCATGCTCCCCTTCAGCAGAATTGATATTAATCAGGATCCAGCGCGCACCGCGGATATCGTTATCATTCAGCAACGGTGAATTCAATGCCTCTTCAATTGCACGTTGTGCCCGATTTTCACCGGATGCAGTTGCATTCCCCAGGATGGCAACACCACCATTGCGCATAACTGTACACACATCCGCAAAATCGACATTGATCTGACCTGTGCTGCTGATCACATCTGTGATACATTTTGCAGCCGTAGCCAACACATTATCCGCTTTGGCGAATGCCTCTTTCATTTTTAGGTTACCGTACTGGTGCCTTAATTTATCATTGCTGATCACCAGCAGGGTGTCTACATGATCTTTCAGTTGTTGTATGCCTTCTTCCGCTTGCAACTGACGCTTTCTTCCTTCATAGGAAAACGGCGTAGTTACAATGCCAACAGTCAGCACACCGAGATCCTTACAGATTTTGGCAATGATCGGCGCTCCCCCGGTTCCTGTTCCACCACCCATACCGGCAGTGATGAAAGCCATTTTGGTATTTACTTCAAGGATGCGTTTGATCTCTTCCAGGCTTTCTTCAGTTGCCTGTTTACCAATCATTGGATTCGCACCGGCTCCAAGTCCCTGTGTCAGGTGCGGACCGAGTTGTATTTTATTAGGCACTTCGCTTTGTGCAATAGCCTGAGCGTCTGTATTACAAATGATGAAATTCACCCCGTCAATACTTTGACTGAACATGTGATTCACAGCATTGCTGCCTCCACCTCCTACACCAATCACCTTGATGATGGATGATTTTTCCTTCGGTAAATCAAAGTGTATCATATCACGTTTTGTTTTAGAATAGTTGGGTTAGTATGTGATCCTTAAAAATTCTTATCCTCTTCTTCCTTGAACAGGTCGATCAGGTTGTCTTTGAATTTGCTCCAGAAGCCATTGATGCCCGCTAGCTTCCGTGTTCTGGCTGTCACTTCAACAGGTTCCTCTTTAGCATCTGCAGCTACTGCATCCTGAACGGGCGCTTCCTGGATTTCCTTTTTGAGCTCTTTTGGAATTTCCACCATTTTAAACTGCTTGGTGAAGAGTTTACGGTTACGCTCGTAATCATCATATCCTTTCAGGATCAGACCGATACAGGTAGCATACATCGGCTTGGTCAACTCATCGGTATGGTTCGAAGCAAGATGCTCATTCGGATAACCTATCCGTGCATTTAAACCTGTTACATATTCGGTCAGTTGGATCAGGTGTTTAAGCTGAGAACCACCTCCCGTTAAAACGATACCGCCATTGAGCATCCGGCTGTCCATGCCAACCTGCTTCAAATGATAGGTTACAAAATCCAGGATCTCACTCATTCTTGCCTGGATGATATTGGCCAGGTTCTTCACACTGATTTCCTTGGGAGGCAAACCGCGCATACCCGGAATCGTTATGAAGGCATTCGCTTTTGCTTCATTGGACAAAGCCGACCCAAACTGTACTTTCATTTGCTCCGCCTGGGTTTTCAATACACCCAGACCGGTTTTAATATCATTGGTAATATTCTCTCCGCCAAAAGGGATAACAGCCGTATGCTTTAAGATTCCTTCATAAAATACAGCGAGGTCCGTGGTACCACCTCCAATATCCACGATGGCCACACCGGCTTCAATATCTTCCTGCCCCATTACCGCAGCAGCGGAAGCCAGGGGCTGGAGTACCAGGTCCTTGGTTTGTAGTCCACTTTTTTCAACAGCACGGTTGATGTTACGGATGGCATTTTTATCACCGGTGATGATATGAAAATTAGCACCGACTTTCACACCGCCATACCCGATGGGGTTGGGAATGTTCTGAAAATTATCCACCGTAAACTCCTGCGGAATCACATCAATGATCTGATCACCCGCGGGGATATAGGTTTTATACTGATCTGCAATCAGCTGATCAATTTCGCGCTGAGAAATTTCTTCTTCATTCGACTGACGTACAATATCTCCTCTGGTCTGTAAACTCTTGATATGGTGACCAGCAATTCCTACATATACCTCCTTGATCTGTAAATCAGGATTAGAGGCCATGCAATTTTCAAGGGCAACTGCTATTGCCTTAATGGTTTCGTCAATATTCAGTACCTGTCCATGTTTGACTCCGTTGCTATTCGCACGACCGAATCCCAAAATCTCCAGTTTGCCAAACTCATTTTTGCGACCCGCAATGGCAGCAATCTTGGTTGTACCAATATCGAGCCCTACAATAATGGGTTGTTCGTTGTTCATTCTATCTTGTTTTTAGTTGTTTTAAAGCAGTTGTCACAGGGGCTGGACCGGATAAAAGACGGGATTCGGAGGATACTGGATTACTAACCTGTAAAGGTGCTATTGTGAGCTTGTACGGAACTATATTTTTATCCACGGGTGTGGATATTCCTGCTGCTCTCGTTGCCACTACCTGCCCTGCAAAACCAAGATCAATCGTAGCATAATAATTCATGCCTGTTTTGATCAGCACTTTTTCGTAAAACAATTTGAGTCGTGAGAATTTTTTTGCCGCTTCACTCCCATTTCCAAACAGGATCCGATGATTTCCCACCAGGGGGATCAGTTCAATTTGTTTTTCCGGAGTATACACCACCTGTTCGATTTGTGCATCCCAGAAAGGATCCTTATTCAATACTTCCACAATGCCCAATACCCTTGCAATCAGGGAACTGTCGCCCGATCTTCTTTTCAACAATTTCTCTGGTAATCCTGTCACTACCGGCAATTTTACCGGCGCTTTTCCATATACAATGGGCAGATACACTCCTGCCGTATCCATGTACCAGGAGGCTCCGTTGGCGGTAAATACCCGAACAACCGGTGTCCGCTCCATCACCATTATCTCCAGTTCCCTATCCGCATTAAAGTAGAGCTCTGCATCCCTTACCCAAACATTCTTACGAATGCGGTTCTCCAAACCACGGAGATCTATTGACTGCATCGGTTTACTGGCAAAGGATTTAGTTGTTTTGGCTCCAATTATGGAAAGTATATCTCCACGATCCACAAAACTGGTTTCACCCGATCCTTTAATAGTTATATTAATTACTGAACAATTGGCACCGTTGGTCCGGTTGATTGCCGCAATCAATACTACAAGCAGGGTTGCGCCAACCAGCATCCAGCTGAGGGCCACCAATACTTTTCGTATACTGATTTTTTTACCCGGCATGTTGTTCAATTAATTTTGCAATCGGCAGAACCAGCGCATCAATGTCTCCAGCCCCGGCCGTTATCAATAAATGCAATTGCTCTTTATTATTCAGCACTGTTTCTTTAATCTGATTCAGCAAAGCAGCTTTCTCAATCAGCTGAACTTTTCCCGCTTGCATCTGATTCGCGATCAACGCACTTTCCACTCCTTCCATTGGCAATTCTCTTGCCGGATAAATAGGCAACAGCATCACTTTATCAGCCTGGTTGAGTGCCTTAGCAAAACCTGATGACAAATCATGGGTTCTTGAATACAGATGCGGTTGAAAAATTACAGTGCAGACACGATCCGGAAACAAGGCTTTCGCTCCTTTAATCAAAGCATTCAATTCTTCCGGATGGTGTGCATAATCATCTACAAAGACCATGCGAGAACTTTTCACTACATACTCAAATCTTCTTTTTACTCCTTTAAAGGCTGCAATCGCTTCTTTAATATTTTCCGGACTAATTCCCAACTGCTGCGCGATGGCGATCGCCACCAAAGCATTCTCCACATTATGCAACCCGCCCATATGCAGTGCTACATCATTCAGTTCGATATCCGGCAGTTTCACAGAAAAGGTGTAGCTGCCATCCTTCATATGGATATCTTTCGCATAGATATCGGCGTTGGTATTATCCAGGCTATACGTAAAATGATTACCAGCTTTTAACTCGGAGGATCTTGGCAATCCGTATTTGCTGAATAATAGTCCCTGCGGTTTCAGTTTTTGAGAAAACTCAATGAACGCGTCCTGCAGATTTTTTTCTGTTCCATAAATATCCAGGTGATCCGGATCCATGGAACTGATCACGGCAATATCGGGATGCAGGCGTAAAAAACTGCGATCGTATTCATCGGCTTCAATCACTGCTACATTTCGTGGATCGCTCCAGAAATTGGTCTGGTAATTCACACTGATCCCTCCAAGAAAAGCATTACAGCCATAACCTGTGTGTCGCAACACATGAGCTGTCATTGTAGTGGTAGTGGTTTTACCATGTGTTCCACCAATACAGATATTGAATGAACTGTTACTGATGATGCCCAATACTTCGCTCCGTTTCAGCACAGGTACTTCCTGCTGCTGGTAATAGAGCAGCTCGGCGTGTTGCTTCGGAACAGCTGGTGTATACACCACCAGATCCGGCTGCTTTGGAATCAGTTCCAGGTTTTCTTCAAAATGAATCGCAATTCCCTCCGCTTCCAGTTGTTCTGTAAGGGGCGTTGGCGTTTTATCGTATCCGCTAACGATTTTCCCAAGTGCATTGAAATAACGCGCAAGTGCACTCATCCCGATACCGCCGATACCGATGAAATAAACGGATTGTATGTCTTTAACGGATAGCAAGTTTATTGTAATAAATGTTTCGCAATTAATTCATCAGCATCCCGGATTGCCAGGAGGGCCAGTTTTTTTTTCATGGATTCGCGTTTCACGGGGTCTTCCATCAACCGGATAGCTGTAGCCACCAGCTGTTGGGCTGCCTCTCCATCCCTTACCATAATCCCCGCTTCCTCTTTTACCAGGTAACCGGCATTCACGGTTTGGTGATCTTCTGCAGCATAAGGATAGGGAACCAATACGGCCGGTTTATGAACAACACAAATTTCAGCAATACTCATAGCGCCGGCCCTGGAGATCAACGCATCCGCTGCAGCATAAGCATACTCCATCTCTTTAATAAAATCATTTACCCAGATTCCTTTTCGGTTAGCCGTTGCCGTTTTAGCGGTCTCGGCAAATGGCTTACCCGTTTGCCAAATCAGCTGAATACCTGCCGCTTGTAAAGCATCCAATCCGGCCGCGATGGCCTCATTGATACTTTTGGCCCCCAGGCTGCCACCTACCGAAAGCAGGATCGGGCGCTCCGGATCCAATCCAAAAAATCGGGCTGCATCCGTTTTTGATAATTGGCAGTTCACGATGTTGGAACGCACCGGATTTCCACTCACCACAATTTTATCTGCCGGAAAAAATTTCTCCATCCCGGGTGTAGCAACAAATACGGTACTGGCATTCTTCCCAAGCAACTGGTTGGTTTTACCGGCAAAGGAATTTGCTTCATGCAAATAGGTCGGAATCCCTTGTTGCTGTGCATATTTCAACACAGGAAAACTGGAATATCCTCCAACACCAAAAACCAGGTCAGGTTGAAAGCGGTTAACTATTCCGCGTACCTGAAAAAAACTTTTGATGAGT
Source organism: Flavihumibacter cheonanensis (assembly GCF_022352215.1). Taxonomy (GTDB): domain Bacteria; phylum Bacteroidota; class Bacteroidia; order Chitinophagales; family Chitinophagaceae; genus Flavihumibacter; species Flavihumibacter cheonanensis. The sequence goes on from NZ_JAKRWF010000003.1 coordinate 113,308, forward strand.
TTAAAGGGAAGTGAAATGTTTTTCCAGAGTGCCGTACGATTGAATCCTGCAATATCAAGTCCTTCTATCTGGTAACCAGCCTGCGGCACTTTTTCCATTTCCATCTTTCCTTTGGCACCCACAAACAGAATTTCGGTTGCTGGTGACAGTTTTTTTATGGCATTGGCCACTGCCACCGCCGGAAAGATATGCCCACCAGTTCCTCCTCCTGCTATGATGATGCGCTTAGTCATGGGCTTCCTCCTTTTCGTCTTGCGTTTCTTCTTCCTCTTCTTCCTCTTCTTTTCCTTCCAACTGATTTTTCTCTACAAATCGGGATACACTCAAAATGATTCCAATCGCCGTACAGGTAAATAAAAAGCTGCTTCCTCCCATACTTACCAGGGGAAGTGTTACTCCTGTTACCGGAAACAGGTTCACGTTTACCGCCATATTGGTCATGGCCTGAATGACGAGCGTAAAACTCAATGCCAAAGCAAGGAATGCACCAAAGGCAAAGGGACATTTCCGGAACAATTGAATACTCCGGAATAAAAACACGAGGTATACAAACAACACAAATGCGCCTCCAGCAATTCCGTATTCTTCTATGATGATTGCATATATAAAATCAGAATACGGATGGGGTAGAAAGTTGCGTTGTTCACTATTACCCGGACCTAATCCCATCCAGCCCCCTTTTGCGATCGCTATTTTTGCCTGGTTAACCTGGTAATTGTCTTCGTCATTTTTCTGATCACTTCCATACATAAAGCTTTCCACCCGGTTTACCCAGGTAGCCACCCTTGCCGTTAGCTTATTGCGATTCTCCACCTTCGGTGCCACACCATTTCCTTCTTTGTGCTGCCATACTGCCATCAGAACCAGGATCACTACCGGAATCATGGCAATTAGTCCTGTATAAAACAGGTGCTTCATACTGGCTCTCCCAATAAACAACAAAAGCATGCTGGTAGCGCCAACCAATAAGGCTGTAGACAAATTCGCCGGAGCAATGAATACACATACAAGTCCAACAGGTATGATCAACGGCAGAAAACCTTTTTTGAAATCCTTGATTACTTCCTGTTTTTTACTCAGCATCCGGCTCAGGTACATAAACAACACCAGCTTTGCAAGGTCGGATGTTTGAAAGGTCAGATTGATGATTGGCAGTTTGATCCAGCGACTTCCTTCATTCAGCCGAACTCCAAAAAACAACGTGTAGATCAGGAGTGGAATGACCAGCCAGAACAACACTTTCGACACACGGGAATAAATGGTATAATTCACCTGGTGAAAAAAATAAATCAGCACCAGTCCCACACCGATAAACACGACCTGCTTGAACAGATAGATTTCGGTATTCCCCTTGTACATTTTATAGGCCAATGAACCAGTGGAACTATAAATAACCAGCAACGACATAAGTGCCAGGAGCACTACCAGTGCCCAGATCACTTTATCGCCTTTGGTTTTATTTAAGAGTTGGTTCATTGTTGTTAATTTTCTTCACCCGTCCGGTGGCACCGGACGGGTGAGACGTTAGAGCGCTAAAACAGCCTCTTTGAATTGCTTGCCGCGGTCTTCGTAATTTTTAAACAGGTCGAAGCTGGCACAAGCCGGACTCAGCAATACGACATCGCCCTTGTTAGAAAGCTGGAATGCAGAATGCACGGCTTCTGCGGCACTACCCGTATTCACCATCACCGGTACATGGTTCTGAAAAGCCTCCTGGATTTTTCGGTTGTCCACGCCCATGCATACAATCGCTTTTACTTTTTCTTTCACCAGATCCAAGAGCAGAGAATAATCATTCCCTTTGTCCACTCCACCCAAAATCAGGATAACCGGCTTGTTCATACTTTCCAGTGCATACCAGGTACTGTTCACATTGGTCGCCTTACTATCGTTGATAAATTCCACCCCACGTACGGTGGCGACGGTTTCCATCCGATGTTCCAGCGCTTCAAAGGATTGAATGGCTTCCCTGATCTTATCCTTGCGCAATCCGATAACGGATGCAGCCAACCCTGCTGCCATAGTATTGTATTGATTGTGTTTGCCTTTGAGCGCGAAATCATAAATGCTCATCTGGAATTTTTCATCTTTTGTCGCAATGTTCATTTCCTGTTCTTTGATAAAAGCGCCCTGCAGTAATTCTTTTCTCATACTAATAGGTAATGGGTTAGATAGTAGTTGGAATTCATTTATATGTTGCATCGTTACCTCATCATCCTCGCAGTAGATGAAATAATCGGATGGTCTCTGGTTCATGGTAATCCGGAATTTGCTCCGGATATAATTGATAAACTGATAATCGTACCGGTCTAAATGGTCTTCTGTAATATTTGTTAGCACTGCAACATGTGGCCTGAACTCTTTTATGTCATCCAGTTGAAAACTGCTCACCTCTGCCACATACCAGGGCTTTGGATCCAGTGCAATCTGCCTCGCAAAGCTGTAACCAATATTTCCAACCAGTGCACAATCCAATCCCGCATGTTTACAGATATGATAGGTCAATGCCGTAGTAGTCGTTTTTCCATTGCTTCCTGTAATCGCGATTACTTTACTGTCACCTATGTATCGCCAGGCCCATTCAATTTCACTGATCAGTTCAATACCTTTCTCGCGGATTTTTTTTACCAGGGAATTTTTTTCAGGAATACCTGGACTCTTAATCACAATATCAGCCGTGAGTATGCGTTCTTCATTATGATGTCCTTCTTCCCATTCAATATCAAATTGCTTCAGTTCTTCGCGATGAGGGGGCTGCAATTTTCCGGCATCACTCACCAGGCAGGTGAAACCCATTCTTTTAGCAAGAATGGCAGCACCTACACCGCTTTCACCGGCACCCAATATGACTACAAACTGATTCATTCGCTGATTCATGCTACCCACAATTCGGGGGCTTTTCATAAACATAGGATTCACTGCACCACAATATCAATTTCTCAGGCGGGTGGTTTTTCGCTACTCTCCTAGCGGATTTTCAAGGTTACAATCGAGAAAATCACGCAAAATATAGTTACGATCCAAAACCGTGTTACGATCTTGCTTTCGTGATAACCAAGCTTTTGATAATGGTGATGAAGCGGACTCATTAAAAAGATCCGTCGTCCTTCACCGTATTTCTTTTTGGTGTATTTGAAATAACTCACCTGTAACATTACACTCAGATTCTCCACCAGGAATACACCGCAAAAGATGGGAATAAGTAATTCTTTTCTCACTATGATAGCCAGCGCTGCGATTATTCCTCCCAACGTTAAACTTCCTGTATCTCCCATGAAAACCTGAGCAGGATACGCATTGTACCAAAGAAATCCGACACAGGCCCCCGTCATCGCTCCAATAAAAATCGATAGTTCACCAAGATTGGGGATATACATTATGTTCAGGTAATCGGCCAGTAAAAGATTACCACTCGCATAGGCAAATACGCCTAAACAAACACCAATTATAGCACTGACACCTGTTGCTAAGCCATCAATTCCATCCGTGATATTTGCACCGTTAGAAACAGCTGTCACTATAAAAATTACAATTAACACATATAGGACAGAGGTGAATCCTCTTATTGCTTCCGGAAGCAATTTGGCATAATTGAATTCATGTCCGGCTACAAACGGAATAGTCGTAATGGGTTCATTTGCCTCTACAAAATACCGGTCTGTATTCTGCTGCTTCACTACTTTCACATTGGCATCCGAACCCGGCACCCCTTTATACTCTCTCCAAACCTTTGTATTTTCATTGAATAAAAGCGTCAGACCGATAATCAAGCCCAACCCTACCTGTCCCAGTATTTTAAACCAGCCTGCCAATCCATCCTTATCCCCTTTCTTATATGCCACACCCTGTTTCTGTGCGATTTGTTTAGCACGCAGTTTCAGGTAGTCGTCCACAAATCCGATAATACCAAGCCAGATGGTTGAAAAAATCATTAGTCGCACATAGGCTTTATTCAAATCAGCCAGCAAGAGCGTGGGTAGCAGTATTGCAAGAATGATAATGAGTCCGCCCATTGTCGGCGTTCCCTTCTTTTGCTCTTCCCCCGCTAAACCAAGATCCCTGACAGACTCGCCCACCTGTTTGTTCCGCAAAAAATTAATCAGCTTTTTTCCAAATACCGTTGTGATGACGAGCGACAAAATCACAGCCAGTAACACCCGGGAAGTGATAAACTGCAAGAGCGCACTTCCCGGGATTCGGATGTCCATTTCCTTTAACCAATCAATTAAGTGGTACAGCATGATGGTTTTGTTACTGGTGTCACCGGTGTCCAGCCGATGACTGTGATTGAATGTAACCGTCCTAAGAATTTGGAAGTATGAATTGGGAAGTATGAATTACCCTTTTCAAACTCAAAATATCTTTATAATGTTTCCTTTGTTTTATCTTCCTTTACTCCTTTCTTCCCTTCTTCCTTTCCTCCATCTTCCATGCTCCCTATCTCCCAAGCTCCCTTATCACAAGCTCCATCTCCTCCTTATCATTAAAGTGATGTTTCACTCCTTTTATTTCCTGGTAATGCTCGTGTCCTTTACCTGCCACCAGTATGATATCACCTGGCCCTGCCAGGCTAAACGCTGTTTTGATAGCTTGCCTCCGATCGGCGATCGAAATGAATTTTCTCCTTGCTGCCGAGTTCAAATCCGCTTCCATATCTCGCAAAATCGTATCAGGATCTTCTGATCTCGGATTGTCGGAAGTGAAAATCGCTTTATCGCTAAACTCACAGGCTACCTGCCCCATGATCGGGCGTTTGGTTTTATCCCGATCACCACCGCAACCAACAACCGTAATCACTTTCTCTTCTCCCTGTTTCAGTTGTTTTATCGTTTTCAACACATTCAGCAAGGCATCCGGTGTGTGCGCATAGTCCACAATGCCAATGATCTTATCAACCGGCGACACCTGGTAATCAAACCTTCCTTCTGCTCCCGATAATTTGCTCAAACATTCCAATACTTCCTGTTTATTTTCTCCCAGGTTAATGGCAGCACCATATACAGCCAGCAGATTGTACGCATTAAACTCTCCAATCAACCTGAAATGAACTTCCTGGTCATTGATTGTCATCAGCAATCCGGTGAGTCCATTCTCAAGTATCTTCCCTTTGAATTCAGCCATCGAACGCAAACTGTAGAACTGCTTGCTGGCAAGCGTATTTTGCAGCATTACCATTCCACGTTTATCATCCAGGTTGCTGATCGCAAAAGCCGAAGCAGGCAACTCATCAAAGAACTTTTTCTTCACCCTGATATATTCATCAAAGGTTTTATGATAATCCAGGTGATCATGTGTGATATTGGTGAACATTCCGCCCGCAAATTCCAATCCTGCAATTCGGTTCTGATGAATGGCATGAGAACTTACTTCCATGAATGCATACTGGCAACCTTTGTCAACCATCCGCTTCAGCAAAGCCTGCAGCTGGATCGCATCCGGTGTTGTATGAGTTGCTTCGATCACTTCACCAGCGATTACATTATTCACCGTACTGATCAATCCGCAATCATATCCCAATGAAGTAAAGAGCTTGTACAAGAGGGTCGCAACCGTTGTTTTTCCATTGGTACCGGTTACACCAACCAGTTTTAACTTACTGGATGGCTGCCCGTAAAAATTGGAGGCCATCACACCTGCTGCTACTGAACTATCTGCCACCTGCACATACACCACTCCTTCTTTCAATTCAGCCGGCAGCACTTCCGCAATTACCGAACCCGCACCTGCTGCAACCGCTTTTTCAATGAACTGGTGACCATCCGCCTGCACTCCTTTAATGGCTATAAAACAGGAACCGGATACTATTTTTCTCGAATCAATCTGCAGATCCTTCGGCTCCGTAAGCAGGTTTCCCTGCACCGAGCGGATCGAAACCCCATATAATATATCCTGCAAACTGGTCATCAATTCAATTCAATCGTAATCGTTTGTTTTGGTTGAATCATGCTTCCCGGAGCCAGCGACTGGCTGATCACTTTTCCTTTACCCTTTACCTGCACTTTCAGTTTTCTTTCTTCCAGCAGGAAAAGCGCATCTCTTAATCCCATTCCCTTCAGATCCGGCATTTGTCCGGAGTTTTTTGCATCCAATGCTTTTACAACCGAGCGATAATTTTCATCTGCTTCGAGCACTGCCCAATCCGTTTGAGCAGCACTGTCTTTGTACGGCAAGCTCAGCGTTTGCATAACCGTCTTCATTTTTTCATTTGCTCCGGCATAACGAAACTTACTGCTGTCGGGCTTTGGCAAAGACACTGTCTGAACAGGTAGCTGCTGTGCCTCCAATGCAAAGAGCTTATCGGCAATTTCCCGGAATACCGGTCCGGCTACCGTTCCGCCGTAATATTTTGCAGCAAAGGGTTTGTTTTTAATTACCACAATGCAACTATATCTTGGGTTGTCCGCCGGAAAATAACCAGCAAACGATGACTGATAAATATGATCTGCGTATCCTCTGCTTCCGTTCGCTACCAGGGCTGTTCCTGTTTTTCCCGCGATGCTGTAATACGGTGTAGAAAGTGATTTTGCAGTACCGTTCAACACCACACCTTCCAGGCTCGTCTTCAGTTGTTTCAGTGTTGTTTCCTTGCAAATCGATTCCACCATCACTTCCGGCTCCCTGTTCCAAATCGTCCTGCCATCCTGCTGTACTTCCTGCACCAGGTAAGGCCGCATCATCTTACCGTTATTTGCCACCGCGTTGTATAACATCAGGGTTTGCAGCGGACTCACCAGCACTTCATACCCAAACGACATCCAGGGCAGCGAAGTAGCACTCCATGTTTTGGATTTCGGGGTCTTAATGATGGGCTGTGTTTCACCCACCAGATCAATCCCTGAAACTTCATGTAAGCGTAACCGCTTCAAATGACCGATGAACTTCTCCGGATTACCGCTGTAATGCTGCATCACCATTTTTGCCATTCCCACATTACTGCTCAACTCAAAAGCCTGCTGAAGCGATACATTGGTCCGTTTGTGACGTTCACTGTCGTACACCGTTCTCCGGTTTACCTGCCATACGCCATTTTCGAGGTTTACCTGTGATCCAAGATTCGCCTTGCCATCTTCCAGAACCGCCAGCATGGTTGCCAGTTTGAACGTAGAACCAGGTTCAGAAGCACGGATCGCATAATTCAGATCCTCCCAGTATTCACCTTCTCCTCTTTTTCCCAGGTTGGCAATCGCTTTGATTTTTCCTGTGGCGACTTCCATCACAATGCAGGTACCATTTACCGCTTCATTCTCAATCATCATTTTGAGCAAGGCCTGTTGAGCGATGTCCTGGATATTTACATTCAGTGTGGTGATCAGATCCTTTCCATTTTCCGGCTCTACTTCGTAACCTTCTACCGGAACTGCCACACCTCCTGCGATGAAACGAACCAGCCTTTTTCCTGTTTCTCCTTTAAGCAGACTATCATAGGTTCTTTCGAGACCAACATTCTGCGCATTTTCTCTCGCCAGTCCGATCGTCCTGTTCGCCAGCATACCAAAGGGATTCAATCGCCTGCTTTTTACCTCTGCAATAAATCCGCTTTTATTTCTGCCAAGTCGTACCAGTGGAAATTCCCGCAGTTGTTTGTACTGCTCGAAATCGATATTTTTCTTCAGTAGAAAATAGCGATCTTTTTTCCGGTAGCCGGCTTGCAGCAGTTTTTTGTAACCATCCGCAGATTTGTCCTGAAAAAGACCGGCCAGCGAATAACTGAGTGAATCGAGATGTTCACGAAACCGTTTTCCGTTTTTATCTCTCAAACCTTCGGCACCGAAATCAATATAAATATTGAAATAGGGTATCGAAGTACTCAGCATGCTCCCGTCTTCACTGTAGATGGTACCCCTATCTGCATCCAAATTGATGATCCGCGTATGCAAACTGTCGCTTTTGCTTCTCCAGTAGGCGCCTTCAGCCTGTTGTATGTAAAGAGCTTTCCCAATCACCAGAAATGCAAACACTACCATACCGATAAAACACAGGTACACTCTCCACAGTATGTCGCGTTTTACTTCCACAGCGCCGGTCGATTAGGTTTCTGTTTTTATTATTGTCCGGCATCTTTTTTAATGACCACCGGAGGCGTTGTTAATTCCATTAATCCAAGTGGAGCTACCGCCTTCGCAACCTCCGTTTGCTTGCTGCGAAACATCACCTCACTTTTAATCGTTTTATATTCAAACTGCAGTTCCTTTAATTCCTTATTGGTTCTGCTGATGGATTTGATAATCTTATCAGAATAGTGTCCGTTGTAGATATACACCACGGCCAGTGCACTCAAGAAAAGAAAAAAAGGCAGGTTTTGCACTACCGCCTGGTAGTTGATCCGGAATCTTTTTTCTTTTTTGTCGTTTTGTTTTTTCATACGACTGGCTGGTTGATCAATAGGACATTAACATTTCACTACTACGATATAGACCGTCTTTATATTCTTTCTGCCACCCTGAGTTTTGCACTCCGGGATCGGCTGTTTCTTTTTTGTTCTTCCATTGTTGGTACAATGGGCTTTTTCGTTATCACTTTCAGCAGACTCAACTGTTTTTTGTTTTCAAAAGGATGATCTTCCTCCGGTTCAAAACTTCCCTGTTTGAAAAACTGTTTCACCAGTCGATCTTCCAGGGAATGAAAGGTGATGATTGCCGCTCTCCCACCCTGCACCAATACTTCAGGCAATTGCTCCAGTAATTCTTTCAGCGCCCCCATCTCATCATTCACCTCAATCCGCAGCGCCTGGAAAACCTGCGCGAGGTATTTATTCGGATTGCCTTTCACCACACCCTGAATGGCAGCTTTGAACTGCTGGATCGTTTGCATCGGCATCGTAGCCCTGAGGGTAACAATGGTTTTTGCAAGCGTTCTGGCATTTGTTACTTCTCCGTACTGCTCAAATAATTTATGCAGTTGCTGTTCAGAGTAAGTTTGTAAAAGCTGCGCAGCAGTTCGTTCAGAACGGGCATCCATGCGCATGTCCAGGTCGGCATCAAAGCGAATGGAAAAACCACGTTCGGCTTCATCAAACTGGTGACTGCTCACCCCCAGATCCGCCAGCACCCCGTTCACACTGCCAATTTTATGCAGGCGCAGAAACCGTTGCAGGTGCCGGAAATTATGCGGCACAAACAAGACCCTCGGATCATCCGGCAGGTTTTGTGCGGCATCCGCATCCTGGTCAAAGGCAACCAATCGGCCATCCGGACCCAGGTTCTCCAGTATGGCCCTGGAATGCCCGCCTCCACCGAAGGTGCAATCCACATAGGTACCAGCCGGATCAATCTGCAGGGCATCCAGGCATTCGGCAAGCAGTACCGGTATATGGTAAGCTTCCTCCTGCATATCAAACCCCGTTTCCGTTTCCACCACCCATTACCTGTTGTGCCAGGCTGCTGAAACTGTCAGCTGAAAACGATTCAAAGAACTTCTTGTAGGTCGCACTGTCCCAAATCTCAATTTTGTCAACCGCCGACACCAGTACGATGTCTTTGGATAGCCCTGCATACTCTTTCAGATTGGGAGGCAATAGTAACCTTCCGGCTGTATCGGGCTCCACCTCTGTGGCCCCGTTCATGAAAAACCTTCTGAATTCCCGTACTTTGGGGTCAAAATCATTCAGCTTGCTGATCTGCGCATATATCGGTTCCCAGCTGGTCTGGGGATATAAGGTGAGGCATTTTTCAAACCCACGGTTAATGACGAATGGCATCGCGTTCTCCGGCAGTTGCTTTTTCAGCCCGGCCGGGAGGAGGAAGCGCCCTTTGGCGTCCAGCGTTGCTTCGTATTCGCCCAGAAAACCTTTCATTTATCGCTATATGCCCTGATTTTGACATTTATTACCACAAAATAACACTTTTTCCCACTTACGGGAGAAATTTTGGATGCTTTATTTTATCCACATGGGAGATTTACGTCAAACCCTTAGTAGATCTACGTTTCCGCGGAAAATGTGGGTAAACCCCTGAGCTGACTGTGAATTGAGTGTGAATAGCTGTGGATAAGCTGAATATTCGACTATTTTGCAGAAATTTGCGCCCTCATGGCTATTTCAGAAACCCCCCGTTCTATTCGAATTGAAGCGTTCCGATATGATCTGCCTGAAGAGCGGATAGCCTTGTATCCACTGGCAGAAAGAGATGCCTCGAAACTGCTGGTATATAAGGCTGGCAAACTATCTGAATATACCTATCGGGAACTACCGGTAATGATCCCATCCGGCTACACCCTGGTATTTAACAACACCAAGGTTGTACAGGCCCGCCTTGCATTCCGTAAACCTACAGGAGGAGCACTGGAATTGTTCTGCCTGGAGCCGGATAAACGATACCCCGATATTACCACTGCGATGTTACAGAAAGGGGATGTATACTGGGTTTGCCTGGTGGGAGGAGCAGCCAAATGGAAAGATGGACAGGTATTGGAACTGGAATCGGAATCCGGCCTGAAACTGGAAGCCAGGCTCGCTGAAAAACGATCCGGTGAATACCTGATCCGGTTCTCCTGGAACCAAGCCGCGCTAAGTTTTGCAGAAGTATTACACCTCGCCGGGAAAGTGCCAATCCCCCCCTATATCAAAAGAGCGGCCGACAGTACTGACGAACAACGGTATCAAACCGTATACGCAGAAACAGAAGGATCTGTAGCGGCACCAACGGCAGGACTTCATTTTACCCAATCACTTCTGGATCAACTAACGGAAAAGAACATATGTAAAGAAATGGTTACCCTGCACGTTGGTGCCGGAACTTTTCAACCGGTAAAATCCGATACCATGCAGGGGCATGATATGCATGCCGAGTACATTGATGTTAGCCGGGACTCCATTAAAAACCTTCAGCAACAGGCTGATCAACTAATAGCAGTTGGAACCACTTCGCTCAGAACACTGGAAACCCTTTATTGGATGGGAGTAAAGGCACATTATATGCCCGAGGCTACAATCGGAGAACTCAGTATTAACCAGTGGGAAGTATATGATGAGTGGATGCAAAAGTCGTTGCCTGCAAAAGAGGCAATACAATCCTTACTAACCTGGATGGATAACCGCCAATTGGATTGTCTTATCTGCAAAACACAAATCCTCATCACACCCGGTTATACTATCCGTATGATAAAGGGACTTATCACAAATTTTCACCAACCTCAATCTACATTATTATTGCTGATTGCTGCTGTTGTTGGAGAGGATTGGAAAAAAATCTATCAATATGCACTTGATCATGAATTCCGTTTCCTTAGTTATGGCGACGGTTCACTGCTCTGGTGTAAACAATAATCAGGATTCTTTGCTATAGGGCATTTCGATGGTGAAAGCGGTTCCTTTTCCAAGGGTGCTATCCACTTTGATTTTACCCTGGTGGGCATCCACAATGGTTTTCACATAACTGAGTCCGAGTCCAAATCCTTTTACATTGTGCAGATTGCCGGTATGAACGCGGTAGAATTTTTCGAAAATCCGCTTCACACTTTCCTTGCTCATTCCAATGCCATTGTCCTCAATGCGAATCACAATACCCCTTGCATTGGAACTGGTGTAGAGTTTTAACACCAGGTTGTCTTTGGAATATTTTACTGCATTGTCAACCAGGTTATTGATCAGGTTAGTGAAATGAACTTCATCTGCCATGATCAGATCATTCTTCGCATTCAGGTGCAGGTCTGCATACCCATTCTTATGCTGTAACTGCAGATCAAAATTCTCTAATACCTGTTCAATCACTGCATGCACATGTACCGGCTTTTTATTCAGATTGATTTCCTGCCGGTCCATAAGCGCAGCCTGCAGAATGGTTTCCACCTGTTTGTTCATGCGTTTGTTTTCTTCCTTGATGATGCCAGTGAAATATTGCATCTTCTCTTTATCGTTGGAAACCTTTTCTGTTCGCAAGGCATCTACTGCCAGCGAGATCGTTGCGAGTGGTGTTTTGAATTCATGCGTCATGTTGTTAATGAAATCGTTTTTGATTTCGCTGAGTTTTTTCTGACGCAACAGGGCACTAACTGTAACATAAAATGCCGCCAGTAAAATAAGAGTGAACAGGATGGCGCCACTCAGCATCCATCGCAGCTCCTTAAATACAATATTTTTTACATTGGGCACCACTACTACCATCGCTTCCTCCGGAACCAGTCCTTCCATATTGCTCCCACCCGGTATTAGTAAGGGATAAATAAACCGGCGGTTTCGTACAGTATCTTCAAATACTTTGTCGAATCCCGGCGAGCGAAGTTCATCATACGTCAGAAAACCAGCATCTGAAGTGATCAGGAATTCAAAACGGGTATCCTTCAAACCAAAGGCATTGAAATTTTTTCTCAACTTCTCCTGCACTTCGAAGGGCGTGAATTTCTCGGAAATGGTGGATGGCTTCATCAACTCCATCATCAACTGATCAGAAGGCCAGCTCAGATTGGGTCGAAGCCTCCTGTTTTTCAGCGATGGCAGGGTTCCTTTCTGAGCCATTAGCTCCTCTCCCGTTTGCCCCATTGCTTTGACGATATTATCCGCCAGCTGTTCTTCCTTCACGACCAGCATACTCCGGAACCAGGATATCTGGATGACAATGATGCCAACCAGGGAAAGAGCCACCAGTAAAATGATCAAAGGAAAAATTCGCTTCATTCCGACAAAAATAGCGTTGGTTAATGATTTGGCCTATCTGCCCCTGTATTCCTGCTGTGAATTAACAGTTGTTTATAGGCGATCCTGAACAAATATTGTTCTATTTCCCAATATTCCATAAATTAACTGTATGACACAAATCTTACCTGCTGCAGGAACCCTTTTAATAGCGGATCCTTTTCTGAAGGACCCTAATTTCATGCGTACGGTGGTTTTTCTTTGTGAACACCAGGAAGAGGGCAGTTTCGGGTTTGTTTTAAACCGTTTGTATGATTTCACACTGGATCAGTTGATGGCCAGTGCAGAGGGCATGCCCTTACCGGTTTATTACGGCGGACCAGTACAGGTTGATACCATCCATTTTTTGCATCAGTATCCGGATCTGATTCCAGGAGGTTTTGAAGTGGCGGAGGGTATTTATTGGGGAGGAGATTTCGAAACTGCCGTACAGCTTTTACGCGATAACGAAATAACACCCCGGGGTATCCGCTTTTTTATTGGGTATTCCGGTTGGTCTGAAGGACAATTACTAAATGAATTGAAAGAAAAGTCCTGGATCACCTCCAAAGGCAACCAACGATTGGTTTTTGAGATAGATCAGAATGCCGTCTGGAAAGAAGCCCTGAAAGACCTGGGAGGAGAATACGAGCAGCTGATCAATTATCCCATCGATCCGCAATTAAACTAAACAAAAAACCGGCACTTCATTGAAGTCCGGTTTTTTGTTCCACTTACTACCCCTCCAGCCAATTTCCTTCTCACGTATTCACTCTTCGTCTTTGGCTGGTTCCCGGAGTGAAAGTACAAAGGGAACGAATCAACTGCCAGCGTGATAAAACGGTTTATTCAGACGTGTTTGAACGGTTTTAGTATACCTACGAAATCAATCCAGTTTCAGACGTTTTTCTTTTGGATATTTTACTGTAAACCGAATGGTTTTCTTCTGTTCTGCTCCCGGCACTACCGCAAGGTTCCAACTTACCAATCCGGTTTCACTATTCAGCCGACCGCCATCATGCCCATCCCGCTCCACTTCAATCTCTTTCATAGTGGAAATCGGAAATTGATCCTCCAGTAAAATTGTAATGGGTTGTTTTTTATTATTGCGTACACTCAGTTCAAATTGTTTGCTTTCAGATTTGTTTCCACCCATGAATCGTTTCGAGCTGAAATCCTTTACCAGCGTGCGCTTCACTATTACATTCGCATCCCGTCCGAGCGACAGAAAGAGCGTATCTTCCGCCAGAGCAGGATCTATAAAACTCTTGCCCAGAAACGTGCCCTCAAAAAACAGGTTGGCTTCGCCGGCCATCAATTCCAACTCCTGCCAGTTCGTGATCCGGGCTGTCAGATAGGCCGCCTCCTCCAGTTTGGGTGCGGCATAATATTCATATACCGCAGGCAGCGAAGATTTCTTCACATCAATGGTAGCTACTTTACCATCATTGGGGATGGTATAAATTTCCTTGATTTCGTATTTGGTAGTGGTGGGCTGGTAGGCAGTGGTTATTTCGAGAGGTTTTGCGGTCATTGCCTTTTTGTTTTCCTGGCCATATCCCACTACCACCACTTCATTCAATTCATTATTTTGGATTTGCAAACCTGCAACTCTGCCTGCTAATTGATCACTTATTGGTCGTCCCGATAAAACCCGTTGTGGCGGCGTCCAATACCTCAAATACCAGGGTTCCAGCTGTGGCTTCTCATTATTCTGGGACGGATTTCCACTAGACAATGCCAGCTTAATATCCTTCCACACCTCTCCGCTCGACTGGTATACATTTGCCACAAACTGTATCTCCAGAGGTGCGCTGATATCTTTCACCGCGATGGAATAGGAAGGATGCCATCCCGCTTTATTTACCAGGTAAGTTGTCGACAATGGTACCAGCCCTGCACGGCGGCATTCGACTACCGCATAAATTTCATTTACCGCCAGATTTCGTATACTGTTCATCTCATTGGCCTGGTTCCGCAAAGACTGTTTGTCCTTTTCCAGTTTCACCTGGCTTTTTTCAATTTCCAGTTGCTTGTTATACAACTCTTCCAACCGCTCTCGTTGGAAATCCAGGGCGGCTTTCAGATCAGCCGGCTTAACAGCAACTGTTCCTGATTTTAATTCCTGGTTTCTCACCAGCATGGCTTCTTCCTGCTTCAATACTTCCAGCATTTTGCGCTGGCGCGATTGCTTATCTTCAATGCCATCAATCTGGTCCTGCAATTGCTTTACTTCCTCACGTATCTTTTCTTCCTGCAAAAAATTCTTTCGAACGCCAACTGAAAGAATGGTAAGATCTCCTTCCAGTTTTACCTGAACACTGGGCGATTCAATATCTGTAGAGATTCCCTGCAATACCAGTTCTGATTTACCAAGTGGTACTGCAACTGTTCCGATTCTTTTAACCTCCGCTCCTTTCAGAAAGACGGTTACGGATTCAATTTTAGTATCCGCAGTTACCCGTTTCGGTTGTGTATAACTGTTGAAGCCCCAAAGGATAAGGAAAGGCAAAAGCAGGTGTTTCTTCATACGGCCTTTTCTTACAAGAGCAAAAAAATGAAAATATAGCTGCAACCAGTAACCGAAAAAAAATCCCGCAGCTGTTAACTGCGGGATTAGTTATTCCAAAAGACACTTGGTGTTAATCATTCATAGGTATGGCCCCTTCCACTAAAACGGTCACCTTGTTCTGAAAAACTTCCACAAAGCCACCCTGGATGGAATACTGCTCGGTATCAGCTTGCTGCTTGTCTTTCAACACTTTCAGCTTACCTGCCTTGAGCGCACTTACCATAGGTGCGTGTTTTTCGAGAACCTCAAACAATCCGTCCACACCAGGCAACTGTACTCCGTACACATCACCTGAATAGAGCTTGCGTTCTGGGGTCAATATTTCTAAGTTCATACGTTCGTTTCAATGATTCGGAACAATTCCTGTCTTATCCCTGTGCCTGTGCCAGGAGCTTCTTACCTTTTTCGATCGCGTCTTCAATGGTACCTACCAGGTTGAAAGCAGCTTCCGGATACTCATCCACTTCACCATC
The DNA here is from genome assembly GCF_022352215.1 of Flavihumibacter cheonanensis. Taxonomy (GTDB): domain Bacteria; phylum Bacteroidota; class Bacteroidia; order Chitinophagales; family Chitinophagaceae; genus Flavihumibacter; species Flavihumibacter cheonanensis. The sequence goes on from NZ_JAKRWF010000003.1 coordinate 128,960, forward strand.
CATGATCATGTTAAATCCACGAATTGTATCCTCGATGCTTACAAATACTCCTTTCAGACCAGTGAACTGCTCAGCCACGAAGAAGGGCTGGCTAAGGAAACGCTGCACTTTACGGGCGCGCTGTACGGTCATTTTATCTTCATCGCTCAATTCATCCATACCGAGGATCGCAATGATATCCTGAAGTTCCTTATAACGCTGAAGGATCAACTTCACGCGGTTAGCAGTATTATAGTGCGCATCACCAACAATCAGGGGAGTCAGGATACGGCTGGTTGAATCCAGGGGATCCACCGCAGGATAGATACCAAGGTCAGCGATTTTACGGCTCAATACCGTAGTTGCATCCAGGTGGGCGAAGGTAGTTGCCGGAGCGGGATCCGTCAAGTCATCCGCAGGTACGTATACCGCCTGTACGGAGGTAATAGAACCATTTTTAGTAGATGTGATTCGTTCCTGCATCAATCCCATTTCTGTTGCCAGGGTAGGCTGGTATCCCACCGCAGATGGCATACGTCCCAACAGCGCCGATACTTCAGAACCTGCCTGGGTGAAACGGAAGATATTGTCAACGAAGAACAGGATGTCTTTTCCTTTTCCGGTACCATCACCATCACGGAAGTATTCCGCAATCGTCAGTCCGCTCAATGCCACACGTGCACGAGCCCCGGGAGGTTCGTTCATCTGTCCGAATACGAAAGTCGCTTTGGATTCTTTCAGTTCTTCGAGGTTTACTTTTTCAAGGTCCCATCCGCCTTCTTCCATGCTATGCTTAAAGGCTTCACCATATTTCATGATACCTGCTTCGATCATTTCACGCATCAGGTCATTTCCCTCACGGGTACGCTCACCAACTCCCGCAAATACGGATAAACCACCGTGCCCTTTTGCGATATTGTTGATCAATTCCTGGATCAAAACGGTTTTACCTACACCCGCACCACCGAACAGACCGATTTTACCACCTTTAGCATAAGGCTCAATCAGGTCAATAACCTTAATACCAGTGTAAAGGATTTCAGTTGAAGTACTCAGGTTTTCGAACAATGGTGGTTTAGCGTGGATCGGGCGACCATTTGTTTTATCAATTGCAGGCAATCCATCAATTGGATCACCGGTTACATTAAACAGACGACCATAGATTCCATCTCCAACCGGCATTGCGATCGGCTTACCAGTGTCAACAACTTCCATTCCACGTACCAGACCTTCGGTACCATCCATCGCGATACAGCGTACGCTGTCTTCTCCAAGGTGTTGCTGTACTTCCAGCACCAGCGGATCCGCATTCGGACGCTTGATTTCAAGGGCATTGAGAATTTCTGGCAGTTTGCCATCGAACTGCACGTCCAGTACGGCCCCGATGATTTGTTTGATCTTTCCTTTCGTTGACATATATGAAGACCTTTTTAGGTGAGGTTTTCGAATTTTGCCGCAAAGGTAAGGGTTGGCAGCTAAAATCCATCATTTCCTAAAGGAATTTGAAGGATTCCTACCTTTACCCCAAACCATTGACTTAATCCTTTTATGAATCGGCGCCAAAGATACCTTTCCAGCTCGTGCTGGCCTTTCTTTTTTTTGATTTCAGTCTTTTTTTTAAGCCTGCTTTCAGCCTGCCTGGAGCCTTCAGCCAATGGCCAGTCTCCTGTTATCCGCGATACAGGCATCACCGGCCAGAATGCTTTCTCCACCCTGTTTTTCGATAGCGCATCACTGGAAAAATTCCTGGATGAACGCTCCATGCCCGATACAGCCCGGCAATTGGTCCGCAATTTTTACAACCAGCGAAATTATCAGTTTGCCTGGTTCGACAGTTCGGGTGTGGCTGAACAGGCCCTCCATTTCTGGAACCTGCAGGCGAATTACCTGGAATACAGCCGGGATAGCTCCATTTATAATCCTTACCTGCAAGCCTGGGCAGATTCAGTACAGGTCAACGGCATGACAGCTGTTCCCGATTCAGCCCGGCAGCGGGTAGAATGGCAACTCACACTGCAGTTTTTTCGATATGCTGCTAAGGCCTATATGGGCGACCGTCAGCTAAATGCCCGTGATCTGAGTTGGTTTATTCCCCGTAAGCGGGTAGATATACTTTCTATGCTTGATACCCTGGTGAAGGAAAAAGGAAAAGATATCAACCGCTATGAACCAGTAAACCGCCAATATGCACTGCTACGGGATCAACTAAAAAAATATTATGAAATAGAGCGGCTTAGTTCCTGGACCCCACTCGATATAACTGCCAAAAAACTGGTTAAGGGAGACACCGGAAAAGCCGTTATTCAATTGAAAAATAAACTTTCTCTATTGGGCGATTTACCCGTTGCCGATTCTGGAAATATCTTCGACGAAAGCCTGGAACTGGCAATAAAAAGATTCCAATCGAGATACGGCCTTAAAGAAGACGGTGTGATTGGCGGCAGTACACTGCGCGAGTTGAGCCAGCCCCTTGATTACCGCATCCGGCAAATCCTGGTTAATATGGAACGAATCCGTTGGGTTCCCCGTGAACCAGCCTCGGATTATATACTGGTAAATATTCCTGAATTCAAGCTGCATGTATATGAAAATGGGCAGTATGCACATAACATGAATGTTGTTGTCGGCACCGCCACCAATAACACGGTAATCTTTACCGGCAATCTGAAATACGTGGTATTCAGTCCCTATTGGAATGTGCCACCAGGCATTCTCAAAAAAGAAGTACTGCCTGCTATCGCCAGGGACCCCTCCTACCTCAGGCGGAATAATATGGAGCAGTACGGGAACGGCCAGGTTCGCCAAAAACCTGGTCCGCAGAACTCACTGGGACTGGTAAAATTCCTTTTCCCAAACAATTTCAGTATTTACCTGCATGATACACCCAGCAAAAATCTATTCAAGCAGGATAAGCGCGCTTTCAGTCATGGCTGTATCCGGATTTCCGAACCCGTATGGATGGCAAACTGGTTGTTACGTTCAGACAGCACCTGGACGGAAACTGCGATTGACAAAGCGATGAATGCCGGCAAGGAAAGATTTGTGACCTTAAAAAAGGAAGTGCCAGTTTTTATAGGATACTTCACCGCATGGGTTGATCGGGAAGGCAGGCTTAATTTCCGTGACGATATCTATGGTCACGACAAAAAAATGATGGCTAAGATGTTTAAGTAGTCCGCTTTTTACGTGTCAGTAATTTTAGTAACACAGGTGCTAAGGCAACCAGCCCGGATTTGGCCAGCCCCATACCTGCCTTACCTGCAACAGCCGCCGTTGCTTTCTTTGTCAAAAAGGAGCCCAGCAGTGCAGTTCCGGCTGTTACCGCAACCCCCGTGAGCGCTCCCTGCCAACCAATTCCTCCTCCTGGTTTACTCGAAAAAAGCCGGCTCGTACCTGCTTTAAATGCTTCTGACGGAAGGGCTTTTACCTGCTCCCGCAAAACACGTTCCTGGTGCCGGACAGAAGCCCGCAATTCACGGGTATGCGCAGTCAATTCGGCAAGATTGCTGATATGAGAATAATCTTTAGGGCGTGCCCGGTTCTCTTTCATCGTCGTCATTTTTTTTCTCTAAAAAAAGTCGGATAAGCGTATTGATCAGGAAAGGACCGATATAGTTTTTACGAAAAACCAGCACCAGCACCAGCAGGAGAATATAAATCCCGGTAACAATACTGAAGCCATAAAATAAACTACCGGTTAGTTCCGCAAAATAATATCCAGCCATCAGGCTGATGAATAAAAGCACAAAAAAAGCAAGGCCAGCAACTACAAGCATAATCAGCGCCAGCGAGGTTAAACGGGCCGCCTTTTCGGTAGCCTCCAGTTTAACCAGCCAGATTCGGTTGTTGATATAGTCCTGGAATTGGTTTTCCAGCTTTTCGAAATACCCGGGTTCCTGTGCTTCGCTCATACAATAATATTCAGGAGGTGAAGGAATCAGTACGCGATTGTAAATCGCTTGCCCATTGTTTACCTTTTTCCAGCGCTTCATTCAATTCCGCTTCTATCTTTCCGGCTGCGGTTTTCACTTCCTCTCCGGCTTCTGCAGCTGCTGTTTTGATTTCTTCTACAATTTCCTTTCCCTTATCACTTGTTAGCAGGTAAGCCAGGGCAGCACCGGCAGCGGCGCCTAGCAATAATCCGGCAATAAATTTTGACTGGTCACTCATGGCATACTATTTTATAGAACTAACTTGTTTAAAATTACAACTTCCGAACGGACAAATAAACCCAACATGGAAATAAGGCAGGACCACAAAATCAACCGGTATTTTTTTCTGGCCATCATACTTGTATTTGGCCTGATGCTCCTGTATAGCCTGATCCAGTTTTTTACCGCCTTTCTTGGAGCAGTCATGTTTTATGTTTTAAGCAAGCCCACAGTTGAATACCTGACCAAGAAAAAAGGATGGGGTAAATCCATCACCGCTGTGTTCATCATTCTGATGACCCTGATCATCATCATGGGTCCTATGACTCTTTTTATAACGATGGTTTATAAAAAAATCGGAGGCTTTCTTGAAAATCCGGACCTTATTTTTCAAACCCTCAAAAAATTCGATACACAGGTTTCCAAACAGTTCGGCGTTCAGTTGCTATCCCCTTCCAATATGGAGAAAATCCAGACCAATGCAACCAATCTCATGACGGCAGTGCTGAACAACAGTCTGAATTTTTTCAGCACCATTACCATGATGTACTTTTTCCTGTACTTCATGATCATGAATGTAAACAGGATGGAGGCAGCCATTATTTTTTACCTGCCTTTTCCCCGTCAGAAAATTGAACTCTTCGGACGTGAACTAGTGGCACAAACTTTTAGCAATTCCGTGGGTATACCGATGATCGCAATAGCACAGGGCCTTACCGGATACGCAGCTTATAAGGTGATTCACCTGCCGGAAGCCGGTTTTTGGGCCATAATCACCGGTTTTGCCTCCATTATTCCTATTGTAGGTTGTGCCATTGTATGGATTCCCGCGGCCATTTACCTGATGGCTACAGGTCATATCGGACAAGGGTTTTTCCTGGTCGGATGGGGGGCCATTATCATGGGCAGTGTGGATAATGTGGTGCGTTTCCTGCTGGCCAAACGTATGGCAGATACCCATCCTATCGTAACGGTATTAGGGGTAATAATGGGATTAAAATTCTTTCAGTTACCCGGCCTCATTTTTGGTCCGCTCCTGATTTCCTATTTCCTCATATTGTTAAAAATTTATTATTGGGAGTATCAGCAAACCACACCAGTAGTAAAAAGAAAGAAAAATAGGCCTGTTCGTTTTAACTTGCCATTTTTAGGCAAGGATCATAAATGAATAGCATGAAAATAGTACCGGTAGACGATCCAGCACACGAAAAAGCGTTCCTGCAGGTACACCTGCAGGTTAATCAGCAGAATCCGGATTTTGTACAGCCCCTGAACCAGGATGTGGAGGCCGTGTTCAATCCGGAAAAGAATAAATTGTTTCGCCAGGGTCAGGCCCGGAGATGGCTGCTTCAATTGGAGAATGGAAAATTTGCTGGCAGAATTGCTGCCTTTATCAATCCAAAGTATAAATCGAAAGGTGATACGGGCGCGGTTGGCGGATTTGGATTTTTCGATTGCATTGATGACCAGGAAGCTGCCAACCTACTGTTTAACACAGCAGCAGGCTGGCTGAGAGAGAATGGAATGATTGCAATGGATGGCCCCATTAATTTCGGCGAACGTGACAAATTCTGGGGAATGCTGGCAGAAGGTTATCAACCTCCTCCCTATGGCATGAATTATAATCCGCCTTATTATAAAACATTATTTGAAAACTACGGATTTCAGGTTTTTTACAACCAGCTTTGTTTTCGTATGGACGTAGCCGGCAGTGCCACGCAGTTGCAGCCTAAATTTTATGAAGCACATCGGAAATTTGCTGCAGATCCGGCTTTCCAGGCAAGGATGGTCGAGAAAAAAAACCTGGAAAAATATGCTGTCGATTTTTGTAAAATTTACAATGAGGCCTGGGCTAAACACGAAGGCAATAAAGAAATGCCCGAGCGGCAGGCCATTGCATTATTCAAAAGTATGCAGGCTATTATGGATGAGAAAATAGCCTGGGTGACCTATCACAACAATGAACCGGTTGCCATGTGGATCAATATCCCGGACCTCAACCAGATTTTTCGCTTTTTCAAAGGCGAATTAAACTGGTTGAATAAACTGCGGCTCATCTACCATTTAAAAACCGGAACCTGTAATCGCTTCATAGGAATCATCTATGGAATCGTGCCTGCTTTCCAGGGAACCGGTATCGATTATTACATGATTGTTGAAGCAGAAAAAGTAATTAAGAAACAAGGGCGTTATAAAGAACTGGAATTGTTATGGCAGGGCGATTTCAACCAGAAAATGTTGAACATCTCCCGAAATCTGGGCGCTACTGAAAGCAGGCGACTGATCACCTGGCGGTATATGCTGGATCCCAACCATTCCTTCCAACGTCATCCTTTTTTAAACTAACCCAAACCATCCCGGAACCGACCGATGAAGATCGAAATAGTTCAATCCGCCATTCAGATTAAAGAATTTCTGCAATTGCCTCTCCGAATCTATGCAGGGCATCCGAACTGGATCCGCCCTCTGGACAAGGATATTGAAGCTGTTTTTGACCAGAAAAAAAACAAGGCATTCCGGAATGGACATATTATCCGATGGATCCTGTACAACGATCAACGGCAGGTCATAGGAAGAATCGCAGCATTTTATAATAAAAAATATCGAAACAAGGGGGATGAGATTCCTGTTGGTGGGGTTGGCTTTTTTGAGTGCATCCATCAGCAGGAGGCAGCGAACCTGCTTTTTGATACGGCACGCAACTGGCTGATGGAACAAGGCGTGGAAGCCATGGACGGACCAATCAATTTTGGTGAACGTGATAAATGGTGGGGACTGGTTACGCAAGGTTACCAGCCACCGCTCTATTGCATGAATTTTAATCCGCCTTATTATATTGAACTTTTTGAACAGTATGGATTTCAACCCTTTTATAACCAGATCTGCTTTGGCATGCATCCCCATGAACCTTTGCAAGCCAAGTTCTACGAACGGCATGCCAAACTGGAAGTTGATCCTAATTTCACGGCCAGGCACATACGCAAATCAAATCTGAAAAAATACGCTACCGATTTTTGTACGGTATACAATAAAGCCTGGGCGGGTCATGCGGGTAACAAACAACTGAGTCCTGGTCAATGTCTTAAATTATTTGAGCAGATGAAACCGGTGATGGATGAAAAGATTGTCTGGTTTGCCTACTACAAGGAGGATCCTATAGCCATTTTTATCAACCTGCCGGATCTCAACCAATGGTTCAAATACCTGAACGGACAATTTAATCTGCTGGCAAAGCTGAAATTTTTATGGATAAAGGCGACCAAACCCAACCGGCGTTTTGTGGGACTGGTATTTGGCGTGGTACCGGAATACCAGGGCAAGGGTGTGGACAGCTTTATCATTGTTGAATCAGCCAAAGTGATTCAGCATAAACTACCCTACGATGAGTATGAAATGCAATGGATCGGTGATTTTAACCCCAAAATGATTGCTGTTGCAGAAAATCTCACGAACGAAAGAAGCCGTATCCTCACCACCTACCGCTACTTGTTCGATCGCACCAAAGCCTTTCACCGCCATCCCCCCGTCGGGTAACCGAAGGGTAACCGTCGGGTGGGGGGAATTCTGTAATTTAGCCGCCGTATGGAGCAGTTTATAGTATCAGCGAGAAAGTATCGTCCCCAGAACTTTTCAACAGTAGTTGGACAGGCACATATCACCACTACCCTGAAAAATGCGATCCGAAACCAGCAACTGGCGCATGCCTTTCTGTTTTGCGGTCCGAGAGGGGTTGGAAAAACCACCTGCGCCAGAATTCTGGCCAAGACCATCAACTGTGAACACCCCACCCCGGAAGGTGAAGCCTGCAATACCTGCCAGTCCTGCGTTTCTTTTAATGAAGGAAGCTCACTGAATATTCATGAACTTGATGCCGCCAGCAACAACTCGGTGGATGATATCCGGTCGCTGGTGGAGCAGGTACGTTTTGCTCCGCAGGCTGGGAAATACAAAGTTTATATCGTGGATGAGGTGCACATGCTCAGTACCAGCGCCTTCAATGCCTTTCTGAAGACCCTGGAAGAACCGCCTCCCTATGCCATCTTCATTCTGGCAACCACTGAAAAACACAAGATACTGCCAACCATTCTCTCCCGCTGTCAGATTTTCGATTTCAAACGGATCACGACACAGGATACAGTGGATCACCTGGCAGAGATATGCCAGAAAGAAGAGATCAAGGCAGAATTACCCGCCTTGCAGGTAATCGCACAAAAGAGTGAAGGCTGTATGCGGGATTCACTCAGTATACTTGATAAAATTGTCAGCTTCACCAATGGGGAGCTAACGTATAAAAACACATTGGAGCACCTGAACATACTGGATGCAGATTATTATTTCAAATTGATGGACTGCATGTTGAAGCAGGATCTTTCAGGAGCTTTATTATTGTTTGAAAATATCAACCGGAAAGGGTTTGAAGGAGATCTCGTGCTCAATGGCTTTGCGGAATTCATCCGCAACCTGCTACTTAGTAAAGATGAAAAAGTGGCCAGCCTGGTTGAAGTAGTGGAAAGTTTCCGGCAGCGTTATCAGCAAATGTCGGCAACCTGCAGCACGGGTTATCTTGTAAGCGCCTTAAATATATTGGCGGAAGCAGAAATCAATTTTAAATCGGCACGCAACAAAAGACTGCATGTTGAGCTGGCCCTCATTAAACTCTGCTATCTGCAACAGGCACTAAGTGTAGTGGCAGATGCTGATAAAAAAAAACAAACGGACCTGAGGCCACTAAATTTTCGGGTAATCCAGCCTGTTAGAGCAGCTGATACAGTCTCATCAAATCCGGTGGAGGGAATAGATCCGGCTCAAATTAAACCGGCTCAGACTATACAACAGCCCCCCGTGATTCAACCAGTAACAAAAGCTGCATCAGGTCCAAAATTGATCATCGAAGATCAACTGATTGCAGAGAAAAAAACAGCTTCCGGCAAACTTGGATCCTTGCAGAAGTTAAGACAGCAGATCAGCTCAACCACCCAAAACAACAAGGAACGATCTGTCATTTTTATAACGGCAGAATTGCTGCAGGCCGCCTGGCAGGAATTTATTGAACAACTGAAAGTCAACCGTAATCCTGCTGTTCAGAGTTTTGAACTGGCAGAACTAAGAGTCGTGAATGAAGAACAGTTTACAGTGATAACCCCCAATAATCTACAGCAAAAATTCATTGACGGAGAACGGATTGCACTGACTGATTACCTTCAACAGCGATTCCATAACCGCCGCCTATCCTACCAGGTGGTGGTGGAACAGCGGGAGGACCTCAGCATTAAAATTGAAGCTCCACTCAATTCAAGGGAACGGTTCCAGCAACTGGCTGAACAGTTTCCGCTGATAAAGGACCTGAAAGACCGGCTGAAGCTGGAACTCGACTACTAAGCATGTCCATTTGCAGCACCAGCAGTTGTTTGAATTGCTCAAAAACCGCTTCCTGTTTTAAATCAGCTGTTGTCCGGTACAATTCGATCAGGGTATTGAATTCCGATTCAAAAAACTGGTTGTTCGCGAAATAGACAAAATTGGCGTTGAGGTAGTTTTGAACCTTTTGACTCAATTCCGGCTTGCCTGTATATAATCCTTCTTCCATAAAGGATTTCAGGAATTGTTTGTATGCAGGTTCACGATTGGTTGTATGCTCCACCATCATGGAAGTAATCAGTTCAATAGTGATACTTTCTCCCTTAAAAATGGGCTCCAACAATTGAAACATAAAAGAAGCATCTTTTTCAAAATTTGAAAACTGATCTTTCGCAGATAGGAATGCGGTAAAAGACTTGACCAATTCCTCCTCCCGCTGAATTTCCCTTGCTTTTTGAAGCGCGATTCTTGCCATTTGCAAATCAAAATCAACCAACGCAGCTTTCCACTCATCCCGATCCGCTTCAATCTTTGACATTATTTGGGCCGCATCAACTTCCTGGTATTTTTTTCCTTCAAAATCAAAACTGGTAATCTCCACCTGCTTGTCCAGAATGGCCTGCAACAATTGAATATCCTGCTCTGCGGCAATAATCCTGCGATAGAGCGTTGCCTGTTCAGCCGAGCAACGTTCTTCCCAATTATCTTTCTCCGGCGGAGCCGCCAGTATCGCTTCCATTGTCAGTTCACTGAAAGGACGGCCATCATAACATCCGGCATATGCTGCAGGTAAAGTATACTGATCCTGTTCATAATCATAGCGCCTCCTGAATTCGGATAAATCAATATAACTGGTATTCGTTGTGTCGACTCCTCCATTCTTATAAACCAGGGAGGTCATGGATTCCTGTACAGATTCGGTCTGTTGAAGTAGTTCCCAAGCAACACCAGTATCTGCAGGCTTATCCCTGTTCAGCGCCTCAAGTGCTTTGATTCGTTCCTCCATCGGAGGATGAGAAGCCCATTGGTCCTTACAGTTGATACGATTGAAGGTTGCTGTCCAGTTTTCTGTTCCAGTCTGACGCGTTAGCAGGTACTGCTGTGCAGTATAAAAATTTCGTGCAATCTGCTGGTCTTTCAGCCAGCCATTACAACTGCTGAGCACCCATTGGTAGGAAGCATCCCCCAATTCGAGTTTGGTAAGAGCTGTAATCAGATTATTGGCGCCCGCTACCTCCGCAGCAACCGCATCTGCATGAAACTCCATTTCCCTGGAAAGGCCCATGTAGGATTTATTAACCTGGGCATACATTTTCTTCTGAATGGATTGAATACCCTTCACAATGCTTACGGTTATCTCCGCAAAAACCGCGAATGTGCTGCTCACGCTGGCCCAGGCATTCAGGGCTTTTCCAAAACCTTCATTATCATAGAGCATGTTATAAATCACTTTGTTCACCTGGTAAACATAACTTCCCAGTTTCATGGAACTTTGGGAAAAGTGTCCGAATTCATGTGCCAGCACTGCTTTCAGCTCTCCCTTGTTCAGCGAATTGATGAGTCCCAATCCGATAACCAGGTTTTTTCGAACCGGGAAAAACATGCTCCAGAATCCTGAATCATAAAACACACTGGCATTCACATCGGGTGCCAGGTATACATGTTTGGGGAATGGCGCACCAATTTCGGTAGAAAGTGAACGGATTGTTTGAAAAAGTTCGGGTTGTTCTCCCTCCATAATCCGGATATATCCGGATCTGTCCTGCCTGTTTACATGAAAGAGGAATTTCAGCAGGAAAAAAAGTACCATCAAGCCAAGTCCGATGATACCCACCCCTACCAGCAGGATGAAAAAATTGGGGATCGCCATCATCAGCGCAAGTCCTCCCAGTACGCAGGCGGTTGCTAATGCTGCGCCCGCCAGGACCAATACAAAATAGGTTAGGATAAAAAAGAGGATCTGTACAACGACCTGCCGGGCAGACCGCTGGAAGTCAGGATGAGGTTTAAGCATGCGGGGTACTTTGTTTAAGCGGATAAGATAAAAATAGTTTCCGGAATTTAAAACACCTGGCGCCTTCGCACCAAAACCAGTTACCTTTGCGCCAATGAATAGTCCACTTCCACACGATACCATTGTGCCCTTTGGCGATGAGAACAAAAGTAAAAAAGAGCAGGTTGCGGAAATGTTCGACCAGATCGCGTTTCGGTATGATTTCCTGAACCGGTTTCTGAGTGGAGGCATTGATGTACGGTGGAGAAAAAAGGCCATCAGGGAATTACAATCCATCCAGCCCAAAACAGTACTAGATGTTGCTACCGGAACAGCAGATGTGGCGTTGATGACTTACAAATACCTGCAGCCGGATCATATTACTGGTATTGATATATCGAATGGGATGCTGGATATTGGTCGCCAAAAAATAGCCCGGCTGGGACTGGAAAAAATCATTACTCTTCAGCAGGCAGACAGTGAGGCGCTTCCATTTTCTGATAATCAGTTTGATGCTATTACCGTAGCATTCGGAGTTCGGAATTTTCAAAACCTGCACAGGGGCCTGGCTGAAATGCTGCGGGTGTTAAAACCCGGGGGCAAACTGGTGGTGCTGGAGTTTTCCAAACCGAAAACAGTTGGTTTCAAATCCCTCTACAAGTTTTACATGAACCTGGTAACTCCTGGTATCGGCAAACTGATCGCAAAAAATAAATCTGCCTACCAATACCTCAACGATTCCGTGCAGGCATTCCCGGAAGGGGATGATTTTTTGAAAATTTTAAGCGCAACCGGATTTGAAACAACTTACCGTAAACCGCTGACAATGGGCATTAGCACGATTTATGCAGGTACTAAGGCAATGTTATAATCAGCGGAGCCGACAATAGAACCAATTTTTGGCCGTTTATTTGATTATTGAAGCCAAACACCAGCCTATAGTTCGATTTTTACGTATGTATGCAGATATGAAGGTTAGCCCGTTCAGGATGCCGGGTGTTTGTTTTTCCCTGTTTTTCTGTTTGATGCTGCTGTTTCAGGCAAGAGATGGTCACGCTCAATTGCGAAATACCATTAACCTGCCCGACAATGACGACAAGTGGTATCATATCGGGATTGTGATCATGGGAACCTCCAACCGGTTCCAGTTCAACCAGCATCCCCGTTTTCTCCAATACGATAGTGTAATGGTCAGTAACCCGAACAACAGTTTCGGTTTCGGGATTGGTGGTATGCATACGTTTCGGATCAATCACCGATTCGAAGCGAGAGTTGTTTTCCCGCAGTTATTGTTTGTAAACAAGTCGATCAACTACAACCTGAAATATCCCAACACCAGCAATGACGAGGCGCCGGTAATGAATCAGCAGGTTGAATCCATTCTATTGGGGGTGCCTATCCAGTTAAAACTCAAATCCGACCGGATTGGCAATTTTCGGGTATACATGATGGGTGGGGTGAAATTCGAAACGGACCTTACTTCCAAAGCCAATAGTCGAAACGCGGAAAATTTTGTCAAATTGAAAAAAGCCGACATGGGTATTGAAGCCGGCATTGGATTTAATTTCTATAACAAAATGTTTATTTTTTCACCGGAGATCAAAATTAGTAATGGGATCAGCAATGTGCATGCACGTGACCCGGATCTTAAATTTTCGAATGTGATTGACCGCATCCAGAGCCGCCAGATTGTCTTTTCATTAATCTTCGAAGGCTGATATCCGCAGATTTTTTTTACTGCTTTAAATACCTTAATTTACTGGTACAAAATTTTACTGGTATAGCAGGTATCTAAATAGAGAATCAAACCGTTGGCCCAACCAACGGTTCTTTTTTTAACCTATCAAGCCATTTCATGCTTTTCCCAATTTCTGACGATAACAGCGACCGGCATATTACTCCTTTCATAACCTGGGGCTTGATCGCGCTGAATATTTTTGTCTTTGTATTCTTACAGGGATTGGGATCCAATATCGGATTTACCTATGCGTTCTCTACCGTACCGGCAGAGATACTTACCAATAACGATCTCATAACAGAAGGCAAATTGATACGGGATACGGCCAGTGGTCAAACTTTCCAGGTGCCCGGCCTGCAGCCAACTCCCATTCCGGTTTACCTGACTTTGATCACCTCCATGTTCATGCACGGTGGTATTGCGCATATTGCAGGTAATATGCTGTATCTGTGGATCTTTGGAGATAACCTGGAAAATCGGCTAGGCCATGGCCGTTACCTGCTCTTTTACTTGTTAACCGGAATTATCGCTTCGCTGTCTCATGTATTATTCACCCAGTTTGCCGGTGCTGACCCAATGATTCCAAGCCTGGGTGCATCCGGTGCCATTTCGGGCGTTATGGGCGGCTATTTACTCCTGTATCCAAACAGAAGGGTAAATGCATTGGTTGGCTGGTTTATCATTGCCATCCCATCCTGGATTGCATTGGGCATGTGGATCGGTCTGCAGTTGGTGAGTGGCTTCGGCAGTTTATCCGGCCAGTCTGATGGGGTGGCTTATGCTGCACATATCGGTGGATTCGCAGCCGGATTTTTACTGATCAAATTCTTCGACCGGGGTAAACCGTTGCCACCAAAGCCAACCCAACAGCAGTGGGTTTACCGTAGAAGATAAGTGTCGGATTAAAAACTTACCCCACTATTGATCCTGCTTAATAACTGCTGATAAGTAGCCCTTATCAACTGATCCGCGATTTGTTCCCGCTTAGGGGGGTAATCATTCCATCGATTGTTCAGCAACGCAATATCAGCAGGTTCCAGGGCCCTGCGATCTCCTGTAAAACGGGCACGCTCCTGTGTCCAGTTGATTCGTTCAGGAAAACGATCGTATAAGCTGTTTTGGTTGCTGAGGCGGTCATAAATCCGGCATTCCAGCGTGGCATAACTGGTCATATACTGTCGTTCTACAAAAACGGTAGCCCTGACAGTGGTATAAACAGGCTGAGGCGGTTTCGATTTGGTTTCACCTGTTTTGATATTTTTCACTCTTTCATATTGGCGGCGTTCTGCATGCACCCGGTCAACGAAAAGTTCTACAAAATCCAGGTCCACAATTTTATCCGGCACCAATTGTTGTGCTCTTAATTCCCACTCTGTAAAAAAGCGAACATTTCGAAACGCTCGGGCATTCAGGTCCCTAACCATCTGCTGCTGTAACCAGTCGTTTTGAAATCCCCAATAACCAAATCCATAACGGTTATAGTTAACCGGATTAACCAATACCCGTGTAAGTGCTTTTTCTGCTGCCAGTTGAAGTTGCTGGTTAACATCTTTGTAACCAGGCCAGGCTTTGTTCGCTTTCTCAAAAAAATCATAGGCCTGCTGTGCCTGCAGACGGGTATTGTACCCCAAATAGGCTCGACCTGCCTGGTAGTATTGTTCGGCTGCCTGCTGGCGCGCCTGCTGTTCCTGTGGCCGGGGATCCGGCAAGCCGGGAAATTCTTTAACCACCTGCGGAATGGCCTGGATCTGCTCATACATTTGCCCCACTACCTGCCATTCCTTTACCTGTTGCATATACTGATCACCGGCCTGGCTGCCAGCATAAGGCTGCGCCATCCTGGCTCTTTTCTGAAAAGCGGCTTCATATGCATCTGATAACAAACGGATACTTGACTTGTCATTGGGTTCTTTTTTGACCTGTGCAATGAGATCAAGTACGGCGCGATCTTCTTCTGTATAGTATTTATTTAACCGGCCCGAACCACCACAACCTGCTACCAGGATAGCGAGCAGGACATATAGAATCCGCCAACAATTCATATATTCTTTTTTTATTCTATACAAATTACAACATATCAGGCATCCCAAATCAAACTCTGGTTTCTGGCATGAAAATTCGATTAAATCCGGGCACCTTACTCTTTAAGGCAGGTGAATCGCTTTTATTGGCGATAACTTTATCAACCGGAAGAATCAAAAACCTTAGCTATGGTCTCAGTTATAATACCTGTTCTGAATGAAGGAGCAACGATTCGAAAAGTGGTTAAAACCATTCGTAAAACCAGCCTTCCGCATGAGATCATTGTTGTTGATGACAATTCCACCGACAATACGATAACCGAAGCGCTGAAGGAATCGGTCAGGATACTTACCAGCAGCCAGCGTGGAAAGGGACTTTCCATGCGCGAAGGACTGCTGGCATCAAAATACAACACCATCCTTTACCTGGATGGAGACATTACCACCTATCCGCCCAATATTGTTGACCTGTTGGCTGCTCCGATCCTGGAAGGGAGGGCAGATTTTGTAAAATCCTGTTTCACAAGACAAGCCGGACGGGTAACACAACTGGTAGCGAAACCTTTATTGAGTATTTTATTCCCCGAATTGAGTCATCTTGATCAGCCCTTGAGTGGGATGATCGCAGCCAAAAAAGACTTATTGCTACAAGTTGGTTTTGAAAAGGATTATGGTGTAGATATTGGTTTGCTGATTGATGTACATAAACTCGGTGCGCGGATTGAAGAAGTAAACATCGGAAGGGTACAGAATGCGATGCAGAACCTGGAACAATTGGGAAAAATGTCAAAACAGGTATCCAGAACCATTTTGCAAAAAGCCAGTGCAGAAGGCCTGCAAAGCCTGGCAACTATTGGAGAGATCAATATCATCAGCCGTCAACTGGAAAACTCTGTATTGGAATCAGTTGATCAGATTGATAAAATGGTGCTGCTGGAAATGGATGGAGTGGTGCTTGACGGACGTTATCTTGCTGCAGTATCCCAACAGCTAGGCCTAACCGAAGAATTGCTCCCTATTGTTTCGAGTGCTTTACCAGCCCATGAAAAGCTAAAATCAATAGCCGCTCAATTCAAAGGAGTAAGCATGCCCGAATTACTCGAAATCGCTGATGATATGCCCCTGGTTAAGGGTATTACAAAGGTGATTTCAGAATTAAAAAAGAAAGGATACAAGATCGGCCTGGTCTCAGAACTATTTACCTGCGTAGCAAGTCACATAAAAAACAAACTCGGGATTGACTTTGTATTAAGCAATGAGTTGATGCTGCAAGACGGTATTATTACCGGGGAACTGGAAATTGCTCCTTTTTTCCTTGATGGAGAGCAGTATGGAAAAGAACATTTATTTGCGCATATCCACGACCGTTATCAGCTCCCACCTTCCAATATCATTTATGTGAGCGCCAGTCGACGCGATCATCCCTGTTTACAAAATGCAGGCATTGGATACTTTTTTCAATCGGAAGATCTGACGGATCTGCTGGAACTGATTCCGGGACTTGATAACCAGCCTTCCTGGCAGGGATTGCCCAATCCAGCCAGGCCTGCGACCCTGGTATTACCAACACTCTTTGTTGCTGCACTGGGATTCCTGGTATATTCCAGCTGGAGTTGGGCAAGAAAAAACCCGCCGGTTAGGGCGGGTTGTTAATATCTGGTACTGATTTATCAGATCAACATTCTGAGAGGTTCTTCCAACAGTCCTTTAACAGTTAGAAGAAAAGCCGCTCCTGATGCTCCATCCACAACCCGGTGGTCGCAACTCAGGGTCACTTTCATTACATTCCCGGGAACTACTGCTCCGTTTTTCACTACCGGAACCTGCTGAATCGCACCAACAGCGAGAATACAGCTATCCGGCGGATTGATGATGGCAGTAAATTCATCAATTCCAAACATACCCAGGTTGCTGATGGTAAACGTACTTCCTTCCCAATCGGAGGGTTGCAATTTTTTTGCTTTGGCTTTACCGGCAAAGTCTTTCACTTCTGTAGCGATCTGAGAAAGACCCTTAGTATCGGCATTACGTACTACCGGCACCAGCAGTCCTTCGTCAACAGCCACAGCCACACCAATATTTACATGATGATTGGTACGAATGGTATCTCCCAACCAGCTGCTGTTTACCACCGGGTGCTGCTTGAGAGCTATTGCCACTGCCTTCAGCACCATATCGTTGAAAGAAATCTTAACGGGAGCGAGTTCATTGAGTTGAGCACGGCTCGCAACTGCCTTATCCATATCGATAGACATGGTCAGGTAAAAATGGGGAGCAGTGAACTTGCTTTCAGCAAGTCGGCGCGCAATCACTTTACGCATCTGGGAAACAGGGCGATCCTCGTAGCTAACCAGGCCGGTTCCTCCACTTGTAGTGGTAGTTGCCGGTTGTGCCGGAGTGCTCGCTACCGGTGCAGCAGCTGTGGCAGCAGCAGCCGGTGCAGCTTTACCAGGCTGGAAACTTTCAATATCCGATTTTACAATTCTTCCGCCATCTCCGGACCCTTGCACCTGTTGTAGATTGATCCCTTTTTCAGCAGCCAGTTTACGGGCCAGCGGAGATGCTTTTAATCTTCCGTTGCTGGTAGAATCTTGCGTAGCAGAAGCCGCTTCGGTCGAACCTGAAACGGAAGCCTGCTCTGCAGCCGGAGACGCTGAAGCAGCAACTACAGGTCCGCCATTGGCAGCAGCTTTAATTGCTTCCAGGTCAACGGAACCAGGTTCTCCAATTACACAAAGCAAGGAATTCACAGGAACTTTATCGCCCTTTTGCGCACCGATGTATAGCAGAGTACCGTTCTTATAACTTTCCAATTCCATGGTAGCCTTATCGGTTTCCACTTCGGCCAACAAATCGCCTTTGCTTACCTTTTCACCCACTTTCTTATGCCAGTCTGCAATTACCCCTTCGGTCATGGTATCACTCAAACGAGGCATCAGGATTACTTCTTCAATTTTCGAGAGATCAACGCCCGCAGCGGGTGCAGGAGCAGCAGGTGCTGCGGTTTCTTTGGAAGCAGGTGCTGCCTCCTTTTTTGCAGCAGGGGTAGCAGGGCTTCCCCCTGATTTAACCAGATCTGCAATATTTTCACCAGGCTCTCCAATGATTGCCAGCAGATCATTTACCTGCAGTTTTCCTCCTGGTTCAATTCCAATATGTAATAAGGTCCCGTCTTTATAACTTTCCAGGTCCATAGTAGCCTTATCGGTTTCTACTTCCGCCAGTAGTTCCCCCTTCTTCACAGCATCTCCTACCTTTTTGTGCCAGGCTGCGATAACGCCTTCGGTCATGGTATCGCTCAAACGGGGCATCAATATCACTTCTGCCATCTGAATGAAATATTTAGTTTTCGTTTGCTTATGAGAGGCCGAAATTAAGGAAAAAGACGGAAGTCCGACTCCCTATCTTTGCGGCATGCACATCCAACAAGCGGTTTACCTGATCAGCAGTCCCGAAGTGGAAAAATGCCCGGCTCCCGACCGGCCCGAATACGCATTTATTGGCCGGTCCAACGTAGGTAAATCTTCCCTTATCAATATGATCTGCCGGAACCAAAAACTGGCCAAAACCTCCGGTTCCCCGGGAAAAACGCAGCTGATCAATCACTTCAATATTTTATCCAGCCCAGCAGAAGGCTCCAAAGAAACTACCCGCTGGTACCTGGTAGACCTTCCCGGATATGGTTTTGCGAAAGTCTCCATCAATCAGCGGCGTCAGTGGGAGAAAATGATTGAAAATTATCTACGAAAAAGAGAGAACCTGGGAATGGTTTTCGTTTTGATAGACAGCCGGCACAGCCCTCAGGCCATCGATCTCGAATTTGTTAACCAGTTGGGGGAATGGGAAGTTCCCTTTACCCTCATCTTTACCAAGTCTGACAAGGAAATTCAACGGGTAGTATCAAAGAATGTGCGCGACTTCCTGGATGCCATGCGGGAAACCTGGCAGTTTTTACCGGCTCATGTAGTTACCAGTGCTATTAAAGGAACAGGCAGAAAACAAATTCTGGATATGATTGCTGAATCGAACAGCAGCTTTGAAGAGAGGAGATAATGCCCTTAGCAGTGTGCAGACACCACTTTTAACAGGGTAAATGAGCAGGACCAATCAGTTTACTACTTTATTTGCACAGCTGCTGCTGGCAAATGCTTCCGGCTTGGCTTTGAAGGCAAAGCCCATCCCAAGAATATAACCCATGGCTTCTTTCAGTGCATCGTTGCTTTTAAAATGCGGATTGGTGTTGATATCGGCATGCACTTCCATATCCACATTGTAATCGGTGAACAATCCGCAAAGCTCATAAGCAATTTCTATGCTGCGGGCCACTTCTACCAGCATTCGTTCCTTGATTGAATACTTCTGCCGGGTTTTTTCATTTTGGATAAACATAAATCCACCATGACCTTCCCGTAAAAAAACGATTACGGTAGCAAATTCTGTTTCGGATCCTTTTACCTGGGAATCAGTGCCAATGCAAACCTTGAGCCGGTAGCCTTGTTCAGTTTCTCGCCGGATGGCTCTTTCTACAGCTTCACGAATCGGAAGATCGATCGTGTCGCCGTTAAATTTTCTCCATAACATATAAATGGGTTTGCCTAATTTACCAAAAAACCCAATTATATATAGAGATTGTTTATGTTATATAAAAATTAACTCAATACTGACCGGTACTTAGTAAAACAAGGGTGCAGGCTTCCTGTGGATAGATCTGGTTTTCCCTTGCAAGCCGCACCAGATCCGGGTTTTCTGCACCTGGATTGAAGATGATGCGCTTAGGCTTCAACGATAGTATATAGGGAATGTATTCGGCCTGGTTTTCTTTGGACAGGTAGAGTGTTACAGTATCAATTTCTTCCAGCGTCGGAAGGTCGGTTTGGATGGGAACATCATTTACCATACCAGGCCGGCGGCCAATGGCCACTACCGGATGATGGTGGCTTACCAAACTCTGTATGGCAAGGTAACTATACCGGGATGGATTTTCCGAAGCGCCCAACACCAATGTTTTCTTAGGATCCGACATGCTTTGTTATTTTATCAATTTGATCAGGTTACCCCAGAACCAGCTCTCGTCCGCCTTAACAAGGGAGTCCAATGATTTATCTGCCTGACCCACAAATTTCTGAATGTTTTCAATTGTATCCGTGAATGCTTTTGCTTCCCGGTTTTTCTTATCCCCTTCGACCGCCTGCAACTGCTGCAACACTTTTAAAAGTGGTTCCAATTCCCGCTTTTTTCGCTCTTTTACAATCTGCCGGAAGACTTTCCAGATGTCTTTTTCTGCCAGGAAAAATTCCTTACGCTCGCCAGGAATAATCACCCGGTCCACTAATCCCCAGTCAATCAGTTCCCGGATATTCATGTTCGCACTGCCCCTGCTGATACTTAGCTCTTCCATCAGATCATCCTGGCTGATAGGATCCGATGTTACCAGGAGCAGCGCATGGATCTGGGCCATGGTTTTGTTGATGCCCCATTGCGTGGCCAGAGAACCCCAGGTCTGAATAAATTGCGCTTTCGCTGCTTCCAGTTTCATACCGCAATTTACCGAATCCTTCTAATCTTTCAATAGTTATTGAAAGATTTAACTAATAAGGCGGACAATCAAGTCCACGATCTTTTTTCTCACCAGTTACACGTTTACCCGGACGAATATTTATCGTGATATATCCCCCTCCATTTGCCATGGATTTTTTTCCAAGTACATTACCCAGGTTATGCACCCCCAGCAGCAGTGGCCCCACCTTTAGGGCTGCTCCTACCCAAAACTGGTTCTGCGCATTGTAAAGGAACGGCAAATAAGCACCCAACCTACGGGTTTCCCAACGGGGTGTCAGCCGTATGGCATTCATATTTCTGACATAGAGGCGCTGATCCCCCAATAGATTGATAACGTTTACACTCAATTCAGCATTTACATAGAAAGCACTGCTGATAAAGCGATCCACATTTAAAACGAGTCGGGTTGGAGTCCAGATCCGGAAATCTCCGGATAAGGTACGCGCATCAAAAACCGCATCCACCGAATCTGTAAATGCTTCAATGTTAGGAATTCCTTCTACAAATGCCTGGTCGATACGGTCTGCATTCAAACCAGTTACAGGAATTCTTCCGGTTCTGCTATTGTTGCTATACCGGTAAAAAGCGTACCCAAGATCAAGAACAGATGCACCGATTTTCCAGTCGTAATCATAATAGGTCTCTTCATCTTCCATAAAGCCCGGATCACCTGCCGGTTTGATGAGAAGTTCCAGTCCGGCATCCAGCGTTAATCCCATACGCGTTGCCGTTAGTACTTCTCTGAGATTTGCGATTGTTGAACGATTGGAATTCCAGCGATCAATATTGGATGAATAACCATAAGCAAACTGCCCCTCCCGAAGCGCATACTGAGGTTCCCCGTTTATAATGGTACGTTCCCGAAACATGCCATCCAATTCCATCCTACCCCCCCCGATTCCCCGGTTAACCTTCATTGTTAGTCCCGCATTGATTCGAAAGCCAGGTTCATCAAATAAGGTTCTGCCGACAGCACCATATAACTCTATCCAATTGCTGGTGCGGACGCTGGCTTCCAACGGCGCATTTCCCGGATTCAGGGCAAAAAGCTCATTGGCTGTTTCAATACTATCCACAAAATTGTAAGGCGACGTACGGATATTGGCGAAGGATCTCAGGTTGGCGCCAAATGCAACTACTGTCTTTTTCCCAAGTGCAATTCGGGTATTCAGCAGGTTCAGATTCAATTGCTCATTTCCCTTCCGCGCATACTCACCACTTGTTATAAAAAATTCAGAAGCTGTCGGAGAAGACAGGAGTGAATAATTTACCACCTTAATGACATTGGTCTGGTATTTAGCCTGCAAGCCTGCCAGCGTTACATCCCAGGGATATGGAATATTTACTATAGATGCCGGGTTGTTATGTACACTGAGTGCACCTGCATAATTGGATCCGATGATCGCGTGATAATCCTGAGCCGAAGCTTTGAAAAAACCTGCAGCCAATGCAACCATAAGTATTGTATGTTTCATAGCTACGGACGTCCTGCTCATACATAATTTTTTCCGTGAGTTTTTCCAATAAGCCACCTCGTTAATCCCGGAAATTTGTTTCCTGCGAAAATAAGACCTTTTGATAACCAGGGGTCACCAAAAAAAGACTGGATCATTCTGCCAGCACGTAACCTGGATGAAAAAGAATGCCGCCAGTTTTTTGCATAGAGGGTTTCCATTTCAGTTCTGGAGCAGACGCCTTCCAGAAAAGGCAAAGCAGCCTGAACAGCCAGGCAACTGGCATGCAAAGCCATACTCATTCCATTGCCACAAAGGGGGGTGATCAGCCCAGCAGCATCTCCCACCATCAGCACATGATTCTCCACCTGCGATTTAGATGCAAATGAAACCTGGGCAATACTCAATGGCTCCTGCCTTATTTTTTTTGCATCCCTAAATAACTTTTCTAGAAAAGGATTAACCGATAAGATTGTTTTTTCCATCTGTTCAATGGAATTATTACTGAGTCCAAGGTTATTAGCCGTTGTTAAATAACAAAGACAATACTGAGCATCTTCTATACGGCTGATGCCACAATACCCATCTTTAAAATTGTGAAGACTGATCAAATCTTCCGGATCATCCCATTCAATATGGTATTTAATACCTATGAAATTGTTGAGCTTACCAGGTTTTTCGAGCGCGAACGAGCGATTCATTTTCAGATCCAGGGAGGATCTTTTACCAAAACAACCCAGTACAAGCCTGGATTCCAGCAACAATCCGTTTACCTGAACTTCCATCCAGCCATTCCTGTACCGGATGTCCTGCACTTTTACCCCCTCCATTACGGTGGCTCCCGCGAGTTTGGCCTGACTTGCCAACAGGGCATCCAGCCGGTAGCGACTAATACCAAAACCTCCGGGGTCCAGGTCTGAAATCAGAGAACTCCCATCCGGTGCAGTTACGCGAAGGCGCCGGATTTCAGGCAATTGCAGGGAACTAATGGGTATTCCCAAACGCTCCAGAAAAGGCCGGCTTTCCTCGCTGATATATTCACCGCAAACCCGGTGAAAAGGATAATAGTTTTTTTCAATGAGTGCCACCCTATACCCCTTTTCAGCCAACTGAATGGCAGCCGACAAACCGGCAAGCCCGCCACCGGCTACAATTACATCATAGCGATTTGGATCCTGCATAGCCGTTTTTTTTAACAATGATCAACCATCTGAATGCCCAACGCCAATGGATCTCAACTTCGGTTATACCTGCCAGTTGAAACAAGCGCTGCCAATCTTTTCGTTTAAACCCTCTTCTGACTGACAAGGGTGCATCATGACGAACCAGTCGTGATTGGGAAAATAAGGAAGTAAGCAGACGGATACTCCAATAGGCAAGCGGATGCCGATGCAGATCATTGATAACAAATCCGAGTTGGGAGTTTTCGTACATCCATCTCAGTTGAGCTACCAGTTCTTCATCGGTAAAATGATGACAAAAAAGGGAGGAGAAAATAATGGCGGGATGAACTGACATATCCACCAGGCGGTAATCCGATTCCAGGTACTCCGCCTGGGGAAAAGCGCTTCTGGCATAGGATATACAGGCAGGATTAATATCCACTCCCATGTATCGTACGCCCTCCTTTGGTAAGTCATTTGAATCCTTCAACGCTTTTAAGTTATCACCACCCCCACACCCGATTTCAAGGATCAGGCAATTGGATGCCGCAGTCGTCGGCACTAATTTTCGTATACCCTCCACCGTTGTCTTGTGTCCACCCAACCATCGGTTAATAACATCTAACTCCCGCATGTTGAGTTGTATTTCCTCAAAAGGAACAGTCAGATCATCCAATAGTTCTTTCTGATAAATACGTTGCTGCATTTTATTAGTTTATATCAAGCAGACAGGTTTCCATGGTGAGTCCCGGACCAAAAGCCGCCGCCAATGATACTCCTTTTTTACCCGCTTCCATCAATCGCTTCAGTACAAACAATACAGAGGGAGAGGACATATTTCCATATTCACGCAATACGGAAGCGGAGGCTTCCAATTTATGCTCTTCCAGTTCCAACGATTTTTGAACGGCCTGCAAGATCCGTTTACCTCCTGGATGTATGCACCAATGTTGAACATCAGTAAGCTTTGCTTGATATGCCTGCATGGCTCTTTCCAACAATGGCTTGAAATCCGTGGATATCAATTCAGGGATATATCCGCTTAGTGTCATTAAAAAACCCGAAGATGATAACTCCCAACTCATATCCCGTTTTCCTTTGGGTACTACTTCCGCATAAAATCCCTGAATGGTTGCAAGTGATTTGCCCTGCGTTTCAGAACCCACCAAAACAGCTGCCGAACCATCGCCAAAAAGCAGGGAAGCTGCGAGGTTATCCGGTGTTGGAATTTTTTGGAAATGCAGGGTACATAATTCCGTGCAAACAATCAGCACCAACGCGGAAGGATCAGCCCGGCAGATGCTGTCGGCCATTTTCAAGGCATGTAATGCCGCATAGCAACCCATGAAATTAATAGAAGTTCGATGCAATTGCCTGGGCAGTTCCATCATTTCCATTACCTGCAGATCGAGTCCTGGCGCGCTCATGCCGGTACAACTCACTGTAATCAGGTGACTGATATCGGCCCTGCCGCCTGGCCTGTGTTGTATGCAATCACGTATGGCATCTACCGAAAGAGCCGCTGCATGTTTCTGATACCAGGCCATCCGCAGTTCCAGGTTAGGGAATGGTTCCAACGATTCTTCTGCCGGATAAAACTTCCAGTCCCGCATGGATTTGCTATAGTCAGGAATGCAGGAATACCGTTGCTGTATTCCACTTTGGTGGTACAAGAACTTCAGTTTTCTTGCTTCGGTTGCATCCAATGCATATACCCGCTGCATGAAATTCAAAATCTCCGTTTGAGCATGCCGGAAAGCAGGAAGAGATGTTCCGATGGATAATATTGCTGTCAATTCATTTCCAGATTAATAGTGATCCAAATGCGGCTGTTGAACAAATGGCCGAAATAATATTCATTTGCATAAGGTGCCGAAAATCGGCTTTAGCCGGATCCTTCCATACCAGGATCGCCCACCATGAGAAATATACGGATACCGGAAGAAAAAAAATCAATAATACCAAAAACCTGTCCAGTTCCAGTTGTAATCCAAAATGAAGTCCAAGCACCAGGAAAGCCAGTATAAATAACAATCCCGAGAGCCGGAAAGTTCCCCGGATCCCCATTCGCATACTGATGGTTGTTACCCCGTCGGCAGCATCCTGCCGGTGCTGATAAATCTGTGTGAGCGGGTATGCTCCGGCCAATAAGAGTGTACTCGCCAGTATTCCCGTAACGGGTACATGCATACTGAGACTTGCATGTGATACATGATAGCTAAGCCAGAAAATCAATCCACCCTGGCAGCAGATAACCACCAAAAAACCCAAAAAAGCGAATTTTTTCAGGCGGATTTTCCTGCTGCTGTAAGCCCTCGACGCAAGAATATAAAACGACACAGCTATTGCAGCTGGATATGAAAGTAAAAAACTCAATCCAACAGCTAAGAGATCCATTACAAGTGTAATCGTCCACAGCTCCCGTTCAGGCAGAGGCGGATGCTCTAACCCCCCGATTGGAGCCTCATCCCTGTCCATATAACTGTTATACCCATTGCTGCTGGGATAAACAAGAAAATGAAGAATAAAGAACAGCAGTGCCACTCTGACCCAATTGGTTTCAAGTGGTTGGCTGATTCCAAATAAGAACACCGGCAACAGAAAAAAAGAAAAGGGGAACCGGAGTAATTGTATGGTGGAAGATTTAATAATCATATTCCCGGCGGAACATATTCATACGCAAGCCGAGACTGAATATAGTACTATTCCTTGTTAAACGGGCATCATCCGGCACATCCAGGTTCCGCAATAGCAGGCTGGCATCAATGAATAGATTTTCTTTCAGTTCATAACCTGCCCAGAGGGATGCATTTACACCACTGGAAGCCCTGCCTTCACCAATATCCCATCCATAATCAAATGGCCGGGTTGTGTACAGGCTAGCAGGCCGGTTGCCAAAATTGATACCGGCTGAATCCAGTCCCTGTTTCCAGACTATCAGCTTTCCCTGAAGCGTGAGTTTGGGATGAGGCTGGTACCGGGCAATCCCTACCGCTTCTATGAAATTGGCACCTCGTGGATGCGCCAGCGGCTGATTGTAATGCATGTAATTCGCGACCGAATCGCGGAAACTGTAGGTGAACGGTCGAACAATGTTCAATTCTCCTTGGATATCCAGGTTCTTTATACCCGCCACATCAACATATTTTCCGCCCAGTTGCAGGCCATATTTATTTCCCCACCAGCCATTGCCTCCCCGAACTTCACTCAGCTTGAATTCATCCAACAGGAGTTGTCCGTATAACTGAACCCGTTTGGCAATATTGGCTTTGAAATCCATCCCTACATTGGCATTATCCGGACTCCCGTTCTGCTGCTCAATGGAACGATAGAAGATGATTGGGTTGAGATAACTGAAATCATACCGGTTCGGACGTCCGAATACAACCGCTTCAAAAAATCCGATATTCAGCCAGCGGGTCGCCTGCCAGCTAAGGTGGTGCATGGTTACGTATTTTTTATCCAGCAGGTTATCGCCTCTTCGTATATGCGAGGGGTTTAGTTCCATGAAGAGGTTTTGATAATTCAGCTTCCATATCCTGGTATTGATTTTCAGGAATAGATTACTATTCCCAAAGTCGCTCAGGAACATGCTTCGGTAACCATTACCGATAAAATTCCGGTCGTATCCGAATTGGATATTGATATAATCGGTTACATTAAAAAAGATGGAACCACGGGCATCGAAATAATCATAAGCGGTACTTTTAAAGGACTTGTAATAACCGGCTCCGGGTACTGCCCTGTTTGCTGCAACAAAATCCTTCACAAAGGAAGGTGGTCTTTCCTGGTTATCAGTCACATAAAAGTCGAATCCAATCCGGTTGGCAATCATACCTCTGCCGCGTGCTCCTTTTGTGTTCTGAAACAGTGATTCATCATTATCAGACTCTTTCATTACCGTGAACTGTACTACCGGATTAATGCTCAGAAAAAAATCTTTTACATCCACCAACGCAAAATCAGACGGGTACTGGTAAAAACTCTTCAGTATCGGCTTTTTGCTCAGAAAGGCTGATTTGTCGCCACTCACCCACTCCAGGTTGTTCATCAGCGCACTCCTGCGGTTATGCGCATCTACCCGACTCAGTTCTTCTTCCGGAATAGTTTCCAGGAATTTTACCCAACCTTTACGATCGTAGGGTTTGATATGCTGCAGGGAGATGGCACTATCACGGTACATAATCTCCAGTCGGTCCATCAGGGGCTGGTGTTTATACCCCTGGGGTAAAAGCGTCGACTGGGAAAATCCAACAACCGGAAAACTTAAGCAGGCGGTGTAAAGCAGTCTTTTTATAACTTGCATTCAATGGTTTTTAAACAGGAATGAATAGCTAATATGCAAAAATATCTCATAAAGAACGCGCAAATTGTCAACGAAGGAACGATTCGCACAGCGGACGTTTTGCTTTCGCGGGGACGGATTGAAAAAATCAATAGCCAAATCAGTGCCACAAATGGGGCTATCGAAATAAACGCAGAAGGAAAACATTTATTACCTGGTGTAATTGACGACCAGGTCCATTTCCGAGAACCCGGGCTTACACATAAAGCTACCATTTATACTGAATCAAAAGCTGCTGTTGCGGGTGGGGTAACCAGTTTCATGGAAATGCCCAATACCCAGCCCCCGGTTTTTACGCAGGAGTTACTGGAAGATAAATATGCAATCGGTGCTGCCAGTT
Organism: Flavihumibacter cheonanensis; assembly: GCF_022352215.1. Lineage (GTDB taxonomy): Bacteria > Bacteroidota > Bacteroidia > Chitinophagales > Chitinophagaceae > Flavihumibacter > Flavihumibacter cheonanensis. The sequence continues at coordinate 157,061 of NZ_JAKRWF010000003.1, forward strand.
CCCTGGCCAACTATTCCTTTTTCATGGGAACCTCCAATGAGAACCTGGACGAAGTGCTGCGCACCAATGAGAAAAAAGACAGGGTTTGCGGAGTGAAAATCTTCATGGGCTCTTCTACTGGTGGATTGTTGGTAGACAACCCGCTCTCACTCGAACATATATTCGAGGGTACCGAGCTTTTAATTGCCACCCATTGCGAAGATGAACGGATCATTCGCAAAAACCTCGAAGCTGCCAAAGCCAGTGGAAGACCCCTGACTGCGGCAGACCATCCCATTATCCGGAACGAAGAAGCCTGTTTCGAATCTTCTTTTTATGCTATTCAACTGGCCAAGAAATTCAATACCCGCTTACATATTCTGCATATATCAACGGAAAAGGAACTGACACTTTTCGGCAATATGTTACCGTTAAAAGAAAAGCGCATCACCTCCGAAGTTTGTGTACATCATCTTCACTTCACCAGTGACGATTATGCGCAGCTGGGTAACCAGATCAAATGTAATCCGGCCATCAAAGCGCCAAATAACCGAACTGCCCTCTGGAAAGCCCTGCTGGACGACCGGCTGGATATTATCGCTACCGATCATGCACCTCATACCTGGGCCGAAAAACAGGAAGATTATCTACACGCACATGCTGGTCTTCCCTTAGTTCAGCACTCCCTGCCCCTGATGTTACACTATGTTAAAGAAGGGGCAATCCGGCTGGAAAAAGTGGTTGAGAAGATGAGCCATGCACCGGCAGATTGCTTCCAGATTCGCCAGCGGGGTTATATCCGGGAAGGTTATTATGCAGACCTGGTACTGGTAGACCTGAACAAACCGACCACAGTTTCCAAGGAGAATATCTACTACAAGTGCGGATGGAGCCCGCTGGAAGGAACAACTTTCCCATCTTCGGTTACTCACACTTTCGTGAATGGGCATCTTGTTTATGGAAAAGAGGGGTTTGATGAATCACAGAATGGTATGCGACTGGAATTTGATCGCTGATTGAGGCGGATTAACTAAATTAACAGCCTATGGATATAGATAAAACCTCCCTGCTGGACCTGAATATATTCCACCCGGAAGAGGAATATTCTATCTTTCACCGGCTCAACTTCACCCGTACCGTAGAAGGAAAGGAATGGCTCCGCCTGCGTTTTCAGCAACCCTTTCATGATCTGAAATCAATTCTCCAAACCCAGCAAATTTTGCAGTTAATGCTGGATGAACTGGATAACTGGCCGGAGGATATCACCAACGGAACCCTTATGGTGATGGAAAAGTTTTTCGGCACCCAGCTCGACAGCATTCCGGTAGACAATAATTGGGTGAATGCGCAGCTCTACAAATTGTTTCACGGTCCCGATTATGCGATTATCCGCTTCAGCCTGCAACATTTCGGAGATTTTGTCAGGGGGATACAAAAAATCATTCTACTCTTTGAAGGAAAAGTAGTTCCGCCCAACCTGGAGAGAATCCTGGAAAGAGCCGGAAAACTTACCAGCGATATACACCTGAAAACCCTGGCTGATAAAAAGCGGGCAGATGAATTAACACCCAAACAAATACTTTATTTTGGTCATTACATCCGCTACAAATTCAGGAACGCAACCACAGAACTAACGGAGATCTATGGCCAGCTGGATGGATGGTATGGGATGGCCGCAGCCATGCGGCATTTTAAACTGAAATTTCCTGAATTTGCAGAGTCAGAACAACCCTTTATTGAGGCGGAGGAATTATTTCATGTATTATTACCTAACCCCGTTGACTATTCCATCAACCTCGATCAACAACATAATTTCCTCTTTCTTACCGGAGCAAATATGGCTGGGAAAAGCACCTTTATCAAATCTGTAGGGGCCGCCGTTTACCTGGCCCACCTGGGTATGGGCGTACCGGCCAAACACTTACGATTGTCTTTATTCGAAGGTATTCTAAGCAATATCAACCTGACTGACAATATTGTCAAAGGCGAGAGCTATTTTTTCAATGAAGTACAACGCATCAAAAACACGATCCTTAAGATTAATGACGGTCGCAAATGGCTGGTATTAATTGATGAATTGTTTAAAGGCACCAATGTGCAGGATGCCATGAAATGTTCTTCCACTGTGATTGAAGGTCTAATTAAAATAAACCATTCCTTATTCATTCTCTCCACCCACCTTTATGAAATCGGAGAAGCACTCAAAGTCTTTCCGAATATCATTTTCCGCTATTTCGAAACAGAGGTAACAGAAGATCAGTTAGTATTCAGTTACCAGCTTAAGGAGGGCATCAGTAACGACCGGTTAGGTTACCTCATCCTGAAGCGCGAAAAAGTGGTGGAATTACTGGAGCAAATCCCTGATTCAAATGGGTTAAAGAACGGTTGACCTGCCAGCTTCGCTGCTTTACCTTGGTTCTATGTTAGTGAAAACATATGGTTCAGCAGTAAACGGAGTGGAAGCTATCACCATTTCCATTGAGGTCAATGTCACCAACGGAACACAAACCTTCCTGGTAGGGTTACCAGACAATGCAGTGAAGGAAAGTATGCTGCGCGTAGAAACCGCGATTAAAGCTATTGGTTACTTCATGCCCAGAACCCGGGTAGTAATCAATATGGCACCGGCAGATATTCGCAAAACAGGTACTGCATTTGATTTGCCCATTGCGATCGGTATACTGGCTGCTACAGAACAGCTCATTAACCTGGAACCCCTTCAAAATTGGATATTCTGTGGGGAACTTGGCCTGGACGGCAGCCTTCAGCCGATTCGGGGAGCTCTTCCCATGGCACTAACAGCGAGAAAAGAAAAGTTTAGTGGCATTGTGGTTCCTATTCAGAATGCTGCTGAAGCTGCAGTGGTAGACAGCCTACCGGTAATGGGCATACGCTCATTAACAGAAGCCATTCAATTAGTTGAAGATCCTCTACGAGCGAAACCACACGAATCAGGCATTGAACAATGGTTCAATGAACCACCTGGTTTAGAAACAGGAGATTTTTCGGACGTAAAGGGACAGGAAAATATCAAACGGGCTATGGAGATCGCGGCGGCAGGCGGGCATAATCTATTATTGATTGGTCCGCCTGGTGCCGGCAAAACTATGCTGGCAAGAAGATTGCCAGGTATTCTGCCCCCCCTGACACTGGACGAGGCACTGGAAACAACCCGTATTCACAGTGTAGCTGGCAAGTTGACAACCGGAACAGCATTGGTACAACAACGACCTTTCCGGCAACCGCATCATACGACATCTCATATGGCCATGGCAGGCGGTGGCAGCAATCCTTTACCAGGAGAAATATCCCTGGCTCACAACGGCGTACTTTTCCTGGATGAATTACCTGAATTCAACCGATCTGTGCTCGAAGTGATGCGACAACCCATGGAAGAACGAAAACTCACTATCTCACGGGCACGAATAAGTGTAGAATTTCCAGCCGCCTTTATGTTGGTGGCCTCCATGAACCCCTGCCCCTGTGGCTACTACAACCATCCAGAAAAAGAATGCAGTTGTCCCCCTGGTGCCGTTCAGAAATACCTGCAGAAAATCTCAGGGCCACTGCTGGACAGGATTGATCTGCAGCTTGAAGTAACACCGGTACCGTTTCAAAACCTGAGTAGCACCTCCCGTACTGAATCCTCCCGTGAAATCCGGAAAAGAGTCATACAAGCCAGGCAAGTTCAGGCCAGGCGATATAAAGAAATCAAGGGAATCTATTGTAATGCCCAAATGAGCAGTCGGTTGCTGGAACAAACTTGTGCGCTTGGCACCTCCTCGTGCCAGTTGTTAAAAACTGCCATGGAGCGACTCAAATTATCCGCCCGGGCCTATGACCGCATCCTCAAAATGGCCAGAACCATTGCCGACCTCTCTCAAAACGAATTGATTTTACCGGAACATATCGCTGAAGCTATCCAGTTCCGCAGCCTGGATCGGGATAATTGGGGCTGGAAGTAGGGATTGTCTTAATTTAGTGTTCTACCATTATTTTATGCAATTACTACTTCAGTACCTCAAGCCTTATAAATGGCTGGTACTTCTCACCTTGTTATTAGCCGGTATCAACAGTGGTTTTTCCCTGTTGGACCCCATAATATTCGGAAAGATTACAAAAGCCGCTTTTACTTATAAAAAGTATGAGAGCTGGCCCAAATTTGCACAATCCATCGGCTGGCTGTTATTGGCATCTATCAGCGTGGCCATGGTGAGCCGGATTGCCAAAGCCTTCCAGGATTATTTCTTCAACGTAATTACGCAAAAGTTTGGAGCAAAGGTTTTTACCGATGGATTACAGCATGCGATGAAGCTCCCCTACCATGAGTTTGAAGACCAGCGAAGCGGAGAAACCCTTAGCATTTTGCAGAAGGTTGAAACCGATACGGAAAAATTCATATCCAACTTCATCAACGTATTATTTGGAGTGTTTGTAGGCATATTGTTTGTATCCATTTATGCCTTCCAGATTCACTGGTCATTACCCCTCACCTATTTTGGCGGTATCATACTGCTTACCCTGCTTACCAATGCTTTAAGTAAACGAATCAAAACCATACAGCGGAATATTGTGAGCCAAACAACTTCACTGGCGGGCAGTACCACTGAATCCCTGAGAAACATTGAGCTGATCAAAAGTTTAGGGCTCACCAACCAGGAAGTAGACCGGTTGAATAAGAATACCTACAAAATATTGGGACTTGAACTTACCAAGGTAAAGCGGATTCGCAGTCTGAGTTTTATTCAGGGAACTTTTGTGAACACGCTAAGGCAGGCAATCCTCTTTATCCTGATGTGGTTGATCTACCGGGAGCATATGGGTCCTGAGCAACTGGTAACCATGCAATTTTTTTCCTTTTTCATTTTTGGTCCCTTACAGGATATCGGGAATATCATTTTAAGTTATCGGGAAGCAGAAGCCTCCCTGAATAATTTCAAAAACCTGATGCAGAAGAAACCGGAGCCCCGACCGGAACATCCGGTAGTATTGGATGCAATAGAGCGACTCCGGTTTGATAATGTTCATTTCAAACATAAAACGGCACAGCAGCATGCATTACAAGGCATCAGTTTTGAAGTAAGTAAAGGAGAAACCATCGCGTTTGTTGGGCCATCCGGATCCGGTAAAACAACGCTCGTGAAATTATTGGTTGGGTTATACCGGCCACAGGAAGGCAGTATATCCTACAATGAAACCAATGAAAATGAAGTAGACTATGATGAGCTTCGCAAACAGATCGGCTTTGTTACACAGGACACTCAACTGTTCGCCGGAACTATACGGGAAAATTTGCTATTCGTAAAACCGGATGGCACAGAGGAAGAATTACTCGATGCGCTTCAAAAAGCAAGCTGCCAGACCCTTTTGCAAAAAGCGGATAAAGGATTGGACACACTGATTGGTGAAAGTGGGTTAAAATTAAGTGGGGGTGAAAAACAGCGCCTCTCCATAGCCAGATCTCTATTACGCCAACCTAAATTACTGATCTTCGACGAAGCCACTTCTGCGCTGGATTCATTGACTGAAGAAGAGATTACTTCTACCATTCGGAAAATTTCCGCCTTACGCTCACAGATTACTGTACTAATTGCACACCGGTTAAGTACGATTATGCATGCCGATAAAATATATGTGCTGGAGAAAGGAGAAATAGCAGAGACCGGTACCCATCAGCAATTACTGGAAGATAAAGGTCTCTACTATGCCATGTGGAGGCAGCAGATCGGAGAAAGAAAAGCTACTGCTTCACCCACTCTTACTGAAGCTTCGTCGTAAAGTTCAGATCAATATCGGTTTCGCCTTTGGTAACCGGATCACCAGCTGCTTTGGTACCAGGCTTATGTTTTAAAACAACACGAACAGTTCCGGTAGAAGCGGCTCCGGTTTGCCAGGTTGAACTCAAACCAACGGGAAGACTTTTACTGTCCAGATCAACCCTATTAATAGTAATATTGGCACCAGCGGGAATGAAATATAGTTCATGATCATCTGCCTCTTCCTGCACCTCTTCCGTAATATCTTCTGCAGGGGAAACACTTTCGTTTAAGAGCTCGACAGAACAGGAATAGTTTGCATTGGGTTTCAATACAATTTCATCGATGGAAGGCGGATTTCCTCCTTCACCATCTGTGTCGCGAAAAGTTGCAACAAAAACATTTGCTGTTCCAATTTCCTGAAACCGAAGCGATACAGTAGTTATCAACTCCTCTTCATTACTTACTTCATCTTTGTCTTTCGAACAACCAGCCAGCGTAAGTGCAAGAAGACCAAAACCGCTTAACAATTTCACCCATTTTTGTTTCATAGTATCTATTTTAAGTAGTAAAAACTCAATGTTGTTTGCCCAGTGGCAGCATAATACGCAGGCCAATATTTCTGCCAGTTTCCCAGGCAAAATACCGGAATGCATTCATGTAATCGCGATAGGCAGTGTTCAGCAAATTCGTAGCCGTCAGGCTCAACTGAATGGGCTGCTTTCCCCAGAACAGTTTGGTACCAGCTTCCAGGTTCAGCAAAAAATACGCTGGTGGAGGTGGTGCATAATCGGACTCCATTCGGATAGAACCATCTGGTTGTGGTTTTTCAATATTTCCCGTAACAGGTACCCTTGTTTGCCTCATCACCTGCTGTCCACTCAGTTTTACATAACTATCCTGCCAGTGTTTTGCATTTCCAAATTCATATTGCAATCCGAGTTCATACCGATCGGCCGGCATCTGGATCAACCAGTCATCGGCTGTTTTATCCCATGCTCTTAAGATGGACGCCTTTGCTTCTGCTTTCCAGTGTGCGGTAAGCACATACCCAACTGTAGCATCCAGTCCGTGCAAGCGGGCATCAGTTTGCCGAAATGAAAAAGAAGGAAAAGCACCCCGGATTGTTAACACCGGAGGATAATCAGGCGCCAGGTATATGAAATTGGAAATATCCTTATAATAAAATCCGATATCAAATCGCCAGCGGAATGGCTGGTAATCCATATTCAGCATCCAGCTGTTTGCTCTTTCCGGAACCAGCGAGGGATTACCCGTTTCAATCCGGGCTGAACTATGGTGCAGGCCATCACTGTACAATTCATTAATCTGTGGTGCTCTCCAGGCCGATGAAAAATTCAGGGTGGTTGTCAACTCCGGACTCCATCTGTAAGTTCCGCCCAATGAACCACTCACACTGCTGAATTGCTGATCCGCAAATCGCTCACTATTGTTATTTTCTATGTCGAATAATTTCCGCCAGTCGTACCGCAATCCACCTTCGAGCATCCATTTCCCTTTTGTCCACTTTTCAATCCAGAAAACCGCTCCGTTCCATGCCCGGTAATTCGGAATAAAAACCCGCTGCTTGTAACTGTCGTTCAATTGAAAGGAGCCACTAACACCAATGGTTCCACGAAAATTATTCCAGTTGTTATGATCCCAAACAAGATCGGTTCCAACCGTGCTGATGCTAAGATCCAGCTGAGGTGCATCTGAACTGGAAGCAAATCGTTTTACATCAAATTCCATCCGGTTATTGTACTGACCTGACAACACCAGATTTAACTTTCCTGCTGTACCCGTGGTATGATGCGCTTTCAGTTTAAATAAATGATGGTGTACCTGCTGATAAGGACGATCGATTGTATAGCTGAAGGGAGCAGATTTGATTTCTTCAGATGGCTCTCCCCGTTCAATAGCAGTTTCCAGGTCGGTTACATTTCCGATATGCGCCCCTCTGAAGATACCAAGACGGGTATTGAAATTGCTATAGAAAAGTTCAAGTCCCCGGTGTGATTGCTGCCAGCCTGCTGCTGCAGAAAAATTATATTCTTCGATACCGGTATTCATCAGCCAATAATCAGGCGTCCGGGAATTGCCGCCTTTTTTCAGGGTACCCTGCAATCGCCAGGCAAATGCCGGATGTTTAGCTGAATTGTTTTCGATGATACCGGATAAGACGCCCTGCCGGTTATTGGTAAAGAAGGCAGTATTGATTTCACCATACAGACCGGGTGCTGCCGGTAACAAACGAGGCTCCACCAATACCACTCCACCAATGGCATCACTTCCATACCGGATGCTGCTAGCCCCTTTGATCACCGTTAAGCGATTTGCAATATACGGATCCACTTCCGGTGCATGTTCACTTCCCCATTGCTGTGATTCCTGCCGGATCCCATTGTTCAATATTAAAACCCGGTTACTGTGAAGGCCATGAATTACGGGTTTGAATATCGTAGCACCTGTCTGTAACACATTCACGCCACTAATACTACGAAGGGATTCACCAAGGCTGGCTCCTCTGGTAGCAGCCAATTGTCTGCCCTTTAGTTCTTCAGTTATAGCCGTACCATGTTTGTGGGTCGCTCCCACTACCACAACTTCTTCCAGTTCACTGTGGGTATGCGGTAATACAAAATCCTGGGTCAGATCATCTTTCAGGTGGATATGTGATTCCACTGGCTGACATCCTATATGTGTAATAAGTATATTATAACTACCCGGACAAAGACCTTCAAACAGAAACCTGCCCTGCTCATCTGTTTTCACTTCGAGCCGGATATCCTTGATACGCACGGTTGCTCCAGATAAGCGTTCGCGGGTATCCGAATCAGTTACTACACCGCTGAAACGTAAAATACATTGTGCCTGGCTGCTGTTGACAACCAGCCCCAATAGCAGGATTCCTAAAATTCTTCGTATTGCAACCACCATGTTCTGTTGTGAGAACAAAACTAGGGAATTCTGAAAATTTGCAACAATGTTTCTTTTTTATTTTTTAAACCGGACCAAAAACCGGCTGCCTTTGCCTGGTTCTCCCACATAGTGAAGGGTGGCACTGAGTTCGTTGGCCAATCGTTTTACAATGGACAAACCGAGGCCGGTAGAGGCTTCACCGGCTGTGGGTTTTGGAGAAAGGCGACCATATCGGCTAAACAGCTGCTGCTGCTCCTGCTTACTAATACCAGGACCATTATCTTCCACAATAAGATCAGTAAAAACAGGTCCGGCCTCAATTAAAACCCTTACTGGCTGACCCGGCTCACTGAATTTAATGGCATTCGAGAGCAAATTCTCTACAATACGCTGCAGGAGCTGCTGATCTGTCAGCAGGTAGACCTCCGATTCGCTGGACGGGCCATATAGCCGGATCTTTTTCTCATTTGCAACCGGCTGAAACTGGTCCACAACATGATGCAGAAAAGCAGTAAGATTAATTTCCTCCAGTTCCAGTTTTTCCTGAGTTGTGCCGGCTCTTTCCACTTCCAGTATCTGCCGTATCAACCGTTCGCCATTTTCTGCTGCTTTCCGGATATTCTGTGTGGCTTTTTTCTGCTCCTCATTCATGTGCTCATCCGTTTCCAGCAACCGGCTCCACAAATGAATGCTCGAGAAAGGTGTACTCAGGTCATGCGATACAATACTCATCAGGTTGTTTTTCTCCTGGTTCAATTCTGACAAAGCCTCTTTCTGGCGATTAATAACAGCATTAACTTTTACCAGTTGGCGGTTGGATTTGCGGTAAACTATAAGCAGAACGACACTCAACACCAGGATCAAAAATGCGGCAAGACTGAGTGATCGGAGGTTCCGGTTCTGCAATTTTTCTTTTTCAATGGCGGCCTGTAGCAACTGGTTTTGTTTTTCGCGGTCGCGGGCATTGAATCGTTCCTGCATTTCTGCAATGGAAGCAGCAGTCTCCTGGTTGACAAGCGCTGTGTCCAGCTGGTACCAGTTTTGCTGGAACTTATACGCTTCGCGGTATCGCCCCAATCGCTCATACAGTTTGGCCAACAGTGCGTAGGAATCGGCCTCCTTACTTCTGGAATTCAAAAGCTTTGCCAGTCGTAATGCCTCCCCGCAATAAAACCGTGCTGAATCCATTCGTCCCAGTTCAATGTAAACGTCACCCAGGTTCAGATAATCCGTCCAGAGGAGTGTCTCCTGCCCTTCTCCCTGGTGCAGCGCTTTATTGGTAATGAAATAATTCAACGCTTTTTGGTAATCCCTTTTTTTAAAAAAAACATTACCCAGGTTATTGTAAATACTGGACAGAGACTGGCTGGTATTGTATTCGTTCGAAAGTCGAAGACCCTCTTCCAGAAAGAGCCGGGCACTATCAGGTTTATCCAACAGATTGTAAATCGCCCCCAGGTTACCTAATCCAGATATAATGCTGGATACTTCGCCCCTGTCTAAGGACAATTGAAGGGATTGTTTGTATACATCCCTTGCTTTTTCATATTGTTTGACTTCACTGTATGCAATAGCAAGATCACTTAAGGCCGCAATTTCATATTCAATCCATTTACCGGCTCTTGCATCATTCAAAGTTTGTAAGTAGAATGCAATGGCAGCTTCGTAATTTCCGGAATATTCCTCTGCCAGACCTCTCAGGCGATTGGCTAGCAAACGCCCCTTAGTGAATCCTGTCTTAGATGATTGCGTTTCGATTTTATCTGCATTCCCCCTTAAATCAGTTACGCGGTCATCTGGAAAATCAAGAGAAAGATCGTACAAATTTTTGATGGCATTGGTGTCAGGCTGCTGCGCCTGTAAAAGTCCACCATAAACGGATAACAGAACTGCTAATATGAACCGGTAGCTAATCAATGAGATTATTCCTCAGTGCAAATTTTACAAGTCCCACCGTATTCTGTACCCCCAGTTTGGAAATCAGATTTTTACGATGGGTTTCAATAGTGCTGACACTCAAAAAAAGTTGCTGCGCAATTTCAGCGTTGCTGTATTCCCTGCATACGAGTCGCAACACTTCAATTTCCCGCCTGGATAATATTTCATCTACTTTGCGATCCTCAATAGTCAGGGTATTGCGAAAATTTTCTCCTCCCAAAATATCGACTTCCTTACTAAAATAAGTTCCGCCTTCCTGTACAGTTTTCAAAGCCAGCAACAACTCTTCAATAGAAGCGTTTTTCAGAATGTAACCCTGGATATTGAATTTGGATAAACGATGAACATACCGCGTTCCCCGCATCAGTGTCAGGTACAAAATTTTTTGCTCAGGCCGAATCTTTCTTATCTCACGCAATAGTACATCTTCTTCCATATCCGGCAGGTTGACATCCAGTAACAGTATATCCTCCGTTGATAAATTCGGAAGCTGCTGCAGCAGCTGGCTGGCAAGCTGACAGGATCCTACTACCTGCAGGGTCGGTTGTTTCGCTAATAACAGGGAAAGTCCCTCCAGATACATCTCATGATCATCTACTATAAAAACCCTGGTCATGCTTGAAAATATGTTTAATAAATATTGCTTTACAGATAAGTCACCTATTACAAAGAAACTATATTTTACCCTTACTTAAAACGAAAACGCCGGATAGAATCCGACGTTTTCAATAAAAAGCTACCTGGACAGCCTTACCTGTTTACAAATTTTCAATGATCCCGGCTATTCCCTGCCCTCCACCTACACAGGCCGTTACCATTCCATATTTTTTATTGAGGCGCTTCATATCATGAATTAATTGAATACTTAATTTAGCACCCGTGCAACCCAACGGATGCCCGAGGGCAATAGCTCCGCCATTGATATTAACTTTCTCAGGATCCAGACCGGCTTCACGAATAACTGCCAGCGCCTGACTGGCGAATGCTTCGTTTAATTCGACGAGATCTACCTGGGAAAGTGACAGGCCTGCCTGCTGAACTGCTTTAGGAATAGCAGCAACCGGACCGATTCCCATAATTCGGGGATGCACACCGGCACTTGCACAACTTACCAGTCTGGCTAGTGGTTGTAACCCCAGTTCCTTCACCATGGATTCACTCATAACTACCACAAATGCTGCACCATCACTGGTTTGAGAGGAATTACCGGCCGTAACAACTCCACCTGCAGCGAAAGCAGGTTTGAGTTTGGCAAGTGCTTCCAGGCTGGTATCAGCACGTGGGCCTTCATCCGTATCCACCACGTATTCTTTTTTCTGTTTTTTGCCTTTGGCATCCAGGTAAACCTGTTCCACTTTCATGGGCAGAATACCTGGTTTGAAAAAGCCGTTTTCTATCGCGTGAATGGCTTTGCGATGGCTGTTATAAGAGAATTCATCCTGCGCTTCCCGGCTCACTGAAAATTCTTTGGCCACTGCTTCTGCCGTTAAGCCCATGCTCAGATAATAATCGGGATTTTCAGTTGCCACACTATACGCCGGAACTGTTTTCCAGCCTGCTGTTGGAACCATACTCATACTCTCTGTACCTCCCGCAATAATGCAGGAAGCTTGCCCCGACCGGATCTTTGCCGTTGCTATAGCGATGGTTTCCAATCCACTTGCACAATAGCGGTTGACGGTCATACCCGGAACTTCAATACCCAGGGCACGAACCGAAATCATTCTGCCCACCTGTAAACCCTGTTCAGCTTCCGGTACAGCATTTCCAACAATCAGATCATCCACCCGCTTGGGATCCAGTTGCGGCACACTGGCCATTAACCCTTTGATCAGATCAACCGCCAGGTCATCCGGCCTGTAAAACCGAAAGCCTCCCCGTTTGGATTTTGTCACTGCTGTGCGAAAGCCAGCTACGATGTAAGCGTCTTGCATGAAATTAGGAATTAGAAATTGTGAATCAGGAAGAAGTATCAATTCATACTTCAGAATTCATACTTCTACCTTCAAATTGGTTGCATAGACAACCTTCTTCATCAAATTTAGGAGAATCCGCGTAGATGGAAAAGATTTTTTTGCAATCCCCCTGCAATGGTTTTTTTTTGATTTATGTATTCTTTTATACGCACCCTTCTTTTCTGGCTACCTGCTGAAACAGCACATTATTTCTCGATGAACAGCCTGCAATTTTTCTGTGGGATACCGTTTGTCCGCAGCCTGGTACGACGGAACTTTTCTTATGAGCTGGCCAAACCGGTTAAAGCATTCGGGCTGGAATTCAGAAATGGAGTTGGACTCGCGGCTGGCTTTGATAAAAATGCCAGATACCTGAGAGAATTGGAATTACTGGGTTTCGGATTTGTGGAGATCGGAACAGTTACCCCACAACCTCAGGAAGGAAATCCCAAACCCCGCCTCTTTCGCCTGCCTAAAGACAAGGCACTCATCAACCGCATGGGATTTAATAACGACGGCGTAAAAGTAGTAGCTGAGCGGTTGAAGAACTGGAAATTAGCTCAGTCCTTTACCAAAGAAGGAATATCCCGGCTGATTGTAGGTGGTAATATTGGCAAAAATAAAGTCACCCCGAATGAAGATGCCTGGAAAGATTATGAAATCTGTTTCCGGGAATTATTTGATGTGGTTGATTATTTTGTGGTGAATGTAAGTTCTCCCAACACTCCCGGCTTAAGAGCGCTGCAGGAGAAAGACGCGTTGCACAAAATCTTATCTCATCTGCAAACCATCAATGCACAACAGCCGCACCCCAAACCCCTTTTCCTGAAAATTGCTCCTGATTTAACGCGCGAGCAGGTGGATGATGTGGTGGACCTGGCCAGGGAAATCCAACTGGATGGTTTAGTAGTGAGCAATACGACCATATCCAGAGATGGTTTGCAAACCAATCCGAAGGAACTGGAAAACATCGGCGCGGGTGGATTGAGCGGTGCACCCATACGAGAGCGGGCTACTGAATTGGTGCGTTATATTTGCCAGCAATCCGAGAATGAAATTCCCGTAATTGCCAGTGGAGGTATTTTTTCAGGAGCAGATGCCCTTGAGAAAATCCAGGCAGGCGCCTGCCTGGTACAGGTATGGACTGGTTTTATCTATGCAGGCCCAACTATTGCAAAGCAGATCTGTAAATCAATTTAAATAATTATTCAACCCAGATATGGAACACCTGTTAACCACCGAAAGCATCATCAGTTTTATCATACTGGTTGTTTTGGAAGTAGTACTCGGAATCGACAATGTGATCTTTGTAAGTATCATCATGAACCGATTGCCGGAGGAAAAAGACCAGAAAAAAGCGAGAAGATACTGGATGATCGTTGGTATCATCATGCGCAGCGCCCTTTTGTTTGGTTTGACCTGGTTATTGGGGCAGAAAGGCAAAAACCTTTTTTCCATTGGCAGTAAAGGATTTGACCTGGCCAGCCTGGTAATGCTGTTTGGGGGCCTGTTCCTGATTTATAAATCCGTAAAGGAAATACACCACAAACTGGAGGGAGATGATCCCACAGAGAAAGCTGAAAAAAAAGCCGGACTAGGATTTGCACAGGCAATGGCACAAATTATTATTCTGGATGCCGTGTTTTCCTTTGATAGTATCCTTACAGCAGGAGGTACTGCCAAACACATCGAGATCATGATTGCTGCAGTGGTTATCGCTATGTTTGTGATGTTCCGGTTTAGTCCCAATATTTCGGGTTTCATACACAAACACCCAACTTTAAAAATGCTGGCATTATCCTTCCTGGTGATGATTGGCCTTAGCCTTGTTATCGAAGGATGGGATAGTGAAGCAGCCCATGAGCTGCATCTAAAAAACTATATCTATTTCGGAATGGCGTTTTCTGTGGGAGTTGAAATGCTGAACATGGCAATGCGGAAAAAGACCAAATTGGCGCCGGTTTCCCTTCGTGAGCCCAAATTGCCAACTGATAAAGGGACTGCTGATGATTATTCCGATATGGCGAGGTAATACTAGGTAATACAAAGCAGGGTGGCGCCAACCACTCCGGCGGTTTCCGTTCGGAGCCGGGTCTTACCCAATGTTACAGGAACAAAACCGGATTGCAATGCCAATTCAATTTCTTCCGGCGTAAAATCTCCTTCCGGGCCAATCAACAGGAGCTGGCTATCTCCGGATACAGCAGCTGAACGCAGCGATGTTCGCTCTGTTTCAAGGCAATGTGCAATCCATTTCCGATTGTAACCATCCAGTTGAAGCAGGTCATTATAGCGGAAAGACTGGGTAAGTTCGGGTATCCATGCCTGTTGGCTCTGCAGCATCGCGCTTATCAGGATTTGCTGCATTCGTTCCTGCCGGAATTGCTGCTTTTCTGTTCGATGTGCAATAACTGGAATGATTCTTCGTATACCAATCTCCGTTACTTTCTCCAGGAACCATTCAAAACGCGTACTATTTTTTACAGGAGAAATAGCAATGGTTACATTGAGTCGCTGATCAGGCTCCTGATCTGCATGAAGAACCTCAACACCCGCTCTCTTTTTATGTGCTTCGGTTATACGACACCGTAAAACAAGTCCTTTTCCATTGGTTAACAGCAATTCTTCTCCTTCCTGCATACGCAATACTGCGATCGCATGCCGTGAATTGCTTTCATCCAGCTGAAACTGTGTAGCCCCATCATACGTGCTGAGATAAAAAAAGGGAAGCGCCATTAGAACGGTGTTTCATCGTCATCAAAGGGAACATCGTTCATACGGCTGCCGATCTGGCGATAACCGCTTCCCATATCCGGGCCTGCCCCCATTGCACCTCCACCACCGGCAGAACCAATGGGTTTCCAGCCGGTCGGTAACTGACCAGCAGGTGCGCCATCTCCGCCTTCAATGCCCTCATCCACAAATTTCTGAATATGCAACATGGCGCGTAGTTTAATCGTTTCCAGTGAACCGTTCCGGTGTTTCGCAATCCGCACATGGGTTTCACCTTTCACACTCTCACCGTTTTCATTCGCATTGAGATCATAATATTCAGGACGATAAATAAACATTACCATATCTGCATCCTGCTCGATAGCACCTGATTCCCGGAGATCACTCAACTGCGGCATCTTATTTCCTTCCTTTCGGGTTTCTACCGCCCGGCTCAACTGTGAAAGAGCAATGATTGGTACTTCCAGTTCTTTCGCCAGTTGTTTTAGCGAGCGGGAAATCTGGGAAATCTCCTGTTCCCGGTTGGTATTGCCACCGGCACCGCTCATTAACTGGAGGTAGTCGATGATAATCAATCCGAGGTCGTGTTTGTTTTTCAGACGGCGGCATTTGGCGCGCAATTCGAAAATATTCAGCGCAGCTGTATCATCTATAAAAATCTTAGCCTCCGACAACCGCTGGATCCCCTTGGCATAGAGTTGTTTCATCTCATACTCTTCCAGTTTACCGCGACTTATTTTCTCCAGCCAGATTTCAGACTCTGCGGAAAGGATACGTTGTACCAACTGGCCGGCACTCATTTCAAGGCTGAATACCGCCACCGCAGTGGGTCGGGTCGGATTCAATGCGGCATTACGGGCTAGGTTAAGTGCAAAAGCGGTTTTACCTACTGCGGGACGTGCCGCCAGGATGATCAAATCCGTTTTCTGCCAGCCAAAAGTAACTTTATCGATACTGGGGAAACCAGATGGAACACCTGATATATCCTCCGTTTGATTGCGTAAATCTTCAATTCGCTGAACCGCCTGAACAAGTACTGAATCAATGGAATTGTAATCTTTCCGCAGGTGATTGTTGGTAATGTCAAAGAGTTTGCTCTCTGCTGCATCCAACAAATCAAATACATCCGTGGAATCTTCATAAGCATCCGCAATTACTTCACCACTGATCCGGATGAGTTCGCGCTGTATGAACTTCTGAAGAATAATCCGGGAGTGGGCATCTATATTGGCAGAAGAAACAACCGTATTGGTGAGTTTGGTAACATAATAGGGTCCCCCCACCATTTCCAGTTCCTCCCGCTTACGGAGTTCTTCCACCACCGTGAGAATATCGATGGGCTGACTCTTTTGGGACAATGCCTGCATAGCCCGAAAAATGCGCTGATGCGAATCGACATAAAAACATTCGGGCTTCAGAATTTCCACAACCGTATCAAAAGCAGTTTTCTCCAGCATAATGGCACCCAGTACGGCTTCCTCAAGGTCTTTGGCCTGGGGAGGAACTTTTCCATACACCATGGTGCTCAGGTCAAGGGTGCCCTTGCGCCTGTTTTTTCGGTCTTTATTTAGATTAGTAATATCCATTTGAACTTTGCAACGTTACCAGAACATTATGAAATCGTGAATCAGGTGTTAACACCTATAATCAGGACGGCGAATATAGACCCCCACCCAACTTCGAAAAAATTTTTTAAACCGTTTAGTTTTGCTAAAGTAATGCAGGAGTTTATCCACAGCTATCAGACGGTTATCCACGGTTAAAGGTGGTATATACACAATTTAAAAAAGTTTTCCTTGATATGGCAATCTTTATTCACACCAGTTGTGAACAAAGATTTTGGGGCAGATCGTTGGCCAGATACTAGAATTACCAGAATGGCGTTTCCGGCGATTTTGTTTGGTTCTGAGGTTCATTAAATCGCCCAAAAATGAAGCAGGAGGGGCATTGCGGCGATACCAGCATTTTGACAAAACAACTCAAATACAATGCAGGCAACTGTTTCACGCATTTAAAAAAAACAGTAAAATCACCTTTTTTTTCTAAAAGCATCGGTTTCACTACTGTTTCACGCATCCACCAAACTTCAGTTGACAACCAGTGGAACATGCTGAAGAAGTGCTGAAGGATGCCTGCACAATCTGTTATATTTGCGTTCTTAATTGATAACTACCTACATGACGATTTCGTATAACTGGCTGAGTGAATATCTACCCGTTTCGGTTGACCCCGAACGGTTGTCGCGCATTCTTACTTCAATAGGACTCGAAGTAGAAAGTATGTCTCCCTATGAATCTATAAGGGGAGGCTTAAAGGGACTTGTAATAGGAAAAGTGGTGGCTTGTGAACGTCACCCCAATGCCGATAAACTATCGCTGACCAAAGTGGACATCGGCGCCGAAAACCCACTTTCCATTGTTTGCGGAGCTCCGAATGTAGCGGTTGGACAAACTGTTGTGGTGGCGCCGGTAGGTACAACCATTTATCCTTTTAACGGTGATCCCCTTACCATGAAACTGGCAAAAATCCGGGGAGAAGAAAGCCAGGGAATGATTTGCGCGGAAGACGAGATCGGATTGGGGCCGGATCATGGCGGTATCCTGGTTTTGCCAGACCACCTGAAAGCAGGCACTCCCTTCAGCCAGCATTTCCCGGTTTATACCGATACCATTTACGAGATAGGTCTTACACCCAACCGGATGGATGCCATGAGTCATATGGGTGTAGCCAGGGATGTTTGCGCCTACCTGACCCATCACGATAAAAAAGAATTACGGCTCCGTCCGGTTTCTGTCAATAGTTTTAAAGCCCAGGATCAATCACTTCCTATCCAGGTAGAATTGCTCGATACCGAAGGCTGTCAGCGTTATTCCGGGGTAAGCATTACCGGTATCACAGTTGCCGAATCACCGCAGTGGCTGAAAGACCGGCTGTTATCAATCGGTTTACGACCTATCAATAATATAGTGGACATCACCAATTTCGTGTTGCATGAAACCGGTCAGCCTCTCCATGCATTTGATGCTTCAGCATTACAGGGTGATAAAATTATCGTACAGCAGGTAAAACAGGATACCCCTTTTATAACCCTGGACGGCAAGGAACGCAAACTGGATGCATCAGATATTATGATTTGCGATGCAGTCAAACCAGTTTGTATAGCCGGAGTTTTTGGCGGCCTGGGCAGTGGTGTAACCAACGAAACCAAAAATGTATTCCTTGAATCCGCCTGGTTCCATCCCAGCAGAATTCGCAAAACCTCTTTCCGGCATGGCCTGCGCACGGATGCCGCTACCCGTTTTGAGAAAGGAGTAGATATTTCGCAAACCCTCTATGCCTTGAAAAGAGCGGCATTATTAATTAAAGAACTGGCAGGTGGTACTATTTCCTCCGATATCGTGGATGTATACCCGAACCAGGAAGAAAAAAAGCAGGTAGCCATCAAATACCATTACCTGAAAAAACTCAGTGGAAAAAGTTATCACCCCGATACGATCAAAAAAATTCTCGAAGCGCTTGGCTTTGAAGTAATAAAAGACAGCATCGATGAACTGAGGCTGTCAGTACCTTATCATAAACCGGATATTTCCCTGCCGGCGGATATCGTGGAAGAAATTTTACGAATCGATGGCCTGGACAACGTGGAAATTCCGCAGGCTATTACGATCACTCCCTCTGTTGAAAACGATGTGGATGGCAAACTAAAAGAGAAGATTGCCCAGTACCTGGCAGGTTCCGGCTTCCGGGAAATCCTGACCAATTCCATTACGAACAGTGCTTATTATACAGAAGAGCAATTGGATGGGACAGTCAAAATGCTTAACAATCTTTCGGCCGAATTGAATATACTTCGTCCCTCCATGATGGAAACAGCAATGGAAGTGATTTCGTACAACCATAACCGAAAGAATGACCAGTTGCGTTTGTTTGAATTCGGGAAAACCTAT
This sequence comes from Flavihumibacter cheonanensis, assembly GCF_022352215.1. Taxonomy (GTDB): domain Bacteria; phylum Bacteroidota; class Bacteroidia; order Chitinophagales; family Chitinophagaceae; genus Flavihumibacter; species Flavihumibacter cheonanensis. The sequence goes on from NZ_JAKRWF010000003.1 coordinate 176,291, forward strand.
TCTACAACCGGAATTGGCAATTACAGGGAACAAATGCATTGCTGCATCTACCTGAGCGGCTTGTATTCAGAAGGGTCCTGGCGTGCTGCGGCAAAACCAGCGGATTTGTTTGCATTGAAAGGAGTACTCACCCGTTTATGTGCATCTCTTGGATTAAATGCACTCAAATTGCAGGAAACGGATCTTCCAGAATTGCAACCGGGATTTGATGTGTATGCAGGTAAAGAAAAGATTGGCACAAAAGGTCAGATTTCCAAAGCCAAACTAAATCAGTTTGATATTAAAGTACCCGTATTTATGGTTGATCTTGATTGGGCTGCGGTAGTGAAGCTTGCTGGTTCCAAAAAACTGGTATTCCGGGAACTGCCCCGCCAAATCGCGGTAGAAAGGGACCTTGCCATGCTGGTTAACCGATCCGTGGCATATGGAACCATTGAAGCGGCCATCCGTAAAGCAAATCTTCCGAAACTTGCCGGTTACCGGTTGTTTGACCTGTTTGAAAGCGACAAGCTGGGTGCGGATAAAAAATCAGTGGCTATTAACTTTTCCTTCCTTGATGAGGAAAAAACAATGACTGACAAAGAGATTGACGCGCTGATGCAGAAACTGATTCAATCGCTGGAAAAAGAAACCGGGGCAGAAATCCGGAAATCCTGATGCAGGCACTACTTGACCATATCAACCGGATCCAGGATAAACTGGCAGAGCTGCAAAAGCAGTATTCCCAGGCGAAAAAGGAACAGGAGCGGATGCAACAGACCTTTCAACTTCTGCAGGAAAAAGATCGCTTGCAGCAGGCCAGAATTGAAGAACTGGAACGTCAATTAGAAGTAGTTCGTGCTACCCGGCCGGCTTCGATGAGTGATGCAGATAGGCTGGCGTTGGAGAAAAGAATCAATCAATACCTTAAAGAAATTGAGCAATGCATTGCTCTTTTAAATGAATAACCCATGGCAGACCAGTTGATTCCCGCCAATATTGTAATTGGCGACCGCACCTACCGGATCAAGATCCGGATGCAGGACGAGGAGGCGGTTCGGGCAACGGTAAAGCTCATCAATGAGAAGATACTGGAGTTCAAAACCCAGTTTTCAGCCAAAGACATGCAGGACTATATTGCGATGGTATTGGTATGGTATGCCACTGAGCAGAGTTCTTCCACCCGATCGCAACTGGATACCCGTGCTATTGAGGAAAAGCTGGAGCAAATGGAACAGTTTCTGGATAAAATGAAGCAGGGATAAGCTGTTATTCCGGAAAAAGTTCATTCAACTTTTCAAGCAACTCCTTTCCCCGAAGATTTCGGGCAATGATCCTGCCCTCCGGATCCAGCAGAAAATTCTGCGGGATGGCAGTGACCCCATAAAGAACTGCCGCCTCATTGTTCCAGTACTTCAGGTCTGAAACTTGGCGCCAGGCTAGTTTATCATCCCGAATAGCTTTTAACCAGGCAGACCTGCCGGTTGGCTGATCAAGAGAAATCCCGAGGATCTCAAATCCCTTTTCTTTGTATTTGGCATAGGCAGCCACCAGGTTAGGATTTTCATACCGGCAGGGGCCACACCAGGATGCCCAGAAATCCAGCAACAGAAACCTGCCCCGAAGGGAAGATAGAGCAACCGGTTGTCCAATTGTATCGGGAAGGGTAAACTCAGGGGCAATTCTACCGATGGCGGTAGCCCTGGCGAAATCTATTTTTTGCCGAAGTGCCTGTGCAGATGGGTAGTTACGTATCGAAGGTGCCAGTTTTAAAAAAATTGGCTCTACTTTCTCAGGATCCGTTTCAATGCCGGCATATTCAGTTAAGGCATAAAGTGCCACGGGGGAATTTGGATTGTTTGCGGCAAATTTTCCGTAGACTTTTTCGCGGTGTTCATTCGCAACTTCCGTGATCTCCGCCTCAATGCGGGCTATTTCGGCAGTATCCCGCCTTCCCCTTGCTTTGCTGAATTGCTCATACAGGGTATCCAGCCGGAACCTGTAAGGGGCTGCTGCTTTTTCCAGTTCCATGTAATCAAGCTGCGCCAGGGATCCATAGACCCTTAGATTCGTGATGGTATCAGCATGTAAAATCCGAATGGCACCCGGTTCCAGAAACAGACCGATTACCTGCGATGAACCAGATAAACTAGCCAGGGTAGGCTCCTTCAGCTTCCCGGAAAAGAAATAATTACCATTCGTTACCTCGGAGCTGTCTTTGATCCATTTATCGCCCATCGCATACTGCAGGTACAGCTTTTTGGGTAAATTTTGAATCCGGGAGAAACTCCCCTGGAGATTGAAAGATTGATCCTGGGCCCAAAGTGCAGGACCGAAAAACAGGAGTCCCAGTACCATTTTAATGCGCTTCATATTGGATTCTTTCATCCAATTTACGGCCAGATCGGAAAAGCTGCAACCTTTTATGCTTTGAATTCGTATTTTCGCGAATTAGCGTCTTATTCAACCAGTTATGAGCGATAGACGACCGAAAGACACGATTGAAAAAAGATTAAAACAATCCATCAATGAACGAAACCATCATACTATTGATTGTTGCCATACTTGCACTTGTAGTGGGCATAGTGGCAGGAAAATTTATTTTTAAAGCAAACACGCAGCAAAAAATCCTCGATGCAGAAAACCAGGCCCAGAAAATTGTAAAAGATGCACAATTACAGGCCGAGACCCTGAAAAAGGAAAAAATACTGGAGGCCAAGGAAAAATTCGTTCAGTTAAAAGCTGAACACGACAAAGAAGTATTGGATCGGAATCGCAAACTCAGCGATCTGGAAAACAGGGCCAAGCAGAAAGAGGTAAGCATCAACCAGAAAGAATCTAACCTGGACAAGCAGATTAAGGAAAATGAAGCGATTAAAGAAAATCTGAACCGCCAGATTGAGCTGGTAAACATCAAGCGTACTGAACTGGAAAAGCACCAGGAAGAACACATTCGGCGACTGGAAAAAATTGCCGGGCTTACGGCGGATGAAGCAAAAGCGCAGCTGGTAGAAAGCCTTAAAAAGGAAGCACAGACCCAAGCCATTGCGGTACAGCAGGAAATCATCGACGATGCGAAGCAAAAAGCCAATAAAGAAGCCCGCAAGATCATTATTCAAACCATCCAGCGGACCGCTGCTGAGCAGGCAATAGAAAACTCAATCACAGTATTCAACCTGGAGAGTGATGAAATCAAAGGACAGATTATCGGTCGCGAAGGCCGTAATATCCGCGCCCTGGAAGCCGCAACCGGTGTAGACCTCATTGTAGACGATACCCCGGAAGCCATCATCTTGTCTTCCTTTGACCCACTTCGCAGGGAAATTGCCCGCCTGAGTTTACAGCGACTGGTAACAGATGGACGTATTCACCCGGCCCGTATTGAAGAAGTGGTGGAAAAAACCCGCCGTCAGATTGAGGAGCAGGTAATGGAAATCGGCGACCGTACCGTAATTGAACTTGGAATCCATGGCCTTCACAAAGAACTGGTTCGTATTGTAGGTAAAATGCGCTTCCGTTCTTCTTATGGCCAGAACCTGCTGATGCACAGCCGCGAAGTGGCAAATCTTTGTGCGATCATGGCTTCCGAACTGGGCATGAACCCCAAACTGGCTAAAAGAGCCGGACTCCTTCATGATATAGGCAAAGTTCCGGATGAAGAATCTGAATTGAGCCACGCCCTGCTGGGAGCTAAACTGGCTGAAAAATACGGTGAGAACCCCGCGGTTGTGAATGCAATCGGTGCCCACCACGATGAAATGGAAATGCAATACGTAATTTCTCCCATTGTTCAGGCTTGTGACGCTATCAGTGGCGCTCGTCCCGGAGCCAGAAGGGAAATCATGCAGCAGTACCTGCAGCGGATTAAGGATCTTGAAAATATGGCGATGGCTTACCAGGGTGTTGAAAAAGCCTATGCAATTCAGGCTGGTCGTGAGTTACGGGTAATTGTGGAAGCCGACAAGGTAACAGATGCCGACAGTGACCGCCTCAGCTTTGAAATTGCCCAGAAAATCCAGACCGAAATGACCTTCCCGGGCCAGATACGCGTAACGGTAATCAGGGAGAAGAGAGCGGTGAATGTAGCGAGGTAGCATTTTTTTATTTTACTTTTGAATATTCACAATCTTTCTCTTACCTTTGCCGTCCGATAAAAAAAGAACGTCATGAACGCAGTAGCATTTGTTCACGAGCAATTAACCCCCAAAAGAGAATTTCCTAAATTCAAAGCGGGCGATAACGTGACTGTAAATTATAAAATTGTAGAAGGAAATAAGGAGCGTATCCAGAGCTTTAAAGGGGATGTGATCAAACGTCAGGGCCAGGGAACTACCCAAACCTTTACTGTTCGTAAAATCTCTGACGGTGTGGGAGTTGAAAGAACTTTCCCCCTGTTCAGCCCGAACATCGATTCTATCGCGGTTCACAAAGTTGGTAAAGTACGCAGAGCGAAACTCTATTTCCTGCGTGAGCGTAGTGGTAAGAGTGCTCGTATCAAGGAAAAGAAAATGGCAGTTGCTAAATAAGCAATTCACATTAAAAATAACAAACCGCCTTTTGGCGGTTTTTTTTGTGTTCAAATCTAATGCTGTTATAAAACCGTATCTTTACAAACTACAAAATCAATTTTAGCATGTTAGTAGCTAATCAATTATTAATGATTTCAATGCCAGGAGGCAGTGAGTGGATCCTGATCATCCTGGTGGTATTGCTGTTATTTGGTGGAAGAAAGATTCCGGAACTGATGCGTGGGCTTGGCCGTGGTATCCGTGAGTTCAACGATGCAAAGAACAATGTGAAAGAAGAAATTGAACAGGGCATTAAGGAGAAAGATAAAACCACATCTCCCCAGCAGTAAGCGTTGGATTCCCGTTACGCAAGCGTTGAACCAAAGAAATTAGCGTGGCATTGTTTGTATTTGAATCGATAGCTCAATATCATAAGGAATTAAACGATGGCTCCACTACCTGTTTATCAGTAGTGGAGTTTTATTTGCAGCAAATCCGCCAGCAACAACATCTGAATGCCTACATAGAAGTATTCGAAGCGGAAGCACTGGAACGGGCAGCACAACTCGACCGGAACAATTCCACCGGACAACCCTTGCCTCCTCTTTTTGGTGTGGTGGTCGGCATAAAAGATGTTTTATGTTATGAAGGCCATGTTGTTTCAGCTGCATCCCGCATGCTGGAAAGCTTTACAGCCCCCTATTCAGCAACCTGTATAGAGCGCCTCCTGAATGCAGGAGCCATCATCATAGGCCGATTGAATTGCGATGAATTCGCCATGGGTTCATCCAATGAAAATTCCGCATTTGGCCCTACTCTCAATGCACTTGATAATGGCCGGGTTCCTGGCGGTTCCTCCGGTGGATCTGCGGTTGCTGTGCAAGCCGGACTCTGTATGGTTAGCCTGGGTTCCGATACCGGAGGTTCTGTTCGTCAACCCGCTGACTTTACAGGTGTTTATGGATTAAAACCCAGCTATGGCCGGATTAGCCGTTATGGTCTGATTGCCTATGCTTCTTCCTTCGACCAGGTGGGCATTTTTTCGAAAAACATCGCCGATGCAGCACTTGTACTTGAAACAATTGCCGGTGCAGATTCTTTTGATAGTACCAGCTCCCCTGCTCCGGTCCCGGCCTATTCCAAAGAACTTAAGGCACCTGAAAAGTCTTACAGATTCGCTTATTTCCGGGAGGCAGTAGAACATCCATCCCTTGATCCGGAAATCAGAACTGCCCTACTCAATAAATTCGAAGTCCTGAAAACAGCAGGTCACCAGATAGAAGCTGTCGAATTCCCATTGCTGGATTATATTGTTCCAACCTATTATATACTTACCACTGCTGAAGCTTCTTCCAACCTCTCCCGCTTTGACGGCGTTCGGTATGGTCACCGCACAAAGCAGCCGGTGGAGGATTTAGCAGATTTTTATGCACAAAACCGATCCGAAGGATTTGGTCCCGAAGTCAGGCGTCGCATCCTGCTTGGAAGCTTTGTACTGAGCGCCGGATACTACGATGCATACTTTACCAAAGCCCAACAAGTAAGACGCCGGTTATTTGACCAAACACAATTGATATTCAAAGACTTTGATGCAATTTTAGGTCCAACCGCGCCAACTCCGGCTTTCCGTTTCGGCGAGAAAAAAGACGACCCAATCGCCATGTATCTCGGTGATATTTACACCGTTTTTGCCAATCTGACAGGACTTCCGGCAATCTCCCTCCCAATTTTTTGGCACAGTAATGGCATGCCATTTAGCCTCCAGGTTATGACAAACCGATTTGAGGAGCTATCTTTGCTCCAGGTTTCAGCGTCACTGGTGTAGCAAATGTATCTGTCCATCCCTTGAAAATGCGCCAAAAATCTCTGTGAGAAACTGTTTTAGTTGTTAACCAAAGTCTGGAACATGAAACAATTTCTGTTGGCGGGATGCCTGTTTTTCGGTACCCTAACAAGTGGATTCGCCCAAAAAGCGGATCAGTCCATCGTACCTGAGAAAACCAGTGTTGATACCTCCATAATAAATAAATCCACTCAACCGGCTATTGCATCAACAGCGGTCGAGATGGAAACCCCCTCTACCATTAGAAATCTTTTCGAAGAAACCGGTACTACCATCGGCTCTCCCAAACTGAATCCAAGAGCAGTCAGTTTTGTACAGGATTATATTGAGTCCTATGGTAAATCCTTACATGCCATGAAAGAATGGGCACTACCCTATTTCAATATGATGGATGGCATCATGCTCCAATATGGATTACCAAGGGAATTGAAGTACCTGGCTGTAATTGAATCCAAATTGAAATCAAACGCCGTTTCCCATGCAGGGGCCGTTGGTCCCTGGCAGTTCATGCGGGGTACCGCCATCCGACTGGGACTCAAAGTGAATAAATCAGTTGATGAGCGTACCAACTATGTAAAAAGTACCCACGCGGCAGCCAAATACCTTAAAGATCTGTATAAAATATATGGCGACTGGCTACTGGTGATTGCAGCCTATAATGCAGGTCCGGGTAATGTACAAAAAGCCATTGCCCGCAGTGGCAGCCGCAATTTCTGGGATCTTCAGTACCACCTGCCTGCAGAAACCAGAAAGCACGTAAAGAAATTTATTGGCACCCATTATGTGTTTGAAGGACAAGGAGGACTCACCACATTAACCAAAGCAGAAACCCGCGACCATTATGGAGATGGGCTCTACGCTTACACCAGGAAACTCACTCAGGAAGAAGAAGCTTCCGCACGTTCTCAATCTGTTGCCGGAAAATATCAATCTGTTGTTATTGCCAAGCATATAATGATGGACATAACCGATTTCAATCGTTACAATCCAGACTTTGATCGCGTTATGTCTACATCTGGGAATGCATATGAAATGAAATTACCGGCAGATAAAATGGAATTATTCAATGCCCACAAATATTCCATCCTACAGGAATCTGTCCAGTTGCTACTGTCCTCCACCGCTGTCATGAGCAGTCCGGGTAAATAATTAAGCAGTTGGCTTATTTCGTTGTTGACTCCAGTGCTTTGCGGATAGCTTCCACTTTAAGCAGGCACTCCTCGTATTCTCTGGCTGCATCCGCATACCAGGTAATGCCGGAGCCAACCTGGCAGGATAAATACCTGTCTTCCTGATTATACATGAGGCTTCTGATAACCACATTAAAATCAGCACTGCCATCCGATGTACAATAACCCACGGCACCGGAAAATATCCCACGTTGAACCAGTTCATACGCTTCAACTAATTCCAATACCCGCTTTTTGGGCGCACCTGTCATAGATCCCATTGGGAATGTTGCCTGCAATACGTCCACCAGGTCAACACCATCCTGCAATTGGCCGGAAATGGTAGAGATCATCTGATGCACCTGTGGAAAACTGTAAATTCCAAAAAGTTCATCCACCTTTACAGTGCCGGGTTTACAGATCATGGACAAATCATTTCTCACCAGGTCAACCACCATCACATTTTCCGAACGTTCTTTTTCACTGGCTACAAGTTCTTTAGCGGAACGCGCATCTTTTTCCGGATCCTTAAAGCGGGGAGCTGTTCCTTTGATGGGTTGAGACCAGATTTTGCCACCCTCCATTTTGAAGAATCGCTCCGGACTTGCACACATCAGAAAGCGGTTTTCCCATTTGTAGAAAACAGAATAGGGATTGGGTGAAATCGAAACCAATTTATTAAAAACAACAACGGGATCAATGACGGTATTTTTCGCCCGGAACTCCTGGCAGAAATTTATTTCATAACAGTCACCCCGATGGATATGCGCTTTTAATGCTTCTACTCTCCGGATGTAATCTTGAGCGCTCATCGCTGCCTCAAGAGTTGCTGAAGGAATCTGAGTGTCCGGTTGAATCGGAGTATCCATGATCTGCCGGTAAACCAGCTCAGTTTCCATAGAATAACTACTGATCAATACCTTGTTCTCTCTTACGAGCAGAAGTGTATCCGGCACAAAAAAACAGCAATCGGCAAATCCAATCGGATCAGGCAGTTGTGTACCACTTTGCATGGTTTCCGCTTTCATGCCAAAACCGAGGTGGCCAAAAGTCCAGTCGGATGTCTCCTGTAGAAATTGACGGAGCGCAGGCAACGCAGTTCCTGCCTTTTCTGAGATATTCTTCCATGAACCGGCTGCTAAAAGGCATTCATAGCTATGCAGGTTTTCCTGGTAACCATGATTGTCCATAAAGCAACAAATGTTGAACGGGCTGGCCCAGTTCAACATTTGAATTTTCAGTGCTGACAGTTGTTCAATGGCGTATGCCCTGAATGTTCTGCCGTGCAGCAATATTTCAGTTAACATTAGAAGTCGTCCTCTTCATCGTCGAAGCCGGTGTCATTGAATAAATCAAGATCTTTAAAATCATCATCAAGACCCAGATCATCCTCTTCTTTACCAGGCTTCTTGGTTCCGGTACTTTTTTTGGTTTTTGATTTAGGCAGATCAAATTCCTCAAAATCAGGATCCCAATCGTCCTCTTCCTCTACCTTTTCCCAATCATCATCCTCCAGATCATCCGTATCTTCTTCCTCCTCCTCGTCATCCTCGTCTTTTTTGGATTTTGCCGATTTGGATGCTTTCTTGGAAGCTTTTGGAGTTTCCTCCTCATCTTCCAACTCATCCTCCTCGTCTTCCATTTTTTTCTTGGATTTAGAAGAAGTTTTCTTTACCGGCTCATCACTGGACGAAGCCTTCGGGGTAGTCTTTTTTTCCTTATCAGATTTAGCAGCCATAGCACAAAAGGGATTACATTGTAAATTTTCAGCGTTCTTGTTAAATAGCCAAATTTTCAACTAATAATTTTTAGCGCTTACCAGATTTATAAGGTAACAATCTGATCGCGACCAGGTCCATTAGAAATATGACTAACGTCTGCTCCAACAAACTTATTGATGAAGGAGACATATTCTTTCATGGATGCAGGTAAATCCGCCGGATTTTTCAACTGGCTGGTATCCTGGTTCCATCCTGCTAATGCCTTCAGTACAGGTTTGATCTGGTGACGGGTCATCTGGAATGGGATATAAGGTGTTTCCTTACCATCCACTTCATAAGCCGTACAAACCTGGAGTTCCTTGAATTGGTCCAAAACATCCGCCTTGGTCATAATTACTTTGGTAACACCATTGATCATACAGGCATATTTAAGGGCTACCAGGTCAATCCATCCACAACGACGGGGACGTCCGGTAGTTGCCCCAAATTCATTGCCCAGTTTGCGCAATTCTTCACCGGTTTCATCCATCAGCTCAGTTGGGAATGGTCCTCCGCCTACACGTGTACAATAAGCTTTTGTTACCCCCATCACTTCACGGATTTTTTGCGGTGCTACACCCAGACCATTGCATACACCCGAGGTAGTAGTGTTGGATGAAGTTACGAAGGGGAAGGTACCGAAATCAATATCCAGCATACTGCCCTGGGCTCCTTCTGCCAGTACTTTTTTACCAGCTGCCATTTGTTCATTGATGAAATATTCGCCATTCACCACGTTCAGGCTGCGCAGGAATTCAATTGCTTCAAAGAATTCTTCCTCCCAGGCAGTGATATCTTCCTGGAAATTAAAATTATCCAGCAAACGCTGGTGCTTCAGCCGTAAACGGATATAGGAAGTGGTAAAGTTTTTATCGAGCAGGTCTCCCACACGCAAACCATTTCTACCGGTTTTATCCATATATGCAGGACCAATACCTTTCAAAGTAGAGCCGATCTTATCGTTTCCTTTTTGCAATTCAGAAGCCTTATCCAATGCACGATGTGTAGGCAGGATCAGGTGCGTGCGATGAGAGATAAACATATTCTTACGTACATCCACCCCAAAACTTTTTACCGTTTCACATTCTCTTTTCAGAGTTACCGGATCCAGCACCACACCATTGCCGATCAGATTGATGGTATTTTCATGAAATACTCCGGAAGGGATCTGGTGTAATACTACTTTTTTACCCTCTACATAGAGCGTATGTCCGGCGTTCGGGCCTCCCTGGAAGCGCGCGATGATATCGTATTGAGGAGCGAAATAATCAACAATTTTCCCCTTCCCTTCATCGCCCCACTGGAGGCCTAAAATTGCATCTACCATTTTTATAATTTGACTGCTTGCTTGTAATCAGGCAGCAAAAATAGGTGGATCAGACTCAAATAAAAAACCTGATTCGGGAAATAAAAAAAGTCGGAAGAAATCCACCTTTCGGGATTCTTCCGACTATCAAATTATTAGTATAACCAAAAACTCTTACCCGCTTTATTGACAAGGGTTTACACTATCCCAGTCGGCTTCAGCACGAGGTATGTGAAATTTTTCAAATACCGAATGTGAAGGTTTATCAAGTGGCAGCGTATTCAGCTTATTGTAGCGTCGCATATCAAACCAGCGATGCCCTTCCATGAACAGGGAATACCGGCGTTGGTGCAGCAGCTCATCAATCAGGGCATTCTTATTTCCGATGGTACCCGGTTTTGCAATGGCCAATGCAGCCAAACCATTTTGTGTGCGAATATAATCCAGCGCTGTAACTGCCGCAGCCAGTTCATCTTTTTGCAGTTTTGCTTCTGCATACATCAGGATCAATTCTTCATTGCGAAGAAATTTAACCGGTGAAGTATTCGTTGCAAACATCTGTACTTCATGGGTCATGAGAGGATAATCCGGTGGTGCAGTAGCAGTGGTACGCTGCCGAACTCTTGCCGTTCCTCCTTCTGCCATGCTGGCTCCGAAGACCCTTTTATCGCCCGCTTCTGCCTCGGGAACAAAATCAGACTGCACCAGAATCGGTGTACTGTTGTTTTCAATACTGCGCCAGATGGGATTGGTTTCATCACCCAGTATGGTTGAATAAAGGAAAGTCGGTCCAACATTCAAATCTCCATCGAGATCCAGGAACGACTGATTGAGGGTGGTTTCCAGGGTATTCCAGTCCTGCTGATAAAGGGCAATGCGGGCTGCAACAGCACGATTGAATTGCTTGAATCCACCAATGGTTGCAAGATCACCCCATCCATCTACCATTGGGAAAGGAAACTCAGCAGTACCAGCCTGCTCCAGGGCAGCCAGACCTTCATCTGCCAGTCCTTTCAGGTAGGTGAGGGATTCTGTATAGTTCTTAAAACAACCCGGTTTCAGCAGATCGCCTTCTGTACTCAGATCCGAAAAGCTGGTCCGGATTCCATTGGCCCCCATCATGTTCAGACAGTTCAGCATAACATAGGCCTGAACAGTTTTACCGAAACCTTTCGCGGCAGCTTTTTCAGTATCTGATAAAGCTGCAGTGTTGGCAGCAGACTGCAGCATGATTTCAGCCCGGCGACGGGTTTGATTGAAATTCGAATACCAGCCATACATAATACCGGCTGCATCCAGTGGAATTTCTCCCTGCAGCTCCCGGTAATAGCGGCTTTCCGTCTGAGCAAAATACACTACTTCACGACCGATGGAACCTGACCAGGCCCGAAAGGAGAAGACACCATCCCGCATAACCGACTGAACACCTACTCCCAACTGGCTGATCTGCTGTCGGGTGGCATTTCTCAATACCGATTCCTGGGTTGGTGCATTGGGATTGGGAACATAATCCGTTTTGGTACAGGAACTCAATTGTACCGCTGCCAGGGCCAATACAAGCAACTGGCTTTTATAAATTCGTTTCATCATTACTATCAATTTTATAATCCGATATTGAGGTGAAAGAAATAGCGCTTGGCAAGCGGGAAGGGGGCCAGGTCAACACCACCAGTAAGCGCACCACCGGCGTTACCTGTATTGAAGTTGGAAACTTCCGGGTCGTACCCGTAGTAATCGGTAATGGTTACCAGGTTCTGCGCAGAGAATCCCAGTCGTACACTTTGTATCACTTTTCCGAAGCCAGACTCCAGGAACTTTGTTGGAACCGTATAATACAGACCCAATTCCCGGAGGCGGATATAACTCGCGTCAAAAACGAAATTGGTGATCTCTGAGCCCTGGCGTTCAATGCCTACCGGATCTCCGGATTTACCTATCGTGCTCCAGTCTTTAGTAGTACCTCCCTCATCTTTCAGCAAGCGGGTAAGGGAGGCATTGTAACCACCCTGACTGGTATGCCAAAGCATATTGAAATCAAAGTTTTTCGCAAAGCGGATATTGTTATTCCAGCTTAACTGAAAATCAGGCTGGTAATCTTTGTAGCGAACGGTATTTCCGGCAGTATCCACCCCCCACCATGCTGTGGGCGAAGTTCCGAGTGCGATTCGTTTTCTGCCATAGGTACCGAAACCGGAACTCGCTACATAAGAAGGCGGAATTGCGAGGCGGGTAACTTCTGTCCGGTTATTCCAGAATTGAATGGAGCTGCTCCAGTCGAAGTTGGCTCGCTTGATGATCTGTGCATTCAGACCAATCTCTATACCCTTGTTTACAAGGTCTCCTACCGGGAACAGTTTGATGGAGGTTACGCCGGTACCAGGTGCAAGAGTATAGGGATATAAAAAGTCTTTCACTTTTTTACTATACCAGGTTGCTTCAAGAGTAATACGATTTTGCAGGAATCCCAGGTCCAGACCGAATTCGATTTCCTGTGCACGTTCAGGGTCCAGTGCACTCAATCCAAGTAAGGTAGGCGGTATGGAGCCAAGCTCTCCTCCATAGTTGACCCCCAGCAGATTGGAATACACAGCATCAAAAGAAGGGAATCCGGAAGCTTCACCATAAGCGGCACGTGGTTTCACCTGCGTTATGACATTAGAATTCCAGAAACCGAAATTCGCTACGTTGATTGCAACGGCAGCCCTTGGGTAATAATAGTATTTGTCAAAATTGAGTCCGGACAAAGTTGATTTATCTGCTCTTACTCCTACCCTTCCAATGATCTTATCGTCCCAGTTCAATTCCTGGCTGGCATCAAATGCTACCACGCTACTGCGGTTGATGATATTGCCCGAAGTTACCCGCTGTGCTATACTGGGGTTACGTTGGGCTGGCAATAAGCCTTCTCCCTGTATATAGGATTGATCCGTCCGCTGATCATCGCGCAGGAATACAAGTCCTGTGGTGAGTTCGAGGTTTTTGCCAACGGTGGTATTGAAATTGAGTCCTGCCTGCATATAGGTATAGCGGGATTTATTCGTAGTCAAACGAATTGCGCCTTTCAATGCTGCTTCCCGCATCAGTTGCAGATCTTCCGGTAAATAAACGGTTGGCTCGGATACCAGGAAGTCAACGCCACCACGCAGACCTAACTTGAGGGTTGACTTACCCCTGGAAAGCAGCTTGATGTTCATCTCCCCGGAATTTAGAAAGCGATTGGTTTTTTCAATATTCTCCGCACGATCCACAATTTCCATCGGGTTCTGAGCGCGGCCTGGAATCAATGGATAGGATCCATCTGGCCGACGAGCGATATCCAGGAAATTAGGGATGTACGGCAGGTGGTAGGTTAATGAAACACCGTTATTGTCATTTCCTGTAAAACCTCTGCTTGCATAGGAATTGATAAAATTACTGCTCACTTTAAAATCGATCCGGTCCGTCAGCTTGTGATCCAGGTTCATTCGAAAGGATTTCCGGGTATAGCCGGTTTTTTTCTGAATACCGGTTTCCCGCTGGTAAGATCCTGCGATATAGTAACGGGTACGATCGTTTCCGCCCGACACATTCAGGCTGGTATTGTTGATTTTTCCAGTATGACCCCAGACCATTTTTTCATAATCCCAGGTACGGCCATTGGCGGCATCAAAAAGATCAAGTGCGTCCTCTTCGGAAATATTATATGCGCCACCATAGGTCTGGATCTTTTCTCTCGACCAGTCGGATGATCCCAGGAATTTGCTGGCTTTGGTAAACCCTGCATCCTGATTGATGGTAATACGTGCTTTACCGGTTTTACCTCTTTTGGTAGTTATTACAATCACGCCTGCGCCCGCCCTTGAACCATAAATTGCAGAAGCGGAAGGCCCCTTCAGCACTTCCACACTTTCAATATCAGCCGGATTGATATCCGCAATCCGGTTCGGAGCCTGGTCTTGTGTACCGGCATCGAGGCCGGTGGCACCGGTAAATGCGCGGGTACCCGTTCCCGTTGCAAACTGATCGTTGTTAACAATAACACCATCTATCACGAATAATGGTTGGGATGAACCAGCAACGGTAGATACACCTCTTAAGCGTATACTCACGCCACCTCCGGGTGCACCAGAGTTAGCAGTAATCTGTGCGCCGGGAATCTTTCCACTGATTGCACCATCCAGGGTAGGCGGACGAGTGGAACCAGTAAGCTCTTTGGCACTGATTCTGGCCACCGAGTTGGCAGCATTTGATTTCTTGATGGTTGATGCCAATCCGGTTACTACTACTTCATTTAAATTGGAGTCATCCTCTTTTAATTGAATAAGCAGTTCTCCTGAACGGATGGAAACTACCTGGGTTTGAAATCCAACAAAGGATACTTCCAACCGGTTGGAGCCTGCAGGCACCGAAATGGTAAAATTTCCGTTTTCATCTGATTGGGTGGATGTTTGTGCGCCTCTCACCTGTACGGTAGCGCCCTGCAATGGGTTTCCTGCAGGATCTGTAATCCTGCCTTTCACAGTTTGCTGTGCAGCAGCCAGCAGTGGCAATACCAGTCCCAGCAGGACAGGCAGCCAGGTCCCGAAAAATCTTCTCATGAATTCATTTTGATTTGGTGTTTACAATGCCTCAACAATTAATAAATTGTTAAGACGATAACGGGGACACTGACTGCTTGCAAACCGGAAGCGTTGCAGAGAAATCTTACCACTCATCACGAAAAAAGGGCCTTGAAAAGATTGTGCTTATCAAGACCCCAAACAATTTGAGACCATCTTATCGTGAACCAAAAAATCAGCTTAATTCTGCATCGAAACGATCCACACTGTGAATACCACTCAGTGCTTTCAGGCGGGCAACCAACTCATCTAGTTCTTCCTTATCATGAACGAATACTTTGATAGCACCTCTGAAGATACCTTCTTTCGCTTCAATGGACAGCGCACTGATATTGATTTTCATTTCACCCGAAATCAGGTTCGTGATTTTGTTTACAACCCCCACATCATCAAGGCCAATGATATTGAGTCCGGTCAGGAAAGAAATCTCTTTATTTTTTGCCCATTTTGTTTTCACTACTCTATGACCATAATTCGCAAGTAGCTTGGATGCATTTGGACAATTGGTACGATGAATAGTAAGTCCTTTTCCGGTGGTTACAAAACCAAATACATCATCACCCGGAATCGGCTTGCAGCAATTTGCCAGATTGTACATAATCTTATCACTGCTTTCCCCGAAGATGATCAGTTCTGTATCTTTTTTGGAGAAATCACTGATGGTGGGATGCTCATTTTTTTCTTCTACCGGTTTTACTGGTTTGGGCGCTTCCAGTTTATCACCCAGCACATTGAATTCTGATAATTCTTTCAAATCGATCCCACGGGTAGCCACCTGGTAGAAAAAATCGAGCAGTGAAGGTTGCTTGTAAAACTCTGCTAGTATCTCCGTATTGTGGGTGGAGAAACCGGCTCCCATTCCTTCCAACTTCCGTTGTACAATGTATTTACCATCCTCTGCAATTTTCCTTTTCTCTTCCTTCAGGGCATCCTTGATCTTGGTTTTAGCTTTGGCAGTTACTACAAAGTTGAGCCAATCTTCCGAAGGCTTCTGTTTATTGGAAGTAATGATCTCGATCTGATCACCGCTTCTGAGTTTATGACTAAGCGGAACCAGTTTATGATTTACTTTGGCACCAATACAACGGGCACCCACAGCCGAATGTATGGAGAAGGCGAAATCAAGCGCTGTTGAGCCTACAGGCAGCATTTTCACATCACCTTTGGGCGTATACACATAAATCTCTTCTGCCAGAAAACTGGTTTTGAAATCCTGTAAAAAATCGACAGAATCGTTATCGGGTGTTTGCAGCACTTCGCGGATCTGGTGAAACCATTTATCAAAACGGCTTTCATCTGCTGCCCCCTCCTTGTATTTCCAATGCGCGGCCAGTCCTTTCTCAGCGATCTCGTTCATGCGTTTCGTACGAATCTGTACTTCCACCCATTTTCCCTGCGGCCCCATCACAGTGGTATGGAGGGCTTCATAGCCATTGCTTTTGGGATTGCTGAGCCAGTCGCGAAGCCGCTCGGGTGATGGGGTGTATTCATCGGTGATCATGGAGTACACTTTCCAGCAATCTTCTTTCTCCCGTTCTGTGGGTGAATCCAGAATAACTCGTATCGCAAAGAGATCATATACTTCCTCGAAGCTGACTCCTTTTTTCTTCATCTTATTCCAGATACTATGAATACTTTTAGGGCGGCCGTGAATTTCAAAATTGAAGCCGCTTTTTTCCATATTCTCCCGAAGCGGACGGATGAATTCATTGATATAACGGGTGCGTTCTCTTTTAGTTTCTGCCAGTTTACGGGCTATCTCTTTGTACACATCGGGTTCCATGTATTTCATGGCAAGGTCTTCCATCTCCGTTTTAATGGTATAGAGCCCCATTCGATGTGCAAGCGGTGAATAAACGTAAACCGTTTCCGAAGCGATTTTGAGTTGTTTTTCCCGCTTCATGCTCTCAAGGGTGCGCATGTTGTGCAGGCGATCGGATAATTTGATTAGAATTACACGGGGATCATCGGTAAGCGTAAGCAGGATTTTTTTAAAATTTTCTGCCTGCTGAGAAGCGTTCACATCAATTACATTGGCGATTTTGGTTAGGCCATCTACAATACGGGCGATCTCGGACCCAAATTGCCGTTCAATATCATCAAGAGTGATATCAGTATCTTCAACCGTATCATGCAAGAGGGAACAAATGGTAGAACGGACTCCCAGTCCTATTTCTTCCACGCAGATCCTCGCTACTGCAAGGGGGTGCAGGATATAGGGTTCCCCGCTTTTGCGACGCATGGTTTTATGTGCATCGGCAGCCATCTCAAAAGCTATGCGAACCAGTTCCTTATCGCCGGGTTTGAGTTTTGGTTTAAGGCATCGGAGCAAAGCCCGGTATTCCCTCAAGATCAACTTCTTTTCCTGCTCTTCAGTAAGATTATATTTCGGTATCACCGCTACTGTTTCCATACATTACTTGCTCCTTATCAATATAATAAACAGTACGAATTTAAAGAAAAGAAGGATGTTTTCTTTTATTGGTGAAAACCACTACATTTGCAGCCCCTGAGGGGACGTGAGACGTGAGACGTGAGACGTGAGACGTGAGACGTGAGACGTGAGACGTGAGACGTGAGACGTGAGACGTGAGACGTGAGAGAAGCGGGCGTGGCGAAACTGGCAGACGCACCAGACTTAGGATCTGGCGCCGCGAGGCATGTAGGTTCGACTCCTATCGCCCGCACAAACGAAGCGATCGTTCAATGAACGATCGCTTTTTTTATATCAGATGCTGGTATACGGCTACCAGTTTCCAAAAGCCGGTTTCAGGGCCAGGTTTCACCGGCAATTTCCGTAGCTCATTCAGCACGAATAAAAGCTGTTCATCCTGCCATTCAAAATTCCCAAGGATAAGTTCCTGATCAGTCAGAAAAAGTCCCTTTTTCCCAATACAGAGATGGAAATTTTCTTCTGAAACTGCTTCAAAAACCAGTACATCCCTTGGTTGATACCCTGAAAATGAACTATGATGTACCATAGTTGATTGATACGAAACCGCCAGCAGGGAGTGATAATTAAGTTCCGGCAGTGTCAGTTTGGGGAAAATGTCCAGCTCTGTAAACTTTATTTCGCGGTAGGAAGCTTTTAAAAAGATCGTTTCGCTAAGAAAAGGAACCTGTCTTAGTTGCATTTGAAGGAGCCGCTGTTCTTCTTCCAGCAGTTTATCGCCATTGAATTGCAGTATTTCGTTGATAGTCAGGGTTCGGGTAATAAAGGCCTCAAGAGGTATGCAAAAATAATTGGCAATACGAAGTGCAGTTTCAAGTCGGGGTTCCGCCCTGTTCTCTTCATAGGAAGAGATATTTCCCCGGGTGAGTTCAAATAATTCGGCAAATGCCAATTGGCTTAGCCCTTTGGCTGTTCTAATTTTTTTAATATTGGCGCCGATCCTCGTCATTCACTCAAAGATAAGTGATATTCTTTTTATCTTTATGCCAATTTTTTTTGCATTTTTTATTTTTTTCAGTAGATTTGTTAGGAACCTTCTGAGCATGGCAAATCATTATATAGAACAAATTGAAGCCTTTACCCGGCAGTTGGACTGCAGGATTCTGTATCGAAACGAGCAACAGGGCATACTGAAGATTGATAATCCCGCAGACGGCATCCACAACCTGATCATCGGTATTGCACCTCCGATCCTGATTATGGAGCAGTTTCTGTTTTCCTTCCAGCAGGACCATTGTGATATGTTCAAACAACTGCTGCAGAAAAACAGGGATACTATACATGGCGCATTTGTTATAAATGAAGAAGGCAATAAAGTGTTGTTTCGGTATACCATGCAACTGGAGCATATAAATTTCAATGAGTTTGAAGGAGCGATCAATTCACTGGGACTTCTGCTCAGTGAATATGCAGACCAAATCATTGATTTTTCAAAGCGGTAGCAATAACTGATTTTATCATATTCAAAACTGTAAACATGAACATTTTTAAACGACTTTTCCGGATCGGACAGGCTGAAATACATGCCGCGGTTGAAAAAATGGAAGATCCGGTTAAAATGACAGAACAGGGACTGAGGGAACTTCGCAAAGACCTGGCGGATGCCACTGAAGCATATGCGAAAGTAAAAGCGCTTGCCATCCGAACCGAAAATGAACAACTCCATTGCCAGAAAGAATCGCTGAATTATGCAGAAAAAGCTATTTTAATCATGCAGAAGGCGCAGGTTGGCCAGGTAGATATGAATAAAGCGGAAGCGTTAGCTAGGGAAGCCTTATCACTCCGAAGAAAATTCTGGACAGAATCGGAGGAACTGGGCAACCAGGTACTATCGTTGCAGCAGTCGTCCCGGGAGATGTTGAGGAACACAGAGATCCTTAAGGAAAATATGGAGAAATGGGAAAAAGAATTGAGGACCTTAAAAGCAAGAGCAACAGTAAGCAAGGCTACAGAACAGGTAAATAAACAACTTGCCCAACTGGATACCAACGGAACCATTGCTATGCTTGAACGAATGAAAAACAAAGTGGAAGACCAGGAGGCCCTGGCAAAAGCTTATGGAGAAATTGCCGGTGCCAAAAGCAACTTAAAAGATGAATTGAACGACTTGGTAAAAGATGATTCGTTTTCCATTGAAAAAGACTTACAAGCCATCAAGGAAAAACTAGGAATAAATCAAAACCTTGCTTAAGTTATGTCTGATTTTTTTGATCTGCTGTTTCATCCGCTGAGTAATGCTATAATGACGGTATTAACCGGCATCACTGCTATCTACTGGCTCTTTACTTTTATTGCCGGGGATTTCTTTGGAGACGGGGGAGCAGAGGCAGACATGAATGTACATGGAGCAGATGTAGATACAGATACCGAATCAGATCTGAGCGATTCCAGTGGCGACAAATCCTTTTTCGATAAGGCCCTGGAATATATCAATATCGGCAAAGTGCCATTTATGGTAGTGTATTCTACTTTTAAATTTATCGCCTGGATCATAACTCTGGTTTCTTCTGTAACCCTTGGCCTGGCAGCATGGGGATGGAAATCAGTTTTTATCCTGCTACCGGTTTTCCTTGTCACTTATTTCATCACCCGATATGCCACCAAACCGTTGGTGAAAGTATACGCTGCAATGGGATATAACGGCGAAGAAGCGGTAGATCTTATCGGACGAAATGCCATTATGCGTTCAACTATTTCCGGTGAAACCATTGGCGCTGCAGAACTCAAAGTCCAGTCGGATATCATCCGGATCAATGTAAAAAGCAAAACAGGAGAAGCCCTACTCTATGATGCCCAGGTCATGATTGCCGATGAATCAGCAGATAAAAAATATTATCTAGTTATTCCGGAAATAAATCTGTCCAATATTGTATAAACTGGATTCTGCTAGTATATTACCAACCAAACATATAACCTGTAAACCTTTAATCAACTATGGGAGCACTTGGCGGCATTAGCCTACTGCTGATCGGCGGTATCGTTTTTCTGATTTTCATCGTATTATTTGCATTTGCCACTTTTTACAAAAAAATTCCGCAGGGTAAAGCCATTGTGCGTACCGGCGTTGGTGGTGGTAAAGTTGCATTCAACAAAGGAATGTATGTGATTCCCATTTTACATAAAATGGAGATCATGGATATCTCCGTTAAAAAACTGCAGATCGACCGGATGGAAAACGATGGTCTGATCTGTAAGGATAATATCCGGGCAGACATCAAAGTGGCCTTCTTTGTACGCGTAAATAAAAACGTGGACGATGTTCTCAATGTAGCCCAGATTATAGGCACTGAAAGAGCCAGTGATGTGGATACCCTCCGCAATTTATTCGAAGCCAAATTTTCTGAAGCGCTGAAAACTGTGGGAAAGAAATTCGATTTTATCGAACTCTATGAAGCACGTCGTGAGTTCAGAACAGAAATTCTCAATATCATTGGTACAGATCTGAATGGGTATATCCTGGACGACTGCGCGATTGATTACCTGGAACAAACAGAAATCTCTTTTTTGAGCCCCCAGAATATCCTTGACTCACAGGGTATCAAAAAAATTACGGAGTTAACCGCAGAACAAAACATCAAAGCAAACCTGATCAAGCGGGAAGAAGAAAAAGTAATTAAGAAACAAAACGTGGAAGCAAGGGAAGCAATCCTTGAGCTGGAACGTCAAATGGCAGAGAAGGAAGAAAAGCAACGCCGCGAAATCGATAATATTAAAGCACGCGAAAATGCGGAGATCATGAAAGTGAGGGAAGAAGAGCGACTGAAAGCAGAATCGGTGAAAATTAAAACAGAAGAGTCGCTCGCCATACAAGAACAGAACAAACTTCGCCAAATCATAATCGCAGAGAAAAACAAACTCAGAACCGATGCTGTGGAAACCGAAAGAGTGGAAAAAGACCGGGCACTCGAAGCAACCGAAAGAGAAAAGATCGTAACACTGGCGCAAATTGAGAAAGAGAAAACAGTGGAAGTGGAACGGAAGAATATTCAGGATGTAATTAAGGAACGGGTTCGCCTGGAAAAGGGCGTAGTGGAGGAACAACAGGGTATCAAAGACCTCGAAGCCTTCCGTGAAGTTGAGCGTAATAAAACAGTGGGTATAACAGAAGCGAGTCGGGAAGCCGAAGAAAAACTCATCTTCACCGTAAAAGCTGCCGAAGCAGATAAGAAAGCTGCCGAGGAAAAAGCCAGACAATTAATCATCGATGCAGAGGCTAAAAAAGAAGCAGCTGTTAAACAGGCAGAAGCCAGGAAGATTTTGGCGGATGCCCAGGCCAGAGAAGAAGCAACCCTTGGCTTATCTGAAGCAGAAGTTATGATTGCAAAAGCTGAAGCAGCAGAACGCCAGGGCGCAGTGGATGCAACGGTGATTGAAAAAATTGCAGAAGCTAAACGCAAGGAAGGGTTGACACAGGCGGAAGTAACCAGGGAAAAAGCGCTTGCAGAAGCAGCAGGAATCCAGGAGAAAGCAGAAGCCATGAAGAAGCTGGATGCGGTTGGTAAGGATCACGAAGAATTCAAACTGCTGCTCCAGAAAGAAAAAGACATCGCTTTGGCGCAAATTCACATTCAGAAAGATATCGCAGACGCGCAGGCCGATGTATTGGCTGAAGCCCTGCGCACTGCGAAAATCGATATTGTTGGAGGTGAAACCATGTTCTTCCGGAATATAGTAAACCAGATTTCCAACGCCAAAGGATTTGACCGTCTGATCAATGAAAGTGAACATGCTACGGATATAAAGAAGGCGCTGATCGGCGATGGCAGCAACAGTGGTGATCTCCTCGAACGTATACGGGAATTTGCCGACAAGTACAATATCTCCACAAATGATATCAAGAACCTGACCATATCCAGCCTCATTCTGAAAATGCAACAACAGAGTTCAGACGCCGACCGCCCGATGTTATTAAACCTGGCAAACCTGGCGAGCAGTCTGGGCATTTCTAACAAAAAGCTCTAACCGTAAGTGAATGATTGATTGATGGAGGTAAAAGCAGGAATGGATACAAACCGACAGGATGTGCTGGATGCAGGCACATATGAAATCATCCGGAACCGTTTGCAGGAACAACGCATTGAATTGTCCGGCAGACTGGCACAATTAAACCAGGCAAGGAAAGAGATTTTCAATTCTTCCGGATTTCAATTGATCGCCAACCAACGTATCAGTACGGACAACAATGGCGTGGCCCGGGGCATAACTGCCATCGGTAATACTACCCTCTTCGCCTATAATGTTCACTTTGGACTTCGGGAGGATATCAAATTATCGGATGTATTCAGCATCTATACTTTCACAGGCGATCACTTTGAGCCTCAGCCATTAAGTATACTGGAAGATCCCGCATTTATAACTGATTATACCAACCTTTATAAATACTATCGAGACTCCATTTTTGCCGGATTCCATCAAAAGCAGAATTATCTGTACATGGTATTTCAGACCAGCAAAAATCCGGATGACCGAAAAGCATTCAAATGGCTGATCCGAAATGGACAGTTGATCTACCAGGACGACCGGAGTATTCACGAGGTCAGAAAAGCAGCTCAACATGATTTTAAGTGGATCCAGACCGATCTGAGCAACCGTAGGCTGGGTGTACATCCGCATATTTCCATCTTGGATAAAGTGTTTATTGAAGCATTGAATGGTGATATCACTTTCAAGATTGAAAACAATACAGATACCGGAAAGGGCATATTTTCAGACCCTGTAAATAACCGGGATCAACAATTGGATGATGCCTTCTATTATTATGCCGACCTGGGTAACCTGATCGCCATAAAGATCAAACCCTACCAGGAAGATTTCCGGGCTTATATCTTTAATGTAAGGACGAAGGAGGTCACCTCCATACCCAGTTTGGTAGAAGCGGGTATTGTATTGCCGGAGAACCAGGGTATAATTTTTTCGAATGGATATTACCTTCAGAGCGGTGAATACAAACTATTTGAAAACGGCCTAACGGATCTTGAATTCATACAAAGTACCGCATCCCCCAACGGTGAAGATTTTCTGTATTGCTTTTACCAGCGGACATCCAACATTTATGTACTGATGTCCTATAACATAATTTCCCGGCAGGTGGAAACTCCGATTATCTGCAATGGATATACAATTTATGATGATGGTAAACTAGTTTATTTCCGGTCTGAAAATGAAGCGATCCGTCATCACCAGGTACAGATCTGGCAAACACCCTATACCAGTACACTTCAGGAGAATCCGAAACTGGTCAATAATTATCTCTACAAAATCGGCAACAAAGACATTGTGGCTGCCATGAGTGAATGCCAGGAAGTATTGCAGTTGATTCAAAAGGAAGACAGTTACGAAGGACTGTATGAAGATATCCTGAAAAAATCGTCGGATATCCTGGATGCCTATTTCTGGATCAAAGAGGATGTGGCAGGCAACCTGGCTCAACCACTGACGCAGATCCAGTCTATCGCCAATACAGCAATAGATGAATTTGCAAAAGTGCAGTCGCAACGCAAGCATGCACGGGAAGTGCTGCTCTCCATGAAGAAAAAAGTGGAGCAACAGGTGATCGACATCAAGAACGCCTCCATTCAAACACTGGATCAACTGGTACGAATACTGGCGGATACCCGCGGAATGCAGGGCACTGTAATCGATCTGCTTAATGTTAAGTATGTTGATACAGAAGCTGTGCAACAATTGAGAGAGGTTTTGCAGACCTATAACCAGTCGCTTTCTGAGGATACCGTACAGTTCCTGCTGAAGGAAGAAGCACTGTTACCCTACGAACAGAAAGTGGCTGACCAGAAGCAGGCAATTGAGCGCATTCAAAAAGCAGTGGATGCGCAACCTGTTTCAGAGGCCATTCAGGAAATCGCCAAACAACTGGAAATGGTGATTGATATCCTGAACAGCCTTAAAATTGAAGACAGCACACAAACCACGCGGATTATTGAAAAAATCGCTGTTATTTTCTCTTCCTTAAATGAAGTGAAAGCGGCGTTAACCCGAACTGTTTCCAACCTCAAGACCAGGGAACTTACGGGTGAGTTCCATGCACAGCTCACCTTACTGGAACAAAGCATGGTAAACTTTCTGGACCTCTCCGATACCCCTGAAAAAGCCGATGAATACTTTACGAAAATCAGCATCCAGGTTGAAGAACTGGAGAGTAAGTTCGCCGATTTTGAGGAATTTGTACTGAAGATCGCAGAAAAAAGAGAGGACATCAGTAAAGCGTTTAGTGGTAAAAAAGAAATCCTGCTAACACAAATCAATAAACGAACCGGCAGCCTGGAACAAATCGGTTTGCGGGTACTAAAGAATATTGAAAATAAGGTTCAGTCGCTCGATAAGAAAGAAAGCATCTATGCATTTTTTGCATCGGACCTTATGATTGATAAGGTTCGTAACCTGGCTGAAGAATTAAAGACTTTAGGTGATGTAGCCAAGGCCGAAAATTTGCTGAACCTGATCAAGCTGACCCAGGAAAATGCGCTTCGTCAGCTTCGCGATAAAACTGAACTCTTTACTGGCGGCAACAACATATTATCGCTCGGCAATTACAAGTTCATTGTAAACAAGCAGGTACTGGATCTGAATATTGTAAGAAGAAATGAACAACTCTATTACCATTTACTTGGTACCAGTTTTTACAAGGAGATTCGGGAGGAAAAACTCTATGCTTATCAGTCTATATGGGACCAGGAGATAATTTCAGAAAATAAGGAAGTATATCGCGCCGAGTTTCTTGCCTATGATGCTTTCCTGGCGGGTAAACAAGGTGCACAGGATTGGGATGCTGCTGCTTATATCAATGAAAAAACGGAACGTGATTTCGCGGCAGGTTATATTAAAGGGGTACATAATACAGATGCTTTAGCAATTTACCAGGCATTGAAAAAGCTACAGGAAGAATTGGGCATCCTTCATTATTCACCAAAGCTGAGAGCCAGTGCGCAATTGTTCTGGATGGAGCTGGATGAGCCGGTGCAGAAACGACTCCGGCAATTAATAACTGCCACCCATTCCATTGAAAAAAGTTTTCCTCAAAGCAGGCAGTTTGAATTTGCTGAGAATGAAATCGTAAGCACTATTATGAAGACTGAACCGACAATAAATAGAGAAACCGCCGCAGAGATGGCAGTCTATTTGTACCGGGAGTTTTCAGTAAATAAAGATTTCACAACAAGCCAGCAGGCTTACCAGCTGACAAAATCCTTTAAGGAGTACCTCCAGCAAAACAAACGACTGGAGGCATTTCACCAGGAAACCGAAAACCAGGAATTTACCAATCGGGAACGATTCCAATTAATTCAAAGCTGGCTACAGGCTTATCTTCATACTATTCCGGGTGAAACAACCAATTGGTATCTGACCGAAGCAGTTGCATTACAGGTATTCAGCCAGCATCCTTTTAAACAAAAAACTGGTGCTGATATAACGGTGCTGGATACACTAAAAGGAACACATACTGTGATACAGGATGGAAAATATTCCTTGCATTTTCACAGTTTTATTGAAAAACTTCAGCAATACAACCGTACCATAGTACCCGCTTTCACAGCTTTCAACCAGGAAAAAGGGAAGCTGATCAAAACCTATCGCAACCAGCTGAAGATTTCAGAGCTGGAACCTAAAGTATTAAGTTCGTTTATTCGTAACCGCTTGATCAATGAAGTTTATTTTCCTTTAATCGGGGCGAACCTGGCCAAACAGATCGGGGCTGCAGGTGATGATAAAAGAACCGCAAGGATGGGCATGCTTTTGCTGGTATCACCTCCAGGGTATGGTAAAACCACATTGATGGAATACCTCGCAAAAACGATGGGACTACATTTCGTGAAAATCAATGGGCCGACTATCGGACACAAGATCAGCTCCATTGATCCATTGGAAGCTACCACATCAGGTGCCCGGGAAGAACTTAAAAAAATCAACCTGGCCTTTGAGATGGCCGACAATGTGATGCTTTATATTGACGATATCCAGCATTGCAGTGCGGAATTCCTGCAAAAATTCATTTCACTGGCCGATGGACAACGAAAAATGGATGGCATTTTTGAAGGAGAAAGTAAAACCTACGACCTCCGTGGAAAACGATTCTGTGTAGTAATGGCGGGCAACCCTTATACAGAAAGCGGTGAACAATTCAAAATACCGGACATGCTGGCCAACCGGGCAGATGTGTATAATCTCGGAGACGTAATTGGCAATTCAGATTCCTTATTCCAGCTGAGCCTGATTGAAAACTCCGTAGCCGAAAACAGTTACCTGCAGAAAATCACGAATAAAAGTTTTACGGACCTCTACAAACTGATTCAATACCTGGAGGACGGAGCAGAAACCATACCTGAACTGGAGGGGAATCACAGCCAGCAGGATTTGGAAGATGCGATGAAAGTACTGAAACACATGCTTCGCATACGCAATATCGTTATACAAGTCAATCAGCAATACATAGCCAGTGCTGCCATGAAAGACGCCTACCGAACGGAACCGGCATTCAAACTGCAGGGATCCTATCGCAATATGAACAAGCTGGCAGGAAGGGTGGTACCATTGATGAATGAGGAGGAGATAAGAGACCTGATCCGTGCTCATTATGAAGGAGAATCACAAACCCTCACTTCGGACGCAGAAGCCAATCTGTTAAAACTGAAAGAAATCGCTGGACTGCTTACTGAAGAAGAGGAAACCCGCTGGAAAGAGATTCAATCTATCTTCAGGAAAAACAATCGTTTTGGGGGAATGGCCGGCCAGGACAGCACGGGTCTATTTCTTCAGCAAATGAGTGCTTTTAATGAGCAACTCGAAGCTATCGCGGATGCACTACGAAATAAAAATTGAGCAGGTTTTGAAATAATCACAATTTAACCTGACAAATATCAGGTTCTCATTAAATTAGGGTAGTGTAATTTCAGGTAATAAAATTAACCATCATGAACGCTATCCTGGTTGCTACCGATTTTTCGAATCCTAGTCGCGGTGCCGCCGCTTATGCTGCAGCCCTTGCCAAATTAAATGGCGCAACTCTCACTTTACTGCATGCCTATCTATTACCCACACCTGTAAGCGAAGTTCCCTATGTGATGGTTTCCGTGGAAGAATTGCAGAAAGACAATGAGAAACTGGTGAAGGAAATGGCGGAGGGACTGGAAAACCAATATGACATCAAGGTTCAAACGCTGGTGACGATTGGACTTCCGGCGGATGAAGTTGTATACCAGGCAACTGAAATCGGAGCCGATCT
The DNA here is from genome assembly GCF_022352215.1 of Flavihumibacter cheonanensis. Lineage (GTDB taxonomy): Bacteria > Bacteroidota > Bacteroidia > Chitinophagales > Chitinophagaceae > Flavihumibacter > Flavihumibacter cheonanensis. The sequence continues at coordinate 204,143 of NZ_JAKRWF010000003.1, forward strand.
GGTGGTAACGGGGATGCGTGGAGTAACGAATACCCTTGACAAACTGATTGGAAGCACCACAGCAGCCATTATGAGGAAGTCTACCGTACCAGTGCTGGTAGTACCAGAGCAATCGGTTTACGCACCCTGGAAGCAGGTGGTATACGCTACTGATTTCAGCTATACGATGAATTTGCGTTGCTTGAAAATGCTTAAGGTTCTATCAGGAAATCAGCCTGATATGCATATGAAAATCGTTTATGTACAAAGACCGGGTGAAATTATGTCAGCCGAACAGATAGCAGGCAAGGTACGGCTGGATCCCATGTTGGAAACAATACCCCATAGTTATCTCGACCTGGAACATGTATCGGTAGAAGAATCCCTCAAACAATACCTGCACGACCATCCAACGGACGTGCTGGTAATGGTTGCTCATAAACACAGTTGGTGGGAACGCCTGTTCAGCGGAAGTCATACCCGTGAAATGGTGTACCAGTCGGAAATTCCTTTGTTGGTTCTTCAGGATAAATAGGACTTGTCAATTGCCAATTGCTTCTTACCTTTGCCCCCCATTTTAAGGCAAGCAAAACTGCTTTTGCCCATTTGTATCAACAAAAAACACCATTTATGGCAACCGTAACGAGGGAAAATATTGGCCAGTTGAACGACAAGATTACTGTGAAACTGTCAAAAGAAGACTACCTGCCCTCCTTCGAGAAAGCACTCAAAAATTATAGCAAGCAGGCAAATATCCCCGGATTCCGGAAAGGAATGGTTCCGGCCGGCCTGATTCGCAAAATGCACGGTCAGTCGGTATTTACTGATGAGGTATTGCGCACGGTAGAAAAGCAACTGAGTGATTTCATGGTAAATGAAAAGCTCGAAATTTTCGCTCAACCACTTCCCCTGCCGGAGAACGACAGTGCTAACCTGGACCATATGTCTCCTTCAGAGTACTCCTTCGCGTTTGAAGTTGGCCTGAAGCCGGAAATCAGAGTTGCCGACCTCAAAGCTGCCAAATTGCCCTATTACAAGATCACTGTTTCTGAAGAAATGCTGGACGAGGAAACCAATCGCCTGCAACTTCGGAATGGAAATATGACCGAGCCAGAACTGGTAGATAATGAAGAAAATGTGCTGAACCTGAGCTTCCAGGAACTGGACGAAAATGGCGCCGTGAAAGAAGATGGCGCCAAGAAAGATAACTCTGTCCTGGTTAAATATTTCGCACCTGCCTTCCGTAGCCAGCTGATGGGTAAGAAAAAAGACGATGTTTTTCAACTGACCCTTAGTGAAGCATTCGAAGAGAAGGAAAGAGAATGGATCCTGAGTGACCTGGGCCTCTCCAAAGAAGATCCTGCTGCCAGTGGAAAAAAATTCCAGGCTACCATTACCAAAGTAGGGCTGGTTGAAAAAGCTCCTTTGGATGAGAATCTTTTCAAAGCCATTTTCCCGGGAAAAGAAATTGCTGATGAAGCCGGTTTCCGCGCAGCACTGAAAGAAGATATTGAATTACAACTGGATAATCAGAGCCGAAACCAATTGTACGATAGCATCTACCATTACCTGATTGACCAGACCCAGATCGAGTTTCCGGAATCCTTCCTGAAGCGTTGGATGCAGCAGGGTGGGGAGCAGCCCAAAACGGCAGAACAGGCGGAAAAAGAATATCCTTCTTTCGCTAACTCCCTGAAATGGACCCTGATTGTAGATCAGCTGGTAAAAGACAATCAAATCGAAGTAAACCAGGACGATCTGCGTGGTTTTGCCAAAGCACAACTGTTTTCCTATATGGGTAACATGAATATGGGACAACTTGACATTGAGCAACCCTGGGTGAATGATTATGTAGAACGAATGATGAAAGATCGCAAATTCGTGGAAGACAGCTATCACCGCATCCAGACCGACAAAATTTTCAATGTGGCAGAAAACCTGGTGACAAGAGATGAAAAGCCGATCAGCCTGGAAGATTTCCAGAAAATGCAGGCGGAGCATCACCACTAGGAGGTGAGACGTGAGATGTGAGACGTGAAAAGTGAAAGGTGAAAGAAGGGTGAAAAGTGAGACGTGAAATGTGAGAAGGGTGTATGGAGGATAAATGTCCTGAGAATATAATAGACCGTGTGGTTGCCCCACACGGTTTTTCTTTTCCCAGCCAGAGCGGTATTTGGGGTTTCCCTTCTTCCATTCCTCCATCTTCCATTCCCCCCTCTTCCCTACCCCCTCTTCCATACCTTTTTGTCAGCCCGACTGCCGTTTTTTGCAATGATTTTCAATTGGAAAGGTATTTGCACCAGTCCATTGCCTTATTTTTATCAAAACAACGAGGATTATTATGAAGTCTGAATTTGAAAAATATGCGGTCAAGCACCGGGGCATCTCGAGTCTGACCCTGCACGATTACCAGAAATATCAGGTAACCAACCTGACACCGAATATTATTGAAGAGCGTCCGATGAACATTGCGGTGATGGATGTGTACAGCCGTTTGATGATGGACCGCATCATTTTCCTGGGATACCCCATTAATGATGAAGTGGCCAATATTGTGACAGCGCAGCTTCTTTTCCTGGAGAGCACTGATCGCACCCGGGATGTGCAGATGTATATTAACTGTCCGGGTGGCAGTGTGTACGCCGGATTGGGCATGTACGACACGATGCAGTTCATCACACCCGATATTGCGACCATTTGTACAGGAATGGCAGCATCCATGGGTGCTGTGCTAATGTGTGCAGGTACGAAGGGCAAAAGAACAGCGCTGAAGCATAGCCGTATTATGATGCACCAACCGTCCGGGGCAATTGGCGGGCAGGCATCTGACATCGAGATTACAGTAAATGAGATCCGTAAGCTTAAAAAGGAATTATACGAAATCATCTCACATCATACCGGCAAAGGCGTAAAGCAGGTGGAAAAAGACTGTGATCGCGATTACTGGCTGACTGCGATGGAATCGAAAGAGTACGGACTGGTGGATGAAGTATTACTGGTAAATCCCAGAAAGGAAAATAAAGACTAATCTTAAACTATTGATGCTATGAATAGGACTAATTATTTCTCCTACCGGATGGACGAGGAGGAAGAAGAAAAACAGCGGGAAGACAAACGCGATGAGCTGATGATGCTTAATAAGCGACTTGAAAAATACTTTTTCGATGAGCGGGCCGTTTATTTATGGGGACCGGTGGATGATAAATCTGCCAAAGAAGTGGTAACCAAAATACTACTCCTGGATGCCGATAAAAAAGAAGAGATCAAGTTCTTTATTAATAGTCCGGGTGGTGTAGTAACCAGTGGTATGGTTATTTACGATACCATGAAGATGGTTAAAAGTCCGATCAGCACCATTTGTATGGGATTGGCAGCCTCCATGGGTTCCATCCTGCTGAGTGGTGGCGAAAAGGGCAGAAGGTTCATTTACCCTCATGGTGAAGTGATGATCCACCAGCCCAGTCTGGGTGGTTACATGCAGGGAGTGAGTGCGGATCTGGAAATCCAGGCCAAACAGACCAAGAGAGTAAAGGAAATGGGAGCTAAGATACTGGCGGAGAATTGTGGCAAAACGGTTGCCCAGATCATGAAGGATTTTGACCGCGATTACTGGATGGATGCCAAAGAAGCGATTGATTATGGCATCGTAGATGGCATCATGGAAAAACTCTAAGGAAAGGTTACCTTTGCGGGAAGCAAGCAACAGAGCGTATGGCAAAAAATACATTACATTGTTCATTTTGTGGCCGCAGTCGGGATGAAGTAAAAATCCTGATTGCTGGGCAGGATGGGCATATCTGCGAGAACTGCGTGGAACACGCCAGGGAAATTATCGAACAGGAATTATTAACCCGTACCGATGGCGCAGGATCCGGATTCAAGTTAACGGTTAAGAAGCCGATCGAAATCAAGCGGTTTCTGGATGAATATATAATCGGACAGGACGAGGCTAAAAAAGTACTTGCAGTAGCTGTTTATAATCACTACAAAAGACTCCAGCAGAAACCCACCGAAAATGAGGTGGATATTGAAAAGAGCAATATTGTAATGGTTGGTGAAACGGGAACGGGTAAAACCCTGCTTGCTAAAACCATCGCCAAATTATTGAACGTTCCATTTGCTATTGTTGATGCAACTGTATTTACAGAAGCAGGTTATGTGGGTGAAGATGTTGAAAGCATCCTGACCCGCTTATTGCAGGTATGTAATTATGATGTAACGGCAGCGGAAAGAGGGATTGTATATATTGACGAGATCGATAAGGTTGCAAGAAAAGGGGATAATCCTTCCATCACACGCGATGTAAGTGGTGAGGGTGTTCAGCAGGGATTGTTGAAGCTGCTGGAAGGAACCGATGTATTGGTTCCACCACAAGGTGGCCGTAAACATCCGGAACAGAAACTGATTAAGATCAATACGCAAAACATTCTCTTCATCTGCGGCGGTGCATTTGATGGCGTAGACAAGCTGATTGCCCGTAGGGTAAACACGAACGCTATTGGTTTCAATGTCAACAAAGACCAACAGGAAACTGCCCGTAAGAACCTGTTGCAATTTGTAAACGCGCAGGATCTGAAACATTTTGGATTGATCCCTGAATTACTGGGACGTTTACCCGTTGTAACTTTCCTGAATCCGCTGGATGCAGAAACCTTACGCAGCATTTTAACCGAACCGAAAAATTCGTTGATCAAGCAGTACAAAAAACTGTTTGAAATTGAAGGAATAGAACTTACCATCGATAATGACGTACTGGATTTCATGGTAGCCAAAGCGATGGAGTACAAACTTGGCGCCAGAGGATTGCGTTCCATCTGTGAAAGCATTCTAACCGATGCGATGTTTGAACTACCCTCCAGCAAGGAAACCAAATTCCACCTCAACCTGGAATATGCGGAGAATAAATTTGATAAGAGTAAAATGAGCCTGCTGAAAGTGGCGTAACGAATTCACCATGAAAGAACTGATAGATAAATTAATGGCGGAAGGGTTAACGGAAGACCAGGCTTACAAGGCGGTAGAGATCGTAAAGAATTTTGCAAAAGACAAGTTTCCGATTTTCGGAGGAGCCATCGATCGTTTATTCGATAAGTATGGTCCAAAGGAAAAACCGGAAGACGATTTTCTCGATTAAAAGTTCAGTGAGTTCAACTAATACAGGGTGCAGCATTCAGCTTGCACCCTTTTTTTATGTAGGATTTCATTTCCAATATGTCAATTATTTGTTACAATATGTAAAATATTATTTACATTGAGTAAAATATTCTTTACATTAGATCAAATTAGTTATTATGAAACAGCAACCCTTACTTCCCTATCGATTTAAAAAGATTGGCTGGCTGCTCTTTATACCTTTTGCCTTTGCGGGCATTTACCTGCATATCACGGATTATGAACCAAATTGGATCACCACCAAAGTTTTTGCCATTTATAACGATAGTTTGCTTTCAGATAAGAAATGGTTTTCCATTGTTGAAACGAATATCACCAGCACTTTAATCGGGATCGGATTTTTAATGGGCTGTTTATTAATTGCATTTTCCCGAGAGAAAGTCGAAGATGAGTTTATAGCAGGATTAAGGCTGTCTTCGCTGCAATGGGCGGTACTGGTCAATTATTCGTTGCTGCTTTTCTGTTTTTTATTCATTTACGGATTTGCATTCCTGAATGTGCTCATCTACAATGTATTCACCGTCTTGCTTATTTTTATTGGTCGCTTTAATTACCTCCTGTTCAAATCCAGAAAAATGAATGCAGATGAAAAATAACCTGAAAGTTGAACGCGCCATTCATGGATTAACGCAGGAGGACCTTGCCAAAAAAATAGGTGTAAGCCGGCAAACCATCAATGCCATGGAAGCCAATAAGTATGTCCCGTCTACCGTGCTTGCATTAAGACTTGCAAGAGTATTTGGTAAGCAGGTGGAAGATCTTTTCCAGTTGGACGAAAGCGACGAGTGATTCTCACGTCTGACGTTTCACTTCTCACCACCTATCGCTTCTCTCGCAATCACAATCTTCTGAATCTCCGAAGTACCCTCCCCTATTGTACACAATTTGCTGTCGCGATAAAATTTCTCAACCGGAAAATCCTTCGTATATCCGTATCCACCGAAAATTTGTACCGCATCGGTTGCCACACGTACAGCTACTTCACTGGCATAATACTTCGCCATTGCAGCTTCTTTGGTTACTTTCTGGCCGCGGTTCTTGAGATCGGCAGCCTGGTTGGTCAGTAATTCAGCAGCAGCTATTTCAGTGGCCATATCAGCCAGCTTGAAAGAAATGCCCTGGAAATTGGAAATGGGCTGATCAAACTGGTGGCGTTCCTTAGAATATGCAACAGCCGCATCAAAAGCACCTTTTGCAATACCAAGGGACAGGGCCGCAATGGAAATCCGTCCACCATCCAACACTTTCATCGCCTGTTTGAACCCGTCGCCTACTTCACCAAGCCGGTTAGCATCAGGAATACGACAGTTATCAAATATCATTTCCGCAGTTTCACTCGCACGCATACCCAGTTTATTCTCTTTTTTGCCGCCGGTAAATCCAGAGGTACCACGCTCCACAATGAAAGCAGTTGCGTTGTTACGAGTCCGGGGCTCCCCGGTTCTAGCCACAACTACGGCAACATCACCGGATATCCCATGAGTGATCCAGTTTTTGGTTCCATTCAGTACCCACTCATCTCCCTCCTTCACTGCTGTGGTACGCATATTGCCAGCATCACTACCAGTATTTGCTTCTGTTAACCCCCAGGCTCCAATCCATTCGGCGGTTGCCAGTTTGGGAAGGAAGCGCTGCTTCTGTTCTTCGTTCCCGAAGGTTAAAATATGCCCCGTACAAAGTGAGTTATGAGCAGCCAAACTTAAACCCACAGAACCGCAAACCCGGGCGATTTCCGAAATAATTGCCACATACTCAAAATAACTAAGCCCGGCTCCCCCATACTGCTCAGGTACCAGTACACCCATGAGGCCCAATTGCCCCATGTCCTTAAATACCTGGAGTGGAAACTCCTGCGACTCATCCCATTTCATCACATTGGGTAATATATGCTGGCGGGCAAATTCCCGGGCCGTTTGCGCAACCTGTTCAGTTAATTCCTGGCGTTCAAAATTCATAGAGAATCAGCTTGTTGTTCTTAGTTCATGAATAACGCAAACTAAGTCTATTTCTGCTAAACTAACAAGTGTTAGTTATTTAAATTCACAATATGGTCCTAATTTCTTCAACAAGTTAGTATCGACCAGGTGAATTTTGCCCAGATCGCTCATTTCCCGAAAGGCCCCGTTGCTATTTCTGTACTGAACAATTGCCTGCGCCAGTTTCCACCGGATATACGGATGCCGGGCCATTTCCTCCATGGTTGCAGCATTGGGATTCAGTTTTCGAACGGCAACACCATCCAGCTCCAGTTGTGGCAACAGTTGCTGGAAGACCGAATCAGCCAATCCATACACTTCTTTAATCTGTTCGACCCTGACAAAACCTCCCAAAGCATTTCTATAACTCAGGATCCGACCCGATAATTTTGGACCAATCCCCGGCAGGGCCAGCCAGTCGAGACTGTCTGCCTGGTTAATGCGAATCATCTTTGATTTGAAGCCGCCAAGTTTCCTGTTTCCGTACTCAGTAGAATTAAAACGGCTGTCAACTTTATCCAATACCCGTTGAGATGAAGGATCCTGGTTACCACCTCCAAATGAATTGGTGACAGGTATTGCCACGCCAGTTCCAGATTCCAGCCTCACCATTGGTATCAACCGGTCAGCCAACTGTTTCGGCATTCCATAAATCCGATATAAATCTTCTCCCGATCGAAACTTCCCTCCTTTCTCCCGGTATTTAAGAATGGTTCCAACAGTTTTAGGAGGCACGCCCAACTTTTGCCAATCCAACTCAGTAGCAAGATTCGGATTAAAAGGAAATAACGCTCCGGAAAATGGCCGACCCTTTTCAAACGATCGCTCATAGGCAGAGGAAGCAATTCCTTCCTGGGTTGAAAATTCCTTACGATCAAACAAACTACCTCGCTGCCGTAAAAGATTTACAGTATCAGCTCCCGACTTTTCCAACAAACGGGCAATCAGACTATCAGGTACCGCTACCGGAGCCGGAGGAGCTGCAGGCCAATAATAGGGTACCACTTTAATAGCCAGCATAACAGCCAGCAAAATCAGTATTCCGATCCGTTCATTTTTGGAAAAATGAAGATATTCCATGACCCACGTTTTCCATCCCTTCTTTTTCATACCACAACCTACTACTTATAACAAGCCGGTGCAAGCGTGAAAAAACGGTTTTATACCTGTATACTTAACCCATCATAGGCGAGTTGGATTCCAGCAGGCAAACTGGCATTGATTAGTTCGTGCAGTCCCAACTGGTGACTGATATGTGTAAAATAAGCATTTGGAACTTTCAACTCCTGCACTACCGCCACAGCCTCAGATAAAGTGAAGTGAGAAATGTGTTTTTCATGGCGCAGCGCATTCAGAACGAGGTGACTGCTACCCCGGATCTTGTCCATCTCATCCGGATCAATCCGGTTGGCATCTGTGATATAGGTGAAATTGCCAAACCGGAAACCGAGTACCGGCATCCGCATATGCCAAACGAGGATAGGCGTAACCGTTATATCTCCCACAGTGAATGAATCCATATCAATCTGGTTGATCTGAATCTCAGGCACCCCCGGATACCGTGTCTCCGCAAATGCATAAGGAAACTCCCGGATGATATTCATCTGGGTCATTTCATTCGCATAGATCTGCATGGGTTGCTGTGAAAAATAATTGTATGCCCTAACATCATCAAGTCCGGCTATATGATCCTTATGCGGATGTGTGAAAACAATAGCATCCAGCTTCCTGACCCTTGCCCTTAACATCTGGTATCGGAAATCCGGCGTAGAATCTACTACCAGCGTAGTTGCGGCCGATTGTACAAGGATACTCGACCGCAGTCGGTTATCCCTGGGATCAACTGACCGGCACACCTCGCAATCGCAGGCGATCATCGGGACCCCACTACTGGTACCGGTTCCTAAAAATGTTATGGTTAGGGGAGTGGACAGGGGAAATTCTTATGCTTGATTGGAATCAGTGGCTGCATCATCGGAAGCAGCCAGGCGGTGACGTTCAATAATATCTAAATAAGTCTTTTTGGCTTCCGGACTCAATTCCTCCGGATTCACCTGCAATTGTGGAACAAGATCCATCATGGTATTGATCTTTCCTTCCAATTGCAGGAATTTATTCAGGACCACCACCTTCTTCTGTTCAAGGATACAATAGCCGCTCTGGAAGGTACCGCGTTCCATACGAACGATATACCCGGCTTCTTCCAGCACCTGTTCAATCTTGTTTAATGTAGCCTGTGTGTACTTCATATGCCTGTCAAAATACAAAAATACCGAAAGCCGCTGGCCGGGCCCCTTATTTACTGCACATTTTGATCACAGGTACGATCATCTCCTCCATACTTACCCCTCCGTGCTGGAATGTATTACGATAATAATTTACGTAATGATTGTAATTATTCGGATAACAGAGATAACCATCCTCTTTGGCAAAAATGAAAGAGGAATTCACCGTAGGTACCGGTAATCCCGCTTCCTTCGGATCACGAAATGCCAGCACTTCCTTAGGCTCGTAATTCAGGTTACGGCCATGTTTATAGCGAAGATTGGTAGTCGTCTGTTTATCCCCCACCACTTTATGAGGGGTATTAACGCGCACAGAGCCATGGTCTGTAGCCAGGATCAGGTTTATCTTTTTACCTGCAATTTTTTTCAGTGCCTGAAACAGAGGAGAATGTTCAAACCAACTGGCGGTAATGCTGCGATAACTGATCTCATCACTTGCCAGTTCCTTCAATACTTCCATTTCAGTTCTCGCATGGCTAAGCATATCCACAAAATTGTAGACAATCACATTCAGGTCGTTGCTAAGTAAATTATGAACATTGCTCACCAGTTCATTACCCGCCTGGTGATTCACCACCTTGATATAACTGTATTTGATATTGTCTTTCTTTAATCGCTTCAACTGCCCTTTGAAAAATACTTCTTCCTGCAGATTTTTACCGCCTTCCTCTTCATCGTTTTTCCATAAATCCGGAAAGGATTTTTCAATTTCTGATGGCATTAGTCCCGCGAAAATTGCATTCCTGGCATACTGTGTAGCAGTGGGTAATATGCTGTAAAAAGTATCTTCTTCCAGTATCCGGAAATAATTGGCAAAAATTGGCTGGATCGCTTTCCACTGGTCAAAGCGCAGGTTATCAATCAAAATAAAAAAAGTTGGAACTCCTGGTTCCAGGTGCGGCAATACCTTAAACTGAAATACAGTGTTGCTCATGATCGGCGCATCGCTTGATTTAGGATGCACCCAGCCTAAGTAGTTTTTGGCGATGAATTTGCAAAACTCGTTATTGGCTTCTTTCTTTTGAGAGAGCAAAATTTCCTGCATCTCCGGACTATCACTTTTCTCCATCTCCAGTTCCCAGTACACTAATTTTTTATAGATATCCATCCATTCGTTGTAGTCCGGATTACTGTTGAGGGCCATAAATAAATCACGAAACTGTTGCTGATAGGCAGAAGTGGTTTTTTCTGCCACGAGTCTTTTATTATCCAATATTTTTTTCAGGCTCAACAGTACCTGGTTGGGATTCACCGGTTTAATCAGGTAATCACTGATCTGCGAGCCAATCGCATCATCCATGAGGTTTTCCGTTTCATTCTTGGTGATCATCACCACCGGTACCTGTTGATTGATCTCCTTGATCTTGGCCAGCGTTTCCAATCCGGTAATACCTGGCATACTCTCATCCAGCAACACCACATCAACCGGATGTTCCTTAACATAATCAATCGCATCAAATCCATTGGCAAGCGTATGTACGGCATAACCTTTGTTTTCAAGGAAAAGTTTCTGTGATTGCAGACTTTCCATTTCATCGTCGACCCAGAGTATGTTAGCTATTGGCATAGACTCAAATGTAATTTATCTGTCCGGCTTCGTACTTTTGCCGGCTAGCTATTAGAAGAATTTAACAAATAAAGCAAGGAATGGCGGAACGGAGAAAAATCATCAATGACCCGGTGTATGGCTTTATCACCATTGATCACCCCCTGGTATTCAAGGTGATTGGCCATCCTTGTTACCAGCGGCTGCGCAGGATCCAGCAAATGGCTTTCGCGCACCTGGTGTACCCGGGAGCAGTACACAGCCGGCTTCACCATTCATTGGGTGCCTATCACCTGATGTGTAATGCCCTGCAGGAGCTAAAAAGCAAAGGCGTTTCGATTACAGCGGAAGAAGAGCTGGCCGCCAAAATTGCGATTCTGCTGCATGATATTGGTCACGGTCCTTTTTCTCATGCACTCGAGCATACATTAATCGAAGGCGTGCACCATGAAAGCATCAGCCTGCAGATCATGCAAGTGCTGAACAAAGAAAATGATGGTGCACTGGATACCGCCATTCAGATTTTCAGTAACACTTACGAAAAACCATTCCTGCATCAACTCGTATCCGGGCAATTGGATGTAGACAGGATGGATTATCTGACCCGTGACAGTTTTTTCACCGGTGTATCGGAAGGCGTGATTGGATATGACCGGATAATCAAAATGCTGACAGTCAGGGATGGAGAGCTGTTGGTGGAAGAAAAAGGAATTTTCTCCATAGAGAAATTCCTGGTCGCACGCCGACTCATGTACTGGCAGGTTTACCTCCACAAAACTGTATTGGGAGCAGAAAAGATGCTGGTAAATATTATTCGTCGGGCCAAACATTTACTCCAATCAGGCTCCAACCTACCTATTCCTTCTCCCGTACTGGAACTTTTCCTGAATCAACAGACGCCTCTCCCACTGGCAGGCGATCGGCTGGATGCTTTTTGCCAGTTAGATGATTATGACCTGATGGCTGCTGTAAAAACCTGGAGTCGCCACCCCGACAAGGTATTATCGACCCTTTGCCGGATGCTGATCAACCGGAAACTGTTAAAAGTGAAGTTACAGGCAGAACCCATGGAACCAGCTAAAGTAGCTGCTATCCGGCAAAACCTGTTGCAGCAGTCCGGCTTCTCGGAAGCAGAACTGGACTATTTTGTATTTAGTGGTGAGACCAGTAATACCACGTATGATCCAAAGGAAGAAAGGATTCGTATACTTTTCAAGAACGGTACAGTACGTGATATATCGGAAGTAGATAATGCACTTATTCAGCACAATTTATCCCGCCCTATTAAAAAATACTACTTTTGCTATTTAGATCCGGGATCGGCTACATAAAATTAATTATTCTATGCAATTCAGTGCTTCACAAATCGCACTACTCATTAATGGCAAAGTAGAAGGAGATGCTCAGGCAACTGTGGGATCATTTGGAAAAATCGAAGAAGCCAAAGCCGGACAACTGGCCTTCCTGGCCAATCCCAAATACGAAGATCATCTATATTCTACCAGCGCATCCATCGTTATCATAAACGAAAACCTGGAACTCCGCCAGCCGGTTAAAGCCGCGTTGATCAGAGTACCGGATGCTTATACTGCCTTTGCTACCCTTTTATCCAAATACCAGGAATTAAAAACCCAACAACTCGTTGGCCGACAGGAGCCGGTTTACGTAGCTGAGTCGGCTAAAATCGGCGATCAGGTTTTCCTGGGAGCTTTTGTATACATTGGCGAAAACGTAGTAATAGGCAACAACGTAAAAATATTCCCCAACAGTTTTATTGGTAACAATGTCCGCATTGGCGATAATACTATCATACATGCGGGTGTAAAAATTTACCACGACTGCCAGCTCGGCAAAAACATCAATGTACATGCGGGAACAGTGATTGGCAGTGATGGATTTGGCTTCGCCCCCCAGGCAGATGGCAGTTTCAAGAAAGTTCCGCAGATCGGTAATGTAATTGTTGAAGACTATGTAGAGATAGGTGCGAATGCAACCATTGATCGGGCAACGATCGGCTCTACTATTATTCGCAGTGGTGCCAAGCTGGATAACCTGATCCAGGTAGCGCATAATGTAGAAGTTGGAAATAATACAGTAATCGCAGCACAAGCCGGGGTAAGTGGCAGTACCAAAATCGGAAACAATGTTATGATCGGCGGACAAGCTGGCATTGTAGGGCATATCAGCATTGCTGATGGTACCAAGATCAACGCACAAAGTGGTGTTAGCAAGTCCATCAAACAACCCAATACAGCAGTAACCGGATCACCGGCCTTTGATTACACCAGTGCCCTGCGCAGCCAGGCCTTGAGTCGCAATTTACCTGACCTTGAAAAAAGATTGAAGGAACTGGAACAACTAGTAAAGCAATTGCTGGCGGAGCGGGTGAATCTCTAATTTCCCTTTTGGATTGATGCGTTATATTTGCCCTTCAATTTTAAGTATGGACGCAAATTTCAATCCCGATAAGCAGCATACCGTTGGAGCGGAGATCAGTATTTCAGGAACCGGCCTGCATACCGGTGTCAAAGTTGACATGACTTTTCGGCCTGCCGCACCCGGATTTGGAATTCAGTTTCAGCGAATTGATCTGGCCGGACAACCCATCATCAAAGCGGATTGTGACCTCGTAACAGATACTTCCCGTGGTACTACCCTGGAAGATAATGGTGCCAGAATAAGCACGGTTGAACATGTGCTGGCTGCCCTGGTAGGCATGGGCGTGGACAATGTGCTGATTGAAATCAATGGCCCGGAAACTCCAATTATGGATGGCAGTTCACAGCCCTTTGTGGAACTGCTCCAGGAAGTTGGCGTTCAGGAACAGCCTGCTGCCAAAGCCTGGTACAGCATCGATGAAAATATTTACCACTACGATGAAAAAAAGCGGGTAGAAATGGTGGCCATGCCTTCCATGGATTACCAGATCACCACCCTGATCGATTTCAATAGCCCGGTACTGGGCACCCAGCATGCCGGACTCAAGAATATGCGGGAATTTGTGAAAGAAATCAGTCCCTGCAGAACCTTTGTTTTCCTCCATGAACTGGAAATGCTACTGGATAACAACCTCATCAAAGGAGGAGATATCAATAACGCGATTGTAGTGGTGGACAAGCCTGTAACAGAAGATGAAATGCACCGGCTGGCAAAATCTTTCGGAAGGGATAAAATGGAAGTAAAGCATGAAGGGTACCTCAATAACCTGGAGCTTCGTTTTCCCAATGAACCTGCCCGCCATAAATTACTGGATGTGGTAGGTGATCTGGCACTCATTGGTTACCCGGTAAAAGCAAGAATCATAGCCAACCGTCCGGGGCATAGCACGAATGTGGAGTTTGCCAAAAAGATCAAACAGTACATTAAAAAGAACCGGCACCTGAAAGATGTTCCGGTATATGATTGCAACCAGCCTCCTATTTATACAGCGCAGCAGATCGAACAGACATTACCGCACCGCTATCCTTTTTTACTGGTAGATAAGATCATTGAACTGACTGATAAAATGATTGTGGGAGTGAAGAACGTAACCTTCAATGAACCTTTCTTCACCGGGCATTTTCCAGGCAACCCAGTTATGCCAGGTGTGTTGCTTTGTGAAGCCCTGGCTCAAACCGGAGGCATCCTGGCGATCAACTCTATGCCAGCCGGGCAATATGATACCTATTTCTTAAAAATTGATAACTGCAAATTCAAGCAGAAGATTGTACCTGGTGACACCATGCTCCTCAAAATGGAACTCTCCGCCCCTATCCGCAGAGGCATCTGCGAAATGCGGGGAACCGTTTATGTAGGAAATAAGCTTTGTGCCGAAGCCGATATGGTGGCACAGGTGGTGAAACGGGTATAAACACCTATTTTTGCACGTCAGATTAAAAATCTGACGTTTTTTTTAATATGATTCATCCACATACCTATATACATCCGAACGCGAGGCTGGCCACCAATGTGAAAGTTGATCCCTTTACTGTTATTCACCAGGACGTGGAGATCGGTGAAGGAACCTGGATCAGCAGCAATGTGACCATCATGGAAGGTGCCCGCATCGGTAAAAACTGCCGGATTTTTCCGGGAGCGGTTATTGCGGCAGTTCCACAGGATCTGAAATTTGAAGGCGAATACTCCATCGTTGAAATCGGCGATGACACTACCATACGGGAATTTGTAACCATCAACCGCGGAACCAAAGACCGCGGTCGTACGGCAGTAGGAAAAAACTGCCTAATCATGGCGTACAGCCACCTGGCACATGATTGCATTATTGGGAATAATGTAATTATGAGTAACAATGTACAGATGGCCGGACATGTGACCGTTGGTGATTGGGCCATTATTGGTGGTGTGAGTGCGGTGCATCAGTTTGTACAGATTGGTCAGCATGCTTTCGTAAGTGGCGGATCACTGGTAAGCAAGGATGTACCTCCTTTTATCAAAGCAGCCCGTACACCTCTCTCCTATGCAGGGGTTAATTCAGTGGGACTAAAACGCCGTGGTTTTAGTGTAGATCGCATCAATCACATCCTGGATATCTATCGCATTCTTTACAATAAGGGCATGAACACTTCCCAGGCATTGGAATTCATTGAGGAGGAATTCAGTGCTACTGATGAACGGGATGAAATTGTAACCTTTATCCGGGAAAGCGGGAGGGGTATCATCAAACGATACACCAAAGGAAGCACGGATGACGATATCTCTATCTGATACGGGTAAACGATATAACCGCGAATGGATCTTTCGCGGGCTTTCCTACGAATTTACTATCGGCAATGCTTATGCTATAACCGGACCAAATGGTTCTGGCAAGTCCACCTTATTACAAGTACTGGCTGGGGCAGTGGCACATTCGGAAGGTAAAATAAACTGGCAAAATACAACCGGTAGTATTGACCCCGACCAGGTATACAAACAACTTTCTATAGCAGCACCTTACCTGGATCTGATTGAAGAGATGACTGCCCTGGAATTTTTGCAATTTCATCAATCCTTCAAACCCTTTTTGCCTGGCTTTTCAATTGAATCCATGCTGGAGCGTGTGGGACTTCAAAATGCCCTGCACAAGCAAATCCGATTTTATTCTTCGGGAATGAAACAGCGTATCAAATTGATACAGGCTATTTTTTCGGATACAGCACTCTTATTGCTTGACGAGCCCTGCTCCAACCTGGACACATCAGGAATTAGTATGTACCAGGAATTAATGTCTGCGTTCAGCCAGAACCGACTGGTGATTGTAAGTAGTAATGACCCGCAGGAATATGGATTTTGCCAGGAGAAATTATCCATCCTCGACTGGAAACCGGTAGCAAAAAAAAACCGTTAACGCCTGCTTGCAATCAGCAGGTTCAGATCCGTATACTTCAGGTTAAAACGCTGGCTGAGATGAAAATGCGTAAGCGCTCCTTTAAACAGGTAAATGCCGCTACGCAGGTAGATTTTTTGCCAGATCAGGTTTTCAATACCCCCTTCTTCAGCAGCTTCTAGCAATAAGGGCATCAAAACATTGCTGATACCATGTGAAGCCGTACGGGCAAATCCGGATGGAATATTTGGAACACAATAATGAATCACCCCGTATTTCATGAAAATCGGTTGTTCATGACTGGTGATTTCGGAAGTTTCAAAACAGCCGCCGCTGTCGATACTAACGTCAATGACTACACTACCGGGGCGCATGTTACTCACCATTTCCTCAGTAAC
This sequence comes from Flavihumibacter cheonanensis, assembly GCF_022352215.1. GTDB lineage: Bacteria > Bacteroidota > Bacteroidia > Chitinophagales > Chitinophagaceae > Flavihumibacter > Flavihumibacter cheonanensis. The sequence continues at coordinate 220,801 of NZ_JAKRWF010000003.1, forward strand.
AACAACAGGAGCTCTGCCGGTACTTGAACCAAGTGCACCTACTGCTACTTCACAGGTTTTGAGTTGTTTGGCCAGTATCTTGGGTTCCAGCACGGAGGTCCAAAGGCGGTGGCCGATATTATTCTGTAATTGTTTCAGCCGGTACACACTGTTGTCGAACACTTTTACGGAGGCGCCCAGCGCGATGGCTGCCCTTGCAGCATACTCTCCAACGATGCCTGCACCTATGATGATAACTTTGGAAGGTGGAATTCCGGAAATACCTCCGAGCAAAACACCCTTGCCATGATTAGCCGAACTCAGGTATTGACCGGCAATTAACATCACGGCGCTTCCTGCAATTTCACTCATGCTACGAACAATGGGAAGAGACCCGCTTTCATCTTTGAGTTGTTCAAAGCAGAGGGCAGTAATTTTTTTGTCCATCATCTTCTCCAACAGGGCAGCTTTAAGCAGCGTTGTATGCATGGGAGAAATGATTACCTGGCCCATTTGCAGCAGCGGGATATCCTCTTCAATAACCGGAGCACTTTTCACCAGGATAGGAGCTTTATACACTTCTGCTTTTTCATAGACGATACGCGCGCCCGCTTCGCTGTAATCACGATCACGGAAATGAGCCGCATCACCTGCATTGTGCTCGATGGTGACCTGGTGGCCATTACTTACCAGAACACCTACAGCATCCGGTGTGAGGGAGATACGATTTTCCTGGAATGCTATTTCTTTCGGAATACCAATATGCAATTGGGCGCCGGTTGGTTTCACATCCAAAGTCTCTTCCAGTGTTTCGTAACTGAAGGAGGTGCTGATAAATGGTTTTTGCTGCGACATGAAATAGATCGAGTTGGAAAATTACAATTTCTGCGGCGATTTTTGACTAAGAAGGGGTTGAATCCCTGAGTTCGAGGTAGCGGGTGGTTGGGTCCTCAACCCGGATGGTGATGGTAACCAGGTTATCTGGCAGGAGACGCGGGATTTTTTCAGCCCATTCAATGAAACACCAGTGATTTCCTTCCAGGCAATCTTCTATACCCGCATCTACGGCTTCTTCTTCAGATTTAAGGCGATAACAATCTATGTGAAAAACAGGCCCACTTTCGCTGGCATATTCATTAATGATGGAAAAAGTTGGACTGCCCACCGGATCTTTCACACCCAGGGCATCACAAAGTGCATGAACCAGGGTGGTTTTACCCGCTCCCATGGGTGCATTAAAAGCAATGATACGGGGCTGCTTCAGGTAGTTCAGAATTTCCCGGGCCACAAGGTGCAATTCTGAGTAGGTAAAACGTCGAACCATATCCAAAATTAGGGCAATTTAACCGCCTTCCTGCCAGCCAGGCTTTTCGTAAATTTGCTCATTAACAGGCAAATGATGAAATATGGAATCAATTAATTGGAAAGTGGAAGGAATGACCTGTTCCAACTGTGCCCTCAGTGTAACCAAATATCTTGAGAAAGAGGGAATGCAGAATGTGAAAGTTAACCCGATTGATGGCGATGTTCATTTTGAAACAGTTCACTTCGATAAAGAAAAGCAGGCTAGTTTAACAAAGGGAATCTCCTCCCTTGGGTATGCGGTTGTACATGAAAAAGCAGCCAAACCAGCCGAGGGCCAGCAACCGCCCATGAACAAATACCTGCGGTATATGCTGATCTGTCTGCCCTTTACACTGGTACTTATGTTGCATATGATACCGGGATTACATTGTGACTGGCTTATGAACCCCTGGGTCCAGCTCGCTTTGAGTTTACCGGTTTATGCAATCGGAATGTATCATTTTGGACGAAGTGCCTGGAAGAGTCTCCGTTCAGGAGTTCCGAATATGAATGTGTTAATTGCCCTGGGCGCAACTGCCGCTTTTGTATATAGCCTGGTGGGGATATTTCTAGAACAGCCCGGCGATTATCTGTTTTTTGAAACGGCTGCTGCTATCATCACCCTTGTGTTTTTAGGAAATTACCTGGAGGATCTTTCCATCCATAGCACACAACGCGAATTGAACAAACTGGTCAGGAGTCAAAAAGTAATGGCGAATATGATCGCCTTTGACGATCAGCACCAGGAATTGGTCTTTCCCATTGAGAATACGCAATTGAAAAGTGGTGATCTGATCCTGATAAAAAATGGGGAGCAGGTTCCTGCGGATGCTAAAATATTATGGGGTGAGGCCAGCGTGAATGAATCCATCATTACCGGTGAAAGTGAACCCATTCTAAAAAAGCAGAAGGATATGTTGATAGGCGGCAGTCTTTTATTAGAAGGAACCGTGAAAGCGCAGGTAACGGCCGGAGCGGATCAGTCGGTATTGGCGAATATCATCAACCTGGTGAAAAAGGCGCAGGGAGATAAACCACCCGTTCAGCGTATGGCAGACCGGATCAGCGCGATTTTTGTGCCGGTAGTGCTGGTGATAGCATTGCTGACATTTGGGTTGAATTATATTTTTCTGTCAGGTTCATCTGAACATGCCCTGCGTGATTCATTAATGCGCAGCATTGCGGTACTAGTGATCGCTTGTCCCTGTGCCATGGGTCTGGCCACACCTGCGGCGATCGCAGTAGGATTGGGTCGTGCAGCCCGAAAAGGAATACTCTTTCGAAATGCCAAATCCCTTGAAGCGTTTAAAGATATCAAACAGGTGGTCTTTGATAAAACCGGCACGGTAACCACTGGCAGTTTTACCATCCAGCAATTTGAAGCATTGGGGGTATCGGCAGATGAATTCAAACGAATTGTGGTGTCGCTGGAAAAATATTCCAATCACCCAATTGCACAGGCGATTAGTCGCGAGTGGAAAAACAACAACCTGATCCGCTGGGCTTCCATTGAAGAAGTAAAAGGCAAAGGCATGAAAGCAATGAGTAAGGATGGTGATCAATACTGGGCCGGCTCTTATGAAATTGCCAATAGCCATACCCGTGAGGATCATCATAATGTGTATATCCTGCGAAATGGGGAACTCATTGGCTGGATTGATGTGCGGGATGAAATACGTCCGGAAGCAAAGGAGGTGATGGATTACTTGCATAGTAAAGGAATTCATACCGTATTGCTCAGTGGCGACCGGCAGGCGAAGGCAGCAGTTATTGCTTCCCAGCTGGGCATCCGGGAAGTGATTGCGGAAAAATCACCAGAACAAAAACTGGCGATCATTGAAGAACGCAATGCAGCTATACCAACAGCAATGGTGGGTGATGGTATCAATGATGCGCCGGCACTGGCAAAAGCTTCCATTGGAATATCGCTGAGTGATGCTTCCCAGGTAGCGATGCAAACTGCCGATATTGTTCTTATGAATCACGGATTGACGCAACTCCCGGAAGCGCTGGGATTAGGAAAACACACCCTGCTTACAATCAAACAGAATTTATTCTGGGCCTTTGCCTATAATGTGGTTGCGATTCCGGTGGCTGCATTTGGATTCCTGACTCCCGCGATTGGTGCACTGGTAATGGGCCTCAGTGATGTGGTGCTGGCAGTGAATTCGGTAAGGCTTTTTGTGAAGAGGGTGAAATAAGTATGGAAAAGGGAGGATGGGAGGATGGAGGAAAGGAAGATGAATGAGGGAACAACAAAACAATAACAATTGCAGCAGGATATTCATTCTATTTTAAAGCAGTACTGGGGGCATTCGGAGTTCCGACCGCTGCAGGAGGAAATAATCCGAACAGCATTGGAAAAGCAGGATTGCCTGGCGCTGTTGCCTACAGGGAGTGGGAAGTCTGTTTGTTTCCAGGTACCGGCATTGGCGATGGAGGGAATCTGCCTGGTAATTAGTCCGTTGATTGCCCTGATGAAAGACCAGGTGGCGCAGTTACGTAAAAAAGGTATTTCAGCCCTGGCGATTCATACCGGCATGCCCTACAAAGAGGTGAATAAAACCCTGCAGCTCGCACTGAATGGCCAGATCAAATTTTTATATCTGTCACCAGAACGCTTGCAGACCAATCTTTTTAAGGAATACCTGCCAGTTCTTCCGGTTACCCTGATTGCTGTGGATGAAGCACATTGTGTATCCCAATGGGGATATGATTTCCGTCCGCAATACCTGCAGATAGCAAGTCTACGGGAAATCCTTCCGGAAGTTCCTATTCTGGCGCTTACCGCTTCGGCTACCCCCTTGGTTCAGGAAGATATAATGACTCAATTGCAGTTGAAGAAAGCTGTTGTGCACAAGGGTTCCTTTATTCGTGAAGCCCTCTCCTATAGCTGTTTTGAAGAAAGCAGCAAACTTCCTAAACTATTTGATATCATTTCCAAAGTGGAAGGCAGCAGCATTGTGTATTGCAGAAGCCGAAAACGCACGGTGGATATCTGTCGTTTCCTGAATGAGCGGGGAATTTCAGCAACTTATTATCATGCCGGCCTGAACCAGGAGGAAAGAAATGAACGTCAGCAACAGTGGACACAAAATCAGGTACGCATCATCGTTAGTACCAATGCCTTTGGTATGGGCATCGATAAACCGGATGTACGAACAGTAGTGCATTATGATGTTCCGGATTGCCTGGAGAATTATTACCAGGAAGCAGGCCGTGCAGGCAGAGACCGGCAAAAAGCCTATGCAGTTCTCTTATACAACCAGCAGGATTTGACTGAAGTGGAGCAGCAACTGGAAAAAAAATTCCCCGACATGGAAACAATTAAAAAAGTTTACCAGGCAATGGCGAATTTTCTGCATTTGCCTACAGGTACCGGAGAGGGACAATCATTCGATTTTGACCTTACGCTGTTCTGCAAAAATTTTGACTTGGACCGGATGGTAGCCATTAATGCCTTGCAACTACTTCAGGCCAATGGTTATTGTGCCTTGAATGAATCGGTATATGAACCAGCGAGGGTGCAGTTTGTTGCGGATCGCAGCTGGCTGGAGCAGGTGGAGAAAAATTATCCGGCACTCGAACCTCTTATTAAAACCCTGCTTCGCACGATAGAAGGAATTTTCAGTTATCCGGGCATGATTTCGGAAACCTACCTGGCACGGCTATTAAGAACAGAAAGGGAAAACATAATTAATCAATTGAAACAGTTGGAATCACTTGGTATAGTAAACTATGAACAGGCCCGTGATCAGCCACAACTGGTTCTATTGACCGAGCGGGTTAAAACTGAAAACATCCAGCTGGACCTGAAAGCCATTGAACGCAGAAAAAAAATCGCGAAAGAACGACTGGATGCGCTCTTCCAATACACAATCGGCAACACCTGCCGAAGTAGTTTTATTGGTCGCTATTTCGGTGATGCAGCCATAAAAGATTGTGGCATTTGTGATAACTGCCTTGAAAAAAAGAGGAAAGCAGCAAAACCTCAGCAATTACAAAATAAAATACTGAATTCACTGGAAAATGGCGCTAAATCAATAACCACGCTTCAGGCTGAAATTGGCAACAATGCTAATCAGCAGGAATTGCTGGGGGTTATCCGTCTCTTAGAATCAGAACAATTAATCCGGGTGCAGATCAGTGGCATGGTAGAACGTTTGTAACGCCACCCACTACCAAAGTGTTTTTTTTCTGCTGCTTCTTCCGCCCAGGCCCAATGCACCCAGCAAGGTTCGGGTGATGGTACTCGTTAGCGTGCGGGTAGCCTGTCTGCCAGCGGAACTGTTGAGCATTTTTTCCAGCACGGTTTTTTCTTCTTTTTTAGAACCGTTTGCCTTCGCTTCTTTAGCAACCTGCTTCTTTGCTTCTTCGGCAGCTTCGAGTCCGGCTGCCTCTTCCAGTTTGGCTGTCAATAATTCATAGGCACTTTCAGCATCTACTTCCTGGTTGTATTTCTTTACCATTTTGCTTCCGGAAACCAGGCCGGCAATTTCCTGTTCAGTCAGAATATCCATCCGGCTTCGTGGAGAGGTAAGCAGTACATGCGCCAGCGGGGTAGGAATACCTTTTTCATTCAGCAATGTGACAATCGCTTCACCAATACCCAGTTGGGTTAGCAACTCGTCCGTTTTATAAAACTCCGTTTCCGGATAATTCTCTGCAGTTTGTTTGATCACTTTACGATCAGCGGCTGTAAAAGCCCGAAGGGCATGCTGCACTTTCAGGCCCAATTGTCCGAGAACATCCTTTGGCACATCCATTGGATTCTGCGTACAAAAGAAAATACCAATTCCCTTGGAGCGGATCAGCTTCACAATCGTTTCGATCTGCTGCAGCAAGGCTTCACTTGCCTCCTGGAAAATCAGGTGAGCTTCATCAATGAAGAGGACCAGTTTGGGTTTGTCCATATCCCCTTCTTCCGGACTGGAACCATACAATTCTGCCAACAATTGCAGCATGAACGTAGAGAATAATTTGGGACGATCCTGCAGATCCGTAACCCGCAGAATCGAAATCACACCTCTTCCATCGTCGGAGATCCGCATCAGATCTTCCACCTCGAAACTTTTTTCTCCAAAAAATGGATCCGCCCCCTGCTGCTGCAATTCTACCACTTTACGCAGAATGGTGCCGGTAGAAGTAGTTGATATTTTCCCATAGGCTTTCTCCAGTTCCGCCTTGCCTTCAGCACTCACATATTGTAATACCTTGATGAAATCCTTGAGATCCAGCAAGGGCAACTGGTTGTCATCACACCATTTGAAAATCATGGCAACAAGCCCGGCCTGGGTATCATTCAAACTCAAAATCTTACTCAGCAGCACGGGACCGAACTCGCTAACGGTAGCCCTCAAGCGCACTCCGGGTTCATTACTCAGGGAGAGCAGCTCCACCGGGTAGGATGTTGGCTGATAGTCCATCCGGAGATGCTGGTAGCGTTCTTTGATCTTATCATTACTGGCACCGGCTGCAGCGAGTCCACTCAGGTCACCTTTGATATCCATCAGCAGTACGGGCACGGAATTATCACTAAGTACCTCTGCCAGTACCTGCAAGGTTTTCGTTTTACCGGTACCCGTGGCACCGGCAATAAGACCGTGTCGGTTCAGGGTTTTCAGGGGCAGCAGTATTTCTGCATCCGGAACCGGCTGACCATTCAGTATGCCTATACCAATTTTAGCGGAATCACCTTTAAACGTGTAGCCCTTTTTGATGGCTTCAATGAACTGGTTCGTATCTGCTGACATGAAATCGATATTTCCGGGTAAGATAATGGAAAAATGGAATTGGGTGGTTTAAAAATCCTCTTCCCTTTCCAGCATCAGAATGGCACTTTGAGGAACAATAAAATATTTTTCTCCCTCGTACATCACTTCGGTGGCGCCACTCACCAGGAAGATAGCAAGATCTCCTTCGCGCGCCTGCAGTGGAATATATTTAACCTGTTCTTCTGCCTGCTTCCAGGATTCATCTTCGGGAGGTGTAGGAATCGCATAACCCGGGCCCGTCCGAATTACATATCCCTGTTGTACTTTTTCTTTTTCCTGCACACCGGGAGGAAGATAAAGACCACTGGCAGTTTGTTCATTTGGTTTGGAGGGACGAATCAGCACCCTGTCACCAATTACAATCAGTTTTTTCAGTTTAGCATCAGCTGTAAGGCGCATGGAGTAGTATTTTTTGGCAAAAATACGGAGGAATGGAAGATGGAAACAAGGGAGACGGGAGGCAGGAGACGGGCCGCTTCACTCCTCCCACCTCCTTTGTCCCATTTAACAAAATCTTATCCCACTTGGTCACCGGCAGAAAATGAATTAATTTTATTATTAACTCATAAATCAATGATCATGGAAGAAAAGAAAGCAAGAATACTATTGTGTGAAGACGATCAGAATCTCGGACTGGTGTTGAAGAATTACCTGGAATTGAATGATTTTGATGTGGTGTTGGAACGCGATGGCCGACTAGGTCTCGCAGCCTTTCAGCGTGAAAAATTTGATCTCTGCCTGCTGGACGTAATGATGCCAAATATGGATGGCTTCAGTTTGGCAGAAGAGATCCGCGATATCGACCCCGATGTGCCCCTGTTTTTCCTAAGTGCCAAAACCATGAAGGAAGATATTATCCAGGGTTACAAACTGGGTGCGGATGATTATATCACCAAGCCCTTCGACAGTGAAGTGCTGTTGTTAAAGATTAAAGCTATCCTCAAGCGCAATGAGGAACTGAACAAGGAACAGGAAAACAAGGAATTTGACCTTGGCAGTTTCCATTTCAACCCAAAATTGAGAGAGCTTACGCACAGCGGACAAACACAAACCTTGTCGCCCAAGGAGAATGAATTACTGAAAATGCTTTGTGAGCACATGAATGACCTCTTGCCACGTGAGCAGGCTCTTAAAAAAATCTGGGGTAGTGATACCTACTTCAATGGCCGGAGTATGGATGTATACATCGCTAAACTAAGGAAGTACCTGAAAGAGGATTCCAGCATTGAAATCGTCAACATTCACGGCAATGGATTCCGCCTGGTAGTACCAACTCCTGCTTAATCAGTCTTTACACAAATCAATCAAACAAACCTGGGAAGTGACCCGTACGGGGTTGCTTTCCCAGGTGTTCATAGGCTTTTAATGTAGCTTCCCTTCCCCGGGGCGTACGTTGCAGGAACCCCTCCTGAATCAGGAAAGGCTCATACACTTCTTCCAGCGTACCTGCTTCCTCTCCTACTGCCGTTGCAATGGTGGTAATGCCAACCGGACCACCTTTGAACTTCTCAATAATGGTAGAGAGTATCCGGTTATCCATTTCATCGAGACCATGTTCGTCCACATTCAGGGCTTTCAGTGCATGTTGGGTAATTCCAAGATCAAGTTGCCCATCGTTTAAGACCATAGCGAAATCCCGCACGCGCCGCAATAGTCCATTCGCAATCCTTGGCGTACCCCGGCTCCGGCGGGCAATTTCGGCAGCTGAATCATCGGTAATAGGAGCATTTAATAAGGCAGCAGAACGACGAATGATTTTCTCCAGCGTGCCGGCATTGTAATATTCAAGGCGAGATTTGATCGCAAATCGACTTAATAAGGGAGCTGTTAATAAACCACTCCGCGTAGTGGCACCAATGAGGGTAAAAGGATTCAGATTGATCTGGATACTGCGGGCATTTGGGCCACTGTCGATCATGATATCAATCCGGTAATCTTCCATCGCGGCATAGAGATATTCTTCCACCACCGTGCTCAGGCGATGAATCTCATCAATAAACAATACATCATTGGGCTCCAGGTTGGTAAGCAGGCCCGCCAGGTCGGCTGGCTTTTCTATCACAGGTCCGGATGTTTCCCGAATCTGTACTCCCATCTCATTGGCCACAATCCTGGACAGGGTGGTTTTACCCAAACCGGGCGGACCGTGAAACAGGACATGATCGAGGGCTTCACCTCTGATTTTTGCTGCTTTAATGAAAATTTTCAGGTTCTCAATGATCTGCGCCTGCCCGGCAAAATCGTCAATTTCGCGTGGGCGCAAACTATTCTCAAACTCTTTTTCCGCAGAACCTGCCGGGTTCGAACCCGGATCTAATAATGGATTACTCATAATCATTCTATTCTCACTTCCTACTACGTCAATATTAGTCAAAAACTTTTATTCAGCACCTCCATAAAGTTTTTCATAATACTCAATCGCCATCCGATTACTGTCGAATTGGGGAAGAATGGAATTCATGCTGCTTTTTACAATAGCTTGCCAACGAGTTTTATTTTGATAGTACATCGGGAGTATTTCCTTTTCCAGGAGATCATATAAGGTATTGGCATCTTTTTCATCCTGGATATGTTCCGGCAGAGAGGGATCCGCAGGCGGTATAACGAAGCCATTTTCTTTGTCTCTAACAAACTCCGGAAACCATCCATCCGGAATGGAAAGATTAACTGCCCCGTTCATGGCGGCAGACATCCCACTGGTACCAGAAGCTTCATGCCCGATGCGGGGTACATTCAACCAAAGATCGGCCCCCTGCTTCAGTATGCGGGAGAGTTTCAGTTCATAACCTGTAAGAATGGCGCAGTTGGTGTAGGTTTTGCAGAGATGAACTATTTTATCAAAGGAAGCAATACCGGAATAATCCATTGGGTGGGGTTTACCGGCCCAGATGATCTGGACTGGCATCTTTTCATTACTAACCAATTGATGAAAACGTTCCATATTGGTGAGCAACAATTCTGCTCTTTTATATCCAACAAACCGTTTCGCAAATACAATCGTGAAAACATCCTCTTTATATATTTCTCCTGCCTGTTCTGCGACCTCTTCAAACAAGCGGCACTTGCGATGTTTTTTCAGCTTTTCCAGGGCGGCATCATCTTCATTGGATACGACCTGGTACATCTTGAAATCAGCCCAGTAAGTAAAACTTTGAGCATTCGTAATTGAGATCATTTTGCAAATGCCTTCTGCACCCTTCCACATTCCCCGAAGTGTTTGCAGATGCAAGTTGGAAACACCATTCGCCAGTCCAGCCAAACGCAAGGCAACAAGTGTATGATTAAACTGATCTTCCTGAATACCTGTAATATTTCTTAGTTCCGGCAACGGAATGTTATTGAAAAAACCGAATTTCTGAAGCAGGTAAATATCTGAAACCCGATTGCCTCCCGGTTCAGGGGTATGATTGGTAAATACCAGGCGTTTTTTAACTGCTTCAACTGATTTGTATTTTTCATAGAGATAAAATGCAAGCGGCAATGCATGCGATTCATTCAGGTGATAAATTTCCGGCAGCCAGTTCAATTCTTCTAATAAGCGGGCACCTCCATACCCCAGCAGGATGGCAGCAGCAATCGTGGTTTCCGGATTGGAGTCATACAGATGATGTGAAATGGTTTTACCGAGGTAATCGTTTTCCGGCAGATCCGTACTTAAGAAAAAGACAGGTGCGGTTTTGAAAATTTCCGGAGCCAGGTAGTAAGCGGTGACCCATACATCATGTCCCGATATCTGAATAGTAAATTTGATATCCGTTTTTTGCAGAAAACCATACACTTTTTCCTGGAACAAAACATACATGGATTGATCCTGTTTACGAACCTGGTCATAATATCCGTAGTTCCATAAAATCCCAATACCCACCATATTTTGTTTCAATTCATAGGCGCTGCGCATGTGCGAACCTCCCAGGTACCCCAATCCACCCGCATAGGTTTTTAAAGGCTGGTGAATCGCAAATTCCATACAGAAATAAGCCACCGGTTTTTCGTAGGCCTTAGCAATTGTATAGGGATGTTGAAATTGAAATTTCATGCTGATCTAGTTTGATATGTGCAGATTCGAAGCAGGAAAGGTAACCCAGTAACAGGAACAATCCCCTGATGTAAATCAGGCAAAAATGTGATTCTAGAGCCATACCGGAAATATTTATTTGCATATACAAACAAGATTTCTATCTTTGTTTGGTGAAAGCATCTGAAAGCAGGTATCATAAGTGTATTTATTTTTCCAGCAATGCCCTTGCCAGGAAGATTGAGAAACTAGCTATGGAGAGCTGGAAAAAACTGGGACTTGCACCGAGTCATGCCTACCTTTTACTACTGGTATTGGAAGATCCCGGTGTACAACCAGGTTATGCTGCAGAAGAACTGCAATTGAGTCCCAGTACCGTTACCCGCCTGCTGGAAAAACTCGAGGAGAAGAAAATGGTAGTCCGGACCACCGAAGGCAAACTCACCAATATCTACCCAACCCCCAAAGCGAAAGAACTCTATCCCCAAATGAAAAACTGCACCCGCGAATTCCAGGAAAAATACCAGTCGCTGATCAATGAAGAAGAAGCCAGCCGTCTTGTAAAATCCATCAACCGTATCAACGACCAATTACCCTAAATTTTTTTTATTTATTAATTGCATATACAAATATCAAACCATGAACTACGTTTTAACAGGAGGCGCCGGCCATATCACCAAACCTTTGGCGCTACAATTATTGAAAGCAGGACACCAGGTAACAATAATTGGAAGAGCAGAAGCGAATCTTCAAGAGCTCTCAGCAGCAGGTGCAAAAACAGCTATCGGCTCTGTTGAGGACAGTGCTTTTTTAAGCAAGAGCTTTACAGGAGCAGACGCTGTATACCTCATGATACCACCCATCTGGAATCCTGCCAACTGGAAAGAAGCAATCGGGCAAGTAGGGAAAAACTATGCAACTGCGCTCCAGGCAGCTGGAGTTAAATATGCCGTTTTATTAAGCAGTATTGGTGCGCATATGCCTGATGGTTGCGGCCCGGTGAGTGGATTGTACCTGGCTGAACAGGCATTGGAAGCTGTACCTGGATTGAATCTGCTCGCCTTGCGCCCTGGTTATTTTTACTACAACTTGCTTGGCAACATCTCAATGATAAAAAATGCAGGAATCATTGGGAGTAATTTTGGAGGAAATGAAGAAAAGCTGATCCTATCATCCACTGATGATATTGCATCCACAGCAGCAAGTGCCTTACAGCAATTAGATTTTTCTGGTTTCACGGTTCGCTACCTGGTAAGTGATGAACTAACCTCCCAGGAGATCGCACAAAAGATTGGAAATACTATTGGCAAACCGGAACTTCCCTGGGTTGCGTTTACTGATGAACAGGCCGAACAGGGTTTGCTGGGAGCAGGACTGCCGGCAGAGAATGCCCGGAATTATGTGGAAATGGGAACAGCCATCAGAAGTGGAAAAATGTTTGAAGATTATCAAACAGATACAGTAAAAATAAAGGGTAACAATTCCTTTGATGACTTCCTTCCGAAATTCAAAGCCGCTTTTGAAGCAGCACAATAAAAAAACCGGGACTGCCACAATTTGCTGGCAGTCCCGGTTCTCTTTATTTCTCTCTTAACTGAACTGAAATCCGGCGATCCACTCTACGTTCTTCATCACTGGCAGTTTCTGCTACTTTTGCCAGCTCTTCACCATAACCTTCGGCTCCAACCAACTGTGCCGCATTCGCACCTTCTTTCTTAATTTCAGCCAACACAGCATCGGCTCTTTCCTGTGACAATTTCTTATTATCCGCGTCATTACCCACCTTATCAGTATAACCACCGATTTTTATTTTAGCCTTTGGATATGCTTTAAGAATGGCTACTATGTTCCGGATCTGAGCAATACTTTCAGCAGTCAGCCTGGCACTGCCGGTTTCAAAATTGAGGTTATCAAAATCAAACCACTGATCCTTACCGGCTACACAGGCAGCATCATTCAGGCAGGCCACCAGTTTATCTTCAATACCACCCTTGTATGCATCAATTTCAGTACCATCTGCCAGTTTTACTTTAATGGATTCAACAGCCGGAACAGTAACCGGTACGGCAGTTAATGTGTCCGCAGTTTTAACAGGCGTTCCCATCACCACTTCCTCTTTATGCTCTCCTCCCCCACAGCCTTTAAACAGGTATAATAAGAGTGCAACACCTGCCAGACCCAATAGCAGGGGCATCAACCAGGAACCTGATTTTTTTGGCTCTTCACCATGAGGAACAGCAGGGCGCGGAGCACTACTGCTAATACCTAACATGTTTCCAATATTTAAACCAGCCGGCAGTGCATTTAGAAAACTGGATTTCTGATTACTGAGTAAGGAGCTTAATCCCGATGCAGACAGCCCATTTTCTGTAGCATGTTTACCCAGGAAGCCCATTACCATGGGTGCAATCGAACCAAGCAGGGAGGCAGCAGAGGAACCTTTGATCCCGGCGAAAGAAGCAATCGCATTGGCAATACTGCCAACCTTATCACCGAATATACTGTGCAATATACCAGGTGAACTATCCGGCACACCACCCCCTCCAGGGTTAAAAGCATTTCCCAGATTTCCTAATATACCACTATTCATGGCCTGCTTTGCCAGGTCCATAATCATGTTTCCACCACCCGATTCTGCTTTTTGGGTGATGCCTAATAGACTCGCTGGTAATAGTCCGGAAACTGCCTTTCCAACCGAGGATTCTGATTCTTGTAAATAACCTGCGGCTTTGCCGATCAGATCAGGCGTAATGAAGGATTTCGCTGCATCCAGGATGTTAAATGCCATAACTTTTGTTTAAATGTTAGGTAATAAACGGGGCGGATGCCAGCTAATCAGGAGGAAGGGTAGGAAGTTGAAATTACAGAAATTTATTCAGTTGCAGAATCAGGTCCGGATCCGGACAATTACTAAGCCATTGTTCCCGCTCACTGTAACGCACCACTCCTGGATAGTCGCCCTCATTCAAACCCAGATCCGATATCAGTTGAAAATGCAGGTGGGGTGGCCATTGCCCATTTTCAACCGGCGCCCCGAAATGTGCCAACTCCTGTCCGCGGTTAATGTATTGCCCGGGTGCCAGCGAATCGATATCCCGTTTAGAAACATGCCCATACAAGGTATAAAAGGGAATGCCATCCAACTGGTGCAGCAATATAATCGTAGCCCCATAATCTCCCAGGCGATCATTCCATCCAATACTGTGTACCATTCCACCCATGAATGCATATACAGGTGTACCTGCAGGTCCCCAGATATCGGTTCCTATATGCAGGCGTCGGGGCTCTTCTCCTTCATCAAAAAGGGCACTTCGACTGTACATAAATCGTAGTTCATTGTAACCCCCAATCAGGTAACGGGCTTGTTTTGCTTCGCGAAGACTTTGCATAAAGCTCACAAATCGCTCCAGGTTGTCGGCTATACCTTCTGGTAAGTCGCCATTTTGGGTCAGCTTCAATGCCGCCAGTTTATCCGTACCGGGAGTAAACGAAACTACAGGGTGAAAACTGCCTTGGTTACGGGTAAGGCTGGCAATCAGGGGATTTATCATAGCACAAAGATAACGCAACGGTTTGCTGTGGAGATCTTGGCCCCTGCCCAAACAGAAGTACTATTTTTAAATACCAACGATTGCTTATGCAGTTTCAAAAACCCTCCCTGAGTTTCTGGCAGATCATCAATATGAATGTAGGCTTCTTCGGCATTCAATACAGTTTTGGCCTGCAACAGACCGCGATCAATCCCCTTTACAGTTTCCTTGATGCCAAACCGGAGGAACTACCTATTCTGAACCTTGCGGGTCCCATGACCGGCCTATTGATTCAACCGGTCATTGGGGCATTGAGCGACCGAACCTGGCACCCCCGCTGGGGCAGAAGAAAACCCTATTTTTTAATTGGCGCTATCTTTTGCAGTATCTGCTTGTTCGCGTTTCCATTTAGTCGGGCATTGTGGATGGCGGCCGGATTGCTCTGGATCCTTGATGCTGCCAACAATACCGCCATGGAACCTTACCGGGCATTTATTGCAGATAAACTTCCGGCCCGGCAACAGCCAACCGGATTTCTGACACAGAGTTTCTTCACCGGCCTTGGTATCACATTAGCGAATTTATCACTTGGTTTTTTTAAAGATATCATTACCGGTACTTCATCTTCCGGCATTCCTTATTGGGTGTACGGCTCCTTTTTTGTTGGAGGTGTTTGCTCCATACTATCTGTACTCTGGTCGGTACTAACCACGCCGGAAATACCACCCACACCCGCAGAACTGGCTGAACTTAGAGCCCGCCCCAAAGGATTTTTTGAACCCTTTAAAGAAATCATGGAAGCCATCCGACATATGCCACCGATCATGTGGAAACTAGCCCTGGTTTACCTGTTTCAATGGTATGCGATGTTCTGTTACTGGCAATATGTTTCACTCAGCATTGCAGCCTCTGTATTTAAAACTGACAGCAGTGGTCCTGCTTATGAAGATGCAGTGGTACTAACGGGACAGGTAAATGGCTTTTACAATATCGTTACTTTCTTATCCGCATTCGGACTGGTGGTGCTAGCTAGAAAATGGGGTGCGAAATGGGTACATGTTATCTGTTTATTACTGGCCAGCATGGGACTATTTATTTTCCCCTTCATTGAACAGCCTTTCCTGCTCTTCCTTCCGATGGTTGGATTTGGAATCGCCTGGGCCAGCATGATGGGTATACCCTATGTGATGGTAGTTGGAAGTATTCCCAAGGAAAAATATGGCGTATATATGGGTATCATCAATATGATGATTGTGATTCCTATGATCCTGCAGACCCTTAGCTTTGGGTGGGTATATGAAAATATATTGAGCAGTGTACCAGGTAACGCCATCTTCTTTGCTGCAGGCCTGCTGTTTTTAGCCGCGATGGCCACCCTGCGAATCAAACCCTTACCCATAACCGAAACGCCTATTCCATCACCCAGTGCCCATTAACAATGATCAATGTAGCTGAATATCAACGATCTATCGGGATCTTAAAAAAAGCATCCACACCACATGGTTTTGTTGCCAGTTTACAGGAGCACGACAATTACCGGCGGATCTGGACCCGCGATGGCAGCATGAATTCAATGGCAGCACTCTTGAGTGGAGAAGCAGATCTTATTGAAACAGTAAAAGCCACCCTGCATACTATTTTCACACACCAGCATCCAAGTGGTTTTATGCCTTCCAATGTTAGTATTGGCGGAGCCGTAAGTTATGGGGGAACAGTTGGAAGGGCCGATAATCCAAGTTGGGCAGTGATCACTTTGTGTCAGTATGCACTGCTGCAGAACGACCCAACATTTGCCAAACAATTTCTGCCACAGGTAGATCGCTGTTTTTCGGTTATGGATGCCTGGGAGTACAATGGCAAACACCTGTTGTATGTGCCACAGAGTGGCGATTGGGCAGATGAATACATACAACATGGCTATATTCTTTTTAACCAGTTGTTACGGATCTGGGCATTACAACTGGCAGCACAGGTTTTCGAAAAGGAAAGCTGGGCAGCCAAGGCAGCAAAGATCAGGGAAGTGGTGGAGATCAATTACTGGAACCGTTTGGGTGCTGGTCCTTTATATGCCGGCAACCTGAAACACCAGATGGAAAAGGCTCCCCAGGGCTTCTGGCTGATGGGCTTTAACCCGGCAAGAATATATCCCCAATTTGATTTACAGGCCAATGCATTGGCGATGATATTGGGATTAGGAGCTGCTGATGAAAACAAGGAAGCTTTTCAATTTATGCAGGGAATTTACCTGCGTAAAAAAGCATTGCTGCCTTCTTTCTATCCCAGTATCGAAGCAGATGATCCGGATATGCGGGAGTTGGAAAATAATTATGCTTATACATTCCGTAACCGGCCACATGAGTTTCACAATGGCGGATTATGGCCTGTGTGGAATGGCTTGCTGGCTGCTGCAGCCGTTATCATGGAGGATACAGAGTTTGCCGCCACTATTACTCAGGAAATCGAAACAGCGAATCAAAAAAACCAGCACCAGTACAACGAATGCCTGCAGGGCGAAACTCTTGATCCAATTGGCGTGCCATTTTGTACCTGGAGTGCAGGCGGACATGTGCTGGCCATCGCCTACCTGGAAGGAAAAAGATTGTTCACTTAATACCTGGTTATGAAAACAAAAAAAGTATTGGCAATCGGAGAAGCACTGATCGATGCCGTTACTACGGAATTTGTTGAAGACCTTTCTTCAGCCCGCCAGTTGGATCTAAAACCAGGTGGTAGTCCGGCTAATTTCTGTCGTTTTCTTCACCAGCTGGGTACCCCTGCCCTTTTACATGCAGTATTGGGAGCAGATGGACTGGGAAAAATCATCCTGAATGATCTTAAAGAAAAAGAAATCGATAGTAGCCTTATCAAAATCAACAAAGACCATGCTACCAGTATGGTAGTGGTAGGTAAAACCAAAGGAACACCAGATTTCATTCCCTATCGCGATGCTGATATGCAGATTGGTGCGATCGCTCCCTTTATGTATAAGGAAACCGACCTGTTACATACAACTGCTTTCGCCTTGAGCCGGGAACCAGCCCAAACCAATATACTTACTGCCTTACACCTGGCAAACAGGAGTGGAAAACAGATTAGCATCGACTGGAATTATTCTCCCAAAATATGGGGACCGGAAAATTTCTCATCCTCTGTTTTTTCAACCTTACTCTCTTTCCAACCGCTGCTGAAATGCAGCCTGGATGATATCGAACGATTTACCAACCAAATACAAAGTATTGAATCGGCAAAAGATTTTCTGCATCAGTTTACTGCAAGAGTAACCTGTCTGACTTGTGGAAGTGAAGGGGTATGGTATAAAACACCGGAACAGGACTGGCAACATCGGGCTGCAATACCAGTTGAAGTCAAAGACAGCACAGGAGCAGGTGATTCCTTCTGGGCCGGATTTGTACACGCATGGTTAACCGAAAACTCATTGGAGGATTGCATACAACTGGCCCTGGATACAGCTGCACGCAGGCTAAAAGGTGAATTGGATTAAAGCGGTTGTTTCAGCCAGGCACTCATTGCAAGGTACACTCCGTTGGTCCATCCAAATCCATCCTGCGCCGCGTATTCACCACCCCCGGCGGATTTGCTGAGATCCATCACATTGTATTTTTCCATCATTTTACCGGTTTCCTGGTATACTTTTTCATTGAGCCCGGTCCAGCGCTGTGCAATTTCTTTTGCCAATCCGATCTGTCCGCTACGTGCGAGTCCGCGTACTGCCATCCATTGCAGGGGAGCCCAACCGTTAGGAGCATCCCATTGCTCGCCGGTTGTTTGCGTGGTAGTAACTAATCCGCCTGGCTGCAATAATTGCTCTTTTACAACTATTGCGGCCTGCCTTGCAACCACACTAAGGTAACCCTGCTTATGTGAAAAGAAAACAAAGGGAAAGAGTCCGGCTGCCGATATCTGTTTGGTAAGTGCCTGCTTTTTGAAATTATAATCCGTATAAAATTGTTGCTCCCGGCTCCAGCAATACTTTTCAATCGCCTGCTGCCTTTTTTCTGCAGCGGCTGAATATACCATAGAAACAGAATCCTGTCCGGCTACCTTATAGGCACGAGCCAATGCATTTTCAAATCCCACCAATAAGCTGTTCAGATCCACCGGAATAATATTGGTAGTTTCTATCGTAGAAAGTGTTTTACCATCTGCCAGCCAACGGCTGCTGAAGTCCCAACCACTGGCAGCTCCTGCCCTCAAATGCGCATATACATTGACTTTAGGTCGGGTGGATTGCTTGGCAGTTTCAACATCCTCGCGATAACTTTCTGGCCGGGGTGTATTGGCTTCATCCCAGTAGCGGTTGAGCACAGCTTCATCCGGCAGGGAAATCACCCGTTTGAATGCCTGTCCTTTTTTGAGCGTGCTAGCTCCTTCCATCCAATACCTGTATTCTTTCTCCAGTGCCGGCAGGTACTGCAGCAGGGTTTGATCACCTTTCACCGTAGCCAACAATTCAACCATCATAAAAAAGAAGGGAGGCTGCGAGCGACTCAGGTAATAGGTTCGGTTTCCATTGGGGATATGTCCATAGGTATTGATCAGGTAAGCAAAATTATCGATCATGTTTTCCATGATTTCAAACTCGCGACTCTCTTTCAAACCCAGCATAGTAAAATAGGAATCCCAGTAATAGATTTCACGAAATCTGCCACCGGGCACGATATAGGGATGTGGCAGTGGCAGCAGACTCGAGCCTTTAACAGCAGTATCCGGTTGGCGGCGTAATACTTTCCAGAGATCCTGAATATGAGCTGTAATGGAATGTTGCGGATTGGAACGATAGGCACTTGTTGTTGAATCAGGTAACACAAAATAATTCCGCACAAATTGAGTCACCGAAAATTTGGTAGCCGGATTTTTTTTGGCCTCGCGAAAGGCCATCATAATTTCATCCGGATTCATTTTCGGAACAGCATCTACAAAGGTTTTGCCATCCGGAAAGATCCGCGCCAGTTGCACTTCCGTGAATAGTTCACCATACAACTGGTCGGGTGATTTAGGCAAACTGTCCTGGGCAGTAAGGCCCATCGAAAGCAACAAACCAGTTACTATATTTGTAATCGAACGTACATGCATAAGCGATTTTTTTCTCTTATTGTACCGTATAAGTTTTTCTATCTGGTCCTACCCCTGTAATGGTCAGTTTTTTCCAATTAGCTGGCAGCACCGATTTAATTTGCACAATACCTTTTGGTGTGATTTCCAATCCGCCGAAACCCATCAATACACTCTGTACCACTCCGCCTGCACCGGTTGCAAAATAGGGATTGGTACCCCCCTTGGTTTCTGCAATCACCCGGAAAGGCGGATTCAGATTGGGCAGGTAGGAATCTTTGAACCAGTGTGCTGCTTTCTCTTTATCACCCAGCCTTGCATAAAGGGTCGTGAAGACAGCCTGGGTCATAGCAGGCGTACCCTCATCCGGCACCCGGGTTTCGTAATATTCCAGGTCTTTTCGAATCTGTTTAGGGTCGGTAATTTCTTTCAACGGATAGGAAAGCAGGTTGACATCCGCCTGCTTAATCCCTTCCCCCTTATACGTAGCGTGTTCCTGTGTAACGCCATCGGGCATTTTCAAAATTGGGATATTATCAGCCACCAGGGCCCAATCAGCATTGGGTTGAATGCCCAATAACCGGGCCGCTTCTGTTGCAAAGCGCAGATTGGCTTTTGCGGCAGCATTGGTGAACGCATTGTTATCTACATTTTCGGCCCATTCATCAGCAGCCACTACATTTTTGATATCATACCTTCCCGGACCATTTCTCTCGACTCTGCTGGCCCAGAAATCAGCTGTTTCAGCCAGAATAGGATAACCCCTTTCCAGCAACCAGGTTTTATCCTGGGTAACGCAATAATAATTCCAGGCAGCAATGGCCACACAGGCAGTAATATGATGTTCAAAAGGTCCACTCAGCGCCCATACGGGCGTTTCCTCTACACCTGAATCAGCACTCTCCCAGGGGAACATGGCGCCCTTAAATCCCTTGGAGAAAGCATTTCTGCGGGCTGCGGGTAGTCGCTGGTACCGATATTCAACCAGGCTCTTTGCAATTCCCGGCTGCAATACCAGCAAACCGGGATACATCCAAAGTTCTGTATCCCAGAATACATGGCCATTGTATCCTAAACCAGACAAACCCATCGGTGAAGGTGAATAAGCAGTTCCTTCCCTGGTAAAGGAATACAGGTGATACAACATGCTGTGAATATCCTGTTGTGCCTGTGGATCACCTTCAATGATAATATCCGATTTCCAGAGTTCTTTCCAGGCGGCTTCATGAAATTTCAGGAGACGATCACGTCCTTCCAGTTTGGCATATACTGTAAGGCGTTCTGCTTCATTTAACGGATCATCATGATGTGCAGATGTGATAGAAGAACCAGCAATAGCAAAGCGATAAGGTTTATTGGCTGTGAGTTCCTTGCTGAATTTCATCAGGTGGCGATTGTTATCCCACATTTCATGAATAACGCGCGGCTCATGACCATGTTCTTCTTCGAAAAGAAAGGTATTGGAGGCGCAGAGCTGCAGTTTGCCGGTAGGACTCTTAGCTGTTGAACTCAATAAGCTCAGCACTACATGCGGGCGATCGATTTCATTGTAGTAATTCTGCACATCCCGCAAGGCATCAGGCGCTTCCATAATGCTGGCTGCTCGGACACTTATGTTTTTCTTAGGCAGGATTTGGATATCCATCAACACGGTATAAGGCAAGTGACGTAATGCATAATAGGAATATTGCACCTGGGCTTTATCTGCATAGTCGAAACTAACCGTGAAAGCAGCTTTCTGCATGTCCAGGCTCTGTGTAAAATTGGAAACCTGGCGGTAATCCATGAGTTTTCCATCAATCTCGAGGGAACTGTTCAGTAGGTTAAAACTGCGTAAAAAATTACTCACTCTGCCTCTGCCATATTGATCCCAGGCACCAGCCAGTACTACTTCCTGCACAGTAAAGGGGGAAGGAGCAGACACGATGCCGATCATACCATTGGCGACCGTGATACCGTAGTAATTGTCGCGGGAAGGGTTTACCGCAGTTATTTTCCAGGGGTCAATTGATTGAGCCAATACACCCAAACAACTGGCAAAACAAACTGTTATCAATAAAGAGTTGATAAATACTTTCTTCATAGTTGCAATGATTTTGAGACCAGCTTATTAAATTTACCAACACTATTGCAAGTAACCACCAATTATGTTAAAAGGCCGGAAGTTTATCATTATTTTATTATTGGGAATCACCGGCCTGGTTCTGCTCAGCTCTGTATCTGTTCCTATTCAATTTAGCAGTAAAGCGAAAGTACCCTATTCACTGGATCGTACAATGGATCAGTTTCGCTCCACCGAGCAGCTTGCAAAATGGTTTCTCCAAAAAAGCGATGAAGATAAGGTAGAAGTGATTAGTTCGAAACCTGGTACGATCGAAATGGAAGTAGAAACAGAAGAAATGAGCAGGGAGTACAGTATTCATATTTCAGCAGACCCTGCCAACAGGAAACATTGCATTGTTGATCTGTCTGTGTATCGCACCATCTGGAAACGCTGGTTTGATCCGGATCCAACAGATGAATTGATGGTAGCCAGCCTCAAAGAGCTGGAAGCTTTCACCAATGATACACAACGTTTTTATGGATATGCCATCAATAAGGAACAAATTACGGATAGCTGTTACCTGTTTATGACTGCGCATGTGACCGATAGCACCAAAGCGATGGTTACCAAACAACTCTTTGACAGCCTCACCCATTACATCCAGATAAAGGAACAGGACTGGCATGGGCGACGCATTTTTTATGAGCAACCCGGCGATAGTGCTCAACTCAATATCTTCACCGGAACTGTAGTAACCTGTTCCCTGCCCACCAGTGCTGCTTTGGGCATTGGTCAGAAAAAACTTCCATCCGGTAAACAACAACTCACCGCCGTGTATGAAGGCCCGTATAAAGATATCCACCTCGTTTATAAAGCAATGGATCAATACAGGAAAGACTATTCCCTGGTGGGACTCATGTTACCCTTCGAAGACTTTCTTTCCCCCGGATATGGTTATGCGCCGGATGAACTAGTGCGGATAAAAGTTTGTTACCCTATTTTGCAATAATCTATGAAGCATATAACGAAACTCTTTCTTGTGTTAACCTTATTGGCAGGGGGTAGTATTGTTTGGTTACTAAACAGTAAAAAAACCAACACCACCACCATTAAGAGTCCACTATTTGCAGATAAAACCACTCTTGAATTTAGAAAAACTGAAAACTGGTTAAAATGGATGGGTGATTCCTCGCTGACCCTGGAAGAACTGACACCTTATTCCTATAAAGCCCAATTGAAATCTGCCGGGCATCAGCCACTTCTTTTTTTATTAAAGGTTGTTCCTGAGACCAACCAGCCTAACAAAAGCCTGATCCAGTTAGTTTATACAGATAAGCGATGGAATTCTTTACTGGGTAATACTCCGGCTCCATTAAAAACACTCGCTTTAGCACTCGACTCTTTTTTCAACAATACAGAATCATTTTACGGAATCAGTATTGAGCGAACTGAGGTAACTGATACAACATTTCTGTTTAAATCGATCCGGGTTCCCAAAAAAGAACTGATGGAAAAACTTAACCAGGTGTACGATAGCCTGGCTGCTTATGCAGCTGCTGAAGCACTGGACTACAGAGGTTACCGTATACTGAATCTTCAGCAACCCGATAGCAGCCATTTCCAGTTGAATGCCAGTATTTCTATCCATCGTCCACTAAAAAACAAATTACCTCAGGGCATTGAATTCAAACAAATGCCCTACAAGAAAAATCTCCTGGTAGCTCATTATCAAGGTCCATTCAATAATTATAGAAAGGCACTGTACGCTTTGGAGCAGTATAAAGCTGATTATGGACTGGTCAATATGGCCATCCCTTATATTGCCTTACCAAAAGACTTATTGCTCATATCTGATAGTCAGCAGGTGAAGCTGGAAGTATTCTATCCTTATTTCTGATTCAGTCCATTTATCCGGAACAGTCCTAAACTGTCGTTATTCCTTACTGTTAGGATTAGCTGCTCTTTGTTCAGTTCAATAGGAGCGAATTTTCGGATTTCTCCCGTAACCTTAGTGGTCCAGGGCAGATACCTGAAATCATTTCCATTTTCATTAAGCAGAACCGCTGCCTCACCTGCATCATTGCGACCCATCTGTATGGAGTTTGCATAAAAATTGGGCCCTACCAACAGATCCATCCACCCATCGCCGTTTACATCTACCAATTCTGTAGAACGATACGGGCTCAATTGAACTTCCCAGGGGAATGCATGCCATTCAAATTGCCAGTTACCTTTATTGATGAGGTAACCACTGGCAAAATCATCTGCCGTAAACAACTTCGCTTCCTTAAGTTTGGCAGGTTCAATAATATCACCAAGTGATGCTTTAGCAAAATCGCCTGCATAAAGAAATTTTTTCTTCAGGTAAGGAAGCTGTTTTTCAAGTTCCATTTTATTGGCAAAGAGATGCTCTTTTTCTTTGATATAATAGGTAAGCAATTGTTCTCTTTTACCATTGCCATCAAAATCATTCACGTATAACCGAACCGGCTTCCCATTCTCAGGTTTAAGGCGATTGTTATACCCCTGATTTCCTGCAATTAAATCAGGTAACCCATCTTTATTAATATCCACAGGCACCAGAAAATTCCACCATCCTTTTGCGGGATGAAGGATTTTTATACTGAATTTCCCCATTTTGTTTTCCAACATCGTCAAGGGGCCCCATTCCAATGCTAGCAATAAGTCAACATCGCCATCTCCATCCATATCATACCAGTTGGCATTTTTCACAAAACCCAGCAGCCCATTTTCAGGTGCCCTTGTGGCGGTTTGATCAATGAAACGCCCTTTACCATCATTCACCAGAAAATAGGATGGTGGAACTTTTCCATATTCATAAGGAACTGCTCTGGCTCCAATGAAAAGATCCGGAATACCATCGCCGGAGAAATCCGCCGCTTTTATACAGGAAGCGGTTAAGAGTACTGAATTAGGAAATGCATCCGGAGACAGTGTTAATATACCGGCTCCATTATTCAGGTAGGCGCGAGGCAGCAGTTTTGAATCCTTACCATAATATTCATTTCCCCCGGAAGCGGTCAACAGATCAGGGTATCCATCCTGGTTGATGTCAAGCCATATGGCATCTACTTCTTCATACATATTATCAGCTTCCAGCGCAGGCTGTAGCAATTCAGCAAAAGTTCCATTCTTCGATTGCACCACAACTTTTGCTTTTTTTCCTTTGGAGGATCCCATGAAAAAATCAGCTTTCCCATCTCCATTTATATCCGCAACGGCCAATGCGGGACCCTCAGTTGATAACATGAAAGGAATTAAAGGTTCCCGATTGAATTCCACGAACGGATTTTCTTTGTGTGCAATTTTAAGCATAGCCGTTTGTGAAAGATCAAGCGCATTGACCGTGGCATGTTCCTTCAAATGTGCCTGCTTATCAAAATGAGGTAACCCATGCTGATATACCAGACTTGTACGTGTATTGAAAGAAATTGAATCCAGTTTAAAATACGTTTGATCAGGCCAGATAATCAATACAGAATCCGGACGAATATTTCCCAAACCGAGATGCAGGTACTGCTCCATAGATGACTGAAAACCGCGCACCGGATATTTTTCATAATACAGCCTGGTTGTATCTGCACATACCAACACGGTAGTTCCTATCGCATTAAGATTATCAGCAGGACCTCTTAATTCCAGTTGCATATAACTGGATGAATCTGCAGCCAGCTGGTTATTGCGATACACAAATGCCGGATCATCAATATTATTTGTTACAATATCCAGATCGCCATCATTGTCCAAATCAACTACAACCGCACCATTTGAAAAGCTTTTCTGATTTTTACTGACAGCGAAAGCAGCTTCTGAAAACTGAAAATCCCCCTGGTTACGAAAGAATGCATTGGGCAATTTGATTTGAGGAAATTGCTCCACCAGGCCCATGTCTTCTTTTTTCAATTCAGCCTTCCGAATTTTATCCTGGAAATTATCATTGGTAATAAAATTGACATAGTCAATATCATTTAATCTTCTCGGTATTCCATTGGAGATAAACAGATCTTTATGTCCATCATTGTCAAAATCTGCCCATATCGGAGCCCAGGACCAGTCGGTTGCTGCAATCCCAGCATACAGTCCAAGTTCCTTGAAATGGCCAGAAAAATTATTTTGCTGCAGGTTATTGCGCGTATACTGATAATGGTAACCATAACCGATCTTCATCATGAAGAGATTGTATTCATCTTCTCCCAGGGATCGTTTTAGTATTTCAGGATCTGCAGGCAGCATATCCACAGATATAATATCGGGCAGACCGTCATTATTTACATCTCCCGCATCCACTCCCATGGAGAACTGGCTGCAATGTTGTGTGCGACTGGTCAGCTCCTCTCTGAAACTACCGTCTTTGTTGTTTATATAGAGATAGTCGTTCTCATGAAAATCATTACCAATATACAGATCCGGCCAGCCATCTGCATTCAGATCACTCACAACTATCCCCAATCCATAACCGATAACTGAGCTCTGAATACCTGTCTCTTTCGTTTTATTAATGAATCTTCCTTTATCATTTACAAAAAACCTATCTCCTGACTGCTCATGATAGGTGTTCAAAAAACGGTCTCTTTTACCAAATGTTCCATTATGGTGAATGGAATGATTCAGTAAAAAACAATCAAGATCACCATCCAGATCATAATCAAAAAAACTGGCCTGGGTACTAAAACCGGAGAAAGCCAATCCATATGTGCTGGCCTCGTCCTTGTAATATGGTACACCATCTTTAACCCCCTGGCAAATCAGTAACTGATTACCCGCTTTCAAATTTTCAAATCCGGAAACCCTGCAAACATATATATCCAGCAGTCCGTCATTATTAATATCAACTACAGAAACACCAGTAGACCAACCTTTATCATTCGGGAGCTGCGCCTGTGTGGTTACATCAATGAATTTAAAATCCCCTTTATTAAGATACATGCGATTTTGTTCCTGGTTGGAAGCAAAAAACAAATCAATCAGACCATCCTGGTTAAAATCACCTGCACCTACCCCTGCACCGTTGTAGAAATACATGTATTTAAACATGTTAAAATCAGCTGTAGCAGTCAACCGGTTGGCAAAATCAATTCCTGTCTTTTCTGAAGAAAGCAATTCAAACTGATCTTTGTTGGCTGTATCAACACAACCAAACAGAACAAGCACTAACCAACCAACTATATAAACACTGTTTTTCATTGATACCTCTACTTAAAACCGGAATAAAACCGGACGAGCATTGTTTCGTGTAACCAAGAGTGAATTCTCTTTTTTCGTACTTAAAACTTCCATATCCCGAATCGCACCTTTTACAAAAAATCCGGATTCAGCAGGACCAAGATACCGGAATTGTCCACTCCCTTCATTCAGTAATACATGTCCAAAACTGGCATCCAACTGACCAAACTGAGGTTGCAGACATAACATATTGCCACCCAGTACCAGGTCAGGTTTTGAATCTTTATTAATATCCAAGATGCGGATGGCATGTACTGAAGATAATTGCACACGGAAATCAAGCGGCACTATAGAACGCACTTCTTTCTCTCCCAAAAACGCAATGCAGGATTTGGTATAATTGACAGATCTCATAACCGAGGCATTAATTACTGCCGCATCGAATAAATCCTGTATGGATTTGGTTGCAAATTGTTCATTGCGCAGGTTCTGTTTTTTCAATCCGGGAATTTGTTCCGTCAACTCTCTTTTCATGAATACCGGCATATCCTTTCCGGCAATAGTTCTTGTGATGATATTTTCAGCGGTACCGTTCTCATCAAAATCGTTGTACCAGATTTTTACAGGATGCAGACTATCCGCACGGAGGTAAAAGTTATCGCCAACATTACCGAGTACCAGTTCATCCCTTCCGTCCCCATCCAGGTCTGCAGCAGCTATGCTCTGCCACCAGCCTGAGAGGTTGTCAAAGTAACCATTTATTGGAGAAAGTTTATTTTCTTTCCATTCATATATCAGGGGATTCATCCATTCTCCTACCAGCACAAGTTCCTTTTTTGAATCACCGCTGATATTAGCACCAACAGCGGCGGTTACCATTCCAATTGAATCAAATGGATTTTTTCCGTTTAGTCGGTACAATTCAAATATTCCGTTTCCATTATTTAACAGCAATTGACTGGATGCCGGAACACCATATTGATATGGAATGGATTTGGCACCTGCAAAGAGATCCAAGTCGCCATCTCCATCGATATCCACAGGTACCATTACTGAAATATTCATACCATTTACCGGAAAAGCATTAGGAACCGCAGTAAAATTTCCCTTACTATCGTTCAGGTATACCCGATGATCCAGTTTATGACTTTGCAAAACCTGGTTATTACCTCCAGAACCGATAACCAGATCCGCATCACCATCACCGTCCGCATCCATGAATACTACAGCTACATCCTCCCAATCTTTATAAGCTTCAAATACCGGCTGCAGTGATTTCTTAAAACCAGTAATCGTTTGCAGATACAGTTGTCCCGCTTGTTTTGCTGCTCCTCCGATATAAATATCTTCCAATCCATCTCCATTCACATCTGCTTTTGCAACCTGTGCGCCATCCCTCGAATTCATCCAGAGAATATTTCGCTCATTGTAAAAATCGACATACTCATCTTCCTGATGTTTGTCGAATTGCAAAGAATCTACAAAACTGAATAAGGCTGGTGTAAATACAACCTGATGAAGTACTGACTTAGTATCCGAACCTCGATTTAATTTATTGAGTTGATTTGGTTTAAAACTCGTAATCTTTTCTGTTTCACCGCCAGGCCAAATCACATATACGGAATCAATGGCTTTTTCTCCCAATCCAAAATGCAATGTATAATCAACTGAGGATTGAAAGCCGCGGGTAGGGACCAGTTCGCGTAATTGTTTTTCTGTTCCCTGGTAGAGCAGGATTTTAGAACCAATAGCAAATTTATTCTTACCAGTATCCTGTAATTGGAATGTAATAAAAGCCGATTTATTCTGTTCGGTTGAATTATTACGATAAATAAAAGCTGGCTGGTTTACATTGTTTACAATGAGATCCAGGTCGCCATCATTATCCAGGTCGCCAACAGCTGCGCCATTGGAGAAAGAAGGTTTGGATAATCCCCAATCCTTTTCCACCGACTGAAATTTCCAGTTACCTGTATTCCGAAACATCTTGTTTGGAATCGGATTGGATGGCATTTTTTCAATGATCTGATCAATTTCTTCTTTCTGGCCGGTTATCACCATATTTTGTATCACTTCATTGGCAAAGAAATTGATGAAATCCTGATCCGTTACATCTCTGAATATGCCATTGCAGATATAGAGATCATTGCGGCCATCATTATCCGCGTCAAAAAGCAATCCACCCCAACTCCAGTCGGATGCAGCTACTCCACTATAATAGCCTGTTTCCAGAAACTGTCCGTTACCTGCATTTACCTGCAGGGTATTTTGCATGAACTGGTTATAAAAACCGGATCGCTGTTTGAGCAGCTGTACTTCAATCTGCTCGAATGAGGTAGTAGTTTTCAGCCGGAATTCATCATCTGGCAGCATCTCGGTAACAAAGATATCAGGCAGTCCGTCATTGTTGATATCACCCATATCAGCACCCATGGAAGAATGGCTGATATGCTGCATACGTTTTTCTAGCTCTTCGCTAAAGCCTCCCTGTTTATTATTGATATAGAGATAATCCCGTTCAAAAAAATCATTAGACACATAGATATCTGGATAGCTGTCGCCATTTATATCACCAACGGTTACACCCAAACCAAAACTAATCAGGCTGCCATAGATACCGGCTGCTTCACTTACATCCACAAACTTTCCATTATCGTTGCGCAATAGGAAAGAACCTCCTCCTTTGAGAAAATCAGCAACCGGCCAGTCTTTCGCTCTTAATTCCCGTTTGTTAGAATAATTGAGTGTATTAACAGGAATGAAACTATTATTCAGAATGAAACAATCGAGGTCACCATCCAGGTCATAATCAAAAAAAGCAGCGTGGGTGGTATAGCCATCATTGTCCAATCCGTATGCTTTTGCGGATTCTTCAAAACTAAGATCCCCTTTATTGATGAAGAGAGCATTCTCCTGCCGCATACCTTTCTGATATCCGGCATTACAGATATAAATATCGAGAAGCCCGTCGGCATTAATATCTACCATCACCACACCGGTACTCCATTTACCGGCTTCAGCAATTCCTGCTTTGTCTGTAATGTCTTCGAAATTCCAGTTGCCTTTATTCAGATAAAGTTTGTTCTCTCCCATATTGGAAGTAAACAGGACATCGGCCAATCCATCATTATTGATATCGCCGATGGCACAACCACCCCCGTTATAAAAATTTCGATAGCTGAATATGTTGAAGTCTTTGGTATCACTGACTTCATTTACAAAATCAATCCCGGTTTTTTCCATCAGGGTAAACAAACCTGGTTTTTGAGGTTCGGATCCACAGGATGTCAGAAGCGCTAAACCAAGGAAGGCAGTAATCCATTTAACCATAATGTATTTCAATAAACGATAAGAGGTCATTATTACTAATGACCTCTTACTTATTTGCAAGATACTAAAAATTAATAGCCGGGGTTCTGAGTCAAATTGGGATTCGCAGCCAGTGAGCGGTTGGGAATCGGGAAGATCAGACGCTCAGGACCAGAAGCTGCTTTTTCCTGCCAGGTTCCAAGGAATTTACCGAAGCGGATCATATCATTTCTTCTCCAGCCTTCGTAATAAAGCTCGCGACCTCTTTCATCCAGCAACTGATCCAGGTTCACAGAACCCAGGGTAGAAGCGCCTCTTGTAGTACGGATATTGTTCACAATAGTCAGCGCACCTCCTGCATTGTTGGTTCTAAGAAGGGCTTCTGCTTTCATCAGCAATACATCGGAGTACCGGAAGTAAACGAAATCGTTGTCAACGTTATCACCAGATGCATAATCGATTGGGTATTTGATAACACGAATACCAGTGATTTCCAGGTCGTTTCCGGTTTCTTTCAATTTTACTTCACGTGTGAAGGCAAGATTATTACCTCTTCTGTCTTTTAGAGCAACACCATTCTGATCAAATTGCTGACCAACCAGGAAACCTACTCTTAATCCTGATACATTGGTCATGCCAGGATAAGATGCACCACGGCGGGTATCGTTTGCTTCAAACTTGTCATAAAAATCAGAAAGAGTAGTGAAACCATTCCAACCACTGGGGTTGTTGTTGTAGTGAAGCGTACAGAACCAATGAAAACGTACGTTACCACTGCTGTTTCCACCACGGTTTTCTGCTGTCCAGATGTTTTCGCTTGAAATAGTCGCATTGTTTGGAGCGAAGTTGTCAAAGAAATTTGCTTCCAGCGAATAACGTCCGCTATTGATTAATTCATCTGCCAGGTCAATTACTGCTTCCATATCCGCAGCAGCAAATGTTGGATTGGCACGGTCTGCATACACACCTTTGTTAAGAAGGCATTTCATCATCAGCACTTTTGCTGCATCTCTGTTGGCCTTGTAATTTGGAGATACCGGAAGATTGGGCAATATTTCTGTCAATTCAGACATGATATAGTCCAAGGCTTCTGTTCCTTTACGCACTTGTGGTAAATCATTCAGTGTACCATTTACTTCACGATAAGGAACCTGGTCCCAGCCATCCAGAATAGTAAACATGGCGAAAGCTCTCAGGAAACGGGCTTCTGCAGCCTGTGCCGGAGTTGGGTTGAATTTCAGGAGGTCAGTTGTTGCAAACACAATTCTTCCCAAATCACGATAGGTATCTGCCAGGAAGGCATGATCTGCATCCCACTGATGGCTGTGTAATACACGCCACACTCCATTGTCATCCCAGTCACCACCTCTTGTAGGTCCGATTACTTCATCCGTTGTGTGTTCCATTGCAGCCCAAACACGTGACTGATCCTGGTACGGCGTACGAGTTGATAGATAAGCACCTTCCAATAACGCACTAATATCCGGGGGTGCAGAATTGGAGCCACCAAATAACTCATCTGCCTGGTCTCCGGTGATTGCGGAATCAACCGGCTCTTCCAGTTTTGTACAACTGAAAAGCGAGGAGACCATGAAAGCGGTTAGAATTAATTTATATTTCATACGGCTCAAAAATTGTTTGAATTAAAAAGAAAAATTAAGTCCAAGAATTATATTCCTTGCAGTTGGGTATGGAATGTATTCGATACCGAATGAAGGACGACCAGCTACATTCTTATCCACGTTTACTTCTGGATCAAATCCGGAGAAGTTGGTGATTACAAACAGGTTCTGCCCTGTCAGGAACAAATTGGCATTCTTTACAACAGATCCAAGATTACCCAGTCTGTAAGAAAGTGTTGCGTTGGTCAATTTCATATAATCACCTTTTTCCAGGTATCGGGATGAAGCTGTGATTGGGCTGGACAATGCCTCAGCAGGATCCATATTCGCCAAATCCTTCGCGATATTCCGTGTACCCAGGTTGTTGATTGGCAGTACGGTATTTGCTGTGTTGTTATAGAGTTCATGACCAAAAGCACCATTCATGCTGATTTCCAGGTTGAACTTCTTGTAACCAATATTGGTAGTAAGACCTAACAGCATATTTGGGTTAGGATCTCCGAGATAGAAGAAAGAAGCTCCACCATCTACTAATCCTGCCTGACCATCACGATCAATTCCTGTGAATTGCCTTAAATAATACACATTCAACGGACGGTTGTTTACGAAACGCTGAATATTTGTACCAGAGATACCCTGACCACTCAATGCACCGGTTGGAATTACCAGGTCCCCGAATCCGGTGATCTTGTTATTCAGGAAAGTAGCGTTGACACCGAAATCCCAGGAGAAGTTGGTATTCTTAGCGATCAGGTAATTCAACATTACTTCCACACCAGAGTTGATGATCTCTCCGGGAAGGTTCACCCAGGTTGAAGCAGAACCTACCGGAACAGGATCAGCTAAATCTCGGTCAAAAAGTATATCGGTGGTCTTTTTGTTAAAATAATCAACTGAACCAAAGAGCTTTCCTTTAGCAATAGAGAAATCCAACCCCAGGTTGATAGTGGTAGAAGTTTCCCATTTCAAGTCTTTATTTTCAAGGGTAGCACGGCTGAAGGATTGTTGACCTGCAGTATATGTTTCCTGAGAAGCAAATGCAGGGAATTCCTGGTTACCGGTAGTACCCCAGCTTGCTCTGAATTTCAGCTGATCAAAAATATTTTGCCCTTGCATGAATGCTTCGTTGTGAATATTCCAGGCAAGTGCCAGTGATGGGAAATAACCATACTTATTATTCGTACCAAACTTACTAGAACCGTCTGCACGGAAAGTTCCCGTAAAAATGTAACGATCTTTAAAGTTGATAATTGCTCTTGCGAAATAAGACTGCAATTCAGTTGTCTGGTCGAAAGAGTAAATCTGGCGGGAGCCTTGCGTAGTGTACTGCATATAATTGTAGTACGGCGTACTAACATTCGCAAAGTCCTGACCAAATAAACCATTACCAAGGAAACGGAATTTCATGTATTCATAACCACCGAGGGCTGTCACGGTGATATTATCACTGAACTCCTTAATGTAGTTTAAGGTATGTGTCATCTGGGTAGTAGTCAATGTACCGCCAGCCTGGTTAGCCAAACCACGGTTTTGAATGTTTTCCAGGTTCAGGTAACTGCGAATCTGGTTTTTACGATCACTCACCTGGTGGTTAATACTGTACAAGAAACGATAATCTAACCCTTTCGCAATATTATATGAAGGCGCTACATAGGCCAGTACGTTCGTAGTATTGGAGATATCATCCCAGGCAGCAGACATTACTAACGGGTTAATAGAAGTGCTACCAAATTGAGGGATAATAAACAGTGAATCTGCACCATTAGAGCCGCGGAAACGCAAAGGATGGGTTGGATTCCACTGCAGAGCCTGACCAACAATGCTTCCGGTAAAACCGGCATCATTGGAAATGGGTGCTGCGTTTTCCGTATTGTGACCAACTGTTACGTTGAAATCAAGTCCCAGTCTTTTGTTCTCAAGGAACTTGAATGAACCATTGATACCCGCTGTATATTTTTTGAAATTAGACTTCAGAATGATACCATCCTGATTCAGGTAACTTGCAGAAATGCGATATTTTCCTCTGTCATTGCCACCAGATACACCAATGCTGTAATTCTGTGTGAAAGCAGTACGGGTGATAGCATCCATAGCATCCACATTGTCGCCATAATCACCAGTAGTCAATCCATACTTGTCCAGCGCTGCACGGTATTCATTACCGTCCAATACCTCGAGGCGGCGCATCAGGCTGCTCACACCTACAGAGGCATTCACATCCACCTGCTGACCAGTACTTCCTTTTCTGGTGGTAATAATGATAACACCATTTGCACCACGAGAACCATAAATCGCAGCTGCAGAAGCGTCTTTCAACACTTCCATGGAAAGGATGTCATTGTTGTTGATAAAGTTGAGCGGGTTACTTCCTGGAATCGTACCAACTCCACCGGCATTGATACCAGGACGAGCAGTACGTCCGTCAAGCGCAACCCCATCAATTACATACAAAGGCTGGTTACCTGAACGGATAGAAGAGTTACCACGGATACGTACCGTAGTAGCAGCACCAGGTGCTCCGGAATTATTCAGGATCTGCACACCTGCTACTTTACCTTGTAATAATTGATCAGGCGCTGTAACAACGCCTTTGTTAAAATCTTTTGCCTTTACAGATGCAACAGCACCGGTAAGGTCTTTTTTACGCGCGGTACCATAACCTACCACCACCACTTCACCTAAATCAGCTTCAGATGCAGTGAGGGTTACGTTGATTTGATCTCCTGTAATGGCTACTTCCCTTGTAGCAAATCCAACCGAAGTAATTACCAGTGTTTTGGCATCGGCTGGTACACCACCCAAACGAAAAGTACCATCTGGCTCTGTAGAGGTTGCAATGGTTGTTCCTTTTACGGTAACCGTAGCCCCAATAATTGGTGTCCCTTCTTTTGAATCGGTGATTTTACCTGTAATAACTCTTTCCTGGGCCTGTATAGAGGAGCCGAGGAACATACAAAGCAAGAGGATAGAAAGGCCTCTTACCCAGCGTGGCAATGCAACAGTCATAGTTGTTGTGTTTTGGTTTTCGTGACGGTTTTTATATTGATTTTGAT
The DNA here is from genome assembly GCF_022352215.1 of Flavihumibacter cheonanensis. GTDB lineage: Bacteria > Bacteroidota > Bacteroidia > Chitinophagales > Chitinophagaceae > Flavihumibacter > Flavihumibacter cheonanensis. The sequence goes on from NZ_JAKRWF010000003.1 coordinate 255,728, forward strand.
ATAAAACTTTTTAAACCCCACCCCCAAAATTCCGGGCACAACCCCGGTCTTTTATAGGCAATCATTAATGTCTGAACGCTGCTTCAACTTTTTAAACTGGTTTCAACAACGCCTAACAGCAATCAAATTCCAACTTTTTATCAATGTTTTTTTACCTTTTAACCTGCAAACGGTTTCGCAAACGTTTGTTGTGTAAAAAATACATATTGAGTTAAAATTAACTAGTTTTTATCAAATAATAACATTTTTGTGGCCCGTATTACAATAAAAGATATCGCCAGAAAGCTGAACATCAACCCCTCCACGGTTTCCAGAGCCCTGCGCGACCATCCCGATGTCAGTGCCTCCCTGCGGCAGGAAATCAAACAACTGGCCGAAAAAATGGGCTATAAGCCAAACCTGATGGCGATCAACCTCCGCCGGGGCAGCAGCCATACCATTGGCCTCATTATTCCCGAAATCGCCTCCTTTTTCTTCCCTTCCCTGATTAAGGCAGTAGAAGAAGCAACCCACGCCAAAGGTTATAACTTATTGGTCCTCCACTCCAATGACAGTCTCGACCGGGAAATTGAAAACGCCGAAATCTGCGCCAATATGGGGGTGGATGGCGTGCTGGTATCCCTATCCCGCCAGAGCCACGATATCGAACATTTCCAGGAACTGATGGCTGCCGGAGTGCCGATTGTATTTTTCGATAAGGTTGTTCAAAACTCCCTGGCTCATCAGGTAGTGATGCCTGGTAAGGAAGCTGCTTCCCTGGCTGTAGAGCAATTGATTGCCCCGCTGCCAGCAGATTCGCGTATCATGGGGGTGTTTGCCGATACCCGGCTTTCTATTACCGAGGACCGGCTGGAAGGGTTTAATGAAACACTGCGCCAACACAACTGGCCCGAGGACTGCGTTCAGCGCGTAATTACCGACGATCCAAAAGAAGCAGGTGATCAATTACTGAAAGCCTGGGAATCTCTGGCCCGGCCAGCCGGACTATTTGTAATGAGTGATGAGCTGCTTTCCGGCATCCTGCCTGTTTTATATAAGAGTAAGGTACGGATCCCAGAGGAGCTCCACCTGGCTGCTATCAGCGATGGAGAACTCCCCCGGTACCTGCCCTTTGAATTTCCTTATGTGCGCACTTCAGGATTTGAAATGGGCCAGGCTGCAGCAGCTTTGCTTTTTCAGCTAATCCGGCAACTACCCATTGTTCCCGAAACACATTATATGGAGGTTCAGGTGGTCAGCGCCTCTTGAACCGGGGTGTTCATGGATTCCTTTAAAAGAGCTTCCACCGGAACCTGTTGCAGTAGCTTTTCTTCCAGCAGGTTGGCGAAGGCTTCAAAATAGAGGATCACATCTTCCCGCTGGTTGCGTTTCAGCCATCTAAAACCTCCAGGCAAGGAATTCAACACATCCCGGTCTTCCAGGTATTCTATATTATGAATATCCGTGGGGGTGAGCCCGATCTCCTGCAACTTGGTCATCATGAGTCCCAGTGGAACACTGGTTACCGAGCAATACTCCTCCGCAATTTCCGTCCACTCCCCTACTCCCGTATGTGCATACTGAAGGATCTCTTCCTTACTGAGCTGGGTAACCACCTGCAGGAGGTTACCGCAATTGCATCCGCCATGATGGCCCCAGGCATAATAAGCACCGTTCTTCAGATTCGAAGCAGTTTTCCGCAGAGCATCAATTAATACCATTCCAGGTGTTGCCATATCAAAATCATTTGTATTAAAATTCCATCAATCGGGGCAATTGAAATTGCTTTGTTTAAACATGGGGCGCATGCAATTGATCCATCCTTAACTTTAAGGATCTAAACAGCTGTAGTATGAAATACATGTATAAGGCTTTGTTGGTCTGCCTGCTTGGGACAGGTTTGCAGGCCCAGGAAAATCCGCTCTGGATGCGGTATCCCAGTATTAGTCCGGATGGCAAAACCATTGCCTTTGGTTACAAAGGTGATATCTACCGCGTGGATGCAGCCGGCGGAGTTGCCATCCCGCTCACCATTCACGAGGCACAGGACATGATGCCTGTCTGGAGCAGGGATGGTAAAAGCATTGCGTTTGCATCTGACCGTTATGGCAACTTCGATGTATTTGTAATGCCTGCAACAGGTGGAGCACCTGTGCGTTTAACTCATCACAGTTCACCTGATTTTCCATTTGATTTTTCTCCTGACAACAAACAGGTACTATTTGGCAGTTCAAGGAATATTCCAGCAGAGAATATCCGGTTTTACAGTCCGCGTTTGTTTCAGAATTTATATTCCGTTTCGGTTACAGGTGGACGTAATATCCTGCTTAGTTCAGCCGGAATGGATATTGCACGCTATAACAGCAAAGGCACACAGATCGTATTCCAGGATCGGAAAGGATATGAAGATGCCTGGCGCAAGCATCACAATTCTTCTGTAACCCGCGATATCTGGGTAATGGAAACAGCTTCCAATACCTTCCGTAAGATATCAGGTTATGAAGGCGAGGATCGGGAGCCGGTATTCAGTAGCGATGATCAGTTCATCTATTACCTGAGTGAAAAAAATGGTAACCAGAATATTTACAAGGCGCCGGTATTAAACCGGATGGCGGAACAACAGCTCACCAAATTGGATCGCCACCCGGTGCGTCATTTAACAGCAAGTAAAGACAATACTCTCTGTTATACCTACAACGGTGAGATCTATACACTGAAGGAGGGTGAGCAACCGAAAAAACTGGCTGTACAGATCTTTAATGATGGCAGAGCAGGAGTTACTAAAAATGTATCCATCAATGGCAATGTGACCCAATTTGCCTTATCTCCCAATGGAAAAGAAATTGCTTTTGTAACGCGCGGTGAAATCTTTGTAACCAGTGTGGAAGGCAAACAAACCAAACGCATCACCAATACACCCCAGCAGGAAAGAATGGTGCAATGGAGTCCCGATGGCAAGTCGCTGGTTTATGCTGCTGAACGCAATGATAACTGGGATATTTACCAGGCAACAATTGCCCGCGCAGAAGAGCCTTATTTCTATGCTGCAACTGTGATTAATGAAACGCCCCTGATTGCTACTGCTGAAGAAGAATACCAGCCGAAATTTTCTCCGGATGGCAAAGAGATTGCGTATGTAGCAGAACGGAATCAGTTGAAAGTGTATAACCTCGCAACAAAGAAAACGCGCACACTGTTACCAACTGGACATAATTATTCCTACGCAGATGGCGACTGGGATTTTAATTGGAGTCCGGATGGTCAATGGATCATCAGTGACGACAGTGATGGCAAAATGTTTTCCGACAATATGGCTATGATCAAGGCCGATGGAAGTGGAGGTATTCAGCACCCGATCAAGAGTGGCTTTGGTCAGGGTAATTCCAAATGGGGCATGGATGGCAAAGCGGTATTCTGGACCAGTTCCAAGGAAGGCCGGAAATCACTGGCCATGCAGGGCAGCCGGGAAGTGGATATTTATGCAGGATTTTTGGACCAGGACCTCTATGATAAGTTTAAGTTGAGTAAGGAAGAGTATGCGTTGGTGGAGGAGAGGAAGAATGGAGGAAAGGAAGAGGGAAAAAAGGAAGAGGGGGTAATGGAGAAGGGAGGAAAGGGAGAAGGGAAGAAAGGGAAGAAGGAGGTGAAGGCGCCTGAAGAGGAAAAACCGAAGTGGACACCATTGCTGGAGAATCTGGAGAACAGGGTGGCAAGGCTCACCATTAATTCCAGTTCTATTGCAGATTATGCAGTGAACAAGGATGCTTCCAAGATTTATTACCTGGCGGCTTTTGAGAAAGGCTATGATCTTTGGGTAACAGAGCCGCGTACCAAAGAAACCAAGATACTGGCCAAACTGGGAGGTACACCCAGCGGTATCCAGATGAGCAAGGATGGTAAGAGTCTGTTTGTAACCAATCGCGGTGCATTGGTGAAGATTGATGAAGCAGGGAAGATTGCTCCGGTTGCGATAGATGGCGAAATGGTCTTAAATGCCGCAGCAGAGCGTGAATATATTTTTGATCATGCCTGGAGACAGGTGCAGAAGAAATTCTATGATCCCAAGATACACGGCATTGATTGGGAGGGACTGAAAAAAGACTATGCACGTTTCCTGCCCCATATCAGCAATAACTATGATTTCCAGGAACTGCTCAGTGAACTGTTGGGAGAACTGAATGCTTCACATACAGGAGGACGTTATAGTCCGCAAATGCAGAACCCTGATGCCACTGCTGCACTCGGCCTGCTCTATGATGAAAGCAAGGGTGGCAATGGACTGATCGTAACAGAAGTAATCGAAGGAGGCCCTCTGGATCGTGCGGAAAGCAAAGTAAAAGCGGGTGTGGTGATCGAAAAGATTGATGGCGTGGCCATCAGCCAGGAGAACGACTGGACAGCTTTACTGAATCGCAAAGCAGAGAAGAATACCTTGCTCAGTTTGTATGATCCTGCAACCGGCAAACGCTGGGAGGAATCCACCAAACCGATCAGCTTCCAGGATGAAGCATCGCTGATGTACAAACGCTGGGTGAAGAAGATGGATGCGATGGTGAACAAACTTAGTGGCGGTAAAGTGGGCTATGTGCATGTGCAGGGCATGAACGATGGTAGTTTCAGAAACACGTTTGATGCAGTTCTGGGTAAGAATGGCGACAAAGAAGCACTGATTGTGGACACCCGCTTTAATGGAGGTGGCTGGTTGCACGACGACCTGCTGACATTCCTGAGCGCCAAGCGGTACCTGGATTTTGCGCCCCAGGGCAATCGCCTGAAAGATGGAGAGCCGGCAGGCAGGTGGAGCAAACCCAGTTGTGTGGTAATGAGTGAGGGTAACTATTCCGATGCCTTTATCTTCCCCTATGTGTACAAGCAGCAGGGCGTTGGTAAACTGATCGGCATGCCGGTTCCTGGCACCGGTACAGCAGTTTGGTGGGAGCAGCAGATCGATCCGACCATTGTGTTTGGCATTCCTATGATTGCTACCATTGGAAAAGAAGGAAGACCAACAGAGAATTTGCAATTGGAGCCGGATATCAGGGTGCCATTATCGTATGAGGATTTTCTGAATGGAAAGGATGCACAGATAGAGGCAGCGGTGAAGGAGATGTTGAAGACGATTGGTGAAAAGAAGGGGTTTTGACCTTCGGTCAAGTGAAAGGTGAAAAGTGAAAGGTGAAAGAGTGAGAGGGGAAGAGGTGAAAATATGGATTTCCTTAAGGGAAAGATAAAAATAAGGGGTGGCGAACGATTTTGGGGGATTCCTTCGTTAGTTTGGAGCGTGAAATTATCCAACATGAAGAACTCCTCCGGAATCAGTCGCCGCCCTTTTTTGTTCTGCAGTCTTATGGCGCTCCTGTTTCTTTCTATTTCCTTCAGTGTAAATGCCCAAACCATTACGGGTGTTTGGAGGGGCAAGATCAAAGGGCAGCAGGCGGAAGTGAAAATTGTGAAATCAGGAGATGAGTTAGTAGGAGTAGCCTATTATTATCAGAAGAAGAACAAATACAAACGCTACAGTTTACGCGGCCATTTTGATCCCAATACCAATTCAGTGATCTGGTGGGATGAGATGTTGCTGGATGATTACGGCACAGGGGGCATCATGCAACTCAGGCCCGATGCCGGTGCACAGATGATGGTTGCGGATTTTAATTGTCCGGGTGGCGAGGAAATGTACCTCGATGGCACCAGTTCCAGTCGCGATAAACAAAACAGTAAAAATGGGGAGGTTCATCTCCAGAAAATGTCAAAGCCTATCTTCAATGATGAGTGGGATTTCATCATAGATAATTACTTCGTTGGGGGTAATGATCCGATCCTGATTGATAGTGTATCACAGATTACGGCGAAAGTGAATTTTCCTGAGGAGAAGAATATGAAACCTGTGATGGTGATAGTTGCTCCGGGTAAGAGCAATCCTCCGCCTGCTGTAAGTGCTCCCGAGCCGGGTGCTGCAAACCCTACTCCTGCTCCGGTGGAGGCAACTGCTGCTCCTGCTCCAGTGGCAAGTGCACCCATAGATGTGGTGGAGAAGAAATTCACAACCCGTAAGAATGTCCTGCAAACGGTGATTCCTATCACGGCCAAGACAATTGAGCTACGTTTTTATGACAATGCCCAGGTGGATGGTGACTCCATCGCACTTTTTCTGAATGGCAGGTTATTATTCAAAAATATCCGGTTGACGGAGGAGGCTTACACGATTAAGATCAATGCGGCTGATCTGCAGGCGGACAATGAGCTGGTAATGGTAGCCGAGAACCTGGGAAGCATCCCCCCGAACACTTCCTTTATGGTAGCGATTGTGGGTGACAAGAGATATGAAGCCCGTTTGTTCGCCAATGAGCAAAGCAGTGCGATGATCCGGCTGGTAAACCCGGAGTTGTTGAAAGAGTGAACGCGCTAGCTGATTCAATTCATCGGATTTGATTCAATTCTGATTCAATTAAAACTTGTTTTGATTCAATTATGCTGCCTGTTTGATTCAATTTTTAAATAGGTTAATTGAGTCATCAAGTAATTTATCCTGCAATTTATAGCTGGTAGCCGGACCTTTTCCTTTAGAAAGGAGGATACCTTTTGTGACTAAATCTGCCAAATCACGGGTGGCGGTTGGTCGGGAAACTTTATTGATCTGTAAATAGAGTGTGTTGTTTATTTCCCCATAGATAAGAAGGAATTTCAGTGCAGCCGATTGTCTTTCGTTCAACTGGTATTTTTGATTGTATTGTACTACCAGCATTGAGGCTTCCTCCCTGGACATGATATAGGAACGTTCTCTTAAATACTCAGACACCAACACATTCATAGGGTTCCGATCCTTCAATTTGGGATTCCTTTTCATCCGATTCAACAGTGCTGCTTTGGTGTTTGGGTCTATGAGTTCAGACTTTGCATGTTGAACTGCTTCCCGAAATAGATTATTATAGGCCTTTTGATCGGGGGAGCGCTCCACTCGGCTCATATCGGGGTATTTACTGACGATTGTTTTACCACGCACCACCCGAAATACCATGCTTTTTCCAAACTTGCCATGGAAATTATGGAAGAGCAAATTGTTCTGTACGATTGCCATAGATATTGATTTAGTGTAATATAAGAAATAAACACATCTTTCATTAATCTTTCAGTATGCTTACGTACATCCTACGTATAATATCTAATAAACTAATAATAATCAGCGCATTATCAACCGATTGAATTGAATCAATTGAATCACAATCAGTCACTTGCATCAATCCAGGGGAATATCTATATTGTCAAACTTATCCTTTGACCCCTCTCCGGGACTCAGGTGGCGAAGCATTACCCGAAACAAAAGAAACTATGGCTATTGGACTGACCCCAAAATTCAAACAGGATTATCCACTGGAAAATCTTGATCAGAAAAGTTTTATCGTACTCGCAACAGAAGCAATCAAAAAACTGAATTGGAACCTACTCGCTTTAAGTGAAGATGGACTAATTGCTTTTACAAATTTCTCCTGGAGGTCTTATGGAGAGGAAATCAGTGTGCAAATTGAGGACGGAATAGCCATCATTCAAAGTTCCTGCACCGGGAACCAGATGGTTGACTGGGGAAAAAATAAAAAAAATGTAACTGCTTTCCTTTCTCAAATAGAAGCTGAAAAAACCAGCCTCTCCCAGGAGAACATGACCATCAAGCTGGAAGAATTACAGCAACAACTGAATATGATAAATGAAGAACATCCGGATGAGCTTGCAACAAAAGAACCAGCAACCATCCAAAACTTCTTTTCCATTTTTATACCAACCGAAGGTTATTTCGTAACACCGATACTAATCATTTTTAACATCCTTGTATTCATCCTGATGCTGGTGTCGGGGGTTAATATTTTTCAACCGGAAAACGAGGAACTTCTTTTCTGGGGTGCAAATTTCCGTCCGTATACATTGGATGGTCAGTATTGGCGGCTCTTTACATCCTGTTTTGTTCATATTGGGGTATTACATCTCTTACTTAACATGTATGCATTAGTCTACATAGGTTTGTTACTGGAGCCTTACCTTGGAAAAACCAGAATGCTGGCAGCTTATCTCATAACCGGAATTGCTGCAAGTCTGGCAAGTTTATGGTGGAATGAACTCACCATAAGCGCAGGTGCCTCGGGTGCCATTTTCGGAATGTATGGGGTATTTCTGGCATTACTCACTACGAACCTGATAGAAAAAACACAACAGAAGACATTATTGACAAGTATTATTATATACATCGGCTATAATTTGGTGTATGGCCTGAGGCCAAACAGCGGAATTGACAATGCGGCACATATAGGCGGATTGGTAAGCGGGTTATTAATTGGTTACTCATTTGTTCCCAGTTTAAAATCATTTGAGAACAAAAGTCTCAAAGCAGCTACCATTGGAGTTTTATTGTTGGTTCTTTCCGCTTCGGGTTTTGCAATTTGTACAACCCTTCCAAATGATATCGCCAATTACGAAAAAGAGATGAAACGATTTGTATCAATGGAACTAATGGCGTTGGAAGTATTTAATTTGCCGGAAGGAACATCAAAAGATTCCATACTTATCGAAATAAAGGATCGGGGTCTGTATTACTGGAACGAAAACCTGCAATTATTGCAAAATTTTGATGACGCAGATTTACCGAAAGCTATTAAAAAAAGAAACGAAAAACTGAAAGAATACTGCCAGGTCCGGATCAAATCTTATGAAACCATGTATAAAGCGGTAGAACAGGATACTAATCAATACCAACAGGAAATGCAGACATACAATCAACAAATTGAGAAATTGATTTCAGAAATAGCAGGAGATCAGTTGAAGCCATAACAATCTTATAGCATGAAAAATATTCTCCTATTATTACTGGTAGGACTAAACCTGTCGGCTCAGGAAAAAGCAGGTGAACCGAGTCCAAAATTACTTCCATCAGAACTGATCAATGACCACTTCTTCCTGAAAATTCCAACAAGTAACGGAGATACTATAATGGGATATTGTGATACAGGTGGCGGGTTTACAGCCCTGTACCAGGCAACAGCAAAGAAATTCGGATTAGAAAATGTTATCAGCCAGGTAACCATAAAAGGTGAAAGCACCCGGTACATAGAAGCAGCAGACATCTATTCTAATGACAAGATCCCTTATCCTGCAATAGCGAATTATTACAAAGGAAGTATAAAGGAGCCATTTTTTGAAGTCCCGGAAGACAATGCCGAATCATCCTATTTTTTGCGGCTAGCACCGCATGATGTATTCCTTGGACAATTCTTCTTTATAAATTACTCCTGGACATTCAATTATTTAACGAAAGAGTTATATATACATACGCCGTTGCACCCAGCTTTATCTGAAGTCAATACACAGCAACTCGGCTTTAAAAAAGACAAAAATGGAAATAAATTATTTGGACATCCAAGCATGAAATTGGAGATAGATGAGAAAATGATTGATTTCTTATTTGACACCGGAGCGATGTTTCTACTATCAGTTACTGGCAAAAAAGAATTGGGTACCACGGAAAATGCAATAGGTGGATCATTCATAGCTAAAAGCATATTTGATCAATGGCGGCAGGAGCATCCGGACTGGAGATTCATTCCGAAGGGTGAATTAAATGGAGCTGATATGATAGAGGTTCCCGAAATAAGAGTGGGTGCAATGGTTGCGGGACCAGTATGGTTCTCCAAAAGACCGGATGAAGCCTGGTCGAAAGGAATGATCGGCAGCATGGACAAAGTAGTAAAAGGCGCGATTGGAGGATCTTTCCTGAAATACTTCAAGGTGACGATAGATTATAATAGCGAGTTGATACAGTTTGAAAAGTAGGGAAGTGAAAACAACTATTACATTATATGCACTATTATCAACAATAATTTGTTGTAATGAGAAACCTCAACAGGCAGATCAGCAGGAATCAGATGAAATAAAGAAACAAGACAATATACTCATACATCAAGTACTGACTGATGCCCTTGATATTGCAGATCAGAATAAAACAAAAACATCATTCAGATATGAATTTAATTACACATTAGAAGACTCATCAAAGGAAATAAAAACAGAATTAGCTATGGGGTATCTCTTTGATGAAAATAGTAAACATTTAATAATTAGAAGGACTACTCCATCAGAGGTGATATTAACCATTTACAGTTCAGAAGTTAATAATTTTAAACTTCTTGTAGAAAGAACCGAATGGAAGTTGAATTATCTTAATGACACTATCAGAGACATTAATGGAGATTCTTACAATGATTATATTATCCACACTTATCCATCTTCGGGTTGCTGTCTTGCCAACGTTTATCATGTTTATCTATACCAAAAACAGACCGGGTGCTTTACATCCGCCTATAAATTTCTAAATCCAACATTTTATCCAAAAGAAAAAGTAATTCGCGGTTTAACATATGGCCACCCTGGAGAAGCTGGACTATACAAATTCAAGTGGTCCGGAATACAATTGGATACAACTGAATATATATATCCATTGGATCCAGAAAAGAAAACATTCTTAAAGACAAGTAAAGAAACTATACATTTCACTAAAGATCAGGGCATATTAATGAGTAATTTACCAAGGGAATACATGAGTATTGATAGCATTACTTTAAACTGGTTCATGGATAACATATCCATTCCAAATGAAAGTGGGCAATAAATTACCTACTTATATTTTACAAATATCAAAAAGACGCTCATTTTTACAGGCGTATTTTTTCTTTCAGGAACATTTGAATTACTGTCTTTGACAGCTGGCATATCCTCATTCAATTTTAGGATTGGTCCCATACAATTACCTCCTTTAAATGGACTATCAATTGGAATATAATTGCTGCATTTGATTCTAAATCTTGATACAATCATGGAAATAAACCTGGCTATGAAGAAAAGAAGAAAACAACCTAAACTAAATGTGGTGTTGATTTTAGTTTTGATTTTAATAATAAATTCATTTTTACATGGACAAATTATTAATGGCCAAAATGAAATCAAAAATGGTAAAAAGTATGGACTATGGATAGAATATTCTTATATGAAATCTTTAGATATAAATGGAGAACGTAGATTAATATGGAGACAAAAATCTATGCCTCAATTATCAATACAGGAAGGCCAATATATCAATGGTGAAAGGCAAGGAATTGAAACTGAAGCCATAAGAGATACGGTGATCTTATCAGAATATAGTTCAAAAATGGTCGGCACCTGGCAGGAGTATGATGAAGCAGGCCATCTAATCAATTCAAAAGATTACAAGGAAGCAGCAGCAGAAAAGAACAATGATTCAGATACAGCAGAATACTCCATTACTAAATTTATCCCCGAGGGCTACAACCTACTAGATTCCGCAACAGGAGATTTAAATCTTGATAAATATCCTGATAAACTATTGGTGTTGAAAATAAATGGGGAAGACTCGATAGCAAAAGATGTGGATCATACAGTAAAAAGACCGCTGTTGATTTTAATCGGCCAGGCAAACGAGAGCTTTACACTCGCGGCCCGGAATGACAATGTGGTGTATTGTGTAAACTGCGGTGGAATGATGGGAGATCCTTACATGCAGATTGTAATCAAAAAAGGCTATTTCTCTATTGAGCACTATGGCGGAAGCGCCTGGCGCTGGACAAGAATCATCACCTTTAAATATTCAACAAACGATAAACAATGGTATTTATATAAAGATGGCGGCGACAGTTATCATACATCAGACCTGGATAAGGTGGAGACGAATATAAAAACCACCAAAGAGTTTGGGAAAATTGCTTTTGATAAGTTTGATATTTACAGCGATTGGAAGTAAACCTTAAAACCTGTTTGCATGAACATTCCATATGGCCTCATTGCAATATTTATTGCACTATCCTTTTTTTACTATGTAAGTCAAAAATCCAGAATAAGGCGTGAGGAAAAGCAGGAACGATTAAATGAAAAAAGACAAGAATTACTGGATACTCTTGTAAAGAAAAATACACGCAAATCAGAAGACAGTGCTTAGAATCCAACAAAAGTTGAGGATAATATAAACCTATAATATTGATATTCAATTTATTTCGAAATTCGCAATTCACGTATTACGAATTTTCACTACCTTTATTGAATGAGGCAGCACAATGGTATGAGGCCACAAGACGTGGTCATTCTTTTGAAAATCATTACAAAAAAAAACAGTCCCTGGCAAAACAAGGATTTGGCAGGAGAACTTTTTATCAGTCCGGCAGAAGTGTCTGACTCACTCTCGCGAAGTGAGGTAGCAGGATTGATTGATGCATCCAAAAAAGTTGTATTCCGGCAATCCTTGATGGAATTTCTGGAACATGGCTTGCGTTATGTTTTTCCTGCACGTCCCGGCACAATGGTTAATGGTATTTATACTGCTCACTCCCACCCATTTATGCAAACAAAATTCCCAAGTGAAATAAATTACGTTTGGAATGAAGCATTTGGTGATGTTCGAGGATTGACAATTGAACCATTATATAAAAATCAGGTAAAAGCTGCCAAAATTGACCCTGCTCTTTATTTGCTATTGGCATTGCTTGATGTAATTCGGGTAGGCCGCGTTAGGGAAGTAAAAGTGGCAATTGCAGAACTAAAGAGACAAATATTATGAGCCACCAGGAAAATATTTCGCGGATAAAAGCAGTATATAATGCTCTCGGCCAATTAAGAAGTGAAGTAGTATTTGTAGGCGGAGCCACAGTATCACTTTATGCTGACAGGCAAGCTGAAGAAACAAGACCAACAGAGGATGTTGATATATTAATAGAAATCACCAGTAAAACTGAATTCGCAAAATTGGAAGAACAGCTTAGGGTAATGGGATTTGAAAATGACAAAAAAGCCAAGTTTATCGGCCGATATCTTCATTCTGGTATTGTTGTAGATGTAATGCCAACTGAAGAACAAATCCTTGGTTTTATAAATATATGGTACAAAGAAGGGTTTAAAACATCCATAAATTATACAATAGATCCTCAGCACACGGTGAAGATTTTTTCTCCCGCATATTTTATAGCAACTAAAATGGAAGCCTTCAAAAGCCGGGGAAATAACGATGGAAGAATGAGTTCAGACTTTGAGGATATTGTATTTGTATGGGGAAACAGAAGGACAATTTGGAAGGAAATGGCTGAAGCGAATCCAAATTTACGAAGCTACCTTATTGAAGAATGTAAACAAATTAATAGCAATATATACCTTGAAGAATGGATAGGTTGCCACGCAGGAAACACTGAAGGCATCAAAATAATAGAGGCACTCAACAGATTTGTTTCACAATCAAAGAATACCTATTAATCCTAATCAATTATGTAAATGCGCATATTTTCGTTACTCATCCTTCTTTTCCTGCACCACCTAAGTTTCGCTCAAACCACACGATTCCAGCAGGAAGTGAATTCCCTTGATTCACTGCTCCGGAAAACCAAGTCATTCAAGCAACAAATCAAAGGTGACCGAAAACAGCATTACCAGCAAAAGAAAGCGGAACTGCTGGTAAGCCCTGACACTACGCTCGCCTGGCAACGCTTTCTCTTATTAACGAAACTACTGGACCTTGTGAAGGATAATCACCTGGGTTTTTATCAACGGGTAAATTACCAGCTATTCAAAACCAGGGAACAAATCGATTCATTATTTGCTGCTGACTATTTCCGTGATGTGCCTTCCGTAACCTGGAACCTTGATTCATTGAAAGAGGAATTAGCCCGTAAATCCAAAGAGGACATAGAGGGGATTTTTCACTATGGTAGCGATTTCAATCTGGGCATCTTAAAAACCGGTGAGCAACAATACATGGGGGTGGTACTGGAATCCTCAACCCCTTATGTAAAGCCCGGACACATCATGGCCTGGTTAAGCGAAAAAGAAAACAATCGGTTTTCGGCCATTTACCTGCACCCGGTTACCAAGCATTTCAATTACTACGCTACTGAGCGCTATGCCAATCAACAACTCATGTATTCCAAATTGTATCCATCCAATTATACGGGTATTTACACAAAAGAGCTAAACCTACCGGATTATTGCAATTTGCCAGATACGGCCAGTCCTTTTTTATTGAGTAAGCCGATGCCTTCCGTACAATATGTACGCGTGAGCAGTTTTTCCAATAATGGAAAGCGGAGGCAACAATCTGATAGTCTGTATCAATTGCTTACCCGCTCTGAACCACAGCCTACTATTGTTTTTGATTTACGCAATAACACCGGCGGTGCTGCTTCCATGGCAAAGCCGTATATCAAGTGGATCAGGCAAATACGGAAAAAATCACGTGTGATAGTATTAATCAACGCTTATACTATCAGCCAGGGAGAAATAACTGCACAAAGATTATCCAGACTGAAAGGGGTTGTACTGGCTGGTCAGTCAACCAAAGGCATGCTTGCCTATGGCAGTAACTATGGCAGGCATATTCCTATAGCAGGGGGAGAATTTGTTTTTTATCCAACCGATATGCGAACGCCTGGTATGTTTAAATTTGAAGATATTGGGATTCAACCGGATATTGAATTATCAAATCAGGAAGACTGGTTGAAACAGGTTAATAAAATATGGCGATAGTAACCAATAATTCCAAATCACTTCACATACAATATGACAACCAAAAATTTAAAAGATAATGAAGGAAATCTGGTTACAGAAGCTTCCAAGAAAAAGAGATTTTTCAACTTTTTAATAGACACGAGTATCTGGTTTATTTTTTTATACTTTTTGGGATACCTTGCAAGAACCTTCCCCTCCATTGATTACATATTCATTGGTCTGCTTTGGTTTTTTGTTTTAGGCGCATATTCCATATTAAGCGAATACTTTTTCAGAAAAACGATCGGAAAATATATTACAAAAACGAAGGTGGTTTTCAAGAAAGGGGTACAACCTGAATTCCGGCTTTTCCTGATCAGAACATGGTCTAGGGCCATTCCTTTTGAATTTTTATCCCTTGGTTTAGGAGCTGACGCTAAAGCCTGGCACGATGTATTATCGAGAACAATGGTAGTTGAAGATGGTGAGTTTCAAAAAAGTGAAAACGGATAATATGGTAGCGCAACTCCTAAAAGAATTTTTTGACCCCTACATAAAACTGGAGCTCCAGGTATGGCGCAATTTTGAACAATTGGGTGAAGTGATTCAGTACCCGAAAGAAACTATTCTCAAGCCTGCCGGCACTGTGGAGAAATACATGAATTTCATCATGGAAGGCTCAGGAGGAAACCTGATCTGGAAGAAGAATAACTTTGTTTGTATTGATATCTCTTTTGACCGAGATTTTCTGAACGATTATATGTCTTTCACTACTAGGCAACCTACTCCGATCGAAGTGAGGTTGTTTGAAGACAGTACTATTTTCCGGATTAGTTACCAGGAGTTTCAAAAGACCTTTGCTTCCGATGCCAAAGGTGAAAAAGTAACCCGAATTGCAGCGGAAGCCAGCTTTATCTACAAACAAAACCAGCAGATCGACTTATTGACCAAAACTGCCAGGGAGCGATACCTTGAGATGCTGAAAACCAATCCCAATATTACCCGAACCCCACTTAAATACCTCGCGTCCTACCTGGGTATTACGCCTCAAAGTCTCAGCAGGATCCGGTCCGGCAAACTAAGCTGACTTACCAAATGGTAACTGCTGTACTGCCTTGTACAGCTATTTTCGCAGTATGCCACCAACCATTACTGCTAACTCATCACCAAAAATTCCGGCAACCCAGTTGTTGTTGGTACTGTTCGGATTTCCGATCATTTCCACCCTGCTATCCCTGCTGTTACTGAAGAAAGAAGCATTTACAGCAGCCGGATTTGATTTCATCCTCTTTTTCTGGATCCTGGTTACGGTATGGTACCTGGTCCAAATCCTGCTCATTTCCCGGATACTAAAAAAAGCTGGTCTTAATTGGGAATTTTTGAATTATTCTTTGAATAATAAACAAACGCTTTTTTTTATCGCAGGTTACTTCTTGGTTGGGTTTGGGATTGTTGCCTTTATTGAAATAGCTCTCGCCAATATGCAGGTGGATCCCGCCAGGTTAGCTTCGGTCTACTCTCTTATTCCCAAAACAACTGGCGCAAGGATCCTCTTTGTTATCATGGGACTCACGGCGGGTATTTCAGAAGAGATCGTATATCGCGGGTTTGCTATCCGGGCATTGGAAAGTCATCGGGTTAATAAATGGCTCGCTGTAGCGTTGGCGGCCATCCCTTTTGTTTTCCAACACGGACTAAAATCCATCGACCAGTTTTGGTGGTTCCTGATTTGGGGATTGGCATTTGGGGTTATATTACTATTTAGCAGGCGACTTTATATCACCATCATCATTCACTGGCTGGTTATCTTATCTGCGTTGTTTGGGGTTTTCCAGGCGGTGCAATAGATTCGCATTAATATCCTGTTTCCATTCCGCTATTAACAATGGCGTCAAACTCCGCCTGAGAAATAAATTGAGGAGTATAGGAACCTCCAACTTTCAGGATATTCTTATAAAATGATCGCAGGTGATTACGACTTCCTTTCATCAGCATTTCATAAACCAATCGTATGTCCTGATTATCAATATTGATTAGCTGATTCTTTAAATCAAACAGATCCAGATCTTCAATAGTCGCACCTACTATATACGCTTCTAAAATACTCGTATTTCCTTTTGCCACAAGTTGGTTATAGAGTTGCTGTAGCGATGTGTCTCTAAACACACCAACTGGATTTGAACCAACGGGATCTGTTAAACCATATTTATTCAACAATAACAAAACCGTGTTCATGTGAGTGAGTTCACTGGCAGAAATATTGGTAAAAATCTTTACCCCCCATTTATTGTACAAACTAATATATACATCCTTTGCCAGTTTCTCTTCTTCCCGCATAAACGACAAGGAGGCTAATTCTGCAGTATTCAATGGCTCTTTGGGTAAGCTTTTTATTTGTGCTTCCAGACTAGTGTAATTAAAGTTATCAGTATAATTATCCACTTGATCTGAAACATCCTCTTTTGTACAGGAAAATAGAAACAATGAAACTGCTAACAGGAAGAGTTTGCCTATATTTTTAGCTGAGTTTTTCATTGTGAAGAATTTTGTTCAAGTTACCATAAGTCACCTTGTCGTTTAGTAACTGTAGTTACACAATAATCAACCTCAATCTTACGTTACCGATTTTTGTAATACGAGAGATTAAACTTTCGGCAAAAAAGCGCGTCCAAAGAAAAATCAAGTTCCAATTTTATGAAACCAATCGCCTACCTGCTGCTTATCCTTGTATCTTTTTCAAGCTGTAGTAAAGACAATATTGATGGGCCAACTACGCCCCCTGAAACCATGTACTTCCCTCCTGTTTCGGGGAATTTCACCTGGGAAACCACCAGCCTGTCCAGCCTCGGATGGAAGCAGAATGCAGTTCAGCCCCTGAAAGATTTTCTTGCTGCTAATAATACCAAATCCTTTATGATCCTGGTAAATGGCCGGATTGTGATGGAAGAATATTTCAATGGCCACAATGCAAGCACTGAATGGGAATGGAACAGCGCCGGTAAAACCCTGGTTGCTACTACCACCGGCCTGGCTGCCCAGGATGGATTGGTGAACATCAATAATAAAGCATCCGATTATTTGGGAACGGGCTGGACAAGCATGCCGCTTGAGAAAGAGAACCTGATCACAGTAAAACATTTGCTGACAATGACATCCGGCAATGATGACACCAAACAATTAATGATCAAGTCCAACCTGACCTATGTTGCCGATGCTGGCACCCGTTGGGCCTATAGCAATATTTTTCAAAAACTGACCGATGTGGTGGCGGAAGCCAGCAACCAGGAATTTGAAGCGTACTTCAATGCCAAACTCAAAAATAAAATCGGTATGGATGGCAGATGGAATTTCGGTACCATCTTTACGATCTATCACAGTACTGCCAGAAGTATGGCAAGATTTGGCATCCTTGCCCTGAACAAAGGAAAATGGAATACAGAGCAGGTCGTGAATGAAGCATTCATTACTGCAAGCACTACCACCTCCCAGGCCATCAATCCCTCTTACGGTTATATGTGGTGGTTAAATGGCAAATCCAAGTATATGTTACCAAGTGATCAGACCGTGTACCAGGGAACATTGATCCCGAATGCTCCTGCAGATATGTTCGCAGGTATGGGTGCCGGTGATCAGCGCGTATATGTAATCCCCAGCAAAAAAATGGTAGTGATTCGGATGGGACAGGCATCGAATCCGGACAATCCTGATTTTGCAGTATCAGGATTTGACAATGCGCTTTGGGAGAAAATCAGTGCGGTGATTAATTGAGTAAAATAGCACCTATTCTATTTTTTGTAAATTAGTTGTAAATTAATCAGCATGGAGAACTATGAAATTAAATTGACAGCGGAAATCCCTCTGCAAATCAATGATAGTGAGATCCTCTATTTTCTCCACAGTAAAGAGATTAATTCGAATTATTTAAATGCTATCAAAAAACTAACAAATTTTAATGATGAGGTGCTAGCTGAATGGTTAAATCTTAGTGTTAAGACCTACAGGGAATATCGTAAGCCTAAAAGTATTTTTAAAGAAAACATCAAAGAACATATTCTGTTGTTATTGGCCTTAATGAAACACGGAATTAATGTTTTTGGCTCAGCTAAAGCATTTGAACAGTGGCTAAATACATCCAACTTCCATTTTGATAATTCGAAACCTACAACCTTTTTAAATACCGTAACAGGCATCAAATTCGTCGATGATAGATTAACCGCAATAGAGTATGGAGATAATGTGTGAGTGATGGAAGTTTTTAGAATATCAAAAGATGTTTTCTCAAACCACCTGCTATCATCTGGAAGAGCTAACTGGTGGAATCAAAAAGGGCAACAGGTAATTTATTGCGGATCTTCCAGATCACTTTCATCCCTTGAATGTATCGTTCATAAAGGAAGTATTGAACCCTCAGAAATTTATAAAATGATGGTCATTTCTATAGCAGATGATGATCATTTAATCAGGCAAATTCAACTAAAAGAGCTACCTGCAAACTGGCGATTATTTGCCGCGTACGGACAGTTACAAAAAATTGGCTCAGAATGGTATAACAAGAGAGAAAGCTTACTACTAAAAGTTCCCTCTGTTATCATACCATATGAATACAATTTTGTCATCAATACAGAACATCCGGATTTTCAAGAAAAGGTTAAACTGGTAAGAACTGAATCTTATTTCTGGGACACGAGATTATTGTAAGAACATTAGAGTTCTTACCCCAGGATAATATTTCCAACCAAGGATATCAGGAATTTCGCCTGAAGACAATCTAAATGAAAACAAGACAAGTTCATTTTTTCTCAGGCATCTTATTGGCCCTCTTTGTTGGCATTCATTTATTCAATCATTTTATCAGCATTGTTGGTATTGATCGGCATATTGAGTTAATGGATAGCCTTCGAAAATTTTACCGCCATCCTGTTATTGAAATTATACTGCTGGTTGCGGTGGTGTTTCAAATACTATCCGGACATCAGTTATTCCGAAGGAAGGACAGTAGGAAGGCTACCTTTTTTGATAAACTACACCTGTATAGCGGACTATATCTTGCCATTTTCCTGGTTATTCATGTCAGTGCCGTATTGGTTGGAAGGTTCTATTTAAAACTGGATACCAACTTTTACTTTGGAGCAGCAGGAATTAATAGCTTTCCCGTAAACTTGTTTTTTATACCCTATTATGCTTTGGCCATCCTTTCTTTTTTCGGACACCTGGCAGCCATACACAGTAAAAAAATGAATCAACCTATATTGGGCCTAAGTCCGGTTCAGCAAGCATGGGCCATTTTGATCCTGGGAGCAGTTTTAACCTTGCTGATCTTTTATGGATTGACGAATCAATTCTCCGGCATCGAAATACCCGAGGAGTATCGTATCTTGACGGGGTCATAAGCAGTTGCCTCAGATGAAATCAATCCTTCTCTCCATATTTCTTTGGCTGTATATAAGCACCTCTTGCGCCCAGCAAATCAATAACAGGAAGCTGGACAGTTTTTTAACAACGCTTTCTTCCAAAGGTGTAGCGATGGGAAGCCTTGCTATCTCAAAAAACGGACAGCTTGTTTACAGGAAAGAATTAGGTCCTGCTAGCCAATACAGAATTGGATCCGTAACCAAATTATTTACTGCTGTACTCGTATTTCAACTAATTGAAGAAAGAAAACTATCCTTAGACCAGAAGCTAAGCAGGTTTTATCCTGATCTCCCCAATGCTGCCTCTGTATCCATCGAAGACATGCTTTATCACAGAAGTGGGTTGCACGATTATACCAAGGATACGGATTTCACTACCTGGATGGATCAACCGAAATCGCAAGCTGAACTTTTAACTATTATCAGGCAAAAAGGAAGTGATTTCCTACCACGTGAAAGATCGGAATACAGCAATAGCAACTTTCTTTTACTTGGGTATATTATTGAAAAGATTTCAAAGGCAAGCTATGCGGAGGTCTTAAAGAAACGAATAATTGATCCGCTCCAATTAACGAATACATGGTTCGGAACTGAAGCAAGTATAAAAAAGCCGCAAGTCCCTTCATTCAAATACAATAATGGAAATTGGATACCCGAAAAGTCAACCGATTTACGCATTCATGGAGGGGCAGGTGCTATTATATCCCGCCCGGAAGATTTGATTCTTTTCATCAATGCCCTGTTTACCAACAAACTCATCACCCAGGCAAGCTTAGCAAGAATGGAGACAATTGTAAATGAGTATGGAATGGGGATCTTTGCCAACAAATATGGCAGTAAAAAAAGTTATGGGCACAATGGAAGAATAGAAGAATTCTATACGGCGGTCTGGCATTACCCGGAAGACGGTTTATCCATTTCCTATTGTACTAATGGCATACATTATCCACGCACGGATCTGATAGAAGGAGTACTGAAAATCTGCTTTGATGAGCCCTTTTATCTTCCCTTCGGCAATAACAAGAAAATATATCTGAATAACTATACCGGAACCTATTCAAATGAGCAGATAACAGTGAAATGTACTGTGACAGGGACGCGATTAGCTGCTGAAACCAAGGGCATCGTTTTTGAACTGGAACCAATTGCCGAGAACTATTTTATGCATTCATCCAGCGGGTATTATTTTGAATTCTTCCCTCAACGGGGTGAATTACAGATCAAGGAAACAGACAATATCTACTATCTCAAAAAGACCAGGGAATGAAAATAAGTCTGGCACAAATAAAGCCGGTAAAAGGAAATACCGAAGCCAATCTGGCAATTCATAAAAACTATATCAGGCAGGCTGCACAAGCAGGTTCGGATTGTGTCTTTTTTCCGGAATTATCCATTACCAGTTATGAATCTGCACTGGCGGAACAGCTGGCAATGAAGGAGGGCGATACAATCCTGGATGAACTCCAGGAACTAAGCAATCAGTTATCCATATCGATCGGCGTGGGTATGCCAATTGCTGGCAGGAAAAAGCCAAAGATTGGTATGGCCATTTTTCAGCCTCTGCAAATGCGACACTACTATTTCAAACAGCAGCTACACTCGGATGAGTTTCCATTTTTTGAAGCCGGCGAACAGCAGGTATTAATCCCGGTTAAAAATTACCAGATCGCACCTGCCATTTGTTATGAGAGCCTGCAACCGGATCATTCAGAGAACGCGTATCAGCTGGGTGCCAATCTTTATTTGGCAAGTGTAGCCAAATCTCAACAGGGAGTAGATAAGGCGATGGCTTATTTTTCATCAATCGCCCGCAAGTATTCCATACCCGTTATGATGGTAAACTGTATCGGACCCTGTGATGATTTTGAGGCTGCCGGACAAACTGCGATCTGGTCGAATGAAGGAAATTTAATCGAACAGCTAGGCAATAAACAAGAGGGACTGCTTTTCTATGAAACTGACAAGGATAAGGCAAGCACGCTACTTATCTAGATGCTATATATTCAGTTAAAAAATGAGCAGAAGCTGCGCCAGGGCAATACGGAATCTTAGTCAATTGTAATTTTACTTTATGGAAACAAGTAAAAAAGTAGAAACCAATTGGTACCCGGAGAAATCTTTGTTGGTAACGCAGCTCAGTGGCATTTTGGAAAAATCGGATATTGAAAATTGGGAAGAGGAATTTGTAAGTACCCTCGAACATATGGAAGCCAATACCCAATTCAAGTTATTTGTAAACCTGCATGGATTTACTGCCGCCAACCTGGAAGCGCATAAAAGATTCAGGTCGGTTATTCCACTCACGCTGGCAAACTATGGATGGAAAGAGGGATATGTAAATTTATTTGAAGAAGAAGCAAAACAAATGACCATTAGAACTAATCGTGGTATACAATGTATAGGTGTTGCCCATTCTCACCAGGATCAAACAAAAATGGATCTGTATGAATCCAGGTTTAGCACGGAACAGGAACATTATTTTGTAGATCCTGCAGCAGCCAGAGATTGGATTGAAAAACTTCAATACAGCGAATTATGAAATCAACTGCCGCACATGATGAAAAAATTGCCAGGATGAGCTTTGCTTCTGTCTATCCTCACTATCTAACTAAGGTGGAGAAAAAAGGCAGAACAAAGGCGGAATTACACCAGGTGATTCAATGGCTGACTGGTTTTAGTGATGCCAGGATTCAGGAATTGATTGAACAAAAAGTCAGTTTCGAAGCTTTTTTTCAGCAGGCAACAATGAATCCGAATGCGCATCTGATAACCGGACTGATTTGCGGCTATCGGGTAGAGGAAATTGAGAATCCGCTTACCCAACAGGTACGATACCTGGATAAGCTGGTGGATGAATTGGCCAAGGGTAAAAAAATGGAAAAGATATTACGCGAATCCTGATATTCGGGTACAATTATGCCAACTAATAACTTCTGTCAAGAACTATGGAATCAGTTTGGAGCGTGCATTGATATGCTCACGAATTGTATTCACACTGTTCCGGATGATTTCTTCTCCCATCATAAGCGTGCCTATTATCTCAGTTTTCACACCATCGTTTTCCTTGATTATTATTCCAGTTTTCCACCGTCAAGCTTCACTCCGCTATTATCGTTTACACAACTTCCTGTTGAGCAAAGGCCAGCTGAATCTATTGGAGATATGATACCGGATGTGATTTACACAAAAGAAGAATTATTGCAGTATGTAGAGGTCATTCGCGCAAAATGTAAGGGGCTTGTATTTTCACTAACCGGAGATACTACACAACCACGCTTCACAGAAGGTTCTGAAGAAGGGGATATGGACTACTCTTTTCTTGAAATATTGCTTTACAATCTGCGTCATACAGCTCACCATGTAGGACAACTGCAACTGATAATCCGGCAGGAACTGAATCAGCATACGGAGTGGTCCTTTCGGGAAGGTGATATTAGTTGTATAAAAAAATAAAATAATCATTCTATGTCTGTTGCTCCCCTTGTGAATAAAAGCTACCTTCTTGAAAAAATTCCAGGAAAAGGGGGCTGGACCTATGTTGCACTGCCGGAGATTCGTCAAAATAAAGAAAAGCCGTTTGGATGGGTTAGAGTCAAAGGAACAATCGATGGTTATCCAATACAACGTTATCACCTGATGCCGATGGGCAATGGCTTATTATTCCTGCCAGTTAAGGCGGAAATCCGGAAGAAAATAAAAAAACAGGCTGGAGACAAGGTTCATGTAATTTTATTCCCGGATGATGATCAACTTGAAATACCGCAAGATTTGCTTGATTGCCTGAAAGACGAACCAGCAGCGTATACCTATTTTCAAACTCTCAACGAATCCGACCAGGAAAAATGGGTGAAATGGATATACGAGGCCAAAACCGAATCAACAAGGATAGAGCGGATTAATAAATTAGTTCGGCAATTTGTAGAAAAAAACTCATTTATTCCTTAGCCATTTGATAGCTTCCAATACTTTTTTATCCTGATCCAGCAAAAATGGATTATCGCCACCAATAACTTCCATATCTGGAAGTATACTGGAATTATATGCCTTCCCATTCCTATCTAGCATATAGCCGGTAGCTAACACCAGCGTAATGTCAGGCGCTAGCGGAAAGCTATTATTATTGGTTACATACCCTGCAGATGGCTCTCCCATTAAAATTGCATTTTTTCTGCCTTTAAATGCAAGTGCAACTACCTCTGCTGAGCTCGCAGTTTTGGGCCCCATCAAAACCACAACAGGTAGATTTTTATCAGTTAGTCCACAAGTATTTTTTTCAATCGAAAATGTTTGATTGTATCCAATTACCTTGGTATCCTTTATCCTGATTTTATCATCTGTACGACCATCTGTATATCGAATTCCGCCTGCTTGTCCGTCTCCAATTAACCAAGACAAGCTGTTCAGCATAAACCAGCTATTCCCTCCTGTATTTAACCGGAGATCAATTATCCATCCATCAATTGTTGCGGGATCGATTGTACACAAGCTGTCAATCAGGATTTGTGTTACATAGGAAACATTTTTTGTTGTACCTCCCGGTACCCTGAAATATCCAATATTACCGAAGCGCTTTACGAGAATCTTTGGAGCATATTTTATGGCTGAGTCAATCAACTTATCTACAACAACAGATCTCCTGCCCTCTTCCCATTTTATAAACTTGTTCTTCACTTGAAAACCACCATGATAATCATCAATCTGTCTAAAAACTGATTTTAATTTGTAAAGAACAGAATCTCTTTCTGTTTGCCCCTTAGTATCTTTATACACAGCTGTACGAATTTCACTCCAGTTGACTTGTTTTCTATTTATAGCATGCTGCTCCATGATAGATAAAGAAGAATCCACCAACCATTTCAATGACTGAACTGGCTGGGCAGCTACCAAAAATCTTGAAAACAAAAGAATGATAACACTAACTATTTTCATTCAATACAACTGTATTTTTTTATAAAACTATAATAAATTCATTTTGCTCCTTGAGGTTAACAATCATTTATAGGGAAAACTAATGGAAGCGCTGAAATCATATATCCGATCGATCAAACCCCTCTCTGATAACAGTTGGAATATCCTCCAGTCCTGTTTCACAGAAAGGACATTCAAAAAAGGAGAACTGTTAGTAAAAGAAGGGCAGATATGCCAATCCATTTTCTTTATAGTGGAGGGATCCTGTAAATCTTTTCACAATCTGGATGGAAAAGAAATCAACACCGCATTCCATTTCGAAAATGATTTTGCAACCAATATCCAGAGTCTTACCAGTCAACAGCCTTCCACCAGCTCCATCAAGGCCCTGGAGAAAACAACAGTAGTTATTCTAAACAAAAACAAGCTCCTGGCTGCCTATTCAGCATCACATGAAATTGAAAGCTTTGGGAGAAAAGTGCTGGAATTGTTGCTTACCCGCCAAACCCTTCATACCGAAAGTTTCAAATTATTGGCACCAAAACAACGATTTGAACACCTGGTGGCAACCCAACCAGATTTACTTCAAAGAGTCTCTCTCACGCAGCTAGCTTCCTATTTAGGAATTAGCCGGGAATCACTCAGCCGCTTTCGTTCAGCCCGCTGATTTTGTGATTTTTGACGCAGGTATCGCTTTGCTGCCTGCTCCAATTTTGTGCAATAAAAAATCACCAATGGAGCAATCATTACTTATTAAAGCATTCCTGCATGAAATCTGGAACCAGCAGGCATTTGACAAAATCGACACGTATTTACACCCTGATTTTGAGGATCATTCTCTACCGGCTTCCTATCCACGTGGAAAAGAAGGCACCATTCAATGGATAAAGCAAACAGGTAGCTCATTCAGCCACCTGAGTTTTATTGAAAGCCAGGTAACTGAAGACAACCAGTGCATGATAAGAATACGAATGCACTTAGTGCATATTGGCAACTGGCGTAACATCGAGCCAACCCAGGCCGAGATTGAATGTGTTGGTTATCGCCATTTTATCCTGAAAGATGGAAAAATCAAAGCGCATTATGCATTGATTGATGGCCAATCGATAGAAAGTCAAATCCGGCAAAAGAACACGAGTAAGACATAGGCAATTAAATTTTATTTATTTTGGAGTATGGCAGGAATAGCATGCAGCCGACTGACTTATAATCAATCTGATGTCTTTCAGCAAATAGCCAACTGGTACCAGATGGAATGGAAATTTCCTCTGGAGACAACGCTAACCAGGCTGGCTACCATTACACCGCTAAAAGATCAGTTTCAACTTGTCATGACCAGGGATGGAGTTCCTATTGGAACAGCTGGCGTATACAATAACGTGCGTATCCTGGAAAAGATACCGAGGCTGAAAATCTATACATATTGGCTTGCTTTGGTTTACACGATTCCGACGGAAAGAGGTAAGGGATTCGGTGCCTTGCTTTGTAAAAATGTAGAAGAAGAAGCGAAAAAAGAGGGCATAACAAAACTCCATTTATATACGGATACGGCTGAATCACTTTACAAAAGATGCGGTTGGCAGGTATTGGAACGAATGGAGGTTGAGTCAAGAAACATAGTTGTGATGGAAAAAAATTTAGCCAGATGATCTCAAATAGGCTTTTGGCAGTTTTACATGCACTCCCTCTTAAAGAGGGAATCAGGGTACTGGAAATCGGCTGTGGTCCCGGTGTATTAGCCAGAGCAATAGCCAACCAGATTGGAGAAGGTTTTGTATTGGGAATTGATCGATCTGATAAGGCAATTCAGCAAGCCATTAAAAATTCCACACTGGAAATCGAATCAGGGAAATTGGCGTTTAAAAAGATGGCCATTGAAAATTTTAAACTTGATTCAACCGAGCCATTGTTTGATTTGGCGGTTGCAATACGGGTTGGCGCTTTGGATGGCCGGCATCCTGAATTGGCACATAAAGCATTTGCCAATATAGTAAGTGTACTTAGTAAAAAAGGTAAACTATTTATTGATGGTCCTGAGATAATTCAGGAAATTGATCTTATGCATTTCAAAAAAAATTAGACCCTATCTATCATCAACTATAATATGGGAGCTTTTTTTACCAATATTCAAATCAAAATAGATTTATTAAAAAAAGAAAATCTGATTGAAGAAATTGTTTTTTGTTTAAAGCAATACAATAGTGAACTTGATTACGAACCAATCGACAATCAGGATGAAGCAGATAAATCAGTTCTGATAGTGTCTAAACCTGATTCAAACTGGGTTTCCATTTACGATGAAGATACTGAATTGCAACATTTGACCGATTTAAAGCAATTGGCAAAATTTCTTTCTTCTTCCATAAAAACAAGCACACTGTCAATACTAGTGCATGATAGTGATTCCATATCAATGTGCCTATTTACAAACGGGAAAGAAGTAGATTCAATATCTAATATCAGAAAGAAGGTCAATTTTAATAAGAATAAACCTGAAGCATGGTCAGACGTACTTCACCCCCCACATATTTTTGAAGACATACAAAAAGCATGGCACAACAACCCCATTTTTGCCGAGGAATTCTTACAGGCTTTTGCACAACTCGCCAGAATAAACTCAGCATACTTGATTTCAGGTTTTGAAGATATCCAGGAGTTTCATAAAAATGATGGAATTGCACTTCATTTCAGGCAGAAAAACAAACCAATAAAACCAGTATTACCTCTGACCACTTTTCAATTTTTTCAAACTCATTCGATTTTGACATTAAAAAAAGGTGAAAGTAGTAAACTGGATTTTTCATTCTGGAATCGAGGGGATTCTTCGAAAGGAATAGAAATTATTTTAGCCGGTGAATGTATTGATAAGAATTTATTAGTTCCTAAAAAAACAGAAATACTCTACATTGAAAGGCCAGATAATAGACGAAATAATTTTCAAGCAGCATTCACCAAATCAAAAAACTGGAAGGGTGAGTATTTTTATAGTGCAACAATTGAAGAAATTATCATTCCAAAAGGACACAACCCTCAATTTCCAATGAAGCCTAAAGAATCGAAGTGGCACAGTAAAAACTTTGTTTATTTTACTCTTTTCCTTAGCATAGTATTTGAAAGCAACAGTGATGAACCTGGACGGGTTGACCTCTTCATTTGTCCTCTTGAAAACAAAGATCTTGGATATATCCACTGTTCATTTGACAAAATAACTGAATAATAAAAAACCGCCCACAAGGGGCGGTTCAATTTTTTTCCGGACGAGTCAACAACCTACGGTTTCATAGAAATAGGCCTTTCAATAACTGCTTACACTTTTTTTGTTTAGCTCATCATTTTCAGGGAGCCCGGACAATCAATCTACCAATGATGGACGCATTGATAAATCTTCTTCATTGGGTTGGATTCTAGTTGTTTTCGCGGATGTCGGATTCATTTACTGCTGCTTTCAAAAGGATTGGATTGGTTTCTGCTGTTTCTACGGTCGCTTCAGAGGTATTGGATTGGTTTAGGATCTAGGGACTACTATTCTCTGTTGCTGATACAAAGATGGTACGCTTTTTCGCCCTTTAAAAACTCTTTCGCCCTTCAAGCAAAAACCGTCGATAAATGGACATTTACGACGGTTTTTTGGAAATTTTATCAGTGCTCAAACGGGCTAAATCACCACATTAATCATCCTGTTTTTCACGTACACTATCTTTTTCGGTGCCTTCCCCTCCAGCCATTTCTGCACCAGCTCATTTGCCAGCACAATCTCCTCCACTTCCGCCTGTGAAACCTCCAAACCGATGGTGATCTCTGTGCGCGTTTTGCCATTAATTGCTACAGGGTAAGCCTTGGCCGACTCCCGCACATATTCTTCCGTAAACTCAGGGAAAGCTGCATCCAAAACAGAACCTGGCTGTCCGGCCAGTTGCCACAGCTCTTCTGTAATATGCGGCGCATAAGGCGCCAGCAATACCAGCAGTGGTAACAAGATGCTTTTCTTCCGGCATTTCAACTCATTCAATTCATTCACACAGATCATAAAGCCACTCACGCCTGTATTAAAAGAAAAGCGCTCGGTATCTTCTTCGATCTTGCGGATGGTACGATGTAAGACCTTCAATTCTGCCGCAGTTGGAGCTTCATCAGTCAGGTTCAGTCCCTTGTTCTCATCCACATACAAACGCCAGAACTTCTTAAGGAAACGATGTACTCCTTCAATGCCTTTGGTATCCCAGGGTTTACTAATTTCCACGGGCCCAAGGAACATTTCATACATGCGGAAGGTATCCGCGCCGAATCTCTCTACGATATGGTCCGGGTTCACAGTATTGAACTTGGACTTGGACATTTTCTCCACCTCCGAGCCACAGAGATACTGCTCATTCTCCAGCACAAATTCTGCCTGGGCATATTCGGGTTTCCATTTCTTAAACGCCTCTCTATCCAGCGCATATCCATCCACGATATTCACATCCACATGCAGTTTATCAACCAGCTTGCCTTCATACATTCCTTCTTCATTCAACAAGCCCTTCGACACAAATGTATTCGTGCCATTGATCCTGTAAACAAACCGACTGCTTCCCTGGATCATGCCCTGGTTCACCAACTTCTTATAGGGCTCATCAAAACCGATATGTCCGAGGTCATACAATACTTTGGTCCACATCCGGCTGTATAATAAATGCCCTACGGCATGCTCTGTTCCGCCGATATACAAATCCACCTGGCCCCAGTAATCACTGGCCGAGCGGGAACAAAATTCCTTCTCATTCTTTGGATCCATATAACGCAGGAAATACCAGGAAGATCCGGCATAACCAGGCATGGTATTGGTTTCCAGTTCTGCAGCAATCCATTCCGGAATATTGGCCAGGGG
Organism: Flavihumibacter cheonanensis; assembly: GCF_022352215.1. Classification (GTDB taxonomy): domain Bacteria; phylum Bacteroidota; class Bacteroidia; order Chitinophagales; family Chitinophagaceae; genus Flavihumibacter; species Flavihumibacter cheonanensis. The sequence continues at coordinate 285,413 of NZ_JAKRWF010000003.1, forward strand.
GCCCTCTCCTTCTGGTCCGGGTTTGTAAGATTCCACATAAGGCAATTCCAGTGGTAGATCAGAAGCAGGTAATGCTTTCGCCACCCCATTCTGCCATTTAACCGGGAAAGGTTCACCCCAATAACGCTGACGGCTAAACGCTGCATCCCGCATCCGGTAATTCACTTTGCGATTACCGATACCCATCTCTTCCAGTTTCTTCAGCACGATTTCAGTTGCTTCGCGCATGCCAATACCATTCAGGAAACCGCTGTTCTCGAGAATCGCATCCTTGGTAGGATTGGCTTCCACTCCATCATACTGTGCACCAATAATGTTGGTAATCGGAATGGAAAAATGTTCTGCAAAACGATGATCTCTTTCATCGCCGCAAGGCACGGCCATAATAGCACCGGTACCATATCCTGCCAACACGTATTCAGATAACCAGATCGGAATTTCTCTGCCATCAAAAGGATTGATGGCATAGGAACCAGTAAATACGCCAGTGATCTTTTTCTCCGCCATGCGTTCCCGCTCACTTCGACTCTTTACATAATCAAGGTATTGCTCTACAGCAGCAACCTGTCCTTCTGATTTTAATCCTTCCACGATATCCAGTTCTGGTGCCACTACCATAAAGTCCACGCCAAAAATGGTATCGGGCCGGGTTGTATACACTCTCAGGCTGGATACAGTTCCTTTCTCTGACTTCACTGCGAAATCAATCTCCGCGCCATAACTCTTGCCGATCCAGTTGGTCTGCATTTCCTTCATGGCCTCACTGAACTCGATGCGATCCAATCCTTCCAGCAGGCGATCCGCATATTCTGTGATACGCAGGTACCACTGGCGCAGTTTCTTTTTTACAACGGGATGACCACCACGCTCACTCACCCCATTCACCACTTCATCATTAGCTAATACGGTTCCCAATGCCTCGCACCAGTTGACTTCTCCATATCCACAATAGGCCAGTCGATAATTCATCAGGATTTCCTGTTGGCGCTGGTAAGAATATGCTTTCCAGTCGGCCGCAGTGAATTGAAGTCCCGGTTCACCGGGACAAACAACTCCTTCATTTCCCTTCTCTTCAAAAATGGTAACCAGGGAGGCGATAGATTCAGCTTTTCCGGCAGCCCGGTTATAATAAGATTCAAATAATTGCAGGAAGATCCACTGTGTCCATTTGTAATAGGAAGGGTCGCAGGTACGCACTTCCCTGCTCCAGTCGAAGCAGAAACCGATATTATCCAGCTGCTTGCGGAAATTCTGAATATTAGTCTCGGTGCTCACAGCCGGATGTACACCATGTTCGATGGCATACTGTTCTGCGGGCAATCCAAAAGCATCATAGCCCATCGGGTGTAATACATTGTATCCTTTCAGGCGTTTGAACCGGCTGTAGATATCGCTGGCAATATAACCGAGGGGATGGCCCACATGAAGCCCTGCTCCACTCGGATATGGGAACATATCCAGCACATAACATTTGGGCTTGTCAGAAATATTGGAAACCTGGTAAGTCTGATTCGCTTTCCACGCTGCCTGCCATTTTTTTTCGATCTGCCTGAAACTATACTCCATGCTTACTAATTGGATCAACAATATTTTAAATGTGAAATTGGCCTTAAAAGAACTGGCCAAGGGGCGACAAAAATACAAACAGAAAGGCTAAAACCGCTATTTTTGTCCGCGTCGACAAGTACTGACCCATCGAAACATCAAATCATGACGCAAATCGGAAAATCCTCCGCGAAACGTTCCCAGCCATCCTATTTCATGTCCATTCTGGGGGTATCCCTGGTGCTGTTCATCCTGGGACTGCTTGGCTGGATCGTGATCAATGCCAACAAACTGGGGCAATATTTCAAGGAAAATGTGGAAGTGCGGGTATATCTGAAAGAAAATATCTCTTCTAAAGACAGTGTGGAACTGACTCAGTACATTGCCAGCAAGCCCTATGTGCGGCAGTACACCTATGTAACCAAGGAGGATGCGAAGAAGAAATTCATGGCAGATGGGAATGACGATTGGAAAAATATCCTGGAAGCCAACCCCCTGCCGGCCAGTATAGATTTTACCCTTATTAATGAATATGTACATTCTGATTCCCTGGCAGCCATCCAGGCCGACCTGGAACAGAATATTGCTGTGAATGATGTGCAGTATCCCCGCACATTGGTTGATAACCTGAATGAGAACGTGAAAAAAATCAGCCTGATTCTGCTGATTATTGCGATCGTGCTCTGTGTGGTGGTGATTGTACTGATAGATAATACCATCCGATTGGCCATGTTCAGCAACCGGTTTATCATCAAAACCATGCAGATGGTGGGGGCAACCCGGGGCTTTATTGCCAAACCGATGGATATGCGGGCAATTTTGAACGGGGCTATTGCCGGGGTAATTGCGATTGCTGGAATCATCGCCCTGATCTTTTTTGCCGAACAACAGCTTCCGGAGCTCAAAGCCATGCGGGATACCACCTGGCTGACCATCCTGGGAGCAGGCATCATATTACTCGGAATCCTGATTTCATTGCTGAGTACCCACCGCAGCGTGGTGAAATACCTGAAGATGAAGCTGGATGATCTCTATTAATCCTTATTTTGCAACCATGTCTAAGAAAGTAACAACTACAACTACCTCACATACCTCCGAAAGCCTGTTCGGAAAGACCAACTATATTTGGATGCTGGCAGGAATTGCTGTGATTGCATTGGGATTATTGCTGATGGCTGGAGGCAGAAGTGCTGATCCGACTGTATTTGAGCAGAAAGAAGTCTACAGCACTACGCGGATCACCATTGCACCTATCCTGATTATTGCTGGATTGGCGCTGGAAGTAGTGGCCATCTTCAAAAAGCCAACCTCCTGATCTTTTTTCCATGAGTATTCTTGAAGCCATTATCATAGCCATCGTAGAGGGCCTGACCGAGTTTTTACCTGTCTCTTCTACCGGTCACATGATCATTGCCAGTTCCCTGCTGGGTATCCATACCGAATCCTTCACCAAATTATTTGAAGTAGCTATCCAGTTGGGGGCGATTCTCGCCGTGGTGGTGCTTTACTGGAAGAAATTCGTCGACTTTAAAAGTTTCAGCTTTTATATCAAATTGGCCCTGGCCGTGGTTCCGGCACTTTTATTGGGTTTCCTGTTTTCAGATCAGATTGATGCCCTGCTGGAGAGTCCGCTTACAGTAGCCATCACCCTGTTATTGGGAGGTTTTGTACTGATATTCATTGATCGCAGTTTTCAACATCCACGCATACACGAAGAAGCTGAAATCGGTTATGGTAAAGCCATCATTATTGGTATTTGGCAGTGCCTGGCAATGATTCCCGGTGTAAGCAGAAGTGCAGCCTCTATTATTGGGGGTATGCAGCAGGGATTGAGTCGTAAAGTGGCAGCTGAATTTTCTTTTTTCCTGGCAGTGCCAACAATGGCAGCAGCCACCGGTTATTCCCTGGTATTAAAAGACTGGCCCGGGGCAGATGGCATAGAGCAGAAAGGATATGAAATGCTGCTCAGCTCCCAGGACAACCTGGTTGCTTTTGTAGTTGGAAATATTGTAGCCTTTGTGGTGGCACTCCTGGCCATCAAATTCTTTATTGGTTTTCTCCAGAAACACGGCTTCCGCTGGTTCGGTTATTACCGGATTGTGGCTGGTATAATTCTTCTTATATTGCTGTGGACAGGTGCCATCCAGAATGGATAAGTCCCTGTTCCAAAACCAAGCAACTGCATGCAGACGGCACCAAAAAAAGTAATCAATGGTTGGGCCATGTACGATTGGGCCAACAGTGCGTATAACCTGGTAATCACCAGTACCATTTTCCCAGCTTATTTTGTGGCGATCACTTCTTCCGGCAATGGCAATGGCCAGCATAAAGTTTCTTTTTTCGGAAGGGAATTTGTGAACACGGCACTGATGGATTATGCCCTCAGTGTGGTTTTCCTGCTGGTGGCCTTTAGCAGCCCGATTCTTTCATCTATTGCAGATTATCGGCGTAATAAAAAAGTGTACCTGCGCTGGTTCAGTTTTATGGGATCCGCCGCCTGTTTAGGTTTGTTCTTTTTTACGCCCGACCGCATCGAGTTAGGTATCATCTTCTTTTCCATTGCGGCATTGGGTTATTGGGCGAGTTTGGTATTTTACAATTCCTATCTGCCTGATATAGCTGCACCGGAAGACCAGGATCGTGTCAGTGCAAAAGGATTTGCGTTGGGTTACGTAGGATCTGTGTTGCTGCAGATCATTTGTTTTATTCTGATTTTAAATCCTGGTATTCTGGAAAGCCTGTTTGGATTTGATGCAAAAGATAAAACCCTTGGTCCTCGATTTTCCTTCCTATTAGTAGGACTCTGGTGGTTTGGATTTGCTCAATTCACACTGCGCGTATTGCCTCTCAGTAGCAAGGCCGAGCGAAAATCAAAAAAACATGTTCTTGTAAATGGCTTCCACGAATTACAACTGGTTTGGAGCCAGCTCAAACAGATGGCTGTTTTAAAACGATTCCTGTTGTCCTTTTTTCTTTACAATATGGGCGTGCAAACTGTGATGCTAGTAGCTGCCGGTTTCGGGAAAAAGGAAATCTTCCCTAATCCCGAGGATGAACCGAAATTATTGATCACCATCATCCTGATCCAGCTAGTAGCTATTATTGGCGCTATTGGATTGAGCCGGCTATCAAAAAAAATCGGGAATATGTGGGTGCTGATCATTGCGGTAAGCATCTGGATACTAGTATGCATCGCCGGTTATTACGTACAGACACAAACGCAGTTTTATATTCTGGCTGCCTGTGTAGGATTGGTAATGGGTGGCATCCAGAGTATGAGCCGAAGCACCTATTCCAAACTGTTGCCGCCTACGCAGGACACGACTTCCTTTTTCAGCTTCTACGATGTAACAGAGAAGATCGCTATTGTCATTGGCATCTTTACTTTTGGCTACCTCGAAGAGATAACCGGGAGTATGCGCAATTCAATCATAGCATTAGGTGTATTCTTTGTACTCGGACTGATCGCCTTATTCTATACCAAAAAAGCCTACGATAAAACACATGCAACTCTATACAATTGATACGGGTTATTTTAAACTGGACGGTGGTGCCATGTTTGGTGTGGTTCCCAAAACCATGTGGAATAAACTGAATCCGGCGGATGAAAACAATCTTTGCACCTGGGCCATGCGTTGCCTGCTGGTTGAAGATGGGAACCGGCTAATTTTAATAGATACCGGCATTGGTAATAAACAGGATACCAAATTCTTTTCGCATTATCATTTGCATGGTGATAGCAGCTTGGACAGCTCACTTGCCCAACATGGTTTTCATCACGATGATATCACCGACGTGTTTCTCACCCACCTGCATTTCGATCATTGCGGAGGTGCCATCATCCGCCAGGGAGATCAATTGATACCTGCTTTCAAAAACGCTACTTACTGGAGTCATGCAGATCACTGGAACTGGGCGGTGCACCCCAACGACCGGGAGAAAGCATCTTTTTTGAAGGACAATATTTTACCCATCCAGGAATCGGGACAATTGAAATTTATAGAAGGGGAATCTTTTACAGATAATTTTTCTGTGCGACTGGTCAATGGCCATACCAATTCCATGATGCTGCCTCAACTAAATTACAAAGGAAGAACGATTGTGTACATGGCGGATCTACTACCTTCAGCTGCACATCTGCCCATTCCTTATGTAATGGCCTATGATATGTTTCCGCTAACCACCTTGCAGGAGAAAAAATCTTTCCTCGCAGAGGCAGTAGAAAACAACTACCTGCTTTATTTCGAACATGATCCTCAAATTGAACTGGCAGAACTGGTACAGACGGAAAAAGGAGTGCGGGCAGGGGCAACACTGAAATTGACTGAGTTGTAACCTCACCCGTCCGGTGGCACCGGACGGGTGGCGGATGAAATTATCGTACGCCCACCAAACTGCTTAGGGGATAGCGCAGGTTGCGGTAAGACATCATGTCAACTTTTACACTGCCGACGCTAATCGGACTCTCCACACGCAGAGGGATTTTGTTCCCATCGTCGCTAACCCAAACCGTCATTTTTTCGCCCCCTTCAAAAATGGTTCCCTTCACCAGCAGCGGTTTGAATTTGATGGAGCGAAATTTCCCGTACTTGGTTTTGATCGTTTCCTTACCCAGGTAACGGATGTAGAGATTATAGGTTTCATCATCCAGGAACATGGAAAAAGGAATTTTATCTCCCGGCTTGTATTTACTGAAATCGATATTACGCGCATAATAGATGGAGCTCACTACATCCTGCACACAATTTGGAACATCAAACGTGCCATAGTTGGCAATCGCCTTATTGGCTTTGTGATCAAAATTAACTGTCTGAAATTTCGTATACCCACCCTCGTACACATTCCGGATAAACTTGTGCGGTTGCATTGAAAACGTATCGATATAGGATTCATATTTATCCCGCACTTTAAAGAAGTTATCATAGAAACTGTAAGTCTTGCCATCTCCAATTACATGGTACACCGGATTACCATTGAGGTTGGTTAGACGCACTGAGAAGTTAGCTTCTCCGGCACCAATATACATACCAGCCAGTGTATAAAAGACTTTATAGGTAGTGGATTCACCATTTACAAAAGCGATGTTGCGAACACCACAAAACTCATTGTATGCATCCAGTCTTTTGGAAAACACCAGGCTTACGAATATGAACGCTAAAAATCTTTTCATCCTACTTATTTTCTTTGACCGGACCGGAACCTACGAGTTTAATCCGGATGATCAGTAAACTACCAACAATAGCCGGGCCAATAAGGTTGATCAGCCAGATTCCCAGCGCTGCTGCAATGATTCCCAACTGGTTGGCACTGATCATTCCGAACAACTCCAATGCCAGCTTTCCACGGATCCCAATATCTGCCAATGCAATAGTAGGAATAATCGCCATGATCAAAAACTGGAGGCTGATCAGCCAGGCAGCTACTCCAATTGCATCCGTCACGTTAAAACTTTGCAGTAGTAAGATATATTGAATAACAAATACCCCGTACCTCAACACTGACCACCCAAGCACTCTTAACAAAATTGTAACCGGTAAATGATCCACCACCTGCAAAACCGGAAGGATTTTACCTGCTCCCGGAATCTTTTCAGCAGCTCTTACCACCCAGCTGATGCGAAAATACAGCAGGATAGCTGCACCACTGATAAAACTCAGCAACCAACCCAGTGCCGGTACCCAAATTTCCTGCAGGTTCCAATGCGAAGGCAGGTCCACAGATTGATAATTGGCGTACCAAATCCATAGTGAGATGGTACCAATTACTAATGTTACCAAAACCTGGCTGAAACTTCCGATCAGGGTTAAGGAAACCGATGCCAGTCTTTTACCCTCCGGCAGATAGAGCACCCGCCCACCATATTCACCAATCCGGTTGGGTGTATTCACTGCAAATGCGAGTCCGGCTAGTGTTGCCTTAAACGCCTTTACCATGGATATACGATGAAGGGGCAATAAGAGTTCTCTCCATTTCAATGCTTCCAGTCCCCAGTTAGCCAACATCAGCACAACCACCGCAATTAGTTTCCAGGCATGTTCGGTTCTCAGGGTCTCCTGCATTTGTTGCCAGGTAGTAGCCAAATCAGGCTGGAGACTCAGTTGCCGATAGATCGACCAGCTCAACCAAATGAATATCAGGGGTCCCAACCAGTAGTTGAGAAAGATTTTGATATTTTTGCTGGATACCATCCGGGTTAAAAATAAGCGCTCGTTGAAAAAAAACGCACAAATAATTCTGGGTATTGATCCAGGCACCATCATAATGGGCTATGGATTGATAGCAGTGAACGGTCAAAAGCTCCAACTATTGCACATGGATGTGCTAAAATTGAATGCTAAAAAAGACCAGCATATCCGGCTGGAGCTGATCCATCGCCGGGTGGCCGAATTAATCCAGGAATACCAACCTACCAGTTTTGCGATCGAAGCACCCTTCTTTGGCAAAAACGTACAAAGTATGCTCAAGCTGGGAAGAGCACAGGGCGTAGCAATTGCCGCCGCCATTCAAGCTGGTCTCGAAGTATGTGAGTACTCGCCCAAAAAAGTTAAGCAGTCCATCACCGGGAATGGTAATGCTGATAAACACCAGGTCTGGTCCATGTTACAGCGCATACTCACGATAGAAGAGAAACCTGAATTCCTGGATGCCTCGGATGCCCTCGCAGTAGCAATCTGTCATCACTACCAGACAACCTCTCCCATTCCCGGAGCCGCCTCCAAACTAAAAGGCTGGGAAGATTTCCTTAAGAAAAACGAGCACCGGATCAGGAAACCGGTCTGAATACTTCAGGATTTTCCAGGTATGCCAGGATTTTTTCCTGTGCGGTTTTTAATTCCTCCGGACTCAGTTTCAATTTAGGTCGGGTGAAATTCAGGTCGTCAGCAGATTGAAGGGGCACGAGGTGCAGGTGTGCATGCGGCACTTCCAGTCCAATTACTGCAGAACCTACCCGCTGACAGGGGAATGCCTGTTCAATAGCACGTGCGATAGGTTTTGCAAAAACCAGTATTTCCGCCAGGTAGGCATCCGGCACATCATAGAATTTATCTACTTCCATTTTGGGCACAACCAGCACATGGCCGTGTGTCATGGGGAATACATCCAGAAAGGCGTAGAATTTGTCATTTTCGGCGATCTTGTAAGAAGGAATTTCGCCGTTGATCAACTTGGTGAATATGGTCATCTTGAGGTGATTGTTTGCAAATCTGCCCCCAATGACATCGTAATTTTTATATCCCGGGTTTCCCAGGTATCAAAAAATGGCTGCCAGCGACCCATGTTGTAAAACATTCCAAAAACTTCATTCTCAAGATTCTCTGTCCAGAGTTCATCCCTTGACGGACATTCCACATGGGTCACTTTGCCAGATGCATTGATGGTGACCACAAAGGTATGATTCCAGTTGGGAATGGCATTCGCTTTATAATAAGCAGCGCTGAAATAATCGATCAGGTTTTGAGTGGCGAACATGTACACCGGCTCGATCTTCACTGCATACCAGCGCTTGAGTTCAGCCAATTCTGCTGAACCAAAATCTGCGGGTATATGATCCAGTTCGATCCGGAAGCGGTCATCATTTTGCACAAAGGCTCCGCTAATTTTTTCACCCTTATAGTAATAGATAAAATGCTCAAGGCTATCGGTGGGGGTTAAGCGAACCAGTACTGTATCTCCTTCATTGAAGAATACCCGAGGTCCTACCACTTTATCATTCTGAAACTGGCACTGCATAAGTGCATTGCCTTTTTTGTCAAAGAATAGCCAGTCGCCCTGCTTGCGGCCTTTTTTATCAATGGCATTCAGCTGTAAGCCATTCCATTTAATGGTCTTTTGAGCCTGCATGGCCAAAGGGAAAAACAGCAGCATGAAAAGGAGTCGCCAAATCATGGCGCAAAACTATCAGGCCTGTGTTACCAAAATGTATCCCCAATGTTACCGGAAGGTTACCGAATTGTTACCAGCCGGGCGGGAGGGTATGCAGGATGGTGTGTTTACCCTGTTTGAGGATGGTTGTTTTCAGGTTTCGGGAAGTTTTAGTTGTAGGCAATTGCAGCTGTACGATGGTGTTAGCAGGCACCTCTACTATTACCTCCAGTTGATTTCCTTTCTTTTTCCATGTTGTACTAAGCGTGCCATTTTTAGTACCCACTTTCGCCTTCGCCCAGTCTAATCGCCTCGTATCCGGCTGCACAATAAACTTTTCTTCCATTCCTCCCTTGTCCATCTTCCTTATCCCTGCTATCCATCGGAAAAAGAACTCTGTTACTGTCCCGAACATCGGGTGATTATGCGAAAAAGTATTATCACTATACCCCCAATGCTCCCATAAACTGGTAGCGCCATTATCAATCATGTGCATCCAGCCGGGAAAGCCTTCTTTCGTGATGATATCATAGGCCAGATCTGCCCTGCCATTTTCTCCCAAAACTTCCAGCAGGTATTTCGTACCAAAAATTCCGGTACTGAGATGACCGGATTGGCATATCGTAATATCATTTACCAGGTAATTGAATGCTGCAGCTTTTAACTCAGATGGAACCAGGCCAAAATACAATGCATGTGCCTGGGTGGATTGGGTTCCGATTCCTACCTTGCCGGAATCCTTACTAATATAGGTTTCCACAAACCGCTGTTTGATCTGTTCCGCCAAACCAACATAGTTCATTGCTTCTTCCTCTTTACCCAGGATGAATGCTAGTCGCGCTAACAAGCTCACATTGTAATAATAAAAGGAAGTAGCACTTACAGAAAGATCTTTAGGTGCAACCGATTCATGGTCGCCAATGGTATTGTGCAGTTGGTGATCAACAGCTTTGCTGCGCAGGAACTCTACCCATTTTTTTGCATTCGGATATTGATCCAGCAGCAATTCTTTGTTACTGTAATACCGGTACAACTGCCACAACAATTCAGGATGTGCAGTACCCCATTCAATGGGTCCGGATCCTTCTCCATAACCTTCATCAGCAATACCAACAAAGGGGGCGGTTTCGGTGAAGGCTCCATTGGGCCGGGCGGCATCTGCAAAATCAAGAACGGTTTTCGCATAGAAATCCTCCATATCAAACAGGTGGATAAAAGACTCTGCAGTTGCTACAATATCTCCTCCATATCCCAGTTTTTCTCTATGCGGACAGTCAGATTGTACACCGATGAGGTTACTAAGGAAAGTACGGCGACAAATCGCCACTAATTCATTGATGCGGAGATTAGAACAGGAAAAACTGCCGGTTTCTTTGAGATCCGCATGCAAGACCAAAGCACGAATCGCCGAGGTATCCGGTTCACCGGGATACCCCTGGATTTCTGCATACCGGAAACCATGATACGTGAATTTCGGGCGAAACAGATCTTCTCCTCCTGAACATATAAAAACATCTTCCTGGTAAGCAGTATCAGGAGCGCCGGGGCCTCCGATACCGGCAGCTTTTATCTGGCCGGTTACACTGGTCATTTTATTGAGGCTTCCATCCGGGTATAAGAGTTCGCCATATTGCACTTTCAGTTTTGTTCCGGCCGGGAGGCGGGTTTTAAGTTGCAATACTCCGGTTTGATTGGTGCCAAAATCCAGCAGCCATCCGGTTTTAGTGGAGTATATGGCAACAGGAGCCAATGTATCGCCAATAACAACAGACGGACTACGATGTGCCTCCAGTTTACCTGCAGGCGGGTTTGCTATGATTGCCTTTCGCCATTCTCTAAAGTTGTTGTTTACACGCAGATCAATCCACTCTCCCAGGTAAATACTATTTCTAAGGATTTCACTGTCAGTCACCTGCCAGGATTCATCGGAACTTACCAGTTGTTTGCTGCCATCTTTAAAAATCAATTCCAGCTGAACAAGGAGTGCAGGCTCCCCAACAGGAAGGGCTTCCTGCAGATTAAATCTTCCGAATAACCGAAGAGGCATAGGATTGTACCAGCCATTGCCGACCACAACTTCTAATGAATTGCTTTGTCGGTTAAGCGCTGACGTTAGGTCATAACTGCTGTAAAATATCCGGTGTGCATAATCTGATTGGGAAGGCTCCAGTACGCGGTTACCAATTTTTTTTCCGTTCAAACTGGCTTCATAATAGCCCAATGCGCTGATATGCAGCATAGCAGAACGCAACGGTTTATTCAGCCTGAATTCCTTTTTAAAAACCGGTGCAGGATTTTCCTGGTAGGCTTTCTCATCAGCAAAGAAATGAGTTTGGGGATCACGTATCCATTTCCCCTTCCAATGAATGGCTGAAGATGATTGAGCTGTACCAGATCCGATAATAAAAAGATGAAACAAACAGACAAGAATCAATCGCATACCCGCAGTTTGTCTGAAATTAACAATATAGGGGCAAAAAAAACGGTCACCTGAAAGATGACCGTTTTTTAAAGTTTGCTGTCAATCTTTTTAAAGCGATATCTGCTCCACTTTGAATTTCAGAATGCCTGCGGGTGCTTTTACCTCGGCCACCTCACCTACCGTTTTGCCAAGCAGTCCCTGTCCGATTGGAGAGGTTACGGAAATCTTTCCTGCTTTCAGATCTGCTTCTTTTTCAGAAACAATCTGGTAGGTCATGGTTTTCTTCGTATTGAGGTTTGAAACGGTCACTTTTGTCAAGATGGATACTTTGCTGGTATCAATGGAATCTGCTTCCAGAATCCTGGCAACGGCCAGATCGCTTTCGAGTTTTTTGATCTTGGCTTCCAGGATTCCCTGTGCCTCTTTGGCTGCATCGTATTCGGCATTCTCACGCAAATCTCCTTTTTCCCGCGCCTCGGCAATCGCTCTGGAGGCAGCAGGACGTTCCACCGCTTTCATATGGTGGAGCTCTTCCTTCATTTGTTCAAGGGTCTCTTTTGACACATAAATTACATCTGCCATAATTAACCTCCTTTGGTTAAAAAGTAAAAAAAAAGAACAACGCCTTCAGCGAATAGTGAAAGCGTTGCACTCAGATGGAGCAAATATAGGGATTTTAATTATCCAAACAGCTTTTGTATGATGACCTCTGCCATCTTCAGATAGGCTTCATGACTGTATCCCGCAATATGCGGAGTAACCAGCACATTGGGTTGAGAGCAGAGCCAGGAAAGGCGCGCCTTCTCCTCTTCCGTATAGGTGCTGAGCTGTTCATTTTCAAGCACATCGAGCCCGGCAGCAGCAATTTTACCGGTTTCCAGGGCCCGGATCAGCGCAGCAGTATCATGCACTTTTCCACGGCTGGTATTCAGAAAAACCGGCTGATTTTCCAGCTTGTTAAAAAACGAATCGTTGGCCAGGTGCCGGGTTTCTTCAGTAAGGGGCACGTGTAAACTGATCACCTGTGCATAACGTGCGATCTGCTCCAGGCTGGCCTCCTTAATGTAATCTTTAGCAAATCCGAACCTATATTTATCATAGGCCAGAACAGTTACCCCAAAAGGCTGCAATAACCGGGCGAATGCACCACCGGTGTGACCAAAGCCGATAATCCCTACTATTTTGCCACTCAACTCTGTTCCCCTGTTAGCATCCCTTAACCATTTCCCCTGGCGTACTTCTTCGGCACTGGAATGCAGGTTGTTCAGCAGTGATAAGAGCATGCCCAGTTCGTGTTCAGCAACAGCATTTCGGTTGCCTTCCGGACTGCTTTCACAACGGATACCTTTTTCTTTGGCATAAGCCAGGTCAATGAGTTCCAGTCCGCTGCCTAGGCGCCCGATCCATTTTAAACGATCTGCTTTTTGCAGCAGGTTGCGATCCACTTTGATCCGGGTAGTAACAATCATGCCGGTATAATCAGCAATGCCCGCAACTACCTGGTCGTAGGTAATGGCCGGCTGATGATCTACTTCAAATCCGAGTGACTTTAACTTTTCCGGCAACCAGGGATGAACACCCGCCGTGATCAATACCTTATCCATTCTTACCATTCATTTTAAAGGTCAGCGCTGCGAAATCAGCTACAGATAACTGTTCTGCCCTTTGTTGAAAGATCTCGTCCGTCAATACTTCAGGAGGGAACAGAGATTTAACAGCATTACGCAGGGTCTTACGGCGTTGATTAAACGCAGTTTTCACCAGCAGGAAAAAATCTCTTCGGCTGCGCATTACCGGTACTACTTTTCTTGGCACCAGTGCAATTACGCCACTCATCACTTTAGGAGGAGGATTAAAACAGCCCGGAGGAACATCAAACAGGTACTGCACCTCATACCAGGCCTGCACCAATACACTGATTACGCCATACACTTTGGAACCCGGAGCTGCTGCTACCCGCTGGGCTACTTCCTTCTGGAACATCCCGATCACCCGTTCTACCTGGTGCTCCCATTCCAATACTTTAAACAGGATTTGAGTGGAAATGTTATAGGGAAAGTTTCCAACCAGGGTAAAAGCTTGTTCAAAGGGGCAATCGATATCCAGGAAACTCCGGTGGATCAGCTTGCCTTTTAAAGCCGGATAGGTGGCTTCCAGGAATTGCACTTTTTCGGCATCCAGCTCTACAGCGCGGAAATCAATCCCGGGCAGTTCCAGCAGGTATTTGGTTAGTGCTCCCCCACCCGGACCTACTTCCAGCAGGCGGTCAAAAGGCTGTTCCTGCAAGGCATCGATGATTTTACGACAGATGTTTTCATCACGAAGAAAGTGCTGGCCCAGTGATTTTTTAAGCGTGTACATAGAATGGAGCAAAAATACAGTATTGGGCGCGGCCGCTGAATACTGTATTTTTACTGCTTATTCAACGAGATAGAACATATGTCAACAGAATCTATACGTCCACTGATTGGGATTAGTTGTGGGGATCTGAATGGAATCGGACTCGAACTGATCATCAAAACAGTTTCCAATAATAAACTGCTGGAACTTTGCACACCGATCATCTTTGCATCCAACAAGGCGATCAATTTTTACCGGAAATCCATACCGGACAGCAATTTTAACTTTCAGCAGATCAAGGATTTCACCCGTATCAATCCCAAGCAGGTAAATGTATTCAATTGCTGGGAAGAGGAGGTAGCTATTACGCCGGGGCAGTTGACACCGGAAGGAGGCAAATATGCGATTCTTTCTCTGACTGCGGCTGTAGAAGCGTTGAAAGCGGGACATATTCAGGGCCTGGTAACCGCACCGATTCACAAGAAAAATACCCAGGGAGATAATTTTCCATTCACTGGTCATACACCTTATCTTAAAGAGGCATTTGACGCCAAAGAAGTTGTGATGATGATGGTAGCCAGCAATATGCGGGTAGCCCTGCTGACGGAACATGTGCCGGTACAGGAGATCGGTCCGCATATCACAAAAGCAGCTATCGTATCCAAACTGAAACTGATAGAAGCCAGCCTGAAACAGGATTTTGGTATTGATCGTCCGAAGATTGCAGTATTGGGATTGAATCCGCATGCTGGTGATGAAGGATTGATTGGCGCAGAAGAAGAAAACATCATCAAACCGGCCATCAAGGAATACAAGCAGCAAAACAATGCGATAGTGCAGGGGCCATTTTCAGCAGATGCTTTTTTCGCAAGAGGATATCATGAGCGATTTGATGCTGTATTGGCCATGTATCACGATCAGGGCCTGATCCCATTCAAATCACTCTCCCACGGAGAAGGGGTGAATTTTACTGCGGGCTTATCAGCAGTACGCACATCGCCTGATCATGGAACTGCCTTTGATATTGCAGGTAAGAACAAAGGCGATGAGAGTTCTTTCATCAGTGCTATTTTCACCTGTATTGACATCATCCGGCAGCGCACAGCATATCGTGAAAACAGGGCGAACCCCATGAAAAAACTCACCAACCGCCTTCTTGCGAATGCGGTTGATGAGAAAATCGAAGAGTAAGCAATCGTTATCTGAGAATTATCTTATGGGTAATTACTTCCTGGTTGTTTGACACCAGTCGCAGCAGGTATATACCGCGTGCAAACTTTCCTAAACCGGTAATCTGAATGGTATTGTTTCCTTTCTGAATTTGTTGTGATTGCTGGTAAACCAGTCGGCCTCGGTCGTCCATCAACTGGCAATCCAGCCATTGTTTTTCCTTCGCGCTGATGATTACCTGCAGGTAGGATTGTGCCGGGTTCGGCATAACAGATACCTGTTCCACTACAGAAAGTTTTACGAGAACTACATCACTTAGCACAAATTTACCGGAGCGGTTAACTGCTTTGATACGGTATTGCACACCCGAACCGGTACCAGGTTTGGTATCAAAGAAGCCGGAGCTATTCTGGACGGTACCGACCAGCACATAGTTACCAGTTGGATCCTTGCGCAAAATTTCAAAATAGTCAACCGGTTCTGTAGTACTGATCTCCCAGTTCAATTGAATACCATTGTTTTGCTGGAAGGCACTCACCTGAACAAATCGGGTAGATAGGATATAGAGATAGACTCTCCAGTCGCGTTCGGTAGATGCAGTAGAATGTCTCTGCACCATGGTTGAGGAGCCTGGACTAGGGTCACCTGTTAGAGAGCCCCCGTTACCCATATAGGATGAGGTTCCTTTCGCGGAATTATTATCCCGGTCGAAGCGGTTATCCAAACCATCGCCATCGGTATCATTGCCGGTTAAGGTAATGTTGTCATCCGGCCGATTGTTCATGTTGAAATCATTTGCTTCCACGATATCCGGATCACCATCTCCATCTGTGTCTTCATCCAGGTAATCAGGGATGCCATCAGCGTCTTCATCGTTAGGTACGATACCTACTCCTCCGAAACCACTCACTCCATCATAGGCGTTATCTATACCATCATTATCTGAATCAATTCCGGTTGGCATCTGATAGCTGATTGTTGCCAGTCCTTCGATATTATCAGGCACACCATCATCGTCTGAATCTATATCCAGGTAATCAAGGGGACCTCTGCCATCTGAGTTGGGATACACAAAATGGCGGGGTGTTCCTGTATCCAGCATTCCATTAAAATCAGTGTCCGGATAGCCTGCTTCACGAAGATCTGTAATACCATCACCATCGCTGTCGAGGTCATAGGGATTGGGTCTTAAGTCGTTGTCCATATTTCGGAAAGGATATGAATCAGCGCGGCCATCTCCATTTGTATCCGGGCCGGTGCGAAGAAGAAGGATGGTTACATTATCAATTCTACCATTGTTATTAATGTCTATGCCTCCTGCTTCAATTACATCATAAATACCGTCATTGTCACTATCCAGATCAAACATATTGGGAATGCCATCACCATCCAGGTCGGGTAAACCAAGACCATTTCCTGAACCTGCAACACCGGTTGATGAAGCGTCTACGTTTTGTGATAAGCCATCACCATCAGGGTCAGAGAAATTGTCAATACGACCATCACCGTTTTCATCCACGCCACCAGCTTCCACTACATCCGGAATCCCATCACGATCACTGTCCAGATCAAGTGAGTTGATGATACCATCTCTGTCAAAATCATAACGATTATCAATACCATCGTTGTCACCATCTTGAAATCCTGGGGTATCAGGATCACGGTAATCAGGTATACCATCTCCATCTGAATCAAGGTCTGCATCCAGTCCATTATTTTCAACCAGATCAGGAATACCATCATCATCATCATCGATATCACAACCGACATTCAACAGAATACTTGCACAAGCAGTAACATTACAATCACCTTCAATTCGAACATAATAATGGCGGCTGGTAGAAGGTGATACTGTTATAGTTGGGCCATAACCAATAGGAGCATTTGTACCACAACCTACTGCATACCAGACATACCGTGCATTGGTTCCAAACTGACCGCCAAATGCTGTTAGTTGGGTAGGAGTACTGGGACAAACAGTTATTCGATTGGACCTTATCCCAACAGGCGCAGCTGTACTTGGAGATTTCAATGGAAGGAAAAATCCAGGAGATGCATATCTACACTGTGCATTATTGATATTACCACCGGATGCAACCAAAACCCGATAATAGCGTTGGTTTGATGCATCCATCGAAGCAATTGTGTAGGTTGAATTAGTGGCTCCTGAAATATTTGTCCAGCTAATACTGTCATTACTCACCTGCCATTGATACTGAACCGTTCCATCGATAATGGTTGGATCACTAAGTGTCGCAGAGAATGTTGCTTCACCACCAATACATCCCGCACTCACTGCAGTAGTATTTACAACCGGCTCTGCATCACACAATCCGAATTCAATATCATCAATTGCGAGGT
The DNA here is from genome assembly GCF_022352215.1 of Flavihumibacter cheonanensis. GTDB lineage: Bacteria > Bacteroidota > Bacteroidia > Chitinophagales > Chitinophagaceae > Flavihumibacter > Flavihumibacter cheonanensis. The sequence goes on from NZ_JAKRWF010000003.1 coordinate 303,114, forward strand.
CGTTACCACAGCCACCTTCACCCTGGTTGATAACTTCCAATATGATGGAAGTATAGCCATTAGGAAGTACAAATCGAATACCATGCTGCTCCCAACTACTACCGGTTATCTCTGGTGTCGTAAGAGTTGTCAGTACCAATCCGGTCACCGCATCTCTTGCTCGGAATTGCAACTTCGGCGATTTGAATCCACCAACGGCAGAACAGAATGTACGTTGGTTGCTGTTGCTTATGTTGGCAACCCATACATTGAGTGAATACTTTAGGTTAGAACAAAGATTGTTGATCGTTGTACTGAAAACAACGTTTTGATCCACATCCGCATTAACCACCATCATCCTACCATTGGAATTACCAGTATGATCCGGCATGGAATTCCAGTAGTTGGTATTGCCATTCGCTGGATTATCTGTAATCATATACCGATTTTCAACAAGCGGATTTGAAGTGGCGCCAGTATAAGTGTTGGAAGTTCCTGCTGGCATAGCTGAGGAAGTTCCACCTGAACCAAAATCCTGGGAATAGAGCACCCTGTTTATAGCCGGACAAGGAGGTGCTTCACCGGCAACTGTTACAACAAAAGGAGTTGGTACTGACTCACCGGCGTCATCCGGTTTTCCATTTAAGTTCAGGTCAGGATTGGACCCATCGGTGGACACATCACGTAGATCTCTTCCAAAACCTGTGGATGTACTTCCAAAACCTGTACCAGTTACAGTAGCAGAGTTATTGTAGAGGACACCAGCTAAAATATTTCTTAACCGAACAGTTATCCGAATTGTAAAATTATTCTCATCAAGTGGGAAGTTTTTTAGTGTCTGACTGTTAGCCAACAGCCTTGTATTGGTGGTACCATTAAATGATGTATTCAGAGCAACTCCTGCCGGGTTGGATACCAGGCTGGCACTTGCACTTACCACATTCGCCAACCCATTGATATTTGAGAGCGTATCAAATACCTGCAAATTGGAAATGGGATAGTTCCCATAGTTTTTGACATGCAAATCATACACCACATCGTATTCTCCTGTAGTTCCGGTAGGTGTTAAGGAAACCAGTCGCTTGGCAGAACCAATGCCAGATGTTATACTGGTATTGTCATAGGAGCTAAAAGTAGAATTGGGTGTAACAGTAAAACGGTCGCCGGTTAACATATTAATTCGGCTATGAATACAAGTATTGGGAGAAAAACGAACAAAAGATGCAATAAACTGACCGCCAGCATAAGCCAGACCAATCAAATCCTGGTTAGGAGCAGGAAGTGGAATGGTATCAATATAAGTAGCATTAATGGGCAATGAACCATAATCAGTATAGTTCATGGTCATCAACTTATTGTCAAACGCAAAATAAAACTGACCACCCGGGGTAATGGTAAAGTCGCCGCTTTTCTCATAAATATTTACACCACTGGGAAGCGTTACAGGTACTGCTGCGCCTACTACACCGGTAGTAAAATCAATGCGTTGTAAGGTAAGGTTATGACGAACCGGATTAGATCCTGTTGCTATCATGTTCACCATCCAGGCATAACCATCCGCATCAAAGGATGCAGTGAGGTTGGCGTTGGTAAACACTCGCAGCGGAGCCAGGCTACCGGTCGGACAGGTACCTGGAGTCCATCTCCACACATAAGTATCATTTCCAACCCAGCGGAAATAATACAACATATTGTCTTTGGGGTTATAATCAACCAATGCGCCATAAATAGAAAAACCCGGACCGCCAAGGGATGGGTTACAGTCAGATGGAAACTTATTCAACCTGTTCAAGGGTTCATTAAACTCAAAATGAGTCAGGCGATTGTTCCCTGAATTACAGGAGGTTCGGCCAATACCCACAACAATAGAACGAGTAGCAGGATTCTGCGATTGAATGTCAAAAAATGCAAGCAAACTTGCAAGTAACAAAAAACCTATTTTACGGATTGGGGTGGTCATAATCTAGGGTTGGACTCCTATAAAACGACCAATTGAGATTAATATTTTTTCTTACACAAAAAATAATGGAAAACCCTTAAAACGCCGAATACTACTTAAATAAGGCAGGCTTTAAACCGGTATTGATGGTGTAATTGGAATAAACCAGCGTAACCCTGCCTTTTCCGTCACCCTGTGGTTTCGATGTGGCTGCTTTTTTGCTACCCTCGTATTCCATCGTTACCCCTTTTGGAAGCTTGAACGTATTGGTATTGAACACAAAAAGAATTTTGTCAGGTAATCCCCAACGTGCAAAACGACCGTATTCAAGGATGGATTCATATGTTCCGTTTTCGCGGGTAGTAGTAGTAGCTTTCCATACCAGTGCGGTAGTTTCATCTACCAACAAGGTACTTAAAACGATATCACTGTTTTCGTTGACAGGCAAAAGTTTGATCGTCGCCAGTTTACGTCCATTCATCGAAGTATACCCTGCTGGTACTGCAGTAAACTCCTTCCCTGAAATAAGGGAGTTCAGGCTGATACTCATACCCCCCTTGGGCAGAATCGATATTCCATCGGGTTTTAAAATTTTAAATTGATCGGGTTGCAGGAAGTAAACTTTTACCCTGGAATCCGGCACATTCATAAAGGAAACATTTACTGAAAGTGTAGCTTCCCCAGTATAATCCTTTACGGATTCGAGTTTGGCTTTTACTGATGCCAGCAATTTATCTGCATCCTGAGCCTGAAGGCATGAGTAAAGCAGTAAGAAACAGGATATAAGCAAACTATTTTTCATATCAGGACAGAATATCTTTTTTACGGAATATCAGAATAGTAGCAACCAGGAAGGCAATGATATGGAAAAGTAAAATGCCAGCGGATTGCAAAACAGGTTCCCATTGTACCGGAGCATCAAAAAAGCCCTTCCACCCTATCATATGCGTGGTAAACAGAAATGGTTTGATAGCATTAAAAATGGGAATATCCATAGTGGTGAGGATGGTAAAGACAATAATGACACTCATTGTGGTAACAATCGGACCAATGGAATTTTCAGCAAAAACTGAGAGTAAAAAGGAGAGTGCTGCAACCGTTGTCATGGCGATAGCTGCAAAACCAAAGGCTGCAAAATAGCGCCAGAGCACATCTGCTTTTTCTAGTATCACTACCTCCTCACTTTTCAGGATCATAAGGTCGCCGGTACCAAAGATCAGAATAGAAACAACCAGCGATAACAAGGCCATCCAGCAAAGAAGGAGAATGGTATAAATGGCAGAGGAAAAAAATTTCGCCAGTAATAAGTTGGTTCTGCTTACCGGTTTTGTAATCAACAACCGAAGCGTTCCCATATTGGCTTCACCTGCAATCTGATCTCCTGCAACCAGCGCAATCAGCAGTGGTACGTGAATCAGGAGGGTTTGCAAAATGATAAAGCAGATCAGGTAACCATTGAGCACATTTCCCTGAATGTCAAAACTCTGGGTGAGGCTTTGCATACCAAATGCCATATAATTGGTGCCATCTGCATAAAAAGCCAGCAGAATCAGCGCCACAATAGCACCAATGGCAGCAAAGCTGATATAAGTACGGGGGCGTTTGAAAATTTTAAACAGTTCAATTCGTAAAAGCTGCCACATGCTGATTTCCGGAGGTTAAGGATAAAAAATAGGCTTCGAGCGAATTCACGGAGCGAATGGATTGAATCTCTACTCCCTGCTCAACAAGGTATCGGTTCAGAGCAGGTACCTGGTGTGAAGCAAGGGACACAATCAATTCTTCCCTGGACAGTTCCACCTGTAAACCCCAGGGCTCCTTTTTTAATAATTCAATTGCTTTTTCAGGATTGGCTACACCCAGGTGAACTTTATTACTGGCTGGCTGAAAATAATCCGCCACAGCTCCTTCCATCATTTTTTTTCCTCTGTCGAGAATGATCATTCGCGTAGCGATATGTTCAATTTCAGTAAGTAAGTGCGATGAAACCACCACTGTTTTTTGGAATTCACGGCTCAGTCGAAGGATCAGGTTTCGCATATCTGCAATTCCCTGGGGGTCCAATCCATTCGTGGGTTCATCCAAAATCACCAGGTCAGGATTGTGTACCAATGCAACGGCAATGCCTAATCGCTGTTTCATACCCTGGCTATAGGTCGCCACTTTACTATTGGCTCTTTCTGCAAGTCCCACCATTTCAAGTTGGTCCATTAACAGGCGATGACTGGGCCTAACCCCGCTCATCCTTGCAAAAATGCGAAGGTTCTCTATGGCGGTAAGATATTTGTACAGATCAGGCCGCTCAATAACGGCACCAACCCGGCTGAGTATGGATTTGTGATTAGGCGTGAGCTCCTCTCCAAATAAGCGAATACTGCCGGAACTGGGCAGTATCAGGGAAAGCAGCATCCGCAGGGTTGTTGATTTTCCTGCTCCATTCTGTCCGAGGAAACCATAGACATCTCCCTGATAAACGGAAAAAGAGAGGTTGTCTACTGCTACCAGGGAATCAAATTGTTTAACCAGCTTGTTGACTTCAATCAAAGGTTGCATCCTGCCCAATTAGTTGCTAACTATAACAGCGGATGAATTCCATTGTTGAGCAACGATGCCTTAAATACCGTTAATTTCCGGCATTCAGGTAAGATTGCAGGTTTTTGACATAGGTTTCGAAAGCACGGATCCCTTCAGGAGTTATCTTACAGATGGTCTGAGGATAATTCTCCTTGAATTGTTTTACTACATCGATATAACCAGCTTCTTTTAATTTACTGATTTGTACGCTCAGGTTACCGGCAGTTGCATTGGTTTTATCCTTAATAAAAGTAAATTCAGCTTCTTTTACGCTTATCAGTAAAGACACAATGGCCAGCCTCAGTGGGGTATGCAATATGGGATCAAGTTCTTTAAACATGAAAAAGCATCTCCTTCCTCTTTAATTCACAGATTGATTGTTATAGCGCTGTTTTAACAGGTATCCCGGTAGGATCCAGGCAAACAGCATTGCAACGGCAATTAATAGCAAATGTTCGGCAACCGGTATAAATGTAGATAAAACCGCCAGTCCCCAGCATATTACAGCTCCTGTTTTCAGTGGTCTGAATTTCAACACCACTCCTGATATAAACGTTGGAATACCATAGATGCTAAGATAAATCGGGTTGAGCACCGTATAAAATTTGGCACCTAATACCTGAGCAAGGATAAAGCCTGTCAATAACAACACGATACTGAACGCAATCCAGGTTGCCCCTAATACTTCATCGGTATATGTAACTACCTTCCGCTGTTTTTTATTCCGGGACAGGTAAAACACCATATATATGACTGCTAAAATGGTAAGCAACCATACATAATAGCTAGACTGAATTTTCAAAAAACGCATACCAATGTACTGACCGAGGCTGCAAATAAAAACCACCCATCCCCATAACTGATACAGATGGCCATCTTCACTAAATTGATTTTTTGCCTTATTAATCATGGATTCGATCAGTATCAGGCTTTCAGCACTGCTCATTGGTATTTCAGGTTGTACTCTTCTTTCCATCTTATTTGCATTGAGCTAAGAAATATTGTGCAGCTGCTTTCCCCCAAGTTGGATGGAGTTCTGAAGCAGGCTTGAACTGATCAAACATAGCGATCGCTTTTTCCAGCACCTGGGCTGCAGCAGCTTTCCCTCCCCCGAATTGCTCTGGTGTATAAAATTTGGATTGCCCTTCCAGGTAAAGCGGACGCGGATTAGTGGGATCCTGGGCTTTGGCCTTCTCCAGGAAAGCCGAAGAACTTTGTCCATATTGCATCCAACGAGCTGCAGGATCCACTGTCAGATGAGCTGTTGCAATCATACTATATATGACATTTATTTCACTATTGGCTCCCCCGGCCAACGCCTCTGCCTTCTTAAGCAGCACTTCTGCTTTATCCGCAATTGGATCCACCTTTGATTTATCCTGCTCCAGCAGGGCCGTCATAACCTGACAATAGGCGGCATAATAATACGGAAGCCACTGGTTTTTTTCAGCATCTGCTATTCGTTCAAAAGTATTGGCGAGTGCAGGCATGTTTCCATTTTGAACTGCTGTTTCCATTTCAGCGATGCGTTGTTGCATAGCTTTCTGGTATTTTTCAGATTGAGCAAACAAAGAAAAACTACCCATCATTAATAATAAGAGAAAGGCTGTTTGTTTCATAACAATTGATATTTAAAGATTACTATTGATTACATCTTGTGAACGATCTACACCAAAACTGAAAAAGCAGCCAATGAAAAAGAACTGGTTGGCAGCCGGACGAATCGGTCTTCTGGTTAAACCATCGTAGGAATAGTTATAATTGAAAATTTGGTTTTGATTAAGTACGTTATTAATCGATAACACCCATACAGTAAAAGATTTGGCACCCGTTTTTCCTATTGCCGGCAGGAAATTAACACTCAGGCTCAGATTATTGAAGGGAATCGTTTTACCCTGATCAGCAAGTATGAATTTATTGGCCCCCTGGTCAAAACGGATATTGTAATAAGGTCTTCCTGTTGCAAAAGAATAGGACGCATTGAATTGGGTCTTCCACTTAGTGATGAATTTCTTTACAACCAGTGAGGCGGTATGATTAGCGGCAAAATTAGGCTGCAGACTTCCAGGGAAATTCAGGTAATCCCTTTTGGTATCCAGGTAAGAATAAGACACCCAATAATCAACACCTTCAATCGTTTTTTTATCGCGCCAGAAAAATTCAATACCCTTCGCATATCCATCACCGCTATTATCGGCAGATGGAAAAGTTTTAACAAGCTCCTCGTATTTTTTATAAAAGACTTCAGCCCGGAAAGTATATGAACTGTTGATTACCTGGTAATTCGCGATATAATGAGCTGCTTTGGTGAAGCGAAGATCCGGGTTCAGCAATAACTGATTGCGTTCAGGTTTCTGAAAAAAAATGCCATATGCAAGGGAAGCCTGTCCTTTTTCGCCCAATTTGTAGGCCATTGAAAGTCGGGGTACAATATTAGCACGGTTCAATAGCGAAGAATGCTCCACCCTGGTGCCCAGCTTAGCAGCCAGGTTATTGGTGATGTACACATCCAGTTCAGCAAAACCAGCTTTGAACTGGTCTTCCTGCAGGTTATTGCGGCTGATGGTATCACGGAATTTCACATTGTCTTTAAAATAGAGCCACTCCCCGCCAAAACGAAGTACCGATAAACCGGAACCAAGGCGTCGATCAAATACAGTTTTAACTTGCAAAAGGCTTCCGCTCGCATCCACATCAAAAGATTTGGATACATAAGGCTGCACTGGGATAAACTGATCTTTATTGTCCTGGTCCTGTAACCGATTTTCGATATCATCCCGGTTTAAACTATAGGAAGTACCAAGAAATAGTTTCCATTTTTTTCCAAGACGTTCCTTCCAGGCAAGGTTCGTATAGATGTTATAGTTAGTTAGTCCGAATGCATTTTTAAGACTGCCGGAGTCAATATCCGGTGTTCGGATACCTAGCTGATTGGCCTGTATGGTACTATAAAATTTCAGGATGCCGGTTTTGGAAGTTTTTATTCTGAAATTGGCATCTCCACCATGAAAAGCGGGTATACGAAAATAATCCGGCCGCTGTTTTACCAATTGGAAATAGGGGTACAGATTGGTATAACCGTAATTCGCACCCCAACTGGCTGTTTTCTTTTTGTTAAGGTGTTGATAACCTCCACTCAAACCAACGGAAGACACTCCTAAAGAAGCTGAACTTTGGTCTGGCAGATCGATGGTTTCAAGTATTAATGCACCAGAAAGAGCCTGACCATATAGTGCAGAATAACCGCCGGAACTAAACACCGTTCCCTTAAACAAAAAGGGAGAAAAACGACCCCTTGTTGCCAGGTCGGGCAGTGCAGAATAAAAGAAATTATTTACCAAAGTACCATCTATAAATACCCTGGCTTCCTCACCACTTCCACCCCGCACAAACAGTCCTTCCCTCTCTCCTATCTGTTGTGTACCGGGCAGCGTGCGAAGAGCAGCTGTAACATCTGCGTTTGCACTGGCTGTAGTTACCACATCAATTGAACTCAATACCGTAGTTCGTTTCGTATCACTGGCTTCAAAGCTGCCTGCAGTAACCACAACTGCTTTTAATTCATCTATGGCTTCCTTTAGGATCAATTGAAGATCAACCGGGCTTCCATTCAGCTCCAGCCATTCTTCCACCGGTTTATACCCTATAGCCGTTACCTGTAGCAGTTGTCTTCCCTTTTCTGTGGTTTCAAACTGAAACCGGCCGGTAGAATCGGAAGTAGCTCCATCGTAGCTATCTTTTATTGCCAAACTGGCACCAGGAACCGGTTTGCCCTTTGGCGTAAGTAATCTTCCCCTGAGAGTTGTTTGACCAAGGGCAGCCAGTTGGCTGATGAAAAGCAGAAGAAGCAGGATAAGGTGGTTCAATGCTCTAATTTTTATCAAATATAAACTAGTTTACAATATAAACCAAACAAAAAAAATAGAGGCCCGACTAAGACTAGCCAGGCCTTGTTGATCGTACCCTTTAAAACTATACACTCTTATTGCTGGAGCAGACTGATAACCAGTCCAAGCCAAATCACAGCCAATACTCCAATTGTGATCCATTTATTTACAACAGTCTGTGGGGAAGAAGGAAGGCGGTATTCTCCCGGCACAGAACCGTTTTTTGATCTTCGGTTCAAGTCCATACGGTTCGGTTTAGTGGTTCCATCAAATTATTTTCTCACGTCTCACTTCTCACGTCTCACTTCTCACTTCGTCTTCACCAACCGGGCATGTATTGATTCAGAAGCGGTCCGGGCTTTTAGAATATACCAGCCGGGCGCCACATCATCAAGATCCATACTCAGTGCTACTGAAGCTCTTTTCTCAACCCTGGTTTTCAGCAACTGTCCATTTCCGTTATACAATTCCAATATAACTTCCTGTTGGTTCCATTGCTGCGGAAGTGCAGCGACCACAGTACGTTGTACCGGATTGGGATAAAGACTTAGCCGCATAGTTTCAGCTGCGTCCCGGTTTACCTGTTGCGGAGAAGAATATTGGATGGTTCCATCTTTATTGATCAACCTTAACCTGTAATACAAAACCTTATTTTTAGTAGGAAGGAATTTATCGGTATAAGCATAACTGCTCTTTAACCGGGTATCACCTTCCGTAAAATAGATTGCCACTTCCTTAAACTGCTCACCATTTATACTTCTTTCGATGGCGAAATGACTAAAGTTTTTTTCTACTGCTGCTGTCCATTTCAGAACAACCTGGTTCTTTTCCCATTTAGCGGAAAAATTTTCCAGTCCGATACGATCAGCAGCGCTTACAACCAGCACTTTAAGTAACAGCATGCCTAAAAGCATGAACTGTTTGTTCAGGGGGTACGACGTTTTCATTGTAATGCGTTGGGGTTAACAAATCGGAACCCACAGGCATTGGAACGATCAGGGATGTGTAATTCAGAGGAGTGGAGAGAAGAATATGAAAACTTACTACAACTGTGAAGACCGGATGGTTAGCATAGTAAACTTCTTATCATCAGATTGTACTTCTATTTTGTAGGATCCTGCTGCCAGATCTCCGATTTCAACCAATAATTGTTGGGGAGCTTTTTCTTCAATTATTTTTCTTTTTAATTCCCCTTTCTGGTTATAGATGTTTATTACAACTTTCTTTTGCACCATTTCATCTGGAATAAACACCAACAGATCATTGGAAAGCGGTAACTTTTTTAATGTTTTAACCTTACTGGTATCCTGGACAGCTACAACAGCTTCATATCCTATCCATTCTGGTAATATGTCGATTTTTTTTACCAGGGAGGCAAAGTGAACAGCGTTTCCAGCAAGACTAACAGGAACAGATTCTGTCAACAAGAGGTTATAAACGGAGCGACCTTTATACGGACTACCCTTACTGTTTACACCCATTTTTATTCTGAAGCCACTTACTTCCTGGTTAGCAAATACTACCGGTGCAGCATTTACTGAAAAAATTTCATCTTCATTACTCCATTTATACTGAGCACGGAAAGCATCTCCGCTCCTGGCTAGCATAATATTTTTCGATTCCCGGTTTACCCACACCCGGCCATTTTTACCAATAGCACATTCGGCAAACGCCTGTGCATCTTCTAATCCTTTCAAACCGGAGAGTGAAGCGGCAAGGGCTGGAAAAATATATTTACCATCCATGTTGGTAGCCGGATCATGAGGAACAAACTCAAAACTGAAACTTACAGACGCTGCCCCAATGGTTTGCTGATGTTCCACTACTGGCTCAAACGCAGCCAGCTGATTGCTTTCTTCCTGATCGATCGAATGCAACTCAACTCCTTCCGACAACGCCTCTACCCGAACTACACAATCTGTCAGTGGCTGGCCATTGGAAGCTGAAATCACGCCAGTAAACTTATAAACTGATCCTACCTGACCGGCTTGACCTTCGATCAAAACAGGATGATGAAAAAACAAAGGAGTTGTTGCCTGAGGTGATTGGGCCTGAGAGGTACCAACCAATAATAACAGGCTACTGTATAGAATTGTCAATGCGCATAACATCGACGGGTACGTTCTTTTCATGATCAACTATGGGTGGATTATCAAAATGCCCATAGGTACTGGATAACAGCCATTCAGCAGGATTGGATCATGTCAGACGCAGAACAAAGATTGCATCCCTTTTTGACATATGCAAGGAATAGGGAAAATTATTTCGACGAATGGAACAATAAGAGGAAGTGAGACGTCAGATGTGAGACGTGAGAAAGGCATCCTACTAAAAAAGGGCCGTATTTTTAGATACGACCCTTTTGGAAATATAAATTAAGAAGTGTGAAGCATGAATTAATCGGAATTTCAGTCTCACATTTCACGTCTGACGTCTCACTTTATTTCATCTGCGCTGCAATTCCCTTCGCCAACTCAACCATCTTGTTCAGGCCATCTTCAGGCAGTCCGCCCTTCTTGAACTCAGCCAGTACATTCGGAAGTTTTGCTTCCATCTCATGCAGGAACTGCTCTTCAAACTCTTTTACTTTGTTTACAGGAACATCCCGCAGCAAACCTTGTGTACCGAGGTAAATAATCGCCACCTGCTTTTCTACTGAAAACGGCGCGAACTGAGGCTGCTTCAGAATTTCCAAATTACGTGCACCTTTATCAAGCACCAATTTGGTAGCAGGATCCAGATCACCTCCGAATTTGGAGAACGCTTCCATCTCACGATACAGCGCCTGGTCCAGCTTCAAGGTTCCAGCAACTTTTTTCATTGATTTAATCTGCGCATTACCACCCACACGACTAACCGAAATACCTACGTTGATCGCCGGACGAATACCAGCATTGAACAGGTTACCTTCCAGGAAGATCTGACCGTCGGTGATAGAAATTACGTTTGTTGGGATATAGGCAGATACGTCCCCCGCCTGTGTTTCAATGATTGGCAGAGCTGTTAGGGAACCACCACCTTTAACCAGGTGTTTGATGCTTTCCGGCAGATCATTCATATTCCGGGCAACCTCATCTTTTCCGATGATTTTTGCTGCACGCTCCAGCAAACGGCTATGCAGGTAGAATACGTCACCAGGATATGCTTCACGACCAGGGGGACGACGAAGCAGCAGGGAAACTTCCCGGTAAGCTACTGCCTGCTTAGACAGATCATCATAAATGATCAGGGCAGGACGACCGGTATCACGGAAGAATTCTCCGATAGCAGCACCAGCAAATGGAGCATAGAACTGCTGAGGAGCCGGGTCAGATGCAGAAGCTGCTACGATGGTAGTGTACTGCATCGCACCATTTTCTTCGAGGGTCTTCATCACACCTGCAATGGTAGAAGCTTTCTGACCAATCGCTACGTATATACAATAAACGGGTTTGCCCGCATCAAAAAACTCTTTCTGGTTGATGATGGTGTCAATCGCGATGGCAGTTTTACCTGTCTGACGGTCACCAATGATCAATTCCCGCTGGCCACGACCAATCGGAATCATCGCGTCAATTGCTTTGATACCGGTCTGAAGTGGTTCTTTTACCGGCTCACGGAAAATTACACCCGGCGCTTTACGCTCCAGTGGCATTTCATAGAGGTCTCCGGAAACAGGACCTTTACCGTCAATTGGCTGGCCCAGGGTATTAATAACACGCCCTACCAAACCATCACCTACTTTAATAGAAGCGATTTGGCCGGTTCTTTTTACTTTATCACCTTCTTTAATTTCGGATGACTCACCCATCAATACCACACCCACATTGTCTTCTTCCAGGTTCAGGGCGATTGCTTTTACTCCGTTGGCAAATTCAACCAGCTCACCTGCGCGCACATTGCTCAGTCCGTATACACGGGCGATACCATCACCCACCTGCAAAACGGTACCAACTTCTTCCAGGTCGGCAGAAGCGTTGAAGTTGCTCAGCTGCTGGCGCAGTATCGCTGATATTTCATCTGGTTTAATGTCTACCATATAGCTTTATTTAGACGTTTGTTTTGTTATCTGATTTTCTGAATATACATGTTCTCTACGAACTGCTTTTTGATTGCCTGCAAATCATTCCGGATGCTGGCATCATACAGCTTATCCCCTATTTGAGCTAGAAAGCCACCAAGTATGGATTCATCCAGCTTTTCTTTAACCTCAAAAGTATTGGCACTGTATTCCGGCATCTTTTTAAAATTGTCAACGATGCTTGCTTTAACCTCATCGGATACAGCAACCGCTGTAGTAAGTTCCAGAATTTCAATTCCCTTCATCTTACGATAAGAGGCATTGAATGCGTCCAGTATTTCAGGAAGTACAATTTCACGACCCTTTTCGAATAATAAGCGGAAGAACATGCTGGTAAGCTGACTCACTTTCCCTTCAAATATTGCAGAGAAAATAGCCTGTTTTTTGTCCTGACGAATAATCGGACTTTTCAGGACAAGATCCAATTCACCGGTTGTTGCAACCTTCAGCAGATCAACATCCTTCTTAACAGTTTCCACCTGGTTGGTTTCAACCGCTATGTCCATCAGGGCTTTTGCGTATCTTCTGGCAACACGTGTATTGCGCATAATTTATTTTTTCGAATTGTATTCCTTGATTCCTAAACTTGTTGGAATGCTCACTTAATTGCGTGATGCAGTTCCCAGCTCATTAGCTAGACTGCGGATATAATTTTCCTGCTCAGCTTTGGAAGCCAGTTCGCGGCGAATAACCTTCTCCGTTACTTCGATTACCATATTACCGATTACATTCTTCACGTCCGTAAGAGCTGCATTCTTCTGCTGCTCAATGGTAGCCTGGGCATCTGCCATTATTTTAGATGCTTCCACCTTGGCCTGCTCTTTCGCTTCGTTAACAATTTTATCCTTCAGCTCCTTTGCTTCCTTCAGCAACTGTGAACGTTCTTCACGGGCTTTGGCCATCAGCACTTCATTCTCGTTCTTCATCTGGGCCATATCCAGCTTCACTTTTTCAGCGGTCGCAATGGAATCAGCGATATTTTTTTCTCTTTCAGAAAGAGAGGAAATGATGGGCTTCCAGGCAAATTTCTTCAAAATGAAGAATACAATCAGGAAAGCTACCAGGGTCCAAACGAAATATCCTAAAGCAGGCAGTAATAATTCCATTTTATTAATTTAAAAGGTCAATTTATTTTCTTTTTTCACATCTCACATCTCACGTCTCACCTCTCTCTTCAAAATTGGCTGGTCCTCGGCCCTGTGCTCCGGACCAGCTAATTTTTTTGCGTGGATTAGGTGGTCAGTACCGCCAGCAGACCCGCGATTACAGCGAAAAGAGCAACACCCTCGATAAACGCTGCAGTCAGGATCATGTTTCCACGAATGTCGTTGGCAGCTTCAGGCTGGCGAGCGATAGACTCAACCGCACCTTTACCGATCTGACCGATACCGATTCCAGCACCGATCGCAGCCAGTCCGGCACCGATTGCGCCACCCAACTGAGCCTGACCTACTTCCAACAGGATGTTCATGATAGACATACAATTTGTGTTTTGTGTTTTATAAAAAAAAGTTGAATATTAATTAAAGTACCACAGGATCTTTATGACCAGCTGCATCTTCATGGTGATCACCTTCCATTGCCTGACCAATAAACACGGCTGTCAGGTTGGTGAAGATAAATGCCTGGATAAAGGCAACCAGCAATTCAATTACATAAATGAATACTGAGAAGGCGATGGATACGGGAGAGAAGCCCCATCCAGCCACTGTACTCATTTGCCCGAATATGAAGATCAGGGATACAAAACTCAGGATTACAATGTGACCAGCTGTCATGTTCGCAAAAAGACGTATGATCAATGCAGCGGGCTTGATAAACACACCCAGCAGTTCCACAGGTATAAGGATCAACTTCACCAGAAAGGGTACTCCCGGAGGCCAGAATATATGTCCCCAGAAATGGCCATTGGTGCTGAAAAGAATAACTATAAACGAAATAATTCCAAGCAATGCTGTGAAAGCAATATTACCAGTTACGTTGGCTGCACCTGGCAGAAGACCAAACAGGTTATTAATAAGAATAAAGAAAAATACAGTTAACAGGTAGGGCAGGTATTTCTGGTACTTATGCCCCAGGTTGGGTTTGGCAACTTCATCCCGAACAAAAGTGATTACCGGTTCAACCGCATTTTGTAAGCCAGAAGGAGCTTTATTGGCACCGTTTACGGTATACTTTTTAGCAATTCCGGTCATGATCCATACCAGCGTAATTACCGCCAGCAGCATCTGTACCACGTTTTTGGTCATGGAAAAATCGTAGACCTTAACGGAGGCATCCACATTTCCGCTGGTATCAACCGGCACGATATGATCATGATCCAGTTTATACCCCTCATGAACGGTTTCACCGTGGTGAAATTTGGAGGAGGAAAATATGCTGAGACCGCGTTGTGGAGAATAAACAATAACTGGCAGCGGCAGTGTTACATGCGTTTCACCAATGGTAAAAAAATGCCATTCATGTGAATCAGCAATATGGTGCAGGATGGCTTTACCGGCATCAAATTTTTCAGCTTTCCCGTGGTCATCACCCTCATTGGCCAGAACAGTGGTTCCGAAACATACCAAAAATGCGCTGAAAGTCGCTACCAGTAAAGATTTGACGCTTTTCCTTGCCATGCCGTTTCAAAATTTTGCGCAAAGATAGGGAGGAAGGAGGAATTATGGAGGAGGAATTATGAAGTTAGAAGTAGGAATTATGAATTATGAAGTTGGGAGAGGGAAAACAAAGGAGACAGAGGAGGCAAAGGAGACGTAACTGCAACCAGCAGAAACCTGTGAAATTGGCGATAATTGATCATTTAGGGCCATTCCATTGAGAAAGGAAATGTTAAAAAAATATATAACTTATTGTATATAAACAAATTAAATATAAAGGTTGAATCTTTATGTCAAAAATCTGGCTCTCGGGTTTTTGGTTTGAGTTAAGCCCAATACGTATGTTTACAGTTCCCTGAGTCCAGTCTCTTCCAAACGTCGATCTTCCTTTCCCCCCTCTTCCATTCTTCTCTCCTCCTTTGCCTCCCGTCTCCTTTGTCTCCCTTCCATGCCCCTTCCCTACCCCTTCTCAAACTGCGACTCGTACAAACTGTGGTAATAGCCCTTTCGCTCCAACAGTTCCTCATGAGAACCAATTTCCCGGATCTCCCCTTTATCCAACACAATGATCTTATCCGCCTTTCGAATGGTACTCAGGCGGTGCGCAATTACTATTGCGGTACGTCCCGATATCAGGTTGTCGATCGCCTGCTGAATCAGTTGCTCACTTTCCGTATCCACGCTGGAAGTGGCTTCATCGAGGATCAAAATACTCGGATCATATAAAAGTGCCCGGATAAAGGACAGAATCTGCCGCTGACCTAAAGATAGCGTTGCCCCCCGCTCCATTACTTTATAATCATAACCACCAGGCAGCGACTCAATAAATTCATGCACCCCGATCATTTTAGCAGCACGCTCAACCTGATCTCGACTGATGGCAGGATTACGAAGGGTTATGTTTTCAAGCACCGATCCGGAAAAAAGAAAAACATCCTGAAGCACCACACCGGTTTGCCGTCTTAATGCTTCCAACCGATATTCCTCCACAGCTACTCCATCAATCTTAATACTGCCTTTATTTATGTGATACAAGCGGTTCAGAAGGCTTATGATTGATGTCTTGCCGCTACCGGTATGACCTACCAGTGCCACGGTTTCACCGGGTTCCACCGTAAAATTCAAATCTTTCAAAACATATTGCTCATCCTTGTAAGCAAACCAGACATGGTCAAATTCTATTTTACCCGCTACCTTATCCGGTGCAAAGCTTCCTTCAGTTTGGATATAATCTTCATTGTCCAGCACCTTGAATACCCGTTCACTGGCCACCATGCCCATCTGCAACACATTGAACTTATCCGCTATCACCCGAAGTGGACGAAAGAGCAGGTTCAAAAACAAAATAAACGAGATCATTTTACCTGCCATCTCAGCACCCTGCTCGGGTGGCAACTGCAAAGCATGACTCGCTGCCCACCAAACCAGCAATCCGGTAGAGACCGCCAGTACAATTTCAACCACCGGGAAAAAGACAGAATAGGCAAAAATCGCATTGATATTAGCGTTCCGGTGTTCCTTATTGATCTTTTTAAACTTATTAAACTCCCTATCCTCTGCCGCAAAAGTCTGCACCACCTGGATCCCCGTCAAATGCTCCTGCACAAAGGCATTCAGCGCAGCTACTGCATTTCGCACCCGGATAAAAGACCGGTTTACACTCTCCTTAAAAATATAGGTTGCCAGAATCAGGAAAGGGAAAGGTGCCAGGCTGATCAGGGCCAGTTTCCAGTCGACCCAAAACATTACGAACAAAATCGATAAAATGGATAGAAAATCTGCAATAATGGGAATCAATCCGTCTGAAAAAACTTCATTCACCGATTCAATATCATTGATCGTTCTGGTGGTAAGTGTACCAATGGGCGTAGCGTCAAATTGGGAGAGATTCAATCCCACTACTTTATTAAACACACGCACCCGCAGGTTTTTTACCACGGTTTGTCCAAGCCAGGAGGTAGTGAATGTAAAAAAGAAACGGAACAAGGTCTCTATTAGGAGCAGTCCGAATTGAATCAAGGTGATTCGGATTACCCAATCGAGCATCCCGTTCCGTATGTAATTATTTACCGTGATCTGGATCAGCCAGGGTCTTACCGGTGTCAGCAGGGCCAGCAAAATAGCCAGGCCCAGTGATAACATCACTTTTTTCCGATAAGGTGCGGCTAGGCTGAATACCCTTCTTAATAATGTCCAATCAAATATCTTCTTATTGCCAGAGGTCGATGACATGGCGCAAAGATATTACTCTTCCTCTTCTACCCCTCTGTAGGCTTTGATAAAGATCGCACCCAGGTTTTTATAGGGTGGGATATAATCATCAAAGCGCTCTTTTGCCTCACCTGTGAAAAGCTTGCCAAGCTCCATCCACATGGGCATCCATTCAATTGCAGCCCCATTTCTCAGGGATGTATTAATTGAATTCAATATTGGTTCATTTACTGCCCTTGTGCCAATTTGCTTGGAAGATATGATATGGGCATCCGGACTAATGGTCAGCACATCATTCAGGTTATTATACCCTCCACAGGATCCAAGCACCACAATTCGGGCACTGGGAGTAATCTGGTTAAGGGATGACTTCACATGGTAACTATGTCCACGGTGGATATATACAGTTGGATACAACTGATTTTGGTCCAGGTATTCCTGCAATTTGGCCTGGGCTTTGGCATCCGGATCATCTAATCCGTACAGTGGTTTGTTCGCAAAGATCCATACCGGCTTCCCTTTGGTGGATTTGATGGTTACAAAATCTTTGTTTTCGGTAACCGCCCAATCAGGTTTGCCCTTAAACAGTGTCATGAAATTTGCGAAGGAAACCTGACCATCCTTATCATCATCGCCGTAGAAAAAGACCTGCTGTATGACCCGCCCGGCAGAGTCGGCCAGCCGTTCAAATGGCACCGTGTATACCGGAGGTATGCCCAGGGCTTTTGATAAATCGACTTTCGAAGTAGTATCCGCCGATTCAAACAAGGTTTTTTCGATCTGGTAAATCTTCTGTCCATTCAGATCACCGTTCTGTACATTGCGTTCATAGTTCAGACGGGCCTCTTCCAGCATATTGGCGGCCAATACCTTATTCTTTTCAAAAATGCTGGAATAAGCGTCTGCTACATCCACCGCATCCTCTACACTATTGATGTTGGTGGTTTTTTCCAGGCCAAACATGAACGACTTCATCAGAACGGTTGCATTGGAATCCGGCATTAGTTTAAGCAGGGTGTCCAATTCATTATATGCTGCTGCCATTTTGATGAACTTCCTGAAATAGTCAAAATTCATACTCATGAACAGACTATCGGTGGGGGTTCCTTTCAATTTGGTAATGATCCTTTTGAAAACACCCCGGTAGCTGGAGGTGTAAATTTCATCTTCGCCCAATACACAGAGATAATAGAGTTCCTGAGGACTCAGGGGTTCAATCACTTTAAAGCGAACGGGGTCAGGGGAATTATGCAACCCATTGATCTGGCTGATGAAATACTGGCGGGCCTTGTTATCCATTCGTTCGAGCAGGGCTTTCCGCTCCATCGGGGTATCCTTCTGCAGCATCCGTTCTGTGTGGCTGAGGCGTGTTTTCACCATCAGTCGATAATATTCAAGGTCGTTGTCTTTTACCTTATCCACCTCTTCAAAAGACATTTTACCGCGGTAAATTTCATCTATGAAGGGAAAATACAATTGCCCACTGCGACTTGAAGCCATTTCGGCAATTACTTTCACCACCGGATCAGGGTGAATGCGGATATACCTGGCCAACGCATCATTAGAAGCTGCATAATCATAGACCTTACGAGGATCACGGCGAGCTTCGGCAGCTATCAGGCTATCCCGCTTCGGATAAGCAAAATTGGTTTTCAGGAAAGGCATGGTGCGCTCAGGATATAACTGCAGGTATTTGATCTGCAGGATATCCTTACTGGCTTTTACCCCGATATTTTCTGGGTAAGTAAAACAATCCACAATGATTTTACCAACCCAGTAATGCGATTTGGCAACAACGGGGTCAATACCCTTGTTTTTTTTATCCAACACCATTGCTTCGCTGAAATGCTCCACCATTTGGGGAGCCAGAGCAGGCTGGATCTGACGGGCACGGGCACCCGAACCAAAGTTCCTGGCAAGGATTTCCAGCCCTTTTAAATATTTAATTTTTTCATTATCCTTTAGCAGGGAATCCAGCTCAACTGATTTCTGGATGGCATCCAGTTGATCCACCATCGCGTACCGAACAGCGGTATTGATGGTTTCATCCTTACTCAACGGAATATAGCCTTTCACATAGGAGCCCGGCTGCTGAAAGAGTTTCTTTTGTTCTTTATCGATGTTTTCATGAAAGATCACACGGCTGCGCTCCACCGGATAGGTAGCAACCGGCATGGCCTGAAAGCCGGATGCCGAGGTCTGTGCGATCGAACCCAGACTGGCAAAAACCAGGCTGGAAAAGGGTATCAGTTTGTTCATAGATAGGAGCCTTGGATTCAAATTTACACAATGCAACACCTGCATAACGTTTCAGTAACACTAAAATTGCCCTTAACAATTTCATAATCGGCTGAAAATTGGCTGCTTAGCGGCCAGGGTTAACTTTGCGTAAACAAATCGTTAATGGATAACAGGGATAAAAAGATACTTATTGCCGATGACGAACCGGATATTTTAGAAATAATCCAGTACAATCTGCAGGCGGAAGGATACACGGTTTATACCGCCAAAGACGGTGATGAAGCCCTGATGAGAGCCAAACAGATCAAACCGGACCTGATTATTCTGGACATAATGATGCCCAAAAAGAATGGGGTTGAAGTCTGTGAGTTATTGAGAGCCCAGCCCGCCTACAAGGATACCCTTATTATTTTTCTTACCGCCCTGAGTGATGAATCCTCCCAATTAAAAGGACTCGACACGGGTGCTGATGATTATATCAGTAAGCCAATTAGCCCAAAACTACTTACAAGCCGGGTGAATGCTCTTTTTCGCAGGGTTACCAAAAAGGAAGAAGCCGGAACCGGTGTGCTGATGATAGACAACCTGGTGATCGATCCGGTTAAATTTGTGGTAATGGTGGACGACAAGGAGATTACCCTCGCCAAAAAAGAATTTGAGTTATTATATTTACTCGCTTCCCGTCCCGGTCGGGTATTCCTTCGCAACGAAATCCTGAACCAGGTTTGGGGCAATGAAGTGATCGTAGGAGATCGCACCATTGATGTTCATATTCGTAAAATCCGGCAAAAACTGGGATTAGATTGTATTACCACCGTGAAAGGGGTTGGATACAAGTTTGATTTATGATCCAATTCAAAAATTTATCTCCGAGGCAGGTAAGTGCTGTGCTGGCATTTGCCATATCGGCATTGGTGGGACTAGCTAATTTTATACTGGTAGACGACTGGCTCATCGCCCTCGCCTCCTTTGCGGTTTTATTTCTGGTTGCCTACCTCCTCATATTTTATTTTTTGCAGCAATTCATCTATCGCCGGATCAAGCTGATTTATAAGTTCATTTACCAGACCAAGGCAACCAAAAGAGAGGAGTTTTACAACAAATACATTATACCCCAGAAAAGTATTGATGAGGTAAAGGAAGACGTTGAGAAATGGGCAGTACAGCGGCAGGGAGAGATCGAGGTGTTACGAAAGAATGAAGCATTTCGAAAAGAGTTTCTGCAGAACCTGGCGCATGAATTCAAGACGCCGATTTTCGCTATACAGGGATATATTGATACGCTACTTGGGGGCGCAATGGAAAACCCGGATGTTCGGAAACGTTTCCTGGAAAATACCAGCCGAAATGTTGATCGCCTGGTAAACCTCATGAATGACCTGGATGAAATTTCAAGACTTGAAAGTGGTGAACAGGTATTATACAAACAGTACTTTGTGGTGCAGGACCTGATCCGTGAAGTGATTGAATCCCTTTCCATCAAACTGAGTCAAAAGGAGATTTCAGCTTCCATTAAAAAAGGATGTGAGGCGCCGGTTTACGTTTTTGCAGACAAGGAGAGAATCCGTCAGGTTATGATTAACCTGATATCCAATGCCACCAAATACGGTAAGGCAGGCGGTAGTATTGTGATCAGTGTGTACAATACGGATGAGTTCAAGGTATTGGTGGAAGTTAGTGATGACGGAATAGGCATTGAAGAAGCGCATTTACCCCGCATATTTGAACGTTTTTATCGTACGGACAAAGCCCGCAGCCGCGACAAAGGCGGCACCGGACTGGGCCTTGCCATTTGCAAACATATCATCGAAGCACACGGTGAATCTATGCACGTACGCAGTAAACCGGATGTAGGAACAACGATTGGATTCACACTATCTTCTACGAGGGGCGAGGGATAAAATAAAAACTGCCCTACGCTACAGCGTAAGGCAGCAAAGAAAAATCGGTGGAAATTAATAGCTCAGTTCTGCTAAAACCGGGTAGTGATCAGATGGAAATTTCCCATGGTAGGTATCTGTCAGGATTCCGTACCGCATTACCTTAAACGGCTTGCTAATAAAGATATGATCTATAATATCCTTTGATTTGGGAAAAGGACGGAAGCTGTTAAAGCTACCATTGTTTACATAGGGGTCCTTGGCCAGGGTATAGGTATCTTTCAGATTTGAACTGTTTTGAATCTGTAAATACCAGTCGGATTGGTGATTTCCGTTAAAATCGCCCATCAAAACGACCAGATTTTTTCCGGCAATAGCCTGGATTTTCTTTAAGATCAGTTTGCTGCTTTCAGTTCTTGCAACTACTCCCTGGTGATCATAGTGGACATTAAACACATAAAATATTTTCTTCGCTTTTTTATCTTCCAATTTAAGCCAGGTACAGATCCGATTGTGTTTGGCATCCCAACCCCAGCCGGGTGCATCCGGTTTTTCAGATAACCAGAAGTCACCACTGTCTTTTGCCAGAAAACGATCTTTTTTGTAAAAAATAGCAGAGTGCTCGCCCTTTGTTTTGGCATCATCCCGGCCGACACCATAAAAAGCATAACCCGGAAGCGAACTTTGTAAATCATCCAACTGGTGGCGTAATCCTTCCTGTGTACCAACAATGTCAAATTGGTGAAAGCGAATGAGGGCTGCACAAACAGGTGCTCGATCAACCCAAAGGTTGCCAGTATCATTCTGATTTGCATAACGAATATTGAAGCTACCAGTAACCAGGTTTTGCGCCTGCAGAAAAGAGCCGTTTAGCAGCATCAAGAGCAAAACCACTAATCTTGTTTTTTTCATGTTGTTCTGTTTATTGCCTGCTAAAGTTATTTCGTATTTAATAGTATTAAGCAGGAATCCGGCTGATTTCGGAAATTGAAGTTAGCAGATTATTCATTGATAATTGCGACTCAGGATGCCGGGGCCACTTCCCCTTTATTAAATTTATTTCTGAAATAAAACATTGAAGCAGCAGTTGCTATCAATCCTATAATTCCTGTTACAAGAACCAGTTCCTGGTAAAAATTCAACCAGGACAACTGAATATTAAATACTGATTTGCTCAGCAAAACAGTGACACTTCCCAAGTAACCAAATGAATCTGACAGGTAAATAAGAAATCCAACGTTGCCGGTTACACGAAAACTGGCAATCAAACGATCAAATAAAATACTGTTGAATGGAATATACACAAGATACAAGCCTAACCCTACCCCTAACATCCAGTAAAATGTGGTTGCAGCCTGCTGCCTATAAGCAATGGTAATCAGCAGGCTTAATAAAAAACCGACCCCCATAATCCAATGGGTAAGCATCAACGCTTTGAAGTTTTTTTTAACCAGCACCATGGAAGCGATCAGAATCAGTAAAACTAGAGTGATAATCGTTTCGGTTTGAGCAAAGACACTTAGGTTAAATTGATCCCCTGAATCGCGCCACATATCTGCCATAAAGCTGTCTCGCACTTCTCTTAGAATAGTCACCAATGAATATACCAGTACCAGTAAAAACAAACCTGGGCCGTAGGTTTTAACCAGTAGCATACGCTGACTACCGGTCATGGGCAATCGCACCGTACGATGCCGGATATCCTCTTTGGATGGGGGTGGAATTTTTTCCATCAGTACCACAAAAAAAATCAATGGCAGGGCAAAAATGGCACCAGTGGTAAAAGGCATCCAGTATTCCGAAACACCGAGCTGTTCCATCACAAAGGAAGCAACGGATTTGGCAAGCCCTGATCCGAAAATAAAACTGACCGCAAGTGCCGCACTGATAAAATCAGTCATACGCCGGCCTTCTACATAGGAGAATACAATACCCCAAAGCATCCCAAGCGGAAAGCCACTAAAAAAAAGACAGGGCCAGTTATAAGGGGCGGGGATCAGTCCGAATGCCAGCCAGGAAAGCCAGGCAACACCGGCGAGGATCAGAATCAGTCTGCCCCTCCCCATTCTTTTCATAGAAGCGATGAACTTGATACCATAAAATTTACTAGCCATATAGCCAGCAACCTGGGTAATGACCAGGATAATTTTATAATCGAGTCCGGCCAGGCTAAACCCTTCAAAAGCTGCCACATTAAATGCCTTCCGAAAGGCAAACAGGCTGGAATAGAGGCAAAAAGCAATCAGTGCCGCATAAAAAGCGCTTAACCAGTCTTTTTTGGTGAACATCACTCAATATACAAAACCCGGACTATAGAAATAGTCCGGGTTCTAAACTGCATGAGAAAATCTTGCTGCTATTGAAAACACAACAACTGAGACACAAATCTCAGGTTCTCTTATTACCGAATTATGAAGGGGAGGTTAAGTAAACGTCAGTTTACTAAGGAGCAATCGCTTCATTTCTCCAGGTCGCTAACTGTTGCCGGTTTTCGCCCGACATCGGGAAATGATATAGCCGGGCATTTTTGATGTACCTGAAATGGGGGATTTTACAATCCAGGTTGAAGTATACGGTATTGTAGATTGCACCATCTACAAAGCAATAAATTTTACCCTGCCGGGTGCAGCTAACAGGTGCGATGGTGTCATAACGCAAATCGTTGATCAAACCACTGATTTTTGAATTATCTGAATTAATAAGATAGGTATAAAAACGATCTTCATCTTCCTTATCATAAAACAATACCTGTATACTATCAACAGCAGCCATTTGTGGAAACTGGCTATCTCCTATGGCTTTTTTATTTTCAGCGCAAGAAAAAAATGTAACCAGTAACCCGAAGAAAAGAAGGTATCTCATTTGTCCAAAAATAAATTGCCGCTTTGCGATTTATCACAAAGCGGCAATAAGAGTTTAGGAATTATTAATAAACGTTTGCTCGAGGATTAAAGCTGGACCAGCCCTGTGCCCAGTTGGAAGTTCCGAATGCACCAATATAGGTGGTGGTGGTGAAGAAACTATCCATACCGGTAAAACTTGCTCCAGTCAAAGCGGGTGAACCAGCTTTGGGCAGGAAATTAGGAGCGTTTAAGTTGAACGGATCATTCAACTGAACTGCATCACGGGAAGCAAGTGTTCTGTTACCTTCTGATTCCGCTTTTGTCTGAAGAATATCATTTGTAGCAAACACTGTCTTCGCACCATCATCCTGTACGTTGTAAGGTCTGGTGTAAACAGCTACAATATTATTTTTGAATTCAGACAAACCATCTTTGTATGCCTGGGCAGTTGCTGCAGATTCCATTGAGAAACCAGCACGGCGATGACCAATCAACAAGGAATTGTTCAATACAAAACGGGTAGCTCTTCTCCAACGATTGGAAAAACCGTGGTTGGAATTAGAACCGGTTGTATCGTAAGGTCCAATCAAAGTAAGGTTGGAAAGGTAAGGACGGGTAAACGGTTCAGCATTTGAACCTGACCCATCGTTATCACATTCGATACCATTGGCCTGGTCAGTATCCGCTGGCTTGTCGCGCAGGGAAACGGCAAACTGAATTTTACCCTGGTAACCAAAATCGAAGTCAAAGTCATCATCCATGGTACCAAAAGCAATCAGGTTTTTACAATTTACAGTACCGCCAAAGAACTCATAAGCATCATCTGCACCGTAAGAAACCTGCACATTTTCAATAATTGTACCGGAACCTACACCACCAAGTGTTAAACCATTGATCTCTGATCCGGGCTCGGCAGCGATACCAGAGAACTCGATACGTACATAACGCAGTGTTCCACTGTTATCTGCCGCATTGGTTCCACCATAAGGACGGTTAACGCCTCCCTCAATAATGGGAGCAGGAGATTGCGGACGGTTGGTTGGTGCATTTCCCAGGAGAATGATACCACCCCAATCGCCAGGTGCACGCTCACCGGCTGGGCGACCAGAAGTAAATACGATTGGAGCATCCGGACGACCATCAGCCACCAGGCGGGAACCACGCTCAACGATCAGGGCACCTTTATCACTTACATCACTTTTAATGATGGTACCTGGCTCGATCGTCAGCACAGCGCCATTATTTACATATACGTATCCTTTCAGGGTCCAGGTTCCACGAGTAAGGGTTACGCTTTCATCAATGGTACCGTTTAGAACACGGGCTGTTGTATCGGTGCCACCACCGGGATTATTAATTGTATCACCCACTTCTACCTTAATACAGGAAGTAATGGTTACCGCACTAATCGCGATGAGGGCAAATTGTTTTACCAATTTCATTTTATACAGTTTAAATAGTTGAGTAGAGTTTATAGTTGTTTATTTTCTTAAATCGAAATCATAGGTGAATCCAATGGAAATATTGGTACCAGGGCGATAGGAACTGAAGAGCCGGTCTCCGTTCCCTTTATTGAATTCCTTACTGCCACCCACGTTCTCATAGAGATAAATCTCATTGTTCAGAATGTCGGAGAAAGTCAGTTTCAATTCTCCCTTTTTATTCAGAATCCGCTTAGATAACTGGAAATCCAGCAGGTGACGGGGGCGTTCATAGATATCAGGAAACTCTCCATTACCTACCAGTGCCAGGCGGGGACCGATTCGGTTATATAAAACCGTTGCATTTAATCCATTGTCAGTTGAATACTGCAATCCACCATTGATAAGGTAAGGCGATTGTCCCTGAATCGGACGGTTGGAGTTGATCGACTGTCCGGCTGATGTTGCATCCGGGAAGCTCACATCTGAAAACAGGTAGGTAAAGTTTCCGAAAGCAGTCATATTATCAAAGAATTTACTATCACCCAAAAAGTCCATGTTTTTGCGAATCTCCAATTCCGCACCATAGGTATTGGCTTCCGATGCATTCTGGTAGAAGTACAAGCGGCGGTCGGCATTGGAACCCGGGTCCAGGCGGAATTCGATCGGATCCGTAAACCGTTTGTAGAAGGCGCCAATGGTGAAAGCCTCTCCTGCTCTTGGGTAGATCTCGTAACGCAAGTCCAGGTTCAAAATTTTTGTCCGCTTCAGATCAGGATTACCAGATACTCCATAATTGGATTCATAGTCGAAAAACTGGAAGGGTGCAATTTCCCGAAACTCCGGACGAGCAACGGTCTGGAAGGCCGCAAAACGAATGTTCTGCGTGGTATTGATTGAATAGGTCAGGTTTACAGAAGGTAAGAAATCGTAGGTTTCTGTATTCACATTAATACGCTTGGCAGTAACATCTTTGGATGTCAGATACTGCTCAAAAAACTCCAATCGACCACCCCAAACCAATCGAACCTTATCACTCAATTTATTGTCAAACATCAGGAATCCAGCATTGATGGCGGATATACCAAAATACTTGTCAGAGTTCCCGGTAAAATCATCCATCACATAACCATTGATGCCAAAGTTGTTACGGTTGAAAATCTGGTCGTAAGGTAAACTCACGAGATCATCATTGAAATTCGGCAGACTTGCTTCGCGGTACCGGAAGATTCTCGACTGGAAATCACGGAAACGTACAATTGTAGAACCACCGAATTTGAAATTCTGCTTCTCACCAAAAAGTTCGAAGGGAATGGTAAATGCACCTGAAGCGGTTATCGTATGATCCTGCAGGTCTGACCAGAAACGACGGGAGTCATCCGGATCAATTTGTTTGATATTACTTCCAAAAGCCTGGGTGTACTGTTGAGTTCTAAGATCAGGCTGATCACGGGTAACTAAAGAATAACCGGCATTCCAGCGGAATTTTGCTTTAGCAATCGAAAGTTGATGATCACCTTCCAACTGGCTGCTGAAAAAGTTCCGTTGATTCAGGAAAGAGGAATAAAAATCAACGTTCTGGTTACGGTTATTATTCACACCGCCGCGTACGAAGTAATTATCGTCGTAGAAACGATTGTAAATATTCTTGAAAGAGATCTTATTTTTCTTTTGAGAATAGGTAAGGTTAATCAACGCACCCAGGTTTGTCTGATACCGGTTTTGCTTGTCTTCAAACTGGAAAATCGGGGTGCCATCATTTTGCGTAAACTGGCGATCTACATTATAACGGATCATTGAGTTACGATACACTACAGAGGCAATCAAACCCAATTTGGCATCATTTTTCAAGACTCTGGAACTACCGTAGGCAATATTATATGTCATGATGGGAAGAGCCGTGGTAGTGCGCTGCGCATACACATCATCCCGGAACAACTTCGAATCGGCAATCTGATCATTCACATTCTGTCCGCGGTATTCCTGGGGAGAGCCCGGGAAACCTGCAGGAAATTTACGGGTACCGTCATCAAAACCCAGCCAGTCAGTGGATGTTCTGGGGTTACTGATAAAATCTTTGAAAGTAGAGTTGGTATTGAAACCGAACTGAACACCAACAGAAAGGAAATCTTTGGTAGGAATATCTTTTGTTTGTACCTGGATCAATCCACCGGCAAATTCACCGGTCAGCTCAGGTGTAGCCGTTTTATTGATAATAATATTATCAATCATGTTGGCCGGGATCACATCGAAAGAGAAAGCTTTACGGTCTGGCTCAGACGAAGGAAGTTGCGCATTGTTGATAAAGGCCGCGTTGTAACGATCACTCAAACCACGAACAATTACGAACTTATTGTCCTGGATGGAAGCACCACTCACCCGCTTCAATACTTCACCGGTGGTACGGTCAGGCGTCCTTTTAATCAGATCAGCGGCAATACCACTGGATACAGCTGTATTATTACGTTGCAGGTTAATCAGTGCAGAAGTAGTTTCGCGACGAACAGAAGTTCTTACAACTACTTCTCCTAACTCAGATTTGGTTTCAAGTACAATCGTAACATTATTCTCTACACCTTCTTTCAGTTCAACTTCTTCTACCAGTTTTGTATTGTACCCTGCACTGGATACTCTTAATACATATTTTTTTCCTGCTGCCAGGGTCAGGCTGAAACGACCTTCCACATCCGCAGCTACACGCTGCTGTGCACCTTCAACAGCGATAGTAGCACCAGGTACGGGTTCATTTTGGGTATTGATTACTTTACCACTAAGTTTAATTGTTGTTTGCGCTGCGGCTTGCAGTCCGGTCATCAACACCAACAACAACAGGTAGGTAAACTTTTTGCTCACAACTAAGAGGTTTATTTGCGGGCAAAAGTAGAAGGGCAATATTATCGCCTTGTTATTGGAGCGTTAACGAATTGTAACTCCAATGTTACCGGAATATTAAGAGGTCCTGAAGGCCTTATCCAGCAAGGATTTAGAAATTCAGCTGCGCCTGCAGTCTCAGTAAACGGCCACTTTGTTTGTTATCAGGATTAGCCGCATCTTCATACCTCCGGCTGGAAAAAACATACATAGCTACCAGCTCAACATTACGGTTGATCTGCCATTCGGCCCCAAGTTCCAGTTCATTTACCTGGTAACTGCGGGCATCGAGTTCAAACTTTTTACCTCCCTGATAATAATGGTAGCGGGCAAATGGAATCAATACCATCTTACCCGGCTTCATCATGTAATTGGCGATAAAATAACCACCCTGTAATCTTTTTTGCTGGATCGTGTTGGTAGAAGGGTCGTATTCAGGACCGGTTCCTACATTATATTCTGCCTGGATGCCGAACGGTTGTGGATATAAGGTAAAGGAAGCAGCTACTCTTTCATCTTTATAACTTGCTTCGGGGTTGATCAGCTTTACGCCGCGAGTGGTATCGGCAACCGTGTATTTGCCGGTGTAAGCCTGAATACCTGCTTCAATGATTTGTCCGTTAGACAATTGGGTAGGCCATGAAAACCGACCAACCACATGCACCTGGCGATTCTGATCTGGCCGATTGGCCGATTGGCCATTAAATACCCCAAAACCTGCAACGCCATAATCACCTGAGCCTTTGAGGCCATCTTCTGTAAGGCGGTTCAGTAACTCACGTTTTTCTGCAGGCGCCCAATATAAAAAAGCCCCCAGATCCCGTTCGTTAACAAAGGAGGAGTTGATACCATCGCTACGATCCAGGGGTAACCGGTTGGAGCTGCTCTGCATACCTTCGAATCCATAAGGGATTTTACTTTGTCCAACCCGAATCCGCCAGGTCTTTTTTGCATCAAAAGCAAGATCAAAGTAGGCATCGCGCACCTGACCATAATTAAGCCCTCCACCGGCTGAGGAGGCGAAATCCGGTTGTATATAAATAGATACCCGATCAGAAATATTACCCTGGATAATGACGCGGACCCGGCGCAGAAAAAATCCGCCATTTCCTCCCCAGCTACGGTCACATTGCTCACATTGGAGATTGGGATTGGTTTCCAGCAGGCGATTGTACCGGGTTTGTACATATCCACGGATTGTGAAGGTTTCAAACCACTTCTTTTTGGTAACGGCTACTGTAGTCACCGAATCCTGGCCCGACACATTAGAAAAAACAGTCAACCCAATAAGAATCAAGCCAATTAGCCGGTGAAATGAAGCCATTTACTGGAATTAATTTAGTGTTACCAAATTATTAACGGCGGCAAAGGTAATGTCTTTAGAATAGAGGGGGAAACTCAACAATCGTTAATGTTAAGAAATTATTACCAAAGCCCCCGGCATCCCTCAACAGGGTAAAGGGGTCTATTTTTGCGCAAAATTTAGTTATGGCACTGTCCTCGATCCTAAAACTGTTCACTCCCAAGGATAAAGTCTTTTATTCGCTTTTCGAAGAAGTAGCAAATACTGTAGCCAAAATGGGGGCCCTGATGAAAGATGTGGTAAGTGAATCGGACTTCGACAAGAGAGCGGGACTGATTTCAAAAATGGAGGACCTCGAGCATGTTAACGATGACCTGACTCATAAAATCTTCACTGAACTCGGAAGAAATTTCATAACCCCATTCGATCGCGAGGACATACACTACCTGGCAACTGCCTTGGACGATATTTGTGACTATATATTCGCGTCCGCCAAAAAGATCAATTTTTACAAGGTGAACCCGAATGATCCTGGCATCCAGAAAATGGCGGATCTGATTGAGCAGGGAGCAGAGCATATCAAAAACGCGGTAATCGAACTGCGGAACATGAAAAACATGCGCCAGATCACCGATGCGCTGGTAAAAGTGAACAGCATTGAAAACCAGGCTGATGATATTTTTGATCTGAGCATTGATCGACTCTTTGAAACCGAACCTGACGCGAAGGAAGTAATTAAGAAAAGAGAGATCTATCAGGTTATGGAAATCGTTACTGACAAATGTGAAGATGCCGCCAATGTAATTGAAAGCATCATCATTAAATATGCATAAAACAATTAAGTGAGATGTGAGACGTGAGACGTGAGATGTGAGACTTCCCACTTCTTACTTCCTAATTCATACTTCCTAATTCATACTTCATACTTTCCCCATGACTTTCCTGGTAATCATCATTGTGTTAGCCCTGATATTTGATTATATCAATGGCTTCCATGATGCTGCGAATTCAATAGCGACCATCGTATCAACAAAAGTACTGACACCTTTCCAGGCAGTTTTATGGGCAGCTGTGTTCAACTTTGCCGCATTTTTCATTTCCAAATACCTGATTGGAGAATTCAAAATAGGCAATACCATCGCGAAATCTGTGCATGAGAACTTCATCACGCTGGAAGTGATCTTTGCCGGACTGATTGCAGCCATTACCTGGAACTTGTTAACCTGGTGGTTTGGAATTCCATCAAGTTCTTCTCACACATTACTGGGTGGATTCATGGGTGCAGCAGTAGCACATGCTGGCGGAATGGTTAAAAATGGGGAAGATGTTATCAACTATGCAAAAGTGCTCCCAACTTTTCTATTTATCTTTCTTGCTCCTGTAATTGGAATGATTATAGCCTACATTATAACTGTAATCATATTGAATATTTGTCGGAAAGCAGTGCCATACAAAGCTGAAAAATGGTTCCGTCGATTGCAACTCGTATCGTCTGCTCTATTCAGCCTGGGACATGGTGGAAACGATGCCCAAAAAGTAATGGGTATTATTGGAGCAGCGGTAATCTTCTTTGAAGTTCAAAACGGAAATTCTGCCTACACCACCTTGGATTCCGCACACCGTTTTTCACATTTCGTGGAAGACTACTGGTGGGTACCCGTTGCGAGTTTTACAGCCATCGCATTGGGAACGCTGAGTGGAGGGTGGAAGATTGTTAAAACGATGGGAACCCGAATAACAAAAGTAACTCCACTGGAAGGAGTTAGTGCAGAAACCGCTGGTGCCGCAACACTCTATCTCACCGAAGCATTGGGGATTCCGGTGAGTACCACTCATACCATAACGGGTGCTATCATCGGCGTAGGTGCCACCAAACGTTTGTCGGCCGTTCGCTGGGGCGTTACCATTAACCTGCTTTGGGCATGGATCCTCACTATTCCGGTGTCGGCCATCATTGCAGCCATTGTATATTTTATTATAAAGGCAATATTCTAAGTATTTCTTAGTCAGTAAAAGGGGTGTCAATAGGCACCCCTTTTTCATGCACACATAGAGAATTTGGCTTATATTGCCGACTATTTTAAGCTACTATGAAAGGAATTATTCTTGCCGGTGGTTCAGGCACCAGGCTGCATCCAATTACCTATGCCATCAGCAAACAAATTATGCCGGTTTATGATAAACCAATGATATATTATCCGCTTTCCATGCTGATGCTGGCCGGAATCAGGGAAATATTGATTATTTCAACACCGCACGATTTACCACTTTTCAAAAAACTATTGGGTACTGGAAATGAACTCGGACTTGACATCAGCTATGCTGAACAACCTATTCCTAACGGACTGGCACAGGCTTTTGTAATAGGGGCGCCTTTTATTGGAAAAGATAAAGTTGCACTTGTACTCGGTGATAATATTTTTTATGGTGCAGGACTTGGAACACAACTGGCACATAATACCAACCCTGATGGCGGAATAGTTTATGCTTATCGTGTAAGCGACCCTGAACGCTATGGTGTAGTAGAATTTGATAAAAACAACCAGGTGATTTCCATTGAAGAAAAACCTGCCCGGCCAAAAAGTAATTACGCCGTACCTGGATTGTATTTTTATGATAATGCCGTGATTGAAATTGCCGCCAACCTTCAACCAAGTCCGAGGGGTGAATACGAAATAACGGATGTAAACAAAGAATACCTGAAAAGAGGCAAGCTCAAAGTTTCCATCATGGATCGCGGCACCGCATGGCTGGATACCGGAACTTTTGATTCGCTTATGCAGGCTGCACAATTTGTGCAGGTGATTGAACAAAGACAGGGCATTAAAGTAGCCTGTATTGAAGAGATAGCCTGGAGAAAAGGATTTATTAATAACGAACAACTTGAAAAAATTGCGCAACCTTTATTGAAGAGTGGATATGGACAATACCTCATGGCCGTTCTTAAAGAAGGCTGACACTATAACATATATCATTAACCTAAAACAATCCCATGAGCAAGATTCTGGTTACCGGTGGATGTGGTTATATCGGTTCACATACCGTGGTTGATTTGGTTGAAAACGGATTTGAAGTTATTTCTGTCGATAACAACTCCCGTTCAACGCCTCGTATTCTTGAGGGTGTAGAAAAAATAACCGGTAAAAAAATCAAAAATTACAAAGTAGACCTTTGCAATTTCGATGATACGTATGCAATCTTCGCAGAGAACAGTGATATCACCGGCATCATCCATTTTGCGGCTTACAAAGCGGTTGGCGAATCCGTAGAGCAGCCCCTCCTCTATTTCGAGAATAACCTGGTTAGCCTCCTGAACCTGCTGAAATGTGTGCAGGAATTTAAAGTTCCTTATTTCGTATTTTCATCTTCCTGCACAGTTTATGGCAACCCTGATGAAATTCCCGTTACAGAGAGCACACCACCTAAACCGGCCGAATCGCCCTATGGTTATACCAAACAAATGGGAGAACAAATCATCAGTGAATTTGCGAAAGTGAACCAGACCCAGTGTATTCTGCTTCGTTATTTTAATCCGGTAGGTGCGCATCCCAGTATTCAGATCGGAGAATTGCCAATTGGCCGGCCAGCCAACCTGGTGCCTGCCATCACCCAGACAGCTATCGGTAAAATACCGCAACTGACTGTTTTTGGAAACGATTACGATACAAGAGATGGATCCTGCCTTCGTGATTTCATCCATGTTTCGGATATCGCCCATGCACATACGCTATCTCTTCAATACCTGATAAAAGGAAAAGGAAAAAAATCCTGTGAAGTGTTTAACCTCGGTACAGGAAATGGGGTTACCGTACTGGAGGCCATCCGTGCTTTTGAGAAAGTAAGCGGACAGGCTCTTAATTATTCAATCGGACCCCGCCGTCCGGGTGATGTCATTGCGATTTATGCCAACAATGAACATGCTGTAAATGAACTGGAATGGGAACTGAAGTACAACCTGGAAGACATGATGGCTACAGCCTGGAGATGGGAGAAAAAATTGAAGGAAGACGAGAACCTTTTCCAGGTACAACAGGCCAATTTGAATTAAGTATCTTAGCTGAATAACAGTTAGCGTATGTTGAAGGAAATCCAGGTAACCGGGAAAAAAGATACCCGTAGCGGCTTTGGCGATGGCATTACTGAACTCGGGAGAACCAACCCAAATGTGGTTGCCCTTACCGCCGATCTGGCCGGCTCGCTGAAACTGGGAATTTTTATCAAAGAAAATCCCGACAGATTTATCCAATGTGGGATTGCGGAAGCCAATATGATTGGAATAGCAGCTGGCTTAACAATCGGCGGCAAGATTCCTTTTACCACCACCTTCGCCAACTTTTCGACCGGTCGGGTATACGACCAAATCAGGCAATCCGTGGCCTATTCCGGCAAAAATGTAAAGATCTGCGCCTCCCATGCCGGCCTTACCCTAGGTGAAGATGGTGCTACCCACCAGATACTGGAAGATATCGGCATGATGAAAATGCTTCCGGGTATGACGGTCATCGTTCCCTGCGATTATGAGCAAACACGGCAGGCCACCCTGGCTATTGCGGCATATGAAGGTCCTGTATACCTGCGGTTTGGTCGCCCGGTTTGGCCCATTTTTACTGAAGGGCTGCCTTTTGAGATCGGAAAAGCTCAATTTTTCAGCAAGGGAACGGATGTAAGCATATTCGCATGCGGACATATGGTCTGGAATGCTATTGAAGCAGGTAAAAAGCTCGAGGCAGAAGGCCTAAGCGTGGAGATCGTAAACATTCATACGATCAAACCACTAGATGAAGAAGCCGTATTGACCTCTATCCGGAAAACGGGTTGTGCCGTTACCGCAGAAGAACACAATGTATTAGGAGGATTAGGTGAAAGTATTGCCAGGGTTGCCGGACAATACCATCCTGTTCCCATTGAAATGGTGGGCACCCAGGATACCTTCGGTGAAAGTGGTACACCTGCCCAACTACTTGAAAAATACGGACTCAGTCCCGATCATATCGTGGCAGCCGCCAAAAAAGTAATTACCCGAAAATAAACGGAACGGTGCAACCCGACCGGATTTAACTATGGCTACAGACGATCTAGAATTACTGGCCCAGTTCAGGCAACCCGAAACAAAGGAGCGTGCCTACACGTCTATTGTCAGAAAATACCAGGAACGGCTCTACTGGCATATCCGACGGATGGTCGTGAACCATGAAGATGCGAACGATGTACTGCAGAATGTATTTATCCGTGTATGGAACGGCCTCGAAAACTTCCGGGAAGACTCCAAACTCTATACCTGGCTGTACCGGGTGGCAACCAATGAATGCCTGAGCTTTCTGGAACAACAGAAGAAAAAAACATCGGTATCACTTTCTGATGTAGATGAGGGATTAATCAACCAGGTTCGGGCTGAAAAAGACTTTGATGCACAAAAAATTGAATGGAAATTGCAGCTTGCCATTCAAAAGCTACCTGAAAAACAGCGGATTGTATTCAGCCTTAGATATTATGACGAAATGCCATATGAAGAGATGAGCCGGGTGCTGGACACCTCCGAAGGAGCGTTGAAAGCATCCTATCACCATGCAGTAAAAAAAATTGAAGACTATTTACTAAATCATTAAACCTGGGCCAGCTGGCAGGGTCTAACAAATGATGATGCCCGATCTGAACATAGAAAATGAATTAAGGGAGTTAGCTCCGGCACTTGTAGGAAAGCAATCTCCGCTTCCATACGAGATACCGGTCGGGTATTTTGAACAATTCCCTCAACGAATGCTTCAACTGGTAAAACAGGCTGAAGCAAAAGAGGAAATTGCAGTTATTTCTCCCCTGCTTGCCGGTTTATCTAAAAAAATGCCGTTTACGGTACCGGAGGGGTATTTCGAGCAAACAGAGCAGGCGTTCGAGAGTATCTCCGATCTTTCCCCTGCTTCACCCTTGCACAGAATTGGAAGGACAGGCCCATATACAGTACCAACCGGGTACTTTGAGGAGCTGCCTCAGCAACTATTGAGTAAGGTTCAGTCGGCCAACAACCTAGTAAATGATATCCCTTCAACTGCTTCAGGTTCCGGTGCCAAGGTAATTTCACTGGGAAGATCCTGGATACGATATGCTGCTGCAGCAGTGGTTACTGCAGTACTTGCCCTGGCTGGATGGTTGTATTTCCGCCCGGCATCCGATAAGTTGGGGGTTAATCCGGCTTTTGTAAAGCAATTGGATGAGGAAATAAAGGAGATCAGTGATGAGGAAATATTGGAATTCACCAATCCAACCAGCACGATCTATTATGGAACGGCCGTGCTTGCTCCGGGAGAATTATCCGGTTCTGAAGTACATGACCTCCTTGGAGATGTTAGTGACGAAGCACTGCAACAATACCTGCAGGAATTCAATGGGAAAAACGCAAATTCAATGAACTAAAGGGAAAGGCATGAAATATATTTTTACTCTTCTTTTTTTTATAGGCTCATTTCAGTTGATAACCCAGGCGCAACAGCGCGACGGGGAACGATTGGAAGCG
The DNA here is from genome assembly GCF_022352215.1 of Flavihumibacter cheonanensis. Lineage (GTDB taxonomy): Bacteria > Bacteroidota > Bacteroidia > Chitinophagales > Chitinophagaceae > Flavihumibacter > Flavihumibacter cheonanensis. Next base: position 339,431 of record NZ_JAKRWF010000003.1, read on the forward strand.
CTGAAAGTAGCCTACCTGACCAAGAAGCTTAACCTGAATACGGAAGAAGCGCAAAAATTCTGGCCTGTATACAATGATTATATGGCCGATCTGAAAAAAGTTCGGCAGGAGAACCGTGGGGGCGATGAACTTAAACGCGAAGAGAAGCTTTTGGAAGTAAGAAAGAAGTACCAGGCATCTTTTAGCAAGGCCTTATCCCCTGACCGGGCGAATCAATTCTTTAAGGCAGAAAAAGAATTCTACGGATACGTTCAAAAAGAACTACAGGAGCGCCGCCAGCAACGACAGGATAACCGGGCGCGCTTCCGCGACAATTAACTTAACCGAAACTTGGTATTTTGACATCATGGTAAAACAGGAATTTCCAGCTGTTTTCCTGGCCGGTTTTCCACCATTCCTGCCGAAGTTCCATCGCACGTTTTCCATCATAATCATATTTCGCCACAAACTTGCTTTTCATCTGCTGCAGTTGTGGCGCATTATCACCTCCAAAAAACACAGTACTTCCACCGTCTACAATCCGAAATACCTGGTGGTAAGGGCAATGCCCGCCTACCAATTGATATTGAATATAACTGTCGATCACTCCATCTCCATCCAGCAGTACTACCTGTGGCGCTGATCTTAAACAGTCCAGCTCTTCCGGTATATAAGAGGGAAATCCCTTTTCAAAAGCGAAGTCCAGTTCTTTGCGTTGAATATAATAGGTTGCCTGTGGGAAGGACAACTCCATCTTTCCTGTTTCAGGATCTCGGTGGCTTACTCCTCCTGCATGATCTTTATGTAAATGCGTCATCAAGACCTTCGTGACTTCACCTGGATTAATCCCTGCATCCATCAGGTTTTTGAACAACTGTGGATGTCCATCTACTTCGAATCCAAGCCCGGTATCCAGCAATAAAACATCTTCGCTGGTTATTACTACAAAGGGTTGAACTTCTACCAACAAACTACCTGTCGGACGATTATTCAATTCATCTTCCTGGTGATTAAAAGGCACAAATTGTTTGGTACCATCAATCGTGAAACTTCCTTCTGAAAGAGGGATTACGCGCATATTTTTTGAATTTAACGCAGTACCATCTGCCGGTCTGCATCCAATCGGATTAATATAAACAGTGCAGCAGTAAACGTGATTAATGAGGTTCCGCCGTAACTGATAAAAGGTAAAGGAATTCCGATCACCGGAGCAAGCCCAATGGTCATGCAGATATTAATCGCAATATGAAAGAACAGGATGGATGCTACTCCATAAGCATAGGCCCTGCTGAAAACACTTCGTTGTCGTTCTGCCACTGTAATGATCCGCATTAGTAGTAAAAAATAAACAGCCATCAGTATAAAACTTCCTACAAATCCGAAACCTTCCCCAATTGTACAAAATATGAAATCGGTTCTTTGCTCGGGTACAAAATCATAACGGGTTTGTGTCCCTTTTAGCAACCCTTTTCCGGCAAACCCTCCACTACCAATTGCGATCTTACTTTGTTTTACGTTATAATCGCCACTATCGTCTTTTTTCTTGGCAGGCACTTCTTCCAGTACAGCTGTGCCTCCGCTTGGAACATAATCCTTACCAATGGTATCGTAGATTCGTTTAACCTGGTAGGGCTGCAAAACTGATTCAAATACATAGGGAACCAGGAAACGTTGAACACCCACACATACCATCCAGATACCGATAATCGCAATTAGAAGTTGCTTTCTACGTTTAATTTGCCTGCGTAAAATATAGATCGCTGCCAATGCAATACCGGTTAATATCATCGCCAGCGTATTCGGCTCCATTAAAAGAGTGGCCACCACCAGCACTGCAAAAGAGAAACCGATAATCAAAATACCCGCCGGTAATCCTTCCCGAAACATGACCAGGAAAAATGAAAAATAAACCAGTGCCAATCCGGTTTCCTGCTGCAGGATGGAGAGTATGGCAGGTGTAAGTGCTATCGCGGTAGCAATTAATTGTGATTTTGTTTTTGAAAAATCCGTTTCAACCCTACTTAAATATTTAGCCAGTGCCAGCGCCACAAATACTTTGCAAAGATCCGCCGGCTGCAACTGAAAACTACCAAAGCGGATGATTGATCTCGTACCCTTGATTTCTGTATGGAAGGGAAATACGAGCAACAGCAAAACAATACCGAATGCATACCACAAATTGGCCGTTGCGGTAAAAAATTTCGAATCTGTAACCATGATAAAGACCGCAATGATCATGGCCAGCACCCAGAATATCAATTGCTTACCGTAATCGGTTTTAAAAGAGGTAAAGGACTGCAGGATGGGATCTCCCTCCTTGTAGGTAGCACCGAATATACTTATCACCCCGATAGCACATAAAATCATATACAGGCCCACCAATACCCAGTCAATACCTTTTGAAGCATTTCTTGCGTGCATACGATCAGGCAGTTACAGGATGGGTGATAAAATATTGTTCAGGCAGAATGGCTTCCGGTCGTTGCCAGGTTGTACGGATATCCCGAATCGGAGTTGGCGAATTTTCTTTTTGCTGAAGGCTGTCCTTTTTATAATCCCTTCTTAAAAAACGCTTGATTGCACTGGAATCCTTTGTCATTTTGAACCAGTTATAGGCTCGCGTTGAGTCGGCCTTGTACTGTTCGCGCACCAGCCAGCCGGGCATCAGGTTGGCAGCTGCAATTCGTTCAACTTCCTTCAATCGCTCTGTACGCAAGGTGTCATTCAGGAATTTCTCCATCATGAGCGCTGCAATTGGTCCTGCCCAGGTTCCACCATATCCCGCATTCTCCACAATCACGGCAATCGCTATCTTCGGATTCTCTCTGGGGGCAAAGCAAACAAATACAGAGTTGTCTTTCAGTTTGGTTCGCTTTCCATCAATTACCCGATAGTTCTCTGCCGTTCCGGTTTTTGCACAAACATTAATATCAGGCAGTTTGGCTACCCGCGCTGTTCCAATTTCAACTACATCCTGCATTCCGGAAATCACCGCTTCATAGGCATCATCCGGTATACTTGTGAGTGGTTCATGTTTGATCCGGAAGGGATTCATGATGGAATCAGCAGGCGTTTCATCTTCAATATTTTTTACAAAATGAGGGGTATAATAATACCCTTTATTGGCAATGATGCACATGGAATTGGCCAGTTGCAAGGGAGTAGCCAGCATCATATCCTGCCCAATACCCAGGGTCAGATTTGTACAACTGTTCCAACTGTTACGATACACTTTGTTGTACACCGAACTGTCTGGAATATTGCCCCGGTCTTCACTTGGAAGATCTACTCCTACCCGAACCCCGAGGTCGAATGCATTCATGTACTGCTTCCATTTCTGGTAACCGCTTTTCACTCCTTTGTATTTGGCTGCATCTACTGATAACCGGTAGATATGTGTGAAATAGGAGTTACAGGAGTTGGCGATCGCCAGGCGAAGGTTAGCCGCATGTCCGGCATTGTTATGCGTACATTTTACAGGCCTTGAACAACCATAATAAGCGCCACCACATCCAATTCCAAAGGAGGGTGTGATAATACCTTCATCCAATGCTACCAATGCACCCAATGGCTTAAAGGTAGAACCGGGAGGGTACTGTCCCTTAATGGCGCGGTTCAGGAGCGGACTACTCACATCCAGGAAAAGCTTGTTGAAGTTTTGTTGTTTATTGGGACCCGTCAACATGTTGGGGTCAAAATTTGGTCCGGATACCATAGATAAAATGCCCCCTGTTTTTGGTTCAATGGCAACAACCGCACCCACTTTGCCCTGCATTAATTTCTCGGCCAGTTGTTGAAGTTCTATATCTATATATGTATGCAGATTTCTTCCTGCAACGGCTGCAGTATCATAAATCCCGTTTTCGTATTTGCCTACCAGCCGGTTCTTGTTATCCTTGATGAGGTATTCTACCCCCCGTTTGCCCATAAGCACGCGTTCATAATAGGCTTCCAGTCCGGTTTTACCGATATAGTCACCCAACCGGTAAAATCCATTGGAACGTTTGATATTACCGGAATCAGCCTCGCCGATATAACCCATAATATGGGCGGCCGCTTTAAATGGATACACCCTAACCGGGCGTTCCACCAGTGCAAAGCCCGGGAATTTATAAATATTCTCCTCCAGCCTTGCATGCATTTCCGGGGTGAGCAGATCTTCGAATATACTTGGTCGGTAGCGACCGTTTTTCAGTATGGCGGTAACTATTCTCTTTTTAAATTCTGCCGTATCAATTTCCACCAGTTTACATAGGAAACTGGTATCTACTCCCTTGATCTGAGAAGGGGTCACTTCCAGGTCATACATAATCGTATTGTTCAGGATAGCCTTCCCTTTGCGATCGTAAATGATACCACGATCCGGATACCGCACTTTGGGATATACCGCATTGTTAAAGGCCAGGGCCTCGTATTTACTGGAAAACAATTGCAGGTTTACCAACTGTGCCACAATGATCAGAAACACACCCGCCACAATCAGACGGATAACAGTTGAACGCGATTGGTTAAACACAGACATATGGGAATGGGAGATGGAGAATTATAAGGGCAAAGGTAGGGAAAAGGTGAAAAGTGAAAGGTGAAAGGTGAAAGGTGAAAGCGAGAGAAGTGAGAGGTGAAAGAAGAGTATCTCCTTTCACCTTTCACTTCTTCTCACATATTAGTGCGAAATCTCTCCTTCCTGTAAAAGAGCATCTCGGTTATAAGTATAAGCAAGAGACTGATCCCGGTAGATGCGCCTACTTTGCCAAGGAAATACCAGAAGTTGCCAAAGCTCATCCATTCCAGGAAAACAAGGTAACTGTGGTGTACGAGTGTTAATACCACTACGAGTACCATGTAGGGTGCCCAGCCCATGCTGTTTATGGAAGGTGCACCATAACTCTGTTCTGCTCCTTCCTGCCGGATCAGCAGATTCACCAGGAAGGGGCGCAGATAAGCAATCAGAACACAGGCCGCTGTGTGTAATCCCGGCCACATCAGGAAGTAATCCAGTGCCAGGCCATACAAAAATGCTACTACCATCAGCCAGGTTCTGCCCATGTTAAATGGAAGCCAGAGAATAAATAAAAAGTAGAGATATGGAACAATGAATTGATGTAATGGCGGGATCTTGTGCAGGATAAAAACCTGAACCAGCAGAAAGAGCATTGCTCGCAGACTATGTTTCACAAAATCACTCATTCGTATTGCGGGTTGCGTTTTCCAGTTTCTGTTGTTCTTCCAGTTGTGTATTCTGCACTATGTATACAAACTGCACCGTTGAAAAATTGGTGCCTGTTTTAAGCCGCAGGTTGTAAAAATTGGTACTGGGATCATTCATCACACTATCCACGGTTCCAATCAAAATATTGGGCGGGAAAATAGAAGATAGTTCGCTGGTCAGCACCGAGTCTCCTTTCTGAATCTTCACACTTTTCGGAATATTCCGCATCTGTACGATACGGGGATTCTGCCCGTCCCACCCTATCGAACCCCGTTCACCTGAATTTTTGAGCTTTCCATCCACTTTGAACTGCCGACTGATCATGGTCATTACTGTTGAGTAATTCGCACTGGTATTAACTACCCGGCCTACCACCCCATTGGGACCAATCACCGCCATATCTGGCCGAACACCCTGGCTGGAACCCCGATGTATCGTAATGAAATTGGTTTGAGTGGTAATAAAACTTCCCACGACCTTGGCCTCCCGGTAGACGTAGCGCTGAAAGGGCTTCAGTGAATCCACCCGGATGGAATCCACGATGAGTTTTTGCGTAGTATCGGGCGACTGGTAATTGGATCGTAGCAATTCCCTGAGTGCTACATTTTCTTTTACCAGGTTTTCATTCGCTTTTTTCAGCTTGAAGTAATAGTCTACGGTATTGTATTGTTCATTTACCCTGCCGGTTATCTCATTGGCAACGCCTGCAAATGCCGCTTCGTGAAATTTATTATACCGAAAAAGGAAAGACAGTGCCAATGCCTGCAATGCCAGGAACGACAAAAAATTAAAGTAACGCCGGATAAACAGGAAGATATTTCGCATATCTGTTAACGCATCACGAAGGGATAGCGGTCATAATTCTTCAACGCAATACCAGTACCACGAACCACACTCTTCAGCGGATCATCTGCCACATGAACAGGCAGTTTGATTTTTTGACTCAGTCGCTTATCCAGCCCACGCAGCAGGGCACCGCCTCCGGTGATATACAAGCCTCTGCGGTAAATATCAGCGGCCAGCTCAGGTGGTGTGGTTTCCAATGCTTTCAGGATGGCTTCTTCAATTTTAAAAATGCTCTTATCCAGTGCTTCAGCAATTTCCTGGAAGCTCACCATGATCTGCTTGGGGATACCGGTTACCAGGTCGCGACCGTTTACCGGGATATCATCAGGTGGATTGTCAAGGTCTTTCATTGCCGCTCCGATCTGGATTTTGATCTGCTCGGCAGTACGCTCGCCGATTAACAGACTATGATAACGACGCAGCGCTTCCATGATATCAGCGGTAAATTCGTCCCCAGCGATACGGATACTCTGGTCGCACACGATACCAGCCAGAGCGATTACCGTAATACCGGTAGTACCACCACCTATATCGATGATCATGTTACCAACGGGTTCTTCCACATCAATACCGATACCCAGGGCAGCCGCCATAGGCTCATGAATGAGATAAACCTCCTTGGCTCCTGCCTGTTCCGCACTGTCACGTACTGCTCTTTTCTCAACCTCCGTGATGGAAGAAGGAATACAGATCATCATACGCCAGCTGGGCGGGAACAGTGGTTTTTTGGGATAGATCATTTTGATCATTTCCCGTATCATAAGCTCGGCGGCGTTGAAGTCGGCGATTACTCCGTCTTTCAGCGGCCTTACCGTGCGGATGCTTTCATGCGTTTTTTCGTGCATCATCAATGCACGTTTGCCAACGGCCAGCACATTCTTCGGGTTGTTCCGGTCGAGGGCAACAATCGAAGGTTCGTTCACTACAATTTCATCGTTATGTATGATTAGGGTATTGGCTGTACCCAGATCCATGGCAATTTCCTGGGTCAGAAAGTTGAATAATCCCATGTTGTTGAGGTCAATATTTTAGTCAGGATATAATGTCAGCAAAATTGATGCAAATAATTCGATAAATCAAAGTAAGACCCTTTGATTATCACTATTTTTTCCACAATATACTGAATTTCACCTTCACCCGTCGGGTACCCGACTGATGAAGGGTCAGAGTCCACCATGACCTCCATATAACTTGATGGGGCCTTCCAGTTCGAGTGCCAGCACTGACATATAATCGTCCTTGACGTTGGCAGGTATGTCAATATAAACTAGTCCGGGTACCTGGCTCCAGGAGATTTTACCTACAACCTTATGCGACAACTCCTGCCCGGTGCCTACCACCCGGATTGATTTGATCTTGTTTACCAGGCCTTTGATCCAAACCGTTCCGGAGGGCTTGCCTGCAAGAAACAGGTACAACCGGGTTGAATCTTTTGAAAATGTAGACGGACCGTAAAAATGTCCGTGTGGCATACCACCCTGCGTGCCGAAAATGGCTTCTTCATGTTTGCGGTTCCATTTACCGAGCTCTTTTAGCACCCTAACCTGTTCCATTGGGATCGTTCCATCTTCCATCGGCCCGATATCCAGAAGCAAGTTTCCACCGCTACCGATGGCATCTGCAAATATGGAAATGATTTCTGCAGGTGTCTTCCAATTGGTATCACTGTGCTGGTATCCCCAATTGTTGTTGATGGTCATGCAGAGCTCCCACCAGCGGCCATTTGGACGGTGGACCGGGGTGTTTTGTTCGGGTGTTGCGTAATCGCCATAACCCTGTAACCTGGAATTAATGATAGCACCCGGCTTAGATTCCAGGATCATTTTCCGAATTCCTGCCGCATCCCATTCCTCCGCACTATGCTCCCAATCACCATCGAACCACCAAAGATCCGGTTTAAACTGCTGGCTGATTTCCTGAATCTGGGCTTTGTTAAATCGACTGAACCTGCTCCAGCGGGCGGTATCCTGTGCAATTTTATACCGACTGCTGTCCTTCAGAAATCCGGGATAATCAGGGTAAGACCAATCAATAAGAGAAAAATAGGCACCTCTTTTAAGTCCATACTTATCCAGTGCCTGGAAAAAAGGAGTTAGCAAATCTTTTTTTGCAGGGGTATTTTTTACAGTGCTATAATGCTTTTGGGCGGTATTCCAAAGGGCAAGCCCGTCGTGGTGTTTGGTGGTGATCACGGCATACCGGGCACCACTTTCTTTAATAAGAGCAGCCCATGCATCCGGATTGTATTTACTGGCAGTAAAACCCTTCAGCTGTTTCATGTACTCAGCGTGACTAATTTTCTTATTATGAAAACTCCAGCTTTCGTCTACGCCGTTTACTGCGTACATTCCATAATGAATAAAAATGCCGAGTTTGGCATCTCCAAACCAAGCCATTTTTGCGGTATCTCCACCTGGTTGTAATTGTTGCGAAGTAAGTCCGGTTACTCCTGTTTGAGCCTGTACTGCCTTTAGGGAAATTGTTCCACCCATAATAGCAAGAAAAGCAAATGTTAGTGTTCTTTTCCAGTAGCCTTTTTTCATGTTGATTCAATTCAACGGCTAATGTACTGGATGCATACCGATGAGGGTGTTTCGATTTTCCTTATTCAGGCCATTATTTTACCCGACTCACATCACACTTCTCACGTCTCACTTTTCATACCCCCCAAAACCGAGACGTTTCTCCATTATTGTATCCAGCTTTGGCAGGTGCCGGCGCTCTACCAGGAAACTCGTTAATTGAGCGATTTCGCGAAAGATATAATGTTTGTCCACAGCTCCCTTGAGATAATCTTTACCTGTACTGCCTCCTGTGCCAATCCTGGTACCGATCATTCGATGAACCATGTTCATGTGACGATAGCGCCAGGTACTCAGCTGCTCATCTATCTCAAGTAATACATTCAGTAATTGGAACGGCAGTTGCAAAATAGGATACCCCCGGTACAACATAATAAACAATGCTGCTCTTGAAGCCCTTGGAGATAATTGACGATTCTGCTGATCCGCCGAATCCTGCTTTTGCGCCATCCCAAACATTTGTGCAAATGCATCAAGGTTACCCTGCTCTTTTTCGGATAAACTTGAACGGTAGACATCCGTATACTCCTCAAACCAGCCAGGGGCCTGCTCCAGGAATGGCATCCGCTCCAACCATTCATTCAGCAAACTGATCAGGGATTGTTCAGATTCAATTCGTTTGATCAGGGCTACCTGCTCGGGACGTAATTGCAATAAATAATATTCCTGGCCATGCCGTTGTTCGAATCGAAGTCCCATCCTGGCTTCCAACCCCTTAAATTGCCAACTTTGAAATCCTGATGCCGGCCGCAGCATGTCCCTGAAATCAAGGAAATCCATAGGGGTCATCGTTTCCATCACATCAATCTGCTGAACCAGCAACTTCAGGATGGTAACTGTGCGCTGCAACCGATGAACTACTGTTTGCAGTTCAGGAGAATTATCGTTTAGAGATGGCTGTTGCAGAATTGCATGCACACTATCAACTTCATACATGATCTGTTTGAACCACAATTCATAGGCCTGGTGAATGATGATGAATAACATTTCATCATGCGCAGGCTGCTGGTGCAAATCACTCTCGGGTTGTTGAGCACCAAGTATCTTATCAAGCTGCAGATAGTCAGAATAATGCACAGATTTCATTTCAATCAGATTAATTGAATTCGTAACCGATATCTGTCCGGAAATACATACCCTCAAAAGAAATGTTGTCCAACACAGCCTTAGAGGCACCAACTGCCTCCTTAACAGAACTACCATAGGAAGTAACACACAAAACCCTTCCCCCATTAGTCAATACTTCCCCATTTTTCTCAGTAGTCCCTGCATGAAAAACCAGGGTATCAGAACCGCTTGCCTGTCCTAACCCTTTAATTTTTTTGCCTTTTTCATAATCTCCGGGATATCCACCGCTCACTGCCATAACAGTGCAGGCTACCCGTGAATCCTGTTCTACTGTTTGACGATCGAGCTCCTGGCGGGCTGTAGCCAGCATCAGTTCTACCAGATCATTTTTCAAACGAGGCATCACAACTTCTGTTTCAGGGTCTCCCATGCGGCAATTGTATTCAATCACATATGGATCATCCCCTACTTTAATAAGGCCTACAAAAATGAACCCTTTGTATTCAATTTCTTCTTCCTGCAATCCTTTCACTGTTGGCTTCACCACCCGATCCACCACTTTTTGCATAAATTCCGTATCGGCAAAAGGAACCGGGCTTACAGCCCCCATGCCTCCGGTATTCAAACCGGTATCGCCCTCACCAATTCTTTTATAATCTTTCGCCTCCGGTAATAACACATAATTTTTTCCATCTGTCAGAACAAAAACAGACAATTCAATGCCTGACAAAAAAGCTTCTATTACTACCTTTTTGCTGGCATCTCCAAACTTGCTCTCCCGGATCATGGAAGTAAATTCCCGGATGGCTTCTTCCTGATCGTTCAAAATCAGAACCCCCTTGCCCGCTGCCAGTCCGTCTGCCTTCAATACAATTGGTAAACTATGCTGACGGATATACTCAACTCCGGCTTCAAAATTTTCCGCACTGAATTCGCGGTAAGCTGCTGTGGGGATGGCGTGCCTTTCCATGAATGCTTTTGCAAAAGCCTTGGACCCTTCCAACTGGGCACCATAAGCAGCCGGACCAATTACTGGTATCGAATCCAATCCCAGTTCCCGGGCGGCTTCCGCGCTCAATTGGACCGGATTACTTTTAAAATAATCAACCACCCCTTTCACCAGCGGCTCTTCCGGTCCAACTATAATCAGGTGAATTTCATTATCAAGGCAAAACTGGCGAATGGCAGGAAAATCAGTGATAGAAAGCGAAACATTCGTGCCGCAATTCGCTGTACCAGCATTTCCTGGGGCAATGTATAAGGTATCGCAAAGCGGACTTTGTTTCAGTTTCCAGGCCATGGCATGCTCCCTGCCACCAGATCCGAGCAATAATATATTCATGATTTACTATTCGTTTCAGGCTGCGAAAATAGGGAAATGACACCAGCCCGCCGGTTTCCCATTTTTATCCTTATTTTCCGGCCCTGAACTACAGCCAATAAAACCGACAAACTCATGAGTCAAACGCAGATTGCTGCCCAAAAAAGTCATCCAAAAGGGCTTTATATTCTTTTTGCAACAGAAATGTGGGAGCGCTTCAATTATTATGGAATGCGCGCCGTACTGGTTCTATTCATGACAAAGGCACTGGTCTTTGATAAAGCTTTCGCCTCCAATCTTTATGGCTCCTATACCGGACTCGTTTACCTTACCCCCCTAATCGGTGGATTTATCGCAGATCGCTACTGGGGTAACAAACGCTCAATTATTGCGGGGGGATTACTGATGGCGATGGGCGAATTCATCCTATTTTTCTGTGGAAGTTTGTATGCCTCCAATCCCGGATTATCCAGTGTTCTGTTTTTCTCCGGACTGGGTTTCATGATTGCGGGAAATGGATTTTTCAAACCGAATATTTCTTCGCTGGTCGGCCAGTTATACCCCGATGGCGACCGTCGTAAAGATGCCGCCTATACCATTTTTTATATGGGAATCAATGTAGGTGGTGCATTAGGACCGATCGTTTGTGCCTTTTTGGGAGATACCGGAGATCCGGCAGATTTTAAATGGGCATTCCTGGCAGGAGGTATTGCTATGTTGTTAAGTGTTATCGTACAATGGATATTCCAGGAGAAATATGTGGTTGACCCCCAGGGAAAATCATTGGGACTGGTACCTGCCGATTCTCCAAAATCTTTTTCCAATCCATTGCTTGTAGGTACCGGTTTAGCCATTTTATCGGCACTGATGATAGGCTTGCTATACATCGATGCTACCAAGTTCTCCTTCCTAACCTATCTGTTGCTGGCCTCCGCCATTTTTATCATCGTTTTTATCCTGTCTGACAAAACACTGACCAAGATTGAAAAAGAAAGGGTTATTGTTATTCTCATCGTTTCCTTCTTTGTAATCTTTTTCTGGAGTGCATTTGAACAGGCTGGCGCTTCACTTACCTTTTTTGCGGATGAACAAACCAATCGCGATTTGAACTGGGATATCCCAAAATGGATAATTTATCTCCTTGGAATAGCTATTGTTTTTTACCTTGGTCTTCTCTTGAAAAAAGCCACATCGGCATTAGCAGGATCATTTGACAAACAACTTCGTATAACCGTTCAGGTTTTACTGGCTGCAGCAATTGGCACGCTCGTTTACTTAATGTTCCAGGTTGCCACCAATGGAACCTCATCCATCTTTATTGGCACCATACCGGCCAGTGCGTTCGCTTCATTGAACTCCATCTATGTTGTGAGTTTCGCACCGGTGTTTGCGTGGTTATGGATTAAAATGGGCAAACGCGAACCCTCCTCCCCAACCAAAATGGCTATTGGTCTGATGTTGCTTGCCCTGGGGTATCTCTGGATTGCACAGGGTGTTGATGGGGTTCAACCCGGCATTAAAGTAAGCATGATCTGGCTGCTTGGTATGTATGCAATGCATACCTGGGGTGAACTTTGTCTCTCACCAATCGGACTGAGCCTTGTAAACAAATTAGCTCCGTTGAAATATGCCAGTTTGTTAATGGCCGTTTGGTTTCTCGCGAACGCCGTGGCCAACAAATTTGCCGGCGTACTGAGTGCCCTCTATCCTGATGGCAAAAGCACCTACTTCCTCGGGTATGAGATCGCCAACAACTACGATTTCTTCCTGCTCTTTGTAGGAATGGCCGGTGTTGCATCACTCATTCTGTTTGGATTAACCAAGAAATTGCAGAAGATGATGCACGAGAAAACGGAAGTATGAGTTATGAATTTTGAATTGAGAATTATGGAACCTCATTTTAAATTCTGGGTTTTTTCAACCTTTTTTGTTGCCTCTTTCCTTATTATTTTAAATAAATGGGAGCAAAGGAATTATTATTCAGAACGAGAGAGTTTGCTTTGAATGTTATTCAAATTCTAGATAAACTACCTGATTCTATCGGAAATAAAACAATTAAAAATCAACTGGTAAGATCTGCAACCGGAATGGCTGCCAATTACCGTGCGTCAACCAAATCACGATCTCTGAAAGAGTTTACAGCAAGACTGGGGGTAGTTATTGAGGAAGCGGACGAATCTTGGTTCTGGCTCGATCTGTTGGAAGTTTTGAATCCTAAACTTTCAGATATATCACTTCTTAAATCTGAAGCATTTCAACTTACAGCAATATTTACCAGCTCGGTCAAAACAATTAAAAGAAATGCAAGTGAAAAGACCCCCAATAACTCATAATTCAAAATTCACAATTCCTAGTTATTTTTAAAGGGCACTATCATCTCAAATGCCGGAATATCTACTGAAAAGTTTTTACGGGAATCGAGGTTTTCCATTTGGTAGGTGCCAGACATGCGGCCCATTTCAGAGCGAAGATTACAACCACTTACGTACTGGTAGCGGTCACCTGGATAAAGGACGGGTTGAACACCAACCACCCCTTCCCCTTCCACTTCGCGGTGCTCGCCATTGGAATCAAAAATGAACCAATGCCGGCGGTGGAGCTTAACGGGAAAGCTATTATGATTTTCAATGGTAATGCGGTAAGCGAACATGTATTCACCCGACATCGGATTAGAATAGTCGGGCTGATAAAACGTTTCCACACTCACCTCTATACCTTGTGTGGTTATACTGTTCATTCCGAAGAATTTGTTTAAAGGTATATAAAATCAACCGCTGGTGCCAGTTTTTGTTCATTTATTGGCAATTTCCTGCCCGTCCCGCTGTACCTTTGCGCCACCTGACAATCATTCTTCAATTGTAAACATATGAAAATAGCTGTAGCCAAAGGTGATGGAATAGGCCCGGAAATCATGGATGCCGTTTTGCGCATTTTTGATGCAAACCAGGTTCCCCTCGAATATGAATTTGTAGAAATGGGTAAATGGGTGTTTGACAAAGGTTATTCCAATGGAATGACACCGGAAGCCCAGCAAACAATCGAAAACCTTTCCATTCTTTTCAAAGGACCAATGGAAACTCCGAAGGGCAAAGGTGTTAAAAGCGTGAATGTTACCGCACGTAAAACCTGGAATACATATGCTAATAAAAGAGCATTCCAAACCCTTCATGGAGTAGATACCGTATTCAGCAAAGCTGGAATACCCATTGACCTCACCATCGTTCGTGAGAACATTGAAGATACCTATGGCGGCATCGAACATATGCTTACCCATGATGTGGCACTCAGTCGCCGTTTCATCACCCGACCCGGAAGTCTGCAGGTTATTAAATACGCTTTTGAAATGGCCAGTAAAAACGGTGCCCGCCGGATTACCTGTGGCCACAAGGCAAACATTATGAAAATTACCGATGGATTATTCCTGGAGGTATTTTATGAAGTTGCCAAACAGTATCCGCATCTGAAAGCCGATGATGTAATTGTGGACGATCTCTGTATGAAACTGGTTAGTCGCCCAAATGAATTTGACGTGGTGGTATTGACCAACCTTCAGGGAGATATTGTAAGTGATTTGTGTGCCGGACTGGTAGGCGGACTTGGATTTGCCCCCTCTGCCAATATCGGTGATCACATCTGTATTTTCGAAGCAGTTCACGGAACCGCTCCTGATATCGCTGGTAAAAATATCGCCAACCCAACCGCCCTGTTATTGAGTGGCATTGCTATGCTTCGACACCTGGGACTTATGGAAAATGCAGCTGTAATCGAAAACGCATTGCTATACACGCTGGAATCAGGTGTGCATACGGGTGATTTCGGCGACAAATCCAAACCTTCCGTTAATACCACAGAATTTGCAGACGCGATTATCGGCAATATCGGCAAAACCCCAGCACATGGTGCCCGCCCAATTCTGCCGAATAAACCGATAACTCAAACCGTTTACAAGTTGGAAAAGAACCCGCTTATCATGTCTGAAGAGCTGGAAAATGAAATGATTGTTGGGGTCGATATGTTTATTGAAAGCTTTGAACAACCCCAGGAAGTTGCAGATAAATGCCTGAAGCATACCGGCGACCTTTTTAAACTGGTTACCATTAGTAACAGGGGCACCCAGGTTTGGCCTAAAGGCTCTGTCTTCACCAATCTTATCAACCAATATCGATGCCGTTTCGAAAGTATTGGAGAGGCACCACTTACACAAACAGATGTGCTGGAATTATACAAGCGTCTCATGGTTGATTTTAAAATCTGTTCAACTGAATTACTGAACATGTGGGATGGCAAAAAGGCTTATAGTCTTGCGCAGGGACAATAGGAAGTGAAAGGTGAAAGGTGAAAAGTGAAAATGCCGGTTCTGATGGAGCCGGCATTTTTTATGAATAAAAGCTAGAAAGGTAATTTGCGGGTAATGGCGAAGGAGACAAAGGAAACCGCTACCATTGTGATAATTGCCAGAAGTAGCAACAAACGACCTCTTCGTTCAACTTCCGGATTTTTATCACGGCGGCCTTCATACCAGGTATAACCACTATACAACGATAACAGTACGGCACAAACGAAGATCAGTTGATAAAGGCCCCAGGCCGCCCCTCCGGCGTCTAACAAGAATATATGTAATAAGCTCATGTAATTAATAGAATTGCTAAAGGCTATTATCAGCCGCCCATTTTTTTGGTTTTGGCATATCCGTTTTTAAGCAACCAGGCCAGTACTTTCTCACGCTGGTCTCCCTGCACCAGGATTTCACCATCTTTAGCGGAGCCACCAGTCCCACAATAGTTTTTCAATTGTTTTCCCAGGCTTTCCAAATCCTCTTCCGTACCAATGAAACCCGTAACCACCGTTACAGCCTTTCCTCCCCGCTGTTTGGTTTCAAGCCGAACCCGCAATACCTGTTGCGAAGGAGCCAACGTTTCCTGGGAATGCTGCTCCTCCTCCATTCTGAAATTTGGATCTGTCGAATACACAAACCCGAACTTATCACCTTTATGTTTCTTACTCATAATTTTACTTTTCATGTCTGACGTCTCACCTCTTCATCGCCTTCAAACTCAAATCCACACTTTTCGCCTGGTGTATCAGGGCGCCGACACTAACAAAATCCACCCCGGTTTTTGCATACTCAAGCAAGTTGGTAAGATTGATTCCTCCACTTGCCTCTGTTTCAAAATCCTTTCCGATCATAGGCAGTGCATCGGCTATCATATCCGGAGTAAAATTATCCAACATGATTCGAAATACTTTTCCTTTTCCGCAAGCCACCAATTCTTTCACATCCCCCAGGCTCCTTGTTTCCACTTCAATTAGTAGTCCGGGTGCCTTATCCTGAACATATTGCCAGGCCTTTTCAACCGCTTTGGTTATGCCTCCGCAATAATCGACATGATTATCTTTTAACATAATCATGTCGTATAGGGCAAACCGGTGATTCACTCCTCCTCCGATGGCAACCGCCCATTTTTCAAATAGCCTGAAATTAGGAGTTGTCTTTCGGGTATCCAGAACTTTTGTATGGTAGCCTTGCAGTTTTTCAGTGTATTGACGGGTTAATCCGGCAATCCCGCTCATCCGTTGCATACAGTTTAATACCAGTCGCTCGCATTGCAGAATCGTATGTACATGCGCGTCCACTTCAAAGGCGATTTCACCATTTCGCATGATATCCCCATCTTTTTTAAAAAGCCTGAAGACAGCATCCGGCTCAACTAATTTAAAAATTCGCTCTGCAGCCTCAACACCAGCCAGTACTCCATCCTCCTTGATTTTGAGCACGGCAGTTCCCGTCTCTGTAGGAGGAATGCAACATAGCGTGGAATGATCACCGGTACCAATATCTTCCTGCAAAGCATCTTTTACCAGCTTTTCAAACAAGGCATCAAAATTCTTCATACCCCCAAAGATAGGGACTTAGTTTCCTCACCCGTCCGGTGGCACCGGACGGGTGAATGGAGGTAGCAGGCATAAAAAAATCCCCGCACGAAGCGGGGATCACAGCTTTCAATCAGAATATTGTATCTACTTATATATGGAGGTTTACTTCATACTTCATACTTCATACTTCTCACTTCATACTTCCATTCATTCTTCCATAAACCGCATTTCCTGCAAATATGCCTTTTCTCCTTTCTGTTTTAGAAACAGGGTTGTGCGATAACTGCCGTTATTTGTCTGTAGCACACCGATCAGGAAATTGGAGCCATTGTTTTCTCCATGATGCTTCAATTCAAAGGTTTTTACTCCTCCGGTAGAAATAAAAAAATCTTTAATGACCATCACCGCCTGACTTCTGCTATAATTATCACTTTTTTCAGGCAGCGTGATGTCTACCCTGGAATCAAAATACCGTGATAACTGTGTAGCATCACCCGTTTTCAATGCCCCAAGAACGGAATCCAGTTCTGCACCCGTTTTAAAAGCGGATACCAGAATCATGGTACTCAATAGGATAATTGTATAAAATGCTTTCATACCTGAACTTTTTACGGTCGCAGTATTTCAGAGGGGATCGGAATAATGACGAATACCAAACTATTACCCAAAAGTGTGCCAACTTGTAAATTCGTATTACCTCTCCTCCAAATGCCTGATTTTTACCTAGTTTTACGAACCAGAAACAAGCAGAATCGAATAAAAAATGAAAAAAGCAATCCTTATAATCATGGATGGATGGGGCCTTGGTAAAGTAGCTTCCAGTGATGCCATCCAGCACGCTCATGTACCATTTGTCTCCGGTTTATATAAAAAATACCCAAACACCACAGTGATTACCTGCGGAGAAGCGGTCGGACTTCCAGATGGCCAGATGGGCAATAGTGAAGTTGGCCACCTCAATCTGGGTGCAGGAAGAATCGTATACCAGGAGTTGCAACGAATTAATGTAGCCATCCGGGATGGGCAGTTTCAACAGAACCCTACCCTGCATAATGCCATCCGGTATGCTAAGGAAAACAACAAACCACTGCACCTGCTGGGTCTGGTAAGTGATGGAGGCGTACATTCTCACACCAATCACCTCAAAGCAATTGTGAGTGTTTGCAAGCAGGAAGGACTTGAAAATGTTTTTATTCATGCTTTCACTGACGGGCGCGATACCGACCCCAAAAGTGGTCTTTCCTACCTTACCGGTCTGCAGGCACACCTGGATCAGACTACAGGCAAAATTGCAACTGTTAGTGGAAGATACTATGCAATGGACCGCGATAAACGGTGGGAGCGGGTGAAACTAGCCTATGATGCACTGGTTAGAGGAATCGGGGAAACTGCAACAAATGCCCTTTCTGCTGTTCAGGCTTCCTATGACAATAATATTACCGATGAATTTTTAAAGCCGACTATCATCACGAATGAAAAAGGTGCACCACTGGCAACCATTCATTCCGGTGATGCCGTAATCTGTTTCAATTTCCGGACCGATCGATGCCGCGAAATCACGGAAGCATTAACACAAAAGAACTTCCCGGATCATGGTATGCATACCCTGCAACTGCATTATACTACCATGACGGAATACGATAAAACCTTTCAAAATGTACAGGTTATTTTCGAAACGGATAATCTCAACAATACAATTGGCGAGGTACTGGCAGCACATGGTAAAAAGCAGATCCGTATCGCTGAAACAGAAAAATATCCACACGTTACTTTTTTCTTTAGTGGCGGTCGTGAACTTCCATTTGAAGGAGAGTCGCGCATCCTGAAACCGTCACCAAAAGTTGCTACATATGATTTGCAACCGGAAATGAGTGCATTTGACCTTACAGATGCCCTGCTCCCTGAGATTCAGGCAGAATCCCCTGATTTTATTTGTCTCAATTATGCCAATGCGGATATGGTTGGTCATACCGGAATATTTCCGGCAGCCATCAAAGCTGTTGAAACGGTTGATAAATGTGTGGAGCGGGTTGTTACCGCAGGGCTGGAACATGGCTATACTATTTTCCTCACAGCCGACCATGGCAATGCTGATTATATGGTGAATGAAGATGGAAGTCCGAATACCGCCCATACCCTGAACCCAGTGCCACTTTTCATCATTGATAAGGAATGGAGAGGTGAAGTTAGTCCGGGCAAACTGGGTGATATCGCCCCCACCATACTGACCTTTATGGGGCTTCCTGTGCCTGCTGAAATGACTGGAAACTGCCTGGCAAAACCCTAAATCTACCAATATGATACGAAAGGTCCTCTTAGTTTTATTAGCAGTATTTATTGTAATGCAGGTGATACGGCCCAAATTGGATAACAAGAGCGGCGCTGTTACAAATTCCATAGCCACCATAACCAGTATTCCTGAAGAAACAGACCAGCTCCTTCGAAGCAGTTGTTACGATTGTCACAGCAATAGAACTGTTTACCCCTGGTATTCGCATATACAACCAGTTGGCTGGTGGCTGGACGACCATGTGAACGAAGGAAAGAAGGAACTCAATTTTGATGAATTCACTACGTATTCCCTCAGAAGGCAATACCATAAGCTGGAGGAAGTAGTTGAACAGGTTAAGGAAAAAGAAATGCCGCTTAATTCCTATACCTGGATTCATAAAAACGCCGACCTAACAGTTGAACAACGGCAGCAATTAACAAGCTGGGCTGACAAGTTAATGGCAGAAATGAAAAGCAAGTATCCCCTGGATAGTCTTATAAAAAAATAGGAGGTTGAAAACAATTCCATCCATATCACGATGGATCGCAGCAGCCGGACTGATAACGCTTCTGCTGCCGCTTTTTTTGTCGGTATTTCATCAATTACAACAGCAATCGGTTAAGTATAAAATGAATGCCGAACTGCGGGGTACAGAACTGACTACTGTATTATTGCAACCGGAAGAACTCAGGTGGCTTAAACCAGGAAAAGAAATCTGGCTGAACGAAAGTTTTTTTGATGTACTCAGCATTGATTCGAGCAGTTTACCCTGGAAAATACTGGGACTATACGACCCTGAGGACACCAAACTCCATATGAAGTTAATTCGACTACTTCATAAGGAAAAAAACCAGGAAGATCATTCCCTGCAGGCCATATCCGGCTTCTGGTTTATCTGTTTCCTGCTCCCATCGCAATGGACACCTGACTTACCTGGAATAATCGAAACAACTGCTCAATATTCACTTATCAGGATCAGGATTCCTAACTGCATGATTCCAACTGATTGTCCTCCCCCCCGGCCTGTCTTAAATCAGATGTAAGCAAGGTTTTCACTTTAAATACGTTACATGAAAGATCACAGCACAAAAAAAGCTGGCAGAATCTTTCGGCTATTCCTATACGCTATAGTATCAGGAACAGTTCCGTTATTCTATCAGCCTGCAGTTGCTCAACAAAAAAAAGACAGCACTCAAAAAATACAGGAATTGGGAGAAGTAGTTATCTCATTTAACAAATGGGAACAACAACTGAATGAGGTACCCAACAAAATCACAAAAATCAATCGGACCCAGATTCAGCTGCAGCAACCACAAACCGCAGCGGATATGCTGGCTCAAAGCGGATCTGTCTTCATCCAGAAAAGCCAGCTCGGAGGTGGAAGCCCAATGATCAGAGGATTTGCCACAAACCGGGTACTATTGGTTGTGGATGGAGTTCGCATGAACAATGCCATCTACAGAAGCGGAAATCTGCAGAATGTTATAAGTATAGACCCGCTTGCATTGGAAGCGGCAGAAGTGGTGTTTGGCCCGGGCAGCCTGATTTACGGATCCGATGCCATAGGAGGTGTAATGGACTTTCATACACTGGAACCCAGATTCAGTGCGGATTCCAACTGGCTGGTGAGAGGTGCTGTGCAGGCACGTTACTCCAGCGCGAACAATGAGAATACAATACATGCCGACTGGAATATAGCCGGAAAAAAACTTTCCTGGTTGTCATCCATCACCTACAGCAAATTCGACGATCTGAAAATGGGAAAACAGGGAGGACAGGATAGTTACCTGCGCCCGGAGTATGTCATCCGGCGAAATAACAGGGATACCATCCTTACCAACACTGACGCCCGTGTACAGCGGTTTTCCGGATATGAACAATGGAACCTGATGCAGAAACTCAACTACCGGATCACAGATAAAATGAAACTTCAATACAGTTTTATCTATGGAGGTACGGGTACTCATCCACGTTATGATCGATTGATACAGTATCGTTCCGGAAGGTTGCGATTTGCAGAATGGAATTATGGGCCCATGCTTTGGAGAATGCATACACTGCATTTCCTGAGCAATCAAAAAACAGCGCTTTACGATAACCTGCGAATAACCGCAGGGTACCAGAATTATGCAGAGAGCCGCCTGGATCGCACGTTTAACCGAAACATCCGGAATCGGCAGGAAGAATTAGTAGATGCAGTCTCCGCCAACCTGGATGCGATAAAAACAGTTGGCAAAGGTCAATTGTATTGGGGAGCTGAATACGTACTTAACAAAGTGGGATCAACCGGCAGTACAACGAATATTGAAACTGGAGAGTCTGCTTCTTCCGTCAGCCGCTATCCTGATAACAGTAACTGGTATACAGCAGGATTGTATGGAAGTTATAAAATCAACTTAAGGGAAGACCTTACCTTAACTTCGGGTATCCGATACAGTTACAATGGTCTGAATGCACGATTCAACACGCAGTTCATCCCTTTCCCCTATGAAAAAGCGGTTATTCAAAAAGGGGCCTTCATTTTCAATCTGGGAACCGTTTACCGTCCAACCGCCAACTGGCAGTTGCATGCTCATGTATCAAGCGGGTACCGTATGCCCAATATTGACGATATCGGGAAACTGTTTGAATCTGCTCCCGGAAATCTGACAGTACCCAACCCCGGACTTGAACCCGAATATGCCTGGAATATGGAAATGGGGGTTGCCTATGACATCCCGGCAATTCCGGAGCATCGGCCGGCAGGAAGACTGGAACTAACAGGTTTTTATACAATTCTGGAAAACGCTATCGCATTAAGACCATTTCAGTTCAATGGCCGGGACTCTCTTGATTTTGATGGAGTGATAAGCCAGGTAAATGCGCTTCAGAACCTGGCCAGGGCCACGGTATGGGGTGCTCAGGCTGCTGCAGTCCTTCCACTGCATCGTTGGTGGATCCTGCGACTGAATGCCAATTATACCTGGGGCAGGGAAACGGATGACGCCGTCGGATCCAATAAACAGGTTCCGTTGCGCCACGCACCGCCCTTTTTCGGCAACCTGGCCTTCCAGTACAACCGATCCGCATTTACCCTGGAAGCCAACCTGGTTTACAACAGCTCAATCAGTGCTGAAAACCTGGCGCCATCAGAGCAAGCTAAAACCGATATCTATGCGACCGACAGAAATGGAAAGCCCTACAGTCCGGAATGGCACACCATCAATCTGAAGGGAAGTTATCGGGTTACGCCTGTGTTTGTACTTAGCCTGGGCTGGGAAAATATGACCAACCAGCGATACCGCCCCTACTCCAGTGGAATAGTGGCTGCGGGTTCTAACCTGGTAGCCAGCCTGAGGGCGACTTTTTAAGGTATAATTGCACGGAAGCCTTGTAGAAGGCGGGATTCAGGTCCCGCCTTCTTTTTTGAACATAGTGTTGGAACAAGAAAAATTCCCTAAATTACGATAGTATAATCCCTCATATGACGGAAGAAGCACTCCTGCAAGCTTGTATTAATAATGAGCCGATGGCACAAAAAGAACTGTACCAGAAGTACAATTCTAAGATGCTGGCGGTATGTTACCGTTTCGCCCACAACCGGGAGGATGCGGAAGATATGTTGCAGGAAGGTTTTATCAAGGTATTCTCGCAGATCCATACTTTTCGCTCCCAGGGCGCATTAGAAGGATGGATTCGAAGAATCATGGTGCATACCTGTATCAACCACCTCAAGCGCAACAAGAAGTTCAATGAAAATGTAGATCTGATTCATGCCACCGGTTTGCAGGTTCGGGAGGAGTCTATACCATCCATAGTACAGGCCAAACAGGTTATTGAATGCATTCGGATGCTGCCCATCGGCTACCGGACCGTTCTCAACCTTTATGCCCTGGAAGGATATTCCCACAAAGAGATTGCGACCGTGCTGGACATTGAAGAAAGTACAAGTCGTTCTCAATATACCCGTGCCCGTCAGATGCTGGAAGAAATCCTGGTTAAGCGAAAAATTATGGCAAAACCCCAGGAGAAAGTGTCCCTGCTAGCAGCGTTTGGGCGCTAATAGCACTCTTAGTATGGGGTAGGGTTTGAAAATTAGGAGTCCCTAACCGGAAGCGTAATGGAGCAACATTTTTTTGAGGACGAATTTGAGCAGTTTCTTCGTGAAAATGCTGACCAGCACAGGATGTATCCTTCCGAAGCGGTGTGGACCAACGTATACCGTAAATTTCACCCCGGGAAACGCAGGCTGATGATAACCATATTGCTGTTACTTATTTTCTCCGGCATGTATTGGCTGTTTTCCACTTCGGCATTACCGGTTTCCAAATCTAAAACCGCCGAGGTAACACCAGTCGAAGAGTCCACCTATCACGATCATTTTCCCTCTGTTACAGTGGATGATATCATAGCTAAACTAAGGGCAAAATCCTTCATGCCGCCCCTTACTATTGAGGCACCAGTGGCCCTGAAACCCCTTGGTATTCGCAGAGAACTCAGACCATCGCTGGTTTCCATCCCGACCGTTTTCTCCGCTAATTTTGGATATGCAGAACAATTCTCTTTGTCGCATTGGGACCTGGTATTACCCCGGCTTAACTTACCTGTTTATGACCTGAGCAGCGTGCCGTTCAAAAAATTAGTCACACAAGTTGAAACCAGCATTTCTCCAACTTCAACTGAAGAAATTGAACATACCGAATTGGTTTCATCCGGTGTGGCGGCTAGGGAAGTCGTTGCGAAAGAGGTCATTGCTATGCCGGATCAGCCCGCTTCCACGCACCCATCACTCCGGGAAGAGAGTTTATCCAAACCAACCAGCAGCACCACTTCCTTTGCAGGTCTTATTCCTGTTAAAGTAAAAACTGAACGGAAGACAAAATGGGAAAGTTCCATGCATTTTGCTCCCACTGTTGGTTACCGAAATTTGTTTGACAGCAAGAACTGGGTTACCTATGGAAACTCACCGCTGATGGTGAGCCGCCTGAATGTAAACCAGTTTGTAGATCATAAACCCGCCATCGGCTTTGAACTTGGAGGAGGAATTCGCTACCGGCTGAACAAAGCGTTGGTATTGAAAACCGGACTGCAACTGAATCTTACCCGTTACAGTATTGGCGCATTCTCTCACGCCACAGAAAAAACTACGGTTGCACTTAATCCTGAATTAGGCTTCCGCCCGGATACCATGATTGCCACTTCCAATCTCAGAAACCTGGCCGGCAATCGTCCTGAACGCGTACACAACGCCTACTTACAGATATCCATGCCCGTTGGAGCAGAATTGAAATTATTTGGCGACGATCGTCTTCAGGTAAACCTGGGTGGTAGTTTACAACCCAGTTATCTGCTCAATACCAACCAGGTGCAGCTAAGCGCAGATTTCAGCAATTATGTTAGTGAGCCATCCCTCTTGCGTCGCTGGAACATTGCCAGCAGCATGGAAGTTTTTGTTACTTATAATACCGGAAAAGTCAACTGGCAGATCGGTCCCCAGTTTCGTTATAACCTGCTTTCCACCTTCAAAAAAGCCTATCCCATCAAGGAAAACCTGATGGAGTACGGACTTAAAATCGGTATAACCCGGCCGATCCGTTAATTTTGCGTATGCAATTTTCAACTTGTAAACAGCTGCTTGGCGGGTGGTTAATGATATCCTTATGGATTGGTTGTAAAGACACCGGTAAATCTCTTCCCTCTGAAGAAAAACAATATTTCCCGGTTGCCGATTATATTCGTTCCCAGCTTCATGTAATTGACTCTTTGCAATTGCCGGTTACCCTTTATCGTTCAGGTGAAAATGGATCCGACACATTGCTTCTTTCAACGAAGGAATGCCTGGAAATGGCAGCTCCCTTTCAGGAACCAGATATTACCGACCCGGCCGTTTCGACTAAATTTACCGAAACCAGTTTCGCGGATCAATCCATTCCCAGTGTAACCTTCAATTATACCACCAAGGATGAAAAGCTGCCATTGAAGCGGGTAGATGTGGTGCTGCATCCTGATCCGGCACTCGCGGAGAAAGTCAGAACTATTTACATGGAAAAAATATATTCCAATGGCGATACCCTGATTGAAGAAAAACTATTCTGGAACAATGACCATTATTATCAGATTTTGAGAACCAGCAAAATCGGTTCCGCACCTCCCACACTTTCCCAGGTGAAGGTTGTATGGGATCCAACTGAATAAGGAATGACAGCTACTGAATTTCAACAGATCTCATCTACCATTCCTCTCTCGCCCGGCATTTATAAATATTATGATGACGGTAATACGCTTTTGTATGTGGGCAAAGCAAAAAGCCTGCGAAAGCGGATCAGTTCTTATTTTTCCAAAACATTCACCAGTTATAAAACACATGAACTTGTTCAGCGTATTGCTCGGATTGAGTTTACTATTGTAGACACAGAACAGGACGCTTTCCTACTGGAAAATGCGCTTATCAAGCAATTTCAACCCCGCTATAATATTGACCTGAAGGATGATAAAACCTATCCCTATCTGGTCATCAAAAAGGAACCCTTCCCCCGTGTTTTTCTAACCCGCCGCAAAATCAACGATGGATCTGAATACCTCGGCCCTTTTACTTCCGTAGGAAAAGTGCGGGAACTATTGGATTTCATCAAACTAACCATTCCACTCCGTACTTGCAAGCTCAACCTTAGTGCTGCCAACATCCAAAAAGGGAAATATAAAGTTTGCCTTGAATACCATCTTGGTAACTGTAAAGGACCCTGTGAGGGATTGCAATCGGAAGAGGAATATCGGCAAGGGCTGCTTCAATTGCGGAATCTGATGAAAGGGAACCTGGGCCCGGTTATGCAACAATTCAAACAGGAAATGCAAGGCTACGCGGGGGCACTTCAGTTTGAAAAAGCGGAGATGATGCGACGCAAACTGGATTATCTTGAACAATACCAGGCAAGATCCGTCATTGTTAGCAAACATCTTGGCAATCTGGATGTATTCTCTATATTAAAGGATGGTGATACAGCCTTTGTAAATTACCTGATGGTACAGCATGGCACTATCGTACAAACCCACACCATACAGTTGGAAACACACCTGGATGAAAACCAGGAGGAAGTACTGCTCTATGCGATAGGTCAACTTCGGGCATCATTTAATAGCCAGGCAACAGAAATAATTGTCCCTTTTGAATTACCAGGCTGGCAGGAGGAGACCTTAGACGAAAAAGAATTCCTGATTACCGTTCCTAAGGGTGGTGACAAAAAAAAGCTGCTGGAGCTATCTCTAAAAAATGTGAATTATTTCCAGGATGAAATTCGCCGTAAAAAAACACTCCACCTGGAAGGCAAGTCCGAAGAAGAAAAGAAACAGGTACTGTTTCAGTTGATGGAAGATTTACAACTTCCCGAACTACCCGTTCATATCGAATGTTTTGATAACTCGAATTTCCAGGGTGCATTTCCTGTAAGTGCGATGGTATGTTTCAAAGAGGGGGTAGCCAGCAAAAAAGATTACCGCCACTTCAACGTGAAAACGGTGGAAGGGATCAATGATTTTGCCACTATGAAGGAAGTAGTAACCAGGCGTTACAAACGATTGAAAGACGAAGAAAGCTCACTTCCTCAACTGGTTATCATTGATGGAGGAAAAGGGCAATTGGGGGCAGCAATGGAAGCGATTCGGGAATTGGATCTGACTGGTAGTATGACCCTTGTGGGACTGGCAAAAAATGAAGAAGAACTATTTTTTCCTGGTGATTCGGAGTCCGTTCGATTACCCTACAACAGTGAATCGCTCAAACTGATTCGCCGCATCCGGGATGAGGTGCATCGGTTTGGAATCACATTCCACCGCAACCAACGCAGTAAAGGCACTTTTAAAAACGAATTGGAAGGAATTCCTGGTATTGGTAAGGCAACTGCAACCCAGCTGCTGCGCAAATTCAGGAGCATTTCCAATATAAGAAATCTAAGTGAGGAAGAAATAAGCCAGGAAATAGGTGGCGCAAGGGCAAAACTGGTTTGGGAATATTTCCATAAAGGCTGAGAGCACTATGTGCTTTAAAACTCAAATTGTACATTGCACTGTCATGTTCAAAACCATCCTTAATGAAATACCAAAACCCGCCGTGGTATTGAATATCCCGGAGGAGGGAAAACTGTTCATCCTTTACAGTAACAAAGCATTTAACCAGCTTCTCTATAAAGACAGGATTTTTACTGATAATCCGGCCCTTGAAGGCTATTGTCTTCAGTTACTGGCTGCAACTCACCAGGTAAGTCCCGATAATCCCATAAAAGGCAATCAAACAATATTCTTAACAGGGAAACCAGAAGTTCAGGAACTGCAAATTGAATTTACCGTACTGAAAGAGTCTGCAGAACCATTCATCCTGGCTGTGCTGCAAAATACAAACCAGACAACCGGTCAATTTGAGAACAAACCGCTGATCGAAGAAGCAGGTGATATTTGTGTGATATTAAACAGGGACGGGAATTACCTGAGTGTTTCGAATCAGTTTTCGGAAATCATGGGGTACAGTACCGCGGATGTTATCGGCACCAATGTCTTTGAACTGGTCCATCCGGAAGACCGTAAAATGGTAAAAGAAAATTTTCAGCGGCTTCAACAGGAAGTCAGTGTTTTTGCACCACCTTTTCGTTTCCTTAAAAAAGATCAAAGCTGGTGCTGGTTGCAAAGCGTAGGCACCAATCTGCTTGAGACGGATCCCGGCAAAGCAATAATAGTAAACAGTATGGATATAACCCAACTGGTGCACACACAACAGGAATTGCAATTGAGCAATGAAAGATACCAGCTGATTTCCAAAGCCAGCAAGGATGCCTTGTACGACTGGGACATTCCAGAAGACATATTTTACTGGGGCGATGGCTTTAACCGTTTATTTGGCTACGCAGCAACAGGCGAACCATTCCGTTTATCGAACTGGATTGCCCTGACACACCACCAGGATGTGACAAAACATGAACAGCGATGGAATACATTTTGGGTCGATCCTCGCCAGAACAGCTGGACCAATGAATTCCGGTTCAAAAAAGCCGATGGAACTTACGCCTATGTAGAAGAAATTGCCTATCTGATACGTGATAAGGAAGGAAAGCCAATTCGCATGATCGGCTCTGTTAGAGATATATCGGATACCAAACTTGCACGGAATAGAAAACAACTGGAACAAAATATCACCCAATTATTCAGATCCACAAGGCCACTGCATAAGATCCTTCAACAGGTAGTGGATTATTTGGCGCAATTAGGATATTTTGAGTTATCGGAGATTTGGCTTTGTTCGAGTCGCCAGGACAAAATGCGACTAATCGCTTATCACTGGAATTCTAAAACCGCCCCACATTTTTATCCGGAAAATAAAAGAGTAACAGAAATAAAAAAAGGAAAAGGGTTTATTGGAAAAATCTGGCAAACCAGGCAACCGGAGCATTGGGGCTCAGCACAGATAAGAAAAGAATTTGTACGTGCACAGAAAGCTGAAGCCGCGGGCATTGAATCCATTTCCGGTATACCACTAACAGATAGCAATCAAGTAATTGGAGCTGTAGTATTCGGTCGCACCTGGAATACTGGAGAAGAGGCCTTTACCGTATCCATTATTGAAGCAGTTCAGTATTCATTAGGCGCTGAAATCAGGCGCAAACAACAGGAGGATGAGATGCGCCTTATGTTTGAGAGTTCACCGGATATCCTCGCGATTATATCTCCCGATGGATATTTCACCCGTGTGAATCCGGCATTTTGTACAATCATGGGTTACTCTGCACAGGAATTGACCAGCAAACCCTTCCATTATTTTGTTCATCCTGACGACCTGGAATATTCGTTAAGGACGTTTAGTGAAACCCTGATCATTGATGAAAAGGCAACCAATTTTGTAAATCGCTATGTTACCAGGAGCGGTGAACACCGGTGGATTTCCTGGAGCTCCTCAGAAGTATTCGGAGATGAAAACCAGGCATTCGCCTATGGAAGGGACATTACTGAAATGAAACAATTGGAGGAGCTGATTGACAATACCTCCAAGTTAGCCAGGATAGGCAGTTGGGAAATTAATATGGCGGATAAGAAAATCTTTTGCTCAAAAATCACCCGTGATATACTGGAACTAAAACCCAATCAGCAATTACAACTCAATAGCCGGCTTGAGTATATTCGGGAAAATAGTAAGGAGAAAGTTCGAAGATTATTACAGGCTGCCATTTTTGACCGCGAACCCTGGGATATAGAAATAGAAATAGAGACTGCAAAAGGATCCGCCCGCTGGGTACGTTTGATAGGTCAGGCCAGTTTCAAACAAGGCCGGTGTGACCGGATTTATGGAAGTATACAGGACATACATGAAAAGAAGCTGTATGAAGCCTCTCTTGAGAACCTAAACCTGGAACTGAAGCGGATCAACCAGGAACTAAAAAGCTCCAACGCGGAACTGGAACAGTTTGCCTTTGTAGCATCACATGATTTACAGGAACCGCTTCGAATGATTACCGGATTTCTTACCATGCTGGAGAAAAAATATGGCCCCCAACTCGATAGTAAAGCGAATCAGTATATCTATTACGCAGTTGATGGAGCAAAGCGGATGCGGGGAATCATACTGGATCTCCTTGAATATTCTAGAGTCGGCAGAATGAATACGACACTGGAACTCGTAAACCCGGAAATACTGATCAGGGAAGTGAAACAATTGTTACAAAATCAAATTGAGGAAAAATCCGCGACCATCAATCATGATCCATTACCAAGGATAGCAACCTATAAAATACCCCTGCAGCAGGTATTACAAAATCTGGTAAGCAATGCATTAAAATACAGCCACCCTGACCGAAAACCTGAGGTTTTGATTTCTGTTACCGATCAACAATCGTATTGGCAGTTTTCAGTACAGGATAATGGAATTGGTATTGAAGCTGATGCCCATGATAAGATATTTGTTATTTTCCAACGACTGAATTACACACCGGAAATCCCTGGTAGCGGTATGGGACTTGCCATTGCAAAAAAAATTACTGAATGGCAAGGTGGTAAGATTTGGGTAGAATCTGAACCAGGACAGGGAAGTACCTTTTATTTTACATTACCGAAAACAGGGGCTGATCTATTTAAAGACCAATAATGCTGCATGAAAGAGTTCCACATTTTACTGGTAGAAGACAATGAAGGAGATATTCTGATGACTTCAGAATCAATACAGGAGTATGATCCGGATTGCCATATAGAAGTTGCCAGAAATGGGCAGGAAGCAATTGAGAAACTTCAATCCTTCAAGGAAGATCCGCTGCTTAAAAAGCCTGACCTTATTCTGCTTGATATTAATCTGCCCCGAAAGAACGGCCACGAAGTAGTTGCGTTCATCAAAAATCAGCTTTATCTGTCTTCTATTCCGGTGGTAATTTTAACTACTTCTTCCGCTCCATTGGATATCCAGAAAGCCTACGAGGCGCATGCCAATTCCTATCTTACCAAACCAACAGAAGCTGAAGAATTCAGCAAAATGGTAGCTGCACTGATTGAGTTCTGGAAAAGGAATGTTCACTTGTAGTAAAAAACAAAGGGGCCAGGATAGACATCCAGCCCCGTTTTTAAAATCCAATATCCTATGAAAAACCGAGTTAAAGGTAGATGAATTTTTATTTCTTCCAATACCCGGATAGCGGTATTTTTTCCATTTTCGACGAATGGCATGGAAGAGGAGACAAAGGAGACAGGGAACAAAGGAGGAAAGGGAATCGCTGATAAAAAATAAAAGTGGGTACCAGAGGTTCGGTGCCCACTTTTATTTGAAAAAGGCAGTAACAGCATAAAATAGGAAAGGAGAACGTTGTCGTTCTCCTTTCCTATTTTATATTTTACAATTACTCCTTCTTCCCTCTTCCATTCTCCCCTCTTCCTTTCCTCCAGTCTTAGTATGACCAGAGATCCTGTTCGTAATTGAAAATCTTTTCTTTGATATTCTCACCCTCGAGCAAACGAAGGATGGGATCTTTGATGAAAGCTTCAATGAACTGATCACCCGGGTTATCCAACGTGGATTTGATAATCCGACTGGCGAACATCCGGCTTTCGAACAATTCTTCCCAGCTCATCCGGGCACCGAAGTTTTTACCATTGTAAGCTTCATATCGGGCCAGCAATGGGCGCATATCAGGGTAGTAAACCCAGAATAGCGGAGTAACTGCACGGAAAGACCCATCGGAATTTTTAATGGTCTTGAGCGGAGCGATACCCAGAATACGAACATGCAAACGGGAAGACTCTTTATCAAATACCACTTCTTCCTTCACCCAGTATTTTTCAACTTCTTCAGGATTGAATTCATTCACAATCACACTGTCCTTCAAAATACCAAGTGATCCGTCAGGGTCTTTGGACCAATCAGGAACCTGGATGGTTAAAGGTTCGCCAACCAATTGCTTGGTAATTTCTTTCAATGTGATAGGGGTAGTAAACCGATCATCTACCGGGTTGAAAGCAGTGATCTCACCACTTTTCAGGGAGCCCAGTAAAATATTGATGAAACGCTGGTTACCATTATCGTCATCCGCTTTATACATGAAGGGCAGGTTCATTTTTTCATGAACATCGATTTCCCTCCACAAACGCTGGCGATACACCGCATCATCTTCCCGGATATGTTCATATGACAGGGGAATACGCTCCTTCACAAGGTTACGCTCTATGGCGTTATCATTCCTGAGTGATTTACGCGTTTCGCCTAGTTTCAATTCCGGTTCCACTGGTGCTGCCGGCGTAGTGTCAACGGCTGGTGCCTGCGTCAACGCGGCGGCATTACCAGTATTGTTTTTGTTGGTGCTGGTTTTCTTGGTGCTGGTTCGCTTGGAGGAGGTCCGGCTCGGCTTACGCTGTGCCTGTACACCTTCTGCACTGAAGCCAATCACAGCTACCAGCAAACAAAATTGGATGATACGGTTTTTCATTTTATCCTGTTTTAGTCAATTGCTTATTTCAAGTTAAAGAAGATACCTGGAAGTTCACGTACGCGGCCATCCGGACCTTTTACACGAATCTGATCAAAAAACACGCTAGAACCTGGTGTAGCTTTGTTAATAATTGCAGCAGCGCCACCATTCCAACGGGGACCATCATTAGCAGATTGCTGATAGGTTTGGAATGCTCCACCATTAGCACCTACTACATAACTGATCACATCGTATTTAGCGTCAAATTCAGAATCCATGAGTTTAGCCAACAAACCACCCATAGCTTTGAACTGGGCTGCAGGCATTGCGCCACCTTTGCTGGCACCCACCATTGCAGTAGGATCAGGCAGCGACTTCACCCGCATTGGGAAAGAGCTGGTTTTACCTTCAACAGTGATTTTGATTTCAGCAGGCCCCATTTTGCTCGGCTTGATGATGTAACGGTCGCCACCTGCAGGAGTAATTGCACCACCAGTGAAGCTTACGTTCATCTTTTCTTTACCGGCAGAACCAGCAGATACCATTACCGGGTTGTCAACTCCAATGTAAACCACGTTCATTTTCTCCAGGAATACAGAGGCTCCGGAAGGAACACCCACTGTGTACTTGATAGTCTTATTCAGAACAGCATCCGTTCCATCTGGCTTCTTGAATTTAACTTCAACGTTTACGCTTCTCTCACCTGCTCCACTCACTGTGGTTTTGTACACTGCAGTTCCTTCAGCACCTAATGCAACAGGAGCACCATTGATTGATACAGAGGGTTTTGCTGCTTTTGAGAAGGCGCCAACACCGGCAGTGATTTCCAATTCCTGACCTGGCATCAGGTAGGTAGAGTTTGTTCCGGCAAAAGCCTGGAATTCGTCGAAGATAACTTCTACCTCACCGATTTCTTTATGACAGAAATCAACGATCTGGGCTTCAGAATTCTTCACATCATTCTGGAACTTACTTAGAATAGTAAGTGCTGCGATGGTTGGAGTCATGCGGAAATAGGCAGATTTCCAGTCGTTCTGTACAGTGCTTCCGGTCTGAGACTTAGGAATGCTCAGATCAAGCGGCAGCGACTTTTCGAAGTTCGCCTTCTGCTCTGGAACGATTTCCAGCATCTGCTTACGGAAATCGGTCAGTTTTTTCAGTAACTCATCGCCTTTGGCACCTTCTACCAGCATACGGGTAGAGGCATCGAGGTTATCGATAGAGAACTTTTCTTCAGGAGTACCGATGTTTTCTCCCTTGGATTCTTTTTTCAGTTCTGTCTTCAGATCATCGAGATACTTAGACATTTCTGCAGACAGCTTTTGTGCCTGTTGCGCCTTCGGATACCAGATGGCTGCTTTTTCAGCAGTTTCCGGCTTCTTCATTTTGGCTTCGAACGACTCGTAAGTCGTTTTATTTTTCTCATCCACTACCGAGTTGGCAGTACGGATGCTTTCGTCAACGGTTTTGAATGCGTTCAGGATTTCAGATGATACGTTCAATGCAAGTAGCGCGGTAAGCACCAAATACATCATGTTAATCATCTTCTGCCTGGGCTCTTTAGGTAAGGCCATGGATCTGGGATTTAAATGTTGTCAATCTAGTTTTTCACAGTTTCAATAAAGGGTACGATCAACCTGGCTTACGCGCGACCTTGCATGGCGTTCAGCATGTTACCATAAATCTGGTTGAGGTTGCTGAGGTTTTTCGCCAGTGCTGCGATTTGATCCTGTGTTTTCTTAGCATCATCCACACTTCCCTGCATAGCTTCGGAAGCCTGGGCCAGATTACCATAGAACTTATTCATCGCTTTCAGGTGGTTGTTCGTATCCTGGAGTTCCAGTTCATAGATTGTATTCAGAGATCCCAGGTTCTTGGTCAGGGTCTGTACCTGTGTATGGAACTGTTTGGTGCTTTCAGATGCTTCGTTGAAAACCGCCATGGTTGTGGCGCTCTTCTGGTAAGCTTCCTTCATTTGTCCGAGTGCACCTGCAGCTTCTTTAGTTTTAGATGCATAATCATTGGTAGCAGCTACCACATCAGATACATCTTTCATTTGATTAACGGTAGTTCCCAGTTTGTTGAAACCTTCGCTCAGTTTTTTCAGGTTGGTTGGAGTGATATCAGCTTCCTGCATCATTTTATCGAGGTTGTTCAGGGCAGGGTTGCCAGCCGGACTGGTAGACAGTTTCGGCAGAGCTTCAGCCAGCGCAGCCATTTCACCACCGGGAGGCGGTAAGAATGCGTATACGATAAAGATCAGGGCTTCCGTCAGAAGACCAACGGTCAACATAATGTCGGCAAAAGATAGGTGTAGGATTTTTGCCCATGCTCCGAAGATTACCACCGCAGCGCCCACGCATACGAAGATATTCACGAGTTTGTCAGTAGATTTTGATGCACCAGCCATAGTTGTTAATTTTTGAGTTTGAATAAGGGTTTAGATACTTGTTTGATATAGATATTAGATTTTAGATAAAAGAGTTCCAGTTCGATTTTTCAATCAAATAATAACTAGTAAGATGTTGTCTTTAGAAATTTGCTATACGCTTATTTTTTGCCTTTGCCCTGTGTAGGTGGAAGATCGATTACAGAGCGGAAACCGATATACGATTTAGCCGTATCCTGGTATTCGTAAGAGCGGGTTCCGGTTTGCAGGAAATAACCAACGTCTTTCCAGCTACCACCACGTAATACCTTACGTTTCATGCGGGGAGGATCAGAATCCTTCGCATTATAACGGATATCCGGGTTCATATCATGCTGGAAATTGTAACCACCTTCATAGTAAAGAGAAGAGGTCCATTCTGCTACGTTACCGGCCATATTATAAAGACCGAAATCGTTAGGCCAGTAAGCATCTGCGCGAACAGTGTAGAAACCACCATCTTCCGGATAGTTACCACGGCCTGGCTTAAAGTTAGCCAGCAGACATCCTTTTTTATTTCTCAGATAGTAGTTACCCCAGGGGAACATTGATTGTGAGCGACCGCCACGGGCTGCATATTCCCATTCTGCTTCTGTAGGCAGGCGGAAATCAGACTCCTGAGCACGTTTTTTACTTTCCAGGAATGAGTTGAGATAATGCGTTCTCCACTCACAGAAAGCAGTAGCCTGTACCCAGCTTACACCCACCACCGGATAATTTCCAAATGCCGGATGAGAAAAATAGCGCTTGGTCATTGGCTCATTATAGGAATAGGAGAAATCACGGATCCATACCAGCGTATCGGGATAGATGCGAACATCTTTTTTCACGATGAATTGAGAACGGGGCTTACCAGCATTTTCACGCTTGGCAGCATCCTTATTATCGAATGTTTCAGAATGATATACCAATTTGGAAGCATCCAGTTCCTTTTTGCCGAAGATTCGGTTTTCAGGAGAAAGAATCAACTGGTCGATCTTTTCAATGGTAGCTTTATCACCCCACTTGATGGTTTTTGCTTTTGCCCAGTCCACCTGGTCTACCCCGTCAACATTCTTCACAAATCCCATCAGCTTGGCAGCTGTTGAATCCCGAACCCAGTTTACGAACTGGCGGTATTCGTTGTTGGTGATTTCAGTGGCATCCATCCAGAAGCCATTAATGGATACCTGCTTATTACGGGCAGTGTATGCATAGTTGACATCTTCATCACTTGGACCCATGTGGAATGTCCCGGGTGGAATGTACACCATTCCCGGAGGTTTTGGCATAGAGTACTTGTTGCCAGGCGCTACGCCGTGCAACTGACCATCGTTTGGTAATCCTCCCTTGTTGGAGTTTTTTCCAAACATTCCGCAGCTTGCCAACATAGATACGGCTGCAAGCGTGCACAACGTGGACAGGTTTTTCATTTTCATAATATTAAAGGGTAGTGGGCAAATATAATGTTTTGTCAACATCAGCTTCTTTTGTTTATAATTTACGTCAAGGAACTGATTTTGCTTGTTCCCGTGACAAATTTAACGGTCTATAAAAGGGGATTATTGTTTTGCCCCCCAATAAAATCTTGCCAATTAACCTCGTTTTCAGTCCAAAATCACCTACAATTGTTCCAAAAACCTGTCTACAGCGCTTTCTGGCCGAAGGCAGTTATAGCTTTGGCATAGATAGATTAGTGTATCAGGGGCGGAGGGCTTGTGACGCAAAAGCGGGTAAGCGGGATTTTCCCGGGTGGCGGATTGAAGTACTTTGTACGGAATAAAATTAGCCATAATTTCATTTCGTCGTACGTCTGCCTCCTCTCCCACTACCACTATTTCTGCACATCCATCTACCCAACCCATTATTTCCATCGCCCAGCAACCAAATGAGCCCGGATATCGTACTGCTGAACCAGCCATCACACTTGTCATCGATGCCGACCTTCCAGACCAGTCAGACCGTTCAAAAATGATACCTAAGTACTTGATATTGAAGGCCATAACCGCATTCCCAGAGGGCTGGGCTCCGTCATACACTTCTCTTTTTCGCACGATTACATCTGTCTGTCGCTGGTTCGTATAGTAAAATAGCGGGCTGTCTTCCGAGCTAAAATCCCTGAATATAACTTCTGTTAATTTTTTTGCTTCTTCCAGTAATTCCGTTCTTCCCGTGATTTCCTGCAGATTTATCAAAGCCTGTACCAGATATGCATAATCATCCAAAAATCCGGGTATCTGTGCCTTCCCTAATTTATAGGTATGCAGAATGTTGTTATCCGGTCCCGAAAAAACGCGTAACATCCAGGCCATATTTTTTTCCGCCAGCCAGCGATACCTTTCTTCTCCAGTGGCAGCAAACGCTTTTGAAAGAGCTGAATTCATCAGGGCATTCCAGCATACTAACTGCTTGTCATCCAATCCAGGACGGATTCTGCTTTTTCTTGCTTCCAGCAATCTCTGACGGATTTCTTCCAGGCGCAGATTCAGCTTATCCTGATCCTGATCACAATATCCCATATCTAACAATTCCTGCCTCTTGCGCGATTTTGTTAAAATGTTAATTCCTTCCCAATTCCCTTCATTAGTGATACCCAACCAGTCGCAGGCAAGGGCAGCATCCTTTCCCAGCAATTCCTCAACTTCCCCTTTCTCCCAAACATAAAATTTCCCTTCTTCTCCTTCCGAATCTGCATCCAAAGCGGAATAAAAACCAAACTCGGCAGACATTAGTTCCCGCTCCAGGAAATCAATTGTTTCCCGGATGGTTTCAGCATATTCTGTTTTACCTGTTAACTGATATGCTTCTGACAATACCGAAACCAATAATGCCTGGTCATATAACATTTTCTCAAAATGCGGAACAAGCCATTTATTATCTGTGGAATAGCGGGCAAAACCACCGCCTAGCTGGTCATAAATTCCCCCTTCAATCATTTTATCCAGGCTTAAAAGAGCCTGGCGTAAAGCGTCTTCGGCGGCTAATTCAAGGGCTCCCTCTTTCCAATGTATGCTTTCGTCCTTCCTCTTACTGGCAAAACGGGAAGATTTTTCCATAAAACGGGCAGCATACCGAAGAAGATAAGCAATAGAAAATGTCTGAGGGAATTTGGGGGCCCGACCAAATCCACCTTCGGTTTTATCAGCATTTTTTAAAAGTACCTGCGCCATCTGGGTGAGCTGTTCAGTATGAAAATCCGGACCCGAAGCGGCTCCCTGCCCGATCCTGTTAGCCTGCACCAAATGCTGGGTTAGATTTTCAGCCTGCTGCAAGAGTTCTCCTCGTCTCTCCTGCCAGGCTTTTGAAATAGCCAGAATCACGTCGGTCCAAGCAGGCATATTATGAAATGCTTGAGGAGGATAATAAGTTCCTCCGTAAAACGGTCTGCCATCCGGTGTCAAAAAAACATTGAGAGGCCAACCACCCGAACCTGTCATGGAGGTCAGTGCATCCATATAAATATGATCGATGTCCGGTCGTTCTTCACGGTCGACTTTGATGTTGATGAACCGGTCATTCATGAGAGCCGCCACTCCCGGATTTTCAAAACTTTCCCGCTCCATTACATGGCACCAGTGACAGGCTGCGTAACCAATACTCACGAGGATAGGGCGGTCCAGTTTTTTGGCTGCCTCCAGCGCCTCTTCCCCCCATGGATACCAATCCACCGGATTGTGAGCATGTTGTAATAGATACGGACTGCTTTCTTTTGCCAATCGATTTGCCATAAGTAACGGTTGAAGAACAAAGGTATGGAAGAGGAGAATGGAAGAGGAGACAAAGGAGAAGGGAGAATGGAGGAATGGAAGATGGAGGAATGGGAGACCCCTGTACTTTACATCCCAATTCCTGGAAACTGAACCTTTTTTAACGGTAACAAATCATGAATACTGGCAGATCCATACCAATAAAAAAAGGTACCGGACCTCCGGTACCCACTTCTCTTATAATTTTTTAGTTGCCTTTCTTCCTTCCTCCCTCCTCCATTGCCCATCTTCCATATCACTTCCCCTCTCCCTTCACTTTCTTCGCCAAAAACTGTTCCAGGGCCGCTACCATCGAAGGAGCCTGTGGCTGAGGTGCTTTAATATCCAGTGCCAAACCTGCCTCTTCTACCGCTTTTGAAGTGTTGCTACCAAACGCACCAATCAGCGTACCGTTCTGCTTAAAGCCTTCATAATTCAACAAGCTCTTTACACCACTTGGCGTAAAAAGACAAATGATATCATATTCATTAGACCCAAGAATAGGCTTCAGGTCATTGAAAATAGTGCGGTACATAAACGGAGTTGCAAATTCACATTTATGTGATTTCAGCCAGTTAACGATATCATTATCCTGCTGATTTTCAGAACAGGGATATAAAAACTGCTCGTTTTCCTTATGCTTGTTTATAACATCAAACATGCTCTTGTTGGTACCATCTGCACCATAAAATACCTTCCGCTTGCGATAAAGAATAAACTTTTGCAGATAAAGCGCTACCGCCTCTGTAATGCAGAAATACTTGGTATCCTGCGATACACTGACTTTCATTTCTTCGCAGATACGGAAGAAATGATCAATGGCATTTCGACTGGTGAAAATGACCGCTGAAAACTGTGCGATGTCAATTTTTTGTTTCCTGAAATCTTTAGCCGGAATTCCTTCCAGGCTGATAAAGGGATGAAAGTCTAAGGTCACGCCAAATTTCCTACCCAATTCAAAGTAAGGAGATTTGTCACTTTCAGGCCTCGGTTGGGTGATCAGGATTTTCTTGATTACAGGAGCTCCAGCTCCCTTCTTAGCCTCGTTCTTTAGCATTTGTTATTAAGCTAAACGTTCTTAAAGTTAATTAACACCTACACTATTTTCGTTAACACCTTATAAATCAACAGTAAGGGTGCTACTTCGAAGGCACAAAGGTATAAAAAAAAGTGGAAACGGCTGGCTTTTAGTTCCCGGGTTATAAATCCATAGGCACTTATATACCGGTAAAGGAAAATTGCCACCACCAACAAATAGGCTACTGTGGTAGCCACAGTTACCAGTGTCTCATTGGCAAAGGCAATCAGCATCAGTACGGGTAACAGGAAGATTCCCAGGACCTTATTACACAGAAACACTATGAAAATGTAGGTATCTGTGGTATCCTTCATACGTAAACTCCATCCGAGAAATTGAAGAATAAAATTTTTACCGACATAAATCACTGAAATGGCAAGGATAGAGTAGCCGTAAAGTTTCCAAAAACCCGGATCAACCGGATCCTTTTGGTATTGGTGGAGCACCATGGCGGCCAGCAATCCGGCGGAAGCTACAAAATGAATATTCAACAGAAGACTGGCCAGCGGCGTTTGCAATAACTGCTCCCGGATCTGCTTAGCTTTCAGAGAGGCACGGAAAAACACTTTAAACATATTGTCCAGGTACCTACCAAAACTAAGTTTGACCAATGCCAGAACTAACAGTAAGCCAGCCAACAAATAAAATAAACCATCCTTGCCTCTGGCTTTTTTGGGAATAATTGTACGATACACCCCCTTTTGAGTGAAATTATAATAGGGGTGGGATTGCAATACTTTCTGATAACCTGAACTGCTAAAATCAAGAGGCTCCTTAATTTGAGGCGCAACAGGAACCTGCTCAACACTATCCGGCTGAACTATAACAGAACTGTCTTGCGCCTGTAGCATACCTGCCAGCAGCATCCAGCAACAAATAAAAAGAGGGGAAAGGAATCGCATGATGATCAGGCTGCAATTTAGAAATAATTCACATAGCCAAGATGAATCTTGGTTTGACGAAGGTTAAACGGACTGTCATCCCGTTTTCCGGCCGCCAGCGAGAGATTAAAGAATCCGGCTGCTGTTTCAAATGCGAGTCCAAGTCCCGCTCCCAGAAGCCGGTTGTTGCTTTGCCCCAATGAACTTTTGTTGGAAGTGAAACCCAGATCCACAAAACCGAAAAAGTAAGAATTTACACCAACCAAGTACCGGTATTCCAATGTATTCACCAAATAGCGGGAAGAAAATATACTTTCTTCATCGAAGCCTCTCATTAGCTTGTAGCCACCAATCTGGAAGAGTTCGTTGCGATACAAAGATGGACTCTGCACCCATCCTCCTGTACTCAACAATTGCAGGGTAGCCTGTCTTCCAAGAGGAATGAATTTTGCCAACCGGGCCCTGATCCGAAACTGATACGACTTCAAATCAATTGTATCATACAATGATGCGTAATTAAAGGACTGATCTTTGATGTCCAAAACAGCCGTACTGGGTTTTATGGTTCGGGTTCCTGCTGTAACAGACCCAAATACTTCCCATCCGCGCCTCGGATTCCTGCGGTAATTGGTTGTAAACAATTCATAATCCACACCCAGATTAACGATGCTCATATCGATATCGTTCGGCAGGCGTTTGGTTGCTTTAATCCGGTTGGTATCTACATTCACCAGGTTGGTCCGGAATAATTGTAAAAAAACTTTTCCTGTCTGACGCGAAGAGACCGCATATTGAACACCTAATTGAGCATTGATATTCAGAAAAGAGCTGTCTTTCTTGAATAGGTCAAACTGGGTACTGATTCCAAAAGCGGATCCAAATAAATAAGGTTGCTGGTATAACAAGTTCAGTCGGGGCGATTGAATTTGTAATTGCTGCCAGTTCACACCAATCGTTTCACCATTTCCAAGCGCATTTTTGAGATTAAGATTTGCTTCTCCCGTTACCTGGAATTTATTCTGTCCCGCAGTATTAGTGGTGGGCAATAAACCAATAAGTACATTGATCTGGCTGCTTTTTTTAGGTTCCAGGAACAAATCCAGAATCGCACCATTTCCACCAAACCGGATGGCCCAGGGTTTTTGTTCCTGCAAAAAGGGTAATTCCCGAATTCGTACACTCACATTCTCAAATGACTGCTTTCGAAAGGGCATTCCTTTCGGAAGATCCAGGTACCGGTGAAGGAAGTTTTCCGATATACTAGCTTTACCAAGCACGCGGATGCTATCGAGTTTATAGGGCAATCCTTTTTGAATAGTTAATATCCCGCCGATGTATGCTGTATCCGGTCCTGCAGCCTGCAACACCAGGCTATCCAATTGAACGGACGCAAAAGGATAGCCATTATTATAGAGATATGTCAGCAATTTTTGCTGTATAGTTTCAAGTTGACTCGTGGAAAAAACGGAGGTTTTTCCGGATGACCTGGCCGATCTGTTTCGCTGGATGGATAATTGCAATGTACGGGTCAGGGAATCCATCTCCAACCCCGCTGCAAGTATCTCGCCGGCAGTCATACCTTCTACCCGAATAGTCCCCCAGCGATACTGCTGACCAAGAAAATAATATACCGTGGTCAGGCTGTCAGATTCGCGGATACTGTCAACGGATGCGGTTGCAAATCCCTGTAGGGCCAGCAAAGAATCCAGCTTTAGAACATATTGCATACAGCTAACCCGATCCGGAAAACTGGTTTTTATTGATCCCGGGATTGGTGTGGAATTGGAAGAGTCGATCCGTTTTAACTGCAACTGATGAGATACAGACTGGGCTACCACTGCAACGGCGAATAGCATCCAACCTGCTAAAAGCAGGATCTTTCTGTGGCATACGATCTTCATCAATGGTAATCCCCTCATCTCGGCAGTAAAATAACGTTTTAGCAGGAATCTGAATTGCCCCGGCAAAGTTAACTTTGCGGGTTACTATCAACATTGGCTGGAATTTATATACATATCCCTTTTTGCCGCAAGGCCTGCCACTATTGCAATTTTCATTTTTCCACCCAACTGGAGAATAAACTGCAGATGGTGAATGCTATTGCCAGGGAGTTAACAGAACGTGCTCCAATCTGGCAGGTTGATCCGATTGAAACCCTGTATTTTGGTGGAGGGACCCCTTCCCTTTTGAGCCAGGAAGAATTAAATTATTTACTGAACGTGGTTCGAGATCAGTACAATCTATCTCCAACAGCTGAAATTACACTTGAAGCGAATCCGGATGACCTTAGTTCTTCTTCACTCGAATCCTGGCAGGCGGCTGGAATCAACCGCCTGAGTATTGGCATTCAATCCTTTCATGAAATGGATTTGCGCTGGATGAACCGGGCTCATACGGCCGTGGAAGCACGGGAAGGTTTAAAACGGGTACAGGCAGCCGGTTTTGAAAATTTCAGTATCGATTTGATATATGGCACGCCGGGGTTAACAGATGAAGCCTGGATGGAAAACATGGAGATCGCCATTGGTAGCCGGGTTCCGCATCTTTCCTGTTATGCTTTAACCGTAGAGGAGAAAACAGCCCTGGCACACCTGGTCAAATCAGGACGCATGCCAGATACCGACCCGGAACAACAGAGCCGGCAGTTTCTGCTCTTGATGGAAACGCTTCGCAAAGCAGGTTATGAGCATTATGAAATCTCCAATTTTGCCCTCTCAGGATACCACAGTCGCCACAACAGCTCCTACTGGAGCGGCAAACTTTATCTGGGTGCCGGCCCGGGTGCACATTCCTTTGACGGCCACTGCAGAAGATGGAATATTTCCAATAATGCACTCTATATTAAAGCGATAGAAACAGGGGAAATATTTCATGAAGAGGAAGAACTGACCAAAGAAAACCGTCGCCATGAATATATTATGACGGCTCTCCGAACAGCTGAGGGACTAGATCTGGACCATTACACCCGCCAATATGGTTTACAGGAAACAAAAGCGCTGATGGATAGGCTCAATCAATACCAGGAATTAACCAGAAAAGAAGGGCCGGAACGCCTTGTAGTAAACCGCGACAGGATACAACTCACAAATGAGGGAAAACTTTTTGCTGACGGAATTGCCAGTTTCTTCTTCTAGGAACTACCGTAGTTAAGAATTTGTTTTTTCTCTGGTAAAATGTGCTAAAGCCTGTTTTATCAGCACAATTACCAGGAGCACCAGCATGGCAGAACCGTATATGGAGAAACTAACAGGCATTTCATTAAAGATAACTTTTTCAAGTGATACGTTGCACAGGCCTGAGATTTAGTAACAGTTGTTTGACAACTATATGAGTACTTCTTCAATAAGTTTAAAGCCTGCTGCCGGGGCCAACTGTTGCCACAGGATTCGATAGATGGCCGAAGCAATGGGCATATCGGCTCCAACCTGCTGATTGAGCAGGAAAATACTTCTGCTGGCATTATAACCCTCCGCCACCATATTCATTTCAAGTTGCGCACTAATTACGGAATATCCTTTACCAATCATATTACCGAAGGTTCGGTTTCTGCTATAAAGAGAATAACAGGTTACCAGCAAATCACCCAGGTAAACGGATGCAGCATAATTTGCATCTTTTTTATGTGTAATCGGATCTTCCCCCTGGTGAGAGCCAACTTCCATTCGCTGAACCCCTACTTTTTTTAAAAATCCAGCCATTTCATCCGCACAATTCGCAATGAATACACTCTGAAAATTGTCGCCATATTCCAGTCCGTGTGCAATACCGGCTCCCAGCGCATAAATGTTTTTAAGAATAGCTGCATATTGCACTCCGATTACATCTGTGTTCACAAGGGTATTGATATACCAGGTCTTGAAATTCGAAGCAACCTCATGTGCCTTTTCTTCCGAAATGCCGGAAAAGGTCAAATAGGACAAACGTTCTCTTGCTACTTCTTCTGCATGGCAGGGACCCATAACCGTATAGTAGGAAGACAATGGCAATTGAAAGCGCTCCTGCAACCACTCATTAATCAGAATATTTCGCTCCGGCATCATGCCTTTTACAGCTGAAACCAAGATCTTTTCCTCCAGGTCGGCAGCTGTTAATCCGGTCAGGGTTTCTTCAATATAGGCAGAAGGAACAGCCAGTACCAGGCAATCACAGGCTTTCACCATTTCGGTTATGGATAGGTGTAAGTGAAGCTTTGTGATATCAAAACTGGCAGCTGATAAATAATTCGGATTGTGTTTGCGGTGAATCAAATGCTGACGAATGGATTCACTGCGAACCAGCCAGTGAATCGGATTGCCATTATCGGTAACGATTTTGGCTAAAGCAGTTGCCCAGCTACCGCTCCCTATGATTCCGAGCCGCATGGATTTTATTTTTTCTTTTCGAAGAGCTCTTCCTTCTTAACTACTTTAACTTTATCGTTGTTTTTGAGTGTCTTGGAAACCAGCGAGTAGGGTCCAGTAACCACTTCATCTCCTTCTTTTAACCCACTGAGAATTTCTATGTAGGTAATATCCTGGATATCTGTTCGCACTTTCACCCGCTTCACGGTAGTTTTATCAGCCTGAAGCACAAACACTACTTCATCCAGTTCCGTACTGATTGACCTGCGATTTTCCTGCTGTTCATTGTTATTTTCACCGCTTTCGGCAGTAGAAGTGCGGGTTTCATTCACTGCTTTGTCAGAATCTTTTTCACGGGTAGTAACCGCATTGATTGGCACAGCCAATACATCTATTTTACGTTTGGTCTG
Organism: Flavihumibacter cheonanensis; assembly: GCF_022352215.1. Lineage (GTDB taxonomy): Bacteria > Bacteroidota > Bacteroidia > Chitinophagales > Chitinophagaceae > Flavihumibacter > Flavihumibacter cheonanensis. The sequence goes on from NZ_JAKRWF010000003.1 coordinate 384,346, forward strand.
GATATCAGCGCTGGCACTCATACCCGGACGAAATGGAAAGTTCTTCGGGCGTGTTGGATCAATCAGATCCTGGTAAGATTCTTTCAGCAGGCGGATCCGCACTTCGTAATTGGTAACATCATTGGTTACAGCAGTGGCGGTAGCAGAAGACAATGCTTTACTACTGCTGGCGATCTGCGTTACAATACCTTTGAATTTGCGGTCATTGTACGCATCAATTTCCACAAGGGCGGAATCTCCCAGGTGAACTTTAGGAATATCATTCTCGCCCACTTCTACCCGAACTTCAATCTTATCCATATCAGCAATCCGCATCATTTCGGTACCGGTCATTTGGGCTGTACCAACCACTCTTTCACCTTTCTTAACTGCCAGAAGAGATACCACACCATTCATGGGCGCCAATATCGTTGTTCGGCCCAAATTCTTATTGGCACTCTCCAGGTTGGCACGGGTACTGGCTACTGAAGCCTGGTTAGCGCGAATGGTTTGTAAACCTGCGTTATAATTGGCCTTTGCGGTGTTGTAAGCATTTTCCGCCTGCTCAAATTCTGCACGGGAAATCACTTTCTCCTTCATGAGTTGCTCCTGCCGGCGAAATTGCGCTTCAGCCTGGGATAACGCACTTTGAAGTGCTTCCAGTTGTGCCTGGCTGTTATCTACCAATGCCTGCTGCTGACGAACGCTGGCGGCTACCTGGTCGCGTTGGGTCAGGTAGATATCAGCAAAAATCTTGGCAAGCACCTGTCCCTTGCGAACACTATCACCCTCTTCAACCATTAATTCCACAATTTCCCCTGAGATATCAGAGCTTACTTTTACTTCCACCTCCGGATATACTTTTCCGCTGGCGTTAACAGTTTCAATGATTGTACGCTTTGCGACTTTTTCCGTAGTTACTTTGATGCCCTCCTCACCTCCAATTACACCTGCCTGTTTCAAACCGAATAAGGCAATAATCAGTATTACCACGGCTACCAGTATCCAAACTAATTTCTTGTTCATATAGATCGTATGTGCTTGTGCTTGATTGATTATAATTTTATACCCTGGCCCTTGTAGAACTCAAGTACTTTCATCCGGAATACATAATCGAATTGGGCATTGACCATATCGATTTTGGATCTCGTCAGATTGGTTTGTGAAGTGATCAGTTCCAGTGTAGAGAGCAACCCCAGTTCATAACGCCGAAGGGTAAAGTTATAAGAGCGTTCCGCCGCGCTGACACTGCTACGTGCGGCATTGTATTTTTGCATGGCGGCTACAGCGCTGGTATATGCGTTGTAAATATTGTTTTTCAACTGTAGATTCCCCTGGTCAATTACCAATTCAGCATTTGCCAGATTGAGTTTCGCTCGTTCGTAATTGGTTCTGGACTGCCAGCCACCCAAAATCGGAATACTTATCCCTACCCCGATATTTTGACGAAAGTTATTCGACATCTGTGTTCCCCAGCCGGTCCATAATTCACCGAAATTTTTATTGCCCTGTGTTATCTGAACATTGGGCGATTGTATAGGCACGAGGGTGCCGTTTACATTCACAGCACCATTTGCAGGGTTGGGGGCATTATAACCCAGGAAATTAGCTCCTGTAATTTTTCGGTTGGAACTGGCAAAGTTGGAAGCCAATCCGCCAAAGGCAAAAAAGCTGGGATATAAACCTGCTTTGGCAGATTTAATATTGTATTCAAGCGATTTTTTACGCAGGTCATTTGCCTTGATCACCGGTTGGTTTTGCAAGGCCATCTGGTAAACCATTTCCGGTTCCAGTTCTGCAATCGGATCAACGGGAATTCTATCCACCGGTGGTACAGATATAGCAAAAGGAGCTCCGGCATCCAGCGCCAGTAAAGCTTTTAAAGACAACAGATTCAATTCATAGGTCGACTGAGCTGTAATCAGGGAAGAACTATCCCTGGCCAATTGGGCTTCCAGATCCACCGCGTTCAATTCAGGTACGGTTCCGGCCTCCACTCTTTTCCGGGTATCATTCAACTGGCTCTGGCTTTGCTTTACCTGAACTTCTACAATATCCACCTGCACTTTAGATAAAAGCGCCGTCAGATAAGCGGTAGCCACATTCAGGGCCAGGTCATTTTTGTTGCTTTCCACATCCGCCAGGGCAGCTTCCGCCTCGTATTTGGAAGCCAGCATGGTATTGGTAATCCTGTTCCAGTTAAAAATAGTCACATTGGTATTAAACTGGAATCCCTGGAAAAGCAGTTGCTGATTGGTAAATAAGTTGGTGGTAGGATCAATAGAACGACCAAACTGATAACCTGTATTGGTATTGAAATCAGCTGTGGGTATCCAGGCTTTCTTACCTTGTTTGAATAAAAGGTCACTGATCCGCCGCTGAACATCTGCCTGTTTGGTTGATATATTATTGGCGATGGCATATTCAACACATCGCCTCAAATCCCACTCTTCCTGTGCCTGGCTTTCAAGCCCTAGCCCCATTCCCAAAACTAAACAATAGGATAACCGTTTAAAAAATCGCATGCAAATTGGTTAAGGGGTTAAAAATAAAGAATTCAGCGGCATCCTGCCGACCGGTCATATAATTATCGTGAAAAAACTCCCCATCAACCACCAGAAGCGGATAAAAAAGCCTGATCTAAATCTGCAATCAGGTAATCGGCTGATTCCTGGCCAACGTATAACCGAAGCATCCGGTGGTCTTTTTTCTCCTGTCGAAAATGCTCAGGCTTGATTCCCGCACATTTGGGAATGATCAAGCTTTCATGACCTCCCCAGCTTACAGCCATAAATATGTGCCTGAGCGCCTCGCAAAACCGAATAATTTCCTCCCGCTGGTCGGTCCTGTATATAAAAGTGAGCAATCCGCAGGCACCACTCATCTGTTTCTTTGCCAGTTCATAATCAGGAAACCCAGGATCCAGCGGGAACAGACAGGACTCCACTTTCGGGTGTTGCTTTAGGTAAGCAAGCACCAGCCGGGTTGTTTCACTCACCTGTTTTAACCGCATCGGCAGGGTTCTCAAGCCCCGGATCAGCAGCCATGCATTGAAAGGCTGGATCCCACTACCGATGGTCAGGTATTCTGAATCAAATATTTTTCGGATCATGGCTGCAGAACCGCTTATCACTCCTGCAACGGTATCGGAATGGCCTCCTATGTATTTGGTGGCTGATTGAATAGACAAATCGATCCCTAATTCAATTGGACGCTGATACAAGGGCGTACAATAACTGTTGTCCACTATAGTGATGATTCCCCTGGACTTTGCCAGTTTTGCTATACCTGCAAGGTCCTGGATCGCATAATTCCAACTATTGGGAGATTCCAGGTAAATCAGCCGGGTGTCAGGACGAATTGCCTCTGCATATTCTTCCACTGAGCCACCATCTACATAGGTAGTTTCCACATTGAAACGGGGAAGTACAACCGAAAACAGCCGCTCTGCCCAGGTATAAGGTTTACGCACCGAAACAATATGATCTCCTGCCATTACATTGGCAAATACAGCTGCAAAGATCGCGGCGGCACCACTGTTGAGCACCAGGCAGTCCTCAGCTCCATCCAGAGCTGCCAGTTTTTTTCGAAGTATATCAACCGTTGGATTAAGCCCCCTGCTGTAGAGATACCCTCCCATTTCATCAGCAAAAGCAGCCGTCAAGTCATCCACTTTCCGAAATGCAAAATTGCTGGTTTGCATAATGGGCGGGGACATGGCATTGAAATACTGCTCTCTTTCCTCTCCCAATTCGTTTATAATGTAGGACAGATCCATCTTAACTATGTTTTGCGCCCTTGCTGTTCCGAACCACCAGGAAATAAATTCCCAGGAAGACAGCAAATACCGCCAGTCCGGTTAATGCAAGAACAGGTGTGTTGATCGCAATACTGATTCCTACAAAGGTATAGGCAATCATAAAAACAAGAGGCAAAACCGGATACCATTTCATGGTATAAATACCGGTTCCATCCAGGTGTTTGGTTCGTTTGCGAAGAATAAAAATGGTTGCTGCAGATGTTGCCATCCCAATTGAATCCAGGAAAATCGTAAAGCCCAGAATTTTCTCAAAAGTGTTGGCAAAAAACAGGACGATGATACAAATAGCAGCAAACACAGTTAGGCTAACGGTTAGTACCCCACGCTTTTCATCGGCTTTGGCAAACATACCGGGGAGGATACCATCTTTACTCATGGCATACATCACCCTGGGATTACTCAATAGCAACACATTTACATAAGCCAGTACAGCCAGGAAAAGCAGGAGCGTGAAAATGGTTTTACCAGTTGGACCAAACATTTTTTCCGCCACTACTGCTGCAATACCCCTGGTGGATTTTAATGCTTCAAAACCGATACTGTGTACATAAGCCATCTGCACCAGCAAATACAGTCCGATGATCATGAGAATACCGATCACAATTCCTCTCGGCAGGTTTTTGCGCGCATCTTTTACTTCTTCTCCAAAATTGATGGTTTGCTGGTACCCACCGTAGGTGAAAGAAACCGCAATAAGAGCTACGCCAAAGGAGTAGATGAGGGACATGGAAGAGGGAGGAAGGGAAGAGGGGGGAAGGGAAGATGGAGGAAGGGAAGATGGGTCAGCCCCGGGAAAAAAGAGGGCACCAATCAGGACAAGCACCATTAGAATTTTGATGAGCATGAGAATATTCTGCGTTTGTGAACTCATGCGAAGTCCGGCCAGGTTGACAAAATAAAATACCAGGATGGCCGACATAGCAATCAGGGATTTCACCAGGTCGGAAGCGGGTTCATCAAAAATTAACTGCGACAGGTATTCACTGCCTATTAAAGCCACTCCGGATAAAGAAGCTGCATTAGAAATAAGAATAATACAATTGATTGCAAAAGCAACAGAGGGATGATAACAGGCCGCAAAGATTTTGTAATACCCACCTGTAACAGGATACCTTGAGCCAATCTCCGCATAAGTGAGTGCACCGCAAAGCGCGATAATGCCTCCGGCGATCCAGGCCGAAAAATAAATCGTGGGCGTAAGCGAGGCGCTGGCAGCATCGGTTGCAGTTCTGAATATACCCATACCGATAACAAGACCAACTACAATCATAGTAAGATCAAACAATCTTAACTGATTGTTTTTGCCTGTATTGTTTTGCATGTTAGTTCCGATCTTTACCCAATATAATTCCAAAAGCCAAGCCCACAAATAAAAAATGAACCTCTTATTTGTTTTCGTTGCCACCGGATTTCAGCTTCCTCTGTCCCCTTCTACAGATACCCTGCCCAACAGACAACTGGATTCGGTTATCGTGCAGGGCTTTGTACAAAGAAGTCCGCTTGCTGCAACACCTGCCGCAGTATCCATTGCCGGAGCTGCTGAATGGAACCGTTTTTCTCCGGCAAGTTCAGTAGCTGCCCTGAATACGCTTCCCGGTGTAAGAATGGAAGAGCGTTCACCGGGCAGTTATCGTATAGCCATCCGCGGTAGTTCACTTCGCTCTCCGTTTGGTGTAAGAAATGTGCGTTTTTATTATGAACAGTTTCCTATAACAGATCCGGGCGGAAACACCTATCTGAACCTGTTTGCGCCAACTGCTATTGAGCAGATGGAAATACTAAGGGGACCGGTAGCTTCTGTTTATGGATCCGGATCAGGGGGCGCCCTGTTGGCAACTGGCTCCAGACCATCCGATAGCAAATCACCAGTTCGACTAAGTGTTATGGGAGGTAGTTATGGTCTCTTCCAGCTAGATGGTCAGCTACTCACCGGAAATGAACAACATTTCAACCGGGTACAAGTGCATCACCAGCAATCACAGGGATACCGCAATCAAAGTGCACTTCGCAGAAATTTTCTGAGCTGGCATAACAAAAGACAGGTATCGGATAAATACACCATCGGCTCACTGGTACTTTATAGTGATCTGCAGTATGAAACACCGGGCGGACTCACATTGGCACAATACAATGCCAACCCCAAACAAGCGCGGCCTGCAGGTGGCCCCTTCCCTTCGGCAGAAACTGCAAAAGCTGCTTTTTATCAACAATCTTTTTATGGCGGACTGTATCAGCAATACATGCCCACTACCAGGCTCAGCATGGAAGCTACTGTATATGGAATGTATAACCGGATTACCAATCCTGCCATACGGAACTTTGAAAGAAGAACTGAACCCTCTTTTGGAACCCGAGCATTAATCGCTTATACTGCACCGTTATCCAACGGAACTATCACATTCACAGCAGGCGGGGAGTGGCAGAAAGGATATTACCAGATCAATGTTTTCGGCAATCGTGGCGGAGAACAGGATACCCTGCAAACTTCTGATGCACTCACACCAGGTAATGCCCTGGTCTTTGGTCAGGCGCAATGGAAACCGGATGCCAACTGGGAAATCAATGCCGGGTTAAGCTGGAATAACAATACGATCCGCATCATACGTGAATCAGTAGTACCCAATTATCGGTTCAACACCGGCCAGCAGGCAGAATGGGCGCCGCGTATTTCTATCTCAAGAAAACTAGGATCCGTTCTGGTTTATGGGCTGGCAGCCAGAGGTTTTTCTCCTCCCACCAGTTCCGAACTGCTGCCTTCCACCAGTGTAATCAATACCTCTTTAAAGGCCGAAGGCGGATGGAATTTTGAACTGGGTATGCGTGGCAGATTTGCAAAACAACGGTTATGGTTAGATGCTAATATTTTCCACTTCCAGTTAAATGATGCCATCGTGCAGAGAAGAGATGCAAGCGGGGCGGACTTTTTCACCAATGCTGGCAGTACCAGGCAATGGGGAATTGAAATTGCTTCCCGGTACCAGGCACTCAGGCATCCATTTGGTTTAAGGTGGCAGCCCTGGATCAGTTATACCTTCCATCCTTTTACCTATAAGGAATTTCGTCAAGTGGAACAGGATTTCAGCGGCAAACGTATTCCGGGTATCGCAAGGCAAACAGTGGCAGCCGGGTTGGATCTGTACCTGCTGATGCTGCAACTTCATCTTACCTACCAGTATGTGGATCCGATATGGCTGAATGATGCCAATACCGCTAAGGCAAATGCCTACCAATTAGTTGGCTCCAGGCTGGAATCCCGCATTTTTAAGCGCCTCAGCATATTTGCCGGGGCAGATAATTTGCTAAATCAACGGTACAGCCTGGGTAATGATATCAATGCAATTGGTGGCCGTTATTTCAATGCTGCTGCTGGCCGAAACTATTTTGCGGGCATTCGGCTCCAGTAATGAAAATGCCTATATTCGCGCCGTAATCGGTTCCTGTTAACAAATCAACTGTTAACAGGATTAAAAGGGAAGTCCGGTTGATCCCGGCGCTATCCCCGTAGCTGTAATGTTATCAGGATACTTGTATCCTGCTGTCAATCCATAACCACTGTCCGCCTGCACGTAAGGGTGAACGGGAAGGGGGTTTACAGAAAACGAGCCAGAAGACCTGCCGCTTACAGGAAACCATATTCCGCTTTCGGGAGAAAAGCAGGGATATAAAAGGCCGGGTACCAGGTCGTTTATATTTCTACCATCCTTTTCCGGAAGCAGTCACGTTAATCTTTTTCACCAACATGAAAAGAACCCTGATTGTCGTGACTGCTGCAGTATTCAGCAGTCCGCTCTGGAGCCAGCAAAACCCAACAGACAGCAGCTCCTCTCCACTTGAAGAAGTCATTGTTACTGCCAACAAAATCTCGCAGAAACAAAACAGCACAGCAAAAATTGTACAGGTAATCAATCGGGCAACCCTGGAGCAAAATGCCGGTCGTTCCCTTGCACAGGTATTAAATGAACAAAGCGGATTATTCCTGTCCGGCTCTCAAAACAACCCTGGCACCGTTCCCAATCTGTACCTGAGAGGTGCAGGAAGTGCCAATACGCTGATTCTGATTGATGGTATGCCTGTAACAGATGCATCCGGTATTTCCATCGAGTTTGACATCAACCATTTTGCAGTTGATCAGATTGAACGGATTGAAATTCTGAAAGGTGCGCAATCCACGTTGTATGGATCAGACGCGGTTGCGGGAGTAATCAATATCATCACCCGAAAGAATGTGAGTAACCGGAAACTTGGAGTTAATGGTCAATTTTCAGCAGGCAGTTTTAATACCTACAAAGCTAACCTTGGAGTAAGCGGCCAATCCGGTAAAGTCAACTACAGCGCCCAGTATAACCGATTTCAGTCAAAGGGATTCTCCTCAGCTACGGATGCTTCAGGAGCCGACAATTTTGACAAAGACGGTCAAAGGCAGAACATGATCAATCTGGCGGCTGGTTTACAGGCAACTGCCAATTGGAAACTACAGGGCTATTATCAGTACAGCGATTACAAAACCGATCTGGATGATGCTGCATTCAGTGATGATAAAAACAGAACAGCTTACAATCGTCAACAGGTAATTGGTATCAAATCCATCCTGCAGTTACCAAAGGGACAGTTTGTTGTTCACAGTAATTATAACCGGATTAATCGTGATTACAGGGATCCGGTAAATGTTCCGGCGGGCCCTTCTGATTTCGATCCCAGCAGTGGCAATTACAAAGGCAATTCTTTTTTTGCAGAAGCCTATCTCAATAGTACGATTCAGCCCTGGTTCAGTTTACTGGGTGGGGTTGATTACCGGCGCAACCAGGCTGATATCGTTACCGACTTTGGTGGTTTCGGAAGCAGTTTGAGTAAGGATTCACTGGAAGCCAGCATGATGAGCGCCTATATTTCGGGTCACCTCCATAAAAACAACCGGTTTGGAATTGAACTGGGCGGTCGTTTTACCCAGCACCAGGATTTTGGGGATGCGTTTACTTATTCTGTCAACCCGTATTATTCCCCTATCGCACAATTAAAAATATTCGCCTCGGCAGGATCTGCGTTCAGAGCTCCCTCTGTATACAACCTGGCGAGTGAATATGGTAATACTGCACTGGCACCGGAACGATCCACTCAGCAGGAATTAGGAGTTCAATACAACGCAAGCTCCAATCGGTTTTTTGCCCGTGCGACATACTTCAATAGAAACATAAAAGATATCATTCTTTTTGCTCCGCTCTCTGTTCCTCCTTTTGGGCAGTATCAGAATGGAGACAAGCAATCAGACCATGGCATCGAACTTGAACTAAGGTGGAAACCAGTTGAGAAAATCAGCCTAAGTGCCAATTACACCTTTGTAGATGGTAAGTTATCCACCTCCACTTCAAATGGGAAAGACACCAGTTATTTCAATCTTTATCGTCGCCCCAAACACAGCTTCAACATCAATGGTGGTTATCAGCTAACCAGTTCACTGTTTATTGGCATTCATTACCGATGGGTAGATAAAAGACAGGATCTTTTTTATAACAGCAACACCTTCAGTACAGAACTGGCCGATCTGAAACATTACTATAACCTGGATCTATATGCGAAATACCAGTTGTTGCCGCAGCTAACATTGTATACAGACTTACGGAACATTACCGATCAGGAGTATTTTGATGTGGTGGGTTACAACGCGCGAAAATTCAATATAATGGCAGGAGTAATTTGGAAATGGTAAAAAATCAGTGTCTTTTGCTACTGATCTCGTAGGCTTTACCAAGTTCAACCAGATCCAGTAGGTTATTACAGTTCAGCTTTTTAAACAACCTTGATTTATGGGTACCCACCGTTGAGGTGCTGGTACCCAAAATCAGGGAGATTTCGGTAAGGGATTTACCTTCCATCATCAGGGAGGCAATTTCAAATTCCTTGCTGCTCAGTTTATCAAACGGATTGGAAGGTTCTTCCTGCTGTAAACCACTTGCGAGTTGAAGCGCCAGTTCCGAGCTTATATACATCTTATTGTTCAACAGTGTTTCTACGGCTTTTTTCAGGTCCTGAATTCCCGTGTTTTTGGATAAAAATCCTTTTGCCCCGGCCCTGATCAGTCGGGGTGCATAGATGTTTTCCGCACTCATGGAAAAAATCAGTACCCTGGCTTCCGGAAACCGGACTTTTATAAATTCCATTATACCGAAGGTATCTGAGCCCGGCATGTAAACGTCCATTATGATAAGATCAAAGGTTCTTTCCTTTAATTTTTCAAGTGCAGAGGCTTCATTGCTGGCCTCATGAATAGTGCAGGGACGAAACAACTCAGCCAGTACGTGACCGATACCGGTTCTCACAACTTCATGATCGTCAATGAGAAGAAAGTGCTTCATATATACAAATTAATGAAAATACCGGATGAATGTAGGTTTTTTTCTACAAGAATTGCCAAGTTTGTCTATTGTCTGCAGGCCTTTTTTGTATGCATCTTTGTGTTGTTAATGGTCCGTTTTTATTCTGTATCCAATATCCTAAGTATCCAAACCGTCCAAACGCCAGGAACTGGTTAGTAGTGGAATTTTTATCTAAGGTTAATGAGCCAGGGGTGCGAAAACTTCTCACGTGAGAAAATTTTGTACCCTTTTGGTTTTTTCCTTTTTTTCACTGACCTTATCAGAACCTTATAACTATGAACAAGCTCGAATCAGGCATATTGGAAGAATATGAGCGGATCATGGACGCATCCCTGGATATTATTTGTACCATGAACAGGGATGGCATGTTTACCCGCATCAGTGCTGCAGCTACACGAATACTTGGATATAACACAGAAGAATTGATTGGTAAACCATACCTGAGTTTCATTGAGGAGCACGATCAGCAGGCAACTGTTGCGATGTTAGCCAAAGCCATCAGTGGTCAGCCGGTCAGCTTTTTTGATAACAAAGTGATTTCTAAAGACGGACAATCCTTCACGATCCGGTGGTCGATGAATTGGAATAAATCAGTACATGCGCTGTTCTGCATAGGAAGGGATGTAACCGAACGGGTTAAATATGAGCAACGACTTGAACAATCGGAACGTTGGTACCGAAATCTGTTTCATCACAATCCGCTTCCCATGTGGATCATTGATCCGGATACCAAACAATTCCTGGAAGTGAACGAAAAGGCAATTAATCATTATGGTTACAGTCGGGAAGAATTTCTGCAGATGACTGCGCATGATATCCGTCCGGAAGCAGATCGAGAACGTTTAAAAAAAGTTCAGCGAATCAGGGAGGGCAAAAACCTGGTTCATAAAGGAAGATGGAAACACATCAAAAAAAATGGCGATATCATTGACATTGAAATCACTTCTCACCAGATAGAATTCAATGGAAAGCTGGCTTCCCTGGTACTTTCCAACGATATTACGGATCGCCTGAAACTGGAACTTCAAAAAAAGGAAGAGGAACGAAATAAAATTGCACTGATCAATACTACAAGCGATATGATTTGGAGTATTGATGCAAGGTATAACTTGCTTGCAGCCAACCGAAGTTTTATACAAACCACCGAGCGAACCTCTAATATTTCCATACAAATTGGAGATAATATGTTACTTGAAACAATCTATCCGAAAGAACATATACAATATTGGAAATCACTATACGACCGGGCACTAACAGGCGAATCCTTTCACATGCAAAGTCTTGATATTTATACGGAGCCGGGTGAAGAGATCTGGTGGGAAACCAGCTTCAATCCAATTCGGGAAGATCAGAAAATTGTTGGAGTTGCCTGTCATTCCAGAAATATCACTCAAAACAGAAAGTACCAATCCGAATTATGGCAATTGAATCAGAAACTAGAAACTGCACAGAAGCTGGCCAAACTGGGCTATTGGGAACTGAACATGCAAAGCAACGAACTCTTCTGGACCCATGAAGTGTATACAATCTGGGGCAGGCACCCTTCCAATTTTCAGCCAAGTTTTGAAGTTTTTCTGGAAACCCTTCATCCGGATGATAGAGAAACTTTCCTCAAAAAAAGAGCACAAGTATTCAACGGAAACGACTCACTGGATTTTGAACACCGGATTCTTTTACCCGATGGTGCTATCCGGTATGTACATGAAAAGGGCAACTTGTTTAAAGACGAGCATGGCAAACCCATGCGATATAGTGGTACCGTGCAGGATATCACGCAGCGAAAACTTTACGAACAGGCCCTTGAAAAAGCAAACCAGGAATTGTCAGAGAGAGCAGAACAACTATCCAGATCCAATGCCGAATTGGAGCGGTTTGCTTTCATAGCTTCACACGATTTGCAGGAACCACTTCGAATGGTAAGTAGTTTTCTCCAACTGGTGGAAAAAAGATACAAGGACAAACTAGATGAAGCAGGCAAACAATATATTCAATATGCTGTTTCCGGGGCAGAGCGAATGAAAAAATTAATTAATGATCTGCTGGCCTATTCGAGGTTGGAAAACATGGCAGTGGAATTAACAGAAGTGGACATGAATCAGGTACTTAAAGAGGTTGTCCATAATTTGCAGGAAAGCATCGCCGAAACTAATGCTATTGTCGAAATTGACACTCTGCCAGTGGTGCTTAAAGGCAATTTTTCAGGGCTGGTACAACTATTTCAGAACCTCATCGGAAATGCCATTAAATACCGAAGTGACTTACAGCCTGAGATACGGATTAGCGCAAAAGAAGAAAACAATTATTGGCAGTTCGCTGTAAAAGATAATGGCATCGGAATAGAGCCGGATTATTTTGAAAAGATCTTTGTCATTTTCCAGCGATTACACAATATGACTGAATATTCCGGAACAGGAATTGGTCTGGCTATCTGTAAGAAAATTGTAGAACAGCATAAAGGTAAAATATGGGTTTATTCCAAAGAAAAAGAAGGTTCCACCTTCTATTTTACCATCAAAAAATAAATCTTTATATTCATTAAGAATCCAGAACCTATCGAAACTACCCAAAACGTATGAAAGACTTACACATTTTATTGGTGGAAGACAATGAAGGCGACATCATTCTTACACGAGAAGCACTTCGCGAAGTAACTGCAGTAAAAGATATTTCGGTTGTAAGAGACGGCAGGGAAGCGATCCATTTTCTTTTTAAGACAGGGACCCATGAGAATGCCCAGGTTCCTGATCTGGTTTTGCTGGACATCAATCTTCCAAAAGTTGATGGAAAGGAGGTGTTGAAAACAATTAAGCAGGATCCGGCACTACGCAGCCTTCCGGTAATTGTGTTAACTACTTCTGCTTCTGAAAAAGATATCCTCGAGGCCTATACCCACTATGCCAACTGTTATATAACCAAACCCGTTGATTATTCCAGTTTTATGAAAGTGATCCAGTCTATGGAATCATTTTGGATGAAGACAGCACAACTCCCTAATAGCTAAACCGGTACTTCATGATACATTCAACTGAACTGACGATCCTGATGGTGGAGGATAATCCCGGAGATCAGTTTCTGCTGGAGGAACTCTTACTCAGTTCCGGAATAAAAATCCGGGAACTCTTTACTGCAGAGTCGATCAAACAGGCGCATGAAGTACTGAAGTCGGAGCCTGTTGATATCATACTGCTTGACCTCTCACTACCCGACAGCTTTGGTATCAACTCTTTTACATCGATCCGGGAAAATGCAGGGTATACCCCGATTGTAATTCTTTCTGGCGTTTCGGATATGAATACTGCCCTGGATGCGATTACACTCGGGGCACAGGATTACCTGATCAAAGGCGATTTTGATGAAAAACTGCTATCAAAAACCATCCTCTATTCCATCGAACGTATGAACAACCTGCAGGCATTGCAGGAAAGTAATGAGCGATACGACCTGGTAAGCAAGGCTACCAATGACATGGTTTGGGATCTTAACCTGCTGACGGGTGAAGTTTACCGGAATCCGGAAGGCTGGAAGAAAATTTTTAAAACCGATTATGATGCTGCTCAATTCGGATCAGAGGGAAAATGGGTAACACAGATTCATCCATCAGAGAGAGAAGAAGTAGTAAAGAAAATCAATATATACAAAGAGAACCCATCCTTCCAGCAATTTGAATTGGAATACCGCTTTCTGAGAGCGGATGGAAGGTATGCATACCTTCAGGACCGCGGATATATCATCCGAAATGAGCAGGGCAAAGCAGTTCGTTTTATAGGTGCCACACAGGATATAACGCCCCGAAAGGAAGCCGAAAGGATATTAAAAGAGTCCGAAGAGCAATACCGCTATCTCTTTGAAAACAATCCAGCTGCCATCATCATCTGGAGCCTGAAAGATTTTACGATCCTGGAAATCAATGAATCAACCGAAAATCATTCAGGTTATAAAAGGGAAGATCTGAAAGGAAAATCCATTCTTGCAGTGGGACTGGCAGAGAGGGCTGAGCTTGTATATGTACTAGCCGAAAAAGCATTAAAAGATAAAAGTTTCAGAGAGACCCATGTTACCCGGATTATCAGCAAATGGGGCGATAAGATCTATATTGAGTTTGTATCTCACCGTATCGATTATATGGGAATGCCATGTATTATGGCCCTGGGTAATAATGTTACCGAAAGAGTGATGCTTGAAAGACAACTGGAAGAAGAGCGCAACAAGGCACAGAAAGAAATGACCAATGCAGTAATCTCAGCACAAGAATCAGAGCGCCAGGAAATTGGCAGGGAATTACATGACAATATCAACCAGATACTGGCCAGTGCCCGCTTATACCTGGGTCTTGGTAAAACAGCCGGAGATACACAATCTCTTTACCTGGGCAAATCGGATGAACTGATCCAGTCGGCCATTGATGAAATCAGGACCCTCTCCCACTCGCTGATTCCCCCCACATTAAGTGAAGGACACCTGAAAGACAACCTCCTTCAATTATTTGAAAATGTAGCAAACGGCATCGGAACTACCATTTACCACAACATGACAGAATTCGGGGAGCAGCATATGGAAGACAATTTCAAACTTTCCATTTACCGCATCTGCCAGGAGCAGTTTAATAATATCACGAAATACGCAAAAGCAACTACGATCAATTTCTACCTTGGCAACCGGAACGGAATCCTGGAATTACGAATCAAAGATGATGGTGTTGGTTTTGACAAGGCCAGGAAAAGCAATGGAGTGGGACTTATGAATATGAAGACCCGCGCTGCACTCTTTAATGGCACGATAGAAATAAATACCGCGCCTGGAAAAGGATGTGAATTGGTGGTACAGTTTAAACTACCTGTTTTGGAGCAAATACCCGCGAAATAATTCGCTGGGCCTCTAATTCGGAATTGGAGAGATCGCTGAGCGTCAACTGCTGCAATAGTTCATCCAGCACCAGTTGCATCATCTTCCAGAGAGAACGAACCGAACAATCCACAGAGTTGGTACAGAGTTTCATACCTCCACTATGGAGGTTACAAAAACTCGTATCGAAAAGTGCGCCCCCTAAGACCTTCAGCAGATCATTTACAATAATCTCATTGGCAGGTCTGGCCAGCACATAACCACCTTTATTGCCAGGTGTACTGTTGAGAAATCCCTGCTGACGCAACAAGCGTGTAAGCTTTGCAACATAGGGAATACTGATTCCTTCCGCCTCACTGAGCTGGGGAATGCTGAGTCCGCTTTCATTGCCGCAATTGGCAACGCGTAACATAATTCTCAGACCGATTTCTT
Organism: Flavihumibacter cheonanensis; assembly: GCF_022352215.1. Classification (GTDB taxonomy): domain Bacteria; phylum Bacteroidota; class Bacteroidia; order Chitinophagales; family Chitinophagaceae; genus Flavihumibacter; species Flavihumibacter cheonanensis. The sequence continues at coordinate 399,790 of NZ_JAKRWF010000003.1, forward strand.
CCTGTGCCGTAATCTTCATAGATAGCTTTTAAAACATACCTAATTCCAATTGTGCAGCTTCCGACATCATGGATTTATTCCAGGACGGATTCCAGGTTACACTCACATGAACATCATTCACGCCTTCAATCTGTCGCACTTTCTGATCCACTTCAATGGGCAGTGATTGCGCAGCAGGACATCCGGGTGCTGTCAGCGTCATTACAATCTGGACATTGTTCAGCGGCAGAATATCCACCTCGTAAATAAGTCCCAGTTCGTAAATATTCACCGGTAATTCAGGATCGTATATTGTTTTGATACAATCAATCACTTTTTCTTTCAAAGCTTCTGTTTCCATGTTCTTAGTGCTTTGCAGATTCATTCTGTAATTTAAAAGCCAATGCAAAATTTTTCATTTGCTTTACCATCGCCGCCAGTCCGTTTGATCTTGTCTGAGCCAGATGTGTTGTCATGCCTATCCGATCAATAAATCCAAGTTTAGCCTGAATAATTTCATCCGGAGTATGCCCGGACAATACCTGGATCAGCATACTGATCAGTCCCTTTACAATCACCGCATCACTATCTGCCTTAAACTCAACCAGCCCATCTTTATAGGCCGCAACCAGCCATACGGTGGATTGGCAACCTCTTACCTTATTGTCGTCCTTTTTATGTTCATCTTCTAGCGCCGGCAGTTTTTTTCCCAGATCAATAATGTACTCGTACTTCTCATCCCAGGAATCAAACAGCGAAAAATTCTCAACAATTTCTTCTTCGAGTTCTTCTATACTTGGCCTTGCTGTCATTTCTATAATAAAGTTTTAATGGAACGCTCCAGGCCTGCTACCAATGCATCAATTTCTGCATAGGTTGTATACAATGCAAAAGAGGCACGGGTTGTACCCGGAATTCCAAATCTGTCCATCAGGGGTTGTGTACAATGATGACCCGTCCGAACCGCAATACCCTTATTATCCAGCAGAATACCTAAATCCTGCGGATGTACTCCTTCTACCACAAATGAAATCACACTTGTTTTTTCAGGTGCTTTTCCGATTATGCGCAAACCTTTGATCTGTTCTAATGCATCCGTAGCATATGCAAGCAAGCCCTGCTCATACTGATGGATTTTTTCCTTGCCGATCCCGTTCACAAAATCAAGGGCAAATTTCAATGCTACCGTATCAGCTATGTTTGGTGTTCCAGCTTCGTACTTGTACGGTAATTCGTTGTAGGTTGTTCTGTCGAAGGACACTTCTTTGATCATCTCTCCTCCCCCATGAAATACCGGCATGGCTTCCAGCAGGGCTTTTTTTCCATAAAGCGCACCGGAACCGGTTGGGCCATACACTTTATGTCCGGAGAATACAAAGAAATCACAATCGATATCCTGCACATCAATCGGCAGGTGAACAGCCGACTGGGATCCATCTACCAAAACTTTAGCGCCGATTACATGCGCCTGCTCCACGATATATTTCACCGGATTGATGGTTCCCAATGAATTGGAAGCATGCACAATGGCCACCAGTTTTGTTTTCTCCGTGAGTAAACGCTGGAAGGCTTCCATATCCAGGGTTCCATCTTCCAATACCGGGATCGGAATCACCTTTGCACCCTTCTCTTCCGCAATGATCTGCCAGGGAACAATATTGCTGTGGTGCTCCATGCCCGAAACCAGGATTTCATCACCGGCACCAACAAACTTACGTGCCCAGGTATATGCAACCAGGTTGATCGCTTCGGTTGCACCTCTCGTGAAGATGATCTCTTCCCGATGAGCAGCACCTATGAATTCTTTCACTGCATCCCGGCTTGCTTCAAAAGCAGCTGTAGCTTCCTCTGCAAGGCTGTGAATACCTCTGTGGATATTCGCATTGTATTCTGAATAGTAACGCGTTAACCCATCTATCACTGCAAGCGGTTTTTGGGTGGTAGCCGCATTATCCAGGTAGACCAATGGTTTTCCTTTTACCATTCGTTTCAGAATTGGAAATTCCTCTCGAATGGAGTCCACATCAAATAACAGTTCAGATCGGGTAAGCGTTTCCATATTATGCTCCTAAACGTTCAGAAATAAGTTGGTCTACATAAGCACGGAGGGCATCATGACGGATCTGGTCAAGAATATCAACCGCAAAAGCATGGAGGAGCAGTGATTTCGCACTTGCTTCTGTTACCCCACGGGAGCGGAGATAAAAAAGTCCTTCTTCATCGAGTCTTCCAACCGTACAACCATGCGAACATTTCACATCATCTGCAAAAATCTCCAGTTGAGGTTTGGTATAAACATTCGCACTGTCAGATAAGAGAATGTTTTTGTTAGACTGGAAGGCATTGATTTTCTGCGCATCCTGCTGAACAAATATCTTACCATTGAATACGCCGGTAGAGGAACCATCGAGAATGCCCTTGTAGTATTCATTACTCAGGCAATGTGGTTTGGCATTGTCTACGATGGTATGGTTATCAACATGACAGGAATCGGAAGTAAAATACAAACCAAACATGTTGGAATCACAATGTTCTGCTTCCATCACCATATTCAGGTTATTCCGCACCATCACCCCATTCAGTGAAATGGTAACGGCATGCACATAACTCTTACCTACCTGGCGGAAATGCGTGGTACTTACCAGGCTGGAGCGATTGCTATCATTCTGAATCTTGTAATATTCTACGCGGGCATCCTGCTCCACCACTACTTCCATTACCTGGTTGGTGAAATGATCCGCTACCCCAATGCTTCCATAGGTTTCAACCAATACCACACCTGCATTGGCAGCAACATGTACCAGTGTTCTCGGTTGTGCAAAAACGTTACCAGCGCGACCGTCGGTGATATTATAAATATATACTGGATGCTCAATTTCAGTGGAACGATTCACACCAATGAATACAGCTCCCACCAGGAAAGATGCATTCAGTGCATTGATCCCATCCTTCATGTACTTTCCACTATGCCCCAGGTTTTTATTGACAACCTGCGCATACTCACCCTTCGCCGCTTCTTCCAGGGGCAACACAATCAATCCGGCTGACCGAACTGTAGATGCTGCAGCATTGTATACTCCATTGATGAATACCAGTTCGTTTGCTGTTTCATATTCGGGCAAACGAAATGCCTGCCAGGCCGCATCCGTATTGGTATGATCAACGCCTAACTGGTAAGGTTGATTAAACAGCTGACTGATCCGGGTATATTTCCATTCTTCGTGTTTCACTGCAGGTACACCCAACTGGTTAAAAGCTGCCAATGCAGCGGCGCGCACGGGCTGCAGAGCATCCTGTGTAGCAGCTCCCAGTTGTTGTGCTTTATCTTTAATCGTAGTTATCGTACTCATGCAATATTCATCTCGTTTTTAAGAAAACTATAGCCTGTCTCTTCCAGTTCCAGTGCAAGTTCTTTACCACCGGATTTTACAATACGTCCATTGTACAATACATGCACAAAATCAGGCACGATATAATCCAGCAGTCGCTGGTAGTGTGTAATTACCAAGGTTGCATTCTCCTTGCTGCGGATGGCATTTACTCCGGCTGCTGCAATGCGGATGGCATCAATATCCAGACCTGAATCTGTTTCATCCAGGATTGCCAGTTTGGGTTCAAGCATCGCCATCTGGAATACTTCGTTGCGCTTTTTCTCACCACCGGAGAACCCTTCATTCAGGGAACGGGTGAGCAGGTTTTTATCAATATTTACCAGGCTCATTTTTTCCTTCATGAGTTTCAGGAATTCTGCAGCATCCAGGGCTTCCTGACCACGGTATTTACGAACTTCATTCACCGCTGTTTTCATGAAGTTGATGGTGCTTAATCCGGGTATTTCTACCGGGTACTGAAAAGCAAGGAACAATCCTTCTCCAGCTCTGGCTTCCGGAGCAAGCTCCAGCAGATCCTTACCCAGGAATTCCACTGAACCACCGGTTACTTCATAATCTTCTCTTCCTGCAAGCACAGATGCCAGGGTACTTTTACCGGAACCATTGGGTCCCATGATGGCATGTACTTCACCCGGACGAATGGTAAGATTAATACCCTTAAGAATTTCTTTTCCTTCAATACCTGCGTGTAGATCCTTTATTTGTAACATATTGTGTTATTTCAAATTTGATGATTAGGTTTAACCAACACTTCCTTCGAGGGTGATGGCCAGTAATTTTTGTGCTTCCACTGCAAACTCCATCGGCAACTGGTTCATAACTTCTTTCGCGAAGCCATTTACAATCAGGGCCACAGCAGTTTCTGTGTCAATACCCCGCTGGTTACAATAGAAGATCTGGTCTTCCCCGATTTTGGAAGTAGTAGCTTCATGTTCCACCTGGGCCGTATTGTTTTTTACCTCTATGTAAGGGAAGGTATGTGCCCCACAACGATCTCCCAACAAGAGGGAATCACACTGCGAAAAGTTCCTGGCATTGGTAGCATTTTTTGCCACGCTTACCAATCCGCGGTAACTATTATGGCTAACCCCTGCAGATATGCCTTTGGATACAATCCGGCTACGGGTATTTTTTCCCAGGTGGATCATCTTGGTTCCGGTATCGGCCTGCTGATGGTGGTTGGTTACTGCCACACTGTAAAACTCACCCACGGAGTGGTCACCCTTCAAAATACAGCTGGGATATTTCCAGGTAACTGCAGATCCGGTCTCTACCTGGGTCCAGGAGATTTTGGAATGAACACCTGCACAGATACCGCGTTTGGTTACAAAATTGTAAATCCCGCCTTTCCCTTCTTTATCACCGGGATACCAGTTTTGTACAGTTGAATATTTAATCTCGGCATGATCCATTGCGATTAATTCCACCACCGCCGCGTGCAACTGGTTTTCATCGCGCATGGGAGCTGTACAACCTTCCAGGTAGGAAACATAACTGCCTTCTTCCGCAACAATCAGGGTGCGTTCAAACTGGCCGGTATTCTGGGCGTTGATCCGGAAATAGGTAGAGAGTTCCATCGGGCAACGCACACCTTTGGGTATATAACAGAAAGAACCATCCGTAAATACTGCTGAGTTCAGGGCAGAATAGAAGTTATCCGTCATGGGCACTACCGAGCCGATGTATTTTTTAACCAGTTCAGGGTGTTCCTGGATGGCTTCACTCATGGAACAGAAAATGATACCCAATTCACCCAACTGCTCCCGGAATGTGGTAGCAACCGAAACGGAGTCAATCACCGCATCCACAGCAACTCCACTGAGGCGCTTCTGCTCATCCAGGGAGATGCCCAGTTTTTCGAAGGTCCGGCGTAATTCCGGGTCAATCTCATCCAGGCTGTTTAACTTTTTGGTTTGTTTGGGGGCAGAATAATAGATAATATCCTGGAAATCAATTGCTGGATACTTGATATTCGCCCACTCCGGCACTTCCATTTTTAACCAGTGCCTATAGGCTTTCAAGCGCCATTCCAGCATCCACTCGGGCTCATTTTTCTTTCCGGATATAAACCGGATGATGTCTTCATTCAGCCCTTTCGGTGCCTGGTCGGCTTCCAGATCGCTGGTGAATCCATATTTGTAATCACTGGTAATCTGTTGTTCAATAGTGCTTAATCCGTCGTTCATACTGCAAAATCTATTCAGTTGCTAAAATTGGCCACAAAGGTAAGATCTATTTATACAAAAGAGTATAAATAGTCCGAAAAACTATAACAGCGGTGGATTTGAAATGTTTACAGGTACCTGAAAACCCTTAGGGAATAGATCGTAAAAAATGGAAAATGCATTAAAATCTGGGTGTTCACACCATACGGAGGCGTGCCGGCGTTAATTTGTGTACCTCCTACACAAAATGAAACGTTACCCGGTTACCTTGCCAGTTTTAATTGGGTCCATTATAATAATGGCAGCCGGACTCTTTTTTTTCCTCCGGAATTACTACCGCCACCAGCAGGTAAATATGGAAATAGGCCTCATAAGAGCTAAAAACAAGGAACTGCGTAGTGAAAATCTGGCTCACTTACTGATGCTGTCTCCAAAGGGTGATACGGCCAAACAAATACCTATTGCTGCACTACGGATCATTCAGAACAGGGCTTCCAACCAATTGGAAAATGACCAAAGACTGAGCAACCTCGAAAAAATTAACCAGACCTATATCTTAATCAACCGGTTGGGCGTGGCGATGTTAGTCTGCTCCGTACTCTTTCTGATTGGCTTTAATATCCTGCAGTTCAAAAGGCGGTATAAACTAAGTAAGTTGCAGGAGCGGGATCGGCAAACCATGCACTTGCTGAGGGAAACCATCCGGGAAAAAAGCCTGGTACAGGAAGACCTGATCCGGGAAAAAGACCGGCTGAATTTTGTGTTGGAAGGCACCAATGCCGCCACCTGGGAATGGAATATTCAAACCGGACAACTTTCCTATAATGAAACCTGGGCAACCCTGATTGGATATACGCTGGAAGAGATCCAGCCCATTGATCAGTCCACGCTTGCCCGCTTTGCTCATCCGGAAGACCTGGAAGAGACCAATAAAAAAGTAAGTGAATGCCTGCGGGATCATACCCAGTTTTATGAAGCCACTTACCGGATGAGGCATAAAGATGGCCATTGGGTCTGGATCCTGGACCGGGGTAAAGTTGTAAAGTCGTCTGAAGAAGGGGAGCCATTATTGATGTTTGGTACCCATGTAGACATTACTCATCTGAAGGAAACCAACGAAGAACTGACCCGTTTTGCATCTGTAGCTTCTCATGAAATGCGGGAGCCACTCCGAATGATCAGCAGCTTCATGCGCCTGTTGGATAAAAACTACAGCGAGCAACTGGATAAAAAAGCCCGACAATACATTCACTATGCAATGGATGGTGCAGAGCGTATGTCTGCAATGATCCAGGAGTTGCTGGCCTTTGCACATGCGGGCGGGGTTAAGGGTGGAGAAACAGAATGGATTGATTGCAACAACTTACTGCAAGATATAAAAGTGCTGATGCATGGCCAACTGGAAGAACAGGAGGCTAAGTTGAACATAGGCTTGCTTCCAACCATCCAGGCAAGAAGAACACCACTGAAACTTGTTTTTCAAAATCTGATCGGAAATGCGCTGAAATACCAAGCTCCTGGTAGCCGCCCCAGTATCGAAATAAATGCATCAGATGCACATACGCACTGGCAGTTTTCGGTTAAGGATAACGGTATTGGGATTGCCCCGGAAAACAGGGAGGTAGTATTCCAATTATTTAAACGACTTCATACCAAACATGAATACAGTGGTTCAGGAATGGGCCTTGCTACCTGTAAACGTATCATCGAACAACACGGAGGAAAAATCTGGATAGACAGCAATGAAGGAAATGGAACAATCCTTACATTTACTATTCGCAAAACCGCCTGATTCCGATGAAATCAATTCATGTATTGCTCGTTGAAGACAACGAAGGGGATATACTATTAACAAGAGAAGCACTCGAAGAAGGAAAACTGGTCAACCAGATCAGTATTGCAAGAGATGGGAAAGAAGCCATTGATTTCCTGGAAAAAAAAGCCCCGTTTCAAGCCTCTATGCTCCCCGACCTGATCCTGCTGGATGTCAACCTGCCGAAAAAAAATGGACATGAAGTGTTGCATTTTATCAAAACCACGGATGCTTACAAGCATATTCCGGTTATCATGCTGACCACTTCCTCCTCTTTTAAAGACATCAACAATTCCTACCTGAATCACGCCAATTGTTATATTACCAAGCCGGTGGAAGTAGAGGAGTTTTTCAGAGTTGTACTCCAGCTTGAAAATTTCTGGGTCAACATTGTAAAACTCCCCTCCTGATGTTCCGGATCAAGGCTTGGCAAGAATAAGCCTGGTTTCAGACAACGCATAACTCGCATCCAATAATTCCAGCAAATGTGACCATTGCGTTGGTTTCAAATGCCGCAGGTTATACTTTTTCGTAATGTTCAGATGCACCTGGTTATTTTCAATCGTCCCGGTAGTAACCAGACTACCCGCCTCATTTTCTACCACTGTGGAAAGATTCTCTAATCCCTTAACCACATATCCTTCCGGAATCGCCATCACTATTTTCCAATGGTATTTTGCCGGATAACCGATATCAACCGGCAACTGACGATTGCGCTCTTTTTTCTCCACTTTTTCCTGCTGTCCCATTAATGCCGGGAGTGAAATAACAAGATCTTCTCCTGCATGTGCAGTCATTTCTGAAAGTTCAAACTCCTCCACATATCGAATACCCGGCTTTTTCAAATTACGGCCATCGTTGACAATCCGGAAAGATTTATAATTATTCACTTTATGACCATATAAACTTTCCGCCAATTCCTTCATGAAATCCGGCTTCTCTTTTTTCCATTTGGTTTTTGCCTCCTGGAATTTTTCAATCATTTTTTCCTGTTCGGTTGCACTGAGTACATCCCAGGGACCATCACCACCATAGTTGCGATAGTCCTGTTCCATATAAGGCGTAAGTGCCAGCAACTCATCAATAGCACGCAATTTTACAAGTCCCGCAGCTTCTGCTTCTTTTTTAATCACGAAACCAGATTTGTCTTCGTTCAAAGCAACTGCCAGTAAAATTTTATAGGTATTTACAGAAGTATCCGCAATAGGCAGATCGATATTATCCATTTTCTGATCGGACTCCTTGCTGCTGAACAGTACAGCCCGATTACCTGCCAGGTAAGCCGGCATTTCATCCGGATTAAGGTGGTCATCCGGATTTACATAATAGGTATCCTTGTATTTTACTACCCAGGCCAGTTCCTGGTTGAAAGATATTTTATCAATAGCTGTTCTGCTGTTAACGGTGGTTGCAATAAGCTGGTGATCAATACCCCGCCGGGTCAATAAAGAAGAAAATACTTTGGCAAACCCATAGTCGTTCCAACTATTATACATGGTAAGGGAACGGATGGAATAATACGCTTTATTCACATAATCCTTTTCAGATCCATCATAGGCGCCTCGCTTGCGCAGCAACCGGTACAGCTCATCCACGGTTGATTTAAGAGGTGCCGGCAATCCGCGCGTATACTCACCCGATTCCTGAATTTTTGCTGGAGCAAACCACATCTGCCTGGCTTTTTCTGCAAAATCTTCCTGCGTTATATCCGTTTTGGATGAAGCATCATCCGGAATCCAGATAAAATTCTTACCTGTATTGCGGGCGTAAATCACCTGGAATTTAAGGGAAGGCATTTCCAGGTATTCATTGACGAATCGGGTATCTGTTCTTTTATCACGCGACTGATCCACCCATTTATATACTTTTCTTCCTGATTCCTGGCTTACGGAAAAGTCCGGAGCACCTTTCAGGTTCTTATAACCGAGGTAATAATTCTGATCCTGCGTGATGATTTCCAATGCCTGCCTGGCAACCGGCAATTCCCTGTTACAGAGATAATAAACCGGATCAAACTCTTTGTAGTTAGGATTATGACTGAACGACCGGGTATTCAAATGGCGGAATGCATATTCAATGATATCTCCTTCCTGCAGATCAGGAACAGCTATCTTATAATAATCAGGACGATAGGTTGAACTAAATCGTGCATCTGTATAACCCCTGAATATGCCTGGCGTACTGGTTGGGTCTGCCAATTCAATGGCTTCTGATAAATCAAGGGGCTGAACTGTTCCGTCGCTTTTGATTACTCTCGCTTCAAATGCATCCGAATCCATAAACAACCTGAAATACAGAACGGCATATTGTTCTACAGCAAACTTATCGCGTAGCAGAATTTTACGTCGCTCTGTTTCCTCTACCAGCATGCGGGTATCATTTCTTGCATTAGCCCAATAGATCGAAGATCCCATAGTTGGAACAGCAAGCAGGGCTCCCCAGAGATTCCTGCCAATTCGCTTACCCACGCTCAACCCTTTTTTATCAAAATCAAAGCTGGTTTTCTGGCATAAAATCACACCACTTTCATCCGGCCACTGACTGGACGAATTATCTTTAAAATCAGCATCGGTATCAATAAGCAATGGACTTGCTTTTGCATTTTTCTTTAACAGCTCAATCTCCTTAGTCCCGATTCGTTGTTGTGCAAAAGCGCTGCCGGCAGTTCCTGTTACTAAAAGTAAGGCTGCCATCAAGATGGTTATTCTCATGAAAGGTTTCTTAAAAATCATTAAAGCTGGAGACTAATTGTAGTACGGTTAAAATCACGAATCTTCTGAAGGAAGGCTTTCCATTCAGTAAACTGTGCAGGTTGAATAACCGGTGCCTCTAATTTCATTTGTTTTGTGAGTATGAGTTGATTTTTTTCCTGCTGGTAAACTGCTTTCATGCTGTTTCCTGCAAAACTGCTTTCGAAAACAGGCGGCAGGGATTTCACCTTGGCCGTTGCAGGCAGTTCCAGTCGGATGGTATCTGTCGCATACAATACGTGATCCAGGTCAATAGGTGTTTTTCTTTTTTCATCAGGCGAAAAACTGGCAAAGCTGGCCGGGTAAAAGTCAATACTTGTATAACAGTCTTTATCTACTATGGTAACCCGATTGGTGATTTCTACATCTCCCTCCAGTACCAATGGGATATCCCGATTGTTGAAATCTGATGTCTTCACATTGGTCACATCTGCACCACTGTTATTGAGTTCGATCAGTGTAGCTATAAACTCTTTTCTTTTGTTGGAAGGAATGGCATTGTAGATATAGTGAAAGAAGTTTTTTGCCTCGCCGGTAAATGTCAGCTTAACATGGCCTGTGATTTTGTTGCCATTTAGTTTCAGGCTGGCAGCGGTTGCCATTGTATTATCCTCCGGTTTTGCCTGTGGAACCATTTCAATTTTATACTGATCTCCATGCTCAACCAGTACCGATTTGCCCTGGATGCGATACGCATTTACACCCAGCGGCGCATACTTTTCCGTACCATCCAGAAAATAGGTCTTGCCGCCATGATACAATACAGAAATCGCATGATTATCTACGCAAAGTGAAAGTACTTCCTTTCGGTCGTAAGGGATCTCACGAGTACCAATCCACGCAAAATGAGCATCAAAACCGGCGAGCTTCAGCATTTCAGTCAGCAGGTTGGCCATGCCTTTACAATCGCCATACTTGTTTTTGAAAACATCCTGAACCGTATGGGGAATAAATCCTGAATAACCTTCTTCAAATGCGATGTATTTAATATTATCCTGCACCCAGTAATACAGGGCTCTGATTTTTTCTTCGTCTGTTTTTTTACCCTGTACTTCTTTATCTACGATTGCTTTAATTGAAGCTGTTTCATTTTTTGCTTTTTTATACAGCAGGTTATACCATCCATACATGTCGTCCATCGTATTAAAAACAGTATGTGTTTTATTATCCGATTTAAAGGTTTTGATCGATACGATCACATGGGGCAGGTAAAATGGCCGGGCCAGTGCAGCCGGCTCCTGTTTAACCGGACCAAGATTCTGTGCTGTATAGGTATAAATAGTCAGGTCTCCTTCTTTACGTTTGGATTTTTTGATCTTATACACCGGATCAAAATTTTTCTCAATGAGTTCGAGCTGCAGCCAGGAGGGTACTGCCAGTTCAATACTATGTTCCTTCACCGGTTGGGAACTATGGAAGAAAAGTCGGGTCAGGTATCTTGCATCCGCGTATTGATAGTTGTAGAGGAACCGGCAACGCTGTCCGGATTCAGTTGCCTCCATACCATAGAAGAGTCCATAATTATCATCAAAGAAGATGGCATCATCAGTCAGGGAAACTTTTCTTGGCGGATATTTCTGACTGCGAAATTTGTTTTTATAAAACACTTCGAAATCATAGTCGCGCAATTGCACAAAATAGTTGTACGGAAGCAAATGCCCCATAAATACATTGGAGCCGATGGAGACCATATCAATCGAGCCTTTTTCATTGGCTACCACTACAGGCATTCCATCCAGTCCTTTCCCAGTACTGAAACTGATTTGTTTTACCGCGAGGTGGGTGCCATATTCAGCGTCCTTGTCAATTTTTTTGAGGGCAGTGGCCTGGCTGTTTCCTTCGCCATCGGCAGACTGATTTTGGGCAAAGAGTAGAGTCGATAGGAAAAGGTGCACTAATACGAGCGCCGTTTTTTTCATGAAGACGGTTTAGGTTCAGGCGCCAAGATAATAGGAAAATCGGGAATTCAAAATTTGCGGATGATCAATACGCCTGCAATTAATAAAACCACCCCCAATGATCGCATCCAGCTGATGGGATGAACAGGGGTTCCAAGTAGCCCGAAATGATCAAAAAGAATGCTGACGAACATTTGTCCGGCAATTACCAACCCAAAAGTCAGCGCCACTCCCAGCCGGGGCACCAGCAATATGATAGCGGTTACATAAAAGGCGCCCAGCAAACCGGCAATCCAAACCAATCCGGGTGCTGATTTCGCCTGGAAGAGATTGGTAAGCGGAACCCGGCTCATCAGGATATAAACCAGCAATCCGAGGGTTCCAACCAGAAAGGAGATCAGGCTACCCAGCAGAGGATTCTGGACCACCGCCCCCATTTTGGCATTCAGGGAGGCCTGAAGTGGAAGGAACATACCGGCCAGAATGGCCACCAGAATCAGCAGGACTTGTTGCATGAATTTTTGTTTGCAAGTTAAAATAGTGTTGACTTATGTCAAGTTTTAAAAAAATCTGCCAGAGGCTAAAATTTCCATTAAACGTATAACAGTGGCCGGTTATCGATGGTTTTGAGGGAATTATCGGCATACAATAAACTACTTATAAACTAACCCTTAGAAAACCCTACATAATAATACTTAGATAGCTCCGTTAATTGGACAGAAAGGCTGATTTATGATTAGATATTTACAATTAATTATTGCTTTTTTACTGGTCTCAAAACTGACCATGGCTCAACCCTCTTGTACGCCTCTGGGTGACCAAAACAGTTTTGGAACAGGAAATGTCTGGATTGGATATGTCTATGACAATCTGAATTTCACCAATTACAGGGGTTTCATCAACCAGGGAACAGCCGGCAGTCCCAATTTTGACTACAATTTTGGAAGTGCTAACGGCAATCTGAATACCAATGGTTGTAATGTGGACCGTACTACTTTCAGTGTTCGGTTTAAACTGCGCAGGACTTTTACAAATGGCGGTTACCGGATTGTAGTGGGTGGTGATGATGGCTACCGGTTCAGCCTGGATGGCGGGGCAACCTGGGTAATCAATAATTTCACAGATCATGCTTATCAAACCACTACCTATGACGTAGTATTAAATGGCAGTTATGACCTGGTGATTGAGTACTATGAAAACGGCGGTGATAACAGGGTATCCTTCAACGTTAGTTCTATCTGTATGGGCACAGAAAATACTTCTGTATATGGAACCGGAAATGTGTGGAATGGATATGTGTATGATGGTACTAACTTCAGCAGCTATGTAGGTATGATACAGAATGGCAATGCATCCAGCCCCAATTTTGATGAGAGCTTTGGCGGCAGCAATGTAACCCTGAATACCAGCAGTTGTGCTACTACCACTGAAACCTTCAGTGTTCGGTACCGGCTGCGCAGAAATTTCCAGGCAGGTACTTACCAGTTCACAGTTGGTGGAGATGATGGGTACCGGTTAAGTTTGGATGGTGGTGCTACCTGGATCATTAACCGCTGGAGCGACCAGTCCTACAATACCACTATCTCAACACCCATTAATATGGATGGAGATTATGATATGGTGCTGGAATATTACGAAAACGGAGGATTTAACAGGATAAGTTTCAATATGAGTGTAATCACCCTTTTGCCGATCCACCTGGTTGATTTCAAAGCCGTGGTAAAAAACTCCCAACCGGTATTAAACTGGGTAATCACTGCGAACAGTACTCCTGATTATTTCATAGTAGAAAGAAGTACGGATAATCGGCAGTTCAGTTCCATAGGCACCATTGAACCGGAAATGGGAGAAGGCAAAACCAGGTTTAGTTTTACAGATAAAACAGCTAAAGGAGAACTTTTTTACTACCGTTTGAAAATGGTGGATATTGACAGAACAGTTACCTATTCCAAAACCCTTACTGTACGTCTGAATAAAGGTGCAAGCACTGATGAGCTACAGGTTTATCCTACCGTTATTACCAGCAACCAGGTAATGGTGAAAGCAGGTTCGAGTCACAAAAATGTTGACATCAACCTGGTTGATTTATCGGGCCGAGTACTGATACGTCAGCATGTTTCGCAACTTAATTCCAGTCAGCCTCAATCCATTGACCTGAGTCGGGTTCGTTTGGGCAAGGGTGTATATGTGTTGAAAATTATCAGTGCCGATGGAATGGATCAATCCAGGAAAATCATTATACCATAAAACTACCTGTCAGAACAGAAACTTATTCGACCCGCTCGAAGGTTTCTGTTCTCCCAAACAGGGAAACGCCAACATAGCCTCTTACTTTCAGTTTCATTCCTTCCAGCCACATGGTGCAATCATAGGTTTTACCACTATCCGGATCATAAATCTGACCATCTGCATATTTCCCTTCCTTAAAGAGGAAGTTTTTCAGAATTACCATTCCAAGTAATTCTTTTTTACGTTCTGCGGGATTTGGATTTTTCTCATCCAGCCGACTGTTTTTGCCCCATACCAGTTTTCCGAAATAGCGCTCCCCGCTTTTAAAGATTTGCATTTTACCATCTTTCCGTGGGGTCCAGTAAATGCCCAAAATCTGATCAGCGGCGGACTGTGCCTGGATACTTGTAGATGTCATGACGAACAAAATTAGACCAGCAAGCAATTTCATAGTACCAATTATTTGGTTGACGCATTCACCCCCTGAAATTGACCAGAGCACACTGTTTCTTAGCCATAAAAAGGGTATAAGTTTGTCCAACAAATTAACGTAAAACTTATCCAAATGAAAAAGAATGAACAGTCCAATACTGTTGTATTGAAAGTAAGCGCAGAAGTGGAAGTACCTGTAGAAAAAGCCTGGGAGTTATTTAATACACCCGAACATATTGTAAACTGGAATGCTGCTTCCCCCGACTGGCACACACCAAAGGCCAGCAATGACCTGCGAACTGGCGGCAACTTTTCTTATCGGATGGAAGCCCGTGATGGAAGTTTTGGATTTGATTTTGCAGGAGAATATACAGAAGTTGTACCGATGACTTCTTTTGCCTATAAAATGGAAGATGGCCGAACTGCGCGGGTAGAGTTTCATCCTATTGAAACCGGCACCCTGGTTATCACCCAGTTTGATGCTGAAAACAGCAACCCACTGGAAATGCAGCAAAACGGTTGGCAGGCTATACTTGATAACTTTAAAAGATATGCGGAAAATCTGTAAGATAACCGGACATTCGCAGTATGTCCTGGATACAAAATAGCTTAGGTTCCGAAAGAATATTGTTACAACCTTTGCAGGCTGAAGATTTCAGCGTAGTCTATGCTCTTGCATCAGATCCCCTGGTTTGGGAGCAGCATCCCAACAAGAACAGGTATCAGCAGCAGGAATTCAATAATTATTTTGAAGGCGCTCTGAAAAGCGGAGGTGCCTATCGCATCCTTGAAAAGAACCTGGGACTTACCATGGGATGCACCAGGTATTACGATTATGATGAATCTGATAAAAGTGTATTGATAGGTTACACCTTTATAGGCAGATCCTTTTGGGGCAAGGGATACAATCAGGAATTAAAGCAACTGATGGTAGAACATGCTTTTCAATTTGTCAACATCATTCGCTTTCACATAGGCGCTACCAATTTCAGATCGCAACGATCCATTGAAAGGTTTGGCGCGATTAAAACAGGAGAACTGGAGGTTGCTTACTATGGCGAACCTGCCAAAAAAAATTTTATTTACGAATTAAGAAATCCGATACAACGGTAAGTAATAACCATCTGTCAAGTGCATACGGCCAAATTGCCGGCGTGTATGAAATCAGTGTTATTAATCCAAACTGCCTTCATTGGTGACCTTATCCTTTCCACCGTTCTGATTGAAAACCTGCACCTGCAGTATCCGAATGCCCGTATTGATTTCCTGGTGAGGAAGGGCAATGAAGAAGTGCTGCAATCCCATCCTCATGTGCGAAAAGTTTTAACATGGGATAAAAAAAAGGGCAAGTATCGTAGTCTGTTATCGCTGCTAAAACAGATACGTGCAGAACAATATGATATCGTTATTAATGTACAGCGATATGCCGCAACCGGATTCTTAACAGGATTGTCGCGCGGAAAGATTACCATTGGTTATGATAAAAACCCGCTGTCTTTTTTGTTTACCAAAAAAGTACAGCATGTAGCGGGAACTGCAGTACAACCGGTTCATGAAACAACAAGATGCAATCAGTTGTTGCAGACTATCATAAGCACACCGGTAACAAAACCTGTTTTGTATCCTTCAGCAGCAGACTATGCAGCTATCCGGAAATATCAACAGGAGCCTTACCTTGTTCTGGCGCCTGGCTCTGTTTGGTTTACCAAACAGGTACCGGTTTCCAAGTGGACAGCCATACTGAAACAGCTACCCATACGTCAGAAGATTTACATAATAGGAACGAAAAAAGAGCAGGCGGTAGCAACTGCCATTATGAATGAATTACCAGCCTATACCAATATAGAATCGCTGGCAGGATCACTTAGTATATTACAATCGGCTGCGCTTATGCAGGGCGCCCTTTTTAACCTCGTAAATGACTCTGCACCGCTTCATATTGCCTCTGCAGTGAATGCACCCGTGATTGCATTGTTCTGTTCTACCATACCCGGATTTGGCTTCACTCCTCTATCGGATGAATCCTATATCGTTCAGGCGGAAGCACAATTATCCTGCAGGCCCTGTGGCAGTCACGGTAAAGCAGCCTGTCCGAAGCGCCACTTCGATTGTGCTAACCTGATCAATGATGAAAGAGTAGCTTCCATTATTCTACGTAAAATAATGCAGCAACATGCAGCGCGCACTCTGAAAGAACATCTTGTTATCAATTAAAATTGACTCAAACAATGAAACCAATTATTAAACAGGTAGCCCTGGTGATCTCCACCTTCAACTGGCCATCCGCATTGGAACTGGTTTTAGGGTCTGTTGTTCGTCAAACAAAAATGCCGGATGAAATACTGGTAGCGGATGATGGCTCTTATGATGCCACACGCCAGGTAGTAGAGTACTACCAGCTTGTGCATCGTTTACCCATTAAACATGTATGGCAGCCGGATAAGGGATTCAGAAAAAGCCTGATTATCAACAAAGCCATCCGGCAAACCAGTTGCGATTATATTATACAGATCGATGGGGATATGATCTTACATCGCAGTTTTATTGCCGATCACCTGAGAGCAGCAAGAAGAGATTGTTTTGTTCAGGGATCAAGGGTGTTGATGGATGCCTCCTTAACAAAGCAACTCATTCAAACGGGATTCGTTCCGCTGCATCCCTGGAGCCAGGGTATCCGCAATCGTATCAATGCGATTCACCTACCGCTGCTGGCATTTTTATTTGGGAAAAAAACAAGCAGCAATCAAAATATCAAAGCCTGTAATCTGGCCTTCTGGCGGGCGGATTATGTACTGGTAAATGGTTACAACAATGAGTTTTCAGGATGGGGATGGGAGGATGTAGAATTCGCTACTCGTTTGTTGCAGGCGGGCTGTAAGAAAAAAAGATTAAAGATGGCGGGAGTGGCCTATCATCTGCATCATGCCAGTTCAAGCCGGGAGCACCTGCAGGACAATGAAATCTTATTTATAGAAACAACTAAAAATCCGCACTGGGTTTGTCCGAATGGATATTACCAGGCATCCTGATACACGCGTTATGCTGACATTAGATGTGATCATACCCAGCTTCCGAATGAACGAAGCAATTCTGTTGCCTATACTGAATCTGAAGCAGCCGGAAAATGCAATCGTGCAATTTTTTCTGATGTGCGATAATCCGAAAGCTGAATTGAGTGAGGCACTGAAAGAAGCCTGTTCCAAACCGGGCGTTCAGTTTATCAAAAATGAAATCAATCTCGGTGTTTCGGCTACCCGTAACCGTGGAATTGATCTGAGTCTGGCGGATTGGATTTTATTCCTCGACGATGATATCATTCCAGCTGAAGACATACTGGTACGTTATGCTGAAGGTATTCGCAACCATCCGGAGGAAATTGGATTTATTGGTCCGATTGATTTACCTGCGCCAAAGCATCCCTTTAACAAGGCTGTTATAGCCAATGGGTCTATGGATATATTTGGAATCGCTCGGGTAAAAGAAGCCTTTGCCTGGGGCGCCACCGCCAATATCCTTTTCAACCGGAAAGCAATTGGCAATCTTCGGTTTTCGGCTGCATTTCCCAAATTGGGAGGTGGCGAGGATGTGGACTTCAGTTACCAGGTAAGGGATCGCAATCATCGTAAATCTTTGAAATGTATTTCCGGTGCTGCGGTTACGCATCCCTGGTGGGGCAATGAAACTCCAGTGTGGAGCAGGCCCTTCCGCTACGGAATTGGAAATAGTTACTTACCCAACCGGCATCCTGCTTATGCCTATTATGATTTCCTTACAGCACCGGAAACACTGCTGGTCAGTTGCATATTATTGCCGGTGTTTGTTTTGATGGGATTGATCAGCTGGACAGCCGCCCTGTATTTTGTATTGGGTGTACTGGTAATTGAAGCCATCGCAACCGGGATTCAGATCATCAAGCGATCCAAATCTTTTTCACCTGCTGTAATTGTGTACGGAATCGGGCTGCGTTTCATTTATGAGATGGGCTTATTACAGGGTTCTCTCTCCCGCGGTCAGTTGCAGGAAATCGGCTTGCGCTTCAACTTTGAAGGCAAAACAGCTAACCCACCTTTCTATCACAGCAATACCAGGCGGTTAGTGAAGTGGGTACTCTATCCGGTATTGGTTGCTCTTTGCCTAAGTCTTTAACCTTCACCCGTCCGGTGCCACCGGACGGGTGAAGCTTAGAACATCCGGGAAAGATTAAAGCCAAAACGGATTTCACCTTTGAAGAAACGATCGGTTGTTTCAACCAGAAAAGCCCGTTCATTCATGCCGATCGCATTGCTGAAATGGAGTTGAAATACATGTCCGCCTGTTTCAATGTCAAATCCGATACCCAGCGGGAAATAGTATTCATCTGGTAATTGTGTCAACACCACCTGGTGATCAAAAGTGATGGCAAATCGTTTGCTTAGTTTTTGGCGCAGTCCAATACCTATAGCAAGATTGGTATTTTGCCAGCTTTCATCGGGTACGTAATTCATATGCAGAAGGGTAGCACTTAATTGCGCTGAAAATCCGGAAGAAAACTTCCTGCCTGCAATGAGTTGGGCATAAAAGGAAGTACGGTCTCCGGTACTGGGTTTATATCCGGTAGAACTGGATTCATCAGCAGTACGGATCATCACACCGGCAACACCTACAAGAGATATCGGTGCCGATTTTGATTGCTGGATTATCCTGATCTTAACCAACCCATCGTATTCTTTCCGATAGGTACTTCGACCAACCCCTACCGTTAGCCAGTTACTCAATCCATAATCAAAGCTCATTCGCATGGATGCCTGATCCAGGCCAAACAATTCCTTAACCCCATCCGACAATTTTCCAAACCGGTGCAGGATCCGCACATCCAGCGCACCTTTGTCCAGCATTTCAACCGATTGTGCGTGAATCACCCGGGTGGAATGGAAGGTCCCGGTTATTTTTGGAGACGCGCTTCCGGGGCCGGATTCCAACAACGAGTCAACAGATGGCTCCTGGGCGTACACTGATCCCCCGCAAATAAGGAAAAGCAAACATAGTTTTTTCATATAATCAATTCGTTGGTTTCATCCAGCCGCTGTTGAGTTCCACGACTAGTTCTTTGTTGATGTTATCACGCACCAAAGCAGGTATTCGAATAGAAAAATCTGCTGGTTTAATATGAAAACTGGTAATAGCCACACAATCCTTGTCTTTGAATTCCAGCAGGGCTGTACAAGTATGCGGTTGTTCCACACCGTGAATGGTAAGCCGGCCATTTACCACCACAGCTTGTTTACCTGATTTTTCAATCGATACAGAACCCGGATCAAATTGTCCGATAAAAATCGCCCTGGGAAACTTATCGGACTCCATATAGGAATCATTAAAATGCTGCTGCATCAGGGCTTTCCGAAATAAAAATCCTTTTATAAGTACGGCGGCTTCCACTTTACCTGATTTGAGATCCAGCAGCAGTACGCCATTTTTATTCTCGGCACGAATGGTTTCCAAAGGTGTGACAGATTCAAAACGAATGTTCATCAACCTGGAAGCATATCGTTGGGCATGAACTACCGGTGAGGCACAGGTTAAAACAAAAAGCAGGCATCCAGTTAAATAATTCATCATCATTCAATATTAATTAGGGTAATAGTTGTGCTCTTGTCAGTTGCACATCCATCAGGTAACCAGAACAATATCCTTTAACCGAAACCGAATCACCAGGCTTATATGCTGTGATAGTTGATTGTAACCCTGAATCAAGCAAACAACTTATAGAGGAAGCTGCGGCGGGCTCACCCAGGTAGATCATAGCTTGCTCCGCATCCATCAGGTTGATGGCTCCCCGTACTTCCAGCCATTTCCCCAGGTACATGGAATTAGCGGATGCTTCATCCTGTTGAAAGGCCTCCAATAAGTCAGTAGCAGTCAAACTGAAAGCAGCATCCTGGTTATCGGCGCTGGAAGGTTCTTGTTGGTACAGATAATAACCTACTACTCCTACACCCAACAGCAGCACAAGGATTCCGTATAGCAATTTCTTAATCACTGGTTCTGCCTCCTGCTGTGATCCAATCGGTGATGACTTTTTTATCTGCTGCACTTAAAGCTGGACCACCTTTTGGCATGGTTTCGAGATCGACAGCCTGGCTCTTAATACTGTTTTTCTTTTCAACTATAGCACAATCGGTACCCAAGCTGATACCACTGGTGGGATTTGTTCCGGTATGGCAGCCACTGCATTTGGAATTGATCAGTGTTACTACAGCAGTGAACAAAGGGCCATTTGCAACAGCACCCACCGTTGCTGCTTTGGTAGTTTCACATCCAGCTGCATCTTTCGCATATACGGTATAGTTACCTGGTTCCAGTCCGGTGAAGTTGTTGGATGCCTGGTAGGTTCCACTTGCATTCAGGCGATAGGTAAAACCAGTACTGCCGGAAGCGGTAACGGTGATGGTTCCTGTTTTCCCACATTTTTCAGACGAACTGACATCAACCGTTACCGAGATTGTTTTTCCGGCACATGGATCACCATCGGACACTGTAAAACTTCCGCTTCCAATACAACCATCACTATTCTTTGCACGGATCGTATGGGTACCGGCAGCCAGGTTGGAAAAAGTTCCGGAAGCCTGAAACGGGCCATTATTCAGGCTGAAGGTAAAGCCGGAACCACCTGTTGCAGTAGCTGCAATGGAACCGGTTGTACTACCCGGACCAGCTGTATTGGTAACCGTTCCATTTACTACTATGGTGAGGCCTTCACAAGGATTTGCTGGTTCATCTGTACCGCTTTTGCTGCAGGATAAGAAGAATAAAAGGGCCAGGCCAACGAATGTCATTCGCCGGCAACTTAAGGTTGCTGTCAACATAATGATAGAGTTAGTGCGCGTTGCGCGTGGTATGATTACTTACCTATTCGTATCCGAATTAAAAAGGGTTGCCTTGATTTTATTTTTTCTTCCAGAAAGAGTAACGAAGCCCTGCAAAGAGTCCGGCTGACCGGAGTTTTACTGATCCTTCACCAATACCTTTGGTAGGAATATTGAAATAGGGTGCAGCCTGAACATGAAGGCGATCACTAATACGGTATTCATATCCTACACTGAAACCAATTCCTGAAAAAAGTTCGAGAGCTTTGGTCCGATAGGTGTAATATCCCTTAGCCGGTTGTCCAAACCGAGTATAATAATAATCGTAGGATTCTCTTTGCATGATTGCATTTTGCATACTGAGCATTCCAAAAACCTGGTGTTGCTGGTTTGGTAAAAAATTATACCTCACGCTAATAGGAATTTCCAGAATAGCACAATCGGCATACACTTCCTGTATGACGAAGTTGGGGTTATCATAATAGGATCCCGCTTTCGGCGTGTAGGCATTACCGGGAGCTTCGTACATTTTCCTGGTTTGCGTGAATCCAACTTGCATTACCCATCGTTTATTGAGCTGCAGACCCAGTCCCGCTCCATAAGCAGGTTTTAATTCAGATTTATGATTGCCACTTACAAACCCTCTATCAAGGCCACCGCCACCATATACATAGAATCGATAGGCCACTGGTTGCTTTTTGGGGGTTGACACAATGGTTTGTCCGGGTATCGCAGGATCTGTAATTGACACACTAACAGGAATGGACAACTGCTGTTTTTTAGGCAGTGCTGGATAGAGGGCTTTATCTTCTAATTCATTAGATACAACAAGGGTCATGGATTCCTCCTGAGTTAATGCCGACTCAGGCGACATTTCCAGGATAGGTTGATTTAATTCTTTCTTCACGCTAACTTCTGGGGTACTTATTTCCGAAACAAACTTTCTGGAAGGCGTTGCATTTAAGTGCTGTTTTTCCAGTTGAATAAACGAAGCGTCCCTCTTTTGATCAGCTGATTGTTGAGTACCAGTCGCAGCTGTATGAGCAGCATCCTTTTGGGAAGATTCTTTTCCTGATGACTCATGTAGCAACAATTGGCGGCTGAAGGATTTAGTTTTCTCAACCTCCAGGGGTCCGGGTTGCGGAACAAAATGGCGATGCCCTGCCATAAACAATAAAAGCGGCAACCACCACCAGGCGAACCCGCGGCGGCGTTTCTGCTCCTCTTCATCCAGGAGCAAATTCATTTTTAACCAGGCATGTGCAGGTGCGGCCGGCTGCTCAGCTTCAGCGGCAATGCGGAAGAGATCGTCCAGACCTTCTTCTCCCTGGTTAAGATTGAATGGCTTTTCGTTCATTGTTATGGTTTAGATGTAATTCCTCTGCCAGTATTTTCTGCAATCTGGCCCGGGCTTTTGACAGGTTGGATTTGGAGCTGCCTACACTTATTTTCAGCATGGCAGCAATTTCTTCATGTGTATATCCATCAATCACATAGAGATTAAAAACAAGGCCGTAAGCCGGACTCAACCGGCGGACCATTGCCAGTAATTCTTTGTGGGAGATGTTGGAAAGTCCGGTTGGCGCGATTGAAGGCAACAATGTCTGCTCCTCGGCTTCTGTAGGCATGGCCACCAGGTCCAGTTGTTTTTTTCGAAGCTGATCAATAGCAGTATTGATGAAAATTCGTCGGATCCAGGCTTTCAGGGAGGCTTCGTAGGAGTCATACCGAAGCTGGAATCGCTCCATTTCTCTGAAAATCTTCAGAAATCCGTCATTAATCACTTCCAGCAATTCATCCTCATTAGTTATATAACGATGACAAACTGAATAGGCATAGCCATAGAAGTGCTCGTAAAAGCGTTTCTGGCTCTGGCGTTTAAGGGAAACACATCCCTCTACCAGTTGCTTCAGCAGGTTGTCTGTGGGTGCCGTAATGTCCATGTCCTGGGGTCTATACGGGCTCGGGTTGCTCCGGGTTGCCTGCCTAAAGGTAAATTTTTCCCTCACCCGTCCGGTGGCACCGGACGGGTGGCACCGGACGGGTGGAGTAAGGCTTGAAATTCCCGAAAATGCCGTAATATTGCACTCCTTTTAGGCCGGCCTCGTAGTACAATGGATAGTATAAGAGTTTCCGAAGCTCCAGATCCAGGTTCGATTCCTGGCGAGGCCACAGGAAGATGTGAGACGTCAGACGTGAGACGTCAGAAGATATAACCCTTGCGCGGAGACCCGGCAGGGGTTTTGTCGTTTTTTAATTAAGTCCGATTCTCATTTAATTCAACTGTTTCATTTACAGTTTTATTTACGGTTTTTTACCATAGCAACCTCAAGCCATTTACCATTAAGCCCATCCATAATTTGACTACAACAAAAGCATATTTGGCTACAACCGTTTTTCTATTCTTGTGGATTTTTGCATTGCAATTCTGCAGAATAAAAGAATAAAAAAATGAAAATAATAGTTACAGGCGTTTTGGGAAATATTGGTAACCCACTAACACGAGCATTGAGGCAAAAAGGACATCAGGTAATTGGTATTAACCACATTGCTGAAAAGAAAAAAGAAATAGAAGCGCTAGGTGCAATAGCAGCAATTGGTTCGATTGAAGATGCAGATTTCCTAACAGCTACTTTTACTGGTGCAGATATAGTTTATACGATGGTTCCGCCAAACTATTTTGCGGAGCCTGATATTCGGGAGTACTATCGAAAAATTGGAAATAACTACGCACAGGCTATCAAACAGTCAGGCGTTAAACGAGTAATCAACCTAAGTAGTTACGGTGCACATTTAAACAAAGGAACTGGCAATATTTTAGGCGCTCATCATGTTGA
The DNA here is from genome assembly GCF_022352215.1 of Flavihumibacter cheonanensis. Classification (GTDB taxonomy): domain Bacteria; phylum Bacteroidota; class Bacteroidia; order Chitinophagales; family Chitinophagaceae; genus Flavihumibacter; species Flavihumibacter cheonanensis. Next base: position 424,127 of record NZ_JAKRWF010000003.1, read on the forward strand.
AAATAGTTTGAATGAACTTTTAGAGGTGGATATTACACATATTCGTCCCACTTATTTTTATTACAACTTACTAAACCTAATTCCAGTAATAAAGTCTACTGGAGCAATTTATGCCAATTATGGTGGTGATAAAAAGATTGAAATGGTCTCACCCCTTGATATTGCATCAGCCATTGCCGACGAAATAGAATTACCGTCTGTTCATAGAAAAGTAAGATATGTATCAAGTGATGAACAAACAGGAAACGAAATTGCACGTGTTATAGGTGAATCAATAGGCAAACCAGATTTGAAATGGATTGTTATCTCTGACGAGGAGGCAATCAAAGGTTATTTAAATAATAGTTTCCCTGAACTACTGTCAAAAAATCTTGTAGAAATGTTTTCATGTCTTCAGAGTGGAAAATTAGCCGAAGATTACAAGCTTAATAAACCAGCAGAGTTAGGCAAAGTAAAGTTTACATCATTTTTGAAAGATTTTATTGTAGCTTATAATTCTTGAAATAAGTTAACATGCAAATTCACAGAATAAAATCAATAAGTGAATATCACAGACTCAGGGGATTACCTAAGCCTCAACATCCATTAATTAGTTTGATAGATTTTGAGTCACTTCAATACTCCCCAGACAATAATCACATAAGTTGGGTACTGGATTTTTATTCAATTGCACTTAAAAAAAACTTTGATGCAAAAATAAAGTATGGACAGCAGGAATATGATTTTGATGAAGGTGTACTATTTTTTATTTCCCCAAATCAAGTTTTTAGCATTGAAGTTAAAATAAATGAGGTTTCGAATTTGGCAGGATGGATGTTGCTCATTCATCCTGATTTTTTTTGGAAGACAACATTAGCCCAGAACATCAGAAAATATGATTTCTTTGACTACTCTGTGAATGAAGCATTATTTCTATCGGACAAAGAGGAAGCAACGCTAAATATTATCATACAAAATATCCAAAATGAGTATCATTCAACTATTGACCAATTCAGCCAAAGCATTATCATTTCACAAATTGAAACTTTGCTCAATTATGCGGATAGATTTTACCAAAGACAGTTCATTACACGCAAAATAAGTAACCATCAAATTCTAGACCGATTGGAAAAATTACTTGTAGACTATTTCAATAGCGATGACATAGTTTCAAAAGGTTTGCCAACAGTTCAATACCTTGCCGATAGTTTGCACGTATCGCAGGGTTATTTAAGCGGCTTGCTTAAAGTACTAACAGGCCAAAGCACACAACAGCATATTCATAACAAACTGATTGAAAAAGCAAAAGAAAAATTATCTACAACTGCATTATCAGTAAGTGAAATTGCCTACGAATTAGGATTTGAACACTCCCAGTCATTTAGCAAACTATTCAAAACAAAGACCGACCTTTCACCAAGTGAATTCAGAAAATCATTTAATTGATGTGGAGAAACATTTTAATTATCAATACATAGGACAGAACTGGCGAGGCCACGAAAAGATGTGAGACGTCAGACGTCAGATGTGAGACGTCAGATGTCAGACGTGAGAAGATACAACCCTTGTGCGGAAACTCTGGCTGGGATTGCTTACCACGACTATGAACAAAAATCACTAATTTCAACATCTGCCGCAGTTACATTTCCAATAACACCTACCGCAATGCTGTAACAATGAATAAACGACAACAGCAGCTATGGCTTTTTTTGTTCCTTCTTCCCTGCCTGGGAATTGCTTCCTGCCAGGCAACCTATCTGCAAACGGTAACGGGTGCTGTCTCGAAAAAGGAAGTTAATTACACATTAATCCATGAACATGCCACTACAAATTTCATAGGAGCAAGCAGCGTAACCCTACCACCGGATAAACAGCCTGCCATAACGACGATCTTACCCCATTTGCAAATAGTAAAAGCTGCAGGAGTTACTACCCTATTTGAATGCACGCCCAGTTTCATAGGTAAGGATGTGGTACTATTGCAGGAACTTTCCAAACAATCGGGCATTCACATTATTACCAACACGGGATTGTATGCAGCGGTCAGGCAAAAATACCTTCCCCCCTATGCTTATACAGAAAACTATAAAGCCCTTGCCCAAAGATGGATCGATGATTTTAAGAACGGCATTGACGGAACTGGTGTTAAACCCGGATTTATAAAACTTGGCGTAAATGAAGGCCCTATTGACAGCATTGAAACCAAGCTTTTACTGGCCGCTATGGAAACAAGTAAACAAACAGGGCTCAGTATTGCCGTCCATACCGGTGACTACCAGTCTGCGTTATCACAATACCAATTGGCTTCCAAACAAAATTTTCCTTTACGAAAGTTAATCTGGGTACATGCCCAAAACGCAACCAATGAGCAAAGAAAATTACTGGCTGAAAAAGGAATATGGATCAGTCTTGATGGTGTAAGTGAAACTACCCGTCAGTATTATGTCGAAGCCATTTTATTTCTCAAGCAGCATAAGCTCCTCCACAGACTACTCCTATCTCACGATGATGGCTGGGCGGTGCTGGAAAATGGGAGCTACCATCAGCTGGAGCTATTTGGCAATGGGAACAAAACCCCCTACTCTACCATTCACCGTTTTATCCTCCCGGAATTGCTGACTAAAGGAGTTACGCAAAAGGAAATTGACCAAATCCTTAGGCACAATCCTATCAGTTGTTTTGGTTTAAAGCGATAGATGTGAGACGTCAAACGTGAGACGTCAGAAGATAAAACCCCTGCGCGGAAAACCCGGCAGGGGTTTTATCGCTTTTGGAATAGCTTTGCTCACTACCTTCCATCAACTTATATCACCACCTCCATTTGCGTTCTGTTCTTAGGGTTATCCTCGGCGGTTATCCGTATCAGGGTGCCTGCGGGTGAAGGGATTTCAGATTGGGTGGTATAGATCCAATCGAAACCATTATCATCCATAATGGCATCTCCCTCTTCCAGCAGACTACCATTGGGCGCAAAGAGACCGAAGCTCACTTTGGTAACGCGGAAGTTGTCGGTTGCCTGGACAGTGAGTGATTGTCCGGCTGCACCGGAATATCCATCTGCACGCAGGTTGTCGATTTCAGGACCTTTGAGCGCATCGAGCACCGCTGCATTATAGGCAGACTGATTTTTCTTAGCGATCGCCTGGTAGGCGGCTTTGAGTTCCGGGTTGGCGATTGCTTTTTTTGCATAGATCACAGCCAGGGAAAACTTGCGCTTAACTGCCTTTGTTTTTTCAGTGTCGGATCTTTCTTTGCGCGGCTTTGGAAGTCCCGCCAGGATGGATTGATCGCCTTTCATGCGAAGGGAATACTGTCCGGCTACTTTACCGGTGTAATTACGAGTCAGGACATTGTTAGATGAACGTGCCATTTTTTTAAGTTTTAATTGGATGAAAGAAAGGGGAAGCGGATTAAAAGAGTGGGCGGACTGGAGGGTAACCGTTCCGGCACCGTTCCTATACCGTTAGTTGATCGTTCTTTGACCGTTATGGAACCGTCAGTGAATCGTTCCGGAACCGTTCCGGGCATTTGTGAAATAACACCAATGCTTAGTTGAATTGGGTAGGGAGGCTATCACCCGGCGAGCCAACCACAGGACCAGCATTGCCGGAGAATCATCAGAAGAGAGCAACTGGAATTGAGACTTGATTTATCCCGAAGCAGCATTGGGGCCTTATCTCCCTTTGCTACATAAGGCGGTCGGGCGTAACCGGTAGTTGTTCTGTTTGTGCTGAATGACAAAACAAGATTAGAAAGCAATTTTCACTCAAAAAAATAAACTTCGCGAATCGACAAAAAACCACGACGAATGACCAAAAAGTGGTTCTGAACGACATGTGGGGGATGGAAGATTTTCTGATTACCAATTACTCATTTATTCCAAACCGCTTCAGTGCCTGCCCAAAATTTCTATGTACCGTATAGGTGTCAGATTTCGATTCATAGGAAACATAGGTAGGCAATGAGCCAAATTTAAGTTTGCCGAATAGATTGTTAGAATCAAAATATTGGGGCCAATCAACCCCATCTTTTTTATAGGCTGTAATTGTAAGTTCTTTATGCGTGTCTACACCAATGGAAACCAATTGCACCTGGCCTTTCAATTTCTGATACAATCCTTTCTGCGCAATGGATCGATTGGTAATTCTACAGGGCCCGCACCAACTGGCCCAAAAAATGTAAATGCGGTTCTGATTGATTGTAAGCACCTCATTTTTCATGGTTGCAAGGGACTGGAGTGGAGTGTTTGCAAATATTGAATTCAATTCTGGATTTCCAACTGAAAACAAATTATTCTGTACATTTTTTGTAATCGCGGGATATTTCTTCAGAAGAGGTAATTTTTCCCGAAATAACGTAACATCGTAGTCGCCACCACAAGCTTTCAGGTACTCAAACAGATAACTAGTAAGAAAAAATGGATCCTGCTCATCATCCAGGTACACTGCCAACGTGTTTTTGGTTAGGTTATAATAGATTGGAATAGAGTCCATCAGGCTGGATCTCATAGCGGCTAACTCTTCTGGCTTTAATTCCATGCTTAATTTGGCATAGTTGGCTGCCAGTTGCTTAACCGGTTTTCTTGCGTGCCAAAGTCTGGTATAGTGTTCGTTTAATGAATCATTCCTTAAAAACTGTACGGAGTAGTAAAAGCTGTCAACGCTTGCTGATAGTTGCAGTGTAGCTCCACGCAAAACAGGCAACAGAATCATGTTATCATGAATACCGTCTTCATTACTGCTGCGTCCACCTGTTCCGGATTTCGCAACCATGAGCTGAAGAACAGAAGAATCATAGTTGCTTTCCGGCACTTGTATCCGGAAAGTTCCATTCTTGCTTATGGCTGCGGAATCAAATGCTTTGGAAGTTTTCGGATAGCCAAAATATTCAGAAACGTATACGGTATATCGATCCACATCAGCACCGTAAAACTCTCCCGCTATCTGAAATTGTGAAAAGGAAACTAATGACATGAAAATAAAAAGAAACAACAAACAGACTGATCTCATAAGAAAAATGCAACACGTATTTGCGTGCAGTATACAACAATTCCAAAAAAAGTATAGAAACAGTATGATTAAAAAAGCCTTAATAATCTGCCTGTAGTCTTGATTTGCAACACGTACGCATGATGCATCACCGCCTCGATAAGGTAACTATGTTTTGACTGATTAAATATTCAGCAACCAACCTGCCTAAAAAATCATACCCTCTTTGATTTGGATGTACTCCATCTTTGACAGTCATGTACTCCGGTTTATTTGAAAAAGAGGGAGTCAAATCTAAAAAATGAAGTTCCGCTGAAGAAGCTATCTTTCTAACCCTGTCGCGTAGTTCCCAGATTCTTGGTCTTCGCAACGTAAGATTATCAAACCGTTCTTTTGATAACTCCGGGGTAGTCAACACCATATCGAGTGGACTGCAAAGGATAATGGTAGAATTTGGAGTCATTTTCTTTACTGAATCGATAAACAGATTGTAATCGGATTCAAAATCCTTGATTTGGTCCCAATTGAACAGGGGCTCGCTAACGGTTTCGTTGGTGCCGGCTTTAATGATGATTATAGCTGGCTTGTACAATTTGATAGAATCCAGCAATCGCCACAAATTGGGCTTCCCGTAGCGCAACATGGTTGCTCCGCCGATGCCAAAATTGAGCACATCATAGTTGGTAAACCCTCTCTCCTGCAAGGTCTTTGAAACAATAGCGGGATAAGAAAAACTGGAAGGATCATCCAACCTTGCTCCAAATGTTATGCTGTTACCAATGCAGGCAATTTTCAGTTTTGTCTGTTGACTATAAGCAACACTAACAGGCGCGACTGTTACCACACATAAACAGGCGAATAGCCATACAAAACGCATCTGGATTGATTTTCGATTTAATATAACGTCACAGCTTTAATCAAATGCCCATTTTCTGATTTCGGTATCAATAACCGAATCCGTTGACCACTAATGGGTGCATCCAATTTCTTGATAAACTTATTTCCAATAGAACTGCCCGCTGCAATGGTGATCCATTTCCCTCTTTGTTGAACTTGTAATGAAAAGGCACGAACCCGCTGCCCCCTGCTCTGGTCTTCAGCAATCACTATCTTATCAAATTTCCGGCCTTTCGGCAGCGGCAGTTCAATTTCTTTTTGATCAGAACTGAAGCTAAATACCGGGGTACTGTAGGTTGCTTTCAACAGGTCGCCAAAAGCTTTCAGGGTATCTACATCCGGCTGAGGAAGCAGTCCGCTTGCATCTGGTGTTAACCCAATGATCAACGTTGCATTTCTGCCGATTGATTTTTCATACATATCCATCAGCCTGGCTACCGGAAAGATATGTGCTTCATCTCCTGGTTCCCAGAACCATTCATGCCTGCCTTTATAGCCGCGAAGCGGAGCATCAGCCATAGCCGGCATAAAATAAGCGCCATTTTCCTGCCCATGTTTAATGGCTTTAAAATCATTCTTCGCATCGGCGTACTGGGACCAGGAGGGATAAGCAAAGGTGGACCAGCAGGGATAGGGTACGGTGCCGGATTCAGATCCGCCCCAGCGCACATCTGCCCGTTGCAGGTTGTGATAGAAAATGGCATCCGGTTGATTGGCAGAAATAATCGGTAGCAAATCTGCGCCACCTTGCTCAGGTCCATGCGCTCCGCCATCAAACCAGATAAAGAAAAACTTACCGTACTTCGTAACCAGCTCCCTTGTAATGTTTTCACAATAGGTATTATAATAAGCCTGTCTGTTTTTGGAAATAGGGGCATTGCCATCTACATAAAAATCGTGAATACCCATAAATGAATTCCACCGAATACCGATATAGATGGCCGGCAGCAGACCGAACTTATTACAGGACTGAATAAAATCCCGAAGTATATCTCCTTTCCCATCTCTCCACTTGAGTGCCTTTAAACTATAGGGATTAAAATCACTTTGGTACAAAGCAAAACCGGTTTCATGGGTAACAGTAAGGATAGCAAATGTTGCTCCGGCATTTTTTGCAGCCAATATCCACTGATCGGTATCCAATTGTGTTGGATTGAAAATATTATAATCAGCAACTGGGGTGATCCTGTTTTTTGCCTGGTTATATGGCTGACCATCAAACACATGGAGATCGTAATGAAAAATCACTCCGAACTCTGCGCCTGCCCAGGCAAGCTGGGCTGGTGTAGGAATGGGAACCTGACTGGTACCTGTGTTAAGCAATAACAATTGCAGCAAGGAAATCAAAATTATACGCAACATAACTTAACGGGCATTTTGCTCTAAGTTATTGTATTACCTTTAGGTATGAATGGTTTCAGATCAGTGATTGTTGCCACGGGGAGTGTGCTGCCGGAAAGAGTCATCCACAATGCAGACTTTCTTGTCAACCGGTTTTTGCAAAAGGATGGCACCATCGTGCCGGGCACGATTCTTCGAAACATTGAAAAATTTAAAGATATCACCGGCATTGACCAGCGCAGGTATGCCCGCCCTGATCAAACCACCTCCGACCTTGCCAGTATAGCCGCTGCAGCTGCACTAGAAAGCAGTGGTATTGATAAAGAATCCATCGATCTGCTGATCGTAGCGCATAATTTCGGTGATGTACATATTGGCACCAACCGGACTACCATGGTGCCCTCTCTGGCCTCTTTGGTGAAATACAAACTCCAAATCAAGAACCCCTCCTGCGTCGCTTTTGATCTTGTATTTGGTTGTCCGGGTTGGATCCAGGGTGTTATTCAGGCCGATGCGCTGATCCGGGTTGGCGATGCCAAACGTTGTATAATTATTGGCGCAGAAACCTTATCAAGAGTCATTGATGAACACGACCGGGATTCCATGATTTATGCAGATGGAGCAGGTGCTGTTATCATTGAAGCTGTCCAGGATTCAAAGGAAGGCATCCTTGCTCATGGTAGCCGAACCTATGCCAGTGAACATGCACTTTTGTTAAGAATGGACAGTTCTTACAATATGGAAAACGGGGATGCCAATCTCTACCTGAAAATGAACGGCAGAGCCTTGTATGAATTTGCATTAACCCATGTACCCCTGGTTATCAAAGAAACGCTTGACAAGGCGCAGGTGCATTTATCTGAAATAAAAAAAGTACTGATCCACCAGGCCAATGAAAAAATGGATATCGCCATCCTGGAACGACTGTACAATTTGTATGAACTACCCTTAACAGATCTGGCTGTTATGCCCATGACCATCAGCTACCTTGGCAACAGTTCAGTGGCAACGATTCCAACCTTACTGGATCTGATCCTGAAGCATAAAGTGGAAGACCAGCAGATTGAACCCGGCGACAAAGTTGTGTTTGCTTCGGTTGGAGCAGGCATGAATATCAATGCCATTGTTTACCAGTTTTAAACAGCCACACGAATTACTCAGGTATTGTTAATCAGGTCATGTATCGGGATTTCATCCAGGTAAAGAGCCAATTCCCTGGTATCCCCAAAGGCCCTGTATTCCAGCACTTCTTTACTCGTACCGCAGCAGAAAATCTCAACATAGTATTCCGATAACTGAAAGAGAAAAATAACCTGCTCGGTAAAACTTCTTTTTGCAAGCACAACACCTTTCGATAAAACAGTTGATCTTTTTTGATCTTCCGTTAATGCAATGAATTCAGATAGTTTCATAAATGCTGGTTTTAAGTTGATTAAATCGCACGTAAAAAACTGACAATATTCAGAGAGGCAAAAGACGAACGAAACTAAAAATGAGGCTGAAATCTGTGCCGGAGGCGGCACCGCAAGGGTGGTGAATATACAATTCATTTCCACAATACCAAAAAAAAGCGTAGCTTCTATCCGCCTAAAACAATACTACCATGGCCACCTACACCATCCAGGTTAATGGCAAATCCCACACCGTAGAAGCAATGGAAGACATGCCGCTGCTTTGGGTTATACGAGATCTGCTGAACCTTCCCGGCACCAAATTCGGATGCGGCAAAGCCCTCTGCGGCGCCTGCACTGTTCATGTAAACGGAAACCCGGTTCGCTCCTGCAGTTATCCTATATCGGCAGTTGGAACCGCAAGTATTACCACCATTGAGGGTTTGTCGGAGCAGGGTAATCATCCTGTTCAGGAGGCCTGGGAAAAATTGGTTGTGCCGCAGTGTGGTTATTGTCAAACCGGACAAATCATGACCGCGGTTGCATTGCTGAAACAAAAACCCAATCCAACCGACCAGGAAATTGACCAGGCTATGCAGGGCAATCTCTGCAGATGCGGAACCTATAATCGCATCAAGGCAGCCATCCAACTGGCTGCTTCCGGAAAACCAGCACTCCCTTAATTCAAAGCTCCCGATCATGAAAAAGACCGCTCCTTTCTATACAAGCAATATTGAGGAAGTTGAATCTAAAATATTCAATGCTTCCCGCAGAGATTTCCTAAAACTGGGAAGTATTCTTTCCGGTGGTTTAGTACTAGGCGTTAGTTTCTGGTCCTGCGATTCAGCAGGAAAGAAAACAGGCACCCTCTCTACCACCGCCTACCTGAGCATCAGTGATACCGGTGAAGTAACCATCGTGGCACATCGTTCGGAAATGGGGCAGGGTATTCGGACTTCTCTCCCCCTCGTAGTGGCCGATGAATTAGGGGCCGACTGGAGCAAGGTGAAAATCATCCAGGCAGAAGGGGATGAAAAAAAATACGGCAATCAGAATACCGATGGCTCTTTTTCCATCCGGATGTTTTATAAACCCATGCGGGAAGCCGGTGCTATGGCAAAAGCAATGTTATTGCAGGCAGCTGCTAAAGCATGGGGACTTCCAATAGAAGAACTTGACACCGAAAATGGACAGGTGATCCACAAAGGAACTGATAAGAAAGCTGGTTTTGGTGAATTTGCCGGAGCTGCTGCAAGTCTGGCTGTACCCAAGGCGGAAAGTCTCCAACTCAAAGCAGACAATCAATTCAATTTAATTGGTAAGGACACACCCATTATCGACTTACATGATATCGTAACCGGTAAAGCGGGCTTTGGAAGTGATGCGAGACTGGAAGGCATGAAGATCGCGGTGATCAAACATTGTCCGGTTACCGGCGGCTCTGTAAAATCAGTAAATGATACCAAAGCAAAAGCGATACCGGGTGTGTTGCAGGTGATCACGATCAAAGGGGCCGGCTTACCAGCTACTCTATCCAAACCCATCGCAGGTGTAGCAGTAATAGCAGAAAACACCTGGGCAGCGATCAAAGGAAGAGAGGCATTGGAAGTGGAATGGGATCTCGGTCCGAATGCAACGTATAATTCAGACGAACATATAGAAGCACTGAAAAAAGAAATTACCAAAGAAGGAACCCTGCGCAGGAACCGGGGCGATTTCAAAGCTGCCAGGGCGGGCGCCCAAAAAGTGATCGAACATACTTATGTAGCACCTTATTTGGCACACGCAACGTTGGAGCCGCCCTGTGCCTTGGCGGTAGTAAAAGATGGCAATTGTGAAATCTGGGCACCTACACAAAATCCACAGGGAGCAAGAGATGCTGTGGCAGGTTATATCGAATTAGGTGCAGATAAAGTGAAAGTAAATATCACCTTGTTAGGAGGTGCGTTCGGACGGAAGTCCAAGCCCGATTTTATTTTAGAAGCAGCCTTCCTCGCCAAGGAATCAGGTTATCCAATTAAAGTGCAGTGGACAAGAGAAGATGATATCCAGCATGATTATTATCACGCTATGAGTGTGCAGCACCTGGTGGCAACGATAGATGCCAACAACCAGTTAAGCGGATGGAATCATCACATTGCCAACCCTTCTATTGGTGCCACAGAAAATGAGGCTGCCTTACAACCCGATGATGGCGAACTGATGTTGGGCGCGAGTGATTACCCCTATAATGTACCTGCCATAAAAATCGAAACCCACGATGCCAAAGCACATCTGCGGATTGGCTGGCTGCGTTCGGTTCGTAATATACCACAGGCTTTCGCGATTTGCACCATGATGGATGAAGTAGCTGAAGCAAGAGGGAAAGATCCGATTGAGCAGGCACTCGAATTATTGGGAGAAGATCGCAATATCACTTTTGCAGAGGAGATGATGAATGGAGGTGGTTATCCCAATTATGGAGAAGATATCGCCAATTATCCCTGGAATACAGGACGCATGAAAGCAGTGATAGAAAGAGTGAGAAAAGAATCCGGTTGGGGCAAACAACTACCCAAAGGAACAGGAATGGGATTTGCTGCACACAAAAGTTTTCTCACCTATGTTGCCTGTGTGGTTGAAGTGCAGGTGGATGCTTCGAAAAAAGTTACGATTAACAAAGTGCATTATGCCGTGGATTGCGGACTGGCAGTCAATACGGATCGGGTGAAATCTCAATTTGAAGGAGGCGCGCAATTCTCCACGAGTCTTGCGATGAAGAGTGCTATCACAGTAAAAAATGGCATCGTTGAGCAAACCAATTTTGACGGCTATCAGTTGATCCGGATGCCGGAATCTCCAAAAGAGATTCATGTGCATATCATGGATAGCAAGGATAAACCAACGGGTGTGGGTGAACCTCCTGTACCGCCGTATGCGCCGGCATTGGCGAATGCGATTTATAAGGCAACGGGGAAGAGGATGTATGGAATGCCGTTGAAGATGTGAAAGGTGAAAAGTGAAAAGTGAAAAATGTGAAAGGCGTGGAAGAAAGGTCAAAGGAGGAAAGGAAGATCAATCTTTTGTTATAAGGCTGTTGTATTTTTTTGCAGCAGCGAGTAGTTTTTTATTGGGGGAAGGAGGATTTATTATAGCATGCATGAATACCTGCTGATCTTTCTTTGAAGATAAAAAAATGGGAATATAAATTCTAAATTGCTTGCTTTTCATAACCGATCATTTATAAAATAAGATTACGAATTTTCTGGCGCTTTAACAACCCAACTGAAATACAATAGCAACAGTAAGGTGGTGACTGCAGTAATACCGAAAGCCATGCCGGTGCCAAATTGAAACCAGATCCAACCGGTAAGGGAACTGGCAAGTAAGGCACAGATGCTTTGGAAGCCGGTGTAGGTACCAATAGCAGTGGCAGTTTCAGTGGCCGGAGTAATATTACTGATCCAGGCTTTGGCTACACCTTCTGTGGCGGCGGCAAATAATCCATACAGGAAAAACAGGAATACAAATCCTGACAGGGTATTAACTACTATCATACCCGCATAAACAATACAGAATAAGAAGAGGCCAATCAGGAACACGCGCTTAACGCCTATGCGATCTGCTAAAATCCCAAACGGATAAGCTGCTAACGCATAAATCAGATTGTAAAAAATATAGGCACCGATTGCCTGCACATCTGATAGTCCCGCCTGCCGAACCCGCAACAACAGGAATACATCCGAACTATTGATCAATGCAAAAAGCAACAAGCCCACTACCAATTGCCGATAGGTAGCAGGCGCTTCTTTCCAATAGCGGATAAAATAAAAGAAAGAAATTTTTTGAATGTGCGGTTGTGCCGGTTTTGGTTTTTCTTTTAGCAGGTAAGTCAGTACAATGGCTAACAGTCCCGGTACAAATGCCAGTAAGAACATCGTTCGATACTGTCCGGGATAAAAATACAAATAGACCAATGCTAAAGCCGGACCAGCAACTGCTCCTACTGTATCCATCGATCGATGAAAACCAAAGACTCGCGCTTTGGTAGCCGGGGTTGCTTCATCCGATAGCAAAGCATCCCGGGCACCGGTGCGAATGCCTTTCCCTAACCGGTCCAACGTGCGTGCAAAAAACACCCACAAAGGAAATACTGCAACTGCCATCAGGGGTTTGGAAAGCGCACTAAAAGCATAACCGATCTGCACAAATGGAACGCGCTTGCCCTTAAGGTCAGACAGTTTGCCAAAATAGCCCTTACTCAATCCGGCAATCGCTTCCGCAAATCCTTCCAACACACCAATAAGTACAATTGAAAAACCGATGCTCTCCAGGTAAAAAGGCATTACCGGGTAGAGCATTTCGCTGGCCATATCTGTCAGGAGACTCACCAGGGAAAGCACCCAAACAGTGCGGGTTATGATCCGGAAAGGCAACAAGTAAACTTATTTGTTGCCAAAGCTAACCGTTCGATTCAATAGCTGGGCATTGAGTGCAACAATAACAGTGCTTGCACTCATTAAAACAGCACCTAAAGCCGGACTCAAAACAAATTCCGGATACAATACACCTGCAGCCAACGGAATAGCGATAATATTATACCCCACCGCCCAGGCAAGGTTCTGAATCATTTTACGATAAGTAGCTTTACCAAATTGAATCAAACTAACAACATCCTGAGGGTCGCTGTTAACCAGAATGATATCTGCTGTTTCTGCTGCTACATCAGTACCCGAGCCAACAGCGATACCAACATCCGCCTGCGCTAACGCAGGTGCATCATTAACGCCATCACCGGTCATAGCAACTAATTCTCCTTTAAGCTGGAACGATTTAACTTTCTCCTGCTTCTCATCTGGCAGCACATTGGCCAGATAACCATCCATCTTTAATTTCTTAGCAACAGATCCTGCTACTTTATCATTATCACCAGTGAGTAAAAAAGTCCGGATTCCCATTTCCTGAAGTGCAGCTACTGCCTGAACAGAACCAGCACGTATTTGGTCACCAAGGGTAATCAAACCAGCCAATTCATCATCAATAAGTAAAAATGTAACTGTTTCAATTGCCTGATCTACTGAGTCAGGAATTGCAGGCAGTTCCAGTTTATTTTCCCTGAAATAATTAGGCCCAACTGAAAAAACATTTTTACCCTCCACCATTGCCGAAACACCCACTCCCTGCCTGTATTGAAATTCATTTGAAGATTTCAATGGAAGATTTTTCTTTTTTAAGGCGCTTATCATGCCTCGGGCTATATGATGTTCAGAATGTTGTTGTACTGCGGCAGCATATATCAACAAATCATCTGCTGAATATTTTGTGGAGGCTGGAATGAGTTGAGCCACTTCATGTGAGCCTTCGGTTACCGTTCCCGTTTTATCAAAAATAATGGTTGATAACCGACGCGTATTTTCAAAGGCTGTACGGTTACGGATCAGCAATCCCTGACGGGCAGCCAGGGAGGTACTGATGGCAACCACTAAAGGAATGGCTACACCCAATGCATGCGGACAGGCAGTAACCATTACCGTTACCATTCTTTCCAGCGCGAAAGAAAGTGCAGCTCCTGAACCAAGCCAGTACACGAACGTACTTATTCCAACAGCCAGTGAAATCAGCGTCAGCCATTTAGCTACACGGTGAGCCAGGTTTTGTGTTTTTGACTTGGAATGCTGGGCTGAACCAACCAGGCGGATCACTTTATTCAGGTAGCTATCCTCTCCTGTTCCTGTAACTTTTACTCTCAATACCCCATCTCCATTAATGGATCCACCAATCACCTCCATCTCAGCATGCTTCACTACCGGAATACTTTCACCGGTTAACATGCTTTCATTCACAGATGAATGACCTTCTACTACCCTTCCATCAGCCGGCACTTTCTCGCCGGGTTTGATCACCATCAAATCATCTCTTTTCAATTCTGATAAGGGTATATCAATAACCTGGTCATTTTGCACTACATGAACTTCTGCCGGCAGTAATTTCACCAGTGATTCCAATGCCTGAGAGGCTGCCATTTGAGATTTCATTTCCAGCCAATGGCCCAGCAACATGATATCAATCAGGGTTGCCAATTCCCAGAAAAAATCCATCCCTTCCAGACCCAACACCACCGCTATGCTGTATAAATAAGCAGTGGTAATAGCCACTGCTACCAGTGTCATCATTCCCGGATCCTTTGCCTTAAGCTCTCTCACCAATCCTTTCAGGAAGGGAGCACCTCCATAGAAATACAAAACAGACCCCAATAACAACACAATAATCTGATCCCCCTGGAATCGCCAGTCGATTTTCAACCAATGTTGAATCATAGGCGATAAGAGTAGAATTGGCACAGTCAACGCCAGACAAATCCAGAAACGTTTCAAAAAATCTTCTGTATGATGTCCCGCATGTTCATCCACCTGAACAACAGCTGCATGCTTTGCTGGTTCCCCCTGGTGGCTGTGATGATGGTGGTGATGGCTGGAATGGTCCATGATGTTTTATTTTAGCGTAAACGGAATTTCCCAGGCGAGTTTTTCCCAGGCCCAGCTGATGGTTCCTTTGCCTGCTTGCTCCTGGTATTGCAGGGTGTATTGTAGTCGCTCCGTTAATCCCTGCTTTTTCGGTTTTACTTTAATACGAACAAGATCCTCTGCCTGGTCGTATTCGGAAGCCAGGTGTTGCTGCCAATTTTTATTGATGATTAGTATCCATTCTTTTTTACCGGGAATGGAAAAGATGGCATACTTACCCGGAGAAAGTTCCTTTCCACCAATTTCAATTGCTTTGGGAACTTCCAGCAAGGTAGCATCGTGTGCACCGGTTACCCATACTTCATCATAAGGTACCAGTCCGCCCCAGATCACCCGCTTGCGCACTCCCGGTGAATGATAAATGATCGAAATGCTATCTGTCCCGATCAAGGCCACTGTTTTGGATTTAATACTTTTTTTCGTTGTGTCTTTTACGAGGTTGGGATTGTAACAAACTTCTCCCTCTTTGGAAGACTGCGCTACTACTACCTGCATACTTGCCAACAACAGGCAACTTAAAAGAATCTTTCTCATGTGTTTTTATTCTAAGGTTTTTTCAATTGATCCACAGGTTAACATCGATGCCCCAAAATAGGGATTGATTACTTCTTTTTCTTGAGTCAGCCAGTAGGCTCCTTTATCTTCCATAGCCATGGGACAAAAAGCCACATAAGCTGCTCCTTCCCGAATGCCTTCCGATTCCACCAGTTGAATTAATTCCTGGCTGATGACAGAAAAATGATTGCGCTGTTTTTCCAGGTCTGCTTCCTGCAAAATGGCGATGGCTTTCTCTACTATGACTTTTTTGTTTTTGACCTGTTTGGTTGCTTCTTCCAGCAATAAGGCAGCTTTTCTTGCACCAAATGCATTGCTCTCAACAAGCGCTGCCTGCAATTGCCAATAGGTTTCCAGCAGTAGTTCATGGGCCGGATTTTCCAGTCGCAATGGTTGGAATACTGGTTTACTTACAATAACTGTAGTGTCTGTTTTTGTGTGTGCCGCATGTTCCTGCTCTTTGGTTGCCTGTTGCTTGCAGCCGGCCAGTACAACCAACAGGACTATCATTTTTAATTTATTCATAACTCGCATTAGCTGTGTATGGGATGTTTACCTTTTTTCAAAATGTATTCGCTGTACAGGAGATATGCTCCGGATATGACTACTTTTTCTCCTTCGTCCAAGCCCTCCAATATGGTTACCATTTCCGCATTCTCCAGACCGATTTTCACTTCCCGGGGTTCAAATTTTTCAGCAGCAGACTGTACCCACACATGGGCGGATTGACCATCGCGAATAACAGCTGCCAGGGGGAGCTGTAACAGGTCGGATACACTACCCTTATTCAGTAGTACCTGAACAGGCATGCCCGGTTGAAACTGCCGGTTGGTATTTTTTATAGTTCCACGCACGGTCAGCAATTGCGTTCCTGCTTGCAGTGCCGGTTCCAGGAATTCCACTTTCATTGCATATTTCTCAGCTTCATTTCCAGCGATGACAACCTGAACTGTTTGACCCTTGCTGATGGTTGAAGCTTCACCCGGATAAAGATCTGCTTCTACCCAAAGTTGTCCATAATCTTCGAGCTTGAGAATCGGACTGCCTTCTGCCACATACTGCCCTTCGGATACAGTCAACTCTGCAACCACTCCAGTTGCAGGAGCATAATAATAAACATAGGGATTGTCCTGCTCCGTGCTGATCAATTGTGTGACCTGTGCAGGTGTTTGTCCGTATAACAGCAATTTTTTCCTGGCTGCTGCTTCAATTTCCTGGAAGCGCCGGTCTGCAGGAAACTGTTTGGCCTGTGCCACTGCCAGGCGATATTCTTTTTGCAGGGCAAGTAGTTGCTCAGCATAAATCCGGTACAAGAGTTGCCCTTTCTGTACAAGTGCCCCGGTTTCTTTTACAGACAGGCTTTCTATTCTTCCCGCAACCCTGCTGCTTACATAGACGGTATTCGATGGATTCACAACCAGCCGGCCATTCAACCGGGTGATATTATCCATACTACCGGCACCAATTACAACGGTGGTTACATTGGCCAGCAATTGCTGTTCCTTACTAAGTGTAAGGGATGCCTCTTTATTGTTCTTGTCAAATACTACCAAATCCATTCCACAAACGGGACAGGTACCCATTTTGTTCTGAACAATTTGCGGGTGCATGGGACAGGTATAGGTAGTTACTGCAACTGCTGCAGCAGCTTTATCAGCTTTTGGCTTGCAGGATTCTAAAACTGCCAGCGGTGATAAGACCGCCAACCCTGTCCATTTGATAAAATCTTTCCGTTTCATCAGTTGTTCAATTTTGTGTCAGGAATAAAACTCTCGCTATCTACCAGGTAATAGGCATTGGATGCCAGTAGCCAATCGGAAATATTCTCCAGCACCTGTACATAACCGTTAGCCCGGATACCTGTTTGCACTGTAACAGGTTTATACAGTCCCTGCTCCTTACGAAATACTACGGATCTGTTTCCCAAATCGAGCACGGCTTCCCTGGGCAGCCACCAGCCCTCTGTACCTGCTACAGCCAGTTCAGCCCGGAGTAGTTGTCCCACCCGATATTCATTTACCGGTATATTCATGCGTGTGAGCGTGAAATTTTGTCCGGCTTTAAAAACCGGCTGGATCAATCGAATAGTACCAGTTCTTGCATTCCCTGAATCGCCTACCGGATAATAGAGCAACTTTTTTCCAACCACCGGAAGTTTGCTAATCGAAGGAGCGAAGGCAAATTCAGCTATCAGTTCGGTGTTTTGATAGATCGTAAAAACCGATTGCCCGCTTGCCAGGTATTGTCCTTCCCGAACCAGCAGGGAGCTTGTTGCCTGTGCTGTAGTAGTTGTAGTTTCAGTTGACCCGCCAGCAGTTTCACTCCCCATGCCTGCCATACCAGCTGCTCCACCTGCATTGCTGCTGCTTAAGGTAAGAGCAGAAGGTACTGCTGAGCTCTGAACATCCAGTATATAACCGGTAGCCGGACTGTACACCGGAATCCGGTACATCGGCTCTCCTTTAGCCAGCACCTTTTGAATCGCAGCAGCAGACATACCCAACAATTGTAATTTTCTTTTTGCCGCTTCCAATAAAGCGGGTTCTGTACCTGTACGTTGCAAGAGTAATAATTCGCGCTGACCAGCAACCAGATCCGGTGAGTAGAGCTCCAATAACAATTGTCCTTTTTGCACCGGTTGATTGTTGTAATGCACATACAAGCGTTCAATTCTGCCTCCAACCCGGGCTGCTACGGAAACCTGTTTTCGGGTATCGTAGGTGATGAGTCCGGGTACAGAAACCGTATACAACCTGGTTCCCTGCTCCGCTTTGATACTGCGCATATCTGACAACACCTGTTCATTCACCGGCTTCGCAAGCGCTACTAATCCGGTATCAAGAGAAACGGTTGGTTGATGCCCGCTGTGTTCCTGTTTAGGCTCTTTGCAGGCCACCAGGAAAATTAATCCGGTCAACAACACATTATTTATAAAGCTCTTTTTCATAATCTACAATCATTTTATACAAGCGGGATTTTTCATCCACCAGGTTCATCTTCATCATCACCAGGGCTTCCCAATCTGAAATTACCACTGCCAATTGCTGTTTATTTTCCTGGTAGAGTTGAAAATCTGCATCCAGGCTTCTTTCAAGAGCAGGTATCACTTTGGTTCCAAAATTTTCAATCCTTTTTTGCATCACCAGGATTTCAGACTGCATCCCATACAACATACCCTGGGTTTCCTGTAACATGGCTTCACGTTCTTTTTGCATCGCCTGTATATTCAGTTCCATTGCCTTGATTTCATTTTTATACATGCGTTTACTCCAGGGAGCAATGGGGATACTTACCATACCCATGGCACTGAAGGCATTGGGCATCATGCTGCTGATGGGGGTCATATGATCAAAGCGGATTCGGAAATCAGGTTTCTTTTCCTGGCGTATGGAGTGAATGCCCAATTGCATGCTGTTGATATCGGCATTCATGCGCGCAATGTCTTTTCTGCTGGCAGCCAGTTGAAGGGTATCGTAAACCAGTTGCGGCATAAAACTCACGGCATGTGTAGTGTCAATCAGGAAAAACTCTGTACCCCTGCGGTTCATCAATGCGTTTAACCATGCCCGTGCTTTTTGAATCTCTCCTTCATACATGCGTTTCATGTTCCGGTTTTCTTCTACCCGGGATTCCGCTTTAAATACACCACTCAGGGGCGATTGATTGTAAGGATACCGAACCTCTTCAATTTTCTTCATCATTTCCATCAGCACAATCGCTTCGTCCAATACGCGGATTCTTTCCAATGCCATCAGCCAGCTGTAGTATTGTGTTTTCGCTTGTGCTCTGAGTTCATTCAGGCTTACGCCACGTTCTGCCAGGAGGCCATCTGCCTGGGAGGCGATATAGGCTTTTTTGGTTCGGAGTTTGGCGGCATTCGGAATATCCTGCTCCAGTTGCAACATGATATTTCCTTTGTCGCGGTCTTCCATAATTTTCTGAAAAGGATAAGGCGTCATAAAAGTGCCTAATCCCACCATCGGTGCCATCCAGGCGGTAGCAGCTTCTGCACTGTATTTATATCCTTCGGCTTTTAAGCCATAGGATTGCAGGAGCGGATGTGATTGTTCAATTCTTGCCAGTATAGTATCCAGCCGCAGTACAGCCGTATCCTGTGCAATAACCGGCACCGATGCAAAAGCCAGTGTAGTGAACAATATATGTTTAATGCGATGCATCATAAATTTCCAGTTTACCGTATTTGCGTAATTCATATTCCTTGGTGAGTAAAAAGATCAGGGGAGTCACCAGCAGGATATGTGTAGAGGAAGTAATCACACCACCAATCATGGGAAGTACAATTGGTTTCATCACATCGGTACCAACGCCCGTTGCCCACATTACCGGGATGAGTCCAAACAAGGACACACAAACGGTCATCAGCTTGGGACGTAAGCGTTTGGCGGCACCCATGATCACATATTGCCGGAGATCTTCGCGGGTGATGGTCTCGCTGCTATTGCCTTTTGTTTTCACCAGTTGTTGCATGGCATCGTTGAGGTAGATCACCATTACAATACCTGTTTCCACGGCAATACCAAATAGTGCAATAAAACCAACTGCTACTGCTACAGAAAGATGTACGCCATAGAAATAAATCGCATAAGCGCCTCCAATCAGCGCAAAGGGAACCGTGATCAGGCTAAGGAAAGCTTCCCGCATGGAGTGAAAAGCAAAATAGAGCGAGAAGAAAATAATCAGCAGTACAACCGGTGCGATCCATAAGAGGGTTTGTTGCCCGCGCAGCAGGTTTTCATATTGTCCGCTCCATTCCAGGAAATAGCCTTCGGGAAGGATACCCTGTGCTGCATTCATTTTGGCAATGGCTTCCTGAACAGTGCTGCCGAGGTCGCGATCCCGCACATTAAACAGCACCGCACCACGTAAGAGTGCATTTTCAGAACTGATCATAGGCGGACCTTCTTCCAGTTTCACTTCTGCCACGGCACTCAGGGGCAATTCACCAATGCTTGCACTTTGTAAGGGAATGCGCCTGATGCGATCCAGGCTATTGCGGTATTCCTGGGCCAATCTAACGTTGATGCTAAAGCGCTGGCGACCTTCAATTGTTTGTCCGACTGCAGCCCCGCCAATAGCAGACTCTACTACCTGGTTAACATCGGCAACATTTAGTCCGTACCGATTGAGTGCTTCGCGATTGACCTGGATGGATAGATACTTACCCCCGGTGATGGGTTCTACATATAAATCCTGCACACCAGGAGTGCCTTCCAGGGCGGATTTCACGCGTTCACTGGCAGCTGCGATGGAATCCAGATTGGGGCCATAGATTTTAATGCCTACATCAGTCCGAATACCGGTTGCGAGCATGTTGATCCGGTTGATGATGGGTTGGGTCCAGCCATTCACCACACCTGGTATTTGCAGTTTGGTATCCAGTTCTTTGATGATATCATTTTTGGTAATGCCTGGACGCCATTCCGATTTTGGTTTCAGCATGATGATGGTTTCGATCATCGAGATAGGAGAATTATCCGTAGCCGTATTGGCTCTACCGGCCTTACCTAATACTTTATCAACTTCAGGTACTGATTTGATGATTTTATCCTGTACCTGCAGGATGCGTTTGGCTTCTCCATTGCTGATATCCGGTAGGGTAACCGGCATAAAAAGAATGCTTTGCTCATCCAATGGAGGCATGAATTCTGTACCAACCGATTTGAGCAGAGGAATGGTAATTACCAGGGCAATGATATTGATTGCGATGGTGGTCTTTCGCCATTTGAGCACTGCTTTAATTATGGGCGTATAGATTTTCTCCAGGAAGCGGTTTACGGGGTTGGCATTATCGGGACGAAACTTTCCTTTCATAAAAAAGGAGATTAGTACCGGTGCCAGTGTGATCACCAATAAAGCATCCATGATCATGATGAATGTTTTGGTGAAAGCAAGGGGATGAAAAAGTTTTCCTTCCTGTCCGGTTAACATGAAAACCGGTAAAAAAGAAGTGATGATAATGATGGTGGCGAAGAACACACCGCGACTCACCTGCTTGCTGCTTTTTTCAATCACCTGCATCCGTTCTTCTTCAGTGATCCAGTCGGGTGATTTTTTAAATAGATTTTTTATACTTTTCATGATGCGTCAGATTGATGGGTTCTTTGCCAGTCGGCATATCGTTCCGCCAGGTGTTTATAGGCATTTTCACTCATGATGATGCCATTGTCAACAATTACACCGATGGCGAGTGCAATACCCGTGAGCGACATGATATTGGAAGAGATGCCAAAGGCATTGAGCAGGATAAAACTCGCCGCAATAGTGATCGGGATTTGAATGATAATACTGAGAGCACTTCTCCAGTGAAACAGGAAGATGATAACCACCAGCGATACCACGATCATTTCTTCTATCAGGGTATGCTGGATACTATCAATGGATTCCCGGATGAGTTCACCCCGATCGTATACAATATCAAAGTTCATTCCTTCGGGCAGGCCTTTGGCTACTTCCTGCATTTTGGCTTTCACTGCATCAATAACTTCTGCAGCATTTTCTCCGTATCGCATTACCACGATGCCGCCAACCCGTTCCCCTTCACCATCCTGATCAAAGATGCCCAACCTGCTTTCACCGGTCATTTGAATGGTGGCAACATCTGAAATGCGGACCGGCAAGCCACCCTGACTGGCGATGGAGATGGCACCCAGTTCTTCCATGGATTTCAGGTAGCCATCGGTTTTGATGATATAACCGATATCACTCATTTCAAATTTGCGGCCGCCGCTTTCATTGTTATTGGCACGTATTGCCGCGATAACAGTAGAGAGGGGAATTTTATAATACAGGAGTTTATTCGGATCGATGGTAACCTGGTATTGTTTCTGAAACCCACCGAAGGAAGCGATTTCGCTTACTCCCGGTACATTCTGCAGGGCAAACTTTACGTACCAGTCCTGGATAGCGCGTTGTTCACCCAGGTCCATACCCGGCGCATCGAGGGTGTACCAGAGAATATGGCCTACACCGGTACCATCCGGACCCAGTTGAGGAGCCACACCTTCGGGCAGGGTTCGGCTGATGGTACTCAATCTTTCCAGCACGCGTTCCCTGGCCCAATAGATATCCACCTCGTCTTCAAAAATCACATAGATAAAACTCATGCCGAACATGGAAGAACCGCGTACGTATTTGATACGGGGCAAACCCTGCAGGTTGGTCACAAGTGGATAGGTAATCTGATCTTCGATCAGTTGGGGTGCGCGCCCCATCCATTCCGTGAACACAATCACCTGGTTTTCGGATAGATCGGGAATGGCATCAATGGGATTTTTCTTTACGGAGATAACTCCCCAGATAAAGAGGCCGGTTGCCAATACCAGTACGATGTACCGGTTTCGGAGCGACCATTCAATGATACGATGAACCATAAAAAGGAGTTATTTGATTTCTTCCTGGATCTCGCCGCAGGTCAGCATTTTCTCACCGAAATAAGGATTGTTGATCTCCTTGCTGGTACTGATCCAACTGGCTCCTTTGTTATCAAAGGCCATCGGGCAATAAGCTTTATACAAAGGCTTATCAGACCCGAAAACTTTCACCAGGGGATAAAGGCTTTCGCCCAGCTTTTCATAATGCTTGCGCTGCTCTTCAATACCCGCATTAACTATGGCGGCCGCATGTTCCTGCAGTGCTGCTTCCTGGGTTGCAAGGGCTTGTTGTTGTTCAGGAGTCATACCGGATTTATCTACTTCCGCGATGGCAACCTGCAGGGCTTTGGCACCGTTGCTGGTTTCTGCTGCATCATCTTTGGCCAGCGCAAAACTGATATGATGATAATGCGCATACACTTCTTTCAACGGGGTGGAAACCGGGTTAAGAGAGGAGCTGGCAGGCTGTTCTGTAGCAGGTTCGGTAGTTTCTGCCTGGTGTGCGGAATGATCGGCACTGTTGTTACAGGCAGTAGCAATGAATAACATAGCTGCAAAAGCAGTTACAAAAACTGATTTCATGAGATGACTATTTAAGGATGAAAGAATAAAGAAGTTAAATGGCAGTAAATGCCAATAGCCTGAAGGTATTCAGGCCAAAGAAGGTATAAGAATCAAATACGGAAATTGCGTTGGAACAGGTAATGAGGGACAACTAGTTGTAGGGGAGGCGCATTGGAAAAAGGTAAAGAGCGAACTGTTTCAAACAAGTTGCTTTCCGCAGCAATAAAAGCAAAAAGCACCGTATGTTCCGAAACTGTCTGTTTAGCCTTGGCTGCTATTTCGGCCAGCTTTTTATCCTGGTCTACTTTAACCTGCTTATGTTCGTCTTTGCAGCAGCCATCATTGGAGGATGGATCTTTTTCCATGCCACAACCGCCACAGGTTGGTTCATCGGAATGCGTAAGATTGGACTCTACCAGTTCTCCCATGCAATAATGAAGATGTACGGTAAACCCGGAGGAAACCGTCACATACAACAACAGGAGGAGAAAAATGGTAAGGCGTTTCATTCGGGCATAAAGGTAGGAATTACCGGGAATCAGGATTTATAAAATATTGGCTGGATGTTATAAAGTTGTATAATCCGCCACAACTTGCATTTTTTATATACTTATGGCGGATTATAACCTGAACCCGCGAAACCGTATTATTGCAGAATGGACTCCATCCGTGATCTGGAAGAACTTTTATTTGTACCTGAGGAACAGCCACCGCAAACAGCTGAGGGGAACTGTATCCGCATTGTAGTATTGAAGCAATTCCGGTTTCATAAATCATTGTGCATTGAGCTCTATGATGCGCCGCTTACACAGGCAGGAAAAATAAGGAACCCTTTATCACCTGTCAGTGCTATTGATGCCTCTCAGTTGGCAGGTAATGACGCAGCTGCTGTACGATTTTATGCAGCTATCAGTCGATTTCAAACAACTCCGGCGAATAGTATAACAAGGAGCGACATACGCAGTTTACGTACCATTATCCAAAACCCAATGAATCTTCGGTTTTTTTACCACGACCCGGAGTTTTCTGAAAATGTTAGTGCGGGATCGTTAAGGGAAGTGCAGGTTGGCGCCCTTGTGGATAAGTTTACCCTGCATGTTTATAAAGCCAGTCCGTTTTACAGGGTGAGTCCCGAACTGGAACTGGGCATTCAAAAAGTTCATCCGCAGCAATACCCATTAAAATACGGACTCTTTCTCTTGCAGGAGAACCAGCTCATGCTGGCTGCGAATATGACTGTATTGAAACTGCTACAGGTTTTTGCAAGCCGTCAACACCTGCAATTACATGAAGACCAGTTCGCCGCATTTGAAGAGAAAATTCTTTCCAAACTGGAGAACAAGATCCGGGTGGAACGGCATTTTATAGAGCTTGCTGAAGAAGAACAATTGAAGGAAGCAGGATGGAAAGGCGCGATGGAAGGGCTGATCTACCTGGCTGATCTCGGGCAGTATGTAACCATCCAGCCCATGATGCGCTATGGTAGTATGGAAGTACCCCTGCGTAGCAAAAAAATGGTTTACCTGCCCGATACCAAAGGCAGATTACTTGCCATGCAACGTGATGATTCCGCCGAGAATGCATTCCTGTCGATGGTACTGCAGCAACATCCGCATTTCATGGAGCAATTGGATAATGAGTTACCTTATTTCTACCTGCATCGGGATCGCTTTCTGGATGAAGACTGGTTCCTGGATGCGTTTGCGCAATGGAGGGCTGCAGGCATATCCATTTTTGGGTTTAATCAATTGAAGGAAAATAAAAAGAGTGCTTTTAAAGGAACCATTACTGTGCGGGTGGTATCCGGACTCAATTGGTTTAATGTAAAGATCAATGCCAAATACGGCGATCAGCAGGCTTCGCTGCAACAAATTCAAAAATCCATCAGAAATAAAAGTAAGTATGTGCAACTGGATGATGGCACCCTTGGATTGTTACCCGAAGAATGGATAGAACGTTTTTCAACGTTTTTCTTTGGTGCCTCGGTCATGGGGGAAGATTTGATTCTACCCGCCATGCAGTTTGAAAGCATCAGTCAGCAATTCACGGATGACGAAATGGATTCAGCAGTTCAACAAAAAATCAAAAACTATCGGGAACGCTTAACCGATATCAAATCTATTGAATCGGTGCGGGTTCCCTCCACCTTGCATACCGAGCTTCGTCACTACCAGCAGGAAGGACTTAATTGGTTGTACTTCCTGCATGAAAATGAATTTGGCGGTGTACTCGCAGATGATATGGGCTTAGGCAAAACGGTGCAGGTGATCGCCTTTTTGTTACTATTGAAAGAGAAAAACCATGACTCCACTCACCTATTAGTAGTACCCACCTCCCTGCTCTTTAACTGGCAGGTAGAATTGCAGCGCTTCGCACCTTCCTTGAAATGCCTGACGCTGCATGGTGCTAATCGCACTAAAAACACGGAGACATTTGATCAGTATGATATCATTCTCACCTCTTATGGCACGCTCTTAACAGATATCACTTACCTGCGCCGGTTTCAGTTTAGTTATGTATTACTCGATGAATCACAACAGATTAAGAATCCCGACTCACAACGCTACCAGGCAGTACAGATGTTAAAAAGCAGGAATCGCTTAGCCATCACCGGTACACCCTTCGAAAACAATACCATGGATCTGTATGCGCAGTTTTCTTTTGTTTGTCCGGGTTTACTGGGAAATAAAAAATACTTCCAGGATATCTACTCCACTCCCATCGACCGGTTCGAGAACCGCCAGCGTTCAGAAGAGTTGCAACAAAAAATCAGGCCCTTCCTGCTACGGCGCACCAAGGAAGATGTGATCCAGGAGTTGCCGGATAAAATAGAGCAAATCCTGTATTGCCCAATGGGAGAGGCACAACGAGCCGTGTACAATGCCTATGAAAAAGACCTGCGGGATTACCTGGAAGACAAACTGGAAGATGAAATCCTACGCAATTCCATTCATGTATTACGCGGCTTAACGCAGCTCCGGCAGATCTGTGATGATCCAAGGTTGTTGCAAGCGGATCAGTTGCAGGGAGAAGGTTCTTCGAAAATTCAGTTACTGATCGAGCAGGTGCAAAACAAATCGCCCCGACATAAAATTCTGATTTTCTCTCAGTTTGTTTCCATGCTCGATTTGATTGCTATTGAGTTGAACAAATTGGGTATCGTTTACGAAACACTCACCGGAGCTACCAGGGACAGACAAGGAGCGGTGGATCGCTTTCAGCAGGATCCTGAAGTGCGGGTGTTTCTGTTAAGTCTGAAAGCCGGTGGAGTAGGACTTAATCTGACTGCAGCCAGTTATGTGTACCTGGTAGATCCCTGGTGGAATCCGGCAGTGGAAGACCAGGCTATTGACCGGGCCTATCGCATCGGGCAACACCAGAATGTGCAGGCGATAAGGCTGATTTGTCCGGGTACGGTGGAAGAAAAAATGCGCCAGCTCCAGCAAAGCAAAAGAGAGCTTTCTGCCGGATTGGTACAAAGCGGGAAGGCTATTTTTAGTAGTATGTCCAAAGAAGATTGGAGAGTGGTGTTGGGAGGATAAAGCTTTTGGCGGTGAAATCATTAATGGATAAGAATGGATCGGATATCTTCCAGGTAATCAGTTTGATTTTTACTGATATTATGTAGATGAATACGCGCGGGTTGAAGGGATTTAATCTTTTCAATTCGCTGCTTGAGATCCTTCATATCTGTGATCAAAATCATATTCTCAATGATATCTTCCCGGGTGATCTCCTCTCCTGCTTCATCGAATTCTTCTGTGCTGGAGAGATTGGCCAATTTATCCAGGCCTACCATATTTGATCGCCATTGTTCATAAGCCTGTTCCACGGCTTCCTTCCAGGACCGCGCGTAACAAAAAGAGAGTTGAAGGTGAACGGGTTTGTTTTCTCCCTGTTTTTTAAATGCATTGATTTTGGCTGCGGCTTCTTCGAGGTTATCATCTACGGTGGTTAATAATCCCTCTGCCCAATTACCTGCCCATTCTGCCGTTGCTTCAGATAAGGCTGCACAGAATAAGGGCGGTGGTATTGCCGGCCGGGAATACAATCGCGCTTTGCGCACCCGGATATGCCCATTAAAATCGACCTGCTCTCCCTTGAACAAGGCATCCATTACTTCTTTGCATTGCAGCAGGCGTTCATTTCGGATAGCTTTCTCCGGCCAACCTTCTCCAGTGATCGATTCATTGAGTGCTTCGCCACTGCCCAATTCAACAATCAGTCGATCCGGAAACATCAGTGAGATGGTTGCAAGCGCCTGCGCTACAATGGCGGGATGCAGTCGTTGTCCGGGTGCACAAACCATACTGAATGGCAACCTGCAAACCTGCATCGCAACAGGTAACCAACTCAGGGTGAAACCACTCTCTCCCTGTCGTTTACTCCAGGGATGAAAATGATCCGAAGAATGAATGGCCGTAAACCCGGCTGCTTCGGCTTGTTGAACATACCCGAGTAATTCAACCGGACCAAACTGTTCATGCGAAGCATGGTAGGAGATCAGGCACATATGATTAATGCAGGTATGTTTAATGCGGGCGGTTTAACGAATCTGCAGCTGAGCGCGTGCTGTCTGCTGCAGTTTCCACAGTTGGTGGAACATTCACATTGCCCGGAGGATACTTGGTAAAGGAAGTGTCTTCGGGTTTCACTTTTACATCATCTGATTCATGCTGTTCTGCATTCCCGCAGGCAAATAAAAATGCCGTGCTGATCAATATAAAAAGCTGTTTCATATGTTTTTTTCGGCTGTTGTAAAAAGATCGTACCACTCCGCCACCCGTCCGGTGCCACCGGACGGGTGGCACCGGACGGGTAAATTCAGTAATTTCAACCTATGAAATCAGTAGGAATTTTAATAGCGGGAGGCCTGGCAATTTCAGTTGCATGCAATGCGCAACAACTTACCCAATTTGTGGATCCCTTTTTAGGTACCGGCGGTCACGGGCACGTTTTCCCCGGGGCAGCTTATCCCTTTGGCATGATCCAGTTGAGTCCGGATAATGGCGACCAGGGCTGGGACTGGGTGGCAGGTTACCATTACAGCAGCAATACCATCGCAGGATTCAGTCATACCCATTTAAGCGGAACCGGTATTGGCGATTGGTGTGATATTTCTGTATTGCCCCTGGCCGATACGAATGGAGCAACTGCCCCGCTGATTAAAATACCTTTCAGTCACGACCGGGAAAAAGCACGTCCCGGTTACTACGAAGTTCAATTAGGCAACCAGGTAAAGGCCCAGCTCACCACCACCGAGCGGGTTGGATATCATCGGTATCAGTTCCCCGGCAACAAAGGCTGGCTTCGCTTTGACATGGGATTCGCCATCAACTGGGATGCACCACTCACAGCCAACCTGCAATTGCTGAACGATTCGACCCTTGTGGGTTATCGCCTCTCCACTGGCTGGGCCAAAAACCAACGGGTTTATTTTGCCGCCCGTTTCTCAAAATCAGTTACCCATAGCCGTTACCTGAACCTGGAAGAATTCAGTGAGGGGAAAGCAATCGGCAAACAAAGTAAAGTGCTGCTGGAATTTGAAACAGGGAACACACCACTGCAAGTGCGGGTAGCCATTAGCAGCGTAGGTACTGAAGGAGCGCTGGCTGCGCTGAATGAAACAGCGGCCTTGTCATTTGATGCAGTTGATCAGCTGGCTACTGCAGCCTGGGAAAAAGAACTGAAAAAAATTGAAATCCAAACCACCGACAAAGCCTTAGCTACCAGTTTTTATACGGCGCTTTATCGCACCTGTATGGCACCGATCTTGTTATCGGATACCGATGGACGTTATAGCAATCACGATGGAAAAATCGGGCAGTCGCTAAATGGACAACCTAAATACACCATATTTTCTTTATGGGATACATTCAGAGCATTAAATCCGCTTTATACATTCACTCAGCCTGAAAAAGTGCCGGTATTCATCAACAGCCTGTTGAGTTTTTATCGCGATAACGGATTGTTGCCGGTTTGGGACATCAGTTCCTGGGAAGCCAATACCATGACCGGTTATCATGCTATTCCAGTAATAACGGATGCCATTCTAAAAAATATTCCCGGCTTTGATGTAAACCTGGCTTATGAAGCGATGAAAGCAAGTGCGCACCAGCAACAAAGAGGAACACCGGAATACATTCGTTTCGGATATTTGCCCCAGGACAAACATGGATGGAGTGTTACCATTACACTGGAATATGCATTTGATGATTACTGTATTGCGCAGGTTGCTAAAAAGCTGGGTAAGAAAGAAGAGTATGCGTATTTCATGAAAAGGGCCACCAGTTATAAAAACCTGTTTGACCCCTCAACCGGATTTATGCGGGGTAAAGACAGTACCGGCAAGTTCATCGAACCCTTTGATCCTTTATTATCAGAACATGGGTTTGAAGGACAATACATCGAAGGCACTGCCTGGCAGCACAGTTTTTTTGTACCACATGATGTGGCTGGATTGGCAGCACTCTATGGCGGAAAGAACAAACTGGTGGAGAAACTGAACGCACTCTTTAATTCAACCAGCGAAATGCATGGCGATAATATATCTATAGATGTAAGTGGACTCATTGGCCAATACGCACATGGAAATGAGCCAAGCCATCACATCATTTATATGTATACAGCGCTGGGTCGTCCGGATCTGGCTGCCGAAAAAATCAGGCTGACAGTTGACAGTATGTATAAAACCGGTCCGGATGGTTTGAGTGGCAATGACGACTGCGGACAGATGAGTGCCTGGCTGGTATGGTCGGCATTGGGGATGTATCCTATGAACCCCGTAAGCGGCGAGTACACAATTGGTGTTCCCCTGGTGGATGCTGCAAGCCTGCAGTTACCAAATGGCAAGACACTGGAAATACGCACTAAAAAAACCAATCAACCTGGCAGGACTGGAGTTCGATCGATAAAGCTGAATGGCAAATCCATACCGGTTCAGTCGGTAACGCACCAGCAGCTCTTACGGGGAGGGGTACTCGAATTTACCATTCACCAATGAGATTAACAGGACGATCAAAAGGTTTTACCAGTTGATCCAGCAAAACCGCTAATTCTTTTTTAGTGATGGGGCGAATGGGATCAAAATTTTGCAAGCCCCATTTTTTCCAATAGCCTTTCATTCTGCGGGTATTGGAACTGCCAGCCAGTTGAAAAGCGGACCGGATTGACAAACTCCCGCTATCTACAAAAACTTCGGCTGGTATGGAAGAACCAGGAGGCAAAAAGATTTTCAGATCTTCCAGGAAATCCTGTGTTAGAATAGTGCTATCCGGATAAAACCAGGTTTGATTGGCCCACTGAAAAGGAATGCCTTTCCCTTTGAGTAAACCGGTTGATCCGACCCGGTGTATGGCCTGAAATTGAGGATGAGCAGGAGGCACATCCAGGAAGGGTTGGATCATTGCCTTTTGATCGAGCAGGAGCTGCTGGACTTTCCGAACGGAAAGTTGATCAGGAGCTTTGCGTTCATTTACAGCAAGGGAAGCAATCGCGCCAGCTGCTTGTCCGGTTAATAGAACAACTGGTTGCAATCGCGTTGTTCCATTCACAACATTACTAACACTGATCGATTTATCCGCCACCATAAAGCCTTCGATTCCTGGAACAACTAATGCTCCCATGGGAATTGCATAAGAAGGAACCGGGTAAAAATTTAAATGCTGGGGAGCAGCGGGATTTTTTTTATGATGATGATCAATCGGATAATCACCCACTGAAATACCGGTTCGGTATAACGGTTGTCCATTACCGTAAGGATCAGCGATATGATTGATGGTAAAGCGAACAGCACCCTTAACCCGTCTGCCTTCGCGATGGTAAGGCATCAGGGCGAATCCATTGCCAGTAGGAAATTCATCCACTGCCAATCCCAGGTGTTTGAAACCCAACTGGTGTTGAATAAAATAAATAAAGCGCAGCGTGGTGGCTTTTGCTTTTGCCAATTCTTTGATTCGTTGAGCAGGAGATAATTCAACCAGTTCTAGGTAGGTATCGTTGCCCTGGTTGGGCCAGTTCAGCATGTATTTATTACCAGGCAACTTTCCATATTCCAGCATTTTTGCCGCATTCACGGAAGGTTTGGGCAAACTGGTATTGATATAGTAATCGGTGCAGGCACCATCGAATTCAGCGGGATCATAACCAGCGGGTTTAACTATGGTGCAATCCACGCCTCTTCCATAATCTTTTAAGATAGCCACATAGGTAAGGTCCTGTATAATATTGGAAGTTTTCTCTACCCCCACCTGTTCACCGGTTTCGGATCCTGCTTCCATACCCAGGCTATAGGGCAGTTGTGCTGCAGCCAGTACATCGCCGAGTTCGGTAGCATCTATGGTAACGGAAGCACGAATGATGAGCAGTTTTCCATTGGTATTGCGGAATTGAGCTCCTTCAATTCGATTGCCCTTTTTAAGCACCTGATCGAATTCCCAACCATACATCACCGTTAGATGATTCTTTTCGCGAGCTGCCATTGCTTTTAAGATGCTATCACCCACATGTGGTTCAAACTGGGTATTGCTAACCCATCCTGTAGCCAATGCTGCAGGCGATCCATAATGATTGTATAGCGCTTGTCTGAACTCTTCCCACAAGCCGGATGGGAGGCGATGATTGCCATCTGTAGCTGCAACTCCGGCGGCAGTAAGCATACCACCTAACCAGGGACCCGGTTCCACCAGGATGGTCTTGGTTTTGAGTCGCGCTGCCTGGATAGCAGCCGCTGTGCCACCAGTACCACCACCAATAACCAAAACATCCGTTTTGAGTTGTTCCTGTGCTTGCAGGAACAACGGCACAAACAGCAAAAAAAAAGCGCGCAACATAGGACAGTGATAAATTATGAATTATGATTTATGATTTATGAATTGAGGACCGCCTCCCTTCTTCTTTGTCTCCCTTCTCCTTTGTCTCCCTTTCACCTCTTTCCCCCCCTTTCACTTTTTTCACCTTTCACCTTTCACTTCTCACTTTATGAGCCCACTCGCATTCGTCGCAAATATCTTCACCGCAATCGCCAGCAGAATCACCCCGAAGAATTTCCGGATGGCGATAAGGCCGGCCGCTCCAATCAGGCGTTCAATATAGTTCAGGGATCGCAGCACAATGTATACGACCACCAGGTTAAGCAGGATACCCAGTGCAACTGTCCACACAGGATAGTTGGCCTGCAGGGAAATGATAGTGGTGAGTGTACCGGAACCCGCAATCAGTGGAAAGGCAATGGGTACAAGGGTGCCGGATTTGGGATCGCCATCGCTTTTAAAAAATTCGATACCAAGCACCATTTCGAGTCCGAGTATAAAAATTACAATAGAACCCCCAACTGCGAACGAACCAACATCCACTCCAAGGATACCCAGGAAGCGTTCTCCCACCAGCAGAAACAGAATCATGAGCGCCCCAGAAATCAAGGTGGCGCGGAACTCCCGGATTTCACCCATTTTGGTCTTTAAGGAAATCAGGAGTGGGATGGAACCAAGGATATCAATCACCGCAAAAAGGGTGAAACTGACTGTGAGTAGTTCATCAATATTGAGAGTCATAGTTGGAAGTTGCTTTGCTCTCCAATATTAAGCAAGTTTCCTCAAAACAGCTGGCGTTTGGCGGCGCGCAGGAAGGGGCCAACCGGAAGGCTGCTGATCAGCAACAATTCTTCGGGAATCCAGCTTTGGTTATCCAGAAAGCGGAAGATTCGTTGGGCTGAATTTCGTTTGAAGAGTTTGGTGAAAATTTCCGCCCCGCCCAATTCTTTATGTACCAGCACATCCAGTAATACGGAATCGTAAAACATAAATCGCCCTTCATGGCTATCCTCGGTGGGCCGGGGCCGACCGTGATTCAACATGGAATAAATTATTTCATCACTGTTCCGCTGAATAAACTGAAAGGTATAACCACTGGAAGGTTTTGTTTGTCCGCCTGCCGTACCAATATTCACAATATTCCCTTTACCCGGATCAAAAACCCGATTGGTCATAGGAATGATGCCAAATTCTTTTTCCAGGATGGTATATTGGTCCAGTTTGAGAAAATCCCGAATATAGGTTTTCAGCCCTTCTTCATATTCCTCTTCTTTAAGCAGTGCTTCATTGAAGAGTGTGTATTCCACCAGCGCTTTCCGGGCGGTTAACGGCATTGTATAAACGAAGGAAGCGCCATGTTCCTGGCTGATCCGAAAATCCATTAAGGTGCAGGTTGTTGGATCAAAACAATCTGTTTCCGTTTCAATTACCCATCCCTTGAAATGCTGCAGCAGCATGTGTTTGCCGGGCGCTTCCCTGAGTTGATCAAAAGGGATAGAATTGAAAATATATTTTTTGGCGGTGTAGACTTCCCCGTTTTCAATGGTGAGCCGGGCGCCTTCTTTTAAGGTTTCAATGCGCTGTACCGGTTCAAAAAGCAATTGAACATTTGGCTGCTTTTTCAGGTAGTCGATACAAAAGGAATAAAAATCAATTCCCCTGATCATTTTGTACCGATAGGGTTTGATTCTGTATTTTTTTGAAAAACCCGGACCATGAAACCACATCTGGTCCCAAGATTTATGAACCAGTTTTTCAAAAAAACCATCTTCCTTTTCCCAGAAACACCAGGTACGGTCGTTGTTCTCTTTCCGGTCTTTATCCACCACCAGGAAACTTGAATTACTATACCTCCCGGATACCAGCATCCGGATCAGCAAACTCATGCACGCTGCACCTGCGCCCGTAAACACATAGTCGTATTCGTACCTGTAATCGTAGGGCTTATATTGAAAAAGATGTGTGGACATTCACCGTGATTTAGCTGGCAGCAAGATAGACAGCTTATCCCTTTTTATTCCGGGTGTTTTCACGGTCTTTTTTAACCTTAGCCCAATATTTTTGATGTACTAACAACATACCGAAAGACTCACCATCTTCCTTATCCAGGTGTTTGTGATGCATCTTGTGAGCCCAGCGAATGGCGCGGATATAAATATTATTACTGCGGGTGAAAAACTTAAAGCGTTGGTGAATGATGATTTCATGCACCATAAAGTAAGCGAACCCATACAGCATGATACCAAAGCCGATGGCCTGTATCCACCACATGGATGGATCCAATGTTCCCCAAAGGATCATACCTATACTGGGAACAGCGAAAATCACAAAAAACCAGTCGTTTTTCTCAAAAAAACCAGGCCCTTTTTTATGATGATCTTCATGCAGGTACCAAAGAAATCCATGCATCACATAACGGTGGGTGAGCCAGGTAATGCCTTCCATAATCAGGAAAGTAATCAGAACGATTCCGAGATAAATTAACCAATGCATACTTCAGATTGTTTTCTCCATTGCTGAACTTTAGGAAATGCCAGGTGAAACCAGGCTGTAAAACGTGCAGGATGGGATGCCAGAGCAGCCTCAATTTCCGCCGGTGATAAAAAGCAGTAATCGTTTACTTCAGCAGGATCGGGATGAATGGGACCATCATATTCTCCTACGAAAACATGATCGTATTCATATTCCGTTAAGCCATTGTCGAACGAGGCTTTATAGACAAATTGAAAAGCCGGCTGGATATCCGTCACGAAGCCCATTTCTTCCCTCAACCGCCTGCTGCCTGCTGCTGCTGGTTCTTCATCCGGATAAGGATGACTACAACAGGCATTGGTCCATAATCCACCGCTATGGTATTTATTCAACGCTCTTTGCTGAAGCAACATATCTCCTGCCGCATTGTAAATAAAAACACTAAAGGCGCGATGAAGTTCAGCTTTGCGATGCGCTTCCATTTTTTCCATCGTACCCCTCGGTTCATCCTGCTCGTTAACGAGAACGAGCATATTTGTTTGCTCCATAAAAGACTTGTTTTGTGTGAGACGTCAGACGTGAGACGTGAGACCCTCTTCCATTCTTCCCTTTTCCTTTCTTCCAGGAATTTTACCGGACGGGTGAATCACCCGACCGGTAAAATTCCTACCCTATCATTCCCAACTGATTTTTGAGGCCGGCGCGTACTACGATGGCGGCTTTCCGGTAGTTGGGCACCCTGATTCTTTCCATCAGGATCCGCTGAGGTTTTACCTGCTTGATCCTTTTGAAGAGGGAAAGATAATATTTATAGGCCACATAGACCCCGAACCGCGCTTTTACAGGCAGTTGCATAATACCTTTATAGGCATCGTCGAAATCCTGTTGAATATCTGCTTCAATCTTCGATTTATCGCATTGCGTGAAGTTGGTAAAATCGCATCCGGGGAAATAAATCCGGTCCAGACCATTGTAATCAGCCTTCAGATCCCGTAGAAAATTCACTTTCTGGAAAGCTGCTCCTAATGAACGTGCAGGATTTTTAAGCTGCTCGTAGAGCGACCGGTCCCCTTCGCAGAAAACATAGAGGCACATTAGTCCCACTACCTCCGCAGAACCATAGATATAATCAATATAACCCTGATGATCATACGCTTTTTTATCCAGGTCCATTTCCATGCTTCTGAAAAACGCTTCAATCAATTCATGATCGATATTATACCGGTTGACAGTTGCCTGGAAACTGTGCAGGATTGGGTTCAGGCTGATCTTGCGTTCAATTGCCTCATAGGTTTGCTGCTTAAACTCTTTGAGCAAGGTCAGCTTATCGAACTCATGAAAAGTATCAACAATTTCATCAGCAAAACGCACAAAACCGTAGATATTAAAAATCGGTTGTCGAAGATCGTTATGCAATAACTTAATAGCCGACGAAAACGATGTACTGTATCGTTCGGTCGTAATTTTACTGCTCTGTTCGCAGACTAAATGAAACAAATGCATCATAAGCGTAGATCCGGCTTTTTTATATAAGTTAGTTAAAAATTCCGAATAACTTCCTTTGCTACCAATTCTCCACTGATCAAACTGGGTGGAACACCCGGACCAGGGACTGTTAATTGACCAGTATAATAGAGATTATTTACCTTTTTACTTCTACAAGATGGCTTTAATATCG
This sequence comes from Flavihumibacter cheonanensis, assembly GCF_022352215.1. Classification (GTDB taxonomy): domain Bacteria; phylum Bacteroidota; class Bacteroidia; order Chitinophagales; family Chitinophagaceae; genus Flavihumibacter; species Flavihumibacter cheonanensis. The sequence continues at coordinate 460,696 of NZ_JAKRWF010000003.1, forward strand.
CAGTTTGTTTAAGCGTATTAGCCAAACCATAGGCGTTTCCTTTAAACGAATGATAATCCTGTTCGAAATCACGATGTGCAAAACTTCTTTTTACAATTACTGCATCGCGAACCGGCTGACCCAATTTTTTCTCCAGCCGATCCATCAGCACATTGAAATAATGTTCCCTTATTTCAGGGGAATCGTCCTTTAATCCTGCTGCAACCGGAATCAGTAAAAACAGGTTTTCACAACCCGGAGGTGCGGAGGCTGGATCCGTAACAGACACCGCACTCATATAAAAGAGTGGGTCAGTAGGCCAGGCGGGATCCTGGTAAATCTCTTTGGCGTGGCTTTCAAAAGGGGTATCGAAAAACAGCGTATGATGATGAATGTTAGACAGCTTACGGTTCAGTCCAACAAAATAAAGCAGGCAACTTGGTGCCATAACGCGACTATCCCAATATGAATCTGAGTAGGAACGATGACTGGCAGGCAGGAGTTGCGTTTCAATATGATGATAATCAGCCCCACCAATAACCGCATCAGCTTCGTAGCTAGTCTTATCTGTTCTAACTGCGGTTACACGTGAGCGTTGGAGACTGATTTCTTTTACTTCTTCATTAAATTTAAATTCGACGCCCTGTTCCAGTGCTAATTGGTACATGGCATTTACAATGGAGTACATACCACCCCTGGGGTACCAGGTGCCACCCACCACATCGGCATAGTTCATGAGGCTGTATAGGGCGGGGGTGTTTTCTGCCATGGCTCCCAGGAAAATCACCGGAAATTCCATGAGCAGACGAAGTTGCGGGTCTTTGAAAAACTTGTGAACATGGGTGCGCATCGAGGTAAACACATCCAGCTTGAATACACCGCGCATGAGGTCCCAATCGATGAATTCGGTAAGGGATTGTCCGGGTTTATGAACCAGTTTATGTATCCCTACTTTATACTTATAGGAAGCTTCATCCATGAATTGCTGCAGGGCGTTGGCGGCACCTGGTTCAATGGATTCGAATAATTCTTTTAAGGCAGGTAATCCTGCCGGGATATCCATCTTACCGGTCGGCCACACCACCTGGTAGGAAGGATCCAGCCGGTCGAGTTCATAATAGTCGCTAACGGATTTGCCAAACTGGTTGAAGAAACGTTCAAAAACATCTGGCATCCAATACCAGGAGGGGCCCATATCAAAGGTGAAACCATCGGTTTTCCATTGTCTGGCTCTACCACCGGGCTGATCGTTTTTTTCCAGCACGGTAACTTTCCAGCCAGCTTTCGCCATAAAACTTGCTGCGGACAAGCCGGCGAAACCGGCACCGATGATGATTACATGAGGCATGGAAGAAGAAGTGAAAGGTGAAAAGTGAAAGGTGAAAATAACCCTTTCACACTACCCTTTCACTAAAAATTTGATTGTTAGAAATTTTAAATGATAGCTGGCCTCTAATTTTTCACTTTTCACCTTTCACTTTTCTCACCTTTCTATCTGCGCTTTCAACAATTTCCTTGCAAAGTGAATCCGGCTCTTGATGGTGCCCAGTGGTTCACCGAGCATATCTGCGATTTCATGGTATTTGAAACCATCAAAGTAAAGCAGGAAAGGGTTCCGGAAGATTTCCGGCAGTTTATGGATATACCCATGGATTTCCTTCATTTTCAGATTGGCTTCAGCTGCATTGGCTGTGGTCACCTGGTTGTAGTCGAGCAGAAAATCGTTGGGAGTATGATCGAATATTGTATTCTGTTTAGCTTTTCTGCGGTAATTGTTGATGAATATATTCCGCATGATAGTATATAACCATGCTTTGATATTCGTTCCCACATTGTATTTCTCGCGGTTGGCAATTGCCCGGTACATGGTTTCCTGAAACAGGTCCTGTGCCGCTTCATTATCCCTCGTTAACGTGATTGCGAAAGGGCGCAGAAACTCCGCATTGTCCACCAGCATCTCATTAAAATCTACGTTAGACATGGTTATGTGTTTAATTGTTAGGTATCCAAATTTAAACAGAATTCATTGTTTCACCAACGAAACGAGGGCCGAATTTTTGTTAAAACTTATTTAATAGCGGCGATAAATTCCATCACTTCTGAAAGTGATTTTTTGAAGCGCACGCTCTCGGGAACTTTCTTTTTATATTGTTGTGCCAGCAATCCGGATACCACCATGGTATGGGCTGAACAACGCAGCTGGTAATTGTTCAGAAACCGCTCAAAATTGAAATTATTGGCAACGGAAGTGAGGTGGGTGTAGAGAAAATCGGGCTTTTTGAGATTGGCTACAAACTCCACGTCCTTCAAAGGAACATTCGCTCCCAGGTACAAAACATTGATCCCTCTTCCTTTCAACAGGTAATACATATATAAGAGACCCACTTCATGATACTCCCCTTCGGGTAGAAACAGGAGTCCGGTTTGGCTGGACTTCACATGGGAGAAAGCCCCCTCAATGCCTACGATCAGCTTCTGACGTATAATATTGGTTACCAGGTGTTCCTGGGCCGGATTTATGTGATTGGTCATCCAGAGAATTCCAATTTTCTCGAGGAATGGGAATATGATCTGGGTAATGGTTTTGTCAATCGTACGAGCTCTGATATGCTCATCCAGCACCTGCTCAAAGGCCTCTAGGTTCATATCTACCATATGCTGGATCAGTTCATTAATAAGCCGCTCCTGCTGTGCCTGGATATTACCCAGGGAAACGATCCGGTCCCGGATCTCATTAGGACTCATCTTATCAATATGTGAGATTTTGTAGCCGTACTTGTTCAACAAAGCGATGTTCAGCACAGCTTTTAATTCTTCACTGGAATATTGCCGGATATTGGTTTCGGTACGATTAGGTTTTAAAAAATTGTACCGCTGTTCCCAGATCCGGATAGTGTGAGCCTTGATTCCTGATAAATTTTCAAGGTCTTTAATGGTAAACGCATTCATAACCTTGGGGTTTCCTTTGTTTAATTTTAAAGATAAATAATTAAACAGAAACAAACTAATAAATGTTCGGTTTTCTCAAAAAAATGTTGAAGAAATGTGCGCAACAGGTTAAACACAAATAATTCGGCACTTCATCCTATATTCACCAAAATTTGAAAAACCGGTATGAGCTTATATGTACAGTACGGATGCGGATTATCTGCACCGGAAGCCTGGACTAATTTTGATGTTTCCCCCACCCTTCGGATTCAGAAAATGCCGATAATCGGTTCCTTACTCAAAGGGCGTTTAAACACAGAGTTCCCCCCCAACGTGCTATATGGCGATATAATTAAAGGCTTACCGGTTCTGGACAATTCCTGCGACGGACTGTATTGTTCCCATACCCTTGAACACCTGTCGCTCAATGATTTCCGGATTGCTTTGAAAAACTCTTATAAGATTTTAAAACCTGGAGCCCTATTTCGCCTGGTAGTTCCGGATTTGGAGGTAATGGCACGCGGTTACCTCCAATCGCTTGACCAGGGTGATACGGCTGCCAGTATCCGTTTTATCAAAAATATGATATTCGGGTTGGAGGAGCGACCCAGAGGATTAAAAGCATTCATTTCTTCCTATTGGGGTAACGCCAACCATTTATGGTTATGGGACCATACTTCCATGGCAGAAGCCTTGAAGCAGACCGGGTTTATAAATATTCGTCGATGCTCTTTCAATGACAGTGTTGATCCCATGTTTAAACTGGTGGAAAACGAAAGTAGGTTTGCCGGAGCTGTTGCGATAGAATGTAGCAAATGATTTCTATAGGGTAGGATTCATCAGCTTGCCTGAATCCAGCACTTTCCCAACAAGGGGCATCAGGGTGGAAGAATTACGGAGGGCTGCCAGGTGACGCTCGTGGTGCAAATCGGATCCCAGGAAGGATACCAGCTTTTTATCAACCAGCACCTGCGCTTGTTGAAGGAAGGCTTTCCCGTAATAACCGGTAAGGGAATTAAGATTAACCTGGAGAATCACCCCCATATCCAGGATTTCATCCAGCACCGTGTTTTTTTGAAACAGGTAAGGATAGCGTTCCGGGTGTGCCAGCACCGGCTGATAACCCTGGATCTGCATATCAAACAAAACCTGTTTCCAGTCGAAAGGCAGGTTGATAAAGGAAAATTCCACCAGCACATAATTTCCCTTGAGGCATCGTAAAGCTGCTTTCTGTTGAAGCAAGCCAGAAAAATAATCGTCGATCATGTATTCTGCGGCAGCAGCTAAGCGGGCTGAATTGCCATCGGAAACCAGGGCATCCTGCAAATGCAGACGTGCGGGTTCAATGGTGGCATCGGTATTCTTGTAGAGATCCCAGAGAATGTGCGGGGTTGTAATGAAGTTTTGTAAACCGAGTTCCTGCAAGCCTTTCAATAAACTCAAACTGGTGTCCACATCCGGCGAACCATCATCAATACCAGGCAGCAGGTGGGAATGCATATCAGTACCAATCCCGGAGAGATCGATAACAGGGAAATTCCTTTTCCTGCTGAAAATAGAAAACATGTATCAAAGGTAAGGCAGGGTGAAGTAAAACGTAGCACCCTTTGCTGGTTCTGATTCCACCCAGGTTTTTCCACCAAGTTGTTCAACAATCTTTTTTCAGGATCATGCAGGGATTTGAACTTGCGTTAAACACCGATTCAAAAAAACGATCACTCACCTAAGTAGAATGTTTAGAAATAAAGTAGAATAAAGGGCTCCTGATTAAATATACGCTAATCTGCCAGTAGTATTGCCTCCCTATGCCTATATTTGGTTGAATGGTTGTTTAACCATTTGCTCTTATACTATGAAGGTACAATCTAACGATTTCAACGAATTGTTTCAGCATCACCCCTTGCCAGGCTGGATATTTGATGCAGCAAAAAATGAAATAGTAGAACTGAACCAAGCTGCAATCAACAGGTATGGATACACGAAACAGGAATGCCAGGACCTGCTTTTTTTCAACCTGCTCGCCGACCTGGATCAACAGGTTTTGCTTACAGGGAATGCCCATTCCTGCCTGGGTCAATTTACCCATCCTGTAAATACAGGTGAGCTGCTGACCGTAAAATTATATGCCAGTCCGTATTCCGCCGCCAATAAAAATCTACACTGCATCACAGCGGTGGAACTGTCCAATAAACAGGAGGAACAAAGACTGAAGTTGTTGGAAAGTGTAGTTACCCATTCAAATGATGCGGTCATCGTAACCGAAGCTGAACCTACTCCGGAAATCGGATTAAAAATAGTGTATGTAAACGATGCCTTCACGCGGATGACAGGCTATACTGCAGCAGAAGTTATAGGACGATCCCCTTCCCTGCTACAGGGCCCAAGAACCAATAAAGAAGAGCTGGACAAATTGTCTCAGGCTATCAAAGACTGGTCGACCTTTGAAACAACACTACTCAATTATAAAAAAAACGGCGAAGAATTCTGGGTGAACTTCACTATTAGTCCGGTTGCTGACAACACCGGCTGGTTTACCCATTGGATTGCCATTGAGCGGGATGTAACCCATCAGACCAGAAGGGAACAGGAAAATGCACTCACCCTGAAGATCAGCCATATTTTCAATCATGCAGCAGAGTTAAGTGGCATGCTGGAAGAAATGTGCAAAGAGATTGCGAGCCATCACGACTGTTGTTTCAGTGAAGTATGGCTGCCCGACACACATAAAGACCAATTACAATTGCACGTATCCTGCAGTGTAAACGCGGCAGGTGAATTGTTTTACCAGGAAACAGCTCATGTCAACCGGATCAGCCTGGAAGAGGGAATACCTGGCAGGATCTGGTCCACTAAAGAACAATTACTGGTGGATGTGCTTGAAGATGAACTGCCATTCCCCCGTAAAGAAGCTGCCATCCGAACAGGCATCCGCTGCCTGGTAGGAATACCGCTACTATTCAATAATCAGCGGGTGGGGGTTTTAATAACCGGCACCAGTAATCTAAGGGAGGAAACCCAAAAACTGGCAGCCGCATTAAAGAAGCTGGAAAACTTCATAGGTGCGAAGATTCATCGCAAGCGGATGGAGTTGGAATACCAGCACCTGTTTGATTCCTTACCAGACCTGATTTGTACAGCTGATTTCAAAGGCCGGTTTCTGAAAATCAATAAAGCAGGAGCAGCTTTGCTGGAATATGAGGAAGCCGAATTAATTGGTCAGTTGTTTGATAAATTCATCCACCCGGCAGACCGGGAGAATGCGCTTGCCAATGCAGAAAAATTATTAGCTGGTGGTAACCTGATCAGATTTGAAAATCGGTTTATAACCAAATCCGGAAAAGTGCGGTGGTTTAGCTGGAACTGTAATACCTCCAAAGAAGACGGACTCATTTTTGCGAGTTCGAAAGATATCACCCGGGAGAAAAAGTTGCAGGAACTGGTAGAAGATGCGAATTCATTGGCCCGTATTGGAGGCTGGGAAATTGACCTGGTGCAGGAAACCCTGTACTGGTCGGACCTGGTGCATAAAATGCATGGAACAGACCCCTTAACCTACACGCCCACCCTTGCTGAAGGCATCCGGTTTTACCGGGAAGATTTCAGAGAGCTGGTGGCCACAAAAGTTCAGCAAACCACAGATACGGGTGAGCCCCTGGATTTTGAAGCCATCATCATAACCACCCAGGGAAAGGAGTTGTGGGTAAGAGTAATTGGAAGAGCTGAGTGGTATGAAGGAACCTGTACCCGCATCTACGGAAGTTTTCAGGATATCCATGACCGTAAGACTACTGAACTAACGCTGGAATCTTTGCGGGATGATTTGCCAGGCGTAAGTTTTCAATACCTGCGTTATCCCGATGGTACCGATGAACTGCGAGCTGTAAACAGAACCAGTTATGAAATCTGGGCGCTGGCACCGGAAATCTGTATGAAGGACAACGCACTTGTTTGGGATCAGATCAAAAAGGGCGGTGACCTTGAAATGATGTTGAAGACGATCGAAAGCTCCATAACCAATCGCTCCAAATGGCATGCAAGCTGGAGAAATATATTGCCGGATGGCCAGGAAAGATGGCATGAAGGATATGGTACCCCTTATTTTTATCCGGATGGTACGGTATTGTTCAACTCCCTGATATTCGATATCACCGATGAGAAAAAAGCTTCCCGTTTATACGAGGAAACTTCTCAAATGGCGAGGGTTGGCAGTTGGGAGTTGAACCTCTTACACCAGCAGGATGATACCATGTACTGGTCGCCCATGGTGAAAGAAATTCTGGAAGTGGAGGAAAACTACAACCCTTCCTTATCCGGCGGATTTGAATTCTATGAAGGAGAAAGCCGGGATCGGATTCAACAGGCAGTAAACCGGCTGATCCAGGAGCAGGAACCATTTGATGAGGAGCTCCTGGTTCGAACCGCCAAAGGAAAGCAGCGTTGGATACGTTGTATAGGCAAAGGAGAATTTGCTGAAGGAAAATGTGTTCGGATCATTGGAAGTTACCAGGACATCCATGAAAGGAAGAGCCTGGAATTAAAAATCCAGCAAATTCTGGACAGTATCGGGGATGCATTCTTTACTATGGACCGAAATTATACTGTCACCTACTGGAACCGGAGAGCAGAAGAACTATTGCATGTAAAGCGGGAAGAGGTATTGGGTAAAAATCTTTGGGAGGTATTTCCAGACGCAGTCAACCTCCCCTCCTACACCAGGTACCAGCAGGTATTGGAAACCCGTGAGGCTGTCAATTTTGAGGATTATTATGGCATTTGGCTGGAAGTGAATGCATATCCGAGCGAAGAGGGGGTATCGGTATTCTTCCGCGATATCAGTTTGCGAAAAGAAGCAGATGCCCGATTGCAAAAAGCCTATGAAGAACGCACCACCATTTTGGAAAGTATAGGAGATGCGTTTTTCGCAGTAGATAATAATTGGATAGTAACCTACTGGAATAAGATGGCGGAGGAAGTCTTGTTCAGGAAGAAGGCAGACATAGTAGGCAAACATTTATGGACGGAATACGCAGATGCGATTGACTCTGATTTTTACCGGATGTATCACCGGGCAAAGGAAACCGGTGATACCGTAAGTTTTGAAGATTATTATAGTACCCTGGGGAAATGGTTTGAAGTAACTGCCTATCCATCAGAAGCCGGTTTATCTGTTTATTTTAAGGACATCACGCTGAGAAAAGAGACTGATATCCGCATCAGGGAAGCAAACGAACGCTTTGAAAAAGTAAGTGAAGCCACCAATGAAGCCATTTGGGACTGGAATATACCGGAGAATACCCTGTATTGGGGCAGCGGGTTTCAGACGATTTTCGGCTATGATATTGAGAAATTAAGTCCCACACTTGAAAGCTGGAGTAATTATATTCCCGAAGCGGAACGGGAGCAGATCATCAGTTCCTTTATAGACGTGGTAAAGGATCCTGCACAGCAGGTATGGGAGAAAGAGTACCAGTATCTCAAAGCTAATGGAAGCATTGCCCAGGTGGTAGACCGGGCCATTATCATCCGGGATGCAAAGGGAGAGGCGATCCGGGCAGTGGGGGCCTTGCAGGATATAACCTATCGTAAAAAAATTGAGAAGGAACTGAAGGTATTAAACGAGGATTTAAAAGTGAAGATCCGGGAACTGGAACAGGCCAATGAAGAACTCGAGCAGTTTGCTTTTATTGCCTCACACGACTTACAGGAACCCCTGCGCATGGTGTCCAGCTTTATGGAACAATTAAAGCGCAAATATGGCTCAGAACTGGATTACAAGGCACACCAATACATCCATTTTGCTATGGATGGAGCGAAGCGCATGAAAAAGATCATACTGGACCTGCTCGATTATTCCAGAGCGGGCCAGGTAACCGGAGAGATGGAAAAGGTGAACCTGGATGAAATCGTGAAAGATTATCTCTACCTTCGAAATAAGCTCTTTACCGAAAAACAGGCAAAGTTGCTCGTGGATCCATTACCGGAAGTGCGGGTTTACAAGGTTCCGTTGATACAGACCCTGCATTCCCTGCTCGACAATGCGGTAAAATATTCCCGGCCGGATAGCACACCGGAAATTCAACTTACTGTGGAAGCAGCCGAAAAAGAATGGGTGATTGCAGTAAAGGATAACGGCATTGGCATACACAATCAACATTTTGATAAGATATTTGTAATTTTTCAGCGTCTTCACAACAGGGATCAATTTGAAGGCACAGGAATTGGATTAGCAATGGTAAAAAAACATGTAGAAAGCTGGGGTGGCCGGGTTTGGGTAGAGTCTGAACCTGGCAAAGGGTCGACATTCTATTTTACAATTAACAGGTAGGAATATGCTGAAGCCCGTACATATTTTATTGGTTGAGGACAACGAAGGAGATATCGTACTGACCATGGATGCTTTTGAAGAAAGCAAGATCAACACCAATATCAGTGTGGTTCGCAATGGTCAGGAAGCCGTGGATTTTTTGTATAAACGAGACCGCTATACGGAAGAAAACAAACCGGATCTGATCTTGCTGGACATCAACATACCGATTCTGAACGGGCATGAAGTACTGAAAATCATCAAGCAGGATGCAGAGTTGAAGAAAATTCCGGTAATCATGCTAACCACTTCATCGAATACCCGCGACATCAATCTCTCTTATGAAAATTACGCCAACAGTTATGTAACCAAGCCGATTGAGATGGAAGATTTTTTAAAGGCGATTTTAAAGATTGAGGAGTTCTGGCTGCAGTTGTGTAAGTTGGCGGATTGATGTTGCAAATACCCGAAAGTACCAGTATATTTTTTTATGAAAGAACTAGACCGTAAGGCAAAAAAGTTATTGCTCGTAATAAAACAAAAAATCCAACTCCTTTTTACCAGAAGAATCTATGTTTCATTTGGAGAAAATTGCCTTACTGATAATATACTGGAAAGATATAACCTGAAATTAATCACAACCCCCTTCTCACACGGACGAACCAATATAGAATACATAATACAGTTGGAGCAGGACAATTATAAAGACTTCCTGAATCCGGAATTTTTAAAATATGAGGATTTAAACGGGAAAAACGTACCTCGTCTAAAAAAATATAACCTTATTCAAAATCGTTATAACGAATTGCATGAAAACGGTTTTGAATTTACGCATCATGATGTAATAGCATCTCCGGCAATCAGGCAAAAATTGCAAAACCGGATTGTCACATTACAACGTTTAAAGGGCAATAAATCATTTATCCTGTTATATCATCACAGAATACATCCAACAACCAACCAAGAGAGATTATTCAGTGACTTGAATAAAATAAAAGAAATATACAGCAGGAGAAAATTTCAATCGGAAGTTGTCTGTTTTACACAGAAAATAATCAATGAAACAGATCAGCGGAAAGTAGTGTATGAAATCAAAAATGGGATTCATTTTTTTGTATTTCATACGTTAGCAGAGTGGGCAGGAGGGAATGATGATTTATTCTGGGCAAGACCAGATGAGGATTTAATCAAACAAATGATACTAACCATAAAATCATTAAAACCTTAAAACATTACGAGTCGGCGCACGAAACCCATGATAATAGCTACATAATCAAGCCGATTGAAATAGCGAATTTCTTAAAACAGATGTTCAAGATTGAGGAGTTCTGGCTGCAATTATGTAAGTTAGCGGATTAACTCACCAGACCTACATGCTGTTTAATTCCATCGATTTTGCGATTTTTCTGCCAATCGTATTTGTATTTCATTGGTGGATTGCCGGAAACAACAAACGAAACCAGAACTTATTATTACTTTTTGCCAGCTATTATTTCTATGCCTGCTGGGACTGGCGTTTTTTATTCCTATTATTATTTTCAACACTACTGGACTTTTTTACCGGCATTAAAACGCAGGATGCTCACAGTATTAAACAAAAAAAATTCTGGTTCTGGTTAAGTATCATAGTAAACCTGGGTTTCCTTGGAGTATTCAAGTATTACAATTTCTTTATTGAATCCTTTGCAGCGGCAATTGCTCAGGTAGGATTTCAAATAAATCACTGGACATTAAATATTATTTTACCGGTAGGCATTTCGTTTTACACCTTTCATGGCTTATCCTACGTAATCGATATTTATAAGGATAGAATTGAAGCTGAAAAAAACTTTGTCGATTATGGTCTTTTTGTGAGCTTTTTTCCACTACTGGTGGCAGGTCCGATTGAAAGAGCCACTCATTTGTTGCCGCAGATCAAAAAAGAAAGAACCTTTGATTAGAAATTGAACATTGATGAATTTTGTTAGCTGCTGCCATCGTTTGATATTGTTGAATTAATAACTAATTTTTGAGAAAGAATTCAAACCTCAATCACATATCGTAAAGTTATTTTTCCTATTAAAAATTTTACTTTGGAGATTACCTCTATTTACATATTTACTTAAAAAGTACTCCGAACCAGATATTTCTAGAACAATTTTTGCATAAGTATATTCTCCTCCATGAAATCCATCAACAAATTCGCTATCTGAAGAATTTAATGTTGCGGGATTTGTAAAATCAAACAAGTCAAAGTTGTATTTCTGAAATATTGGATATATTGATGGATATATTCTGAATATATAGGTATGATTTGAAGAAGCTTTTAATTCATTGAATATTTTTGGAGCAAACGGCGGTAGAAAGGCAATAACTTTTATTTTTCTTGAGTTACAATATTCTAATAAATTATCGAGTTCCTAAAGGGCTTGGGGATTTATGTTTTCACCAAATTCAAATCTTTTATTACCCTTTTTTATTCTCTCCAAAGTTTCACTGAAACCATAATCATCAGCATCTTTAGAACTCGATAGTAACTTTACTACTTGATTACCATAGTCCATACTTCCATCATTCCGGAAACCTTTATCATTAATGTTTGCATTTAAACCAATATTCGCAACTTTATAATCATTTTTCATATTGTATAAATTTCTAAATGATACTTTACCATTTATTATGTCTAGCCATGACATCTTATAAACAGAAAAAGTTGGAGAAAAACTATAGCTTCCAATATATTTAGAATTCATTGAATTTATTTTGACAGCATCGTAATTAGAATTAAACATCCATTGATCAAGGTTAATTATAATTGCAGGCGGCTGTTTATTGTCGGGAATTGATTTCAAAAAAGGAATAAAATCTGAAATTCCAACAACAGTATACCCTCCATTATAAAAACTGGAGTCAATAAAACAATCCCTTAATTGAAGCACTCTTGAGGATCCAATCGCCAATATTGATTTTTTTTCAAAGGAATTAATTGCCCTCCACTTTAGGTACTTATAATTTGATTCATTATATGCATATCCAATTTTATATTTCTTTTTCTCCGTCAGAATTTTATCTAAATCGACAAAATTCTCGCCAGACATGAATAAAATGTAAAATGGAGGTAAGAAAAATATTAATAATGGGACAGAAAACAGGAACAAATTCTTAATAAAATACTTCATTATTAAAATTGAAAATATATGAATTGCTGTTCATTTCCTCCGAAGAAAAATATCAGCGTAATTAGGAAATAATAAAAAGTTATTCTTATGGGTTTGTACCAATTAAATCCAAGGTTTGCTAATGCATATTCATCTTCTCTCCCAGCCCATTCAATTAAAATGAGGAGAAAAATTAACCCGGCTAATACCTGAAATTCTCGCGAATAAAACTCAGCTGGAATAGAAAAAAATGATCTATTAAATATGCCATAAATGTATTCAAATGCATGTTGGATATTATTTGCTCTAAAGAAAATCCATGCAAAGCAAACCAATGCAAATGTTCCAATAATTTGTGTTACTTCCTTAAAACTGGGTAGAATACGACTTTTTGCAACTATTTCCAGATTTGATCGATTATTATTAGAAAGCAACAATGGAATATAATATATAGCATGCAAAAAGCCCCAAAATATAAATGTCCAATTCGCACCATGCCAAAAGCCGCTTACTAGAAAAATTATAAATGTATTTCTCAACTTCATAATTATTCCACCACGACTCCCCCCCAATGGTATGTATAAATAATCTTTAAACCAGCTTGAAAGAGAAATATGCCATCTTCTCCAAAACTCAGCAATATCACGAGAAAAATAAGGATAAGCAAAATTCTTAAGTAAATTAATGCCAAATAATCGTGCTGTTCCTAAAGCTATATCTGAATAACCTGAAAAATCTCCGTAAATCTGAAAAGCAAATAATATTGCTCCAACAAGAAGTGTACTGCCTGATTGATCAGTTGAATTATTAAAAATACCATTTGCAATCTCAGCACAGTTGTCAGCGATCACAATTTTTTTAAATAAACCCCATAAGATTTGCCTTAAGCCATCAACTGCATTTGAATAAGAAAAATTTCTTTCTTTTTTTAGTTGAGGTAAAAGATGTGTTGCTCTTTCTATAGGACCAGCCACCAGCAATGGGAAGAAACTAACAAAAAGACTATAGTCGATTAAATTCTTTTCTGGCTCGATCTTGCCATTATATATGTCAATAACATATGACAATCCATGGAACGTATAAAATGAAATTCCAACAGGAAGAATAATTTCAAGTAGACCGAAATTAACCTGAAATCCTACTGAATTTAACAGATCAGCAAAAGATGCTGCAAAAAAATTATAGTATTTAAAAATGCCTAAAAATCCAAGGTTAATACATACACTCGACCAAAACCATATCTTCCTTAAGCCGGGAGAACTTGTATCACCCATTTTTAGCCCACTTACATAATCAAGCAATGTTGAGAACATCAATAAGAATAAAAACCTATAGTCCCAGCAAGCATAAAAAAAGTAGCTGGATACTAATAAAAGTATATTTTGAAGCTGGATTTTTTTTGGTGGAATTATCCAATATAATGCAAAAACAATTGGAAGAAATATTGCGTAGTCAATTGAATTAAATAACATGCCTAGATTACGTTTAAAAAAAATGTCAACTGTTTAGAGGAAATTTCCCAAAACAATTGACATACTCAAATAAAATTCTCTAATTATTTATTAGGCTTCTATCACCTGTTCCTGGTATTCAGGCAGAAGTGCTTTAATTTGTTGGCGTATACGCTGTTGTTTATGATGTAAAGCCGCTTCCACCAGCTCTCCGATTTCTTTTTCTAGCCATTCCTGATCAATACTGGTTTTACGTGCCTTCATGATCAGCGGATGGTGAGTTGCCAGAAGTTCTTCAGATTCCTTGAACAATTCCTCGTACATCTTTTCACCGGGACGCAGGCCGGTAAATTTGATCTCCATATCCTTTCCTGGGGTGTAACCAGCCAGGCGGATCATTTTGCGGGCCAGGTCAACAATCTTAACCGGCTTGCCCATATCAAATACGAAAATATCACCTCCCTGCCCCATAACACTTGCTTCCAGTACCAGGCGGCAGGCTTCGGGGATGGTCATAAAATAGCGGGTAACATCGGGGTGAGTAACCGTAACCGGTCCGCCTTGTAGAATTTGTTTTTTGAACAATGGTACTACTGAGCCATTGGAGCCCAGCACATTTCCAAACCGGGTGGTAACGAATTTGGTTGTTTTTGAGCGATCAGAAAGACTCTGGATATACATTTCCGCCACACGTTTGCAGGCTCCCATAATATTAGTGGGATTTACTGCCTTATCGGTGGATACCATAATAAACTTCTTCACCTCGAATTTGACCGCAGCGTCGGCAACTATACGAGTCCCTTTCACATTGGTCAACACGGATTCACTCGGGAAGTATTCCATGATTGGAACATGCTTATAGGCCGCAGCATGAAATACAAAGTTTGGACGATAGCGATCAAATATGCTATCAATCCGGTATTTATCACGAACGGAAGCCACTTCAACGCAGATATCGACATTTTTATTCAAACATTCCAGTTCGAGTTTAAGATCGTGAAGGGCAGATTCAGCCTGATCAAGCAATACGAGCTGAACCACCGGGTAGTTCAGCAATTGGCGACAGATTTCGCTCCCAATAGAACCAGCAGCTCCGGTAACCAGCATTACAGCTTCATTATAGGTCCGTTTGGCGCTGATGTTATCAATACTTATTTCATCTCGCTCGAGCAGGGATTCGATGGTAAGTTCTTTTAACTGATTAATTCTGAAAATACCGTTGATCCATTCCTGAAGGGGTGGAATGATAGTAACCTTAACACCTCGGGCAGAACAGAATTCAAAGAGACGTTCTTTACGTTCGGCGGGCAGGTTGCGAATAGCCAGGATCATTTCATCCACCTTATGGTGTGCCATGAGTTTGCGAAAGGCCAGTTCCGGGGAATAAATTTTCACACCGTCCAGGCTTTTCCCCACTTTAGAATAACTATCGTCAAGGAAACCGATGATCTGCATTTTGGTATCCTGGTCAATTTCGAGTGCTTTTTTAGTGGCCAGACCGATATCACCGGCGCCATAAATCATGATACGGCGCTTGCGTTGTTTGCTTTTGTGGAAATTGCCGGAGATATGAAAAACCTCTCTTACAAAAATGCGAAAGCCTGTGAAAAGGAAGGTAACCAGGCAACAGTTAATCAGTAGGAGTTCCAGCCGAACATTGTCAAAGATGCCAATGGAGGCAGTTAACGCACTGATAATCAGCCAGGAAACGAGCTGAAAGAGGGCAAAACTCACAACCCTGGTAATATCCCGGATACCTGAGAAACGGACGATACCGGAGAAGGTATGAAAGAGGCACATACCTGTAATACCAATAGCTGCATTGAGTAGGAAAGCATATTTATATTCCCAAAGCGTGCTAAGGGAAATACTTAGCCTGTTGGAGAGGTAAATTGCACTCCAGAAAGCAAACACGAGGAAAAAAGTTTCAATAAGGAACAGGATCCACCTCGGTGTCAGCTCTTTAAGTAGTTGATTTTGCATAATAAGGTTTCACGGAAAGCCACAGCAAAAATAACAATCCTTTACGTATTAAATCTACTTAAATAAGTAGTAATAAAAGTCAAATAAAGAATTTTTTATTTTGAGGGGCCCAACTATAATAAGTTATAGTAAATCTACGATGACTTACTGCAGATAGGAGTATGCAAAATTATTGCCATAAAGGAAGTAAATGGAAAAATATCCGATTGAATTGATCTTCCGATAAATTGGAACCACTGGGAAGGCAAAGACCATTTGTAAATAATGCTTCTGATACGATACCGCCAAAATATGGGTACCCACCAAATACAGGCTGCAGGTGCATTGGCTTCCAAAGTGGCCTTGTTTCAATATCTTCTTTTTCAAGTACTAGTCTAACTTTTTCCCGATTCAGCCCTTTACATGCGGCTGGATCAATTGTCAGTGCAGTTAACCAGCGATTACTGAATGATTCTGGTTGTTCAGGTTGAAATGCAACACCAGGTAAATTTTTCATTCTTGATTGGTACTGCTCAAAATTCTGCCGCCTTTGTTGAACACGGAGATTAAGGACTTCCAGTTGCCCTCTACCAATACCTGCACAAACATTACTCATTCTGTAATTATATCCAATTTCCGAATGTTGGTAATGTGGGGCTGGATCCCGAGCCTGTGTAGCAAGGTATCTAGCTTTCTGAATCGTACTATTATCATTACTAATTAGTGCTCCTCCACCGCTTGTTGTGATAATCTTATTTCCATTAAAGCTAAGAACACCAAAATGACCAAAACCTCCACATGGATTTTGATTATACGTGGAACCCAAGGCTTCAGCGGCGTCTTCAATAATTGGTATCTGATATTTTTTTGCAATTATTAAAATCTCGTCCATTTTGGCTGGCATTCCATACAAATGGACTGGAATAATCGCCTTGGGTAATTTATTTTTGGCGAGACAAAATTTAACAGCATCCTCAAGTGCATTGGGATCCATATTCCAAGTGTCTGGTTCACTATCAACAAAAACAGGGATCGCCCCCTGGTACCGGATAGGGTTCGCAGATGCGGAAAAGGTCATTGATTGACAAATAACAAAATCATCGGTTCCAACACCCAATAAAATTAAAGCTAAATGTAGTGCCGCCGTTCCAGATGACAACGCTGCGGCATGCGCAACCTTTGTATAAGTAGCTAATTCTTTTTCAAACTGATCAACATGGGGCCCGAGAGGGGCAATCCAATTTGTATCAAAAGCCTCTTTAACATACACTTCTTCCTGACCACCCATGTGAGGGGAAGACAACCATATTCTACTCATCTATTCTACGAAATTTTATTGATTAAGTAAGTAATTTTCTATCTTTTCACCATGTAAGTAAATAAAGACAAATTGCATAGAGGTTCTTGTACTGGGTAGGTGTCAATGAAAATCTCATAATAACACTCTTCCCGAAATTCTTACATAACAGTTCATTTTCTTTTGTAAACGGATAATCTAAAGTACTAGCTTCAGAATTGATTTATATGTCAACATAAATAACAAGAGATTCATTTATTGCTTACAACTAAATGGAAAGTAACTTGTTACTTAAATCCTAATTAGAAAAATATACATCATCCTCTCTAAGGGCACAATCGAACAGTTTCAATTAACGGGTTTAAAAAACATCATCTTTGATCAATTATTTGAGCAGGTCCAATAACGTTAAGTCCCCCAATTGTGTTAGATAGAATGATTTTGTTAGCTTTATTTCTTGTTATTATTTTGCCATTAATATTGCTTCCATTAATATTTAAAGTACGCATGTCATCAGCAAGCATAATAACGTCTCTTCCTCCGGCAGTTAATGTCATGCCATTTATTACTACACCTGTTGTTAATGATTTGGAAGATTTGCTGTTGCCATCAGATCGCCCAAAAATCAATTGGGAATTATTAGGCAAATTCAAATTATGATTTTCACAATACACTCCATTAAGAACTAAATTTATACCTGAGAAAATCAAAGCTGTTTCACAATACTCGCTATTCATGTTATTGATAACAATCTGACTACCCCTAATATTTATAAATACTTTGTTGTAAAATCCACTTACATTTTGAATCAAGTTTGAATTGGAAAACAAGGTGTGAATGCCTGTAAAACAATTTTCAAAATGAGAATTTGTAATGGAACTGAAGTAAATAGTATTTGCAACCATTCCATATTCCAATGAGTTAAAAGTGCAACCAGTTATCTTTATGTTAGTACCGTAAACAAGCGCTAAACCTATCTGTTTATTTGATTTCTTTTTAGTAATTTGAATTTTCGGTTTAATACCATCGAAAAAACCCTTCCCGTAGAATCCTATATTAGAAAACTCATGTGTGTAATGAGCATTAGATTTTTGTTTTGGTAATCCATTCGATTTTATTCCATAATATACGATAGCAGTTAGACTGTCAGTATCAAAATCACCATATATGCATGTATTGGTTGAACCTCTAACAATGAAAGGGCTTAAGGCTCTTGCCATCTCGTGTGCTTTGATATTAATAGTTCCGGAAATACTGTAACCATTATTTAAAAGTGTGGTTTCATTCGTAGCTTTAGCTCCTATGACCCACTGCTTTGAAATCCTAAAAACACCTGATGGTAAATTTAAAATCAGGTTATGATCAAGACAATATTTTGTAGCTCGATCGAAAGCTTCAATATCATCTGAATATCCATCTCCTTTAGCTCCCCACCAAGCTACATTAACACCTAATGCTTTATTAAAATGTCTAACCCAAATCCCGCCATTTTTTCTAGGGAAAACTATACCATAATCAGGCTGAATGTTTGCTTTTGATACATAAAACAAACCACCCGATTCAGCATCACTTACAAAAACTACTGTACTATTATTTGTTTCAAAATTGGTTAATTGTTCCAAATTATCTACAACAGTCTGCTGTGAAAAAAGAGTCCCAGAAGAAATTAAAATTATAAAAATAATAAACCAGTATTTTCCTCGTGCAAACATAAAATCACCATTTAAATAAACCACTGCTTCCAACAAATAAAAGAAACCCATTTTAAAGTTTCGGTTATTGTGAATAATATACTTGCTTCGTACAGGTACCAATATTCAGGGGAATAATTGGAAAAA
The DNA here is from genome assembly GCF_022352215.1 of Flavihumibacter cheonanensis. Taxonomy (GTDB): domain Bacteria; phylum Bacteroidota; class Bacteroidia; order Chitinophagales; family Chitinophagaceae; genus Flavihumibacter; species Flavihumibacter cheonanensis. Next base: position 479,592 of record NZ_JAKRWF010000003.1, read on the forward strand.
ATATTATAGGGAACTGAAAATTGGATAAACTTTCCACCGTTGGAAAAAACTCTGTTGAAAATATATCTAGCACGCCCTGAGTGATAACTAGATGTAACTAATAATACCTTTTTTAAATCATCATTTTGTTTACAATATTCATAAAATGCCAATGCTTCATCTAAAGTACTGGAAGAAGGTCCCGGGAGAACAGTAATTATTGAACTGTCAATACCCTTATTAAATAATAAGCCTTTTATCAAATCAGGATCACTTGGAATTAGAATATTATTCTCTCTAAAATATTGTCTTGAATTATTTGAAGGATCAACTAATACAATTTTTTTAGTAAACTTATTTTGAAGTAAATAATTTGAAAACTCGACCCTATCTACTAAACTGCCCATTAAAAAGAAAATAGCATCAGCTTTTTCAGGTTTATCATTAACGGTAATAATATTACCTATGTTTAGAACGATGAAAAAGAATGTACAAAAAAGAATGCATAAGCACCAGGATCGATTAACCTTAGATTTGTATTTACAATAATTCGCGCTCATTCATTATGATTGGCAATGCATCCACATCTCTTAAAAAAATTGTTCCCTTTTCAAATTGATACTGAATTAAATTATTGTCAAAAGATTCAGAATCAGAAAGTAAATCCAATGTATCTTCTGCAAAATTTGCACCACAAGCTGCAAAACATTGCGTAAATGCAACATGTCTAACATTAATCTCTGTAATAAAGGGAATTCCAAAAGAATCTTCTTTGAAATCTACCGTAAAAAAACCGTGCTTTTTAGATTTTGAATAGTCAAACAAAATATTCATGGCTTTAATTGATCTATCGACCAAATCCGGATTATTAATAAGTCTACCAAATGAAGTATTACCGGTGATACCACTTGGAGAAACTTTGGACATAATATAACTTACTCTTTCAGCACAAGCAGTTCTCACTAATTTACCATTATAGTAAAGTAATTTACATGCCAGATTTCTTCCCGGCAAATAGGAACTCGCTAAGAATTCAGTTACATGACCATTAATTTGAATCCAATTTTTAAGTGCATCAGAGTCTTCAACCAAAAGCGAACCTAAACCACTTGTTCCAGATGCACTTCTTACCCAAAAAGGATAACCCAGTGGTTTTACTAAGTCCAAATAGTTAGTGTCAGTTCTAAGAAATGAAACAGATTCAGGAACCATACCAGTCTCTCCCAAGATTTCTGTCATTTTAGATTTATGAACAAGAATTTCAGCTAAAGAAATGTCTGGCAATAATACTTTACAAGGTAATGTTCCATTTGCTTGCCTTTTACTCCATTCTATAACTTCTAATTCTGGTAAGATAACTGCATAATCAATTTTTTCAACTTGAATTATTCGTTCAATTTCTTTCCAATATAATTCCTTCTGTGTGGAATGAGGAACAACATATGATTTATCAAATAGAGCTGAATTATATAAACCAACAGAGAATCTGTTAACGTCTGTAGCTACAAGGAAATAATCATCTCTTTGTCCATATTCTTTAAGACTTATTGCAAAACTTCTTGGCGTAGGCCCACCTACACCTGTAATAAGAATTCTAACCATATTTATTCAAATTATTAATCCAAATACTTTATAAGCATATGCTTTAACCCGCGTTGAGCTGGTAATTGCCACACCAGTTTACACCAGTCATGATTTCCCTCCAATAACTCAGGACCAAAATTTGTAATAGCAATGTCCCAACCGATGGACTTGCACTCAGGAACAACCAAAGCAGCTTCTTTAATCATATTAATAGTTTCATTCCAAAATGGGATTTGAAAACCATCTAACTCTACACCTGTTACAGGATGATTTTGTACTGCTTCTCTAGTGATATCACTATATACTCCAGGGCCAACTACCCTTCCAGATTGCTCATCAATAAAAGCTGCGATATTTCCTGCAGCTAAATTATCAACAACAGAATTGACGGAAATTCTTAGTCTGCATCCAATTATATCCACTTCATTTTTCTTATTGAGTTGTGTGAAAATCCTGATTGTATTAAGTCCGGATGGTGATAATCTCATTAATTCATTATGTTGAACAATAAACTCTTCAGCAAGATCATTACCAGAGCGCTTCATTCTTTCTATTATTGATGTGGAATCATAATGAGCCGTATCTAAAACTTCAATTCCGATTCCACATTGACCCATATTGCTTTTTAATACAAACTTCTTTGAACTATTTGCCAAAATTTCATTTAGTTTCAAATCAAGATTACCTAAATCATGAAGAGATACATAATTATGCTCAATAAACTTTTTAAAGGTAAAAAGAAACAAATGCTTTTCTAAAAAAAACTTACGAAACTTCTCAGGATTCATTAATTTTTGATATTCAAACATAAATCCAGTACCAGCATAATTCGATTTAAGGTTATTAGGGATCTCATAAAAATGAAACTGATAGTATTCAAGAATTGAAATATTATACCATAATGAGTTTAAAATAGAGCTCACAAAAAGTGAAATTCTTGAACGTGAGGTATTTCTTGACACATAGGAAATGAACCTATTGTGCTTACTCCAATCCATTTTATAAAAGTAATAACCTAAATAAATAAATCTTTTCATATTAATTGTTACCGGTAAAAGGAGTCATTGGTCTTGAATCACTTTGATTTATCCCTGACTTTTTCAAGACTTTTATAATTGTTTTTATGAAAATTATCAGGTCTAATTTAAAAGTCAGATTATTTACGTAGTAAATGTCTAATTCGAATTTTTCATTCCAGCTTATACTATTTCTTCCGTTAATTTGAGCCCATCCCGTAATTCCTGGTCTAACCAAATGCCGCTTTTTTTGCTCAGTAGAATATAAATCTAAATATTTAACGAGTAGTGGTCTTGGCCCTATTAAACTCATATCACCCTTCAATACATTTATTAATTGTGGAAGTTCATCAATTGAGTAATTTCTTAGGAATTTACCAAAAGCCGTTATACGCAATGAATCCGGTAAAAGCTCGCCAAATTCATTTCGTTTATCAGTCATTGACTTAAACTTAATCAACTTAAATATTTTTTCATTAAGACCTGGCCTAAATTGAAAATAAAATGGATTACCTCTATTTGAAACAATTAAAATAATTAAAACCAAAATTAAAAAGGGAGACAACCCAAGTAGGGCAACTAAAGAAATACAGAAGTCAAAAAAACGTTTGAAATATAACTTATAAAGATTCATTGTTATTAAAAATAATTTCACAAAGTTTGGAAGAATTTATAAACTCCACATCAGGCCATTTTTTAACAATCATTTTTAACAAAGTGGACAATTCAACTAAACTATTTTTTCTATTCTCTTCTGAAATATTGCCACAGAAATTTACCCGATGACTACTAATAATCGCTGGTTTATTCCATAAAAAAGCTCTTTCAATTTGTTTTAAAACTAAGTTTATCGAATCGGTTTTATTGGATGCAGGTTCAAAAACACAATTTCGAACACATATTTTTTGACCATATTTCGTATTTTTTCCCAGATAATTAAATCTGGTTAAGTACTTGCCTTCGCCTTGATGTTCTCGTTTAATAATAGGAGAGTCAATGAATCTAATTCCAACATCGGCCAATTTCCGATGAAGAATTATATTTTCTCTACCACCTGGGGCATTAAAATGATTTGTTTTAAAGCCAAATACTTTTTCAAAGTAATTGACTCCTGATTCAATAATATTTTCCAATTCATAATTATCATTAATATGCCAGAAATCAAACGCTGCAGTATAAGATATAGTGGGATATCGATCAGAAGTTATACTGGATAATGAACGATTATAAATGGAAATAACTAAATCACGGTCCTTACATTTCAACTTTTCAATAAACAATTTGAGATTAAGGTGCTCTCTTCCATGAAATGCAGGTACAAAATAACCTCCATTAATACCTTCTTTCCATAATTCCCACGTCTTGGAATATTTAGATTGGTTTAATTTTTTGTACGTTTCCGGTAATGTTTCAATTTGAAAACTATCAAAATTACTTTCGATAATATGTTCAAAATTAAGATTACATGGAAGAGCGAAAGGTGTAAAAATAGCTGGATGACCATTACTATCTTTAACAGAATGAAGAACTTCAAATAACATTTCCAAATCCTGAGCTGTCTCTAAAGAATCATATGCGTCAAAAATATTGTGAATTCTTAAACCCTTATTATTCATCTCACTTCGAGCGACTTTAGAATCTACTCTAACATTTCCATAATCATCAACTGCAAACGCTATGTATTTTTTATTGGTTCTAGTACCCCTGACATTTTTTAAATTGTCCCAAACGAAATTTCTAACGACATTTTTGATCCTCATAAATTATTATCATTCATATACAATTCAATGATTTTGTCGGCGTTATTTCGCCTAAAATTTTTAGCGGCCTCTAGTGAATTTTTAGACATTTGATTATATATGTCCTTATCCATTTTAATTTCTTTGATAAATTCAGCTGCTTTCCTGAGTTCGGTACCGTCAAAAGATTTACCATAATTGAATCTTATAGAATAATCATGTAATTCTGACTCTTTAGAGGTTATAGATAGTATAGGAATTCCGAAACTCATCAAATTATACGTTTTACTTGGAATGCTGCCTTTTGAGGTAACGCCATCTAGAATTACAACTCCAAGATCTGCAGAAGAAAGCGAATAAGGAAAATCAGTATCGGATTGAAATGGTAAAAACAAACAATTATTCAACCTCTGTTCCTCCACATATTTAATCAACGAATCTGCCCGGGGTCCTCGTCCAATAATTAGAAATAATATATCCGACTCATCTTTTAATAATTTCGCAATTTCAACAAGTAATTCTACATTATGAGTCATACCAATGTTGCCACTATATTGCACTACAAACTTATCCATCAAATTATGTTTGTGAACAAAATAATTTTCATTTTTAGCGACCCTCTCATTCTTTTGAAAAATTGACCAAATAGGCGTAATTAACAACTTTTCACTATTAACATATTGACCAAGCAATTCAGCCATTCTATCTCCTATAGTAAATATTTTATACGATTTTTTAAAAGCTATCTTGTTAAAGTAGGACCATATCCGATAAAGGATATGCTTTTCATCCATGCCCAATATTTTAAATGAATCAGGATAAACATCCCATATCAACATACTACATCTGTTGGGTAAAATGATGGATAGTAAATATGCATTTGGCGGTATTGATACAAATAGAACATCATTATTCCTGAATTTAGAAATAAGCAACCACCAAATTTGAATTGTACCCCATAAATAAGATCGCAATTTTGAAAATGCAGGTTTTTCTTTCCACTTTGCAATGTACTTTACGCTAATATTACTGTGCAAATATTCACCTTGAGTGTGAATACTTCCAGTAATTAAAGTAACTCTATATCCATGGTTGTTAAACGAATTACATAGGCCTATAGTAAGATAATTAACTGCTTGATTTACGATGACAATATTTTTTTCAGCCATTATTTCCTCTTTATTGAATCCAGTATGTTTAAATATATTTCTGCTCTTTCCTTTGCAGTACCAAATATTTTCAACCTCTCTTTTCCTTTATTAATCAAATCCTTTTGAAGGCTGGTAGAATCTAATAGCATACATATAGTTTGAGAAGCTTCTTCAGGAGATTCGGGATTAAAATATAATGCAGCATCACCACAAACAGTGTGTGCAAATCCCATATCTGAAGTAATAATCGGTTTTTCCATAACCATTGCTTCAGCATAGGTGGCAGAAAAACATTCGAGTAAAGTGGGTAAAAATATAGCGTCACATTCCGTGTACAATGATGCCCCGTCCTCCACATTAACAGGACCAACGTTAATGATATTATCTGAAAATGTTTTATCAAATTTTTGTTGAAATATTTCTTCAGGAAGCGTTAAAATAAAACGGACCCTTGATTTATACGAATAAGGAAGTAAACGTACTATATGCTTAAGAATCTCAAAATTTTTATGTGGATACCAAGCACTTAATAATAAAAATCGAAATTCGCCAGAAACCTTAGAAGGCAAACAGTTATTTTTAATAATTGGATTTATATAAAAATTGCTAATTGTGTTAGATACTGTATAGATGCTTGATTTATTAAGTAATGCTTTCAATCTGACATTAACATCCTCTGTTTGAACAACATAAGCGTCGGCATCTCGTTTAAAGAAATAAACAGCGAGCATTTTCTTTACTCTCCATCTTAGTTTACGATAAAGATTTATTTTTTTGAAATAAGGAGAATCAGGATAAATATGATGCGCTAAATTAAATCCAACTAAATGAGGTGCTTTAGGCCGCCAATAGGAAGGACCACTAGTAGTAAAAACAACATCTGGTTTTACTTCATCTTCCAGATTCTTGAAAAACTGATTATGAGAACTTAAAGAAAATACTTTGGTTGCCGGTCTAAAACTGATCGGATAAAAATAAAAATTGCTGGGAAACGAACTTTTATCAATAAGTTTTTGAATTGTTATACCTAATATCACATGGTAGTTATTCCCGCCAATATTTTTACATTCATTCAAAAAAGATAACGCAACTTGTACCCCCCCGCCTTTAAGAGTTGATGCAGTATTAATCAATATTTTCATCTATTTAAATCAATTCTAGCGTTCTTAAATACTCATCTCCAATTACATCCGGATGATATTTTTTCATTTTTATTATAGCAGCATCGCCTAAACTTTTAATTAAATTTTGATCATTCATCAATCTCGATAACCTACTTATATATGTATTATGATCTAATTCAGGGATAAGAAATCCATTCACACCATCATCAATCAAATCTGACGGCCCCGCCATGCAATCAAAAGAAATACATGCCAAACCAGCTGACATTGCTTCAGCTAATGAATTTGGAAAGCCTTCAGAAGTTGAAGTAAAAGCAAATATTTTAGCAGCCCTATAGTAGTCATCAATATTTCTAATATTACCCAAAAATTTAATTCTATCGGATACTTTCGATTCACTAGCCTGCTTTTTTACTAAATCAATTTTCGGGCCGTCACCGATAAATACGAGTTCCCATCCAGTATCTGATATTTTTTCAAAATATTCAATGAGGAACGACTGATTTTTTGTTGAAATGAATCGGCCAACGTTAAGAATTATATTGTTTTTTGCAACTTGTTGATCTGAAGAAATTATTCTTATCGGATTACCTATTATCGTAATATTCTGATGGTTAGTTTGTCTTTTAACGTATTCTTTTGCCAACTTAGTTTGCGCAATTATTCCAGTTGCATATCGGTAAACAATAGGATTTAATATGCTTTGAAGTATCCCATATTTAACACCAGGTCTGCTGCGGTCAGAAACAAATATTTTACTTTTCAAGCCTAAATTTGCCAAAATAACAAAACTGTTATACTTACCTCCAAAACTAAGAACTACTTGAGGTTTATGTTTCTTAAGAACTTTCCTTACAAATAGGAAAATCAGGGAAGTAAATTTTAGTCTGGAATAGCGCCTATGATCAAAATCAGGTTCAATAATACGTACTGAACCTGGGAGCGAATAAAACTTCGATGCTTTAGTCATTATCAATAATGTTATACTATAGCGTTCGTACTTTGACAAGAACCAAACAAGTTCACTCATAACCCTCTCCATACCGCCAGATCCTAATGATGGTAGTACGAAACAAACAGAAATTTTATTTTCACTTGCATTTTTCACAAAAAAAACATGGATTGTTTAGACACATAGGAAATGAAACTGCTCTTATTATGATGATCCTCCTGGAAGTAATGGTTTAACTATCCTTTATTATTTATCAAAGAGCTTAGTTGGTCTGATGAAAAAAATTCCACGTCGGGCCATTTTCTTAAAATTTCTTTTAGAAGAAGTCTAAACAGCTTAAGATTTTCAGTACGATTCCGAGTTACTATTCCTCCCATAAAATTTAAACGATGACATCCAACAATTGCCGGCTTTTTCCAAAAAAAAGCGTTCGAAATTTGATTCAAACATCGGCTAACAGCATCACTGCTGCCCAAAATAGTTGGTTCAAAGTAGGCATTTCTAACAAGATAAACCTGACCCAATTTGTTATACTGGCCAGTGAAATGAAATTTCTTTTTATTATTACTTTCACCACTTGGAAGCTTTTGATACGGATTACCCTGTAAAGCCTCAATACCATATTTATTTAATTCTACTTCATGATAGTCGGACCATGTATAAGCTGGTGCAATAAATGTTTTGGAGTGAAAGCCAAATACATTATTAAAAATATGTAACCCATCTTTTATTAACTCAAATGTTAATTGCTTTGATCCAAAATCATCATAATCTAATGCCGGGAGGTAATTCTTCCCTTTGTACGATCTTGCACTCATACTTAATCCATAAACATCACAATCAAACGCATCAATAGTTTCTTTTATTCCGAGTTGCAAGTCTTTCAACCATCTGCTAATGTTAACATGTTCTCTCCCATGGAATTGCGGAATAAACAATCCAGCATCTTTGGCTTGAGTTATAATTGTTAAATGTTGATTAGATTCTGGATACTGTTCAATAGTTTCAGGCAGAGTTTTATAGAAATATTCCAAATAACCTGAATTACGAATACGGTCAAAATCAGGATTAGCAACAATTACGTTAGCAGTCAATTTTGCATAATTACCATTTTTATCTTTAACAGATTTCAGAACATCCAACAATGCAGACAGATCTTCATTGGTTTCGAAATTGTCATACATTAAATAGTTACAATTTTCAGCATTAATACCATAAGACACAAGACGATTAAACATCTTTTTACTTGGCATGCGTACAGAACCCCAGTCATCCGATTCAAAAACAACAATTTGACGCCTTGAACTCCAACCGGGTATGTTTTGAACACTTTTCCTAATTAATTTAATAATCTCCATCTATTTACTAGTAAGTTTTCTACTTTATTAAATCAATCGTTGGAATATTTGTTTTAGAAATTACTGCAACTATTGGATTTGAAAGAAAAGTGTCAATACTGAATGTATCAAGTGCAATTCTTGAATCTACAATTGCATAAAATAAGACTGAAAAAGCAAATGGATACTTCAAATAGTAATAAAATTTTGGACGATACTTAAAATAATCAACAAAGAAGAAAGAATAAACAAATAACAAAGAAAGTCTATAAAAACGGCCAAATTGAGGAATTGTAGAAAAAAATATTAAACTTAATCCCAAAAATAAAAGCGAGAATGAAAAAAGAGATATCATCTCAGAATTTCGTATTCTAGTTCTTTCTTTCCAAAAATATAAAATAATCATTACTACTGTAATGATTTTAAAGGGAATTTGTCTCCCCTTCACATACCAGTTAAGTTTTGACTGAGATTCAATTTCGGAATCCTCCATTTCCTTAATATATACATCCTTTCGATTTTCCAGGACATTAATTCCTGTCTTGGGTAGTGTATTCTTAATGGAATCTGGATTGATATTCGAAATAAACAAAGACGTTATAAATAGTACAAAATACAATGTTACTCTATTTCCCAAGATTTTATAAAAAACAAAAACAACAATTGCATAAAAAAAAGAAAAATGAATAAAAGGAGTTACCGCGATTAACCAAATTTTCCTCTTTTCTCCCAAAATAAAATATGGAAAAGCAGCACTGAAAAATATATGCGCAGCCATCCAAAATCTAAAAGAATTAATTTCCCAAGGAGCAATTAAATAGATAAATCCTATTAATATAAATAGGGAGACGCCCAATTTTTTGTTTTTCGAAAAAGAGTAAACCATGGACACATTACGAGCAAAGAAATACCCAAACAACAACCCCAGAATGAGATACAAAAAATCCGGATTATTAGTAAATCTACTTATAAAGTATTTAAGAAAAGGCAATAATATATCAGCAGATGTAAAATTATCTCCATATAGAAAATCAACAAACTGATCAAAACTTAAATTTCTTCTAGTACTCCAATCTATAAAATCCAATCTATGTCGATAAGAATCCATAGACGTACGTTGAGTTACAAACGTATAGCCATAAAAACCACAAAATGCAGTAATAATGTACTGAGATGTTCGCTCAGATAAGTTCTTCAAGGATAATAATAGACATAAAAAAGGATTAATAAAGAAAATAATCCAAATAGCATATGGTCTAAAATATATGCTCTCTTTTATGTTTAAATTTGAAATCACAATTTTAGAATTTGATCTGTTCAATAGACTCAACTTCTTTTATGTGTTTTGTTGGATTAACAATAGACCACCAATCCATCATAACACCTTCCTTTTCTAACAATTTATGACACCAATAAAATTTACAAGATTCATTTTGCAGCAGTAATGATGCTGACCAAAAACTAAAAATTATACTATTACTAATTGATGCAATAAATAATTCAGCAGGAATTGTACTCCTGTTAATCTCAATTCCCTGAATCTTTTCCAAACGTTTTAACTGAAATTCATGAGTAGATGGATGTAACTTGATATGTATTGGTTTGTCCGGATACATGGAACGTATGGTTTCAAGCATTTTAATTTCATAATCATAAATCTTAAACTCAACAACCCAATGGTTTAAATACAGAATAATACCATCAGTTTTACAAAAATGATCGGTTACATCAAAATTGAATAATTTAGACACTGCATAAATTGCCTCTTTGTCTTTCAATACATCAACTGGAACTACTTTTTTCCTGGTTATGTTTGAATAAGATTCAGCGTGATTAATCCAGACCTCATCAGTATGCTTGAGAAAACCATTCCTATTACTAACAAAATACAAGTCGCTGATATATAGTTTCTGAGCTATTAAAAACCGATAGTTATTGATAGTTGCCTTCAACCTAGACCCTATAGCAAACTTTGTAATATTAATATATGGCTTTGTGCCTTCGGGAGCCAAACAAATTTTACATCCAGTCTTTCTTAATTTACTAACAAAATAAAAATTAAGGGCAGTTTGTTCCAAAAAAGAAATATATTCAATATACTTTCTATTCATTACTTCATTAATCGCTTCTTTTATTTTATAGTCATACACAAAATTATCCTTAGCTGTTTGCACAACAATAATTTCTTTCGCGCCAAGTAATTTTGGGTCTATTTTAAACTTGAAACGACTCTTATTCGGGTCTACCTGTATAATAACATAAACATTAAATTTATCTTGCTCTCTAAAATATTGTTGAATAAAACTCGCAATTACCATTAAGTGGTACTCCGTATGGATAAGAAACAGAACATTCATTTCTTAGGTGGCATTTAAATTTTCCTGAACAGGGATACTGCATTTTTTAGATGAAAACAACTGAGTCCATCTCTTAAGTAAAAATTCGATGATTTTAAATAAAGTACTGCTACCCAATAATTTTAAATGATTATGAACCAAACCAAGATTTATACCAAAAATTCTTAAAGGCTTAGGACTAAATTTGTTTTGTCTAGTGTATTGGGTATAGTTCATCATGTAAAAACCATACTTAATTGCATCTACTTTATTCTTAGGTAAAAGTTCGTTGTCTCTTAATAAAGAAATCAACTCTTCAAATGTCTTAGGCTTATATGCTGCATCTAAATGATAATAAAATGAACCAGCCAATAAAATAGTAGGGCGATTCCAATAAGTTGCCTCCACACCAACTGTTGATCCAAATACAATAATTTTATCTGCCGAATCAATCATAGCATATGTGCTTACCTTATCTTTTGGACCAATGATTCGTAGATTCTTGTATTTATTTTCCAAATTATACAGTCTAAGATGGTATTGATATTTAACGGAAGCTAAATTGGGATGAATACGGAAATAAAACACAAAATCGGAATCGTGTTTGAAATATTCTAATATTTTAATTAAACCTATTTCCTGTGAATTGAATATTGCCTTCATTTCAAATATATCACCAATAGCAGCAAACTCATCCTCGGATGAATTAAATATCGCAACATTTTTTTTTGAATTATCCCAATCATCCGGAAGTAAATTCTGAATTTGATGAGCTGTATATACCCTTCTATCACGAGTGAGGACACCATTCCGTCTGTTTTCAAAAAATCTAGACCCACTTTCAATTTTTTCTTCCAAACTCATAGAGGAATTATCCCAGGTTTCCATTAATCTCTTATGGTGATATTCAATATCATGAGGCAAACAGTTTGGAAATTCATTAATAAAATAATTGGTGTCGCTCTTTTTAATTAACTCAAGTGAAATGAAGGGAATAGAGAAATTTCTACTTATATCATAAAGGGGTCGGGTATCAGCTGTTCTTCCATTAAAAAAAATGATGCTTTCATAATTGTGTAATTCATATAAATCTATTATTCTGTTAGTCAGATTAATCTGATTACTTAATAATGAATCAAAATAGCTTCTAAAATTTTCATCAAATTCTGGCTCGAGATTACGCGTAAAAGAAATGTAAGATGAGAGTGCACCATACCCAATCTTTACATTACGATAAACAATATCTTTAATTTCCTGAATAGAATTGTACTTGAATTCATTCTTAAATTCACTCTCAGGCTCATTAATAGTAACAACTTTTAATCTATCTCCAAATTGACTTAATGCGGCATTTGAATGAAAGCTGCAAACTTTGCACTGACCACTGTCACCAGTCCTGTTTGTATAACATGGTTTCATTTGGCCCGTACATATCAGAAAGTGAATATTTGCATCCTTATTTTCTTCAAGTAATGAATGAAGTTTTTCAATTACTATTCCATGATGAACCGGTCTTAACTGCCAGGTGAAATAAAATAATATAGTCCTATTTTTCATGAAGTTTCAATCTGCTTCTTAAAATACTTAGCCAGGGCATAGGGTAGACCTTATCTGAATATACCGCAACAATAATTGCTTTAGAAAACGACCCAATTACGCCTGCGTACGCGGCTCCAATTGTACCAAAATGAGTAATTAATGGAATAGTTATGATCGCTCTTCCCAATGCTACTGAAATTGTAAATATGCCAAGTAATTTTGTTGTTTTACTAAAAAATATATAAATCGAAAACAAACTATAAACGTAAGAAAAAAAAATACTAATTAAAAAATAGGGTAGATAAACTAATGAACGTCCATAAGCCTCATTAAAAAACAGCTTAACAAAGTAGTACAGTAAAAAGTAACAAACAACTAGAATAGATGCAAATGCAAGTGTTGCAAAATATGATTTAACAACCATGCTTTTTTTAATCTGATTGAGTTTATCATTCTCTAACTCATTTGAGCTTAATTGCTTGTATACATAAGGGGTAAATGCATTGAAAAAGGAATTAACAAAAAGGGTCATTGCAGAAGAAATATTGGCTCCAAAAGAATATAAACCAGTATCTGTAATTCCGATCTTTTTAGTAATAAATATTCTCTCAAAACCTGAAGAAATCCAAGTAGACAATTTATGTGGCAACAATGGTAATCCAAACTTTAACGCGTTTAGAATGCGTTTTTTCTCCAGCTCAACCGAAAGAAGTCCAGCCTTCTTGAAAAAGAAAATTGATATTAAAAAAATAAAAAGATTTGTTAGTAACAACCCAAATATTCTTCCTTGCCAAGACCAAAGAAATACTGCAACAAAAAGAAGGCTTAAACCAGCTGACAAAAATGATCTGATAAACTGAAATTTACCATATAATCTTGCCTTTTCTGCTAATCGTAAATAAATAGTAAATAACTCAATTACGGCAGAAAAGAACATCATTAACAAAGCGAGTAATTGCCACTCAATTGAAATGTAGAACCACTCCTGAAGTTTTCCAGATAAAAATGGAACTAGAATCAAACATCCGATTGTAATAAATAAATTTAAATAAATTAAATTCGAAAGAAGATGCGGTTTATCTGATTCATTCGTTTTATAAAAATCTACAGAAAAATAGGAATAAGTACTTAAACTAATTAAAGAACCAGTCAACTGCGTAAAAACAATATAATTACTGGCAATACCAAACTCTTCCGGCATCATATATATTGCCAAAATCGGCATAACTAAAAAAGGCATGGCTCTGGCAATACCATCTGAAACAATATAAACAAACATCTTTTTAGCCAGAGCAGGATTAATAGCCTTTTTGATTCTATTCAGCATTAGTCTTTTCTTGAATCGTTCGATGAATTTCTTTACAAACTATTTCAGCAATTTTCCAATCCATCTCATCATCTATATCCAATGAGCTTATACGGTCCATTTGGTACTTTTTAATACGAGTTAATCCTCGAAATCCAAATTTCTTCAGTGCTTCAATGTTTACAATATAAATTGCACCATTATACTCCCAAACTACAGGGGCATCCTGCCTTCGAATAAATGCACCTTCTTTGCTAGGTCTCAAATAACCGTTCTCGTCCTCTTCAAATAAAGAAAAATATGGATTTGATTTTGCTTCTTTTACTGATACAACCATTTCTATACCCTCACTAAAAGATTGCAATGCTTCCGTGATATGAATTTTATCCCGAAAAGGAGAAGTCGGTTGTAATAAAATTACCGTATCAGCAAAATAACCAATTGAATTATAATACTCAATTGCATGAATCAAAACATCCACCGAACTGGCAGTGTCACCAGAAAGATGAGCTGGCCTAACAAAAGGAACGAATAGACCTGCCTCTTTGGATAATTGAATTATTTCAGGATCATCTGTTGATACACATATCTGTTCTTTAGGAAATACACACATAGCTGCCTCAAGTGTGTACACAATAAGAGGTTTGCCATTAAGAGATTTCTTGTTTTTATTAGGAAGGCCTTTCGAGCCAGCTCTTGCAGGTATTACAACTAAAGGTTTCATAGAGCTAAATGCAGTATATCTTCCTGTGCTTTTTTGTAATCTTCATGCTTCCCAATATCTAACCAATAATTCATAAGTGGATAAGCACACACTTTCTTATTTTTGGAAAGCAACGTTTGCATAAGATCTGTAGCATGAAAATGAACCCCATCCGGTATAAAATCCAGGACAGACTTACGCATCAAGTATATCCCTGCATTTGAATAGTGAGTGTACGTTGGCTTCTCACGAAATCCAGTAACTATATATTCATTTGTTTCCATAACTGCATATGGAACATTCACTTGATATGGGATACATGCAACAGCCATATCTGCCTGGTTTTTCTCAAAGAATAAATAAAAATCCTCAAAGTTTATATTGGTGAGTAAATCAGAATTCATCACTAAAATTGAGTCATGGGTCAAACCATTAGCCAATTTAATTGCACCAACAGTACCCAAGGGAGTCTCCTCTTCTATATACTGAATTCTCAAAGACTTTTCTGCACCATCCATTAAATGGGATTTTATCTTATCACCCAAATATCTGACAGATATCCAAATATCATCGACCCCGAATAAATGAAGACGATCTACATTATGTTCAATAATTGCTTTACCTCCTACAGGTAAAAGAGGTTTTGGTATAGTATCTGTTAGTGGTTTCAACCGCTCACCTCTGCCACCTGCCATAATTATAGCATCAACCGGTAAATAAGATTTAAGATGCCTTAAGTTAATAACATTTACGATTTGTTTTGAATCATTTAAAACAGGCAAAATATTGATATTCTTTTCTCTATAGCTTACAATCTCCTTTAATGAATAATTCGTCTTGTTTACAAATTTTGGATTAGGCTGAATATACCTGATCAATAAATCATCAAATCCAAGACCATTGATAAATCCTCTTCGTAAGTCTCCATCCGTTAATGATCCAATTAACTTATCATCATCTTCAATAAGAAATAAAATGGCATCAGATGCTAAAGCATCCAATCTCGTTAGGGCATCTCTGACGGTTGCGTTTTTATGAATCAAATGTCTCCTGAATGACAACATTAAATCAGTGATTTTAATATTTGAATTACTTGTTGGGGCGAATTTTCTTTATAATAAATATTTTCACCAGAATATTCTTTTCCGGATATTTTTTTAACGCCTTCAATAACTTTATCAAAATTGAAAGGAATAGTCAATACATTTTCACCAGCCAAACGCCCTTTTTGACGGTCACCAAGATTAATTACATATTTACCAAATGAAGCTGCTTCAATAATTCCACTAGAAGTATTTCCCAATAAAAAATCAGCATATTTCAAACACGTAAAGTAGGAGACAGTGCCAAAATTTTCTATTAAATGTATTTTATTACTATGTTGATTCTTTAATCTATGAAACATTTCGCGAAATACGGTTCCATCAGTGTCGGCATTTGGCATTGTAATTACAATTTGCCATTCCTTTGACAGATACTCCAGAATTTTAAATAATTCATCAGCAAATTGCAAGTTCTTTTCCGCAGCAACTGTTTCCGGATGTACGGTTACAAGGATAAATTTTTCAATTAAATCTATGTTCCATTTTTGTTTAAATTCAAGTGGCTTTAAAATTTTTGCATCCCTCAAGTTGGCTATACTTAACGAACCAACAACAAAACAATTCCTGCCATCAGACCCGGTTATCTCTGTTACGCGTTTCTTAAATTGATCAGTAGAAACTAAATGAATAGTTGATGCGAGTGTAATGAAATGTCTATAAATATTATCAATGGCCCCAAGCGTAGTCTCTCCTCCATGAAAATGGACGAATCGTAAATTAAATGGTATACCTGAAGCAACAGCTGCTGCCATTTCAAATCGATCACCTAAACAAAGAACATAATCAAAAACCTCCTTATAATTAGACCAAAATGCAGCGAATTTGTTAGAAACAATTGAAAAAGAAGTAGCAATTGATTCTTTATCATCAGTTAACAACAAACCGGGTATCTCATAATCAATATGAAAACCGGATGCTAAAATTTCAGTTTTAGTGTGACCATGATACTTTGAAAGATGTGTGCCAAATACAATGAGTTTTAATTCAAATGTAGAATCATCCTTTTTAATTTCATTCAGCAACGGCAAATAAATGCCGAAATCTGCCCTAGAACTAGTCAGAACACCAATTACTATCTTTCTAACAGATCCCATGTTAACTTTGTATCTTCTTGTAATTCAAATTTGGTACGAAGGCCAATAACCTCTGTAAATTCCATAGGGGAAATTCCATCTCCAGGCCTTTTCATAATTAAATCCTCATTTGAAATAATATGCCCCTTTTTTACTGTTTTATTAATATGTATACTTTTACGGGCAATATTTTTATTTCGAAGCTCCGAATCTGTTGGAAATTTACGGCCTGTTCCAGAAGTTGCTAATTCAACATTTCTAATTGCCGTCACCATAGCTGAGAGTTCATTAGGTTCTAGTGACGCTTTGTGATCTGGACCATCCAACAACCTATTCAATGTGAAATGTTTTTCAATTACACAAGCACCCAATGCAACAGCCGCAATCGGAACTTCTATTCCGAGCGTATGATCCGAATATCCTACTTGTACGTTAAATTTATTTTTTATATCCAACATTGCCAGAAGATTAACATCCTTCATGGGTGTAGGATATTCAGTATTACAATGAAGAACAGTGATTTGCTTTTTTTCTATCCCATGAGTTATTAGCACATCGATCGCATCCTGAATTTCACTCATATCTGCCATTCCAGTCGATAAAATAACAGGCTTTCTTTTTGAAGCAATATGAATCAGATACGGCTTGTTCGTAAGTTCTCCAGAAGGTACTTTAAAAAAAGACAAACCCAAGTCATCTAAAAAGTCGATACTTTCAT
The DNA here is from genome assembly GCF_022352215.1 of Flavihumibacter cheonanensis. Taxonomy (GTDB): domain Bacteria; phylum Bacteroidota; class Bacteroidia; order Chitinophagales; family Chitinophagaceae; genus Flavihumibacter; species Flavihumibacter cheonanensis. Next base: position 497,252 of record NZ_JAKRWF010000003.1, read on the forward strand.
CATCGAATGCCGTAGACAAAAATTGAATCCCTTTACCTTCTGCGTACTCCTTCAAGGAAACGTGCCAAAGCTCTGGAATCTCAAGTTTTTTAAGCATTTCGTATTGGGTAACCGAGGCGTTACCTAAATTATCTGCTTGATATTGAGCCAATAATGCCGACTTACTAACTAATTTCTCGGCCTTGAAAGTTTGAAATTTTACAAAATCAGCGCCAGCATTAACTGCAGCATCAATTAGTTCAATTGCAAGGTTATAATCACCATTATGATTTACACCTGCTTCTGCTATTATTAATACCTTGTTTCCCATTTATTTATACCTTTTTGCCGGAATGCCAAACCATACCTGATTATCCTCAATATTATCCACAACTACCGAACCAGCGCCAACAATGACATTATTCCCGATCTTCTGTCCCTGGCGAATAAATGAATTTCCACCAATAAAACATGAATTCCCAATCATAACATCTCCAGCCAGAACAGCGCCGGGAGCAATATGTGAATAATTGCCAATGGAACAGCCATGTTCAATGATTGAACCTGTATTCAAAATAACTCCTTTACCAACGAAAGCTAATGCATTCACAACAGCTCGCGGAGCGATAAATGTAGAATTTTCAATTTGGGCGTATTTTGAAACAATTGCTGATGGATGTACAATTGTCGATTGTTTTAACCTCTTGTTTTCAAGAAGCATTATGATTTTTTTCCTCACAGCATTATTACCAACTGATGGAAATAAATAATTTTCACCAACGATAAAATTCAAATCACAATCATTTTCAAAACCAACGTAAGGCAAATTAAACGGATTATTAACCGCCTCTGCGTAATCAAAATAACCAAGAATATTATCATTGTTTGCAATAATGCTATCAGCAACAACCATTGCATGCCCTGAATATCCCATTAAATAAAAAGCCCTATATCCTGACACTGCTTGGAATATTTACTAAACGGGATTCGATTGCTAAACTCGTATTTAATTCACCTGCTTCGCAAGCTGAAAACATTGGAAGTTTGTTCAATAATGTCCATATCGGCCTGGTCATCACACCAGCACTATTTGTTTCTTCTAAAAATCTATCCCTTTCATTTAAATCAGGTAGTAAAATTGAATTCAACCAATAATTTGATTTGGATTTAACTGGTTCCTTCAAAAATTCAATTTCAGATTCAATAAAATGCTGTTCGTAAATTTCTGCAGTTTCCCTTTTATTTTGGATAAACCTTTCCAAAACTTCAAGTTGTGCACACGCCATCGCAGCATTTAAATTCGGACAACGATAATTGTAACCTATATAGTCATGGTTAAAAAACCACTTATGCGGAATCTTTGCCTGTGTTGTCAGATGTTTAGCAAGCGGGCCCAGTTCATCATCATTTGTAACAATAATTCCCCCACCACCACATGTAATAGTTTTGTTTCCGTTAAAACTAAATGTACCCAACAAACCAAATGAACCGCATTTCTGATTCATATATTCAGAACCAATTGCTTCTGCCGCATCTTCAATTAATGCGATATTCAATTCTTTACATATGTCAGCCAGAATATCAATTTTACAAGGAAATCCAAATGTATGCATTGGTAAACAGGCTTTGATTCTCCTTCCCGATTTCTTATGAATGGCAACTCCATTCACCAAATCAATTTCTTTGGAAAATTTTCTAAAAGCAACCGGAGAGAGACCTAAAGTATCTAGATCTACATCTAAAAAGAGAGGGTCAGCTCCTGCATATTTAATTGCATTTGCAGTTGCAACAAAAGTCAATGCCTGCGTAATAACTAAATCACCCGGTTCAACCCCAGCCAAAAGCAGGCTCATGTGAAGCGCTGCAGTTCCATTTACAACGGCAATGGCATATTTACAGCCAATATACTCGGCCATCATTGATTCGAACTTATTTACGTATTCACCAACTGATGAAACGTATGTTGAATCAATCGCATCAATTACATATTTCTTTTCATTTCCTATAAATTTGGGCTCATGAAGCGGAATAAATGATTTATCCAGATAAAGTCCTTTTATAAAATCTATTGTACGATTGTATCGCATTTATATCCTATATATTGTAAATGTCAGCTTTATATCTACTGAGATTTTTGGAATCTCTAAACCAATTTATCGTTTCGGATAATCCCTCCTTAAGAGAGTAAACCTGCTGCCACGCAGTATTCTCTTTTAATTTGATATTCGATCCGTATAATCTGAAGACTTCGCTCTTTTCAGGCCGTAGTCTTTGTTTATCACCAGTTATTTTAGCCTTTGGATTAATCTGCGTTATTAATTCATTTGCAAGATCACCAATGCTAATTTCAGATTCCGTTGCAATATTAACCTCATGACCAACAAGACTTTCAGATTTGCAAATTGCAATAAATCCTCTAACTGTATCCTTTACATAAAGCAAATCACGGGTAGGTGTAAGATCCCCTAAACTAATTTCCTCTTTACCACTTAACAATTGTGTTATGATAGTAGGAATTACCGCTCTCGCGGATTGCCTGGGACCATACGTATTAAAAGGCCTAACAATAGTAACTGGCAAATTAAAGCTCCTAAAAAACGAATCCGCTATAGCATCGGCACCAATTTTTGAAGCAGAATAAGGCGATTGGGGCTGCTTAGCATGACTTTCCGTGATAGGAACGAACTGAGCAGTTCCATAAACTTCTGAAGTGGAAGTAACTAGTATTCTTTCAACTCCCAAATCTTTCGCGGCCTGAACTACATTTAATGTACCCTTTACATTTGTATCAATATAGGATTCAGGAGAATGATAACTGAATGGGATGGCTATTAAAGCGGCCAAGTGCATCACCACCTCCATTCCTTGCATTGCAGTTCGAACTCCATTGGTATCCCTGATATCTCCACTAAAAATTTCAATCCTTTCTAATAGCTCTTTGGGTAATGAATCCAGCCAACCCCACGAATTAAATGAATTATAATACACAAATGCGCGAACTATTGCGCCCTCTTTCACTAGCTCTTCAACTAAATGACTTCCAATAAATCCATCACTCCCAGTAACCAAAACTTTCTTATTCTTCAACTCCATTATATCTTACTTTTCTTAAAAAAATTACGAATTCGACCAATTATTCCAACCTTATTTTTTGCAACTTCCTCATAGCCGTACCCATAGCCATAACCATACCCATAACCATAACCGTAGCCATAACCATTACTTAATGATACAGCATTAAATACAATGTTTATAGAAGGAAGTGAACTGTTTCTGCTCAAATCATCAATTAGCTTAGCAAAGCCCTTTTCAGTATAATTATACCGTACAACGTATAAGCAGGTATCTGCAAAAGGGCCAATAAGTTTGGCATCTGTTACTAGCCCTGCTGGCGGTGCGTCTACAATCAGGTATTCAAAATTTTGTTTTAAATAAGAAAATAATTCTTCCATCTTATCCTGCATTAACAATTCGGAAGGATTTGGAGGAAGTGGGCCAGAAGGAATAATAAACAGGTTTTCAAATTTTTCTACTGGTTTAATAATACTTTCGACTGTTAGATCACCAATTAAATAATTACTAAGTCCACTATAATTACTAACCCCCAAATGTTGATGTAGTTTGGGCTTACGCAAATCAAATTCCAGCAATACTACTTTGCGTCCGGCATTCGCCAATGTTATTGCAAGATTTACTGATATAAAACTCTTCCCTTCCCCCGATTTTGAAGAAGTAATTAGTACTGATTGAGAATTTTGATCCTTACGAAGAAATGAAATATTAGTCCTTAATTCCCTAAATTGTTCATTTATGGTATCTCTGTTACCAGGCTTTACCACAACTCCCTTATCATTCTCAGATGAATAAATCAGTTCGCCAACAATTGGCCTTCGAATTAAATTCTGCAAATCTTCCCTAAACTGAAAATACGGGTTTGAAAATTCTTTAATAAATATGAACAAAGCAAGCAGAGTAAAAAACGCTCCCCAACTCAATAACATGACTAACATTCGCTTTGGACTTTCCAAACCCATCATTTCAGGTGCATCTATAACTCTGTTATTGGGAACAATAGATGCCGATTGAATAGCTGCCTCTTCTCTTTTCTGCAAAAGAAAAGTGTAAATGCTGTTTTTAATAGTTTGCTGCCTACTTATATCCAGTAATTTTCTTTCTTTTTTGGGCAATTTTCTTAGCGCAGATTCATTTGTATTATTGATTCTGGCCAAGCTAGCCTGACTCTGCCTAAGGTTTGCAGTTAAATTATTTATACTCTGAATGATGCTAGGTTTTAATCTTGAAATCCTATTCTCAATTACTTCAATTTGCGGATTTTTTGGCCCTGAAACCTGAGTAATTCTTTCCAGCTCAAATTCAGATTCGTAAAGCTGATTCAACAAGGATTGTAGCAATGGATCTTCTAAGCCGAGCGTAGCAGGAATTGGAACCGTATCATTATTTCTTCTTGACACGTACTTCCGTAACTCATCCAGCACCTGAAGCTGAACAGATATCTTTGATAGTTCTATATCATTTTGAGCAACCTGGTTCAAAAAGATCTGCCCCTCGGCGGATAGATCGACTACTCCTTTTTGAGATTTAAATTCTTCCAGATTATTTTCAACGTCATTTAATTCAGTAGAAATTAAACCTAGTCTTCCATCAACAAACTCAAGTGTATTTTGAGCTATTCTTCTCTTAAAATCCACATAATTTGAACTATAAATTTCAAGAAGAGAAAAAAGAATTGTCTTAGCACGGTCCGGCTCTTCATCCAGCATGACAATATCAACTATTGAGCTTTGATTGTTTATAGGTGTAACTTTTATACCCTGTTTTAACTTTTTTGTAGCCTGCGTTAAGGTTGAAATATCCAATTTTAAATTTTCCGAAGCATTCCATGGCTTAATCATTTTCCACCTAATAATACCAAATGGAGATCTAACCAAACTATCCAATGGATAGACCTGACCCAGATATTCCACCATTCCGCTTTGTGATAAGGTTACAGTACCCGTATAATATTGTTTTACGCTGTCAGGCTCATACAGTGTTAAACTTAATGGTGAATTTTCTCCATAAATTTCAGTATTTTTTACTTTTCCTTGTTTTGTGAACGAAGCTTGTAATGACAATTTTTTTACAACTAAAGAAAGCAGTGTTCTGGATTGCATTATTTCCACCTCTTTTTCAGTTTCACTTAACACTGCAGCACCATCAAACTGAAATCTTAATAATCCACTACTGCTCTTCTCCTGGTCATCATCATTTACTACAACTCTTGCCTGAATCCTGTATAATTTAGACGAATATCTCAAATACAAATACGAGGCAGCAATACTTAAACAGGCAGCTACAATAAATAGTGGCCAGTACTTAATGATACGTAATGCTATCGATTGAAGTGATAATCTTTCATTGGTTGTTGAACCAATAGGATCACTAGTTGAAATACGATCGCTTTGGGAATATTCTTTCACTGAATTTAATTTCTTAAACTTAGAATGATTGCTAATAATGACAGACTCCCCGCTGCAAGGGAAATGAATTGTGGAAGCCGCTCTCTAGCAAAAAATTTTGCTGGCGCAGGCTCAACATAAACAACATCATTTGTATTAAGGTAATAAAAAGAGGAGGTAAATAAGTCTTTTGAAAGCAGGTTAACACGTCCAATTGTCCGTTCACCGTTCACTTCGCGTATAACCAATACAGACTCTCTTTTTCCCATAACTGTGAGATCTCCGGCAAGTCCTAACGCTTCCAAAATTGTAACACGTTCATTGGGCATACTAAAAGTTCCCGGGCGTGCTACATCACCAATCACAGTAATTTTATAATTCATAAACCGAACATTTACGGTTGGATCTTTTGTGTAAGCGGTAAACTCCTTAGTTAAAATTTCTTCCAACTCCAACCTTGTTAAACCTTCCGCTTTTACTTTACCAACATAAGGAACTTTTATACTTCCGTCTGCTTCTACTAAATACCCAACCACCTGTGAGCCTGCCTGCGATAACACCCCTGCCCCTCCCTGAGTTGGCATTCCAAGCGCACTATTCAATGCTACAAGATCTGCGCTATTTGGTCCTCCAACATTTATCCATAAAAGATCATTCTTTTGAATTTTTGATTCAAAACTTGCCCTGGCCTTTAACAGTTCACTAGTTATACTTGAATCAGCCTTAAGGTCATTCATGTAAACCATTTGCTTTGAAGTTGTACATGAAACTAACAGCAACATTACTACAGCAATCAGACAGGTTATTTTTTCTATTTTCATCAATAAGTTATTTATGCAATAGATGTTGATTTGTACCACTCCGCCGTTAATTCCAAACCATCCCGAACAGTGGTCAATTTATCATATCCCAATAAGGATTGAGCCCTGGAAACATCTGCCAGTGAGTGAAGAATATCTCCTTTCCTTACCGGACCATACTCCGGCTCAATATTGCATTGTGAGATTTCTGAAATTAAATTCCACAATTGGTTCAGGCTGGTAGTTTCCCCGCATGCAATATTGAATACATGGTGTTTCCCTATATCTTCAAACTCAAGCATGGCCGCCAAATTTGCATTCACGACATTTTTCACAAATGTAAAGTCACGTGTAATGGTTCCATCACCATTAATTTTTGGCGATTTCCCATCCAGCGCAGCTTTAAAAAATAAGGGAATAACTGCTGCATATGGGCCATTGGGATCCTGGCGTGGACCAAACACATTAAAGTATCGAAAACCGCATATCTGCATCCCATATGACTTTGCAAATACCTCAGCATATAACTCATTCGCCATCTTGGTTGCGGCATAGGGTGATAATAATTTCCCCGTGAGATCTTCGACTTTAGGAGATTCATTCAAATCACCATAAACGGAAGAAGACGAGGCATACACCATCTTGTTAACTCCTGCTAAACGTGCGGCATTCAGGATGTTCAAAAAACCATTTACATTCACGTTGTGAGATGTAACAGGATCCTGAATACTTCTTGGTACGGACCCTAATGCTGCCTGGTGACAAACTATATCAACACCTTCAACAGCCTTTGCACAAGTCTCATCATTTCGAATATCCCCTTCAATAAACGTTACTTTCTTATGATCAATAAATTCTTCGATATTTTTATAGTGCCCGGTACTCAGATTATCTAATACCCTTATCTCCGAAACATCATTCCGCAATTTCAAAGCCTCCACTATATGACTACCAATAAAGCCGGCTCCTCCAGTTACTAATACCTTCATTATTTGTACTTATCTTAATTATTACAATCTCGCATCTGCTACACCAACCGGCAACACTGCTTTTACATCATATAATACACCATTCGACTTCAGTTTGTCACGCCAATTGGTTCCATTCAGGAACTGCTTGTGGGCTACTGCCAGGATAACACCATCATAGTCCTTACCCAACTCATTAAAATCAGTACATATGGCATATCCATATTCATGTACCACTTCGTCCTTACTTGCCCATGGATCATAAATATCCACCTCTACACCCTGGTCCTGCAAATGATGTACAATATCCACCACCTTGGTATTCCGGATATCCGGACAATTTTCTTTAAAAGTCAGTCCCAATATCAGCACCTTGGCCCCTACTACCGGTAATCCCCTTCGATTTAACTGCCGGATTACCTGTAATACAACATATTCACCCATACCGTCATTAATACGGCGTCCGGCCAAAATAATCTCCGGATGATACCCCGTCTCCTGCGCCTTTTGCGCAAGGTAATAAGGATCCACCCCAATGCAATGCCCACCTACAAGTCCTGGTTGGAAAGGCAAAAAATTCCACTTGGTTCCGGCAGCTTCCAATACCGCCCTGGTATCAATATGTAAGCGGTTGAAAATCTTGGCCAACTCATTTACAAAGGCGATATTAATATCACGCTGCGCATTCTCTATTACTTTGGCCGCTTCCGCCACTTTTATGGATGCTGCCTGAAATGTTCCAGCGGTAATGATAGAGCAATACAAATCATTTACCTCGGCCGCTACTTCCGGAGTAGAACCAGAGGTGATTTTGCGAATTTTCGTCAGAGTACGCTCCTTATCACCTGGATTGATCCGCTCGGGAGAATAACCTGCAAAAAAATCTTTATTAAATAACAAACCGCTTACCTTCTCGAGTACCGGAACACAATAGTCCTCCGTTACTCCCGGGTAAACGGTTGATTCATAAATAACGATATCGCCCTTTTTCAATACTTTCCCAACCGTTTCACTGGCTTTCTTCAAAGGAGTCAGATCTGGCTGATTATACCGGTCTACTGGCGTTGGTACCGTTACAATAAAACGAGTACATTCCTTGAGATCATCAAGGGTACAGGAAATCTGCAATTTCCCTTTTACTGAAGCAAGGTCCTCATCAGATACTTCCAGGGTAAAATCCTTTCCTTGATTTAATTCATTTACCCTTCTCTCATTAATATCAAATCCTACGGTGGGGAATTTTTTGGCAAACTCCACTGCCAGCGGCAGGCCTACATATCCTAGGCCGATAACCGCAATTTTTCTGTCTGTATTCATGGTTGGTTTAAGTATAGCTTCGCCTCCTCAGTCACATATTAGCAACCAGGGTAAGGTATAAACAATAGAATATCAATTGACTACCAAGGTAGTCAGCACTGCTAGTTACCCTTAAATAGGATGATAATCAACAGGTTCTGGCATGCGTTTTTCGACCGTGCAAAAGTATTGCCACATATTCCTACAATTACTACTCATTTGAGTAATAATGATCAAATTTACAATCTAATAATCCTTACGCAAGAATTCCATTAGCTGGTTTTTTAAAAGGGATAAAACAGGAAAACGAAATTCTGGCATCCCTAATTCAGGTAAATATGCTCCTGCATCTTTCAGCCCCTCCAATGCCTTTTCAAACCCTTTTATTTCGGTTGGTTTGGTCGACCAGCTTCCGAACCCCAGCAGATATTGGAGATAATCATTGGCCGCCTTACCAGTTTTACCGGCAGCCTGAGAAGTGATTGATACCGGTGACAGTATCCGTACATAAAACGGCTCCATTTTATTGATATAATGAACCCGCAATCCTTCATAATATGGTTGCCAGGCCTGGCTATGATCCTGCACCAGGAGATAGGACTCAGGATCAGAAGAATCCACCAACTGGTAAGCATGTTCCGTTTTATGAGCCACGGTATTCGCCAGCCAGTTGCGTTGCTGCTGCGTAATTTTACCGGTAATTATCTCAATAAAACTATGGTAAAAGTCTGCCAGGCAATCAGCCTCCTGATTTTTCAACTGCTCAAGAGCCTTAGCTGAAAAAAGATCATCATCATCCAGCCGGATCAGGTAATCCGGCATCCTTTCCATTCCTTTTAAATATTCCAAAGCATAAATAAGCTTCTTTTTTTTAGGAACCATGTCCTGTTCCACGAAATAAAAGCGGTTATCTCCCAATTCCTCGCGTTCTCCTATTATTATAGCCCACCAATTCCCGTATAATTGGTTCCTAAGAGATTGTACGGTTTGCCTCCACAAAAAATCCCTGAACTCCGTTCTATACTGTCGGGGTGTTCTGGGAATAATAAAACAAAAGGTCTTCTCCATTAAAAACTTTTATTCAGCACTTTGCTTATTAATTGACTCTTACTTTCGACATTTAGTTTGGCATAGATTTTTTTCAAATGGTGATTCACGGTATAAACCGATACGAACATTTTCTCTGCCAGCTCTTTATATGTTAATCCTTCCCTTAATAAAAGAACTAGTTCCAGTTCTCTTTTGGTTAGTCGTTTGGCAAGCTGATCCTCCACACGGCTACCAATATGAGCTACTACCCGAAATGCCGCTTTTGGGGATAAATAAGCGCTATCCCTGAAAACGTCCACCACCGCCCTATACACTTCCGCAAATTGCCCGGGTTTTACCAGGAAGCCATTTGCTCCCAGTTTGAGGCTATCCACCACCGCTTCCTGCCGATCGTCTCCCGATATTACCAGGATTTTCACCAATGGAAAGGCCCGCCGAAGCAGGCCTATTCCTTCCATTCCGTTTTTACCTGGCAATACCAGATCCAGCAAAATCACATCTGGATCATCAGTCTGCTGAGTCGTTGCTTCCCAGTCTTCCAAACTCTGGTAACTAAAGAGCAGCTCAATATCATTGTAATGAGAAAAAAATTCGCGGTAGTTTTCCAGCAGGTAATTATTGTCTTCAATAATTCCCACTCTGATAAGGTTGTTCATACTACTAAACTAAGGCATATTCGGCATATACCTGCTGCAAGCCGGCTTCCAACCCTATCTTATGTTTCCATCCCATTGAATGCAATTTGCTGACATCCATCAATTTACGAGGTGTTCCATCAGGTTTGGTTAAATCATGCTCGATTTCACCTTCGTATCCCACTACTTTTTTAATCAACATGGCCAGCTCCTTGATCGGGATGTCATCGCCCACCCCAATATTCACCAGTCCGGGTTCATTGTAATTTTCCATCAGGTAATAACAGGCATCCGCCAGGTCATCTGCATGCAGGAACTCCCTTCTTGGTGTTCCTGTTCCCCACATGGTTACAGATGGCGCATTGGCCAGCTTGGCCTCATGGAATTTCCGAATCAGTGCCGGCAACACATGGCTGTTATTCAAATCATAGTTGTCATTCGGGCCATATAAATTCGTTGGCATTACCGAAATGAAATTGCAGCCATACTGGCTTCTGTAGGCATCACATAATTTGATACCAGCTATCTTAGCAATAGCATAAGGCTCATTGGTAGGCTCCAACTCTCCGGTCAGCAGGTATTCTTCCTTTAATGGCTGTGGCGCCAGCTTGGGATAAATACAGGAAGAGCCCAGGAACAATAATTTCTTCACTCCGTTTACATAACTCTGATGGATCACATTGTTCTGGATCATCAGGTTATCATAAAGAAATTCCCCACGAAAGGTATTATTCGCATGAATACCACCCACTTTTGCTGCTGCCAAAAACACATAATCCGGCTTCTCAGCTGCAAAAAAATCAGCTACCGCCTGTTGATTCCTTAAATCCAACTGTGCTGAGGTACGAGTCACAAAATTTGTAAACCCCGCCGCCTGCAATCTTCTCTGGATCGCCGATCCCACCATTCCCCTATGTCCAGCTATATAAATCTTACTTGTCAAATCCATTTTTTCATTGTTTTTTTCTTCGTCTCATATCTCACATCTCACGTCTGACGTCTCACTTATTCATACTGATTCTTCACATAATATCCACTCTCCTTCAGCAACTTCTCCTTTCTGAAGCTGTCCACATCCGCAGCTACCATTTCACTTACCAGGCCAGCCAGATCATACCTGGGTTTCCAATTCAGTTTAGTCTGTGCTTTGGTGGGGTCACCAATCAGCAGGTCCACTTCAGTCGGACGATAATATCTTGGATCCACGGCTACTACTTCCTTACCGGCTTCCAACTGGAATTCCGGATTAGAGCAGCTAACAATTTTGGCTACTTCTTTTTCTTCAGCACCGCTGAATTCAATTTCGATTCCCACTTCGGCAAATGCCATCCGTACAAATTCCCGAACCGGGGTAGTTACACCAGTTGCAATTACATAATCTTCCGGGGTATCCTGCTGCAGGATTCGCCACATGGCTTCCACATAATCCTTCGCATGACCCCAGTCGCGCCGCGCATTCAGGTTACCCAGGTAAATCTTATCCTGCATACCCAGTGCAATTTTCGCCACACCACGGGTGATCTTTCGGGTTACAAAGGTTTCACCTCTTAGTGGAGATTCGTGATTAAACAGAATCCCGTTCACCGCAAACATACCATAGGCTTCGCGGTAGTTTACGGTAATCCAGTACGCATACATTTTAGCCACCGCATAGGGAGAGCGAGGATAGAAGGGAGTGGTTTCACTCTGGGGTACAGCCTGAACCAGCCCATATAATTCAGAAGTAGAAGCCTGGTAAACCTTGGTTTTTTTGGTAAGTCCGAGTAAACGAACCGCTTCCAGTATTCTAAGGGTACCTATACCATCAGCATTGGCCGTATATTCCGGGGTTTCAAAACTCACATGCACATGGCTCATGGCGGCCAGGTTATAAATTTCATCCGGCTGGGTTTCCTGGATGATACGAATCAGGTTGGTGCTATCAGTCAGATCACCATAATGCAGGTGCATCCGCACATTTTTTTCGTGGGGATCCTGGTAGAGGTGATCAATCCGATCCGTATTAAAAAGGGAGGCGCGGCGTTTTATGCCATGCACTGTATACCCTTTATTTAATAAGAGTTCTGCGAGGTAGGCACCGTCCTGTCCGGTGATGCCGGTAACTAAAGCAACTTTCGACATTATAGTTTATTTGATAAGGAATTGTCCAATTTTTCTAAACGGCTTCAAAGGTAGGGTAAAAAAATACGGGGTCAAACCGTTGACAGTCCAGGCCCGGCGATCTTCCCGGTTGGCATTCCAGCGATTTTTAAAACTTGCATTGCTTTGTCCGCCCATCCGCATCTTCACCACCACTTCCGGTAAATAGGCAGCAGGAGCATTGTAACGCAGCAGCAACCGGAGCATCAGCTCATAATCGGCTGAATGCCGGAAACTGGTATTAAAAACGCCGCATTGCTCATACAATTGTTTACGAACGAAAAAACTCGGGTGGGGTGGCATCCAGCCATAATAGAAAGCCTGTTGATCGTAAATACCAGCTTTCCAATGACGAATTACTTTGTTGGTATCCACTGCGTCAACATATTGAAGATCAGCATAAACTGCCAGTGTATCGGGGTCCTGGAAAAGCTCCACGATTTTTTCAATCACCTGGTTATTGGCATAAAAATCATCTGAATTCAAAATACCGATAATGTGCCCTGAAGCCAGCATTATACCCTTATTCATAGCATCATACAGGCCTTTGTCCGGTTCTGAAACAAACCGGGCTACGTGGGGATATTGACATGCAATAGCTGCTGTATCATCTGTTGATACGCCATCAATTATGAGGTGTTCGATCTTCGGATAGGTTTGACTGGCTACGCTTTCCAGGGTGTCAGCAAGGGTAGCCGCACTGTTATAGGTAGCCGTAATAATTGTTACAAGGGGGTCCATCTTCACTGGTCTATCGTTCTTTTTTTGATGGGCAAGGCCGGGTTACCCTGGTAAATCAAATATGCTTCCAGGTTGGTAGTAGCTATTGAACCAACGCTTAAAACGCTGTGACTGTAGCAGGTTATACCCGGACAAACAACTGCTTTCGCTCCAATCCAAACCCCGTCTTCGAGAGTAATAGGTGCAACCATCAGGTCAAACGATGCTTTTTTATAGTTGTGATTGCCGGTTAAGAGATAGGCGCCCTGCGATAAACAGGCATGTGCACCAACCTGCACCTGACAGAGGTTATCAATCCAAACGCCTTCGCCAATCCAGCTATGATCCCCGATGCTGAGCAGCCAGGGGTATTTGATCTGAACCCGGGGTTTGATTACCACTCCTTTACCGACCCTGGCTCCAAAAGCCCGGAGCAATCCAATTTTCAGGCTGTTAAACGGTAGCCAGGCCGATTCGAAGAAAACAAGACTTGTACCATACCAGAGCAGGCGTTTCCAGGAAGGAGCACCGATGGTTGGTGGGTACCAGTTGTTGTTATATGCAGATAAATCAGTTTTACTCATGCGAACAGTTCCTCATATTTAGTCCGGAATCCTGCCTGCTCCACGTACTGTTGAGCAAGGCTTCGGGCTTTGGCCGACCAGAGATTGTATGCTGTTTGATCCATGATTGCCAGTTGATCCAATGCTTTCCAATAACGGTCTTTTCTGTCCAAAGGTATATCCCAGCCTGCATTTCCTGCTTCCAGGTTTCGCCAGGGTGTTTGATCGCTGATGAGCACCGGTTTACCTGTTTCCAGTGCTTCAAAAATAGCGTGACCGAAATTCTCTCCTCTTGTAGGTAGCACAAAGGCGTGGTAGGCCGCGAGAGTGGCAAAAACCAGCTTATTTTCTATGGGGCCCATGAAGCGTACAACCCTCCCAGGTGGGAGTTGTTCAGCCAGCGATTTGCACTGGCTATCATAGGCAGGATCTCCGGCATCACCGTAAATATCGAGTGTTAGTTGGGCTTTGCCTGGCCATTCTGTAAGTAATTCCAGGAGGAAGAGCAGGTTTTTTTTGGGATGGATCCGGGAAATAAATACCAGATTCAGGATGCCGGGTTCTTTGGTTGCCGGAGGTGGACCATCCGGCAGGCGATTTGGAATATTTTCGGCAATCAGCGCAGAGGCAGAAGGGAAATGCTGTCGGATATCTTTGAGTTCCTGAGCATCGGTAGCCTGAAAGCGAATGATCTGCTGCCAGCCCAGGAGACGAAAAAGCTGAAGGAATATTTTTTTTCGGCTGGCTTTTAACTGCAGGGCACCGGCCTGCAACATACCTCTGGGGGCCAAAACCACGAGTGGCCGGTTTTTCAGTTGCCAGCAAACCAATATAGGCAGGATCGTAAAGGGAATCGAAAACATACTGTTCAGATACACTGCATGTGGATTCAGTTCGGTAATAATACGACGGATCTTTTGCCTGCTGAGGGTTCTGCTATCAGTATAAAATATGGTTTCTCCGGATAGGCCGTTGACCCATTGATCCAGAGGGACATTTTCATAAGGCTGGGCATCTCCCAGGTCCCGATCCCCACAAACCACAAAAAAACAGTATTGATCAGAAAGATAACGAACGAGGTTTACGCAGGATTGGATAGGTCCGCCCGCTTTGAAGCCAGGAGCGTACCAATCGGAGAAGATTAGTATAACCAGTTTATCCGTTTTCATTTTTCCGTAACCAGTAAGAGAGGATAACAAATAACCAGATTTCCATCCAGCGGATAGAAGGATCCCCCTTCAGAAACTGTTGCCATTGCACCTGAAGCGCGCGGCCATTAATAAACTCCCGATGGGAAATTGCTTGAATTTCTCCTTCACAAAAAGCTCGCAACTCCGTTTTCATCCAATGCTCCCAGGGGAAAATGAAGCCTTGTTTACGGCGATGAACAATTTCAAAAGGCAGGCGATCCCCCAGCGATTCCACCAGCAACTGCTTTGGGAATGCGGGTTCTTTCAGTTGATCAGGAAGCTGTAATACATATTCGATCAGCTCATGATCAAAAAATGGTTCCCGCACTTCCAGGCTAACGGCCATGCTCATCTGATCTGTATCTTTTAGCAAGGTATATTGGGAATATCCCAAGTATTCGGCTACTGATACCTGTGAGTACTCAGGGAAATTATGTAACTGTTCAAGTTGCGCCAGAGCTTGTTGCACGATGTCAGTAGAGGGCAGATCAAGCCGTATAAGTTTTCGATATGCTGCCGGTGTTATGATCTGTCTGAATATCGGATACAGTTGCTCAATCTGAGGTGAGGGAAGGTTGAGCAGTTGTTTCAAACGGTCTTTTCGGCTTGTTGTATTACTAATAATTGACGCAATCAATTTGCGAAGCGGTTTTGTAAGCACCCAGCTGTTCTTGAATTGCTGCAATTGACGGAATTGCCGGAAAAAGGGATAACCTGCAAATAATTCATCACCACCAATACCTGAAAGCGCAACAGTTATACCTGCATCCCGGATTGCTTTGGATACTACATAACTGTTGATACCATCTCCACTGGGAGTGTCCATTGCATCCAGTGCAGGTAGCAGGTTTTCCAGCATGTATTCCGGCTTTTGCAAAATGGTATGGTGACGGGTATTGAATTTTTTGGCTACCAATTCCGCATAACCGCTTTCATCGAAGCCCTTTTCACTAAAGCTGATATTAAAGGTTTCAGGAGGGCGGTTGCTCACTTCAGCCATAAGAGCAACCACAGCACTGGAGTCGATACCGCCGGATAAAAAAGCACCGACAGGGACATCACTCACCAATCTTTGTTGCACTGCCAGGCGAAGAAGGCGGAGGATTTCCGATTGTGCATGCCGTCTTGATTCAGGTGGCACAAACCCTCTGCCTGATTGTATATCCCACCAGCTGCCACTCTCCATCTTGCCATCTTTGATTTTCATCCAGTAACCGGCTTTCAATTCCTGGATGCCTTTAATGATCGTATGTGGGCCGGGAACTGATTGGTAGCGGAAATAACCTGCCAGTGAATCCGTATTCAATTCTTTTTTAACCAATCCACTTGCAAGAATGGAGCGAATTTCAGAAGAGAATATCAAGCCATTTGGCTGATGGGAGTAATACAGTGGTTTCACCCCGAGGCGATCGCGTACCAGCCAGAGGGCTTCTTCCTGACGGTCCCAGATCGCAAAAGCAAACATGCCTTTGAATTTGGGAAGGGCAGCTAATCCCCAGCGGCTCCAGGCTTCTATCAGCACTTCGGTATCACCGGTACTTTTAAAAGCATGATCAGTAATGGTTGCTTTTACTTCCCGGAAATTATAGATCTCTCCATTGAATACAAGCTGGTACCGTTGGTTTGCACTGCAGAAAGGCTGGTTACCGGAAGGACTTAGATCAATTATTGAAAGGCGGCGGTGACCAAGAGCAATACGGCCTTCAACAAAATGACCGGCAGCATCCGGACCACGGTGGGCGATGGCATCCGTCATTTCATGGATTTGCTCCTCGAGCGTGTTCGTATTAGTGAAAGAAAGAATGCCTGATATGCCGCACATTTATTAATAGGTTGAACAACAAATAGATTTAATTTGCAAGACTAAGCATGAAAAAGAAGAAAGACAAATTGGACATTGCTCAGAAACTGGGACTGCTTTGTATCTTCTCTGTTTTTCTGGATAAAGCAATCAGAGGAGGGGGACTACCATTTGATTTCTATTATTATTATCCTATTTTTCTCTTTTTCCTACTCTCACTTCCAATAAAAGGATACCAGATTACGATGCCCCCCCGCTGGTTTAACCTGGGACTACTTTCTATAATTACTGCTAGTGTTTTTGTTACCCTAGTTAGAGGTATACTGGGCTTTGAGTTGGTAAAACAGGTATTCGGCATCTTGTTCACCTCCGTAACCTATTATAACGTTATCAGAGTTTTTAAATACGATATTGCCAGGATATTTAATTACTACCTGGTATTTGCCTTCTGGGTAGCGCTTCATGGAGTTATTGATAACCTGCTGCACATTGGAGGTATTCACCTTACCAAAGTGTTACAGGATGGGACTTTTCAATATCGTGAGTATGGAATAATGGGAGAACCATTTTATTTGGCAATGGCCATCACTCCTGCAATTGTTTATTATACCTGCTATTTTAAAAGAACCTGGCATACCGCCAAGTTTAAATACCTGGTTTTACTGACCTGTTACCTGGTAACCTATTCTTCCACTGCTGTTATGGGTATTGGTTTAGCTGCTTTTTTTGGGTTGTACCTGAATGATTTTTTCAACGTGAGAAGAAATCGTATCATTTTCGCCCCCTTGTTTTTGGCTCCGGTGGCCTTACTAGTTTTTTACCTGATTGAAAATGTTGACCTCATCAACAAACGATACAATGACACTACCTCACTTTTCCTCTCTACAGAGATTGATATAAAAGAAGCAGGCAAATCCAATTCCAGCACTTTTGCATTGTATTCTAATTATATTATTGCACGCGATTCATTTTTGGACAACCCATTATTTGGATCAGGGCTGGGATCGCATCCCCTGATTTATGAAGATGCGTTTTTAAAATATTTTCCAAAAAATTACCTGAAAGGATACGGAGCACAAAACCAGCAGGATGCTAATTCCCGGTTTTTACGGTTGATGTCAGAAACCGGATTACTGGGACTTGTTTTATTTCTCACTTCGGTAATTGTATTCTTTGCTCCCAAATCAACCGTTTATAATGAACAGAGCCGCAACCTGGCAGCCATCAATTATGCCATTTTTGTTTATATCGTACTGGGGCTTATTCGCAATGGCAATTACATCAATGTCGGTTTCTTTTTGTTTTTCTTTATATACTATGTTTCGAACAAATTGCTGACCTACAAAAGAGCTCAGGCTTCCCGCAAACGAGTGGCCCAGCCTGCAGGAGTTAGCAGTCTAGCAAGCTCCTGACTTTTTCGTGCCATTTGAATCAACTCTTCCGTTTCCAGCTGATTCAAATTGCGAAATACAGGAATCAGGTATTCAGGAGTATTGGACTCCAGTAGCCATCCATTTCCACGTTGAAGAAAAAGTTCTCCTGCTCCTACTTCTTTCGTCAGCATTAATGGAAAGCCTGCAGCAGCAAATTCCTGGACTACCACTCCCCAGGGTTCAAAACGGCTCATCAATATAAAAACACCTGCAGACTCTATAATACCCGGCCATTGCTCCTTTTGTACGAAACCAAGGTGGCGGATCTTTGGATGAATGGTTCTTTGGGGATATCCCTCTCCGCTACCTGCACACCATAACTCCCAGTCATTGGGTTCGAGTTCCTGCCATTTAATAAATGCATCCCAGAGTTCCTGATATCCTTTGGCTGGAATGTAGCGGGCTACACAAAGTAATACTTTCGGGAAAACGCGTGTTTTTTGTTCAATTGCTTTTTGTCCAAGTGCCTCAAACCGATCGACATCGCTTGTATAGAAGCCGGTCATGATTTGGGATTCGCCAAATCCAAGGCGGAGCCCATAGTTTTTTTGCGGCGTTCCTGGCACCCAAATTTTTTTAAACCATTTCCGCAACAACAGTTTTCCACCTATTGTCATGAGTTGTTGTTTCAGGCTGCCATTCCAGTGGTTGTCCATGGTCAGGATACAAACTGCACGATTTGACCATTTCCTGCAAATCCTCAGGTACCACTTATTAATCCATCCACTGCATACAATTTTATGTGGATTAAAATCATCCACTAATTTTTCAAGTTCGGTATAAGAATGTATTCCGGACAAATCATGAAAGGAGCCCACACCTTCCAGATTAAATGCAAACGGAGCTTCAGGATTTATCGGGAAGTGCACTACCGAAACAGATACGCCTTGTTGTTTCAATGCATTCAGGCAGGCAATGGTATACTCGGCGAGTTCAGTATATAAAAATAATATCCTCATCCGGATTTAATTGGGTGTAAATGAAAAATGGGATAGTGCAAATTCACCGGCAAGCGTCTTCCAGATCACACGATTAATCGGTGTATTGATATTCAATTCAATTAAATCAACAGACGCATCCGAAATAGTGATGCGTTTTGAAAACCTGATTTCGGGTATTTCCAGTTCTATAATCGTTCCGGGCTTCAGAGCTCTTCCTTCAAACAAAAGTGTATATTGGCCTGGCTTAAGCGATAATCCATCATAACGGGCTATTCCAGCTGTTCCGATTATAAGGTGAGAACGCGACTTTGTAAAGTTGAACTCTTTGAAATTGGTCACCACCCGCTCAACGGGTCCGTCCACTGATTCGTATACTACGCCATGCTGCAGGGTAGAAGAATTCCAGAAATAGGGATGCTCCGGCTGATGCCATTGATCCAACTGGTAAAAAACCGGCTTTTTTTCTGTAAGATCCAGGACATACAGACTGCCTTGCTTTCTGATTTCAAATTCAATAGTAGCACCCTCCAATTTAATCTGTGTATTTATACTTGTTGGAATATTCCCTTTAAGATTACTGGATGGTTGAATGCTGCCATAAATCAAGTAGCGGTTATTCCATTTCCGCACGAGGATGAGTTCATTTTCAGCCAACCCCTTATAGCGAAATGCTTTCCTTGTATCTGAATAATCACCCGGGTCGAGCAGCTTGCCTTTTGTAAAAAACTCTGGCACCCAGGAGCGGATAGCCTGCGCGTAAGCTGGTATGGCTGCCTGGTATATATATCCTCTGGGATCATAGGGCCCTACTCCATTAGGCCATTTTCCATTTTTTCCTGTAATATTAAAATAGCCGGTATAAAAGAAATCAGCACCCAGCATAACCATTGACTTAAGCAGTGCAAGCCACTGAGATGGCCGGATATTTTTTTCTTCTGCTCCCCAACCTGCAGAAACGAAAGGAGAAAAAAAACGATCGCCCAACTCTATTTCTTTTTTTCTGCCTTCACTAATAACCCCAAACCCATTGAGCGCGCCTCTCCCTGTAGCCCAATTGTCAGGCGTAGAGGGATAGAAATCCGGTGTTGGATAAATAACTGAATCATTCCACCTGTTAACTTTCCTGCGCATGGCATAGTCTGGCCAGTAGGCCGGTTGAATGGCGGACGTATTGTAAAAACTGAAATGGGCATCCGCAGTAGTGTTTTTAAGAATAGTACGCATGTAAGTGGAGTCCTGTTTGTATTGAAAACGTCCGCTGTACTGCGCAGCGCTAAGGCCTGATGCTTTAAAATTTTTCCATACGGCAGGATCTCTTTTTAGATAATCTTCCTTTATGGTATGTCCGAAAATTTCTCCATTTTCATTTATAAGAGCAGGTGGTTGCTTCAATTGTTTCATTAATTGTTGAATATAACCTGCGCTAACTTCAGCGTCTTTTTGAACAATATCCAGCGGCATGAGAGGGGAATGCAATTTTCGGTTACCCCGAAGTATAAATTTCCCGTTTGTTTCCTTCATGTAGTAGTTTGATGGCTGGTTTTGCGACCACATGTACGAAGGTTTATTTTGCACTTGTAAGGTTATTAGGGCAACGGGCAGGCTGGGATGCTGATTTGCAAAATTAATCAAAGCACCTGCTATATGATTTGGATTGGAGTAGGCTTTTGAAGCGGCTTCTGCAGTGGTTCTGAGCAATGGTATTTCAACGTAATAATTCCAGTTACTGGCCAGCTCATCAACAAGAGTTACTGCTGTAGCTGGATTTACCACTCCCAGTTCCCCATGAAGGTATTGGATATCCATCCACGACATATTACGTGGTAGCGGGCTATTGGAATAAAATCGGGGACGCGGAAAATGTTTTAGCTGATCCTTTGCGTGTACAGTATATACTGGATATCCAGGTGCAAAATCCAGCGAATCAAACATTGCTGACTGGAGATTGGGAACTGCTTTTTTTTCTTCAGCATAACCCGCACTGGAAAAAAGTTGAGCACCATTAACCGCGTTCCAAAAAAACTTTAACTCATCTATCGCCGAAGTAAACCGAAACCCGTCGTTATTACTTAACAATACCGGAGCATTGGTTTCGAGTGAAGCAGTAAATCCAGCAGGTGACACGCCATCCACCCAAATCTGTTTGATCTTTTTTTCTGTATCCACAATGAAAACAAAATGATGCCACTCCCGATCCGCATAATAACTGAAAGAAGAACGATCGACTCCAGTGAAGGCAATTTTTAAATCCTGAATTTTTGAACTGCCGTCTGATTGTATTTGAGTGGTCCTGAACAATAACCCCGTCATATTCAATTGAAGTAAAAAATGAGGCCGGGGAAAGCATAAAAACTGAAAACGGTCTCCTTTCATCCAAAATGCTATTGTCATTGCCTTGCTCTTTTGCTTAGGCAAACCACTGGTAATAAACAAACACTTGTTGTTTTGCAAATCAATTCCAGTACCGGAAACACCAACCACTTGTTTTAATTCGCAGGTCGTTTTTAATGATTTGGCTGAATCAAAATTCAAGTAAGCAACTGGCTCCTCCTGCGCAAAGAGCGACAAAGAAATAAAAAACAGAAAAAAAACACTACTGAGTTTCATGTAACAACGCATAAAATAAATCCCGATGACGAGCAGCCACAGCTTTCCAGGTAAACTGGTTCATTACCCGGCTATACGAAGCATTTCCCAATGACAGTTTAATCTCCAATGAAGCAGCTGCGTATCCAAGCAAGGACTGAACCAGGTCTTCTACTTTACCGGGCCTTACCAGATATCCATTGGCAGCATCTACCAGTTCGGCGGTAGCACCAACGTCGGAAACAATCACGGGCATTTTCCAGCTCATAGCTTCCAACACCACAGTAGGCATTCCTTCGAACAAAGTAGGTAAAATAAAAAGTTCATTATTCCGATAAAGGGCATCAATATCTTCGTCTTTCACAAAGCCCAGTAATTTTACATTCGCCGGCTGTGGCTGGGAACGATAGTGTTCATACAATGGACCTTTGCCACCTAAAATAAAGTTGAATGTATTAGTATATCCAGTGGAGTTTAGCTGTTGAATTGCTTCAAACAGGATATCAATTCCCTTATTAGTCGCAAATCTTCCAAGAAATAAGACTTTTACAGGTAAGGAAGGTATACGTTGAAACCCAGCTGATGTATTAGAAAGGTTAATAGCGTTCGGAAGTACCACTAATTGCTTTTCATGAGCGCAATGTTTTCGAAGAATTTCGGATAATTTGCCCCCAAGGGATACAATCCGAGCGCAATTTTTAAACAGATGGGAAAATATATGTTGAAAAGGTATTGCAAGCAGCCTGTGCTTCCATCCTATCGCCTGGTAAGGTTCAAGTCCATGCGGATTGATAATAAGTCGGTTGGAAAAATTTTTTATCCCAGCCCATACTGAGAGTCCCTGAGAATAAATTATATCCGGCTGAATATCATTCAGCTTATCAGCTACCTGTTGTGAATATCTATAAGATTCGAGCAGGTAGTTCTTGTTTGAATTAATGGGACGTAGCTGAATCTCCTGAATCCTCGGGGAATTAAATATTGTTTCAGAATGAGGATGAAGAACGGTGATGCTAAGGTCTTCATAAGCACTCAATGATTCCACCAATAAACGGGAATGTTTCTGCATTCCCCCTGTCATTAATGGATAAATTCCATCCGTACAAAACGCGATATGCATAATATCGAAAAGTGATTTAGCCCCTGATCAGTGTTTCAATTCCTTCTTCCAGTGAAACTACAGGCTTCCATCCAGTGAAACTGGTAATTTTACTGATATCACTTAGCAGGTGCATCCGTTCCACTTTTCGTACTCTTTCCGGGTCAACTTCGATTTCTATTGCTTCATCCAAATGAGCCTCAAAAGCTTTCACAACCTCTACCACAGAGTATTCGATACCTCTCCCTAAATTAAATATTTCAAAACCCATGTTAACATGTTGCAGCAATGCATCAATGGCATTTGCCATATCAGAAGT
Source organism: Flavihumibacter cheonanensis (assembly GCF_022352215.1). Taxonomy (GTDB): domain Bacteria; phylum Bacteroidota; class Bacteroidia; order Chitinophagales; family Chitinophagaceae; genus Flavihumibacter; species Flavihumibacter cheonanensis. Next base: position 520,230 of record NZ_JAKRWF010000003.1, read on the forward strand.
ATGTATAAAATCGCGTTTGGGATCAAGGTTACCTAGTTGTATGATACGTTTTCCGTTATTCACCTGTTGCTGAATTTCAGGAATCAGGTGAGGATTGGTTTCATTCGGACCAAAAGCATTGAAGAAACGACAGATAATAGTGGGGATACCCGTTTCAAGGTGAAACTTTTCAGACAATTCTTCGCCAACCAATTTGGTCAGTCCATAAATATCCAACGGTTTTTTTTCGGCTGTTTCGGGAATTGGCCCATCCAGAATTGGATAAACCGCAGCCGTAGAAGCGAAAAAAAACTGTTTTACAGACCCACAGGCTTTTATTGCTTTGAGCAAATTCATCGTACCCCGAATATTGATATCCGAAGCTTCAAACGGATGTTTATTGCAATAGGGAATAAAGTGAATAGCAGCCAGATGAAGAACAATTTCCGGTTGTATTTCGTCAAGTGCCTCCACCACCTCAGCTTCGTTGCGGATATCCAGTTTGTAAAAGCGATCATCCGGTATCGAAATAAAGGAACGATTGCCAAAAGAAAGGTTGTCAATTACAAAAACCTCGTCTGCTTTTTCCTGCAATTTTTGAATAATGGCGGAACCAATGAATCCTGCTCCACCTGTAACTAAAACTCTCAAATTAGGTAGTTTGATTTATGATTTCCAGGTAATCCGGAAGGTAGTTTTGTTTAATAAAGTGTTGTAACGCAAATTGTTGAATCCTTGTTTTATCTAAAAGTGATATTTTTTCCAGTTGAGCTGGTAGAGCGGTTGACAAATACCCAAGCGATTCCCTTTGTACAAGCTCACTATAATCGCCAAGATTAGGTGAAATGAGCACTTTTAATCCACAAGCAAGATATTCTGCAAATTTCACAGGAGCAGCTACCCGGTTAGTATTGGTCTGTTCGCGAACAAGCAAACCATAATCACAGCCACAGAGATAGTTGGCTACCTGGTTGGGAGGAAGTAAGCGCGACTTAATTCTGCCAGGGTATTTGGCAGCCAGGAATTGGATGGTGACGGTTTCTTCAGATAAAAAAAGAACTTGCAAGTCAGTTTGATTTTCCAGTTGTTGCTCCAGCAATACCTGTAGTAAAGAACTGGACTGCCATCCTGCAGTAGAACCGCTATAAACAAGGGTTATTTTATCAGGTGCCAATCCTGCCCTTTCTTTTGCAGCCAGCATTTGCGCTTCACTTATTTCAACCTTTTCATAGGATTGATCCAGTGTGCAGGGAATTACAGTTTCATGTCCCGGTTTGTAATGAAAACTTTTCTCCCAGAATTCAACCAGTTTTTTGGAGACAGCAATTCTCCAATCAGTTTTAAGCACTGCAATTTGTTCCCATTGCAGAATGTTTTTTTCAAGATACCTGTCTTCTACGACCCTGTATTCATTCCATTCTGCACTGATCGCACCCCTGCCATCGAATAGCACCTTATTTGTTAATCCCTTTTGCTTTGCATCTAAAGCAATGAGTGTTGCAAGCACATTTCTGCCCATGATAAGGGAGGGTTTCAAACGAAACAATATCAAACAGGTATGAAACAGGTATTTGTTTTTTTCCCAGTTTTTAATCCTGGGAAGCATAGGAAGAACTAATGCGTTGGGGCATTTTTTGCGAATCCCGCGACGATTTGAAAAAAAGCCCCGAATGGATAGAAAGGCAACCAGTTTCACTTTTTGGGAAGTTGAAGCTGAAAGAAAGTTGACAAAATCGATTACCTGACTATTAAACACACCAGAAGGCTGGTCGCCAACTGTAAGATAGATGATCATGGTTGTTTTATGGATACGTTATCTCAACCTGGTGAAAAGAGGAAAACCAATTACTTTCAATAATACCGCTTTACCACGACTAATTCCATATCCTTCGGTTGGTTTCCAGGAAGTGAAGTTCATTAGCCTATACAGTTCCAATGCTTTGGGTCGGTTGTAGGTTGCTAGCGTCAATAAAGACGACATCAGAAAAGTACAAAACAGTTGTTGATTTCTTTCATAAGCAGCCGGGTAATGCTCCCGAATATTTTTTAGAAAATGAAGCCTGGTGAGAATCAGCTGACTCCATCTTCTGGACGGATCAGACTGCGAAATCTGGCCACTTATACGATCCCGGAGAATGGTATAAGAATTGGTATCAAACATAACGGGGCAACCAGCTAGCAATAACCGAAACATGAGGTCAGTTTCCTGAGAACTCTGGATGGATTCATTCCAGCCACTCACCTTGTTTAACCATTCTTTACTCCAGAGATTGGAGCAGGTAGTTCCAGCTTTCCCTATAAAGGCAGCGAGATAAGGATCCGCTTCCTGAAGCTCATAAGTATATTTTTCTCCGTTTACTTTAAGCCTGGTTGCCTTTGCAGCGACAAAACCCGAAAACCCGGTTTTTTTTATCGTTGTCAGTTGAAGGCTTATTTTGGTGGGTAATAGCAAGTCATCTGCATCCAGAAACTGGATCCACTCACCAGTTGCTTTTTGCAGTCCACAATTTCTGGCAGCATTCGCCCCCTTTTTTGATTCTTCCAAAATCAACAGATCAGGATAGAGGGTTTCGCGTAATGTTTGTAGGTAATAGAGGGTCTCATCCGTAGAATTGTTATTTACACAAATCACTTCCAGGGGGTGATATGTCTGCTCATAGACAGATTTCAGGCATTCTCCAATAAAACTGGCAACATTATAGCAGGGAATGATGACAGAAACGAGCATCCGTATTACCTGTTAAATTCTATTTTAGATGCATCTTTCAAAAAGGGCAACTGCAGGATATTCTGAATATCCAGTTCCCACCATTTGCTATTAAGTAGATGTTGAATCACATCATCTGAAAAACGCTTGCCGATAACTTTAGCTGGTACGCCTGCTACGATGGTATATGGTTCTACATTCTTTACAACTACAGCGCCGGCACCAATTATGGCTCCCGTTCCAATTTTAACTCCTTCCAGGATAAGAACGTTAGCGGATATTAGAACATCATGTCCGATTTCTACCATTTTTTCGACACCAGTTAAAATATCCGAATCATTTATTAACCCCCTTCCACTTGAATAAAAGAGAGGACTTGTTGAAAGCATATGTTTTGGATGTGCAGCTAAGCCTATTTTAACTCCTGAAGAAATAGAACAAAAATCACCTATTGAACTGGTATTATAAATAAGTGTGGAATTCCCAATATATAGCCCTCTTCCCAAATACGCAGGATCACCTTTCAAATCACAATCTGTTTCAATTACACTATAAGCCTGAATCTTTTTTTCCCAGGAAGGATTCAAAAGACTCTTGATATTCCGATTGTTTAGCCGCTCTTGTTGCTTCTTGAGGGCATAAGTCAACCTCCAAAAAGAAAACAACTGTCGCATTATATGCATAATATCAATAAACTTGAGGAATTGAAAAGGTTGAAAAAAAGATATCTCTTTCAGGCTCTTTATGTGAGTGGAGTAGTTCTTCCATTCGGCAGATTGGATCTTCCCCAGAATCCAATTTATAGGCTACGCCGGCAGCAATTACATCTTCTACAAACCCTTTGTATTTACTATCTACATCAAGGCAAAAACTTACCGTACTAGTTTCAACTGCTTCAAAAAGGGTATTTGAAAAAATACTTACCTGAATAGTAGCCTTTTGCAAGCACTGGAAAATATTTGTGTTTTTGTCAATTATCTCAAGCAGTTCGTATCCTTTAAAAGCATCATCGTAAACCGCGTTATTGGGGTCGCCTGGATGAGGTTTAATCCATAATTTCCAGCCTGGATGTCTAAGTATGTGTTCATATAGCTGCTTAATATAAGGAATGAAAAAAGACTGCGTACCAGTACTAAGGGTAACCAGCACCACTTTTTCTTTGGGAGAAGAAAACATAGTCAAATCAGGTCGTTTGATAAAGTCACCAACCACCTTTATCTTATTTTCTGAAAATTCAAACCCCTTAAGCAAAATTGATTTCCAGTAAGAACCCCATACCCATATTTCATCAGGGAGTAGAATATCTCTGTTTATTTTTTTTAGAGCTGAGGGATAAACATAAAAATTTGCGCCTTTACTGATTACCCCGTGTTGTAATTCAATCACTTTAATTCCAGCTTTGCGAAGCGCATAAACCACTGCTTCATTCTGATACGCAGGATAAATAAAAGCCGTTGAAACATTTGATTGTTTTAAATAGAAGTAATAGAGCCTGGATTCCCACCAAAAATCATCCAGCATTTGTCTTATTTCAACTAAATCCTCAGTAGACAATGTTGGATTCTTTCGCAAGTTGTTGAAAGTTTTCCTGATTAACTGAATACAGTCCCTATCAAAAGACCCATAAGGTATACGTGTCTTTAACCATTCAGAAATAGTAGTGTCGCAATCTATTTTAGCGCTTTCCGGGAGCATTCCTCTATAATGTATATGGCAATTTTTCCTAACAAGGAGCTCCACAATTCTTTCTATATAACTATTTTTTTCTATTCCCGATTCGGGATCCTTACTAAACCGAATAGGGCAAATGAATAAATACTTTTGATCAGGTTTGAAATAATCAGAAAGTTTGTTCTTTCTGAATGCACGAAGCCGTAAATAGCTCTTTACAATGAAGTATGGCTGCAAGAATAAACTCCTTCGGGCCATTTTTCCATTTCGCTCTGCTGGCCTGCCTAACAATGCCGATTGGATCACCCTTAGGAAATTGTACTCTCCGGCATCAAAAACGGAGGGGTCAGAAAACATTTCAAAAAAATCAGTTTTTGAAATGCGGTTCATCAGAAAAAATTAATGGATTCAAACGAATATATGTAACCGGTACCCAGATTTTTCAATTCAATGTTATTAAATCCGAAGAAAGCAATATTATTTCGACTTGCCGCTTCAAAATCATTATGAGCATCTCCTATTAGAATAGTTTCTGTTGAGGGTAGCGAAAATTTTCTCAGTATATCTTCAACCAACTTTATTTTAGGTGTTGGCGAACCGTGAATAGATTCAAAAAATTCACTAATAGCTAACTCATCACATAAATATCTGAGCTCCTTTTCATCGGATCCTGAAGCAATGAAAAACCGGTATCGTTCTCTGTTCTTTTTGATAAATTCAAGGGTTTCCTGAATTAGATTGGCAGGATCCGTCAGCCTAGCTTTCATTATTTTCGAAAAGGCATCCGCCAATTGAAGTATATCAGATGGTTCAAAGGGCTGCTGAAGGATTTGTTTATAGAAATATTCAAATTTGTGATATCTGGACAGTCCGCCATTTTGTTCATGATATTTTAATAGTTTATCAACTTTATCCTGGGGAAAATCACGCAGTGCTTCAACAAATCCAAGTTTTCGGATGGGCATGGAATCAAGGATTACCCCATCAAAGTCAAATATAATAGTCGTCACCATTTTCTTTCAGGTAATTTTCAATTGCCACTACATCTTCAGGACGGTCAACAGCCATTGATGATGAATAAAACTCAACCATTTGAACGGGTACATCAAAATCAAAAAACCGCAATATTTCAATATCCTCCTGGAACTCAAACTCCGGTTTAACTTTTATTGAGTTAAAAAGCCTCAATTGTGCCAGAGTAAAGCCATAAATACAAACCTGTTTATAATAAACAGGAGGATGTTCCTTTTTTAAACTTTTAACGCCAGGCAAGGGGAGCCTTGACATATAAAGCAACCTTCCACTGCTGTTAACCAATACCTTTGGGATGTTTATATCCCATGGATCTTCACCTTCGCGAAGTTTCGACATACCATTTATGATTGAATCCGGATACTGTTTTTTTAGTTCAGCAACCATAAGGATATCCTGAGGGTTTATGATAGGCTCATCGCCCTGAATATTCAAATAATAGTGTGCCGGAATTTTTTCTGCAGCTTCAGCCAATCGATCTGTCCCTGTAAGGTGTTCATCAGATGTCATTACTGCCTGGTATCCGGCATCGGTAACAACATTATGTATCAATTCACTTTCAGTTGCAACATAGGTATGCTCTTTGCCCAAAGCGGCAGCTACTTTTTTTGCAACTCTTAAAACCATGGGTACTCCATTAATTGGAACCAGAGGCTTTCCCGGAAAACGGGTTGACGAGTACCGTGCAGGTATAATACCAACTACTCTCATATCAGATTTTTGAATAAAGGGAAAGCTGATCAATATTTTTATAGCGGGTGGGGGTAAGCGATACAACCCGCACACTGTTTTTCCTGAATTTCTCGAACAGCAGATCATTTTCCTTGGCAACTTCGTATTCAATGGAGCTTGGCTCAGTATTATAGCCATCAAATCCTGCTACAATGATTTCACCTGGATTATATAACAAAGCGGTTTCCAATGCCAGTCGCAAATGCGACTCTTCTCCCTCTTTAATTAATTGCCAACGTGCCAGTTCAACTGCATTGTCTTTCATATCGACAGGTACCTGCGTACCCATCTGTCTTGGAAAAGGAGAATAAATTAATTTGTAGTCACCTTCCGGCTGATGATGTAACACATCCTCCAGCCGATCTGCTTCTTTTCCCTGTATGCAATACAGTTTTTCAACCGGGATATTTTCAAATAAGCCAGCATTTTTAGAACTGGAAAAAATAAGTACGCCAATTTGAGCAGACTGAAAATATCTTTTTAATCCTTCCAGGTGGTGGAAAATACTTACTCCACCACCGATTACAATGCACTTTTTATTTCCAGAATCATCAAATACCGGCAACTTAACATTGTCTTCAATGCCTGATTTTTTATTAATCAGCGCTTGTAAAATTCCATTATAAGAATAGAATTGTTTGGTAGTCCAGTCCATCACTTCTTTTTGAGGTAGTGAATACGCTCCCGAAACCATATAAGGTAAATTGGTTCCCCACCCATAACCTCTTCGAAGTTCTTCAAAGGCAGTAACAGCTTTGCTGAGTGCATTAAAATTAACAGAAAGTCCCGTTGAAGATAGATACGTCAGTAGCAGTTCAGTTTTTAAATTTCCCGCTCCGCGCCCCATTCCTGTGATCGTGGAGTCAATATATTCTACTCCGTTTTCAATTGCAGTAAGCGTATTAGCAAGCGCCATTTCCATATTGTTATGTCCATGAAAACCAAGACTGATACTAGTGCCTGCCTGAACTGTTTTAATTATTTGTGCAAGTTGCGCAGGCATGATTCCACCGTAAGAATCAACAAGGTATAATACATCTACAATATCATTTGGTAGCGCAGCTAATTTTTTCAAAACAGCCTCATCACCAGCAATCCTTGAAATATACATCAGATTAAATGCTACTTTAATTCCTACTTCCTTTATGGCTTTTGCCAGTGCAATTCCTTCATCTATTTTAGACGGGGCAACCGTAATTCGAACCATAGCCAGCTTGTCACTGATAGAATCGAGCAAATGTGGAATATCCCCCGGCTGTGTATTTTTTTCATCAATGATTAGTACTAATCCTTTTCTAAGTGTTTCAGCTATTCTTTGAACGAGGTAATCCGGACAATAGTAGAATCTCCCGAGATAACCAGGCTCTGGCTTTGCCCGATAGCCGATTTCTACAAAATCAACCGGACTTTCATTCATTGCTTTAAGATAGACCTGCAGCAATTGATCTGAAAAATCCCAGTTAGTATAGTAACCACCATCCCGAAAGGTGCAATCCAATAATTTCATAGTATGAATTTAATTTTTCAATGTAGTAAACTGTTATACTGAAGAACCTCTTTTATTCGACCTCCTTCCAACCTTACAATACGATCTGTATGTTTCAATGTGGAGAACCGATGTGCAATAATCAGAATGGTAATGCCCGATCCTCGCAATTGTTCAATGGTCTGATTGATTGCTTCCTCTGTTTCATTATCAAGTGCAGAGGTTGCTTCGTCCAGTATAATTAAAGAACTGTTATGATATAGCGCACGGGCAATTATTACCCGTTGTTTTTGCCCTCCACTCAGATTCTTTCCCATTTCTTCAATTTGAATCTGATAAGGATCCCTCCCATTAACAAAACCATCTAAAGAAGCTGCAATTATGGATTTATTCAATCGATCATGATCTATATCCTGTTCCAGGAATGCGATATTGGCAGCCAGGCTGCCCCGTTCCAGGTACGGCGACTGTTGAACATAACTAATTTCGTTCATCCAGGAAATTGCCTGATTCGATTCAAGTAGTTTTCCATCAATTCGAATTTCTCCACTATCCGGTTTGTAAAATCCAATTAACAGGTTAATTAGAGTTGATTTACCAGAGCCGGATTTGCCAATTAATCCAATAATTTCCCCTTTTTTAATTTTGAGTGTGATGTCCGTAAGTACTGGCTGCTCATTTTTCCTGAATGCAAAACGAATATTATGAAATAGAATTTCTTCTTCAAAAAAAACAGGAGTCCTCTGGGAAGTTGAATTTGAAAACCACCGGTACTTATTTTCGAATACGGGCCGATATACATTAAACAGATAACTGTATTGTTCCAATTGCATAAGAGAAGGCATAATTTTCGTTAATGAAGGAATCAGTCTGTAACCAGCCGCAGCATATACTGTAATTAAGGGCAGGATTTGCGAAGGATTTCCTGAAATATATGCCGCGTAAACAAAAATTATTAGTAGCCCAAGCACTGTGACCAATTCAAAAAGCTTGGCAGGAATCATTGCCAAAACATTGGTCTTAATATTGATCGCATTCAATGCCCTCAGAACCGATTTGTAATCGTCAATTAAACGTTCTCCTTTATTACGAAGTCGTACATCAACCATTCCGTATATCCCTCTATTACTGTTGGAATAAAGTTTTGGTGTGTGCTCATGTTGCCGTTCACCATAAGTCTGCAGTTTTCGTTTTACCAGAAACTGAAACAGGAAAACAACTGGAAAAATAGTACCGCAAACGAGTAGTAATACCTCAATATTATAGAAGGCGATCCCAAGTGTGATAAGTGCAATCACGACTATTTCCGCAGTAATCAACAATACAGGCAAAACCAGGAACCTTGAAAAATGCTGTGGACTCTGAGTAAGTTCCCGGATAATTTTCGCAGAGTCCTGTTTTGTAACGGTTTCAAAATCAGAAGACAGATAATATTCAAATGTTTTCTCACCAATAAATTCTGCAATTTCAAAACAGAATTTGGATTGTAACTGTTGGCTATAGAGGACAAATAATGTTCTGAATACCATAAAGAGGAAACCTGTAAAAAACAAGAGCAGCAGGAATGCCCTATTATCCCAACCAGGTAACCAGTTATTCAATACCTGCAAGAATCCCTTATTCAATAACTCCGGTTCTGCAACAGCTGAGATAATTGGAATAAACACAGCCAATCCTGCTATATCAATAATACTGGTAATCAGAATAAGCGCAAGTATCCTCCAGAGCTTCTTTCTTTTTTCTGAGGGAAGGCTCTCAAGAATCCTGTTATAAGTAGATATTAGAATAAATTTCCGCATCAGAGCAGGATTACATCACTATTATCTGTTACCGAACAAACGTTTCCAGAATGATTTTTTAGGTTCTGCATTAATATCAAAATACCCTGATGCCTGTTGCCCTTTCCCAAAAGCGTATCCATATCCATATCCATAACCATATCCTCTTTGCATTTGAACATCATTGATTACAACTGACATGGACGGCAATCTTTTAGTTTGGTATAAAGTATCAATTAGGTCCACCACCTTTTTTATCGTATAATTCTGACGAATAATATAGAGCGTAGCATCAGCATATTTCCCAAGAGTAATTGCATCGCTTACTACTCCAACGGGTGCTGAATCAATAATTATAACATCAAAATTTTCTTTTGCCCAGGCAAATAATTTTTCCATTTTTGGCAGCAATAACATTTCAGATGGATTGGGCGGAATAACGCCGCATGGAAAAACATACAATCCATCAATATCTTTTACACGAACCAACAGGTCTTCTTCTTTTTCGTTAGTAACAAGATAACTGCTTAAACCTTTACGGGTTGACACGTTCAGATTGGATGATATTTTTGGCTTCCGGATGTCGAATTCCAGCAATAGTGTTTTTTTACCAGCTAAAGCAAAAGCTGCCCCGATATTGGTACTGATAAAGGATTTTCCCTCCCCGCTCATAGACGAGGTCACAAGGATGGTTGGCTTGCTGGTTTGATTGGCCAGGTACGTCATATTGGTCCGGATGCTACGAAACTGTTCTGTTATATAACTTCTGTTTTGAAGTGTTACCAACAATGGACTTGGATTATCGGAACTCCCTACTTCTCCGGCAATTGGTACTTGGGTATTTTTCTCTATATCGCTCCGCATGGAGATTTTATCATTCAGAAATCCCAGCACCATAATAATTAGAATGGGAATAGCCAACCCTGCAGCAATAAATTTCAAATAAACACCACTAGGAATAGGTGCAACCAATTTCCCCCTTACAGTTGCTTTTTCCAGAATACTGGAATTGGGAAGTACCGCGGCAGAAGCAATGGCAACTTCTTCCTTCTTGGAAAGAAGCAACAAATATAATTCTTCCTTAATTTTATGCTGACGTTCTATGTTCAATAACCGTCTGACCTTCCCAGGCACGGAAACTGATTTTTGTTGCGCGGACGAATACCGGTCCTGCATTTGTTTCAGCACAATGTCATACGAACGATCTACACTGGCAAGTGCTTCGTTGATATCAATTTTAATTTTATCCAGGCTGGCCTGCATTTCCAGCACTTTGGGGTTTTGTAGCGTAGTTGATTTTAGGAGTGCAGTTTTTTGTAACTGTAATTCATTATAAGCAGAAATTAACGCTGTTAAAGTGGGTTCATCTACACCCAGATTAACAGGAACAGTAGCCTGGTCGTTGTTTTTGTTCAGAAGGTATTCTTTCAGCCACTGCAGTACTTTTTTCTTTACGGAAATGTCGTTAATTCTGGTATCCAACTCTGACATGGAGTTCACATACATTTCTGATTGCAGGCCAAGACCAATTCCCTGATTCTTCTCCTGGAATTGCTGAATAGCTCCTTCCACTCCGGATAATTCCGACTGTAAAGAGTCTAGCCGTTCATCAATAAATCTGATTGTCCCAAGAGCAATTGCATTTTTATCTTCTACAGTAGCATTACCATACTCCTTCATTAAGGTATTCACTATGTCAGCAGCCTGCTGTACGTTTGTCGACTGAAAAGATATTTCGAGGATATTCGCATATTCATTGCTTTGCTTGATTGAAATATGTGGTATTATGCGTTCTGCAGCTATATCTAATGGGTAATGATCTATCAGGAAATCTCTCGTATCATAATCATCTAAATAAGAAGGATTCAGATGAATTTTAAATACTCCTCTTTTGTCCTCAATGACGGAGCCGAATTGACGGGCCTCTCCAGCACCATTAAGCAGGAATTCTTTATCATTAAGGACAGTAACCTGAAATGTAATTCTGGAAGAATCACGTTTGCGAATAACTTCCAGCTGCAATGGTGAATGTGGATAACCTAATGTAGATTTAACTTTGCCTAAACCGGTATATTCAAAATTCAATCCCAATTCCTGTACTACCCGTTGAACAAAATTGTTTGATTTTAAAATGGCCATTTCATTATTCAGATTAGGCCCTGCGTCCATGAGAAATAGTCGGTTGAATTTCTCATCACTGGTACTTACAGCATTTTCCCCTTTAATAATCATCTGGCCTTTTGCCATAAATTCATCCGGAGTATAGCGAAGATAGATAAGTGCACCAATAATACTAACTATAAGGGAAAGCGCTATCCATGGGAGGTATTTCAGATTCCTATAGACAAACTCCATAGGGGTAAATTCCTGTTTTGAAAGTTCAAATTGATCGGCAGGATTTTCCATAGAAGTTACTTATCGTGCAATTAAAGTTATTACAAGGGCTGCTACTGATACGAGGCTACTTGCAATTGTAATATTTCTCATCAGTACCTGTTCATTCCCCGTTGGTTTCTTTCTGTTAGGTTCAACGTAAACAAAATCATTCTGTTGCAGATAGAAAAAAGGAGAGTTGTAAAAATCAGCTGAACGCAAATCAATACGGCCGGTAGTCCTTTTACCATTCACTTCACGTACAATTAGAATATTATCTCTACGGGCAAAATTGGTAAGGTCTCCAGACAAGCCGATTGCATCAAGTATTGAAATTTTTTGATCAGGAAATTCAATCATACCTGGCCTTAATACTTCTCCCATCACAGTAATTCTGGTATTTGTAAAACGAACCACTACATAAGGGTTTTGAAGGTAGAGACGCAATCGCTCGGTTATCAAATCCGCGACTTGCTTTTTAGTTAATCCAAGCACATCGATAGGCCCAAGCGAATGAAAAAATATCTGTCCATTATTGTCAACCTGGTAGCCTCTTCCTAAAATAGAGAGAGACGAAGTTCCTGCATTTCCACCAACAGTCGAACCTCCCCCGGTTTGCGGTTGATTATAGATTTCAGTAGCCTCACGGTTATCACTGTATACTAAAATTGATAAAAGATCTCCTTTTTTGATAATCAAATCAGGAATAACCAAAGCGCCTATATCCGCCGTATCAATTCCCTGCAGTATAATCCGTTGCTGGTGATTTTTCTGCGATGCACCACAGGCAATCAACAAAAAAAGTGCAGTTACCATCGCTGCACCCTGGTATAGCTTTTTCAGCATGTATAGTATTGGTTAAGTATCAAAATTGTCTGCATCACTTTACAACCACCTTCTCTTTATCCAGCGTAGCTACCAGTTTACATCCCAGGCTCTCAATCAGCACTTCCACCCGTTTCTTATCGGCCGACAAAATTCGCCCTTGCTGTTCCATGAATACGCCTGAAGTGATGATCACCTGGTCACCTGGTTTGGGTTCCGGAAGCTGTTCCACTTCCACATCTTCGAACTCATTCAGGAATCGCTTGATCCGCTCGATCTCCACCTCTTTTACCTGCGCCGGTTTTCCCAGCCAGTAAACAAAATTCACCACACCGTCCACAAAACGTACATCGGCCCTGTCTTCGTCTGTTACCCGTACAAAAACATAACTTTTGAATAAAGGCTCCTCCACTACTTTATACCGATCGCTCCATTTTTTACGCACTTTATTCAACGGACAATACGACTGCCAGCCCTTCTGAAGAAGCAATTCATGTACCTTCTTCTCCCAGCGCGGTTTTGTATAAAGTGCGTACCAGTTTTTCTGCTTGGTCATAGGTCTCAGGTTTTTCAACGCTGCAATTTAGGCATAGCTTCGCCTCCTCAGTCCCATCGGCCTGAATTTTTCCTTACCCACCTGCAATAAAAAAGGCAAGGGAGCCCAGAATTCGACCTCCTTGCCTTCAACAAAAATATGTTGTAATCAGAACTACCGCCAACAATGCCAGCACTTGATTCACAGGTTGAATTTTAAGGGTCCTCGCAATGGTGGTGGGTACTTCACCATTTATTAACAAATATAGGGGAAAACTATTATTAGATCGGTTGATTGTCAACGCTATTCCCTTCTTTATCAACCCATCCGATCTGCTTTGCCGGATTGCCGACTACTTTCGCATATGCAGGCACATCCCGGGTTACTACAGCCCCTGCACCCACCAATGCAAATGCCCCAATTTGAATCCCACATACGATGGTAGCATTCGCCCCAATACTGGCTCCTTTCCCTATAATGGTGGGTTTAAATTCCTGCTTACGTTCTATAAATGCCCGGGGATTGATCACATTGGTAAATACCACCGAAGGCCCGATGAATACCTCTTCTTCCAGTTGCACTCCATTGTACAGCGATACATTATTCTGAACCTTGCATCCCTTCCCGATGCTTACCTGGTTATCAACAAACACATTCTGCCCCAGGATGCAGTTTTCCCCCACCCTGGCTTCTGGCATCAGGTGGCAAAAATGCCAGATTTTGCAACCGGCACCGATCTGCGCCCCTTTATCAATAACAGCGGTGGCATGAATGCTGACTCCCGGATACATTTGAGCTTCTTCCATGTGGTGGATTTTAACAAATATGCTAATTTTCACCCTAAATAAAGCACATTGACAGCCAACCAACTCTCTGCCGCTGCAGGTTCATCACAGCGCTTTTTTTCATTAGATGTTTTCAGAGGTGCCACCGTAGCTTTTATGATCCTGGTGAATAACCAGGCAGGCAAGGCCTTTGCTCCACTTCAACATGCTTCCTGGCATGGTTGCACGCCAACCGATCTTGTCTTTCCGTTTTTTCTCTTTGCGGTTGGTAATGCAATCGCCTTTGTTTTACCCCGACTGGAAGCCATGGACCGATCCGCTGCCGTTTGGAAAATTGTAAAACGTGGATTACTGATCTTTTTGATCGGCCTGATGCTGAACTGGTTCCCTTTTGTAAAATGGGAAAACAATGAACTGGTTGGAAAACCTTTTGAAACCCTTCGGATCTTTGGCGTACTGCAACGGATCGCACTTGCTTATCTGTTTGGGGCATTGATCATCTATTTCTTTAAAGCACGAATGGCTTTTTACATAGCAGCCTTACTGCTGCTTGGGTATTGGGTCATAACAGCAATGGCTGGCAATCCTGCGGACCCCTACAGTCTGGAAGGGTTCTGGGGCACAGAGCTGGATCGGATAATTTTAGGAGAGGCCCATATGTACAAAGGGGAAGGTGTCGCTTTTGATCCGGAAGGCATAGCCAGCACTATACCCTCCATCGCACAGGTGATTTTAGGCTTTCTGATTGGTGACTACATCAGGCAGAAAGGGAAAAATGCCGAAATGGTTGCCAACCTGTTTATGGCCGGAGTGGTGCTCTGGCTGGCGGGAATGGCATGGGGACTCAGTTTCCCGATCAACAAGAAAATCTGGACCAGTTCCTATGTTTTATACACAGTTGGACTGGCAACCATGCTGTTGGCTACCCTGGTGCAACTCATTGAATTCCGGGGCTGGAAAGGTGTGGTGCCCAATTTCTTTGATGCCTTTGGCAAAAACCCGCTGTTCATTTACGTGTTGAGCGGGGTATTGCCCAAAACCCTTTGGTTGATCCGCATTCCAAATGGTCTCAATGAGGCTGGTGAAATCAAGTACACCCATCCGCTGGGCTGGTATTTCCAAAACATTTGTAAACCGATTACCAGTCGCCCCGAAACTGCCTCCCTCTTGTATTCGCTCTCATTGGTGTTCCTGCTCTGGGCCATCGCCTGGTACATGAACAAACGCCGCTGGTACGTTCGAGTATAGTTTACCCGTCCGGTGCCACCCGTCCGGTGGCACCGGACGGGTGGTTATTTCACGAGGGAGGTATCACCGGGTAGTAAGGGAAGCCGGTAGTTGCCTGTATCGATTTGCACTTTCGGGAAGAGTTGCTGGAGTGCGGACCAGTCATTGTTCGTGAGGCCGCCTTTATACAGAAATAGTTGTTTCAGGTTAGAAAGACCACTCAATTGCCGATAGCCATCAGGTGAAACATTTGAACCAGCGATATTCAGCCATTGCAGATTTTTTAACCCGGAAAGTGCGCTAATCGTTTCATCCGATAGATTCCCCCGAGTTATTTGGAGTCTTGTTAGATTGTCCAGTTTCCCGATAGCAGCATATCCTGCTTTGGTCAGCTCCATTTCATCCAGCTTCAACCATATCAATTGTTCGCGGATGCCTGCCAGCAGATTCAGAATGCTATCAGGCACCTGCTTGTTTACGGTAACAAAATTCAGCGACAAATAATTGGAGGACGCATTCACCGGTAAAACCACCACTCCATTGGCTTTTAATCGGTCAACCAGCGCGGAATCTGCAGCTTTTACTCCTTCTGATGGAATAGATGCCGCCAATGTAAACACGGGCTTGACTCCAGCTCTTGATGCTGCTGATTTACCTGTGGCGTTGAGTTTTCCCGATTCGCTGGATTTTCCTTTCCCGGCAGTTTCTGCATCATCCCCTGTTTGTTGCGATTGCTCTTGAAGAGCCAGTAAAACTGCCTTATCAGCCTCCGTTTGATGCAAATCCTTCACCAACTGTTTGAAGCCTAATCCGGATTGAATCCACCAATGCAGGAAACTGATCTCAGTATCCGTTAACTGTGCCTCCCGTATCGGAGGCATATGTTTCTTAGCATCGCCCGGTAGCAATAAGCGTTTGATTAACTCACTGTTATCCGCATCTCCGGCCTTCACTATCACTCCATCTTCCCCGCCTTTTAAAATATAATCAGGCTGATCCAGTCGCAGTTTGCCCTTTTGTTTTCCGGAACCATGGCAACTTACGCAACGCGCTTCAAAAATCGGTTGTACCAGGTCGTTATAGGCATGGGCTGATTGAATATCTGTAATGGGTCCCAGGGTAGGTTTTGCTACCTCTTTTTCAAAAGACAGAAAATCTTCACCGTGAGTAAGCGAACCTCCTAGATGCCCGGTCACCGTTACACCTGCAAGCAGCAAAACTGAGAACAAGTTCGTCATCTTTGCCTCTTTGCGCTGTACAGCCCAGAACATACCCAGGGACAATAAAGTGGTACCAATCCCCATCCACTGGTGCCAACCCAATAATTCTTCGGGATAGTCTGCAGATCCGGAAATCGCCAGTCCGGTTACACAGGCAAGCAGTGCACTGATCATTCCCAACACCAATATAACGGGGACTGATAACCGCAGATGTGCATAGGAAGGCCTGCGTCCAATCCATTGAAACAGGATCGCCAGTAATAAAAAACCAATAGGAAGATGGACAATGACGGGATGGAAGTTGCCAAGCATGGGGGGGTGAAAAGTGAAAGGTGAAAAAAAGTGAGACGTCAGACGTCAGACGTGAAAAGATCACAATCCCAACACTCAAATGAAAATTATGGATCTCTCATATACATGCAATTATACATTTGGGAAGGTGCGAAAAAGTTCTCCCAGCACCTTTGTTTTTAGGTGGATTCTTATTGTTACATAAAACAGTCATTATCCCCATGAAATGTCGCCTATAAGCGATTATAAAAATCATCCGATTTCATACCCTTCCTCCCGCCTCCATTTGCCTTCGACTCCTTTGTTTTCTGCTCCATACCCCTCCTCCTTTCTTCCCTTCTTCCATCTTCCATTCCTCCCTTCTCCTTTGTCTCCTCTTCCATCCTAGGCCACTACCTCCTCGATCACCCGTCCCCCCACATCTGTCAATCGGAACGGACGGCCCTGGAAAGGATAAGTGAACTCTTCGTGGTTGATGCCCATCAGATGTAGAATGGTAGCCTGGATATCGAAGGCTTCTACTTTACCGCTAACCGGACTATAACCGATCTCATCCGTTTCGCCATATGTAAAGCCTTTTTTGATACCACCACCCGCCATCCAAAGGGTAAATGCATCGGTATGATGATCCCGGCCCTTATATGGATTCTGTACCCCATTCCGGTTTTCCATCATGGGAGTTCTACCGAATTCACCGCCCCAAACCACCAGGGTATCATCCAGCAAACCACGTTGTTTGAGATCCAGCAATAATGCCGTCATGGCTTTATCCACGCTTCGGTATTTATTGATAATACCAAGGTTCAAACTATTGCCGGCATTATCGCCGTGAGCATCCCAGCCCCAATCAAACAACTGCACATACCGAACCCCTTTTTCCACCAGCTTACGAGCCAATAAGGCATTGTTCGCAAAACAGGATTTACCCGGCTGCGTGCCGTACATCTCATGGATATAATCCGGCTCATCATTAATATTCATCACTTCCGGCGCTGTGATCTGCATCCGGAAGGCCATTTCATATTGCGAGATCCGGCTCAGCGTCTCAGGGTCCTGATATTCTTTATAGGTGGCTGCGTTCGCCTGGTTGATCGCTTCGATACTGGCCTTGCGCAAATCGCGACTCATCCCTTTCGGATCATTAATAAACAAGACCGGATCACCTTCACTTCTGCATTGCACGCCCTGGTATACCGATGGCAGGAACCCACTTCCCCAAACGCTTTTACCGGCATCAGGAAAACTGCCCCCACTGGTCAGTACCACAAACCCGGGAAGATTCTGATTCTCAGTACCCAATCCATAAGTTACCCAGGAGCCCATGGATGGCCTACCCAGGCGAGGTGTGCCCGTATGCATCAGCAATTGCGCAGGTGCATGGTTAAACTGATCAGTGGTAACTGCTTTCAGAAAACTCACTTCATCGGCCATGGTGGAAAAATGCGGCAGGTGATCGCTGATCCAGGCACCGGACTCACCCCTTTGCTTAAACGTAGCCTGAGGACCCAGCATTTTTGGTACACCTGTAATAAAAGCGAACTGTTTTCCCTCTAGTAGAGAAGGCGGACAATCCTGCCCGTCCATTTTCATCAACTCGGGTTTGTAATCAAATAATTCCAGTTGCGATGGCGCTCCCGCCATGTGCAGATAAATCACACTCTTCGCACGGGCGGCGAAGGGTGGTGCTTTAGGCAGTAGGGGCCGTGCAGGATCAAAATCGCGAAGCGGATCAAAACCTGTATTGGCCGCTTCCCTGGCCATTTTATCCAAAGCGGACTGGCCACAGCTCCCTAATAGCGAACCGATTGCCAGTGCGCCAAGTCCCATTGCACTTTCTTTCAGAAAATGCCGGCGGGTATGCAGTTGAAGATGCGCCTGCTCGGCTTCCTTCAACAATTTCTGTGCATGCAATTCATCTCTTGTCATAAGCTCACTATTGGTTGCATTAATTTTTTACGATTACTTCATCCAGGTTCAGCAGGGCATTCGCTACAACAACCATGGCCGCCGCATGGGCCGTTGGCTGCTTAAAAGCTTCCAGTTCTTTCGGATTAGCCTCATAGGTAGCGCGCGCTTTCGCATACAATCCCATCATCGCTTTCAATTGCTCCTCTTTTATTTCACTAAACAATAGTTGCCGGTACCCCCATTTCACCATTTCTTCCACTTTCTTCTCCTCCCTCTTCCTTTCTTCCTTTCCTCCCTTCTCCTTGCCTCCTTTGTCCCCTTCGTCTCCAATTTCCATTCTCCTCGCAAAATGCGCCGCCAGATCCACATACACCGAATCATTCATTGTTACCAGCGCCTGAAGCGGCGTATTCGTCCGGATCCTGCGCGCATTACAAACGACCCGCTGCGCCCCATCAAAATTGATCATACTCGGATAGGGCGAAGTACGTTTCCAATACGTGTAAACCGCCCGACGATACCGGTCTTCCCCTTCACTCATCGTCCAACGGGCACCATTATACGGAGATAACCAGATGCCATCGGGCTGCCAGGGCATTACGCCCGGACCATACATTTTAGTACTCAGCTTTCCGCTCACCTGCAGGTGCTGGTCACGCAGTTGCTCAGCACTCAAACGTATTCTTGGTCCGCGCGCATAGTATTTATTGGCTGCATCCTTATCCAATTGTTCTTTAGTTACCCGACTATCCTGCTGATAGGTAGCACTCAACACCATTTCTTTTAAAAGTTTTTTGATGTTCCATTGGTAGTCGTGTATCAGCTTCCATGATAATTCATCCAGCAGTTGGTGATGAGTTGGATTAGCACCTTGTGTACCCATATCCTCCAGAGTTTCCACCAGGCCGGTTCCGAAAAGCTGCTCCCATAAACGATTCACCAGGGTGCGGGATACCAGCGGATTGCGGGGATCCGTCATCCAGGCGGCCAACTCCAGCCGGTTTTTAGGCATATCCGTTTCCTTTAGTTGCATATTGTGCAGGAGTGATGCCGGCACTGCAGGTTTCACTTCTGCCCCAGGGGTTAATCGATTACCTCGTTCAAAAACATGGGTAGTTCTTTTGAGACTGGCCGGATTCTCATACAAAATCGGCATACCCGGAACATAGCTTGTCAGGAGTTTCCAATATCGCTGATAGGCAGCCGCATAACCCGGACGATCTTTACCAGGAAAGGCAGGCACACAGGAGACCCAGTTGAAGCTGATGGTAAAATCATCTTTTTCGGAAGCAAGCGGAGTTCGCTTATATTGAATATAGAGATCGTGTACACCCTGCTGTTTTGCAAATGAAATACTTTCAAAACGCCACTGATCCTTAGCCTGAACAGGTGATTTGGCAATAATGGGACCATCAGGTGCATCCAATCGAAGCGTTAAGGTGCCTCCCGGTTTATTGCAATAAAACTGCCAGATCATCTGTTCAGTCCCTTCCATGTCAATGTTCTTAAATCTTGCAGTGGATTTATTTTTAAAAATCAGTCCGCCGTTCATATTAGCGATTACCGCATTGTCGAGTTTATCGGCTGTAGTGGAGTTCACCGCCGGCTGATAAAACTTGACCATCTTCCTCACCCACTCTCCCTCTTCCTTTCCTCCCTTCTTCCCTTCCTCCATCCACCCCATTACATACTCCAATTCCTTATCCATCTCCGGTGTCAACCTCCGCAACAACGGGTATTCACCTGGTACATCTTCATCCCGCGTATTATTGAAATAAGCCAGGAACTTGTAATATTCATCGTGTTTGAATGGATCATAGGGGTGACTATGGCATTGCACACAGGAAAAGGTTGTACTCATGATCGCTTCCCAACTGGTATTGATGCGATCCATTACCGCCGCAACCCTGAATTCCTCATTATCCGTTCCGCCTTCATCATTGGTCATGGAATTGCGATGGAAACCAGTTGCGATATAATTGTCATCGGTGGGGTTGGGCAGCAAATCGCCCGCCATTTGTTCCTTTATGAACTGATCGTAGGGCATGTTTTGATTAAAGGCCTTAATCACCCAGTCGCGATAAGGCCAGGCATCCCGGTGTCCATCTGATTCATAGCCCTTGGTATCAGCATACCTGGCAAGGTCGAGCCACATACTGGCCCATTTCTCGCCAAACCGGGGCGATGCCAATAAACTATCTACCAGCTCTTCATAGGCGGCAGCTGATCCGCCGGCTTGTAAAAACTTTTCTGCCTGCTCTTTTTCAGGGTAGAGTCCGATCAGGTCCAGGCTTACTCTTCGAAGCAATACGGGCGCTTCAGCGCGTTGCGACCCCTTTAAGCCTTGTTTTTCGAGCTCTTCTTTAATATGTTGATCAATGGTTTTCTTTTCCTTTGGTTCTTTCACTGGCAGGTAAGCCCAGTGATCTCCCCAGGGCGCTCCCTGTTTGATCCAACGGCGCAACAACGCAATTTCATCCGGTGAAAGCGGATCGTGTTCATAGGGCATGCGCTCTTCAGGATCGTCCAGGGTAAGCCGACGAATCATCTCACTTGCATCCGGATCACCTTTGATGATGGCTGGTTTACCTGATTCAGTAGGACTAAATGCCTCTTCTTCAAAGAGCACACTGAACCCTGCTTTGGCTTTCACACCACCGTGGCAGGAAATACAATGTTTATTGAGGATGGGTTTGACTTCTGTACTGAAATCAACTGGTGCACCGCGGTCGCGCGCGGAACGGCTGATTACCCAGGAAAGGCTGAGGATGACCACCAGTGCGGCAGCCAGGATAAACGCTTTTTTATTTGATCGGATCAATCGTTGCATGGCAGAAATCGTCTACTAATCTTCTTAAAGTTAGCTTATTCCAGCGCCAAAACGCCCTCCTTTCAAACGATGCCAAAATAGTTTAAGATTTTGCGTAAATCCAGAAAGAAAACCGGGTCAATCGAAAAGCGCTTCTGCCTGAGCTACACTTTCCGGCTTTCCTACATCAATAAACCGATCTCCGCTATGATCAAAACCCATGATTTTATGGGTTCCTGCCAGGTCGAGGTAAACATCTATCAGCGAAAATTTTCCAGTCCTGGAAATCAGCGAAAATATCGCGGGTGAAAACACCACCACGGTACTGTATGCCTTTGGCGTCAATTCCTGTAAAGCATTAGCTGCTGAGTAGGGCGATTCTGGCGGAAATCGGAATTCATTGGTTGCCAGGTTAACCCAACCTTGCATCCGGTTCTGTTTATCAAACAGGATATTGCGGGTGCTTTTTCTGTTGGTTACACCAAAACTGATCAGCGCTTTTTCCTGTTGGTGAAATTGTAAAAGGGCATCCAGGTTCAGGTCGGTTAACACATCCGCATTGATGGTAAGAAATGGTTCGTTTCCAAGCAGGGGCGCAGCTTTAAGCAAACCACCTCCTGTTTCCAGTACTTCATCGCGCTCATCACTGATAAGGATTTTACTACCCCAGCCATTTGCGTTTTCCACAGCTTCCCGGATCTGGTTCGCGAAATGGTGCACATTGACCACTACTTCGGTTATACCATACTGTTGGAGGTACTCAATATTCCGTTGAAGTAAGGACTTCCCGTTCACAGGGGCAAGAGCCTTGGGATGTTGATCGGTCCAGGGTTTGAAACGGGTTCCCAGTCCGGCTGCGAAAATCATTGCTTTCATGGGTTGATCCAGTTTTTTGCATCCTGTACAATATGTTTCACTTCCACTTTTACTTTGAATTTATTCCGGAGGTGACGCGCAAGTGCATCCGCGGCATATACAGACCGGTGTTGTCCGCCGGTACAACCAAAATTTACCTGCAAGCTCACAAATCCTCTCCTGATATATTCAGCCACACTGATATCCACCAGGTCAAAAACGCTGTTCAGAAAATCGGGCATGGCGGTACGTTGTTCCAGGAAATCCTTAACCGCCTTGTCTCTGCCTGTTTGGGTTTTGTATTCTTCGAAACGGCCTGGATTAAAAATTCCCCGGCAATCAAAGACAAATCCGCCACCGTTTTCAGTTGGGTCAGTTGGAATTCCTTTTTTATAGGAGAAACTATGAATATTCACAACAAGCGGTGTTGATTCATCCGCCTGTAAAGGTTCAAATCTTTCCATCACTTCCGCACTGGTGCAGAATTGAAGACATTTATCAAATTCAGGAACTGCGATACCCATCTTGCGATTGCCCGTGAAGGCACTCAGGTTTTTCAGGGCTTGCGGAATACTGGTCAGAAACTGTGCTTTTCGCTGGAAGAAGCCCCTGAAACCATATGCACCCAGCACCTGTAATAACCGGATTAGGACATATCCATTGAATTGAATGGTAAAGAGAACCGGATCAACTGGATTTGGTAAAATTTTATTTACCTCTCCAATATAATATTCCAGTAAACTGTCTTTCCATTCGTCTGGCAGATTAGCCCTTGCCTGCCACAACATGGATGCTACATCGTATTGTAAGGCTCCGAGCATACCGCCCTGGTAATCGATGAAATGAACCTGTCCGTCTTTCACCATGATATTCCGGCTTTGAAAATCCCGGAACATGAAATGTTTGTTTTCCGTATGTGTGAGATAGGTACTCAATGCATCAAAATCATCCAGCAGTGCCTGTTTATCGTAGGGAAACTTGAGGGTGTCAAGAAAATAATATTTGAAATACAACAGGTCACTCATGATTGCCTGCTTTCCAAACTCCCGGGCTGTCAGGCATTTGGAATAATCGATTTGCTCTCCTCCCTTTATCTGAAGGTGTGCCAGTTTGGAAAGGCTTTGCTGAAATAACGCAAACACTTCTTCTGTAAATCCTTTTTCTTCCAGTTCATTCAAAAGAGAGCGATCTCCAAAATCTTCCTGCAGATAGATATCATGCTCCTCATTCACTGCGAACACATTGGCAACCGGTGCACCAGCCGATTTCAGTGATTCGGTAAACGAAAGAAAGGTTTCATTCTCTTTGATATGCGGATTATAGGTTGCGATCGCTGAATTAACAACTGCATCCTGGACGCCTTCCACTCTGAAATACATCCGGTCGCTGCCCGATTGTGGCAATTTGGTAATGGCTGCTGCAGGCTGACCTGAAAACTGCTGCCAGAGCTGATCAATGCGTTCAATTATTTGTTCCATAGTAGGCGTCAAATATAAGAACGCTGCTTTCAAAAAAGTTTCATTTGTTGGCCAGGCCGTGAAAACTGGCTGATATCAAGGCTCCAACGTTCTTTATCCAATCCGTACAACTGCCGGAACTTTTTAAACTGCTGGTTGATGATGGATGCCTGCTGCCCTTCTCCCCGCATTCGGGTCCCAAACCGGCTATCATTCACTTTTCCTCCGTGCCCTTCCTCAATGCTATGCCATACCTTGTTAGCGCGATCCGGAAAATTGGTGTATAACCAATCATGGAAAATCAGTTTAACTGCACCGTTTAATCGGACAAAAGTATAGGCAGCAAATGTTGCCCCTTCCGCTGCTGCACTTTCAAGAATGGATGGCAGTTCATGATCATTTAAACCTGGAATAACCGGACCAATCATTACCCCGGTATGTACTCCTTTCCGGCTTAATTCACGAATCACTCGTAGTCGTTGTTCTGCAGTAGTGGTGCGGGGTTCCATTTGCCTTCGTAAAGATTCATCCAGGCTATTGATCGAAACCAGCACAGATGCCAGGCGTTTTTCGCCCATTGATGCCAGCAAATCAGCATCCCTTAAAACACCCGCATTTTTGGTGATGATACCTACGGGCTGGTTGAATTCCCTGCATACCTCCAATAATTTTCTGGTCAATCGGAATCGTTGTTCAGCCGGCTGGTAGCAATCGGTATTGCCGCTAATTGAAATAGGTACACATTCCCAGGCAGGTCGCATCAAAAATTTCCGCAATAATTCTGCAGCATTTCGCTTTACTATGATCTTTCGTTCAAAATCCAATCCCGCACTATATCCCCAGTACTCGTGTGAATTGCGCGCATAACAATAAATGCAACCGTGCTCACAACCCTGGTAGGGATTCATGCTGTAAAACATATTGACATCCGGACTATCCACTTTATTGACCAGGCTTTTTGCTTCCTGTTCCAGGTATTGTGTGGCAATGTCGGCGTCTACCCATTCATCGATGGCAGTATTCTCCAAACGAGATACCTGCGTAGCATCAAAACGATTCGATGGATTGATCTGGGCTCCTCTGCCTCGCATTTTTGGCAACCCTTTGTTTTCCTTTTGTGCTGCTTTCTTCATGAACCGTTTGATGATTTACTTCGTTTGAATCAGGCTTCAAACAGTGATTGTTGCTTCACGCCTACAGGAAGATTTCTCAATTCCACTCGTTGGATGATTTGCCAGTTGGGGTTACCAGCCGACCGTTTCAGCAGGAGACAGGCATCTGCCAGGAACTGGGCTGAAAATGATTTTTGCGCATACTCTAACCAGGCTTTGTCAAAAATAGGAGGCGGCAATTTTCCTGCAACCAGGATTTTGTGGTCTGTTATGAAGAAGGGGGTATGTTCCTTGTCGAGCCGTAGCAGTGATTGAATCGATTTCAAATCGCGCGTTATTCCTGCTAATCCTGCGTCACCCGAACTACCCGACCGCGCAGCAACAGGAACATAAATACTGTGGGAAGGTTGCGCTGCAAAATCCTGGAGCCGGATTTGAAAAGGTCGCCAGCCGGTGGCTAATTGATAGATGGAATGCTTTACCCGTTCTTCCAATAATTGCCGTTGTTTGAATTTCACCAATGGTAATAATACCTGTTGACCAGCGCCATAGGGCATCGGGTATTTCTCCTGGAAACCCACACGGATTTTTCTGATTTTCTCTTTTACCGCATCCGGAATAGACCATACCAATTGATATTCATGTTCCTGGTACCCTGGCATTGATGAATACCGAAAAAAACCTTCCTGTCTTTTTTCACCAACCGACTGATGTACTTGCATAACCAGATTTTTAATGATTATTATCCGCTTGTTTAAATCCCTCCGGCAGCAGGGAGAACCTCGAAACCAACCTGTAATCATTTGCCCACTGTTCAGTTGCCAATAACTCCACTTCTTGCAATTCAACGACCTCATAAAAAGTGGAAGCTGAAAAAGCCAACAGCACTTCCCGCTCAATACTGCTATCCAGTTCATCCACCAAATGAAGCCTCGGGTGAGAAAATAATTCGAGTCCATGGCATCCATTCCCTTGCAACCAGCCTTCCAGCACCCGCAAACTATCCGTTAATCGCCGGAAGGGTTCCGCTTCCTGTACACGCCAATACAATGGCTTTCCAGGCATACTTCCGTAATTATTGAAAGCAAATCGAAAACCCGACTGGCTACTCAGTATGCGGTTGATCCAGCGCAACAGCGTGCCTTCCATCTCTTCCCTCGCCTGGAATCGTGCAATTGTCAGAACTGGCCTCGAAAGTTTTACTAATTGAGACTTTCTGAGAGATTCCAACTCAGCGGCCGTTTCAGCAACTGCACCAAGAATTGTCTCCGGCAACTTTACATTCATTTCATACTGCTTTCCATAGGATCCGTTGCCCACAGTTAGGGCCGCAACTTTAGCTTCCTTGCTGGCGGATACTTCCTTCCTGGTTGAGTCTTCCCTCCTTGCCGCACCATCCCGCCCAGCTACTTTGTTGAAGATTTCAGGTTTGTTCATCGCTTTGGATTTTAAACCAACTTATTTAGCATAAAAATACTAATTAATTTAGCAAAAACAAATAATTTTGTTTTCCGCTTACTAATTTTTAACCACAATCATTTTTTATGGAACTCGATACTACTTATGCTGCCGCTTACACCGGTACCAAATCTTTTGAACAACAGGATGTTCGAAATGCAAATGCCACCGGTTTCGGAGCTGCTGCCGATGATTATGCAACCCGAGCGCTTGACCTGAATGATTTTCTGATCCGGAACAAACCGGCCACTTTTTTTCTCCGTATTCGGGGAGAATCAATGGAAGGTGCCGGAATTCACCAGGGCGACCTGGTAATTGTTGACCGATCCATCACCCCGCACAACGGCCATATCGTAATAGCCAATCTCAATGGTGAAATGCTGATTCGCCGGTACGAAAAACAATTCAATAAAATGCGATTGATTCCCGAAACAGATCGCCTCGCCCCGATTGATATTGACCCTGGTTGCGAAAGTTTTTCAATTTGGGGAGTAGTGACGCATACGGTGCACAGCTTTTAAGGTATGGAAGAGGAAACAAAGGAGACGGGAGAAAGGAGAAAGGAGAAAAGGAGGAGGGAAGAAGGGAAAGATGTGAAAAGACACTAATCCAAAGAGATGTTTGCACTGGTAGATTGTAATTCATTTTATTGCTCCTGTGAGCGTCTGTTCCGACCGGATCTGGAGAATAAGCCCGTGGTTGTTTTGAGCAACAACGATGGTTGCATCATCGCAAGAAGTGATGAAGCCAAAGCTGTTGGCATCAAAATGGGAGCCCCTTATTTTCAATGCAAATCGCAGATCATTGAAAATAAGGTTGCAGTCTTTTCTTCCAACTACCAGCTTTACGGCGAACTTAGCATGCGGGTGATGGATACCCTTCGCAACTTTGTTGGTGCTGAAAAAGTGGAAGTCTATTCAGTAGATGAGGCTTTTCTTGAACTTGAACAGGTTCCCGCAGAACAGCTTAGTTCCATAGCATCCGGTTTAAAGCATCGGGTAGAAACATGGACAGGAATCCGGGTTTCAGTTGGGATAGCTCCAACTAAAGTCCTTGCCAAACTGGCCAACCGACTGGCTAAAAAAAATAAACAGGAATCCAGGGGTGCACTCGTTCTGCAAAAACCTGACGAACTTGAACAGGCGCTAAAAGAAACAGAAATCGGGGAAGTGTGGGGTATCGGTCACCAATATGCGGAAAAGTTAAGGCGCTTAGGTATTACAGACGCCCTGAAATTCAGTCGCCTTCCTATAAACTGGGTGCAAAAAAACATGGGTGGCGTAGTTGGAGTTCGATTGCACAAGGAGTTGAATGGAATTCCCTGCATTGATCTGAAGGATCCCCTGGAAAAGAAGAAAATGATCGGCAGCAGTCGTATGTTTGGCAGACCGGTTTATGAACTGGAAGAGATCCGCGAAGCTGTTGCTACCTACCTGGCAAGGGCAGCCGAAAAACTACGTCGGCAAGACAGTGCAGCCACCGAAATTGGTCT
This sequence comes from Flavihumibacter cheonanensis, assembly GCF_022352215.1. GTDB lineage: Bacteria > Bacteroidota > Bacteroidia > Chitinophagales > Chitinophagaceae > Flavihumibacter > Flavihumibacter cheonanensis. The sequence continues at coordinate 547,962 of NZ_JAKRWF010000003.1, forward strand.
TTACGTTGTAGCCGCAGATGAAAAAAAATTTACCTATAATCCGAAAAAATTCAGCACCGCGCTGCGCCTGCCCAAACCCTGCTCCGGTACCAATGAACTCCTGACTTATGCGTTGCCACTCCTGCCGCTGATTTACCAGGGAAAAAGAAAATACCTGAAAGCGGGTGTGCAATTATCAGGATTGGTTCCTGCTTCCAGTTTACAGGAAAACCTGTTTTTACACTCCGCTGAAAGCAATGCAGTCCATGAACCAACAACTAAAAAACTTATGAAAGCACTGGATAATATCAATTTCAGCCAGGGCGCCAACACCATTCATTTCGGAGCTACCGTATCCAGCCAACCTGGACCATGCGTCAGGATCAGATGAGCCCCCGGTATACTACTTCCTGGAAAGACCTGCCGCAGGTGTTGTGAGACGTCAGACGTGAGAGGTGAGGCGGAGGAATGGAAGAGGGAGGAAAGGAAGACGGATGCATGGAAGAAAGAGGCTCCCTTCCATGCATCAAAACAAACTTCCCTGCTTCGGCTCTTCCTCCAATACCGGAACCGCTGTTTCCACTCCCGTCTTTTGCTTCAGCAACTGCCCTGCATACACTGAAAATTTCGGAACCAATGCCTCCTCTCCAAGGTGCAGAAAAAAATAGGCAGTTTCGAGGCCACATGCAAACCATTGTCCCAACCGTTCCGCCCAGGCTTCCATCCTGCTATAATCTGTAGGATGCCCCTGGTTGCCCACAAACCGGATCATCACAGTGGGCACGGTCAGCAACATCGGGTTAACATCCCGGCGGCCCGCCACATCCGTAATCACCAATCCGATTTTTAATTGAGCCAGCATCCCAAAAAAATCCTGCATCCTTGAGCTTACCTCAAACCAGGAAGGATGCCTGAGTTCTATCATCCATTGAACCGAAGCCGGGAGTGATGCCAGAAACTCCAGCAATTCAACCTGTCGGCCTGGCGCAAACGAATCTGAGAACTGAATGAATATTGGCCCCAGCCTCGTACATTTTCCTTCATTAAAAACCTGGACAGCCGAAATGAATTCCTGCACCAAACTTTCTTTTCCTTTTAATGCTCCGCGGTGACTGATCCCCTGGTACAACTTCGGGCAAAAGACAAACTTACCCGGATGGTTAACCGAATCACAGGCGTCATCCACCTGTTGCACCCATTTCTGCAATTCTTCCCTCGAATAAATTTTATAATGGGTAGCATTCAATTCTACCGTATTCAATTGTCGGGCATACGCCGTTAAAAAAACCGCTGGTTTGGTTAATCGCGGATACAGATTACCCACCCATTCCCCTACTGTCCACCTCGTTGCCCCCAGGAATAATCCAGGATCAGCCGCCCGTTTGCCTGATAAAACTTTTTGTGTAAGCAGCGGATCAGGTGGCAGCGAAAAATCTAACTGTTCCAATAATTCCGGTAAAACCCTTCCGAAATCCATTTCTTTTTTTAGCAAGATAAAGAGCCTTGCATGGAATCCACTCCAGTTTGTAACTTTCCATATGCGAAAAATTTTCCTGGTCCTATTGGAGTTGATCCGACTGATCCTTCAATTCCTCTTGAAAAAACCGGTCCTCTGGGCGGTTGCCAGGTTTAGCTCGGCGCCTAAACAAGCCAATGTTAACCAGGCATTAGCTGAACTATATCGTTCCATCATTACAGAGCCAGGAAAAAAAGGTCCGTTGATTGGCTTCCGGCCGGATGAACATCCTGTCATCATTTTTACCGACCTGCACAAAGGCACCCGGGATGGTGCAGATGATTTTGCGATCTGTGAAGACAACTACATGACGGCGCTCGATTATTATCTACAAAGAAATTATTTCTACATAAACCTTGGCGATAGTGAGGAACTCTGGGAAAACATCCTTCCCAATGTCATCAAATACAATAAGGCCAATTTTGAAAAAGAGATCCAGTTTGCCAATCGGAAAGCCTTTGTGAAAATTTATGGTAACCACGACCTTTACTGGGGCAACGATCCTCTTGCCCCCAGTTTTCTCAAAGCAATTTACGGCAGACCACTAAAAGCTTTTGCAGGCGCGGTTTTGAGAGCTGAACTTCCTTACGGTCATCTCGATTTTTTCTGCACGCATGGTCACCAGGGTGATGCGCAAAGCGATGGCAACGCGTTTTCAAAATGGTTTGTCAGCTATATCTGGGGACCCCTGCAGGCCTTTCTTGAAATCAATACCAATTCTCCCTCTTCTAACTCTAATCTTAAAACCCTGCACAATCAATATATGTACGAATGGAGTGCGGCTCAGCAAAACCTGGTATTGATAACAGGACATACCCATCAGCCTGTGTTTAATTCATTAACGCACCTGGAACGATTGTACCTCCAATTGGAAGAAGCACAACAAAAGAAGGATACCCAAAGAATCCAGGAAATCAAAGCAGAAATCCCAAGAAGAAAAAGAGAATATGATCATGTGAGCCACCAGTACCACACCATGAGACCCAGCTATTTTAATGCAGGATGTTGTTGTTTTGCTGATGGCACCATAACCGGACTTGAAATTGCGGACGGTTATATCCGACTGGTGAAGTGGTCAAAAAAAGAGGGAAAAACAATTCGAATTGTGGCAGAAGAAGAACACCTGGTTCAGTTATCACAACGACTCAGCTCCTAACCCAACCTCCTGGCGATTATCTGCTCAACTGGTAAAGAATCTTTACTGCTTCCGGCGTCCATCCTGCGGTGGTATCCTGCAACCAGTGCCGCTTAAACGAATGCCTGGCAGCTACTGAATCACTTACATTATATCCAATCAAACGCAAAGCCATAAGCTTATCAAATGTTTCAGGCACTTCAACACCCGTGGTATCTGCATACCATTTTCCAAACCCGCGATCCGCTAATTGTTTCCAGGGAAAGCGCCAGTTCGGATCATTTTTTCGGGTTGGAGCAATATCGCCATGACCAATAAAATTACCTACGGGAATGTTGTGACGCTTTTTTAGTGTGTCCAATAAGGTTAGTAAACTATTCAACTGGCGATCATCGAAGTATTCAAAGCCATTGTTATCGAGCTCGATGCCAATACTGGATGAGTTCAGGTCAGTATCATAACCCCAGCTTCCCACTCCGGCATGCTGGGCACGCAGGTAATCGTTCAGCATATGATGGATGGTTCCATCTTTACAAATCACATAATGGGAACTCACTTTTGTACGAGGCAAGGTAAAGGTTCGCAAGGTTTGATCACAACTGTTTTGAGCCGTATGATGGATAATCACAAAATTCGGCTTGCGCATGCCGAAATTGGTGGTACCTACCCAATACGGAGCTGTTGACATGGATTGAGCCGGAGGAAATTGCTTGAGTTGCTTCGCAAACTGCCGAACCTGCTTCTTATGAGCACGATTGGTAACCTTATAAGGATTCGGACTACAGGCCCAGATCATGGCTATGGAAACAAGAACAGCCAGCCAGGAATTTCGATTCAAAATATGCATGCTATTTATTCTGCAGGACCAGGATTATTAGTTTTCTTCTCCAACTTAATCTTCGCCTTAGGCTCCCCGTTAGACGCAGGAACATTTTCCTTCCTCCTATCTTCCCTTTTCCTTTCCTCCATCTTTCTTTCCTCCATCTTCCTTTCCCCCCTCTTCCTTTCTCCATGTTTCCCTCCTCCTTTCTTCCCTCCTCCATGTTTCCCGCCTCCGGGTTTGTATTCCGGTCCGGGACCTAACTCTGAGGGAATCTCCAGCTTGGGAACTTCATTGCCAATCAGTTGTTCAATCCGGCCAAACCGATTCATTTCCTGCTCACTCACCAATGTAAACGCTTTCCCATCCTTCTCTGCCCGGGCAGTTCTTCCGATCCGGTGAACATAATCTTCGCCATCATGCGGTACATCATAGTTCACAACCACATCAATGGTGTCAATATCAATACCACGACTTAATACATCGGTTGCCACCACTACCGGAATCCGACCACTTTTAAAGCCTCCCAGGATATCTTCACGCTCCGACTGCTCCAGGTCAGAATGAATTTCAGCCACAGAGAAATTAGCTCGCTTAAGGGTCTGGGTTAGTTCCTTTACGGTATGTTTACGACTGCAGAAAATAATCAGACTTCTATGAGGTGTTTCGCGGATTATTTTTTGAATGAGCGCTTTTTTCTGGGGTTCATACACTACATAGGCGCGCTGAACTATTTTTTCCGGAGGCCTTGAAATAGCGATATTCACCTCCACCGGTTGCTTCAGGATTTTTTTCGCCAGGCTGCGGATTTTTTCAGGCATGGTCGCTGAAAACAGCAGGCTCTGTCTTTTTTCAGGGAGGTGCCGGATGATACGCATAATATCATCATGAAAACCCATATCCAGCATGCGATCTGCTTCATCCAATACCAGGAACTGCACCTGGCTGAAATCCACATACCCCATATTCAGGTGAGCGATAAGTTTTCCGGGTGTACAGATCACCAGGTCCACACCATTGCGCAAGGCCTGTTTTTCCTGCACAAAAGCCCCTCCATCACCACCCCCATAAATAGCGAGTGAACTGATTGGCGTAAAATAAGAGAGCCCCTCAACATGCTGCGCGATCTGCACAGCCAGCTCACGGGTAGGTACGATGATCACCCCGCTGGTATGCCCTTCGTGGCGATGTTCAATTAATCGGCTTAGTATCGGTAATAAAAAAGCGGCGGTTTTGCCGGTACCGGTCTGCGCAGAAGCGATCAGGTCTCTTCCTTCTAAAATGGCCGGCATAACCTGTTCCTGTACAGGCGTTAGGGTAATGTATCCGGATGCTTCGATTCCTTCCATCAGTCCCGGATCAAGGTTCAAATCAGTAAACTTCACTTATAAATCTCATTTCGTTAAGTCGTAAAGATAGTGCAATTGGGCCGAGCTTTCGCCTACCTTTAGGTGGCTGAACCATTGCGTATGTACCGTTTCCTCCTTTCCTCCCTTTCTTGCTTTCTCCTTTTGTCCAGCCTCTCTGCCCAGCAACCGGTGCTGCTTTACCAGACTGATTTCGGACTGAAAGATGGTGCGGTGGCTGCCATGAAAGGAGTTGCCTACAGCGTTTCACCCAGACTGGCACAGTACGATCTGACGCATGAAATCCCGGCCTATGATATCTGGACAGCCGCCTACCGGCTGCGGCAAACCATTCCCTTCTGGCCTGCCGGAACGGTGGTTGTTTCCGTGGTAGACCCGGGTGTTGGCTCCAACCGACGTTCTGTTGTTGCCAAATTGAGAACCAGCCAATTTATCGTTACCCCCGATAATGGAACCCTCACCTTGCTGGCAAAGGAAGTCGGCATTGCTGCTCTCCGGTTAATAGATGAAAAACGCAATCGCCTGCCTGGCTCTTCCGATTCGTACACCTTTCATGGTCGCGACCTCTATGCCTATACCGCCGCCCGCTTAGCTGCAGGAAAGATTCGATTTGAAGATATTGGTACTATGTTGGACCCCGCATCGGCAGTACTTCTTCCCTATCAGGAAGCGCAAATAAAAAGGGATTCCATCCAGGGAAATATTCCGGTACTGGATGAACAATATGGTAATATCTGGACAAATATTCCACAAATCCATATCAAACAGAAAGGCTGGAAATATGGAGATACGCTTTCCATGAGTATCCGAAAATCAGGACAACTGGTGTATTCCGGAAAGATTGTTTTTGGAACTACTTTTTCCGCTGTGGCAGCGGGCCAGCCGGTCGCTTACCTGAATAGCCTGCTCAATCTGTCTTTTGGAGTTAACCAGGGAAATTTTGCTAATCAATATAAAGTTTCATCTGGCCCAGACTGGTCCATTGACGTTACCAAGGTTCAATAAATACGCACCGTCCATTGACGTTCGAAAATTTCATTGGGTGGCAGGCAAATTATGCCTTCCTTATCTGTCAGTTGCTGGTTGTGATCAACACTATCCGCAATGCCGCACCAGGGCTCAAGGCAAACAAAAGGCGCATCCGGCGCTGCCCAGATACCGAAAAAAGGGAAATCATGAAAACCAAAATCCAGTCCGTGTGCATGCTTCATTGACCTCAGCCGGATTTCCGTATCTGGCAGGTTTTTCAGAACGATCGCATCCTGTCGGAAAAGTTCTTTTTGTAGCTGCAGCTTTTTATCCAGCAACGGAATTTCTGTAATTCCTGTACCAATCAACCCGTTAACCAATGTATAACGATGCAAGGCATCGGAATCAGAAAATTCAAGATAATAATCTTCATAACGTTGATCTTCACCTGAAACTCGTAATGGAGCAGCAAATGCAGGATGCGCCCCGATAGAAAAATAGCTGTCTTCTTTACCCGGATTCGAAATCATATAGGTACAGGAAAGCAGGTTCTCAAATAAGGTGTAGCGAATCACCAGTTGAAAATCGAAGGGATAAACCTCACGTGTGGTAGCGTCATCTGTCAAAAGAAAACTTGCACTCTCCGCTGACTGATCAATGCATTCAAAACTTCTTTCGCGTGCAAATCCATGTCGGGGTAAGGAATATTGATGCCCCTTATAGAAATACGTATTCTCCTTAAGTGTTCCGACAATCGGAAACAGCACCGGTGAAAACTTGCCCCAATAAGCAGGATCTCCGCTCCATAAATAATCAACGCCTGTTTGCAGGTCTTTCAACTCCTGCAATTCCGCACCGATTGGATGAATCACCGCCCGTATGCGTTCATTCTGAATTGTAATTCGCATACGTAAAGATATCAGGCTTGTCTGATTAAATAGCTAAATTCAGGCTCCAACTGATGTTATGAAAAAAATGATTGTCCTGCTACTGGCAGGTACCTTGCTATTGATTCGCCCGAATCAACTTGTTGCCCAGGTGCAAAATATCGATTCAGCGCTTACCGCGCTGTATCAATCCGGTCGTTTTAACGGCGTAGTACTCTATGCGGAAAAAGGGAAACCGATCCTCTCCAAAACTTATGGGGTAGCGGATTTTCAAACCGGAAAACCATTGAGCATATCTTCACCTTTTAACCTGGCTTCTCTTACCAAACAGTTTATTTGTGCAGGCATATTGATCCTTTATGACCGGGGTTTGTTGCAACTTGATGACCCCGCCAGAAAACATATCCCAACGCTTCCTTATCATGAGATAACTATCCGTCAACTGATGACTCATACATCCGGACTACCGGAGTATTTTGAATTGTTCAACAACAACCGGGGCAACGCGGATACACTGAGCAATGAACTGCTGCTTGCTATGCTGGCTCAATACCAGCCTCCAATGAAATTTACGGCCGGCAGTTCCTGGTCCTACTGCAACACCAACTACGTTTTACTGGCATCCATAATTGAAAAAGTATCCGGCCAGCGCATAGAAGAATTTTTCAAAAAAGAAATCATTCGTCCGCTTGGCTTGAAGAATACCTATATTTTTCGCTTACCCAATACCGTAAACAACCCCAACCAGGTAAAAGGATTTCGGGAAGAGAATGGCCAACGAAGATTGAACGATCTTACTTTCTGGGATGGCGTTGTCGGTGATGGCAATCTCTTTTCCTCTGCAGAAGACCTGCTTAAATGGGAACAACAGTTGTACAAATCAAAAATCATAAAGCCGGCTACACTGGCTATGGCTTTCCAACCCGTACCACTCACTATTCCTGGCCGGGATTCCAGTTATCCCTATGGTTTCGGATGGGGTGTTGACAAAGCGGGAGAACAATATTCGCATACCGGAGGCTGGACGGGTTTTGTAAACATAATAATGCGGGATGTCAAAAAGAAGCGCACCCTGATACTGCTTAGCAGTGGCAGCAATCCAGCCGCAATGATTGCAGCCAGAAACTGGTTCAACGGAAAGCCTGTATTAGTAAAGCCTACCCGAATTATATCCAATGTGAAAGTGGTGGATGGAACAGGTACACCTGCCCGCTCAGCAACCGTTCGCCTGGAAGGAGATAGAATATTGGCAGTGGGTGAACTGCAACCCTTTCCCGATGAACCGGTGGTAGATGGCGGAGGAAAGATCCTGGCGCCCGGTTTTATTGATACCCATAGTCACCTCGAAGGTTCCCTGCAATCCAAACCACAGGCGCTGGCAGCCCTGAACCAGGGAATCACTACCATCGTAGCCGGCCAGGATGGATATGGCAGCTGGATGGACAGCCTGGAGAGTTCGTTCAAAAAAAACGCTCCTGCTATTAATCTGGCAACTTATACCGGGCATACTGGCCTTCGGGAAAAAGTAATGGGAGAAAATGACCTGCACCGGACAGCTACACCCGATGAATTGAATAAAATGAAAGTCCTGCTGGCTGCCGAATTAAAAAAAGGATCATTGGGCTTGTCAACCGGATTGGAATATGATGGCGCCTGGTTCTCTTCCTATAATGAAGTGTTGGAACTGGCAAAGGTTACTTCGTTTAACCAGGGACGTTATATCAGTCATATCCGGAGTGAAGATATCCAGTTGAGAGATGCCATCGAAGAAATTATCGGCATCGGAAAAGAAGCCCGTATTCCGGTTCAGATTTCGCACCTGAAAATTGCCTTGAAAAACGATTGGAAAACAGCACCTGCTATCCTCGCCCGACTGGAAAGAGCAAGACAGCAGGGAATCAATATCACAGCGGATGTTTATCCGTATGAATTTTGGCGAAGCACGTTGAAAGTGTTGTTTCCAAAAACAGATTATACCAATGAAGCCAGTGCTGAATTCGCGGTAACTCAAAGTTTAGATCCCGCTGCATCAGTATTGGTAGCCTATAAACCCCGGCCGGAATACCGCGGTAAAACACTCTCTGAAGTTGCAGTACTGCGAAAGGAAACGCCTGCCCGCACCCTGATGGCATTGATCGCGGAAGTGGAAGCTTATCGCAAAGCCAATCCGGATAGTGGTGGAGTCGAAGGCATTATGGGGAAGTCTATGACTGATGCAGATGTATCAGCTTTTCTGAGCTGGCAACACACCAATATTTGTTCCGATGGTGCAGATGGCGGCCATCCTCGTGGATATGGATCATTTACAAGAGTATTGGCTCAATACGTGCGTGAGAAAAAAATTATATCACTGGAAACTGCGATCAACAAAATGACCGCCCTCGCAGCAGAACATGTAGGCATCCGGCAACGCGGACTGATCGCGGCGGGCTACTATGCCGACATGGTACTGCTGGATCCAGAAACCGTCCAGGACCATGCCACCATACAAAACCCACAGGCCCTTTCTGATGGGATCCTGAAAGTCTGGGTAAATGGAGAACTGGTATATGCCAACAAAGAATTCATGGGAAAATTTCCTGGGAGATTAATTAAAAGATGAATACATGAACCGACCAAAAGCTATTGTAATTACGAATGGATTACTGGACCATTCAGATGCCAAAACTGCACACGGACTGATTCGCGGAACCGAACGATTTGAAATTGCCGGCATTATTGATTTTAAACAGGCTGGTAGGGATGCAGGAGAAGTGTTGGATGGAAAACACCGAGGCATACCTGTTTATGCCGATCTGGATGCAGCTTTGGCGGCGCTTACTGATCTCCGTTATTGTATCATTGGGGTTGCTACTGTTGGAGGAATTCTGCCTCCTGATTTTTTGAACATTATTGAATCAGCCATTCGAAACAGGATTTCAATTGTCAATGGACTACATGATTACCTGAATGAACGTCCCAACCTGGTAGCATTAGCAGCGGAATTTGGGGTTGAACTTATTGATATCCGCCGGCCAAAAAAACGGGCAGCTCTTCATTTCTGGTCCGGAGACATATTTTCCGTTACAGCACCCATTATTGCAGTGCTCGGCATGGACTGTGCCATGGGCAAAAGAACTACCTGCCGCCTGATCCGCCAGGCATGCGAAGAGGAAGGCATTCGGGCACAAATGATTTATACGGGACAAACAGGCTGGCTACAGGGCGGCCAATATGGATTCATTTTTGATTCTACCCTGAATGATTTTATTTCCGGAGAGCTGGAACATGCTATACTGCAATGCTGGAAGGAAACCAAGCCCGACATCATTCTACTGGAAGGACAATCAGCACTTCGGAATCCAAGCGGTCCGGCTGGATCTGAATTCCTGGTTTCAGGAAATGCCAAATACACCGTTTTGGTGCATGCCCCGAAACGAACCCATTTCGAACATACTCCCGCATGGGGAGCAATTCCTTCCGTACAATCTGAAATCGAACTGATCCGGCATTATGGCTCCACTGTTATTGCCGTTGCGCTGAATACGGAAGATTGCTCCACGGAAGAAGCCTACGAATTTCAACGAACACTGGAAGCGGAATTGAAGCTGCCGGTGCTGCTCCCTTTACAGGAAGGAGTTCAAAAAATGCTACCGGTTTTAAATACAATCCTATGAAAATTCATTCCTACCGAGCCTGGCTGGAGAATATCCCACTATCTAAACCCTACTCCATTGCTTATAGTACCAGTTCGGATGCAACAATTGTTTTCCTGGAGCTTACACTCGAAAATGGACTCACCGGTTTAGGTTCGGCGAGCCCTTTTGAAGAGGTAGTGGGTGAAAATCCTGCAGACACGCTTCGTCATTTACAATCCGGTTTCCTGGGAAGTTTTATCGGAAGGGATATCCGGCATTTCAATCAATTGATTGATGAAGCCACTGTTCATTTTAACCACCTGCCCGGATCGCTGGCCGCTGTTGATCTTGCACTGCACGACGCGTTTGGAAAATTCCTTGGTATACCGGTGCTGGAATTCTACGGACAAAAAATCAAACCAATACCAACTTCCGTCACCATTGGCATCAAGGATATAGCGGGAACACTTGCTGATGCAAAAGAGTATCTCCACATGGGCTTTCAAATCCTCAAGATTAAAACAGGAGTTGATGTAGAACTTGACCTCGAACGAATGATTCGGCTCCGGGAAATGGCGGGTCCGGCTATTCAATTGCGGGTGGATGCCAACCAGGGGTATGATCTGCCCAAACTAAAGCGGTTTCTGTCGGGTGCAGAAAAGGCCGGCATTGAGCTGATTGAACAACCGCTGCCTGCAACCGCAGATCAAGACCTGCTGCAGTTATCAGATCAACAACGAAGTATTTTAGTGGCAGATGAATCCCTGCTGGATGCTTCCGCCGCTTTCCAATTGGCGCATGTTCCTACACGTTATGGCGTCTACAATATCAAGCTCATGAAATGTGGAGGTATAAGGGCCGCAAAGGAAATTGCGCTGCTTGCCCAACAGGGAGGCATTTCCTTGTTCTGGGGTTGCAATGATGAAAGCAAGTTAAGTATTACTGCCGCGCTTCATGTTGCTCTCTCCTGCTCAAACACCCGCTACCTCGACTTGGATGGCAGCCTTGAATTGAGTAAGGATATCATTACCGGTGGATTCAGAATTGAGAAGGGTTGTTTGATACCCCTTGATGCACCGGGATTTGGCTGTCAGTTGACCTGAAGACCAAGGGCCTTGGCTATCCGTTTCAGATCAGCCATTTCAGTAGAAGTCAACACTTCATTACTATCGTATTTCGTTTGGAGAAAAACCACCCGCTTGTGTTCGGGAACTTTTTCGAGGATGGCGCAGATTAATTGTCCGGCTACCTCATCTTTTTCCGGTTCCGGTTTACTATCACGGGGAGGCACAACCGACTTTAACCGTGTAGGCATTTTATGAATCAGCGCCTCCAGGGTAGCCAGTTTACCGGGGGAAAGGCCTTCGATTTTCGAGGCCTTTCCGTATAAACCCTGTAACTGTTTTTTACTCAGACTTCCCCTTTGCAGGTATTGTTTGTAAAGGCTGATGATAAAAGAAGACACCGGATAAGCCAGTATGCAATCTTCCAGCACCTCATTCACCACATCAAAGGATGGTTTCTTTTTCTCCATTGCGCTACTAATCTAACGGCATCATTACCCGTTCAATACCCAGTTTACGACAGAGCTGGTTAAGTGCCGGTAGTGCATTTACAATACTTGTATACTCGGTTTTCAGCGGCTTCCAGGTTGCTTCTAATGTTTTGAATTGTTCTTTTTGTCCGTCTGTCACAAATGGAATATTGGTATCCATTTCTCCTTTCAGGAAGAAATAATCCGCGCTGAGTTTATTCACGAAATTGATGATATCATCGTAACTCTGGCTGCGGTTCTGAATCAATTCCTCTTCCCATTTTCCCATTCTTGTGTGCAAGTCCGAAGCGGATTGTTTCAGTTCGGCATAGGCAGGTTTATCGCCAATCAGTTGGAGTAAATCAGCCACCTGTTTTTTGGCAACCCGCATTTTATTTACCGCTCCATGGATATCCCGCAAACCATCTTCCACTTTGGTAAGCCATTCATCCTGTTCATCATATTCCGCCTGGCTCGCTTCAATTCTTGGATCAGCCGCAATGGTGAATGCATGTCGCTGTTCAGTGCCACCAACTTTGAGCACTGCCTCATACTTCCCTGGTGCTGCACGGTGCCCATCCCAGCTACCTTCTATGTAGGCCGTGGGCACTCCTGGATAAGTAGCATGCCTCAGGTTCCAGACAAACCGATTCAATCCTGCGCGTTTGGGCAATAAAGGTTCGGGGGAAGGTCCGCCTGCATATTCCACAAAGGTTGAATCCGGCTTATTCGAGTACGAACGTACCAGTCGCCCGCGGGCATCGCGAATCTCTAATGTAAGCGTCACCGAATCCGCAAGTCCTGGTAACTGATAATAGAACACGGCCCCCGTCGGTGCATTCACGCCTTCATTGGAGGGTGTCATCGGTTTTGGATCATCCGTACTGCCTGTTGCATTCAGGGCACTACCGCCACCTACCCGATACAGTTTCTCCACCCCAAACAGTTTCACAGAATTGGTATCTGCTAATGCTGCGGAATGGCGTACCATAAACAAATCATCCAGGATCCAGAACGACCTTCCCATGGTGGCTGCGATCAGGTTACCCTGGTGAATTTTCAAATCGGTAACCGGTGTTACAGGTAAACCCAACTGTAATCTCGTCCATGCATCTCCGTTATTCCAGGAAACAAATAGCCCTGTTTCCGTTCCGGCAAACAACAATCCTTTTTGTACAGGGTCTTCTCTTACAACTCTTGTATAGGCACCTGCAGGAATACCTGCATCAATTCGTTTCCAACTGGTTCCATAATCATCACTGCGATAGAGCATGGGCGATAAATCATTCATTTTATATTTCGTGCACGCGATATAAACGGTTGCCGGATTGTGTGGTGATACTTCAATACTATTAACCAGGCATTCCGGCAATCCGGCTGGCGTTACATTTTTCCAGTTGGCACCGCCATCTCTTGAGAGGTGCACAAGTCCGTCATCACTGCCGGTCCAGATTACCTGTCCGTCTGTTGATATGGACACATAAGCAATCGTTCCATAATTCTCTCCACCAGCACCTTCATTGGTATAGGGTATCCCGCTCTTACCCATCTTCGTTGTATCATTCCGGGTCAAATCCGGAGAAATGACTGTCCAGGTTTTGCCCAGGTTGGAAGTCTTAAACAGATGATTGCCTGCATGATAAAAACTTCCCCCATCAGCCTTCGACCATACTATCGGGGCATTCCAGTTAAACCGATATTTCATCCGCTTGGGCATAATGCTCTGGTATTGCAGCGGCACTACCATCACCCCTTTACCTTCACTGATTTTTTGATTCAATAACTCGATGGTTCCCTGGTAACTGCCTCCCATGACATAAGTCGGCTGATCCGGATCAAATGCCAAGAAGGCACTTTCTCCTCCTCCGGAATAAAACCAGTTGCGCTCCCCGATATTTCCTCCCCATAAATTCCGGCTTTCAATAACAAGAGAAGTATTATCCTGCTGTCCTGCATAAATGCGATAGGGAAACTGATTGTCTACGTTGATCCGGTACAGTTGCGCAGTGGGTTGATTATCGAGCGGACTGAAACTTTTGCCTCCATTGAAGCTGATGGAGGCACCGCCGTCATCCGCCATTACAAAGTTGGCGGGATTGGAGGGGTTGAACCATAACTGGTGGTAATCGCCATGTGCTGTACGCAAATTGGACCAGCTCTTGCCGCCATCGATACTTTTCACCCACTCTGCTCCCAGCACATGCACTTCATTCTCATTCTGTGGATTCACCGCCAGCTCGATATAATACCAAGCACGGGTCGTTAACCGGTGATCCTTACTGACACGATTAAAAGAAGCACCACCATCTTCGGATACAAATAAGCCACCCAGCTCTTTTTCGGTATCGCTTTCAATAAGTGCATATACTTTTGACGGATTGCTGCGTGATACTTCAATCGCCATCTTACCCAATGCAGCCGGTATTCCCTGGTCCAGTTTGTTCCAGGTTAAACCACCATCAGTAGATTTATACAGGCCGCTACCCGGACCACCACTTTTAACTTCCCAGGGCAGGCGATGATGTTCCCACATGGCGGCGTACAGGATCCGCGGATTGGTCATATCCATGCTCAGATCCGAACATCCCGTGCTGTTATTAACGTAGAGGATTTTTTTCCAGGTGACGCCGCCATCATCCGTTCTGTAAATGCCGCGCTCTTCAGACGGGCCATTCAGTGCGCCTTGTACGGCCACATATACCAGGTCGGCATTTTTTGGATGGATTCGGATGGCTGCAATCTGCCGGCTATCCGGTAAGCCGATTTTTTTCCAGGTGGCACCCGCATCCGTGCTTTTGTAAACGCCATCACCGTAGGAGGTCATGACTCCCCGAGGCGCGTGTTCACCCATACCCACATACACAACATTAGGGTCGGATTCAGCAACGGCAACAGCGCCAACTGAACCTGTTCCAAAATAGCCATCTGAAATATTCTGCCAGCTGATACCCGCATCGGTGGTTTTCCAGAGTCCCCCACCGGTGGTACCCATATAATATGTCTTATCGTTTCCGGGAACCCCACAGGTAGCAACCGATCGGCCGCCCCGAAAGGGCCCAATGTTCCGGAACTTTACTGTCCGGAAACGTTCATCCAGGGAAACAGTGGTTGCTGTTGGAGCTGCCGCAGTAGCGCGCGCTGCTTTTTTCTTCGTTTGTGCCTGGCCGGTGATGGTACCCAGTGCCAGGATCAGTAACAGTAATTTTCTCATGGTTAGATGTCAGACACCTAAACTACATATTCCTGCGATACTGACCGCCAACTTCGTATAAAGCATGAGTAATTTGTCCGAGTGAGCAGTATTTCACTGTTTCCATTAACTCCTCAAACAAGTTTCCATTTGCTACCGCTACTTCTTTCAATCGCTTTAAAGCCGGACCAGCTTTGCCTTCATTCCGTTTCCAAAAGGCCTGCAACTGCTGGATCTGCTGTTCTTTTTCCTCCCGTGTGCTACGGATCACTTCTCCCGGGATGACCGTTGGAGAGCCTTTTTTATTCAGAAAGCTATTCACTCCAATGATTGGTAATTCACCCGTATGCTTCAGCATTTCATAATGTAAACTTTCTTCCTGGATCTTATTGCGTTGGTACATGCGTTCCATCGCACCCAATACGCCACCTCTTTCGGAAATCCGGTCAAACTCCACCAGAACCGCTTCTTCCACCAGATCGGTCATTTCCTCAATTAGGAAAGAACCCTGGATGAAATTTTCCGTTTTCGCCGACCCAAGCTCACGATTAATGATGAGCTGGATGGCCATCGCGCGGCGCACACTTTCCTCCGTTGGCGTAGTGATCGCTTCATCATAGGCATTTGTATGCAGGGAATTGCAGTTGTCATAAATAGCATACAGGGCTTGTAAAGTAGTCCTGATATCATTAAAATCAATCTCCTGCGCGTGCAGGGACCGCCCGGAGGTTTGAATATGATATTTCAACTTCTGGCTACGGTCATTGCCTTTGTATTTTTCCTTCATGGCCTTGGCCCAGATTCGTCGGGCAACCCGGCCAATCACACTGTATTCCGGATCCATGCCATTACTGAAAAAGAAACTCAGATTGGGAGCGAAATCATCAATATGCATACCCCTGCTGAGGTAGTATTCCACATAGGTGAATCCGTTCGCCAATGTAAAGGCTAACTGGGTAATCGGGTTGGCGCCCGCTTCCGCGATATGATATCCACTGATGCTGACGCTGTAAAAATTCCGAACCTTTTGTTTGATAAAATATTCCTGCACATCCCCCATCAGTTTCAACGCGAATTCCGTTGAAAAAATACAGGTATTCTGCGCCTGGTCTTCTTTCAGGATATCGGCCTGCACAGTGCCGCGTACCTGGCTCAACGCTTCCGCTTTCAGTTGATGATAGGTTTCAATCGGAAGTACTTCTTCGGCACTGAGTCCCAATAGTGCCAATCCCAATCCATTATGCCCATCTGGCAACCGTTCCGGTGAAGAAGGATTATAATAGATCGGCTTTTGCAGGTGCTGGTATTTTTTCTCTAGTACTGGTTTGATCCATTGCTCATAACCGCCATTGGCGGAGATCCATTTTTCTGCCATCTGGTCGATCGCGGCATTCATGAAAAAAGCGAGTAGTATCGGAGCGGGACCATTAATCGTCATACTCACAGAAGTACGGGGGTCACAGAGATCAAAACCCGAGTATAATTTTTTTGCATCATCAACTGTGGCGATACTAACACCACTATTGCCGATTTTCCCATAGATATCAGGGCGTACTGCAGGATCCTCACCGTAAAGCGTAACCGAATCAAAAGCGGTGGACAATCGTTTGGCGGGTTGCTCCTGTGATACATAATGGAACCGTTTGTTGGTACGCTCCGGTCCGCCTTCTCCAGCGAACATCCGGGTGGGATCCTCGCCCTGGCGCTTCAATTCAAAAACACCGGCTGTATAGGGGAAATAACCCGGCAGGTTTTCCTGTAATTGCCAGCGAAGAATATCACCCCAATCCTGGTAACGGGGCAACACCACTTTTTTAATTTTTGTTCCGCTCAAAGACAGGCTGGTCAATGGCTGACGAATCACCTTATCTCTCACCTGGTATTCAAAAAAATCCTTATTGTACGCATCCACCAGGCCTTTCCAGTTGTCCAGCAGTTTTTTGCATTCCGGATGCAAGGCTTCTTCATATTTTTTTCGAATCGATTGTAGTTCTGAAATTCCATCCATCCCCGGCTCCTGCAATACACCCGCTAATTGATACAACTTGCTCGCAATTGCACGTTGTGCTTCCACCCATTGATTGTAGGAGCGGTTGGATTCGGCAATTTCTGCCAGGTAGCGAACCCTTTTTGGCGGGATTACCATGGATTGCTGTACGGTATCACGGTGAGGAATAGCCGCTTTCTCTTCTCCCAGGGAAACACCTGTTTTCTGCTTTACCACCTGCACCAGTTTTTCAAAGAGTTCATTCACGCCAGCGTCGTTGAACTGCGCGGCGATGGTTCCTACTACAGGAACGGCATCATCTTTTGCGGTAAAAAGCTGGTGGTTGCGTTTGTATTGTTTGCGCACATCATGCAAGGCATCGAGTGCGCCGTTTTTATCAAACTTATTGATAGCGATCAGGTCGGCATAATCCAGCATATTGATTTTCTCCAATTGCGACGCAGCTCCGTATTCGGGTGTCATCACATAGAGACTTAAATCGCAATAATCCAGGATGGACGCGTCTGATTGGCCAACGCCAGCGCTTTCCAAAATGATCCAGTCAAATCCGGCCTCTTTCACAATATCGATCGCATCCTGTACAGATGCACTTAATGCCACATTATCGTCTCTTGTAGCTAGTGAGCGCATGTAGGCCCGCGGTGATGAAATGCTGTTCATGCGAATGCGATCTCCCAATAAGGCGCCACCTGTCTTCTTCTTTGAAGGGTCTACCGAAATAACCGCAATGGTTTTGTCTTCATAGCGGTTTAAAAAACGCCGCACCAATTCATCCGTAACCGATGATTTCCCGGCTCCCCCCGTTCCTGTAATCCCAATCACTGGGGCAACGCCCTCTTCCATTCCTCCCTCTTCCTTTTCTCCATCCTCCATTCTTCCCTCCTCCGCTCTTGTTATCTTCCTTGCAATAACCCTTACATCCTTCACTTCACCCAATCCCATTGGTTTGGTATAATTGGTTCCATTCAATGAGAACCGGCACTGGTTGATTACATCTTCAATCATACCCTCCAGTCCCATTTTCCGGCCATCATCCGGGGAATAAATCCGGGTAATACCATATTGATGTAATTCCCGGATTTCTTCCGGCAGGATGGTGCCGCCACCGCCTCCGAATATTTTAATATGTCCGCATTCATTCTGATCCAGGAGATCTTTCATGTATTTGAAGAACTCCACATGTCCGCCCTGGTAGCTGGTGATCGCAATTCCCTGCACATCCTCTTCAATAGCCGCCTCTACGATCTCATGCACAGAACGGTTATGCCCGAGATGAATGATCTCCGCACCCTTGGCCTGCAGGATCCGGCGCATGATATTGATCGCCGCATCATGTCCGTCAAATAGAGCCGCAGCTGTTACGATCCTCACTTTGGGTTCCTGTTGTTTACTCATAAAACAAGCATTGTCAATTGATTGCCAAAGTTACAACGCCAAACCCAATTACGAACACCCGTTAGCTTTACCCGTCCGGTGCCACCGGACGGGTGGCACCGGACGGGTGAGGAGGGACAAATCAAAAAAAATCCTATATTGGTGGGGTGAAAAAACTAGCTGCCATACTCCTAACGGGTATGCTCCTCTATAATGTAGTGGGGTATCGCGCGGTTTTTTCCTGGCTGGAACAGCATTCTTACCAATCGCTCAATCAACAGATTGACAATAAAAACTACGAGGAAGAGAGCCTGATCACCATCAAAATGCCGATTGATCAGCTCCCGTATTATACCAACTCTCCCATTTTTGAACGCACCAATGGAATAATTACTGTGAACGGCACCACTTATCAGTATGTGGAGCGCCGTATTTACAATGATTCCCTTGAAATGCGCTGTATCCCCAACCCGTTGGCAACCACCTTGACCAATGCAAGAGATTTATTTTTCCAACTGGTAAATGATATCCAGGAAGCACCCGGCAAAGCCAATTCACCTGCAAAGCCAATGCTCGCTTTAAAAAATGTTTTTTCCGATTATACCATAACGGAATCGCTGAACTCCTTTGAACCGGTTTTCACAACCCGTTCAAGCGCTTTCAATCTATTTATCCTGAAAGATTGCATGTACACCAAAGCTCCCCAGGAACAACCTCCCGATGCTGCTGTGACGGTTTAATTTCTTTCAAAAAAGCTGCAGTGCAATGATAGCATAGTGCCCTGCAGTATGAACACATCACAGCAATCATAACCAAAATGACGAATCGTATTGTTAAGAATACGATAGTTTTCGCGGTGCTATTTTTAAGTAGCCTGGATACTATCGCACAAACTGCTTTTGACGGCTTCACCATGACGAAAGGAGAACTTTGCCTGGTAGCCGATTATGGTCAGATGACCTGGACCGAATATTGGGAGGGTAAACGACTCAGAGAAAATCTCAATGTAGGAAAGTTCACCTCCAAACAATTTATGCCGATGATTGGATATGGGATCACCAATCGCATTGCCATTTTCGCTACAGTACCTCATATTTCCAACAGCTCAGATGCAGGTTATATGGCCCATATGAAAGGCTGGCAGGATCTCCAGATGGAGGCAAAAATCCAGCTAAGTAAATCGAGAGTATGGAAAGGGACTCTGCTCACCTTTGGTACTGTAGGATTTTCCACCCCGGTAAGCGATTATATTCCTGATTTCTTACCCTATTCAATCGGACTGGGAGCCAACACGGTTCAGGCCCGTATTATTGGGCATTACAAACTGGACAAAGGCTGGTTTACTACTGTTCAAACCGGATATATAGCTAAAGGAAAAATCAAAGTAGACCGCGAAACCTATTATTCGGATGACCAATACTATAGCAATGAAATGGCTATTCCCGATGTATGGGATGGAAGCATCCGCGCCGGTTTTGACAACAAACGCGTACGCATTGGCCTGCAGTATAACTGGATGCTCGCAACCACTGGTTCCGACATCCGCAGAAACGATATGCCCTATCCCGGCAATCGTATGAACCGGGAGTCGGTTGCATTAACGGGGTTATTCTGGATTCCCGGAATCAAAGGATTGGCGATCAATGCCATGGCTGATCAAACGATTGCCGGTAGAAATATGGGCAAATCCTTTGGTTGGATGGCCGGACTGCAATATGTTTTTAAACCTTTCCAAAAGAAGCAACAATGACCAAACATATCTCAATTATAATAACGCTGTTTTTGCTGGCAGCCTGTTCCAAAGAAATCTCACAGCGATCCTTACCTGATTTTGAACCGGCTTCCCTTGATCAAAACGGAGGTAACTGGAAACCCATCCTGTTAACTGCGCCCACAGACATACTGATTGAAGAACCGCTGGCAGTAAACAGTGCCGCCTACCAACAGGAACTAACAGAAATTCAGGATTTACAGCGCTCCATTAGTTCAGCTGATAAAAAAAGCATTGAAAAATGGAAAAACAGTGGCATTATCCGTTGGAATGAAACCGCCAGGAAACTGGTAGCGATTTACAATATTCCACCCGAAGCCAATCCGGATGGCACCTACCCGGCACCCAATGCCCAGAACCCAGGAGTTTATCCAAAATTTCCTTTTGCCAATCCACCATATGCAAGCAGGGCCTATGCATATTTGCAGGTTGCGCTTTATGATGCAATGGTTACCACCTGGCATTATAAATTCAAATACAACCGGATGGCCCCCGCAGTCAATTCACCCGCAGTAGAAGCACTGGAACCCATACAGGAAACACTTCCTTCCTATCCCTCCGAAGATGCTGTGGTTGCAGATGTGGCATACCGTCTGCTGAAAGTAATGTTCCCGAATGACTCAGTAATGTTGGATAAAGAACGTGCAGAACAAAAAAGAGCCAAACTGGTATCCGGACTCGCATCTCCTTCCGATATCAGGGCGGGAGAAGCGATTGCTGCACAAATTGCTGCAACTACACTTGCCCGTTACAGAACCGATGGAATGGGCCAGGCAGGCGGCAATCCTACAGTCTGGAAAGAATTAGAAGCAGCTGCAGTAGGACGTGGAATTACCATGCCCTGGAAAAGCCTGGAGCTTCCAGCAAGACCAGGAATGCTACCGCTTTTTGGAAACGTAAAACAATTTCTGATAACCACTGCCCAGCGTGATTCTCTTCGTCCGCCACCACCACCGGCAATAGGCTCGGATGAATTTAAAACTGCGCTGGCAGAAGTTAAGAAAATGAGTGAGGTGAAATCAGGAGAAGTATGGCGTATTGCTCAATTGTGGAGTGATGGAGCCGGCACCTACACACCTCCTGGTCACTGGAACGAAATTGCCTGTGAAGCGATTGCAGCTGCAAAATTCAGCGAACTCCGCACTGCACGTGCTCTTGCTTTAATGAACATGGCCATTTTCGATGCAGGTGTCAGTTGTTGGGATGCCAAAACATTTTACTGGTATCCTCGTCCATCTCAGGTTGATCCCTCCATTAAAACCATCGGTCTGCCGAATTTCCCCTCCTACACTTCCGGTCACTCAACATTTTCCGCAGCGGCAGCAACAGTACTCGGCTATATTTTCCCGGATAAAGCAGCTGAATACCAGGCAATGTCGTTGGAAGCTGCTGAATCAAGGATCTATGGGGGCATCCACTACCGGTTTGATTCGGAAGCCGGAACTGCCTGTGGGAATGCTATTGGAAGTTTTGCAGTGAAAAAAGGACAAGCAGACGGATCAAACTAGAAAATCAAAACAACATATGAATCGCAAAAAAAGCTTAATTAGTGGTTTGGCAATAGTACTTACTTTTTTACTGGGCGCCTGCCAATCGAATAAAGACTACGCTCGTACCATTCACGATCCCGTTCTTTTCAGTAAAACGGTAAAAAAGCTGAATGATGTAGTGCTGGAAAACAATTTCGCACCAATGGTAGCGAGCCGGAACTATGCTTATGCCACCATTGCTGCATACGAAATTGTAGCAGCTGGAGATCCTACGAATTATCAAACCTTGTTTCAGCAGATTACGCATATGCCAAAGATGCCTGCGCCTGAAGACACCAGCCGGATTGATTTTCCGTTGGCAGCCATGCTGGCCTTCACCAAAGTGGGTAACGCAGTTACTTTCCCCGAAGGTAGCCTGATGGATTATTATGGTGAGCTGCTGAATATCGCAGACAGCGTGGGCATGCCTGCTGAAAAAATCTCCGGCAGCATCGCCTATTCGGATACGGTTGTAGCTACCATCCTGGGCTGGGCAAAAAAAGACAACTATGCCGAAACCCGCAGCGCTACCCGCTATACCGTGAATGAGGAACCGGGCCGTTATGTTCCTACCCCACCGATGTATGCACAGGCAGTAGAGCCGCACTGGATGGAGATCAGGCCCTTTGTGCTGGACAGTGCTGCTGTTTGCAGAGCAATGATTCCACCACAATTTGAACCCGCCAATAAAAACAGCGCTTTTTACAAAGCCATGATGGAGGTAAAACAAATCGGGGATAGCCTGACCGAAGAACAAAAACATATTGCCGATTTCTGGGACGATAATCCGTTCAAGATGAATGTGACCGGCCACGTAATGTTTGCTACCAAAAAGTTCTCACCTCCCGGTCATTGGATGAATATCGTAGGGATCGCTGCACAAAAAGCAGGCGCTGATTTCAATACTACCGTTACCGGTTATGCGAAAACAGCGATTGCCCTCTTCGATGGCTTTATCAGTTGCTGGGAAGGCAAGTATATGTATAACTATATCCGGCCTGAAACTGTTATCAATCAACTAATTGATCCGGAGTGGAGACCTTATATCCAAACTCCGCCCTTCCCCTCCTTCCCAAGCGGACACGCTACGGTTTCTGCAGCTGCCGCTGAAACCATGGGCAGTGTATTTGGAGAAAACCTCGCATTTACTGACACCTCCCTGCTTGAATTTGGTATCGCTAACCGCGAAATCAAATCATTCCGTGATGCAGCAGCTGAAGCTGCGATGAGTCGTCTTTACGGTGGAATTCATTTCCGGTTCGATAATGAACTCGGCAGTGAATCCGGTAAACGCGTAGGTGAACTCATCGTTAAAAAATTAACCATGAAAAAAAATTAAGCAACAACCAAAACGTATTGACATGAAAAAAATCATAATCGCCTCTTTGTCATTTATATCGATCGCTTCAAAAGTAAACGCCCAGGGCTGCGTAGCCATTCGAGGCGGTGGCTCCAGTTGTAATGTTAGTGGCCAACAAATTGAAGCAGGCTCCTGGCAGTTTAATATGGGGTATCGTTATTTCAAATCCTTTCGCCATTTTAAAGGTCGCGAGGAACAGGAAGAGCGACTCAAACAAAATACCGAAGTAATCAACTGGCAGCACCTGCTGGACCTCTCTGTTTCCAAACAAATCAATCCACGCTGGTCGCTCCTGGTTGGGCTGCCTATTGGAATGAACAAACGATCTTCCTTATACGAACATGGCCGAACAGAACGTCATAATACACGATCCTTCGGGATTGGTGATATGCGTATTATGGCCTATCGCTGGATGATTGATCCCACTAAACACAGCAAGGGAAATTTCCAACTGGGAGCAGGACTCAAACTTCCAACCGGCGATTATAACTACGAGGACTATTTTCAGAATGTTGGACCAAATGGCTCTGCCCAGCTTCGCCCGGTGGATCAATCCATTCAACTGGGTGACGGTGGAACCGGGATCGCAGTAGAACTGAACAGCTTCTATAACTTCTCCCCATTAGCCGGACTCTATGGCAATTTTTTCTACCTCTCCAATCCACGTGAAGTGAATGGAACCCGCACTTACCGGGAAACACTCAGTCCTGTTCTTGCGAATGAATCCATCATGAGTGTAGCGGATCAGTATATGGCACGCATTGGCTTTCAGTATAATTTCATAGGTACGCTGAAAGGACTTTCCGGAAGTTTGGGTGGCAGAATCGAAGGCATTCCGGTGGAAGATATCCTCGGTGGCAGCAAAGGATTTCGCAGACCCGGTTATGTAATATCTGTTGAACCCGGACTTGTTTTACAACAGAAAAAATCACTCTTTTTTCTTACCGTTCCGGTAGCACTGGAAAGGAACCGTACCCGCAGCGTAACGGACAAAGAAGCCTCCATCACAAGCGGTACCTATCGCCATGGAGATGCAGCTTTTGCTGATTACGCTATTAATCTTGGCTATGCAATCAGGTTTTAATAGTTTTTTTGGTTTTACAGTTGAGTTACAAAAGCTGGGCGTGATGCGAACATCACGCCCTCTTTTTTCTAAAATATTCCGGAATTTGTGGAAATCATTCAAAGCCATATGAAGCTGTTACAAAAACACCTCGCTTTTCTATACATACTGATTTTCTCTTTTATAACCAGTCCGCAACTGGCAGCACAAAAAAAAGCTACTGAACCTGCCTCCTTCCCAATGTCCTGGGTTGGAAAATGGAAAGGAAACATGACCTGGTACCAGGGATTGCAACAACGGGAGGGAGTCCAGATGCAGCTTCATATTTTACCTGCTGATAGCGTTGATCAGTATAGCTGGAGAATCATTTACGGAACTGCCGGACAGGATAACCGTCCTTATATTTTAAAGCCTTTCAACAAAGAAAGAGGCCATTGGCTGATTGATGAACTCAACAGTATAGTACTCGATCAGTTCCTGATTGGTTCCCGTTTTTGCGGAACCTTTACAGTGGAAGGCAATACCATTATGAATTGTTACGAATTACAGGGCGATAGCCTGCTGGTGGAATTTTACAATTTCCAGGAAAAGCCCATCGTGATAACCGGCGGTGGCGACAGCACCGTACCCAAAGTCAAAACTTATGGTATGCGCAGTCACCAGCGCGCTGTTCTCAAACGATTTTAAGGTTCTACCCAGGCATCGTTTTCTTTCAAAAGGAGGATGAGTTCATCCACCGCCACTTCACTACTTACACTGCGTTTTACCACTTCTTTGCCCTTGTAAAGTGTAATCTTGCCGGGACCGCTGCCCACATAACCAAAATCCGCATCGGCCATTTCACCCGGACCATTTACAATACAGCCCATGATCGCTATTTTAACTCCCTTCAGGTGATTGGTAACTGCACGAATTTTTGCTGTTGTTTCCTGCAGATCAAACAAGGTACGTCCGCAGCTAGGGCATGAAATATATTCAGTTTTGGAAATCCTTGTACGGGTCGCTTGCAAAATGGAGAAAGCAGTATTGTTCATAAACTGGTACACGTTCGAAACAGGCAGATAAGTTCTGCCACTTACCTGGACATTCGCCATCGGTTGCTTCGAAGAAATACCAAGGCAGATACCATCACCCAATCCTTCCAGCAACAACGCCCCGGTTTCAGTAGCAAAATGAATCAGGTGCTCATCAACGGTACTCCATTTACTATCCGTGATCAGGATCACCGGATTCTGAATTCGTCGTTGTAACAATTCCATCATCATGCGTCGAACCGATTGCATCGCATTACGGTTCGTACTACTCAAACACAACACCACTGTTTTGTCTGAAGCCAGTTCATCCAGCCAGGTAAAATCATTCAATGAACTTTCATCATTGAAACAATCTACCATCACAAAATTCAGTATCTCACTTTTCCATTCCGCACTCACATAACCGCTGTCCTGGTAAATAGGGAAATACTTAGTCTTATCTGCCGCTTCATTCCAGGTTGCCGGATAACAAATAACTTTCAGGGAACCCGGCAGTGCAAAATCAAGCAACTGGTGTCCTGTAAACACAAAATCAGCAGCCGCATCACTGATCGTCCATTTATCCGTAACCGAATCATAGGTATAACCAATCGACACCAGGTCAGATGGCTGAATTTGCTCTATTCCACTCAGGTCCGCTACCACTACCGGAACCTGCTTGCCTCCAATAATATCAACTGCAAAACTTTCCCGGCGCTTGTACTCAAAAGGATTATATCCCAAAGAACCGGAACCAATCCCGGGAACCCGGCCTTTAGTTGCAGGCGGCAGTTCACTGCCACTATTATATCGTTTCACCAAATCACGACATACCGGTATCTCAAATTCAGGATCTTCGGTTAAGGATACCCGTATAGTGTCGCCAATTCCGTCCTCAAGCAGGGTGCCAATACCAATTGCAGATTTGATACGGCCATCTTCTCCATCACCGGCTTCGGTTACCCCAAGATGCAATGGATAAATCTCTCCAAATTCTGACTCCATCGTCTGAATCAGCAACCGATAGGCCTGAACCATCACCTGCGGATTGGAAGACTTCATACTCAGTACGATGTTGTGATAATTCTCATCCCTTGAAATACGTAAAAACTCCATCGCACTTTCCACCATGCCAATAGGTGTATCACCATATCGGCTCATGATTCGATCGCTTAGGGAACCATGGTTGGTACCAATGCGCATGGCTGTACCATATTCCTTACAAATCTTTACAAGCGGAGTAAAGCGATCGTGGATGCGCTCAATCTCTTCGGCATATTCCGCATCGGTATAATCAATCTGTTCAAATTTCTTTTTATCAACATAATTCCCCGGGTTCACCCGAACTTTCTCCACGATCCTGGCAGCTATCTCGGCTGCATTAGGGGTAAAATGAATATCTGCAACCAAGGGGGTTGAATATCCCTGCCGGCGTAATTCTTCCTTAATCAGGAGCAATTGTTCCGCTTCCTTCTTGCTGGGGGCAGTTATTCTTACCAGTTCTGCACCGGCTTCAATGCAACGGATGGATTGAGCAACCGTACCGGCTATATCCATGGTATCGGTGGTTGTCATAGTCTGAATCCGGATGGGATGCCCGTTTCCAAGCTGCAGATCACCAATCCGAACCTCTTTTGTAATCAGTCTTTTATAACCTGTCAGCGATTCGCTGTATAATTCCATTAGTGCGATTTTAGTCAAAGATAACAACCGAAACCCCTTGGTTGTTACCAGTCTTTTTCAGGTCGGGTGGGACTTCCGCCTTTTTGCTGCATTTTTTTCTGGACCTCCTTCTCTTTTTGTTCCAGCGCCTTCAGCAATTGTTCCACCTGCTTTTTATTCAGTTTGCTTTGCTGGGGTTTTGGCTTTTCCTGTTCCTTGTTTTCCTTTTGCTTGTTTTCCTGTTTTTTCTCTTCCTGTTCCTGCTGCTGTTTCTTTTCCCTTAATGCTTTCTGCAGGTTTTCCCGGGCCTGGGTATCTTCAGGATCCAGTTTTAGCGCCTCCATCCAGGCCAGGATGCTTTCATCCAGCTGTTGTTGTTGCTGATGCAATACACCTTTATCATAATAGGCTTTTTCCAGGATCCTGGGGTCCTTTCCCGCATGTATCAATTTTTCATACCCTTCCATTGCGGCAGCCTTATCCCCTTTTTTAGCAAGTGCATTGGATCGGTTGTACATCGCCGTAAGGTCTGCCGGATTTTCCTGCAGGGCCTTGTCATAGCGTTCAACCGCTTCATCGAATTTTCCTTCACGGAACAGCTTGTTTCCTTCCCGTACATGGGATGACTGAGCACTTACCAGGAAGCTTTGTATCAGAAGAACTATCAGAAAAGCACTTCCTTTCATTGCAATACCGTTTTACGTTCACTAATTACCATTTCCGTAATCAAAAGCATTAGAGCCAACAGCAGCGAAACATAGAAAAAACTGTTGTATTGAACAGTGTCGGAAGATTCCAGTTGCTTTTTCTCAATCCCGTCTAATTGCGCAAGCAGGGTTTGGGCCGCTGAAGAAGGATCCTGCAGGAAAACATAGGTTCCATTTCCTTTCACAGCCAGATTTCTTAGCTGTTCTTCGTTCAGCTTGCTGATTACCACATTGCCATTCGCATCTTTTTTGGTTTCACCGGTTTCGGGATCAATGATAGAAGTACCGGCTGTTGAGCCAACTCCTACCGTATTAATCATAACCCCTGATTCAACCAGCCGCCCCACTACTTCCAGTGCTTCCGGATCATGATCTTCACCATCCGATATAAGAATTACTGCTTTATATTTCTGTTCCTTGGTATTAAAAGAATTACCCGCCAGTTTAAGAGCTTCACCAATTACAGTACCCTGGGTTGGAACAGCACCCGGACCTGCATTCTGTAAAAACAGTTTGGCTGCGGATAAATCGGTGGTCAGCGGCATCTGCAGATAGGCTCTTCCGGCAAACCAGATCATACCCAACCTATTGTTGGACAACTGGTCTATCAGCAGGCTCATTAATTGACGGGACCGCTCCAGCCTGTTGGGTTTGATATCCTGTGCCAGCATGCTTTTGCTTACATCCATAATCAGCATTACATCCAATCCCTGGCGACCTTGGTCCAGGCTCGCGCCTTTGAGTTGGGGGTTGGCAATAGATAATACCAGGCAAATCAGCGCAACCAGTACCAGGATAAACTTTCGAATATGACGGGCCGGAGAAAATGACCCTGTCAAAGCCTTAACGAGGTCCGGATCTCCCAGCAAGGCCAGCTTTTGTTTACGGATGCGTTGCGCATTCACAAAAAGCATAACCAATACAGCTACCAGAATCAGGGCAGCCAGCCAATATGGATGTTCAAATCGGAACAAGGGTTCGGTGTTTTATGGCAATTTAGGGCAAAAAGCCGGCCAAAACCTGGTCCATGATCCTTTTTCCGGCAGCTTTCAAATCAACACCTTCCTTCCTGGTTTTCAACTGGATAACAAAAAAATGCGGGTGTTGCAGAATTTCTTTCCATCCCTGTATCCAAAGAATGCGGGTACCATCCGCGTTCCTGCCTTCCGAAAATTTATACGCCAGCTTATTGTCAGTGGAGTCTTCCACCAACATCATATTGCTGACAATAGCATGAGTTCTGCGTTGAAAAGGCAACTGGTCAAAATACAGTTTCTTGACAATTCCGAGTTGCTCATCTGCTGTAACCCGGATGGAATTATCAATCCAGAAACGATCCAACCGGGCAATACGCGGGGTATCATACCGCCGGGCATAACCAAGGGTATCGATCCATCGCTGCAGCGTATCCCTACCAATACGGCCAGCGAGTTCCTGAAAGAAATGCAGGGAATCGGCTTTAAAAGCCTGCTCCAGGGTAGTACCATTAATATCCGATTGTTCATCCTTTAAACGACCGGTTTCAATTGCAACCAGCGACTGAACGATATAGAAACTTGATCCAGGGACCAGAGCAGAATCACGGAATACTTTTCGGTTGCTCAATACAAAATCGCCACTCAGGTTGTGAAAAATTCCAATTACACCATCCAGCTTTTCCGTCTCCAGCAACTTTTTTAATCCTGCATCCTCAGTAACATTATTGGGTGAACAGGAGGCCAAACAGACGGACAATAGGAACCAGCCAAGGAGATATCGCATAATTCAAATTTGTGCCGCAAAGTTAGGTAGTTTTGCTCCATGAGATTTCGCATCACCCATTCCAACCATAAAGGTATTCAGTTGATTCATCTGCATGATGATGAATTATCCTGTACCGTTTCCATAGCCCCGGAAAAGGGAGCCATGTTGCATGCATTCGTAGTTCAGGCTGGAATGGGTCCGGTTAACATTATAAATAATTACTCCAATAAAGCCGAACTAGATCAGGAACTGGCCCTCAGTTATAAAAGCAGTAAATTATCCCCCTTCCCCTGCCGGATTGAAAATGGTAGTTACCTCTGGGAAGGACATCGATACCAGTTTGACAATCGCTTTCCGGACGGATCGGCCATACATGGACTCCTTTTCAACAAAAACTTTACCGTAAGGGAACAAAAAACTACTGAATTCTTTGCTTCCGCGCTGTTTGAGTACCAGTATGAAGCAGAAGATCCCGGTTATCCTTTCCGGTATACCTGCCAGGTTCTGTATACCCTCTTTCATGGGAATACCCTTCAGGTGCAGACAATGTTGCATAACAGTGATCAACAAACGATTCCTATGGCAGATGGATGGCATCCCTATTTTCAATTAAGTGAAAGCATTAATGATTGCTGGCTGCGGTTTCCGGCTAAGGGTATGCTGGAGTTCAGCGAGTTACTGATTCCAACCGGAAGAATACTACCCTATCAAACATTTAATGCAAGCAAACCATTTGGAAATACCGAGTTAGATAACTGCTTTTTACTGGATCCAGCTGGCGGACAGCCTGTGTGTGAGTGGAGCCACCCGACTAGCGGGCTCTCCATCCGGTTTGTTACAGATGAACAGTACCCTTATTTGCAGATTTATACACCGCCAGACCGGAAAAGCATTGCAATTGAAAACCTGAGTTCGGCGCCGAATTGTTTTAATAATGGAATCGGTTTGATAGAACTGGCGCCGGGCCAAACAAAAACACTGACCCTGCATTATATAATAGATACCAAAGAAACCAATTAACTTGTTCTCAAATTTTAAACCACAGAAATGAAAAAGTATAAACTCCTGCTCACCTTCCTGGTAACGGTACTCTTCACCGCCTGTATCCAGATTGAAGAAGAGGTGGAAATCAGGGAAGATGGTTCAGGAACAATGGCGGCCAGAACCGATATGGGTCAACTATTTGAAATGCTGAAAGGTTTTGCTTCTCCTGAAGACCTGCAAAAAGATGGTATGGACAAGGCCATGGATACTACCATTCTGATGAAGGATATCGTAGACACCGTTCAGGAGTTGAGTGCCGAAAATAAAGCCCTGCTTCGCAACGGGAAACTGCAATTGCAAATGAACATGAAGGAAAATCTGTTTAATATCAACATGAATTTTCCCTTTAAGAGCATAGCGGATGCGAACAAACTAACCAAGGCCATGAATGAATTGGATGTCATGGGCAAATCACTCAAGAATTTGGGTGGGCAACAACCCGGTCCGGATCAACCGGCCCCTATTCCAAGCAGCGGAGGAGGGATTGAAAAAATTAATTCCATGTACGATGTCACTTTCAGTAATGGGGAATACAAAAAAGTATTGAACAAGGCCCGCTATGATAGCCTGATGAGCGATCCCAAACTCCAGGAATCCAAAGGAATGTTTTCCATGATGGGTGACATGAGCCTGAACCTGACCGTAAAAGTTCCAAAAAAAGTAAAATCAGTAAGTAACCCCAGGGCGGTAATTTCTGCAGACAAAAAAACAGTTACACTTAAAGGGGATATCGTTGCTGCGCTGGATTCTCCCAAACTGATGGAAATCATTATCCGCTATTAATGAACCAACCCATAGCTGCAACAAAAAATGGCTGGCAAATCGGTTACCTGACACTGTTAGGAATCCATTTGCTGGCTATTTTTTATAATTGGGATACAATACGTTTTGTAACGAAACCCCTGTTAATGGTTTGGTTGCTCGTTTATTTCGTTTCCATAACAGTGCCGGGAGCGCCCTTTCGAAAACTGGTAATTTCAGCATTGTTTTTTTCCTGGCTGGGAGATGTTTTCCTCATGCAATCGGCTACCAGTTTTTTTATGGCCGGACTAGCCAGCTTCCAGCTTGCACAATTGTTATACACCTGGATATTTCTGAATGCCAGGAAACGTAGAAATCCTGAAGGACGCTGGAACCCGGTGGTGCTGATTTTAATACTGGTATATAGTAGCTTGCTTTATGCCTGGCTTTTCAGGACATTACCCAATGAACTCAGGCTTCCTGTTTTGGTATATGCCATCGCCATCGGCAGTATGTTGGTAACCTCCTTTCATGTATATGCAAAACCATTCGAAAATCCTGCACTGCTGCTGATTTGCGGTGCTGCACTTTTTGTGTTATCCGATAGCCTGCTTGCTATTAACCAGTTCATACAACCATTTCCCCTGGCGGGTGTTGGTATCATGCTGACCTATGGCCTGGCACAATTATTCATTGTTAAATCAATTTCCCGCATCTCATGATACAAACTGATTTTTTAGTAATCGGATCCGGAATTGCCGGGCTCACCTATGCCCTTAAAATGGCGGAGCGATTTCCTGATAAAAAAATTACCGTTGTAACCAAAGCCGCTGCAGATGAAACCAATACCAAATATGCTCAGGGTGGAATAGCGGGAGTAACCGATTTCGAGAACGACAGTTTTGAAAAACACATCAACGATACCCTGATTGCAGGTGATGGTTTGTGCAATGAAAAAATTGTAGAGATAGTTGTAAAGGAAGGAGTACAGCGAATCAGCGAAATCATTGAATGGGGTGCCAAATTTGATAAGGATGCTGATGGCGATTATATGCTGGGTATGGAAGGCGGGCATAGTGAATACCGCATCCTGCATCATAAAGATGTTACCGGAAAGGAGATGGAACGGGCACTGATTGAAAAGGTGCAGCAATTCACTAACATAGAATTCCACAAACATTGGTTTGTTATCGAATTGATTACCCAGCACCACCTGGGTTACCTGGTTACTAAAAGTACACCGGACATTCAGTGTTATGGAGTGTATGCACTCAATACCAATAATAACCAGATTGAGAAAATTCTCGCAGGAACCACTCTGCTTGCAACAGGAGGAAATGGTCAGGTTTATCGATCCACCACCAACCCTGCCATAGCAACGGGAGATGGAACAGCGATGGTCTACCGAGCCAAAGGCCGGATTGAGAATATGGAATTTATCCAATTTCATCCTACAGCACTATACGAACCAGGAGTGGGCGGTCAGGCTTTCCTGATAACCGAAGCCGTAAGGGGTGATGGTGGCATTCTTCGAAATAAAAAAGGAGAAGCCTTTATGGAACGGTATGATGAACGCAAGGACCTGGCACCCCGCGATATTGTGGCCCGTGCTATCGATTCCGAGATGAAAATCACCGGTACTGAACATGTTTTCCTGGATTGCCGCCACCTGGATAAAGACAAATTCATTCATCATTTCCCGAACATTTATGAAAAATGTCTTTCTATCGGGATAGATATCACCCAACACCAGATACCTGTTGCACCCGCTGCCCACTATAGTTGCGGTGGCATAAAAACCGATGAATGGGGTAGAACTTCCATCCGCAACCTATATGCTGCAGGAGAATGCGCTTCAACCGGTTTACATGGAGCCAATCGCCTGGCAAGCAATTCCTTATTGGAAGCAATGGTATTCGGACATCGTGCGTTTGAAGATGCATCCCAATTACCACAAACATCGATCGACCCTGCACTTATACCGGATTGGGACAGCGCCGGAACAACCGATCCCAGGGAAATGATCCTGATTACGCAAAGCCTGAAAGAACTGCAGTTACTGATGAGTGATTATGTAGGCATTGTAAGAACAAATGTCCGACTGGAAAGAGCCATGCGCCGCCTGGATCTTTTATGGGAAGAAACCGAAAAACTGTACGTAAGTACTACCCTTTCCCCACAGCTCTGCGAATTACGCAATATGATCACTGTTGCCTACCTGATTGTCAAGGGAGCCCAGTTCAGAAAGGAAAGTCGCGGACTACATTTCAACACCGATTACCCGGAAAAGAGTCCGATTCTTCAAAACATCGTACTCTGACCATTTTCAGAAAATACCGTGTTTTTCTCCCCCCTTCCCGCTTGGAGGGGGAGAATCAGCCCATTACATTTGTACAAACAGCCAATCAACATGTATTATTTACTATATGGACTTCTTTACCTGGCATCACTTATCCCTTTGAGGATATTGTATGCCCTGGGAGATTTGCTGGGTTGGCTGATCTTCGACCTGGCGGGATACCGCAGAAAAGTAATTGACCAGAATATCTACCTTGTTTTCCCTGAAAGGACCGCCGAAGAGCGGAAGGGAATCAGAAAAAGATTTCAGCGCAACTTTATTGACACATTTATCGAAACACTAAAACTTATTTCTGCCGGCAAACCATTCATAACCAGTCGTATGAAGGGCGAGTTCGACAAATTCAATATACTCTTCGACAAAGGGTTACGCTGCCAGGTTCATATGGGACATAATTTTAATTGGGAACTGGGAAACCTTGCATATGGTTACTATTGCAAACATCCACTTTTAGGTGTCTATATGCCGCTTAAGAATAAGGCAATGGATAAAATTTTTCGCAAGCTAAGGAGCAAAACCGGCACTATCCTCTTGCCAGCAACTGACATGAAGAACAGTATGTTGCCTTACCGCGACACACAATACCTGCTTGGACTGGTGGCTGACCAGGTACCATCAAAAGTTCACCAGGCCTATTGGTTAAACTTTTTCGGACATCCCACCCCGTTTATTCCTGGTCCTGAAAAAGGTGCGCGAGCTGGGAATATACCCGTTGCATTTGTAAGTATTTCAAAAATCAAAAGGGGATATTATTATCTCCACGTTGAAATTGCGGAGGAAAATCCGTCCGGCTTAGAAGAAGGGGAGTTAACCCGCCGATACAGAAATTTTTTGGAAGAAACCATCAATCAACATCCGGATATGTGGCTGTGGAGCCATCGACGATGGAAAAAATCCTGGAAACCAGAATATGCGAAACGCTGGATTGACCTGGATCCTGCACCGCTCCAGGCTGTCGATCCATTAAAAGCAGCCCATCCATAAACCTCTGCTAAACCACCGCCGACCCGTTTAATCGGGAGTATTGCTGATCTGTACCATTTTTCATAACCTAAAACACAATTGAGAATGGACAAGAAATTTAAAGTGGTCTTGGTAGATGATCATGTTTTGTTAAGAAATGGACTAGCCTCCACCGTTCAAAGTTTCAACCGGTTTGAAGTACTCTTTCAGGCATCCAATGGAACCGAAATGATTCAAATGATCAATCCATCCAATTTGCCGGATCTGGTTTTGATGGATGTGAATATGCCCGAAATGGATGGGTACGCATCCGCTAGTTGGTTAAAAAGAAATTACCCGGATATTCGAACGCTGGCTCTTTCCATGTATGATACTGAAAATGCAATCATCCGAATGTTCAAAGCAGGAGTGAGAGGTTATATTATGAAATACTGTGAACCAGTTGATCTGAATGCTGCAATGGAATCGCTGATGATAAAAGGCTATTATTACTCAGAATTGGTTACTGGCCGGCTGATTCACACCATCAACCAGTACGATGACAATGAATCGGAAGAGTACCGCAATCCCCTGGCGGTATTAAACGACCGGGAAATTGAATTCCTTCGGTATGCCTGTACAGAAATGACCTATAAAGAAATCGCCAGCAAAATGTACCTGAGTCCGCGTACCATTGATGGCTATCGCGATACACTTTTTGATAAGTTACATATCAAAACACGTGTAGGACTGGTAACTTTTGCAATCAGGAATGGCCTGGTTTCTGTGTAATGGGAATAGATTTTTCCCGTTGAATAGCATCGAAGCCTCCTGCCACCACACGAAGGTTGTGAACTCCTTGTTTTTTGATTAGACTCGCAGCAAGAATACTTCTCTGCCCTCCTCCGCAATGGAGATACAGCTGCTGGTCTTCATCAAAATTCGCAATCGTGGCCAGGTCAATTAGTTCGGCCAATGGTATGTGCTGGGCCTTTGTTACATGTGCAGCTTCAAATTCTTCTTCTCCACGAAGATCTATTACCTGTAGACTAGGATCATGAGGAAGATCGAGCGCCAGTTCATCTGCTTCAACCTCAATAATCATATCTAAAGGACAAGATGCTTTTTCCCAGGCTTCAAACCCGCCATCCAATACCTTCCAGGAAATGGAAGGGAAAGCCGTTTGAAAACGAGCAATTGCTTCATCTTCGTTTCCGGCTTCACTAATCAATACAACCAACGGATCAGCTATGTTTTCCACAATCCATTTATCATACTTCCCACTGCTTCCGGCACTGACAGAACCAGGGATAAATCTTTCCACAAAAGCATCTGCTGGCCTTGTATCCAACATATATAAGGGCTCTTTTTCGATTAAGGAAGAGAGCTGTTCAACACTGATCCGGTTACTATTCATGGCGCAAAGGTAAAAAAGAGGCGGGAAACCGTGTAGGTACCCGCCTCTAAAGAAAATTGAACGAGGGTTTAGCTGATAATGTCCTCAACACAACGACTGATTTCAACGATGCGCGGTTCATTCAGCCGATAATAAATGAATTTACCATCGCGCTCAGTCTTCACAATGCCCGCTCTGCGCAAAATTGCAAGATGCTGAGAAGCAACAGATTGCTCAAGACGCAACCGTACATAAATCTCTGTAACGGTTAACTTGTCATTTTCTTCCAACAACTTCATGATTTGCTGGCGCAATTTGTGATTCATTGCTCTGAGCGTGAGTGCTGCTTTTTTTACATGTAAGAAATCAACCTTCATTTCAGCGCCTTCCGCCTCATTAACCAATAGATAATTTCCTGCTACTGTGTTCATGTCTCAGATGGGATTTAAATGTTTAGCCTTAACCTTAACAAGCAAATTTACATAGCAATTAATTAAAATACATCAGGATTTTGCTTTTACGGGGTCATAAAAAGCTTTTACGTAAAATGGTTCCGAATAAGCAAGTTCAGCAAATTCCGATCTATCGTACATTTCCTGTGTAATTCTCACAAAATCCATTGGTCCGGGCTGCCAGTCAGGGAAGAAAGCATTCGCCGATTTTAACAGGACTTTATATTTCGCGGCACCGTTTCCAATGAAAAAAACAGGTTCAACGTTGATCCAGTTATTAAAACTGTCTGCCTCCAATACCAGGGCAGTAGGTGCCATCAGCCTATTTT
Source organism: Flavihumibacter cheonanensis (assembly GCF_022352215.1). Taxonomy (GTDB): domain Bacteria; phylum Bacteroidota; class Bacteroidia; order Chitinophagales; family Chitinophagaceae; genus Flavihumibacter; species Flavihumibacter cheonanensis. Next base: position 584,469 of record NZ_JAKRWF010000003.1, read on the forward strand.
TGGAGGAATCGTAAGCTGCGGTAAATACTTCCATTCTTCTTGCATCGATCATGGGACAAACGATTCCTTTACCGTTATGATGCAAATAAGAGGCAGCCAGTATATACAAGTTATCCAACAGGATCATTGGAACTTTCAAAGCATAACACAAACCTTTTGCACTCGCCATCCCAACCCGAAGGCCAGTGTAGGACCCTGGACCAGCAACTACCGCAATAGCGTTCAACTCAGACAATAAAATACCGGTATCCTGTAAAAGCTTTTCCAGAGCTGGCTGCAGCCAGCTCGCATGATCTTTCTGCGAATGATTTGAGCTGGCCTTTAAGAGTTCTCCATCCCGTGAAATACAAAGCAGGGCGGTTTCAAGTGAGGTATCAATGGTTAACAAACAGCTCATGAAGGAAGTAATGATTGTTCCAGCAGCCTGGAAGGTTTATAGGCAGGATTTTCTCCAGCCAGTATGGTTAATAGTTGCAAAACATTCTTTTCTCCAATCAGGCTGGTCCACTCAAAAGGGCCCATTGGGTAATTTGTTCCAAGTTTCATAGCGATATCGATCTCTTCCCTGGTACTGATGCCTTCTTCCAACGTCATCCAGGCTTCATTCAGAATCATAGCAAGGATTCTCGGCCGGATCATGCCTGCTACATCAGGTACTTTCATCCATGTTTTACCACATGCTTTTAAGAAATAATCCAATTCTACCGGAAGCAGATCCTGGGTAAATGCCAACTCCACCAATTCAGGATGTGTAAATCCGGGCCATCCATTTATTCGGACAAATCCCGGAGGCAACTTACTGCAAGGCCAGTTAACTGCATTTACAGCGATTGGCCTTTTCAATTTTGCCAGATTTTCCATACGTTGTGCAGAGCCATCAAAATCCAGGTCTATAAAAAGGTCAGCCGGAAATGCAAGAAATGATTCCAGGTTATCCATCCATACCAGTTCCACAGGCGCTTCGCAATGGGCCGGGAACAGATCCTGTCGATTGTTGTTCAGAATAGCTACTTTAATTGGAGGAATCCTCATAATCAAAAGTACAAAGCATTTATTTTTACCTAATGGAAAAAAAGATTATCAAAACAGAGCTGGCTCCTGCCCCCATTGGCCCGTATAGCCAGGCCGTACAACTGGGCAATTTCCTTTTTATTTCAGGACAAGTGCCAATCAATCCTGCAACAAATACCATTGAAGCAACCGATATCAGCGGTGAAGCAGAACAGGTGATGCAAAATTTGAAAGCCGTATTGGAAACGGCCGGTTACAATTTTGCAGACGTAGTCAAAAGCACCATTTTTCTCACTGACATGGCCAATTTCCCGGCGGTTAATGAAGTTTATGGTAAGTATTTTGACGGTAATTATCCTGCTCGTGAAACGGTTGCTGTTAAAGGGTTACCCCGAAATGTGAACGTGGAAATCAGCATGATTGCCTCTAAATAGCCTATTTCTTATTTTGACAATACACCCAATTCCCGGCCCACTTTGGTAAATGCTGTAATGGCTTTATCCAGGTGCTCCCGGGTATGGGCAGCAC
>NZ_JAKRWF010000039.1 GCF_022352215.1 Flavihumibacter cheonanensis
GGCGGCGTCCTGAATATACTGTGCGTTATTAATAATCTCGCCCATGATAGCAACCAGGGATAGCATTGGGTGTTATTTTCACCAGGTAATCAATAGTTACTTGCTTGTCGATTCGAAACAGAACCTGACCTCATGGAGGGGTTAATGGCGAACATATTCATATCCCAGCAATGGATGGATACCCTGTGTCAAAAATTAAACAGCGATGCCAGATATGCGCAGATTGCAAGTAAGTGGGAAGGCGATCTTTCTATTGCGATCGAACCAAGTGGTGACCTGACCGAGCCGCTAT
>NZ_JAKRWF010000040.1 GCF_022352215.1 Flavihumibacter cheonanensis
GTCGCCGTATTTCCGGTCCCGGCGCATCAGCTCGAGCCACTCCGAGAGCGCGGTCGCGTAGTCGCCCGCGAGCGCGTGGTGCGCCGCAATGGCGTGGCGTGCCTCCGAGTCGGCCGGGTTCGCGTCGAGACGCGCGCGCAGGGCCAGCACGTCCGGGTGGGCATTGGCCGCCTCGACGAACGAGAGCTGCGCGCGCAGGAGCTTGAGGGCAGGGTGGTCGGGCACCGCCGCCTCCACCTTGGCGATCGCCTCCAGTGCCGCCGGGACGTCGCGCAACTCGAGCTGCGTGGCC
>NZ_JAKRWF010000041.1 GCF_022352215.1 Flavihumibacter cheonanensis
GTCGATCAACAAACATCTGAAGGGAACCTGACATGCCCATGTCGAAGAAACTCGCGGCTGAATTCATCGGCACGTTCTGGCTCGTGCTCGGAGGCTGCGGCAGCGCCGTACTGGCAGCGGCCTTTCCGGAGGTCGGCATCGGCCTCGCTGGCGTATCACTCGCGTTCGGCCTGACCGTCCTGACGATGGCCTACGCGATCGGCCACATTTCGGGCTGCCATCTCAACCCGGCCGTGACGATCGGCCTCTGGGCCGGTGGCCGGCATCCGCTCGGCGAGGTCGGCCCCTACAT
>NZ_JAKRWF010000042.1 GCF_022352215.1 Flavihumibacter cheonanensis
CAGGTGGATGCGCTCGTTGCTCACCGGACCGACGGTACCGTTCCGGGGCATGAGGATGCTGTCATCCCAGGTGGCCGAGGCGACCGGCGGGACGCTGGTCGGTCCGGACGTCGAGGTCGACGGCGCGTCCTTCGACACCCGCGCCCTGACCCCCGGGCAGCTCTTCGTCCCGATCGTCGCTGAGCGCGACGGGCACGACTTCATCGCCGCCGCGATCGTCGCCGGCGCCCCCGCCTACCTGACGAGCGCACCGGTGGTCGACGGGAGGGGTGGAACGGCGATCGTCGTCCCC
>NZ_JAKRWF010000043.1 GCF_022352215.1 Flavihumibacter cheonanensis
CCAGGTGGCGCCCTCCTCGACGGCGACCTCGAAGTCCTGCGACATTCCCATCGACAGTTCCGTCAGGTTCGCACCGCCGGGCGCTGCGCGCAGCTCGTCGCGCAACGCACGCAGCCGGGCAAAGACGGGCCGCGCCCGTTCGGGATCGTCTGCGGGCGCCGGAATCGTCATCAGTCCGACCACGCGCAGCGATCCGTGCGCAGACGCGGCGGCGAGCAGGCGGGGCAGTGCAGCCGGCGACACGCCGGCCTTCTGCGGCTCGCCGGAAAGGTTCACTTGGAGCAGCACCGGC
>NZ_JAKRWF010000044.1 GCF_022352215.1 Flavihumibacter cheonanensis
CCCCGGCAGCGATGGGGCCGCTCGAGATCCCGGCGTCGAAGGCGAAGTTCAGGAGCCCGTAGGCACGGCCGCGCTCCGCGGGGGCAGCCGCGATCGCGACGATTCCCGCGGTTGCCGGGAAGATGAGGCCGTAGCCGAGGCCGTAGAGGACCATGCCGACCGTGTCGCTCTCGATGGCGCCGCTGAAGGCGAGGACGGCGGTGGATCCGAGGAGCGCTCCGGTACCGGCCAGGGTGTAGCGAAGCGGGCCGTGGCGGTCCACGCCGCGGGCGAGCGGCGTGAGCATGACCAC
>NZ_JAKRWF010000045.1 GCF_022352215.1 Flavihumibacter cheonanensis
GCTGGGGCGCCAGGGGCGTGGACATCGTCTGCGGCGACGGCCAGCCGCTCGGCGTGCCGATGTCCTCGGGCGGGCCGTACTTCGGTTTCCTGGCCTGCAAGAAGGACATCGTGCGCAACATGCCCGGCCGCATCGTCGGGCGCACCAACGACCTGGACGGACGCATCGGCTACACGCTGACCCTGCAGGCGCGCGAGCAACACATCCGTCGCGCGAAGGCGACGTCGAACATCTGTACCAACCAGGGCTTGCTGGTTACCGCTGCCACCATCTACATGGCAATCACCGGTCC
>NZ_JAKRWF010000046.1 GCF_022352215.1 Flavihumibacter cheonanensis
GCAAGCGCTGGACCGTGCCGGGGCCGGCGCAGCCCTGAAGTGGAGGGGTCAGCAACTGTCGTGAAAGTCAAGCTGAAACTGCCCCCAGCGGATGCTTTGAAGCATCCCATGCGGCGCGGTCTCGCAGCATGGCGTTGAGGATGGTCAGCAGTTTTCGCATGCTCGCCACGATGGCCACCTTCTTGGGTTTGCCCGCCGCGATCAGGCGGCTGTGGAAAACTCTGATGACCGGGTTATGGCGAACGGCCACGAGTGTGGCCATGTAGACCACCGCGCGCACATCCGCGCGCC
>NZ_JAKRWF010000047.1 GCF_022352215.1 Flavihumibacter cheonanensis
GGTGAAAGCATCTCCCCGCTGGCGATCAGCACGCGCCGGGCACGACCGGTCTGCACCAGGCTGGCGGCAATATCCAGGGCATTCAAAAAGCTGTTGCAGGCGTTCTTTATGTCCAGCACGTGGGCATGCCGGCAGGCGGTCTTGACCTGCACCAGGTTGGCGGTAGCCGGCTCGTTGATATCGTGCGTCGCCGCCGCGAAGATCAGCAGGTCGATATCCTCTGGCTGCAGCCCGGCATCTGCCAGCGCCTGGATACCGGCCTGAGCCGCCAGGTCCGAGCTGGCCTGCCCC
>NZ_JAKRWF010000048.1 GCF_022352215.1 Flavihumibacter cheonanensis
GACCGTCCAACTTGGGTGTACTGGTGATGTCGTATACGATCTTGTCGAGCAACCTCACATTGTGGGATCCTCGCTTCGGCGGCTTAACGAATTTATGGTGGTGGTGGAAGACCGGGCGAGCTCTGGCAGAAGACTTGTCATAGCATCGTTCCGCAAACCAGAGTGTCCAGCGAGCTTTGCACGTCTGACAGTACACGAGGACCTCATCGTTTCTCGTTGGTTTCAGGTACACTAGTCATTTAAACACGCTGCTGCGCATTACCGCCACTGCATGTATTCAAGCCAGTGATG
>NZ_JAKRWF010000004.1 GCF_022352215.1 Flavihumibacter cheonanensis
GTAGTAAGGAAAAAAACACACTTCTGAAGGCGAAGGGTGGTTGGAATTTCCCTTCTGGCTATCCTTTGCTTTCAAAAGAAAAAAGTTGATATTTTTTCACTCCCTCTAAAGGCCTATATACATAGGAACCGACTGTTGCATGCAGTTTCTAGAATCCTTACGGATAGGGCTTACCAAAATTTCCACCATGATTTTTTGTCTATTCGATTTGTCGCGTCAGATGTAAACTTGTTAGACCTATTCAGGAAGTAATTTATGTCGTAAAATTCATCATCGTCGCCTTGGACTTTGGCATTTAATTTTTCTGCTATTGCTATCATTTTCTTGATAGTTTCGTCATCTGGGTATTTAGTACTTATCATTCCGTTTCCATAGTCGAACCAAGGGATGTTATCTGTTGCTTTCGTTGTATGTCCTGTCCAGTTACAAAAGCCAGGCACGTTTTGGAATGAATTCTCTGTTCCAGGAATTTTGACTTCATAGCCATTAGTTAAATCTAGTTCATCGTCAGAGCGAACATAAGTCAACCATTCCTCAAGCGATATGTTACTTTCTTCTTCAAAGTCGTCCCAGTCATTACGTCTTACAATATGTAGGTTATATCCCATGTCTGATTGAAAATTTGGGTGTCAAATATAATTGCATGCAACGATTACGGCTTGGCGATAAGGCGGTTGTTGAAATTCTACAGCCGAAACCGCTGCTAAAGTTATAAATAAAAGATTTTTACATTTTTTTGACCGGCTTTTTTCATTGGCTTGAACTGATGCTCCATAACAACTCAAATGTTGAATTTAAGTGCGTCCCGCCGCCATTATTGCCAAACCGACTGTTGGCTGCTGTACTGTCAAAATAATTTAAGTCCAACACCTAAACTTACTGAACCGAAGTCCTCTTTTGTTGTCTTTTCGCGATCAAAAATATTGATGTACGAAATTTTACCTGTCCACTTTTGTGATTTTGAAAAGTAGAAACCAAATGATGGTTTTATCCCTAGCATTGTCTGTCCACTTATAAAACTTGGCCCAGCTATAAACGACAAGTAAACACTTTGTGTCGGGTTAAAAGATGTCCCTATAAAAAGATTTACCATTCCACGAACATCGTTGTAATTCGTTGGTGTCGACCCGTCAGGATTTAGTCTTAAAACCTTATCGTCTTCCAAGTAAATGTCACCTGTTAGTTCAATTGTTGGTTTAAATTTTGATTTGCTGTTAAGAATACTTTGAAGTCCAAAACCCACTCCCCAAGGATTGTTACCAATTGTCCTGTCATAAAGAGTTTTGTTGTATTGTGTCAACAAATAAGTTGATAACATTTTTTGGTGTTGTGCAAAAGTTTGTGTCACAATGAAGAAAAGTATAAATGTCGTAATCACCTTTTGCATAGTTAGGTCGTTGTGTATAGCAGCCAACGGGCAGGTATTGCTGCAGGTGGGATATTTTATAACGTCCAGCCCGGAACCGCCGCCCAATTGAAATATAAAATTGAAGTTAACAACAAAAAGCCAAATTGATATTCGTCTGCCCGAACCAAAGTACAGCGATGCAAACAGCCGAAGTTTCAACGTCCAGCCCCACTTGCAGCAATACCAATGTTGGCTGCTGTTAAGTCTTACGTTTGGTCAGTCTTTTGAACAGTCCCGCAATTAAGTTTATAACAAAAATAAATTGTCCCAACAGCAATACAAATATTGTTATACCAATAGCTTTTGTAAATGTCGTGTAATTATCAAATGAATTCCAAATGCTATAATCATAATACCGTCGTGGTGTTGGGTTCATAAAACTGTCACCGAAAAAAAGTGTCAATGCAAAAAGTAGAAGTGTCAAGATTGTTACAATAACATGTGTCCACGTAAGAGCTTTTGAATACAATATTCTATTTGTCAATAAATAAAGTGTCCATACAAATAAAGCTAACATTGCTAACAACCAAAAAACATGAGTATGAGCAATTACAAAATAAGTGTCGTGAAGATGTATGTCAACTGAATTGTTTTGTTTCAAAATAAAAAATGAGGTCAAAATCAAAATAAGTCCTGTCCACAAAAGTAAATTATAAGGTTTCTGTTTCATGTGCAGGGTGTGTCCAAATTTAATAGCAGCCAACGTTTACGGCTTGGCGATATGGCGGTAGTTGAAATTCTAAAGCCGAAACCGCTGCTAAATTTATAATAAAAAGCTTTTATTTATTCTATTGCCCGGCCTTTTTCATTGGCATGAACTGATGATCGATAGCGAATCAAATGTTGAATTTATAAGCGTCCCGCCGGCATTATTGCCAAACCGACTGTTGGCTGCTGTACTGTCAAAATAATTTAAGTCCAACCCCTAAACTTACTGAACCGAAGTCCTCCTTTGTTGTCTTTTCGCGATCAAAAATATTAATGTACGAAATTTTACCTGTCCACTTTTGTGATTTTGAAAAGTAGAAACCAAATGATGGTTTTATCCCTAGCATTGTCTGCCCACTTATAAAACTTGGTCCAGCTACAAACGACAAGTAAACACTTTGTATCGGGTTAAAAGATGTCCCTATAAAAAGATTTACCATTCCAAGAACATCGTTGTAATTCGTTGGTGTCGACCCGTCAGTATTTAGTCTTAAAACCTTATCGTCTTCCAAGTAAATGTCACCTGTCAGTTCAATTGTTGGTTTAAATTTTGATTTGCTGTTAATAATGCTTTGAAGTCCAAAACCCACTCCCCAAGGATTGTTTCCAATTGTCCTGTCATAAAGTGTTTTGTTGTATTGTGTCAACAAATAAGTTGATAACATTTTTTGGTGTTGTGCAAAAGTTTGTGTCACAATGAATATAAGTATAAATGTCGTAATCACCTTTTGCATAGTGAGGTCGTTTTGTATAGCAGCCAACGGCCGGGTATTGCTGAAGTGCGGCCCCGCAGCATGCCCAATTATTTAGTTTGTTAAAAGGTGTTTTGGTCTTTCAAGTTTTATGGTCGTCCCGCCCGCATTTACAGCAATACCATTGTTGCACGCCGCGTACTAATCCTGATGCAATGATTTTCGTTGTACTTTTCCTCCGGATGTTACGATTACGATTAGTTTAAATATCCGGTTGTCGTGTCGCGATTACTGCACAGCTTTTGCTTTGCATTTTATTTGCACCCTACTTACCGCTTCATTATGAGTCTTGATAATAGGGCTGTGGTATTCGTAATCACTGGATCCTGCACCTAGTCAAGCACCCCGCGTTCCCAACTTTGAACCCTTCAAATTATTGGGGTGTGGTGTTACACTGATAGCGGAATTCCACAGTCGCGGCTGGTGGTGTTGCTATTCTACAGAAAATGTCGCGTCGCAACCTGCCCACCTTACTATTTTGTTTGCTACCATGAACCTGGGGTACCTTGCCCACAGGAAATGATTCAAAGCAATAATGAAATGCACAATTCAGATACCACACTTGGCTATTCATTGTCACGATTACTTTCTGATATGCTTGAGTCCTCGGTATGTTAATCAAAAGTCGCCCCGAAACTTAAGCCGCCCGAATTTTTGTCCGGGTAGCTGCACTTTAGGGCCAGGATAAGTGGCGTGCAACGAACAGGTATTGCTGCAGGTGGGATATTTGGAAATCGTCCCGCCCGGAACTGCTGCCCGGTTTTATTTTGAATTTGAAGATAAGAACTAAAAGCCTGGCTTTATTCGTCCAGCCGATAACTGCTGCCGAGTAGCGAACCAAAGTCGATTGCTCCAACGTCGAGCCCCACTTGCAGCAATACCCTTGTTGGCTGCAGGGCTTCCTAATTATTGAGCAGTATATTCCCGTTGAATTAATAAATTTATTGTTCCGCCACTATAACCAACGTTTTCGTTTCTCTGGACGACAAGCTTTGTTGAATTCAAACTAACGATGATATAAGTAAAGGAGGCAAAAGGACTTCCACTTATATTTATTTCTTTATTTCCGTTTGCTAAGGTCCACTTGCTGTTGTAAACACCGGAACTTCCTGAGGGAACACAAGTAGGTGCATCTTTGATTACTAAATCTCCGTTTGGTTGATACGTCCAAAGCATTTCTGAGTAACACCCACATGGTGAATACCAATTCGGCGATTGTCCTGCAAGAGGCGTCCCTTGTAGAGGCGTAATTACATCCCATGCTGTCATTTTCCAACTTTTCGTAAGAAGCTCAGGTGTTCTGTCAACAACTTCGTCTTTCCTACAACTAAAGCATGTCAACATTGTCAGCAGTATGAATAATTGTTTCATGTTTACGATTTTAATATTTGTCAAAATGAAAAGTACAAAAGGTTTATAAATTAATGTTGTCAAGCAGTGGCGGTCGGTCGCCTTGCAGCCAACGCGTTTATTTACGCAATTAGACGAAGGACGTTTAAAATTAAATTATTCATTTTCAATTGCCTCCTTCGCGGTGAGGCAGATTGTGGTTGCGCCAATACAATTTGGGGGTGGGGGTGCGTTGAAGTGTATTGTTGCCTCACCATAATTGATTCACCTTTTTCCTTCCTCCCTCTTCAATTCCTGCAATGCTTCGCCACCTGAGTCCCATTGGGGATCAAAGGAAAGGTGCTTAAACTTATACTTTTCCGGGGATCTGTGCAAGGACTGCCGGACTTTTTATCAATACTTTTTTAGGAGAAGGGGAGTCGGGGGTTTCGCCGGGTTATTGGGCGCTGGATGAGCAGTCTTAATTCGACTAACCATTGCTGTTGGATGCAATCCGGTTTTTTTGTTGGAGACCCCAAAAGAACTGAATAAAATCGGGTTGCATGATGTTGAAGGGCGCTGAATTGGGTTGCTTACGGAGGAAGTTGTATAGCTATTTAGGTTTTACAAACTTTAGGTGTATAGGTATAACAGTATTAATAATCCAAACTGTATAGTTATTTTAGGATCCGACATTATAAGGCTGATCGGTTGAAGAACGGTTGCTGAACGGTTCACTGACGGTTGGAGAACGATGCCGGAACGGTGATAGAACGATGCCAGAACGGTCAAACATTAGTGCCGGAACGGTCAACTGCTGCCGAATGGTCGAACAAAGTAGGCCGAATGGTAGGTGCTAATCCAACTATTGAAAATGATTGCGTTCAGCAAAACTGAAGCCAGACCATTTCACTACAGTAAACTAGTATTTTTTTTGATTTTCGCCAAAGTTTAGTTGTATCCAATCGGTCCTCCTTTTGATTGATTGAGTGGAAACCCAGCTACCCTGGATGCTACCGATTGCCTGGCCTCGCCCCCTCCAATCTTGCGCCTGATCAATAAATGTTTAAAATACCGGAATTATTTTTTTTGTTGTTCAAAACATTCCTATATTAGACATTGTTGAAACATTGATTCAACGGCACCATCCCAGGGTACTCATTTCTGGCTCCTCGCCCGAAGGTTGGTTAGGCTCAAATTACCCTCATAACAGCAACAACAGGACAGTTTCAATCAAACTGTAACAACCAGATTGGCTTTGGTCTTTCGGACAGGCTTTGGCATGTGATTAATATCACATTTTTTCAGACAGGAATAGTGTAACTTATACAATTATTACTAACGATTGCAAAAACTTTAGCAGATGACCTGTCGTCCTAAAGTAAAGGGTTGTAGTCCCTGCCATCAAGTTTCGGTGCCTCCCCCGGGTAAAAAGAAAGACTTCGGTCTGCTCTCCGGCATTCTGCTGGCAGTGCTTCCCAAATGCCCCTTTTGCTTCGTTGCCTTTTCCAGCACCCTTGTCCTCTGTGGGAAAGGAGAAACGATTAGCCAGTCTAATTCTCACTCCTCCACCCCAACTATTCTCTTTGCTGCTGTCTTTTGCTCACTCGCAATTTTGAGTATCGCCCTCAGCTACAAAGATTCCCGTACCCGCTATGCGTTGTTGGTGGCTTTCGGTGGTACTGCCTGCATCCTTACCAGTGTGCTGCTCGCAGGTGGTGAACCACTATATTATTTCGGTGTGCTCCTGATTATGGGTGCAGTGGCTATCAACATGCGCAGGTTTCGCTTATTGGAGAAAATGAACCATTGGTTTCGCGGTAGAATGATGAAAAAAGTTGCCTGATCCGTCAGGCTAAACATAGATTTTGAATCAACATCTAAACAGCTAAACTAAAAGCTATGATCCCGCAGTCATTCCAGTACGAATCACCAGGCTCCCTGGCTGAAGCTATCTCCATGCTTCAGCAATATGGAGAGGATGCAAAAATCCTGTCGGGGGGACACAGCCTGATCCCCATGATGAAACTCCGGTTCGCCACACCCGAGTACCTGATTGATATTAATAACATACCCGGACTTTCCTACATCCGGGAAGAAAACGGTGTGCTGAAAATTGGTGGCCTCACCCGGGAAGCAGAACTCGAACATTCCGATCTGCTCAAACAACATTTCCCCATCTTCGCAGATGTTACCAAACTCATTGCCGACCCCCAAGTACGCAACATGGGTACCATCGGCGGTAACCTGGCCCACGGTGATGCAGCCAATGACCATCCCGCTGTTATGATGGCCCTCCATGCTACTGTTGTGGCTACCGGCCCAGAAGGCGAAAGAGAAATCCCCATCGATGAATTCTTCTACGGGTTCTACATGACTGCGCTGCAACACGGTGATATCCTCACCGAAATCAGAATCCCCATGCCTCCCCCCGGAACCGGTAGCGCCTACCACAAAATGGAAAGAAAAGTGGGCGATTATGCTACCGCCGGTGTGGCTGTTCAAATCACAATTGGAGATAATGGGGTGGTTACTGCTGCAGGTATCGGGCTCACCAATGTAAACCCTGTTCCGCTGCGTGCTGCACGTTCTGAACAGGCCCTGATCGGTAAGCCTTTAACCGAAGAAACCATCAATGAAGCAGCTCTGTATGCATCAGAAGATTGTAACCCTTCTTCCGACCTGCGGGGTAGTGAAGAATACAAACGCTCCATCGTGGCCACCCTCGTCAAGCGGATGATTCACCAGGCTGTCAACCGCGCCAATAATTCATGAACCTTCAAAACCTAGTATAGTATGCTTAAAGAAATAACGATTACTGTTAACGGTCAGCAACATACGCTGGAAGTGGAACCGCGACTCCTGCTCGTCCACATGATCCGCGAAGTACTGAACCTAACGGGCACGCATATTGGCTGCGATACCTCCAGCTGTGGCGCCTGTACCATTTTACTCGATGGCAAATCCATCAAATCCTGCACCGTACTCGCTGTTCAGGCCAATGGTAAATCTATTACCACTATTGAAGGCGTGGCACAGGATAACCAGTTATCTCCCCTGCAGGAAGGCTTCAAAGAGAACCATGGTTTGCATTGCGGCTTCTGTACACCGGGCATGATTCTGCGCGCTACTGAACTGCTTGCTCAGAATCCCAATCCTACCGAGGATGAGATTCGCTGGGGTATTGCGGGTAACCTTTGCCGTTGCACCGGCTATAACAATATCGTGAAAGCCATTCAATACGCGGGCGCCAAAATCCGCGGAGAGGAATTGCCTTCTACCGAACCAGAATTTGTATAATATTCAAAACCGATTCAATTAGTTGCTTTATGATACAATGCAAAACTTCCAAAGAAATCGGCGGTATGGGCCATTCCCTCAAGAGGAAAGAGGATGCCCGCTTCATCCAGGGTAAGGGTCGATACGTGGATGATGTCAAACTGCCAGGTATGCTGTATATGGATATCGTTAGAAGTCCATATGCCTATGCCAAAATCAAAAATATCAATATTGACGAAGCCATGAAAGTACCCGGCGTAGTAGCTGTGGTTACCGGCAGAGATCTCGAAAAATACAATCTGCACTGGATGCCTACCCTGATGTCAGACACCCAGATGGTACTACCTACCGACACGGTCATGTACCAGGCACAGGAAGTAGCTGCCGTAATCGCTACCAGCAAATATGCCGCGCGTGATGGCCGCGAAGCCGTAAGGGTGGAATATGAACCCATGAAACCGGTAATCGATCCCTACAAATCACTGGACCCCGATGCTCCTGTTTTACGCACCGATAAAGAAGGAAAAAAAGACAACCATATCTGGAACTGGAAAGTGGGCGATAAGCAAAAGACAGATGATGTCTTCGCCAAAGCAGAAGTGGTGGTGAAAGAACAGATGCATATCCCGCGTATCCATGTGGCTTCTATTGAAACCTGTGGTTGTGTGGCCGATTACGATAAGGTGAACAATCACCTCACCATGTACATGACTACCCAGGCTCCCCATGCAATCAGAACAGTAATTGCCCTGGTAGCCGGACATGTAGGTCTCACCGAAGAAAAGATTCGTGTGATCTCTCCCGATATCGGTGGTGGTTTTGGTGGTAAGGTTCCTGTGTATCCGGGTTATGTGATCGCCATTGCAGTTTCTTTCCTGGTTGGCAAACCGGTGAAGTGGATTGAAGACCGGAGTGAAAACCTGCAGGCGGATTCTTTTGCACGCGATTATCATATCACGGCAGAAATGGCCGGTACCAAAGATGGTAAGATCCTGGCCACGCGCTTCAAAGTCCTCGCCGATCATGGCTATACAGATGCGTCTGCCAACCCCTCTAAATTCCCGACGGGTATGTTCTCCATCGCAACCGGCTCTTATGATTATGATGCCACTTATATGGAATGTGATGCCGTTTATACCAACAAGCCGCCAGGGGGTGTTGCCTATCGTTGCTCCTTCCGCGTTACCGAAGCTGTGCATGCGATTGAACGTATCACCGATCGCTTTGCTTTGGAAATTGGAAAGGATCCTGCTGAACTACGTTTGCAGAACTTCATCAAAAAAGAAGACTTCCCCTGGAAATCTCCCACCGGATGGATTTATGATAGTGGCGATTATCACAAGGGCCTGCTGAAAGCCATGGATACTGTGGATTATCACCAGCTCCGTGCAGAACAGGCAGAGAAAAGAAAGCGCGGTGAATTGATGGGTATTGGTCTCTCTACTTTTACCGAAGTAGTAGGAGCCGGTCCATCTAAAGACTTTGATATCCTCGGTATCAAAATGTTCGACAGTGCAGAGATTCGGGTACACCCAACCGGTAAAGCGATTGCACGTTTTGGTACCAAATCACAGGGCCAGGGGCACGAAACCACCTATGCACAGATCATTGCTGAAGAACTCGGCATCCCTGCTGAAAATATCCAGATCGAAGAAGGTGATACTGATACCGCTCCTTACGGATTGGGTACCTATGCTTCCCGAAGCACGCCAACTGCTGGTGCTGCTGCGGCTGTGGCTTCCCGTAAGTTACGCGATAAGGCCAGGAAGATTGCAGCTTACCTGCTCGAAGTGAGTGAGGATGACCTGGAATGGGAGCCCGGTAAGTTCTTTGTAAAGGGTGCGCCTGAGAAGTCGAAAACCATCCAGGAGATCGTGTTCGCTTCCTATACCAACCATCCTCCCGGCATGGAAGCAGGTTTTGAAGCAACCCATTACTACGATCCGCCAAATCTTACCTTCCCTTCCGGTGCTTATATCTGCGTTGTGGATATTGATAAGGAAACCGGTGCGATTCATGTAAGGCGTTTTGTGGCCATCGACGATTGCGGTAATATCATCAACCCGATGATTGTACAGGGACAAGTTCACGGTGGTTTAACACAGGGCATTGCGCCTGCGATGTATGAGGAACTGATCTATGATGAAGCGGGCAATATCCTGAATGGAACCTTTATGGATTACCTGGTGCCAACAGCAGTTGAATCTCCCAAGTGGGAAACCGGTCATACGGTTACTCCTTCTCCACACCATCCGATTGGAGCAAAAGGTGTGGGCGAATCACCCACCGTTGGTGCACCTCCTGCTATTGCCAATGCGATTGTGGATGCATTGAGTCCCTATGGTATTACCCACCTCGATATTCCAATCACACCATTCAAAGTGTGGAAGGCATTGAAGGAAAAGGGAGCTATTTAAGCTGGGCCCAGGCCCAGCTTTCTTTCTAACAGATTTAAACATAGTACAATGACAACAACGATAACCAAATCATTCCATGTAGATCATCCGGTGGATGCTGTATGGAATAACCTGACCAATCCCACGCAGGTAGTTACCTGTGTACCGGGGGCCTCGTTGACAGAGCAAATCGACAACGACAATTACAAGGGGGAAGTGGAGCTGAAATTTGGTCCGGTTAAGGCCAAGTACGACGGACTCATCACTTTCCTGGAAAGAGATGCAGCCACCAAAAAAATGTCGCTCAAAGGTACCGGTACCGACAGCAAAGGGAAAGGTGGCGCGGATATGAAAATGGATGGCCAGCTTTCTGAAAAGGATGGTGGTACTGATGTGAATGTTACCATGGAAGTGAATGTAACCGGTATGATGGCACAGTTCGGTTCAAGGCTGATCAATGATGTATCCAACCAGGTATTCGACCAGTTTGTCAACAACTTCAAAAAGCAGTTGGCTGGCGAGCAGGTGGACAATACACTAAGTGCGGGTTCCATGGTGGGCGGTATGATCAAGGGATTCTTTGGAGGTAAAAAATAACAATGTGCATACGATCCAATCCCAACAGGAAATCATAAACGCGCTCGACAGGATGAACTATGTGGCAGCTGATGCATTTGCCACTTCGCTTTTCCTGATGCTGAAACTGCAGAAGCCATTGCTGCTGGAAGGTCCGCCTGGTGTGGGCAAAACAGAAGTAGCCCATGCCCTGGCTAAGATCCTTGACACCAAACTCATCCGGTTGCAATGTTATGAAGGGCTTGATATCAATGCGGCGGTATATGAATGGAACTACCAGAAACAGTTACTCGGAATCAAACTCCAGGAAGGCACTGCGCTTTCCATCGAGGAAAAAGAGAAACATATCTTCAGTCATGAATACCTGTTAAAAAGACCCTTACTGGAATCCATAACCGAATTGTATCAATCGCCGGTATTGCTGATTGATGAACTGGACAGATCGGATGAAGAGTTTGAAGCCTTTCTGCTGGAATTGTTATCCGCTTTTCAGATCAGTATTCCGGAAATGGGAACGATTAAGGCAAAACATAAACCCTATGTGATATTAACGTCTAACCGTACCCGTGAGTTAAGTGATGCGCTGAAAAGAAGATGCCTCTATCACTGGATTGATTACCCCGATCTGGCATTGGAAATGCAGATCGTACAAAAGCACCTGCCGGGTATTGAGGCCAGCCTGCTGGAGCAGGTGGTGAAAACAGTGCAGGCCTTCCGTCAGCAAAAACTGGCGAAAATACCGGGGGTATCAGAAACCATCGACTGGGCGCAATCCCTGATGACACTGGGTTACCGGGAATTGAATCAACAGTCTTTTGATCAAACCCTGGGTGCCATCCTGAAATCGACCGATGATATCAACCAGGTAAAAGCGGAAGGATTGGTATGAAACAACAGGCCTATCAAACAACCAGCCTAACTGAAGGCATTGTGGCATTTGTGCATTTTGCCCGAAGCCATGGATTGAATATAGGCCTGCCGGAAACAAAGGATGCCTTGCTGGCTGCGGACCTCGGATTATTAATCAATCGGGAGCTATTCAAGGATGCACTGAAAACGATCTTTTGTAAATCGCCTGAAGAAGAGAAGGTCTTTGAAAAAATCTTCCTGTTGTATTGGGATACCAATCCCATTGATCTGCAGGAAAGAAAGGGCAAGGCTACCGTACAGGGACTCGTAGAAAAAAAGGCCAATGCCACCCTCGTGATGTTGGGGAGAGGAGATAAGCAGGAACAGGAAACCGATGCGAAAAATGTGAGTGGGGCCAATGAAAAAGAACGCCTGAAGAAAACAGACCTGGCGCAGGTGAAAGAAACAGATGCAGCGCAACTGGAAGCAATAGCCAGAAAATTATTTCGGGAAATGGCGGTGCGAATGAGAAGACGCATGAAAAGCTCCACGAAAAAAGGGAGGATCAACCTGCGGAGAACCATCCGGCACAGCATCAGCTATGGAGGAGAGCCGATAGAACTGTACAGGAAATCGCAAAAGCCAAAAAAACAGCGATTGATTGTGCTGCTGGATGTAAGCGGCTCGATGGATAAATACAGTTTCTACCTGCTGCGTTTCATTTGCGCACTGAAAGAACAGTTCAGGCAACTGGAAGCCTTCCTGTTCAGTACTCAATTGCTACGGGTGACAAAGGCATTGCAATTGAACCGGATTGACCAGATCCTGCAAACCGTATCCGACCAGGCCGAACATTGGTCGGGTGGTACAAGAATCGGGACTTGCCTGGGCAAGTTCAATGAACGTTATGGCAAGTTGCTGCTGAATGGTTCACCCATCGTGCTGATCCTAAGTGATGGACTGGATACTGGCACTCCAGAAGAACTGCAAAAGGAATTGAAATACATTAAGGGGAAGGCCAGAAAACTGATCTGGCTGAATCCATTGAAAGGAATGAAAGGATATGCACCGATCGCAAAAGGCATGAGCGCCGCGCTGCCTGCTATTGATGCATTCAGATCGGCGCATAACCTGGAAAGTTTGCTGGAACTCGAAACTATTTTACAAGATGCTTGAGGTTTTTTTAGAAAAAGGACAGGAACTGAGGAAAAAGAATGAGCCCTTCGCCATCGCAATGGTGGTGAGGAGGGAAGCACCCAGCAGTGGCAAAGCAGGTGATAAGGCCATAATCAATAAATTTGGTGAGATCATAGGTTGGGTAGGAGGAGGTTGTGTGCGCGCCATCATCATCAAGGAAGCAGAAGATGCGATGAAAACAGGCAGGGCCCGGCTCGTGCGAATTGGAAAAGCTCTCAACCAATCTCAACAGGAAGGCGTTATGGAATATAAAATGACTTGTCAGAGTGAAGGACTGGTGGAAGTTTTCATCGAACCCGTACTGCCGCCACCCCACCTGGTCGTGATGGGAAAAACAGCCATCGCCAAGGCATTGGTAAAGCTGGCCAAGGCAAGCGGATTCCGGGTTACGGCAGTAGCGCCTGATGTCAAGCCGGATACCTTTGACAAAGTGGATGAGCTGATCACGCAATACAGCCTGAAGCAGGTGAATACCACGCCTGCAACAAGTATTGTGGTAGCCACCCAGGGAGATAATGATGAGATCGCTTTGCAGGAAGCAGCTGCAAAAGCATCCTGTTATCTTGGCTTTGTGTCGAGCAGGAAAAAAGGTGATAAGCTGATGGACTACCTAAAAGATGCCGGTGTGGATCCTTCCCGTGTTGCGACTATCAAATCGCCAGCAGGAATTGATATCAATGCCAAGAGCCCGGAAGAAGTGGCCATCAGTATTCTGGCAGAGATCATCCAGGTGAAGAGCCAGGTAGGGGCCGGGGCTGCCTTCACGATGTTTGATGCCACAAGAGAAGAAGCAGGCAAACCCAAGTTTTATATCAATCCTGTTTGCGGCGTTCCGGTGGATGTGAATAGTCCCAAACACGTGGTTGACTACAAAGGAGAAAAAGTGTATTTCTGCTGTGATGGATGCAAAGTGAAGTTTGAGCAGAACCCTGAAAAATATATGGAGAAGGCATGAAGGAAATAAAAGCGATCATACAGGCATACGAGCAGGCTGAACAGGAAGGCAAGAAATCTGCCCTGGTGACCGTGGTACACCTGGAGGGATCCTCTTACAGAAGACCAGGCGCAAGAATGTTGGTGACGGATGAAGGAGAGATGACGGGCGCAATCAGTGGTGGTTGCCTGGAAGGTGATGCATTACGGAAAGCCTTGTCGGTATTGAATCAACAGCAATCCAGATTGGTCACCTATGATACCAGTGATGAAGAAGATGCTTCCATTGGTGTGCAGTTGGGATGCGCGGGGGTGATCCAGGTACTGATGGAACCAATTGATCATGCAAGGGCCAATCATCCGGTTGAATTGTTGAAAAAACTAGTTGGTAAACGCCAGCCCTATGTACTGGTGACCTTGTTCTCCCTGGAAGATAAAAAAGGCGCACAGCCAGGTACCTGTTTATTGGTAGAAGCGGATGGCACGGTCAGTGGTGATATGACAGTCGCGGCATTGAAGCAGGTAGTGTTGGAAGATGTTACTACCTGTTTCGATCAAAAGCAATCCGCTTTTCGAAATTACCGGTCGGCAGATTTTGCGATAACAGCTTTCATTGAATACATCGAACCTGCCCTGGCACTCATGATCATTGGTGCCGGCAATGATGTGATTCCCCTGGTAGAAATGGCCAATACACTAGGCTGGGAACCTTCTGTCATAGATGGAAGGCCTACACACGCAAAGCGGGAACGATTTGCAAGTGCCTGCCAGATCCTGGTCAGCAAACCGGAAAAAGTATTGGAGCAATTGGTGATTGATGAGCAGACCGTGTTTGTGCTGATGACCCATAATTACAATTACGACCTGGCAATGCTGAAGGCATTGGTGCATACGTCGGTGCCGTATATCGGGCTATTGGGACCAAAGAAAAAACTCGACCGCATGTTGGGTGAGTTGAAGGCAGAATGCATCACGCTGACTGAGGAACAACTATCAAGAATCTATGGACCGGTTGGATTGGAAATTGGTGCTGAAACTGCAGAAGAAATTGCTCTTTCCATTTTGGCGGAGATCCGGGCAGTTAAAACAGGCACCGGAGGCAAATCCCTTCGTACCAAGGAAGATACCATCCATTCCAGGGAAGCTACCCGGATCAGTGAAAAACATATCCAGTGAAGCCGCACAACCACCATATCCTTCACTGCGCGATTGTTATCCTTGCCGCTGGTCAATCTAGCAGACTCGGGGAAGCCAAGCAATTGTTACCTTACAAAGGGAAATCCCTATTGGTGCAGGCAGTGGATACTGCAGTAGCCACTGGACTTCGGCCGGTTGTGGTGGTGCTGGGCGCCAGGAATGAAATGATGAAGCAGGAGTTAACAGATAAAGAAGTGGTGATCGTGCTGAATGAGCAATGGGAAGAAGGCATGGGCTCTTCTCTGCGTTGCGGCTTACAAAAAGCACAGCAGGTGGCTCCTGAAACGGAGGGTGTGATCTTCATGGTATGTGATCAACCCCATGTGTCTCCTGATTTGTTGTTGCAGTTGTTCAAAACAAGCGAAGCAACTTTGAAACCTATTGTGGCAAGTACTTATGGAGAACAGTCTGGTACGCCTGCTTTTTTCAGCAGCAGGATATTCCCGGCATTGCTGGAAATAAAAGGCGATACCGGTGCCAGGAAACTGATCAAACAATATGCGGAGGAAGTAGCTACGATACCCTTCCCCGAAGGGAGCATTGATATCGATACCCCATCCGATTACCAAACCTTACTGAAACAAGCTTAAATGGAAGGCCAACTGATAGATACTTATAACCGCGTTCACAACTACCTGAGGATATCGTTGACGGACAACTGCAATTTCAGGTGCTTCTACTGCATGCCGGAAGAAGACTATGATTTTGCGCCGGCCAGTAAACTGATGCAGGCGGATGAGATTTATAAGATCGCGAAACTCTTTGTTGAGCAGGGCGTGAATAAAATCAGGCTGACTGGTGGTGAGCCCCTGGTAAGAAAAGATGCGGCAAAGATTATTCAACTGCTGGCGCAATTACCGGTGAACCTTACCATCACTACCAATGGTAGCAGGATTCATGAATTCATGGATCTGCTGAAAGAGAACAGGATTCGTTCACTTAATATCAGCCTGGATACCCTGGACCGGGATAAATTCCTCCTGATGACCCGAAGGGATCAGTTTCAGCGGGTCTATGATAATATTCACTTATTGCTGCGGGAAGGCTTTCATGTGAAAGTAAACATGGTGGTGATGAAGGGAATGAATGAAGCAGAGATTCTTGATTTTATTGAGTGGACGAAATTGGATCCGGTGCATGTACGTTTTATAGAATTCATGCCATTCAGTGGCAACAGGTGGACCAGCAACAAAGTAGTTACCTGGCAGGAAATGCTGGAACTCGCGGGCGCTAAATATGATATCCTGCCCCTGGCAGCGGAACCTAATGATACAGCTAAAAAATACCAGGTGCCGGGGCATAAAGGCACTTTTGCGGTGATCAGCACCATGAGTAATAATTTCTGTGGCACCTGCAATCGCATCCGGCTGACGGCTGATGGCAAGATGAAGAACTGTTTGTTTTCTGCGTCAGAAACTGACCTGTTGCAACCATTGCGGATGGGAGAAGATATCCTGCCGCTGATTCAGCAAACCATTAGGGCTAAACACAAAGAGTTAGGCGGACAATTCACTACCGATTTTGAAAACATTGAAGCAACGAGCATCCATAACCGAAGTATGATCACCATTGGAGGATGAAGTTGTATCTAACCATTCTGCTTCTTGCATATTCTTTTCTTTCCATTGCGCAAGAAAGGGATACTACAGTTCTTTCCGGTAAGGATAGCATTCGGGAATCGGTATTGGGTGAAGTGATTGTTACGGCTTCGCGCATTCCCGAAAAATTGTTGCTATCGCCGGTGACGGTGGAGAAAGTAAGCCGCTCTTTTTTCTTGACCAATTCATCCCCCTCTTTTTTTGATGCGCTGGACCAGGTGAAAGGCGTTCAGACCATTACGCCTAGCATGGGATTCAAAATCATCAACACACGTGGATTTGCCAATACCACCAATGTGCGATTTGCTCAACTGGTAGATGGAATGGATATTCAATCACCGCATATTGGAAGTCCGATTGGAAATGTATTAGGTCCGGGTGACCTGGATATAGAACGTGTAGAAATCATACCCGGCGTTGCCTCCGCGATGTATGGCATGAACAGCATTAACGGTCTGGCTAATTTTTACAGTAGAGATCCTTTTCTCTCAGAAGGACTCAGTATTCGCCAGCATACTGCCCTCACGCATTTGAACAATACATCCAGTGCGCCACGAATCTTTTCTGAAACCCAGCTTCGTTGGGTGAAAAAACTGAATGAACAATGGGCGGTGAAATTCAACCTGGGGTATATGCATGGCTATGATTGGGTGGCTGATAACTATAATGATTTAAGTCCGCAAGCCAATGCCAGTACCGGATTGACAGGTGACAACAACCCTGCACTCAACCCCGTGAACAGTTATGGCAATGAAGCAACGAACCGACGTACACTTAACCTGGGCGGAAGAGCTTACCAGGTGGCGAGAACCGGTTATCGGGAAATTGATGTAACGGATTATACCCTGCAGAATATCAAAGGAGATGCGGGAATATTTTATAAAACCAAAAAAGGGCATCGGTTTTCTTATAATTTCCGATATGCCTTCCTGAACAATATTTACCAGCGTGCGAATCGCTTCCGCTTGGAGGATTATGCCTTATACCAGCATGGGATCAATTATCAATCGCCCTCCATACAGGCAAAGCTGTATTACAATGGAGAAAATACCGGTGATTCGTATAACCTTCGCTCGATGGCAGAAAATATGGATCGGGCGGGACTAAGCGATAATGAATGGTTTGCACTCTATAACCAGGGTTATACAACTGCCTTGCAGAGTGGGCAGTCGGTTGAAGCGGCGCATCAACAAGCACGGCAGTTGGCAGACCGGGATCGGTTGCAACCAGGAACAGCAGGGTTTAATGAAACAATTTCACGCCTGCAACAAATCAACAACTGGGATAGCGGTGCTGCATTAAAGGTGCGGGCAGGATTCATACATGGAGAAGTGCAGTTCAACCTGACTGAGCAATGGTTGAAAAAATGGAAAGAAAAAGCGGGACTGGAGTTGCTTGCTGGGTTGGATCATCGTACCTACCTGGTACAGCCGGATGGCAATTATTTTATCAATCCGGAAGCAGGCAAAGCAGGTCGCACTATCCGCTATGGCAGAACCGGTGCCTTTGTATCTGTGTACAAACAATTGTTGCAGGATAAACTACGGTTAGGGGTAGCTGTGAGAGCCGACAAGAATGATTATTTCAACGTGAAATGGAATCCCCGCGTAACGGCTGTATATAGTATCAACAGCAACCAGAGCCTGCGACTTTCTTTCACCAGCAGTTATCGCTTCCCCATTGTATTTGAAGCCTATTCCAATGTGAACAGTGGAGGCGTGAAAAGAGTGGGAGGGTTACCTGTGATGTCGAATGGGATCTTTGAGAATGCCTGGTTACAGACCTCCATCGCCAGTTACCAGGCAGCTATACTGAGAGATGTAAACCAGGGCGGACTCAGCAGGCAGGATGCCATCGAAAAGAATAAAGGGTTGCTGCAGAAAAATCCCTATACCTATCTCGAGCCGGAGCAGGTAAGATCAGTAGAAATTGGTTACCGGGGCGTGTTTTTAAGTGGCAGGTTGTACGTGGATGGTGGTGCCTATTTCAATCGCTACAATTCTTTCATCGCACAGGCGAATATGAATATTCCAAGAACCAAGAATCCGGATTCCTTGGCCTTTTACCTGGCCGATAACCGGTTGCAGGAGCAGTACCGGATGTGGACCAATTCCTCCACTACGATTGACAATATTGGCTTTCATGCAGGAGGCAGTTTTCGACTAGTAAAGGATTATGTGATTAATGCAAATACGAGCTTCCAGCAGTTGTTGAAAACCAGTAACGAGGATGGACTGGAAGATGGATTTAATACACCGGAGTGGATGGTGAATGCGGGAATCGCCAATAAGGATATTCATCAGGGAATAGGGGCGGGTATTAACCTGCGCTGGCAGAGCCGGTACTATTGGGAATCCTTCCTGGTGAATGGCGATGTTCCATCCATAACTACTTTGGACGCAAATATTAGTTATCAGTTTACAAAAATGCCACTTCAGCTTAAATTAGGAGGTAATAACCTGTTCAATCGATATTATTATTCTATTCTTGGCGGTCCCTCTATTGGAGGTTATTATTACCTGACAGTGACCTGGGGGCTACCCAAAAAATAAAGACTATGATCAGCGCTTCAGCAGCAAAAGCAATAATAAAAGAACAATGTGAAACATTGCCACCGGTGGTGGTTCCCATCAAGCAGGCAATGGGCACTGTGCTGGCGGAAGATATCTATGCTCCTGTGGATATTCCCTGTTATCCCCAATCGAGCATGGATGGTTATGCATTTTCCTATGCAGGATGGAAGCCCGGAGAACCCCTGGATTTGTATGGCGAGATGGCTGCGGGTAGTAATCAAACGATTGAACTAATCCCCGGCAAGGCTGTCCGCATTTTTACAGGAGCAGCCGTACCACCGGGAGCAGATACGGTGGTGATACAGGAGAAGATCCGCCTCGAAGGAGATGAATTGCATATTGAAGATCCTGAACTGAAAGCAGGCGATAATGTACGTCCTATAGGATCTGAGATCAGCAAGAATGCGTTGGCATTGGAAAAAGGCACCCTGCTAACAGCACCGGGCATTGGATTCCTGGCAGGGATTGGCCTGGCGGAAGTGAAAGTATATCCGAAACCTCGGGTAGCCATCATCGTTACCGGCAACGAATTGCAGGAACCGGGAAAGCCTTTGGAATACGGGCAGGTGTATGAATCGAATTCAGCTTCTCTGACAGCCGCGCTGGAAGCACTGTTGATCAGGGATATTCAACTCTATCGGGTGGCGGACAATTTGAACTCATTAAGTGCTACCCTGGCAACTGCGCTGGAGAATGCCGACCTGGTATTGCTGACAGGAGGAATCAGTGTAGGGGATTATGATTTCACGCTGAAAGCAACACTGGAATGTGGCATCGAGACCATCTTTCATAAGATCAAACAGAAACCGGGCAAGCCCATCCTGTTTGGCAAGCAGGGACAAAAACCTGTTTTTGGATTACCGGGCAATCCGGCTTCGGTGATGACCTGCTTTTATGAATATGTCTTGGTTGCGATTGGCGAAATGCAACATCGTAACCTGGCCCTGCGCAAGCGCAATGCCATCCTGGCCAATACAGTGAAAAAGCCTGCCGGTCCCACGCATTACCTCAAAGGGTATGCAGATGGCGAAAAAGTAATGTCATTGGAAGGACAGGAATCCTATAAACTGAATTCCTTTGCGCGGGCCAATTGCCTAATTATGTTACCGGAAGAATGCACGCAGGCGGGTCCGGGTGATGAAGTAGAAATCCATATCTTACCCTTTTAATCGCGCGCATGGATGCTACGCTGATCTTTTATATCATCTTGTTTGTCGTTGCCTTTTTGTATGCATCGGTAGGGCATGGTGGTGCCAGTGGGTACCTGGCCCTGATGGCTCTGTATGGATTTGCACCCGAAGTGATGAAGCCCACGGCGCTGCTGTTAAACCTCTTTGTATCCCTGACTTCCTATATCCAGTTTTATCGCGGCGGACATTTCAAATGGAAGATCTTTTTACCATTGGCACTGGTCTCCATACCCATGGCATTTATAGGCGGACTGCTAACTATCGATGCAACGATTTACAAGAAGATATTAGGGGCGCTGTTATTGTTGCCGATCCTGCGCTTCTTTTTATTAAAAGACAACAAACAGGCGGGGACTGTTGAGTCGCAGGTTTGGGTCTCGGTTTTCATTGGTGCCGGCATAGGATTTTTATCCGGACTCATAGGAATTGGAGGAGGCATCATCCTTTCGCCGATTTTGTTGTTATTAAACTGGACGAATCAAAAGCAAACGGCGGCCATCAGTGCCTTGTTTATATTCGTGAATTCCTTAAGTGGCTTATTCGGGCAATTGACCAAGGGCATACATTTCAGTACAGACATGTTGTGGATGGTGGTAATCGCTTTTGGTGGAGGATTGTTGGGGGCCTGGTTCGGGTCCTTGAAATTCAGGCAGGAAGTGCTGAAATTTACACTGGCAACTGTGCTCACCCTGGCGGCTTTTAAATTATTGTTTACCTCAGCGTAAGAAAATGGAACTACAGATCACGATATTCGGGCAACTGACAGATATAACAGGAACTAATCTCATTCGGGTACCTGCTGTGAGCACCACCGATGAATTATTGGCAGCCCTGAAACAACAGTATCCGGCATTGGGAACCGCCAAATTTGTGGTGGCGGTGGATAAAAAAATCATCCAGGGGAATACAGAATTAGCAGCAAACAGCAGCATTGCTTTATTACCACCCTTTTCCGGAGGATAATCATGCAGCAAAGGGGAACCATACAGGAACGTTATCACCGGCAAGTACTCTTGAAAGAGTTCGGTGAGCAGGGGCAGCAACGATTGGCCGAAGCAAAGGTATTGGTGCTGGGTGCAGGAGGACTGGGTTGTCCGGCTTTGTTGTACCTGGCGGCAGCGGGAGTTGGCACCCTTGGTATTGTAGATTTCGATACCGTATCAATGAGCAACCTTCACCGGCAGGTATTGTTTGGAACAGAAGATATCGGTCAGTTAAAAGTGCTGGTGGCAGAGCAAAAATTGAAAGCCATCAATGCGGATATCAACATACTAACCTATCCGGCTAAATTAGATACTGCACTTTGTCTCGAATTGTTTGATTCCTATGATATCATCCTTGATGGCACAGATAACTTCGCGACGCGCTATATGGTGAACGATGCCTGTGTATTGTTACAGAAGCCGTTGGTCTATGGGGCGGTATCCCGATTCGAGGGACAGGTAGCCGTGTTTGCAGCAGATAGAAATGCTGTTAACTATCGGGATCTCTTTCCGCAACCGCCTGTGGAAGGCGAAGTGTTGAATTGTGCGGAAGCGGGTGTATTGGGTGTGTTGCCTGGCATTATTGGCAGCATGCAGGCGAATGAAGTCATCAAGTGGATCACGGGAATGGGAGAGTTGTTGAAGAATCAGTTGTATACCTACCATGCCTTGTATAACCAACATATGACGGTGGAGTTATCAGTGGTGGAGGAAAACAGGAAATGGATGCCGAAGAATGAGCAGGAATTTCTTAGTACGAATTATGAGTGGTTATGTGGTATCGGGGTGGATGCAAAGGAGATTGACAGCAAACAATTGGAAGCGCTCATAGCGCAGGAAAAACTCCTGGTGATTGATGTAAGAGAGGAAGGACAGCTACCTGAGATTAGTTTCGTGGAGCATGTAAAAATGCCTTTATCCGGATTAAAAGAACAATTACATACAATAGATGCAGACACCGTGGTATTCATTTGTCAGTCGGGCAAGAGAAGCCTGCAAGCAGCGAACTGGCTGGCGGAAATCAATACACGGATCAACATATACAGTTTAAAAGGGGGAGTCCTTAATTGGAAAACCTACAAGCAGTAGATATGAAAGAACGTAAACCCAAACAGATCTTTGTACAGGGCGCGATTTCGCCGGCCTTTATAGCTGACAGCATACAAAAGCATAGTACGCGTCACGATATTGGAGGACACAGTATATTCCTTGGACAGGTGCGGGCCGATACCATAGAGGAGAAGCCCGTAGCAGCCATTGAGTATACTACTTATGAGGAGATGGCCCTGGAGAAAATGCTGGAGATCCGGGAAGCAATCTTTAGTAAGTACGATCTGACCTGTATGCATGTGTATCACAGTCTGGGTAAGGTAGCGGCAGGCGAGATCTGTCTCTTTGTATTCACTTCTTCCAAACATCGCAGAATGGCAATCGACGCCTGTACGGAATTGGTAGAAAAGATCAAGTTTGAGTTACCGGTATGGGGCAAGGAACTATTTGAAGATGAATCTTATCAATGGAAGGAAAATAAATAAAGTGGAAGCATGGTTAACATAACGCATAAATCAAGTTCACTGCGCCAGGCAATTGCTACGGCGATTTTGAGGGTATCGGGTCAGGCTACCATTGATGCCATCTTGCAGAAGAAAGTGCCCAAGGGTGATGTATTTGAGTTCTCGCGGGCTGCTGGCTTGCTGGCCATCAAAAAAACCAGTGATGTGATCCCTGATTGTCATCCATTGCCCATTGAATATGCGGCTATCACACATCGGATAGAAGGATTGGATATTATAATTTCAGTGGAGGCGAGGACGATTTACAAAACCGGTGTGGAAGTGGAAGCCATGCATGGGGCGTCGGTGGTGGCGTTGACTATGTACGATATGCTGAAGCCAATTGACAAATCCATTGAAATAAGCACCATCAAACTGGAAGAGAAAAAAGGCGGCAAGACAGATTTCCGGTATGAGATGCCGGATACGGTGAAGACTGCCATCGTAACCTGTTCCGATGGTGTGGCAAGTGGTACATATCCCGACAGGACAGGAGATCTGATTGAAACTAAGTTATCACACTACAATATTCAGGGCGTCTTACGGGCAGCTATATACGATGATCTGGATTCCATCCAGGCCAAGGTGAAAGAACTGAAGGATGCGGGTGTACGCCTGGCCATCTTCACAGGAGGAACAGGTTTATCCCCCCGCGATGTTACTCCGGATGCCATTGCTCCCCTGCTGGACCGCGAGATCCCGGGCATTATGGAAGCAGCCCGGAATTATGGGCAGCAGCGCATGCCTTATGCCATGCTTTCCAGGGGAGTGGCAGGCTTTATCGGGGATATGCTGGTGCTCACCTTCCCCGGCTCACCCAGAGGTAGTGAAGAGAGTATAGATGCCTTGTTTCCGGCTATTCTGCATGTGTTTAAGGTAACGGAAGGGGTGCGGCATTCGTGAGGGGGTGAATTAGCGTAATTTCAATCTGGTAAAGTTAAAACTTGACAAAAAGTTGGTAAAAGTAAATATAAAGCTTTACTTTTAGGTTAAATTAGTCAAGTTATTACTTTACAATATGAGTAAGTTATCTCTTCAATTGCAACACTTAAATAGCAAAATGCAGTCCTTTGCTTTTTTAAAACAGGTTGCTATTCCGCAGTATGGTTGGGTAAAAGCAATTCGAACTTCTTTGGGCATGTCCATGCAGCAATTAGGTAACAAATTGGGCATTTCCAAACAGGGTGTATTAGATATTGAAAGGAGGGAAAAAGATGGATCCATAACAATTAAATCCCTCAAGGAAGTGGCAAGAGCAATGGATATGCAATTGGTGTATGGATTTATCCCAAATGATGGTTCATTGGATTCCTTAATTGAGAAACGTGCGATTGAACTGGCAACCAAAATTGTAATGCGCACCGCAACTACAATGGAGTTGGAGGATCAGGCTAATTCAAAGGAAAGAATTGAAAAGGCCATTCAGGAGCGTGCCAATGAGATTAAGAAAGAAATACCTAAAATTTTATGGGATTAGCTTTTGATAGTACGGATGGGCAAACTCCATTAGATGAAGAGGAAAGTGAGGGGTTGTTAATTCCTACTATTAGCACACGGGGAGAACTGGATGAGTTTGAACAACAGAATATTGAACGGGCATTGCAATGGACACTCGGAAGATATTTTAAACCAGCGACTGTTTTCACAGAACATTTTATCAGGATGATCCATGAGCGCATGTTTGGTGATGTATGGTCCTGGGCTGGAGATTTTAGAAAATCAAACCGGAACATTGGTGTGGACAAATGGCAAATTCCTACTGCGTTAAAATCACTATTGGACGATGCATTATATTGGCATGAAAATAATATTTATAATCCTGATGAAATTGCAATTCGGTTCAAGCATCGGATTGTAAGTATTCATTGTTTCCCGAATGGAAATGGAAGGCATAGTCGATTAATGGCTGATATAATTGTTGCTAATATCTATAAACAACCTGTATTTACCTGGGGATCAAATAATTTCTCTGGTAAAAAAGATGCGAGGACTGTATATCTGAAATCTCTTAAAGAGGCTGATAGAGGTGCATATGAATCGTTACTTGGTTTTGCGCGATCCTGAATTATCTGCGTACTATCTTTAAAAAAAATAAGTATTGAATCTATTATCAATCAATCCACTCGTATACCAAACCATTGGATGGATCGGCACCATTGCTTATCTATTAGGGTATTTCCTGCTTACTACCAATAAACTGAAAGCCAATCAGATCCGGTACCATGTACTGAATATAATTGGCTCTATCGGGCTTACTGCCAATGCTGTATATTACACCGATCTTCCCAATGTAGTGGTGAATGTGGTTTGGGGTATCATTGCAGCCGGGGCTATTTATGTGCTGCTGCGGAAGCGGAAAGGTTAAGTTGAATCAATGCCTGGCTTTTATAATAATCCAGCCTTTTTCGGTATTCCTCCTTTTTTACTACTAATGTCAGATAATAATAAGCCCCATCCACAATTACGAAAATCATATCTGCTGCCCTTGCAGGGTCTTTCACTTTTAATTCCCCAGCCTGGTTGCAGGCAAGTATCATCTTCTCCAGGTTCTCCCTCAACTGATCCAGTACCATTTTAAACTTAGCTTTGAGTTTCTTGTCGCGGAATACCATTGAATAACAACTATACGCTACGCTGTCGTCAAATAATATATTCCATTTCTGAGAGAATAAACGATCTATTACGGTCAACAATCTTTTCTGCGGATCTTCTTCCAACGCAGCAGGGGTTTTGAATATTTGCAGGTAACGCTCAAGGATAAACTCTATCAAAGCAGTAACCAATTGTTCTCTTGTCTGGAAATAATGTATAATCAGACTCGGATTAATATCCATGGAAGCAGCAGTTTTTGCAATGGATGCATTTTCCAGTCCTTCTTTTTTTGCCAGCTTATAAAAGGCGCTGACGATCTCCGCCTGCCGGGATTCCTTTAAACTCTTTCTTCCCATGTAGTATGCTTAGGGTTCCAGACAAATATAATGTACGCTGTTCATTTTTCTTGTAGAATCATTCCTACGCAATCGTTTGTCTGAATTTAACCAGATTATCTTTTTGTAAAACTATTATTATTTAATTTTAAATAAATTGAATGAACGTTCAATTTATATTGTTTCAAAAGAAAAACTAATCATCTTTGAAACATCATTTATTAGCCACTAATACAGCTTATTATGAAAAGAATTGCGCTTAACTGTTTATTCCTGCTGCTGGCCTGTTGGAGCTTCGCACAGGATAACCCGGTAACCGGTACAGTCCGGTCTGCAGAGGGTACTCCACTGGCTGGAGTTACTATTCTGGATAAGTCTACCGGCAAGGGAACGAATACAAATGCAGAAGGAAAGTTTTCCATTCAGGTGGGTTCCAATGCCATTTTGGAGTTTTCATTTATTGGCTACACTAAACAATTAATACCATTAAATGGTCGTCGGGAGCTTTCTGTTCAACTAACCCTGAGCGATGGTACTGAACTGGGTGAAGTAGTTGTTACTACCGCGCTGGGTATTAAAAAACAACAGAAAACTTTGGGCTATGCGGTGCAGGAAGTTAGTGGTGAAACAATGGCCAAGACAAAAGCACCCACTCCTTTAGCTGCGCTTACAGGGAAAGTGGCCGGGTTGAATATTACCAATACAACCGACCTGTTCCGGAATCCGGGAATTTCTTTAAGAGGTCGCACTCCTTTGATTGTGATCGATGGCATACCTGATCCGGATGCAGATCCCTATAAAATAAATGCGGATGATATTGAAAGTATATCAGTATTAAAAGGTCCGGCTGCAGGTGCGCTGTATGGGGCACTTGGGGTAAATGGTGCCATTATGTATACGACTAAAAAAGGTAAGAAAGGAAAACTAACCGTAGAGTTTAATTCTTCTACCATGTTTCAAACTAGTTATACAGTGGTGCCGGAAGTGCAAACCGTTTATGGAAATGGTGACCAGGGACGTTATGCCTATTCCAATGGTTCCGGTGGTGGAGCCGAAGGTGGTGGCTGGATTTGGGGCCCCAAACTGGATCAGCGCGATCCGTCTACACCAAGTGGCTTTTATGAAACAACACAATATGATAGTCCGATTGATCCGGTAACTGGTCAACGAATTCCGACACCCTGGATATCAAGAGGAAAAAATAATATCAAAAACTTTTTCCGTACAGGTATGCTCTCTACTAACAGCATCTCTGCTTCAGTAGGTACGGAGAAAGGTTCGTTCCGAATTGCAGCAAACCATATGTACCAGCAGGGGGTAGTTCCGAACACGGGATTGAATAACAGTTCCTTTTCTATTGGTGGTACCTATCAACTGGCTCCCAAGCTCAGTATGGATGCTAAGCTTACCTATAACAGGGAATATTCTGATAACTATCCAACTGTGGGTTACGGTCCGCCCAATTATCTGTATAATCTTATTCTTTGGATCGGTCCGGATATTGATATCCGTGATCTCGAAAATTACTGGATGCCTGGCAGAGAAGGTTTGCAACAGCGTAATTACAATCTTTCCTGGTACAATAATCCGCATTTTATCGCCAATGAATTATTGAACGGATATAAAAGAAACAACAGTTTTGGTCAGGCTACTTTTGATTACAAAATCACCAAGGATCTCTCCCTTAAGTTCAGAAATGGATTTAACCAATACTCAAGTGTAGCAGACACAAGGGAGCCTTACAGTTATATCGCCTATAGCTATATTTCAAGAGGAAATTTTTCTTCCCAGCAATCTAATTATTTTGATATCAATTCAGATTTAATTCTGAATTACAAGCATGATTTTGGAAATAATTTCGGCATCAATCTAACAGCAGGTGCAGCTAATGCCTATCGTCGATTTGAGTCGGTATATACCAGTACCGATGGCTTAACCATACCAGAGTTTTATTCCCTTACGAATTCCATCAATCCTTTGAAAGGTTCCAGTACCCTGAATGAAAGAAGAACGGGAAGTTTATATGGTATGATAGATGCGGAAGCGTTGGGATTTCTCTATCTCAATCTGACAGGACGCTATGATAAAACATCTACCCTGCCCATCAGGAACAATGGTTATTTTTATCCCTCAGCAGGCTTATCAGCAGTTTTATCTGATAAACTGAACTTACCGGAAGCAATTTCTTTCCTGAAACTCAGAACATCCTGGGCTAAGGTAAATACCGGCTTTATTGATGCTAATAATCCTTATGCACATTTAACTACGTATCAGATTGGTCCTAAATGGAATAATGTTCCATCCCTGGTTTGGCCAACCACATTTATTTCTCCTGATTTAGTACCCGCAACTGTTGAGTCGGCTGAATTTGGGGGTGTAATTGGTTTATTGAATAATAGAATCAACCTGGATGTAACCTATTTCACGAATCGCGATTACAACAACTTCATCAATGTTACCCAATCACAGGCAAGTGGTAATACCAGTGTACTCAAAAATGCCAATGTGTTTCAACGCCGGGGTTGGGAATTTGTATTGAGTGGTTATCCGGTTAGGGGAAAAAATTTCAAATGGGAAACGACCTTTAACTTTTCAAAAGTGCATCGCTGGTTAAAAGACGCTACAGATAATCCGGATGGTTATATCGGTCAGATCAAAGAAGGACAACGGATGGACAGGATTTATATAACCGAGGCCCGTACTCCAGATGGCCAGGCAATTTATAATTCTAATGGTATGCAGGCCTATACACCATTCGGACAATATTTTGGGGATCGTGATCCGGATTGGATTTATGGCTGGCAGAACAACTTTAGTTTTAAGAATTGGAATCTCTCCTTTTCGGTGGATGGAAGAATTGGCGGATTGATTTATTCCACTACCAATCAGAAAATGTGGTGGGGTGGAACAGCCAAAGGGACTGTTACTCCTTTCAGAGATGACGCGAATGCCGGGAATAGTACGTATGTAGGACCAGGAGTAGTTGTAACCTCCGGGAATGTTGAATACGACAGTTATGGAAATATCATTTCTGATACGAGAAAATTTGCTCCCAATACTACGCCGGTTAACTACATCAGTTTCATGCAAACAACCAGTGGAGCCATGCTGAATAATTATTTCTACTACAGCGGAACCTATCTGAAAATGCGTGAACTGGTACTGACTTATCAATTGCCAGCTAAAATTATGAAAGGCGTATTTACCGGGGCTTCTGTTTCTTTTATTGCCAACAATCTATTCATCCTGGCAAAGATTCCAAATGTGGATCCAGATGCAGAACGGGATGAATTGCAAACTCCTTCAATGAGAAGCATGGGTGTGAATTTTAATATTCGATTCTGATCAGTTTCTGAACCGTAAAAATTACAACGATGAACAAGACAATACTTTATTCAACTATAGTTGGTATGCTGGTATTTGCTTCCTGTAAAAAGTACGAAGCATTCCAGGATAACCCAAACAATCCCACACAGGCAGATCCTTCCTTATTGCTACCATCCATTGAGCGGACGGCCTTTTCTACCATTTCTGCTGATGCAGCCTTGGCGAGTCGTTACCTGGTTTATACACAGGGGGCCAGCAATACGCAGTATTATGGCTGGCAGCGCAGTAGCATGGCTTATAATAATATTTCCCAGGTTATCAGAATGGAGCAGGAAGCAGCCAGGACAAATAAGCCGAACTATCGCTATATCGGTAAATTTCTTAAGTCTCATTTTATTCTGAATATGACTCAGACATTTGGTGATATTCCTTATAGCCAAATGATGCAGTCTATATTGAATGGGAATTTTTCTGATTCGAGTGCGATTCGTCCGGCTTACGATAAGCAGGAGGATATTTACCTGGGTGTACTGAATGATCTTAAAATAGCTGCTGATTCACTGGATGCAAATGGTATTGCTATTGGTGGAGATCTGATTTATAACGGCAATATAGAAAAATGGAAACGGCTTATCAATTCTTATACTTTACGTATACTGATGAGTTTGTCGAAAAAAGAAAATAATACTGCACTGAATATTAAGTCGCGGTTTAATGAAATTATTTCCAATCCGGCCAAGTATCCACTAATGACATCTAATGCTGATAATGGCCGATTACCGTATTACGATATTACCGGCAATCAGTATCCGTATTTCAATAACAACTCCATGAAAACGGATTACTACCTGGATGTTTCTTTTATTACGATGCTGCAGGACTTAAAGGATCCGAGGCTGTTTGTATTTGGGAAGCCAACTCCATCCAGCAACGGTGCAGTAATGGATTTTGATTCCTATGATGGTCTTTCCGGAAGTGCACCCCTGGCAGAAAATACAGCCAAGCGTGGTGCGGGCAATGCATCACAGATCAACGATCGATATGCGTATACAGCTATTAATGAACCCAGTTTGCTGTTTAGTTATGCAGAACTGCAATTTATCCTGGCTGAGGCGGTGGTAAGAGGTTGGATAAGCGGTGATGCATCCACCTATTATACAAATGGAATCAAGGCTTCTATGGAATTCTCTAACTACAACAACACCTATTCGGAGCAACTCATGAATACGTATATTGCGAGTAGTGAAGTGGCATTGGAAGCAGGTAGGGAAATTGAACAGATCATCACACAGAAATACATCAGTATGTTCATGAATACAGGATGGCAACCTTTTTATGAGCAACGAAGAACCGGGTTTCCACAATTTGATGTATCAGGTGCGGGAATCTTAAATGATGGACGTATTCCCAAAAGATGGATGTACCCTAATGATGAATTTGTAAACAATCGGGTTAATGTAGAGAATGCGATAAAAAATCAGTTTCCTGAGGGCGATGATATTAATGGAACCATGTGGATAGTACAATAATATGAGAAAGATAATTCTAACGACCCTTGCCTTGCTGGTGCTGACAGTGCTGCAGGCTCAAAAAGCGCGTAAAGTTGTTTTTGTAATTGTGGATGGTATAGCGGCAGATGTCATTGAGTCGCAGCCTACTCCCAACCTGGATAAAATTGCCAAACAAGGTGGGTATGCACGTGCCTATGTGGGTGGCGAGAAGGGTGGGTATTCGCAAACACCTACCATTTCGGCAGTAGGTTATAATAGTTTGCTGACTGGTACCTGGGTAAATAAACACAATGTGTGGGACAATGATATTACGGTACCCAATTACAATTACTGGACGATTTTTCGTTTTTTCAAAACACAGTACCCGGAAAAGAAAACAGCTATATTTTCCAGTTGGCTGGATAACCGAACCAAACTGGCAGGCGATGGATTACCTGAAACCGGCAGTTTGAAGATCGATTATAAAGTAGATGGCTTGGAGCTGGATACGGTTCGTTTTCCGCATGACAAGCAAAGAGACTATATGCACCGGATAGATGAAGAAGTAGTGGCAGGTGCGAGTACCGCTATCCGGGAGCAAGCGCCGGATTTATCCTGGGTGTACCTGGAGTATACAGATGACATGGGACATATGTACGGAGATAGTGAGCAATTTTACAAAGCGGTTGGTTATATGGATCAGCAGATGGGAAAGTTGTGGGAAGCTATTCAATACCGGCAGCAACAATTCAAGGAAGAATGGGTCATCTATATTACTACAGATCATGGAAGAGATGCAAAAACCGGGAAACATCATGGTGGGCAATCCGATCGCGAAAGAAGTACCTGGATTGTGACCAGTGCGCCGGGCCTCAATAATTATTTCAAGTCAGGGAAAGCAGGTGTGGTGGACATCATGCCATCCATGGCACGCTTCCTTAACATTACCATTCCACGGGAGCAGGCAATGGAAATAGATGGAATTTCTATAACGGGCCCTCTATCTGCGAAAAATTTGACTGCAAAAGAAGTCGGTGGTCAGATACATATTAGCTGGGAACCGGTAACCCGAAAAGGGAAAGCCAAGATATGGATCAGTTTTACCAATGATTTCAAGACGGGTGGTAGAGATAACTATGCACTTGTAAAAGAGGTAGCGCTTGCTGATGGAAAAGCGATTATTGACCTGCCGGCTGAGCGTTCAACAATTTATAAGATCGTACTGGAAACACCTCATCATTTTCTGAACAGGTGGGTGATTGCAAACGAGCGCTGAATTAATTTAATTTAAAACATATGCCTATTTTTATGCAAATGTTTTAAATGAAAAAGCTGGGCATTGTTGTTGGACTGATAGTACTTGTATTAGTAGCTATCGTTGTGGGTAAAACACTTACGCATCCTTTTGCAAAATTATCCGCGGAGCAGCCGGAGCCTTTAAAAGTTCCTGTTTCAGAACAAAGTGTAAAGCGGTTTGCAACCGGACTTCAATACAATACGGTGAGTTATATCGACAGTGCTGAAAATCCGTTTCCAGTCTATGATTCTTTCCGGTTGTATGTAAGGGAAGCCTATCCGAGAGTGTTTAGTAAGTTGAAAGATACCCTGATCAATGGTCATCAGGTACTATTGGTTTGGAAAGGCAGCAATCCTTCTTTGAAGCCGCTGCTTTTTATGAGTCATTATGATGTGGTGGCACCAGGTGACCATGAGCACGATGATGATGCTATCGGGCAGAATATGTTTGATATGTCGGAGGATCCTGCACCACTACCAACAGAAGAATTCAGCAAATGGAACTATCCTCCTTTTTCTGGTGCTGTTACGCAGGGCCGGATTCATGGCAGGGGTGCCATCGATATGAAAGGTGTCGTCTTTGCTTTGCTTGAATCCGTTGATACCTTACTGGCGCAGCAATTTGTACCACAACGGGATATTTATATCGCCCTGGACCCGGATGAAGAAGTGGGTGGCTTACGAGGTGCTGCCCACCTGGCTGCCTACTTAAAAAATAAAGGCATCCGGTTTGAGACCATTTATGATGAAGGAGGGATTGTTGCGAGTCCGGGTACTGCAGAAGGCATCAATCAAAACATTGCGTTTGTAGGAATTGCGGAGAAAGGGGTGGTGGGCTATCGGATTAAAGTGAAAGGAACAGGGGGACATTCGTCCATGCCTCCTTTGCAAACAGCTGCAGGGCGGGCTGCCATTATAATGCAGCGACTCGAAAACAATCAGTTGCCACAGCGTATGATTAAACCTACCCGTGATTTTATGAATGTTGCGGGATCGGGTATGGGCTTTGCTGGCCGTATGGCGATCGCCAACCAATGGTTGTTCCAGGGAATGTTATTCAAACAGATGGCTAAAACGCCACAGGCGAATGCCCTTACCAGAACTACCACGGCGATCACGCAGTTGAAAGGAAGTGATGGCAATAATGTGCTGGCACCGGTGGTGGAAGTGGTGATCAACTTTAGGATCTTACCCGGAGAAACTTCCCAGGATGTATTAGCGCATATCAAAAAAGCATGTGAAGGATTTGAGGTGGAAATTGATGCACCAAGAATACCGGTTGAGCCATCGAACGTATCACCTACAGACGGAAGAGGGTATGATATAATCCAGGAGGCTGTGGGACAGTTATATCCCGGAACACTTGTGACACCTTATCTCACCATTGGAGCAACGGATTGTAAACACATGGGCGAGCTGAGCGATCGCATCTATCGGTTTATGCCGGTGCTGTTAAATCCGTTTGAACAACGCAGCATTCACAATTTCAATGAGTACATGAGCATTGATAATTATGGCCGCATGATATCTTATTACAGTTATTTAATGCAGCAGTTTGATAAGAAATGAAACATGGCCAGATCAAAAAAGATAACAGAAGGAAGTTGTTTTAAGTTTCAATGTATAACGTCTCAACGAATTTATGTAGCGCGTGAAATGAAGTTTGCGGTTACCAGTTTTTATTATTTCCCGCAACTGAAAGACGATACTGAGCTAGATGCTTTAATTCCTGTTGCAACACCCATCTATTCTAATTTTGTTCACAAAGATGTATACAAGGAGATGGAGTTTTTGAAAGTGATTCAGCTTTCAAAAGATGAAGCATCCTTTACTCCGAAATTTTTCAGACAGGATTTTACCAATATTCAAAAATGCTATTTGATCATTACAGGACAGTTGGAGCCAATTCCATGCAAGCCGGAGGATTGTATTGGATTGGAAAGAGCAACTATTCACGAATCAATAGACAGCATTTGTGAAAAACTTGAATTCTTTGTCACGGGGAAAAAGCAAAAATTACACGAACTCTACAGACTTAGAATTCCAGGTATAGATGAACCATTTGATTTTTCGAAAAAGCTACTCTAATCCTTAAAGTTCTGCCAGGCATTCTCCTGTCGCCTGAATTGTTTTATCCAGATCTTCCTTAGTCAGCGAATTGTTCAGGAACCAACTTTCAAATGCAGAGGGTGGCAGGTAAATGCCGCGGT
This sequence comes from Flavihumibacter cheonanensis, assembly GCF_022352215.1. Taxonomy (GTDB): domain Bacteria; phylum Bacteroidota; class Bacteroidia; order Chitinophagales; family Chitinophagaceae; genus Flavihumibacter; species Flavihumibacter cheonanensis. Next base: position 33,772 of record NZ_JAKRWF010000004.1, read on the forward strand.
TCAGCATGGCATGAAAGTATTTCGCGAAGCGCGCATTGTTGGCTGCACCGGCACTGGCGAAATCGGTTATTGCATGTTCGCTGAAATGGATGCTGATCATACTGCCCAACTGGTTGATCACATAAGGCTGTCCCCAGGCGGCCAGTACTTCATTCAGCCCTTTCTTCAGGTACAACGTTTTTTCTTCCAGTTCTTTATAAATGCCGGGATTCGATTTCAATTCTGATAAGAGGGTATACCCTGCAATCATTGCGATGGGATTGCCACTCAGGGTGCCTGCCTGGTAAACAGAACCCAGTGGTGCCACTACCTGCATGATTTCTTTTTTACCTCCGAATGCTCCTACCGGCATACCAGCACCGATTACTTTACCATAGGTTACGAGGTCGGCATCCACCTTCAGCAATTCCTGTGCACCACCAGGCGCCAGTCGAAATCCGGTCATCACTTCATCAAAGATCAAGAGGATTCCATCCTGGTCACAGATGGAACGCAGTCCTTCCAGGAAGCCCGGAGCAGGCAGGATACAGCCCATATTACCGGCTACCGGCTCTACAATAATTGCTGCAATCTCACCTTTATGGTTAGCTGCTAATTGATGAACTGCCTCCAGGTCATTGTATGCACAGGTTAATGTATCGGCGCTTACTCCCGCTGTTACCCCTGGTACAGATTGGATATTGAAAGTTGCCACGCCACTTCCTGCTTTTACCAGGAAAGAATCGGCATGACCATGATAACAGCCTTCAAATTTGATGATCTTATTACGGCTGGTATAGCCACGCGCCACGCGAATGGCACTCATACAGGCTTCGGTTCCACTACTCACCATGCGGATCAGGTCTACATTGGGCGCCATGGATTTGATCAGCTCTGCCATTTTGATCTCCAGCTCTGTCGGTGCACCATAGGAAGTCGAATAGGCTGCGTATTCCTGGATGGCTTTCACTACCGGCTCATAGGCATGGCCTAAGATCATTGGTCCCCAGGAAGCGATATAATCGATGTACTGATTCCCGTCCACATCATATAGATATGCGCCTTTTGCTTTCTGCATGAAGATGGGCGTACCTCCTACGCTTTTGAATGCACGCACGGGAGAGTTGACACCGCCGGGAATGGATTCCTGGGCCTTTGAAAAAAGTGCTTTGCTGACAGATATGTTGTTCATGTTACTGAAATATTATTCGTCACCCGCGAAATTATCGTAGGTCTTGATTTTTTTGGTTGCTTTGAATTCGATGATGCGATAGGTCGCCAATCCTTTCCTGTTGAAGGGATCTTCTGCAATGATCTTTTCTACTTCCAGCTTACTTGCTGCCTTTACAAAGATCAGTCCGCCATCCCTGGGCTCCTTTCTGCCGGATGCCAGGAAATGACCGGAACGATAGTGTTTGTCGAGGTACTCAATATGATCCGCCATGTTGGCGTCAATTTCGCTTACAGGTACCAGGTAGTTGAGTTCGATGATAAACATAGGATCTTATTCTAAAGTTTACTAATCGGTTTAACCAATCAATCTCACTGCGTCTTTTGCAAAATAAGTGGCAATCAGATCCGCACCTGCCCGTTTGATGGAGGTCAGGGTTTCCAGGATTGCTTTGTCTTCATTGATCCAGCCCATTTTTGCCGCCGCTTTGATCATGGCATACTCTCCACTGATATTGTATGCACTAACAGGTACGGATACACTGTTTTTTACTTCACGGATGATATCCAGGTAAGCCAGTGCCGGTTTTACCATCACGATATCGGCGCCTTCTTCCACATCCATCAGGGTTTCCTTCACCGCTTCAATTCGGTTGGCATAATCCATCTGGTAGGTTTTTTTATCGCCAAATCCAGGCGCACTGTCCAGCGCATCTCTGAAAGGACCATAAAAACAACTGGCATACTTAGCACTGTAACTCATGATGCCGGTATTGATAAATCCTTCTGCTTCCAGTCCTTTTCGGATGGCACCAATCCGGCCATCCATCATATCAGAAGGAGCCACAAAATCTGCACCGGCCTTTGCATGCGAGATGCTCATTTTTACCAGGGCTTCTACGGTTGGATCATTTACAATCTGTCCATTTTCTACAATGCCATCATGCCCGAAGGAGGAATAAGGATCCAGCGCCACATCGGTCATCACCAGCATTTCCGGAACCGCGTCTTTAATAGCTTTTACGGCGCGCTGCATTAGTCCGTCCGGGTTCCAGGCTTCTTTCCCTGTATTATCCTTCCACTCGTCTTTACACTTGATGAAGAGCAATACCGATTTTAATCCCATCTGCCACAATTCCTTTACTTCTGCTACTGTCAGGTCCAGTGTATTTCTGTAATAGCCCGGCATGGAAGGAATTTCAATGCGGGTATTTTCTCCTTCATCGATGAAGAGAGGAACTATAAAATCATCGGGACTCAATCTTGTTTCTGCCACCATAGAACGGATGGCTGCCGACTGACGGAGTATGCGGTTTCTTCTTTGCAGGATCATCGTATCTACTTTAGTGTTACACCCAGTCTACCGGATGCAAACAGGCTTGTAATAATTTGTCTTCTTCCGAGCCGGGTACAGGCTGGTAATTGTATTCGAAGCGTACGGTTGGAGGCAGGCTCATCAGGATACTTTCAATCCGCCCATTGGTTTTTAATCCGAAGAGTGTACCGCGGTCGTGGACCAGGTTGAATTCGGTATACCGGCCTCTGCGGATTTCCTGCCAGTGTTTCTGCTCCGGTGTAAAGTTCGTGTTCTTTCTTTTCTCCACCAGCGGAATATACGCTTCCATGAAGGCATCGCCACAGGATTGCGCAAAGGCCAGCCACCAGTCGGCATCTCTTTCTGCTGTGGGTCGCTGGTAATCGTAAAAGATACCACCAATGCCTCTTCTTTCCTTATTACGATGCCAGTTTACAAAGTACTCATCGCATGTTTTTTTAAAGGCAGGATAAAAGCTTTCATCAAATTTGTCGCAGGCATTTTTATAGGTCTGGTGAAAATGCCGGGCATCTTCTTCAAACAAATAATAAGGCGTTAAATCAGTGCCGCCACCAAACCAGCGATCCATTACTTCACCTGCTTCATTGTACAATTCGAACATCCGGTAATTGCAGTGCACGGTTGGTACAAAAGGATTGTAAGGATGAATCACCAGGCTTAATCCACAGGCAAACCAACTGTGCCCATTGATCTTGAGTTGGGTGCGCATCGCATCTGTTACTTCGCCAAATACTACAGAGGTATTCACGCCTCCTTTTTCAATCACATTGCCATTGGCGATCACCCTGGTTTTACCTCCACCACCTTCCGGTCTTTCCCACTGGTCTTCAATAAACCTGGCTTTGCCATCTGCGGCTTCGAGTGCTGCACAGATCCGGTTTTGCAAATCGTGGATATAGGCTATGAATTGATCCTTAAACATGATGACGAAACTCTTTTACCGTATCTACAAAGGCACGCGCATGATCTACCGGAACATTGGGCAGGATACCATGACCGAGATTCGCGATATGTCTGCCCGGACCAAAATCTGTCAGCATCTTTTTCACTGCTTTCTGGATGTCGGGTATGGGTCCCAGTAATTTAGCCGGATCAAAATTGCCCTGCAGGGTTACGTTGTTTCCTGCAAACTGTCGCGCCATTGCAGGTTTGATACACCAGTCGATTCCTAATCCATGTGCTCCTGTTGCTGCCATTTCTTCCAGCGCAAACCAGGCACCCTTTGCAAAAATGATGGTAGGTACTTCGTCTTTTAAGGCAGCTACAATCTGGCGGATGTATTGTAAGGAGAAAATTTCAAAATCATCCGGACTCAACAATCCTCCCCAGCTATCGAAGATCTGTACCAGGTCTGCACCGGCTTTTACCTGTCCTTTCAGATAGGCGATGGTAGTATCGGTAATCATCTGCAATAACTGATGCGCAGTTTCCGGTTGTGCATAACAGAAAGCCTTGGCTTCGTCGAAGGTTTTGCTGCCTTTACCCTGTACCATATAACAAAGCAGGGTCCAGGGAGCGCCTGCAAATCCAATCAGGGGCACACGGTCATTCAATTCTTTTTTGATCAGTTTGATCGCATCAAAAACATAGTGCAGGCGATCATTTACATCGGGCACACCTACCCGCTTTAAGTCAGCAATATTTTTGATCGGGTCTGGCAGGAAGGGACCTTTGCTTTCAATCAACTGTACTTCCAATCCCATTGCCTGGGGAACTACCAGGATATCAGAGAAGAGAATGGCGGCATCCACCCCAACAATATCAATTGGTTGCAGGGTGATTTCGCAGGCCAGCTCAGGAGTCTGGCAACGTTCGAAAAAGCCATACTTCTCACGCAGTACCATGTATTCAGGGAGGTAGCGACCAGCCTGGCGCATCATCCACACGGGGGTTCTTTCTGTTTTTTCTCCACTCAGGGTACGCAGGATGAGATCGTTTTGTAACGGCATATAGTGTTCTTCTTTTATTAATTCAGTGCGAGGATATCAATGGCTTTTTTTGCCAGTCCCTCTTTTCCCGGTTTATCTGCCAGGATGATTTTATTGGAACAGAATTTTCGGATAGTCGTGGCTGTTGTATCACCAATTGCAAATACCAGGGTGCGAGGTTCGAGTTTGTTGTTAACGAAAAAACTCTCTACAGCAGACGGACTATAAAATAACACCCCTGCAAAAGATTCGTTCAGTTTGTGATGAACCGGGATGGTTTCATATACTACGATCTCTGTAACCAGGATGCCCGCTGCAAACAGCATATCCGGTAATTCCGGGCGGCGCTGATCACCACAGAAAAAAATCACTTCATCCGACAGTTCATCTTCAATGATACGGTCGGCCAATGCCACGGCATTGTCAGCAGTTCCAATGATGCTGTCTGCTCCAAAGTATTTTTCAATCAGGGTTTTGGTAGTTTGACCGATGCAATAGATCTGCCAATCGGGTTGCTGATCCTGCATGATCTCTACTACCGATTCCACTGCATTCATGCTGGTGAAAACAACGGTGGTACTCATGAGCAGGGCTGCCTGAATTTCTTCAATGATTTCAGCAGTATGAATCGGCGCGGTATCAATGAAAGAGAGGGTGCTGATCTCAACACCTCTTTTTTTTGCTTCCAGGATGGTTGCATCCGCCAGCGGCCTGGTTGTTAATAAGCAGGGTGATATGGTGTGGGTATCAATTCCCATTTCTTATAGTTGCAACAATTTTATCGGCACCTTGTTCAAGTAATTCATTGGCCGCTATGGTACCAAGTTCTCGGGCATCCTCAACCGCAACGGTTTTTTCAATAGCAAGATGAGCTGCGCCATCCAGTGAAAAAATGTTTCCGCGAAAGCGCAGCATTTTATTTTCTATTTCAGCCAGCGCGCTGATCGGCGTAGAACAGCCACCCATCAGGGTTTTCAGGAAATCGCGTTCAATAGTGGCACAGAGTTCCGTATCCGGATCATTCAATAAAGCGCAGGCTTCAAACGTAGTGGTATCAGTTTCCCGGCAAACTACAAGGATCGCTCCTTGTGCAGGTGCAGGTAACATCCAGTCGAGTTCAATAGCAGTTTCAGGACGCAGGTTGATACGTTCCAGTCCGGCTGCTGCGAAAATGGCACCATCCCAATTTTCTTCTGATAATTTACGCAAGCGGGTATTGACATTGCCGCGCAGGTTGGTGATGCGATGATGCGGATATCTGTTCAGCCATTGTGCTTTTCTGCGAATGCTGCTGGTAGCAATCAAACCGGAGTAGGCGGTATCAGAAAGAAATTCTGTTCCATTTTTGGGAACCAGTAAATCCTTGTGACTGGCTCTTGGTAAAACGGCTGCAGCAACAATGCCCTGTGCCATTTGGGTAGGCACATCTTTCATGGAATGCACAGCAATATCAAAGCGATCACTCAATAAAGCGCTGTCCAGTGTTTTGGTAAACACACCCTGTACGCCCATGGCATAGAGGGGGGTAACAAGATCGATATCACCATCCGATTTCAGGGGAACCAATTCGGTTTGAAATCCTTTGGCTTTGAGCAGCGACTGTACCAATGTAGCCTGCCAGACAGCCAACTGACTGTCTCTCGTTCCGATTCTTATAATCTTGTTCATGTTAATTGGCACCGAAGGCCATGAAATCGTTAATTGCTTCCAGGTAATGACAACCACGCTGGTTTTTTACCCGCATTTTGGCTGCCATCGTGTTGAGCACTTTCTGAATCCGGGTGGCGGCTTCTTCGGTGTTGGCAAAGGTAGTAGTATAAACCCATTGAGGATGCTGTGGATCAGTGCTCATGGTGTTTACGTGAATTTCTTCGAGTTTGAGTTTTACCTGTCCCAGTACGGCCAATTGCTTGCGCATTTTGCACCAGTCGTAAAACTCACCGCTTTGTTCAGCAATCAGGGCAAGTGCTTTGGGCACTTCAGCCTGGCGCTTCAGCAGGGTTTCATCTTTCATGCGCGAAAGCTGGTCAACATTGAGCAGTTCCTTGCCTTCCACTTCACTCACTTCAGGTGCTACGTTATTGGGTATGGACAGGTCAATGATCCATTGTTGCGTACCGGGTTTCAGATGCTCGGGGCGAATAATTGCTTCCGCGGCATTGGAGGCAACAATGATGATATCGGTTTCAGCAACTGCTTGTGCCAGGAAACTGGAGGGCAGTGCTGACAATTCCAATTCTTTCGCCAGTTGCTCTGCTTTTTCGTGGGTGCGGTTCATCAGTGTGATGTTGGTGCAACCCAGGTAATCGATCAGGTTTTTGCAGGTATTGCGACCGATTTTACCGGTACCAATCAGCAGGACAGATTTATTGGCCACACCTGGTACCTTGTCTTTCAGGTACTGAATCGCGGCAAAGGAAACAGAAACCGAGCCACTGCTCAGGGCTGTTTGATTTTTAATCAGTTTGGAAGTTGCCAGCACCTGGTTGAACAGCCGTTCGATAAAAGGACCGATTGCAGCTTTTTCCTTGGCGTATTTGATGGCGATCTTGATTTGTCCGACAATTTCATAATCGCCCAAAATTTGTGAATCGAGTCCGGCTGCCACCTGGAACAGGTGTTGAACCGCAGTTTCAGCGCGATACAGGTAAGCAAATTGGTTGAATTCTTCTTCTGATTGCCCAGTTGCTTCACAGATCAGGGAGATCAGGGTCTCCATATCAGGGGCGAGGGCATAGAGTTCGGTGCGATTACAGGTAGATAAAACGAATAGTTCAGCAATACCGCGGGCATTGACCTGTTCCAGAATCCAATCGTATTGTTCCTGGCTGATGGCGAAACGACTTCTTACGGCAGAATCAGATTTTTTATAACTGAGCCCAACCACAAAAAAATGCTGCAAATCTTTCGGATAATCTCCCATAGTATTCTCACAAATTCCAGTGCAAAAATAACCTGCGGCGATTGATTTCCCGAGCGCTTACTGTCAGTGAATTGTCATATTCCATGATAAATGCCTGATTTGTTGAATCATTTGTTCCTAATAACGAATGAATTGTGTTTTTTATGCATGTGATCGGGGCAGGTTTTTTTCTGCAACTTTGTGTCCTGAAACTTGTTATTTGCATCAAATTTCCCTTCAATGAAGAAACGTGGCATTTTGTTGATGAACCTGGGCTCTCCCGATTCCACTTCGGTTAAGGATGTTCGGAAGTACCTGAATGAGTTTTTGATGGATGAACGGGTGATTGATATCCCTTATTTGCTGCGTGTTTTACTGGTTAAGGGGATCATTGTAACCTTTCGGGCGCCAAAATCTGCCAAGGCCTATGCTTCTATCTGGACGGAAGAGGGATCTCCGCTGATTGTGCTGACCAAACAATTACAGGCTGCCTTGCAGGAGCAGGTGGAAGATCCGGTGGAGATTTGTATGCGATATGGCACACCATCGCCCAAAGCGGCATATGATAAGATGATGAAAGAACATCCTGGATTGGAAGAAGTAATCCTGGCGCCGATGTATCCGCATTATGCGATGAGCAGTTATGAAACCGCGGTTGAGTATGCGAAATTGCAGCATGCCGAAGGGAACTATCCGTTTAAGCTGGATATCGTTCCGCCTTATTATGAAGAACCTAATTATCTGAATGCATTGGCGGAGAGTATTCGGCCGCATTTGGAGCAGGATTTTGATCATATTTTGTTTAGTTATCACGGGGTTCCTGAGCGACATATTTTCAAGGGAGATTGTACCGGAACGCATTGTTTGAAAGTGGCGAATTGTTGTGAAGTGGCATCACCTGCGCATGCGAAATGTTACCGGCATCAGTGTTGGGTTACGACCAAAAAAGTAACGGAACTATTGGGATTACCGGAAGGTAAGTGGAGCATGAGTTTTCAATCGAGATTGGGGCGGGATGAGTGGCTGAAACCATATACGGCCAAGCGGTTTGAAGAAATGCCCGGAGAAGGAATAAAGAAATTATTGGTTGCTTGTCCGGCTTTCATCAGTGATTGCCTGGAAACCCTGGAAGAAATTGCGGAAGAGGGCAAGGAAGAGTTTATGCACGCGGGTGGCCAGGAGTTTGAGATGATACCCTGTTTGAATGTGCATCCGGCGTGGGTACGGACCTTGAAAACATATGTGAAAAGTGAAAAGTGAAAGGTGAAAGAAGGTGAGACGTGAGAGGTGAAATGTGAAAAGGTCTTTTAATGTTGTGTAGCCTCCCGCCTCCTATCTCCTTTGTCTCCCGTTTCCATGCTAATTTACTCCTATGTACTTCTATATTAAGGCCCTCCATATCATCTTCGTAGTTACCTGGTTTGCGGGGTTGTTTTACATGCCCCGACTTTTCATTTATGCTACGGAAGCAGGGGAGAAGGAGCCGTTGGAGAGAGATATTTTGAGGAAGCAGTTTTCCATCATGATGAAACGACTCTGGTATGGGATAACCTGGCCATCGGCGATATTAACCTTAATCTTCGGAGTAACGGTGATGCTTATGGGTGATTGGGATAAAATCCTCTTCAAGCCAGAGGGAAGGTGGTTCCTGATGAAATGGATTTTTATATTGGGTCTATTTGCCTATCATTTTAGCTTACATCGTTTGTTCAAAGAGGAAATGGCAGGGGTGTTCCGATTCAGTTCCACGCAATTGCGAATCTGGAATGAAGTAGCTACCATTTTTCTCTTTGCGATTGTTTTTTTGGTTGCGGTCAAACAGAGCATGAGCCTGGTTTGGGGTATAGGGGGCTTGATCTGCCTGGTGGTCATCCTGATGCTGGCGATCCGGATTTATAAAAAAATCCGTCAAGGCAATTCCTGATCAGATCGCTTTTGAATACCGAATCGATTCAACTCCCTGTTGTTTTTTACGTTGAATGAATAAATCAAATGCGCTACACACAATCCGGATAAAATGATGCCCCTTGGCAGAAAGCGAAAGTCCTTCCTCATTCCATGTTATCAGGCCATCTGCAGCCAGTTCTTCTAATACCGGAAAACTGAATTCTTCAAGTTTGGATAAATCCTCTTTTTTGAAGCTTGTTTTACCCTTGCAACTGATATCGAGGATATACTGTTTGAAGGATAAATCCTCTTCATCCAAAAAGTATCCTTTAGTGATAGCGAGTTTGCCCTGGTTGATTGCCTCATAATACTCGCGGATAGTTTTATTATTCTGCGCATAGGCGTTACCGGTATCACTGATACTGGACACACCCAAACCAATCAGCAATTTGGATGATTGAGTCGTATACCCCATGAAGTTCCGGTGCAACGTTGCCTCTCCCTTCTTCCATTCCTCCTTCTTCCATTCCTCCATCTTCCCTGCTTCCCTCCACCTGGCGAGATACAACTCATCTGTTGGCAACGCAAAATGATCCATGCCAATATCGTAGTACCCATGCATGGCAAACTGGAATTTTCCAAGCCTGTATAATTCCATTTTCAGTTCTGCAGAAGGTAGGTCGTTTTCATCAAAGAGGCGCTGACCGCGGCTGGTCCAGGGCACATGAGCATAGCTGTAAAAAGCGACCCGGTCTGGTTTTAATTTTAACACCTGTTTCAGAGTCCGCTCCATGGACTCGGTCGTTTGTCTTGGTAAGCCATAGATAAGGTCATAATTCACAGAAGTATAACCAATTTCGCGTGCGATCTCAGTTACTTCCTGCACTTTGTAAAAAGGCTGAATCCGGTTGATGATTTTCTGCACATCCGGATCATTGTCCTGCACTCCAAAACTTACCCGACGAAAACCCAGCTCATACAAGGTTTTCAGGTGATCGTAGGTAGTATTATTAGGGTGGCCTTCAAAACTAAAAGCATGATCATCGGCAATAGTACAGGACCTGAGAATGGGTAACAAGAGTTTTTCCAGGTTTTCAGGTGAGAAAAATGTAGGTGTACCACCACCGAGGTGGAGTTCGCGAAGGATCGGTTTTTCCTTCATGAGTCGTAAGTAAAGGGTCCATTCTTTCAGGACAGCTTCTATGTATTCGCCTTCTACTTTATGGTTGGTGGTAATCTTTTTATTACAGCCGCAGTAGGTACAGAGGCTCTCACAGAAAGGAAGGTGAATATACAGTGCGATCCCGTTTTGGGAATTCTCAATGGAAAACTGCTCACTGAAATTGGTCTCCCATTTTTCCACTGAAATTTCCGGCTCCCATTGAGGTACAGTAGGATAACTGGTGTAACGTGGAACCGGTCGGTCGTATTTCTTAAGTAAGCTGGCGGTAATCATGCCGCAAAGAAAGAGCCGCAAAGGGGGTTATGCACTGACTGGGGTCGTATTGGGGCCTGATCTTCATCAGTTTACGCTGTTTTTCTGTCACGGAATTGTCATTTGCTGATTTTTCCGCATTTCGTAAATGCTTTTTCCGCTTTGCGTAAACCAAAAATTTTGCGGTATTTGATCTTTGCGGCCGAAAGAAACTGATATGATAAAGAATGGATTCTTAAGTGGAATAGCGATGCTGGTTGCAGTAGCGGGAATGACCCAGGAAGCAGCAGACACAGCCAGGAAAGAACAGGAAATGCCCCAGGTGCTGGTGGTTGGGTACAAGGATAAATTGTTATCAAAGGTACCGGGATCGGTATCCATCATTCGGTTTAAGGAGATTCAGCAATTAGCTCCCATCAGCGGAAATGATGTCATGCGCCGGGTACCAGGATTGAATATTGTGGACGAGGAAGGAGCTGGATTACGTATTAATATAGGGGTACGTGGACTGGATCCGGATCGCAGCCGTAATTTATTGATATTGGAAGATGGTGTACCGGTTGCCCTGAATCCATATGGTGAGCCGGAAATGTATTTTACACCAGTAATTGACAAAGTACGATCCATAGAAGTATTAAAGGGAAGTGGCCAGGTGCAGTTTGGGCCGCAAACCATTGGAGGGGTGGTTAATCTTATTACAGCCGATCCTCCTGCAGAAGAAAGAACAGAATTGAGAGTGAAAGGCGGTCAGGGTGGGTTTTTCTCCACCTATGCGAGTTATGGCAACACTGTTGGCAATATGGGCTTTAATGTTAGTTATCTGCGTAAGCAAGCAGATAATATTGGTCCAACCTGGTTTAGAATTAACGACCTCAGTGCCAAGCTGCGGTTTCAGCTGAGTGAAAAATCATCTATCGGGATGAAACTCGGTGTGTATGATGAACTCTCTAATTCAACTTATATAGGTATAACGCAATCGATGTATGATGCTGGCGGTTCTGATTATGTAAGGCTGGCACCGGATGATCGGTTACCCGTGCGCAGGTATAATCTCAGCGTTACGCATTCCCTGCAAATCAATCCACGCGTTAATTTACAGACCACTGCATTTGCGTATACCACTACCCGAAACTGGCAGCGACAGGACTTTAGTTATTCTTCCACTGCAGCCAATCAAACCGGTGTGATTTGGGGAGATCGGTCGGTAACTGGAGGAGCAATTTATATGCTGAACAGCAATGGGCATCGCAACCGGCAATTTGAAGTAATGGGAGTGGAGCCCCGGCTTACGGTAAAAGGAAAGATTGGTGATAAAGAAAACAAACTCAATGCAGGAGTTCGCTACCTCTATGAAAAAGCGAGAGAGCAATTTGTATTGGGAAAAAAAGCAGATGCAACGGCCGGGGATATGCGCGATAATGAAATACGGAGCGGGCATGCCTTGAGTGGATTTATTCAGGATGAGCTGGGTATTACCAAACGTTTTACTGTGAATGCAGGCGTTCGACTGGAAAGCTTCAATTATAATCGTCGTATTTTAAGAGGACGTTTTCCGGTGAATGGTGCCACCGTAGTAGCTGATACAAATGTATTGGCAAAGCAAAATGTGCTTGCAGTTATCCCTGGTGGTGGATTTAATTATGTGGTGAATGGAAGTTTGAATCTGTTCGGTGGAGTACATCGTGGATTTGCTCCTCCGAGAACCAAGGATGCCATCACTTCTACTGGAATGGCAATAGATTTGGATGCAGAGAAAAGCTGGAATTTTGAATTGGGATTACGTTTCAATCATGCTAACTGGATTGAGGGCGAGCTGACCTTCTTCAAAATGGACTTTGACAACCAGATCATTCCGATTTCGCAGTCGAGCGGCAGTACCAATGCAACCGGACTCGCAAATGGTGGTAAAACTGCCCACACTGGAGTTGAAGCTGCTGTGCAACTGGATTTTGGTAAGGCTTTCAACTGGAAACACAGTCTGCAAGTGGGTTCCAATTTCACCTATGTAAATAGCGTGTATTCGGCTGATCGTTTTATCACCAGTGGAACAGAAAAGATCAACATCCGCGATAACAAATTGCCCTATGCTCCTTCCTTTATCTGGAATGGTACAGTAGGATTTGAGTCTAAAGGCGGACTGGGAATTCGTTTCTTTGCCAATTATGTAGGTGAGCAGTTTGCAGATGAGTTGAATACCGTGGCGCCATCTGCCAATGGACGTATTGGTCGTATTGACAGCAGAATGGTATTTGATGGTACTGCCTATTATCAATTGAATAAAAAAGTGAACTTCAATATCAGTGCGAAGAACCTGGGTGATAAGCGTTATATCGCGAGTCGCAGGCCGGAAGGAATCAGAGTTGGTATGCCGGCTTTTGTTACGGTGGGTGTGGAGCTCACTTTGTGAGCGGTGAAAGGTGAAAAGTGAAAGGTGAAAGAATTACAAGACCTGTGTGTAACACAGGTCTTTTGTATTATATTGGGGGTAAGGAAATTCTATGAAAAGAATATTGGAGGTAGTAATTGCGTTGGTGTGGTTGGTAAATGGCTTGTATTGTAAGGTGATGAACGGTGTCCCTAGGCATGAAGCGATTGTAGCAAAGGTGTTGCAATTGCAGGAAGCAAGGGTACTAACCCTGTTAATTGGATTGGCTGAAATTGGAATTGCGATATGGATTTTTAGCCGCTTTAAATCCAGGCTGGCAGCAATCGTTCAAATGTTGTTGGTCGCCACTATGAATTTACTGGAATACCTATTGGCCAGGGATCTTCTGCTATGGGGCAGCTGGAACAGTGTATTCGCATTACTCTTTATCGCACTCATTTATTTTACAGAATTTGCGATCGCTAAATCAGTATCAACCAATTCCTAGTATGATGCAATTCCTCAAATCCCACCCATTTGCAGTAGAAGCCTATTTTGATTCTTCGGTAGTACTCAGTTTTGCTGTTCCGAAAGAACAACTGATTCACCTGATACCTCCCTGCCTGGAGCTCGATCTGCTAAACGAACAATATGGATTCATTGCAGTAGCGATGGTACAAACCAGGAAATTGCGTCCCAAAGGATTCCCGGCTTTTATGGGAAATGATTTTTTTCTTATCGGATACCGGATTTTTGTTCGTTATAAAACAAGTGAAGGAAAACGTTTGCGAGGCTTGTACATTCTGAGGTCTGAAACAGATAAAAAAAAGATGGAGTGGCTGGGTTCGCTGTTCACTCAATACAAGTATCAGACCATTGATATCAAGCAACAACGGGAAAAGGACATTCAACTTATACAGTCTGATTCATCCGGATTGCAGGTAAAGTTCAGACGGGCCGAACAGGAAATACCATTGCCCAAACAGTCGCCATTTACGGATTGGAAAGAGGCAAGGAGGTTCGCCGGACCATTACCCTTTACCTTCAGTTACCTGGAAAGAGAAAAAAAAGTATTGATAGTTGAGGGAGTAAGAAGCAACTGGACTCCCAAACCTGTTCAGGTATTGGAATATAAGATACCTTACCTGGAAAATATTGGTGTAGAAAGTCCGGTATTGGCGAATGCATTTGAGATAACAGAAATTCCTTATTACTGGAAAAAAGGAAAAAAAGATTCATGGAGATAATCAGGAAACCTTACCAGGGAGTTTGGAATATTGTTCGCTTTAACTGGCCCTTCTATGTAGTAGCCGGTTTTGTAATCCTGTTGGTGATTGGAATTGCTGGTTATTTTTCCGGATTGATTTATTATTTCCTGCTGGCCGCTGCTTTTGCTGCATTTTTTGGAATGGCTGTTTCCCTGCTCGTATCTCACTATATTTATGATCGTTCGGGGTTATATGATTTTGACTGGCTGGATGGATTGGCTTTTCAAAAAGCCGGATCTGCACTCACTGTAAATGCTGGTTTTGATGAAACCACGGAGATATTACAACATAAATTTCCATCCCTCCGATTTTCGATGGCAGATTTCTATGATCCCCTTTTACATACCGAACCATCTATCGAAAGAGCAAGAAAAATCTATCCTCCTAAACTGGAAGTTCAACCGGTAAATACTGCTGATTTACCTTATGGTGATCAGCAATTTGATATAATATTTGTACTTCTTTCCGCCCATGAAATAATAAATCCAAAAGAACGTGTTTTGTTCTTTTCAGAGTTGAAACGGGTGCTTTGTGAAGGCGGAAAAATAATTGTTATGGAGCACCTGCGGGATCTGCCAAACTTCCTGGCCTACACCATTGGATTCTTTCATTTCCATTCTCACGCTGCCTGGACAAAATGTTTTGAACTGGCCGAACTGAAACTGGAGCGGGAGGAAAAACAAACAGCTTTCATCAGCCTATTCATACTGACAAAAAAATGATTCAGCAAATTCAAATCGTAGGAATCGCGCTTATACTACTGGCGCTTTTACACCTGATTTTTCCAAGGTATTTCAATTGGAAAAAAGAGCTGGCAGGCTTAAGTGTCATTAATCGTGAAATGATGATTGTACATACTTTTTTTATTGCACTAACCGTGCTGTTGATGGGAATCCTATGTATAACAAGTGCGAATGAACTTTCTGAAACAACTTTAGGAAAAAGACTGGCTGCTGGTATCGGTTTGTTTTGGTTTATCCGATGGATCGTCCAGTTTACAGGATATTCTTCGGTGAACTGGAAGGGAAAAAATTTTGAAACAGCAGTACATGTTTTTTTTAGCCTGTTCTGGACGTATGTAACTGGCTTGTTTTGGTGGGTCGCCTTTTCCTGATGAATTCGTTCAGGATAATAGTTGGGATAGATTGTCCCGGTAACTTCTGCCGATAGGGATGGTGTGACCATTGATTTCTGCTTCTTCAGCAGTAAAGGAATCAATTTTGGAGATGGAAACAATGAAGGATCGATGCACCCGGAGAAACTGGGAAGGAGGGAGGCGGCTTTCAATTTCAATAGTACTCATTTTGGTCAGGTATTCGGTATTGATTGTCACGAACCGGATGTATTCCCGCTGGCTTTCAATAAATAGAATTTCAGAAAGCAGGATTTTTATTTTTTTCTTTTGAACAGAAATGAAAAGAAAATCTTTTTCAGGCGCTGGCGTACCGCCAGGGGTATTCTTATCATTGTTTTGTCTCACCTTATTAACAGCAGCGATAAAGCGATCGAACTCTATGGGTTTTAATAAATAGTCAACTACATTTAATTCGAATCCTTCTACTGCATATTGGTGATAAGCCGTGGTGATGATAACCTGGGGTCGCTTTTGTAAGGTTCGCAGAAAATTCATCCCTTTTAACCTGGGCAGGTGGATATCCAGGAAGATAAGATCTATGGATTCTTTCTGTAAGAACTCGGTTGCCAGCAAGGCATTTTTGAAATGCCCTTTATATTTCAGGGAAGGCAATTGATCAATATAATCAATCAGGATCTTAGCTGCCAGTGGCTCATCTTCTATAACGATACAGGAAATACTAGACATGCGATTTGGTATTTATGTACAGGTGAGCAGTGAATACAGTCCCTACTTTTTGATAAGCAAGTTTGTAATCTGTATATAACAATTCCAGTTGCCTCCGGATATTCGATAAGCCAATGTTTTCTTTTATTGGTTCGTCTGGTGAATCATCTCCTGTAGAATTTCGAACAATAAAATTGACCTGGTCATTATAAACTGTTAAGCTGATTCGTACAAAAGGAGCTTCAATTGTTTCCGCACTCCCATGTTTAAATGCGTTTTCAACCAGGGGAATTAATAAAAGTGGCGGAATGCGGGTCGATTGTTCTTGTATATCAATATCAAATCGGATGGAGAGTTGTTCATCGTAGCGTAGTTTTTCCAATGAAATATAATCCTGTATAATTTGTACTTCCTTCTCAACTGGAATGAGCGGGGTATTGGTTTCATATAACATGAACCGAAGGATTTTGGATAGTTGCATAACGGAACTCGCGGTCCTGTCCGACTTCTGTAAGGCTAGTGCGTAAATATTATTAAGGGTATTAAATAAAAAGTGCGGGTTGGTTTGTGATTTAAGGTAATTCAGTTCGGCGGCCTGTTTGGCTAGTTGCAATTGTTTGGTCGTTGACTTCAATTTCGTGTACCGATAGAAATGCCGGATGATACTAATGTATAAAAATCCTCCGAGGCTATTGGCCATATGATCACCTAATGACATGGCATTTTCCGGACTACCAAGTGGTGTATGAATACCAATCCCGATTCCAAGATATCGCCACAGACTGGCACCAACAGTAAAAAGAAAAATGGTTAAAAAGATAGCCGGTATCGCCTGTAGAATTCCTTTTCTTATATAGGGAAACAGGTATTCAAAAAACAGAATTGTGACTGCTGTTATGAAACATAACCACCAGACCTGGTTCCAGAAAATGGCGGAAGCATTTTCCATGTCTTGTGGAATATAAACAAGCCACCTCAGGCAAATGAGCGACAAGGATATCCAGCCATACAGTTTCCAATTAATTTTTGAAGGCAAACCAGTTCAGTTAATGCTTTAAAGTAAAGATAAATTTCTTCCCTTTCAATAATTGCGTCTTGAACCTGCCTCCTTGTCTATGAATAACAGATTAAAGGCTACCAATTGTTCCAAGCGGGTTGGTAGCCTCCAATCCGTTGTCTATTGACGCAGTAAAATTTGAGCAGAAGCAAACTGTAGGTTCGATGAAAATTAACCTTCACATGAAATCATTTTATCTTGGCTGGCTCGTTGTATTACTGTTACCACTTCCAGCTATATGTCAGTCTGAAAACCCAGTTGCCAGTTGGCCAACCTTCTTTATCAAATCGAACCAATCTGCCTTACCTGCGCCTCCTGCTGTTAAAACAGAGCTGAATGCTGTGTTTAGCAAGCAGTCCGCCATGTCTCCGGAGTTACTGGCAGATATAAAGTATTGGAGTGCCGGTGCCCCGGGTTACAGATGGGTTAACTGGATCGAAGAACTCTGGCTGTCTTCGAATGCCGGTGAAACAGGTCCGGTATCGGCACTGGTTATGCAGGTTGCCATTTATGATGCAACCATTGTCGCCTGGAAAGAAAAATACAAGTATCGTCGTGCTCGTCCTGCTGAATTGGATAAGCGGGTAAAGCGATTTGGACCTGCATTGGAATCTCCTTCCTATCCCTGTGAAAATTCAGTAGCGGCAGGGGTGGCAGTTACGGTGCTCCGTAAATATTATCCTCAGTTGGCAGATTCTGCTATGAAATTGGCAGAACGTGTAATGGAGTCGAGAGTGGCAGCGGGACAGGCTTTTCCAAGTGATACAAAAGCAGGATTTGAATTGGGGGTAAACATAGCTAAACAGGAGCTCGAGTACGTAAAAGATTTTCCACCGGCAGTTCAATGGGATGGTAAAAGACCCGAAGGAAAACAGATCTGGCAGGGTACTCCGATGTTTGCCAATGCAGGGTTATCAAAAACAGTGATGCTAAAATCTGCTGATCAATTTCGTCCGGGTCCACCTCCTGATTTTACCAAAGACATGCAAGAACTGAAAGCATTTAAACCTGGATTTGGTTCAACTGCCAATGCCTTTTATTTTGCTACTGAATCCTTCTGGTCTGATATTTTGGAGAAGAAAGTTTTTGAACACAACCTACATCTGAATCCGCCTAAAGCAGCCTTGATTTATGCCACCGCTGCCATGGGTATGTACGATGGATTTATTTCCTGCTGGGATGCAAAATATACCTATTGGGGTACACGTCCGGATCAGTATGATACCAGCTTTAAACCGGTATTGTTTTTCTCTCCGCCGTTTCCAGGTTATCCATCCGGACATGCCATGGTTGGAAGTGTGATGGCGGAAATCTTATCACATTTTTTTCCTGCAGATGCTGCCTATTTCCGCAAGCGTGCAATTGATGGTGCTGAGTCCAGGTTCCAGGGTGGCATTCATTTTCGAACGGATAATGAAGTCGGACTGGAAATGGGAAAGAAAGTGGGGGCGTGGATTTTGGAGGAACTAAGGAAGAGGGGGGCGGGAAGATAGAGTAAAGGAAGAAAGGCAATTGGAAGACCTGTGGGTAACACAGGTCTTTTGTTATAAACTGAAGTACCATTTGGGTTCTTGTGTAAAAGGAGTTTTATTTTTTATATGTAAAAGGCCAATGAGTTTGTTACTTTATTCCTGGCTGAAATAGATTTTCTTTATTGCCATTCCCATGCCTCCATGAAATCTTAAAACGAAATAGTCTGGAATCTCTATCAGATGCTCAATTGCCTCCAATTGGATCCTTGATTCTCCGAATTTGTCCTGAATGAAAATTGATGAACCATCTAAAGTAATGGATGTAGGCTGACCAATAAATTTTGAGAGTTCTTTATGGATATGTCTTTTATAATGCCTTTTATATAACCATCTTGTATAGTGGGAATAAAAAACAAATGTGCATATACTCAGCATAAGAAAAAAAATAAAGAAACTGCCATTGGCTGCATCAATCATCAGTAATCCAGTAATAAAAAATGCTACTGGCGTGAATATTCGCCTGAGTAATACTTTCTGTTGAATTAATTTATTCTTGGATGTGGTGTACAAATAATATTGTAAGTATTCATCCTCTGACACAATATAATTAATTGTCACTTTTTTGATGTCAAACTACTCAAATAATCATGAACATCAAAATACCGTGAAATTTTAAATGGATTGCTTGTTTAATCCATAAAGATTGCATTTTGCAGTGTAAAAGGAATCGATATGTATGTACCTGCTGCTTTCCGCTTTGAAGATGTGACCGACATGATAAGTTTTATGAAGCAATACAGCTTTGCGACCATCATTACAGTGAAGGAGGGGCTGCCTATTGCCACCCATTTGCCATTTCAGATTCAGGAGCAGAAAGGAGGATTGGTGCTCAGATCGCATTTTGCAGCTAACAATGAACAGGCTGGAATCATTGAGTCAACAAACTCATTGGTAATCTTTACTGAACCGCATGCATATATCTCACCCGCGCAATACGACAAACTGGAGTCTGTACCTACCTGGAATTATTTGGCTGTTCATGCCTATGGAAAGGCAAACATTGTACGGGATGAAAAGCTGGTACAATCCATGTTGGAAGAAATGATACAGGAATTCGAACCCGCTTATTTGGAACAGTGGAACGGACTCACAGATAAATTCCGGAAAGGTATGATGAAGGGCCTGGTAGCTTTTGAAATACCCGTTACTGATTTGCAGGGTAAGAAAAAGTTGAGCCAGAATAAAACAGCAGCAGAGCGCGATCGGATAATAAGCAGGCTGGAATCCGAAGGCGATGCAGCAGCTAAACAACTGGCTCAACATATGCGAATGGGTTAATCAAATAAGGCGGCTACCACACCCTTCCTGCTTACTTTATAATCATCTGATCCTGTAAGCAAACTTTTATTGTTGACCGATTCGATTCCTCCATAGTTGGAGCCAACTTTAATTCCTCCAATTGGTAGCGGGTTGATGTTGAGTCCGAGTTTATAAGTATTTCGAATACCGAAATCACTGAATTGTTTATTGTCATCAAAGCTGAGATAAAACTGCGACTTAGCTTCGATCTTTAAAATACGGGCAATTTTATCCTTGATGCCTACGCCGACCAGCAAGGTAGATTTCCCGGTTTTAAATTCATGTTCAAATCCTGCCATCAAAGCACCGCCTGCTTCGATGGCATATTTGTTACAATCCGCCTTTACAGATACACCGCCAAGATCCACTTCAATATTTAACCAGGACGGGCAGCCCATTTTCCATTCCCGATCCGCCTGCACCAGGCTATCCAGATCAGAAGGCTTATAATCCGGAATACATTCGCCAAGCAGGTTACTTACCTCCCCTCCGGTGTACATGAGCATGGCCAGACTTAGAAAATTAAAATAACCGGCTACCGCATTGTATACCATGGCCTGGTTGGCAGGTGAGGGATCCAGTTGAACGATGGCAACCAGTTGGTTGATATAAGATTTCCATCGTTGTGCACCCAAATCAAAAATGGGTTTTACCTGGCTTCCTACTTCTCCCAGCAGTTTGTCTGCCAATGGTCTTTTCTGGTTCTCGCAACAGGCAATGGCAAATTCCTGTTGAACCGTGATACTACTACCAGCAGGCGCTTCGGGGCATTTAACGCGGGTGATTGCCATGCTATTCCGGGTGATGATTTCTTTTAATAATTCGGATTCACTATCTCCATACGGAATAAGATATTCTGGTGTGAATTCATTGCCCAGTTCTTCCAGCATAGCTTCCACCAGATCGAAGTATAAACCCGGATATGCATCCGCATCCTGGCTGGCAGCCATATTGACCTGCAAGGCATTGTTCATCCAGAACAACATTTCTGCCTGGATACTTGCTGCATAGGTCTGCAGTTCGTTTTTTCTTGCTGCCAGTTCTTTGGTAGAAGAAGGATAATCTGGCAAGGAAAACTTGCCAAGTGTGATTTCTTCAAAATAATCTTTTTCACCCGCGCCTTTGTATTTGTTACGGTTTCGGGCAATCGCTCCCACATTGAACTTCTTCCCCATTTTGTAAGCCATTGCCAGCGTTGATCTTCTTAAGGAAACACTCAGTTCCTTTTCAAAGTATAACATCGCTTTTTCGTACTCCTTCTTGTAGTAATGAATCATTCCCATACTATGATTGGCTTCGGGATTCAAGTCATCAATTGCAAGGCACTCATTAAAATAATTCATGGCAATTTGCATATCACCAAGTCCCATATAGGCCTGTCCGATGTTATTTAAAAGTGTGCTGCTGTTAGGTACTTTTTCCAGTCCATACATCAATAGGGGAATTGCTTTCTGTTCCACCCTGCACATAGTTAATATAGAAGCAAGATTATTCAGACTGTTGATTTCATCCGGATCTCTTTTAGTGACTTCCATTAATAGTAGCAATCCTTCTTCGGGATTATCCTGGTAGAAAGAGGCAATCGCTTTATCATCGATTTGCTCAACTGTAAGTGATTCTACCTGCTTATTGATTTCTTCAATTTTAGGAGCAGGAATTCCCTTTTTTATCTGCTGTATGGATTGCTGCAGACTGGTGCTGATCTCCTGCCTGGTTGGCGGACGGGAAGGAATCAGGGAGAGTCTTTTTAAATCCTTGGCTGGAGGTTTTAATTCCATTTCGGGAAACGCAACTGGTGCCAATTGAGAAGCCTGGCTAATCAGTTTTTGTTTATAGGCTTCCCTTTCTGCAGGACTCATTTTCAAGAGTTGGTTCACATCAACAGCTGTTGGAGCTGGTGTGGATTTATTTGTTTGTCCGTAGCTGTAAATTGAAATTAACAGCACCAGGATCATTCCTGACAATTTCATTTTATAAGGTTTAGGGTAGCAAATATCTTTTCATGTTACATGTTGTATAGTCCTGGTTTACATGAAACGTTGTTTTTTATGTATGAACTGAAAGGGAAAAAATCACATTCCGTTTCATTCACGGAAAAATACAGTTCATAACTATTCTACTTGCTATAGCGATGGTATCAAGTCAAATTTGTCCTTCAAAATTGAAAGCAATATGAAGCGGATCGTTATATTCTCTATATGTTTCGGAATAACAATTGGTGGCTATTCGCAAACCAGGATACTGAATAAGGTGAAATCTAAAACAACTGCCAAGGTTAACCAGCGTGTAGACCGCCATATTGATAATGCTATCGATAAAACCCTCGATGAAATCGAATCAGGTGGTAAAGAGGCCGTGCAAACTGCTGATACAACCAAAGAACAAAAGCAGGTGGCTAGCAAGGGAATCAATACACAGTCCAGGTTTGATTTTATTCCGGGTGAGCAATTGGTTTATTTCAATGATTTCAGTTCTGATCCGGTGGGTGAACTACCGATCAACTGGAATACCAATGGTACTGCAGAAGTAGTGACAATTGAAGGGCTGGAAGGAAAATGGGTACAGCTTTTTCAGAATGCTACTTATCTGACTGACAATACCGATTCCCTATCGGAGAATTTTACAGTTGAGTTTGATTTGATCATGAAGCAAACCAATCCCAAAGCACCCTTTCCGGTACTTGCCTTTGGCGTATTGGCATCCGGTAACTACCCGGCCTCAGCGAACGAACTCTTAAAGGGATATACTGAAACATTTGCTACTGAATTGAATATCCAGCCACTTGGAAATAATGACTCACAATTGCATTTGTACACATTTCAGAATCGATCGAAATACCTGAATACGGATTTGAAGCGCTATGGAAAGTTGCAGGAATATTTCAACCGGGTATTACATGTATCAATGCAAGTGCAGAAAGAACGGTTACGAATATGGCTCGATGGCATCAAGCTCTATGATCTGCCAAAAGCAATAGCACCCAATACAATCATTAATCAATTCTATTTGGTAGTAAGACGATATGGTGGTGAAGAAGCTGAAGTAGGATATGCCGTCGGTAATATCAGGATGGCGAAAGGGCTGCCTGATACCCGCCATAAACTGCTGAACGAAGGCAGGTTTTCCACTACCGGAATTTTGTTTGAAAAGGGGTCCGCACGCATTGAAGAGCAAAGCAATGGTGTACTGAAGCAGCTTGCTGAGGTATTAAAAGGCGAATCTGTTCGAGTAAAAATTATTGGTCATACTGATAGTGACGGAAATGATTCCGGCAACCTGGAATTGTCAAGAAAAAGAGCCGCCGCTGTAAAAACAACCCTGGTGGAAAACTTTGGCATTGACGCATCGCGGATCGATACTGACGGTAAAGGAGAATCCGAACCAGTTGGTGATAATCAATCAAAAGCTGGTCGCGCACAAAACAGGCGGGTTGAATTCATCCGGCTTTAATTACTGCATTAACTATAATAACAATAAACCTTTCCTAATCATGAAAAAAGTAAATCTATTCATCGCCGTATGCGTGGCGATTCTTTTATCCGGCTTATTTGCCTTTCAATCCGCCAACCGTTTTGCTGATGATTTTTTAAAACAACTGGGTATCAGCAAGACAGATGCGGATCAAAAAATTGCAGGCAGTTTTCTCTGGGGTTCTCTTGACCAGCAGGGCGTTCGCAATGCCCGCAATATTGCAGTAGGCAATCGCGCCGCCGTTGCCAGCAGCCTGCTTGCATACGTAAAGAAATATGTTGCGAGTCCGGCTTTTATTAAAGAGTACAACGAAATGCGGGAGAAGGCCAAACCGGAACTCTTCGTGCCTCAAACTCCCGATGATATGCAGAAAGATATGATAACACAGGGTAAAAAGGGAATTGCAGACATGGAAGAAAGTGTAAAAAAAGCAGATCCTTCCATGAAACCGATGTTTGAAAAAATGCTGGCGGATTTAAAAAAGCAGCAGGTGGCTAATGAGGATCCGAACAATAAACAAATTGCTGCCTATAGAAAAAATTATCCGCAATTTCAAAAGGATGCGGAAGCGGGAAATCAGCGTTTGCTGAAAGAATGGGAAACCAAATATCCTGTGAATCATATGTTGTTTGTAAAAACCCGGTTGCAGCAATTTCTGGATGAAACTAAAGACATTGATTTTGATGCAGAACTCATTGAAAAGAATGGTGTAAAATACTTTGTGAATAAGAATTACGAGCAGAAAGGCAATCGCTGGAAAATGGCTTTTCGTGCAGGAAAACCGGTGATTGAAACTGCGAGAAAATTTACAGAAAACTGGATGACTGAAATTAAGTAAAGTATAAAAATGAGGAAGGGGGCTAGACAACCCCCTATTTTAACCCCTAAACCCTAAACCGTAGAAAGATTACCAGTTCGAGCTGGTATATTTTTAAGATGTGCGTCACATCTGTTTGTTTTGATTTTCGCTTAAATAATGACCAGAAATTGTGCCAAAGCTGGAAAATGTGGAAAAATCCAGGGTGCTTATTGGCTGTAAATGAGATTTTTAACAGAAAAAAGAGCTCATGTTCTCGCGTACTCTTGCCCGTTGGGGACTTTACTTTACGGAATTCGTAATTCTACCAGCTTGGACCTGGGATTCTGTCGCTAGTAAATATTACAGATGCTTTCGGGTTATCGGACGAGGAGGAGTTGTCCCTTCTTTCGTATTTGTACGCTGGTTCGGTCTCTTGCTTCCAGCACCCAGATATAGATTCCGGAAGACTGAGTTTGTCCTTTTAGTCTGCCATCCCATGCCTGTTCCGGAATGCCGGATTCAAATACCAGTTGCCCCAGCCGATTGTATATCCGGAGTTTATAGATTTCAAATGAACCATCTGTGATGGGTTTCCAGGTATCGTTGCGGCCATCACCATCCGGACTAAAAGCAGTTGGGAAAAAGAGTCCGGCTGCTTTACGAATCCGAACCCGGATGGTCGAGGTTTCACTCCAGCAATTCCCCTTCTTAATTCTGATAAAATAGGTTTTGTCAGAATTACCGGCATTTATGGTAAAGACTCCGGTGAAAGAACTATCAATTGCGGATGTGGATCCTGAAGCTTGATCAAATAGAAAATATTCCAATCCCGGTTCTGCAGCTATTACGATTTCAACTGTAGCATTTGCATCGGTCCATACTTCTCTTGATTGTGCTGGTGCAAATTCAATTCTTACTGCAGGTACCTGTATCGGTCCCAATGTGGTTTCGCAGGCTCCGGCGCTTTGCCTGCTGACCAGGAAATAATCGCCAGCTGGTAACCCGGTAATCTTTTTTTCTGTACCCAGGGATTCACCGGTTGAGGAAGTCCATTTCAATTGAGTACTAGGATCCAGGTTAGGCAAGCTGAGTTCAAGGGAACCTGTGCTGGCTTCACAGGTATCAGCAGTGATTCTGATGTCATTAAGCCGGATAAGATTGGATTGATTGGCCATCGGTTGCAGTGATCCGGTCTGACCATTTTTAGTAACAGTCAGAAAATAAGCGCCTGCCAGGAAATTATGCGAAATGGTCCAGTTGCCTTCTGCGTCAGCGGTAGCAGCATTGATATAGGTTTTAAGCGGACAGGGATCTGAGCAATTGGTGCCATACAGTTGCACTATGGCTCCCGGGTCCGTTTTCCCTCTCAGAATATTTTCAAAATAATAGGTGATGGTATTGCTACCCTGGATTGCTGTTGTTGAAGGATGGATCTCTCCTAATAGCTGGTTCTGCCATACGATCATTTTTCCTGTACCATATTGCCAGATGGAACCACGAATGCGGTTGGTTCCCTCTCCATCAGCTGTTCCAATAGTAACTTCCTTACAATCTGTAACGGTGATGGCAAACCGCAATTCTGCACAGGCTTGTGAACTGCTGGAACCAAGTAAGTTGGCCCGCATAAAAACCGGATGCTCTATGAGTTTTAATTCGATTGCCCTGTCAACCGAGTAGAGAAAGTTATTTTCAATAAGCGTTTTTCCATTGTTGCCAGTACTTCCTTCCAGTCGTAATAGAAAAGTGCCATCTGAAATCGGTTGTCCATCTATGTTGTTTGCCTGGTTATCGATGAAGTTTATAAAATCGCCAGCGGTATTACTTGCTTCCGTAACCTGCAATACCGTATTGACAAAAAGATTTTTCTCCATACTCAGGCGTTTTGCATTGGCCAGGTAGATACCATTGTAATCAGCTTTAGAAAGCACTGTATTCAATCCCACTATATTTCCAACAACGTGAACATCTCTCACAAAACCGGCCTCAACACCATTACGGGTTTCATTTACCAGGGCAACCATCGCACCCGAAAAAAGATTACCATTTTCTTCTTCACCAATTTGGATTTGGCTTGCATTGCTGAGCTGAATACCAGCTACTGCCAATTCAAATTGAAAGGGCCCCAGGAGGTTTTGAAAAGCGATGCCCTTTATCGTAATATCAGTAGCCTCAAGTATGCGGAAAAAATGGAAGCGTTGAAAGCTGAGTGGACCGGTGAAATTAAGAATAATGCCTGCATTGATGCGGGGCACACGCGGTCCCGTGGTACTGCTCCCATCTATCAACAGATTGGAAGGAAGAGGTGGTAACTCGGAACTCAATTGAATGGTTGGCAGGGCAGAACCAGAACCAGTAAGCGTAAAGAGGATTGTATCTTTTTCTGTGGTGCCATTGGCAGTGGCGGAAAGGATGGCGTTTCTCAGGCTACCCGGGCCATCATTTGCGGTGCTGGTAACCAAAAAGGTTGCTGCCCGGAGGGTAGATCCGGAAAACAGAAACCCACAAAGGAATCCCAGGAAACAGGCAAAGCAGTGTTTGGTCAAGTGGATGGCTTCACCTAAAATTACAAATACCTGGGCTAGAGGTTTAAGCTGCGATCAGGTTGCGGTCAAATTTCAGTAACTTCGCGTCTATTTCGATCTTTTAGTTTTTATAAGCACTTAAGAATCAGCTAGTTATTTATGGCAGCCAAGTATCGTGAGTTTCAACAGTTGAATTTACCATCCATCGAGACAACCATTCTCGAGAAATGGGCAAAGCACCAGGCATTTGAAAAAAGTATTGAAGTGCGGGAAGGGGCTCCTTCATTCGTGTTTTATGAAGGTCCGCCGAGCGCGAATGGTATGCCTGGCATTCACCATGTGATCTCTCGGACGCTGAAAGACCTGGTTTGTCGCTATAAAACCATGCAGGGATTCCAGGTGAAAAGAAAAGGCGGCTGGGATACCCATGGATTGCCTATTGAACTGGGAGTAGAGAAGGAATTGGGTATTACCAAAGAAGATATTGGCAAGAGTATCAGCATTGAGGAATACAATCAGAAATGCCGGGAAGCGGTATTGCGGTTCAAGGATAAATGGGATGAACTGACCAATAAAATGGGTTACTGGGTAGACCTGAAAGACCCTTATGTAACCTTTGAAAACGAATATATCGAAACCCTCTGGTGGTTGTTAAAACGCCTGCATGAAAAGGGATTACTTTATAAGAGTGTTAGCATCCAACCCTATTCTCCTGCGGCCGGAACCGGACTGAGTTCACATGAACTCAACCAACCTGGCACATATAAAGATGTAAAGGATACTTCTGCAGTTGCGATGTTCAAAGCAGTAAAGGATGAGAAATCGCAGTTTCTTTTTGATGCCGTTGAGTCTTCCATGCGTCTCACTTCTCACGTCTCACATCTCACGTCAGACATCTTCTTCCTGGCCTGGACCACCACTCCCTGGACGCTTCCAAGCAACCTGGGGTTAACTGTGGGACCGAATATCGATTATGTTTTGGTGCAGACCTTCAACCCGTATACACATTTGCCTGTGAATGTTGTACTGGCGAAATCCCTGCTGGGCAAGTATTTCAAGCCGGAAGGCGAAAATGGTAATTTTGAAAATTATTCAGCAGAGACTAAGTTATTACCCTGGAAAATAATTGCTGAGTTCAAGGGGTCTTCGATTGAGCGTGCCCGTTATGAACAACTGTTGCCCTATGAAGCAAACAGTCCGGCTGTAGCAGGAGGTGATCCTTTCAGAGTGCTCTGCGATACCTTTGTAACCACCGAAGATGGTACCGGTATCGTGCATACAGCTCCAGCTTTTGGTGCGGATGACTTTAAGGTTGGAAAGAAATATGGAATTGGCTTCCTGGCCATGGTGGATAGGGAGGGAAAATTTGTAGACGGACTGGGAGAATTCAGTGGTCGCTTTGTAAAGAATTACAAAGATGATCCGAATTATGTGGATGTGAATGTTGACATCAGTGTAAAACTGAAGAAAGAAAACCGTGCGTTTAAAGTTGAGAAATACGAACACAGTTATCCGCATTGCTGGAGAACAGATAAGCCGGTATTGTATTACCCGCTGGATGCCTGGTTCATTCGTACCACAGCGGTAAAAGACCGGATGGTGGAATTGAATAAAACCATCAACTGGAAGCCCAAGGCAACCGGTGAAGGCAGATTTGGCAACTGGCTGGAGAATATGGTGGACTGGAATCTGAGCAGATCCCGGTATTGGGGAACACCTCTTCCGATCTGGAGAACAGCAGATGGAAAGGAAGAAAAATGCATTGGATCCATTGCTGAGTTAAATGCGGAAATCCGTAAGGCAAATGAAGTGCTGGGTGGAGATATCAATAAACATTATTTGCACGATGGCATCCTTGATTTGCATAAACCCTATGTGGATGAAGTGGTGCTGGTAAATGAAAGCGGTCAGCCTATGCATCGGGAACCGGATTTGATTGATGTGTGGTTTGATAGTGGTGCAATGCCTTATGCACAATGGGGACTGGACCAGGAGAAGCTGAAAGCAGGAGCAGAGCAGCCCTTCAATGCACCCTTTGAGCAGAATTATCCGGCTGATTTCATTGCAGAAGGCGTGGACCAGACCCGTGGCTGGTTTTATACCTTACATGCATTAGGCGTATTGTTGTATGATAGCGTTGCCTACAAAACAGTAGTGTCGAATGGATTGGTACTAGACAAGAATGGCAATAAGATGAGTAAGCGCCTGGGCAATGTGGTGGATCCTTTCAAGACCATTGAAACCTTTGGCGCGGATGCTACCAGGTGGTACCTGATCACCAATGCATCCCCCTGGGATAGTTTGAAATTTGACCTGGAGGGTATCCGCGAAGTGCAGC
This sequence comes from Flavihumibacter cheonanensis, assembly GCF_022352215.1. Lineage (GTDB taxonomy): Bacteria > Bacteroidota > Bacteroidia > Chitinophagales > Chitinophagaceae > Flavihumibacter > Flavihumibacter cheonanensis. Next base: position 62,861 of record NZ_JAKRWF010000004.1, read on the forward strand.
GGAAGTTCTTTGGTACCTTATATAATACCTACCAGTTTTTTGTACTCTATGCGAATGTGGACGGATTTGCTTTCAAGGAAGCTTCCATCCCATTGGAAGAACGCCCTGAAATTGACCGCTGGATACTGTCGTCTTTGAATACACTGGTGAAGGAAGTGACTGCGGCATTTGATGATTATGAACCCACCCAGGCTGGACGACTCATTGAAGATTTTGTGGATGAGCAGTTGAGCAACTGGTATGTGCGTTTGTGCAGACGCCGGTTCTGGAAAGGTGATTACAGCCAGGATAAAATAGCTGCCTATCAGACCTTATATGAATGCCTTGAGACCATCGCAAGGCTGATGGCACCGGTATCGCCCTTTTTTGCAGACTGGTTGTTCAGCAACCTGAATGAGGTAACGGGTCGTCTAAATGGAGAATCTGTTCATCATGTATTGTATCCAAAGGCTGATGAAAGCCGGATTGACCAAAGCCTGGAAGAGCGGATGAAACTAGCCCAGGATGCCTCTTCTCTGGTATTAGGTTTGCGGAAAAAAGTGAATATCAAGGTACGGCAACCCTTGCAGAAAGTGCTAATCCCGGTATTGAACCCGGCGATGAAAGAACAGTTACTGAAAGTGGAAGACCTGATCAAGTCGGAAGTGAATGTGAAAGAACTGCAGTACCTGACCGATGCGGAAGGATTCATTAAAAAGAAAATCAAGCCGGATTTCAAGGCGCTGGGTAAGCGGGTAGGGGCAAAAATGAAGGCTGTATCGGCCGCCATTCAGGCCTTTGATCAGGAAGCCATTTCAAAGCTTGAAAAAGAAGGATCATATTCTTTGGAAATTGATAGCGAACCCTTAATATTACAAATCCATGAGGTGGAAATATCCAGCGAGGATATTCCGGGCTGGCTGGTAAGCTCAAAAGGAGCACTGACAGTGGCCCTGGACGTGACAGTGACACCGGAACTGGAGCAGGAAGGCAATGCACGCGAGCTGGTGAACAGAATCCAGAAGATCCGTAAGGACAATGGATATGAACTCACTGACCGGATTGCTATCAGGCTGGCAGGAATTGGAAGTCTGGCGGATTCGGTTAAGCAATTTGCCAACTACATTAAAACAGAGGTTTTGGCGGATGAGCTCGAATTAGTAGATCAGCTAAACGAGGGCATTCCTGTGGAGGTGAATGAACAGGAGGTCAAAGTTTGGGTGAATAAACTAAGCAGATCCTGACATATAAATAGGACATTGATCACCGGAAAAAGGAATATTTATGGCAACCAACAAAAAAGCACCGGCTGGTAAAGCAGCCGGATCAGCGAAAAAAGTTGCACCGGCAAAATCGGCAGCAGGCAGTAAAGCGGCTACCAAGGCTGCCCCTGCGAAGAAAGCAGCAGCCAAACCGGCTCCCGCAAAAAAAGCAGCTCCTGCTGCAAAGGCTCCTGCGAAACCAGCGGCCAAACCAGCGGCAAAAGCACCTGTTAAGGCAGCTCCAAAAGCAGCTCCTGCGAAAGCGGCCCCTAAAGCTGCTCCGAAACCAGCGGCTGCCAAAGCAGCTCCCGCAAAACCTGCACCTGCCAAAGCGCCAGCAGCGAAAGCTACGGCTCCTGCGAAAGCACCAGCCGCCAAAAATCCAGAACCACCAGTAAAAGCTGATAAAGCTAAAAAGGCAGAACCTATCAAACAACCAGAAGCTCCCAAACAGGAAAAAGCATCGACAGCACCAGCAAAAAGCACCAGTTCCAAATCAGAAGGAAAAGGTAAAAAACCAGTGGTTAAAACAATCCGACAACCAATCGGGAAGCCATCTGTTATGAAACCGGCATCGGTGAAGGATGATTCAAAACAAACGACCCCGATCCCTATTAAAAAACCGGCTCCACCTCCAGAAAAAAGACCGACCAAGTGGGTGGTGCCAGAAATAAAAACTAAAACCGTGAAGCCGTACAATCCTGATTTTACCAAGAGTGTGTTGGATCAGGAGGCTCCAATTCAAACCGGACCTACTATGCGATACAGTGATGCAGAATTAGCAGAGTTCAGAGAGTTGATTAACAAAAAACTGGACGCCGCAAAAAAAGAGCTGGCTTACCTACAGGGATTGATCACCCGTAAAGATGAAATGGGTGGTGATGAAAGTGAAAGCCGTTATATGACCATGGAAGATGGGAGTGTGAGTATGGAGCGTGAGCAACTGGCACAAATGGCCAGCAGACAGATCACCTTCATTGATCACCTCGAAAAAGCGTTGATGCGCATCGAGAATAAAACCTATGGTATTTGCCGGGTTACCGGAAAGCTGATTGATAAAGCGCGTTTACGGGCTGTTCCACATGCGACGCTGAGTATTGAAGCGAAGAATACGATGAATAAGTGATAAGTGAAACGTGAGACGTCAGACGTCAGAAGTGAGAAAAGATGTTAGAAGTGGGAGCTACTACAAGGTGGCTCCCTAATTTTTTATAGCAGTATAACTATCAATAACGAATAGGTTCTTTTTGGCCGGATGCGGCGGCTTTGTAGATGGCATCAATGATGACCAGGTCTTTCCAGCCTTCTAGGCCATCTACCGGTACCAATGGTTTTTTATTTTCAAGCAGAATGGCGGCCATCTCCTCCATCTGCGTGGTTTGATGCGCTACATGCGGATGATTCAATTCACCCTGGTGTGTTCTTCCTTTAATAGGGCCATATCCGGATGCGGGATAGAGTTCCGCGAAGCCTTTTTCTCCATTCAGAAAAAATCGATCCAGGTTATTCATGTTATACGTGGATAAACAGGAAGCTACTGCACCTCCGGGAAAACCCATCTGAAACTGAATGGTTTCATCTACCCCCTCTTTAAAGAGTGTTGGATTGGTTTTGGTTTCCTGCGCTGTTACCCAAATTGGATCTTCACCCACCATATAACGGGCTCCATTAACCGAATAAATACCGATGTCCATCATCGCGCCTCCTCCAGCCAATTCTTTGTTGAGTCGCCATTGACTTGGATTCCCGATACGGAAACCACTGAGTCCCTGAAAAAAAAGAATTTTGCCAAAATTTCCATTGATACGCTGCTGAATGATATCTACCGTATTGGCTTCAAAATGCATGCGATAACCCACCAGTAATTGTTTGCCGGCTTTTTTGCAGGCTTCCACCATTTCTTTTCCCTGCCTGGCATTGAGAGCCATTGGCTTTTCGCAGATCACGTGCTTGCCGGCAGCAGCAACCCGCAGCGCCTGGGGATGGTGCAACGCATTTGGTGTCAGGATGTAGACGGCATCAATTTCAGGATTGTTTTTGATGGCATCGAAATTTTCGTAGTTGTAACAGTTTTTGGTGGATACATTGTATTTCTGCTGCCAGGACTTCAGCTTCTCCGGTGTGCCACTTATGAGTCCTGTGATCCTGGCCTTTTTGCTGGCCTGCATGGCTTCAGCAACCCGCGTTGCATAACCTCCCAATCCCATCAGGGCAACTTTTAAAACAGGTCCTTCGTAAGGACTGGCACAGGAAGGAAAAGCCAGCTCCGATAATACCGGCATAGCCAGAAAAGGAGCGGTCAGTTTGCTGATGAATTGGCGGCGGTTTGTCATAAAAATCAAAGAGGTGTAGTATCTAAGTTACTACACCTCTTTGAGAAGTCATTAAGCCTTGTTGAAATCGTACTTTTTAAAATGCCTTGCGCTCTGTTTTTTTCCAGAAGACCTCCGGAATCGGCTTGTTCAGCAGGTGCTTATAAAAGAAGCTGGCATTCTCGGAAACCAGGTGCTCGCGCTTGGCGCGTACATTGGCACCAATGCCATGCCGCTCATTCGGATAGATCATCATCTCGAAGGGCTTGCCCAGGTCCTGCAGTTTGTTAATCAGCTGCACGCTGTTCTGCATGTGTACGTTATCATCGGTTGTACCATGTACAATGCGAAGGGTACCCTTTAAACGATCTGCATAGGTCATTACAGAAGTGGCTTTATACCCCTCAGGGTTTTCTGCCGGGGTATCCATAAAGCGCTCAGTATAATGGGTGTCGTACAAACTCCAATCGGTTACTGAGGCGTTGGCAATACCGTGGGTGAAATAATCCGAACCATAGGTTAGGGCCATGGCAGTCATATACCCTCCAAAACTGCCTCCAGTGATACCAATCCTGTCACCTGCAACCCAGGGCTGTTTGCGCAACCAGCCTGCAGCACTCATATAGTCTTCAATTTCGTATTTACCCAACTGGCGGTGAATGAAGTTCATCCCCTTTTTACCAAAATGACCACTGCTGCGGTTATCAATGGCAACCTGTACCAGTCCTTCCTGGGCCCACCAAATTTCGGTTGGGCTTGCACGATAGGTATCATACACCGTTCCAGCATTCGGACCGCCATAAATATTAATGATGACAGGATATTTTTTTGCAGGGTCAAATCCAATCGGATAGGTAATCAATACAGGTAAATCAAACAATCCATCCGCAGACTTTACCCGAACCAGTTCTCTTTTCGGTTGTGCATACATGTCAGCACCTTTCCCTTTGGCTGTTCCCAGTTCACGAATAACCTTTCCTTTCATGTCTGCCAACACCATTGTAGGCGGAGTTTGCAGATTGGAATAAGTTGTGATATAGTATTTGTTATCAGGAGAAAGGATCATACCGCGGAAGGTGTAATCGCCAAAAGAATGCCGCTGCATGTTTTTACCATCCATACCAACGCTGTACAGATCTGTGCGGGCACTGTTTTCCTTACGTGCATCAAAATAGATGCGTTTGGCTTTTTCATCAATTTTGTGAATCGCGCCTACTGTAAAATCACCGGAGGTAAGCGTTGCCAGCCTTTTACCACTCATATCGTGCAGGTAAAAATGTTTCCATCCACTGGCATCGCTGCGAAGGATAAAGCCTTTACCGGAGGGCAGGAATTCAAAGCGGTCGGTATCATCCAGGTCAATCCAGGTCTTTTGGGTTTCCTCATACACCAACGCTTTTTCTCCGGAATTCAGCGCCACATTATAGACTTTCAGCTGATCCTGTCCACGGTTCATCCAGGAGATCCAGAGTTGTCCGGCCGGTGTCCATACAGGCGTGCCAAAATACTGGTCGTCTTTTTCATTGAAATCAGCCCAGGTGGTAGTACCTGTTTCAACATTTACAATACCAATCCGCACATCCGGATTTTTATCACCCGGTTTTGGATACCGGTTGTTTTCCAGGTACCCGTGCTGGCCATCGGCCACATAAATCGGGAAGACAGGCATACCACTTTCATCGAATCGCATAAAGGCGAGATGTTTACCATCTTCGCTCCACCAGAATGCTTTGTAGCGGGAAGCACGACCCAGGATTTCTTCAAAATAGATCCAGGAAGCATATCCATTCAGTACAGAATCGTTCCCGTCTTTGGTGAGTTGAATTTCTTTTTTGGTAGCAATCTCCTGGATATACAGGTTGTTGTCCTTTTTCGTGTAAGCAAAATACTTTCCATCCGGAGAAGTAGTTTGGTTACGGGCACCCATAACCGCAATCGCAGGTACCGCCGGAGCTGGTTTTTCAGCCGGGGGAGGAGTATAGGCTTCTGCCACTCCGCTGATCGCATTCACCTTTACTGTTTGGCGAACATTGTTTTCGGTACGCGTTTCCAGGTAATGTTTTCCATCGAGCCATTTGCTAACCATGGGCAGGGGCTGCATCATATTGGTAGGTGCCCCTTTGAATGCCTGCTCATAACTTACGGGTTGCTGTGCCTGCGCAAGGCTCAATCCCCCCAAAAGGCATAAGCCAAGGAAAAATTGTCTCATGTGTTTGTATTTGTATGATTCAAATTTATTTGACCTCCTGCATATCCACCAACCGCTTATAAAATCCCTGTTGAGCTAAGAGACTTTCGTGGTTGCCTCTTTCCACGATGCGGCCTTTCTGCAAAACGATGATCTCATCCGCATGGCGGATGGTACTGAGGCGGTGGGCGATCACAATACTGGTGCGATGTTGCATCATATTATCAATCGCGTCCTGTACCAGGCGTTCACTTTCTGTATCGAGAGAGCTGGTGGCTTCATCCAGTATGAGGATGGGTGGATTTTTCAATACTGCCCGGGCAATGGTGAGTCGCTGACGTTCACCACCACTGAGTTTGCTGCCGCGATCTCCAATATTGGTCTCATAACCGGCTTCTTTCTGTGTGATAAAACTATGGGCATTGGCAACTTTCGCTGCCTGTTCTATAGCTGCCTGGTCTGCATCCGGCATACCCAGGGCAATATTGGCAGATATAGTATCATTAAACAGGATCGGCTCCTGGGTTACGATGCTTAACTGATCGCGTATGGATGACAGTGAGTATTCCTTGATGTTTACGCCATCTATCAGAATTTCTCCTTTGGTTACATCATGAAAGCGGGGTACCAGGTCGGCAAGGGTGGATTTACCTGAACCGGAAGATCCAACGAGTGCAATTGTTTTTCCTTTTTCGATTACGAGATTGATATCCTCCAAAATCGAAGCTTCTTCATAAGCGAATGACACATTCCTAAACTCAATGCTATGGTTAAACGAAGAAAGTGTTTTCGGTGCAATGGCTTCTTCCACTTTAACCGGGGCGTTGATTACTTCTTCAATCCGCTCAATGGCGGCTGTTCCTCTCTGAACATTGTAGAAGGCATTGGAGAAAGCCTTGGAAGGATTGATTATCTGAGTAAAGAAAACGATATACGTAATGAAACCGGCAGCATCGAGTCCGGCTTTGTTATTCAATACCAATTGTCCCCCAAACCAGAGGATCGCACACAATACCAGCACACCCAGGAACTCCGACATAGGCGATGCCAGATCGCGGCGAAAATTCATAGTATTGCGGATATGATTCAGGTGTTTGTTGATGCTGCCAAATTTGCCAGAGATCAGTTTTTCGGCATTAAAGGCTTTGATCACGCGCATGCCACCCAGGGTTTCATCCAGTACACTTAACAACAATCCCTGTTGCACCTGGGCCTGGTTGGATTGCTTTTTTAAGGTGCGACTCACACGGCCGATCACAAATCCCATTACCGGTAATAATACTACAAGGAATAAGGACAATTGCGGACTCAGAAAAATTAGCGAGCTGATGATCAGGATCAGGGTGAGAGGTTCCTTCACCAATACTTCCATCGCCCCGATAATACTCCATTCCACTTCATTCACATCATTACTCATCCGGCTGATGATATCTCCTTTACGCTGTTCGGTAAAATAACCGATAGGCAGACTGAGGATCTTGGAATACAATTCACCGCGGAGTTTGGTCATCACATGATTACGCATGGGCGTGAGCATGCGCAATCCAAGGTAGAGAAAGAGGTTCTTGAAAAAGATGGAAACGATTACCGTAATACAGATGGCAGCCAGGGCAGCAACCGGACCATTCTGATTGATTAGTTCACTGAGCTGGTATTTCAGCTGGTCGAGCACCGAAGAGGCTGTCCATTCAAAAACCGGCTTTTCAATCATCAGTTTTTCCAACCCAAAAAGCAGCTGCAGGAAGGGCGCCAGCATGGCCAGGGAAACCAGGGAAAAAACGATGGAGAGCAGGTTAAACAGAAAATAGAGCGCGATATTGGCCTTTTTTTCTGCGAGGTATTTAAATACGAGCGAAAATTTCTTCATTCTACCAATTAACTAGAAACTGCAAACCTACGTCAATTTAGGGTGGGGCAGCTCCCGAATTCTTTGTTTCTTTGCAGTAACCAAGCAATTACCCCATGCAAAAGGAGACAAAACGACAGAAGCAGGTAGCCGGTGAAATTCAGGGGGTGCTGAACCAGGTGTTTCAGCACCTGGGCCTTACCATGATTGATGGTGGCATGGTATCTATTTCATCCGTTAAAATGACCCCGGATTTACTGGAGGCACGTATTTATATCAGCCTTTTTAAAGTGGCCGATCCAAAGGCTGCGATGAAAAAACTCGAAGATCGCGCCTGGGAAATCAAAAAGGAACTGGCCGCAGCCATCAAAAACCAGGTTCGCCGGATCCCGGAGCTCCAATTCTATCTGGATGACACCCTGGACTATGTGTTCAAGATGGAAGAAGTTTTTGAAAAAATAAAGAAAGAAGAAAAGTAAACCCGACTCCTTGAATTTTCTATTCGCCTGGCGCTATTTCAAATCGAAGAAATCCACCAATGCCATCAATATCATTGCCTGGGTAAGCGTTGTGGCAGTGGTAGTAGGTACCGCCTCCCTGATTGTGGTACTGAGTGTGTTCAACGGGTTCGAAGACCTGGTGAAATCTCTGTATGCCACTTTTTATACCGAGTTAAAGATTGTTCCTGCCGAGGGCAAATTGCTCCGTCTCACACCGCAGCAGGAAACTGCTATTGCCCGGATTCCAGGAATTAAAGCACGGTCGAAAGTGGTGGAGGAAAAAGCCCTGTTGCAAAATGGCGAAGCGCAAACCATTGTTTATTTGAAAGGGGTGGACAGCCAGTACACCAGCGTAACTACCATGGCTGATTATGTAAAAGTGGGGGAGTTTAACCTGGGTACAGCAGATCAACCCCGGGCTATTTTAGGCGTTGGGGTGGAGTCTGCGCTGGGCTTATGGAGTGATCGTGAATTGTTACCCGTTACCGCCTACCTGCCCAAACGCGGAGCAGGCATCAATGTGTCTGACCCGATGTCGGCACTTATTGCAGAAAACCTGCGAACAGCTGGTGCATTTGCGGTTCAGCAGGAGTTTGATAATAAATATGTCCTTACCAACCTGGATTTCATGAAGAGGCTGCTCAGCCTGGAGCCGGATGTATATGGCGGGGTGGAAATCGCCCTTCAGCCTGGTGCAGATGAAAAAGACATCATACAAAACCTGGAAAAACTGCTGGGTAAAAACTACACGGTTTTGAGCAGGTACCAGCAAAACCAGGGACTTTACAGTGTTATGCAGATGGAGAAATGGGTGATTTATATCTTGCTATCCCTGATCCTGGTAGTGGCGGCCTTTACCATGATTGGCTCCCTGACCATGCTGGTGCTGGAAAAACAGAAAGATATCCAGGTATTAAAAGCCATGGGTGCTTCCTCCGGAAGGATTCAGGGAATCTTTATCAGTGAAGGTTTTTTGCTGGCGGGCATTGGAGCGGGGGTGGGTATGGCATTGGCGTTACTAATCTGCTGGGCACAGCAAAAATTTGAATTGATCAAGTTGGAAGGTGGCAGTTTTGTCATCAATCATTACCCGGTAAAGCTCATGTGGCCAGATTTTTTACTGGTAAGTGCAACCGTAGTGCTGGTCGCCTTCCTGGCATCCTGGCTGCCGGCCCGGAAAGCTGCTGCCTCCAATATGGAGCTGGGTTAATAATCACCCAGTGTTTCCGGAAGCTGAGCAAGTGCTTTTGCCAGTTGTTCATCATTAGGCGCGATGCCATGCCACTCGTGGCTGCCTTCCATGAAATCTACCCCTGCTCCCATGCCGGTTTTCATCAGAATCACAATGGGTTTCCCTTTGCCAGTAAGTGTTTTAGCTTTTTCCAGCATAGCTACCACTGCATCTACATCATTTCCCTTTTCGAGAATCAATACTTCCCAACCGAAAGCTTCAAATTTTTTATCGAGCTCACCCAGGTCCATCACTTTTTTGGTGCTGCCGTCAATCTGCTGACCGTTCCAGTCAATAGTGGAGATCAGGTTATCCACTTTATGATGGGCAGCAAACATGGCTGCTTCCCAGTTTTGACCTTCATCCAGTTCACCATCTCCGTGCAGGGAGAATACCAGGTGAGGATCCTTGTTCAGTTTTTTTGCAAGTGCTGCCCCTATTGCCACACTCATTCCCTGTCCCAATGAGCCACTGGCAATCCGGATTCCAGGAAGGTGTTCGTGGGTGGCAGGGTGACCCTGAAGACGACTGTTCAGTTTGCGGAATGTGGAAAGTTCTTTGATATCAAAATAACCGGCGCGTGCCAGGGTGGAATAATATACCGGAGAAATATGTCCGTTTGAAAGAAAGAACAAATCCTCCTTATGACCATCCATGCTGAATTCAGGATGGTGCTTCATGACCTTGAAATAAAGCGCGGTAAAATAGTCCGTGCATCCCAAAGAGCCGCCAGGGTGACCACTGGAAGCGCCATGCACCATCCGTACAATATCTCTTCTGATCTGCGAAGCGATTTCCTGTAAACTGGCCATATTCAAAAATTGTGGAGCAAATCTAACTTTTTTGACCCGATCTTTACAGGAGGATAAGACTAAACAGGGCTTTTTTTCGTTTATAGTCCAGGGTACGATTTTTTAAGGAGCAGATCATCTCCAAACCGGAAACAGCAGCACATGTTTGACGTCGTTTTATCATTAACCATCGCCTTTACGATAACCTTTCTGGCTATTCCTGTAATCATTCGGGTGGCCGCCATGAAGAAGATCTACGATATTCCGGATGAACGAAAAATTCACCAGGCAGCTATTCCGGCCCTGGGGGGATTGGGGATTTTTGCCGGATTTCTGTTTTCCGTATTGCTGATCGCCAATTTCCAGGAAAGTAAAAATCTTCAATTTTACCTGGCTGCTGCAGTGGTAATCTTTTATATGGGATTGAAAGATGATATCATCATCATTTCACCGGTAAAAAAATTCATTGGGCAGGTACTGGCTGCATTTATCATCATTTATTACGGCGGACTTCAGATTCACAGTATGCAGGGTTTCCTGGGGGTGAACGAATTGCCGGAATCATTCAGTCTGCTTTTTACTTATCTGACAGCAATCGTGGTAATGAATTCGTTCAACCTGATTGATGGGGTAGATGGACTGGCGGGTAGCCTGGGACTGTTATGTACCACAGTATTTGGAACCTATTTTGTGTTGACGGGACATTTACCGGAAGCCGTAATGGCATTCGCAATGGCTGGCGCACTCCTGGCATTTCTGATATTCAATTTTCAACCGGCCAGAATTTTTATGGGAGACACCGGATCATTGCTGATCGGCCTGGTAAATGCAGTGTTGGTGGTGAAATTCATTAATGTGGCCATGGAGCCGGAACAGGCATTTTCAGTACAAGCCGCTCCTGCATTGGGCTTTGGTATCCTGATCATACCCCTGATGGATACGCTGCGGGTTTTTGGCATCCGGATCCTGCATCGTCGTTCTCCTTTTTCCCCAGACCGAAATCATATTCACCATTTATTGCTGGATTTGGGCCTATCGCACCGAGCAATAGCCATTACCCTTACATCGCTAAATGCAGTTGTCATTGCAATTGGATTTTACCTGCAGGAGCTGGGAACAACGGCATTAATGGCTCTGTTTTTTGGCATCTTCTTCAGTATTATTGGCCTCCTCTATCTGGTGAGAAAACGCAGGCCGCAATTATTTGTTGGTCCCACCAATGAGATACTGAAACAATCCGGCGGCAAGCTGGTTCCGCTTTCGGAAAACCCACTGATGGAGAAGAAATAATTCCATTTCCTTAGTTTTGCCCGAATAATTTTATAGCATGACCGAAGAATTATCCATGATCCTGGACGATGCCAGTGATTCCATGAAAAAAGCGATCAATCACCTGGAAGTGGAGCTTGTTAAGATTAGGGCCGGTAAAGCCAATCCACAGATGTTGGATGGTATCGTGGTAGATTATTATGGTTCGCCAACACCGATTGGCCAGGTTGCCAATATAACGGCGGCGGATGCACGAACGCTTACCATTCAGCCCTGGGAGAAAAATATGCTGCAGCCGATTGAGCGGGCAATTATCAATTCTAACCTTGGTATCAATCCCCAGAATGACGGAACCATGATCCGGATGTTTTTACCTCCTCTGACTGAAGAGCGTCGCCGGGAGCTTGTTAAAAGATGTAATGGTGAAGGAGAACAATCCAAGGTAGCGATCCGCAGTATTCGCCGGGATGCCATAGAGCAAATTAAAAAATTGCAGAAAGACGGTTTGAGTGAAGATGCTGCAAAAGATGCGGAAAAAGAGGTTCAGGAGCTGACCGACAGGCATATTGCCCTGGTGGAAAAACATCTGGCGCAGAAAGAGAAAGAAATCATGGCGGTATAAGTCATTTATTCCGGTTCACCAGGTAAACCCCGGCGAGAATGATCAGCAGGCAGCCAACCTGCGCCAGGGTGATGGATTCTCCGAAAAGCAATCCCCACCCAATCGCTACAAAGGGAATACCATAGGTAACCAGGGAGGCGAACAAAGTTCCGGCCCTCTTCACCAGCATGTAAAAAATGATGGAGGCGAGGGCCGTTCCCATTACACCCAGTACTACCGCAGAACCCGTAGCCATCCACCAGGTTCCATTATCAGGGAGCCTATCCATTTCAAAATAACCGGTCTTCCAGAGAACTGCCAGAGAAGGCGGAATCAGGCAGGCAAAAGCAAAGGAAGCGATACTAACAGAACCAATTCCTTTCAGGTGCCGGGCCACCATATTCACATTAATCCCATAACACAGGGTAGCAAGGATAACAAGGGAAGAGTAGGAGAGATAACTCAGTTCCAGTTTTCCGCGAACCAGGAATAGCATGCAGAGGCCGATAAATCCAAGCACAACCCCTGCAATTTTTGCCGCGTTGATTTGCAATTGGAAAAACAATGCACCAATACTGATGGTAAACATAGGCGTCAGCGCATTCAATATACCTGCCAGGGAACTATCGATTTTTGTTTCGGCAATGCAAAAGAAAAAAGCCGGGAAAAAACTGCCCAGGAATCCGGAAAGTACCACCATTCCGATTTTTTCGCGGGGGATTTCACGAAACGATTTCAGCGCCATGGGAAGCAGTATCAGTCCACCACTCAACATCCGGATGGCGGCCACCTGGTAAGCTGAAAGTGCTTCCATGCCGGCTTTCATCAAAATAAAGGAGCTGCCCCAGATGAGTGCAAGCGCGGTAAAAAGAAACCAGTTCAGCAATTTTGGAGACATCCGGCAAAAATATTTATCTTAATCACATATTTAGACAGATAACCAAAAACAACTCATTATGGGATTTTTCTCTGACTTTAAAGCATTCGCCACAAAAGGCAACCTGGTGGATGTAGCCATCGGTTTCCTGATGGGTACAGCATTTACGAAATTGGTTGGTTCATTTACTGAGGGGTTGATTGCTCCTATTCTGGGATTGATCACCGGCGGTAAAGATTTTTCCAAAATGGTTGTTACCATCAAGGAAGCGCAACTGGATGCCAATAATGTGGTGATTCAGGAAGCAATAACATTTAAGTATGGAGCTTTTCTGACATCCCTGCTTGATTTCATTATTGTTGCATTTGTTTGTTATGTTTTCATCAAAGCTATACTCCGCAGGCCGCCTGTGCCGCCAGCACCACCTGCCGGACCAACACCTACAGAATCCTTGCTGATGGAAATCCGCGATGAACTGAAGAAGAAATAAAAATTCTTCTATATATATTTGCAAGGGCATTTTGACGTTCTCAAAATGCCTTTTTTTATAAACTAATGAATGAGATAATGACTATGAAAAAAACCATGACCCTGTTTTGCGGATTTTTTTTGCTGGCCGGGTCGTTATTAGCCCAGGATGCAACTGTAAGCGGACTCAAAAAAAGTGCGGAAAGAGCCACTTATGATGATACCACTTATAAGTACAATGCAAAGGGCTGGCGCAAAGGCGGCCTGTTTAACCTGAACCTGGCGCAGGGTAGTGCCCGCAACTGGGCTGCAGGTGCAGAACGTTCTTCCATTTCAGTAGCGGGCTATTCCACACTTTTTGCCAATAAGAAAAAAGGCAAGTTCTTCTGGGATAATACCCTGGATCTCGGATATGCGGTACAGCGAACCAGTTCAGTGGGGACTCGTAAAACCGATGATAAAATTGATTTTTACAGCAAAATCGGGCAAAAAATCAATGAAAAATGGGCGGTTGTAGGAGTATATAATCTGCGTACCCAGATGACCGATGGGTATGATTACGATTATCTGGGTAAAGGTATTCGTCGCCGCATATCCGGACTCTTTGCTCCTGCTTATATGCTGATTTCTCCGGGTATTGAATGGAAGCCTGCTTCTTACTTTAGTGTGATGTTGTCGCCAATATCCGCAAGATGGGTAATTGTGAGTAATGATCCCAATAGCTATTATTATGAAAACGGTCAGATTCCCTTACCAGATGGGGGGCAGGAAACCCCACTGGCGGCGCTGTATGGCGTAAACCCCAACAGGAAAGTGGCCATGGAAGCAGGAGCTTATTTGTCAGCCAATTTTTTTAAAGAAGTGATCAAGAATGTATCGTATAAGTCGAGGCTTGACCTGTTCTCCAACTATGCAGGCAAGCGGGACCCAATTACCGACGCAAAAATCAGTGCTGAACCCAGGAATATCGATGTATTCTGGACCAATAGCATCGCGATGAAAGTGAATAAGTTCCTGAGCGTGACTTATAACCTTGATCTTATATATGATGATGATGTGAAGCAGTTCGGACCGAACGGAAATTCCCCTGGTACCCAGGTAAGGTCCTTGTTGGGAGTCGGTTTATCAGCAAAATTTTAAGTTTCGTATCTTTCGCGCTTCCCGGGTTTCCCGGGAAGCTTAATTTTTGTGAAGTATGGCCGCGCAGCAACCCTCTTACCAGATCAAATTGCCGCAGTTCGAAGGACCCTTTGACCTGTTGTTGTTCTTTATTGAGCGGGATGAACTCGATATCTATAATATTCCGATTACCCGGATCATCAATGATTTCCTGGATTTCATTCATGGCCAGGAGAAACTCAATATTGAGTTATCCAGTGAATTTATATTGTTTGTATCAACCCTGATGCGGATCAAGGCCAAGATGCTCTTGCCGCGCAAGGAAATGGATGCACAAGGGAATGAGATTGATCCACGCCAGGAATTGGTAGATAAACTGCTCGAATACAGAAAATACAAGCAGGCTGCAGCTGAACTGGCAGAGATGGAAGCGGTACGAATGCTGATGGTGAAACGAGGCAATGCCCACAAGGAGTTGAGCCATATCGGCGAAGAAGCCAGTGAAGGATCAGAGATCCAGCAGATCACTTTATTCAAACTAATGAAGTCGTTTGAAAAAGTGATGCAGAAAGTTTATGATCGTAACAACAAACCGGTGCATACTGTGGTGCAATACAATTACACCATGGAGAAAAGCCGGGAGAGTGTGTTGGATATCTGTCGCACTAAAAAGACCATGAGTTTTGAAAAACTCTTTGAAGTTTGCGAGAACCGCATTCACGCCATTTTTACCTTCCTGAGTATGCTGGAGCTCGTTCAGCAGAAATACATGCGCCTGATTGTTGGCGAGGGCCGCAATAATTTCATCGTAGAATGGAATGAGGAGCGGGAGGAAGATGTCAATGATTTTTTATTGCAGTCGTAGTCACTATCTAAAAGGGAAGTAGCTGTTTACTTAGTAAGTAAATCAGGAAAAATGATGAGATGTATCAAATTTGGTACTATTCATCCTATTCATTGATTTAACTAACAAGTATGAACAATCTAAAAGAAAGGCAACGCTATGTCCATCCTCATGGTACTTCCACAAAAGGTAAGATCTTAATGGTGGCCAGTTCGCCGGCAGTTTCCAGTCAAACCGGTTGGCCAATTGGATTTTGGGCTGCGGAACTCACACATCCTATGTGGGTATTTGAAGAAGCAGGGTATGAAATTGAATTGGTTTCCACGGAAGGTGGGAAACTGGAAATGGACGGTTATTCCAACCCCACAGATGCCAGTGGTTATTCTACAAACGATATCATATCATTGGGTTACCTGCAGAAGCCTGAATTTAACCATCTACTGGAGCATACCAAAAAACTGACAGATGTAAATCACAAGGATTATGTTGCTATTTTTCTGGTAGGCGGACAAGGCCCGATGTATACATTCAGAGGTAATGCCGGATTACAGCAACTGTTTGTTTCGTTTTATGAAGCAGGTAAGCCGGCGGCAGCTGTTTGCCATTCCACTACGCTATTATTAGAAGCCAAAACATCAGACGGAGAACTGTTGGTTAAAGGCAAAACCTGGACAGGTTTTGCAAATGCGGAGGAGGACTTCGCAGATGCTGCAGTAGGAATAAAAATTCAACCTTACCGAATTGAAGAGGAAGCCAGGAACATAACAGGAACAACATTTAAAGTAGCTGCTCCATTTACTTCGTATGCTATTCAGGATGGTAATCTGGTAACGGGCCAACAACAAAATTCAGGAGCTGCAGCTGCAGAACTGGTGGTAGAACTCTTAAGTAAATAGCTGTAAACGGAATTGGTTCTTTAGGGGTACATATGTAAAAGGAGGGGTATAACCAGAGTTTATTGCAGCGGCCATGAGTTACCAATCCTGTTTTTTCAATTGAATTATTGGCCAAATTATAAATAACAAATCTTGCCAGGCCGGATCCTTCTATCATATCCACCAAAAAAGCAAGCTGATCATTATATCCATGCTGTTTGGCAAATTTTTTTAGTGCTGAAGCCTGTTGGTTAAGCCTGGAAGTGAAATTATCCAGCGAACTTCCTGATAGTACCAGCAAGGATAAACTGATCAATATTAATTTAAAAAACATAGCCTGCATTTCCGGAGAGATGCAGGCTATTTAAAATTCCATAAACTTATTTAAAATGTAGCTTTTGCTGAATATTGGCAGCAACTTTTCGGCCCTGAATTAGTCCTTGTTCAATTGAAAATCTGTAATGTATTCCCCCATATAACCTGGATAATCCGGCTTCATCCGCCATGGCCCGGAATGAGGAATAGGAGCGTGCTTTAAAGAGCAGGGGATCCGTTGTTTCATTGTAAAGATAATCGAATGTATGATCAACAAAAGGACGGTTATCTCCAAACAAACTGGTAAGGGCCTCTGCATTGGCGGCAGACAGAGAAGAGTGTGCTGATGGATATTCAGGGTGTGGAGGAGTTCCCAGTGTGGGTTCCCAACTGCTATGTCCCAATACGTTTTTAATGTAGCTAACAGGTCGGGTTAGCCAATATTGATATTTGGTTTCCCAGGTACTGATACAGGCATCATACACCATAATTCCACACATCGCAAAAGATAGGCCTGCCATATCAAGTCCGTGTTTTTCATTGTCCAGAACCTGCTTTAAAATACTGATATAATGACCTGGTGTGGTAGTACCTGGAACATCTCTCCAATAAAATGCCATGGCTCTTTCTTCGGATCCGGGTGCAGGAGAAGCATCATATACTTCTTTAACCATTTTATAAAATGCAGAATTTGGGTCGGTGGAATAGGTAGGTGGCGCAGGGAGTCCCGCACCTTGTTCACTACCTGCTACCATGCGCCGGAGATTTTTCCAATAAGGAATGCTCTGGACGGATGGTGTAGCAGGTGGCACCCAGAATCCCGGACCAATTTTATCAGCTGGCGCGGAAAAAGGATTGCTGGCATTTTTATATCCATCCGACTCCGACCACTCATAAATTGCATTGGCGATCTCCCGTCCGAATACTATAGATCGCTGAACTATTTCAGGTGTGCTCTGACTGCCATATTCAATGGCCAACGTCTCTTCGAGTAAAGCAATTTGTGAAAGGTTGGACTGAGGAAGGTAGGCAAAGAATTTCCTAGTTATTTCTGCCAAAGCGGCATTGGCGCTTAAGGCCCAATTGTATTTTTGATTGTTTTCAACTGCCGGTAATTCCTCCAATCCGGTTAATTGTCCGGCCAGGCTTCGATTTGCAGGCATTCCAGGAACAACTGATTCATACAGCGCAATCCCAATATAGGCATAATGCCGGGAGAAGGCAGCATTTCCTGTTGCTGTAGGAGCAGTTTTGAAGAAATCAAGCATCAGGTTCATCCATTGAACAGCTATATCTGCAGGATATGTTTTGGTTAGCTGTTGCTTGCCTTTGTTTTTATTGGAGCCAGGATCATTTAAATCCTTTTTACACTGTACTGCAGTAAGAGCAATAAGCAGCATCACCCAGAAACTAATCTTTTTCATAAATAAAGTTTTAGTGTTCCTAAAACTAATGCTACCAGCTGCCGGTTTTTACAACCAACTTAGGAGAGGCGACTCTCAATTCATAAACGGCTGTGAGTCAAAAAGAATAATTTTAGTTCTACATTTCAGCAATGGTTGAAATTAGCCAACGAACGGTGGGTTTGAGTGCTGGAATGGCCTTTCCTCTTTTAACTGCCTGAAATCGGGTTCTGTAAACAGATTAGATTGGTTAAATTAGTGGTAGATCTTTTCACCAGTTGCCATGAGCTACCTGCACAAACCATCTGTGTTGTTTTTACTATTAATGGGACTTGCATTACCTGCATCCTCCCAGCCTCTATTTTTTGAAAATTACAGTTCCAGGCAAGGTTTATCTCAACATAATTGTACTTCCATTGCGCAGGATAATTTTGGATTCATCTGGATTGGTACAATCGATGGATTGAACCGATATGATGGTAATACTTTTAAAGTCTTTCTGCAGCAAAATGAAGCGGGTAAAAAACTTCCCTCCAATGCTGTTTACAGCCTGTATTTTGATACAGTTCAGCAGTTGTTATGGATAGGAACTGCCAGGGGATTGACTATTTATGATCCGAAGGGGGATAGTCTTGCTTTACCCTCCCATTTCTTCCGCAATAAGGAACTTGACTTATTTAGAGCATGGCGAATAAAATCATTTAAACCTGGTGAATTCTGGTTTATAACTACCAATAATGGACTTATTCATTTCAATTCAACAACCGGAGCATTGAGTTATTTTTTTCAATCCGGGCAAGAAAAGTACAGCGTAACGGATATTGTACTTCACCAGGGCAGGCTGCTGGTTTCAGATTATTTTAAGTTATATGAACTCCAGCCTGCAGGTGCTACTTATCAGTTGCAATCATTTTTAGGTGAGTATAGATTTCCTCAGATAAGAACCATGGCATCTACAGGAAACCAACTCTGGATTGGTACCATTTCCAAGGGTTGCTACTTTATAAAAGATGATCCCCGAAAAACCGAAAATATCATCAGGTCTGAATTGGTATTTGGTGGTATTGAAGCAATAGGAAAAGGAAATGGCCATGATCTCTGGATTTATACCAGGGGAAGTGGTATATATCGATATAATACAAGATCTGAAACCATAGAAAGAGCAATTCAGCAGCAGGCCAATCCCAGTTCCCCCATTTCCAATTTTGGTGCCTGCATTTTTACTGACCGGCAAGGCATTGTATGGTTAGGAGCAAGCGGAGGACTGGTAAAGTATGATACACTTCGATACCAGTTTACTACAGTCACCGGTTCGTCCTCTTTAAAAAATTCACTGGCTGATAACGCCGCTTACACCTTATTTAGAACATCAGACGGCGATCATTTTGTTGGAACGCAGGGGAAAGGACTTTTTCAATGGGATGTTCAAACGCAATCGTTCAAAGCTTTTCCAGGTACCAGTGTGGTGGGAAATGCGAATAATGTCATTTACAGTATTACCGAAGATAGCCAGGGTAAACTCTGGTCTGCAACCTGCGGGGGCCTGATGCAGGTTGATAAAAATACAGCACAGGTCCGCTATTTTCCTGAACAAACAAAAAAACAGCATCTCAATAAAATGTATGCTGTTATCAAATTAAAAAACACTGATAGTCTGCTGGTTGGAACCGATGACGGTTTGCAATTCTTTTCTTTGAAAAATTATCAGTGGCAAAAACTAACGGAAACGAATTTGCTGGATTCGGTTGCTAAAGAGATGAGTGCTTTCCGCTCTGCGCAATATTTTTACGAAGAAGCAGATGGAACTGTCTGGATTTGCAATGGTGGCGTTGGTCTCATGAAACTCAATTACGCGCCCTTATCCGTTCAGCGGATACAGGTTGTAAACCAGCTGGCAAAAGGCGTTAGAAGTATTGTCAGAAAGGGACCCTATCTGTTGGTTGGCACGAATAATGGGTTGCTTGTTTATGATGATAAAAAAAATAAAATAGTTCGGCAAGTTTTCTTTCGGCCTGCTGATCAGTCAAGTGTTTGTCACGCTATTCAAACCGATTCAGATGGTACGATCTGGGTCAGCAGTAATCAGGGATTAGTAAGACTCAATGCCGACTTTTCTGTAATGCAGGAATATAACAGGGGAAATGGTCTTTCTTTCAGTGAATTCAATCCGGGTTGCTCAATGGCCGATTCCGACGGTCGCTTGTATTTTGGCGGAATGGATGGCATCACTGTATTTTATCCCCGCCTGATCCAAAAATCAACCTTTAGTCCGAGACCGGTGATTACTTCCTTGTTGATCAATAATAAGCCATTTGCATCCCAACGTCATCCTGATCTGGTACAACAACTCACACTATCCCATAAAAATAATTTTGTCACGATTGGATTTGCAGTGCCAAATTATTCCAAGGAGTCCAATTGTTTTTTTAGTTACCGGCTTAAGGGGTTGAGTGACGACTGGAGCAGACCCTCCCGGGTACCTGAAGCTGTTTTTACATCTGTTCCACCCGGTTCGTATGAATTTGAATTGAGATCTTCTAACAGTGATGGATTGTGGAGCTATCAGCACAAGACTCTTTCTATGAAAATTAAGGCCGCGTGGTGGCAGGAGCCCTGGCTGCAGGTAGCGGTATTGTGTTTGGTTCTTGCTTCCCTGGTGTTCCTGTATCAAAAACGTATTCAAAAACTAAAGCAGGAGGCCCTGTTGAGAAATCAAATGGCGGAAATCGAGATTAAGGGATTGCATACGCAAATGAATCCACATTTCATTTTTAACGCGTTGAACAGTATTAAAGAGATGATCTGGAAAGATGACAAACGAAATGCCAGTAAATACCTGAGTAAATTTGCCTTATTGATTCGAACCAGCCTTGAACATTCCCGACAACCTTTTATAACCATCCGTCAATGTATTGATCACCTGGAACAGTACTTGCAAATGGAGAAATTAAGGTTTGATGATTTCAATTATAGAATAGAAGTTGATGAAGAACTATTACCGGAAGATACACGGATTGCTCCTATGTTGATTCAACCCCTGGTTGAAAATGCGATCTGGCACGGATTGCGAAGTAAAAAACAGGATCGCCAACTGATCATTCGATTTTCAAAAAAAGCAGTTTCTATCATTTGTGAAGTGGATGATAATGGTGTGGGTATCAGACAGACACTTGAAAAATCCGATACGCATCATCGCTTACATCAATCTGTTGGTATTGAAAATATCAAAGAAAGACTGGCCGTATTAAATGAAAAATACAAAATGAACTGCTCCTTGCGAATCACCGATAAATCTGATCTGCCTGGCTATTCAAATTCAGGAACCCTGGCAATATTAGAATTATCTGCTTAAACCTTTTTGTATGATTAAAACGATCCTGGTCGATGATGAAGCCAGTGGCTTATTCACATTAAAGCAATTGTTACAGGAATATTGTCCTGAATTAAAAGTGATTGCCGAATGCAGTGATGCGGATACAGCCAGGGAGAAGATCGAGTTATTGGACCCGCAACTCGTTTTTCTGGATATTTCTCTTCCCGGTAAAAACAGTTTTGAGTTACTGGAGGAATTGGATCAACATGACTTTGAAATCATTTTTGTTACGGCCCATCACAACTACACGCTTACTGCTTTTAGGTATAGTGCTGTAGATTACCTGGTAAAACCAATAGATGAGGATTTGTTGGTTCAAGCCGTTAAAAGAGCTGAAAAAAGAATATCGCGCAATGATATCAGTCAAAATGTGTCTACCCTGCTTTTTAACTTAACCAGGGGTAAACTCGAACAGCAACCTAAACTATGCATCCCCTCCCTTAAAGGATTTCAGGTGGTGGAAGTGAATGATATTCTGTATTGTGAAGCCTCCGGCAGTTACACAAATTTTTATTTCACGCAACAGTCATCCATTTGTTCTGCAAAACCAATTCATGATTATGAAGAATTACTCCAGGATGCGGGGTTTGTACGCGTGCACAAATCCTTTCTCGTCAACCTGCGACATATTAAAGAATATATCAGGGGAGAAGGCGGCACCATCATCTTAACCAATAACGCAGAAGTTGAAGTGAGCCGAAGAAAAAAAGACTCCTTTTTTAATCAGCTCAAATCGTTTAATAAATTTGGATAAATCGGAAGAACGTTATTGCAACAACTGAACTCTTACTTTCTCCTTCATCATATCCCGCAAAGTTTCTGCAATAGCATTGGCATCATAACCACATTCGCGATGTAATTCCTTCAGGCTGCCATGCTCCACAATCCGATCGGGAATGCCAAGCATCCTGACTTCTGCCTGGTAGTTATGTGCGGCCATGAATTCCAATACAGCAGAACCAGCTCCACCTACTATGGTGCCATCTTCTACAGTAATAATTTTTTTATAGCGCTGGAATACTTCATGAAGCATTTCTTCATCCAGTGGCTTTACAAATCGCAGGTCATAGTGGCCTGCATTGATACCATATTGTTTCACTTCTCGAATCGCACTTGCTGCAAAATTTCCGGGATGACCAAAACTCAATACGGCGATTTCATCTCCCTCTTTCAATTTGCGACCTTTTCCAATTTCCACTTCCTTCATTTCTGTTCTCCATTCCGGCATAACACCTTCACCTCGTGGATAACGAATCACAACAGGAAGTTTGGTGGACTCCAGTTGAGCTGTATACATCAGGTTGCGCAGTTCAGCTTCATTCATCGGTGCACTGATGATCAGGTTGGGAATACAACGGAAATAAGGAATATCATAAGCACCGTGGTGAGTTGGTCCGTCTTCACCTACGAGTCCCGCGCGGTCCAGGCAGAATACAACCGGTAATTTCTGGATGGCTACATCATGCACCACCTGGTCGTAAGCTCTTTGCATGAAGGAACTGTAAATATTACAGAACACTTTCATGCCCTGTGTTGCTAATCCCGCACTCACCGTTACTGCATGTTGTTCACAAATGCCTACATCCAGCGCCCGATCCGGCATTTTATCCATCATGATCTTCAGTGAAGATCCCGATGGCATTGCAGGCGTGATCCCAAAGATGGCTGGATTTTGTTCCGCCAGTTCCAGAATCGTATGGCCAAATACATCCTGGTATTTGGGCGGCTGGGGTGTATCAAATTTTTTCTTGAATATCTCACCGGTAATCTTGTCGAAAAGCCCGGGTGCATGCCACTTGGTCTGGTCTTTTTCGGCCAGCTCATAGCCCTTGCCCTTCACTGTAATGATGTGCAGAATCTTTGGACCAGGAATATTTTTCAGGTCCTGCAGGGTATCTACCAGTTTGGTGATATTATGTCCGTCGATTGGACCAAAGTACCGGATTTTCAATGCCTCAAACAGGTTGCTGCTTTTATTCAGCATACCCTTGATCGAGTGCTCCAGTTTGGAAGCCATTTCTCTTGAGAAATTTCCGCCAACCGGGAGTTTACCCAACGCTTTCCAAACATCGTCCTTGAATCGGTTATAAGCTGGTGAAGTGGTGATATCTGTAAGGTATTCTTTCAGAGCACCTACATTCGGGTCGATGCTCATGCAATTGTCATTCAGGATGATCAGCATATCGGCATCAGAAACCCCAGCATGGTTCATTGCTTCAAAGGCCATACCTGCAGTCATGGAGCCATCGCCAATCACAGCCACGGACTTGCGGTCTTCACCTTTGTATTTGGCCGCCAAAGCCATACCCAGGGCGGCTGAGATGGAGGTGGAGGAATGGCCTACTCCAAACGTATCGTATTCACTTTCAGAGCGTTTGGGAAAGCCAGATAAGCCACCGTATTTGCGGTTGCTTGGGAAATTATCACGTCTGCCGGTTAAAATTTTATGTCCGTATGCCTGGTGACCCACGTCCCAAACCAATTGGTCGTAGGGGGTATTATACACATAGTGCAGGGCTGTAGTCAGTTCTACCACACCCAGGCTGGCTGCAAAATGCCCTCCATGCACACTCACTACATCAATGATGTACTGCCTGAGCTCGTCACAAACCTGGTGCAATTGTTCTTTTCCCAACTTCTTGAGGTCGGATGGCTGATTGATCTGTTCTAATAGTGGCCCCGGTTTAATTTCCATTCGGTAAAAATAAAGCGTATGAGATAAAGAATTTAACAAATCCGTCCTAAAATAGTTGGCTGCCATCCATCCCGGCCAGTTACCCCCGTCCCAATTTATTTGGCCATTAGTACAATTCGGTATATTAGGGGTGGAACAAACAGCTAGATTTGCCTATATGCTACCACGCGGAATTAAATATTATTGGATTTGCCAGGTACTGGGCTGGACCTTCGTGGCCCTGACTATGGTAATTTTCGTATATACATTTACCCCCTCCAAGATTGATCAGCGCCTGTTTGTGCGGGTGGGACTGATATTCATATCCGGGATTTTTACCACCCATATGTTCCGGGCCTTTATCAAGCGGAGCGGCTGGTTATTATTGCCGATTGAAAAAGTGATTCCCCGGATGGCATTGGGAATTGTAATAACTAGTCTGCTTTGTAGCATCTTGTTTATGGCACTGGTGCAACTCTTTGATGTTCAGACTGATGTGCAGCGTAGGATCGATTTTCCAGCCCGATTACTCGGGGCTACCCTGGATATTGGTCTTTTTATAATTCCCTGGACGCTGATCTATTATATTTACCATTATGTGGCGAAGAGCCGGAAACAGGAAGTAGATACCCTTAAACTGGAAGCGCTGGTAAAAGAACTGGAGCTTAAAACCATCAAAGCCCATATCAATCCGCATTTCATTTTTAATGCCCTCAACAGTATCCGGGCGTTGATTGATGAGAACCCCAGCCGGGCCCGGGATGCCATCACGGAACTCAGCAATATTCTCCGCAGTAGTATGCAATCTGAGAAATCTGAAACGGTACCACTGGAGAAAGAGCTGAATATCGTACGGGATTACCTGGCACTGGAACATATCCGGTTTGAAGACCGGCTGAAAGTGGAATACCAGATTGATGAAGATACCCTCGATCAACCCATTCCGCCCATGATGTTGCAAACCCTGGTGGAGAATGCAATCAA
Source organism: Flavihumibacter cheonanensis (assembly GCF_022352215.1). GTDB lineage: Bacteria > Bacteroidota > Bacteroidia > Chitinophagales > Chitinophagaceae > Flavihumibacter > Flavihumibacter cheonanensis. The sequence continues at coordinate 87,772 of NZ_JAKRWF010000004.1, forward strand.
ACACGGAATTGGTAAGCAGATGAAGGGGGGAGTAGTGCGCATTATTTCTGATTTCCGGGATAATTACCACGAATTACTGGTACAAAATACCGGACGCTTATCCGGACATATCAATGGTGATGGCTTTGGAATCAGCAGTACCCGCAACCGGCTGCAGCTTCTTTTTGGCGATAAAGCAGATTTCCATATCCAGGAGAGTAATGGCAATATGGTGGAAGCGAGAGTAAAAATTCCGGTAACAGAACCCGCTTAAACGAACACTTATGATAAAGGCAGTACTGATCGACGATGAACGTCTGGCCCGTACAGAACTAAGAAAATTATTATCCGAATTCCCTGAAATTGAAGTGATCGGTGAAGCTGCCAATGCGGCCGAGGGAATCGATGTAATTGAAAACCTCCAGCCTGACCTGGTATTCCTCGATATCCAGATGCCGGGAAAAACCGGTTTTGATATGTTGAGCGAACTGGGTAAAGCGCCGCATGTAATCTTTACTACTGCCTACGATGAATATGCCCTCAAGGCATTTGAAGTAAATGCACTTGATTACCTGCTCAAGCCGGTGGATACCAAACGCCTGGCAGATGCCATTAATAAATTACATGTGGCTGAAGAGAAGGAAGCTATGGCACCCGCCATCAGTTCCAATCGTAGTTTACTCAGCGAACACGACCAGGTATTTGTAAAAGATGGAGAACGTTGCTGGTTTGTAAAATTGAGTGATATTCGGTTATTCGAAAGCGTTGGGAATTATGCCAAGGTTTTCTTCGGTAACAACAAACCGCTGATCCTGAAATCACTAAATGCGTTGGAAGAAAGGCTGGATGAAAAGGTTTTTTTCCGTGCCAACCGAAAACATATTGTCAACCTGCGACTGATTGAAAAAATTGAACCTTATTTTAACGGCGGACTCCTGTTAGAATTGAAAGGTGGTGAAAAGATTGAAGTGAGCAGGCGGCAAACAGTGAAGTTTAAGGAGATGATGAGCCTGTAAGGAAGTATGAATTATGAATTGAGAATTAAGAATTAAGAGATGGATATGAAGTATATATTGATGATGGGGGCGCTGGGATTGGCGCTTCAGGTAAATGCACAGAAGAAATCTAAGAAAGAACCCGGTATTGATATCAAGGAAGTAAGCAGGATTGAAAAGACCCTCTCTGCGGATGATATGGAGGGAAGAAGAATTTTTACTCCGGGTATAGATAAAGCAGCCAATTTTATTGCTGCCGAGTTTGAAAAAATCGGACTAGAGAAGCTTCCTAACAGTAATAGTTACCTGCAATCTTTCAAGATGCTGAAGCCCAATCAGATTACTGCTTCAGTTACTGCCAATGGTAAGGTACTGGATGATAAAAGTTTCTTTGTTGTTACGCCAAAGGAAAACCTGGTAGTAACAGAAAGCACCGGTTTTGAATTGGTTGCCATTAAAGCAGGCGGCAACTTTATGCAGGAAGCATACGGACATGTTTCCTCCGGTAAAAACAAAGTGGTAGTAGTAGATCCTTCCTACGCATCTAATTTCGGAAGGCTTTCCTTTTTCAAAAGACAGATGATGGAAGGTGGGGCTTCTACAATTTTCATTTTATCCGCTGAGCCGCCGACCAGCTTTTCAGTTACTGCCAATCACCAGTTTGAGGTGTCCAAACTTCATAATGTGGTAGGTGTATTGCCTGGAAAATCCAAAAAGAATGAGTATGTAATCTTTTCCGGACATTATGATCACCTCGGTATCGGTAAGCCTGTGAATGGCGATTCCATTTTCAATGGGGCGAATGATGATGCTGCTGGTACTACTGCGGTAATCATGCTGGCAAAGTATTTTAAACAACTACGTAATAATGAACGCACCATTCTTTTTGCAGCCTTTACTGCAGAGGAAATGGGAGGTTATGGTGCTACATATTTTTCGCGTCAGTTCGATCCGGCTACTGTAATGGCCATGTTCAATATTGAGATGATTGGTACGGAGAGCAAATGGGGTACAAACTCCGCCTATATTACAGGATATGAAAAATCCAGTATGGGTGAGATCATGAAGAAGAACCTGGAAGGAACAGGATTTACATTTCATCCGGACCCCTATCCTGATCAGCAGTTGTTCTATCGTTCTGACAATGCTACATTGGCCCGTTTAGGTGTTCCTGCACATACCATTTCTACTTCTAAAATGGACAGTGAAAAATATTATCATACCGTAGATGATGAGTTTGAGACACTGGATATGGAAAACATGACCCGTATCATTCGTGCGATTGCGCTTAGTTCAAGAACTATTGTTGCAGGTACGGATACACCAACAAGGGTAGATACATCCAGTTTGCGTTGATGAGATCTGGTCATATTGCGCTTGCTTTTGTCTTTAGTTGTTTGCTGCTGACGCAACGGGCTTCAGCGCAGTTAGCTGTTGACAGTAGTACCGTATTGGAAGATATCCGTAGCTGGATGGAATACCTGACAACTGACCGCTTGAGAGGTCGGGTGGAAGGCTCTCCGCAAAACCAGGAAGTTACCAGGGCTATTGCTGACTATTTCTCCAACCTGGGATTAAAACCTTACCTCGATAGTGGTCTGCTGCATACTTTTTACCGGGATGATACAGATACTTCCATATCAACCAGTAATGTGATCGGATGGCTGCCCGGTTATGAAAAGCCCGAAGAATTCATTGTTCTTTCTGCGCATTTTGATCATGTTCAGGTTGGGTATTACAACAAAACTGATAAAATCTACAACGGGGCAAATGATAATGCATCCGGTACGTCTGTATTGCTGGCAATTGCCAGGCAACTGGTACTCACGGGACCGCATAAGCGTAGTATTCTTTTTTGTGCTTTTAATGCAGAAGAGGCCGGACTTATAGGTTCTGCCGACTTTGCCGAAAAAATCAACCCTGAACAGGTAGTCGCCGGTATTAATCTTGAAATGCTGGGTTATCCTCAGTATGGCAGGCAAACAGTTATGCTGACGGGCATGTACAATTCAGATTTATACAAGCTATTGCGCAAGCGTGCAGCAGAAGCCTCTATCCGCTTTCGGAGAGAACGTGGTGATCTGTTTGAACGCTCTGATAATTATTCTCTGGCTAAAAAGGGTATTCCTGCACATACGATTATGGCAAGTGATGATAGGGAGCCTTGTTATCATCGTCCCTGTGATGAATTAAAGCGTATGAACATTCCCAATATGGCTGAGCTTGCCAAAGGAATCATCTATATGATGGAAGGCTTGCTGGACGGTTCTGAAACACCAACGAGAATCAGGGTGCAGTAGCACTTAGAGCATGAATGGCGGCACTCATTTCACGGATTAGTCCCGGATCTTTTTCAATCGCATTGCCCACTACGATCAGGTCTGCACCTGCCCTGCAATTCCGGTAGGCTTTTTCGGGATCGGTAATTCCACCTCCAATAATAAGCGGAACTGTGATCTGTTCTGCCACTGCGGCAATCATGGATTCCCGGATGGGGATTCGGGCTCCGCTGCCGGCATCCATATAAATAAGTTTCATTCCCAGCATTTCCCCGGCCAGTGCTGTACAAAGCGCGATTTCATTTTTATCAGATGGAATAGGACTTGCATTGCTGATATAGGAAACCGTGGTAGGCGCACCCCCATCAATTACCATATATCCCGTACTCATGATTTCCAGTCCGCTTTGTTTTACAAAAGGCGCGCTGATCACATGTTGTCCGATTAATAACTCGGGATTTCTGCCTGAGATCAGGGAGAGGTAAAGCAGCGCATCTGCGTACCGGGAAATTTGAGAGGGGCTGCCGGGAAAGAGAATTACCGGAATATCGGTTAGAGACTTGATCGCCTGTATACATTCATCCAGGTGATTGGAGATAACCAGGCTGCCGCCTACCAGCAGATAATCAACCCGGGCATCCAGGGCAAGTTGCACCAGGGCCGGAATTTCAGCAGGCCGGACTTTATCCGGGTCAATCAGAACGGCAAAAGATTTCTGTTTTGCCTGCTTGCTATTTTGTATCTGTTGATAGATGCCTTTTTGCATTCAAAAGGTAATGGCTAGGGGCAAAAATGCAAAAAAATGCTGGTATGCCCAATTGTGCTTAGAAACGGGTGTATGCAGCAAGCTGAATTACATGGTTATTCACAAAGGCATCTGCCCGCCCCTTTACATGTTGATTCAGGTAGCCCAATTCCACATCAATCTTAGGCTGGATGCGGTATCCGGCGCTTAGTAACAAACGGTTCTGGTCAAAGATTTTTCCATTTACAGGTGTTTTATCCCCAAAATTGAACATCACTTCATTTTGCAATCCTGCAAACAAGCCTTTCTTAAATGGAAATTCCTGTTTGACTGGAATGACAGTCCGGAAAAAATACCGGAACCTGTTCGCATAGGTATTACCGTCAGCCGACAGGTTGTAGTTTTCAATGGAAGGCTGCATTAAAAAGCGTTGTTCAAGACGAAGCCGGTGGGTAATGGTGTTTTTTCCAATGATGGGATGTGTATAGAGGGCCTGCTGCCAAAGCCGATGTTCCGGTAAGTAGCCAGTTACGTTAACAGGCTCATCTGCTGGTCCGGGTACTATAAAACTCCTTCGGTTTGTAATATACCCATACCCTGCAGTCAGTACCAGGCGGTCGTTTAGGTGGTAATTCAGTCCGGGACGCAATAGTAGGGTAGACATGGTGGAGTACTGATCACCTGAACGCCACTGTGCATCAAAATGGATACTGAATTTTTTATTGATTTTGGTGGTGGTAAAAGCTGCCAGCCAGGTGGTATGGATAGTTTGGGCCTTTACCAGCAAGGAAGAGACCAAAAGCAGGAGAATCAGAGTGTAAGTACGCACCATAGAACCTTAACTTTGTAAAGAGCAGGCAAGATAGCAAAGGATTTTGTAGGGAACCACCAAATAATTTTTTCCTGAATTGGTGGATTTTGACGCAAATCCAGCAGGAATAAGGATAATGAAATAATCCCCATCCTTTATCCACATAGGTGGATATTTCCGGGTCGGAATTTAGGTTGGAGGCTGCTATTTTCGTTATTCACGATCTCCTCACGGAGATTTAAAGATTACATAACACAAAATCTAATAAAATATTGTATGGCCAGCAAAAAAACAGCCGTAAAGGGGCTTGAGTTCCCCCGTCGCTTTACACGCGATGATGTGTCTGTATTCGATCAGTTTGAATACGACTACCGGACTTCCATTATCCGCAACCCCAGCGGTGAGGTAGTGTTTGAAATGAACAACGTGGAGGTTCCGAAAGGCTGGAGTCAGATTGCTACCGATATCCTGGCGCAGAAGTATTTCCGCAAGGCGGGTGTACCCCAGCCGGATGGCAGCCTGGGTCGCGAAACTTCGTCCAAGCAGGTAGCTCACCGTATGGCGCATTGCTGGCGCGTTTGGGGTGAACGCTATGGTTATTTTGCATCTGAAAAAGATGCGCAGGTTTTTTACGAGGAACTGGTATACTCCATCCTCGACCAGGCCTGTGTTCCTAACAGTCCACAGTGGTTCAATACCGGCTTGTATGAGTGTTATGGCATTGCTGGTAAACCCCAGGGACACTATTATGTAGACCAGCTGGATGGTCAGCTAAAGAAATCTACCTCCGCGTATGAGCGTCCCCAGCCACATGCCTGCTTTATCTTAAGTGTTGAAGATGACCTGGTGAATGAAGGTGGTATCATGGATCTCTGGGTTCGGGAAGCCCGGATCTTCAAATATGGTTCCGGTGTAGGAACCAACTTCTCGAATGTTCGTGGTGAAGGGGAGAAACTCAGTGGTGGCGGTACCTCATCCGGCCTGATGAGCTTCCTGAAAATTGGTGACCGTGCTGCAGGTGCAATTAAAAGTGGTGGTACAACCCGCCGGGCGGCTAAAATGGTTTGCCTGGACCTGGATCACCCGGAAATTGTACAGTTCGTTGACTGGAAAGTAGAAGAAGAGAAAAAAGTAGCTGCACTTATAGCAGCCGGGTATGCAAGTGATTATGAGGGAGAAGCCTATCGTACCGTAAGCGGACAAAACTCCAACAACTCTGTTCGTATCCCCAACAGCTTCTTTGAAAAACTGGAGAACAACGAAGACTGGGAATTGAAAGCCCGCAGTGATGGACGGGTGATGAAAAAAGTGTCTGCCCGCGAACTTTGGAATAAAATCTCCTATGCGGCATGGCGTTGTGCGGATCCCGGTACACAATATGACACTACTATCAATGAGTGGCATACTTGTCCGGAAGGAGGTCCTATCCGTGCTTCCAACCCCTGCTCTGAGTACATGTTCCTCGACAATACAGCTTGTAACCTGGCATCCGCCAACCTGATGAAATTCTTCAACAAGGACAACAATATGTTCGATGTGGAAGGATATGCATACAGCTGTCGCCTTTGGACTGTAGTACTGGAGATTTCTGTACTAATGGCACAATTCCCTTCTAAAGAAGTGGCACAGTTGAGCTTTGATTACCGCACACTGGGACTTGGTTTCGCAAATCTCGGTACCATGCTGATGGTAAGTGGTATTCCATACGACAGTGAAGAAGCCCGTGGAATCGCAGGAGCGATCTCTGCTATTATGACAGGGGTAGCGTATAAAACATCTGCGGAGTTGGCCCAGATTCTTGGACCATTCGCCAAATACAATGAGAACAAGGAGCATATGCTGCGGGTAATGCGCAATCACCGCGCTGCTGCATATGATGCTTCTGAAGCATATGAAGGATTGAGCATCAAGCCTCAGGGTATCCAGGCGAAATACTGCCCGGATTACCTCCTGAAAGCTGCTACCAAAGCCTGGGATGAAGCAGTTCAACTGGGTGAGAAATATGGTTATCGCAACGCACAAACAACCGTGATTGCACCAACCGGTACCATTGGTCTGGTGATGGATTGTGATACCACAGGTGTGGAGCCTGATTTTGCCCTGGTGAAATTTAAAAAACTGAGTGGTGGTGGTTATTTCAAGATCATCAACCAGTCTGTACCATCTGCACTGAAAAATCTTGGTTATACAGAGAAAGAAATTGATGCCATCATTAAATATGCAGTGGGTGCAGCCAGCTTCTCCGGAGCTCCGTTTATCAATCACCAGACACTGAGTGAAAAAGGATTTATCGCGGAAGAAATCAAGAAGCTGGATGATGCAGTGAAGGCTGCCTTTGAAATTGGGTTTGTTTTCAACAAATACAGCCTCGGTGAAGCCTGCCTGGAGCGTTTAGGATTTACTGCAGATCAATACAACGACTGGAATTTCAACCTGCTGGAAGCACTCGGGTTTACCGAAGAGCAGATTGATGCAGCAAATGATTATGTATGCGGTACCATGACTGTTGAAGGTGCACCTTATCTGAAGCAGGAGCACCTGGCAGTATTTGATTGTGCCAACAAATGTGGTAAGAAAGGTGAGCGTTATATCCATGCACATGGACATATCCGGATGATGGCGGCAGTTCAACCTTTTATCAGTGGCGCTATTTCCAAAACCATCAACCTGCCGAACGAAGCAAAAGTGGAAGAGATTGCTGATTGTTACATGTTGAGTTGGAAACTTGGATTGAAAGCGAATGCACTTTACCGTGATGGATCCAAACTCAGCCAGCCGTTGAGCAATAAGAGCGATAAGAAGAAGAAAGGAGAAGAGGAGAAGGAAGCAGAAGTGAAAGAGGAAACTGCAAACAGTTCCAACATCATTGATCTTGGCAAACTTACTGTAGAGGACCTGTTGGAAGAAGTACAGAAGCGGGTACAGGCATCTCCTGATACCAAATTGAAGCGTCAACTTGCAAGAATTGTTGAACGGCGTACACTGCCGGCTAAACGTCGGGGTTATACGCAGAAAGCGAAGATCAATGGTCAGGCACTCTTTGTAAGAACCGGTGAATATGGTGATGGTACACTGGGTGAGATCTTCATCGATATGGCCAAGGAAGGAGCTACCATGCGCAGCATGCTGAACTGTTTTGCAATTTCAGTATCCATCGGTTTACAGTATGGTGTTCCCCTGGAAGAGTTCGTGGAGAAATTTGTATTCACTCGCTTCGAGCCAGCTGGTATGGTAGATCATCCGAATATCAAGAGCACTACTTCCATTGTGGACTTTATCTTCCGTTCACTGGCTTATGAATACCTGGACCGGACCGATCTGGTGCATGTACTGGACAAACCGGAAGTGATGAATACCGGGGAAGATGAGTGGGATGAGGTACCAGCAAGGGAGTTTGAAAAAAAAACACCTGAATTAAGTGATGTACGGGTTGTGGCCGGTACCAAGCAGCCGGAAGCTACTAAATCAGCCAAACCAACTGCTATAAAGGCAAGTGCAGCAAGTGGTTATGATGCGTTAAACCAGGCAAATAAGTCCATGCAGAGCGATGCTCCGGCTTGTAATGTCTGTGGCCATCTGACCATCCGCAGCGGCACCTGCTATAAATGTCTGAACTGTGGCAACAGCCTCGGATGTAGCTAGTACCAAATGAATTACATGGACGGTTTCTAATAGAAACAAAGCCCCTGGTTTCTACCCGGGGCTTTTCTTTTTTGGTTCGCTCGTCGAAAAATTTATGTTGCAGATTTTCTAAAAGATTGATTTTCAATTATACTCTTAGAAAACGGGAAGATGGGTTACATACTATTGGCATAAAATTGGCGTTTGGAAAATGATATTTATTCACGAAATCCGAGACTATGCAAAAACTCCTGGCTGTTCTGGCTATAGTGGTATTCCTCGCATCTTGCAAGGCTGTTTCACCCGCGGAAGCGGCAAGCGGTCGGTACAAGCACTGCAGGGCTATCCGATAAGCCTGATTGGTTAAATGAATTGACAAAATACCCCTCTTTCTCCTGAATGGGGGGTATTTTGTTATGGGGCTTTTACTACTTTGCAGTTTCAAACAATAAATATGAAAGGCTTTGTTTTGGTGGTGACGATGCTATTGACTGTTCTTGTGAATGCACAATCGAAAGGCGGATTGTTATCCGGACCTATGCTGGGACAGAACGATTATCGTACTGCAAAAATTTGGATGGAACCGGCACCTGAGGTAAAAACGCTGGCCATCCGGTACTGGAAAAAAGGAAACAGTAGCCAGGCAAAAAATAAAGTCCTGAATATTGGGACTGTTGGCGGGTTGGTGGATTTTAATCCGGTTCAAACAGAAATCGGCGGCCTGGAACCCGGCACTTCTTACGAATACAGAATTATTATCAATGGAAAGGAAAGTACTTACTCCGGTGAGTTTACTACCCGTGAATTATGGCAATGGCGGAAGCCGGCACCTGATTTCAGTTTCCTGACGGGAAGTTGTACCTATTTCAATGAGCCGGAATTTGACCGCCCCGGTAAACCATATGGCCTTGACTCTTCCATTTTTGAAACGATGGCCAGGGAAAAAACTGCCTTTATGTTGTGGCTGGGTGATAACTGGTATACCAGGGAAGTTGATTATACCTCCGAGTGGGGATTGTGGTATCGCGCCAGCCGAGACCGCAGTATGCCAGTTCTTCAACCTTTTTTAAAAGCAATGCCGCATTATGCGATCTGGGATGATCATGACTATGGTCCGAATGATCTTGGTAAAAGTTATCACCTGAAACCTACCACGCGGGAAGTTTTTAAAAACTATTGGGCAAATCCTTCTTATGGCAATGGACGGGAAGGAATTTATACCAAACTATCCTATAATGATGTGGATTTCTTTTTGCTGGATGACCGTTCCTGGAGAACAGAAGACGATATGCCTTCTACCATAAACGGACAACCGAATCCGGATAAACAGATGTTGGGTAAAGAGCAGCTCGATTGGTTGAAAAATGCCCTTGTGGCCAGCCAGGCAAGCTTTAAAATTATTGTAGTTGGCAGCCAGGTGTTGAATCCTGTTTCTCCTTTTGATAAACTGCTCGATTTCCCGGCAGAATACAATGAATTAACCGGCTTTATTGAGGAGCAGAAAATCAGTGGCATTCTTTTCCTAACAGGTGATCGTCATCACTCAGAAATCATTAAAGTCAACCGGATCAACAATTATCCATTGTATGATATAACCGTATCGCCCCTGACCTCCGGAACACATGTATTTGGCGCCGCAGAAAAAGATAACCCCTACCGGGTGTATGGGCTCGATCAAAAACAGAATTATGGAAAAATTTCGGTTACGGGTGCACGTGGTAGCCGGCTGCTGACAGTTCAGTTCCTGGGCCTAAAAGGAGAGGACCTTGGTAATTGGAGCATTAATGAAAAAGACCTCAAAGCCAGATAATTCATGCAGATATCCTTTACTTACGACCGAAAGCAGGTTATCCAGGCACTCCGCTATCATTTTTTCACCAGGCCTGAAATCAGGATGCTGGTTATCCTGGTGAATGTTTTTACCATTGCTGCCGCCGTGCTCCTGTACTTTAAAAAGGTGAATCCACTGTCTTTTGTGTTCTTCTCCACCATCTGGATGATTCTGATGCTGGTCATTTGGCGATTGTTACCCAATAGTGTATATAAAAAATCACAGACATTCCGGGATGATTTCCTGATGCAGTTCCAGGAGGATGAAGTAATACTGGAAACCGAAAGGGGAAGGCAGGTATGGCCCTGGTCCAGGTTTAGCAAATTTGTGGAAACACCTTATTTTTTTCACCTCTATTTCGATAGCCGATCCTTCTTCCTCATTCCCAAGGATGCTTTTTCCACGATAACCGACCAGCAGGAAATCCGGGAAATGATTCGCAGTAAGCTTAAACATTAACACAAACGCATACAAGAAAAGTTTATATTACGCACTTTCAAAAAAGTGGAACAGTAGCCCTATATGCCCAAAGTAAGTTTTAACAACAAACAAAATTCGTTTGCCCAATCTCTGAAAACTAAAGTTGATCAGTATTTCTCCGAGAAGCAGATTAAGAAAACAGGAAACCTGGAACTCTATCTCAAAACAGCCATTCTGATTCCGGCGGCTTTGTTGATTTATGTCTTGTTACTGACTGTAAATATTCCGGGGGGCGTACAAGTCCTGATGGCAGGTTTACTTGGGGCCATATTAGCCAGTATCGGTTTTAATGTAATGCACGATGCCTGTCACGGTAGTTATTCCCAACGCAAATGGGTAAACGAACTATTGGGACTCAGCCTCAACGCCCTGGGAGGAAACGCATTTATCTGGAAATTCAAACACAATATCCTGCACCATACTTATACCAATGTGGATGGTATGGATGATGATATTGCCAAGAGTCCATTGATGCGCCAGTGCAGGAGCCAGAAATGGGTGCCAGCACATCGTTACCAGCATATTTACGTGGTGCTTGTTTATGCGATTTCATCTTTCGCATGGGTATTCATCATGGACTTCAACAAATACCTGAAACAAAAAGTGTATACTACTCCTTTGCAGAAAATGAGTCTGCAGGATCATGTGATTTTCTGGTTAAGTAAAGTATTATACCTGATTTTTTATGTTGCCATTCCGGTTTACCTGGTGGGTTGGGGTCCTTGGGCCCTTGGGTTTACCGCCATGCACCTGGTTATGGGATTGACTCTTGCCCTGGTTTTTCAACTAGCACATGTGGTGGAGCATACCGAATTCGAAGCTGCTCATGGGGAAGTAACTCAAATAGAAAATGCCTGGGCCGAACACCAGGTTCGCACCACTGCCAATTTTGCACCGGATAATCTTTTTGTAAACTGGTTTGTTGGAGGATTGAATTACCAGGTGGAGCACCACCTCTTTCCACGGATCAGCCATGTTCATTATCCCGCACTTAGTAAAATAGTTCAGGAAACCTGCCAGGAACATGGATTACCTTATCACACGTATCCAACCATGACTGCTTCTATGATTTCCCATTTCAGGATGATGAAAGCGCTGGGAGAAAAACCCTGAGCGGTATCTTAACGTGGCTTGTACTTGGATCCATCTAAGATTTCCCTGGGTGATAGTTGCATCAGTTTGCGGGGCTGAATGGATTTGTCCTGCTGGTCAGCGTACGCTTGTACAATGCGCATGCCAATCCATTGCCCGATGTTTCCAGGGGCGGCTGGTGGTAATCCCTGGGTACCCGGCCCTTCACCTATGTATAATTTCTGAATAGAGGGATCTGTGCTATAGAGAAATTCACTTTGTAAAAACATATTCCAGATCAGGCCCTCATTTTTTTCGCAGAACTCCAGCTGGGATTTTGTAAAACCTGTAACCAGGCTGTCTGCTGCATCCGGAAGAACCTGTTTGGTTAACCACCAGTACTTGCCCTGCTCAATCATCTTTTCGAGTAATGGAAAACCGGTTGAACGGTCGGGATAGAGATCCAGCAGCACTGCTTTCATCACATTCACGGGAATGTATTCTTTTTCAAACCGCCTGGAAATATAGGAGGGGAACAGTTCCTGTCCCTGTTGTGATGTATAAAAAGGGAAATCCTTTCCTGCATACAATTGCAGACCAATGGCGATAGCACTATCAGTAAGTGCAACACCTGGTGCATCAAAGGGACCCAGGTAGGCAATCAGCCTGGGCATTTTATAATCCGAAAAATAATAGGTCAGATAGCGAAACCCATTGTTCAATTCTTTTTCTGTATTATCAAGCTCTTTCAGATCCGTTTTAATAATCTCCGCAACCGGGTAATAGGTAGTAAAGAATTGCCGGTTGATAATGGGTAATACCTGGTTGGAATCTGATACCGGTCCGGCTCCCAAAATATTGGCCGTAAAATCATTGATGAAATAAGGATATTTTGAAACCAGGGTTTTCATCCCCTCCTGCAGCCGGTTGGAATCCAGTGCAAAATAATCCAGGTCGAATCGCTCGATTGGTGTATTTACCTTGATACCACTGATATCTGGGCGATTCTCATTATTGGAACAGGCTGCCAGGAAGATCATTCCTGGCAGGAACAGTTTGCTGAATTTCATGGGCAAAAAACGTTTGCGTATGGGTTTTGTTGTATGACGTACATTCGTACGATCTACCAAGTGGCAAAAATATTGAATCCGATGAAGATAGCACTGGCACAGCAAAACTACCATATTGGCAATTTTAGTTCGAATACCAAAAAGATACTGGAGGCCATCGGGGAAGCTCGCAATCAGGGGGCAGACCTGGTTGTGTTTTCTGAATTATGCGTATGCGGTTATCCACCCCGTGATTTTCTTGAGTTTGATGATTTTATCAACCAGTGTTATGCTGCTGTGGAAACCATCGCGAAAGAGAGTGTTGATATTGGAGTGATTATTGGAAGCCCGGCACGTAATCCGGCCAAAGAAGGAAAAGATCTCTTTAATGCTGCCTGGTTATTGTACGAGGGAAAAGTGCAGGGAGTGGCATATAAAACCTGTTTGCCAACTTATGACGTATTTGATGAATACCGCTATTTTGAACCCGCCTTTGAATGGAATGTGCTTGAGTTTAAAGGAAAGAAAATTGCACTGACCATTTGCGAAGATATGTGGGCGCTTAGTGAGAATCCACTCTACCGTGTTTGTCCGATGGATCAGTTGATCGGGCAGCAGCCTGATCTGATGATCAATATATCAGCATCGCCCTTTGATTACGATCATGATGATGATCGTAAGGAAGTGGTGAAAGCGAATATCCGCAGGTATCAATTGCCTATGTTTTATGTGAACTGTGTGGGTTCACAAACCGAGATCGTTTTTGATGGCGGAAGCCTGGTATATGCAGCATCTGGTGAATTGGTGAAAGAAGGGAAATACTTTGAAGAGGACCTGGTGGTAGTGGATCTGGAGGAAATGAATAAGCAGCAGAAAACTCCTGATGATGTGATTCGGTTACTCGATAAGGATATGCGGGTTTCGAAAATTGAGGATCCGGAAAAAATCATCGATTACCTGACTGCTGAAAATAATATCCGTCAAATACATGATGCACTGATTCTGGGCATTCGCGATTACTTCAGCAAGATGGGATTTAAAAAAGCGATTCTTGGGAGCAGTGGCGGCATTGACAGTGCAGTTACCCTGGCACTTGCCTGCGAGGCACTGGGTAAGGAGAACGTTAGGGCTATTTTGATGCCATCCCAATTCTCAACAGATCATTCTGTAAACGATGCGGTTGCATTGAGTCAGAACTTAGGAAACCCGTACGATATCATTCCAATCAAGCCGGTCTTTGATGCTTTTCTGGAATCGCTTGCACCGGTATTTGGCGACTTACCCTTTGGTATAGCCGAAGAAAATATTCAAAGCAGAACAAGAGGGAACCTGGTTATGGCGATCTCCAATAAGTTTGGATATATCTTGCTGAATACTTCCAATAAAAGCGAACTGGCTACCGGCTATGGCACCCTCTATGGAGATATGGCTGGTGGACTAAGTGTGTTGGGTGATGTGTATAAGATGCAGGTATTTGCGCTGGCAAGATTCATCAACCGGGAGAAGGAAATCATACCGAATAATATCCTGATGAAGCCGCCTTCTGCAGAATTGCGCCCGGGACAAAAGGATAGCGACAGTCTGCCTGAGTATGAAGTGCTGGATAAAGTATTGTATCAATATATAGAACGAAGAAAAAGTCCGGATGATATTATTCGCATGGGCATCGACGATAGTCTGGTTCAGCGCGTATTAAAACTGGTGAATACCAATGAATACAAACGCAATCAGTTTTGTCCGATAATCAGGGTGAGTGCGAAAGCGTTTGGAGTAGGCAGAAGGATGCCGATCGTAGGAAAATACCTGAGTTAAAAAGATTGAAAAATATAGCCCCCATATGGAAATACGGGGGCTTGTTTATGAAATCAGCAGATAAAAAAATATGGAACAGTAGTTCTTATTAATGGATGAGTTTGAAAATAATTCTTACCTCGGTACCGGTATCCGGATCTGTAATATCCAGGTAGGCTTCCATGGTGGTTTCATTTAAGGTAATGATGGTAGCATCACCAGAGAAAAAGGAACCTGGAATAGCAATATTCAGAATGGTTTCATTATTCTTTAACGACCAGGTGAAATTTTCTGAATCAGGGTCAGCAGGATCACACTTGGTAGCTCCTTCCCTGGAGATGCCGGTGCCATCTGTTTTGAATTCCAGTGTATTGTCTTTTTCACAGTTTTCCAGGGGATAAGGTAAATCCACCGTATTATTCTTATCAAGGTCCGCGCCTACAGAAGCAATCTTCCATAAACTGGCTGTAAGAAGGGCTGATTTTGATTTTGGTCCGTCATCATCATTGCTCTTCTGGCAGGAGAAGAGTGTGACAAGCAGAACAGAGCCTAATAAAAGCATGTTGGGGAACCTGCTTTTTATCATAAGGTTGGATTTTGCTATTAATAACTTTTTTTTAGGCCTTTTATTGCTTTCGCAAAAAAATATTCTTCCTACTGCTTGATTTTCAGATATTGGCGTAGGAATTGCTAAACTTGAGGTTGTATTTTGCATACTTAAATTTACTATATGTTGCCAACATCGGATGACATCAGGCAGTTAAATGATAAAATTAACCATCAGGCGGCCTTTATCGACCGGTTAAGGGATGAGGTGAGACAGATAATCGTAGGACAGCAATATATGCTGGACAGGTTATTAATAGGGCTCCTGAGTAATGGACATGTATTACTGGAAGGGGTGCCCGGGCTCGCGAAAACCCTGACCATCAAATCGCTGGCGCAGGCGGTACATGCAAAATTCAGCCGGATCCAGTTTACCCCGGATCTGTTGCCTGCGGATGTTATCGGAACGATGATTTACCACCAGCAGAAAAATGAATTCGTAGTTCGGAAGGGCCCCATCTTTGCCAACTTCGTTCTGGCAGATGAGATCAACCGGGCCCCGGCTAAAGTGCAGAGTGCACTGTTAGAAGCCATGCAGGAAAGACAGGTAACCATTGGTGATCAAACCTATAAACTGGATGAACCCTTCCTGGTACTGGCTACCCAAAACCCATTGGAACAGGAAGGTACTTATCCGTTACCGGAAGCACAGGTCGACCGTTTCATTATGAAAGTGGTGGTGGGTTATCCAAGTCGCCAGGAGGAACAACTTATTATCCGCCAGCAGGTGCAGGGCATGAGACCGCCCGTTATTCAACAGGTAGTTAGCATGAGTGAACTGGTGGAGGCAAGAGATCTGACACGCCAGATCTATATGGATGAAAAAATTGAACAATATATAATCGATATCGTATTTGCAACCCGCCGCCCCGCTGAATATGGCCTGGCAAAACTGGAACCGCTGATTTCATATGGTGGCTCTCCCCGTGCGAGTATCAACCTGGCACTTGCTGCAAAAGCACATGCTTATCTTTCTAAACGGGCATTCGTGATTCCGGAAGATGTGAAGGCGATTGCCAAAGATGTGCTCCGGCATCGGGTTGGACTCACCTATGAAGCGGAGGCGGAGAATGTAAATGTGGAACAGGTGATAGAGGATATTTTGGGAGCGGTACAGGTGCCGTAGTAATTTTTCCGGTCGGGTACTGAATCACTGGTATACGATAAACATGTTCCCGACCGGTAAAATTAGGGAGGAATGGAAAAGGGCGGAAAGGAAGAGGGAAACAAAGGAAACTACATGCTAACTACATCCGACATACTCAAAAAAGTTAAAGGGCTTGAAATTAAAAGCAAGCGCTTGACCCGGCATTTGTTTACCGGGGAATATCATTCTGCTTTTAAGGGCAGGGGTATGTCGTTTAAGGAAGTACGTGAGTATCATGCAGGCGATGATATCCGGTTTATTGATTGGAACGTATCAGCTCGTTTTAATGCCACCTTCAGCAAACTGTTTGAAGAGGAGCGCGAACTCACCGTGATCTTACTGGTAGATGTTAGTGCCAGCTCCTTATTTGGCACCGTGCACGCCCGCAAAAAAGACCTGGTTACTGAAATCGGGGCTGTATTATCTTTTTCCGCGATTAGCAACAATGATAAAGTTGGAGCAATTCTCTTCAGCGAAGGAATTGAACTCTATGTTCCTCCCAAAAAAGGGCGCGACCATGGTTTGTTTATCGTGCGTGAACTACTTACCCTTGAAGGAAAAAAGAAAGGTACCAATCTCACGCAGGCATTGAAGTTTCTAAACAATACCACCCGTCAGAAATGCATCGTATTTCTGTTGAGTGATTTCCTTGATCCTGATTTTGCAGATGCTTTGCGGGTTGCAGGAAAAAAACACGATGTGGTAGGCATCAAGGTTTATGATCCCATGGATATGAACCTTCCGGATGTTGGCTTACTGGATGTGGAAGATGCAGAAACGGGCGCCATCACAACCATCGATACCTCTGATTTCCTGGTACGCAAATCACATCATGATGCTTTTTTCCAGCACACGGAATGGACCAAACAGGTATTCAATAAAGCAGGGTGTGACCTCCTGCATATCTCTACCAAAGAAGACTACGTTAAAGTGTTACAGAAATTCTTTATTGGACGCGCCTGATACCATGCTGAAAAAAATCACGATTATATGGATGTTGTCAACAGTTGCCGGATTGTTTTCCGTGCAGGCCCAGGATGTTCGCGTACAGGCATCAGTTGACCGCAATAAAATACTAATTGGCGAACCCATCCAGCTTCGCCTGGATATCGAGATTCCGCAGGGTACTCCAATGGGCTGGTTTAACCTGGACACCCTTCCTCATTTCACCTTTATCACAAAGAATAAGATTGATACGCAGAATAATGCACGCACCATACTGTTCAAACAAATACTTTCGATCACTTCTTTTGATTCCGGTCAGTGGGTGATTCCCCAGCTCGGACTAACGGTTGGCAATAACCGATACCTGACAGATTCAATTTCCATTATGGTGGATTACAGTCCGGCTGATCCCAATCAACCCTACCATGATCTGAAAGATATTGTTGAAGTACCTGAAACGGATTCACTGTATATTAACTATATCCTGGTTGCAGCAACCCTGATTGCTATTGCTTTGTTGGTTTGGCTCCTGAGCAGAAAGAAGAAAGCCGAAGCAACACCAATACCTGCAGGTCCCCGGCTTTCTGCGCTGGAGCAGGCGATGAAAGAACTGGAAGACCTGAGAGCTGCCAGCTCTTCAGCCAACGTAAAAACGTATTTTACCCGGCTGAATGAGATCCTGCGTACCTATTTTAAAAATCGCAATCTTGTTACTGCTCCGAATGCCGGAAATGAAAGTTTCATTCAGAAAGTGCAATCGGATCTTTCACGGGATCAGGTATTACAACTGGCTCAAACGCTTCGTTTAAGCGATGCTGTTAAGTTTGCAAAATACAATCCATCTGCTGCTGAGCAGGAGGAGGCATATGAAGTAATCCGAAAAACCTTGCCCATCATTGATGAAATTCATTATAAAAATCCGGGATCTTGATAGCCGATTATTTCCATAGCATTGATTTTGCCTGGCCCTGGCTGCTTTGGTTACTCCTGCTGATACCGGCATTTGCCTGGTGGTATTGGAAAACCGGCCGGCGTAAAAAAGGCACCCTACTGGTCTCCACCACCGGATGGAACCACCGTACCAAATCTCTGAAAGTTCGTTTTCAGCACCTGCCTTTTATATTGCGATTATTATCCCTGGCATGTATCATCCTTGCCATAGCAAGACCTCAATCACATTTTGATGAGGAGCGCGTGAAAGGCGAAGGAGTGGATATTATTCTCACACTGGATGTCAGTGGCTCCATGCTGGCACAGGATTTCAGTCCCAACCGACTGGAAGCTGCAAAGGCAGTTGCAATTGATTTTGTTGACAGTCGGAAAACAGATAGAGTAGGAGTGGTGATTTTTTCCGGCGAGAGTTTTACACTGGTACCGCTCACCACTGATAAGAATGTGTTGAAAGCCCAGATTGATGGCATACAAAGCGGATTGCTGGAAGATGGTACAGCCATCGGATCAGGCCTGGCTACCAGTGCCGACCGGCTGCGACTCAGTACATCCAAGTCTAAAGTAGTCATCCTATTGACTGATGGTGAAAACAATGGCGGACAAATTCCACCGGTAACTGCCAAGGAAATCGCTAAAAACCTGGGGATTAAAGTGTACACCATTGGTGTGGGATCAGAAGGGTATGCACCTATTCCTGTTCAGGATGGAGCAGGCAGGGTGGTGATGCAAAGAGAAAAAGTGAATATTGATGAAAAACTCCTGACCCAGATTGCCAATGAAACAGGCGGGAAATACTTCCGGGTATCAGATAATGAGGGACTGAAAGATGTTTATAAAGAAATTGATGAACTGGAGAAATCAACCATTGAAGTCAGCTCACTTCGGCAGTATACGGATCGCTTTCTTCCTCTTGCAATAGCCGCACTTTTATTCCTGGCACTGGAATGGATCCTTCGCCTTACTATTTTCCGCAAATTACCCTAAAGCAAAACCTGTACTTTCGCAGTAAGAGCAGCATGTATGAAGGCAAGGGTGTATAAATCAACCGGTAGTTGGTACCAGTTAAAAAATGAAACCGGACAAACCTTTAATGGCCGGGCGAAGGGAGTATTCAAAATCGAAGGAATCACTTCCACGAATCCTATTGCTGTTGGCGACTGGGTAGAAGTGGAAATGGAGAATGAACTGGAGAAATCAGTTACCATTACGGCTATCCATGACCGTGAAAATTATATTGCCCGGACTTCGCCTCATAAGAAAGTTCAGCATCATATTGTAGCCTCCAACCTGGATCAGGCACTTATCTTTGCCACCCTAAAGGAGCCACGCACTTCCCAGGGATTTATTGATCGCTTTTTGTGTACAGCTGAAGCCTATCATATTCCAGCCATCATCGTTTTCAATAAGGCGGATATTTATCGTGATAAGGAACTGGACAAATATGCCGAGTTGGAAGAGATGTATCTGGCAATCGGTTATAAAGTCTTTCTGACCAGTGTAAAAAAAAGGCAGGGGCTGGATGAATTGAAACTGCTTCTTAAAAATAAAACAACCCTGATCAGTGGTCATTCCGGTGTTGGTAAATCCACTTTTATAAATGCCTTGTTTCCTGAAATGGCCTTGCGAACACAGGAAGTAAGTGGCTGGAGCGGAAAGGGCATGCACACTACAACCTTTGCTGAAATGTTTGATTTGCCGGGTGGCGGACAGATCATCGATACACCCGGCATAAGAGAGCTTGGTCTGGTAGGCATCAGCCGGCAGGAATTATCGCACTATTTTCCGGAGATGCGGGAACTGCTCAACAATTGCCAGTTCAACAACTGCCTGCATATGAATGAGCCTGGCTGCGCCGTGAAAGAAGCTGTGCAAGATGGCCGCGTGCACCTCGACAGGTATGTGAGTTATTGTACGATTTTGGACTCCATAGAAGAGAAGAACTATTAGGATGTGAAAGGTGAAACGTGAAAGGTGAAAGATTGTGAAAAGCAGAAGGTGAAAGAGGGAGTCCCCTTTCACCTTTCACGTTCTTTCACTTTTCACTTTTCACCTTTCACTTCTTCGCAATTCGATACAACTTCCCTCCATCACTCACAGCATACAAAGCACCATCTTTACCTGCCTGCACATCGCGGAAACGATCCTTCTGATCTTCAGCGATTCTTTCTTCACCAACCACTTTGTTGTTTTTGATTACGAGTCGCGCTATATGCATGGAACTCAATCCGCCAATAAACAAGTTGTTTTTCCACTCTGGAATAGCATCGCCACTATAGAAAGTCATCCCGCTGGGAGATAGAGTTGGATCCCAGTAATAAACCGGTTGTTCCATACCTTCTTTTTGCGTGCGTGAACCTTCCAGCGCTTCACCACTGTATTCAATTCCATAGCTGATGGTGGGCCATCCATAGTTTTTACCAGGGCGTATCAGGTTCAGTTCATCACCACCACGCGGACCAAATTCCGCTTCCCAAAGATCACCGGTTTGTGGATGAAAGGCCAGGCTCTGCACATTGCGATGTCCATAAGAATAGATTTCAGGTCTCGCATTGGCTTGTCCGGCAAAAGGATTACCAGTTGCAGGTTGACCATCTTTAGTTATGCGAACCAGTTTACCCAGACCAGATTGCAGATCCTGCGATTGCGGACGGGTGGATTTATCCGAACGTTCTCCTGTACTTACAATCAGTGCACCTGTTTTATCAAAGAGAATACGACCACCATAATGCAGATTGCCTTTGGAAGATGCTGGCGTTGCGCGATAAATCACTACTGCATTTTCAATGGTGGATTCATTGTCTGATAGTCGCCCTTTTGCAACAGCCGTAAGACTTTCATTATTGGCCATAGGCTCTGCAAACACCCAATAAACCATCCGGTTGCTGCTGAAAGCAGGATCGAGGGTGATGCCAAGTAAACCTCCCTGTCCGCGGGCGTTTACAGGAGGAATACCAGTAATCGGATTACTCACACTGCCATCTTTGGAGGCGATCCGCAATACACCCCCTTTTTCTGTGATAAGCCAGCGGCCATCCGGAAGTTCAGTTAATGCCCAGGGAGATTTCAGTGTGGTATTTAATACCGTCACTTCATATGGGGTAGTTGTCTTAACACTGCCAATACGGGTCTGGCCAGCAAATGCCGGTTTATACGTGGTGTTGGGAGCCTTGGTTTCTACTGGAGCGCCCGTAGTATCCACCACTGTTTCCGGACTTGTTCTGTTACCGGAAGACTGGGAAGGAGTTTGCGAATTGCAGGCTGCTGCGCTGAGCAGCACCCCTGAAAGAACTCCGAGAAATGCTTGATTCATTACGACTTTTTTTAACGTGAAAACCTTGAAGAGTGTAAACTTAACGATTATTCCCCAAGAGGAGTTCAGATTGAAAAAAGTCAGGTTCAGGCAATCAGGAGATGTATTTTTTTACGGTATGTACCAGTAACCGGGATTCCAGGAAGCTGGCCACTTCGGTAACCATTTCGTTTGGATGCAGCTTGTTTCGGTTGACTGATTGTGGATAGAGGCAGATACCGGTATAGATATTATACTGCAAGCTCAATGGCTGCCCTTTGTACCGGAAATCCCAGATCAGTGAATCAAAATCATCGAGTTTGTTGTGGAAGGAAATCCGGAGTTCTTCAGACAGCAGGTTCGCCACTTCATAAAAGCGTTTCAGACCGCCATCTTCATCAATTACAGCTTCAACAAAGCCATCATGGGTGTGGAGTACGGGGCACATATGATATGGTTTAGAGGTTCCGGCATTGTGACCTTTATCAGGCCTTGAATTTCTTCGCCTTGGGAACTTTTTCACCACTCAGAATTCGCTCTGCACCTACATTTTTTCCATTTGAGGGGCAGCCGGATTTTTTAGAAGCACTGCAGGAAACCAGCAGTGTCATAACGGCAAGCATCACAAACAGAGATGTACAGCGGAACAGTTTCATAAGGCTTTTTGCTTATAACGGGCAAATTCACCCTTTAGTATCCAACAATCAGGCCAGTTCGACGAATGGACTATACCTGGTCTTTGAACCAGCCCGAATACTGCAGGTAGTTATTGGCAATCCGGTTAATTTCCCCATGAATCAGCTCCTGGCTGATTTCTTTAACTTTTTTGGCAGGGGTGCCTGCATAAATGCTGCCCGGTTCGCAAACAGTTCCTTCCAGCACCACAGCACCTGCTGCAATAATGGTATTGCTGTTTACGACTGCATTATCCATTACGATAGCCCCCATTCCGATCAATACATTATCATGAATGGTACAACCATGAACAATCGCATTGTGACCTATTGAAACATTGTGACCGATATGAACTTTTGTTTTCTGGAACGTAGCATGCAGCACAGCACCGTCCTGTATATTGACTTTGTTACCAATGCGAATACTGTTAACATCTCCGCGTACAACTGCATTGAACCAGATACTGCATTGATCTCCCATAACTACATCACCTACAATAGTGGCATTCGGGGCAATAAAGCAATCCTGGCCGAACTGCGGGTAAACTCCGTTGACATGAAGGATGGTTGGCACGATTTCAATAATTAAAGGAGAAGAATTAAAATTTCAACCGGAAAGATCGGAATTTTAATATAAACCATCTTTCACTTTTCACGTTTCACCTTTCACTTCTTCTTTCTCACTTCTCACTTTTCACGTTTCACCGTTATTTTTGCATCGTGAATCAACGACAACTCTTCTTACAGCATGTAGGCCAGACTTCTCCTGCTCCCCTGGCGCTTGAAATCGTGAAAGCCAAAGGAACTGTTCTGACAGACCGGAAGGGAAAAACTTATCTGGATCTTATTGCTGGCATAAGTGTGTGTAATGTAGGGCATTGCCATCCGAAAGTAGTGAAAGCCATCCGTAAACAGGCCGGCGATTACCTGCACCTGCTGGTTTATGGTGAACTGGTAGAAACTCCACAGGTGGCCTATGCGACCCTCCTGACCAAACTCCTGCCTTCCTCCCTGAACTCGGTATATTTTACCAGTTCCGGAGCAGAAGCTACAGAGGGCGCTATGAAACTGGCCAAAAGAGTAACGGGCAGAACTCAGATGATCGCATTCAATCATTCCTACCATGGCTCCACACAAGGGGCCCTCAGCCTTATGGGCGATGAATACTGGCGTAATGCTTTCCGCCCGCTCTTACCTGGCATTCTGCACCTGGAATACAATGATCCCGCTGTTTTTGATTCTATAACGACAGATACCGCCTGCGTACTGCTTGAAACCATACAGGCAGAAAAAGGGGTTAATCCTCCTAAGAAGTCCTGGCTAACGGCCTTGCGCAAACGCTGTACGGAAACAGGTACTTTATTGATACTGGATGAAATTCAGACAGGCTTTGGTAGAACCGGACATCTATGGGGTTTTGAACCTTTTGAAATTGTTCCGGACATCATCCTGCTCGGCAAGGCCCTTGGTGGTGGTATGCCACTGGGCGCTTTTGTGGCGGATAAAGCATTGATGGATCAGTTCACACTGAATCCGGTATTAGGACATATTACCACTTTTGGCGGGCATCCGGTGAGCTGCGCAGCCGGATTAGCTGCACTAAAAGTATTGCTGAAAGAAAAATGGATCAGGGAACTGCCTGAAAAAGAGGCCTTATTCAGGGAACTGCTGGTGCATCCCGCCATTCAGGCTATTCGATCCCGGGGTTTATTGATTGCAGTTGAGTTTGAAAGTTTTGAGTTCAACAAACGGGTAATTGATCGCTGCATTGCTAATGGTGTATTGACCGACTGGTTCCTTTTCGGCTCCAACTGCCTTCGTATTGCACCTCCTTTGAGCATCTCGAAAAAGGAAATAAAGAAAGCCTGTTCCATTATTTTAGATGCAATTCAGTCTGAATACTTGCGATAAACAAATTCTGGTAGTATTTTGATGCGCTAAGTTTATCTTATGAAGCGCATCCTTTTCTTTTTTCTTTTTATTGTCCCCATTTTTTTGACTGCACAACCAAAAAAGAATGCTGCATCCACGCTGTTATGGAGGATCAGCGGAAAGGGTATGCAAAAACCTTCCTATCTCTATGGTACCATGCACCTGCAGGATAAACGACTCTTTCATTTCACCGATTCTGTTTATGAAAGCATTCGCGCTGTTGAAGGTTTCGCTGGTGAACTGGATATGAATGACATGAATGCATTGATCACCAATTGGATCAAAAATGAAGAGGCAACTATAGAGGATCAGATACTGTTGAAAAATCTAATCAGTCCGGCTCAGAAAAAACGATACAAAACCGCGCTCGAAAAGAAATTTAAGAAGTCAATCGAACGTATTACGTTAAAGGATTTAGAATCGGCAGCGGACGCCTGGAATTTCGTGCTACGGAAAGATGATGATATGCCCACATTTGTGGATGCCTACCTATTTGGACTTGCCCGGAATCAGGGAAAGTGGACAGGTGCCCTTGAAACCATCGAAGATCAAACCGATGCGCCGCAATCATTTGATCCGGATGCAACGATTCAGGCTGCATTACTGGAAGATGATGATCGAAGAAAAATGATGAAACAGTTTATTTCCATTTACCTCTCGGAAGACCTTTCCCGAATGAATGAACTGGTAGTAAAAGCGAGCGGTGAATATGATAACCGAAAAATGAATGACCGTAACCTGAACATGGTGCGCAAAATGGATAGCCTGGCTGCCATTCGTTCCTGTTTTTATGCTGTGGGGGCAGCACATCTGCCAGGAGATTCGGGTATCATTCAATTGCTTAGAAACAGGGGATATAATGTAACGCCTGTTTCATCCGAAAAGAGAATCCCACCCGATCAATACATGGTACAGCAATCTGAGCATATTTGGGAGGAAATAAATTGGGCAAATGATGATTTCCAAATAAAAATGCCCGGTAAAGCAAATAGCCTCGATGGATTAGGTGGTTTTCAGCATGCCCGAATTTTTTTCGATCCCATGAGCATGACTGGATTTGTTTCAGGCTTCATACCTATAGGTAATCAAACGGAACATCAAATAGACTCAACCTGCCAAAAACTACCGGAAATGTATGCAAGTGAAGGAACAGTTTTCCGGGATTCTGTTTGGCAAATCAACGGACGAAAAGGATATGAAATTGAAGCATCCATTAAAGAGGGATATGTGAATATGATGATGAATCCTGTTCCAGGGGGCATTGTTATGAATATGATTATATCCATGTCCAAAGCCGGACTCAAAATGAACAATGCAATAACTTTTTTTCAATCCTTTGTTGTAAATAAAAAAGCAATACCACCCCCTGTTAGTGGTTGGAGGCGCAAACTGATTCCCCTTCAACAGGTAAGTTTTGAGGCTCCGGTAGAATTGGAATTGACTGCCACTAAGAATGATTCTTCCTGGATCACCTATACGTATTCTGCAATGGATGGGTCAACCCAGGCTTTTTATATGATTAATGTTATGGAAACCCCACCCGGACTCTACTCCAGTCTTGATAGTCTTTATTTTGAAGAGATCAAAAATCAATATGTTGACAATAAAACCTATAAACTGTTGTCGCATTCCTTTTTTGATCTTGACGGATTTCCAGGCATAGCTATAAAAATGGGAACCAAACTCAACAATGATTCAATACATTATCTTTTACAGGTAATAAACCGGGGAAACCGGAGGTATGTTTACCTGACTGGTTATTTTCCTGGCGAAAAAAACAAATTGGATGCAGAAAGATTCATGAAGGGAATTCGGCTGCTGCCGTACGCGGCAAATAGAACCGTTTCCGGAGAAGTACCCTATGAGAATTACAGTATTCAGTCTCCGGTTCGGTTCTCTCCGGATTTAAGCCCCGATCTGCAGGAAGGTCTCATCCGATGGGTAATGTATGATTCAACTTCAGCCGTAACCATCCATGTGCAGAAAGAACCTTTGAGTAAATATTATAAAGCATCAGATGACAGCAGCTTTGTTTCGGAACAGATGGGGTATTTTATAGCTGAATCAGATAGCCTGCAGCGAATGGAGATAAGTACTTTAGAGGGAAATATTACAGCACAGGCTTGGATTCACCTGGATGGCACACATAATCTCAAGCGGGTTAAATTAATGGCAAGTGGCGATACCCTCTATTCTGTTTCAGGTGTGATTTCTCCTGAAGTAAATACTACCACAGCCTATAACCGAATGTTTGATTCTTTCCGGGTGCAACAGTTTACTCCTAATACTTATAAAGATTCAAAAGCTAAAAAAGTATTTCAGGATCTCTTGTTGCCAGACTCTCTTTCTTTCAATGAAGCAAAAGAAGCGCTTCAATGGGTAGACATTACGGCTGCTGATTTGCCGTATCTGCATGAAGCATTACTGAACCCGCTAATTGATTTTAGTGAGCGTTCGGACTGCACACACGATGAAATAATTCAACGGGTAATCAAATTCAAGGATCAATCAACAATCGATTTTATTAAACAGGCCTACCCTGGTCTGAAAGAAAGAAATGCTGTATTACAATATCCTTTATTATCAGTACTCGCCAGGTTCAGAACAAAAGAAAGTTACGAGGTGATTGAAAAGCTCCTGGAATCGGGATTGCCAACTGCGGGGAATCCGGGAATACTGTATGCTGCCATCGCCGATAGCATGGAACTTGTTGAACAACTCTTTCCACTGATTTTGAAATACAAAAATGATTCGCTGCTGCGTAAGATAGCTCCTGCAATGGTTGTAAGTATGAAGAATGCGGGTAAACTGTCTGCATCCGTATTGGAAGAGTTGAAGCCTGTATTGCTTCAAATGGCTGATCAGTACCAAGTCGAATTGAAGAACAAAGACCTGCCGCTTCCAATTCATTTTGATTTTTTATTGGAAGTAATGACATTCTATCCTGACAGTGAATTTCAACAGCGAATGGATAGTTTAACCTATCATACCAATGAAGATGTTCAATACAGCACAGTAAAAATACTGCTGGAGAAACAAAAACCGGTACCAGTTGCTGTTATTCAGCAAATCGCCGCCGATCCTTTTTATCGGTCCTCTTTATATATACTGATGAAAGATGCAGACCAGCTTAAAAACTTTCCCCGAAATTTTTCTAAGCAGTCATTGATTGCTGAATCCCAACTCTTCCGCGAGATATGGTATGGAACCGAAGAGTATAAACTGAATTTTCTAAAACAGATCAGTCTGAAACAGGAAGGTAAAAAACAGTATTACTATCTGTATAAAGTGAGCTTCAAAACAGAGGATGGGGAAGAAAATTATTTGGGTGTGGCAGGACCCTACCTTTCAAAAACCAGGATCGATGCCACACCCGGAGAATACACTGGTGTGTATTATGATGAGCTACTAGATGAATCGAAGCTAATGGAACAGTTTGAAGCCTTTATTCAATCTCTACAATAACTTCTACTTCTATTGCGATATTATTGGGCAATGCATGAAAACCTACTGCAGAACGTGCATGTTTCCCTTTTTCACCAAAGATTTCAACCATGGTATCGGAATAACCATTCATAACTTTTGGCTGCTGGGTAAAGCTGCTTTCACAATTCACCATGCCTAATACTTTGATGACCCGCTTTACTTTTTTGAGATCGCCCAGGTAATCTTTCAGCACTGCAATATGATTGAATGCCACAGAACGTGCAGCTGCATAACCTTCTTCAATAGTCAGGTCTTTCCCAACTTTACCGGTGATGTCTTTTCCAGCTGCATCCGTGGGACCTTTTCCGGAAAGATAGAGCAGCTTACCTGTTTGTACCACATTTACATAGTTGGCAACCGGCTTGGATACGGCTGGTAATGTAACACCTAGTTGCTTTAATTTTTCTTCTGGCGATTGTGCTTGTGTTGTTGACATGATCAGGGTTAAGATGACGAATGATAAATAACGCATGGTATGGAAGTGTGAATTATGAATTATGAACTAAGCAGTAAATGATAAATGGCGGCGGCGATGAAGCTTCCTAAAATGGGTCCCAACAGGGGAACCCAGGAGTAAGCCCAGTCGCTATTGCCTTTACGACCCAAAGGTAGTAGGAAGTGGGCAATACGCGGACCAAGATCACGGGCCGGATTGATAGCATAGCCTGTTGGTCCGCCCAGTGATAATCCGACACCTAAAACCAACAGGGCTACTGGTAATGCATCCAGTGCTCCTAAACTATTGGTTGGTGCTATTATCAGTAACACCAGCAACAGGAAGATGGCAGTGGCTACTGTCTCCGTTAGCAGGTTGCTGACCGGATTTCGGATAGCCGGTCCCGTTGCAAAGACAGCCAGTTTCAATCCTTCATTTTCGGTTGCTTTGAAATGATCTTTATAACAAATCCACATCAGTACGGCACCACTAAAAGCGCCGGCCACCTGGGCAAGTATATACAGTGGTACGTCCGCCCAAGGGAATTTTCCCGTGAGGGCAAGCACTATACTTACAGCCGGGTTCAGGTGGGCTCCACTAAATTTGGATACTGCAAATACACCCAGGAAAACGGCCATGGCCCAGCCGAAACTGATTACGATCCATCCACCATTGTTTCCCTTGGATTCTTTTAATAAAACATTGGCCACCACACCATTTCCGAATGCAAGCAAAATGGCGGTTCCAATGAATTCAGCTAAATAAGGATTCATCATATAGCAAGCGTTGGTTTATTTGGCTACATAGTTGGATGCAATGCTGCAGAATGCATCTGTTTGCTCCTGCTCCCATTGCAGGTCTTCTTTTAATTCTGTTGCCATCAGGTGTGCTACCGTGGAGGCTGCTGTAATAGCCGCTCCGGCATTTAACAGGATGGCTCTTGTTCTTCTGGCTAAGGCATCATCCACTGTCATGCACATTTCTTCCCGCACCGCCCAAACAATTTCTGCTTTTGTATAGGGCAGATCCGGATGAATTTTTTCAGCCAGGCTGGGATTCTCCTGTTGCAATGCCTGGATCTTGGCCCAGTCGCTTCCATAATAGTACCCATGATCTGTATAATTGGGTACCTGCATCGCTCCGTGAATGGCTAAGTCATGCGTTACACAAGGCCGGTCTTCCAGTTTACCCGCCTGGATAGCAACTTTCACGGCATCTTCTGCCATCTTACGGTAGGTAGTCCATTTGCCTCCTGTAATACTGATTAGTCCGGATTCACTGGTTTCAATAAAATGATCCCTCGATAATCCGGACGTGCTGCTGGCATTGCCTTTTACCAGGGGACGTAATCCTGAAAACACCGACAATACATCAGATCGCTGGGGATCATTGGCGAGGTAGAGTTTGATATTATCGAGGATAAACTGAATTTCATCTTCCTTTGGTATAGGTTCCATACTGGGCTTGTCCACCGGTATATCAGTTGTTCCTATGATGGTATGCTGATGCCAGGGAACTGCAAATAAGACCCTGCCATCGGATGTTTCCGGTATAAGGATAGCTGTATCTCCCGGTAAAAATTTCCTGTCTACTACCAGGTGCGTACCCTGGCTCAAGGATAAGACCGGTTCTTTGGAAGGATCATCCGCTT
This sequence comes from Flavihumibacter cheonanensis, assembly GCF_022352215.1. Taxonomy (GTDB): domain Bacteria; phylum Bacteroidota; class Bacteroidia; order Chitinophagales; family Chitinophagaceae; genus Flavihumibacter; species Flavihumibacter cheonanensis. The sequence continues at coordinate 117,541 of NZ_JAKRWF010000004.1, forward strand.
TTCGAAGATGGTCTGTAAATACACCGGTAGCATTTATAAAACAGCCGGCATGTATCGTGTAGGCATCTCCGTTAAGCTGATCAACCGCATCAATGGCAACCAGTTGTTTGTTCTCTTTATGCAGTCGGCCTGCCTTCATATAATTCAGCACAACCGCTCCCTGTTCAGCAGCCGTTTGTGCCATATTGATGGCTAACCTGGCATCATCAAATTGCCCGTCGTGAAATAATACGCCTCCTTTCAATCCTTCCGGATCCAGTGTGGGGGCTCTTTCCAGGGTTTCCTCGCGCGACAGAAACAAGGATGGTCCAAGCCCAAGATCGCCAGCCATCCAGTCGTAGATTTTTAATCCGAGTCCGTAAAAGGGTCCCTGCCACCACTTGTAATTTGGTAACAAAAAGGATTGATTCTTCACCAGGTGAGGTGCGTTCTTACGCAAGCGTCCTCTTTCCTTCAACGCTTCCATTACCAGTTTTACATTTCCTTGTTGCAGGTAGCGTACTCCTCCATGTACCAGTTTGGTAGATCGGGAGGATGTCCCTTTTGCGAAATCTGTCTGCTCTATAAGAATCGTCTTATATCCACGGGAAGCAGCATCGATGGCGATGCCCAATCCTGTAGCCCCACCTCCAACAATACATATATCCCAACGTGCAGTATTCTTTAATTGAAGAATCATTTCCGAACGTACCATAATCATTTTTTTCCGGTTCTTGTTCTGTATTTCTATCGCTCATCTGCCCAGGCGATACTTGCTTTTATTGCCCTTTCCCATCCGCGTGTGAAGGATCTCATTTCTTCGGTTGTGCGTTGGGGATGGAATTCTTTCGCGGCTTTCCATTGCTGCTGAATATCTGCCGTACTTTCCCAATAACCTACGCCCAATCCTGCCAGGTAAGCAGCGCCGAGTGCAGTTGTTTCATACACTTCTGGCCGAATAACCGGCACCTGCAACAGATCACACTGGAATTGCATGAGCAGGTTATTGATAGTAGCACCACCGTCCACTCGTAATTCTTTGATGGGTAATCCAGCATCGGCTTCCATGGCTTTTAGTACATCCATGGTTTGATAGGCAATACTTTCCAGGCAGGCCCTTGCAATATGCGCTCGAGTGGTACCCCGCGTTAATCCAAAAACAGTTCCCCTTGCATGCTGGTTCCAGTGAGGAGCACCCAATCCGGCAAAAGCAGGTACAATGTAAACACCATCGGTATCAGTAACACGAGATGCGAGGTCTTCAATTTCTGCGGATGACCGGATCATATGCAAGCCATCGCGCAGCCATTGTACTACCGCGCCGCCTATGAAAATACTGCCCTCTACTGCATACTCAACTCGATTGTTAAGTTTCCAGGCTACCGTTGTCAGCAGTTTATTGGAGGAGTGCACAATTTTATCACCGGTATGCATCAACATGAAACAACCGGTTCCATAGGTGTTTTTCACCATGCCTGGAGTAGTACATTGCTGTCCGAATAATGCCGCCTGCTGATCACCTGCAATACCGGCAAGCGGAATGTTCGCATTTTTAACTACAGATTCCGTGACTCCATATATTTTACTACTTGGAATGATTTCCGGCAACACAGATGCAGGTATATCAAAGAGCTTGAGTAACTCTTCATCCCATTCACAGGTTTCAAGGTTCATGAGCATTGTGCGACTTGCATTGGATACATCCGTCGCATGTACTTTGCCGTTAGTGAGTTTCCAGTTCAGCCAGCAATCGATAGTTCCAAATGCAAGTTCTCCTTTCACTGCTTTTTCTCTTGCGCCGCTTACATTATCCAGGATCCATTTCAGTTTGGTAGCAGAGAAATAGGCATCAATTACCAAACCGGTTTTGGTCTGGATAAGAGGAGCCAGTCCATCTGCTTTGAGTTGATCACAATAACCTGCTGTTCGGCGATCCTGCCAAACGATGGCATTGTAAATCGGTTTGGAGCTGGTCCTGTCCCAAACCACTGTTGTTTCCCGCTGGTTGGTGATGCCAATGGCAGCAATATCGGCAGTTGTTAAGGAGGCTTTTGCGATGGCTTCTGCCATCACAGAAAACTGTGTGGCCCATATTTCCTCCGCATCGTGTTCTACCCATCCGGGTTGGGGATATAGTTGTGTGAATTCTTTCTGCGCGATATGACAGATCTGACCGTATTTATCAAATAATATAGCTCTGGAGCTGGTAGTTCCCTGGTCGAGTGATAAAATGTATTTTTCCGGCATGCATCGAATTTTGCTTTTTAAGATAAGCAAAATATACTGGTTCGGGCTTAGAATGCCAAACGGAAACTGCCAAAAATGCCAAAGCGACCCACTCTTGCTTCTGGAAGGGGTCGTGGACTTACCCTCCAGACGAAATCCAGCCGGAATACCTTCAGTATATTATCTACCCCGGTACCTAGTTCAACGTATGTTTTTCCATCCAGGTTCTGGAACTGGTTGAACGCGTTATCAAAATTCAACGCGCGGTTCGCTTCAGACAAATCACCACTGATTCCTTTTGCTGTCCAGAACTGACGGAATTTTAATTTCCGGGTCAGTGGTATCAGCCTGAATATCCCATTGCCGATATTATGCTCTACATTGAATCCTATATAACGATCATGGATATACTCAAATCGCTGCATCAGGTTAAATGCATATTTATTGTAGTAATAAATTTCGTTACCAGGTGCAACATTCAATAACATGTAAGGTAGAGTACCGGTAGTTTTTCCTCCAAACAGATTATAGTAGAGTGTTCCCACAGGAGCTACTTTTACATAATCGGAAATGCTGAGATAATATTTATTGTAGCTGTAATCGCTGTTAAATACACCCGGAAAGCCACGTGCATACATAAACTCAACAATAGGATAGGAGCTGCCCAGGCTGAAGCGGTTGAAATTGGTTTCAAAGAATCGCTCATTATAACCAAATCGCAATTTAATTGCCATTTCGAAATTGGTTAAGGGCGTTCCTTTTTCTCCGTTGATCTGGAATATCTCCTTCGGCGGAATATTTTTCAGCGGATCAAAACTTTTATGTGTACCAATAATGGTAGCCGATATGCCGGGACTCCATTCTTTAAAGTATTCCAGCTTCGCTTCCTTGATCTGCATGAACTTGATTGGTATGCCCGGCTTTCGGATAGCAAGTGCAAAGATGTTATCGGTACTTATTTCATCATAATAAACCTGTCCATTATCCAAATCCTTGGTATAACTACCATGAATATACGAGCGGGGTGATCTGCTGAATAAATACTTGGCCTCTGCTTTGTATTTAAACACCCGATCTCCAAAGCCATAGGCCAGGTAGCCATGCAGGTAGAGATCTTTATGAAATTTGGTATTGGTTCCAAGGTCAAAACGGGTACGGAATCCTTCCCAGAGGTTACCCGTGAACCAATTGTACCAGGGACCGATTTCAAAATTGCCCACATTGCGGTAACCGGTAGCCAAAAAGTTGAGCGTAGTTACATAACGTTTGAACAGCGGCATTTTCTGCAGCGTGTCAATCATGTCATAAATCGCTTTCTCATTTTTGGTAAGTGATTCATGCCGGGAATCAGACCAGTAACTGTCCTCTTTTTTCATAGCACCTTCCGCAAACAGGATCTCGGACTGAACTTTATTTTTTGCAATGGAATCCCGGATAAAGGGCTGGTCAACTACCACATTTCTATAGGTAGTGGTTTTTCTGCCAATCACCCCGAACCTCGATTTTCCGATCGGTGCAATATCTGCCACGAATTTATCTTTTGCAAGAAACCAGGTGCTGTCGCTGATCAGCGCATATTCCTGGATCAGGGAAAGTTTGTCAATAAAATTGATATTGGCTTCTCTACTCAGGTGCAGGGTCATTTTCTGGATGGCCCATGTTGGATCATGTACCCAGGCATCCCCTTCAAAGGTATTTTCACCCCGGCGTTTAGGCTGGAACACAAAATGAATCAGTCGCTGGCCGGCTACATATTGGGTGTCAAGTACCGTATAGTTATAATAAGCCGGACCATTATCACTCAACGGACTCACAAACTGTTTGTCAAAAACCGGAATAAAATTGTTGTAGATATTGATATTCTGTTCAGTTCCTCCAAGCAGTTTGGATATACTCTCATTCTCAACCCCCATGGTTTTAACTCCCTTGATAATTTCACGGGTTCTCCAGGGTGATTTCTGATAATAATAATTGGAAATGGTTTCAGTCAGGTAAACCGGGAGAAAAGGCTGGCCTTCCGAGGTATCCACATTATCAAAAATGAAATCAAAGGGCTTAAGCGGACCTAATTCCTTCAATTTTTCCTTATTGATACGGTTCAGGTCAAGTTCCAGCTTGTTGTATAATTCGTAGGTAAAATTGTTGAACCGGTAGCGGTCGTTGTATGGTTTACGCTTGTTGATTCTTTTCCACATGAGGTAGCCGCGATCAATTTTACGCTTCACGACAACTTCCTTGGTGTATTTACCGCGTTCCAATGCCAGCACCAGCTCCATTACCTGGCCGTCGGCCGAAATTTGGGTCATGCCCGGATGAATGGGTATTTTCAGATCCTGGTAACCCACATAGGTTACAACCAGCGTATCAGTAGGCCATTCCGCAAAACGAAATTCAAAATGCCCCGCCGAGTCAGTCAGTTTTCCCTGGGTACTGGCGAGGAATTGAAGCGATGCAAAGGGGATCCTCTCCTCACTTAATTTGTCCTTCACATAGCCCCGGATGGTTTTGGTCTGCGCCTGGGTGAATAAGGTTAATAATAAGGAAAGCACTAGCCCGACTGCACGTAGCCGAATGGGTCTCAGTTCCATAGAAGCGCAAAATTAGGATATAGAACGAAGGATTTACCGAATTTAACAGATGTGTTAAAAAGGAATATTTTGAAATCCGGATTTCCTTTACTTACTTTGAAATTCAAAGTGCTTTAGTAAATATGGAAACAAGTTCATACCAGGACCTTCGGGAGATCCGCCAGATGATGGAAAAAAGCAGCCGGTTCATCAGCCTGAGTGGCTGGAGTGGGATTGCAGCTGGTTTTTCGGCCCTGGCGGGTGCCTTTTTTGCCAACCGTTACATAAAAGCCTATTATGCCAATGCATATGGTACACCGGATGCTTGTCCCGCCTGCCTGAAACAGGACCTGATCGTTATCGCCGGCCTGGTTTTTATCAGCGCCCTGGTACTTGCTTTCTTTTTTACCTATACCCGCTCCAAAAAGGACGGGGTGGCTATTTGGGGTACAACTGCACGCAAACTGCTCTGGAATACCATGTTACCTATGGCCATTGGTGCGGTCTTTATTTTCCACCTGATGGAAATGCAGTACTATTCACTGGTTGGAGCCAGCTCCCTGCTTTTTTATGGACTCGCACTGGTGAATGGCAGTAAATATACCCTGGGTGAAATCCGGTTTTTAGGATATGGACAGCTGCTAACCGGCTTGTATTGCCTTTGGTTTCCAGGTAACGGACTGGCTGCCTGGGCCTTTGGATTTGGTATCTTGCACATTGTATATGGAATTGCTATGTGGTGGAAATATGAAAGGAATTAAGCCGCGACAAACATGAATCCGATAGATCAGTTAAATAAAATTTTCGATAGCCGTATCCGGCTTGGTATCATGAGTTCACTATTAGTGAATGAGAAGATGAGCTTCAACGAGCTCAAAGAACTCATTGGTGTAACTGATGGCAACCTGGCTTCTCACCTTAAAACCCTGGAAGACAGCGGGTATCTAAAAGTTCAGAAAGGTTTTATCGGGCGTAAAACAAATACCTCTTATTCCGTAACAAAAGCAGGCGAAAAAGCCTTCAAACAGCACCTGGATGCATTGGAAAAAATGATCCGATCGATACAGTAAATTTTTTTTACCTAAATACTTTGAAATGCAAAGCGCTTTGAATAATAAGTTTTCTGCTCTTGCTCTGATGGCGATCTATATATGGATCCGCACTGCCCTGATTTTTGCGCTCCTGTTGATGGTGGGTTTTTTATTGCTCCTACCAGAAGACGATATGAACTGGCTGCTGGCATTGGTTCCAGGTTGCTTAATTGCCAGTATTCCTTCCCTGGTAGTAGTATTTGTTGGAACGGTGATCATCACCCGTACAATGGATCAATACCCCCGACGCCTGAAATCTTTCCTGTTGCTGCTGGCAGGAATCGTGCTGATACATTCCGCAGGAATGGCCCTGCTCATTTTCTTCCTGGGAGGCAGACCAGAGGAATGGCAATTGTGGATGGCACTTACAGCCGCGCTGCTACTTTCGGTTATACTTGGCAGTTACCTGACAAGGAAACGTATTTACCATGTGCTTATACTAAATCAATCATACCAATCAATTATGGAACAACAAACCAACTCTCCGATTTTATTTAAAGGAATCATTACCGGGGTTCTGATCCTGCTTATGATGATTCCCACCCTCTTTATTTCCAGCCTGGTGCAGGAACGCAAAGCCCGCCAACGCGAAATTGTGGAGGAAGACAGCAAGCGATGGGCCGGTGCGCAGGAATTATCCGGTATCTTCCTCGTGTTACCTTATGAGCAACCTTTTAAAGATGAGAAAGGTAAAGAAACGATGATCCGAAAAGAGTTGCTGGTACTTCCGGAGGATCTTACTGTTGGCAGTACAATGGAACCGGTTGTACGCACCCGCAGTATTTACAAAGTGCTGCTGTACCGCACAGACACAAAATTCTCCGGTCATTTTGCCATTCAGTTACCTAAAGAAATCCTACCGGAACAGGTTATCTGGAAAGATGCCAGCATCAATTTGGGCTTGTCTGATATCAAGGGGATTGAAGAAAAAGTTGTGGTTAAGCTCGATGCGCAGGAACTGGAATTATCTCCTGGTTTATCCAATAAGGAATTGGTCAAAACAGGGCTTTCAGCACCCGTTGATTTAACCGGTCTGAATCCTGCCAAACTTAGCTTTTCAACACAGTTGAAACTTCGGGGTAGTGAACAATTGCATTTTATTCCCCTTGCAGGTAACAGTACCTACGATGTTCAATCAACCTGGCATAGTCCTTCCTTTGATGGTACCAGTTTACCAGCTAAACATACTGTTCAGGATAGTGGATTTACAGCCAGCTGGTCCTTTAGCAAAGCCAATCTGCCCTTCGGTACCATCCTGCGCGAAGTGGATCTCAACGAGACTGATTTTTCTTTTGGTGTGTCCATGATCCAGCCAGCAGATCATTATGCCAAAACAGAACGCAGTGTGAAATATGCCATCCTTTTTATTGGTCTTACATTTTCTCTCTTTTTCGTAATTGAGCTGATGCAGAAGAAACCGGTACACCCGGTTCAGTATGTACTTATAGGTATTGCACTCTCTGTTTTTTATACGCTGTTGTTATCTGTTTCGGAATTTCTGCCTTTTGATTCGGCCTATGGAATTGCAGCGATTGCCACCATTTTGCTGATCACCCTCTATGCAAATGCGCATTTCAAAAGCTGGAAGACAGCGTCTCTGTTTGCGCTCGTGCTTAGTTGTCTTTATCTCTTTGCCTTCATTCTGGTTCGCCTGGAAGACACAGCCCTCCTGGTTGGAAGCATCGGCCTCTTCCTGATTCTCGCACTGGTTATGTATGGTACACGGAAAATCAACTGGTACCCTGCTGTACCGGTATCCTCCTGATCCCACAAAAAAGGCTGCATCAATTACTGATGCAGCCTCTTCGTTTATGCCTTGCTGTTTGTTTAGAAATCGATACCCATTGCAAAATGCCAGATAGGTTTGCCTTTGAATACGCCATTCATTTCCCAACCGGTATCCAGTCTCAGGAAATATCCCAGCAGCGTGGATCTTGCACCAAACCCGTATCCACCAACAAATGGACCAACACCACCCGCTTTGATCTTAACCAGCACATTTCCTTCTTGGTACACTCTCGAAGGGCGCTGAATGCCATTGTAACTTCCATTCCACGCAGTTCCCAAATCTACAAACTGCACCAACTGGAAATTCCGTAAAAACGCATTGTTGATCGGGCGCTTCAATAGCGTAGTAAATACAGGCAACCGGAATTCACTGTTTATTACTACCGCATTGTTTCCGTTGGTGATATTCTGCCGGTGACCTCTCATGTTCACTGCCAATGCCTGAAAGGCATAGTCGGGGTCCTGCGGTTGTACTTCATTGTTAGCCTTGGGGAATAACCATCCATCCTGTCCACCCAGGTAGTACACGATTTTTTTATCACCCCAGGAGAAGTCTGCAGCAACACGTCCTGCCCAGATAAAGTTCTGGAAGATGGGATAATAATAACGCGCATCCCAACCCAGGTTGAAAGTGTTTCTACCAGCAATGGTTTTATTGGTATTCGCCAGTTGTGTATTGTAATCAATATAGGCTTTGTAACGAAGTCCGTTTAATATGTTCAGGGTTTTCTGAACCGTATTGTCATGTACATATTCGAGACGCAACAAACCATAGGTCTGTTTGGCATCATCAATGGTCAGAGTCTGCGGAGGATCTGAGATGGCTTTGATTACCACTTTGTCAGAACGTACGCCTGCATTGATTCGCAAACTCCGGATTTTATCAAAGGGATAACGTACTCCTACCTGGTAGAGATTGGTGAATAACTTAGCCGGACCGAAAATACCTCCACCCAGGTTGGCTGAGCCCACATCGGTTCGACGATAATACAAGGCACTATAATCAAAGCGATGTTTCAGATAATCCACCCTTGCCAGGTATTCAGAACCGGAATTAAAGAGCGACTGAGAACCCGGGATAAAAATATTCGGTTGTCCTACGTTGATAGGAAATCCTTGTCCGGCTGTATTGATCAATGGCGATCTGAACATACCCGTAAATCGCAGATCTTCCATCATATCATATACAGTCACTTTGAACATGCCATTGAATCCATTATTGGCACTGTTCGTAACTGGCAATGATCCGGTGAAGGGTTCATAGCGGGTTACCAATACATCGTTGTTGAACAAAGAACCGGTTACCTGGTCCACAGAAAATTTCCAGGTATAGTCAAATCGTCCGGCTTTCTTCAACACCGTTGGAGCTTCTTCTTCCAGTCTTTTTTGCCTGTTTCGGGCGATGGCAGCAGAATCTACCGGCTCATCATCAAACTCCGTTTCAAATTCAATGATGGGTACTTTTTTGGCTGTATCAACAGGCGCAGTCGGACGAATTTGTGCAGGAATACCCCTTGCCATTCTTAACTGGTCTACTGTCCGTTTGCGGAAATCTGTTGGCCTTGGATTGATATTCCTCTTACGCAACGTGTTCTCGTCCACCTTCAGCTTATACAGGAATTTTAGCTCTCCTTCCTGGCGTACTTCACTTACAATATCATTGTCTCCGGCCGATTTGGTTTCCTTCAATCCACTCTGGTAGTTGGTGATAGGAAATACATAAGCCGAATCATTGGTGATAGAAAAAGTATAAATCGTATCAGGCTCTGTTTTGTCATAGAACTTCAACAGTGAATCCAAATCCCTGTAATCAGGATTGCGAAGGATATCATCACCCACCTGGTAAATAGTATCTACTCCCGCCCTTGTAGTTGCGAAGAAACCGGCATAGCGGTTATTGATACCGTTTTCATCTGCTGCAAAAGTGAAGTGATTGGTATTGTACTGCGTTGGATAACGCGCATTGCCATATTTCAGATTACTCAACTGGGAGATCTGCTTGAATTCACTTTTGTTGAAATTATCAACCAGGAAAATATTATACCGATAGTTGGAAGGCAATACGGTATCGGCTGATGGCGCATTCGCGGATGGCCTGTTGGATGCGTAAAGAATTCCCATTTTATTGGGGAAGCTCACAAAACTGGGATCCAGATCATCATACACATCATTGGTTACCTGCTCTACTCTTTCTCTGTCGATTTTAAAGGTGAAGATATCAGACTGGCCGTTTTTCACAGCACTCAGCAGGAGCGTATTGTCATCGTTCATGAACTTGATATCCTGTATCTGTTCAAACTGATCCAGTACCAGTTTGTCGCGTTTAATCTTGCTGAAAATATCATAGGTGAACATACGGATCTTGCCTTCTGTACTGTACACCACAAGCAGTTTATTCCCTTTGCCATTCCAGGCTAGTAAGGGATAATGCGGGTCCTGTTTTGCTGCGAACCCCATTTTTCAGCAGTACTTTTTTCGTTACATAATCTTCATAGAACAGTACGCACTGCAATCCTTTTTTGAATTCCACCACTGCATAAGCCTGGCTTCTGGCCACCGGGTTCGGAGTGAAATTATAATAGTCGAGGTTTTTGTTCACCTCTTCCACTACCGACATGGTTCCTTTCGGATTGTTTCTTCTTCCGCGGATATCCTTGTAGTACTTATCCTCATTATAACTCATGAAATCAGACAGTACTTCTTTGAATTTCTTCTTCGCAATACGATTAGAAGCACCATTCAGGTTGCGGTACAATCTTGCCAGGTAAAGGAAATACTTGGTATTATCCTTTTTATAAATCTCCTCGATATAGCGCCAAAATGCATGTCCGGCAAGATCCGGTTGTTCAAATGCAAACTGATAGAAATTCCGGTATCTGCCAGAGAGCATGGCTGATTTCAACTGATCATCCAGTTGTGTGCTCCAGTTCTCTGCCGCATAGGCCACAAAACCATCGGTCATCCATTTGGGTAAATCAAGTAAGGCCTGGTTGGCAGCAAACTCACCCAGGTCATCGCCAAAGAGAATATTATCCAAAAGAATTTTTGCAATTCCCTGTCTGACCTGGATGCGCAGGTTGTTATGATCACTGTTGTAATGAACAATCACTTTATTGTTAACCAGCTTGGTATTTCCACCATTTATCTGGATATCAGTGGAGAGCCCGATATTGGTTTGCTGCATATCGTTGTAACTGTTGTACATCACGATATTTGCGCGGCGCTGCAAGCCATATTCCATGAAGGTTTCAATTTCCGGTAGCTCTTTCTCGGCCAGTTGTGCTACAATTTTAGCGATGGGTTCCCCCTGCTGACTGTAGTATGTATTGAAGTTTTCTGTCTGATAATATTGCCATTTGAACTTTTTGTATTGCACCCGGTTTTTACCAAATTCGACCGTGTTTACCTGTGCGCTCAGGGGACTGATACCGTTCCATAGGAGAAGGATTAAGAGGGCCAGCCTGGTACTAACGCGCAAATACAAATGATTCTTCGGAAATTGCATACCCAGTGATTGTGGTCTAAAATTATGGTTTTCAGGGGTAACCCGGAAATCCCGACTAAATAATAGAGCTATGTTAACAATCCATTTTTTTGAATTCAGTCCCATCGCGGAAAATACCTATGTGTTATATAATGAATCGGGTGATTGCCTGATCATCGACCCCGGTTGTTACCACCAGGGAGAGGAGCAGCAGCTGAAATCCTTTATAACAACTACGAAACTTACTCCCAAACAGTTGTTGAACACGCATTGTCATCTTGATCATGTTTTTGGTAACCGCTTTGTGCACGAAACCTGGGGACTTCCCCTTTACCTGCACCCGGCGGAAAAAATTGTGCTGGACTATGCCCCGGAAGCCGGTCGGCGCTGGAACCTGCCTTTCCAATCGTATGAAGGTCCACTTCACTACTTTAAGGGGGGTGATATCATCCGCCTGGGTGAAGATGAACTGCAGGTTATTGAAGCACCTGGTCATTCACCCGGACATGTTTGCTTCTATTGTGAAAAGCAGGCCTTCCTGATTGGAGGGGATGTGCTGTTTCGCAGAAGCATTGGGAGAACTGACCTTCCCGGCGGAAACCACCAGCAATTGCTCAACAGCATCCGGCAAAAATTGTTCGTCCTGCCGGATGAAGTCCGGGTTTACCCCGGCCACGGTGAAAGCACTACGATTGGGTATGAGAAGAGGGGGAATCCTTTTTTAAGTGAGACGTGAGACGTGAGATGTGAAACGTATGGAACAGGAGACAAAGGATACTGGAGGCTGGAGTCTCCTTTGTGTCCTGTCTCCTTTGTCTCCCCTTTCTCACGTCTCACGTCTGACGTCTCACTTTCTTCCATTCCCTCTCCTCCACCTTACTCACAAAATAAACAAACCCTGCCAGCAGTAGCAGCCCGGTGAGCAGGCTGAACCAGAGCGGGGAATAAGCCATCAGGATCAGGCGGTGAAGGCCTACTATCAGGCTAACCAGTACCAGGTAGGAGATAAGTTTCTTTTTCGCATAAGGCACAGGGTAATATTTTTGACCCCAGTAATAGCTGAGTATCATCATTACCAGGTAACAGGTAAAGGTGGCGATTGCTGCACCCAGGTAATGTAATACCGGTATCAGCAGGATATTCAGCAAAATGGTGATAACAGCACCGATCACCGTGATATAGGCCCCATAGAGATTTTTGCCGGTGAGTTTATACCATATACTGAGGTTATAATAAATACCCAGGAAGATATTACCCATCGCCAGCAAGGGCACAATATACATGCCCTCACCCCAGGCGGCCGACTTTAACGTGATGATCCATTTCAGGAAATCGAGGTTGAGGCCGATAAGCAGAAACATAAAACAACAGGCCAGCACAAAGAATTTCATCACACGCGCATAACCTTTTTGGGCGCCTTCTTCCCTGGACTGATTGAAAAAATACGGTTCTGCTGCCATCCGGAATGCCTGTATGAAAATCGTTATGAGCACTGCCAGCCGGTACACGTTGGCAAATATGCCCAGTTCATGTTTGGCCTCCGCTTCGGGCAGATCCACCACATGCTGATAGATCAGTCGGCTTAGTACATCATTCACCATGCCACCCAGGCCTACAATGATCAGCGGATAGCTATACTGCATTACTTCCTTAAAGAGCGCTTTATCAAAGTTCCATTCAAATCCGCGCAGTTCTTTCACCAGTAGAAGAAAGGTTAGGATACTGCCTAACAGATTACCTATTAAATACCAGCCGATTCCAATATCCAGTTGCTGGATCAGGCGAAGGGGACTCTCGGGATGCTTGCTTACATACCCGGGTAAAAAGCCCAGAAATAGGAATACAATTGAAACATTCAGGAGAATACCGATCAGTCGCACAAAAGCATATCTCCGGGGACGGTTTTCCTGTCTCAGTTTGGCAAAGGGCAGGGTGGAGAGGGTATCAAAAAGCAGGATCCCAATCATGTACAGAATATATTCCGGGTGTGCCTCCAGGTTAGCCCATCTCGCTATGCTTTCTTTATTAAAATAAAGAAGTGCTACAAAAACCAGGCTGGTGGTGAACAGCGAGATGGATATCGTGTTAAATAACTGGTGTTTATCCTTGTCCTGGCTGAATTTGAAATAGGCAGTTTCCATTCCATACGTGAATAAAATATTCAGAAATGGAATCATCGCATATACCTGGGTGATATCAGCGGTAACTGCCGGTTGTGCAAAAAGAAAGGGCAGGGCCATATTCATCAGGTAGCCCATAAAGCGGGCTACGATGGTGGGTACGCCATACCAAAGTGTTTGTCCGGCTAACTTTTTTATTCCGCTCAAATCTTGCTGGTTGTTTGGACAAAAATAGTCGGAATTCAACAGGCTGCCGGCATTTTGTACATTTGATCAACGAAAATCAGGGATTATGAAACAGATCAGCTTCTTTGCAGGACTTATTTTATTCTCAGTAATTGCAATGGCGCAGGCAAAATCCGTTCAGGGAATTGCCGAGTATCAAAAATCAAAACTGCCTGCTGCAGTTATTGAACTGCCTTATGCACCTTCTACAATTGAGGCGGCAGTAGATGAGCATTTCAGTAAAAAAGGACAAAAGCCGGCCAATGCTAAAGATTATAAAGTATTCAGGAATGTTGATTTGGGTGGTTCCGATCGCTACGATGCCTATCTGAAAGTGGAACGTAAGAGTCGAAAAGAAAAAGAAGCTGCTGTGGTTTATATGGTGGTTACCAAACCGAATGAACTGATCACTGCCAAGTCGGGTTCCGATCAGGCGGGAGTAAGCGAAGCACGGCACTTTCTGGATAAGTTGGTGCCTGATGTAGAAGAGTATCAGTTGAAGCTGGATATCGCGGCACAGGAAGAAGTAATTCGCAAAGCGGAAAAGAAATACACTTCCTTACTGAATGACTCCACTGATCTTTCCAAGAAAAAATTGCAATTGGAAGAAAAGATCACTGAGAACAGTCAATCCCTCCAAAGCCAGCAGGCCGAATTGGAAAAGGAGCGCCAGGCACTGGAGGCGATAAGGCAGAGGAGGAAGGGGGAGAAGTAGTATGGAAAAGGAGACAAAGGAGAAGGGAGAAAGGAAGATGGGGAATGGAAGATGGAGAAAAGGGAGAATGGATGAGGAAGGGAGGAAAGGGTATAGGCGTAGCGGTTCTGGGACGTTGTTGGGTTATTGGTGGGTCAAATGAATGACCTAGGAATACGTAGGAAGACGAAGGATGGCGTAGGATGAACAAAAAAAATTGATCTGAAGTGAAGGCTAACCTGGACGTTGTTTTGCTTTGCAACTCCCGCTGCTACAGCATTTGATGGCTGCAGGCTTCCATTTGGGAACCAAAAATAATTGGCTCATGTTTAGCCCTGATTGGCTCAAAATACACAGAATTTGGCCCAAATACTGCATAATTGGCTCACAAGTACCTCTAATTGGCTCACAAATACTCTTATTTGGCTCATAAATTTATAGATCAGCAAAATTGAATTCCCCCTTTGATTGGATTGCTTTCTCTTCCCAATCCGCTTCGATTACGGCTTCAGGAAAACTGTGTGCCTCCTTTGTTTCCTCTTCCTTTCCTCCATCTTCCATTCCTCCCTTCTCCTCTGTCCCCTCCTCACGACTCATCTTGTGAGGAATGGATCATTGATCAGTTTCTCATCGGTCAATGTCTTCAGGAATTCTGTCAGTAAAGAACGTTCCACTGCACTTAGCGGTATCGTCTGATTGTAATGCTGGTATACATCTTCCAGGTTCCAGAGGCGGCCGTCGTGCATATAGGGGAAAGTGAGTGCCACATTACGAAGGCTCGGTACTTTGAATTTGAGGGAATCTGCCTTACTACCGGTGATGCGCATGCGACCTACATCATTAAATGCAGGATTTAGTGGTAGTCCGTTGCTCATAAACTCCAGGTTGGTGAACAAGGGTTCCACATGACAACTGTTGCATTTTTTTTCCAGGAAGATTTTGTAACCTGCTTCCTGGTTTACATCAAATTGTGCCTGCCCGCGTTTTACCTGGTCGTATTTGGAATTGGCCGATACCAGCATCAGCATGTACTGTGATAAGGCTTTTGTCATAGTTGCCGTGGTGATCTCCGGACTCCCAAATACCCTGTCAAACTCCTTCTGATAATTGGCATCCGCATTCAGTTTATTTAAGACATTTTCGATGGTCTCGGCCATCTCATTGGGTGCAGTGATTGGCGCAAGCGGCTGCAGATCCAGGTGAGTAATCCCTCCATCATGATGAAAATTACTATGCCAGGCAAGGTTGAAGAGTCCGGGTGCATTGCGCGTAGTAAACTGATCATTAAAACCATGACTCAGATCGTGCTCAAAAGTGGCAAAGGCTGCAAAGGGTTGGTGACAGCTTACGCAGGGAAAGTTCCCATCTTTGGAGAGTCGTCCGTCAAAAAATAATTTTTTCCCGAGTTCCACTCCTTCTTTGGTAAGCGGGTTGGAACTGAAATCATAAACAGGGTC
Source organism: Flavihumibacter cheonanensis (assembly GCF_022352215.1). Lineage (GTDB taxonomy): Bacteria > Bacteroidota > Bacteroidia > Chitinophagales > Chitinophagaceae > Flavihumibacter > Flavihumibacter cheonanensis. Next base: position 133,172 of record NZ_JAKRWF010000004.1, read on the forward strand.
GGGCCATCCGGCTGGTTTTGGAAATTCGATGGATTCCAGTTTGCCCTTTCCTGCATCGTTTTTAGAACAGCTGATGCCCCATTGCATCAGGGCAAAGAGAAACAGGATCAGGGTGCTGTAATAAATCGATTTCATTCTTCCACACTGCTTTGGGTAACGGTAAACAACCCACTGAAATTGCGGGAGATATTCCATGCTAGTTCACCTGGGGTCATGGATACGGCATTGCTGGCAATGCTCAAAGGATAAGGACCTGTAAACCATTTTTCCAGCTCCACATCAATATCTACTACCAGTGTTTGTCCCGCTTTTAATTGGGCAGCTCCTGAAACCGGTAAACTGATAGTTTGGGCTGCATTATAGGGGATGCGAAAACCACCGATATGGTATTCAACCATATTGTTTGGAGTTGTGGCATCGGGGCTCCGACCTTCCAGTTTGGCGAATATATAACCGCTGTTCCAGGTCCAGAACATGCCTTGGAGTGGATCCAGTGCACCACTTTGCACACCACTTACATTACGGGCACTATCAACTCCCAATAAAAATTGAAAAGATTGATAACTGCCTGCGGGAATCCTTGTTTTTATTATAAGGCTTGCTGGTTGCGCTGCATCTGCCAGGTAATAAGGATCACCGGTGCTGTTGATAGTTCCTCCACCTACTCTTTGGCCGGTTATTTGTCCACTGTAAAACTTAAAAACCCTCGGTTCGAATCTTTCTGCGTTTGGAAGCGTATAGGTTTGGTCAAAGCTAATAGGAGTTCCTTGCATCAGGGGGTGAAAACGAAATTCCAGGTTGGCTTGCTCCGGGAGTTCATCCTCCCCGGCTTTTTGGCAGGAAGGTAAAATCCACAGGATCCAACAGAGCAGGGTAAGCGCAGAATATCTATTTTCGATCCTCACATAGGAAAGGTACAAATTAATGCGAGTAGTTATACAAAGGGTTGAATCTGCTTCGGTGGAAATTGACCAGAATCAGGTATCGGCAATTGGTCCGGGTTTGTTAGTGCTGGTAGGCATTGAAGATGCAGATACGGAGGAAGATATAACCTGGCTGAGCGCCAAGATTGTTCAGCTGCGGATTTTTAATGACGCGGAGGGTGTAATGAACTGTTCTCTTAAAGATATTGGCGGTGAACTGCTGCTGGTTAGCCAGTTCACCCTGCATGCCAGTACCAAAAAGGGAAATCGCCCCTCCTATATCCGGGCCAGCAAACCGCCTGTGGCAGTTCCACTCTATGAAAAACTGATCGCACGCCTGGAGGCTGAGCTGGGCAAACCCATTGGTACCGGGGTATTCGGCGCCGACATGAAAGTCTCCCTGGTCAACGATGGCCCTGTGACCATCCTCATGGACACCAAACAAAAAGAATAACCACCCGTCCGGTGGCACCGGACGGGTAAACGAAGAAAATATGCAAGACATAACCATAAAACAAGCGCAGCAGCAGGTGGATGAATGGATCCGCACCATCGGTGTCAGGTACTTTAATGAACTCACGAATCTGGGTATTTTGATGGAGGAAGTGGGGGAATTGAGCCGGCTCATGGTTCGGCAATACGGAGAGCAATCCTTCAAGGAATCTGACAAGGGCCGCGAGCTCGGGGATGAAATGGCCGATGTACTTTGGGTGCTGATCTGCCTGGCCAACCAAACAGGCGTAGACCTGAACGCTGCCTTCCAAAAGAATATGGCCAAAAAAACCCTCCGGGATCAGGACCGCCATCGCTCCAACGAAAAACTCTAACGCTTCCCTTCACCCGTCCGGTGCCACCGGACGGGTGAAGTATTTTACTATATTTGCGCACCTATGGCAAGTGATAACAATAAGTTTCAGGCGATTATTTCCCATTGTAAGGAATACGGGTTCATTTTTCCCTCCAGTGAGATCTATGATGGATTGAGTGCCGTATACGATTATGGTCAGTATGGCAGTGAGCTGAAGAAGAATATCCGCGACGACTGGTGGAAGTGGATGACCCAGTTGCATGAAAATATTGTTGGGATCGATGCGGCCATTTTTATGCATCCTACCACCTGGAAAGCCAGCGGTCACGTGGATAATTTCAGTGACCCGATGATCGATAACAAGGACAGCAAGAAACGCTACCGGGTTGACCATCTTATTGAAGCCCACGTTGAAACCCTGTCTGAAGAAGCTGGAAATGCCCTGTTAACCCAAATGGACCAGCTACTGGCAAAAGAAGATTTTGCCGGACTCAAATCCCTTATCGAAGAAAATAAGATCAAATGCAGTATCAGTGGTACCTGTAACTGGACAGATGTACGCCAGTTCAACCTGATGTTTGCCACAGAATTTGGTGCAGTAAGTGGTGAAAATGATGATAATATGGTATACCTGCGGCCCGAAACTGCCCAGGGTATCTTTGTAAACTTCCTGAATGTGCAGAAAACCGGCCGGATGAAAATCCCCTTCGGGATTGCCCAGGTCGGTAAAGCTTTTAGAAATGAAATCGTTGCCCGGCAGTTCATTTTCCGCATGCGGGAGTTTGAACAGATGGAAATGCAGTTTTTCATACGCCCCGGCACACAAAAAGAATGGTACGAATACTGGAAAGCGGAACGCATGAAATGGCACCTGGGACTGGGTATCCCGGCTGACCGCTACCGGTTCCACGACCATGTTAAACTGGCCCATTACGCAGATGCGGCCTGTGATATCGAGTACAATTTCCCCATTGGTTTTAAAGAGGTAGAGGGTATTCATAGTCGGACTGATTTTGATCTTCGTAATCATCAGGAGTACAGTAAGAAAAAAATGCAGTATTTTGACAATGATTTAGACGCGAATGGAAAACCGTATGGAAACTATATTCCGTATGTAATAGAAACCTCCATCGGGCTCGACCGCACGGTGATGATGGTTCTCAGCGAAGCCTATGAAGAACAGGATCTTAGCACACCCGACAAACAAGATAGCCGGGTTGTATTAAAGTTTCCACCCAAATTAAGTCCAATAAAATTGGCCATTCTGCCTTTAGTTAAGAAAGATGGCCTGCCTGAGATCGCCCGCCAGCTGATGGATGATTGCAAGGGGTCCTTCCGGTGTTTCTATGAAGAGAAGGATACCATTGGTAAACGTTATCGCCGGCAGGACGCCATCGGTACACCTTTTTGTATTACCATCGACCATCAGACCAAGGAAGATGGTACAGTGACCGTTCGGTATCGGGACAGTATGACGCAGGAAAGAATACCTATGAGTGCCGTAAAAGGGATGGTTGAAAAAGCCATCGCGTCGTAACAATTTTATTGACTTACACTATGATGCAAATTACTGTACACTTTGGAGTGATTGCTCTTGGATTAGGAGCTGCCGTATGCGTTGGCCTGTTGTTCCGAATGGGCCAGGTAGGATCCCTGCGGAAACAAATCATGGAACTGGAGCGGGAAAAGATGCAGGATCATGCAGAAATCCTTCAACTTCAGAAGCAACTCGCTGATTTACAGCACTCAAGAGCCAGTCAACAAACCCCTACGCCCGTGGTCCCCTTGATTGAGAAAGATCTGGGCGCAGGCGACTTATCGAAAAACAAGCGGGCCTCGCAATAAGCAGGCAATAAGGCAGATAGGGGGGCGTTATAGATTCAAACCAATATCTATGATGCCATCCAGTATCAATATGGTCGTCCTGTTGGGCGCTGTTGCGGTATTCACCGTCGGAGTGCTGCTTGGTTTTGTGTGTCGGAACAGACAACTGCAAAAATCTCAAAAAAGAATCCTGGAATTGGAAACGGAAATGGTGAACAACCATGCCGAAATTCTGCGTTTACACAAACTGACTGCAGAACAGGAAGAACCGGAATTGGAGAAAGTTCCTGTGATCAGCCTGCATAAAGCCAAAGATGCGATTGTAAGAAAGCATTCCTGAGCTTATCCGTATAATTCCTGGTGAATATCTTTTTTCTCAAATCCCAACGCGAGAATTCGCTGCTTGGCTTCATCTATCATATTCTTCCAGCCACAGAGATAAAAATGGGCCGGATAGTTTCCTTCCGGTTTCTCCTGCTTTTTTTCCTTGCAAATCTCCTCATACACCTGGTGTACATAACCGGTCCTTACCAAATGATCCCCTGCCTCTTCCCTTGAAAAGGTTGGGATATAATGAAAGGAGGGAACAGCCGTTTCCAATTGCTTTAATTCAGGACCATACAAACAATCCCCAAATTTCCGGCAACCAAATATCAGGTAGATATGCTGATGCGGTACATTGTTTTCCAGTATATAATGGGTCATGGACCGAAAAGGCGCTACTCCCGTTCCCGTACAAATGAAAAACAGATCCCGCTCGATTGATTCAGGTAATACAAATACACCTGCTGGTCCGCGAAAAGTTAACTCTGACCCTACCTCCACTTTATTAAACAGGTATTCTGTTCCCAAGCCTCCTTCCAGTAACACAATCACCAGCTCAAATACATTCGTGCCATCTGGCCAGGAGGCAATGGAATAACTGCGCCACCTTTTATTCTTCTGCTCATGAATCGGTAAATCCAGGGTCACAAACTGCCCCGGTTTGAAATCAAATCGTTCCAGCTCCGGTACCTGGATCCAGAAACGTTTGGTACTGGAGGTTTCATTTTCTATGCGGATGACCTTTCCGGTTTGCCAGGGGGGGAGCATAGGCAGCAATTTGTAGTAAGTTAAGGAAAAGGGGGGAATGGAAGATGGGGGAAGGGAAGATGGAGGAAGGAAGAGGGATTCCGGAATTTTCCGATCTTACAAGTATGAAATGGGTAAACTATATATTCCTTGTGCTTTTCCTGCTGAGTGCAGCGCTGCAATACAATGATCCGGATCCTTATTTGTGGATTCCTATTTATTTATGGGGTGCCTGGCTTTGTTGGCTGGCTCTTAAGAAAAAATTTCCGTCGGTTCTATACCTTTTGTCTGCCTTGTTTTACATCGGCTATGCTACCTGGCTTTTCATAGCACCCGACGGGGTGATCAGTTGGGCAAAGGAACATGATGCCGAAAGTCTTGTACAAACAATGAAAGCCACCAAACCCTGGATTGAACAATCCCGCGAATTTGGTGGCCTGCTTATATTACTGCTTTCGTTATTCTTGAATTGGTTCCTCGCCCGGAAAAAGACCTGATGCATATCTTTTTAGCCCTTTCCTCCATACTAGTTCTTCAAAAACTTCTTCACAAACTGCTGCTTGTAATCATTACTGGTTATGGTCAGGATATAGGTTCCTCTCGATAGCCTGCTGACATCAATGCTTCCATTCTGATAGCCACCAGTTCTCTTCAAAATCAACTGTCCATTCAGGTTATATACCTGGATCACCAGCTCTTTCACCTCAAACATGTTTCCGACCCGGTACTCCAGGTTGTTACTGGTTATGGTTGGATAAGAGAAGCGGATAAAGTTTTTATCATTGCGCACCGGATCATTCACGCCGGTTCCAACATTCGGTTTGAAATTCGGCTGCGGTATCGTAGTGAAATACATCCCGTTACCATGCGTTCCTACCAATAACACATTGTCCTGCGGACGATAAGCCAGTGATGTTACTACTGCATAATTCAGGGTTCTTCCACCTTCCCGCTTCCATACAATAGGTTTACTGGCGGTAATGGAATCACGAATGCTGATAGCACTGTACAAGCCTACAGAAGTTCCCACATAATATTCCGTAAACTCATTGCCGGTTGCATCCTTACGCGCAACGATGGCACAACTGCGTATAGACGGCAGTGTTAGATTACCTTCCACCATGGTCCAGGTCGGATTGGCGGATTTCGCATTATTGGTTGACCAGATATTGAAATCGCGCCTGGTATTTCCTCCAACGGTTACCTGGTAATTGGTGTACACTACCATAATTTCATTGTCATCATTCGGATTGATGGCAATTCCTCCTACACAAACCCGGGCTGAATTCAGGATGGTATTTATTGCCGGAGGCGTAATTTCTACCGGCTGGGTTGCAGGTGCTGCATTTCGTGGATCATTCAACCGGAATACTCTTCCCTCTGTTGTTCCAATATACATTGTACTCGCTGGGGTATAAGGCCCATGACTGAGTTTGATAGCCCGAATGCCAATATCGTTTCCAGATGGATTGGCAGCATTGGTTTTTGCAGCTACACCGGTTAATTCTGTCCAGCCACTGCCTGCTGTTACAGTGGTGGCATTGGTAGTTCTGAAGATGCGGTTGAAATTGGCGTAATATAAGTTCTCCGGATTATCATTATCCAGGCTAAAATAGGTAACGAATTCACCTTCACCTCCTCCCGGATTTGCAGTTAACCCACTGGAGGGCTCTATTGCATTGGCTGCATTGGGTGTGAGCCGAACCAGTGTTCCCAGCTGACTTGTCACAAATAAGGTGTAATCACTGAAGTTGATGAATTTGCCAATGGCAGCAGCACCACCATCACCCGATCCTGCCTGAACATGATCATTCACATTTCCATTTCTGAAATAAGCACCATTGTCCTGCATGCCTCCAATGAAATTATTCACCTGGTTGCCGGTTGCACGATGCTCCAGGTTCACATGATAATATTGGGTTGTCTGATAACCGGTAATCATTGTCCAGTCAACCGGCAAAGTTTCAGAATCGGTACCCATGATATTATCTGTTATATGCAGGCCTCCATCTGTTGCACAGAGCGCACGATTTGGATTGGTGGGGTCAAACACCAGGTTGTGTATATCCGGGTGGTTATTATCGTAATTAGCTACAGGGAATGTAGTAGCAGATGCTCCCCAGTATTTATAACCACCAATCCAACTGGTGGAAGTAGTGTTGGAAAATCCATTGGTAGAACGATACAGGTTGGTTCCTCCTACAAATACCACATTCGGATTATCTGGTTTTACCGTCAGCAACATATTATACCCACCCTGTAAAGCAAGCGGATCAATGCCATCCCGTTGTCCCGGGAAATTGGGCATATTCGAACTCAAATTGGTAAAGGTCGAATTGCTGAAATCAAACTTGAAAAGATCTGCCTCCGGCGAACCACTGCTTCCTTCCTGAGAAAGGCCATTTTCATACATGGCGTACAATATATTATTATTGGATGGCGCCAGCGCGATGATAATTCTTTTCGCTGCTGTGGTTGGCGCTCCTGCACTGTTATAGGAGTTCGCTCTCCAGCCCTGTATGGAATCCTGGTTTACTGTCTGGCCACCCGCGAATCTGGTCCAGGAATTGGTATTCCCGGTTGCACTTACCCATAACCCACGCAGGTCCTGATCTGCAAATCCTCCATTTACTGCCAGGTACACTCTTCCTGTACTCGTTACCGCAACATCCAGTTGTCCATTGTCTGCTGCTGCAGGCTGAGTTCCTGCAAATACTTCCTGGAAACTCACGCCTTCATCTGTACTTCTCAATAATCTTCTGTGTCCGGCTACATATACATGCCCGTTTACGGGGTTGACTACAATTTTATGTACGATATCAAAGGGGGCATCAAATACCTCCAGGCTTCCCTGGAAGGTGCTGGTTACCCGCTGCCAGGTGGCCCCATTATCGGTTGATTTAAATAAGCCATTTCCCAGGTAAAAAGCGCCTCCCGCAGAGGGTGAAGCTGAGTTGCCTAATGGCTCACCCCCACCCGCATACCAGATATTCTGTTTACCGGTTCTTGGATCCTGCGCTATTGCAGTTACATTGTGAATTTCATTGTCCGGGGTTACTTTGGTCCAGCTGCTTCCTCCATCGGTAGACCTGAACAAACCTCCACTCACCGCACCGGCTATGATTACATTATTTCCTGCTGTTCCAAACCGAACATCAAATGCTACCGCACGGGTACGACCCCCGAAATTGGCTGGTCCCGCAGCCTGGTAAGTATTATCCGCGAAAGGCGATAACCATCCTGCCTGCTCCTGCTCCCGAACCGGAATCCTTCTTGCGATCGCCAACTCCCTGTCCATTACGCCAATAGGGAAAATGCCGGTTCCTCCATCCTTCAGCATATCGTACTCATATTGTACGCGCTGTTGACTAAAAAAGGCCCGCTCGGCCTGAGTTTTCTTTTTCCTGGGTTTATTTCCCCGGTAAATAGAACCGTTTTCCTGGGTATCAGCAGAAAATAAAAGAATGCCGGCAAGGATGACAGTTACTGTGGTAAGTGAGGCAGCAGTTATGACTTTGTTCATACGGAGTAGTTAAAGCCTACGTTTTTTTACAAAACGTTTTTATAAGCTTAGTGGTTGACACAAGTTATAAAAAACTATTCGTATTACCTTTGCACCCTTCACCCCCTTAACCGGGGGTATTTGTGTAATGAATTTGGAACATTTACTGGAGCAGTACGCTAAAGACCCCCGCCTCTTTCAATTGGCGGACAGGCTCACTATGTCCGTACCCCAGCACCTCGTGCTGAAAAACCTGACCGGCAGCTCCCCGGAATTCTTGCTGACAGCGCTTTTCAAACATTCAGTCTCGGAACAACTCAATCATGTTGTTGTACTTAACGATGCGGAAGAAGCAGCATACTTCCACAATACCCTGGAAAGTTTGTCCAAAGCACTGGATCTTTTTTATTTCCCTTCTTCCTTCCGTATCAAAAAAAATTACCGGCTGCTGAATAGCAGTCACGTTATGCTGCGAACGGAAGCCCTGACCCGACTCAGTGCAGGGGGTAATAAAAAGATGGTGATCACCTATCCCGAAGCGCTGTTTGAAAAACTGGTACGACCAGAAACGCTCAGTGGTAATATCATTCGCATTAAAGTGAATGATACCCTGGATACGGTTAAACTCTATGAACAGTTGACCGATGCAGGTTTCACCCGGACTGATTTTGTCTATGAACCCGGACAATTTGCTGTTCGTGGAGGCATCCTCGATATCTACTCCTTTGGCAATGAAAAACCGTATCGGGTTGAACTTTTCGGTAATGAGGTGGATAGCATCCGCCTCTTCGACCCTGAATCACAGCTAAGCGAGCGAAAACTTTTGCAGGTTAATATCATTCCGAATGTGCAGGCTGAAATGCCGGATGAAGCTACCATCTCCCTGTTTGATTATTTCCCAGAGAATACGGTGGTTTGGATGAACGACTGGACCTTTGTAAAAGAACGCCTCGAACTGCAGGAAGAAGAATTGGATTTGTTCCTCACCCGAAATGAAGCGCATGTTGCCCGCGAAGAAGAGGAAGAAGATAAACTTATTCGCACGGTTATTAAAAAAGATGAGTTTCTCACAGCTGAGGAGATTGCATCTATTCTTCAACACCATCATATCGTTGAACTCGAAGGCCATGCCAATTGGCAGGGAAGAGTAGCTTATGAAGTAGATTTTCAAACCCGTCCGCAGCCTGCTTTCAACCGCCAGTTTGAATTACTCATCAAAGATTTGCAACAATGGGAGAAGAAGAAATTTCAATTGTTTCTCTTCGCGGAAAATCCCAAACAGCTGGAGCGATTACACAGCATTTTTGCCGACCTTAAAGCTGAAATCAATTTCACTCCGATTCCCGCAGCTATTCACGGAGGATTTATTGATGAAGGATTGAAACTGGTTTGTTATACCGATCACCAGATCTTTCAGCGGTATCACAAGTACAAGGTTAAACAGGCCTACAATAAAAACAAGGCGCTGACCATTCGTACCCTGCGTGAATTACAACCCGGTGATTTCGTATCACATATTGATCATGGGGTAGGAGTATACAGTGGCTTGCAGAAACTGGATGTGAATGGCAAATTGCAGGAAGCTGTTCGTATCATTTATAAGGACAGTGATATCCTCTATGTGAATATCAACTCCCTGCATAAAATTTCCAAATACACCGGTAAAGAAGGCACCGTTCCAAAAGTAAACAAACTGGGTAGTGATGCCTGGGCCAAACTCAAAGAGAAAACCAAGACCCGCGTTAAGGAAATCGCTTTCGATCTGATCCAGTTATACGCACAACGTAAAGCGCAAACCGGATTCCAGCACACTCCGGATACCTATCTGCAAACGGAGCTGGAAGCTTCCTTCATTTATGAAGACACACCGGATCAAAGCAAGGCTACCGCGGATGTGAAAAAAGATATGGAATCACCTTCGCCCATGGACCGATTGGTTTGTGGTGATGTAGGTTTTGGTAAAACTGAAGTCGCTATTCGGGCTGCCTTCAAATCAGTGGTAGATGGTAAACAGGCTGCTGTTTTGGTACCTACTACGATTCTTGCTTTTCAGCATTATAAAACATTCTCAGATCGCCTGCGTGATTTTCCGGTGACCGTGGATTATATCAACCGGTTCAAATCTGCTAAGGAGAAAAAAGAAACACTCAAACGCGTTGAAGAAGGCAAGATTGATATACTGGTGGGTACGCATGCCATCCTGGCCAAAGATGTAAAATTCAAGGACCTGGGCATTCTCATCATTGATGAAGAACAGAAATTTGGTGTAGCACACAAAGAGAAAATCAAAACGCTTCGTACCAACGTAGATTGCCTCACCCTAACTGCTACCCCTATCCCAAGAACCCTGCAGTTCAGTCTGATGGGCGCACGGGATCTGAGTATCATGAATACACCGCCGCCTAACCGGCAACCCATTCAAACAGAAGTGCAGGTGTACAATGAAGATTTTATACGGGATGCGATCTATTTTGAAACTGAAAGAGGCGGACAGGTTTTCTTTATTCACAACCGCGTGAAAGGCCTGGCAGAAATGGCGGCCATCATTCAGAGTCATTGTCCCGATTTAAGTATTGGCTATGCACACGGACAAATGGAAGGTCATGAACTGGAAGAGCGTATCCTGGATTTCATCGATAAGAAATACGATGTATTGGTTTGTACCAATATCGTTGAGAGTGGTGTGGATATTCCCAACGTGAATACAATCATTATCAACAACGCACACCAGTTTGGATTAAGTGACCTGCATCAGTTGAGAGGGCGTGTGGGCAGAAGTAATAAAAAAGCCTTCTGTTATTTGCTGGCACCGCCGATGAGTACCCTGCCTTCGGATTCTAAAAAAAGACTCCAGACATTGGAGCAACACAGTGAACTGGGCAGTGGATTCCAGATTGCCATGCGCGACCTGGATATCCGCGGAGCCGGTAACCTGCTTGGGGGCGAACAGAGTGGATTCATGGCTGAGATCGGATTTGAAATGTACCAGAAGATCCTGGATGAAGCGATCAGAGAACTGAAACGCACTTCCTTCCGCGAACTGTTCAAAGAAGAAATTGCACGGCAGGAAGATTATGTGCAGGATTGTACCATTGATACCGATCTGGAAATACTGATCCCGGATGAATATGTTGAAAGTATTGGCGAACGTTTGTCCTTATACCAGCGCCTCGACAACTGTGAAACAGAGGATGAATTGCAGGCTTTCCACCAGGAAATGGGCGATCGTTTTGGTCCGGTTCCTCCGCAGGTGGAAGATCTCTTTGATACCGTGAGGATTCGCAAACTCAGTGTGGAACTTGGATTTGAAAAGCTCTTGTTGCGCGACCAGGTACTGAAATGTTTCTTCGTTAACAAACACGATTCACCTTATTTTGAATCAGAACTGTTTCATAGTATCCTGGCTTATCTTCAAACCTATACCAACAATGCACGCCTGAAACAAAGCGGAAAGAATTTCCTGCTGGTAGTGGAAGGCATGAAGGATATGGCAACCATATTGACCTTCCTGCAACGGATGCACAAGCAGGTAGTGGAAATTCCCCAAACAAAAGAAAAAGAACCAACCATATGATATCGGCCATCTTATTTGATCTCGACGGAGTGATCCTGGATTCCAACCCTGTTATTGAAACATTCTGGGGCAAGTGGGCAGAACGGGAAGGTATCCCTTTTAATAAACAGATCATTAAGGAAAAGATTCATGGAAGAACTACCTGGGAAACGATTCATACACTATTTCATCACGCAGATGATGTACGCAAACAGGAAATTTATGATGATGGCGTATCCTTTGATTTAACCATGCAGCCAGCCCTGATTCCGGGCGTGCAGGAATTTATTTCGGGTATTGCTGACCGTGGGTTACCCTTTATATTAGTTACGAGTTCCCCTCATAAACGTGCCTGGCATTTTTTACACCAGCAAGGGTTGGATCAGCATTTCACCGACAGCATCACCATGGAAGATGTAACCAAAGGCAAACCGGATCCTGAGCCCTATCTGAAAGGTGCAGCCAAATTGGGTATAAATCCGGAAAACTGCCTGGTATTTGAAGATTCCGACAGTGGTATCAAATCAGGATTAGCTGCGGGTATGCGGGTTGTGGCTGTGAACAACAGCAATTTTGATCATGAACGTGTGATCTGGATGATTCGAGATTTCACTGAGTTGCAGGTAGAGGCGCAACAACTGCGATTGAAAGGTCAAGGGGATTCCGGAAAACTTGCTTTTCGCCTACCGTAAGCGTTTTTCCATGATGTAGTGAGGAATCGTCACCTCTTCAAATTCCTCACTGGAGATCTGGTAACCCAGGTGTTCATAGAAGCCAACTGCTGTTTTTCGGGCATGCATGGTGAGGCGTTTGAAACCCTGGTCGCGGGCGATATTTTCGGCAAAGTTCATCAGTGCCCGGCCAATTCCTTTGCCCTGCAGGTTATTATTGACTGCCATCTGGCGCAGGCGAACCACACCATCCCCTTCATTTACCAGCATACAACAGCCCAGCATCTTATCATCATCAAAAGCCCCGATCAGGATTTGATCTTTCTCCTGCATCAGTTCCTCCTGGCTAAAACTCAGTCCCAATGGCTTACGCAGGATTTCATCCCGCAACTTGATCATTTGCTGGTATTCCGGAGTGCCGTGGTCAATGATTTTAAGTGCCATCTGCTGCGTTTTGTGCTGTTCGGATTTGTAATTTAAAAAAATTTACTACTATGTGTTAGCTTATCAGCCAGATTTCGGGTCAGAAATTAAAAAAAGCATCAAAAATTGTTATTTACCCAAAAAGTATATTTTTGCAGCCGTAACTAAACTTTACTACAATGTCAGACATCGCAACAAGAGTTAAAAAGATCATTGTTGACAAATTAGGAGTAGACGAAGCAGAAGTAACTAACGAAGCTTCTTTTACCAATGATCTTGGAGCTGACTCTCTGGATACAGTAGAACTGATCATGGAATTCGAAAAAGAATTCAACATCTCTATCCCGGATGAGCAGGCCGAAACCATAACTACTGTAGGCCAGGCTGTTGCTTATTTAGAAGAGCACGCTAAGTAAACGGAACTCCGTTTCAGGCAATATTTAATCCGCCTCTCGAAAGCATTTCCGCTAAGAAGGCGGATTATTCACTTTTAAAATCCGGCAATCTACATGGAACTTAAAAGAGTTGTAGTCACAGGTATGGGTGCGCTGACTCCGATCGGGAATACCCTGGAGGAGTACTGGCAGGGTCTGATTAATGGCACTCCCGGCGCTAACAATATCACTTTGTTTGATGCCTCCAAATTCAAAACAAAGTTTGCCTGTGAGGTTAAGAACTTTGATCCAACGCAGTTTCTCGATAAAAAGGAAGCCCGAAAAATTGACCGGTTCACCCAGTTTGCCCTGGTAGTTTCAGATGAAGCTATGGCAGATGCGGGACTGAATCGCGAAAATGTCAACCCTGATCGTACAGGGGTGGTATTCGGCAGTGGAATCGGTGGACTGATTACCTTCCAAAATGAGGTAATGGACTTCGCCAAAGGCGATGGCACTCCGCGATTCAATCCCTTCTTCATTCCCAAGATGATCCTGGATATTGCAGCCGGACAAATCTCTATGCGCCACAACCTGCGCGGTCCCAATTTTGCTGTAGTGAGTGCCTGTGCGAGCAGTACCAATGCTATTATTGAAGCTGTTAACCTGATTAAGCTGGGCAAAGCAGATATCATCGTAAGTGGTGGTTCTGAGGCAGTTATCAGTGAAGCAGGGGTAGGTGGATTCAATGCCATGAAGGCAATGAGTGAGCGCAATGACGAGCCCGCTACCGCCAGCCGTCCTTATGATAAAGACCGGGATGGATTTGTAATGGGTGAAGCAGCCGGTATCCTGATCCTGGAAGAACTGGAGCATGCGAAAGCCCGTGGTGCCAAAATCTATTGCGAAATTGCCGGTGGTGGCGCTACCGCGGATGCGCATCACATTACAGCTCCCCATCCGGAAGGATTAGGCGCGCGCAATGTAATGCTGGCGGCCCTGGAAGATGCGGGAATGCAGCCATCCGATATCGACTACATCAATACACATGGTACTTCAACTCCTTTGGGGGATGTAGCTGAGGTAAAAGCAATCATGAACGTGTTTGGCGAACATGCCTATAACCTGAATATCTCTGCTACCAAGTCGATGACCGGGCATTGTCTGGGTGCGGCTGGGGTAATTGAGGCCATCGCGGCAATTCAGGCAGTGGTGCATGATATCGTTCCGCCAACCATCAATCACTTTACGGATGATCCGGAACTGGATCCCCGGCTGAATTTCACATTCAACAAAGCACAAAAACGCACGGTACGGGCTGCCCTGAGCAATACATTTGGCTTCGGCGGACACAATGCCTGTGTGATTGTGAAGAAATTTGAGGGTTAATTTAGTAAGTCTGGCGCCAAACGCTTAAATTGACCCCGGTAACTAAACGAAATCTGTGGGTTTATTTGATAGCATTCTGAAAGGTTCCTCTCCCGAAACGACGGAGTTCAAGAAACAATTGAAAAACGTACTCGGGTTTGCGCCTGGAAATACCGACCTATATAAAACTGCACTGACGCACCGGTCGGTAAAGGATTCTTCTGCAGATAACAATGAGCGGCTGGAATACCTTGGCGATGCCATTTTAAGTGGTATTGTGGCTGATTTTCTCTTCAAAAAATACCCCTATCGCGAGGAAGGTTTCCTGACAGAGATGCGCTCCAAGATGGTCAACCGGGTAACCCTCAATGAAGTGGCTATCAAAATGGGCCTCAAAAAAATCGTCTATTTCAACAAGTTTGATAATTCTCTCAAGGTGAGCCAGATCTTTGGCAATACCCTGGAAGCAGTGGTAGGGGCTGTGTACCTGGATAAGGGATTCAAGAAAACCCGTACCTGGGTTTTGGAGCGGATCATCCTGCCCTATATGTTTATGGATGATCTGGAACTGCTCGAAATCAATCACAAGAACAAATTATACGGTTGGGCCAACAAAAATGGCAAGAACCTCGAATTTGAAACCCTTGAAGAGAAGTTTGAGGGAGGCCGCCGCCTCTTCACCATCGGTGCGGTGGTAGATGGCCAGTTGCTCGCCCAGGGCAAGGCCTACAATAAAAAAGACGCCAGCCAGGTAGCTGCCCAGGCCGCCGTGGAGAAGCTGGGGTTGAATAAGGAAAGTGAGACCTAGTATGGAAGATGGAGGAATGGAAGAGGGAGAAGGGAGACAAAGGAGAAATAGGAGCTCTGATTCCAGTTCCCCGAAGTATCCTTATTCGATTCCGGAACGCTTCACGGACGCTTCACGGACGATCCCAGAACAGTGAAACAATAGTGCCGGAGCGGTTCCAATTGACTGACTGGTCACATGAAAGCAGCCGAATGGATAGAGAAAAGACGCCGAATGGCTGAAAAAGTGAAAAGTGAAAGGTGAAAAGTGAAAGTTAGTGAAAAGAAGAAGGTGAAAGGGGAAGGATCTTTTTCACGTCTCACTTTTCACCTTTCACCTCCATGCACAGCTCCACCAACACCCCTGTCGTTCCCTTCGGATGTAAAAAACAGACCAGCTTATTATCCGCACCGGGTTTGGGTTCGGGATTGAGGAGTTCAAATCCTGCTGCGCGGAGGCGGTCCATTTCAGCATAAATATCTTCCACGGCAAACGCAATATGATGCATGCCTTCACCCTTTTTCTCTATGTAGCGGGCGATTACTCCCTGCGGGTCGGTGCTTTCAAGTAATTCAATTTTGCTTTCTCCCGCTGCAAAAAAAGCGGTACGCACTTTCTCTGTTATCACTTCTTCGGTCTTATAGCAAGGTGTATTCAAGAGGGCTTCATAGAGCGGGATCGAGGTTTCCAGGCTTTTTACAGCAATCCCGATATGTTCAATTTTATTCATGTGTCACCTGATTTTTGAACCAGAGGAAGTGTGCTCGGAGCAGGACATCCACCAGCAATTCAAAGATAAGGGGTGGTTTTGCTGACTTTACCCTTATCCGAACGATTGCTTGTAACTTTATGTTCTAAGTATATGGAAACTCCTTTTCAGGTACCGGTTTATCTGGATAACAATGCCACCACCCCCATGGATCCGAGGGTGCTGGAGGCCATGATGCCCTATTTCACCAAACAGTTTGGCAATGCCGCCAGCAGGTCACACGCCTATGGCTGGGCTGCAGAGGAAGCAGTTGAGCTCGCACGTGAACAGGTGGCCCGGTTGATCGGAGCCATTCCCCAGGAAATTGTATTTACCTCAGGGGCTACCGAAGGAGTGAATCTGGCTATCAAGGGCGTGGCAGAAATGTATGCCTCCAAGGGTAATCATATTATTACCTGCCAAACCGAACATAAAGCTGTAATCGATACCTGCAAGCACCTGGAAAAAAAAGGACTGGAAATCACCTGGTTGCCGGTAGATTCAACCGGGATGATCAACCTGCAGGAACTGGAAGCCGCAATCCGGCCCACTACAATCCTGATTGCCATCATGTATGCCAACAATGAAACAGGCGTAATTCTGCCTGTTCGGGAAATCGGGGCGATTGCTAAAAAGCATGAAGTGCTCTTTTTTACCGATGCCACCCAGGCAGCAGGAAAGATCCCGGTGGATGTGGTCACTGATCATATTGATATTTTAACCCTTTCAGCGCATAAAATCTATGGTCCCAAAGGTGCCGGAGCTGTATACGTGAGAAGAAGGGATCCCCGGGTTCGACTAACCGCGCAAATGGATGGCGGAGGTCATGAACGTGGGATGCGTTCGGGTACGTTGAATGTACCGGGCATAGTGGGACTAGGAAAAGCGGCTGATCTATGCAGGTTGGAAATGGAGGCAGAGGCAGCGCGACTTACAGCTTTGCGAAACCGCCTGGAAGAGGGAATCTTATCAATACCGGGGGTGGTCCTGAATGGACATCCATCCAACCGGTTACCTCATACCCTGAATATCTCCTTTCCCGATCGGGATTCCAATAGCCTGCTCTTACAGTTTAACAAAAAACTGGCCTTGTCTGCTGGTTCGGCCTGCACTTCTGCAACCCTGGAACCGTCTTATGTATTGAAAGCCATGGGTTTCTCAGATGAGCGATCCTATTCAGCCCTTCGCTTTGGCCTGGGCCGCTTCACCACAGAAGCTGAAATTGAGTGGGTGCTGGAATTGTTCAGGCAGGAATTTCACTCCGCCTCGGCGGATGCCACCCGTCCGGTGCCACCCGTCCGGTAAAAAATGTAAATTTGTATATCGAAACAAACGGAGACGACTATGTTATTTGTAAGTGATAAAGCAAAGGATAAAGTATTGAAGCTGCTGGATGAGGCAGATGTAAACAAAACCGGGGACTATTTCCTGCGGGTTTCCGTTGTGGGAGGAGGATGCTCCGGACTCAGCTACAAACTGGATTTTGACAATGTGAGCAAACCGGCCGACCAGGTATTTGAAGATAATGGCATCAAGGTAGTAACCGATTTGAAGAGTTTTCTCTACCTGGTAAATACCACCCTGGAATTCTCCGACGGCCTCAATGGTAAAGGTTTTTATTTCAGTAACCCCAATGCCAGCAGAACCTGCGCCTGCGGGGAAAGCTTTGCAGTATAAGGTATGTGAGACGTCAGACGTGAGATGTGAGACGAGGAAATTCAGCGTCTCACGTCTCACGTCTCACATTTCACCTTATTTTTACCCCCTATGTGGTCAATTGCTAAAAAAGAGTTCAGGCAGTTTTTTGGAAGTCTGACTGGCCTGGTGGCTATCGTCGTTTTCCTGCTGCTAAACGGACTTTTTCTTTTTGTATTTCCCGATTCCAGCATACTGGATTATGGTTATGCGAGCCTGGATAAGTTCTTCCAGCTTGCACCCTGGATCCTGCTCTTCCTGGTTCCGGCTGTTACCATGCGCAGTTGGTCCGATGAATTCAGGGCAGGAACTTTTGAAATCCTGGCAACCCGGCCACTGAAACCATCCCAACTGGTAGTTGGAAAATTCCTGGGTGCCTATGCCATCGTGGTAATTGCACTGCTCCCTACCATCCTCTATGCGTTCAGCGTTCAGGCATTGGCGGTAGACAAAGGCATCGATTGGGGTGGCACTATCGGATCCTATATCGGACTGTTTTTGCTGGCTGCTGTTTTTACTGCCATCGGTACCTGGTGTAGCAGCCTGAACTCCAATAGCGTAATCGCCTTTCTATTAAGTGCATTTATGTGTTTCATTTTATATACCGGCTTCAACGCGCTGAGCCAGTTACCCGCCCTGCAGGGAAATGCCGATTATCTGCTGCAAAAAATCGGTATCGATTTCCATTATCAAAGCATCAGCAGGGGCGTAGTAGATAGTCGGGATATCATTTATTTCGGCAGCGTAATTGCTTTTTTCCTGCTCATCACCAACCGTAAAATTGCGCTGAACCAGTAAGTATGAAAAAGAACCTGCTTTCCAACAAATTTTATTGGATGCTTTTACTGCTGGTTGTTATCGCAGTAAACTGGCTCGCGGAACAAGTTCCGGTGAGATTAGATCTTACTGCAGAAGGTCGATACACATTATCATCACCTACCCGCAAGCTCTTAAACGAAATTGAAGAACCTGTACAGATCGATGTCTTATTAAGTGGCGAATTACCCGCCGGCTTTAAGAAACTCGCCGCCAGTACCGATGATCTGTTGCGCGAATTCAAAGCTGTTGGGAAATCCAATATCCGGTTTCAGTTTATTAAACCCGGAGAAGGATTGAATGATACAGCAAAAGCGATCCTGTATGATTCCCTATCGCGCCTGGGACTCAACCCTACTAACATTAAGGCGCAAACGAAGGAAGGAGAGGGACAGGAAGAGCGCCTGGTATTCCCGGGTGCCGTCATCCAGCACAAGGGAAGAACTACTGCAATTGATTTATTGCAGGGCGTGAGTGCAGCAGGCGGACTCGAATCACTTAACACGGCAGAAGCCTTGCTCGAATTCAAGTTTGCCAATGCAATCAAACAACTGAACCAGGATACCGTTCCTCTGATAGGCTACCTGGTTGGAAATGGACAACCTCTTACCTACCAGGTCCAGGATCTGATTGAAAATGTATTGCGTAAAAATTATGCGTTCCGCATACTTCCTATTGATAGCGTGGGATTGATCCCCCCGGTTTTTGATGCCCTGATCATAACCAAGCCTACCAGCACTTTTAGTGATGAACAGAAAATTAAACTGGATCAATATGTGATGCAGGGCGGAAAACTGCTTTGGATGATTGATAAGCTTTATGCAGAGATGGACAGTCTCCAGCGTACGCAAAATGAATTTATTGCCTTTGACCGCGGACTCGAACTGGATGACCTGCTATTCCGCTATGGCGTACGCATCAACCAGGATCTCCTGCAGGACCTGAATGCAGATAAAATGCCTTCCGTTATTGGTTCAGTGGGAGGCAAACCTCAAATTCAATTGCTTCCCTGGTTTTATAGTCCGCTGCTGTCCAATTACAGCGGTCACCCGATTGCCAAAAACCTGGATTATGTGTTGACCCAGTTTCCCAATACCCTGGATACGGTGGAAGCTAAAGGAATTCAGAAAACGATTTTATTGGCCAGCTCCCAACAGGCACGCACACTCGAAACGCCTGCTAAAGTGAGCTGGAATTCAGTGCAAACGGAAGAAGACTTCAACACCTTCAATAAATCGAGCATCCCGGTTGCGGTATTGCTGGAAGGGAAATTTACTTCTCATTATGCGAATCGCCTGAGTACAGAACAGAGAACATTCATAACCGCACAGGGACAAACAATTAATACACAATCTCCCGAAAGTAAAATGATTGTCATTGCGGATGGAGATATCGCCCTGAATGCAGTAACCCAGAATGAAGGTCCGCTTCCGATGGGCATGAATCCCTATACCAAGTTCCAGTTTGCGAATCGTGATTTCATTCAAAATTCCATTGAATACCTCGTAGATGAATCCGGTATCCTGGAAACCAGGGCCAAGGATTTCAGTCTGCGTTTACTGGATCAGAAGAAACTGGAAGAAAGCAAAACCAACTGGCAACTGATCAATATTGTGGTACCGATCCTGTTGATGATTGCCTTTGGATGGGCTTTCCACTATTTCAGAAAGCTGCGCTATCAGCATAAATAAGAGAACATGACACCCGAACAGATTACGTATTTAGTATTTGGCATCGTTGTAGTGCTGGCCCTGGTATTTGACCTCGGGTTGATGAGTAAAAAATCATCTGAGGTAACTATGAAAAAAGCGTTGGGGCAAACCATTTTCTGGGTTTCCCTGGCGCTTGGATTTTTTGTATTTGTATGGTTTGAAGATGGACAAAAACCAGCATTGGAATACCTCAGTGCTTACCTGATGGAATGGTCGCTCAGCATCGACAATATCTTTGTATTCATACTCATCTTCACTTTCTTTGGCGTAAAGCAGGAATATGTGCCGAGAGTCTTGCTGATTGGAATTATCCTCGCCATTGTTTTCCGCATCATTTTCATATCGGTTGGTATTGTGCTGATTGAACGTTTTGAATGGTTACTATATGTTTTCGGAGCATTGCTGCTGTATACCGGTATCAAAATGTTTACAGCAAAACACGATGAAGAGACAGATATGTCGGAGAATACAGTGTATAAGTTCCTGCAGCGTATACTCCCGCTGGTGGCGCATGATGGTGGTGGTAAGTATACGATCATGAAAGATGGAAAACGGTATTACACCAGCATGTTTGTGGTGGTGATTATGCTGGCAACCACCGATATTGTATTTGCACTGGATTCCATTCCGGCGGTATTTGCTATCTCCCAGGATCGGATGGTGGTATATACGTCCAATATTTTTGCGGTTCTGGGATTGCGTTCCTTGTTCTTCCTGCTGAAAGGTGCAGTGAATAAGTTTTCTTATCTGCAACAGGGAATTGCGATTGTATTGGTGTTTATCGGCGCAAAAATGCTGATAGCATATTTTGATATTCATATGCCAATCTATGTTTCCTTGCTCGTGATTGTGTTTTGTATTAGTGCTTCCATCGTTTATTCGATTTATGTGGCCAATCAAAAGGCCGCCAAAGAGCTCGCGTCCAAAGAACCTGAATAAACAAACATGTACAGCATTTCCGATATCGCTGAAATTCTGCAGGGCCGATGGGTACAGAAAGCCGAGAATGGCCTGGTTGTACACCTGCTGAATGACAGCCGGAAACTACTTTTTCCCCAAACCAGCTTATTCTTTGCTATTGTAAGTGGTAACAGGAACGGTCACCAGTTTATTCCTGCTCTGTATCAGCAGGGCGTGCGGCATTTCCTGGTATCCGAAGAAGTGGATATTTCAGGATTGAAGGAAGCCAATATCATTTGGGTGCCGGATACAGTTAAAGCGCTCCAGGTTATTGCAGCACATCATCGCCGCCAATTTTCTATTCTGGTTATAGGCATCACCGGCAGCAATGGAAAAACTATCGTAAAAGAATGGTTGAACCAGTTGCTGGAGCCCGATTACCGAATAGTCAGAAGTCCCAGGAGTTACAACTCTCAAATTGGAGTACCCCTGAGCGTTTGGCTGATGAATGAACAGCATCAACTGGGTTTATTTGAAGCAGGTATATCTCGCAAGGGAGAAATGCAGGCATTGGCTGACATCATTCAACCGGGTATCGGCATCTTTACCAATCTGGGTCTGGCACATAGTGAAGGCTTTGCCTCGATGCAGGAAAAGCTGGAAGAAAAGTGGAAACTCTTTGATACCTGTAAAGTAATCATCACTCATTACCAGGACGACTGGATCAATGAATTTATAGAAAGCAGGGTACAAGCCGGACAGCGATTGGTTCGATTTGGTCAACATGCCAGTGCAGACCTGCTGATAAAAACAATTTCAAGAAAGGAAGACAGTGCTGAATTAGAGCTTCAATATAAGGAACTTGATTTTCGGTTAGCCCTTCCCTTTAGCAGTGATGCGGCGCTGGAAAACAGCCTGACCTGCATATTGGTCCTGCTTGAATTGGGTATAGCGCCTGATTCAATACAGCAACGAATATCCGGACTGCATGCCATTTCCATGCGATTGGAGTTGAAGGAAGGCATTAACCAGTGTTCGGTTATTAATGACAGTTATTCGGCGGATATCAGTTCGCTGGTAATTGCACTGGATTTTTTATCGCAACAGCAGCAGCATTCGAAAAAGACCGTCATAGTTTCAGATATTCCGGAAACCGGCTGGACATCTGCACAGCTCTACGAACGCGTAGCAGCTTTATTGCATCATCATGGAGTACAACGCGTGATAGGAGTTGGTCCGGATATAACAGAACATGCAGCCATCTTTGCAGCCTATGGTTTTTCAGAACTTCAATGGTTTGCAGCCACCGATCTATTATTGCAGCATTGGGAAGAGTTGAATTTCAGAGAGGAAACCATCCTGGTAAAAGGAGCCCGTCGTTTTCAGTTTGAACGGATTTCTGCCTTGCTGGAAAAGCAGGTACACCAGACCGTTATGGAGATCAACCTGAATGCGATGCTGCAGAATCTCAAATGGTACCAGCAGCGCCTACAGAAAGGAACCCGGCTCATGGCTATGGTGAAAGCCTTTTCCTATGGCAGTGGCAGTTTTGAGATCGCGAATCTGCTGCAGTTTCATGGGGTGGATTATCTGGCGGTGGCCTATACAGATGAAGGAGTGGCCTTGCGTAAGGCCGGTATTCATCTTCCAATTATGGTTATGAATGTGGCGCCACCTGGTTTTGATGCATTGGTAGAACATAATCTGGAGCCGGTCTTGTATTCCTCCAGCCTGTTTCAAAGCTTTGCGAATTTTATCCGCCAGGAAGGCATTCCACAATACCCGGTTCACCTGGAATTGGAGACTGGCATGAATCGTTTGGGCTTTGCACTGGCAGAACTTCCTTTTTTAACTGCGCAACTACCTGGTTCACCCTTTAAAATACAGTCGGTTTTCAGTCATCTGGCAGCCAGTGAAGATGCGGCATTTGATGCCTTTACCAAAGAGCAGGTGCAGCGCTTTGAACAATTTTCGGAGGCGTTGAAAGAGGTAGTTCAGTATCCGTTTCTGAGGCATATTGAAAATACCTCTGGAATTTTCCGGCATCCGCAATGGCAGTTTGATATGGTAAGGCTGGGAATTGGCCTCTATGGATTTGATGCTGCCATGGCGGGATTATCACCATTGGAGGAAGTTTCCACCCTGGTTACCACCATCGCGCAAATCAAAGACCTCGAGCCGGGTGAGTCAGTAGGATATGGTCGCAGGGGGCGGATTATAAGTCCGACCCGGATTGCCACGATTCGAATAGGATATGCAGATGGCTATCCGCGGTCTTTGGGAAATGGGGTTGGAAAATTATTGTTGAAGGGTCAACTGGTTCCGACAATTGGTTCAGTTTGTATGGATATGACCATGATTGATATTACCGGTTTGCAAGGCGTGCGGGAAGGTGATCCTGTTACGGTTTTTGGAAAAGGGCTGCCGGTTTCGAATGTGGCGGAATGGGCGGGTACCATTCCTTATGAGATCCTGACGGGTATTTCCCAGCGGGTAAAAAGAATTTATTACCAGGAATAAAACAAGTCCAACGGTTATCTTTGTTGTTTTACAAGTTGATTATGGCTAAAGCAAGGAATTTAATACTCTTAATAATACTGATTCTGGTAGCTGATCAGGCGTTGAAGATCTGGGTTAAGACCAATATGCCACTGAGTTATCATTGGGATGCAAGTCACCAGCCGCTGACACCTTATGATCGGGGGATCAAAATGTTTGGCGAGAACGCGGAGTGGGCCCAGTTGTATTTTGTAGAGAATGAAGGCATGGCCTGGGGCTGGAAGTTTGGGGGCGAATTCGGTAAAATTGCGTTAACGCTGTTCCGCATGGTGGCAGTGGTATTTGGGGTCTGGTACATTCGCAGTATATTGAGGAAGCAGCAGCATCCGGGCTTTATAGTTTGTGTGGGATTGATATTTGCGGGAGCCCTGGGTAACCTGATTGACAGTTTGTTTTATGGGCTGATTTTTGAGGAGAGTACCTATACTTCGGTGGCAAAAATGTTTCCGGAGCAGGGATATGCAGGGTTTTTACATGGGAAAGTGGTGGATATGTTTTATTTCCCGATCATACGTACCACCTATCCTGAATGGATGCCCTTTGTAGGTGGGGAAGATTTTGAATTTTTCAGTCCGGTATTTAACATCGCGGATGCTTCCATTTCTGTGGGAGTGATTGCGTTGCTGATATTCCAGAATAAGTTTCTTCCGAAAGAAGAAAAAGATAAAAAACGACCCATTGAAACCAGCACCCGTGTGAACGACGATGTGCAGGTGTCTTAAATATAAATGACTATGAAAAAGGGATTGGCATTACTGGCGCTTGTTATCGCGGTATTGATTTCAGCTTGCAGCAAGGAAACCAGTGTTGAAAAAGCGACGCAGCAAAACCAGCTGAATACCTGGAGTTTCAGTGTTGGCAGTACCCAGTACAGTGGCACCATTGATACGAGTTTTGTGGAGGATTTTTCTGTATTCCAGTTCGTAAATGTAGAAGGATTTACTCCTGTTAACAACGGACAGTGGTTTGTGAGTTTTGGCGGTACCTCCCTGCAGGTTGGTGAATACGTATTTCCCTTTGCTAATTTCGCCTATGCTGAAAATGGAGAGTTTGTTTTCGAAACAAATCCTACCACTACTGATTTTCGGATGGTAATTACGGAGCTGACGGCAGACCGGGCTGTGGGAACCTTCTCAGGAACTGTGGTGGAATCCGCAACCGGTAATCCAATTGTCATTTCCAATGGCCGATTTGCTACTACGAGATAGTTGGTAAAAAAATAGTCCCTCCCAGAAAGGAGGGACGCTAAACCCTATATTCGAAATTGACAACATTTCCTTTTAACCAAGCCTCTTGGTTTTTCAGTGGATATTGGTCGTCAAATCAATAGTAGGGAACGGACCAAAACAGAACATGAGTATTTTAGTGTACTAACAATCAATTTTGTCAATGAAAAACGGCCACGAGGGCCGTTTTATTGTTTTAGCGAGACTAGGATTTCGACGAATGGAAGGGTCTTAGAGCCCTACCATCTTCCCGGGAACCACCCACTCGTCAAATTCTTCCGGACTGAGGTAGCCGAGTTTTACAGCCATCTCTTTTAAGGTAGTTCCTTCTTTATGAGCTTTCTGTGCAATTTCGGCCGCCTTATAATACCCGATTTTGGGGTTCAGGGCGGTAACCAGCATCAGGGAGTTATCCACGTGTTTTTTAATATTCGCTTCAATTGGTTCAATTCCTACGGCACATTTGTCATTGAAACTTACACAACCTTCTCCAATCAGGCGGGCACTGTGCAGGAAATTGTAGATCATCATTGGCTTGAACACATTCAGTTCAAAATGGCCGGTTGCACCGCCGATATTGATAGCTACATCATTCCCCATTACCTGTGCCGCGATCATAGTCAGCGCCTCACACTGGGTAGGGTTTACTTTACCTGGCATGATGGAGGATCCGGGTTCATTATCCGGAATGAAGAGTTCACCAATGCCGGATCTCGGACCACTGGAGAGCATCCGGATATCGTTAGCGATTTTCATCAGGCTTACTGCAACTGTTTTCAACGCACCATGTGCTTCCACGATGGCATCGTGTGCCGCCAGGGCTTCAAATTTGTTTTCAGCAGTTACGAAAGGCAGTCCTGTTAAGGTTGCGATATGTTTGGCTACGTTTTCGCTGTAGTTGGGAGGTGTGTTGATACCGGTTCCTACTGCAGTACCACCCAGCGCGAGTTCACTCAGGTGCGCCAGGGTATTTTTAATTGCTTTCAGACCATGATCTAACTGAGATACATAACCGCTGAATTCCTGTCCTACGGTGAGCGGGGTGGCATCCATGAAATGGGTGCGACCAATTTTCACCACCTGCATGAATTGTTTGCTCTTATCAGCAAGTGTGTTGCGCAGTTTTTCAATACCAGGAATGGTTACTTCCAGGAGTATTTTATAAGCCGCGATATGCATCGCAGTAGGGAAGGTATCGTTGGAGGATTGTGATTTGTTTACGTCATCATTCGGATGCAGAAACTTTTCTTTATCAGAAAGCTGACCGCCATTGAGTACATGTCCGCGATATGCTACCACTTCATTCACGTTCATATTGCTCTGGGTACCGGATCCGGTTTGCCAAACTACCAGGGGGAAATAAGCGTCCAGTTTGCCTTCCAGGATTTCATCACAAACCTTGCCGATCATATCAGCTTTTTCTTTGGGCAGTATACCTGCTTCGAAATTGGTGATGGCGGCTGCTTTTTTCAGGTAAGCAAATGCCTGGATGATTTCCTTCGGCATTTTATTGGTATCCTGCGCGATCTTAAAATTTTCAATACTGCGCTGGGTTTGGGCACCATAATAGGCATCCACGGGCACTTTCACTTCACCCATCGTATCTTTTTCAATTCTGTAGTCCATATGGCGATTGTATTTGGTTGGCCGCAAAGTTAACGGCACAGGTTATTTTCCTTTAAAAACCGGTTGTCTTTTTTCGAGAAAGGCAGTGGCACCTTCTTTGGCATCTGCAGTATCAAAAAGCCGTCCGAATGCATTGATTTCTTCCTGTAAACCATTGTCTGCTCCAATGGCCGCAATATTCGTAAGACGGATGACTTCACTGATGGCCAGGGGCGCTTTATGGATGATGGTTTGCAGCAGGCTGTTGGCTTTGGGCAACAGTTCTTCTGCGGGAGTTACATAGTTTACGAGACCCAGTTGCAGTGCTTCGGCAGCATTGATCATGGCTCCGGTCATCATGAGTTCCATTGCCTTGCCTTTCCCGATGAGTTGGGTGAGTCGCTGTGTTCCTCCATATCCTGGGATCAGGCCGAGGTTTACTTCCGGCTGCCCGAACTTCGCCTGCTCAGCTGCGAGGCGAAAATGGCAGGCCATCGCGAGTTCACAACCTCCGCCGAGTGCAAATCCATTGACTGCGGCAATGATGGGTTTGGGAGCGTTTTCGATTTTAGAGAATACCTGTTCCTGCCCTTTTGCGGCGAGTGCTGCTCCCCCGGCTGCATCCAATTCGAGGAATTCTGAGATATCAGCTCCGGCGACAAAACTTTTTGGTCCGGCTCCGGTGATGATGGCGGCCTTCATTTCGGGATGCTTGTAAAAAGAATCCAGTACAGTATGTAATTCTTCAATTACTGTTTTGTTGAGGGCATTCAGTTTATCGGGTCGGTTGATCGTAATCGTTAGTACCCCTTCATTCAGGTGCGTTAAGATAGTTGACAGCTGCATTGGTATAGTTTTCTCTCTTAAAAATTGCGGTGTTGTTTCACCCAGTTGGTGATGTATTGCGCGATATCAGCAGTATTGGTGCCGGGTGGAAAGAGTTGCCCAACGCCCATTTCCTGGAGCTTCTTCATATCGTCTTCCGGGATGATGCCCCCGCCTGTGAGCAGGACATCCTGCATCTCGCGCTCCTTCATTAATTCAATGAGTTTTGGGAAAACAGTCATATGTGCACCGCTGAGAATACTTACTCCAATGGCGTCCACATCTTCCTGGAGGGCGGCGTTAACAACCATTTCGGGGCTCTGGCGCAGTCCGGTATAAATGACTTCCATGCCTGCGTCGCGCAGGGCAGTGGCAATGACTTTGGCGCCGCGGTCGTGACCATCCAGGCCTACCTTGGCAACCAGTACACGTACAGGTCGATTCATGTTATTCATATGGCGGGGTAAAGATAGTCAAATCACCCTTCACCCGTCCGGTGCCACCGGACGGGTGAAAAGTTGTAGCTTGGAGGGATGAGATACCGGAAATTTGGAAATACTGAGCTGTTAGTGAGTGAGGTCGGTTTTGGGGCCTGGGCAATCGGGGGCGATGCCATGGTAGGAAATACGCCCATTGGCTGGGGACCTGCAGATGATGAAAGCTCTAAAAAAGCCATTCACCAGGCACTGGACCAGGGGATCAACTTCTTTGATACCGCTGATTTTTATGGTCTGGGTCATTCAGAAACATTGCTCGGCAATACTATTGGTAGAAATCCCGATCTGTTAATTGCTACCAAAGTGGGACACCGCGCTATCAATGATACCATCGTTCTCGATTACTCTAAAACGTATATAATAAATGCTGTTGAGCAAAGTCTGAAACGCTTAAAAAGAGACCGGATCGATTATTATCAACTGCATTCAGCCCGCCTCCAGCATTTTGAAACCGAAGCTTGTATCGAAGCCATGGAGGAATTGAAACAAAGTGGAAAGATCCGGTACTGGGGTTTGTCGCTCAACAGTTTTGAACCGGCGCCTGAGGCTGATTATATCCTGCAACATCAGAAAGGATCCGGATTTCAGCTGGTATTTAACCTGATCAACCAAATTGCACTGCCGGTTATGGAAAAGGCTGCTGCCGCCGGATATGGCATTATTGCCCGTATGCCACTGCAATTTGGCTTACTAACGGGAAAGTTTAAGCGTAATCAACAGTTTGGTAAAAATGATCATCGGAGCTTCCGGCTCAATGAATCAGTATTAGATGCATCATTATCGATCCTGGAAGAAAAAATCTGGCCGCTTTGTGAAAAGTACAAGACAACCAAAACCGGACTGGCCATGAGTTTTATCCTGAGTTATCCGCAGGTAAGCACTGTGATACCAGGCATTCGTACAAAAGAACAAGCGATCGAAAATTCCAGTGGCATTGTTCAGCTGGAGGATTCCGATCGCCTGCTATTACAAAATTTATTCGGCTCAGACTGGCTTCCGTTGGTTAACCAAATGAAAGCGCTGGGTTGAATTATTTGATGGTGTAGTCAACCAGGTAAGAGGCAGTTGAAGTGTAGGTTTGTCCCAACAGACTTAAAGAATAATCTGTCTTAACCAGCCCAATCCCTTTAGCACAATAAAATTGATAGGTGCCCATCGGCATCCAGGTTCCCATGAGATTGTATTCCAAATCAACACTTGTATGAATGATGTCCTTGTAAGTTTTGCCTGCCCATGTTTTAGTTATTCCTTTCGCTGCAATTTTTCCTTTGATACGGGCTGGAAAACCATTGGCAGTTCCTGCATCTTTGGTCCAGGTATAACCTACATTTTCCTTATCGTTTAAGAAAAGTAAATTGATATCAATGGTGGCTCCATTAACGGATCCACTCTCCAGTAGCATATAATAATCGTTCTTTATTTTTCCGTAATAAACAGGCAAATCATTTATACCTTCCGCAACTTCATATTCTTTGTAAGAGATGCCGGCAATTGTTTTGGAAACATCCGTAGCTACCAGTACCGTTTTGAAGTTGGTAACAGCACTGTCCTGGTAAGTCCAGGTTGAACCCTTTGTATAAGGCATATATGAACTGCCAGCAGGTACTGGGGCACCTGTACCTGGTTCATTGTTTTCTTCTTCCAATGGATTAATTTCCTTCTGACAGGAAATAATTGCGCCAACTGCTATTAGCAAAAAAGAAGTCTTCAGGAAACGGGATGAGGTGTTATTTTTTCTCATTGGGCGACAAAATACAGTGACAAGTTTATTTATGCAAGGTTTTCCAGTCCTTTTTTAATGCGTGCGATAGTGGATGCTTTGCCAATCAGGGCTGCAATTTCAAAAACAGCCGGACCAAATTTGCCTCCTACCAGCATCAATCGAAGTGGTAATTGTAATTCTCCCACTTTGATCGCACGGGCGGTAGCCATCTCTTTAAAGGCTGTTTCAATGGAGGCTGCTGACCAATCTTGTAAATCTGCCAGTACGCCCTGCAGATCCGTAAAGAATAAATTCTTGTCCAGATTCCACTTGGCTTTCACCGGCTCCATATCAGGTGATGTAGGTGCTGCAAAAAAGAAACCTGCCTGCTCTGCAAAATCAGGTAAAAGGGTACAGCGTTCCTTTACCAGGTCTATAATAGTTGCCAGATAACTGTCATCTGTAACCGAAATACCTGCTTTGGTCAGAATTTGTTTTACATCCGGCAGCAAACGCGCTGCAGGAGCAGCTTTGATCCATTCGTGGTTGAACCATTTGGCTTTTTCGAAATCAAATTTGGCACCGCCTTTATGAACACGGCTCATATCGAAGGAAGCGATCAGTTCTTCCATGGTAAAAATCTCTTTACCACTGCCATCATTCCAGCCCAACATGGCCAGCATGTTTACAAATGCTTCCGGTAAAAATCCTCTTTCGCGGAAACCCTGTGTGAATTCATTGGTGCGCGGATCTGTCCAGTTCATGGCAAAAACTGGGAAGCCTAACCGATCTCCATCGCGCTTGCTGAGTTTGCCATTTCCATCGGGTTTTAAAATCAGTGGAAGATGTGCCCATTGCGGCATATCATCCGTCCAGCCCAGGTATTTCCATAATAAGAGATGAACGGGTGCACTGGGCAACCATTCTTCACCTCGAAAAGCATGGGTGATTTTCATCAGATAATCATCCACCACCACCGCCAGGTGATAAGTAGGCATGCCATCTTTTTTCAACAAGACTTTATCATCCACGGTGCCGGTTGAAAAACTTACTTCTCCGCGAATCATATCCGTGAAAGAAACAGTTTCATTTTCTGGCATTTTAATGCGCACCACATAGGGAACACCTTCACTGATAAGGCGCTGCACTTCATCCTCTCCCATACTGAGGGAGTTGCGCATCTTCATACGCAACTGATGATCATACTGGGGCGATGGATTCTCTGCAGTTTTAAACTGCGTGCGCATTTCCTCCAACTCCTCGGGTGTATCAAAAGCATAATACGCATATCCATTGGCGATCAGTTGATCTGCATATTGACGGTAATTTGCTTTGCGTTCACTCTGGCGATAAGGGGCATAAGGCCCGCCTGCAACCGGACTCTCATCCGGCTCCATACCGCACCAGCGAAGGGTTTCCATGATATAGTCTTCTGCGCCTTCGACAAAACGTGTATTGTCGGTGTCTTCAATTCGCAGGATGAAATCGCCCCCGTGATGGCGGGCAAACAGATAATTGAATAATACAGTGCGTACACCACCCAGGTGTAATCCCCCGGTGGGACTAGGGGCAAAACGAACTCTAACTTTTCTGGCCATAGGCCGCAAAGATAAGCCCGGTGGATTGTTTATTTTTGAGGAATGTTGTACTGGGCGAAAGGAAATAAACTGTTACAAACCCTTTATCCGAATTGGATCTGGTCGGTGCGTACCAAAGAGAAAAAAATCTACCTGAGTTTTGATGATGGTCCGCATCCGGAAATCACTCCCTGGGTATTGGATCAGTTAAAAGCCTGGAACGCAAAAGCAACATTTTTCTGCATTGGAAAAAATGTTGCTGCTTATCCAGAAGTATATCAGCGCATACTTCTGGAAGGGCATCGTACAGGTAATCATACCATGAATCATTTAAATGGATGGAAGAGTAATACAGCAGATTATTTCAACAACATTCTGGAAGCAGGAAAATATATTGATAGTAAACTGTTTCGTCCGCCTTATGGAAAACTCACGCGCTTCCAGGGAAAAGCACTTAGGGAAGCAGGTTATGAAATCATCATGTGGAGTTTGCTGAGTGCTGATTTTGATATCCGATTATCCCCATCGGATTGCTGGGTGTTGGTAAAGAAAAATTACCGCGCTGGAAGTATTCTCGTATTCCACGACAGTGAAAAAGCGTGGCCCCGATTGAAAGAGATTTTGCCGATGTTTTTAGAGCAGGCAAGCAGTGAAGGGTACACATTTGAGGCCCTTGCTATGGGTACTGCTATCAAAAACAGGGTGGAATAAATAGGGTAAAAAAATATCTGAAAAAATGAGGTACCCCCTAAAAAAGAGTTGGGCCTGGGTAGAAACCCTGGCCCGTTTTTAATCCGTACCCTATGAAAACTGATTTAAAGGTAAATTAAATTTTTTATTACTTCAAAGTAATTTCTCGGGAAACCCCATTTACCGTGATGGTGGCTTTATTGTCACATTCGCCGTTTCCAAAGTCCAGGCTGGCTTTTCTGCCATTCAGGCGCTGGATTTCCTGGGTGCCGGCACTGATCCAACGACAGCTGAAAGCCTTTTCCAGGGGTTTGGTGGTGGTGCTGGTCCAGGTACCTGTTTTGTCGCCAATAGTAACAGTACCGGAGCCATTGCTGGTAATGGCGAACACATCATCAGTAGGCACATAGGGGGTACCGGAGCCGGAAATCATGTTGAAGGTGCGAACGCGGTTCCAGTTGATCTGGTTGCCGTTCTCCCGGCTCAGTTTACCATCGATCACCCTGGTTTCAAAGGCCCACTGGTTGGCGGTGCTCTTGTTTTCGAGTGTATGAGTGCCTTCTACTTTCACTCCATTTACATAATAATTGGTAAATGTGGTGGTGGCTTTGCTGCCTGGCAGGATCATATGGCCGGTATAAACTGTGCTGAACTTGCCTTTGCGGGTTCTGCCATCGCGACCGAGGCAGCCTTGCGTGCCAAAATCTACAGTAACGGTGATTGGGAAACCATCGCCGGTTTTGGTGAGTGTCAGGGTAAAGCAGGTACTTTGTAAGGGACCTGGCTGGTCGCTGTTAGCAGACTGGAAAACGCCGGTACCGCCAATTGCTACTTGCTGATCGGCGCCCATTACATTATTAAATACATCATCGTACATGAGTTCTGCTTCGGCTTCCGCTTCTACGGTAGCCTGGGTCAGTTCGGGATCGCGGTCAACCTGGGCGTCGTTGTTTTTGGAGCAGCTTGAAAAGCCGATAACAAGGACAGCAGTGGCCATCAGGAAGAGTGATTTCTTTGGGTGGTTCATTTTCATAAAAGGTGATTTGAGTTTTCTAAATCTTTAGAGATTAGAAAGGGTTGCATGTAAAACGTTTAAAAAGGAATAAAATTTTCTGGAAATTTGCCGGATGAGGTTAATCGATACCCATTGTCATTTATATGTAGAGGAGTTTGAGGCTGATGTAAAAGAGGTGGTGGAAGCTGCGCAATCCGCTGGTGTTCAACGCATTTACCTGCCAGCAATTGATTCTGCTGAGCACGAAGCCCTGTTAAAACTGGAGGAAGTTTATCCTGGTTATTGTATCGCCATGATGGGCTTGCATCCCTGTTATGTAAAGGAGAACTACGAAGAAGAACTACGAAAAGTGGAGGATTGGCTGGCCAAACGACCCTTTGCAGCGGTGGGGGAGATCGGACTTGATTTTTATTGGGATCGAAATTATGATCAGCAGCAGTACGAGGCCTTTCGCCGGCAACTGGAGTTGGCGAAACATTATAAGATACCGGTATCGATACATTCCAGGAACTCCACATTGGAATGTATTAAAGAGGTAAAAGCCCAGCAGGATGGGGGACTCAGTGGGGTCTTTCATTGTTTTGGAGGCAGTTATGAGTTGGCAAAGGAGGTGGTGAAACTGGGATTTTACCTGGGGATCGGTGGAGTGGTGACGTACAAAAAAGCCGGATTGCCGGAAGTGTTGAAACATATACCAATGGAGCATATTGTATTGGAAACCGATGCTCCTTATTTATCGCCGGTACCGTACAGGGGTAAACGAAATCAGCCTTCCTATCTGTTACCCATAGCCGAAAAGTTGGCGGAAGTGTATGAGATAAGTATAGAAGAAATTGGTGAGATTACCACCGCGAATGCCAACCGGCTCTTTCAATACCAGCCTTAACAGCACGAACTGACATATGAGAAAAAACAGAAACACACCCCGGATACTCATCATCTATACCGGGGGCACTGTTGGTATGGTGATGGATCCACTGACAGGTGCCTTAAAACCAATTGGGTTTAAAGAGATCCGGGATAATATACCCGAGATTGTAAAGTTGGGTTATGAAGTGGAAGTGCATGCCTTTAATCCGCCGATGGACTCCTCCAATATGACACCGGAAGTATGGGTGGAGTTAGCGATAATCATTGAGAAAAACTATTCAGCTTTTGATGGTTTTGTGATTTTACATGGATCGGATACGATGGCCTTTACAGCTTCCGCCCTTAGCTTTTTACTGGAGCATTTATCCAAGCCGGTGGTGCTGACCGGATCGCAGCTGCCAATAGGGGAGATCCGGACGGATGCCAAGGAGAATATCATCACGGCCCTGGAAATTGCGGCGGCGCGTAAGGGCAGCAAGGCAATTGTGCCGGAGGTATGTATCTATTTTGATTACAGTCTGTTTCGCGGGAACCGCGCCAAGAAGTACAATGCCGAGAAGTTTGAGGCCTTTTATTCCATGAATTATCCGGCGCTGGCGGAAGCAGGAATCAATATCAAGTATAAAAAAGAGTTTTTGCTGAAGCATGCCGAGCAGCCGCTGAAGGTGCACAAGAAATTGGATCCGGCGGTGGCGGTGTTGAAGATCTTTCCCGGAATTACCGAGGCAACGGTAGAGGCGGTGTTGCAAACTCCGGGTGCAAAGGCCGTGATATTGGAAACCTTTGGAAGTGGCAATGCGACTACGGCGCCCTGGTTTTTAGCAGCAGTAAAGCGGGCAATTGATAAGGGGCTTACTGTTATTGATATCACGCAATGTGATGGTGGTTCGGTGGAGCTGGGGATGTATGAAACCAGCAGGGCTTTGAAAGAGATGGGCGTGGTATCGGGTCACGACATGACTTTTGAAGCCACCCTCGCCAAACTGATGTTCCTTTTGGCCCAAAAGCCCTCCCGGCGCCGGTTGCATGAATTATTGGAAACTTCCTTACGGGGGGAATTGACGAATCCCTGAGAAACCCTATATTTGCGTCCCGATTTTACCGGTCGGGTCCCACCGCTCGGGTGGCACCGGTCGGGTAAAGTTTGGAGAGATGTCCGAGTGGTTGAAGGAGCACGCCTGGAAAGTGTGTATACCTCTAAAGGGTATCGCGGGTTCGAATCCCGCTCTCTCCGCTGAAAATCTGAAATAGAAAGAAGTAAAAGCCTGTAACAGAAATGGTTGCAGGCTTTTTTTATAGTACTCTTCGAGGCAAAAATATTTTATTATATGACAAATATTTATTGAAAAACAATAAATATATATTATTTTTATGTTGATAGAATAAACTGATCAACATGAAAAATAGTATACTTATCCTCATAGTAGTATTAATCTATGAGTTTGTATCTGCCCAGCAGTCGCAGCCCATCACAATAGGAAAAATAGAAACGATTCATTCCAGCATCTTGCATGAAAACAGAAAGATCTGGGTGTATTCTCCGACCAATACATCTTCTCTTGAGCAACCAGGCAAGCGATACCCGGTTTTGTATTTATTGGATGGGGAGGCGCATTTTTATTCCACCATTGGTATAATCCAACAATTAAGCCAGGCCAACGGAAATGGTGTATTACCGGAGATGATAGTGGTCGGCATTGAAAATACCAATCGATTCAGGGATTTAGTACCTTTCTATCCGGCTTCAGAAAAGATTGAGAAGGCGAATCCTTTCATGAATTTCCTATCGGCTGAATTGATGCCATATATTGAGGAACGCTATCCAACTGCACCTTATAAAGTAATTGTGGGACATTCCTTAGGCGGACTTACCGTAATTGATTTGCTGGTTCATTATCCGTCTCTGTTTAATGCCTACATTGCCATTGATCCAAGTTTGTGGTATAACAATGAAAAATACCTGAATCAGTATCTGTTCCACTTACGTAATCAGCAGCTAAGCAATAAAAAGTTGTTTATTGGCATTGCTAATCCACTAGCACTCGGAACGACACTCGCAACTGTTAATGATGACAAAACTAATGAAACAAAACCTGTACGTGCAATAATGAAGTTTGATCGATTCCTGCAAACAAATTCAATTCAATTGAAATATGCTTATAAGTATTATGATCAGGACAGACACAACACCGTACCATTGATAACTGAATATGATGGGTTACGCTTTATTTTTAATTTTTATTCTTTTGACGCTTTAGAAAAAGATTTTATTGATACGAGCACCCGGATTGTAGAAAGATTACAAACACATTACCAAAAAATTTCATCGGAATTAGGTTATAAATCAAGTCCGCCTGAAACGCTCATTAATTATTTGGGCTACGATGCTCTGAGAAAGAAACAGTACAATAAAGCAGGAGCTTATTTTAAAATGAATATAGAGAACTATCCTTCCAGCAGCAATGTTTTTGATTCCTATGGTGATTTTTTTGCTGCAAAAAAAGATACGGTTAATGCAATAATGAATTATGAAAAGGCATTGACAATTACAATGAATGCCATTACCCTGCAAAAATTAAATGTTCTGACTAAACAGGAGCCCTATCAATTACCACTTGCTGACTTAAAAAAATATACAGGTGTCTATATATTGGAGTATTACAACCTGCCAGTTGTTATTGAACTACAAAGCGGCAAATTGATTGCGAAAGTTAGTGGTGATTCGGATAGTGAATTGGTACCTGTTGCAAAAGATTTATTCACCGTTAAAAATAAACTGGGATACAGTATAACTTTCACATTCCAAAACAACAAACCGGTATACTTTATATCCGTTCAGCCCAATGGAACATTTAAAGGAGTGTATAAGTAGTCCGGTTGAAGGATCCTCCATTAATCCATTGAATTGTTTTGGCCTACAATTTTCTGAAAACAACCAGCGGACAAGCAACAGATGTCAGATAAACTGGATTCTGATTATATCCGGATGGATTAAAACACTCATAGGGCGCTCCGAATGTTTCGCCTTTGCGGAAATCATTTTCTATTAACTCAGCTATATACTCACGGGCAAGCGCAGTTGCAGCACCAGGGTCTGAAAGTTTAATGGCATTTACTACCCATCCGGTTGGAGTTCCCCAGTAAGCCCCGTTCTGATATAAGTTTTTGGGAGAAAGTGAAATTTCCCAGGCAGTATTCTCATTAAAATCATCTGTTGTAAGTATATGCCGGATATTGCCTTTATAACTTAAACTGCCAGCTTTATAGGCATCAACAAAAAGTTTGGATACGCTCATTGCAGCATCTCCCTCCAGCAGACTAAGATGAACAGCGAGAGCCGTAGCCCAAACATCTGGTTGCGCGCTTCTGCCTGTTGAAGCCAGTAACATTCCTCTTTTATCAGAAAATATGCCTGGTAAATAAGTTTTAATCTTCTCTGCCATCTTTCGGTACTGCATTGCCTCCTGTGATTGAACCAGTTCCAGTAAATCTGCAAGTTCATTGGCTGCCCTGTACTTTAGAATAGATGCAAAACTTAAATCACCGGTTATAGTCTGGACATCTCTGAATCCAAAATCCACCCCTCTCATTTTTTCTGTAGCATATACCATATGTGTTTTGACATTGGAAGGCGGCATATGAAAAGCAGCCTTTAGCCGGTCTATCAATCGTTTCCCATTTATTTCCTTTTTGAGAATTTTTCGATCACGGCTTTGCGCTACGTAATAGTGCGCCATATGAATAAAAAAGAACTGATCGCAAAATGGTGGCAAAGTTCCAAACTCCGGAGTTCCCTGGTTTTCAAAATCATAGGTGCCGGGAAAATAAATCGGCTTGCCATCATCAATCCTGATATGATCCGCAACCGAACCAACGGGAACCAGACTTCCTCCTTTTGTGATCCAGGCCTGATCACACTGTGTAGAGGCTGTTAATTCTAACATATGCTTTTGTTCAGCTACCGAAATAAAGCCTGTTTCTAATGACATCGCATAATCCCTTATCCAGAAGGAGGGATAGGCATTTCTTCCGCCGGGTCTGATTAGCGTACCCCCGGTTTTATTAGTCCCAAATTCATTTGAAATGAATTGTCCAGGATATATTCTGGATGCTTCCAGGACATCTCTGGTTAATTGTTCAAGAAATAAAAGCTGATCCTTTGTTAGGATTGATTCCTTTTGATTTGTTTGTGTTTTTCCGTCAACTGGAAAACACATATACAGAATCAGCAGAAATAGAGCAATCCGCATAAAATAGGTTTGTGTATATGTAATTTACAAGAACAATTTTGAATCCGCTTTCAACTCTTCTTCCAAAAGTTAATTACATTTAGTTGCCGCCTGTATTACCTCTATAGCTGGCGGGTCATAAACATACCCAAATGGAGCAATCACTCAGAAGCCAGCAATGGTTCGGGAAAAAAGGAAAGGACGGATTTATCTACAGGGCCTGGATGAAGAACCAGGGAATACCCGATTATGAACTTCAGGGAAAACCGGTTATCGGGATCTGTAATACCTGGTCGGAGCTTACTCCCTGTAACGGACATTTTCGTGAACTGGCAGAGTCTGTAAAAAAGGGGATCATTGAAGCAGGCGGATTCCCGGTTGAATTTCCTGTTATGTCGCTCGGAGAAACCCTGATCAAACCTACAGCTATGCTCTACCGCAACCTGGTTAGCATGGATGTAGAGGAATCCATCCGTGCCAATCCTATTGATGGGGTCGTGTTGCTCTGTGGTTGCGATAAAACAACACCTGCACTGGTGATGGGCGCCTGTAGCGTAGATATTCCTTCCATTGTTGTATCCGGTGGTCCCATGTTGACCGGAAAATTTAAAGGCCGGGATATTGGTACCAGCGATCTTTGGCGGTTTTCTGAAGATGTCAGAACCGGTATCATGTCGGAGGAAGAACTGAATCTGGCGGAAGCTGGCATGTGCCGGAGTAAAGGTCATTGTGCAGTGATGGGGACTGCCTCTTCTATGGCAAGTATGGTAGAGGCCCTGGGATTATCCTTACCAGGAAATGCAGCGATCCCTGCAGTAGATGCTGCAAGAAAAGTATTGGCACAACTCTCCGGTAAGCGAATTGTGGATATGGTACGGGAAAATCTTACACCTTCGGCTATACTTACCCGTGCTGCTTTCGAAAATGCCATCAAAGTAAATGCAGCAATTGGGGGCTCTACCAATTTTGTTATTCATTTGCTGGCTATTGCAGGTCGGGTTGAGCTGCCGCTGACCATTGATGATTTTGATACACTTTCAAAAAACATTCCGCTACTTGCCAACCTGCAACCCTCAGGTGAGTATTTTATGGAAGACCTCTATTATGCTGGCGGGATTCCGGCTGTAATGAAAGAACTCAGCAATGAATTACATCTTGATTGCCTAACCGCTAATGGAAAAACGGTTCGTCAGAATATAGAAAAGGCAACTGTCTACAACCGGGAAATCATTTCCACAATGGAGGAACCATTCAATGCTTTAGCCGGTTTTATAGTATTACATGGAAACCTTTGTGAAGGTGGTGGCGTTATGAAACCTTCTGCAGCGGATCCTAAACTGATGCAGCATACAGGCAAAGCAGTTGTATTTGAAAACATAGAAGATTATAAAGCTAGAATCGATGACCCCGATCTGGAGGTGGATGAAAATTCAGTACTGGTCTTAAAGCATGTTGGTCCCAAAGGTTACCCAGGTATGCCGGAAGTGGGGAATATGGGTCTGCCCAAAAAACTACTGGAAAAAGGAATAAAAGACATGGTTCGCATTTCAGATGGTCGTATGAGTGGAACAGGATTTGGTACCGTGGTGCTCCAAATTTCTCCAGAAGCAGCTGTGAATGGTACGTTGGCGCTGGTACAGAATGGTGATCTCATTCAATTGGATGCAAAAGGACGTCAATTGAATTTGCTGGTGACTGAAATGGAATTAGAAAAAAGAAAGGCAGCGCTTCAAGCACCCGTCAATCCATTCCACAGAGGTTATGCCAAACTATTTGTTTCGCATGTGGAACAGGCTCATCTCGGGGCGGATTTTGATTTCTTAAAAGGAAAATCCGGTAGCGAAGTGCTGCGTGATTCTCATTAATAAAACCTATGACTACAGGAACTTTTCAAGATAAAACGGCTATTATTACCGGTGCAGGCATTGGTATCGGTTTTGAAATTGCCAGGCAACTTGCTGCAGCTGGAGCGCATGTGTTTTTAAATGATATCGATCCGGATACAGCTACCCAGGCTGCTGAGCAAATTCAAAATGAATCCGGCAGCTGTACCGCAGTACCTGGTGATTCCAGTGATAGCCAGTTTATAAGAAGCATTGTAGCAAAAGCGGTTGAACAAACAGGCCGACTGGATATCGCCATCGCCAATGCTGGTATAACTTTGTTTGGTGATTTTCTTACCTATCCGGAAGATTCCTTTAATCGTGTTATAAAAGTAAATCTGAATGGAAGTTTTTTTCTTGCACAGGCTGCTGCCAACCAAATGAAAATACAGGGGTTCGGGGGATCCCTTCTGTTTATGTCATCCGTAACCGGCCACCAGGCACATAAAGACCTGGCAGCCTATTCCATGACGAAAGCGGCCCTTGAAATGCTGGCCAAAAATTTGGTGATTGAGTTATCTCCATACAGAATTAATGTAAATACGATAGCTCCCGGGGCCACCTTAACTGAGCGAACCCTGCATGATAAAAACTATGAAGCCGTATGGTCGCGTATCACTCCTATGGGCAGGCCGGCTACTACTGTTGATATTGCAGCAGCAGCACTCTTCCTGGTAGCTGATCAGGCAAGGCATATAACCGGACAAAGCCTGGTTATAGATGGTGGATGGACCTCAGTGAGTCCGTCTCCGTTTTGATTACTGTTGTTCAATATTCACTAAATCTTATACCATTCTGTCTGGATGGCGTAATTATGCCGATTTGCTCATTCAATTCGGTAATTTCAGAATGATCATTCATTCCTCATTGGGTATTTAGCAATCAGATCATATGATAAGAATATCAGTAGCCGGATTGTTGATCCTGGCATCCCTTACGGCTTTCAATCAACAAACTGCCAGGGATACTATCGCGGTAGGTAGAAAACATCCTCTGAGCGATTGGTTTACCGAATCAAAATATGCGTTGTTCCTGCATTGGGGACTTTATTCCCAATATTCCAATCAATGGAAGGGCAAAACACTGTATGGAATTGGTGAATGGATTATGTACCTCGCACAAGCGGATATTAAAGAATATGAAGCTGCTGCGCAATTTTTTAATCCGGTTCGCTTCAATGCGAGTGAATGGGTTCAGATCGCGAAAAATGCCGGCATGAAATACATTGTGATTACGGCCAAGCATCACGAGGGATTTGCCATGTTCAACTCCTTTCATCCCTTTAACATTACCACTGCCACTCCTTTCAAAAGAGATCCGATGAAAGAGCTCGCCGCTGCCTGCGCTAAAGAAGGTATTGGGTTGGGATTTTATTATTCTCAATTCCAGGACTGGCATGAAATCAACGACTGGAGTAAAGACCTACCGAAGCAATCCTTTTCAGCTTATTTTAAGAATAAATGCATCCCACAGGTAAAAGAACTGCTAACGAACTATGGATCAATTTCACTGATCTGGTTTGATACCCCAGGCGAAATGACAAAAGAGCAATCGCTTGAACTGGTAAAACTCGTTAGAAAATATCAACCAAGGGCTTTGATCAATAGCCGGATTGGAAATGGGGTCGGAGATTATGAAACCTATGGTGATCACGAAATCCCGGTGAAAAATGTTCAGGGCTTATGGGAAGCGGTGAATACCTCCAATGATTCCTGGGGTTATGCGTGGTACGATGAAAACTGGAAAACCGCAGATGTAATGGCAAGAGACCTCGTTTCCGTAATTGCAAGAGGCGGCAATTATATGCTGAATATCGGGCCAAAAGCAGATGGTACCCTCCCGAAGTTTAATGTGGATCAAATTCTGACTGTAGGGAAGTGGATCAAACAATATCCCGATGCAATTTACGGAGCAACAGCATCTCCCTGGCTGCAGGCATTTCCCTGGGGTGATGTTACCGTAACAAAAAATAACCTGAATCTATTTGTGTTCGACTGGAAGCCGGGTGCCAGTATCTATTTAACCGGAATCGGAAATAAAATAAAAACGGTGGTCACAAAGAATACCAATGAAAAGCTTAGGTATTCTTTCAATAATGGTGTTTTGAAAATTGAGCTGCCGGTCAGAACCTCCAACCAATTGCTGGAATGTATTCGGGTTGAATTGGATGGTGAGCCCAGGGTTCAAGCTTCTATGGCGATTGATCCAAACTATCCGACAAGCTTATCAGCAGCATTTGCAACTCCCGAAGGAGCGGCTTTCAATAAACTAAGCTGGATGGAAAAATTTGGTGAATGGAAACATCGTACGGTCATCAATAAATGGAACCAGCAGGATGGGGCTGCCAGTTGGGAGGCAAACTTCATGGAGCCTGGCTATTACCAGGTGGAAATGGATTATCATGCCTGCAAAGAAAGCGATGGAACAGAGTTTGATTTGTTTAATAATGCCAGTGATACTTTGCGTTTATATTTAACAGCAACAACAGGTGCAAAAGAAGCGGATGGTGACCGGCCGAGATTCAGGCGAACAAAAGTTGGCATCATCAAAGTGGCTGCACCCGGAATGACAAAAATTTCATTGATTCGTCGGAATGCCGCTCAAAAAGGAGATATTCATATAGCCTCCATTCAATTAAACAAGACCAATTTTTGATACATAGAAATTACCATTGGGTAATTTTTTATCAATTTCTGCTTTCTAATTTCGAACTGTGCTACAAACTAAAATAGATAGATCGTACAGTTTGAAAATTAAACTTTGAGTATGAAATTGATCTTTTCCTTTAAGACCATCCTGATTGGATTTTTGTGTGTTGTTCTATTTACCGGTTGTGACAAAGACGATGATTCCGGTTATCCTAGAAGGGTTTCCATTGAGTACAAAATAACCGGACTTTCCGGCGTGAATGGTCCCCTCACATTTGTAAGTTTCACCAACGAAACGGGCGGTAATAATGATTTGGTGAATCAGTCGTTTCCATTTAGTCGGACAATTACCAGAACATTAAATTCCGGTGACAATGCCACGCTTTCTTTCCGCTATGGTAATGGTTCTGGCGGTACG
The DNA here is from genome assembly GCF_022352215.1 of Flavihumibacter cheonanensis. Classification (GTDB taxonomy): domain Bacteria; phylum Bacteroidota; class Bacteroidia; order Chitinophagales; family Chitinophagaceae; genus Flavihumibacter; species Flavihumibacter cheonanensis. Next base: position 176,091 of record NZ_JAKRWF010000004.1, read on the forward strand.
AATGTTTCCATCAAATTGGAAATAATTGTTGACGGTAAAGTGATAAAAACCGAAACGGTTAATAGCAGTACTGCTGTTGTAATTGCAGCAATTGCACACGTTTTCATTTAATAATCCACTATGATAAACCTATCTAATCTCCAGCGTATAATTTATGGAATGCTGGCAGTTTTACTATTTTCCTGTAGTAAATCTGATGACAACAAAAATGACGGAAACTATTTTATCCGGGCTAAAGTAAACGGCGAACTGGTTGAATTTAACCAAACAGCCATTGCAAACAAAACCACTAAAACAATCACGGGAACAGCCTTCCGGAATGTGCAAAATAATTTTCCGTTTTTTAGTTTTGATATAGAATCGGATAATGCAATTTCTGCCGGAACTTTCAGGGAGAGCAATTATTCATATATCATGATTTTCCGTTACGGGTTAGGCGTCGATGAGCTTTTTCATTCCCAAATGGGTGAAGAGGAGGATTTTCTGTTTGTTGTCGATCGAATTACCAACGAGGTGGTTGAAGGTAGTTTTCAGGGTATTATAAGAAATGCGTATAATTCCAGCCAGTCGCTAAATGTAACAGAGGGTCGTTTTCTATTGAAAGTGGTACCCTGATTAGTCTTATTTTTGTTTATTCATGAAAACGCTGTTACTGATATTGTTATCGTATGCGTTACCAGATTACGGGAACTCAGTTCAAAAACGTGCGGAAATCCTGGGTACTGTAACCGGCTTTGAAGATGGTACCTGGATATATTTTTCCGCTGAGTTTCCTGTTAAGATATTCGATTCAATACAGATCCGTAGTAACAAGTTTAAGTATATTTCAACAGTTGAAGCTGATTACCCAATCAATGTAATGGTTCATACAAAGGATTACCGGGATAATAAAAGAATATGGATAGAAACGACCCGAATGGAGTTTATCGGATCTAAGGGTGATTTCAATAATTCCGTGGTAAAGAATAGCAGGACTCATACCTTACACGATAATTTTCAAAAACGTATTCAACCATATTTGTATGAAATAGATAGTTTAAGGAGAAACGTTGGAACCGATGATCCGGCTGTACAATTGAGAATTACTTCCCTTGATTCGAGTATTTACCATGAATCAGCTTCATTTATTGCTACCAATCCTAAATCTGTTATTGCCAGTTTTATACTGTTCAATAATCATCGGATCTGGGGAAAAGATAAATCCAGGCCCTTGTTTAATTTGTTATCCCAAGAAAGCAAAAAAAGTCCTTATGGAATATTAATTGATCAATTTCTAACACTTAATAAGGAAATTAATATTGGTGATAGATACACAGATATCAGGCAGCTATCTCCGGAAGGTAAAATGATAAGTTTATCTGATTATGAAGGAAAATTCATTTTACTGGAGTTCTGGGCCTCCTGGTGTGGCCCCTGCAGAAAGGAAAATCCATTACTTGTTAAGCTATACAATAAGTACCATGCCAGAGGATTTGAGATTTTTGGGGTCTCTGCTGATGCTGATAAGCTCAATTGGATCAATGCCATCAAAACTGATCAGTTAAACTGGCCCCAGGTTAGTGAATTAAACGGCGGTAATAATAGTGCTCTGCTCACTTATGGGATTGGAGAAATTCCTTTCAACTATTTAATTGACAAAGATGGTAAAATTATTGCTCAAAACCTTAGGGGAGCGGCGTTAGAAAAAAGGCTAACTGAAATCTTCAGGTGAGTTCCAGTTTTTTTATTTCTTTACTCCATTATTAAATGGCTACTTATTGCAATTCTATTCCAACAATTGATAGTTATTACTGCCATTACTATTTCAGCGATTTGCTTATCATTAAAAAACTGATTTGCTCGACGCAATGTTAATTCTGATAAGCCATTCTGATGAATTAAAGTTATTTCTTCGGTAATGGATAAAACAACCTGTTCCTCTTCAGTAAATAAATATTTCGCTTCCCTCCAGGCAGATAAGACTACAATACGCTGAAGTTTTTCCCCGTATTTAAACGCATCCTTCGAATGCAAATCAATACAATAAGCACATCCATTTATTTGGGAGGCTCTTATTTTGATTAGTTCTTTTAATGATCTTGGAATTGATGTCTGATTAATAAATTGCTCCAATTCCATCATTGCTTTAATAGCAAACGGTGCATCTGTCCGAATATTCATATTTCCTGTTTTGTATTTTTAGCTTCTACTATTTCAGTACAAAAATGAAAATATTTCGGACTAATATTCTTAAACCAGTTTAAGAAATCCTTTTCTTTCGGATTTCGCTTAAATATTCAGGAGTAAACCCGAGATAGGAGGCAATTAGGTATTGTGGTACCCGTTGAACAAATTCCGGATGCTTTTTCAGGAGATTGAAATAAAATTCTTCTTTTGTTAATGAGTAAAGATACTTAATACGTAATTGTGCAGCTGCATACGCTCGCTGATACACAAACCTGAAATACCGTTCCATTACTGGAAATGCGGAGACTAAGTTTTCCTGGTTTTCCTTGCTAATATAGAGCAATTCAGATTTCTCAACTGCCTGTATAAAAAAGTTGGAAACCTGTTTATGTTCAAACGCCAGATTATCGGTCAACCACCAGGTTTCAATGGCGAATTCAGTTGTTTGCTCTACTCCTTTTTCAGTAATAAAAAATTTTCGCAATAGACCAGTTTCAACAAAATAATGGTAGCGGCAAATTTGTCCCCCTTCTAATAAATTCTTTTTTTTAGATATTTTCATAGAATGAAAAAAGCTCATTATCCCTTTGAATTCTTCATCTCTAAGAAGGACAAATTTTTCTATATGTTTTCTGAATATTTCAGACATCTGATCGCTTTTATATCAAAATTCGGATAAAATCGAATCCTTTAATGATAGAAATGAATAGTGGTTCTGAATATCTATACGCTAGTTTTGGTTAATATTTATTTTTTTCCAAATGATTAATAGAATAATATCTGTTGCTTTTTATGTTATAGTTAATTCTGCACTATTTGGTCAGTCTACACTTCCTTATAAAAATCCAAAACTTTCCGCCTCCCAACGCACCGCTGATTTACTTAAGCGTATGACCGTGGAAGAGAAAATCGGTCAATTGCTTTGTCCCATGGGTTGGGAAATGTGGGAGAAAAAGGGCAATGAGGTCAATTATTCTCCCAAATTCAAACAGCTGATTGATTCCTCTTATGTAGGTGCCTTCTGGGGAGTATACCGCGCGGATCCCTGGACTAAAAAAACACTGGAGACCGGGCTCAATCCGGAATTAGCTGCCAAAGCAGGTAACGCCCTGCAAAAATATGTGATGGAGCATTCGCGGTTGGGGATTCCTATCTTCCTGGCTGAAGAATCACCACATGGACATATGGCCATTGGAACCACCGTATTTCCAACCGGAATTGGTTTGGCATCCACCTGGAATCCTGCATTGGTGGAAAGCGCTGCAAGAGTAATGGCCAAAGAAATTCGCCTGCAGGGTGGACATATCAGCTATGGCCCGGTGATGGATCTCTCACGTGATCCGCGGTGGTCGAGAGTAGAAGAAAGCTTTGGAGAAGATCCGGTATTAACTGCCGCTATGGGTGTAGCTGCAGTGAAAGGAGGCGGTGGTGGTGATCTCTCCAAACCCTCCAGCGTGATCTCCACCCTTAAACATTTTATCGCTTATGGTATACCCGAGGGTGGGCATAATGGAAATACCACAATACTCGGTCAGCGTGAACTCCATGAAAACTTTCTGCCACCCTTTCAGCAAGCAGTGAAGGCAGGAGCTCTTTCCATTATGACTGCTTATAATTCCATAGATGGGATACCCTGTACGAGCAATGAATACCTGTACCGCGACTTATTAAAATCGCAATGGGGTTTTCGTGGTTTTGTGGTGTCGGATTTGTTCAGTATAGACGGATTGGCGGGTAGTCATCGCGTTGCAAAAGATATCCGGGAAGCAGGTGAATTGGCACTGAAGGCCGGTGTGGATATGGATTTGGGCGCCAATGCATTCGCTAAGATGAAACAATCTGTAGCGGAAGGAAAGGTTTCGATAAAGCAACTAGACGAAGCCGTTAGCAGGGTTCTAAAACTGAAATTTGAAATGGGATTATTTGAAAATCCCTATGTCAATCCACAACTGGCAAAAGCACAGGTGCGAACAAATGAATCTATTGTCATTGCAAGAGAAACTGCGCGTCAGTCTATCATCCTGCTCGAGAATAAAAACAATATCCTTCCATTGAAAAAGACAATTTCCCGGATTGCGGTTATTGGTCCCAATGCTGATAATCAATACAACCAATTAGGCGATTATACAGCGCCGCAGGAGTCTGAAAATATAATTACGGTATATGAGGGTATAAAAACAAAATTTCCAGCTGCAACAATAAACTATGTAAAGGGTGTTGGCATTCGGGATACGCTTAACACCGATATTCCTGCTGCCATACAGGCTGCCAAAAATGCGGAAGTTGCCATTGTGGTAGTTGGAGGTTCCAGTGCAAGAGATTTTCAAACCAATTACCAGGAAACTGGTGCTGCCATTGCTGATACCAAATCTGTTCAGGATATTGAAAGTGGAGAAGGTTTCGATAGAGCTACATTAAACTTACTGGGAAAACAACAAGAGTTGTTGGAAGCAATAAAAGCAACCGGCACGCCTGTAATTGTAGTTTATATCCAGGGTCGTCCATTGGAAATGAACTGGGCAGCTGCTCATGCGGATGCCTTATTATGTGCCTGGTATCCCGGACAGGAAGGTGGTACAGCCATCGCGGAAATTATTAAAGGGGATATCAATCCTTCCGGTAAGCTGCCAATATCGGTTCCAAAATCAGTGGGCCAAATACCTGTTTACTACAATAAAAAAAATCCACGTGGGCATGATTATGTAGAGCTGAGTTCAGCGCCCTTATATCCTTTCGGTTATGGCAGGAGCTACACGAGTTTTGAATACAGTCAATTGAATGTTCAATCAATCGGCGTTCATCGTTTTGAAGTCAGCTTTATTGTAAAAAATACCGGAATGTTTGATGGGACGGAGGTAGTGCAATTGTACCTGCGGGATGAGCTGGCTTCTGTGGTACAACCCAACAAACAACTGAAACAATTTCAACGGATAGCTCTAAAAGCCGGCGAACAAAGAGCCATTCGGTTTACCCTGGGGCAGGAAGACCTTAGCCTAATTGATCAAAATATGAAACCTAAAGTGGAGGCTGGAGAATTTACCGTAATGATCGGCGGATCCTCTTCCGAACTACCATTGAAAGCAACCTTCCGTGTGCAATAAAATTTAAAAATCACGCATCAGGTTAAAGGTGCCCACCAGTTTACTTGATCCCAGGTATTCTCCATTGCCACTCTCGGTATTGGTTCTGCCTGCTTCCTGGATAAGAAGTGTACCACTTATTTTCTGACCAACTGATCCGGCTTTGGTAATGATGATGTCTCCCGAACTTACCGTGCGACCGTCATTAAAGAAACTCTGAAATGCCTGTTGAGGTGAAATACCAGTTGGTTCAAAAAGGAACATGGTGTTTTCTTCATTCCAGGAGTAGGTGCCGGTTGCATTTTGTTTCCAGGTCATACTACCCATGCCATCGGATCCCTCCCAGGACATGCCCATGCTTCCATCGTTATCCATACCGAGTTCTACCTGTGCATCATTAAAAAGGTATTGTGTGTTGCCAATCCAGATACTTAATCCGGTAACATCTGTTTGCACAAATACTTTCGCACTGAGTGGTTTTGGTGAGCTTTTCATATAAAAAAGAATTGTAGCAGGATTGATTTCAGGCAACTCGAAATCAGCAGTTTTATAAACTGCAGAACTACCGTTTGGCTGAAGTGTTCCGATACCTTCTCCCTCAGCAAGTAATATCCAACGGTCTGCCAGTGCAGGGTCCAGAAGATATTCCTCCGTCATTGCCACCGGGCTGGCACCTGTGCGGAAGAAATCGCAGATATCTGTTTGTGGGGCTATTACAATTGTTCCAACAGCTTCCAGCTCTATTTCTGACCGGGGTCTTAAGGTGCTGAAAGCAGGGGTAAGCTTTACAGGGGTAACAAGTGCAACATCTCCTGCTCTCAGGCCAATGGAAACAACCTGCTGTGCCAGATTAATGGTACGACCAGTGTGCATCCACCATACGCCTATCGAGTCCTGAACAGATAACGATAAGGTACATTCCGGATTTATTCCAATGGAATCAAGCAGGTCCCGGTAAGAATAGTTGATCGTTACTGGTGCATTTAACTCTGTATTGGTTGAAATTCTGAAAGCAGGTCCGATTGAACCCGGACTGGTATTGGAAATTTCCTGAACTGTTAAAATGGTTCCGGTAGCTGCCGCGCCTGCCGGAACATCGACTATGATAGGTTGGTTAGTTACTGAGAAGCTTCCCCCATTCGGACTTAGTGAAATGTTCGTGGCGGCACCAATTGCCTGTCCTTTATTTCGAACCGCAATCCCAGGTTGATCACTCATGCCCTGATCAGGTTTAGTACAACTTATAGATGCTATGCATACAATGCTTGATATTACTAAAGGCAATACGGATTTTGTCAGGTTCATGGTAAAATGAATATAATTTAGTTTTGGGGCAAAACTAGTCACTGTCTATACAGGGAAAAATACCTAGTGCTAGGTATTTAATTGCCTCAACTACAACCATCCATTATTAATCGTTCTACTGATAAGCTCAACTGTAGATTCTGCACCAGATTTAGCTAAGATGTTTTTTCTGTGCGTATTTACTGTATGGATACTAATAAAAAGGCTAGCTGCAATTTGCTCTGTTTTATACCCTTCAATGATCAGCCGAAGGATTTCCAGTTCCCTCTTTGTAAAAGGATTATTGCCTGCTCTGAATAGTTCTGGTGCTTTTACATCAATGTAGGAAGGCTCTCCATCAATTCCAATAAATGAAAGAGATGGTTTTCCCGTTTGTTTTATATGATTGATATTAGTATGAACTACCAGCGTTTTATAAAAATTCTTTTGATCATCGTAATTGATTAAAATGGATTGATGAAGAATACGGATATAGTTACCCTCGCTGTTTTTTAATCGGAAATCATATTGCACTTTATATTTGGCCATTTTCTCAACAGGCAAATTCCTTAAAAACTGAACAGCCGCGTGTTCGAAATTTAAAAAATAAGGATGATCATCCGGATGGATATTATTCATGAAGTCCTTTACACCAAATGAGGTTGGAAAACCCAGTACCTGCTGAATAGAAGGGCTCATCAATTCTATTTCAGTATTGGTGAAATCAAAAACAAAAGAATAAAAATCCCCTATCTGTAAAAACCGAAATAAATTTTTGTAGTGGTCAGACTGGATAGAGTAGCTGCTTCCGGCCTGAGACGGACCGATCTCTTCCCAAAGGATAACAGCATTGGAAAGAAATGCCTCACTCATTTTTTATAGCAAATAAGGACATGTTTTTTGACATGGGTCCAGATATTTTACCGGATCTGCATTCTTCTTTATTAACGGTCAAATATGCTTATATATGAACAGTGCTTGTCTGGTTAAGAATCACCGGGTATCTTTAGAATAGCATGAAAAAGAATTTATTTATCCTCTTTTGGCTTAGCGCCTGCTGTTATTCGCTAACAGCGCAAAAAAAATATGAATTGACGGGTGAATGGAAAGCGGCCTCTATTACCCAGGTAAAAGAAAACGGGCAGCATATTTCTGCTCCGGGTTTTGAACTATCCAACTGGCAGCCCGCAATTGTTCCCGGAACGGTATTAACCACGCAATTGGCGAATGGTCAGATACCGGATCCATTTATTGGGATGAATAACAAACGAATACCTGATATCTATGAAACCGGTCGGGATTATTATACCTATTGGTTTGTAAGAGAGTTTTCAGAAACCGCTGCTGCAGGTGAACAGGTCTGGCTTCATTTACGTGGAGTAAATTATAGCTCAGATGTATATCTCAATGGGCATAAACTGAACAGGCAACTGCATAAAGGTATGTTCCTGAGGCAGCAGTACAATATCACTAAGTTGCTTCGCAAGGACGGAAAAAATCGCCTGGCTGTAATTGTATTTCCGCCGGACGAACCAGGTAATCCAAATGGGGGTCAGGGTGGAGATGGAACCATCGCCAAAAACGTGGGACATCAATATGTGGCAGGGTGGGACTGGATCCAGCCAATACGCGACAGGAATACAGGTATATGGGATAAGGTCTTCATTGAAAAGACCGGCTCAGTGAATTTGCAGAACCCGCATGTAGTAACCCTGGTACCAGGTAAGAGAAAGCCATCTGGTAATCAGCAACCTGCCATCTTGAAAGTATCGGCTGAATTGCAAAATACAAGGTCAGTGCCTCTTACTGGAATCCTGAGATATACGATAGATGGTAAAACCGTATCAAAATCTATAAGCCTTAAACCAACTAGTACAACCGAAGTTAGGCTGCCGGATTTTTCCCTTGTAAATCCTAAACTTTGGTGGCCTAACGGTTATGGAGAGCCGTATTTGTATCCGTTGAAACTGGAATTCCTGGCCGAAGGAAAAATTGCTGACCGGGAAGAAATAAAAGTGGGTGTTCGTGAAATCACTGCCGATTGGAATACTACTACCCGAAGCAAACAGATTTTTGTCAACGGACAACCGGTTTTTATAAAAGGTGGTAACTGGATTATATCAGATGCGATGTTACGTTTCACTGAAGCACGTTATGATGCAGAGATCCGTTTTCACCGGGATATGAACCTGAACCTGATTCGTATCTGGGGTGGAGCCATTAGCGAACGCCCGGAGTTTTATGAGGCCTGCGACAAATATGGAATGTTGGTGATGCAGGACTTTTGGGGTTCGGGTGATTGTAATGGTCGCTGGTTAGATCCCATGAAAAAAGACGATCAGTGGACCAGAAGAAAGTATCCGGATGACCATACCCTGTTTTTGATTTCGGCAGCAGATCAGATTAAGATGATTCGCAATCATGCCTCGCTGGCAATCTGGTGTGGCGGCAATGAGATCACGCTTCCACAGAGTATTCAAACTCCGCTGCGCGATTCTATTCTGCCCAAACTGGATGGCACGCGCTGGTTCGTGGATTATAGCAACTCCGATGATATGTCCTATAATTTCCTCGGGGGTAATGGGGATGGTCCCTATGGTATCCAGGACATCAAAACATTTTTCAATCACCGCACCTGGCCTTTTAATTCCGAGATCGGATCAGTAGGTGCAGGGGACTATGCATCACTGGAACGGTTTATCCCCGCGCCCAACCTGGTGCCACCTGTTTACAAAACGGAGATACGCAGAGAAACAGTAGATTCTGTTTGGGAATATCATAAATACATCGGGTATGGAAAATACATTGATGCCTATGGAAAGTCCGCTGATTTAAAAGATTGGGGAATGAAAGCGCAGTTGGTGAACTATGATCAGTACCGGTCCTTGATGGAGGGATTCAGTTCCCGCATGTGGGACTGGTATACGGGAGTGATCATCTGGAAAACGCAGAATCCCTGGACTGCTTTACGCGGACAGATGTATGATTATTACCTGGATCCCAATGCCTGTTTGTATGGTTTGCGACAGGGAGGTGCGCCTGTCAATTTCTTCTACAATCCTGCCGATACAAGTTTACACCTGATCAATAATACATTTGTTCATCAGTATGATCTGATGCTGGTAATGAGCCTTTTTGATAAAGATGGAAAGGAGCGTAGCCTGGGTCAGGTCTTTGCGGAAATTGGTCCGGCAACTACCCGAAAAGTGATGGATATTCAGCGTGCAATCCGGCAGGCAGCCAAAGAAGAAGGCGTGTTTCTGAGTCTTAAAATATTGAATCTTGATAAAGAAGTCGTATCCCAAAATCTCTATTGGCTGCCGGATTCAACCGGACAGTATAGCGGACTTGCTAACATGCGCAAAGTTCAACCGGAGATCAGTGCCAAAGAAATGGAGAAAGGTAAAATTGCAGTAACCATCAGTGCCCCGGCAGGTGGACCGATCTCTTTTTTCAACCGGTTGTCGCTGGTTGATCCTGTTACGAAAAAACGCATACTCCCGGTCTTTTATGATGATAATTATGTGTCAGTGTTACCGGGGGAAAGCAGAACAGTGTTATTGGAATATAGTCCCGCGACTGGTCAGAAGCCGATGCTTTCGCTGGAGGCATGGAATATGCCTGAACAGTTTATTTCTATAAAATAAAAAAAGATGAGCATAAAGGTTGTAAAGCGGATACTGTTGACAGTTTTTCTTTTTGTAAAAATTGGAGAACTGGCAGCGCAATCGACAAAACCCAATGTTATTGTTATCTATTCCGATGACCAGGGGTATTCTGATCTGAACTGCTATGGAGCAAAAGATTTATATACACCGCATATAGATAAACTAGCCAGCGGAGGGGTGCGCTTTACTGAGTTTTATGCAGCGGCTCCTGTATGTTCTCCTTCGCGGGCAGCATTGTTAACGGGACTTGTTCCCCAACGTGCGGGATTGCCGGGTAATGCATCTTCTACGAAAGGAGTAGCCGGGATGCCAACAGAACAATATACAATGGCTGAGCTATTTAAAGCTGGTGGTTATAAAACCGCTCATATTGGGAAATGGCATATTGGGTATACTCCGGAAACAATGCCGAATGGTCAGGGCTTTGATCACTCCTTTGGATTTATGGGAGGATGCATTGATAATTATTCTCATTTTTTTTATTGGGATGGTCCCAATCGTCATGATTTATGGAGAAACGGAGTAGAAATTCATGAACCAGGAAAATATTTTCAGGATTTAATGGTAGATGAAGCTGCCAACTTCATGCAGAACAACCGGAAGGATCCATTCTTCCTTTATTTTGCGTTGAATACACCACATTATCCATTACAGGGAGATACCAAATGGCTGGAGTATTATAAAAAGCTCCCGTCTCCCCGAAGAGAATATGCAGCTTTTGTTTCTGCTATGGATGAACGGGTTGGAGCCTTACTGGCAAAATTGAATGAATTGGGATTGACTGAAAATACCATCGTGATATTTCAGTCTGATCATGGTTATTCTGAAGAAGTCAGAACCTTTGGAGGAGGTGGAACTGCCATTGGGAAGCGGGGATCCAAGTTCAGTTTGTTTGAAGGAGGCATCAGAGTGCCGGCGATCATCAGCTGGCCAGGACGCTTACCCATGGGTGTTACAAGAAACCAGTTTGCAGTCAATATCGACTGGTACCCAACACTAGCCGGGTATTGCGGGCTGGCACTACCTGATAAAAAATTAGATGGAAGGGATTTGCGCAAATTGATCGCATCGGAAACTGCAAAATCGCCCCATGAGCTTTTTGTTTGGCAAAGTGGAGGCACAAAAGAAGCGCCTCAGTGGGCAGTAAGAAAAGGCGATTGGAAATTATTGCATGCTCCTATGCAATCGAATCCTGCGGAACTGGATGCAAATGGACTTATGCTGGTAAATCTTCAATCGGATCCGGGGGAAAAGATCAATCTGGCCGCAAAATTTCCAAATAAGATAAAAGAGCTAAAGGCGGCGTATCAGGAATGGAGTATAAAAGTTGCTGAACAGTAATTTGCTGGTATATAAGAGTTGCAATCGGTTGAAATTTTCTGCCTACATTTAACTACCAGCAGGGAGGGCGCCATATGAATCGACTATTTTTGATGGTTTTTTCTTTTCTTTTTTTTAGTGCAGCAGCCCAAAAAAAAGAACCTTTAAAATTATGGTACAGGCAACCAGCCGGACAAATATGGGAAAATGCGCTTCCTGTTGGAAATGGTTTTTTGGGTGCTATGATTTACGGGAATGTTGAGGAGGAACTGATAGCACTGAATGAACATACCGTTTGGAGCGGAAGTCCGAACCGGAATGATAATCCGGCTGCTATAAATGCATTGACCAGCATTCGGAAATTGATATTTGAGGGAAAACAAAAAGAAGCTGAACAATTAGCCAATGATCAGATAATTACAAAAAAATCGCACGGCCAATTTTTTGCACCGGTGGGAACGCTGCATCTTGAAATGAAGGGCCAGCAGCAATACAGTAACTATTACAGAGAACTTGATATAGATAACGCAATAGCAAGTAGTAGATATGAATCAAATGGTGTTACCTTTAAAAGAGAAGTATTTGCCTCTTTGACGGATCGTGTACTCGTTATTCGGCTTACAGCGGATAGAGCAAAAATGCTCAGTTTTACAGCACGGTATTCTACACCTCAACCCCGGGCTGCAGTATTAGTTGAAAATGGCTTGCTGATATTAAAAGGCACTACCCCAGATCATGAAACCGTACCTGGAAAAGTCAAATTTTATACGGTTGCTCAGATTAAGACCACGGGTGGTAATATCTTAACTACTGACTCCAGCATTCAGGTGCAGCAGGCTGATGCGGCTGAAATCTATCTATCCATCGCAACCAATTTTAATTCGTATAAGGATCTGGGTGGTGATGAAATGGCGAGAAGTTTGTCCTGGCTTAAAAAAGCAGTCAATAAATCGTACAGCGTTTTAAAAAAGGAACATGTTCATCAATACCAGCAGTATTTTAACCGGGTGCAGTTTGCCCTCGGGACTAGTGCTGCAAACAATGAACCAACGGATGAACGATTACGCAAATTCAGAAACAGGAACGATCCTCAACTGGTTAGTTTGTATTACCAGTACGGAAGGTATTTATTGATTTCTTCTTCTCAACCTGGTGGTGAGCCGGCCAATTTGCAGGGAATCTGGAATCACCGGATGTATCCTCCTTGGGACAGTAAGTATACCATCAATATCAATGCAGAAATGAACTACTGGCCGGCAGAGAAAACAAATCTTTCGGAATTGCATGAACCCTTTCTGCGAATGGTAAAGGAACTTTCTGAAACAGGCAGGGAAACTGCTAAAACCATGTATGGCGCAAGGGGATGGGTAGCCCACCACAATACGGATATATGGAGGATTACAGGGCCTATTGATGGTGCTTTCTGGGGTATGTGGGTGGCTGGTGGCGCCTGGGCCAGCCAGCATTTGTGGGAGCATTTTTTGTACACTGGTGATCTCAAATTTCTGGCTACGGCTTATCCTGTTTTAAAGGAAGCAAGCCGTTTTTATATGGATTTTCTTATTCCACATCCGAAAGAAAAATACCTGGTAATCAATCCTGGCAGTTCTCCGGAAAATGCACCGGCTGCTCATGGTGGTTCCTCTCTGGATGCAGGTACCACGATGGATAATCAGCTTGCGTTTGACCTCTTCAGCAGTACCATCAGAGCAGCAGAATGGTTAAAAACGGATCAGGCATTTAGGGATTCCTTAAAGCAGTTAAGAGACCAGTTATCACCAATGCGTATCGGTCGGTTCGGACAGTTACAGGAATGGATGGAAGATATTGATGATCCGAATGATCATCACCGGCATGTTTCTCATTTATACGGATTGTATCCTTCCAACCAAATTTCACCCTATCGCAATCCCGACTTGTTTCAGGCGGCAAGGATTAGTCTGGAGCACAGGGGTGATGTTTCAACCGGATGGAGCATGGGATGGAAGATCAACTGGTGGGCAAGATTACAGGACGGTGATCGCGCCTTGCAACTACTCAGAAATCAACTATCACCGGTGGGCACTAACGGGGAAGGAGGGGGGAGTTATGACAATCTTTTTGATGCACACCCGCCTTTCCAGATTGATGGAAATTTTGGTTGTACCTCAGGTATCACGGAGATGCTTATACAGTCTGCTGATGGAGCAGTCCATATTTTACCTGCTTTGCCAAAAGAATGGGCGAATGGATATATAAACGGAATTAAAGCAAGGGGTGGATTTGAAATCAGGGAACTGAGTTGGAAAGACGGGAAAATTCAACATCTGGTAATACAGTCGCATTTGGGAGGAAATCTGCGTTTGCGGGTACATCAGCCCCTTCAGTTTTATTCAGGAAAAAAAGTTGAGATAAGTTCCGGGCTTAATACAAATCCATTTTTTGTTATAGAATCAATTCCGGCACCCCTGGTAGCGAAGAATTTACCAGAGGTAAAGACTGTCCTTAAAGTAGCCATGGAATACGATATCATGACAGAAAAGAACAAAACTTATACATTCACCAGCCAGTAGATTGATTAATTCAAAGTTTCTTTTCTCATTTTTACCATGTATTCGGATGGAAGTAAACTGTATTTTGCTTTGAAGGATTTAGCAAAATAATTAGGGGTTGAAAACCCGACTGAATAAGCGATTTCAGCAACATTCATATCCGATTTTTCCAGCAATACGGCGGCTTTTTCAAGTTTGATCGAACGAATGAATTCGACAGGCGTTTGCCCTGTTAGTTCTAACAATTTATTGTAAAGTGAACTTCTGCTCATGCCAACATGCCTGCTCAACTCTTCTACCGAAAGTTGGGAATTATTCAAATTTTCATCCAGGTACTTTAAAATCGTATGCAATAATTTTTCATCGGCCGACTGAATTTCAATTTCGGGGGTCAGGGCCTTAATTTGTTTTGAATAAGTTGTTTTTAATGTATCATTGAGTAGTAACAGGTTTTTAATTTTTGCATTTAACAGTTCAAAATTGAAAGGCTTGGTGATATAATCGCTGGCCCCTGTTTTTAATCCGGTAAGCTGGTCAGCTTCACCAGATAATGCAGTCAGCAGGATGATGGGAATATGCATGGTTCTTTTGTCTGCTTTGATTTTCTGACAGAATTGAATTCCATCCATTTCCGGCATACTAATATCACTTACTATAAGTTGGGGATGATGTGTAAGGGTTTTTTGCCATGCTTCCTTGCCATTGGTTGCTTCGAAAACCTTATAGTGTAAACGAAGATTGTCCTTGAGATAAAAACGAAAATCATCATTGTCTTCTACCAAAAGAAGGGAGGGTACAGGGCCGGTTGCAGCCTTGATTTCCGGTTTAACAATATCCTGCATTAACGTACCTGATGCTGAATTGTTATCTTCTACCAGTCTGGGTTCCTGCTCAGGCTCTTCCAGCAGGGTAAGCGGTAATAGAATCCTGAAAGTAGTTCCTTTGTCTGGAGTACTTTCCAGTTCAATGTCGCCACCATGCATTTTTACAAATTCCCGTGTTATGGATAATCCGATTCCCGTTCCCTGGTTTAAGATAGAGGCAGGTGACTGATGTTGAAAAAACAAGTCATAAATGCGGGATTGTTGTTCAGGCGGAATTCCAATTCCGGTATCTGCGATTGTAATTTCAACCCAGGTTTGTTCTGTGGTTGTGCGTTTTGCCCAGTTCAAAGACATGTGTACTGAGCCCCCTTTGTTAGTAAACTTAAACGCGTTTGAAAGAATATTAAATAATATTCGCTCTAATTTATCATGATCAAAACTGGTGTGTAGTTTCTCTATTAAACTGGTATAGCTGAAACCAATTTTTTTTCTTTCTGCCAAGTCCACAAAAGCCTGACTGATTTCCTGCATGAATGGAACCAGATCTCCTTCCGTTGAAAAGAGTTTTAATTCATGTTCTTCCATTTTCCGGAAATCGAGTAGTTGATTTACAAGATTCAGTAAGCGTTTTGCATTATGTTTTACCAATAGTAATTGTTTGGAGTCATGCCCATTTACTTCCCGCTGAAGTAAACTCTCAACCGGACCAAGAATCAATGATATGGGAGTTCTGAATTCATGACTAAGATTGGTGAGGAATTTTATTTTCAACCGGTCCAGTTCACGAATTCGTTCCACTTCCCGGCGTTCCTGTTCAATTTTTAACTGTTCCTGCTCACGGGCAAATTTCTTTTTCCATTTTTGGAGTGACAGGTATCGAATGTATAATAAAACGCCAAGGACAAGTAATACATAAAAGATATAGGCATAGGTGCTTCTCCAGAATGGCGGATGAACAATTATGCGGATGGATGTCCCTGCTTCATTCCACAACCCATCATTGTTGCTTGCCTTTATTCGAAACACATAATTCCCGGGATCCAGGTTGGTGTACGAGGCACTTGTTTTGTTGCCAACATCGTTCCAGTCCTTGTCAAAGCCCTCCAGTTTGTATGCGTATTTATTCTGTAATGGAGCAGTATAAGTCAACCCAATATATTCCAGTATGAAATTTTGTTTGAAATCCAGGTTGATTTCTTTTGCAACCGAAATATGATCACTAAGTGGACCGTCCCTGGAAGCCTGAACACTTTGATTTCCGATTTTCAAATCTGTGAGGGTAACTATCGGAATATTATTGTTTTTTATCAGTTTCGTGGGATTAAAATAATTAAAACCTGCTTTCCCTCCGAAGTACAATTCTCCATTTCTAAGCTTAATTCCGGCACCCCGAACAAAGTTATTTTCCTGTAGTCCATTGTGGGAACCATAATTATTTATTTTGCTCGTTTTCGGATCTATGCTGCTTATACCATTATTCGTGCTTACCCAGATCAATCCGGTTTCGTCTTCCAGTAAGGCATAAGCCATACTATTGGCAAGGCCGTTATTTTCAGCAAATGTTTGAAATGAATTTTTTTCTTTGGAGAACCTGGCAACTCCTGAACCAAATGTTCCCATCCATAAATCCCCCTTTTTGTCTCTGAGTATGCATTGTATTTTATCGTTTGGCAACTTGCTATTGCTGCTTTTGTAGACCTTGAATTCATTGTTCCTCTCGTTATAACAAGCTACTCCTCCGCCGTGTGTAGCGATCCAGATAGTTCCGTCGCTATCTTCCACAATGTCTCTGATATATCCATTGATTGGAAGCAAATTATCATTAGGCTGTTGCGGATGGGGTGTATAGCGACGAATCACTTTGAAATCCGAATTGAGTACATTGATTCCCTGACCATTCATGCCCAGCCAGATTTCTCCATTTTTCATTGGGCTCACTACAAAAACCTCATTGGCATTTAGCATGGTGGACTTATTTCCAGCCTTGATACGTCTAATGCCTTTTCCGGCTGGATCCATCACCAGAAGCCCATCCCCATACGTACCAATCAAAATGGTTCCATTCGAAAGTTTTTTAAGCGTTAATACATCAATTTCAGTGTTGGAGGTCCCACGTTCTGAAGGGATTAAAACCTGTTGGAACAATTTCTTTTTGGGATCAAACAAACTTAACCCTCCACCCTCTGTTCCAACATATATTTTTTCATCAGGGCCTTCAGCAAAGGCTTTTACAATTGGGTCATTCAGTCCATATTTATCAAATGGATTACTCCGGACATAATTAAAGAGATTCAGATTGCTGTCAAATTTATTGATACCACCTCCAACCGTACCAATCCAGTAAATGCCCTGATTATCAATAAACAGACTTCTTACCTGTTTGGCAGAAAGGCTGTGCAGATTTCGCTGATTTTGTCTGAAACGGCTGGTTTTTCCTGTTTTCAAATCCATGATTTCAAGCCCTTCAGATGTACCTATCCATAGGTTTTGACCATCGTCGGCGAGTGCATTGACAGAATAGGAAGCAATTTTTGAAAAGGATTGATTTGCAGGGTTGTACCGAAATAATCCTTGATTTGATCCAACCCAAAGGGTACCTGATTTGTCTTCTTTAATGGCATTAATTGTTTCGTCTGAATGGGTAGCAAAAGGATCCGCCAATCTTGTGAAATAGCTTACTGTTTTGGTAGCAGGATCATAGCGATGTAATCCTTTACCTGTTCCGATCCATATAATGTGCCGGCTATCTTCAAAGAGACAGGTTGGTGGGGTTTTGATAGAGGAGATGGCAGATGAGGAGCTAATTTCAAGGTCCCGGGTTGAACCAGTTGTCGGATCTAATAATGTTATACCATCGAAATGAGCAACCCAGATTATACCTTTTGAATCACTGATGACACTTCTGATTACATTGTTCTGGATTTCGTCTTTTTTTCTAATTGCCGGATAATGCTGAAAGGTATCAGTCCTGCGGTCGTACCTGCTTAATGAACCGCCACTGGTACCAATCCATAAATTGCCTTTCGAATCTTCGTGCAGACTCAATATTTCATTTGACTTTAAAGTGCCTTTTCTCGTTTCATTTCGCCGGTAAATGGTAAAGTTGGTGCCGTCGAAGCGGGCCAATCCATCTTCCGTTCCTGCCCACAACCAACCCGAGCGATCCTTCAGTAATACATTCACGGAATTGGATGACAGGCCATCTTTAGTAGTAATGGTTATAAGGTTAATCTGATTGGGTTGAGCCTGCCCCTTGAAGAAAAAGACCGGCACCAATAACAAGATGAGTAGTCCCAAAATTCTATTCATACAGCAGCTAGCATTCGTTCAAAATCAGCTTCTTAGATCAGACCGAAGAAATTTAAACATTTGTTCCATGAGTTTCAACAAATGTGCTATTGATCATTTTTCCTGGCAAATAACTTCACGATAAGTAATAGCCTTACGAAACAGTCATGGCTGAATTCCTAACAAATAAAAAACAATAAAATGTAAAAACGACATTTAAATTAAAACCTGATATAATTATTGAAACTAATATTAACTGCCAACAACCAAATACGATTCACATGCTGCCATTTCCAACAGTGCTCTCCTTTCAAATGAAAATCCGGGTTCCCCGGGGTTATTCCTCCCATTAGTAAAGTCCAACGCTCCAGAAAGGACTCCTGACTCATCCAAAAGCTGTTCAACAGATATGGACCGCTGAAAAAAAAGATTTCATAAATCATTATGAAAAAACAAACAAAAAGACGATTATTGCAATCGATTGCAAAAACCAAAATTCTAACGATTATGAAAGTACTAACGATTCTGCTTGTGGCGCTGAGCCTAATAGCAGTGCCAGTTTTTGCCCAAAGTCCGGTCACCGGGCGCATCACAGACGGGCAGGGAAGACCCATTCCCCAGGCTTCTGTGGTTATTAAGGGCACAGGTAACGGGGTTAGCAGCAATGACAATGGTGAATTTTCCATTGTTGCACCCGCTAATGGAACCCTGGTTATCTCTTCTGTCGGTTACCCTACTAAAGAGTTGGCTATCAATGGAAAAACTCAGTTTTCAATTACCCTGGAAGCAGGTGCAGACGATCTAAATCAGGTAATTGTAGTGGGTTATGGAACACAGCGGAAAAGAGATGTTACAGGTTCAACAGTTTCCGTAAAAGGAGAAACCTTGAATGAAATAAAAGCGCCAAATATTTTCAATCAGTTGCAAGGCCGTGCAGCCGGGGTGGATATTGTCAATAACAGCACCCAAATTGGAGCAGCCGGACAGATACGTATCCGTGGTAACCGTTCCATTACAGGAAATAATAATCCATTGATTGTGGTGGATGGAATGGTTTACGGTGGTAGTGTCAATGATATCAATCCTGATAATATTGCCAATGTGGACATCTTAAAAGATGCGTCCGCAACTGCCATTTACGGATCCCGCGGATCAAACGGTGTTATTATTATTACCACCAAAAGAGGTACCTCGGGTAAAGCAACCACTACCTACAATGGGTATGCGGGAATGTCGAAAGCTATTGATACCTGGCGTGTATTCAATGCACAGGAATACGCCCAATTTAAGGAGGATGCCCGCCAGGGACAACCAGCTTTCCAAACCAACCCAAATGTGATCAGCCCCTATGCACTTACACCAATTGAAGTTTCCAACCTCGAGGAAGGTGTAAATACAGACTGGCAGGATCTGCTGCTGACTACCGGCTTAAGAACCGGGCACGACATCAGCATTCGGGGAGGTACTGATAAAACCCAGTATTTCTTTGGATTGGGTTATTACCGTGAAACTGGAATCGTGCATGATCAGTCGCTCGATCGGCCTTCTTTCAGTGTCAACATTGATCACAAAATGAGCAACAAGCTGAAAATAGGGTTCACCAGCTTTAATACCATGTTTTATTCCAACCGGGTTGGTACTAATGCATTTGGAACTGCGACCCGGATCGGTCCGATTTACAAGCCTTATAATGAGGATGGGACACTTAATCTTCAGCCAACGGTTCAACAAGGGGTTGATAATAACACATTCAATCCGCTTACAGCCATTGGCAATAATGACCTTATTAAAGCAAGAAGCCGCCGTTACCAATTCCAGCACAATGTATATGGTGAGTGGCAAATTCTGAAAGAACTGAAATTCAGAACCACTTTTGGATTTAGCTGGTCCCAGACCTTCAACAGTAATTACAATGGTCCGGGTACCATCTTTAATACCAATACCAATACTGCAGGATCCAACCTGAGTCAGTCAAACGCCGAAGGTTGGCAGTATACGATCAATAACTCGCTTGAATACAATAAACTGTTTGCCGACAAACACAAAGTTCAGGCGCTCGTATTGCAGGAAGTGCAGAAGAACAGTTTTCAGTCGCAGGGCTGGACTGGTCAGGGAGTTCCTGCCAACTATATCGAAGACTATAATTTCCAGCTGGTTAATTCCATCAATCCACAGGCGGGTCAATACAGTGAATCCGGCATCATTGGATACATGGCCCGGATTAACTATGCATTTGACGACAAATACCTGCTGACTGCAACCTTCCGGGCAGATGGTGCTTCGGTATTGGCAAAAGGTAATCAATGGGTAACCTATCCAGCGCTTTCACTGGGTTGGAATATTGACCGCGAAGGGTTCATGCAAAACCAGGATATATTCAGTAACCTGAAACTGCGTGCCGGCTGGGGTATCAGTTCCAATGCGGGTATTAATCCCTATACTACCCTGGGAAGTTTGAGTACCGGTTTCTATAATTATGGACAGGGTACTACACCGCTTGTGAATTTTGTAAACGGTTACACTATCAATACAATTCCCAATCCTAATTTAACCTGGGAAAAAACAAGAGGTATCAACTTCGGACTTGATTTCGGATTGTTGAACAATCGGCTGACCGGTACCATAGAATATTATAATACCAGCACAACAGATATCCTGCTGAGTAAGAGTTTGCCCCGTAGCCAGGGTGCTAACTCCATTCTTACCAATGTGGGTGAAACAGCCACCAATGGTATGGAATTCAGTTTAAGCAGTTATAATATTCAGGCTAAAAAACCAGGTGGTTTTACCTGGCGGACAGATGTAAATGCATTTTTCAATCGTGAAAAAATTGTTGCCCTTCAACAGGGATTACAACAGGATATCGCGAATGGCTGGTTTGTTGGTCAGCCAATGACGGTGATTTATGATGTTCGGAAAATCGGTATCTGGCAATTAGGAGAAGAAGCAGAAGCTGCACAATACGGGCAGGCTCCTGGTGATATAAAGCTGGAAGACGTTAATAAAAACAATGCAATTGGTCCGGAAGACCGCCAGATTATTGGTGATTTTCAGCCGAACCTGGTAGCAGGTTTGACCAATAGTTTCAGTTTTAAAGGATTTGATCTGAACGTAGTAATGTTTGGAAGATTTGGTCAAACTGTAGCAGCTACTTATTTGTCTGCAGATGGTGGTGCTGCAGGTTATCCCTTCTTCCTGAACAGTCGTGTTAATCAGCACAAAATCAACTATTGGACACCAACCAATCCTACCAATGATTTTCCTCAGCCTGATGCAAGCCGTGACGCTCAATTGTATACTTCTACATTAACCTACAGAGATGGTTCATTCATTAAAATAAGAACCATTGATCTTGGGTATACATTTAAGAAAGCCTTGCTGGAAAAACTGAAAATGCAATCCTTACGGGTATATGTATCTGCTCAGAATCCGTTCATTTTATGGGCGCCGCTGGTTCGCGATGGATTGGGAATTGATCCGGAAGGAAACGGGACTGGTAATGCTGTCAACTCCAATGCTGGTGGTGGATCTCCTGTTCAAACCAGAGCCATTACTGTGGGTATGGGTGTTCCGCCAAGTCGGTTATTCATTTTTGGCGTAAACCTGAATTTCTAACCGAAAAAAATCAAACGATGCGTATAAAAATAATTAACTACAGTTTAGTTCTTGCCCTGATTTCAGTTATTGCGGCAGGATGTAGCAAGGTGTTGGATGAACAGCCCAGAGCGGGAATTGATCCATCCTATTTCCGCACCCCGGAAGGTATCCAGGGTGGTATTGCAGGTATTTATTCTTCCTTTCGCGGTCATTGGGGTACACAAATTTTCACACAGCTTTTTAATGCGGGTAGTGATGAATTTCAGAAAGGAGCGGCAGCGGACGTGCAGCATTGGTACACTTTCAATAATGCTCAGATCAGGACAGAAGCAAACAACTATGCCGGTTTCTGGAATTCCATGTTCATTAATATTAATACAGCGAATGGTGTGCTCGAATATGGGGCTGCAGCAAATATGCCTGAAGCAACCAAAACCCAGGTATTGGCACAGGCTAAATTTTTGCGTGCGTTCTGCTATTTCTACCTCGTAACTACTTTTGGAGATGTTCCATTGCACGTTGACTTTAATACAGAAGAATCCACCGCAGATTCACGTGCTCCGGAAGGAGAAGTATATGCACAGATCATCAAGGATTTAACGGAAGCTGCACAGGATCTTCCTAACCTCCCTGCGCCTGGAACAGGTAAACCAGCTACCAAGGCAACTGCTTTGTTTCTGCTTTCCAAAACCTATTTGTGGAGAGGCTGGTCAACTGCTGCACAGTCTGGTGATTTCAACAGTGCCTACACTATTGCAAAAGACCTGATTGATAACAAGGCTCAGTACGGTTTAGACCTGTTACCTTATTTCCCGTCTGTGTTTAAGGAAGGAAATGAGTACAGTCCGGAAGTGCTGATGGTAATTGATCGTACCAAGGATCTTAAATTTGGCCAGAATTCAAATCCGGGAACTTTTGCCTCCAATCCTCAGGAGAACAAATCGAATTTCTTCTTTCGCCCCAACTATCCTGCGATTAATGCCAACTATCCGGCAGGTGGTGGAGCCAATCTTACAGTGCGTGATGTAAACAATGGAAGACCTTTCCAGCGGATTCGTCCCAATACCCGGTATGTCATTGATGTGGCTTTCGCTAATCGGGAAACAGATTCCCGTTATGATGGCACCTTCCAAACAGTATGGTTATCGAATAGTTCTCCTATGTCTGCTGTGGGTTCACCTGGTGCTACTACTCCGCGTGGTCAATTGATCAATGGTGTCGATACATCCATCTGGATGGCTGACAGGGTGGTAACCAGCCAGGAAAGAGCTAACTTCAAAGGAGTAATTTTTGAACCGGAGCATCTGCCAGGCGCCACTGTTCGATACACTGCCAGTTATTATCCAAATCTTCGCAAATGGGATGATTCTACCAGGGCCGATATGAATGATTACTCGGATCGCCCATTCATACTCTTCCGTTTTGCAGAAGTATATCTGATAGCAGCTGAAGCAGCTATTCAGGGAGGTGCAACTCCACAGGATGCTGCGGCCTTAATAAATGTATTGAGGACAAGAGCCGCACTTAAACTGAATCAAACCCCGGCTGAATACAATGCGGCAGTTGCAGCTCAACAGGTTAGCGCAGCTGACATGACGATTGATTTTCTCCTCGATGAACGCAGCCGGGAACTCTTTGGTGAATATACCAGGTGGTGGGATCTGGCACGTACGAGAAGACTTGTACAACGTGTAAAAGCCTACAACCCTGAAGGTGCAGATGGGGTACAGGAACATCATCGGTTGAGGCCAATTCCCCAGGAGCAAATAGACCTGGTAACAGAAGGCCCGGCATTCCCGCAAAATCCTGGTTATGAATAATAAGTAAGAGGCTGAAAAGCATATGGCTTGGTTATCCATATTCTGGAACAGGAAGAATTTTTCTTCCTGTTCCTTTCCATTTTAAGCAGTTTAGTATGGTTAGGCATTTCTTCTTAATAGCGTTGCTTTTATTTTGCATACCCGGGTCTTCCCAACATTCGAGCCATAAAGAACCAACGGGAAAAGCCAATCGTGCGCATCAGTGGGGTGAAGTGATTATGACCTGCACCGCTAATGATACGGATCGTTTTCGGCCACGCCCCACCGTTACCTCCCGTTTTCTGGGACTTATCTGGACAGCTGCCTACGATGCTTGGTCGAGGTACGATGATAAAGCTGTTCCGGTTTATTTGTCTGATGTGAACCGTCGTCCGGCTGTTGAACGGACACTGAAAAACAAAGAGCTTGCGATTAGTTATGCAGTGTATCGGACTGCACTTATTTATTTTTATGCTGATTCGCTGCTGCTCAAAGAGACAATGATAAAAATGGGTTTGGATCCCTCTGATTTTTCACTTGACCCTGGTACTCCAATCGGTATTGGGAACCTTGCCGCGAAACAGGTAACCAACAAAAGGGCCCGTGATGGCTCTAATCAATTGGGTGATGCTCCAGATTCAGATGGAAAGGCTTACGCTGATTATACCGCGTATCAACCTGTAAACACTGCAGACAAATTAGTTGAGCTGGCGAGATGGCAGCCGAAATATTTTTCGGATGGAAAAGGAGGAAGATTTGCGCCAGCCTGCCTTACTCCTCATTGGGGGAGGGTAAAACCCCTATTGATTGATTCCGGTAGTCAGTTCAGACCGGGGCCGCCACCTGCAATTGGTTCTGAACAACTCAAAAATGAAATCCGCCAGGTGGTGGAACTTCAGAGTAAACTTACAGATGAACAAAAAGCCCTGGTAGAATTTATGCGCGACGGTCCAAAATCTGTACAACAGGCAGGCCATTGGTTTATGTTTGGGCAGCAGGTTTCTATCAGAGATCAACACACCCTGGATCAGGATGTTCAAATGTTCTTTCTGATTGAAGCTGCGGCGATGGATGCCTTTATCGCATGCTGGGATGCCAAAATGCACTATGATTTTGCAAGACCTTATTCACTGGTTCATGATCTTTATGCAGATTCCATCATTCAGTTGTGGGCAGGTCCGGAAAAAGGTATGATACTGGCACCTGGCCGGGACTGGCGACCTTATTCTCCTGAAACCTTTTTATGTCCGCCTTTTCCCTCTTATGTATCTGGTCACAGTACCGTTAGTGCAGCCTGTGCAGAGATCCTTCGCTTATTCAAAGAAAATGATCATTTCGGACATCGTGTTACACTGCTACCTGGTGCATTAACAGAGCCGGATCGTACGGGAAAGCCTGTGGAATTGTTTTTTTCCAGTTTTACTGAAACAGCAGAAATGGCTGGAATTTCACGTGTAATGGGCGGCTATCATATTCAATCTGAAAATACAGAAGGATTGAAATTGGGCCGAAGCATTGCAGGAGCCATCTGGCATAAATACCGCAAACTAGCCGGAAAAAATGAATAGCTTGAAAAATACTGAACATCATGCCTGTAAATAAAATAGTTCGTGACCTGGGTTTGCTTTTTGCACTGATTAGCCTGTTAATTGCCTGTAATCAAAATGAGACTGGCAAGACTTCCGAAGCAAAAATATTCCGCAAAGTGCCATCCTCTGAAAGTGGTATCAGCTTTATGAACCTGGTGGATGAAAATTATCACAAAAACTATTTTGACAGTTTTGCTTATGTGTATAACGGTGCCGGAGTAGCAGTTGGCGATATTAACAATGATAGTCTGCCTGATATCTATTTTACTGGCAATGAAGTCCCCAATAAACTCTATCTGAATCTTGGGAATTTAAAATTCAAAGACATTACAACGGAAGCCGGTGTGGATGGAGCTGAAGGCTGGGACAATGGAGTTACGATGGTAGACATAAACAACGATGGTTTGATGGATATCTATGTGTGTAAAGGGGGATACAGGGATACAGATGCATCCAGAAAAAACCTCTTATATGTAAACCAGGGTAATCTGAAATTTAAAGAGATGGCCGCTTCCTATGGCATCGCCGACAGTGGTTATTCACAGCAGGCATTGTTTTTTGATATGGACAATGACAATGATCTGGATCTTTATATTGCTGCACGTCCGGACTCCTTTTATCTTGGATTGTCCCAGATGGTGAAAGGAAAAAGAAATCCTCCCGATCATAGCCGAAACAAACTTTACCGCAATGACCAGGACAGGTATACAGAAATCGGTAAACAGGCCGGAATCGGAAACACCTATGGATATGCGCTTTCTGTTACCAATGCAGATTTGAATAATGATGGATATGAGGACATTTTCATCTCCAATGATTATGCGGATAACGACTACATGTTCATTAATCAGGGGGATGGTACATTTAAAGACCAGATAAAAACAGCAACCAATCACAACTCCCTTTTTTCGATGGGCGCGGATATAGCCGACATCAATAATGACGGAAGGGAAGATATTATGGTAATGGAAATGTTGCCGGAGAATTATAAAAGATCCAAAGTATCGATGCCCCGCATGGATGTGGAAGGATTCTGGGCAATTGTTGACAGTGGATTCCAGCGTCAGTACATGCACAATGTTTTACACCTGAATCAGGGAAATCTTTTCTTCAGTGATATAGCTCAGCTTGCCGGAGTTTCTAAAACAGAATGGAGCTGGTCAACTTTACTGGCAGATTTTGATAACGACGGACAGCGTGACATATTTGTAGCAAATGGATACAGACGTGATTTGTTTGACGGAGATATTCTTGAAAAACAAAACGCATATGTAAAAGCAAATGTGCATAAATACACATCGGCTGATGATATGTTTGAGCGCGGCTTTAAAGAGTATATTGAAATCTATGATCCGATAAAAGTTCGTAATTATCTGTTCAAAAATACAGGTGATCTGCATTTTGAGAATGTATCGGAAAGCTGGGGATTTGAAGACAGTACTTTTTCAAATGGTGCAGCGATCGCTGATTTTGATAATGACGGTGATATTGACCTTGTGATCAACAACCTGGAAATGGAAGCTCACTTGTATGAAAACACATCCAATGGAAAACAACGTTTTCTGCAATTGAAACTGGATGGTCCAAAGGGGAATCCGGATGGGATTGGAGCAAAAATATCCTTGTATTATGACGGAAAAATGCAGCAGTATTTTGAGCAGAAAACAGTTAGAGGGTATTTGTCATCCAATGATCCTGGGATTCATTTTGGCCTGGGTCAAATTAAAAAGGTTGATAGCATAGTAGTCAGATGGCTGGATGGAAAGGAAAATAGAATACTTGGAACTGAAACAAATCAAAAACTAAATATTTCGTATGCTAATGCAGTAATTCCGGTCACCAGCCCTGCTCTTGCTCAGCCTTTATTTGTAGCAGAAAATGGTTTGCTTTCTGCTCCCTTCGTTCACAGCGAAAACGAATACGATGAATATAAAGATCAGATCCTTTTACCACATATGTTTTCAAGATCCGGACCATTCATTGCCCTGGGAGATGTAACTGGTGATGGAAAGGAAGATGTATTTGTTGGTGGGGCAGCCGGACAGGCAGGACGTTTATACATTCAGCAGGGCGATAAGTTACTGGCACAACAACTGGCCGTGTTTACCGAAGATGCTGCCTATGAAGACGAAGGTGTACTTTTTGCTGATATGGATGCTGATGGAGACCTTGATTTGTATGTGGTAAGCGGAGGGTCAGCCTTTCCGGAAGGCGCTGAACAATATCAGGACAGGCTCTATATCAATAATGGAAAGGGACAGTTTACCAAAAAGCAACTATTGCCTACAGCCAGTAGTGGATCCTGTGTTTCAGCCTCTGATTTTGATGGTGATGGAGATCTGGATATATTCAGAGGGGGCAGGGTAGTTCCTCACCGTTATCCATATGCGCCGAGGAGTTATCTCCTGGTAAATGAAAATGGAAAGTTGGTGGACCGGACAAAAGAACTGGCACCAACACTAGTTGAACCTGGAATGGTACATACTGCCTCCTGGGCTGATTTAGACGGAGATAAAAAAGCAGAACTGATTGTTTCCGGCGAATGGATGCCGATTCGGATTTTCTCTTATATGGGTGGCAAAATGGAAGAGCGTACAAGTCAATTCCAGTTAACCGGTACGGAAGGATGGTGGAATAAAATCATTGCAGCGGATATTGATCAGGATGGAGATCTGGATCTTATCGCAGGTAATCTCGGTGAGAATTATAAATTCAAAGCGAGTGAAAAGAAACCGTTCGAAGTCTATGCAAAAGATTTTGATAATAACGGAACAAATGACATTTTTCTGGCCAAATATAACGGAACTACGCAGGTGCCTATTCGTGGAAGAGAATGTACCTCGCAACAATGTCCGTTTATTGCAGAGAAATTTCCAACTTTCTTATCTTTTGCTGAATCCGATTTGAAAACAATTCTGGGTGATCAGATTGAATCGGCACTTCATTATAAAGCGCATCAGTTTTCGAGTATGCTATTTATTAATGAAGGGGGGAAGTTTACGCAACAACGATTACCTGTTGAAGCACAATTTTCAACCGTTAATGGAATTATAGTACATGATTTTGATGCAGATGGGTATACTGATATTCTATTATCCGGAAATAAGTTTGATGTAGAGGTGGAAACTACTCCGGCTGATGCATCACCGGGTTTGTTCCTGAAAGGAACCGGTAAACTTCAGTTTCAACCTTTAGGGATTGAGGAATCTGGCTTTTTTGTACCCTACAATGTGAAAGATATGCAATTGCTAAAGCGTGGCTCCGGGTATACGGTTATGGTTAGTTCGAATAACGATTCTCTACGCTCATTCAAACTTGTCAGATAGAAATGCGCTGGTTGCTGTTATACCTGTTTTTTTTAGGTGCCTGTAGAAATACCGACCTGAACCGACTGGCTTCAGCAAGCAGTCCGTATTTGAAGCAGCAAGCCGATAATCCGGTGGATTGGTATGAGTGGGGAGAGGTTCCATTGACAAAGGCAATGCAGGAGAATAAGCCATTACTAATTAGCATTGGTTACGCTTCCTGTCATTGGTGTCATGTGATGGAAGAAGAATCCTTTATGGATACTGCAGTAGCTAGAATAATGAATGAGCAATTCATCTGTATAAAAGTTGATCGGGAAGAACGTCCGGATATTGACCGGATTTATATGAATGCCTGTGAACTTATAAGTGGTAATGCAGGATGGCCGCTCAATGCTTTTGCGTTGCCCGATGGTAGTCCGTTTTACGCAGGTACCTATTACGAAAAAGAGAGCTGGAAATCATTACTGTTGCAGATTAGTAAAACCTATCGGCAACAGCCTGGCAAGGTAAAATTGCAGGCCCAATCACTTTCTCATGGCATATCACAATTGGAATTTTCAGTGATAGATACCTCGGTTATTAGCAACTCATTCACATCAACTGATTATTTGAAGATTTATTCCGCTGTTCAACACAGACTGGATTCGACTTTCGGTGGATTAAAAGGAGCCCCCAAATTTCCAAACGCACCTTTGCTCGAATATCAATTACAGCATGCTGCCATCACACAGGATACTGTCGCTTTACAACAGTTGCGTACTACCCTGTATAAAATGGCTTTGGGCGGAATCTATGATCAGTTGGAAGGTGGGTTTGCAAGGTATACAGAAGACAGTACCTGGGCAACGCCGCATTTTGAAAAAATGTTGTATGACAATGCACAGTTGATCAGTATCTATTCCCAAGCGTTTAAATTAACCCGCGATCCGCTGTTTGAAAAGGTTGCGAGGCAAACAATTGACTTCGTTTTTAACACATTAAAAACAGAAAAAGGTGCCTATTTCAGTTCCACCAACGCCGTTTCAGAAGAAGGTGAGGGTCATTACTATACCTGGACCTACAAAGAATTGGAAACACAGATCCCTGATTTTGTATCCCAGTTCAGTGCATATTACCAGGTTACTAAATCCGGAAACTGGAAAAACGGAAGATCGGTGTTAAGAGCTGGTTTTACAGAGAAGCAATTTGCTTTATTGAATAATTTGAATCCTGAAACATTTTCAGCTCAATTAGCAGCAGCCAATCAAAAACTGCTTGCTTACCGGGGTAAAAGAATAAAACCATCGGTGGATACAAAAATTATAATTTCCTGGAATACGCTGATGCTAATGGCATATACAGATGCTTATGCTGCATTTAATGACATTACTTACCTGAATAGAGCAACTCAGTTAGGGGAGTTGCTGGCAGCAGAAATGAATAAGGGTATTCGCCATATAATAGAAGCAGGGAAAGAGGAAGTATTCCTGGAAGATTATGTACTGTTAGGCAAGGCATTTCTGGCGTTGTACCAGCAGGATTTTAATAAGGATTGGCTATTCAGATCCGCCACTCTTTGTGAACAGTTCATTGAAAAATTCTATGATAAAGAGGCCGGTTTATTTTATTTTACCAGTTTGGAGAAAGGTTATCCGGTAATCCGGAAGATTGGTTTGGCTGATACGGAACTTCCTGCTCCAAATGCAAGTGCAGCAATTCTTTTGTATCAGATAGGCTGTTTATTTGATAAAAATGAATATCTGCAGCTTTCAGCCCACCTTTTTAATAAAATCAAATATGAATTAGTTGGGGATAAAGCTCCGTATTACGGTACATGGGCCAAATTGGCAGCCTGGTATGGGCATGGGACAAAGGAAGTGGCGATTGCAGGCTCCGATGCACTCCTATTAAATAAGGAGCTCCAGCAAAGCTATTTGCCGCTGGCTATTTTTCTTGGAACTGAAAAGGAGGAGTTCATTCCCCTCCTCAAAAACAAAGTTTCAATCAACAAAACAATGATTTATGTATGTGAAAAGGGTGTCTGTAAACGTCCTGTTGAAAATCCTCAACAAGCTTTAAAGCAAATCAATCAGAAGTAAAACATTTCTTCCATTTAAATCGACAAAATTACTATCAGCTAGAATAGTTCACTACTAATTTTAAGTTATGAAAAGAGTTCTATGTTGGATGCTTATGTTGCTACTCATACAACAAGTAAGTGCCCAGGAAACCAAAACCTACACAAATCCGATTTTGACTGGATTTTATCCTGATCCCAGTATTTGTCGTGCAGGCGATGATTATTACATTGTGAATTCATCATTTGCATATTATCCGGGATTGCCTATTTTTCATAGTCGTGATCTGGTAAGCTGGAAACAGATCGGTCATGCTTTGGATCGGCCGGAACAATTACCATTAATTGGTGCAGGAGTTTCGAGAGGACTGTTTGCGCCATCCATCAGTTATTATAAAGGGATATTTTATATCGTTTGTACGCTGATTGATAAAGGAGGTAATTTTGTCATTACGGCAACCAATCCAGCCGGACCCTGGAGTAATCCGGTATACATAAAAGAAGTAAATGGAATAGATCCTTCTTTGTTTTTTGATGAAACAACGGATAAATCTTACATCATTTACAACAGTGATCCTCCCAATCGGAAGACGCTATGGAATGGCCATCGGACCATCCGGATGTATGAATTTGATTACAGGGCTAAAAAGGTGGTAGGTGAAGAGATGTTAATGGTGAATGGTGGTGTAGATACTTCCAAACATCCGGTATGGATTGAAGCCCCGCATATTTACAAAATAAATGATTGGTATTATCTAATGTGTGCAGAAGGAGGTACCGGTTACAATCATTCTGAAGTTATATTCAGAAGTAAGTCGGTAACAGGTCCTTTTCAACCCTGGGATCAAAATCCAATCCTAACACAACGACATTTGGACCGATCCAGGAAAAATCCTATTACAACTGCAGGACATGCAGACCTGGTAGAAACTCCGCAGGGTGAATGGTATGCGGTTTTTTTAGGATGTCGTCCCTATGAAGGGGATCATTACAATATTGGACGCGAAACCTACTTAACACCGGTAACCTGGACAGCGGATGGCTGGCCGGTGATAACCAAAGGAGAGGAAGAAGTACAGTATCGATATCCGTTACCAAAAGGTGTTAAGGGGCAACCGGATAATGCATTTAGCGGCAATTTTACCTTTAAGGATGATTTTAAAGAGAACGCATTGAATGTACGTTATACGTTTCTCCGAACAGTAACTGAGAACTGGTATTCAACAACCAGCCAGCCTGGTTGGCTGGAGATTTCGCTTCGTCCGCATACAGTAAGCGGACGAGATAATCCATCATTTATTGGATTTCGGCAGCATCATCATGAAGCAAGCGCCAGTGTCAAAATGAAATTTTCTGCCACAACTGAAAAGGAGAAAGCAGGGTTGGTCATTTTTCAGAATGAAACACATTTTTATTATTTGTGTAAATCTGTTGAATCAGGCAAACCGGTTGTGCAATTGTATAAATCCGACAAGGATAGTATGCAATTACTGGTATCAAAACCGGTTACCAATAATAAAGAAGCTGTTTATCTTAGGATTGAACCTAATAAAGCAGTGTACACATTTTCCTGGTCGCAAGATGGAAAGCGTTGGGAAACTTTGAAAGAGCTGGATGGTCGCTTTTTGAGTACGGCTACTGCGGGTGGGTTTGTAGGCGCTGTTTTCGGATTGTATGGAACTTCAATGGGTCAGCAGACCACCAATAAAGCTTCGTTTGACTGGTTTGAATACACTGGTAAGGATGCTGTATTTAGGTGATTTATTGTATCGTCATGCGAAAGCGTATAATCATGGCTGATAGAAAGGTGAGCAGCGCTACTGCATATATGGCAATATCCAGGTCAAAAATATCAGCCAATAATCCAGTTAACAAGGCTCCAACAGCATAACCCAGATCGCGCCAGAGCCGGAAAATTCCAATGCTGGCGGCGCGGTCTTTGGGGTGTGTGCAATCTGCAATGGTGGCTAAAAAGGTTGGGTACACCATCGCGGTACCTAATCCCAATAGAACCGATAAGGAAATATAATGCGTTATTGTTACTGCAACCGGGAAAAGTACAAGTGCAAGTGCTTGTAATAACATGCCCATAAACAAGAGTTTTTTCTTGCTGTACAGGTCTGCCAGATGCCCGGTGAACAGTTGCGCAAATCCCCATACCGCAGGATAGATGGCAGTAATGAGCCCGATTTGTCCGATGCTGAATCCTTTGAAGGCAAGCAGTAGGGGAAAGAGTCCCCATGCCATACCATCATTCAGGTTATTGATCAGTCCGGCTTGTGTAACAGCACCCAGGTTAGGATCAGACCAGGTTGTTTCGCGGAAAAGTTGTTTTCGAATGGGTATCGTACTATCGGCTGCTTCTTTTGCTACATGGTGAACTGTGTCTTTGACCAGGAAAATACTGGTCATCAATCCTGCCATTGCTAATACAATACCGGTATAAAAAGGAATGGGTCGGATACCATACTGGCCTGCGAGCCATCCGGTTAGAAAGGCTACGGCTGCAACAGCCAGATAACCTGCGAATTCATTAAGGCCCATTGCGAAGCCTCTTTTTTTCTCACCCACAAGGTCAATTTTCATTACCACCGTACTGCTCCAGGTAAGTCCCTGGTTGATACCCAGCAATATATTGGCGGCGATGATCCAATTCCAGGAAGAGGCGTAGATCAGTAGAAAAGGAACCGGCAAACCAATGATCCAACCGGCAATGAGTAAGCGCTTTCTGCCGAATCTGTTGGCCAATGTTCCGGTAAAATAATTGGTCAGTGCTTTCACTACACCAAACACGACAATAAAAGAGAGAATGGCGGTTTTTGCTGCCATCTGGAAAGCCTGTTCGGCAAGTAAAGGCAGGATAGATCGTTCGAGTCCGACCATTCCACCCACAAAGGCATTCACGATCACCAGCAGGGTGAACTGTTTCCAGTTTTCTATTAATCCAAGTTGAATGGAATGCATGTATATGCAAAGTTCCATTCGATTGCAGCCTGCAGATTTATCAAATGATAAAAAATCAACGGACTGCACGGATCCTGCTAAGGCTAACCTGGGTAATGCCCAGGTAGGAAGCGATGTATTTAAGGGGAACACGGTTGATTAAATCGGGACTGCTTTCAAGCAGGCTCTTGTA
Organism: Flavihumibacter cheonanensis; assembly: GCF_022352215.1. Taxonomy (GTDB): domain Bacteria; phylum Bacteroidota; class Bacteroidia; order Chitinophagales; family Chitinophagaceae; genus Flavihumibacter; species Flavihumibacter cheonanensis. Next base: position 209,737 of record NZ_JAKRWF010000004.1, read on the forward strand.
ACGCTCTTCAGCACTGTTGAACTGGAGTGATTCAATCCGATTGATGGTGTCGATGTAGGCAGCTTCTATAATTTTTCGGAAAAGGCGTTCGATTTCGGGATAGGCATCAAAGAGGGCAAAAAACTTTTGCGAATCAATGGCAATCAGATCCGCAGTCTCCAACACCTGGATACCTTTTCGGCTAGGCCTACCCGTGAATAAACTTTCGGCGCGGGCGATGATGCTGTTCTCAAAATAAAAACCTTCGGTTATATCAATTTCATCTTTGAGGTAATAAATGCGTGCTATGCCGTTTTGCAGGAAGTATATAGTCTGGCAGGTTTGACCAATATGCTGAAGATTTTTGTTCTTCTGAATGGTGATGGGTTTACAAATGGTAGTGATTGCCTGTTCCGCTGTTTCGGAAAGTGATTGAAATTGATTGAAGTATTGTTGAAGTGCCCGATTCATGTCAGTACAATGTTACCTAAAAATTCCACGAAGCCAAGGGACTATCCTGCCGTTCACGGACAACAATCGTATCAAAGAGTTGCAACAGTTCAGGGTGTTGAGAAGCGAGGTCTGTTGTTTCTGCCGGGTCTTTGGACAAATCAAACAATTGCCAGGGAGCTGCCGGATTATTTTTCAGACCGGTTTTCACTCCTTTCCAGTTCCCATATCGAATAGCGCGTTGCCCGCCTTTTTCCGGGTACTCAAAATAGAGAAATTCATGTTGTTGTTGCTCCTTATTGTTGCCCAGCAGGGTAGGCAGAATGGAAATGCCATCATTGGGCGGGGCTGTGGCTCCTGTAAGATCTGCGAGGGTAGCCATGAGGTCGTATTGAACCGATACCAGATCTGAAACGGCTCCAGCTTCAATTTTTCCCGGCCAGCGCGCAATGAATGGCATACGGATACCGCCTTCGTACAAATCCATCTTTAATCCCCTGAAGCCTGCTGCACTGTTGAAAAAGCGGGCATCAACACCTCCATTAAATGTAGCACCGTTATCACTACTGAAACAAATCAGAGTGTTTTCTTCAAGTCCTAGTTCTTTAATCAGTGACATTATTTTTCCTACCTGTTCATCCAGGTAAGAAATCATTCCGGCATAGGTGGAAAGTGGATATTTACTAGGAGTGTATCCTTGCTGTCCATAGTATGGTTGTTCTTCAAATTGTCCTTTATAAACATTTACCCATTTTTCCGGAACCTGCAGGGAGGCGTGAGGAATGGTGTAGGGGAGGTAGAGAAAAAATGGTCCGGATTTTTTTTCCCGAATGAATTGTTCCGCTTTTTCAGTCATTTTATCGGGTGCATAATCTTTACCAATAAAGGTAGCAAATGCATCATCCGTTGCACTGTCAGGTGAAAGTTTACGATGTACATAAAAATAGGGTTGATCCAGTGTGTCCCATTTCCCGTTTTCCCATAAGTGCGAGGGGTAATAATTGTGCGCCTGCTTCTGATCAAGGTATCCATAACTGTAATCAAATCCGTGCAGGAGGGGATTTCCTTCTGTGTTGGCCATTCCTAGTCCCCATTTGCCGATAATAGCCGTACTGTATCCTTTTGTTTTTAAAACATCTGCAATTGTAACAGCTACTTTCGGAAGCGGAAATTGGCCGCGTTCAGCAGTATCCGCAAACCCACCTAGTTCATGATTGCCGCGAATGAAGGAATGTCCTCCATGTAAACCGGTCAATAACATGGCACGGGCTGGTGCACAAACCGGAGTAGACGTATAATGTTGGGTAAAGCGCATCCCTTCAGCAGCCATGCGGTCGAGATGCGGTGTTTTGATTTTTGTCTGCCCATAACTACCTAATTCTCCGTAACCCAGGTCATCTGCATAAATGTAAATGATGTTGGGGATAGCAGGTGTTTTGTTCGTAGGAACTTTGCAGGCTATAAATGCTGCTGTTAGGCAAAACAGAAAGAGTAGTTTGGCAGGCGATCTCATACTGATCTTTTTGAAGATTATAAATATCCTTTTTTATCTCCATCGATTTTTGAACAAACGTTTGCATTTGTAAGTGTTGTCAAGACTTGATATATTCAACATACGGTTACTGCTAATAACCGGGTTAACCAAACTCTGATTGCCATGTATCAGGATCAACGGCCACCATACGACTGCGAGCGGTTGTACCGGTATTTTGAGGAGGTGTATGAACAGCTTCTACAAATCGGAAGAACCCGCCAACTGGATGAATGGGTTCAAAAAGACCTGATTCATGAACTGTTTCTGTCCTTTTACGAGAAACAGGTTGATTTCGATACAATCAGTTATCCGAATTCCTATATCATTACTTCTTATAAACGAAAGATCATTGATCTTTTTCGGGAATTGCAAAAGTATTCCCAGGATGATAACTGGGTGAACCACCCTCTCACCCTCATCCCATCCCCGGAAACAACCCTCATGGAAAAGGAATCCATGCAGGAATTGACGCGGTTGGTCAGGAAAGCATACGACCAATTGCCGGAGCGTTGTAAGCGGGCCATCTTTCTGAAATACTATAAAGGGTTATCTGTTTCAGCTATTCAGGCAGAAACTGGCTGGTCGGCTCAAAGCATCTACAATTACTTATCCATTGGATTAAAGCAGTTGAAAGCTGAACTGGTGGTGCATCCAAATCTGGCAACTGGCGGGACGTCCATGCTGCTTTTATTCCTTTTCGCAACGAGTTAAAAAAACTTCATAAAAAGCAGGTAGATTCCTGTTTGCTTTCCGTCTTATCCTCATAACGCTACTTGTGATGGATAAAAAAACAAGGGATCAGTTATTGGAAGACGAATCATTTATTCGTTTTTGTACACGACCAACGGAATCAGACAAATCTCATTGGGCTGCTTACCTGGCTAACTATCCGGAAGAGTGGGCGACGGTGGAAGATGCCAGGCAGCTGCTAGTATCGCTGTATGGTGTACTTAAAGAAGAGGACAGAAAACAACAACTCGACCGGCTAAAGCAGTCTATTGCTGAACAAATTCCGGAAATCAAGTCAGCTGTTCCGGTTAAACGCTGGTTGGCTTATGCAGCGGCAATTTTGTTGCCGGCACTGATCTTGTACCAATGGTTTGGAAACTCGACCCAGCCACCCGCTACCCAGCCCCCAAAAATACTGGTAAAAAAAGCTTCGGATACCAAAAGGCTTACTGCCAGTCAACAATACCAGACAACAGCTGGAGGAAAACAATCACTGGTGTTACCTGATGGGTCAACAGTGGTATTAAATACCAATTCCACTCTAACCTTATCTACTTCATTTGGCAGTACGAACCGAACTGTTCAACTGATTGGTGAAGCTTTTTTTGATATAAAACATGATCCAGCTACTCCTTTTTTTGTAACCACCCCAAAGTTCACCGTAAAAGTTCATGGTACCGCATTTAATGTGAGGGCATTTAAGGGGGCCCGGCAGGTGGAAGCAGCATTAATCAGAGGATCGGTTGAAGTGATTTTACCTGCACAAAAGAATCGGTCCATATTTCTGGAACCCAACCAAAAGTTGGTATTGGAAGATAAGGATCTTACTCCGGCTTCAGTATCCGGTTCAGCCAGGGATATACTTCAGCCAATTGCTACAGTGCTACCCATCACCATTGGCAAAGATGGTAATTCCATAATTGAAACTATATGGACACGCAACTCCCTTGAAATCAACGATGAACGCTTTGATCAACTCAAAGAAAAATTTGAAAGATGGTTTCAGGTCCAGCTTGTTTTTGAAGACGAAGCCATTAAACAATACCGATTTACTGCCTTTTTTGAGAATATACCTCTGGATCAGGCCCTCGAGGCAATGCAGTTATCCAATTCCTTTAGTTACGAATTGAACGATAAAACACTAAAAATCAGATCAAAATGACAGATAAATGAAAAGGGAGTTGCGCTCTCCCTTTTCCATTAGTTTAACCCACAGAAGCAGTGTTCAATTGGAGTTGGCAACTGCTCTGTATAAAACCAGAACAAAAGTATGAAAAAAACAAAGGACCGCACGTGCCCTTTCCTGCCAAGGCAAGTGCTAAAAACACTGCTGCTTATGAAGTTAACGATCGCATTTATGCTGGTTACCTGTTTACAGGTGTCTGCAAATTCCTATTCGCAGGACCGAATTTCTGTGAATTTTTCTCAAACTCGCCTCAAAAAAGCACTGAAAGAGATTGAACAGCAATCTTCTTACCGTTTTGTTTATAGCAGCGATAAGATCCCCGGTAATGTAACCGTTGATTTTAAAGGGGAGAATGTTCGTGTAGTCGAAATTTTAGGATCGATCCTTGCTGCCAATGAATTAAAATTTAAGGAGCTGCCGAACCGAATTATAGTAATTACTGCTTCCGGTTCAGAGGATCAGAATAAAACGATCACAGGTAAAGTAACTGGCCCCAAAGGTGAACCCTTATCTGGAGCTACGGTTCAGGTAAAGGGAAGTTCTTTAGTTACCACTACGGATGATGCCGGTCAGTTTTCAATAGCAGTTCCTGACAATGATGCAATTCTAATGGTTTCTTATGTTGATATGCAAACTGCAGAAATCAGGGTTGGAGTAAATACAAGTCTTATTGTCCAGTTAAAAGCAGTGGATCAGTCGATGAATGAAGTGGTTGTTGTTGGATACGGTACTCAGAAAAAAGTAAGCATGACCAGTGCTGTTACCCAGGTTAAGGGTGAGGATCTGGTAAGAAGACCGGTTTCCAATTTGCAGCAGGCATTACAAGGGCAGGCTCCTGGACTAACGGTATTAGACCGGGGAGGAGAGCCGGGCCGATCTGCAGCCACATTGCGCGTTAGAGGTATTACCACTTTCTCCGGAAATAGTTCCGGAAATAGTTCCCCGCTCATTATTGTAGATGGTGTGGAGCAACAGATGTTTAACCTGAATCCGGAAGATGTGGAAAGTATATCTGTATTGAAAGATGCATCCTCGACAGCCATTTATGGTTCACGTGCCGCAAATGGAGTGGTTTTGATTACAACCAAAAGAGCTAAAACCGGAAAAGTTCAGATCGCTTATAATGGATATTATGCCATTCAGAAATCTGTCAATCAGCCGGAAAATATGGAGCTGGAAAAATACATGCGCTACCAGCAGCTTGCATATACCAACCAGGGACTTACAATTCCCGCTCGTTATACTGACGAAAGTATCGATACATGGGTAAATTCTTCAGACCGTTATAAATATCCGGATGTAAATACCTGGTTCCAAACAGTGTTGAAAGCTGCACCACAGCATAGTCATAATGTTTCCTTCAGCGGGGGAAATGAATTTTCCCGTACTCGCGTGAGTATGCGCTATATGGACCAGGGAGGAATTGCTCCGAATTATAGCGCATCCATTCGGGAGATCCGGATTAATAATGATATGCAACTCCACAAACGGCTGAAAATGAGTGCAGACTTTAACTATCGGTATAATATGTCCAGAAGTCCTTTTGCATCTGATGTGTTCAACCGTTTTTTTCATGGAACATTGTTTGCAGCTCCAAAGTATCCGGATGGCACATACGGGCTTAGTCAACAGGGATTTAATCCGCTCCTGCTTGCGGAAAAATCAGGTAATAATAATATAGCCAGTAACTATTTTTACGCTTCTGGTAAAATGGAATACCAGTTGTTGAAAGGACTAACACTAAGTGCCCAGGTTTCTGCAGTTATGGATTTTACAGAGCAGAAAGCTTACCGGAATGCTGTAAATAATTTTGATTCGCTTACCGGAAGGCGATATCAGGTAGCAAATAACGCACTGACTGAAACACGTAATCGATATAGGGAAATTACAACCAACTATCTGGCGAATTATGCTACTAGTTTTGGTCGGCATGAATTGAAAGCGCTTGTTGGATTTTCAGAATTGTATAATAATGGCTATAACTTGTCGGCTTATCGGGAACGGTTTTACAATAATGACATCCAATCAATAGGACAGGGGGCCAATGATCCAACCAAGGATAATTCCGGAAATGAATATAAATTCGGATTGCGCTCTTATTTTGCCCGACTTAATTATTCTTTTGACCAGAAATATTTACTTGAAGTTAACGGCAGGTATGATGGTTCATCCAGGTTTACCGGCAACAAACAGTATAGTTTTTTCCCATCATTTTCTGCAGCCTGGAGAATCACAGAAGAGGATTTTTTTGATAATCTGAATTCACCATTTAATGAACTGAAGATTCGGGGGTCATGGGGGCAAACGGGTAATCAAACCGTTCCTCTCTACAGCTATTTTGCGTCATTGACACAGGGATCTTACACTTTTGGAGGCGTGGCTGCTCCAACTTTCTCCCAAACTGTTCTTGCTGATCCAAGTATATCCTGGGAAACCAATACACAAACTGATATTGGAATGGAAGGAAGCTTACTGGGCTATAAACTTTCTTTTTCAGTTGATTATTATAGAAAGAGAACCAGTGGAATCTTGCTGGCATTACCATTACCTGTAGTAACCGGTTTTACCTCTTCCAATCAGAATGCAGGTGTAATTGATAATAAAGGTTGGGAGATTTCACTGGGATATCGTAACAATGAACATAAACTTACCTATTCCATCGGTGCTAATGTTGCCATCAACCGAAACGAAGTAATTGATTTGAAAGGTGGTGGTCCGTTTATCAACAGTTCCTATGATTTAGATCCCCGCTATATTGTAAAAGAAGGATTACCCTACAATTCGCATTGGGGTTATAAAACGAATGGCTATTTTCAAAGCCAGCAGGAAATTGACAATTATCCAACGATTGCCCCCAATACAAAACCAGGTGATGTTAAGTATGTTGACCTGAATAAGGATGGAAGAATCAATGCTAACGACTGGACAGTAATTGGAAACCCGTTTCCCAAATATACATTTGGTGCAACTGCTGAACTGGGGTATCGGAATTTCTCATTGAACGTGCTTTTTCAGGGGGCTGCAGATGTTGATACAAGATTATCAGGAGCTTTGTCGGAGTATGGAATATTTGAAGGGTTTACACATAAAATTGTAACGGATAATTACTGGACACCGGAACGTCCAAATGCGCGCTTCCCCTTACCCCGAAAAAGTGATCAACGAAATGTAAATACATCAGACAGATTAATAATTGACGGTTCCTATCTGCGACTCAAAAACCTGCAGTTAAACTATGCTGTACCTGCTTCGTTTGTAAAAAGAGCAGGAATCAATTCGGCAAGATTTTATTTGTCTGGTACAAATTTGCTAACATTTTCAAAGTTGAACGAATGGAACCTTGATCCCGAAGCGGAATCAGGAAGAGGAATCTATTATCCCCAAACCAGTTTGTACACCTTAGGCCTAAACCTGAATTTTTAATTCGTCAACTTGACTATTTATGAGACAAGCTAAAAATTTTATACTGCTATCCCTTTTTCTATTTTCAGGAATAATAAGTTCTTGCAAGAAGGATATTCTTGAAACAATTCCAAACGATCGGGTGTCTTCAACCATTTACTGGCGAACCGAATCAGATGCTATTTACGGCGTAAATTCAGTGTATTCTGCCCTTGATGCTGTGAATCTTTTTGTACTTGATGGTGTATCTGATATTGGACATACCAATACAACATTTACAGTTGAGTTCAATATTGAGAACGGCACCTATGACGCCTCCCACTCCCGCATTCAGACAGAGTGGCAAAATGGTTACAGAGGTATATTTCTGGCGAACGATGTATTGGCAAATATTGATAAAGTAACAACTGCTAATATTGCATTGCTTGACCGGCTAAAAGCGGAAACTAGGGTGTTGCGTGCCTACTACTACCTCAAACTTACGGGTTTATACGGCGATGTTCCTTTGATTACTACTCCAATAACAGCAACTGAAGGTTTGTCAATTACACGTACTTCACAGGTCGAGATATACGAATTTATATCTGCAGAATTAACAGCTGCAACGGCTTCACTGCCATCCACCTATCCAACAGCAGATAAAGGACGTATTACTAAGGGTGCAGCGCTTGCTTTAAAAGCAAGAGCTGATTTATGGTCGGGTAATTACAGCCAGGCGGCCGAAGCTGCCAAAGCTGTGATGGATTTGAATGTATATGGTCTGATAGATGAGTATGGCAAATTGTTTACGTATGCTATGGAGAATAGTAAGGAGGTTGTTCTGGATAAACAATTCCTGGCAGGCACACTGACTCATAATTCATTTGCCTACATGGGCCCCTACAGCCAGCGTAACAGTTCCAGCAATTTTGTGCCAACAAAAGCACTTGCTGATTTATACACCATGAAAAATGGTAAGGATATCAACGATCCAACTTCCGGCTTTGATCCGATGCAACCTTTCCTAAACCGTGATCCCAGAATGCGTTACACTATGTACCTCGATGGTGATCCTTTGCCTAGTGGAATTTTATTCAAACCGGTTCCCGGACAGGGTGGAGCAGATGAAGTAGGTAAGACACAATACAATACAAGTACTGGATATTCATTGAAAAAATATGTAGTTGCAGAAGATCTTCAAACGCCTGGTGCAAGCGGACTTAATTTTATCCTGCTTCGATATGCGGAAGTGCTATTGACATATGCAGAAGCAAAAATTGAATTGAACCAACTGGATGCCTCTGTTTATGATGCAATTAATGCTATCAGAACAAGACCAGATGTTGGACTTCCCGCATTAGAACCTGGTTTAACGCAGGAGGAATTAAGGCAGGTCGTTCGTCGGGAACGTACTATTGAACTTGCTTTTGAAGGTTGGAGATTATTCGATATAAGGCGCTGGAAAATTGGTGAGCAGGTAATGCGGGGCCCGGTATATGGAATTACCTATTTCGAAAATGGGAGCCCGGTTACTATTGAAGTTCCAAGTGTAATCCGGGTATTTGATCCGGCCAAACATTATGTATGGCCAATACCCCAAAAAGAAACCGAACTCAATCCTGCATTGGGGCAAAATCCTGGCTGGTAAAGCAATCAGTTATAAAAAAAGCTGGTACCCAATCGGGTACCAGCTTCATTTTATTTTTTTGATCGTATTAAGGCTATTTCATCACTCCGGCAGGACGCACTTCAGTACCGGTTGATTGGGTTAAGCCATCACCCAATGTTCGGCGATAGTAGTCAGCTCTTTGATTTAAAGTAGTAACCATTTCGGGATACATATCCTGCACATCACGGTCTTCTCCCGGATCAGTCCACAAATCATAGAGCGCAAGTTTTACGGTGTCTGTTCCATGCTTGCCTGGGAATCCATCTTTGTTCATTTTGGCAGGCGGACCATAGGTTTGAGATGTTGCCGGGAATACCAATTTAAAACGCTCATTGCGGATGGCTTTCAGGTTGTTTTTATCATAGTAATATACAAACTCTTTTCGGCCGCTTTCCTTCGAATTGCCCATCAGCATATCCGTAAGATTGATGCCATCAATTTTTTGTGCAGGAGAAGGAGCGTTGCAAAGCTGAACAAGCGTTGGCAGTATATCCATGGTGGTAGAAAGCTGGTTGTTAACCAGACCCTCCTGTAAACGACCTTTCCAACTCATGATACAGGGAACTTTTACACCACCTTCCCAGGCGGTACCTTTTCCCTCCCGTAATCCGGTGGTATTACCAGCGTGATTGCCGAAAGTAAGCCAGGGGCCATTGTCGCTCGTGAAGATGACCAGCGTATTGTTCAGCAACTTATTTTCCTCGAGTGTTTTTATGATAGCACCTACCGACCAGTCCACTTCTTCCATTACATCACCAAATAGGCCAGCTTTACTTTTTCCCCTAAATGCCTCACTAGCTGCCAGCGGAACATGGACCATTGGATGAGCGAGGTAGAGAAAAAATGGCGACTTCCGGTTTGCCTGAATAAATTGTGTTGCTCTTTCGGTAAACTTCCGGGTCAACATTGCCTGGTCTTCAAGAGTTCGGATATAAGAACTGGGTTTATTTCCTTCCAGCAAGGGTAAGATAGGATAGGTAAAACGATAACTGGTGGTGTCTGTCCACGGTGTACCATCGTAATAGACAGGCCACATATCATTGGAGTAGGGAATACCAAAGTATTCATCAAATCCATGCTGAAGGGGCAGGTAGGGTTCCTTGTGACCAAGATGCCATTTTCCTACCATGCCTGTTTTGTAACCCGATTTTTTCAACAGTTCCGGAATGGTTTCTTCACTGGTGTTTAACCCGAATTTTGCATTGTGATCAATTGCACCGGATATGCCGATACGGGTAGGATAACATCCCGTAAGCAATGCACTGCGGGAAGCAGTGCAAACTGCCTGCGCTGCATAAAAATTTGTGAAGCGAATGCCGTTGTGGGCCAACTTGTCGATATTCGGCGTTTGGTATGGACCACCTCCATAACAAACAGGGTCTCCATAACCCATGTCATCCATGAAGATAAGTACAATGTTTGGTTTTACCGGATCTGGAGGAGCGTCAGAAAGCTCTTTTTTCGGGTTAAATGATACCAATATGGCGCAACCGAAAAGTAATGAAAAATTTAATTTTCGCATATTGTTTAATTTAATTGAAGATACTTAAAAATCAGTCTGGATAAGCATTACAAGCTAAAAATGAAAATAAAAAAATCAATAAAATAGAAATAGTTCGGTATGAAAAAAATATCACGTAGATGCACATTCGAAAAATATTTATGGATGATACTTTATTTGATTTCTTCTGCAGCAATTGCCCAGCAAAAAAATCGGCCGCCCAATATCATTTATATCCTGGCCGATGATCTTGGATATGGCGACCTGGGTTGCTATGGACAAACAAAAATCAAAACGCCTAATATCGACCAATTGGCGGCGAGAGGAAGAAAATTCACAAGTTTCTATGCAGGCAGTACTGTTTGTGCTCCATCCAGAGCAGCACTTATGACAGGTTTGCATACCGGTCATGTTTCGGTTAGGGGTAATGGTGAGTTCCCGCTTCCGAAAGAAGAAAAAATACTTCCGGAGTATCTGAAAGAAAAAGGATACGTCAATGCAATGATGGGCAAATGGGGATTAGGACTTTCTGCTACCAGTGGCTCCCCTGAAATACGCGGATGGGATTATTTTTCCGGCCATGTACATCATGTGGAAGGTCACTACCAGCACCCGGATTCTGCCTGGCAAATCCAGGGAAATCAATTGCATAAAATTCGTATTCCCGGCGGCCAATATGCCAATGAATGGTTCACGAATGAAGCATTGAATTTTATCCGGAATGAAAAGGATCGACCTTTTTTTCTGTATCTCTCCTTTACCCTTCCACATGCTGAACTGGTGGTGCCGGATCAATTCATACAACCCTATCTGAATGCTAACGGGGAGAGTCTTTTTGCACCTGAGACAGCACACGCACCCGGACAACATTATGGTCCGCAGCGATTTCCAAAAGCCGCTTATGCAGCCATGATTACTCAAATGGATACCTATGTTGGAAATGTAATGAATGAAATCAGAAAACTTGCACTAGAGGAGAATACCATCATCATATTTACTAGCGATAATGGCACCCACCAGGAAGGTGGAAGAAAACGAGCTGATGCCATGGACTATTTTAAAAGTAGTGGTCCATTTAAGGGCATAAAAAGAGATTTGTATGAAGGAGGTATCAGGGTGCCCTTTATTGTTCAATGGCCGGGTAAAATTGAAGCAGGTTCCAGTTCCGATCTGCCGGCTGCTAATTGGGATATCGTTTCCACTTTCTGTTCATTGACTGGAATGCGCGCGCCGGAAACAGATGGAATTTCTATTGCTCCGGTTTTGTTGAACAGAACTAAAAAATCACTCCTGAAAAAAATGCAAAACAGGCCCTTTTATTGGGAGTTCTATGAACAGGGGTATAAGCAGGCTGTACGAAAGGGAAACTGGAAAGCTATCCGGTATTATCAGGGAGTACATCCGGTTCGGACTGAACTATACAATCTGGAAACAGACCCGGGTGAAAACCATGATGTATCATCTACCCATCAGGATTTGGTAAAAGAAATGGAAACTCAATTGGAAAAGCTTCGGAAACCTTCTGATAATCCTGCTTTTCAGATAAAATAAAAAAAACCATAACCGGCATTAGCTGGTTATGGTTTAACAAGTGTTAGTGAAAATTATTTCACGTTAGCACTCACGATTTTTGCCAGATCAAACATAGAGATCTGATTTTTGCCGCCGAATAGCGTTTTCAGTTTAGCATCCGCATTAATCATGCGTTTGTTGGTGCTGTCCTGAAGTTTGTTCTTTTTGATGTAATCCCAAATCTTCTTGGTGATGTCCGGGCGGGAAGCTGGCTTGGCGCCAATTACATCAGCCAGTGCTGCACTCGGAGTTAAAGGTGCCATAAAGGCTGCATTCGGAGTACGCTTTTTAGCGGCTTTTTTGGGAGCAGCTTTTTTAGCAGCTTTCTTTGGAGCAGCTTTTTTAGCAGGAGCAGCTTTCTTTGCAGCTTTCTTTGCAGGAGCAGCTTTCTTCGCAGCAGCTTTTTTAGGAGCAGCTTTTTTAGCGGCAGCTTTCTTTGGTGCGGCCTTTTTTGCGGCGGCTTTTTTGGTTGCTTTGGCCATGACGGTCTATTTTATAAGATTTTTGTTTACCGGAACAATTTAGGCATTAATAGCAGATTGTTACCAGTTCTCCTTCGGGTGTTAATAAGTTACCCTCTATTTTGGGGAAAACGCCCCTTTTTTGAGCCTTTTCCCCGGGGAAAACACCGAAAACTGGTCATTTTCCCTAGGGAAGGGACCATTTTATTGACAATTTGCCGCTCCCTTTCCCTGGGATAGAACCCTGTTTTGGGCCCCTGTGCAGGTGTTTTACCGGGGTTTAGTCTCTTTTCGGGGATATTAGTACGATTTCTCAGCCACGCAAAAAATGAGGTGTTTTACAAATGAAATACTAACCGGAAGAGCGTTTATACATCACTGTTATTAAACTTTACCCTGTTTATTTTTGTATTCTTGTATACCCATAACAGGTAGTGATTTCATGGAACTCATCATACAGAAAAGAATTCAGGAAACAAGGGATGCAGTGAGTCTTTCGATTGCAACTGCGGATGGAACTCCCATAGTTTACGAACCCGGACAATTTATCACGCTTATTTTTTCAACGCCATTTGGCGAAAAGAGAAGAAGTTATTCATTTTCTTCTTCACCAGCAGCCGGTGATCCACCAACCGTTACGATCAAAAAAATCACCAATGGAGAATTTTCTAGAAAGCTGGTAGAACTGTCGCGGTCAGGAGATCTGTTGCAGGCTAGTGCAGTAAGCGGCTTGTTCACACTACCAAAACATATCAATCCGGGACAACAATTTTTTTTCATTGCTGCAGGCAGCGGGATTACGCCCTGCTATTCTCTCATCAAAACCTTGTTGTATACTTCCTCCTGTCGAATCGTACTGATCTATAGTAATCGCGATCAGGATTCTACTATTTTTTATAATGAACTGCTTGAATTGAGAGAACGATTCAAATTCCGGTTCGATATTCGTTTCCTTTTTAGTAATCTCTTTGATGTTTACAATAGTCGCCTTGGTAAATGGTTGCTTCCCCAACTGCTTGAGCAATACCGTAAATCTGAGAAATCCCTGCTTCAATTTTATGTTTGTGGTCCATGGGACTATATGCAGATGGTTCAACTTACCCTGTTAAGTGAAGACATAAAAATCCAGCAGATTCATAAGGAGCAATTCAGTACACTGCCACGTATGCAAAAACCGGTTCCTCCTGATACCGATTCACATATGGTACGTTTTAATTACAAGGATCACCAGCAGAACTTAAAAGTTCAATATCCTGTTACCATACTGATGGCAGCCAAAGCTGCCGGTATTCCTCTGCCTTACAGCTGCGAATCCGGAAGATGCGGTAGTTGTGTTGCTACCTGCACCAAAGGGAAGGTGTGGATGGCCTACAATGAAGTGTTGATGGAAGAAGAAGTGCAAGCAGGTCGTTTCTTATGCTGCCAGGCATATCCGGTTGGTGGTGATGTAGAGATTCAGATGTAACGCACTGCCACCAATATTAATTTATTGTTTCCAATTCCGATTACTGGATTTTTTTCATGAATGCCGGTGAGTTTTGCAGGTAGGCTGACTGAATAACCATGAATCGAAATTTTATTTTCCTCTTCAATTTAACCTTGTTTTTCCTTTCATGGAGTACCATTATTTATGGCCAGCCTGTAGTAGATACCAGTTTTACTAAAATAAGGACCAAACTGGAACAATTCAGAAGATTGGAAGACGCTTTAGGTGAAGCCAATTGCTTGCAGGAAATGGGACAATTATACTATCACCTGGGTAATTATTCGGGCGCACTACAATATTTACTAAATGCTGACAAAATTTACAGGGAACTCTCCAGTACTGATCCACTGGCATCCAATCTCAATAGACTAGGTACGCTTTACTATTACAATCAACAACCTGATCTTGCCTGGAAACAATTCAAGGAAGCGCTGGAACTCTATACTAAATCAGGAAATACAGCCGGACTCGCAGAAACCTACGGCCAGGTGGGTCACCTTTATGAAAAAGAGCTGAAGTATGATTCTGCCTATTATTTTCAACGGCTTGCATTAAAAGAAGCACAGCGATCTGGTGATACGGCTATTCTTGCAAAAATTTATGAACACCTCGGATCAATTTTCGAAGACAAACAACAGTTTGATTCTGCCTACCTGTATTTTAACCGTTCCCTGGAAGCATACCGATCAAGTGGAAAAATTCTGGAACAGATTGAAGTAATTAATAACCTGGGTGATGTTTTTAGCAAAAACGGCAATCCTTCCCGTGGTATGCTCTTTGCCCGCCAGGCTGCTGAACTGGCGTTGCAAACCGAAGAAAAATATCAGCTGCAAAGTGCCTATCGCGATATTGCCCAGAATTTCGCAGCACTGAACCAATATGATAGCGCCTATGCCTACCTGGAAAAAAGCCGGCAACTGATCCAAACCATTTACACCCGTGAAAATGCAAACCAACTTGGTTTATTGCAAACGATTCATGAAACAGATAAGAAAAATGCCCAGATTGAACGCCTGCAGGCGGATCGACGGCTCAATCTGCTTTTACTCACTGCTTCCCTGGCTGTAGTGGTGTTGATTGCTGTAGTGGCTTTCCTGGCATATAACCGCCAGAAAATGAAGATTCGAAACGAACAACTGCTAAATGAACGGAATCAGCAGCTCTTTCAGACAGAAAAAGGATTAATGGAATCCGAATTAAAAAGGCAGCAATTGGAAGAAACTTCGCTTAAGCAACAATTGGATATCAAAAGCCAGGAGCTGTCCTCCCATATTCTTCACCTGATGCAAAAAAATGAAGTACTGGAAGAGGTGCGGTCGGGTTTGCAGGAGCTGCTCAAAGATGATAAAAGAGATCAGAAAAAAGCATTACGACAGCTTCTTCAAAAAATTACCATTAGTTTTTCCCAGGACAACTACTGGGAAGATTTTCGCCTGATTTTTGACAAAGTACACCCCACCCTGCTATCCGGCTTACAACAGCAATTCCCTAGTCTTACGCAAAATGAAATGCGATTGCTTGCCCTGGTGAAGATGAATATCTCATCCGCAGATACCGCCAAATTGCTGGGCATTACTACCGATAGCCTCCGGGTTGTTCGGTATAGAGTCAAAAAGAAATTGCAACTAACCCCCGAAGAATCACTTAGTGCCTTTATCCAAAGCCTTCCCTGATTACAGTTGATGTTACGGTAATATTCTGGTAATGATTCCTTAATGCCGGTTTTTCAATTTTGAAATGCTTTGATTTTCAATCTTATATCATCAGCATTAATGGCTTTGTTGCTATCCTGATAACGCCTGTTAACGGTCGGTTGCTGAATTGTTCACGCGCTAAAAATTGGAACACCAACCGCATGTGCAAGATTTGGGCCTGAAATAAACGCGTATGAAAAAAGCGGGAATACTTAGTTTTTTACTCTTTCTGACCAGTCTGATCTGGGCACAGCCTTCCAATGAATATGTACTCCTGAAAGGGGTAGTGGACGACGCGCAGAACAAATCAAAACTCGGTGGAGCTTCGATCCAGATCCGGGGAGCAAACAATGGAACGATTGCAGACCTGAATGGTGCGTTCACGCTGTATTCCTTACCCGGACAAATCCAGCTCGAAATTTCATATCTCGGGTACCGCGACACATTGCTGCAATTGAACCTGGAACCCGGCAGTATTCGCACTCTGCAGATTCACCTTACCAGCAGCACTCCCGAACTGAACAGTGTAGTGATCTCCGGTTATCTGCAGGGACAGGCGAAAGCCTTGAATCAGCAGAAAAACGCCGATAATATAAAGAATATAATTTCTTCCGATCAGATCGGGCGTTTCCCGGATCCCAATGCCGCAGAAGCTTTGCAACGGGTACCCGGTGTCAATATTGAAAGAGACCAAGGGGAAGGCAGATATGTCCTGGTACGTGGCCTCGCCCCACAGTTTACCAACATTAATATCAATGGCGAACAGATTCCGAGTCCGGAAGCCGATGTGCGATTTGTTGCCCTTGATGCGATACCAAGTGATCAGCTTGCCTCTATTGAAGTGAGCAAAACCCTGAGTCCGGATATGGACGGTGATGCGGTAGGAGGTTCTGTTAACCTGATCACCCGTATGGCACAATCCAAAACACCCCATATCAGTGGTTCATTGGCTGGTGGATACAATACACTAATGCAAAAACCCAACTGGCAGGGACAGTTGCAGTTTGATCAGCGTTTCGGAAAAAAAGAAAAACTGGGACTTTTAATAAATAGTAATTATTACCTTAATCAGCTAGGATCAGACAACTGGGAACAGGCACCCAACGATAATGAACTCGAACTCCGGGATTATGAATTGACCCGTACAAGGGCAGGATTAAGTGGTACTGTTGATTACCGGTTCAACAACCGGCACGAAGTATATGTGCGGGGAATTTACAGCCGGTTTACTGATCGCGAATGGCGTCGGCGCTATGTATTTATTCCTGAAGATGATGAGATCGAAAAACTGACCAAGGATCGTTTCGAATCTCAGAGTATTACGGCAATCAATATTGGTGGTAAGCATAAGTTTACCGGATTTTATCTCAATTATGAAGGACAGTATTCACGTGGAATTCAAAATACACCCTACGATCATGAAGCAGCTTTTATTGCTGGATTACCCTCTTCCTTTTCAGCAGCAAATGGAAAATTCCCGATACTGTCAGCCGATGGCTTTACCAACAGTAGCAATTATGAATTTGACGAAGTTTCATATGGAGGCAGTTATGCAAAAGACCAGAATATAACAGGGAAATTTGAAATTGGGATTCCTTACAAAACAGGTAGCTCCAATGGTATTTTAAAATTTGGAGCCAAAGCCAGGTTCAAGCAAAAATCCTATACCATTACCAGCGATATCTATGGAACTGATGCTGAACTTCCAACTGCAGACGCCTTTGATGAGGATCCTATTAAATCCGAGTTTCTGAAAGGTCGGTTTGATATGGGTCGCCCGATTCAAATGGGTTTATTCAATCGTTTTTTTAATGCCAATCCAGGCTTGTTTGAATTGGATGTAGAATCCAAATCCATAGACGAAGCACTCGAGTCCTTTGATGCTACTGAAAATGTGTATGCAGGATTTATTATGAGCAGACACCAGTTCAGCAAGTTAACCTTTACCGTAGGGCTGCGTTTTGAACATACCGATGTACAATATGATTCCAAAGATGTGATCATTGATGCACAAGGTGATCTGGAAGCCATTCGTCCGGTTTCAGGTACCAGTTCCTACAGTTTTCTTTTGCCACAGATTCAGGCAAAATATGAGCTATCCAGGTATACGAACTTGCGTGCATCCATCGCCAGTTCCTATGCCCGGCCTAATTTTGGAGAAATCATTCCGGCCCAGGAAATTAATCGGGAAGACCGGGTTGCCAACCTCGGAAATCCTGCTTTAAAACCAACCAGCGCGCTGAACCTGGACCTGATGCTCGAACATTATTTCGGAAATGTGGGCATTGCCTCAGCAGGTATATTTTATAAAAAGCTGGATGATTTTATCTATCGCCGGGTTATTTTCAACGGAACCTACCCATTAACCGGAACACCCATTGTCCCAAGAATTGATATCATCCAGGCACAGAATGGAAATACCGCTAACCTGGTAGGACTTGAATTTGCTTTCCAGCGGAAACTGGATTTCTTACCCGGATTCTTCAGTAAACTCAATCTCTACACCAATTACACCTATACCCATTCAAGAGCTACCATTCAAAGCCGCGAAGCGGATGAAACCAAACCGGATGCAACTGAGAAGTTTCGGCTACCCGGGCAGGCAACTCATGTTGGTAACCTGGCACTGGCCTATGAAAATAAAAAACTGGTGGTGCGCCTGGCAGCCAATTTCAATGGCGAATACCTGACAGAAGTAGGTGGTAATGCAAGCGAAGACCTGTATATCAAAAGCCGTATGCAATTGGATTTCAATGCCAGTTATGCGATCAACAATCGATTCAGGTTCTTTGCCGAGGCTCTTAATCTAACCAATCAGCCCTTTGAATCATATTATGGATCAAAAGCGGTTATGGCTCAGCGTGAGTTCTATCGCTGGTGGATGCGATTCGGCGTAAAATTTGACCTGGGACTATCTAAATAATCAAAAAATTTTGGAATGAAAAATAGTATGCTACTTCTTGGCAGCCTCCTGCTGTTATTCATAGCAGGGTGTGATAAAAAAAATACCGACCTGGTGATGCCATTGAAACCTGGCGACTTTCCGCAAGTGATCAAATTTTCTGATGAAGTGGGAGGCGAATTGGAAAACACAGATGAATTCAGTATTGCCTTAACACTAATTGACAGAGTAGACCCTTCCGGCGAGGAACCAGGGGGAACTATTGTTCCTCTTACAGAAGATGTTCGGGTCAACTTCACCATCAGTGATGTAAATGGTATTGCAGCTGTCGATTCTTACATAAAAGGAGGCAAAGCTTTATATGAAATTGATGATTGCACCAGTTCAGAGGATGAAGGTATTGACCTGGATTTTCAATTTGATCCCGTTACTGGAATTGGATCTGTTGTATTTCCAGAAGAGGTAGAAGAAATTGAATTGGTATTTGAGGTGGACGAAACCTACCTGGATGATGCGGAACTAAATGAAGAAGAGCGCTCCATTGAATTCAACCTGCTGTCAGTTGATGCTGCATCGGAAAATGTAGTCGTAAATACCGGAATGGTATTTACCTATGAAGTGCTGGACGATGAGGGAGTTGATGGTGCCTGGGACCTCGATCCTGAGAATCCTGAACAGTTTGCTGCTTTTAAAAATTTATTCGGCCTGGTCAATGAAGATATCGCCAACCTTGATGCAGCCGATATAGAGAAAATAGAAATTGAATTTGAACTCGAAGAAATAAAAGTAGTGGTTGAATTAAAAGAAACTGAACTGATTGATGAATGTGGCGAGCAGGAAGAAGTTAATATAGAAATCGAACTGGAACTGGAAATTGAAGAGTTGACTCGTCTTCTGGCAGAAGGCGAAATAGAAGCTATCGGGGAACTGGAGCAGGAAGACGGATCTTTACTGGAATATACAGTAAAAGGCAATTTTTGGATTGAAGGAAACCAGCTTCAATTGGAACTGGAAAATGAACTGGAGGATGAAACGGTTTCAGCCATTCTTCGATTAACCCGTTAAACTAATTTAATGAAAGCTCAAATAAGTTATATAGTAATCCTTGCCTGTTTTTTTGCTGGTTGTATCAATAACAGTTCATCTACTCCGGTAGCTGTTACTAAAATGGAACTGAGTCCCAGTTTTATTACCGATACACTTGAACATGATACAGATGATCCAGCTATCTGGATTCATCCGCAGGATCCCTCCAAATCACTGGTTATTGGTACCGATAAGGATTTAAATGGTGGTCTTTTTGTTTTTGACCTAAAGGGTAAATTAGACAGCAGCCGATCCGTAAAA
This sequence comes from Flavihumibacter cheonanensis, assembly GCF_022352215.1. Classification (GTDB taxonomy): domain Bacteria; phylum Bacteroidota; class Bacteroidia; order Chitinophagales; family Chitinophagaceae; genus Flavihumibacter; species Flavihumibacter cheonanensis. The sequence continues at coordinate 229,628 of NZ_JAKRWF010000004.1, forward strand.
GGATTAAAGCGACCTAATAATGTAGATATTGAATATGGCCTGGCAATTGGTGATACGCTGGTTGACATTGCTGTTGCTACAGAACGTCTGACACATAAATTGCGCATTTTCCGATTACCGGATATGAAACCAATGGATAATGGTGGTATTGAAGTTTTTTTGGGAGAAACTGGTACGGAATACCGCGACCTTATGGGAATTGCCCTGTATAAAAATAAAGCGGGTGCTATATATGCTATAGTTGGGAGAAAAAATGGTCCGACTGATAGCACCTATCTCTGGCAATATGAATTGAAGGGAACAAGAGACAGCCTGGTGCAGGTTAACTTAGTTAGAAAATTTGGTGCTTACAGCGGCCTTCATGAAATTGAGTCCATTGCTGTTGACGATCAGTTAGGATATATCTATTACTCTGATGAAGGTGTGGGTATTCGGAAATATTATGCTGATCCTGAAAATGGAAACCAGGAACTCGCTCTATTTGGTACTGGTAGCTTTAAAGAAGATAATGAAGGTATATCCATCTATACCCTTACTGACAGTACAGGATTTATCCTGGTATCCGATCAGCAGGATCATAGTTTTCATATTTATCCCAGAGAGGGGACAACCGAAAACCCTCATACTCATCCATTGCTAAGAAAACAATATGTGGCAGCCCGCGAAAGTGATGGCAGTGAAATTATCTCCATTCCGCTGCTTCCGGATTTTCCATTTGGGCTCTTTGTTGCTATGAGTGATGATAAAACTTTTCACTTTTACCGTGCAGACCAGGTAATTGGTGACAGCTTGCTGAAAAAAAATTAATACAACTGCTCCAGTAAAGAGTTTTTCACACGTATTGCCCCTGGTGATTCTCCTGTATATTTTTTGAATACAGTACAGAAATATTGTGGGGAGGAAAAGTTCAGTTCATAAGCGAGCTCGGTTAAATTCAATCCCGGATCCGCAGTTATTTTTCGTTGTGCTAACTCAATCTTTTTTCGCTGCATATAATCCGCCGGTGTAAAACCGGTTAGCTCCTTAAATAAATTTTTAAATCTTGACTCAGATAAGTTCATTTCACGGGCCAGTTCAGATACAGAAGGATTTTCGGTGAGTTTGGAATCAATAAACTGGAGAACCTTATTCAATCGCTCATTCTCAGCCTCTTTCGCCTGGCAATCGATCCTATCCAGGAGACAGAGCAATAATTGCTGTATCTCCAGATGAATCCGGATTCTTTTGATATCTGCCTCTTCCGGATTGGCAGCAATCGTATAAATATCTTCCAATACCCGTTTGATGTCTTTACTGCCACGGAAATGGCGCCGCTTCCGATCAATGATCAGGTTGCATAATTTCACCAGGTTATTGGGAATGGATTTATCCAGTTTGATCAGGATCCAGTACAGGCATCCCTTTTCTTCCGGATGACCACCTGAACCATGTACTTCACCCGGATAATGAATAAACACATCCCCGCCTTTTACCAGGAACTGTTTCCCGTTAACTTCAAAATACTGGCTGCCCTTGTCGTAATAACAGATTTCTATCATGCCATTGTGCACATGATTGGGAAGTTTTTCTTCCGCTTTATTGTAATTATACTTTCCCAGGATCTGTAAATCTTCAAACCCCAATTGTTTGAAATTGAGAATTTTTTTGCAGGATCCGGTTTCACGATCGAATAACATGACAAGCAGTTTTGGTTGGCAATCCGTTCTGAAAAGTTAGGAAATACCATCCAATTACGCAAGCCGATGATTTTATTGCGGATTTGGTACCGATTGCAGTGCTTTTTTTACTATTGGCGCCACTTTGGTACCCAGCAGTTCAATGGATTTCATAGCCAGCTTATGTGGGAGCGCTCCAATAGACAGCTGCGCCAGGTACCGGGTATGCCCAAATAATTCGTGCTCATACAGTATCTTATCAATTACCTGCTGCGGACTCCCTATCAGTAAGGCACCCTGTTTTCCTGCAGATGCATCATACTGGGCCCTGGACAAACCGGGCCAGCCTCTTTCTTTTCCGATACGCGTCATCACATCTGCATAGGGTGGAAAGAATTCGTCCAGCGCCTGTTGTGAATTTTCGGCTATATATGTATGTGAGTTTACCGCCAGTTGCAGTTTGGCCGGATCATGTCCTGCCTGTACATACCGGTCGCGGTATAATTGTGCATAGGGTTTGAACTGTGCCGGCTGTCCGCCAATGATAGCCAATGTCATCGGTAATCCATACTCTGCTGCCCGAACCACTGATTCCGGTGTGCCGCCAACTGCTACCCATATGGGTAAGCGCTCCTGTGCAGCCCTCGGGTATACGCCCCTGTTAGGTATGGTCTGGGTTAGTTTGCCTTCCCACCGTATTTTCTCTTCTTCATTGATACGCACCAGCATTTCCAGTTTCTCTGCATAAAGTGCATCGTAATCTTTCAGGTTGTAGCCAAACAAGGGAAAGGATTCAATGAATGATCCGCGTCCCGCCAGGATCTCAGCCCGTCCATCTGATAACAGATCAACAGTAGCAAATTGCTGATATACCCGCACAGGATCCTCAGAGCTTAATACCGTAACTCCGGATGACAATTTGATTCGTTTGGTCTTTACCGCCGCAGCTGCCAGTATAGTGGTAGGAGTGGAGACTGCATAATCCGGGCGATGATGTTCTCCTACCGCAAATACATCCAGCCCTAACTGATCAGCCAGTTCAATTTCTTCCAGTAAATTCTTCAATCGCTGCTGTGCTGAAACCGACTCCCCGGTTATTGGATGCGTTCCGAGATCCGCAAATGAACAGATTCCTATTTCCATACCTCAATTTTTTGTTTTTTGTTGCTCCTTACGGGCAAATTGTTTACGGGCTTTCTGGATTTCTTCCAGGTGCGCATGTGCCCATTCTGATAACAGAACCAATTGTTCGAGCAAACTTTCTCCCAGGGGAGTCAATGCATATTCTACGCGAGGCGGTCGTTCTGCATAAACAGTTCGTTTTACCAACCCATCTTCCTGCAAAGTCCTCAATGTGACCGTCAACATGCGCTGCGAAATACCTTCGATGGAAGATTTAAGCTCTGAGAATCGCAAAGTGCCATGCTTGCCAAGCAACAGAATACTGTGCATGGTCCATTTGTCGCCATAACGGGCCATGATGTCCTTAACCGGACAAACTGCTTCTATTTTTTTTCGATTTAACAATTGCTTCCTGCAAAGTTAAGTAGCTTTGGTTACTTAAAGTAACTATTATGCAGTCATTAACAAATAAGACCGCCCTGGTTACAGGGGCTGGTAAAGGAATTGGTAAGGCCATCGCATTGGCGCTGGCAGCAGAAGGTGTTCACCTGGGTTTGCTGGCCAGGACGGAAAAAGATGTGAAAGAACTTGCACATGCTATTGAGGCAAGAGGTGGTAAGGCCGCATATGCTACAGCAGATGTCAGCAACCGACTTGCAGTTGAAAATGCAGTGGCTAATCTGAAAAGCAAGCTGGGAAAATTTGATATTCTCATCAACAATGCAGGTACCGGTACATTTGGTGGTTTCCTGGATCTGGATCCCGAAACCTGGGAGCAGCAGGTGAAAGTAAATCTCTTCGGGGTGTATTATGTTACCCGCGCGGTATTACCGGATATGATTGAAGCAAAAGCAGGTGATATCATCAATATTTCCTCCACCGCAGGCAAGGCCGGCAGTCCGGTTACCAGCGCTTACAGTGCTTCCAAATTTGGTGTTTTCGGTTTATCCGAAAGCCTGATGCAGGAAGTCAGAAAACTCAATATCAGGGTAACTGCTCTGGCACCTAGCACCATTGTAACAGACCTTGCGCAAAGTGCCAACCTGATCAAAGGAGATCCGGAAAGAGTGATGCATCCGGAAGATTTTGCAGAACTCGTGATTGCACAGTTGAAACTTCATCCAAGATTATTGCTGAAAGAAGCCAGTATTTTTTCTACCAATCCAGGATAAAGAAAGGCGACTTACCAGTCGCCCATATGTTCCGGAACAATTCTTTCCAGCGTAGTTTGATCTATTTCTTTTTCTTTCCAGTTTGGATCGTATTTCACAAACCAACTCAACCACATAGAGCGGGAGAGGCGCATGAATACAGGTTGTAAAGCAATTAACAATACCGCATTGGTAATTCCCCAATACAAAACTCTGTAGTCCCCGTCTTCAAGTGAAAATCCTATCAATACCCACCAGGCAATAAAGGTTGCAACAGAAAACGCAACGGTAAGCGCATAACTTACATAAGCTGTTCCGTAATAGAATCCTACTTCAATTTCTGTGGGCTGCTGACATACCGGGCATTTGTCATTCATCTTCAGAATCTTTCCAAACGCATAAGGGTTGGAGGATTCAAATATCTTTCCCTCCCTACATCTGGGACAACGGTTCGATAATACAGTTGACAAATAGCCAGGGTGATTTGATTCTTTCGCCATATCCTTCCTGTTTTTTGCAAAGGTACCGGATGCAGCCGCAAGAAAAAGTGATTCTTATCACCCTGTTGGCTACAATACTTTTTCCATCTGCATACTGCGGGAGCCTTTGATCAACAGGTAAGCCTCTTTGAGTTCCTGCTGTTTCAGCCATTCATGCGCTTCACTACTGTTCTGAAGCTGGATATAGGGATGTGTAATCTTTCCAAAATCTCCTCCTACCAGCACCACTGCCTTCCAGTTGCCGGTACCAATCAGATCAATTATCCCCTGGTGTTCCGCAATACTTTCCTCACCTAATTCTGCCATAGCACCGAGAAAAAGGTATTTATTATCAACCTTTAATTGTTTAAAGTTTTCAATCGCAGCCCGCATACTGGTAGGGTTGGCATTATAAGCATCCAGGATGATATGCAGGCCATCACGCTTGATTAACTGGCTGCGGCTGTTCTCCGGCTGGTATGATTCGATGGCTTTTTTGATGGCCTCATCCGGAATACCGAAACATTTTCCTACTGCCACTGCTGCCAATACATTGGGTGTATTGTAATCTCCTACCAATTGCGTGGATATAAGACCGATAGCAGAACCTCTGCTCACCTGTACCTGCAAAAACTCCCGCTGCCCTTCCGGATCCGGAACAGCAGAACCTACTACATCTCCCTCTTTCGTACCATACCGGATAACGGTTTCAATGCCCTGGGACATCCGGCGCAGGTGTTCATCATCCCACATCACAAAGGCTGTTGCTTCATGGGCACGCAAGTAATCAAATAACTCACCCTTTCCTTTACGTACTCCCTCCACACCTCCAAATCCTTCCAGGTGGGCTTTACCCAGGTTGGTTATTAGTCCGTGTGTTGGCTCTGTATAGGTACAATAACCTGCAATTTCTTTCTGATGATTGGCACCCATTTCCACTACTGCCATTTCTGCATCGGGTTTAATTCGAAGCAGGGTTAACGGAATGCCTATATGGTTATTCAAATTGCCAACGGTTGTATAGGTCCGGTAGGTGGTGGCCAATACCTCGTGAATCAGTTCCTTGGTGGTTGTTTTCCCGTTGCTGCCGGTGATGGCCAGCACGGGAATCCTGAATTGCCTCCGGTGATGCAGGGCCAATTGCTGAAGGCAGCTCAACACATTGTCCACCACAATCATATGATCATTTTCCTTGTAAGCCGGTTCATCAATAATAGCATAGGTAGCACCTGCTTCCAGGGCTTTTTTTGCGAACGCATTTCCATTAAAGTTTTCGCCTTTCAGTGCAAAGAAGATATCTCCTTCCTTTAATTTCCGGGTATCGGTTTGAATGGAAGGGTATTGTAAAAAGAGTTGATAGATTTCTGGAATGGTCATATACGAAAATAAAAAAGAGCCGCCATACAGCGACTCTTTATAACGAAGGTTTGAAAAATTATCTCTTACGGGAATTCTGTTTTCTTTTACCATAGTTGATACCGGTTTTGCGACCGTTACCTTCAGGGCTACCTACGCGGTCCATTGCACAACGGAATCCTACAGTAGAACTAGCCTGATCTTCTTCCAGGAAACGACGTGTACCGGGGCTCAGCCAATAAGCACGATCATTCCAACTGCCACCTTTGATTACGCGGCTCTTGTCGCCAATCAGGGTAGTGATACCATATCCATAGTTTACACCCTGGATCAGAGAATCACCATCAAGGTAGTTGATCACATCAGCACGCTGGTAGTTACGACGATCTTTGCTTTCCTCATCTGTCATCATACGATATTTGATACGACCCAGGCTATCGCGGGTTGGTTTGTTCTCGCTTGCATCGATATCAACAGTTGAGAATTTGTTACCACGATAAGGAGCAACATCATCAAAGTCGGTCAGTGAAAGCGGACGATACACATCAGCAGTCCACTCGTTCACGTTACCACTCATGTTATAGACACCAAATCCATTTGGATAGAAAGACTCAACCGGAGCAGTGTATACAGCACGGTCATTCAATCCGCCTGCAACACCCATGTTATCACCTGATCCACGCTTGAAGTTGGCCATGAATGTACCCTGCCAGCTTCCTTTACGGGTATCACGCAAACCATTTACGTTGTTGTTCCAGGAATAAACCTGCTTATTGGCAACCAGTTCTTCACCACGCTTACCTTCTTTTTTGGAGGGTTGTGGATTCTGGTTTACATAACCCAGTGCTGCATATTCCCACTCCGCTTCTGTTGGGAGGCGGTAATTTGGCAAAAGGATACCATCTTCGAAAGTAACCTGTGTACGGGGTGTACCATTCGGGTTTTTAAGTGTATTCTTTTTAGACTTGGCAGCTTTACCAGGAGTAGCCTGGAATTCACCAGTCAGGTATGATTTGGTATTGAAGTTTTCTTCAGCAATACCGGAAATGTTCTTCAGTGATTTGTCGTTGATAAAACCTCTTTTAATCAACTCCAGCTCGTTCACGCGGTCAGTTCTCCAGAGACAGAAATCATTAGCCTGCTTCCAGGTTACACCAACCACAGGATAATAATTGTAAGAAGGATGGCGGAAATAATATTCAACCATCGGCTCATTGTAAGCCAGCTCACTGCGCCAAACCAGCGTATCAGGAAGTGCACCATTGCGGATTGGAGCATGTTCATCTCCATCGAATACAGTATTGATCCAGTATAAGTATTCGCGATAGTGAACGTTGGCAACCTCAGTGCGATCAATATAGAAGGAATTCACCGTTACACGGCGGGGGGCATTGTTCCAGTCGCCCATTACATCTTCTTCAGTTGCACCCATGGTAAAGGTACCACCCTGAACAAAGATGAGACCGGGACCGGTTCTCTGCTCTTTCTCTTTGGAGACCTGGTAGCCTCCCTGGTTTTTGTCATTATAATTCCAACCGGTTACGTCCGATTTTTCGGGTTTTTTGCCGAATAACTTCCCGTTTTTACAGGAAGCCACCATTGCGGCGCAGGATACAAGGATTGTGAGGTTTTTCCAGTTCATATTGATAGCCATTTAAGCTGGTTTTAGACAGTTATAACGGAACAGTTTATCTATTATTGTGTTATTTTCTTCGACCAAATGCGAATATAATCAGATAAAGCAATCAATACTCTTGCCAAAATCTTAAATCCGCAAGGCTTTATATTATTTTTGATCAACCATGCTGTTTTACCTCCGCGTGCTTATCCTTATTCACCTGTTTAGTTTGCCTTTGTTGATGCATGCACAGCGAAGCTACTCTCCGCACTCTGTGCTGGCGTCCGGACAATGGTTCCAGATAGCCACCACACAGGCTGGTGTTCATAAGATCAGCGGTACGGATTTACAGGCAATGGGTTTCTCTTTACCTATGCCCTCAAGCCAGTTGCGACTCTATGGCAGACCCAGTTTTCCCCTCTCAGAAGCCCCCGGTGGACCCTATTCTGATGACCTTACTGAACTGGCCATTCAGGTCGAAGACGGAGGTGATGGACAGCTACAAACCAACGATTTTCTCCTTTTTTATAGTGCCGGCCCACACTATTGGTTAACAGATACCCTTCACCAGGTGTTCACGCACCAGGTAAATATCTATTCTGATACTGCATATTATTATTTGACAAGAGGAGGCGCCGGTAAAAGGGTTGAGCTTGCTTCACCAGTCCCAACCCCAGCAACACATACAATTTCCGCGTTTCAATACCGCTACTGGTATGAAAAAGACCTGTTCAACCTGCTTTCCAGTGGCCAGGAATGGTACGGGGAACGTTTCCTGGCAGAGTCTAACCAGCCCCTGCAATTGCCGGTTGCGCTGCCTCAGCCTCTTGCCGGTAGCACCTTAAAGTTTTCTTCCACAGTGGCTGCGCGGTCAGTTGGTTCCGTGGTTGGCTTTGAATGGCTGGCCAATGGTACTATTTTCAGTACCCATACCATTGCCCCGGTGAGCGCTTCCAGTTTTGATCTGTTTGCGCGAGAAAGCAGGCTGGAGGCGGAATTCACGTCGTCGGCAACTATTAATCTGACACTGCGCTTTACATCTTCCAACGCATCCGCTATTGGCTGGCTGAATCGTTTCCAGTTGCTGGCGGATTGCAGGCTCGACTGGGCAGGACAACCACTTCCTTTCAGAACCTGGGAGGGAAGAGGGCCAGGTAGAGTGGCCCGCTATGAAATAAACAATGCGAATACGGCTTTAAGGGTCTGGAAACTTTCGAATAGCCTGGAACCGGTACAAATGAACCCTCAACTTTCAGGCAACAGGCTGAGCTTCACCGACCTGCATGAATATCCGGAAGAATACCTGGTGTTTGATCCGGCTGCCACCTTGCCAACTGTGAGCCGGGTGGGTCCTGTCAACAACCAGGATCTGCATGGTTCTGGTTCTGCGGATATGCTTATCATCACCGCCAGGGGCCTGGAACAACCGGCAGAACGACTGGCCGACTGGCACCGGCAACACGATGGGCTGAATTGCCTGGTAGTTCAGGTGGAATCCATTTATCATGAGTTTTCCGCAGGGGTGCCGGATCCAACTGCCATCCGGGATTTTGTAAAAATGCACTACGACCGTTCGGGTGGCAGCTCAGGAAATGGCCCAAGGTTTTTACTGCTTTTCGGAGATGCATCCTTTGACCCTAAAAACAGGGTGGCACCAGTTTCGGGCGGGATTCCCTCCTTTCAGAGCAGCTTCTCGCTGGACCCGCTGAGTACCTATGTGTCGGATGATTATTTCGGTTTCCTGGATGATGGAGAAAACATCAATGGCGGCTTGCAGACAAATCAGCTGGATATCGCCATTGGAAGAATTCCGGTCTCAACAGTTTCGGTTGCCAATCAATACATTGATAAACTTATTGCCTATCATGATCCCTCCGCCAGAGGTGCCTGGCGCAATGAACTGACTTTTATTGCAGATGACGAAGATGGAAACCTGCATCTCCAGGATATGGAAACGATTACGCAGGCAGCTGCCAGAGTGAATGACCGCTTTCAGCAACAAAAGATTTACCTGGATGCCTATCCCCAGGAAAGTGATGCAGCAGGAAGCCGTTATCCCCAGGTCAACCAGGCCATAAGCGACCAGATGCAAAAAGGTACCCTGATCTGGAATTATACCGGTCACGGTGGCTTCCGCCGCCTGGCGGATGAAGTAATCCTGGAGCAGCCCATTGTAGATGGATGGCAGCAAAATGGTAGACTACCCCTCTTTGTGACTGCAACCTGTGATTTTGCCCCTTTTGACAACCCTACTATTAACTCCCTTGGTGAGTACCTGCTAACCAAACCCAATGCCGGCGCGATTGCCCTCATGACCACCACCCGCCTTGTTTTTGCCTACAGCAACCGGATTCTTAATACCAATTATATGGAGGCCGCACTCCAGAGATTACCGGATGGTAGGTATCGTACCCTGGGAGAAGCGGCCCGGGATGCCAAAAACAAAACCTTCGCCAACTCCGGTGATCTGTTTAATAACCTCAAGTTTACCTTGTTGGGAGATCCTGCCCTCACATTGGCATTCCCCCGATACCAGGTGCTAACTACCCATATTAACGGACAGCCTGCCAACCATGTAGCTGATTCCGTGAAAGCCCTGCAGGAAGTTCGGGTGAGTGGATTGATTGCTGACTCCCTTGGCCAGCCTCTCAACAACTTTAATGGCTGGGTCTTTCCGATAGTGTTGGATCAGCCCTATGAAAAATCCACCCTGGGAAATGATCCGGGTAGCCAGCCGGCCAGGTTCAGGGTGCAGGACAGGGCGCTTTACCGGGGCCAGGTTTCCGTAACAGCAGGAAGGTTTGAATTTGCGTTTCTCATCCCGCGTGATATTGATTACAGTGAAGGGAATATGAGGATATTGTATTACGCCTCGGATAGTCTATCAGATGCCCAGGGCGGCTACAGCAACCTGGTGTTGGCTGGTTCTGATCCTGCTCCGGCAGACCGGGAAGGTCCGGTTATTACAGCTTTTCTGAATGACAGCTTGTTTCGTTCGGGGGATCTGACCGGCGACCGGCCAATTTTGGTGGTTCGCTTGTCTGATCCTTCCGGTATCAATGTACTGGGACGAGGATTCGGGCATGATATCAGTGTGGTGCTGGATGATGCCGAAGACCAGCCTTTTATTCTGAATGCATTTTTTGAAGCAGATGCGAATACCTATCAGTCGGGCAGCCTGCGGTTTCAATTACCTGCATTGAATGATGGCTGGCACCGGCTTCGTATAAAAGCCTGGGACCTGTTGAACAACAGTTCCGAAATGGAACTCAGTTTTCGGGTAAGAGCAGCAGAAGTTTTGGAAGTGGAGACATTGGAAGCCTGGCCAAACCCTTTCCGGGACCGGGTTCGGTTTGTTTTTACACATAACCAGAATCAATTGCCAATACAGGCTCAGATTGAGCTTTTTTCACTCCAGGGACAACTCATCAAAAAAATAAACGGTACAATAATTGCCAGTGGAAACCGTTCCTACATGGACTGGGATGGCCGGAACCAGCAAGGGTTTCCGGTTCCTAATGGGATCTATGTATACAGACTGGTATTGCGTTCAGCAAATGGCCAGACTGCCATCAGAGCCCGTCAGTTAATCAGATTTTAAACGAATTATTTATTAATCACTATTTTCGCCGCGTATAGAAAAAATTTACCCGAACTAATTATTGAAACGTCCAGGCTTTCTGTGCCTCCACAGGGTAAGTTTTTTATTCTATGGGCCCGTATCCGGCCGTTTCCCGAATTAAACTTGAAAGATTCAATACAATGAAACAAAAGTCCCTTAAACTGGCCTTATCGTTTGTGATTGGCTGTATGGCGATGAGTGAACTGAATGCGCAGGATGTACAACCAATCAACGTAGTAACTACTGCTGTCCCCTTTTTAAGAATTTCTCCGGATGCCAGAGCAGGTGGCATGGGTGAAGTAGGAATTGCTACCTCTCCGGATGTCAATGCACCTTTCTGGAATCTGGCGAAAACTCCCTTTAATACCAGTAAATTCCAGGTAGGGTTAACCTATACGCCCTGGTTAAAACGCCTGGGATTGAATGATGTATTCCTGGGATCCATGAGTGGATATTACAAACTCGACGATGACCAGGCGCTGTCTGCAACCCTGCGTTATTTCAACCTCGGAAGTATTCAGTTCACCGATAACCTGGGTAATGTTTTCAGTGAAGGCCGTCCGAGAGAGTGGGGTTTTGATGTGGGCTATTCCCGTAAACTATCTGAAAAAGTAGGTCTGGGTATTGCGTTACGATATATCCATTCCAACCTGGCAGCCGGACAAACCATTGATGGTAATACCTATAAAGCAGGTAGTGCTGTTGCCGGTGACCTGAGTTTCTATTACAATGGGCAGAATGAAGCCGGAAATGGTTTCAGTGCAGGTGCAACCCTGACCAACCTTGGAAGTAAGATTGGCTATACATCTGATGCTACACAAAAAGACTTCATTCCAGCCAACCTCGGCTTAGGAGTAGCTTATACCAAAGTGTTTGATGAGGACAATAAGATTACAGTGGGAATGGATGTGAACAAGCTGCTGGTGCCTACTCCGCCGAATGTGGGTGATTCAGCCGGACTGGTAAACTACCGTAACAAATCAGTTGTAAGCAGCTGGTTTAGTTCTTTTGGTGATGCTCCCGGCGGATTTGGTGAAGAAATGCGTGAGTTCACTGTTTCAACTGGTGCTGAATACTGGTACCAGGATCAGTTTGCACTCAGAGCCGGATATTTCTATGAAGATAAAACCAAGGGTAACCGTAAATATTTCACCCTGGGTGCCGGTATTCGTTACAATGTATTCGGACTGAATTTCAGTTATATCGTTCCTTCCGGATCTGGAGTAAACCAGAACCCACTTTCCAATACCCTGCGCTTCAGCCTGGTATTTGACCTCGATCAGGTAAGTGGAGAGTAAGCCCCTTAAATTTTAAGTAAGATTATAAGAAACGTCCTGCATCTTTGCGGGACGTTTTTGTATGGAGGAAAGGAAGAATGGAAGAGGGAGGAAAGGAAGAGGGAGAATGGAAGTTGCCATTTTCACCTTTCACTTTTCACCTTTCACCTTGCTGGGTGTACTGGAGTACTTGTAATATTTTTCTCATGAGTAGTAGTCATAAAATCGGTTTCGGCATTGATTTCCACCAACTGGTGGAAGGACGGGAATTAGTAATTGGCGGGGTAACCATCCCGCATACCAAAGGAGCGCTGGGCCATAGTGATGCGGATGTATTGCTTCATGCGATCTGTGATGGCATGCTTGGAGCCCTGGCACTCGGTGATATCGGGGTTCATTTTCCCAATACCGATCCGGCATATAAAGATATCGACAGCAAGAAACTGCTGGCCCATTGCCAGGAACTGATCCGTTCCAAAGGCTACCAGGTGATCAATGTGGATGCGGCCCTCACCCTGGAGAAGCCAAAAATCAAACCCCATGTCAGCGCTATGCAGGAAACCATCGCGAAGATTCTGGATATCTCTACTGAAAATGTTTCCATCAAAGCCACCACTACCGAAACCATGGGATTTGTGGGAAGGGAAGAAGGATTGGTAGCCTATGCAGCTGTATTGCTGGAAGAAATCAAGCCGTCGAAACTGGCAGTTAAGATTAAAAATGAATCTTCTTTTGAGTTGCCTGCCTATGCTACCAGCGGGTCGGCAGGTATGGATATCCGGGCCAATATTTCAGCACCTTTGAGTCTGCTACCGTTGGAAAGAACCCTGGTGCCAACCGGCCTGTATATGGAATTACCAGAGGGATATGAGGCGCAAATCAGGCCCCGCAGCGGATTGGCTATCAAGCAGGGCATAACCTGCCTCAATACTCCAGGCACGATTGATGCAGATTACCGGGGAGAGATTAAAGTAATCCTGGTTAATCTTTCCAATGAAACACAGGTCATAGCACCCGGAGACCGCATTGCGCAAATGGTGGTGCAGCATGTTCAACAGGTGAACTGGGTCTCTGTAGAAACTTTAACTTCAACAGAACGGAATGCCGGAGGATTCGGGCATACCGGAAAAGCATAAAGAATGAAGCAATTTGCATACCTGGCAATACTTATTGTAAGCATCGCATCCATTGGTTGCCGGGCTACCAAAAAGATCAATACCGTAATTGCCAAAAAAGATTCAGCCGTAACTACCATTATTGCAGATGCGCATGCCGATTCGCTGCGCTATATCAGGGAAGTATATGGGAAACTGGCAGAGAATACAATTGACTACAAAACCTTCAGTGCAAAGATGAAAGTGGAGTACTGGGACAAAGATGGCAAGGGTCCCGACCTCACGGTTTTTGTGCGTATGCAAAAGGATAGTATAATCTGGTTATCTGTGAATGCAACCGTATTCAGTTATGAAGCCTTCCGGATTTTAATTACGCCTGATAGTGTAAAGCTGCTCAACAAGCAGGATAAAATCGTACAGTTGCGCTCTGTAAAATACCTGGAAGAAGTGGCACAGATCCCTTTTGATTTTCATACCGTGCAGGAACTGATTATTGGAAATCCGCTCTTCCTGGATTCCAATATTGTATCGTATAGAAAAGGACCGGAAACTATCAGTCTGCTTAGCATGGGTGAATTGTTTAAAAACCTGATCACCATTGGAGTGGATAATTATCTGCTGCAGCATATCAAACTGGATGATCAGAATGCACGCCGGAATCGTACGGCAGATCTGAGTTTCAGCAATTATAACGGGCAGGGTGGTGTAGCTTTTTCAACGTATCGCAAGATGAGCTTCACCGAAAAATCAAAGATTGATGTGCAGATGGAGTTCAAACAGTATGCCTTTAACGAAAGTTTAAGCTATCCTTTCAGTATTCCGAAAAATTATAGCATTCAGTAAACGTTGTAGTTTTTATATTTGAAGCATTCCATCTTCCAATTGAACAGCATGATAAAAAAAATCTGGATACTCCTGTTAATGGTGGCCAGCAGCCTGGGCACATTTGCACAAAATGCCAGTAGCAGTGCCGACCTGAAAAAACAGCAGGCCGCCATTCAAAAGGAAATTGATGAGCTGAAACAACAGCTTGCTGAAACCAACAAATACAAGCGCAAAAGCCTGGCGGAACTTAACCTGGTGCAGAAAAAACTGCGTCTCCGGGAATCCCAGATCAAAGTAATCAATGATCAGATCAACCTGATTCAAAGTGATATCAACCAAAGCTGGCGCGATATTGTGAAGCTGCGCGCGGAGCTGGATACACTCAAGATCCAGTACCAGAAAAGTGTGGTGTATGCCTACAAAAACAGAAGTAACTACGATTTCGTGAATTTTATTTTCAGCGCCGGCAGTTTCAATGATGCCTTAAAGCGGATGGCGTATCTGAAATCGTATAGGGCTTACCGTGAGCAGCAGGCAATCAATATTGCGAATACTCAATCTCAACTGGAACAGAAGATCAGTAATCTTAACCTGAGTAAGAAGGAAAAGAGTTCAGCACTGGAAGAGCAGAACAAACAATTTAAGGTACTGGCAGAAGAAAGAGCTGAAAAGAATGCGGTGGTGAGTAAGATCAAGAGTCAGGAGCGGGAACTGACGAAAGAGATGACTGCTAAACGCAAGCAGGATAATAAATTGAAATCGGCTATTTCTGCTGCTATTAAAAGAGAAATTGCGGCTGAGAAAAAAAGATTGGCAGAATTGGAAAAAGAAAGGAAAGCTAAGGAAGAGGCCGCGCGTAAAGCAGCAGCTGCAGCAGCTGCTGCCGCAAAAAAGGAAGAAAGTAGTACCGCAGCTACGAAAACACCAGCAAAACCTGTTGAGGAAAAACCAGTTGCAAAACCTACCAGAGATGCCGATGTGCTGGAGATAAGAGAGGAAATAAAACTCGCTTCTGATATATTCGAAAAAAATCAGGGTGGATTACCCTGGCCTGTGAATTCACGCCGGATCACCATGAAATTCGGCAGGAATAAATATGAAGGCCTTAATGTTGATTATGAAAACGAAGGAATCACCATTGAAGCGGAAGCTAACAGCTCCATTAAAGCAGTGTTTGATGGCGAAGTTTCTGCAATTTTCACCATTGGCTCTGTACAGGCAGTAATTCTCAAACACGGAAAATATTTTACTACCTATAGCAATCTTTCACGCGTGCTGGTGAGCAAAGGTGAGAAAGTAAAAACAGGACAATTAATTGGCCGCCTGGAGGAAAAGGAAGGAGGCCGTGGCGAACTTGAATTCTTAATCACCAACGACAACCAGATTAACCTGAACCCCGAGCTCTGGCTAGGTAAATAATTCCACCCGTCGGTTACCCGACGGGTATATGATCCAGGCATTTTTCATACAATGCCTCATATTGCGGCACGATGAAGTGAATATCAAACCGATCACTCTGAACTTTTGCGTTCTCTTTAAACTGATCCAGCTGTGCCTGGTTGCTGAGTAAGTCTATTGCATAACGACTCATATTCTCCACATCTCCAATTCCACTCATGTAACCGGTCTCGCCATGAATATTAATTTCCGGCAATCCCCCCGCATTAGTTGAAATAACTGGTACACCTGCTGCCATCGCCTCCAGTGCCACCAGTCCAAAACTTTCGTATTCAGATGTCAGTAAAAACAAATCCGCAATGGCCATGATCTCCTCCATCTGCTCCTGCTTTCCTACAAACCGGATATGATCACAAATGCCCAGTTCACGTGCCAGGCTTTCTGCTGCCGGGCGCTCCGGACCATCACCCACAAACAACAATTTGCTGGGCACTTTTTTCACCACATTACCAAAGATCCGCACCACATCTTCAATGCGTTTGATCTTACGGAAATTGGAAGCATGCATCAGGATGCGTTCTCCCTGTGGTGCAATCACCCGGCGAAAAGCATCAATCCCTTTTCTGCGGAAACGAGCTACATCCACGAAGTTGTGGATCACTTCAATCTCTTTCTCAATCTTGAACCATTTGTAGGTTTCTTCCCGAAGGTTATCTGATACCGCGGTAATCGCATCACTTTCATTAATTGAAAAAGTAACAACTGGTGCATAGGTTTTATCTCTGCCTACCAGGGTAATATCGGTACCATGCAAGGTGGTTACCACTGGAATGGAGATACCCTGCTTCAATAAAATCTGTTTAGCCATATAGGCAGCCGAAGCATGCGGGATGGCATAATGCACATGCAGCAAATCCAGCTTGTTGTTGATGATCACATCCACCATGGTACTGGCCAGGGCTGTTTCATAGGGTGGATAATCAAAGAGAGGATAGGTTGGCACCCTCACTTCATGATAAAATATGTTGGCGTTGAATTCATTCAGTCGAACAGGCTGCTGATAAGTAATGAAATGCACCTGGTGGCCTTTATCTGCCAATGCTTTTCCCAGTTCTGTTGCCAATACACCACTTCCGCCAAAGGTTGGGTAACATACGATTCCGATACGCATAACTTTATTTAGTTCCTTGTGAAGGTACTGGATTAAAATGTTTAGGTAATTTTAAAAAAACGTTTACATGATTAGAATTGTTTGGTTGCTCGCTCTGTTGGTGCAGGTGCTTAGTTTCAGACCAACCCGTGCTCAATCTTTTGATTTTCAGCAGGATTCTATTTTTTTCCGCAAACTCGCAGATGATGTTTTGACTTCCCCGGCAGCTTATGAAAGTCTCCGGGTGCTCTGTAAAACCGTTGGTCCTCGCCTCGCCGGCTCCCCCGGTATGTATAAGTCTGAAGCCTGGGCTGAAAAGGCGCTGCAGGCTGCCGGTGCCGACAAAGTCTGGAAACAGGCGGTACAGGTTCCTCACTGGGATCGGGGTGGTAAGGATGAAGCCTGGTACCAGTATACTGATGCCTCCGGAAAAAAAGTGAAAGTGGTGCTGGATGTACTGGCCCTCGGAAACTCTATGGGTACCGGCAAAAATGGCCTCCTGAAAAAAGCAGTTCTCATTCATGATTTTGAAGAACTCGAAAAACGCAAAGAGGAGCTGAAGGATGTTATCGTCATTTTCAATAATGTATTTAATCCACGTAACCTCTCCGTAGGACAATCCTATGGCGAATCAGGTGCCTATCGCAGATCTGGTCCAAGCCGGGCTGCCAAATATGGAGCTGCTGCTGTATTGATTCGTTCGGTTACTGCCAGCGCAAATGACAACCATCCACATACAGGGGCATTGGCTTACGATACCGCCTACCCGAAAATTCCAGCAGCTGCTATGGGGTTAAAAGATGCAGATCAGCTCATCGCTCAACTGAAAGCTGGCAAACTGGTGCAGGTCTATTATAAAAGCATGGCACATTTCAAGCCGGATGCAACCGGTCACAATATCATTGGTGAGTTTACCGGTTCTGAATTCCCCGAAAAGTTTATCACTGTGGGCGGGCATCTCGATAGCTGGGATCCTGCCGAAGGCGCCCATGATGATGGTACCGGTTGTGTGCAATCCATTGAGGTGATTCGTGCATTTAAAGCCATGGGTTACAAACCCCGCCATACTATTCGGGTGGTTTTATTCGCCAATGAGGAAAATGGTTTACGCGGTGGCAATCAATATGCAAAAGAGGCCAAAGCCAAAAACGAACAACATGTATTCGCGCTGGAAAGTGATGCCGGCGGATTCACTCCCCGCAGTTTTGGCTTCACGCTGGATGCAGCCAAACTGGAGCGCATCCGGCAATGGGTACCGCTGTTTGTACCTTATGGAGTGTACCAGTTTGCCAATGGAGGTGGTGGAGCTGATATCGGTCCGCTTAACAGAAGCCTGGGAACACCGGTGGCTGGTTTAAGTCCGGATGGCTCCCGATACTTCGATCTGCACCATGCCCGCAACGATGTTTTTGAAGCAGTCAACAAAAGAGAGCTGGATCTGGGTGCCCTGAATATGGCTTTGTTGATTTATATGATCGACAAATATGGATTATGATTATTTTCATATATCATTAAATCAACACTATGGGAAGGTTTTTCACAATTGTTATTGTTGCCCTGATTGCAATCGGCGCGGGATTGTTCTACTGGCGTTTCTATTGGGTCTTCGGCGAAGGGGTAAAATCCGGGGAGCTGAACTTCGTGGTTAAAAAAGGATATGTCTTCAAAACCTATGAAGGAAAGCTGATCCAGAGTGGTTTTCGTGGAGGCATGGCCGGTAGTATCCAATCCTACGAGTTTGAGTTTTCAGTAGAAAATGAACAGATTGCTACCACGCTGATGGAAAACAGTGGCAAACAATTTGATCTGCACTACAAGGAATATTTAGGTGCTATTCCCTGGAGAGGAAATACCAACTACATCGTTGACAGTATTCTTTCCATGAGTGGACAACCGACGGAAAAAGTAATTAAACCCAAGGCACATACCACTGAATAAATCAGGAACCTATCAGGAATACAGCCGGACGCTTATGCAGCTCCGGCTTATTTTTTTGCCAGTCGCGCAGCGTGCGGGTCTGAATCACTTCATTCGTCCCGGTAATATCTACCGCTAGGCATAACCGTGAATCGGGCCGGCATTGTTGTAAAATCGCTTCCAGCAAGGCATTGTTGCGGTACGGTGTTTCAATGAAAATCTGGGTACATCCGGTCCGGATGCTTTCCTGCTCCAGCTCTTTCAATAATTTATTGCGGGCACCGGCATCAATAGGAAGGTAACCATGAAATTGAAAATGCTGCCCATTTAAGCCGCTTGCCATCAAGGCTAATAATATAGAACTGGGTCCTACCAGTGGTTTCACTGGCGCCCCCATTTGCTGTGCGGTGGCTACCAGGATTTGTCCCGGATCTGCAATGCCCGGGCAACCGGCTTCACTGATGATTCCGATGTTTTTTCCTCTTTGCAACTGTTGGCGAAACTGGTCCTTCACCTCCATTTCAGCTTTGTGAATGGCATACCAGTCATAGTTGTCAATCACCATTTCCTTCCAGATTCGTTTCAGGAAACGCCGGGCGGTTCTTTCATTTTCTACAAAAAACACCTGGCATTGCTGAACCGCTTCCAGCACATAGGGAGGAATCACTTCCAGGTGTTCCTCATCCAGGTAACAGGGAATCAGGTAAACAGCACCGAGCGCAGCACTTGCCATACTTATTTCTTTTCCATTTCACGAAAACTCAGGGTAGCAGCAATAACAGCATAGGAAGGAGCCAATACCCATCCTACAAAGGGGATGGCATGCATCAGGTAAAAAAGCAACCCATTTCCAATTGCCAATCCCTTGTGCTCACTGATAAACCGGATACTTTCTGCCGGCGATA
Organism: Flavihumibacter cheonanensis; assembly: GCF_022352215.1. Taxonomy (GTDB): domain Bacteria; phylum Bacteroidota; class Bacteroidia; order Chitinophagales; family Chitinophagaceae; genus Flavihumibacter; species Flavihumibacter cheonanensis. The sequence continues at coordinate 249,218 of NZ_JAKRWF010000004.1, forward strand.
ATTTTCTTCTCTCACAACTGTAATCAACCATCGAGAAACCATAGTAATAACATTCAACAAAAAGAGAGATCAGCGGACTGATCCATCCTACCAATGGAACAAAGGAGAGCAGCAATATAGAAACTGTATACACTGTTTGCCAAAGGAGATTGCGCAATGCCAGTTTGATACCCCGAATGATATCTTTCAGCAATTGTTTAAAACTGAAGGGGAAGTCGCGGCCTTCTATAATGGATTCTGTCTTCTCACTCAGGTACGCAAATACCGGTGAGCCTACAATCAGAAAGAAAAACTTGAAAAAGGAGAAATAGAAAAATACCAGCAATACCTGCACCATGATCCCTCCCATCATAAATAAAAAACTGAGAATCCCACTTTTCTGTTCCTGTAACCACCTATCAATACCAATCAGGTTGGTCAGGTAATTCACGGCATCATTGGCAGAGCTGATAAAAAAATACATGCCCGTAACAAAGAGCAGCATGTAAATAATTCCGGGTATCAGAATCCATCTCCAGAGTTTATGCTGTACTATAAAATGATGCGCCTTATAGAAGGATTCAAATGCTATAATGAGTTCTTTCAGCAATAGTCGGTTATTTAAGCGCCTAAATTTATTACTTTGAACCTAGACCATTCGCAAAAAGATGACAAAACTCCCGCTTTCCTGGTTTGAGAGCACCGATGTGGTAGAAATAGCCCGCGCTTTACTGGGTAAGATCATTCTTACTGAATTCGATGGAATCCGCACCAGTGGCCGGATCAGCGAAACCGAAGCCTATGCAGGTGAGTCGGATCGGGCATCGCATTGTTATGGTGGAAGAAGAACTGCCAGAACCGAAATCATGTACGGTCCGGGTGGTTTTGCGTATGTCTATCTCTGTTATGGTATTCATCATTTGTTTAATGTGGTCACCAATAAGGCAGAAATGCCACAGGTGGTATTGATCCGGGCAATTGAACCGGTTGAAGGTATAGCAATCATTCGCGAACGGTTGGGCAAAGGAGAGCATATTCCTGTGCATAAACTTGCAGGCGGCCCCGGACTGGTTACCAAAGCTCTGGGAATCAGAACTGCCCACACCGGTCTGCCTTTAACTGAACATATCAGTATCTGGGATGATGGCTACAAGCCCCATGAAATAGTTGTCGGTCCGCGTATCGGTATCGACTATGCGAAAGAAGACAAAGACCTGCCTTACCGGTTTTTGTACAATATGAAATAAGGAATCAAAACTTCGGACAGGGGATTTCTTTCTGCCCTTCGGATGGCCGCTTGATATAGATCAGCGAAATCTCAATTCCACCCCGCCGTTGTGAAGCTGTTTTCAAACTGGATGTATTCACATCATAGGTCATGCCTAACCGAAAATCTGCCCATTCAAATCCCATATAAGGAATGAGTGCATCTCCGAATCGATACCAGGAGCCGGCATAAAAAGCAGTGGGCCGGTCAAAGTCATCATTCAGGTTAAAGGCAACTGCTCCACCGATCAAAGTTTCAAAAGCACCTGCCTGCCTGCTGTGCAGCGCTGATAAATGCAGGGTACTGGTTTGCCCAACCGGCAGGTAGCCACCACCGTGAACCGTTAAGCGCGGTTGCAGGGTATAAAAAACATTGGTGAAATTTTCCTGTGGCCGGTTGATATGATACACCGAAGCACCAAAATAAAAATTGTTATCACCGTTAGTTGAACCACTATACAACAAGCCGGCATTCACACCTATATAACTTACATTGATACGGGTGCCATCTACTGCTTCCCCACTTGGATTACTCCAGGTACCATCAAGCGCCAGTTCATTTTCAAAATTTAACTGTGATCCATCCAGGCGTTTGTTACTGTAGACTCCCTGAAATCCCAATCCCAACTGGTGAAACCCATCCTCATCCAGCGCTTTATGATAAGCAGTCGAGAAGGCTATATAGTTAGCAGTTAATACGCCATTGGCAGTACGGTCGGTCATGGCCATACCTCCAATACCCCAGGTATCATTGTTGAGCCGACCTCTCATGATAGGAGCATCCAGGCTGAGTGTAGAGGTGACAAAAGCTTTACTGATAGCGGGCCATTGATCGCGATAGTTCCCCGCAGCCCTGACTACCCCATTGAATTTACCCGTAAAGGCCGGGTTAAGGGTCATAGGAGAAGCAAAAAACTGCGAAAAATGTGGATCCTGGGCAAGCAAAGGCGAAGCAGAACATCCCAACAGCAGCAGTATTCCGACAAAAATTCTCATAATTAGGATAGGTAAAATACAAAAATTGCCCAATGCCGGGGAATAATTTTCAGTTATGCCTGCTGTTTGGTTCCGTATGCCAGGTCGCCTGCATCCCCGAGTCCCGGTACGATATAACTTTTTGCAGTCAGTTCCTCATCGATTGCCCCGCACCAGATCTTCACATTGGGTTCACTGCGGTGAACATACTCAATTCCTACCGTACATGCAATAGCGCAGACAATATGTACTTCTTTTGGTTTGCCTTCCTCCCGCAAAAACTGGATGGTTTTGACCAGGGAAGCCCCTGTAGCCAGCATAGGATCGGAAATGATCAGGATACGATCTTCCAAATCCGGACTTGACACATATTCCATGCTGATTTCAAAACTACCATCCGGATGGTGTTTGCGATAGGCAGATATAAAGGCATTATCGGCCCGGTCAAAATAGTTCAGCAATCCCTGGTGTAAGGGCAGTCCTGCACGTAAAATGGTGGCCAGCACAGGTTGCTCCTGAAGCAGCTTGCATTGAGATGTTCCAAGCGGGGTGGGGGTTTCCACCTGCTGATGGGCCATGTGTTTGCTGATCTCATAGGCAGCTACTTCCCCGATTCGCTCCAGGTTCCTGCGAAACCGCATCCGGTCGTGCTGAATGTCCACATTTCTGAGTTCACTTACAAAATCACACAACAGGGAATAATGCTTGCTTAAATTGACCACCATGATTTTCCAATTTTTCTGCAGCTGCCAATCGTTGTAATTTGCACCCGCCCGACAAATCTAAAGGGCAACCGGGTAAATCAAAAACTTTTTTGAGAATGGTATATAATGTAATTGGTTTGATGAGTGGGAGTTCGCTGGACGGACTGGATATCGCATACGTGCAGTTTCATGCAACCGGTGGAAAATGGTCCATGGAACTACAGCAGACTGCTACCTATGCCTATCCTGCGGAATGGGAAGAAAAGCTCCGGAATTGTACCAGCTTATCTGCCCAGGATTACCTGCTGCTGCACAGCGAATACGGACATTATACCGGTCAACTGGTGAATCGTTTTATAGAGGAAAATGGCCTGGAACATAAAGTGCATATGATCGCCTCTCATGGTCATACCAGTTTTCATCTGCCGGCAAAAGGGATGACTGCCCAACTGGGCGATGGTGCTGCCATTGCCGCGGAAACCCGGCTGCCGGTCATTTCAGATCTGCGCGCGATGGATTTGGCTGCAGGAGGGCAGGGTGCACCGATTGTTCCCATAGGAGAGAAACTGCTTTTTGGGGATTTCGCCTTTCTGCTGAATATCGGAGGGATAGCCAATCTCTCTATCAAAAATTCCGATGGATACATTGCCTTTGACAGTTGTGCAGCCAATCGCGTACTCAATATGCTGGCCCTGGATGCAGGAAAAGCCTATGACGAAAATGGGGCACTTGCAGCAAGCGGATTGATCAATGAAGCCTTGCTGGCTAAATTGGCCGCAATGGATTTCTATACACAGGAATATCCTAAATCGCTCGCGAACAGTTTTGGAATTGAACAGGTTTATCCCCTGGTGAAGGCGGCCGGATTGTCAGATGCCGATGCCTTGCACACTTACACGCAGCATATAGCCATTCAGATTGCTACCGATCTGAAACGGGCGGCAGCAAAAGAAGGGATTCCAACAGCAGGACAAGAATTGCTGGTTACTGGTGGTGGGGCCTATAATGGATTCCTGTTGGAATGCCTCCAACAACAGCTAACACCCCTCGGAGTTAGAGTGCAGGTTCCGGATGCCGCGGTGATTGAATTCAAGGAAGCCATCATCATGGCATTGATTGGAGTGCTTCGCTGGAGAGAAGAATACACCGTACTCGCTTCGGTTACTGGTGCCAGTCGCAATACTATTGGCGGTGCCCTCTGGTTAGGAAATGATGCCTAGATCCCCAGTTTTTCCTTCAGTTTCTGGTAACCTGTTTTGCTAACCGGTAATTGTTTGCCGTTTTTTAAGATGGCGGTATAGCTATCCTTTTCCATGGGAAATAGTTTGCTGATCTCCTGCACATTGGCCAGGTAGGAACGATGAATGCGTACGAATTGAGCTGCAGGCAATTGTTGCTCCATGGCAGCCATGGTTTTGTTTTTGAGCCAGTGTCCTTCTGCCGTTACAATCCTGATATAATCATCTGCCGCTTCAATGTAGTGCACCTGTGCAACCGGAATGATGCGAATAGTGGATTGATCTTTGATTACGATGCGATCCTGTTGCTGGGGCGACTGGCTGGCAGTGTTAAGTAGTTCTGAAGTAGCAGCACCTTGTTGTTGCTGCAAAAATTTCTGAACCGCTTTTTGAAATCGTTCTTTACTATAAGGTTTGAGTAAATAATCCACTGCATGTTGGTCGAATGCCTTCATGGCGTACTCATCAAAAGCGGTGGTGAAGATAACTGCGGGATGACTGTCCAGCAATTCCAGTAGTTCGAAGCCATTGATCTTCGGCATCTGTACATCTAAAAAGATTAAATCAGGTTGAACCTGCTGGATGGCTTTTAATCCACTAAAGCCATCGTGGCAAACTCCGGTTACCTGGAATTGCGGAAACTCAGCCAGGTATTCCTGCACCAGGCTACAGGCCAATGGTTCGTCATCTATGATCAGGACTTTCAACATACACTTGCGGAATGATTACAGTTGTGATAAATTGGTTGGACTCCTGTTTTACCTGGAGTAAATCCGATCTTCCGAAAAGCAGGTAGAGCCTGCGTTGTACGGATTGCAATCCGAATCCGGTGCCGGTTGTTCGTGTAGGTAAATCAGGGTCGTAAGGGTTACTAACGGTTATGAATAATTGCTTTTCAAGGATGGCTGTTTTTACTTCGATGAGCACCTCTCCGGTGGTTTCATACAATCCATATTTGATGGCGTTTTCAACCAGGGGCTGCAAGAGGAGTGGCGGTATTTTAGCATCCTGAAGTTGTTCATCAGAATCAATCAAAACCTGCAAACGATGACCGAATCGCATGCGTTCAATTTGTAAATAACGGTTGATCTGATCCAGTTCTTCTTGCAATGCTACCAGTTTATTTTCCTTTTGATGGATGGTTCCACGTAAAAAGGAAGCCAGTTGTTCTGTCATGGTACGTGCTTCCTGGGGGCGGGTGCCAATTAATGCATTGATGGAATTTAAGCTGTTGAATAAAAAGTGAGGCTGCAATTGTTGCCGGAGTTTGAATAATTCCGCTTCCGTTGCCAATTGCTGAATTTCCTGCCGGTGTTTCTTCTCTGCTTCCTCTTTTTGCAGCATGTTAAATAGTAGAATCAGCACGAGAATACTTGTAACCGTGAGCAGTGAAAATCCAATCCGGATTTGCATAGTGGAATTCAGCATTTCAACGTATTCCGGATTATCCGGGATTATGGAGCTCAGCATCAGTTTTGCAGCAATCGGCAGCAGGGTGGAAAATCCGGCTGTTAGTATAATCGCTGACCAGAACCCGGTAGCATTGGGTGTATAAAACCTGAAGATGCGTTTAAGGGTAACTGTTACAAATACCAACAGGAAGCAATTGGTCAGCGATTCCGTAATACTGATGGAAAAGGAATAGCCGTTGGAAAGCAGGGCAAAAAAATTGATCTGCCAGATCAGGTAAATAAAGATGCTGCTTAAAATCAGCAGCGATCTGTTATTAAAGGGAATCGATGGCATGTTCCTGTTTGTGTTGTAGTTGGATGGTCTTGTCTTTTACAAAATTGCGATAGCCTTCTGCATGTTCAATTTCCCTGTGTTGCTGGTAGAGTTCCGCTCCGTGGAAAAAACCGGGAAGGCTGATCAGTTCCTTTATTCCCAGGAATTTCCATTCTACTTTAGCGCAGTTGTTGTACTGCCAGACCAGCAATTCCTGCTGACCGATTTCATGCGCGGCTTTCAGGGCATCCGTTCTACTATCGCTTTCGAGTAACCGAACCTGTTCTTCAAACTGCGGTGTATGTGTGCCTTCACCGCAAATGATCTCATAACAAAGTGTAGCCAGGTAATAAGACATAAGGATGGTTTAATGGTTAATGGCTTATACGGTCGTAATCTGTATTCCTCCAAATACGGCATTGGCCTCGAGGTACATAATCTTATCAGAATAGATGCTGTGTTGCGGACGTTTGTCTTCCACTCCACCCAGTACCGCATTGTTCTCCATCTTCAATTGCCAGTGCGAGGGTACGATTAACCGGATGCTGCCAAATACAGCATTGAGTTCCAGTTTGGGTGGGGTATCAAAATCTGCCTGCAGCAGGTTGATTTCCGCACTACCAAATACCGCGGATACTTCTCCACCCCGGAAATTCTTGGAGATTACAAATTTGCGTACTGTGCCAAATACAGTGGATTCGTCTAGCTTGTCTGCTCCTGAAGTGTTGGTGGCAGTTTGTTCGTCCGTTTCAGTAGCTCCCATGGTATCATTCCAACCCTTTCCAAAGCGCCTTGGGCCTAGTACCAGGACAAGTCCCGCTATCACCATAAAGACCGGCCAGAAAAACTCACGTGGGAAGAAATTAGGGAAAGCGCGGTCGGCTAAGAAGAAAGCACCAATCGCCATGGGCCAGATCCAGCCGGTTCCTTTAAATCGCTGGCTTACACCCACCGCAAAACCTACTCCAATCAGGATCATAGGCCAGGAAAAAACCCAGCGCGGTATCAATAAGCCTGCTTTGCTGGCGAATAATAATCCGCCTACAATAATCAGCATGATGCCGAAAACATAACGCCCATTTTTATCTCCTCTGCAGGGCCGCTGTCTCCGGTATCTATTTTCCATATTCATGAGTTTCAAATTTTAAGTAAAACTAAGGCAGCGCAGTTCCCATGGCAAGTGTATTCCCGCCATTTCACCCCCTTTCTCGGTAAACGCAGGTTTTTCGTCGGTCACTCCACCCGTCCGGTGCCACCCGTCCGGTGCCACCGGACGGGTGGAGTGGTTAGAGGAACCGGAACTGGCGGCCATCAAAGAGACCGCGGTCAGAGAGTTTGAGTTCAGGGATCACCAGCAGCGCCATAAAAGAGAGGGTCATAAAGGGCGCAGACAAAGTACTGCCCAGCGCTTTAGCCATGGTATCAATTTGAGTGTAAGCTGCAGCTACTTCCAGTCCATCATCGGCACTCATGAGTCCGGCTACCGGCAAAGGCAATACCGCCGACTCGGAAGTATTCACACAACTTAAGCCTCCCTGCTCGCGGATCACCAGGTTGATGGCCTCCACCAGCGAGGCATCATCTGCTCCTACCGCAATAATATTATGTGAGTCGTGTGCCACAGAAGAGGCAATCGCCCCCTGCTTCAAACCAAAGCCCTTTATAAAAGCTTTGGCCACCGGAGCCGGCTGGTAACGATTCACAACTACCAGTTTCAATAAATCTTCAACCGGATTGCTACACCAACCACCTTCCTGCACCACCAAATCTGTTGCACTGATTTCCCTGGTGCCTGTTATTAATTGACCATCATAGGCCACAATCGCAGGTAGTGGTGTTCCAACTGCCGGCATAAAAACAGCAGGCAATTCAATTGGTGAACAATGAAACTGGTTGATCGGGTTCACAGCAATCGCAGGAATTTTGCTCTCCCCATTTTCATATACACATTCCCCATTGATCCAGGTGGATTCCACTTCAAAATGTTCCAGGTCGCGCAGCAACACAAAATCCGCCCAATCACCTTCCCGCAACAGTCCCACCTCCATTTTATAATGCTCCACCGGATTCACACAGGCAGCTTTCAATACATCAAATAAATCCAACTCATGGGTCAATGCCCGGGCACAGAGCTGGTTGATATGTCCCAGTAGCAAACTGTCCGGATGTTTATCATCACTACAGAACATAATCTGGTCAGGATGCGTACGCAGCAATTCAATCAATGCCTCAAAATTTTTAGCAGCACTGCCTTCGCGGATCAGGATTTTCATCCCCTGCTGCGCTTTGTCCAGCCCTTCTTCATACGTAAAACATTCATGATCGGTACTCATACCCGCCGCGATATAATGTGCTGCCTGCTCACCTCTTAATCCGGGTGCGTGCCCGTCGATTGGTTTGCCCAACTCCTGTGCAGCTACTATCTTGGCCATCACTTCCGGATCGCCATTCAATACCCCGGGAAAATTCATCATCTCACTGAGGTAATATATATCATCGCGTTCCAGCAATCGCTTTACTGCAGCCAGGTCCAGCACGGCGCCTGCAGTTTCAAATACAGTAGCAGGCACACAACTCGGCGCACCAAAATGAAATTTAAAGGGAACAGCTTTTCCATTTTGGATCATAAACTCTACACCGGCTTCTCCGCAAACATTGGCTATCTCATGTGGATCTGATATCGTGGCAACTGTTCCATGCTTCACAGCCAATTTCGCGAAGGCAGAGGGTACCAGCAAGGAGCTTTCAATGTGCACATGGGCATCCACAAAACCCGGACAGATATAATGCGCCGCCGTATTCGGGTTCTCAGAGAGATGACGGATTTCGCGGATCCGCTGACCCTCCAGGTGGATTTCGGCATAATATATGTTTCTGTTGGGGATATCAACCAGGTTGCCCTGCAGGATCTGTTCCATAGTGAAAGCTTGTACCCGCAATATACCCAACTACCACAGAAATGATAAAAAACCGTGTTTTCACTGTAATGATTTGGATGATCGGTCGACTAATAGATCAAGAACCGGCTAAATTTGAATGAAATTGCGCACTATGACGAAAGGAACTGCTTTTACCTTACTCACCTGCCTGGTCTTTGGCTTTTTTACTGTCCAGGCACAAACGGTGGATGAGGTATTGGCCGGATATGAAAAAGCATTGGGAGGAAAAGAAAAACTGCAAACACTGAAATCGGTTTATATGGAAGGCGTGTCCATCGCCGGCAATGGAAATGAAATCACTTCCAAAATGACCAAAGTCGATGGGCAGTTGATGCGGTCTGAAATTAATTTTGGGATGGGTTCTTTTCAGGTAGTGCTTACTGATAAAGGCGGATGGGTTTCCAATCCGCGTAATGGCGGAAAGTTTGAACCTATGCCAGAAGACCGGCACAAAGCAGCTCTTGGTGAGCTGGATCTGATCGGACCACTTTATAATTATGCAGCCAAAGGCCATAAAGCTCAACTGGAGGGAAAGGAATCCATCAATGGAAAAGAAGCCTATAAAATCAAACTGACCCTCGCAAACGGAAATGAGATAACTTACTTCATTGACGCAACCAGTTACCTGCTGGTACGTGAGATCCGCAAGGGTGGAGGTATGTTTGGGGGCGGACAAAGAAGAGGCGCCAATGCCGATCAGCAACCCCAGGAGCTTATTACCGATTACAGCGATTACCAATCCACCCCGGAAGGTTTTTTATTCCCTTTTACTGTTAAACGCAACGGAATGGGGGGAGAAACCATCTATGAAAAGATCGAGGTGAACAAACCGGTAGATCCTAAGTTATATAAAGCAGAATAAGGACACACTCAAATACCACTATACATTAAACAGAAACACATGAAAGCATTGAAACTTGCATTTTTAGGAGCTGCTCTTTTGGGAACGATGACTGGATTTTCTCAAACAGCAGATGAGATCGCCAACAAGCATATTGACGCTATTGGCGGAAAGGATAACTGGAAAAAAATAAAGTCCGTGATTATGGACGGAACCATGAGCTTCCAGGGTATTGATATCGCCGTTACTACCACTTCCGTACACAATACCGGTAGCCGCCAGGACCTGAACATCATGGGACAGGCCAACTACATCATCATGACGCCCACTGCCGGATGGATGTATATGCCGGTACAGGGACAAACCAATGTAGAGCCCATGACAGAAGAAATGGTGAAAAAAGGTGCTGATGAACTGGATACCCAGGGTGCCCTGGTGGATTACAAGGAAAAAGGCCATAGCCTGGAATACCTCGGTAAAGAAGATGTAGAAGGAACAGAATGTCACAAACTGAAACTGACCCTGAAAGGCGGAAAAGTAACTACTTACTTTATCGATCCTTCTTCTTTCCTGTTGCTCAAGTCTACTGCCAAGCAGGAAGTAAACGGACAGGAAATGGAAATGACTACCGGTTACAGCAACTACCAGAAATTACCGGAAGGTATCTCCATGCCAATGACCATCAGTGTGCCACTCGGACCAGGCATGAACGCTGACATGGTGATAAGCAAAATTCAAATCAACAAGGAAGTGCCAGCAACAACCTTCCAACCTGCCAAATAATTGACCGACTCCTGAAGCCCGGTTCATCCGGGCTTTTTTTTTCCTGACCAAAACACACAAGATGAAACAACTGCTTCTATCTATTTGCGTTTGTTCTATATCGTTAGTATCCTTCTCTCAGTCTAATGTTAACTCCGCCACCTTCGGCATGCTGGAAGCCCGCTGGCTTGGCCCAGGTACCATGAGTGGCCGTATTACTGCTATTGAAGGCGTGAACAAAGATGGCAAAACACTATACATAGGAACTGCCGGTGGCGGCATCTGGAAATCCACCAATGCAGGCGCTTCTTTTAAACCCATTTTTGATCGCTATTGCCAGAGTATTGGTGCCCTTGCCATTGACCAGTCCAAGCCAACAGTCGTGTATGCAGGTACTGGTGAAAGCAATATGCGGAACTCAGTTTCGATCGGTAATGGTTTATATAAATCAACCGATGCCGGCGATAACTGGACGAAGATCGGGCTGGATTCCACTGAGCATATTTCCAAAATCGTGATTGACCCCTCCAACTCCAACATTGTTTATGTAGCTGCTCCTGGTCCGCTTTGGAGTGATAGTGAACACCGGGGTTTGTATAAATCAACAGACGGTGGTAAAACCTGGACGAAATCCCTCTATATTTCAGATAAGGCAGGTTGTGCCGATGTGAGCCTGGATCCCAATAATCCCAATATTGTGTATGCCACTACCTGGGAATTTCGTCGCCTTCCTTACCTGTTTAATTCAGGAGGAAAAGGATCCGGCATTTTCAAATCAATGGATGGTGGTAAAACCTGGAAAGAACTCACTAATGGATTACCTGCTAAACCTTTTGGAAGAACTGCCTTAGCCCTTGCACCCAGCGCTCCGGAGAACCTGATCGCCATTGTGGAAGCAAAGGATACCAAAATGTATATCTCAAAAGATGGTGGCGAAAGCTGGAAAGAACAAAGTGCTACCCTCAATGTGGTATCCAGACCATTCTATTTCAGCACACTCGTAATTGATCCCAAAGATCCTAAGCGTGTTTATCGTCCGGCTTTCTCTTTCAGCTATTCCGATGATGGCGGTTATTCTTTTGCCGAAGCATCAGGAGAAGGGGGTTGGGTACATTCAGATCACCACGCCCTCTGGATCAATCCGAATAATACCAACCAATTATACCTCGGTACCGATGGTGGTGTATATATTAGCCTGGATAGAGGTGTTACCTGGATCTTTGTATCCAACCTCCCAGTCGGACAGTTTTACCATGTTGCAGTTGACAACCGCGAGCCGTATAATATTTATGGCGGCCTGCAGGATAACGGTTCCTGGTATGCGCCATCTGCTAAACCCAATGGAGTTAACAATGGCGACTGGACCGCGATTTATGGAGGGGATGGTTTCTGGACAGTGCCGGATCCTACAGACCCCAATATTGCGTATGCAGAATACCAGGGTGGAAATATGGCGCGGGTAGATTTGCGTACCCTGAAATCTGTTTCCATCAAACCACAGGCTGCAGCTGCTGATGGCAAACTGCGCTGGAACTGGAATACACCGATTCACACGGGACAAAAAAATCCAAAGAACCTGTACACAGGTGCACAGTATCTATTCAAAAGCACCGACCAGGGAAGAAACTGGGTGCGTATTTCACCAGACCTTACTACCAATGATAAGAAAAAACAGGAGCAGGATAACAGTGGTGGCTTAAGTGCTGATAATACCTCTGCAGAAAATCATACCACCATCTTTGCGATTGCAGAATCTCCGCTGGATGAAAATATCATCTGGGTAGGTACTGATGATGGTAACCTGCAATACACAACCGATGGTGGTAAAACATGGACAAATGTTGCTGCCAATGTTGCTGCAGCCGGCCTCCCAGCCCAAACCTGGGTAAGCAGTGTAGAGCCATCGCGTTTTGATAAACAGGTAATCTATGCCAGCTTTGATAATCACATGTATGGAGATCATAAAACCTATCTCGGAAAATCCTCCGACATGGGTAAAACCTGGACTCTTTTCAAAAGTGAGGAATTCACCGGCTTTGCGCATAAGATCAAAGAAGATCTGGTAAACAAGGACCTGCTTTTTGCCGGAACTGAAATGGGAATGTTTGCTTCGGTTACAGGTGGACGTGAGTGGTTCAGAATGAAGAACAGAATTCCCGAATATGCATTGGTGAGAGATATTGTGATTCATCCGAAAACACATGATCTCATTCTTGGTACCCATGGCCGGGGTGTGATTGTGGTTGATGATATTCGCCCGATGCGTGAACTCGCTGGTGAAACTTCCAACAAACCCGTGCATATTTTTGCCCTGGCACCTCAGCCCATCCGGGATGGCCAGTTTGGTAATGGAGGCTTTCCTCCAACTGGTGGCTGGTCGGCTGGAAATCCGGCAGGCATTCCGCCCATTCAGTATTACCTGAAAGACCGGATCATGTCAGGTGATGTGAAAGTGGAAATCTTTAATGATAAGGGAGAACTGATCCAGAGTATGCCGGGCTCCAAACGCAAAGGTGTAAACAAAGTGTACTGGAACCAGCGCATGACACCTAATAAGTCTGCAGCCGGCGGTACTAAAATGGATCGGGGAGGTATGGTGGCGCCACAGGTATTACCAGGTACCTACACGTTGAAATTAACCGTAGGGAAAGAAGAATACAAGCAGCCGATTGTATTGGTGCATGATGTTGATAACACAACGTATAGCATGGAGGATCGCCTTGCACAACACAAAGTATCCATGGAATTGTACAACATGCAGAAAGACCTGAACGGACTGATTGAAGAAGTAAACGGTGAGCAGAAATTACTCAAGGAAAGTGGAGAAAAAATCAAAAGTGAAAAAGTAAAAAAACTGTTGAAGACCTACAATCAATCACTGGAAGAATTCAGGGCAGGCTTACTGGCCACTAAACAAACCAGTATTTTTGCAGATGAAGAACAGTTGAGAGAGCGGTTGACTGAATTGTACACAACCATTGCCGGTAATGAGGCGAGGCCAAGTAATCTTCAATTGGAGCGATTGCAATCTCTCCAGGGAGAACTCTCTGCTGCCAAAGCCAAACATGCTGCCATCAGCAAGCAGTATGCCGATAAAGTTCGGCAGGCCATGGCAAAAGAAGGCGTTACAACCCCGGCGCTAAAAACTACGTCTGTTAAATAGTTTTTTTGTATCAGGTAACCTTGGCTGGTCGGCAGATGCTGACCAGCCATTTTTTTTAGTACTTTGAATACCTGATTTAAATACCTACACATGAGAAAATTACTGTTAGTAGCCTGTTTGCTGCCGGGTCTTCTGGCTCAGTCGCAGCGTAAAAAAACAGTGGCTGCAACCAAGGCTCCCAACTACGATTCGCTTTTATTTGCCAACACCCAATACCGGCTAATCGGTCCCTGGCGGGGCGGAAGATCTGCCGCGGTGGCGGGCTCCTTTACCAACCGGCAAACCTTCTTCATGGGGGCAACCGGTGGCGGACTCTGGAAAACCACCGATGGAGGCAGCAACTGGACTAATATCTCCGACAAATACAATATCGCCAACATTGGTGCGATTGCCCTGGCACCCAGTGATGAGCAGATCATGTATGTTGGTGAAGGCGAGAACACACTCAGAGGCAATGTGGCAGAAGGTCTGGGTGGTATCTGGCGCTCCGATGATGGAGGCCGGACCTGGCAGAACAGAGGATTGAAAGATGGGCGGCACATCATTCGTATCCTGGTGCATCCCCGCAATCCGGATATCGTTTGGGCGGGAGTGATAGGTCATCTCTTTGGGCCGAATGAAGAAAGGGGTGTATTCAAATCAACCGATGGAGGTAAAACCTGGAAGCGCACCCTCTTTGTCAACAATCAAACCGGGGTAAGTGACCTGGTGATGGATCCAACCAATCCATCTATTATGTATGCCGGCACCTGGAGAATCATACGCACACCGTATAGTTTGGAAAGTGGAGGTGAAGGAAGTGGTTTGTGGAAATCTACCGATGGCGGAGAAACCTGGACCAATATCACGGCCTCCAAGGGCCTCCCCAAAGGCGTATGGGGAATTGTTGGGGTAGCCATCGCGCCTTCCAATCCGGATAAAGTAGTTGCCCTGATTGAAAATGAAAATGGCGGTTTGTATACCAGTACAGATGCGGGTAAAACCTGGAGCCTGACCAGCAGTGATAACAATATCCGCCAGCGTGCCTGGTATTATACCAAAGTGTTCATCGATCCCAAAAATGAAAATGTGATCTATGCACCGAATGTTGGTTTCATGCGCAGCAGGGATGGAGGTAAAACCTTTCAGGGGATCCGCACGCCACACAGTGATCACCACGATTTATGGATTGATCCAAAAGATCCGAATCGTATGATTGTAGCAGATGACGGAGGCGGACAGGTAAGTTATGATGGAGGCAATAGCTGGAGTACCTATATGAACCAGCCTACTGCACAGATCTATCGGGTGAGTACAGACAATAGTTTCCCTTATCGAATTTTGGGAGCGCAGCAGGATAACTCTACGTTTCGCATTCGGCACAGAAGTTATGGTTCGGTTATATCTGACCGTGACTGGGAAGAAACAGCCGGAGCAGAAAGTGGATATGTAGTTGCCGATCCTTTGAATCCGGATATTGTATACGGAGGAAATTACGGCGGTTATCTATCACGGCTAGATCACAAAACAGGAGAGAACAGGGCCATCACTGTTTGGCCGGATAACCCCATGGGCGCGGGTGCCGATGTATTGAAATATCGTTTCCAGTGGAACTTCCCGATCTTCTTTTCTCCGCATAACCCCAAACGTTTGTATTGCGCGGGTAATGCTTTGTTTGTAACCGAGAATGAAGGTGCGAGCTGGGAGCAGATCTCTCCGGATCTGACTACCAATGATAAATCTAAACAGGGCCCAAGTGGTGGCCCTATCACAAAAGACAATACCAGTGTTGAATATTATTGTACCATTTTTACGGCAGCAGAAAGTGCGCTGGAAAAAGATCTGTTGTGGACAGGGTCGGATGACGGACTCGTACATGTAAGTAAGGATGGAGGTAAAAACTGGACCAATGTTAGTCCGGCTGGTGCCCCTAAATGGATCATGTGGAATGCAATCGAAACACATCCCACCAAGAAAGGAGTAGCCTATATCACCGGCACCCGGTACAAGCTGGATGATTTTGAACCTTATGTGTATAAGACAACTGATTATGGGGTTAGCTGGACGCGCATCACGCGTGGTATTGATCCGCTGCATTTTACCAGGGTGGTACGTGCGGATCACAAACGCGATGGCTTACTTTATGCAGGAACAGAATACGGCATGTATATCAGTTATGATGATGGCGCCAACTGGAGAAAATTTCAGTTGAATTTGCCGGAAGTGCCGATTACTGATTTGACCATCAAAGACAATGACCTGATTGTGGCTACACAAGGAAGAGCATTCTGGGTACTGGATGATTTAACCAAGGTGCAGGCCTATGATCCTGCAGTGGTGAATAAGGCATTGCATGTATTCCCGGTTCGGGAAACCTGGAGAATTCGTGCAGCAGGAGGATTCCGTGGAGCAACACCTGTGAATGCAGGAATGAATCCCCCAACCGGAGCCGTGATCAATTTTTATGCAGCCAACGTTACGGATTCAACAAAAGCGAGTGTAACCATCCTGGATAAACAAAAGGCGGTGGTAAAAACCTTCTCTACCCAATCAAAAGAAGACAAACTGGAATTGAATCCGGGTATGAACCAACTGGTTTGGAATCTCCTGTATCCGGAAGGGAAAAAAGTTGACGGAATGATTCTTTGGAATGGTGTGCCGGGTAGTATCCTGGCGCCTCCCGGTAATTATTTTGCAAGAGTAAAAATTGGCAACGATTCAACAGAAGTTCCCTTTATAGTGAAAGCCGATCCCAATTACAAAGTGTCAACGGCAGATTATGAAGCGCAGTTTGATTTCCTCAAGCAGGTGCAGGGTACATTTAATGAGGTACAGCAGGCCATTTTGGATATTCGTAGCCTGAGAAACCAGATCAATGATTTTACAGGCAGACAGGGTAAAGGCATTCCGGCGGAAGTGAAGCAGCAGGCGGATACCATCAACAAACAGTTGACCAAAGTGGAGGAAGCGCTGTATCAGACTAAGGCGAAAAGTTTCCAGGATGTGTTGAATTTCCCGATCCGGATCAATGATAAATTATCCGGTGTATTTGATGCAGCGAACAGTGGAAATATGGCGCCTAGTAAACAGGCGAAAGATGTGTATGCGGATCTGAAGCAGCAGGCGCAGGTGGAATTGAACCGGTTGGAGCAATTGAAGTCGGGACCCATAGCCGAATTCAACAAGCTGATCCGGGAGAAGAGTCTGCCTGTGATTGGGATCAAACCTGACTAATAATAATAGCGATATGCGATTACTGAATTCAGGAGAGCGTGCGTTTTGTAACCAGTTAGCTGGTTACAAAACGCCGCATTTTTATTTTGGTGAGCTGGTGGATCAGCGGTTGAAAAATGCGGCGGTAAGAGTAGATACGGCTAACAGAAAAGTATCACTGCTTTTGCCTATTGGTTCAAAAGAAGAATCAGAGCGACTCCGGTTTGAAGCGATAGCAGAATTAATTGTAATGATTTCTGTATTGGAATTATTGGAAAAAGATGGTTATGTTTTGTTATTTAGGGTGTCGGGCAGAACCCAGGAAGTATATGAATTTGGCAGAAAGGATTTAGAACCAGGCAATATAGAGGAGGTACCCGTCATTGACGACCGGACGCTTACCTTGTTATGTAAGTACAGCCGAAAGGACATTATCCCAACCGATGAATTCAGACGTTTTTGCAGTAGAGGGTTTATTGCAAGAGATGAGCAGCGCTTTCAGCGGCAGATTTATTTCACTGTATCCGCGCTTGCTGTTTCAACGATCTTGTTGTTATTGAATCTGGCTTTTACGTTCTGGCCAAAAATGACGGGAGAGTCAAAGAAAACCCTGATCAAACTGGATTCGATGATTACCGATATTCATGAAATCCGGTCGACTCTTTTTCCGCTTAAGAAGCCCGATAGTTTACAGGTAAAATGAGTCTTATTTTTTGATGGATTTCATAGCTTTATTTTCTTTCGCTCTGAAAGCAGTGATCTTCTTCACCAGGTCCAGCGGCATTTTTTTATCATAGGGAAACTGAATAGCTCCCTTGGAAGTTGGATAGCCTTCCAGTTCCTTTTCAAAATGAGTGATTCCACTGGGGGCCGGATAAAATCCGATATGATTTTTATTGGCGGCAAAATGCACCAGGTTGCCATGGAGCACAAAAGTGGGTATGCCATATTTGATGGCTTCTGTAGCCTCCGGAGCAGCCTGCTGAATCGTTTTCCTCATTTGTTTTAAGAGCTCCTGTATCTTCTGCGGAAAACCGGCGATATACGCGTCAATGGATTCAACTGTTTTCATGTTGAAGTGGTTTCCGCTAAGCTAACGCTGATTTTCAAAAAGCAGCAGGTGTAGTTCCGTCAAATAAGGGGTGTTAAAACCGCTTTCCATAAGAGAACCCGATATAGGGCAACGTATAACCATCATAAGTGGCAATAAAAGCACCCAAATTGATCCTCCACATATAATTGTTTCGGGTGTGTTTGCGAAATCCGAAAGTGGGCATGAATACATGATCTATTTCTATATCCACCTGGTTTTTTTGCGGTCTTTCATAAGTGAGGACAGGCGTAAGTCCCAATGCACCTTCCAGGAACTGGTACTCATTCTTTAGCGGAATAAGATAATTGATTGCGATGGGTATGGTAAGAGCTGGATCATACTCATGATAGAATCCCAATCCTGCGCGCATCCCAAATCCTGGTTTTTTGGAAAACTGGCGTTCGTAATTAAAGGATCCAAACAGTCCATTACCACCGGCTTCAAAATAGGTAAAATTGCGGGAGAAGGAAGATTGCGCCTGTGCGGCAAAGATAAGCCCCATGCTTAGGAGCAGCAGTGTACATTTTCTCATAGTGTGAATAAGGTTATCTATCTAAATTAATACATCCTTTACAATCTTGCAAATACAAAGGCATAAACTTAACACTATACCCCTTCCTTCTATAGTACTCGAGCAACCCATCCTGCTCTTCCAGGAGCAGATCAATTCCTGCCAGTATCAAATTCTTAGTCGCAGCGGTTCGGTCTATTTCACCTTTCCAATAGTGTGCTCTCCGATTCAGTAACTGAAACCATTCTGCCGGATGGGCTTTTATCTTTTCCCGCAAGCCCGCTTTCAGGCAAGCTGTATCCTGCTTTAGATAACAATCCCGCCGCTCTTTTAACTCCTGCACATAAGCACTATCATTTCGCGTCAGTTGCAGCAGCCAGGCCGGCGGATACAATCTTGCCAATGCTTCAAATGCTCCCTGGGTTAAAGCAGGCTGATCCAGGTTGTAAATGCGTTTTCCTTTCTTCTCTGCCTCGCGCAACAAATACCTGTCGGGTTTGATATACTGCTCATTCCCATACCGGATCTGCTGATCCATCACAATCGGTATATAATAGCTGAGTTGTTTGAATACCCTTTTCTTAATTCCAAATCTGGAGTGATAATAGGCATATACTTTTCCTGCTTCTCCCCGGCCCATAACATCTTCCAGTCGCTGTTGGTTGGGATAAGACATCATCCGGTTTCTTTCTTTCGCATGCACCAGTGGACGCAGTCCCTTGTCTTCATAAACGCTTTCCGTAAATACGATTGCTACCTCATTAAGCAGGGAATCCAACAATGGCGTAAATCGAAACTGATCCTTCATAAGAACGCTGTAGGTGCCAATTAGGTAGGTGACCGTATCTCCACCCGGACTAACAGCTTTATAAATTACCTGGCAATTGCTTATAGTAGAAATGATCACGCAGCCAAAAACAAGTATATACTTTAAGCAACCCATATTATTCGTTATCGGGTGAAGGGCTCAGTTTTTCCTTCTTCATGAAGTTGAATCTCTTTGAGTATTCTTACTTTATCTTTTCGCATGAACCAATCATTGAAAACGAGCTCCAGCGTATCTACTGTCTGCATTCCAAAATCATAATTTTGAAATTCACGGATTTTATATATCCATGCAGGAATATTTTCAATAGGATATTGATATCGCACTACACTGGAATGAGCAGTGATAATAGTATATCGCTCATCAATGGAATGTAATAAACGGGAAGCTTTGAAAGCGGTACGTATATTTTCCCGGATATGGTTTAATTGATCGTCAACTGGATGGCCGCGGACCAAAACAGCTCCGGAAGAAAGGGTAACACCTTTGAATTCGAGCTGAAAGGGTGAACAATCGTACAAGCTGTTTGCAACAAGATTTATGTAGTCATCTGCCTGGATCTGGTTCAATTGAAATCCGGGAAGGCAGGATATTATCGTTAGCACTGTTACATGAATATCCGAGCTGGGATAATAGTATTGGTTAGGGTCGATCTTTTTTAAAGCATCTAGAAAGTCCTGTATATTTAAATTAATAGCCGGTGCCGGCCTGATGAGTAAGCTGATGCCATATCGGTTATCATACTGAGATAACAGGTGAGGGTCGACAGCATAGTTACCGGTTTCCAGCAAGGAAATACCAGTTTCCATCGACTGGTCATACCAGTCATCAGCCTGTTGATTCGGATGCATAGATTAAAGGTACAACTGAACGAATAACATTATGGCCAACTGCTTTATGAATATTTCTACTTCCGGATCTGAAAATAGTTATTAGGGCAGCTACCTGCTATAAAAAACTGATCTTTGAAAATTGCAGGAGTTGTCACGCACATCGGGCTTGGAAGGTCTTCTTTCATCCATGTTTTTCCACCATCAGAAGAGATAAGGAAAGTATGAATTACTCCAATTGGTCCAATATTATCTTGACTGGCACAGATTGCCATTATTGTATTGCCGAAAGCGAATACTTTATCAGGGATACATTGAGCGTATTGACCAAGATCAATTACTTCATATCCGGCATTCGTTACTTTCAGGATGGTTCCAATTTGATTGTGGTTTGCTGCAAAATACAAATGATCAGCATGCTTACTGTAATAGGAAAAAGAAATATAATAGCTTATGTCAAACGGAATTTCTTTTCTATATCCGGTTTTTACGTCTGTTAGTATATAGCCACTGTATGCTGCCGTTGCCGTATCCCTCCGGAAAGAAATAACCTGATTCTGTAGGATAGCAAATACGTCATTCCCAATGAAGGTTTGAATAGTATCAAATTTAGTATTGTGATACTGTATTAAATATCCATGGGTACTATCAGTTGTCAGCAATCTACCGTCCTTACTATTGTTAAACTGGGTATCCCGGATTCGGCCATACTTAGTAAGTATTAGCAAATTGATCCAGTCCTTTCCCTGGTTATTGCTCTGGACTAACATTGTGGTATCATTATACGTGTTAATTTCCAGGATCAATGTGTCTCCGAAAACAGTAATTTTATCAACAGAACCTGAATATGGTAAAGGAATTTGTTTCCAGTTCTTACCTTGATTTTCGGTTTTATATAGTACCGCTATTTCCTTGAAATTGATTTTCTCGTTATTCACAACTTCTAACCAGTCAAATCTTCTGCCACCAATATATCCAACCTCATCATTCTGAAATAGCATATCATTGTAGACCTCATCTTTGTCCGGAAGTCCATTAGCTGAAAACGCTGACCAGTTTGAATTTATACTACAAGAAATGGACAGTAAGAATAATAGTAAAATGCAATAGGACCTCTTTACTTGCTCATACATGTAATAAAAATAACGAACCTGATTTTTTAACGCATCAGGAAAGTCCAGTATTTTTAAAGGAAAGTCGCTCCAATGAAAAAAATGCTGTTTTTTATTTTGTTAGGTAATTCAACCCTGCTTTTTTCTCAGGAAACTAACAAACGATTGACCTTATCTGTTGCGCCTGCTTTTCCATTAGGCAAGTGGGCGGAAAAAGAGCAGCCAATTGAAAGCGCCGGATATGCTTCATCCGGGCAATCCTTTCACTTGCGCTATACCAATGATTTTTCGGCCAACTGGGGATGGTTTGCGATGCTGAAGGGGCAGCGGAATCAATTGAATGCAGATAAGTTGAGCGACTATCACAATAACAATCCGTTTCCCGTAGGCGGCCTGGTAGTGGGGCCTGGACCTGGCCCCGGACCACTACCCCCGGCTGAAGTGGATATTGAGAATTGGTCATTTAAGAAGAAAAACTGGATGACCGCTACTGCAATGGGAGGGTTCTACCGGATCATTCCTGCTGGTAAGCGATCGGTGTTCCTGCCTGAACTGGGACTTGGATTGATCTACGCCAAACTGCCCGATTTCCTGGGTACTGCGCAGGATGGAAACAGACGCGCTTCACTTACCCGAAAAGGTAAACATGGAGTGGGATTGGCCTATTCAGTCGGACTGAATGCCAGGCATCACTTGAATGCGAAATACGATATCTTCAGCAGCCTGGCTTATTTTGGATCTTCCGCCGTAAAATTTAATAAGGTCAGCACTACCCGCTTTTATACTGATGGTACAACAGTGGCACAAACAGTACGAACAATAGATCACCAGCAGGTGTTTGCCTCACTGAATTTGTATATAGGAGTGGGGATTAAATTATAGCTTAATCATGTTGTTGACAATCTTATCAGCTATATGCCCCAGTTCTGTCTGAGCTGTATTGTCGGCCTGATTCGTTAGGAGTACAATTGCAATAGCAAGTTCTGGATAAATCACAGCATAACTGGAAAACCCAAATGTTCCTCCACTTTGCCAAATTTTCTTCTGTTTTTTGGAGGTTATTGTTTCCTGCCAGTTCAGTCCAATCGCATACTGGTTAATATCCCCTGTGGTAACTTGATGAGAGAGTGCTACTACTTCATTTGTTTCGTCCAAATGAAACTTTAAATACTGTAGCATATCAGGAATAGTGGAAAATATTCCTCCGGCAGCATCCAGGTTTTCAGGAATATAAGGCATAAAATTGCCTTTACTATTATACCCTTTTGCTAAATGCTTTACTTTAACCTCTTTGTATCGGGAAGTGGTATGCTTCATTTTTAATGGTTGTAAGAGGTAGATCTTTAATAGGTCTGCAAATGATTTTTGATACACGCGTTCCAGTATGTATTTCAACAGCTGGGGACTCGAATTGGAATATCGGAATTTGTAACCGGGAATGGTATCAAGCTTTACGTTGTGCAAATCGTTTAAAAAATCCTGTTTTGAGTAATTGTTGAGTATCCTAGAAAGAACAAAAGGCAGGCTATCTGAACTAGTAGTTTGGAATAGACCTGGATTATCCGGAAGAAAATTGGGCAGTCCTGAAATATGACTTACAAGATGTCCTACCCGAATAGGTTGTCCCTGATATGCTAGATTGGGGTAATCGCCATCAAGGTACATACGAACATCATCTTCTAATTTCAGTTTTTTATCTTTTACTGCCTGGGCAAGCAATGTACCGGTGAAAGTTTTTGATATGGATCCTATTTCATAAATGGTTTTATTTGTTGGTAAAACCTGCTTTTCTTGTTGGGTAGAACCATAATGATAGGTGATCGTTTCATTGTTATGGTAAATGCCAACAGAAAGTCCAAGTCTTGCAGTATTGCTTAAATAGGTTCTTGCAGCCTGATGGATAAGAGAATCGGTACTTGTTGTTAATTGATTAGTATACTGAAAATCTTTTTTGACAGTTTGTGCTTGTAAACTAAATGAAAGATTGGTTTGAGTTAGAAAAGAAATAAGCACAAAAAGTAGATATTTCTTCATGTCATAGCGGAAATACAAGGTATTCAGTTTTACGCAAGGTATCGGGTTTTTATATGTTGCCAGGGTCAAATATGCGTCATATCTGGCCAATCTGCTGAACTGTGGACCTTTTATAGCCCCAGGGGTAGTCCAACTACTAGCATTTCATGGTCAGCAAATAATTTAGCTCCTTCTTCAGGAGTTGGCTGGCCTTTGAATGTAGCGAGCTTTCTGAAATAGTCTTCCATTTTTCCAGATGGCTGGAACATAAAGAACATTTTCCCTTTTTCGGAGGTTTGAGCAAAAGTGTGCGGTACGTTTCTCGGTAAAAAGATAGTATCTCCCTTTGAAAGTTTATGAAGTTCATCACCAACCTTAAACGTATACTCCCCTTCAATTATAAAGAAAATTTCATCCTGTTTAGGATGCACATGTAATGGTGGACCACCCTGAACATTCCCAGTATATTCAAATAGGGTGAGTTGTCCATCGGTGTCCTTTCCGGACACTTTGATATCATTAGGGCTGGTACCACCAAAAAGTAAGGTTGTTTCCTTGAACCTGCTTTCATTGGCTTTTACAACAAAGCCATGGTCGGTTCGGCTTTCCTGGAGATGCAACTCACGCCCAAATGTTACGGCAGGAATTGCTGCTGCCGCAGTTGTAATAAATTTTCTTCTTTGCATATAGAAATGGTTGAGGTTTAATGCAAAGAAATATCGATCAAGACTGAAAATGGTGGTACAAATCCGACAACTTTTAATAGGTATCCGCGGCTCCGAATAAGCGTTCCGGAGCATTGCTGTCTATTTCATGAAACTGGTTGGGGGAGAATCCGGTTAACTCTTTATAATCTCTGGCCAGGTGTTGATAGTCGTAGTAACCGCAGGTTATGGCAATGGTAAACCAATCTAATTGAGGATTTTTATTTTTCATTCTGAAAGCATTTTCAAACCGCATCACCTTTAAAAAGTATTTGGGTGAAACTCCCATCCGCAGTTTAAATTGTCTTTCAAATTGACGGGTCGACAGGTAGGAGGATTTAGCTAATTCGTCAACTCCTGGAATAAAGTCGTTGGAAAAAAGATTTGTACTGGCAATATCTATAGCGTGCACAGCATAAGAACGCCGTTTAAATTCATTGAACAGAAAAGCTTCTACTACCTGGATCATGTCAGCAAAACACTTGCAATCATTGATCTTATCATTTACAAACTTGATTTCTTGTGAAAATATCGTTTGAGCATCGATGTATTGATTGGTCAGCTGGTGGGAGGGGATACCAGTTAATCGAAACAACCCGCCAGGTTTAAATACAACCTGTAGCAAGAGAAAATTATTCCCTACAAATCGGTTGGTGACTTCTGTTTGTTGTCCGAATAGTACAGTGGCAAGATTTCCGGTTTTTGTTCCGGCATGTTGGTACTCCACCGTTTCACAATCTCTTGCATAGAAACTCAGACAATGTTCGGGCCTGGGTGGATAAGCTTTTAAAGGAAGCGCTCCATCTGATTTATAGTCGTAGTGTACCAATCGGATAGTCCGAATGAATTCAGCAATAGTTAAACCGGGTTTATATTCCTGAAGTACCATTTACAAGCACCTGAAGTTGAGATGTTCCTTTTTCCGAAACCTATGCCTACTAAAGATATGCTGATTGTTTTGAATGTAAAATAGTTACAATAAAAGAGGGATATATTCAATTCTTTTCGGTCATGAGTTCAGTTAACCCCATAGGAGATAGTACGCTAATGTTTCCAGTTGCGTCAGTCGTAATTCTTATTTTGGTGAATTTTCCTTTATAATACCAAAAGTAGTCGGTAGAAATCCGTTGGTCGTGTTCCTGGTAATATTGTTCAACGATTGATTTGGTGAATTGTATGAACTTTACAAAATCAACCGGTTTGTTTTTGCTTATGGTGCAGATATTTACGAGCCCTTTATTTGGCATAGCAACAACAGATCCCCATTCACCGACAAGTTCAGGGGAGTTATTTCTTAAGTCCAAAGCATAGCTCGCTGCATAATTTTCTTCTCCAATGAAGTTCAATTCAATTTCGGATCCGTCCATTTCATAAGATTTGGTTACTTTCTCAACCGGGTGTTTGTTGATATTATCCTGAGCTATTTTGAAAACTGTTGTGGTGTCCAGTTTCCAAAGATCAAACATTTTTTGTTCGACTGCAGTAAAAGCCCCTGGCAGATCCAGCATTAAAAGCGTGTAGGTTCCTTCCAGATCTATCCTTGCTATTAAATTGGAAACACCTCCAAATGAGCTTACTGTTTTTTCGGGGTAAATTCGAATGCTTAAGTACTTTTTTACAGATTCAAAATTATTCGGATCAATATTTTTCTGTTCATCAAGGGATGAAAATATATTATTAAAATGCTTCAGGATAACCTCTTTCCATAAGGACTTATCTTGTACTGCCACACATTTCCCGATCAAATTGTGCAGATTAAATATTTCTCCTGTTTTAAGATGGACGGCACCTTCTTTTACATAATCAATACTAAATCGTTTTGCTATTGTCGGAACAACAATATCAACTATTTTTTTGTAGTCATTTTTGCTGATAACCTTTTCGTATCCTTCAGGGATATCATAGGAAATTTGTTGTGAATAAGCAGGATTGCGTGCTAAAAAAAAGAGAAAAAGGAAAAGTAGTATGCGCATGGTAATTGAATTTATAAGTACTTTTTAGTCCAGATTTTGAAATTTTATAAGCTGCTTCTTAATTTTTTTCCTTAACACTGATATTTCTATTTCAGGGAAAAAGAAGTCTTCAAGTTTATGGATCTGCGGATTTATTTCTTTTAATGTACTTCGATTCAGATCTATCAATGTATAGTTGGTAAATAGCGAATTTGTTTTTGAATATTTGAAGAGATTCAATTTTTGATGTTCAATGATTTCTAGAATAAGTACTTTGCCTGGATTTGAATAATCGTTTTTCCCATTAAACACATGATCAAGCGTGTCATGAATAAAAATATTCATATTCAGTACAGGTGATAATTTAAACTGATCAATCATTACTTCCTCCAGCCAGCCCATAGTAATTTCCTGAGTCGGCCACTTTTCTAATTCTACCAGATGGTTAGTTGATTTAAGAATTGATCGCCCAAATAAACTAAATTGATCAGTTGCTTCTGTAATTAGATTTAAGGATTTACATGCTACTAAGCTTGCTATACTTATTCCAAGAACATCAACGGCAAACTTTATAAATGGATCATACAAATGCCAGGAATCAGGATTAAATTTTGTGTGCGGGATTAATAGAATAGATATTTCGCTATTGATTAGTGAGGTATCCTTCATGGATCGATTGGAGATTATTGATCTGCTATTCTTTTCCTCCCAATAAAAAAATAGATAAATCCTGTAAAACCGCCAAAAAGTATCAAAGCGATTGTCCACAGGTTCTTTGAAGTAGTACTAATTCGCGTGGATGTTCTTATTTCAATAATGGCAGTTATAATAAATATTAATGTAGCTAATATGCCTGTTATTAAAATGGCATTAGCCGCCTCGTAATGCATGATCTTTAAGTATGCCCCTGTAATGGCTAAAATAAAACTTGTAATAAAGCTCCATTTTACGATAGTACAAAGATTCATAAGTTGTCAAATTTTTATTTTTGTTGCTTGTCAGGGAATAACAAAAATTATAAAGAAATAGTAGCTGCGCACCAATGATAATAAGTATAAAAGTAGAAATGAAGCTGTTTTGTATGTTTAAATAATTTATTGCATCTGGACTACTGTAATCAATATACCGACGGGGATTAGTGGAGAATTGTATTTGTTGTATTGATATTTGCAGAATATTTAATCCCAGGTATGTTATCCAAAAATGGGCGGATCCTAACCATCGGTTCATCTTTCTTTTAAAAATTCTTTCAAACCAATGATAAATAGCTGCAAATATTGCAAAGATTAATACAACTAGCATTATGGGGTATGAATATGAAATCAAATAGTAGGTATCATGTAAATGAATATCCAGGGTGGAATTTATATTGGATAAAGGAAATAATAACAACAAGCTTAAATAGCTAATCAAGGCACCTGTAAACAGCATATCTGGTGTAATGCTGATATGTTTACCTATGAAGTTTTTGATCCACAGTATCAACCCTGTAGCTAGCAATAAAATCAATATAAATATAATGGATCCAATAAATAGATTCAAGCCAATAACTAAATGCTTCTGTGACCAAATTATCGCTAATGGGAAAAGATAAAAAAATATGGAAAGAAAAATAATGATAATTAATCTTTTCACAGGGAGTATTTATTTGTTATGATACATGTTGTGGCTAGGAGATCCTAACACACTTGGATTAAGCATTTTTTCCAAACTCCCTCTTTTCAATAAATCGACTATTATTTTATGTATACACTCTCTGGTTAACTCTTTTACAAAAAGATCTGGAGGTATCATATAAAGACACTTCTTATCATCATTTTCTTGCTCATCATGTTTAATAGCTGTTTCCAGAAATTTAAAAGTCCACACATTTATTCCATAATGCCTTCCATCGGGAAAATCCACAATTACATTGGCGAATTCATTTTCAATGTCCCAATTTCCTGGATCTACTTCTTCAAATTCTAACCAAAGTTTAAATGGTGAATTATCCATTTTGATGTTTTAAATATTGCTTTGGCTTATTGCAATGAAACTCAGGCCCGTTTTTTTTCCTCCCAGGTTTTTATTATTTCTACTTTTTCTTCATCATATGAAATAATATCAGCAAGAACGAATTTGGAGAAGTAGATATTTATGCTTGTTTGCCAATTTCATTAATTTGCTCTTCCAGCAAAGCTCTTTTGGCTTTTCGTTGGCGTCGATAATCAATAAAAAATAATACCAGTGAGATTATCAGGAAAAAGTTTATTCCAATATAGTAACCAAGCATTTCTGCTGGTTCTGCATTTACTTTATTTTTTTGATTAAGATTTCCGACGTAGCTGAACAATTGCAATACCAATAATACCCATGCAACTATTCTGAATATCTTAATTTTCGAAGTTTTCTTTCTCATTTGTAAATATCCTCCAAAGCTTCGCCACATGAGTCCCATTGCAGGGAATCACAGGACAAGTTTTTCCAATATATGTATTCTTTGTAACCCTTGCAAGCCGTAAAATTGGATTTGTCATTCAGACCCCTTTTTAAGTCGTTCGTCATGGTTTTTTGTCTGTTCGCGAACTTTATTTTTTTAGGTCAACAGAAGGAACTATAGTTGTTATAGAATTTCTCAACTGACAGAAACCTCAGATAAATGCAGCTTGCCAGATCAGTGCCGAGCGGTTCCGGAACGGTTCACAAACGGTTCACTAACGGCTGAAGAACGGTGCCAAAGCGGTCAAACAACGAAGCCAGAACGGTCAGTGAACGGTCAAACCAGGCCGAATGGTTGCACGAATAAGCCCCAACGGTTAATTTTTTCCCAGTTTTCATCCTTTTCCATAATCCCCTTTCCACCCTTTTATGCTAGTTTCATTCAAACGATTCAACATGCCACGCCTTCTTCTCATCTGCTGCGTTTTGCTTAGCAGCCTGCTTTCGCAAGCCCAACAATTTGAAGCCAATTGGGAATCCCTCAACAAAAGAGGAATCCCCACCTGGTTCAACCAGGAAAAATTTGGCATCTTCATTCACTGGGGTGTCTTCGCGGTTCCAGCCTACGCACCCATCATTCCCAACAGCGGCGATAGCTATGCAGAATGGTACTGGTATCGGATCCATAACAAACAAAAGAACTTCTACGACTTCCATGTCAAAAACTTTGGTTCTTCTTTTGCCTATCAGCAATTTGAACCCCAGTTCAAAGCCGAACTTTTTAACCCCGATCAATGGGCGGATCTTTTCAAAAAAGCCGGCGCCCGTTATGTTGTACTCACTTCCAAACACCATGAAGGGTATACCCTCTGGCCCAGCGAACAGGCTGATAAAGCCTGGGGCCGGCCCTGGAACGCGGTTTCGGGTACTCCTCAACGTGATCTGCTTGGTGATCTCACCAATGCCGTTAGAAACAAGGGTATGAAAATGGGGTACTATTATTCCCTCTACGAATGGTACAATCCGATCTGGCTCTACGATAAAAAGAAATACGTGGAAGAACATATGTTCCCACAATTCAAAGACCTGGTAACCCGCTACAAACCTTCCGTTATTTTTTCTGATGGCGAATGGGATATCAGCTCTGCGGAATGGAAGAGTCCCGAATTACTGGCCTGGTTATTCAACGAATCTCCTGTTGCCAAAGAAGTGGTAGTAAACGATCGCTGGGGTAAGGAAACCCGGGAGCATAACACAGGTGCAACCTACACCACATCCGAATATGGCAGTGGCAAAGATGCCAGCGTAGTGTGGGAAGAAAATCAGGGTATCGGGCATTCCTATGGCTACAATCGTAATGAAAATCTAACTGATTATAAATCCAGTGAGGAACTTATCCTCATGCTGATTGATATCGTTTCAAGAGGCGGTAATTTGTTATTGAATGTGGGTCCCACTGCCGATGGTCGTATCCCTGTTATCCAGCAACAGCGCCTCCTTGATATGGGAGCGTGGTTAAACGTAAATGGAGAAGCGATCTATAATACCACCGCACATACAACGCCTTACCAGTGGAGCACAGGTAAAATGCCCGAAAAGAAAGGCGCATCTTATATGGCGGGGTATAGCATCGCAAAACTGACCGAGCCTAAAAAAGACGAAGCCTATGTGGAAGCTTTTTTCACCCGGAAAGGGAAGGACCTCTATGTAATTCTCCCACGCTATGTGTCCAGCTTTACCCTGCGCGATCTGCCCATTGCTGCTGGTGCTAAAGTGAGTTACCTGGGTAACGGCAAGACTGTTCCGGTTACAAGAAAAGGCCGGAACCTGGTCATGGATCTGAGCAAATTCCGGCCGGATGAATTACCATCCAAACATATCGTGCTTAAAATTCAGAACGCGGGATCATTTTAAGTACACCGCTTCAAACCTGGCCAGCGGCGCCATTTTGGCTTTATTCAGAAAGAGGGTATCTCCATTCAGGTTGTAGTTATCGGCCATTTCCAGCACTTGGCGGAAACGGTCTTCCACTTCCATATTCGGACAAGCCATCAATGTGCCTGCCATTTTGGTGAAGCGGATCCGATTTCCCGGTTGCAGCTCATAACTTCCCATGTAACTGTTGCATCCGCCATGTGCATTCACGCGTCTACCTGCGGTACGCAGAATCATATGCGGTTCCTTGCGCATGTCATCAGTTTTGGTGACAGGCTGGCCATTTAACTCAACCAGCTTCCAGTATTTTTCAGTGATGCCGCTTACGTCTTTGGCCAACACATAGTTGGCAGCTAATTCACCCGTAATGCGATTGCCGTCCTTATCTAAATGCATCAACTGATTTTCACCCACTTTGTATTTTCCCGGATCTTCCCCGGATAGTTGAATATTCGCCCCACTGGCATCCCAGGTGAAAGTTCCTGAACTGGTAACAGGTTCACTGGATTTACCAAGGTAATTTCTGGTAAGGGTATAGGTCTTGTCCTTCATCAACTGAAGCGTGGTTTCAATGCCTTCACAATCTGCACAGGGCAGTACACCAGTATACACACCATTCCAGTCGAGAGAGGTCATGCTGTTGTCTCCGGTTGGCAAACTATTGCTGGTTGCCGGTGTTTTACATGAGAATCCTGCCACTGTCAAAACAGCCAGTAAAAGTCCAGTTTGTAGTTGCATAATATAGTTTTTAACAATTTATAGATTATGAATGATTTATATGAGTTTTTTATTACATAATTTCGAACTATATTTTACCGTATTGAGACTTCCAATCCATGACTATGTTTAATCGGCTGCTTTTTTCCTCGAGGCACCATTTTTGCCTACAATCCTTGTATTGGCACCAAATGGGGAACTTATCCAAAAAATAGCGAATGAGTTCTCGAAGAAAATAATCATGACCCAATTGAAGGCTTTGCTAAATAGTTGAGGTAGTAGCTCAACATGTAAACCTGTAAACATCAAAATCAAATCGGTATGAGAAAAAAAATTGTATTGGCAGCAATGGGTGTACTCTTTATGGGCTTTTATTCCCAGGCCCAGGTAGTGATCAAACCAGCAATTGGTATTAACACAACAGATTTTTCAAAAGATCCGGGTACGGGTGAGTTTAAAGGGCGCGTTGGTTACCAGATTGGAGGCTCTGTAGCCATCGGTAAAAAAGTGTATTTCGAGCCTGGCATTTATTATGTCAAAAAGACCACGGAGTATGTAACCGAAAACACACCCGGATTAGAAGATCAGGATTTCAATATCAGCGGTATTCGCATACCCCTGACGGTTGGTTTCAATTTGCTGGGTAATGCTGGCTCGCCTGTTAGTTTAAGAGGATTTGGTGGAGTGTCAGCGTTTTTTCTGGCTGATATCAAAGACCTCGATAAAGATGACTTCAACACAGCCAGTTGGGGTACTTACCTCGGACTCGGGGTTGATTTCTCCATCCTTTTCGTAGAAGCCTCCTATGAATGGTCACTAACCAATGTTCAAAAAAATATTGAAACCATTGATATTGGTAAATCCCGCTCCCTTTTTGCACATGCAGGGGTTCGGATTCCCATCGGTACTAAATAATTGGTGGATTTTGTTCAAAATGGGCAACTGTTCTTCGAAGCAGTTGCCTATTTTAGTTTGACTCAATCCCCGATTAACTTCTTGCCATGCGAATCCTTTTCCGCCTATCGATCCTGCTCCTTGTGAGCAGCACCCTCTTTGCGCAGGACAGCAGCAAACTGGAACTTTGGTACAAACAACCTGCTGCCAACTGGAATGAAGCCTTGCCGGTTGGCAATGGTCGCCTGGGTGCGATGGTTTTTGGAAATCCGGTACGCGAGCGCATCCAACTCAATGAAGAGAGCCTATGGGCTGGCAGCCCGGTTGAAGCCAACGCCGATGCAGCAGCTCATCTGCCACAACTCCGGAACTTGTTGCTGGATGATTCCATTCAACAGGCCATGGATCTCGCAGAGAAAACCCTGCGCAGCAAACCTATGCGGATCAGATCCTACCAGTCACTGGGCGATCTGTTTATTGACTATTTCCCTACTGCAGATGCCCGGCCCAAACTGGAGAACTATGTGCGCAAGCTCGACCTGCAAACCGGTATTGCCAGCAGTTCTTATACTATTGCCGGTGTACGGTATCATTCTGAACTGTTTGCTTCTGCCCCTGCCAATTGTATCGTGCTGCGTATTCGCACAGAACAACCGAATGCTCTGCATGCAAGGGTATCATTGACCCGCGAACAGGATGCGATGATAATACCTGATGGTGAAAAAGGGCTGCTCATGAAGGGCCAAATCCTCGACCTGCCGGATGAAGATGCTGGTTCGGATGGCTTACACATGAAATTTGCCGCCAAACTAACAGCCATGCACAGTGGCGGATCGGTGCAGGCAGTGAATAATAGTTTATATGTGAAGGGAGCTACCGAACTCGTGGTTTATCTGACTGCAGCCACCAACTATAATTTATCGATGCTGGATATGGATCAGGCTATTGATCCGGTACAACGTTGTACTGAAATTTTGCGTGCGGTACCCTTAAATTTTGAGCAGGTTAAAACTGCGCATGTTGCAGACCATGCTTCTTTTTTCAATCGGGTTGCTTTGAAAATTGGTTCAGCTGCAGCTCGACTAACACCTACGGATGAACGAATTAAAAAAGTCAAAGCAGGTGCAGAAGATATTGATCTGGCTGTCCTTCAATTTCAGTATGGTCGTTACCTACTGATGGGCTCATCGCGCAAGCCAGGTGTACTGCCTGCCAACCTGCAGGGCATCTGGTGTAAGGATATGAACGCGCCCTGGAACTCCGATTTCCATACCAATATCAATATCCAGATGAATTACTGGCCGGTGGAATCGGCCAATCTTTCTGAAGCCTTTCTTCCCTTGTCTGATTTTGTGGATCTCTTACGCAAGCCAGGCAGGATTACGGCATCGAAAACATTTGGGTCCCGCGGCTGGACAGTCAATCATCTCACCAATCCATTCGGCCGAACCGCCATTGCGGATGGTGTGAGCTGGGGCACTTATCCTATTGCAGGTTCCTGGTTGTCCCTGCATTTGTGGGAACATTTTTTATTCACAAGAGATACTGCCTATCTCAAGGAAAAAGCCTGGCCCGTAATGAAAGAATCCGCTGAATTCATGCAGGGATTTTTAATTAAAGACAAAGAGGGTAATTGGGTGACTGCTCCTTCCACCTCTCCTGAGAACGCCTTCAAATTACCTAATGGTAAAGTATATGGCCTCACCTATGGAGCCACTATGGATATACAAATTGTTCGTGCGCTTTTTGAAGCCTGCCGATCTGCCTCCGCCATCTTAAAAACCGATAAAGAATTTGCCCGTGCATTGGCAGCTATTGAAAAAGAATTGCCTCCTGTTCGCGTGAGTAAACGCTATGGCATTGTGCAGGAATGGATTCATGATTACGAGGAATCAGAGCCCGGTCACCGGCATATGAGCCAGCTCTTCGGTTTATATCCTGCCAACCAGATTAACCGTCAGCATCCTGAACTGTTTGCTGCAGCACGCAGAACCATTGAACGCCGGCTCGAATACGCCAAAGGAGGAACAGGATCCTATACCGGCTGGAGTAAATCCTGGATCATCAATTTTTATGCGCGACTCTTTGATGGTGATAAGGCCTGGAGCAATCTCAAAGACATGGAGCGTTACCTGACCCTGCCGAATTTATTTGATGATCATCCGCCTTTCCAGATTGATGGAAATTTTGGACTCACAGCAGGTATGGCCGAGATGTTGCTGCAATCGCACACAGATACCCTGCAACTCTTACCAGCTTTACCTGCTGCCTGGCCCAATGGCTCGGTTAAAGGATTGAAAGCAAGGGGTAACCTGATCGTTGATATGGAATGGAGTAATGGGCAGTTGGTTGCCGCACGCATAAAAGCAGGATCACCTTATACCGGAGTTATCACCTATTCTAAAAAAACTCAGAAAATTAAACTGAAAGCAGGGGAAGAATGGGTACTACTCCCCAAAAATGGGGAAGGGCCGGCTGGCAGGAATAAGTAATTTTGCCGCATGAAAATGCGAATATGGTGTATGCTTTCTTGCTTAGTGGTGAGTGCTCCTGTTGTTGCACAGGAAGATACTACTAACCGAAAAACTAAAATGCTGGATGAAGTCATTTTCAAGTCCTGGTTGAGGAAAGATATCGGACGCTTACCCCTGTTGAAAGATGGCTTTTATCATGCAGGCAGAAAAAACGAAGTGGTCCATCTGGGAAGCGCTACTACCAATATGGCACTTAAAGCCGGTCGGCAACTCTTTGCTAAAATTCCAGGTGTATTTGTGTATGATATGGATGGCAGTGGCAACCAGCTCAATATCGCTACCCGTGGTCTTGATCCACATCGTAGCTGGGAATTTAATATCCGGCAGAATGGGGTCCTTACCAACTCAGACATGTATGGTTATCCCGCCAGCCATTATAGTGCTCCGATGGAATCCTATGAACAGATTGAACTTGTTCGGGGAACAGGAGCATTGCAATATGGTGCGCAGTTCGGCGGCATGCTGAATTTTATTACCAAGCAACCGGATAGCGCTAAACTGCTTTCTTTTGAATCGATCAATACAGCAGGATCGTACAATCTGTTAAGTACCTATAATGCTGTGAGCGGTACCTATAAAAACTTCTCTTACTACGCGTATTATTACAAACGACATTCTGATGGATACAGAGAGCAAAGTGGATCGGACGCAGAAGCACAGTATGTACAATTAAATTATCGGCCTGCTGCACATATAACTATTACAGCTGAATTAGGCAGATCGAACTATCTCTATAAAATACCCGGACAACTTACTGATAGCATGTTTGCCGCAGATCCCCGTATGGCGACGCGGAAACGTAATTATTTCAGTCCGGATATTTATGTCCCTGCCCTTAAATTCCGGTGGGATGTTACTAGTCGTACGAGTGTACATTGGATTAATTCTGCAGTACTCGGTACCAGAAACAGTGTTATGCTGGATGCTTTTGCTACAGTTCCTGACACCATCAACCGACTGACGGGTGAATATAAAAATCGCCAGGTAGATATTGATAAATTCAATAGCAAGACTTCCGAATTACGCATCAATCATCAGTATAAGCTGGCCGGACGTAATATGACCCTGGCTTCCGGTTTGGTGTTCATGTGGAATGATTTACATCGTCGGCAATTAGGAAAGGGCAGTACAGGAACGGATTTTGATTTGAAATTAGCAGAACCCGGCTTTGGAAGAGACATGCACTTCAAAACCCGGAACCTGGCTGTTTTTGTTGAAAATGCGATTCCGATACTACCCCGACTTACACTTACTCCTGGTTGGAGAATGGAAACGGGAACTACTCAGTTTGATGGTAAAATCAGTTATTATACGGAGTATCCAATCCCTAATACCATAAAACATAATTTTCATTTATTCGGGCTTACCAGCCAATTTGAAATCAATGAACAAAGTCAACTTTATGCAGGAATTAGTCGCGCTTACCGGCCGGTTATTTTTAAAGATATCGTTCCTGGATCTACTTATGAACAGATCGATAAGAATCTCCAAAATGCAACCGGATATAATGCAGAGGCCGGTATCCGGGGTAAATGGGGGGAGTACCTCAGTTATGATATCAGTTTGTTTCGGTTAGTATACAATAACAGGATGGGTACCATTGTTGAGCAGGATGAAAATGGGCAGCCCTATACTTTCAAAACGAATACAGGAGATAGCCGGACGAATGGCGTGGAGCTCTTTATTCAATATAAAAGACCCCTGGGCGCTCATGTATCAGCGGGTCTATTTACTTCCACTTCGTATATGGATGCTGTTTATACCGATGGCAAGCTGGCCACCGGTACGGGCAATACTTCGGTTAAGGGTAACAGGCTGGAGGCGGTTCCTACCTGGATTACCAGGAATGGACTGGAACTGATGTATCGCGGACTGAGTGCAACGGTCCTGTACAGTTATACCTCGGGAACCTATTCTGATGCCCTTAATACCCGCATTCCATCCAATAATGGTGCAAGAGGATATACTCCCGAATATGGGATTTGGGACCTGAATATGGCTGTTCAAACCAATTCGATCTTCTCCATTCGGGCCGGCGTCAACAATCTGCTCAATAAGTCTTATTTCACCAAGAGGCCCACGTTTTATCCGGGACCGGGTATTTGGCCCGCTGACGGTAGGAATCTGTATGTAACAATAGGTGTTAAAATTTAGGAAGTCTTTCTCCGGCGGCCTATTGCTTAATGCCTCAACTTTGAAGCAGCAAAAGTTGACGCATGAAGTACCTGATTTTAGCTCTTAGCTGTTTGGCGATGAGTGGTCTCAAGGCCCAGCAGCCCGCCTATAAAAATGCTGCCCTGCCCGTGGAGCAGCGCGTGGAAGACCTGTTGAAACGCATGACGCCGGAAGAGAAATTCTGGCAGTGTTTCATGATTCCCGGTGAGATCAAACCTGGTGATGAAGCCAAGTACAAAGCAGGCATTTTCGGTTTCCAGGTGAGTGCCGAGAGTAAGGGGGGAGAAGCTGCCCAGCAATTGCTGCAATACAATGCCAAAGAAGATGCCGTGAGCCTGGCCAGGAAGATCAATGGCATTCAGAAATACTTTATGGAACAATCCCGGTTGGGCATTCCCATCATTGCCTTTGATGAGGCGCTGCATGGATTGGTTCGCTCGGGTGCAACTGCCTTTCCCCAGGCTATTGCATTGGCATCTACCTGGGATACAAGTCTTATGTCAAAAGTTGCCAATGCCATTGCGCTGGAAACCAAATTGCGTGGTATACGACAGATTTTATCTCCGGTGATCAACCTGGCTCATGATGTGCGCTGGGGACGAACGGAAGAAACTTATGGCGAAGATCCTTTCCTAAGTGCCGCCATGGGCGTGAGTTTTATCGGTGCCTTTGAACGCATGGGAGTGGTTACTTCTCCGAAACATTTTGCTTTCAATGTGGGTGCAGGTGGCCGTGACAGTTATCCCATTGATTTCAGTCAGCAGTTTTTACTCGAAACCGAATTGATTCCTTTCAAAGCAGTATTTGAAAAAGCAGGTGCCCGCTCGGTGATGACAGCCTATAATTCCATCAACGGTCAGGCTGCTACTGCGAATAACTGGCTGCTGAACGATCTGCTGAAAAAACAGTGGGGCTTTAAGGGATTTGTGATCTCCGATGCCGGTGCAGTAGGTGGTGCTTTGGTGCTTCATAAAACGGCTAAGGATTATCCTGAGTCTTCGCAGCAGGCGATCAGCAACGGACTGGATGTAATCTTTCAAACTGATTATGCACATCATCCTTTGTTCATGCCACCCTTTGTAGATGGACGCATACCGCAAGCGCGCATAGACGATGCTGTTAGACGTATTCTGCGCATCAAGTTTGAACTGGGTTTATTTGAAAATCCCTATGTAGATGAAACCGCAATTGAAACCCTGATTGATATCGCCGCACATAAGCAATTAGCAGAAGAAGCTGCTGCCAAAAGTTTTGTATTGCTGAAGAACGAACAGGTGCTTCCATTACGCAAACAACCCAGCTCCATTGCCCTTATTGGTACCGATGCAGCAGAAGGAAGATTGGGAGGATATAGCGGTCCGGGTAATGGAATCATTTCCATCAAAGCGGCGTTGGAACAAAAATGGACCACAACCAAAATCAACTATGCAGATGGTTATGAGCGCATGGGAGCTGAGTTTGTTACCATCCCGGCAGCTCAGTTGTTCCATACCAGCAAGGGAAAATCAGTGCCTGGTTTATTAGGTGAGTATTTTGATCAGGCAGCTATTTCCGGTACTCCCAAATTGACGCGGGTTGATAAGCAGGTCCAGTTCAAATGGACCTTGTATGCACCGGATCCTTCCCTACGGAATGATTTTTATGCCGTGCGCTGGACAGGTGAAGTAGTGGCTCCGGAATCCGGAACATTTAAAATAGGATTGGAAGGGAATGATGGTTTTCGGTTATACATCAACGGTAAACTGGTAGTTGATAATTGGAGCAAGCAGAGTTTTTCATTACGTACTGCCGATGTTCAATTGGAAAAAGGCAAACGTTACCCAATTAAAATTGAATTCCGTGAACCGGTTGGTAATGCTGCGATCCGGCTGGTTTGGAATGCAGGTCATAGTTTTGACTGGAAGGAAAAAATAGCAGCCGCAGTGGCAGCAGCACAGCAATCTGAGGTTGCCATTATAGTTGCGGGTATCCATGAGGGTGAGTTTCAGGACCGGGCTTATCTTAGTTTGCCTGGTCACCAGGAAGAACTGATCCAGGCTGTGGCTGCAACCGGTAAAAAAGTTGTTGTATTGCTGGTTGGAGGGAGTGCAATTACCATGAAGTACTGGATGGATAAAGTGGGTGCTATCGCGCAGATCTGGTATCCGGGTGAGCAGGGCGGATTGGCAGTTTCCGATTTATTAAGTGGCCGCATTAATCCTGCCGGCAGGTTACCGATTACCTTTCCGGTGCACGAAGCACAATTACCCTTGACCTATTACCATAAACCAACCGGCAGGGGAGATGATTATCACAACCTGAGCGGAGAGCCTTTGTTTCCGTTCGGATATGGGTTGAGTTATACCGAATTCAAATACAGCAATCTTCGGGTACTCACGCCTTCAATTGGTTCCAAAGACACCGCGTTGATCCAATGTGTGGTTACCAATGTGGGACCGGTTGCCGGAGAAGAAGTGGTTCAGTTATACATCCGGGATGAGTTGGCTTCATTAGCCCGACCAGTTATGCAATTGAAAGGCTTTGAACGGATTGCTTTGCTAAAAGGGGAGAGTCGCACGGTGAAGTTCCGCCTGCCTGCATCCGAACTGGCTTTCCTGAACCAGCAATTGGAAACGGTGCTGGAACCTGGAAGCTTCCGGATTATGATCGGCGCTTCTTCCAGGGATATTCGACTGAAAGGGGACCTAGAGCTTAAGTAAACTTAGAGTACCAGTATCACTGCACCCAGTGCAGGAACGGTAATTTTGATCTGCTCATATACCGGGTGTGACCTCGCTTTCAATTGTGTGTAATTGGTTGGACCGCCTGCTGCCAGAGAAGGGCCTTCTCCATTTACCAGCACTTTGCGGGAGAACTCCCCATTATCATTGCTGCCCTCCAATTGGTAGTAATAGAGTCGCTTGCCGAAATTCAGGTTATTAGCTTTTAGCTGCACGGTTACTGGTTTATCTGAAGTGTTAATCAGGGTGAGGTTTGCTTCACCAGAACTATAGGTAGATGCATACGCCTTAATGGCTGTACTTCCGGTTACTTGTGCAGGAACCAATCGATCACCAATCAAACGCGAATAATAATACATGTAATAGAAAGAGGGGCGAGGTGTCCATTTGGGAATTCCGGGTTCATTGCCATCACTGAATAAGCCATGATCATTTCCATTCTCCCAGCCATTGAGCAGATCCCAGCGCAGGGCCATGCCATACTGATTCACCAGTGACTCACTCATCACTGCGAGTGCAAATAAACCACTCACATTGGATACCTGTTGCTTGGAATCCTTCGCCCACATATTCCATTCCGTTAGTGCTACCGGTAATACAGGCGCACCATAGGTTTGCATTTCTTTTTTGATATGCTGCATCATTTTCGCAGGCACAGTCAATCCTGCATTCATCACTACGGAAGCTGTAGAGTTCTCATTAAAGGGTGTGAAATAATTGTGCACGATGTAAAAATCCGCGGCACTTTTTAGGTTTTTTAATACCCCTTCATTCCAGGTTTTAGTGGTATTGGTCATCCAGGCTTCTGTTGGTGCATCGTAAATGGTTGCTCCAATAAATATCTCCTGCCCGACTTCAGCAGCCGCTTTTTTCATCGAGTCTACAAATACCTGCACATGTTGCGCATACAATTCACCGGTTACAAATTCCGGTTGCCCATCCTTGTTAGCTGATAGATCAATCCGGAAGCCCGCTTCCCAATCACCATAGGTTTCATTACCGATCTCCCAGTATTTGGTTCTGCCTTTATCATAGCGCACCCAATCGGCAGCCAGGTGAGCTGCTGCAGCCACCGGATCCGCACTGGTTCCATATCTCGCATATCCATAGTTGACAGTCAATACCCCGATGCTTCCGGATTGTTTCAGTACTTCATAATACTGATCTACTGAGGCAGTCCAGCTTTCATTGACCTTGCCATACCAGTAACCGGCTTCTTTGATCACGCCATCTTTATCCATCAGGTGTGAAGGTGCATCGGCAGGTGGTTGTCCAGGTTGCGCATTCCAGAAATACATATCACTTAAACTTCCCGCAGGGAATCGGATGAATTCTGGTTTTAGTGCTTTGATATGTTGCATGAACAGCGGTTCTCCTACCATATTGGTCATCCAGGTATTGGCATTATGTCCCCATACCGTTGGAGGAATTTTGGTTATGATCTTACTGGCATCAATGGTTACAGTTACGGTAGCCGAAGCCTGCGCAGGAGTTACTTCCGTGTAAGACGGAGCAGTAAAACTTCTCGGCTTCCAGTGTTGCTCAAAGAAACCAATGGTGGCTGCCAGTGGCGGATCAGCTACCGGTACCACAGGTGTTATAACCGGGCCGCCTGGTCCCGGACCAGGTTCGGGCTCGGGATCAGGGTCTTTTGTTTTGCTGCAACCCACTACATTACCTGTTACTAACAGTACTATACAAACGAAATAAAATACTTTCATAATAAGTAATTAAAAAGGGACCCTGCTTACCAATGGTTTTTCATTGTCAGAGGGCCCCTGTGCTTGCATATAACACGAGTTGATGCTGCTCTTATCTCAACCCAACATGATCCATGTAAATCGTGCCTGTCCAGTCAAAATTCTGGAAGGTCAGTTCACTGATACTTGCCGGGTTACCTAGATTCGCTTTGGTTAATTTGTATTCCACCCATTTTCCTTCTTCCAATGTGATGGTATAAGCTGGATTGCCTCCCGCGATCACATTGATACGTTTGCCATCGGTACCCGGAGTTCCGAAGATGGCAAAAGTGATCTCCGAATAATTTGCCAGCGACACGGTATTATTAGCAAATTTCAATGCACCCCACTGTCCGGTATAATTCACTTTAATAGCTGCATCGCCATCGCGGATATTATCCTTATTGGCAAAATCAACATTCGTACTCCAGCCCCAATTCTGCCAGTTGTTCTCCAAAGCATCTTTGTAAAACACATAACTCAATGCCGGCAGGGGAGGAAGATCTCCTACAAACAAAACCGCTTCTTCAGACTCCACTACCACATCAGAGAAAGCAATCAAGCTGATGGTACCCCTGTTGGCAGCTGCCGGTATTACCAGTTTGATTTCAGTTTCAGACTGACTTACAAAACTCGTTATGGGTTCTGTCAGTCCTTTGAATAACACTCCTTTTACGAGATCGAGATCAGTTCCTGTTATCGTGAATTCTTTTTCTCTTTCAGCAGGAGAGGGATCAAATCCGGTTGCAGCTGGTAACACGATTTCCAGCGGCTCCTCTGTTTCTACTGTCATCGGCTCTGTACCTTCAACGGATAGCGCAATTTCTCCTGTCTGCGCTTCCATAGGAACCGTTACCACCAGCTCATTTACTGATTTACTGACAAACTCAGTTACTACGATATCCTTATTAAAACGGATCTCGGTTACCCAGTTCAGAAACCTACCCTGGATCGTCAGGTTTTGTCCCGGCTTTACTTTAGGTGTAAACCCGGTAATTGCTAAGGGCACTTCCAGGTTCAGAGCAGATACGGATTCAATCTCTCCCTGGTCTGTAATCAATATTACTTTACCAGATTCAACGGTCTCTGGTAACACCAGCACAATGGTTTCCGGACTCTGCGATTTGAATCCGGCTTTTTCTACTCTTGCACCTACAAACTGGATGGCAGTCACTTTGTGCAGGTTGTTTCCAATGAATTGAATGTCTTCGCCATGCTGAATGCCAGACGGACCGAAACTCAATAACTGTACTAAGCCGTTATTGGTATCATCTTCTTTATCACAGCCGGCAAGTGCCAGTACACCAAAGCAGGCCAGCCATAAGAAGAGGTGTTGTATTTTATAGATTGCTTTCATTTCTCAGTGTTTATTTTTCCAATACTTTGGGTACCACGCGGAAATTATCAAAGGCGATATCACAGTCCAGGTCGCCCGGACCATGAAACAGTAACCTTGTGTAATAGCCATTCGGACTCACACTCAAATTGCCTCCATAACTGGCTGCGATTTCTTCAAAAGGAATTACTACCGTCTGCCATTGGCCCTTAGTATCGATGGGTGGCTTCCACTGGTACTGATCATTGTTGAAGGCGGTCAATCCCAGGTTCAGCTTGATCATGTTGTTATTGTAGGGCTTGAGTGTATTCACTTCAAACTTCAGGTTGTAGTCTTCCGGTTTCAGAATCGCTTCATCCGGAATGTTCTTACTGATTGGACCCATTGCATCGGGCGGACCGCCAGCTGCTTCCAGCCAGTTCCAGGCTCCGATAGCACGGGTTACCCGGATATAATTACCATTGATAGATGCAGGATCAGCCGGACCAGGATTGCTCACCACAAAACCTGCATTCCACCAACCAGTGAAGGGATCACTGCTGATGAAAATATTGCGGTTATCGCGGAACCAGAAATCAGAAACGGTTTCGCCAAAATTGGTGGTTACGGTAATAGGACCTGGTTGTGCACCTTCGGGTATCCGTACCTGTAAGATCTTGTCATCTACTTCAACCAATTCCCCATTTACGCCGCCTGCAAATTTTACAGTGAGGGGCGGATAGAAGAAATCTCCGCGAATGGTAGCAACTCCTCCTGTTAATACATATTCGCAATCCATACTACCAACAATCGGTTCACTGATCTGCACTTCGAATTCATGCAGCAGTTCAAAGCCATTCGCGAATACCAGTTTCATCGTATTGGTGATCTCCAATGGTATTTCATTGGGTATACTTACCAGGATGGTAGTATTAGTAATATAAGTTGGTGTCAGCACCGCGCGCTGGTCGTTGAACCAGATCTGTCTTGCATTTTGCAGATTTTCACCAACGATTGCAATCAGGTTTCCCTGGAATGCACCCACCAGTAAGGAGTCAGCTGATGCAGGGTCTGTAATCCGCACATAACGAATCCTGGGTATTCCATTATTAGGTGCATCATCGTCCTTGGAACAGGCTGTAAACAGGCCCATTACCAGGGAGAAGAATAAAATACTGTATGTTAATTTGAATAGTTTCATATGCCTTGTTTTTACGCTCACAGAATAATGTTGGATTAATAATCAACGGGCGGTTTATTCAGGTTCGGCGCCTGGCTCAACTCAGCCGCAGGAATCGGCAAGAGGAAATTTCCGCTGTTTGCATTGATCGTACGATCCTGTGTTGCCCAGGGTGTTTTGGTAAATGTCCAGTTGGTTGGATCCGGGAATTTATCCGGTTGAGTGAAGAACAATCCACGGTCCTGTGAATTCAGGATCTCATATGCCTTGGTTGGATTCCAGTAATGCAGACTCACCAGATCATACCAGGCCATGCCTTCCATTGCGAATTCAATGAAGCGTTCTTTTTGTATAACGTCAATGGTTAGTTCCTCTTCATATTCCGGCAATCCCGATCTTTTATGTACCGCATTGAAATAGGCCA
This sequence comes from Flavihumibacter cheonanensis, assembly GCF_022352215.1. Classification (GTDB taxonomy): domain Bacteria; phylum Bacteroidota; class Bacteroidia; order Chitinophagales; family Chitinophagaceae; genus Flavihumibacter; species Flavihumibacter cheonanensis. Next base: position 293,094 of record NZ_JAKRWF010000004.1, read on the forward strand.
TTGCCTTTGCATCTGATGTGCTTTCCTGGTTACCCAATTCCGCTTCAGCATAGATCAGGTATACTTCTGCCAGTCGCATCATGTAGGTATCATACTCATAATACTGCTGTGCAGCTTTGCCATCCATGTCTTCTGCTTTTCCACATACGTACTTTTTAATCGAGAGGAAATTGTTATCAGATCCGGTAAAGGGAAATACCAGTTCCTGTTTTCCGCCCGGTATGGCCTGTGTAATTTCAGGATAATGAAATCCGGGTAACATGAAGGTTGCTTTCAAGCGCTGATCCAGAGTGCGTCCCTGTAATCCTCCACTGGGTGTAGCAGTGATGCCATCATACAGAGATATCATCCACCAGGTAGCGCCTTTATCACCTCCCCAGCCATCACCGTTTGCAATATCCGCACTATAAGCCAGGTAAGCCGGAGTTGAATTCTGTGATCCCCAGGCTCCGGGAGAATAAGCCCATTGCAGGGAGAAAATGGATTCCGAATTATTGTCATAAGGATATTTGAACAGATCAGCATAATTGTTCAGCAACCTGTAGGGACTTTGGGTAATCACACGCTCTGCATAATATTTCGCACTGTCCAGGAATTGCTGATTACGCTGACCATTTCCTTCTGCGCTTACTCCCGCCCTCGTGAGATAAAACCTTGCGAGCATGGCTTCTGCCGCCCATTTGTTTAAACGTCCCGGGCGCACAGAGGTCAATGGCAGGTCTTCCACTACCGCTCTCATCTCGTTGGTGATAAATCTCCATACACTGCTTACTGTGTTGCGGGTAATGGAGGTATCTGACAGCAGTGCCAGGTTGTTTTCGATAACCGGAACCGCACCCCAGTTCATTACCAGGAAACGATAGGCCAGTGCGCGCATATAACGTGCTTCTGCAATCGCCATCTTTTTTACTTCAGGTGAAACTCCTGCACCTGCATAGCGGTTGATGTTTTCAATCGCCAGGTTAGATTGTCCCACTACAATAAAGAACGAGCGCCAGGCTGTTCCATTCTCTGGTGTATTACCAGTTGTGTTAAATAATACGTTGCCGCGATCATTCCAGGCGGAATAAGCTGTGCCCGCACGAAAATCGCCCAGGTTATAGGATGCTTTATCATTGTAATCAAACCATACCCGGCTGTACAGCAGTGATGTGGCTGCAAGTACCTGCTCATCGGTCTGGTAAAAACTTCCATCCACAATGGCATCGGTTGGTGGTCGCTCAAGGAAATCCTTGCTGCAGGCGCTCAATCCAATTACCAGCAGCAGTAGAAAACTATATAGTATCGAATGAATTCTTTTCATGGCAAATAATTTTAAAAGTCAAGACCAATAGTGAATGCATACACCGGTGTCAGGGGATAGCGACCAAAATCCAGTCCGATTGCCTGGTTGGCTGCACTTGCATCCCTTCCTACATAGGCACCTACTTCAGGATCCAGTCCGCTGTAGTTAGTCAGCGTGAAAATATTCTGTCCACTGATCGACATTCTGGCTCCTTTTACAATGCGCTGTTTGGCGATCAGGTTTACCGGTAGATTGTAGGTAAGTGTTACGTTTTTGAGGCGGATAAAAGATCCGTCTTCCACCCACTTGCTGGTGGGACGTGCATGGTTGTTATTCGGTCCATAACTGATTCTCGGAACATCCGTACCAGGATTCTCCAACACCACTTTACCACTGTTATCAGTATGCGGTTTTGCATAATCCATCACCCCAACCAGCAGGTTGCGGCTCAGGTTGATATTGTTCGGATTGGAATTAACCTTCGCGATATAGTTATAGATATCATTTCCATAAGTGGCTGTGATTAGGATGCTCAGATCAAATCCCTTGTAAGAGAAACTGTTGGTAAAACCGGCGAATAATTTCGGCCAGGGATTACCAATAGTGGTCTGATCTTTCTCATCAATGATGCCATCACCATTGATATCCTTGAATTTGATATCACCCACCCAGAGACCATTGGCCTGATCAATTGGCAGCCGGTTGCCATTGTTGTCTACTGGAACCGGACTGTTTTCGATTTCTTCTATACTTCCGAAAATACCTTCTTCCACATATCCGCGGAACAGCCAGGGTGCTTGTCCAACTGCAGAACGCTGTGTCCAGTCTTCCAGCCACCAGGAGGTACGATCGATGAAAGCAGTTTCAGAATAGAATTTCTTAATCTTTGTTTTGAAACTGGAGAGGTTCAGGTTCGATTCCCAACGCAGTTTTTTGTTGTTGATATTAACGGTATTGATAGTGAGGCCCCAACCTTTGTTCTGTAATGTTCCGATGTTTACCTGTGGCGATCCTACTGAACCCGTACCATTGGTTCCCATGTACCAGGGAAGCGGGTTGTCGAGTAACAGGTTATCTGTATTCTTTACATAATAATCGAATTCAAAATTGATGCGGTTTTGCGCAAGGCCAATATTCAAGCCGATATTGTTGGTCTTGGTTTCTTCCCATTTCAAACCGGGATTGCTATACCTGCTTGGCAGGAATCCGGTTCCGGTTGGCGTGGGTGATGTTGCCATAGGAGAGTAGATATATCCACTTCCACCCTGGTTACCCGTGGTACCAGTTTCCAGTCGCAGTTTCAATTCACTGATAAAGCCGGATTTGAAAAACTTCTCTTGAGAAATTCTCCAGGCTGCTGAAACAGAGGGGAAGGTTCCCCACTTGTTCTCCGGACCGAAATTGCCGGAACCATCGCGACGAATAGTACCTACCAAAATATAGCGGTTATCATAGTTGTAATTCAGACGACCGAAATAAGATTCCATCGCCCAGTCGCCGGATCCTCCTGAGTTGGTAGCAGTTAAGGGATCACCTGCATTCAGATCAAGGATATCATTGGTCAGGAACCCGGTACGTACAGCACCTGTATTTTTCCAGTTGGATTCCTGTGCTTCGTGACTAACCATCACGCCTACCTGATGATCACCAAACTGTTTATTGTATTCCAGCATCTGGTTCCAGTTCCAATAGGTATTGGTACTGTTACCTTGGCTCAGGCTGGCGCGATCATTTACTGCCCATCCAATCCGGTAAGCCGGCTGGTAATAATCCGAATTGCCAAAGCCGAGGTTAGTGTTGAAAGATGTTCTGAATTGAAGATCCTTAGTTAGTTTGATACCCACATTCAGACTTCCCAAAATCTGGCGACGAACAAATTTATTGGTAGTCAGGGTTGCTATTGCGATGGGGTTCACAGGTGCAAACTGATTCGCACCATTGGTTTCATCCCCTCCACCCCAACTACCATCCAGGTTCTTCACCGGAATCTGTGGAGTTAAGCGCAACGCATTGGCGATGATATTCTCCTGGCTGGTAGTCAGGTTTTCATTGGTCTGGTTGAAACTCAGACTCGCACCAATAGTTGCCCATTCGCGAGGTTTGTTATCCAGGTTTAATCTTGCTGAGTAACGATCAAAGCCTGAACCTAATGCGATACCATCCTGCTTAAGATAATCTCCTGCCAGGTAGTAAGTTGTCTTTTCATTACCACCACTCACACTCAGCTGATGTTTTTGCATGGGCGCATTGCGGAACAATTCTCCCTGCCAGTCGGTTCCCTCTCCAAGCAGACTTGGATCCAGGAATTCAGCAGGCGTTTCACCACCCGCGATCGCATGAAACTGATTTACCATCGTCGCATACTCACGCAGGTTCATTACATCCATCTTTTGAGGTGGACGTTGAACACTGTATTGGTAACCATAATTGAATTTGGTATCACCGGATTTACCACGTTTAGTAGTGATCAGGATGACTCCATTGGTTGCACGTGAACCATATACTGCGGTAGCAGATGGACCCTGTAATACCTGGATATTATCAATGTCGTTCGGATTGAGTCCCGCGATTGGGTTGGAGGAACTTTGCGGACCAAAATTCACCGTGGATCCCTGTATCTGAACTCCGTCAATTACATAAAGGGGTTCATTACTTCCATTGATGGTATTCACCCCGCGAATATTCACAGAGATACCACCACCTGGCTGACCGGAGTTCTGTGTGATATACACACCCGCGGCACGACCCTGGATAGCCTGTTCCAGCGTGGTGTTGATCGTTCGATCCATATCCTTGGAGGATACTGTGGTTTGTGCACTGGTAAGGTTGGCTCTTTTGGTTGCACCATAACCGATTACCACCACTTCACTCATGTTGGCATTGGCCGTTCGCAGCGTGATGTTGAGGGTGTTGGAATTTCCAACCGGAACTTCCCGGGTTTCAAAACCTACATAGGAAATTACCAGTACCTCTCCTGTTTTGGCAGTTAACTTGAAATTTCCTTTTTCATCAGTGTTGTAACCCCGTTGGGTGTTCTTGATCATGATGGTGGCACCGGCCACAGGCAAATTATCAGCGCCGGTAATCCTGCCGGTAATGGTTCTGTCCCCTGTTTGTGCGGAGAGCGTCTGGGCCAGCAACAGGCCGAATAGAAAGACGCAGAGAGGAACCACCCACTTGCGTGTAGTTTTGGTTTTGTGCATAAGCAAGCTAATTGTATCGTTAAGAATGAACTAATTTATCCCCCTCTTCAAAAAAACAGGTATGCTAAACTGTTCTTTGAGGGTATCAAAATGTTCGCAACCCTCTATTTTTTGATCTTTTGTAGGGGTTGATTTGTTTAGTCGGTAGGAAAAGTACCAGGACCTGGTACAATTTTAGCTTTTCGTTCCTGCTGGTATTGTGAAGGAAGTTGTCCGAAAGCTTCTTTAAAGTAACGGGCAAAGTATTTTGGGTTGTTGAATCCAACCATATAAGCTACTTCCGTAACATTATGATTGGACTTTTCAAGCAATTGAGCAGCTCTTTTCAAACGAATCTGGCGAATGAACTCAATGGGTGTTTGTCCGGTTAATGCTAACACTTTTTTATACAGGCTGGTTCGGCTCATGTAAAGTTCCTGCCGCAGGTTATCTACATTAAATTCTGCATCCCCCATGTTTTTTTCAATAATTGCCAATGCCTTTCTGATAAACTGATCTTCTCCCTCTTCCTCCACTTCAGGTTCAGACGGATTTACTTCCAACTGTTTTTGATAAGTTTCTTTTACCACCGATTGGTAATTCAGCAGGTTTTTAATCCGTGAGAAAAGTATATCGTAATTAAAAGGTTTGGTCATGTAATCATTCGGACCGGTTTCCAGTGCCTGCAATTCTGTTACTTCTCCTTCTAATGCAGTTAAGAGTATGACAGGTATATGCCTGGTCCGGGAATCCGTCTTGATCTTTCGGCACAATTCAATACCGGAAAGGATGGGCATGCTGATATCACTCACCACCAGGTCGGGATGTGCGCTCAATACTTTTTTCCATCCCTCCATTCCCTGCACGGCTTCGATAATATTGAAATGTTCCCGTAAACTATTTTTTAAATAGGTGCGGAAATCGTCATTATCCTCTACCAATAACAGGGTTGGTTTCTTGAACAACTGCTGACTGCTTTCCAGCACATGTGTCGGATCTGAACTTTCAAGTGTACTTGCTTTGATGGGAAGATAAATTCGGAAGCAGCTCCCTTTGGGTGTTACCGGCTCCACTTTAATTTGTCCTCCATGCATTTCCACAAATTCCCGGGTGATCGATAAGCCAATTCCACTTCCCTGGTTTAAAATATGTTCCGGTGAGCCGGCCTGGTAAAATGGTTCGAAAATTTTATCTCGCTGATCAGCTGGTATACCAATACCATTGTCAGTTACATTGATTTCCAACAGAGGACCTGCTTCCCCCTTACAGGTCTTAACTTCCAATTTTACCTGTCCACGCTCTGGCGTGAATTTGAACGCATTGGACAAGAGGTTAAAAAGAATCCGTTCCAGTTTTTCCTTATCAAAATACATCTTAACAGGATCGGTAATCCCCTGGTATCGGTATTCAATGTGTTTGTTATTGGCCATATCATTAAACGATGCAGCCACTTCCTGGATATAAGCAATAATGTCAGACTCTGATACCTGCAGTCGCTGCTGATGTTCCTGCATCTTGCGGAAATCAAGCAGTTCATTCACCATGTTCAGCAATCGTTTCGCATTGCGGTTGATCATCTCGAACTGGTTGCGCATTTCCCCAGGAGCAGTTTCTGTGATCATCTTCTGAATAGGAATCAGGATAAGTGAAATAGGAGTTCTGAACTCATGACTCACATTGGTAAAAAATCGTGTCTTCATCTGGTCCAGCTCCCGGATGCGTTGTGCTTCCTGTCGTTCTATGGCTAATTGCATGCGCATCTGCTCTCTTCGGATGATCTGTCGGCGGGCAAAATAAATGACTGCTGTTATTGTAACTGCATACAAGAGATAAGCCCAGGGTGTTTTCCAGAATGGCGGTGCGATGGTTAGCTGTACTGAAAGCGCTTCTTCATTCCATCCGCCTTCCGCATTCGAGGTTCTAACCCGGAAGGTGTAGTCGCCTGGATCCAGGTTGGTATAAGTGGCCATCCGGGTATTGCCATTGGCAATGATCCAGTCCTTATTAAACCCCTCTAACAGGTAGGCATACCTGATTTTGGCTGCATTGGAATAACCCAGTGCTGCGAACTGGATGGTAAAATCATTCTGATTATGCGCCAGTTTCAATTCCTTTGTTTCGGTTATGGATTGCAGTAAGACATCACGGTTATTGACTTTTTCACCCACGCTTACTGTTCTGTTGAAGAGCTGAAAATCAGTTAAGACAACAGGAGGCTGATGAACCGGGGCTTTCAGCAACTCAGGTTTAAAGAGATTGAATCCATAAGCACCTCCGAATATCAATTCCCCCGACCTGGTTTTATAGGCAGCGTACCGGTTGAATTCCCGGCTTTGTAAGCCATCATGTTCATTATAATTCATGCAGCGGATGCCAGCCGCACTTCCATTCTCTATTAATATCTCAATTCTGGATAAACCGGACTTGGTACTCACCCATAGTTTTTTTTGATTGTCCTGCAGGATGTCCAGGATCGTGTTATCCGGTAATCCGTCTTTTAAACTGAAGGAGAGAAATTCAGTTTTGCCTCTTGGTAAAACATTGAGTCCGCGTTGCGTGGCTACCCAGATATTCCCGTTGTGATCTTCCAGTATGCCATTTACACTGTTATAACTCAGCTTGCTGTTTTCTGCCGTATAATTGATAAATCGCCCACTCGATTTATCCAATACATCAATTCCCCAGGAAGTTCCGATCCAGAGATTCCCTCTTGAATCTTCCATCAGACTGGTAACATTATCATGATGCAGGGTATTGGGAACACCCAGGTTGTGATGATAGAAAGTATTGGTCTTACGGTCCAGGCGATCCAGTCCCGAATTCAACATGCCGATCCAGAGATTCAGGTTGCTGTCTTCAAATATGGTAAATACATTGTTGGCCGCAAGGGAATTCGGGTCCTGCTCATTGTGACGGTAATGCATAAACGTTTTACCATCAAAACAGTCCATACCGCCCTGGTAAGTTCCAATCCATAATTTATCCTGGTGATCCAGGTAGAGTGTTACAATTACATCGTTGCTTAAGGAGTTTGGGTTTTCTGGTTGATGACGGAATTGCCGGAAGCTATTTTGCTGCCGATCGTAATAAATCAGGCCACCTCCATTGGAGCCGATCCAGAGATTTCCTTTTTTATCTTCTACAAAGGCATTGATATCTTCAAATGGCAAACTATTCCGGTTGGCAGGTTGATGGCGCACAAGAGGAAACTGCAAACTATTGGGGTCGTAATAAGAGATTCCTTTTTTGTAGGTGCCCAACCAAACAATGCCTTGATCATCCGGATACACTGCATAGAGTGCATTTTCTGCGATATAACCGGGGTCACCTTCTTTTGATTTCAAGACCTGTATAGCAGCGCGGTCTGCACTAATAATATTCACTCCTCCATGATCGGTGATGATCCAGATTTGTCCGGATGCATCCTGTGCAACTCCGGTAATGGTATTACTGCTGAGTGCAAGAGGAGTTGATTTTTCATGATACCGATGAATGGAATTACGGGCCGGATTGTAATGATAAACACCTTCTGAATTGTTTCTATGATAAATCCAGATTTCATCCTGTTTATCAATGAACATGGAAAAGCCTAGTATTGGTTTGATAGATTGCTTTTGTATGATCCGGGTCTGCACCAATACTTTATCCTGATCCACGTCATATTTTTCCAATAATCCATTGTACCTTACCAGCCAGAGATATTTTTTTGAATCCAGTGCCGCGCAGGTAATAGGATTTGGTATTCCTTTTTCTATTCGGGTGGTGCGAAGCTGTTTGGGTTTTCCTTTGTCTGAAACCTTGTACACGCCTGCATCTGCATAGATGAAATAATAATCCTGCTGTTGTTTGATGATGGTTACTAAACCATCTATTGGTAATCCTCGTGAAAGCAGGTAGCGATCCGAACGCCGGCTAAACTTTTCTGTAAAGGGATCATATAGGTTCCAGGTACTTTGCGTGCGGATCCAGAGTTTTCGATCCGGACCTTCCACAATCGTAGAAACATGATCATCCATGATGGTGGTGCTGTCTTCCTCGCGGTGCCGATAGGTTTTGAAGCCATAGCCATCGTAGCGATTGAGTCCCGACATGGTACCAAACCACATGAATCCCCGTTCGTCCTTAAAAATACAGTTGACCTGGTTGTTGGATAAGCCATGAGAAATATTGAGTTGTGCGAAGCGAAATTCAGTCGCCTGACCATTCATCATAAATGGCAATAGTAATGCAACGAATAAGGCAAGCAGGCGACTCATGTCAGCAGTTATAATTAGGGACCATTAATATAATGTAATTTTCAGATTGCAGCCAGCAGTATCAAAAAACAACCTGATTTTATCAAAATAATACTTTTATGAGCAAGGAAACTTCAAAACGTTTATGCATTCTTTACATCGCTATGAGTCTGGATGGGTACATCGCAGGCAAAGATGACAATCTTGATTTTTTAAGCAAAGTAGAATTAGCAGGAGAAGATTATGGGTATGCTTCGTTTCAACATGAGGTGGATACATTGATCTGGGGAAGGCGTACTTATGATAAAGTGCTCAGTATTGGTTGGGAGTTCCATCATCGCGACAAAAAATGTTACGTGGTATCAACGACCCGAAAAGGTTCAGATGAGAACGTGGAGTTTGTTACAGATCCGGTAGAATTGGTACGTTCCTTGAAAGCATCACCCGGGAAACATATTTACTGTGATGGAGGTGGGGGAGTTGTAGCAGCTTTACTGTCCGCGAAATTAATTGATCGGTTGATCGTTTCCGTTATACCTCATTTGGTAGGAGATGGGATTCGCTTGTTCAGAGAGGGGTTGCCTGAACAGGAGTTGGTTTTCCGGTCAGCCAATACTTTTCCAACTGGATTGGTACAGCTTACCTACGATGTTAAAATTGTTTAAGAATCGGGTAAGAGTTCGTAAGGTTGGGCTGATGGAGGCGGTGGGGATTCTGTATATTTAAGGTATGGATCGTAGAAAATTTGTCAAAAACAGCTCCCTTGCCATGGCAGGATTAATGATCAACCCGATTGATGGCCTTAGCCAGGAACCCCGCTTCGGGCATGGTCCTAAGCGCTATAAGATTGATACCCGCTGGAGTCAGGCGGATGTGTCGAAAACCCCTGTGAACGACTGCCATGAAATGGTGCAGGACGCCAAGGGGCGCATCATCCTGTTGACCAATGAAACCAAGAACAATGTGATGATCTATGACAAGGGTGGCAAGCTGCTCAGTTACTGGGGTACTACCTATCCAGGCGCACATGGTTTAACGCTATTCAATGAGAATGGAACAGATGTGCTGTTTATCTGTGATAATAACCGTCACCAGGTGATCAAGACAACCGTGGATGGCCGCGAGCTGATGGTACTGGATTATCCCAAAGAGGCGGGGATTTACAGCAAGGCGGATGAGTATGTGCCTACAGAAACAACCATCGCACCCAATGGAGATATCTTTGTAGCAGATGGCTATGGCAAGGATTATATCCTGCACTATGATGCTAAAGGGAAATTCCTGGGTTATTTCGGCGGACGTGGAGCTGAGTCCAAACACCTGAAGAATGCACACGGTGTTTGCTTTGATAACCGCGATAAAAAGAATCCCTGCCTGATTGTTACGTCGCGCGAAGAGAATGCCTTCAAGCGATATGATCTGAAAGGAAATTATCTCAATACCATTGCGCTGCCCGGTGCCTGGGTTTGTCGCCCTGTTATCAAAGGCGATTATCTCTATGCGGCGGTGCTGCAATCAAGTGATCGTCCCTGGCAGTCTTCCGGTTTTATCACCATCCTGGATAAGAACAATAAAGTGGTATCCAATCCCGGTGGAAATGAACCTGTTTACAAGAATGGGGTATTACAACCGCTCACGCAGCTGAATCCACTTTTTGCCTATCCCCATGATGTTTGTGTGGACGATGAAGAGAATATCTATGTGGCGCAGTGGAATTCACGTAAAGTGTATCCGTATAAACTTACTCCGGTAGTCTGATTTCACCGGTCGGGTGAATTTTCCGGTAGATTTTCCGGTCGGGTATATCCCGCCCGGTAAATCTACCACATGGAATACCTTATATCTCCGCCAATACCTTTTCCCCCATCGCCGCCGTTCCCAAAATTTTATCTTTCGGCGTATTAGCATCCGCAATATCTCCTGTGCGATAACCTGCTTTCAGCACCTTGTCTACCGCATTGATCACTGCTTCAGATTCTGCTTTCATTCCGAAGGAAATATCCAGCAGCAGAGCAGCGGAGAGAATAGAAGCCAGTGGGTTCGCAACTCCTTTTCCTGTAATATCATGCGCAGATCCGTGAATAGGTTCATATACACCAGTACCATCACCAATAGAGGCACTGGCCAGCATGCCCATGGAGCCTGCGATTTGTGAAGCTTCATCAGTCAGAATATCACCAAACAAATTGGCTGTAACCACCACATCAAAACGACGCGGATCCTTAATCAGCAACATGGCTGTTGCATCCACGAACTGGTGCTCCACTTCCACATCGGGATAATCCTGTGCTACTTTCTGTACCACTTCTCTCCAGAGACGGGAGGTTTCCAGTACGTTGGCTTTATCTACCGAACATAATTTCTTGCGACGCGTACGTGCTGCATCAAATGCCTTGCGTGCAATGCGTTCTACTTCATAGCGACTGTATTCTGCCAGATCATAGGCCGTATCACCCTCATTCTTGCGACCTTTTTCACCGAAGTAAATATCACCTGTCAGCTCCCGGAAGAAGAGGATATCAGCTCCACGAAGGATCTCAGGTTTGATGCTGGACGCATCCAGTAATTCATCAAATAATTTAATGGGGCGAAGGTTGGCATACAAGCCCAGCTCCTTGCGCATTTTCAGCAATCCCTGCTCCGGACGTACTTTCGCAGAGGGATCATTATCGTATTTAGGATGTCCTACTGCGCCGAATAATACGGCATCAGAGGCTTTCATTTTAGCGAGCGATTCATCCGGCAATGCCTGTCCGGTTGCTTCAATGGCTACATGCCCGATCAGCGCTTCATCATAGGTAAAACTGTGTCCGAATTTGGCCGCGATGGCATCCAATACCTGTTTGCCTACTGCTGTCACTTCCTGTCCGATGCCATCTCCGGGCACCACTAAAATCTTTTTATTCGCCATTGATTGAAAGGGTTATTGTTCAGATAATATTAAGCATTTTCTGTGTGGCTTTGATGGCCGATACAGTTTGGTCACTATCGAGTCCGCGTGTTTTAAATTCCTTTTGCTGATTCTTCCAGGTAATGACGGTTTCACAAAGTGCATCACTTTTTCCGCCGGGTGGAATCCGCACCGCATAATCGACCAGCAAAGGCAACTCGATTTTTTTCTGTTTGTAAATTTTCTTGAGGGCATTCATGAAGGCATCGTACTGGCCATCGCCCTGTGCCTGCTCCTCAAATTCCTCTCCGGCAATACTTATTTTGATCGTAACCGAAGGATTCAGGTTTTTGGCATGCACCAGGGCATAATTTTCGATGCGCACTTTGTCCTCGATAGTATTACTGTCAAGCACATCCGAAATGATATAGGGCAGGTCTGCCTGCGTTACCACTTCTTTGCGATCACCTAATTCAATGATACGTTGTGTTACTTTTTTCAGATCCTGGTCGGACAACTGGATGCCTAGTTGTGCCAGGTTGTTTTCGATATTGGCTTTGCCACTGGTTTTACCCAGGGCGTATTTGCGCTGGCGACCAAAACGCTCGGGCATCAGGTCGCTGAAATAGAGTTTATTCTTTTTGTCGCCATCGGCATGGATGCCGGCTGTTTGCGTGAATACGTTTTCGCCTACTACCGGTTTGTTCACAGGAATACGGAATCCGGAGAAGGTCTCCACCAGTTTGCTTACCGTGTAAAGCGATTTCTCTACCACATTGGTTTTAACTCCCGGCATGAAATCATTCAATACCGCGATGGCACTTGCCAGGGGCGCATTACCTGCGCGTTCGCCCATCCCATTGATAGTAAGATGTAAACCATGCGCGCCGGCTTTTACTCCTTCCAGTACATTGGCGGTACCGAGGTCGTAATCATTGTGCGCGTGAAAATCAAAATGGATACCCGGATAACGTTGTACAATAGCCGAAACATATTCCCTTACTTCATCGGGCGTAAGAATGCCCAACGTATCGGGCAGCATGATTCGTTTAACCGGCTGCGTTATGAGGAAGTCGAGGTACTGGTATACATAATCCGGCGAATGCCGCATACCATTACTCCAGTCTTCTAAATATATATTGGCATCGATTCCTTTTTTCTTCGCCAGCGCCAGTACTTCTTTTACATCCGCAAAATGTTCTGTGGGCTTTTTCTTCAGTTGATGCGTAAGGTGATTCAGTGATCCTTTGGTGAGCAGGTTCATCACTTTGGCTCCGGCCTGTTGCATCCATTGAATGCTGACATCACCATCCACAAACGTAAGCACTTCCACTTTGTGCAGGAGTCCGTTTGCCTTGGCCCATTTGGTGATTTTTTTTACTGCATCAAATTCGCCTTCAGAAACGCGGGCGGAGGCAATTTCAATACGATCCACTTTTACTTCGGTCAACAATAATTGCGCGATGGTTAACTTCTCCGAGGCGGAAAAAGAAACCCCGCTGGTCTGCTCACCATCCCGAAGGGTGGTATCCATGATCTCAAGGGAACGCTTGGCGGGTGACATGTTGGTAGGGCTTGCTATTAATAGGGGCTGTTCGCTGCAAAGGCTTTGATCTCTTCTTTCATCGCCTGCAGGTAATCGATATCATCGAATCCATTCATCAGGTTGTGTTTTTTATAACCATTGATATCGAAGGATTCTTTTTCACCGGTTGCCAGGATCGTAATGCTTTGTTCCGGCAGGTTTACTTCGATTTCAGTTTTAGGATCCGCTTCAATTGCTTTGAAGATTTTATCCAGAAATTCAGCTGAAATCTGCACGGGCAGAATACCTATGTTTAGTGAGTTGTTCTTGAAGATATCAGCAAAGAAGCTGGATACTACGCAACGGAAACCATAATCGTAAATGGCCCAGGCTGCGTGCTCGCGACTGCTGCCACTACCGAAGTTTTTTCCGGCTACAAGGATCTTTCCGGTATAGATGGGGTTGTTTAAAACGAAATCTGTTTTCGGGGTATTATCACTGTTATAGCGCCAATCGCGGAACAGGTTATCTCCAAAACCCTTGCGCTCGGTTGCTTTTAAAAAACGCGCAGGGATGATCTGGTCCGTATCCACATTTTCAATAGGCATGGGAACTGCGGTGGAACGGAGGATGGTGAAATTATCGTAAGCCATGAATGGAAGTATGAAGTATGAAGTGTGAATTATGAAGTAGGGTTATCAAATCAGTTCGCGGGGATCGGTTACTACTCCGGTTACTGCGGCGGCGGCTGCTACAAGTGGACTAGCCAGCATGGTACGGGCACCCGGACCTTGTCTTCCTTCGAAATTGCGGTTGCTGGTGCTCACAGCGTATTTGCCTGCAGGGATTTTATCATCGTTCATCGCCAGGCAGGCGGAACATCCGGGCTGACGCAAGGAGAATCCCGCCTCTGTCAGGATATCGAGAATGCCTTCCTCCTTGATTTGCTGCTCTACGATATGTGAACCTGGTACGATCCAGGCAGTAACATTATCTGCTTTTTTTCGACCTTTTACAATAGAAGCAAAGGCGCGGAAATCTTCAATGCGACCATTGGTGCAGGAACCGATGAATACATAATCCACCGGTTTGCCCAGCATGGGTTCGTCTTCATGGAAACCCATATAGTTGAGAGATTTTTCGTAGCTGGATTTGCCACTGCCGCTTTCATGGGAAACAGGAATATTTTTGCTGATACCGATGCCCATACCGGGGTTGGTACCGAAGGTGATCATCGGTTCAATGTTAGCAGCATCAAACACATATTCTTTATCAAAGCTGGCGCCTGCCTCGGTGTGCAGGGTTTTCCAATAATCCAGTGCTTTCTCCCAGGCTTCGCCTTTAGGAGCTTTTTCTCTGCCCTTGATATAATTGAACGTGGTAGCATCCGGGGCGATCATACCGCCTCTGGCGCCCATCTCGATACTCATGTTACATACTGTCATGCGGCCTTCCATGCTCATCTGCTCGAATACCTCACCTGCAAATTCAACGAAATAACCGGTAGCACCTGCTGCAGTCAGTTGTGAAATGATATAGAGCACCACATCTTTAGGAAGAACACCTTTATTGAGTTTACCATTCACGGAGATGCGCATGGTTTTGGGGCGGGGCTGCATGATACACTGTGAGCTCAGCACCATTTCCACTTCTGAGGTACCAATACCAAAGGCGATGGCACCAAAAGCACCGTGTGTGGAAGTATGGCTGTCGCCACATACGATGGTCATGCCCGGAAGGGTAATTCCATTCTCCGGACCAACAACATGTACGATACCATTTTTTGGGTTACCTAGTCCCCAATGTGAGATGCCATACTTGGCGGTATTGGTTTCAAGGGCTTTCAGCTGGTTGGCGGAAAGAGGATCGGCAACCGGCAAGTGTTGGTTGATGGTAGGGGTATTATGGTCGGCGGTTGCAAATGTTTTTTCGGGGAAGAGGACAGAAAGTCCACGTGTTTCCAGTCCGAGGAAGGCAACCGGGCTCGTAACTTCATGAATAAAATGACGATCGATCAATAAAACATCCGGTCCGTCCGGAATACTTTTCACCACATGTGCATCCCACACTTTCGCAAACAGGGTCTTCGGGCTTGTACTCATTTTTCAAAAATTATAATAGAACCGCTAATTTCTTAAAATTTGAGCAAATTCGGTGCAGAAAACTTGGGGGATGTCTAGAATAACTCCTAAATGCTTGAAAATTCTTTGATTAAAATACTAACTAGCATTTGTTTTTGCGAAGAAAGGGGGAAAGGAGGAGGGGGAATGGAGGATGTAGGAAAGGAGAAAGGGGCAATTGAAGATGGAGGCTGGGAGGGGGCGACTTCGCGTTATCAATTGTCCCATGGACTTTTGGGGTGATAGCCCCGAACTCCGATTGGTTCAAAATGAATTCTCAGGTAAATAGGATTAGTATACCCTTTGTCTGATGTTGTTTTGTTCAATTACAGAAAATGCGGCTTCAAATTTTATTGTCTCTTCCAGCAATAGTTTCAATAATTTTCTTCCTGCAAATAATGGATCAGCGCCTTTCTCTCTAAAGTAAATTACGCCGGGTTTATTAACAGACGAATACCGAAATACAATTTCACCGTAGTCTCGATCAAAAGTCAAAATGATTAAGTTTTCACGTAGGGCAATCTCAACCACTTCAATGTCAGCAATGCCAGGCTTTAATTCCTGTATACTAAGAATATGAAACCCTGCCTCACGTAATAATAGGATGCTGGGCTTGGGAAAATTTTCATTTGCAAGAAACATCAGGCAGAAATTGGAAAATATAATTCCTGTTGAAGGCAGTCCTTAAGGTAAGCAAAGACGGCGCGCAAAGAATCAGTTGTAAGATTCGGGTATGCTTCCAAAATTTGATTTTCTGTCCAGCCTGAACCAAAGAGTTCAAGAATTAATTCTACCGAAATTCTTGTACCCTTTATAATTGGCTTGCCCAGAAGGACCTGTTTATCTGAGATAATATGATTCTGCCAATCCATACTGCAAATATATAATATTTCAGGTGAAGGCAAATTGTTGAAAACTAGGTTATTAGGTTAAGTGAAATGAATTAACATGACCAGCTATTTACTGCCATTCAGGGTACCGTACATCGAATGAATCAAGTATTTCTTTTGCTGTATCATATAAATGTTGCCTGCCTAACTGCTCATAAGGCAATAGCATTTGATTTAGATATTTTTTAGCGAGTTCATAATTTGTCCATTCATACCAATAGAGTTCTTTCAAATAAAATAGCTGTGATCCATAAAATCCTTTACGTCTCATTTCTTCGGTTGATTCTTCAAAACATTCAACTCTTTTGGCGCTATTTATATCGTTTATAAATAGTTCATGTGAAGTGTCAAAATATTTCTCCTCTGCAAAAACGCCAACACCATCAGATGTATTAACAAATCTCCATCCATTTTTGGGCTGTACAGTTATTCTAAGTCCATTTCCGTTCGCGTCATATCGTTTTTGTTTCCTAATTATAGGTTCCAGTTCCAGCACTTTCAATAATTGTGAATGTTTATCAATTAAAATAGGATCTGTGAGCAAATTTTGAAATAATGCATGGGAGGTGTTGCCAATGTGTATTAAACCATCTGAATCCATGGGGCATAATTCACCTGAGGGATAGTCTTCATTGTCTTGGGTATGAATAACAAATCCGAAATGTGTTCCAGCAAATGCTGTTTTGCCAAATGGAAACAATTCTATAGGTGTTTGTTGGTATCTTGCTTCGTTTGCTTCAATTATTTCAAATCCGAAGAGGTCATCCAAAATGTCAAGTGGATGGTAGCCATTTCGATTACAGTAAGTTTCAACTGTAATCAGGTTATTAAAGAATAATTCAGGTATTTGTACTCCAAAATATTCAGTAGCATCGCTATACGTTTGGAATGGAAGAGGACTCAAAATTAGCGATTTTAAACTTTTCGAAACTTTTCTAAATAACCATCTTTGTGCTTGATTTGAATCTCCACTACTTCGTTGTTTGTATTTCTGACAAATCGTACAAACTTAAATCTTTCTGTGAGGAAAAAATCGATTGCGTCCGGAATAAGCAGTTGTCTTAAATAAAAATCATACGTCATGAATAATTTATCATTTTCCAGAGTGATTACTACTTTTCTGTAATCTCCAATATAACTGGAAAAATTTCTATGGAAATAGGGCTCTCTGTTATCGATAATTGTTCGTTCCTTTTTGTAATATTTTGTCTTTACTCCAGTTGTGTCAGTATTGGGTAATAAAGCTAATCCATACGCTATTGAAAATGCACTATCAGCACTACTTTGAATATCAGGTTTAATACCTATGCCTTCAATTGAGTGATTAAAATTGTTTTCGTCAAATACTCTAATATTGGGGATGACGGCGGTAAAGTAGTTATCAAAAAATGTTTCGCAATATCCGTTGCCACCACCCGTAGTTGCTTCTCCAACTACTGTTGTGTTCTGATTAAGTAGCCTCAGTTTTTGCGTTACCAGTTCGCCGGCCGAGAATGTTCTTTTGCTTGTAAGAATATATATATGTTTGGAGCCTACCAGGTTGTTTTTGATGGTAGTATCAGTGTAATATTTTCTCGGAAATTTATACTCTTTGTCACGTCCGCTTGAGTCTATTCTGAATAGAATCTCTGTTGTTATAAAATAAGCCCCTTTCGATTCAGCAAAATGAGAAGAAAATTTTGCAGCATGAAAAATATTGCCACCAAGATTTTCCCTGAAATCAAGTATAATGGAGTTGGAATTTTTTAGATAAGTAAGGACGGTTTCAATGCTTATACGGTTTTTATTTACTTTTTTGTAGAAAGATGCTGATTTGAAATCTTTAATCTCTACATAACCAATATTGCCAGGTAATATTTTAATTTCTCCATAATTAAACATATCCTGCTTCGTTCGGGCTCTATATTTTTTGTCGAATGCATCCTGTCTCCGTGTAACTTTTTTACGAAGGCGTTTCATTTTTTTTCTGCTTAGATTATCTAAGTACAAATATTTCGGATCAGTTGTCATACTTCTATGAGCTGGATCAATAATAATATGATTATCTCTGCTGACCCTTCTCAAGTCTTCGTTAATTTCATATACAAACTCGTCCATATTTAAAGTGGAATCATACTGTCCGGTACTCAGTTTGTATTTTATAGTATCACACATGGCTTTTGCTATATTGGCATCCAGGTATGAATTGTAGATTTTAATCGATAGATTTTCTACTAATTTGTGTTTAGTAGAATCGGTTTGGCTAAATGAGATGATGGGTATTAATATGATCACATATAATGCAATATAAATTGAGAATGATCTTGTATTAATATTTTTATTCATTGAAAATGAATTTAAGGGTAGATAATTTTATCTATCCAATTCTTTTCGGATTTGTAATTTCTTTTGTAGATAGTTATATGATCTATTAAGCCCTGATGCTTTGCCACTTCCCTAATTTTTAGTATCGCTTTTTGATAGTCTTTACCTACAATAAAATGAAAGTCATTTTCGACTGGAAAGTCGTTTTCAGCGAGTGTTCCTAATTTATTTGTTTCTAAGCTCCTTAATATAGCCTCATCAAGCTGTTTTTTATGAATTTTTTTATCTTGGATGGAATCGATAAGTTCCAATTTTATATAGATAATCGAATATTCTTCCAGAATTGGTTTATCCCAGCCAATTGCCTGGTTAAGGTTTTTCGGGTATCTACTTTCGCTTTCTGTGCAGGATGAAATAAATAAAACGGTAAATAACAGTAACAGTTTTATTTTACCCAAGGAACAGCTTTTATTAAATTTACCGGGCATCTGTTTATTAAATGCGTTTTCTTTGTAAGCTTCGAACATAATGAACAATAAATAGAATCTGCCCTAGTACAAACGAGATAGGGATTAGTAATTCATCTTTGCTTATAATGACTGAATTGAATATCATTAAGCCATACTTCAAAAAAATTATAGCAGGTATTGTCAAAATGAAATGAACAATAAAAAATATCCAGTTTATTGTGCCAGTTTTTGTTGAAAGATTCCAATATGCAATAGATACTAAAAGTATTATGAGCACAACTATGGATTGCCAGATAAAGTAAGGTGGAAAAATGCTGGTATGCCAGCCAGGCACAACGGATGTAGCATAATCCAATGACAATGGGAAGAACGACAGAAATATACAAATGAATATAAGTGAAGGGAGGTATGATAACTTCATAATGTATATTTCTAAATTACAAAAGTATCGTTAACGACTGAGCAAACATGCTACTAGTTTTCTTTTAGTTTATTTAGTTGGATCTTATAATTGAATCGAAGCACTTCTTTTCCCCAAAGTGTTAGCACCTGTTCGGCTAATAATATGTTATTAACTGCTTTTACATGTAAACAGTCGTGAAATGATTTTATATATTTCGTCCAATATTTCCCTTTAGCGTCTTTTAATAAAAAATATAATCCGGCTTCCCCAAACCTGTTTCCGGAAGACTCAAGAATCAACTCGCCATTATTACTTACTCTTGGAGTCATAAGGACGGTAGCATTCCCATTTGGTAGTGGGAAAATAGCTTTAATGCATCGTTTCCCGGAAGGTAGGGTGCTTACTCCGTAAATTCCAGAATAAATAGGTTGGTCGCTCGATTGAATATATCGAAGCCAGCATGTATACTTTGTTTCGTTGCTTTCTGATTCTACCAGGGTGATTATTTCACTTCTTAATTTTTGAAATGCTATTGAGTTGTTGGTGGGTAAATTTAACTGCCCCAATCTGCTACTAAATAAGCTGCTGATCAAAATTCCAAATACTTTGAACATTGAATTCCATTTCACAGTGAACTCAAAATCGTAGTTGGATGTTTTTTCGTAAAAATCTATTATTTGTTGGGATAATTTGGCTAGTTCATTTTCTGATAGTTTGAGCTTATTTATTGATGGTAATAAGCCTGTATTTCTATCAGATTGAATAATTGTTAGCTTTTCTTTTGCTGCAAGCTCCGTGATAAATTTATTGCCGGATACATTGTTTTCTCCAAAAGGACCAATTATCCAGGAATATGCTGTTGGGTCGATCTTTTTTCCAGTGGTGATAACCCATTGCTGCGTTATCCAGTCCTGGATATTTTGCATTGGTTTTGCGAATCCCATTAGTTTTTTTGAAAATCGGTTTTTGGAATATAGTTGGATACTCCATTCCATTCACCAAATTCTGAAATTGGTTTGAATCTCAGAGTTGTAAATTCAAAATGAAAATCTTTTCTGTCGCGTTCCTTCATGGCATTAAAATGCCTTTTAGGTTGAGGTACTTTGCTATGCCCTTGTACCATTTCAGTCATTTCTTTTAGAGATTTCCAAATTGAGAAAGTTGAAACTGTTCTGGGAAGCCTTATGGAAGCCATGGATAAGGTTGTGCCTGGGTGGTCACGGACCAGAGTTTCTACAGGTTTTCCCCAGCGAATAAATCTGGGAACTTCCATTAGTCTCATTCTGGCTAGAGTAACCGCAACTACAGGCGAGTTGTAGTCTTCTATTTCATTTGTTTCTTTTGGTATTTTAAATTCATTAATACTGCCCCATTGGCGTAAAAATTGCAATCGGATATGCCATCCTTTTGCCAAATCCTTTCCTAATTTCTTTTTGGTTAAGAAAGTATCGATAGCTTCTTCAGTTTCCCACTGAGCAAATAAAATTAGCTTTCTTAGTTGCATACGCGATGGCGAAAAGATATTTGAGCCCAACGTCATTGCAGTCATGCATTCTGCATGAACTAATCCGGGTGTATTGGATGCCGTAGGAGGGAATAAAATAGCCCGGAGTGCCGTAATATAGGATGTTGAAACGATGTGATAACTAAAAGTACTCATTTATTTTCTCAATTTTGAGTCCAAATCTCCAAGAAATATAGGTATTTCATTTCCTTCTTCCGAGAAAAAAAAGCTTGTTCTTGAACTTCCATCCAACTCTACCATCCTTGGTGATTCATCAGCAACGATTTGTTTTATAGGATTTGTTCCTGTGAATATGGCGGCTTTCCCCTTTAGTAGTAGAAATACTCCAAGATTAGATTTCAATAAACTGGCAAATTCAGTCTCTTTCTCAGAGACAACATTAATATCAATTGATGTAAGCTTATTATCTTTAATTAATGTCAATAAAAAAGTATTGTTTGTATTCAGTTTACTATCAATTTCTGAAATAGCTGAAATGATATCGCTTTTATTCAAGTAAATGTCATAGGTGCCATTTTTTATTTTAAAATCATTAGTGGATTTTGTTTGGTTCAATTGTATTGTTTGTCCCATTGATGATATTGATATTGTTAGGGATAACACAATTGTTAATAGATTATTCATTTTTTTAAAATCTAAGTTCAAGTAATTAGTGAAATTTTCTGTTCTAGCCCTGGTTAGGTGTTTTATAATTAAATTTTCGAACTGGTCTGTTAATTAGCAATAGTACTACTGATTTTATTTCTTCGTTTGTTACGTTGCTAAGGTCTGTCTTTTTAGGCAAGAATTGCCTAATCTGGCCAATCCGATTTGCAACAGTTCCTTTATCCTGGCTTGTATAGGGCCTGATAAAATAAGCTTGTAAAGCTTTAGAAACATCCCTATACCCAGCAAATCCTTTTTCATTGTCAAATGTAATTGTGTGAATTGGATATTGACATTTTACAAATTTCTTAATTAGGTTCTTAGCGACGTTTTCACTGCTTCTATTGTCAAGTTTATTCAAACTTGTGAAGGGTAGCCCTATCCGTTATAACTAATAATGCACCATTATGATTTTTACCCATCATAAAGTCAACTTCCACGTCTCCAGGTCTGCTTCGGCGATTAACAATGGAGGGACGATTTTCGATAGACCCCGGTTTGGGATAATTCCTCTTGAATCGTTTCTGGATCCTCTTTTTCGTCTACGTTTACCATTTTTTAGGGTAGTGTATAAATCTTTAAGTTGTCTGTCTTCGGCTTTGATTCCCTGTTTGCATTTCCATATCCATTGATAAATTACTTCATGACTAATGGGGCCTTTATCTGTTTCTTTTCCAACAATACTGATGATCTCCGGAATCCACTTATTTTTTGTAAGCCTGATAGAAATCTGTTTTTTCATGCAATCAGTAAACTAAGTAAATTTCGGCTTTTTCTTGTGTCTTAAGTCGGTTTTCATTTGGGCATTGGATGCGACATAAACACTTGCTATTCGCCCACTTTTTGCCTTATTACATTTTAATTCTCTACTTATAGTAGAGGGATCGACGCCAAGCTGTTCAGCGATTTTATTATATCTAATTGCTGCTTTAATCAAGGTTTCAATCTGGTATCTTTGTACCAAACTGAGTTGTGTGTATTTTTTTGACATAAGCAATCCAAAGATTGCACTACTCAGTCAAATGACAAAATGACCTCAAAATCATTTTGTCATTTGTTTTCAAAAATTGCACTTATCTGTTGAACTCAGCAAATTTATTATTAGTTCTATTTAGAATTCAAAAATTTCAAGCAATTTGAATCACTTTACAACCATGGTATAATAGATAATTCGATTGTATGTTCCGAACCTTGCCAATTTTTATTCTTTCTAATTATCTTCTGTGGGGGGAGGTGGTGGAAA
The DNA here is from genome assembly GCF_022352215.1 of Flavihumibacter cheonanensis. Taxonomy (GTDB): domain Bacteria; phylum Bacteroidota; class Bacteroidia; order Chitinophagales; family Chitinophagaceae; genus Flavihumibacter; species Flavihumibacter cheonanensis. Next base: position 315,811 of record NZ_JAKRWF010000004.1, read on the forward strand.
TACCATATTTGAAAATCTTGATTTCCATTTTACTTTATAGAAATCATAACTGCTGTTTTGTTTTTTTGCTCTTAGAACTTCTGTTTCTTCTTCAGTTGCCAATCGCACATTGTAGAGTTCTATTTTACGAGCTTTTAATTTCTTTAATAAATGAAAGAATACTTTATTTTGTAAAGTATCTGAAAAGGTTGCTATTTGTATATAATTAATGGACGGTTTAGGTTTATGTGTTATCGAATCTAATATTATTTCAAGGTCATCATCAGATACTAAATTCAAATCTGCAGGCATCAGGCCAATATAATCTGGATAACTATAGTTTGCTCCAGTCGAGCAACAATTCAGTAACGAATCTTTTTTATGTAAGTACAATTCACCACTGGTGTCCATAATAAAATTGAATTCACTATAGAATAAGTTCTTTTGCCTGTTTAAATTAGTAGTTCTGTCCTGTTGTGAAATAATATAAATGGAAGAATTATTTTCCTTGCAAGCTGTAAAGGAACCTACAATAGAAATAGCTATAAAATGAATAATAAATATTGATCTAGTCATATATGGTATGATTCCAGAATTTCAGGGGTTAAATAGTACAGTGGGCTAAAAATTTCTCTAAATTCATTAATAGATATTCCTTTATTCTAAACGGGTAGTACCCTGTTATGTCGGGTATCTCCAGAACTTAAAATGCGTATCCAGCCATGATCAATTAGTATTCCGCCTGTTGAATAATTGATTGCTCTCTTTGGAGAACGGGTAGTTACTTGTGTTTCATAAAGTGCATCCTTTCCTTTAAGAGAACCACCAAATATAATTTCCACTTTGTTTTAGCTTCTTTTATCCATCCCTGAACAAGTGGTCATCCAGGTTCATTGATGTTAATTAATTCTTCAACGGGACGCCTGGTATTTGGGTATAGCCCTGAATGTTGATTATGACAACTATTACAACTCCAGTTAGTTTAGTCATCATTTATTATTTAAATATTTATTCAGAGTTTAGCATATTCTTAGAATACAGCAGCTTTTACTCTTACTATTTTTTCCCAATCATTACCTTTTCGGGTGTAAAACGCGATTTCTTCAGATCCACATGTATTTCCGCAAAAATTGAGATAATAAACTAAAGCGCAGGTTCCATTTCTAAATACAATTGGTTTTATAAATTTCCAAACGCGTTTGGTTTGAGGGTATACTTGAGGTTTTTGAATTGACCGAATATTTAATAGCACTGCCCAGGCTGAATCAGCTTGAATTATTTCGGAGTTTGAAAATAGATTGGCATCCCAAATATTTGTTCTTAGTAACTTAAGTTGGGCTAGAATATATCTAAGCTCCTTCCGAGATAGCTGAAATGTATTTGTGTCGTTGGGTTTTAGGCTACTTGAATATTTTCTCTTCGTTAAAGATTTATGTATTTCATTATACGTATAATCTGTTAGTATTGAATCTTCATAATATATATGGTTAGTATCTTGCGTTTCCTTTATTACGTTGTATATAATTTCTATTGCTTCATTTTTATTTTGGGATATGCACAATGAATAGCTCATAGTCATCAGTAATATGATAATGAATGATTTCATCTAGTACTAGTTATAGAAATATCGGCGATTGAATAGTTTTCCTTCTTTTTTTCACAACGTAATAGGCAATGACTACTGTCAAGATTCCTAATGTATAAGCTATTATATCCATCCAGGCAAAAGAGTTACCTATTACAATATTTGCAATTCTTGAGTGCTTCAATCCGAGTTTGCCAACCAAATCAAAATATTGTAATGTTTCGATTAAGTACGCAAATAATAATACTCCCGCTGCCGTCCATAAAGTGGGTATTTTCAAAAATGTCTTTACAAAGCAGAAGAGAAGGATAACAACTAAATAGTCGCCTCCGTAGGGTCTTATAAAGTTGTCATCAACATAAATAGCTATTAAGACTTCAATTAGGAATAGAAGAACAGTTGCAAGAAAGTAAAAAGGATGGAATTGAAATTTTTCTTTCATGTTCAATGCTTCGCCACATGAGTCCCATTGGCTGGGAATCACAGGACAAGTAGCAACAATATAGGCTATCCCTTAAATTCCTGCAAGCGGGAAAGCGGATTATTTCAAATATCCTACCTGCATAAAAAAAGGGAAGAGCATTTCTGCTCCTCCCATTTAGCTTTTCGGATATTATTTTGTAAATTGTTATGTTCTTTCTTTCCACCCTCTTCCATTCCCCCTCTTCCATTCCTCCCAAACGGTTCCAGAGCGCTTCACTGACGGTTCACTGACAGTTGTAGAACGATCAAACAACTATCCCTGAACGATTCCGGATGACTGACTGGTTAGTCAACAGAAGCCGAATGGACGGTCAACTTATGCCGAATGGTCAAATGAACGTGGTTGCTTATCTACCTTTTTTACCATACCACATTGGAGCTTTGGTCAGGACCAGGCTGATCTGGAACCTGCCCAAACGATCCTCCGGTGCATTTGCCAAATCCTGGTTGCTCTTTCCCCTCCATTCACGATCCTGGAAACTGCCGATATATGCTGCCTGCAAACCTACTGAAGCTCCTTTTTCCTTAGGCGCGAACAGGTTCAGGCCCATACCCAGTTTGTAATTAAAAAAGGAATTGTTGAACGCCACAGGAGAAATCCCTGTTTGTACAATGGGCGATTGCAAAACATCATCAAAATTGACATTCGAGTTATCCCGGTAGAATTTTGCCTGGTACCAATCATATCCAATACCCGCGATTGGATACAACATCACCCTATCCTGCTTTAACAGATCATATCCAAAATCAAAACCAATTCCTGCAAATCGCGTCGTGCTGCTTTGGCGGTTGCGATCCCCGCTCATGCTGCTACCTAGCGTAATATTCGACATGGAAATCACCCGGTTTCTTTCTTTCATCCAACCCAATTGCAAAACACCTGTATAATCCCGCAGATCGCGGTACTGGGGGAAATTCGCAATCCGGCTATTCAATCCGTCAAATTCCTGGAAACCTACTCCAAGTCCAATGGTGGTCATTGGCAGGTAATTATCCCAATTTTTTTTCTTTTGTGCCATGCTGGTGCCGCTGATCAGTAGGGCGGCCGCAAATACCCATGCTTTCATATTGTATAGTTTAACCATGCTTAACAGGTTGTTCGTGGATTGGTTCTTTTTTTTCGCTGTTTGAAGTGCCAGTTCCTGCAATTTTTGCAGATATTTAAGCAAAAATGCGTCGAACGAAAGTTGCCATCCTGGGTTCCGGGTTCATTGCCGATATCCATATTGAAAGTTATCACCGCTTTGTTCCGGAAGCGGAAGTGGTTGCTGTTTACTCCCGAGATATCAAGAAAGCCCGGGACTTCGCCGATAAACACAAAATCACCCAGTTTTATGCTGATATCGATGAACTGCTTGAAAAATCAGGCGTTGAAGTGGTGGATATCTGCCTGCCCAATTTCAAGCATTGCGAAGCTACCCTCAAAGCCGCTGCCGCCGGTAAACATATCATCATTGAAAAACCCCTGGCCGTTACCCTCGAGGAAGCGGATTCCATGATTGAGGCCTGCAAAAAGGCCAAAGTGAAACTGATGTATGCCGAGGAACTCTGCTTTGCCCCCAAATACGAACGTGTGCGCCATATGGTGAAGGAAGGTGGGGTAGGGGATATCTACATGCTCAAGCAGGGGGAGAAACATTCTGGTCCGCATAGCGACTGGTTCTACGATAAAAATCTCTCCGGTGGAGGGGTTCTGATGGATATGGGTTGCCACGCCATAGCCTGGTTTCGCTGGATGCTCAACAATTGCAAGGCAACCAGTGTCTATGCCACGATGGCAACTGTTTACCACAAGGGCCGCACCGTTTGCGAGGATAATTCGGTGGTGATTATCGAGTTTGAAAATGGCGTGATCGGGGTAGCAGAAAACAGCTGGGCCAAACATGGCGGTATGGATGATCGTTGTGAAGTTTATGGCACCGGCGGGGTAGTATATGCTGATCTCTTCATGGGCAATGCGGCTGTTTCCTACAGTAAACACGGTTATGGCTATGCGATGGAAAAAGCAGATACCACCATTGGCTGGAGCTTCACCATTTTCGAAGAGGTGTTCAACCAGGGTTACCCGCATGAACTAAGGCATTTCATTCAATGTGTGCAGAACGATACCCAGCCCATGGTTACCGGTGAAGATGGTCGCGCTGTGCTGGAAATCATCTATGCAGCTTATGCTTCCGCAGCAGAAGGCAAAAAGATTTACCTGCCTTTCCATCCGAAGGTGGACCGGCCCATTGATTTGTGGTTGAATGCAAAAAAATAAACTACCTGCATTATGGATATTTTCCTTGAAAAGGATTACAATACACTTTCAGCCGCTGCTGCCAAACATTTGTTATCCCTGGCGCGCAAAAAGCAATCACCCCTGGTCTGCGTGGCTTCAGGTGATAGTCCGGCTGGACTCTATCGTGAACTCATTACACAACAAAATGCCAATGAAACCGACTCCTGGAACTTCGTCGGACTCGATGAATGGCAGGGCATGAATGCTTCGGATGAGGGTTCCTGCCAATGGCATCTTCACCAGCAATTGTTTCAACCGCTGAAAGTTGATGCCAGCCGGATCTGCTTTTTCGATGGCAGAGCTGCCTCCCTGGAAGAAGAATGCCAGCGTGTGGACCAGTTCATATCGGACCACGGGGGTATTGATATCGCGGTGATCGGCCTGGGCTCCAATGGCCATATCGGGATGAATGAACCCCAGCGCGATCCTACCTTAACCGCTCATATCGCTGAACTGGCTCCTTCCACCATCCAAACCGCGCAGAAGTATTTTAAAAAGGAAACAACCATTACAGGCGGACTCACACTCGGCATCGCTTCCATTCTGTCTGCGAAACATATTTTTCTGATTGTTTCCGGTTCACATAAAGCGGCTATCATCAAACAGCTGATGGAATCTGAGCCTACACCCGCTTTGCCGGTTACCTGGTTGAAGAACCATCCCAATGCCTACCTCTACCTCGATGAAGCTGCCGCCAGTGAATGGAAAACATCCTCCCATGCGTAACCGACAAATAGGCATCGATATTGGCGGTACCGGTATGAAAGCTGGTATCGTGGAGAATGGCCGCCTGCTGCAAAAGGTCGAAGAGAAAGTGCTGGCGAATGGAAGTGCTGATGAAGTAGTAGAGCAAGTGAAAGGATTAATTCTTCGGTTAGGCCTAAACGATATAACAGGTATCGGTATTGGAATTCCGGGACTGGTAAACCCTGTTACTGGCGTGGTGTACGATGTGATGAATATCCCGGCCTGGACAGAACTCGATCTTAAAGGCATTCTGGAAAAAGAGTTGGGAAATCCGGTTGCCCTGAACAACGATGCCAACTGTTTTGCTGCCGCGGCTTTTACCCTGCGACAATTGCGGGAGCGTACCTCTCTCCTGGGGGTTACCCTTGGTACCGGGATGGGCACCGGTATTATTTGGGAAGGTAAACTGATCTCAGGATTACATGGTGGGGCTGGAGAATTCGGACTGATTGAATACCGCGAGCAGAACATTGAATACTATGCCAGCGGCCGTTTTTTTGAAAATGTATACGGACTCAATGGCGTTGAGGTTTACCAGAAAGCCATGCAGGGAGATCAGCGATCATTGGAGCTGTATGCCGAACTTGGTTTTCATTTTGGCAACGCGGTTAAAACCCTGCTCTACGCACTCGATATAAATTATATTATTTTGGGAGGGTCGGTAAGTGCTGCCTGGCCCTTGTTCCGGGAAGCTACCCTGCAACAGGTGGGCGATTTTGCCTATCGCCAGGCCCGTGAAAGCCTGGTGATTGAAACTTTGCAGGAGATGGATGCCGGTATCATTGGCGCAGCCGCCCTGGTTACTTTATAACATACACACACATGCGAAAATTAGTATTAGTCCTGCTTTGTCTTCCCTTGGGGTTATTGGCACAGCAACCAGCTGAATTGGCAAGATGGGAAAAACAGGCGGAGAACATCACCATCATCCGCGATAAGATGGGCATTCCGCATATCTATGGCAAGACAGATGCCGATGCAGTTTTCGGATTGCTCTATGTCCAATGCGAAGACGATTTTGCCCGGGTGGAAATGAATTATATTGAAAAGCTGGGGAGATTGTCAGAGGTGCAGGGGGAGAGTAAGCTCTATGATGATCTCCTGATCCGACTGGTGATTGATGCCGAAGCCGCGCAACGTGATTATGCGAAAGCTCCGGCCTGGTTGAAAAAACTCTGTGTCGCTTTTGCGGATGGGATCAATTATTATCTCTACAAAAATCCCCAGGTAAAAACAGCTCTCCTAAACCGCTTTGAACCCTGGTTCCCCATGTTATGGACAGATGGTAGTATTGGTGCGATCACTACGGCTGATATCACCATGAAAGAGTTGGCTGGTTTTTACGGTGATGCATCGCCGTTAGTCGCAAGAAACATAAATGGTACTTCTCTTTCTGCGCAAGGAATCAGAGAAGGGTTGAGCACTGAAGTCGAACCAATAGAAGAGCCTCTTCCCACCGGCTCCAATGGATTTGCTATTGCTCCTGCCAAATCCGCCAGTGGCAAAGCAATGCTCTATATCAATCCCCATGTGAGTTTTTATTTTCGTCCCGAAGTGCATATGGTTTCAGAAGAAGGCCTGAATGCCTATGGGGCGGTTACCTGGGGACAGTTTTTCATCTACCAGGGATTCAATGAATACGCGGGCTGGATGCACACATCCTGTTATGTGGATGCTGCGGATTCCTATATAGAAAAAGTGGAGAAGCGTCCCTATGGGTATGCGTATCGCTATGAAGGTAAACTTCGTCCCTTTAGAACCAAACTGATTACGATTCGCTATAAAACAGCTACGGGAACAGCAGAAAAAAACATCACAGCCTACTTCACCCATCACGGTCCGATTATGGCGAAGCGCAACAACCAGCTCCTGAGCATGAAAGCGGATAACCGCCTGCTGGAGGGCGTAATTCAATGTTGGCAACGAACCAAAGTAAAGGGACTCAACGATTTCAAGAAAACACTGGATCTGAAAGGCAATCTTTCCAATAGTACGGTCTATGCGGATAGAGATGGCAATATCGCTTACTGGCATGGAAACCGGATTCCGAAAAGAGATCCTTCTATCGACTGGACGCAACCTGTTGATGGAACCACCAAAGCAACCGAGTGGAAGGGGTATCATGCTATCAATGAAACCGTTCATATGGTGAACCCCTCCAATGGATGGCTGCAACATTGCAACAGCACCGCATTCCAGATTGCAGGTACCAATAGTCCGGATCCTGCAATGTTCCCTGCCTACATGGCACCTGATGGTGATAATTTTCGTGGAGTCAATGCCGTTAGGGTGCTTTCCAATCTTGCCAAACTAGATCTAGACGCACTTATCAAAGCCGGTTATGATCCGCGTCTCGCTGCTTTTGAGGAATTGATTCCCGAGTTGGTGAAAGCATTTGACACTCAAGTGAAACCTGCTGATACCTTATATGCCTGGCTGGCCGGACCAATAGCCGTCCTCCGCAACTGGAATTACCAGGTGGATACGGCATCCATTGCAACTACGCTGGCTGTGGAATGGGGACAAAGATTATTGCCTTCCATCATGCGCGCAGGTCCCCAGGATGGCAAACCCCTGGACGCGGTGATAAAGACCCGTGCCTATATTTCGGGTACACCTCAGCGTGAGATGCTGCAGGCACTGTACCTGACCCTGCAGGATCTCACGCAGCGCTATGGAAAATGGCAGCTCGCCTGGGGTGGTATCAATCGCTTCCAGCGTATTTCGCCGGCAATTGATTTGCAGTTTGATGATAACAAAACCAGTTTCCCGGTTGCCTTTGCTTCCGGAACCTGGGGCATGTTGCCTTCTTATAATAGCCGGGTTTTCCCGGGCACCCGGAACCGGTATGGGGTCCATGGGAACAGTTTCATTTGTGCTGTGGAGTTTGGTGACAAAGTGCGCGCTAAAGCCCTGCTCGCAGGTGGACAGAGTGGTGATCCGGCTTCTCCCCATTTCAACGACCAGGTAGAGGCTTACAGCAAGGGGCAGTTCCGGGAAGTACTCTTCTACAAAGATGATGTGCTGCGGAATGCGGAACGTACTTACAAGCCCGGGAGATAGCTCACCCGTCCGGTGCCACCGGACGGGTGAGGGAATTGATGAGGCTAAAAATAAATTTAGGTGCATCTAATTATTTTGGATGATTTGGATTATTTTTATACGCCATGAAGCAACTAGAACAATTCCTAACCGAAATCGGGCCTGTATGGGCGGCCCTTATAGCAACAACATTTACCTGGCTGGTTACTGCCGCCGGCGCCTCCCTGGTATTCTTTTTCAAAACCATCAAACGCAGTGTATTTGATGCCATGCTCGGCTTTACGGGCGGGGTGATGGTAGCCGCCAGCTTTTGGTCGCTGCTGGCACCCAGCATTGAATATTCAGAGAAACTCTATCCCGATTTTCCCTGGATGCCCGCAGCTGTGGGCTTCCTGGTCGGCGCTCTCTTTATCTTTTCTCTCGACAAATTCATGCCCCACCTGCATATCAATTTTGGAGAGGATGAATCCGAGGGGATGAAAACCAAATGGCATAAAACTACCCTGCTGTTATTGGCCATCACGTTGCACAATATTCCGGAAGGCCTCGCGGTTGGTGTACTCTTTGGCGCTGCCTCAATTGGCGCCGGGGAACAACTGATTCCTGCAGCCATCGCCCTGGCATTTGGTATCGGATTGCAGAACTTCCCCGAAGGTATGGCAGTTGCTATGCCACTGCGCAGACATGGCGTAAGCAGGGCCAAGAGTTTCTGGTATGGTCAGCTCTCCGCGATTGTTGAACCGGTTGCCGGCGTATTGGGAGCTGTGGCTGTGATTTATATGGAACCTGTGTTACCCTTCGCCCTCGCCTTCGCTGCCGGTGCCATGATCTATGTGGTGGTGGAAGAAGTGATCCCAGAAACCCAGCGGGATAAATTCACCGATGTAGCAGTGCTCGGGTTCATCGGCGGCTTTGTGGTGATGATGGTGCTGGATGTGGCCCTTGGCTAAGTCCGCTGGGTAACTATTATCACATTCGGTTAACACCAATTCCTGCAACTTTACCAAAATGCCGTTGCTATGATCAAATCATTTATACTGAAAAACAAGTTGATGTTGTTGGGAGTTCTCCTCGGAGGAATTGCAGGATATCTTTACTATCACTTTATCGGGTGTGTGACCGGTACCTGCGCCATCACTTCCAAACCCCTGAACAGCACGGTTTATTTTGCCGTGATGGGAGGGTTAGGCTTTAGTATGCTGAAAAAAAGTGAGAAGTCAGACGTGAGAAGTGAGAAGTGAGAAAGACGAAACACCGAAAGAATAACCACCGAAAGAATAACTAAACATGAAACAACTCACTATACTGGCAGTTCTACTTTTATCAGTTATCAATGGTGCAGTTGCACAAACAGCAGAACCGAAGCACAAACTGGTGATGCAGTTAAATACCAGTGATACCCTGATCTGGAAGGGACTCATGAACAACCTCAAAAATCTCAAAGCAGGTTGGGGTGATTCCGTGAAAGTAGAAGTAGTGGTGCATGGTGCGGGTGTTCAGTTTATGATGAAAGACAAAACCACCCAGGCCGATAAAATCGCGCAGTTTAAAAAAATGGGTATTGAATTCGTTGTTTGCGAAAACACCTTGCGCGAACGCAATGTTTCCAAAGATCAACTCCTTCCCGAAGCCGGCTTCGTTAAAATGGGAGTGGGTGAAATTATATTGAAACAGGAGGCGGGCTGGAGCTATATAAAACTGTGAGATGTCAGACGTGAGATGTCAGACGCATGGACCGCCGTCTCACGTCTCACGTCTGACGTCTCACTTTTCCTCACCTCAACCTCGCATCATTAAACGTATCTCCCTGCCTGATATCCCCCGACTCATAACCTCTCTTAAACCAGTACATCCGTTGCTCCGATGTGCCATGGGTAAAGGACTCCGGAACGATATAACCCTGGGCCTGTTTCTGTAACCTATCATCACCAATCGCATTGGCAGCCCGCATGGCTTCCTCAATATCATTGGCATCCAGTAGGTTCTTATTCGCAGTATGATGCGCCCATACACCGGCAAGGAAATCCGCCTGCAATTCCAGCATCACCGAATACTTGTTGTACTCTTCCTGGCTCACCTGCTGACGGATCTGCGCCAGCTTCTGTGTTGTGCCCAATAAGGTCTGGATATGGTGACCCACTTCATGCGATACTACATAGGCCATCGCAAAATCACCTGGCGCCCCAAAACGCTGGGAGAGTTCATCGTAAAAGGAGAGATCTATGTATAATTTCTGATCACCCGGACAATAAAATGGTCCACTTGCCGCACTCGCAGAACCACAGGCAGATTGCACCGCACCACTAAAAAGCACCAGGGTTGGCTCCCGGTATTGTGATCCATTCTCTGCAAATACTTTATTCCATACATCCTCTGTTTCAGCCAGCACTACTTTCACAAAACTTGCCAGCTCATCCTCCCGCGCTTTGGCCTCCGCACTCATCGGAGCACTGCTGCCTCCTGGTGCCTGCAGTTGCGATACATCCACATCTCCACCCAAAAACAGGTTGAATAATAGGGCAATGATGCCAAGGATGCCGCCTCCGATAGCTACAGGTCCGGCCATTCCTCTACGATCTTCTACATTTCCGCTTTCGCGTCTTCCTTGCCAGCGCATAGGTTGTTATTTACGAACAAATTAAGGAGAAATCGCATACGAATTGTGACGAGCTTTGAATATTTTATAACGCATTTCAACCAAGTCATTTGGTTACAATTGAATATTTTTAGCACTTTTTAGAAAGAACCAACATGAAACAACTGAAATGGTATGTTACCCTTTCGATCAACCTGCTTGCATCGATTGTTATTGCCCAATCCCTTCAACCTGTAGACTATGTGAACCCTCTGATGGGTACCCAATCATTGTTCAGCCTCTCCAATGGGAATACCTATCCCGCTATCGCACGCCCCTGGGGCATGAATTTCTGGACCCCCCAAACCGGTAAAATGGGCGATGGCTGGGCCTATGTGTACACTGCGGATAAAATTCGCGGTTTCAAACAAACCCATCAGCCTTCTCCCTGGATGAACGACTATGGTCAGTTTGCTATCATGCCGGTTACCGGATCACTGGTGTTTGATCAGAACAAAAGAGCCAGTTGGTTCTCCCACAAAGCAGAAACCGTATCCCCCGATTATTACAGTGTGTACCTGGCCGATTATGATGTGACTACCGAAATCACGGCCACCGAAAGAGCTGCACAGTTTCGGTTCACGTTTCCCAAATCAGATAGCTCCTTCCTCGTGATTGATGCGTTTGATAAAGGTTCTTATGTAAAAATTCTTCCCAACGAAAAAAGAATCATTGGTTATACTACCAAAAACAGTGGGGGAGTACCCGCTAATTTCAAAAACTATTTTGTACTCGAGTTCGATCAGCCCTTCACGATCGCCTATACCTGGCACGATTCGGTGCTGGTGAAAAATCAGTTGGAAATGAAAGCCGATCATGCCGGTGCAGTAGTTGGTTTCAAAACCGTAAAGGGACAAAAAATCAATCTGAAAGTAGCTTCTTCTTTCATCAGCGATGAGCAGGCCCTGCTCAACCTGCAGCGTGAAATTGGAAAAGAATCCTTTGATCAAACACGGCAATCATCCCGCAAAATCTGGAATGAAACCCTCGGTAAAGTAAAAGCAGAAGGTGGTACGGATGAACAACTGCGTACCTTTTATTCCTGCCTCTATCGTACGGTTTGTTTCCCGCAGAAACATTATGAATACGATGCGAACAACAAGATCGTGCATTACAGTCCGTATAACGGAGAAGTGTTGCCTGGCTACATGTACGCCGGCACCGGTTTCTGGGATACGTTCCGCGCACTCTATCCCTTGCTGAATTTGCTCTATCCTTCTATCAATAAGGAAATGCAGGAGGGACTCATCAACGATTTCAAAGAAGGTGGTTTTCTTCCGGAGTGGAGCAGTCCGGGTTTCAGAAATGTAATGGTGGGCAACAACTCTGCTTCTGTTGTGTCAGATGCCTACATGAAAGGACTTCGCGGATACGATATCAATAAGCTATACGAAGCACTTTTACATGGTGCGAATAATGAAGGTCCATTGGATGCAGTGGGCAGAAAAGGAGTGAACTATTACAATGAACTTGGTTATGTTCCCTATGATGTAAAGATCAATGAGAATGCAGCCCGCACGTTGGAATATGCCTATGATGATTTCACCATCTGGCAACTGGCCAAAGCATTGAATCGGCCGAAAGAAGAGATCGCATTGTATGAAAAGCGCATGCTGAATTATCGTAATCTCTTTGATCCCGAAACCAAACTGATGCGCGGTAAAAACAAGGATGGCAAATTCCAGTCGCCATTCAATCCCTTAAAATGGGGCGATGCGTTCACTGAAGGAAATAGCTGGCATTATAGCTGGAGTGTGTTTCATGATATACAGGGACTCATCAACCTAATGGGAGGTGCAACTACCTTCGTGAATATGCTCGACTCCGTATTTGTGATGCCACCCCTTTTTGATGATAGCTATTATGGATTTCCGATTCACGAAATCCGCGAAATGCAGATCATGAACATGGGACAGTATGCACATGGCAACCAGCCCATCCAGCATATGCCTTATCTCTACAATTATGCCGGTCAGCCCTGGAAAACACAGTATTGGGTACGCGAAGTAATGAACCGCATGTACAAACCAACGCCGGATGGTTATTGCGGTGATGAAGACAATGGCCAGACTTCCGCCTGGTATGTTTTCTCCGCCATGGGATTTTATCCTGTTTGTCCGGGTACCGATCAGTATGTGTTGGGAACTCCGCTTTTTAAAAAAATGACCCTCCAATTGGAAAATGGAAAGTTGGTTACGATACAGGCTCCAGCTAATTCCGCTTCCAACAAATATGTGCGGGAAATCAAATGGAATGGTATAATCAATCCCAATACCTATCTAAAACACGGCGATCTCCTGAAAGGCGGTTCCCTTCAGTTCAGCATGCAGGCAACTCCGGATAAAAAAAGAGGAACAGATAAAAAGACCTTCCCTTATTCTTATTCTTCAAACTAACAAACATGGCAAGCAGAAGAAAATTTATACAACAGAGTGCGGTAGCAGCAGCAGGATGGGCGCTTTTGCCCTCCACTAGTTGGGCAATCAGCAAGAATGGATTTGAAAGCAAACGGCCACCCTTAGCCGAACGTAATTTCACCAGTGAGGCAGTGGAAGCAACGATCCAGCGCGTGAAGAAGCAAATAGCAGATCCGGAACTGGCCTGGTTATTTGAAAACTGTTTCCCAAATACGTTGGACACTACCGTTGAGTTGGAAATCATAAATGGCAAGCCTGATACTTATGTGATCACCGGTGATATTGATGCCATGTGGCTGCGCGATAGCACCGCGCAGGTGTGGCCTTATCTGCCTTTAATCAAAGAAGATAAAAAATTGCAGACCCTGATCGCAGGTGTGCTCAACCGGCAGAAACATTGCATTCAACTGGATCCCTATGCGAATGCGTTTTACAAGGATGTAACGAAGGAGAGTGAGTGGAAATCTGATATCACGGCTATGAAACCGGGTATACATGAACGTAAGTGGGAGATTGACAGCCTTTGTTATCCCATCCGACTGGCTTATCATTACTGGAAACTTTCAGGTGATACTTCTGTGCTGGATGCAGAATGGGTGAATACCATCCGCCTTACTGTGAAAACGTTTAAAGAGCAGCAGCGTAAAAATGGTGATGGCCCTTATACTTTCCAGCGTACTACTTCCTGGGCTACGGATGGCGTTCCCATCAGCGGTTATGGATACCCGGTAAAACCAGTTGGATTGATCTGCTCTACGTTTCGTCCCAGTGATGATGCTACCTTATTTCAGTTTCTGATCCCTTCCAATTTCTTTGCTGTGATCAGTTTGAAACAGGCAGCAGAGATCCTGAACACATTAAAACTGGATGCAGCGCTTGCAGCAGAATGTGCGGCGCTTGCTGCTGAAGTGGAGAAAGCCCTGCAGCAATATGCGGTTGTGAGTCATGCTAAATTTGGAAAGGTCTACGCCTTTGAAGTGAATGGATTTGGAAGTTATCATTTGATGGATGATGCCAATGTACCGAGTCTCTTATCACTTCCTTACCTGGGTGCAGTGAAGCCGGGTGATCCGGTATATGCAGCTACACGGCGCTATATCTTATCAACTGAAAATCCGTTCTTCTTCAAGGGCAAGGCGGCAGAAGGTATTGGCGGTCCGCATGGCGGGAATTATACCATCTGGCCGATGAGTATCATCATGCGCGGAATCACTTCCAATGATCCTGCCGAAGTGAAAAAATGCCTGCAGATGCTGAAAGCAACACATGCGGATACCGGTTTCATGCATGAAGCTTTTCATAAGGATGATGCCACCAAATTCACACGCAAATGGTTTGCCTGGGCGAATACCTTATTTGGAGAACTGGTATTGCACACGCATAAAAAGTACCCGGCCATATTGGCTGCAAAACTATAACTGTGGATGAACTTCAATTGGTCAAACCGGTTTCAACAGATTTTGAAGCTTTGACGGAACTCTGGGAAGCGTCTGTCAGAGCCACGCATGATTTCTTACCGGAATCCGACATTCAATATTTCAAACCACTGGTGCGGGATCAATTCCTCGCATCAGTGGATTTGCATGCTTTACAGGATGCATCCGGGCGTTTTCATGGATTTCTCGGCGTGCTGGATGGCAAGATTGAAATGTTGTTTGTGGATCCTGAAAGCAGGGGTAATGGATGTGGCAAGCGTTTGCTGCAAATCGCATTGGAACAATTGCAGGCATACGACCTGGATGTGAATGAACAGAACCCGCAAGCGGTAGGCTTTTACCAGAAAATGGGATTTGAAGTAGTGGGTCGGTCGCCGGTGGATGGCATGGGTAAACCTTATCCACTGCTGCACATGAAATACCGCGGAAAATAATCAGCTGTCCAGCAAATCGGGCCTTTTTTGTTCGGTTCGCTGGACAGCCTGTTCATAGCGCCATTCGTCTACTTTTTTCAGGTCACCACTGAGCAGGATCTCGGGCACTTTCCAGCCCCTGAAATCTGCGGGTCTTGTATATACAGGCGGTGCCAGCAGGTTATCCTGGAAGGAATCTGTGAGGGCGGAGGTTTCATCGTTCAATACCCCGGGAAGTAATCTTCCAACAGCATCTACCAAAACAGCCGCGGCCAGCTCTCCACCACTGAGTACATAATCGCCGATGGAAATTTCCATGGTTACAAAATGATCCCGGATCCGTTGGTCGATGCCTTTATAATGTCCGCAGATAATAATCAGGTTGCCCATCAGGGAAAGGCGGTTGGCGATTTTTTGAGAAAATCGTTCACCATCCGGGGTCATATAAATTACCTGTTCATAGGGGCGTTCGGCTTTTAATTGTTCTATCGCTTTGGCCAGGGGTTCGCACATCATCACCATTCCGGCTCCTCCACCATATTGATAATCATCCACTTGTCCGTATTCATTCACTGCCCACTGGCGCAGGTGATGCACCACAACCTCAAGGATGCCCTTTGTTTGAGCCCTTTTCATGATGGAGTGATTCAACGGACTTTCCAGCAATTCAGGCACTACCGATATGATATCAATTCGCATTTGGCAAAGATATTGGTTACATTTATCAACTTTGTGGCAACGAAGTAGAGGGACCCAAGATTATGTATCGAATACTATTCATTTTACTACTGGTGGGGTACGGACTGGCTTGTAACAGATCCAATGACACCCTGCCGAAAATCAGGCTCACCTATAGTGATTCCCTGTACTTCAAAGTACCTGGTACGGCGCAATCGACAGATCCGGTTACCAGACCTGCGGAAGCCGGTTATTTTAAAGCCATTCCCTTGGGATTGGCAATAGATAGCCTGACCGGTCGCATTAATATCACCGAAAGTGAAGGTGGTATCCGGTATAAAATATTCTATATCAGCGACGACCAGGAAACCGTGTTGGATAGCGCCAAACTGGTAGTTTCGGGTATTGATTACCGGGATAGTATTTACAATCTGTCTACAGCCGGCCTCTTATTTGCAACACCTATTTACAATGCAGATCCTACTGCTGTTTTGCCCTGTGCGGATGATGATGACGATGACGATGATGATGATCCCACTAATCCGGATGATGACGACGATTGTGAGTTTGATGAAAAAGATACCGATGATGATGGTGATGATGATCTGCCTGGGGTTAATGGAGATGGCTGTAAGGTAGATGTGGACAATGGTGTGATCGACCTGGCAGGCAGTTTTGCTGATGGGTTCCTGGGTAATAACCCGACCAATGGAACCACCCGCGATTTTGAATTTTTCTATCGTATAACGGATGCCAGTAACCGAAACCTGCAAGCTATTACCGTACGCTTTTATTATTTCAATACAGCTGCTGATATTCCTGCGAGTCTGAGGGCTGAACTGGGTAACAGGGATGCACAGGCGCGGGATGTATTGATGCGGAATCGGGATCGCTTTATTCAGGCTTCCCTGATGGCCACTACCGGTTTTAACAGGAGTGAAGACCTGATGCGCCTGGCAAGGGATATTACAAGTCGCCCTAAAAGACCCCCCATCATTATCCTGGTAGGCCGCTAAGCCGGGAGATTTTGTAGTTTCGGGACTCCTAAGAAACATGCCAAGAAGTTTCCAGTTGTTTGGAGTCCTGTTGTTGTTGCTGCTGATCTGGAAGGGATTTTCCCAGTCGAATCAGCAGGCAGCTGAGCCTGCTTACTGGTACCAGCAAGCCGAAAAAAACTATGCTGCGGAAAATCCTACCGGAACTACAGATAGTATTGCATTAGCTGCGTATGAAAAGGCCATTCAGTTGTTTTTACCAACTGCACCACGCAATGCTAAAGCCGGTGATGCTATGATCAAGCGAGGGAATATCTTCCAGGGGCAGCGTGCATTTGCCAAAGCGCAGCAAGAATATCATCGGGCTATGGACTGGTTTCGTAGCTATGGAGCTGATAGCCTGTTGTTTTACCAGGCCAGTTTGCACCTGGGTTCCAATTTCTACTATACCTATGGTATTGACAGTGCCCGGTATTACCTGGAGCAGGCAGCTCGATTGGCTTTGAATCATACTGACTACCCCGACCAGGAAGTGCTCTACAACTCCCTGGGTGCTTTGTATTTTCAGAGTTCCAATTTTCTGCAGGCAGCCAATTATTTTGAGAAAGCCAGGATGTTATTGGATCCGGCTGCTCCTGAATACCGGGAAACCTTTGATGGTTTCTCCAACAATATCGCTTTCTGCGAGTCGGCATTGGGAAATTATGAAGAAGCACTTTCCATCTACCGGACCCTGTTGAAAGATGCCTATATTAATAACCGGGTTATTCAAAATATCGGGCACCTCTATTATGAGAAAAATGAACCGGATAGCGCGCTTAGGTATTTTCAACAAGTGGTTCCCAATGCCACCAATGCAACGGTTCGGATGTACCAGGAGATGGCAAGAATATACCTGGACAAAAACCAACCTGATCAGAGTCGGGGTTTACTTGATAAAGCGGATAGCCTAAACCGTTTGCTGGGTGAAAGTCCCAGGGAGAAAGCAGTCAACCTGCTGCTCAGAAGCCGGCTTTTGGCAAGCAGCCAAAATTATCCGGAGGCACTGCAGTACCTTGAACAAGCAGCCGCCGGTATCAATGAAGACCTGGCTCCCTTAGTTTTGTTTGAGATCCATGAACAAAAAAGCGGCATTTACCTGTTGCGGCATAAACAGACAAATGCTACCGCTGACCTGAAAGCAGGTGCCCTTGCCTTACTGAAAGCTATTCGCCTTGCTTCCTATATCCGAAGCAACTATGATAATGATGAAGCGAAATTGTTTTTTAACCGAAGCAGGGAAGCGATTTACTGGAAAGCGGCTGAAGCTGTTTACAACTGGTATGCACAAACGAAAGAGCAGGAAGCGCTGGAATCTTTTTTCGAACTGGAAGAAGCCTACAAAGGATCAGTATTAAATGACCAGTTACGCCAGGCAAGGGAACGCTCTGCAATAAATCCCGGGCAGTCGCCATTGCTGGCAAAGGAATTTGAACTGAGGCAAACCCTTGCTTATTATTCTTCTCTGCTCAACACACTAACAGATGCAGAGGAAAAGGCCCGGATCGAAGGAGAGCTGATTTCTACCAAAGTTGCATTATCCCGTGTGCAGCAGGACTTGAATGCAGGTTTCAATGAAAGTAGCCTGGAGGATTCGGTATATGGCCTATCTGTTTTTCAACAGCGATTAGGAGGAAAGCAGGCAGTACTTAGTTTTCTGCAAACGGATGCTGCTTTATTCCGCTTCTTGATAAGACCTGGCACTATACAATTGGATCGGATACCGGTAACAGTAGCGCTAAGAGAGAGAGTTCAACATTTCATCAGTTCCCTGCATACCCAGCAGGAAGGGCTTCGTTACCAGGGAAACCAGGATGGTTATTATTTATACCAGGTATTACTGCAACCCCTGGAAGGGGAGCTGAAAAAACTCGAGTCCTGTACTATTCTGGTGGATGGCTACCTGCACCTCGTACCATTTGAAGCCTTGCCAGTAACGCAGGCAACGAACCGCTATTTGTTGCAAGACCTTACCATCAGTTATCATCTTTCCTTTGACCAGGTATATCAACAGCGTAAACCTGCAATAGCGAATGGGAAGGATAGTTCCTGGATGAGTTTTGCACCCTACGCGGAGGAGGATCCCTTAATCAGAAAAACCGGGCTGGCGGTGCTGCCTTTTTCTACCAGTGAAACCGGTAAGTCGGGCAGTGAATTGGCAATTGTAAAATCCGAAGCAACTAAAGCAGCTTTTCTAAGTTTGGGAGGCAGTAAAAAGATTCTGCATATAGCTAGTCATGCTGCTGCCAACAGGGAAGGCAATGGAGATTCCTGGATCAAGTTTTATCCGGAACAACCAGATTCTGTGCTGGGGTACACCCTGTTTCTACCTGAAATCTATCCGTTACCACTCAAAAACACAGAGCTGGTCATTCTGAGTGCCTGTGAATCGGCCAGTGGCATTGCCGCTTCCGGCGAAGGTTTGCTGAGTTTATCGAGGGCTTTTTTATATGCTGGTGCAAACGGTGTGATTGCTTCTCTATGGAAATCGGAGGACCTGGTAACGGCCTACCTTATCCGAAAATTCAGGGAAAGCATCAGTTCAGGACTACCAGTGGAGAAGGCCCTGCAACAAGCAAAATTAAATTTGTTATCCGATCCTGAAATACCGGTTCAGTTTAAACAACCCAATTATTGGGCACACCTGGTTTATATTGGTAATTGCTCTCCTGGTAAGTCAACCGGCAACTTTATCTGGTGGATCTTAGCTGGATCAGGAGCAGTTGTGTTAACAGTTTATTTTTTACGTAAAAGCGCTTCCAGTTCTTCTAACTGATCTGCCTGCACTTTTTCAAAGTACAAGTGTTGCGGATCCTGTTTGATGGCCCTGAACAATTCCAAAGCTTTGTCAGTAGCTCCTGCTTTCAGGTAGGCGAGTGCTCCGTAAAACTGGGCTTCATCGCGGAAAGCAGGTGATGCTGCATTATCCAGGATGCGTTCAAAACTCAAAGTAGCAGCCGTCCAATTTTTCATTTCCATATAACTGAGACCAGCATAAAAATGGGAACTGTTATCAACTGGTTTGGTAGCTTCATAGACAGTAACTAATTCCTGGTAAGCGCCTTTTTTGTATAAGGCAGTGAGGTCAGCTGCTTTTTCCTGTGACCGGAAAACCGGTGCCTGGTAAGGCTGATATACCTCTGCATAGAGCTGGTCTGCATTCATTGTATTTCCGGACTGCCAGAAATAGATACCCACCGCCAGCAAGAGGGAAGCTGCCATACCAATCCATTTGAGCCGGCCCATCCAGATCAGTTTCCTGTCGGCATGAATGGAGTTGTTTTCATTTAGAAACTGCTCGTGCAAGATTCCTACCTGTGCAATGATAGGGGCCCTTTCAAGAAAGGACTGGGCAGCGCGGTGGAGTTGGATCTCTTTTTCCAGTTCCTGCTCATTTAATGAGGGTGCCTGCTTTTGCAGCCAGTCGCGTGTGATGGTGCCTGTTGTATACTCATCTAGCAAATGATCTATGTGTAAATCAGGATTCATGGGCGTCGAGGTTTTTAAGTTGTTGAAGAATGGTTGGGTTTTTTGAGAGCATTTCTTTCAATGCTTTCATGCATTTGGATTTTTTATTTCGTAAAGCCTGCTCACTTGCAAAGGATACTTTATCCAATAACTCTCGCATCGACAGTTTTTCATAATAGAAACCCATCAGGATGGCTTTACATACTGAACCGATCGAATTAAAGAGCTGTAGCCAGGTTTTCTGCAATTCCTTATTGAAGATCCTTGCTTCGGTTGACTCAATCGTAGGGGAAGCCTGCTGAAATACCTGTTGCCGCCTGTTCCTGCGTTCGCTGCTCCTGATTTCTTCCAGCCAGAGGTTCTTGGCTATTCCGAAGAGGTAGGATTTGATACTGCTATCACCTTTGAATTTACCTGCCCTTGCCGCCTCAATAAATACCAGGATGGATTCCTGGAAAATATCTGCCGCTTCCTCCTGTGCTGCTCCTTTGGTTCTTAAAAAAGCGGTCAGCATTTCAAAATAGCTGTTATACAGTTCTTTCACCGGCCGGTTGATATCAGCCTGCTGTAAGGCGATCACCAGTTCCATATCTGGTGTTCGCTGTTCATTTCCTCCCGATTTATACGCTATCTGCATCTTGATCCTGCTTTTTTACCTAACAATAAGGCTGACTCCTGGTTTAATAGGGAGGCTGACTGTGCCAGCCTCCCGGGTTCTTTATAAGGATATAGGAGTGTGGACTGTTTGATATTGGTTGTTGCAGCCTTGGAAAATGTAACCAGTTTTGGAAAAAATTATTGCCGGATAATCCTGCCATCCTCCATTTCAATGATCCGGTTGGTTCGTTCCGCAAATTCCGGGTCATGGGTTACGATGAGCAGGCTCTGGTTGAATTCCTGGGCCAGCTGCTGAAAAGTGGAGAATACGATTTCGCTGTTCCGCTTGTCCAGGTTGCCGGTGGGCTCATCTCCCATAATGATAGCAGGCTCATTGATCATGGCACGCGCAATGGCAACCCGTTGTTTTTCACCTCCTGATAATTGCCGGGGGTTCTTTTCTGCCAGTTTGCTGATATCAAGCGTTTTTAGTAAGAAATGTGCCCGGTCTTTTAATGCTGCTTCCGGCTTTTTGGCCAGCTTCCTGGCGGGCAGTAAAATATTCTCCAACACCGTGAATTCATTGAGCAGGTAATGGAACTGGAATACAAATCCGATTTTTTCATTGCGCACCGCCGCCAGTTCTTTTTCTTTCAGTCCTGTCATTTTTTGTTCGTCGACATACAATTCTCCCTGGTAATCTGTATCCATGGTAGAGAGGATATAGAGCAGGGTGGATTTACCGCAACCCGATTTGCCAATCACCGATACAAATTCCCCCGCCTTTACCTGGAAATTGATGTCTTTAAGTACATCAAATTTTACCGGGTCGTAAAACTGTTTGTAAATATGTTTTGCTTCTAGTATGACGGAGTTCATATTATTTGCCTCTGATGATTACAACCGGATCCACTCTGCTGGCTTTTTTCGCCGGGAAGTATCCTGCCAGATAAGTAGTGATCAGTGAAAATGCACTGCCTATGAAATAATAGACCGGATTATAATTGATGGGATAGGTTGTTACGGTTGGTAATGCTGCTGTATTGAAAGGAATCTGATCGATCAATGAGGATAATAAATAGCCCATGAGCAAGCCCGTTAGTCCGCCAAAAATGCCTATTCCAAGTGCAATCATAATAAAGATCCGGTTCACATCCTTTCCGGAAAAACCGGTTGCTTTCAGTATGGCAATGGAGTCCATCTTTTCATAGATCATCATGTTCAGGATATTGTAAATACCAAACCCGGCTACCACCAATAGCGTGATGCCTACTGCATACGAGATGATATTCCGAACAGAGGTTCCTGTTTCAAATTGCGAATTGGCGGTTTGAATATCTTCCGCGTCGATCTCAAATACTTTATTGAATTCTTTCGCCATCTTTGGCGCCTGGTTGATATCGTTCAGCTTCACCTGGATATCTGTTACATAGCTATTGGGTTTGCCCATGATTTTCTGAACCGTAGTCAGGGATGCAAAACTTTGGGTTTTATCCAGCTCCTGTAAACCGGATTGAAAATGCCCTACTACTTTTAAGCGGAACTGTTCTCCTGATGAGGTTGTTAACTGCACCACATCTCCGATATCGGCCAATAGCTTATCAGCCAGTCCTTTCCCCAGGATAATGCTGTTTGCCACATTTTTGAGATCGGATGCCTGTCCTTTTACAACATAATCGGTAAAGAAAAACAGGCGGCTTTCTGCTTCCACATCTACTCCATATACAACACCTGTTATTTCGAGGTTACCTTCGTTGAAGAACACCTGGCTGGTTATTTTGGGGGCAATGCCGAGCACGCGCGGGTCTTGTGTTATGCGTTGCATGATGGCTCCGCTGTTATAAATTTCCTGGCGACTGTTTCCTGACTTTACAGAATGTATGATGTGGTAATACGACTGATATTCTGCTGCCTTCTGCACAGGTTGGATGCTATCCGGCCGAATCTCATTAAACAGGCGGACATGCGGTGTTCTGTTGATAACAAGTCCGTCCAATAATTTATTCAGTCCCGTCATAAAACTCAGCAGCGTGATGAACATCGTGATGCTAAAGGTTACGCCAATGGCAGCCACCAGGGTTTGTTTCCATCGCGCCATCAGCAATGCATAGGCAATTTTTAGTATGAGCGGCTTACTCATTGTAGGGGATCAACCAGTTTATCAGATGCGGTAATGCCTTCCAGTATTTCAACTTTCTTATAATCTTTAAGTCCGGTTACTACTTTTCTTTTTTCTTTGTTTTCAAGTAACACAAAGGAATCTTGCACCAGGTAGTTCCTTGGTATGGTCAGGGTCTTTGCTTTGGTTTGAATTACAATATTCGCTTCAGCTGACAGGTTGGGATACAGTTTCTCGGGTGCTTTTTCAAATGCGGCTTCCACGAGGAAACTCCGGGTTCTTTCATCCATAATGGGATCAATTCTCGTAAGGCTTGCTTCAAATACTTCTCCTTTGTAACTGTCCAGTGTTACAATTATTTTTTGACCGGTTTTGATTTTGGCAATATCATATTCATCCACCAGCAATTCGATTATGAAATTGTCTGCATCTCCCATTGTGGCGATGGCTTGTTGCGGATTGACAGTTTCTCCTTTTTCTTTCAGCAGTTTATAAACTTTACCATCCGACTCACTTTTGATGATATAATCATTTTGCTGGGTGCTGGTGATCTGTAATTGTTTTCTTGCCTGTTGCGCATTGAATCTTATCTGCCTTTCCAGTTCATCGTAACGGCGCCGGGTGGATTCTACATTGCTGGCAGCATTTTCCATGGCAAGTTCCCGCTGCTCCAGTTCATTCCGGGTGCCGATTCCCTGGTTCCATAATTCCTGCTGGCGTTTGTAAAGAGAAGAATCCGTTTTGAATTTACTGATAGCAAAATCAAGAGAAGCTTTCAGCTCTTTTAACCGGTTGCGATTGTTCTCCTCTGCTGAATAGTTGGCAGCCAACTGGGCGTTTTCTCTGTTTAGTCGAACCAGGTCATTGTTGATTTTATAAATGGGACTGCCTTTCTTCACCAGGTCTCCTTCATTTACGAGCACTTCTTCGATGATGCCGCTAACGGTGGAGTACAACTGGTATTGGTTGCGGGTTTTTATGGTGCCAGAGGCATATACCGATTCAGTTATGCCTTCCTCTGTCGGCTGAATCAGGTTTTCCTGATTGGAGCAACTGGAAAATACTGGTAATAACAGGAGTAGAAATGCCGGAAAAGGAGTTAGTTTCATGCTATCCGGAAAATTTGTGTCGGATAAAATTAGGTTTCCTTTCTAAATGATCCTTATGTTTTTACCGAATCTGATCCTGTTTAGCGTGTTTTTTTCTGATCCACAGGTTCCACAGCAGGTGCTGGACAACAAAATTAATACGGCTGCTTATGAACGCGACCTGGCCATCTCTCCGGATGGGCGGGATGTTTTTTTTACCAGGCAGGGGACTGACTGGAAGGATCAAACGATCTGGCATTTATCGAAATTGCAGGATGGCAGCTGGACGGAAGCAAAGCCTGCTCCCTTTAGTGGCAGGTTTCGTGATTTGGAACCATTTTTCGCACCTGATGGAAAACGCCTGTTTTTTGCTTCGGGACGTCCAAAGCCGGGAAGAACAGGTGAAGATGTGGATATCTGGATGGTAGAGCGACTGCCAACTGGCTGGTCGGAGCCCATTCATCTGGGACCAGCCATCAATTCTGAAAAAGATGAGTATTATCCTTCCGTAACAAAAGAAGGGCATCTGTATTTTACGTCAGAAAGGATAGGTGGCCCTGGTAAGGAAGATATTTACAGGGCGGAATACAAGAATGGTAATTGGTTACCGGCCAAAGCGTTGGATACAGGTGTAAATTCTGCCTATTATGAATTCAATGCCTATGTTTCACCGGATGAATCCCTGTTGATTTTTACTTCCTATGGAAGAGCCGATGATATGGGCAGGGGTGATCTCTATATGAGTATCCGAAATCCAGCTGGTTATTGGGAGCCCGCTAAAAACATGAAATCAGTGAATTCTGCAGACCTGGATTATTGCCCTTTTATATCCCCGGATGGGAAGACTCTTTATTATACAAGTGAAAAAGCAGGCAAAAAAAATGGCAACATTTTCATGTTGCCCTTCGAGACCCTGAAATTTCAACTTATAAACTCTCTGACTGAATCAGGTACTGAGTAGAATACTGCTTTCCACAAGTGAAACGCACTACATATACACCAGCAGCCAGCGTTTTGGTGTTCAGGTCCATCTGAACGCCATTGGAAGTATCGTTAATTTTTTTGATCAGCTCTCCTTTCTCGTTGAAGATCTCAACTGAGATCTGCTTTTGCTGCCAGGCCAGGGGAGTCAGCAATACAGTAGAACCGGTTTGAGGATCGATGCTCAGTTCGGTAGGGATGAAATCATCTTTCTTATCCATAGCTACCATCTTAACTGAAGAGTATTCGAAGTTACCTTCCATGTCGCGGGTGCGAAGGCGATAGAATACTGCACCCATAGTAGTAGCAGATTTGCTTTCATCTTTGAACTGGTACAATCCACCTTTTGGCATGTTAGCACGATTGAAGCGGGCAACCTCACGGAACACTTCACCATCCACACTCTTCTCAATGCTGATATCCTGCAGTTTTTCCTGAGTAGGACAAGACCAGGCCAGCTCAATGATATCGGTTTGCATACGGGCCTGGAAACCTACGATATGAGGCATGTAAACAGTAGCCAGATCAGGAGTAGAATTCTTCAGTTCAATTTTGTACTGAGCGCGACCAGCCCACTCATTGTTATTGCGATTAACACCCAGCTTAACACGAATCGTAGTAATATTTTTATTTACGATGCTGATTTTTTCGCTGCTGGTATTTTGCTTACCCCATTTGTTTTCAGCGCGGTAACCACTGTTAGCGGCAGAGATCATCAGGGAAGTAATTTCGTTGTCATATACCACTTTACTTCCATATCCAAGGTAACACTCTGCAAATTCGTGCGCAGCACCGTAGTTATTCAAACCAGAAACGGAAGTAGTGATTTCCGGCATGCTATAACCATTGGGCTGATCCAGGGGTTGGTTATTATTTACGAAAGTAAAGCTGAACTCGATCCAGGAAGGACCATTGATACCTGCGTATTCAACCTCTGGCTGAAATATAGAAGCGTTATTATTTGTATTGTGATGAAGTTGCTTCAGCACTACACCCGGAGTGATATTTTCAATTTTAACGATGCAATCAGCTTCTGCTTTTCCGAATGCATTCTTGGTAACAGAAGAAAACCGGTACATGGCTCCACGCTGTCCGGCTGCACCGCTTTCCAGCTTATAGTTGGTGAAAGAGATATCCTGTGCGGATACTTCAGTTGTGAAGAGACTTGCCAGGAAAGCCAGCAAAAAAAGGTACGAAGTTTTCATAATTCTACTTTGGGATGATGCTGGTTTTCTTAGGATCTTGATTTTTGTTTGCTAAGTGGTTTTTTGTAGGCATCCTGGATTTTCGATCAACAATACAAAGATCATCACGGACTTCGGAAAATACAAGTGGGCATGGGGTTTTTTCGATAAATGGGCGAAAAACGCAAGTGTTTGTCCTCGAATCACGCTTTTTTGGAAGATATTATCGTAGAATCCCTATGCGGGTTTGGGAGTTTTCCGGAATTTTGGGGCAGGAACACACTCCATAAAAACACTTATCTGTAAAATTACGGGGTGTATCAGTAAACCACTTAGCAGCTAAGTATTTGCCTTATTTTCGAGTATGTTCAAAGAGAACCCGCTTCCTATTATACTATTCAGTATCGCCGTTATTGGTGCTACTGCCTTTATGCAGTACCAGCAACCTGAATATAGTTTTTTTGATGGTGGATATATTATCGCCATTTTATTGACCATCTTTTTAAAGGACGATCTGTATACCCGCATCTTTGGTGTTACTGGTTTGATATTCACCATTATCTCAGTTTATTATCCCAATGCAGCAGAGCCGGATGTTCAGATCTGGATGCAGCATATTTTTTCTGCAGTGGTAATTGTGATGACAATGACTCTTGTCATTTATCTGAAGCGCTTATACCGAAGCCTGGA
Source organism: Flavihumibacter cheonanensis (assembly GCF_022352215.1). Lineage (GTDB taxonomy): Bacteria > Bacteroidota > Bacteroidia > Chitinophagales > Chitinophagaceae > Flavihumibacter > Flavihumibacter cheonanensis. Next base: position 342,668 of record NZ_JAKRWF010000004.1, read on the forward strand.
GAGAGAGGAGCGCCAGGTGAATGCGCTTTTTGAACATGCTACGGAAGGAATAATTCTTACTAATGGAAAGGGTCAGATTATTTTGGTGAATCCGGAAGCTGAACGATTGTTCGGCTATGAAAAACATGAGTTGCTTAACCAAACGATTGAATTACTAATACCCAAGCGCCTGCATAACAAGCATGAACATAGCAGGGCAGAATTCTATAAAAACCCGGGCAACCGGAAAATGGGACAGGGGCGTGATCTGTTTGCCAAACGCAAAGATGGTTCTGAATTTCCGGTGGAAATCAGCCTAAGTCATTTCAGTGATAAAAAAGGACAGTATGTAATTGCCTTTATCATTGATATTACGCAACGTAAAGAGGCAGAGAAAAAATTATTACATCAAAAAGAACAACTGGAAAGTATTACCAATGATGTACGCAAGCTGAATACGGAACTGGAAACCAAAGTGGAAGAGCGCACACTGATTCTTAAAGAAGCTTTGCATGAACTGGAACGCTCGCAATTGGAATTGGAAGATGCACTTAACAAGGAAAAAGAGTTAAATGAAATCAAATCCAGGTTTGTATCGATGGCCTCTCATGAATTCCGCACACCATTAAGTACCATATTATCTTCTGCAACCCTGATCAGTCGGTACCAGCAGGGAGAGGAGCAACCGCAAAGAGAAAAACATGTCAAGCGGGTAAAAGATGCTGTAAAACACCTGAACGATCTGCTGGAAGACTTTCTGTCTTTTGGAAAACTGGAAGAAGGAAAAGTGGAAACCAAACTGGAACCTGTAAACCTGGCTCAATTGCTGGAAGAAGTGGAAGATGAATTGAAACCTTCCATGAAAGAAGGACAATCATTCAACCGGGATATTCCGGAAACCATCACCTGCACCACGGATAAGCGATTAATGAAACATACATTGATCAACATCCTGAGTAATGCGATTAAATTTTCAGATCCGGGTAAATCCATTCATGTGCGAATGGTACAGGACAACGGGCGTTTAACCATTTCCGTGAAAGATGAAGGAATTGGGGTTGCAAAAGAAGACCAGGAATATTTATTTGATAGTTTTTTCCGGGCCAAGAATGCGTTCAATATTCAGGGTACCGGTTTGGGGCTACATATTGTAAAGCGTTACATGAACCTCCTCGGTGGTGATATCCGGTTTGAAAGTGAATTGAATCAGGGGACTACAGTTATTGTATCTGTACCCTGTAGTTCTATTAATGGCAATCAATAGCAGCGCCCCTGGCTGATTCCAAAACCGGACTAATATAGGGAATGCCCAGGTTCAGTCCCCTTAGTATTAATAATACACCCATTACCGCAATTACATAAGGTGTCAGTTGTTTCATACGGTTACGAAGGCTGATGCTGGCAAGGTGCCCGAACCAGTTCAATGCAAGAAGCGCAGGCAGTGTGCCCAATCCGAAAGCCGCCATAAAGAAAACTCCATCTGTTAATTGGTTGGTACTGAGTGCGCCTGCAATGGCAAGATATACCATACCGCAGGGTAATAATCCATTTGCCATTCCCAGCAGGAAAAAACTGCCGGATCGCTGGTCTTTCAACAAGCTGCTCATGGTATTCAGCAGCCGGGTTTGTAATCGTGTGATCCAGCCGGGTTGTATCCTGGTTTTCTGCTGCATGTATTGGATCAGGAGAAATAAAACCAATACTCCGAGAAGAATGGAGAACCATCGCTGAACTCCTGCCAGGTATACCTGTCTGCCTAACAACCCGAAGATCGCACCAAGTGCACTGTATGTAGTGATTCTACCCAGGTGATAACTTAGTGTTGATCCCATCCGGAGAATGGGAGAGAGGTGTTGTACTGGTAGCGCAAATGCAATAGGACCACACATCCCTACGCAGTGAAAACTGCTGATGAGCCCCAGGCTAAGTGCACCTATGATCAGTTCCCAGGTCATTACTGTAAGTTCATAAAGTTTTCCTGGTAATAAGCCTTGTCATTCGCCTGCCATTTAAATTTCAGTTTATAGGCGGCAGGAAGGATGCTTTTACCAATCTCAATTGATTGCTGTCCGCTAGCATCAGGTTGCAGGTCAAGTACAGTGTCTTTATCAGAATCAGACGGACAATAAAAAACAATTTGTCCCGATTGAACAATGCCTTTCATCTCGGTCGGCATCTGAATTTTCAGTATTTTATCGCGATAGCTTAACTGAATCGCAGCTGTTAAATTGGCTGCATTGGTTCGTGCATCAATAACCTCCTGATAAGCCAGTTCCTCTTTATAATAATCTTTGGAAACCAGTTCGAATTCTGTTTTTACACTCATATAAATCAGCGTGCCCATGAGCAATCCGAAAGCGATGAAAACCAGTACTAGTTTATGTCCAAAATTAAGTGCCATAGTTTTATTGGGTTACAGGTCCTAAAAAAGTTGTTTTTACCTGGTCGATCCGTTCATTGCCTCTGTACAATCCAAGTTGCAAAATATTTTTACGATCGTGGATAGCAGTGCGTGGTAATATGATGAAGAAGGATCCGGATCCCTGTCCTTCTTTTTTCACCACAATGGGTCCGCCTCCAATGATTTCCACTTTGCCCTGCTGGTCTTCCAGCTTGATTGTAAGTGGTACCTCCTCCATGGTTTTATTCGCTACCTTGATATTATAGAGATTCGATACGCTGTCAGTTCCTCTTTCCTGGAATAACATTCCGGGTGTTCTCATGATGGTGGCATCCACATCTTTTCTTGTAATCAGAAGGGTAGATAAAATTACCACTAAAACCAGCAATAAAGCAGTGTATAATTTCATCCGGGTGGTATACTTTAATGGCTCGCGATTCGCGATTCCATTTTCAGATGCATAGCGGATCAGTCCCCTTGGACGACCAATCTTGTCCATGATATTATCACAGGCATCAATACAAGCAGTACAGTTTACACATTCCAGTTGTGTGCCATTGCGGATGTCAATACCAGTGGGACAAACCTTTACACATTGCAAACAATCAATACAGTCTCCGAGTGACAGTTCTTCCTTGTCTTTCAGTTTTCCCCTGGGCTCACCTCTTTTATAGTCATAAGCAACAATCATGGAGTTGCGGTCGAGCAATACGCCCTGGAGTCTTCCATACGGACAAACAACTGTACATACCTGTTCCCTGAAAAATGCATATACTCCATAAAAAACAGCGGAGAAGAGCATAAGGGAAAGCAGCCCAAGAAAGTGCTCAGACACCGGTTCGGTAATAATTTTCCAGAGTTCTTTAATACCGATGATATAGGCCAGGAAAAAATTGGCAATGATAAAAGACATCAAAAAGAATACTACATGTTTGGTTGTCTTTTTGACAATTTTTTCTGTAGTCCAGGAGGCTTTTGCGAGCAGGCGCTGTTCAGATGCATCTCCTTCTATCAGGTATTCAATTTTTCGGAATACCATCTCCATGAATATGGTCTGCGGGCAAATCCATCCGCAAAACAACCGGCCAAATGCTGCGGTAAATAGAACAATGAAAATAACAAAGCTTACCATCGTAAGGCCAAAGATGAAAAAGTCCTGCGGCCAGAAAACGACTCCAAATAAAATGAATTTAGCTTCCGGAATATTAAAGAGAATGAGGGGCCGTCCATTCACATGAATGAAGGGTATGATAAGGAAAATAGCAAAGAATAACCAACTTACATAGTTTCTCCAGCTGGTAAACCTGCCTTTGGGTTTTTGTGCAAAAATCCATTTACGTTTACCAGATTTATCAACTGTCGCAATTCGGTCGCGAAAACTTTCCTCTTCTTCTTTTTCTATTTTCCCTTTTACCTCACTCATGAATAACGGATTTAGTTAGTAGCGCTTGATACGGAAGTAGAATCCACAATACTTGCCGGCTTTACTGAATCTCCAGCTGCCGGAGCTTCTTCTTTATACAAGTCCCCCTGTTTTTCTTTCGGGTTGGGAGGATTGCTTCCGTGAATGGATTTGATAAAGCTGCTGATTTGCGCCATTTTAACCGGACTCAGGTCTTCCTGCCAGGAGCGCATGCCTTTTTCAGGTACACCATACTTAATGGTTTTGAAAATATCATTGATAGAACCTCCATGCAACCAGTAGTCATCAGTGAGGTTCGGACCTACAGTACCTTCACCCTGTTTGCCATGACAGGCAGCACAATTCGTGATATAAAGAGCCTGACCAGCTGCTATGCCGGCAGCATCCATCATTACTACTGAATTCTCATCAATATTATTTGCTGCTTTTTTCAGGTATTCTTCTTTCTGCTTTTCAGCTATGGCCATTTCACGGTTGAACTCTTCAATGGAAGATGGACCGGTATGGGTAACATGGAATCTCCACAGGTAAATCACAGCGAAAATGATGCAGAGATAGAACCCATATAACCACCAGGGTGGAAGCCGGTTGTCCAGTTCACGGATACCATCGTAATCATGTCCCAGGTCGATATCAGCTTCCTGTTCAACCGGTTTGAATTTATTGAATTTTGACCACCAGCTTTCTTTTGGTTTTGCCGGAACCACCACTTCTTTGGTAATACCCGCACTTGCCATTTCAGCTCTGATCAATAACCTCAGGTTATACAACAGATAGAGAATGGCGATAAGCTCAACTGCAATCACACCGGTTAAAAAGTAGAAGGTAATTGAATCCATGCCACCAATTTGACTTGGACCGGTGGTTGCAGCTGCATCCTGTGCACCAGCACTGTTAGATCCAAGTAAAAATCCAAGAATCAGCGCTGAAACGATTCCTGATTTTGCTTTACGATACCTACTGATGAATACATCTGCTGCTCCATTTACTACCCATGCAAGCAGGATAATGATCAATGCCAGCACTGCAATGATGATCAGCAGGGTTACAGCCAATGGATTCTCCATACTGCTCACAGGCGCTGGACCGGATGCTCCTTTTGCCAGGGCCGGAAGAGAAAAGGCCAGTAAGCCGGATAGGATCAGCAAGATGCTGCCGGCTTTTTGTTTATGTTGACGTATGCTTTGAAAAAAACACATAGTGATTGATTTAGCGGTTAGTCTAGTTTCTGTTATCAAGCGGAATCCGGCTTATTTCGTCGATCATGTTTTTATCAGCTTTGATCGACCAGATCAAAACCAGTAAAAAGAATACACCAAATATGAGCAGGGAAGCCAGTCCGTATATACTGATCCCTGATATCGACTCTAAATAGTTTATGAATTTCATATTCTTACTTTTTCACTTTTTTCAAATTTTTCACCTCTTTCACTTTTCACCTCTTTCACTTTTCACCTTTCACCTTTCACTTCTTTATATCCGTTCCCATCCTTTGCAAATAAGCAATCAGCGCCACGATCTCATCATGCTTATCTACTTCAATCTTTTCCATTTTCAGATTGATGCGGATGGCATTGGCCTGCGTATTCAGTTCCTTGTTGGCAATATTCGCATAGTCCTTCTCGTAAGGAACACCCAGGGTTTGCATGGCTTTGATCATTTTCGGAGTCAGTGTGGTATCAATTTTATCTTCAAATAACCAGGGGTAGGCAGGCATAATTGAACCCGGACTCATACTGGTGGGATCCAGCATGTGGTTGTAGTGCCAGCTATCGGGGTATTTTCCACCTTCACGTGCCAGATCGGGACCGGTTCTTTTAGATCCCCACTGGAATGGGTGATCGTATACGAACTCACCAGCTTTACTGTATTCACCATAACGGGCTACTTCATCACGGAAGGGGCGGATCATCTGGCTGTGACAGGTATAACAACCTTCCCGCACATAGATATCACGACCGTGCAGTTCAAGTGGTGTATACGGTTTTACACTGCTGATGGTGGGCACATTTGATTTCACCAGGAAGGCAGGTACAAATTCCAGCACACCACCAATAGCAACTGCTACAAAACTCCATACCAGCATCTGGATAGGGCGTTTTTCAATCCAGCGGTGCCAGTGTTCCTTACCATGGGTTTTGATCTCTGCAGGCAATGGTGCAGCTTCTGCAGCTTCGTTATCAACAAAGCTACCAGCCTTGATGGTTTTGTATAGGTTGTAAACCATCACCAGTGCACCCGCGAGGTAGAGGGTACCACCAATGCTACGAGTGATATACATCGGAATGATATGCGTAACAGTTTCCAGGAACTGGAACTTCAGTTGTCCTTCTTCTGTGAATTGTTTCCACATCATGCTCTGTGCAAAACCTGCCCAGTACATCGGGATGGCATATAACACAATACCAATGGTTCCAATCCAGAAGTGCGTTCCTGCCAGTTTCTTGGAATAAAGCGGTGTGTTATACATTCTGGGGATTAGCCAGTAGAGAACTCCAAAGGTCAGGAAGCCGTTCCAGCCAAGTGCACCCACGTGTACGTGTGCCACAATCCAATCGCTGAAGTGTGCAATGGCATTCACATTTTTCAAACTCAGCATCGGTCCTTCAAAGGTGGCCATACCATAGCAGGTTACTGCCACAACAAGGAACTTCAATACAGGTTCTTCTCTCACTTTGTCCCAGGCACCACGAAGGGTAAACAAACCGTTCAGCATGCCACCCCAGGAAGGTGCGATCAGCATAACGGAGAAGACTACCCCAAGAGACTGTGCCCAGTCGGGTAAGGCGGTATATAACAGGTGGTGCGGACCTGCCCAGATATAAATAAAGATCAATGCCCAGAAGTGGATGATGGAAAGCCGGTAAGAGTATACCGGGCGATTCGCTGCCTTCGGCAGGAAGTAATACATGAGTCCGAGATAAGGCGTAGTCAGGAAGAAGGCCACCGCATTGTGACCATACCACCATTGTACCAGGGCATCCTGAACACCTGCATACCAACTGTAACTTTTAAACAGGCTGATAGGTAATTCAAAACTGTTTACAATGTGAAGCATCGCAACGGTAACCCAGGTAGCGATATAAAACCAGATGGCTACGTAGAGATGACTTTCTCTTCTTTTAAGAATCGTACCGAACATGTTGATACCAAATACCACCCAAATCAGGGTAATGGCGATATCAATAGGCCATTCCAGCTCCGCATATTCCTTACCGGTAGTATAACCGGCCCAGAGTGTTAATGCTGCAGCAACAATTATACCCTGCCAGCCCCAGAAATGGATCTTGCTGAGCAGATCGCTGAACATTCTGGCCTTACAGAGGCGCTGTAATGAGTAATAAACACCCATAAAAATACCGTTGCCTACAAAGGCAAAAATCACGGCATTCGTGTGTACAGGGCGCATTCTTCCAAATGTGGTTGGTGCAAAGTCAAGGTTGATGGCCGGATAATAAAGGGCAATGGCGGCCCATAATCCCGCCAGCATGCCTACAATACCCCATGTAATGGTTGCAAAGGCAAACCATTTCACGATTTTGTTGTCGTAACTGAATTGTTCAATCTGCATACAGGTTGCTGTTTATCGGTTTATTGTTCGGAACTTTTTTTAGAGGGTTTGTCATCAAATAAAATGCGCATTGGGGGGGAGTATTCATCTTCGTACTGTCCATTTTTTACACTCCAGATAAAACCAAACAGAAAGAGCGCAGCTACTGCGATGCTTGCTATCAGGAGTAATATGATTACAGCCATTTATAAAAATTTTTGGTAAAAGTAGCAGGTGACGTTGCGGGTGGTTATGATCACCCTCAGCGTTTTTTATGATTTTGATCACTATAACTTCAGTTTACGGGCATACAGGTTAGATGCACCGTAGGTTAGTAGTATAATACTGATAGAACTGGAGGGCATGAGGATGGCGGCAATCAATGGCGACAAATCTCCCTGCACGGCAAAATAGAGCCCAATTATATTATAGATGATACTCATAACAAAGCTTGCCATCACCACCTGCCTGTTTCCTTTGGCCAGTTGTAAAAACCGGTCGAGTTTCCCCAGGGAGGCAGCATTCAGGATGCCGTCGCTGGCTGGGGTGAAGCTGTTGGAGTTTTCAGCTATCGCTATTCCCATATTACTTTCCTGCAGGGCGATGGCATCATTCAATCCGTCGCCCACCATCATTAGCTTTTTACCTTTTTCCTTTTCGATTTCTATATAGCGGAGTTTGTCCTGTGGCTGCTGATTAAAAAGCAGGATGGATTTCTTTCCGGCCATTCTTTCCAGCTCGGGTCTTTCTGCATCATTATCGCCTGAAATTACTGCGAGTTCATAATCGGGCCGGATACGCGCCAGTAAAGCGTTTACCTCTTCCCGGTAGAAATTATGAAACTGGAAATAACCTTTCACCTGGTTATCCACGGATACATATACCCGCGTTCCGGAGCTCAGATTTTTCATACCGGTGATGAATGACTGCGAACCCAGGGCATAGCGGGTTCCATAGATCCAGCCTTCCAGGCCCTTCCCAATTCTCTCCCTGAACTGATCAACCGGTTTGCGATGTTGCCCCAGGTGTTGTATGAGTGCTCTGCTAAGGGGGTGACGGCTCCCATTGGCCAGAGAAGCAAGTGCAATAAGGTCGCTATCGCTTAATGGATCTCCTTCATATTCCACCGCATGTCTGGTGGTGGTGGTAAGGGTGCCTGTTTTATCAAATACAATCTGGTCGATCGCCGCCATTTCTTCTATCGCCTGGGCATTGCGCAGATAGAGGCCATTGCGTGAAAATATCCGCAAAATGGTTCCATTCGTAAATGTGTTGGAGAGTAATAACGCACAGGGACAAGCGATAATTAAAATAGCTGTTACTGCCGGCCAGATTTTGGAAGAGTCCTGTGCCCACCAGTAAAGTGCAGTTACAATAGCAATCGTAAATACGATATAAGTAAAATACCGGCTCAGCAGGTGTACAAAGGACACACCTTTTTCTTCCGGCTGTTTTTCAGCCTGGTTCCAGAGCCGGGTCAGGTAACTCTGGGCTACTTCCTTAATGGTTAGCAGTTCAATGGTCCCGGCTGTCTGTTTGCCCCCGGCATAAATAATTTCCCCTACTTCCTTCAAAACAGGAATGGATTCACCGGTTACAAAACTGTAATCGATATAGGCCCTCCCTCTGGTCAGGATACCATCAGCCGGAATCAGTTCATCCTGGTGAATGAGCAGGGTATCGCCCGGTTTGATTTGAGGAAGTGCGGTTGGTATTTCCTTATCGTTTTTTAAAACTGTTACCGCAATGGGGAAATAAGAAGTATAATCGCGCTCAAAGGAAAGCGACTGGTAGGTTTTGTCCTGTAACACCCGGCCAATCAGCATGAAAAAAACGATACCGGCAAAGGAGTCAAAATAACCTCCACCCGTATCGGTCAATACTTCCACCACGCTCCGGAAAAAGGTTACCCAAATGGCGAGCACAATAGGAGCATCAATATTCAGGAACCTGTGTTTCAGACTTATCCAGGCGCTGTTATAAAAGGGCTGCGCACTGAATAGTAATACCGGCAATGCGAGGATCAGGTTGAGATAACGGAATGCGTATTGCAGGTTTTTTTCCGCGTGTTCGAGTCCGAGGTACTCCGGGAAACTCATCAGCATGATATTGGCAAAACAGAAGCCCGCCACACCCAATTGATAAATCATGGTGCGCGGTATACGCGGTTTTGCCTTATTGAGTTGTTGCAGGGAAATATAGGGTTCGTAACCAATACTGGTCAGCAGTTCGGCTACCCCTCTCAGTGAGATCTTGGTGTGGTCAAATATTACATCCACCTCTTTTCGGGTGAACTGCACCGTTACCTTGATTACACCGGTATGTATTTTGTGCAAATTTTCCAGGAGGTAGAGGCAGGAACTGCAATGGATATGCGGGAGGTAGAAATTGACATGTGTATTGGTGGAGTCCTTGAAATGAATCAGCTGCTGCTCAATGCCCGGATCTTCCAGGAAAGCAAATTTGTCTTTGCGCACTTGGATACGCTGACTTAGCCCGGGATTCTTGTTTAGATCGTAGTACTCACAGAGCTCATGCTGGTTCAGCAACTGGTACACCATTTTGCAGCCTTCACAGCAGAAACTTTTGTCTTCAAAAGGGATGATGGTTTCAGCACAGGTTTCACCACAGTGATAACAGCTGATTTGTTCCTGTAATTTGGTAGCCAATTCTTTTCAGGTTTTGTGCGCTAAACTAATTCTGTACAGACGGCCTAGGGGTGAGTTGGCTCAGCGCTGGAACTGATTTTTCTCAATGACCGCATTTTCGTTTATTTGGGGAATCAACCAATGCAGGCATGAAACATATATTAATCATTGATGATCATACCGAAATCAGGGAAAACATAGCAGAAATCCTGATGCTGGGGGGCTATAAAACCACCACTGCCGAAAACGGGAAAAAAGGGGTGGAGCTGGCACTTCAGCTTAAACCCGACCTGGTGGTATGCGATATCATGATGCCGGAACTGGATGGTTATGGAGTGCTGCACCTGCTGCGCAAAAACCCTGATACGGAACATATTCCCTTTATATTCCTTACTGCTAAAGTGGAGAGAAGCGATTTTCGCAAGGGAATGGAAATGGGCGCCGATGATTTTATCACCAAACCCTTTGATGATATTGAACTGTTGAATGCCATTGAAGTAAGGCTTAAAAAACAGGATATCCTGCACCAGAAATACGCCGTTGGAGAAGAAGGGGTGAATGAACTGATGCAGGATTTGCAGGAGTCGGGTATGATTAAACTCGACCCCGCTGATTATGAAACTGTCCATTTTGCCAAACGCCAGCAGATCTATGGAGAAGGGAAGCGCCCCAAGTACCTGTATTATGTAAAATCAGGAAAAGTAAAAGCCTATCGCCTGCACGAAGACGGTAAAGAATACATCACCAATTTATACAGTGCCGGCGATTATTTTGGATACATCGCTTTGCTGGAAAATGGCTCCTATGAAGATCATGCGGAAGTGCTGGAAGATGCAGAGCTTGCCCTGATTCCGAAGGAAGATTTTATTCAGGCGGTTTTTAATGATATGACCATTGCGGGAAAATTCATCCGGCTCATTTCACAGAATGTAAAGGAGAAGGAAGACCGGCTGCTTCACTTGGCCTATGATTCCCTGCGCAAGCGGGTAGCCAAAGCGCTGGTGGATATTCATCATAAATTTAATGGGGAGGAAGTCCCGACTCCATTGGATATTCCCAGGGAAGATATTGCCCAATATGTGGGCACCGCCACCGAATCGCTGATCCGCACCTTAAGTGATTTTAAGTCGGAGAAACTAATTGAAATAAAAGAAGGCAAGATCCGGATTACGGACCTTGCCAAATTGAGTAATCTATTGTACTAATTAATCCTCGCCGCGACTTAATTCAAAATCGGGTGTAGGGGATTTTGTGCCGTTTTCAGAGGGAGTCGAAATTTCCCGTCCGTGTTCATTTTGTTGCCCCAGCGACCATTGGTCAGTCATCGTGGTTTCCAGCCACAGGTTTCCTGATTTCCTGAATACCTGGGCAGCGATTCCAAACCGGTTCATCAGAGTTTGTTCAAAAGCTGCAACTGTCATGGATGGCTGAATCTCCAGCTGGCCTTCCTCCCGTATAGTTAGCTCTTCCAGTAACTGTCCGTTCCTGATCATTTTGCTGGCAGAAGAACCTTCTTCCACAGCATGGCCACGTTTGAAGAATTCAATTTTAAGAAATGGAAACAGGGAATTAAAGTCCTGCTGTATTTCCTTAAAGGTTCGGGTTTTATTGATCCGGATGGTCATTGGGGTGATTTAATAGTTTTCTTAATAGATGAACACATCTACTTCCCCGCTGTCGATGGCAGCTTCATTTCTTGGGATGTGTAAAACAAGTTCACCGTTGATATAACTGGCTTGGGTTAGCGCTGTGTCTGCATCTTCGGGTAATCCAAAGGTTCTCTCCCAGGCAGAGTAATTGTATTCAAAGTCGGATTTTCCTACTGCTTCCCGGGTCTCTTCCTTCTTTCCGCTAATAACAAGTTCTTTACCACTGGCATGGATCTGGAAGCAGGGGCGATCCATTCCAGGCACTGCCAGCCGGATTACATATTCCTCCGCATTTTCTGATACGTTGGCGGCGGGAACCCAACTGGTAGTTTTTCTTCTGCGCTCAGTTGCATTTTCCAGCGCAAAGAGAGGCCTGCTCAGGCGATGATTTCTTTTTGAGGTAGCTGCTGTCATAAACTGTGGTTTTTGATATGAGCGGAAATTATCATGCCACAAATCTAGCAGCTCAGTTAAGTTTAGTTTATGACCTGTATTGGAGGAGAATATGACTTTGCTCAGTTGTGATGGGTTTACTCACCAGTAAACTCATCCAGATCGCGGCGGTCTTTTTTGGTGGGACGGCCTGTTTTGCTCAATCGTTTGCCGGTATAAAAGCTGGCCGCCTGGAACTGGATTCTTTCCAGTTCCTCCGGTGGTGTCAGATCTTCATAATGTTTGATGGCTTCGGGATAGGCAACCCGGTTTTCCAGTAGAGCTGTTACTTTTATTACCCATTTCCGGGCTTCCGTCCGGATTTCATATTCATCTCCCACAACTACTGATCGCGATGCTTTTACAGATACCCCATTCAATTTCACCCGACCCTTGTCAAGCGCTTCAGCAGCCAGTCCCCGGGTCTTGAAAATCCGGATGGCCCAGAGATATTTATCAATTCGAACCTTCATTGCTTACTTCAGACAAATACTGGTGGAAATAGGGTATGGTTTCAATGCCTTTGTAAAAGTTCGCGAGATCATATTTCTCGTTGGGAGAGTGCAGATTATCACTATCCAGCCCAAATCCAAGGAAAATAATCTTCAGTCCCAATTCCTTTTCAAACAATGCACAGATGGGAATACTGCCGCCACCGCGCACCGGGATCGGAGATTTGCCAAAGGTAGTTTCAATCGCTTTTGCAGCAGCCCGGTATTCCTTTGAATCGATCGGGGTCATATAAGGCTCACCTCCGTGATGTAAACTCGCTTTTACAGTTACATAGGGTGGTGCAATCGTCTGCAGGTGGTTAATCAGCAGATCGGTTATTTTATTGGAGTCCTGGTTGGGTACCAGGCGACAGGAGATTTTCGCAAAGGCTTTGGAAGGTAACACCGTTTTGGCTCCTTCACCGGTATAACCTCCCCAGATGCCATTGAGTTCCAGGGTGGGACGAATACCCGTGCGTTCATTGGTGGTAAATCCTTTTTCACCCCAGAGTTCAGCAACACCGAGGTCCTGTTTGTACTCCTGCTCATCAAATGGAGCTTCCGCCATCAGGTTACGCTCTGCGGGAGTAGCTTCTACTACATCCTCATAAAATCCGGGTATAGTGATATGATTGTTCTCATCGTGCAAAGAGGCAATCATTTTTGCCAGGATGGTAATCGGATTGGCAACCGCACCTCCATAAACACCACTGTGCAGGTCACGATTCGGTCCGGTTACTTCTACTTCAATATAGGAGAGTCCGCGTACGCCAATATCAATTGAAGGAGTATCCAGGCTGATCATAGCCGTATCAGAAATCAGGATCACATCCGCCTTTAACAACTCTTTATTTTCTTTTACAAAATCAGCGAGGTTGGGCGAACCTACTTCCTCTTCGCCCTCAATTAGAAATTTGATATTGGTAGGAAGGCTTCCAGATTGCACCATCACTTCGAGTGCCTTCACATGCATATAAAACTGGCCCTTATCATCACAAGCACCACGAGCATAAATTTTTCCATCCTTGATAACCGGCTCAAAGGGACCGCTATTCCAGAGTTCCAGAGGATCGGGTGGCTGCACATCATAGTGGCCATATACCAGGACAGTGGGTTTTGCAGGATCCGTGATGAGCTCACCATAAACTATGGGATGCCCCTTAGTCGGATAGAGCTCTGCTTTTGAAGCACCGGCTGCCAGCAAACTGGCTTTCACTGCTTCGGCGCAGTTAACCATATCGGCTTTGTTTTCAGAACGCGCACTGATACTGGGGATTCTCAACAGATCAAGCAGTTCCTGTAAAAAACGATCCTGATGTTGGTCCTGGTAGTTTTTCCAATCTTTCATATGCTCCAATTTGCGCCACGAATTTAGGCGGTTTTGGGCAAAGCAGCAGAACCCGTGGAAAGCTGGTGTTTCTGGTTGGATAGGATATTGTCCAGGGTCCACTCCACTTTTCGCTCAAAAGCATGCTTCCGGACCAGGCAATCGGTTTTGGTGCAGATCGGGCAGGAGAAGTCGAGGCAGCCATCCGAGTGAACAAAGAGTTCAATGCTGTCACCCAATTCCATTCTGATTTTTTCACTAAGTGCGTCTACTTCCTTGTGTGCTTCATGCACATTGAGGTACCAGGGTACTGTAAGATGACAATCCACATGCAGGATACTACCGTACTTGATCACCCGAAGATTGTGCAGATCTACCCAATTCGTCTGGCGGTGTTGGTTGAGGTGGGTCACCATGGTGTTTAGTAAGGCTCTGTCTGCTTCGTCCATGATGCCTGCCAGGGAAGCCCTCAAAATTTTATAACCGGTATAGATGATAAAAAAGCTGAACAATAAGGCGACAATAGTATCGAGCATCTGCCATTCGGTAATCCAGATAAGTAGTATGCCCAACAAAATGCCAATGGTTGAAAACGTATCAGATTGCAAATGTTTGCCACTGGCAATCAAAGCAAGAGAATTGTTTTTCTTTCCCTTTTTTATGGCGATGGCACCCATGATAAAATTTACGGCACCAGCAATGGCAACCAGTATCATACCCTTATCAAGTGAATGCAGGGAGGTAGGTTCGATAAACTGTTGAATACATTCGTATATGATAAACAGTCCGGCTACCAGGATCAGGGTTCCTTCCACGGCCGCTGAAATAAATTCAGCTTTCCCATGTCCATACGGATGATCCAGGTCCCGGGGTTTAGCTGCCACATAGAGACTGTACAATCCGATGAAACCGGAAATTACATTTACCGTGCTTTCCAGCGCATCTGTAAGGATAGCAACAGAATGGGTGATATAATAGGCAGCCATTTTCAGTGCAAATAGGATAACGGCCACCAGTACCACCCACTGCTGAATCCGAAAATTTTCTTTTTGAAGCTGCATGCGGCTTTGTTTGATTGAATTCAGTCGCGATAAAGATAGACTTATTAATTCGGGACTTTCAGGCCGTTACATTTTTTTGATCAGGAACACGGGTTAGGGAATAATATGTAATTTGTTAAACAAAATGATTGCGCCATGCCAGTTCTGAACCTTCCTTCCCTCGACAATGAAATACCTGTTTCCGCTGAGGATATTCTTTCATTTCGTAAAAATGGACACCTGCATGTGAAAGGATTGCTGAGTGCCGATGAGTTATCTGTTTACAGGACTGCGATCAATGATGCGGCCTATCGGTATAATACAGAAACAAGGGATATGAAGGACCGGGATACTTATGGAAAGGCATTTCTGCAGATCATGAATTTATGGGAGGTGGATGAGGCAGTTAAAAAATTCACTCTGGCTAGAAGATTTGCAAAAATGGCGGCCAGTTTGTTGGGAGTAGAACGTGTTCGTTTGTACCACGACCAGGCATTGTATAAAGAAGCAGGAGGCGGACATACACCCTGGCACCAGGATCAGTATTACTGGCCACTGGATACCACCAATACCATCACTATGTGGATGCCTTTGATTCCGATTTCAGAAGAGATGGGAATGCTGACTTTTGCATCTGGTTCTCATACCGCCGGAGAAGTTGACAACCTGGCAATCTCTGATGAATCTGACAAAGTACTTCAATCTTACATCAACGAAAAGAACTATCCTGTAACCAGGCCCTCTTTTATGGAAGGTGGTGATGCCAGTTGGCACTATGGCTGGACATTACATGCCGCTCCTGGAAATAATTCTGACGCAACCCGTGAAGTAATGACCATTATTTATTTCGCTGATGGAGCTACTGTTACTGCTCCCAAAAACCAGCACCAGGAAAATGACCGCCAACGATGGTTAGGAGGTATTGAACCTGGTGAATTAGCTGCATCGCCTTTAAATCCCTTAATACATTAACCCCTCTACAACTAATTTGAAATGACCTTAAAACACTGGTTCAGTAGCCTGATCGGAATTGTATTTTTTTTAGTTACTGCCGCACAAGAGTCCTGGAAGCCGGCCGGTACTAAAATCAAAACGGACTGGTCGGAAAAATTAGACATTGCTAATCCGCATGCTGAATATCCCCGTCCTCACCTGGTCCGAAACAACTGGACCAATTTAAATGGATTCTGGAACTATGCGCTGCAGGAAAGAACAAAAGAGGAAAAACCAGCTTCTTTTGATGGAAAAATCCTGGTACCATTTGCAATTGAATCCAGTTTGTCGGGCGTTGGTAAAACAGTTGGAAAAGATAAGCTGCTGTGGTATGAGAGAAGTTTTACACTTCCATCGACTTTTAAAGGGAAAAAGGTGATGCTTCATTTTGGGGCTGTCGACTGGCAATGCGAAGTTTTTGTAAATGATGTAAGTGTTGGTACACACCAGGGTGGATATGATCCCTTTAGTTTTGATATTTCAAAAGCATTAACAAAAAAAGGCAACCAGCGTATCCTTGTAAGGGTGTGGGATCCTACAGACGATGGCCCTCAGCCAAGAGGTAAGCAGGTTAAAAATCCGGAAGGTATCTGGTATACACCGGTTACAGGCATCTGGCAAACGGTTTGGCTGGAGGCTGTGCCGGAAACCTATATCACAGGAACCCGGCAAACTCCTGATATTGATGCCAAACAGGTTAAGATAGAAACTTCGGTTGCCAATGCCCGTGCCGGAGATCAGGTATTGATTACTGCCTATGATGGTCAGACAAAACTGGCAGAACAACTCACAAATGCAGGTGGTGCTGCAACTCTTACTATAGAGAACCCACGTTTATGGTCACCCGAAAATCCGGTTCTGTATGATTTAAAGATATCACTCTTAAGAAATGGCAAACCGGTGGATGCTGTTAGCTCTTATTTTGCCATGCGTAAAATATCCATGGAAAAAGATGCGAGTGGAATTCAACGCATGTTGCTGAACAATGAGTTTGTATTTCAATACGGGCCGCTTGACCAGGGCTGGTGGCCGGATGGTTTATATACTGCACCAACAGATGAGGCGTTGAAATTTGATATCATCAAAACCAAAGAGATGGGCTTCAACATGATCCGTAAACATGTGAAAGTGGAGCCAGCTCGCTGGTACTATCATTGTGACAAGGCAGGTATGCTGGTTTGGCAGGATATGCCCAGCGGCGATATGGGAAACAGTTGGGAAATGCGTCCGGGTATCTATGGAAAAGCAACTGATAAAAACAGGACACCCGAATCAGAAGCAATATTCAAAACGGAGTGGAAGGAAATTATGCAGGACTTCTACAATTTCCCTTCGATTGTAGTATGGGTACCGTTTAATGAGGCATGGGGACAATTTAAGACTGCTGAAATAGTGAACTGGACCATGAAGCAAGATCCTACTCGCCTGGTAAACACAGCAAGCGGTGGAAATTTTGAACCGGTTGGGCATATTATTGATTTGCACAATTACCCCGAGCCACTTATACCAGAACCCAGCTTATTTGGGGCGGATAGGATTCTCGTATTGGGTGAATTTGGTGGCCTGGGTTTACCGGTAGAAGGACATACCTGGCAGGACAAAAACAATTGGGGATATCAAAGTTTCAAAAACAAAGAGGACCTGTACAAGCGATATGCTGAATTTATTTCGGTGATACCACATTACATTGAAAAAGGACTTTCTGCTGCTGTTTATACCCAAACAACAGATGTGGAAGTTGAAACGAATGGATTGATGACCTATGATCGGAAAATCATGAAATTCTCACCGGCAGCATTAAATCAACTGCACCAACAACTCTATAATAAAGGACTCGTTAAAATGAAATAAATAAAAAGGCCGGTTTCACTTAACCGGCCTTTTTATTTATTTCATGGCTGTTTCATATCGGGTAGCCACATAGTCCCAGTTTACCAAGCTCCACCAGTTGTCGACATAATCGGCGCGCTTGTTCTGGTATTTCAGGTAATAGGCATGTTCCCAAACATCAATTCCCAACAAAGGAATTCCCTGGGTGCCTGCTACCGGCATCAGGGGATTGTCCTGGTTGGGTGTAGATGTTACAATCAGTTGTTTGTCCTTCATTAGTATCAGCCATGCCCAACCGCTACCAAAGCGGGATTTGGCAGACTCGGAAAACACGGATTTGAAATTAGCGAAGGAGTTAAACTTACCTTCAATCGCACTCAAGAGGGTGCCTTCTGGTTTATTATCGGTTCTTGCAGCGCGCATGGATTTCCAGAAAAGTTCATGGTTATAATGCCCGCCGGCATTGTTGCGCATCTTCTCTGAATATTTTTTAATGTTCATCAAAACATCCTCAACCGGTTTGCCTCTGTCTACCCCTTCTGCAACTGCTGCATCGTTCAGGTTCTTTGCATATCCGGCTGCGTGTTTTGTATGGTGAATTTCCATGGTGCGGGCATCAATGGCCGGTTCCAGTGCACTGTAGGAATAGGGGAGTGGAGCCTGCTCAAACCCGGTGCGGAAAGGATTGTTTCCACTGCTTTGAGCCGTTTTGCAGGAGCTCAATAATCCACTTCCAATGAAACTGCCTCCAATGCCTAAGGCTAGAGAAGCTTTTGAAGTGGTGGTCAAAAATTCTCGGCGTGATTGGGAAATCTTTTTCATACCAGTGTTGTTTATTTTATTGCGGCTGGACAGCTCCGCTTTTTTTATTGAACCGGCTGAGAAAAGGGCGCAACCGGCGAAATGTCCTGTAATAAAATTCTTTGTTGAACAATTGTGAATCCCGCATAGCCTTATACGTTAGAAATACTCCAATTGGCACCAGCACAAAGGTAGCCAGCCAGATACCATATATGGGTGCCATCACATCTTCTTTCACAAACTTCTTACCGAAATTATTCAGCAGAAAGAAAATCACGAAAAAGATTACTGCGAAAACCAATGGAGTACCGATGCCTCCTTTACGAATAATAGATCCAAGCGGAGCACCGATCAGGAATAAGACAAAGCAGGCGATCGACATGGAAAATTTTTCATGCCAGGCCATTTTGTGCAAACGCAAACTTTTCATCCGGTTCTGGTAATCGGTCTTTGTGATTTCAAGCGAACTTTTTACTATCGAGAGCTGTGATAATACCCTGTCGTTCATGGAAGAGTGCAAACTGTCGGGGATGATATCCCGTAAGGAATCAGCAGTAGCTTTGGTAGTGAGTGGTGTATAGGCCGTATCCATGTATTTGTAAAACTGCACATACATACCAATTTCATCAGATACCTTCTTTCTAAAAATCGTATGTACTTTACTGAGAGAATCAATGGCTCCATCCAATTGCCGTACACTTAGCATCTGGTAATTATCTTTGAACAGACTATCTTCTGTTTTATTAAAGGATAAGGAACTTAAATCAAACACTTTTTTAAATTCCTTAAAGCCCAACCGGATATACTCTGTGTTCGTGTTAACCCTGCTTCCTCTTTCCGTATATCTCCATCCATCCATCAGTTTGAATTCAAGGAAACGTTTGTCATCTGACACCCGCATAATTCCTTTATTCGCAATGATGATATTATCCTGCAGGTTGTAGTCTTTTTCAAAGATGATGATTTCCCGAAGCGTACTGTCATCTTTCTCTTTCTTACCTACTTTGATGGAATAACCGGGAATATTGGTATAAAAAGAACCTTCCCTTAAATCAAATGCTGGCTTTTTATTGATGATATCATATTTCAGCCGGTTCAATTTAAGGTTGGATACCGGTAACAGGTAGTTATTAAACAGGAAGGCAACACCACTCAGGATCAATGCTACCACCATGATCGGACGCATAAATCGCAACAAAGGAATACCGGCAGATTTAATAGCCACCAGCTCAAAGGTTTCACCCAGATTGCCAAAAGTCATAATAGAAGACAACAGTACAGCCAGTGGAAGGGCCAACGGCACAACGGTTGCTGCAACATAAAGAATGGCTTCTCCGATGGTTACAAGATCCAGTCCCTTACCTACAAAATCATCAATGTACAACCAGAAAAACTGAAGTACGAGCACAAAAAGGGTGATAAAAAAAGTGGCAATAAAAGGCCCTACAAATGCCTTCAGAATGAGTTTATCTAATTTTTTTATCACAGTTCTCCGGAAGATTTCTGACTACCTTTATTTTCTATGGACCGCGTAAAATTACAGTTTTCCAAAGAGGAATCGGTACTACTGACTGATCCTGCATTTATTTTAACGAAGAATAGGATCCTGGCCCGGATTTCAGATATGATGGGAGCCGTCAGTGATGAAGAAGTGAAGATAGCAGGTTTGCTGAGGGAACAACTGCCTCCGGAAGTATTTCAGTTTCCGCCGAAGTTATCACGTGGGGAACAATATCAGCAACTGCCCTGGCTGATGCTGGATTTTCCAAGAGTTTTCCAGGAACCCGATCAATTGGCGATACGGCAGTTCTTCTGGTGGGGAAAACTGTTTTCTTCAACGCTGGTGGTTAGCGGTCGCCATAAGGAAACAGTACTCAACTCGAACCTCCTACAATGGCCCGACCTGTATATCTGCGTACATGCATCTCCGTGGGAAAATCATTTTGAAGCAGATAATGCACAACTGATAAGTTCCCTTTCAGATGAAAAGTACCGGTCAATATGTAAAAAGGAATTCCTCAAGCTTGCCTTTCAACTTCCCGTGGAAAATTGGGAGCAGGCGCCTGAATTTTTTATCCGGTCTTATTCCAGTTGGATGCAGTTATTGGTTCGGCCTTAGTTACCCAGGCGGTGAAACAGGTCTTTAACCTGGTAGCCCCAAAGCTGGCTTTGATCCTTAATTTCCTTCTTCTCGGCAAAATCATTGATCACCAGTATGGTTTGGTTGGTTACTTCTGATTTCTCAATCCGAAATTCAAAAAATTCTTCTTTGGGTGCATGCAGCCAGTGAAAACGGATGAAACTATTCTCCTCACTTTCCAAAACTTCAGCTTTATCTACGGAACCATTCCAGGAAAAACTGAATACCTGATCCCTTTCATCCACTTTGTCAGCAAACCATTCCTGCAATCCGGCCGGGGTGCTCAAAAACTCATACAATATGGAAGGTGAACACCTGACAGGATATTCTAACGTATACATTTGTTTCTTACTCATCTCCAGTTCAAATCTGTCTTTAGGAATACAATCAATGCAATGTTAGAAAATTAAATGACACAGTAAAATAATCCGCCAAGTATTTTTTGTTAAAGAGGAGAGGGTTTAAAATTGAACAGGCTACCCGTGAAAACACTGGGATTCAGCAATTTAACCTCCGGAATTTTGGAAATCGAATACCTCCAGCCTAATTTCAGTCGTTCCAATAGGGAACGCAAACTGAATTTTAATACAAGAAAATTCTTATTTGTACGTTTCTCTATTGCATTAAACTACTTAACCTCTAGAAAAAAACCTAAAACCACACCTATGAGTATGCGGCAATTAAAGATTTCCAAATCGATCACGAACAGGGAATCTCAGAGTCTGGAAAAATACCTCCAGGAAATAGGTAAGGTGGAACTTATCGGTCCTGAAGAAGAAGTACGGCTCGCCCGGCTTATTAAACAAGGTGATCAGCGCGCACTCGACCGCCTGACAAGGGCAAACCTGCGTTTCGTGGTTTCGGTATCCAAACAATACCAGAACCAGGGACTTTCCCTTCCCGACCTTATCAATGAAGGAAACCTGGGACTGATCAAAGCTGCCCAGCGCTTCGATGAAACCCGTGGTTTTAAGTTTATTTCCTATGCGGTTTGGTGGATTCGTCAAAGTATTCTGCAGGCATTGGCTGAACAAAGCCGGATAGTACGCCTGCCCCTTAATAAGGTTGGACTGACCAACCGGATCCAGAAAGCCTTCTCCCACCTGGAGCAGGAATTCGAAAGAGAGCCTTCTGCCGAAGAGGTTGCTACTTTCCTGGAAATGGATACCGATGAAGTAGCTGCCAGTCTCAGTATGTCATCCCGCCATGTTAGCATGGATACCCCTCTTTCCGATGGGGAAGACAATACCATGATGGATGTGATGGAAAACCCTAATGCAGATCGTACTGATAAAGCCGTTGAGCATGATGAGAGCCTCCGGATGGAACTGGATCGCTCCATGCAGGTGCTGACCGAACGTCAGAAAGAGGTGATCTGTTATTTCTTTGGTATCGGGGTGGATCATCCCATGAGCCTGGAAGATATCGGCGAAAAGTTTAATCTTACCCGCGAACGGGTTCGCCAGATCAAGGATAAAGCCATTACCAAACTCAAAACAAACTCCAGATCGCAACAGTTGCGCACTTACCTGGGCGCTTAATCAATTGCATCCAATATATTTGCATTCCGATTTAAGGTGAACATTAGTTCACCTTAATTTTTTGGGTGAAAATTGACCAATATGTTTGAATCATTAAGCGAACGGCTCGAATCAGCCTTTAAACAGATCAAAGGCGAAGGACGGATTACCGAACTCAATGTGGCGGCCACAGTAAAAGATATTCGCCGTGCCCTGGTGGATGCCGACGTAAACTATAAAATCGCCAAGGAATTTACTGATAAGATCAAGGATAAAGCCATGGGAGAAAAGGTACTCACAGCTGTGAGTCCTGGTCAACTTATGGTGAAAATCGTAAAGGATGAGCTGGCCGAACTGATGGGTGGTACAGAGGCTGAACTAAACGCCAAGGGCAACCCGGCAGTGATCCTGATAGCCGGTCTCCAGGGTTCTGGTAAAACCACGTTCAGTGGCAAGCTGGCCAATTACCTGAAATCAAAGAAATTTTCTCCCCTCCTCGTGGCGGCAGATATCTACCGTCCGGCTGCGATTGACCAGTTAAAAGTGCTGGGTGGCCAAATTGGTGTGGAAGTATTCAGTGAACCGGAGAATAAAGATGCGGTGGACATTGCCCGCAAGGCAGTTGCCCAGGCTCGCACCCTCAACAAAAATGTAGTAATCATCGATACCGCCGGCCGTTTGGCTGTGGATGAGGCGATGATGACAGAAGTTAGTAATATCAAAGCAGCCGTAAATCCCCAGGAAATTCTTTTTGTGGTGGATTCCATGACCGGTCAGGATGCCGTAAACACTGCCAAGGCCTTCAATGATCGCCTGGATTTTTCGGGGGTGGTGCTGACCAAATTGGATGGTGATACCCGCGGTGGTGCTGCACTTTCGATCAAGTACACGGTTAACAAGCCGATTAAATTTATCTCCTCGGGAGAAAAACTAGACACCCTCGATGTATTTTATCCCGAGCGGATGGCTCAGCGAATCCTGGGGATGGGTGATATTACCACCCTGGTAGAACGCGCCCAGGCCCAGTTTGATGAAGCCGAAGCCAAAAAACTGGAAAAGAAAATCCGGAAGAATCAGTTTGATTTTGAGGACTTTAAGCAGCAACTGGAGCAGATCAAGAAGATGGGTAATATCAAAGACCTGTTAGGCATGATTCCCGGTGTGGGAAAGGCCATTAAAGATATTGATATCAGCGATGACGCCTTTAAAGGCATTGAAGCCATGATCAACTCAATGACTCCCTTCGAACGCGCCAACCCGGATGTGATTGATGGTAGTCGCCGCAAGCGCATTGCCAAAGGCAGTGGCAAGGACCTGACCGAAGTAAATGCCTTCATGAAGCAATTTGAGCAAATGAAGGAAATGATGAAGATGATGAATAAAATGCCGATGGGGCGGATGCCGGGATTGGGAGGTTTCGGTCGGCGTTAATCTTTTACAATTACTTAATTATTATTAAGTTTGTTCATATCGTTCGGATTGTTAATTTTGCAGTCCGTTTATTTTTTGAAACCCTATTTGTTCACGCATTTAAATGTCTATTTACGATGCCAGTTAAAATGAGATTGCAGCGTCACGGCTCCAAGAAAAGACCCTTCTACTTTATAGTAGTGGCGGACGCCCGTGCACCAAGAGATGGTAAATTCATCCAGAAAATCGGTACTTACAATCCCCTCACTGTTCCTGCTACGATCCAGTTGGACCGTCAGCGTGCGCTTGATTGGCTGCACAAGGGAGCTGAGCCTACGGATACTGTACGCCGAATCCTGTCTTTCAAAGGAGTTCTGTACCTGAAGCACCTGCTGCGTGGAGTTAAACTGGGCTTGTTCGATGACGTGACTGCTATGCAGAAATTTGAAGTTTGGCATAAGGAGCACGAAGCACAATTGAAGAAGCGCAGTGACGAACACCGCAAGCAACGCCAGGTGCGTCGTTTCCCTAACCAGGGAGCACGCCGCCCACAGCCTCGTCAGCAGGAAGGTGGAGAATAATTGAATAGTCCAGCTCATTCATACAAATCCCGGTAGTACCCCTACCGGGATTTTTCTCTTAACGAGTCTCACGTCTCACATCTCACATCTCACATGAAATACAACTCCATTGGTAAACTGGTAGCCGCTCATGGCATCTCCGGCGAACTCATCCTCAAACATGCCCTGGGTAAAAAGACTTCCTTAAAAGGACTGGAAACCCTCTTTATTGAGTTGCGAAAGGGTGAATTGCTGCCGTATTTTATTGTGTCTGCCAAAGCGAAGAATGAGCAGGAGATTATCCTGCAACTGGAAGGAGTTACTACACGAGAAGCTGCACAGAAACTGGTTAGTAAGGAATGCTGGTTAACAGAAGATGCCTTTCAGCAATATGCTGCGGCTCATGCTTCGATTTCTTTTCTTGGTTTTACTATTTTCAATGGAAACGAAGACCTCGGCGAAGTGCTGGAGGTAATTGAGCAGCCCCACCAGGTGCTCTGCCGAATTGATCTGAATGGTAAGGAGGCCCTGCTGCCGGTGCACCAGGACAGCCTCCTGGAGGTAGATCCCCGAAAAAAAATCCTCCGTGTCCAACTCCCGGATGGCCTCCTGGATATTTATCGCTAACCCCTCACCCGTCCGGTGCCACCGGACGGGTGAAGGATTAGCCGATCGCAACGGGCAGGCGGCCCAGCAATTGTTCAATTTGCACCCAGTGGCGCTGGTTGTGGGCAGTGATGAACATCAATACATCGCCCAAACGTAACCGGATAAAGGAAGCTATACTGATGGGAACCCGAATGGCCTGGATATCCTTCTGACGCGCTTTCTCCAGGATCAACAGAAATTTCCGTTGCCACTGTAAAAACTCACCTACCACTTTTTCTTTGTCAAGGTCGGCAGAAGGGGAATGACTTTTCATCGCCTTCATTTTGTTTTTTACCTGCCCTTGTTGAGGTAACATGCTCCTGGTAAAATATCCACCCAACCATCCCGGTTGAAAATGAGTGCGTGCCGGTTCGGTTGATTTTTCCAGCAGCCTGTCAATCAGTGGAATATAATACCGGTAATAGGTGTTGAGATGCTCCAGCACCTGCAGGGTGTTCCACCTTCCTGCACCATCGTTTGCTTCCAGTAGTTCTAGTGGTGTATGCTGGCCAATGGCTTCCACTTCGTTCAGGAGATAAAGTCCCTCTTCTTTCAATGTCTGCAACAGTTCTGCTGCTATCAATGCTTTCATGTAGATTAATTTTTCACAAAACTATCCGCCTGCCACTTCCTGAATCTTTGCCTGGACCAAGATTTTAGCCCAATCGGATCGTCCCCAGTAATTTACTGAAAGTAGTGGCATCAATTCCAAGGTAGGAAGCGAGGTATTTATGAGGAACCAGTTGTAAAATATGCGGACTCCTTTTCAGCAGGGTCCTGAATTTCTCTTCCGCAGAATACACCATTAATTCAATCTGCCTTTCCAATATGCCACTGGTGGTAAAGGCCAACGCCTTGTACATTGCTTCCGCAATGGAGGGATGCTGTAACCTGCATTCTTCCACCTGACGGTATGATGCCCTTAAAAACTGACTACTGGTAAGTGTTTCCAGGTAATAGCGGGAGGGTTGTTGCAGCAAAAAAGAATCAATGATACCAGAAAAGGAGCCAGGGTAGGTAAAGACTACTGTTGCTTCTTTCTGATCGTGCAGATGAAATCCACGTTGTACCCCTTCAATCACCCAATATAAATATCTCTCCACTTCTCCTGCAGCTGTTACTACTTCTTTTCGTTTATACGAAGCCGTTGACCAGATCGCCTGAAAGTCCAGCCAGGCAGTTTCCTCAATCGGATGTATAGCCGAAAGTTGCTGGTGCATTTTTTCGAGTGCTGCTGCTTTGTCTTTCATTTCATATCCGATTGAATAAAGTCGGCAGCCAGTTTCAAGCGATAGTATAAATTACTCAACATGAGTGCCGTATTGTTTCTAAGTTGACTAACAGTTCCACCATTCATTTTTTGCAGGGTTCTGACTTCCTCCAGCTTTTCATCAATCTTGTCGAAGAGTTGATCCAGGGTCCAGCCTATATATCGTTTGTTGCGATCTTCTTTTATATGGTAAGGTTCAATTTTGCCAGCTTTGAGTTTACTGAATTTAAAATTTGCTTTGATCGCAGCTTTGATGGCTTCGTTGTTCAGGTGTTGTATAATGGTATCTTCCGGAAACTGATTCATGTATCCATTTTTAAACACATTCAGATTGTGTTGCAGTTCCCGCAACAACTCTCTTTTTTGAACATCATTTGTTTTGGATCGGTCCTGTAAGAAACTGATTAATTTTTCCAAGGGACCTAATCCGGCTTTTAACCATTCCATTGATTAAGTATTCAATTTTTGTGATTCTTGCCTGCTTTAATCGAATAATGATAATTTCTTAAAATTAAATCAATAAATTAGAACGCGTATAAGTATAGGTTTGCACGATTTAAAGAGAGCGCCGTATGTTGACAAATCTGAAAGAAGGGGACCACCAGGCATTTACAGATGCCTATGACAGATGGAAACAAAAGGTCTATCATTATTGCCTGAAACGCACGCAGGATCCGGAAGCAGCTAAAGATCTCACCCAACAGAGTTTTATCAAACTCTGGCGCTACCGGCGGCAGTTGGACGAAGCCATCAGCTTTGAGCGGCAGTTATTTCAGAAAGTACGCCAGGTATACTTGGACTGGTTAAAAAAGGAAGCACAGTACCGCAAACATTTCAGTACCACCCAGGAAGCAAACGATCAGTCTGGCATTTATCAGATGAATCCTGAATTACGGTCCTCCCTGTCCGCAGCACTGAACCAGCTACCTGAAAAAAGAAAAAAGATATTTGAGCTCAAACACATACATGGTTACTCTTACAAAGAAATAGCAGATGCACTTGGCATATCAATAAAAACAGTTGACAATCAGTTACTGAAGGCAGTTAGTGATTTGAGAAAATCACTGAGCAGTTCTCAGTTTGTGCTTTTTTACATTTTATTTTTCTTTGAATAGGGAGATCGCTATTGCCGCGCGTACATATTGGTACGCTTATCACTGATTTGAACAAAAAAGCACTCATACAAAAATTTCTCAACAACGAGGCGAATGCTGCAGAAGCTGTTGAAGCGCAACAGTACCTTCAGGAAAATCCCGGGTTGTTGGATGAATTGCTCCCCCAATCAGAATGGAACGATCTCATAGAACAACCCATTCCACTGGATGTGGAAGCATCTATCCGAAAGGAAGTGCTTACCTCTACCAAACCCTTCCGAATACCTGTTCATGTAAAACAATGGGCAGTTGCTGCATCCGTTTTGACTGCCATTGTATGCCTTTTTGTAGTCAACAAAAACCAAACTACGCAACCTTCTTTAGCAGTTACTCCAATCGATGTACCTGTTAAGCAGCGCTTATTTGATACGCTCATCAATACTGGTAAGGGCCAGTTGGCTGTTGTGCTGGATGATGGCTCGAAAGTTCAACTTTTCGGTCACTCGAGCCTGGTAGTACCCGTTTCAATGAAGGATAGCAGGGAATTGCAATTGTATGGCAAAGCCATATTCCACGTAACAAAAAATCCGAAACTTCCATTTACGGTGATATCCGGCTCCATCAGCACTACTGCGCTTGGTACGGTATTTCTTGTTGATGCTACATCCAATCAATCCACCATACAGGTTGCATTATATGAAGGGAAAGTGGTTGTAAAACCAATTGATTATGCACTTGATTTTGAGGATACTTACCTAATTCCCGGACAACAATGCAGCGTCAACCGAGAGGCTGGCAGTATGTATGTATCAAGCATTCCGCAATTCGCCATCAGAACCATACCAGCTCCCAAAGCAATGCAGTCAGCAATTGAAGCTGACCCATTAACACTCAATTTTGTAAAAATTCCCTTGCGTAAGGTTTTTGAAAATCTGGAACGGCGATTTGGGAAATCTATTCGGCTGGATACCTCTCTTATTCAATCCAACCTCTTTACGGGTAGTTTTAATGAAGAGGATTCGCTCCTTCAAATACTTCAGGTTATTGGTACCATGAATGATTTGCAGGTAATACAGGAATCAACCGGATATGCATTAATAAAAACGGATGCAAGTAGAACATTACCTATATCCACTGAAACTGATTTCATAGCCGGTTTGCTTACTGCACACAGCAATGCTGAAATGGATTTGAAGCCGGTACTGAAGACAGAATTGATCAATAAGCCAGTACCTGTTACTAGTAGCATTACAAAAACTTCCGATGGCGAAAACTTCAGGAAAATGACGTTGGCTGACCTGTTTGATCACCTTCAGCAAAAACATAAAATTCGAATAATCTATAACAAGGAACAGATTCAGGGATTATTTTTCACCGGCACTATCCCAGATGATCAGTCCTATATCAATATGCTTCAGGTCATTTGCCGGATGAATGAATTGAAGCTGCATAAAATGAAACGTGGTATTTATTCCGTAGAGCCAGGAAGATAAATAGGCTCATTAAAGTAAGAAACATATATCAAAGCATACGACTATGAACGTAGAACTACATCGTCTCCGGGTGTTGGGGATATTCTTATTGCTGTTCCTGTTCCAGTCGCAATCAGGAATTGCGCAAAACAGGTTGCTTACCGGAACCGTACTGGACGATAAAGGTGCAGTCCTTTCCAATGTAACCGTTACAGCCATAAATACCCTGGATACTACCCAGCAATACACTACTATTACCGATGGCAAAGGAATTTTTTCTTTGCCACAATTAAAGCCCGGTGCATCCTATCATTTTCGGTTCAGTTATGTAGGGTATACACCCTATAATGTTAATAATTTTCTTATCCGTGAAGGTGAGAATAATTCAATTATGGTTCGGTTGCAACCTGCCCTTAAAGGACTCGACGAGGTAGTATTGGTAGGATATGGTACACAGAAAAAAATCAACCTTAGTGGTGCGGTTCAGCAGGTAGCTGGAGATGATCTCAGAGATCGTCCGGTTACCAATATGACTTCTTTATTGCAGGGTGTAATTCCCAACCTGAACATTCGTGTAGCCAGTGGAACACCCGGGCAAATGGGTAGTATCAACATTCGTGGTGCCTCTTCTATCAGCGGATCCAATGCAGTTTCTCAGGAACCACTGGTAATCATTGATGGGGTTCCAGGTACATTGGATCGGTTGAACCCGGAAGAAGTAGAAAGTATAAGTGTTCTGAAAGATGCTTCGGTTGCTGCTATTTATGGTGCACGAGGTGCTTTTGGTGTGATACTCGTTACTACCAAAACAGGTAAGGCAGGTAAAACCCAATTACGCTATAATAATAACTTCGGTTACTCCACACCCACAGTTAGTACTAATTTTCTTACCAATGGATACGACTGGATGCGAATCAACGATGCCGCACTGGCACATGTAGGTGGTTATTCAGGATATACCGAACGTGATTACCAGGAACTCTATGCACGGCGCAACGACAGAACAGAAGATCCCTCCCGCCCATGGGTAACTGTTCAGAATAGAAATGGAAAAGATCAATATGTCTATTATGGTAACTACGACTGGTGGGATATCATGTTTACAGATTGGCAGGCAGGACAAAATCATAACCTCTCTATCAGCGGAGGTAGTGAAAATATATCCTACATGATTAATGGTAACCTTAAAACCAGGGATGGTATCATGCGAATGAATACTGATAAATACAGTTCAAAAACTCTTCG
Organism: Flavihumibacter cheonanensis; assembly: GCF_022352215.1. Taxonomy (GTDB): domain Bacteria; phylum Bacteroidota; class Bacteroidia; order Chitinophagales; family Chitinophagaceae; genus Flavihumibacter; species Flavihumibacter cheonanensis. Next base: position 372,591 of record NZ_JAKRWF010000004.1, read on the forward strand.
TACCAAAATAACTGCAAAAATCAATCCCTGGTTGCGGATTTCAAACAACACCAATTTCTATTCCAACCGATATGCCTACCAGGGTAGGGAAGGTGGTGGTTCTGCCAACTTTATTCATGTGAACGTGCATGCTTCTCCTGCTTATGCACCTTTTAATCCGGATGGTACTGCCTCTTACAGAACGGGCCTGAATAATTATGATATTGGAGATGGAATTTTTGCTATGTTAATTAATGGCAATACGCGCGGAGAAGATCGAAAATATGAGATCACTACGATTAATGAAGTGGCTATTCAGCCAATGAAAGGGTGGAATATCATTGGTAACTACAGTTATAACTTATATACTGATCCAGGTTGGTACAGACAAACAGCCGCCAGCTATTCCCTGTACCCGGGTGTAGTGGAAACCGCCCCCAAATACAGCGTGGATATGCTGAAAGAAATGCAGCAGATGAATCATCGTCATGTAGTGAATATTTATTCTGATTATACCAAAAGTTTTAACAGGATTCATAACATTAAACTCTTGGCTGGTTATAACCAGGAACTACATATCGATAAACGTATACGGGGCGAACGAAACAATCTAAGTTCTGATGAATTGAATGATCTGAATCTCGGAACCGGTGATCAGCGCGTATTTGGTGGTTCTTCAGAAATGGCATTGGTAGGAATTTTCTATCGCATTAATTATGATTATAAAGGAAAATACATTTTTGAAACCAATGGACGTTATGATGGCTCTTCCCGATTCCCCAAAAAAGACAGATGGGGTTTCTTCCCCTCCATGTCTGTTGCCTGGAGAGTAAGTGAAGAAAATTTCTTTGAACCGCTTCGTGGAGTTGTCAGTGATTTCAAGCTGAGAGGTTCCATCGGTTCATTGGGCAACCAGCAGATCAGCAGTCGTTACCCTTACATCTCTTCTATGAATCCCGGTGTGGCGGATTATATCCTTGATGGGCAAAGAGCGAACTATTACAATCCGGCAAACCCGGTGTCTGCAACACTAACATGGGAAACTGCTACTACCTATAATGGCGGTGTAGATGTTTCCTTCTTTAAAAACCGGTTGAACATCAGCTTTGATAAATACGTTCGCATTACCGATAATATTCTTGGTGCAGGTGTAAAAATCCCCAACGTATATGGAGCAACCCAGCCCCTTGAAAACGTAGCAACATTGGAAACAAAAGGATTTGAACTGGCCATTAATTACCGGAATAAACTGGTGCTCGGTAATAAACCTCTTTCCTATAGTTTTAATGTTGCCTTAAGTGATAACCGTTCCTTTGTAAAAGAAATTAACAATCCAACGGCACTTACCTATAGCCTGTATAAAGGAAAAGAAATCGGCGAAATCTGGGGATATATCACAGATGGTTTCTTCAAGACAGATGCAGAAGCCAAAACCTATCCGGTGGATCAACGCTTCCTGAACAGAGTACGCCTGGATAATAATATACCCTTGCGGGCTGGAGATCTTCGCTGGGTAGACCTGGATGGCAACAACGTGATCAGTGCTGGTGCCAATACAATTAAAGATCCGGGTGATCAGCGCGTAATTGGAAACAGTACCCCAAGGTATTCCTATGCCTTTGGTGGAAATGCAAGCTGGAATAATATCGATTTCAGTTTCCTGTTCCAGGGACTTGGAAAAATGGACTGGTATCCAGGTAACAATGCTGATCGTTTCTGGGGCCCTTATTCCCGTCCTTATTTCTCCTTCATTCCGGCTGACTTCGAAAAAGATATTTATAGTCCCACTAATCAAAATGCCTATTTCCCTAATCTGCTTGCATATGTTGCCCTGAATTCCAACAATGAATTAAGAGCAACCAATAACCGGTACCTGCAGAACCTGGCTTACCTGCGTTTAAAAAATGTAACAATCGGGTATACTCTGCCGGCTACGCTTACCCGGAGAGCAGCTATAAAAGGACTCAGGATTTTTGCAAGTGGTGAAAATGTATTCACATTCACGAAACTCCGATCCAAATACATTGATCCCGAACAGGCTATGGCTAATATCGATGGCCGGGTGTATCCATTCAGTAAAACATTTTCATTCGGTATTGATATCACACTTTGATCTATCAGGTGACAGAAAAAATTCGAATTATGAAGCAACAACTTTTTACCATACTAATGACCGGTTCAGTACTGATATCCGGTTGTTCAAAAGATTTCATGGAGCGCTATCCAACAGACCAGGTAGCGCCTCAGAACTTCTTCAGATCTGAAAATGAATTCATTTCCTATACCAATGGATTTTACAGATACCTTCCGACTGCTGTAGATGTATATGGAGAATCTGCGGATAATATCATCAAATCAACCATAAACGCTGAAATCAGCGGTACCCGTATTGTTCCAACCACGGATGGCAGATGGGCCTGGGCAGAACTGAGAAATATTAATTTTCTCCTGAATAACCCAAGTGCACTCAACTATAAAGATCCGGCTGTGCGTGACCGTTATTTTGGTTTAGCCAAGTTCTTCCGGGCGGTTTTTTACTTTGAAAAAGTTAGATGGTATGGTGATGTACCCTGGTATGGAAAAGTCATTGAAAATAATGATGTGGAGAGCCTGATGAAAGGACGTGATTCAAGAACACTGGTGATGGATTCCATCATGGCTGATCTGGATTTTGCCATCGAACATCTGCCTGCTGCAAGAAGTGTCGAGCGAGTAACCAGATGGACAGCATTGGCCTTGAAATCCCGTATCGCGCTCTATGAAGGCACCTGGCGAAAATATCACACAGAATATAACCTTCCGGAATCAGAAAGATATCTCCAGTTGGCTGTTGAAGCTTCCCTCAGATTTATCAATGAAAGCGGTTATACGATTTACAATAAAACAACAGGTCCTTCCGGTAAGCCCTACCAGGATTTATTTGCCTCCCTGAATGCAGATGATGTAATGGAGGAAGTGATCCTGACAAGAAGATATTCCAATGAATTGGCACTTCGTCATAACCTGCAATTTTATATAACGGCCCGTACCCAGGGTAAACCAGGGTTGGAAAAAAGTCTGGTCAACAGTTACCTGATGGCGGATGGCACGCGTTTTACCGACCGCCCGGGATATGATACACTGGAGTTTTATGAAGAAGTACAAAACCGTGATCCGCGATTAGCACAAACAATCCGAACACCAGGTTACACCAGGATCGGTCAAACCACTTCTCTTGCACCCGATTTTGAAGCAACCATGACTGGCTACCAACCTATCAAATGGATGAATATCGTAGCAATGGATGGGAATAACCAGTCCTATCATGATATGGTGTTATTTCGCTCCGGTGAAGTGCTGCTTAATTATGCAGAAGCTAAAGCTGAATTAGGTACATTGACACAGGAAGATATTGATCGCTCTATAAAAAAATTGCGCGACAGAGTGGGTATGCCCAACCTGGATATGATGGCAGCCAATAACAATCCGGATCCTTACCTGGCTGATGCCTACCGGAATGTAAATGGACCATACAAAGGTGTAATCCTTGAAATCAGAAGGGAACGAAGAATTGAACTCGTAATGGAAAACAATTTACGTTGGGAAGATCTCATGCGATGGAAGGAAGGCCATTTGCTGATGCGGCCTTTCCTGGGTATGTACTTCCCTGGAGCCGGACTTTATGACCTCAACCGCGACGGAAGAAATGATGTTGAAATTTATAATGGATCAAGACCTCCTGCTACCGGTCCTTATCAGATCGCAACCAGTGATCTCACAAACCCTGATGGAGGGAATGTATTTACCAACCGGAATATCATTAAAACCTTCCGCGAAGACCGTGATTATTTGTGGCCACTGCCTATTGAAGATCTGGAGCTGAATAAAAACCTTCAACAAAATCCTAACTGGTAATCATGAAACTGATAAAAATAGTCCGATTTAGTTTAGTGCTGGCTATACTGTTTGGAACAGCAGCCTGCAACAAGGATCCTTACATGCCGAATAATCCACCTACCTATGTAGAACTCGTCAATAATGTGGCTGATTATGGAGCTGACAATGATGAACAACCGATTTTAAGCAGGATTAAATTAATGAGTTATAATATTCATGCGGCGGTTCCCCCTTCCACTCCGGGCACTGTGAATATGGAAGGTATTGCAACTGTTATCAAAAATGAGCAACCGGATATTGTATTGCTTCAGGAAGTAGATAAGAACACCGGTCGCAATGGATATAATAAAGATCAGGCTGCTGAGCTGGGCAAAATGACAGCTATGAATGTTGCATTTTTCTCAGCCACCAATGTTGGGCAGGGATTTTATGGCGTAGCAATTTTAAGTAAGTATCCATTGAGTAATATCCGCAAACAATTATTGCCTAAGGGAAACCCGGCTGAAGAGCAAAGGGTGGTTGGATTCGCTCAGGTTGACCTGCCTGGTAAAGATTCACTGGTAGCATTGGTAACCCACTTACAGCATAACAGTGCAGACTCCAGGCTCCTGCAGGTAAAAGAATTGGCAACAGTGGCCTCTGGAATCAAATTACCACTGGTAATAGGAGGTGATTTGAATGAACAGCCTACCGCTGCACCCTTTTTCTCTGTATTTGATAATACATTTACCAGGACTTGCACAACCGGACCCTGTCCGAATACATTTCCTGCCAATAATGCGACTTCCATAATTGATTATCTGGCCTACCGGCCTGCCGGAGCCTTCACGGTTTTATCACATAGAGTAGTGATGGAAACAGGTGCCTCCGATCACTTGCCACTGGTGAGTGAATTAACTATTAACCGATAAAAACGACACAGATGAAACTATTGTTTCGGTTTATTTGCCTGGCTGCACTCACAATTTTGGTGGCCTGCAATAAGAACGATGATAAAATGGTTGCCAAACCGGTAATCAACATTGAAGAAAAATATACCCAACTGGATGGTCTGAATGCAGGGGAGGAATTAACCATACCCGTAACTGTTCGGGCAGAAGGAGGTGTGAAAAGATTAGCCTATTACCTGATTACTAAAACTTCCAATGTAACGAGTTCAGGCAATGCTATCAACAATGATCCATCTGATATGCCGGTTGAATTAACAGATACCATCCGGTTTAAGGTTACAGAGAATTTTGTAGAGTTGGTGGTTATTGCCTTTGATCGTTTTCACAACAATAGTGAAATTCATATTGCAACAGATAATATCCGTTCCATTCCAACCATTCATTTTAAAGATAATATCGATCAGCGGGAATCTGTATTTGAAGGTAAGAACCTGGTGATTGAAGGGACTGTTGAATCTGAATATGCATTGAAGTCGCTGGTGTATCAAACGATAATAAATGACGAATCGTCTGCAGAAACCGCAGTAACGATTTCTAATCCTACTAATAATCCTTTTTCCATTCCGGTGAAAGTGCAGAAAGGACTATCTGCAGTCATTCTGAAAACTGTTAATGAGTATGATGCAGTGGTGCGCGATACATTTAAAATCGGCAGCGTTCAGGATGATGCAGTAGTCATTAGCCTGGCAACCGGTTCTTCCAAAATTGATAAGCTGTACACAACGGTTGATAATACTATTAGCGGAACTGTATTTTCAGGAACTGCTGTAACCCGCTTTTACTATGCTGTAAAGAAAAATGGGACCTATGGTCCTTCTCAGGATCTTGCAATTGGAACGCCTGCGGATGAATTCAGTTTCTCCTTTGATTTTCTTGGTGAAAAAGAGATTGAAGCGGTTAAGCTCTATGGTGAAAATGAAGGTGGTAAGGTTGCAGACCTGGAATTTGAAGTGGGTGCGGTGTACAATCCACTAAAGGTTTTCCGCAATATTGTACTGACAACGGAAATCGGTCCCGGTAAGAAAAATTTCTTTGCTGCTTACCAGGAACCGCACGTTTTTGAAGCTGCTGAATCTGCTCCTTTTGATGAAGTGATTGATCTCGGTTTCTTTAAATATACTGCCACCAGCAATAACATCATGCCGCCAGCCGTATTTGCTGCAGGTACCAATTATGCCAATGCATTGGCTCCTTATATGCAGGGTTGGGATAAGGCACCATACACCCTGGTTACTGCCAATCGTGCCAGTGTGAATACGGTTTCCTTTGATACCCTTGAATGGGATACCCAACTCATGGAACATGTTGCCAATAAGGTGGCTGCTTCCAGGGCTGCCGGTGGAGAGGGCTATAATATTTATGAAACCAATCGCCGCACGAATAATGTATTCAATGTGGGACAAGGTTTTTATATTGGTTGGGGGCGCTGGGATCCGATTTATAATTTCTCTTTCGGAATCGTATTGGTGAAAGACTATGTGATCAATGGCGATTATGCAACCATTACGCTGGACATAAAAGTTCCGGAAGAAAACATGCGATTAAAATACAATCCCTTATCATTGTTTAATTATCCATAAGCATGAAATTGATTCTTAAAAAATTACTAATCGGATGCAGTCTGCTGGCAGCCTGCAACGCTACAAAGCAGCCGGCATCCGGTTCAGCCGATCAATTGGTTGTTTTGAGTTACAATATTCATCATGCCAACCCTCCCAGCCAACCTGCCGGATTCATAGATCTTGATACGATTGTAGCTACTATCAGAACTTCCGGTGCAGACCTCGTAGCCATTCAGGAACTGGACAGCGTAACCAACCGTAGTAACAAAGAATTCCAGTTGAAATTACTAGCAGAAAAACTGGGAATGTATTACCGGTTTGAGCGAACCATTCCTTATGGTGAGGGTGCCTATGGAATCGGTCTCTTATCCCGGTATCCCATCAGTGAAACAATGGCTTACCCATTACCCAGTTTGGAAGGGATAGAAACTGAACCCCGCAAAATGTTGTTGGCAAAATTGAACGTAAAGGGTAGGTCCGTAATTTTTGGGTGTACGCATTTTGATTTCAAAAATGCAGCGGTAAAAATGGCCCAGTCCCGGGCCATGCTTGATAAGCTGCAGCAATACCGCGACTATCCCATAATCATTGCTGGCGATTTCAATGCCACGCCCGAAGATCCGGCAATCCAGCTGATTGAAGCAAGCCTGGCTTCCAGTGGAAAGATTACGGACTATACTATACCGGTAATAGAACCGCGCAAGAAAATTGATTTTATTTTCTATGACAGCAAACACTTTAAACTGATTAGCGACAGTGTGCTGCGATCATATAACTATGGATCGGATCACCTGCCCATCAGTGCCACCTTCCGCTTGATGAAGTGAGCGTTGTTCCTTTTAGCCTTTCTTACATTTTTCCATCTTCCATACACGCTTCCTTCCGCCTTCGGCGGAAGGAAGCGTGTATCTTTGTTCCATGCCTTCTCCCGCTCGTCGAATTGCACATTTTGACCTGGATGCATTTTTTGTATCCGTGGAGTGTTTGCTGAACCCGGCATTAAAAGGAGTACCCCTTGTTGTAGGTGGGAGAGGAGATCGTTCCGTGGTGGCGGCCTGCAGTTATGAAGCCCGCAAATTCGGCATCCACTCAGCCATGCCTATGCGAAAAGCGGAACAACTTTGTCCAAATCTGACCATTGTAAATGGCACCAGGAGTGAATACAGCCGGTATTCAAGAATTGTTACGGATATCATCCAGGAAGCAGCTCCGGTATTTGAAAAAGCCTCCATCGATGAATTCTATATTGACCTTACTGGCATGGACCGATTTTTCAATCCGCTTCAATGGACCCTGGAGCTGAGACAAAAAATCACTGATACTACCGGTCTTCCAATTTCATTCGGATTGGCTCCTAATAAAATGCTGGCCAAAATGGCCACCAATGCAGCCAAACCCAATGGCTGGAAAAAACTGGAACCCGACGAAATCCAGGCCTTCCTGGATCCCATGCGGGTAGATGCCATTCCCGGTGTGGGTGATCAAACTTTTCGAACACTGCTTCAACTGGGAATAGAAAGCATCCTGGAACTCCGGAATGCCAACCTGCAACTACTCCAGAAATACCTGGGTAAACATGGCGCCGATCTCTGGCAAAAAGCACAGGGCATACATACCAGCGAAGTGGCCCCCTGGCAGGAAGCGAAATCCATCTCCACTGAAACCACCTATGACCAGGATGTGCTGGATCCGGCTTTTTTGAAGCAGGAATTGATTCGCATGGCCGAAAAACTGGGCTTCGAACTTCGGCAGGATAATAAAATGGCTGGATGCCTTACTGTCAAAATACGCTATCCCGATTTTGAAACTACTTCCCGGCAAGCCAGCATGGATTATACCTTTTATGATGATGAACTAATTCGCCAGGCTAATTCCCTTTATGAGCTCCTGTACCGGAAAGGACAGCCAGTCCGGCTGCTCGGCCTCCGCGTCAGTGAACTGACTGAAGAAGCCCGACAAACCAATCTTTTCCAGGATACCCAGCGTAAAGCTGAACTCTACAAAGCCATCGATGCGGTAAAAAATAAATTCGGGAAAACAGCCCTATATAAAGCTGGGAGCACAAAAAATAACAAGTAACCCCTATAAATCTTGTAGGAATTTATTATTTTAGCCTTCCTTTGAATCTTTAAATTCCAAAATATGAGTCTACGTTTAGGCGATACGGCGCCCAATTTCAAAGCCGTAACCACAGAAGGTGAAATCGATTTTTATGAGTACCTGGGTAATAGCTGGGGCGTATTGTTTTCCCATCCTGCTGATTATACTCCAGTATGTACCACCGAACTGGGTAAGACTGCTTTGCTGAAGCAGGAGTTTGACAAACGTGGGGTAAAAGTGCTGGCTGTTAGTGTGGATCCGCTTGATAAACACCTGGGCTGGCGCAATGATATCAATGAAACCCAGCATTGCACGGTGGATTTTCCCATCATCGCTGATGAAAATAAAGAAGTAGCCAACCTGTATGGAATGATCCATCCAAATGCTTCTGAAACCTTTACGGTTCGCTCTCTGTTCATTATCGGTCCGGATAAAAAAGTAAAACTCATGATTACCTACCCGGCTTCAACCGGACGTAATTTCTATGAAGTATTACGCGTGATCGATTCCCTGCAACTGACAGCTAATTACAGTGTGGCTACTCCTGCCGACTGGAAAAGCGGTGAAGATGTAATTGTAGTTCCTGCAGTGAGTACCGAAGATGCGATCAAAAAATTCCCGAAAGGTGTGAAAGTGGTGAAGCCTTATCTGCGCTATACACCACAACCCAATAAAGATTAAGTGCTTTTTATAGTTGTGGAATCCGGTCCGCTTAAGGCGGACCGGATTTTTTTTGTGCAATTCCTTCCCCATGCTGTTGAGTTATGTCTCGCTAAATGCAATGTTCCATTCCACATAAGCAGTTATCAAAACTGGTATCATTTTGGGCCTCTTTCTGTAAACTCTTAGCTATGCAAATCAAATGGAAATGGATGAGTCTGTTGTCATTGCTTGGTGTACTTCTATTCAGTAGTTGCACAAAAGAGGAGGATAGTCCGGCCCTTCAAACCGCCAGTTTTGCACTCTTTAATCAATCCAGCGGTTCTTCTCAACCAGCCGGAACCTTTCGGATCCTTGAACAACGAAATGGAAATGCTGCTGTGGAAATCAATCTTTCAGAAGCCTATCGTGTCAATGGCGCCCGATTTACAGCAGTAATTGTAACTTTTGATGAAGCTTCCGACAGTGAATTGGTATATGCCAACCTGGGAGAGATCAATGGTGGTTCTGCCAGGGTCACCATTAACCCCGTCATCCAGTTGAGCAATAACCTGCCGGTTTCCTATTCGGATCTGATAGGACGAACCGGTTATACGCTTAAGGTTCTCAATGGTGCTAATGTGCAGGCATCCGGACAAATTCAGTAATGGTTTAAAAAAGGTAGTATATTCATGTACTATCCTTTTTTTATGCGATTACTCAGCTTATTTGCCATCAGCCTCTTCTGTTCCATTGCCGCCTTTGCTCAAAAGACCCTGTTGCACTGCGGACAATTGATTGATGTAAAATCAGGTAAAATACTGTCGGCCATGACAGTGACTATTGAAAAAAATAAAATTACGGATGTCCGTAACGGTTACCTGCAGCCGAATAAGGGAGATGAAGTAATCGACCTCAAGAATAAAACCGTGATGCCCGGCCTCATTGATATGCATGTGCACCTCGAGTCGGAAACCCGAAAAGGAAATGTGGCCGATAAGTTCATCCTGAATCCTGCAGATATTGCATTTGAATCGCTGCGATATGCCAAATCAACCTTACAAGCAGGTTTCACCACCGTACGGGACCTGGGTGGATCAGGAGTAAACGTCGCACTTAAAAATGCGATCGCGAGAGGACAGGTGGAAGGTCCGCGGGTATTTACAGCAGGTAAATCGATCGCTACTACAGGCGGACATGCAGATCCAACCAATGGTTATCGCAAGGACTTGATGGGTGATCCCGGTCCGCGTGAAGGAGTTATTAATAGTCCCTCGGATGCCTACCAGGCAGTACGGCAACGCTATAAAGATGGTTCTGATGTGATCAAAATCACTGCCACCGGTGGTGTACTCAGCCAGGCGAAAGATGGCGCCAATGCACAATTTACGATTGAAGAAGTGAAAGCAATTGTAGCCGCGGCAAAAGACTATGGATACAAAGTTGCTGCACATGCCCATGGAGCGGAAGGCATTAAGCGCGCTGTTATCGGAGGTGTGAATTCCATTGAGCATGGCACTTTTATGGATGATGAAGCCATTCAGTTGATGAAGCAGATGGGCACCTGGTATGTTCCTACCATTACAGCTGGCAAATCGGTTGCTGACAGTGCCAAAATTCCAGGTTATTATACGGATATCGTTACTCCCAAAGCATTGGCAACCGGACCACAAATTCAGTCCACTTTTGCAAAAGCATACAAAGCCGGCGTTAAAATTGCTTTTGGTACCGATGCGGGCGTTTTTGCACATGGCAAAAACTGGATGGAATTTGTATATATGACAGAAGCTGGTATGCCAGCAATGGAAGCGATTCAATCTGCCACAATCAAAGCTGCCGAACTACTTGGCTCAGATCAGCTCGGCGTAATTGAATCCGGTAAACTTGCAGATATTATTGCCGTTGAGGGTGATCCAACCAAAGACATAAATGCAATGGGCAGAGTACAATTTGTAATGAAGGATGGCAAGATTTTCAGAAGAAACTAAGTAATGACATTACTCTTACTCTTATCCTGGTTCATGATCCTGACGGTAGTATTACCGTTTGTGAAAAATGATTACTGGATTTTTAGAATCTGTGAGTATCCGCGTTTTCAGAAACTGATTCTTTGCAGTATCCTGCTGATTGTATGGATTGTGCTGGGCGATTATGGGCAGTTGTTTCAACATATCACATTTGTTTTGTTGCTCTTGTCAGTGGCTTACCTGCTATTCCTGGTCTGGCCTTATTTGCCCATGGCAAAACAGGAAGTAAAAACAGTTGCCACTTCAGATACAGATAACCAGCTTAGTATCTACACCTGCAATGTTTTCCAGGATAATAAAGACTTCGCGCGACTGATCAATCAGGTTAAACAAATCAAACCTGATCTGATTTTTTTACTTGAAACCGATACCGAATGGGAGACAGCAATGGATGAGGCTTTCGGTCACGACTACCCGAACCAGCTCAAACAACCACTGCCCAATACCTATGGTTTGTTGCTGTACAGCCGACTCCCTTTCAAAGAAGCCAAGATTCATTTCCTGGTGGAAAAAGATGTGCCATCCGCGCAGGTTCAGCTCCTGCTTCCTTCGGGTCATCCTGTTACCATTTGGGGCTTGCATCCCAAACCACCAGTTCCCGGTGAAGATGACCGGTCTACGGCCAAAGACAAGGAACTGATGAAAGTTGCGCTTAAAGTAAAGGACGCTAATCATTCTACCATTGTGATGGGAGATCTCAACGATGTTGCCTGGAGTTATGTAACTGACCTGTTCCGAAAAACCAGTGGCCTCCTTGATCCCCGCCGGGGCCGGGGATTTTACAGCACTTTCTCAGCTAATTATTGGTTCATGCGGTTTCCACTCGATTATATTTTCAGTTCAGCAGATTTTGGACTGGTACAAATGAAACGAATGCCGCATGTTGGATCGGATCATTTTCCCATGTTTGTACAACTCCAGTTCAATCCCTCACTCGAACATATTCATGAAAAACCTGTTGCGACACCCGAAGAAAAAGCCGAAGCAAAAGAGAAGGCAACAAACGCAATCGATTGATCTGGAATTTTTACCCGGTTTTTTTGTAATTGCGGGTATATCATTCTTATGCATTACTTAACTTGTAAGCATGAAATATACTGCTGTCTTATTGCTGGCCCTTTGCCTCAGCGGCTCGATTGTGGCCCAAAAATCAAAATCCCTTTTTAATGGTAAAAATCTAAAAGGCTGGACCATTCATGGTACTGAAAAATGGTACGTGGAGAATGGTGAGCTGGTTTGTGAAAGTGGACCCGATAAACAATACGGATATCTGTCCACCAACAAAACCTACAAAAACTTTGAATTGACGCTTCAATTTAAACTGGAAGCCAATGGCAACAGCGGAGTTTTTATCCGCTCCGGAATTGAAGGAACCAAGATCAGTGGTTGGCAGGTGGAAGTTGCTCCCGAGGGAAAACACACCGGCGGAATCTACGAATCCTATGGCCGTGGCTGGTTGATCAAACCTAAGCCGGAAGATGAAAGTAAACTCAATCCAACAGGCTGGAATGAAATGCGCATCCTGGTACAGGGAGATCGCGTTACCAGTTTCCTGAATGGTACACAGATGGTGGATATCACCGATGCCAAAATTGGTGCAGGCAATGGTTTTATTGCCTTACAAATCCACGATGGCGGCGGCATTAAAGTGCGCTGGAAAAATATCCGAATCAAAGAACTCTAACTCAGATTATAGTAGCATGAACAAAAAAGAACAAGCTTCCCGCAGAGGGTTTCTTCGCTCTATGGCGGCTGCAACAGCCGGACTCGCAATTGGTCATACAGCCATGGCTGCAGAAGAAAAAAACGTATTCATTCAATCCATTCGCAGTCGAACTGGTTTTGATGCCAATGACCAAATCAATATTGCTTTGATTGGTGCAGGTGGCATGGGTGTTCAGGATACCATTACTGCCTTGCAGGTGCCAGGTGTTAAACTGGTGGCTGTTTGTGATTTGTACGATGGTCGGCTGAAAGAAGCAAAAGAAAGATGGGGCGCGCAGATTGCCACCACGCGTAGTTACAAGGAAATCCTGAATCGAAAGGATGTGGATGCAGTGATCATTGCAACACCTGATCACTGGCACCAGCAGATCTCAATTGATAGCCTGAAAGCAGGTAAACATGTGTATTGTGAAAAGCCAATGGTGCATTCCATTGGAGAGGGTCCGGCTGTAATCAAAGCACAGCAGGAGTCCGGTAAAATTTTCCAGGTTGGCAGCCAGGGAGTATCTTCCCTTGGTAATGAAAAAGCAAAGGAATTGCTGAAAGATGGCGCGATTGGTGAGCTCAATTATGCAGAAGGTTTCTGGGCCCGTCATTCTCCTGTTGGAGCATGGCAATACCCGATTCCCGAGGATGCTTCTCCATCTACGGTAGACTGGGAAACCTTTATCAGCAATACTACCAAACGTCCCTTTGATAAAACAAGGTTTTTCCGCTGGAGAAATTATACTGATTATGGTACCGGTATGTCGGGTGATTTATTTGTGCACCTCTTCTCCAGTTTGCATTTTATAACCGATTCATTTGGTCCGAATAAAGTGTATTCTTCCGGCGGACTGCGATACTGGAAAGATGGTCGCGAAGTGCCGGATGTTTTGTTAGGAACCTTTGATTATGACGCTTCTAAAGCACATCCTGCTTTCAATCTATCCCTTCGTTGCAATTTCGTGGATGGTACCAGTGGTACTACTTTTTTGAAACTGGTCGGCAGTGAAGGCTCCATGGATATCACCTGGGATGATGTTACTGTTAAACGCAACAAGGAAGTGTCTTCTGATGATCCTTTCTTCATTGAACAGATGCGGAAAGCCGGTAAGGAAGTGGGTGGAAGAAAACGCATACTGCCTCCGCAGGAATTTACGTTCCGCGCAGAGAAAGGATACAAAGGTGGACCCTATGATCATTTCGCCAATTTCTTTGAAGCGATCCGCAAAAATGGCAAGGTAGTAGAAGATGCGATCTTTGGGTATCGCGCTGCTGCACCTGCTTTATTGTGTAACGACAGTTATCGCCAGGATAAAGCCATGCTCTGGAATCCGGAGAAAATGGAACTGGTGAAAAAATAATCAACCCTGCTTCTCCAATTGCTGAAGGCATGCCCGTAAGTCCTTCGGCAATGGAGCATGCAGTTCTATCTGCTGCCCATTTTTGTCTGTGAACTGCAGCGAACTTGCATGCAATGCCAGGCGGTTTAACAAAGGCTTTTCTTCCAGTACATCTTTTCCCAGCTTGAATTTTTTCTTGATATTAGAAAGCAGGAAGGGGTTGCCATCTCCATAATAGGGATCACATACAATCGGATGTCCAAGGTGCTGCATATGAACCCGAATCTGGTGGGTGCGACCTGTGAGAATAGTGAACTCCATCCAGGAATAGAGCGGGAATGCTTCCAGCGTTTTAAACAAAGTGATAGAGGGTTTCCCTTTTCGGATCACTGTCATTTGGCCGGGTTTGCCGGGATGCGGACCAATAGGCACATCAATGATGCCTTCTTCTTCATACACTTTGCCCAGCACCAGTCCGTTGTATTTTTTAACCGTTGAACGCTCTTCAAACTGTTTGGACAAATACTGATGACTGCTTTCATTTTTGGCAAATAGAATCACTCCACTGGTTTCGCGGTCTAAGCGATGTACAGTGAAGATAGTTCCATAAGCCGCCAGCAAAAGATCTTTCAGGGAAGGTGCTGATTGCTCCCGATCGGGTATGGACAATAAGCCGGCTTCTTTGTTGATGGCTACCCAGTCTTCCGTTTCCTGTATAATAGCAGATTTGATCGATTTCATCTTATTGACCGGATTTTTTAGGAGGGTAGGTCGTTTTCTTCACGGGCCTGTTGGGTTTACTGGCATCCGCCCTGGAGCTTTTTTCTCTTGCTCTGAAACCGGAGGATGCAGCTTTACTGGAGGAGGATCCCTTTTCCAAAGCCGGCTCTTCTGCTTTATCCGCTTTTTTCTTGAGGTCCTTGTTGAAATGTTTCAAGTTGCGGATTTCTTTTTCCGTGAGTAACCGAAATTTTCCGCGGTTCACATTTTTCTTGGTGAGGCCTGCATAACTCACACGATCCAATCCCTTAACATCATATTTCAGGTGTTCAAAGATTCTGCGCACGATGCGGTTCCGGCCACTGTGAATTTCTATACCGATGATGGATTTATCGCGGGGATCTGCATAACCAATGGCATCGGGTTGAATGAAACCATCTTCCAACGTGATACCATGAGCGATACTTTCAAAGTCTGTTTTGCTTAACGGGCGATCCAGTTTTACCTCATAGATTTTTTTCACCTGGTTTTTGGGGTGCGATAAGGTTTGTGCCAGTTCACCATCATTGGTAAGTAATAACACGCCGCTGGTGTTACGGTCTAGTCTTCCTACGGGATATACTCGTTCTGCAGTAGCTGTTTTGATCAGGTCCAGCACGGTTTTGCGGCCTTGCGGATCTTCAGTAGTAGTGATATAATCCTTGGGTTTGTTCAGCAGGATATAAACCAGGTTTTTAGTCAGGTGAATTTTCTTACCCTTGACTTTTACTTCGTCTTTTTCGGTCACTTTGAATCCAGGCTCGATGATCGCCTGACCATTTACGGTAACAACACCTGATTTAACGAGTTCTGCTGCATCCCGGCGGGCACAGATGCCAGCATGTGCAATGTATTTGTTGAGGGGCATGGGGCCACCAGGAGTTTCGGTTCCTGGTTTATCAAAAGAGCTGCCTGGTTTTCCCTGGGAGGGTTGATTTCTTTTTTCCAGTTTCAGCTTGCGCTTTTCTTCAAAGGACTGGTCGATGGCCTGCTCTCTTTCTTTCTTCTCTACTCTTCTTTCCTGGCGGTACTGTTCTTTAACTGTACCCGCTTTTTTCTTGTTGACGAATTTCTCGAATCCGGTTGATTTTTTCATGTTGTTGTGTTTACTGTTTTTCAACAGGAAGTGCAAAAATACAAAAGACAGCCGGGATGGCTGCCTTTTTGTCGTTTCCAGGGGTTGATTTATCGGGCCGGACCGTCCATAGGCTTTTGAGATCGTTGTTTTAATTGCTCGAGTTGTTCAGGAGTAAGCAGCTTGCGCATGTTCTCTCTATTGGCTTCGTGTAATGCTTTGAGCTTGACTTTTTTTTCAGCATCCGATAAGGTAGTGTTGGCCTTGATCAGTGCAGCTTCATCGCGTTGTTGTTGCTTTATTGCGCGCATACTGTTTTTCTGCTCATTGGTTAAATTAGAAACCATAGGGCCCTTGCGATGTTTACCTTGTTTCATACGCTCTCCCCGGTTTTTCCGGAGTTGCTCCAGTTTGGCTTTCTGTTCGGGCGTGTAAACCGCCATGCGTTTTTGCTGGTATTCTTCCTGCAATGCTTTCAGTTGTAACTTTTGTGCTTCTGTCAATTGCAGAATGGAATCCATGCGCGCTCCGCGCTGGTGCATCATGCCTTTACGATGAGATTGTTGCGCCTCAACACTCAGGAAACCCAATCCCAGCATGCTTAGTAGTAGTATTCTTTTCATTTTCCTGTCTGTTTATTAAATAGACGGAAAATGATCTCCTGGGTTTAATGCTTATTTGTAGAATGTTCCGTTATAACAACTGCTTAACAAATCCGCCTCCCGCCTCCTTTGTCTCCCTTCTCCTTTGTCTCCCTTCTCCTCTGTCTCCTCTTCCATACTCACTTATTTGCCAGCTGCCCACACGCCGCATCAATATCCTTGCCCCTGCTTCTTCTCAGTCTTACATTCACCCGGTGTTTTTCGAGGTATTGCATGAACTGCATGGTTTTGTCTTCATCGGGTTTTTCAAACAGGGCCAGGTCAATAGGATTGTATTCGATGATATTGATCAGATCGGCCGGCACCCGGCGATAGAGTTTAACCAGTTCTGCCGCATCTTCCAGGCTATCGTTGAAATCCTTAAAGAGAATGTATTCAAAGGTGATTTCATTGCCGGTTTTCTGGTAGAAATAATTCAGGGCTTCCACCAGGGATTGGATATCATTGGTATCATTAATAGGCATGATCTCATGGCGCTTCGCATCGGTGGCAGCATGCAGGGAGAGCGCAAGTTTGAACCGTACCTGGTCATCACCCAGTTGTTTGATCATTTTGGCAACACCGGCAGTGGATACAGTGATCCTTCTCGGGCTCATACCCAACCCCTCTGGTGAGGAGATTTTTTCGATGGCTTTCAGTACATTTTTATAATTGAGCAGGGGTTCACCCATACCCATGAATACGATATTGGTCAATTTCTTGCCATAAGTGGCTTCACTTTGCTGATTGATCAGCACCACTTCATCAAAGATTTCGTCAAATTCCAGGTTGCGTTTGCGATCCATATAACCGGTTGCGCAGAATTTGCAACTTAGCGAACATCCGATCTGGCTGGAGACACAGGCTGTTTTACGATCGTCGGTGGGGATGAGAACTCCCTCTACCAGGTGACCATCCACCGTGCGGAAGCGGCTTTTAATAGTGCCATCATTGCTGTGCTGGGTAAGATCCCCGGTTAAGGCAGGCAGGCTGAAGTTCTCGGCCAGCCTTGCGCGCAGGTCCTTACTGAGGTTGGTCATATCCTCAAAACTCCGGGCCTGTTTGGTCCAGATCCACTCATACACCTGCTTGGCCCGGAAGGCTTTTTCACCCATCTCCCGGAAATACTGCTCCAATTCCTCCTTCGATAACTGCCGGATATTCGGCTTTGCCAGCTTTAACATCCTGCAAAGATAAGCAGGGAAGGGGAGGAAGGGAAGAAAGGAGGAAAGGAAGAGGGAGGAAGGGAAGAATGGAAGAGGGAGTAAGGGAGGAGGGAGAAATGGAAGAGGGGGCAAGGAAGACAGGGAGCATAGCAGACTAAGGAGAAATAGAAGGTCTGATTCAAGTTCCCCGAAGTATCCTTATTCGGTTCCGGAACGCTTCACGGACGCTTCCCGGACGATCCCAGAACAGTGAAACAACAGTGCCGGAGCGGTTCCAATTGACTGACTGGACAGATGAAAGCTGCCGAATGGATAGAGAAAAGTGCCCGAACGGGAAAATTGCAGGCGAAACCATAGTCCATCCCGGGGGCAGAATTAAACCAGCTGGGAAAGCCTGTTTTTCACCCTGAAATACGGGGGGAAGAGCGTAAGGTTTGGTCTCCCGGTCTTCCGTCCTCCTTTCTTCCTTTCCTCCATCTTCCCTGCTTATCTTCGCCCCATGAATAATGTGTATGTAATTGACGCAGTGCGCACCCCGATTGGCAAATATGGGGGAGCGCTGAGCACCGTGCGTCCCGACGATTTGCTGGCCCATACGATTAAAGCCCTGTTGGAAAGAAATCCTTCCGTTGACCCCAATGCCATTGAAGAAGTAATAGCCGGTGCCGCCAACCAGGCCGGGGAAGATAACCGCAATGTGGCCCGGATGGCTGCCCTGCTGGCAGGATTACCCGTGACTGTTGCTGGCTCCACTGTTAATCGCCTCTGTGCTTCCGGCCTGCAGGCTATCATAGATGCAGCCAGGGCCCTTCAGTGCGGGGATGGAGAACTCATGATAGCCTGTGGGGTGGAAAGCATGACCCGCGCACCTTTTGTGATGGCCAAACAGGGCCAGCCCTGGTCGCGACAAACAGAAGTATTTGACACTACCATCGGCTGGCGTTTTACCAACCCGGCTTTAGCTGCTATCTACCATCCCTATTCCATGGGAGAAACTGCCGAAAATGTAGCTAAACAATGGAATATTTCCAGGGCAGCGCAGGATCAGTTTGCGTATGAAAGCCAGCTTAAATACCAACAAGCTGCTGCGGCCGGAAAATTCAAAGATGAAATCATTCCGGTAATGATTCCTGGTAAAAAAGAAGCTATCCTTTTTGATACGGATGAACATCCGCGACTTACACCTGTAGAGAAACTGGCTACCCTTTCTCCTGCTTTTGTAAAAGAAGGTACTGTTACTGCCGCCAATGCCAGTGGTATCAATGATGGTGCAGCAGCCATGTTACTCGCAACAGAAGCAGCCGTGCAGAAATACAACCTGAAACCATTGGCACGCATTCGCGCAATGGCTGTGGCTGGAGTAGATCCCTCCATCATGGGAATCGGTCCCGTTCCTGCTGTTAAAAAGTTGTTACAACGGGCAGGTATAAACGAAAAAGAAATTGATCTGGTAGAATTGAATGAAGCTTTTGCTTCACAATCGCTGGCCTGTATACAGGAACTCCAATTGGATCCTGCAAAGGTCAATGTCAATGGTGGGGCTATCGCACTTGGTCATCCTTTAGGATGCAGTGGTGTTCGTATCTCAACCACCTTACTACATGAGATGAAAAAACGGGGAGCAAAAACCGGAATCGCCACCATGTGTGTAGGCGTTGGACAGGGTGCCGCCATTTTATTTGAGGCATAAATTATCATGTCGAACGCACTCATCCCATTTTCACTTTCTTCTGCTGTAGGCGCATAGTAATTTACTGGTTCACCAACACCTTGTACTATGTTTAAGCTAACTATTTTTCGCAGCCTGTTGCTTTTTGCAACCATCGCTGCCGGTTCATCCTGCAGAACCGCCATGCAGACAGACAAAGTTGAATATGCTTTTGCGGAAGGATATGACAATCGCAAACTCGTATTGACCATTCCAAAAGGCTATGAATCTGAAACGCATTTCAGAGATGATGCAGGTGTTCTTATTCGCACGTTTCATTACAAGAATGGAGCAGAATTTTTCATTGCCTGCAAAGAAAAAGACCTGACACCCGTGATTTCAATTGAACGTACGGATGCCACCAGCAAGGAACTCAAAAAATCAGTAGGAGAAGAGGGTACAGGCAAAAACGCGAACGGCACCAGCTGGCGTAGAACATTGCGTGATTGCTTTATTGTCGGTTACGATTTTGTTGATCCCCGCGAGGCCAAATCCTTCGATCAGGCCATTCAAAGCATGAAAGTGCGCAGAGCCTGATGGCAGGTGTCTTACACCTTGGTAATGTCATCCACCTCGCGCTGCTCACCTGTTAGCAGGTTCTTGATGGTCAAAGTTCCCGATGCGAGTTCATTGCTGCCAATGAAGATCGCATTGGGAATTTTTTTCTGATCCGCATATTTGAACTGCTTGGGCAACTTCACTGCTTCCGGATACAATTCGCAACGCTTGCCCAATGCCCGCAGTTCCTGCATCAACTGAAAGGCTCTCCGGCTCTCTGCTTCACCCAGGTTAAAAAAGATATATTCTGTTCCCACTGCTATGGTTTCGGGGAATAGTCCCAGTTCTTCCAGTACATCATAAATCCGATCCACCCCAAAGCTAATACCAACCCCCGGAAGATCCGGAACACCAAATAAACCGGTAAGGTCATCATAACGTCCACCGCCCCCGATACTTCCCATCTTCACACCTATGGCACGCACTTCAAAAATGATTCCGGTATAATAGTTAAGTCCGCGTGCGAGCGTAAAATCACAAACCAACTGTGCCTTACCGTTAGGACCAATCGAAGTTGCTCCCGCCAGCTCCAGTACAAACCGAAGTTCCTGCAATCCCTGTTGCGCAATTTCTATATGCCCGAGCAACTGCTCCACAGCAGCCAGTTTTTCTTCATTCGAACCCTCAATCTTAAGGTAAGCTTCAATACTATTCACCTGGTCTGCAGTCAAGCCCCGCTCCTCCAATTCTTCCTTCACTTTCTCCATACCGATTTTGTCCAGCTTGTCGATGGCAATCGTGATATCCATCATTTTCTCCGCACCACCACAATGTTCTGCCAGCGCAGCCAGGATCTTACGATTGTTCAGCCGGATTTCCACAGGGATGCCTAACCGCTGAAACGCTTCTGCATAGATGGCCGTTAATTCAACTTCATTGTACAAACTTTTACTGCCTACCACATCCGCGTCGCATTGATAGAACTCGCGATAACGTCCTTTCTGCGGACGATCAGCCCGCCACACCGGTTGCACCTGGTAACGCCGGAAAGGCAATGCCAGTTGCCCGTGATTCATGGCCACGTATCGCGCAAATGGAATCGTCAGATCATACCGCAGGGCGCGCTCAGTCAGGTTCTTATCATTTTTACCGGCAATCACCTGCTCAAAGGCTGCACGAGCCTTATCCATGTTTTTAGGATCATTCAATCCGTTGTTCAGGATCTTAAAAATCAGTTTATCACCTTCATCACCATATTTACCCATCAGGGTATCCAGGTTTTCCATGGCAGGAGTCTCCAGCGGTTGAAAACCATAAATTTCAAATACCGATTTGATAGTATTTAAAATATAACTGCGTTTACGCACGGTATCCGGACCAAAATCACGAGTGCCCGAAGGCAGGGAGGGTTTTGACATCTAAAATCTATTGGTGGTTTTCAATCAGTTTATCACAAGCCTGGCTAATCATCGCATATACTTCATGGTAACCGGGTTCGGTTCCATACCAGGGATCAGGTACATCCAGGTTTTTGCCCGGGTGTAATACATTCATTAAAAGATCAACCTTAGCTGCATCAAATCGCTGGCGGGCAATGGACTTCATTTCATCTATCACATCCTCCGCCATTGCGTAGATCAGATCAAACTCTTCAAAGTCGGCTGCCCGAAACCGCCTGGCCCGTTGCTGGCTGATATCAATTCCATTGATCTTTGCCACTTTCTGAGAGAGGGGATGAGGCGATTCACCTACATGATACCCATTGGTACCGGCACTGTCGATCTGCCAATTCAAGCCGGCTGCTGCTGCTTTAGCCTGTAAAATTCCTTCTGCCAACGGGCTTCTGCAAATATTGCCCAGGCAGACCATCAAAATCTTCATGGCGGCAAAAATAGGACAGTTTACTGTATGGAATCTTGTAGCCCCTGCATCTTAGTTTCAACACAGCGCTGCGTTCCTATTTATCCACACAAAACTTATCAGTATGGAACCTTCTACCATTCTTCGCAGCGATGCGCTTGACATCCTTTTCGAAAATCGCAACAAACAATATGGTGCCTACCCTCTTAGGCGTGAATATCCGAGGCGTCTCCTGATGGCTTTAAGCGGGATGGCCTTAGTGGTAGCAACTGTACTCTTTGTTATGCTACAACCAAAAGCTCCCAGGCAATTGCAGGGACCAACAATTATAATCCCCGATTTTACTCCAGAACTTCCTCCACCTCCGGCTCCTGAACCACCCCCACCCCCAGCTCCTGAACCTCCAGCCCCCCCGGCAGCAACGGAGCAATATGTAAAACCGGAAATCGTACCCGATGAGCAGCAAACAGCCCCACTGCCCGAAATGGATGACCTGGTTGATAAAATCATCTCCACCGAAACCATAGAGGGACCTCTTTCAGATGGCATCACCCGCCCGCCACAACCTGAAAACACAGGAACCGGTGCAGCGCCCATCCAGCCTGCCAAAGAAGAAGTCCCGCCCATCCTGGAAAAAGCTGCTGTTATGCCCAGTTTTCCTGGCGGACTAGGAGCTTTGCAACGCTGGCTGTCCAAAAACCTGCGCCCCCAGGATGGCATCGAACCTGGCCAGCGGGTGAAAGTAATCGCACGGTTCGTGGTAGATGTGAATGGCAATATTACCGGTATCCGGCTGACCCAGTCGGGCGGTGATCCCTACGACCAGGAAGTACTACGCGTCATGAACAAGATGCCCAAATGGAATCCCGGTCAACAAAATGGAGAAACTGTGGCGGTTTGGTTTAATATCCCCATAATTTTCACCAGTCCGGAGGAGTAGTAAAAGCGATCCACCATATTTTTCCTAAATTGCCCAACGCTAAGCAAGCAGATTACAATGGCAAACAATTCACAGGATAACAGAAGAAAGCAATACAGCATGATGAGATCCATCCTGGATTATGGCATGGGAGGACTCATCCTGCTGTTTGGTTTCTTCTTTTTGTTTTCCGAAAAACTTGGCTTTGAATTTGAAATGGAACCCTTTTTCAAGTACTTCTTTTCCGCGCTCTGTATTGTATATGGTGCCTGGCGTATTTACCGGGGTTATCAGAAAAATTATTATTCCGAATAAGAATCAAGCGAACGTGTATGTATAGGAGTTGGAAAATAGGTTTCCTGGTCATAACCACAATGGTTGTGTTCATTCGTTGTAACAACCAGCCTGTTGTGTATAGAAATGATACGGCCAGTTCAGGTACCATCCATATCAGTGTGGATGAAACCTTCAAGCCGGTTATTGATTCCCAGATCAAAGTATTTGAATCCTCCTTTCCCAAAGCGAAAATCATTGCGCATTACAAACCGGAAGCAGAATGTTTGAAGGACTTGCTGGTTGACAGCATCCGGATGGTAATTGTTACCCGTCCCCTCTTAAAAGTAGAAGAACAGCGCCTGAAAGATACCCTGCGATTTATCCCGGTGCAAGGCAGGATGGCCTATGATGCGGTTACTGTGATCGTAAATCCGGCTAATAAAGATTCTCTCCTGGATCGTAGTGATCTGCGCTCCATCCTGAATGGGACCAGTGGCTACAAGTTCCGCCCGGTGATGGATGGCCGAACTGCCACCAGTACAGTGCGCTTTGCTATTGACTCCATTTTAGCAGGAGATAAACTCAGTGCAGAGGTAACCGCCGCAGACAGCAGCACCGGCGTAATTGACTATGTCTCCAAAAACAAAGATGCTATCGGTTTTATTGGAGTTAGCTGGATTGGTAACAATGATGACCCCGTGCAATTGAGTTTCCAGAATAAGGTAACCATCGCATCTATCAAATGTGAAATTTGTCCTAATGAGGCCTATGTAAAACCCTACCAGGCCAATATTGCTACCCGTCGTTATCCATTGGTACGGGGATTGCATTACATTTTAAAAGAAAATTATGAAGGCTTGGGCAGTGGGTTCGCGAATTTTCTCATCTATGAAAGAGGACAACTGATTTTCCGCAGGGCCTATCTCTGGCCGGCCAAAATGGCTTTTGAGATAAGAAATGCAGGAATCGACGAGTAATTCCATTATTTTAATATTTTTATCATCCGACTAAAAACAGCAACGAATGAAGAAATACCTCTACAGTCTGGTATTGTCCGCAGTAACTTGTGGTAATGCCCTGTTCGCGCAGAGTGTGGATCAGGGTAAGAAGTTTTTTTATTATGAGCGCTATAACAGCGCGAAAGAGGAATTAGGGAAAGTGCTCGCTGCCAATCCCAACAATATTGAGGCTACTTATTGGTTAGGCCAGACCTTACTGGAAACGAAAGATTCTGTAGCGGCCCGTGATCTCTATCAAAAAGCACTGGCTACTAATGGAAATGCCCCCCTTCTGCTGGTTGGTATGGGGCAGATTGAACTGATGGATGGTAAAAAAGAGGAGGCTCGTCAGCGTTTTGAAACTGCTATCAGTCTCACTAAATCAAAGGATGTTGATATTTTTAATGCAATTGGCAGAGCCAATGTGCAGGCAAGAAACGGTGATGCAGATTATGCCATCGAAAAACTGAACCAGGCAACCCAGGTGAAGAAATTCAACGATGCCAATACCTATTTGATTATGGGTGATGCCTACCGCAAAAAAGTAGATGGTGGTAGCGCTGTACAGAACTACCAGCGTGCGCTGGAGATGAATCCTACACTTGCAGCTGCCAAACATCGTATTGGCAGGATTTACCTGACTCAAAAGAACACCGATATCTTTCTGCCTGCTTTTGAAGATGCAGTAAGAATCGATCCGAATTATGCCCCCGCTATCTACGACCTGTATTATTATTATTTCAGTCGCGATATCAACAAGGCAAAAGATTACTACGACAAATACCTGGCTGTTTCTGATCCCAATCCGGAAAACGATTATGAGAAGACTGCTATTCTCTACGCTTCCCGCAGATATGATGAAGCGATCAGTACTGCAAATGGTTTCATCGCCAAACTGGGTGATCAGGCAGATCCCAAGTATTACAAACTCATCGCTTATTCCTATGATGAGAAAAAAGACAGTCTGAATGCCCGCAAGTACCTGGAGCAGTATTTCGCTAAGCAAAAGCCAGAAGGATTCCTGCCCAAGGACTATGAATTTCTCGCCAATACACTGGCCAAGTTCCCTGGTAACGAAGTACAGGCCATGGAGAACTACGACAAGGCCATTGCTATGGATACAGCTATGGAGTCCAAACTGGAACTCATGACCAATGCAGCTGCACTGGCTAAAAAGACCGGTAATCGGGCCGGAGAGGCAAAATACCTGGGGCAATTATATGCTACCAAAAAAGATCCCAATAACGTTGATTTGTATAACTGGGGCTTTGCCAACTACCAGGCAGCACAATACACTACTGCGGATTCCATTTTTGCAATCTACAGTGAGAAATATCCCAATGAAATTTTCGGCTACCTCTGGAGAGCGCGTGCTAACCAGGCAATGGATACTACCATGCAGCAGGGCTTAGCTGTTCCTCATTATGAGAAACTGGGTGAAATGGCGCTGAGCATTGATGCGGCCAAATTCAAAGGCCAGGCAATTTCTTCTTATTTCTACCTGGTACAATATTATAATGATATCAAGAAGGATCCGGCCAAGGCACTGGAGTACATAAATAAAGTGCTAGAAATTGATCCGGCAAATGAAACTGCTGTTAAGATCAGAGATATCCTGAACAAAGCAGTGAATAAAAAAGCTGTGATTCGAAAAAAGCCGGAAGCCTTCCTGCTAAGTTGACGATCAAATTAATTTAATTCTAATAAGAAGGCCTCCGGATTCGCTCCAGAGGCCTTTTTTAATCGATAAATGGACATAAATCAGGCACAATGAACTTATTTTCAATGTTCCGCGTTTTATTTGGCAGGCTATCTTATTTTTGCCCCACAACAGCAAAAGCATGAATCTTTTTTTCTTACAAACTGCGGTTGCATCCAATACCACAATCAACTATTTGCCCATCGCAATCCAATTGTTATTTGCGCTGGGATTTGTTGCCCTGACCCTTGGCGGCACCCATTTACTGGGACCTTCGCGTAAAACAAGTGACAAGCTGGAGAATTTTGAAAGTGGTATCGAAGCAGTAGGAAATGCCCGTCAACCTGTAGCAATCAAGTATTTCCTGGTTGCCATTCTCTTCGTACTGTTTGACGTGGAAGTAATCTTTTTCTACCCCTATGCAGTGAATTTCAAAGAATTAGGTTGGAGTGGATTCCTTGCTGTACTGATGTTTGTGGGATTCTTTTTATGTGGATTCTATTACATCATCAAAAAAGGCGCCCTCCGTTGGGAGGATTAATCTAAAAACAAAAGATTATGGCACGTCCGGTACAATACAATGTAAAAAATGAAGGCGGTAAGATTGTAACCATGGGAGAACTTCCCGATGGTCACATGGGGGAAGGTTTTTTTGCATCCAAACTCAGCGATATCGTTGGGTTGGCCAGGAAGAATTCCATCTGGCCCCTGCCATTTGCTACTTCCTGCTGCGGTATCGAGTTCATGGCTACCATGGCTTCTCATTATGACCTGGCTAGATTTGGGTCTGAACGCGTAGGTTTCTCTCCGCGTCAGTGTGATCTGCTGATGGTAATGGGTACCATCGCCAAAAAAATGGCTCCGGTTGTGAAGCAGGTGTACCTGCAAATGGCGGAACCCCGTTGGGTGATTGCTGTTGGTGCCTGTGCTTCTTCAGGTGGCATTTTCGACAGCTATTCTGTGTTACAGGGAATCGACCAGGTGGTACCTGTGGATGTATATGTACCCGGTTGCCCGCCCCGCCCCGAAGCTATTATCGACGGTGTGATGAAGATCCAGGAACTGGTTGGAAATGAGAGCCTCCGTCGCAGAAACAGTGATCGTTACAAAGCATTGCTTGAATCCTACGGTATACAATAATATAAATCAGCAACACCATCATGGTATTGACGAATGAATTTATTACGCAGAAACTGACTGAGAAATTTGGTGAAGCCATCATCAATATCGAAGAACCTTATGGTCTGCTGACCTTTGAAGTACCCAAGGAGATGAACCTGAAAGTGATGCAGTTCCTGTATGATGATCCGGACCTTCAATTCCGTTTCCTGACAGATCTTTGCGGCGTTCATTATCCTGATCAAACCGGTCGTGAACTGGGCGTGGTTTATCACCTGCACAACATGCCGGAAAATGTTCGGGTACGTATGAAAGTATTTACCAGCATTCAGCAACCGGATGTTTTCACTGCCACTAAACTGTATGAATCAGCCAACTGGCAGGAGCGCGAAACCTATGATTTCTATGGTATCAATTTCGTGGGACATCCTAACCTGAAGCGTATTCTGAATGTGGATGAAATGGATTATTTCCCAATGAGAAAAGAATACCCACTGGAAGACCAGACCCGGATTGATAAGGATGATGAGATGTTCGGAAGAGGAGGAAGCATCTGATCAGAAGAGGAAAACCACGACGCAACACCTTAAACAATTAGACAGCAATGTCAGAACTCATACAACAAGAACAGCAACACGTTAAGCTTCCGGAAGGCTCAATAGGGAAGCAAACCACCACGCTGAACCTTGGTCCCACGCACCCCGCCACGCACGGTGTATTCCAGAATATCCTGGAAGTAGACGGAGAAAGAATTGTGTCTGCGGAGCAAACGGTAGGGTATATCCACCGGGCTTTTGAAAAAATTGCTGAACGCAGGCCTTTATACCAGATCACGCCACTCACAGACCGACTCAACTATTGTTCGGCGCCCATCAACAACATGGGCTGGCACCTGACCTGCGAAAAATTATTAGGGGTTAAAACACCGAAGCGCGTGGATTACCTGCGCGTGATCATTATGGAGCTCTCCCGGATTTCAGATCACCTGATCTGTAATTCCATCGTAGGAGTAGATACTGGTGCCTTCACCGGTTTCCTCTATGTGATGCAGTACCGCGAACTCATTTATGAAATTTATGAAGAGATTTGTGGTAGTCGTCTGACAACAAATATTGGTCGCATTGGTGGTTTTGAGCGCGATTTCACTAACACTGCTTTTGAAAAAATTGAACGTTTCCTCAAAGAATATCCGGTTGTACTGAAAGAGTTTGAAACTCTGTTCCAAAGGAACCGCATTTTCATGGAGCGTACTATGGGAACCGGTGGTATCAGTGCAGAAAGAGCATTGAACTATGGTTTTACAGGTCCTAACCTGCGCGCTGCTGGTGTAGATTACGATGTTCGCGTTACAGCACCATATTCTTCTTACGAAGATTTTGAATTTGAAATTCCTGTCGGAACTACTGGCGATAACTATGATCGCTGGTTGGTACGTAACCAGGAAATGTGGCAGAGTCTGCGCATCATTGAACAGGCTTACCGCAAGGTTCAGGAGTTCAAAGGTGAAGAAGCAACCGTGTATCATGCAGATGTTCCTGAATACTATCTCCCTAAGAAAGAGGATGTATATACGAAGATGGAAGCCCTGATCTGGCATTTCAAAATCATCATGGGTGAAATTGATATGCCGAAAGGAGAAGTATACCACGCAGTAGAAGGAGGCAATGGCGAAGTTGGTTATTACCTGATCAGTGATGGAGGTCGGGCACCGTTCCGCCTGCATTTCAGAAGACCCTGTTTCATTTATTACCAGGCCTATTCTGAACTGACTAAAGGCGCCATGCTGAGTGACGCGATCATTACGCTGAGTAGTTTGAATTTGATTGCAGGAGAGATGGACGCGTAAGGAGAATTATGAAGTAGGAATTGTGAATTATGAATTGGAGCCCGGTAGTACAGGCAGTTTAAAGATGGGCGGGCACCCGATTGAAGTATAAAAATTTTATAAACAGATAAGGTTGAATTTGGAAGGATTGTTTCTTTCACTTTTCACCTTTCACTTTTCACTTTTTATGGTACCATTTTCAGAGGAAAAACTGGCCAAAGTACAGGAAATCATTGCAAGGTATCCGGAAGGAAAACAGAAGTCTGCCTTGCTGCCTGTATTACACCTTGCACAGGAAGTGCATGGCTGGCTGAGTGCGGAAACCATGGATTACGTGGCTTCCCTGTTGCAGCTTGAACCGATTGAAGTGTATGAGGTGGCTACTTTCTACTCCATGTACAACCTCAAGCCGGTTGGTAAATACATGTTTGAAGTATGCCAGACCGGCCCCTGTATGATTAATGGCAGTGATGATATCGTGGATTATATCAAACAGCGCTTAGGCATTGGTGTGGGTGAAACAACGCCAGACGGACTCTTTACCCTGAAAACAGTGGAGTGCCTGGGTGCCTGTGGGTATGCACCTATGATGCAGCTGGGCAAACATTATAAAGAACACCTGACCCGCGAGAAAGTGGATCAGATTATAGAGGAGTGTCGCAAGCAGGCAGGACAACTTAATTAGTGAATGTGTTACGTAAATGACGAATTTTCCATATGGGCGTTAAACTACTTTTAGAGAAAGCACATGTTGAGGGCATCCGCTCTTACGAGGTATATCGCAGAGAGGGTGGCTATCGTGCCGTGGAGAAAGCATTGAAGACCATGAGTCCGGATGCGGTTACTGAGGAAGTTAAGAAAAGCGGACTGCGGGGTAGAGGTGGTGCCGGATTCCCTTCCGGTATGAAATGGAGCTTTCTTGCCAAACCCGAAGGCGTTCCCCGCCACCTGGTTTGTAATGCGGATGAATCGGAGCCCGGTACTTTTAAGGATCGTTACCTGATGGAGTTTCTGCCCCACCTGCTGATAGAAGGCCTTATTGTATCTTCTTTCGCCTTAGGTTCCAACGCAACTTATATTTATATCCGTGGCGAATATGCCTGGATCCCCGATATCCTGGAGCAGGCGATCGCAGAAGCAAAAGCCAATGGATGGTTGGGTAAAAATATTTTGGGTTCCGGTTTCGACTGCGAAATCTATGTACAGCGCGGAGCCGGTGCTTATATCTGTGGAGAAGAAACTGCACTCATTGAATCCCTTGAAGGAAAAAGAGGCAACCCGCGTATCAAACCTCCCTTCCCGGCGGTGAAAGGTGTGTGGGATCGTCCGACTGTGGTGAACAATGTGGAAACATTGGCGGCTGTTGTACCCATCATCAATATGGGTGGTGAAGAATATGCCAAGATTGGTGTGGGACGTTCAACCGGTACCAAACTGATCTCTGCCTGCGGTAATATCAACAAACCGGGAGTATACGAAATTGACATGACCATTTCTGTAGAAGAATTTATCTACAGTGATGAATATTGCGGTGGTATTAAAAATGGCAAACGCCTGAAAGCCTGTATCCCGGGAGGATCTTCTGTTCCCATTCTTCCGGCTAACCTGCTGCTGAAAACAGCTAAAGGTGAAACCCGTTACATGAATTACGAGAGCCTGAGTGATGGTGGTTTTGCTACCGGATCCATGATGGGTTCCGGTGGTTTTATTGTGCTGGATGAAGATCAGTGTGTGGTGAAGAATACCTATACCCTGGCACGTTTCTATCGCCATGAAAGCTGCGGACAATGTTCTCCCTGCAGGGAAGGTACCGGCTGGATGGAAAAGATCCTGAAGAATATTGACATGGGTAAAGGCAAGATGAGTGATATCGATCTGTTGTGGGATATCCAGCGCAAGATTGAAGGCAACACGATTTGTCCTTTAGGAGATGCAGCTGCCTGGCCGGTTGCTGCTGCGATCCGCCATTTCCGTGATGAGTTTGAATGGCATGTTAAGAACCCGCAGGAATGTTTGACGAGGAATTATGGGTTGGCGAATTACGCCGATCCGTTGGAAGTGAAAAGTGAAATGTGAGAGGTGAAAGACGTGAGAGGTGAAAGGTGAAAAGTGAAACTGAACTTAATAAGAGGTTGACTATATAACTATGTCAGAAGAGAAAAAACTATTCAAAGTAACCATCGATAACATCACGGTGGAAGTAGAACCAGGAACTACCATCCTGAATGCTGCCCGCCAGATTGGTGGTGAAGTGACACCGCCCGCGATGTGTTACTACAGCAAGCTGAAAAACAGCGGTGGTAAATGTCGTACCTGCCTGGTGGAAGTGGCTGCAGGTTCTACTGCAGATCCCCGCCCCATGCCCAAGCTCGTAGCCAGTTGTCGTACTACTGTTATGGATGGTATGATCGTTAAGAACATTACCAGTGAACGGGTGCTCGATGCGCGTGCAGGTGTGGTGGAATTTCTTCTCTTAAACCATCCGCTGGATTGCCCGATCTGCGACCAGGCCGGTGAATGTCACCTGCAGGATCTCAGCTATGAGCATGGTAAGGAAGGTACCCGTTATGAGTTCAACCGCCGTACGTTCAAAAAACACGACCTGGGTGAATACATCCAGTTGCACATGACCCGTTGTATCCTTTGTTATCGTTGTGTGTTCACAGCTGATCAGCTGACCAACAAACGCGTGCATGGAATCCTGGACAGAGGAGATCATGCAGAGATCGCTACCTATATTGAAAAATCACTCGATAATGATTTCATCGGAAACGTTATTGATGTTTGTCCGGTTGGAGCATTAACCGATAAAACATTCCGCTTCAAAAACCGCGTATGGTTTACCAAACCGGTAGATGCGCATCGTGATTGCAGCAAGTGTTGTGGTGAAGTGCAGCTCTGGATGCGCGGTGATGAAGTATTCCGTGTTACCGCCCGCAAAGATGAATGGGGTGAAGTAAAAGATTCAACCAAGGGCGGTCCAGGTTGGATTTGTAATGAATGTCGATTTGAGAAAAAGGATGCGAAAGACTGGACTATTGATGGACCGACACAAGTAAACCGTCACTCGGTGATTTCCCAGGGACATTATGTAAACGTAGTGAAGCCCAAGGAAACCCTGCCAGATGTGATGGGTGGTCGCGGACCCAAATTGCTGATGAATATTCACAATGTCAGTGAAGTGAACCGTCCGGAGATTGAACTGAGTAAGATTGCCGGACCAGCTCACAGTGATGATTTCAAGAACAGTCTCGATAACGGTAAATAAGAGTAGGAAATGATACAACTTGCAATAGACCTGGCCTTTGTACTGGAGAAAGCTATCCTGATTGGAGGCATTATCTCCGTATCGCTGCTGGTGGCCATGTATTCTACCTGGGCAGAACGTAAGGTAGCCGGTTTCATGCAGGACCGCCTGGGTCCGAACCGCGCGGGTCCCTTTGGTTTGTTCCAGCCCCTGGCAGATGGTTTGAAACTCTTCATGAAAGAAGAGATCATTCCCAATGCTTCCAATAAGTTCCTTTTTATCCTGGGACCTGGTCTGGCTATGATGACCGCCATGATGACCAGCGCAGTGATTCCCTGGGGAAAACAGATTGAAATTTTCGGTCGCACAGTAGATCTGCAGATCGCTGATATCAATATTGGTATCCTGTACATTTTTGCTGTACTCAGCATGGGTGTATATGGTATCATGATTGGTGGATGGGCTTCCAATAACAAGTTCTCCCTGCTGGCTGCCCTGCGTGGTGCATCCCAGATGATTTCTTATGAACTGGCCATGGGCTTGTCTATCATCGCCCTGCTAATGCTGACCGGTTCCCTGAGTCTGAAAACCATTGTGGAGTTGCAGAGTGCATCCGGAGGATGGTGGAATATTGTGTATCAGCCACTAGGTTTTCTGATCTTCATCGTTTGTGCCTTTGCAGAATGTAACCGTACTCCCTTTGACTTACCGGAAGCAGAGAACGAATTGAATTTTGGATATCACCAGGAATATTCTTCCATGAAGCTGGGTTTTTACTTGTTTGCGGAATATATCAATATGTTCATGAGCAGTGTGCTGATGGCAACCCTTTATTTCGGTGGATACGATATTCCATTTGTTAATGATGCCAGTCTGATTGAAAGCATGGGAATGAATATGGTAGCTGTGTTGCAGGGCTTGTCGCTCTTCCTGAAAGCTGCCTTTTTCATATTTGTGTTCATGTGGGTGCGCTGGACCATCCCGCGCTTCCGTTATGATCAGTTGATGCACCTCGGATGGAAAGTAATGATTCCGTTGGCGCTGATCAATATGCTGATAACAGCCATCGTAGTATTGGTTCGTGAGAACGGATGGCCATTCTGATTGGAATCAAACTTGGCCTGTAACCAGTTTAAAAATATTTTTACGCCCGAATTATGCAAATGCTCACCAATAGATCCAAAGCAGTAGATCGTCATCCAATGACGGTGTGGGAGAAAATGTACCTGCCGGCGATTGCCAAAGGAATGAGTATCACTCTGTCGCATTTCTTTAAGAAGAAACCAACCATCAATTATCCGGAGGAGACAAGACCCTTCAGTCCGGTCTTCCGTGGCTTGCATATTCTCAACCGCGATGAGGAAGGCAGAGAGAATTGTACTGCCTGTGGTTTGTGTGCTGTTGCTTGTCCGGCTGAAGCCATCACCATGGAAGCGGCTGAACGTAAGGAGGGTGAAGAGCATCTGTACCGCGAAGAAAAATATGCAGCGAAATACGAGATCAATATGTTGCGTTGCATCTTCTGTGGATTGTGTGAGGAAGCCTGTCCGAAAGATGCGATTTACCTGAGTGAAACCTTTGCTCCATCCAATTATAAGAGGGAAGGATTTATTTATGGTAAGAACGATCTCCTGATTCCGGATCCGAAAAAAGAACCGGAGCTCTACCAGAAAGCGGTAGGGGAGAGAGCCCGAAAAAAGTAACAGACATCTTTACAAGTAACTGCGAACAACAAACATGAACATCACAGAAATATTATTTTGGTTGCTGACTGCGGTCGCCCTGGGGGGTGCCCTGTTGGTTGTTACCAGTAAGAACCCGGTTTATAGTGTGCTGGCACTCATCGCCACTTTCTTTGCATTATCCGGACATTATATCCTGCTCAACGCACAATTCCTGGCAGTAGTGAACCTGATCGTATATGCAGGTGCCATCATGGTACTGTTTCTGTTCGTGATCATGCTCATGAACCTGAACACTGAAACAGAACCACAGAAAAACAAATGGCTGAAGCTGGCGGGAACGATTGCCGGTGGCTGTTTCCTGCTAGTACTGGTGGCGGCTTTAAGAGATGCGGACAGTAAATCTACCATGGCGCTGGTGGGTAGTGGTGATACGGGATTGATTCAAAACCTGGGAAAGGCGCTTTTCAATGAGTATGTGATTCCGTTTGAAATCAGCAGTGTGCTGTTTTTGAGTGCGATGGTGGGGGCAGTGGTGCTGGGGAAGAAGTGAGAAGAAGTGAAAGGTGAAAGGTGAGAAGTGAAAAGACGTGAAAGGTGAAAAGTGAAAGGTGAAAGAAACAACTAAAAAGATTATATAAGATGCCTATAAATCTCTACATATTCCTGGCGCTGGCCCTGTTTTCGATTGGGGTGATTGGCGTGCTGACAAGGCGGAATGCCATCATCATTTTC
The DNA here is from genome assembly GCF_022352215.1 of Flavihumibacter cheonanensis. Lineage (GTDB taxonomy): Bacteria > Bacteroidota > Bacteroidia > Chitinophagales > Chitinophagaceae > Flavihumibacter > Flavihumibacter cheonanensis. The sequence goes on from NZ_JAKRWF010000004.1 coordinate 406,981, forward strand.
ATGTGTATTGAATTGATGTTAAATGCCGTGAACCTGTTACTGGTAGCGTTTTCTAAAATGCACCTCGCAGATAGCATGGCAGCAGGAGCAGCACCTACCCTTACCAATGGGGTAGACGCGCAATTATTTGTATTCTTTATCATGGTGGTGGCAGCAGCAGAAGTGACAGTGGGATTAGCCATTATAGTTATGATGTACCGTAATATCCATTCGGTGGATGTGAATTTCCTGAACAGACTGAAAAACTGATATGAACAATATTATCGATTACGTTTGGCTGGTTCCCCTCTTTCCGTTGGTAGGTTTCCTTCTAAACGGTTTGCTGAGAAATTATTTGTCTAAGTCGCTGAGTGGAATCATCGGCTCCGGTGTTATCCTGGCTTCCTTTGTTGTAAGTATCCTGCTTTTCATGCAGGTAAAGGGAGGCTCTACCGGTGTGGTAACCCTGTTCAACTTTATTGAATTTGGAAAAACGTCTATTCCTTTTGCGTTCCAGGTAGATCAGTTAAGCAGTCTGTTCCTGCTGATCATTACAGGAATCGGTTTCCTGATTCACCTCTATTCTACGGCTTACATGCACGAGGAAACAGCTCCTCATTTCGCGCGCTACTTCGCCTACCTGAACCTCTTCGTGTTCTCGATGTTGCTGCTGGTGCTGGGCTCCAACTATGTGATCATGTTCATCGGTTGGGAAGGAGTGGGACTCTGTTCTTATTTACTGATCGGTTACTGGTTTAAAAATATTGAGTACACTGGTGCGGCGAAGAAGGCTTTTGTGATGAACCGTATTGGTGATGCCGGATTTCTATTGGCGGTGTTTTATCTGCTCAGCAAACTGGGTACAGTTGGGTATGCCGATGTATTCAGCAAAGTGGATCAGTTATCCGGACAAGACCTCACGATTATAACCTTGTTATTATTTGTAGGTGCAACCGGTAAAAGTGCTCAGATTCCTTTGTACACCTGGTTACCGGATGCAATGGCGGGTCCGACTCCCGTATCTGCCCTGATCCACGCGGCTACCATGGTTACCGCAGGTATCTACATGATCGCGAGAAGTAATATTTTATATACACTGGCGCCCGTTACACAAACAGTGGTGGCGGTAATTGGAATTGCAACTGCCTTGCTGGCAGCCAGTATCGCGCTGAAGCAAAACGATATCAAAAAAGTACTGGCTTATTCTACGGTTAGCCAACTGGGTTATATGTTCCTCGCTTTGGGTGTGGGAGCTTATACCGGCGCTGTTTTCCACGTAATGACGCACGCTTTCTTCAAAGCCCTGTTGTTCCTGGGTGCAGGTTCGGTTATTCATGCCATGCACCACGAGCAGGATATTCGTAATATGGGTGGCTTGAAAAAATACCTGCCAACCACACATATCACTTTTCTGATTGCCTGTTTTGCGATTGCCGGTATTATTCCTTTCTCTGGTTTCTTCTCCAAAGATGAAATCCTGGCGGCCGCCTTTGCCAACAACCCCGTGTATTATGTACTGGGTGCGATTGGTGCACTGATGACCGCTTTTTATATGTTCCGTTTGTACAGCATGACCTTCCAGGGAAGCTTCAGAGGAACCCATGAACAGGAACACCACCTGCATGAATCCCCTGCAGCGATGACCATTCCATTAGTTATCCTGGCGATCTTCAGCTTTGCCGGTGGTTTGGTAGGTATCCCTGAAGTGCTGATGCATGGCGGTCACCAATTGAATGAATTTCTGGCACCCGTGTTTGCAGAATCAACCCGCAGAATGACTCCGCATACTATTGACCATACGCTGGAACTGATCCTGATGTTTGGCCTGATGGCGGTTATCCTGGTGATTATCATTTTTGCCTGGAAGAAATTCAGTAGCTATCAGAAAACAGATGCGGAAGAAACTGGATTGGGTAAAGTATTGCAGAACAAATGGTATGTGGATGAGCTGTATGAAGCAGTTATCACCAAACCGGTAAATGCATTTGGAAAAGGACTGGAAAAACTGGATCGCTTTGGAATTGATTGGGTGGTGAATGGAGTTGGAAGAAGTGTGCAGTATGCGAGTCGCCAGTTCCGCTTATTGCAAAGTGGCCAGGTAGGCAGTTATATATTGCTGATGGTGCTGGGTATGATCCTGTTGTTCGTGTTGCAGGTGTTCTTGAAGAAATAATTGATCAATTGAAAGAAACGAGATTCAAATAATGGTACCAGTTTTACTGATTTTGATTCCCCTGCTGACCGGTGTCGCCCTCTTTGCAATCCGGCAGGAAGCAACCGCTAAATCGATTGCCTTGTTCTCTACACTGGTTTCGCTGGCAGTGATGCTGGCAGGCATTAGTGTATGGAATGATGCGGCCCATCTCAGCTTCAATCAAACCTGGATCGGCGCACTAAACAGTCGATTCCATTTTGAACTGGATGGCATGAGCCAGTTGCTTTGTCTGTTGACAACCTTTGCCTTTCCACTGATCATTTACAGCACCTGGAATAACAGTTATGTAGATGGCAATCGTTTCTTTGGATTGATGCTCTTATCGCAGGCCGGTTTATTAGGTGTGTTCATGGCAATGGATGCCATGTTGTTTTATTTCTTCTGGGAATTGGCATTGATTCCGTTGTATTTTCTCTGCTCCCGCTGGGGTGGTGAGAGAAGAATCCAGGTTACCATCAAGTTTTTCATTTACACATTTGTAGGATCCCTCTTCATGTTGATTGGATTGATCCTGCTGTATTTCAAATCCGGCGGTTCTTTTGCCTGGGCGGATTATGTGAAGCTGACCTTATCAGCCCGCGAGGAAATGACCATCTTCATTTTACTGGTGGTAGCATTTGCGGTGAAAATGCCTTTGTTCCCTTTCCATACCTGGCAGCCTGATACGTATGAACAATCACCTACCGCCGTGACGATGATCCTGAGTGCGATCATGGCGAAAATGGGGGTATTTGGTTTACTGCGCTGGCTGGCTCCGGTAGTTCCGGTGGCAACTTACCAGTGGGGTGATAATTTCGCCACCCTGGCTGTGGTAGGTATGTTGTATGCTTCGTTTGTAGCCATCAAACAGGATGATTTAAAGCGACTGGTAGCCTGGTCTTCCATTGCACACATCGGCCTGATGATCCTGGCATTGTTTGCTCCCAGCTATAGTGGTATCCAGGGCATTATGATACAGATGTTCAACCATGGTATCAATATCCTGGGAATGTGGATCGTGGTGAACGTGATCGAGCAGCAGTTTGGTACCAGAAAGATTTCTGAATTAGGCGGCCTTGCACAAAAGGCACCTGTGCTGACAATATTGATGTTGATCGTAGCACTGGCAAATATCGCGATGCCATTGACCAATGCCTTCATTGGTGAGTTTATGATGTTCAATGGTATCTGGGGATCCACTGCTACCAAGTTCGGAATGATCTACGCAGTGGCGGGTATCATCACGATTATCTTAAGTGCGGTATATACCCTGCGCATGGTGCAGAATGTATTTTACGGACCAACCAATGAGCGTACTGCTAATGCTACCGATATCCGATTGAATGTGCAGATTGCACTGGCTATATTGGTAGTTGGTATTGTACTCATCGGTATCTATCCCAAACCCATTTTGTCGATGACCAGCGAGCTATCACAGCAGATTCTGGACAGGATGAATTTAAAATAAACAGCAAACGACCTGAAATAGTATGAACGCAATTATTCTTTCCGCCATATTGGGTGTAGTGCTGATGTTCACCGGCATTTTTACCACCAATAAATCCACTATCCGTGCCGTTGCTGTTGGTGGTATGCTGCTGCTCCTCCTGGCTAATATCGCTGAATTGAGAGGGATGCAGTTCTTTGATATCAATACCCGCGGTATGCTGGTATTTTCCAAACTCGGACTGCTCTTCAATACCATCGCCTTTGGAGCTATGTTGTTGTATTTTCTCTTATCCGCCCGAGATGTGCTGGAAGTAGGTGAGAACGGCGCTGATTATTTCGCCCTGATCTTCTTTATTCTTTGTGGTGTATCCATCGTTTCTTCTTTCAATAGCTTACTGTTGCTCTTCCTAGGAATTGAGATTATTTCCATTCCCTTGTACATACTAACAGGTAGCGATAAACGTAACCTGAAAAGCAATGAAGCGGCTCTGAAATATTTCCTGATGGGTGCTTTCTCTACCGGTATCATGCTGATGGGTATTGTGCTGATGTATGGTGCGAGAGCAACTTTCAGTATAGATCCAACTTTGCAGATCACCAATGCAGGCAGAGATGTTTGGTATACCTCCGGTTTGATGCTGCTGTTCATCAGCATGGCGTTTAAAGTATCCGCAGCCCCCTTCCATTTCTGGACTCCGGATGTATATGATGGTGCGCCCACTGTGTTCACTTCCTTCATGGCAACCATTGTGAAGGCTGCGGTATTCATTGCTTTTGTGCGCCTCTTTGAATTCAGCTACAGTGTTTCAGGATACGATTGGAAACTGATTGTATCTGTGGTGATCGCAGCTACTTTATTGATTGGAAATATTACCGCCATCTTCCAGCAAAGTGTAAAACGCATGCTGGCTTATTCCTCCATTGCGCAGGCAGGTTTTATGTTGTTTGCGCTGTTTAGCTCCAATTCGCTTTCCAAAGAAGGTATCATCCTGTATGCCCTGGGGTATAGCCTGGCTACGATTGGGGTGTTTGCGGTGCTGATCAAGATGAAGGATTATACCTTTGAAGGCTTTAATGGCCTGGCGCGCACCCAACCGGTGCTGGCAGCTACTACTTCGATTTTCCTGTTGTCGCTGGCGGGTATTCCTCTAACCATCGGCTTTTTTGCCAAATATTTCATGCTGGCCTCCGCGGTGAAAACCGGCTCCTATTTGTGGCTGGTCATTCTGGCCATCATTTGTGCCGCGATTAGCGTGTACTACTATTTCCGCGTAATCCAGGCCATGTATTTCAAGGAGGGAGCAGGTGAAACTGTTGAGGTAACCGGGGTATTCCGCTGGTTGCTGGTCCTGGTAGCCGGACTCATCATCCTCTTCGGTATCTTCCCGAACATGATTTTGAATTATTTATACTTCTGATTTTTCACCCGTCCGGTGCCACCGGACGGGTGGTATCTGCTGATTTTAGCTCCGTACGCCTCACATCTCACGTCTGACATTTCACTTTTGACGTCTGACATCTCACTTTTTCTTACTTTCATGGCATGAACATTGCCGACACGCTAAGCCTATCCATACGCACCATCCGGTCGAATAAACTTCGTACGGGTATTACGGTGTCAATTATTGCCCTGGGTATTGCAGCCCTTATTGGGATCAACACTGCCATACAGGCCATCTCTCAGAAGTTCATGGAGAGTTTTTCCAGCATGGGTGCCAATGGCTTTACGATCCGGTACCGGTCGGCTTTCCGGTTCGACAGAGGAGAAATGAAAAAAGAAGAGAAAGGCGGAAAAAAACTCAAGAAATCCAACACGAATAAGCCCATTACCCGCGACCAGGCAGAGGCTTTTAAAGAGCGGTATAAATTCCCTTCCAAAGTATCTTTGTCGCTAAGTGGGGGTAATAACAACGCGGCCTCCTTTGGTAATAAAAAAACCAATCCTACAGTATGGGTCAATGGAGGAGATGAGAACTACCTCGACATGAATGGCTTTGAAATAGCCGCGGGTCGCAATATCAATGAACTGGATGTAAGTACCGGCAGGAATGTATGTCTCATAGGTAAAGATGTGGCTGACAAACTTTTTGGCACCAGTAACCCAGAAGCACCTGTTGAGAAAATTATTCATGTTAACAATATTCCATTCCGGGTGATTGGCACCCTGGAACCCAAGGGCTCTACCTTTGGCCGAAGCCTGGATAATAACATCATCACCACCTATAATTCGGTGCGCCGTTTTTTCACCAGCAGTGCTTCCTCCACTTTTACCATTGGCGTAAAAACAGATGATATCAGCCTGATTGAAACTGCTATCGGAGAGGCAGAAGGCATCTTCCGGGTTATAAGGAAAAATGAAATCAAGGAAGAAAGCAATTTTCTGATCGATAAAAGTGATGCCTTTGTGGAGCTGGCTATGCGCCAGATCGGCTGGCTGACTGGTTCTGCAGTCGTGATTGGTTTCATCACCCTGATGGGTGCTGCGATAGGTCTCATGAATATCATGCTGGTGGCAGTTACGGAAAGAACTAAGGAAGTTGGATTGATAAAAGCCATTGGAGGAAAACAACGTAATGTGCGCTGGCAGTTCCTGCTGGAAGCCATTCTGATCAGCTTGCTGGGTGCAGTAATTGGTATCTTCATCGGTGTTTTACTGGGCAATATTGTAAGTATGCTGATGAGCACCGGGTTTGTTGTTCCCTGGCTCTGGGTCTTCCTGGGTGTACTGATCTGTTCCATTGTAGGCCTCGCCGCCGGTGCGTATCCCGCCTATAAAGCCAGCCGGTTAAATCCTATAGAGGCATTGCGGTACGAGTAAGGCTTTGCCTGCTATTGCAACGACAAATCTTATGACTTCAAAAGATTACAGGAAGATAATTTCAGACAATTTAAGCGCAGTTCTTAAAGAGCGACAGTTCAAGAAAAGAGGACCAGTGTTTAGCTATTCAAATGGTGACTTAACATATTTCATCGGAATTCAGAGTAGTCGAAGTTCCACGGCTGATGTTCTTAAGGTGACTGTTAATACAGAAATTACTTCAAGCTTAATTTTAAAGCTTAATGACACAAGTTTGCCGATAGAAAACCAACGACATTACACTCGACGCATCGGCAGTTACTTAAATGACCAACAAGATAAATGGTGGATTGTTGACAGTCAACAGTCAGCGGAAATAACAGCACGTGACATAATAGCAATCATTAAAGACAAAGTCCTTCCAAACTTTGAAGCGCTTGGCACTACAAATGATTTAGCAAGACTTTGGAAAAATGGCGGTTATATAGGAATTACAGAAGGTCAAAGAAAACACTTCCTAACTTTATTGGAGAAAGCCTCCGACTAAAAAGCAGCTGTAGGCAATAGTAGTTTATTTTGCTTGTAAAGTTTCTTTTTCTAAACTCTTCCATCACATAGTTGTATTGCTTAATCCCATTGATTTCCTGAGTGGTGATAACACAACCTAAATAAATAGTTTTAACACCAAGGGAGTCTTCAAATTTATGGATGGTATTATCAGCTATTGGCAAAAATGTCTCACCGAATTCAATATGTTGAATTTTTCCAGCAAACACATCTCTTTTCGCAGTAAAATAATTGTAAGGAGTAAACAATCCAAACTGATATGCAACAAACAGTGTTAGGTAAACCAATGAAATAGCAATAAATATTTTTTTGGATTTCTTCATCCCAACTAAGATTACAACCAGGACAAATTCCATAATATAAAAAAAGCCGGCTCACTCGAGCCGGCTTTTTTTGTATGTGACGCCTAACTTACTTCACTGTCAGCCCATCGTTAATTCTGTCCAGTAAATCCTGGAGGTGATAACGGGTAGCTGTATCAGTGTAAGAAGGAAGTGCGGTACGAATCTCGGTCTGCAGGCTGCGCAGTGTGCCGCGTGCATAGGAGAGGGCATCGCTGTTGCGGGAGATAGTCGGACCAAAACTGATCGTGATACCACCACCCAGTGATGCGGGCGCAGTAGCAGGTTTCAGGAAGGTCAGCAAACGCTCTACCATATTCTTCTGCAGGTTGCGACGATAGATATCAATCGGTTTGCGGGTTGGCAACTCGGTGAAGATAGAACGACGCAAATCTGTCATCATATCATTCAGCGTATAAGTCTTGGTACCCAGTGTAGCTTCTGCATTCAGCAACTTGTTGATGGTTCCTGCACTCAGTAAACGTCCCAGGGCTGCATCCTGCAAACGATTCACCACTGCTGTTCCATTATTGCCAGTTTTCGCGAAGATCTGCTGATCCAGCAACCAGGTGGGAGTTGTGAATACCTGTTTGTTCAGGAAGTCCATCGCTTCTTTCTGCTGCTCGCGGGAAACGATTTCATATACAGCACCTGCCTGCTCTACTGTTTTCGGAGTTTCCATCACGCCACCAACATTCTTGCTCACATGGCCTACATACCGGTTAAACTGAGTTACTACTTCATTGTACAGGGTGCTCAGTGTTTCGTAATTCTCATTCGGCTCTTTAGTCCAGGCCTGGAGATTCGGAATGATACGCTGCAGGTTCTTGATACCATAAGTACTTGCCTTCATGCTGTTGTCACCCAGGTCTTCATTCTGAGAACGCGGATCATCGGGATTGGTTTCGCGACCAAACCAAAGGCGCTTGTCTTTCAAACGCTCAATGGTCAAGGCATTCAGGATGGGTGTTTCTTCTTCAGCAGATTTAGCCTGCGGATACCATTTGTATCCCCACTCGATAGCCCATTTGTCATAATCACCAATGCGGGGGAACAATCCTTTTTCACCAACATTATCTTCCGGCTGTGCAACATAGTTGAAACGCGCATAGTCCATGATGGAAGGTGTGTGACCATTCTCTTCCAGCCATTTTTTATCGCGCAGTTTTTCAACCGGTGTAGAAGAAGAAGAACCAAAGTTGTGACGCAGGCCAAGTGTATGTCCCACTTCGTGAGAAGATACAAAGCGGATCAGTTCACCCATCAGTTTATCATCAAACTTGGGAGCACGTGCACGTGGATCATTCGGTGATGCCTGAACGAAATACCAGTTGCGCAACAACTCCATCACATTGTGATACCAGTTGATATGGCTTTCGAGAATCTCACCACTGCGAGGGTCATGCTCATGCGGACCACTGGCATTCGGAACATCAGAAGGCTTGTAAACGATAGCAGAATAACGGGCATCTTCCAGGCTCCATTCAGGATCATTCACAGGAGCTTCCTTCACAAAGATGGCATTCTTGAAACCAGCTTTTTCGAAAGCCGCCTGCCAGTCGTTCACACCCTGGATCAGGTAAGGCACCCATTTTTTGGGAGTAGCGGGATCAATGTAAAAAATGATAGGCTTTTTGGGTTCAACCAATTCACCGCGCTTGTATTTTTCAACATCTTCATCCTTAGGTTCCAGTCTCCAGCGGGTAACCATGCTAACAGACTCTACACCCTGGGGATTTTTTTCAAAATCAACATAACGACGGGTGAAGAAACCAATACGCTCATCGTAATAGCGCGGCTGCATGGGCTTTTCAGGCAGCAGCATCATAGAGCTGTTGATCTCCACTGTATAGGAACCACTTGGAGGTGTCATGGCTGCGGGTGGTTGTCCGGGTGTTGCACCGGCAGAGCGACCATAGGTTTTTACAGTTTTGATCTCTGTATTGATCGGGAAAGATTTCACTCCGCTGATATAAGACTTATCAGCCTGGTAATTACCAACCCGGAAGGTGCGCTTGGCACTGGCTTCAAAATTCAGAATTTCGTTATCACTGTTCAGGAAGCTGGTCACATCCAGAACAACTCCTGTAGAATCCGCACCAAAAGCAGCAATATCAAAAGACTGCGCAATGGGCTGGATATTGGAATTGGCAACTGCTTTAAACATGGAAGCAGTAGAGTCCCCGGCCATTTCATCATAAGAAATCAGGCGTAGGAAAACTTTGTTGTTAGGGCCTTTTTCAAAGCGGATGACATTGTCGCCGATTTTGTCACCTGCATAACCAAAAAAGAAATTCCGCATGCCGGCAGCTGCTTTGGAGAGGCGATTCACTACCAGGATATCGCGACCCAACACTTTATCCGGAATTTCAAAATAATATTTGTCCTCCACTTTGTGAACCGTGAGCAATCCATCATCGCTCACTGCCTTGGAAGTGATTACTTCCTTGTAGGGCTTGGGACCGCTGGGTTTGGGAGGAGTAGGGGTTGCTGCTGCTGGAGCCGGAGCCGTACCAGGTTTGGCATTAGCCGGATTGGGACGTTGCTGGGCGTCAGCACCCAGGCTGCCCATCAGCGCCAAAACCACTACCGGGATCCACTTTCCCGGTCTGATCTGTTGAACCATGTGTTGTGTGTTTTAATTGCTGGAAATAGGTGATTAACAATAAAATAATGGCCCATTATAACACAAATCTTCAAGAAAGGATGAGCCGCTCGTAAAAAACAGTAAAAAATCAATAAAAAGCCCTAAAACCCACACGGGACGCATTTTTTTTTAATTTGTACCGGATTCGGATATTTATTGTGTTAATTTGACTTTTTTAAAATTTTTTTATTTAGACTTGTGTCCCCAATAACGCGTTGGGTCCATTCAAGAACATTTTTACCTGTTTACAAAAAAACTAAAAACAAACGATTATGGCAGAGACTAAACCAACTGCAACAGCGAAAGCGACCACATCTGTTCAAGCGAAAAAAAGAAGCAACGCGATTTCATGGATTGCCCCTGTAATGTGTATTCTTGGGGGTTACGTAATCTGGAGATTTGGTATGGGCGCTACAAGCGGCTTTACAGCTCCGGACCCAGCTGGTGGATTCTGGCCTAGTCACGTTGGACCAATTAATGCCTTTCACAGTATCTATGAAGGTGGTATCGTAGTACCGGTACTGATTGCAAACTTCCTGATTGTAATTGTATTTGCGCTGGAGCGTCTGTTGACTATCACCAAAGCAACTGGTGCAGGCAATATCGATGAGTTTGTACGTAAAGTACAGTATCACCTAGCTAACAAAAATGTTGACGCAGCGCTGACTGAGTGCGACAAGCAAAAAGGTTCTGTAGGAAACGTAATGAAGGCTGGTCTGCGTAAGTACAAAGAAATGATCACTGAAACTGAACTGGACACTGAGCAAAAAGTACTGTCTATCCAGAAAGAAGTTGAAGAAGCTACTGCACTGGAACTGCCAATGCTGGAAAAGAACCTCGTATTCCTGTCAACTATCGCTTCCGTAGCTACCCTGTTGGGTCTGTTTGGAACGGTATTGGGTATGATTCGTTCCTTCTCTAAACTGGGTGATGAAGGTGGTGGTGATGCTGCCCGTGAACTTTCCCGCGGTATCTCAGAAGCACTTTATAACACAGCTTTGGGTATCGGTACTTCTGCCCTTGCGATCATCATGTATAACATTTTCACTACCAAAATCGATGGTATCACTTACGGTATCGACGAGTCTGGTTTCACATTGACTCAGAGCTTCGCTTCTCTTTACAAATAAGAGGCGGATCAGCTGGAAATCGTAAACAGGTCCTGCCTAACAGCTGTACCGTCTGCGTCCGGCCCTGAAGGTTCCCATAAAAATTTCGTAACTTTTATGGAAAATGGGGAATCTGGAATCTAAATGTGGAATACAATAACTAATTAAACATGCCAAAAGCAAAATTACCAAGGAAGAGTACGCATATTGACATGACGGCGATGTGTGATGTGGCATTCCTGCTTTTGTCCTTCTTCATCCTTACCACCAAGTTTAAGCCATCTGAGGCATTGGCGGTACAGACTCCGAGTTCAGTGGCATCCAAGGTAGCACCTCAGAAAGATGTTACCCAGATTACCATCGACAAGGACGGAAAGGTGTTTCTTTCTTTCTCGGAAGATGCTCCCCGGAAGGAAATAGTAGAAGCCCTGAATGCCTCCCGTAACCTCGGTTTGTCCGAAGGCGAAGTGACTGCATTGGCAACAGGTCCCTTTATTGGTGTACCGATTGCACAGCTGAAATCACTTGCATCCAAGCCAAAAGAAGATTGGCCTAGAATGGAGGTTCCCGGTATTCCGGTACTGGATACCCTGAATAATGAACTGGTTGACTGGATGCGTGCAGTTAAAACAGGATTTACCGGTATTAAAATGAACCTGCTCGTAAAAGGTGACAACGCTTCAAAATACCCTTCTTTCAAAGGTGTAATCGATGCCTTTAAGAAAGTGGATGAAATGAAGTTTCAGATGGTAACCAATCCCGAGGGAGTTCAGGAAGGTACAGAATTGTACCGTGAGAATATGAGTCGCGGTGGCAAATCTGCAGAAGCGGAATAAATTATCTAACACAAAAATTTTTGCATCATGGCAGAAATGGATACCTCGTCCCAGGGCGGGGGACATAAAAAAGGCCCAGGCGTAAAAAAGAGTAAAAAGCTCTCTACCCGTGTAGATCTTACCCCGATGGTGGATCTTGGGTTCCTGCTGATTACCTTCTTTATCTTTACGACCACGATGAGCCAGCCCACGGCAATGCGGTTATTCCTTCCAAAGGATACCGATAAGCCGGAAGAACAGAACAAAGCCAAGGAATCCGGTGCTCTTACCATCATGATGTCCAAGGATGACAACGTATACTATTACGAAGGAATCCTGTCACCCGATGGTGCTAACTTCAAGAGTTCCAATTTCAAGGAGATCCGGGATGTAATTCTGAATAAGAAGAAATCTACAGATCCGAAGGACTTTGTGGTAGTAATCAAACCCGGAAAGGAAGCCACTTATAAGAACGTGGTGAACATGCTGGATGAGATGCAGATCAATGTGGTAAAGCGGTATGCACTGGTTGACATTGCAGAATCTGAAGCCCTGTTGATTGCAGCAACTGAAGGCGGTCCGGCTCCGGCACCCGCTCCGCAACAATAAGTTTGTGGAAATTGAATAAACACGCATCTATTAAAAAAGCGAATCATGGACGTTAATAAAATTTTGAGTGCGGATGTGCTGGACATCATTTTTGATGGCCGGAACAAAGCATATGGCGCTTACGATCTTCGTAGGACCTATGCCAAACGCATGACTATCGCATTGATAGCTACCGCAGCGCTCCTGGTATTGTTTTTTGTTGGAACGATTTTGGCGAATAAGCTGAAAGGTGACAAAGACAAAACCGAGATGGTAGTGCAGGACGTGGAGCTGGAAGCCATCAAGCAGGAAGAACCTAAAAATGAACCCCCACCACCACCTCCGCCACCACCACCGGTAGAACCACCCAAAGTGGAAATGGCTAAGTTTACTCCTCCCAAAATCGTGAAAGACGAAGAGGTGAAGGAAGACGAAAAGCCACCAGAAGTGGAGAAACTGGAAGAAACCAAGATTGGTACCATCAACCAGGAAGGTATCAAGGATGAGGGTATTGTTGCACCACCTGTATCTGATGAAGGTAAGGGTGTGGTAGAAGCTCCTAAGAAGGTAGAAGAAGACTGGGATAAAACCTTTACCAAGGTGGAAATCGAGTCTGAGTATCCTGGTGGAGCAAGTGCCTGGCAGCGTTACCTGAACAAGAGCCTCCGTTACCCCCAGGATGCGATTGACAATGAGATCCAGGGTACGGTTGTGGTTCAGTTCATCGTGGACAAAGAAGGTAATGTGAGTGATGTGCAGGCAATCAGCGGTCCGAATGAACTGCGTGATGAAGCTGCCCGCGTAATCAAGAAGTCTGGTAAGTGGACACCTGCCGTTCAGAACGGTCGCCAGGTAAAATCTTACAAGAAGCAGCCTATTACCTTCCGTTTGGAAATTGAATAAGCTTCCTTACTGAATAAAATTTCAAATCCCTCTGCAGCTCGCAGGGGGATTTTTTGTTACCTACCTTTGCCGCATGAAATACAGCAATCCTCAGTGGGATGATACTATAGTGGCACTGGCCACGCCACCTGGAGTTGGAGCAATTGGTGTGATCCGGTTAAGCGGACCATCGGCATTTGGAATTGTCAATGCCTTGTTTCCCTCGAAGGACCTGGAGCAACAGGCAACACATACGGCACATGTGGGTTTGCTGAAAGAAAATGGGGAGGCCCTGGATGAAGTGGTGGTGACCTTGTTCAAAGGCCCGCGGTCCTATACCGGGGAGGATGTGGTAGAGATCTCCGGGCATGGATCTCCATATGTATTGCAGCGCATCTTGGATGCCTGCATGCGTGGGGGAGCCAGGCTGGCAAGGCCAGGGGAGTTTACCCAGCGGGCCTTTCTGCATGGCAAGCTGGATCTGGCTCAGGCAGAGGCAGTTGCTGACCTGATAGCAGCCAATACAGCAGCTACCCAGCGCAATGCCTTACACAATATCCGGGGAGGCTTTTCTGCCGAATTAAAGCAGCTAAGAGAGCAGCTGATCAGTTTCTCTGCATTGATCGAATTGGAGCTGGATTTTTCCCAGGAAGATGTGGAGTTTGCGGATCGCTCGCAGTTGTATGCATTGGTAACAGGAGCACATGAACGCGTGAGCAAACTGGCGGCATCTTTTCAGTTGGGCAACGTGATGAAAAATGGGGTGAGCGTAGCAATTGTAGGAAAACCGAATGCAGGCAAGTCAACCTTGCTGAATACTCTGTTGAATGAGAACCGTGCGATTGTGAGTGAGATTGCTGGCACTACACGTGATACGATAGAAGAGGTGCTGAATATAGACGGGATTTTATTTCGATTTATTGATACCGCCGGCATCCGTGAGCATACAGCAGACCAGATAGAGCAGATCGGGGTGGAGAAGAGTCGCGAGAAAATGCAGCAGGCGGATATCGTGATTTATCTGTTTGATGTGAATACCATGAAGCCTTCCGATCTGGAGCAGGTGCAGCGTGAATTTGAAACTGCGGGGTATAAGTACCTGTTAGTAGGTAACCAAGTAGATAAATCCACCGGACGGGTGGCACCGGACGGGTGGCACCGGACGGGTGGGGTAGACAGCAGCCGACTGATACTGATCTCCGCGAAGCAGGGCCTGCACGTGGAAGTCTTAAAAGAGCGCCTGGTGGATCTGGTGCTCGGAGGCCAGGTGAGCGGCGATACAACCATTGTTACGAATGCCCGTCATTACCATGCGTTACAGGAGATTCTGCGTTCCTTGCTGGATATCCGTAATGGGTTGGATAATCATCTGCCCGGAGATTTGCTGGCACTGGATATCCGGCGTTGTCTGCAATATGTGGGAGAGATAACAGGAGAGGTGAGCAATGAGGATTTACTGGATTATATATTTAGCAAGTTTTGTATTGGGAAGTAGATTCTGTCTTAAACGGCATTCAGATTTCCACCATCGGGAGATAGTAGCGTGTATGCCTCAGTTTTCCAGTTTTTTTTAAGGCTCCAAGAGCTACCATTTCCGCCAGATCTCTGGTTGCAGTAGCGGGGGAAGTTTTGCTAATACGAATATAGTTCTCTGCACTCAGACCACCTTTAAAACCCTCCGGTCCCTCTCGAAACAACCGCAGCGCCACTTTGGTCTGCCGTTCATTCAACTTGTTCCGGAAGTCCTCAAAGTAACGAGCCTTATCCACAATAAACTGAATCATTTTCCGGACATTAATTTGGGCCTTCAATACTTCTCCGGAAAAATAAACCAACCAATCTGTCACCTCCAAAGAATCATTTGCGCGCTGCAAAGCCTGGTAATATGCCTTTTTATTTTGCTCTAAAGTACTGGACAGTGAAGTGATTAAAGGATGCCTGGCTCCCATAGCCAGGGCTTTTTCTGCAATGGCGCGTCCGATTCTCCCATTTCCGTCTTCAAAAGGGTGAATTAATTCAAAAAACAAATGTGCCAATCCAGCATGAACCAACGTAGGCATTCCTTCTCTGAATGCACGGTTGAACCAAAGAAGATAATTTTCCATCTCTTTTGGCACTTTATGAGATGGTGGCGCCTCGTAGAAAACCTGAGGCGAATCCAACCTCCCCGATACAATCTGCATTGGATCTTCATGAACCCGGTAACCACCAACAATTTCCAAATCTATTCTTCCGTTCATTAACATTTGATGCCAGGAGAATAGGCGCTCCTGGTTAAGGGGCGCATTGTAACTCCTGTAGAGATCCACCATCATTCGGGAAACACCTGTTTCTTTGGGGCCAGACCTCCTTCCGTCAGTCTGCAATCCTAGCTGACCTCGGATGGATGATTGAACAGAATCTCTATCTAATATCTCCCCTTCAATTTTTGATGTATCCAGTGCTTCATTGCTCAAAATGGTCACCTGTAGTTCGTCAACATCCTGGGACGACACAGAACTTAGTGAACCTAATATCAAACCCGTATTCCGATGAAATTCGCGTTCTAATTGTATGAATGCTGCTGCGTCAAATCTGAAGTTTGGCCAATCCGGTCTCTCCCAAATCCATTTCATGAGCTATTAAAATTATTTCTATAGCTCAATAATACGAAATAAATGAGTTATAGGATGATTTTCTATCCTTGCAAATCAACTACTTTTACCTTCAAATGAAAAACATACCGGTCAGGCATATTGCACCCGAAAAAACACTGCAAAGCAGTGCCGGTAAGTTTAGTATCCGGGATCTCCAACAGTTGCTCAATGGCAAAGACCTGGTGCATGCACTTCATCGGCACGACTTCTATTTTGTGCTGGCAGTACAGCAGGGAACTGGTATTCATGAAATAGATTTTGTACAGTATCCTGTGAAGGCAAATACTGTCTTTATTCTTCGTCCCGGCCAGGTGCATCAACTTGAATTAACTGCTGATAGTACCGGCTTCCTGCTGGAGTTCGACCTGGCTTTCTATCAACCCAAACATTCCATTACCGAACATCGATGGAAAAAGGCCTCCAGTAAAAATTACTGTGAGGTAGAAGCTGCGCGCTTCCAAAAATTACATGCCTACCTGGCGAATATCTTCCATGAGTATTCCTCAAAACAGGAAGGTTATTTTGAAGCAATCAAAGCCAACCTCGACCTCTTTTTTTTGGAATACATCCGGCAAAGCAGCCATCCAAACAGCATCGCCCAAAGTGAAAAAGCTTATATACAGGAGCGTTTTGAAGAGTTGGTGCGCCTCCTGGAAACCAATATTGTACGCCTGAAAAACGTGGCTGACTATGCTGATCTATTAAGTCTTTCATCCTATCAACTCAATTCCATCGTAAAAACTTCTGTTGGCAAAACGGTATCCGACCTTATCAATGAGCAGATCATCCTCGAAGCAAAACGGCACCTGATCGCAACGCCTGCACAGGTCAAGGAAATTGCCGACCAATTGGGATACGAAGATCCTTCCTATTTCATCCGGTTTTTTAAAAAACATACCGGCCAATCCCCTGACTCCTTCCGGAAGAACTTCAAATAAGTCCTATCTAACTGCAGAACAGTCCTATCATCGCCCCTCTTGCCCGATGTACTTTTGTGAAAGCAATTCTTAGTATTCAAAAAATGCAATCATGAAGACAAAGGCAAAATTAATCATGTCCTTAAAAATATGGATGGTTATCTATCCTTCCATTACAGCATTCCTTTTTCTTTTCGGTCAACTGTTGGCGGAGTTACCCTTATACCAACGGACTTTTATCCTCACAATCTCACTTGTTCCCTGGATGATGTATGTTGGTGTGCCGGCCCTGGAATTTATGTTAAGAAGACTTTCCCGTAGATCAGAGAAGAACTAAGCTCATGTTAGACAGGCGTGATTTTCTACAGCAAAGCGGAATCGTAGTAAGTGGATTTGTAGCAAATATTCCCTTACTAAACAGTTCAAAAAAATCAAAAATGAAGCAGGATAAAACATTCGATGTAATCATAATAGGAGGCAGTTATTCCGGATTGTCAGCAGCCATGGCATTAGGCAGGGCGCTACGTAAAGTACAGGTGATTGATTCCGGAAACCCCTGCAACAAACAAACACCACATTCGCATAATTTTTTAACCAACGACGGTAAAACTCCGAAGGAAATAACCAGTCTGTCTAAACAGCAAGTGAAGCAGTATCCAACAGTCCGTTTATTGGATGGATTCGCCAGCAAGGGCACCCAAACAGCAGAAGGATTTACTATACAAACCGAGACAGGTGAACTATTCAGTTCAAGGAAGCTAATCGTCGCTACTGGTATCAAAGATAGTATGCCTCCCATTCCAGGCTTTGCTGAAAGCTGGGGAATCAGTGTGCTGCATTGTCCTTACTGCCACGGTTATGAAGTGCGGAATCAGACAACTGGTATCCTGGCAAATGGTGATGCAGCTTTTGAACTGGCTTCTTTGATTTCAAACTGGACAAAGGATTTAACCATTTATACAAACGGCTCATCATTACTTTCTGATCAACAGAAAGCCAAACTTGAAAAAAATCAAATTGGTATTGTAGAAACTGAAATAAATCGGCTGGATCATACCCATGGGTATATCAACAACATCGTTTTCAAAAACGGATCAAAAATACCCGTAAAAGCCATCTATGCACGACTTCCCTTTGTTCAGCACTCTTCGATACCACAAGAACTAGGAGCTGAGCTCACCCAGGATGGATTTATAAAGATTGACAATGCGCATCGAACCTCTGTTCAGGGGCTATATGCCTGTGGTGATAACACTACGAAAATGCGTACGGTAGCTAATGCAGTATCCATGGGTACTACTGCAGCATTTATGGTGAACAAGGAATTGATTGAAGAAGACTTTTAATATACATTTTATGAAACGATTCTTGTCTCTTGTAACTAGCCTGATCTTTATTTTTCTTGCATCCAGCAGTTATAGTCAATGCGGAAACAGAATCCTGGATCCCAATATTGGTGCTTTTTTAAAAGTTATTGCGTATAAGGATCTGACTATTGAGCAATTAAGGAGCATGCCTATTGAGCAATTGAAATATCCGCAATTGCCGCTGATTCCTTATCCAAAAGAAGATGTCAGGCGAATTAAAATTACAAAAGACAGTATTCCCGTAGTAGTGTTTAATCCGATGCACAAAACCAATCTTCCTGTTATCATTCACTACCATGGTGGTGGTTTTATTTCTCCTCTCGTAGAGGGCTTGGAATACTCCTTATGGCAGGATGCAAAAACCTACGAAGCAATTGTATTTGCCGTTGATTACAGGGTAGCACCTGAGTTTAAATTCCCCGCTGCAGTAGATGATAGCTACAACGCGTTCAAATGGATTTCAGAGAATGCACAACCATTCGGTGGTGATACCGGAAAAATAGTGCTAATGGGCAACAGTGCAGGGGCAAACCTGGTCTCCGTTATTACGCATAAGGCGAAGAAGGATAAGCTGGTCAATCGGATCAAACTTCAAGTAGTAAACGGATTGCCGGCTGATTTGAGTCCGCAAAATATGGAACGCTCTGTTTCTTATCAGGAAAATGCAGTCGGTTATTTTCAGACCAAAGCACTCTGCTATTTTGCGGTGGAGAACTATGCGCCGGATCAATACAATAATCCTGAAGTATCACCACTACTTAATAAGGACTTCGTCGGCTTACCACCTGCTGTTATAATTACAACAGAATTTGATCCGCTTCGCGATGATGGTACTGCTTATGCAGGCAAACTAAAAAAGGCAGGCGTGCAGGTTTGGGAAAAATGTTTTGCCGGACAAATTCATTGTTTGATTGGGTTACTGCCGGGCGCAAAACCCTTGCAGGAGTTTGAATCATTGGTTAAAACAGCTATGGCAGCCAGCTTCAAAAAATAGAACGATGAAAGCTTTTGTAAAAACCAAATATGGCGGTCCTGAAGTATTACAACTGGAAGAAGTTGAGCTACCAACCTTGAAAGATGATCATCTCCTTGTAAAGGTCTATGCAACTGCTGCCAATCCAGCTGACTGGCATCTTTTGAGAGGGAAACCATTCTTTGCAAGATTTACATCCGGACTTTTTAAACCAAAGGAAAAAATTCCTGGTGCTGATTTTGCCGGTATCGTGGTAGCTAAGGGCAGCTCCCTAACCAGTTTTGAAGTAGGTGATCATGTAGTTGGCGGAACCTTGTTGGGAGGAGCGTTCGCCGAGTTTATAAGCGTTCCTGCATCCATATGTGCGAGGTTTTCAAAAGAGATCAGCTTTGAACAAATGGCAAGTCTGCCAATAGCCGGATTAACCGCCTTTCAAGCTCTTTTAACCCATGGCAAACGCAAACAAGGAGAAACTGTTTTGATAAACGGGGCAGCAGGTGGTGTCGGACATTTTGCCGTGCAGATTGCAAAAGCCTATGGAGCAATAGTAACCGGCGTCTGTTCCGGCAGGAATGCTGATTTCGTAAAGTCATTAGGTGCCGATAAGGTAATTCCCTATGATACCGAAAACATCCATCTGCACAATGGGAAATACGATCTGGTTCTTGATGTGAATGGAAATCTTACTCATGAAGATTTCAACAGAATGGGTAGGAGGGGAGTACTGATTGGTTTTACTACGATGAAACATATGTTTTCAACACTTTTCAGAAAAGCATTCAGCAAATTCCCGTTGATCCAATTTACGGTCACTGTCAATACAGCTGATTTACAAACATTAGCAACAATGGTAGAAGAGGGAAAGATTAAACCCCAAATCGAAAAAATATTTTCATCTAGTGAAATACCAGAAGCTATCGGTTACATAGAAGCAATGCGTACCAGGGGTAAAGTAGTTATGAAATGGTTGGATGATCTAATTGGCTAGAGACATCGCAGTACTTCATTCATTTTATTAATAACAGAGGCAATAAAAAAACACCCACAAGATGGGATGGGAAAGCTATTGTCAATAAAACAAGCATCATGCAAAAAATCACATCATTTTGGACAGTATTAATTTTAGTGGCTCTATCATCAGTCACTTCAGTTGCGTATTCACAAACAAGCAAATTTAGCATCGCCCTCAATTCTCTGACGACCAACTTCAATTATGGCAGTGCTAATTCCGATCTGAAATCCTACAAGAAGGACTACCGGGGATTTCAGGCAGGTATTTCCTACCAGGCAGGTATCACACCCATTTTCTCTATTGTACCTGAACTCTATTTTGCAATGAAGGGGGGTATACTCCAGAAGAACAATCCGCTTACAGGTGGAAAGTCAACACTACGAATCAATAGTCTGGAACTTCCGGTTTTAGCTCGTGTACACTACAAAAAATTGTACCTGAATGCTGGTCCGTATGCTGGTTATAATGTTGGTGGGCGCTTGAAAGTGGAATAATCAGCCAATTCCGTTAAATCATCAACCAGGCTATCGTTCGGTACTGATGCTACAGATTTGAAACGATGGGATCTTGGCTTTCAGGCTGGCGCAGGATATAACTTCCCCCTTGAAAAGTCTACATTCACCTTAGATATTCGGTACGGATATGGATTGGTAAACATATCTCGGGAGGTGGACCGCTATAACAGAATGCTAAACATCAGCCTGCAAGTTTCAAGGTTATGAACATTTTTCTAAATAATCAGCAAGAGCTTAGAAGTGGTTGGTGGGTAGCAGTATTTTTCCTGGTACTGGCAGCTTTTACCTTTCCATTAATCCTTGTTTCGCAACACTACAATTGGGAAATCTCCATCCATCAGCAGGCTTTCATTGTGGTTGTAACAACGCTTGTTTGCCAGGCCATGCGAAAAAAGCCGATAGCTGAGTTAGTTGGAAAACTGAATCTAGACCTGGTTAAAAACAGCTTGTTAGGGTTGGTAGCGGGGGCGATTCTTATGCTCCTACCTGCCCTGGTTCTAACGGCATTAGGAATCGTTCACTGGCAACAGGGCACAGCAGGTCTTGATACCTTGTTAAGCTTGACAATGGTTTCTTTCTCTGTGGCAGTAGCGGAAGAATTTTTATTCAGAGGATTTATTTTTCAGCGACTCAGACAAAGCATAGGTGTATGGGCTGCCCAATTGCTGATCGCAGGCTATTTTTTACTCACACATATGGGCAATCCCGGTATGGCAGGAAGCATTCAACTACTTGCTTCTGTCAATATTTTTATTGCTTCGATTATGTTTGGGCTATCCTATATAAAACCAATAGTCTCATTATGCCAATTGCCTTTCATTTTATGGCAAATTGGGTACAGGGCACGTTGTTGGGATTTGGGGTAAGCGGCAATGAACAGGTTAGTTTATTAAAACCTGTTTTTACCAACACCTCAGCATGGTTGACAGGTGGAAACTTTGGACTGGAAGCAAGTGTGCCGGGTTTGATTTCAGTAATAATAGCAACAATACTACTCTATCGCTGGAAACCAATCCAGTAAGTATCGATTCATCAATTAAAATAGAAATATGAAAATCGTAATTGTGGGTGCTTCCGGCACCATGGGCAGCTATTTGTCCAATGCATTTGAAAAAGAGCATGAAATAGTTCGTGCAGGTAGAACCGGTGCAGACGTGAAAGTAGATATTACTTCCTCGTATTCCATTGAAGAAATGTATCAACAGATTGGAGCTTTTGATGCCCTGATCTCTACTGCTGGTCCGAGTTTTGTTGGTCCCTGGAAAAATCTAACTGCGGAAACCTTTCGGATTGGAATGGATGGTAAAATGCTGGGGCAAATCAACCTGGTTTTGATTGGGCAACATTATATCAATCCCAAGGGTTCTTTTACCCTGATCACCGGTGCCCTAACACATGATCCTCAGAAAAATTTTGCCAATGCTTCTGCAGCGAATGCTGCAGTGGAGGGATTTGTGCGGGCTGCTGCCATTGAATTGCAAAACGGGATCCGGATTAATGCAGTTAGTCCAACAGTAATTGAGGCTTCCCCTCAGTATTTCCCTTTCTTCCCCGGTGAACTTCCCGTTACTATGAAACAACTTGAGTTTGGGTTCAGGAAAAGTGTGTTTGGTGCTAATACCGGACAGGTTATTAAACCGTATTAAATTCCAACGAAAAACAAGCAAGTAACACAACTTGCTTGTTTCTGTTTAATTATTGATCAATCATTAATAAATCTCTCTAATTCTTTTTCCACACCAACCGGGTCCTTACTTCCCTTAAGATATCTGTTGAAAAATGAAAGCACTAATTGATTGGTTATTCTATGGTGCTCATCTCTGCTGGGAGCTGTAATAAATGCGAGTGGCATCATATAAGTGAAATCTGAAAAGCTCATGTGATTGGAACCTTTTACTGTAAAAGAATGGTAGCCATTTTTGGCAAATGCATTAATTCGCTTATTCCATTCGTCCCAAATCAGGTATTGATAGTATTCTCTGGATGCATCAAACTCTTTTAATTCTTTATCTGACATATCCTCTGTTCGTTTATTATCTGAACGCAACTGCATGAATGGTTGCTCGAATCCAATTTTATACGCATTTCCAAAATAAAAGCCATCCATGTTGATGCCAGCTTTGAAACGTTTATCGTAAACCAGGGTAGTAGCCGAAGTTGCACCACCAAAGGAATGCCCGAATACTCCAACCTGTTTAAGATTCATTTGATCCGCCAGGAAATAGTTTCCTCCCTGCTGTAATTGTTCCAACTGATCCAGTACAAACTGCTGGTCTTTGGTCCAGGTTTCCATCATGGCTGATGAAAATGAGGTATCCTTCATTTTACTCAGGGGCTCCACTCCTCCTTTATTTCCATCCCTGAAAACCGTTCCTGATGCATTGAAAGTATGTTCAATGCTAACTATTATATAACCATGGGATACTAATTCTCCATACATGAATGAATTCTGAAAGCGATTACCATCCCACCCATGCGAGAAGAATAATACGGGGAACTGCTTTTCAATAGGGGCTGCGTGTTGTTGGTCAAAGTATCCCGTTTTTGTTCTGGTTAAGCGTTTGATAAGAAGCTTCGGAACCCTGAAGACACTGTTGATATCCTCCTCTATTGCTACTGGTGAAGGAGAGTACGGCACTGTTGGACTGTTCTCTTTTATTGACGCAGGGTAATATATTTGTACCAACAGCCTTCGGTGATCAGCCGGGTTATGGGTATAAGGCTCCAATCTGGCGGTATCAACCAACTCCAGCAGAGTGGTGCCAACCTGGTATTGGCCGGAAGGTTTGGGAAATTTGGCGCGTGAGTATAAATCATAACTACCAAAGGCAAGGATAAATGTTGACAATAAGACAAGAACCAGCATTGATTTTTTTAAGTTTGACCACTTTTTCATAATGAATGTTTTTTTTGTTGATGAATGAGGACGCAAAAGTGGAAACTGAGGGAAGTTTATTCGCCCCGATTTATTAGATCGGACCAACTATTGGTTCTGATAATCAAATCGAACCGTACGAGTTTCTTAGGTTATTGATTGTCAATGCTATATTGCTTTACAAAAACTTGGTTTTCGGATGAATGCACTCAATCTGATGTTGACCATTACGGTGTTTGGAATCCTTCAGGGAGCTATTTTGGCCGGACTCCTGTTCAGTAGATCAAAGGGAAGTTCAAAGAGTAATTTTTTCCTGGCTTGTTTTGTGGGTGCCATTACGCTATACCTGTCTACTCCGGGCTTACAACAGATTTGGGGATGGCGGGTAATCTGGGTAACCGACCCGCTGACTTTTTTGGTTGGTCCCTTTCTTTACCTCTATGTTATCAGCTTTACCCAAAAAATCGGTACCAGGCAGGTGCTGTTGCATTTGTTATGGGCCATTATTTATTACCCGATCGTTTTTGTATATGTTAAATTGGTGGAACCTTTTGTTAATGCTCAGTTTGCTGTTGAAGCTTCCCCGTACGCCTGGATTTCGTTGTTAATTAGCTCAGTAAAATTTGGGCAACTGCTGTTCTACTTCCTGTTATGCAAAAGGGCCTTACTTGTTCATAAGAAAATTATTGCTGACAGTTTCTCAGAAACGAGCAAAATTGATCTGGATTGGGTTCGAAGGGTGGCAAATCTTTACCTAATACTGGTTTTAATTTCCATCGGTCTGTATATGCTAACCTATCGGTATCCTGCCCAGGTATATACCATTTCTTTGGTTAACCTGGTTTTACTTTCTGGCTTCCTGTATTATGTTTCAATTAAGGGTTTATTGCAGCCTGCGATATTCAGAAAAAGGGGAGAAGGAGTAACAACTGGTAAACAGTATGTCAGACCTGTTGTTCAAGAACTTTTAATGGACAATAAGCCTGGCAGGAAGTACCAGAAAAGTGGCATTGAAAGGGAAAAACAGGAACTAATTTGTCAAAGGGCAATAGAAGTACTTGAAAAGCAAAAACTTTATACGGAACCAGAGCTGACTTTACTCGAATTGGCTGATCAATTGAAATTTCCACCTTACCAGGTTTCGCAGTCGCTAAATGAATGTTTAGGCAAAAGCTTTTATGATCTGGTTAATGGATACCGGGTAAAGGAAGCAAAGCGCTTATTGAATGATCCTGAAAAATCGAACCTGACTGTTTTATCTATTGGCTTTGAAGCAGGTTTTAATTCAAAAACAACTTTTAATTCAGTTTTTAAACAAAAAACCGGGATGACACCAACTGCCTATAGGAAAAATAGTGCAGATTAATAGCTTTAAATGATGGATGCATTTTAAACACTCATCCCCTAAACTCCTCCTTATACTGCGTTCCAATTGGAATAATGGTAGCGCCGATTTCAATTTCTGCAGCAGTATAGGAGCTTATCTTGGTTTTATTGATAAGGAATGATTTGTGCACACGGACAAAATTCTTTGATAATTCCTGGTCTAGCTGACTGATTTTATATTTCAGTAGCAGTGAGGTGCCATCCACCTTGTGTAGTTTGACATAGTCCCGGATGCTCTCAACATATAAAATTTCATTTTCCGCCAGTTGATAGGTTTTAGCGCCGGATTTTATAAATACCGTTTTTTCTTTAGTTGGATCCTGCGCTACACTTTCTCTCTTTCTGTGCAATCTGAAATACTTATCAATTGCCTGGGAAAAGCGAATAAATGTTATAGGTTTTAATAAATAATCAACAACATCTAAATCATAGCCTTCCATGGCATACTCACGATAGGCAGTGGTTATTATTACTGCAGGTGGATTTTTCAATGCCTTTAGCATTTCGAGTCCCGTTAGTTTTGGCATCTGTATATCCAGGAAGAGCAGATCTACCGAATATTGCTGAAGGAAGGCCATGGCTTCTACCGCATTGGTACAGGTGCCCGCCAGTTGCAGGGTGCCAAACTCCTGCACATGTTTTTGCAGCAACTGGATGGCCAGGGGTTCATCGTCTACCAGTAAACAGCTTGCTTTCATGTTAAATCAATCGATAAGTGTGTACTAAAGATACCACTGTCTGTCTTCATGTCAAATGTATAGCGACCAGGATATAGCAAGTCCAGTTGCTTTTGCAAATTTGTTAACCCAATTCCCTGGCCTTCCGGTGAGCTTTCGTCAAATGAATTTTCTGCTACCAATTCCAGGCGATTGTTTGCTGCTTTGATGTCTACCAAAAAATGAATTTGTCCGTTTACACCGCCTGCACTGTGTTTCAGCATATTTTCTACAAGGGTCAATAATAGCAGTGGTGCTATCTTATAGGAATTGTCCGTACTAAAGGTAAAGGAAGGCTTCAATCGGTTGCCATATCGGATTTCACCCAGCTCCATATAGTTTCGTATTAATTCAATTTCTTTTTGCAGTAATACATAGTTGTCCGTACATCTGTATAATACATAATCCAAAATAAAGGAAAGCTTTTCAATAGATACTGCCGCCAGTGGAGATTGCTGTAAAGACAGTGAGTATATATTATTTAGTGTATTGAACAGAAAGTGTGGATTCAACTGGGATTTTAACGCAATAAGTTCTGCCTCTTTTTTCTGCTGTTCTGTTTCTAATTGTTTTCTCAATACCATTTGACGATCCAGTATCAGGTAGAATATGATAAAGGGTAGGGCACCAGCTATATTCCCAATAATATAATGCTGGATCAATACCGGGATGTCAGTAGCAATTTGAAACAGTGATTCCTTTTCTTTGTGAATGCCCAGCAAGGGTTCCAGCAAGTAGATTACCCCTATTCGGTTGATCAGTCCAATCAGGTAAACTGATACCATCAAATAAAGCGAGCCGGTAATCAAGGATTTTTTTTCCAGTAGTAAGGGCAGCACCTTTAAACAGATTACATAACTGGTTGCGCCAACTGCCAATAAGTGAAAGAATAGTTTCAGCAGTAAATCAGGGGAAATGGACTGAGCTACTCCGCCTTCATCCACCATAAAAATTCTCTGTGCTATATAAATGAAATAGATCGTGATCCAGAACAGGACATGTAGTATCCATTTATTGCTGTTTCCCGATACCATTGAGTTTTATTTAAAAATATACAAAAAGCAGCAGCGGAGGGACCCCAACATACAAACAAGTTCATTCCTGGCACAAACAAGCCTTTTCCGCAGACAAACCATTAAATCGCTTGTTTGTCTGCTGTATTCATTCGTATGCCGATTAGTCCGTGAAGAGGATTGCTGAAAAAATAAATTGCACTAAAAAAATGACTCGTACAATTATTTTGATCGCTGCATGGCTACTGCTTCTTTCAAAAAATGCTGATGCACAATCCGACAGGCAACAAATCCAGGAACTGCTTCAAACCTTTATGAAGGCCCTTAAGGATAAAGACAGCCTTACCATGTACTCCTTGTTTATTAATAGTCCGGTTACCTGGGTTCGGGTCTGGAAGCCCACTACCCTGGAAGCGAGGCGGAAACAAAACCCTAATGAAAAGGAGCTGGCTGAATCTGATCATAAATCCTGGTTTAGGCGGGTAATGCAGGGTGGTATAAAGGAAGAATATTTTCTAAACCCCGTTATAGCCGAAGATGGAAGTATTGGTTCGGTAACCTTTGATTACAGTTTTTGGAGTAATGGAGTGAAAGGGAACTGGGGAAAAGAAAGCTGGGCGCTTGTTAAAGAAAATGGTAAATGGAAGATTGCCAGTGTGATTTTTTCCGTTGAGCTGGAGAAAATAGTACCTCAAAAAGAGGGTGTGTTTTCCGATAAGCCAGTACTTCATCCCAAAATGGATGCCTATTTGAAAGCCCTTGTGGATACCGGCCGCTTTCAGGGTGTAGTGTTGGTAGCAAAAGGAGACAGTCTCTTACACCACCAGGCCTATGGAAAATTTGATTGGTCTACCGGCTCATCTAATCAGTTGGGAACACAATTTTTGATTGGCTCTCTCACTAAGTCAGTGGTGGCGGTTGCTATCATGCAATTAGTGGAAAAGGGAAAGATTAGTTTGAACGCACCCATAAAGCAATACCTGCCTGAGTTAAAGAATAGTATCGCCGATGGTGTTACTGTGCATCACCTGTTAAAGCAGCAATCCGGACTCAATCAATTCATTGAAGATTGCACTGAAATCGAGGTGATGGATATAAGCTCTCCAGAGTTGATTACTATTATCAATAAGGCGCGCAGGGCATTTGAGCCCGGTAAAAAATTTGCTTATTCCAACCTGAATTATAATTTACTGGGTATCCTTATAGAAAGAGTAACCGGACTTTCCTATACCGATTACATGCAGCAAAAAGTCTTTGCACCATTGGGCTTGCAGGCTACAGGAATTGAAAGGCTTTCCAATATCCCCACTAATAAGGCAGTAGGTTATCGTACCATGAATGGAATTTTCAGACCTATTCAGAATGTTACTTCCTATGCGCTTGGTACCGGAGATATTTATTCAACAGCTGCTGATCTCTTCACATGGGGACAAGCACTGCATAAGGGCCTATTGGTAAGCGATGAAAGCAGGAGGCAACTCTTCAACGGAGGAGATAAAGATTGGGGTTATTATGGATATGGTTTCCGAATACAGCCCTACCAGCGGGCATCTGGAATCAAGAATGCCGGTACCTTAATTCGACATGGAGGAACCATGAATGGTTATATTTCAAACTATCATTACTATAAGGAAGATGAGCTGACAGTTATCCTGTTATGCAATAACAGGGATATTCCTATTCGGAGAATCACTTATATACTGAAGGAAATAGCAATGGGAGAGCATTCATCAAACAGAATCAATAAACACCTGGAGTAAATGGATTCTTACTTATTAACAATTGTCAATCTGTAGCCTGCAGCTTTTCCCCAATTTTGACATCAAATCATAGTATGGCATTCTTCTTCGGGTTCCTTTCTTTGCAATTGGTTATCTGGTTGATAAGTAGATATATGAAAAGGGGACCCTTTCAGTCCTTTTGGGCTGCAGCAAGGCTGGCGCTGCCGCTTATGTTTACTCAAGTGGGTATGGTGCACATCCTGCAACCAGATAGCCTTAGCTATATGATTAATAGTTTGCTGCCAAATGCCCGAATGATTATTGTCCTTACAGGAATTTTTGAAATCCTGGTACCCTGGGGACTGCTTTTCCCCGCCTATCGCAAATGGACTGCCTATCTGCTGATTGCTTACCTGGTTGCCATTTTTCCTGCTAATATCCAGGTGGCTGTGAATGGACTTTCCGCCCCAGGCGGTTTACCCAGCGCTCCCTGGTACACCTGGAGCCGGTTGCTGTTTCAGCCGGTTTACATGTATTGGATTTGGAGAGCGTCAACCTACAGGCAATTGGCAGTAACCAATTTGCAGTAGTCGACTAACCTACGTACTTTACTTACAAAGTTTACACTGATGACTCCAGATAACCCCAACAATATTTTTGAGCGCCTTAGCAATGGCCATTCCATTTCACCACAAGATCCGGATCCACACCTTCTACTGCAAGCTTCCTATGCTACCAGGGCATTGTTGCTCAAAATGAATAACTCTGCTGATCCCGACGAAGTGAGGCAACTCCTCAGCCAGATTACAGGTGTTGAACTGGATCCCTCTGTTGCAGTGTTTACCCCCTTGTATATCAATTACGGCCGCAATACCCAAATCGGCAAAAATGTATTTATCAATTTTGATTGCGTTTTCCTGGACCTGGGCGGAATTACCATTGAGGACAATGTGATGCTGGCTCCCAGGGTTAGCCTTCTATCGGAGGGGCATCCTGTTTCTCCGGCAGAGCGACATGGACTGGTGCCCGGCAAAATACATATCAGGAAAAATGCCTGGATCGGAGCCAATGCCACCATTTTACCCGGCGTAACGATTGGTGAAAATTCTATTGTAGCCGCTGGCGCGGTGGTTAATAAAGATGTGCCGGATAATACGGTGGTGGCCGGCATTCCGGCTAAGGTGATTAAAACTATTGCAATCAATCAACCACACGGAATCCAGGATTAAGATCGGGCAAACAATTTTGTCCGGTGTTTTTTACCCCATTGCCGTAGGGAAACAATGACGTCATCTAATGATTTCCCATACTCAGACAAGCTGTATTCCACCGTGGCAGGCTTGGTATCGTATACTGTGCGTATTACCAGTTGATTTACTTCCAGATCGCGAAGCTCCTTCGATAACATCCTTGGCGTAATGCCTTCTACATCCCTTTCCAACTCCTTAAATCGTTTGTTGCCAAAAGATAAAGCAATTAAAATGGGTAGCTTCCATTTGCCATTGATAATATCCAGTACATCTCTCACAGGACGTATGTATTCAATACATTCTTTTGATGATTTCATACCAAGGTGTTTTTGCTATACTGTAGTATAGTAGTATACAATAGTATAGTAGTTACTAATGTATAGTAAAGGTAAATAGCTTTGCTTTATTATTTACTCCAATACATTAAAAAATGAAAGTTTTAGTTTATGGTGCAGGTGGTTCTCAGCAATTCCCTGTAATTAAAGCATTGAAAGAGAAAGGAGCTACTGTTATAGCTACTACGAGTCAGGAGGATAAGTTGGAACTCCTGCAACAGGCCGGTGCTGAAGCTCTACTGGCAAATATGGCCGATAAAGACCGCCTGTTGGAGATTACAAAAGGAGTCGATGCGATCTCCTTTTTGGTACCCTTCTTTTTACCTAATCCATTGGATGGATATGAGTATGCAAGGAATGCCATTGATGCTGCCGTTGCCAGTAAGGTAAAGTTATTGGTGTGGAACTCCAGTGGTTTTATCCTTCCGGTGAAAATTGGAAACCCGGCTATGGATATTCGTATTGACATCGCTGGCTATTTGCAGGAAAGTGGACTACCGCACATTATTATCCAACCCTCGGTATATGCTGAGAATTTGTTAGGCCCCTGGACTGCCCCCTTTGTAAAAACAGAACAAACCCTTACGTATCCTACTCCTGAAGCAATGCCGGTGGGATGGATTGCTACCCGGGATGTAGCCGCATTGGTGGCAAAAGCCTTATATAGTCCAAATTTAGCCGGACAGTCATTCCAGGTAAGTGGAATGGAAAACCTAACTGGAAACATGCTGGCCGATAAGTTTTCCATTGGATTGGAGAAACGAATTACCTATCGTCAATTGCCACCCGCTGATTTTGGAAAAATACTGGATGGGCTTTTCGGACCAGGTGTTGGTAAGGGAGCTGAAACTATGTACCAGGAAATTACGGATACGGGCAACTATCCGGTTATGTACAATCCGGACATGGCGGCTGTTTTGGAGAAGCTACCCATAACAATGACCCATATAGAAGAGTGGGTGAGGGAGCAGCATGCCGTTTTTAACTAATCACCACAACTGCATGCCGAAACCTAAGTTTTTGGCAATTCACCAGGCGTCCCAGGATATAAGTTGAACGCTCCTGGGACGTTCCTGGGTTATAGCTGGGCTGGTTCAAAGACGTAGGATGACGTAGGATTGCGAAGGATTAGGGAGGATCAAATTTTTTTCCTATATTAGAAAAAACTCATACAATGGCACATCTTCCTAAAAACCACCTCCTAAACGGAAGCCAGGGGGCGATCGGCAAAAGAGTAGTGTTGAAAACCATCGGTGGCGAGACATTCGCCTGTAAGTACCCCGATATGACTCGGGTTCAATTCAACGATAAGCAAAAAGAATGTCAGTCGGTCTTTGGACAGGCTGCCAAATACGGTAAGTCTGTTTTGATGGATTCAGAAAAAATAAAAGAATATCAGAAATTAAAAAGAGATAATAAAAACCTTCGTTCTAAAAGCATTTATCACCTGGCAGTGCAGGATTTTATTGACAAAAACAGTCCAAAGAAATCCAACAAGAAAATTAAACAGCTGCTTCGCTGGTATCAAAATGAATTTAACCTAACAGAGAGACAATACATTGCCTTGCAAGAGCTATTTGAAAATGGCTCCCTGACCAATTCCATCTACCAGCAAATCAACCAGGTTTCCAAAGCTACCGCCACCCGCGATTTGCAAAACCTGGTGCAACAGGGGATACTTACAACACACTCCAAAGGCGCCGGTGCTACCTATTCTTTAATTGGCTCATCGGGTGCAATAATTGGCTCATAAATCCTCGAAATTGGCTCAAAAAAGCCATTAATTGGCTCATAAAACTCAATAATTGGCTCAAGACTGCATAACTAAACCGATGCAAGTTCAAAGGCATAATCCTGGTAGCCTATAATGGCTTTTTTGGCTTCAAGCTCTTTCCACGCTTTTTCGTTATGACTTAATTCTACAATTTTCCAGGTTGAAGTATTTGCAAACCTGTCAGTTATAATGGAAAGTGTTTTTATTTCCTGCTCACTAAAAAGTGTATTATCAAATTCGGATTCCGAAATAAATAGCTCTCTGGCACCACCTGTGGACGTTTCTAAAAATTGAGAACTTATGACTTGTTCATTTTCAAGGTACGTGTAGATTGAATCATAGTTCGTTGGTACAGGTCCATATTTTATTGCCCGATAGCTCAACCCGGATATTGATACGCCATACATTTTGTAATGAGTAAAGTCGGCAAAAAATAACTGTTTGTTCAGTTTCAATTTATCGTTGAATTCTGATTTCGAATGCTGAATAAAATAGCTAATTAGGTTTGCAATTTTTGTGGCTTCAGGTTTTTTATAACCGGTAAAATTGTTAGGACGATTGTAAATATTCAGCATTTCGCAAGGATCATTTTTCTCCTTTTCAGATTGAAGGAGCCATACAACTCTATCTTTTGCTTTCTTAAACGTATTTTCTGAAAAATTTTCTTTTGCATTCTCCAGAAAATTCAAAAATGTTTGTGGTTCGGATGCAGCCCGTATTAAATTTCCGTATGCAGGCGTTGGAATTTCTCCATGTTCATAATTGCTATATCCATTGGCGCCTAACCCCAGCACTTCACTCATTTTGGAAGCAGCTAATCCATATTTCTCCCTGATTGCAGCGATTTCTTCAGGGAAAGGAATATTGTTCTTTTCCCGATATTGGTTATGAGCCTGCAATAAACTTATCGTATCTGTTTCCGTTGTTGTAAATTCTTCACCACATTTTTCACATTTATAAAAATGGGCAACAATTTTAAATATCTCCTTTCGGTATGCTAACTCTTTTGCTTCTTTCTTAAGAATAGCACCCCCATCACAATACGGGCATTCAATCCTTTGCTTCATGGTCATTTGGTTTTTAGTGGGTAGTTCATAGGGCGCTCTGCAATATGAAATGACATGCAATCAGCCGGCTTTTTTGGTTGTCCAGGACTGATTTTAATGTAGACTTCTTTTCCTTTTATTCGGATACCAAATTCATAATAGTCGGGTTTGTTAGAATCATATGTATCCTTATTTGGACCGGAATAATAATCTTCCGCTTTTAAACTCATCAGATATTCCTTTCTGGCAAATGCCGAGATATCTAATTCCGCCAAATCATTGAGATTCTTGTCTCTTGGCCTGAAGACAACATCAAATACCCTAATCTTTTCTTTTAGTTGGGTTAGGAATTGGTCAATCTCCTGTTTTGTGGCCATTCGGGCTGCAAAGTTATTTAATTATTCAATTATAATGTGTTAATAAGTTAAATATAATCATAAAAATCCACTATTTAGTGGATTTTAGGATTATGCCTACATCTTCTTTTCGTTCTGACAATTGGAGTTTCCAGTAAAAGGATTGCGCGGGCAGCTGTGTCGGAAACCAGTTTCTCCCTTCCTGCGAAAGTATCAGCAGGCCCGTTTCATTTCCAATCGCTGCGAAATTCTCCAGTACTGGTTGCTTCACAAAGGGAAGCAATCCATGTTCAGTTTCGAGCTTTTCCACCAGGCTGGGCACATGCGATGTGACGATGCCCAATTCACTCACGCGCAACAACTGTTCCGCACCAAATGCACCACTTGCTTCTTCTTTCTGATCGTGCCTCACAATACATTCCAGCAAATTGCCGGTTGTATCAAAAAAATAAAAGGACTCTGCCTGCCAGTTTGCAAAATTCATAATGTGACCCCCATCCGGCAGCAGCAATACCTCCACCCGCGCTGCGAACCATTCGAATGCCTCCTGCAGCTTATTACGGGGGATATCAAAAGCCATATGATAAACCGGCTCAGCCCCAACCGGCTCAACACCCTCCGCGTCCACAAATACCAACTTTGTATCCCCCAACTGAAAGGCCAGTTTTCCGGCCCCCCTTTCCACTACTTCCAATCCCAATACCCCGGAGTAAAATTCAAGCGTCCGCTTTAAATCAGGACTCGCCAGTTCCAATTCAACTATCATCGTTTCTGTTTTAATAAAGTTACTTGCATTCTGTATTTTCATAGTTATGTCGGCTCTCTTACTTCAGTCTATTCGCTCCCTGGTTTCGGTTACCGACGACCAATGGCAACGCATTGAAGCAGCCACCGTGCAACGCTCCTTCAAGAAGGATGAGTTTATTAGTCGCGATGGCGAAATCAACCGCTTCACCAATTTTATTGAATCCGGCAGCCTGCGCGTGTTTCATATCGACAGCGATGGCCAGGAACGTGTGATCCAACTCGGTGTGAGAGGCTGGTGGGCGAGTGATTTTGCCAGTTTTACCAACCAGCAACCCGGACTGCTTCATGTGCAGGCGCTGGAACCTACTGAACTTCGTTCCTTTTCCTATGAGGCAGTAAATCGCCTGTTTGAAGAAGTGCCAGTTTTTGAACGCTTCTATCGCCTGCTGATTCAACGTGCGTATGCGGCTTTCCAAAACCGGGTACTTCAAAACCTGGGTATGGATGCTGAACAACGCTACCTGCAATTCCGGCAACTCTATCCGGATCTGAATGACCAGATTTTTCAAAAACATGTTGCATCCTACCTGGGTATCTCAGCCGAATTTCTCAGTAAAATCAAAAAGCGGGTTTACGAACTGGACAAACAACAAAAAAGGGCTACCAAACCCTCCTAAAATACAAGCCATAATTACTGTAAACCCGTCCCTCTTTTCCAAATTCATCCAATGTGATACCTGCTCCCACCTGGTTCTTTTTTACCTGCATGCCTAACCGAAAAGCCTGGTAACTTCTATTGTGTCCCTTTACTCCCACACTGCTCATGCCCTGGTAACGAACTACCACCGGCCATTTTTTATCCGCTCCTAGTTTATATTCCACCAGGCTAAACAATTCATAAGCCTGTACCCGGGAAAGATTGGCTCTCGGTGATAAAAGCAGTATCCCCTGCTTCAGTTTCCATTTGAATTGAAAAGCTACGGATGGTTGATACCCGCCTACATTGGTATAAAACAAGCCGGATTTCACAGCAACTTTCTCTGATAAATGATAAACTAGATAACTCTGGTTCATGAGTTCATCTTTGGGCAGGTTCTTACCTGATCCCTTTTCATAGTATTTTATGATGGTTCCTAGTTGCTGCCAGCTGAATTTACCAGAAGCATTCAAGGGAAATTCCACCGAATGCATTTGGTGGAAGTATCGGTTGCCAGGCATCAGTTCTACATTCCCGGTTTGTGCAACCGCTGCACCTGAAAACAAAACCAACAGGAGTACAATTCTTATCATGGTGATCAATTGAGACACCAAAACTCATTCTCCTGACAACTATAAAAAATGAACCAGTTCAAGTTCTACGCTCCAACAACTTGAACCAGTTCATTTTTTTGCCTTCCAAATCGATTCAGTTTTGTGTTTCAAAATTTTTAAACATGAAAAAAGTATCTCTTTTATTACTCAGAATCACGTTTGCAGTGGTCGTTTTACCACACGGTTGTCAAATGTTATTGGGCTGGTTTGGTGGCTATGGCTTTGATGGCACCATGCAGTATCTCACACAAACGGAGGGACTTCCATGGCTGGTTAGCTTTGGTGTGATCCTCCTGGAATTTGCCGGTAGCCTGGCCATCCTGGCAGGAGCTGCAACGCGACTTATTGCTCTTGGTATGATTGGTCTCTTTATTGGTATGATTGTTACCAGTCACTGGAATCATGGCTTTTTCATGAACTGGTCGGGCAGCCAGGCAGGAGAGGGATTTGAATATCATATTTTGGTAATTGGAATTTCTGTTGCTTTGCTGCTCGAAGGTGCCGGCCAATGGTCGGTAGATGCTATCGTACAGAAAAAACAACAACATGTATTCCAATAAGGAAATTATTCAGCGTTTATACCAGTTCTTCAAACAAAAGGACTTTGATCAGCTTCGATTGCTGCTTTCCGAAACGATCCGTTGGGAACAAATGAAGGGATTCCCCAATGGAGGAATTCATACCGGAAGAGAGCAGGTAATTTCTCACGTGCTCGCAGGATTTGATACCAACTGGGAGGAGTGGAAAGCAGTGGTAGAAGAATTTATTGAAGCAGGTGATTCGGTACTGGTAACCGGCTATTATGAAGGCAGGTATCGCAACACCGGCAAATATATGAAGGCCGATTTTTTACATCTGTATAAGTTGGCATCCGGACAAGTAACCTCTTTTAAACAGTACACGGATACGTTTGAGATTTATGCGGCCACACAGCGAGGCTGACAGCCGTATATTTGAGGAGACTAAAAGCTGTCGCTATGCCGATTACTTCCATCAATCCTGCAACCGGTCAACCAATTCAATCCTACACGGAGCACAGTCCTCAGCAAGTGCAGGAAAAAATTGAACAAACTCAGGAAGCCTGGAAAGCATGGCGACTCACACCCATGGCTACCCGCACCGAAAGGCTCCGGCAACTGGCAACGGTGCTGCGCAACCGAAAAAAGCAGTTGGCTGAATTGATGGCAATGGAAATGGGCAAGCCTCTTCAACAGGGATTGGCAGAAGTGGAGAAGTGTGCGCGTTGTTGTGAGTACTATGCAGAACACGCAGCAATACATTTGCAGGATCAGCTCATACCTACAGAAGCCAGCAAGTCCTATGTGAGCTTTCAACCCCTTGGTATTGTGCTGGCCATCATGCCCTGGAACTTTCCCTTCTGGCAGGTAATCCGTTTTTTAGCTCCTGCCCTGGCTGCGGGGAATGCGGCCCTGCTCAAACATGCTTCCAATGTACCTGGCTGCGCCATCGCAATAGAAGAAATGGTAATCGAAGCAGGTTTCCCACAGCAGCTGTTTCAAACCTTGCTTATTAGCAGCAAACAGGTGAACGCTGTATTGGAGCATCCCCATGTGATGGCTGCTACTCTTACTGGCAGTTCTCCGGCCGGTAAACAGGTGGCACAGAAAGCAGGCTCTTTGCTCAAGAAGGTAGTACTTGAACTGGGAGGGAGTGATCCCTATATCATTCTTGCAGATGCCGACCTGGAAGCAGCTGCTGAAGCCAGTGTAAACAGCCGGCTTATTAACAGTGGGCAGTCGTGCATAGCAGCCAAACGATTTATAGTGGAAGCGCCCATCGCTGAAGCATTCACCCAGCTTATGCTTCAAAAAATGAAAGCCAAAAAGATGGGTGACCCATTGGATGAAACAACCGATATAGGTCCGCAGGCCCGTGCTGATCTCAGGGATGAATTGCACGAGCAGGTGAAGCATTCGATTGAAAAGGGGGCAGTTTGCCTCCTGGGCGGACAAATCCCAGAAGGAAATCATGCGTTTTATCCGGCAACCCTTCTAACAAATGTACAACCTGGTATGCCGGCTTATGAAGAGGAGTTGTTTGGTCCGGTTGCTGCTGTTATCAAAGCAAAAGATGAAGCCGATGCCATCCTAATCGCCAATGATACTGAGTTTGGTTTAGGTTCCGCCATTTTCACCAGGGATCTTGCAAAAGGAGAGCGCATCGCCCGAAATGAATTGCAATCCGGTTCCAGTTTCGTGAACCAGCTGGTGCAGTCGGATAGCCGGCTTCCTTTTGGCGGAATTAAAACCTCCGGTTTTGGAAGAGAACTCGGTATGTTTGGCATTCATGAATTCGTGAACATCAAAACGATCTCTATTAAGTAATTTTATTACTAAGAACCATGGCAGAAGATAAAGAAGTCACGATTTACGATATTGCCAAACACCTCAATTTATCCGCGGCTACGGTCAGTCGGGGTTTGAAAGGCAGTACGCTGATCAATAAGAATACCCGGAAAAAAATCCAGGAAGCTGCCAAGGAATTGGGGTATCGATCCAATACTTTTGCCAGTAACCTGCGCAGTAAACAAAGCCTCACGCTAGGCGTACTTACCCCCAGGTTAAATAGTCATTTTGTATCTGCTGCCCTCGCTGGCATGGAAGATGTAGCTAGTAAGGAAGGGTATCGGCTGATTATTTCTCAATCGCTCGAAGAGGTGGAGAAGGAGAAGCTGAATGCGCAGAACATGTTCAATAACCGGGTGGACGGACTCCTGGTTTCGCTGGCTGCCAATACCGAAAACCTGGATCATTTTGAGCCTTTTTTCAATCGCCGTATACCGGTGGTATTTTTTGACCGCGTGGCCAATCATCCGGATAGTATTTCTGTTGTAATTGATAATTATACCGCGGCCTATAATGTAACCAAACACCTGATAGAGCAGGGCTGCACCCGGATTATGCACCTCGGTGGCAACCTGCTGCGCAATGTGTACAGCGATCGCCTAAGGGGTTTTAAAGATGCACTGAAAGAGCATAATCTGTCCCTGCCGGCGAAATTCCACCAGGTGAGTAATCTCTCCAGCGAAGCAGGCGCCCAGGCTGCTGAATGGATTCTTTCTTTGCCACCGGATAAACGTCCCGATGCAGTGTTTTCTGCCAACGATACTGCCGCAGTTTTTTGCATGCTGCGGTTAAAAGCAGCTGGGATTAAGATCCCGGATGAGATCGCGTTTGCCGGCTTTAACAATGATCCTATTAGCCTGGTGATCGAGCCGAATCTAACCACGGTTGATTATTCCGGCTATAATATTGGGAAAACAGCTGCCAAGAACCTGATCAATCACCTGAAAGGCGTGATTGATATTTTTATGACGGATACCATCTCTTTACGCGCGGAACTAATTATTCGGGCGTCGTCGAAGAAGAAGTGAGATGTCAGACGTGAGAAGGGAGGAGGGAGACGGGAGACGGGAGGTCAAGAAAATATATTTCCGTAAAAAATACCGGAAAAAATTTAAATTCGGCAAATTTGTGGTTGGATAAGGTCATATGAAATTTGTAGCGCTGAAACAAAAAGGTTACCTGGTTCTGATACTGTCTTTGTTGTTGATTATTCTTGGATCGGTTCTTTATTTCCGGAATCTTCAGCATCAACAGGAGTTAGGCCGTCAATTGGTAGCCAATGAGCAGAAGTCCAACTTATTGCTCGAACTGAATACCCTGCAATTAAAAGCCTTGAGGGACAAAAGAGGGTATCAATTAAATCGCCTGGAGAGTATGCGATTCTCCTACCTACAGCACAAACAGCAAGCTGCTGCACTTTCCAGAAATTTAGTGAATCAATTTCGAACTGATTCTCTGCTGAACCAGATTGAATTGTTGAAGCGCATAACAGAGGAACGTTTTGCAGATTGGGACAGGCAATTAATGCTCTTCGCTACACTTCCCGAAGCAGAAGCCAATCAAAAAATCAGAGAGTATATCTCAAAGAATATTCCGCTGGCAGAACGTTGGGAAGAAAATTTAGTAGGGGTACAGAATGAATTGAATAAAAGAAGTGAAATTCTTTCGGGCAAACTTGATAAGCTATCTGATCAGAATAATATCAGTTTTATTATACTGCTGGTGGTAGTAATTGGATTGTTGACCTGGTCTTATTTTGCACTCCGGAATCAGGACTACATGAAAGAGCGAAATGAGACGGCCATGCGGATAAATGCTGCTATCCGTTCAAGCAGGCAGGAGTTTAGTTCCGCCTTTGAATTTGCATCCATTGGCATGGCGCTTGTAAGTTTGGATGGAAAATTTACAAGAGTTAACAGTAGCTTATGTAAACTCCTGGGGTATTCTTCCAAAGAGTTAAAAGCACTCAGCTTCCAGGAAATTACGCACCCGGATGATCTGAATACCGATCTGGGATATGTTGAGAAAATGCTCTCAGGAGAAATTGACTCCTATTCCATGGAGAAGCGGTATTTCCGTAAAGATGGAAGCATTATCTGGATCAATCTTAGCGGATCCAAAGTAAATGATGCGGAAGGAAAGCCCTTGTATTTTATTGCCCAGATTGAAAATATCAACGAGTGGAAAAAGGCGCAAACGGAACTGCTTCAGCAAAAGGAGCGTATTTCCAATATCCTGGAAGGTACCCATGCTGGTACCTGGGAGTGGAATGTTCAAACAGGAGAGACTCGCTTTAATGCAGTATGGGCAGAAATTATTGGTTATACACTGGAAGAGTTAGGCCCTATTAGTATTGAAACCTGGTTGAAATATGCGCATCCGGATGACCTGGCCGAATCAGAGAGGAGATTGAAAGCCTGCTTTAATCGCGAAGCTGATTTTTATGAATGTGAGTGCCGCATGAAACACAAGGATGGTCATTATGTTTGGGTGCTTGACCGGGGTAAGGTAATGAGCTGGACGGAAGACGGAAAACCGCTTTGGATGTTTGGTACGCATCTGGATATAACAAAGTCCAAAGAACTGGAACTTCAATTAGTGCAACAGAAGGCATTTATTGACTCGGTGCTGCAAACGATCAATGTTGGAATTGTTGTATGTAATAATGAAGGTCGGCTTACGCTCTTTAATAATGCTACAAGGCAAATGCATGGCATAGAAGAAAAAGATTTGCCTGCTGAGGAATGGGGGGCTTATTACCAGTTATTCGAAGCCGACAAAAAAACGCACCTAACTACAGAACGTATACCCTTATACAGGGCATGGAAAGGAGAAAGTCCCATAATTAGTGAAATGGCTATTAAGCACCGATCCGGTAAAATGATTGATGTACTGGCAACGGGTACAAAAGTAATTGGGGCAGGTGGGGAAACAATAGGAGCAGTGGTAGCCATGACAGATGTTACACAATTGAATACCATCCGGCAGCAACTAGCAGAAAGTGAAGCCAAGTTTCGGGGCATATTTAATTCCACCCTCCAGTTCATTGGTTTTTTGAAGCTCGATGGCGAATTGATAGAAGCCAATCAGACGGCGCTTGATTTTGCCGGACTTACAGTCGAGGATGTAAAAGGAAAAAAATTCTGGGACTGTTACTGGTGGCAGAAAGATGAGCAAACAAAAACAGAGTTGCAACAGGCGATTGCAAAAGCAGCAGCCGGTGAATCGGTGGTTTATGAAGTGGAAGTGCTTGGAAAAAATCAACAGATAATAACTATCCTTTTTAGCCTTAAGCCACTTTTTGATTCAAGTGGCAAGGTGGTAGCTATTATTCCCGAAGGCCGCCCTATTGATGAAATTGTTCAGGCCCGCCATCAACTGGAACAGAAGAATGAAGAATTGGAGCAGTTTGCATCCATTGCAGCGCATGATTTGAAAGAGCCATTGAGAATGGTTGGTAATTTTATGAGTTTGCTGAAGGCAAAACATTCTTCGCAACTGGATAGTACCGCACTCAAATATGTTGATTTTGCAGTCAATGGCTCCAACCGAATGAGCCAACTGATCACCGACTTATTGGATTATGCCAAGGTTGGTAGTGAAGAGGTTCCTTTTGAATCCATTGATCCGGAACCCATGTTGCTGGATATTCTCTCTTTAAATGACTCTTTAATTAC
Organism: Flavihumibacter cheonanensis; assembly: GCF_022352215.1. Lineage (GTDB taxonomy): Bacteria > Bacteroidota > Bacteroidia > Chitinophagales > Chitinophagaceae > Flavihumibacter > Flavihumibacter cheonanensis. The sequence goes on from NZ_JAKRWF010000004.1 coordinate 448,342, forward strand.
GGAAAAGGGAGTTAAAGTCAGCTGGTCTAAACTTCCCAGTTTCCGGGGGCAACAAACAGCTATCAAGTTACTCTTCCAGAACCTGATCATGAATGGTATCAAATACCAGGAACCGGATCATGCACCTGTTATTCGTATAACGGGTAAAGAATTAGCTGAAAACTGGCTATTCAGCATCGAAGACAATGGTATTGGTATTCCGGCACAGTATCATGAAAAGATTTTCCAGGTATTTACCCGCTTGCATTCGAAAGACAAATACAGCGGTACAGGTATGGGTCTTGCTACCTGTAAAAAAATTGTTACCATTCATGGTGGCAGAATCTGGGTGGAATCAAAAGAAGGAGAGGGGAGTTGTTTTCATTTTACGATTAGTAAGTCGGTATAAACAAAAGCTGTATTTTCATCCCGGAAAATTCAACGGATATGAAAACCACAGATCTCCATACCTGGCTGGAAGAGCTGGAGCATCCGCTCAAACAGGAAATGTTGGAATTGCGTGAAATTATTCTGGAAGCGAATAAACAGCTTACTGAGCATATCAAATGGAATGCGCCCAGTTATTGTATCAATGAGGAAGACCGGATAACCTTCAATCTACGTGCTAAGGATAAGATCCGGCTCGTATTTCATTGTGGAGTAAAAATCAAAGCCCGTAAATTAAAAGGTAAAATAAGTTCAGACACACAGCAATGGCTGGAATGGGCTGCTGAAGATCGGGCATTGCTTTCCTTTAGCGACATGATTGAAATCATGCAGAAAAAAAAGACCATTCAGCAAATCATCAAAGAATGGATTAAGGTGACTTCCTGATGCTTAAAAATTTTCTGTCAGCAATACCGGTGCCTGTTTGCGGCGATTTAATTTTTTGGTGAAGAAATCAAGGTTGTGATACACACTGAGCCGTGGGATATGCCTGCTCTCATATACATTCGGTGCTCCCCGATGCCTGAAAGTCCACATATAGGCAAGTTGCAATTGTATATTATCATTCAGGATATATCCCAGTCCCGCTGTTACCCGGTTGTCTTCAAAATGATCATAGGTAATGGTCTTTCCCGCCTGCATAAAGATCTCTTCAGATAAAGCAAGAAACAGGGTTTTCTGCTTGAGTTCTGTGCTGTTCAACGGAACATAGGCCAGTATCTTATACCGGAACCGGTGTGTCAGATTAAAGGAGGAGTTTTTGGTGAAATCTCTTCTCCATCGTTGTTCCAGCCTGAACTGGTGATAGAGCTTGACATGGTTGATCGGTTGCACCAACAGGAACTGCTGCCAAAACCGGAATTGCGGCACTACTTTATCAATATTCGGAGCCTCCTTGTTTGGCGCCCAGTAAAAAGGTGTTACAATTCCCGCGGTTACTTCAAACTGTTTGTTTACCAGGTAGGTGAGTCCGAAGCGCAGGTACAATTGTCCCATGTCATTGATGAACTGGTTTCTTCTCCGGTAATTGTATTCACCATAATAAAACAACTTTTCACTTAGCCTGTATTTCGTATAGAGGCCAAGCCAGGTTTCTGTGTTATTGGTAATGGTTTTACCTGGCGCGGGTGCTTGCTGGCTAAATGCCTGGTAGTGCAACACCAATCCGATTATCAAAGTGTAATATCTCAGCTTCCTGCTCATACCTTTATCACTTCCAGTTTGTCCTGTATGCTGCTGCCTTTCCTCAGTTTTCGTTCGAGTTTGCGGGTGTCTTTATCGTGCAGAAATAGCAATCGTTCCTGGATATCATAGAGCCGGCGAATACCTGTCCGTACTTCAGATATTGATGGATTGATACTGATTTGTTTCAGCAAATCCGAATACAGTTCAACGGCAATGAGATCATATAATTTCTTTTTAATCCTGCGTGGAAATTTATCATTGAACGTGAAGGGATCGAAGGTGTAAATGGTGTACAGGCTGTCTATTCTTTTGGATCGAACGGGTAACCGTACTGCGATTTCCTGGATCATCTGCACGGATTCCAGCAAATAGGTGATGGAGTCAGCAACCATGGAATTCGTAAAACTTTCATAGAGTCTTGGATATTCCATTTCCATGAAATAATGCTTGAGGTGCGCCATAAGAGGCTCGATGGAAGCATCGTAACTACTGTCTTTCAATTGCTCTTCCACTTCTTTTTTGAGTGCGTTGACTCTTTGTATAAGTGCTTGTTTTTCCCGACTTACAGCCTGCTCGCGACTGATCCCTTTCAATTCACCCAGGATGGAATCTGCTTTTTGTTTTCGCAGCTCAAAATTGCTGCTGATATAACTGAGGAAATCCGTTGTACTGAATACGGGAACTTCATATTCAATTGTACGAATGCTACTGTCTGCTTTTCTGATTTCATCTCTGTCGAGTAATTCTCTGGCATATTTGATCAGTTCCCCTTTGCGATAATAATATTCGATCTCTTTCCTTGAAAGAATATTGTTCCAGGGTTTGATATAATCGAGGATGTATTCCTGCCGGTTGGTCCAGTTACGAATCCAGGTGAGTGCGGGAGCATTGGCAGTAGCCAGGCTGGTATCCAGTTCTGCTTTGATAGTATTCACTTTTTCACGGTAAGAATATTCGAGGTCGGGCCATTTATCCAGCAAGTTTTTTTCTTTCTGTGTAAGTACATAAAAACCGCGGTTGGTTCCAACTGGTAAACCATTGGTTGGTATATATCCGGGATCATACTGGAACAATTGCCTTAACATTTCTTCCAGGTACTGATTGGCATCTTTTTGTGCAAGCAGGTATTCAGAGGTTCTTGGGTAACCATCACTGAAACTGAGGCTAACCGGAAGATTGACTGCCTGGTCTTCTCCTGATGCTTCGTTTAAGGATGCCTGTATGAGCTGGCTGAGCGGGTATTTCAGGTTGGTGATGGTATCTGACTGAAATGCTTTCGTAAGTGAAAGCAGAAATCCTTTTTTATACTGTCGTTGTTCGCGGATCAGGCTATCGCCTTTCCGGATGTCAAAATTCCAGACACTATCCATCAGGCCGTTTTTGGCAAACCCGCTAACCCTGCCACTGCGGGTGGAATCCATTTGGTAGTACAATTCAATTGGTCCATTGATACGCTGATTTTGGAGGACCGTCTTTAATTTTTCTGTCTGTTGTACTGCTTCTTTATTTAGAAAAACTGTTCTGATTAGTTCCCATTCCTTATCAGGTAAATCATTGGTATAATGGGCTTTGATAATTCTTTCTTCTGTTTTTAACTGGTATTGTACATCCCATTCTTTTACATCTTCCAGTTGAACCCATTGGCGGGTTTTTTTATAGGTCCAGGTTCCCTGTTTTTTGTTACCTGCATATTGTCCCTTCCACTCTTCGTAAATGAAAAGAGATGGATTCAGACTGTCTCTTTTTTTGGATTGAAACTGAAAGGGGCCCTCTTTGATTCGTTTCCCTTCTTTATTGAGATAATAAGTAAACCGGGCATGTCCGGATTGTCCAAGTATGGGCTGATAACTACTGTCGTAGGATCTTTTTTCCTGAGCTGAGAGCTGAACAGCCAGAAAAAGTAAACAGGCAGTAAGGGTTTTAGTGTAGAGGTTCATAACATTCGAACCGCTATTTTCAAGAACAATGCCAGAACAGGCTGTTTATTTGAACGAAACCTTTTTATATTGCCGTTTTACCGGAAAAGCCGGAATTCTAATTTGGTTTTAATCTCATTACATGAAACATTCTCCTTTGATCAGCAATGATGCGGTTGTTTTTGGCATTTTGATGGGCCTGCTGGCACTGGTTTTTTATACTTCCAAACTGGAGCATAAGGGCTTTAAGAAATTTTATAGTGTGGTTCCGGCATTGCTGCTCTGTTATTTTATTCCGGCATTGCTGAATACATTTGGAGTTATTTCAGGAGAACAATCAGCTTTGTATCCAATGGCTTCACGGTACCTGCTACCAGCCAGCCTGGTACTGCTTACTATTGGAATCGATATTAAAAGTTTGCGCCGGCTTGGAGGCAAATCGGTCCTGATTTTTTTTGCCGGCACCATAGGAGTAATCCTGGGCGGACCGATTGCCATGGCTATTACAGGAGTTCTGTTTCCTGAATCACTGTATTTTGAAGGGGAGGAAACCTGGCGCGGACTGGCCACCATTGCAGGTAGCTGGATCGGTGGTGGAGCCAACCAGGCGGCGATGCTGGAAGTATTTGGATCTGGTAAATCCTTATTCGGACAAATGATTGCAGTAGATGTGCTGATCGGAAATATCTGGACCGGTGTGCTGCTTTTTGGGATCACGAGAAATAAAGCAATCAACAAATGGCTCAGGGCCGATGATAGTTCTATCGTAGAGTTGGAGCAACGCGTGGAGCAGATGAAACTGGAGCAGGGTGCCATGAAATCCGGCGTAAGTCCCTGGATCCAGGTGTTGGGAGTTGCTTTTGCCTTTACGGCAATTTCACATCTTGGTGGCGATTGGCTGGCCCCCTGGTTTGCTGAAAACTACCCTGCATCCGCCAGTTATAGTCTAACGAGTACTTTTTTCTGGATTGTAATCATTGCCACTACACTGGGCATGGTGGCTTCGTTTACCCCACTCCGTAAGTTGGAAAATTCCGGTGCTTCTGATATCGGTACTGTTTTTCTGTATGTGCTGGTGGCTACCATTGGCATGAATATGAACCTGAAGGCATTGGTGAATAGTCCGGTTTTCTTTCTTACCGGCATCATCTGGATGTTGGTGCATATCACTGTACTGTTGATTGTAGCCCGCTGGATTAAAGCACCTTATTTCTTTGTGGCAGTTGGAAGCCAGGCCAATATCGGGGGCGCAGCTTCCGCACCGGTGGTAGCCGGTTTCTTCAACAAGTTCCTGGCACCGGTAGGGGTGTTGCTGGCAGTACTGGGATATGCAGTGGGTACTTATGGTGCTTATATATGTGGACTATTAATGCAGGCCGTTTTTCATTTTCTGCGATAGTACCTGTTGCGGATCCATTTTTCGATTTCCACTGCATGAAAAATAACTGCAGCAATACCGATACAGATCAATAAATCCTCCAGGCTCAAGGGGGCAGTTTTAAAAATCTTATTGGCAAAAGGCAGGTAGATTACTCCCAATTGAATGAAGAAAGTTCCTATCACTGCAATGGCCAGGGATGGATTCGAGAATAGTCCTTTTTTATAAATAAAGGTATGATCACTTCGGATGGCGACTACATGTCCCAATTGTGCCAATGATAAAACCGTAAACACCATGGTCTGCCAGTTTTCATGATTGGTTTGTATGGCCCAGGCTTGTGTGCCAAGTGTTACCACGGCCATTAAGAGTCCCACCCATACGATATGATAACCTGTTCCTTCTGAGAACAAACCCTCATCTGTTCTGCGGGGTGGGCGTTGCATGATATCATCCTCGGCTTTTTCAGCACTCAGTGCAAGTCCGGGTAATCCATCTGTTACCAGGTTGATCCACAAAATATGAATGGGAAGCAGAGGGATTGGCATTCCTAATAAAGGCGCCATAAAGATGGTCCAGATCTCCGCACCATTACAGGTCATGATGTACTTCACAAATTTTCGGATATTGTCATAAATACGCCGGCCTTCTTTAACTGCTTTTACAATAGTGGTGAAATTATCATCCAGCAGTATCATATGCGCAGCTTCCTTGCTTACATCTGTACCTGTGATGCCCATCGCCACACCGATATTGGATGATTTCAGTGAAGGTGCGTCATTCACTCCATCTCCCGTCATGGCTACAAAATGATGTTTGCGTTGGAGCGATTGTACAATATGTAATTTTTGTTCTGGTGAAACCCGTGCATACACTTTAATTCGTTCCACTTTCTGATCCAGTTCTGCTTCTGTAAATTCTGCCAGCTCTCTTCCATTCACCACCAACTCATCTTTTTCCAGCAAACCAATTTCCCGGGCGATAGCTGCAGCTGTTTCGGGATGATCTCCCGTAATCATAACAGGCTGTATGCCGGCGGTTTTACAGGCTTTGATTGCATCTTTTACTTCTTCCCTGGGAGGATCAATCATGCCGGCCATGCCTGCAGGATGCAACTCCGTTTCCACCTGGTCGTAATCGAATGGTTCCGGCAACTGATTTACTACCCGGTATGCATAGGCGATTACCCGTTTGCCTTCTTTGGCCATGCGACTGGCTTCCTGCAGCCAGGGCTTGGGATCATAGGATTTCTCCAGTCTTTGTGCAATGGATTCAGAAGCGCCTTTTGAAACCAGGAGGTACTTATTTTCCCACCTGTGTACAGTGGTCATACATTTGCGATCTGAATCAAAGGGTAACTCAGCCACCCTGGGCAGGGTTTCCTGCAATTGGTCGTATTGTTCTTCTCCTTTGCTTTTATAAATGTATTCAACAAGCGCAATCTCTGTAGGATCACCAATCCATTTGCTATCAGCTCCTTTTTTTACATCCTGGTTCACGGCCATGCAGGTTTCGAGTAGGCCTGCGGGTAAGTTCGGTTCTTCCTTACCGTTATAGGGTACTGTTTCTACTACCGTCATCTTGTTCTGCGTAAGGGTGCCTGTTTTATCGGAACAGATGAAAGTGACAGAACCGAGGGTTTCAACAGCAGGCAGTTTGCGGATCAGCGCATTTTTGGCAACCAATCGTTTGGCTCCTCTTGCCAGGGCGATGGTGATCAGGGCTGGCAGTGCTTCCGGAATTGCCGCCACTGCAAGGGAGATGGCAACCAGTAACATGGATACAGGTTCTTCGCCGCGCAGCAAGCCCACAACAAACAAAGCAACACAGATGAGCAGAATCAGATAGGAGAGTTTTTTACCGAATTCATTCATGCGCTTTTGCAATGGCGTTAAGGCATCTCCTGTTTGCAGCATACCGGCAATTTTTCCGATTTCGGTTTGCATGCCGGTAGCAACAGCAATACCTATACCCCGGCCCGCACTTACCTGGGTTCCTTTATACGCCATATTGATCCGGTCGCCCAGGCTGCTGTCTGCTTCCTCCAGTGGTTTATGGATCTTATCAATAGGAATCGATTCTCCGGTAAGAGAGGATTCTTCAACCCGGAGACTGTGTACTTCCATCAGGCGCAAATCTGCCGGTACGAGGTTTCCTGCTTCAAGTACAACCAGGTCGCCGGGAACAATTTCTTTGGAAGATAGCAATTCCGGTTTTCGGTTGCGGATGACTGTTGCCTGCGGGGTGGCGAGCTGGCTCAAGGCATCCATGGCTTTTTCTGCCCGGTATTCCTGAACAAATCCCATAATCGCATTCAGCAGAACGATGATAAGGATGATGATGGTATCTGTAAGATCGCCTGCAATACCTGATATAATCGCAGCTGCTATTAATACCAGGATCATGAAATCATTGAACTGGTTCAGGAAAAGCAGCCAGGCTGGTTTCTTCTTTTTCTCCTGCAGTAAATTCCATCCAAACTGCGCCCGCTTTTGCTCTACAGCTGAATTGTCCAGTCCCGCTTCTGAGCTGTTTAACTCAGTGAGCACTGTTTCAATTGATTTGGTATGCCAGTTCATTGTAATTACGTATTCAGATGATACAATAGAATTAGGTTCAGAATGTATACAAAGAAAATCAGCAAAGCATCCCAGCCCAGTTTATATCGTTTACCGGCAGGCCGTACACTCAATCCAATGATAACAATTGCGGACATAATAATTGTTGCCAGTACCGATAACTGGTGACTATCCGACGCTTCCTTCAGTAATGGACCACCGGGATAAAAAATATCATCAAGTGAAAGTATCAGAATATTAAAAATATTACTTCCAAGCAGTCCTCCTACAGCCATATCTAATGCACCCATACGAACAGCAGCAATCGATACTGCAATTTCAGGTAAGGAAGTGCTTGCGGCGAGAAATAAAGTTCCTACAAAGGATTTATTGAGTCCGGCTGATTCTGCTAAATGATCTGCAAAAAAAGGCAGTGCCAGTGCAGCGAGGATAATTATTAAAGCAAAGAAAATATAATTACGCACAACCACTTTCAAAGGCATATCCGGACCTGGATGAGTTGTTTCACTGATTACAACTGCAGCTTTTAATTTCTGATCCTGCAGAAAAATGATGCGAATTGAAACCAGGTAGACAACAATAAAAATAATACTGAATATTCCAAGAATCGAACTTACTAATATATCTTCCGGGAGAAACAAACCCGCGCCTGCCAGTGTCAGTAGTATAATCCCAAGAGCAGCACTTACAATATGACTTGGGGATGCCTCACTGAAAATGGGTCTTCGTCTGGGTACAAATGCGTCCAATATAGCCAGTATGCCCAGGTTGAAAGCACAACTGCCCAATATATCGCCAACTGCCAGATCCGGTGATTTTACAATAACAACAGAGCTGATGCCTACCATCAATTCTGGCAGGGATGTGATAGATGCCATTAGAATCAGTCCTACCCAGGCTTTTCCCCAACCGGTATGTTCAGCTAACAGGTCGCCATATTTCGATAATTGCCTGCCGGCAAAGAAAATGATGAGGGCGCATGAAAGAAATCCTGCGATATAAAGCATACTAAACTCATTTATTGATTTTAATAGGCATCCTGCGAAAGTCTGGCAATTGCAAAGCCCTGCCCTTGATTCTTGTCAAGTTACACAATGATCCTGCTTAATTGACAATAAATGCGGCGCTGAGTTTGCTAATTCCCTGATTTTGTTGTATTTTTTAAAAAAATCCATCCTGGCATGAAAAAACACATTTCCCGTTCAGGGGGAATGAAGGATCGTTTAACTGGATTGCTTCAATCCGTACGCCAATGGTGGAATTCCTTCTATAGTGATGGTGTCAGAGAAAAAATCAACAATTCAAAATTAAGTTGGGAAGAGCGACTCCTGTTAATGGGGTTGGTAATCGTTGCCGGTATTTTATTGCTGGGCATCAAGTTGTATGAAAACAACCGGTCTAACCAGCAAGCCTATACGCAATTGGATGAGTCAAGGGCTGTGCTGATGGAAACGATCCAGCTAAGAACAGAGATCAAAGAACAACTGGAGGGCAGCCAGGAAAGTCCCGGTTTATCCAGGCTGAATGCACAGATTGCTACCATCCGTGCTATAAAAAAACATTCTGCTGTTCAGGAAAACCGGCTCAGGTCATTGCAGGGCATGTTGCTGAGTTGGCAGGCTTCCGGAAATCAAACCCAAACAGATGAAAAAAAGCTGCAAAACCTGCTGGATGGAATCATGGCTGAAGAACAGCGAAATCTGGAGATCCGAAAAGCCGACGTAGAGTTAGGCAATTCCATTGATCAGCGATTGTATGTGCTGTTGCTGGTAACCCTGGTAATTCTTGTACTTTTTGCCGGGTATGTGTTATATAAAAACCAGTTGGCTACACTACAGGCCAAACAACAACTGGAAAACAACAAACAGATTTTACAGTCGATCATTGATAACAGTTCCACCATGGTGTATGTAAAGGACATGCTGGGGCGCTTTATCTTCAAGAATAAAAACTTTGAAGAGGTTTTTGGCAAATCCGGAGAACACCTTAATGAAAGCCTGGATGAAACTGTTCTCGAAACGAGGACCACTACTGAGATCCAGGAAAATCTTCTTATCAATGGTGCTACCTGTCATTTTTATTCCATTCGTTTTCCATTGCTTAATAAACACAACCAGGTATATGCTACCGCCGGAATTCTCACAGATATCACGGAAATGATCCAGAAACAGGAGGCCAGTAAGGAGAAGGAGATCCTTAAAAATACATTGGCTGTTCAGGAATCAGAACGTATGGAAATTGGCATGGAGCTGCATGATAATATTACACAGCTGCTTGCTTCCGCTAAACTGATGCTGGATACAGCGATCCGTCAAACCAAGAGAAAGGATGAACACCTGGAAAAAGCCCGGGACGATGTGTTTACCGCAATTCATGAAGCAAGAAAATTATCGCATAGCCTGGTGGTACCCGGACTTGAAACCGAATCACTCACGGATGCGGTTATGCGCTTATTGGAAAGGCTCAAAACAGATAACCGGTTGATGGTTCAATTAAAACTGGTTGCCAGGAAAAAAATCAATAGCATGGAACCGGGTGTACGATTGGCCTTGTATCGTATTCTCCAGGAGCAGGTGAACAATATCATCAAACATGCGGAAGCCAGTTCCGTGCTGGTGGAACTGAGGCATGTATCGGATTCCATCCAACTGATTGTTCAGGATGACGGTGTCGGATTTGATCCAGATCAATATCAACCGGGCATTGGTTTATCCAATATCAATCGCAGGGTCAGGCACCTGGGAGGCGATTGCCGGGTACATAGCATGCCCGGAGAAGGATGCCAGCTAAAGATTCTCATTCCACTCTAGATTTTCCAAAAAAGCGAATTCCGTTTTTTCTTAAATTCACCGAAAAGCAAGTAATGGAGGCCCAACACCCAACAACAGCCTCCGAGACTCATCTGGCAAGGTCACTCGGACCCTTGATGCTATGGGGTCTTGGAGTTGGATATGTTATTTCTGGAATGTACTTCGGTTGGAATCTTGGATTAGCGGAAGGCGGCACATTGGGAATGGCAATCGCAACCGGTCTGATTATTCTTCTTTACATCACCTTTACTTTTTCTTATACTGAACTGGCTTGCTCCATCCCCAAAGCGGGTGGAGTTTTTGATTATGCACACCGGGCATTGGGAAAAAAATGGGGCTTTATTGCAGGCATGGCCCAGGTGATTGAATTTGTATTTGCGCCACCCGCCATTGCTGCTGCCATCGGGGCTTATTTTCATATTTTTTTGCCGGCTGTTCCGGTAGTAGTCATCGCTATCTTTGCCTATTTTGTTTTCACTACCTTAAATATAGTAGGAGTAAAAGCAGCTGCCAGTTTTGAATTAATCATTACGGTGTTTGCGGTATTGGAACTCCTGATTTTTGCAGGCATCACATTGCCTCATTTTGAATGGACTAACCTGGAGCAAAATGCATTGCCCCATGGTATTACGGGTATCTGGGCTTCTATTCCTTTTGCCATCTGGTTTTTTCTGGGACTGGAGGGAATTGCGAATGTGGCAGAGGAAACCATCAATCCGCAGAAGACCATCCTGAAAGGATTTGGTTCAGCCTTGCTCACCCTTATCATTCTTTGTGTATTAGTTTTTGTTTCAGGAATTGGAGTGGCAGGCTGGGAAGCCATCGTGTATGCATCACCGGGAGCGCCACCATCTGATTCACCCTTGCCACTGGCCATGGCAAAGGTAACCGGCAACAGTGGCTGGATTTATCATTTGCTGATCACTATAGGTTTGCTGGGACTCATTGCTTCCTTTCATGGTATCATCCTCGCCGCGGGGAGAGCCAGTTTTGAATTCGGCCGGATGGGTTATTTTATAAAAGCCATGGGGCGCATTCATCCCAAATTCAAAACACCTGCAACCGCCTTGCTGGTGAATATGGGTATCGGGATTCTTGCCCTGCTTACCGGTGAAACCGGTTCTATTATTACCATTGCCTGTTTTGGTGCTGTAACACTTTATATTCTTTCAATGATTACCTTGTTACGGTTACGTAAACAGGAGCCGAACCTGGAACGCCCTTTTAAAGTTCCGTTTTATCCTTATTTCCCTGTGATCGCTTTGATCATTGGCATTGTTTGTATGATTGCCATGATTACGCTGTATCCATTGTTAAGCCTGTTCTATTTTGGAATTCTGGCAATAGCTTATGCCTGGTTTTATTTCTTCGTAAAAAATAATGCTGATGAGCAACACCCAATCGCTTCAGGACCTGTTAACCTACCTGGAGAGCCAATCGATCACCAAGGTTAAGATCGCAGTTACGGATATGGATGGTATCCTGCGCGGTAAACTGATTAGCTGGGATAAATTCAAGTCAGTTGTACAATCCGGTTTTGGATTTTGCAATGTGGTGTTTGGATGGGATTCCAGTGATGTTGCCTACGACAATGTGCAATACACAGGATGGCACAGTGGTTATCCGGATGCACAGGCCACTATTGATATTTCCACCTTTCGCCAGATTCCCTGGGAAGAAAATGGTGCTTTCTTCCTGGCCGACTTTACCAACGAGCAGGGTTATAGCCTGGATATTTGTCCGCGTAGCCTGCTTAAGAAAATAGCAGCAGAAGCACAGGCTATGGGATTTTATCCTTCCTTCAGCCAGGAGTTTGAATGGTTTAACTACAAACGCCCATCCGAGATCCGGGATTTTCAATCCCTCGAACCGATTACCCAGGGCATGTTCGGTTATTCCATACTGAGAGCTTCCCAGCAATCCGCATTTTGCCAGGATCTTTTTGATCAGCTGACCAAATTTGGTGTACCCATTGAAGGTTTGCATACAGAAACGGGTCCGGGTGTATATGAAGCCGCCGTATTATATGGGCATATCCTGGAAGCTGCCGATCGGGCCGTATTATTTAAATCAGGCGTGAAAGAAATCGCGCACCGGCATGGGTACCTGGCTACTTTTATGGCCAAAGTGAGTGAAACATTACCCGGTTGCAGCGGCCATGTGCACCAAAGTTTATGGACACTGGATAAATCGGAGAACCTGTTTTATAGCAGCAGTTCGGCTAACCATATCAGTGGGTTAATGGAAAGTTATATGGCCGGACAATTGTATTGTCTTCCTTATATACTCCCCATGTTAGCACCCACGATCAACAGTTATAAGCGATTGGTAGAAGGGGCCTGGGCACCAACTACCCTAACCTGGGCAGTCGATAACCGCACAACAGCATTGCGCGCATTGCCGGGTAGTCCCTATTCAACGCGACTCGAAACAAGAGTAGTAGGTTCTGACAGCAATCCCTACCTGGCGATGGCTGCCTGCCTGGCTGCCGGTTTGTATGGAATAAAACACAAATTGAAACTGGAGATTCCTGAGACTGTGGGTAACGGATATGCGAATAAAGTACATGGTATATTGCCATCCAACCTGTATGAAGCTACCCAGGCTATGAAAAACTCACCGGTTGCCAGGGAATTATTCGGAGATGCCTTCACCGATCATTTCACTGCATCGCGTGAGTGGGAGTGGAGAGCATTTGCCAAAGTAGTAACCAATTGGGAAACACAACGATATTTAGAAATCATATAATAGCAGTTTATGACAAGTTTTGATGTAGTACGTCAGTATAATTTTCCAACTACCATTCGTTTCGGTGCAGGAGCCTCCGAAGAATTAGGACCTCATCTGAAAAGTGCTGGATTTAGTCGCCCTTTAGTAGTTACAGACCCTACCGTGCGGGATTTACCTTTCTTTAAAAAGATCCTTGCTGATCTGGAACGCCTGGGATTAAAGCCGGATGTTTTTTCCAACATTCATAAGAACCCGGTGAAGTCGGATGTACTGGCCGGCAAGCAGGCATTTCAGGATGCCGGTGCAGATTGTATTGTGGGTATTGGTGGCGGTGCAGGCATGGATGTAGCAAGAGCCATTACGTTAAGTATTCACCACCATCGGGATCTGTTTGATTATGATGATCTGATTGGTGGAGATAAATACGTTACAGAAGAAGTGCCCTATTTCGTGACATTGCCTACTACCAGTGGAACCGGAAGTGAGGTTGGTCGCAGTGCAATTATATCTGAAGATGAAACCCATCGCAAACGCATTCTTTTTTCTCCCAAGTTGCTCGCGAAGATGGTATTTGCTGATCCCGTACTGACCATGGATTTGCCACCTTTTATAACAGCAGCAACAGGAATGGATGCACTGACGCACAATATGGAAGCCTACATTGCAAAAGGATTTCATCCCATGTGTGAAGGCATCGCCTTGCAGGGGATGACCCTTATTAGTGAATCTATTGTGCAGGCAACCACTGCACCAGACCTGGCTTCCCGTTCCAAAATGATGATCGCTTCTTTGATGGGCGCCGTTGCCTTTCAGAAAGGATTGGGGGTTGTGCACTCCCTGGCGCATCCGCTTTCGTCGTTACTGGATACACACCACGGTTTGGCGAATGCAGTGAATCTTCCCTACGGAATGGATTTTAATGCACCCGGATTGGAGCCAGCGTTTCAGCGAATGGCACAGGCAATGAATGTAACAGGTGGTGATGCAGCTTCCCTGGTAGCTTATCTGTTTTATCTGAACGAACAGTTAGGCCTACCCGAAAATTTAGGAGCCATCGGAGTAAAAGAAGAGCATCTTGAAACGCTTGCGACCCTGGCGGAGGCGGATTTCTGTCACCCAAATAATCCCAAACCGGTAAGCAGGGAAGATTTCCTGGCGATCTATAAAAAAGCATTGTAAGTGTCATGAAGAAGAAAATCGGGATCAGTTTTTCTCGTACCAATTTCCAGCATTACTGGGATTGGTTTACGGAAGCAGATCTTGGCAAAGACCTGGAGCTGGTATTGTTATCGTTTGAAACACCTGATCACGAGGCGATTAAGCAATGTGATGCCTATGTATTAACAGGTGGTGTAGATATTGATCCTGTTTATTACCAGGGTGCCGCAGTATATCCAAATCAACCGGACGACTATCAACCTCATCGCGATGAGTTTGAAGCTACCATATATCGGCACGCCAAAGAAAAACAGGCACCGCTACTTGCGATTTGCAGGGGTATGCAACTGGTGCATACCCTGGAAGGAGGTAAACTGATCCAGGACCTGGGTGAGCAGAATCGCCGGCATAAAAAAGATAGTGACGAGGATAAACAACACGCGGTACAACTGCAACCCGGAAGCCGGCTGGCAGCATGGGCTGCGGATTCGGTTGGACAGGTGAATAGTGCACATCACCAGGCATTGGATAAAGAAACACTTTCAAATAATTGGCGAATCAGTGCGCTTGATGATACAGGTCTGATTGAAGCAATTGAGTGGAAAGATGAAAAGGATCAGCCCTTTCTCATTGGTGTTCAATGGCACCCGGAAAGAATGCTGAATAAAGAAAAGAATCCGCTATCACAAGCTATTAAAGAACATTTTATACAAACTATCCGAGAACAATCATGAGCACATTTAACGTTATAAATCCGGCTACTGAAGAAGTACTGGCAACGCTGGATGAAGACAACCAGCAAACCATACAGGAAAAATATAACCTGGTAAAAAAGGAACAAGCAGCATGGGCGGAAGTTCCATTAACCGATCGGATTAATTGCATCCGGCGGTTTGACCAGGCTTTGGGAGAGCAAATCGAAAAGCTGGCTGGTATCCTGAGTGATGAAGTAGGTAAGCCCATCCAGCAGGCCAGAAATGAAATTAATGGAGCAAGAGGACGCATTGCATTCTTCCTCAATAATTCAGAGAAATGGTTGCAGGATGAGTGGATGGTACTGGATGGTGCTACAAAAGAGAGAATCAGTTATGAACCGCTGGGTGTAATCGCCAATATTTCTGCATGGAATTATCCTTACCTGGTAGGTGTGAATGTGTTTATTCCTGCTTTGATTGGAGGAAACGCAGTACTATATAAACCATCGGAGTTTTCCAGTTTAACCGGACTCGCCATTCGTGACCTACTCTATCAGTCTGGCATACCCGAAAACGTATTCCAGGTAGTATTAGGCGGCGGACTGGTGGGAAGTTATCTGCTGGATCTTCCCCTGAATGGATATTATTTCACAGGAAGCAATCGCACCGGTAAAATCATTGCATCCAAAGTAGCGGAGAAAATGGTTCCCTGTCAGTTGGAACTGGGTGGCAAGGATCCCCTGTATGTTACGGATGAAGTGGCTGATATCAACCAGGTGGCTGCCGCTGCATTGGAAGGAGTTGTATACAACAATGGCCAGAGCTGTTGTGCAGTGGAAAGAATCTATGTGCACGAAAAAGTGTATGATGATTTCCTGAAGTCATTTACAGAACAGGCAAGCGCATTGAAAATTGGAAACCCAAAGGAGGAAGGAATTGATATTGGTCCGCTTACCCGCAAAGAACAACTGGCATTTATTCTGAATCAGATCCAGGATGCGCAAAACAAAGGAGCGGAATTAATAGCAGGTGGTTATCGTCTTCAGCAACCGGGTTATTATATGGCGCCGGCGGTTCTTTCTAATGTGAATCACAGCATGAGTGTGATGAAGGAAGAAAGTTTCGGTCCGGTTATTGGCATCCAGAAAGTAAGCAGTGATGCGGAGGCCATTGATTTAATGAAAGATACCAGTTATGGATTAACAGCGGCTGTATATACTTCCAATGAAGAGAGAGCAGAAAAGATCCTGAAGCAAATGAATACCGGAACGGTATACTGGAATTGCTGCGACCGGGTGAGTGCCAATCTTCCCTGGTCAGGAAGAAAGGACTCGGGTCTGGGTTCTACTTTATCTTACACTGGAATACGAGCTTTTGTTCAACCCAAAGCCTGGCATCTCAGAAAATAAAATCAGAAAGAATCAATAGAAGTTGCGGCCGCTAGACTTGCTACGGTCTTCGCGTGGCTTGGCTTCATTCACTTTGATGGTTCTTCCTTCCATGGAAACACCATTCAATTCTTTGATCGCGTTTTCAGCTGCAGTAGCATTGGGCATGTCTACAAATCCGAAACCGCGACTTCTATTAGTCACTTTGTCGATGATTACGTTTACAGAGGAAACTTCTCCATAGGGAGTGAATAACTTCTCTAATTCTTCGTTCTGAACCCCGAATCCGAGGTTGGATACATAAATGTTCATTTCAGTAAATTTTTTAATGAAAATTTTCTGAGGAAAAAAGCAGGAGGTAATTGAAGGCAATTAAGAAGGGATTCTTTTACAAGATGCTGATTAACTCAAATCGTTAACACGCTCAAGGTAGACTTATTAATCGGTATGGTGAGATTTATTTTGATTCTGTTGGAAACATTGTCCTGAAACAGTTCCAGGGAGTATTGACCTGCGGTTGTTTCCGATCGTCTTTGTTTTTATCGTAATAGCCTGTGAAGAAAGAAGTTACGGGCGACCAAACAGTTTCCATCACACCCAGGAAACGGTCTTTCATGGGGCCTGTTGCCGATTGCCGGAACTCTGCCATATCCCGCACCTGTTGTGCTCCTACAGCAGGTTTATTCCAGGAACAGGTAATTACCGAGAAACCTTTCATTGCAAAATAGACTGCCGTTTTATCCGGTCGTTCATAATGCCAGTCGCATATCACTACATCTTTTGGAATCAGATCAATGGCACGATGCGTGGAATTAAAACTTGCTTCCCACATACCTATTCCGGTTGTTTTTCCATCAATGAGACGATCACCCCAGATCCAGAGTTTACGGTTGCTGGTTGCCAATCGGTTACGGATGGCTGTTAGTTCTTTTGCAAATAATTCTGCTTTATCCAGTCCTCCGCAGCGTGGGCATTTTTCTTCACCTATATAAAATACTTCATCCATTCCGGCATGAAAAGCAGTTGATTCAAAAGCATCACATAATTCATCCATCAGGGCAAAAACAATTTTATGCACATCCGGGTGAGAGGGGCAATAGCTTTTGCAATAGAGCCCGTCTTTATTGGGCCACTCATATTTTTCAGGCATCTGCACCCAGGGAGTTTCATCAAATTGGGGGTACACCCGCAGGAGCTTACCTGTTTTACTGGCCCAGGATTGATGACCCAGCAGGTTGATCTGTGGAATAATTTCAATTCCATTGGTGCGTGCTGCAGTCACCAGCTTTTTTACATCTTCTTTCCGGAGAAAAGGAGTGTCAATAAGTTCGGGATGAGATTGAAACTGGTAAGCATAATCTACCCGTAAAACCAGGTGATTAATTTTTCTGGGTGCCAGTTCCTTTTGCATGAATACCAGGAAAGAATCCAGGTTTTGTTGTGTTGGGGCAGCAATGCTGAAAGCACGCACCGGGAAGGAATCGGTAAGCGGTTTTTGTGCTATCGCGTTCAAACCTGTAACAAGTACGAATAACAAACAAAACTGCCGTAGATAATTTACTGGTATCATGTTTAATATTTTGCCGGTTGATTGGATGCTGGCAGGCTTTGCTTAATGAATTGACGAATGTCTTCATTGCTGCTAGCCAGGTCTTCTTTTCTAAGATACATCATATGTCCGCTCCGATATCCTTTAAAACTCATCCGGTTCGTAAATCTTCCCGCCGCATCTAGTTGCCAGAGATTATATTTCGCATTAAAATAATCACAGGCACCATCATAATAGCCCGACTGCACCATCACATGTAGATAGGGATTCATAGCCATTGCTTTTCGCAGGTCTTCACCGGTTTGATCATTGTTGCGATCCCAGGGTGAAACATTACCAAATACATTGTATTTGAAATCCGTTTTGTATTTCAGGGTTTCTCTCAGATACATATTGATGGGTGGAGTAAAAGAGTGTAACCAGGAGTTTAATTCGGCATTGTAATCGGGGCGGTCTCCTGCATCTTTCCGGTCGATGCCCAGGTAACGGGAATCCAGCCGGCCGATGGTAAATCCTTTATCTCGCATCAACTCTTTCCAGAAAAAATTAACCGGTAGATCCAGGTTGTGCTGCAACCAAACCTGTTCAGCAATGCCGGAATACCTGGCCATACGAGCCGCAATTGATTTTTTTTCAGCGCTGCTTAATTGCCCGCCTCTGTGGATGGCAGGTAATACTTCACGCATGGTGAACTCTTCCACTTCCGGAAGCACTTGCAACAGATCCTTTTGTTGTAGATCTGCCGGCAGTTTTTTATGATACCAGGCAGTAGCTGCATAATAGGGTAGGCGCAAAGCAGCATCGGTTGCAGTTCCTCTTTCAATACCCAATTCAGTTGGAGATACCAGGATTACGCCATTCAGGTAAATCCATTGTGATTCCTGGAGTTCACGTGCGAGTCCGGATACCCGGGTAGTACCATAACTTTCACCAATCAGGTATTTGGGTGAGGCCCATCGCTGGTAACGGGATAGAAAACTGTTAATCCATCCCGCCAGGTATTTGATATCTGCCTGCACACCAAAGAAGGTTGACTTAGGAACAGTGGAATCCACTATCCTGGAGAAGCCGGTATTTACCGGGTCAATAAATACGATATCCGCTACATCCAGGATACTGTGGGGATTGTCCTTGAACCCATAGGGCTGCAACGGATAGCCCTCATCGTCAATGTGGAGGATTTTTGGTCCCGTATAAGCAAGATGCATCCACACGGAAGCGGAGCCCGGTCCTCCATTAAATGAAAATACCAGTGGACGGGTTGCCCTGTCCTTTATATCGGTTCGTTCATAATAAGTGTAAAAGAGTCCGGCTATTGCTTTTCCCTGCTCATTCCATACCGGTAAAGTACCTGCAATAGCCTTATAGGTGATTTTCTGGCCTTTTACCTGAACTTCTTGCGGGGTTACTATACTTGTATCAGGATTAAACGAAATAGAAAATTTGGATTGCGCCTGAGCAAAAATACCTGTTGTTAAGAGGGCAACCAGTAATCGGAGTTTGAAAAGCATAAAAAAGCAATTAGGAAATGAATGTAAAAAAAAGATTTATTCAGTTGGATGTCATATCAAAAATTCGCTGAAACCCTTTACTGTAGATGGTTTTAGTAATTCTTTAAGAGGTTTAAAGTCAGTAAAATCTATAAAACTTGGCTTGCACTACAGTAAATAGCGTTCTATGTTTGCATTATCCCTTCCGATTGCTACTTCCATAGCCAACTATTGCTACCATCTTCGATTGCCGCCGCAAAGAGTTTTTTAAATTATCTAACCGCAAAAAGAATTACAATGAAAAACACAAGTATGAATCTGAAATCAGTGCTGGCAAGTTTGGCAATCGCTGCATTATTGGCTGTATCTGCTAATCCTGTTTTGGCTAACACCGAAAAAAGAGCCAGCAAAAATCGCGTTCCTGTAGAAGTAAAATATGTTGGTAGCAATAACCAGTCTCCTGTTGTTGAAATCAGTCTTGATAACGAAGAAGGAAAAGAAGTAATTGTTCAATTAAGAGATCTCGACGGATATGTGCTGTACACAGCAACTACTTCTGAAAAGAAAATTACCCGCAAATTCCAGATTGACAACTACAGCCAGGAGCCAATTCAACTGAAAGTTGCAGTAACCGTAAATGGTAAAGTTCAAACCGAGGTTTTCCAGATCAATCGTAACCGCACGGTAGTTGAAGACGTAGTAGTTTCTAAATTATAAGATCAAGTGTAGGGTTAACCTTTAATTTTTTTGGGGCTTCCGGGCCCCTTTTTGTATTTTAGGAAAATGAAAAATTTCCTTCAGCGATGCCTGCCAGCGCTGCTGCTCCTGATCTGCAGTGCCGGTTTTTCACAATTGCGACTCCCCGCTATCCTTCAATCCGGTGTGGTTCTTCAACAAAAAGATTCTGTCAATCTTTGGGGTTGGGCCGGTCCCGGTGAAAAAGTAATAGTTACTACAGGGTGGGATAAAAAGCAATATGAAACAACTGCATCCGATCTGGCAAGATGGCTACTTAAAGTGAAAACGCCTGTCGCAGGAGGTCCTTATTCCATTACTATCACCAGCAGAAATACCATCGTACTGGAGGATGTGCTAATTGGAGAAGTTTGGGTCTGCTCAGGACAGTCCAATATGGAGTGGAGTTTTTACAATGGCGTCAAGGATATCGCGCAGGAATTTCCAACTGCGGCCAATGCTTCTATCCGACTCTTTCATGTAAATAAAACCGGTGCTGATTATCCGCAGGAAGACCTGAAAGCCTCCTGGGCCAAAGCTGATTCCAACCAGTTGAAAGCCTTTAGTGCAGTGGGCTATTTCTTTGGAAAAAATCTTCATGAAAAACTGAATGTTCCCATTGGTTTGATCAATGTTAGCTGGGGTGGTACACCTGCTGAAGCATGGACGCCGGAGGCAGTTGTTGCCGCTGATCCCCAACTCAAAGCAGCAGCGGCACAACTGAAAAAAGTAGCCTGGTGGCCTACAACTCCGGCGCAAGCTTATAATGGCATGATTGCTCCTATTACCCCCCATGGAATCGCAGGAGTAATCTGGTACCAGGGGGAAAGTAATACCGGCACCTATTCCACCTACCGGCAATTGTTTACCAGCATGATCGATAGCTGGCGGGCTGCCTGGAAAAAAGACCTTCCGTTTTATTATGTTCAGATAGCACCGTTTAAATATGGAACTACCGGTATCGGCGCACTTTTGCGCGAAGCCCAGGCAGCAGCAGCCTCCCATCCGAATACCGGCATGGTTGTCATAACAGACCTGGTAGATACGGTTACCGATATTCACCCTTCCAGGAAAAAGCCCGTGGGCACCCGGCTTGCCAATTATGCACTTGCATCAACGTATAATTTGCCAATAGGAGACTTCAGGAGTCCGGAGTATAGTTCATCCGCTATTGAAAAAGGTAAAATCCTGGTGAAATTCAATTATGCCGAGAATGGTATCCGCATGAAGGGGTCTAATCCGGAGGGTTGGTTAATCTCAGATATCAATGGTACTAATTGGCTGGCACCCAAAGTAAAAATTGAAAAAAATACTGTGATTCTCTGGCACCCGGATCTCAAAAATCCCATGTTCGTACGCTATGGCTTTGGAAATACCAGTATCGGAAATATGGAGTCAACTGCAGGGCTACCACTTGCGCCATTCCGGACAGATCATTTCCCCATTGAACAGATTCCTGAAAATTAAAAGTGGCAAAAATGTTACGTCTGCTCTTCTTTGCTCTTGCCTCCCTGCTGTTTGTCAACAGTCAGGCTCAAACGAAAAACGAGTTCTATGAGCTGAGAATATACCGCTATGAATCCCAGGAACAAAAAGCTGCCATTCTTCGCTATGCGGAAGAAGCCCTGCTGCCTGCTTTACATCGGTTGAAAATCAGGAATATTGGGGTGCTTGAACCGAGTCCGACTGATACTATCAGCCCACCTGCTATATACTTTATTCTCCCTGTCAATTCTGTTCAATCTGCTGCTGAGATAAGTGTGCGTCTTGAGAAGGATGCCGTTTACCAAACCGCAGCTGCATTTTTTATCAATGTACCTTTTGATAAGCCACCGTTTACCCGGCTTGAAACGGTCTGGATGAAATCCTTCAAGCTGGCTCCTCCTCTGCAGACGCCGGTTTTTTCTACCGAACGCCAAAGCCGAATTTATGAATTACGAAATTATGAATCGGCTACAGTAGACCGTTATAAAAGCAAAGTGCACATGTTCAATGAAGGAGGCGAAATTGAACTGTTTAAAGAACTGAATTTCAATGCTGCTTTTTATGGTGAAGTAATTACCGGGAGCCGGATGCCGAATTTTTATTACCTGACCTGTTTCGAAAATTTTGCTTCCCGGGAAGCGCATTGGAAAGCGTTTTTCAGTCATCCCAAGTGGAAGGAAATGCTTGCAAAAGACATGTATAAAAATAATGTGTCGAAAGCAGGTATACATTTATTAAGGCCGGCTGCCTGCAGCGATTGGTAATAAATCACAGCGAATATTTATAAACAGATATATCAGTTCCTTTTACTGTTCGTATTTCTGTATGCCTGCAAAATTCATGGAGCGACTGTAACAATTCCCTTGCTGCCAAACGGTGTGGGGTTGTCAGTAAGACCGTGGATCCCTGGTTCAAATAATGTCTTATGAGCTTTTCAACAGCAGCCTGATCTTCTGTGTCATAATTGGTATCGCTGAGTAAAATCAGTTCAGCTTTCCAATCAGGTAATCCATCTCTCCAATTGTAAAGGGCAGCTTTCATGTTGGTAAACCTGTTGGTATGTATGGATCTACTGATGCAATCAACTGCTTCCTCCAGGTAATCGGATGCAATGACAGATTCTGCTCGGGTTGCAGCCAAAAGAGAAGGCAGTCCAAGTCCGGCTGCAAATTCAATTACCTTTTTTTGATTGAATAATTCGAGGTGTTCATCCAGGTATTCAGTCATCGCCCAGGCGGATGGCCAGATTCGTGCCCAATAAGGAAATTCATTTTTTTTACCTTCGGCTACTGATTGCTGATAGTTCAGCCGAATACTTTCCTCATCAGGAATTGCTATCTGGATACTTCCACTAGAATATTCCAATTGATGAATAGGGTGGGTCAGCTTATTTACTGGCATACCGGATATTATAGGGTGATAGTCTGTCGAGTGGAAGCCCTCACCTGTAACTGAACCGGTAAAACTATTTTTTCAGGTGTGAAGGATTTATGCTTTTTTTCAATTCGTTCAATCAGCAGTACGGCTGCTCTTTTTCCCATTTCAAATGCGTCCTGAACCACTGTAGTGAGGGCAGGAGAAAATAGTTCAGGTGCATTAAAATTGCTGAAGCCAGCTAATGCTATATCCTCCGGAATTTTTTTGCCCTTTCTTCGTAAATATTGAAAACTGGATTGTGTCATCCGATCGCTGGCAGCCAGTATAGCATCAGGCAGTTGAGGTAGTGCAAATAACTCATCCAGCGCCTGTTCCACTTCTGCTACAATAGCCCCGCCGTGTGCACAATGTTTCAGTAAACTTTCGTCAACTGTTAAACCTGCTTCCCTGTAGGCTCTTCGGTAGCCTTTCAGTCGCTCCTGCGTCATTGCCAGATGAGTCGGACTTGTAATATGAGCTATTCGCCGGTAACCCTGATCAAGCAGGTGTTTGGTCAGTTCAAATGCACCTCCCTCATTATCGGATTGTACAATATGAGTAGGAAGTCCTTCACATATCCTGTCAAAAAATACGATAGGCAATCCGCGTTCATGATAGGCTTCCAGGTGTTTGACATCCCTGGTTTCGGTTGAGACCGAAATCAGCAGGCCATCAATCGCGCGCATGGTAAGATGATCCAGGGCTTTTTTTTCATTTTCCAGTGATTCATTGGTTTGCGTGATGATCACCAGGTATCCTTTGGAAGAAGCAACGGATTCGATCCCATTGATGACTTCACCCAAAAAACTGTTGGGGATGGTGCATAAAACCAGACCAATACATCTGCTGTTTTTATTCTTCAGGCTCTGGGCCAGCAGGTTAGGGCGATAGTTATGTTCCCTGGCATAAGCCAGCACTTTTTCCCTGACAGGTTCAGATATCTGGTAGCTTCCTTTCAGTGCCCTGGAAACAGTAGAGTACGAAAGATTCAGCGCTTTCGCAATATCTTTTATGGTAATCGATTGAATATTCACTAGTTTTTCTACAGTATATTTAAAGAATATTGCTCGCCTAAAATTACAATCAATGGGGAATAGCTCCGGAACTAATTTCGCCGTACGTGTTTCTCTTATCGCTGCACTGGGTGGTTTTCTTTTTGGATTTGAAACTGCCGTTATATCGGGTGCAGAAAAAACAATTCAGTCGTTGTGGAATCTGAGCTCAGGATGGCAGGGATTTACAGTTGCCTCCAGCCTGATCGGAACAGTCATCGGCTCACTGATTGCAGGTATGCCTGCACAGCGTTATGGAAGAAAAAAAGTACTGCTTATTATCGCATTTTTATACCTGTTATCTGCGATTGGATGTTCACTTACTTCCATTTGGGAATTATTCATTTTGTTTCGCTTTATAGGTGGATTGGCAGTTGGTGCATCCTCTGTGGTAGGACCCATGTATATTTCTGAAATCGCTCCGGCAGACATAAGAGGACGACTGGCGGGTTCTTTTCAACTCAATATTGTAGCAGGTATTTTCGTAGCCTACCTTACAAATTTTTTGTTTGTTGGTATGGGCGAAGATTCCTGGCGATGGATGCTGGGTGTGATGGTGGTTCCTTCTCTGCTCTTTGCTATTTTGTTGCGAAGCATACCTGAAAGTCCGCGTTGGTTATGGATCAATGGAAAGCCGGACGAAGCAAAAAAAATCTTTGAACGAACCGGTGATCTGCAGGCTGTTACTGAGATTCAGGAAGAAACCAGGAGCGATAGTAGTCCGGTTCCTGAAAAATTATTTACATCGAAATTCAGGAAACCCATTTTGTTTGCTGTACTGCTGGCGATGTTCAATCAACTGGCTGGCATCAATGCAATTTTATATTACGCTCCACGCATATTTGAAATGGCGGGATTTTCTCAGGCTGATGCCTACTTACAACCTGTTTATATTGGAGCTGCCAACCTGTTGTTTACCTTGCTGGCCATGACCATGATTGATCGTTTTGGTAGGAAAAAACTGCTGGTCATCGGTTCACTGGGTATGATTCTTTTTTTGGGCCTGACAGCAATGGCTTTCAGAGGGGATATGGCAGGAAATCAACTGGTGTTGATTTACCTGATCGGCTTTATTGCCTTCTTTGCTTTTTCACAGGGAGCTGTGATCTGGGTTTTCATTGCAGAAATTTTTCCCAACTCGGTGCGTTCCCAGGGGGGATCATTAGGCAGTTTCACACACTGGATCATGGCAGCCATTATATCCTGGACCTTCCCGATTATCGTGGAAGGGAGTCCGCAGGGTGGTTATTACTCCTTTCTTTTTTATACTGTGATGATGGTGTTGCACCTGATCTTTGTGGTTCGTTTTCTTCCTGAAACAAAAGGCAAAAGCCTGGAACAGATCCAGCAGGAGCTTGGTATTGAGAAGTGAAAATTGGCTCCGTGAAAACGTTTGCACAATTAAATAGCAGACGCTGCCGGTGTTTTGCTTGCTGAATCCTTAGTTTAGCCAGTAATGCAAAACAGTATGGAAATCCGATTTCAGCAAAGCCCGAAAGAAACCAGGTTGATGGATACTTCCGGGCTCAGGGAAAATTTTTTGATCGAAAGCCTGATGCAACCCGAACAGGTTACACTTGTGTATTCTCATTATGACCGGATGATCATTGGAGGAATTCATCCTGTGAGCCAGCCGCTTGAATTACCTAATCATCCTGAACTCAGAGCTGGATTTTTCCTGGAAAGAAGGGAAGCAGGTATAATTAATGTTGGAGGCAAGGGAATTATCATTGCGGACGGACAAACCTATGAACTGAATAAACTCGATTGTCTCTATATTGGGAAGGGTGTTCAGTCAGTAACCTTTCAGTCATCCGATTCATCCAGTCCCGCCATTTTTTATTTGCTGTCTGCCCCCGCACACATGGCATATCCAACCAGGCTAATGAAAAAAGAAGAAGTGGTACCTGTTCAGATGGGCGCTTCAACCACTTCCAATCAGCGAACCATTTACAAATACATTTTCGAAGAAGGCATACGGAGTTGTCAGTTGGTGATGGGACTCACAGTGCTTACCGAAGGCAGCGTATGGAATACCATGCCTGCGCATACACATACCCGTAGGATGGAAGCTTATTTTTATTTTGATCTGGATCCCAGCCAGCGGGTACTGCATCTTATGGGAGAACCCACCGAAACCCGTCACCTGCTGATAGCCAATCACGAGGCTGTTATATCTCCACCCTGGTCGATTCATTCCGGCTGCGGAACTGCGAGCTATTCCTTTATCTGGGGAATGGCCGGAGAGAATTATACCTATACAGATATGGATCCTGCTCCCATTGCTAGCCTGAAATAACGAATGCCGACTGCTATGCGAACTATTTTTCATTTATACTTTCTGTCACTGGGAATTGTATTAAGTGGCTGTTCCTTGCAAAAAGGAAATATTTCCATGGAAGTGGAAAATCCGGCCGAAACAGTTCGATCATCTGCGCTGGTGATTCTATCACGTTCGGCCATTACAAAAAAAGCAAATGGGAAACTCGCCCCTTATTACGAGGTGAACATCCATAACAAAAATATACCTGTGCAGTTTGACGATCTGGATGGTGATGGTCAGTGGGATGAACTGGTTTTTCTGCATGATTTCAGGCCTAAGGAAAAACTTACTGTTATCCTTCGTTCATCAGCAATTAAACCCATCGGAATCAGTGGTAGTAAAGCCCATGTACGTCATCAGCGGCTATTGGAGAATGGTAGTTTTGGTCCTTCACTTGCAGCAGATACTATTGATGGGAAACAAAAACCAACTGATTTCAGTAAACAGAAATTACCACCTTTTCTCACTGAAGGTCCCGCCTGGGAAAATGATCGCGTAGGTTTCAGACTCTATTTCGATACCCGCAATGGGAAAGATATCTGGGGTAAACTCAAACCAGAGATGGTGCTGGATAGCGTTGGAACAAATAGTACTGCCAATTACCATGCACTGAATGAATGGGGAATGGATCTGCTTAAAGTGGGGTCTTCCCTGGGTGCAGGCGCACTGGCCTTGTTTATTCCAGATATGGAAGGAAAGGATACCCTGGTTCGGGTGGGCGGTTCCAATATGGAAAATATTCTCTATGAACGCGTGGCAGATGGTCCGGTTCGGGCCATTTTCCGGATGCATTATAAAAATTGGAAGCTTCATCCTGCTCTCTCACCTGTATCCCTAACCGAGGAAATTCAGATCTGGGGCGGACAGTTATTTTATGAATCAGTTGTTCATGTTACGGGGCTGCCCGCAAATGCAGCACTGGTTACAGGTATCGTAAATTTGTATGATGCGCCTGAAAATGAAATACTCGAGGGTAAGGCGACTGCGATCTTCACTCATCATAAGCAGAGTGAGAACAAAGATAAACTCGCAATGGCCATTTTGCTGAATAAAGAGGAACTGCAGGAATTCAGCACGGCAAAAAATTCTGATACAGATATACGTAATACTTATCTTGTAAAAATGAAAACCCGGAACAATGAGCCGAACCGATTCCGGTTTTATGCTGCCTGGGAAAAATCAGTTCCCGCCCTGTCTGATTCGGCTCGTTTTGAAGCATTTTTGAGAGATGAGTTAAAAGCATTCCAGCAACCAATAATAGTTAATGAATGAAAAAGATTGCCTGCCTGGGAGAATTTCTTTTGCGGATGTCGCCGGAATTACCTGCTACCTGGATGCAACAGGCTTCCATGCCGGTTTACCTTGGTGGAGCCGAGTTTAATGTGGCAGCAGCACTCAGTCATTGGCAGCATCCGGTTAAATATATTTCTGCCCTGCCGGAGAACAGCATGGCCGATGATGTGCTAGTTGAAATGCAGCGCATGGGAATAGATACATCAGCTATACAGCGTATCGGAAATCGCATCGGAATTTATTTTCTTCCCCAGGGAGCAGATCTTAAAAATGCAGGGGTAATTTATGATCGCGCGGGTTCATCTTTTGCTACGCTGCAACCAGGAACCATAGATTGGAAAAACCTGCTCAGCGATTGTGAGCTCTTTCATTTCAGCGCGATTAGTCCCGCCCTGAATGCAACTGCCGCCAGGGTCTGCAAAGAAGCTGTTGAAGCTGCCGCTGCATTAGGACTCACCATCTCCGTTGATCTCAATTACCGGAATAAACTTTGGAAATATGGTACAGCTCCAAAAGAAGTGATGCCGGAATTGATTCAGCATTGCAGTATTGTAATGGGAAATATCTGGTCGGCAGCTGAATTACTTGGAGCACCACTGGATAATTCATTGATAGCATCAAAAACTAAAGCAGCTTATCTTCAACAAGCCACAACTACGGCTGCCTATATCCGTGAGTTGGCACCTTCCTGCAGTTGGGTTGCCAATACATTCCGGTTTGATCAACAGGACAGTATTCAGTATTACGCAACATTAGACACAAGGGATAGCCAGGTTGTTTCAAATGAATGGCAGATTCAGTATATAATTGACCGGGTTGGCAGTGGCGACTGTTTCATGGCCGGATTACTACACAGTTGGGTACAGCAGTCAGATATTGCTGCTGCTGTAAACCTGGCGGCAGCTGCTGCGGTTGGCAAACTGCAGGAAAAAGGCGATTTTACCCGACAAACCCTTGATTCGATTCATCAAAAAATGGCGCAACATGGCTGATCATTCAACTATTTACACCAAACTCAGGGAGCAGGGGGTATTGCCTTTGTTTTATCATCCTGACTATACTGTTTGTGAACAAACCATGCAGGCCTTGTATGAGGGTGGTATCCGAATGGTGGAGTTTACCAACAGGGGAGAGCAGGCGTTGGATCATTTTACGGAACTGATCAAAAAAAGAAATATCAGTTGGCCGGATTTGACCCTGGCAATTGGAACTATCAAAACACCTGCGCAGGCTACTGCTTTTCTTAATGCAGGGGCAGACCTGGTGATTTGTCCGGGTACTGTACAGATAGTAGGAGAAACCGTACATGCAGCAGGTAAACCCTGGATCCCGGGAGCAATGACCGTTTCAGAAATTTTACTGGCGCAAGCTACCGGTGCTGAGTTCATCAAACTATTCCCCGGAAATCTGCTCGGGCCATCCTTTATGGCAGGCATCCGGGATATATTTCCGGAACTTAGTTTTATGCCAACAGGAGGAGTAGAACTAACGATTGACAATTTACAGTCCTGGTTTAGGGCGGGAGTAAGCGCAGTTGGATTGGGCAGTAAATTTCTGTCGAAGGAATTGCTGGCCAGTGGCGATTATGCGCAGATCACAAAGGATGCCAAACGAGCGCTTGAACTGGTGAAGCAGGTAAAATAAATGTACTTGACCATATGAAAAATGAAAAAACAAAGTATCGGTGGACGATATGCGGACTGGTATTTTTTGCCACTACGATTAACTATCTCGACCGGGCAGTTATAAGTCTATTAAAAGGTCCGCTTGAACTGGAATTCGGCTGGTCTGAATCAGACTATGCAAATATTGTAATTGCCTTTCAGTTATCCTATGCCATTGGTTTATTGTTGATGGGTCCCCTGGTCGATAAGATAGGAACCAAAATGGGCTATGCACTTGCCATTATCGGCTGGAGTTTCGCAGCAGGTGGTCATGCGCTGGTGAGTTCCACACTTGGATTTATTGTTGCAAGAGCTGCCCTGGGTATAACTGAGGCTGGTAACTTTCCGGCGGCTATCAAAACCGTAGCGGAATGGTTTCCCAAAAAAGAGAGAGCACTGGCAACCGGTCTCTTTAATTCAGGCGCCAATGTAGGCGCCATCCTGGCACCACTGACTGTACCCTATATTGCAGCCACCTGGGGATGGGAGTGGGCATTCATCCTGACTGCTGCAACCGGTTTTATCTGGCTGATCTTCTGGTTTAAATCTTATAGCGCCCCTGCTGTACATCCAAAAGTTAACAGTGAAGAACTGGCCCATATCAATAGTGATACAGCTGCAGAACCTACGACTGATGAAAGTCCTAAACTCCCCTGGTTCAGCCTGCTTGGTTTCCGGCAGACCTGGGCCTTTGTGCTTGGGAAGTTTCTTACCGATCCCGTTTGGTGGTTTTACCTTTTCTGGCTGCCTTCTTTTCTGAAAGCGGAATACCAGATGGATAATACTGCCATCGCTATACCGGTTGCACTGGTTTACATGATGTCAACGGTAGGTAGCGTGGTAGGAGGCTGGTTGCCCTTATGCTTTATCAAATCTGGTTGGCCGGTATTCAGAAGCCGAAAAACAGCCATGTTCATTTATGCATTGGGAGCTTTGCCGGTGATGCTGGCTCAATGGTTGGGAAGTATCAATATGTGGCTGGCTGTTTTGATAATCGGACTGGCGGCAGCTGCCCACCAGGCCTGGAGTGCTAATATATTTACTACTGTATCCGATATGTTTCCCAAATCTTCTGTTGGATCAGTAACCGGATTGGGTGGGATGGCTGGCGCATTGGGGGGGATCTTAATTGCTAAGATGGCCGGACTGCTCTTCGATCATTATAAAGCGCTGGGCAAGATTGAAGCCGGTTATTTTATCATGTTTCTGGTATGTTCAATGGCCTACCTGGTTGCCTGGGGAATCATGCACCTGCTGGTTCCTAAAATGAAAGAGATCAAAGTTTGATTATTTTAGACCTCAAAAAGCAATCATGCCAACTGCCATTTGGGGAATCGATTTGGGAGGAACAAAAATAGAAGGGGTAATCCTGCCTGCTACCGGTGATCCGCAACCGATCCTTCGAACCCGCATTCCAACAGAAGCCGACAAAGGCTATCAACATATTGTTTCCCAAATAGGCGTACTGGTAAAGCGCATGAAAGAGGAATCCGGCCTTAAACCTGAAAGAATAGGAATAGGAACCCCGGGTGTACTGGACCCTATCCTGCAAACCATGAAGAACTGCAACAGTACAGCACTGAATGGTAATCCCCTGAAAGCGGACCTGGAAAAAGAGCTGGGAATACCTGTGGTGCTGGCAAATGATGCCAACTGCTTTGCCCTGGCAGAAGCCCAATGGGGAGCAGTAAAGCAGGTGGTTCCCGATGCCAGGATGGTTTTTGGTATCATTATGGGTACCGGCGTAGGTGGAGGCATTGTTCATAATGGACTCATCTGGGAAGGCAAAAATGGAATTGCAGGAGAATGGGGACATATCTTTCTCGATGAATCCGGTGGCCCCTGTTATTGCGGTCGCGCTGGTTGTGTGGAAACCATATTAAGCGGACCTGCATTACAGCGGTATTATACAAAGGAGTCCGGATTAAGAAAGACCCTGAAGGAAATTGTGGAAGCTGCCAGCCAGGGTGAAGAAGCAGCCATTATGACCCTGGACCGACTGCATCAATATTTCGGGAAAGCAGTATCAATAATCACCAATTTGCTGGATCCGGATGTAATCCTTGTTGGGGGAGGAGTTGGAAATATTGCCAGTATCTATACCGAAGGGAAAGCCAGCCTTGAAAAACATATCTTCAATAACCGGCTGGATACACCTGTTCTGGCACCGAAATTGGGCGACAGTGCGGGTGTTTTTGGTGCAGCTGCATTGGTAGCTGGGCCTCGCTAGGAGTCGGAGCCAACATGGAAGTTTTTTTTCAAATATTGTTTTGGGTTAGCCTGCTGTTACTCTTATATATTTATATAGTATATGGGCTACTGGTGTATATCCTGGCGCAAAGAAAACCGGGGTCCGCGCCAGGCAAGCTGACCGACAGGGAGCTGCCATCTCTCACAGTCCTGATCCCTGCCTTTAATGAGGCTGCCGTAATAGGGGGGAAAATCCGTAATACTCTTTCCCTTCGATATCCAAGGGAGAAATTCAGAGTGCTTATTATAACCGATGGGTCCACTGACGGTACAGAACAGATTGTGCGGGCATTTCCCCAGGTGGACCTGCTGCATGAGGCTGTACGGCTTGGAAAGGCAGCTGCTATCAACCGGGCTATGCAGGATATAACAAGTGACCTGGTTGTTCTGACAGATGCCAATACCGTGTTGAATGAAGAGGCGCTGCTGCAACTGGTACAATCCTTTGACAACCCAGCTATAGGTGCAGTATCAGGAGAGAAACTGGTAGTGAGTTCAGGAGCTGAAGAACTCTCATCAGAAGGAGAAGGCCTTTACTGGAAATATGAATCCTTTCTGAAGCAGAATGACGCCCGGCTTCACAGCATTGTGGGAGCCGCTGGAGAATTGCTGGCTTTGAGGACCAACCTGTTTACTCCGCTGGAACCAGATACAGTGCTGGATGATTTTATACTTTCCATGCGGATCTGTGAAGCGGGCTACCGGGTAGCCTATCAGCCGGATGCAAGAGCTGTAGAGGCTGGTTCTTTTAATCTGGCAGAGGAACAAAAAAGAAAGATCCGGATTGCTGCAGGAGGCTTCCAGGCGCTGGGCAGATTATCCAAAAGCTGGGAATACAGGAACAACCCACTTTTGTTTTTTCAATTCTTTTCCCACCGGGTTTTGCGCTGGGTGGCAGCAGCACCGGCATTGATACTGTTGGCGCTAAGCACGATTTACCTGGTTGTAAAAGGAGCAGGTGGGGTATACGAACTGGCTGGGTTGGTTCAGCTTCTCTTTTATGGCCTGGCTGTAATTGGCTGGCTGGGAGCTCGTACAAATACGAAATGGCCCATCGTATATATCCCCTATTATTTTGTTTTCATGCATTGGGCAATCCTGGCCGGACTAATAAAATATCTTACTGGCGGAACAGATGCCAGGTGGGAAAAAGCAAACCGCATAAGGGTTCCCGTTAATCCGGAGTCTGGGGATGCATCCGGTGAATAAGTATTTTTACGCTGAAATAGAAAAAAGTCCTCCGTAGATTTCTTAAAATCGAAATATATATTACTTTTACCCCACGATAGCCTAAGTACATGCACTTAGGAAGCTTGCTTACCGTTCCACAATCCTAAGAACTCGCCTCCATTAGTAGTATTTTTCTGATTACCCATCAGGTAGCGCTGATGTTGATTGTTCCAAGTACCCATTGAAAGCCTAACCGTTCCAATTGAACTCCTATTGAAAAATTGAGTTTCTAACAAAACTTAATTATTCAAGGATGAAAAGAAAAATACTCGTAATCACAGCTAGTAAATCGATTCGATTTTTACTGCACACTGTTTTGAGTGAACAATTTTCAGCCATCACTGCTTCAGAAGCAGGAGATGCCATGTATTGGTTAACCAGGTCAGAGCTGCCATCTGCTATTGTAGTAGATCCTGAACTGCCTGATACCGCTAACTGGGAAATTGTCGAATACTTTAAAACAAGTGAGCTGTATAAGAATATACCTATGGTAGTGATTTCGTCTTTGGAAGAAGAAGAAATTGCAACTGTATGTACCCGTTATGATGTGGAAGCAGCGTTTCACAAACCATTTAATCCCGTTGACCTTATAAAAACACTGGAAGCTTTGACCAAATCGCCTGTAGCAGGATCGAAAAAACTGTTGAAAGTGGTTTGATAAAACTTTCGAATAAATCTTACCTGAATGGAACAAACTTTACAATTAACCCCAATAGCTTCCCAGCAGCCAACCTATCGCAGGTATTCAATTACCCGCGAGCATCAGGCCGCACCGGTGGCTGTTTTGCATAACAGGGAATTTTTCTTTATTGGAAAAAATTCCCGCAATATTGATTATCTCGTTCACCTGTTTGAAGGTGGATATGCCGCTGAATCCGTTCCGAAGGCGATAGCTATTCTTCAGCGCATCGATTCTCAATCAAAAACTATACCACAAGTTATTATTGTGGAAGGAAATTTGGAATTGGCTGAAGCAGCTAACCTGAATGCCTACCTGAAGTCAATTGAAAAGTTCCGTGCTATACCGGTAATCATGGATTCTGCCGGTAAAATGGTGGAAGCAAAAGATAAGGCATTGCTGATGCGTTTATTCGATGACGTTATTGATACCCGCAAAGCAGACGACAAACTGATCCAGCGTGTTGATTTTCTTTCAAAAGTGAAAAAGAGGAACTGTTCCCGATCTGAATATAAAATGGAGCAGGTGGCTGAGCAGGCGAAACTGACGCCACTTGGAGTTGGAAGAAGATTGTTTGATATCCTGGTATCTTCAATAGCTCTGATTCTTTTGAGTCCGGTTATGTTACTGATCGCAATGATCATCAAACTGGAGAGCAGGGGTCCTGTTTTTTATATTTCGAAAAGAGCAGGTCGTGGTTATCGGATCTTCAACTTTTATAAGTTCCGCACCATGAAACTCGATGCCGAAGAGCTGAAAGATGCGGTTAAGCATAGAAATGAGTACAACGAGGACAATGGATGTGTATTCTTTAAAATCACCAATGACCCGCGTGCAACCCGCTTTGGTCGATTCCTGAGAAACTCCAGTTTGGATGAGCTTCCACAGTTTTTCAATGTATTGCTGGGGGATATGTCAATAGTTGGTAATCGTCCTTTACCCTTGTATGAAGCTGCAATGCTTACTACAGATGAATGGTCAAAGCGGTTCATGGCTCCAGCAGGTATAACGGGTTTATGGCAGATCCGTAAAAAAGATCGCCATTGCATGTCTGTGGAAGAACGCATCAAGCTGGACATCACTTATGCGCAAAAACAGAATTTCTTATTTGATTTATGGATCATAGCTCATACACCTCCAGCCCTGATTCAAAAATCAAATATTTCCTGAGCAACATATTTCCCAACCTAAAGCCGGCCTTACGCCGGCTTTTTAGGTTGTATTTAGAATACGGTTCTTTTTTTATACTTTTCCGATTAATGTGGTAACATTTTTATACATAGCCGGATTATTGATTTTTATCTACCTGTTTTGCAGCATAACCTATTTACTGGTTGTTGCAATAGCCGGACTTATGTACCGCGAAGACCCTATCCCGGAAGCCAGTGAACTGGCAAACATCCTGATATTAATTCCAAGTTTCCGCGATGATCACATTATCTGCCATACTGTACAGGAAGCAATTTTGCACAATTATCCCAGGGATAAATTTGATGTGATGGTTGTGGCGGATTCTCTGAAGCCGATGACTGTACAACAACTCCGGCATTTTGGTGCAAGTGTACTGGAGGTTAATACCAGGATGAAATCGCGCTCCATCCATTCCGCATTGGAAACATTGCTGCCTGGTCAATACGATCTGGTAATGTTGCTGGATGCAGACAATATTATGAAACCGGATTGCCTTCGCCTTGTAAACAATGCATATAAAGCAGGTCACCAGGCTATTCAATGTCATCGGACTGCAAAAAATGAACAAACCAGTGTTGCCCTGCTGGATGCAATCAGCGAAGAAATCAATAACCACCTCTTTCGCCAGGGGCAACAGGCGCTTGGTTTTTCAGCAGCACCTTCCGGCTCCGGAATGGCATTCGAATTTAACCTGCTTAAATCCATCTTCAACTGGAAGCCGATTTTGGAGAACCCAGGTGAAGACAGAGAAATTGATATGCAATTATTGAAAAGGGGTATCCAAATGCATTATCTGCCGGAAGCATGGGTGCTGGACGAAAAAGTAGCCAGTCACGATGTTTTCGAAAAGCAACGCCTTCGCTGGCTGGAAGCCCAGTGGTACCATCTTCGGATGTTTTGGGAACCGGATATGATTGGCATCTATAAAGACCGCCACTATTACAACAAACTGGTGCAAAACTTATTGTTGCCAAGGTCTTTATACCTGGTTGTTTTTTCGGCTATCCTGGTATTGGTAATCATTCGATATGCCACCGGATGGGCTTTTTTCTTTCCGGTACCCGGTTGGTGGCTGAGCCTGCTCCTGTTTTTCCTGCTAACACTTGCCATTGCCATGCCTTCCAGGTATTATTCTTCTCCCACCATTAAAGCATTACTCAGTTTACCCGCTTTGATGGTAGCCATGTTAAGAGCATTGCTGAAAGTTAAAACCGGTAGAAAAGAATTTATTCCAACACCCAAATCCTATACCGGGCTGAAAGAATCTCAGAAATAATCCCGGTATGCTAATTTTGAGCCCAAATTGTCTTCCATCAACTTTGATGCACCCATATTATCCAGTCCGATTGAATACCTGAAAGGGGTAGGTCCGCTGCGGGCAGACATCCTGAAAAAAGAATTGCAAATTTTCACCTTCCGTGATCTGCTGGATCATTTTCCCCTCCGGCATATTGATCGAACTAAAATTACTCAACTCGCTGCGGTTAGTCCCTCCATGGAATACATCCAGGTAGCCGGTACTATTCAATCCATGCAAGTCCTGGGAGAAAACCGGGGCCGAAGATTGGTTGCCCAACTCAAAGATGGAACCGGTGTATTGGAACTCGTCTGGTTCCAGGGAATTAACTGGATACAGAAAAACATACAAATCGGACAGGCTTATCTGGTTTATGGCAAAACAGGTTATTTCAATGGGATGCTCCAGCTTACACATCCGGAAATGGAAGTTTATACACCTGCCAAAGCAGGGGGAAAAGCATTTCTTGAGCCTATCTATCCAAGCACAGAAAAACTAAAAGCCAAATCCCTTGGCGGGCGGCAATTAGGCAAACTACTGTTTACCCTGCTGGAAGCTTTGCAGGAAAGAGATCTTCCCGAAAACCTGCCGGCTCGTTTGTTGCAGGAATACCAGTTTCCTACGAGATATGAAGCCTATCAGCAGATCCATTTTCCCATATCAGACCCGGCCTACCAGCGCGCACTTGCCAGGCTGAAATTTGAAGAATTATTCATTGCACAACTCCGGCTTGGATTGATAAAACTCGAACGGCACCGGTATTCAAGAGGAGTTGTCTTTTCTCAGGTAGGTGAACATTTCAATAACTTTTATCATAATCACCTGCCTTTTGCTCTTACCAATGCACAGAAACGGGTGTTAAAGGAAATCAGGCAGGATATGGCGCATGGAAGGCAGATGAACCGCCTCTTGCAGGGGGATGTTGGTAGCGGCAAAACCATTGTGGCATTACTTTCCATGTTACTGGCTGTTGATAACGGATTCCAGGCCAGCCTGATGGCACCCACTGAAATATTAGCCACTCAGCATTACCAGGGACTCTCTGCACTTTTAAAAGAGATGCCAGTTAAAATTGCATTGCTAACCGGATCCACAAAAGCAGCAGCAAGAAAAAAAATACTGAAAGAACTGGCGGAGGGTGAGTTGCATTTATTGGTAGGTACACATGCTTTATTAGAGGATCCGGTTCAATTCCGGCAACTGGGATTGGCCATAATTGATGAACAGCATCGCTTTGGTGTGGCACAAAGAGCGCGACTCTGGAAAAAAGCAAGCATTCCTCCCCATGTGCTGGTTATGACAGCTACGCCTATCCCAAGAACACTGGCCATGACTGCTTACGGGGATCTTGATTATAGTATTATTGACGAATTGCCTCCTGGCAGACAACCCATCACAACGGTTCATCGTTTTGACTATTCAAGGGCTCAGGTAATGGATTTCATAAAAGAGGAAATTCAGAAAGGCCGGCAGGCGTATTGCATTTTTCCACTCATTGAAGAATCTGAAAAACTGGACCTGGAGAACCTGATGCGGGGATACGAAAACATCAAAGCATTTTTTCCCGAGCCTAAATACTGGATCAGCATGGTGCATGGAAGAATGGCGCCGGATATCAAGGAAACCAATATGCAACGATTCGTGCAAAACGATACTCAGATCATGGTGGCAACAACAGTGATAGAAGTAGGTGTTAACGTACCCAATGCGAGTGTTATGGTTATTGAAAGTGCAGAAAAATTCGGTTTATCACAGCTCCACCAGTTAAGAGGAAGAGTCGGAAGAGGAAGTGAAAAGAGTTTTTGCATATTATTAACAGGCACCCAGCTAACCAATGAGGCACGCGAACGGTTGAAAATTATGTGTGCTACGAATGATGGTTTCCGGATAGCAGAAAAGGATCTGGAATTGAGAGGCCCGGGTGATATTGAAGGCACCCGGCAAAGTGGAATGTTGAACTTCAAGCTGGCAGATCTCATAAAAGATAAACAATGGCTGGATGCCGCAAAATACCAGGCAGCACAGGTGCTGGAGACAGATCCGGAATTGAAGCGGGAAGAAAACAGCGCGTTAAAATTCTACCTTCAGGCGCAGAAAGGAAAACTGGCCTGGAGCAGGATATCGTAAATCTACTGACTGGAATAATCGATTATTTGATGTAAATTCAATAGACCTTGAGACGCACAATCCAAATACTCATCTTGACCCTATGTTCTTTTGCAGGATTTACTCAAAAGAATACACTTGGCCTTGAGTTTGTTGAAAACAAAGGGCAATGGGATCCTTCTGTAACTTTTAAAGGGGATCTCGGCAACGGTGCTTTTTTCCTTCAGCATAAAGGATTCACGGTACTGCAGCACAATCCCGATGATCTAAAAAAACTGGCCTCTCTCGGGCATGGGCATATGCATGATGAACCATCCGGTGGAGGAAAAGGAAATAAGAATAAAGCAACGGCTTCCAAAGCAAGTATTGCCATACCAACAGAAGGCGGAGCAACGGATGAAACATTTGTATTGCGTTCACATGCTTACAGAATGGAATTGGTGGGTATGACTGCCAACCCGCAACTTATTCCCGAAAAACCATTGCCGGGAGTGGTATCTTATTTTTTAGGAAATGATCCTTCTAAATTCGGATCGAGTTGTCGTGTATACAGCACCGTTACTTACAAGAATGTATACCCGAATATTGATATTCGCTACTATTCCGATGAAGGTTTCCTCAAATATGAATTCATAGTGCAGCCTGGTGGTAATCCTTCCCAGATTGTAATGAAATACGATGGGGTAGATAAACTATCCCTGAGTAAAGGAGAACTGGTTATAAAAACAAGTGTAGGAGAAGTCCGGGAATTGCCCCCTTATACTTTTCAGGTTGGTCTAAAAGGCAGAACTGAAATTCCTTCGCGATACGCAGTGCGTGGCAACCAGGTTTTCTTTCAGCTGGAAGCCTACGATAAAACTGTTCCACTGATCATTGATCCTACGCTGATCTTTGCAACCTTCACCGGCAGCCGTTCAGATAACTGGGGTTATACAGCTACTTATGGTCCGGATGGTAGTTTATACAGCGGAGGAATTGTTTTTGGCGATGGGTTTCCTACTTCACCGGGAGCATTTCAGTCAACCTTCCAGGCAACCCGGGGCCAAAGTAAATTCAATATGGGGATCATGAAATTTGATCCTTCGGGAACCCAGCGTTTGTATGCTACTTATATCGGAGGTGATAATGCAGATCAGCCACATAGCTTAATCGTTGACCCACAGGGTGATCTCGTAATTGCTGGAAGAACCAATTCCTCCAATTTTCCCGCACTCCGCAGTTTTGGTCCGCAAGGCGGATATGATATTGTATTGGCAAAACTGAATCCAAGTGGTACCGGTCTTATTGGATCCATCCGGATCGGTGGTAGTGAAAACGATGGAGAGAATTCCGGCGACAGTCATACTGGTACTACAAGACAACTCATTAATTTCTATGGA
Organism: Flavihumibacter cheonanensis; assembly: GCF_022352215.1. Classification (GTDB taxonomy): domain Bacteria; phylum Bacteroidota; class Bacteroidia; order Chitinophagales; family Chitinophagaceae; genus Flavihumibacter; species Flavihumibacter cheonanensis. The sequence continues at coordinate 487,746 of NZ_JAKRWF010000004.1, forward strand.
GACGATGCCAGAAGTGAAGTGAATATTGACCGGGCTGGTAATATCTACCTCGCTTCCTGTACCCGTTCTAATAATTTTTTCACAACTGCCAATGCTCCTTATCGAACCTTTGGTGGCGGACAGGATGCTGTACTGATTAAAACAGATCCAACATTATCGAATATATTGGTATCCACTTACCTTGGAGGTTCAGCCTTTGATGCTGGTTTTGTATTGGGTATACATCCCTTCAATGGCGATATCTGGATTTGTGGTGCAACCCTAAGTAATAATTTCCCGGGTGACAAGTCGGGTACTTTAGGGCAAACATTTGGAGGAGACCAACCGGATGGTTTTATTGCCATATTCTCCAGCGATGGATCAGTACATAAAAAATCAACTTATATCGGTACACCACAACGGGATGCAGTACTGGGTTTTGAATTTGACCGGCAAGGTGATCCTTATGTAATGGGCATTACTTTTGGTGACTGGCCACGCATCAATGCTGTGTATGGTACAGATGGTGCCAAACAATTTATTGGTAAACTCCGCCCGGATCTTTCAGGCTGGGTATATACCACTACTTATGGTACCAATTCCAGCTTACCTAATATTTCACCTGTTGCTTTCCTGGTAGATCGTTGCGAGAATGTGTATGTATCGGGCTGGGGTGGCACCAACCTTGCCAATTTTAATATGGCAGGCACCAGCGGTATGCCGGTTACAGATGATGCAATTAAGCGTACCACGGATAACAATGATTTTTATTTCATCGTGATCAAACGCGATGCAACTGAGTTGCTCTATGGTAGCTTCTTTGGCCAGAATGGAAATTTCTCCGAACATGTGGATGGAGGTACCAGCAGATTCGACCAGGAAGGAGTAATCTACCAGGCCATGTGTGCAAACTGTTACAGTTCATCCCTGACTCCAACAAGGCCAGTATTTCCGGTGACTCCTGGTGCATGGTGTTGCTCCAATCGTTTTTCCGGTTCCCACAATACAGGGAATGGTGCGGAATGTAATCTTGCTGCCCTTAAAATCGCCTTTAATTTTGCAGGTGTTGGCGCTGGCGTTACTGCTGCTATCGGTGGCGTATTTGATACATCCGGTTGTGTTCCTCTTACAGTAACATTAAGAGATACGATCCGGAATGCGCAAAGTTATGAATGGAATTTCGGAGACGGTTCACCGGATCAGATTACAACTAATTTTGAAGTTCAGCATACTTATACGCGGGTCGGTAATTTCCGCGTACGATTAATTGCTGTGGATTCAAACAGTTGTAATATCAGGGATACTGCCTATATCAATATGCGGGTTCGGGCAGATGAAGCATTACTGGATTTCAATGCAGTCAAATTGGATCCCTGTGAATCCCTCTCATTCCGATTTGATAACTTATCTACTCCTCCGGCCGGTAAACCTTTTACCGATACCAGTTTCATATGGGATTTTGGAGATGGCACCAGGATTATATCCGGACCGCAATCGGTTACCCACAGTTACCAGTCTGCGGGTACTTACAGAATCCGGCTAATAATCAGAGATACGATCTATTGTAATTCGGGTGATTCTGTATTGAAAGAATTCAACCTGGCTCCCCTTGTAGAAGCCCGCTTTGAACTTCCAAACGGATGTGCTCCTTACACGGCGGAAATTGAAAATACTAGTATAGCCGGACAAACCTATTTATGGGATTTCGGGGATGGCACCACTTCCACAGAAAAAACTCCTGTCAAGATATTCCAGAATCCGGGAACCTATCGGGTAACCCTCACCGTTACTGATCCCAATACCTGTAATATTACAGATCAAACATTCAGGGATGTATTGGTTCAAAGTGCCCCAACTGCTGCCTTTACGCATAGTCCCGTTACGCCCATTGAAAATACGCCCACCATTTTCCGGAATAACTCTTCTGCAGATGCTATTGCATTTGCCTGGGATTTTGGAGATGGAGAAAGTCTGAATACCTCCAGCAGGTTGCCAATTGAACATCAATACAATCGTACCGGTCAGTACGATGCCTGCCTGGTTGCTGTTAATCAGTCTGGTTGTGCGGATACGCTCTGCCTTCCGGTGGAAGCACTGATCGTTCCCAAGGTGGATGTGCCGAATGCCTTCACACCACTCGGATCAGCTCCCAACAATGTGATCTTTGTCCGTGGATTTGGAATTGGCAGAATGCGATTCATGATCTTCAATCGCTTTGGTCAGAAAGTATTTGAATCCAATAGCACCAAACTTGGATGGGATGGTCGGTTTAACGGTGTCGTACAACCGATGGATGCCTATGCCTATATCCTGGAAGTTGAATTTACAGATGGCACCAGAACCACCAAAAAAGGTGATATAACCCTGATCCGTTAACACAAAAAGAAGTAGCATGATGAAACGTGGAATGTACTTGTGGCGCTTCGGATTCTGCATCCTGCTGGCGCTTTTTACAATGAACCTGAGTTTTGCACAGGATCTCCGGTTTTCGCAGTGGTTTAATTCTCCGCTGACTACCAACCCTGCCAACACCGGATTTATTCCGGATGCGGATTTTCGGATTGGTGCCAATTACCGGAGTCAGTTTATCAATGTGATGGATGTGCCATATAAAACCATCAGTATTTTTGGTGATGCGCAGATCATGCGCGATCGAATTGAAAATGGCTGGCTGGGTGTGGGTGGAGTTATCCTGAGAGATGTTGCCGGAAGTGGAAACCTTACTTCTACCAAGGTATATGGATCTCTTGCCTATCACCAGATGCTTGGGTTATCCAGTTTGCTTTCTGCCGGTTTTAACCTGGGATGGGCGAATAAACGCATTGATCCAACCCGCTTGAAATTTCCGGATCAGTTCAACCAGGCTACCGGTTTCTTTGATGCAGGTGTGCCAACCAATGTGGCTTTTAATTCTACCAGTATCGGTTATATGGATATGCAGGTGGGACTGAACTATGCCTATTTCCCGACAGAAGATCTTTATGTGAATGGTGGTTTTTCTGTTCATCATATCAATCGTCCCAGGGAAACATTCTTTACTGAAACGGGTTTTGACAATCGCCTTGCTCCCCGTTATATCGGTTTTGTGAATGCTAGTGTGAAAGTGAATCAGCAGGTAATCGTTAATCCCATGGCTTATTATACCAACCAGGCAAGCGCCTCTGAACTGGTTGGTGGTTTAAGTGCCAACTACAATCTGAGCGGGGATGGTGAAACCCAGGTAATCGGCGGAATGTACTACAGGGTAGGAGAGTCGCTGATTCCTTTAATCGGATTTCAATGGAAAAATTTCAGGATGAGTTTCACCTATGATGTTACCACTTCCTCTCTTGCACAATACAACGGTGCCCGCGGCGCTATTGAATTTTCTCTGTTGAAACATGGATTTTACAGTGAAGGCCAGGGTAATCTCCGGCAATCCCTCTGTCCGACTTTTTAGAGTAAATTTGAACCATGAAGAAAAGAATCGTACTTGCGCTAACCTGCCTATGCCTTGTTACAGGAAGCCTGTTTGCACAGGATGATACTGCAGAAGAAACACCCAAAGGATTTGAGAGAAGCCGCCTCTTTGTAGGAGGGAACTTTGGTTTGAGTTTTGGCAACTTTACCTTTATCAATATTTCTCCGCAACTGGGGTATCGGTTCAATGATATGTTTGCTGCGGGTATTGGAATCAATGGACAGTTTTCTCAAAGGAAATATCGTTTTAATGGAACCTTGGTAGAAAAAGACCGCTACGGTGTTGCTGGTATGAATCTATTCGGAAGATTTTACCCTATTAAACAAGGGTTTATTCAATTACAGCCGGAAATGAATTATATCTGGGGCAGTAATATTGAATATACCTCTCAACAGCAGGTGAAAAGATCCATTAATGGAAAGATCCTACCTTCCTTATTAGCTGGTGCTGGTGCCTACCTTCCAGCAGGCAGAGCTGGTGGTCTGATCATCATGGCCCAATATGATCTGCTAAACAAACAGGGAGCCTGGCCTAATCCGGGAACTCCATACGGCAATAATATTTTCATGACCGTAGGCTTCAACGCAGGATTCTGATCCTATTGAATCTTATTGAACAACTCTACCGGGTTATCACACACGATAATCCGGTCTTCAACAGGTTCATATAAAAACTGCTCCGTAGCAGCCTGCCGCATAAACAGGATGAGATGCTGATAATACCCTCCTGAATTCAAGAGGTATATTTTCTTATCATGAATCTTGAGCTGATTCCAGGTGAGCATTTCAAAAAACTCATCCATGGTGCCAAATCCTCCCGGTAAAATAATGGCGGCATCACTCATCTCATACATCATTCGCTTGCGGGTATGCATGTCGGGTACCACTGCCAGTTCTGTTATTCCGGTATGTTGTTGTTCCCATTCAGTCAATACCTTTGGAATCACTCCCATCACTTCTCCGCCATGTTCCAGCACAGAATCTGCAATAATGCCCATCAATCCTTTTTTCCCTCCGCCATACACGAGTTTGATCTGCAGCATGGCCAGCAATTTGCCCAGTTCTGCTGTGTGTTTCGCGAATATGGGGTTATTGCCGGTCTGCGATCCGCAAAAAACAGCAATTGCTTTTATATTCATAGATAATTGTGTCAAAGTAAGCGTATTCCTATTTACATTGTGTCAATTTTTATAAAATCTTTGTCGCATGTCCTCTACCTTGCTCTTCACTTTTGTGATCGCATATTTTGCTGTTTTACTGGTTGTTGCCTATATCACTTCCCGGAATTCCAATAACGAAAGTTTCTTTATCGGAAACAAAAATTCGAATTGGATGCTGGTAGCTTTTGGTATGATCGGTACCTCATTGAGTGGAGTGACCTTCGTATCCGTTCCCGGCACTGTTGCCACCTCCGCCTTCAGTTATATGCAGGTGGTTATCGGGTACCTGTTGGGTTATATTGTGATCGCCTATGTGTTGTTGCCGATCTATTATAAAATGAACCTGACTTCCATTTACAATTACCTGCAACAACGATTTGGCTTCACCGCCTATAAAACCGGCGCCCTGTTCTTTATCATTTCACGTACCATCGGCGCAACTGCCAGGCTTTACCTCGTGATAAATGTTCTGCAATTATTCATACTCGATGATTTGGGGATTCCTTTTGTAGTTACCTCCCTGATCATCCTGCTCATGATCCTGCTTTATACCTTTGAAGGGGGCGTAAAAACAATTGTTTATACCGATACGCTTCAAACCAGTTTCATGTTACTCGGATTGGTTGTTTGTGTTGTGTATATCATGAACAACCTGGGACTCAATTTCAGTGAAACCATGTCTGCGCTCTCCGTCAAAGGGTATACCAATATTTTCAATTTTGATGTAAACAGCAAGGGGTTCTTCCTTAAGCAGATACTGGGAGGTGCTTTTATTACCATCGCCATGACAGGCCTCGACCAGGAAATGATGCAGAAGAATATTTCAGTTAAAACGCTGAAAGATTCTCAGAAAAACATCATGACTTTCAGTGTGATCATCGTTTTCGTGAATTTTCTTTTCCTGCTGCTGGGCGGGTTACTCTATATTTTTGCTGCACAAAAAGGACTGAATGTAGCAGGCGATGATCTCTTCCCAACTGTGGCACTGAGTTATCTTCCACCGATTACAGCTGTGATTTTTATCATTGCCCTCATCTCCGCCCTTTTCCCCAGTGCAGATGGTGCACTTACAGCCCTCACTTCTTCTTTCTGTATCGATATGCTCGGAATTAAGAGAAATCCATCCCTGTCGGAAAAAGATCAAAAGCGCATACGAATGACCGTTCACCTGAGTTTTACGGTCATTTTCATGGTCTGTATCCTGATCTTCAAACTGATTGACAACAAATCAATTATAGGGGTGATACTGGATCTGGCAGGGTATACCTATGGGCCACTACTCGGACTTTTCTCCTTCGGTATCCTGACCAACAGGAAATTTGCTGACAGTATTACGGTTACTATTATCTGTCTGCTTTCACCGGTTCTCAGTTACCTGATCAGTGAAAATGCAGATCGTCTGTTTGGCGGATACCAGATCGGTATTGAACTGCTGCTTATCAACGGTTTAATCACTTTCCTGGGCTTGTTAATGATCTCCAAAAAACCTGCCCTGGCATAAACTAAAGCAGGAAAATCTACGTTTTAAGTAAGTAAACCTACGATGCCATCCATCGAATCATATGGGTGGCATTGTTGTCTCCTAACCTTAAAATGGAAGACTATGAACGATACGATCCGTATGACGAAGCAAAGGCGCTGGAGTGAATCAAAAGCGCAGTCGAGCTGGCAGATCTTTAAAATCATGGCAGAGTTTGTGGATGGATTTGAAGCCCTGGCTAAACTAGGACCCTGTATCTCCATTTTTGGATCCGCACGCACAGAACCAGGTCACCCTGCATATGAACTGACGGTAGATGTTGCCAAGCGATTGGCAGATGAAGGTTTCGGTATTATTTCAGGTGGAGGTCCGGGTATTATGGAAGCTGCCAATAAAGGTGCCCAGCTGGGTGGTGGAAAATCCGTGGGATTGAATATCGAGCTTCCTTTCGAACAGCATGCCAACCCCTACATCGACAGAGACGCCAACCTGCATTTCGAATATTTCTTTGTGCGCAAAACCATGTTTACTAAATATTCCCAGGGTTTCGTTATGATGCCCGGTGGATTTGGTACCATGGATGAATTCTTCGAAGTGGGTACCCTGATCCAAACAGGTAAAATGTTGCAGGTGCCGCTGATCCTGGTGGATAGCTCTTATTGGGGCGGACTTATGAACTGGCTCGAATCAACCATGCTGAAGGAAGGTTATATCTCTCCGGAAGACCTCGACCTGCTGAAAATGGTGGATACGGCTGATGAAGTAGCTGAACAGGTCTTACATTTCTACAGTAAACATCCGCTTCAACCGAATTTCTAAGAATTTGGGCCTATTTTTGCACAAATTGTCCACTTGGAGGAATTAATTGATCAGCCGATAAATGAGTATGCAGAGCGGTTCAGTTCTGCAGAATCCCCGTTACTGGAGGAGATCAACAGGTATACACAGGCAAATCATCCGCATGCGCATATGCTGAGCGGGCGGCTGCAGGGGCGATTTCTTTCCATGCTCAGCAAACTCCTGCAACCTCAATACATCCTGGAGATTGGAACTTTCACCGGATACAGTGCGCTTTGCCTGGCTGAAGGACTGGCTCCAATGGGTAGCCTGCATACCATTGAAATAAGAGAGGAAGATGCAGCAACTGCAAAAGGGTATTTTGATCGTTCTGCATATTCCAACCAAATTCATCTGATGGTTGGTCCGGCTGCCACCATCATTCCTCAATTGCCTTTTACCTGGGACCTTGTTTTTATCGATGCAGATAAAACCGGGTACATTGAATATTATGAACTGGTGGTACCAAGGCTCAGAAAAGGTGGACTGATTATCGCAGATAATGTGTTGTTCCATGGTCAGGTGCTTGAAACTGTGATCAGTGGAAAAAACGCGAAAGCCATACATGCATTTAATGAACATGTAAAGTCTGATCCAAGGGTGGAAACCAGCCTGGTTACCCTTCGCGACGGACTTTTATTAATCCGGAAAAACTAAGATCATGAAGCGTCCAATCCTATTGATTCTGTTTATCGCTTTTCTCAGCCGGACCAATGCCCAACAAAATCAGACGGTACTGGCTTATATTCAGGAATACCGGCAACTGGCAGTTGATGAAATGCTACGCACCGGCGTTCCGGCTGCCATCAAACTTGCCCAGGGAATTCATGAAACCATGGCCGGCCAGAGTGACCTGGTGATGCGTTCAAACAATCATTTCGGAATCAAGTGTAAATCTACCTGGACAGGTGATAAAGTTTATCATGATGATGATGCCGCCGGTGAATGTTTCAGAAGTTATTCTTCGGCTTCTGATTCATATCGTGATCACTCTGATTTTTTAAAGTCCAACCAACGCTATGGTTTTCTTTTCAAACTGGATCCAACCGATTACGAAGCCTGGGCATACGGACTCAAAAAAGCAGGTTATGCAACCAATATCAAGTATTCCCAGATTCTGATCAAACTGATTGAGACCTATAACCTGCAGGATTATACGCTGATTGCACTCGGTAAAAAAGCTCCATCTGATCAGCTGCTGGTTGGTATTCGTCCGCCAAAGGAAGATATTATAGAAATCCCCGTACCACCCGTTGTTACAAATTATCCTTCCGGAGTTTTTGAGATCAATCATACCAAAGTGTTATTTGCGAAGGCTGGAACCAGTTTGCTGGCCCTGGCAGATGAACATCGGGTATCTCTGGCACGCTTACTCGATTATAATGATATCACCCCGGGAGAAGGAGACCTCCTGGTAACCGATCAACTTATTTTTCTGCAACGTAAAAAGAAAACCGGCGCCGGACTTTTTCATATAGTTGGATCAAATGAAAGCTTGTATGATATCGCGCAGGCTGAAGGTATACGCTATGGTTCCCTCCTGGAATTAAACCACCTGCACCCTGATATGGAACCGGCACCCGGAGAACGTTTGTACCTCAAAGAAAAATCGCCCAAACAGCCACTGCTGGCGGGTGATAAACGTCCGCAACAACGATCCGAGCTGGCTTATACCAGTTCCAGGCCAACTGATCTGGTACAGCAGGCTTCCTTTAAACAAAAACCGGTACAGCACATCGTGCGGGAAAAGGAAACCCTCTATGGGATCAGTAAAAAATACGGGGTTAGTATTGAGCAGGTGAAAGAATGGAACCGGCTGAATTCTAATGGACTGAAAGCCGGCCAACAATTACTTATTTACACCAACTGATATGTCTGTTTTACAGGTTAAGGATAAACAGTTTGAGCCCTATCTGACGGCTGAAGAAATTAATGGGCAGGTACAGCGACTGGCAGCAGAAATCAACCGGGAGTATGAAGGAAAGAAACCCCTCTTCATTGCCATCCTGAATGGCTCCTTCATGTTTGCTTCAGATCTCTTTAAAGCCATCCGCATAGACGCAGAAATCTGTTTCATAAAACTGGCTTCTTATAAAGGAACCAAGTCTACTGGCCAGGTGATTACTGCTATTGGACTGGATACAGATATCCATGACCGGCACGTTATCATAGTGGAGGATATTGTAGACACCGGCAAAACCTTGCACGAGTTTTTGCCCCAGTTACACCACCAGCAACCAGCCTCGCTGGAACTGGCTGTTTTGTTGCACAAACCGGAAGCCACCCGATTCCCGGTTCCGATCCGATACCTGGGATTCAGTATCCCGGATAAGTTTGTGCTGGGTTATGGATTAGATTATGATGGGCTTGGACGCAATATTCCGGAGATTTACCAGTTAAAGGAGAACCAGTAAAGCTTATCCGGCTTTTTTGGTACCCCTAAAACCTAATATGACCTAATTTCGAGTAGAAATTCCCGCCGTCCTGAAAACTGTAGTTGCCATATTATTCCTTGTACTGGCAGGATCGTACGCAGATGCACAGTATTATTTTCGAGGTGAGATCAGGGATGAAACCCAGAAATCGCTTTCGAATGTAAAAATGACCATGCATTCTACGGGCTACCTCTTTTATTCCGGTGCTTCAGGAGGTTTTGGTATCACTTCTGCCAAAGCGGAGGACTCGGTTACCCTGAGCCTCGACGGCTATAAAGTTTCCACCTTTCTTCTTAAAAGCAATAAGGAAAATAACCTCGTTTTACCACTCCTGGTAAAGAAGGCATCCCAGCCTGAAAAAAGACTGATGTCGCTGGCCCGGGATATCAAACCTGCCGAGCTGGCAAAATTCTCCGTAGGTGGTGAAACCTATAGCAGCCTGCGGGAGAACGATTACATGGAAGCAGCTAAATTTCCCACTATTGATTTCGCAGTAAATACGGATAAAGCTTCCTATAGTAATATTCGTCGATTTATTAATATGGGTAGCACAGTACCGCCGGATGCTGTGCGTATTGAAGAAATGCTGAATTATTTTGCCCTGGAATATGAACAGCCTGAAGCTGGCCAGGATTTTTCTGTTCGGACCAGTTTATCTGAGTGCCCCTGGCGGCCTGCGAATCAGCTCTTCTATGTGAAGCTAAGTGCCCGCAAACTGGATATGACCCAAGTTCCGCCCAGCAACCTGGTATTTCTGATTGACGTATCAGGATCTATGGATATGCCCAACAGGCTGCCCCTTCTCAAAACAGCCTTTAAGCTGATGGTGAATAACCTTCGCCCGATTGATACCATCTCAATTGTTGTATATGGAGGCACAGTGGGCGTTTGGCTGCAGCCTACTTCAGGTGTTGAAAAAGAAAAGATCAATAAGTCCATTGAAGAATTATCACCTGGTGGTAGCACGGCCGGGGAATCAGGTATCCTGGCGGCTTACCGGCTGGCTGAAAGTACCTTCATTCCTAATGGAAACAATAGAGTAGTACTGGCGACGGATGGTGATTTCAATGTTGGACAAACATCTGAAGAAGCGCTGGAAAGGATGATTGTGCAACAACGACAAAAGGGAATTTATCTCACCTGCCTTGGAGTAGGCATGGGCAATTACAAAGATTCCAAACTGGAAGTTTTGGCCAAAAAAGGCAATGGAAACTTTGCCTATCTGGATAATGAAAAGGAAGCGGAGAAGGTCCTGGTAAAGGAACTTACCCAAACCATGTATTCTGTGGCGGATGATGCCTTATTACATGTGAGTTTTCATCCTGCCAATGTGAAGAACTACCGCCTGATCGGGTTCGATAATAAATTCAGTGCCTTATCAGCAGAAGGCGATGGTTTGCTCGAAGGGGGAGAGGTCGGTTCTGGGCATACCCTGATGGCAATTTTTGAATTAACCCCTGCAGAAAAATTTGATTCCAGTGCGGCCCTTGCAAAAATAGAATTGAGTTATAAACATCCGAATGACAGTATCAGGCAGAAGCTGATCCGCGAAGTGAAAGATAGCCGGATTCAGTCTTTTCAAACCCTTCCATACACCTATCGGATGGCGGCAGGTATTACACTGTTTGGATCTGTGCTAAAAGAATCGAGGTTTGTAAAGCCGGCTAATTTGCAGGATGTACTTACAATTATTAATCCCATCTCTAACGAGAACGATCTGGTACAACAGGAACTGATTGCCCTGGTGGAGAAAGCTAAAAAAATCTACTATAAAGGAAAGGCTTCCAAGCTTAAGCCCAATTTGTTTTGGTGAGTTGTTGGATGAACAAAGTACATATCAATTTCTCCAATGTTTTTTGCAGTAATTTTTCCTCTATAGGTACATGGATACTCGTTTTTGATAAGCTCATAAATATTTTCAGATACATTAACCTGGCCGGGTTCACCATTGCTTTCCATTCTGCTGGCAATATTTACCGTACTACCCCATATATCATAGGCGTATTTTGTTTTACCCACAACACCTGCCACAACCGGACCCACATGGATGCCTACCCGAAGCTCCCAGGGTGCCAGATTCTTCTTAGCTCTTTGCTGGTTCCATCTTTCCATATATTGAATGATTTCAAAGGCGGCAGCAACAATTTTTTTGACATGATCAGGATCCGGACTCGGAATTCCTCCCGCGCACATATAAGAATCGCCAATGGTTTTTATTTTCTCCAGCTGGTATTTTGTAATGATATCATCAAATGCCATAAAACATTCGTTGAGTTCGGCAAGTAACTCCTGCGGCGAAAGTACATCCGCCATTTTGGTAAAGCTTTTGAAATCGGTAAACAGAACAGAAACCTGCTCAAAATATTTGGGGGTTGCCACACCCTCTGTTTTTAATTCATTCGCTACTTCAGCAGGAAGGATATTGAGAAGTAATTTTTCAATTTCTTCATTTTTTTTGTCGAGGATAGCATTCGTCCGGGCTTTCATTCTATAGTTGCGGTAAAGCATTACAGCGAAAGCCACAATTACTAATAAACCAACTAAGGAAGCATTTTTAGCCAGCTTTTGCCGGTTAATCTCAAGTTCTTTTAATTGCTGGTCTCTGGTTAACAGATCGATTTCGTTTTCCTTTTTTTCAATTTCAAAATTGAAGATCAGTCTGGAGAGTCGCTGGTCTGCAGATGTATTGTAAATAGAGTCTTTGACACTGGAATACAGATTTTGGTATTTTAGTGCGTTAGTGAAATCTTTTTTCCGTTCATAGGTTTTTGAAAGACCTCCATAAATATTTTCCAGTTGATTAAATGAATTGGTTTCCCTTGCAAAAATTTCTGCCTGTAGGTAAGATGATATGGCCGTTTGAAAAAAGCCTTGTTCCCGATACCCATCCGCCAGTCCGATTAAGGATTCCGCCATCTCCAGTTTTGCATCGAGCTTTAATGTCATGTTATAAGCCTGCAGATGGTAGTCAATAGCTTTGTCCAGCTGGTTTTTTTTGAAATAGAGGTTCCCCATTTTATTCAGCGTATAAGACATGCTGATGCTGTCTGTAAAAGCTTTTAGTGCTTTATTAAAATACACCATCGCTGTTTTCTCATCATTTCTGGTTGAATATATTTCTCCCAGATTGGTAGCTGTAGTTCCATAGGCATCCATATCGCCTAATTCTTCCAGCATCGGAAGTGCTTTTAGAAAATAATCCAGCGCTTTATCATGTGTTTCCGGATTATCATGATAAACAGTACCCAGATTATTCAGGGCAATGGCCTCCCGTAACTTCAGTTTATTTTCTTCTGCAACTTTCAATGAGCGTAAATAATAATCCAGTGCCTTTATTTTATCGCCCTGATTATAATAAATCACACCGATATTACTCAACACAGTGGACACACCTGTTTTATCTCCAATACTGTCGTAGGTCAGGTGAGCTTCTTCCCAATACTGAATGGCTTCCACATAGTTTCCCTGTACATATCTAATATTGCCAAGGGTTTTAACTGCTATTGCAGCTCCAGCTTTGTAGCCTGATTGTCGCGCAACTTGGGCAGCCTCACTGGCATATAGGAAAGAGGAGTCGGCTGAGTTGCTCATGAATTCCCTACTGATATTGAGTAAAGATTCAACTCTAGCTGAATCGGTCTTTTGAAGCGAAAGGGATTTTTTTATGCTGTCAATAGTAGGCTGCTGCCCTTCTGTATGCATATTCAAAAACAGAAGTGGCAGCAGCAGAAAACTATAGTGTACTCTCATGCAATTGGATTTCTTTCAATGATTTTATAGTTTGGTAAAACGGAAGATTTTTCTGGTATTTTTCAGCTGTACACTTAAGATGTACTGACCTGCCGGTAATTGTTGAATATTTAGTTGCCATTTATTTCCATACTGCCGCTGTGGTGCCAGAAGCACTTGTTGCTGACCTGACAAATGGAATATCCGGAACTGACCTTCACCAATCGTTTCTGTGGTATTCAATTCAACCGTCAAAAACTGACTAGATGGATTAGGATATACCCTGTCTGTAAGAAGGATTGATTCATCTATTTGTGAAAACCCAGATTCCGTATTAATGCCTGATCTTCCTTTACCAGCACATTTTGATGAAGTTGAACTGGCTTCACTGGTCGCTGAAGCTTTTTGATTCACTTCAAAACTATAAACGATCCAGGTGAGCTTGTTGCCATCGAACAGTATTTCAAAGCTTCCACCTCCAGGCAGGAAAAGCTCAGGCTGCTGTCCGGAATAAGCTCCTCTTGCGATGATTGCATTGTCTGCTCCAATCGGAATGTAAATGGCAGCAGCATTTGCATTTTCATAAGCGAAGTTTGCTTTGTAGCTAAAGCCGTTAATAGGTGTTCTTAACTGTTCAACACACTTTAATATGGGTTTTATCTTTTTGGTGGAATTGCTGAACGGATTTACATAAAGAGAATCTTTCTCATAGATGACTACAAAACTGGAAGGGGCAGACAATACCATGGGCGACTGAATTTCAATCTTATATATACCCGGAGCTCCACCGGATGTATAAGTAGTTCCGAATACAGGTTCCTTTACCACCAGGTTTTGCAAATTTTGCAGATCCGTAGCACTGAGTCCGCGGAACTGATACGTATAGATTGGTACTGCTGCTCCTTCATTCAAAATAATGCTATCTGGGTCCACGCGTACAGTCAGGGCTGTAACTGTCAGTTTACCAGGTGCGTATTGGAGTTCGTAATTGCTTGGTTCTGTTAAAGCAATGCCAGATGGAATCACTGAGTAGGTACCGCCTGGTATTAGTCCAGTTACCGGTTGCTGATTTTGATCCAATATGGCAAAACCAAGTTCTCCCGATAGCACTTCAGACAATTGATCGTCGAATTGCAACCATTGTACCGTAGTATCGAAATTATTGTCAACAGTACCATAAGAATAGGTTTTGTCAGATACTCCAATTGTTAACTTTGATTTGTTGATGGTAAGGTTAGCCGGTACATAAACTACTTCATAATTTTCCGACAACAAGGCTGCAGGAATAATCTTATGCGTTCCTGCTGTTAATCCGGTTATTAGCGCGATGGATCTGTATTCTTCCAATACGCCTTCTGCCTCTTCAATATCATTTTCATCAATTATCACGGCGATATTGTTTTTGTTTCCCTCTCCGGAACCTTCATTGGAAACAATCGCAGAAGCGTTGGTTAAAGTGCTTACAATTCCTCTTAGACTAACGATTCCTCGCAGACTTACAATACCCCTTAAGCTTACAATACCACGCAGATTCGCTATACCCTCTGCCGCTTCCATAGTAATGATCGGATCTCCTCCAAGATATTGGGTTAGTGAGCCAGGAGCAATATCCAATACGTTGGTTGTTTCGTATTGAGGCACCCCGCTAACAATTCCCCGTAAACTTACAATGCCGCGCAGACTAACAATACCTCGTAAACTAACCAGGAAGCCCAAATCTTCCAGTCCGGCTAATTCATTTGTGGTCAACTGACTACCATCCAACAACGCACTGGCATCATTTACCAAATATTGCTCGTGGGTCGTTTTCAACGCATTTATTACCGCCTGTTGCAGATCGGCAGGAATTACATGTGTTCCTTCAACCAGCGAATAGGTATAACCGAAATCTGCAATTTTCTGTCCATATTCAAGGGTCTTATCCTGGACTTCAATCTTAACTGGCAGCTTGGTCACACGTAAGGTTCCATCCGGAGTGCCTGGTGCGATAAAGGTTCCATCTTCACTTGTTGGAGGATATGTATACAGTTCTGTCAAAGCCAGATCTCCAGGGTCTGCCAGGTTGAGTACTTCCATTTTCGCCCTTATAAAATAAGGTGAATTGATAGGTGAAAACTGGGTCGCATTTGTAGTGAATTGCAGATTGTCTAATCCGATAGATGCGGCAGTTATACCTAATTGTTCAATTGGTGTTCCATCAATTGAAATAATGGCACGGAATTTATCAATGGGTACCGGCTCACCGAATTTTTTGGTTGTATCTACTATTTCTATTGTGATCGTTTTCTTTTCAATTGATAACAATGGAACAGCTTCAGAACTTCCGCCATCCGTACCAGTTGCTGAAATTGGTGGTGTATATACCTGAACAGTCGGATTTCCCAGGATGGCGCCTGGTTTAACTACAATAGTAGAGCTGTTCACGATGCTATATTGATTAGCATCAATTGCCTCCGAGCGGATGAGCACCTGGCTAGTTGGTCTGAAATACGAACCGGTAATGGTGAATTCAAAATCAGGATCTGATGGAACTGGTGCGCCTGCTTCCTGGCTGAATTCAATCTTTTCCAGGATTGGAACAGGGGCCGCAAAACTGCCTATGGCTACAAGGGGCTGTACTAATCCTGCACCCGATTTTGCATCTGCTCCGGCAGTCTCAATATCCAATGCAGATGAACGCATTAATTGTTTTAATGCAGCAGGAGATAGGGGAGTCGGACTAACAAATTTCTTACTGGCTTCCAATATCAAAGCAGCAGCTGCAGCGGCGTGTGGTGCTGCGGCAGATGTCCCAAAAAAGTTAATAAAACCATCGCCGTCAAAATCATTTGTTCCCAGGGGAACAGTAGTATTTACACCGTTAGGAGCACTAAAGTCAGGTTTTGCCCGAATGACTCCATTTACCGGCGTACCTCCAAGAGAAGAAAAAACTTCTGTGCTGATTTGTCCGGTTATTGCACCATTCGTTGGTTTGGTATATCGAACAGCAGCCACTGTCATGGCTCCTGCTGCATTGGCCTGCCCAACAATGGTACTGCTTCCTTCCTGGTATTCTTCTATGGTTGCTTCCCCTCTGAATATGATATATTTCAAATTGACAGGCGTATTACTTGCATTTGGAGCACTGCCGGCTTTCACTATCAAAATGTTGGTAAAGGTGTTCGCTTCTGTATAAAATGGCATTACTTCAATAGGATCCCCACCAATATTATTCCTGTTGAAACCAAACAAGGTAGAGCCATTGTCATTTGTTAAGTAGATATCGAAATCATGCTGGGTTCCTGTTGCTTCCGGTCCTATGGAATATACATCATCCTGCCACTGGAGGACAATTGTATAAGTTCCCGGAACCAGCTTGATTCGTTGGAAAATATCACCTGTTCCACTGAAATCATGTGCCTCACCAATAATGCCGGCAGGAGCCGTGGTTGGTCTGAATGCCCGTTGGTAAGACTTATTCCCATAGTTCCCCGCAGCAGAAAAATAACTTACGCCTGCTGCTGTTACCTGGTCAACCGCCTGTGCTACTTTTCCATCTTTAAAGAAGGGTTCCGTAATAAAGGTGATATCATCTACCATTATATCACACTGAGCAATGGATTGTAGTTCGAGTATGCCTTGTGCAAAATCACCCGGACTGATAAACCCGGTTCTGAAAGCCAGGCTGGCTGCGGGCGCCAGATCGTGAATAATTTGCAGCATGGCTCTTCCTTCATCTGACCTTCTTCCGTAAGGAAATTCTTTTACTATTTCCACAGGTGTCTGAAAATTGGTGTTTTCAGGTCCTGGCAAATCTCCATTCTGAACATCTGTTCGCGCCGGACCTCCGTCTGGTGGATTCAGTGGCGTTGCTCCTGTTGTATTATAGCTGTCTGACAACACCCCGATTTTTACACCTGCCCCTGCCAACTGATAGGCAGCTCTTACCTGGTTGGTTGCTATAGAGGAATCACCCTGGCTGGAGGTCTGCCCAAAATCAGTAACTGGTGGATAAACCGGTCGGCAGAAGTTGATAAGTTTTTCATCCGGACTTCTTCTGTTATCCTCATTGAAGCTGTTTAGTTTCTGGAGATTGCTGATAGGTATCCGGCCAGTTATGATAAATTCATTACTGCCATTGGATATCAGGTTGTCAAGTCCATATGTAGATCCGGCTTGCGTGAGCAAATCAAGCACATACGCACGTTTGCCTGCAAATACAATGATTTCAACAAATACACCTTCATTTTGGATCAGGAACAAATCCTGGGTATTGGCACCCCCGCCAGGGTTTTTGGACAAAAAGTCCAATTCTGATCCGATCAGATCTTCCACTTTTCCGGTAACCGGAGGCTGATACAAAGGACATACATCTGAATTGTCTTCCACCAGCACATCATCTGTACTGCTGCATCCTGTTACAGGATCTGTAACTGTAAGCAAATAAACTCCGGTTGCTGAAACTGTGATACTGGAACTTGTTCCCAAAATGGTACCCCCTGCATTCTTCCATGTAAACAGGGCATTGGGAGTTTGCGTTCTTGCTGTAAGTGTAGCAGTTGGACTGCCTGCGCAGGAGAGGGTAGTGTTGGAACCTGCATCCACAACAGGTGGTTCGGAACAGGATTCCAATGCAACATGGTTTAATTCAACACTGCTGCCAATAGTGATTTTTCTGCCCGACCAAATTGCTCCTGTAATTTTTGAGGTACTGGATCCTGATCCGATCAGCACATTACCATTAGGAACATAGATAGTACCAAACCATTGCGATACAGTACTGCCAGTACTCCCGTTACTCTGAATCCAGGCAGTTTGTTTGTCTTTTGAACTGGAGCCATTTCCCTGTGCTTCTGCATAAATACGGGCGGCAGATCCACTTCCTTTTAAATCCACTGCCAGTTTTCCAAGATCAACATCTCCCTCTATCAGCAATTTGAATATGCCTGTGGTATTGGTTCCGAAATCAAAAATGAATTTGTTGAAATTTCCGCTGTTTCGAATAAGTTTAAACGTATAGGTACCCGGACCGTTAAACGTAATGGTTTTATTGCCGGTTAATTCAATTGCTCCGTATACACCCGGATTAATGCTTCTGGTATTAGTGATGGATGTACCTGCACTAGTTTGAATAACTGTCTGAATTGGTAAAACCGGTAAATTCGGTAAATCAGGTGTCTGCTGGCGCACCACCCCATTGATCGGTTGCGGTCCAGTATAGTTGGTTCCAACCGAATGTGTAATTGTCCCACTAATCGTTCCACCTCCCACAAAAATATTACCGGCGGCATCCAGGTTGCCAGTCACCTGTGAATTAGAACCAAGACTAATAGCCAGGGAATTGTTGCTTGTATTAGCAGCAGTCAAATTCCCGGTAACCGTGTTGCTGTTAGTTAATTGAATTATAGTGTTGGTGTGAATGGAGGCATTAATAGTTGCCGATCCGGTTGATCGTACTATTCCATATCCTCCAACCCTGCCAGATTTTAACTGATTGGCAGAACCGATTTCAATTCCACAGGAACTACAATTCGAATTCCCGCTAAATAAGAGGTAATCAGTTAGTTTGGTCTGAGCTTGTATCGGAAGTTGTGAGAATAAAAATAAGCTTACAGGCAATAACTGCAGCCTTCGGAACAGACGGGTGTCCTTCTTTCTCATGGTCAAACGTTTGGGAACCAATACTGGCACAGTTTGTTAAACCAGGTTGATTCTGGGTGATGGGGTTGTTGTACTGTTAGGGGTACGTTTGATCAATGACAGGAAAAAGGATTTGTAGCAGTTTTACTTAGTCTTTTAGCAGATAAATGGAAAGTTACATTTTTTACGAACGTTTAGCAAGGAAAAAATACCCATTTTCCACGATTATTTCACAATTTGGACGGATCGCTCATTTTGTGCTCTCAATCTCTTACACAGTATCTTAATAAATCCCCTTGCTATCTCAGGCCTTGAGTCAATTAGTTCATAAAATGGCTCCTGATTGATTCGGAACAGGGTGCAATCCGTTTGACAGGTAGCGCTGGCTGACCTGGTTTCGGCATCGAGTAGGGATAACTCTCCGAATACCTCCTTTTCTCCTAATTCTGCTAGCCCTACAGTACCTTTATGAATACTTATAACTCCTCTGTTTATTATAAACATGCAATCTCCAATTTCCCCTTCCCGGAATATGGTGGTGCCCTGCTCAAATTCTTCTTCTTCCATCAAAGGAGCCAGATCTGCCAGAATATTTTCCGGAGTATCTCTGAATATAGGAAGGGATTTGAGCAATAATACTTTTTCAATCAACAACAACCGATCTCCTGTATTCTGACTCATACGATTAATTTATGCTAACGCAAACGCTGCTGTCTCTTTAAGCAGACTGTTTTTTGAATTTAGAAATTTATCATAATTGCTGCTCTTTACCGGAATTTCATATTTTCTGGAAATATATAAAGTACAAGCAGTTGTCCAGTCGTGATAGCGGATTGGCTTTTCAGCTAGAATGCGTTGCATTACTGTGTCAATTTTGCTAAAGTCACTATCCTTGTAAATAGCCCGCAGGGCATTACAGCGTTCTTCAATGCTGGAGTTTTCAAATAAAATACAGAAGTATTTACTCAGTTCTTTCTTTACTGTCACTTCAATTATTTCCATTGCATTGGCAATGGTTTCTTTTTTATTTGCCAGTAAAGCATTCCTTGATTTTTGAATATTTTCCCGGTTGTATAATAAGCCAAACAAACACAATAAAAGCTCTCGAATTTCATTCAATTCAATTTGAATGGCTCCGTATAATAAACTGCTGGGCTGGTTATTGTCCTGCAACCCGCGTTGCATGAATAATAATTCAGTTGCATAAAATATATAGGCTTTGGTTAAATCTTCCAATTCAGATCGATTTGCAGTGGATGCTTTGAACTTACTTCTATAAAGTGCTTTTATTAATGTCGGCTGATTGCAGGAAGGTTTTGAAATTAATGTTCCAAGAAAATTTCTTGCCTCCTCGCCGCCAATTTGCCCTAGTACCTGAAGCAGTGGCACCTGTTGCGTTTCATCAAGTTGTTCGTTTAATAAATAGTTTTCTATGGGTTTCACTGCTTGTTTCCCTGCTCTGAATAAAGTTGCTTTAACCTGTTTCTCATAGCGTGGAAATAGTTGTAAACATGTCTGAATGGTTTCAAAGGAAGCTGCTTTTCCAACCGCATTAATGCCCATCTCAACCAGTTTGACTGATTTTTCTGTTTGAAGAAAAAGAGACAACAGTGGGTGGTCATATTCGTCAGCCGCTGTTTTCAATATGCTTAATCCATACAAGCGGTTTGCTGCATCAGGTGATCGCAGTAAGGTGGCAATCTGTTCTTCTGCAGAAAACCGTATGGCCCTGTTTTTATTCGATAGCATACCACAAAGTGCTGCTGCATTTTCCGGGCTGTTGGATTCCTGAAGAAAATTCGATAAGTCAGCATATTTATAAGATAGTTTGCTTATAGCATAAATTGCTTCCTCCCGAATCTGGCCGAATGCATATTCATTCAGTAATTGTTGAATTCCTGGCTTTAACTGGTGAATTTCTTTCTGGCTTATTAACTGGATCGCGTCTTTTTTTACCTGCACAGAGGGGTGCTCTAAAAACAGGGATAATAATTCAATGGATACCGGGTTCTGCTTGCTTGCTACCATGGAGAGTACACTTAATACTTCCTCTTCTGCTCCTGATCTGATTTTGTCTTTTATCTTATTTATTGTTTCCGGGTCATTTAAAGTGAATTCTTCCTGGCTGAAATATCGGCTGGATATCGTATTTACCAGCATATTCAAATACTCCCTGTTCACATATACGATTCCAATCAACCAGATACCTGCCAGCACCAACAATGTGAAAGAAAGGGTCAGTAAGTCAATTGTTTGCTGAATATTGAATAGCAATAGGAGCAGGAGTCCACAAAAAAGTGTCGCAAATGGATCCATGATACCTTTAATGATATTGTGCGCTCTCATTCGTTCGTGAATGGGCAAGGGCTGCATAATAGTGAGTAAGACAGGAGAATTTATTGCTGTTCTTAATACATCTACTGCAATGGAGGATGCTCCAAATATGTAAAAGATGAATCGTTCTTCTGAATTGAAAAAGGATAAACCGATTATCAGAGAAATTAATCCTACCAATAAAAATGGAGTTATAAACAGCGATTTTTGAACACCCAGATTGGTTGTGAGCCTGCCTGTAAATACCGTCTTCGTAATAAGTGCTATAATTCGTAAGCCCGCCATGAACAAAGCAATAAACCGGGCCAATTCAACATCATTTTTATAAGATTCCTTGATTTTTGCATAAAATCCGTAATTGATTAAAATGATACAGGCGGATGCCAATAGGGATATGATTGCTATTCTCCGTATTATTTTACTGCTGATAAATGTCTGGTATAAATTTCTGATGGGATGGTGACTATGATGGATTGAGTTATTTGAAGCCTGATGATCATGTGATTGATCCAACATTTCCATGATACGCCGATAATATGGAATGGAGAGCAACATGCTGATTACACCAAGAAATAAGAGGTTTAATGTTCCGGTATAGGGTACAAACAAGAGCGCCAATGTATAACCTATAAACTTGGCTGGTATATCCCCTGAACTTACTACCCCAAACAGACGTTTACTTTGCCGGATATTAAAAAGTCGTGCAGCAATACCCCAGAACTCCAGGTTGTTTAACAGGTAGAGTACATAGAACCAGGCGAGGCTGAAATAGTATAACCAGTTGTCTGTGATAGCAGTACTTCCAATTCGAACCAGCAACATGGTGCCAGCCATAAAGAGAATGATGCCTTCATTAAATTTCCTGAATGGAATATGATGCTCCAGTACCGTATAAGCAAATCCTGTGAACCAAAGCAAAGCAGCTGATAATACCATTACCCATGGTAACTCATGTACCGGAAACTTTTCAAGAAAACGGGCAAATTCAGCAGTAAAGAAAAATGAGATGCCGGCTCCCTGAAAAAACTGTAACCAGAACAATTGTTTTACTACTGGCCATTCCTGCTTTTGAATGTTGAGCAGATTCAACCAAAATCGGTTGCTTTTCATTTCCGATCCCTGTTTTGTGATGCTTTTCCCTGGCTGTCTTTCAGGATTTGCAAATGCCTTAGTTTTCCAGGTTGTCGGTTGATTTGAGAACTTTTTGTGAAGTACTGATGCTTTTCAAAAAATGCAATCTGAATAGGATCCCATTCCTGTTCTGTTTTAATGATGCCGTATTCCAGGAACTCTTTCATGAGATGCTGGCTTATTGGGGGAAAATCTTCTCTTCCCAGGTAATCGAGGTCGGCATCACAAATAATTTCTTCCAATAAATTGGCCGGTGACTGCGGAATCCTGGTTGCCATGATCATGCCTTTAATGGATTCCAATTCTTTTATACCAAGTGTTCCATTGCTGAAGTCATCCATTAATATTTCACAAGACCTTAGCTCATGTCCTTTGTAGGTATCCAGGAAGCCGATATCATGGTATAATGCTGCAATTCTAAGTAATAATAACTGCTTTTCATTGCTGATGCCCTCTTCTCCAGCAATCCGTACCGCTTGCTTTACTACATCTTTTGTGTGCTGCAGGTTGTGATAGGTTAATCGCTTATCCAGCCCTTTCTCAAGGCGTTGTAAAATTGATTGTTCCAGGTCCTGAAAGCCTGACTCGGTCATGGGTTACCCGTTTAAATGTGGGAAGGCTAAGAAAATTCTCTAGAAATATAACAAAAAAGCCGCAGATGTTTGTCTGCGGCTTTTATTATCAGGAGAAAATCTCTCTCACTTTATCAAAGAAACTTCGTTCGTTCTTGTCTGGCTTGGGCTGGAAATTATCCGACTGCTGCAACTTCTCCATCATCGCCTTTTCCTCACTGGTCAGATTCTGTGGGGTCCATACATTTACATGAATGAGCTGATCGCCCTTCTCATAACTATTTACCGCCGGAAATCCTTTTCCTTTTAATCTGAATATCTTCCCGCTCTGTGTACCTGCCGGAATTTTAATTTTAGCCCTTCCGTCTATCGTTGGTACTTCAACGTTAGCTCCAAATATAGCGTCCGGGATAGAGATATATAAATCATAGGCCACATTCAGTCCATCGCGATGCAACTGGCTATGTGTTTCTTCTTCAATCAGTACTATCAGGTCCCCCGGTGATCCACCACGTTCACCTGCATTTCCTTTTCCGGAAACATTGAGCTGCATGCCTTCCTGCACACCTGCCGGGATGTCAATGGTTACAGTTTCTTCGCCATAAACCCTTCCTTCTCCTTTACAGCTTCCGCATTTCGCAGTGATGGTAGAACCTTCACCGTTACAGGTCGGACAAGTAGTTACTGTTTGCATCTGCCCCAGGAAGGTGCTGGTTACTTTGCGAACCTGGCCAGATCCTCCACAGGTTCCGCAGGATTGAATACTGCTCTTATCCTTAGCGCCACTGCCGGAACAGGTGGAACAGGATACGTATTTTTTTACCTTGATGCTCTTGGTTACGCCCTTGGCAATTTCTTCGTAATTCAGTTTCAGCTTAACACGGAGATTACTTCCTCTTACACCCCTGGCTCTTTGTCCGCCACGTCCACGACCTCCTGCTGCCTGGCCACCAAAAAAGGAACCAAAAATATCATCCCCAAAGATGTCTCCGAACTGGCTGAAGATATCATCCATGTTCATGTTGCCACCACCCCCGAAACCACGGGCACCATTCCCTACACCGGCATGTCCATACCGGTCGTACTGCGCCCTTTTATCCGCATCACTGAGCACTTCATAGGCTTCCGCGGCTTCCTTGAACTTTTCTTCCGCAGCTTTATCTCCGGGGTTACGGTCGGGGTGATACTGCATAGCCACTTTGCGATAGGCTTTCTTGATCTCATCCGCAGAGGCTGTTTTAGCCACCCCCAATATTTCGTAATAATCTCTTTTTGCTGACATGTGTTTCTTTATTTACCGACTACCACTTTGGCAAACCGGATAATCTTATCGTTCAGGTAATATCCTTTTTCCACTTCATCTATCACTTTTCCAACCCACTCCTGACTAGGTGCGGGTATCTCCGTAATAGCTTCATGCAGGTCAGGATTAAATTCAGTGCCCTTCGCATTCATAGCTTTCAGCCCGCGACCCTGCAGTACATTTCTGAGTTTATTGAAAATCAGGGAGGCACCCTCTTTGAGGGCAGGCAGGTCTTCACTGCTTTCCATCTGTTTTTCAGCTCTTTCCATGTCATCCAGGACTTCCAGTAACTGCCCTATTACTTCCTTGCCTGCTGTCTGGATCATTTCCAGGCGCTCTTTGGCGGTACGCTTTCTGAAATTGTCAAATTCAGCAGCCTGCCGAAGGTATTTGTCCTTCAAATCGGCCAGTTCAACTTCCAGTTTTTCAAATTCACTGACTTCCTTTACCGGTTCGTTCAGATGCGTTGTTCCCGGAACATCGCTGTCGGAATTGATGTCCATTTCATTCTCGGTTGACTTGAATTCTTTTTCTTCCATATCGTACAAATTGGCAGCAAACCTAGCATTTTCTGCCATTATTGGAGGGATACCCCCCTGGCAGTTCAGCTGATTTGCCTTGTTTTTTGATCATCCTAATGGGGCAATTTTTTTGCCATTGATGGAAATCGGGACATTTTGTCCTATTCCTTCCTGTTCCATACTACCTTTGCGCATCTATGACGAAGGTATACCTCAAAAAGAAAGTCAGCAGGCGGATCGAAAATGGTCATCCCTGGGTATTTGCAAATGAAGTGGGCACAATAGATGGGCCCCTGGATGGTGGAGATATTGTCAGTTTGTTCACCCACGATAAAAAATTCATCGGGAAAGGCTATGCCAACCCTAAATCCCAGATCCTGGTTCGGTTGCTGACCCGTAAAAAAGAAGAGGAGATCAATGAGCAGTTTTTCTATAACCGGATTCAATCAGCCTGGGAATACCGGCAGAAAATTGGGTATACAGAAAACTGCCGCCTGATTTTTGGTGAGGCGGACTGGATGCCAGCACTGATCATTGATAAATTCAACGATTATTTTGTGCTGCAAACCCTGGCGCTTGGCATGGATAAGTGGAAGCCGGCAATTGTGGCCGCCCTCCAGGCTATTTTTAAGCCCAAAGGCATATACGAAAGAAATGATGTTCCGGTACGTGAACTGGAAGGACTTCCCCAAATCAAAGGTTTTTTGTCTGATCCCTTTGATACCCGGATCATTATTAATGAAAATGGGCTCAAGTTTTATGTAGATATTGAAAATGGACAAAAGACTGGTTATTTCCTCGACCAGCAGGACAATCGCCGCGCCATCCAGCATATTGTAAAAGGGGCAGATGTACTGGGCGCCTTCACCTATACTGGTACGTTTGAGATTCATGCCGCCCATTATGGAGCCAAATCTGTATTGGGACTCGATATTTCCCCCTCCGCAGTGGAGCAGGCCAACCTGAATGCAGCCCTGAATGGATACGAAGACCGCTGCCGGTTTGAAGCAGTGAATGCATTTGATGTACTAAAAGCCTGGGCCAAAGAAGGTCGCCAATACGATGTGGTGATGCTCGACCCGCCTGCCTTTACCAAAAGCAGGGAAACCATCCAGAAAGCCATTACCGGTTACAAAGAGATCAATCTCAGAGGTATGAAGTTGATCAAACCGGGAGGGTTTCTCGTAACTACTTCCTGTACCAACCTGGTACAGCCTGAACTTTTTCTTGAAATTATCCAGATGGCTGCCAAAGATGCCAAACGCACCCTTCGCCAGGTAGTTTACCAGACCCAGGCAAGTGACCATCCTATTGTATGGGGACAGGAAAATACACATTATCTGAAGTTCCTGATTGTGCAGGTAGTGTAGTATGGAAGAGGGAGGAATGGAAGATGGAGGAAAGGAAGACCTTCTCACGTCTCACATCTGACGTCTCACTTTTATTACTTCGCAACCTGAAACCTTCCTGTTTCAACAATCTTTCCGGTTTTATCTCTCAACTGGAAGATATAGATCCCGCGGTAATAATCACTGAGATCGATGGTTGTTTTAGGTTGAACATCTTTCTGTTCAAACACTTTTTTCCCAAGGAAATTAAACACCTGGAAAGTAAAGGAACGTTCTACTGTCTTATTGAAATCGAAAGTGATCTGAGTAACAGCGGGGTTGGGGTAAAAGCGAATTACCGGACGCTCAGCAACAGGTTTGCCGGATTGGCAATATCCAGTGCAGGCGATTAACAGACTTATGGATAGTGTAAAAAATATCCTCATTCTCGATTCCGGGTTTCAGCGTTTTGCACAAAATAAATCTAATTTTTCAAAGATACAATTGCTACCTGTTAAAATAAAAAGGGGGCAGAAACGTTCTCCTGCCCCCTGGGGATATTTTTCTATAAAACCAGCTTAATTCAAGCGTGCCAGAGTTTCCTGGATGGCATTGAAATCAGGCAAATCAGTCACTTTTTCAAGAATCTCTGCATATTGAATAATTCCTTCTTTATCAATAACAAAGGCGGCTCTTTTGGAAACCCCTTTCATATCGAACACAAAATCCTGGATCAATGAGTCATAACTGGCCGATGCTTCTTTATTGAAATCGCTCAGCAAAGGAAAATTTAACTGTTGCTCTTCCTTAAATTTTGCCAGGGTGAATACGGAATCCACGCTAATGCCATAAACCTGTGCATTTGTATTATTATACTGGCTGATTGAGTCTCTTACTGTACACAATTCTGTAGTACATACACCGGTGAAGGCCTGCGGGAAGAACAGCAATACAACATTCTTGCCTTTCTGATCAGCAAGATTTACTTTGTTCTTTTCCGAATCAAATAAACTAAATACGGGGGCTGGTTGTCCAACTTTGCTCATAACTTTTTTTGTTTATAACAGTTTTAATGGAGAATTGTTAAACAAAATCCCAGCCAAAGGCCGGGATTTGTTTTTTCAGTCAATAACCAAAAATAGGTCTTACTGAGGGACAGATTAAAAACGGGGACAGAAAACTTTCTCCCTTGTAGAGTTATCTCTGTTCAGGAATCCAATATAAGTAATTGAGAGTTCAAAACCTCCTCTTCCCTGGCTTGCTGTTTTTAATTGTGAAACATTCACATCATAACTAAGGCCAATCGAAAAAGGATTATAGTCGATTTTAACTGCAGGAATCAGGGCATCACGTAAACGCATAAACGCTCCCACGTGAACCACATAATCAGGCATTTCAGGATCCCCGATTTTGTATCCATACATCGCTCCGCCAACAATTTCGTCTGCTGGTCCCTGTTTGGAATAATCTGCCTGAAGGTTAAAGAATGCCTGGTCTCCCACTTCAAACTTTACACCGCCGGAAGCTACCCATTTCGGATGCAATGCTGCATTTACATTCCGGTAGAAGGAATTCCTGGGTCGGTTGATATGATGGTAGGCTAGTCCAAAAAACAGGTTGTTTTGTTGTTCGGGTCCGAAGCTGCTATTGAAACTGGCGCCCAGGCTGGCATCCAGGTTGCTGTAATTCGCATTAATAAAGGTTTCTCCATCTGCAAGCGCCGGATTAAAGGCGCCTCCCACATACTGATTATCGGTGGTGATCTTGGAACGATCAATACGACGCTGAACCAGTCCGCCCATAAAACCCACCGATAAATACATATTGCGTTCGCTGCTCAATGATTTATGATAGTTGATAGCAGGTAGCAAATGTGTGGTCGTTAGTGAAACTGTTCCTGCTTTATCAAACAGCATTTGTAAACCGGCAGTGATAAAATCATCTCCGCCACCAACCGGCATTTTATATTCGGCATTTACGGATCCGCTTTTAAATGCATTGGTCACACTGTTCCATTGATCGCGATATACAATTTGCGCACGCACATCTCCGGTAAAAATTCCTGCCAGTGAGGGGTTCCGAAGCAGGGGTGCTTCGTAGAACTGGGAGAAATGTATATCCTGCGCGGATGAACAGAGTCCGCAGAAAATCAGCAGTGCTGAGAGCAGGAGGTGAGTAATATGGTTATTGGTCTTTTTCATAGGTTATCTGATAAGCGTAACGTTTCCTTTTAACGCTACTACCTGTCCGTTTTCGCACACCACTTCAATGATGTATATATAGGCATCTGAAGCTGCCTGCTGTCCGCGAATCATTCCATTCCAACCTTCAGAAGCAGCATTTGGAGCAAAGTTTTTACGTTCAAATACCATTTCTCCCCAACGGTTAAAGATGCGCATGGATTGTATCCGGTCTAAACTTCTTCCTCTTGGATAGAACACATCATTCTGGCCATCATTATTCGGACTGAAAGTATTCGGAATGAAATAGTTTCTGTTTTCACAAATTACTCTTACTACAATATTGCTGGTAGCGCGACAACCATTAGCATCTACAACAGTTACCCTGTAGTTGGTTGTAAATTTGGGATTTGCAACTGGTGTCGGACAGTTTGTACAACTCAGCGCATCCGATGGAGTCCAGGTATATTGAGTTATGTTATCGCTGTAAGTAATTGGAAGTGTAGTTTCAAATCCAAGTGGCATCACGATTTCCGGAACATTCTGGATTGTTGGCAATGGCCAGATGGTAACATCTTTGCTCACTGAAGCAGAGCAGCCAAATGCAACTGAAGCTGTTAAATTCAAAGTTGCCTGGCCACTGTTGGTATATCGTACGGTTATATCCTGTGTATTGGCATTCTGACCATTCCCGAGTGTCCATCTATAAATAGTAGCACTATCTGGAACAACCGTTGAACCCGATTGCCCCAGGAGTTCAAAGAGGCAAATTTCATCCGGACCACTGATCACCGGTTCCGGCGTTCTGTATACACGTACTGTGTCTGTATAACTGTTTTCACATCCGGTTTCTGTTGTTACATATTGGGTAATTACATAACGTCCTGGCTGTGCAAAGGAATGTGAAGGATTTAATTCATTAAATACATTGGGCGAACCATCACCAAAATCCCAGCGGCGAAGAGTTACACTATCGTTACCAATACTGAAATCACTTAGTCTTACTGAACCCGTATCACAGAATTCTCGTTGGTCGGTATTGAACGCCGGGATTACACCTTTAACCATGATGGTCGGCCTGCTTCCTACCGGAACTTCGCAATTCAGGCTATCTACCAGCCGAACAAACGGACGATAGAAATTCGGGAATCGGTACGTATGTGTTATCAGGTTGGCTTGAGATGAATCTGCATTGCCATCACCAAAAATCAGGTAATACTTTGTATTGGGTGGAGGAACCACATTGAAGTTTACCGTGATCTGGTTACACTCCTCTATCGGATTGTAATTAAACACAAGATCAGTAAAAGGATTATAAATATTCACTGTTCCTATTGCAGTGTCTCTGCATCCTCCATTTCCAATCGCAATCTGGCGTACGGTATACCTGCCATAGGTATTGAAGAAGTTATTGGTATTGATCAGATTACTTGTATTGCCATCTCCAAAATCCCAATAAAGTGAATCATAGTCTGCTGCGTGCGAGGTGAACTTGGTTTCTAATGGCGGACAAATAGCTGATGTATCAATCATGGTAAAGTCAGCCTTGGGAGAAAGAATCTGAATATAATTCGGACGGATCAGGGAGTCTTCACATCCTTGTGCATCGCGGATAAATAATTTAACTGTGTAAACGGAATCCGGACCTGCATACTGATGCAACGGATTCTGATCTGTTGATGTACCTCCATCTCCAAATTCCCAGCGATAGGTCAGGTTATTTCCAGAAGATGAATCGCGGAAGGGAAGGTCTATACCCGGACAGAAAGTCGTATTCGCAGCAGCAAATCTTGCAAAAGGTTTGGTAATGTTGGCTGCCGCCTGTCGGGTGATAGTATCAACACAACCAATATTATCTGTTGCTGTGAGCTTGATCGAGTAGGAGCCCGGGTTACGGTACACATGATTGATAGGAGTGGAAGTGAAACTAGCGGTTTCGCCATCGCCAAAATCGAACTGCCAGTTCACAATGGATCCAACTGGAGTAGACTGGTCAGAAATAGTGACTTCACTGTTTACACAACCACCGTTATTGACAACAGAAAAATTCGGAGTAGCACCTACAACTGTTACCATATCGGTAATGGTTCTTGTTACTATACAACCATTAATATCTTCCATTGTAAGCGTAATATCGAACACGCCATTTACCGGCACCCTGGTCTGTAAGGTTCTGCCTCCCACAATAGGTGGTTGTCCTTCAATCTGCCAGGTATAGGAAGCAATATTGGCCGCATCTGTACCACTTGCAGTAAGTGTGAATAATTCGTTCCGACATACAGATGCTTTGCTGATTGAGAAATTATTGATTAGCTCAAATAAGTTCAGGGTTGCAGTTCGAGTATAGGTACAAACCGGATCTGTAACCGTTAGAGTTACTGTATACGTACCATAGCTGGCATAAGTTACAGAGGGATTAGTCTGCGTGGAGGTCTGTCCGTTTCCGAAATCCCATGAATAGGTGGCTGCACCATGTGTTGGATCCAGAATCGAATTGTCTTCAAAAGATACATTCAGTTTGTTGGCACAATTTATTCTTGGAGTAAACCGAGCCACCGGTGCCATCACGTACAACAAATTATTTCTGGTAATGGTATCCGGACAACCATTGTTTATTGCAATTAATCGCACATTAAAAAATCCGGTGTCCTGATATCTGTAGGAAGGATTTTCAGAACTACTACTACCTCCATCACCAAAATCCCATCTCCATTCGTCTGCGCCTGTGGAGGTTGACGTGAACTGGAAAGGCAAACCTGCACAGGAATTATCTCTATCTACAGTGAAATTGGCGGTTGGTTTGGTGCCAACTTTGATTGCATTTGGAATACTGATTGTTTCAACACATCCACCAAGTGTGGTAACTCGTAACTGGAGGGAATATGTACCAACGGCTGTATACGTTACACTTGGTGTTGGCGAAGTACTTGTTATGCCATTTCCAAAATCCCACTCGTAGCTTGCAATATCTCCAATGCTCGCAGGATCTAATTGCGGAGTATAGGTAAATGGCACACAACCACCCGCTGTTCCATTCAACAATTGTGGTGGAGTTGGTGAAGAGATTTTTACAAATGCCGGTTTGGTAATGGTAGACGTACAGCTGTCTGCTGTTGTAATGGTTAACCGGACATCGTATTCACCAAAATTGGTGTAAGTATGAGTCGGATTCTGCTCGGTAGAGGTATTCCCGTCACCAAAATCCCATAACCAGTTACTGGCACCTGCCCCTGAACTCTGAAAACGAACCTGGTGAGGTATCTGGCAGCCACTGGTATCTGTTGAAGTAAAATCAACACCAGGAGGGTTGGTGATGGTTATAGTTCGGGTAGTGGTACCATCGCAATCCGCATACCGGTTGGTAAGGCGTACCGTATAAGTGCCTGGGGTTGTATATAACTTAACCGGATTGGTTTCAAAAGAGAAAGTACCATCACCGAAATCCCATTCCGAACTATTGGGCAGGGGATTGCTGGTGTTTGTAAAATTCAATGGTTTATTAGGACAGGAACTGGCTGGCGCACTGAAACTGGTTTGATTACCAGTAATGGCGATGGACCTTGTAATACTGTCGGCACAGCCATAACTACTGTTCACAACCAACTTTACATTATAATTTCCAGTAGAGTTATAACTGGTAGAAGGATTTCTGTCTGTTGAAGTATTGCCATTCCCAAAGGACCAACGATGCGTTAGAGTACCTGGGCCGGTCGACTGATTATTGAAATTTACACCAATGGGAGTGTTGCAGGCATCCAGTCGAGTGAAATCAAAATTGGGAGTTACTCCTCCAATGATCCGGATAAAGCGGGGCCTGTCTGATGTTACCACACAACCATTATCTGTGGTAACTGTGAGTCGCACCCTGAAAAATCCAAGCGATGTATAGGTTTTAACCGGGTTGGGGTCAGTTGATGTGGTGCCATCTCCAAAATCCCAGGCATAAGAAGTGATCTGCCCAGGGCCCTGAACAGTTACGCCATTTTGAAATCGTATAACTGCAGGAATACAGGATACTGTAGTATTCGCCCGGAAATCAATTCTGGCAGAAGGAAATACGGTAATGTAATTTGTCTTGACAATGCCATCAACCCCGCGCGCATTGGTAACCGTAAGCCGAACGGTGTACACACCAGGCTGCGTATAGGTTACACTAGGATTCTGTTGATCGGATAAGGTTCCATTTCCAAAATCCCATGCCCAGGATGTAGGCGAATTAGTCGATTGATCTGTGAATCGAACCGTGAGATTCGCACAACCTTCAGTAATATTAGAAGTAAAGTTAGCAACAGGCGTCTGGGCAGACAGCGGACCGCCTGCAGCCAGCATCAACATGCAGAATATAAGGTTACGTATCAACAAGCTGTTTTTTGTTTTTTCAGAAAGCAACTTGTTTCCAAAGGGACTCGGAATTACTACGGATATTGGATTTTTCATGGTTCTACTTCTTCTTCAGATGCAACAGATTTTTAACTCCCTGGACCGTTGTCTCTGCTTTTACATAGTCCCATGTATTGTTGGTAATTTTCCAGGTCGCATTCAGCTTCGAAACCGGTTCTGATGCTGCCGGAAAATTGGTAATAATCGATAACGTATTTACATCTCCCACCCAAGTTCCCTTATCCTCTGTTTCTGTCGTGAAACCGCTGACCTTGCCATCGCGGTAAAATTGAAAGGTGTAAGGTGAAAATGAACTGGAAATGTCGGTACTTCCTTCTTTAAACGAATATATATACCACTGGCCATTTGTCATAGCATCGAGTATGATATCTTCCTTCTTTTCCTCGATGGCTTTTGCACATGCCCCTAACAGGCATACCATGATGCTTATCCAGACCAGTTTTTTCATAGTACTATACCCTCTTGTTTATATGCATAGATGAAACGGTATTTATCCCTGGCATATTGCATAAATTCTGCAGGATCTAACCCTTTTCCTGTGACCCTTTTACATAACTCTTCACTTGTATATTTTCTTCCGTGAATGTATATATTGTTTGATAGCC
Source organism: Flavihumibacter cheonanensis (assembly GCF_022352215.1). Lineage (GTDB taxonomy): Bacteria > Bacteroidota > Bacteroidia > Chitinophagales > Chitinophagaceae > Flavihumibacter > Flavihumibacter cheonanensis. The sequence continues at coordinate 520,819 of NZ_JAKRWF010000004.1, forward strand.
AGTCTTTTATAACATCGAACTGCCCCTCTTGTAGAAGTTTTTCGAATTTTGGCAGCGCCTTTTCCAAACAACGGGAAAGTTGAGCCGCATACAGGCTGCCCAGGCTGTAGGTTGGGAAGTAACCAAAACTGCCATGACTCCAATGCACATCTTGCAGGCAACCCCTCGCATCATCCGGCACTTTAATTCCCAAATACTGCGCATATTTTGTATTCCAGGCAGATGGCAGATCCGTCACCTCAAGGCTTCCTTCAATAAGGGCCTTTTCAATTTCATACCGGATAATAATATGAAAATGATAGGTTAGCTCATCCGCTTCGGTCCTGATCAGCGATGGCTGCACTTTATTGATAGCCCGATACAATTCTTCCGGTTTGCGATCTTTTAATTGCGCGGGAAAATAGGTCTGCAGTACCGGTAAAAAATACTGACACCAGGCCAGGCTTCTGCCTACATTGTTTTCCCACAAACGGCTTTGGGATTCATGGATTCCAAGGCTGGCTGCCTCACCTAATGGAAGACCATATTGTTCTTTTGGTAAGCCCTGCTCATATAGCGCATGTCCCAGTTCGTGAATGGTACTCCAGGTCATATAACTGATGTCTTGCTCACGAATCCGGGTTGTGATTCGGACATCCTCCGCACTGAAATTGACTGTGAAGGGATGTGCGGCTTTATCCTGCCTGCCATGCTGCAGATCATACCCCATTCGTTGAAGCATATCCATACTGAATGCCCACTGCGTTTCTTCCGGATACTGCTGAAACAGGAGGCTGTCATCCACCTGCTGATGTGCTTTTATGGTATCCAGCAATGCCGCCAGTTCAGGTTTTAATCCGCTGAACAATTGGTCCAGCTGTGAACTGGTACATCCTCGTTCATATTGATTTAACAACGCATCATAGGGGTGAGCACTGTATCCTAAATAATCCGCCTCTTTTCTCTTTAGCGCGGTGAGTTTTTTTAACCAGGGACTAAATATAGAAAACCGGTTCTGATGCCTGGCATCTGCCCAATGATTGAAAGCCTGTGATACGGTTTCACTGAGTTCTCTAACAAATGCGGAGGGCAGTCTAACCTGCTGGTTGTAATCATAGTTGCTTAACTCCAGGTTGGAGCGCTGTTCTTCTGTTAAATCAGCTCGTTCAAGTAAGGCTTTTAGTAACTCACCTACTGATGCATCCGTAAATTTTGTGTGTGCTAATTCAGATAAAGTGGCAATCTGCCTGGATCGTGTTGCCAGACTTCCAGCCGGCATATAGGTTTCCTGATCCCACTGGAGCAATGCAGTAGCATACCGGATGTCGGCAATTTCCTGTAAGCAGTTTTTGTACTTCTCGTACAAGGATGAGGTAGTCAACAGTTGGTCCATAGGCAGGAATTCTGCTGCAATCTAAGGAAAAACCGCCACCCGGTTGGTCAGGCAGCGGTTTGAATCTAAAGCAGGACAAAAAACGAGCTATTTCGGGAAGTTTGCATTCGCTTTTACTTCCTGCATTTGAAGGGTATGTCTTTTGGAATGAGCGGACAACATCAGCAAGCCCTGGTACGTATCAATAGTTCCGAATGCCGGATGTTGAATAAAATGATTTCGCAGGTCATCCTTAGTGGTTTTCGCATATTCCAGCGTTTTTGCTCTCGCTTCCTGGTAAGTTTTCAACAAAGCAGCCGCATTTTGCTGGCTTCCTTTTGGCTGCAGCATTTCCGGTGCATTGAATTTTTGACTGCGATCGGGTGTTTTTTCTAGCAGATCCGCGTCGCTCACTTTTACCTCTGAACGTTTGGATGGATCAGCCGGGGTTTGTAAGGACTGCTGCACCCAGCCTAGAAGGGCCGATTCAGATAGCGTGATATGCTCAAGGCATTCCAAAACCGACCATTTTCCTTCTGCAGCTCTGTAATTAAATTGTTCTTCACTAAGTCCTTCTACTGTTTTAAGTAGCAAGTCCCGGGTGCTTTCCAACTGGGCAACCAATTGTGCACGATCTGCATCTGAGATGGGGTCTGGTGCAATTGGTGTAAAGCTGAATAAGGTTACCAGTGCCAGCAGGCAGCTAATTTTTTTCATGGAGCAATAAGTTTAATGATTAAGAAGAGGGACGGGATAAACATGCAACAAAAATTGAGCCACAGGCTGTATATCTTTGGAGAATGAAAATTGCCACTATATTGGATGTACTGGAAAAGATGGCGCCCTTGCAATTGCAGGAGTCTTATGACAATGCCGGACTGATTACCGGAAACCGCGACTGGGATTGTACCGGGATAACTATTTCGCTGGACGCTACTGAAGAAGTAGTTCTGGAGGCTGCGGCAAAAGGGCATAACCTGGTGATTGCGCACCACCCTATTGTATTTTCCGGCTTAAAGAAAATTACCGGAAACGGCTATGTGGAAAAAACCATCATCACTGCAATTAAGAAGGATATCGCCATTTATGCCATTCACACTAACCTGGATAATGTAATAGATGGCGTGAATGGAAAAATGGCAGATCTCCTGAAATTGATTAACCGGAAACCTTTGCAGCCCAAGCGCGATTTGCTTAAAAAGCTGGTGACCTTTGTCCCGGTAGCACAGGCCGACCAACTGGCAACAGCCCTTTTTGAAGCAGGTGCCGGAACCATTGGCCAATACAGTGAATGTGGATTCCAGGTGGAGGGTGTGGGCAGTTTCAAGGCAGGGGAAGCCGCAAATCCCTATGTGGGTCAGCGGGGATCGCGGCACTATGAAAAAGAGTCGAGGATTGAGGTAATTTATCCGGTGATGCGGGAGTCCTGGGTGCTGGAAGCTTTGCTGGCGAGCCATCCCTACGAAGAAGTGGCCTATGATCTGTATAATCTTAGCAATAGTCACCCGGGTATTGGATCGGGACTGGTAGGGGAATTGGAGGAAGGGATGCCTGTCCGGTCCTTTTTGGAGCAGTTAAAGCAGGTTTTCCAGGTTCCGGTAATTCGGCACTCTCCGCTGGTGAAGGATTCCATCAAACGGGTAGCGATTTGTGGGGGAGCTGGTAGTTTCCTGATTAACAGTGCTTTACGAAATAAGGCTGACATCTATATAACAGGGGATATGAAATATCATGAGTTTTTTGAGGCCAATGGACGGCTGGTGATTGCCGATATCGGGCATTTTGAGAGTGAGCAATACACGGTTGATCTACTCTATGATATTTTGGCCAAAAAATTTCCTACCTTTGCCGTCTTCAAAACGGGGGTGAAAACCAACCCGGTGAATTATTATAGTTAATTCTAAACACTAATATGGCAACTGTCAAAGACTTTTCGGTTGAAGAAAAACTGGTTTCTCTCATAAGCTTGCAGAAGATCGAATCCAAGATCGATGAATTTCAGATCCTGAAAGGAGAATTGCCGATTGAGGTGAGTGATCTGGAAGATGAGATCCAGGGATTACACGCCCGTCAGACTCGTATCGAGGAAGAGATCAATGGCATCAATGAGTTCATCAACCAGAAAAAAGAAGCCATTAAGGAAGCGGAAGCGCTGATCAAGAAGTACGAAAAGCAAAGTACCAACGTAAAGAACAGTCGCGAGTTTGAAGCCATCACCAAAGAGATCGAGATGCAGCAGCTGGAAGTTAAACTGGCTGAAAAGCATATCAAGGATGCGAATGAAGAGATCTCTGATAAGGTAGTAGGACTGGACAAAGCGAAGAAAGCAATCGCAACCAAGGAAGGTGTATTGAAGCACAAGAAAGACGAGCTGGAAAAGATCATCGCTACAACAGAAGAAGAAGAAAAACATTTCAATAAAATGGCGTCTGAAGCCCGCGATAAAGTAGAGCCTCGTCTGCTGTTATCGTATGACCGTATCCGTGGTAACTACCGCAATGGTCTGGCTGTTGTGCCTGTTCTGCGTGATGCCTGTGGTGGTTGCTTTAATGCGATTCCCCCTCAGCGTCAGAGTGAAATCAAGCAGCGTAAAAAAATTATCGTGTGTGAGAACTGTGGTCGTATCCTCGTAGACAATGAGCTGAATGATGGAGTAGAGGTGAAGTGAGGAAGTGAGACGTCAGACGTGAGACGTGAGACGAGATTGGGCCCGCAGGTTGCGGGCCTTTTTCATGGGTTGCCTCACCCGTCCAGTGCCACCGGACGGGTGAGGCGTTTTTTGACGGATTTTTTTCATGGCGATTGAAGTGGCGGCAACTATTCCCTAAATTGCCGGCATATTTGAGTGTATGTTGCAGGAACTGAGAATCCGGAATTATGCTATCATTGATGAACTGGACATCCGCTTTGATGGAGGTCTTACAATTATTACAGGTGAAACTGGTGCCGGTAAATCCATTTTAATGGGAGCACTCTCCCTTATTTTAGGCCAACGTGCCGACAGCAGTGTAATCCTGAACCGCGAGAAAAAAACAGTCGTGGAAGGAGTGTTCGCAGTTCCGGATAAACAGGAAGTCAGAAAGTTTCTCGAAAAAGAAGAACTGGATCTCCAGGAAGAACTCATCATACGGCGCGAACTTAGTCCCAATGGGAAATCCCGCGCTTTCATAAACGATACTCCAGCCTCCCTTACGCAACTGCAGGATTTATCCTCTTTGCTGGTGGATTTGCATCGCCAGTTTGATACGCTTTCACTTGGTTCAGCAGATTTTCAGATGATGGTGGTGGATGCAATGGCCAATCACCAGGACCTGATCCATCAATATCAATTGAAATACCAGCACTGGCAAACCTGCAAAAAACAGTTGGCTACTATTGAGGAGCAAAAGTTGAACAGCACCAAAGAGCAGGATTATCTGCAGTTCTTATTCAATGAATTGGAGGAAGCTGGATTCAGGGAGAATGAACTGGAAGAATTGGAAGAAGAAAGCAAACTGCTCAATAGTTCGGAAGGTATCAAACTCGCGCTTTCCAATCTTACACAACAACTGAAATACAGTGAGCAGCCTGTTGTGCAGTCGCTTAAACAATTGGCTCAACAGGTAGCTCCATTTACAGATGCGATTGCTGAACTGAAAGAGCTGCAAGCACGCCTCACAGCAACGCAGATAGAGCTCGATGATATTGCAGAAGAAGCAGATCGCCTGGGGGATAAAGTGAATTATGATGCAGAACGGATTTCACAAATTGAAGAGCGATTAAACCTGGGTTATAAACTGCTCAAGAAACATGGATTCCAGGAGACAAAACAATTGGTAGTCTTACATGCAGAGCTAAGTGGAAGGCTTGGGAATATCGAAGAACTGGATGACAAAATCCGGTTACTAATCCAGCAAGTCGCGACTGCCGAACAGGAAATGAAAAACCTGGGCGCGCGTATAAGCGAGGGAAGAAAAAAACAACTCCCGGTTATTGAAAAGCAGGTAAATCAGTTGCTGGTAAGGGTCGGTATGCCGAATGCGCGATTAAAAGTACAGATCGAAACAGTGGAGCCTGGCACAACCGGAATGGATGCCATCGACTTTTTATTTGATGCCAACAAGAGTAACCAGTTTGCTTCCATCCGGAAAGTTGCCAGTGGGGGAGAACTGAGCCGGTTGATGTTATGTATCAAATCGCTCATTGCTAAAAAAGTGAACCTGCCTACCATGATATTTGATGAAATTGATACGGGCATTTCAGGTGAAGCAAGTTTACAGGTAGGTATGATTATGAAGGAACTGGCAGCCACCCGCCAGGTCATCTGCATCACGCATCAACCGCAGATTGCAGGAAAAGCAGATCGTCATCTGTTTGTGTATAAAGAAAAAGCCGGCAAATCAATCCAAACCAATATTAAAACGCTTTCAGCCTCTGAGCGTATAACAGCCATTGCGCAAATGATTGGTGGCGATAAACCATCTGCTATCGCCATAGAAAATGCCAGGGAACTGATAGCGAACGCCTAAAAGTACCAGTAACTGCTTATTTTCGCTGCGAAATAACTATTCAATCTTAAATTTTCATTATGTCCTATAACTTACTGAAAGGCAAAAGAGGCATTATTTCCGGCGCATTGGATGAAAACTCCATCGCGTGGAAAGTGGCAGAAAAAGCGCATGCGGAAGGTGCAACCATTGTTTTGACCAATGCACCTATTGCGATGCGTATGGGAGAGATCAAAAAACTGGCTGAAAAAACCGGTTCTGAGATCATTCCGGCCGATGCTACCAATATGGAAGAACTGGAAAATCTTTTCACCAAGTCGCAGGAAGTGCTTGGAGGAAAGATCGATTTCCTACTGCATTCAATTGGCATGAGTGTGAATATCCGAAAGAATATTCCCTATACAGAATTGAATTACGATTATTTTCAGAAGGGAATAGATGTTTCTGCTTTGTCCTTGCACAAAATGCTGGCCGCAGCCAAAAAGCTGGATGCCATCAATGAATGGGGTAGTGTGGTGGCCCTGACCTACATGGCTGCACAAAGAACCTATCCTTTCTACACCGATATGGCAGATATCAAAGCCATGCTGGAATCTATCGCACGCAGCTTTGGCTATCACTACGGAAAAGACAAAAAAGTTCGGATCAATACAGTTTCACAATCACCCACTAAAACCACAGCTGGTACAGGCATCAAAGGGTTTGGTGATTTTTATGATTATGCTAACGCGATTGCACCCCTTGGAAATGCCACTGCGGAAGATTGCGCGAACTACTGCATTACCCTCTTCTCTGACCTCACCCGTATGGTGACCATGCAGAACCTCTTCCACGATGGTGGTTATTCTACTACCGGGGTGAGTATGGAAGTGATGACCAGTTTGGGAGCGGAGTAAGGAAAGTGAGACGTAAGAATTAGGAATTATGAATTAGGAATTATGAATTAGGAATTAGGAATTATGAATTGGGGTGTTTTTAATTCATAATTCCTAATTCCTAATTCATAATTGAAAAGGCTGCGATATCCGCAGCCTTTTTATAATTCTTAGGGTTCCTATTCTAGTATTCGTCCTCGTTGAAGAAGAAATCTTCCTGGGAGGGATAGTCGGGCCAGATATCATCGATGCCCTCATAAATTTCACCTTCGTCTTCCAGTTCCTGCAGGTTTTCCACTACCTCAATAGGGGCCCCGCTACGGATGGCATAATCGATCAGCTCATCTTTAGTAGCTGGCCAGGGAGCGTCTTCCAGATAGGATGCCAATTCAAGTGTCCAGAACATCGTAGAGGTTTTAAATTTTCGGCAAATGTAGGGGTTAATACGAAATTTCCAAATCCTTTCGCTAACAACGCTTAATATTGTCAATTCGTATACCTATGATTTTCATCTTTTCAATATAGTTGCATGCTAGAAGCAAGAAATATTCATAAAGCCTATGGATCGGTAGAAGTATTAAAAGGAGTGGATTTGTCTGTACAGCAAGGTGAAATTGTTAGCATTGTTGGGTCCTCCGGCGCTGGTAAAAGTAGTCTGCTTCATATTCTCGGTACCCTTGATCAGCCCGACCAGGGAGAGGTGATGCTTCATCATACCCGGGTCACAGGCATGGGTGCCCGACAATTATCCGCCTTTCGCAACCAGTATATCGGTTTTGTATTTCAATTTCACCACCTTTTACCTGAATTCAACTCGCTGGAGAATGTCTGTATCCCGGGCTGGATCGCCAAACGGCCTAAAAAAGAGGTTGAAGACCGCGCGGAAGATCTCTTAAAGCGACTGGGCTTGGGACATCGGATTGATCATAAACCTTCCGCCCTATCCGGGGGTGAACAACAGCGGGTAGCTGTTGCCAGGGCACTGATCAATAACCCACGGATCGTATTTGCAGATGAACCCACCGGCAACCTGGATTCCTCCAATGCCCGCGACCTCCACGAACTCTTTTTTCAATTGCGAAAAGAGCTCAACCAAACCTTTCTCATTGTTACCCATAATGAAGAGCTCGCTCAAATGAGTGATCGGGTAGTGCATATGAAGGATGGGAAGATTGTTTGAGGGGAGACAAAGGAGGCATGGAAGAAGGAGGAAAGGAAGATGGAGGAAAGGAAGAGGGGGAAAGGGACCGGAAGCGGATCATGGGTGCTTCTGGGCTGGTGGTGGGTCAAAGGAAAGACGTAGGATGGCGTAGGATTACGAAGGATTACGCAGGATAAGTTCAATAAAATTGATCCATGGCAATTATAGAGCTGTATAGATTTTTCCCCCGAAAGTCCCTTTGCTACTGGTATTCAGGCCAAATTATAACAACTAATTTTGAAGTTTGAATTGGCTCATGAACCTCCTTAATTGGCTCATAAACCTCTTTAATTGGCTCAATATCAGTCAGATTTGGCTCATGAACTGTGATAATTGGCTCACAGAAAGAAAAATTGAATCACAGCATGGGTAAGGTCTCACCCCAAAACATAAAAGTGGGTACCAGACCCCTGGTACCCACTTTTTTATAAAATCACTTTCCAATTTTTACTCCCTAATTCTCCCCGGTTAATTTGTTTGCTGCTTCTGACGTCTCACGTCTCACATCTCACGTCTGACGTCTCACGTCCTCGGTTTCCACGGCACTTCCTCCACCCCCAGCAAATGCCCAGTGTACCTGCTCAATACAAACAGATAGTCACTCAACCTGTTGAGGTATTTAATTACCAGGGCATCTACAAATCCGCCGCTTTGTTGTAATTCAACACATAATCTTTCCGCACGGCGACAAATACACCTCGCCACATGAAGAGAAGAAACTGCCACATGACCACCAGGCAGAATGAAGGAACGCATCGGCGGTACTTTTTCATTCATCCGGTCGATTTCAGTTTCCAGTAACTGCACATCCGATTCCTTCAGATCCGGGATCTTCATCATTGGCTCGCGGTCCGGGTCACAGGCCAATGAAGAGCCAATCGTAAACAGGCGATCCTGGATCTCTTTTAGCATATGTTTTGATTCGCCATCCTGCAATTGATCATTGCAGAGCCCGATATAAGAGTTCAATTCATCCACCGTTCCATAGGTATCAATGCGAATATGGCTCTTGGGCACTTTGGTTCCCCCAATAAGCGACGTATTCCCGGCATCCCCGGTCTTTGTATAGATTTTAAGCGCCATGGTGTTCTACTTCCTTAAGAAACAAGAAACTATGCAGAATGTTTAGTGCATGGCAGGGGCAGGCTGCCTCACATTCGCCCGGTCTGTTTCAATCAGTCCATCACGCAAACGAACGATCCGGTGGGCATGTTGTGCAATATCTTCTTCGTGCGTTACCAATACTACAGTATTTCCGCCTGCCTGTATTTTATCAAAGATCGCCATGATCTCCACAGAGGTTTTGGAATCCAGGTTACCGGTCGGTTCATCAGCCAGGATCAACGTAGGATTATTTACCAACGCTCGCGCGATGGCCACCCGCTGGCACTGACCACCACTGAGTTCATTGGGTTTGTGATGACTTCTGTCTGCCAATCCAACCCGACTCAGTACCTCCAAAGCCATTTCAATCCGTTGCTTTTTAGGAACACCGGCATATACAAGGGGCAAGGCTACATTTTCTGCAGCTGTTAACCTGGGCAGCAAGTTGAACTGCTGAAACACAAACCCGATCTCTTTATTACGAACAGTGGCCAGGTCATCGTCTTCCATTTTGGAAACATCCTGGTCATTCAAAATGTATTTGCCCATAGTAGGTGAATCAAGGCAACCTAATATGTTCATGAGGGTACTCTTGCCGGAACCTGAAGGACCCATCAGGGCTACATAATCGTTCCGGAAAATATCCAGTGTAATACCTTTCAATACCGGAATCGCCTGCTTACCCATATAATAACTCTTATGGATACCTTCTAGATGTATAATGGATTCACTCATATTATTTTTTAATCACTTTTGGAACATAAATGTACTGATCATCTGCGTCTGGTGCAATGGCCAAAGCGGTTGAACGGCCCAGTGAAGGGCTGAGCTGATCCGGCCTTAACACATCCATATTATCCGTCATGTGAAGCAGAGGCTCCACTCCGGTAGTATCCAGCTCCTGCAGCTTTTCCACAAAATGGATCATTTTTCCCAGGTCTTCCTTCAGTCGCGGCAGATCAGCCTCCTCGATGTGAAGCCGGCTCAATTGAGCCAGTTGCTTTATCATTTCATTTGTCAGTTCCATATGCTATGAACAAAAATAAGGTTCTTATCTTCGCCGCGCTATGGAAAATGGAAAAAAAGGGATTGTAATGAGTGGAATCCGGAGCACGGGATTCCTGCACCTGGGTAATTATTTTGGCGCCATCCGCAACTATGTGCGGATGCAGGAGGAATATACCTGTTATTTTATGGTGGCAGACCTGCACAGTTTGACAACACATCCTGATACAAAGGAATTAAAACCCAATGTCCATAGAGTGCTGGCAGAGAATATTGCATGCGGACTCGATCCCGAAAAAGTAGCTCTTTATTGTCAGAGCCATGTATATGAAACGGCGGAACTCTACCTGCTGCTCAATATGCTGGCCTACAAAGGAGAACTGGAAAAAACTACTACGTTTAAAGATAAGGTTCGCCAACATCCGGAAAATGTAAATGCCGGATTGCTTACCTATCCCGTATTGCAGGCTGCTGATATACTCCTGCATCGCGCCAGCCTGGTTCCGGTTGGAAAAGACCAGGAACAACACCTTGAAATGAGCCGGAATTTTGCCAATCGTTTCAATCATCGCTATAGGGAGGTGTTTCCTGAACCCTTTGCCTTCAACTTTGGTGAAGCACTGATTAAAGTGCCAAGCTTGGATGGCACCGGCAAAATGAGCAAGAGCGAAAATCAATATGCTACGATTTTTCTTTCAGACTCCGATGATCTTATCCGGAAGAAGATCATGAAGGCTAAAACGGATGCGGGTCCTAGTGCACCCAACATGCCTATGCCGGATTATATCGAAAATATTTTCCTGCTGATGAAGCTGGTGAGCGGCGCTGATACCATTCAGAAATTTGAAGAAGATTATAATAAGGCTGCTATCCGTTATGGTGATATGAAAAAACAACTGGCAGAGGATATGATCCGCTTTGTGGCGCCAATCCGCGAAAAGGCAGAAAGCATCCGGCAGGATCAGGCTTACCTGAAGCGCATTATGGAAATGGGTGCTGAAAAGGCAAGAATCAGCGCAGCTGCTACGATGGAAAAAGTGAGAGAAGCAATCGGACTGAAATACTATTAATTTCCTATATTGAACACCCTGGTAAAGATCCAGGAAACATTTTATGGCGAAAGGAAAAAAACCAAAACATATTGCTGTAGCAGGAAATATCGGTGCCGGTAAAACCACGCTGACAGAGCTCTTGAGTAAGCACTATAAATGGATTCCACAGTTTGAAGATGTGGATCACAATCCCTACCTGAACGATTTCTATGAAGACATGCCGCGATGGAGTTTCAATCTTCAAATCTATTTTCTAAATAGCAGGATCAATCAGATCCTTGAAATTCATAGGGGAACGGAAACTGTTGTGCAGGATCGTACCATTTATGAAGACGCACATATCTTCGCGCCCAACCTGCACGAAATGCAGTTGATGAGCAAGCGTGATTTTGAAAACTATTTCCAGTTTTTCCAAACCCTGAAATCCATGGTGCAGCCACCTGATCTGCTGATTTATCTGCAGGCTTCGGTCCCTACACTGGTTGGACAAATTCAAAAAAGAGGAAGAGAATACGAAGAAAATATTCGCCTGGATTACCTGAAGCGCCTTAATGATTTTTATAACAAATGGATTGAAGGATATAAGGAAGGTCCGCTGCTGGTGATTGATGTTGATAAAAACAAATTTGCAGAAAAGGAAGAAGATCTGGGTGAGATCATTACCAAGGTGGATGCCCAGTTGTACGGGTTGTTTTAAAGCCCTGATATCACGCTTTCATTCTGGGTTAAAACACCTTGCCAACGAAGTTTCCCTACTTGTACCTTAGTGAAGAGGAAGATGTAACTGTCCATCCTGTTAAACTAGTGGGGTATGAGAAAAGAGGAAAAGAGGAACCTGCATAATACAGTTCTTGCATACATGCAAACATGGGTTCAGCAACGTTTACTCAGGAAAAGAAAAGTACAGGGATTATTGTTCCGGGTAATCCGCAAAGGCAGCAGTTTCTTTTAATTCCTTTTCTATGCGCTGTGACCAACTCTCTTGTCCGGCTACATTCCTTGAAAAATTGGTTTCCCTATCATATAAATTCTGATAGTCAGCCTGTTCCTGTGTGATGCGCTGATAAATTGCCTGCACATCTCTGTCCACCGTTTCCGACTTGAATTTATAAGCCTTCAATTCCTTGTACAGTTTCCTGGTAAAAAGTTGGCTGATATCAAAATGTCCCTGTTCATGTGCCAGTATATGAGAGGTTTTCACCTTGGTCCAGGATTTATGCGGATAAAACACACAGGTCAAATTGAACTGAAGTGATTCATCATTATACCGGTAATTTATAAGGATTGATGTGCTGGTCAGCGCCGCATTGGGAGCTGTTTGTACAGGCGATGCCTTAAAATCAGACCAGCTCAGTGTTCTCCGGTTTCTCCAGTTAATAGCATCTGCATCTTTAGCTTCACTTTCCTTTGCCGGCAGTAACATAAAAAAATGCATCAGAATTGCCCAAACCATTTTCCTCAGTGTTTTTCCAAAATAACGCAATTTGATTCCTGTTAGCTTACACCAAAGCGTTAAATCTTTTCTCCACCCGTCCGGTGGCACCGGACGGGTGAAAAAAAACCGCCCTGGGACCAGGGCGGACTGCAAGCAACGTTGAGACCGAAAATCGTTAGAAGCGCAGTTTGGGTCCGGCTGCCAAAATGGAGGCCGGTGTACCTGCTTCGTATTTTTTAAAGTTGTTGATAAATCGTTTCGCCAGTTCCTCTGCCTTTTCATCATAGGCAGCAGGATCAGCCCAGGTCTTGCGGGGATCCAGTAGTTCGGAAGGTACTCCGGCACAACGAACCGGCATCTTCATTCCAAATACTGGATGCACCACTGTTTCCACTGCATCCAGACTTCCATTTAAAGCAGCTGAAATCATCGCCCGAGTATACCCCAGCTTGATGCGGTTGCCAGTTCCGTACGGACCACCTGTCCAGCCTGTATTCACCATCCACACATTCACTTCCCCGGCCCGCAACTTTTCTCCCAGCATCTCTGCGTACAAAGCCGGGTGCAGCGGAATAAAGGGGGCTCCAAAGCAGGCACTGAAAGTTGCTTTAGGTTCTGTTACGCCTGCTTCTGTTCCGGCTACCTTGGCAGTATATCCAGAAATAAACTGGTACATAGCCTGCTCCGGGCTCAGTTTCGATATCGGAGGCAATACACCATAGGCATCACAGGTCAAAAAGAAAATGTTTTTTGGAGCCGGACCAATAGATGGTTCCAATGCATTGCTGATATAATCCAGCGGATAGGAAACGCGGGTGTTTTCAGTGATCGATCCATCATCAAAATTGATGGTGCAGGTACCAGGATAAAAACGGGTATTTTCTACCAGTGCACCCGGACGGATAGCACTGAATATCTGGGGTTCTTTCTCTTCACTAAGGTTGATGCATTTGGCATAACAGCCTCCCTCAAAATTGAAGATAGTGGTATCACTCCAGCCATGTTCATCATCACCTATCAGGCGGCGGGCAGGATCTGCACTCAGGGTAGTTTTCCCGGTTCCGCTCAATCCAAAGAACAAGGCAGTATCACCCTGCTCGCCCATATTTGCAGAGCAATGCATGCTCAGCACATGATGGTCTTTGGGCAGGATAAAATTCAGCACCGTGAAAATGCCTTTTTTGGTTTCACCGGTATAACCGGTTCCGGCAATCAAAACGGTCTTGTACTTAAAGGAGATAATCGCAGCATTGTGCTGGCGGGTTCCGGAAACAACCGGATCCAGCCTGAGCCCCGGAGCTGATAAAATCGTCCACTCGGGTTCAAAATTCTCCAACTCTTCCTCAGTCGGACGAATGAACATATTATAAGCAAACAAATTGATTGCCGGATGTTCATTCACCACCCGGATCGCCATGCGATACCGAGGGTCCGCACAGGCAAATGCATCTCTAACCCAGATCTCCGGACACTCACTCAAATATTCCGTGATCTGTTTTTTAACTGCAAAAAAGTATTCCTCACGTATGGGCAGGTTAAATTCATTCCAGTGAACGGATCCTTCACTGATCTCATCCTGCACAATGAATTTATCTTTTGGACTTCGACCTGTAAACTCACCGGTTTCAATCACCAGCGCCCCGGTATCGTTTAACATTCCCTGGTTTAAACGCAGGGTATCTTCAACTAATTCTTCGGGCTCGGATTGATAATGCACCTGGTCGCTGAGTTTTAATCCCATTGAAATCAGCTGATCACCAGGGAAAAAGATGGTAGGTACTGACATAGTATGCAAGCGTTTCTGCGGACAAATCTAAGAGTTGACCCTTAGTTCGCATAACAATGTGTCAGGTGTACGCATATGGTTTTGTTTAACTAAAAGCCTGTTCTATTAAAAAATATCAAAAACAAAAACGATTAAATTTTGATTTATTCAAACTAACGACTGTTAGTATTAGAGATTACCTATATTTTACAAATTCTGAAGCACGCCCCATCTTTAACAGAAAAGCAGAATTTTAGACCCATAAATAAAATCAGGCTTATTTTTAGAGCCCTGAAAATTAAGTACATGAAACACCTACCATTAGATTCCAACATCTTCATACAGAACCGCAAACGATTTGTCAAAGCCATGGACCCCATGTCCATTGCCATCTTCAATAGCAATGATGAGCTGCCAACAAATGGAGATGCCCTTTATCCCTTCAAGCAAAACTCTGACCTATACTGGCTGACCGGTATCCAGCAGGAAGATACCATGCTGCTGCTGGCGCCTTTTCACCCAGACCCTGCTATGCGCGAGGTATTGGTACTGGTGCGTCCCAATGAACTGAAAGAAAAATGGGATGGTCACCGCCTGCGCAAACAGGAAGCTACTGCCATCTCTGGAATTAAAAACATTATCTGGCTGGATAGCCTGGATGCAGTGCTGCAACCCATGATACATCTGGCTGATACCATTTACCTGAATACCAATGAAAATGATCGTAAGGCCAACCTGGTGCCGGTTCGCGATTATCGGTATGCAGAAGAGATGAAGCGTCGTTATCCCTTACATAACTACAAACGTTCGGCGCGCATCATGAAAGAACTCAGGGCGATTAAAACTCCCCAGGAAATTACTGTTATTCAACAGGCAATCGATATCACTGAAAAAACCTTTCGCCGCCTGCTCGGATTCGTGAAACCCGGTGTGATGGAATATGAAATCGAAGCTGAGATCTACCATGAATTCCTGCGCAACCGATCTGTTGGTCCCGCTTATGGAAGCATCATTGCCAGTGGTGATCGTGCCCGCACCTTGCACTATGTTGAAAACAGCCGCGAGTGCCTCGATGGTGAACTCCTGCTGATGGATTTTGGTGCTGAATACGGAGGTTATAATGCAGATCTTACCCGCACCATTCCAGTAAATGGTAAATTCACCAAACGTCAGAAAGAAGTGTACAATGCCTGTCTGCATTTGCACAATTATGCCAAATCCATTCTCAAGCCTGGTATCACTGTTTTGCAATACACTGATAAAGTAGGGGAAGAAGCCACCAAACAATTCCTCAAACTCGGCCTGCTCAACAAAGAAGCGATCAAAAACGAAGACCCGGAAAACCGCGCGTATAGAAAATACCTGTATCATGGTATTTCTCATCACCTGGGACTGGATGTGCACGATCTCGGAACCCGCACAGAACCTATTAAAGCAGGTATGGTATTCACCATTGAACCAGGCATTTATATTGAAGAAGAAAAAATGGGAATTCGCATTGAAAACAATTTCTGGATCACCCGCACCGGGAATAAAGACCTCATGGCTAATATTCCCATCAGTGCTGATGAAATAGAACGTTTGATGAAATCCAAATAAACTAACGCCCACCGCTAACCGATAACATGAAACAAATTCCCAACCTCTTTACCCTGCTCAACCTGGTGCTGGGTTTCCTTGCCATTATCACGATCCTGCAAAATGGTATCATCATCGCCAATGGACCGGCTGGTGAATACCTGCTCGATATGCCCGAGAAAATCTACCTGGCATCCCTGTTTATTGCATTGGCCGCTGTTGTAGATTTTTTCGACGGATTTGTTGCACGCCTGCTGAAAGCCAGTTCTGAAATGGGCAAACAACTCGACTCGCTTGCTGATGTAGTAAGCTTTGGTGTTGCACCCGGATTGATTCTCTATCAATTCCTACGGCTCAGCCTGGCAAAAGAGGTAAACGGATTGGATGCTTCTATTTGGTGGACCTTACCTGCTGTGCTGGTGCCCTGCGCTGCAGCCTATCGCCTGGCAAGATTCAACATTGATACCACACAATCATACGGTTTCAAAGGTGTTCCGGTTCCCGCAGTTGGATTATTGATTGCTTCTTTTCCGCTTTTGTATTGGTCTGCTAACACAGCCTGGGCAGCCAATCTCTTATTAAATAAATGGGTGCTCTATGCCATCATCTTACTGGTGAGTTACCTAATGGTTAGCACGCTGCCTATCATGGCATTTAAATTCAAAAGTTTTGGATTCAAAGAGAACATGCCCAAATACCTGGTGATTATCGTTGCCATTCTTGCAGCCTTCTTATTGAAATGGGCTGCCATGCCGGTCGTGTTCCTCGTTTATATTATTGTATCTTTGGCCTTTAAAAACAAAACAGAATGACTTTCGCAGTTCAGGTTAAAGTAATGCCTTTGAAAGAGTTGCTGGATCCCCAGGGTAAAGCCGTTATGGGCGGATTGGGAAATCTGGGCCTCAACGCTATCCAGGATGTTCGCATTGGAAAAAATATCAGTCTCCAGGTGGAAGCCAATTCTGCAGATGAAGCCCGCGCCATCGCTGAGCAGGCAGCTAAAAAATTATTGGCCAACCCCGTTATGGAGCAATTTGAGATAAGCGTGCAGTAATGCTTTATCTGGTTCCTTCGCCAATCGGCAATTTGCAGGATATCACCCTTCGCGCACTGGATGTGCTGAAACAGGTGGATGTTATCCTCGCAGAAGATACCCGAAACAGCGCCCGCCTGCTGAATCATTTTCAGATTCAAAAACCGCTGACTCCCTATCACCAGCACAATGAACACAAAGTGTTGCAACACCTCGTGGATCAACTGGTGGCAGGAAAAAATATGGCTGTACTCACGGATGCAGGTACTCCCGGTATCTCGGATCCGGCCTTCCTGCTGGTGCGTGAATGCATCCGAAACAATGTGAAGGTCGAAACCCTCCCGGGCGCCACTGCCTTTGTGCCTGCCCTGGTAAACAGTGGGCTGCCGATCAATCGCTTCTGCTTTGAAGGTTTTCTTCCCCTTAAAAAAGGAAGACAAACCCTGCTCAAAAAACTGGCTACCGAAGAGCGCACCATGGTTTTTTATGAATCCCCCATGCGCCTGGTGAAAACCCTGGAAGAACTGCAAACTTATTTTGGGCCTGATCGTCAGGCTGCTGTATCCAGGGAGTTGACCAAACTTTTCGAAGAAACCAAACGCGGCACCCTGGCAGAACTGGCACAATATTTCGGTACCAAACCGGTAAAAGGGGAGATTGTACTGGTAGTTGAAGGTACAACTGCCTGATTTTTAGGATTTCCTTATCATGTGGTTAAGGATATTTGTATATTATCAATGAACGTCAATATGAGATCTGTACTGTTTGGATTACTTGTTCTGACCGGAATTGCGATCACTCAGCCCTTAAATGCCCAGATCCGTAAAATTCCTGCCGTAGTTACGGATGCGTTTAAATACAAATACCGGAACGCGGAAAGTGTGGAATGGAAAGATAAACTCTCCCATTTTGTTGTTTACTTCCAATTAGGTGGCGATAAATACGAAGCCTACTTTAAAAACGATGGCACCTGGACCGGCTCCCAAAAAGAAATCACCCAGGAGGATCTGCCGGAGGAAGTAATGGAGGGACTTGACAAGAGCAAATACGCCGACTGGGAAATTGTTGGCTACTTTGAGCTCATCCAGCCCAGCGATAAAACCGAGTACCGCCTGCTGGTGAGTAAATCAGATTTGAATAAACGCGACCTGACCTTCTCCAAAGAAGGACGACTGGTACGCGATAAACTCACTCTCTAAGATTTCCAAAGCTCCCGCTTAAGTCTTGGCATTTTTTCTGAAATTTACCGTTTCAGCTTATCAACACGCGCATATGAAAAAACATTTGTCCTGGTTACTTATCTGTTTAGTGGTAGTCAACTCCTCTCTAACGGCCCAGCCTAGTCGCTGGCAGCAGGAGGTCGACTACAAAATGACGATCGATATGGATGTCAAGACCAATCGCTTCACTGGCAAGCAGGTTTTGACCTACACCAACAATTCCCCCGACACCCTAAAAAAGATTTACTACCATCTTTACTGGAATGCTTTTCAGCCAAACAGTATGATGGATGTGAGAAGCCAGGAACTGGGTAAAAACAAAATTGGCAATCGCGCCGACTGGGATCCCCGGGTACGCGATCGAATTGCCAACCTGAAGCCGGATGAAATAGGATACCAGCGGGTGAAATCTCTCAAAATGAATGGTGTGGATCAGCCCTTCAAAGAGCAGGAAACCATCCTGGAAGTGACACTCACCAAACCTATTCTGCCCAAAACCAAAGTGGTGTTGAATATGGACTTCGAAGCCCAGGTTCCCCTGCAGGTTCGTCGAGCTGGCAGAGACAACCCCAACACCGGTGTTCGGTATTCCATGGCACAATGGTATCCCAAACTGGCGGAATACGATTATGAAGGCTGGCATCCGAATCCCTATATCGCCCGCGAATTCTATGGCGTTTGGGGTGATTTTGATGTGAAGATCAGCATCGATCGTAACTATATGATTGGTGGTACCGGTTACCTGCAAAATGCACAGGCAATCGGATTTGGATACGAGGCTCCGGGTACCAAACCTGTGGTGCCAAATACACCCAAGCTCACCTGGCATTTCACTGCTCCCAATGTGCACGATTTTATGTGGGCAGCAGATCCAGAATTCAAACATGTAGTTCGCCAGGTTCCAAATGGTCCAACGATTCACGTATTATATAATGACAAACCGAATGATGCAGCAAATGATGCGGCCTGGACCAAAGTGGCGGATGCTGCTGTAGCGGTATTGCCATTCATTGAAAGCAAATTCGGTAAGTATCCTTATAAGCAATATTCGTTTATCCATGGTGGTGATGGTGGTATGGAATATCCCATGTCTACGCTCCTGGCCGGCCCCAGTCTTGGTACTGCTTTCCACGAATGGATGCATAGCTGGTACCAGATGATTCTCGGCACCAATGAAAGCAAATATGCCTGGATGGATGAGGGTTTCACTTCCTTTGGGGAAAGCCTGGTTACGGAATATTATCAAACGCTGGATAAAGAGAAAGCCGCTATTACATCAGCAGGAGTGAGCACTGGTCCCAAGCGTTCTATCGTGGATCCCGCCATGAAAGAGAATCCGCATGCAGGTTCTTATCAAAGCTATTTTGCGCTCGTTAGAAGCGGTCTCGAAGAACCCATGACTACCCATTCAGATCATTTCGAAACCAATTTTGCATATAGTATTGCCTCTTATTCCAAAGGAGAAGTATTCTTGGAGCAACTGGGTTATATTGTTGGCGCACAAGTGCGCGATCAGATCCTATTGGATTATTACAACCAGTGGAAATTCAAACATCCCAATGTGCATGATTTCATCCGGGTGGCAGAAAAGAGATCCGGTATTGAACTCGACTGGTACCAGGAATACTGGGTGAATACTACCAAAACCATCGACTATGGTATCGACAGTTTGTTTGAGCAGTCAGGTTCTACGAATATCCGACTGAAGAGAACCGGTAAAATGCCTATGCCAATTGATGTGGTGATTACATTCCGCGATGGCACCAAAGAATTACATTATGTACCCATGTACCTGATGTTTGGCAGCAAACCGGTGGAAGATCCTTCCATCACCCGCAAAGTATACGATGCCTGGAAATGGACACATCCTACTTTCCAGATCAGCACCAACAGAAAACTGCAGGATATAAAATCCGTTGAAATCGATCCATCCGGACGTATGGCGGATGTAAATCCGAGAGATAATAAACTGGAATTGAATTGGTAATTACACCAAAAAAGAAAAGTCCCTATATTAAAGCCGTTGCACTGCGACGGCTTTAATTATTGTGGACAGCATAAGGTGTTTCGAGTGGTTGAGGAGGTAAGGTAAGGCTAATGATTAACGTTATTTGAGGCATCCCTTCTCGAGCAACAAAAATAGACTAACCTAATTCCTGTCCTATACCACAAAGTGGGTATTTTGACTACCTTCCGAAGAACTTATTGACTGCTTCCACCCGGTTGTTAACATGCAGTTTTTCGTAAATATGATACACGTGTTTACGCACAGTCTCCTGACTGATAAAGAGTTGTGCGGAAATTTCTTTATACAGCAGGCCTTTTGCCAGCAATTCGAGGATTTCTTTCTCTCTGTTTGATAGTACGCCGAGTTTGGCATCATTTCCTCCAACCAGGCTCTCCTGCACCGGTCCCCGGTTTTGAAAAGCAGTTACCACTTTCCGGGCAATCTGGCTACTCATAGGTGCACCGCCTTCACTGAGTTCGCGGATGGATTCCAGTAATTTGATAGGAGAGGTCTTCTTCAGAATATACCCATTGGCACCTGCACTAAGGGCTTCGAAGATTTTTTCATCTTCCTCATACACTGTGCACATCATAAAGAGTACGTCAGGATTGGAAGGCTTGAGCCGTCGAACACACTCAATGCCACTGATTCCTCCCAGGTTGATATCCATCAATACCACATTGGGTTTCAGGATGGGAATTTTTTCCATTGCGGATTCCCCGCTTGCAAAACTGCCTAACAATTCATACTCGTCAGATAGCCGCACAATCTCTTCCAATGCATGCCGGATGTCATTGGTATCATCCACAATACAAACAGTAATTGCCATCGTACAAAGGTCTAGGAAATTTCGCGGGTATTCAATACTACTTTGTGGTAGTACAATTTATTTGTGAACGTACAAAAGGTATTTTTCCCGGTAGTAGTCAAGCGGAAACAGTTCATAGATTTCCATCACCCGGGGCCGCAAACGTGATTCAGATATCTCCTGTCCCAGGTCTCCGCCCTTCAAACAGATCAGCCCGCTTGCCGGGAAATTTCCCTCAGACGGACGTTTATTCAGCACCGGCCTGGCCCATTGCCATAAGTCTTTTAAAGGGGCTACTGCCCTGGAAACAACATAATCAAATTTGCGATCCTTGATGTCTTCTACGCGTGTATGGCGGGTGGTTACATTCATAAGGCCTATTGCTGCAGCCACTTCTTTCACCACGGTGAGTTTTTTATTGATGCTATCCGCCAGCAGAAATTCCACTTCCGGAAAATAGATCGCGAGAGGAATGCCTGGAAAACCACCACCAGTGCCAATATCCAATATTTTGGCACCTGCAGGAAATTCAAATGCCGCAGCAATTGCCAGGGAATGCAGCACATGATTCTCATACAGATGATCAATATCCTTTCTTGAAATCACATTGATCTTGCTGTTCCAATCGCGATACAGTTCATCCAGCGCAGCCAGTTGTTCCAGTTGGCGTGGGGTGAAATCCGCAAAGAATTCAGTTATCAGGTCCAGTTTTGACGAGGCTTTTTCCATATTGCTGGTGCAAAGATGCAATAATACAGGAACATCCAGATATCCAGTAACCACCACCAGCCAAAGAGATCTTTCTCTCCCAGCTTCTGCATGGTTTTATATTGAATGATTGCCTGCGAAATAAAACGCAAACCAAAAATGCCCAGCACAATTCTCCAGTCGGCCAATAACATCGCTACTATAAACAGAGGATAATAAAGGAACAAACTCAGCGAATAAGTCCCCAGCAAAAACTTGATCTTGCCTTTATAATACTTCCCGGTTGAATAATGTCTTTCTTTTTGCCGGAACCAGTCGCCAA
Source organism: Flavihumibacter cheonanensis (assembly GCF_022352215.1). Lineage (GTDB taxonomy): Bacteria > Bacteroidota > Bacteroidia > Chitinophagales > Chitinophagaceae > Flavihumibacter > Flavihumibacter cheonanensis. The sequence continues at coordinate 542,771 of NZ_JAKRWF010000004.1, forward strand.
AGGATTTCTTAGCCTCCGACAACGTAAAAGCTTCCGGGTCCAGCACTACGGTAGTATTGCCTTTATGTGCTACTTTATTAATGAACAGGTCGTCATCGCCGCCAGGCAAATGATTAATGGAAGAGAAGCCTTTGTTGTTAATAAACAATTCCCGCTTATAAGAAAGATTTCTGCCCACACCCATATAGGGTACCCCAGCCAGCGCATATGATAAATACTGTAGTGCGGTATGATAGGTTTCAAAACGGATCAGTTTATTCAAGAGGCCAGGCTTTTTGGTATAGGCTCCATATCCCAACACCACTTCAATGCCCGGTTTATAGGCATTCTGCATTTTATACAACCAGTGCTCGGAAGCAGGTACACAATCTGCATCTGTAAGCAACAGGATCTCATGATCTGCTTCTTTGATCCCAATAGAGAGTGGATATTTTTTTCCTGGTATGCCCTTGGCTTCATGTTCCAGGTTCACGATCTGCAATCCTTTAAAGGTTTTCTTGAATTCTTCCAGCAAATAGCGTGTATCATCCTGGCTGTTATGATTTACCACAATCAGTTCATGGCTCGAAGGGTATTGCTGAAACAACACGCCGGGCAGGTTGCGGGCCAGGTTGCCGGCTTCATCGCGCGCGCAGATGATCACCGATACCGGATGGGTTTGGGAATGGTCTTTTTCTTTGGGTTTGAAAAAGGCAAGGCGACTGAAAATACCCCAGTAATAAAGGAGTTGAATAAAACTTACCAGGCTGAACAGCACAAGGCTGATCAAACCCCAATCAAGATTGAGTTGCTGAAAATCCATAAACGTCCACGGTTGGTCTGGGTGATGATGCCGGCGGCGAAATTAAGATTAATTACCTTTGCTCCCCTTATGGCAGCACTATCATTTGAGCTCTGTGGAAAAGATGCGGCTTCAAAAGCCCGCGCAGGCACCCTTACAACCGACCATGGCAGGATCGAAACGCCCATATTCATGCCTGTTGGTACCGTGGGCAGCGTGAAGGCGGTGAGTCAGCAGCAGTTAAAAGAAGATGTCAATGCCCAGATCATCCTGGGTAATACCTATCACCTGTACCTGCGGCCTGGGTTGGAAGTGCTGGAAGCAGCAGGAGGATTGCACAAATTTATGGGTTGGGATCGCCCCATCCTTACAGATAGTGGTGGTTACCAGGTGTTTTCACTTGCTGGTAACCGTAAGCTGACTGAAGAAGGCGCCCTCTTTCAGAGCCATATTGATGGTAGCCGGCACCTGTTTACGCCAGAGTCGGTGATGGATATCCAGCGCGTAATCGGGGCCGATATTATTATGGCATTTGATGAATGTCCCCCTTACCCCAGCGACTATGCCTATGCGAAAAAATCCATGGATCTGACGCACCGCTGGCTGGACCGATGTTTTAAACGCCTTTCGGAAACTCCTGATAAATATGGTCACACGCAGAACCTGTTCCCGATTGTGCAGGGTAGCACGTATAAAGACCTGCGCCAGGCTTCCTGTGAATATGTGGCATCCAAAGGGGCTGTAGGCAATGCGATTGGTGGTTTGTCGGTAGGGGAGCCGGAAGAAATGATGTACGAACATGCGGCCCATTGTTGTGAATTTTTACCTGCTGATAAGCCCCGCTACCTGATGGGCGTGGGTACTCCCTGGAATATCCTGGAGAATATTTCCCTGGGCATCGATATGTTTGATTGCGTGATGCCCACCCGCAATGGCCGCAATGCCATGTTGTTCACCAGCAAGGGCGTGATCAATATCGATAATAAAAAATGGGAGAAAGATTTCAGTCCCCTCGATGATGGCATCGGTTCTCCTTTCAGTGAGTATTATACCAAAGCCTATATGCGCCACCTGGTGAAGGCGAAGGAAATCCTGGCACTGACCATCGCCAGTGTGCACAATCTTACGTTTTATCTCTGGCTGGTGAAGCAGGCAAGGGCACATATCCTGGCCGGTGATTTCAACAGCTGGAAGAAGGAGATGATCCCGGTACTCAAAACCAGGTTGTGAAAGCCTTAACCAATTTTCAACTAGATTTGAGCGCTTTTATCGGCATGGCATGAAGATCCTCGACTGGTATATATTTAAAAAATTCATGGTGACTTTCCTGTTCGCCATCCTCACCATTACAGTTATTGCAGTGGTGATTGATACCAGTGAAAAGACCGATGATTTTGTGAAATCCGGGTTGCCTTTCATGGGCATTGTAACCCAGTATTATTTTGGATTTGTACCCTTTATTATCTCGATGATCTTTCCCCTGATTGTATTCATCGCGGTGATCTTCTTTACTTCCAAAATGGCCGCACGTTCTGAGACCGTGGCGATCCTGGCAACCGGAATTCCCTACAGCAGATTCCTTCGGCCTTATTTGATGGGCGCCTTTTTATTGGCTGGTATCATGCTCTGGGCCAATGCAATGGTGATCCCAAGAGCGAATGAAATCTACAGCCGGTTCAAGCTGACCTATATCGATAAGAACAGTACCTATTCTGCGGGCATTGGCGGGAGCCGCGATTTCTATTTCCGTTCTGATTCTGTGACGTTCGTGGGCATGAAATATTATGACACCCTGAATAAATCTGCCAGTAATTTTTTCCTGGAAAGAATCAAAGGCAATGAGGTCATTTATAATATCAGGTCGGATTATGTTCGTTGGGATACAGCCACCAAAAAATGGCGGGCGGAAAATGTGTTTGAACGCAAGATCGATGGCCTCAAAGAAACCGTTCAGAAACATCCGTATATGGAAGTGGATCTGAATATGCGGCCGGATGAATTAAGGCGGGATGAATACCTCAAAGACAAACTCAATTCCTTTGAATTGTATGAGTTCATACGGCGCGAGCAAATAAGAGGTACGGAAGGATTGAATACTTACCGGGTGGAGTTCTGGCGGCGACTCGCAACTCCTGTTTCCGTAATCATCCTTACCCTGATGGGAGTATTTGTTGCGGCCCGTAAAACCAGGGGAGGATCTGGTCTTCAACTGGCTTTTGGAATTGTTTCTGCTGCCACTTTTGTGATCATGGATAAATTCTCGACAGTGTTTTCTACAAAGGGGAATTTTCATCCCATCCTGGCTGCCTGGCTCCCCAACCTGATCTTTATGTTGGTGGCCTTCTATCTTTATAAGAAAGCTCCTAAGTAATTGTTATTTACCGCTTTTTAATGGGATTCTAACGCAACACTGTTGAATATTTGTTTGTTGTACCATCGACAATAGCTAATTTTATTGGTTAAAATCTTCTTCATGGGAAGCTATAAAGAAAAACTGAAAGAAAAGGGAGACACGGCAGCAGCTGAGGTCAAATCCTTGCTGAAAGAACACGGAAATAAAGTAATCGGAGAAGTAAGCTTATCACAGGTTTACCAGGGTATGCGGGGTATAACCGGACTCGTAACTGAGACCTCTTTACTCGATTCACAGGAAGGTATTCGTTTCAGAGGATATTCCATTCCTGAGTTGCAGGCCAAACTGCCCAAAGCAAAAGGTGGTAGTGAGCCCCTGCCGGAAGGACTGTTCTACCTGATGCTCTTTAATGAATTGCCATCTGATGAGGATGTAAATGAGATGACCGCCAAATGGCAGCGCCGGTCGCATGTTCCTACCCATGTATTTAATACGATTGATGCACTTCCGCTTAGCACTCACCCCATGACCATGTTTGTGGTGGGCGTGATGGCCCTTCAAACAGAAAGTAACTTCGCCAAGGAATATGCGAAGGGCATGAACAAAAAAGATTACTGGGAACATACGTTTGACGATGCGATGGATCTGGTTGCCAGGTTGCCCCGCATTGCTGCGTATGTGTATCGCCGTAAGTATAAGAACAATGATCATATTCAGCCGAATGGCCTGCTCGACTGGTCGGGTAATTTCGCCCATATGCTGGGTTATGAAGATGAGGGCTTTAAAGAATTGATGCGCCTTTACATGACCATCCATGCCGATCATGAAGGCGGTAACGTATCTGCTCATACCACGCACCTGGTAGGATCTGCCCTGAGTGATCCTTACCTGAGTTTTGCAGCAGGTATGAATGGATTGGCAGGACCCTTACACGGACTGGCAAACCAGGAAGTGATCAAGTGGATCTTTGAGATGCAGGAGTCCCTGGGCACAGACAACCCAACAAAAGAGCAGATTGCACAATATGTACAGGATACCCTTTCCTCCGGCAAAGTAGTTCCTGGTTATGGTCATGCTGTGTTGCGTAAAACAGATCCGCGTTTTGAAGCCCAGATGGAATTTGGTAAAAAACACATGCCGGATGATCCCCTGTGCCAGACAGTTTGGAATATTTACGAAACAGTACCTCCCATTCTGCAATCCCTGGGTAAGGTGAAAAACCCCTGGCCCAATGTGGATGCACATTCCGGAGCCCTGCTGGTGCACTATGGACTGAAAGAATATGAATTCTACACCGTGATGTTTGGCGTAAGCCGGGCATTGGGAGTGATGGCCAGCCTGATCTGGGATCGCCTGTTAAGTTTCCCGCTGGAGCGTCCGAAGTCGATTACCACGGAACTGGTGAAGAGATGGCTGAAGGGAGAGGACCAGGTTTGGGGGGATTAGACAATTAAGAATTAAGAATTAGGAATTATGAATTGGGGATCTGTACACTAATTCATAATTCCTAATTCTCAATTCCTAACTATTTGTAAAATCCGGAGTAATCCGGATTTTTTGTTTGGTAGATTGATGTTGTAACATTAATTTTGTAATCTAATTAATTCTTATTCGTAAACAACTAAACAAATTAATAGCATGGCAACCTGGAAAATTGACGCGAGTCACTCTGAGATCACCTTTAAGGTGAAACACCTGGTAATTTCCACTGTATCTGGAAAGTTTAATGAATTTGATGCTACTGTAGAAGCTGAAAAAGATGATTTCAGCGATGCGCAGGTAAGCTTTTCAGCTAAGATTGACAGTATTTCAACAGGTAATGAACAGCGTGATGGACACCTGAAATCCGCCGATTTTTTTGATGCTGCAGGTCATCCCGAACTGACTTTCAAATCTACCTCGCTGAAACATATTTCAGGTTCAGATTATGAACTGACTGGTGATCTGACTATCCGCGGAACGACCAAACCGGTAACCCTGAAAGCTGAGTTTGGTGGTATTCAGAATGACTTTTATGGCAATACCGTAGCCGGATTTGAACTGACTGGCAAAATCAACCGCCAGGAATTCGGTCTCACCTGGAGTGCTGTAACCGAAGCAGGTGGAGTAGTAGTGTCTGATGATGTGAAACTGGCTGTAAACGTTGAGCTGATCAAGCAGAAATAAGGTTAAGGCTCCATTCATAGTTTACCGATCCGGATATGTTTCCGGGTCGGTTTTTTATTTGCTCTTGGCCTACCAGATTTTTTTGCTGAATGTGAGCGGGCACTCTATATTTGCAATCCCGCAAAGGGAAGTTCTTATCACGAGGGGAATTAGCTCAGCTGGCTAGAGCGCTTGCATGGCATGCAAGAGGTCACCGGTTCGACTCCGGTATTCTCCACCAAAAAAAGCCCTGTTTATCAGGGCTTTTTTATTTCCCTTAACTCCCGTCATCCCTTCTTCCCGTTTCATTCCTTCTAATCAGCTTCCTCAATAAAAATTATCCCTGGTCGTTTAAAGGGAAACGTTAGGGAATCCATTCATTTTATAGTTTATGCAATTAATAAAGCCAAGTCAGATTTCAGGTGAAATAATGACTTTAATTGAAGAAGCAGATGAAAAAATCATCATCGTAAGTCCGTATATCAAAATCAGTAAATGGCATAAACTTTTACAGCGGTTTGAAACAATTAAAAAAAGAAATATTGAAGTCGAAATCTTTGTTCGGGAAGGCGAAAAGGAAAGCATCGCGGAAGTAGTCCAAATTGGATTTGAGCCAATACTAATTCCTAATCTACATTCGAAACTTTATCTAAATGAAAAACAAGGTATTGTGTCTTCAATGAATCTCCATTACAGCTCAGATGCAAAGTCACTTGACATTGCATATAAAACGGAAAATCAAAAAGAATACGACGATCTAATTGCTTATTATTCGAGATATATAAAAAAAAGGATTGGTCAAAGCTTTCATACTGAATCCACCCAGTTTGATTGGAGAAATCATATGAATGATGCTTTAACTAAAGCTTTTGGTAAGAAGACTTATATTAATGAATATGAAGGGAATTTTGTGATAAATACCTCTAACAAGTATGAAGTATTTATCGCAAATGGTAGGACCAATGATCTCAAAGTAGCAGGAATATTAAGTAGCAGGGAGTTTGATTTTACGGTTAGAAATATAGGATTATTTCAAAGCTCAAAAATGGAGATTGAAATTGTAAAAGGCAAACAAGGTTGCTATGATATGGTTTGGGGTACAATGAGTGGGATCAAAAGTTGGAATGTTAACGATCTCCATCCTGGTGAAGCGCTGGAAATTGTTGATGCGATTGTGAAATTTATTTCCGGTATTGAGCAATTAAAGCAGATGGCATGTTAATACCTTTTCTAATATTGAATTGCCTATGCCAAAATTTCTGAAGTTTACTCTGATCCTGCTTCCGGCGTTAATCGCCTCATTGAGTTTGATGAGCGAGGATTTTGTAAAATTTTTATTATCCGGACACAGTGCCACAGAAAATGTGATCCTCATCAGGCATCACTATCTTTTAGTATTTGGATTAGCACTACTTCCTATACTTTGTGCTGCCTATATGAGAAGCATTAAATCAGGCTGGTTATACTTCTTTCTCTCATGGACGATTTTTATCTTTTCGCTACAAACCTATGCGCTTGATAAAAATGCGAAAAATGCAATCCTGATTTCTGGAATCGGAATACTTCCAGTGCAAAAATGTGTGTTAACTGAATCCAATAATTGTGCTTCCGGAATTTCATTTTTCCTTGGTGATAAGGTAGTACATGCTATTCATTCTTTGAATCGTTCAGGTTCTATAATTTACGAGGATCTTAATCATGTGGTTGTTGAGCGGTTGTCGGAATCAGATAGTATCTGCTATTATTATTCTACTCAAACAAACAAGTTGTTAAGCGTAGAAGAGAATATTGGTGGACGGCAGGAACGTTTTTGTATGGATCACGAATACCAGGATCCTAAATTGAAAAATAGAGCGGGAGATTATATTTATAAATCTTATTTCCATATGTATCCAGGATTTAAAATGATTTATCAGGATGAAGTTGAAAATGTAATCAAAACAGGAGATTCCCGCTTTGAACTGTTTTTGGATAGTATGATGCAAACAGACTTGGGAGTAAAATTGACAGCCTTTGAAAAACAAAATGTGTTTTACTATATAAGTCAATACTAGATCTTTTATACCCCCGCCAGTGGATATACCTCCTATTTTGCTTTATTTTAATTCGATTTTATCAAACGATTCGGTATAGGTGTAGAAAGCTATAATTTACAGGAGCCCTCTGCTGCATTGCTAAGGGTAACTCCTCCCGGGTGTTGCTGGTCCACTAACCGGGACATATTGATTGATTACTTTTTACCAAATACCACGAACATGCATAAGCGCCTCTTGCTGTTTTTAATTGGATTAGTCCTTACAACCACTATCTCTGCACAACTGGCTTTAAAAACAAAGAACTTCTCTATGGAGATTAGTCCCAAAGGAGAAATTCTTAAAATGGTTGATGCCGGTAGTGGTATGAACTATGTTCCCAATGGTCGACCGGGACAACTACTCCGTATTAAAAGCGCCAACAAGGAAATCAACCCGCAGCTTGTTAAGGTTCGTGGTAAACTGCTAACACTTAGCTATGGTAACGGCATTGAACTGCAGGTTACTGCCAAAGAGACTGCCGATTATATAAAATTTGAATTGACCAAAGTTGTCGGAAAGGAAAAGATAGAAGCTATTTTCTGGGGACCTTTTAATACTACTATCAAGGATACCATCGGCGAAGTGGTAGGGGTTGTTCGTAATAAGAACTTTGCGATTGGTATGAGGTCTCTGAATGCCAAAACAATCGGTGGAAAATTGAGTAATGAAGAAGGTGTTACTTCTCCCTCTGCCTCCATTGCAGGTAGTGCGGCTAGTGCTGAGGAATTTGGTTCTGCCATGCAGGCTTTTGCAATTAATCAATCCCTGGATAGAGTTATCAAAGTTTGGCATCATCATAATAACTGTCCGGTGCCTGGCCTTAAGGAGTACAAACTGGAAGGTAGTGCTATTGCAATTTTCGGTACTTCACCAGCAAACGCGCTTACCACCATGGGTCGCATCAACAAAACAGAAGGTCTTCCCTTTCCGGTGATTGACGGAGCATGGACCAGGGCCACCAGAATTACAGGACGACCCTATCTTATTACTGATTTTACAGAAGAGACGTTTGATGACTTACTCTCACTGACAGAACGCCTTGGTTTTTATTCCATTTACCAGGAGCATCCTTTTGATACCTGGGGCCATTTCGATCTGAATAAACAGCAATTTCCCAACGGCCGTATGGGAATGAAAAAACTAGTGGAGAAAGCCACAAGCAAAAATATCCGGGTCGGTGTACATACCCTCACCAATTTTATCACCACCAATGATCCATTTGTTACGACTGCTCTCAATAGCGGACTGATGGCAGCCGGCACTTCCAATTTATCTGCCGATATTGATGAAACCGCCACCAGCATTGTAGTTGACGGATATGAATATTTTGCACAGGGATCTACATTGAACAGTATTCTAATTGGCAATGAGATCATCCGGTACCAGGAAGTTTCAAAAGAAAAGCCCTATACCCTGATCAACTGCGTACGTGGAGCATTTAACACGAAACCGGCTGTTCATAAAAAAGGGGAGCAGGTTAAAAAGTTAATGGACTTTCCCTACAAAACCATGTTCCCCAATTGGGAAATGCAACAGCAGTTGATTAAGAATATGGCAGGCTTTTTCAATGAGACCGGAGTGTCTCATATGGATTTCGATGGGCATGAAGGAGCCTGTTATACCGGAAGGGGTGATTATGCAGAGAATTACTTTGCTGATGAGTTTCTGAAAAGCGTGAAACACATAGTGGTGAATGGCTCCAGTATTATCAATCATTTCTATTGGAATCACAACAGCTATATCAACTGGGGTGAACCCTGGTATGCCAGCTTCAGAGAAAGTCAATCGGAACATCGGTTCAGGTTGCAGCCTTTCTTTGAGCGTAACTATATGCCCAACATGCTGGGCTGGTTTTTGGTGAATGCTGATACACAGGTGGAGGATGTAGAATGGATGATGTCCGTGGCAGCAGGATACAATGCAGGGTACGCGTTGGTACTTCGTCACAATGCATATAAAAAGAATCCAAATCTCGATAAGATCATCGAAACAATTGTATTGTGGGAGGAAGCCAAGAACCTGGGCATCTTTAATACTGAGCAACGAATGGCCTTGAAAAATCCAGGGAATGATTTTCAACTCCGAAAACTGGCCAATAAAGAATGGTCGCTGGCGCATTATGATAAGGTGAAATTTAATCATCCAAAAAAAGTATTGCAGCCAGGAGAACCTACGCATACCCGTTTCGACTTCAACAACAGTGGCGAATCTCAGAAAATACAATTGCAGTTGCTGGTTGCAGGTGAAGAAGATGCGGAAGTCGCCAATATTGAATTGGAGATAGACAACTTCTTAAGAATTTCGGTTCCCGTTACTATGAAAAAGGGACAGACACTCGTGTGGGATAGCTCCAAAGAAATGAAATTATACTCGGACAAAGGAAGTCTGATTCGCAAAATCAATATTGAAAAAGAGTTGCCGGAGATGTCTCAGGGCAAACATTCCATCCTGATCGATGCCGGTTCTATGACAGGTGGTGAACCTGTCATCAAAGGCACTGTTAAATTGAAGGGAAAGGTGGAGAAGATTCAATTGTAGTTCCATATGATATTAGCTTACCGTCGCCGTTTCTTTCAACTCACTTGCGTATTGACTGCGCTGTTCGCAGTTAGTATTTCCTCCACTGCGCAAATCACTGAGCGCCCTCGTCCTGAAAGCTGGAAACAACTCGTAAAAGGTGCTGCCTTCAAGGATCGTTTTCTTCCTATGCCCAAGGGAAAATTAAGCAGTGCTTCCTGGGGAGGCGCAAATGTACTGCCACGTTACATCGACAATGGTATTGAAGACCGCGAGCGTTCTTATTGGGGCGGTAATATTGTGAAAGGCGCTGATGGTTCATATCATCTCTTTGTTTGCGGATGGCCGGAAAGCTCTCCCAAAGGCCATGGACAATGGCCGCGTTCTATTGTCTATCATACGGTCAGCAATAACCGCTTTGGTCCGTTTAGTATAAAAGATACCATTGGTGCGGGACATAATCCGGAAATTTTTCAATTGACAGATGGCCGCTATGTTTTGTACTGCATCGATAAAAATTATGTAGCCAATTCATTGGATGGCCCCTGGCTGGAAGGAAAATTTGAATTTGATCCAAGGGATCGCCCCATAATTGAAGGATTGTCCAACTTAACTTTTGCCAAACGTCCCGATGGCTCTTACCTGATGATTTGCCGGGGTGGGGGAGTCTGGATCAGCCAGACAGGTTTATCGACTTATCGGCAGGTATCCAACAAGAGAACCTACCCGAATGTGGCGGGTGAATTTGAGGATCCGGTGGTGTGGAGGGATTCAGTTCAATACCATATGATCGTGAATGATTGGTTGGGCAGAATTGCTTTTTACCTGCGTTCAAAAGATGGAGTGAATTGGGTAACGGATCCGGGAGAAGCTTATGTGCCGGGGATCGCTTTTCATGAAGATGGCAGGTTGGAAGACTGGTTTAAGTTTGAACGCATCAAGATATTGCAGGATGCGCAGGGCAGGGCGATACAGGCAAATTTTGCGGTGATTGATACTCTGAAGAAGGAAGATAAGGCCAGCGACCGGCACAGTTCAAAAAACATCTCTGTGCCGCTGAATCCGGGAGTATTAATTAGCCTGATGAATACCAGTTTGCCGGCAGCCGGAGAAACCATTCAAATCAAGGTCAGCGCTGAGAAAGGATTTAATCCGCATAAGGATATAGATCTTGGTTCATTACGATTTGGCAGTAATGAACAGGTGAATTTTGGAAAAGGAGCTAAGGTAGTAGCAAGTAAAAAACAGGGCCGCGATTTAATACTCACTTTTAGTGCAGAGGGGCATGGATTAACCAAAGAAGAGTTTGCACCTAAGCTGATCGGCAGGTACAAAAACGGAAAACTCCTGTTTGGCTACACCCGTGCTCCTTGGGTGGAATATGAACCGGGTATCTTGTCTGCATTGCGACCTGTATTTAGTCCGGGTACAGGTACAACAGCCATAACTGTAGTAGTAGAAAATTTTGGCCTGGCAACCTCTCAACCAGCCACCTTGAAACTTCAGGTACAAAGCACGGAAGGGTTAAATGAAATAGCGACAGGAACTATATCACCTATCCAGTCGTACGGAAAGTTGACCGTACAACTCAGTACTGCGTTTCCTTTTGAAAAGGGCCGGGAATATGAGTTTGTACTATCACTATCGGATGCTGATCCGTCAGCCCCTCCGTTTAAATTTAAAGCAATCCCCTTGCCTTAAAGTTTGGTGTTGAATGAGTCAATTTGGCTATAACTGGAAAAAAAGTTGACTTATAGCCAAATTGAACATTCATTTTGGCTATAAGTGCACAAAAAACTAACTTGCAGCCAAATTGAGGGATATGCAGCAGATCATTGGGAGGAAAGGGGAATTAGCTATCCTATCTGACCTGAAAGCGGGTAAAGCCTCCACCTTTGTAGCTGTGTATGGGAGAAGGCGGGTAGGTAAAACCTTCCTGATTCGTAAGGCGTTTGACAATCAGTTTGCCTTCCATCTGACAGGAATGGCGAATGTAAACATGGCACAGCAGCTGGCTAATTTTGCTGCTGCCTTAAGAAGATATGATACTTCGGCGGAACTCCAACCGCAGCCAGAAACCTGGCAGGAAGCCTTTGAACAATTAATCAATTGGCTGGAAAAATCAACGGATCAAAAAAAAGTGGTTTTTCTGGATGAACTTCCCTGGCTGGATACTGCACAATCCGGATTTATACCGGCACTGGAACATTTCTGGAATGCCTGGGCAAGTGCTAGAACCGATATTATCCTGGTGGTATGTGGTTCGGCGGCGGCCTGGATGATCAATACGCTAATCAATAGCAGAGGTGGCCTACATAATCGGGTCACTCATCGCATACGGCTCCAGCCTTTCACCTTACAGGAGTGCGAGGAATATTTCAAAGCCAGGTCGGCAGGTTTTGATCGTTATCAACTTGTTCTGCTTTATATGGTGATGGGTGGAATACCGTTTTATTTGGATCAGGTGAATACTGGTCTTAGTGCAGATCAGAATATTGACAGATTGTGTTTTACCAAGGATGGGTTGTTACGAGGTGAGTTTGATAACCTGTATCATTCTCTCTTTCAAAAAGCGGACCGGCATATTTCTATAATTGAAGCATTGAGTAAAAAAGCAAGGGGACTTACCCGTGATGAACTGCTGGAAGTTTCCGGAATGCCCAATGGCGGCGGTACTACCCGAATCCTGAAGGAGCTGGAAGAAAGCCATTTTATCCGCAAATATGTTTCCTATGGTAATAAAGAAAAGCTGAGTCTTTATCAATTATCAGATCCGTATTCACTCTTTTACCTGCGATGGATAAAAAGTTCTTCCACGCTGGATGAGAACAATTGGATGAACCACCTTGATAGTCCGCAGAAAAGAGCCTGGACCGGTTATGCTTTTGAACAGGTTTGCCTGGAGCATATAGGACAAATAAAAAAGGCATTGGGTATAACTGGTATTCAAACCACCACCTCTTCCTGGGTTAGCCGCGACAAAGAGCAGGGTGCGCAGGTTGACCTGGTAATTGATCGCAGGGATCGGGTGATCAATCTTTGTGAAATGAAGTTCTCTATTCATCCGTTTACCATAACAAAAGCATATGCAGCAGAACTGGCAGAGAAAATTCGGGTATTTAAAGAACAAACAAAAACTACCAAAGCAATTTATCTGACGATGATAACCACCTTTGGATTGGCATCCAATGCGTATGCATCCTCCATGGTGAAAAACAGTTTTGAGCTGGATATATTTTTTGATTAGAAAAAATAGTTCGTTCTGTTTCAATTTCTGGGGTAGTATATTTTATGTAAATTAGATGGTATAATTGATGCTGTATGACAATTGTAGCAATGCGTAAAAAATTATTATCCTATTTAGAAGTAGCTGAGGAGCAAAAAGTGAAAGCGATTTATGCCTTGGTTCGGGATGATATTGAGCGGGAGGAAGGTCGAATTGATATTGAGCAATACAATAAAGAACTAGCTGAAGCAGAAGCTGAATTCATAAAAGGCGACTATATCAGTAATGCCGAAATGAAAAAGAAAATAAAACAATGGCGGGGAGCAAAATAGTTTGGACACGCCGTGCTCAGCAAGAAATGGCAGCTCTCTACAGATACATTAGCAAAGATTCGCCCCAGAATGCTAATGTGGTTATTGATGAAATAATCGCCGCCATGGACAAAACACTAAAACACCCTGAATGCTATAACCCCGATAAGTATAAAAAAGAAAATAATGGTACTTACAGGGCTTTTGAAATTCATCGATATAGGATTGTATATCGATTTCATAAAAATGTCATTCGTGTACTCCGAGTTCGGCATACAAGTATGGAACCGAAGAAGTATTGAGTATGCACAAAGCAGTTCGTTCAGACAAGAAATCCGTTGTCGAAATCCTCGTTCAATCCTTTGCTGATAATAAAAGTGTTCAGTACATCGTAAAGCAGGATAGCCGAAAAGAAGAAAGGCTCCGAAAACTCATGGCCTATTCTTTTGAACTATGTTATCGGTTTGGTGAAGTATACCTGACCGAAGACAAAAAAGCCTGCGCGTTGATTTTATTCCCGCATAAGAAAAAAACATCCCTGTCAACTGTATTGCTGGATCTGGAACTGGCCTTCTCCGTAATCGGGTTATCGAATCTAAAAAAGGTATTGAAGCGGGAGTCGAAAATCAAACAACTATATCCTAAAACGCCCTTTTATTACTTGTGGTTTATTGGTGTGCATCCGGTTGATCAGCACAAAGGAATCGGGAAACGCCTGCTTATTGAACTTCTAAAAAAGGCTGAAAAGGACAGCCTGCCTGTTTATCTCGAAACATCAACCAGTAAAAATATCACCTGGTACGAGCAATTTGGATTTGTTACCTATAACAAGCTGGATTTTGGATATGAATTGTTTTGCATGCGGAGGGACTAATTGATATCTTTTACATTAAATTCTGAGCTATGCATCGCATATCGGTTAAAATGAAATTAATTAAAGGGAAGGAGGCGGAATACAAAAGGCGGCATGATGAAATCTGGCCTGAGCTGAAATCACTTCTCAAAGAGCATGGCATACAGGATTATTCCATATTTCTGGATGCTGAAACAGCGACTTTATTTGCTGTCATGAAAGTCGAAAACCCGACGATGCTGGAGGAACTCCCCAAACATCCTCTAATGAGAAAGTGGTGGACCTATATGAAGGATCTAATGCTTACCAACACAGATGACAGTCCGGTTGCCGAACCACTGGTAGAAGTTTTTTATTTGGAGTAATATGTAATAGTATTGCGCGGAACCGTCCCCCTCAATTACATGTATACAGGATCTTTTCACTGTAATTGGCTCCGCTGGTAGAACTCACTTGCCGGCGTATTATTTTACCCTGATCATCTTCTGAATAGCTGTGGTTGGTGATGGTGCCGGAGGGCGATTTTATAGATTTAATCCTATTCTTATTGCGGATGATTTTATAGCCTAATTCAAGTTCAGCGATGCCGGCATACTCTCCTTGCTGAAACAGTTCAATCGGGATCTGTTTCACCAACCATATTACCATCCAACCATTGATAATAGCTGTGTTTCGGTGAAATACTGCTATTAGTTGAAGTTGATTTTTTTACCACTCTGGTACCATCGTATTCATATAGTTCTTCTCTCCAGGTGCCATTGGGATTTTCCACTTTTATTTTGGTTGCAAAGCCCTTATCGTTGAGGGTGATCGTTTTTTTGTAATGCGGATTACCATTGGAAGTTTGAGTGTTTATCACAGTATTCCCGGTATAGGTTAATACATTTTCATAGCCGGCATATTCGTGTTTGATTAAACGCTTCTGGTTGTCATAGGTAAAAATATGCGGTTCAAATCCTTCTCGTTCAGTACGAGTAACCAGGCAGTTTGCAAATTGATTAGTTTCTTCAGGTGGGGTAGTGTTTGTGTCATCATCGCTTTTACTACAATGCACAAAGAAGAGCGCAACCAGCGCCGCGAATAAGGTTTGTTTCATGATTTAAGTAATTGTGGGCCTAAAACTATCTATTCGCGTTCGTTGGTGCAATACCGTAATAGGGTGACATGGAAGGATTCTTTTTTATTCAAATTAATTACTACTTTAAGGCAGTATGATAAGTAAAAGCATCTTCAATGGAGTAATCATGTTTTTCTCAGTCCTATTGCTGACCAACTCCTCCTGCAACTGCACCAAGGATTGTACGGCCATCTACTATAATTTTGAATTACCTGCTAAGGTTTTCCCGGATAATGATACCCTGCGTTTGGGCGATTCGCTCACAGTATTCATAGATGTGTCCAATTCCTTTGTGGAATTGCAATCCGGTACCCTGGTTCCTTTCAAGGGGGCGGCAAATTTAGGGTCAACGATTTCCTTTGGAAGAAAGAATCTAAGCACCGGTGCATTTGACCAAGTTGCCAATGATTTCGATTGTATACTGTTAAATGGTAAGGAATCCAGGGCAATCAATCCTTCCTTAACTAGGTCCTATTTTTTTACGGAGGAAAATAACCGCTACCGGTTCCACCTGGTTATTAAACCTAAAAAGCCGGGACTGTATAAAATGATCCTAAGTAATTCGATCAATACCTATCGGGAATCGGCTCCCTGTGATAAAGCGAATTTTACGATCAACTTAAAAGAGACCAGCCATAACCGGCATTTGTTAGGGTATACCGGTGAAGATCTGCCCGGTGGAGATTTTTATTTTGTAGTGAAATAAGCAATAAAATGGTAACCATTTCCAGAATGAAGGAGGGATATGAATTTATAAATAGGAATAAATGAAAATAGAGGTTCACAGTAAGTACATATATACCATAACCTTGGAGGTTTGGATTTTTATTTTAGTGATATTGTTTACAGCAGTCCTTTCGAGTTTAATCACTATTGCATTGTTAAAGAAAAAAGATAGGTGAACACCAAAAAATGGTGTAAAACAATAAACAGATTTATGACAAAGATCTGGATAAACACAATATCAGTTTTTCTGATAGTTTCTCTAATGCCGATAGCCACAGTGTACAAAATATCTTATCCTGTAGATGGAGGGCCGGATGCTGACTTTCAATACTGCGTTAACCAAATAGTTTACAACGACTACATATCCTTCAATACTAACAAGCAAAAGATCAAAGTTGGTAATAAATATTTGTTGAAATATTATCCACCTAATCCAAAAATTGCAAGAGTGCTTTTGGATCAACCTTTGGATTCTATACTTGATTTAAAATTTCAAATAGACACATGCAAAGGATACTAATCTATATTCAGAATTTGGGTTCATTCATCAGGTAGTATAATTTTTCATGATCTCCTGACTACCCTTTGACAAATGTCTTAGAAAGGATAAATATTCAATCAATATTTTAATTTGGCTTCTACTTCAACATTCTCTTCAACAACGCAATCTGCTCATCTTTTTCCTTAAGTAGCTCTGCGTTCAGACGTTTAATTTCTTCCAATCCTTCTATCCATTTTTCAATGGGGTTAATATTAAATTGAGGATAATAATTATAACCATTTGATTGGTCATTAAATGTATTCGATATGATGTTTATAGCCTGCTCCTCATCAAAATTTTGGATAGCTTCAACAGGTATTTTCAATACAGCAGAAATTTGCTCCAAAAGAGGCGCATCGATGCTTTCTTTTTGCTCCAGTTGTGATATTTTCTTTTGGCTCCAATCCTCGCCCAGGCTAAAAGCCAGAGCTTCCTGCTTAATACCCAGCATTTCGCGGAAGCGCTTTACGTTACGGCCCTCGTGTATTTTTTTATTTGCCATATTCAGAATTTTAAAAGGTCAAATTACAAGTTTCCCGGAGTTCCCAAGAATCACCCAGATTAGTTAAGTTTGGTTTACCAATACAAAACTTTCACTAATAGGTGAAATTAAAAAATTTCCCGGACAGCAGAGATTTTCTCAGATTTTAGAGTTTATTCCTCGACAACTGATTCATGGTGCTAACCGCAACACAAAGCTAGCCGGTAGTATAAAACCCTTTCATTGCGGATTCATCTGGTGAGTTTGCTATTTAGCGTATTCAGTAACTACAAAGGGCTAAGGGAGCTTTTTGAAGGGCTGCTATCCTGAGAGGCAAAGCTCTGTACCTTAAGTATTTTTACAAAAATGTTTATATCAGGATTAAAAATAATGATACAGGATATTCTGATTTGCTCGGTCTATTCTCTTAAATATTCTTTTCCTCTAAGAATTACATATGTTCACGGGCAATTGAGAGAAAGTAGGTTATTAGGTTTAGACATGTTTAGACATAAAACAGACGCAATATGTTGTTTTTCAATACTGAATGTCTAAATGCATGCAACAAGCCATCTAAAAAAATCTTTAAACGAACCGTTTAGACAATATCCTCCCTGTTCTTTTAATCGCCAGAAAGAGTATAAATCATTGTGTGATAACATAGGACATGTTATGGTTTTAATGGCGGAATTTGTAATTCTCGTGAGTATTATAAATCCTGTCCCCTCGATTTTGAACCTAATTCCCTTCCTTTGAAAAATGCTGAAAATGTGGATAACTACGCGCCTAACATTAGTTAAAATAAACGGTTGAAAAAATTTTTTCGAAGTTATGTGGGTACATATATTTGATGCGTTCCTGTTTCAATTTCTTATGAATCACTTGTACCAGATGATTGCATGTAGTTTATAGTTAATGAAGAAATGATATGGCAAAATTATTTTTTGCTGAGTTTGAGGATTTTCTACCAAATTCAGAGTGGGTGCGAGAATCAAAACTTCCCAGTCACTTATCCACATAGGTGGACATTTGCGGGTCGGTTTTTATTGAGGAGCCGACTACATTTGATTTACACCGGCTGCCTATGAAAACAGAATATATCAACCAGCTGTGTAAAACTAGTTTATTTAGCAGGTTGAAATATTAGGAAATTACAGTTTATAAGTTCTTTGTAATGGATGAAAACAACGAGATCCCAGATTTGGGACTGGGACCTCGCATAATTTTAGGAGAGGCATAAACGCAGTATAAATATATGTACCCTATCTCCCTCCTACAAATTGAGTTTTCCCCGAATGTTAATTATCTGAGACGCCTGCCCAAGGTGGGTCAAGTCTTAAAAATAGCTGTGTAATATTCATAGCCATCTGGTATTTCCCAGGTGATTTACTCACCCTTAATACCCAAGTTATGACACAAAGTCAAAACACGGCGTATCAAGGTTCTTGTGAATTCTGTCGCGGGACCGGTTTTATTTTCCGGAAGTGCATCAACAGAAAAGGGGTGACAATATGCCACCCCACGAAGTGTTACAAGATACCTTGTCCCCAGTGTAACGAATAGTTGGAGCTATTTGGTACACACCCCTGATGTTTCGCCATCCGGGGATTTTTTAAAGGAGCCGGTGGCCAAGCTGGTTAAGGCACAGGACTGGTACTCCTGGACCGCGGGGTCGTAGACCGCCCGGCTCTCTTCGAAGACTATCAGGAAAACCTGATAGTCTTTTTTATTTGAATTAGATGAAAGATCTGAGTAGAAAACGCTAGAAATAAGAGCATTATTATAACAGAACTCCTTTTGGATAGTTGGATAATAATTGGTTTTTCAGTGCTTAAGGAACCTTCTTAAGGAGATTCTCGCCCAAATATATGGGCAAAAATGATACCTGTATCTAGGTTTTGGGCATTTTTTGTCAAATCTGGGTCAATTTCAAGCTTTCTAAATCTAGTGGAATACTGTGAAGCATATTAAAATTCAGCTTCAAACATCCAACTTCAAAATAGCCTATATTGTCATCTACCTTTTCCGCAGAGTTAAATACATTTGGTATTTTAATAATTTTTTTGTATATTATTTTATAAGTTGAATCTCAGATTCTATCGAATCAATCTTCTTATATCACTCCTTCATTCGAGGGGGCTGTTATCAACAATAATATTTACTCCCGCAGCAATCATTGAAAAAATATTGCTTGAAGATCATTTTTGTGCTCAAATGCGTCTATTTATTAAAGTATGCCGGACAAAACCGGATTTTATATACAAACAATGGATAATGAAAAAATGTCCTTAATAGAATTATTTGGACAACTGATCGTAATGGGATACTACTCCCTGGGTTTTAGAAAATTTGTGTTGGATTTGTTCAAGAAATCCAACACAGAATAAGGTAGTTACAAAAGTTTCCGCTATGATGGAAAGTAAAGGTAGTTAATTTTTTATGAGAAACAAATCACCGCCAGTTAAAAAAAAACGCATATTAATTATAACCGAGTAATTGGTCCTGCCTTCCATTGATTTGAAAGCAGTTTAAAATTCTTTTGCTCTAACTTTTCAAAGAAAGTCAGATCACAGGTAAGATCGTAAACATAAGGGAGGAATATCTGCAGGGGCAATGCCTGTTCAAGGAGAATCATTGACAGCTGGATCTCGACCCAATCAGATATGATCTTCCATGCGGTTCTGGAGGCTTGCTCCCGGATACGTTTCTCTGTTGCTGATTAAGGACGCTTTACTTATTTCCAGAGTGCCTATTAGCAAAGCTCAATTCTTGCAGGCAGCTTGAAGATCATTGGCTGGGTATTTACCATAATCCGGAAGGTTATGGCTATTCACACACCATCCTCATACTTTTTGGAGATATATGTGGTTCCAGTTGCTTCCAAGTTCTGTTCCATCGCCCATGAAGGTGGATGCAGGAACGTTGGAAGTGTAATTTTTAAGGTTTATATTATGATTTTTTTAAGGTGTGGTTGTTGTTGTAATGAATTCATAAATGTATTATTGTAATGGTCACTCCGATTTGGTCAATGATCAATTCGGGGTGGCAGAGTGGCTTAATGCGCCCGATTGAAAACCGGGTATGCTCTTCACGGGGTATCGTGGGTTCGAATCCCACCCCCGCCGCTGCCGAAAGGCAAGCCCCCCCAGATAGAAATCACTAGGATTCTAACTGAGGGGGCTTTAACGGTTTTTAAACAGGAGCTGTTTAGTTTTCTCTTCAATAATTTATTTTTTAAGTTTAAATGAATGTTTTTTCATCTTCATTATTGGTAAAATTTCTGTTATGAATGAATTGACAATTAATGTGATACATCCCGTTCTTGGAGAGATAATTGTAAAAGTCCAAAAAGCGTATGGTAAATACCAACACCCAACATTTATTATATTTATTGGTGATAATTTTTTAGGTTACCTAATTAAAGATCTAAAATGGCAGTTCTTTATGACGCCAGAAAATGATGATATAAAAACTGAGGGATTTGCAGTTGCAATTGGTGAGCATATTGAAAAAAACTTCAACATAATTGAGGATAATTCTCATGAAGAATTAAACTCTGAAGAATTCAATTAGTACTTAGAAGCACCTGAGTTTGATAAAACGTGGAAAAACTGGCAGAAGCGACGTATTTATTGAGAACCTAATTGAATGATTGATGTAGGCCATCTTATTCATTAAGGGCAATTCATTTTCACAAATCCTAAAGGCTGACAGTAGGCAGACAGAATCCAAAGTCCAACTCATCACTTATTCTTTACCATTGGTAAAAGTTGCTTTTTAAAAGCCTGGTTCTATCGCAAATAGATAGTACTTCTCGCCAAGAACCAGGTAGCTACATACCACCTACCCATCATAACTACCACAAACTCAACATTTTTAGTATTTTGTGTCGTAAACCCTTCCACAAAATGCTCGATAAGAAGACCTTATCTGAACGGGACATTTGTACCAAGTTCATTACCCCGGCCATTGAAAAAGCTGGCTGGGATAAGATGTCCCAATATTTAGAGGAGGTATCCTTTACAGATGGAAAGATATATGTGAGAGGCCGAATAACTGCCAGGGGGGAACAAAAAAGGGCTGATTATATCCTCTACTTTAAGCCAAATATTCCCATTGCCATTATCGAAGCCAAAGACAACCGCCACCGGGTGGGTGCAGGAATGCAGCAGGCGTTGAATTATGCCCGAATTCTGGACATCCCCTGTGTATTCAGCAGCAACGGAGATGGCTTCTTATTTCATGACAGAACAGCCACAGATGGTAATCTGGAAACCGAACTGGCACTGGATGCGTTCCCAACTCCAGAAATGCTGTGGGAGAAGTACAAGACATTTAAAGGCATTGTTACCCCGGAGGCTGAAAGGATTACCATACAGGATTACTACTTCGATGGTTCAGGTCGCAAACCAAGATACTACCAGCAGATTGCGATTAACAGGACCGTTGAAGCCATCGCAAAAGGCCAGAACAGAATTTTACTGGTTATGGCCACAGGTACGGGAAAGACATATACAGCTTTTCAAATTATTCATAGATTATGGAAAAGCGGAGCCAAGAAAAGAATCTTGTTTCTGGCTGACCGGAATGCCCTGATTGACCAGACAAGACGAGGTGATTTCAAACACTTCAGGGATAAGATGACCGTGGTGAAACAACGGCAGGTGGATAAAAGCTATGAAATTTATCTGGCATTGTATCAGGGGCTATCCGGCTCCACAGAAGATGCCAACATCTACAAACAATTCTCTCCTGATTTCTTTGATTTGATTATCATTGATGAGTGCCACAGGGGGAGTGCCAAGGAAGATAGTGCATGGAGGGAGATTCTCAGTTATTACAAGAACGCTACACATATCGGTTTAACGGCCACACCTAAAGAAACAAAGGAAACCAGCAACATTGAATACTTTGGAGATCCTGTATATACTTATTCATTGAAACAGGGTATTGATGATGGCTTCTTAGCTCCTTACCGGGTTATCCGTATTGGGCTTGATATAGATTTGGAAGGATGGAGACCACCCAAAGGATTTAAGGATAAGAATGGCAAAGTAGTAGAGGACAGAATTTATAACCGAACGGATTTTGACACCAACCTTGTTGTAGAAGAACGAAGAAAGCTGGTGGTGAAAAAAATATCGGAGTTTCTTAAAGGGTATGATCGATTTGCCAAAACTATTGTATTCTGTTGCGATATTGAACATGCGGAAGCTATGACCAGCTTACTCAGAAATGAAAACGCTGATATAGCTGGCGAGAACTACAAATATGTAATGCAGATAACAGGTGATAATGATGAAGGTAAAAGAGAGCTCGACAACTTTATAAATCCGGAAGAAAAATACCCCGTCATTGCGACCACATCAGAATTAATGACCACCGGGGTAGATGCCCAGACCTGTAAAGTAATTGTGCTGGACAGTGAGATAAAATCAATGACCAAGTTCAAACAGATTATCGGTAGGGGAACCCGTATAAATGAAGAATATGGGAAGCTTTATTTTACCATCCTTGATTTCAGGAATGTGACCGACTTGTTTGCGGATAAAGACTTCGATGGTGATCCTATACGAGTAAAACCGGTATCTGAAGAAACTGACCTTGTAGATATTATTGATGAAGAGGAAACTGATACAACCCCGATAATAGATGAAATAACTGGAGCGGAAATAGAAATAGCCAAGCCAGCACCCCGGTACCCGCAAAATGAAACCTCAAGTACTGTTCAGGAAGGTCCAAGAGAAAAGGTATTTGTGAACGGCATAAATGTCTCTGTATTGGTAAGCCGGGAAATGTATTTCGACAATCAGGGAAAGCCTATTACTACCAGTCTGAAAGATCATACCAAGAAAATCATTCAGGAACAATTTGCTTCGTTGGATGAATTTCTGAGAAAGTGGAATAACATGGAAAAGAAGGAAGCCCTCATTGAAGAATTACAAAATCAGGGAGTATTGGTAGAAGCTTTATATGATGCCGTAGGAAGGGAAGTTGATTTGTTCGACCTCATTTGCCATGTAGCTTATGACCAGCCACCGCTGACAAGGAAGGAAAGAGCCAACAATGTGAAAAAGCGGAATTATTTTACCAAGTACGGTGAACAGGCAAGGAAAGTGCTGGAAGCCTTATTGGATAAATACGCGGATGAAGGAATAGAAAATATTGAAAGCATGGAAGTGTTGAAAGTGAAGCCCCTTACTGATTATGGCTCTCCGGTTGAAATAATAAAAGAGTTTGGCAGTAGGGAAAAATATCTGGAAGCTTTAAAGGATTTGGAAAAAGAACTCTATAAATCTGCTTAAATGAAAATTCGACAAATTTTGGATAAGATTGATGAAAACCAGTTATTCGTTCCGGCCTTTCAACGTGAGTATGTTTGGAAGAGAAATGATGCAAAGAATTTAATTTCTTCTTTAATAAAGGATTACCCAACCGGAACAATGCTTACCTGGGAAACCAACAATCCGCCTGAGTTAAAGGGCAAGTACAAATACAATGAAAACAAAGGAGCTGTAAAAATTATTCTTGATGGCCAGCAACGTATTACCACCCTTTATATGTTGATGAGGGGAGAGATACCTCCTTATTATACAGAAATGGAAATAGAAAATGACGTCCGTAATCTATATGTGAATGTTGAAACTCAAGAACTGGAATATTACAAAGTAAAAGTTATGGAGAATAACCCACTTTGGGTAAACATAACTGACATATTTAAAGGGAAAGTAAGGGAGCGGGACATTACAGATGAATTGGAAAAAAGGAACAACGGCGAAAGATTACCCCGTGAACGAGAAACTACTATTTCAAATAATATTCGAGCTATAGAACGAATAGAGGATAGAGATTTTTTAGAACAGATAATTCCGGTAAAAGCTTCAATTAAAGAGGCTATTGACATTTTCTACATTGTAAATGCCAGCGGAGTTAACCTTACAGATGCAGAATTGGCATTAGCCCAGATTTCAGGGTATTGGCCGAATGCAAGGAATTTATTCAAGAAGAAACTACAGGACTTAGAAAAGCAGGGTTGGGTGTTTAAACTTGACTTTGTTGTTTATGCCTTGCTGGCCGTTACTCACAGAATTGGCTCTAAAATGGAAAAGCTTCATACGGCAGACAATAAAGAAAAACTAATTGAAGCTTGGAACAAGCTTGATAACAGCGTACTAGACTATGTTTGTAATTTATTACAAAGTCAGGCGTATATTGACCATACCGATGAAATAAATTCAGTATATGCTCTCATTCCAATAATCACATTTACATTTAACAAGCCTGACAATAAACTGAATGAGGAGGAGATTAAAAAGGCTATCAAATGGTTTTACTATTCTCAAATAAGATTCAGATATATTAGCCAATTACCACAAAAGCTGGATAAAGACATTGGGATAATTTGTGATAATCCGAATCCTTTTGACACTCTGCTTGCCTTGATTGATGAGGAACGACCATTGGAAATTAAACCATCTGAGTTTATCGGACGTGATATTCGTCACCCACTTTTTTCTTTAATGAAATGGTACTTCAAAAGTAGAGGAGCAGTTTGTCTCGGTACCGGACTATCGCTGAGAAAGAATATGGGAAAGAAATATACTTTGGAACGTGATCACATTTTTGCATATTCTGTATTGCGTGACTCTGGTATCTATGATATGGATAACCAGTTTCATTATGCTATTGCGCAAGAAGTTACTAATCGAGCTATACTTACTTCTACAGAGAATAGGGAAAAATCTGCTACATATGCAGAGGTCTATCTTAAAAGAGTAAAAAAAGAATTCCCGAATGCTTTAAAACTTCAGTGTATTCCTGAAGATGAAAACCTCTGGAAAGTTGAAAACTATGAGAAGTTTTTGGATGTAAGAAGAGAAATACTAGCAAATGAGTTGAATACATATCTAACAAACATCTCTATTGGTCAGGTTAATGTATCAACTACTATTGATTTGTTGGATATGATACAGTCAGGGGAGCATGGGTTTCTTGAGTTCAAGTCTTCAATGCGTTGGAACTGGAAAGAAAATCGTCTTGACAAAAAGATAGAAGAAATTATTCTTAAAACTATTTCAGCCTTCAGTAATGCGCAAGGTGGCAAATTATTAATTGGTGTATCCGATGAGGGAGATATATTGGGTTTAGAATCTGATTACAATACTTTCAAGGAAGCAAACAAAGACAATTTTGAACTACACCTAAGAAATATCGTGAATAAGTCCTTTGGAAAAGAATTCGGGGCATTGAATCTCACAGTAAGGTTTCCTATCGTGAATGATATTGAGATTTGTGAGATTGATATCAAGGCTGGAAAAGCTCCCTTGTACTGTGATGTTGGTGATAAGAACGGTGCACTTCAGAAGAAATTCTATGTTCGTAGTGGAAACACATCTCAGGAATTGGATATAGAAGAGACTGCCTCATATATTAAAAAGCGTTTCTAAAACTTGTTGTCCGAAAGATTCCCAGCCTATTTTGGCGATGGTATCGATAATACTTGTATGACCTATGCGTGAAGTATCAGACAAACTACAAATTTGAACCTGTGCAAAGATTGACTTCGATAATGGAATATTTTATTGAGTATTAGAGCAAAACACGGAGTAAGAAAAAAGCAATAAAGAATAAAAATGACTAATATCTCAGGAACATTAAAAAGTATCCGTGACATCATGTGGCAGGATACAGGATTAAATGGCGATGCGCAGCGTATTGAACAATTAGGCTGGATGCTATTTCTGAAAATTTTCTCCGACAAGGACTTTGAAATGGAGATGCTGAGTACTAAGTATAAGTCCCCTATCCCGATAGAGCTTCAATGGGCTAATTGGGCCGGAGATGATGAAGGAATGACCGGTGATGAGTTATTGGAATTTATTGATCGAAAGCTATTCCCAACCTTAAGGAATATTAGTGTTCATTCTGGAAATAAAAGGGCTTTGATTGTTAGGGAGGTATTTGAAGGTAATCACAACTACATGAAGAGTGGTACCAATATTCGGAAGGTACTCAACAAACTAAACGAGATTGATTTCAATAAGGCCAAAGACCGCCATGCTTTTGGTGAATTGTATGAGAACATATTAAAAGAGTTACAAAGTGCTGGCAAAAGCGGGGAGTTTTATACACCCAGAGCCATTACACAGTTCATTACTGATATGATTGACCCCAAGCTGGGAGAAAGGATATTAGACCCTGCCTGTGGTACGGGAGGATTTTTGACCTGTGCCATTGAACACCTGATGAAACAGGCCAATAGTGTTGAGGACAGGCAAAGCATTGCAGAGAATCTGGCCGGGTGGGAATATAAGCCATTGCCTTATCTGCTGGCAACCACCAATCTTATCCTGCATGATATCGAAGTGCCCAATATAACATTCAGGGATGCCTTAGACCAGCCACTTACCAATTACACAGAAAAACACAGGGTAAATGCCATACTGGCTAACCCACCCTTTGGTGGTATTGTGGCCAATAACAATGAAGCCAATTTTCCGCAAACCTACCGCACAAAAGAAAGTGCTGACCTGTTCCTGATAATGATGATACACCTGCTGAAACAGGGTGGAAGGGCAGGCATTGTGTTGCCAGACGGTAGCCTGACAGGTGAGGGAGTAAAACAAAGGGTAAGGCAACGGTTGCTGGAAGAATGTAACCTGCATACCATTATTCGCCTGCCCAATTCTGTTTTCCAGCCTTATGCAACGGTCGCTACTAACCTGCTGTTTTTTGAAAAGGGAAAGGCTACCAAAGAAATTTGGTACTACGAACACCGGATGCCGGAAGGCTACAAAGCGTATAGCAAAACAAAACCCATACAGGTAAAGGAGTTTGACCCTATAAAGAAATGGTGGAAGAAAAGAAAGGAATCGGATGTATGCTGGAAAGTGGATATACAAACTATTAAAGACCGTGGCTATGATTTGGACATTAAGAACCCCACGAAGCAGGAAGAGAAACATGAATATACCAGTGCCGAACTAATGGAAATGCTGCACCAGTCTTTTTTGAAAAGTGATAAATTGTTGAACAAGTTGAAGGAGGCAGTGAAATGAAGATTAGTTACGCAGATTACATTAAGAAATCTGACGTTTCGGTATTAGTTGCCGAAGCAATTTTTCATGACCTCAATGAAAAATATCCTAATAAAAAAATTGAAGAAGTAGCCGATACCACAAGTGGTGGTACTCCTCTAAGGGGGAATCATGATTATTACGGGGGTAATATTCCGTGGGTTAAATCAGGAGAGCTTAACGATGGATTTATTGATCAAGCAGAGGAATATATTACTGATAAGGGATTGGCAAATTCATCTGCTAAATTACATCCAGAAGGTACATTGTTAATTGCGATGTATGGTGCAACAGCAGGAAAGACAGCAATCACAAGAATAAAAACAGCTACAAACCAAGCAATTTGTGCTGTTTTTCCCAAACCTTGCGTTGAACGGGACTACTTGTTTTGGTTCTTTAAAGCCCATCGATATAAATTTATCGAAATGAGCAAAGGCGGGGCACAACCCAACATTAGCCAGACAGTAATTTTGAAAACACCTTTACCGATTCCTGAAATAAATATTCAGAAAAAAATAATATCAATTCTCGAACGAGTAAGAAAATCAAATGACTTGGATTTGTCATTTATACCTGAAGAATACCGACCAACAGTATGCAAGGTATTTTCATCTAAGAACAATATTACCTCACTAGAAGCAGAACTTAATAACCAATACAGCTTACTCATCCAACTTCGTCAAGCCTTCTTGCGGGAAGCTATGCAGGGCAAACTGGTAATGCAAGATCCAAAAGACGGCCATGCAAGAGACCTGCTGGAGAAAATAAAAGATGAGAAAGCTAAGTCGGGTAAAAAAGAAAAAGAGCTGCCACCCATAAAACCGGAAGAAATACCTTTTGGGATTCCGGAGAATTGGGTGTGGTGCAGGTTGGGTGAAATATCATATATACAGACAGGAATTGCACTTGGAAAGAAATTTGCAGGAAAACTGCATAAATATCCATACTTAAGAGTTGCAAATGTTCAGAGGGGTTCAGTAGATTTAAGTACAGTAAAATATCTCGAACTCCCAATAGAAATAGCAAAAAAATACTATTTAAAGCAATTTGATATCCTTGTCAACGAAGGAGGTGATTTTGATAAAGTTGGCCGGTGTGCCATTTGGGGAGCCTCCATACAGCCGTGTATTCATCAAAATCACATATTTGCTGTTCGAATTGATGGAGTCAATCAGCAATATTTTGAATATGCCATTAATTCTGACTCCTCCAGAGATTATTTTTTGGGAACATACAAGAAGTCAACAAACCTTGCTTCATTGAACAAGACAAACTTGAACTTATTGCCCGTACCTCTTCCACCTCTTAATGAGCAAAATCGAATCGTAGAAAAGTTAAGCGAGTTAATGAACCTTTGTGATGACTTACAACAAAGCATACAGACTAGCCGCGATCAGAATGAGTATTTATTGCAGCAGGTGTTAAAAGAGGCATTAATGGTAAATAAGTAACAGTCCATGATAAAAATCACCGATATTGATTATTCGCTTCCGGTTGTTGAAGCCATCAGCTCGCACGAGCAGTTTACCACCGGGGCGAATAAACCTTTATTGGTTACAGCTGTTAATGAACATGGAAGCAAGGGTGATTATGTGGTAAAGTTCAGAGGAGCCGAACGAATGTCACCCGAAGCCTGTATGCGGGAATTGCTGGCAGCATTTATTGCCATGCAGATGGAAATTAAAGTGGTGAAGCCTGTCCTTGTCCATATTTCACCGGAGTTTGTTGAATTGTTAAAGGGAAGTGATGCATGGGGACTTGCCCACAAAAGCATTGGCTTTAATTATGGTTCGGAATATGTGCCGGGTTACAAAACCATTCTTGTTAATGAAGAACTGAATAATCACCAGTTACCATTTGCCCAGCAGCTATTCTGTTTTGATGTCTTTATCCAAAACTCTGACCGTACAAAGGAGAAACCGAACATGATTACCAACGGTAATGAAATGGTAATTTTTGACCATGAACTCGCTTTTGGCTTTGCATTGGATATATTTAAGAATCCGACACCATGGCAACTAAGTGCCAATGACTTAGAATGGATAAACCGGCATTGTCTGCTGCCTTTTTTAAAGGGCAGGGATTTTGACTATGCGGGATTCTCAGACAGGTTGAGTAACTTGAGCTCGGAATTCTGGCAGGCAGCAAAAGCCTTAATCCCGGAAGAGTGGCAATCCAAGCAATTTGAAACAATCAGGCAGTACCTGACTGCAATTTGTGAACACAAGGAATCGTTTATTACAGAACTCAAAAAACTGATGTTATGAAGACTTTACAGTATCAGGTTCTCCGGTATCTGCCGGACAGGGTGTCCGGTGAGTTTGTAAACTTGGGCGTAGTACTCTACGATGCTCAGGATAAAATACTGCGAGGCAAATTCATCAGCAAAATTGGCAAGATTTCTGAATTTTTCCCGGAAGTGAACAGTCGTTACCTGATTAAATGCATAAAATCCATTCAACAATCGATAGCAGAAATCTCCCGGCAATTAGAATCGGAATTTGAATTTGAGAAATACTCTTCTTTGGATGGTATTACAAAACAGGTTTTGCCGAAAGATGATAGTGCATTAATTTTCTCAGAAGTAAAAAAAACGCTGGATATAAATGCGGAGGTTGCGGTTAGTGATTTGTTTTCCCGTTTTGTCAGGATACAGGTAACCGATGAAGATGAAGAAATCAGAAGGGATAAAGAAGTGTGGAATAAGGTTTATAAGAAGCATTTTGATGAATCTGGTATTACTAAACATTTCCAGCATCATAAGGTAAAGACGCAAAATGATGAACTGGAGTTTGATAAAGCCTGGAAAAACGGAGCATGGAATTGTTTTGAATCAGTCTCGTTTAATTTAAACAGACCGGATGCCATAAAAAATAAAGTTTATAAATGGGTGGGAAAACTTGATGAACTCAGCAGTGCTACAGAGCCTGTTCATATTTATCTTTTAAGCGTTTTACCTCATGAACATCCCGAGTTAAACAATTTTATCACAAAGAAAATACAGTCGAAAAGCACTGATAAAACTAAAATTGAAATTATTTCTGAAGAACAATTGGAAATGGCAGCCAAGAAGATAAAACAGGAAATAGAGCAGCACATACAATCCTGAATTTTCGGTTTCTTTGATGCCTTTGTACCATGTTCTACCGACGAAAGGTTATATTAGCCCTCATACAAAGCTTTGGAGGCAGTTTGGGCAAAACCCAACTGCAAAAGCTACTACTGCTCTATACGCAGAAGCAGGAGAAGCCGGACTATCATTTTGTGCCGTATAAATTTGGCTGTTATTCCTTTCAGGCAGCTTCGGATATTTCCACCATGCAAAAGTACGGCCAGGTACAGGTTAGTAATAAAGGTATAGAAAAGGCTGACCCGGTGGATTATGTTAGCTTGCTAAAGGAAAAAGACCGGATGGCACTAAAGCAGCTTTATATCCTGCATGGTAACAAAGATTACAAAGACCTGATACATCATACCTATACACAGCATCCCTACTATGCTATTCATAGTGAAAGAGCAGAAAGATACCTGAATGCCGGAGAGCTTCAAAAAGTAGCTCAATATAGGCCCACCGCTTCCAAAACCATTCTTTATACAATCGGGTATGAAGGCATTTCTTTAGAGCAATACCTGAACAAACTGATTGGAAAAGCTGTGCGGGTATTGGTAGATGTACGAAACAACCCACAGAGTATGAAGTATGGCTTTACCAAAAGCCAACTGCTGAATGCTTGTACCAGTGTAGGAATTGAATACCTGCATTTACCGGAGGTAGGCATAATTTCGGAGCAAAGACAAGAACTAACCTGTCAGGCTGATTACGACAAGCTGTTTGCCAAATACAGAAAAGAAACATTGCCCTATACTGTTTCCACGCAGGAAAAGATATTACACCTACTAAAAGAAAAGAAACGCATTGCCCTTACTTGTTTTGAAGCCAATATTTGCCAGTGCCACCGCAAACATCTGGCTGAAGCAATTATACAACTCCCCGGATGGGATTACGAACTAATCCATTTGTAAATATCTCATCTCAAAGTATTGCTTACGTCCTGAAGAATGCATACCCATAAATCATTTCAATTATTTAAGTATATCGGCTATAATTTATTTAATATATGGCATAACTAGTTCCAACATTATCCAATAATTTCACAACATTACTACCGTTAAAATCACACGAAAATAAACTAGACCATGGGGCACTTGAAATAGTGGCTCTAAATATGATTTTTTGGTCAGTTGTTACTACGATAGCAGATCCATTTGTTTCAGGAGTTGCCTGGTTAAGACTAATTAAATAGCCACTCGGTAATGTAATATTTAATTTTTGGGGATTAGAACCATCAATATTTGCTTTCCAAATTTCATCTCCTCTAGTACCAGCAGGATTACTTCGGGAAAAGAAAATTAAGCTTGGTGCTGCGGATGTGGTGGTTTTAACTGACAATGTGCCATTGTTTGTGACATCTAAACCTTCTCCAACAATTATTCCGCCCAACCTGGATGAAGTTGCAGTGGGTAATATGTATGTACTCCCTCCAGATTGTGCATCTGAAGTCTTTTGGCAACTGACTTGAATAATGAAAATTGTTGTTGAAAAAAATAGAAGTACAATGGAGCTTTTTAGTATTTTATTCATGGGATATATTTTTTACAAAATTGAATTATTATTATCTCGGACTAACATACTTAGCTAAGTTTATTCCTTTATTTATTTCGGTGTTGTAAGAAATAGGTAGTCCGGATTGTTGAACTACTTCTCGTACACCAATTTTTTGGAGATGTTCTGCATATTTTATTCCGAATAAATGAACCATGGTTACTTGTTCATTTTTTGGTGCATTTGAGTACATTTCTTTTAATGTGCTACTAAGCTGGTTTAATGTCATTTGATAAAATTTAAATTGGTTAAAATTTATAATAAAGGTTACATAATTTAAATCTATTTGATTTATTTTAGTCTATTTGGGCTCAATGCTTTTGGACAATATTTTTCAATTTAGATATTCTAGATGCTTTTAGAATACGGGAAACCGGAAATCATTTCAATTGATATCCATTTTTTAGAAATTCCACCCCTTTCCTCCATTCCTCCCACCTCCATTCCCCCTTCTTCCATACCCCCCACATGTCGTTCAGAACCCCTTTTTGGTCGTTCGTCGTGGTTTTTTGTCGATTCGCGAAGTTTATTTTTTTGAGTGAAAATTGCTTTCTAATCTTGTTTTGTCATTCAGAACAAACAGAACAACTACCGGTTACGCCCGACCGCCTTATGTAGCAAAGGGAGATAAGGCCCCAATGCTGCTTCGGGATAAATTAAGTATCATTTCCAGTTGCTCTCTCTGATGATGCACTCCGGCAATGCTGGTCCTGTGTTTGGCTCGCCGGGTGATAGCCTCCCTACCCAATTCAAATTAGCATCGGTGTTATTTCCCGACTGGCCGGAACGGTTCCGGAACGATTCACTGACGGTTCCATAACGGTCAAGGAACGATCAACTAACGGTATAAGAACGGTACCTGAACGGTCAAAAAATTTCGCCTGCTTTTACGAGGCTAAACCCCGCCTGCCATACCCTCCAGTCTGCCCACTCTTTAATCCGCTTCCCCTTTTTTTCATCCAATTAAAACTTAAAACAATGGCACGTTCATCTAACAATGTCCTGACTCGTAATTACACCGGTACAGTAGCCGGACAGTATTCCCTTCGCATGAAGGGCGATCAATCTATCCTGGCCGGACTTCCAAAGCCGCGAAAAGAAAGATCTGACACTGAAAAAACAAAGGCAGTTAAACGTAAGTTTTCCCTTGCTGTGATCTATGCAAAAAAAGCAATCGCCAACCCGGAACTCAAAGCCGCCTACCAGGCAATTGCTAAGAAAAACCAGTCTGCCTATAATGCAGCGGTGCTGGATGCGCTCAAAGGTCCCGAAATCGACAACCTGCGTACAGATGGATACTCTGGTGCAGCCGGACAAGCACTCACTGTCCAGGCAACCGACAACTTCCGCGTTACCAAAGTGAGCTTTGGTCTCTTTGCTCCCGATGGTAGTCTGCTCGAAGAAGGAGATGCCATCATGGATGATAATGGTTTCGATTGGATCTATACCACCCAATCTGAAATCTCTTCTCCCGCCGGTACCATCATCCGGGTGATTGCAGAAGATGTGCCTAAAAATCGCAGCCAATTCGAGGCAGTGATCTAATCACCTGCTTCTCTTTTGAAAAACCAATTTTTTAATTATTCAATCTTCTATCATGAAACAACAGGATATCGATCAACTGAGCATTGCTCAAAGAGCCAGCGCGGAAACGCCGAAGTTTTTTCTGAAACTCAGAAATATCGGGCTCGCTCTTGCCGGCATCAGTGCTGCACTGCTGGCCTCTCCGGTGGCACTCCCCGCTATCATCACTACCATCGCCAGTTATATGGGTGTGGCAGCTACGGTTGCCAGCGCCGTTAGCCAGGTGGCTGTGAAAGGTTAACCCCGTTTTTAACTTCCAAAATCCTTTTCTATGGCTATTACGATTAAAGCACTGGTGGATGCTTTCCTCCAGGCTTTGAAGGAACACAAAAAAGCGAAGCGCAAAAACCATGTCTTAAACGAGGCCAATATTCGTTTTCGCAAGGCTGTTGCCTTTGCTAAAATGGTCCACAGGGATGCTACCTGGAGCCAGTTCTACCTGGAACAGGTTCCCAACTGCAAATCAGTCTTTCACCTGGCCCTGCGCGATGCACTGGTAGGGCCCCATCTCTGCCATCCGGTTATCCATCCCTCCAAACCTTGCAAGCCGCTTACTATGGAGGTACAGGCTTCCGATAATGTCGGGGTGGCACGGGTCTTCTTTCAATTCAAAAACAGCAAGGGTGAATTGCTCGAAGAGGGCAGGGGGATGCCTGGTGGTAAGGGCAGTACCTGGAGTTACTCCACCACAGCCCGCGCGAAAGACTTCAGTGCGTGTTTCGTCACCATCACGGCCTATGATCTGGCGGGTAACAAGGCAGTCATCCATAAATCGCTCTAGCTATGGAACTGCTTTTGGAAAGAGAATATCATTCGTCAGGTACGAATGGTATCCTGAGCTGCCGCGATCAATTCATCTGCTTCACCATCGAACTTCCCTGGCGCAACAATCAACGCATGATTTCCTGCATCCCGGAAGGACGGTATCAACTGGTGCTTCGCTTCAGCGACCGTCACCAGTGGCACCTCCTGGTGAAAGCAGTGCCGGACAGATCCCTGATCCTCCTGCACAAGGCTACTCATGCTTTGAAGGAGCTCAATGGTTGTATCGCACCGGTGACTGAATTGCTGGCTCCTGGTATTGGTAAAAAATCGGTGGATGCTTTTGCTTCGCTTATGTTACTGGTGCGGTCTGCACTGGAAGCAAAAGAGCGGGTATGGCTCACCGTTACCAACCTCTCAGATCGCTATGCTTCTGCTGCTGCGTAAGCATTCGATTCGTAAACCCCGGCTAGTCCTGGCTGGGGTATTTTTTCCAGAAAAAGCGACGGTTTTGGGAATATTTTCGACGGTTTCGGGAACCTTGCTCCGAAGCGCAAATTTCCCTGCCAATTGTTTGCGTGTATGCAGATCTGTTTATAGCATTGTATCACCTAAAATCATCCCACTTGTTAACCCGGATTTCAAACCCAGACCTTGGCAGCATCGGGCTGATCCCTTTTGAGGAGTCTGCTTCTGCATTGCCCGGTTTAGTATTGCACCAGCATCGGGGAGCCAGGATGGCACAGGGTACGATTGAATGGCAGGAATATGTTTCGTCAGATGGTTTGTTGCATCGGTGTTCCTATTCGCTTCATCCCGCTGCTGTGTTGGATCACGAGCAGGAAGCAGATGTTCTGAAGTTACTCGTTGTTACAGATGGTATGCTTCAACTCCAGGCGAATGGTGAAGACTGGTCCTTACACCCAGGTACCTGCTGTTTGTTTCGTTCCCGTTTTTTCCAGCTCTCCTTACCGGATCATGCCAAACTGAATTTTCTCCTCTACAACATCGAGCCGCTTGTCAAACGAATGGATCTCGGCTTGTTTACAGAGGGACGGTTTCAGCCTACAGCCAAGATGCAATCCATTGTTGCAGAAATCACACAGGCACCTGCTTCACTGGGCTTTCCCGAGAAATGGCTCTCCGTGCAATTATCGCATTTGTTGTTGGCTTTACTGGAGCAGATGGAGCAGCCAGTTCCCGTTCAGGAAGACAAACAGTTACTGCGTCAATATGCCTTGCTGGCGGATTCCTATATCCGGCAACATTTGACGGAGGATTTAACTACACTGCAAATTGCGCGGGCTGTCGGACTCAATGAGTGTTCGCTCAAGCAGCTTTTCAGTGAACAGTTTGGTACCGGTATGGCGAAGCGACAGAATCATTTACGCATTATGCTGGCAAAGGATTTACTCGTGCAAACCAATAAGTCCGTTCGTGAAATCATTCTGGAATGTGGCTACCAGCGGGAAGCCACTTTTCGTGAAAACTTTGATAAACTAACTCAACTCACCCCGGCTGAATACCGGAAAATGTATAAAAAATGACTACCATTAATGATCAACTTAAACTCGCAGCTACCCATGCAGATCTCAATGCGGAGTCTGCTCAACTGCTGCAGGATTTTTTCCTGAAGCTGGCTACTCCCCAGCAAAAGGACCAGTTGGATGGCTGGATCAATCAGCGCGAAGCCAACAGTCATTTCTTTGATCTGCTCCTGGAGCTGAACAGAGAAGGAACTGGCGCAGCTACTTTGCAGGTTTTGAATCAGTATAAGCAAAAGCCCAAACGAAAAGTGAATTGGATCAAGCGTATTCTGCTGTATCCGGTGTATGCTTATTTATTGCTATCAGTAGTAGATGCGTTTTTGCCAGGCGGGCCCTTCAAACAATTATTAAAGGGCAGGCCATTGGCTGAAATCAACTGGACAAGAATCACTACCAGCACGAAGGATCAGGCCATTACTTTTTACCTGAGTGATAGCACCCAGGTAGAATTGTTGCCGAATTCTTCACTTGTTTATCCGGCGGAATTGAATCCCATGGAACGTACTGTTGTCTTAAAAGGCAGTGCCCGTTTTGTAGTGAAAAAGCGACCGGGTGAGCCGTTCAAAGTGGAGGGCAGCAAAACCTTTGCTTCCTGTACGGAAGGAGAATTTCTGTACAAGCAATTGGGAGAGCAGCAGGCCAGTTTATCTACCAGTCGCGGTTATGTGAGTTTCGGTTATGATCAATATAATATCTGGGGAGTTGAACCGAATCAGCGTGCCTTCTGGATGCCAGATATGATTTCTCTGGAAACACCCATTGAAGAATAACCCTCAATCAACTTTCTATGTCTGAATTAGTATTTCGCCATGCTGGCAAATGGGACCTGGTTCCACAGAAAGAGATCCTCTACCTTGAATCCTGCAATAAGCTTTCCAAAGTGGTTACGGTACACCGGGAATATTTTTTGAGTACGCCCCTGCAAGTGCTGGCCGAACATTTACCCGCTGATCAGTTTATCAAAATTCATCGCAGGTATATAGTTTCAAAACTGCATATCCGGGGTATTGGCAATACCTATATTCTGATTGCCGACAAAGAACTACCCATTTCAAGACAGGGGCGGTCGGAGTTAAGGGATAAGTACAGGATGTTTGTCTAGCGGGGAATTGAACCTGAGAACAGCATCAACAATTTGGGAATTCCATGTGTGAGCATCAGGGCTGCTATACCAACCCGTGCAATTAATAATGCGATATCGATCATTTTCATGTTTACTTGGTTTCAGGTTGAATAAATTCACCATCCGCTTTGATGCGAACTTCATCACTGATTACAGCTGCCGGAAAACCCGGACCAACATTAAAATCAGAACGTTTGATGGTGCCTGTTAGCTGAAAACCTGCTGTCTGCTTTTTGCTCATCGGATTTTCAACCGTACCCTTATACAGCAGGTCAAAGGTTACGTGTTTGGTTACACCGTGAATGGTTAAATCACCACTGAGTTTGTATTTGTTCTTGCCTGCTTTTTTGATGCCGGTACTTTTGAAGTTCAACGTTGGATATTTCTCGGCATTAAAAAAATCGGCACTTTTCAGGTGATTATTCCTTGCTTCTACCCTTGTATCAATAGAGGCAGCCTTCGCTGTTAACTCAAAGCTGGCATCACTGAAGTCGGGTTGGGTGGATTGTACCAGTACATCAATATCATTAAAAGTGCCACTTACATCTGCAATTCCCAGGTGGGTAACGGTAAAGCCTAACTGCGAATGCGCATCGTCGTTTGTCCAGATAGTGCTGATTGTGGTAAATGCTGTTAATGCAACAAATGCTGTCAGAATTAAGAATAACTTTTTCATACGTGTTATTTATTGTTTTCTAAGTTCAAGTAATTAGTGCAATTTTCTGTTGTAGCACTTGGTTAGGTGTTTTATAATTAAATTTTCGAACTGGTCTGTTATTTAGCAATGTTTCCACTGTTTTTATTTCTTCATTTGTCACGT
>NZ_JAKRWF010000049.1 GCF_022352215.1 Flavihumibacter cheonanensis
ATGTCCAGGTCGGCGATGGCACGCGCGGCGCGGAGGAAGGTGCCGTCCCCGCCGAGCACGACGATGGCGTCCGTCTCCGTGAGCAGGCGTGGATCCCCCGGTGGGTCGCCGGCCGGCACCGCCCAGGCCTCGATGCCTTCGCCGCGGCACCATTCGAGCGCGCGCTCGCGCAGCAGCAGGGCATCCGGCTGGGTGGGGTTGAAGGCGAAGCCGATGCGCTTCACGTCGACTCCTCCCCGCCGCCGGGAGCACTCGGCCGTCGCAGGTGCAGGAAGTACTCGTGGTTGCCCG
>NZ_JAKRWF010000050.1 GCF_022352215.1 Flavihumibacter cheonanensis
GTCATCGGCCTCTCGGACGCCGCGAACTTCGTGGCGCTCGGCCTGCATGCGCTGCAACATCGCGGCCAGGAGGCCGGCGGCATCGTCAGCCACGATCCCGAGCAGGGCTTCAACTCGGTGCGCCGCTTCGGCTATGTGCGCGACAATTTCACCAGCCAGTCCCTGATGGAAACGCTGCCCGGCCCGCTTGCCATCGGACATGTGCGCTATTCCACCGCCGGATCGAAAGGGGCCGCGATCCGCGACGTGCAGCCCTTCTTCGGCGAGTTCTCGATGGGCGGGGCGGCGATT
>NZ_JAKRWF010000051.1 GCF_022352215.1 Flavihumibacter cheonanensis
CTTCACCCTGGAGGGATCGAGAGAGAACAACATCGTCCTCCGCAACGCCAACCAGGGCACCGCGTTCAAGGACCCCAACCCCGAGGCCCGTCCCGAGCACCGGTACAAGTACATGGCCTGGTGCGTGGATCGGGGGATCTACGTCTTCACCTCGCCGGACGGCGTCCACTGGCGGCGGAACGAGGCGATGGCCCTCCCCTTCGATCCCGACGGCAGCATCTCGGCGTTCTGGGACGATCAGGTCGGCGTCTACCGGGCCCACGTACGAGCCCTCGTGCGGGGAGGAGATCC
>NZ_JAKRWF010000052.1 GCF_022352215.1 Flavihumibacter cheonanensis
ATTCAACATATCGATGTCTATAAAATAAAACCCAATCCATTTCAACCGCGGGAAACTTTTGATGAGAGCAACCTGGAGGATTTAAAAAACTCCATTGCTGAAAAGGGTATTATTCAGCCGATTACGGTCCGCCGGGTTGAAGATGGATTTGAGTTGATTGCAGGAGAGCGACGGCTCCGTTCGGTCCTGGCGCTCAATATCAGCCACGTTCCAGCGTATGTTCTGCAGGTTGATAGCGACGAGGAAATGCTGGAGCTCTCCCTGATTGAAAATATACAACGGGAAGATCTT
>NZ_JAKRWF010000053.1 GCF_022352215.1 Flavihumibacter cheonanensis
TTCCCCATTACCCATCTCAGGTCCACAGCCCTGGTAAGCTCGCGGACTTCTTCCCCGGTCAGGACGCCGGCCGTAGCTGGTGTTACGACGTCGAGATAGGCGCCCACCAGCTCCTCCCCACGGGCGTTCTCGATCCGAACGATCGTGAAGTAGATCGCATGCTAGATCACATGGAAGATGTGCAGTTCCTCGCCGATGGTTGGTTCGACTACCCGGCCGACATGAATGAGAAGGATTGGTTCAACCTCGGCGGCTTCTCCAAGGTGCAGCCTTACTACACGCGCAACTGCG
>NZ_JAKRWF010000054.1 GCF_022352215.1 Flavihumibacter cheonanensis
GTTTTCCGCGATATCAGGAATCTTCAGGGTCACCTGGTCACTTTCCGTAACGGGTCCGTCAAACAGGCTACTGATAACGGATTCGGCGCTCTTTTCATCAAATGCCTTATCCGGTCTTGCCGCAAACAGCCAGCGTGGAATTGCCAATACAGCGGCAGCGGTTAACAGGCTCCTGAGCAGAGCCCTGCGTTGTAATTTCATCGATTAACTCCCATAAAATAGAACACTTACAGTGAATGAATATAGTCAGTAACAAGATCGATCTCTGCCTCGGTCAAAATCCGGTTGCGG
>NZ_JAKRWF010000055.1 GCF_022352215.1 Flavihumibacter cheonanensis
GACGTGCCGCTCCTCGGCGACGCGATCGAGTGGCACCCAGGCGATTCCCTCTTCGAAGTCCGCGTGCACCGCAATCGCCACTTCGCGCGCCAGTCTCGACTTGCCCATTCCCCCAATGCCCGTGATGGTGACGAGGGGGTTCGCACGAACCAGCCGTGTGACCTCTTCGACCTCGCCTGCTCGACCGACGAACGTAGTCGTCCATTGGGGAACGGAGGAGAGCGCGGACTCGAGGCCGATCGCCCGGTGCCGAACAGCGTCCTCCTCCGCGTGCTGCAACTTCTCCGCGAG
>NZ_JAKRWF010000056.1 GCF_022352215.1 Flavihumibacter cheonanensis
CATCGAGGGCCGCAGTCACGCGGACGAGTCGCTGCTCACGGGTGAGTCCATGCCGGTGCCGAAAGGTCCGGCCGACCACGTCACCGGTGGTGCCGTGAATGCCGAGGGCCGGCTGGCCGTTCGCGCCACGGCCATCGGCGCGGAGACCGCGCTGGCGCGGATCATCCGGCTCGTCGAGGGCGCGCAGGCTCGCAAGGCGCCCATCCAGCGCATCGTGGACCGCGTGAGCGCGGTATTCGTGCCCGTCGTCATGGTCATCGCCCTCGCCACCTGGCTCGGCTGGGGCCTCGC
>NZ_JAKRWF010000057.1 GCF_022352215.1 Flavihumibacter cheonanensis
GAAAAGCGCGACTTCATCGTAAAAAACTTGAACCGGACGGTGAAGGTCATCATCGAACGGGCCCATCTGGCCGACGGCCTGTTTGAACTGCAGGGCTTTGATTTCCAGCGGTTTGATCCCCACAGGCACCATCGCCTGATCCGTTTCCTGGGACCGTCCAAGGGGCAAGCCTGGGTTTTGAAGAGCGACGGCCGGATCGCCTTTCAGGTGGCGGATATCCGCCTCTTGCACTATCTGCAGCTCTTCCAGCAGGCCATCGACGCCACCGCGACCTTCCGCGAGGCCTTGGAG
>NZ_JAKRWF010000058.1 GCF_022352215.1 Flavihumibacter cheonanensis
AGCTCAAATCCGTCGTCAATGAATGTCAGCTTCCATTTGCCGGTGTAGGTGAAACTGCCGTCTAACCTGCTTCCGAGAACGGCATCAGATACACTGACATCCTTTATGGTCCTTTTCCTGGGTTCAAGATCCTCGTCACAATTTAAAAAAATAATTACAGCCAGTATTACAGGCAGTAATATCCTGATTTTTCTCACTACTGCAGCCATTGACATCTGCTCCCCCTTTTTCCGGTTCAAAGCTGTTAAATTACCCTGTAATAATTGAAAGGAAATTTTTCAGGTAATTATG
>NZ_JAKRWF010000005.1 GCF_022352215.1 Flavihumibacter cheonanensis
CAAACAAATGGCACCGGGAGAATCCTGGGTAGGTGCAGGAAGAGGAGTGGAATCAAAACGTTATTTTAATACTGCTGCGGATGCAATTAGAATTTGGAATGTGACTGAACAAGCAGGCTTCGGAAAAATTGGGTTGTATACGTCTCCGGGCATTTATCCTGCTGGCGCTTTGTATAAGAATAGTACCACTGACGAACAAGGCAATCAGGTATTGGAGTTTACTGATAAGGAGGGGAGATTGATCTTAAAAAAACTGCAATGGACAGCTGGCGCTGATACTGGTCTGGGAAGGGCATACACAGGATTTATTAGTACGTATTACATTTATGATAATTTAGGACAACTGCGATGTGTGGTACAGCCACGTGGTGTGGAGATGTTAACTGGAAATGCCTGGAACTTATCTGATACCACTATCTCGAAATACCAGTGCTTCCACTACGTATATGATAAGCGTGGACGTCTGATTGTTAAAAAGGTACCTGGAGCCGGGGAGGTTCGGATGGTGTATGATGCAAGAGATCGCCTGGTGATGGCTCAGGACTCGGTGATGCGTGCTCAAAAGCAATGGTTGTACACACTGTATGATAATTACAATCGTCCGATTAAGACAGGCATGGTTACAGACAATACCAACTATTTAAACCACCAATACCACTGTGATCAGGCCTATGCAAGCACAACTTATCCCACGCCTTCCAGTTTTACTGCAGATGAAGTGTTAACGGAAACAGGGTATGATGCCTATAACGTGTTTTACACTTGTTGTACTACCAGTACTCCTTATGTTGCTACGTACAAAACAAGTGCTCTGATGGATCTAAGTTACCTGGCAAGTCCGGCGTATAGTGAGGAACCGTTGCCGGTGGTGATCTCATTGGGTAATCCCACCCGCACCAAAACAAAAGTGTTAGGTAGTGCAACTGTGTTAAATGGGGTAATGCTGTATGATCACAAAGGGCGGATGATCCAATCCCAAACCAACAACCTGGTGGGTGGATTAGATATTGTAAGCAATCAGTATAGCTGGAATGGAGCCTTGTTGAATAGCATCGTACGCCAGCAGGTAATCGGTAGCTCCGAACAGGCAACCCTCGTTGCAACAAAATACACATACGATGACCTGTGGCGGCAGTCGAGTATAGAAAAGAAGGTAAGTCATAGCCTGGTGAATAATGGGACGCTGCCTGCTGCCTATAAAACTACAGCAATACTAAAATATGATGGACTGGGGCAGCTTAAAGATAAAAATTTGGGGACTAAGCCATCCGGTTCAGGGGTACTTGCCAATAGCACCTATTTGTATAATATCCGGGGTTGGTTATTGGGTATTAATCAAGAGCATGTGAACAGTATGGGGGCAGATCGTTATTTTGCTATGGAGCTTGGCTACGATCGAAATACCAGTTGGCAGCAAAATACCAATTTGTATAATGGCAATATTGCTGTTATTAACTGGAAAACGGCAGGGGAAGATAATGTTATGAGGAAGTTGAAATTTACTTATGATCGGATTAATCGATTAATTAGTTCAACCTATCTTCAAAGTGTTACCTCAAAATTGGATTTTTCTACCAGTAATCTAAGTTATGATCCCAATGGCAATATTCTTACCATGCGTCAGTTAGGCTGGATGCCCAATAATGTCGTAACAATAGATAGCCTTGCTTATACATACCGCCTAAACACCAATCAGTTACTACAGGTAAAGGACAATAAAAACGATCCACAAAGTTTATTAGGTGATTTTAAGGTGTCTTCGAATCATACGCAATCTAAGACAACCGCAACAGTGGATTATGAGTACGATGGGAATGGTAATCTGGTGAAGGATTTGAATAAAGATATTGCCGTGGCAGATGGCAGTGCCACAGGAACTGCTGGTATTGTGTATAATTACTTAAACCTTCCGGCACAAATTACGGTCCGTAAAACAGCTACTACCAATCGGGGCGTTATTGTCTACACCTATGATGCAGCAGGCAATAAGCTGAGAAAATATACCGAAGATATTAGTACTACTGGTACCAAAGTGGAAACCACGACCGATTATGTGATGGGGCTGGTATATGAGAGTCGCAAGGTAAATAATGTGGAGGAGTATGCGTACCGGTTACAATTGATCGGTCATGAGGAAGGACGCATCCGCTTTACGGAAGCTCTGGGTGCTACACCAGCGCAGCTGCACTATGATTATTTTTTAAAGGATCACCTGGGCAATGTACGGATGGTGCTAACAGAAGAAACCAGTTCAGAAACCTATCCGACCTTAAGCTTCGAAGGGACGGCAGGCGGTGCAGAAGTACAAAATCAGGATAAGTTCTGGGAGAATAAATCTGGTCAAAGCATCAATGTGGTGGCCAGTAGAACCGCACACAGTACGGGCACCAATGCGATGCTGACCCGTAAGAGCCAGGGGGCCATTGGCGCTGCCAAACTACTGAAGGTAATGAGTGGTGATACGTTGCAGGCCAGCGTCCAGTTTTATTATACCACCACCAATGCCAATAATACAGGTGCCAATGGCATTAATAGCCTGGTGGCCAACCTGGCTACCTTGATCGCCACCTCGGCCTCCCCAAGTAGTGTAATCAAAAGTGGGGCAGCCAGCCTGGGATCGGACCTGTCTGCTCAAACAGCCCTGGTCAATGCACTGAATACGCCCAACAATACCAGTGGTTCCAACCAGGCTCCGAAAGCCTACCTGCATATTCTGTTGTTCAATGAGCAGTTCCAGTTTGATGCCACCAATAGTAAAGTGGTACCAGTAACCTACACGGTCGGTAGTTGGGGAACACTGTCACGGATGGGTGCCAATGCGGTGCAGGTCAAGAAAAACGGGTATGCCTATGTATACTTCAGCAATGAGTCGGATGAATTAGTATATTTTGATAACTTTAACCTGACGCACGCGCGGGGCCCTATTCTGGAAGAGACGCATTATTATCCGTTTGGGTTGACCATGGCGGGTATCAGTTCTCGAGCCATGGGGAAATTGGATAATAAGTATGAGTACAATGGAAAGGAAAAGCAGGAAAAGGAGTTTAGTGATGGAGCTAGTTTAGAGTGGTATGATTATGGAGCAAGGATGTATAATGCACAGATCGGAAGATGGCATGTGATCGATCCATTGGCTGACCAGACTCCATCAGTATCGCCATATACTTATGTAATGAATAACCCTATCATGTTAATTGATCCAGATGGTAGGACAATAAGCGGAGATACTGCAATGGTGAGTAAATTAGAAAGTCAAGCAGGTAGAATTAAAAAAGGTGAAGAAGCGCGTCAAGCCAGAATTCAGAAAAGAATTGATAAAAGAGAATCCAAGGGGAAAAATACGGATAGGCTACAGGGCAATTTAGCTGAATCAAAAGCCATAGTTAGTGAAATTGATGGCTTGCTATCGGATATATCAAGTTTGCGAAGTTCTACACAAAATTACCACGTAAACAGTAATTGGTCAAATACTTCTAATAGCGGTAATGATGGTGAAATTGCATATAATCCTGCTACTGGGTCTGTTGATATAAATATCTCTGCCTCATATGGCATGGCCGGTCTGGCACATGAATTAACACATGGTGCACAA
The DNA here is from genome assembly GCF_022352215.1 of Flavihumibacter cheonanensis. Classification (GTDB taxonomy): domain Bacteria; phylum Bacteroidota; class Bacteroidia; order Chitinophagales; family Chitinophagaceae; genus Flavihumibacter; species Flavihumibacter cheonanensis. The sequence goes on from NZ_JAKRWF010000005.1 coordinate 3,593, forward strand.
TTTGATCGAGGCGCGACGGATTTAAAAGCGAATGGATCAGGTCGGGGTTACTTGCATGATTTGACAGATGAGGTTTCTGCTTTTAAACGACAATATGCAATTGACAGGAGGACATTAAGTAATGTGAATAGTATATTAAATATTGATGGAGCTTTTGTGCGAAGTTTGGATCCAACTTATCAAATAATGCCATCAATATCACTAACTACTGGCTCTTATTTACATCCAATTTTTATGTCTCACCGAATAGTAAACCCTGCAATTACGATTTATCCAGGCCATTCGCTTGTAAAATATAGAGATTCTAAAACATCAATGTTTAAAGGATTTGTATCAAAATAAAAATATTTTGAATGAGAGTATATCTTTATGCTAGTCTAATTATTTTTTGCTCTTGCTCCTCTGGCAAGTTTTTAAAGGTCGGAAGAGATTATAAAAGTAAGCATAATAAAGGTTATGGGGGACAAAGTATTTTTAGTATTAATCCAGATAATTCGTTTGTTTACTATGGCTCTGGGCCATCAGTATTTTTATCGAAAGGAAGCTGGGAATATGATTCAGTTAATAGAGAAATTGTGCTAATGACTGATAATGATTTAAAGCCAGTGTTTAGTAACCCAATTGATACAATATGGGTAGATTTGTCTAAGAAACGTATAAGAGTACTATCAGAGAAAAAAATTGTTTTTGAAAATATTACTTATTATGCACATTAATTGTATGTTCTATGTGGATATTTCCACCGAACTTGACAACTTTATTCCGGCGCAAATTGACCACTAAAATTTACTATAATTTTAGTGTTTAAAAGTTGTTTTATTTTATTTTCATCTTCATTAGTTTCGATTATCAGAATTCGGTTTTACATATGAAATGATGTCAAGTTGAGGTCGAAATGTAATTGTTTTTTACCCCGGAAACTATTACTCATTAAGCAGCGGAACATAGTGGTTGGGTGGCGCGGAATTTCCAGTCAAGATTTAGTGAACTTTCTACTTCCGAAAAGTTTGGCGTAGAGATTCGCGAAACCTCATTATCAAGTGATGCGAGTGAAGATATTACGGATGGAGATGGTAATATAATTGGAAATAAGATAAACTGGAAACCCAATGGTGATTTTGATGGCAGTGAAATATTTCCTGCAGTTGTCTTAGCCCCCTAAAAGACTGGACAGAATTGTAAAAACAATTAAGTCTGTAAATTTAGAAACCATGTCAAAGTCTAGAAGGAGTTTTTAAGCTTAAGAAAAACTCGCCATTATTAACGAAGCAGATCAGTTTGGTACGAGCCAAACATTACGGAAACATAATCTATCCTACACCGTGTTACGTCGCTGGAGAGAAAGCTTTAATGAAGTCGGAGTTACCAACCTCCAGTCATATGCCCGGCAACGCAATCCGGAAGTCAAAGCCTTGGAAGAGCAAATCCGGTATTAAAAAATATTGAAGGAAGCAGCAAATTGAACGGGAGTTCAAGTCCGAGCTTTTAAAAAAAAGTCAATCCCACCAGCAGAAGCGGTTAAGGTGATACAGCAATTTGAAAAGAATCCCATGGTTCGCACAACGGAACTCTTGCAATGGTCAACCATTTCCTGGAGCACTTATTACTATAAACGTGGTGAAGGATTGCGTGGACGCAAACCAAGTACTATAACGGCAACACAGGACGATGAACAGGTAGCAAATGAAATTTATAACACTCCCCAATATTGAGACCATTTGGGCTTCTCTTTAAGTTTTAAATCAGGCTGCATTTTGCATTGATTTTTCATATCGGCTGTTGGGTGTTTCACGTGTGGTATGGTGGATTTTATCGTAATTGTAGCTGATGTGGTTTTGAACTCTTTCATACAGTTCAAAACCATCATCAGCGGGATTTAAGTAAACATAGTCGGATTTCAGTGATCTCCAAAAACGTTCTATCCAAACATGATCAAGTGCTCTTCCCTTCCCGTCCATTGAGATTTGTATGCCGAGTGAAGCAAGTTATTGGGTCCATAAGGAACTTGTATATTCAGATAAAATTTCTCTTATAGAGTGGTCAAACCGCTTCAACACTTACTGGGGCAATACCAGAATCTGATAAACTTAATATACTAAAGTCTAATAGGTTTAAAACATGGGTATCAAACAAAAAGCCATACAAATAATTTGCTTTTTATTTTTCATTCAATCATTAAAAGCTCAACTAAACTGTAAAGATTACGTTAAGCTTATCGACTCACTAAATTTAATAAAGTATAATAATTTGTATTATAGTGCAACTTCAGATTCTATTAACTTCGAACGAATAATAAGTTATGCTAATGTTAATGACACATCTATTTTAAAAGAAATTTCTATATCCGTTATTCAGCCTTCTAACCAAAATTTAAATTTTGAACATTGTTTTGATGTTAATTTGAATAAAATATATATCAATGATTTCTTGCTTTTAAAGGATACAATTGTTCTGACTAAATCTGAGAATAGAAAAATTAAACGTTATGAGGAACTTTTAAAAAAGTCTATAGAATTGCTTGAAGATGAAAACTTTTCTGTTTCAAAGGAAAAAAGATTACATAAAAGAATAAATAAGATTGATTTAGAACTTATTAATAAAAAAAATGAATATGCGAAAAATACCTTAGTTATATTCCATCCAACAGTGCACTTCAAGAATTACAAACTAGTTGTTGTTTCGTTTATTTCTAATCGAATAAAAAAAATAGTTTATACGCTGGAACGATTATAAATTTTAGCATAAATTATTTCGATATACTCGTTTAAGTATGGAAATTCCGCGCAATCTGAACACTTTATTCTACTTCTAACTGACCACTTGTTTCCGGGGCAAATTGACTGATTGTACGGAATTTCCAATCTGGCAAAACGGATTTGAAGGTTGTTTTGTCCTGAAATAGCTTGTCACCAAACAATTTATTATGCAGAAAAAGAAAAAATCAAGACAAAGTCCTTTAAGTCGAAATCCACATGTTCGGCGCGATGTTTCTTAAACCCCTAAAAACTGGGGAAAAGATCTATGTTACTTGGACCATTTTAATTCCTTTTACCGCTCGCAGCAAAGGTAGCCCCGCCTCTAGAAAAGTAATGGCTACACGGAGCGGCGATGGCTGGCGCTACCTGGCCCCCAATCGCCGGCCTTGACTTTTCCTCCAGCTTTGCGGCTAATGGTGGACTAGGCGGTTCAACACCAGTCCAGCCTCATAGATTGATTCAAATTCATATCGTTGTTCTATGGTGCGTTCAATCAAAAAATTATACGCTTCTATAAACGCATTTTCTTCTGGTACAGCCACATGTGTGAATTCCTGATTAACGCCTTGTTCCTGTCGGTATTCCGGGATTACGGTATCAATAAATTGGCTTCCATTGTTATTACGTAGCGTAATACCTTCTACTTTGTGCTTGGCCAAATTTCAGATGTTTCTACCAATCAGTATGGAGGGGATGGTAAACCAAACTTAACTAATTGTAATCAGGAACTAATAATGCAGAAAAATTGGCAATTAAAAATGCAGAAGAATTGGCAACAATAATACAGAGTTTTTGGCAACATAGAATGCAGAATAAGTAAAAATTAATCAGAGAATATTGTCTTTCTATTTTGGATACGATAACTCTTTCCTGACAGGTTAATTATTTCACAGCGGTAGAGTAATCGATCCAGTAATGCGGTAGCAAGTACTTCATCGCCTAACATCTCAGCCCATTCAGCCGGTTTTTTGTTGGTAGTAATGATGAAGGATGTTTTTTCATAGAGTTGATTGATAAAGTTGAACAGGGTTACGGCAGTTGCTTTTTCTACCGGGAAGAGCATGATGTCATCAATAACAATAAGGTCTGCTTTACAGAGCCGTTTGTAATCGCCCTTCGCAGTTCGAGTAATCTCCTTCATCTTAAGCATGGTAATGAGTTCATCCATGGTCCGGAAGTAAGCCTTATACCCTTTGTTGACAGCTTCTGCGCAGAGGCCGGCTGCCAGGTATGTCTTACCGCAATTATGTAAAGCTTTACATAATTGCGGTTATGTAAAGCAAATGATAATGCAAAGTATTTTATTTAATCTCCTGATTATCAATTATACCTATTTTAAGTTACTTAGCATTATGTTTTTAAATTAAAGTAGACGATAGTGTCTACTAATTTTTAAAAACATAACAATGGATCTAAAAAAGCAAACCATTGATGAATTGACAGAAGACTTTCTCCTGTATTTAAGAAGCATCAAAAGGTCAGAGGGTACTATCAGGCGATACCTTACCGCCTGGGAAAGATTAAAGGCTTACATGGCCTTGCACAAGCATAAAATTTACACCCCTAAAATCGGAGAGGCGTTTCTTATATCGGAACTCGGAACTTATAGGTACGAAGACCTTCCCCTTAGCAAACAAAACTACGTTAGTAAAATTGAAGCCCTGGTTGATTTTCAAAATACCGGCAAGGTGTTGTTGGGAATGAGAAAAAAAACGCCAAAGGAGTTTAATGGAGCCATCGGTAAGGCAATGCAGGTCTTTATAGATTTTAGGAAAAGAAATTACTGTCTTTCGCCTGTAACCATAAACAACTATGAGATATATCTTCATTCGTTCCTTTGCTTTTTAAATGATAGAAGGATAGGATCGGCCAACAGAATAAACCATGCAGAGTATTTACAATTTATCACTCAACTCGATACATCAAAACCTGCGGCAAGGCACGTGGCCCTATATATATTGAGGAACTTTGCCCTGTTCCTGTATCAAAATGGATTGGTCGCTAAGGATTACTCTGGAGTAATACCATCCGATAATTATAAACAGCAGTCTCGGCTTCCGTCCACCTTCACCAAAGATGAGATCGAACTGTTTTTAGGCGCCATTGACAGAGGCAACCCCAAGGGGAAAAGGGATTATGCCATGTTTTTACTTGCCCTAAAACTTGGCTTGAGAGCATCTGACATTGCGAACCTTAAATTTGAAAATATCTCCTGGATTACTAATGAGTTCAACTTTGAACAAAAGAAGACTGCGAAGCCAATCACCCTCCCAATCCTTCCAGAGGTGGGCAACGCACTCATTGATTATCTAAAATATGGCAGGCCTCAGTCCTTTGAAAAGCATTGTTTCCTGCAGGTAGTATACCCCTATAACCGTATAGCTTCTCATGACCTGGGAAACGCCGTTCAGTTTTATTTGAAACGTGCAGGGATCAATTTACAGAATCGAAAACACGGGCCACATGCGCTTCGTCACAGTTTTGCATCACATCTGCTACAAGAGTCTACGCCATTGCCGGTGATATCAGAGGCCCTGGGTCACACCTCCAGCAACTCCACTATGTTTTATCTGCGTATAGACACCTCTGCGTTAAAGGAATGTTCGCTTGACGTTCCCCCAGTACCATTTTCTTTTTATGAACAAAAAGGAGGGTATCATGCCTAGATATTTTTATAGCATTTACGGACCTTCAATATGCGACTTCCTTTCCTTGAAAAGGAGTTTAGGATTTAAATATCATGCAGGAGAATATGAGCTGGGAAAGCTGGATAAAATCGCACATGAACGAGAAGAAAGTTCTATTGGTATAACCAGAGAACTTGCCAACATTGTTGGAGCAAAGCAACTTAATGAATCGGATAAGAGCAGAGTTAACCGAATACAGATCATCCGTCAGTTTGCCTTTTTCTTAAATAACACCGGCCATCCCAGCCATGTTCCAGATATGCCCAGTTTTAAGAGCTCTTATACTCCCTACATTTTTACCCAAGAAGAGATTTTACGGCTTTTAAAAGTCTGTGACGGAATTAAAACACCTATTAAAAATCCCAATACAGGCATGTTCTTCCTACCTGTACTCATCAGGCTGCTATATGCTACAGGAATAAGGGTGGGTGAAGCCATGAGTCTTGCCATCAGTGATGTAGATGTAGAGTTGGGGCACCTAAAAGTGCGGGACAGTAAAAACGGTAAACAGCGGCTCATACCATTTATGCCCTCCATGGCACTGGTGTTGCAAGACTATTTAAAATACAGAAGTCAACGACCGGTACTAAAGGGTGTGGATCATTTGTTTGTGAATCCGGCTGGCACCATCCCATCCCATTACATTGCATACAAATGGTTTAGAAGAATCCTATTTAAAGCAGGCATCTCTCACGGCGGCAGAAAAGCTGGACCCCGGCTGCATGACTTCCGCCATACTTTTGCTGTTCACTCTCTAGCAGCATTATCACAAAAAGGAGTCGATCTTTATTATTCACTTCCAATACTCTCTACTTACCTGGGTCATCAATCCCTTAGCGCCACTGACAAATATGTGCGGCTGACAGCAGAAATGTATCCTTCAATTATTGCAGGTGTAAATAAAATCTGCCCGCATATCTTCCCTGACCACAGTAAAACCGACAGCTATGAAACCGACTGATTTTGCCAAAGCACTTACCGATTTTTTATCAAAATAACTTCCGTGCGAAAGAGGCATGAGCACGAATACAATCAGCTCTTACAGGTTTACATTTATTCTTTTTATCAGCTTTATTGAGTCGCAAAAAAGTATCAAAGTAAACCGGCTCTTTCTAAAGGATATTACCAAAGAGTGTGTGGTTGAATTTTTAGACTGGCTGCAACAAGCAAGACACTGCAGTGATTCTACCCGAAATGTTCGTCTGGCGGCTATCCACTCTTTTTTTAATTTTTTACAGTACGAAGCTCCTGAAAAAATAAATGAGTGGCAACGAATACTCTCCATCAGGGTGAAGAAAGTAAAGAAGCGTTCTATGAACTATTTAACTGTGGAAGGTATTAAGCTATTGCTTGCGCAACCTGATCTATCAACAAAAAAAGGGAGGCGGGATCTGACTATGCTCGCGCTAATGTATGACTCGGCTGCAAGAGTGCAGGAGATTATTGATCTTACTCCTTCTTGCGTACGGCTTACAAAACCTTTTACAATTAAACTGATGGGTAAGGGAAACAAAGCGAGAATAGTTCCCCTTATGGATGAAGAGGTTGCGCATTTAAAATGTTACATGGAGAAAAATCATTTACTACAGCCGAATGCAAACCTCTATCCATTATTTTATAACACTAGGAAGGAAAAACTAACACGTTCTGGTGTTCAGTATGTTCTTCAACATTATGCAAATATGGCAAGAAGCGAAGATCCCAAATTGATACCAGAAAAAATCAGTCCACATTCTCTGAGGCACTCTAAAGCAATGCATCTTTTACAGGCCGGTGTAAATCTGGTCTACATACGAGATATACTTGGTCATGAGTCAGTGCAAACAACGGAAGTTTATGCTAGAGTAGACTCTAAACAAAAGCGTATGGCAATAGAAAAAGCATATGCTGATGTTATTAAAAGAGAAGTACCTACATGGGTGGATAATGATAATCTTTTGGAATGGCTGAAAAACTTCCAGTAAATTAAAAAGATAATGTACAGTAGAATGCCTTAGAGTACTTGTCTGACAACGCTTTACCTATTCTACTTTACATTATCATTTGCTTTACATAACCTGTTCCGGATGGCCCCATCAGGATAACATTATACACCTGATCGAGCCAGTTGAGTTCTTTGAGCTGGTTCATGCGAGATTTAGTCAGGCCATTGTCTACGGCGTGGTCATACAAAGCGAGGTCACAGGAGGGCGGTAATTTGGCTACCCGGAGTCGGTTGGACAGGTCGTTTCGTTCGCGGTGTGTGACTTCTGCCTGCAACAGCTTGACCGTTAATTCCAGGTAACCGCTGTTGCGATCTTCAGCATCTCTGATGAGTTCATCGAGTTCGGATTGGATGCCATTCATGCGGAACTGTTGGCAATAGTGTCTGATTTGTTGTCTTGTTTCCATTTGTCTGTATTATTGTTGATGCTGCATTAAAATAGTTCGTAATAGTCGGCGATGGAGCTGGTAGCCGGTTGAATAAAGGCTTCACTTGGCATTTTACCGGTGAAGGGATTCATGTGGATGATTCTTGCACCAGCTGATTCAGTTGCTTGTTGGGTGTGCAGATGTTCGGCTACGCTTCTAAAGTCTACCGCACTATTGAGTCGGTGCGTCGTACTGTATTGCAATGCCTGGTGAATGATGGACCGGGGATAACTTTCAATGACCTGGCGGAACAATAGTACCTGGTCACGCAGGTAGCGGGGTTTGGCCTGCCGGACAGCTTCCATAAAAGCTACCCCAAGCTCAGGCTCCTCCAGCATATTGCAGACCTGGCGGATCAGTTCTTCCCCCCGTATACCTTTATCCCGTTTGTGATCGTTGTTGATGATCTTATGACCTTTGCTAACGGATAGCGGATGCGTACACAGCAGCACGCCTTGTTCATCAAAAACCAGCAGCTGACCTTCTTCTGCTTTCAAGTTTACCCGCGACCCTTTCCCCTTGTAGGTGCCCAGAGGAAGGGAATAAAAATTGCCTTTGAAGGAGATACTATTGTCTTTTCGAACCGTGTACCAGTGCTCGTCGGCTGGTGCTGCCAGAACAGCTGTCACCGGACGCAGGTAGTGCTTTTCAATGTCCCATTCGGCTTGCGGCGACTTCCGGGTTACGGCATGCGCAAGACAATTTGCGGTGCGGCAGAGCCAGGCCAAGGCTTCCTGGTTCAGGGTTTCAATATCATCAAAAGGACGGTTATACAGAAAGTTTTGCTTCACGTACTTCACTGCATTTTCAATCTTCCCTTTGCTTTCCGGATCTCCTTTCCGACAGAAGTGAAGGGCAAAACCGACAGCCCAACTGTAGAACCGGAACTTTTCAGTCAAAATAATATCGCCATAGTTTTCGCTGACCAAAAACAACCGGTCCTGATCATACACCACCGTAGCTGGATTACCTTCCAGGTACGCAAACGCCTGCTGATGTGCCAGTATCGACAATTCAGTAGTGAAGCGTGTGGTCGTGCCTGCCCTGGCTGTTACGAAGATTGTATTCACCAAAATCTGCCTGTGCCTGTGCACCATAGGCACTCTCAGCAACCATAGCATAATCACGCTGCACAACCACCTTTTGCAGATGATATTTTTGACGAACCCAGCAAACAAAATTGAACACCGTTTTGCTGTCAACCGCTGGAAAATCAGGATAATGCTCTTTCAGCCAATCGTGCATTTGAGCAGCAGAAGTCTCCGGGTACTTCGTCAAACGGGCCTTTACAAACCCTTCATAGGGCTCCAGATCTTTTTTGCGTTCCGACTGGTTCTGCAGGAACTGTTCGTAGTCAGATTCCGTCATCGACAGGTACTTTTTGACTGTACGCCAATCCAGCACCAGTTCCTTACTGATCCGGGAGATTGATAATCCATCCCGATGCAATTGATGTACCGTATGATAAGTCATGAGTTTTTTCGCATATGCATTCATAAATCCGGAGCAATTTTCCGGCAAATCTCTTTTTTTCTTTCCCCGGCCGCGGCCGGGGAAAGAAAAAGTTCTGCATTCCTTGTTGCCAATTTCTCTGTATTCCCTGTTGCCAAAAGTTCTGCAGGCTTGTTGCCAAAAACTCTGTATTCTTATTTGCGAAAAACTCTGTATTCTTATTTACCGATTACACTAATCTGGGTGGTTCTTCGGAACTGCCCTTTTTTATGCCCTGAATTCAATTACTTTAGTCGGACAATAATGTTTAATTAATAAATATGAGAATAGTTAATTGCATAATTCTGCTACTATTTTTTATTGGTTGTATTAATTATTCAACGGAAAAACCTTGCGAGGAAAGCAATGAAGTTTATTTACTAATTAGGGGACCAGGAGAATGTGTACAGAAAATTTCATTTGATTCTCTAGGTTTTGGGATAGCGATGCAAGGTTTAAGTAAAGAATTCTATCAGGATAGCTTTGTCTCTTTCTATGAGATTCTAAAAAAAGACACATTTTCGGTTGATTCAATAAAAGATTTATTGTTTTTGAAAAGTGAAATTAAAAAGTATTCTGTTTCAGATAAAGATGTCGGAGGTTTTATTTATGATGCTCGTAGAGTTCAGCTTTTTATAAATGGAGAATTGAAAGTAGATATATACAATAATAATAGGCATGAAATTGATGAATTATTAAAGATATTCTTTAAATACATTGAATATAATATTAATGAACAATGTGGATGAAAATGCTACTAATGTGAATAAAAAATGAAGGCTTTCAAAATCATTTTTAAATAGTTTATAATACTCTTACAATATCAGACAACAGGCTTTGTTATAAAATATTCAATTCTTTAAGAAGCCAAGACGAAAAAACAAAAACGTCTTCAATTTATACCCGTTTCAAAGCTAAAGTTGCGTTGGAGGCCAAAAAAGGCCAGTACACCTAGCAGAACCGGCTTAGAAGTTAAAAGTTAACCAGGTACTTATTTCCAAATGGGAAGCTGAATTCCGTCCCAATTTGGCTGTTGTTTTTGAAATGGAAGGGTGGCCATCTGAATCTGATCTTGATACCCAAGAATTATTGACCCATGACAGCTTATTAAAAGTGATTCAACCAAGTAAGATCTACAATTTGGTATGATCGCCTGGGACGGCTCGTCGTAAGTCAGAATGCCAAACAGCAGCTCGCGGGTAATGTCTATAGCTACACCTTATATGATGCATTGGGCAGAATCAGTCAGGTAGGACAGATTACCGGAGGCTCATCCATGACGGATGCCATCGCCAAAAATGCTACCAGTCTTCAGAACTGGCTGAATACTGCAGCCAATAGCAGAAACCAGATAACGCAGACGGTGTATGATTTACCGATGTCTTTATTGCCGGAGACCGCTTTAAAACAAAGAAACCTGCGTAACCGGGTCAGCTATACGGAAGTGATTAATCTTGCGACCCAAACCTTGCCGGCATCCGCTACTTACTATTCCTACGATATCCAGGGCAATGTAGATACCATTGTGCAGGACTTTGGGTCACCCAATGGCGTCAAAAATGGCATGAACAATATCCCCTCCGATCCGGGTTATCGTTATAAAAAAATTGCGTATGACTATGATCTTATTAGTGGTAAAGTGAATCAGGTCAGTTACCAACCGGGCAAGCCGGATGCTTATTATCATCGCTATGAGTACGATGCTGAAAACCGGCTGACCCAGGTATATAGTGGCAGAGACAGTATCATGCTGCTTCTTTTCCCAGAGCGGGAGGCAAGTTATGAGTACTATGCCCATGGCCCATTGGCCAGAACTATCCTGGGCAAACTCAATGTGCAGGGGCTGGATCACGCCTACACCTTACAGGGTTGGTTAAAGGGGATAAATCCTGCTATGGGAGGAAGTTTAACCAATGGCACTGATACCACCGAAGCCAAACCAGTAGCGCAAGATGTATTTGGGTTCAGTTTGCATTATTATAAAAGTGATTATAAGGCGATCTGGTTTAATCCCCAGGCAAGTTCGGTATTGAACGCCCTAACAACCTATGCTGCACCACTTTACAATGGAAACATTGCAGCGATGGCAGTAAATATTCCCATCTTAGGTACAACCAAGGTGTATAATTACAAGTATGATCAATTGAACCGATTGGTCATAATGGATATGTTCAACGGGCTGAATCCGGTAGCTGGCAGTTTTACGGCCTCCATTAGCACGGACTACAGGGAGCGGATTAGTTATGATCCAAATGGGAATATTCTGACCTACCAGCGGAATGCAGATGCTACAAGATCCGGCATGGATAATTTGACCTATTCCTACAAGCCGAATACCAATCAGGTGCATAAGGTAGTTGATATCACAGCTGATGCCAGTGCTGCCAATTATCCCAAGTATAATGATATCCGGACAGGCCAATTAGATAACAACTATGTGTACGATGCCATTGGCAACCTGATTCAGGATGTGAAGGATACCATTACCAATATCACCTGGAATGTCTATGGCAAAATTGAAAGTATTACCCAGAATGCCAAGGTGATCCGGTACACCTATGATGCAGCCGGCAATCGCATCATCAAGGCAACTACTACCGATACCACCTATTATGTGCGGGATGCCTCCGGAAATGTGCTGAGTGTGTATCGCAAGCCTGCAGCCGGACAAATCAACCAGGAAGAAGTGCATCTCTACGGCAGCAACCGGCTGGGTATAGTAACGCGGCACCTGGCCCCGGATTCCAGTTTTGCCCTGGCGAATTCATTTGGTAAAATTTATAGTTATAAATTTACGAGAGGCGAGAAGCTCTTTGAATTAAGCAACCATCTGGGTAATGTACTGGTCACCCTATCCGATCGGGTGCAGCAGGTAAAAGTAACCAGCGATACCGTTCGCCATTACCTGGCAGACATCCGCAGCGCCAATGATTATTATCCTTTCGGCATGTTGATGCCAGGTAGGAAGTTTAATGCGGGTAGTTTTAGGTATGGGTTTAATGGGAAGGAGATGGATAATGAAATAGGTGGCATTGGAAATACAATACATTTTGAGTTTAGAGAGTATAGTCCACGAATTGGAAGAATGATGAGTATAGATCCCAAGGCATCTGAATATCCTTGGCAATCTCCTTATGTGTATCATAGGAACAGCCCGGTAAACATTGTAGACTATCTGGGACTTGGAGATCCTCCTGTGACTGCTTATCATAATACATCGGTAGCCGATGGAATTAAAATTTTAGATGGGGGATTTAATGCACCAAGTGGATGGAATTATTTTATGACGGACCCAAGTGGTACAAAAGCGGGTGCTGGAGTAGCAGATCAACCTGTTCAATTTAAAGCTGCGATCAATACTGATGGTGCCAAGATCATTAAATATGAGCAATGGAGAGGTTTTTTCAATGAAGCAAAAGCTGAACTTGGCTTATCAAATATTGATAATGCTAAATTAAGTAAAGATGAATTGAAGCAATTAAATGCTATTCGAAATGAAAAAGCGCGTTTATTTATGAAAAATTCAGGTGATGATACTTTCATAATTGAGGCTGAGAACGCGAGCAAAACTAGCCAGAGATTTATTGTTCTTAAAGAGGATGCAGTAAAAAGTAGGGTTTCAAGTGTTTCAGTTCCAAAAGGTCAGGAATTATTGATTAGCGAAATGGAAAAATCTGGAGCGGCAGGCGGAAGTAGATTTTCTCGATCAAGTGTTGGAACCAAAATGTTTAGATATGGTAAAATGGCATTAAGATTTGTAGGAGAAGGGCTTATGATAGAAGGTGCTATATACGGAGTAAAAGCAAAAGGTGAGGCTGCACAACATTATGTAGAAAGAAAGAGTCTAAATGGTCATTCTCCATTCTACAATTGGCTTATGGATACCTATTCAGATGTTGGCCTATATTATTGGTATAAATATTCGGTTGATTTAAATAAATAACATATGGTTGGTGAAGTTATTCAATGTGTTTATAAACCAAAAAGAGAAGATTTGGATTGGATTTTAATAAAGACCACTAATGACTTTTATTCAATGCGATTAGGTGGTTTTAAAAAAGAAACTAATTCAATTTCATTAATAGATTATGAGGAAATGGAAATTCCATTTAAGGGAGGACAAGTGAAAGAAATTTATACAGATGAAGAATGGGTCTATTTAATTCTTAATGATGGAAATATTATCGTGTCTGGATGGACAGAAGGAGGATTTGGAGATATGAATTTAGGGATTAAATTTACTAGTTTAAGTAACTACGATGATGGTTATTTTCAATCTCCTTTTCTGTTCAAATTAATTGTCGGGAGTGATAATTGGTCTCAAAAATTAACACAATAAAAAATGTATCATTCTTGTTCAGTTAAAAATTGTAAATAATTCGATTCAATAAGCTGAGTTCAACAGATAAGTGCATTTTTTGAAAACAAATGACAAAATGATTTTGAGCTCATTTTGTCATTTGACTGAGTAGTGCAATCTTTGGATTGCTTATGTCAAAAAATTACAAGCTACTCAGTTTGGTGCAAAGATACCAGATTGAAGCCTTGATTAAGGCAGGCATTAAACAAAATAAAATCGCTGAACAGCTTGGCGTCGATGCCTCTACTATAAGTAGAGAATTAAAGAGAAATAAGGCAAAAAGGGGTCGAACAGCAGGTGTTTATGTCGCATCCAATGCCCAAAGGAAAACCGACTTAAGGCACAAGAACAAGCCGAAGTTGACTAAGTTTACTGATTCCATGAAAAAGCAGAATTCTTTCTGGCTTACAAAAAACAAGTGGAGTCCGGAGATCAGTTAGTGCCATTTTAGTATTTAAAAAAATTAGTCTTGTTTTGTTGACAGATGAAAAATGGGATCTGAATTCGCCTCGTTCATATCACCAACAATTATTAATTAGCCTTGTAAATCGGTAATCAATTTAGACCAGAATCGATTTATCAATTATTTGCGGAATTTAGTGCTCAGTTTATCCGGAATTTCCTCATACAGGTTAATGATAAATTTTGAATCTGGGGAAGGTGCGGAAAATTACAATTTTCCAACCAATGGCATAATCAGTAGTAAATTTTTAAATCAGATGTTTTAAAAGATGCTCTTTAAAATTCAGAAATGGTGAAATAAAGGATGGTGAGTCGTACTAATCCCCATTTGGTGGCAAAGAGTTAACAAAAGATATTCTGAGGACAGGAACTATGTTCTCATCAATAAGAGGATTTGTTTGCTCATTATCGATAACAATAAAAAAGACCGATGCTATTATGTTGCAAGTTTCAATATTTAATATTACTAGTTTAACATCGGGCGCTTTGTGGAAAGCCATATGGGTAGAAAAAGATAATTTAAATTGGCCAAAATCCTATTCAAGGGTTCCTCAAAATCTAACGCCATTTGGGAATATTAGTCAAACTTTTAATTTATTAACTCCAAATACAATTGAATGAAATTAAATAGAAAGTTGAGTTTTTATTATTTGCAATTTTTATTATTAATGAGTCTCTTTAGTTGCAGTGACGGAACAGATGTAAGTAGGCAGCAAACATTCAGACAAGTGTTAGGTGATTATAGACTTGACTTAAGTAGAACTAAATTGAGTGATGGTTATATTAACGACTCGGATGTATACAAGAATTTAATTTTGACTTTTTATTCAGATTCTACATTTAGAATGAATTTTGAAGTCCCATTTTTGTATGATACTTCTGGTAGATGGAAAGCTGGAACTATAAATGAATGGTGTTGGATTCTTTTTGATAGTTTTAAATATATAAACGAAAATAATTATTCAGGTTCTCAATTCACTCGACCATTTCAAGAAAACGGAGATACTTTGATTTTAATAAATGCAGCAACACCTAGAAAAAATCAACAAACCTTATCAGATATTTATTTCAAGAAAATAAAGTCTAATGCAGAATTGTGATGATTATTTATATCGAATATTTCTCTCAAAATCCGAATAATTGAGTACTATTTCCTCCTATTATATTTTTTTGTTGACAAATATTCGGGATTTTGCCACAAAAAAATTGGCTATAACTATGACCTGATCAGTGGCAAGGTGAAACATGTTAATTACGAACCCGGTAAGTCGGATGCTTATTATCACCGCTACGAGTACGATGCTGAATACTGGCTGACACAGGTATATAGTGGCAGAGACAGTATCATGCCCATGGACCATTGGCCAGGACTATCCTGGGCAAACTCAATGTGCAGGGGCTGGATCATGCCTATACCCTGCAGGGGTGGTTAAAAGGGATAAATCCTGCTATGGGAGGAAGTTTAACCAATGGCACTGATACCACCGAAGCCAAACCAGTAGCACAGGATGTATTTGGGCCGATCTTAGGTACAACCAAGGTGTATAATTACAAGTATGATCAATTGAACCGATTGGTCATAATGGATATGTTCAACGGGCTGAATCCGTCAGCTGGCAGTTTTACGGCCTCCTTAAGCCCGGACTACAGGGGGCGGAGTAGGTATGATCCACATGGGAATATTCTGACCTGCCAGCGGAATGCAGATGCCACAAGATCCGGCATGGATAATTTGACCTATTCCTACAAGCCGAATACGAATCAGGTACATAAGGTAGTTGATATCACAGCTGATGCCAACGCTGCCAATTATCCCAAGTATAATGATATCCGGACAGGCCAATTAGATAACAACTATGTGTACGATGCCAATGGGAACCTGATTCAGGATGTGAAGGATACCATTACTAATATCACCTGGAATGTCTATGGCAAAATTGAAAGTATTACCCAAAATGCCAAAGTGTTCCGGGATAAAAGTATGGTCATGCTTGCAGGATTGTTAGGGAATAGGTATATTGTTGGTACTTGTCCTGTGTTTCCCAGAAATGGGACTCATGTGGCGAAGCAATGAGGAGATGTGATGTATTGAGCCCGTTGGTGGCAAGGCTAATTTAGACACTCCGCCGATGACAACAGCGATAATTGAACTATGAGTATTTTAAAAAACATCTTCAAGAGAAAAGACGAACCCATTAATTCATACAACGATTTCTGGAACTGGTTTAAGAAAAACGCAAATACGTTTTATAAAGTCGTAAATGGACATGGAAATGTGGAGGAGGATTTTTTTGATAAACTTTCTCCTAAGCTTAATGAACTAAAGGATGGTTTTTGGTTTTTGATAGGCAAGTACAATGACAATACCGCTGAACTGGTGATTACAGCTGAAGGAGCCGTCAAAAACATTATTTTTGTTGAAGAACTTATTCAGACAGCCCCAAAGATCGAAGGATGGAAATTCACGGCTCTTAAACCTGCATTAAACATCAATGACATTTATATCGAAATGACAGGTTTCAAATTCAATGATCAGAATATACTCTTTTATGCAACTGATCATTCTGAATACCCTGACCTGATTGATATTACCATTGTACATATTGATTACACAGAAGAAAATAAATCTACGATAACCAACGGTGTTTACCTTTTCCTTGATAACTACCTTGGAGAATTAGATTTTGCTGTATCCATAGATACTCTAAACGTTATCGGGAAAAATGAAGCAGAGAAAGAGTTAATTCCAATCGATAAGCTAAAAGATTATTTGAGGTGGCGGCAAAAGGAATTTATTGAAAAGTATGAAGGATTAAGACACAGCACCGAAAATGATCAGTACTCTATTTTGGAGGCTCAACTTGAAAGTGGAAATGCCTTAATTGCCGTCGTCAATACCGATTTACTTCAGTGGGACAGAAAAGCTTCTCACCCATGGATTTTATTGGTAGAAATTCTTTATGATGGTAGCAAAAACAATGGCATGCCTGAGGAGGACACGTATAAACTGCTTGACGAAATTGAAGAGCAGATTATGGCAGAGCTTAGAGATTTTGAAGGCTATTTAAACATCGGCAGACAAACTGCTAATAACATCAGAAAGATTTACTTTGCTTGCAAAGATTTCAGAAAACCTTCAAAAGTTCTATTTGAACTCCAAAAGCACTATGAAGACCCAGTTGAAATATCTTATGATATTTATAAAGACAAGTATTGGCAATCGTTTAACCGATTCAGCCCAGTTGCGTAATTAAGTCCATACTTCAATAGTTCATTGCCTAACTTTCGGCAATACTTTTCCATTACGGGCCATTTTAATGTTAGCCACCTATATGAAAGCTCCAATACGGCTAATAGTTATTAAACACACTGAAATTGAAATATCTATAGGATATTCCAGGTATGGAGGACCGGTGCTTCATTACTTGCACATCGCCAAAGTACCGGCCAACATTGGTCAGTTTAGGCATCGACACAGAAAGGACAACCAAAATATAATAGTTTAACTATGGCAACATTAAGGGAAGACATCAAATCTCAATCAGATTGGATAGTAAAAGCATTTGCGGCTGACGGCTTCAAACTTGATTACTCAATTGATAGTATAATTGAAGTGGATAGGTTTTTTGCCGTAAATATGAAGAATGGAGTACCTAAAAAAGGTGGACGCCTTTATGGAAAAGGGTTTGGTCCAATACTTTTTTCAATTGGATCATATGTTGGTGAGACAATTATTAAAAATGTAAAAGGTGCTGATTGGGTAACTGACGAAAGCGACCCAAATGCTGAAATAAATGTTCTTTTAAAACTTCCTAATGACGGTCAAATTTGGCCTATTCAAAAAGTAATCAAAAGATTTAAAAATGGAAGCGAAGACGCAATTTATCCATATGTGCATCTGGTGACAAAGGAATTTACAAATTTGCCCTTTAAAGAGGAGTTTTGGGCAGTAACAGCAGGGACTGACAAATCCGAACAAACAAAACCCTGGTGGAAAATTTGGTAGCCAATCCTTTAAATTAGTTATGCTTAAATACAAAATTCTTGGTTTTGCAGTAATTGGTTTGACTAAAAGAATTGTTGCCATATTAACTATTTTAATTCTTTGGTTTAATCCACTTATTGCACAGGTGGGAATAATTGAAGATGAAGTTGAACTTGCGAGAATAATTGGCAATAAAGATTTTGGTTTGTTGGTTAAAGAACGCTTCAAAGATTCAATTTCAGGATTAGATACGATGATGTTCCGAATGAGAATAAGTAGAAATGGAAAGGTTAAAAAAATGCAATATATAAATAATTATTATGCTCCTATAATTTCAAAAAAAAATCTCATTCGGATTTCTGATTTTGTAAGGGATTCCATTGCATGGGAGGCGGCTATTGTTAAAGTTAAGAGCAGATGGAAAAAGGTGAGTTCATGGGTAATTGTTTCTGTTAATCCGGATTTAATTGATAGAATAGAATAGACAGAATAGCGCTAAATTTATTTCATGAAAATTTACCGGATATATCTATTGGCGTGGTTAATTTTTATTTTGTCTGCAAATTTGTATGCTACTGGGAATACGGATTCTTTGTATAGAATAGTAGGGATTCAAACAAGAGGCGACTATTATGTCATAAGGGCGCAGAGAAATGATTCTTTATTTAAGATTGTTTCCAGAATAGTTAGTTTAGATAGTAATTCTAATCTGGAGCTTATTAGAAAGGGAAACAAGTATAATTTTATTTGGGGTATACATGATAGAAATACATCTGCTATTGTAGAGCCATTAGTTGGAAACGCAAGTTATTTACATGTTAAGAAAAGGCGATACTGGGATGACAATAAAATTAAATTTACAAAACGCTTTCACTATCGTTTATACAATACTAGAAATCTAATTGGATTGTATTATGTTCCATCTGCTTTTATTTATTGCAGAGAAAAATATTTAAATAGAGTTTTAGATAGCGATAGCAATAGCCGTTATTTTGTTGTCATAAAGGCTAAAATAAACGAGGTCGAAAAAGAGATAGTCGTTCTTAATAAGAGTTTGCTTGATATCATGAATTTAAGAGATCCGAAATATAAGGATAAAGAAGTTTACAAAAATTATTTAAAGCAAATTATTCTTACTAATAAATCCATTTGTTTTACAGAATCGGAGTATAAAAAAATGGATGCTGGAACAATTGTTTCTGAAAGTATTTTAGTAGACTCTTTACAATTACAGAAAGGTGATTTATTGAATAACTATTTTTATGTTTCTGAAAAGTATAATTATGCCGTATTAAAACATGATGTTCAGCAATACAAGATTGGAGCTATTATGAAATTGATGTTTGAATCCAATTACTTAATGTCTATGGTTGAAGGAAGACTTACTATTGAAGATCTCAAATATTGTAGATAATAAATCCAGTTATTTATGGTTGTTTGGAGCCCGGCGCATGCCATGATTGCCTAATATTAGAGGAAATGGCGCATGGAAATTAAAAGGCGAATTGATTTAGGATGATGACGCAATTATCCCATATTTTATATATTCTATAAATTTATTAGAGATGTTTTCAGAAATGGATTACTCGAAAATTGAAACCATGTGGTTTGAGATTAAGAATATTTCATCGAGCACATCTGGCTGTACATACGACCAAGTGAAACATTTGGAGAAACAATGCTTAGTCCGCAAAGGGGGATTGAAATTCGGATGGCTATGGAATATCTCCGTACAAATAAGATGGATGTTGATAATTACTTTAATTTAGATGAGTTGGAGAATTTGAATATTTATAAGCAACTAATAAATATTCCTATTTATAGATCAATTTCAAAAGATATTCGAGGTAAGGTATTGTGTTAGTTTAATGCTTATCAACAAATGATAGATTGATAAATAATAATTTGGTAAGTTGGAAACGATATTGTTTTGATATTGATAAGAAGGCGTTGTCTTCCTTCATAATATTTTGTATTGTTATAGTAAAGGATATTCTCGTTAGAGATTTAGAAATAATTCCAATAAGATCGCCGGCAAATAGAATGATAAGCTGGTTTATTATTCTGCCAATATTCGTAATTGGTAGTATATATTCTTTTCAATATCTATATAGAACATTTGTTGTTGATAAGCAACAAGTTTCTAAAAAAGGACTTATTAATTTATTTTTGACGCTACCATTTTTCTTATACCTTTTCTATGTATTATTTTAACTTAAATTGTTTTTTTACCCATTAATTTCAAAGGCATTATCACTCAACAAATATTTACTTCTTGTACAAAGAAAGGTGAATATATCTTTACGGTTTTAATGTTTCAGCAGTATAAATGGCTTCCAGTTTAGCTTCTGATTATCTATCAAAATTTATCAATAATATTGTTGAAAGCTATACAAATGCAAAAGGTTGCTTTCTTAATACTATACTTATTGCCAACTATTTTGATTGCTCAACCTAAGTTGGCTTCCCTTCCTGGCATAAAAGAGTACCTGAAACCGATTAAGGAAGAACTTATAAAGGAGTGGCCGAATAACCACACTATTAATCTGGTTTTCCATGGTCATAGTGTTCCGGCCGGGTATTTTAAAACGCCGGTTGTTAATACGATGGATGCGTATCCCTATCAGGTACTGCGCTTATTAAAAGAGAAATATCCCTACGCGGTTATTAATGTGATTAATATGGCCATTGGGGGTGAAAATTCGCAAAGTGGGCAAAAACGTTTTGAGTCCGACGTACTGTGCCACAAACCGGATGTACTGTTCATTGATTATGCTCTAAATGATCGGGGGCTCGGACTAGTTACAGCGAAAACCGCCTGGGAGAAAATGATTGTAGAGGCACAAAAACGAGGAATAAAAATTTTGCTGTTAACACCCTCCCCGGATCTTTCGGTTGATTTATTGGATCCGAATACTAATTTGGAACAACATGCGAAACAGATTAGATCACTTGCGAATAAATACCAACTCGGCCTGGTTGACAGTTATGCTCAATTCCGGGATATTAAAGCTGCCGGGGGCAATATCGAAGATTATATGTCGCAGATTAATCATCCGAATGCAAAAGGCCATGCTGTAATTGCGAATGAGATACTGAAGTATTTTTTAGATTAGGTGACACTTGACTTAGTAATTATGAAATTAGTTGGTTTTATTTACGAGTATAATCCAATTCCCTCAGCCGTTCCAATCAAATCAATTTCGAAAAATAATGGTAATAGTGCTATTGACCTTGATAAGATTGTACAATATTTAAATGCAGGTGAATTGGTGTTTGGATGGATGGGGTATTTTCAAGATTTCAAAACAAAAGCATGGATTGCACCAGACAGTTATGTAACTGATGGTGATTGGGTTTGGCCATCCTATTTGCCCTATTACCTGCAAAAGGGATTTGATAGCTTACTGGATATTCATTTTCTTGATCATATTCAGCAGAAGAATTTCAAAATAGATGTCGGTCCTGAACTAACCAATGCTGCAAAAGTACATGAGAAGGAATTGTCGGATCTGCTTACAAAATACCCGTAAAAGCTCAATATGTGGTCTAGATGTTTCGCCTTAATTATTACTTTATTTCTATTTAATATGAATTTGTTTTCACAATTCTGTATAGATACAATAACTGGATCCAAATTCAAAAACACCTTAAATCCTTCTATTCAATTTTCTAATTACGCTAATCAGTTTTTGAAATTTGCTGAAATAGAGAGCATTGAAAATATAGATTTTAATTGTAAAGGGGTTTCCCATGGTAGAGCAATAATAAAATATTTAGATAAAGGGTTAAAAACATCAATATTTTCAAAGAACGAGTTAGCTTTTTCTATAGATAGCTATTTTTTATTGGATTCGAACACGGTTAATTTTGGTTTGTTAGAAATAGTATTTAAGAAGGAAGCAGAAGCGATCAGGAGTTATGAAATATTCAAGGGCCTAAGGTCATTTCATCATTCTGATGAGATATTGAGAATATTTCATTTAATAGTAAATGAAAATAGATTGCTACTATTTCATACAGCAACTCCGGAGAGTAATTTTCTTAGGAAGTATTTTAAATCTTTAGGGATTACTGATTTTATTTTTGATGAATGATCTATCTAATTTGCCAACCATTTTGGGAATTAGGCGAACCTTTTAAGAACTATGAATAAGCAAATAGTAGTCGCTCTTTTAATTTTATTTTCCTGTTTGACCTGTTATTCCCAGGATTCAGAAATTAGGAAATTTGCTTATCTAAATCATTTGGATGCATCAACCCGGAATTTACAATGTGACACAATTCATATAACTTCTCCAAAAACAGCTTTTAAAACTATTCAATGTCATTTGCCCGGAGATACGTTAATATTGAAGGCTATAACGGTATATGATGATAGTTATGGCAAATATAAAAATGTTTATATACGGACTGAATATTTTAATGACAGGAATCAATTGCTTGCTTATACCCACAAGGAAAATAATTCTGGAGTTTTTTTAGCGGGACAAATTAATTACTATTCAACGGATCATAAACTATCTGAATCTTTTGTTTGGGGATCCGGCGAAATCGGTTTACGCACTCGGTATTATTATAATAAGGGAGGCAGATTGGCAAAGGCAGTTCAATATCGTGGAAATATGAAGGTTGGAAGTAAAAGATTTTAAACCGTACAATGAGTAACAAAATTGAATTAAATGGTCCGATTATACCTGGCAAGGGTGCAGCAGGGCTAGTGTTGGGAACATTGCTGGAGGATATTGAAAGTGTAGAATTAGCCGGATTAAATCACCATTCAGTTCAGGCTGGGTTGCTTAATGAATCAATTTGTTGGGAAACGTACACTTCAGGCGACCTTTATTTTCGTTTTAAGGGAGGGAAATTGGATATGATTGGAGTGATGGGTGCATACCGTGGTTTGACTCAGCAAGGCCTGGGGATTGGTGCCAGGGTTTCGGATTTTGAACTGGTATATGGATGCCTAATTGAGGGGCCTGATGATGCACTGACTTTTGAACGGGTAGTAGATTCTCTCTGGTTTGATGTAGATTGTACTGATCTCAATTCTGCTAACTGGCATTCCCAGGTTCGTCTGAGAAAGGTTAAGGCTTTGTATGTATATTGAAAAGGTCGCCAGTAAGGTGTAAAGAATTGTCCTTTATTTAATCGGCGGAAATGGCTTTCGGAGTATAATGAAACTGTCTTTATAGGATGCGCGCTATTGAATATGAATATTACATTGGAATTATAAATTATAATCGAGTTTAAACATTGCCTACACTAGTACATTTAGCAGATGAGCGGGATGCAGCTATGATACTTAAAAATGGTATTGTTATCAGTAAGCATTCTATTGGAATTTATTGCATGCCGGTTCTGCCAAACTTTTATGTGACTCATCAGTGGCTGCGGGAACTTAAGCGCGGAGGTGCGAAAACCTTTGTTGGCGTTTATTTTAAAGTGTCTTCAAAAGAAGTCGTTTTTGCTGGTAAGTATGGTCTAGATCATCACCAAATGAAGCTCGGTGAATCCATTGCAGAGATTTTAAATATGGAGGATCCACTCGGTTATGAACTTATCATTGATAGAAAAATTATGCCCTCAGAAATTTTACGAATAAAACACATTCCTCAGGTCCTTGGGTGGCGCTATATGCCTAATAGTCACAATCGCCGACCCTGTTCATGTGAGCTCTGTTTGAAGGGTACTATAAAAGGAAGGCGAACTAAAAATAGACTCGATTCCTGATAAACAAATTAATTTGGACTCAAATTGGAAAACTTCCTTCTATAGTAAATACCAAAGTAAGCATCTAAATGAACGAGGAAAAACTCATAGAAGATATTAAAAAGTATGGACTTGCAGTTATCATGATGGAAGCAACGGATTACCTGCCATCATTTGCCTTTACTATTGGATTGTGGAAGAACTTCAATCACCCTGAGCTTATTAGTTTTGGATTGCCCATAAATACATTGCATTCTATTTTAAATCTTGGTGGGGCCTTGGTTAAAAAGGGTGTCTGCTTCCAGGTTGAGGTAAACTATGATGACTTTTTTGAAAATGGGAGTTCTCAATTTGTGCAGGTTGATCCCGAATGTATAAAAGACTATTTCGGATATGCCATATGGTTTAATCAAACCAGTAATTTCCCTGCCATGCAACTGGTATGGACTGACCGCCAGAATCGATATCCCTGGGAAGATGGTTTTGAAGAAGAATTTAAATTTATTCAACCTCTATTGGATCGAAATGCTGCTTTTAAATTTTTGGAAGAGAAGAACCTGGGCGTTTTTACAACCCGACAATGGCTGGAAGAGAAGAAGCCGATACTAAGAGTAGTTCATGAGGAGGATGGAGACTGGCAGTTCCTTACAGGTGACCAAATTCCGGAGGATATAAGAATCGTGGCACTGGAACAAATGACAATTCATGATCCAACAATTAATGAGTTATTCAATCTGGAATATGGCCAGGTTGCGGAAAGGGCGTTCGTTGGGGACAAGTGGATTAGGAGTTTTCTTCCCCAAAACTGACCTGTAGGAGTGGTTTCAAATCGCAATTGATAAAACAAATCGATACTGGTTGTATGAGTTTTTAATGGATCCTGGTTTTTTCCAACAACCTGGAAGAAGTTTGTTGTGAATCTTTTAAAATTGGATACGGTTATTGAATCGGTATCAATAAAGGCCAATCTTGATGAAATATTTGGAGCGTATCATTACTAGTTTGGAGAAAAAAGCTACAACAGGTACCTTGAGTTCACCAGGGTAAACGCTAATAAAGCAACTTTCCATATTTTATCTCTTAGCAATGTAGAGAGAGGTCCCAATGTTGCTGAGTTCGATCAGGATACTATTACCTTTATGGTTGATATACATTATTATATCTAATGAATCTTACTTAGTGCTCAACCTGTCTTTGTATAATTCTTTAAGTAAGGCATCCGCTTCCTCCACAAGATGGGGAGCCTTTTTCTCTGCTGCAAACTTTTTTGTAGTAATGTAATAAAATGCTGCTACTGCAGTTCGGCCCTGCTTTTTCGCCACATTACCGTTTGTAATTAACAAATCAGGGGAATTAGGGAAGAGCTGATGGCCAACCTGTAAAACCACCTCAGCAGTGGATAGATCGTTTAGTCGAATCAGACTTTCGGCAGTTCGCAACAGCACAAATTCAGTTTTGGGGACAGCTGCTTGTTCAAAGATTTCTTCAGGATTTTGAATAAATGCATCCGTGCCCTTTTTTCTGATAGCATCTACCAAACGTACTGTTACCTGGGCTTGTGGTTTAGCTGTTATTGGTTTGTTGAGCAGTTGGCTAAACACCTGGGAAGTTATCTGATAACCGGTGCCCCACATGTTGGAACACATTACTACAATGTACCCGGTTGCTGGTTCAAAGAACATATCTACACTATATCCCCTTCCTCCTCCATTATGCCCGTATACTGGCACAGCTTTACTCAGGCTTTGTAAAATCATCATGCCATATCGAAATCCCGGTATGCTGTCGGCCATAGTCCTATTGGCACTCTGCTGAACCTGCATCATTTTTTTTGATAGGTACCTGCCTTTCAAATAGGTCTGCAAAAATTGATAGAGGTCCCCTGCATTGGACAACCATCCTCCAGCGCCCATATCACTATTGGCTAAGAAGCTGGTATCGTCCCGAACAAACTCGGTACTTGAGACCTGGTAATAGGGTAGGGCTGCATCCGATGGCAAGCCCCGGGTTTTAAAATAGGTCGTATGCAGCATACCTGCTGGTTTGAAAATATAGTTTTCTATGGCCTGATGAAAGGGCATTTTATCTATTTTTTCAATGATAGCAGCTAAAATAAAATAGGCTGTATTGCTGTAATAAGTTCTTAAACCCGGAGGAGAAAACCGGATCGGGGTGTTCTCGATCTTTTCTTCCAGGCTATATAGTTTAGTAGGATCATAGTTTGGATGTTCCCAATGACTCGATAAGCCAGATGTGTGATTCAACAGATGATGGATGGTTATACTGTCTGCATTGGCTAGTGTAAGGTTCGGCAGAAGCTGGGAAATTGTTTCGGTTAGTTTCAGTTTCCCCTTTTCCACCAACTGCAGGATCCTGACCGCAGTAAACATTTTTCCGACGGATTCCGTTTTGAATAGGGTGTTGAGCTCCATGGGTACTTTTTCTTCAACATTCCGGAATCCAATTGCTTTTTTATAAAATGGACCTTCTTTTGTACCTGCTAGCAGCACAAAATTCCATTTGTAGGTTTCATAGCAGGTTACAATACTGTCAAGTTTGGAAGTTATGTCTTGCCCGTTGGTAGAAATAGTATTCACTGCCAGTATGAATACCAATAATGGAACCTTAACTAATTTTCTCATACCAAACAAACCAATGAAAATAGTTGGATGGATTGGGTATTATTTATACAGTAATTGACTTTAATTGGATGAATGGTTGTTTGTTAAAAAGTTCGCAAGGCTTAGTTTGAACATACTCTTAACAGTTTTTGGATTTAATTTTATTGCCTATTCTTATGAACAAGCAAATTCAGGATATCTGGAACGACCTGCACCAGGAATTGAAAAAATTCATTTTTACTAAGCTAGGAGACCCAACTATAACAGATGATATATTGCAGGAGGTATTTATTAAAATTCAACTTCAGTTACATACGTTAAAAGATGCTTCTAAATTAACTTCCTGGGTGTATCAAATAACAAGAAATACAGTTACAGATCATTATCGTAAAAACAGGTGGATGACCGGAATAGAAGGCTTAGATCTTGCAGAGCAGGCCTATGAGGAACCCCAATTTGCGGCTCTGAGTACCTGTATAAATCAGAAAATTAACCAGCTACCTGAAAACTATAAACAGGCTATTTTATTGACCTATTTCGATCAGTTTTCACAAAAGGAACTTGCTGAAAAATTGAATATTTCTCATTCCGGCGCAAAAACCAGAGTTCAAAGAGGCCGGGAACAGTTGAAGGACCAATTGCTGGCATGTAAAAATTTGTCTTGAGCCTGCGTCTTTTTTTCAATTGCTGCGTCTATAGGTGGTACGTATTGTAACAAATAAACTAGAACTACCATGGATAATCCCAAAACAATTGAAGTTCAACTCATTAATGCTTTTGTTGACAATGAACAGGGTGGAAATCCCGCAGGGGTGGTATTGCAGGCCGATAACCTAACTTCTGAACAAAAATTGCAAATTGCAAGGAAAGTTGGCCTGTCTGAAACCGCCTTCGTTTCAAACTCTGTTGTGGCTGATTGTAAGCTGGATTTCTTCACCCCGACCCGTCAAATCGCACATTGCGGTCATGCCACCATTGCCACTTTTTCTTACCTCTCCCAACAAGGATTTATTGGAAATGGCCCCTCCTCAAAAGAAACGATCGATGGCAGACGCGAAATACTGGTACAAGGTGATATGGCTTTTATGGAGCAGCAGCCGCCCGTGTATAGGGAGGTGGAAGACTATTCAACGCGTATCTTAGATTCACTGGGATTAAAGGGTGCCGATCGTTTAATGAATGCCCCGCTTTCAATTGTAAATACAGGTAACTCCTTTCTTCTCCTGGCAGTAACAGGTATCGAAGTTTTAAAAAGAATACAGCCAGATTTTGATTTGATCACCCAACTTAGTGAGGAGTTGGATTTAGTAGGGTACTATGTTTTTACAACAGCTACGGAGAATCCAGTGAGGGATGCGGCATCCCGGATGTTTGCTCCCCGTTATGGAATTAAGGAAGAGGCTGGAACCGGTATGGCAGCTGGGCCCCTTGCCTGTTATTTGTATGATCAGTTGGCTATCCGAAAGGAGCGCTTTCTTATTCAACAGGGGGCTTTTATGAATCCTGCCTCAACCAGTTTGATTATGGTGGAACTATCGGCGGAAAAGGGGCTGATTACAAAAGTTATGGCAGGAGGTAAGGGAATCCCAAAAGCCTCGATGATAGTAGAACTATAGAAGCTATTTTTATGGAATATGTTTACAGAAATGAAGACAAGGTTGATAATTTTATTCCTGTTGATTATTTACGGACAATCAGCCAGCACTCAGGTAAAGAATTATGGAAACAACCCTCAGGCAGGTAAGTACCTGCAAGTAGCTGATGCTACCTTATATTATGAAGTTTATGGGGAAGGCAGCCCCCTGCTCTTATTACATGGTGATACCTTTGGATATATTGCTGAATTTGAACAATATATTCCCTTGCTGGCAAAACAGTTTAGAGTAATTGTGCCTGCAATGCGGGGCCATGGCAAATCAGCAATTGGTTCAAAAATATATTCGTACCAATTATTTGCGGAAGATGTATTGGCCATTGCAGAGAAAGAAAAGATGGATCGTTTTTCAGTGATGGGTTTTAGTGCCGGTGCCACCATAGCATATTATTTGGCTGCTCATTATCCAAATCGGGTAAACAAGCTGGTTGCCCTCGCCGGTGCCATTGATACGGCAAGCTATCGACCCGGTGTATTGGAAGGATTAAAAAAGAGAACAGGGGATGATTACGAACAAATGGCTCCGCAGCTGGTCAAGGAACGAAAGCAATTGATGCCCCAACCCAATAGCTATAATCTTCTCATAGAAAAGCTGAAAGCGGCCTGGTTACAGCCCGTATATGTTGAAAAGGAAAAGTTGGAAAAGATAAACTGTCCCGTGTTGATAGTAGGAGGGGACCGGGATGAATACATGGCAGTGGAAGGTTTTGATCGGATTCATCAGTTAATTCCTGGTTCTCAGTTGGCAATTATGCCGAATTGTAATCATGTTGGATTATTGTTTTACCCGGAAATGGTTTCGTTGATTGTACTTCCATTTTTGCAGACGAAGTAGTAACTCCTACTAGATAAGTTTATAAGTCCGTTTGACGTTAGGATGAGGTTTCCATGAGGTTTCTATGAGGTAAGAAAAAGGTAAGAAAAAGGTAAGAATGAGGTAAGGATACAACAAGCAATGGGATTACCAATCCTGGGAAATAATTCTTTTGTTTGTCGGGTTTATTTCATTCCTTGTAATTTCTTCTTTAATACGTAAGAAAAATGAGTAACACCAGGCGTTCTTTTCTAAAATCATCCGGTCTCGGCTTAGTGCCGGCACTGTTTCCTGGCTTGCCTGCTATGGCCGGAGATTTCAATTCGGGAAATTTTGATCCGTCTAACAGGTTTGTCAAATTTTATGGAGATGGCGAGCTTCTCGAACCAAAGGAGTATCTGGAAATTCTGGACCAGCTGCAAATCAAGGGCTTGATTGAAAAAGACCGGTATGGAACAGGTGGTTCGGTAGAAGCACTGGAGAAAGAAATGGCTCGACGTACCGGTAAAGAAAAAGCGATCTTCCTGCCTAGCGGTACCATGGCCAATCAACTGGCAATCTCCCTGCTCAGTCAGCAACGATCCAAGGTATTTGTGCAGGATCTCAGTCATGTTTACCGGGATGAAGCGGATGCCGCACAAACTGTGTTTGGTAAACGGCTGGTTCCCCTTGGCATAAACACCTCCCATTTTACGGCAAAGGAGTTGATCGATGCTATCAATGAGCTTCCTAAACAAGAAGTCTTTGATGCAGGGATCGGTGCTGTTTCTATAGAAAACCCTGTCAGACGAGCAGATGGCCGGATGGTGCCCCTGGAAGAAATAAAAGCTATCAGTTCCTTTTGTAAATCAAAACAAATTCCGCTGCACCTGGATGGTGCAAGACTCTTCATGGCATCTGCCTGGACTGGTACTTCCATCGAAGCGTATTCCCAGTATTTCGATACTGTTTATATCTCGCTTTATAAATACCTGGGTGCCGCTGCTGGTGCTGTGCTTTGTGGTCCGGCTACCCTTATCAACCAGGTTCCCCATCTGATCAAAGTACATGGTGGTGCAATGTATGGCAACTGGACCAATGCTGCTATGGCACTGCATCGCCTGGAAGGTTTTGAAAATCGGTTAGAGAAATCTATCCAGGTTTTTAATGTTTTTAAGGCAGGGGTTGAGCAAATCAAGGAAGTACAGATCACTGCTTATCCCGATGGTACCAATATATATTCACTTTCCCTTCCAGCGGGTACTGATGGAGTGGCCTTTCAAAAGAAAATGCGGGAACGTCATAAAATTATTCTTGGAAGACCTGATGCTGCCGGAAAACTGCAACTGACTGTCAATGAAACTATATTGTACAGGAGAACAGAAGAGCTCATTTCAGCGTTTAAGGATGGATTAAAAGTCTAGTTGATGTGAATTAATGAGCAATGGTCTACACCGCCTATGGTTTCTGGGGTTCCACTTCCAACTGGATTTTTACCAACCTGTATGAACTGTGAGAAAAATTATACCTGTGGTTCTCCTCTTTTTGATATCCGGTTCCACCATGCCTTGCTGTTATCCCGTAGTTTGAGCATATGCTGGGAAGAGAGGTAATGGATGACTTTGTGTTCCACCCAATGATGCAAGGGAACGAGGATCGCGGCAATCAGAATCATCATGCCCAGGTCTTTCCAGGGTTCCCCTTGTGTTATGCCGAATATGCTCTTCTTAAATACCAGGAAAATAAATTCAAAGAACATCAGGAAGGCGAAAAAGCCAATGATGCGTATGGTGGTAGCCGATACCCTGAATAAGCCCAGTAATACCAATAACAAAAAAATGGTAGCTATGGCAATGACGATTGCCATATACTGAATACGATTGCGTTTTTCGATTTTTTCTTTCTCTGCAACCGCCAGGCGGTCCCGTCTTTTTTCCTCATCTGTAATTTGCAATTGTAGAATTTCATCTTCTTTTCCCAATTTGTCCAGGCTATCCTTATACCGGTTATACAGCTTGTTGTAATGTAAGGCCTGTGCATAATTTCCAACGTTAGTATATGAAGAGTCCAGTAGTCTGGAGTATACCCGCATCCAGTCCAGGTTTTTGGTTGCATCGGCTATTTGTTTGCCTTTTTCGTAAATGGCAATGGCTCCGGTTTTATCGGATTTTTGGTTCAGGTATTCCGCATAATAGAAATAAAAATTGAGTTTAGAGGCCGGGTTTACACTGTTTTCAAAAAAGGGCAAACAGCGTGCATAATAATAACTGGCGGAGTCCAGCTTATTCAGTCGGGTATATATGAGCGCATAGGCCTGGTCGATTACACTGGCCATACCAAAGCCAGCTATATATTTTTTGAGATCTTCTTTGGTGTTGAAAAAATCAAGTGCTTTTACAGGGTCATTTTTTGCGAGGTAGAGGTTCATCAAACCCAGGTATCCCTGCATTTTAAGTGGCTGAAAGTTGATGGTATCTGCATACTGAATCGATTTGTTGAAAAAGGATTCGGCCATCGAATAATTCTTTTTGTACTGGTAAATACTCGCGATGGAGGTATAGACTTGCGCTCTTCCATACTTTGATTCATCTGATTGGCTGGCCAGATCGAGTTGCAGCACTTTGAAGGTGAAATCGAGCGCTTTGTCGTAGTTTTTTATAGAGGAATAAAATTGAGCTAATTGCAAATAGCCTGTTCGAAGCAGCGCGTGGTTGTTGATGTTTTCCGCAATGGATACCGCCTCAAACGTATTTTTAAGCATTTGTAGTTTTTCTCCTTTGCCTTCATGGCATTTGGAAAAGGAATAATAACAGGCGGCCAGCAAACTATCGTTCCCTACACTCTGCGCCAATGCAAAGGCTTGTGTTGTTTGAGCCATTGCCTGGTCAATTTCTGAGTTGGTCTGATATACATAGGCCTTCCATAATAAACTTTCCGATTGTTCTTTTTCCAGTTTGTTTTCTTTGGCCATCCGAAAGGCATTGTCCAGGTATTCCAGGGATTTAGCCGTATAGCCTTTTCTGGCGGCTACATAGGCCAGTCGGATGCCATTATCCAGTTGCGAACGAAACATCGCTTTTCGGTCTCTCGAAATTTCCGCATCCTCAATTGCCTGGGTTCCCCATTTTTCTGAGCTTAAAGTGTCAATGGCCATGAAGATCTGCGACAGTTCCCCGGCCAGTCTGGCTTTTTCGGGTAAGCTGGTTTCTTTGTGGTAGCGTTGAATGATGCTGTCAGTAACCTGCGACTGTTGCCCGGATACCTGGCAAAAGCTGGAAAGGATAAGTAGAGCGGTCATGAGGAGAGAAAGGAGGCCTGCACAGTTATCTGAGCGCATAAGATGGGTGTTAGTTGAGGTTGAGATAAAGATAGAAATTCAGGGTTGTAATTATTCAATAGGAACGCATCACTAATCCGAATTCCATACTTCCCTCTAGTTTTTAAATTGAAAGGGCGTTCCATACTTTTCCTGGTCAGCTTTCTGCTGATACCCCCGCTTATTGACATCAACTTTCTAGTTGATTCACAGTATAATGTGATTTATATTGGTTATTGGGGTATCTCAGCAAAAAAATATCAAATAATCACAGTATGATGTGATTAGGACTAATTTTTTCAGTTATTTTTACTAAATTAACTCGAAAATCACACTATAGTGTTAAAAGAGGATATTGGGAAAGTCATTCGGGAAAGGAGAAAATCACTCCGGATTACTCAGCCTGATTTAGCTGAACTGGCAGGCATTAGTGTCAACTCGCTATACAAATTAGAACGGGGTGAATCCAATCCGACAGTTGATCTGATTGAAAAAGTTATTGCTGTTTTAGGATTGGAAATGAAGCTGGAGGTTAAAAAGATAGTTAAGTAAGTGTATGAGAGCATTGGAGATATATTGGAATAAGTCCCTCGCTGGTATTCTTACCGAGGAAAACAAGCAACGCTACACATTTCGATATACCAATGAATATTTTGCTGATTCCTCCAAACCTCCAATTAGTCTTACCCTTCCCAAGATAAAACAGTTACATGTAGCCGATCATCTTTTCCCATTTTTCTTTAATATGCTGTCTGAAGGGGTCAACCGAAAACTTCAATGCCGGACCTTAAAAATTGATGAAGCTGATGATTTTGGTTTATTGGAAGCAACTGCGCAATATGATACAATAGGTGCAATAACAGTGAAACCGATCAGTTGATGAGCATGCCTGAAATAAAATATTGCCCCGGGAGTTTAGCTGAAGGCTACTCAACCTACAGTCCTGCTTTTTTACGCAGGATGTTTGATGGTAAAAAGGTGAGTCATATTTTGCCGTACGATACTCCTCAAAAAAATGAAGAAGAAACTGAGCAGTTCCTGGAGAACAGGAAACGTATTTCGATATCTGGCGTACAGGAAAAATTATCCTTACTGCTTGAAAAGAATCAGCTTCGATTGACTCGGCAGGGCGAACAGGGAACTTACATCTTAAAGCCCATACCGCGGGATCTTAAAAAAGTTGACCAGGTTCCTGCTAATGAACATTTGACCATGCAAATCGCATCCCAGGTGTTCGGAATTAATACAGCAGAAAATGGGCTCATCTTTTTTAAAGATGGAACGCCAGCTTATATCACCCGGAGGTTCGATGTTAAGCAAGATGGGAGTAAATGGGGAAAGGAAGATTTTGCAACTCTTGCTGGCCTTACAAGCCAAACCGGTGGTCCCAATTTTAAGTATGGCTATTCATATGAAGAAGCAGCTCAACTTATCAGAAGGTACGTTCCTGCCTGGCAAATAGAAATTGAGAAATTCTTTACTTTAATCGTTTTTAATTATTTATTTTCCAACGGAGATGCCCATCTGAAGAATTTTGCTTTGCTTGAAACCATCAGCGGGGATCATTTTCTTAGTCCCGCTTATGATCTTATTAATACCAGGATACATGTTGATGATACTGATTTCGCGCTGGACAAAGGACTGTTTTCAGATGATTTTGCATCTGCCGATTATAAAAAGACCTTACATAGGAGCCTTGATGATTTTTTAGAGTTTGGGCGCAGAATTGGCATAGAAACTATAAGAATAGAAAAACTAATTGCTCCTTTTTTAGTCAAGCAGGATAAAGTGAAAAGCCTGATAAGCCGCTCCTTTCTTTCTGAACAAACCAAAAGAGGCTATATGCACATATTAAGTACAAAGAGAAACTGGTTTTTACGAAAAAATAAAAACTGACAAATGAAATACCTATACCTTCTTTTATCTCTCCTCGCAGTTAACCTCGCCACTGCGCAAACCAAGTCTCCAAAAGACTCCGCTGTTGGGAACCCCCACTACGATAAGGCCCTTGCCGAAAAACTCGGTGCCGATGACTACGGAATGAAAAGTTATTTTCTGGTCATTCTGAAAACGGGCAGCAATACAACTGCTGATAAAACAATGGTTAGTGAAAGTTTTAGAGGGCATATGGAGAATATGAACAAATTGGTGGCAGCGGGTAAACTCATCGTAGCCGGACCTTTTGGCAAAAATGAATTAGGGTACAGAGGTATTTTTATCCTGGACAAGGTCAAAACAGTGGAGGAAGCCAGGGAGCTGTTGCAAACAGATCCTGCTATAAAAGCCAACCTACTCGCCTATGACCTGCTTCCCTGGTATGGATCTGCGGCCCTGCCCGAATACCTGCCTTTCTCAGATAAAATCTGGAAAATCAATCCCTGATTAGAAATTAGCTATTAGGGTAGAAACTGCCACATTAAATTGAGGTTAAAATACCCCGTTTTTCAAATAGGCTGTCTATATTTTCCTTAACTGTTGCTGGCACAATTCTTTGGGTGTAGTTAGCATGAGAAACAGCGCTATCTTATCCAATGAAGCCCGCCTTGCCTTGCCAGGTTCGTTCACCCTTGGTGATATTCAATTCATCTCCGGCGAACGCCGTGATTATCGAAGTATCAATTTTGTGCCGATGGATCGTATCCAGGCCAGGCAGGCATTGGGTATCCCAGCCAATGATTTCATTCTGATGATCCAGGATGATTTTTCAAAACCCGAAGCTACTATTCAGTTATTGCCTGAAATTCTGCAGTGCCTGCCACCAACAGGAAAGGGACAATTGTATTTCATGGGTGGCACAATGGATTTGCCGGATTCATCCTTCTGCAAAGGACTTGCGGAGCTGGATCTGCATATGGAAAATTCGCGCTGTAGCTGGAAATGGTTGTTTACCGGGAAGAAACCAGAGCGCCTGATGAAATACTATTATTCGGCAG
Organism: Flavihumibacter cheonanensis; assembly: GCF_022352215.1. Lineage (GTDB taxonomy): Bacteria > Bacteroidota > Bacteroidia > Chitinophagales > Chitinophagaceae > Flavihumibacter > Flavihumibacter cheonanensis. Next base: position 38,775 of record NZ_JAKRWF010000005.1, read on the forward strand.
CGAACCTGGTAGTCCTGTCCATTCATTCCAATACACAGAAGTTGAAGGAGTTGCTTCAGTCGATGCTCAATCCAGTATCGGCACATCAATTGCCAGCCCTCTAAGCGCTTCAGATTAACGCTTCTTTAATAGCGGCTGGCAGGATTTTTTTACTGTAAGGATAAAACACAACAACATGGATAATCTTCACGTAAAATACAAAGCCTGTGTAGATGCCTGTTTAAGGGCCTATGCAGCTTCCAGCTACTGCGCAGCCAGTTGTTTGAAAGAAGAACAGCTGCATCATATGCGGAATTGCATTCAATTAGATATGGAATGTTCTACTATTTGTAAGGCAATGGCGGAACTGCTTTCTATGCAAAGTCCGTTTGTGTTTTCACTCTTACCCTTATGCGCAGAAATCTGTGAGTCCTGCGCTATGGAATGTGAAAAGCACGAACATGATCATTGTAAGGAATGTGCTACGCTCTGCCGGCATTGTGCAGAAGAATGTCGCCTATTACTTTCCTGATAAAATATAAGCATATGGAAAAGTCAACCAACTCCTCCACATTGGACAAAAAGAAAAAAGTAGCAAGAGCTACGAAACCCCGCTCTACTTCCAAAAAGCCTCCATACAAGGAGAACCAGAATGAGGAAAAGGGGTCCTATGAAAAGTCGAAGGATGGATACCCGGAGAATAATCCTACTTCGTCAACGAAAAAATCCGGCCAATGAGTTGTTCATAGGCCTCCGCATATTTCATCATACCTATATCGTTGGGGTGGGTGCCATCAACTGTGCTTTCCTGATCAAAATTCATGGTTGGAGCGGTTAGCAGATAAAGTTGTTGGTGCCCCTCCTTTTGTAATTGCTGATAGATGGATGCGATGGTTTCACTGGCCTGCTGGTAGGCAGCTCGTTGTTCGCTATCCAGGTTGGTGCCAGGCAATCCGCAGCAATGTTCTACTAACAGGATGGGCAGTTTGGGGTTGCCCGCCCGGAGTTTTTCCACCGCATACCGGTAACGTTTCAATAGTTCTTCTTTTGGATAAGTGACCAGGTTACTGAGATTTGGCATGCAATCCAGTACTACCAGTTTCGCGGGCTTTTCTGCTATCAGATCAATCAATTCTTTCTCCATTCTTCCATTACCCGAGAATCCCAGGTTGACCAGCGGCTGGGAGATTTTTCTGCCCAAAATATTGGTCCATGCAAGTCCGGCTCTGCTGGCGCAGGCTCCCTGCAATATAGAAGTTCCATATAAAACAACAGGTGCTTCATTGGTAGCGGCTATCCATTGCAGTGAATGCTTTTCAGGCACTCCCAGTTCCATCCATCTAACAGTATTGTATAGTGGTAAATAAAGCCTGAATTCTTTTAGTTGAATGGTGGAATCAACCGGACTGAAATTATATCGAATGGTATCACCAAAGGAATACTTCCCGCGTATCCAATGCCAGTTGCCTTTCTGATCTACTGCATACAGATCTACTCCGCTTACACCAGTAGCCGGCATGTGTGGAAACTGTAAACCTCCTGCTACCTGGTATCGTACTGTGATGCTATTGGACCTGGTAGTAAACCGGATATAGGTACCAGCTGAGTTTCTTGCCAGGTTCATGACTTCTTTTCTCACCACCGGAATGGCATGGGCAGGTAATCTGTCATATGGTTGATCAAGCCCCGATTGCCACAACCTGCCTTCAATAACAGGGATGCCCGCAGTGAGCGGGTTATACCAACTGGTGCCTTTATCGCCCTGGGCAAAACAAATAGTAACTACAATTGCCAATACAATAGAGAGGAGAAACTGCTTCATAAGGATGAAAATAGCCAATCTTTTAGCGATTTTTATCCATTTCTTAACTGGCTTTGCTGCTGACCGTAAAAAGCGTAATTTTTACATCTATTCCTAACATCCAACAATGCGCTGTCTATGAAATATGGTTGCCTTGCCGCCGGTTTGCTCTTTTTTGTGTATGCCTGTAAGGAAAAAACGGATCAGCTTCCTGTAAAAGAGTTTGAACCTTCCTATACCAACCGATTTGCTGATTCTGTAGCTAAACTCATCAATCCGCCGGTGGACAGTGGCAGTACCCTGACCATGAAGCTCTGGGGTATTGATTCACTGGTAATTTCACCGGTGGCAATTGATGTGGACGACCTGGGCAGAGTGTATTACAATAAAACCAACCGGCAGGTAAACTCCGAGTTTGATATCCGGGGGCATCGTGATTGGGAGATTGCTTCCATCTCTTTACAAACGGTGGAGGATAGACGAAAATTCCTGCATACGGAACTGGCTCCGGAGAACAGTGCTCGCAATAGCTGGCTGACTGATGTAAATGGGGATAGTTCCCGCGATTGGCGAGACCTGACAGTAGAAACAGAAGTAGTCTATCGCCTGGAAGATGCTGATGGAGATGGAGTGGCGGATCGTTCCAGGATGGTGGTGAATGATTTTCATGATGAAGTTACTGATGTGGCAGGTGGTGTGCTGGCTGATGGCAATGATCTCTATGTAGCCGTAGCACCGGATCTGTGGAGAATGAAAGATAAAAATGGCGATGGGATTCCAGATGAAAAGACCTCCATCTCAACCGGCTATGGAATTCATATCGGATTCAGCGGACATGGTATGTCGGGAGTGGAAATGGGCCCCGATGGTAAGATCTACTGGCAGATCGGGGATATCGGTTTCAATGGCAAGGGTCCTGATGGTACCAAATATGAGCATCCAAACAGTGGGGTGATTTGCCGGTCTAATCCGGATGGTTCAGACTTTGAAGTTTTTGCGCACGGACTGCGTAACACCCATGAATTTGCCTTTGATAAGTATGGGAATCTGATCAGTGAAGACAATGATGGTGATCATGCCGGTGAGCGCGAACGCCTGGTGTATATCGTGAATGGTTCAGATGCAGGCTGGCGATCCAACTGGCAATATGGTAAATACAATGACCCGGATAACAATACCTATAAAGTTTGGATGGATGAGAAAATGTACCTGCCTCGTTGGGAGGGACAAGCTGCCTATATCACCCCTTGTATTACGAATTATGTTAGCGGTCCGGCTGGTTTTGTTTACAACCCTGGTACGGCCCTGAGTCCGGAGTATAAAAATCATTTTTTTGTAGCAGAGTTTGTGGGCAATGCAGCTGGATCCGGTGTGCATGGATTTACGCTGAAACCCAAGGGCGCCAGCTTTGAATTGGGAAGCACGAAAAAAGTAGTGGGAGGGGTATTGCCAACGGGACTCGATTTTGGTCCGGATGGGGCATTGTACATCGCCGACTGGATCGATGGCTGGGGCACCGGATTGTTTGGCCGGATCTGGAAACTGGATGATGAAAAGCTGCCGGCAACAGAAATAAGAAAGCAGGTAAAAGCCTTGCTGGCGGCAGATTTCAGTAAAGAGGGAGAACAAAAATTGAGTGAGTTGCTGAGTCATGAAGATATGCGGGTACGCATGAAGGCACAGTTTGAGCTGGCAAAAAGAGGCGAGGGTTCCATGAAAGTTTTTGAAGCGGCGCTGAAACAAACCGGAAACCAACTGGCACGTATACACGCAGTTTGGGGTATCTGTCAACTGGCCAGGAAGAAGGATAGTCATGCACAGGTATTGCTGCCTTACTTAAAAGATACAGATCCCGAGATCCGCAGCCAGGCAGCAAAATGGCTGGGAGATATCAAATACAAAGCAGCAGGAGCTGCATTGCTTCCTCTATTGAAAGATGAGCAGGCAAGAGTACGGTTCTTTGCAGCCGAAGCATTGGGAAGAATAGCACATGCACCTGCTGTGCAGCCAATCATTGACATGCTGCGTGCAAACAATGATGAAGATGCTTATCTAAGACATGCGGGTAGTTTAGCGTTGGCAAGAATCGGAGATGCAAAGCCTGTTTTGGCTTTGGCGAATGATACTTCCACAGCCTTGCGCATTGCAGCAGTAGTAGCTTTACGTCGGATGGCGAACCCGGGTATCGCGGTCTTCTTAAAAGACAAGAATGAATTTATTGTAACAGAAACTGCCCGTGCGATCAATGATGATTTATCTATTCCCGAAGCTTTACCTGCCTTGGGAGATTTGTTGGCAACAACCAGTTTTAAAAATGAAGCCTTGATCCGCAGAGCGATCAATGCCAACCTGAGGGTAGGAACAGAGAAAGCGATGCAAAACCTGTTGGCCTATGCTGCCATGGAGGCACAGCCTGCATCGATGCGGGTGGAAGCCATCACGGCCCTGAGTACCTGGGTGAAGCCCTCGGTGCTGGACAGAGTAGATGGCCGGTTAAGAGGAGAAGTGAAACGTGATCCGGCTCCTGTTCAGCAGCTGGCCGGACAGCCCTTAATAACGTTAATGACTAACCGGGATGCGGCTGTGCGATTAGCAGCCACACAGGCGGTGAGCAAGTTGCAGATTCGTCCGGCTACCCAGGTATTGGGTTCTGTGCTCAAAAAAGATACCGATCCCAAAGTGCGGAGGGCTGCCCTCTTATCATTGGCTGAGCTGAAATATGAAAACATGGGCGATGCTATCAAGCAGGCACTGTCTGATAAAGAAAAAGAAGTACGGGTGGCGGGCATTGATTTGTTAGGCAAAGCAACCTTGCCAGCTGATCTGATGGCAAGCCTCTTGTCGGATGTGATCAATACCAGATCCACAGAAGAAAAGCAGGCGGCTTTACTTACCCTGGGTAAAGTGCCGGTGGCGCAATCGCAGCCGGTATTTGAGCAGCAGCTTAGCAAACTGGAAGCAGGTAGCTTGTCGCCGGATATACGTATTGAATTAGAAGAAGCTATTGATAGTACCGGATCTGCGGCATTAAAGGATCGCTTAAAAAGCGTTACTGCCAAACTGGACCAGGGCAATGCGCTGGCAGCTTATTCAGCAGCCATGTATGGCGGACAGGCGGAACGAGGTAGAAGAATCTTTTATCGCAACCAGGCAGCACAGTGTATAAGATGTCATGCGATAGATGATTATGGCGGGAATGCGGGTCCAAGGTTGAATGATATCTCCAAACGAATTACGAGGGTGCAGATCCTGGAAGCCCTGGTGAATCCGGGAGCGCGACTCGCACCTGGTTATGGAATGGTTACCCTGAAATTGAAAGGAGGAGAAACGGTTTCGGGCATTTTGCAGGAGGAAAAAGAAAAATACCTGGTGGTAAAGTCGGGAGATGCTGCACCGGTCAACTATGATAAGGCACAAATCGAAAAGCGGATAGACGCTGCTTCCAGTATGCCGAATATGGGAGATATACTTTCTAAAAAAGAAATCCGGGATCTCGTGAGTTTCCTTTCAGAGTTGTAATTTGAACGATGCAAGAAGACCTGCTCATTCAGATTGGCAATAAGATCAAGGAAGTTCGTAAGGCAAAAGGAATTACGGTACAGGCCCTGGCGGATCGCGCGGAGGTAAGCAAGGGATTGATTTCCCAGATTGAGAACAACCGGGCGATCCCATCTTTGCCTGTTTTAATGAAAGTGATTTTATCGCTGCAAATCAATCTGCCTGATTTTTTTGAAGAGCTACGATCCGTGTCAGGGGAGGCGCCGGTATTGATTGTGAAAAAATTCGACTACCGCACGATTCAAAAAGAAGCCGACAAAGGATTTGAATACAAACGTATACTCACGCGCACCATTGCTGGTGGAAGCACTGATATTGTATTGCTGGAATTGAAAAAAGGGGCCTCGCGGAAACACCTGGTACATACAGAAGCCTTTGAATATAAATACATCATCCGGGGCAGTCTGAAATATGAAATTGATGGCAAAGACTACCTGCTGGAAGAGGGGGATTCTATCTTCTTTGATGGGCGCCTGGGGCATCGGCTCTCCAACCCCGGTACCAGCGATACCCTGATGCTGGTGATTTATTTCTTCATAAGCCGCTAATCCTTCCTTAATAATTAGCTAACAGAAAAAACTTGTGTATTCCGGAGCTTTTTGTTTATTTGCTGTATATTTATACTAAACAAAAAGTTTTATATCACTAAACAACCCAACATGAATACCAAGTCCTTTGAGGTAAATGGACGGCAGTACGATCCACCTGCCAAACCTATAGTGGTGATTTGTATGGATGGATCTGCTGATGAATACCTGGATATCACCATGGCACATGGCAGGCTGCCGAATATCCAGAAAATGAGCGTGTCCGGCTACCGGGGCATGGTAAGAGGTGCACTTCCCTCTTTTACCAACGTGAATAACTCATCCATCGTAACGGGTGTGAGTCCCAAAGTGCATGGAATCTGTGGGAACTATCTCTATGATACCCAGCTGAAGCAGGAAGTGATGATGAATTCCGCTTCCTATTTGAGAAGTGGCACCATACTGGCGGCCGCGGCAGATGCGGGCAGAAAAGTAGCGGTAGTTACAGCCAAAGAAAAACTGCGGGATATACTTTCTTATAAGATGAAGGGCATCGCGATCTCTGCAGAGAAAGCCAACCTTGCACAACTGGAAACCCATGGAATTGAAAATGTGGAAGCAATCGTAGGAACAGCTACTCCTGCCATTTACAGTGCAGATGCGAGCTTGTTTGTGCTGAAAGCAGGTGTGGCCTTTATCAAGGCGGGATTAGCAGATTTTCTGTATCTCTCTCTTACCGATTACATGCAGCATACCTATGCACCGGAAGCGCCGGAATCATTGGCCTTCTATGAAGCGCAGGATAAACTCATTGGCGAACTCATGGAGCTGGGAGCAGTGGTAGGTGCAACCGCGGATCATGGTATGAATGCCAAGGTGAAAGCAGATGGAAGTCCGCAGGTATTGTTCGTAGAAGAGATGCTGGAGCAACAATTCGGCGACCTGGGATTCCGGGTAATTTGTCCGATTACCGATCCTTATGTGAAACACCACGGCGCATTGGGTTCCTATGTGGTGGTACACCTGGATGCCATCGATAGAGTAGAAGAAGTGAAAAACTGGCTGATGCAACAGCAAGGTATAACCGAAGTATACGACCGGGCGATGGCAGTACATGTGCTGGAGCAACCCGAAGACCGGATTGGTGATTTGGTGGTATTGTCTGCGCGTGATGTGGTACTCGGTCGCAGGGCCTCCTATCATGATCTGGCTGCCCTGGATGGTACCTTACGTTCCCATGGTGGCCGCTATGAGGAAATGGTACCGATGGTGCTTTCTCATCCCTTGAAGCCAGCTTATCGGATCAAGGCCGGCGGCGATCCCCGCAACTTTGACATTTTTGATTTTACCATCAACGGTACAATAGTTTAAACCTTACAAATCCTATATATGAGTGCAAATACAACCCAGTTGAAAGACTGGTATGGGTATGTGGCAGGAGAAAAAGTGGTATCAGATACGTTTCACGAAGTAAAATCTCCTTATGATAACCGGGTAGTTGGAAGAGTTGTGCTGGCCGGTAAAAAGGATGGCGAAAGAGCTATAGAAAAAGCCCTTGCCGGAGGTAAAAAACTGAATCGGTATGATCGCTATACTATTATTGATCGTACCCGCCTCTTACTGGTAGAACGAAAAGAAGAGTTTGCACAACTGATCAGTGCAGAATCCGGTCTTTGTATCCGGGATGCCAGGTATGAAACCGGTCGCGCGCACGATGTATTACTCTTTGCAGCAATGGAGGCACTCAAAGACGACGGACAGATTTTCAGTTGTGATATTTCTCCCAATGGCAAAGCGCGAAAGATCTTTACCTTGCGGGAGCCCCTGACCCTGGCCCTTTGCATCACTCCCTTTAATCACCCCTTGAACCAGGTGGTGCATAAAATTATTCCGGCGATTGCTGTAGGTACACCTGTGATTTTGAAGCCATCCGAAAAAACTCCACTCACTGCTATCAAGCTGGTGGAATTATTGTACGAAGCCGGATTACCTCCATATATGTTGAGTGTGTTATTAGGTCCCACTAAGGAAATCGCAGAACCCCTTACGCAGGATCCGAGAATTGAGCTGGTTTCCTTTACAGGAAGTGTAGCAGTAGGTAAACATATCGCATCAACTGCCGGCTATAAAAAAGTAATCCTTGAATTGGGTGGCAATGATCCATTGATTGTACTGGAAGATGCAGATATGAAACTGGCAGTAACCCTGGCGGCAGAGGGCTCTTTCAAAAACAGCGGACAACGTTGTACAGCGGTGAAGCGCATCCTGGTGCAGGAATCTATTTATGATCGCTTTGTGGAAGAGTTGGTGAAAAAAGCAGCAGACTATGTATCAGGAGATCCTGCTGATGAAAATACCATTGTAGGTACGGTGATTGATGAAGCTTCCGCCATTTACCTGGAAACTGTTGCGAAGGAAGCAGTTGCACTGGGTGCTAAAATTGTTTTTGGTGGCAAAAGGTCCGGTGCTTTACTGCAACCAACTGTTATTGCAGATGTGCCTCCAACAGCCCGGATGGTAGTGCAGGAATCTTTTGGTCCGCTGGCTCCTGTGATCAAATTCAAAACCATTGAAGAAGCTATTGAAATCAGTAATTCAACAGCCTTTGGTTTGTCTTCAGGTGTAGTTACCAATAATATGCAACACGCCATCAGGTTGGTGAAGGAATTACGAATGGGTACGGTAAACATCAATGAGGTGCCTGGCTATCGGATTGAGTCATCTCCCTTTGGTGGTGTGAAGGATTCCGGTCTTGGTATTAAAGAAGGCGTAATTGAAGCAATGAAATGTTTCAGTTACGTGAAAACCTATTCCTTACCCTGGTAATATTCTAGATGCAGGCACTCACACGTAAATTGGAAAGTTCCAAACTCTTATTCATAACCTGGTCGATGGTGGCGGCTTTTGGTGCATACTTCTGTGTGTATGCCTTTCGCAAACCCTTTAATGCAGGTACCTATGCCGGACTGGAATGGATGGGCATGAATTACAAGGCGGTGCTGATCATTGCACAGGTATTGGGTTATATGCTGAGTAAGTTTATCGGGATCAAAGTGATTTCAGAGCTGACCGCTTCAAAGCGGATAGTCCTGATCGTTAGTCTGATCTTGATTGCAGAGATCAGCCTGGTAGCATTCGGACTGGTACCGCCACCCTATAATTTCATCTTTTTGTTTTTTAATGGTCTACCCCTTGGAATGGTATGGGGAATTGTTTTCAGCTACCTGGAGGGAAGGCGGTTTACCGAAACGCTCGGCATGGGACTTAGCATCAGCCTGATTGTATCTTCCGGTATTCTGAAGACCATTTACCTGTTCATTGCCAAACTGTTTCCGGGGATTTCTGAATTCTGGATGCCGGCATTTATTGGTGCTTTGTTCCTGCCACTGTTTTTGTTTTTTGTATGGATGTTATCACGCATACCGCCACCTTCTGATACCGACAAGTTGTTGCGCGTAGAGCGACTCCCCATGACACAGGAGGACAAAAGAAAAGTAGTGCGCGAATTGGGATGGGGCATTGGTTCAATGGTAGCTTTGTATTCCTTGTTGGCAACCCTGCGTGATTTCAGGGATAATTTTTCCGTCGAAATATGGGAGGAAATTCAACCCAGCCGGGATATCACGGTGTTCAGTCAGACAGAATTGGTAACCGGGGCCGTGGTTATACTGATGGCAGGTTCTCTTTCTTTCTTCCGGAGTAATATCAAAGGTTTCTGGTTTACCTTACAATTAATGGGATTTGGGATCCTGTTAAGCGGACTTTCCTCGCTCTTGTTTCAGTACAAACTGATTGAACCCTACTGGTGGATGCTCTTATTAGGAATGGGACTTTTTCTTGCTTATATCCCCATACAGGTGGCAGTGTTTGAACGCATCATCGCCTTGTTCAAACTGAAAGCCAATGCCGGATTTTTTATTTATATCTGTGATTCCATCGGTTACCTGGGAAGTGTGGGATTACTCTTGTACAAACAATTCTTCATGCGCGATCTGCAATGGAGTAAGGTATTGCTGAACTTCAGTTATTTCACTACGCTGTTTTGTTTCGCGCTCTTATTGTTGCTCTCTTTTTTCTTCAATCGCAAGCTGGGGATACAGTCGCCGGTTGCAAAAAAATTACAGGACTTTTCAATTTATTAAACTGAATAAAAATGGCTGATAAATTATTATTTACACCCGGACCGCTATCTACTTCTCCAACTGTAAAAGAAGCCATGTTGCATGATCTGGGATCAAGAGATGATGCATTCATTGGAGTAGTAAAAGAAATCCGCTCAGAATTACTGCGACTGGGTGGTGTTTCGCAGCAGGAAGGATATGAAACCGTATTGATGCAGGGTTCCGGAACCTTTGGTGTAGAGTCGGTGATCAGCTCCGTAGTTGGTAAAAATGATCAATTACTGGTATTGGTAAATGGAGCTTATGGTGAACGCATTGTGAAAATGGCTAAGGTTCATGGAATAACTCATATCGTAAAAACATTTCCGGAAAATGAGATAGTAACTCCGAATGCGGTGCAGGAGGTATTGTTGCAGCATCCAGGTGTTACGCATGTTGCCTGTATTCATAGTGAAACCACCACCGGGCTTTTTAATCCGATTACTGAAATTGGTGCGATTTGTAAGCAGGCCGGTAAAGTGTTTATCGTGGATGCCATGAGTAGTTTTGGCGGTGTACAGATGGATATAAAAGTCATGCAGATTGATTTTCTGGTTTCTTCTTCAAATAAATGTATTGAGGGCGTACCGGGATTCTCTTTTGTATTGTGTAAAAAATCAGAACTGCTGAAAGCACAGGGACAGGCCAGGAGTCTGAGTCTGGATCTGTATGATCAGTGGAATGGTTTGGAGAAAAATGGACAGTTTCGGTTTACGCCTCCCACCCATAGTTTGCTGGCTTTTCGCCAGGCGATCCGGGAACTGGATACAGAGGGTGGAATTGTTGCACGCGAAGCCAGGTACAAGAAAAACAAAGCCATGCTGGATGCGGGCATGCAGGCGATGGGTTTCAACTATTACCTCGAGCATGATATACAGGGACATATTATCAGTTCCTTCCTCTACCCGCAGGATCCGAACTTTGATTTCATGAAGTTTTACCAGGCATTGAGTGATCGCGGACTGGTAATTTATCCGGGTAAATTAAGTCTCATGGATGCTTTCCGGATTGGCAATATTGGTTATATATTCCCAAAAGACATAGAGGCCCTGCTCAGCGCAATACAGGAAGTACTAACGGAAATGAATGTACATATCTAACAAAAAGGCTGCCGGATAAAGGGCAGCCTTTTTTGTAAACTGAAAACAACTATGGAGCGGTAGTCAGCTGAACAGCAGCTGCTGTTGCTGGCGGATTTATATCAAAGGGTTCAGAGGAGGAACGTGGAACTGGCGCGTTGCTGAATAATTTCAGGGGTAAGCCTTTTACGGATTCTACACTCAGGATTTTTACTTTTACTACCGGTAAGGAACCACTGGATCCATTGGTACGTTTGGTTACTTGTTCTACTTTTAATGCTACCATGCCCAGGTTAGCGCCCTGTAGGTTTCCATTGAGCGGACCGTAATTAATACTGATATCACTGTCATACACAACCGCTAATACAGTTTGTCCGATTAACATTTTTAAGCCGGTTGCTCTAAGGGGTGTTACATTCGGGATTTTGTCCAGCAATACCTCTCGGTCATCGTTGCCGCCACCGAGTCCGGGGCCGGCCTTGAGGAAATTTTGTGATCCGTTGCTGGTTGGTCCGGCTGCTTTCCAGCTATTGGGAATGCTTTTCAGTGCATGCCAGCCTTCATCTCCAACTTCTCCGGTGTAGAGATTAATGGATTTGCCCACATTGCTTTGGAAATAACGCAGGGTGCTTCTTTGTCCTACTGTTGCGATCTGGTCGTTTACATCTCTTTCTGAGAAATTATTGGGTGGGTTGCCGTTGTCGATGCTTTCTTCATCAATCACTAAAAGAATAGCAGAGGACCCATTACCTGTGGAGGAATTATTGCCTCTTTCTCCGGAACCGTTTAACACTTCATCGAGCGGAGCCCATTCTTCTTTCTGACAACTGCTGAAAAGGAAAGTTCCTGCGAATGCGATGGCTATCAGGGAGATTGGTTTTTTACAAACTAGTCTCATATCGGTAAATTTTGAAGTAATACAATTGGTATACTTACTATTTGCCGATAGAGAATAAAATGTAACCACAGTTTAATAAATGGGTATATTAGGATTAATATTAATGCCATGAGATTCCGGACTTTTTTTGTTTCAGTTGTTTTCCTGTTTTGCCTGGGTAAACTCAGTTCCTGCGGAGAAGCTGCTGCGCCGGAAGCTGGTCAGGTGTCTTCCGTTTATGAGGAGCCCTATCGCCCCCAACTCCATTTCACGCCCAAATCAGGTTGGATGAATGATCCCAATGGAATGGTGTATATCAATGGGGTATATCATCTCTTCTTTCAGCATTATCCGGATAGTACGGTATGGGGACCTATGCATTGGGGACATGCTACCAGTGCCGACCTGGTGCATTGGGAGGAACAGTCTATTAAACTTTTCCCGGATAGTCTGGGTTGGATTTTCTCCGGCAGTGCGGTATATGATCAACAGAATACTTCAGGATTAGGCAAAGATGGAAAAGGGCCACTGGTCGCCATCTTTACCCACCATTCTTCGGATGGAGAAAAAAGCCGGGGTAAAGATTTTCAATACCAAAGTCTGGCCTATAGCAACGATGAGGGTAAAACCTGGACCAAATACGAAGGCAATCCGGTACTGCGAAAACCGGAGGGTACTGATTTCCGGGACCCCAAAGTGTTTTGGATGGCGGGTGTCAACAAATGGATCATGACTCTGGCCGTGAAAGATCATATCGAATTTTATTCCTCACCGGATCTTAAAAGCTGGAGCTATGAATCATCCTTTGGTGCGGATAGAGGTGCGCATGGTGGCGTGTGGGAATGTCCGGACCTGGTTTCATTTCGTGCAGATGGAAAAGAAAAATGGGTATTAATCGTAAACATGAATCCGGGTGCACCTAATGGGGGATCCGGTACCCAATATTTTGTCGGAGATTTTGATGGCAGGAATTTCACTGCTTCGCATACAGATACCCGTTGGATGGATTTTGGTCCGGATAATTATGCCGGTGTAACCTGGTCCAATACTGCTAATCGTACATTATTGATTGGCTGGATGAGTAACTGGGCTTATGCCAACCAGGTGCCTACTCAAAACTGGAGAAGTGCAACTACGCTGGTACGGGAACTGGCACTTCAAAAAGTTGGCAATGAGTATTACCTGCAATCAACTTTGTTGAACGAGTTGAATCAATTGGCGGGATCAACTACTACAGCGCCAGCAACCCTTCAATTACCTGCCCGGTTTGAATTGGATGCCACCCCGCTGCAACCGGTAGAATGGATTTTTTCCAATGAAGCAGGAGAAGAACTCAGATTGGGTTTTGACAAGGTGAGCAATCGTTATTACATAGACCGGACGAAAGCAGGAGTTTCTGATTTTCATCCGGATTTTGCAAAACGGCTATACGCGCCACGCATAGCAGCCGGAGATTCATTGAAGTGGACGGTAGTGATGGATCATAGTTCAGTTGAACTGCTGGCGGATGATGGTCTCACTGTTATGACGGCGCTGTTTTTCCCGACCAGCTTGTATTCCAGCCTGAATGCACCTGCTGTTCGGTATACACCACTAGAGAGCATTTGGAAAAAGAAATAAGAGAATAGGGATAGTTTATGTTTTCTGCTTATGTGAAATACTAGGTGAATCAGCGGAATATAAAATCCTAAAAATAAAGTAGGGGATTAGCCCTATTTCGGACTCCTAGGGTGGATTGTTGCCATTTGTATTCCTCAGGAGATTTATCGATTTACCTGATTACAAAACAAGGCTTCCTGTAACATACCTATGGCACGCCTGTTCCAAAATTAAATTGCTCCCAACATGCCGCGGATCAAATTGCTCGGATTAGTAGTATTGCTGATATGTACTTCGGGTATCAATCCCACCACTATGCCCAAAGCCGATCCTGAAAATGGTGGACTCTTTCTGCCGGATGGATTTGAAGCTCTTGTAGTGGTGGACAGCCTGCGTGAACGAGCCCGCCACATTACGGTGAATACTAACGGTGATATCTATGTGAAACTTCGGTTCCCGGACAGTATTGGTGGGAACGCTGCCATACGTGATGCCAATGGCGATGGCAAAGCTGATCAGGTAGTTAAATTTGGTAATTACGAGGATAAGGGTAGTTATGGCACTGCCATGAAAGTGCACAACGGTTATATTTATTTCAGTTCAGAATTATATGTATTCCGCCAGAAACTGGAACCTGGTAAACTGGTGCCAACCGGGCCCATTGAAACAGTGGTAATTGATGATCATGCGCACGGTCGGCATGAACATATCGCCAAACCAATTGCATTTGACAAAAAAGGGAATATCTATGTGGCATTTGGTGCACCCAACAACAATTGCCAGGAAAAAAACCGGGTACCAGGATCACCAGGTATCAATCCCTGTCCCTGGCTCGACGACCATGGTGGTGTCTGGAAATTTGATGCCAATAAACTCAACCAGCGCCAGGAAGATGGTGTACGATATGCTACCGGCTTACGCAGCATCGTAGGCATGGATTGGAACAATGCGGATGACGCACTCTATGTGGTGCATCATGGCAGGGATGATCTCTATCGCCTTTACCCTGATATTTATACACCCTGGCAAAGTGCCATGTTGCCATCTGAGGAGTTTCTTAAAATAAAAGAAGGCGATGACGCCGGCTGGCCATATTACTACTATGATCAACTGGTTGGAAAGCGCATACTCGCACCGGAGTATGGGGGCGATGGAAAAATTGCCGACAGCTCCGGTAAATATGTAGATCCTCTTATCGGTTTTCCCGGTCACTGGGCTCCAAACGATTTGTTCTTTTATACAGGTAATCAGTTTCCTTCACACTATAAGAATGGAGCTTTCATAGCCTTTCATGGTTCTACTAACAGGGCCCCTTATCCGCAGTCGGGTTATATCATTGTTTTTGTTCCCTTCAAAAACAATCAGCCTACCGGTGATTGGGAAGTATTTGCCGATGGTTTTGCAGAAGTGGATCCAATCGTCAATGTAAATAATGCACGCTATCGCCCTATGGGCATCAGTATGGGGCCGGATGGTTCCATGTATTTCAGTGATACCGAACACGGAAAAATCTGGCGGGTAATGTATACCGGCAAAAAGAAGTTTGGCAAAAAGCAGCTGGCTTCCATGGAAGCAAGAAAACTACAGGCGCATATTCGTACACCGGATATAAAGAAAGATGATCTCGAAGCCGGACTGGTTTCCAATAGTGAAAAAATATACAACCGGTATTGCAGTGGCTGTCACCAGAAAAATGGCCAGGGAGATGGAAACCGCTTTCCTCCTTTAGGAAATACCGATTGGGTGACTGGTGATAAGAATCGCCTGATACGCCTGGTATTGATGGGAATGGATGGCCCCATCGAGGTAAATGGCAAACCCTATAATTCCAATATGCCGCAACACCGGTTTTTGAAAGATGAGGACATCGCACAAGTGCTGACCTATATACGTTCCCAATTTGGTAATTCAGCCAGTGCGATCAGTCCGGATGAAGTAAGTGAAGTGAGAAAAGAAATCAATACTCAAACAGGATCCAAATAACGCTTAAACTAAAACTCATGGAGGAGGCAACTATTCGGGATGAAGAACTGCTGATCCGGATGCGGAATAACAATGAGGAAGCACTGGCTATCTTGTATCGCCGGTACTGGGAGATTTTATTTCGCAAAGCGTATGCCCTCTTGAAGGATGAACCTGCATGTGAGGATATTATCCAGGAAATTTTTGTGCGTATCTGGAATAACCGGCATTCATTGGTGATCACTGCTTCCTTAGCTGCTTACCTTTCTGCATCGGTTCGGTATGAAGTGATTCGGAAAATTAAAACAGGTAAAGTTCATGCAGATGTTTTTGCTGCATTGGCCCATCAATACCAACAAGTCAGCAGCCAGGACCAGATGGAAGAGAAGGAATTATTGCATCATATCAATTCCATCGTGAATCAGTTATCTACAAAATGCAAACAAGTATATAAGCTGAGCAGGGAAGAACAATTAAGTCATAAGGAAATTGCAGCACTTCTTCAGATATCACCTAAAACAGTAGAAAATCATTTAACCAAAGCACTCAGAGAACTAAGATATTCATTGGGTTATACCCTGCTGATTATTTTCCTGCATATTTTTTAAGCACATACCTATGCCGGATAAACAATCCTTCCAATCTGTCATTGACCGCTTTTTAAGTGGAGAACTGGATGAAGCATCCCTGCTTCAACTGATGGAAACTATGGAGCGAAGTGAATTGGATGGGGATACAAATCCTGGTATCACTAACCTGGAAACAAGAAGGGAACAACAGCTCGAAAAATTATTGAATAAAGTACAACAGGCTGAAAAATCATCTTATCGCAAACCTTCCATTAATTGGGTAAGACATTTTGCCATAACCTGTTTTGGATTGCTGTTTACTGCTTCCCTCTATTTTTACCTGAAACCTGCTTCCCTGGTGCATCGCTGTACCCAGGCGGATCTGCGGGTAGGAGAGGAGCCGGTTTCTGCCATGCTGGCGGCACTTTATGTAGAGCCCAAACTGCAACAGTTGTCCAAAGTCAGTTTTGTAAATACCACCGAAGATGGCTACCTGCGGTTTGAATCCAAATTGATTGAATCAGAATTGCTGCTGAAAGAAATAACGCAGGATCAGGATGCCCGTTACCTGGTTTTTGAGGATCAGGATATCAACCAGCTCCTGGCAGTGTTGAAAGAAAAGTACCAGGTTGATTTTACGGTTACCGGTCAGCTTCCCGAACAACAATTTTCCGGATTTATATCAACGGGCCTGAATCTTAAAATGGTAGTGAAGTTGCTGGTTTCCTCCGGCCTCTTTGAAGTGAGTATAGAGGGGAAACAAGTGCTGCTGAGCTCGAGGATTTAACTATTAAAAATGCCAACATGAAAAGAAGAGAGTTACTGAAATATTTATCTGTTGCGCCAGCAGGAGCCGCTTTGCCGCTCGGTGGATTTGCCATGCCGGCGCCTAAGAAGGATTATATAACCGAGTTGGGATTGCGATCCTTTATCAATGCTGCAGGAACCTATACGGCCATGACAGCCTCCCTGATGTATCCGGAAGTGATGGAAGCCATCAATGCGGTTTCAAAATCCTATGTAATGCTGGATGAAGTACAGGATAAAGTGGGAGAGCGGATTGCTAAAATATGTCGCGCAGAAGCGGCAACTGTTACCGCCGGCTGCTGGTCGGCAATGGTGCTTGGAACTGCAGGTGTGCTCACCGGAACCGATCCCAAAAAGATTGCCCAATTGCCCCGCCTGGATGGAATGAAATCAGTGGTGCTGGTTCAAAAATCACATAACAGCGGATATGTGCATGCACTAACGAATACGGGTGTACGAATTGTTGAAATTGAAACATTGGAGGAGCTGCATAATGCCATCAATGAGCAGACCGCAATGCTCTGGTTTCTGAATGCCCACGCCAACCTGGGAAAGATCTCCCATGAAGAATGGGTGGCTGCAGGTAAGAAACACGGGATCCCAACCATGATTGATATCGCGGCGGATGTACCACCGGTGGAGAATCTCTGGCGCTTTAACGAGATGGGATTTGACCTGGTTTGTATTTCCGGTGGAAAGGCATTACGAGGTCCCCAGAGTGCCGGCATCCTCATGGGAAGAAAGGACCTGATCAAGGCAGCGCGGTTAAGTGCTCCTCCAAGAGGCGGAACCATTGGAAGAGGCATGAAAGTAAACAAGGAAGAAATTGTAGGCATGCTGGCCGCACTGGAAAAATATGTCAGCATTGATCACGATAAGGAATGGAAAGACTGGATGCACCAGGTAGAATACATTGCAGCACAGGCCAAACAGCGCAAGGGCATCCAGACAGAAATTGTGATTCCGCCTTTGGCCAATCATACGCCCACGCTGAATATTCAATGGAGTACAGGTGATATCTCTCTCAAGCCTGCTGAATTGCAGCTTGCTCTTCGTAATGGTGCTCCCTCTATTGAAGTGCTGGCAAATGACAAAGGCATCAGCCTCACTGTTTTTATGCTGCGCGAAGGGGAATATAAAATCGTGGCCAAACGCATCCTGGAAGAATTAAAAAAATCAGTATGAGAAAAAGTATTCAACTCCTGATTGGCCTGTTGCTTTTTTCCGGCTGGGTGCAGGCTCAATCCTATTCCATCGTAATTAAAGGTGGGAGGGTAATCGATCCCAAAAATGGCATTGATGCCATACTGGATGTGGGCATCCGCGATGGTAAAATTGTGGCGGTTCAAAAACAGTTGGATACGACAGGCGCCAAACAGGTGGTGATGGCTGCGGGTATGCTGGTGGTACCCGGACTCATAGACATTCATGGTCATTATTTCTTTGGAACGGAACCTGATCATTATTTGAGCAATGGCTTAACAGCAGTGGCTCCGGATGGCTTCACCCTGCGTAATGGAGTTACTACTTCCGTTGATTGTGGTGGTGCAGGATGGAAAAATTTTACTGTTTTCAAACGAAATATTATTGATAACAGTAAAACACGGATCCTCTCTTTTCTGAACATCGTGGGAGAGGGGATGCGGGGTGGTGCCTGGGAACAGGATACCACTGATATGAATGCCCGAATGGCGGCTGCAGTTGCCAAACAATTCCCGGATCATATCGTAGGTTTTAAAGTAGCTCACTATGAACGAAGAGAATGGATCCCGGTGGATCGGGCTGTGGAAGCAGGCCGACTGACCAACCTGCCGGTGATCATTGACTTTGGTGGCAGTGATCCTCCGCCCCTCTCCATTGAAGAATTGTTCTTTCAGCATTTGCGTCCGGGTGATATCTATACCCATGCTTTTACAGAGCTTAACAGACGTGAACCCATTGTAGATCCAGCAACCCGGAAGCTCAAGCCCTTTGTAAAAAAAGCACAGGAACGCGGGATCATTTTCGATGTGGGTTATGGCGGTGCCAGTTTTGTGCTATCACAGGCGCAACCAGCCGCGGCAGCAGGGTTCTATCCCAATACCATCAGTACCGATTTGCATATCGGCAGTATGAATGCTTCCATGAAAGATATGCTTAATGTGATGAATACGTTTCTTGCCCTGAAAATGGATTTGAAAGAACTAATTAAAGCCAGTACCTGGTCGCCTGCATTGGCGATTCAGCGTAAAGATCTGGGGCATCTCAGTGTTGGCGCAGAAGCGGATGTGGCAATATTGCAACAGATGCCCGGGAACTTTGGATTCTGGGATCGGAGCGGTGCAAAGATCACCTCCAACCAAAAACTGGTTTGCGAGATGACGATCCTTGGAGGAAAGATTGTATACGACCTGAACGGAATTGCACGACCTATTGTGTTATCTTATTCGAAATAAAGCCAGTTGAAAAAAACAATCATAAATCAATTGCTGGCGGTATGTCTTTTCTTCGTTTGTACAGTACCGGTAGCTGCACAAAAAGCGGCCTATTTGCCGGATGGAGTAACCGAGGAAAAATTAAAGCCGCTGTTAACTTCACCTCCGCAATACCGGGCTGTTAAAACAAACCAGCCGATTCAGGTAGATGGAGTTGCCAATGAAACAATTTGGCAGAAAATTCCGTTCACATCGAATTTCCGGGATATTGCAGGTGGTCCGACAGGGAACAAATCAGCACTCAAGCTCTGCTGGGATGAACAGTATCTCTATGTGTTTGCACAATTGGAGCAGCCACAGTTATGGGCAAGTCTGACTAAAAAAGACACCGCCGTATTTATGGATAACGCACTGGAGTTTTTCATAGATATGGACGGGGATATGCAGCAGTATATTGAATTCCAGATTAATGCATTTGGTACCACCTGGGATTTAATGCTATCCAAAGCTTACCGCGATGGAGGAAAGGGGGATTCCGATTTTGAATTTCCCGGATTAAAAAAAGCAGTTCGACTGCGCGGAACATTGAATCAGCCTGGTGATATTGATGAAGGATGGGATGTGGAATTGGCTATACCACTGGCACCGCGTAACGGACAAATTGCGCGTATGAATTTTTCTCATGTAAACTGGAAACTGGATGTCGTGAATGGAGTGTATCAAAAACAGAAGGATGCATCCGGCCGCATAGCGCAACCTCATTACATTGTTTGGTCACCCCAGGGTAGAGTGGATCTGCATATGCCGGAACGCTGGGGATATGTACTGTTTTCAGAAGAGGCTGGTCCCGCTGCCTTTATTTCTGCTGAAACACTTGAAATGCAGCAATCGCTTTGGAAATATTATTACCTTCAGAGAGATCACCGGGAACAACACAAACAATATGCATCTGGGATGGAAGAGCTTAGAAAAAAATATCCGGGCCTCAACTGGAAGGATGCAAAGCAGGTGCAACTATTGAAAGATCCTACCGGTTTTGTGTTGGTTGGTAAAGAAAGAAAATCCGGTAGGGAATGGCGACTGGATGCAGAAGGCCGATTGCAACAGATTAAAATCAGTAACTAACTAGGGGAAAATAGTTCCCCTGTACTCAGTAAGAAATAATGAAAGGAAAAGCAAAGACAGGTTTATTGGTAGCAGCGTTGTTGATTACAATCTCAGCAACAGCGCAGCCTGAAGTATTGCATAAATCAACCCTGCTTACACCGGTGAATTCCTTTACCAGCGGAGTTGAAGGTCCTGCAGTAGATAGCAAGGGAAATCTTTATGCTGTGAATTATGAAAGACAGGGCACGATTGGCCAGGTGAAACCAGATGGTACAGCAACCGTTTGGCTGGTGCTTCCGGAAGGCAG
This sequence comes from Flavihumibacter cheonanensis, assembly GCF_022352215.1. GTDB lineage: Bacteria > Bacteroidota > Bacteroidia > Chitinophagales > Chitinophagaceae > Flavihumibacter > Flavihumibacter cheonanensis. The sequence continues at coordinate 59,521 of NZ_JAKRWF010000005.1, forward strand.
TATCGCCAATGGGATCCGGATTAACAGCAAAGGCCAATTAGTACTGGCTGATTATACGAAACACAATGTGTGGAAAGTGGATCCGCGTACCAAAAAGATCAGTCTGCTGGCGCATGAGCCACGCATGAACCAGCCCAACGACCTGGCGATTGATAATAAAGACCGGATATATGCAAGTGATCCCAACTGGAAAAATGGTACCGGGCAACTGTGGAGAATCGATCCAAATGGTACTACGCATTTGCTGGATACTATGGGTACAACCAATGGGGTAGAAGTGAGTCCGGATAATAAAAAACTATATGTAGGAGAATCCTTACAGCGTAAAATATGGGTCTATGATCTGGCTACCGACGGCTCTGTCAAAAACAAACAATTGTTTTATGAGTTTACCGATCATGGCCTGGATGGCATGCGCTGCGATCAGATGGGAAATCTCTATGTGACAAGATTTGGAAAAGGTACGATCCTGCTGCTGGCTCCGGATGGCACTAAACTGGAGGAGATAACGCTGATGGGTAAACGCCCGACGAATATCGCCTTTGGTGGGCCGGATGGCAGAACAGCGTATGTTACCATGCAAGATCAGGGAAATGTAGAACAGTTTCGGGTGGAATTTCCGGGAAGGGAATTTAAAGGAGGCAATAAACAAACATCAAAATAATAATACCATGGCTACACAAAGAAGATCTGTATTAAAATCGCTGTTTGCATCCATTCTGGGTGTTACCGGTATATCTGCTGCAGCTAAAGCTGCTGGGAACAGTGCCCCTGAAAAGGAAGTTAAAAATGTAACGGATTTTCAGGGGGTGCCCCTGTTTTCCGGATCTACCACCTATAATGGTTTGGTTTTCATTGCCGGTAAGGGCGCCCATTTCGATGGAGATGTAAAAGCACATACAGACCATGTATTAAAAGAACTGGAAAAAGAACTGATTAAAGCAGGCTCCTCCATGGAAAAAGTGCTGAAGGTGAATGTATACCTGAATGATATCGCTGATTATAAAGCGATGAATGAAGTGTATATGGGCCGGTTTGGCAAAAATCCTCCGGTTCGTACAACCGTTGCAGTTGCAAAAGGTGGTGTACCTGGAGATTCTTTAGTAGAAATCGATTGTATCGCATATAAATAACCCCACAATAACAACCCATGAAAAGAAGGGATGTAATTAAAGGCCTTGGCCTTCTGCCAGTAGGCGGATTAGCAGGTGGTCTGGACGCTTTTGCAGGAACCGGTTCTCCATTGGCAGCACCAAAGCGGGATCTGTTCAAAGAACTTGGTGTACGTACGTTTATCAATGCAACCGGTACCCTTACGTATATGACGGGTTCATTGATGCATGATTATGTACTGGATGCCATCAATTATGGAGCTGACCAGTTCTGCATGCTGGATGAATTGCAGGATAAAGTGGGTGAACGCATCGCGAAGATGGTGCACTCCGAATCAGCTGTTGTAACATCCGGAGCTTTCTCGGCAATGACGCTTGGTCTGGCAGGTATCCTTACCGGAATGGATCAGAAAAAAGTGGAAGCCCTTCCTCATATTGAAGGCACTGGTATGAAATCGGAAGTGATTTGCCAGAAAGCCCACGACATCGTGTACAATCATGCCTTTATCAATACCGGTTGCAAGATTGTGGCCATTGAAACGGTAGAAGAACTGGAGCGTGCTATCAATGAAAAAACAGCCCTGATGCATTTTCTGAACATCTCACAGGGAGGTAAGATTTCGCAGGAAGAATGGGTAGCCCTGGGTAAAAAACATGGTATCCCCACCAGTATTGATATCGCTGCAGATGTGCCTCCGGTTTCGAATCTCTGGAAGTTCAATGATATGGGTTTTGATATGGTGCAGATTTCTGGTGGTAAAGCAATTCGCGGTCCGCAAAGCGCAGGTTTATTAATGGGACGTAAGTCCATCATACAGGCTGCCCGCCTGCATATGCCACCACGTGGTTTCAACATCGGCCGGGGTATGAAAGTGAACAAGGAAGAAATCCTGGGCATGTATGTAGCACTGGAGCAATACATTGCCAGAGACCACGATAAGGAATGGAAGCAGTGGGAAAAAAGCATTGCGCTGATTGAAGCTGCTGCGAAATCTGTGAAGGATGTGGAAACAAAAATCTGGGTTCCTCAGGGTGGTAATATCACACCGAATCTTTCCATTAGCTGGGAGAAATCCGGCAAAACACCGGAAGGAAAAGAGTTGCAGGAACGGCTTAGGAATGGAAGTCCCTCTATTGAAGTAGGTGGTGGTAAAAAAGGTATCAATGTTACTGCCTGGATGCTCAAGCCGGGAGAAGACAAGATCGTTGCCCGTAGAATTAAAGAAGAATTACAAAGCCTCTTAGCATGATGAAAAAATTGCTTGCCCTTTGCCTGTCCGGACTGATAATTTCTTCCGCGATTCAGGCGCAGACTTATGCCATTGTGATCAAAGGTGGACATGTGATTGATCCTAAGAATGGAATCAATGGAATCATGGATATCGCTATTGATAAAGGAAAGATTGTAAAAATAGCCAAATCAATTCCAACCGATGCGGTGCAGGTGATTGATGCCAAAGGGCTGTATGTTACACCCGGACTCATCGATATGCATACGCATAATTTCTGGGGAAATAATGCAGATCAGGCTTATATGAATGCGCCCAGTGCGTTACCTCCGGATGGGTTCACCTTTCGGGTAGGTGTTACAACCGTAGTGGATGCAGGATCTCCTGGCTGGAGAAACTTTGATCTGTACAAAAAACAGACCATCCAGCAATCGCAAACCAGGGTGCTGGCTTTTCTGAATATTGTTGGTCATGGTATGCGCGGGGGCAAATACGAGTCAGATACAACTGATATGATTCCGGAAGAAGCGGCACGCGTGGCACTTGCCAATAAAGAACATATTGTCGGATTTAAAGTGGCGCATTACAGTCGCCCTGACTGGATACCGGTTGACAACGCTGTGAAAGCAGGTAATCTGGCAGGTGGTATTCCGGTAATGATCGACTTTGGTGGTGCCGAACCGCCGCTCTCACTTAAGTCGCTGTTCCTCGAACATTTGCGTCCGGGTGATATTTTTACGCACTGTTATGCACAAGTGAACGGACGTGAATTCATTGCAGATACGACTACCAAAAAAGTCAAATCCTTTGTGTATGACGCACGAAAAAGAGGGATTGTGTTTGATGTAGGTTATGGTGGTATCAGTTTCTCTTACTCACAGGCACTGATAGCCGCAAAGGAGAAATTTTTCCCAACCACCATTTCAACGGACCTGCATGTGGGCAGTATGAATGCCGCAATGAAGGATCAGCTTACCTGCATGTCGAAGTTTTTGCAAATGGGTATGCCACTGCAGGAGGTAATCAAAGCCAGTACCTGGACACCCGCACAGGTAATCAAACGCGAGGAGCTGGGGCATCTGTCAGAAGGTGCTGTAGCAGATATTGCGATCCTGGGTGTGCGCAAAGGAAATTTCGGGCTCTTTGATTATACCGGTTATAAAGTAAAGGCAACTGATAAACTCGAATGTGAACTTACGATTCGCGCCGGACGAATTGTATACGACCTGAATGCCCGGGCAACCCCGGTAACCCTGCATGGATTACCGCCCCGGAAATAAGAACTCTAAATTTTTAGCATGCTCCTGAACAAGTTTAATAAAATCCTTGCTTTCGGTTGTGTTTTACTGTTAGCACAACAAACGCAGGGACAAACCATCCCGAAAGAAGAATTGATTTACCTGACATCCGAATGGAAGGGGGAACGTTTTGCCGATGGTCGCCCCAAGGTAAGTGATGACCTGATGGAACGCGCCAAAAAGATCGGTATTGAAGAAGCCTGGCAGGTACTCATGAACGAGGGATATGTGAATCAGTTTGAACGCAACTGGAAAATGATTCATGATGATGTGCCGGTGGTGGGTAGAGCGGTAACAGCTATGTATATGCCATCGCGGCCGGATATTGAAAAAAAGATCAAAGAAAGAGGTGCTAAACAAGGTAGGGTAGGTAATACTAATGCCTGGCCAATTGAAACCCTGGTGAAAGGAGATGTATATGTAGCGGATGGATTTGGTAAGATCGAGGGCGGTACTCTCATTGGCGATAACCTGGGAACTGCCATCTTTAATAAAACCGGAACCGGTGTCATTTTTGATGGTAGTGCGCGCGATTTAAGCGGACTTGCAAAGATCAAAGGATTCAATGCCTTTGTACGTGATTTTGATCCTTCCTTCCTGAAAGAAATGGTATTGATGGGATTGAATACACCGATCCGGATAGGCAAAGCCATTGTATTGCCTGGTGACCTGGTGATTTCAGAAAGAGAAGGGGTGCTCTTTATACCGGCTCACATGGCGGAGCAGGTAATATTGACCGCCGAGTTTATTGGTCGCAAAGACAAGTTTGGCAAAGAGATGCTGAAAACGGGTCGCTATAATACCGGACAAATCGATAGCCAGTGGACCGAGGAAATCAAACTCGCTTTCCTGAAATGGCTGGAACAACATCCGGAAGAAGGGAAGATGACCAAACAGGAATTGGATGAAGTAATGAAAAAAAGAACCTGGTGAAAGAACTAAGCTTATCAAAAATACTGATCGGACTTGCCCTGGTATTGCTTGTGTTAACGCTGCTTTTTGCCATCCAGGGTAACTGGACAGTTGCAGGTCCGGCTGCCATTGCCTTTTTTGTTTTATTGGCCATTGGATTCAGAGGATATGAATCCTTGAAACGCTATACCTATACGCTGATGATCTTCGCGGCTGTAACCACTTCGCTTTGTTATCCGCAGTATTTTATTTCCTGGGGCGATTTTAAATACACCAACCTGATTACGCCACTAATTCAACTGATCATGTTTGGAATGGGAACCTCCATGAGCGTGAAAGATTTTGTGAGTGTGGTGAAAACGCCAAAGGGCGTTGTGATTGGTGTAGTCAGTCAGTTCATAATCATGCCATTGCTGGGTTTCACACTGGCCAGTATAAGTGGCTTTAGTGCAGAGATCGCGGCAGGTATTATTCTGATTGGGTGCTCACCCAGTGGGCTTGCCTCCAACGTGATGTCTTATCTCGCAAAAGCGAATCTGGCGTTATCCATTACTATAACTTCTATTACCACCCTGATGGCGCCTTTTGTGACGCCTTTGCTGATGAAAATGCTGGCAGGTGCCTTCATTGAGATCAATGTGCTGAATATGATGTGGGATATCTCCAAAATGATTATCCTTCCCATTGGCTTGGGATTAATTGTAAACAAACTCTTGCGTGGCAGGTCCAAATGGCTGGATGATGCCATGCCGGTTCTTTCCATGCTGGGGATTGCGCTGATCATAGTGGTAATCACTGCTGCTGGGAGGGATAGTCTGCTGAATATCGGTCCCTTGCTTATTGTATTGGTACTGATTCACAATCTCTTTGGATACTTCCTGGGTTATTGGTTCGCAAGAGTGTTTAAGATGAGTGAGCGGGATTCACGGACAGTAGCGATTGAAGTGGGTATGCAAAATGGCGGATTGGCATCCGGCATAGCCAAAGAGATGGGCAAGATTGCAACAGTGGGACTGGCAGCTGCAGTATTTGGTCCATTGATGAATGTAACCGGCTCTATTCTGGCCTCTTACTGGCATAAAAAAGTGCCGGAGGGATATGATCCCATTGAAGCGCTGGAAACCGCCGAATTAAATCATTCCTTAAAATAACGGTTATGGTTAGGGTTTATATTCTGAATATGTTGCTTTTGCTTGTTACTACCGGTTATGGGCAGTCGAAGGAAGAACTGGCAGTGTCTACCCAACTGGACAAATTGAACAAAGCAATGGTGGACAAAAACCTGGCTGCTCTGGAGGATATTTACCATGCAAAGATGTGGTATGGTCACTCCAATGGCCGGCTCGATGACAAGCAGGCTGCTATTAAAGACGTAATGGAAGGTCCCGTTGATTTTATCACCCTGGAAGCAACCGACAGAAAGATCCAGGTAGTCGATAAAAACGCGACGATTCGCTTTATATTTGATGCAAAGGCCACCAATAATGGGCAGGAGCAAACGATCCGGATTGGCGTACTAACAGTTTGGAAAAAAGAAAAATCCGGTTGGAAATTGTTTGCCCGGCAGGCTTACAAACTATAAGCTACTAACTGCATGAAAACCGCCACAGGAATTTCGCTCTCCCTGATGATGTTTCTCCAGTATTTTATCTGGAGTGCCTGGTATGTAACCATGGGAACTTATATGGAATCCAGTTTGGGTGCAACCGGACAGGATATCGGCCAGGCATTCAGTGCACTGGCATTGGCAACCATGATCTCTCCATTTTTTGTTGGGATGATTGCAGATCGATTCTTTGCGGCGCAGAAGATCATGGGCGTATTACACCTCGTGGGCGCCATCCTGCTGGTACTGGCAACAAAGGTGGAGAACAGCCAGGTATTTTATTGGGTAATATTGGCGTATTCGCTGGTTTATATGCCAACCGTGGCGCTTAGTAACAGTGTTGCCTTTGCCCAGATGACCGACCCTGGAAAACAGTTCCCCTGGATCCGGGTATTTGGAACATTGGGCTGGATTGTGGCTGGTTTATTAGTAGGAACCTGGGAAATTGAGAAAACCCCTGAAACCTTTTATCTCGCAGCGGGAGTATCAGTGGCACTTGGCCTACTGAGTTTTGCCTTGCCGAATACACCACCAAAAGGAAGGGAAGTTGGCGAGTCTACTTCATTATTTAGTAAAGAATCACTTAGCATATTCAAGGATCGTTCTTATTCTATCTTCTTTATTGCTGCGATCCTGGTTTGTATTCCACTGGCTTTCTATTATGGATTTGCCAATCCCTTCCTGAATGAAATAGGAATGGATAAGCCGGCGCAGAAGATGATTCTCGGACAATTTTCGGAAGGCCTGTTCATTCTGGCAATACCCTTTTTATTCAACCGGATCGGGGTCAAAAACATTCTGCTGATTGGTATCCTGGCCTGGATTCTCCGCTATGTATTGTTTGCTTACGGTTATGGAGAACCGAATGGCTGGATGATTTATCTTGGTATCATTTTACATGGTGTCTGTTATGATTTCTTCTTTGTAACCGGTTATATGTATTCCGAGAAAAAAGCCGGCCCTAAAAATAAAAACGCGGCGCAGGGATTGTTCACCTTTGCTACCTATGGATTGGGCATGGTGATTGGTACCTGGTTCTCCGGACTGGTAGCGGATCATTATGTAGTGGGAGAGGGGCATAATTGGCAATCCATCTGGTTAATACCCGCAGCCATTGCAGCCGCCGTATTACTTTATTTTATCTTTTTCTTTCGGGAACGAAAGGCTGTTGCTTGAACCTCGGGCAGGATTTTTGCGTAATAATAGGAAATACCGGTTATGCGAAATCGATCCTTTTTCAGTGTATGTATGGTTTTGGTTCTGAGTACCGTTTTATTCTCCTGCTCACGGGAAGATGATCCACCTGCTACTAACCCTGATGAGAACTGGCCATCGGACAGTATCCGGGTGTTGAAAGGTGGATTGAATTTCCCCTGGGAAATTGTTTGGGGTAAGGATGAACATCTCTGGCTGACCGAGCGGGGTGGCCGGGTATCAAGAATAGATCCCCGCACAGGCGAAACCCTGTTCAGCACTACCCTGGACGGCGTGGTGGCAAGAGGGGAGGGAGGTTTGCTGGGTATGGTGCAGGATCCCGCCTTTGCGCAGAATGGCTGGATTTATTTTGTGCACAATTATCTGGAGGGCGATGCCTATCGGGAGAAACTGGTGCGGTATCGGTTTACCGGTGGGGCCCTGGCAGATGCTAAAGTGCTACTGGATAATATTCCCGCTGCCAACATTCACAATGGATCCAGGCTGGTGATAGTGGAAGGTAATCCTGCTGTTTTGTACATGACTACGGGTGATGCGGCTAATACAGCCCTGGCGCAACAGCCAGGATCACTGGCCGGCAAAGTACTGCGCATCTTGCTGGACGGATCCGTGCCTGGGGATAATCCGGTTGCGGGGAATTATTACTGGTCGCTCGGCCACCGGAATCCACAGGGGCTGGTCTGGGCCAATAATAAACTGTATGCATCGGAACACGGTCCAAATATTGAAGATGAAATCAACATCATTGAAAAGGGCAGGAACTATGGATGGCCATCCGTGAATGGCCCCTGTGACCCGGGAGAGCAGGCCTTTTGTGATGCCAACCAGGTAAAGGAGCCGATCTGGTCTAGCGGAGCTTCCACCGTAGCTGCCTGTGGCCTGGATTATTATGGGAGCGATCGCATCCCTGGCTGGAAAAATTCCCTGCTGATGACAACCCTCAAAAATGCGACCCTTTTCCGGCATCAGCTGAATGCGGAAGGAACAGCAATTCAGTCGACTGAGCAATTGTTCCGCACCCGCTGGGGCCGCCTTAGGGATGTATGTGTAAGTCCGGCTGGCCGGGTTTACCTCTGCACCAGCAATGGCAATAACCAGGATATCCTGGTGGAAATCAGTTCTCTCGAATAAATTTTTGCAATCTGTTGGAAGCAATCACCTGTATCCCTACCTTTGCACCCTCTTATCCCAATACCCGTTGGTTACCCGACGGGTAAAAAGAGATCGGGAAGTAGCGCAGGCCGGTAGCGCACCTGGTTTGGGACCAGGGGGTCGCAGGTTCGAATCCTGTCTTCCCGACTGAAAAAAAGGAGTTGCAGATTTGCAGCTCCTTTTTCATTTATATACTGCTACTAATGAGGCGGGTTAATTGCGAACTTTACATGTGACCTGTTGTTATCCCATCACTTAGTGAATTTTAAAAACCCTCAATAGTAGTTATGTCAACCTCCTCCATCCCCACCAAACCTGTCAAAGCCTTTGGAGCCCAGGCTGCTGATGCGCCTTTGGACCAGCTTAATATTAACCGTCGTGCACCACATCCCCACGATGTGGAAATTGAAATTCTTTATTGTGGTGTTTGTCATTCTGATTTACATACGGCCAGAAACGAATGGCATGGAACTATTTATCCCTGTGTACCCGGACATGAAATCGTTGGCCGCGTGGTTAGCGTAGGTGCTCATGTGAAAAATTTCAAAGTTGGTGATCATGCTGCAGTTGGTTGCCTGGTAGATAGCTGCCGTGAATGTGATTACTGCAAGGATGACCTCGAACAATATTGCAGCACCGGTCATACTCAAACCTATAATGCTCCAGATAAACACCTTGGAACACCCACCTATGGCGGGTATTCTGAGAGCATTGTGGTTGATGAAGCCTTCGTGCTAAGGGTTCCTGAAAACCTGGATCTCGCAGCAACTGCACCCTTACTCTGCGCAGGTATAACCACGTATTCACCTTTGAAGCATTGGAAGGTAGGTCCGGGTAAAAAAGTAGGTATTGTTGGGCTGGGCGGATTGGGTCATATGGGGGTGAAAATCGCTAAAGCGATGGGCGCTGAAGTGATTGTTTTCACTACTTCTCCTTCCAAAGTGGAAGATGCGAAAAGATTAGGTGCGGATGATGTGGTCTTGTCCAAAGACGAAGCGCAGATGCAACGCTATGCAGGTAAATTGCATTTTGTGTTGGATGCTGTTTCCGCACAGCACGATATCAATGCCTATCTCAGCCAGCTACGTGTGGATGGTGCGCTCGTATTGGTAGGTGCTCCCGAAAACCCGTTGCCGGTTGCACCTTTCAGCCTGATTCCGATGCGCAAAACATTCGCCGGTTCCATGATCGGTGGTATCGCACAAACACAGGAAATGCTGGATTTCTGCGGAGAACATGATATTGTTTCTGATATCGAAATGATCCGCATGCAGGATATCAATCAAGCCTATGAGCGACTGCTGAAAGGGGATGTGAAATATCGCTTTGTAATTGATATGGCTTCACTGAAGCAGTAATTAAGTATGGCAAGGATATTCATCACAGGTTCAGCCGATGGGCTCGGTTTTTTAGCCGCCCGTCGGCTGCTTGCTTTAGGTCATGAGGTATTATTTCATGCACGTAATGCAGCACGTGCCCAGAAACTTCGCAATAAACTGACTGGTCCGATTGAGCTTGTTACCGGCGATCTCTCTGACATGGAGCAAACCATTGCGTTGGCAAATGCAGTTAACAAAGCTGGAAGATTTAATGTCCATATTCACAACGCAGGTGTATACCAGGCAAACCCGCGGACTATTCTGCATGTGAATACCATTGCGCCGTATATACTAACCTGTTTGATTCACCCCCCTCAACGACTGATTTACCTGAGCTCCAATATGCATTTGCAGGGGCGATTTCATTCAGCACAATTTGAAGCTTCCCCAAATCAACTAACCTATTCCGATTCGAAGTTTCATATGGTGCTGTTGGCCAAAGCGATCGCCCGGAAATGGCCGGCTGTTTTCTCCAACGCCGTTGATCCCGGTTGGGTGCCTACTAAAATGGGAGGTAGTGGTGCCCCTGATAACCTGGAGAAAGGATATGAGACACAGGTTTGGCTGGCCACTAGTAGTGAACCCAACGCCTACGTTTCCGGAAAGTATTTTCATCACCTGTTGGAAAGGCAGGCACATCCCCTCACAGAGGCGACAGACCTTCAGGAACAGTTTTTGGAACTATGCAAAAATTACAGCGGAGTTAAATTCCCAGGCTGAGCATAGTGGCTTGGTTAATAAAAGTAAATAAATACTTTTATAGAAAGATATTCCCTATCTTTGTTGCATCAAACTATAAAATCTTTTATATGGCAACTGCAACAACCGACAATATCCTGGATGTAACCCTCCTGGAACCCCGTCAGAAACACCCCACCATTTTTGCCCGCTTTGATGCCCTGGACAAGGGAGAAAGTCTGACTATCCACAACGATCATGACCCGAAGCCGCTGTACTATCAGTTAGTAGGAGAGAGAGGAAACAGTTTTAACTGGGAATACCTGGAGCAGGGACCAGACTGGTGGAAAGTGAAGATCAGTAAACATCCGGCGGGAGAACCCAAAGCAACATTGGGACAAATAGCAGCCAAAGACATCCGCAAAGCCCAGGTGTTTAAAAAATACGGTCTTGATTTTTGTTGTGGTGGTAAAAAAACACTGGATCAGGCCTGTGCTGAAAAAGGCCTGGATGTAGTAGCTGTAGAAAAAGAACTGCAACAAACTGATCATCTTGCTGCATCAACAAGACCAATTCCTTATCAGGACTGGAGCAGCGATTTTCTGGCGGATTATATTGTTAATACACATCACAGTTATGTGAAGCGGGTACTGCCGGATTTGCGGCATTATGCTGCGAAAGTGCAACGGGTTCATGGAGATCGTCATCCCGAATTAAATACGATTCAACCCCTGGTAGAGGCGCTGGCCAATGAATTGAGTGCACACCTGGTGAAAGAAGAACAAATCCTGTTCCCTTATATTAAAGAGTTGGTTGCTGTAAAAAATCATAAGGATGGAATAACGGCTTCCCGTTTTGGCAGTATTGAAAACCCGGTACATATGATGGAGCATGAACACGACACAGCGGGTAACATTCTGGAACAGCTACGACAGCTAACGGATGATTATACCCTTCCTGCGGATGCCTGTGCCAGTTATGATTTGCTCTACCGTATGCTGAGTGAATTTGAAGAGGACCTGCACCTGCACGTACATCTCGAAAACAATATACTCTTCCCAGCAGCCATTGATTTGGAAAAATCTCTTTTGAATTAAATCCCGACCAATGAGATCCGAACATGGTGCAGAGAAACCACTGGTGTACTCCTGCTCGGGTTGCAGCAGTGCTGCCCAGATGGCCAACTATATTGCACTTCAGTTGGATCGCAGAGGGCTTGCTGAAATGTCCTGCATTGCGGGAGTAGGAGGAAATGTAAAAAAGCTGGTTAAAACCTCTCCAACCATCAACTGATACCAGCTCATCATTTTGAACTAACGGTCTTCGGTGTGCGAAAAAAGCAACACGAAGATTTTAATCCGGATGAAGCTGCTGAGGTAATGAATACGATCGAAACCAGGATGCAAATCTGACCCACCCTGGAATGCCAGTCGCATTTCTGACGAAGGCAGAAAATTTTTAGAAAATTGAGTTTCATATCAATTTTCCTTATATTCGGGTACGTACACGAAATTATCAACCAAGAACCCGCAGTCTGCCATGTCAGCATCCCGAAACAGTCGCCGTCGCTTTTTAAAAACCGCTACCCAGGGTGCAGCCCTGCTCACGGTTGGCGGCATCCTTCCTGGATTTAGTGCCTCGAGTTATGCCAATATTTTAGGTTCCAATGAGCGATTGAACCTCGCCGTTATGGGAGTAAACTCCAGAGGAAATGCACTCGCCACCAACTTTGCAGTACAACCGAATTCAAGGGTAGCCATCATTTGTGATGTGGATAGCCGGGCAGCTGCCAAAACCCAGGCGGAGGTGGCAAAAGTACAGGGACAGTCGCCTGTAACGGAGAAGGATATACGTAAAGTACTGGAAAATAAATCGATTGATGCCCTGGTGGTAGCAGCTCCTGATCACTGGCACGCTCCTGCAGCCATCCTGGCCGCCAAAGCAGGCAAACACGTGTACCTGGAAAAGCCAGCAAGCCACAATCCCCAGGAAGGAGAATGGCTGATAGCTGCTCAGAAAAAATACAAAACCGTTATCCAGATGGGTAACCAGCGCCGCTCCTGGCCCAATGTGGCAGCGGGTATCAAAGCCTTGCACGAGGGTGTTATCGGAAGACCATATATGGCCAAGACATGGTATTCAAATAATCGTCCGGGTATTGGAACTGGCAAAAAAACAGCGATTCCTGATTGGCTGGATTTTGAGCTCTGGCAAGGCCCCGCACCCCGCAAAGCCTACCAGGATAACCTGATCCACTACAACTGGCATTGGTTCTGGCATTGGGGCACGGGAGAAGCATTGAACAACGGAACCCATATGGTGGACATCGCACGCTGGGGCTTGCAGGAAACATACCCCACCAGGGTCCTCTCTTCGGGTGGTCGTTATCGTTATCAGGACGATTGGGAAACACCCGATACACAGAATATCAGCATTGAGTTCGGCAATCGGTCTACCATTACCTGGGAAGGTAGAAGTTGTAACCCGCGGTATGTGGAAGGAGCCAGTGTAGGTGTTATTTTTTACGCCGAAAACGGCACCATGGAATTTGATGGTACCAATGCCTATTCCATTTACGACCTGAAAAATAAACTGGTTAAAGAGGTGCGCAATGATGCTACTATTAATACCAGCAGTTTGTCCAGCCCTTCTCAACAATTGGATGCCATCCACCTGAATAATTTTCTGGATGCCATTCGTAAAGGCAGTCCGTTGAATGCGGAAATCATTGGCGGTCACCAAAGCACCCTGCTGGTTCAATTGGGAAATATTGCGCAACGAACTGGTACCATTCTGGAAATTGATTCCGCTACGGGTCGGATTAAAAACAATCCGAAGGCCGAAGCACTCTGGAAACGCAGTTATGAACCGGGCTGGGAACCCACTATTTAAGCGCTGTTCATGAAACAATCAACGGTCGTTTCTATTGGCATCATTGCTGGACTCTTTTTCATATTCGGACTGGTGAGTTGGGTGAATGCCATCCTGATTCCCTATTTCAAACTGGCCTGTGAACTCACTCACCTGCAGAGTTACCTGGTTGCATTTGCCTTTTATATATCCTATTTCGTTTTATCAGTGCCGGCTTCTTTTCTTCTCAAAAAAGCGGGATTCAAAAAGGGCATGATGATCGGGTTCTGGATCATGGCGATGGGCGCTTTTCTGTTTGTGCCTGCAGCTTATGGCAGAACCTATGGCATATTCCTGGCAGGATTGTTTTCTCTCGGAGCGGGACTCGCGATTCTTCAAACCGCTGCTAATCCGTATATCACGGTATTGGGACCCAAAGAACGTGCTGCTCAACGGATCAGTATCATGGGGATCTGCAACAAATTCGCAGGTATACTGGCGCCTTTGTTATTTGCTGCTGCTATTTTACGTCCAACGGATGCTGAATTATTCAAACAGATTCCACTGATGGATGATGCAGGCAGAACTGCTGCGCTTGATGAATTGATTCGCCGGGTGATTATACCCTATTCTGTTGTTGGAACAGTTCTTTTTTTGCTGGGAATTGCGATTCGGTATTCTCCTTTACCGGAAATCAATACCGATGAAGAAACCGGTGAACTGGCCTTGCAAAATTCCACCAAAACATCCGTTCTGCAGTTTCCGCACCTGGTGTTGGGTGCAATTGCCATTTTTGTGCATGTAGGAACCCAGGTAATTGCTATTGATACCATTATTCCTTATGCCGGTTCCATGCAGATTGATTTACTGGAAGCCAAGACCTTTCCGGGATATACACTTGCAGCAACTATTATTGGTTATATCCTTGGCATCATCGCCATTCCGAAATTAATCAGCCAGGTAACAGCACTTCGAATCTGTACGCTGTTGGGATTGTTGTTTGCTGTACTGATCCTGCTGGCGAAAGGGAATATAACCCTGCTGGGACATACCGCTGATCTCTCCATCTGGTTTGTGGTATTACTTGGACTGGCCAACTCATTGGTGTGGGCGGGTATCTGGCCACTGGCACTGGATGGATTGGGCAGGTTCACGAAAATCGGAGCCTCCCTGATGATTATGGGACTATGTGGGAATGCACTAATGCCCTTGTTATATGGATGGGCGGCGGATGTATGGGGACAACGACTCGCCTATGCGGTATTGATTCCCTGTTACCTGTACCTCATTTTTTATGCGGTTAAAGGTCATCAATTCAGAAACTGGAGAAAGGCATGAAGCGACAAATTCTACATACAGTCCTGGTAAACCTGCTATTCATATATCCTCTTATGTCACAAACCAACCATAATCCTGTTGAAAAATATCGTATACTCACGCTTGAACCAGGCCACTTTCATGCGGCCCTGGTTATGAAGGAATCGAATCCGCAGATTGATACTACCTGTTATCTGTATGCGCCGGATAATGCGGCTACATTTCAATACCTGGAGTACATAAAAAATTTCAACACTCGCAAACAAAACCCAACTTCCTGGAACCCTGTCTGGTATAAAGAAAAGGATTACCTGGAGCAAGCCTGGAAACAACCATCCGGAAGCATTCTGGTGCTGGCGGGAAACAATCGCTCCAAAACCGCATGGATCAGTAAAGCCGTGAACAGGGGATATGCAGTGCTGGCCGATAAGCCCATGGCTATTGATCCGGAAGGATTTGCCAAGTTAGAACTGGCAATGACAACTGCAAAGAATAAAGGGCAACTGGTATATGATATCATGACCGAACGTTATGAAATTCTGAACATTCTGCAGCGTTTATTGATGCAGCAAAAGGAGCTTTTTGGTGAACTGGAAAAAGGAAGTCCGGATAATCCAGCCATTGTAAAAGAAAGTTTGCATCATTACTACAAGCTGGTGGCAGGTGTACCCCTGAAACGAACCGAATGGCAATACGACCCCAAACAAGCAGGCAGTGGGCTGGTGGATGTTACCACACACCTGGTAGACCAGGTACAATGGACCTGTTTTCCGGAGCAGAAACTAAACTATAACAGTGACGTACAACCGATACGGGCCAGGTTATGGTCCACAGCCATCAGTCTGCTCCAATACAACGCCTCTACCGGAGCAGCCCGCTTTCCGGATTTTCTTGATACGTACCGTAAAGGTGATTCCATCCATATTCCCTCTAATGGGGAAATGGTGTATGCTTTAAAGGGAGTTCATGTGCGCATTAAAGTGGAATGGAATTATGAATCAACCAGAGGTGCTGGTGACAGGCACTATTCTATGATTCGCGGAACCGGTTGCCAACTCGTAATTCGGCAGGCGCCAACAGATCGGTTTGGTGCCAGTTTGTATGTAGAGCCTGTGAGTGGAAAAACACTGAGCGAAGAAAAACTGATTACTGCAGTTAACGAAATCAAACGGATATATCCGGATATCCGCTTCAAAAAAGATGGAGCTGGCTGGAAGATATTGGTGCCGGATCATTACAGATCCGGACATGAAGCACACTTTGCAAAAGTGACTGAACAGTTTCTTACCTATCTGAAAGCTGGCCGTATGCCCGATTGGGAATGGTCCTTCATGACAAGTAAATATTTTGTCACCACCCAATCTCTGGCACTTGCAAAACAATGAAATGGCTCAGTTATCGATCATAAATGCCCGTATTATTACGCCAGCCGAAGTGCTGGAGAATGCTTGCCTGGTGGTCAGAGACGGAAAGATTCACCAGATCCAATCATCTGAAGTAACGCTACCCGATGGTCCGGTACTGGATGCCCGTGGCAACTGGCTTGCTCCCGGTTTTATTGATATTCATGTGCACGGTGGGGGAGGGTTTGATTTCATGGATAATACAGTTGAAGCCTTCCTGGCAATAGCCAGATTGCATGCAAAACATGGTACCACTTCGATGTTCCCTACAACACTAACCAGTGAATTGCCCGATCTGTATGCAACGATTGATTGTTATGAAAAAGCGCTTACTCACACACATGATGGAGCGCGTTTTCTGGGACTTCACCTGGAGGGACCCTATTTTTCCAAGGAGCAGCGGGGTGCACAGGATGAGCGGTACATCCGGAATCCTGATCCGGTTGAATACCGGGCGATCCATGAAAAATCTACCCATATCCGAAGATGGAGTGCTGCACCTGAATTGCCGGGTGCGCTGGCATTCGCAGATTTTTGTCGCTCGAAAGGAATTCTTCCCGCATTGGCTCATACCAACGCTGATTATGAGCAGGTAAAAACAGGAGTGAAGCATGGCTATCGGTTGGCAACGCATTTGTATTCTGCCATGTCGGGACTAACCCGCCGAAACGGATTTCGGATTGCCGGAGCAATTGAGTCGAGTTTGCTGCTGGATGAAATCGATGTGGAGCTGATTGCGGATGGTGTGCATCTTCCGGAAGCCTTGTTGAAACTGGTAGTGAAAATAAAAGGAAAAGAAAAGATAGCCCTGGTAACAGATGCCATGCGTGCGGCAGGAACTGCTGTATCGAAATCTATTCTGGGGAGTAAAACATCCGGGCTCGAAGTGCTTATTGAAGACGATGTTGCCAAACTATCCGACCGGTCTGCATTTGCAGGAAGTATAGCAACCGCTGACCGCCTGGTACGTACCATGGTGCAATTGGCAGATGTCAGTATCCCGGATGCGGTTTATATGATGAGTACCACACCGGCACGTATAATGGGAATAGCTGATCAGTTCGGCAGTATTGAAATTGGAAAAATGGCAGACCTCGTAATATTTGATGAAAGCATCCGGATTCAGCAAACAGTTATAGACGGAAAACCAGTTTTATAAATTGAAAATGGAAGTTGTAGTTTTTGATTCAAGAGAAGAAATGGGCCTAACAGCAGCAAAACGGGTTTCACAAAAGATCCGGGAACTGCAGCAGGAGAAACCGGTGTTGCGGATGATGTTTGCTGCTGCCCCCTCTCAACTGGAATTTTTGAAGGCATTGATCAAAGAGCCCATCAACTGGCAGGGGATTATTGCTTTTCATATGGATGAATACATCGGGTTACCTGCTTCGCATGCTGCATCCTTTCGAAACTTCCTGAATCGCTATCTTTTTGATTTGGTACCCTTCAGGGAAATTCATTGGATTAACGGAGAGGTTGAAGATCCGCAGCAGGAAGCAGATCGATATGCCGCCTTGTTAGCT
The DNA here is from genome assembly GCF_022352215.1 of Flavihumibacter cheonanensis. Taxonomy (GTDB): domain Bacteria; phylum Bacteroidota; class Bacteroidia; order Chitinophagales; family Chitinophagaceae; genus Flavihumibacter; species Flavihumibacter cheonanensis. The sequence goes on from NZ_JAKRWF010000005.1 coordinate 77,195, forward strand.
GAATCACCCATGGATATCATTTGCCTTGGAATTGGAGAAAATACCCACCTTGCGTTTAATGATCCGCATGTTGCAGATTTTCAGGATCCCTGCCTGGTGAAACTGGTAGATCTTGACCCCGCCTGCAGGCAACAACAGGTGAATGATGGCTGTTTCGAAACCCTGGAAGAGGTGCCGGCACTAGCCATTACCGTTAGCCTTCCGGCGCTCTATAGCGGAACTTATCTTTTCTGTATGGTGCCAGGTAAAAACAAGGCGCAGGCGGTACAGCATACGATGCAGGAGGCGATCAGCCCGGTATTTCCTTCCACCCTTTTGCGGAAGCATCCTGCGGTTGTCTTATTTTTAGACAGGGATAGTGCAGCATTATTGCCATCCCATAACTGACGTTTATGAAAAAAGAATCGGAAGAACTGGTTGGAGTTAAGGAAATTGCCCGTCGCGCGAATGTCTCCATTGCAACGGTTGACCGGGTCCTGCATGATCGTCCGGGTGTTTCACTCAAAACAAAGGAAAAGATCCAGCAAATAATTAAAGAGCTGAATTATCAGCCGAATATTGTGGCTCGCACCCTGGCAAGCCGCAAAAAATTAAAGTTTGCCATCATCATGCCGGCCAGCTCGGAAGAAACCAGTTATTGGAAGGCGCCATTAGATGGTGTGCTACAGGCGGAGCAGGAGTTGAGGCAGTATGGAATCAGCGTTGAAAAATATCTTTTTGATCAAAATAACCGAAAAACTTTTGTTAAGCAAACGGCAGCGCTGTTGCAACAAAAGCCGGATGGCATTCTGCTCGCTCCAATGTTTGTAGAAGAATCCAATCAGTTTATGCAGCAGTGCCGGGAGCAATCCATTCCGGTTGTTTTTATTAACTCGGATTTGCCCGGACAATCCGGACTTGCCTATGTTGGACCTGATCTTTATCAGAGTGGATACCTGAGTGCACATCTGATCAGTTACCTGGTTCGTCCTTCTGACAGCATTCTAATGTTGCATATCACCCGTGAACTGGAAATGGATCACCACCTGCTTCGGAAAGAAGAAGGATTTCGTACGTACTGGCAAGAACAGGGATATACACAGGAATTGATCACCATGCATATTGGCCAGACCGATACTGAAACCATTCGCCATCATATCAGCAGGCAATTGAAAAATTCTTCGATACGAGTACTATTTGTTACCAATTCAAGGGTGGCAGCAGTGGCGAAAGTACTGGAAGAACTGGATCGCACGGATCTGCTGCTGATCGGTTATGATTTTCTGGAAGACTCCATCGTTTACCTGAAAAAAAATGTGATTGATTTTCTTATCTGCCAGAAACCACAGGAACAGGCTTATCTTGGGATGATGGCACTTTATGATAAGCTGGTGTTGAATCAGCCCGTGAAGAGCGTTCATTTTATGCCAATCGATATCATCACCAGGGAAAATTATCTCTTTTATAATAATTGATGCATGCGTTTTTTTCTGTATCTCTTTTTATTGATGCTAACAGCATGTAGTGCTTCTTATCAAGTGCAGAATAAAGGCATCGCAGGTAACAATTCGATTGACCTGTTACGCAGAGTGGATACAGCCATGGTAAAACAGCAACCAGACCTGGTGCTTTTGCTGGTAGGTACAAATGATATGATGAATTCCAAAAAGCTGATACCTATTGACAGCTTCATTCAAAATTATCGGGTATTAGTACAACGAATTCAGGCGACGGGTGCAGTCCTGGTACTGCTTAGTATTCCACCAGTAGATACAGGTTATATTTTTCAACGTCATCCACGGAAAGCATTTGAAGTAGATCCCAATGAGAAGATACAACAGGCAAATAAAGCCATCCGGCAATTAACAGAATCAAATACAGACCTGTATTTTTTTGATCTTTATGATTTGTTCATTAAAGCAGGTTCCCCCAATCGCACCAAAGCATCATTGATTGTTAATGAGGAAAACCTTGGTAAACCCGATGGCGTTCATCCTACCCGTGAGGGTTATACGAAAATGGCAGAATCGCTGTATGCTTATTTAAAAGAAAAAAGATTGCTGAAGCATAAAAGGAAACTAATCTGTTTTGGCGACAGTATCACCTTTGGTGCATTTATGGCAGGAGCAGGAACAAATAAAGGAGATAGTTATCCGGCTCAATTAAACAGGTTGCTTAACTCAGGCCTCCGTTGATTTTTCGGTCATTATTTTTTTTCTGGCAATGAGGCAGCCACCCAATACACCTGCTTTTTCTCCCAGTTTGGAAACGATCAGTTTAGTGTCTTTATTTACCAGGCTGAGGGAGTATTTATTCAGCGCACTTTGTATGGGAAGACGAAGATATTCGCCTGTACTTGCCATGGTTCCGCCAAGTATCATCAGTTCAGGATTGAAGATGTTCAGAATGATGGCCAATCCTTTACCGATTTTTTCTCCCAGTTCCGCCAGCATTTCAATTGCTAGGTTGTCCTCCTGTTTGGCAGCCTGAATGATATGCTGGAGTTTGATGTCCTCTATATTTTCAAATTGTTTGGTAAGAATCGAGGTGGAGCCGGATTGCAGGGCTGCTTTAAAGCGGCGTACCAGTGCCTGTCCGGATGCTTCTGTTTCCAGGCAACCCTTTTTGCCACAATGACAAATAAGCTCGTTTTGGAAAAACGGGATATGTCCGAATTCGCCACTGAAACCTGATTTGCCGTAATACACTTCTCCTTCAATCAGTATGCCCAAACCGATACCATAGTCCAGGTAAACATAGAGTACATTCTTTTCATTACTCACGCTTCCACAACGGAATTCACCATAAGCCATCGCGCGTGAATCATTTTCAAGAAAAGTGCGAATTCCAATATGTTCTTCTATGATTTCTGTCAGTGGTTTTTCCTGGAAATGAAAATAACTGTAACTATAACCGCTACGGTGATTGATACGTCCGCTCAGGTTGATGCATACACCCAGAATTTTGGAGCGTTCTACGGATGCTTCTGAAAGAAAGGTTTCAATCAATTTGATCAGTAGATCCAGCGCCTCTGTGGTATTCTCGAGTTGATAACTGACATTCTCTTTAATCAATACCAGGTTTTTTTTGAAATCCAGTAAGCCAAAATTGATGGAGTGTTGTTTTACATCCACCCCTACAAAATAACCGGCTTCTGCTACCAGTCCGTACATACTGGCCGGACGGCCTCCCGTTGATTCAATCTTACCATAATCCCTGATCAGTTCCTCCTGCATCATTTCATTGATCAACGTGGTGATCTTGGGTGTACTGATATTGAATTCGCGCGCCAGTTCTGCGAGGGTAAGAGGTCCCATTTCATCCAGTAAATTAATGATGCCTCGCTTCAGTGATTTGTTTTTAAAAGCAACTCCTGAACTATTTCTGTCTGAAAAAATCTCAAAAAGTATGGGTGGGGGCGTCATATATAACTGCTACGAAACTAGAAAGTTAGGATTTTTTAATGCAAAAAAATTGATTTTATTAAACTACTTATTAAAAAAAATTAAAAATAAATTGTCAAATACTTAATTATTTGTTTAACTTGATGATTCAAATCAATTGCTGATGAGAAAGTTATTGCTTGCCCTGCTCTCCACTTTTTTAGTTCTCACCAGTTGGTCACAGCGTTCTACTGTTGTATTCAGTGGATCGGTTACCAATGATCTTTATACCATGCTGCAAAAGCAGGGCTTTCAGCTATTGCATCAGCCAGATCCGGAAACAGCGATTCAGGCTGCTTCTAAAGGAGGATCCGTCTTTATTGTATCGGATCAATATCCAGCTCAAAGAGTTCAGCTGAGTGATCTTGCACAGCAATTAGCAAAGAAGAAGAAACTCAAGGTTTATATTGAATATCCGGAGGCCTTATCCGGACTAACCATCACAGGCGATACCCTGCATACACAATTGGAAAGGGGGGTGATTACCTCAACGGTGTTTGGTGCTACTCTGAAACCACTTAGTATTTTAGGCATCAACGACTGTTATATTCTGCCCACAAAGGCCTCTAATCCTTTAATCATTTTGGGAAAGGTAGCTGGTTTGAACCGGGCGGAATATGGTATTGAGGATGTAGACCAGATCCCGCTGCTTTTTCAGCACAACGGTATGCTGGTTGCAACTACCAGTTTGACCAATTTTGCAAAAGGCCGGTACGGTCCGGATGCTGCCTGGAAAGCAGTCTGGGCCTATATAATTAGATCCATTACCGGAAAAACCATCACTGATTTTGCTTATTGGCCCTCTTATATCCAGCCGATGTACACTAAATCAGAAACATTGCCTGCTGATGCTGTATCAACAAGTATCAGAAAAGGGGTGGACTGGTTTTCGAATGCACGTTTTTTTATTCATCCTGATTGGAAAGAAAATTGGGTACGTTACCAGGGAAATGGAACCATGCCTGTTGGTCCGCCTGTGCCCCAGGAAAACGCATTGGGCAATGGCATGATGGGTATGCTGGAAGGGCATGCATCCCGCGTTAATTCAGACGGTCGCCAGCAATACCGCTACTGGGTGAGAGCAGATGTACAGGGGGAAGCAGCCTTTGCATTAGCAGCTGCCGGCAATTATTTAAAAGAGCCGGCATATTTTAAAACAGCCTCCCATCTAACCGATTTTATTTTTTACAATTCCAATCTGCGTGCTTTTGAACGCAATGATAAAAAGAGTCCAACGTACGGACTTATTGGCTGGGCTCAAACCCATCCATACGTTTATTACGGCGATGATAATGCCCGTGCCATTCTGGGGATTTTAGGAGCATCCGCCTATATGCAAACTGATGCCTGGGACCAGCAAATGCTGGAAGCGATTCTTGCAAATTTCAGAACAACCGGAAAATTTGGATTCCGTTCCGATCGAATTGAAGACAAAGCGATTCAACAAAACGGCTGGCAATATTACTGGAATCGGGAAGTGGTAAATCCGGCTCCCCATTTTGAATCCTGGATGTGGGCGATTTATCTCTGGCTCTATGAAAAAACCGGCTACCAACCGCTGCTGGATAAAACAAAAACGGCAATCCGCATGACCATGGAAGCCTATCCGGATAAATGGATCTGGACAAATGGGATTCAGCAGGAGAGAGCCAGAATGGTGTTACCGCTGGCCTGGTTGGTGCGACTGGAGAATACGGAAGAACATCGCCGTTGGCTGGATATTCTTGTACAGGAATTATTGAAGAATCAGGATGCAAGTGGTGCCATCCGGGAAGAGTTAGGGGCAGGAAAAGGGAAGTTTGGAAAGACCCGCAGCAACAAGGAATATGGCTTACATGAAGCGCCCCTGATCTTTGAAAACGGGGATCCCATCGCCGATATGCTCTATACCAGCAATTTCGCGTATTTCAGTTTGAATGAAGCTGCGCACGCTAGCGGAAATGCACAATACAAGGAAGCTGTTCGGAAACTGTCAGATTTTATGACCCGTATACAGGTAAAATCCGATCGCTTCAAAGACCTGGATGGAGCCTGGTTTCGTGGTTTTGAATACAATCGGTGGGAGTATTGGGCTTCCAATGCCGATGTGGGTTGGGGTGCCTGGAATACCCTGGCCGGTTGGACCCAAAGTTGGATCATAGCTACCCAGGTTATGACAGCGAAGGATCAGAATTTCTGGGATCTAACCCGGCAAACGGGGATTAAAAAACATATGCCTGCAACGCTGAATCTGATGTTTGGAAAGGCACAACCCTAAATATCCATCATGAATATTGATCATTACATACAACAATACCGTTCGAATCTTTTTGAAGATGTCATTCCATTCTGGACCCGACATTCCATGGATGAACTATACGGTGGTTATTTTACCTGCCTGAACACTAAAGGGGAAGTTTATGATACCGATAAATTCATCTGGTTACAGTGCCGGCAGGTTTGGTGTTTTGCGATGCTTTACAACCAGGTAGAACAGCGTGCCGAGTGGTTGGATATCGCTGAAAAAGGTGCCCGCTTCCTGATGAAGCATGGTCGGGATGAAAAAGATTACTGGTATTTTTCCTTAAACCGGCAAGGCCACCCATTGGTACAACCCTATAATATTTTCTCCGATTGTTTTGCTGCAATGGCATTCGGACAACTTTATAAAGCCACCGGAAATTCAGAATACAATAAGATAGCCGTTCGGTCTTTTGAAATAATTCTGCAACGAAAAAACAATCCCAAGGGACCTTATTTAAAAGCTGTTTCGGGTACGTGCCCGATGAAAGGTTTTTCCATGCCCATGATTCTGTCCAACCTGGTATTGGAAATAGAAGACAGTCTTTCCCCTGAATTAGTAGAATCTACCATTGATACAGCCATTGATGAAGTAATGAATGTATTCCTGGATAAGGAAACTGGGCTTATTCTTGAAAATGTAGGACCAGCAGGTGAGCGCATCGACAACTTCGATGGCCGGCTTATCAATCCAGGGCATGGTCTGGAAGCTATGTGGTTCATGATGGAACTTGGTGTACGAAGAAAGGACCAGCAACTGATTCAACAAGCTAAAGACACTGCTCTAAGCATTTTGGAATACGGATGGGATAAACAGTTTGGAGGCATCTTTTATTTTCTGGATCGCAAAGGTCATCCTACCCAGCAACTGGAATGGGATCAGAAACTCTGGTGGGTGCATGCAGAAACCCTGGTTTGTATGCTGAAAGGATTTTTATTGACAGGAGATAAAGCCTGCTGGAACTGGTTTGAAAAAGTACACGACTATACCTGGAAACATTTTCCTGATCCACAGCATGGAGAATGGTTTGGTTACCTGAACCGGAGAGGGGAAGTATTACTTCAACTGAAAGGAGGAAAATGGAAAGGTTGTTTTCATGTACCAAGAAGTTTATACCAGTGCTGGAAAACACTGGATGCGATAAAAGAAACCTATTCACAACCACTTGAACTGATTCCTTAATGGCGTTTTCCCCTACATCTCCCGTTATTGTAAATACGGATGGCAACCTTCAGCAGCCTTCCTATCGTCCTGCATTGATCTCCCTGGCGGTTTTGTACTTCATGATGGGATTTATTACCTGTCTGAATGATACCCTGGTGCCATTTTTCAAAAAAGAATTCACGCTGAGTTACGCTGGCTCCTCCCTGGTGCAGTTTTATTTTTTTCTGACTTATGGTATTATGTCCATTCCCGCTGGCAAACTCGTAGAAAAGCTGGGATACAAAAAAGGGATGGTAGCAGGTTTTTTTATTGCAGCAGTAGGAGCTTTCCTTTTTTACCCTGCCTCTGTATTTCATGAGTATTCCATTTTCCTGGCCGCCTTATTTGTACTTGCTATTGGAATTGTATTGTTACAGGTTGCTGCCAATCCTTATATAACAGTATTGGGTCCTGCTTCCACTGCTTCTTCCCGGCTTACCCTGATCCAGGGAGTTGGCTCCATCGGCACTACAATTGCTCCCTTGTTTGGAGCCTATTTTATTCTCTCCGGAGTTAGCAGTGCGGCCAATTCAAGTGAAGCAGTACGAACTCCATATATTGGAATCGGACTGGTATTGCTCGTAATTGCTGTCGCTGTATTCCTATTGAAATTACCGGAAGTAAAAGTGGAAACAGCTACTTCCGACAAAAAGCAACAAGGTTCTGTCTTCTCTTTTCGTAATCTTCGGTTAGGCATTCCCGCTATCTTCTTTTACGTTGGGGCGGAAGTGGCTATCGGAACATTTCTCACGAATTATATCGCAGATGTTCTGCAGGTAAAAGAGGAAGCAGCCAATGGATATGTTTCTTTCTACTGGGGAGGTATGCTGGTAGGAAGACTTTTGGGCGCTTATGTACTGAAGCTGATGAAACCTTCTCAAGTGCTTGCATTTTGCGCACTCTCATCCATCGTTTTGATTCTTATTTCCATAAATAGTTCCGGGACACTGGCTATCTGGGCCATGATCGGTGTGGGGCTCTTTAACTCGATCATGTTCGCCACTATCTTTTCACTCTCAGTAAACGGCCTGGGATCTCATACCACCCGTGCATCAGGCTATCTCTCTTCTGCTATTGCAGGCGGAGCGGTGGTGTCTTACCTACAGGGTATGGCGATTGATCACTTCAGTTGGAGCATTGCATTTTTATTACCAATGATCTGCTACGCCTACATTCTCTTTTATGCTATCAACGGATATAAACATAAATCGTAAAACAACCACTAATTCATCAATCCCAAATTAACAATTATGAGGAGTTACTTAAAAAAAGCTCAATGGAGCGGATTGCTCTTATTGTTGCTTACCATTTTTCAACTGGACGTATTGGGGCAGAGTTTCCAGTTCAGAGGAAAAGTTAAGGACAATCAGGGAAAGCCATTACCGGATGTAAGTGTAATGGTGAAAGGAACCAATACCGGTACTACTACCGGTGCAGACGGTTCTTATGTACTCACCTATTCACAGGGAACTGCTACCCTGGTGTTCTCTTATGTCGGGTACGCAAGCCAGGAACAGTCTGCAAGATCCGGCTCGGATACAGATATCTTTCTTGACCCATCCGGTGATCAGATAGGTGAAGTGGTAGTAATTGGTTACGGTACCCAGAAAAAAGTAAATCTAACGGGAGCCGTTTCCGTCATTGATAATAAAACGCTGAATAGTCGGCCTGTTGCATCTACCTCCCTTGCTTTACAGGGAACTGCTCCGGGTGTTACAGTTACCCAGCAATCCGGTTTGCCCGGTGGAGATGGTGGTACTATACGAATCCGGGGTATTGGTTCTATCAACGCCGGTCAGGATCCCCTGATTCTGGTGGATAATATTGAAATGAGCCTGAATGCCATTGACCCTAACAGTATTGAAAGTATTTCTGTTTTAAAAGATGCGGCTGCTGCGGCCATCTATGGTTCAAGAGCTGCGAATGGGGTTATCCTGATCACAACCAAACGTGGTTCTAAAGGAGTGAATGTAGCCTACAGTGGTTACCTCGCCCAACAAAAGCCAACAGATCTTCCTGAAAAAGTTAGTGCGCTTGATCATATGAAATTATGGGATGTTGCACAGGCTAATGCTGGTTTGCCAGCCGCTTTCACAGACCTTATCCAGGAATATGAAACACTCGGAGCAGATAATTTTGCCCGCTTTGATACAGATTGGAAAGATCTGGTGCTGGTGAACAACGGGCTTATGCACAATCACAACGTAACCGTTTCAGCCGGTAATGATAAAATTAAATTGTTCGGATCGGGAGGTTACCTCGGACAAAATGGATTGACTGCCAATACTGATTTCCAGCGTATTGATCTTCGTTTTAATACAGATATTCAACTCAGCAGCAAGCTTTCAGCTTCGGTTGATCTCGTTTTAAACCGCACCGACCGCAAATGGCCCGGAAATAATTCGCCAACGGGTATCATTCGCTATATGCTGGGACTTCCTGCAATTGCTCCTGGTCGCTTTGATACCGGTGAATGGGGAGAAGGCTGGTCGAATAATAACCCTGCCGCTCAGGCAAAAGATGGTGGATGGGACAAATCATCCACCGATAGCCGCATCGCTACAGCTACCTTGAATTACAAGCCTTTTAAAGGCATGGATATGTTGGTTAGCTACAGCTCCAATTTAGCGGCTACCCGTAGCCGTAAGTTGCAGGGACAATACGATATTTATGAAGCGGATCCTGCCAATAACCAGTTGAATTATGCGCGTTCCTGGCCTACGTTCAATGCGCTGTTTGATAACAATATTCAAACAACCCGTAACCTTTTCCGCGCACAGGCAAGTTATAACCGCGAAATAGGAGACCATGAATTCACCGTATTAGGTGGTTTCACAACGGAAGCATTTAAAACAAGTGGTGTGTATGCTTCCCGTCAGAACCTGCTTTCAGAAAACCTGCCCTACCTGGATGCCGCTGATCCATTGGGACAAACTCTCTCGGGCGGGCTTAATGAATTCACCATGGCTTCTGCATATGCACGTGTGAACTACAGTTATAAGCAGAAATATTTACTGGAAGTAAATGGACGTTTTGATGCCTCTTCCCGTTTTAGAAAAGAAAACTGGTGGAAACTTTTCCCATCTGTATCCGCCGGCTGGAGAATTTCGGAAGAAGCATTCTGGGATCCCATCAAGGATGTTGTGAATAACGCCAAGATTAGAATTTCCTATGGTTCCCTTGGTAATCAGAACTTAAGCGATTATTACCCTACCTATGCTTTGTATGCAGCAGGTTCTGCGTATGATTATTATTTCAATAATGCTGTTAATGCCGGTTACGCACTGACAACTGCAGCAAACCCTTTTATCAAGTGGGAGACTTCCAAAATACTGGACATTGGTTTAGACCTAGGATTGCTCAGGAATCGAATGACTATCACGGCTGATTATTTCCGCCGCGATATCGTTGACATGTTACAGCGCGATAATGTGCCAACCTATGTTGGTCTGGGTGCTCCCTTCATTAATATCGGCAGCATGCGCAACACGGGTTGGGAATTGGGTATCGGCTGGAGAGATCGTATTGGTGAATTCTCCTACAACGCACAATTGAACTTGTCGGATGTGAAGAATGAAGTAATCAACCTGGGTGGCAAAGAATACATCAGCGGATCATTCATAACCAGAGAAGGTATTCCCCTGAATTCTTATTTTGGATACCAGGCCCAGGGTCTATTCCAGTCGCAGGCTGAAATTGATGCAGCACCTTTCCATTTCGGAAATACCAAACCTGGTGATATCCGCTATGCAGATGTAAGCGGTCCGGAAGGCAAGCCTGATAATGTGATCAATGCATTTGACCGTGTTGTGCTGGGTAACTCATTTCCGCGGTATGAATATAGTCTGAACCTTGGTGGGCAATACAAAGGATTTGATTTACAGGTATTCTTCCAGGGCGTGGGTAAGCGCGATAACTATATGTCCGGTACCGGCGCTCAGCCTTTCTTTTCAGCTTCCTTCCAGGGGACTATGTTTGAGCACCAAAAAGATTTCTGGAGTCCGGACAATACCGATGCACGTTATCCCCGTCTGACTCCAAACAGCATTACCAACAACTATTTGACTTCTTCTTATTGGATGCTTTCCTCTTCCTACCTCCGACTGAAGAATCTCGTGTTGGGTTATACGCTGCCTTCTTCCATTCTGACTTATGGTAAAATCAAATCAGCGCGCATTTATGTTGGTGCACAAAATCTGATCACCTGGGATAAATGGTATCCTGGTTTTGACGCAGAGCAAACCAATACTGCCGGGGAATTCTACCCTATTATGAAAACCTTTACTGTTGGACTGAACTTAAACTTCTAAGCAATGAAAAAAACGATCTATATCAGTGGTCTATGCCTGATGCTGGCAGCCACCAGTGGTTGTTCCAAGTTTCTCGACAAACAGCCAATCGATTCTCCTGCCTCCGGAGCATTCCTGAACAATGAGAAAGAAATCAATGTATCCCTGAATGCGGCATATCGTTCTTATTGGGATTTTGGTTTGGTACCCTATCTTTCCGCCAGTGATGCCTGGGCTGATATTGCCATTCTGCGTGCCAATGATTTGGGCGAAGGTACTTTTGATACCTATAATACCCATTCATCCGGCTTGTGGCGTCAGATCTATATTACCATCCAGCGATGTAATACCATTCTCGATGGAATGGTAAGAGCAAAAGGAAATACCCCCGATGCTACCTATAAAAGACTGGAAGCGGAAGCTCGCGTGCTTAGGGCGTATGCGTATCATCACCTGGCTTTCCTGTTTAATGGAGCGCCACTGATTACAAAGCCACTTACACCGGAAGAATTTTACAACCAGTCTCGTGCATCAAAAGCAGATTTGGTAAAATTCGTATACGATGAAATTGATGCTATTGCCGGTTCTCTGAACTGGGCTCCAACTGAAAGAGGTCGTGTAAGTAGAGCTGTTGCTCTCGGAATCAAAGCCCGTACTGCATTGTACAATGGCGATTATTCAATGGCTGCTGCTGCTGCCAAACAGGTCATCGATAATGCCGGCTTATCGCTGAATCCTAATTATGGTGATCTGTTCACCCGTTCAGGCCAGAAACCGAACGCAGGTGGTGAAATCATGTGGGAAATTCTTTATACGGATGCATTGGCAACTTCCCGTACAAATATGCCTCTTGGAAACTGCTCAAGAGCAGCAGGTGGTCAGTCGGGTCGTTTTCCTGCACAACGACTGGTAGATGTTTTCGAAGCTTCGGATGGTTACCGGATTGATGAAAGTGCCATTTATGATCCGAATAATCCACGTGTAAACCGGGATATCCGGCTGAAATACACCGTAGCAATTCCTGGTGATACGGTGAGCATGAACCTCGTGAACTTTGTGTATGATATATATAATCCAACAACCTCTTTTCGAAATGCTGACGGGAGCTGGTCTGTAAAAACAAATGCAGATTTCAATAACGCATTTGGTCCGGCTAAAAGTGGTGTTGGATACCTTTGGTCCAAGTACACCATGACTGACGAAAATGCATTCCAGTCAAGGGTGAGTTACAGCCTGATGCGGTATGCAGAAATTCTGCTCACCTATGCGGAAGCAAAGATAGAACTGGGTGAGGTAGATGAGTCTGTTATTACTGCCATCAACCGGTTGAGAACAAGAGCAAAACTCCCAAATGTTCGTCCGGAAGTGGAAGCAGATATCAATGAAATGCGTGAATTGATTCGCCGCGAGCGGACTGCAGAACTGGCAGTGGAAGGATTCCGTTGGTTTGATATCCGCCGCTGGGGTATTGCAGAATTGGTGATGCCGGGTAAAGTAGTTGGAATTGCAAAAGATCCAAACGATATGCCGGGTATTCCTAACTTTAAAAAGTCGCCAATTCATGATCTGAATAGCATTCCTGATTATACAGATCAACTCGATAAGCGATACACCCGTGAAACAAGGTTCTGGTATCCAAGACTGGAATTCCTGCCCGTTCCACAGGCAGAAATTGATATAAATTCCGGCTTGAGCCAAAACCCGGGTTGGGAATAACTGAAAAATAAAGCTTCATGAAAAGAAGAAATTTTTTAGAAAGGCTGGCGTTGAGCAGCGGTGCCCTGGTAGCGGCACCGCTGACCAGCCTGGCGGAAGAATCGGCAGCAACTGTAAAGAATGCTGATCGTAAAAAGAAACAGCGATTGGAAACCCTTTCTGCTGATGTAGTAATTGCAGGCGCTGGTATGGGCGGATTAGCTGCAGCCCTGGCAGCTCTTCGGAATGGTCAGCGCGTAATACTGACTGAGGAAACGGATTGGATAGGCGGACAAGTATCACAACAGGGTGTTCCTCCGGATGAGCATATGTGGATTGAAACACATGGCGCCCCCAAACTGTATCGGGAATATCGTAACCGGGTTCGGGACTATTATCGGCAACACTATCCCTTAACCGAAGCAGCCCGTCAAAAACCAAATCTCAATCCCGGTGATGGATCGGTCTCCAGAATTTGTCACGAACCTCGTGTAACCGTTGCCGTTTTTATGGATATGCTCGCCCCCTATTTGAGCTCAGGTAAATTGACTTTACTGCTGGAATACAAGGCAGTTGAAGCCGAAGTGAACCAGAATAGGGTTGTTTCACTTGTAGTGAAAGGTAAAAATGATCAACGTAAGGAATTGAAGGCACCCTATTTCGTGGACGCAACGGAGTTAGGTGATTTGCTTCCCATGACTGGAACCGAGTATGTGACTGGAACCGAATCAAAAGCACAGACCGGTGAATTGCATGCACCAGATCTTCCAGATCCTATCAATAACCAGGCATTTACCATGTGTTTTGCCATGGATTATGTTCCTGGTGAAGATCATACAATTCCCAAACCGAAAGAGTATGATTTCTGGAAGGAGCATATTCCTGATCTGAAACCCGAATGGGCTGGTAAATTGCTGGATTTGCATTATTCCGATCCGCGTACCCTGAAGCCCAAAAAACTGGGATTTCATCCGGAAGGAATCTTGATGGGTGATATGCTTAACCTTTGGAACTATCGCAAGATTATCAATAAAAATAATTTTGTTCCTGGAACCTATTCAGGGGATATCACGATCGTAAACTGGCCACAGAACGATTATATGCTTGGTAATATCCTTGAAGTGAGTGAAAAAGAACAACAATGGCATATTTATAGAGCTAAGCAACTGAGTTTGTCATTGCTTTATTGGCTTCAGACGGAAGCGCCCAGGCCGGATGGTGGAAAGGGCTGGCGAGGACTTCGGTTACGCAAAGACGTTATGGGAACCGAAGATGGCCTGGCAAAATATCCCTATGTACGGGAAGCAAGAAGAATCAAAGCCTTGTTTACAGTGAAGGAAGAGCATGTTGGAAAAGAACAGCGGGCACAGGTTTCGGGAGACCCTGCAGTAAAATGGGCCGCCCCCTTTGAAGACAGTGTTGGAGTTGGTTATTATCATATTGATCTGCACCCTTCCAGTAATAAGGTGAATTATGTTGATTTTGGATCACTTCCTTTTCAGATTCCTTTGGGTTCACTGATTCCTGTTCGAATGGAAAATTTGTTGCCAGCCAATAAGAATATTGGAACTACCCATATTACCAATGGCTGTTTCCGATTACATCCGGTTGAATGGAGCATTGGAGAAGCAGTAGGCTGTTTAGTCGCTTATGCAAAACAGAGTAATCTGAATCCAAAGCAGGTACGCGAACAAAAACTAAAAGATTTTCAACAATTCATAGTGGGGCAGGGTATTGAACTCGATTGGCCCCGGAATTAAGTAATCAAATGAAATGGAAACAATTGGCAGTCCTGGCTTCATCAGCCGGACTGTTTTTCTCTTGTGGTGGATCAGCTGAAAAAAATGCTTTTACGGATTTACCACTAGCGTATACTGTACAACTAAATGAGACTGTTCTTGGAATTCAGTCCGTAGCAGATTCGCTGGATGTTCCCTGGGAAATCTGTTGGGGATTTGATCAACGTTTATGGATAACTGAACAGGGTGGAACAGTCAGTACAATTGATCCGGTGAATGGAATAAAAAAACAATTGTTGCAGATTCCACAGGTATGGAGAAAGCGCTCAACCGGATTACTTGGTATGGCATTGCATCCGGATATGAAATCCAACCCCTTTGTGGTATTGAATTATACCATGTTGAAAGATTCCGTTCCTGTATCGCGATTGGTTCGCTATGAATACAGGTCAGATACACTTATTAACGAAAAAATCCTACTTGAGATTCCGGGTAACACAGGGCACAACGGATCGAGAGTATTAATTCAGAACTCTGGAAAAATAATATGGGCAACGGGTGATATCGCGAAAGATGAAAACGCCCAAAATCTGAATTCACTGAATGGGAAAATTTTGCGTATTAACCCCGACGGCAGTATTCCTGCAGATAATCCTGATCCCAATAGCTATGTGTATGCCTGGGGCTTCCGGAATATTCAGGGACTTGCATTAACTGATAAAGATGTATTGTATGCAGCAGAACATGGAGATGCAACGGATGATGAAGTCAATCTGATTCAAGCTGCCAGGAATTACGGATGGCCACTGATTCCGGGAACGGTCAATACCAGTCGGGAAGATTCCATTTCCAGAAAAATTGCTATTGAATATCCTTTGAAAGCCTGGACACCTACCATTGCTCCAGCGGGTATGGTATATTACCATGGCAACATATCCGAATGGAATCATTCATTGTTGCTTGCTACATTGAAAGCACAATCCCTGCATGTGTTGAAATTGTCAGACGATGGGCATCAAATTATTTCAGATTCGATTTATCTGGGTTCCGTCTTTGGCCGGTTCAGGGCAATCTGTGCTTCTCCTAACGGTGATGTATACCTGTCTACCAGTAACCGCGACTGGAATCCGCCTAAAGGATTTCCGGTAAATGGCGATGATCGGATCCTGCGGATTTTTACCTTAACCAAAGAGCAAATAGAAGAAAACAAGTCCTTAATAGCCCAAAATGCATTGGTCTCAGCAGAGAAACTGCAGCATCCGGGACAACTGATCTATCAACAATATTGTGCCTCCTGTCATAAGGAAGATGGAAGCGGTGTAAAGGGTAGTTTTCCGGCACTTACCGGTTCACCTAAAGTTACCGGTAATGCATCGGATCTGATCCGGCTGGTTTGGAATGGTAGTGGTAGAGAACCACAAATGCCTGCCTTTAATTTTTTAACTGAAGATGAACTGGCAGGGGTTTTATCCTATATACGGACCAGCTGGGGAAATGAAGCACATGATATAACAGCAGGTGCTGTAAGGAATGCAATAAAAAAGAAATAAGCGATGAAAAAAATCAGTTCGGTTCTATTGATTGCATTTAGTGTGTTGTTGGCAACCAAAAGCCAGGCACAGATTTCCTCCAGGGATCTTGGACCGCAGGTTACCGCTTCTGTAATTCAGGGATCTGTTTTTGTAAGAACGGGAGAAGGGAGTGAATACCTGTATACCGTGCTTCGTGGCAGGCCAGCCAGTTTGCTTGGATTTTCATTGGATGGAAATAAAAAAATTCTGGATCAGCCACTTTCGGGTACGGATGGCAGTTGGGACCTGGTAGTAAGTACCGATGGCATAGTTTATATAGCCGGAGCTAACGGCCACCTGTTCAGTCATTTTCCTGGAACTGATATGGTACAGGATATAGGAATTCCATTGGCAGGGGAGAAGCTCATATGGGATATGACTGCAGGTAAAAGTGGTGAAATCTTTGGCGGTACTTATCCGGGTTGCCGTGCTTTTCGGTATCATCCAAAAGAAGGTTTTACCGATATTGGAAAGGGACCGGTGGTTGAAGGCGAACAATATCTTAGAAGTATTGAGTATCATGCAACTGATGACAAACTCTATGCAGGTATTGGATCACATGCGAACCTGGTAGAGATCGATCCGCGTACAGGAAAAAAATCTGACTGGCTGCCGGAGCAATACAAGGATCAGCAGTATATCTATTCAATTGGATTGGTAAATGGATTAAAAAAAGGAGACCTGCTTTTTGGCTGGCTTACCAGCAGCACACAGCGCAGAACCCTTGTGTTCAATCTCAGAACAGATCAATTGGAGACAGTGCTGGAGGATTTTGATGTGCGATCTGTTATTAAATCGCGCAGTAATCAAAAGGTATATTTTACACAAGATGGAAGTCTGATAGAGGCAGATTTTTCAAAAACCAGACCCACGCTGAAAAAAATCACACAAACAGGAATGGCCGGATTAGCCAGTTACTGGGATAAAACCGGTAGCCTGCGAATGATTGGACAAGGAGGTAAACTTCTTAGCTATGATCCGAAAACCAGCAAACATACAATCGCCAAACTGGAATTGCCTCGCAGACCCATCGACATACAATCTATTGGCGTTGCTCCGGATGGTAAGGTTTGGATTGGAGGATACCTGGCAGGCGGACATGCAGTGTATAATCCGGTTACCCAAACCACAACAGCATTAGACGGACTGGATCAAACAGAAGGCCTGGCATTTAAAGGAGATACGCTCTATTTGGGAATTTATCCTAAATCCCATGTGTACTTGTATGATATGCGCAAAGCATGGATGCCGGATCACAATCAACCCCGTCACCTGGGAAAATTAAAGGGGCAGGACCGGCCTTTTGCTGTATTGCCTATGCAATTCATGAATAAAGTGTTTTTTGGTAAGGTTCCGGATTACGGAAAATTGGGTGGAGCATTGGTGGAATATGATATTGAATTGGATACACTGATTCAGTTTGATGAGGTGGTTTCCAAACAATCGGTCATAAGCCTGGTGGAAGCAAAGGGGTTGGTAATTGGAGGAACCTCTATATCTGGCGGACTAGGTATTCAGCCTGTTGAAAAAGAAGGTAAACTCTTTATCTGGGATCCGGTACAACGACGTAAAGTGGAAGAAATCATTCCTGTTCCAGGTGCTATTGCAATTACCGGACTTTCCGTTGCGCCGGATGGCAAAATCTGGGGTTTTGCTCAGGGAATTGTATTTGTATATGATCTTGAAAAACGCAAAGTAACTGCTATGAGCAGCGTCTATCCTGCAAAGCCAGTTGGATCTCATGTATGGCGGAATGCGTTTATTGTGCATCATCCTAACGGTAATGTGTATATGTCAGCAAATAATGATATTTTTCAGGTTGATCCAAAAACAATGGCAGTAACCAGGATCCTGGAAGGAGCTGGTATGCTGATCATGGATAAAAATGGTACGCTGTATTATAAAAAATCAACCAACCTGTTTCGATTAGAACTTTAATTGTTAACCCTTAACTCAAGATTATGAACAGGCGACATTTCCTATTTCAGTCCTCTCTTGCAGGAGCTGCCCTTGTAAGCCCGGGATGGTTACTGGCTGCAAAAGAAGAGGGTGTACTTGCAGGAAAACGAATTGGTATTATCGGACTGGATACTTCCCATAGCATCGCGTTTACCAAGTGGTTTAACCGGGAAAATGTAGAAGCCGAAACCGGAGGATATAAGGTGGTGGCGGCTTATCCGCATGGCAGCCTGGATATTGTTTCATCCACTTCCCGTATTGCTCCAAATACGGAAGAAATGAAAAAAATGGGAGTAGTCATTACATCCTCTATCGCAGAATTACTGGACCAGGTAGATGTAGTTTGCCTTGAAACCAATGATGGTCGACGTCACCTTGAACAGGCACTGGAAGTATTCAAATCGGGCAAAACCGTTTTCATCGACAAGCCGGTAACAGCATCTTTAAAGGATGCCATCTCGCTTTACGAGGCGGCTGAGCAGTTTAAAGTGCCGGTATTTTCAAGTTCTTCGCTTCGTTATACAGCCAATACCAAATTGGTGGCTAAGGGTGATTTCGGAGCTGTATTGGGTGCTGATACATATAGTCCGGCTACGATTGAAAAAACACATCCGGATTTGTTCTGGTATGGTATTCATGGAGTGGAAATGTTATATGCTGTAATGGGTACCGGCTGCCGTTCAGTATATCGTTCTTATAGTACAGATACCGACCTTGTAATTGGTGAATGGGCAGATGGCCGCATTGGAACCTTTCGTGGAACCAGGAAAGGGAAGGCTGATTTTGGCGGAACTGCTTTCTGTGAAAAAGCAAATGTTCAGTTAGGCCCCTTTACGGGCTATGTTCCATTACTGGAAGAGTTAGTTAAATTTTTTCAAACCGGGATTTCTCCTGTATCATCAAAAGAAACAATTGAGCTTGTCTCTTTTATGGAAGCAGCCGACAAGAGTCGCAAAAGGAGAAAGAAAATAACGCTGGCAGCAGGTTGATATTATTTTACCCAGGTACCTGAGCCCGGATAATTTTCTTTTGAATCCCATTTGGGTTTCCAGAATAATATTGCAGCTTCTGTACTGGTTGGATCATCCTGGTCCATATAGCCAACATTGAGTCGGAATGTTCCATCCACTTTTAGGAATTCTTTTTTGGGAAGTCTTAGGGTTACTGTTATTTCGTCCTCCTTCAGTGTGCTTGAAATCTGTGGTTTTATCTTAACCGGATGCCCATCCAAAGTAGTAAACTTGAAGTTTTTAATTTGTTTCGGATCCGGATGTATTGTCAGTAAGAATTTCTGCTGATTTTTATCTTCCAGGTATACCAATAGTTGGTCCTGGTAATCTCCGGCTTGAAATATGAAGTTGTCATCTTTTATAAAGTACTTCAGCAGTAAATAATTATCATTTTCCCCTACAGTAAATCGCAAATCAAGATCTTCTGTTCCGGACCAATCCCAGTCTTCGATTACCTGTTCCGGATGATCCAGCCGGATGATTTCATTCTTCCTTATCGAAAATGGCCAGTCAATGAGTAGTCTTTTTTTAGCTGGCAGGCTATACGATCTGTCCTCCAGTATCTGACTGGCTTGTAGCTCTAGTTCAATGGGTGGCAAATCCTTCAGTTGGAAGGCGCGCTTTGTTGCGTGTTCGATTTTAAAAGAATAGTTGATGCTTGCACCTGGAGCAAGAATGGTATCAATACGTTCAGGAATGGATTTAAAATAGGTGCTATTCGGAAGGCTGCCGCTGATACTTAGTGGTGTTTGATTGGGGTTTTTGAATTGTAGGGTGGGGGTGATTTCGGTTGAATTATCAGACGAATGCCGATATGCAATTGGCTGCATCCAACTACCGGATTTAAGGGGACGGATTTTTTTGGCAATTTCTTCTGTGACGATGTTTTCATCAATAATTCCGTCCAGTTTGATATGTGCAACGATGGGCTCCTTTTTATCCTGTAAGCTAACCCAGGTAATATGATCAAATTCGCCGAACTCTTCACCTCGTCGTTCGCTTCCGCCTCCGGAAGTGGCGAGGATATAATACTTATGGTTGTTCCGTTTGCTAAGCAGGTAGTTATGAGTATGACCCGCAAATATGGTGAAGTTCCTTCCCTCCAATGCTTCTTCTATTTTCTCAAAACCGCTTTTGTTGGATGTCCACATGGGCTGGTGCATAAACACAAAAGTCCACCGGACTTTTTGATGTTGCTGCAAAACAGTTCTGAAATACGAAATCTGCGATTCCGACATACCATAAGCGCCATTATCCTGCGAATTCAGGCAAAGAAAAAGCGTGTTTCTATAAACGAAGAAATAATGGGATTGGCCATATCGTCTGATCCACTCCTGTTGCATCCAGGAATTACTGATATCATGATTGCCCGATACATAAAAAAATGGAACGCTAAGCGGTTCCAGTAGTTGGTTGAATTCTTTCCACTGTGTATCAATCAATATAGAATCCGTAGAATATCCATTGATCAGATCTCCTACAGACATGATAAACTGTGGTTGTAATTGATTTGCTTTTTTTACGGCATCCTCAAAAATACCTGGCACCATTCCACCGGTTCGGTCGCTCAATATGGCAAACTGAACCAGGTTAGTATCATTGTTAAAGCGCATATGGGTAACAGGTAATTTGTTTCCTGTATTTTTTTCTGAAAGGATGGATTCCTGTTGTGCAAAACAGTTTGTCCTAGCCAGGAGAAAACATCCTGCGAGTATGCTGCTGAATTTCATGGCAAATGGTTTTGTTACCCAGTACCGTAAAATAGGGAATAAAAAAAGCAATGACAGAAACCTGCCATTGCTTTGCGCATATTGATGTGATTTTTACTTCCAGCCACCACCCAGGGCATGGTAAAGGTTAATAGAAGCCTGCCATTGTTTTAATTTGGTTTCCACCAGTTCAAACCGGGCTTCCAGTGCTTCCCGCTGGGTAAACAGTACTTCGGTATAATCTGCTCTGGCAGCATTAAATAAGCGATTCGAAATGTCCACCGATAGAACCAGATCTTCCACCTGCTGTTTCTTTTGCAGGTAACTGTTTTCAAGGTTGCTGATATTGGATACCTGGTTTTTGGTTTCCAGGAATGCGCTTAACAATTTCTGTTCGTACTTATATACCAGTTGCATTTGTTTGGAGTTGGCATTCAGGTAAGAGGCTTTCAACGCATTCCGGTTGATCAGCGGAGCTGCCAGGTCTCCCATCAATGAAAACAGCATGGATTCCGGCGCTTTGAAGAGGTAACCCGGATTAAAGGCTCCGAATCCAATAGCCGATTGAATGCCAAGCGATGGGTAAAACTGTGCTCTTGCCACACTCACATCCAGTTTGGCTGCAGACAATTCCAATTCCGATTGCCTGATATCCGGACGGTTAAACAGCAATTGAGTTGGTAGTCCTGTTTGCAGGGCAGGTACCAGGCTTTTTTCAAAATCACCCCGGTTTCTTGGAATGGGTTGTGGAAATCGACCCAATAAAAAATTAATTCGGTTCTCCGTTTCCGTTATCTGTTGCCGGATATGGAATTCCATACTTCGGGTACTGGCCAGTTGTGCATCAAATCTTCGTACAGCCAGTTCCGTTACCTTGGTTGCCTCTTTCTGCACTTTTACCAGTTCATACGCATTTTGTTGAATGGCAATATTCTGTTGCAGAATTTCCAATTGTTTGTCAAGTGCCAGTAATTCATAATAGGAGCTTGCAATTTCAGCTACCAGGTTGGTGACCATGAAGTTTCTCCCTTCCATACTTGCCAGGTACCTTAAACTGGCAGCTTTTGTTGCATTGCGCAATTTGTGCCAGATATCTACTTCCCAGCTGGCATAGGCGCCTATGCCAAATTCGCCCAGGGGCTCCGGCATTTCTTTTCCAGGTTTGATTTCCGTTGTTGCTTCCAGTGCTCCTATATTGGTATACCTCGGAACTTTGGTTGCTCCAGCACCGGCTTTTACGCCAACAAAAGGCAGGTATTCGCCTTTTCTTGCACGGATTTCATTTTTGCTGATTTCTATTTCCTGAAGTAGGATATTCAACTCCTGGTTATGCGCAAGTGCAGTATCTATTAATGCACCCAGATCCGGATCAGTAAAGATGGTTTTCCAGTTAATTGAGGCACTGTTCGTGCTGTCAGTTGTAGCACCGGAATAACTTTCTGGTACAGTGTTGCTGACCTCCCTTTTTACCAGTGCCGGCAGTTTACAACTGCCCAGTAGCAGGGTCGTCAGTACGATCCAGCTGTATTTTTGGATGTTTCTTTTTTGCATGATGTGAAAATTCTTCTGTTAATGGGGTGTCTTCTTCTTTTTTGATGAGTTTACGTCCGTCTGCCAGGCTTCCGAATACATAATAGAGTCCGGGTACTACAATTACTCCAAACACGGTTCCTAACAACATGCCGCCCGCTGAGGAAGCTCCAATAGTACGGTTGCCGATTGCACCCGGACCAGTAGCCACCAATAACGGTAATAAGCCGGCAATGAAGGCAAAGGAGGTCATTAGGATCGGGCGGAAACGCACTTTGGCTCCTTCAATCGCCGCTTCCAATACGGTAAATCCTTCCTGTCGTTTCTGGATAGCAAATTCTACAATCAATACCGCATTTTTACCGAGGAGTCCGACCAGCATTACCAGCCCTACCTGCGCATAAATATCATTCGCGAGGCCCATCATTTTCAAAAACAGGAAAGCTCCGAACACACCGGCCGGTAAGGAAAGAATCACTGCTAGTGGAATAATAAAACTTTCGTATTGGGCCGCCAGCACGAGGTACACAAATCCAAGTACAATCAGAAATATATAAAGGGATTCATTACCTCTCTGTACCTCATCTTTGGAAAGTCCCAGCCAGTCGATATCATAGCCTTTCGGTAAGGTTTCTTTGGCAACCTCTTTGATCACATCAATAGCCTGTCCGCTACTATAACCGGGTGCCGGAGAACCATTAATTGCGGAGGAAGTGTACATATTATAACGGGTAATCTCATTCATGCCCTGAGATTTTTTGATCTTCATAAAGGCCGAATAAGGCACCATTTCATCCCGGTTGTTTTTTACATAGAGTTGCATCAGATCGCTGGGCATTTCCCGGTATTTTGCATCTGCCTGCACATATACCTTGAAGAAAGTTCCAAAGCGGATAAAACCCTGTTCATACGTACTCCCAATAAGGATGGATAGATTATCCATTGCCTTGCCAATGGACACGCCTTTCTGCATGGCAGCCTGGTTGTCAATCTCCAACTCATACTGCGGATAGTTCGCAGCAAAAAAGGTAAAGAGCCCGGTTAACTCTTTTCTTTTTTCCAGGGCTTCCATAAAAGCAGTATTCACTTCACCGAATGCCTTATAGTCGCCCGTGTTGGTTTTATCCAGCAAACGAAGAGAGAAACCACCTGTTGCACCATAACCCGGAACCGCTGGTGGTTCAAAGAATTCGATGGTGGCGCCTGGTATTGTTTTGGCTTCTGATTCCAGCTCTTCAATGATCTCGTGAACCGATTGCTTTCTTTCCGACCAGTTTTTTAGGTTGATCAGACAGGTTCCTGCATTAGAGCCCCGGCCCTCCGTCATGATTTCATACCCGGCCAAAGCCGACACAGATTGCACGCCTTCATTTTTTTCACAGATTTCCTGCAATTTGCGGGCGATATCATTGGTGCGTTCGAGGGTAGAACCGGGTGGCGTTTGAATAATCGCATAGATCATACCCTGGTCTTCTCCCGGAATGAATCCGGAAGGAAGCGCTGCTGTTGTAAACAGGATGCTGGCACAAAAAGCAATCAGCATACCGAATGTTAACACCCTGCGATGGGTGATCACCCGAAGGAACTTTGTATAAGAACCTAACAGACCATTAAACTTCCGGTTAAACCAATCGATAAACAGGTTGATGGGTGTTTTCTTTTTTGGTTTGCCATGGTTGTTTTTCAGGATCATTGCACAGAGTACCGGTGTAAGGGTAAGTGCCACAATACCCGAGATCACAATGGAACTGGCCATGGTAATGGAAAACTGCCGATAGAATACTCCCACCGGTCCACTCATAAATGCAACCGGTACAAATACCGCTGTCATTAAGAGGGTAATGGCGATGATCGCACCGCTGATTTCATTCAATACCTGTTTGGTAGCCTTATAAGGGTTTAAATTTTCTTCTTCCATTTTGGCATGCACGGCTTCCACTACTACAATCGCGTTGTCCACCACAATACCAATGGCCAATACAAGGGCGAAGAGCGTAATCAGGTTGATCGTAATTCCGAAAAACTTCATCGCCATAAAGGCACCAACCAGGGAAACCGGTACCGCTAGTGTGGGAATTAACGTTGATCGCCAATCGCCCAGGAAAACAAATACTACCAGGGCTACCAGTATAAATGCTTCTGTAAGGGTATGGATAACTTTCTCAATAGAGGCATCCAGGAAGGTGGATACATCATAACTGATCTGGTATTCCATTTCCGGAGGGAAAGATGTCTTTTTAATCTCCTCCAGTTTCTCCTTTACTTCCTTAATTACCTCTGTTGCGTTACTGCCATAGGTTTGTTTCAATACAATGGCCGCAGAAGGGTGATTGTCGAGGTTGGAATAGATATCATAAAATTCACTTCCGAGTTCAACTTCCGCCACATCTTTCAAGTGCAATATCTCTCCATCCGGAGTAGCACGTATGATGATGTCTTCGTATTGCTCGGGTTTATTGTAACGGCCAGGGTAGGTTAATACATATTCCAGCGACTGAGAGCGTTTTCCCGTGCTTTGTCCCAGTCGGCCCGGAGATCCGATAACACTTTGCTCCGCCATCGCTTCCATCACTTCTTCTGTGGATACATTATAGGCTCGCATGCGATCCGGCTTCAGCCAGATTCGCATGGCATATTGCCGGCTACCCAGGATTTTCGCACTACCTACTCCTTTCAGTCGGCTTAATTCCGGAATGATATTGACATTGGCAAAATTGTAGGCGAATTTTTCGTCCACATTTTTGTTGGTGCTGAAAACGTTCACGTACATCAGCATATTGGGAGAAGTATAGCTAACTACCAATCCCTCCCGTTGAACCAATGGCGGCAGGCGGTTGGTGACCTGTTCGATTCTTGTCTTGACATTTACCATTGCCTGACTGGGGTCGGTTTCCAGGTCAAATACTACCTGGATCGTGGCTTCACCAGCACTGGTGGCATCGGATGTCATGTACTTCATACCAGGTGTTCCGTTGATGGCTTTTTCCATCGGGATGAGCACGGATTCCACCAATACATTGGCACTGGCTCCGGGGTAGGCTACGTTTACTACTACCATCGGTGGGGCAACAGAAGGGAATTGCGAAACCGGAAGGGTTTCGATCGACAGGATAC
Organism: Flavihumibacter cheonanensis; assembly: GCF_022352215.1. Classification (GTDB taxonomy): domain Bacteria; phylum Bacteroidota; class Bacteroidia; order Chitinophagales; family Chitinophagaceae; genus Flavihumibacter; species Flavihumibacter cheonanensis. Next base: position 102,717 of record NZ_JAKRWF010000005.1, read on the forward strand.
CCATGAAAATAATCACCACGGAGATGACAATCGCGAGTACCGGTCGCTGCATAAACATTTTAAACATGTTCTTCAGTTTTGAGGTTCGGGATTATTTCACCGGCAGTTTGAGGGAATTCAGCACGGCTTTCGGATCTTCTGTCTGGAATTGAATTTTATCGCCGTCCTGCACTTTACGGATACCTTCCAGCAGGATATTTTCTCCTGGTTTCAGGCCGCCGTTTACGACAAATAAATCTTCCAGTTCCGCACCTACTTTGATTTCACGTGTATGAACAGTATTGTCCTTATCTACTATGTAAACAAAGATTTTATCCATCACTTCAAAACTTGCTTTTTGTGGTACCAGGATGGCCTGCTTTAATGCTTCTTTAACCAGTATATTTCCTGTTTCTCCATTTCTTAAAAGTCCTTTTGGGTTAGGGAAAGTGGCTCTGAAAGAAATGTTCCCGGTTTCATAATCAAAATCCGCCTCAATGGTTTCTACCTTTCCTTTTTGCGGAAAAATTTGCTGGTTGGCCATGCGTAATTCAACAGGTTGATTTTTGATATCACTGTTATTAAAGAGATTCAGATATTCTGCTTCCGGTACATTGAAATACACCCACATGTGGCTATTGTCAGATAGATGCGTGAGCAGATCACCTTCATCCAACAGACTGCCTTTCCTAACAAGAAAGCGATCGATCATGCCATTGAAGGGGGCATATATACTGGTAAACTGCAGGTGAACATTTTTAATATTGAGCTCTGCCTTCGCTTTGTTCAGTCTTGCTTTAGCCATTGCCAGCTCATTGGGAGAAACAATATTCGATTCAGCCAGTTTTTGTGTGTTCTGGTATTCGATCTCAGCAAATTCAACTTCTGCTTTTGCTTTCTGCGCCTCGGCATCATATAACTGAGGCATGATTTTAAAGAGCAACTGTCCTTTTTTAACAGCTTGTCCTTCGTCTATATAAATATCCTGGAGATAACCTCTTTCCTGGGCCCGAACTTCAATATGTTGAATCGAACGGATCTGGGCTACATATTCTCTTTCCAGTACGGTATCTATAATTAGTGGTTGGGTTACGATAAAATGAGTAGTGGTTTCTTTTTCTTCCGCTTTATGTCCACATCCTGTACTGGCCAGTAATACATACAGACCAGCAAGCACGAAAATTTGCTTCATGTAAATAGGAGATTTAATCAAAAAAATAAAAGGCAGTAATAAATGAGAAAGCTTGGGGGAGAACTCTATTAAATGCGGAAGATTTGCAGGGAACTCAATCGTTCGCTGGTGGATAGCTGGGTAATTGGCAGATTGCCGGTAAATGGAACAGCTTCCAGTTCAAATTCGGGATCGGGCTGTCCAAATAAAATACTGATGCAGATGGATAACTGCCGGTTGCCTAATTCAAGTATCCAGAACTGTTGTTTGTCTTCGGATTCTTCAAAAAACAGCAACTCTTCCGGCCTTTCTGGTAGCGGCGCGTTGATCCATTGATTTTCGGAATGTGAAAGGGTTTTATCCTGGGTGGAAAATTGTTCCTGGTGAAACCTGCCCTGGGTTGAATGAGATTTTCCGGCTTCTCCATGAAAGCCAATAACTGTCAGTACTACTAACAGAAGGCAGGGAATCCGTATATTTTTCAACCAGCTCATTCGGCGCCGGAAAATTACTCAAAATAAATTCAACACAAACGTTTGCCTGTTGCTAATTCGCCGAAACAGGCATAAATTAAACAGATTTAAACTTTTTTTAGAAGTATATGGCGAAACGACTGCTTTCCCTGGATGTCATGCGCGGGTTGATCATGATCCTGCTCGCTGCTGAAAGCACTTCTCTTTACAGCCGGCTCGATAAGGCCGCAGCGGGAACCTGGTTGCAGCGGGTAACTGAGCAGTTCTTTCACCACGACTGGCATGGACTTCGGTTCTGGGATCTGATTCAGCCAGGCTTTATGACGATGGCCGGTTCAGCCATGTTTCTATCATTTTATTTCAAACAACAAAAGGGAATAACCTGGCAGGACAATCTTCCTCATATTCTGTTCCGTTGCCTTAAGCTTTTTCTCTGTGGAACGGCCCTGCATTGTGTATATAGTGGCAAACTGGTTTGGGAACTCTGGAATGTATTGACACAGCTTGCGTTCACTACCCTTATCGCTTATCTGATTATCCGAAAATCTTACCTGGTTCAGGCATTGGTGAGCTTCGGCCTGATCCTGCTTTCGGAGGTTCTTTACCGGACTGTGCTGGTGGGTGAATTCAATCAGCCGTTCGTGATGGGAAAGAATTTTGGGTCTTTTACCGATATGCTCGTGATGGGTAAGATCAATTCCGGGGGTTGGGTATTTGTCAATTTTATTCCAACCAGTGCCCATACAATCTGGGGTGTACTGGCCGGGAAACTGCTGGTGGATGATCGGTTTCAAACAGGGCAGAAACTCCGGTACCTCATCAGTAGCGGAACGGCGCTGTTATTGGTTGGCTATGCAGCTGACCTGGGCGGACTATCACCCATCATTAAACGCATCTGTACGGGTTCATTTGTACTGGTATCAGGCGGCTGGGTGTTAGTTTTTATGGCTTTTTTTTACTGGCTGACCGATATCCGGCAGGCGAACAGGTATGCCTGGATTTTAACCGTCGTGGGTATGAATGCCATTTTTATCTACCTCTTTTTTGAAACCGTCGGCCATCAGTGGCTCAATGGTGTGGTGGCTATCTTTGTGCAGCAGCCCATCCTGGCTTCCCTTGCCACTCTTTTTATCCTCTGGTATCTCTGTTATTTCCTCTCCAAAAAGAAAATCTTCTTTAAGCTTTAATGAGGTTGTTTGAATAAGTACTATGGCACTTTTTTATACAAAAGATTGCCCGAAATGGAACATATTCGTAGGGTAAGTTTAACGATTTAGTTAACGATTAAATAACCTGTTCGTAACGATTGCCCAAAACGTCCCATCTACTTTTATACCCAATTTTTAATTCTTCTAACATGACAACCAAATCAAAACTGCTGAGCTGGAGTCTTTGTTGCCTGTTGCTTTTATGCACGCTGGCGCAAATTCAGGCCCAGTCTCCCGGCGGTGCTGTAACAGGTACCGTTCGAAATGCCCAGTCGGAACCTTTGCCAGGCTCTACTGTCAAGCTGGAAAACAGTTCCAATCGTTTTTCAAGAACTACACAGGCCGATGCCAACGGAAATTTCCGGTTTGAGGAAGTTCCGTATGCTACTGGCTACCGACTCACCATTAGTAATGTGGGATATGCCGACAAAGTACTATCCAGCCTCAACCACAGTAGTGGCAACCCTCTAAGGATTCAGCAGGCACTCGAAGAGTCTGCCAAGAGCCTGGATGAGATGGTAGTGGTGGGTTATGGTAAAACCAGTAAACGCGACCTGACCGGCGCGGTGAAGTCCATTAAAGCAGAAGAGTTTAACAAAGGTATTATCAACTCGCCCGAGGAACTGCTCCAGGGTAAGGTGGCTGGTGTGAATGTTACCGCCTCCAGCGGCGAGCCTGGTGCTCCACAGAGCATTACCATTCGTGGTCCGGGCGGTGTACGTACCGGAAGTACGCCACTTTTTGTAATTGATGGTATGGCGCTTGATAATTCATCAACGGGAGGAGCTGTCAATCCGCTTACCTTCCTGAATCCTCAGGATATTGAGTCAATGGATGTGTTGAAGGATGCTTCCGCAACAGCCATTTACGGAGCCAGAGGTGCCAATGGTGTAGTGCTGATTACCACAAAAAAAGGCAGATCCGGCTTTTCTTCTGTGAATTACAATTTCACTGCCGGTGTTAGCAAAATCGCGAATCCATTGCCGCTATTCTCAACAGATGAATATAAAAGGCAGGTCGTTGCCCTGGGTGGTGAACTGGAAGATTTCGGCGGCAGTACCAACTGGCAGGATGAGATCACCAGAACGGCATTCACCCAAAATCATAACCTGGCCGTTTCCGGTGGTGTGAACAAACTGACCTATTATGCTAGTTTGGGTATGCAGTTGCAGGAAGGTGTGATTCAGCGTAACGACCTGAAACGGTATAACGGACGAATCAATATTACCCAGAAATTGTGGGACGATCGTCTTACGCTGGATATCAACCTGAATGCCAATAATACAGTTAACAGGCGTCCGAATATTGGAAGTCTGATTGGTGGCGCCATTTCCACCAACCCCACCATTCCCGCCCGCAATGCAGATGGTACTCCCTATGTTTTTGAAAACGGTATCAATCCGCTCAAAACACTGGAACTGGAAAAAGACTGGTCGACTATTAACCGGGTGATTGGAAATGTTGCAGCTACCTTGAAAATTATAAAAGGACTGGAATATAAAATCAACATTGGTATTGATAACTCTACCGGTGTTCGTGATGTACAGTCCCTTCCCAATGCTGTTCCTCAGCGCGATGGCCGCCTGGAAACCTATAATACGTACAATAAAAACGTATTGATGGAGCATTATTTCACCTATAACTTCAATATCAACGACATCCATAAGTTTACAGCGCTTGCCGGTTATTCTTATCAGGATATTTACCTGCAGGGACGTGGTACCAGCATCAACCGATTCCCGATAGGAGGCGTAGAACCTATCTACAATCCAGGTACCGGACAGGAACTAACGCTGGCGAACAACCGACCTTCCGGATATGCAGTACAGAATGAATTACAGTCCTTTTTTGGACGATTGAATTACAATTTTGACAACCGTTATTTGTTCACAGCTACCCTGCGGGCGGATGGTTCATCGAAGTTTGGTGAAAACAACAAGTACGGTATTTTCCCATCTTTCTCTGCAGCCTGGAATATTGACCGGGAAAAATTCTTCAACAGTAGCTGGATTTCCAGTTTGAAATTGAGAGGGGGGTGGGGACAAACCGGTAACCAGGAAATTCCTGCTAAAATCACCCAGCCATTGTTCACAGCAACTGTTTCCGGTAATGCCAGTTATCCGCTGGATGCCGGCACTACTTATCCTGCCGGTGTATTCTTTACCCGCCTGGCTAACCCGGATATTCAGTGGGAGGTTTCAACACAAATCGATCTCGGTTTTGATTTTGGCCTGTTCAACGGAGCCTTGAATGGTACGGTTGATTATTTCCGCAAAGTGACTAATAACATCCTGCTGCAGGTTCCGCCGGCAGATCCCGTTCAGCCAGCCGCTACTACCTGGTCCAATATCAAGGACATGAATATCATCAACCAGGGTGTGGAAATAGATCTGAATTATCAGCATCGAAAAGGCCCTGTTAGTTACACGATTGGTGGTAATATCACCTTTATTGACAACGTAGTGAAGAATTCTCCTTACACCGTAATTCCATCCGGTTCCGCATCGGGCTCGGGACTTACTTCGGCTACCATTAACGGTTATATTAACGGTTCACCGATTGGTGCTTTTTACCTGTTGGATTTTACCGGATTTGACCGCGACGGACTAAGTGTTTATCGCGATGCGAACCAGGATGGTTTTGTAAATGATCGCGACCGGGTGGTTTTAGGAACGGCACTTCCAAAGAGAATCTTCAGCTTGTATGGAACAATGGGGTATAAAGCCTTTGATTTAGCCATCAACTTCAATGGAGTTTCCGGTAATAAACTCTATGATAATACCGAAAATGCCGGTTCTTACAAGGCTTTGATCGCGAAGGGTGTGAATACATTTACATCTGCAGTGAAATATCCTGAGGAGTCTACTACCAACGACGCCCGGGTATCATCCCGTTTCCTGAAAGATGGAAGTTTCTTCCGGTTGAACAACCTGGCACTTGGTTATACCCTGCCTATGACTAAAGTTGGAAACGGACAGTTTATCAAGCAGATTCGTTTTTCATTGACCGGACAAAATCTCTTCGTAATAACCAAATATGATGGATTTGATCCGGAGGTAAATGCTGACCGTAACATTGATAACGTACTTTCTTACGGTGTTGATTATCTGAGTTATCCCAGGGCCCGTTCGTTCATACTGGGAATTAATGTTCAATTTTAAAAAATCGGTTATGTTTAAATATAGTAAGATCCTTATGATTGCTATTACAACCGCTACGGTATTGAGTGGTTGTACCAAGCTGAATGAAGTGGTGCTGGATGAATCTTCTGCTACCGGCTTAACTCCGAAACAGGCAGCAGAAGGAGCAATTGCCCCAGTTTATGCACTGTTGCCTTCTCTTTTCCAGCATACCCGTTATTTTGCTTTGCAGGAAATTTCTACTGACGAGGCTATCCTTCCTTACCGGGGAGGTACCGATTGGGGAGATAATGGTATCTATATCGGTATGCACACCCATAATTTCTCCACCACTGATCCCAATATCAGGAATGTCTTTAATGAACTGGTGCAAAGCCTGTCGCGTTGTATTACCGCAATCAATTCGCTTCCTTCAAATACAGACCCTTCTGCTCCAGCCTACCTGGCGGAGGCCCGCGGTATGCGCGCTTACTATTCATGGATGTTGTTGGATCTATATGGGCTGATCTTTGTGAAAGATAATCCAACTGATATTTCTACCATTCTCCGGGGAGCGGAGGCAGTAGAATACATAAAGTCGGAGTTGCTGGCAGTTGAGCCATTATTGGGTAATACACCTACTCATGGTCGGCTTAGTAAAGCTGCAGTTTGGGGGTTATTGGCACGCTTGCATTTAAATGCGCCTGTCTATTCTGACATTTATGCCAATCAATTCAATTTCGGAGCGGCTGATATGGATAAAGTAATCGAATACTGTGATAAAATTATCAGTAGCGGATCATACCAGTTCTCTCCGGAATATTTTGACATCTTTGATGATGATAATAATACCAACAAGGAAATCATTTTTGCAGTTGATCAGCGGGCAGAATTGAATGGTCACAACCGCCTTGCTTACTTCTCTCTTTCCGGTGATCAGTTTCCTTTGCCGGAATTCCCCGGTGCAAATGGAACCGATGGTCCGGGTATAACTTCTGATTTTTATGAAACATGGGAAAATGCATACGGGCCGGTAGATCCCGCTGCTGCTGATCAGCGCTTCTACAAGGAAAATCTTACGATTTATTCCAATGCAAATGATACCTGTGTACCCGCAGCTAATTTTCATATCAACCGCGGAATTCTGCGTGGTCAGCAATACGGACTCATTCGTCGCAATGGGGTATTCCTTCGCTGTCCGAATGGCGATATGAAAGTAGGGCCTCTTTTTCATGATACCCGTAACCGCCCAACACTGGCAGTAAACTTTACCAAGGAAATTGATTTCAGCACTGAAGGCAGCAATTACCCAACTGGTTATCGTGTTGAGAAATATGAGTTTAGCCGCAAGTCTGTTAGTGGTCGGAACTTCGGTGAAGCCAATATTGTTATTCTACGCCTCGCTGATATTTACCTGATGCGTGCCGAGGCCAAATTAAGGAAAGGTGATGCAGCAGGGGCACTTGCAGACGTAAATATTGTACGTGCTGCCAGAACTGCCCGTGGTACAATTCCGGCGCTGACTGAAATGAACCTGGATATTCTGTACCGCGAAAGAGGTTTTGAATTGTATTGGGAAATGGTGCGACGTACCGATATGATTCGCTTTGGTAAATACGAAGGAACCTGGACGGAAAAAACAGATAACAATCCGCAGAAAAGAATTTTCCCGATTCCTCAAACCGCTATCGACGGAGCATCCAATATTCCGAATTACCTGGTTCAGAATCCGGGTTATTAATTACCTAGAGCAATAGGAGCAGCAGTTTGGTTTAAAAATGGCAGGAGTAATTCCTGCCATTTTTTATTTGAGTGCTTCCTTGATTTTGTGATGAACTGCGGTGTTCTCATAAACACCGGTAAATAAATAGGAGCGGGGGCCATAAGCAAATACTGGAACAGGCGTGGCGGTATGATCATTGGTGCTGAAATGTCCGCTCACGCTGCCTTTGGCGGGATCTCCATTTACCAGCGTAAGGCCTCCTGTTTCATGATCGGCTGTAACAATGACCAGGGTTTCTCCGTCTTTATCTGCAAATTCCAGAGCCGCTTTTACTACCTGATCGAAATCCAGCAATTCGGTTACCAGGGTTGGAAGGTGATTGTTATGTCCTCCATTGTCTATTTGTGCGCCTTCCTGAACCAGTAGAAATCCTTTTGTGTTGCCAGATAAAAATTGCAGCCCTTTTTGAAAAGCTTCAACAGCCCAGTTTCCTCTTCCCCTTAATATGGATTTTCCGGCACGTTCTTCCAGTACAATCCATTTTCCACTTGCTGTGGGTGACAATGCGCTTACCGTTTCGGCCAGTTTAAATTCTGGCAATGCTTCTTTTATTATGGATGGGAAATTAGTTTGTCCGGCTCCCATCAGCAGATCAATCGGTTCCTTTGCCAGGTCTTTTAAAATTGCCTCACTGCTGTTGCGTTCCGACTGATGCGCATAAAAATCAGCAGGAGTTGCATCCGATACGTCGCCCGTAGTAATAACGGCAGTCTTCTTCCCTTTCGCTTTCATAAAAACAGGCAGTAGGGGAACAGCCACACCTGTATGATCCACTCCAACAGCCCTGTTATTGGTTTTGATGCCTGCAGAAAAAGCTGTACTACCAGGTGCAGAGTCTGTAATATAACTATCGTAAGAACTGGTACGTGATAAACCGGTTGCCCTGAACTGGTACAGGTTCAGCTTGTTGAAATTTGCTGTATAACCTGCATGAATATGCGCTAATCCCATCCCATCCCCAATCAACAGGATAATATTTTTGGGAGCTTTTTTAATACCGTCTGTTTTGTAGCTGGGTTGGTAAACCACACTGGCAGGTTGCATATTGATAAATGTGGAATTTTTAAACTTTTGTATGAATCCAGCCAGTTCAGTAACATGATCTGTATTCATATAATCCACACCCAGTTTACCAAGCTCATACCAGGCATTGATAAAATCCGGGGCATTCCAGAACCTTATTTTTTTTCCGAGCTGATGGGTTTCCCTGATCACTTTTTCCAATGCGGCCCGTTCAGTTGCCGGGATGATTCCTTTTCCATTCCAACTGGTATACTTACGAAGATTGGCGCTCAGTAAGGGCACGCGGTTGGTTATGGAAGGATCATATTTTTCCCATGGCAATCCATCATATAGAATAAACACCGGATACTTGCCAAAATCAGCTACCGGTGGTTTATTGCCAGATAAGACGATTTGTACTTGCTTGCTACCAATGATCTCGGGATAGGTTTTCAGAACAGCGATTAAGGTGTCAAGACAGGGATTGGTAGGTGATTTGATATCAACCAGAAATTGTACCCGGTAACTACTGTCGCCTCCCAACCACCCATTGTGCTGCTTCAGTTGCTGACGGATGGGATCCAGATACAATGCCTGGATGGTTTTTTCCGGGCGCAAATCTTCTTTGTCGTGGCCCACCAGTATCTGGCCCATTTCAAGGTAGATGTCCACTTCAATGGAACCTGCTTTTGCATAATAAGCGGTCCAAAATGGAATCGGTTGTTCGTAGTCGTTATGAGAATGGATTGTATAAGCTGGTTGATTTTCCTGGCCAATTGAGTTGTTGGGTGGTAGTCCGGATACCAGTAGTAACAGTGTAATTAATTTCTTCATTTTGGTAAACTTGCAGTGTGGATGATCTGGTCTTTATAATCAATGAATTGTACAAGGATTTCTTTGCCCGTAACAGAAAAGGTTGCAAAGCCCTGGGTGCCTATAGCAAATTTTCCGCCATTCGGATGTAATTGAACCGGTCTTGCTTCTGATCCCGCACCGGAAATGATATGATGTGTTGGTCCGGCTGGTTTTACATGTTCCAGGTGATGCTCATGCCCAGCTATGTAAAGGTCCACTTTGTATTGGTGAAACAAGGGCTCCAGGAATGCCTTCATGTTGGCTACATCTTTTGAATCTTTTCTCCATCCGCCGGTATAGAGCGGATGATGGCCAACCACTATTTTCCATTTTGCTTTGGATTGGGATAGCTCGCGTATGATCCATTCTTTTTGTTGCTGCACATATCCTTTCCGGTATTTAACCGAGTCGTATCCATGGCCGCGCATTTCCTTTTCTATAGGATCCGTATCCAGGAATAGTATCAAAACAGAATTTGCCGTATCACCTTCCCGGAATTTTTTGCTGTAATAACGGGATGGCATGCTCCATCGACTACTGATCTGGCTATACTCCACTTGTGCATCGGGGTTAGATGCATAGTCGTGATTTCCCAGCACCGGATACCACCGTACATGCAGCGATTGTGCCCGGTAAATGGATTCAAAGGAACTGATCCAGTGATAATCCCGGGTACTGGCTACTCCATAAGGATAAAAATTGTCGCCCGTTGCAATTATGAAATCCGCGTCCAGATCATGGGCCGCCTTACCCATACCGGCTGCTACTTCTTTCTGGTAATTTTCTCCATTTCGGCCCCAGTCGCCGATTACCAGGAAATGCAGCGCCTTGTCCAGCTTTTTAATGCCTTTGATATTTCCTCCTTTGTAACCCAGGTCTTCGACCAGAGGAGCCTGAGCCATTGTTGATCCGGTAAGACCAACTATCAGTACTGCAGTCAGGCAGGTACGTAACCAATTTTTCATATCCGTTTTTTATGTGTGAATGTAAAGGGCAATCTGGAGTTACAGGGAGGTATTGGAGTTATTTCTATGTTGTCAAATTTAAGCGATATGCCATCTTATTAAACATCAACAAAGGAGATAAACAGGTCATTTTGCGTCCAAATCTTTACAAATCACGCATAATTTTTTTCCCGATTTCGTAACTGGCTTTTCCCGATTTCGAAACAGGTCTTTACTGGTGGTGGGCGAGTTTTGCAAGCGATTTAAAGAACATTTGTGTTCAATTACTTATAAAAATCAGAACCTGAGATGATATATGCAAAATTTGGAATGCGCAGAATTATAGCTACAACAGTATTAGGATTAATTGGTACGATTCCCTGGATAGACTTGCCAGCACAACAATTCGCATCTTCGAATGCAGTGAAGTTGCCAGTTGCAACTATTATATCAACAGATCCTACTGCTGAAGATGATTTTGGTAGGATTGATGGAAAAATAAAGACAAATGATCAGCGCGCAGCCGCCATGGTTACCGTGTTCATTCGCGAAACGGGAAAGTCCTACATTACCAGCGATAACGGTTCTTTCAATATTGGCCGGCTGAAGCCTGGAAAATATACACTGGAGGTTTCTCTTGTTGGATATGAAACACTGATAGAATCGGTGACAGTAGAAGAAGGTAAAACAACCACCGTACAGCTGCAATTAAAAATTTCCAATGCCCAATTGGAAGAAATTGTGGTTAAATCTGCCCGAAACAAGTTTGCTCCGGTTGCTTCTCTTCATGCTGCTAAAATGCCATTGGCTGTTCTTGAAAATCCCCAATCCATCAGTGTTGTCAACAAGGCCCTGATTAAGGAGCAGATGCTGGTGAATGTGGATGATGCATTAAAAAATACAACGGGTATTGATCGTTTGTGGAGTGCTACAGGTCGTGCGGGTGATGGTGCAGGTTATTTTACCCTGCGTGGTTTTTCTGTGCAGCCAACGATGGTGAATGGTTTACCCGGACTTACCAACGGCGGACTTGATCCTGCCGGTGTTGAACGCATCGAAGTTATCAAAGGCCCTTCAGGTACCTTGTTCGGAAGTTCCCTGATCTCCTTTGGTGGTCTGATTAACATCGTTACAAAAAAACCATACGAACGCTTTGGAGGTGAAATCAGTTACACCGCCGGTGGTTTTGGATTACATCGGATTACTGCTGATATTAATACGCCACTTGATAAAGAAGGTAAAACGCTGATGCGCATTAATACCGCCTATCATACAGAGAATAGCTGGCAGGATGCGGGTTTCAGAAAAAACTTTTATGTTGCTCCCTCCTTAACACATAAGGTTAGTGATAAACTGCAACTGAACCTGCATACGGAATTTTTCCATGGAGAAAGCACCAATCCATTGATGGTGTTTTTGAATCGGGCAAGAAATCTCCAGGCCAGAACACCCGATGAACTGAAGATGGATTTCTCCCGTTCCTATACCAGCAATGATCTGACGATCAAAACACCTACTACCAATTTACAGGCGGAAGCATTGTATAAAATAAATAAAAACTGGACCTCCCAAACCGTCGTTTCAACAAGTAACCGGCGTACAGATGGGTACTATTCCTATGTTATGTTCCTGGGTGCTGACAATGATTCACTCCTGTCAAGATTGGCATCCCGCCAAAACGGTCAGGGGAATAGTTTTGATTTCCAGCAGAATTTCAATGGAGATTTTACCATTGGTAAGATCCGGAACAGGGTAGTGGTTGGTTTTGATTTCATGCGGCTGGAAACAACCAATAATAATACCGGTTATGCAGTATTTGATGTGTTGAATGTGAAATCCCCCGGTGCAGCAGGATCAACCTATGGGAGTTTGACCCGGCCTGCGCTGGATGCAAGACTGGCTGCACAGGGAGGCACGGTGAAGAATGAAGCACTTAACAACACCTATAGCGTATATATTTCGGATGTGGTAAATATTACCCCGGAACTGATGGCCATGATGAGTCTTCGTTTCGACCATTTTGAAAATAAGGGTACCCGCAATTTTATGATTGATGGTAACGCAATAGGAGCGTATTCTCAAAATGCCCTATCACCCAAATTCGGATTGGTTTACCAGGTGATTCCTTCAAAAATCAGCCTGTTCGCCAACTATATGAATGGTTTCCGGAATTTGGCGCCGGTGGTGCAGCCATTACCTGATATTGATGGAACATTTAAACCCCAGCAGGCCAACCAGTTTGAATCGGGTGTAAAAATGGAATTGTTCAACCGTAAATTATTCCTGACAGCCAGCTATTACAATATCCATGTTGCCAATATTACCCGTCCGGAAAGTGTTGAACGGGAAGGAACGGTTTACAATATCACAGTGCAAAACGGAGAACAAAGAAGTAAAGGGGTTGAAGTGGAACTCCAGGCAAATCCCGTTCCCGGTTTGTCAATGGTTGCTGGATATGCATACAATGACAGTCGTAATGAAAAAACAAATCCAACCCTGGATGGTCGCAGGGTAGTTGGTTCCGGACCGGCACATTTAGGAAATGCCTGGGCCAGTTATACACAGCCATCAGGCAAACTGGCAGGATTCGGAATTGGAATGGGAGTTAATTATGCCAGTGAAAATATTGTAACTAACAATAGCACCACCGGTCAGTTCATACTTCCAGAGTACACAATTCTTAATGCAACTGTGTATTACCAGGCAAAACTGTTCCGTATTGGCTTGAAGGGAGATAATCTGGCAAATACCAGGTACTACAAAGGCTGGACTACCATTGAACCACAAATGCCTCGTCGCTTATTGATGACAGTTAGTATTGGATTATAAAAAAAATCAATTGGGAAAAACTCGAAAATTTAGTGCCCGTTGGTGGGCAGCAAAATTACACCTCTGGCTCGGACTCGCGTCCGGGCTGGTTGTTTTTATCGTAAGTATTACGGGGTGCATTTTTGTATTCCAGAAAGAAATCAGTGAGGTGGTTTACAGGGAAAAACTCTATGTTCCTGAAGCACAATGGAGCCATACGCTCCCTGCCTCCACCTTGCTTGAGATTGCCCGTAAGGAAATTGGAGAAGGTGTTACAATCCGGAATTTCACTATTCCCACTGATCCGCGTAAGACCTGGGAATTTATGGCTTTCGAAGGAGGAGATAAAGACGCGATCACGTTCGCCGGATCAGTAAAATATTATCAAAGCGTACACCTGAATCCTTATACCGGTGAAGTAACCGGTAGAACAAATTATCTAAGGGAGTTTTTCATCATCATTAAATATTTGCACTGGAGTTTATTGTTGAATACGCCGTATGGCCAACCGATTGTCGGCTGGAGTACCTTGATATTTGTAATCTTGCTTATAACCGGACTTATTTTGTGGTGGCCTAAAAAATGGAATAAAAAACAGCAGCAACAGGCTTTTACAGTAAAATGGAAAGCCAGATTCAAACGACTGAATTATGACCTGCACAATGTATTGGGGTTCTATTTCCTCATACCTTCCATCATACTGGCACTTACAGGAATGGTATGGTCGTTTCAATGGTTTAAAAAAACTGTATATGTAGCTGCTGCCCGTACTAATGCTGCACCAGGTGTTTTGAAAACAGTTTCTGCGGACAGCTTATTACTGAAACGACAACCAGCGGCAGTTCTAAGCCAGACCGCGTTAGACAAAGCGCTGGCTGAAGCCCGACTAATATTACCGAATGCCAAAAGGTTTAATGTATTACCAGCTGCTGCTGATCCTTCCGCTGTGTTGAAAATAAATGGTTATGGCCATGAACAAACTTATCATAACCGCGATGAGCTTCAGTTTGATCAGTTCAGTGGCAAATTGCTAGGCAAACGAATGGATATCGAAAAGAATGCCGGAGAACAGTTGGTGGAAGCTAATTATGATATTCATATTGGTGCGATTGCCGGTTTGCCCGGGAAAATACTGGCGTTCATTGCCAGCCTGATTTGCGCGAGTTTACCACTGACCGGTTTTTTGATCTGGTGGAATAAAAGAAGAAAGCATGTGATCATTTATAAGCCGATAATACCGAAACATGCTTAACTTGAAGTATGGAAAAAATGAGCTTTGCCATCTCTCAGGAGAGAGGAAAACACAAGGACTTGCAGGCCTTTGTTGGTAAATGGAAAGGTATCAGCAGGGTATGGCTGGAAGCAGGCCAGTTATCGGATGAATCTCCCATTGAAGGAACCATTGAACCGGTTCTGGATGGACGGTTTTTACTTCATCGGTATACCACTCGATTTAAAGACCGCGACATTGAAGGACTTTATCTCATTGGGTTTGATTTGCAATCCAACCAGTTCCAGGTTGCCTGGGTCGACAGCTTTCACATGAGTACAGCCATTATGTTCAGTAAGGGAAATCCAAACGATCAGGATTTTGAAGTACTGGGTTCCTTCCCCGATCAACAGGAGCCTCCGCAACAATGGGGCTGGCGCACCGATATGCATTTTGAAGGTCCAGACCTGGTCATTATTGCCTACATCATTACTCCAACTGGGCAGTCGGGAAAAGCAACCGAGATCCGTTACCAGCCTGCCTGATATGATTACTTCATCAGAGTTTGATGCTGTAATTGTTGGCGCAGGACCGAATGGGCTTGCTGCTGCAATTACGCTTCAGAATGCAGGTTGTAAAGTTCTTCTTTTGGAAGCTAAAGCAACAATTGGAGGAGGTATGCGCACTGCTGAATGTACTATTCCCGGTTTTAAACATGATATCTGTTCCGCTGTACATCCTTTACTCGCTATCTCACCCTTTTTTGCTTCGGTTAACTGGTCAGACTACCAACTTCAAATGGTGAACCCCAGTATATGTGGTGCCCATCCACTTGATCATCTAAGGCCTGTCTTTTTAAGATCTTCTTTGGAACGAACTGCTTCGGGTCTGGGTATTGATCAGGATCGGTACACCAGCCTTATAAAGCCACTTTTGAATGATTTTGATACGGTAACTAGTTTTATTCTTTCACCCCTAGGCTGGCCGAATCAACCCGGTACTATTCTGAGATTTGGCTTGAACGCGATTCAGCCTTCCAGTTGGATCGCCAACAGGTTTGCATCTGTGGAGGCAAAAGCGTTGGTAGCAGGAATGGCAGCTCATAGTATGCAACCCCTTACAAATTGGGCTACCGGCGCATTTGGGCTGGTATTGCTGGCAGCCGGACATAAAGTTGGATGGCCCATCCCTGTCGGCGGCTCTCAATCTATTGCCGATGCCATGGCGGCTCATTTTCGGTTACTCGGCGGTGTTATTGAAACCAACTTTGAAGTAAAGTCACTACAGCAATTACCTTCCTCGAAAGCTGTGCTGTTTGATTGTACACCCCGGCAACTTTTGCAAATCGCGGGTCATAAATTCTCTGATTTTTACAAATGGCAGCTCAATCGCTACCGGTATGGCATGGGCGTTTTCAAAATAGATTGGGCGTTGGATGCTCCCATTCCCTGGCAGGATGAAGAAATCAAATTGGCGGGTACGGTGCATATTGGAAATACATTTGAGGAAATCAGTTGGAATGAAGCAGCAACTGCAAGAGGTATTCATCCGGAAAAACCTTTTGTACTGCTGTCGCAGCCTTCGCTTTTTGATAATACAAGAGCACCGGAAGGGAAACATACAGCCTGGGCCTATTGCCATGTTCCCTTTGGTTCTGAGAAAGATATGACAGAAGCAATCGAAAAACAGGTGGAGCGGTTTGCGCCTGGTTTCAGAGATCGGATCCTGTCAAGACATACCATGAATACAAAAGCCATGCAGGACTATAACCCAAATTATATCGGCGGCGATATCAATGGTGGTGTACAGGATATTTTTCAATTGTTTACCCGACCTGCCTTGCGCTGGTCGCCCTACCGCACCAGTGCAAAAGGTCTCTATATTTGTTCTTCCTCCACTCCCCCGGGAGGTGGTGTGCACGGCATGTGTGGATATCATGCAGCAAAACAGGTTTTACAAGATGTTTTTAAACAAGGTTAATCATGGCGGAAAAAGTAGCAAAACCCATTTTACATGAAGACTGGACAGCTGTTTGGCTCGGTGCCATTATTATTCTGCTCGCTGTTGCTGGATTCACGATTCCTAAACCCGCATTCTCCTGGTCCGATTCAACTGCCTTTTTGACGAAACTATTGAGTTCGGATAATGTAGTTGCAATTACTGGACTTTTTCTGATCATGTATGCAATTGCGGTAATAGGTACCTGGCTCGCAGGAAAACCAATTCGCGCTCTTGTACAAAGTTTTCCTGTTGTCTTTTTTGTCTCGATCCTTGCCATGATACTGGCAGGAAATAAACAGATCAAAGCCCTCAACCTGGAAGCAGTTATTTTTAGCCTTTGCCTGGGCTTACTCATTGGGAATTTTGTTAACCTACCCCAATGGTTCAGAAATTCATTGCAAACGGAATTGTTTGTGAAAATCGGACTGGTATTATTGGGTACCAGCATCATTTTTGGAGATATGCTGAAAGCAGGCTCGCTGGGCCTGCTGCAAGCACTAATCGTGGTGTTATCCGTTTGGTATTTTGCATTCTGGGTATGTAAGAAATTAGGCGTGGAAGATGATATGCGTATGATGATCTCCAGTGCCGTTTCAATTTGTGGTGTTTCGGCGGCTATCGCTACCGCCGGTGCCATCAGTGGTGATACTAAAAAACTTTCTTATGTAATATCCCTTGTACTGGTGACGGCAATTCCCATGATGATTGGCATGCCTTATATCGCTCAATGGTTGCAACTGCCTGAAGCGGTTACCGGTGCCTGGCTGGGTGGCAGTATTGATACTTCCGGTGCTGTAGTGGCAGCCGGCACCCTGGTAGGAGAGGAAGCATTAAAGATCAGCACCATTGTAAAATTTTCGCAGAATGTATTACTCGGACTGGCAGCATTTGCCATTTCTGTCTACTGGACCTATTCCAGGAAGGAAAATCAGGCTGTTGAAAAACCTACGCTTTCTGTGATTTGGGAGCGATTTCCAAAATTTGTACTTGGTTTCGTTTTTGCCTCCCTGTTATTTTCGTTTGTGCTTTCAGGTGAAACCATAACGGCCGTTAAAGAACCACTGAAAAATATCCAGACCATGTGGTTTGTGCTGGCTTTTACCAGTATTGGGATGGAAACCAAATTTGCTGATCTTTTCCACCAGGACAATAAAAAACCCCTGTATGGATTTCTGATCGCACAGGGATTTAATATACTGGTTACGTTGATTGTTGCTTATCTGCTATTCCGCTAGAAGGCTACCCCGGCAAGTTCAAGGCTTTTTTTCTTGAGCTGCTGAATCGCAACGTCTTCAATGATGGGTTGAGGCGTCAGGATCAGGGAGGTGTTGTTCTGTTTCCACCAGTCATTTTCGATCAGCTCTTTTACATGCAATACACCCACCAGGTACTTGCGCTCTTCTCTTGCATGCCATTCTTCGATCCATTCGAATTTTTCCCGTGGAACATATTTCCAATCGGTAAAACTTAAATAGACCCGCAGGTAGAAATCGTTCGTTAAACTGTTGGGCTGATGATGGTAGAGTTTTTTGTATTCGTATTTGTATTCATACCGGAGCGCAGACAGATCACTTAATACAGCCGATGCAGTAGGAAAACTTCCTGCTCCCTTGCCATAGAAGAATTGTTTGTCAGCAAATCCGCTTTCAATTACAACCCCGTTATATTCATTTTTTACAAAGGAAAGGTGATCGTCCTGTTGAATGAATTGAGGCAGAATAAAACTGGCAACTTTTCCATTGTGTAGTTTCTGTGCCTGTGCCACCAGTTTGATCTGTTGACCTTTTTCCGCTGCAACCCGGGCATCCATGGCGTGAATATTTTGTATGCCGGTAAACAGCAGTTTGTCTGGATGCTCCACAATTCCATAGGCATGTGTCAGGAGGAAGGTCCATTTGTTCAGGGCGTCGTATCCTTCCACATCCAGCGATGGGTCGGATTCCGCAAAACCCAGTTGCTGCGCCAATAAGAGTGCCTGCTGAAAATCCAGTTTGTCCTCAAACATTTTGGTTAGGATAAAATTCGTTGATCCATTTACAATGGCTTTGATGCCATGCAACAGGTCATTGTCGTAGTATTCTTCCAGGTTCCGGATAACAGGAATCGATGCACAGGCCGCCGCTTCATAGAGAAAACTGGTTGAGACATTTTTCTGGATCTCTAGTAATTCAGGCAGGTGTTCAGCAATCATTTTTTTGCTGGCGCTTACTACTGATTTGCCATTTTTCAATGCCCGGCTAACAATTTGAAAAGCAGGTTCCGCTTCATTGATCACTTCCACAATTACATTGATTTCCTCATCATTCAATAACTCCTCCCGATTGGTGGTGAATAAATCGGCCGGAGCATTTCTTTTCTTCGTTGCGTCTTTGATACAAACTTTTTTTATCCGGGCACTGAGGGATGGTGTCTGTTGTAATACTTTGAACAATCCTTCTCCAACAACACCAAATCCGAATAGTCCGATTGTTAATTGCTTGTGATAACTCATGGTGGGTTCTCTTGCTTAAAGTTAAATAGATACTAAGGCTGATTTTATTTTTTTTCTGGAACTGCTGATTTCTCCTACTGCCAGAAACGCATCTTCCAGGTCATTTACCAGGTCGCTGCCATCTTCGAGGCCAACACTGAGCCGGATGAGTCCGTCTGTTATTCCAGCTGCTTTGCGCTGTTCAGGATTAACCGTTTTGTGTGTCATGCTGGCCGGGTGACTTACCAGGCTCTTAACACCTCCGAGGCTTTCCGCGAGGTGAAATAGTTTGGTGGCACCAATAAATTGAAGTGCTGCTGCATGGTTGTCTTTCTTCAATCGGAAACTCACTACGCCACCGAAACCGGGATAAAATACTTCTCCGACTTCCGGATGATTTTTCAAATAAGCGGCAACCCGGCTGGCAGTTTCTGTATGTTGCTTTAGCCGGATGTGCAGCGTTTCGAGCCCGCGTATCAGGAGGAAACTGTCAAAGGGGCCCAATACCGCTCCGCAGGCATTCTGATAAAACTTGATTTGTTGGCCAATCTCCGGGTCTTTGGCAATTACCAATCCGGCTATGACATCACTGTGCCCGCCAATAAACTTAGTGGCACTGTGTACTACTATATCTGCCCCCAGCGCTAATGGCTGCTGGTAAACCGGAGACGCAAAGGTGTTATCTACGGCAAAAAGCAATTTATACCGGTTAGCAATTGCTGCGATAGCCCGGATATCAGCCACTTTCAGGGTAGGGTTGGTAGGTGTTTCCAGCCAGATCAGTTTGGTCTTCAAGGTGATGGCCCGTTGAATAGCGGAGAGATCGGTCATATCCACATAGCTCACCCGGATTCCAAACTTTTTGTAAACTTTCTCAAACAGGCGGAAGGCACCTCCATAAATATCATTCACGGCAATGATTTCATCTCCTGATTCCAAAAGTTTGATTACGGCATCAATGGCTGCCAGTCCGCTTGAGAAAGCTGCCGCTACGGAACCTTTTTCCAATTTGGCTACAATTTTTTCCAATTCCTGGCGGGTTGGATTGTTGGTCCGGCTATAGTCAAATCCTTTGTTGACGCCCGGAGCTTCCTGCACAAAAGTGCTGGTTTGGTAAATCGGAACGGCGATAGCGCCGGTTTGTGCATCCACCGGGATGCTGTGCAATAATTGTGTTGTCGCTTGCATTGTTAAACAGTTTTAAAATTGAAAAACAGGTTGTTAGCGACACCACCTACCAAGCAAAATCGGGAGGAGCGGGTATAAAAAAAGCTCTCCCGATAAATCATCAGAAGAGCTCTATGAAGAAGTTATATTTCTGCAAAAGCCATTCATCTGACTTATCTGTCCCCTTACGGGCTGGATTTGGCACCTTACTTCCCGCAATTAAGCGGAAAACAGGTTGTCAAGGCTTCATCGGGCCATTTCCCTCTGCCTTTCTTGATAAGCGATGCTCTAAAGAACTGACGCAAAGGTAGGGAGATTTGTTTGATATCTCCAAACTTTAGTCGCCAATAACTGTTTTCAGATCTGTCAGATACTTACTTATTCATCTGTCGGAGAGCTTAGATTTGCATTATGAAAAAAAAGAAGGCGGGCGCAACAGAAGTGTTGGAAATGATTGAAGTAACCGGCGCAAGAGAACATAACTTAAAAAATATCGATATACAATTACCGAAAAACCAGCTCGTGGTTTTTACTGGCGTCAGTGGTAGCGGAAAATCTTCCCTTGCGTTTGATACGATCTATAATGAAGGGCAACGCCGTTACATGGAAAGTTTCTCCGCCTACGCCCGCCAGTTTGTGGGTGATATGGAACGTCCGGATGTTGATCGCATCACCGGTCTCTCTCCGGTTATCTCTATTGAGCAGAAAACGACCAACAAGAACCCTCGCTCCACCGTGGGTACCATTACCGAAGTGTATGATTTCCTGCGACTGCTGTATGCCCGTGCTTCCGATGCGTATAGCTACAATACCGGAAAACAAATGACCAAGTTTTCCGAAGAGGAAATCGTTGACAATATTTTCAGTAAATACACCAAACAAAAAATTTCACTGCTTGCTCCACTTGTTAGAGGCAGAAAAGGCCATTATCGGGAACTCTTTGAAGATATCCGTAAGAAAGGTTATCTCAAAGTGCGGGTAGATGGGGAAGTGAAAGACCTGGTGCCGAAAATGCAGGTGGATCGATATAAGATTCACGATATTGAAGTAGTGGTGGATCGACTGGCTGTTACTCCCGATATGAAACTGCGCCTTAGTCAGAGTGTGCAGAAATCGATGCAGGTTGGAAAGGGGTTGCTTTTTCTCTTGTTAAACGACAGCAACCAGGTAGTTCAATACAGTCGCCAACTAATGTGTGAAGACACTGGCATCTCCTATGAAGAACCCTCTCCAAATAGTTTCTCCTTTAACTCTCCCTATGGTGCCTGTCCAACCTGTAAAGGCCTTGGTACAGTTTACCAGGTTAGTATGGAGAAGATCATTCCCGATTGGAGTAAAAGCATCAAAGAAGGAGCCATTGCGCCGCTGGGTGAAGAACGGGAAGCCTATGTGTACAAACAGGTGCAGCAACTGGCAAAAAAAAATAAAATTGATTTGAAAAAACCGGTGCGGGATTTGCCGGATGCGCAACTCAACCTGGTGCTGTACGCTACTGAAAAACCGGGAGAGGAAGCAGATTTCGATTTTGATGAGCTCAGTGCGGCAGATCGGGTATATGCCGAGGAATTTGAAGGCGTTATTCCCCAACTGAAGCGCTGGTTTGCTTCCGCCAGTTCCGATGGCATTCGTGAATGGGCGGAAGGTTTTATGGACCTCACTACCTGCTCTTCGTGTGCTGGTGCCCGTTTGAGAAAAGAGAGTCTCTGGTTTAAAGTGGATGGGAAAAATATCGCAGAGATCAGCCAGTATAACCTGGATAAGTTGCTTGTCTGGTTCAATGGTCTTGAGCAACGATTGTCTGCCAAACAACGTGTTATTGCAAAAGATATATTGAAAGAAATTCGGGAACGATTGCAGTTTCTGCTGGATGTAGGACTTTCCTATCTTACATTGAACCGTGCTACGAAAACACTTAGTGGGGGCGAATCGCAGCGAATCCGGTTAGCCACACAAATTGGTTCTCAGTTGCAGGGTATCACCTATGTATTGGACGAACCAAGTATTGGCTTACATCAACGCGATAATCATCGGCTCATTACTGCGCTGCAGAACCTGCGTAATATCGGTAACAGTGTATTGGTGGTAGAACACGATAAAGACATTATGATGGCAGCGGATTACCTGGTTGATATTGGTCCGCGTGCCGGTAAATTCGGTGGCGAAATTGTTGCCCAGGGAACACCTAAAGAAGTACTGGATTCCAATTCTGAAACAGCGCAATACCTAAGCGGTAAAAAAAATATTGATGTGCCGGAGGCGCGTAGAAAGGGGAGTGGAGCCAGTCTTGATCTAAAGGGTGCCAAAG
The DNA here is from genome assembly GCF_022352215.1 of Flavihumibacter cheonanensis. Classification (GTDB taxonomy): domain Bacteria; phylum Bacteroidota; class Bacteroidia; order Chitinophagales; family Chitinophagaceae; genus Flavihumibacter; species Flavihumibacter cheonanensis. The sequence continues at coordinate 125,212 of NZ_JAKRWF010000005.1, forward strand.
GAAATAACCTGAAGAATGTTTCAGTGAAGTTCCCATTGGGAAAATTAATTCTTGTAACAGGTGTGAGCGGAAGTGGTAAGAGTACACTGATCAATGATACACTGTATCCGATTTTATCACAGTACTGTTATGAGTCCAAACAAAAACCGCTGGAATATAAATCCATAAAAGGACTGGAACATATCGATAAGGTGATTGAGATTGATCAGTCACCCATTGGTCGTACTCCCCGAAGCAATCCGGCTACTTATTGTGGTTTCTTTACAGAAATACGACAGCTATTCGCGGCGGTTCCGGAAGCAAAAATCAGGGGCTATGCAGCGAGACGTTTTTCCTTCAATGTAAAAGGTGGCCGTTGTGATATGTGTGAAGGTGGGGGCATGCGGGTAATTGAAATGAATTTTCTTCCTGATGTATATGTGCACTGTGAAAAATGCAATGGCAAACGATACAATCGGGAAACACTGGAGATCCGGTACAAGGGTAAATCCATCAGTGATGTGCTGGATATGACGGTGGACGAAGCCGTGGAGTTTTTTCAGGCAGTACCTTATTTGTACCGGAAGATTAAAGTGTTGCAGGAGGTAGGACTTGGTTATATCACACTTGGACAAAGTGCCGTTACGCTTAGTGGGGGAGAAGCACAACGTGTCAAACTGGCAACTGAATTATCAAAGAAAGATACGGGCAAAACCTTTTACATATTGGATGAACCAACCACCGGTCTTCACTTTCAGGATATTCAGCACCTGCTGGATGTACTCAATAAACTAGTGGATCGTGGAAATACGGTTCTGGTTATTGAACATAATCTGGATGTAATAAAAGTTGCTGACCATATCATCGATATTGGTCCCGAAGGCGGCGATGGTGGTGGCCAGGTTTTATTCGAAGGCACCCCCGAAGAGCTCATAAAAGTGAAAGAAAGCCATACTGCCAGGTTTTTGAAGGAGGAGATGAGGAAGAAGTGAAAGGTGAAAAGTGAAAGGTGAAAGTATGTGAAAAGTGAAAGGTCAAAAGTGAAATTGGATGAATTCATTTTTCATTTTTGACCTTTGACAATCTTTCACCTTTCACTTTTCACCTTTCACGTTTTTCCGATAAGAGGCGGCAGGTAGTCTTAATAAAATCGTTGCATATAAAGGGTACAAACAATAGGGAACGGATCAGGTTCTAAAACCGGATTATTGGATTTTATCAATTTCCCTGCCTTCTTATCGGTAAGCTTATGGATACATATTAATGTACTACAATGGTTCCGCTTTCAATCAGTATATCATCACTGAATACTTCATAATAGTAGCGACCTTTTTCCGGTTTGCTGACTACCGTTGTTTCGCGGTTCTTGATTTTACTCTGTTTTACCAGTACTCCCTTTTGTTTGAATAGGAGCAACTTATACGTGCTTTGGTCATCGCCCTGTGCACTGAAGAATAAAACCTTTTGTGAAGTGTTAGTGTAGATGTTGACTGAATGCCGGTGATTGTTGTTTAGTTTTTGAATAATAATACTATCTCTTTCTGTGGGTTGATGGCTGTTTCCGGCCATCGCAACTATGCTTCCCATACAACTCGCCATGATCATCCACAGTTGCCGTTTCAGGATCCTGCATTTCATGGGAACGGATTATTGATTACATCGTTGATTAATAACGCAGCAATGTCGGGCACCTCATTTGACGATCACTATTGCTGGGTCTTGCCAGTTTGAAACTGAGTTTGAAATTGAATGAGTAATAGGCATCATTCTGTGTAGGCGTACCTCTTTTATCACCCGGACCAAAACCTGCCGATGCTCCACTTGTCTGGTCTGTTTTATTGGCCATTCTTCGGGCAAGCTGTGCTTTTTGAGTTCCTACACCAAAATACTGGTCAAACAAATCCGGATCAATGTAATTGGTACTTACGTCGTCAATATAATCGGTAAATGTTTTACGATGCAATACTTCCACTGACAGACTTGTTTTATCACTCAGGAAATACTTTACGCCTAATCCCATTGGGATATTGAGCTGAGTCAATTTGTAAGGCTTGCGATCAGGATACTCTGCAAATCCCTGTCCCTCTGTACTCAATGGTTTAAGGTTAACATATTCACCGGTAAGGGGATCGGTACCCTGGGGGTTATAATTAAATACGCCCACACCGATTACGCCATAAGGGCGAAATTTCCGATACAGATCTTCCGGATCCCATTCGAATAATACGGATGGATAAACTTCTGCGACCAACATACCTTCCAATACCCTGGAGCGAAAATCGGAATTACGAAAACGACGGGCTTCTTCCCAGCCCCCCTGCCCTTTAATAGCGGCATCGTCTCCTGCAATAGTACCATAGTTAGCGGCCAGTCTCAGTCCAAGTAGTGGAGACTGGTACGCAGTTATATGTGCACCAACAAAAAAACGGGTTTGTGAAAAGTTATTGTCTTTCAGAAAAGTAGTTCCTTTTCCGCGGTTACCTCCCAGGTCGCCCAGGAAGTTAGAGGGGCCAATGGTTATGCCCGCCTCGAACTCGTTGAAGATTCCGAGTTGTGCAAAACTTGCCTGCGTAGTTACAAGAGCAACAAGAGATAAGGCACATTTACGCAGGAATAGGGGTAAATGCTGTTTCATGAATATCAGATTTTGTTTTCGAACGGTTACTTGGATTACTACTATTAACGAGGTTTGGTCGGCTCTCGTATAAGCTTCGTAATCTTTTTTTTAACCTTCGTAAAACTACGCTCCGATATTACGATGGCATTTTTACCATTTCTATGTGTGGAATCCCATCTTCCAGGTAGATTTCTCCTTCCGGCTCAAAGCCTAATGATTGATAAAATTTTTCCAGATAACATTGTGCTCCAATGCGAATGGGAGCGTTACCCCAAAGTTCGTAACAGGCTTTTACAGATACTTCCATCAGTTCCCGTCCAATCCCTGTTCCCCGAACCAGGGGCGAACTTACCACCCTGCCGATGGACATTTCGGTATAGGAAATTCCCGGTGGCACCAATCGGGTTGAGGCTGCCAGTAATTCTCCTTTCCATCCCAATAGATGATAGCATTGCTGGTCTTTATTATCCATATCAAGAAAGATGCACTGCTGTTCTACTACAAATACTTCACTTCGAAGTCTTAATAATTGATACAACTGATGTGCGGTTAACTCCTCAAAGGATTTGAGTTGCCATTGAATCTTCATGTTGCTGTTTTATCTCCCAACTTCCGGAACTACCGGTAAACTTTCCTGTCCGTTTTCACTTACCGATTGAACCGCAAAAAAATAATTATCCTTGGAATAAGGTAGACGGATCGATGTTTCTGTTGTAAATATTTTTTTCTGCCAATGAGCTTCACTGGTTTCTCTCATTAATATATAATAGCCTTTGGTTTTCCCTGTTGCAGGAGCTTTCCAGTACAGATAGCTGGAGTTGGTAAGATTTTTTACATCAATTTTTACATCTGCCGGAACACCAGGAGCGCCTGCGAGGTTCGCCAGGCAGGCGAGGTTAACAGCCGTATTTTTTCTCAGGTATTCGAAATCCATGAATTCACGCAGGTCTCCATACTGCACTCCTTTTTCTATTCTTACATCCTGGTGCTGGTGTAAAAAATTTTCGTTCATTTCTGTAATCCGTACTGCAGCAAACCCTCTTTGCACAAAGGGAGTATGATCGCCGCCTCTCAGAAAACGATCGTTGCGATAGATAAGTTTGATTTCAAGATGATCCACATACCGTTCTCCCACTTCTTTTACATAACGCGCCAGCTGACGGGAAGGGCCATCATTCTCCAATCCCATACCGCGAATGGAAGCAGCTTTTTTATCAAGCTCATAGGCAGGAAGTCCTTCACTGAATACTCGAAGCCGGGTATTATCTATAATATTGGTTTCATTGCTGTTATTGCTGCCCATGATATCATTATTTAAAACAGCTTCAATTTGCCAGTTTTCTTTTTTGGCTTTTTCGGCGAGAAAACCTGCACCCAATAAACCCTGCTCTTCCCCGCTTACTGCAACAAAAATGATGGTCGCAGGATAAGCCGTTTGGCTTAATATTCTGGCTGATTCAATTACTGCTGCTACACCACTGGCATCATCATTGGCACCAGGCGCATCCGCCTTTGCATTCATTACATCCGTCACCCGGCTGTCGAGGTGACCGCTTATTAAAAAGATTCGTTTATCATTCGGATCGGTACCTTTTAGAACAGCCATCGCATTGCCCAGGTTAACCTGCTGGTTAATGCGGCGACCATCCGGCTGAAGGGTACTGGTATCAACATAGGCAGTCATTCTTCCATTGGTTTTAACCGCAAACTGGTTGAATTTCTGAACAACCCAGTTGCGGGCAGCACCAATTCCCCGTTTGGGATCTGTTGTAGAACTCAGGGTATGGCGGGTGCCAAACTTCACTAACTGATCGATATATGCTTGTAATGAATCGGAAGAAACCTGAGAAACCATTTTTTCGATGAGGGGGTCGCGACTTACAATAGTTTGCGCAACAGTTGCATAACCTGCAGCCGTTAAGGCTAACAATATCAGAGCTTTTTTCATAACCGGTAAGTTATTAATAGTTGTATTTATCCTTCCATCTTTGTTTAAGGAATTTGCGGATTTCCTCTTCTCTCGCATTCCTGCCGGGTTGGTAAATAGGGCGACCGCTTAGCGCATCCGGCAGGTATTCCTGCGCGGAAAAGTTCAATTCATAATCATGTGAATACTGATAGCCCTTGCCGTATCCCTGGCTCTTCATGAGTTTGGTTGGGGCATTTCTCAAATGAAGTGGTACCGGTAAATCGCCATGCTGTTGCACCAATGCGATAGCTTCATCTATTGCCAGGTAACTCGCATTACTTTTAGCAGATCCAGCCAGGTAAACTGCACATTGTGATAAGATAATCCTGGCTTCGGGATTACCAATCTTATGAACGGCATCGAAACAGGCATTGGCTAACAACAAGGCATTCGGATTCGCATTACCAATGTCCTCACTTGCCAGTATTACCATCCGCCTGGCAATGAATTTGATATCTTCTCCTCCGGCCAGCATTCTCGCCAGCCAGTATACGGCACCGTTAGGATCGCTTCCGCGAATAGATTTAATAAACGCGGAAATAATATCATAATGCTGCTCTCCCTGTTTATCGTAAAGCGCGATTTTTTGCTGAGCCACCTGCATCACCCGTTCATCGGTGATAACAACCGGACTCGCATCACCACCTGCTTGTACCACTAACTCGAGCAGGTTTAACAACTTACGGCCATCTCCACCCGAAATCCGGATAAGGGCGTCAGTCTCCTTTAATTCAATTTTTTTTTGCTGTAACCATTCATCCCGTTTCAGTGCATCCTGAAGTAATTGAATCATAGCCTGTTCAGTCAGGGCTTTCAGTACATATACCTGGCTCCTGCTCAGTAAGGCACTGTTCACTTCAAATGAAGGATTTTCAGTAGTAGCGCCAATCAGGGTGATGGTGCCTTTCTCGACTGCACCTAATAAGGCATCCTGCTGAGATTTATTAAAGCGATGAATTTCATCAATGAAAAGAATGGCTTTCTCCTGCGATTTAGCCAACTCAATTACTTCTCGCACTTCTTTTACGCCGGATGAAATCGCACTTAAGGTATAAAATGGGCAATCCAGTGTATGTGCAATGATATTAGCAATAGTTGTCTTGCCCACACCGGGAGGTCCCCATAATATCATGGACGGAACCTTCCCCTGTTCAATGGCATTTCTCAGGATACTGCCCCTCCCCGTTAGGTGTTCCTGCCCGATTAATTCATCCAGCTTGTGGGGGCGCAATCGCTCTGCTAATGGAACCGGCATGGTACAAATCTTAGTGGACAAATGTACTGGAATAGCCGGATTATACCATTCTATTGCTGCTGCTGTCTGCCGGCCTGATCCACTGTTGGCCGGAAATCCTGGTTGCTACTGCCGGGGGGCGTATTTACCTGGTTGCGTTCTTCAAAGCGATGACCATCTTCATAACCAACCGATACATAAACATACAGGTTTTGATGAGCCGGACCTTTAAAAGTCCCTTTGACGGGCGAGCAATCGGAAAAATTTCGCCCTACTGCCAGTTTTACATGGGTATTGCTGACCCAGATATTGTTAGTGGGATCAATTCCACACCATCCGTAATTGGGAATCCAACTTTCCACCCAGGCATGAGTAGCGCCTTCACCGCGCAAGCCGTTTTTATTCGGACAGATATAACCACTTACATATCGGCTCGGGATTTTCAGGGTTCGTAGCACCTGCAACATGACATGGGCAAAATCCTGGCAAACGCCCGAGCGATGTTCGATGATCTGATCTACCGTTGTTTCGATATCCGTGATGCCTTTGATGTATTGAAAATATTGATATATAAACTGGCTGCAATCCTGAACGGTTGCTGCTACGGATTTCCAGGGCTGGTAGATTTGACGAACGATTTCCTGGATAGCTTCCTGGCGCTGTATCAATTCCGGTTTGGTTAATTCCAATAAATGCAAAGATTGACTGATCTCCTGTTGCAACTGTTCGAATCCCGTATTGAACACCAGGGTACGATCCGCCGGAACTTTGGTGCGAACCACCAGTTTACTCTCTATCACCAGTTCCGAATGCGCCTGGTTCAGATTGAATTGCCCGATGCGGTTGCCCCAGTAATCAGTGTAGTTTAACATGGCGGGATTTCCGGTAATCTGCAAATCATGCTCCAGTATTTCCTGCTCTTCACAGGCATAAGGGAAGATCCGGATTTCGTTATGGCTTTCGGTAACAGGGCGATCGTACTCGTAACTGGTGATATGATGTATCTTGAATGTTGGCATGAGCTAAGTTAAGCGTATGAAAAAAAGAGCTGACTGAAACGCTGATTGAAGTCAAACAGGTCGCGTTTTATTTCCTGCATATAGGGTTGTAATCCTTTTTCCTTGAGAACAGATAAATCGGCATATTCAATTTTACTATGCAGTCGGCCAAACTCACGGTAAAGGCTACCTGCTTCTTCACTGTAGTTGTCCTTTATAACTTTATCGAGGTAAAAGCCAATGCGATCGAAACAATAACTGGCTGAGCGTGTGAACTGTTTGCTGAACAATACCTGTGAAGCTACATGCTGGTTGTGATAGGGACTACGGTAGGTTTTCAGATATAATTCATATCCCGATAAGGAGAGGAGCAGGGTTCGCCAGAACAGAACATCTCTTGAATGATCCAGTGAATAATCCACCTCAGCAAAAAAGCGGTCTGCCAGTTCTATGCTGATGACGGCTCTTTCCATGAATTTTCCCAGGGTCATAAAATTCCATCCCATATTCCGGGGCATGGTGCTGTCGGTAATGCCGGTGTACAGTGTCATTTGGGTGCCTAGCTCAGCTAATACATTCAGCGCATCGTTACGCATCAGTTTTTGCTGTAACAGGGGATTGTTGATCAGGTGGTAAAACTGGTTCACCTGTTCCCAAACTTCTTTCGTGATATGATCCTGTGCGCCTCTTGCATTTTCCCTTGCCCGGATTACCATCGCACGAATAGAGTTTCCGTTGGAGGTATCATAAATCAGGTGTTGCACCAATTGGAGCGGATGCTGATCGAAAAATTCTTTTTTTGCTTCCGCTGCCGTGCTGAACATATTGGTCAGTTGTGGCCAGAAATGAACAGCATGATCACCCTTGTCAAGCCATAAGGTGTAGTTCACATGCAGGATACGTAAGATGGCATCGCTTCTTTCGAGGTAACGGTTGAGCCAGTATAAGGAGTCTGCTAATCTGCTTAACATAAATGTTTCTCAGGTTGTTTAGTTGATGATCCAGGTGTCTTTACTACCTCCTCCCTGGGAGGAATTTACAACGAGCGAGCCTTCTCGTAAGGCAACACGGGTCAGGCCTCCAGGTACAATTTTCACGCCGCCCGGACCGTATAACGCAAAGGGCCGTAGATCTACATGTCTTGGCTCAAACCGGTTGTTGATAAAACAAGGCACGGTAGAGAGCCGGATAATTGGTTGAGCAATAAAATTGCGTGGGTCTTCTTCAACGGATTGTAACATGTTGTGAATCTCTTCATCGGTGGCAGAATTACCCATCAGCATACCATAACCACCTGACTGGTTGGTACGTTTGATTACCATCTCACGGATATGGTCAAACGTGAATTTCCTGGCATCCGGGTCAGCCAGTTGGTAGGTGGGAACATTGGACAAGATCGGTTCCTCATTCAGGTAATATCGGATCATGGCGGGTACATAGGCATAAACAGCCTTGTCGTCAGCCACGCCGTTGCCGATAGCATTGACAAGGGCAATATTCCCCTTTCGATAAGCTCCAAGAATGCCCGGAATGCCTAATGCACTATCGGGACGAAAAACCAGTGGGTCCATGTATTCATCATCAATCCGGCGATAGATCACATCCACCTGTTGTAGTCCCAATGTGGTTTTCATGTATACTTTGTGATTGTCTACTACCAGGTCGCGGCCTTCTACCAGCGGGATGCCCATCGACCTGGCTAAAAATGTGTGTTCATAATAAGCGGAGTTAAAAACACCGGGAGTAAGTAAAACCACCGTAGGATGCGCGATCTGCCTTGGGGCAAGTGATACCAGAACATTATATAGTTCCAGCGGGTAATTGTTTACCATGCGCACTTTGTTGGAAGTGAGCATATCTGGGAAAATGCGTTTGGTGACTTCCCTGTTTTCCAGCATGTAGGACACACCGGAAGGAGTGCGCAGGTTATCCTCTAATACATAATAAGAACCATCCTGACCTCTGATCAGATCAATACCTGCGATATGGACAAAAATATCATGCGGCACCCGGATGCCAAAAACTTCACGTGTATAATGGGGGCAGGATGCAATCAGTTCGGCAGGGATAATGCCATCTTTCAAAACCTGCTGCTCACTGTAGATATCTTTCAGAAAAAGATTCAATGCTTTCAGGCGCTGGGTGATGCCAGCTTCAATCTGATCCCATTCGTTTCCGGGAATGATGCGGGGAATGATGTCAAAGGGAAATATGCGTTCAATCCCTTCATTATCGGTGTAAACGGTAAAGGTGATACCCTGACTCATGAATAATTCACTCGCGAGGCGGTCTTTGTCATTCAGACTTCCGGCACTCAATTGATTTAAGGTTTCAAATACCTGTTGATAAGGCGGACGCACCTGCGATCCATCACACATTTCATCCCAACTCATGGGCACCATACAGTAATTGCTGAAAACAGATTGTTCAAGCATAGTTTTGGTTATAGATAAAAAAAGGTTGTTGCCCCACGTATGGAGCAAGCAACCTGTATTTCAAATATAACGATTCAGTGTGGTATTTGCAGGCCTGATCTATTCTTGCCCGGTTGGTGTGTCAAATGCATCTGCATGTTGTTTCAGGAGCCGGAACGTCATTGAAACATGGATCAGCAGTAACAACCCATACACCAACAGAAAATTGAGCATGGACTTCATGGTAGAATACATCATTTCCTCCAGTCCCTCAACTTCTTCTTTTTGCATGGATAAGGCCTGATCAATTGCCGTATTCAGCATTTCGGGATTCATTTTAAGAACCACTGCGTTCATAAATGCCATTCCTCCCAGCACGAGGGTGCCAATTCCATTTACCCGGATCAGATCACGAAGGGATGGTTTGCAATACATGTGGGCATCAATACCCCGGCTTAGGAACCGAAAACTGCAATAACTGTAAATAACCACGCAGGCCATCAGGAAAACAAAGATGAGCATAACAGGATTGGCCAATGCGGCCAATAAGCCGCCCAATACAAAAAAGGCGATAATACCAGCGATAGCAAGCAATAGATAAGTCAGAATTCTATAGAAGATCAGTTTTTTCATGATGGTTATTCCCGGCCGTAAAATTAAGGGTCTACCGGTCGGGTGGTACCCGACCGGTGAGAGGATCAGGAATTTAATTTTATACTTAACTCAGTTAGTTGTTTATCGTCGATCGCAGCGGGTGCATCCAGCATTACATCGCGGCCGGAATTGTTTTTCGGGAAAGCGATGAAATCGCGGATACTCTCAGAGCCTCCCAGGATAGCGCAAAGACGGTCAAATCCAAAAGCAATTCCACCATGTGGCGGCGCCCCATATTCGAAGGCACCCAGCAGGAAGCCAAACTTGTGCAGGGCTTCTTCCTTGCTCATACCAAGGGCCGCAAACATTTTCTCCTGCAACTCACGCTGGAAAATCCGGATGGAACCACCGCCGATTTCATTTCCGTTCAATACCATATCATAGGCATTGGCCTTAATATTCGCATACGGATGTTGCAAGTAATTGGCGACATCTTTGATTTCCGGATCATTTTCAATCATCACAGCAATATGATCCGGCTTGGGCGAAGTAAAAGGATGGTGTCTTGCTACCCAGCGATTTTCTTCTTCTGCGTACTCAAACAATGGAAAATCCAATACCCACAACAATTTGAACTCATCCTTACGACGCAAGCCCAGGCGCTCACCCAGCTCAAGCCTCAATTCACTGATTGCCTTGCGGGTTCTTTCTTCCCGGCCTGCCAGTATCAGTACCAGGTCGCCTGGTTGTGCAGCGGTTATGCCCGCGATAGTTTTGAGTTGTTCTTCATTAAAGAACTTATCTACGGAACTCTTAAAACTGCCATCAGCACCACAACGGATATAAACCAGGCCGTTCATTCCGATCTGCGGACGTTTAACCCATTCCGTTAGCTCGTCCACCTGTTTGCGGGTATAGTCAGCAGCACCTGGTACGGCAATTGCCAGCACCGTTTCTGCCTCATTAAATACTTTAAATCCACTTGCCTCAAATATTTCCAGTGCAGCTGCATCTCCTGTCTGTGCCTCAAATACAGTTTTCAGGTTCGCCAGCTCCATTCCAAAACGGATATCCGGTTTGTCGTTACCATATTTCAGCATGGCATCGTTCCAGGTCATGCGCTGAACGCTTTCCGTATAATCTATGTTTCTAACGTCCTTGAATATGCGCTTAATCAATCCCTCGAACATCTGCAGGATGTCTTCCTGCTCTACAAAACTCATTTCGCAGTCGATCTGTGTGAATTCCGGCTGACGGTCGGCCCGCAGGTCCTCATCGCGAAAACATTTAACTACCTGGTAATAGCGATCGTATCCGCTTACCATCAGTAATTGCTTGAAGGTTTGCGGACTCTGTGGCAACGCATAAAACTGTCCGGGGTTCATACGGGAGGGTACCACAAAATCACGGGCGCCTTCCGGCGTGCTCTTAATCAGAAATGGTGTTTCAATATCCATGAAGTTGTTTTCATGGAGATAATTACGTGCGGACCGATTCACTGAATATCGCAATTCCAGGTTGCGCTTTACTGCATTCCGGCGTAAATCGAGATAGCGATACTTCATTCGAAGATCATCACCACCATCTGTATCATCCTGGATGGTAAAAGGAGGTGTAGTCGCTTTATTCAGAATGGTGAAACTGGTCACGTCAATTTCTATATCACCGGTTGCCAGGTTTTTATTTTTGCTGGTTCGTTCAATCACCTTTCCTGTTACCTGCAGTACATACTCTCTGCCCAATGGCTGGTTATCCAGTTGCGGGGTTAGTGTTTCTCCGAATAATAATTGTGTGATCCCATACCTGTCTCGCAAATCCACGAAAGTGATGCTGCCGAATTTACGAACCGTTTGAACCCATCCTGCCAATGTCACTTCTTTTCCTATGGCATTTGCATTTAATTCCCCACAAGTATGCGATCTATACATATAGAATTTATATTTTCGGTTTGTTGCTGAGGTGCAAATGTAACATGATTACCGTAATTACGATATTAGGCGGAAGCAGCCTCCTGGTTTTTCTGATCTGGAGCTGGGAGCGAATTCGTTATGATTACCGGCGACTTGACCGCGACAGCAATCATCCTGCACCGGAAGGCTCCGGCTCCCTGTTGCCGGAGTGGGCACAGCACCACGACTGGCTTCGCACCCACAATATCTATTATCGGTCGCTTAGTTTAGATAACCAGGCCCGCTTCCTTCGAAGAGTGATGGATTTCATGCGGTATAAAGAATTTAAATATATTGACCTGGAGCCAGATCCCATGATTCCGCTCCTGATCAGCGCCGCAGCTGTGCAACTGACATTCGGACTGACAGATTTTCGCCTGGATTTTTTTGAAAAAATCTATGTTTCCGGTTCTGCCTACCAGGTTCACTGGCACAAACAGGCTTTCCAGGGCCATGTAAGTCTGCAGGGAATATACCTAAGCTGGGATCATTTTTTTCATGGATACCAGGAATATGATGATGGCCACAATGTAGGGTTACATGAAATGGCCCACGCGCTCACCTATGGTGCCATGATGGGCAGAACTACGATGGAGAAAAGTTTCCGCACCAAATTCAAAGAATACGCACAAGCGGCCTACCCGATACTTATGCGGATGAGGAATGGAGAAGATTCCGTCCTTGACCGCTATGCCGCCACCAATTTTCACGAATTCTGGGCTGTTTCCATCGAGACTTTTTTCGAAAAGCCCCTATTGTTAAAAACCTGTGAACCTGCCTTATACAATGCACTTTGTCAATTGCTGAACCAGGACCCACTTGAATTAACAGCCGTAAAACTGGTTTAAGGCAGTCCATTCGTCGAAAACCTGATTTTTACAGGATTTTAAAGGCCAAATGCTTTTAAACTTCAAAATCTAGATTTAAATTGTGCTCAATTATTACCCTTACTCGAACCGTCGAGCATTTTTAATCCGTACCAGTCTCCTCTCCGAAAGGCCATCGTATCCATTTCTGTGTTGAACCAGCAAGACAATTTCGATTTTCTTACCCGTAAAGTTGACCCTTATGGAAATCGTGTTCATTTGTTTGCTGGTGTTCAGTACTGTTTTTTTGTTTGATCTGCTGAACAATCGCTGGCAATATTTTTTACTCTACCGCCGACGCAAGGGCTTTGAACTGCATGAACCACAGTTTCGAAAGCTTATTTCTTCGAACATTCGCTACTTTAACAAAGTGGATGAAGCAACCCAGCAAAAATGGTTGTTCAGGGCCTATCTTTTTTTCCGGTCTAAAAAATTCCATTACGTAGGTGTAGAACGTAGGGAGGAAATGCCCATATTAATCAGTGCAACAGCTGCTCAGTTGACATTGGGACTTGAAAACTTTTCCCTCAATTATTTTCGGGATATCTATGTATTGCAACATGATTATCATTACGGACACTATTCGCTCCCTTTTATGGGGCATGTAGACAGTTCTGGCATCTATCTCTCCTGGCATAATTTCCTTGAAGGAATTCGGAGTGCACATGACAGCAGCAATGTTGGCTTACATGAAATGGCACATGCGTTGGCCTATGTCAACTTCATCACCAAAACGGATGAAGACCGCCACTTCAAAAAGGAATTTCACAATTTTTCAAAAGTTGCACGCCCGATTTTTCAGGATATGCAACGGGGACGTAAAACCATCCTCGGAGAATACGCCGCTACCAATTATCATGAATTCTGGGCAGTGAGTGTGGAAGTGTTTTTTGAGAACAGTGTGCGGCTGCGGCATGATCTGCCAGATCTTTATGAAGCGATGGCAAAACTGCTCCGCCAGGATCCCTATAAAGTATTGGTTAGCCGACTGGCTGCGGCCTGAGAATGATTAGTCTTTTCGATCTGAATGTCCCAGCGATTTGCCCGGGGCAATGTGATCGCGAACCAATTGTTTTATTTCTTTAATCTCTTTAAAACCGCCATCACGCTTACGATCGTAAACAGGTTCCTTGTTGATGAATAAGGTGTAGCGACCAGCGATTTCACTGGGTCTGAGTGTTACCTCGGCTAATTCGGCTTCGAATGTGGTCAATAATTCCTGTGCCATATAAGCAGCTCTCAGTAACCAATGGCACTTCGGGCAGTATTCGATTGTGATCGTAGCTTTCATGTTCATGGTATTACTTCAAAGGTAAGCGGGCTTTTGTATTTTTACCAAATGGCAACAATTAGCGGCTTATTCATTTATCCCATTAAATCTTTGGGTGGCATTGAGTTGGAATCAGCTTATCTCACCGACAGAGGATTTCAATACGATCGGCGCTGGATGCTGATTGATTCAACCGGTCGATTCCTTACCCAACGTGAACATGCCGTAATGGCATTGCTTCAGGTTACCTTAGAGCAGGATGGATTACGGGTATATCACAAAAAAAATACGGAAATAAGCATTCGGATTCCATTCGAGCAGCAGGGTGGTGAAACAACAGTAACTGTTTGGGAGGATACGATGCCTGCAACCCTGGTTGGTGCTGAATTTGATAACTGGTTTTCACAACAGTTGGGAATGAATTGCCGCCTGGTTTATATGCCGGATTACAGTCGCCGTGAGGTAGACCCCGATTATGCCCACAACAAAGAGCTCACCAGTTTTTCCGATGCCTATCCTTTGTTGCTGATTGGCCAGTCTTCCCTGGATGATTTAAATACAAAACTTACTGAGCCTGTTCCTTTGAACCGGTTCAGGCCTAATATTGTAGTAGAGGGATGGGAACCCTTTGCAGAAGACTTTATCCGAGAATTCAAAATTGGTGAAATTCAATTTGAAGCTGTAAAGCCCTGCGCCCGTTGTGTACTTACTACCATCAACCAGGATACGGCTGAACAAGGAAAGGATCCGCTTAAAACATTAGCGGCATATCGAAGTAAGAATAATAAAGTATTATTTGGACAGAACCTGTTATATAACGGAAACGGATACCTGAAAAAAGGAATGGAGGTTCAGTTTTTACGCAACTCCACCAGGTAAAACCAGGCAATAAAAAACATGCCAATTCCAAAAGGAATGGCTGTGTAATACCGATAGTGATCTGGTGTTTCATAGAACTCCAACACCATCCAGGAGCAGTTGGCAATGATCCAGAAAAGTACCGCCAGGTTGTGAAATAATTCCGACTTTATTTTCCTGGTTTGGTAGGTTATGAGGATAGCTACTGTTAGGGTAGGGACGATCATGAACATACCAATCGGTTTCCAGAGCAGCGCCCAGCTCATGTCTTTAAGCAGCCAGAATACAATGTGCAGGTTTTCAATCCGGCGGAAACGTTCCGGGATTGAGTACATGGGGGAGTTGCTTGCCATTCCTTCTAAAATTTCAGCGGCAAAGTTAGGGGCTGAGCAGGCTCGAAAATCGATTAATACTGGCTTCTGGACGAATTGAACAGCCATCTGTAATATATTTTGCCAGCTGTTGCCCGAAATAGGGGGCTAATGAACAACCTTTAGTTCCCATCCCGTTCAAAATGCCCACCCTGGGCAGATGGGGATGAAACCCTGCAAATGGCCGCCTTTCAACTGTAGCGGGCCTGATGGCTGCCCAATGATGAAGGGTTTTAAAAGGCCGCTTAATCCAGCTGCGAACTGCCAGCTCCGTTCGTTCGCGGAAAGCATCCGTAGGAGCGTCCGTCTGATAGCGGTTTTCATACGTAGAGCCCGCCCAGAAATAACGCTGATTTTCTGTCCCCCCTAGGTGCGGACAGGGCACCAGGCTTATCCCTTTTTTATAAATATGGTCCCCAGGCAGGTCTTCGATTTCAAGTAGCAGGGCTTCTCCTTTATTAGGAGAAAAAGGAAGCCTGCTGAAAAAAGGCAAGTCCATCCCCTGAATGCCATCGCAAAAAACAATGCGCTCTGCCTGGATATCCCGATAGCGTATAGAGTGCTCGTTTAGCTCCATTTCACCCGGTTCAAATTTCTCCTGAATCAATTGTTGCTGTTTTTCCAACACAATTTTCCAGGAGTTCAGCAAGAGGTTGAGATCAATCAACAGGGCAGGGGATATGCTGCCAAGTCCGTATGGAATTTCCATCAGGGAATTCCAGTACTCCTGATCTTCGGGTATACTCAGGTATTCTGACAGTTCCGGCAATCGTTTATCAAAAGCTTCTTTCATCTGCATACTGGGAAAACTGTGCAGGATGCGGGTCGACTGAATACAGCGAATGCCTAATTGGTTGCCCATATTGGTATAGGCGCCAAGTGCAAAGGGGAGCAGGGTTTCCGCCATCCAGGTTTTGGCCAGCACCCGACCGGTTACCGGATTGATCACACCCGATGCGATGCGGGAGGAACTGATTTTCCTCCCTTCATCTATGACCATAAATTCCTCGTTGTACTGCGATAGCCACCAGCTCAGCCAGCTACCCGATAAGCCCTGTCCAACAAGCAGGGTGCCGGTATGGATCATGTGTTTTAGTTTGCTTCGATGTTCAATTTAATGCCTTCTGTGTGACTGGTAAACTCCGGTGCATACATACACTGAATGCTGCTGATGCCATTACTAAAGGTCCCGGCATGTGATACAAACAGGGAGTATTCCAATACATGGGAACCTTTGGGCAAATACTGGATAAAGAAATTAGTGCTTGCGTCCCGGGTGCTTTCATAATAACCTAGCGCTCCTTTCCATCGATAGCCGCTTAACACATTCGTAGGTTCCAGCGCCGATGCACGCATGTCTTTTACATGTACATACTCCATCTGACGGTCGGTTTTGATTTCGAGTCGCACTACGAGTTTGTCTCCAACCTTCAGCATCGCGCTATCCGTTATTGCTTCCAGCACCGGACCTTTATCCGTCAGCTTTTCAACCATCACCTGCTTGCTGATGGAAAGCGGGCCTTTGGCTGCTGTGATGTTTTCAAAATTGTCGAAATATTGCCAGTATATGGCTCCCCAAACAGGTGCTACAGTCTTTGGCGCTGCCGCCTGTTGCACCTGGATCTTAATTTGACCCATTTCAGGAAATACCGCTGTTCCTGGAATGATCTTCTGATAATATCCCGTTCCTGCTTCTTCTTTGGCAGCAGTAATGGTTGTTACTCCACCCAGATTCACACTTACTTTCGGTGCTGCTTCCAGCCAGTTGTCGCCCTGTAATAATAAAGCGTAGCAGGCATCTGCTGTAGCCTTGGTACTACTCCATCTATTGGTTTGTTTGTTCAGCAATAACCAGGCTTTTAAAGCATTGATGGTGGTGGCCGGTTGTTTGAGTTCCTGGAAGAGTTCTATTAGCAGCGCCTGTGTTTCTATAGGCGCTTCCTGCCAGTAATAACCAGCCGTGTTAGCTTTCCAATACATCCCCTTATCTTCCGATTTTATCGCTGTCTGTTGCAATGATTTCAGGATATTGCTGGCCGTTAGTTTATCTCCGGTACGATGCAGGGCCAGCGCAATCATTGCTTTGGTATAGAGATTGCCCTTGGTCCAGAGAGATTGCATTTCCTTACGGTAATGGTTAGCTGCTACCATAAACTGTCCGGATAAACCTATACTACTGTAAAAACTCCGCATGTAATGATATTGTACCGCATAGGTATTCAAATAAGCAGGCTCCTTCTGCCCCTTATCCCGTTTGTTATAATCTTCCAGCAGTCGCTGATCGGAATAACTCAAGGCCGTGCTAACTATGGGAGCGAAGAGGCCATAATCTGCACCGATTATGCCCAGCTTTTGCAGGTGCCCAATTCCGGTTAAGATATACTGTGTAATGTAACGATCATCCGGTCCGCCTGTGAACCAGCTAAAGCCGCCATTTACGCTCTGCATTTCTTTCAGTTTGGCAATAATTTTGGAGGATTCATTGCTAAGGCGGGCTGCGTCAAATAAGAGCAGCAAACGTTTCTTTTGTTCCGCTTCCGTTTTCGCTTCCAGTACCCAGGGTGTTTCTTCCAGCAGCACTTGTTTGAGCTGCTGGTTTTTCTGCAGGTTACTCAGTAGGGCACTGGTATCTTTTTGTTGCCATTCCAGCAATACCTGTTTGATGCGTGGTGCGGATTTCAGCAAATGCTCAGCGATCAGGTAACCGTACAACCTATTGAAGGTTTGCTCGGAACATTCATAGGGGTAGTCAGTAAGGTAAGGGAGCGACTGAATAGCATACCAGGCAGGGTTAGCTGAAAATTCTACCGTGAGCGATTGATTACTCAGGGTTTCGCTGTCCTTACTGTTGAGCAGTTTGGTCAGTGGAATTTCTTTAGTTGCAGCTCCATTGATAAAGAAAGGAATTGCCTCTGTTACCAATTGTCGGTTACTCAATACCGGTAGTGTGGCTGATTCACCATCAGTTTTATCTCCCACTCTTGCAATGATCTTCCAGGTAAGGGCCCGGTCGAACTGATAGGGAACTTCCATTGGAAATTTTACCAGCTCACTGGATTTTGGTCCAACTGTGAAATATTGATTGGGGAAGAAATTCCGGAACCAGCCATCCACCGGTTGATTGGTGGTAGCATCAATTAGTTGCAATTCAGCCTGACCGGTTACTTCTTTATCGGTCAGGTTCACCACTTTGGTAGTGATCTCCATCTTATCGCCTTCCCGCACAAAACGTGGCATATTGGGCTGTACCATCAGGTCTTTCTGCGTAACAATCGTTTGCTGCAGGTAACCCATGGCCAGGGATTTGGTATGTGCGAAGAGCTGCCAGTTCCAGCTGGTGATTGATTCGGGCATGGTGAAACTGAAGCTATAATGCCCGTTGGAATCGGCGCTTAATTGCGGGAAGAAGAAAGCGGTTTCATTGAAGTTGGTGCGGATAGATGGAGGGGGAATTGTTGATACAGGTTTAGGTTGGTTTTCACCTTTGATGAAGAGCTCTTCTCCTTTCACTGTTGAAGCTGATCCTGTGATTTCTTTTTTTACAGAGGTTGAATAGGCAGTAACGACCACTTCATCCATTTCGTCTGCCTGTTTTTCTCTTGTGCCTGGCGCAGCTGCTGGCAATCGCGCAGCAACATTTCCTGTCAAAGTCCTAATTCTTCTTCCCTCTATTTCTTCAAACCCAATTAACTCCTCCTCCCTCTTCCATTCCTCCACTTTCCCTTCCAATTGAACCCGGTGATCCCTGCTTCCTTCGGAAATAAAATTCGTTCCGCCACTCCAATTGCCAAGTGGATTCAAGCTAGGCCAAAGGTTTGGCTTATTCCAGGTATTAAACGCAAACTGATCCAATGAAGCATCGTACATCGAAGTCAGTAATTCCATGCCGAATTTTTCTGCTTCTGCTCCTGAAATGGCAACCGTCCATTTTTCTTTTCCTCCAGGCTCCAGTTTATCGCGGAAGGTTTTCAACTGAATCTTCAACTCCTTCTCTTCCAGTGGTACGGAGAAATAACTGTCGTAACTATACACCCTGTTGTGTTTGACAAATACATGCTGTACTTCAATGCCACCTTTGTCTTCATTGGAGGCTATAACGGGAATCTGTACCCGTTCTTTATCGAGCCCGAACAACCGAAACTTTTGTGAGAAGGGCAGTTTGATTTCTTTTGATTGTTCTGCCCAATTGATTTTTCGTTCTATCACGAACAAATCCGTTGCTTCTGTTGCCAGCTCAATACTGGTTTTTTCTCCGGGTTTCAAACTGCGTTTTCCCTGGCTGGCGCTCAGGTAACCCGTTTCCGCAACCGTTTTTCCTGACGGGTCCGATAGGAATACAACAGACTTGCTCTCAATCATTTCACCAGTTGGATCCACCGCTTTGGCGATCAGCCGGTACCAGCCCGGAGTCCATTTTTTTCTATCCAGTTTTACCAAGCCGGTGGAGTCGCTTTGTATGGATTTACTCCAAACTACTTTTCCCTCCGACCAGGTTTCGGGATCATCTTCATTCTTATATAAATCATTCGGGAAGTAACGACGAAACTCCTGCTCTGTCAGTACAAAGGTATCCGGAGCTTCCCAATAGCGGGAGCGAAGCAATAAACCCGGACTCTTTAATGGTACAATCTCCACGTTAACTTTTATAGGTTGTGGTTCTCCTACCAGGTTGGTGCTGCTTACCAGGATATGCTTAAAATCGGCAACCGACATTTTTTCCTGCTCGGCCCGTACATTCAATTGAATGGACTTATATGATACGGGTACCGAACTGTTTGCTGAACGGGTTTCTCCATTCAAATCAGTGATATCAATATGGATGGTATAATCAAATACCGGATCGGTTTTTGGATCAATGTTTCCATCGGGTATAGCCGGGAAAGAAATACTAAAACTTCCGTCCGCTTCAGTTGTCAGGGTGCCATGCGCTATCTCGGCGGTTCGATACCCCGGTCTGAATCCATAAGCTGCCAGCTTCCAGGGATACGGAAATCTGGCACCCCTGGTTACCCTGTAGGTGCCGGTTGCATTGGAAATTGCATTGCCTGCATAGGCCATGGCTTTCCCCTTAATGGTAACAGTATCGCCTAAACGAACCGTAGTTTTCAATTTATCCAGGCTTACTTCAAAACGTGGCCGCTTGTATTCTTCCACACTGAAGTAAGTGGAGGAACCATATTCTACGGATTCAATGGTAAACTGTCCGGTTAATCCGGTTGCCGGTAAGGTGAATTTTCCGGCAACTGATCCGTATTCATTACTGGTTAACAACAACGAATCAACTTTCTCCCCGTTCGTATCAAACAAATGAAGAGTTATTTTTTTGCCGGTCAATAACCGGGGCAAACCGCTTTCCTTATCCTTGCTTGTCAGTACTGCTTTAAAGTAAAGGAGTTGTCCGGGGCGATAAATCCCCCGATCCAAAAACCAATGTACTCTTGCGTTTCTCTTTTCATAATCCTCATCTGTAGTGTGTTCTTCCCGCTGACTATAGGAGTAAATATATTCCTGCTCATCAATACGTAAGCTGTCACTGCCATGCTGTACTTCCAATGAAAAGCTACCGTATTCAGTATCACCAATTTTGTCGATGTAGAGATATCCTTTATCGTTTGCTGTAAGCGTTTCCTTTTTCATCCGGCGATAACTCCTGGAAACGGGGTCATAGATACGTTGATACAGTTCTACAGTTGCTTTTGGCAGCGGCTGTCCGCTATTCCGGTGCAGGAAAAAATAATCCTTGCCAGAGTGGATATAGCTAATATTGGAAACATTCAGCTCCACCACTCCCAGGTTAGCATCTGCCATTGAGAAAGAGGACCGATCACTTGCCAGTATAAAATACCTTCCCACTGGCAAGGCATCAATCTTGATTTCTGCCCGGTGAAGTTTATATTCTTTTTTTTCAGGAAGCGCCTGTTCCCACGCACGCATTGTTTCCGAGCCGGTCAATAATGCCCAGTTGGTGCTATCAAAATACCTGGACTGCTCCAACAAATGCCCATGTTTTACCGGATCCACCTGGATAATACGCAGGTATATCCTTTCCAGGTTTTTCCATTCAACCAGTCCCCGAAAGGGCTCAGCCGGGATATTGACTCTTTCCGTCTGAAGGCTCAGCCTGGAGGATTTTATCTCCTGCACCAGGTTGTAGGTGCGGATGCTACCGCCACTAGTTTTATTTTGCCTAACCAGTTCTTCTGCCAGTTCCAGTGCCTTTGCCGGATTTTCTTCTTCCCTGTAATACCAGTCTGCCAATAGGAAAACTGCCTGATCTGCAGCAGCTGTTCCCTTGAACTCCTTTCGATGTTGCTCCAGTACAGCTTTGTATAAACTGTCCTTATCTGCAAATTCAGCTTTACTATGCAGGTAGACATACCGTTCAAGATCCGTTGCGGCCAGCTCTTCACGTTGCTGCTGACCGGAATAATAATTCATCAAATCCTGCAGCAGCCCCAGACTGATCCTTCCAGGCTCCGCACTATCTCCTTCGCTTAACCGCAGTTTCATAAATCCTTCTACCGGTTGCCAGAGTGTTTTGTTTTCCCAGAATGATTGATCCGCCTGCTCCGGAAGTTCCACCGGATTTTCTTTGAAATAGTTCAGTGCTTTTTTTACCACTAATTCGTACAAGGATGACCGGTAGTTGGTATTTTCTCCATTTTTTATCAGTGGTTCAACCAATCTGCGGGCCTCCGGGCCTTTCAACGCTGGCTCGGCAAGCGCCTCTCTGTATGCTTTTGTAATTGCTTTATGAAAATCGATCGCTGTCCATGTTTCAATATCCACCGTATTGGTTTCCGCAAGTGGTGTGCGGTCATAGATCAACCAACGTTGCTGGTTGTATTTCTTTTTATAATAATCACCTAACAACGTATTCAGGAGCGCCCGGGCCACACCCTTCTCAAGCGCAATTTCTTTTCGCAACAAATTCAACGCAGCTGTATCACTTTCATCCACCAATACTTCCTGCAATTGAATACGATAGAGGATCGCTTTGATTTGGTGACCTGATTGTTTCTCTGCCTTTGCCTTTGTATACACTTGTTGTACTTCATCCAATGCAGATTGGTACAAACCTGCTTGCTGTACCAGGGAGTCTATTTTTTCCCACCAGGGATCGTATTGTGTTTTTGGCATTTTCTGGGCTGATAAGGAAAAGGAAAAAAATAAAATCAAAAGGCTTAGACCTAAGCGCATATCCGACATTTTAATACAAGTTATTGAAAAGCATACAGACCATAGATGCAGACACTATTGGATTACACAGACCAATGCCCGCAAATCAATCATCTTAACAGAACCTTGAGTGTGTGGGGGCAAAACCCGTTGCAGGAAAAATAAAAAAAGACTGCCCCCGAAAGGACAGCCCTATGTTGGAGTGAATGGGAGACGGCCGCCTGGAAGGGTACAGAAAGACAAAAGCGGTACAAATATTGCACCGCTTTTTAATATTTCTAAGTATTTCTACGATTATTTTTTTATCACCTCTGCCATTTTTTTACCAATATCAGCAGGGCTCTGTACTACGTGGATTCCACATTCTGCCATGATCTTCATTTTCGCGGCTGCAGTATCATCTGCTCCACCAATGATCGCTCCGGCATGTCCCATACGACGGCCCGGAGGCGCTGTCTGACCTGCAATAAATCCTACCACTGGCTTAGTACCATTTTCTTTGATCCATTTAGCAGCTTCCGCTTCCATGCTTCCCCCGATCTCTCCAATCATTACGATTCCGTCCGTTTCCGGATCATTCATCAGCAATTCTACCGCTTCTTTGGTCGGTGTACCAATGATGGGGTCACCACCAATACCAATGGCTGTTGAAATTCCCAATCCCGCTTTAGCAACCTGGTCTGCCGCCTCGTAAGTCAGGGTACCACTCTTGGAAACAATACCGATACGACCAGCTTTGAATACAAATCCTGGCATGATGCCTACTTTACACTCGTCGGCAGTGATTACACCCGGACAGTTTGGACCAACCAGGCGGGTCTTGCGGCCCTGCAGGAAATTTTTGGCGCGAACCATATCCTGCACCGGAATACCTTCTGTGATACATACCACCAGTTCAATACCGGCTTCTGCGGCTTCCATAATGGCATCTGCTGCAAATGCAGGCGGAACAAATATAATGGATACATTGGCGCCGGTTGCCTTCACAGCATCGGCTACCGTATTAAAAACAGGACGATCCAGGTGGGTTGAACCACCTTTACCGGGAGTAACACCACCCACTACCTGGGTGCCATACTCGATCATTTGAGTAGCATGGAAAGTTCCTTCCGTTCCTGTGAATCCCTGTACTATAATCTTCGATTGCTTATTTACTAAAACGCTCATATGGCTATATTTTACTGATCGGGGGCAAAACTAAGGTATAATGGGCAGATATCCGGTGCATTCCAAAGGGAAAATTAGCGGACCAGGTCCTCCATATTCCGGTCGTTGTCAATCTTGCCGGTCTGCTCCAGCATCCGCATGTCCTTTGCATCCCGGAGGAAGTCTGAGGCAAAGATGAATTCATTCAGGCGCTGGTTCTTGCTGAAGATGATCTCTTTGTTATTCCCTTCCCATTCCTTTTCTCCTTTGTACATATAGATGATCTTATCCCCAATCTCCATTACGGAGTTCATATCATGGGTATTGATCACGGTTGTAATATTAAACTCCTGCGTCAGTTCCTTGATCAGCTTGTCAATCACGAGTGAAGTCTGCGGATCAAGGCCAGAGTTGGGTTCATCGCAAAACAGGTATTTGGGATTTAATACGATTGCCCGGGCAATGCCTACCCTTTTTTTCATCCCACCGCTGATCTCAGCGGGAAACTTTTTGTTGGCATCCCTTAGCTCCACCCGATCCAATACCTCATCTACTCGCTTGCGTTTCTCCGCAAGGGTCCAGTTGGTAAACATATCCAGCGGAAATTGAATGTTTTTTTCCACTGTCAAACTGTCGAACAAAGCAGATCCCTGAAACAACATGCCAATCTTTTTCCGGATCTCTTTTTTACCGGCAGCGTCCATGTTAGTGAAGTCTTCACCATCATATAATATGGAGCCGCTATCCGGACGAAACAATCCCACCAGGCATTTCATGAATACGGTTTTCCCGCTTCCACTCGATCCGATGATCAGGTTACATTTACCATCCTCCATAACGGCGCTTACATCGTTAATTACGATTTTATCGCCAAAACCTTTTTTGATATGTTGAACTTCTATCATGTTATAAGAGTATGGCTGCCAACACGTAATCGGCAAATAAAATTAATACACAACTCACCACCACCGATTTGGTAGAGGCCCGTCCGATTTCAAGCGCTCCTCCCTGTACATAATATCCATAAAAGGCAGGTACACTGGATATGATAAAAGAAAAAACATAGGCTTTTACCATTGCAAAAAATACATTGTACGGCAGAAAAGAATTCAATAACCCCTTGTCAAAATCAGTGGTTGAAAGAATATTCGCCGCCTGCCCGGCCAGCCGGCCACCCCAGATACCCAGTCCGGCTGATATCACCACCAGCATGGGTATCACCACCAGGGCTGCCACAATCTTGGGTAACACCAGGTAGGTTTTTGTATTAATCCCCATAATTTCCAACGCGTCAATCTGTTCACTTACCCTCATATTTCCGAGTTCACTCGCAATTTTACTGCCTACCACCCCCGCCAATACAATACAAACAAGGGTAGGGGCAAACTCTAAAAGCACAGTATCCCGAACGATCTGAGCGATGGAAGATTTTGGAATAAGCGGACTCACCAGTTGATAAGCTGTTTGCAGGGTGGATACGGCACCCATAAATACGGAGATGATGACCACAATGCCGAGCGATCCGATTCCTATATCATTACATTGGTGCATGAATTCCTTCCAGTATACCTTGCGGTTCTCCGGTTTGGAAAACATATCCCTTAACATCAGTATGTATCTTCCGAATTCCTGGATAAATTTCATGCTATGCGCTTAGCTGATTAATTACATTTCTTTGCTGACCTTCTGGAATCGTTTCCACCACTTGGATTTGCGAACGATTTCTTCTGTCTGATTGCGGCTGCACTTCATCTGTGCATCTATTACCGCAACCAATGCCATGTTAAAGATACTCCGAACAGAGCTTCCTAACTGTAATACATGAACGGGCTTTTTCAATCCCAACAGAATCGGACCAATAGCATCGGCTCCACCTACTTCCTTCAATAGATTATAGGCAATGTTACCAGAGGCAAGGTTAGGGAAAATCAGGGTGTTCACATCCTTGTCAACCAATTCACTGAACGGATAGTTCTCTTTTAATATTTCTTTATTAAAAGCGATGATCCCCTGCATTTCACCATCTACAATTAAAGATGGATTACGCTCTTTCACCAGCTTGCGCGCCTTGGCAACCAATTGCGCTTCTGGTGATGCACTGCTTCCGAAATTGGAATAACTCAGCATTGCGATGCGGGGAGTGAGATTGAAATTCCGAACCTCCTTGGCTACCATCAGTGTGATTTCCGCCAGTTCCTCTGCAGTTGGATTGAAGTTTACCGTGGTATCTGCCATAAAGATGGGCCCCTTCTTTGTCAGCAACAGATACATACCGGCGATCTTGTTTACGCTTTCTTCCGTACCGATCACCTGCAAGGCCGGCCGGATGGTTTCATCATAATTACGGGTGAGTCCGGATATCATGGCGTCTGCATCACCTGTTTCCACCATCATGCAACCAAAATAGTTCCGGTCTTTCATGATCTTGATCGATTCGTACTTATTCAGGCCCTTACGCTGTCTTTTTAAAAAGAGCAGTTGTCCATATTCCTTTCTCTTCTCCTCCTGCTCATCACTCCGGGGGTCAATGATAGGAATACCATCGAGGTCAATCTGGTGGGTTTCCGCGATCCTACGGATCTTTTCTTCATTTCCTAACAGTATGGGGTAAGCGACACCTTCCTCAAAAACAATAGAAGCAGCTTTCAGGATTTTCATGTTATCTGCCTCTGCAAATACCAGGCGTTTTGGATCCCGTCTGGCCTTGCTGCCAATTACACGCATCAACTGGTTGTCGATACCCAGCCGGTTGTTTAATTCTTCTTCGTAGGCTTCCCAGTTTTTAATAGTAGTAGTAGCTACCCCACTGGCGATGGCCGCTTTCGCTACTGCCGGTGCAATACAAGCGAGCAGGCGCGGATCCAGCGGTTTAGGGATAATATAATGCGGACCAAAAACAATATTCTTTTCATTGTAGGCCAGGTTTACAATATCTGGAACCGGGCTCTTTGCCAGATCCGCCAGCGCATGTACAGCCGCCAGTTTCATTTCCTCATTGATCTGAGTGGCTCGTACATCCAATGCACCCCGGAAAATAAATGGGAATCCCAATACATTGTTTACCTGGTTGGGATAATCACTTCTTCCGGTTGCCATGATCAGGTCCTTGCGGGCGGCAATTCCTTTATCATAAGTGATTTCAGGATCGGGGTTGGCCATCGCAAATACGATGGGATTTTTCGCCATGCTTTGTACCATCTCAGTAGTGACTACATTCCCGACACTTAATCCGAGGAATACATCCGCGTCCTTCATGGCTTTGGTAAGTGTCCAGTCCGCAGATTTTACGGCAAAAGGTGCTTTGTCTTCTCCCAGGTCAGTTCTGCCTGCATGTAATACCCCATCTTTATCAAAAAGGGTAAAATTTTCATGCCTTGCCCCCAGCGAAACATAAAGTTTTACGCATGCCATGGCTGCTGCTCCTGCTCCGTTCACTACAAACCGGACTTTCTCGATCTTTTTCTTCTGTAATTCAAGTGCATTCAATAAGGCAGCTGAGCTGATAATAGCTGTTCCATGCTGATCATCGTGCATTACCGGAATTTTCATCCGCTTTTTCAACTCCTTCTCGATATAAAAACACTCCGGTGCCTTGATGTCTTCGAGGTTAATCCCGCCAAATGTGGGCTCCAGTGCCTGAACGATCTCCACAAATTTTTCGGGATCCTTTTCATTGATCTCTATATCAAATACATCGATGTCTGCAAAAATCTTGAACAATACCCCTTTCCCTTCCATTACCGGCTTACTGGCTTCCGGGCCAATATCGCCAAGTCCCAATACCGCAGTACCATTGGTGATGACTCCCACCAGGTTGCCTTTGGCAGTGTATTTATAAATGTTCTCACGGTTGGATTCGATTTCCTTACAGGGTTCGGCCACACCCGGACTATACGCCAGCGACAGATCCCGCTGGGTTTTGGCCTCTTTGGTGGGAACCACTTCAATTTTCCCAGGCCTTCCTTTCGCATGGTACTCAAGGGCCTGGGAACGTCTGGTTTCTTTACTCATACGGGTGCAAAATACGAAATGACATTTTGCAAAAAGATTTGGTTGGAAAAGAAAAAGCGCTACATTTGTACTGTACTAGTTAAGTAGTACACTAAAACAATAAAACATGATATCCATCCAGAACATTCATTTCAGGTACAAAAACAAACCGGTATTCAGTGGTTTGTCGCTGGATCTTCAACCCGGACATATCTATGGACTGCTGGGTAAAAACGGAACAGGGAAATCGACCCTGCTCCGATTGATCAATGGTTTACTCTTCCCAAAAGAGGGAAAGCTGAACGTGCTGGGTTATACACCGGCCAAACGCCAGCCAGCTTTTTTGAAGCAGGTTTTCCTGGTGCCAGAAGAGTTTTACCTGCCGAATATCTCCATCAATGAATTTTTAACCGCCAATACCGGATTCTATCCCCAATTCAGCGCAGAACAGTTTACTAACTATCTGGGTGAATTTGCCATTCCCCGCGACCAGCACCTGCAGGAAATGAGCTATGGACAGAAGAAAAAATTATTGATCAGTTTTGGTTTGGCCTGTAACACCCCCATATTATTAATGGATGAACCTACCAATGGGCTGGACATCGTAAGTAAAAGCCAGTTCCGGAAAGTGATGGCGGGTGCGGTTAGTGAAGAAAAATGCATCCTGATTTCCACCCACCAGGTAAAAGACCTGGAGAACCTGATCGACCGGATCACCATAATAGACGAAGGCGGTATTCTCTTTGATCAGACTATTGGAAGCATCACCAATCGCCTGCATTTCAAAATTTCTTTCGACAGTGAGGAAGTACGGTCTGCGCTTTACAAAGAGACTTCCTTAAAAGGGAATGCCATTATCCTGCTCAACGACGAAGGGGAGGAGGGGAGATTGGACCTTGAGATGTTATACAAAGCCATTATCTCCAATAAGGAGGCGGTACAAAAAGCATTTAAATAATCAACCTTATCCAATTAATTATGAATAGCGAATTCAGTTTTGAACGTTTGTTTGGATTAATCCGCAAACAATGGATCGAGAATAAAAAGTTTTATACGCTTGGGGCATTGGCACTATTGGGAATGATGGGAATTTGCATGTATCTCTTCTGGGTGCTGATGGATGGCCACAATTATTCCGAAATGACGGCTTACCAGATATATGTTATCGGCCTGATTTTGTGCGGAACTATTTATGGCAGCATTAGTTTTAACATGCTGGGCAATAAGGAAAAGGGACAATACTGGCTGACCTTTCCCGCAAGCGTTACAGAAAAGCTATTGGTCACTTTCTTTTTCAATCTGGTACTTTTTTTCCTGGTTTATTCAGCCTGCTTTTTTCTCAGCAAGTGGGGGGCGCAGGTTTACATTGAGCAATATCTAAAAGAAAATGAGCATGCCAGTTACCAACCGATGAATTGGAAAGATGGTTTTGGGGAAGCATTCCCTTATATCATCTGGGGTTATTTCTGCTTGCAATCACTCTTTATCCTGGGTTCTGTTTATTTCAAACAATTTGCTTTTATAAAGACAGTCATTTTTGTCACTATAATTGGGGGAGCCCTGAGTTTCCTGTTAGCCAAGCTCGCTATAAACTTATTCCCTAATTATAACTTTTACTGGAACAACCTGGAGCTGAGAGAATATCATGATCCTACCAATTATGGAGTCTATAAATCCTATGCCTTAGGTTCAACTTTATCAAAAGTACTTGGTTACATACTTACCTATAGTTGGGTGCCTCTGTTCTGGGTAATCACCTGGTTCCGTTTGAAAGAAAAGGAAATTTAACGTATACCCTTAAACGAAATTAATCATGCAATTCAATACAACAGGTCAGGCTATATATCTACAGATTGTGGATTTTGTCTGCGAGAAGGTACTGCTTGGCGAATATCAAGCGGAAGACAAATTGCCCAGTGTGCGGGAGATGGGTATGCAATTGGAAGTAAATCCCAATACGGTCATGCGTGCATATGAAGTCCTCAAGCAGCAACAGATCATTCACGACCGGCGCGGAATCGGCTACTTCATTAGTGAAGCTGCCAAAGACAATGCGCTGAACTACCGGAAACAGGAATTTACCAACAGTGAACTCCCCGCATTTTTCAGGGTTCTGTTTATGTTAGGCATGGAACCATCCGATCTGGTTCCAGCTTTTGAGAATTTTAAAAATAAATACGTAAGAGCATAAACCTATTCAGATGAAAACAAGTAATAAATTATTAGTAATCCTGCTAATCAACCTCGTACTGATTCCAACCACCATCATGCTGGCGCTTTCAGCAAAAGTCAATAGCGGTAATTATGTACTGGGTATGACTGAAATGGAAAAAGAAGCACGTGCAGCTAAACCTATCTCAAATACCGGCTTGTTGAAATTGACAGCGCCAATAGGAACCAAACTTGAATGCACCATTCATTATTCTGATAGTGTATACTACCGCAAATATGGTTCTGCGAATGAACGGCTTTCTGTTGAAAATTCAGGCGATACATTGGTGTTTTCGCTACCTGCATCTGCAGAGAATAGTCAAGATGAGGAGCGCAATGAAATCTATCTTGATTTATTTATGCCCTTCAACGGTTTGTTAATGCTTGATGGTGCCACGGCAAAACTGGATTCGGTTGCCGCTGATGCTGAAATTGAAGTAGCCATGCAAAATAATAGCATCCTTACTTTGGGTAACAGGGAAAGAGATAAAAATACTCCTTTGAAATTTGCTTCTCTTTTTGTGCAGGCGAATAATTCGGATCTGACTATTCCCGACCGCACTTTCATTGAAAAGCTGGTACTAAAGCTGGATGGACAATCGAAACTTGCTTTCGGCCAGGAATTACAACTTGCCAATCTGGAAGGAACAATTTCAGGTGAAACATCTGTGACGGGTCCTGCAAAATGGTTTTACCTTTTAAAACCAGCTCCCTGATCAGGGCTGTACCAGGGCTCCCAATACAGCCATCATAGCCATCCCGGTTTCGATGGCAGATTCATCAATATTGAACGTGGGCGTATGCACTCCGGATACGATGCCACGTTCTTTATTCATTACACCCAATCGGTAAAAACAACCAGGAATCTGTTGCGAATAATAGCCAAAATCTTCAGCACCCATTCTCAACTCTGTTTCTTCTACTCTGGCACTTCCTAGAAAATCTGTTGCAACTGCTTTGGCTTTTTCATGCAGGCCTTCATTGTTGTAAACAGAGGGATAGCCCACATCAATGTGTAAGTCTACTTCAGCCCCCATGGATTGCGCAATACCCTCGACTATATTTCGGATCAGTTCATGCGCTTTGAATCTCCAGCCTTCATCCATAGCCCTGAACGTACCCATCATTTTAACTTCGCTTGGAATAACATTGGTGGTATGTCCACCCTGTATGGAAGTGATGGATAAAACGGAAGGTTGATGCGGATCCCTGTTTCTGCTGATCACCTGTTGAAGAGCAACGACCATTTGTGAGGCAACCAATAAGGTATCGGTTGTAAGGTTTGGTGCAGCAGCATGTCCGCCTTTTCCTTTTACGGTTATATAAATCTCATCCGCACTCGCCATTACTTTTCCGGCCCGGAAACTTACCTGTCCAACCGGTAATTGCGGATGTACATGTAATCCAAATATCGCGGCAGGTGCCGGGTTTTCCAATACTCCATCCCGGATCATATAACTGGCCCCACCTGGATTTTTCTCCTCACCTGGTTGAAAAACCAGTTTGATGCTGCCCGTCCACGCATCATTTAGCTCCTGTAAAATACGCGCTGCACCCAGTAAACAACTGGTATGTACATCGTGTCCACAGGCATGCATGATACCTGGCCTGGTTGATTTATAGGGTATATCATTTTCTTCCAGAATAGGAAGTGCGTCCATATCCGCCCTTAAGGCAACACACCTGCTTTCGGGGGTTCGACCTTTTATTAGTCCCACTACACCTGTAGTAGCCATTACCGTAAATGGAATGCCCAGCTTGCGCAGGTGTTCCTGCACAAAATGGCTGGTCTCAAATTCATGGTAACTTAATTCCGGATTGGCATGTAAGTGTTGCCGGATGGCAATATATTCTGCTGCATAGGTAGCAGCTTTCTGCCTTATTTTTTCCTGTAATACCTGTTGCTTCTGGTTCCCCATCCCACAAATATAAGCGCTCTCCCAACTTCCTACTTCTCACTTCTTACTTCTTACTTCAAAACTATTCTTCCGTGCTCTTGTCCGGATTCACTTCAATCACATCATTCACGATGTATACATTCTGCTTAAATTCCCGCGATAATTGCCGCTGGTAGGACTCCGCCATTTTTCTATCTTCAAAATTGCCCACCCGTAACCTGAAATAGGGTGCCTGGTACATAAGATAGGCTTTCAACTCCGGGAATAACCTGTAAACTGTAGTTTTTGCATTGATGGCTGCATTCCGGTCGGTTGTATTAATTACCTGGATCCGATAACCTGGAACATTCCGGCGGGATTCCCTCGTGGTTACTTCATTGATCTCAATCTGCTTTTTCACGAGTTGATCCAGCCTGGGATCTTTCTTTACGATTATGGTATCTGCTACCGGATTGGCATAACCGATAAGGGTAAACATGCAGGCAAAAAATAAGATTGTCAGGGTTTTCATGTTACTAAGACATTCAAAATCCTCGCCAAAGTTGGCAGGACCGTTCATTTTAATATTTTACTAATAACCTCCGGTAGTTTCCCCGGCTGGATTTCCCTCCGCAATGGCAACACTCGCACTGCAGCCCAGACGGTTTGCACCGGCTTCCACTAGTGCACTTGCAAATGCAAAATCCCGGATTCCGCCAGAAGCCTTGATCTGTACCTGCGGGGGTAGGTGCTTTCGCATTAACTGAACCACTTCCACACTGGCTCCTTTTTCAGCATAACCGGTGGATGTTTTCATGAAATCAATACCAAGCGGCCCCAGTTTTTCACAACAACCAATAATTTCTTCCTCACTCAGGATACCTGATTCTATAATCACTTTTAAGATTCTTCCTTTATTATGACATACTTCCACCAGCAGGGCTACTTCTTTCTGCAGATAGGTCCAGTCCTGCTGTTTAAGTGCTACCAGGTTGATGACCATATCTACCTCATGGGCCCCGTCTACAATAGCCAGTACGGTTTCTGCTACCTTGGCTTCCGTGGCGGAATACCCAAAAGGGAAACCCACTACGGTGGCTACTTTTACGGAGGTTGGTGCCAGGATGGCGACCGCTCTTTTTACAAAAGGTGGGGGTATACAAACTGCTGCAAACCCATAAGCAACGGCCTCTGCACATAATTTTTCAATGTCCCCGATAGAAGTAGTTGGCTTTAATATGGTATGGTCTATAAAAGAAGCAATATTCATAATATGAACCGACCGCTGATAAAAATCGGTAGTCGAAGTTATACCATTTACTTAAATTCGGTACTTCACACAAACGAAACAAGTAACACACATGAGAAAGCATTTTATGCTGCCCTCAGGCCTTCGGTTACCCGCACTGCTCTGCGCTGTGCTCAGTGGTTCCCTGGCCCAGGCGCAACCGACTTTCCCGGTTAATGGCATTGCTGATGAAAAAGTTGCCACCTATGCATTTACCAATGCAACTATTGTAGCAGAATCCGGTTCTGTACTCAATGCAGCAACCATGGTGGTTAAAGATGGCAGGATTCTCTCCATCGGCACCAATGTAACTGTTCCCAAGGAAGCGATGGTGGTTGATTGCAAGGGAAAGTACATCCATCCTTCCTTTATTGATATGTATTCCGACTATGGCATGCCTCCCCTGGCAGCTGTTCAGCGTCGGTTTAATTTCAATGCCCCCGCACAGCTAACTTCCAATCAGAAAGGCGCTTATGGCTGGAACCAGGCAATTCGTTCCGATGTTCAGGCTGTAACACAATTTGCTGCCAATGAAGAAAAAGCCAAACAACTTCGCGAGCAGGGTTTTGGAACCGTGCTCACGCATGTTCAGGATGGTATTGCCCGTGGTACCGGCACCCTGGTTACCCTGGCCGACGATAAAGAAAATAAAACTATCTTAAAAGATAAGGCAGCATCTCATTTCTCTTTCAGTAAGGGATCCTCCACCCAGGTTTATCCCAGCAGTCTGATGGGTACGATCGCTTTACTGCGTCAAAGTTTTATCGATGCCCAATGGTATAAAAACAATGCGGCTAAAGAAGGACTTAATCTAAGTCTTCAATCCTGGAATGAAAACCTGTCGCTGCCCCAGATCTTCGAAGCCAATGATAAGTGGATGGCTCTAAGAGCTGACAAAATCGGTGATGAATTCGGCATCCAGTACATCATCAAAGCTGGCGGTAATGAATACCAGCGGATCAGGGAAATGGCTGCTTCAAAAGCTCCTTTCATCCTGTCGCTAAACTTCCCCCAGGCGATGGATGTTGAAGATCCGAACGATGCCCGCTTTATTTCTCTTTCCGATATGAAACATTGGGAAATGGCGCCCTCGAATGCGGCTGCTTTTGAAAAGGCCAATATTCCCTTTGCACTTACCGCAGCAGATCTTCGCGATACCAAACAATTCCTGGCGAATCTGCGAAAAGCAATTGAATACGGACTGTCTGAAAACAAAGCACTGGATGCCCTTACTAAAACACCTGCAACATTACTGGGTGTGTATAATGAAGTTGGTAGCCTGTCTACCGGCAAATGGGCAAATTTTATCATTACCAGCGGACCTGTTTTCCATGACAAAACAGTGATTTTGCAAAACTGGGTACAAGGTAAAAAATACGGAGTTAAAGAGGATAGCTGGTCTGCCCCTATGGGTGAATTTCAATTGACTTTAAACAGTGCCAAAGGACCACAACAATACAACTTGCTGATCAAAGCAGGTGGCGCTGCTTCCGTTATTCAGAAAGATACGCTGACCGGAAAATTTAGCTTTGATGGCAAATTGGTTAAACTCAGTTTCCCTGAAAGCAAACAATCCAAAAAGAATATCCGTCTTAGTGGTGTTAGCCAGGCAGATGGTTGGCAGGGTACAGGTGAAGATGCCAGTGGCAATAAGTTCTACTGGACAACCAAAATGGTGAAAGAAGAGTCTGCTAAAGCTGACAGTGTTAAAAAGAAAATCACTCCGGAGCTGGGTGCTGTTCCTTTTCCTTTCAATGGGTATGGCTTTGAAAAAATGCCGGAGCAGCAAACCCTCCTGATCCGGAATGCCACCGTCTGGACCAATGAAAAAGATGGCAAACTGGAAGGTGCAGATGTATTAGTTAAAAATGGTAAGATCGCTGCAGTAGGTAAAGGTCTGTCAGATGCCGGCGCTACAGTGGTTGACGGTACCGGCAAACACCTTACACCCGGGATTATTGATGAACACTCGCATATCGCAGCAGCTTCCATTAATGAAGGCGGACAATCGGTTACTTCAGAAGTACGCATTGCTGATAACCTGAATCCGGAGGATATAAATATTTACCGCCAGTTGAGTGGAGGGGTTACTTCCTCCCATATCCTGCATGGTTCTGCCAATACCATTGGTGGACAGACCCAGCTAATCAAACTTCGCTGGGGTGCAGATGCTGAAGGACTGAAATTCGCTAACTGGATTCCCCAGATCAAATTTGCACTGGGTGAAAACGTAAAACGTTCCGGTAGTAGCGCCAACAATCGCTTCCCTGATAGCCGAATGGGTGTGGAAGAAGTACTGGTAGATGCGTTTACCCGTGCCCGTGATTATGAAAAAGCAATTGCGGCTGCTTCGGTTGTGCCTAAGGGTAAGAAAGGGGCAACTGCCAATCCATGGGCTACTGTTCGCCGTGATCTGGAACTGGATGCACTGGTGGAGATCCTTAACAAAAAACGATACATCACCTGTCACTCTTATGTTCAAAGTGAAATAACTGCTGCCATCCGTGTAGGTGACAAATTTGGATTCACGTTCAACACCTTCACCCATATCCTGGAAGGTTATAAGGTGGCGGATAAAATGAAAGCACATGGTTCCAATGCCAGTACGTTTTCCGACTGGTGGAATTATAAAATGGAGGTAGTAGATGCCATTCCGCAGAATGCAGCTATCATGCAGGAAGTCGGATTGAATGTAGCCATCAATAGTGATGATGCAGAAATGGCCCGTCGCCTGAACCAGGAAGCCGCCAAAAGCGTAAAATACAGCAAGATGAGTGAAGAGGATGCCTTGAAAATGGTAACCTTGAATCCAGCCAAAATGCTACATGTAGAAGATCGTGTGGGCAGCATAAAAGTAGGGAAGGATGCCGACCTGGTACTCTGGTCAGATAACCCGCTCAGCATTTATGCAAAGGCTGAAAAAACCATCGTAGATGGAATCGTATATTTCGATCGTCAGCGCGACCAGGAACTGCGTGCGAAAATCACAGCAGAAAAGAGCCGTCTTGCACAGAAAATGATTGGTGAAAAAAAATCAGGCGCTCCAATGGCGCCGGCCCGTGCAAGTATGGAAATTATGCATACCTGCAGCGACCATGCGCATAGTCATGGTCTGTTGGTGGTAGACGCAGATGAGATCAATTCTAACGACTAAACGAGACAACAATGAAAAACAAAATAATTGCATTACTGGGAGCTTACCTGATTTCAACTGCTTCCTTTGCCCAGGAAAATGTTTATCCTGCGCCTGAATACAAGGGACTGCTTTTTCTGAAAAATGGTACCGTACATGTTGGTAATGGCCAGGTGCTGGAGAATACCACCATTCAGATCAAAAATGGCAAGATTGAAAAAATCGGACAAAACCTGCCCATCCCAATGGATGATGTGAAAGTGTTCGATGTCAGTGGTAAACATATCTACCCCGGACTAATCCTTAGCAGCTCCACGCTTGGGTTGGTGGAAGTCAACAGTGTCCGGGCTACTATTGACCATACAGAATTGGGTGAGATCAATCCCTCCATTCGTTCTATTGTAGCTTACAATACCGATTCCAAGGTGATCAACACACTGAAAACAAATGGTATCCTGATGGCTAATATTGTGCCGGATGGTGGACTGATCAGCGGTTCTTCCTCCGTGGTTCAACTGGATGCCTGGAATTGGGAAGATGCTGCGGTGAAAATGGAAAATGGGCTGCATCTTAGAATGCCATCCCTGATCAACCGTCCTAACCGCTTCGCTTTCTTTATGGGTGCTGCTGCACCTGGCGATCCGGTGAAAAGAGGACTGGAGCAGATTGCCCAAATCAAGAGCTTTTTTCGGGAAGCCCAAGCCTATGCAAATGAAACAGGTCGCACTAGCACCAACCTGAAATACGAAGCGGTAAAAGGGCTGTTCAATAAGTCGCAGAAACTCTTCGTTCATTGTGATATCGTAAAGGAAATGCTGATCGCTGTTGACTTTGCCAAGGAATTCGGGATGGATGTTGTTATTGTTGGTGGTAGCGAATCTTATCAGATGCCCGAACTGCTGAAACAAAACAACATATCAGTAATCCTGAACCAGATGCATAGTTTGCCCACCTCAATTGATGATGATGTGGATCAGCCTTACAAAACCGCAGCTGCACTTCAAAAGGCAGGCGTTTTGTATGCAATTAATGATGCGGACGGACAGACCCGCGGCCGAAACCTTCCCTTTAATGCCGGTACAGCTGCTGCCTACGGGTTAACCAAAGAGCAGGCTCTGCAGGCCATCACCCTGAATCCTGCGAAAATCCTGGGTATTGGTGACCAGGCCGGATCCATCGAGGTGGGTAAGGATGCCAGCCTGGTAGTGAGCGAGGGGGATATCCTGGATATGAGAAGCAGCATCATCCTGCATGCCTTTATACAGGGACGTAAAGTCGATCTGACGGATAAACACAAGCAATTGGATGAACGATACAGAAAAAAATACGGACTCACTAAATAATTAAAAAAAGGTAACCAACTCGGTTACCTTTTTTCTTGTGGCGGCAACCAAGTTCAAATTAATTCGTTCAGATTTTAAATTGAACTATATGAAAAAGCATATGATGCAACTGGTGGTTGTTCTGTTTGTGAGTTTAGGTATGATTGCCTGCGACAGACTGGATGACGATAATGATGATCCAACCAATACACCCGCAAATTCAGTTACCAACTCCTACCTGATCAATGGAAGCTGGAAAGTAAGCCTGCTTACAGATGATGGGAGAGACGAAACCAGCGATTATGACGGGTATACTTTTGTTTTTGCCGCTGACGGAAAGTTGACTGCGACACGTGGAGCGGTTACCACTACCGGTACCTGGCTTACCCGCAGGGATGATGGCAGTAACGAATTGGTTATCCTGCTTGCCACTACAGACCGGGATCTGCTTGAACTGAATGACGATTGGGATATCGTACTAAGCACCAACTCCAAAATTGAATTACAGGATGATAATGATGAGCGCGACGAAAAACTGCACTTTACGAAAAAGTAAAATCTTAGTTCACTCCGCCTCAGGTGGATGCCACCGGACGGGTGAGGAAATTTGGTATATTAGAGGGATAACCTAAACTAAATGAGCTCTGATTTTATCCCTAAAGCCCCCATTCGCGTGGCTTCTATTGATGTGCTGCGTGCACTCACCATGTTTGGAATGATTTTCGTAAATGACCTCTGGACACTGAAAGATATTCCACACTGGTTGGAACATGTTGCTGCAGATGCAGACGGAATGGGCTTTGCGGATATTGTATTTCCGGGTTTTCTTTTTATCGTTGGTATGTCCATCCCCTTTGCAGTTAGAAACCGGCAGGCGAAAGGAGATAACCAACAACAACTTACCCTTCATATTCTCCAGCGCGGGATTGCCCTGCTCCTGATGGGGGTATTCCTGGTAAACGGAGAAAATATCAACGAAACTGCAACCGGTTTCTCAAGGGGAGCGTGGAATGTAATCAGTTGGATCGCTTTTATGGTGCTTTGGAACCAATATCCAAAACATTGGAATAAAACAGGTATCCGCATAGTCCAGGTACTGGCTTTATTGGTGCTCGGGGCATTAGCTTTTATCTATCGGGGTGGCTCAGCCGAAAGTTTATCGGGATTCACTACCTGGTGGTGGGGCATTCTTGGTTTGATCGGTTGGGCCTACCTGCTAGCTGCTCTACTCTTTACCTGGGTGAATGGAAAGATAATACCTATCGCAGTTGCTGCAGTTATTAGTTTAATTATTTCAGTAGCGCACCACCTTCATTGGTTGCCTGAACAGGGCTTGCTTAATACACTTCTTTCACCCATTGGGCATGGTGCCATGACGGCATTTACAATTGGCGGGGCATGGGCTTCCCAGGTATTTTGGAAAGGACGCCAGGCAGATCAGTCCATGGCGAAATTGTCAGTTTTATTTGGGGGTTCTGCATTGCTGTTGCTTGTTGCTGGTTTTCTGACCCGGCCGCTTTGGGGAATATCCAAAATTCAGGCTACGCCTTCCTGGGTGATGATTTGTGTCGCAATTTTCCTGGTACTTTTTTTACTAGTCTATCAGCTGGTGGATCAACAACAAAAATCGAACTGGTTTGCAGCCATTCGTCCGGGAGGAACAGACACACTGCTTTGTTATGCACTTCCTTATTTTGCGTATGCAATGATTCGTCCTTCCGGCCTTTACCTGCCCGACTGGGCATTGACCGGATCAGTCGGATTGCTTAAATCTTTGCTGTTCTCGCTCTTAATGATTCAAATTGCCGGATGGCTTAGTAAAAAAGGATTAAAGCTGAAATTGTAAAAAAGCCTCCCGAAGGAGGCTTGGATCTATTCTGTAGTTTTTTCAACCCTGAAACCGCGTTGAGCAGCAAAGACACGGCCAAACATATCGGTTGCCCGTATTTCTATTTGATGTGTTCCTTCCGGAAGGTCAGTAGGAAAGCCGATTCTGAAAAGATGCGTAGATTTTTCAGGATTACTGGGTCTTTTACCATTTAACAGCGTATCTGACATATCCCATTTAAAAACTGCCTGCAGATATGCAGGATCCGCATCTTCCACATAGTTCATTTTTTTCCAGGCTCCTCCGTTAATCCTGCATTCAACCAGCGATCCCCGATGGCCCATAAAAAAATTGACATGTATGCCTGCCGATGTCCTTTGCTTAAACGGAATAACTTTCGGTGCGGCTATTTCCATTTGATACGAGGCTGGTTTGCCGGCAACCTTATAGTCAATCAGGTATTGGTTACCGGTAATTTGTAGAAATGCATACCCTTTTGGAGTTCCATCCCGCATGGTTGAAACGGGAATGCCGGCTTCATTTAATTCTCCTTTGTACCAGTCGCCGGATGTTGTTCCTGCATTAAATTCATGATGCGGTTTTGCTCTTTCAAAGCCGTCCTCCTTCCCAAAAAAATCATTTCGTTGCAAATGGGTATGGGCAGATAAGGATAAGGTATTGGGATAATTTTTCAACAATTCAAAGAGTCGCCTTCTATCAGCTGAGCGAAATGCTTCTTCACTGTTTTTTAAGGGAATATGAAAAGCAAGCACAATGAGGCGGTCTGATGGTACCGTCCTAAGATCATTTTCAATGAACTCAAGTTGTGAAGCACGAAAACCACCCCAGTAACCTTTTTGATCTCTTGGATCGGGGTACAGAATATCATCAAGTATGATAAAATGCGCTTTTCCTACATTAAATGCATAATTGGCCGGACCAAAATTTCTTTCAAAAGTTTCATCTGCCAAGGAATCTGCCGTAGCATCATAGTTCATATCATGATTACCCATGAGATTGTACCAGGGTATACCCACTTTCTGCACTGCTTTGATATAGGGATTATGTAAATCAAGATGATCTCCCACCAGGTCGCCCAAACTCAAACCCAATAGCGCATCTTTAGACCCCTCCAGTTCAGCAACTACACCTCTTGCAAAATACTCCACTTCCTTCTCCGTGTAGGGTTGTGGGTCTCCAAATAACAAGGTTGTGAAGGTGTCCGTAGCGATTTGTGGAAGCAGTGGGAAGTCCACAAAAGCAGGTAGGGGTCCGGTTGGTTCTACTCCTTTATACTTAAAACCAGCCGGCGATCCAGACGGTTTATGATTATAAAAAAACTGCGGCTGATTGAACTCGTTTACCGGGCAACTGTATTCAGAAGGTTTGATAACAAAAACCAACTGGTCATCCGATATCGGAATTTCGTAATAACCGGAAGAATTGGTTTGCACTACCTGGATGCCATTGGATACCGCCACTCCAGGAATACCTTTTTCTTTTTTATCACGTTTGTTGTTTTTATTGCTATCTGCATAAACATAGCCTTTTGCTATGGTCTGCGCCATTACCACCTGGTTCAGCAGGCTGAAAACTAAACAGTAACTTAATAATTTGTATTTCATATGCTTTATTTTTCCCACCATCCTTTACTATTAATATTATCTCCGCCCATCCGTTCAACTGCTTTATTATAATTCTCGGTATTGGTGGACCGAATCGCAATCGGGTAATAATAGCGTACGGGCATTTTCTGATCGTTTACCATACCTGCTCCCTTTGGTAATACAGGAAAACCAGTTCTTCTGTGTTCAAACCATTGCTGGAAGTCTACAAAATACAAGCTAAAGTATTTTTGACGGTGGATGCGCTCCAGGGTTCCATCAAATACTGTTTCCGTATTTTCAAAATAATTCGCTGGCAGGGTTGCTCCCCATTGTTCGATAGACGATTTTACTCCTTTTTCATAGGAGGTCTTAGCTGTAGTCAGATCATCTGATAACAACGCAACTTCCGCTTTTATGAATTCAACTTCAGAATAAGGAAGTATTGGGCAGATCATAGGTGCTGTTACAAGTGCAATGTTTACATTGGATGGGATATAGTCAAACTGGCTTTCTGATCCATCAAATCCACTTGGGATGCCCTCATAACCAATGGTGGTATTACCTGCTGGATTTCTGGCCTGTGTGCAGAACTTTTCTCTGCGCGGATCATTCATCGCGTTTAGTTCATCAGTAAAAAATTTTCCGGCTGCGCGAAAGGTAGTAAAATCAACAGCTCTTCCCCAGGGCGATAAAAAAGGCGTTACCCCGGAAAGTGTAAGAATGGCCGCTTCCTCATTTTTCGTAAATACAGGGTAGGTAGTAGGATCGGCGATCATTGTTCTCAACTGAGCCAGGCTATTCATTTCGGGTTTCGCTGAAACACGTAACAGCAATCGCATTCGTAGTGAATTGGTAAATTTCTTCCATCTGCTGATATTATTTCCCATCAGAATATCAGTGCCAAAATTCATGGCTTTCGAAGGATTATACAAGGTGTTGGCCAACTCGAGGTCTGATAATATGCGGGTGTATACTTCCTGTTGTGTATTAAATGCCGGGCGGAAAATTCCCTCCTCTCCACGGCCTGCTTCATCCATCGGAATGTCTCCAAAACAATCCGTTGTGTTTGAAAGAATCCATGCTTTTAATGTAAGCGCAATTGCCTGGTAATTGACATCTTCAGCAGTAACTGCAGCCTTGTGCATTTCCAGTACGTTTGTCAGCCAGCGATAATAGGTATTCCAGGTGGAGGCACCTGCGTTTTCCTGTATGTCATACCGGTGAACACCACCCGCAACACTTGGATATGGTAAGGCGACCTGCATAAGGTTAAAGGTAAAGTCATCCGCTTTTTCCATGTTGAAGGCGGTTACGGAATATAATATCGGATTTAGTAAGGTGCCGGGACTAATCTGGCTAATTCTGTTAGGATCCGTATTGGTTTCCTCGAAATTTTTGGTGCACGAAACCAGGCTTGCCAAACTAATGATGAGCAGGCTTATTCGAATTTGTTTCATAATGCTTAATTGAATCGATTAAAGTTTTACTGTGAGATTAAATCCAAAGGTTCGCTGTGTGGGCATCTGTCCCATTTCAATACCTGGGAGAATCGTTGATCCATTGAGCGCTGCAGTTTCCGGATCGAATATGGGAAACTCGGTCCACATCCATAAATCTCTGCCATATAGGGCAAGTGATACCTGTTGAAAACTTGTTTTGCGGATCCAGCTCATCGGAAGATTGTATTCAATTCTGGCTTCTCTTAATTTAATATAGGAAGCGTCGAATGAGTTTGATTCCACATTGGCTCTTCTGTAATAATCAGCATAGTATTGATGAGGTAATACTTTGGTTGTATTGGGAACATATTTACCTTCAGCATCCAATACGACCCCTTCGCCAATAATGAAATTTTCTTCCCTGCCTCTGAGTGTATGTTTAAGTTTTCCCTGTTCACTCATTTTGTGATGTGTCTGGGAATAAATAATGCCACCATACTGACCATCAAACAGGATACTCATGCGCAAATTTTTATAAGAGAATTCATTCCGGAATCCTGCTTTCCAATCGGCATAAGCGTTGCCGATATACTGAATCTCCTGCGGTCTTGCTGG
Source organism: Flavihumibacter cheonanensis (assembly GCF_022352215.1). Lineage (GTDB taxonomy): Bacteria > Bacteroidota > Bacteroidia > Chitinophagales > Chitinophagaceae > Flavihumibacter > Flavihumibacter cheonanensis. The sequence goes on from NZ_JAKRWF010000005.1 coordinate 167,966, forward strand.
CAAACCGGCAGCTGTATAAATGATTTGCCCATCCGGAGATCGCAAAAATCCAAATCCATAAATATCTCCGGTGGTTCCACCTACCCTGGCCTGAATGGTAGCATTTCCTCCATATCCGATGTCCTGTTTGTCTTCCATTCCCTCTGTGAGCTCCAATACTCTTTTCTGATTCTTTGCCCATGTAAGGAAACTGTTCCAGCGGAAGTTTTTCGTTTTAACAGGCTCTCCTGTTACTACCAATTCAACACCCCGGTTTCGAATTTTTCCACCGTTTAATACAGCTCTGCTGTATCCGGTTGTCGGATCCAATGGAGCTTCCAGGATCTGGTTGCGGGTGATATTGTTATAATAGGTTAAATCAATTCCAAGCCTTCCTTTAAAAAAGCGAATGTCAAGGCCAGTTTCCACACTGTTGGAAATCTCAGGTTTGAAATTTACATTGTGCAACGTGGTTGGTACGGACGCTGAACTTGGAAATTCACTGGTGCCATAATATTTTCTTGTCTTGTAAGGATCTGTATCATTACCTACCTGTGCTGCTGACAATCTGAGTTTGGCAAAAGAAATCACAGCTGGTAATGACATCAATTCTGATAGGATAAAACTGCTGCTTACAGAAGGGTAGAAGAAGGAATTGTTTTGTTTCGGTAAGGTGCTGCTCCAGTCATTTCTACCGGTGATGTCGAGAAATATTTTGTTTTGAAAATTAATGGAAGCTAACGCATATAAGCTATTCAGGTTCTTATTTCGGTCGATAGAATTGGTTACAGGTGTGCCAATTCCGTTCGCTAACATATAAACACCCGGTATCACCAATCCATTCACGTAACTAGTCAAACTATTGTATCTCCTGCTCATCAGGTTGCCACCGGCTGATGCTGTTAGCTGAAAGTTTTTTCCTAGCTTTTCCTTATAAGTTAGCAGGGCATCCGTATTGATTTCATAAAAGTTAATGGCTTGCTCCCTGTAGTAGCCGTTTTTAAAATTGGCTGAACTGAAAGGCCGACGGGTTTGCCGGTCTTCCATACTCATGTCAATACCAGATCGAACCAGGAATTCAAACTTTTTACTGATGGTGTAGTTAGCGCTAAGGCTTCCGACTACCTGGTTGCTTTTTACGCTATTTGTCATCTCATATGCAATCAGAAATGGATTGTCGATAAAGGAGCTAAAAGGATGAATTTGATCAATTTGATTCAGGCCTTTTTTCCAAATCGGCCGGTACCAATTAAGGTCGACATTCGGGTTTTGAAAAATCATGAAATAGGAGATGGATTGATTGTTATATCCAGTTGCAGGAAGATTATCACTGGTCTTGTTAGTGAAGTTGACTTTGGAACTGATACGAAGTCTGTCAGATGCTTTAAAGTTTAAACTCACAGCCGCTGTAATTCTTTCAAACCCCGTATTGGGCATGATCCATTCATTTTTGGTATGAGTAATGGATGCCCTCGCTGAACCCCGTTCTGATCCTCCTTCAATGGAAAGATTGTTGCTTAACGTATAACCTGTTCTCCAAAAGTCTTTTACATTGTTTTTATAGGGTCTCCAGAGGGTACGTTCTGCGCCTCTTCCTTCTACCGAAGGATCATATTGGTAATAATATTGCCCTTCAAATCTGGGTCCATACGCACTACTGGTACCACTCGTACTGGCGCCATCTTCAGAAGCTCCATATGAATAGTATTTATCTCCATTCGTATTTCTTTGTGTTCCGGTGCCCTGTCCATATTCATGCTGAAAATCGGGCCATCTCAGAATATCGTTTACGCTTGTATTGGAGTTAAACGTTACGCCAATCCCTTTTGATTTTTTTGCACCCGATTTTGTTGTGATTAATAAAGCGCCATTCGCAGCTCTGCTTCCGTATAAGGCAGTCGCACTGGGTCCTTTTAAAACTGTTATGCTTTCTATATCATCCGGATTGATGTCACTGATACCATTCCCGAAATCTACCGGTACATCGTTACCAGAACCCGCCTGGTAAGCATTGGATACTCCGGATGAAGTGAGGTTGCTGTTCATTGGCACACCATCCAAAACGATCAGCGCATTGTTGCCTTCCGGATTTAACGATGCATCCCCTCTCAATGAAATACGTACTGAATTCAATGGCCCTGATCCTGGTGAAACCATTGTCAGGCCAGCCACTTTACCGGAAAGTGCATTGGCGAAATTGTTGGATCGGGCATCGTTTATTTCCTGACTGCTAACCGTTTGGGCTGCATATCCAATTGCTTTTTCTTCTTTTTTTATTCCCAATGCTGTTACTACCACTTCATTTAAGGAACCTGTTGAATCTCTTAACTGCAGATAGATCGATTCCGTTTTTCCAGCCTGCATATTGGTGCGGGTTAGCTGCTGAGTAGCATATCCCACATGTGAAATCGTAATTTGCAGTTGTCCCGCCAGTTGTGCATCAGACAAACTGAATATTCCTCTGTTGTCTGTACTAATGGTTTTGGTAAAACTGGTTTGCTGGTTTTCAATTTTGACAGTTACGCCTTGTAATGGATCTCCTTTTTCGTTTTCAATTAATCCTTTGAGGGTAGGAGCCAATGCTTGTGCTTTTAGTTCACCCTGAGCTGACTGAATGAGGATAAGCAGTAGGGTAAGACTATACACAATAAGTCCCCTCATCACTTTGTAGCAATGTTTCATGTTTACTGAATATTTAGATGTTTTACTTTTTTTGTACTTCCAGGCCGTTGTTGCTGACTTTGATTTGAAGCGAATACAATAATTCCAGGCGCCTTATGATATCCTTTAGCTGGTCTTTCTCATGTATTTTTCCCGAAAAATAAAAATCACTTAATTCGTCGGAATCGTACTGGATGGTAATTCCATATCCGGCTTCCAATTCCCGTAATACTCTTGGCAAGGAGGATTGATTAAATACTTTGCTGAAGCCTGATCTGTTTATTAAATCCGGTTTCGCAGGTGGAGCTGCTTTTATAGCAGGTATCGACCTTTTTTTAGCAACGTATAATTCAGAATTACCAGTTGATTTACTGATTTGTAAACTATCACCTGGTTTCATATATACAGGGCGTTGATTAGTGCCGTTTCTTACATATTCCACCTGTACTTTTCCGGTATGTAATTTTATAAATGTAGACTGCTGGTTGCGGGTGTCAATGGTAAAACTGGTCCCAAGCGCTGTTGTTGAAATGAAACCAGTTTGAACACGAAAAGCAAGTGGAAGACCCTTTTGCACGGAGAAAAAAGCCTTGCCAACCAAACTGATCTGCCGATCTTTTATTCCGAATGTGTTCTGGTATTCAATTGTGGATCCCGTTATTAATTTAATTGTAGAACAATCAGATAAATGAATGATCATTGTGTCACTACCGGTATTGGATATACGGGTTTTACTGGTGCCTGCAATTACTGTTTGCCCTGAGGAGTTAGCAGGTTTGTTCAGGTATATACCCAAACTGCTTACTGATACAATTAGTATGGCTGCAACAGCCCACCTGAATATGTTTTTTGTACGTTGCGCGTGTTTTACTTTTAACTCCGCTGACTGAATAGCATGCTGTACACCGATCCATACACTTGCCTCAAGTGTTTTTATCTTTTCTTCGGGCAATTCCCCCTGTAAGGAATTTTTTTTGTCCGTAACCTGCTGAAACCATGTTTCCAACTCAATGGACTCCGGCTCTGTCAGACGATCAGATTGAAATTTTTCCAATAAATACAATAACCTGCTTCGCAGCATTAGGGGGCTTTTGCATGAATATGCCGCCAATCAAAAAATACCCCCATCTGTTTTTTCACAAATCAACTGAATTCATATTTAGTTAATACGGACCGCCTAGTTTTGTTCAAAACGAAGATCATCTCTTACCCTGTAGGACATATTAAAGATCATTTGTGGTCGCGTATCAAAGCGAACGATCCTGCTGCTTTTGAACAATTCTACCAGCGCAGCTTTCAACAGTTGAGCAATTACTGTTTCAAACTCGTACATGATGAAGAAATTGTAAAGGATGTTTTGCAGGATATTTATACTGCATTATATCTTAGAAGAGGTGAATTGCCAGATGATTTAAATGTTATGGGATACCTGACAAATGCCATCAAGTTTAAAGCTGCCCATATTATCAGGCATCAATTGGTGAAAAATGTTTATTCCGAACATCTTGCCAGCTCCTCTCTTCAGGCTTCAGAAAATACTGAAAAGCTGGTTGAGTTTAATGAATTAAACAACCGATTGGGGAAGTCGCTGGCAGATCTTCCAGAGAAGTGCCGGACAGCATTTATTCTTAACAAACTGGAACAATACCCTTACAAAGAGGTTTCCCAAAAAATGGGAATTTCGGTAAAGACAGTAGAAAAACATATCAGTCGGGCCCTCAAACAATTAAGGGCCGAACTTAGTGACGCACGTTCTATTTTTCCTTTTTGGTAGCAGGGATATTTTGTAATGCCGCTTGCAGTTTTGCCGCATTATCTTTGAATGCACTCAAATCCACTATCTCCACTTTTCTGTACTCAATCGGATGGCTTTCTGATTGCAGGGAGATATAACCCTCACCAATCAGTCCTCCATCTTGTAGCCCCATGCCTTTCACCCATGGATCACGACCATCGTATTGAGGACGTGTATAGGTCAATACGGTATCTCCCTGAATAATATGTTTAATGATGGAATCACCCAATACCAGCATTTCTGCACGTACCCACTGGTCGCCATGATAGGTTTTGGAAGTGGAATTAACACAATGCGGAGTAAATAATTTGTCATTCAAGAAAACATTCGTACCCGGTGTACACAGATTGCCGGTAGTTCTGGGGTCTTTGCCATTTCCTCCCAGGAATTGCGCTTCCAGGGATATCGGAAAATCCTGTTCTTTTTTCATGGTTTCCGGGGCCTGGCAATGTAACATAGCGCCACTGTTCCTTATCGCCCAACCCGGCCCTTCCTTCACCTGCTCACCTACAAAACGATACTCCACCCCCAGCAGGTAATGACTGTATTTGTTCTTATGAAAAATATGACCATACTTTTCTTTGAATCCATCATATTGATCATAGGAAACCTTCAATACACCATTCTCTACCCGAAAGGTATTCCCGAAATTATCATGGAGGTCATGGTCCTTTATTTTCACTTTCCAGTCGCTCAGGTCTTTGCCATTAAACAACTGTACCCACTGCAAAGAGGCTTTCTGGTTACTGCTGCCACAGGAAAGAACAACGCAAATACAAAGGGTCGAAAGAAACTTTTTCATGCCGGTTGGTTTTGTCAGATTCAGTCCTAAGTTAAAAAAGAAAAGGTGCCCGCAGGACACCTTTTTATAATTTGCTCAATCGTTTGATTACGCTCCGTGACAGTTTTTATACTTCTTGCCGCTTCCACAAGGACAAGGATCATTGCGTCCTACCTTGGGTCCAACCCGGATGGGTTCGCGTACGGTTGGAGTTCCGCTTGGGTCATAATAATCATTCTGATTGGCTGCATAATCATCACCCCTTGCATCAACATCTTCCTTGTTGGATTGCAGTTTGCTCATATCGGTCTTTTCTTCGCGACCTTCTTTGATGATTTCTGCAGGTTGCTGTTGTTCCATCGGAATTCCGCAATGGGCCAGGAAAGAAACGATTTCACGATTCACTTCACCATCCATCTTGCGGAAAAGATCAAAGGCTTCCATTTTATAAATCACCAACGGATCTTTCTGCTCCAGATAAGCAGTCTGTACACTTTGCTTCAGATCATCCATAGCACGAAGATGCTCTTTCCAGGAGTCATCAATGAGTGCCAGCGTGATGGTTCTTTCCAATGCATTGGTTAATTCCCGGCCGTTGGTATCAAGTGTCTTCTGCATATTACTTAACACGTTGATGCCTTTACGTCCATCCGTAAACGGTACTACCACATTTTCAATATGACTTCCCTGTGTGCTGCGGATATTCTGGAATACCGGCACTGCCTGCTGACCAATAGCCTGCATTTTCTGCTGGTATCTTGCGGTTGCTTCCTGGTACAAACGATCTGCCAGTTGCTGTGCATTGCCAGATTTGAATTCCGCTGCTGTAATCTGTGTGTCTAGCCCAAAATTCATAATAGCACCCAGTTTGAATCCTTCAAAGTCATCCTGCTCTTTGAAAGAAGTTACCAGGCCTTCTGCCACTCCATAAAATGCATTGTCCAGATCAAGTGCCAGGCGCTCTCCAAACAGGGCGTGATTACGTTTCTTATAAACAACATTCCGCTGCTTGTTCATGACGTCATCATATTCAAGCAAACGCTTACGGATACCAAAGTTGTTTTCCTCCACTTTCTTCTGCGCTCTTTCAATGCTCCTGGTTATCATGCTGTGCTGGATCACTTCCCCTTCTTTGTATCCCATCCGGTCCATAAGGGAAGCAATTCGGTCGGATCCAAACATACGCATCAGGTCATCTTCCATGGATACATAGAACTGAGAAGTACCTGGGTCTCCCTGGCGACCTGCACGTCCGCGTAACTGGCGGTCTACCCGGCGACTTTCATGTCTCTCTGTACCAATAATTGCTAATCCGCCTGCTTCTTTTACACCTGGTCCCAGTTTGATATCTGTACCACGTCCCGCCATGTTGGTGGCAATAGTTACCGCGCCTGCCAAACCAGCTTCGGCTACCACCTGGGCTTCCCTTGCGTGCTGCTTTGCGTTCAATACGTTGTGAGGAATCTTTTTACCCTGCAACATCCGGCTTAACAATTCACTTACTTCAACTGAAGTGGTACCTACCAGTACGGGTCTGCCGGCATTGCGGAGCTGCTCAATTTCTTCAATTACTGCAGTGAATTTTTCTTTTCTTGTTTTGTACACCAGGTCCTGCTGATCCTTTCTTGAAATAGGCAGGTTGGTGGGAATAGTTACTACATCCAGTTTATAGATATCCCACAATTCAGCTGCCTCTGTTTCAGCCGTACCCGTCATACCCGCCAGCTTGTGGTACATCCTGAAATAGTTCTGTAACGTAATGGTAGCATAGGTTTGTGTCGCTGCTTCAATCTTCACATTTTCCTTCGCTTCAATCGCCTGGTGTAAGCCATCTGAATAACGACGACCTTCCATGATACGACCTGTCTGCTCATCCACAATCTTTACCTGTCCTTCAATTACCACATACTCTACATCCTTGTCAAATAGAGTGTAAGCTTTCAGTAATTGCTGGATGGTATGAATGCGATCCGCTTTGAGTGTGTATTCGTTTAACAGTGCTTCTTTTTGCTGCAGTTTATCTTCTGCACTGGCAGTTGCGTCTGCTTCAATTTCTCCAAGTTTGGAGCTGATGTCTGGCAGCACAAAGAAATCAGGATCTTCCCCGGAACGGGTAATCATCTGAATACCTTTTTCAGTCAGATCAACGGAGTTGTTTTTTTCATCAATATAGAAATACAATTCGGCATCTACCTTTGGCATCTCTTTCGACTGATCTGCCAGGTAATAGTTTTCCGATTTCTGTAATTTTACTTTTACACCGGGCTCACTCAGGAATTTGATAAGAGCACTGGTCTTTGGTAAACCACGATAGGCGCGCATCAGAGCAAGACCGCCATCTTTCGGGTCATCGTTTCCTTCTGCAATCTTTTTTCTGGCTTCAATCAGGAATTTATTCACCACCTGCTTCTGTGCTTCTACCAATTGCAGAACACGTGGTTTTAAAATATGGTATTGCTGGTCTTCACCGCGGGGTACAGGTCCGGAGATAATCAAAGGCGTCCGCGCATCGTCAATCAATACGGAGTCCACCTCATCCACCATGGCAAAATGGTGTTTACGTTGTACCATTTCATCCGGGCTGTGCACCATATTATCACGCAGGTAATCAAAGCCAAATTCATTGTTGGTGCCATAGGTTATATCCGCCATATAGGCTCTTCTGCGCTCTTCACTGTTGGGCTGGTGCTTGTCGATGCAATCCACAGTCAATCCAAGCCATTCGAATATGGGGCCATTCCATTCAGAGTCGCGGCGCGCCAGGTAATCATTCACCGTTACAATATGAACTCCTTCGCCCGCCAGTGCATTCAGATAGGCGGGCAGGGTAGATACCAGGGTTTTACCTTCACCGGTTGCCATCTCCGCAATTTTTCCGGAATGCAGCACAAATCCACCAATCAACTGCACATCGTAATGCACCATGTTCCAGGTTACGGTATTGCCGCCTGCTGTCCAGCTATTGCTGAAATGGGATTGATCGCCTTCGATTTTTATGTGTTCTTTTTTAACTGCCAGTTGCCTGTCCAGGTCAGTGGCACTGGAGATCATAACCGGATTTTCCTTGAAGCGGCGGCTGGTTTCTTTTACTACAGCAAATGCCTCCGGAGCGATCTCTTTCAGCACTTCTTCAAGCTGCTCGTTTTTCTTCTTCTTGAGTTTGTCCACCTCCTGGTAAATTGCGTCCTTACCGGAGAAATCACTGAAGGGGAGAGCTTCCGCCTGGGCGTTCAGTTGTGCAATTTCTTGGTTTATGGAGCTTACATGTTGTTGGATCCGATCCTTGAATTCCCTGGTCTTGGCTCTTAACTGATCGTTGCTAAGTGATTGATAAGCAGCAAAATATTCATTCGCCTTAGCCACTAATGGCTGGATGCTTTTAACGTCTTTCTCCGATTTGCTTCCGCCAAATAGTTTCTGAATAAAACCTAACATCGTTTTGGGTATTGTCTTAAAAGATTTCGTTTCTGCGCGTAATTACCTCTGTCAATTTCAGTGCTACACTTCCTGTTTAGTCAAATTGTCAGGCTGGCAAAGGTACGGCAAGCCAACCGGAATTGGAAGAGCCACATTTTCCATGCGGGATTTATTGAAATTACCTGTTTTCTTTTACCTTTGCGGCCAAATTGAGGAAAATCACCCTACTATGTCAGGAGCATTAAAAGAAGTACGCAACCGGATCAAATCCGTTCAGAGCACTCAGCAGATCACCAAAGCCATGAAAATGGTTAGTGCCGCCAAATTGCGCCGTGCGCAGGATGCGATTCTTCAGATGCGTCCCTACGCTACCAAATTGCAGGAAATGCTGTCCAATATCGTCAGCAATTCTGAAGGTGAAGTAGGGGGGGCTCTGGCAACCGAGCGTCCGGTGGAAAAAGTGCTGCTGATTGTAATTACCAGTGATCGCGGACTGGCAGGTGCCTACAATGCCAATATCATTAAAGCTGCCAAAGCGGTTATTGCTGAGCGTTACAGTGCCCAGCAGGCCCAGGGAAATGTGAAGATCTGGAACATTGGTAAGAAAGGCTATGAGGCGATGCTGAAAGCCAACTACAAAACCGACGCTACTTATAAAGATATTTTCCTTGATCTCCGTTTCGAAACAGTTCAGGCCTGTGCCCAGGCTGCTGTTAAGGCTTTTGAGAACAAAGAGTTTGATGTAGTTGAAATTGTATATAGTGAGTTCAAGAATGCCGCTACCCAGCGTTTTGTGGTGGAGCGTTTCCTCCCAATTCCAAAGGTTACGGCAGCAGCGAATGCAAAAAAGAGTGATTTCATTTTTGAGCCCAATAAAGAAGAACTGATTGCTGAACTAATGCCTAAAATTCTGAATACCCAGTTGTACAAGGCAGTACTGGATGCCAATGCATCTGAGCACGGAGCACGTATGACGGCCATGGATAAGGCATCTGAAAACGCAAATGAACTGCTTCGCAGTCTCAAGATCAGCTACAACCGCGCCCGCCAGGCAGCCATCACTACCGAACTGACCGAGATCGTGAGTGGAGCTGCTGCGCTCCAGGGCTAATTTCAGGGGCTTTTCCACATTGTGTATAACTCCATTTCCTGTTTTTAGCATTTTTGAGAAGCTTGCGGCATGTTCATTGCTGCCTTAGCATAGGATCGTGTGTATTGGAAATTAAAATGTTGAAACCATGGAAATCGGAAATATCATCCCTCATATTGAAGCCCTCATTTTCGCAAGTGAAAAACCATTGGGTGCTATCGAACTGACCGATCTTATCAACCAGGCTTTTGGCTTTATGGAAGATAAATTGACACTTGATCAGATTGAAGCTGGCATTGAGGGTATCGTTGAAAAATACCAGTCAGAGTTTTACCCATTTGAACTCCGTTTCAGCGGTGGTGGCTGGCAATTCCTTACCAAGAAGGAATACCACAAAACCGTTGCCCAGCTGAATGGTGATAAATTCCTGAAGCGCCTGAGTCCGGCAGCTATGGAAACCCTTGCAATTATTGCCTACAAGCAACCTATCACCAAAGGGGAAATTGAAGCGATCCGCGGTGTTAGTGCTGATTACTCCATCCAGAAATTACTGGAGAAAGAATTGATCGTTATCAGTGGCCGTAATGAGGATATGCCAGGCAAACCGCTGGTTTATACAACTTCCCGCTCCTTTATGGATTATTTCGGATTAAATGGTCCGGAAGACCTGCCCCGTATTAAAGAAGTTTTAGCAGATCAGGTAGTGGAACCAACACTGCTAACTGGTGGACAGGTTCATGTTGCCAATGGAGATGATGAAGCCATTACCGACACACTGGTTGAAACCATCGAAGACGCAGATACCAACCGTGTTTGGCTGGTTAGCGAAACCGGTGAGTTGCTTGAAGCCGATGACCAGCAGGAAGAAGACAACCAGCAGGAAGAAAGTTCTCCGGAAGAAGATCCTGAACAATAAGCGACCATCCCTTCGCAAATAAGACAGAACTGCTGTATATTCGCCAAATTTGCAAGCAATCTAGTTATGTCTTATTTATCGGATGAAACGCTGGTGCAGTTAGCACAGGAATATGGTACGCCTCTGTACGTGTACAATGCCAATCAAATTAGTGAGCAGTACAACAAATTGCAGTCTGCCTTTAAAAAGGTGAACGCACGCTTTTTTTATGCCTGTAAAGCACTCAGCAATATCAATGTACTCAAATACATTGAATCTCTTGGAGCATCCCTCGATTGCGTAAGTATTCACGAAGTACAACTCGGCCTTAAAGCTGGTTTTACTCCCGATAGAATTCTATTCACCCCCAACTGTGTTGATTTTGCCGAAGTAGATGAAGGCAAAAAACTCGGGGTTAATATCAATATTGATAATATCTCTATTCTCGAACAGTTCGGTTCCAAATACAAAGGTTCCTACCCCATCTGCATCCGGTTTAATCCGCATATCATGGGTGGAGGGAATTATAAAATTTCAACCGGACATATCGACAGTAAGTTTGGTATTTCAATTCACCAACTCCGCCATATTGAACGTGTGGTAAAAACAACCGGTCTTAATATTGAAGGTATTCACATGCATACCGGTAGTGATATTAAGGATGTAAATGTATTTCTCCAGGGACTTGAAGTGATGTTTGAACTCGCTACGCATTTCCCTGATTTGAAATTTATTGATCTGGGAAGTGGTTTCAAAGTGCCTTACCAGGATGGAGACGTTCAAACCGATATTGATTTGCTGGGTGAAAAAGTGGCGGAGGCATTTACTGCTTACCAGCAGGAAACCGGAAAAGACCTGCAGGTTTGGTTTGAGCCCGGAAAATTTCTCGTGAGTGAAAGTGGCTATTTCATTGTAAAAGCCAATGTTATTAAACAAACTACCGCAACTGTTTTTGTGGGCGTAAATAGTGGCTTCAATCACTTAATCCGCCCCATGTTCTACGACGCCTATCACAGAATCCGTAATATTTCAAATCCCAATGGCAGTGATCGGATTTATACGGTTGTGGGAAATATCTGTGAAACCGACACCTTTGCCTGGGATCGCACCCTGAATGAAGTACGTGAAGGTGATTTCCTGGTTTTCTATAACGCAGGCGCCTACGGTTTTGAGATGTCTTCCAACTTTAACAGCCGCCTGAAACCTGCGGAAGTGATGGTGTTGGATGGAGAATCAAGACTTATCCGCCGGCGCGATACGTTTGATGATTTACTACGCAATCAAATAATTTAAACTTCAGCCAATCCATACATTTCGGTTTCTCGTAAATGGTATATCCTTTAACCAGAAAATCGAAATGTATGATCCAAAAATCTTCTGAGGCCTTGTCAAGGCGCGCCTTTCTTGGTATGGCAGGAGCAGCTACCGGCATGATGGTGCTTGCTTCTTCCTGTAGCAAGAATGATGATGACAACATGATGAATAATGGGGTAGACCTTGGCAACGGGGATGTAGGTATCCTCAACTACGCCTATGCGCTCGAACAACTCGAAGCCGCGTTTTATACAAGAGTTGCGCAGTCTCCCTATAACGGAATTTCAGCATCCGAAAATGCCTTGCTCACCGATATCCGCGATCATGAAATCGCGCATCGGGAGTTCTTCAAATCCGCGCTGGCAGGAGCAGCTATCTCCAATCTGGAATTCGATTTCAGTGCCGTTGATTTCAGCAGCAGAGCCAGTGTGCTGGCTACGGCTAAAGCATTTGAAGACTTAGGGGTTTCCGCATACAATGGTGCCGGCAAATTGATTGTTACCCCAGATTATCTCACTCTCGCCGGAAAGATTGTTTCCGTGGAAGCCCGGCATGCAGCGTATATCAGAGACCTGATCAGCAATGGAAGTTTCGCCGACAATACAGTTGTTGATATGAATGGCTTGGATACCAGCCGTATGCCCGCAGATGTACTGGCTGTTGCTGCCGGTTTTATCAAAACAAAAATCAACGCGTCTAATCTTCCCCGTTAACACCACAAAAAAAGAATGTTATGGAATTCCAACACATCATAAATGAAATTAAAAAAGTGGATCCGGAAATGCCGGAAAGACTGAGTGATCGCCGTACTGCCATGAAATCTTTTGCAGGAATCGGTGCGAAAATTGGCCTGGCAGCGTTGCCTTTTTTTATCGGATCCATATTCAAAAAAGCCTATGCACAATCAGGTCCCTCCCAAAATGTGGTACTGGATGTATTGAATTATGCATTAACGCTGGAATACCTGGAAGCAGAATTCTATGCGATGGGTATTGCAAAAGGAACAGCCCTCGTGCCTGCTGGTGCCCCGGCTGCAGCAATCAAAACAATCGGTGATCATGAAGCAGCACATGTGGAATTTTTGAAAACTGCGATCACTGCTTCTGGAGGAACTCCTGTTGCTAAACCTACTTTTGATTTCACTGCCGGAGGAACTTTTGCCAATGTTTTCACTGATTATGCAACCTTCCTGGCAGTTGCCCAAACCTTTGAAGATACAGGGGTGCGCGCTTACAAAGGAAGAGCTGCAGAAATAACAGGCGGCGGCGACTTGCTCACTGCAGCACTTAATATTCATTCAGTAGAAGCCCGCCATGCCGCACATATCCGGACCATGCGCAAAGCAAATGGGTTTGGAGATGTGAAGCCATGGATCACGGGAAAAGAATCCGGTATAGGTTCGGTTGTGCAAGCTAGTTATGATGGAGAAGAGATGACTACACAAGCTGGAATCAACATAGTTAACATCAATGGTGCAATGATCTCAGCCTCGGCTGCTACGGAGGCTTTTGATGAAGGCCTGACCAAAGAACAGGTATTGGCCATTGTTGGTCCTTTTATCGTTCAGTAATATGGTCCGGTTGTGTTGTTGGTCTGCCGCGTCTTAAGACGCGGCATTTTTATTTCCCCCGGATTTGGTATATTTAGTTACAATCCATCTGCCACATGCATGAATCGAATGCTTTTCTGCAACTAGTGAATAGTTCCTTCCGGTTTCGGTTGTTCATGCTTATGAAATTGCCCAGTGCTTTTTTTGCCGGTGTTAGGGTGGTATCCGCAACGGATGAACGTAGCGATGTTTCAGTTCCTTATAAATGGTTCACTCAAAATCCTTTTCGTTCAACCTATTTTGCCTGCCTTGCAATGGCCGCTGAAATGAGTACAGGTTTGCTGGCGATGGCCCAAACCTGGAAACGACAGCCAGCAGTTTCCATGCTGGTAACCGGTCTCGAAGCTGCTTATCATAAAAAAGCAACCGGTGTAACCATTTTCACCTGTGTACAAGGCAAAGAAATTGCTGAGGCAGTAAATCTGGCAGTTACTACCGGTGAAGCACAAATGATCCGGGTACTCTCAAAAGGACTCACACAATCCGGAGAACTGGTGGCAGAATTTTATATTACCTGGTCTTTTAAAACAAAAAAAATATGAAGATTGCTTTCCACGGTGCAGCCCGTTCTGTTACGGGGTCCAAACACCTGCTTACCTTAAAGAATGGTCGTAAAATTTTGCTGGACTGTGGAATGTTCCAGGGAATGGGCAAAGAAACGGACTCCCTGAACCGGCACTGGGGTTTCGATCCTTCAGAAGTGAATCTCGTAATTCTTTCCCATGCACATATAGATCATAGCGGACTCCTTCCTAAACTCGTAAGCGACGGTTTCCAGGGGAAAATTTATTGCACTCCCGCCACTCGTGCACTAGCTGGAATTTTATTGGAAGACTCTGCAGAAATCCAGGAAGATGATGTAAAATACATCAACAAAAAAAGAGCAGCTGCAGGTCAGCCATACCTGAAACCCTTATATACCAGGGAAGATGCACATGCTGTAAACGGGATGTTTCATGAAGTCGATTATGGAAACTGGTTTGAAATTGAAGAAGGAGTGGAGTTACTCTTTACCGATGTGGGCCATATTATTGGAAGCGCCGCCGTTCACTTACGCATAACCGAAAATGGAAAAACAGAACAGCTAACTTTTAGCGGAGATGTTGGACGCTACCGCGATATCATTCTGCGCTCCCCGGAAGTTTTTCCGCAAGCAGATTATATCATTCTTGAATCTACCTATGGAAATAGCCTGCACGACCTCCAGGTTACCACTCCCGACCACTTGCTGGAATGGATTGAAAAAGTTTGTGTGCAACGCAAGGGGAAACTGATCATCCCAGCCTTTAGTGTTGGCAGAACACAGGAAATTCTGTATTCCCTCAACCAGCTCGAAGTAGAAAGAAGATTGCCTGAACTGGACTATTTTGTAGATAGTCCGCTTAGTATTGAGGCAACAGAGATGATTAAACGCTATCCTCAATATTTTAATAAAACCATTCAACGCCTGCTGCAATCAGACAATGATCCTTTCCATTTTAATGGTCTCAAATACGTTAAAACGGTGGATGAATCCAAGCTGCTCAACTTCCGGAATGAACCCTGCGTCATTATCAGCGCTAGTGGCATGGCGGATGCAGGAAGAGTGAAGCACCATATCAGTAACAATGTCGAAAACAGTCGCAATGCGATTCTAATGGTTGGATATTGTGAACCAAGCTCATTGGGAGCACGACTCCTTTCTGGAAGAAAGGAAGTCTCTATTTTTGGCGTGGAACATGAAGTGCATGCTGAAATCGGTTCTGTACGCAGCATGAGTGCCCATGGCGATTACGAAGATCTTAGTCAATGGCTGGGTTGCCAGGATTATAAGGCAGTTAAAAAACTATTCCTGGTGCATGGAGAATACGATGTACAGCAACAGTTCAAACAACGTCTACTGAACAAAGGGTTTCTCGATGTTGAAATCCCCGAACGCCACTGGGAAGTAGGGCTTAGCTAAGCTCCAATGCCTGCAGGATGTCTTCCAGGATATCCTGTTTGTTTTCCAGGCCAACTGAAATCCGAATCAAACCCGGACTGATACCTACAGCCATTCTTTCTGCTTCTGTCAGTTTACCATGTGTGGTGCTTGCAGGATGAGACGCAATGGATCGGGTATCTCCCAGGTTTGCAGACAGTGATAACATTTTCAGGTTATTCAGGAACTTCCTGCCAGCTTCCACGCCGCCATTTAATTCAAAGCAGACTATGCCACCACCATTTTGCATCTGCTTTTGAGCAATTGCATATTGCGGATGGTTGGGCAAAAATGGATATTTAACCCAGGATAATTTCGGATGTCCTGATAATTGTTCTGCCAGGTACAACGCATTGGAAGCATGACGATCCATTCTCACTTCCAAGGTTTCCAGGCTCTTGCTGAGTATCCATGCATTGAAGGGCGATAAAGAAGGACCGGTACTTCTGCAAAACAGGTACACTTCTTTGATTAATTCCTTTTTTCCCAGCACAACGCCTCCTAATACCCGTCCTTGTCCATCCAGCCACTTCGTAGCAGAATGGATCACCAGGTCGGCGCCCCAGGCTGCCGGCTGCTGATTCACCGGTGTAGCAAAACAGTTGTCTACATTTACCAGCAATCCATATTTGTCAGCCAGGGTTCGCACTGCTTCGAGGTCAATAATTTCCAATGCAGGATTCGTCGGAGTTTCAAGGTAGATCATCTTTGTATTGGGCTTGATCGACGCTTCCCAACTTCCGATATCACTGGCATCTACATAACTGTGCTCAATGCCATATTTAGGAAGGTATTTGGTGATGACCGTATGCGTGCTTCCAAAAATGCTGCGGCAGGAGAGTAGATGATCTCCCTGTTTTAGAAAACTCATAAAGCTGGCAAAAATGGCACTCATTCCGGAGGCTGTAGCAAATCCTGCTTCTGTTCCTTCCAGCGTGCACATCCTGTCTACAAATTCCTGCACATTCGGATTGCTGAAACGACTGTAAATATTGTCTTCCGTTTCATCCGCAAAAGCTGCCCGCATATCTTCTGCATTGTCAAAACAGAAACTGCTGGTCAGATACATGGGCTGTGAATGTTCCATCTCATTCGTGCGTTCTATCTGTGTACGAATGAGTTTTGATATCGGGTGTTTCATGTACTTCTTGCTTAGGCTTTGATTCTTACCTCGTAACTGATCTCACAGCCACCACGACGCAGGGTTTCTGCAACTGAACAATATTTATCCATGGATAACTGGGCTGCACGTTTGGCTTTGTCCTCATCGATAGTACCACCCAGCGTAAATATGATGGTTGCTTTTTTCCAGAGCGCCGGTTCCTTCCCGGTTTCTCTTTCTGCTTCAATATGCATGTCAAAATGCGTGATCTCCTGGCGCTGTTTCTTCAGGATGCTTACTACATCGATGCCACTGCAACCTCCCAATCCCATCAGCAATAACTGCATGGGACGAACACCAAAGTTGTTTCCTCCGGTTTCCGGACTCGTATCGATCTTTACGGTATGTCCATTCGCATCTGTTGCTTCAAAGCCATAATCGCCCGATGTTCTGATCACATCTATTTTAATCATGTTACGCGGATTTTTTTATCAATTCTTACAAAGGTAACGGAGGGAGCGTTTACTTTGCAGTTATGCAGCATCGTTTTGTATCGCCCCGGCCCTTTACCCTGGAATCCGGGGCTGTTCTGGAAAGGCTGGAAATTGTGTATCACACCTATGGCACTTTGAACCCGTCAAAATCAAATGTGGTTTGGGTTTGTCATGCATTAACTGCCAATGCGGATGCGGAAGCCTGGTGGCCCGGACTGATTGGCTCCGGAGCAGCCATCAATCCTGAAGAATATTTCATTGTTTGCGCGAATATTATTGGTTCCTGTTATGGCAGCTCTGGACCCCTTTCTGAGAACCCGGCTACCGGAAATCCCTATTATATGGACTTCCCAAGGCTTACCATCCGGGATATCGTGAAAGCGCATATCCTGTTGCGACAGCATCTCGACCTATCGGAGATTCACCTGTTGATGGGTGGCAGCATGGGTGGGTACCAGGTGCTGGAATGGGCACTGCTGGAACCTGCAGTGGTCCGTCAACTTTTCCTGATTGCCACCTCGGCAGCAGAAAGCGCCTGGGGAATTGCCATTCATGAAGCGCAACGAATGGCCATTGAGGCAGATCCTACATGGAAAGATGCCAGTGATCAGGCCGGTCGAAATGGACTTAAAGCTGCAAGAGCGATCGGCATGCTGACCTACCGGAATTACGATGCCATGATCAAACAGCAACAGGAAGCGGATCCTGAAAAGTCGGATGATTTTAAAGCAGCTTCCTATATGCGCTACCAGGGGGAGAAGCTGGTGAACCGCTTTAATGCGCAAGCCTACTGGTTGCTCACCAAAGCACTCGATAGTCACAACATCGCAAGAGGGCGAAATGCAAGTCTTGAAGAAACACTGCAATCTGTTCAACAACCAACACTGGTGATGGGCGTTTCAAGTGATTTGCTTTGTCCGGTTGCTGAACAAGTAAAAATTGCCAGCCATCTGCCGCATGCCCAATACATCGAAATCGATTCTGCCTATGGTCATGATGGTTTCCTCGTCGAAGCCCCCACCATCGGCAATGAACTAAAAGCCTGGTTGTACCGCGTTTAAACGCCGTCTCCAGTTTCCCGTCTCCCTCTTCCTTTCTCACCTTGTCCTTTCCTCCATGCAAAAGCCCCGCTGGACTTGCGGGGCTAAAACTTTTGTGGACTAAACTGGTTACTTACAAGATCAAAGATCCGCTCTCTTTATTGCTTTCAGAAATTGATTCGATCAGTACCAGTCTTTTGTCGATTAATGGAAAAATAGCTTCGATAAATTGATTTTATACGATTTTGATTCTGCTCATTACAGTACTCCTGTTTGCCTTGCTCACCGGGATTTTGGCATTGGCAATATAGAGTGTGTTGTCCCTGATATCTGAAATTTTATTCATATTGATGATATAGGAACGATGCACTTTACAGAACACATCCGGATTGATTTTTTCCGTCAGCGCCTTGATCGTATTATGACTGATGATCTTTTTATCATTCGTGATAAACTTTACATAGTCGCCCATACTCTCTATATATAGAATATCATCGTTATTCAGACGGATGAGTTTACCATCGCTCTTAATAAACACGTGCGACATTTCTTCTGTATCCTCTTTTTTCTCATTCAGCGGCTTGAGTTTTTCCAATGCCTGTACAAAACGCTGGTAGCTGAACGGCTTACGAAGGAAATCAGTTACACTGTATTCGAATGCATCAAAGGCATATTCGGTTTTGGAAGTAGTCAGAATTACCTGTGGCTGGTACTGCATCTGGTCCAGCAGGCTGAAACCATTGGCACCGGGCATTTCAATATCCAGGAAAATAAGATCTACAGAATTTTCAGTGAGGTAGGGAATCGCCTCTTCGGTTGATTTGAAACTTCCTACCACATTGACTTTTCCACTTTTAATGCAGTATTTCTGCAATACGTCTGCGGCAACGGAAAGATCTTCTACGATAACAGCTGTATACTTCATGACCATTATTGTTTTAAAAATTCCTGAATTTTATTGGCTTCCTGTTTGATCAGTTCCAGTCCTTCCAGTATAAACGGATTTTCAGCCTCCAGTCGTATGAGCGAATCATTTATTGATGGATTTGAGCTGAAAAAATTTTCCATTTCCTGAAAACGTGTCTGGAATTCGGACAAACCACAATACCCCCATAGTGGTTTTACGAGGTGTACTCTACGCTTTAGCTCTGTGATTTCTCCGTTTTCTGCCAGCCAGGCATATCGTGCCGTTTCTTCTGACAATTGTTGGTGGGAGGTTAGAAAGATGTCTGAAATAGCGGCCAGGTCATTATCATGCATTTCTAGCAAAAGCATGCTGTCAAACTGGCTACTGAGTTGGAACACAGTGTCCGAAATGGCTTGCATAGGGTACAATTTTTTAATTACTCGGTACGTTTGATAGGCAGATAAAAACTCCGACTACCAAACAGAAAACGATGAATCGTACCAACATATTATCTGGTGTAACGAGATATTGGGAAAAATTAGCGGAAGATCTCTACCACCGGCAGGAGAACCTTCCTGCTTCCCCTTTAAAGACACTTACTGAAGTGGGAATTATCGTTGCGGGACTCAATATGATCCTTTGCACGATCATGAAAGAATATATGGCAGCTTTTGCCTGCCTGATGGTATGTTCCATGTTGTTTTTCTCTTACTTCCTTAGATTATACAATCGCCAGGAACTGGCAAAATGGGTAGTGATCATCAGTTTTAATGCTGGTGTGCTGGTAGTAAGTTATTTCGTAGGTATTAAATCGGGTGTATACCTCTATTATTTCCCGGTGATCTTTGCCATGATCTTTCTGATTGATACCAAAATCAGCAAGGATCTCATCATTGCAGAAATCGCTACACTTACCTTCTTCGGTATAGCATTTATTATTTCACCTAATAATGGTAGCGGTAACCTGGTACAGCAATCACATTACATCTACAATCTCCGGATTAATCTTACCCTTTCATTGCTGCTGACCGGATTGGTTGCTTTTTCCATCCTGAAAGCCCTGAATAAAAAGGAAGAAGATATTCTCGGTGAGAAGAATCTTGGCGATACGATTTTTAATACCTCCCTGGATGCCATATTTATTATTGATCTGGATACTCAATTGATTTCAGATTGTAACAAACGTGCGCTGGAATTATTTTCCATCCGGTCTAAAGATGGAATTACACTCACTGCGGTTGAATCCATCCTGGGAGAAGAATCTGCCAAACGGTTGAATGCATTTAGTAAAGAATCGTTTACTGCACATTCGCCCTGGTTTGGAAATATGGAGTTTTCGGATGCTGAAGGCCGGCCCATTTTTGCCTATGTGAATATTGTGGTGTTTGAGCATCAGAAATGCAAGTATGCCAAAATGAGTATCCTCGATATTACCGAAGTGAAAATAGCTGAGGTTGAAACACTGAAAGCAAAAGAGCGTGCAGAACGTGCTGCCAGGGTGAAATCGCGCTTCCTGAGTAATATGAGCCATGAACTCAGAACCCCACTGAATGCAATTATTGGTACCACCAACCTGCTGCACCAGGAGTATCACTTGAACAGTCAACGTCAGATGCTGGATGTACTCAAGCATTCATCCGAACATATGCTTACACTGGTTAACGATATCCTGGATTACAGCAAACTGGAAGCCGATAAAATGGAGCTCAATAAAGAACCCTTTAACCTGAGTGCCTTCCTTGAAAAAGTAGTAACTGTTTTTGAAAACCCGGTTCGCCAGAAAAATTTGATGTTTCAATCGGACATATCATCTGTTTTGGGTATCGATATTATTGGTGATGAATTGAGACTTCAACAGGTGTTGAACAATTTGCTGTCCAATGCAATCAAGTTCACGGATAAAGGGACCGTTAGCATGAATGTGAAAATTCTGATGAGAAGAAGCAATAATGTTACGCTTCGGTTCTGTGTGCAGGATACGGGTATTGGTATTTCGAAAGAGAAACAGCACCGGATCTTTGATAAGTTTTACCAGGCTGACCTGGAAACCACCCGCAAATACGGTGGTTCAGGTTTGGGATTGGCCATTAGTCATTATATCGTTCAGAAAATGGGAGGTGATCTCACTGTAGAAAGTGAGCCTGGCAAGGGAAGTACCTTCAGTTTCACAGTAACACTTCCGCTCGAAACAGAACGCCAGAGTTATATTGAAGAAGTAAAAGAAGTTCGGATGGAAGACCTCACCGGTGTCAGCATCCTGGTAGCAGAAGACAATCCGATCAACATGATGGTGGTGAAACGTTTCCTGTCAAAATGGAATGCTACGATTATTGAGTCGGTAAACGGACTGGAAGCTGTTCGCGCATATTCCGAGAAAAAACCAGATCTGCTTTTGGTAGACCTTGAAATGCCGGAACTGGATGGGGCCGGTGTGGTAGCCTATATCCGAAAGACAGATAAAGATATTCCGATTATAGCCTTTACAGCAGCTGTATATGATCATATGCAGGCAGATCTGATTGACAAAGGCTTTAATGATTTTATACCTAAACCGTTTAGGCCGGAAGACCTCAAACAAAAATTATTGCATTACGCAAAAACTCTGCAACATGTGTAGTATTGTTTTTCAAGAGCCGGTTTCTACCGGCTTTTTTTAATGCAACTATTTCCGGGTAATCGAGTTATATTACTTTAACAATACTTCATATGCCTGGATTATTTTCTCCTCTTACTCTTCGATCCTTAACAATCCCGAACCGGATAGCTGTTTCACCTATGTGTCAGTATTCCGCAACCGATGGCTTTGCAAATAACTGGCATATGGTACACTTGGGTAGCAGGGCGGTAGGTGGAGCCGGATTGATCATCGTAGAAGCAACCGGCGTTACCCCGGAAGGGCGCATCACTCCGGGCTGTCTCGGGCTGTGGAAAGATGAACAGATTGCCCCTCTAAAAAACATTGTCAACTTTATTCACCAGCAAGGCTCGATTGCCGGCATTCAGCTCGCACATGCCGGTCGTAAAGCTTCCTGCGATCTGCCCTGGCAAGGTGGTAAACAGTTAGCTATTGCTGAAGGCGGATGGGAAACTATCGCTCCTTCAGCCATACCCTTTTATCCTTCCGACCGCGTGCCGCATGAATTAACCCAGTCTGAAATCCACGAGCTCACTGAACAGTTTGCTGCCGCAGCCAAAAGAGCACTTGCAGCTGGTTTCAAAATTGTGGAGATCCATGCGGCCCATGGATATCTCCTGCATGAATTTTTTTCACCGCTATCCAATAAACGTACAGATCAGTATGGAGGCAGTTTTGAAAACCGGATTCGGCTTCTGCTGGAAGTAGTGGAAAAGGTAAGGTCGGTATGGCCGGAAGAACTGCCTTTGTTTGTAAGGGTATCCGCAACCGATTGGGTGGAGGGTGGATGGACAGAAATCGATACTGTTCACCTGGCTGAGATCCTGAAAAACAGGGGGGTGGATCTGCTGGATTGTTCCACCGGGGGAAATAGCAGTGGTGTTAAAATTCCCCTCGAACCAGGCTACCAGGTGCGGTTTGCAACTGCCGCCAAAAAAACCGGAATACTGACAGGGGCAGTTGGGCTGATTACATCCGCACAACAGGCAAATGAACTGATACTGGAAGAGAAAGCTGATATTGTGCTGATGGCCAGGGAGTTTTTGAGAGATCCCTATTTCCCTCTGAAGGCGGCCGCAGCATTAGGAGAAGAAATTGAATGGCCGAATCAATACCTCCGGGCAAAGAAATAGAAAACAGGAACTTTTATAAATGAAAAAAGAGCTGAAATTTCAGCTCTTTTTTGTACCGCGTACGGGAATCGAACCCGTCATTCATCCGTGAAAGGGATGCGTCTTAACCGATTGACCAACGCGGCATTTCCCTTTTGGGAGTGCAAAGATAGGGAGCGCGATATATCTACCAAAAAAAATTTGAAAATTTTTCTCGCCTATCCTGATATAGTAACTTAGCGCCTCATTCATTAAAAGTAAAACACAAACTAAACCAATTATGAGCACTGTAAAAGTTGCCATCAACGGATTCGGAAGAATTGGACGACTGGTATACCGCCAGATCTATAACATGGAAGGTATTGACGTAGTTGCGATCAATGACCTTACTTCTCCGGCTGTTTTGGCTCACCTGCTGAAATACGACAGCGCACAAGGCCGCTTCGATGCAGACGTTAAAGCTACACAGGATGCCATCATCGTAAATGGCGATGAGGTTAAAATATATGCACAGAAAGACCCTTCACAAATTCCCTGGGGTTCTCACGGTGTAGATGTAGTGATTGAAAGTACCGGTTTCTTCACTGATAAAGATAAAGCTGCCGCACACCTGAAAGCAGGTGCAAAGCGCGTTGTGATTTCAGCTCCCGCTACAGGCGACCTGAAAACAATTGTGTTCAATGTGAACCATTCAATCCTGGATGGTTCAGAAGAAATTATTTCATGCGCTTCCTGCACCACCAACTGTCTGGCTCCAATGGCCAAGGCGTTGAATGATGCTTTTGGAATCACCATCGGTAGCATGACTACCATTCATGCTTACACGAACGATCAGAATACCCTGGATGCGCCTCACGCAAAAGGTGATTTACGTCGTGCAAGAGCTGCTGCAGCTAATATCGTTCCGAACAGCACCGGTGCTGCAAAAGCAATCGGACTGGTATTGCCTGAATTGAAAGGTAAACTGGACGGTGGTGCGCAGCGCGTTCCAACCATCACGGGTTCTGTTACTGAACTTACCTGTGTGCTTTCCAAAAAAGTTACCCTGGAAGAAGTAAACGGCGTGATGAAAGCTGCCAGCAATGAAAGCTTCGGTTATACAGAAGATGAAATCGTTAGTACTGATATCATCGGTTCTACTTTCGGGTCCATCTTTGATGCAACTCAAACAAAAGTAATTTCGGTTGGTGATCAGCAACTGGTTAAAACCGTTAGCTGGTATGATAATGAAATGAGCTATGTGAGCCAGCTGGTTCGCACAGTGAAATATTTCGCCGGACTTATTTCCAAATAATCTTAAAAGCGGGTTCTGCCCGCTTTTCCTTTTTTATCGCAAGCAATTTTCTATGAGTCAATTTAGTCAACATTCCTTTGCGGGAGAGAAAGCACTCATTCGGGTCGACTTTAATGTTCCCCTGAATGCCAGCTTTGAAATCACTGATGATACCCGAATCAGGGCTGCTATCCCAACTATCAAAAAAATTCTCAGTGATGGTGGTAGTGTTATTCTGATGAGTCACCTTGGCAGACCCAAAGACGGTCCAACTGATAAATACTCGCTCCGCCATATTGTTGCCCATTTATCAAAGGCATTAGATGTTCAGGTAGATTTCGCGTCTGATTGCATCGGAGATGAAGCAGTTCAGAAAGCAGCAACTCTTACAGCCGGACAGGTTTTGTTACTGGAGAATCTTCGCTTTTATAAGGAAGAAGAGAAAGGAGATAAAGGGTTTGCGGAAAAGCTGGCCCGTCTCGGTGATGTATATGTGAATGATGCATTTGGAACTGCTCACCGAGCGCATGCCTCTACAGCGATTATCGCAGAATTTTTTCCGAAAGACAAACGTTTCTTCGGTCTCGTAATGGAAGGAGAAGTAAAGAGTGCCGAAAAAGTACTGCACAATTCAGAAAAGCCGTTCACCGCTATCATTGGTGGCGCCAAAGTTTCTGATAAGATTCTCATTATTGAAAACTTACTGGAACGCGCAACCGATATTATAATTGGGGGCGGTATGGCCTATACCTTTAAAAAGGCAACGGGTGGATCCATTGGGAATTCATTGTGCGAAGAAGATCGCCTGGAAATGGCTGCCGCCTTGCTGGAAACAGCAAAAAAGAAAGGCGTGAATATTCACCTTCCTTCAGATTCTATCGCAGCGGATAAGTTTGATGCCAATGCCAATACCCAAACTGTACCAAGTGATCAGATCCCGGATGGCTGGATGGGACTTGATATTGGTCCGGATGCCCGCCAGGAGTTCGCCAAGGTGATACTTGCTTCCAAAACCATTCTCTGGAACGGTCCGATGGGAGTGTTTGAAATGGAAAAATTCCAAGCCGGTACCAAAGCTATCGCGGATGCGGTGGCAGAAGCTACTGAGAAGGGAGCATTTTCACTGGTAGGCGGTGGCGATTCGGTGGCTGCGGTTAACCAGTTCGGTTATACAGAAAAAGTAAGTTATGTTTCAACCGGTGGAGGTGCGATGCTTGAATACTTTGAAGGAAAAGTATTGCCGGGTATCGCGGCCATTAATAGCTAAAAACCGTTGTTGAATATTTTTTTTAGTGGAGCATCCAACCCGGTGCTCCCTTTTTTTGTCTGGATTATTGTACATTTAATTATATATATAAACTCTCTGCCATGAATTCAAAAAACTTGATCCTGATTATTGTTCTCGGAGTATTGGTACTCTTCGGTTTCCGGGCTTGCAGTGGTTATAACAGTATGGTTGGCTTGGATGAAAATGTGAAAAACAAATGGGCGAATGTCCAGAGTGATTACCAGCGTAGAGCCGATCTGATTCCCAACCTCGTGAATACGGTTAAAGGAGCTGCCAATTTTGAACAGGAAACACTTACCCAGGTAATTGAAGCCCGTTCAAAAGCAACTTCTGTTCAGATTGATCCTACCAATATTACTCCTGAAAAACTGGCTGAATACCAGCAGGCACAGGCTGGCGTAACCAGTGCACTGGGGCGTCTGTTGGCAGTAGTTGAAAACTACCCCGATTTGAAAGCCAATCAGAATTTCCGCGATTTACAGGCACAACTGGAAGGAACAGAAAACCGGATCAAAGTTTCCCGGAATGATTTTAACGCGGCTGTTCAGGAGTACAATAGTTCTGTTCGCCGTTTCCCCAATAATATCTTTGCTGGTATGTTTGGCTTCGCAGTAAAAGAAGGTTTCAAAGCGGAAGCTGGATCTGAAAAAGCTCCCACAGTCAATTTTAACTAAGACTGATGGCATTTTTTTTCCTTAAGCGCAAGGCTCGTTTTTTCACCCATGAAGAAGCATCGCGGGTGTTGGAAGCCATCCGTGCTTCCGAACAGAAGACAAGTGGAGAAATCAGGGTCTTTATTGAGAGTCGCTGTAAGTATGTAAATCCGATTGACCGGGCCGCAGAGTTGTTCTGGTTGCTTCAAATGGATCATACGCAGGAGCGCAATGCCGTTCTCATTTATATTGCTTCCAAGGATCACCAGGTGGCAATCTGGGCGGATGATGGCATTCATAAAATTGCCGGTCCGGATTTTTGGAAAAATGAGATTGGGGTAGTTATTAATCACTTTCGGAACAATGCTTATGCAGAAGGCCTGGTGCTCGCCATTCATGATATTGGCGATATACTTAGCCAGCATTTCCCATATAAGCCTACCACCGATAAAAATGAATTGCCTGATGACATCATTTTTGGTCATTAAGCAACCAAGTACAGTATGAAAAGACTCTTAGCCTGGGTAGCGCTGCTTATTTATACGCTGACTGTTTCAGCGCAAAGCAGGGTATTGCCCAAGCCTACTCCACCCAGGCTGGTAAACGATGCCGCACAATTATTGACTCCAGACCAGATAGCTTCTCTGGAAGCCAAGCTGGTTGCCTATGATGATACTACTTCTAACCAGATTGCGGTTGTATTGGTGAAAACCCTAAATGGTCTGGAACCTAACGATTATGCAACGCAACTTGGAAGAGAATGGGGCGTGGGTGGTAAGGAGTTCAATAATGGGCTTGTAATTCTGATTTCTACCGGCAATGATGGCCAGGAAAAAAGAAAGGTTTATATCGCAACCGGCTATGGTTTGGAAGGAGCAATTCCGGATATCATTGCCAAACGCATCGTGGACCGGGAAATGATTCCCAATTTGCAGGCGGGTAATTATTACCGCGCACTGGATGAGGCTACGGATGCTTTGATAAAAGCGGCTGCCGGAGAATACAAAGCGCCGGAAGGTTATCGCGACCGGGGAAAAGATGGCAAAGGAGTTCCGGTAGGGTTAATCATTTTCATCATAATAATGGTGATCATCTTTGCTTCACGTGGTGGAGGTGGTCGTGGTGGTGGCGGAATGCTGAGTCGACGTGGCTATCGTGGCTGGAATAGCGGTCCGCCTATTTTCTTCCCGGGAGGATTTGGTGGCGGCGGAGGTGGAGGCTTCGGCGGCGGTGGTGGAGGAGGTTTTGGAGGCTTCGGCGGTGGTGGCTTTGGAGGCGGAGGAGCCGGCGGGGACTGGTAGCATGGAAGAGGGAGGAAGGGAAGAAAGGGGGAATGGAAGATGGGCATGGGAAAGATGGGCTAAAGAAAGAAAGGATACCTAAATCCAACAGATTAAATTATAGAGGCTGTCTCATTAGAGGCAGCCTTTTTCGTTGCCTCGCTTTTTTGCCTCGCTTTTTTACCCCGATGGTTTAGCCACCAGCCCCCCTTTTGATTCAATTGATTCAATTCTAACGATACTTTAGTGATTGATTATCTATCTATTATGCTTTCTTATACGTAGGATGTACGTAGGCGTTCTGTAGGATATATGTAAGTTCACCATTCCCTTCCTGCCAAATTGTTGGCATGTTGGAATAGAAAGCAAGCTGATGCTTCATTTTGTGGAAATTTATATGGAAGTGCCATCAGGAATTGCTGGCAGTAACGATCCGGGGAATCGACTCATTTTGGTAAAAAATCAGCTCAGAGTGAAAGATAATTGAATCAACTGGGGCGGTTAATCCAAAAATCGAATCAGACTTCATATAGAAAGCCAAACAATCCCCGTTGCGCATAACGGCTATTATGAAATTTTAAAGGGCTGCCTCCTTCAAGACAGCCCTTTGATTTAGATGTTTACCCGTTAGAGGACTATTCATTGAAATTTCGCTTCATGTCGGTTACTCCCTACCTCCGGTACCCACCAATCCGCTGATCTGTAATCCCCACTTCTTACTTCTCAGTTCATACTTCTTACTTCTCAAAACCCTTTCTTCTCCCCGCTGCGCGCAGCTTGAATAAACTCTACTAGTTCTTTCGCTTCAGCGCTGGTATTCTTTTGCCAGGCTTGCTGGATACTTTGCAGAATCATATTGTTGATATAAGGATCAATCTGTGTCCGGTATTGTGCCGGAATACCTTCGCGGAACTTCACTATATGGAAAACACCTGTTTTAACCTGGGCAGCATCACTAGAGCTGGCAAGCAATTTGGCATATGGTCCGAGTAACTCCAGTTTTTCCTGTGATAATGGCATCTTGCCGAATGCTTCATTGATAGGAGCAGTTGCTTCTGACAGGTTGTTTTTAGCCGCAATATTGGTAATGGCAGGAACCAGGCTTCCTTTCACTGGCTGAGCAAGCATTTTCTTTGCAGCTTCCACTGCTGAAGTATTGTCTCTTTCCATAATTGCGGAAAGCGATGCTCCTGCAACAGAATAAGAGGAATCGTTCAGACCTGCCTTGAAAATAGGAGTATAGGCTTCATTGTCATAGGCAGCCAGTATTTCAATTGCTTTTGCTCTGACAGTTGATTTGGGATCCTTTGCCGCCAGCTCCGCAATCGTTTTTTCAGCAGCAGTTTTGATGGTGCCATTTTTAAGATCCAGGGATTGCAAAGCGAGTGAGCGTAATCCATGATAAGGATCCTTCATTGCCTGCATCAGTATTGATTGAGCAACAGTATTGCCCTGCTGTTCAGCCGCATATTCTATGGCCTCTCTTCTGTCGAGATAATTACCTGCATTTTTATACTGGTAGGCAAACTGTTCTACCGTCTTATTGTCTTTTTTCTCAGCCAGCAATACTTTATCTGCATCCACATTGATCAGGTCCGGCCTCTTTTTATAACTGAATTGAAAACTGTCAATATTGTTTTTCACCATTACCTGGTACCTGGTTTTCTTGCCACCTTCATAAACATCGATTGCCATTGGTAATTGAAATACCTTGTCTCCTTCCTGCTTTTGTTGCACGTAGACAGTGGCAGTGCCAGCAGCATCATTGTAGTTATAGGTAATTTCCAATTTGGGATGACCACTGCCGAAATACCACTGATTAAAAAACCAGTTCAGATCCTTTCCACTGATCTCCTCAAATGCTAATCTGAGTTGATGTGCTTCTGCTGCCTTGAACCTGTTTTCCGTCAGGTATTTGTTGAGCGATTTAAAGAAGGCGCTGTCGCCCAGGTAATTTCTCAGCATGTGCAGAATTCTTCCGCCTTTCTGATAACTAACGGCATCGAACATGTCTTCTTTATCGTGGTAATGAAAACGTACCAGGTTTTTGCTGGCATTTTCCGGATTGGCGAGATAACCTTCCATTGCAGCATAGGAAGTAGCTGCACCTGCATCCTTACCATACTTGTATTCATTCCAAAGTGTTTCACTGTAATCAGCAAAGGACTCATTGAGCGTCAGGTTGCTCCAGCTTTCGGTTGTAACATAATCGCCGAACCAATGGTGAAACAGTTCATGCGCGATCACATCTTCCCAGCGGTTGCCATCCACCAGTTCTCTTGCATCCTGTTGGGCGCTTTCCTGGTGCAGTGTTGCAGTGGTGTTTTCCATCGCACCACTCACATAATCGCGGCCAACTATCTGCGCATATTTAGCCCAGGGGTATTCAATCCCGGTTACCTTTCCAAAAAAGGCCATCATCTCCGGTGTGTGACCGAAGATTCTTTTTGCAACAGGGGCATATTCTTTTTCAACATAATAGCTGACTTCTTTTCCCTTATAGTTGTCTTTGATTACGGCATAGTCGCCCACACCCATAAAGAACAAATAGGGGGCATGTGGTAGATCCATCTTCCAGTGATCCGTTCTGGTGCCATCCGTGTTGTTTTTCTGGGAAACCAGTTTTCCGTTACTTAGGGTTACATATTTAGCTGGCACAGTCATCATGATTTCTTGAGTGGTTTTTTGTGCCGGATTATCGATGGTAGGGCACCACACGGAAGTAGCTTCTGTTTCTCCCTGCGTCCAGATCTGCGTAGGTTTGTTTTTTTCTTCTCCTTTTGGATTGATGAAATACAAACCTTTTGCATCTGTGATTGCAGCACTGCCCTGTACTTTCAGTTCATTTGGCTTGGCCGTATATTCTACATATACCGTGTATTTTTCTTTGTTGGTATAGGTTTTATTGAGTTGGATGAAAAGCTTCTGTCCATCATACCTGTACTTTAGCGGATTGTTCCTTCCTGCTGAGGATAGGGCAACTGTTTTGATGTCCATACCCTTAGCATCCAACGTAAGGGAATCGGTTGGGTAAAAATGTGGTTGAAGGGTGATCCAGACTTTTCCATTCAGCCAGGCATTGTTATAATCAAAGCGTGCATCCAGTTTGGTATGCACCAGGTTGTTGATTTTCGCCGGAGTCTCTCTGTAGATACCAAGCTTTTCATCTTCTTTTTTCGCAATTTCCTGTGCATGCAAACCCGTAAGTGCTAAAAGACACAAAGGCAGCAATAGTGCTTTTTTCATATGTATGTTTTACCGGGTAAATTTATTCGTTCGGTTTCAAAGGGCCTCATAAAAAAAGCTGAAAATGAAGAACGGTCAGCTGAACTGGAATTATACCTAATTTTCAGGCTGAATGCGGACTAGTCTTTTTCTACTTTATTATTTGTGTTGTGCAGGGGGTATAAAGGCTCAGCAAACCGGTTTTGTGTATATCGAATCGGAAAAAGGGGAGCCCTTTTATATCAGAACCCGCGACACGCTTTACCATTCCGCGCCGGAAGGGTTTATGTTGTTAACCTCGCTTCATAAGCTGAAAGGAGATCTTATTCTGGGTTTTCCCGGGCAAACGGCTGCTGCATTTGTTTTTACTATACCAGCAACAGAGAAAGATAAAGGCTGGGTATTGAAAGATATGAAACAGGAGGGATGGCGGCTTTATGACAGCAAACTGGATGAACTGGTGCCTACGCGCAGGTTAGGCCCCAAATCAGATCCTTACCAGGGAATGCTCAAACGGACAGATGCATTTGCAGTTCGATTATCGCAGGTTGTGAATGATTCAGCCGTATTATATTATCGCCCGAAACCTGGATCCCCGGTGGCTGCAGCTTCTGTTCCTGCAATCCGGTTAATTAGCAAAACGGAAACCGCCACCGCCTGGATACTGGTTTATGAAGTACAGGAGGCAAATGGAGTGGATCGCATCGAACTGGAAATACCCAGGCAACAAAAGGAAGAATTGAAATGAAACGATATTTTCTGGAGCTGAGTTATATGGGCACTTCTTATGCAGGATTTCAACGGCAGGAGAATGCTAATTCGGTACAGTCCGAAATTGAGAAAGCCTTGCAAACCATTCTGAGGGACAAGATTGAACTGACGGGCTCTTCCCGAACTGATGCAGGTGTTCATGCCTTACAGAACTATTTTCATTTTGATATAAACAGGGAGTTGGATACCCGACTGCTGTATAATCTGAATGCCATTCTGCCCGGTGATATTTCTGTAGAAAAGCTGATTGCCGTGCGACCGGAAGCGCACAGCCGGTTTGATGCGATAAGTAGGGAATACAGATATCATATTTACCGCCGGAAGAATCCCTTTCTGCGGGACAGGGCCTATTATTTCCCTTATCAGCTTGATCTGGAGCTGATGCAGCAGGCGGCGGGCATATTAAAGGAATACCAGGATTTTACCAGTTTCAGCAAACGCAATACCCAGGTAAAGACCTTTCTATGCAGGCTGGACTGCAGTGAATGGAATAAGGATGCGGACGGAAACCTTCAGTATTATGTAAAGGGAAACCGGTTTTTAAGAGGAATGGTACGTGCCCTGACCGCCACCATGTTGAAACTGGGCAGGGGTAAGATGAAACTGGATGAATTCAGGGCGGTTATTGAAGCCCGCGACTGTACGAAGGCTGATTTTGCAGTACCTCCACATGGGTTGTTTTTGGAGAAAGTAAACTACCCGGATGGCTATTTCAGTGGAGTGGGAAAGAGAGGCTGATATTAGTGTATAAAATATATCTAACCTTAAAGCCTTTCTGGTGGCGGATTTGAGTTAATTACGGTCTTGTTATCTTCAATATTTATTTGGAAATCAATTTGATCTGCTCTTATCTTTGCGCCCCGCAGATGAGAAAAAGGGGTTGAAAGGAAGCGGGATTAGATCTTTGATTGGGCAGTAGTTTTTGAGTCTTGAGAAGTTTTTGAAAAAAGATTTGGAGGGAATAAAAAAACACTGTTACCTTTGCACCCCGCTGCAGAAATAAAGCGGGTAGTTCTTGGAAAAAGGGGGGAGTAAGGGAAGTAACTGGTGATGGTTATGGAACTGAAAAAAGGCTTGAAAAAAACTTTGAAAAAAAGTTTGGATGGAATGAGAAAAAGCCTTTACCTTTGCAACCCGAACGGCGCGTAAGAGAGAGTAGATAAGCGATTGGTTTTGAGG
>NZ_JAKRWF010000059.1 GCF_022352215.1 Flavihumibacter cheonanensis
GGGCACGGCGATGGC
This sequence comes from Flavihumibacter cheonanensis, assembly GCF_022352215.1. Lineage (GTDB taxonomy): Bacteria > Bacteroidota > Bacteroidia > Chitinophagales > Chitinophagaceae > Flavihumibacter > Flavihumibacter cheonanensis. The sequence continues at coordinate 16 of NZ_JAKRWF010000059.1, forward strand.
GGGGTCGGTCAGGGCCGACCCGCCAATTGCGTCCAGCGACAGGGCCAGAACCTTGTGCTCGACCGCCCCGCCCGCGGCCGCCACCCGCCGCGCGGCCTCCAGTTCTGCGCGATGGCGCTGGCCGTAGTCAAGGCTGAGCGCATGGCAGTCGAATCCGCGCGCGCGCGCGATGGCCAGCACGGTGGCCGAATCGAGGCCGCCGGACAGCAACACCACAGCCTTGAGCCTTTGCGCACTCATCGCCCCGGCTCGTCGCCCCAGAGGATCTTGTGCAGC
>NZ_JAKRWF010000060.1 GCF_022352215.1 Flavihumibacter cheonanensis
GTCATAGGATTTCTGGGTGTGAAGTCGCCAGAACGGCGAACTGCGCAGGTGGCTGAAGGGCTGCTCGGGTCTCGAGCCGCTCCGTGAAGGACGACCACCGAAACAGCGGATCAGCGTGTCGAGTTCACGCCGAATGTCGGAGAAGTCAAAACGGTTTTCGGCGATTTGACGATTTTCGATCCGCGAAACGAGCAGCAACAAGAGCAGCGGCTTTTTCAGCGCAGCACCAAGGGAGCTCGAACGGTGCAGCTTCATCGAGCAGATATCGTCCAGGAACTGATCCAGGATTTG
>NZ_JAKRWF010000061.1 GCF_022352215.1 Flavihumibacter cheonanensis
ATGCGGACTGGGATCGCATTCGCTCAACCGAACACGAGGCGTATCGCAGATTTGTGTATGAGCGTTTCACCGTAGTCAGTCAGCGCCTGGAGCGTCTTGCGAGGGAGGCTGCACCCGTCGGAAAAGGGATAGCGGTGCAGCCGGTTACATACTCCACACAGGCAGGGGATCCTCTACTTGTGGCGCGTGTAGCGCATTCGGCAGGCGACTATTCGGCAATTGGTGCATACCAGACACCGCTGGATGGAGGCCAGACAAATCGATTCCGTCCCTATCGACTGAATTTGTCGG
>NZ_JAKRWF010000062.1 GCF_022352215.1 Flavihumibacter cheonanensis
GCTCAACAAGATCTATCCCGACTACGTGGCCAACGCCCACCGCGAGGGTGATTTTCACCTTCACGATCTCGGCATGCTCTCGGTCTACTGCTGCGGTTGGGATCTCAAGGATCTGCTCCTCAAGGGGTTCTGCGGCGCCTACGGCAAAGTTCAGAGCGCGCCGCCCAGGCGTTTCCGCACCGCCCTCGGCCAGGCGGTCAACTTCTTCTACACCCTGCAGGGGGAGGCGGCCGGCGCTCAAGCCTTCGCCAACTTCGACACCCTGCTGGCCCCGTTTATCCGCTACGAGGG
>NZ_JAKRWF010000063.1 GCF_022352215.1 Flavihumibacter cheonanensis
CCGCCAGATCGGCATCGGGGCCGAAAATGATTTTGTCCACATCGGCGCGGTTGATGGAAATCACGGCCGGTTGCCGTCCCGGCATTGGCGGCGGCACGCGGAGTTGGAACTGCTTTTCGTTCGCGCCGACCACGCGTCCGGTGCGCGTGTTGCCGTCGAGATATTCCACGGTATCCTGCGCGGCGGCGGCGGCGCACGCGGCCGCGAGGACGGCGATGACGAGGGAAGTTTTCATGACGAGGCCGGCGAGGTTTCGGCAGGGGCGAATTTCTTGAGCTTCTCGCGGGCCT
>NZ_JAKRWF010000064.1 GCF_022352215.1 Flavihumibacter cheonanensis
CTAAGGGCCTGGGTTCGGGGATGCCGATTGGTGCCTGCCTGGCGCGCGGTGCGGCGGCGGACGTGTTCAAGCCTGGCAACCACGGCTCGACCTTCGGCGGTAACCCGCTGGTCTGCGCGGCAGCGCTGGCGACGCTCGACGCGATCGAGGACGAGAAGCTGCTCGACAACGCGCGTGTGCGCGGCGAGGCAATCCGTGCCGGCCTGCGCGCTGCCTTGAGCGGCGTGCACGGTGTGGTCGATATCCGCGGTGAAGGCATGATGATCGGTATCGAACTCGATCGTCCCTGC
>NZ_JAKRWF010000065.1 GCF_022352215.1 Flavihumibacter cheonanensis
CAACCACCGTCTCGTGCGGATCCTCAAGGGGCTGCGCGACCTCGCCAACACGGTGGTGGTGGTCGAGCACGACCCGGAGATCATCCGCGAGAGCGATTTCATCCTCGACCTCGGGCCCCGCGCCGGCGAAAACGGCGGCGAGCTCATGTACTTCGGCCCCACGGCCGGCGTGAATGACTCCCTCACCGGGCAGTACCTGCGCGGGACGCGCCGCATACCGGCCCCGGAGCGGCGCCGCCCGCCCCGGGACGGCGCCTGGCTCTGGGTGCGGGGCGCGGCCGAAAACAACC
>NZ_JAKRWF010000066.1 GCF_022352215.1 Flavihumibacter cheonanensis
GTCTCGAAACCCATGAGAATTGAAGTATCCTTCTGAAAAACCTTCTTTGGTGTGCCGATAATAGGCACCGGGAATATAAGTACTGCCTTTGCCCGGAACAAGCCGGTTTATGGATTTTTGATTGATCTGCATAACTGCCAGCAAAACTTCCAAAAATCCCATCAAGACTAAAAGAGATAATAGAAGCACCCCGAAGTTAACTAGAACCCTCTTAAAGCCAATCACCTCTCTCTCTCCTGTTACCCCTAAAACCTAGAATTGTATAAATGCCCTTCAGTTTAATGATCACA
>NZ_JAKRWF010000067.1 GCF_022352215.1 Flavihumibacter cheonanensis
CTACGACCGGGTCGACGTGACTGCGCTCGCGGCCGTGCACGGCGTGGGCGACGTCTCCGGCGAGATCGTCACGTACGTGCCGCGACCCGAGGCGCAGCGCCACTACGAGGCGGCCCGCGACCTCGGTCGTGCGGCGGTGGAGCGCCGGTACTGGGACCTCGTCGACGACGCGTTCGCGGCGCTCGGCGCCGACCACCACCAGCGCTACCACGCCACGACGCCGGCCCCCGACGTCCCGGTGGTCGAGCTGCAGCGGCGGCCGAGCCACTGGCAGCGGCGCTGATCCGACG
>NZ_JAKRWF010000068.1 GCF_022352215.1 Flavihumibacter cheonanensis
CTTCTTTTTGCGTTTTTCGGCGTACTGGCTTCATTCGGCATCGGCAACATGGTGCAGGCAAACTCGGTTGCTCTTGCACTGCAGGAAGCCTTCTCTATGCCCCGGGGCCTTACCGGTATTGTGCTGGCCGCGCTTACCGCGCTGGTCATAATCGGGGGAATCAGGCGTATCGGCAGCGTTACATCAAAAATAGTGCCGCTCATGGCTCTGTTCTACATAGGATTTGCGTTTATTATTATTCTTGGAAACCTGTCCGCTCTTCCGGATGTTATCCGATTGATAGTTACGCA
>NZ_JAKRWF010000006.1 GCF_022352215.1 Flavihumibacter cheonanensis
TAGTAAGGAAAAAAACACACTTCTGAAGGCGAAGGGTGGTTGGAATTTCCCTTCTGGCTATCCTTTGCTTTCAAAAGAAAAAAGTTGATATTTTTTCACTCCCTCTAAAGGCCTATATACATAGGAAACGCCAGTTGAAGCTGATTGTTGCTACCCTGCTGTCCCTGCTTTGATTGAATCTTTCCCGCACATTCTGGTAGCGGATTTCACCCTGGATTTGTTGCGTAAAAAAGATATCTCTCATATTCAGACGGATCGTGCCTTTACCTTTCAGTACCTGTTTACCAATACCTGCTGCAACCTGGCCAAAGCCATAGATGGTAAATTGTGCATCCCTGCTTTTTGCATTGTAAAACCCGGATAATTCGGCGGACCATCCTTTGCCAAACTTAAACTGATTGTTGATATTCCCGTTGCCGCTGAACATTTCACTGTCGAAATCACTGTTCATTCCAACGCCGTTAACCTTCTGGTAAGTGCCGGTAAGATTGATGGTAGCAGACCACCATTTTGCCGGCTTAAGCTGTGCTGTCAGACTCAGGTTCAGGTTTTTCATATTAGCGAGGTTACCTTCCGTCAGAATAGTTACCCTGCCTTCGGTTTTGAAGATTTGTGAGAAATATTGCTTGGTATCACCGTATTCCAATGAGGTAGTCAACCAACCCTTATAGGTATGCGAAAACTGAAAATTCCAGGTAAACTGTGGTTGTATGTAAGGGTTACCCACCTGGTATGTATATTCATTGATAAAGAAAAGGAAGGGGTTTAGTTGCTGATAGGCCGGACGATTGATTCTTCTTCCGGTTTGTATTGTAAAAGTATGATTGGAATCCAGTTCATGTGTCAGGTAAATGCTTGGAAACAGGCTGGCATAACTGCGGCGAAAACTGGAGTCGTTTTTTTCCGGATTTCCCAGTTGTTTGCCTTTATAACTGGTCTGTTCAAACCGGAGGCCACCTTGTGCAGACCATTTCCCGATTTTTTTATTGGTATTCAGGTAACCTGCATAAATCGATTCTTCGTAGAGGAAATGATTGGTTTTACCATAATCCGGTATCCAGTTGCTGCCTGCGGAATTAAAATAATTGGCCTGGTTATTAGTTTTGACCCTGCTTGATTTAAGCCCGGCTTCCACCTTCCATTCGCCTTTCAGGATGGTGTTATAATCCGCTTTGGCTGTATATATTGAAATGGAAGCAGGTAAATCTCCTTTCAGGTATCCATCACTGACAACTGTTTCATCTGCAAGAGTAATAGTATTATGAAAAAGCTGGTTGTTCGTCATATCATAATGCATATAATCCAGGTCAGCAGTCAACTCGGAGTTTTTATTGATCGTATGTCGCATATTCAGATTCAAAGTACCGTTGATCCATTTATTGGAGTTTTTACTGATAGTTTGAACCGTTGAATCCGTAATGCGATCGGTATCCATTAAATATCCGGTACTTATGCTGTTGTATTTTCGTGGAGATATAAAACCGGTGCCTGTAATTCCGATAGTTGTTTTTTTATTCAGGGTATAATCAATGCCAGCCTTCAGCGAATTGTTATCTCCCTGCATGCGTAACATGGTTGGCTGATCAAAATAGCCGGTTGGGTTTCCGGCTGCATCCAGGTAGGTTCGTTTGATGTACAGGTTATTGAAATTCTTATTGGAGTTTTGAGTGTAGTTCAGAAACATATTGAACTTTTCGTTACGATAATTGAGGTTCAATCCGTTATTGGTTTTGAAGTAAGCACCCTGACCATAAGAGAGATTAAGGCTTCCATTCCATCCGCGTTGTTTGTTCTTTTTGGTTTTGATATTAATGATGCCAGAGTTTCCTGCTGCATCATATTTAGCAGGTGGATTAGTCATAATTTCAATCTGATCCAGTTGGTTGGCCATCATATTATTGAGCAAGTTTACCAGGTCTGCACCAGTCAGATAACTGGGCTTGCCATCAATCAGAACGAGTACTCCCTGTCTGCCTTTGAGACTTATATTTCCATCCCTGTCTACTGAGATGCCAGGTGACTTTTCCAATACTTCCATGGCGGTTGCTCCTGCATTGGAAATACCTGCATCCACATTTACGATGGTTCTGTCAGGTTTCACTTCAATCATCCGTTTACTGGCAGTAACTGTAACAGCTTTTAATTCATCAGAATTTTTGGAAAGAGGAACTACTTTCAGATCATAGTTCTCATTTTCAGTTTTCAGCGCAAACGCGGTGGTGTAATACGTTTGATATCCTACTGCTGACACCTGTAATAAATATTCACCTAGGTAAACCTGTTCCAGTTCGAACATCCCTGAGGCTCCGGCTACTGCCAGTTTCACCAGGCTGGAGTCGGAAGCATTCAACAGGCTTATCGTGGCTCCTTCCACAGCCTGCCCCTTTACCTTTCCGGTTTGTTGGGCAATTGCAGATAAGTTATTCATCAGTACGAATAAAACAAGTATAGAAAATCGATACAGCATGTCAGGTATTTGAAAACAAAATTTCAATTCCCTGGCGGTTACAAAAACCTAATTGGGATAACGGGTCAATAATTCCTGTCAATGCACAAGCGGTGAAAATCAAGTATGAAAGGCTTCGTATTTTATGAAAAAAAATTTGCCGGGAATGTAATTTCCGGGAGAGATTTGATACCTATTGAAAAATAGCTGAGATATACAGCACTATGGAGGAAGCGTTTTTTTTATCAGAGATCAGGGCAAACCAGGGAATTATCTATAAGGTAGTATCTCTTTATGCTGCAGACCCCGAGGAGAAAAAGGATCTCTACCAGGAAATCCTGCTCCAATGTTGGAAGGGCCGGTTGCAATTCCGGGGGGATGCCAAATTCAGTACCTGGCTCTACAGGATCAGTTTGAATACGGTACTTACCAGTAACCGTAAGAAGACTATGATTGAATACAAAGAAGTACTGCCTGAATCAGGCCAACTACCTCCCATTCAGTTTGAACAGGAAAATTCCAGGGCACTTCAGGAGGCTATTCGTCAGCTTACCGATTCAGACCGGGCTATCATTTTACTGCACCTGGAAGGTTATTCGAACCAGGAAATAGCCGACTGGATGGGGATTTCTTCCAATAGCCTGGCTGTAAAACTGTATAGAATCCGTCAACGATTAACGAACCTCTTAAAAACACCGCATCATGACTGAACAAACTAAATGGCAGGATTGGAATCCGGAAGATGCGGATCTGTCCCGGCTCCTTAAGCCGGGCAGGATTCAGCGAATTCAGCCCGGCCACCCCTTAATGAAGCTAAAAAAGGCCTTGCTGATGAATATGATATGGGGTATCCTGATTTTTTTGTTTTACATCTATATCCTGATTGTTTTTCCCTTTTGGCCAATACTGATTACAATAGTTATTACCATGGCTTTTACAGCATATGTACTGTTGAAGGCGTGGAAACTGTACGCTTCCATTCAAACCACAGTTTCTGCTACAAGGCCGGTTTTGGAAGAATTACGCATGCATCATCGGGAAATCTCAGACTGGGGGAGTGTTCAACAAAAACTAGGTTTGCTGGTGTATCCTTTTGCGGCTGCCGGTGGTTACCTGAGCGGTGGAATTCTTGGTTCAGGCAAAACGATTGAAGAACTGATGACGAAGCCGATTTTCGTTTACGCCCTGCCTGTTACTATGCTGGTATTGATTCCCATCTGTTACTGGCTGGCAAAATGGATGTTTAATAAGTCCTTTGGGAAACACCTTCGTTCATTGGAAGGTATCATACATTCACTGGAAGTGGACAATTAGTAGTAAATTCTCTTTTCAAAACCAAGTTATGGATCAGAGAATAATCCAGTTGTATGATGAATATACGCATCGCCCGCTTTCCCGAGAACAGTTTCTGAAAGGCCTGATAGCACTTACCGGTAGTGTTGCAGCAGCCCATACCATTCTACCATTGCTGGAAGGAAATTACCGGGCAGCTGAGACGATATCTGAAAATGAACTGTATACAGAGCGGGTTGAATATGCAAGTCCGTTTGGTACCATGAAAGCGTACCTGGCAAAGCCAAAAAAAGGCTCAAAATTTCCTGCTGTTGTAGTTATTCACGAGAACCGCGGATTAAATGCCCATATTGAAGATGTAGCCAGAAGAGCAGCTGCAGCAGGCTACCTTGCCCTGGCACCGGATGGTTTGTCGACTTTAGGTGGCACTCCTGCTGACGAAGATCAAGCTCGCCAATTGTTTTCAAAATTAATTCCAGAAGAAAATACTGCCCGGTTTGGTGCAGCAGTTCCCTATTTAAGTAAACGTGAAGATTGTACCGGCAGGGTTGGTGCGGTTGGTTTTTGCTGGGGTGGCGCGATGGCAAACCAACTTGCAGTCGCCGTTCCTGAATTGAATGCTGCGGTCGCTTTTTATGGAAGGCAACCAGCTGCTGAGCAGGTATCGGCCATAAAAGCTGCTGTACAATTGCATTACGCAGAGTTGGATGAACGGGTGAATGCAGGTATGGCCGACTATGAAACTGCATTAAAAGCAAATAATATCCCCTATGAATTGTATCTCTACAAAGGAACTCAGCATGCTTTTCACAACGATACTTCCTCAGCCAGGTACAATAAAGAAGCCGCTACACTTGCCTGGTCAAGAACACTGGCATTTTTTGAAAAATACCTGCGTTCCTGATTTGGCAATTCAATAGCAGCTTCTGTTAATCGTCGTTTTTATTTAGCGATAGTCAGTTTCCTGGTTACAAGCTGATTGCCCTGCTGTATCTGCAGGAAGTATACACCAGGTGTAAGTCCGCCTACCTGCATCTGCAATTGGTTGATTCCATTCTGTACTGCCATACGTTGTCCTTTTACCTGCCTTCCGTTCAGGTCAATAATCCGGATTTCGGCGGATCCGGCTTTTTGAGCAGGCCAGCTGATTAGCAAACGATCCTGTACTGGATTTGGGTAAATTTTAAACAATGGCATCAACTGGGCTCCTGATTCCATTTCGCTTGCAATTGCTGCGCCGCTACTTTCTTCCTCCTCATCATCATCGTCGTCATCGTCATCATCGTCGTTATCGTCTTCTTTTTTAAAACTCAACTTCAGCGAATAACAATTTTTAGCATGGTAAGCTCCGTTTTTGCCCACAACATAAATTGTATAACGCTCTTTCTTTTTGACATCGTCAAGCTCAATCAATTCATTGTTCTGACCGGTTTTAATGCTGCTTGAAATGAGTTTACCCCTTGAATCGTATAAATAAATATCGAAATCTGCAGGAAGGTTGGTCAATTCAACTTTTAATCCTCTGTTTGGATTTTTTGCATTGAAATAAAATCTGTCTGTATCCAGCGGGTTTGATATCAGCGCTTTAATGGATGAATTCATTTTTAATTGAGTGCCAAGCAAACTGATTCGCTCATATGGATCAGAGCAGTTTTGAGAAACCGGTCCTTCAGCAGGTTTGATGGCGAGATTGGAAAAATACAATAAGCCTATGCCCTGTTCATTTACAAGAATCGGAGCAGCCTGGTTATCGTGGCCAATAAAACTAAGGCCGGTGGGGTTTCCCGCTGTTCCCGGACCACGAATAAAATCAATAATGATAGTATTCTTGTCAATCGAAATTCCGGTAATGGGGAAAACTCCTCCTTCAAGCCGGAAGGAACTGTTGAGATCACCTAAAGCACTATACGTAGCTTTATTATCTTCCAGGCTAAGGGTAACCTGGGTTGCCAGGTTTTCATCACCTACTGCCGAAAAGGAGGCCTGCTTGGGCGCTGGTGCGTAAATAGAAGAGGGTAGATTTCTTACATTATAGATTTCTTTTTTAAGAAGATTTGTTATCCAGTCTCCAAACAAGCCATACCCGTTTGGAAAATTGTAGTGACAATAATTAATTATACCGCCATCAAATAATTGTTGTGTAGCACCTGTTGATAGGATGCTGATATCTTTTTTCTCATCATCGAGCTGGCGTTGGGCCTCCTGGATCTGTAGTGCTCCGTCAACGGAGGCGATTCCACATCCAAAACGAATCTGAAAAAGGTAGACACCTGCGATGCCAGGAAAATCTTTTTTCCAGTCGTCATATAAATTAAGAAATGCCTGCTTGTATTGCTCAGTTGTTAACTGTATACCACTCAAAGCTCCCAACGCATCGGATTCACCCTGGTGCCATACAATAGCCCGGATATTTTTTTCAAATCCTGCTTCTTTTACCCGGCTAAGTAATCTGCCGTAGTTGGAACTAAGGTCATCTGGATTGGCATCATTGCGCTGGAAAAAATTAATCGGCTGCCCGGGGTCAGCTCCATTGAAGATGGCAATCGGTATTTTCAGATCACCTGCCAGGTTGGATGCCATCCGCATGCCCCATTGCCCGGTGTTACCATTGTTTTCAAACCACACATTACCATCCCCAATAAACCATTCTTTGGAGAAACCGTAGGAACTGCTACCGCTGCCGTATACCCGAACAAAGTTCCGGTTGGGGGCATTAGCTGGAGCATTCGCATCGTTTTCAGGTGTGAAATTACCCCGAAGGTTGGCTACGGCATTAGATTGTCCCTGGATGATAAATGCATCTCCAGCTACTACCTGATCAGCTGATTGAAGCAAGGTTTGTGTCAGTCCCCTTACTCCAAAAAGATCGAACCGATATTCAGCCAGCTCGGCCTTAATTTCTTCTTTGATTTTAAAGTCAGCTTTTCCATTTCTGTATTTCAGCAGTAAAGAACGTTGTTCAACCAGCCGGTTGTTCCTGTATTTTTTCAGCAACAGGAAATTGTACCCGGTAACTGCATCTACACTGCCGGTAATGGGGATCTCTGCTTTATTGTTTTTTGGATTTCTTGGATATAGTTGTCTGTTCTGGGGATATTGGCTGATCTGAGCGATCGTCTGAAGCACAAAAACTGCAAAAAAGAGCGTAAGAGTTGGCCCCCGCCAATGGCGGAGAAAGGCCGGATAGCTGATTTTCATAACTGCTAAGGTTTACTGATTAGTTGCAGTCAATTTACGGTTAATTATCATGTCTCCATGATTAATTTTTAACACATAATTACCTCTGGGGAGATTGGGTAGTGTTAGTCGATATTGTATTGGTCCGGTTGCCAGTTTTTCTTCTTTTACCACCCAGATTCGTCCCATCATATCAAGGATGCTGAAAGTAGTTTTTGAATTGGCAACTGCCTGGAATTCAACGATCAGGTAATTGCTCACCGGATTCGGATAAAGTCTTAATCCATGCATCGGAACTAAGTTGGCATCAGCAACTTCCACAGCGGTGCCTATTCCTAACTGATTGGTTCCTGAACCGAAAGACGGAGATCCGGCAGGCAGCGGACTGGAAAATGCCTCGCCTCTTATTTGATAACAAACGGATGGTACTACGGTTCCCGTTTTACTGATCACTCTGATTCGATAGTTTGTATTCGATGGACCAAGGTTATAGTTGATTACTTCTGCAGTTGTACCACTGTTGGTAGAACTAGCCAATTCATTTCCGTTTACATCATAGAGATACAAATCATAATCTGCAGGTAAACTCCAAAGACTGATTTTAAAATACTGGAAATTCCAGGTTCTGAAACTGAACCAGTCAACATCGGAACTGCTTGCCAGAGAGGCAGACTGATTCGTATTATGCGCTAATGTTTTTGATTCACTGATCGAATTGTTTGGTTCATAATTATCAGGGCAGGGGGGATCATTGGAAGGTGTCGGATCCGGATCTGGTGTTGGATCTGGTGTTGGATCTGGAGTTGGATCAGTAGTGGGTGGTGGAGTTGGATTTGCAAGCGGACTGGAGAATGCTTCCAAAAGAAGTGAGTAACATCGGCTGGGATCATTTGCTCCGTTTTTGCCGACCACTCTCAACCGATAACTGGCATCAGCTAGCCCATCATTGTAAATAATGGTTTCATCTCCCGTTCCGCCGTTGGTAACTGATCGAATGAGTTCCCCGGTTGTTGAATAGAGATATAAATCATAATCTGCCGGAAGGTTACTTAATCGAACTCTGAAATACCTGAAACTCCAGATTCTGATATTAAACCAGTCCTCATCGTTACTGCTGCCAATGGAACCCTGAATTGTAGAGTTGTGTGGCAGAGTTTTTCCTGCAGAGATGGAATTGTTTGGTTCATAGTTATCCGGACAGATAGTGCCTCCTGTTGGAGGAGGTGTTCCAGCTCCTCCTGAGATGGGAAAATATTCGAAGTTGATAAGTCCCAACCCCTGGTTATTAGTTATAATGGGAGAAGCTCCACCCTGGTGACTACGATATGACACACTGGTTGGGTTATTAAATGTGCCTGAGTTTCGTGAGAAACTGATATATATGGTATTCCCGTTTATGCTTACAGATTGAATGGAATAACTTCCGCCGTCAAGACGGAAATCCTGACTGATGTTTCCAGACAGATTGAAATTGGACTGCTGGTCTCTAAGTGTCAGTGCAATTTGAGTAGCAGCACCCGAACTGTTAAAGGAAGAAAAATTGGCTGATATTGGTTCAGGGGATTCTATTGATGCCGGCATGGAAGCTCCGTAAAGATCTCTGCGGACCAGGGAAGTCAGCCAATCGCCGATATTACGATATCCATCAACAAAATTGTAATGGCAAAATCCAAGGCCGTTATTTTCAAATAACTGACTGGTATTGGTACTTGCGATGGTTAGTATTTCAGTTGACTCTTTGTCAAGCTGTCTTTGTGCTTCCTGCACTTTGATGGTGTTATCAGGAGAACTGATCCCGCAACCATGTCTGATCTGTACAATATAAAACCGATTCAATCCCGGGTAATCCGATTTCCAATCCTGCTGCAGGCTGGTAAATCCGTTTTTGTATTGCTGGGTTGAAAGTTGTGTGCTGCTCAGCATTCCCTGGTTATCGGATTCTCCCTGGTACCAAAATAAGGCCCGAATATTATTTTTTAGTCCGGCCTCTTCTATCCTGCGAAGCAGTCTGCCGTAATTTGTATTGGTTGAAAAAGGGTTGGCGTCGTTACGCTGGAAATAATTAAGCGGCTCTCCTGGTATTGCGCCATTAATGATAGCCACAGGCACATTGGTGGCGCCCACAAGATTCGACCCCAAACGCATACCCCATTGACCAACATGGCCGTCTACATCATACCATACATTACCTCTTCCAATGAACCAGCTTTTGCTATAACTCATAGTTGTACTACCGCTGCCGTAAACCCGAACAAAGTTTCTGAATGGAGCATTACTCGGATCATCAGCATTGTTCGCAGTATTCCCACTGCCACGCAAATTAGCAACAGCATTTGATTGCCCCTGTATTATATAGGCATCACCAGCAACTACATTATTGGCAGTTCGAATGTGATTTTCCGACCACCTGGTTGCTCCATAAAGTGCAAATCGATAGTTGTTACGCTCAGCCGGAATCTGAACACTAAAATTATAAGAGGCGGAACCATTGAAATAGTTGAGTGTAAAAGAATAGCTGTTGATCCAGTTCCCGTCCCGGTATACATACAAACGTATTTGCCGGTAGTTGGAAGTTTGCGATACATTACCTGAAACCGTTACTGTTGCTCTGTTGGTGTTCAGGTCTCTCGGGTATAACTGATTGTCGGATGGGAAAACGGATATCTGCGCATGGAGCGTTGATACCAATAGCGTACACGAAAGCAGACATGCCAAAACAGTTGACATGTAATGCCAGGGGCGATGGGGTTTCATGCCTAGAAGTTTCTACGGTTAAAAAAACAAACGGTTTACGCTAATAATCGGAGACAGAAAAGAATCAATAAGGTAGGATTGCAGGCTGGTCGATTCGTGTAGTATTATAAAGATAATTTATTTTGAATATAAGTTGGAGAGTAGTGATAAAAAATACTGTACAGAAGTTCAAAAATCAAAAATCAGGTAGTTTTACGATATGATATAACGGTGTGCTGTAAGCTTAATTTCTGAAATGTATAAGCATAAAAAAAGGCGCTCAAATAGCGCCTCTTTTTTTATACTTGCCTGATATTATTTCCTTTCCAGCAATTGGTAGAACTGATCAAGTTGAGGAAGAATTACAATCCTGGTACGACGGTTGGCCGCTTTCCCTGCTGCAGTTGAATTGTCAGCTACAGGTTTGTATTCACCACGACCGGCAGCCGCCATCTTAGCAGGATCCAGTCCGTGTTTTTTCTGAAGCACTTTTACTACACTGGTAGCGCGCATTACACTTAGGTCCCAGTTGTCTTTAATAATACCAATATTTCCACGAATTTCATTGTTGTCGGTATGGCCCTCCACCATGAATTCGATGTCAGGCTGGTTCTTCAGTACCAAAGCTACTTTACCAAGCACTTCTTCTGCTCTTGGAGTGATGGCATAGCTACCGCTTTTGAAGAGCAGTTTATCGGAAATATCAACATACACTACTCCTTTGTCAACTTTAATGTTGATGTCTTCGTCTTCCATGTTGCCAATGGCTCCTTTAAGGTTCATAACCAGGGCCATATTCAGTGAGTCTTTTTTAGCCATTTGGGTTTGCAGATCCTGAATGTAAGCATCTTTCAATCCCAGGTTTTCCATGGATTTTTTAATGCTTTCTGCCTGAGAAGCAGAAATCACAGAGAGATCCTGCAGTTGTTTCAAGGCGGTAGTGTTGTTTTCTTTCAGGAAATCCATCTGCTTGTTCAGATTCGCAATTTCAGACTCTAATCCGGCCCTTTTACGAGCTTCTTCTGCTTTAGCGTCTTCGCAGCTTTTCAGATCGTTCTGCAATTGATTGTGCTTGTCGCTCAATTCCGCATAACGAGCCTGTTCAGCTTTGAATTTTTTGGAGCTTACACAGGAGATCATGGAAACTGATGTGAAAGCTGCAAGTACTAAGTAAGAAACTTTCATTTGGTTATAGTTTTTAGTTAAAATTTCGCATAAATGTACGTCTAACTATCAAGTTTTGTGCCTCAAATCGGGGACTTTTAACAACACTTGAAAGTATACGTAAGAAACATAATGTGTTCTGCCTATTTGCCTTTCAAATCTTGCATTCCCAATTCGGGGTGTCTTCCTTTAACCGGAGCAAAAAATTCCACAATTTTCGGGAAATCTGCCTCCGGGCTTTCCCCGGGATAAAAGGGTTTTGATAGCTTCAATTCTCTTTTAGAAAAATCCATGCCAGCCATTACAATAGGTACGCCTGCAAGTTTGGCAATATGCCAGAAACCGGTTTTGAGTCGTTCCACTTTTTTCCTGGTACCCTCCGGAGATAAGGCCAGGACAAAATGCTTACGCCTGGCAAACTCCTGTACTACCTGATCAACAAGATTATTCTTGTTGTTTCTGTCTACAGGGACTCCTCCGGTTGCCTTGAAGAACCAGCCAAAAGGTCCGTCAAACAACTCTTTTTTACCAAGATAATGGGCATGCGGAATCGGAATGATACTTCGGGCAGCCATCCCTGTTACAACATCCCAGGCACTTGTGTGTGGGCCTACAATAATAATAGCCCGGGTGAGTCCGGAAGGCCATTCCCCATCCAGCTTCCAGTGATTCCAATTCCACCACCATTTCCAGAATAGTCTGCCAGTTTTATTCACTGGACAAATATAAAAAAGGCTGCCACAAGGACAGCCCGACAATTTTATTCAACCTCAGATCAGAGTACCAATACTCCTTTTGCTACGAATTGTACTTCTTTCTTTGGAGCCTTAATTTTTTCAATTTCATCAGCAGGTTTACCGGCATCTTTGGCATAGTGCTTCTGCTGCTTCACAGAAACTTCTTTAACTATGGCTTCTCCATCCAACACTACTTCTTTGCCCTGTATATCTTTTGGCATAAAAAAACCATAATCCTTAAATTTTACCATTAGGGTTTCTCCGTTCTCTTTCTCTACTTTCATCCAGCAGCCCTTTTCCTGGCAAACCTCTACCACCTTGCCACTGATTTTTCCAGTAAATCCGGAATTTGACATTTTGGAGGACAACTCATTTACACTAATTGCTCCGTCTGCACTTGCTCCGGCACCATAAGTTACACCCTTGTTGGCGGATACAGGCGATTGAGCAACAGCTGATCCCGTCAATACAAACAATCCTATGGCTAAACTGAGTATTCTCATGATTTTACTGATTTAAAGACAAAGATACAATTCCGAAACTACACCTGTCCAGGCGCTCTGGCTCCTTATGTGAAAAAAATATTAAAAGGTCAAGGGTGATTTAGCGGTAAAAAATTTAGTGAAAACTTGCTAAAAATATTAGTGTTGATATTTATTTCTCATCTATCTTTGCTGTACAAATAAATTTGAACAGTACTAAAAACAACAGCTATATGTCAAATGCAGAAAAATTGAAGGCGCTGAAGCTGACCATGGACAAAATCGATAAGGATTTTGGGAAAGGGTCTGTGATGATGATGAACGAACGATCATCAGAACCCCAGGAAGTTGTATCCACGGGATCTCTGGGCCTGGATGTGGCCCTTGGCATTGGTGGTTTCCCCAGAGGGAGGATCATTGAAATATACGGACCTGAATCATCCGGTAAAACCACCATTGCGATTCATGCCATCGCTGAAGCCCAGAAAAAAGGTGGAATGTGCGCCATAATTGACGCTGAACATGCTTTTGACAGTAGTTATGCTAAAAAATTAGGTGTGGATGTTGATAATCTTTTGATTTCCCAGCCTGATTATGGTGAACAGGCACTTGAAATTGCAGACCGTTTGATTTTATCCGGAGCGCTGGATGTAGTTGTTATTGACTCAGTAGCTGCCCTGGTACCAAAAGGCGAACTGGAAGGGGAGATGGGCGACAGTAAAATGGGATTGCAGGCAAGATTGATGAGCCAGGCACTTCGGAAACTTACCGCAACTATTAATAAAACCAATACCATCTGCATCTTTATCAACCAGTTGAGAGAAAAAATTGGTGTAATGTTCGGTAACCCCGAAACAACCACTGGTGGTAATGCGCTGAAGTTTTATGCATCTGTGAGGCTGGATATCCGCCGGATGAGCCAAATCAAGGATGGCGATGAAGCTGTTGGTAATCGGGTGAAGGTAAAGGTGGTGAAGAACAAAGTCGCTCCTCCTTTCCGGGCTGCAGAATTCGATATTATTTTTGGGGAAGGAATTTCCAAAGTAGGGGAGATTATTGATATGGGAGTGGATCTTGGTATCGTTCAAAAAAGCGGTAGCTGGTTCAGTTATAATTCGGACAAACTGGGCCAGGGAAGAGACGCCGTAAAACAATTGTTACGGGATAACCCTGAATTGCAGGCAGAGATTGAAAAGAAAATAAGGGAAAAGATTGCTGAAATGCAGGCAGCATAAAAAATCAAAAGGCCTGAGATCTTTAGATCCGGCCTTTTTTGTTGGTCTTTTACGATTTCCTATTTTGCATCAATGACCTTTTTAAACAGGTGCCTGTTCAGTGCCATTTTTTTTGTCTTTTGTCTACCGGTTTTTGGCCAGGAAGATAGTCTCCCAGCCAATTATTACCGGATTAATAAAACATATATCGGGAGTTATTTTACGGATTTTCCCAAGGTTGTTACTGCTCCTGCAAGATACTCCAGTAAAGACTGGAGAACTGTTGCAATTGTAGTAGCGGGTACCGGTGCGATGATGACACTGGACAGGAGCATCAAACAATGGGTCCAGGCTAACCGAAATAACTTCTTAAGCCAAACCTCCCGAATTATAGAGCCTTTTGGTAATGAATATTCCCCATATTTGGTGGGTGCCATGTATCTGACAGGCGTATTAACGAAAGACAGAAGGATGGAACATGTTTCGCTTGTTTCTGCCAAATCCCTTGTTTTTACTACGTTGCTGACTGCCGGATCAAAACAATTGGTAAGACGCCGCCGCCCCGCTTATACAGATGATCCTTTTGAATTCAATAGCATGTTCCAGGGTGGACGTGAGTGGACTTCTTTTCCATCTGGTCATGCGAATACTGTATTCACGGTAGCAACCGCAATTGCGCTACAATACAATGACAAAAAATGGGTGCCTTACGTGGCGTATGGTATTGCTGGTTTAACCGGGGTGTCCAGGATTTATGATAACAGGCATTGGGCAACAGATGTAATAGTTGGAGCAGCGATGGGACATTTTATTACTAAAACACTGTATAGGATTGAAGAAGCAAAGGCAAGGAAGAAAGAATTGAGATCATTTTCGTTCTAGTTCGCGCTGTTATTTCAGCAATTTAAGTTTTACCATTTCAATTCGGGTATGACTAACTGATAGAATTTCAAATTCAAAATTGTCAACAATAATCCTTTCCTTAACCTTGGGAATGGTTTCGTGATGCTGGATAATAAATCCTGAAAGAGTTTCGGCTTCCTCCCGGGAGAATTCAAGATCATATTTTTCGCGCAGGTAATCCAGTTCCAGTCTTCCTGAAAAAATAAATTCCCGGTCATTTAATTTTTTCTCTTCCAGTTCTTCAGTGTCGTGTTCGTCCTGGATTTCTCCAAAAATTTCTTCCAGCAGGTCTTCCATAGTTACTATACCGGAAGTGCCGCCAAACTCATCCACCACCCAGGCCATACTTTTACGTTCCCTTGTGAATTTGTTAATCAGATCCGTTGCATTCATACTTTCCGGAACAGCTGGAATGGGAAGCAGTACATCTGAAATGGTCGCTGGCTTTTCAAACATATCCAGTTGGTGTATATAGCCTACGATATGATCGATATTCCCTTCGTATACGACAAGTTTACTTAGTTTGGTTTCAATAAACCGCTCCAATGCCTTGTCAACCGAATTGTTTATTTCAATGCCCTCAATCTCCTTTCTCGGAATCAGACACTGCCTTACTCTTACTGTTGGTAGTGAAAGCGCATTTTCAATCAGGTGGGCATTCATGTCCTGTCCATCGCCTTCCGACTCATAACTGGCTTGCTGGTAGTAGCTGTCCAGGTCAACTCTGAAAAAACTTTCTTTCTTTTCATCAATGCGGACGTTGAAAAAATACTTCAGGATCGCCTGTGATAAGGTAACCAGCATATCCGCCACGGGATGTGTGATCCAGAAGAAAAAATTGGCAAAAGAAGCTACTCCTGAATTGAGTAACCATTCATTTTTCGATCGCCAGATAGCCCTTGGCAGGAATTCGCCAAAAAAAATAAAAATGATTCCTGCAAGTGTTATTTCTACAAATAAATGAGTGAAATCGGCCGCCCCTTCCGGAAGAGTTTTTTCGAGATATAACCAGGCTGGCTCCAAAGCCTGGCCAATCATTAATCCATACGCAACCAAACAGAAGGTTAGCCAAATTAAAACCACCCCGATAAAAAGTGAAGATCGTTCAAAAAAATAACTGACCAATGTGCCACCTGTTCTTCCCTGTTTTTTACGCAATTCAACAGAAAGGCGGTTAATGCTTCCAAAAGCAGCTTCTATGCCTACGAAAAAGCCTGCCAGTAAAAGGAAAAATACAATAAGGCCGATCGTGTTCCAATTCATACACTACGAATATAAGCATAGTTTTGGCATAGAAAGAACTGCTGCCTGCGCTTTATCGGTTAAGAAAAGAACCAATTAGTCCGGCAGCTTCCTGGCAGGCTTTCTCCAGTTGATCATTTACAATTACATGATCAAAATGATGTTTGAAGCCGATTTCATAGGACGCTTTATTTACCCTGGCGGCCAGGCTTTCTGCTGATTCTGTACCCCTGCTTACCAGGCGTTTTTTCAGTTCTTCTACTGAAGGAGGTTCGATAAACAGCGAAAGGGAATTGTGCGGGTATTGCTGTTGAATATGGATAGCCCCTTTTACATCTATGTCCAGCATGGGTACCTGGTGTAGTGACCAGATTCGTTCCATTTCAGACTTAAGCGTACCATAATATTTACCTTCATAAACCATTTCCCATTCCATAAAATCATTTTGACGGATATGATTTTTGAATTCTTCTACCGACATGAAATAATAATCTTTTCCATGTTGCTCCATGCCTCTCGGTGAACGGGTTGCAGCGGATATAGAAAAAGCCAATTGAGGGAACTTTTTCAGAAGATAACGGGTGATAGATGTTTTGCCTGCTCCCGAGGGAGCAGTTATGATGATAATTTTTTTATTGCTGTATTCCATCAGATCCTTTTAATATCCGCTCCTAATGCTTTTAGTCTGGTGTCCATATATTGATATCCGCGATCTATCTGTTCGATATTCTGAATGATACTTTTCCCTTCAGCACTCAAGGCTGCTATGAGCAGAGAAACTCCCGCACGAATGTCCGGACTGCTCATGGTAATTCCTCTCAGTTTTTGTTCGCGGCCATGCCCGATCACTGCAGCGCGGTGGGGGTCACATAAAATAATCTGGGCACCCATGTCAATCAGTTTGTCAACAAAAAACAAACGACTCTCAAACATCTTTTGGTGAATCAATACAGACCCCTTGGCCTGTGTGGCTACTACCAGTACAATACTCAGGAGATCAGGTGTAAATCCAGGCCAGGGATGATCTGAAATGGTAAGTACGGATCCATCCAGGAAGGATTGAATCTCATATACTTCCTGTTCTGGTATCAGGATGTCATCCCCCCGGAATTCCATTTGAATTCCCAATTGCCGGAATTTTTCCGGGATGATGCCCAGGTGCTCAATGCCGGCACCCTTTATTTCAATCTGACTCTGAGTCATGGCTGCCAGACCAATAAAGGAACCAACTTCTATCATATCAGGCAGCATGCTGTGCTCCGTACCTCCCAAATAATCTACCCCTTCAATGGTCAAGAGATTACTTCCAATACCCCTGATTTTCGCACCCATCCGATTCAGCATTTTACATAACTGCTGCAAATAGGGCTCACAAGCTGCATTGTAAATGGTTGTTTCTCCTTTGGCCATCACGGCTGCCATCAAAATATTGGCTGTTCCTGTTACAGAGGGCTCATCCAGCAACATATAACAACCTTTCAGTTGAGAGGCATCAAGATGAAAAAAACCATCCTCCGGATGGTATTCAAACCGGGTACCCAATTTTTCAAAACCGATAATATGTGTATCAAGGCGCCTGCGACCAATTTTATCACCACCGGGTTTTGGAATGAATGCCGTTTTAAAACGTGCCAGCAGTGGTCCTGCCAACATTACAGATCCTCGAAGCCGGCCGCTTTTAGTACGGAATTCAATACTGTTCAGGTAATCTATATTAATGTTATCTGCCTTGAAAACAGCAGTGTGCCTGTCGATCCGGTTTATTTTAACTCCGATATCTCCGAGTAATTCAATCAGTAAATTGACATCTAAAATGTCTGGTATGTTTTCAATGCGGACTTCTTCCGGTGTTAAGATAACAGCGCAAAGAATTTGAAGCGCTTCGTTTTTGGCACCCTGGGGAATAATACTACCCGAGAGCTTTTTGCCTCCGGTTACTTCAAAACGATCCATGAAGTTGATGGATTAATGTGTAATGATTGGACAGTTATTTAAACCGCTTCTTGAACTTTTGACCGCGGTTGCCGCCGTTGCGGTTGTCGCCGCCGCCACCACCCCGCGAATCACGTTGTTCATTCCGGCCCTGGTTTCCGCCACCCCGCTGCTGGAACTTCTGAGGCCGTTTGCCTCCTCCGCCCCGATAATCACGCTGACCTTCATTGGCACGGTAAGCTTTCACAAAGGGTGTATTGGTGAATTCCAATTGGCCTCCTGTGATTGAGCTCAATTCACTTTGAATGGCATCGTCGTGCACATTTTCCTTATGCCAGTTGCTGTAAGCCAGCTTCATATAATAAGCAATAGCATTGGCGAATCCCTGTCTTTTTTCCGGATTTTCCTCCGCAAGCGCTTTTTGAATTACTACCTCTATGTTTTTTCCAATATGCGAATAGCGGGGGTATCCTTTGGGATAACGAAGTGGAGATGGCTTTGCTTTCAGTGTTTCTTTGGTTGGAATGGGGTAGGGAGATTCCACTTCCAGTTTAAAGTCAGATATAAGAAACAAGTGATCCCACAGCTTATGACGGAAATCTTCTACGTTCTTAAGATGAGGGTTTAAAAAGCCCATCAGTTCGATCACCGCCTTGGCATTCTTCTGTCTTTTTTCTGTGTCTTCCAGCGACATCAGGTATTCAATCATGTTTTGAATATGCCTTCCATACTCGCGCATCACAAGGTGATTTCTGGTAGTGTTGTATTCCATTCAGTCAAATTGTCGTATTGCAAATGTAAGTCTTGAGATTCAGGAAAATGAAGCAATTTGCAGCGTTTCTTTAAATATGAGCATGAAATCCATAGCCTGTTTTATTGATCCCCTTGTTTCTGCCAGTCCGGACACTGCGGAAGCCGCATTCCAGGAAGCCCTGCCTTCACTTATTAGCAGGCTGCCGGAATACCGTTTTATCCTGTTAAGCAGCTTTCCGGATTTAACCTGGGAAGAAAACCTTGGTGGCCAGGTGGAACTCGTTCAGCTTCCCCTACCTAAAATTTTCCTGGCGAGTTATGAAACCAGGTTGAAAAAAGGGCTGAAAACCTGGATAGATCAGTATCAGCCTTCGGTTTTTATCAGCTTTGATAAAGAAGCGGTGGTTGAGGGTGCTCGAAATACCCTGTTATTTGGTACGGCATCTCATCTCCTTGTTGATTCGAAGGGAAAAAGAATGACAAAAACACCGGCAAAATTACCGGCCTGGACCGGCGCCAGCATTATTTGCCTTCCGTTTACTTCAGATAAAGAGCAGGTCCTTCAGGTTTTTCCGACTATTGAAAACCAGCTAAAAGTACAATATCCGGCCCTTCAGCCTGATTGTCAGTCTATTTCATGGTCAGAGCAGGAAACTATTAAAATAAGGCATTCCGGGGGACGGGATTATTTTCTCTATGTAGGACCGCTACATGCCGGCAATCAAATCATAGAGTTGTTGAAATCCTATTCCCTGTTGAAAAAATGGCTGATGACCGGTATGCCGTTGATACTGGCCGGGCCGGCTACTGAAGAAACTTCACAGTTGGAAAGCCTTCTTAAGACTTACAAATACCGGGCAGACATAACCCTTTTGCCAGACCTGGATCCGGTTGAATTAGGTCCGCTTTTGGCAGGTGCTTACTTGATGGCCTATCCTTACCGGGAGGGCACTGCAACCTGGCCGCTGGAATGGGCAATGAGTGCAGGAACGCCATTGATTACGACCAGTCATCCGGATACGAAAGAAATTTGTGGGGAGGGAGCCTGGTATGCTGCGTCCGGCGATCTGGATGCATGGGCGCATCAGATGATGTTGCTGTATAAAGACGAACATCAACGCAGCCGGCTTATTGAAAAAGAGCAACAGCAGCACATAATCCTGAATCAGTCGCTCACACTAGACCAGTACACCCTTTTTATCCGTCAGCTTTCTGCCTGATTAATCCTAGTTTTGCAGCCATAAACAGCTTATATGCAGCAATCTACAATTACTATTGATGTTCAACTGGATCCCGATAAAGTTCCCGCTCAGATCAGCTGGAGTGCTACTGCAAGTACTGCCGAAGAAGCTCAAAAAGCAAAAGCAATGATGCTCGCTTTCTGGGATGGTGCAGAAAAAACCGCTCTCCGTATTGATTTATGGACCAAGGATATGATGGTAGATGAAATGGCTGATTTTTTCTACCAGACCTTGTTGACAATGGCTGATACCTATCAGCGGGCCACCCGCAACGAAGAACAGGTAAATGATCTGCGAAATTTCGCAAAGGATTTTTATAAAAAATTCCAGGAGCAACAAATGAAGGAAAACCAATTGAAGTGAGAAGTATGAAGTTTGAAGTATGAATTCACTGCTTCCCTCTTCCATTTTTCCTTCCTCCTTTCCTCCATTCTTCCATTCCTCCTCTTAAATTCCATACCATGACATTAGAAGAAAAAATAATGGCCGAAATGAAAGAGGCCATGAAAGCAAAAAACGAAGCTGCGTTAAGAGGCCTGCGCGCCATCAAAGCTGAAATTATCAAAGCCAAAACTGAACCTGGGGCGAATGGTCAGCTTTCTGAGGAAGGTGCTGCCAAAATGTTGCAAAAAATGGTAAAGCAGCGTCGGGATTCCCTGGAAATATTCAGACAACAAAACCGGGAAGACCTGGCTGCTAAAGAACAGGAAGAAATTGCTGTAATTGAACAGTTTCTTCCAAAACAATTGACCGAAGACGAACTCCGGGAAGCGTTGAAAGCCATTATTGCCGAAGCAGGGGCCAGTTCGGTTGCGGATCTGGGTAAGGTAATGGGATTGGCAACTAAAAAGCTGGCCGGACAGGCGGATGGTAAAGCTATTTCTGCGCTTGTTAAATCACTTTTGTCATAATCATCAATTACCCGTCGGGTAACCGACAGGTAATAAATCTGCTGGTTTGATAGATATAGTAACATTATTGGTGTTGGCGCTGGCTGTATTCAAAGGAATCCGCAACGGATTGGTGATGGCTGTTTTTTCATGTATTGCCCTGTTTCTTGGCGTATTGGCAGCATTGAAACTATCTGCCACAACCGCAATTTGGTTGGAAGATACTGTCCAGGTTTCCGCCCGTTGGCTGCCCTTATTGTCTTTTCTGTTGGTTTTTATTGTTGTAGTGCTCCTCATAAACATGATTGGGAAACTGTTGGAAAAAACAACCGAATGGGCTTTCTTAGGCTGGGTAAACAAGGCAGCAGGAATCGTTTTTTATGCAGTCATCTACCTGCTGATATGGTCTTTGTTTATTTTTTACCTGGATAAATTATCACTGATCAGTCAGGAAGCAATGGAATCTTCTGTTACTTATCCTATAATTGCACCGTGGGGTCCTGATGCAGTTGACTGGATAGCCTCAGTAATTCCGGTTTTTAAGGATATTATGACTGAGATAGGTGGATTCCTGGAACGATTTTCCGAAGAAAAAAATCCATCTATACGTACTGTTTAGCAACCTGGATGCAGATGTCGCTACTAGTAATTATTGAGCTAAATGGACTATTTTAGCAATTCATTGGAAGTATTATTTTTACGAAGAGATGCAATACGAGATCAAACAGCTGGATAAATTCAAGTACATCGAAGAAGGGGAAGGAGAACCTTTGGTCCTGCTCCATGGTCTTTTTGGGGCCCTGAGCAATTTCAGAGACCTGATCGAATACTTTCGAAATCACTATAAAGTAGTGGTTCCCATGCTGCCATTGTTTGAACTCGACATCCTGCATACTTCTGTTGGAGGTCTGCAGAAATTTGTTTACAAATTCATCGAAGCTAAAGATTACCGGAATATCCATTTACTTGGAAACTCACTCGGTGGGCATGTAGGCCTCGTTCACGTTTTAAAGCATCCGGAAAGAATTCGTAGCCTGATCCTGACCGGTAGCTCAGGTCTATTTGAGAATGGAATGGGGGATACTTATCCCAAACGCGGCGACTACGAATACATCAAGAAAAAAACAGAAGTCACGTTTTATGACCCCAAAATGGCTACCAAAGAGTTGGTGGATGAAGTTTATGAAATCACTACCAGTCGCCTGAAAGTCATAAAGATCATCGCCCTTGCAAAAAGCGCAATCCGCAACAATCTAGGTGAAGAACTTAGTCAGATTCAGCAACCAACCCTCCTGGTTTGGGGAAATAATGACACCATTACACCTCCCTTTGTTGGAAGAGAGTTTAATAGATTGATTCCCAATAGCGAACTGCACTTTATTGATAAATGCGGACATGCGCCAATGATGGAGCGTCCCGAAGAATTCAACAAAATTCTTCATAAATTTTTGACGAAACTCAATGAGCCGGCAGCGGTTGCCTGAGAATTGTCGTCTATACATAAACGAAATAAGTGATCAATAAGGACCTGATATCGGTTTCACTCCCTGTATTGTCTGTAAAAGACCCGATTTACAGGGCTATGCAGTTGATGGATGACTGCAATGTGATCCATTTGCCACTTGTTGAAGAAGACATTTTTCTGGGGCTTATTGCTGAATCGGACTTACTTAACAGTGAAGACGACAGTAAAACACTCGAAACCATCAGCGGTGCTATTTCCAGAGTGAGGGTGAGTCCGAACGGACATTTTACGGAGGCGGTTCAGCTGGCAAACGAATATGGGTTGGCAGTAGTACCAGTTACGGAAACCAATTTTGAGTGGGTGGGGGCCATCGCGGCAGCCGATCTGCTTAAATTTACCGGCCATATGATAGGAGCCGATGAACCAGGAGGTATCATAGTCCTGGAAATGGATAAAAGAAATTTCGCCTTCTCTGAAATCTACAAATTGGTAGAAACAAACGATGCCCAAATCACCCAGCTGAACACTTACTTTGACAACAACCTGGGCGTTTTATATGTTACACTTAAATTGAATAAGTTCGAATTATCTGACATTGTTGCCACTTTTCAGCGCTATGAATACCAGGTTCGGTACTATTTCGGAGAAGAAATGTATGAAAATGAACTTAGAAACAACTACGACCATCTCATGAATTACCTTAATCTGTAAAAAAAATCAAATTTGATTTCCAGTTTTGGCTGAATCCTGTATTTTCATAGGTACCGTGCATGAAAGGAATGAATATTGTGTGGAAATATAGAATCTGTCTGTTAATGCTCTTCTGCTGTTTTGGAAGAGGCCTGTTTGCACAAACAAGTTTGCCGATTACCGATGAAGCTAAAACAGCGCCTGGCTTAAGCCCGCCGGGGGCAATGCCCGTTGAAAGCCCTCCTCAAAGAAGGTTATTCATGATTGATAAAATTTATATCAACGGGAACAAAAAAACCAAGGACTACATTATCAAAAGAGAGCTCCCTTTCAAAGAAGGTGATTCGGTCGCCCTCAATCAACTGGTTGCCCAATTCCGGCTGGGGAAACAGCAATTGGTGAATACACGCTTGTTTAATGATGTAGTAATTTCACTTCGGAGTTTCAGGGGCTACCTCGTTGATGTAGAAATTGATGTGAAAGAACGATGGTATATTTTTCCCATTCCTTACCTGAAACCAATTGACCGGAATTTGCAAACCTGGGCAGATAAGGGGTACAGCCTGGACCGGATTAATTACGGTGCTAAGCTCAATTATTATAATACTACGGGAAGAAACGATGTTTTGAAAGTTTGGTTGATTACCGGCTACTCACGGCAGGTCCAGGTTTCTTACAACCAGCCATTTATGGATGGATCTCTGAAAAGCGGTTATGGCATCAACTTCAACTATTCTGCAATGAAGGAGGTGAATCCTCGTACCGTGAATAACAAACAGTTTTTTTTAAGGGCGGATTCTCTTCCAAAAGCCGGACGGTTCCTGGAAGAAACCATGACCGGCTCTGTTCAATGGAATTACAGACCCGGACTTAAAACCCGCCACGTAATAAGAGCTGGATTTGGGATGAGTAAAATTGATAGTGCGGTTTGGAATGTGAATAACAATTACATCAGTAAATCCGGCAGAACCCAGGTAGTTTACCCCGAGATAAGTTATACCATGAACTTTCTGGATGTGGATTATGCACCTTATCCTCTGAGAGGTTTCATGGCTGAGACTCAATTGATCCGTCGTGGTTTCGGATCAGATGTAGGCATGTGGCAGTTGAATGTGAAGGCTACAAAAGCCTGGGAGATCGGGGCAAAAGGATCTTTCTCAACCCAACTGACAAGTACGGTGCGGCTTCCTTTCAAACAGCCTTTTAGCCAGCACCGACTGATGGGATATGGAGACTTTTACCTGCGGGGAATGGAAAAATATGTGATTGATGGTGTGTTGGGTGGGATGACCAGGAATACGCTTCGTCGGGAAATTCTAAATTTTTCAGTTCCCCTTCCGATCCGCAGCCAGAGTCATGACCGGGTACCTTTCAGAATCTATGCAAAAACCTATGCCGACCTGGGTTACTCCTATTCAAAGTATTTCCGGGAAAATTCACTAAATAATAAATTGCTCACAACAGCCGGCTTCGGAATTGATGTTGTTTCACTGTACGATGTCGTATTGCGCTTTGAATACAGCTTCAATCAACTAGGGCAAAACGGCTTCTTTTTTCACGTCCGGAATGATTTTTAATGCCCTATCTTTCCGGTGGCTAAAACAGATACATGAAAGTGGCGATTTACAGCCGGGTAATCGACCAGGATGATTATTCGGAAATACAGAACTTATTCGATGAACTCAATAGCCTGCAGATAGAGCCGGTTATTTACCAGGCATTTTTTGAACAGATAGCCCCGGTTGTGCGCTTCCACCTCGATAAACTTACCACCTTCAGCAGTTCCGAAGACCTCGATGAGTCTATTGAATTTGTTATCAGTTTAGGTGGAGATGGAACCCTGCTTGATACGGTAACCCTGGTTCGAAATAAAAAAATCCCAATCCTTGGAATTAATTTTGGCCGACTTGGATTTCTGGCAAGCATAGGCAAAGAAGAACTTAAAACTGCTGTTGCTTCCATGGTAAACCGACAGTTTGTAATCGATCGTCGCTCTCTGATCCACCTGGATGCGGATAAGTTGCTGTTCGGCGAAACGCCTTACGCACTAAATGAGTTTGCTATCCATAAAACGGATATCTCTCCGATGATTAAGATTCACACCTATCTGAACGGCGAATTCTTAAACACTTACTGGTCGGATGGCCTCATCGTCAGTACACCTACCGGATCAACTGGCTATTCCCTCAGTTGCGGTGGACCGATTGTATTTCCGGATTCCGGAAGTTTTGTAATAACCCCGGTAGCCCCTCATAACCTGAATGTTCGGCCTTTGATAGTACCGGATGATAACATTATATCCTTTGAAGTTGAATCCCGTTCGGATAATTTTATCTGTGCACTGGACAGTCGCCGCGAAATTGTTAGCAAAAACATACAATTAGCCGTAAAACGAGAGAAATTTGACGTAAGTATTGTACGTCTCAATGAAAATAATTTCCTTAGCACTTTAAGGAACAAACTTTCATGGGGGTTGGATACACGTAATTAGCATTTCCTTTATCTGCTCCTGATTTGATTATACGTTATATTGCAATATGAAGAAACTGATTCTGCCGGTATTGGCAGTACTTACCATGCATTCCGCTGTCCGGGCTCAGATGGAATCTGTAACCCAGGAAGGTGAGATTGGTGTATCTATAGGTGGCGCCCACTATTTTGGCGACCTCAATACAGCTGCCAAGGTGAACAGGGCCAAACTCGCATTTGGTGTATTTTTCCGCAAACAGTTTGGCAACTATATAGCGGTTCGTGTAGGAGGGCAGTTTGCCCAGCTGGGTTATGCCGATAAATATTATGCTGATAATGAATTTCAGCGTCGAAGAAACCTAAGCTTTAACAGTAATGTCTGGGAACTTGCCTTACAGGGCGATTTTAATTTCTTTAAATACGTTCCAGGTTCTTATGATTATCGGTTTACTCCCTATGTAACCATTGGGGCAAGTATATTCAGTTATGATCCCTATGCCTATCTGGGTGGACAAAAATATTTTCTTCGGCCACTGGGTACTGAAGGACAGGGTTCCGCTGCTTATCCCGACCGGAAACCCTACAGCAGCATGGCTTTTGCTATTCCCTTTGGGGTAGGGGTTAAATATTCGCTTAATGAGCGAATAAATGTTGGATTTGAAGTACTACATCGCTTTACCAATACGGATTACCTGGATGATGTCAGCACGACCTATGTTGGAGCAGATAAATTTCCACCCCTTCCGGATGGAACTTCCACTCCGGGTTTTTTGCTTCAGGACAGAAGTTATGAAGTAGGAGAAATCATTGGGATTGAAGGTCGCCAGCGGGGTTATGCAGGACAAAAAGACCAATTTATTACCGCCCAATTCACCATTAGTTTCAACCTGACCAGTTATCGCTGTCCAACCGCAAAACTGTAGGTCAAATCCTGTTCTGCGTCGGGTTGATCAATTTCCGTACCTTCGCAGCCTGAAATTTGTTTATATGAGTTCGCTAGAGGCGAAAATTGACCGGCAAAAGCTCCCCCGTCACATAGCCATCATCATGGATGGAAATGGTCGTTGGGCCCAGGAAAAGGGTCACGACCGCCTTTACGGTCATTTTCATGGTGTTGAAAGTGTAAGAGATATTGTAGAAGGTTGCGCTGAACTGGGAGTTGGGTATCTTACCTTATACGCATTTAGTACAGAAAACTGGGATCGGCCGGCTAATGAAGTGAACGGTTTGATGGAGTTGCTGGTTGACACGATCCGCAAAGAAGTGGAAACCCTTAACCGCAATAATATAAGGCTGCATGTAATCGGAGATACCGCCATGTTGCCCGAATATGCGCAGCAGGAATTACGGGAGGCACTGGATATGACGGCTGCGAATACCGGCCTCGGGCTGGTTATGGCGCTTAGCTACAGCAGCCGGTGGGAGATGGTGGAAGCTGTAAAAAAAATTGCAGTAGATGTGCAGCAAGGGCTCTTACAACCTACTGATATTGACCAGTCTATATTATCAAAGTACTTGTGCACCAGTGAGTTCCCTGATCCTGAATTGATGATTCGGACCAGTGGAGAATACAGGATCAGCAATTTCCTCCTGTATCAGCTGGCCTATGCCGAACTTTATTTTACCAATGTCAGATGGCCTGATTTTCGAAAAGAAAACTTATATGAAGCAATTCTGGATTACCAGCAAAGAGAAAGACGTTTCGGAAAAACCAGCGCCCAGGTTCAGGAAGCACCCCTTTAACAAAGCTTTTTTAAACAATCCTCTTAATTTGCCTACTTTATTAAAACCAACTGGATGCACTTACGAATAGTCGTTGTTGCTTTACTGCTTATGTTGATTGGACGAAATGCGATGGCGCAGCAACCCGATACTACCCGACCCACTGCAATTGATCCAGAATTGGAGGAATTAGCAAACACCAAAAGTCCCAAAGAATATATTATTGCGGGCATCACTGTTACTGGTACTAAATACCGCGATGAAGCCCTTCTTTTATCCATATCCGGATTATCTGTCGGAGATCGTGTAGTCATCCCCGGTAGTGACAATATTAGTAAGGCTATACTTAACCTCTGGAAACAGAATTTGTTCTCCGATGTAGAAATTTATTACACAAAAGTTGAAGGACGTAATCTTTATATTGAAATAAATGTTACAGAAAGACCCAGTCTTTCAAATTTTTATTTCAAAGGGGTGAAAAAATCGGAACAGGAAGATCTTTCAGGCAAAACAGGTCTTGTAAAGGGACGCGTTATTACCGAAAACATGAAAAAAACAGCTGTTGAAAATATCATCAAGTATTATGTTGAAAAAGGATTTCAGGGAGCAAAAGTTAGAATTGAAGAAACTCCCGATCCTGCTTTTGTCAATACCCAGCAGTTGACCTTTCGTATTGAAAAGGGAAATAAGGTACGCATTAACCAGGTGAGCTTTTTTGGCAATGAAGAAGTAAATGAACTCCGCCTGAAGAAAAAAATGAAGGGTACCAAGGAAACAACCCGACTGACTCTTTATCCTAAAGTTGATTCAAGTAGTTACGGTGTTCAGAAACCGGTTTCTTTTAAGGAATACGTAAAAGACTTAGGGTTTTTATCAGTAACTAAAACGGGTAATTTTCTCGATCCTTACTTCCGCTTTAAATTATTCAGCTCTGCCAAATACAATGAGACGAAATACCTGGAAGACAAGGAGAAAATTCTGGAGTATTACAACTCTTTGGGTTTTAGAGATGCCGCGATCATAGAAGATACGATGTATTACACCAAAAAAGGCAACCTGAACATCGACTTGAAAGTTGATGAAGGAAGGCGTTACTATTTTGGGAATATCGCCTGGAGAGGAAACACACAATATTCCGATTCCATCCTCAATGTGTTATTAGGAATTAAGAAGGGAGATATCTACAACCTGGAAACACTGAATAGCAAACTGGGAAAACAAATGTCTCCGGAAGGTGGTGATATCAGCGGACTGTATATGGACGATGGATACCTGTTTTTCCAGGTAGATCCTATTGAAACAGCCGTATATAATGACACCATCGATTTCGAAATCCGGATGAGAGAAGGCCCGCAAGCTACCATCAAGAATGTGAACATTGCAGGAAACGATAAAACCAAGGAGCATGTGGTTCGTCGTGAAATCAGAACAGTTCCGGGTGATAAATTTAGTCGGGCTGCCCTGATCCGTTCCAACCGTGAAATTGCCAACCTGGGTTTCTTCAACCAGGAAAAAATTGATATTAACCCGGTACCCAATCCGGATGATGGTACAGTGGATATTAATTATAAGGTAGAAGAAAAATCCAACGACCAGCTGGAATTATCTGCGGGCTGGGGTGGTAATATCGGTTTGACAGGTACACTGGGTGTTACCTTCAACAACTTCTCCATCAAAAATATTTTCAATAAAAAATCCTGGGATCCCCTGCCATCTGGCGATGGGCAAAAGCTAAGTCTCCGATTACAGAGTAACGGACGCCAGTTTCGTTCGTATAATTTCAGCTTTACGGAACCCTGGCTGGGCGGTAAAAGAAGAAACTCCTTTACGGTAAGTTTTTATAGTACCCGCTTTGCCAATTCTTTTAATCCCTTTAACGGTCTGTTTGATAGAAGAGCAGGTGACACATCTTATTTAAGAACGCTGGGTGTTTCTATTGCACTTGGAAAACAGTTGCGTTGGCCGGATGACTTCTTTACACTGGTTTACTCATTGAACTTCACACAATACAAGCTTAGAAATTATCCAAATCTATTCCCGGGTTTGAATAATACTACAGCTCATAACCTGAGTTTAAAACTTGCATTAAGCAGGTCTTCCATCGATCAGCCGATCTTCCCCAAGAGCGGTTCCAATTTCATGGCAAGTGTACAGGCAACACCGCCCTATTCGCTTATTGATCCGGGGCGTGTAAAATCTGCAAACCCGTATGAATTGCCGGAGTTCCATAAATGGCGCTTTACGGGTGAATGGTATGTGCCTATCGGAAGACCGATGGGTGCGGACAAGAGCCGTCAATTTGTATTGAAGGCAGCAGCTAAATACGGCTTTATGGGCCGATACAATTCCAAACTGGATTATTCTCCGTTTGAGCGCTTCCAGGTGGGTGATGCGGGCCTAACCAATAACTTCGGTTTGCTTGGATATGATATCATCGCACACAGAGGTTATCCGGTTTATGATAATTCGGATCCAACCGTTAACCCGGATCGCTCGTCTGCCAGTCAGTTTTTTACGATTTTCAACAAATACACGCTGGAACTGCGTTATCCGTTTTCAACCAACCCGAACAGCACTATTTTTGGATTGGCATTTTTTGAAGCAGCAAACGGATGGTATAACTATAAGGATTATAACCCTTTCCAGCTCAGACGAAGTGCAGGTGTGGGCATGCGGTTTTTCCTGCCTATGTTTGGATTGCTTGGATTTGACTATGGTGTAGGATTTGATCGGTTAACGCCCAATGGCAAACTCCGCGACGCGGCCAGGTTTACCTTTATGCTTGGTTTCGAGCCGGAATAATTACATAATAACTGTAAAATAGATAGTTATGAAAAAACTACTGATTCTTGGTGTGGCTTTCCTGTTATCTGCAGTAGCAGTTCAGGCACAACGCTATGCAATTGTGGATACCCGTTATATACTGGATAAGTTGCCGGAATATAAAGAGGCTCAGGAAGCGCTGAACAAAACCAGTGAAATCTGGCAGGCTGAAATTGACTCAAAGCAACAGGCACTCAATAAATTATACAAGGATTATGAGGCTGAGAAAGTGATGTTGAGCCCTGAGCTGCTGAAGAAAAGAGAAGACGAAATCTTCAACCGGGAAAAAGAAGTTCGGGAACTCCAGCGGCAACGTTTTGGGTTTGAAGGAGATCTCTTCAAAAAACGCCAGGAACTGGTGAAACCCATACAGGATAAGGTTTACGCCGCCATTCAGAAAATCGCAGTGGCCCGGATGTACGACTTTATTTTGGACAGAAGTGAAGGAATTACTGTTATATTTGCCGACCCCAAGCTCGATAAAAGTGAAGATGTGCTTAGGGAATTGGGTGTTAAATAACGTTAAATTAGACGAATTAAGACAACTAAAACCAAAACGAAAACAACTTAAAGTAACAAAAACATCGCATGAAAAAAGTTTTATCTGTTCTGATGGTGGCGCTTGGAATCGCAGCGTTCAGTCAGTCTGCACAGGCGCAGACCAAAATTGGTTATATCAGCTTTAATGAAATCGTGGCCCTAATGCCTGAAGCGAAAAAAGCTGACTCTGCATTGGTTCAATTCCGGGATGCTTTAATTCAGAGCGCACAGGAAAAAGAAACTGCTTTGAATGAAGCTATTAATAAGTTCAACGCAGATTCTGCAAAAATGACACAAGCTGTGAAGGATGTTAAAAGAAAAGAATTACAACAAAAGCTGACTGAACTTCAGGGTGAAGAGCAGCGCATTCAGCAGGAATTGCAAAAGCGCCAGGAAGAACTGAGCGAGCCTATCCAGAAAAAAGCAATGGATGCGGTTCAGGCTGTTGCCAAAGAAAGTGGATATGCGTATGTATTACCAAAGGAGTACCTGATTGTTTCTCCTCCCGGTGATGATTTGCTCCCACTGGTAAAGAAAAAATTAGGTCTTAAATAACGATACTTTTCACAGGCTCTGTATGAACGCCGGGATAGCATCCCGGCGTTTGTTATATTTGGCAAACTCATGGAAAAGCAACTGGCACCCATTGGTGTATTTGATTCCGGTTATGGGGGATTGACGGTTCTGAAAAAAATCGTTGATATATTGCCTGCGTACGATTATCTCTACCTTGGAGATAACGCAAGAGCGCCTTATGGTACCCGTAGTTTTGAAACGGTCTATCGCTATACACTGGATTGTGTAAAGTGGTTTTTTGCGCAGGGGTGCCCACTCGTAATTCTTGCTTGTAATACAGCCTCTGCAAAGGCATTAAGAAGTATTCAACAACAGGATTTGCCACAACTTGCGCCAACAAATCGCGTTTTGGGGGTTATCCGTCCTACAACCGAATTGATTGGGACCTTAACCAAAACGGGCAAAGTGGGTATTCTAGCCACCAAAGGAACGGTCAGTTCTGGGTCTTACCCGATTGAAATTGAAAAATTTTACCCCGGTATTTCGGTTTATCAGGAGGCCTGCCCAATGTGGGTACCACTGGTTGAAAACAATGAACATGCCGGGATGGGTGCTGATTATTTTGTGAAAAAGCATCTTGATTCCTTATTGGAAAAGGACAACTCAATAGATACCCTTTTACTGGCCTGTACTCATTACCCGCTGCTGATGGATAAGATAAAGCAGTTTCTTCCGGGGGGTATCCAGGTTATTTCGCAGGGAGAAATTGTCGCGAATAGCCTCTCGGATTATCTTCAAAGACACCCGGAAATGGAAAAGCGTTTGTCCAAAACCGGTAGTAGAAGGTTTTGTACGACGGATGATATAACAGATTTTGAACAACATGCCAGCCTGTTTTACGGAGCAGCAATAAAGGCAGAAAAAATTAATCTCACATGATTCGGATGCTGTTAGCATTAATGGTAGTATGTATAAGTTTTATTGCATCGGCACAAAGCAAACCAGCTATAGTGCCCGAACCTGTTCAGATGGAAATGCTACCAGGGAAGGGTTTCCAACTTACGGTAGCTACCAGTATTGTAACCGACAGTAGCTGGATGGTACAGGCGAATTATTTTCAGCAGGAAATAGCTAGGCAAACTGGTTTGACGCTTCCGGTTTGGGCGGCCAATGACATGAAAACACCTAAAAAGTCAGCAATATATTTGGTGAAAGACTCCGTATCGTTGAATCGCCCGGAAATGTACCTGCTGCAGGTTTATCAAGGGGCCGTTAAGCTGAGTGCTGCAGGTGTTCGTGGATTGGTAAACGGCATGCAAAGTTTTCTCCAGTTATTGCCATTAAGAGTTGTGACTTCCATCGAGCTGCCCGCTCTTTCAATGCTGGATTATCCGAGATTCACCTACCGGGGTATGCACCTGGATGTAGTTCGCCACATTTTTCCGGTTGACTATATCAAAAAATACATTGACTATCTCACGTTTCATAAGCTTAATACGTTTCACTGGCACCTGACTGATGACCAGGGATGGCGGTGGGAGGTCAATTCCTACCCCAAATTGAATAGCATCGGATCCTGGAGAGACTCCACCCTTATTGGACATTTTAAAGATCAGCCAGCCCGCTATGATGGAAAGCGCTATGGTGGGTTTTATACAAAGGCAGAAATACGGGAGATCCTGGAATATGCAGCCGTAAGAGGCATTACCGTAATACCGGAACTTGATATTCCTGGTCATAGTCGGGCTACCATAGCCGCCTATCCTGAATTCAGTACTCGTCCGGATACTACCTGGAACGTTGCAACTACCTGGGGAATGTACAACCGGCAGAACAATGTGCTGGCACCCAATGCCGCAAGTTTTTCCTTTTTAAGAACTGTCTTTCAGGAATTGACCGAGTTATTTCCTTCCACCTACATTCATTTGGGAGGAGACGAATGTTCCAAACTCTGGTGGAAACAGGACCCTGCCACACAGGTATTTATGAAAGAGAAAGGGCTAAAGGATGAAACGGCACTTCAGACTTATTTCATAGAACAGGTTGCCGGATATTTAAAAGAATCGGGCAGAAAAGCGATTGGTTGGCATGAAATTGCTGAAGGAGAACTGGATACGGCAACCCTCATTATGAACTGGGGAAATGAAAAGCAGGCACTGGCTGCCGCTCGTAAAGGCTTTTCACTGGTCATGTCGCCCGGAAAACCTTTTTATTTTGACCATTATCAATCAAAAGATCCGAAAGATAGCCTGGCGATTCACGGTTACAATCCGTTAGAGGCAGTTTATAAATATGATCCTGTTCCTGCTGCGTTCAGCAAGGAGGGATTGGCACATAAAATCATTGGGGGACAGGCGAACGTCTGGACGGAGTATATGGAATATTCAACCAAGGTAGACTATATGATCTTTCCAAGGATGTCTGCAGTTAGTGAGGCGCTTTGGACGCCGGCTGGCAGGAAAAATTACCCGGATTTCCTGAACCGATTGGAAAAAACGATCATTCCCAGGTATCAGTTTTGGAATAGTTCCTGGTTTCCTCATTACCGGCAATGGGGAATGAGAGATTAAGCCTTTTTTATTCCAATATTTTATTACCTTTGCCGTCCCTTTCACGACACAAGCGGGTATGGTGGCCCGATGTGATTGGAAATCAGCTGACTGGCTCTCCACAGGAAGCGAATTTTTGAGTTGTAAAAACCATTGAAAAATGAAAAGGACATTTCAACCACACCGTCGTCGTCGTAAAACCGTTCACGGTTTCCGTAAGCGCATGCAAACTGCTAATGGCCGTAAAGTGCTGGCCAGCCGTCGCGCAAAGGGTCGTAAGAAACTCACTGTTTCTTCTGAAAGCAAGCTGAAATAAGCAGGCCGCCCTACGCGGTTTTCGATGATACGCATTAGCTCTGATCCGATTAGGACCAGAGCTAATTTTGTTTTCAGCCTTTCTGAGTAACTTACTCATCCGGAACATGCAGCAAAAAATACATTTGTATACACTTAAAGCAAGGGAACGGCTCAAACATCGAAAGAAAATAGATGCGCTGTTTACAACAGGACAAAAGTTTTCCCAGGGTGAAATCCGGGTGGTATTTACTACAAGCCCGGCTGAAGGCCGGATCCGGGTGCTTGTTGGGGTGGGGGTCAGTAAGCGTTATTTCAAAAAAGCGGTGGACCGAAATCTTATTAAAAGAAGGTTGAGGGAGGCTATCCGGCTGGCTAAGCCAGCTTTTGAAACAGAAATTGAGCAGGTGGGTATCCACCTGGATCTCTTTTTTCTATTTACCGGCAAAGAGATTATCGGATTTGATGTATGCCAGGAACTGGTAACAGCAGCATTTAAAAAATTAGTCCGCAAAATGAAACCGTAAAAATGCCTCAACTCCTAAAAAAAATTGCCAGCTTCCCTTTTATCGCTCTTATCAAGCTATATCAATGGCTGATTTCTCCAATTCTGGGGCCCAAATGCCGTTTTACCCCTACCTGTTCCCAATATGGGTTGGAAGCGTTTAGAAAACACGGCCCGATCAAAGGTTTTTGGCTAACGCTGAAACGAATTTCCAGATGCCATCCCTGGGGTGGTAGTGGGTATGATCCGGTGCCATAAAAGGTGAAAGGTGAAAGATGAAAGGTGATAGAGGGTGAAAGGTGAAAATTACTGGAGTAAAACAAAGTGGGTACCGGAAGTCCGGCACCCACTTTATTTTAGGTTGAAATCCATCTAAAAACAGGTGAATTTTGGTTTCTTCATTTCACCTTCCAATCGTTTCACCCTTTTTCACCTTTCACTTTTCACTTTTCACCCTATTATTGCTTCAACATATTCGTCAGCCGATCCAATGTTGCGCGGGCGTCTTTATTGGTGATGAATTTGTAAACCTCAGGAACTTTTCCATCTTTATCGGGGCTAAGCGATGCAGGAATCCCTCTGTAAGGGCCAACAACTATAGCGTTGTCTTCAGCACTGATTTTTTTGAGATCACCTGGAGCCAGAAAATGATTTTTCCGCTCAGGAGTAACATTGGTGCCCACCATCAATTGCTGTAGGCTGTCCATACGATTCATCAGTTCTACCTGCGTAATTCTGGACTCCCGGGTACTGGCATCCCCAAATGATTGAAGGGATCCAATTAATGTATCTTTTTTCAGATTCAATAAATAAACGCCAGGTTCTGTAACAGTCAGGTCTCTGCTACCGGTTCCGTCATTTAACGTGATTTTGTCTCCTTTGAGTGTAATAACTTCTTCATTATGCTGGGTACCAGGTTCAAATTGAATGGCATCACCAGTTTGAGAAACAGTAAATTTTCCGCTTGCCATCACCACCACTTTTTTCTGAGGAGGTGTGGAACAGGCTGCTAAAGCAAGTAAAGCAAGACTTCCAAAGATCAATTTTTTCATGGTATCGCTTTAAAATAAAGATCCCGCCCTTGGCGGGATCTCTGGTTTGAAAAATCAGGTATTATTTGGCAGCAGCGAAACGCTCAGCCACTTTTGACCAGTTGACAACATTCCAGAATGCTGACAGGTAATCAGCTCTTCTATTCTGGTATTTCAGATAGTAGGCATGTTCCCAAACATCAACGCCCAGGAGAGGAGTTCCTTTCACTTCAGCAACATCCATCAATGGATTATCCTGATTTGGGGTTGAACTGATTTCCAGTTTTCCATCTTTAACTATCAGCCATGCCCAACCGCTTCCAAAACGGGTCATGCCGGCAGTTGCAAATTTTTCCTTAAATGCGTCAAAGGAACCGAAGGCAGCGCTAATGGAATCAGCCAAAGCGCCAGTCGGTTGGCCGCCTGCGTTAGGTGCCAGGCTTTCCCAGAAGAAAGTGTGGTTCCAGTGACCACCACCATTATTACGTACTGCAGCAGAAATAGATCCCGCGGCAGCTACGAGTTCTTCAATTGATTTATTTTCATTCGGAGTGCCGGCAATAGCTTTATTAAGATTATCAACATAAGCCTGGTGGTGCTTTCCGTGGTGAATCTGCATGGTTTGTGTGTCAATATGAGGCTCCAGTGCATCATGAGCATATGGGAGCGCCGGTAATGTAAATGCCATAGAATAACTATTTATGATGAATAAAAATGAGGCTACCGAAAGGAGTAACAAATTTAATGGCTCAGGGCCAGAGCGCAAAACAATAAAAAAGCCATCCCGGCGAGGAGATAGCTTTCTATTCTGATACAATTTGTTAAAAAGGGTTACATTCAAAATCTGCCAGGTCGATGGCATCCCAGTATGTCAACCAGTAGTCAATTACATTTCCCTGCTGAATCATGCCTTCCGATCTGTTGTAAAAAGACTGTACTCCAAAGCGACTGAAATTACCGTAAACAACGGCTCCTCTCAGCGGTGTAAATCCGCCCCAGCTGCGGATCACAGTATATCCATAACGGGTTTCTACAACAAAAAAATCACAGTCGAATCCGCTATAAACAACCACCCCTCTTTCCTGGCTTAACCAGTAACGTTCATCAATAACCGGCCCTGGTTCAACATAAGTGCGTGTACAGGAAGCAAGTACCAGCACGAGAGGTAAAAAAAGGAGTAGCATTTTTTTCATGGCCTTGAGTTTTATACAACATAGACCATAAAGCAGGTTTGGGGCTTAACAAGGGATTGTTAAAATCAATTCACCGCCTGGCTCTGAAAAAACGTTTCATCAGTTCCGCTGCTTCTTCCGCCAATACCCCATTGCGGATAATAGCTTTCGGGTGGAAAGGAGACTGGTCGCGTGTAAGACGTGCGAATCCGTTTTTTTCATCTGAAGCGCCCCATACAATTTTGCTAAGTTTACTCCAATAAAGGGCTCCTGCACACATCAGGCAGGGTTCTACAGTTACATAAAGAGCGGCATCAGGCAAGTATTTAGCACCAAGAAAACTGAATGCAGATGTGAGGGCAATCATTTCAGCATGTGCAGTTGGATCATTCAGCTGCTCCACCTGGTTATAACCCCGCGCAATAATCCGATCATTGATCACAACCACCGCACCCACCGGCACTTCTCCGGCATCATATGCCTGACGGGCAAGTACCAGTGCCTGTTTCATAAAATGTTCATCCGAAAGCATAGGATGAAGGTACAGAAAACAGGATTGAACCAGGATTGCATACAATTGTTGTATTTTGAAAGTATGATACCAGATATTACCCAGGAACAATTGGATGGATTAAAGCAGCGCTTTCAATCCGGATTGCTGGCAGCTTATAAAGCTCGTATACAAATTCTCAAACAGCTGAAGCAGTCAGTTTTTCGGAACGAAGCGGCTATTTATGATGCCCTTAAAGCTGATTTGCATAAATCAAAAGAGGAATCATGGGTAACCGAAATTGGTATCACAATCGCCGAAATTGATCATGCCATTCGACACCTGAAACAATGGATGCGTCCTCGGAGAGTGGCAACCAACCTGGTAAATCTTCCATCGGCCAGTTACCTCTATCCTGAACCACTGGGTGTAGTATTGATTATTGCTCCCTGGAATTATCCTTTTATGCTGTTGCTTGGTCCAATGGTGGGCGCATTGGCAGCAGGTAATCTGGTTGTAGTAAAGCCAAGTGAGTATGCTCCTGCTACTGAAAAAATCCTGGGAAAAATCATTCAGGAAACCGCTTTACAGCAGGAAATTTTGTTTGCACCAGGAGATGGAGCGGTAGTAGTTCCCGCCATGATGCAATCTTTCCGGTTTGACCATGTGTTTTTTACAGGAGGTACTAAAGTTGGAAAAAAAATATACGAAATGGCTGCCTCCAAACTTGTGCCGGTTACCCTGGAGCTGGGCGGTAAGAGTCCCTGTATTGTGGAAGAGGACGCCAGGGTTGAAGTGGCTGCCAGAAGGATTGCTGTTGCCAAGTTTTCTAATGCCGGACAAATCTGTATCGCGCCTGATTACCTGCTCGTGCATGAGCGGATTCGTGAAAGACTGGTTGAAGCCATCAAGTTAAATATCCGGAAATTTTATGGTGAAAATCCGCAGCAATCCGGGGATTATTGCCGCATCATCAACAAGTCTCAATTTGACCGGCTCAATTCATATTTAAAGGGAGGAGTTTTGCTGCATGGCGGAAACAGTGATGAAAGGGATCTCTATATTGAACCAACCCTGATTAAACCCGAATCGCTTTCAGTTCCAATTATGCAGGAAGAAATTTTTGGTCCCATTTTGCCGGTTTTCAGTTTCAGTACAAAGGAGGAGGCACTGGCGATTGTGCAGCAACATCCGAATCCGCTTGCTTTTTATGTTTTTACATCCAGCAGTAAAAAAGAGGAGGACTGGATTCAAGCCATACCAGCTGGAACCGGATGCATAAATAATGCTGCCTGGCAGTTTACCAATGCGGCGCTTCCCTTTGGTGGGCGGGGCGATAGTGGAATTGGGGCTGCACATGGAAAATTTAGTTTTGATCGCTTCACGCATTATAAAGCTGTTATGAAAACACCCGCCTGGTTTGACCCTGCCATCAAATATCCTCCTATGAAAGGAAAGCTTTCACTGTACAAAAAAGTAATTGGATGAATCATAAACACACAGTCCTGTCTGTCCGCCAACGCTTATTAAAATTCATTTATCCACTCCTTATGAAATTGGGGAAATGGACGGGAATGAAGGCCGCAGTTCTTTCCAACAGGGATGAGAAAAAACCACTTACGTCAATCTATAACCGAACTGTTTACCTGGCCAGTGGACAACAATTGCCGCTTGAACAATTCAAAGGGAAAAAAGTATTATTGGTTAATACTGCATCGGATTGCGGATACACTGCACAATACGAAGAATTGCAGCAGTTGTATGAGCGATTCCCGGATCGGTTAAATATACTGGCCTTCCCGGCTAATGATTTCAAAGAACAGGAAAAGGGTGATGATGCCTCTATTGAACAATTCTGCAAATTAAATTATGGGGTTAGTTTTCCGGTTGCAAAAAAATCGAGTGTTATACCCGGTCCCTCCCAACATCCGGTGTTTCACTGGTTGTCGAATCCTGCAGAAAATGGATGGTGCAACAAGTCTCCGGAATGGAATTTTTCCAAATATCTTTTAAATGAAGAAGGTGTGTTAATCAATTATTTTGCCCCTGGTGTGTCACCATTGGATGTATCGGTAATTGAAGCGGTAAACAACGGTTAGGATTAGTCGCAATTATAAGATAGATTATCCATTTCTACCTGCCGGCGTTCAAACTGGAAGCCGGTGTATACACGAATGATTTCATCCAGCACAGCATCAATTTCTTCAACCGTTTTGAAAGTTACCAGTTTGAGGCGGTATTCCTTGATGTTGGGCAATCCTTTCAGGTAATTGTTGTAATGCCGTCTCATTTCATTAATGCCTGGAACCAGTCCTTTCCATTCAACTGATTTGTGAAGATGTCTGCGGATCACATCAACTCGTTGCTCTATAGTTGGAGGGGTCAGATGCTCACCTGTGGCAAAAAAATGTTTGATCTCATTGAAGATCCAGGGATATCCGATAGCAGCTCTGCCGATCATAATACCATCTATACCGAATCGCTTTCTATAGTCAAGTGCTTTCTCCGGTGAGTCAATATCTCCGTTGCCGAAAATGGGAATCTGGATTCTGGGGTTATCTTTTACCCGGGCAATATACGTCCAGTCTGCTTCACCCTTATACAACTGACTGCGCGTTCTGCCGTGAATGGCCAGGGCTTTGATGCCGGTATCCTGTAAGCGCTCTGCCACTTCACCAATATTAATGGAGTCGGCATCCCAACCCAGGCGGGTTTTGACTGTTACGGGTAGGTTGGTGGACCGCACACAGGCAGCAGTGAGCCGAACCATCAGGTCAATATCTTTCAATACAGCAGCTCCGGCTCCTTTAGTCACAACTTTTTTAACCGGGCAACCGAAATTAATATCCAACAGGTCAGGTTGAACCGTGTCCACAATTCGTGCGCTCATCGCCATGGCTTCTTCATCGCCGCCGAAAATCTGGATTCCAATGGGGCGCTCCGCTTCGTAGATATCGAGCTTTTGGCGGCTTTTGATCGCATCCCGGATTAGCCCTTCGCTGCTGATGAATTCCGTATACATCATATCAGCTCCGTTCAGTTTACAAACTGCCCGGAAGGGGGGATCACTCACATCCTCCATGGGAGCGAGTAGAAGTGGAAAATCCGGAAGTTCTATGGAGCCTATCTTCACCATGCCGCTGTTTGAAAACGGCAAAGTTACGCCATAAAATGCCAGTTCTGCCCAAAAAAACGCATCTTGCAGGCATCGTATGAATACTTATCTGAAGTATAAACCCGCCTGGTTGCAACTGGTCGTTTTTGGCAGCCTGACGTTCGGGATGTATTTGGCATTGGGCTTGGTAGCATTTTATGGAATTGCCCAGGGTATGGGAGTAACTCTGGAGGATATCCAGCAGATGAATCTCGAAAAGTCCGGAGTGGTTGCAGCACTGAAATGGTTGCAGGCCATTTTGAGTGTTGCCATTTTTTTATTGCCGTCTATTGTTTTTGCCTACTTGAGTGATCGCCGTCCATTTGCCTATATTGGTCATAAAGCGCCCCAGCCCTCCAGTTTCTGGTGGATAGGAGTGGCACTTATGTTGCTGGCCTATCCGGCCGCCTCCTGGCTGAATATGGTAAATCAGCAAATCCACTTGCCTGCAGCTTTTAAGTCGATGGAAGCGTCCATGCGGCTGGCGGAAGACAATGCCATAAAACTGATGAAGGCTTTCCTGGATATGAAAAGCCCGACTGATCTGATCGCCATGCTTTTTCTCATAGCAGTATTACCTGCAATCTGTGAAGAGTTTTTTTTCAGGGGAATACTGCAGCGCCTGTTTATCCAGATTAGTCGGCGTCCCTGGATTGGCATCCTTATTACTGCTGTCCTCTTTTCTGCATTTCATGGCCAGTTTTTTGGTTTTTTTCCCAGGCTTTTACTTGGCATTCTGTTAGGTGCGATTTACTGGTACAGTGGCAGTATCTGGCCGGCCGTGCTTGGCCATTTTGTGAACAATGCCGTACAGGTGATCCTGGTCTATCGTAATAAAAACTTCATAGAACAGGAGCCGGTAATAGAACCTGTTTATGTTATCCTGAG
Source organism: Flavihumibacter cheonanensis (assembly GCF_022352215.1). Classification (GTDB taxonomy): domain Bacteria; phylum Bacteroidota; class Bacteroidia; order Chitinophagales; family Chitinophagaceae; genus Flavihumibacter; species Flavihumibacter cheonanensis. The sequence continues at coordinate 40,516 of NZ_JAKRWF010000006.1, forward strand.
TGTATTGGCGATAATTGGAATTACCTGGTTTATGCAACGAATTTCACATACTCATTTCGGAGAGTTGTACGATACGGATGATGATCTTATACTGCCTTCCCGAAGAACCAACAATGATGTATAACCGAATGTACTGCCATGGCGTTTAACTGGAAAACATTCTGGACCCGGGCATCCACCGCCCTGATTTTTGTTGCGGTAATGCTGACCGGCTTGTTCTGGAATCAGTATGCTTTTTTTCTGCTGTTCACTGTTATCCATTTTGGGTGCTGGTATGAGTATCAGCAACTGGTTGGGAAATTTGAACCCCGCTATACTAAAATCACACCGGTTCATCGTTGGGCTGTTCAACTAGCAGGCTGGTGTGTACTGCTTTATTTCACCGGTGATCAGTTTGTTTGGGGAGATCTGTCGCTGCATGCAGTCGGTTGGTGGTTGGGGCTATTGTTACTATTCATGCTGCCGATAACGGAACTTCTTTTTTCCCGGAATATTGAGTTGATAAACATCCGCTATTCCTTTTTGGGTGTCTTGTATATCTCCCTCAGCTTCGGCCTGCTCATGCATTTGCGTGCCTTGCCAGAAATTGGCAAAATCGCACCACTTGCCATTATTTTTACCATCTGGATAAACGATACAATGGCTTATCTCGTAGGATCAATGATTGGCCGCACACCTTTGAGTGCCATTTCTCCCAAAAAAACCTGGGAAGGTACATTAGGGGGCATCCTGCTGGCCGTTGCTGCAATTTCAATTTGGGCATGGCTGATTGATTTGCCTGTGCCTCATGCCATCGCAATTTCCCTGATTGCCGCAATCAGCGGAACAGTTGGCGACCTGCTGGAAAGTAAACTGAAAAGAATGGCAGGTGTTAAGGACAGCGGACAAATCATGCCCGGTCATGGTGGATTTCTCGACCGGTTTGATTCTTTATTGCTGGCTACACCCTTTGTATGGATCTATTTCCAGTTATTCATCCTTCGATAAGCTGTTTCATTCCTGCGCTGCTTCTCAGCCTGGCTTCTTATCTTTGTTGATATGGAAATGATCGTTAAGCAAATTGAAGCATACCGGGAAGAGATCAATGGCCTGGAAATGAACGGACCAGCCTCCCTGGAGGAATATCGCCTGAAATTCTTAAGTACTAAAGGAATTGTAAAGTCTTTGTTCGGAGAGATGAAAAACATTCCTGCTGACCAGAAAAAAGAATTCGGTGCTGTTCTCAATGCATTCAAACAGTTTGCTGAAGAAAAATATGAAACCTGGAAACAATTGCTCGAAAGCCAGTCTGACCAGGGGCCGGCGGGAATAGATTATACCCTTCCCGGCGATCCTCTGCCTGTTGGTTCACGTCATCCCATTAGTCTGGTACGAAACGAAATTCTGAGCATATTTCGCCGGCTTGGATTTTCTGTTGCGGAAGGACCGGAAATTGAAGACGACTGGCATAATTTCTCTGCATTGAACCTGCCGGAAAATCATCCTGCGAGGGATATGCAGGACACCTTTTATCTCAATCAGAATCCGGATTGGTTATTGCGTACGCATACCAGTAACGTGCAAATCCGCGAAATGGAAAAAGGCAAATTGCCGATACGCATTGTAAACCCCGGACGTGTATATCGAAACGAAACCATTTCTGCAAGAGCCCACTGTTTCTTCCACCAGGTAGAGGGATTGTATATCGATGAACAGGTATCCTTTGCCGATCTGAAACAAACACTTTATTTTTTCGTGCAGGAATTGTTCGGGAAAGAAGTAAAGATCCGTTTCCGGCCTTCCTATTTTCCTTTTACAGAACCCAGTGCGGAAATGGATATCAGTTGCCTGCTCTGCAATGGAAAAGGTTGTAATGTTTGCAAACATACCGGTTGGGTCGAGATTTTGGGGTGTGGAATGGTACATCCTCAGGTATTGGAGAACTGCGGCATTGATTCGAATAAATATACCGGCTATGCTTTCGGAATGGGCATTGAAAGAATCACGATGTTGAAATATCAGATTAATGACCTTCGCCATTTCAGTGTGAATGATGTCCGGTTCCTTCAACAGTTTACGGCAAGTATCTAAATGGATGCAACCATGAAAAATCGCTCCCTGTTAGTTTGTGGTGCGGGTACAATGGGTGCTGGCATTGCTCAGACCGCCGCACAGCACGGCCTCTCTGTGCTATTGTTTGACCTTTCAGCGCCTGTTTTGAAAAAAGCGGAGGAGCAGATCAGGCAGCGGTTGGAAAATCTTGTCCAAAAGCAAAAAATCTCAGAATCAGCTTTTGATTCAATCCTGCAGTCCATAGAATATACTACAGACATCTCGCTCTGTAAAGCGCCTGTTTTGCTGGAGGCAATTGTTGAAAAACTTTCCGTTAAGACCAAACTGTTTGAAGAACTGGCGGCTCTTAATGGTCCTTCATCCATCTATGCCACCAATACTTCTTCTTTGTCCGTTGAAGAAATTGCAGATGCGCATCCCTATCCTTCCCAGGTAGCAGGAATGCATTTTTTTAATCCTGCTCCATTGATGAAACTGGTGGAAGTAGTAACAACATCTCACACCTCCCCTGCAGTAGTACGAAAAATAACAGAACTGGCCACCAGTATGGGTAAGACGCCGGTAATCTGTAAAGACGCTCCCGGATTTATTGTTAACCGTGTTGCAAGACCCTTCTATATCGAAGCACTCAGACTGGCGGAACAGGGTGTCTCTATTTCATTAATAGATGATTTGATGGAGGCAGCAGGGTTTAAAATGGGACCATTCCGGTTGATGGATCTTATCGGAAATGATGTGAACTATGCTGTCAGTTGCAGTGTTTATGAACAACTCGGAAAACCCGAACGACTTCGTCCCTCATCGGTACAGGAACAAAAAGTAAAAGAAGGTAAGCTGGGCAGAAAAACCGGAGCCGGTTATTACACCTATAAATCATGATTGCAGTATCTCCTCATCCAACAATAAAATCCGTACTGGTAACTGGGGCAACCGGCTTTTTGGGCGCCTATATTTTGGAGGTTCTGATTCAGAAGGGATATAAGGTTAGGGGACTTTCGAGAAGTACTTCATCCATGCCTTTTTTTATTGCTCCAGACATCCTGCAACAGGTTGAATGGGTGGAAGGCGATGTGCTGGACCTCGGTTCATTGGAAGACGCACTGCAGGGAATGGATGCTGTAATTCATTCCGCAGCAATTGTATCCTTTCATCGTGCGGACCGGAAAAAAATGTATGCCACCAATATAAATGGCACTGCTAATATTGTTAACTTTTCTATCGAAGCAGGTATCAAACGTTTCGTTCATGTCAGCTCTGTAGCCGCCCTGGGCAGAACAGCAAATGGCGAATCCGTTACGGAAGAAAAAAAATGGGTGGACAGCAGGTTAAATACGCACTATGCGTATACCAAATACCGGGCTGAGATGGAAGTTTGGAGAGGACTTGCAGAAGGGCTTGAAGGTGTTATTGTAAACCCGAGTACAATTCTTGGATTTGGCAATTGGGATACTAGCAGTTGCGCCATATTTAAAAATGTATACCAGGAATTTCCCTGGTTCACCACCGGTGTAAACGGGTTCATTGATGTACAGGATGCAGCCAGGGCAATTGTTGGCTTACTGGAGCATTCTGTAACAATGGAACGTTTTATATTAAATGGAGAGAGTTGGAGTTTTAAACAACTACTTGAAACGATTGCAAAAGGGTTGAATAAAAACCCGCCCTATAGAGAAGCAGGTCCTTTTTTAAGCAGCCTTGCGTGGAGATTGGAAAAAATAAAAGCTGCTTTTACCGGAAAAAAACCATTGCTTAGCCGGGAAACTGCAAAAATAGCGCAGAGTAAAACCTATTTTGATAATAGTAAATTGCTGCAGTTCATTCCGGATTTTCACTATACTCCCCTTGAAAAGGCGGTGCTTTCCGCTTCCGAACGGTACTTACTTCACTATTCAGGATAAATGGCTTCTTTTTTGCATTCACTATATACCATCGACTGCAAATTCACGTTCAAATTACCAGAAATCAATATCGCATGAAAAGAATATGGCTTCTTACCGTTTTCATTTTTCTGTTTTCCTTGCCTGCAGTGTTGGCTCAGGAAAGATTTACTGTAACTGGAAAAGTGCTGGACTCAGCCAGTCAGCAACCTCTAAAAGGTGCATCTGTATTTTGCCAGAATACCACTTTTGGAGTTATTACCAATAATGATGGTGAATTCAGTATTTCACTACCTAAAGGCGGATACGATCTGGTAGTTTCATTTACCGGATATCAGTCGGGAGAACAGCGCATCAATGCTTCCAATACAGAACCTTTGTTCATTCAACTGATCCCAAAGGATAATAGTATGGAGTCAGTAACTGTTGCGGGCAGTAATGAAGTGCCTGATGGATGGAATAAATACGGAAGTTTTTTTAAAGAGCAGTTTTTGGGCACAACTATCAATGCCAGGGAATGTGAACTGGAAAATCCGGAAGCACTGCGTTTTTTCTACAGCAAAAAAAGAAATCGGTTAAAAGTGCTGGCAAAGGAAGAGCTCCGGATAGTGAACCGTGCACTGGGTTATAAAATCCGTTATGGACTTGATTCCCTGAGTTACGAATACGGCACTAAAGTCTCCACTTTCAGTGGGTACCCATTTTATGAAACTATGAATGGCACTCCGGAAGAAGAAGCTGTATGGGAAAAGAACCGGAATAAAGCATATAAGGGAAGTAAGTTGCATTTTATGCGCAGCTGGCATGCGAAAACCATAGAGGAAGAAGGGTTTGTGCTAGAGCAAGTTACCAATCAGGATGCGCGTGAATTTGAATCAGCCCGTCTGCCCGAATACTATGATACCAGTTTTTATTTTAAAGACAGTGGGGTAGTTGAAATTCTGTTACCTGGAAAATTCCGGATCAAGTACTACAAAGAGATGCCAGATCCGGCTTTTGTAAAGTTTTATAAACTGCCTCCACATATCCGGGTACAGTTAACTGTATTGGATATCCTGGACGATTTTGTTATTGAAGAAAACGGTTACTGGTGGGAACAGGCAGACCTGATCAATACCGGTTACTGGAGTTATGAACGCATTGCAGATGCTGTGCCTTATGATTATAGCCCGCAAAGAGAATAGCAATCAGGCATTCAGTTTCTTCCATATTTCGGGAATTCGTTTGATCCAAACGAGTTCCCTTTTTTTTGTGGATGCATCTTCAGCGGGTGAGCCAAAATAAACCTTACCGGCTTCCAGATCTCCGCCTACACCAGACTGAGCCAGCACAATTGCATTTTTGCCGATCGTGAGTGTTTTACTCACGCCAACCTGTCCCCATAAAATCACACCATCTTCTATAGTGGTAGCACCTGCAATCCCCACCTGTGCAGCAAATAAACAGTTTTTTCCTATGATGGTATCATGACCAATATGAACCATGTTGTCGAGTTTGGTTCCTTTTCCGATACGGGTATCGTGACTAACTCCACGATCTATAGTACAACCCGCACCAATTTCAACCTGGTCTTCAATGATTACTCTGCCACAACTTTCCATTTTTTTATACCAGACTTCACGGTCCTTTTTCCCGTTGTAGTAAAATGCATCAGATCCGATAACGGAACCGGACTGAATGATGACGTTGTCGCCAATAATGCAATGATCCAGGATGGAAACATTTGGATGAATCCGGCAGTTTTTTCCTATCTCGACCTGGTGACCAATGAAAACATTTGGCGCGATATAACTGCCTTCACCGATTTTTGCACTCTCTGCAACGGAACGAAGCGCAGGCTGAAAGGGTCTGAAATGAGCCACAATGGTAAGATAAGCTTCGAATGGATTTTCTACTACCAGTAAGGCTTTCCCATCAGGCACACTAACCTTGTCTGTATTGATGATGATAAAAGTTGCAGCAGACTGAATACATTTCTGATAATACTTGGGATGGTCAACAAAAACCAGGTCGCCCTTTTCTACGCGATGTATTTCGTTGATACCTGTTGCCTGTCCGTTTTTATTGCCAATTACAGTTGCATTAATCAGGTCGGCAATCCAGGTGATAGCAACAGGTGAAGGAAACTGCATAGTTTAAAATTTGAACAAAGGTAATTGCATTGAATTGGATTGATAAAGTCCATCCTTTTCCACAGACGGAAATAAAATGTGAATAAAATTTTTGTAAATATTTTTTTCAATAGAGAAAATTATTTTTAATATTGTGTAGGGAATTTCTGTTCCCTACTTACTAACCCATCATAATAATAAAGCTCGGTTTACTCCCGGGCTTTTTTTTATACATGTTATTCTACTTCGTACTATACAAACCTTACGAGGTTTTATCACAATTCAGCAGTGAAGGAGATAAGAAAACGCTGAAAGATATTTGCTCAGTGCCGACGGATGTTTATCCGGTTGGCAGGTTAGATTATGATAGCGAAGGATTGTTGTTGCTCACAAACGACCGGACAATGAATGCTGCACTTCTGCAACCTGCAAAGGGGCATTCCCGTACCTACCTGGTGCAAGTGGAAGGTGCAATAACCAGCCAGGCATTACAGCAATTACAGCATGGTGTTGAGATTTCAGTGAATGGAACAACCTATCTGACCAGGCCTGCAAAAGTGAGACTATTGGAAAAAGAGCCAGTCGTACCTGAACGAAATCCGCCAATCCGATATCGAAAAAACATACCGACCAGTTGGATTGAATTGACCTTGACAGAAGGGAAGAATCGCCAGGTAAGAAAGATGACGGCTAAAACCGGTTTCCCAACGCTTCGGCTAATACGCTACCGGATTGGAAACTTAAGTGCCGATGGCTGGGAATCGGGCGAACTCAGAACCTATTCCAAAAAGGAACTAACGGCTCTGGTATTTGCGTAGCCATAGTCAATAGATTCCTTACCTTGCCCAATAAAACAGATTCTCATGCTGAAATCAATGACCGGATTTGGAAGAGCTGAACGGAATGTCGGAGACAAAACATTTTTGATAGACATCAAATCATTGAACGGGAAACAATTTGATTGTTCCCTGAAAATGCCTGCATTTATTAAACCTTTCGAGTTTGATATCCGTAAGCGCCTTTCTGAAAAACTGCAAAGAGGAACCATCGATTGCACCATCAGCCTGAAGCAAACCGGAACTGCAAAACCCGTAAGTATTAATATCTCGCTGGCAAAAGCTTACTTTCAGCCGATTGCTGAACTTTCCAAAGAGTTGGGGTTGGACGATTCCCATATTCTGGGAAATATATTAAAGCTTCCCGAGGTTATTACTCCAACCTCTGATACATTGACAGAGGACGAATGGCTGGTTTTTCAGTCGATCCTCGATGAAGCTGCAGATGACCTGAACCAGCATCGCCTGAAAGAAGGAAAAGTGCTGGAGGCTGATCTGCTGAACAGGATTTCCAACATCGAAAAGCAGGAGGAACTGATTGCAGCGTTGGAACCGAAGCGGAAGTTGAAGATTCGGGAGGGGCTGGTAAAACTGCTGGAAGAAAATGTAGGCGCAGAACAGTATGACAAGAACCGATTGGAGCAGGAGATTATTTACTACATCGAGAAAATTGATATAAGTGAAGAACAGGTTCGGCTGAAGAACCATTGTGACTATTTCCGCACCCTCCTTCGTGATAACGATGCGGAAATCGGGAAAAAGCTTTCATTCCTGCTCCAGGAAATTGGCAGAGAAATTAATACCACCGGGGCCAAAGCCTATGACTCCACTATCCAGCAATCGGTAGTGCTGATGAAAGATGAGCTGGAAAAAGCAAAGGAGCAGGTTCTGAATGTCTTATAAGCTATTTTTACGGATATGAAAAGATTCCATTTTGCATGGCTTCCGGTTTTGATGCTATTGTTTGTTTCCTGTCAAACCATTGACGTATTTGAACGCAACGCAACGCTGGAAAATCATAGCTGGCAGGTTGCTGATAAGCCATCTTTCGAATTCAATATTACAGATACTGTATCACGATATAATATTTTTGTAGTAGTGCGTCATGCAGATGCATACCGCTATAATAATTTGTGGTTGAATATCCATACCCGGGCGCCTGGTGATTCTGTATCACAGGTGCAGGCCCTTGATCTGCAATTGGCAACCAATGATAAAGGTTGGTTGGGTACAGGAATGGATGATATTTATGAACACCGGGTTCGAATTTCCCAGGCTCCTGTTTCATTGAAAGCTGGTACTTACCAATTCAAGTTGGAACAGATCATGCGCGATGATCCGCTGGAACATATCTTAAATGTGGGAGTTCGGGTCGAAAAAGCTCCTGACTAATTATGCCTTTCCGCTTTTTACCCAAACAGAAACTGGCATTAGCTACCATTCTCTATTGGGTTTTGCTATTGTATATCATAGCTGCCTTGCTTTTCTGGTATATCCGGTTACAGGAGCAAAGCAACCAGATGGCTAATTACCGGCTAATGGAACTGGTTGCTGATGATCCGCAATACCTTAAAAAAGTGGAACAGATCAATGAAGAGTCCATTCGTAAAACACACCAGTACCGTGGAGAAGGGGCTACCTTTTTATTCATCATTCTCGTGGGAGCTGTTTTTGTTTTCAGGGCTGTACGGCGGCAGTTTAAAGTTGCCCAGCAGCAACAGAATTTCATGATGGCTATTACCCATGAACTGAAAACACCAATTGCAGTAGCCAAACTGAACCTGGAAACTCTTCAGAAACACAAACTGGATGAAGCGAAAAAAGAGAAACTACTCCGGATGACCCTTCAGGAAACCAACCGGCTCAATACACTTACCAACAATATTCTTATTTCATCCCAACTGGAAGGAGGTGGTTACAAGCTCGTAAAGGAAGACCTGGATTTGTCTGCCTTGATTTCCCGGCTGGTTATGGATTTTAAACAACGGTTTCCAGACCGCAACTGGATCCTTGAGATACCTGATTCTATTTATCTCAAAGCCGATCCGTTACTTATCCAGATTCTGATCAATAACCTGCTGGACAATGCTGTTAAATATAGTCCCAGGTCAGCAGCAGTTCAGGTGAAGTTAGCACTGGGTACAACTAATATTGAAATGTCAATAGCAGACCAGGGACCCGGAATACCAGATGAAGAAAAAGGGAAAATTTTTAAGCGGTTTTATCGAATCGGGAATGAATCCGTACGAACCACCCAGGGAACGGGATTGGGTCTCTATCTCTGCAAAAAAATAACGACAGATCACCGTGGCTCCATTCGGGTTTCAGACAATCATCCCGTTGGTGCTAACTTTATAGTTCAGTTACCCAACAATTAAACAACATGGCAGACACTATATCCATATTGCTGGTTGAAGATGAAGAAAACCTGCATGAGGCATTAAAACTGAACCTTGAACTGGAAGGATATGAAGTAAGTTCAGCCTATGATGGTTTATCAGCTGTAAAGGCTGTTCAGCAGGAGTATTTCGATCTGGTTATATTGGATATCATGCTTCCGGGCATGGACGGACTCACCGTCCTGGAATCCATTCGCATTCAGCACAATGAAGTGCCCATATTAATTTTAAGTGCTAAAAACAGTAGTGCTGACCGGGTTACAGGTTTAAAAAAAGGAGCCGATGATTACCTGACCAAACCATTTAACCTGGAAGAATTAATGTTAAGGGTCCATAAACTGATTCAAAAAAATAAAAAATTAAAGGATAAGGATACCATTGGAGATACCTACCAGTTTGGACCCAATAAAATTGATTTCAGGGCGCAGGAAGCTACCACTCAGGACGGACAAAAGATCCAGCTCAGTAAAAAGGAAGCTATGTTATTGAAACTGCTTATCGAAAACAAAAACGAAGTGGTGCCGAGGGAGAAGATCCTACAGACTGTTTGGGGATACAATGTATACCCGACTACGCGTACCATTGATAATTTCATTCTTAGCTTCCGCAAATATTTCGAAGAAGATAGCCGTAATCCTAAATATTTTCACTCCGTGAGAGGGGTGGGTTATAAATACGCGGAAAATGAATGAGCGTCAGGATTGCTGCACTTTAGTTAGTAATCCTTCTACTTCAATCAAAATAGCTGCAGCATCCGCATCTGCTAATCCAGGTGCATACAAAGCCCACTCGCAACGATTCCAGATCGAATCAAGCGCGGCCAGGTCAGCATCACTCCAACCCCTTGCTTTCAGCATCGGAATTACGGTTTCTTTCTTTCTTTCAGATGGAGTAAGTTCAAAATGATCGCCGATGCAATTCCAGATGCTTGTTTCCAATTCCTTGAAGAAAAGTACCGGATCCTCTTTTCCTGCTGCCCATCTGGGCGGTATCAGATAGTCCGATATTGTTCTATGTACAGGTTCCAGCTTAATAGATTCAGATTGAAGCGGGGCTGGATTTTCAAGAGGTTTGCCTGGTTTTTTTCTTGCCATTATGAGCCAGATCATGCCGCCAAAAACCAGCAAGCCTACACCTATGATTATGAGTTTATCTGGAGATAAAACCGGTTCTGAAATTTGTTGTGTCTTGGGTTTCCCTGGTATTCGGTTAAGGGAGGCTGTTACTGTAAGACGGATACTATCTGTTCTTTGTGTTTGGTATGATTTTGTAGCCGGATCAAAAAAGCTGAATTCAATACCTGGCAATTGGAAGGTGCCGGGTGTTGAACTGGTAATGGTATAGGTAATTGTTTTTTTACCCTCCATTGGACTAATGCTTTTGTTCAGCTCTTCGGTTATTTGCGGATCAAAGCTGGTGATGCTATCCGGTAAAAGCCATTCGGGTGCATTGATAAGGGGAAGGTTACCGCTACCTTCAATTTCCAGGATATAGGTCAGGTTTTCACCCGCTGCTATTTTGTTTGTGGAACTAGTTCCTTTGATGGTGAATTTGCCAACTGCGCCGGAGAAGCTGCCGGGGGCTCCTGGTGGAAGCGGAAGAATGGTTACTTTACGAGCCGGACTTGCAACTGTTATCTGGTGTTCTTCCCAACTTCCGGATGCATCTCCCATAAGGTCATCAATCAGTCGTTGTAAGGAACTCCTGTTGGTTGAACCGGATGTCTGGTCGGTCCGAAGAAAGCGAACCTTGTTTTCCAGTTCAACCGGTTCCAGTTCAAAGGTTCCTTCCTGTAGAGGGATGAGTTGGGTTTTACGAATGATATGCGATTGGTATTCTTTACCATCCCGTTCCTCAATAGTAGGACCAGCACCGTCCAGTTCGATCATATCGTATACACTGAAGCCATTCATAGAGGGGCGTTTGCTGACTCTGGAATCGGAACGTAGTCTTGTCAGCAATTTATAGGTGGAAACGATGGATTCTCCAACATATGCAGTGGTCTTGTCGAGATCCAAAACTACTAGGAGTCCTTTTTTTATCTTCTCTGCAGGCGTTTCTCCAGGTTGAAGAATATAATCTTCCTGGATCTGGCGGCGGTAAGCGCTGATGCCCGGATCAATCGGGTAAGGATTAGCCGACTGAGGAGTGGCACTACCAACGTCAATCCTCAACTGGTTTGACTTTGTTCGTTTTCCATTGATGAGTGCAGTAGCTCCCTGTATGATTAATTTACCGGTACGCTTAGGTCGCAGAATGAATGTCATCGCCTGGTACCTTGAAATTTCACCATTCACCAGGCTCATGCCACTTGTTTCAATGGGTCCCTGCAATACATTGAAATCAGAAAACGCTGGTGCTTCAAAAGATTCAATCTGGCTGGCATTTTCGGCAATGAACTGCACTTGAAGAATATCGTTCAGTCCAATAGACTGCTTATCGGCAAGTGTAGTAAAGCTAACCTGTGCTGTTGAAAAAAATGGCAACAGTAAGAAGAATCCAAACGGAAGTATTGTAGAAAAACGAAGCTGCATGTAAGCACAAATTACAAATCACCTAATTGAGGGCGAAGAATAATGTCTTCAACGCATGCCCTGCTTGACAAACGGCTGGTGGCAACAATCATCAGGGCAATATCCCGGGCTTCCATCATGCGATCCGGGTCTATTCCTGATCCGGACCAGCTATCTGTATAGGCAGCACCGGGTAGAACTGCAGTAACCTTTATTCCATGGGGTTTCATTTCTTCCCGAAGGTTTTTGCTAAATCCGAGCAGGGCATATTTGCTGATGCTGTAAGCGCCTCCGTTTGTGTAAGCGGCAATGGAAGCGATGGAACAGATATTGAAAATATGGCCCGACTTTCTGGCCATCATACCTGGTAAAAAATGACGGGTAAGATGGTAGGCAGATAATAAGTTAACGGAAAGAGAAGTTTCTAGCGCACCCTCTTCTTCATTGTGGATGCTTCCTGGTATAAAAAGGCCAGCATTGTTAATCAAAATGTCGGGAACACCGTGAGATAATACCCATTCGGCAAAATCCCGAACTTCCTCCCGTTTGGAAAGGTCGGTTGGACGAGCTTTAAATTCACTTGCAGGAAACCTGGTCTGCAAGTCTTTCAGCGTTTCGTATAACTGGAAATCATTCCGGCTGCATAAAAAAAACTGATGTGCTTCTGAAGCAAACTCCTCGGCCACAGCTTTTCCAATGCCCTTGCTGGAGCCTGTAATCACAATAATCATGCGTAAATGTACGCCATCTTATGCAGTTGTTTTACCGGGTTTTCTTTTAGAATTGCTAAAACGACGCATAAAGAAAAAGGTGCCGATCATCAACAGTGATCCGGCTGCAATAGGTTTAGGGAACGCAGACAACATACTCTTCTGCTGCTTTCCTGAAATAAGTTCCTCCAGTTGCCAGTTATCTTCGGAAGTAACCGGCTCTGCCTGATCGGAGTAACGAAATCCTTCCAGGAATTCACTTTGTGACAAGATAAAAGGTAATATCTTTTTTATAGCAGGTAACTGATCCATTGTACCAACAGCATTAATCTTTAGAACTCCGTTTTTACCGAGTAAGCGAAGGTTGTAATTAACCAGCGATTCATCGCTTCCATTTACATTGACTTCGGTAGCCCAATAAAGCGCTTTTTTATATTCATCGAAATAGGGGACCATTACCCAGTTTTCAACCTGTAGCGCATTGAATCCCAGTTCCAGTCTTTTTTCATTGGCTTCCTGTAACTGTTCGCGAATATTATTAAGCAATTCAAGATGGTCAAATTCTTTCTGATTTTCACTTGAAACATATCCGATCGGAGCATAACTGATTACAAAACTATAATCGTTGTTAATGTTGGATGGCATAAAATCGGATCGAACAATCATGCCGAGAACCTCATCATCCGGAATATTTCCCCAGATATTTTCAAGAATATACCTGGCCTGATCTGGTTCAATAAAATAATGTCCGTCAGGAACTTTCATTCGAATCGACTGGTCTGAAAACCGGAGTTTGCCAGAATGAAATTTCAAAACCTGGTTTATGGAATCTGCCTGTTTTTTGAAAGTCGCCTGAATTTGAATGGCTTCAGAGGATGCCAGCTGAACACTGTCAATTGGTTCGGAATAGGCAGACATAGAAGCAATCAGAGCGCTGCCTGCGAGTAGAATTTTGGTCATAGGGATCAGAATATTTAGGGTGCTACGGACTGCCAAGATAATAATTCTTTAGAATCATGCAATACCTTTGTCCATCATATATGAAGCATTATTCACATTTATTCTTCGATTTGGATCATACACTGTGGGATTTTGAAGAAAACGCGAAAAAAACCCTGGAACATCTTTACAATGAAATGGATTTGTCTACAAAGGGCATAAGTGATTTTACGTATTTCCATAAACAGTACAGTGCGCACAATGACCGGTTATGGGAGCGTTATCGAAAGGGATTGATCAAGGTGGATGAGCTTCGCTGGAAGAGGATGTGGCATACCTTGCTGGACTTCAAAATCGGTGATGAACAATTGGCAAAAGAATTAAGTACGGCTTTCCTGGCTCATCTGCCACACCGGAATATATTATTTCCTCACACCCATGAATTACTGACATACCTGCGTGAAAAAGGGTATGAATTACACTTAATCACCAATGGATTTGAAGATGTTCAGCATGCCAAACTCAAGAATGCAGGAATAGCTCATTTTTTTGGGGAAGTTATTACATCCGAAGGCAGTAATAGCCTCAAACCCAATAAGGAAATCTTTGAATTTGCATTTCGGAAAACGGGTGCTGTTCCTCATACCAGTATTATGATCGGCGATCACCTGGAAGCGGATATTATGGGTGCGAAAAATGCCGGGATGGACCAGGTATTTGTGAACCATATCCGCGAAACAGCAAGTTTTGCACCAACTTATACTGTGTATAGTTTAAAGGAAATGATGGATATATTTTAAGGGAGGAATGGAAGAGGGGAGAAAGGAAGAGGGAGGAATGGAGAAGGTAACAACGGAAACTGGAGACAAAGGAGACAGGGGGTTCATTGATAGCAAAGGAGGTACTACCGTTCAATGCCAAAGAAAAACCGTGTGGTGGGTACCACACGGTTCATACTATTTGCGCGTTTAGTTATGCCCGGGAATCCTTCTCAAGGTCTTTCACTTCTCACGTCTGACGTCTCACCTTTCACTTCTTCATCGTCGCCAACACATCCACCCCACCCTTCACAGCCTGGCCGAGTTGTACATTTACCTCGGTTCCAACCGGAAGCAATACATCCACACGGCTACCGAATTTAATGAAACCCAGTTCTTCATTCTGTTTCACTTTCATACCAGTTTTCAGGTAATTGACTATTCTTTTGGCAAGAGCACCAGCTATTTGTTTTACGAGAATTTCTGTATTACCGGTTTTTAAGACAACGCTGTGGCGTTCATTTTCCGTGGATGATTTGGGATGCCAGGCCACCAGGTATTTACCTTTGTGGTATTTGCTGTATACAACTTCACCGGATATAGGATTGCGGTTGACATGCACATTAGCCGGACTCATAAAAATGCTTACCTGCAGGCGTTTGTCGTGAAAATATTCTTCATCAAATACTTCTTCAATAACCACCACTTTCCCATCGGCCGGGCAAATAACCTTATCATCTCCGAATGTATGTGTTCTTTTAGGTAATCTGAAAAAGGATATGATGAAAAGCAGCAGACCAAGTAATCCAACAAAAATAATCCAGCTGATCAGGGGTGCAGATGCACTGATAAAAAAGAATGACAACAGGTTGAGGATTACAAAAATCAGGGTGGCTATTGCGATGGATTTATAGCCTTCTTTGTGAATAGTCATGTTGGTTGATTAAACCATAAAATTAGGCATAACGCTAAAGAGTCCAATTATTATCTTGCAGCCATGAGTGAAATGCAACATTTAATGGATTTTGTATTACCGGTTTCCTTGGCAGCCATCAGTGAAGACCAGGGTTTTCGCGCAGGTCAGATGGGAAAACAAATCCTGGTCTATGAAGAAGACACTTTCCCGGAATTGGAGGCTGTAGATCTGGTTTTAGTTGGTTGTGGAGAACAGAGAGGGCTGGGAATGGGCCGACCCTTTTGTAAGGGAACTGATCAGATTAGGAAAATGTTTTATAGAAGTTTTTACTGGCATACCGAGATCAGGATTGCAGATATCGGTAACATCAAACCCGGTGCATCACTCAGCGATACCTATGCAGCACTAAATCTTGTCATCCGGGAATTGACAGACGCAGGAAAAAGGGTATTGATCATTGGAGGATCACATGATTTAACACTTGCGCAATACCATGCTTATGCGGGCAGACAGCAACTCATTGAAGCTGTTTGCATTGATGCAAAAATTGATCTGGACATGGAAGCGCTTCCCCAGGCAGATCATTTTTTAATGGAAATGCTGACCGGCGAACCCAATTTCATGAAACATTACAGTCACCTGGCTTTCCAAAGTTATTATGTACATCCCTATATGCTGGAGAATATGGATAAACTCCGGTTTGATTGTTTCAGGGTTGGAACTGTTAAGGAGCAGATTGATGAAATGGAACCAGTCATACGGAACTGTCGCATGGTAAGTTTTGATTTGTCAGCAATGGCCCATGCCTATGCCCCGGGATCTGCTATTTCTCCCAACGGCCTGAATGGAGAAGAAGCCTGTGTACTCGCCCGCTATGCAGGCATGAGCCCGGTTGTAAACAGTTTTGGCATTTACGGGTATCAACCGGCAAAAGACCCGGAAGAACTGACGGCTCAGCAGATCAGCCAGATGATTTGGTATTATATTGATGGCATTAATAAAGGGAAAACGGAGGCTGTACTGAAGGAAAGGGATTCTTTTTATGAATACAATACAGCTTTTGCAGAAGTGGAAACCCTTTTTCTGCAAAGTAAACGGACCGGCCGCTGGTGGATGCAATTGCCCGATACCCGCTTCATCGCCTGCTCCTATAAAGATTACCTGATCGCGAGTAATAATGATATTCCCGAACGTTGGTTAAGGGCGCAGGAAAGAAACTGAGTATTTTAGTTATTTTTAAACAATGCGGTTACACACACATGTTGTACTTCCAGCTATGCTGGTGTTTGTTTTGTCGGCCTGTTCGGTATCCAGAAAATTGGATCAATCCGCACAACAACTTATCCTGAATGAAGACGGATTGAAGCAGGCACATGTAGGCATCAGTATTTACGATCCTCAGAAAGCCGTTTATTTATACAACTACCAGGAAGATAAATACTTTATTCCGGCAAGTAATACCAAACTGTTCACGCTGTATTCAGGGATGCGTTACCTTGGCGACTCGCTTCCTGGCATCCGATATGCTGAAACTGCAGACAGTATCTACCTCTTACCAACCGGAGACCCCAGTTTGCTGCATCCTGATTTTGCTGTTCACCCGGTAATCGATTTTTTGAAATCAAATCAGAAAGAGCTGGTTATTCAGCAGGAGAACTGGCGGGAGAAGGAACTGGGTTATGGCTGGTCCTGGGACGATTACAACAGTTCTTATATGGCAGAGCGGAGTCCGCTACCGGTATATGGAAATATCATCCGCTGGACGCAGGTGCTGGAAAAATCCGAATCAGAAAATGGACAACTGCAAAACGAAGCCTTTGTATACTCTGAACCGGAAGTTTCCTGGAAAGTGAATTTTAATCCGGCCAAAACTTCCAGTTTTTCGGTTATTCGTGATCGGTACTCGAACCAATTTACTATTTCGGAAGGGAAGGAGATATTAAAAACACTGGAAATCCCCTTTGTAACAAATAGTCTTTTTTCGGCGCTTGATTTATTAAGAGATACGATCGGCCGTTCCATTCTTTTGGTGCCTGGTGAGAATACCAGGAAGGCTGACCGTGTTTTATATTCCCAGCCAACAGACAGTCTCTTAAAGCTGATGATGCTTCGCAGCGATAATTTTTATGCAGAACAGGTTTTATTGATGGCATCGCAACAGGTTTATGGCTACATGAATACCCGGAAAATGATTGATACCATTTTAAAAGCCGATCTCAAAGGTTTGCCACAAGCACCAAATTGGGTTGATGGGTCGGGTTTGAGCCGTTATAATTTATTTACGCCGGTTGATATGGTATGGTTATTGGAAAAAATGGAACGGGAGTTTGGACGCAATAGAGTGGATGCCATACTTGCATCTGGCGGAAAAGGAACATTATCGAATTACTATTCTGATTTAGGTGATGCAATAAAGGCAAAAACAGGGACATTAAGCGGCCAGGTTGCATTGAGCGGCTATCTGACTACCAAAAAAGGGAAGCGATTGATTTTTTCGGTTTTAGTAAACAATCACCAGACCAGTGCAGTAAAAGTTCGAAGGGCCATGGAAGCATACCTTCGAAAAGTCTGGGAGCGGTATTAATAGCAGGTGTTATCTTTGCCGAAAGGAGTGTGAACATTGGCAGATAGCATACAATTATTGCCCGATCATATAGCTAACCAGATCGCGGCAGGAGAAGTGATTCAACGTCCGGCTAGTGCAGTAAAGGAATTGTTGGAAAATGCAGTGGATGCAGGAGCAACCGAAATTCGACTACTGGTTAAAGAAGCTGGTAAATCCCTTATTCAGGTTATAGATAATGGAAAAGGGATGAATGAAACCGATGCGCGCCTTTGTTTTGAACGACATGCTACCTCCAAGATCCGTCAGATCGACGATCTTTTTCATATCAATACAATGGGTTTTCGCGGGGAAGCGCTTGCTTCTATTGCGGCAGTTGCCCAGGTTGAATTAAAAACCAGAAGATCGCAGGATGAGCTGGGTACCTACCTGGAAATGGAGAACAGTATGGTCGTAAGGCAGGAGCCATGTGCTACTGCAGCAGGCACGAGCATCGCAATGAAAAACCTGTTTTTTAATGTCCCCGCCCGTAGAAACTTTTTGAAAAGTAATGCAGCCGAAATGCGGCATATCATTGATGAGTTTACAAGGGTAGCAATGGCTTTTCCCCATATCTTTTTCTCGCTTTCCCATAATGACCAGCAGGTTTTTCACCTGGATAAAGGATCGCTCAAACAACGGATTGTTCAATTGCTTGGGAATTCCTATTTATCCCGGTTGGTGCCTGTTCAGGAGCATACTGATTATCTCAATATCCAGGGCTTTATTGGTAAACCGGATGCAGCCAAGAAGACCCGGGGGGATCAATATTTTTTCGTTAACAACCGCTTTATCAGAAGCGCCTACCTGAATCATGCGGTAATGCAAGCTTTTCAGGATCTTATACCGTCAGATAGTTTTCCACTTTATGTATTATTCATTGATTTAAATCCGGAACAGATCGATGTGAACGTGCATCCAACCAAGCAGGAAATCAAATTTGAAGACGAAAAGATTGTGTATGCATTTGTACAGGCTGCAGTGAAACATGCGCTTGCACAATTCAGTATAACGCCTACCCTGGAATTTGATATAGATGCCGGCATTCAACAATCAGATGCGGTTACCAAACCATTTACGGATGAACACCGGAAGGCTGCGAGCAGTTCTGAGCTCTACCAGGCATTCAGCAAGTCAAACCAGGCACATTTTATCGAGAAGGGAGGTTATTCAGGGATCGGTGGATCTGGTGGTTCAACAGGAGGAGCAGCACCTGACAAAGCGATGCCCTCCTGGAAAGATTTTTTTGAGAAACCAGCAACCGAAAAGCCGACGAGTGGATTGCCGGCGGGCAAGCTGGGGGATGAAGAGGGTGAATTATACTTTGATTGGGAAAAGCCCAAAAAAAAATGGCAACTACTGGAACATACTGATTTGCTTCAAATCCAGTTTCAATACCTGATCGCTCCAACACTCCAGGGCTTTTTGCTGATTCATCAGCAATTCGCACATGAGCGGGTTTTATATGAACGCTATGCTGCGGCCCTGGTAGGGAAAACAATTCCATCCCAGCAAAGCTTGTTTCCAGTGACACTGGAGCTCGCACCGGCTGATTCGGCCCTGCTTACCGAACTGCTCTCGGATATGGTACTGCTTGGCTACCAGATTGAACCCTTTGGCAATAATAGTTTTGTGGTTCAGGGGAGTCCGGCCGATATTGTTCAGGGCAATGAGAAAGCCGCGATTGAGCAATTGCTGGATCAGTACAAGCATTTCAGCAGCGATGTCAAATTTTCCCGCCGGGAAAAACTGATCCGTTCACTGGCATCCCAACATTCCATCAAAACCGGAACCGCACTTACCCAGGTGGAAATGCGCCGGCTGGCGGAAGACCTGCTGCGTTGTGCACAGCCCAACATTACAGCGAACAGCCGCCCCACCTTTATCGACTTCAACCAGGATTATCTTTCCCGTTCCTTCGGCCTCTAATCTCACCGGACGGGTGGCACCCGTCCAGTGAGTAATTGCGTGCCAGTTTCAAATAATTTGAAAAATATTTGCATAACTAAAAATATAGTTTTAGATTGCTATGACTAAATTATTAGTTATATGAAATCGTTGACAAAAGCCGAAGAGGAAGTAATGCAGGTTTTGTGGGGAATTGGCCAGGGATTCTTAAAGGATATTATGGAAGCTACGGATCAACCCAAGCCGCACTCCAATACCATTGCCACGATACTCAAAATTCTGATCGAAAAAGGATTTGTGGAAGCAATACAGCAGGGAAGGAATAACTTATATCGTCCTCTGATCAGTAAAGCGGATTATGGCAAGCGATCCGTTCAGCAACTGGTAAAAGGATATTTTGAAGGATCCGCTTCCAACCTGGTGAGCCAGTTTGTGAAGGATGAGAAAATATCTGTTGATGAACTGGAAGCACTTCTGAAACAGATTCGATCAGCTAAAAAATAAGCTATGCTCCCGTATTTATTATACATCTTCAAAATGCTTGTTTGCTCAGCTATCCTGCTGGGTTATTATTGGATCTTTCTACGAAATCAGCGTTTTCATCAGTATAACCGGTATTACCTTTTAGGAGTGCTGGTCATCTCAATAGTCCTTCCGTTGCTTCATTTTGATTTGTCATTCTTTAATAAAGGCATTATCAGCCAGACTGTAATCCGGACTATCGAGGTAATCACTGTGTATGGGGAAGGAGAAAATGTAGATGTAAGTCCTATTGGGTCGATGCTGAAAACAATTACATTTTTAAAGCTGATTTATGCTGCAGGTATTGGTATTGGTTTTTGGGAATTGGGTATCGCGCTTCGAAGGATTCACAGAATGAGAAAAATCTATAGAGGTGAGCAACTGGATGATATTACAATTTATCATACCAGTGAAAAAGGTACACCCTTTTCATTTTTCCGATCTGTTTTTTGGAACGACAAGGTTTCATTGAATAGCAGAGCCGGGCAACAGATTTTCAGGCATGAACTCTACCATATACGGCAATATCACAGCCTCGATATCTTCTTTTGCCAGCTGGTTGTCCTGGTTTACTGGTTTAATCCTTTTTACTATCTGATAAGGCATGAATTAAAGGCTGTTCATGAGTATCTAGCGGATCAGCATGCTATAGGGAATGATGGTCCACTCGAATACGCAGAGATTTTGCTGGAACGCAGTATTCAGGAAAAGCAACTAGCCCTTACCCATCCATTTTTTCAGTCACAACTTAAACGTCGAATAACCATGTTAACCATTAAACCTTTCCAAAAATCCGGCTACCTTAGCCGGGTGATGGCCCTGCCTTTGGTTGCCAGCCTTTCCTTTCTGTTAGTTGCCTTTGTAGTTCGTAAACCATCCGAAACCGGTTTTGTTGCTAAAGAGCCGGTTACCATTGTAGTGGATGCGGGGCACGGCGGACCAGATCCTGGTGTTAAATTACCTGATGGACAGACAGAGCAGCAACTGGCATTAGCGATTAGCCGGCAAATTGCCAGTCTGGCTCCTGAGTACAATGTTAAGGTGCTACTCACCAGAACAGAGGAATCACTTCCTAATGATTTGGTAGATCCAGAGGTAGCAAACGCATGGCGCGTTACCTATTCCAATTCCATACAGCCAGACTTGTTGTTGTCTATTCATTTAAACGCAAGTAACAATACAAATTTGAATGGGTACGAGATCTACGTTCCCCGGTCAAACGGGCCGCACCAACAATTAAAAGCCTCCCAAACGGCAGCTCAAATTCTGCAAAATCAGTTAGATGCAGTCGTCAAAGTAAATGGCATAAAAGAACGGAAGAACCAGGGCATCTGGGTGCTTGACAAAGCTGAAAGTCCTGCTTTACTAATTGAGTGTGGTTTCCTCACCAACCCTGATGATTATACATTTATAAAGGAGTCTCATAACCAGGAAACTCTTGCACGGAAAATTCTTGAGTCTGTCGTATTGTTTGCGGAATATCAACGAGGTAATAAGAATGTTCATTTAGATACAGTTCCGGTTAAAAAAACACCGATGAGAGAGGATATTACATTCACTCAGGCCGAACATATGCCATTCTACCCCGGTGGTAAAGAAGCCTGGCAAAAGTTTTTAAACACTACCCTTCGATATCCCCAGGAAGCCATTGATTCCGAAACAACAGGCACCGTATTACTTGGCTTTGTAGTTAGAGCAGACAGCACTTTAGCGGATATTTCGATTCTCAATGAACCCGGTAAAGGACTTGGACTGGAAGCCAAACGAGTATTGGAAGCCAGCGGTAAGTGGGCCCCGGCAAAGCAAAATGGCCAACCGGTCAACTGTTACTTTAAACAGCCCATTACCTTTATGCTCGAACGGGAGTTTTGATTTGATTCCACCGGACGGGTGGCACCCGTCCGGTGGATGCGGGAATTTGCTGAATTATGCGGCATTTTTCAATAACTTAGGCAGATGAAACAAACCTGGTTATTGGCAGCTGCCCTGCTCGCAGCCGGCAGCCTTACGGCACAAAAGAAATCTGCCCTGAATGCAGATCAATGGGTAGACAGTGTGTTCAAGACACTGAACAATGATCAAAAGATCGCCCAGTTAATGATTGTCCGAAGTTCCGGTATGAAAAACGGGATACCCGTTTTTTACGATAAGGAAGTGGAAGAGGCAATCAAAAAATACAATGTCGGTGGCATCTGTGTTTTCCAGGGCGGGCCTCTTCAGCATGCCCTACGCATCAATAATTTTCAGCAACTGGCTAAAACTCCCTTACTGGTAACCGTAGACGGAGAATGGGGATTGGGTATGCGTTTCGATAGCGTGATGAGTTTGCCTCGCCAGGTAATGCTGGGCGCAACCAACGATCCTTCGCTAATGTATGATTATGGGAAGGCTGTGGCGGAACAGTGCAAGCGGGTGGGTATCCAGGTAAACTATGCACCGGTGGTGGATATCAATAACAATCCGGCGAATCCTGTAATCGGAGAACGTTCTGCAGGTGAGGATAAAATTAAAGTTACTGAGTTAGGTATCCAGTATATGAAAGGCCTGCAGGACCATGGAGTGATGGCCTGTGCCAAACATTTTCCCGGTCACGGTGATGTTGCCGTTGATTCGCATTATGACCTGCCGGTTATTGCTAAGTCGCGCCAGGAACTGGATTCCTTGGAACTCTATCCCTTTCGCAAAATGATCGAAGCCGGTGTAGGTAGCGTAATGGTTGGGCACCTGGCCGTTCCTGCCATTGATGATGCCAAAAACCGACCCAGCTCGGTATCAGCCAAACACATTAATGAACTCCTGAGAAAGGAGCTCGGTTTTAAAGGCCTGACCTTCACCGATGCCCTGGAAATGAAAGGTATCGCGAATTATTACCCCGATGGGGAAGCGTCGGCTCAATCATTAATAGCGGGAAACGACCTGCTTTGCCTGCCGGGTGATATAGCGGGAGGAATACAGGCAGTTAAAAAAGCCATCCGCAAAAAACAACTTACCTGGGCCAGTATTAATGAAAAAGTACGGAAAGTTCTGTATGCCAAGTACCAATATGGCCTTGCCAATATAAATCCGATCGACCTTCACAACTTAACGGCGGACCTGAATAAAGATATTCCTGCTCTCCGCCGAAGAGTGGCGGAGGAAGCAATTACTGTTTTACGCAATGAAAACAGGGCCATTTTTCCGCTTCAGCCGGGAACCAACCGCAGGGTTGCCTATGTAGCCATTGGAACCAACCAGGATAATGTGCTAGCTAACCGAATGCGTAAAGACTATGGTGCCCATACCTATTTTTTCAATAATAAGCTGGATGAAAATGCTGCCAATTCGCTCATTCAATTTATGATTGGACAGTACGATGTTGTAATTGCCGGAATACATTCCTACAACCGGACACCAGCCCGCAATTTTGGATTAAATCCTGCTGGTTTACATCTGCTTGGGCATCTGCGGGATAATATCCCAACTATTACCGTGTTTTTTGGCAATCCCTATGCCATTAAAAATTCCTGTGACAATAAGGTTTTGCTGGCAGCCTATGATGACGATCCCATTACTCAGGAAACAGCCGCTGATCTGATAAATGGAAAAATTCGTCCCAAAGGAAAATTGCCCGTTTCCGTATGCCCTGAACTTTCCGTTGGAACCGGCCTTGTAACACAGCGACTGCTTCCTGAAACCTGGCCTGGTAATCTTGGCTTCAGATACGACCACTTGGTAAAAATTGACTCTGTTTGCCTGGATGCTATTAAACAACAAGCCATTCCAGGGGCAGTTGTGTTGGTAGCCCGGGACGGGAAGATCGCTTTTGAACGGTCCTACGGCACCTATGCTTACAATGATTCCACCCCTATGTATTGTGAAACCATCTTTGATATGGCTTCCGTCACAAAAATCATGGCAACTACCTTGTCTGTCATGAAATTGGTGGATGAAGGAAGGCTGGATATCAATAAAACCCTTGGTGATTACCTTGAATGGACCAAGGGGTCCAATAAAGCCGGATTGAGGATCAAGGATATTTTATTACACGAAGCCGGGCTAAAGTCCTTTATTCCATTTTACCGGGAAACGATAGATCCGGTTGATGGGAGTCCGAATGGCGCCATTTACTCCAACCGGCCCGATAGCGTTTACGCCATTCGGGTGGCAGAAAACCTTTTTTTACGAAAGGATTTTACAGATACCCTGCATAAGCGCATTTTACAGAGTGAACTCGGGCCATCAGGTAAATACGTGTACAGCGATAATGATTTTATCTTTCTGGGAAGAATAGTAGAAGCTATCACGGGTCAGGATCTGGACACCTACGCCCGATCCACTTTTTATGAGCCGCTCGGGCTCACCCATACAGGATTTAAGCCAAGAACCCGATTCCCCGCATCGTATATGGCCCCTACTGAAACAGAACCTGTATTCCGGAAACAACGTTTACAAGGGGATGTGCACGATCCCGGTGCCGCTATGTTTGGTGGTGTGGCTGGCCATGCAGGACTCTTCAGCACGGCTTATGACCTGGCGGTATTATCCCAGTTGCTGCTAAGTAAGGGGACACTACAGGGGCAAACATTTTTCAAACCTTCCACAGTGGATCTGTTTACGGTGTATGCCAGCGGGATCAGTCGCCGCGCATTGGGTTTTGATAAACCGGAGCGTGATAATCCCATTCGCAAAGAACCCTATCCAGCAACCTATGCATCTCCTGAAACCTATGGTCATACTGGTTTTACAGGCACCTGTGTATGGATTGATCCCAAATACAACCTTACCTATATTTTTCTTAGTAACCGGGTAGTGAATAACGGTGATCCCAATAAATTTTTGAGAATGAGTGTGCGACCGAAAGTGCAGGATATCATTTATCGGTCTATGGGAGTTGGTGAAAACTGAGGCAAGGTGACGTCTCACGTCTCACGTCTGACGTCTCATATCTGACGTCTCACGTTTCACTTTTCCTTACATTTGTGTCCGTTTGCTGTACACACATTCATCTCAAAACCAAACAAGCAAAAAACAATGAGTTACATTTCCGAAGTACATGCCCGGCAGATATTGGATAGCCGTGGTAATCCCACTGTTGAAGTTGATGTAATAACCGATGAAGGTGCACTTGGCCGCGCTGCCGTTCCCAGTGGCGCCAGTACCGGAATTCATGAAGCGGTTGAGCTTCGGGACAACGATAAGAAAAAATATGTAGGAAAGGGTGTTTTGAAAGCGGTAAAGAATGTAAATACAGTAATCGCAGACAAGCTGCTGGGTTGGGACGTATCTGACCAGGCCGGCATCGACAACCTGATGATTCAATTGGATGGCACTCCGAATAAAGCTAAGCTGGGTGCCAATGCCTTGCTGGCTGTTTCTATGGCTGCTGCCAAAGCTGCTGCAATTGAAGCAGGCTTATCCCTCTACCGGTATATTGGTGGGACCAATGCTAAAACATTGCCAGTTCCAATGATGAACATCCTGAATGGTGGTGCTCATGCGGATAATAAAATTGATTTCCAGGAATTCATGATCATGCCGGTTGGTGCACCCAGTTTTTCTGAAGGTTTGCGTTGGGGGGTAGAAATTTTTCACACTTTGAAATCCGTTCTTAAAAAGAAGGGCTACAGTACCAATGTGGGTGATGAAGGTGGATTTGCTCCCAACATCCAGAGTAATGAAGAGGCTATCGAAACTGTTCTGGAAGCCATTTCCGCAGCAGGTTATAAAACCGGATCACAGATCGTGATTGCAATGGATGCGGCAAACTCTGAACTATGGGATGCGAAAACCAAAAAGTATATTTTCCATAAGAGCGATGGTAAAAAAATGAGCCCTGATCAACTGGTAAAATACTGGGAAAGCTGGGTGAAACAGTACCCTATTGCATCCATTGAAGATGGTATGGCAGAAGACGACTGGAATGGCTGGAAAGCTTTGACTGATGCAGTGGGAACCAAGTGCCAGCTGGTGGGTGATGACCTTTTTGTAACCAATGTTACCCGTCTGCAACAAGGTATCGACAAGAAAATCGGCAACGGTTTGCTGGTAAAAGTGAACCAGATCGGAACCATAACTGAAACCATCAACGCCGTAACACTGGCTCAGCACAACGGATACAATACGATCATGAGTCATCGTAGTGGAGAAACCGAAGATACCACCATCGCTGACCTGGCTGTGGCATTGAATTGCGGACAAATCAAGACCGGTTCTGCCAGCCGTACCGACCGTATGGCCAAGTACAACCAACTTATCCGCATTGAAGAAATGCTGAATGAAACGGCTATCTATCCGAAAAATCTTAAATTCGGAAAATAAACTACTCAAACAGTCGGATAGCAAAACTATCCGGCTGTTCTTTACCCATGCAGCAAATCCTTTCCCATATCCCGGGTTTCCTTAAGAATAAATATATTCTTACAGTCCTTTTCTTTGCAGTTTGGATGGTGTTTTTTGACGACCGGGATATCATTACAACCCACTTCCGTTATAAAAAAGAATTGAGGAACCTGGAGAATAGCAAAGCCTATTATCAGGAACAGATTACTGAGACCAGGAAAGAACTGGAACAATTGAAAAATGATCCTCAAACCCTGGAACGTTATGCCCGCGAAAAATATCGCATGAAAAGGGCTGAAGAAGATCTCTATATTATTGAAGATCAATAATTAGCGATTATATTTTGGAAAATTGTAAGATTCCCCTTACTTACTGTAGAAAGGCTTCGAAAAAAAAGTAAAATTATTTTTAGGTTATCGCAATAATCTATTTATAACGATCGTTTTATAACCGGACGAAACCCCGGACTGGACCCCGGGTAATTTATTTACTGGACAAAAATGGTTTGCTTATGTCAATCTTTACACAGGAAGATTTACTACTCTATTTGTACAAAGAAACTTCCGCTCAACAAAACGCTTTAATCGAAGCTGCCCTTCAACAGGATTATGAACTCCGTAAGAGTTTAGCTACCTTGCAGGAATCCATCCAATTACTTGATCAGCCTTCTGTAGCACCCCGTACCGAGGTGGTATTGAATGTTCTGAACTATGCGAGAGAAGCGGTGGAAACCGGCGCATGACGATTAAAGAAAGGTATTCTAAAGTAATAGCGTTTTTCCAACAACAGGCCCCCAATGCCGAAACGGAATTATTGTATGATAACCCGTTTCAGTTATTGGTGGCCGTTGTCTTATCAGCCCAATGTACGGACAAGCGGGTCAATCTCACCACTCCCGCCCTATTTGAGCGCTTTCCAGATGCAGCAGCACTTTCCAACGCCTCGGTGGAGGAGATTTTCACTCTTATAAGAAGCATTTCCTACCCAAATAACAAAGCCAAACATCTGGTCGGACTGGGGAAAATGTTGATGGAGCAATTTGATGGTGAGGTTCCCATGACCGTCGAAGAGTTGATTAAGCTTCCAGGGGTGGGCAGGAAAACAGCCAATGTTATAACCTCTGTTGTGGATGCTCAGCCGAATATGGCAGTCGATACTCATGTTTTCAGAGTTTCTGCGAGATTAGGGTTAACAAAAAATGCCAGAACCCCGCTGGCAGCAGAAAAACAATTGATCCGGCATCTTCCCAAAGAGCTTGTGCATATTGCGCACCATTGGTTAATTCTTCATGGTAGGTATGTTTGCACCGCAAGATCCCCTCAATGTTCAGGTTGTGGCCTAAGGGATATTTGTGTTTTTTACAAGCGTGTTCAAGCAAAACAACCAACCAAAACTACTCATGGTAAATAGGTAGTTTAAGGGCTTATCTGTATAAAAAACTACTGTTTATTCGTCGAAAAATGTTGTCCGTTCGTCGAAGGGATAAAATGCAATGTTCTGAAAATCAAACAAATAAACCTACTCGTAAGTTTACTATAGGGTAAATTCAGCAGATTTTACCTTGCGGCTCAGCATAAAAGCTGCTACTTTTCGTTTTAGTTATAATCCGCATTCTGTTAAAAACGAAAATGTACCCCTTATGAACACTAAGCTCTACGTAGCTGGAATTAGCGGCTGTTTGCTATTGCTGATTGCAATATACCAGCCGTTCGTTCGATTCACTTCTAAATCCGTTGCACAATCCACTGAAGATTTATCCGCTGGTCGATCTGTTCTGAATTATGAGCAGGCTGCCATACCAGGGCTTGAGGTTAAAACCCCGGCTAAAGTTGCGATAGTAAACAAGGCTGAAGTCGCGGAGATTCGCAAAAATCCTAAAAAAGTTAAAGCTGTTCTGGCTAAAACCCAGCCAAAAGCCAAAACAATCAGTGAGATTGAACCAGTAATTAAAAAATCTGAAGAAATAGTTGCCAGTTTGCTTAAAAAAGAAACGGAAGAGGATAATCTGCATCCATATGTTGCATCCAGCAAAACTGCAAGTCGTAGAGTAAAAAATAAAACACCAAAACCTGAAGTAGAGATGCCTGATGAGGTATTGGTGAATGCAAGTCCGAAGCGCCCGGGAAGAACAGTTATCAATTACGAAAATGAAGAAACCGTTGTAAATACTTCGTATAAAACAGAAGCGGAAAATACTGTTAATACAAGTAAGGATCGATTCCCACATGGAAATGAGGCAACGGATGAAGTTCGGGTTGAAAGTGGAGCAGATGCAGCTGTTGCGGTGGCTAAGGTTGAAAAGAAAGAAAAAACCTACAGTTTCCGTGGCAAAACAGAGGTTAAGTCCAGTTTGTATAAATACATTCCTCCTTTCTGGGATGGTTTTTCTCCTGAAATCGGAAATGAATCGGCGGATCGCACAGAAGTTATCCAAAAAGCTAAAAAGCTGGCGGCAATGGCGAATAAAGGGGGTTACAACAATGAATATGCATTCCTGCTGGATATGAGCGTAAAATCCAACAAGTATCGTTTTTTCATTGTGAACCTGAAAACAATGAGGATTGAAAAGAGTGCGCTGGTTGCACAGGGAAGAGGTAAACTAAACCTGAATCTGGATAAGGAATATTCCAATACTCCGGGCAGTAACTGCAGTTCACTGGGTGTTTATAAAGTTGGTAAGTCTTACCAGGGTGATTTCGGCCTTTCCTACCGTTTACATGGATTGGAAACATCCAATAACAATGCACTGAAACGTTATATTGTACTTCATGCTATGGGAACAGTTCCGGATATTGAAACCAATTTCCCGATCTGGCAAAGTGAAGGCTGTCCTTCGGTTGCGCCAAAAATCATGGAAAAGCTGAGCAATATGATAGATAACAGCAAGAAACCCATCCTGATGTGGATGTATGACGACACCTACATCCCCATGATGTAGAATTGGTTAATTTTGTAGTCGTTTGCATTAAGGCAACGGTCAACAAAATGGAACCGAATCATTACGGGGAACTGGAAATTCAATCCCGATTATCCTTCGCCCCACTGGTAGATGCCTGGGCTAAAACAGCTGCAGAAGGCAGACCTGGAACGCGCAAGCTCTACCAAACATTACTGGATCGAATTAAACGGCATCCTGAACTGCTGGAGCCGATTGAAGATATCTCCATTTTAAAGGAACACGAGGAATGGGTAGACATGTTAATGGCTACCCTTTTCCCTGTTTCCTACTCTGACCAGGAAGATCTTTATGGAGTAGGGCTCCCATTTGGCAGGGAAATGATTTATTGCAGTAAACGTTTTCGGGAGTTATTCCTGGATGCATCCGGTCAGTTGAACCGCATTCCTGAAGCTGTAGCTACCCAGCACCTTCAGGAAGAAAAATGCGCATCTGCTTATAAATTGATCCTTTCTCAGTTATACGGCCAGAATATTGACGGAAATGTAACCAGTATTGTGAAATTGCCCAATCCTGAAACGGGACTGGATATTTATTATGAACTTGATCTGGATACAACCTTTATTAAAGTACATGCACAGGGTGAACTCCCGGATGTTTCCGGTTTACCGCAATGTTGTAATGTAACAGATGTGTTACAGCAGGATGAGCTGCGAAAACTCTTTCCACTTGAAAAATTCCGGTTTGAAGGAATTACCGTTGTACGTATCAAGGATGTAACGCATCGGGAGGTTATAAACTCCATCAAAAATATCTTACTGGAACAGCATGGTTTTGGAGAAAACCAGGTATTCCATCAAATAGAGCGGCAGGTTCAGGCATTGATGGGCATTCCTGATCTGAAAATGGGGGTCACTCCGTTTTTTAGGGTCAATGAACATCAGATTGTAGCTGAACAATTCACACATCACAGTTTTCTGCTTAAAACTGATAATAGTCAAAAAGGAACTGATCACCTCTGTAAGATCTTTCAGGAATTATTTAAAGAAACCGATCAGCCCTTACTGATCTCATCAATAACGGATGAGTGGTTGGAGCGCTATCCGATGCTAATAAATCTTACTTCCATCGGTTATTACAGTGCAGCTTTTTTCCCATTAAAAAGTGTTGGAAAATTAATTGGTATTCTATCGGTGGTGCATAAAGAAGCTCATGCAATTAAACACCAGCACCTGAATGAGGCTGTGGAAGCCATTCCGCTTTTTGTATTGGCTATGGAACAGGCTGCGGAAACGCTGGATAATGAAGTTGACAAAGTTATCAAACAGCATTTCACAGCAGTACAAAGCTCAGTAGAATGGAAATTCACGGAAGCGGCACTTCAGTTTATCGCAACTAAGACAAAAGGAGGAAAAGCGAAGATTGAACCAATTGTATTTGACCAGGTGTTTCCATTGTATGGGGCTATTGATATTCGCAATTCTTCCATTGAGCGTAACCATGCCATTCAACAGGATTTGCTGGAGCAGCTAAAGTACGCGGGAGAAGTAGTGCAGAAAGCGAAGGAAAAAACAAATATGCCCTTGCTTCAGGAAGTGGCCTATCGAATTGAGAAATACAGTTACAATGTCTCCAATATCCTGTTTTCCGGTGATGAGGTTATCATAGATCACTTTCTTCGGAATGAAGTGGTGGAACTATTTGAACATCTCCGTGTTTTGCTTCCCGAACTAGGAACGTTCATAGATGGATATTTTGAACAGATAGATCCTTCGATTCGTTTAAAAGTTACTCACAGACACGAGTTTGAAGAAAGCATAACATTTATCAATCAGGAACTTGCCCGCTTTATCGATGCAGAACAGGATGCTGCCCAAAAAATTTATCCGCATTATTTTGAACGGTTTGTGACCGACGGGGTAGATTTTAATATGTATATCGGACAGTCCATTACTCCGGACAAACCTTTTGATACTTTTTATCTGAAGAATCTGAAGATGTGGCAATTGACGACGCTTACCAAAGCTGCCAGGCTGGCTAACCAGTTGCAGACAAGGATGGCCAATCCCTTAAAAACAACACAACTGATACTTGCTCACAGTGTTCCGATTTCTATCAGTTTCAGAACCGCCGAGCGAAAATTTGATGTGGATGGCGCTTATAATATTCGCTATGAAATTATCAAGAAACGAATTGATAAAGTTCATGTAAAGGGTAGTAATGAAAGGCTAACCCAACCCGGCAAACTGGCAATTGTTTTCTCTCAGTCGCGGGAAGCTTCAGAATACCTGGATTACATTGAGTTCCTTCAAAATCAACGCATGTTGCTGCATGATCTGGAACAGCTGGAATTGGAAGAATTGCAGGGAGTGGTAGGACTAAAAGCACTACGGGTAAGTATCAATATGGAGCCGGATGAATCTGAAAACACCGTGAACAAGCCCGAAATTATTAAGATCGTTCAGAATTGAAATCCCAGGCTGACAAAGGGAAGTCCGCCTTCTTCTGACTGACCATAACAGGCTACCATAACAAACCGGTTGGCTGGTGCCAGCCAGATGCCGCCACCATATCCCAGGTGCCAGCGCCTGGAACTTTCGTTCTTTAACCAAACCCGGCCAACATCCTGAAAGAATAACAGTCCGAGGGTGCCCGGCAAAATATATCCTCTGAGTTCCGTCAGCCTGATCCGAAGGTCCAGGTTATTGTAGAATCGTTTGTCTCCAGCGAATCTGAAATTACGGTACCCCCTTAGACTTTCATTCCCACCCAGGTATTGGGCCTGGAAAAATTCGTAACTCCCATAGTTGGCACCACCACCAATTCTTCCAGCTAACACTACCTGGTTTGGAGCCATCAGGTTAATAAAATAGGAGAAGGTGGATTCCCATTGCGTAAATGAATTGGAGACGCTGCTAACCCCGTTTATCCATCTCGCTGTATTCATCCAATGTACACCCCTGGTGGGAACAGTTTGATTATTTCGTGTATCCAATACCGTTTGAGCCTGCAAGCCCAGATAGGTTTTTTTCTGCTTTAGTCGCTCCTGATCCAGGCCGCTCTCCGGTTTTGTAATAAAGCGATCCTGATTGTCATCGTAATCAATCCAGTAATGTTGAAATACAGGGCCTGCATTCAACTGTAGAGAAGGTACCGGATGATACTTTGCAAGTGCAGCCAATTCGAAAAGGTTAAAGCGGGATCGGTAATATGTGATATTGATCTGGTCGTTTTTTACAAATTTTGTCTGATTTCCAAATCCAAAGAAGTTTCGGGTATTATTAGGGGCTTTCAGGTTGGCAAAAAATCGAAAGGCGGGAGCGTCAAATAAATATCGAAACTGGTAAGCACCTGTTGCAACTGCATAATAAGCATTGAATTGATGCTGGTAGGCAAAAGGTTCTTTTCGGAACCGGTGATGTGTGGATCGTACTCCTGCTCCCAGAAAAACACCATCATCCCTGTTGTAAGTTGCGAGCAGCAGAGGCGTTGTAATATTGTAACGAAAACTTTTCCGGTCGTAGTTGTGTACGGATGGTAAGTTGGAAAATTTTTTTCTCAGCTTGCCTGTGCCGCTTAATTGATTGGCTTCCTGTTCTATGTCGTACCATTTTATACCTGATGGCCGGTTGCCGGATTGACCAAGTACCAGGCTATCATTTCCTTCACCGCTTATGATGCGGATGGTAAAGTCTTTTGGCATTTCACCCCTGATACGAAATACATCGCTCCCTTTTAATCCATATAGTCTGAGTTCCCTGGTTACATAAGGGTCAATCAGTTGCTCAGAAAGTTTATCAGTCGGTTTCCCTTCTTTGTTAATATCAAAAATGGTCAACTTCAATTCACCCTTATTTTCCCATTCCAGTTCAAACCAGTCTTTTTTGTTCGATCCTGCAATATCAATTGTCCTGTGTAAAAAAGACTGGTATTCCAATACTTCGTCAATAAAAAATTGTTTTCTCCTTTTTAGAATAGAAGCAATAGTACCTGCCTGCAGGGGTTGAAGTTCTGTAGGTTGAGCCGCAAGGGCACTATCAATTACAACATCCGAAATTTCCTGAACCAATTGATTACTCAACTTCTCCCAATCCGATCTGCTGGTTCGGTTTAAAAAACTTCGGTCAAAATAACGGGCATTGTAATTAAAGCGATTGATATTCTCTGCCTGTACATTGAACCCCTGAAATTTTGGTAGTAGCCAGGATCTGCTAATAAGCCAGGGGATCCAGCCACGGTTGGTGAAGAAAGCCTGATCTCGGTCGCGTGGAATGGGAAAATAAATTCGACCTTCTTTTGTGTTTTGACTGCCCCAGCGCCATTGGTCATCATGGCGGTCAAAATCCATGATGAACATATCTAACAGGCGTGCTTTTAATACAGCCGCCTGATCAACTATATTATCATTGTCTTTACTGAGGGCTTCCAGTACTTTGTCTGTGCTATAGGTCTTGGTCAGCCCATCCGGTTCACGTGGTTCGAAAAGATAGAGTTTGTTGCCAAAATCAGCACGATAGTGACCCAGGGCAGGATCAGTTGGCAGAAAAACCAGCCTGGGTTTAGTATGAGGAATTCCGGTGGCTTTTGCTAAAGCGGGAACTGATAAGGCTGCATATGGATAAGAGGCTGAAATGCCATCAACAATCGCATCCTTTACAAAGGTTTGTCGCAGTTCTTCGGGAAGGGTTTTGTCAGGATATTTTTCAATACTTCTCAAGACATATTCCCTGCCAGTGCTGTCTTCCAGCCGGAGAGACCGGCTTTGCATACCACCACCCCGTTTCGTAGGATGTAATCCGCCGTTAAAATCTTTTATTGAGAAAACGGTCACTTTTACAGGTGTTGTCCATTCCTTCCGGTAATTGGATCCGAAAATTCGCTGCCTGAACCTGCTGGCCTTAAAGTAAGGAGCAGCCGCCAGCGAGATGCTGTCCGGTAAGTCTGAATTGGATAAACTGGCAGAATCTCGCGTTTTCGGTGCAGGAAGCAAAATTTCTTGCCGGTACACTTCCTGGTGGTTTATATCACCAGCTTCCATGAATACCAATTGCATTTTTCCATCTGTAAACCATTGCAGTTTTGCATAACCGGTAGTTGAAAAACTAATATGATCTACAGTGTTTTTTTTGTGCCGGGTTGACTTGGATCCGGCACCACTTACGATATAATGCTGGTTATTGAGCCGGATATGTTGCAACCCATGTTCATGACCGGCCAAACGGAGTACGCGTCCATGATAGGTTAACAGGGAGTCTATTCTGGACGACATGTTTTTGTATGCGGGATGATTGTTGTCCTGGATATTTCCAAAACCACCTCTCACGATGGGGTAGATGGAACCAATGAGGGGAAGGGGTATATAAAGTTTGGGATTGATCTCCGTCAGTGGGAAAAGATGTTGCCTGAACTGGTAATAACCTCCATGAATACCCGAAGAAACGAAAGGATGGTGACTCAGAAACAGAATGGTCTTTTCTCTGTTCCGGTACAGAATTTCCTGCAGGCGAAACAGTACTTCATCTTCGGTTTTGCAATCGCAGTCGTTGCTAATACCAGGTTTTTCTGTTTGATGCAGCCACCACTGACTATCCATAATGATAACTGTTAATTGATCATTCAGGTTTCGTTCTTCGGGGCCGGGACAGCCATTGGCAGGCAAGAAAAACAAGTTGGGAAGGTTGAGGTTTTGAATGTATTCCCCCTGGTTTTTTACCTGTTGCCAACCGTTACTGCGGCCCTTTGCCCAATCATGGTTGCCGGGAATAAAATAGATCTGATCTGCGAGTAGCTGTCCTGCTTTCCATTGAGTATCCAGAATAGCTTTGTACTTGGAGTAATTCCTGCTCTGTTCATCCGGTAAACCGGCAGGGTAGATATTATCTCCCAGGAAAAACAAGGCGTTAGCTTTCCTGTTTTTAGAATGCTGGCTTTGCAGCAGTTTGTTTAAAAGAGGGTGTTGATTATTTTTAAATTCACCAGCGTCTCCGATAAAGATTATTTCCTGCACTATTGAATCTGTTTGTGCCGATACCAGCATTGAAGCCAATACAAGGAAGAATACGAACAGCAATTTATTTGCTATAGGGTTCATTTAACTTCAATTTGAATGTTGTCCTCAAAATGCTTCGGATCAAATGGGAAAAAGAGCAGTGTGGCTTTTGATTGTCTTCCTTCATTTGAAATAAAGAGATCTCCATTTGGGGCAAAGCAAAGACCTTCCGGTTGTTGAAACAGGTCGGGATTCAATCCAACTACTGATTCCGGTTGTCCCTCCCTGTTACAGACGGCCAGTAGTTTGGCAGTTGAGGATAGCATATACAACTTACCGGTAATGGGATGAAACGCTGCTGCGGAAGGCTGAAATTCAATCGTATCGTCTTTGGCAAGCCTACGAAAAACATCCCATACTATTTGTATCACTGGCTGTTCTTCCAGTAGGTGCGTGTTCAGGTTAAATGCCCATCCGAAAACAACGGGTTCTGTTTGACCGCAGTTCTTACAAAATAGCAATAGTCGGTTCTGCTCCTGGTCATAGGCAATGCTTTCGAATTCTGTGTATTTACTAAAGCTCAGCGGGTAATCTGCCAGAAGTTTTCCATTTCGTCCGTCAAGCAGAAAAAGGCTGCCATCACTTCTTAGCACATAATATCCTTCTGGTGTTCGGACGATGTCTTCATAATCACCTTTTTCTCCAAAACTCAGGGTATTGATTTTACCTGAAGCTGTGGTGAGCACGAATAGTTTTCCCTGTTCATCGTTTAT
Organism: Flavihumibacter cheonanensis; assembly: GCF_022352215.1. Lineage (GTDB taxonomy): Bacteria > Bacteroidota > Bacteroidia > Chitinophagales > Chitinophagaceae > Flavihumibacter > Flavihumibacter cheonanensis. Next base: position 76,635 of record NZ_JAKRWF010000006.1, read on the forward strand.
GGCAACCAATTGGTTATTGTTGTGAAAACTGATTCCCGATATTTCGCGAAGAGGTTTCTTAAGGAAGAGTGTATGGGAAGGCTGATTCGGATAACCTGGCAAGGCTGGCACAAAACAAACACCGCTCAGTTGATTACAGGATAAAAAGCCTGTTACAACCAGCAGCCATAAAAAACTATTCCAGGTAAAGCGGAGGAACATAACTGCAAGTTAGTTTGACCTGAGATTCAATGCTTGATTTGCGTTAATTTAGTTTAATAAACAGTTACATGGAAGCATACGCGGGCATTCTGGATAAGGCTGCTAACCAGGTTCGGCAACATTTTGAAAAAAACGTTCCGTCAACGCTTTATTTTCATGATCTCCACCATACACTACAGGTAGTTGATGCTTCCAGCCAGATGGCTGCAGCTATGCAGCTTCCGGAGGAAGACTGGCTGGCTTTACTGCTGGCTGCCTGGTTTCATGATACTGGGTATAGTTCAGCCTATGAGGGGCATGAAAAATCCAGTGTGGAAATTGCCCGTAAATTTTGCAAAGAGGAGGGATTGTCAGAAACCCTAATAGCTAAAATGAGTTCCTGTATTCTGGCTACAAGCATGCCTCAGTCGCCGGTCAGTCCTATTGAACAGATCATCTGTGATGCTGATATGGCGCATCTTGGCTCCGCCCACTACCCGGAGGAAAGTAAATTACTCAGAAAGGAAATCAATACGGTCTTTAATAAAGACATTAGTAAAAAAGCGTGGCGAAGAACAAATATTCGGTTTCTTCAGGAGCATCGGTATTTTACGGAATATGCGCGTACTCATTTTGAGCCGGTTAAACAGGCGCATTTAAATGCATTGCTCGATAAGGAAGCAGCTGCTAAAGGAGAAACTGTTGAAACCCCGGTAGGTACTATTGAAGATGTGCCTGCATCGGAGTCAACCAGTATTGAAAAGGAAAAGAAACTGGTTGATAAGACCAGTCAATCGCGAACAGACAGGGGAATTGCTACGATGTTCCGTATCATGAGTGAAAATCATGTGAGCCTTAGTCAAATGGCAGATAGCAAAGCCAATATTATGATCTCGGTAAATACCATTGTGTTATCTATACTGGTTTCTGTTTTATTGGGAAAATTGCAATATTACCCGCAGTTTATTCTGCCTACAGCTATACTGGCATTGGTTTGCCTGACAGCTGTAATCTTTGCCATACGCGCAACCCGCCCAACGGTAACGGGGGGTGTTTTTACGGAAGAAGACATTCGTCAGAAAAAGGCCAACCTCCTGTTCTTTGGCAATTTTTTTAAAATGGATCTGAAGGAATACGAATGGGGTATGAAAGAAATGATGAACGATAGTGAGTATCTGTACGATAGTATGATAAAAGATATTTATTACCTCGGTAAAGTGCTGGCCAGGAAATATCATTATTTACGTATTTCCTATAATGTATTTATGTATGGCCTGGTGGTAGCGGTTCTTTCTTTTGCAATTGCCAGTTTTATAGGAATGAAATAACCCGGTAAATCTATGATTGAATACATCCGGGAATATAAAAAATACAGCAGTAGTTATTATGTATCAGAGGGCATTCGTACGACGGCGGGTGTGATGCTTCCAATCCTGACAGCCAGTTATTTTGGATATCTGGATGTTGGTATTGCACTCGGACTTGGTGCTCTTTGTGTAAGTATTGCGGATAATACCGGTCCTATTCATCACCGGGTAAACGGAATGATGGCGGCGCTTATCCTGATCTTTATTTCCACGCTCATTACGGGCTTCTGCATGCCTTATCCCTGGTTACTGGCTGTGCTGATCGTTTTGATGGGCTTTTCCTATTCGATAATTGGTGTGTATGGCGTACGTGCGGCTGCTGTTGGAGTAGCGGGCTTGTTGGTGATGATACTCAGTATTGATGAACGTTATACGAACTGGGAGGTGGTAAGAAATGCACTACTGGTAGCTGCCGGCGGTCTTTTTTATTTTACGATTAGCTTATTGTTATATCGTCTGCGTCCATATAAACTGATTGAGCAGGCTCTGGGTGACTCTCTGCTTTCCATGTCAGATTACTTGCGTACCCGCGCCGGCTTTTACGATGCACAGGTTGATTACGATAAAAATTATAAGGAAGTACTTGAGCAGCAGGTGCTGGTACACAATAAACAGAGCCTGGTTCGTGAAATGCTGTTTAAAACCCGTGATATTGTTCGCGAGTCTACGCATAAGAGCCGGATCCTGATGATGATCTTCCTCGACAGTGTGGATCTGTTTGAACGGATCATGACATCCCAGCAGGACTATCGGCTATTGCATCAGCTGATGGACAACTCAGGATTGTTGCCGGCTTTTCAAACACAGATACGTCTCTTATCTGATGAACTGGAAAAAATCGGACTGGCTTTGCAGGAAGGCAGAATTTCCGAATCCAGAGAAGAGCTGGAGAGTTTGTTGAAAAAGCTGGAGGCAGAATTTGTGGAAGTGCGCAATGCTACGATGGATGATAGTAATATTGAGGGATTTGTAAGCCTGCGTCATATTCTGAACAGTATTAAAGACATTCAGAGCAGAATTCTGACCATTCATCGTTATACCAGTTTTGATAAGAAAATCGGAGCTGCGTTTTCCCGAACTGTAGATTATACCAAATTTGTTTCACCCTCTGATTTTAATATCAAACTACTGACGAATAACCTCAGTATTCATTCTACTATTTTCCGTCATTCTGTTCGGGTAGCCTTATCCTTGCTGGCAGGTTATTTCCTGAGCAGGGTGCTGCCATTCGGACACGGGTATTGGATTTTATTGACCATCCTGGTTATTCTTAAGCCGGCCTATAGTTTAACCAAACAACGGAATATTGAACGTTTAACAGGTACATTTTTCGGAGCGTTGCTTGGAGTTGGAATATTGTGGCTTATACGTGATGATCGGTTATTGGTAACTGTTATGATTATCGGAATGATAATCGCTTACAGCATGGTAAGGATTAAATACCTGGTTAGTGTTGTGGCAATGACAGCCTATATATTGATCGCTTTTCATTTTCTGAAGCCTGGTGATTTTTCTGAGGTATTGCGTGATCGCCTGATTGATACATTTGCAGGTTCGGTGATTGCCTTCATTGCAACATTTGCCATCCCTCCAAAATGGGAACATGAGCAGATCCAGGAGTTGCTGGAGGAAGCCATCGAAGCGAATGCACGTTATTTTGAAAGTATAAGCAGATTGTTTATTGGTGTTGCTCTGAGTAATGAAGTATATAAGCTCAGCAGGAAAGAAGCGTTTGTAAAGCTGGCCAACCTCTCTGATGCGTTTCAACGCATGCTGAACGAGCCCAAGCGTCAGCAAAAAAAAGTACAACTGGTTCACCAGATGGTAGTGAATAATCACATGCTTGCTTCACATATCGCAACTCTTTCCTCCTATCGGAAAATGGCAGAACGATATGCTTCGGAAAAATTTCAACCCATTATTTCTGCTTCACTTCAGCATCTTCAAACAGCGGCTGAATTGGTAAAACAGCAGCCTTTGCCCAATGTTTTGCTGAGTGCCGAAGAGAATTTTGTTATCCGGGAGGAGCTCAAACAATTGCTGGAACTCCGGTTAAAGGAGTTGGCCGAGGGTGATATGGATACGGAGACCCGGCAACGGTTTTCGGAGTTGAAAACCATTGCCGATCAATTTGAGTATATAAATAAAATCAGTATTGAACTGGAGAAGCTCGCACAGCGGCTGCGGGAACGCACTGTTTAAGCGGGAATGGTCATTCCCAACATGTCCTTCAATTTGATTACCAGTTCCGTTTTGGTAATAGGAACCCCCATAATCTTATTGTATCCTTTGGCATCCACCAGGTATTGATCACGAATGATTTTGATAAGTTGGCCATTGTTGATTTCCGGAATCAAAACCTGTTCAAAGTTTTTGATAATATCTCCGAGGTTTTTTGGAAAAGGACGGATATAACGGAGTTGGGCATGGCTTACTTCCTGTCCGGCTGCCTGTAATTCCTGCACTGCACTTTTTATGGCACCATAGGTTGAACCCCAGCCGAGAACCAGGATCTTTCCTTTTTCCGGACCACTGTCGAGTTTTTGCTCGGGTATATAATCTGCGATTTTGTCCACTTTTTCCTGCCGGATTTTTACCATCAGTTGATGATTCTCCGGATCATAACTGATATTGCCGGTTATGTTTTGTTTTTCAAGTCCGCCTACCCGGTGTTCCAATCCAGGTGTGCCGGGAATAGCCCAGGGGCGAACCAGTTTTTCATCCCGCTGATAGGGCATGAACTTTTCTTCTCCATGACCCAGGTCTTTCTTGAAGTTTGTTTCGATGGGTGCCAGTTGATCACTGGTTGGAAATTTCCATGGTTCAGCACCATTAGCGATGTATCCATCACTTAAGAAAATAACTGGTGTCATGTGCTGAATGGAGATACGTACTGCCTCATATACCGCAGCGAAACAATCACTGGGTGTGGAGGCAGAGATAACCGGCATTGGGCATTCTCCGTTTCTTCCATAATAGGCCTGGAGCAGATCGCTTTGTTCGGTTTTGGTGGGCAGGCCGGTGGAAGGGCCACCACGCTGGATATTTATTATAACCAGTGGGATTTCAAGCATAACTGCAAGTCCCATGGCTTCTGTTTTTAGTGCCATACCCGGACCAGAAGTAGTAGTTACTCCCAGTGAGCCACCATAAGAAGCGCCAATAGCGGCTGTTATTCCCGCGATCTCATCTTCAGCCTGAAAAGTTCGTATGCCAAAGCTCTTGTGACGGCTCAACTCATGCAGAATGTCAGATGCTGGTGTAATGGGATAGGTTCCCAGGAACATGGGTAGGGATGCCTTTTGAGAGGCAGCGATCAGTCCGTATGCCAGGGCCTGATTTCCCATGATATTTCGATAAGACCCTGGTTCGATTTTGGCTTTTTCCACCTTATATCGGGTGGTGAAAGTTTCTGTAGTATCTCCGTAGTTGTAACCAGCCTGAAGCGCTTTTATATTGCTGTTGAGGAGGTCTGGTTTTTTACCAAATTTATCTTTGAGAAATTGAAGGCTGCTATCCATATCCCGGTTATACATCCAATACAAAAAACCTAGGACGAACATGTTTTTCGCTCGGTCTTTTTCCTTGGTTCCGAGTTGGAATTCTTTTAGGGCCTCGCGGGTCATCTTGGTTATATCCATTCGAATGACTTCATAATTAGCGAGACTATCATCTTCAATGGGATTTACTCCGTCAGGGTAGTTGGCGAGTCGCAGGTTTTTGGCGTCGAAGCCATCGGTGTTGACAATGATTTTACCACCCTTTTTCAGGGCTTTGAGATTGGTTTTCAATGCTGCGGCATTCATCGCAACCAACACATCACATTCATCACCTGGTGTATAAACAGGGGTACTTGAAAACCGTAACTGGTAACCGCTTACACCTGGAATAGTTCCCTGAGGGGCCCGGATTTCCGCTGGAAAATCGGGAAAGGTGGCCAGGTCTATACCCAGTAAAGCCGTGTTGTTAGTGAATTGGGTACCAGTCAATTGCATGCCATCTCCACTGTCGCCTGCAAACTTTATAACTACCTCCGGAAGGAGCTCTTCTTTATGCATCATGGTGCAAAGGTAAGGAAAGGAAGAATGGAAGAATGGAAGATGGAGGAATGGAAGATGGGTTAAGAACTAGTAAGGGAGCGGAACACATCTTCCAGGCTTTGGTCGCTGCTTTGGAGAGAAACGATGTTCAGGTTTTGTTCAACGCTGAGGGCCAAGAGTTGTTTTTTTGCTTCTACGGGATCGGCTGCTTCCAATTGCCATTCAAATGCATTGATCTTCTGTAATTCTTTCAGGCTGGTAACCGCTCTTTCCAGCCATTGAGCTTCGAGGGCCTCTTTGAATTGAACACGAATCACTGGTTTGCTGTGGCTGGACTGAAGGTCTTTCAAATTGTTATCGGCGATAAGATTCCCCTTATTTATGATGATCACCCGGCTACAGACAGCTTCTACTTCCTGCAGGATATGAGTGGAAAAGAGGATGGTTTTTTGGGCTCCTAGTGAACGGATGACTTCCCGTATTTCTATTATCTGATTGGGATCCAGACCAGTGGTGGGTTCATCCAGAATCAATACTTCCGGATCATGGATCAAAGCTGCCGCCAGTCCAACCCGTTGTTTATAACCTTTGGAAAGCTGTCCAATTTTTTTATGACTCTCCGGTGTTAATCCGACCTGTGTGATAACGGTATTGATGCGACCTTTTTTATCGGCTATACCATGCACTTCCGCCATAAATTGAAGGTATTCCCGCACATACATATCATAATAGAGTGGGTTGGATTCAGGCAGGTAACCGATCCTGGATTTGGTAGCGAGGGGGTCTTTTGTGACATCCATACCAGCAATCAGGGCGGTGCCACCATCGGGCTGCAGGTAACCGGTAAGTATTTTCATAGTAGTGGATTTCCCGGCACCATTTGGGCCGAGAAATCCAACTATTTCTCCCTGATTTACAGAGAAGGAGATATTATTGACAGCTGTTTGCTGACCATAAACTTTCTTGAGAGACTGAACCGCGATTGACATAGTTCAACAAACCTACAGAATTATAAGTCATCATACTCATAGATGCTGTCAATATGTGTATTGGCCGGCATTTCGAATACAGGTTTGATCAAGCCGTCTTTTAGTCCGTATACCCAACCATGCAGATGCGGTTGCTGGTTATATTTCCAGGCTTTCTGGATGATGGATGTTTTAGCGAGATTCATTACTCCTTCAATCACATTAAGTTCTACCAGGCGATTGGTTCTTTGATCCTCATCAGCGATGGCATCGATTTCATCCCGGTGGAATCGGTAAACATCTTTAATGTTCCTGAGCCATTTATTGATGATTCCAAAATTATGTTGGGTCATCGCTGCTTTTACGCCACCACAACCATAATGACCACAAACGATCACATGTTTAACTTTCAGATGAACCACGGCATATTCGAGTACACTTAACAGATTCAAATCAGTGTGCACCACCATGTTGGCGATATTTCTGTGTACGAAGATCTCACCCGGCTGTGTGTTGGTAATCTCATTAGCAGGCACCCGGCTATCGCTGCAACCGATCCAAAGGAAATCCGGACGCTGAATATTCTCCAGCCGTTTGAAAAAATCCGGATCTTCTTCCACCGTTTCTGCTGCCCATGCTTTGTTTTCAAGTAAGAGTTTTTCGTATTGTTTCATGTTAACTGATTTTTAAATGGTTTCTGAATGGTTAGAGAATCCCTGTTCTTTATTTGCGCTTTTTTTAAGTTGAACAGTAATGTTTTTTAGGGGGGCACTGATTATAAAGTCTTCAATCACTTCCACCACATCCTTGTCGAGAAAGTCGGCTCTTGTGGCGTCAATCAATACAAAGGAGTCTTCCGGAACCTTGGCCAATTTGTGTTTAATGATAGGTTTATTGAGGAAGGAAACATCCTTTCTCAGGCGAAAAAGATAGTTCTTATCATCGTTTACTACAAAAACTGCTGAGCGGAAATTACTGCGTAGTACAAAGAATAATCCAACCACACAACCTATCAGGATACCTTTGAGCAGATCGGTCAGGAGGATAGCAATGATTGTAACGATGAAGGGAACAAACTGGTCCCAGCCTCTTTGATAGAATTTTTTAAAAATAGAAGGTTTCGCCAGTTTAAAACCGGTATATATCAGGACAGCTGCCAGGGCTGGCAATGGAATCATATTCAGAATATTGGGTATAAAAACAACACAAAGCAATAACAGCATACCATGAAGGATTGCCGACATTTTGGTTTTGGCACCGGCATTAACGTTTGCTGAAGTTCTTACAATTACGGAAGTGATGGGCAGGCCGCCAATGAATCCGGAGAGCAGGTTGCCAACTCCCTGGGCCTTCAATTCACGGTTGGTTGGGGTTACGCGCTGGTAAGGATCCAGTTCATCCGAAGCTTCGATATTCAATAAGGTTTCAAGGCTTGCTACGATCGCAAGTGTAAATGCTACCACCCATACATTATAGTTGGCGATATGACCAAAATCCGGGAATTGGAAAAAACTAACAAACTCTTCAACGGTTTCTGCTTTTGGAATATTCACCAGGGTATGCTCTGGGAGAACGAGTGCGGATTGAGAGGCAATGAAGAATTGGTTGATTGCAACTCCAATCAGCACTACTATTAAAGGGGCAGGAATAAGTTGCATAAACTTGCCGATTTTCACCACGTATTTATCCCACACTATATGGATCAGAAGAGATGCAATTCCGATAAGGGCGGCACCAGGTATGATATGATTGAGAGAGTTGAGGATGCCTGTAAATGTATTGGAGCCATCCGGTTGCCGGAAACTTTCATCCCCTTCGAAATCTGCATCGTAGCCAACCAGGTGAGGTAGCTGTTTCAGAATGAGGATCAGCCCGATAGCTGCCAGCATTGCTTTGATGACAGCTCCAGGTATGTAATCGCCCAGTACCCCTGCTTTCAGATATCCCAGAATGATTTGCAAAACCCCGGCAATTACCACGCTTACCAGAAAAGCTTCGAAGCTTGGAAGTTTCGCAAGTGCAGCCACTACGATGGCTGTTAAACCTGCAGCCGGACCACTAACACTAAGTTGGGAGCCACTAAGGGCGCCAATGACGATACCACCCACTACTCCGGCAATAATACCTGAAAACAGGGGGGCGTTGGAGCCTAACGCAATACCAAGGCAAAGTGGAAGTGCAACTAAAAAAACTACGATAGAGGATGGGATATCTGACGACAGATTCCCAAACGGATTTTGTAAACGTTTGGACATACAGGTTGATTGTTTCGAATAATAGAAAGGGATAACAAGTCTTCAGCAGGGAAGGGGCAGGGTACTGCAAAAAAAACTTCAATAAAAGGCTCATGCCTGATCCGGAGGCTGAATTAGGGTTTGGGAGAGTTGATCATCCGGAAGGTTTTCGGATACCGGAACAACTCGTAGAATATCCTCTGCATTAATGGTTCTTAGAATCGCACAAACATTCAAATTACAAACCGAGAATGTTTTTCCGTTCTTGTGTTCTTCGTTAATGGGATTATTACTGCCAGCTTCTTCTTCTACGGTATTAAGTACACAGTATTTATTCTGCTTGGAAACCAGCGGAAGCATGATAAGGGTTGTGCCCAATAAACCCAGGAATAACAGGGCAACGCCGGTAATCAGCATTTTTGAACCGAAGAATTTCGGTCTACCTGTTATGGGGGTAATTTTCATGGCGGTCGAAAATAAAGTAATAGCTTGAAAGATAAGGAATTGTTAAGGCATTTAACAAAGACTTATTGCAATAATTGATTTATTTCTTTAATAAGAGAGCGGGTTGAGAAAGGTTTATAAACATAGGCTGCCGCACCCAATTCCAGGCCTTTTCGTTGGTCGGACTCCCGGGTTTTGGCGCTCAGGAATATTACGATAATGTGCCTGAGTGCAGACTGTTTTTTAATGAACTCACAAATAGCATACCCATCGATATCCGGCATCATGATATCGAGTACCACCAGGTCTGGGATTTCCTGTTGAATCAGTTGAAGCGCTTCCGTTCCGTTTCGGGCAACAACAACAGTATACCCGTTTTTCTGCATCAGGAATTCCAGTGACATCAGGATGTATGGGTCATCATCAACAACCAGTATTTTTTTTTCCGGCATGTCAGTGGTTTGTTTGGGATAATGGAAGCATAAAGATAAAACGGGCGCCTCCTTCTTCTCTGTTTTCAGCTTTGATATTACCTGTATGCAGTTCAATTATTTTTTTGGAGATCGCCAGCCCCAGTCCGCTCCCTTCCGGCTTTTTAAGTATTTGGTTCGGTGCCTGATAAAATTTATCGAATATGAGTTCCAGTGATGCTGCCGGAATTCCTTTACCCTGGTCAGAAATAGAGATCTCCAGGTGATTACCCGAAACGTTGGCTTCAAAAAGGATGGTACCCGATTCAGGCGAGAATCGTATTGCGTTGGTGAGAAGATTATACAGCACCTGACGAATCAGTGCCGGATCCAGTTCGACCAACTCATAAGGATGAGACAAGTGGGCTTCTATCCGTAGTTTTTTTTGCTGAATAAGGGGCTGAATATCGGATAGTGCTTCCTCCTGCAGTCCTTTGATCTGTATGGTTTGAAGCTCTAAAGAGTGTTTACCGGATTCAAATCGTTCGAGACTTAAAACCTGGGTAATCAAATGGCTCAAGCGTTCTGTTTCACGAACCACTGCTGCCAGGAATTCAGTCTTTTGGGTTTCCGGCATTTCCGGATTATCATGTACCAGTTCTGTTAATGCCCGGATAGAGGTAAGAGGAGTCCGGAGTTCATGCGTTACTGTATAAAGAAATTCATCTTTTACTTCGTCCATTGCCATCAATTGTTGGTTGATTGCAGAAAGTTGTTCTGTTGCACGTGTCAGTTCAACTGATTTTCTTTTCAGTTCCTTATTCAGTTCCATGATCTGCTGCGATTCGCGCAAGAGATTCAATACTTCTTCCATACTGAGTTCCTCTGCTTTGGCAACGCGTGAAACCAGGATATGCGCAGATGCGGATCCAATTACTTCGGCCAGTATTTTTTCCGTGAGTTGCACGAGGCGAGGGTCAGCTGTGGTTGTATTCAGAGGAATTTGGTGCCGGTTTGCATATTTCTGAAAAAGGCTTGCAGCCCGATCAGTTCCGATAAAGTTTTGCAGAAGTAGTCTGAGTGCCGGCAGGCTGGCTGTATTTTTCCAAACGGCAGGTTCAGTTTCAAACTTTTCTTTGTTCAAAAAATCTACAAATAGTTCTGCCTGGAAAGTTTCCCTGGTACCCTTCTGGCTATTGATGGAAACCAGCACAAAGAGTCCGCTGTTTAATAATAGGCTCCAGAATAGGGAGTGAGAAACAGGGTCAAGGGAGTTCAGTCCGAACAGGGCGTCCGGCTTTAACCAGGCAACACCGAAATATCCATTTTCTACAATGGAATTATCCAGCAGTCCGGCTCCTGCAAGTGAAGGCAGCAGGAGGGTGAACATCCAGCAGATGAATCCGGCTGCTAATCCGGCCAATGCTCCATTTTTAGATGCTCCTTTCCAGTAAAGGCCTCCAAGTACAGCAGGTGCCAATTGTGCAACAGCTGCAAAGGAAACAAGGCCTATGGATACAAGGCTGTATTGTTCTGCAACCAGTTTATCGTATAATAATGCGAGGCCAATTACGAGCAGGATGCTTCCTCTTCGCACCCAAAGTACAACAGCAGAAAGATTTCGCCTGGATTCCTGGTGCAGCCGGTTGGTTGAAAGGAGTAGGGGAAGCGCCAGGTGGTTACTGATCATAGTTGTTAGCGCAATTGTTTCTACAATGATCATTCCCGTTGCTGCAGAGAAACCACCGATAAAGATCAGCAGGCTCAGCAGGTATCTTTCCTGGTCAAGAGGGATATTCAATACATACAGGTCTGGGTTAACTGTAGTGGCGGGATAAAGAACAGAACCTGCAAGTGCTATTGGAATCACAAAAAGGTTGATCACAAATAGATAGAGGGGAAATACCCAGCTTGCTGTTTTCAGATGGTTTTCATCCAGGTTTTCAACCACGTTCACCTGAAACTGTCTTGGCAGAAAAAGCATGGCGAAGAAGGAGAGTGTCAGCATGGAAAACCAACTGGTATAGGCATTGGTTTCCTGGAGGGTAAATAACTGCTGTAATCGGGGTTGCGCAATTGCCTGCTGAAACAGATCCGAAAAGCCATTGAATACATAATAAGTTATGAACAAACCGGCTGCCAGAAAGGCTACGAGTTTGATTACCGATTCAAATGCAATCGCGGCAATCAGTCCTTCATGTTTTTCAGCTGCATCCACCGAGCGGGTCCCAAAAAAAAGAATGAAAACAGTTAGCAACAGGGTGCCATAAAATGTGCTGTCCTTCCAGATGGATTGATTTGTATTGCCGGTTGCACCTGCAAGCAGATCAAAACTGGTGGCAATAGCTTTCAGTTGAAGTGCGATATAGGGTATCACTCCCAGTACGCAAAAAATGGTAACCAGAACGGCCAGGGAAAAATTCTTACCATATCGGGTAGAAACCAGGTCAGCAATGCTGGTGATTCCCTGCGTTCTGCAAATGCGGATGATTTTGAGCAGAACCGGCCAAAAAAGTGCGCACAATATTGTTGGACCAATATAAATGGTCAGGAAATCCAGTCCGCTGGTGGCAGCTCTGCCAACACTTCCGTAGTAGGTCCAGGCGGTACAGTAAACAGCCAGTGATAATGCATAGACATACCCGTTATTTATCCAGGATTTCCCTTTTTTTCTCACCGATTCTGCGCTCCAGGCCAGGATGCTGAGAAGGAGCAGATAACCTAAAGCGGTTCCGGCAATGATCCAGCTACTCATGTTCGTCTGGTTTTTTGGGAGCAGTCCGATGAATAGTGCGAATCAGCAAAATAAAGAGCAGCCATCCGGCAAACAGGTAGACCAGCAGGTAAGGCAGATCGCCAATCTGCCTGGGTTGATTGGCAATAGAGAGAAGAGGAAAGTTAAAAAACAAGAGGCAGGCAATTGCTATCAGCACTGCCTTCTGGTTTTTTTTAGAGGCTGACATGGCCACAAATTTAATCGCTTATTTCATCGGATCGTTCCGGCAGGTGGTCATATTCTCCTTTAAGTGCGAAGTAACCAAACAGGGCAAGGCCGAAGGCGATTGGAATGAATATAATTACAAATACCCCCCATTGTATTTTGGTATCAATAACGGGTTTGGCGGCGATCTCCGATGCTGCTGTTTTTATCAGGTAGTAGATGGCAACAGGCGCGAGTGCAATCCAAAGAATTCCAAGGTATCGTTTGAGGTGGTTCATGACATTAATCGTTTACGTTTGGATCAATTTTGTTGCTGATATAAAGAGTGCCGATTACCAGGCAAATGGCTGCAATCAGGATTGGGTACCAAAGTCCGACCAGTGCATCCTGTGTATAGATGGTAGTGAGCAGGGTGGCAATAAAAGGTGTTAGTCCACCAAATACTCCATTGCCAATATGGTAAGGTAGCGACATACTGGTGTATCGGATTTTGGTGGGGAACAATTCAACCAGGAAGGCGGCTATCGGGCCATAAACCATGGTTACAAAAAATACCTGGATGAAGATCAGCAATACAAATTTCCAGTAGGTAGGGTTGTCGAGTTTTTTTTCTGTGTAGGTGAGTTTGCCTGGAGTTGTTATATTATTTCGAAGGGTGTCGGATTTAACTTCGGTAAAAGACATTCCTGTGCTGAATGAATAGCGGGAGGATGTTATTTGCAGGGTTGTGGAAACATCCGGCAGCGGGCGTGTTTCACGATTAACGGAAGCCACTGCAGGGGTTTCGGAACTAATTCGGTTAGGGATATTGGTTGCTGTCATGAGTTCTTTGTAGATAGGCCGGTAGGAAAATACGGCCAGCAGCATGCCTGCCATCATAATCCATTTTCTTCCAATCTTATCGCTCCAGGAACCAAATACAACAAAAAATGGGGTAGCAAAAACAATGGCCCAGATCAGGATGGTGCGGCTTTGGTCGAAATCAACCTTACATACATTTTCGATGAAGGACTGGGCATAAAACTGTCCGGTATACCACACTACTCCCTGACCCATGGTAGCACCAAACAGTGCCAGCAATACCATTTTCAGATTGGTTTTATGACCAAAACTTTCTTTGAGCGGGTTGACCGAAACTTTTCCTTCCGATTTCAATTTGGCAAACAGGGGAGATTCGTTCATTTTCAGCCGGATGTAAATCGAGACCACAACCAGCAGGATAGAAACCAGGAAGGGAATGCGCCAGCCCCAGTCGTTGAATTTGCGAATAGACACCTCCTGATCGCTATCGAGACTATGCCTTGTCAGCAGAATTACCCCGAGAGATACAAAGAGTCCGAGTGTGGCTGTTGTCTGAATCCAGGAAGTAAAGTAACCTCGTTTGTTTGCGGGGGCATGTTCAGCAACATAAGTGGCGGCACCTCCGTATTCGCCACCCAGTGCCAAACCCTGCAGCAAACGCAGGAGCAAAACCAGTATAGGAGCAGCAAACCCGATGGTTTCATAAGAAGGAATTAACCCGATAGCGAAGGTGGACCCACCCATTAAAACAAGGGTTAAGAGAAAGGTATATTTCCTGCCGATCAGGTCTCCCAGGCGACCAAAGACCAGGGCGCCGAAGGGGCGAACGATAAAGCCTGCTGCAAAAGTGGCGAGTGTACTCAGCAATGCAGCAGTTGGATTGGTGTTGGGAAAAAACTGGCTGGCAATTACTGTTGCCAGGCTTCCGAAAATATAAAAATCATACCATTCAATGAGGGTGCCTACGGAGGAGGCACCAATAACTTTCCAGATACCTTTGTTAGTTGGTTGGGACATAGCTAAGCAATCTTGTAACTACATATTACGTAATCCGGATAAGTATACAAAGTAGCTGCTGCCAAATGTAAATTAGTATAGCTGTTTCTTTATTTTCTGAAGCGTTCCCAGCGAATCACCATGAATTTATCACCAAGTTCAGTGATCATACAGCCGGCTTTGCGAAGTATTGCCGGGTCTTGCAGGAATTGATTCAGTTCAGCATGAGAGAGTACTTTATAAGCCGGACGATAAGAGGGGCTTGGTGGCAACTGAAGATTGGCTTTTTTTATCCAGTTATGAACGGAGGCATGACTGATGCCCAGGAGCCGTTCGATCTCCCTAAGGGAAACGCCTTCCAGGTATAACTGCAGTGCCTTGATAACGTAGTAGGGCTCTGTTGATTTGCCTTTTTTAAAAACAGTAAAATAGTAGCGGCAGGTTTTGCAATGGTATCGTTGCCTGCCTTTTACAATGCCGCTTTTGATGGGGTTGGATGAGGAGCAGCGCGGACAGGAAATCGCTTTCATAAATAAATATACCAAATTACCAATCTTTGTTGATTTTTGGCCAAACAACTTTTCTACTTTTAGAACTGCAAACAAAACGATGCCATATGTCATACCCTTATCAGATTAAGTCTTTCGAAGAATACAAATCGGTTTACAATAAAAGTGTGATGGATCCGGAAGGGTTCTGGGGGGATATTGCCGGTCATTTTTACTGGCGGAAGCGTTGGGATAAAGTGTTGAACTGGAATTTCAAGGATCCCAAGGTAGAATGGTTTATTGGTGGTCGGCTGAATATAACTGAAAACTGTCTGGATCGGCACCTTGGGTCTTTAGGAAACAAGCCGGCTATTATCTGGGAACCCAATGATCCGGAGGAACATCATCGCGTATTAACGTATCGGGAACTCCATACCAAAGTGGTACAGTTTGCCAATGTATTAAAGAATAATGGCGTTCAGAAAGGGGATCGGGTTTGTTTGTATATGGGCATGGTTCCTGAACTGGCAATTGCTGTGTTGGCTTGTGCAAGGATTGGTGCTATTCATTCCGTAATATTTGGGGGCTTTAGTGCACAGAGTATTGCTGATCGTTTAATGGATGCACAGGCGGAATACGTAATCACCTGTGATGGCGCTTTTCGGGGTAATAAAGAGATCCCTTTAAAATCGGTCATAGATGATGCCCTGGTACAGTGCCGTTTTGTAAAGCGGGTGATCGTTTTAACCCGTACCCGTACGCCGGTTTCAATGATAAAAGGTCGTGATGTTTGGTGGGAAGATGAAATCAAAAAAGTTGAGACCATGGGCAATCCTGATTGTCCTGCTGAAGAGATGGATTCCGAGGACCCCCTGTTCATTCTCTACACTTCCGGCTCAACCGGCAAACCCAAAGGAGTTGTTCATACCTGTGCCGGTTATATGGTTTACACCAACTATACTTTTGTCAATACCTTTCAATACCAGCCGGGAGATATCCATTTTTGTACCGCAGATATAGGTTGGATCACGGGCCACAGTTATATTGTATACGGACCATTGAGTGCAGGCGCCACTACCTTATTGTTTGAAGGAATTCCAACCTGGCCGGATGCAGGTCGATTCTGGGAAGTTGTTGATAAATACAAGGTGAATGTCTTGTATACAGCACCAACTGCCATACGTTCCCTGATGGGTTTTGGCCTGGGTCCATTGCAGGGAAAGCAGTTGAATTCGCTGAAGGTATTAGGTACAGTTGGTGAGCCCATTAATGAAGAAGCCTGGCATTGGTACAATGAAAATATTGGAAAGGGCCGCTGTCCGATTGTGGATACCTGGTGGCAGACGGAAACAGGTGGCGTACTGATCAGCAATATGGCTGGAGTTACTCCTGCCAAACCCAGTTATGCAACCCTGCCAATGCCCGGAGTACAGCCGGTTCTGGTGGATGAGAATGGAAAGGAAATCACCGGTAATAATGTGAGTGGCAATCTTTGTATCCGTTTCCCCTGGCCATCAATTATCCGGACTACTTACGGAGATCATGAGCGTTGCAGAACGAATTATTTCTCAGCATATGATAATATGTATTTTACTGGTGATGGTTGCTACCGGGATGAAGAAGGTAATTATCGCATTACCGGTCGGGTTGATGATGTGCTGAATGTGAGCGGGCACCGTATTGGCACGGCTGAAGTGGAAAATGCCATCAATATGCACGCAGGTGTAGTGGAAAGTGCAGTAGTAGGGTATCCTCATGATATCAAAGGGCAGGGTATTTATTGCTTTGTGATCTTTCAGGGTTCTCATGGAGATGAGAACCTGAATCGCCAGGATATCACGCAAACGGTCAGCCGAATCATTGGTCCTATTGCCAAGCCGGATAAAATTCAGTTTGTGCCCGGCTTACCCAAAACAAGGAGCGGAAAGATAATGCGGCGGATTCTGAGAAAGATTGCTGAAGGTGAGTTGGAGAATCTGGGAGATACCAGCACTCTGCTGGATCCTGCAGTAGTAGACGAAATCAAAAAAGGAAGGATCTAATTGAAGACAACAGCTCTTCATGTTTAACCCGGATCTGCTGAAGCGTGGATCCGGGTATATTTTTTAGCTGCTGCTCCTTACTGTGACGGATTAGACTGGGCGCGCATTTCCAGGTAATCCAACCCAAAAAGATGCTGCTAACGAAAAAAATCATTCCTGCAAGGAGAGAATGAACAATCGTTAATACCAGGAAAATCAATAAGGTCCAACAGCTATCCAGCAGTGCTGCAGCTGCTACCAAAATCCAGGCATAGAAATCAATTCGGGTAACTTTTGTATCAGCTATCCATTTTGCGATGAAAAGGGGCGGTGCATGCAGAAGGAAACCAGGTACCGCAAGAAATCTACACAGAAGCTTTTTTTGTTTCGAAAGAGAATTTGAGTTCGTTGGCAGCACTCCTTCCTCTTTGATCTGATGCTGTTTTAACAGGTGTTTATAGGATCGATAGGTTTCTAACAGCATTTCATGAATCCGCATAAAATCCAGGCTGATTTTTTTTTCCAAATGCCATTGTTTGGCCGGATCTGCCATTTGATACCTGCTATCTGTTCTTAAGATTGCCAGTAGCTGGAAGAGTTCATTCGAATGGGATGCTGGAACCTGAATTGTCAGTTCTTTAATTGATTCATATGTAGTATCAGTAAGTTTGCGAACTGCCTGGGCAGTGTTAGACTGGTAGGCTATATAAAAATCGGTTGTTTCAACAGGTGGTCCAGCTTTTACCCAAACTGTACTAAACAGCTCAGTTGGATGGCTGTAATGAAATCCTACGGGTACAATTGGGAGCGAAATGTGCTGGTTTTTTTCCAGCGCCTGAAAAGCCAGGCGAAAGGTTCCTTTTTTAAAAGGTAACAGGAAGTATTCAACATGGCTAAAACCTTCGGGAAAAAAAAGTACAAGTTCTCCTTTTTGCAGGAGTTTGAGTGCTATTTCAAAACTATCGTCGTTCACACCCAGGGAAGAGCGGTTATACTGGTGATGGTGGATCGGGTGCATGTGAAGTGTATTCAGGATGCGATGTATCAGCCTGTTTTTAAAAATGTCTCCTCTAGCGAAAAAATGAATAGGCCGGTTTACTAACAATCCAAGCAAAGCTGCATCCATTAGTGAGCCGGGATGATTTGCGATCAGGATGGCCGGACCGGTAGCCGGAATGTTTTGGCTGTTCAGGAAGTGAATTTTCCTGTAAAAAATCCTGGTAGCCAGGGTCATTAAAAGTTTTACCAGCCTGTATAACATGAACTACAATAATAAAAAAAGACCGCCACTATTGGTGACGGTCTTTTTATGTTGACAGTAATTCTTACTGGATAAAGAATTGCATTGTCTGACGTTCGTTATTGATGGAGGTCGTAATGAAGTAGCTGCCTTTCTGCAATGATTCCACATTGATTTTAGCGCGGTTATCAGAACCGAAGGTAATTTGTTCCTGACGAACAATTCCTCCAACTGCATTATAAATAGTGATGGTCACTTTCTTGTTGCTCCAGTTTCCGTTCTCAATGGTCAGTGGCATATTGCCGGAAACCGGGTTCGGGAAGAGACGCAAACCTTTCAATGCTACTTCGCTATTGGATACGCGGATTACATCACTGTAGCTGAATTTGCCATCACGATCTGTTTGTTTAATCCGGTAATAACCAGAACCAGAGAGCGGATTGGTGTCTTTAAAGCTGTAACGGGAGATACTTGTTGTATTTCCTACACCCGGCACATTTCCAATAGCAGTGAAGTTTTGACCATCAACAGAGCGTTCGATCGTATATTCTTCATTATTCACTTCGAGGGAAGTGCTCCAGTTCAGATCAACAGATCCGTTGAAGTAACGGCCAGTGAAACTCAGCCAGGTAACAGGCAGCGGGTTAGCAATGGGGTCAATCGTACTCAGGGTAAATACCGGATTGGCGGAACTTACGTTTGAAACATTTGTGCTAGCTGATGCTACATAAGAAGCACCTCCAACATTCTGCAAACCTCCGTTTCCGATTAATTGCCAGAAACCAGGGTTATCCCATTGAGTAACACCAATAGTAGTAGGATCAGTTACACCGCTGCTGCCAGAATATGAAAGCCAAATTCTTGGCCCAGCTACTGTTGCTCCCTGCTGATCCAGAATCCAGTACTCCAGATCACTTATTTGTAGATCAGGGGGATTAGTAGGAGATAATTGATCGATTGGATACAATGGATCAGGACTTGATCTTACATATTGAGCAAGGTAGGTCGCATTAGAAATGTTAGAATTGAATCCGGCACCACTAATATGAATCGGACCATAAAATCCTGCATCACCAGTAGGGAAGGTAAAGGCTGTGTTACCACTTCTTAGAATTGGACCATCAACAAAACTACCTGCATTTCCACCTGTCGCAAACACGCCGTTAACGGCGAAATTCAAAATATTGGTATTGGTCGTTGCCAGTACACCACCTGTAAAATTTACAACCTGACCTGGTACATCAATATCCAATGGGGAGTTAAGCGTAACAGGACCAGGTGCAGACTTTACTAATGAAATATTACCATTGATAAAACTGGATTGGCCAGCACCAAGATTAATTGACTGAGCATTTGGTCCGGAAAATTCTAGTTGAATGGCTGATGACAAAGGAAGTGCACCAGGCTGGAATGTTAAATTACCACCAACTTCCAAGAAGGAAGGTGTTGTTAAAGAACCACCAGTGCTAATGAACGTTCCATTTGTAAAAGTAAAATTATTAGTAGCAATCAGTCGGTCTCCTAATTCAATATTCATGAATCCGGTGGGGCTGGTATTATCAAGAACTACATTGAAGAAAGTAGTTGATCCGTTCACAGTTGGTGTCCCAACACTATAATTTCGTTGAACATTGGATTGGAAAACAACTGTGCCATTATTTCCGGAAAAGTTACCGGAATTGTTAAAGTTCCCAGGAAATATCATAGTTCCAGATGACCCAACTACTGAACCGCCAGAACCAATATTGAAGTTCACATAGTTCCAGTTTACATTGTCACCATCTGGAAAATCAATAGTCCCGGTATTAAGGTTCATGGTTGCATTCGCTACTGAATTTAGGTTTATGAGATTACTTGGCAATGTAGTTGTAAATGAGAGCGTTGCCGAAGGATTCGACTTGTTAATAGCTATAGTGCTTCCAACCTGTTGTGTTAGAGGCGCGTCAATAATAACATTTCCATTAGAAGCTCCAATAAATTCAAAATTGGCAATTCCTCCAAGTGATGTTTGTGCTACAGTAAGACCTCCCCCAATTTGAATGGTGGCATTAGGGGCTCTCAAAATACCATTTGTAAGGATAAGGTTATTAAGAACGACAACTTGATCAGCAACGCCGATATTCATACTATTTGCAGCAGGATTAGTTTTATTGACCTGCATGTTAAAGAAAGAAATGGTTCCAGGAGAGCTGCCATTATTATTAATAGCGGCATTTGCAGTGCCACCAAATATAGCGGTACCGGAACCAGGCACAAAGTTATGCGTCAGCGAGTTGATCGTAATATTCCGGTTGAAAGTCATATTGCCGGCTCCAGTAAATGTGCCTGCATTCAGCGTTACGGCATCAGTAAACAAAGTAGAAGTACTTCCAGGAGTAAAATTTCCTCCATTCTGAACAAAGAAAACCCCAATACTTGAAACTGCCGGAAAAGTAATTGTGCCATTGTTTAATAAAACACTCGCCTCTATGGTTAATGAGTTAGTTCCCCCAGGACTAATTGTGCCAGTATATCCGGCACCTATATTCAAGCTTCGGATTGTAATTGCAGGTAAATCGAGTATACAGTTTGCATCGCTTACACCATCAAATTGGGCAGATTGACCGGTGATAGGTGCGCCTGCACCACCTGGACCTCCTGTAGAAGTTGACCAGTTAGCGGGATCGGACCAGTTACCGGTTGCGCCTGGGGCAACCCAAAATCTTGCTTGCGCCATCGCGCCAGCCGAAACAAATAAGAGTAGGATTGTGAAATGTACAAGTCTTCTCATGGTAGAGTATTTGTGATAGAATGTATTCATGGATAACACAGTTTTGAAAATGACTAAGTAACCATGGTATTTGACACCTGGTTACGGTTTAGGATTAGTCTTAATAAGGAATTTGGAAAACTGTGGTTATTCCGAAGGATTTGGAAGACTAGACGTATGCACAAACAAAAATAGTCATATCCAAGATATGACTATAATTTTAACTAATTTATTTATTCCCAGTATTTTTACTTACGTATCGTCACTTTGGTGCCTATAGGGATCATTTCAAATAATTCATCCATTTCGGATCTTTTAAGGCTGACGCAGCCATTGGTCCAGTTCTGGAAATAATCTACCGCCATGTCGTCCCGCATCCAGGTACCATGAATGGCGATCCCATTGCCGATGCCTTTGTTCTTAGGAATCAATCCTTTAGCTTTTCTTTCTTTGTATTTAGCCCAGTCTGCGGGTGTTGGATAATCCAGCAACATAATTTTCCCCCATTTGTCGTGTGGACGCTTGGAAACGATTTTGTATTCGCCTTCAGGGGTTTTGCGATCGCCTTCCCACATCTTATCTCCCAGGGTTTTTTCACCAAAAACCACCGGATAAGTGGCATACCAGCCTTCATCATCAAAAATACTCAGTTCATAATCGGTCTTGTCCACCAAAATGCGGGGAGTCCCATTTAATTCGGAGTTCAGCCGGTTAAAGCGGACTTTCCGGTAATTGTGACCGGAAAAGGAGAGCAGGCCAACGGTGCACAGGGCCAGCAAGGATACGGATACACGTGA
The DNA here is from genome assembly GCF_022352215.1 of Flavihumibacter cheonanensis. GTDB lineage: Bacteria > Bacteroidota > Bacteroidia > Chitinophagales > Chitinophagaceae > Flavihumibacter > Flavihumibacter cheonanensis. Next base: position 98,311 of record NZ_JAKRWF010000006.1, read on the forward strand.
GAGCTGCATATAATTGATTTTTGTAAACTAGCTTCGACGGTTAGGGTATCACAAAAACGTTGCCTTTTATTCATTTATTACGGCTGTGGATAAACTTTGGAAAAACTTAACACAAAAGCCCCGATTTCGGGGCTTTTGTGCTTTATAATCAATTATTTACGTGGTATTTTTAATTTCCATCCAGGGTGGATAAGATCCGGGTTTTTGATCAGATCTGTATTGGCTTCGTAGATATCCTTCCAGCTTAATCCGGGATACTTCTTAGCAATATTACTGAGGTTATCTCCGGATTTAACGGTATAGAATTCTTCTGCCCCTTCTGCCAGGCTGAGATTCATGATCAGGTCAGCATCCCTGAATTCGGGGTTCAAGGTTTCATAATGATCCCAGATGGCATCTTTTACCGAAGTACTGGGAGCAATCCCGTCGATATACAAAACACCATCCTGTTCTCTAACCTGTAGGTTGGCTACACCTTGCGAAGTTGCCAGGTCAACCAGGCTTTTATATTTATTGTCCTGAAGTGCCATAGCTGAAATTTTATTTGATGGTTAATTTGTTTTCAATCTTTTTGGGTTTTAACTCATTGAGTTTCATCATTAATCCCTGTAATTCAGATTTTTTGATTTCTCCGGTGAGTGTGATTACTCCATCCTGGACCGCTGCCTGTACTTTGGGAAGGTTCAAAGCTGTAATTGCTGAATTGGCTGTTTCTTGAAGAGTTGTATCCGGATTAATTACTACCGGGGCAGGCGGAGGTGTAATGGTTAGCTTGCTGTTCACGGATTTTACTCCTTTTACTCCTTTGGCTGCTGTTTCCGCTGCTGATCGGGTTGCGTCGTCTGCTACCTCACCGGAAAGAGTTGCAACACCATCAGTAACTGTAACCTGCACGCCTGGATAGGCTCCCAGCGCAGTTGTTACATTTTTTTCGATGTCTTCATCTTTGGGTTTACAACCTGTGAAGGTCAATGCTCCCAAAAGGAGCAATGCCCATAGTGATCTGCTGATACTTTTCATTTGTATTCTGGTTTAATGGTGAAAAAGACAGCTTTGAACCACTGATTAGTGGAAAACCTTCGGTTCCAGGTTTTTGGCAGCTTCGATCATGTCTGCCAGCATTTCGATAGAGGGCACCCTTCCGGATAATCCAAATTGATTATTAACCTCCTGCAGTTTTGTATGAAGATTCGCAGCGTTACGGGTTGCCAGTTCTTTGACAGTATCCACCCCTGCTGCTTCCAGTAATTCGGCGGTTTGACCTGCAATTCCATTGATCCGCATCAGATCGGCATGATTCACCCAGGTTAATATCAATGTTTCCGGGAGTTTGGACCCGGCAGCTAAAACTTCGCGTCCGGCTTTGGTTCCGGCTTTTTGCAATAAGTCAGAGGTTGTTTTAATTCCATGAACTTCCAGTTTTGCGGCATATGTACTTCCGATACCTTCGATGTCAATTACATTGTATGGCATAAGTCCTCACTTTGATTTATTTAAATATACAATAAAAAAGCAGCCCCGATTCCCGGAGCTGCTTTTTTAATAAGTAGATCATATTAGAATGCGCTTAACCTAAGTCCAACAGTATAGGGGGTGAAATCCAGCCCCTTTTTAAACATGGATTCAGTTGCGTAAGAACCATAAACCTGAACCGGACCAAGATGAATTTCACCCACATAGGCCAGTTTGAAATCATTCAATCCAAGATTACCTTTTAATTTCTCTTTTCCGGTTTCATCACTGCGGTATTTTTGCCGGGATCCATAGAGATAACTGCCACTTACACCTGCACTGACTCCAAATGATCTTTCCAGTGATTTGCCGGGCGTGAAGTTAATATTCAGCATAACCGGAACCGTGATATAATTCAATGCCAGTTTATTCTTGTTGTAATTAATCTGGTCATCGAGATATACGGAGGGTGGATTCTTCCTGAACCGGATATCTTCCTCGAACCGGAAATTGTAGAACTCAAGTCCCGCTCCATACCGCAGATTGATCACATGTTTAATCATATTTAGCCGACCCTGTACGAACCAAATGTTGACATTGACCGATTTCGAATTACGGAGGTTGAACCAGTCGTCGGTTGCCCCCGGAGCAAATGCCTGGGTTTCAGGACTGCTGTAATCTGTGTTATCCACAAAATTATTGAAGCCAAGATCAAAGGCAAACCAATGTGTTACATGGTTGGACTTATTATACTTCCTGTGTTTGAAATAATCCTGAACTTCCTGGGATTGATTGGAAGGCTGCCCGTTTTTAAGGATGATGATGTTCCCGATTCGCATGGTATCACTTTCCTTCACGGGTGATTGGGTGGAGTCGGTTTGTGCCTGCGTACTAAAAAGGGCACAGGTTGCCAGGGCCATGAGGCCGATCTTCTTAAACATAGATATGATTTTTATTTTTTTATTGTTCATTCGACGCGGTGAATACACCGCCTTTTGCCCGGTCTTCAGAGAATGGGTTGGACTTTCCTACGATGCGGCCGGCTTTGCGAAGTAATCCGCGCAGGGGCGTTTTTCGTATTATTTCTTTGCCCGGGGAGAATGTATCGTCATCTCTTGAATTATCATTGACAGCTACTACTATCACTGGTTCATCATCGATCTGAACTGGTATAACTGTTTTTTCTGTAGTTACATTGTTTATAGCCAGGGAGCCTTTAGCCGGTTCTTCAACTTTTAATGCAATTGAAGTTCCAACCGGAAGTTTTGTATTGGTTGTTTGGTCTGGCACACTTGCTTCCAACTTTACTTCCTGTATCTTCTGAGGTTGACTAATAACTGCCAGCCGTGAGGTAGATTCATCATTGCTCAAGGTATTTTCTGATACAGCTGTTGGTTTTGAACTTGCTGCCAAAGTTGTTTGCTCAGATGGAAGTTCACCTGGTGTTGGTATGGATTCAACTGCTTCAGCAGGTTGTTTTGTTGATTGAGACTGATTCGTTGCGATACTACCCTGTTGACTTTGGTTTGAATTAGTTAAATCGCTCTGGCGGCTTATCCAAAACATACCGGCCATTAAAAGTATCATCGCAGCAGCTGCATACCGGGTCCAAACCGGGAACATTGGCCGCACAGTGGTTGAACTTCCCCGGTACAATTTTTCTTTGCCAGAAAAAACAACCGTATTATCAGGTACCAGCTTTGTCTGCTGGATTAATTCAAATTCCGCCTGAAACTCGGGGTTGTCGTATACGAATTTTTCAGTTGCTGCTTTTTCTTCATTGTTTAATTCATCATCGGCATATTGAACGAAATAGGATTCATAATTCAGAATGGAAACCGGGTTGCTGGTATCAGTGGTGCGATACAATTTCGACTTATCGGGAAAAACTGCAGCTGCCTGATCTTCCGGAAGAATAGTGCCTGACAGCATATCCATTTCTACCCGGAGATCCGGGTTTTCTTCGAGAAAGTTTTCCACTGCATGCATCTCATCCGCGTTCAACTCGCGATCGATATACAGCAGGAAAAAAAGCTCGTAATTATTTCTGTTAATGTTCATTGTTTCAGAATTTGGGTGAACGGTTAGAGTACGTTTTCCGGACTTACCAGGTAATTTTTCAATTGGATCCTGGCCCGGTGCAGGTACACTTTTACCTGGCTCTCACTCAGGGAGGTAATCCGCCCGATTTCCTCATAAGAATAACCTTCATAATCCTTCAATAGCACTAGGCTTCGTTGAGTCTCACTAAGGCGGGCCAAAGCATCTTCCAGCACTTTGCGCAGATTACTGGCTGGCCGGTCAGTAATCCGGGTTTGTTCAGAAAACTCCTCCTTCAATTGAACCCTGCTGGTTTTCCGGATATGGTCAATCATCTGGTTATAGGCCACCGTAAACAGGTAACTTTTACTCTTTTCATAATCAATCGATTCCCGGTGAAGCCACATTTTCTCAAATGCAGACTGCACAATATCCTGCGCGTCATCTTCGTGCCGGAGGTTTTTGAGAATGAAGCGGTAAACATTATCCGCATAAGTCCTCACACATTCATTGTATTCCCTCTCTGTCATAAACAGTTTTGTTGAATTTTCAGGTGGTTCTGTATGTTATACGGATCAGAAGAAGATAAAGTTACAGGGAAATGGAAAAAATGTATGGAAGAGGAGCATGGAAGGGGGAATGGAGGAAAGGAAGATGGAGGATTGGAAGAAAATATATCGTAAAAAACTATATAAGATAGTAAAGATGAAGGGGGAGGTTAGAATCCGGTGGAAAGCAGGTGTCCGGTGACTGCTTCAAAAATAATGGAGCTGCTTACTGGTAAAGCAGAAGGAGTGGCATCATCCGTAATTTCAGTACAGGTAGCTGCAGCATTGGCACTTGCAGACCGGAGGGATGGCCCTGAGAAAGCTAACAAATAGGTAGTAATAATGATGCCCGCAAGAAGTACTGTACAGCTAAGAACAAGGTTGGTTTTGGAAATCGGGCGTTTCATTGCTTCGGTTTTCGAATTAGACGCAAGATAGACAGGGGATGTTACATCAACGAGTCTAAAAAGTTAAAAAAAGATCAAGTTCGGCCTACTCAATCGATTTCACGAACAGTCGTTAGCCATCCAATCTTCCTTATTTTTACACCCTAAATCGGTAACATGAACGAGAAATTTGTACAACGAATAAAAGAGGAACTGCAATCCATCGAAGCGGCAGGTTTATTTAAAAAAGAAAGGGTTATTACCAGTGAGCAGGGGCCGGAAATAATGGTCAATGGGAAAAAAGTACTGAACTTTTGTGCAAATAATTATCTGGGATTATCCTCACATCCCAAAGTAATCCAGGCAGCCCATGAAGCCATTGATTCTCATGGATATGGCATGAGCAGTGTCCGTTTTATTTGCGGAACACAGGATATACATAAAACACTGGAGAAAAAAATTGCCGATTTTCTGGGTACGGAAGATACCATATTATATGCGGCTGCTTTTGATGCCAATGGAGGTGTCTTTGAACCCTTATTTGGCCAGGAAGATGCTATTATTTCTGACGAATTGAATCATGCTTCCATTATTGATGGCATTCGCCTCTGCAAAGCACAGCGGTTCCGTTACAAACACAATGATATGGCAGATCTGGAACTGCAGCTTCAGGCAGCTGCCGGGGCAAGAAGCCGGATTATTGTTACGGATGGTTCCTTTAGTATGGATGGTACGATAGCCCAATTGGATAAAATCTGCGACCTCGCAGACCAATACGATGCAATCGTTATGATAGATGAATGTCATTCATCCGGTTTTTTGGGTAAAACGGGTCGTGGAACCCATGAATACCGCGGTGTAATGGGAAGGGTGGATATTATCACAGGCACGCTTGGTAAGGCATTGGGTGGAGCATCCGGAGGATTTACAAGCGGACGAAAAGAAATAATTGAAATGTTACGGCAGAGAAGCCGGCCCTATCTGTTCAGCAATACCCTGGCTCCCTCTATCGTAGGCGCTTCCATTGCGGTATTGGATATGTTGAGTGAAACAACAGAACTGCGCGACCGTCTGGAATCCAACACCAGTTATTTCAGAAAACAAATGACAGATGCAGGATTTGATATCAAACCCGGCGACCATCCGATTGTTCCAATCATGTTATACGATGCAGTAGTAGCCCAGCAACTTGCTGCAGGTTTACTGGAAGAAGGGATTTATGTGATTGGATTTTTCTTTCCGGTTGTTCCAAAGGGGCAGGCCAGAATCCGTGTTCAGCTAAGTGCTGCCCATACCCGGGAGCACCTGGATAAAGCCATTACAGCATTTACCAAAGTGGGCCGGGAATTGGGTGTATTGTCAAAATAAGAAATAGGCTATTTAGAGGCAATCATGCTGATTTCCACGTTTACATTTCGGGGTAACCCTTTAACAGCAACCGTTTCACGAGCAGGATAATTACCGTCAAAATACTTACCATAAACTTCATTAACCGCCGGGAAATTGGCCATGTCAGTGAGAAAAATGGTGCTTTTGA
>NZ_JAKRWF010000069.1 GCF_022352215.1 Flavihumibacter cheonanensis
CCAAGAGAAGATAAAAGAAAAAATCAAGGAGCTCAAGCTCAACCGCGTGGTGGTGGCCTCCTGCAGCCCCAAGACCCACGCGCCCATGTTCATGGAAACGCTGGAGGCCTGCGGCCTAAACCCTTACCTGTTCGAGATGGCGAACATCCGCAACCAGGATTCCTGGGTGCACGCCAACGACCACGAGGCGGCCACGCGCAAGGCCAAGGACCTGGTACGGATGTCCGCGGCCCGCGCCGCCACGCTGAAGATGCTGAAAAGCAAGACTGTATCCATCAACAAGCAGGCTC
>NZ_JAKRWF010000070.1 GCF_022352215.1 Flavihumibacter cheonanensis
ACTCGGCGGTGCGGCCGACATCAGCCGCCCCCGCGCCGAGCAGTTGCTGCGGCCCCTGGAACTGATCGACCTGGGCGCTCGGATCGGTGCCGCCGCAGCCAAGGAGGCGGCTGCCGCGGGCGATCCGGCCGGCGTGCGACTGCCCGGCGAGATGGCCGTTGCCGCCACCGCGGCGGGTGAGGTGCGCGAAATGCTCGCCGGCGTGCGCCCCGTCCAGAAACTGCCCACGGTTGCTCAGGAAGCGCGCAATCTCCCCGTGCTGGGCCGCTACGACGTGGTGGTCATCGGCG
>NZ_JAKRWF010000071.1 GCF_022352215.1 Flavihumibacter cheonanensis
AGGTTCGCCGAAATGGTCTCGCCGAGGTAGAAGGTCGCCACCACGGCAGTCATCGGCGGGATGATGTAGAGGTACACCCCGACCTTCTGGGACTCGGTCATGCCGAGGGCGGTCACGTACAGCAGCGTGGCCAGGAACGAGCAGCCGACGCCGAGGAAGGCGATGGCGACCAGCGCCTGGGGCGGCATCGAGGCGAGGTGGAAATCCCGGCTCTGCATCTCGACCCACCCCACCGGCGCCATCCACGCGGCGCCGATCACCGTCACCCACGCGGTCACCCGCAGCGCGCC
>NZ_JAKRWF010000072.1 GCF_022352215.1 Flavihumibacter cheonanensis
CTAATTTTGATTATCCTTCATCTGTTTCTTGCTCGATTGGCTGGACCAGGTCCCAAAGATTCCCGTACAGGTCCTCGAATACAGCCACAATTCCATAGGGAGCCTCTTTTGGCTGCCTGACGAATTTCACCCCAGCCGAAAGCATAGCCTGATAATCCCGCCAGAAATCGTCCGTCCTTAGGAAGAGGAACACCCTGCCGCCAGGTTGCCTGCCGATAACCGCTTCTTGCTCTCCCGTTGAGGCGCGCGCCAGCAGGAGCGATGTGCCGTTCGAGCCTGGAGGCGATACG
>NZ_JAKRWF010000073.1 GCF_022352215.1 Flavihumibacter cheonanensis
CCTCGAAATCCCCTGACGTCAGCGTCAGCTGGTAGTCGGTACTGGCGGCAAGGGCACCGACGTTGATCGACGCCGGATTCTGCAGGGTGACATTGACACCGGCGAGCTTGCGGGTGGCCGCGCGCAACTCGTCGATGATCTCGTCGGCACCGGGACGGGTGTCGCGCGGGGTCAGGCGGATCACCAGGCGGCCGACGTTGCCGCCGGCGACACCGCCGCCAGCCTGTCCCGCCGAGGACATCAATCCCTCGACCGCCGGGTGCGCCTGCACGATGGCGGCCAGTTCCTGC
>NZ_JAKRWF010000074.1 GCF_022352215.1 Flavihumibacter cheonanensis
GATGCCGTCCGGGAATCCACTATCGTGATCCCGTCGATGTCTGTTGCCTGCAATGCCGCTTTGGCGGACCCGAGGGTTCCAGACACCGCGCCGGAAATGAACAGTCCAACTGCCTCGGGCGCGCTGGACCGAGCGTCTTCAAAAGCGCTGACGAACATCCCAGGCGTCGGCTGAGAGGTGGTGAAGACGGCATCGGAGTTGCGCATGCGCTCGTACAACTCGGCACCCCGGATATCGACACGATCCTGATATGTCCTTGATTCGCCAACTACCTGTAGCGGAACCACGAC
>NZ_JAKRWF010000075.1 GCF_022352215.1 Flavihumibacter cheonanensis
GGCTCGGGGCAACAGGCTGTGCATTTTGCTGCTCAGGCTATCCTGGCAGGAGACATGGAAATTGTCGTGGCTGGCGGCACTGAAATGATGTCTCACCAGCCGCTCGGGTCAGATTACCCGGCTGAATGGCCGCGCGACTTTCCATACGCACTGGTTCACCAGGGTACCAGCGCAGAGATGATGGTGGATAAATGGTCCCTGACCCGGGAAGCGCTGGATGATTTTGCCTATCAAAGCCATCTAAAAGCCATGCATGCTATCCAGGCGGGTCATTTCGAAAGCCAGATTCT
>NZ_JAKRWF010000076.1 GCF_022352215.1 Flavihumibacter cheonanensis
CCACGCCGCAGCGGGAAGCGACCTCTCCGCCCCGGTCACCGCGGATCGGCCAGACCCCCGCATCCACATCACCGCCGACCGGCTGATCTCCCATCCGTCTGAAAACCAGGCCGAGTTCATCGGTCAGGTGTTGGTTCGTCAGGGAGAGACACAGATCACCGCCGACCGGCTGAAAATCCATTTTTCGGGCACATCCGCTGCCCCGGACGCCTCTGCGGCCCAGTCCCTGGAGAAACTCGTGGCCACCGGTAACGTGGAAATTAAATTCGACAATAGGCTTGCTGTTGCC
>NZ_JAKRWF010000077.1 GCF_022352215.1 Flavihumibacter cheonanensis
GGGGTGACCGGCTACGTCCTCAAGGACAGCGCTTTCGAGGAGCTGGCGGAGGCCGTCCGCATCGTGGCCGGCGGCGGCACTTACGTCAGCCCCGAGATCGAGATCGGAATGCCATAAACGGATTCAGGGATGTTCCTCAAGGAAATCAGGGTTTCAACCACCCCGATTCAGGGAATACCCGATTGCCGCCGCCAATATGATCGACTTACATTGCCGATAAACGTTTATCCGTTGCCTTCGGCATGCATGCAATCCTTAAAACAAGGAAAAGGGAGGAAAAAATGAAAAC
>NZ_JAKRWF010000078.1 GCF_022352215.1 Flavihumibacter cheonanensis
ATGATGTCGCAGACGCCCGGCGCCAGGTTGCACAGCGAGCCCGCGCTGCCGTACCCCGCGCACACGGGATGGCGCTTCGCCGGACCGTCAACGCGGCGGACGATCGCATACATCGCGCGAAGGGCCGACAGGGCATCGCCCGGACTGTCGTCGAGCACGTAGTAGCCCCACAGGTTCGGCGAGTCCTTGACGCGCCTCACCTCGGCCTCGCACGCCTCCGGCCAGAACAGGATGATGCCCTCATGATGGCTCGCCGCCGTCGTGCCCTTGTACCCGCGAACGCAGCCCG
>NZ_JAKRWF010000007.1 GCF_022352215.1 Flavihumibacter cheonanensis
AATTGGCTGTAATTTTAGACATGGCGTTTAGATGTTTGGTTAACTATCAAAGTTACTGTAGCTATCCTGCTTGCAGAATAGACTACTACCGCTCTAAACGCCTACTTTATATAGCATAAGGGCTTGGTAAGCAACTGGGTGAATCCAGGAGAAAAAACAGTGGTGCGAGCGAAGAACAGAATCGTGTTCGGGCTGGCGGATGATCAACTGGTATGATCTGAAACAATCACCCATTTCCCATTTATTTTTTTAAACAGCAGCGTGAAATGTCCACCCACATCACCGGCCTCGCGGGTGAGCTGCCATTTGCCAACTATCATCCAATAGTTGGGAGCTAATGGCAGAAAATGAAGTAGATCAAATTTCAAACTGCCCATTTTTGCCTGGGAATTATAATTGGTTTTATATCGGCGAAGGGTATTGGCATGGCCATAGGTAACCCCGCTTGCTCCGATAAAAAGCAGGGAATCGGAGTTCCAGTAACCATCCATGAAAGCATCAATATCACCTTTGTTCCAGGCGGCTTCCTGAGCAGATAATACTTTACGGATTGCCAACTCATCAGTATGTTGAGCAAAACTGTTAGTTGAAAACCCAATCAACAGTATACAAAGCAGAAATCTCATGGAAATTATTTTTGGAAAGGTAGAGATCGATCCCGAATCAACAAAATGGTTCAACTGCTGTTATTTTGCAGTTTAGAAGCATATGAAAAAGATTTATCACCTTGGAAATTGTGACACCTGCCAGAAAATACTGAAGGAAGTAGGTGCAGAAAAAAAGAAAGTCCAGCTGCAAGAAATCAAAACGGAACCAATCACCGAACACCAACTGGACCAGATGAAAGAATTGGCCGGGAGTTACGAGGCGCTCTTTAGCAGGCGAGCAATTAAATATCGAAGCATGGGGCTTCATGAACAAACGCTGACTGAAAAAGATTATCGCCGACTCATCCTGGAAGAATACACTTTTCTAAAACGTCCGGTTGCCATTGTTGGAAAACAAATTTTCATTGGCAATACCAAGGCAGTAGTAGAAAATTTAAAGAACGCATTATAGTACCGCAGCATCGTCATTGAAGAGTCGAATCACAAACAGACTTAGATTTCTGTATGGCGGAACATATTCGGCAAACAAGTTGCGGGTTGCTTCTGATTTGCTGAACTGATCGTTAAGTTTGGTCCAGAAATCCGGCCAGTAAACATCCTGTTCCTGTAATAAAAGTGCATTCAACTCCTGGATCATAGGGTCGTTAATCAGTTTGGAACCGATTTGTTTGGTAGCAACAATCTGGGCCTCCGGACTTTTACCTGCCACAGTCAAAAGGTTTTTATACCCGCCACAGGATCCTAAAATAGCGAGTTTCATATAGGGCTGAAGGTATCCCAATGTAGTAGGCAGGTGATAACTGTGGCCCCGGTGAATGATGATCCCCGGTTTAATATTTTGACGGGTCAGGTATTCGAGCAATTGTTGTTGGGCCTTCTCATCCTCCCGAAAAGTATGATCAAGGGGAAGATTAGCATATATATTAACCGGCTGCATGGATTTTTTAGAGCAGATTTCTATCCACTTAGGGAGTCTCGCAATTTCCCAAATGGATGTATCCCGGAACAGCTGCAAAAAATTAGAAAAACTAGCCTTGCCGTCTTCATCTCCATAAAATAAAACGAGCTGATGAATCACCTGGTCTGAACCCATGATCGATTTCAGCGAAAGCAGTTCATAGTTACCCAACCGGGCAAAAAGTTCCTGCCTGGAAGAAGGATTATTTGCTACCTGGTAAATCTGATCCAGTATTTTGTAAAGACGAATGCCATAAAAATTATCGGTATTCCTGCATCGCCGCAGGTTTTCCTCCAGCAATTCACCCACGATCGTATTAGCAAGTGAATCGGATGATAAACTGATAAACGCATCAGCCACATCCATCGCTTCCTCCAATCCGCTTTCTCGATCTGACTCAATACCCGAGACAAATCGCGATAAGAGTAGTTTCCGCTCTGCTTCCGGCATGTTTGCCAGATAATCTCCGAGTACGTTATAATGAGAGCAGATCCTGATAAATTTTCTAAACTGGTCATAGGCCACCATTTCCATCAGGCTATCTGACCGGCCAGCCGGAACCTGTTGCATCATACGTTTGTAGATTCCCAGAAAACTGGAAGTATACAATTCGTCTTCTCCGGTGGTAATCAAGTAATACAAATCAATAGTGCGTAAGGGCTGAATACTCGCAAATCTTGTAGCCTGACCATTCTCATGCAGATCATTGATTGGCTTGATATAAAAAGCCATGGCCTTATCGTGTAGAGCAGCGCGGAGAGCGGGCTGCATTCCGACAGAAGGGCCCGCAGGTTTCGATCTTCGTATTTCCTGAATGGCATCCACCAATGTTTGGTAATACCCATTAACGTTAGAGCTCCTAAGCATTAGCAGGCTATCTGCTGTGTATTTTTTTTCAACAAGTCCGGATGCAAAATGAGCCAGTTCCCCCACATTACGATTACCAGCCATATTTACCAATTCCCGAATCAGCGGGTGGGAGGAGTTTCTGATATAGGTAGCGAGTGGTGTTTGTTGTTGATTGATGTATTGAATCAGTTTTAGGGGAATTCGTTCGGCAATAAATACAAGTGCTGTGTCTTTGTAAGGAAAATCGGGTCTTCTCTCAAGAAAAGGAAAAAGATTTTCTACTCCAACTGCCACCCTCCTAACATCAGCCAGTTGTTGAAGTCGTTTTCCCACAGGATACAACCGAAACGCATCTGCCATCAATTGAGTTCTTTTAGCGCCAAAACCTGCCATAATTCCCTGCAGAGGAAGGTCATTTACCACTGCATTTGCTATTTGAGGAAATTTTTCGAGCGCATATGGGATATCGTACACATCGTATTGCTGTTGCTGAAGGCTCGCCCGAAGTGTTTGTAAAAAATACCGGAGACTGGTAATGCTGTTGATCCGTTCTTTGGGTTTACTTTCTTCCCTTTCTGAGAAAGCAGCCTGTAAACTATCGATGGTAAAGTAGGCGAATTCTCTAATCCGGATTCTGATTCCCTCTTCTCCTCTGAACTGATTGAGAAATTGCCTGTACTGTATCTGTTCAGCATCCAACAGTGCATTTGCCTCTGACAGGTTAGCCTGAGCACTTGTGAACAGGGTAAAGGAAAAAAAACAGCATATAAATAGTAAAATTCTCTCGCTACGGCTCATGTTTAGATTTCAGCCTCAAGTTACGCTGAAAAATGCATACCGCCTGCTACTGGGCAAACTGGAGCAGAATTCCGGATACCGCTTCGGACGGTCCGAATGCTTCCAGTAATTGCTGGTAATGATTGGGGTTGATTTTTTCAAAATGTGTGGCTTTTCTGGCTTCTGTCCAGCCAGCTCGCAGTTGTTCAATTACTTGAGGATTATTCTGGTGTACGATTAACAAACAAGCCACCAGTTTTTCCTGTAGTGCAACAGGAAGGCGGGTATTTACCAGTGCCGGGCCAAGCGGTATCTCAGGTGATACGACAATCTCCCGGAGTTCACTTTTAAAACCGGGATTTTCCTGAAGAAAAACTTGAAATGCATCCTGGCCCATTGCAGCCAGATCAGCGCTTGCATTAACAACTGCTTCCACCGCTGCTTTGTGCGTTCCGGCATATTGGAGTGATTTGAATTCCTGCTCGGGATTTGAAAGCGTTCTATTATTCAAAAGCAATCGGGGCACCAGGTTGCCCGAGGTAGACCCAGGTGCTACAAGTGCAAGCCTGATTTCAGCACTTTTGTCTTTTAGCTTAGTCCAGTCGATAGTTGAATTGGTTCTTGCTATGAAGGAAGTCTTGTAGACATCCCTGGTACCTTTTGGAACAACCCAGGTAACCGGAGCCCACATAGGATGTTTCTTTTCAGAAGCAGAAAGTAACAGATAGCCAAACGTATTGATAAAGCCAAGGTCAACTTCCCCCATTTGAAGCGCTGTGATAAACTCGGGTACGGACTGATAAGAGTGAATCTCTACCGGGATTCCTATTGTTTTCTCAATATGATTTGCCAATGGTTCAAGATTCGCAATCCGATTGTTCGTGTCATACCGGTAAGTAGCCAATCTAAACGCTTGAGCATTTCCTTCTGTAATCAGAAATAACAGGAATAAAAAGAGACTGGTCCGTATCATGGAACAAATATCTAATAGCAACTTAAATTGTAGTGAAAGAAAACGGTTCTCTGGTTCTATTATAATTTTAAAGGCCTATACTAAGGATTGCCTCCAGTTGATTTGAACCAATACCCCTGGATAATTCTTCTACCTGGATTTGCTGATTAACACGATAGATTTTTTGTGCAGTCAACTGATAAAATATTTTTTTGCCCTGCACCATTTCAATAGGCTTTTCAATAATGAGCGGATCTTCAGGTCCTGGGTAGCTGGTCAATTGACGGATGGGCACCAGCGTATCCCAAATCCTTACAGGCATTGCATTTTCTAATTTGGTCTGATGAATAGATAGCCGTATGCCGGCATCCTTTGACAGCGGTTGTTCCTGCCTCATGCGCGGGTCAGAAAAAATTTTAAACTGTACGAGTCCGGCCACTGGTTTTGGGTTGGATGGCAGTGGAGGTGGGCTGACTGATTTATTGCACGACATCATTAATGCGCATGCAAGCACAAATGGTAAAAGGTTCATGATGGATAGGTAAAATGGTTAATGGATCTACGAGATGAGCAACACTATGGTTCATTTCGTTGCATGATTTCGACGAAATTTTCAGTTTTCACAATTGTCGCCGATGATACCGGATTAAACACCACTCATCCCAAAGACATTCGTTTTTACTACCGCGATCTGTCAGGATATAAAATCACCTTGTTTATGAAAAAAATGAGTCAGTTCCTGATGGTTTTAATAGCCGGCTGTGTTGTTTTCAGTAGTTGCCGTAAAAATGATGACGGCCCCTCTTCTCCAACACCTTTACCTGAAAACATGAAATGGGTTAAAAAAGTGGTAGCCGGGCCGAATGACTATTATAGTTACACGTATTCAGACCAAAAAAAGCTAGGCAGCTACACATCCAAATGGGTTTTTTCACCTGAAGGCCCAATAATCCGTACCTACGAGGTTTCTTATCAATACCAGGATGGTAAAGTCAAGGAAGCAGTAACTCAAAGTGGTGGGAAACAGTTGTTTTTTTATAAAAACAATCAGCTGGACCGATCAGAATTCTATTTTCCCAATGGCGAAAAATATGCTGACCATCAGTATATGTATAACAACATCCAGCAGTTGACGGAAATTATTGAAACGATTGTTGAGCCCATTGAAGTAAGCCAGGTTCGAACTCAATTGTTCTATGATTCAAAGGGAAACCTGACAAAACGTGTGAATCAACAAAAAATGAAAGGAGCCAACCAATTCCAGTTAACATCCACTTTACTGGTTGAGCAGTATGATACTAAATATCATACGATTCCAGCTGAAATTTGGGGTCAATTTTTACCTGGATTAATCCTCCATCGTAATAATCCTATACGATTCAAAGAATTATTACCCAATGGAACTGTTCATCAGATTATTCATATGAGTTATGAATATGATGCTAATGGATTCCCAACTGCCCGGATACAACACATTGAGATGAATGGCCAGCATAAGCCCTCGATACGGTATGATTACGAATATTAAGCTTTCTACCATTCATCCCCCAAAAACAACAGTTCATTAACAAATACCTTGCAGGTATTCTTATCCAGTAATAGCTTTGCAGTATCAAACCTGATTTTATGAAATTATTCTATTCACTCGCAGTTTGCCTGATTTTGTTATCAGGTTTGGCTGCAAAAGCTATTCTTCAGCCAATAGAGCCTCCGGGAGGAGCAACAACTACAGTAATTCCGCTTAAAGAGAACAAAGTACAGGCAGCAAAACTTTCCTGGGTTAAATCCAAAATGGAAAGCCATTGCTGCGGTAAATGCAGTTGATTATTCTTCCACAATCCTGAGTTTCGCGTAATTCAACATGATCTTTTTTTCCCCGTTCATTTCAAACTGAACAGTTGCGATAGGGTTGTGTGCGCTTCCTTCCATTTTTAATACTTTCCCGAAGCCAAATTTCTGGTGTTCTACTTTTTGTCCGGCTTGCAAATTGGATGTATCACTTGGAATAAAATTTGCAGATGGCGTATGTTCCACAACTTTGGGAGCAGCTTTTGGTGGAATATAAGATGGCACCGTATCTTTTCTTTTTGCCGGTGGTGGTCCGTATAATTTTTCTGCCTGTTCGGTGGCGCCAAATCCCCTCATGCGGTCAAATGCTGAGCCTTGTGTATAACTTGCCCCCTGGTTTCTGGAACCTCCCCCGGCAAAAGTCCGATCCAGGTACTGGTTAGGAATTTCATCAATAAACCGACTGGGTTCGTTCTGTTGCAGTTGCCCGAATTTATACCGGGTATTTGCGTAAGTGATCCAGAGTTTCTGTTTGGCGCGGGTGATAACTACATAAAAAAGCCGGCGCTCCTCTTCCAATTCTTCTCTTGTGTTGATACTCATTGCATTGGGAAATAACATTTCCTCCAGTCCGGCTGCAAACACAACCGGAAATTCCAGTCCCTTTGCTGCATGGATGGTCATCAATTTAACAGTATCTGCATTCGGATCTTTTTCATCCGCATCGGTCAGGAGGGTGATTTGCTGTAAATAGGCAGCTAATCCCTTGTCGCCCACTTCCCCTTCATCATTGCTGGGAGTCTCCGTGAATTCCTTGATAGAGTTAAGTAATTCCTGGACGTTTTCATAGCGCTGTAATCCCTCAACGGTTTTATCATTGAACAATTCCTTTACGATATTGGCCTGTTTACCCACATGAAAGGCAACATCATAGGCATTTTTAAAAGCCAGCATACTTTGGCAACCTTTGATCATGGTTACAAACTGTTCGATAGCCTCAAGGGTACCCGCTTTGAATCCGGCCAGCGAGGCATTTTCCAGTACTTCCCACATCGTAATATTATGGGTATTGGCCATCAGCAAGATTTTATCGATAGTGGTTTTGCCAATCCCCCGAACCGGATAATTAATAATTCTTTTGAGCGCTTCTTCATCCCGGGTGTTTACAATTAACCTCAGGTAGGCGACAAAATCTTTAATTTCTTTTCGTGCATAAAAGCTTACTCCTCCGTACATTGTATAAGGAATCCCCATCCTGCGCAAACTTTCTTCAAAAGCCCGGCTTTGTGCATTGGTACGGTATAAAATAGCGAAATCCCGGTTGCTGAAATGATTACGCAACTTTTGTTCCTGGATAGTATCTGCAACAAATTTCCCCTCGTCGTTATCTGTCATGGTACGAACCAGCCGGATCTTTTCTCCCTCCCCATTTTCCGTCCATAGTTCTTTAGGAATCTGACCTTTGTTGTTATTGATTACTTCATTCGCAACATTCAGGATGCTTTTTGTACTGCGGTAATTCTGTTCCAATTTGATCACTTTTACATCATCGTAATCTTTCTGAAACTGCAGAATATTCTGAATAGTGGCACCCCGGAAGGAATAAATTGATTGCGCATCGTCTCCCACTACGCAAACATTTTCGTGGGCCGCTCCCAGCAGTTTGATGATCTCATATTGTGCAGGGTTGGTATCCTGGTACTCATCAATCAGGATATACCTGAATTTATGCTGGTATTTATGAAGCGATTCCGGAAAATGTTTCAGTAGCTCATACATTTTGATCAGCAGGTCATCAAAATCCATTGCCCCGTTTTTAAAACATCTCTTGGCGTAGGCAGCATAGATCTGTGCGATGGCAGGCCGGTTAGAGCGACTGTCTTCCTGCTGTATATAGTAATCCTGGGCATATTCAGCCGGACCAACCAGTGCGTTTTTGGCGGAACTGATTCGATTGAATACAATATTCGGCTTGTAGAGTTTGTCATCCAGGTTTAGTTCGTTAATTACTGTTTTCACCACAGATTTAGCATCATCGGTATCATAAATGGTAAAGGAGTTGGGATATCCCAGATGATGTGCTTCGCTTCTTAAGATGCGGGCGAACACGGAGTGGAAGGTGCCGACGTAGAGATTTCTCGCATCCGAATTTCCAAGGATTTTTTCAATCCTTTCTTTCATCTCCTTTGCTGCTTTATTGGTAAACGTGAGGGCCAGAATATTGAAGGCATCAACCCGATGGAAAGACATCAGGTGTGCGATCCTGGTGGTTAACACCTTGGTTTTTCCACTACCCGCACCTGCTACAATCATAAGGGGGCCATCTTTATGTAAAACAGCTGCTCGCTGTTGTTCATTTAATCCGTTCAGGTAATCTTGCTTCATCAAATTCGGGCGGCGCTTGTTTAGACGATCGAAAGATCCAGCGACAAGCCTGCAATTTACATAGAAATGGCCCCATGCGGAAAGCGTGTTTTCCCCAGCTTCCCTCACCCGTCCGGTGGCACCGGACGGGTGAGGAGCTAGGGGATCTGGATTCCAGTGCGGCGGGCTTGTTCCCGGAGGATCTTTTCCATTTCAGTGGCCAGCGTCTGTTCAACTGAGCCCGTTTTTTTGGCTTTTTCGGCAAGGATGAATTTTTCACGCTGAGCCTGAATCAGTTCCAGTTCTTTCTGTATTTCTTTTCTTTTGGCGGCGAGCGACTCAATATAGGCTTTGATTTCAGCCCTTGATTTGGATATTATTGATTCGGGGAGGGCGGATGGCGCTACCTTGTTATAGAACTGGGGGTCTGCTTCCTGTGCATCTACCAGGTCCCACTGGGTGTTGGAATAGAGTGATTTTTTCCCTTTCACAACTACCCTTTCTGCTGCGGCCGACTTACTCATAGCGTAATTCTGCGCATCTGCTTCTTCCTGTTTGACCTTGCTTTCGCGGCCCAGTTGTCCATACCCAATGTAGGTTGCATTCAGGACTTTGTTTAGTTCAAATAAGCGATCATCGTATGGAGTAGCTACCAGGTCAATAGCCGCGTTGGAGTTGATATGTGTAAAACTTCCGTTACCGCACTCAGCGCCAAGGTTCCAATGCTCATTTAACCCCTGCAAGCGATCACCGCAATAAATGGTGTTTACCACTACCTGTTTTTGTTTTGCAATAGCACAGGCTTTTGTGAAAGGGAGATTGCCCTGTAAAAAATCTTCATTCCCTGCAATGAAAATCACTTTGTAATGATCGGGGCCGTCCTCCCATTTCAAATCATTCAGTGAGTTGTACATAACCTGCCCGCAATATTCATCGCCACCCATGGTAGTCAACCGGAACAGTTGTTTAGAAACTTCATCCAGGTCTGTTGTGAAAGGCGTAATCTGTTGGACATATCCTGCTGAGGGCTTATTGGAGGAACGGCCGTATTCATACAATGCAATCTCGATTTTAGGCGTATACCCATCACAGTTGGACTTTCCAAGCAGGCTCACCATGTTCCAAAGCTGGGCCTTTGCCTGAGAGATTAGGCCGTCCATGCTATTACTCACATCCAGCAGGATGGCCACCTGAATTTTTCGGGCAGATGGAGGCGCTGATATTCGTTTCGGATTGTCATTTACCGGGTTTGCAGGAATTGGTGTTCCGTTGGATTTAATGCGGGTTGATTCACTGGCAGCGGACGCTGTTTTCTTCCGCGATTTTGTTGAATTACCTACGGATGAATAAATAATTCCGGTACAAAGCAGTAATCCTCCTGCCAGGAGGCTGCTTTTGATTAAGCGTGTTGGCATGGTAATGGTTTTCCGTTGAGATGACGCAATCGGAAAATTTTCACACAGTCAGCACTCCCTTTACAGAATGTTTAACACCCTTTGATATAACGTTCAATGATGCCTTGCAGCCCTGGAGCATCTTACCCGTCCGGTGCCACCCGTCCGGTGCCATCAGAACGCCCCGAGTTCCGCTGCAGAAATGTAATTATCCTCCACGGAAGACTTCCCGATAAATCGGAAATACCTGCAGTTGACAGGTTTTGTAAGTTGTATCACCTGCTCAATTGGATTGGCTTTAATATTGGCAAATTCCCCGGAAGCTACGCTTGTCCAGGTCTTTCCGTCGGGGCTTACCTGCCATTCGTATTGCCCAACCACCCCCCATGATCCGCCTGTGCGTGGCAGGTAGGTAAATGCCTTAATGGTCTGCGCTTTGCCCATGTCTACCACTATTTCCTGGGGAGGTGGACTCATTTCCCGTTCATTGTTCCAGGTGTACCAAAGAGTGGAAGGATCGTTGTCAATAGCATGAAGGGCCGCACCTTTCGGATCTTTGCTTTCTGAAGAGGCAGACACCACTTTCCAACCTCTTTTATCCATTGCTCCGGTAGCCACAACATTTCCATAGGAAACGCTTGGAAGCTCATCGGGTTCTTTAAAAATGCCAATATCACTCAGTGCAATACTCACCGGAGATTGAAGGATCCGAAGCCGCAGCTGGTGGGTGGTCAGAAAAGAGGGTAAGCGGACTAGCCGGTTGGCGCCAATACTTGTAGCCTGCGCCACTTCTTTCCAATTATCATTTTCTTTCACGTCAATGGCTATGCGCTCAATCCGTTGACCAAGCTGGATATTCTCGCGTATCCGGATAATATTAAATGTTACCGGTTCTTTCCAATCCAGCAAAAGTTCCGCTGAAGTAACACTATCATCTGTTGCCCAATAAGAATAGCGATCCTCATCGGTTAGAAACTTCACGCCAAATTGTTTGTTTGCGTTACCGCGTGTATTGCTGGCTGTTAGTTTGGCAGTAGTTGCAAGATTATTGGAAAAGGTTTCAGTCAGCAGCTTTCCAAATTTGGCCAGGGACTCCACATCATTATCATGAAGTAAACCGCGTGTATCCGGAGCAAGTCCCAAATCCAGTGCTCCACCTCTGCCGACGCTTTTAAAATAAAGATCAAATAATTGCGCCGGGGTTTTAACGCGGTGGTCCTGATCGGGATGATAAAACCAGCCTGGCCGCAACGGTACATCACATTCAGCAGGCTTCCAGTATTTGCCATTTCTGGTTCCTTCCGGTGATAACCAATATTTCAGTTCGCCCGGTGCGGCTACGGCTTTTCCATCGACCGGTTCCGGGGTAAAGGTAGCCCAGGAAGTTTCGGCAGCATGACCTTCCTCATTACCCACCCAGCGCACATCCCCCATATCATTGAAGATAACTGCACCAGGCTGAAGATCCCTGACCAGTTGCCAGGTTGTATCCCATCCGTAATAAGTGGTACGGTCAATATTCCTTTTTTCCCGGGCACCGCCATAATAGCCGTCTCCGCCATTAGCCCCGTCGAACCAGGTGATAAAAAGATTTCCGTAATTGGTGTAGAGCTCACGTAGTTGTTCGCGAAAAGCTGTTACATATTCATGTGATCCATAAGTTGGAAAATTGCGATCCCACGGTGAACAATAAACGCCAAATTGCAGTCCCAGTTTTCGGGCTGCATTTTCAAATTCCTTAACCATATCTCCCTGACCATTTTTCCAGGGGCTTTTGCTGATATTATACGGTGTGGTTTTGGTTGGCCATAAAGCAAACCCATCATGGTGTTTGGCAACCAGGATCAATCCTTTAAATCCTCCGTCGGCGGCAGCTTTTACAATCTGGTTGGCATCAAATGAAGAAGGATTAAAACTGGCAGGATCCGCATCGCCATAACCCCATTCCTTATTTTCAAAAGTAGTAGGCGTAAAGTGTACGAGTACATATGTCTCCAGTTCCTGCCAGCGTAGTTGGCGTTCTTCGGGAAGTACACCATAGGGAGCAGGAGCAGATAATTGAGGAGAGCTTGAACAGGCAGCAAAAACTGCCGCAACACATATGGTTGAGATATTCCGATACAGAGTCATACGACTGGTTTACCCAACGAAATTCAATCATTCTGTTTTTTAGCGGCACCTGCATATCAACCGATGCTGCAATTAAATTCACCCTGACCGGACTACTTCTTTGACTGTTTTTCTGTGATTTTAAATTGCCGAACAGCCTCCTTTTGCTGTGGGGGGTCAATATCAGTTCCTGGAGCTTTTGCCTGAAGATCCACTATTCGTTCAGCCTTTATCTGCCTCCACTTTTCCTTCTTGGGTTGCCAGGCCAGCAGAACCCAGGCTTCGTCTTCTTGTTTTAATGCTACCGGCAAAATCGAATATGTTTTATTGTCTTCTCCCTTATTCTGGCTGAGCGTTAGGCGAAGGATCTTTTTCTCATTGATTGCTTCCGTAAGCTGCGAAAGCCATTCCGCACCCGCGGTACCATGTACCGGAGGAATATATACCGATTTGTCGTCCCCGGCCCGGGTTTTCAGCAAATCCAGGATAAAGCCCGCTTCCTGCATGTACTTACAATAGCGGAAGAAATTCCCCAATTGCCCTTCCGGCATTTCCTCCAAATGATACTGATTGGTACTTGCATCATATGAAATCCGGATTCCCAGTTCAGACCGAAGCGATTCCAGTAAACGTTGAAATGTCCTCAAACTCAAATCACAACCCGCTTGTTGAAGGGCGTTCATTAATTCTTCCCGATTGGCACCTACAGTTTGCTGAAGGTGATGAACCAGGGTATAATACGGCAGAATATAGTCCCGGGGCGACATGGGTTTGGGTTTATTCTGAAATCTAGCCAAAATTTTGGAAATTCCCGCTCAACCAAGCAAAGGCCTGGTTGTTGCAATTCAATACAAAGAACTAATCAGACAATATGAGCAATTCACTAAGAACAAATTCAGTAGTTGCAGCTATCTCGATGGTAACCGTATTGGTAGTAAATTCACTTGCAGTTCTGTTACCCATCAACCAGATGAGTACCGGCGCCATTTCGGATCTTTACCCAAATTATTTTGTTCCTGCAGGATTCACTTTCAGCATCTGGTCAATTATTTACCTGTTGCTGCTTTGCTTTTGCGGTTATAGTATCTGGTATGCATTTAGAAAAACCGAAAACCGATCGCTGGAATCCATGCTATCCAAATTGTTGGTTTATTTTATTGTAACCTGCATCATCAACTGCAGCTGGATTTTTTTGTGGCATTACCTGCAGATTCAATTATCCCTGGTCGTGATGCTGGCATTTCTGGTTACGCTTGTTTTGATTTATCGCTTGCTGCTTGAGCATCGATCTGGTTTTTCCGGCGCCAGTTATTTTTTTCTGCAGGTACCTTTCAGTGTTTACCTTGGATGGATCAGCGTTGCTACCATTGCCAACACAACGGCCCTTCTTGTGCATAGCGGTTGGGAAGGAGGATTTTTGTCACCTGTAAGCTGGGCAGCTATAATGATGGTTGTGGCAGTAGTACTGGGACTTCTTTTCTTGCTTAAATGGAAAGATTCAGCCTATGCATTGGTAATCTGCTGGGCCTTGTACGGAATATATTTTAAACAAAATGAGGAGCCCTTACTAGCGAGAACAGCCGCTACAGGAATTGGGATTTTATTGATTGTGATATTTTATCAGGCATGGAGAAGGATCAAAAAAAGTCCCGGGTTATAAACCCAGGACTTTTGCGTCGACTGCAAATTTTGTGGTAATGCTGACATCCAGATCATCTGTAAGTAGTTTGTCCGTAGTCAGCCTTGTCTTGATAATATAAGTTCCTTTTTTGAGGTAATCAGTTAATTGAACATCTGCTGTTTTCAGTAGCAGGGTTGCATTGATCTGATCGGTAATGTCCGTTTCGAATGCGATTTTGGTTTCCGGCAGTTGGTCTGCATCTATAAACACTTCAATGTCTTTCAAAAAATCCCAGCTTCTTCCAAAAGGCTGAGTAATCACCATTCTGAATTCCTGGAGTTTAACCGACTCCAGCATTTCTGCTTTGGTATTATTGAATGTGAGTTCGCGACTAGCTTCAGAATATACAGGAGGAGTATACAAATCATATGGAAGCAGTGTGGCGGCACCTGCTTCAATTTTTAATTCGGTACGATCAGTTACTGTAAACTGGGTCAGCTTATCAACCTTTTCACAGGCGCCTAAACCGAATGCGGCCAGGGACAGCACTGCAATGATGCGTTTCATGGGCAGGGATTTTACTAAAGATCATAACGGGGGCTGCCACTCCTTTAGTATCCTGAAATGAAGGCTGTCTCCCTACTTTTCGATGAATGAACCGTTTCCAAAAGCAAACAACCCCGTTTTTGGCGGGGTTGTTTGTTTTATCTAAAGTTTCTACTTACTTAACAGTAATTGCATTGTCGATCAGGAATACCAGGTTGGTTCGGTGTGCACGGGTTTGTTCATCCGGACTTGCAGCACCTGCCAGCATCGCTTTTACTTTTTTCAACGTGTGCAATGCAGCTGCCTTGGAGGCATTGTCATATCCGGTTTTTGCTTCCACAATAGCGGCAGCACCTTTTACGAATTCAGTCTGTAGGTTCTGACGATACAGGTTCACGCTGCCACCCAGATCTGCCTGGAAGATTGCTTTGGACAAATCGCCCATCACTTCTGCAACACTATAAGAATTGCCATAAAGCCCACTGTTGTTAATGCGGGTGAGTGTTACCGGATGGAGTATATGCGCCAGTGTGCTCAATTGGATGCTAGCAATGGTATTGGAGGGTTTTACATCTTCCGTACCATTGAAGAAACCGAATCCGCGACGCTGCATTTGCAGGTAAGGGAAGAGGCTGGCATCTGCAGCAAAAGCATTAGGAGCAAATAAATATGTATTCAGCAATGCCATCGCTTTTTTCTGATAGGCTTCAGAAACCGGGGTAAATGGTTTAGTGTTTGACTTTTGTCCGGCAAAACTGCGATCTACATAAACGCCACCAATATAACGGCTAACTGCATTTACCATCTGCGCGCGCTGCCCCATTAACTGATAGTAACGGGAGCGAAGCTCTGCATAGCTTTGATCAGGCTTTGCAAAACGGGCTTGCAGTTTCGGCATCATGGAGTTAACCAGTTTGAGGCGATCTTCCGCATAAGCAACCATATCGTTACTCATATCGTTCACCATAACACGGGGATCAATGGCTTTACCAGGTGCTCTCATATCATCCGCATCGTTTCCGAATGTCAATTGAGGATCGGTGCTTCTGGAAAGAATTTTATTCAGTTCTCTTTCTTCTTCATTTGCGCTGAATGGCGTATAACCATACTGGATAGCCCAAACATCATATGGGCCAACTTTTGTGGTATAATAATCACCCTGTTTCGCACGATTGCTGTTGACGTTCAATGATGGATAATCCATCACTGAACCTTGTAAACCGATTTTTCGAGTTATAGACTGATCGTGCACTTCTGTTGGGCTCAGCATCTGGCTGGCTTTCATATTGTGATTCAATCCAAGGGTGTGCCCCATTTCATGAAGAATGAGGTAGTACAGGAATTGCTTGTGCAATTCTTTTACTTCTGCAGTCTGACGATCTTCTTCATCCAGGGTTGCAATGGCAGCAATTCCTGTTTGGAACTGCAGGCTAAGCTCCTGTGCGATAGAACAGTTCAGGTGTTGTTTCATGCCATTTACCTGGAAACTTCCATGCGTATGGGAAGTATTCATAGCAGCTTTAGGATTTTCCCACGGTAGCGATACTGCGGTACTCATTCCACCATTAAACAAATCATCCTGGATTACTGCACCGGCACCTGATTTCCATTCTACCGTGATGTCAGCTCCCAGGATCTGACCGGTACGGGGGTTTGTAAAGCTGGGTCCGATGGCACCATACGGAGGGTTGGCAGAGCTAACCCAACGAATAACATTATAACGGATATCTGCAGGGTCCCAATCCGCATCATCCGGCATGATCTTCATAACAACCGCGTTTTTGAATCCGGCCGCCTCGAATGCCTCATTCCATTTTTCACCTGCTTCTTTGATAATCGGGCGAAGCTCAACCGGGGTTGTGTTTTCGATCCACCATACGATTGGTTCCACCGGCTCACTGAGGGCGGCATTCGGATCTTTTTTCACCAGGTGCCAGCGATTGATGATGTCTTTATAAGGGGTTGGTGAAAGAGACGTCAGGTCATCCACCTCAGATCCGAAATAACCAACTCTGGGATCATCGCGGCGTGCACGAAAATCATTCTTTGGAAGTTCCAGGAAGGAGTGTTGCATTTTCACACGCACATAACGGGCATCGGTAATATCTTTCCCACCACCATTAAATGGCATTGGATTATCGTAAGCCAGTTCCACCAGGACGTCGGTATTATTCGGGAAAGAACGAACCAGACCGTATTTTGATTTGGAAGGATTCAGGTTTCCCAGGTTGAAAACTGCTCCTGGAGGCAATCCGGGAGGCATCATGGGTTTTACAGGGTCGAGTTTATCGCCCAGCAGGAGTCCGTCTGCTGCGATCAGATAGCCCAGGCTGTCTTCTACCACAACTTTTTCAGCAAGCATTACGGCGTCACTAACATCAACATTTTCAGCTCGACTAACCGCGTTGTTTTTATCATAATGAAAGTTGGTATTCATTTGTTTGAATTCCAGCTTATCAAACGACTTTTCCACCTTAAAAGGGAAGGTAGAACGAATCATATTCTGATGCAGGAATAAAGCAGTTGGTCCGCCCATTGAAAAACTCTGATAGAGATACTCTTTACCTATTTGATCTTTGCGGATATACAGTTGCACAGAACCTGTAGCCGTATCCTGGTAAAGTGTAAACAACCCCTCATGCTTTTTGCTTGATTTGGTTTTGTCCTTTACAGTAGGTTTTGCCGGTGGTGCAGGAGGCGCTTTTTTGGCGGTATCAGCTGCGGGAGGAGGAGCATCCTTTTTCCCTTTTTTTTGTGCAAATGATCCGGAAGCCAGCAAAAGTGCGGCAGGGATCAAAAAGGCAATTTTTCTCATGAATTCTATTTAGAATCTCAATATGCCTCAATAAAACCGGTTGGGAAAAGAATTTTACATAAATCAGAAGTAGAAAGGATAAATGGCAACAGGGAAGGATAAATTACCTAATTGTTAAAAAATTTTAACCAATTTCTTTGTTATGTGATTGGAGACCCCTATTTTCACGTCGCCAATAAAAAAAGAAGGTCCACTGTAGACACAGTCGACCTCTAACGATTGCTTGCCATATAAAAAAATCTTCGAGTCTTGCTTTTTTCCTTTTCAGGATTCGGGATAACGACCTCTACGATGCTTTGCTTCTAACGATTGCCTGCCATATTTTTTCACCCTTTGCTTCTAAATTGCTTTCCGATGCGAGGCCGGGTCGTTTTCTGTTTTCCCGTTTGATGATGTAAAAGTAGCCCGGGAATTTTCTTCCCGAAAATCAAAATTTGAACCGGTTTATTACTCCAAAAAGGATATTTTTGCAGTTAAACCCTTATCCAGCAAGGATTTGCAGAAAATAAGTTAATGATGTCCAACCGATCTACCGACTCTCTTTTTCAACTCATAAAATCACTTCACAAGGCAGAAAAAAGGCATTTTAAGCTATACATCAAGCGGAGTTCAGCGAAAGAGGACCTGAAAATTGTTGAATTATTTGACGCACTGGATAAACTCGCAGAGTACGATGAGCGGATTTTGTTGAAAAAACTGCCGTCCATCCAGAAACCACAGTTAAACAATATCAAAACACATTTATACAAGCAGGTTCTGGCCAGCTTACGGGATCTCAAAAGCACAGACACCCTCGAACTTCAATTGTCTGAACAACTTGATAATGCCAGGATACTTTATAATAAGGGGCTGAAACACCAATCACTAAAAATTCTGGAAAGAGCCAGGGAGATCGCTAAAGCCAATGGAAAATTTAACTACCTGGCACAGGTGATATCACTTGAGAAAAAAATTGAAACCCTGCATATTACCCGAAGCATCCAGGAAAAGACTGAAAAGTTAACCCAGGAAGCATTGGAGATAAGTGGGCATATAGATCGTGTAACAAGGCTTTCCAACCTGGCATTGAGACTATATGGCTGGTACACGAAACATGGTCATGCCCGCAATGAAAAAGATGAAACCGGCATCCGGAAGTTTTTTAAAGAGCAATTACCGGAAGATTCGTTTCAGCTGACTGATTTTTACGAACGACTCTATCTGTACCAGAGTTATACCTGGTATGCGTTTATCCGGCAGGACTTCCTGATGTATTATCGCTATGCTCAGAAATGGGTAGATCTCTTTGATGAAAATGAGGTAATGAAAAAGGTGGAATTAGGACACTACATCAAGGGAATGCACAATCTTTTGAATGCCCATTTTGATCTTCGGAATTATCAGTTGTTTGAAAAAGTACTGGAAGAGTTTGAGGCTTTTTCGCATACACCGATTGCACTCCAGCACGATAATTTCAGGATCCATACCAGCATCTACATCAATAGTGCCAGGTTAAACTGGCATTTAATGACAGGCACCTTCAAAGAAGGACTCAAAATGGTAGACAGGGTATTAACTAACCTGGATGAGTATGCGCTTTATGTTGATCCGCACCGGATTGTGGTTTTCAATTACAAACTGGCCACATTGTATTTCGGTAGTGGGGATTACAATACCAGTATTGATTTCCTGCAAAAGATCATCAATGACACATCAGCAGATTTACGAATAGATCTGCAAAGTTATGCCCGGCTGATGCACATGCTGGCTCATTATGAGTTGGGGAATGATGAGATTATCGAATCATTGATCAAATCCGTTTATCGCTTTATGGCGAAAATGAAAAATCTGACGGTGGTGGAAGAAGAGATGTTCCGGTTTATCCGCCATTCATTTGGTGTGTCTCCAAGAAAAATGAAACCTGAGCTGGAAAAATTCCTGCACAAAATCAAACACCTGGAAAAAGACCGTTTTGAAACCAGGGCCTTTGCTTACCTGGATATCATTTCCTGGGTTGAAAGTAAAGTGTATGAAAAACCAATGGCGGAAATTATAAATGAGAAGTATCGGAAGAGCAGGAAGCGGAAATATATGTGAGAAGGAAGAATGGAGGAATGGAGGAATGGAAGAGGGGGGTTAGGATTTGGGGGCGGGTTTGGTTGACCACATTTTATAAAAGTAACGGATCATCCAGATAAAGGACCCGACCGCGAAAACATAACAGATATAGTTACCCGCTTTGGGGGTTTGATCAAAGAAAAACCATCCGGCATATAACCCAATAGTCATATTGAGCAGCATCCAGAGTGCACCAATTGAAACTGTCATCAGTGTTTTATACAGCAGATCCCGTGCGTCCTGTTCCATTCCACTCATAATCGATTTTTTTCAAAGCTACTACTCTATTAGCAGGTCGCGAAAATCTGTTGAATCGCCGTTAAAGACGTTGAAATCCACTTTCCCACGGATACCGCTAACCCTTCCGGTTTCGCTGTATTGCCAAAAGGCCCAGTTCCGCGCGATTCGGGGCCGGTCTTTTCTAAGATAATGTGCCACCCAGAGCGGATAGCTGTCAAATTCATCTTTTAAGTACCGGTTATAAAAATCAACATTGGTATAAATAATGGGCTTAACGCCATAATGTGCTTCCAGCCGATCGAGAAAGGCTTTAACCTCTGACCTCAGCCTGGAATTGCTTACCCCATAGGTTTGTTCAACATCCAGAACAGGAGGTAAATCACCTTTTTCCAATTCCACCCGACGAATAAAATTTTCAGCCTGTTCTGCACCGCTTTTAGGCGCGATAAAAAAATGATACGCTCCTCTCGGCAAGCCGGCTTCTCTGGCATACTTCCAGTTACGCCGGAATTGCTGGTCCATGTTACCCAGACCTTCAGTAGCTTTTATGAAGACAAATCCAATTTTCACATCTTCTGCCCGCATTGCCTTTACCGCTTCCCAATTGATGCGCTGTTGGTATTTTGAAACATCAATTCCATGAATTTGAAAATTAGTTGGTATTTCAATTCCAAAATCTTCGTAGTGTTCAAAATCAGGTGCCGATGTGGCGAACCACCACCAGGCCAGGAAGCCGACCAGTACCAGGACAAGTACCGCCAGTAAATATTTCGGTCCGGATTCCTGACCTTTTTTCTTTTTTGCCATCGCGCGCAAAAATAGGCAATTCCTTCACCCGTCCGGTGGCACCGGACGGGTGAAAAATGGATTGTATCTTTGGCCAATGCCGTTTCATTTTAGAGACTCGATGAATATGCTGCGCAAGATGAGTGTCCGAAGGGCATGGAATGCTGCGAAAGTGCTCAGCAGTTATTATATCAGTAAATACAGCGGGAAAGCTGTACAGTGGGGTGTTCCGATTTCCATTAGTGTGGAACCTACCACTTCCTGTAATCTTCGTTGCCCGGAATGCCCAAGCGGACTGAGAGCATTTACTCGCCCCACCGGTATGTTGCAGTCTAATTTTTTCCGTAATACTATTGATCAGTTATACAAGGACCTGTTTTACCTGGTGTTTTATTTCCAGGGTGAACCCTACCTGAATCCGGAATTCCTTGACATGGTGCAGTATGCATCCGAAAAGGGAATCTATACAGCCACATCCACCAATGCACATTACCTTACCGAAGCCAATGCAAGGAAAACAGTGGAGAGCGGGCTGGATCGCTTAATCATTTCAATAGATGGAACCACCCAGGAAGTATATCAACAATACAGGATAGGCGGCAAGTTGGAAAAAGTATTACAGGGCGCTAGAAACATAGTACAGGCAAAAAAAGAAATGGGCTCACAAAAACCATTTGTAATATTTCAATTCCTAGTGGTAAAACCAAATGAACACCAGATTGAAGACGCAAAAGCATTGGCAAATTCAGTAGGCGTGGATGATATCTGGCTGAAGACTGCCCAGGTATATGATTATGAAAACGATCCCAATCAACTGATTCCAACGAATGAGAAATACAGCAGGTATAAGAAAAACAAGAATGGCCAGTATGCATTTAAAAACAAGTTGCTGAATCATTGCTGGAGGGCCTGGCATGCAACAGTTATAACCTGGGACGGGTTGGTAGTACCCTGTTGCTTTGACAAAGATGCACAACATCGCCTCGGCGATCTAAAAAAAGCAAGCTTTCGAGAAATATGGGAGGACCCGGCCTACCAAAAATTCCGATCCGGACTGCTTAAAAGTCGCGCTAATATCGATATTTGCGCCAACTGCTCAGAAGGAACACGCGTTTGGGGATGAGTAGCTCCAATCCGTTTAATTTCATTTTCAGTAATTTTAAACCTGAACATACCTGTTATGAGTATTAACAAAGACATCAACCAGCGGAAATTCAGGAATGAGCATCAGAAAGCCATGATCAACCTGATATTTTCCTATAACTGGCTGATGGAAAATACCCGTAAACACCTGGACCAGTACGATCTGACCAACCAGCAGTTTAATATCCTCCGAATTTTGCGTGGGGCTGGTGAACCACTCAGCACCTTACAGATCAGGCAGCGTATGCTTGACAAAATGAGTGATACCTCCCGAATCGTAGATCGCCTGGTAAAAAAAGGGCTGGTGAGCAAAGTAGTTTGCAGCACCGACCGTCGCCTCGTAGATGTTACCATATCAGACAAAGGACAACAGTTACTGGCTGAAATGGATCAACATGAAGATGAATGGGAAAGCCTGCTAAAAAACCTCAATCAAAAAGAGGCCACCGAATTAAACAACCTGCTCGATAAACTTCGTAACAGTCAGGATTAACCGAAAACAGAATCATGTCAGTAAAACAATCATTGCTATCAGCAATCAGTATCCTATTTCTCCCTGCCCTGCCAATCGCTCAACAACCCGCAGCACCTGTACCTCCGCCTATGGAAGTCGGCTCTGCCACCAATGAATTCAGAGCAGCCTGGATTGCAACCGTAACCAATATCGACTGGCCTACCAAAGGCACTACCGATCCGGCCAAACAAAGAGAGGAGTACATCCGGATGTTGGACATGCATAAGAAAAACGGACTTAATGCAGTAATAGCCCAGGTTCGTCCGGCTGCCGACGCATTCTACCCCTCCCCCTATGAGCCCTGGAGTGAGTGGTTAACCGGCAAACAGGGAAAACCACCTGTGCCCTACTATGATCCGCTTCAATTCATGATTAACGAGGCGCATCAAAGAGGTATGGAATTTCATGCCTGGTTGAATCCTTATCGGGCTGTATTCAATATAAAAACCAGCGTACCAGACCCAAATCATATCACAAGGACGTTTCCTGAGTGGTTTCTGAATTATGGCGACAAAAAATACTTCGATCCGGGTAATAAGAATGCCCAACAGTTTGTAGTAAATATTGTGCGTGACCTGGTAAAAAGATACCCGGTTGATGGCATTCATTTTGACGATTATTTTTATCCTTACCGCATCGCCGGTAAAGAGTTTCCCGACCAGAAATCCTATAAGGTATTCGGCGTTGGTATGAGCGTGGACGAATGGAGAAGGAGCAATGTGGATTCCATAATCCGTCACCTGGCAGTTGCCATAAAAGCAGAAAAACCCTGGGTAAAATTCGGGATATCTCCATTCGGTGTGTGGCGCAATAACGATAAGGATCCCCGGGGAAGTGCCACTACGGCCGGACAAACCAACTATGACGACCTATATGCCGACATTTTACTTTGGCTGAAAGAAGGATGGATCGATTATGTAGCACCACAGCTCTATTGGGAATTCGGACACAAAGCTGCGGCATTTGAAGTATTGCTCGACTGGTGGAGCAAGAACACCTATGGCAAACATTGTTATATCGGGTTAGGGATTTATCGGGCTGGCTCCAACAGTGCCTGGAAGGACCCCAACCAACTGCCACGAATGATCCAGGCTGTGCGAAACACCCCCAATATGCATGGAGTAATCTATTTCAGCAGTAAGAGTTTTGAAAAAAATCCAAATGGGTGGAACGACAGCCTGCGGAATAATTATTATCGGGATCCCGCCTCCATCCCTTCTATGGAATGGATGGCCCCCAACCCAAGATCCCTTACTTATTGAGCTTATTTGCCTTCAAGTGCATTTACATATTCTAAAGAACCCAATCGAAACCGGAGCGGAAGCCCGGTTTTTTGTTGCAACCGATATTCTCCAACACAGATAATTCCCCATTGCGAAAGGATAAAATCGGATGCAATTGATTTTATTTCCCAAGGCTGGGGCAGACCTGATCTGAGCAGAACAGAAGGGTGGCCAACTGACTCCGGCTGCATGTTAATTTTAAAAGCCAAATCCCTAAAATTAGGGGTTTTTGTAGGTTTGCTTTGCAAATTCCGGAACGAAATCCGAATCGAACTATATTCGGAAAAATCCTTCGAAACGCCCGTTGATTGAGCGTTTGCACAGATTGACGACCAACAGGCGCCGAGCATTATCATTATTTTAAGGAAAGATTTCACCCCTACTCCAACTTATTGTGTAATTTACGGCCTGATTTTTGTGGATAGCGCGCCTTTTCAAAAAAGAAACGCATAAACCCTGAACATAACGAATGGCATTAGGTCAAAGTTTACAGCAGAAATTACTACAAAAACTGTCTCCCCAGCAGATTCAGTTGATGAAGCTTTTGCAGGTGCCTACAGCCAACCTGGAAGAGCGGATCAAGGAAGAGCTGGAAGAGAACCCGGCCCTGGAACAATCAGATGAGACAAGTGATGATAGTTTTGATGAAACAAGGGATGAATTCGAATCTTCAGAAGATGAATTTGAAACCGAGGGGTCAGAAGAAGAGTATGACAATATTGACATCAGCGAATATGTTGCTGAAGGAGATGATGATATCGCAGATTACCGGTTAAGGGATGATAATTATCCGGAAATGGATGACAAGCAGGTAACACCCTTTAAAATTGAATCCACCCTCCATGACATGCTCGCTGATCAATTGGGCATGCTAACATTGGACGATCGCCGGCGTAAAATTGCCGAACAGATTGTAGGTAGTATTGATGATGATGGTTACCTGCGCAGGGAAACCACATCGATCCAGGACGACCTTGCTTTTCGTCAGAACATTGAAGCTTCTGAAGAAGAAATTGAAGAATTAATCTCACTTATACAACAGTTTGATCCTGCCGGGGTTGCCGCCCGAAACCTGCAGGAATGTCTGCTGCTTCAACTGGAACGTAAAAAACATGAAGGCAGTGCAGTTCAGGGAGCCATCGAAATTCTAACGAACTACTTTGACGAGTTTACCAAAAAGCATTACGATAAGATTCAACGCGGATTGAATATTGACGATGAAGAACTAAAGCAGATTATACAGCAAATCATTCGGCTGAGTCCCAAACCCGGTGGCAATGTTGGAGAGGTAAACAAGGCGGAAAGTTATGTGGTTCCTGATTTCTTTATTTATAATACAGGAGGCAAGCTGGAGATAACATTAAACAGCAAGAATGCCCCAGACCTGCGTGTAAGCGAAGGTTACCGGGATATGTTGAAAGAATATGATCGCGGTACCAAGAAAGACAAGCGGCAAAAGGAAGCAGTCATGTTCATCAAGCAAAAAATTGATGCCGCCAAGTGGTTTATTGATGCCATCAAACAACGGCAGCAAACCCTCATGATGACCATGCAAACTATACTGGATTACCAGTATGAATTTTTTCTAACGGGCGATGAAACCACCCTCCGCCCGATGATTCTCAAGGATATTGCGGAAAGAACCGGGCTTGACATCTCTACGGTAAGCCGGGTTGCCAACAGTAAGTTTGTTCAAACCGAATTTGGAACTTACCGGTTAAAATTCTTTTTCAGTGAAAGTCTCAGTACAGATAGTGGCGAAGAAGTAAGTACCCGAGAAGTTAAAAAGATCCTGAGTGACCTGGTGGCAGGGGAACACAAAAGAAAACCACTGAGTGATGAACGTTTAACCGAACTTTTACAGGAAAAAGGTTATAACATTGCACGCAGAACAGTGGCGAAATACCGGGAACAACTAAACATTCCTGTTGCCCGATTAAGAAAGGAATTATAATGAATCAAGCCAATATGGATCTGGGATCAGGCAGCAGGCAGGGTTGGCTCGCGCGTGCCTTTGCTCATGTGGTATCGATTGTTTTTCATCCCCTTTTTATTCCCAGTTATATAGCGGCATTCCTGCTTTTTTTACATCCATTTGCATTTGCAGGCGACTCAGACCTATATAAAAAAATCAAACTGGCTTCGGTTTTTGTAAGTACAGCATTCTTTCCTGCGTTTACGGTTTTCCTCCTCAAGCAACTAGGTTTTGCCACCAGTATCCGGCTGAAAACACAGAAGGAGCGAATTATCCCGATCATCGCGTCCATGGTGTTTTATTTCTGGATTTTCTATGTGGCTAAAAACCAGGGCGATAATCCGACAGAATTGGTACAGGTGTTATGTGCGGTTTTTGTATCCAGCATCATAGCACTCACTGCCAATAATTTTATAAAAATCAGTCTGCATGGAATTGCGATGGGCGTCCTGTCCGGCTTTTTTCTTTACCAGGCCTGGATAAGTTTTATTCCGATGGGCTTACCGCTGATGGTAGCCATTCTCATCTCCGGTATGGTTGGTACTGCGAGACTTATATTGGGTGAACATGATTACAAGGAGTTAATTGCCGGATACCTAACCGGTCTTGTTTCACTTGCGATAGCTTTGATAGTTATCTGATTTTGATGGCTTTCTAAAATCCACGAATATACAATCCGATCAGTAAGCGTGTGAGGGAAGACCAAAGCAAAACAGCCAGCACACTTACCAGAAAAACGCGGGCCCAGGCCACCCATCCCTTTGCCTGGAGAAGTTGTCCATAGGCAAGGGTATAGTATAGAACATGACTGAACAACATTGGAATCAATACCCAGTATACAGCAGGGGGCTGACGGAAAAATGCCAGTAACGGATAAAAAATAACAGAGCTGAATAAGATCACGAAGGCATTAAAAAAAACATTGGCAACCAGGTGCTCGGCATAATACAAACCCATTTTTTTGTATGCCAGGAAATACACCAGGGCAATGAAAGGTACAGCGATAAGCATTACCAGGTTCTGTCGTTTATTCATGAATTCACCTACCTGTTTCGCCCGCTTCCTGATTTCCATTGTTTGCGGATCTAACGCTACCCGGGATTCAGAGGGACGAACCGATTCGGATGGAGAAGGAGACGAATGCAGTTTCCCAGCCCAACTTAAAACCAATATGGAAAAGGCAGCTACCAGTAATAAAAAAGTAAAGGGATTAAAATATTTTTTCCGTTTTCCACCAAGGTATTCCCGAACCAGTACACCCGGCCGAACAGCTAAGCCGGAAATCAGCCCAAAAACCGTTTTGTCAGTATGTGTAAAGGCGTGAAAAAATTCATGAAAGATATGACCGAAGTTGAATCGATGCGTGTGCAGCGCCTGCCCGCAGTAAATGCAGTAAGCTGCACCTTCTATAGAATCCCGATTACAGTTCAGGCAGGTAGATTGGCTAGACACTAGTTACTAGATTGTTATATTGAATATAAAAAGAAAAGCCCAATCTACGGATTGAGCTCTTGCCTAGGGGTGTCCAAACCAGCCTTTGTCTATGTCCAAGCTAAACGTTCAAAATCTTTGATGAATTCAGGTATTTCTTTGATGGGTGATAGATAAACAAACAGGAACCCTGCTTAATCGTTTCTATAATTTTTGGTGCATGTTCCCGGGGAACTGCCGGACATCCATAACTTCTTCCGGTCATTTTGTTCGACTTGAGAAAATCCTTGCCAACATAATCTGATCCATGTACAACGATATGACGTGCCAGGGCCTTATCGTTAATTCCTCTTTCCAGTCCGTCAATTTTTAATGACAATCCATGCTCACCGTAATAAGTTGAACGGGTTACATAAAATCCAAGGCTGCTTTGGTGAGATTCCGGGCGATTGGAAAAACTACGGGCAAACTCAGAACCTGAGTTACGTCCATGTGCTACAAACGTATGCATCAGTAGTTTTTGCGTTTCCACATCAATGATATACAATCTCCTGCGTTTAGAAGACTGACTGAAATCACAAATGGACAACACGTCATCCCGCCGGATTTTTCCTTTGGAAAGTAGGTTCTTATATCCTTTCCAGGCAAATTGAAAAGCTTGTCGCGATAGTCCCTTGCGTGCCAGTCCCAGGTTGGTATAAATTGAATCCGCTGCAAGCAGCACTGTATCTTTTGCAGGCAATTCAAGTTTGGGGATAGAAGGTTTTAGTGTGTCTTCAATCGGAAGAGGCCTATAATTAGCGGCCATACTGGTGGTCACATTGCTAGGAACCATCAGATGAATTGACAACAGGACAAAAAACACTGTTGCCCTTAGGGTACGTTTGGATATTGTGTAATTCATGGACAATTGGATTGTAATAACGGGCGCTATTCTGCAAATAGTGTGCGTGTTTTTACGCAAAATCCAAAAGAAATCAAAAAACTCAGTTGAAGCGCTGCTTATTAAATTGATTCATTCTCCGTGAACTCTGGAATCTGCTCAGTTTCAGTAAACTCTAACTGATAAATCCGAATGAGCAGAATAAAAACAGAAATCAGCAGCGGACCAAAAACCAGCCCGATAAAGCCAAATAAATTAATACCCAGGATTACTCCGAATACGGTGATTAACGGATGTACATCCCCGATTTTCTTTTGTAACCAGAATCGGAAGATATTATCCGAAGTGCCGATCACACCAAAGCCAAATATCAACATTGCTACCCCCATCCATGTATTACCATCTACAAAAAATATAATTGCCAGTGGGATATAAGCGATGGCTGCTCCAATGATCGGGATCATCGAGCCGATGCAGGTAATCGCAAACCATAAAAAAGGCTCTTTGACTCCCATCAGCAAATAACCTCCTAATCCGATTATCCCCTGGATGATAGCAATCAGCGGAATCCCAATTGCATTGGAAAACACAAGAGAGTTAATCTGTTGCTGCAATTGATGCTGATTTTTACGCGACATAGGTAGCCATTGAAAAATATTGTACTCTGCATTACGCCCCCCCATCAGCATGAAGTACAATATGAAATACATAACCACCAGGGTTGTCAGCGTATTGAAAGTGGCTCCCAGCAGGATTGGAAGTTCCTGTGCAGCAAGTCCTCCCAGTTTGGACATGGATTGTTCACTGATTAACTGGAAGCCAACTTTTTGTTCGAGGTTTTCAATGAATTTTCCAATAGCCTCCACAGCTTGCTGCAATTGGATACCTGACCCTTTCAGGCGGTTAACCAGCATACTTATAACTCCTGCTATGGGAAGCACAATAATCATAAATGAAAGCAGCATCAAAGAAGCTGCTGCCAGCGAAGGTTTCCAGCCTCTGATGACGAGTATGCGCATCCAGCGGTTCATCAGAATAAATAAAGTAAAAGCTCCCAGAACTGCAGGCAAAAAGGCTCTAAGCTCCAAATAAAGGATGCCGCCCAGCAAGAGCAGCATCAATAAAAAAATAACCTGGCGGAGTTTGTCAGCGTTTAAATAACTCATGTTCTAATTTACCATTATATGACAACATCTTTCCATCGCCCTTTCAAAAAAAGTAACCAGGCGGCGATGGTAATAGAGGTTTCAGCCACGGGTATGGCGATAAAAACGCCAAGTGGGCCAAGTCCTAGTGGTTTGGAAAGGATGTAAGCCAGGGGAATCTGGAAAAACCAGAAACCGACCAGGTTGATACGCGTTGGAGTTTTGGTGTCTCCTGCACCATTGAACGCATTGGCCATTACCATTCCGATACCGTAAAAAATAAATCCGGCACTCATGATTTGCAACGCCTGGGTTCCAATTCTTTTCACTTCAGGTTCATGGGTAAAAAAGCCAACAACCCATTCTGCAGCGGCAAAAAACACCAGCATAACTACTCCCATAAAAATGGCATTGTAGCGGGCGGTAGCATAAACCGACTGAATCGCACGATCCGGTTTTCTGGCACCGAGGTTTTGTCCCACCAGTGTGGCGGCTGCATTGGACATTCCCCAGGCAGGCAGAATAAAAAACACCATAATCCGAATGGCGGTCTGGTATCCTGCGGAAGCAGCAGAATGGCCGGTTTCAGCAACCAGCTTAGCCAGGAATATCCAGGAACAGGATCCGATAATGAATTGCGCCGTACCCGGAGCTGCAACTTTGAAAAGAGAACGGATTACTTTCCAATCGGGAAGCCAGCTTGCCAGCCTTAGATTTACCATCGTATTTCCCCGGAACAGATAATACAACTGGTAGCAAACGCCAATTCCCCGGCCAATTGTGGTAGCCAGAGCAGCCCCAATCAACCCCATTCCTGGTATTGGCCCCCATCCGAGGATAAGGATTGGGCAGAGAAGGATATTCGCAATATTGGCAATCATCAGGCTTTTCATTGCCATGGACGCATCTCCGGCACCCCGGAAAATTCCATTGATAAGAAAGAGCAAAGTAATCACCAGGCTGGTGCCCATCATCAACCTGGTATAAGGCGTGCCGATCCGAACTGTTTCCGGTTCAGCACCCATCCAGCGCAGGATATCAGGGGCCAGTACAAGTCCGATTAAACTAACTGCTACTGCAATACCAATTCCAACGAGGAGAGATTGCATCGCTGCGTGAGCCGCCCCTTTTTTATCTTTTTCACCTACTCTTCTGGCTACCATAGCAGTTGCTGCCATACTTACACCAATTGCCATGGCATAAACCAGTGATAATACCGATTCGGTTAAACCAACTGTTTGGATATTGTGCTGACTGTCGGGCAGTTGGCCGACAAAATAAAGATCAACGATGGCAAAAACACTCTCCATGCCCATTTCGATAACCATGGGAATGGCCAATAAGAATACCGCCCGGCGAATGCTGCCGTTGGTGTAGTCCTGTTCTTCGCCCCGAAGAGCAGTTTTGATAATGGTCCAGATGCTACCCAATTTTAAGGTAGCAGAATTATTATTTCGCATTGTATATGTACTATAGAATAACAAATAGCCCGGGAAGGCCAGTTTGAGAAAAGAACCTGAGGGTTCTGTACAGTTGTGATCCGAAAGGATCAGTGCCGGAAGTGCCGGCTAATTAGAAAATCATAAAACAATCAATAAGAATGCGAAGCTAGTATTATTTTTTAATGCAATACAAGAGTTCATCCAAATATTGTTGAACGTATGATTGTTTTGCTGAACGGCGATATTGCTGGATAAATCGTGGATGAGGCACCACTCTAAGCTCATTAAACAGGTTATGCTCATCGTTCAGAGTCTGTAGGAATTTAAGGTTTTTATCGCCCCCAATGCAGATGGCTACCGTCCTGCGGATACCAAAATCAAGCTGGGCTTTTAACTGTTTAAGCGCATAGGGCCTAATCCTTACCTGCAGCAGCAGATCATCATAATAGTTCAGGTTTTTCCCATCGCGGATAAATCCAATCGGGCTGACGGAGCCCAGGTAAAATTGGCTGAAAAATGCAGTAGGGCCACCATATGCGGACACTACCTCATAAATAAATTCAGCGGAAAGTTCGGATGAATCTGCCCAGGGATGAGGTATACCAAGCATCTGGGTAAGTTGGCGGGGAGCTGTAAAATTTACACCGGTTATACCAGCCCCCATCCGTCCTGGATTTATCCCGATCAGCATAGTTCGCTGGTGCTCATCGGCATAATACCTGCTAAAAAAATCCCTGATTACAGCCTGAACAGCCGGGTCTTTATGCGGATAAAGGGGCTGTACACCGGGTGGTAATCTACCCGGAGGTTTGAACCTGGCAAAGTATGCTATCGCTTTATCAGCGAAGGTCAAATCAGTATAAGCTTGGGTTACTATTGATGAAATTAACCAGGGCTGCCGTATTCTTTAACTTTAGTTTTTTCAGAATATTATGGCGATGAACTTCCACTGTTTTAAGTGAAATATCGAGTTCGGCAGCAATCTCCCGGGAAGAATGTCCTTTTTTGATAAACCCGATAATCTGGATTTCGCGGTCGGTCAAACTCTGGATATCCGGCCCCTGTGGTTCTGTTTCGGTTAATTGCTCTGAGATAATATTGCGGATTTCGTCGCAGATGTATTTATTTCCCTTATCTACTTCCAGGATGGCTTTTACCATTTCCTCGCGACTGCTGTTTTTGGTTACATAACCATGCGCTCCAACCTGAAGCATTTTTCGTGCATAGGCTGGTTGAGAATGCATGGAAACACCTATGATACGAGTTTCAGGACTCACTTTCTTAATTTGTTCTGTAGCATCGAAGCCGCTCATGGGAATCATGTTGATATCCATCAACACCACATTGGGTTTCTTTTCGGCGGCCACTTTGATGGCTTCATCCGGGTCACCACAATCGGCAATAACTTCAAAACGGTCATCAC
Source organism: Flavihumibacter cheonanensis (assembly GCF_022352215.1). Classification (GTDB taxonomy): domain Bacteria; phylum Bacteroidota; class Bacteroidia; order Chitinophagales; family Chitinophagaceae; genus Flavihumibacter; species Flavihumibacter cheonanensis. The sequence goes on from NZ_JAKRWF010000007.1 coordinate 31,144, forward strand.
TTCCAAGGATAAAGCTCCAGGTTTCACGGATAAGTTTGTGGTCGTCAACAATCAGGATTGAGACTTTTTTCATTCTGGTATTGTTTTTTTAGAGGAATAAGGCAAATCTATAACTAAATGACATCCTTTTCCGGGTGCCGTTATAATTTCTACTTTGGCATTAAAGATAGCAGCGCGGCTCATAATATTCAACATACCGATTCCTTCTTTTTTCCGGGCCACCTCCGGATCAAAGCCTTTCCCATTGTCTTTGATCTCCAAACGGGTTAATTGCCGGTGATTGGTAATACTGATCAGCAGGTGGCTGGCATCCGCGTGTTTGAGTACATTATTAGCTTGTTCCTGTATGATCCGAAAGAACATCAACTTTTCTTTGGCCCTCAAACGTTTTTCTATGTTCTTATCGTATTTGAACTCGGCATGTAATTGTCGCGACAGGGTTATATTTTCGATCAGATCGTTAATTGAGGAGATAAGTCCGAGATCGCTCAGGCTTGCCGGCATCAGGGAACGGCTGATTTTCCGGATCTCATTAATTGCATTCATAATGGTATCCGAACTTCTTTTCAGCATGCTTTCCTGCATGGACGCATCGTTTCGGGCAAGCTCAAGAAAAAGTTTTGCCGTGGTTAACAGCTGATTCACGTTATCATGCAATTCCTTTCCGATTTCTGCCCGTTCATTTTCCTGAACATCTACCACTGCTTGTGCAATCTGTTGCTGTTTGTGAATTTCCTGTTGAAGTAGTTTCTCTTCAAGGAGCTTGCGTTCAGTAATGTCTTCGGTTGATCCAATCATACGGATGACCTTCCCCTTCTCATCATAGAGGCAATAACCTTTATCGATCACAAGCGCATAGGTTCCATCTGCTTTCAAAAATCGATATTCTGTCTTGTACAGACCCTTTTTTTCACCGTCCAGGTATTTTTGAATCAGCTTTAAAACACGCTCGCGATCTTCCGGATGTATTTTATTCTCCCAGTTCAGCGAAGCTCCGGTGTAAAACATTGATGGATAACCAAACAGGGTATTAAAGCCTTCTCCCCAAAAAGAAACCTGCTCTACTGCATCCCAGTCCCAGATGGCTTCATTGCTGGCTTTGGTGGCAAGCAGATAACGTTCATTACTGATCCATAATTTTTCTGCTGCCTGTTTATTTTCAATAATCATGGTCAGCAGATGCGTAAGTCTTCTCAGTACCTCTGTTTCTTCCGTTGATGCGCTGCGGGCATCCAGGAAATAAACGGCGAAGGTTCCCAGAATTTCGTTTCTAGTACTGATCATTGGAATGGACAGTGTAGCCCGAATGCCCAGGGATTCCGCGCCCTGCCTGGTTGTATCTGCAAGATCGGATGCAGCAACATCAGGAATGGATACAGGTTTCCTATTAAGTATGGCTCTACCACAGGTAGTCAGTTCTGGTTCCAGGGGTGTATTGTTGGTAAAATCCCAGAATAATTTCGGAAGGCTTGGTGCGGCAAGCAGTTCAGCATCTCTCAGGTTGTTTTTAACGATACATACGGCACAGTAAAACCGGTTGCTGATTGTCTCCACACCCCGGAGTAGGTGATCGGCTATTTTCTGCAAACTGGCCAGTGATCCGGTATGCATCTCAAGCACTTCTTTTTCCAACTGTACCAGCTTCTCCTGTTTTTTACGATTGGTTACATCTTTAAAGTAGATAAATAATCCTTCATCATAAGGGAATGCACTTACATCAAACCATTTTTGCAAGGAGTCAATGTGTTGCTCATACCGAATGGTGGAGTTTTCATTCATGGCAATCTGCAACGACTGAAAACTAAGTGAATCCAGCGCTTCTGGGAAAAGGCTCCACAAATTGGCTCCAACCACCAGGTTGTTGTTATGCAGCAGTGCTTCCTGGGCAACCGCATTGAACATGGTTATATTAAAGTTCCGGTCTACTGCAATAAAACCATCTGTAATACTGTGCAGCATACCAGTAATGCGGTCTGAATAATGCTGCAGGGTTTTTTCGATTTCAATGTATTCAGAAATATTACGCAGACTCACAATGATTCCCTGGATGGTTGGAGTGGCTATTGCGGAGGCAGCCTTTAATTCCATCCATATCCACTGCTGATCCTTATTTTTAAATTGAATACGAAGTACGAGATCAGAATCTTTCCGATGGAGTATGGTTTCAATCGCTTTATTAAATACAGCAACCTGTTCCGGATGCACGAGTTCCTTTACTGGCTTACCAATCCAATCCGACACAGTGTAACCCAATTGCTTTTCGAAACTGGGTGTGGCATTTTCAAGCATCCCGTATTCAGAGATAATCAATACAACATCGAGTGAGTTTTGAAAAAGCGCTTTAAAACGTTCCTCACTTAAGCGCAGTTTTTCTTCAGAATGCCTGCGTTCGGTAATATCCCGGCTATTGGTCTGAATAAAAATAAGTTCTCCGTCCTCCATAATTGGTTTGGAAACCGACTCCAGCCAAACATAGTCGCCATTCTTTTTTCGTAACCGGAATTGTACCGATGGAGATTCAATACCTTTTGCATTATTATTATGCGCATCCTGAACAACTGTTTCAGTTTCTTCGGGATGAATAAAATCATAGGGAGATTTTCCAATTAGTTCTTCCCGGTCGTATCCCAGAATAGATTGTATGGAAGGAGAAATATAGATATAGTCGCCATTGGGGCGGTGCAGGCAAATCAGATCGCGGGAATGTTCGGCCAGGAACCTATATTTGGCTTCACTTTTAGCCAGCTCTAGTGCTGCCTGTTTCTGAAGTCGGATATCCTTAGCCGTTACATGAATCCCGATTGGTCGGCCATTCCGGATTATTACTCTTGAATTTATCTCTACCGGAATTCGTTTCCCGGATTTGGATATGAATTCAGATTCATAAAATGTATCGGTTGTAACCCCCTCTCTTTTCAGCTTACCCTGTTCAACCGCCTGTTCCAATCTTTCGGGGGAAAAGAAAATATGTGACCGCTGTCCATGAATTTCCTGCTTATCATATTCCAGCAGGTTTTCTGCCTGTCGGTTAAACGATTGCACCATTCCATCAAAATCGATGGTATAGATAATATCATGAGCGTTTTCAAACAGATCCCGATATTGTAGTTCACTTTCCCGGAGATTGTTTTCAAGTTTTTTCGGCTGTGTGATATCTGTAATCACAATGATCATTCCGCCGTAAGAATTGTCTGCATACCGAACTGGCATGAAGCGACACATATACCAGGAATCATCGTGCCAGGAAGGATATTCCACTGAGAATTTCTCCTGACTGATTCTGGCAGTTTTATATGCGTGTAATAGTTTTTCAGAAACCGGTGAAGGGAAACCATTTATAACTTCTTCCAAATCTTTTCCGAGAAATACTGCAGGTGGCAGAAAAAGTTTATTGATATCGTCAACCCAAAAATTGGCAAATATTCCGTTTTCATCTATTTCAAATACGATATCATGCAAGGAGGATAAGGTCCTTTCAATTTCATGCAAGCGGTTTTCAGATTCATTTTTTTCATGGGGTGGAAAGCCATACCATCTGTAGCCATCATTTAAAGATTGTGGTATTATGGTCCAGTAAGCCGGCAATAAGACGCCTGCTTCTTTTCGGATGGAAGCTCTGAAATGAACCGGTTGCCTGGTCTGAGTTGCATGCCGGAGTAAAGCACTTGAATTGGCATCAAGATGCAACAATTCATCGAGCCGGTTTCTACCGGATTCCATTGCAAAGGAAAGATGCGGCACTAATGAATCGGAAATATTCAGGACCCTGGACTCTTCATCGGAATACAACTGGTATGTCAGCTGATTCTGTACAACGGGATGAATGGCAGCGAGGGTGTGCATATTTTAAAATTACACAAAAAAGGTCTGCCCGAGGGCAGACCATCCGCTGATTTCATTAGAATATTGTATTACTGGTTCTTCGTGATGCTTTGCATCCAGATTCCAAGTTGGTTACAACTTGCAAATTGTGGATCTATAACCAGGTGAAAGGTCGGGATCTTGCTTTTGAACCATTTGTCTACTGTTTCCATTTTCTTAATTTCCAAAGCGCGATCCGCCACTTTATTATAATCGTCTTTCAGGTTTTCTCTATGTGGTTCCGTACGTGTTTTCAAGAATATCAGCCGAACACCCTTTTTGCCTCTTTCATCCGTATAAACCAGTGGTTTACTAATGTCGCCGGGGTTCAATCCTTTAAGTGCAACAACAAGGTCTTTGTCCAACTGATCAATAGTACAATAAGAACCTGGACCACATTGCTTCATTCCCCCCGTGAATTTTGATTCTTCTGATTCACTGAATTTGGAAACGGCTGCTCCAAAATCGTATTTATTAGCCAGCAGGTCACTGCGAACAGAATCCAATTTTTCTACTGATGCATTAACCTCTGTATCCGTAATGGCGGGGATCCGAAGGATATGCCGAACAGTGGCATCATCACCGGCGCGGTTTACCATCTGAATGATATGATAACCGAATTTTGATTTGAAAACTGGCGAAATCTGTCCTTCCCGCAGGCGAAACGCATTGCTGATGAAGGCAGGATCCATCTGTTTTTCAACACGGTTGATCTGGTACATCCCTCCGGTATTTTTACTACCCGGATCATCTGTATATAAACTTGCAAGGGTTTCAAATTTGGCTTTGCCAGATTCCACCTGTTGTTTATAATCATTCAGCTCTTCAATGGCATATAGTTCAAGATCACGGCTGGCTTTTGGATACATAACAATCTCGCCAATCTCAAGTTCGCTTTCATAGAACATAAGGCTATCGGTCGGGATCTTATCAAAATATTCCTTCACTTCGGTAGGGGTAATCTTAATATTGGCAACGATCTTATTCCTCATTAATTCTGCGAGCCGACGTTCCCGGAAATTCTGGCGAAAATCTTCCTTGATCTGGTAAACGGTTCTGCCGGCAATTTGTTCCAGGGCTTCCTTGGAACCATACATGGCGATGAACTGACGAACCTGGTTATCCAGCATTCCATCAATTTCTTCTTCGCTTACCACCAGGGAGTCTTTTTCGGCCTGTAATACCAGGGCCTTCTGTGCCAGCGCCTGTTCCATTACAAAGCATTCCGCATTCTCCGGAACCTGCTGTCCCTGGCGTTGGGCGTCCAGGATGGAATTTTTGATATCCGATTGCAATATGATCTTATCACCTACAACCCCGATTATTTTATCCGCCACCACTTTTCGGGTTTGCGCCTGGCTGTTCTGAAAAAACAGAAAAGCCACCAGCATTGAACAGAAAATCCTCATAATTTAATTAATCATATTAAAGATAACACAGGAGACCAGCTCCTGTGTTAGGTGATTCGTTTTTTAACAAAAAAAGTGAAACGTGAGAAGTGAGAAGTGTTTTTCTTTTCACATCTCACGTCTCACATCTCACTTTCTTTAGAGCGTACGTTTTACTTCCTCTTCCTCAATGGCCACGATGGTATCACCCACCTGAACATCGCTGAAGTTTTTAAGTGTTAAACCGCACTCGTAGTTATTGTTTACTTCTTTTACGTCGTCTTTAAAGCGTTTCAGGCTGCCCAGTTCTCCAAAGGCTCCTTCCGTTCTTGGGTAAATAAGTACCCCATCTCGGTAGAGACGCACTTTGCTGTCGCGTTTGATCTTTCCTTCAGTAACAAAACATCCCGCAACGGTAGCCTTGTCGAACTTGTACACTTCGCGCACTTCCACGGTAGCCACTTCTTTCTCCTGCACCTTGGGTTCCAACATACCCTCCATCGCGCTCTTGATTTCTTCAATCGCGTTGTAGATGATCGAGTAGGTCTTGATTTCAACCCCTTCGTTTTCTGCCAAGCGAGCTGCCTGTGAAGATGCCCGAACGTTAAATCCAATCAGGATCGCATCCGAAGCAGTTGCCAGCAATACATCACTTTCGGTAATCGCACCAACTGCTTTGTGTACCACGTTCACGGCAATTTCTTCCGTACTCAGTTTGATCAGGGAGTCGGAAAGGGCTTCTACGGAACCATCCACATCACCTTTGATAATCAGGTTGAGCTGCTTAAAGTTGCCCAGTGCCAGACGGCGACCGATTTCATCCAGGGTAATATGTTTCTTCGTACGGATGCCCTGTTCGCGCAGGATTTGCGCCCTGCGGTTGGCCACTTCCTTGGCTTCTGATTCATCTTCAAATACGCGGAAGGTTTCACCGGCCTGAGGCGCTCCGTTCAAGCCGAGTATGAGAACCGGCGTGGAAGGAGGTGCAACCTCGAGTTTTTTGTTCCGCTCATTGAACATGGCTTTGATTCGGCCATAGAATTGACCGGACACCACCAGATCACCCTGTTTCAGGGTACCGTTCTGCACGAGTACGGTAGCCACAAAGCCTCTTCCCTTATCCAGGGAGGCTTCGATCACACTACCATTCGCTTCCCGGTCGGGGTTTGCTTTCAGATCCAGCAATTCCGCTTCCAGCAGTACTTTTTCCAGCAGGAGATCCACATTCAAGCCACTTTTCGCACTCAGTTCCTGGCTCTGGAATTTACCACCCCATTCTTCTACCAGGATGTTCATACCTGCCAGCTGTTCGTATATTTTCTGCGGATTGGCTCCGTCTTTATCTATTTTGTTGATCGCAAAGATCATTGGCACCCCTGCAGCTTGCGCGTGGGAGATAGCTTCCCTGGTTTGGGGCATCACCGCATCATCTGCCGCAATCACAATAATTGCGATATCTGTTACCTTGGCACCGCGGGCACGCATAGCAGTAAAGGCTTCGTGACCAGGCGTATCCAGGAAAGCGATTTTTTTATCATTTGGAAGGTCTACTGTGTACGCACCGATGTGCTGGGTGATTCCACCGGCTTCACCACCTACTACGTTGGCACTACGGATATAGTCGAGCAGGGAGGTTTTACCATGGTCAACGTGCCCCATGATGGTAACAATCGGCGGACGAGGTTTCATATCTTCCGGATCGTCTACAATTTCTTCTTCGTCCATTGAGTCCGCATCATCCACACCAATGAATTCCACGTTGAAACCGAATTCGCTTGCCACGAGTTCAATCACTTCCGCATCCAGGCGCTGGTTGATGGACACCATCATACCCAGTCCCATACATTTACCGATCACTTCCGCATAACTTACATCCATCAGCGAAGCAAGCTCACTTACGCTGATAAACTCAGTCACCTGCAGGGTCATGTCTTGTGCATCTGCACCTTCCATTTCCGCCATGCCGGCGCGTTTTTCACGGAGGCGGCGAGTTTTCATACCGCGACCACCTTTCTGGGAACCACCGCTCCCAGCCATTTTGGCCTGGGTCTGGCGGATTTTTTCCTGTATTTCTTTCTGATCGATTTCTTTTACCTCACGTGGCTGGTTGCGTTGCTGACCTCCACGGCCACCTTGCTGTCCACCTCTGCCACCCTGCTGGCCGCCCTGGCCGGGTCGCTGGAAGCGATTACCGCCCTGTTGACCACCCTGGCCGCCACGGAAACCACCACCCTGCTGCTGACCACTGGCCTGCTGACGGGTGATATTTTCTCCTTTTTTATCGATCGGGATGCGTTTGCGCTTGCGCTTTTCATCATGACCCGCACCTGCACCAGCAGCAGGACCAGCTGCTTTTGGACGGGTATCGCTGTCCACGGGTAGCTGAATCTTACCCAGGATCTTCGGTCCGGTCAGGCGCTCAGCCTGAATATTTTCAATAGCTGGTGGCAGTTCATTTTCCTCTTCCTGGGTTGCTGGAGCAATTTCAGGGTTTTTAACCTCAGCCGGTTCCTCTGTTTTCACCGCTTCGGGTTTAACTGGTTCTTTAACCGGTTCAGGAGCAGGTTTTTCCGCTACCGGGGCTTTCTCTACCTGCTTTTTAATTGTTTTTTTCGGGCGAGTTGAAGAATCAATGGCAGACAGATCAATCTTGTCAACAATTTTTGGCCCTTCGATAGCCGGACCGCTTGCCTTTGCAGGCTCTTCTTCCACAACCTCAGGCTTTTCAGGCTGAGGTTCCTCTTTGGGACTAACCGGCTCAGGTTGAGCAGCTACTGGTTCCGGAGCAGTTTCTTCTTTTACCTTTTCCTTCGCAGGAGCAGCCACTTCAGGTGCAGGCTCAGGTTCAGCTACAACAGGCTTTTCTGCTGCAGGTTCTGTTTTCTTGGAATCCTTACGAAAAACGAGTTCTTCCTCTTCTTTTTTCTTTTTTTCCTGCACATTGCCTTTGGGCAGGTCGATCTGGTCGCTTTTGATCTTTGCCACTTTATCGCTCTGGAACTCACGCTGGAGGGCATTGTACATGTCTTCCGTGAGTTTGGAAGTGGGCTTCAGTTCATCACGATCAAATCCTTTGCTCACCAGGAAATCCACAAGGGTGTCCTTGCCGATGTTGAATTCCTTGGCGGCGGCCATCAATCTAGGTGTTGTTGTTTCTGCCATTCGTTCTTTTTGCGTCTGCCCCTGCAGACCTTATTTTTCTTGTTCGAAACTTATTCTTTTTCGAACTCAGCCTCGAGGACTTTCTTCACATCTTCGATCGTTTCACGCTCAAGGTCGGTTCTTCTCTCTAATTCGTCAACAGTCAGGTCCAAAACGCTGCGTGCGGTATCACAGCCAATGCGTTTTAATTCATCAATAACCCAAGTTTCAATTTCATCGCTGAATTCATCCAGGTCAATATCGTATTCTTCAGGTTCTCCTTCATTATCCCGGAACACATCGATGGTTAGGCTGGTCAGTTCCTGAGCCAGTTTAATATTAACACCCTTACGTCCGATAGCCAGGGATACCTGGTCGGGTTTCAGGAAAACATTCACATGGTGCTTTTCGTTGTCCAGCTCCATACTGGTGATCTTTGCCGGCGTCAATGCCCGCTGGATCAGGAGTTGCATGTTGGTAGTGTAGTTGATCACATCGATGTTCTCATTCTTGAGTTCGCGAACGATTCCGTGAATCCGGCTGCCCTTCATACCTACGCAGGCACCCACCGGGTCAATGCGATCATCGTAAGACTCAACCGCCACTTTGGCTCTTTCGCCCGGTTCACGGACGATTTTCTTAATAACGATCAAACCATCAAAGATCTCCGGCACTTCAATTTCAAGCAATTTAGCTAAGAAAGACGGACTGGTACGTGATAAAATGATTACGGGTGAATTATTTTTTAATTCCACCTTCTTAACCACGGCCCGGATAGTCTCCCCTTTTTTGAAATAATCCTGAGGGATTTGCTCGCTTTTAGGCAGGATCAGTTCGTTTCCTTCCTCATCCAGGAGCAGGATTTCCTTTTTCCAAACCTGGTAAACTTCCGCATTGATGATCTCTCCAACACGGTCGCCGTATTTTTTAACCAGGACGTTCTTTTTGAGATCGCTGATCCGGCTGGCAAGTGTTTGTTTGGCGGCCAGGATAGCCCGGCGGCCGAAGTCCAGGATTTCGACTGTTTCATACAGCTCTTCCCCAACTTCATAATCTGGTTCAATCTTTACGGCATCGCTGTAGGCGATTTCAGCCAGTGGATCTTCCACTGCGCCATCTTCTACGATCGTCCTTCTCCGAAAAATTTCAAGATCACCCTTTTCTGCGTTTACGATTACATCGAAGTTGTCATCACTTCCGTATTTTTTTCGCAAAAGGGTTTTAAACACATCTTCCACCACTTTCATCATCGTAGGACGATCGATATTCTCCGCCTCTTTAAAATCCTGGAATGCTTCAATCAAATTGATACTTGCCATAGTAGTGTTATTTAGAATACTACCTGAATTTTGGTTTGTTTTATATTGTCAAATAAGAGGGAGTGAGTGATCACTTCCTTTTTTTTGTTTTTCCCTTTTTTTTCTTCCACCACGCAACCATCTTCGGTTACATCCAGCAGTTTACCATTCAACTGGCTGCCATCCTGAAAAGTAATATCTACCATCCGGCCGATATTTTTCCTGTACTGGCGCCAGAGTTTCAGCGGCTCATCCAATCCGGGGGAGGAAACCTCCAGGGAGAAATCGCCTTCCGGAAACCATCCTGCTTCTTCAATTTTCTTATACAGTGCGCGGTTAAAATTCACACAGCGGGCGATGGACATTCCTGAATCTGCATCCAGGAAAACCTTGAAATTGTTGGTGGGCTTGATTCGAACCTCCACCAAAAAACAGTCGGAGTCTCCTTCCAGCAATTCATTCATGAATTGCCCAACCGCCTGTATATATGTTTCATTTGCCACGCTGCCTGGTTTGTGAATTTCGAAAATAGAAGAAGGGAACGCTTCCGTTCCCTTCCTTTGTTTCTTTTTCCGATGCAAATGTACGGTAAAAGGCCTATACAATCCAAATGTGTGGTTCAGGCTGTTGACCGGGGAAGATTAACAAATAAAAACGGCCTGAGATCGTACCTTTGACAGGCTATGTTAAAAACTGTATTATTACTGTTATTGGCGTACATCGCGTATAAGTTTATTTTCGGATTTGTAATTCCTGTTACCCGGGCTACCCGGAATGTGCGTCGCCAATTCAAGGCCGCCCAGGAAGAAATGGCTGCCCGCATGCAGGAGCAGCAGGGCTTTGGTCCTTATGGTGCAAATCCGCAGGGCGCAACTTCTGCCAATCCACGCACGGATGCCGGGAAACCCGCTTCCAAAGGTGACTATATTGAGTTTGAGGAGGTGAAGTAGGGAAAAGGAGACAACGGAAACTGGTGACAAAGGAGACGGGAGGAATGGAAGAGGGGACAAGGGAAACTGGAGACTCACTCTCCCAACTACCGTAAAAAGGCCAATATGTGACGATACAAGAGTGTATGGAAGGGTTGGGAATTCCTTCGCAGGGTCAGACGTCTCACGTCTGACGTCTGACATTTCACTTTTCACCTTTCACTTCCTCATATCCCCAGATCCAGCACTGTTTCCCCGTTTGTCAGGAAAATTCCTTTCATACCCACCTGTTGAGCGCCTTCGATGTTGGTTTTGGTATCATCGATAAAGATGGCAGTTGCCGGATTGATATTGGCATCTCTGATCAGTGCCTCAAAAGCATCTACATAAGGTTTTCGTTTACCCAGCAGATGAGAATAATAGGCTTTTTCAAAATGCAGATCGAAGGGTTTGCCGGGAAATTCGGCACTGAATTTTAATTGGAAAGCTTCGTGGTGGATGCTATTCGTATTACTGAACAAAAATACACGGTACCGGTTTTCCAGGCTACGGAGCCACTCAATTCTCTCGGGTGGGAAATCCAGCAACATGGCATTCCAGGCAGTTGTAATCGTTTCATCATCCACATCCAGACCGGTTTCTTTACGGAAATAGGTGAAAAATTCCTGCTCCGAAACGACTCCCGTTTCCAATTGCTCAAACAGAGGAGAAGCCTTATACTGTGAAAAATATTGATGAAAATTAGTGAGCCCGATGGATTCGAATGCTTTTTCTGTGGCTTCAAAACTGATATTCAATAACACGCCACCCAAATCCAGGATAATGGTTTCTATCTTTTCCATAGCCTAAAGGTACAACATATGAGTTAGGTACTGTTAGCGCCGAAGGATTCGGATCGCAACGCGACGAAAATCAATCTCCTGGCCTTCCGACTGAAGTGCGATAAATCCTTTTTTCAGGGGAGTTCCATCAATTTTGATGGCGGGGTTGAAATTATTTACCACACCCCCACCGATTTGCGGTTTAGAATACTGCAGAACGGTATCACCATTAATGATGTGTTTAATAAGGCTATCTCCCAAAACAATAGCTTCCGCAGTTACCCATTGATCTCCATCAAAGGTTTTCGACCTGGAGTCAATACAATGCCGGGTATCCAGCTTGCCTTCGTATTCCACATTGGTGCCGGGCGTACAGAGGTTACCGGTAGTACGGGGCTTACCATCACCCAACCCGCCCAGGAATTGCATTTCGATGGAGATGGGCCAATCCTGGTCTTTCAACATGGTGCGGGGGTCCTGGGAATGCAGCATTACCCCACTGTTACGATAGGTATAACCCGGTGCATCTTCCTTGAATTTTCCAGTAAATCTATATTCAACCAGCAAGTGATAGTGCGAAAAAGGACGTTTGAAATACAAATGCGCAAACTGGTCATTATAAGCACCATACTGATCATACCGAACCTTAATAAGACCATCCTCCACCCGGAAAGTATTTCCAAAATTCACTCCCACATCGTGATGATTCACCTTTACGATCCAGTTGCGGATATGCTTGCCATTGAAGAGTTCTATCCACTTCTTTTCATCAGAGCCATGCTGTGAAAAGGAGCAGACGAAGACCAGCAACGCAATCGGTGCTACCGAAAAAAGCCTGTAACGGTTCATGCGTCAAAGCTAACTATTTTACTCCGCTTTGGCAGATGGCACCGGACAAGTGGCATCCGCCGAGGCGGAGTGGAGGGATCAGCGGGACCAGCGGAAGTTGGCAGACTGGGTATCGCGGGAATTGGCACCAATGAATACAGTAAACTCCCCCGGCTCCCAATCATAGCGAAGGTTATGATCGTAGAACTTCAGAAGATCATTTGTTATTTCAAAGCTGATCTCTTTTGATTCACCCGGCTGCAACAGGATCTTCTTAAATCCTTTTAATTCCTTGAGCGGACGGGTATTGCTGGCTACGATATCACGGATATAGAGTTGAACCACTTCTTCCCCAGCGAATTTTCCACTATTGGTTACGGTTACCCGGGCAATTAATTTTTCTGCACCTTTCAGGGATGACTTACTTAGTGCAACCGGACTGTAATCAAACTTCGTATAACTAAGTCCGTAACCAAATGGATACAGTGGCGTATTGGAAACATCCAGGTAATTTGAACGGAACTTCTGGAACTCATCGCCCACCAAGGGACGTCCGGTATTCTTGTAACTGTAGTAAATCGGAATTTGTCCCACATTTCGTGGAAAGGTAACCGGTAGTTTGCCAGATGGATTCACATCGCCAAATAATACATCACTGATTGCATATCCTGCTTCCGAACCACCAAACCATACATTCAAAATGGCGGGAAGCTTTTTATCTTCTTCTACAATCGTGAGCGGGCGGCCAGTAAAGAGCACCATTACAACAGGTTTGCCGGTTGCCATCAACGCATCCAGTAGTTTTTTCTGGCTGTTTGGCAGGTTGAGATCGGTTCTGCTGGAAGCTTCACCCGTGAATTCGGCCAACTCTCCCATTGCAGCTACCACTACGTCAGACTGCAGGGCCAAACGCACTGCTTCAGCAATCAGTGTATCCGGATGTCTTGAATCCCGTTGCCAGGGTTTTCCAAATACGCTGGTACGTGCCTCCAAAGCAGAATCCTCCGTAACATTCGCACCTTTCGCATACCGAACATTCACACCTGAGCCTGCAACTTCTTTTAGTCCGGCCAGCAGCGAGGTAGCTTTGGAAACATCTGCTGAAACCGACCAGGTTCCCACCATGTTTTCTTTCGCATCTGCAAGTGGGCCAACCAATGCAATGGACCCCTTTTTTGCAAGCGGCAATACACCCTGGTTCTTCAGCAGGACGAAAGAACGAGCAGCTGTTTCTCGCGCAACTTTTCTATGAGTTGCTGAAAATATTTCCGAAGCGGCTCTCTGCTCATTGCAATACCGAAATGGATCTTCAAAGAGTCCTAGTTTGTACTTGGCTTCCAGTACCATCCTGCAAGCGCGATCAATATCCGTCATTGTAATTTTACCTTCTTTCAAGGAAGCTTCGAGCGTAGTTAAAAACCCTTCCCCCACCATATCCATATCGAGTCCGGCTTTAACAGCCAGAGCAGATACCTGCTTAAGATCACCCAGCCCATGGTCGATCATTTCATTAATCGATGTGTAATCCGAAACAACCATTCCTTTGAAACCCCATTGTTTACGCAACAGGTCAGTCAGCAACCATTTGTTCGCACTGGCGGGAATACCATCAACATCATTAAAAGAACTCATAACCGTACCAACACCAGCATCAATGGCGGCTTTATAAGGCGGTAAATAATCGTTGAACATTTTAATGCGGCTCATATCAACAGAGTGATAATCGCGGCCCGCTTCAGCTGCACCATAAAGGGCAAAATGTTTCACGCAGGCAAGCAGGGTATTATCTGCAGCTAAATCCTTGCCCTGGTAACCCTTTACCATAGCTGCCGCGATGGCTGAACCGAGAAAGGGATCTTCTCCTGAACCTTCCGAAATCCTTCCCCAGCGCGGATCACGTGATATATCAACCATGGGGGAAAAGGTCCAGTTCAGTCCGTCTGCCGTAGCTTCCTGTGCGGCGATCCGGGCTGATTGCTCAATTCGTTGCATATCCCAGGAAGCTGCCAATCCCAATGGAATAGGAAAAATGGTGCGGTACCCATGAATAACATCCATTCCAAAAATGATGGGAATTTTCAACCGGCTTTGCTGAACAGCCAATTCCTGGATGCTGCGAATGCGCTGTGGAGAGGAAACACTAAAGATGCCACCCACTTTACCCTGTTTGATTTTTTCTTCCACACCCGTACTAACAACCGAGCCGGTTGTTGCTTCACCTCCAACAACCAGATTCAGTTGTCCGATTTTTTCCTGGACTGTCATTTTAGCCATTAGCCCGGATACAAACTGATTCATTTTAGTTTGAGCAGTTTGGGAATGAACCGAACCAGGCAGCAAGAATGCCAGGACAATCAAGATGCGAAAAAGGGGTGCATTGTATTTCATGGTAGTCAATTTTGATCAATTTGTTTTTTTCAGATGGTACCTGATCTGTTTTTGCCAGATCAGGTACCCTTTAGGATTCATATGAAGACTGTCACTGGTAAAGATCTCCCCAATTGGGCGACCATCCGATTGTAGCATTGCCTGGTAAACATCAATGTAGGTAGTTCCTTTCTGTGTGGCGAGGAAGGCTTTGATTTGCTGATTAGCCTCCTTGAATTTTGGAAGTAGTGCAGCGCGACTCGGACTTGGTTTCATTGAAATATAACTGATAGGAACACGAGGTAAACGGACACGTATATCCCAGAATAATTGTTTAAACCGATTTACCACTGTTGTAACAGTTACCGTATCTGCTGCAGCAAAATCGTTCTCTCCGCAATAGATCAGGATCTGTTTTGGATCATAGGGATAGATGATATAATCCTGGTACCTAATGAGGTCGGGAAGTGAAGAGCCTCCAAAGCCGCGATTAACAATCCGGTAACCAGGAAAATAAGTAGCCACATCTTTCCAATAGGTGAAGGAAGAACTGCCGATCAGCAAAATTGATTTGGAAGCCGGCATTCGTATACTGTCTTCCTGTTGAAATTTTCGAATCGCCTCATAAAAGGGTTTACCCTGATAAAACGCCAGGGAGGGAGCTTTCGCATCATCTACTGATGGCACCTGTTGTTGAGCCAATACGGGCAACATTGCCGTTGAAAAAAGAGCGATCAAAAGCGTACTTATCAAGATTTTTTTTGACGGAATTTGCATGTCCAGTTTATTTAGTTTACCTGTTGTACGGGAGTTTTATCTGAAACGCCGTTTTCATTCACCGCTTCGATGGTGTAATAGTAAACCTTCTCTTTGTCCATTCCTTTAAAATAATACTCGTTTACATCATGCACCATGATGCAATTGTACAACTTATCAGGAGCTGTTCCATAATAAATATTGTATGCATAAGCCTGATCAACCGGCGACCATTTGATATAGGCACTGCGTTTATCCTTCTCTGTTCTAAGTACCAGAAAAGTCTTCACAGCAGGGGGCCTGGATCCATTTCCCATTCCGAATACCCTGAAACCAGACAAGGCAAATTTTCCGGTTGGCATATGAATATTCTCCATTTTAAGGTAACGGGTTTTAATGGGATTTTTTAATTCAATGTAATCATGCGGAACATCTTTTTTGTTCTGACTTTTATCTATGAGCAGGTTCCATTTTTTCCCATCCTGCGAATGAAAAATTTTATACTGATGATAGATATCAGTTTGTTTACCAAGAAATTCCGCATCCTGATCTGCATAGTTGAGTTGAATGGCATGTACTGTTGAGATTTCACCCAGGTCGGTCTGAATCCATTCGCCTTTATTGCCTGATGCCGCACTCCAATAGGTTTTAATAGACTCATCTACTGCGTTGTTAGCGGTATAACTGCCAAGGGTGGACGAAACCTGAACCGGTTTTTTAAAGTTGAGTAACATCCAGCCGGTAAAGCGGCTTTTACGATGATCAGCCGGGCCATTGGGCAGGTAATGTGGATAGTCACCAAATGCGGTATTGGCATACATAATTCCATCTTCATCAAAACCTGCGGGCCAAATGCCATTGCGACGTTCAAAGGTGTTTTTTACATTGACACCCATGGTTGAAACATGCCAGTAATTATTCCATGGATCCTGGTAAGTGGCACCATGTCCTGCTCCTCTTGCAAAACCTCCGGGTTTGAAGCTGACCGGATCGGATTGTGCAGTAAAAGGGCCCAGAGGTGAATCGCCCACTACAACGCCATCTGCATAGCCACTCATTTCAGTACCAGGACCTCCCCACTGCAGATAATATTTTCCCTTGTGTTTGGTCATCCATGCACCTTCAATAAATCCATCCAAAAAAGTATTATCCATGTATTCACCAAAGCGATGCCAGCCATAGCGCCAGTCTTCCAGGAAATACATTTCTTTCCTGGTTCCAATTGGCTGAAAGGTTTTGCGGTTTAATTCTATTCCGTATAAAGGATAACGATTGCTACTGCCATTGTACATATAAAAGCGGCCGTCGTCGTCGAGGAAAAATGCAGGATCCCAACCACCGATCTCGAGTGAATCCAATGCTTCCTTCCAATCATTCTCCTTAGGATTGGTACTCATCCAAAGTGGAAAATTGCTGGAATAGGTAGAACCAAAAACCAACATGGTATCACCAATAACAACAGCTGCCGGTGCACATAATTCATCATACACTTTGTGATAAGGCTTGAGAAATTTCCGGGAAATAAAATTCCAGTTCAGCATATCGGAACTCCACCAGTATCCCCATTGGTTAGTGGAGAAAAGATAATAATCTCCTTTATAGGTTACAATCACCGGGTCAGCAGTTGCGCGGTGCCGGCCCCATTCACTAAAATTAGGAATCGGGGTATAACCGTAATCGAGGTTGATGGGATTGCAATAAGTTGTTTGAGCTGTTGCTACTGATTTACCTGATTGTGCAAAGCACACATTCGAAGCGAAAACTAATACTAAAATGGAAAGTTTAGGGGAGAAAAAATGTTGGTCCAGGCTGTATTTGCCGGCACCCCTAAAGAAAAACAGCAATCCGATTAAAACAAACATAAAGGGGTGTTGATCTCCATACCAGATCTTACCATTTCCAAGAATAAAAGTGATAAATAACATCGTTGCGATCATGGGCCATACTGCTAGCCGGGTAAAGAGCCCAATCGTTAGCAGGATACCGGAAATTAACTCCGAAGCTTTTCCAAGATATGCCATCGTGGTAGCTGTCTCTACAGAGAAGTATGGCATCCAGCCGGCATATTCTTTAATTTTTGCCCCATCAAACACTTCCCAACCGTGATAGGTCATCAACAATCCTGTAATGATTCTTACTAGGGCCCAACCGGGTTCCAGCCAGATTGTTTTTTGTGTAGCGTTGAAAGAGGCCATGTTGTCTGATTTTAGAGATTTCCATTTTTCATTTCAGCGGCAGCAAATTGCGCGGCCCTGGCAGCGAAAGCCATATACAAAATAGAGGGACTCTGATTACCGGTACTGGTCATGCAGGCGCCATCCGTTACAAAAACATTTTTACAGAGATGCAGTTGATTCCATTCGTTGAGCAGGGAATTGGAAGGATCCGTACCCATGCGTACACCACCCATTTCATGAATATCGAGTCCGGGTGGTTGTTTCGAATCGTTTACGACAATATTAAAAGCACCACAGGCCTCCAGCATTTTTTCGCCTTCTGAAAGAAAATCCTGCAGCATTTTTTCATCGTTTTCATCATAATCGACAGCTGTTACCAGCAAGGGTATTCCCCATTGATCTTTTTCAGTTGGGTGCAGATAAACACGATTGCTTGCCTTTGGAATGGTTTCACCCTGCATATACATGTAGATCCTCCAGGGGCCAGGTTCGGTCAGCGCTTCCTTCAACTCTGAACCCATTTTATCCGGATGGCGATCTGCGTTTATCCATTCGCGATAGGCACCTGAAAAAATAGTGTAGCCCCCAATAAAATCCATTTCCTGTTTGCCGAGGTTACGGAAATTCGGAATCACGCATTCCGCTGGACGCCGGCCTTTGTAATAGCCATCTTCATGGCCTTTGATTTCCCCATTCATATAACCACGATAGTTGTGGAAACAGATATAACGACCAAGCAGATCATGGTCATTACCCAGGCCATTGGGGAAACGTTCTGATTTGCTATTGAGTAAGATCAGGTTGGTATTAAGCGCCGAAGCATTTACAAAAATGATGCGGGCAAAATAATCGGTGACAGCTTTTGTTTGGCTGTCTATCACGCGCACCCCTGTTGCTTTTTGTTTGGCATCATCATAGAGAATGGAATGCACTACCGAATAGGGCCGAATGGTCAGGTTCCCTGTTTTTTCAGCCCAGGGAAGAGTACTGCTGTTGGAACTGAAATAGCCGCCAAATGGGCAACCACGCATGCAGAGGTTACGATTCTGGCAGGTGCCTCTGCCCTGCTCCAGGTGAATGGGTTCCGGTTGGGTAAGATGTGCCCAGCGACCCGAGATATAGTGCCGTTGAAATTTTCGCCACAAGGTTTCTCTGATGTCTGCTTCCACACAATTGAGTTCATAGGCAGGGAGGAATTCACCATCGGGCATTGCCGGAATATTTTCCTTACTGCCACAAACACCAATAAATTTTTCAACATGACTGTACCAGGGTGCGATATCCTTGTACCGGATTGGCCAATCGGTAGCAAAGCCATATTGTTTAGGAGCATTGAATTCAAAATCACTCCAACGTTGGCAGCTTCTGCCCCAGGTAAGGGATTTTCCTCCAACCTGGTAACCGCGAATCCAGTCGAAGGGCTTTTCCTGTACATAGGGATGATCAGCATCTTCAATGAAAAAATGCTGTGTATCTTCTGAATAACCGGCTGCTTTGGAAATGAGCGGATTGTTCTGACGTTGCTGTTGGGTGATATAGCCCCGGTGTTTGAATTCCCATGGATGTTTGTTCATACCGGGGTAATCCTTCAGATGTTCCACCATCCGGCCGCGCTCCAGCACCAGGGTTTTCAAGCCCTGCTCGCAGAGTTCTTTGGCAGCCCAGCCTCCGCTGATTCCACTGCCTATTACAATTGCGTCGTATGTATGTTGATCACTCATATTTTACTTTTACCCGTCCGGTGCCACCGGACGGGTGGAGTGAAGTTAGACAATAGGCCAGCGGAAGCTGGATTGAAGGCTGATTTTCTGGCCGGTTTGCGAAGAGGCGCGGGCGGACTCAATAATATCCAGCACGTGCAAGGCATGCTCGGGAGAAATCAGCGGTTCGTTTTTGTCGAGCAGGGATTTTGAAATCACGGTAGCTCCTTCCTGCCAGACATAGGTTCCAGGATCCGGAATGTGGCGCACAGGAGTTGGAGAATCCATGGTTGCAAGATCTACACCAAAAGGAGCCCAGTCATATCCTACCAATCCCATATTGCCCTTTGTACCCCAGATGGAAATCGTGTGCCTGTCCTGTCCCTTACCACCATGACCATACGGATCAAAATAATTAAACCCGCTCTGCACATGAGACAATACGCCACCTTCATGTTCCATGATGATCATCGCATTGTCTTCGGCCTCCACTTTTATTTTGCCCTTGTTATCGACAGTACGTTCAGGCGTAACAATGGTTGTCATGGCGATCACAGATTTCGCAGGACCCAACAGCCCTGTTAAGGTAGCAAGATTATAAACACCCAGATCAGGAAGACTGCCACCGCCTTTTTCATAGAAGAAAGCCGACCAGTGCGGTCCTTCATGGCCATAATGAGCATGTGCCGCAGAAACCTTACCCAATTTACCTTCCTGAATGGCTTTGCTCATAAAGGCAAATTGCGGACTGTTTACCACTGCAGGTGCTCCCCAGATACGGAGCTTTTTTTCTCGGGCCATATCCAACAATGCTTTGCCTTCCTTATAGGTATTTGCCATCGGTTTTTCACTCCATACATGTTTGCCGGAAGCAAGGGCCATTTTATTGAGCCGGCCATGCTCCTGCATATCAGTCAGATTCACAAGCAGATCAAAGGGTGCACCAGCAAGCTGCTGGTAGATATGTTCATACACATGCGGAACATTAAATTCTTTTGCCCGGTTCTTTGCTCTTTCCAGCACGATATCGCAAACACTCACCAGCTCCACATGCGCCGATTTGGAAAGATGTGGCAGGTACTGTCCGGATACACTACCACAACCAACAATTCCGATTTTGATTTTTTTATTTTCCGTAAAAGCTACCGCTTCCAATGAGGAAAGCAGCAGGGCAGCACCTGCCATAGCAGACTGCTGGAGAAATTCTTTGCGGGATTGATTTTTCATATGCAAGGTTTTAGCAATTGCTGTAACTATTATTTAAGGTGAGGGCTTTGAAAGCCCAGTTTTTTAAGGCCTTTTTGCACTTCAGGGCAGGACATGAACAGTTTCCAAAGCAAGCCAGTCCGGTGATTTTCGATCATAACTATGATCGGTCCCTGGTCAATGGCAAGGTGGCTGGAAGCGTACCAGTTTTGTGTTTCATTGAAGGCATCTACAAAACCGTATTCTGACCAGATCTTATCACCCAATTGTTCATAAAAATGGCGAAGCGCCTGCATAGAATATTCGGATGTATAGGGAAATGCAGAAAGTGCTGCGGTAGGAGTGATCGTACCCTTATCATTGGTTGGTGAATGGGCATCATATCCATTGTATGTATCACTGGCGGTGAGACCCCAGGATTGTGGGCCATATCCTTTGAACTGATTGGGATTACGCACACAATGTTCCCGGTTGATCAGGGTATGATTGCGATTTTGAATCCAGTAGTCTGCATAGCGATCCTTCAATCCACGTGGATCTAAACCCAGGAAGGAATAATGAGAAAAGAAAAGTGGTCCGCCAAAGTCAAACCCCAGGGGCAGTTCTATCCCATAAAACTCTTTGCCATTTTTAAAGAAATTGCTCTGAGCCCATCCATTGTGATAAACCGCGGGAGAAACCGGATAGCGATCTGCTGAGGCAGCCAGCACATACATGATCAGGCATTCATTAAAACCACGAACCGGAAAATTCATTGCCCATCCGTTATTAGGGCTCCAGTGCCAGTAGAGTACCTCCTGGTTATTGGTAAACCAGTTCCATTCGATATCATTCCAGAGCCAATTGATCCGGTTTCGGAGTTCCCCTTCAACCGGATTATCTGCATTGAAGTATTGTCGTGCTGTCAACAGACCCTGGAACAGAAAAGAAGACTCTACCAGGTCGGCACCATCATCTTTGCGACTAAAGGGAATGGTTTTCCCTGTTTCACCATTCAGCCAGTGAGGGAAAACACCGTGATAGGAATCTGCTTTAGAAAGAAAGCGAACCATCTTAAGGAGGAATTTAGCAGCCGTATCACGTTGAATCCATTTTCTTTCAGTTGCCACAATCACTGCCATAATTCCGAAGCCCGTACCACCGGTTGTAACTACTTCACCACCATAATTAAACGATTCGTTGCTGCGTTCCCGTGATAGTCCGGAAACCGGATGCGCAAAATCCCAGAAATAGCGAAAGGTTTGTTGCTGAACCAGATCGAGTAAAGCAGAATCGGAAAGATTCCGGGGTCGATCTGTTGCAGAAAAAGCTAGCGGTTTCGGTTGCTTTTTCTTTTGCGCATAGGCAACACTGTTGAAGGCGCCAATCAGGCAGCAGAAAAAAACAAAATGGCGGATTTTCATCGCTGTTGTTTTAGGTTATAGATAGGGTGCAGTAAATCCCAGTTTACGCAGTGCGGCTTTTACTTCAGGTGCAGCTGAAAAAAGGTCCCAGCACAAACCGGTCCGATGGTTTTCAATCATCACAATTATCGGGGCCTGGTCAATGGCCAGGAAACTATCAGCAAACCAGGCATTGTGAAGGGAGAATGCATCAATAAAACCGTACTCTTTAAAAAGTTTATCGCCAAGGACATAATAGTAAAACTTCAGAGCAGCCATTGATTCATCCGGCGTATAGGGAAAGGATGCGAGTGCTGCTGTTGGAGCAATTACACCCCGGTCGTTCTGTGGAGAACTGGCCGTATATCCATTTGGGATATCGCTGGCTGTTAGTCCCCATACACTGCCGCTGTATCCAAAAAACCGGTTCGGGTTTTGTATACTGTGCTGGTAATTAATTTTTGCATGCTGACGGTTCTGCACCTCATAATCAGCGTAGGCATCTTTAAGGCCTATCGGATTGATCCCCAAAAAGGAATAATGAGATAAAAACAGCGGACCACCATAAGGCTCACCCAGCGGCAAATTAATACCATAATAGGATGCACCATTCTTCATGGCACCTTCCCTGGCCCATCCCTTATCATATACCTCTTTTGAGACCGGATGAGTTGGAGAACCGGCAGCCATCACATAGGTAACCAGGCATTCGTTCCAACCTCTGATGGGCAGGTTCATATCCCAGCCAAAATCAGGACTCCAGTGCCAGAAGAGAACATTTCCATTATTGCGCAGGAACCAGTCCCACTCAACTGCTTCATAGATTTCGGTTATACGCGACCGTAACTCAATTGCAGCCGGGGCGTTATCATCAAAGTATTCACGCGCGGTGAGCAGGCCCATGATAAGAAAAGAAGTTTCAACCAGGTCGGCACCATTGTCTTTCTGACTAAAGGGGATAGTTACCCCGGTTGCACCATTCATCCAATGTGCGAAAGCTCCATGATAGCGGGTGGCTTTGGTGCGTAAAAATTCAGTAATGGTTTGAATTCTTTCCAGCCCTTGTTGGCGTGTAATAAATCCGCGTTCTATCCCAACCAGCAGGGCCATAATGCCAAAGCCTGTACCACCGCTGGTTACCAGGTCTCCGGAACTGTTTCTTTCCCGGGCCATCCCACTAACGGGGTGACCAAAATCCCAGAAATACCGGAAGGTTTGTTCCTGAACTTTGGTAAGCAGTGCATCATCCGTAAGAGCTGGGAATTTGGAGGAGGAATCCAGCTTCGTTACAAACTGCTGATCCACTGATGAAATAAAGTTTCCCCCGGATGCTGATTTCAAAGTAGTTGCCAGTTGAAGGCGGTGGAAAGTCAGGAAATCCAAATTGCCGGTTGGCTGGATTTTCAGGACTGAATCTTTTTGTTCAAGCACCACATTTGCAGCGATTGTCTGACCTGCTTTATTGGTCAGACTAACCGCGTTGGTTACACTGGAAGGCAGTACAGGTTCTGAAAAAACAATCCGGATCACCGGATTACGGCCCAGGTTATACCGGACCGAATTCCATTCCTCGCCGTCCAGCAGCAGCCGGTTTACCTTTAGTTGTTTGGGCACAACCGGTTCCGGCTTTTCTTCTTCAGACTTGGAGCAGGCTGTAAAAAGAACACCGAGGCAAACAGCATATAAAACAAAAAATCTCATTCGTTTTCCAGATTAATCCCACACAAAAGTTGTAACAGATCCGCCCTGTAAATTCACGGTTGCCAATTGTCCTTTGTATTTGATCGCGAAGGTTGAATTGCCGGGAGCTTCTCTCAGGAGGATCAATACTTTTTTCCCTTCGGGTGTAAGGAAAGCAACATTGTCCAGTCCGGGTGGAACATTACTATGAATTCGCACGGATCCTGCAGGAACAAATTTGGCAGCATGACCTATAATATAATAGGAAACATTTTTCTGAACTGCTCCATTCTGAATAGTAAGTGCGCCTTTACATTCTGTACAGCCACCGGGAGTATGAGGACCGAAACTGGCATCGTTTGCCAGGTTCCATTCGAGTGCCACTTTACTGTAATTGCGGGTGGTACCAATGATCACATTTTTAATATGCCAGAAAAGATCGCCCTGGAACTCTCCTTTTGCACCGGTCCATTGTTCAGTAAAATAGAGGTTCTTATCCGGATGTGCATCACGTACGGTTTTCATTGCAGAAACCTCCCCGGCGTAGAGATGAAAGGCAGAACCATCTACATACTGTTTGGCCCCGGCATCATTCAGAATAGTAATCGGATAATCCGGGCGATCCAGGTTATGGTCGTATATCACAATTTTAGTTGAAATATTCGCAGCTTTGAAAGCAGGACCAAGAGCATCCCGGATGAAATCACGTTGTTGTTCTGCCGACATAAAGAGGCTGGGATTATTACCCGGATGAAGCGGTTCATTTTGTGGCGTGATGGCATCGATGGTGATACCATGTGCTTTCATAGCCTGGATATACTTCACAAAATACTGCGCATAAACCTGGTGGTATTTGGTAAGCAGGCTGCCTCCTTTGGAATTGTTATTGTCTTTCATCCAGGTTGGAGGACTCCAGGGAGAACCCATGATTTTAATAGCCGGATTGATTGCCAGAATTTCTTTGAGAACCGGAATCAGGTTTTGTTCATCCCTGGCGGTAGAGAAAGAAGAAAGGTCTTCATCTGTTTCTCCTGCAGGGAGATCGCTGTAACTGAAAACCTCCGCATCCAGGTCAGATGCACCGATACTAATTCTCAGGTAGCTGACAGAAATACTGTTTTCATTTTTGCCAAACAGTTCCTGTAAAAGGGATGTGCGCTGCGCCTGTGGCAATTGCATCAGCAGATAAGCACTGCCACCGGTTAATGAATAACCGAAACCATCCATGGTTTGAAACTGAACCGTACTGTCCACTTCTATGGTAGTAAGGTTATTATTGGTTGCAGAACTAAACTTTACCGAAGTGGGGAATTTTGCTAGCAGAGACAATTGATCTCCGCGCGTAACCCAATACGAAACTGTGGCGCCATCTGCAGGTTTAGGTTGCTCTTCCGGTGCTTTTTCTCCGGAGCAGTTTGACAGGGAACAGCTCATTAAAGAAACTAATAGTGCCAGAACAGTGAAATTCTTTTTTACCATCGCATTTAATTTGAAAAGTCAAAAATTAATGGGGACTGGTTATTTCTTACCACAACCAGTCTTTTTTTATTTCCGGGTGATCGAAGCCATTGAAGATCGCGCACTTCACCAGGAAAATGTGTAATCGGGAGCGAAGTACCATCCATTGCAAAAATGATGGGGTTAAGCGCATCATATCGACCTTCATAGGGTGTGACATTGTAAAAATTTCCGGCAGCGATAAAATTTTTTCCCGACCCCTCCATTTGTGCAAATGCAAAAATTGGTGCCAGTTGAAGAGAAGCGGGCAAATCAGATCGGGTAAACGCACCTTTGCCATTTGAGATAAAAACAGAGTTGCCAAGCACCTCCGCCTTCTGTTCTATATAATCAGTGAACAGGTCGTAGAGTATGAAGTCTACTGTTTTACCCGCCACTTCGCCATAGGTCAGATAGGCTTTCTTAAGGACTGGTAAAGCCCGCTCCAATTCATCTTTGGCGAGAAAAGGATATTCTTTTCCATCCATGGTATAGGCCATCACCTGTTCAATGCTTCCATTTTTATCAAAGTCTTTTATGTAAAGCTTTAGAGGACCATTTTTCCCAGCATACAACTTGGAATTATGTCCCCAGTTACCAGCGAGAATATCCGTTTGACCGTCTCCGTTAGTATCAGTAAGGAAAATGGATTGCCATAAACCCGTAGACCCTGGAATAGGTTCGCGGGTAAGTTTGCCGGAATTATTTTTCGCGATAATCACCGGCATCCACTCACCAGCTACAATCAATTCCGGGTAGCCATCTTTATTCAGATCAGCAAAGGAAGCAGAGGTAACCATGCCGATGTTCTCACCATCAAAAATGGATTTATTGGCGATGGAAAATTTTCCCTTACCATCATTCAATAACAGATAGGAATGATGTGGAACTCCGTACTGGCGGGCATTGGCCAGTACACCAACAAAAATATCCTGGTCGCCATCTTTATCAATATCAGCAGCAGTAACAGCGCCTTTATTAAATCGTACGGGAGGAAGTGCAGTAGTATCCAGTTTGAAAACACCTTTGCCCTGGTTGATATACAAGCGATCCTGCAAACCCGGGTTATTGTCTTCCAGTTCATTACCACCAATTGCGATATAGAGATCCGGTTGTCCGTCGGTGTTAGCATCAAAAAAAATCGCATCCACTTCTTCCTGGGCAGCAAAGGGCTGAAAGAGATCTGCCTGTCTTGATTCAAATCCACCAGTTGCTGTTTGCATGAGAAGGGCACCTGGCTGTCCGGCTGCTCCGGTTATATATGCATCATCCAGGCCATCGCCATTCAGATCTGCAATTGCCATTTTAGGTCCGCGTGTGGAGAGCCCATGTGGTATCAGGTATTGTACATTATGATCTACAAATGCGTTCTCCCTGTGCTGGAAAGGAATGCTTGAAGTGGCTGGCTGAAACGGATCAACTGCAGGATTAAAGTAAGTTGTATAGTCAAATTTTCCGGAAGCATTTAACTGATCCAGCTCGATGGTTTGGTTAGCAGTGAACGCCGTTAGTACCTGGAATTGCTGATCTGGCCATATCACCAGTAAGCTATCGATTTTTCCAATGGAGTCAAGACCAACAACCCAGCGGGTATCGGAGGAGGATTGAAAGCCACGGGTAGGTATAATTTCCTGCAACTGGAGCTTGCCGGAATGGAATGCATACAAGCGGGCACCAATACCTTTGGAATTCAGTCCCTCTCCTCTTGTTTTGAATCGCAGGTATTGTTTAGGTTGCTGATTGTTTTTGAGCAGGACTGCCTTTTCATTTATGGCATTGATAAGGATATCCAGATCACCATCATTATCCAGATCTGCATAAGCTGCTCCGGTATAATATCCTTTCAGATTCGATGTGCCCCAGGTTTTTGAAACCTCTTCAAATAAACCGGAGCCGGAATTGCGGAAGAAGAAAGGATGGGTAGCACCATCGGGCATCGCTTTGATGACTTCATCATCGTAGGCATCTGTACCACTGAGATTTTGGTTGCGCTCCATGGCACTAACAAAACGTACATAGTCAAGATCAACCGGGCGTTTCAGGATGCCGCTGCTGATAAAAAGATCTTTATTGCCATCCCCATTGAAGTCGGCCAGCAAGGGGCTCCAGCTCCAGTCAGTAGCAAACACGCCGGCCTGTAGTGCCTGATCGCTGAAACTTTTTCCAGCTCCATTATTAATTTGTAAAACATTTCTGGAGAATTGGTGCTGGTAGCCATTGCGTTCGAGCTTCAGTTTATAGATATCCGGATTTTCATCACTGCCATAGGTTTTGAGCGTTTTTTCATCGGGAGGCAGCATATCAACCGTAACCAGATCTACCTGGCCGTCATTGTTCAGATCTGCAGCATCATTGCCCATACTGAAGCGGCTGTAGTGTCGAAAATGTTCAGCACCTGCTTCTGTAAAACCACCCTGCTGGTTGTTGAGGTAGTAGTAATCGTTTTCATGAAAATCGTTTCCAACATAAATATCCGGCCAGCCATCATTATTAAAATCGGAGATAGCTAACCCCAATCCATAACCGAGTTTGCTTTGATAGATGCCTACGCTTGCAGAAACATCTGTGAAGGAATGTTTGCCTTCGCTGAGCTCATTACGATAAAGGCGGTCGCCGGCAAGGGGATCAGGTTTTCTTC
This sequence comes from Flavihumibacter cheonanensis, assembly GCF_022352215.1. Lineage (GTDB taxonomy): Bacteria > Bacteroidota > Bacteroidia > Chitinophagales > Chitinophagaceae > Flavihumibacter > Flavihumibacter cheonanensis. Next base: position 58,813 of record NZ_JAKRWF010000007.1, read on the forward strand.
TGTTGGAGGTATCGATTATATTACTATGAGGTTGTTTGGAATGATTCAGGAGATAACAATCGAGATCGCCATCGCGGTCATAATCAAAAAAGGCGGCCTGTGTGGAGAGGCCGGAAAAATCCAGGCCATAGGCAGCTGCGGATTCCTGGAACTGATTGTTTCCTTTATTGATGTAAAGCTGATTTTTACCGGTAAGCTGAAAAGATCCGGCAACTGCACAAACATAGATATCGAGAAAACCATCGCCATTGACATCTGCCATAGTAACACCTGAGTGCCAGTCGCCGGTACCAGCCACACCAGCGCTTTCGGTAATATCTTCAAACTGCAGGTTACCCTTGTTCAGGTAAAGGCGATTGCCCCCCTTTTTATTGGCAGTGAAATAAATATCGGGCAGGTCATCGTTGTTGATGTCACCAATTGCCACCCCACCACCATTGTAGTAATAGAGATAATAGAGAATATTAAGCCGTTCTCTTTTTTCCAGGTTGTTAGCAAAATCAATATTGGAGTCAGCGGCGGACAGGATGGAGAACTGGGTTGATTCCTGCTTACATCCGGACAGCAAGCTGAGAGAAAACAGGCCAGCAAGCAAAGCAGAAAAACATCGGGAAGAAATAATATGGCGAGCGGAATTCATGAGCTTTATGATAAAGAGGGGCTGAAACAATTCCTTGATCAGCCCCTCTTATATGCGAATACAAAGCCTTAACTACTGTATTATTTTTTAGAATTGAAAAGGGCCTGCACTTCTGCTGCTGAAATAGCATCACCATACAGCCTTACCTGGTCAAGTTCACCTTTCCAGGAAGAAGAGAGCCAGTCATCGGAATCCAGGTTATTACCCGGACCATTACCAATTCTCATTTCTGTGATATGGTCATTTGCAAAATTGATGGCACCATGGTTATTCCAGGTGCGAACTTTTGGATTCGCAACTCCATCCAGGTAGAGGGTCATGCCACTGGTAGCCTGGTCATATACCAAAGCAATATGATGCCATTGGTTATCCAGCATACCGGGAATAACATCCGCATTTTCCCAGGTGAACCAATTGTCTGCCTTGTTTTTGTCGGCAGTCATCACTTTAACAGCACAACCGGCATTGTTGCCTTCGATGATAACAAACATGCTCGCAACAGACCAGTGTGCGTTAGCTACATCTGCCCGGAAACTAATCGGGTATTCAGGACCGTTACCACCTTTGTTGTTTTTCGTTTGTCCATCGCGTTTATACCAGAAAGAGATGGTGAAACTTTTAGCGGTTTGAGCAAAGTCGTTGGGCTTGGCGTATTTGATAAATTTCATCGCCTCCCCCTTAACACCTTTACCACTAACGCCATCCACTGCAGTAAGGGGATTATCTGCCGCAAAGTTGGCACGAATGCTATCCACTGCATTCATCAGGGGATTATCGGTTGTGCCATCAAAAGCTGCATAAAACTTAAGCGGGCCACCCGGAGGGTTGGAATCCTCGGGGTATTCACGCCATGCGGGTTCGGTACTTTTCTGGCAGGATGCCAGGATCACCGCAGACCCGGCAATAGCCAGGCTGCGACGAAACCATTTATTTAAAAGTATTGTAGTCATACTTCAGGTTTTAAATCGGTGAAAACAAATCAATAATTCGGGTTCTGGATCAGGATGCCACCAGAAAAATCGATCGCAGATTGAGGAATCGGGTAGTATTGATGTCTTGGCTGATAACCTTGCGGGCCAAGCACCTGTTCTGCCAATCCCCAGCGAACCAGGTCGTAGAAGCGTTCTCCTTCCATGGCCAGCTCAACCCTTCTTTCCTGCTGGATCGCTGTACGCATCTGGTTTTTGCTGGTGAAAGCAATATTGGGCAGCACTGCCGCATTATTACCTCTTGCCCTGGCCCTGATCTGGTTTACATACTGCACCGCTTTTGCTTCATTCGCTGCGCCACCAATTTCATTGGCAGCTTCTGCAGCCATCAGCAGTACATCCGCGTAACGAAGGATGGGCTGGTTAAGCCAACCATTTTGTCTGTTACTGGTTGCCAATTGTACATCTGGTTCCGGATATACTTTTTTATTCCAATACAAACGTGGAATAGAAGGAAATGCCGGAACAGTTTTTCCATACAATCCATCATCCTGACCGGAAAACAGGATGGTAGCGTTCTTACGTGGATCTCCTGCTTCATATGCATTTACCAGGTTTTCAGTAGGTGTATTCCAACCCCATCCGAGATCCCATTCAGCAGCGCCACGAACACCCTGGGCAATACCGTACCAGGAGAAATAATTATCTGTATTATTCGCACCAATGGAGGATTGAATTTCCCAGATGGATTCCTTACTGTTTTCTCCTCTGGTTGTAAATAATTGCTGGTAATTGGGGAAGAGTTCGTATCTGCCGGAATTAATCACCTGTTCTGCATAGCTTAAAGCACCTGCCCAGTCTTTCCGGTACAACAGTGTTTTTGCAGTCAGTGCCTGCGCTGCACCCTGTGTCAAACGTCCGACAAATTGTGCAGGCCATTCAACAGGAAGATTCGCTCGTGCAAATTCCAGGTCTGAATCAATCAATGCATAAATTTCAGCAACTGAAGATTTAGGAACTTTCGAATCTTCCGGATTATACACACGGAAATCGATCTTGGGAACTTCACCAAAAGCACGAACCAGATCAAAGTAAGCATAGGCGCGGAACATCCTGGCTTCTGCAATATTTACCAATGATGCAGGATCATTCGCATTGAGTGAATCAGCCAATTGAAGGGCTGTATTCGCCTGACCAATCAGTACATAGTGCTGATCCCAATAGGTTGTGGAAGACCAGTGGTCTTTTGCATATTGGAATTGGTCATAAATCACACCCCAGTCGGCACCATCGGAAGGGCTACTTCCTTTTTCAGAATCATCTGACCTGAAGTTATTCATACCCAGCCAGGGAATGCCACCGAATCCTTGTCCGGCTACATCTCCATTTCGAATGGCACCATACAGGCCATAGATCTGGCCTTCTATACCACCTTGTGTAAGGTCATCGAGGGTGGCTGTAAGTGGTTTTCTGTCCAGGAATTTTGAACAGCCAGCCAGTATTAGCAGGATTGGTAAACCAACCAGTACAGCCCTCATTGCATTCTTTTTATATGTCATAGCTGTAAGATTTTTTGATTAGAAAGTAACATTAATACCACCTGTGATAACCATAGGCAATGGACCATTACCATTGTCAATACCAAAGGAAGTAGCAATACCACCGAACTCAGGTGTATAACCGGAATTACGCTTGAAAGTTTTCAGGTTCTGCACATTGGCAAAAATTCTTGCGCTCTTCATTGCAGCTCTTTGAATCAGTTTAGAGCTGAAGTTGTAACCGATTTGTACGTTCCGAATGCGGATATAACTACCATCTTCAATACCATAAGTAGAAGGCAGGCGGTTGATGGCACGGTTGTCACCCAGGATCGGATCCCAGTTAGAAGTACCCGGACCATTCCAGCGATTCAACTTGAAAGCCGGATAGTTGAATTTGGTAAATGGCAGTTCTGAACTACCCCAGTAGCGATAGATTTCATTTCCGTAAACACCATTGAAGTCGATACCGAAATCAAAACCCTTGAAGTTTGCACCCAGGGAGAAACCATAGGCAAAATCAGGAGTAGGATTACCAATCATTGTGCGGTCATCAGAATTGATAACACCATCACCATTGATATCGCGGTATTTGAAATCACCCGGACCATACTCATAACCCTGTACAGGAGGAGAAGCCAGTTTATCAGCATAACTCTGATACAGACCATCCACCACATAACCATAGAAATAACCAATCGGATAACCAGCTTCGGTTACGTTTGGTCTTTCTTCGCTGGGGGGAAGGCGATCACCACCAAGAGAAATCACCTTGTTATTGAAAGTGGTAATGTTACCATTAAAAGTCAGGGTGAAATCATTGGTGATTTTCTGAGTCCAGCCAGCTGCAACTTCAATACCATTGTTTTTCACGCGGCCCACGTTATCCAAACGGCTGCCCGCACCAGAACCTACCCGAACCAGGGTCATTACATCGCGGGTATCTTTATGATAGTAAGCAGCTTCAACACGCAGGCGATTGTTCAGCAAATAGGCTTCAAATCCAGCTTCTTTGGAATCCACCACTTCCCAGGTCAGATTCTGGTTAGGAATATATGCCTGAGAATAAGCAGGGATGATATTATTTCCAAACACCGCTGTATTACCTGTTTGCAGGCCAGGGTAGAATGGATAATCATAACCATAGGTGTTCTGCACACCGAGAAGACCCCAGGAAGCTTTGATTTTCAGATAATCAAACAGGTTCTGGCGGGCCATGAAATTTTCGCGGGTAACTTCCCACGCAGCACCTACTGAGTAGAAGTTTTTCCAGCGGTTTTCAGGAGAAATCTGGGATGAACCATCTCTTCTGAAAGAAGCATTCAACATGTATTTGCCCTGGTAATTATACAAGAGGCGGAACAATCCGGATGCTGTAGCTTTCTCCCATTGAGCAGAAGAAGAACGACGTGTTGTCTGATCTACAAATCCATTATCAATATACCAGAACCGGGGATCATCAGGAATTGCATCACCCGGATCTTTTTGACGTGCTGTAGCAAAAAGACCGCTGTAGGTATTAAAGTAAGTTGTGAAACCAGCAAGGGCAGTCAGGCCATGATCACCAAAATCCTTTTTAAAGGTCAGGATGTGATCTTGCTGGAACTTTCTCCATTCCTGCTTATTCTGGCTAACGGAAGTAATCCTGTTATTGGGATCAACAAAAACCTGTTCGCCTGATGGGAGTGTCGGGTTGAAAACCTCGATGATTGGATTGTAGGTGCGGTCGTCGCCCCATGACATATCACCATAGAGGGTAGAACGCCAGTTGAAGTTTCTCAGGAAATTTACATCAAAATAAACGCTACCTACCAGCCGGTATTCCATCCTCTTTTCCTTATCCCATTTTGTTTCCAGGTTCATCAGCGGGTTGCTGATCTGGGCTTGCTGAAGAGCTAGCTGAGAATATCTTCCACTAGCTTCATCAAAAGGATCTGTGATAGGCAATACGCGGCGGGCATCAAACAACAAACCATCTGCCTGGCTGAATGGAAGGCGCTGGCGGAAACCATTCATATTAAACCCAAGCTTGATGTTTTTATTTACTTTGTATTCATCATTAATTGTCAGGAGGATTTTCTCCAGTCTTTCATTTTTAACAACACCCTCATCGGTAATATAACCGATGCCCATGTAAAACTTATTCTTTTCAGAACTACCGGTAATGCTCAGGTTATTGTTATTGAAAATACCTGTACGGGTCATGACATCTACCCAATCTGTATTACCGGTCCAGGGAGTATAGTCGAATAAATCGCTGCCGGTAATGCCCAGGTTTGCCTGTTCTTCATTGAACAGTTCTTTAAACTGCTGCGCATTTACCATGTCGATTTTATCAACCAGTCTTTTAGCACCCAGGCTGCTGTTGAAGTTGATCAGCAGTTGTCCGGCTTTTGCTTTTTTGGTTGTGATGGCAATTACACCGGAAGCTCCGCGGATACCGAAGATCGCCAGAGATGAAGGGTCTTTCAAAATTTCGATCGACTCAATATCATTGGGGTTGAGGTAATCGATGTTGTCATTGAAAATCCCATCTACCACATATAAAGGCTTCACAGCACCGATACTAACAGTACCGCGTATCCGAATATCCGGTTCACGACCGGGTGTACCGGAGTTCACGATACTCAGACCGGCAACCTTACCCTGGAGAGAAGCCACCGGGTTGGTGTTGGGTTTATCAGCCACTTCCTTACCCATCACTTTTGTGATACTACCTGTAAGATCGCGTTTGGCGGCGGTACCATAACCAATTACCACCACTTCGTCCTGGATTTGGGTAGATTCTTTCAGCGCCACATTCAGGATGGTGCGATCACCAACTTTAATTTCCTGGTCTTCAAACCCGATGCTGGAGATGATCAGGGTTGCATTTGCAGGAACGGAGATGGTGAAATTACCATTTGCATCAGCCGAAGTACCTCCGGTAGTTCCTTTGATTTTGATAGAGGCGCCGGGTAAGGGTTCACCTGCGGCATTGGTAATGCGACCGGTAACCTGTTGTTGCTGGAATTCAACTCCCTTGAATTTGATAACTACCAGGTAATTGTCGAGCACTTCGTAGGTCAGGTCAGTATTTTCCAGCAGACGATCCACCACTTTCAACACTTCCTCATTGGAAGAAGAGATGTCCACCTTGTCATTTTCATTAAACAAAGCAAGGTTGTAGAGGAACCGGTAACTGGATTTACGTTCGATGGTAGAAAGGGCTTTTTTGATATTCACCCCTTCCATTTTAAGACTTACCCTGGTTTGGGAATAAACCCCAGCCGAAACCTGGAGGGCACATACCAGCATAAACAGAGCAGTCAATTTCATAATTCGGAAAAACTTTAGCAGCAATGGTTGACACAATAGCGTGCCACCATATGAAGTTTTTTTCATACTTTGAGCAATTAGGGTTACATAAACAGGTTTATCAACATTGCGAGCGTTGATAGCATCTTAAGTATCCTGCGGGAAATGTTGGCGCATTTCCCGTTTTTATTAGGAGGAGTTTGGCGTCATATGCAATCGAGTTTTATATGTTTAAGGTGAGATAATCACGGTATCGTTTTTTATGGTGTAATTGAAATTGGCAGTTATTTTCAATCCTTTAAGCGCTGTTTGAAGAGATTCGCCCTTAAAAGAACCAGTAAGCCGGATTTTTTGAATATCCTGAGAAGTAAAAATTATTTTCACACCGTACCAGCGTTCCAGTTTCGGAGCCAGTTCAGCAAAGGTTTCGGCATCGAAGATCAGGATATTGTCCACCCAGGAAGTTTCAACAATTACCTGTTCTTTTTCATGATAGTTTACCTGGTCGAGGACAACCTGGGGTGCAGTCCTTACGGCCCTTGCTACCTGCGGCTGACTGGGTTTGGCAACTATACTGTCCAGCTCGGAATTAACAACCAGCTTTTCATTGGGCTTCAGGATGATTTTTTCCTTGGGCCTGTTTTTGATGCTCACTTCCACGCTACCGCGGATGAGGCTGGTTTCGGTAGTTTTATCACCAGGGTAAGATTTCACATTGAAGGCGGTACCTAATACCCGGATATCAACATTGCGGGCATGGATTAAAAAAGGCCTGGCAGAATCTTTCACCACATCAAAATAGGCTTCCCCGGTCAGGGTTACTTCCCTCAAGCGGTTTCCAAATTCTTTTCCATAGGTCAGTTTGGAACCGGCATTGAGCCAAACCTGGGTTCCATCGGGCAACATGATCTTGGAGCGGGATCCATTTTTGGTAGAGACTTCACTATTAAGGGCAAGAGAGGGGGCCGAATCGCTGCCGGCGGAGGAGGAATCTCTTAATAAAAAATACCATCCGGCGATAACAACAACCAGTGCAGCTGCCATCCATTTCAGCCATACGAACCGGCTCGATTTTTCCTCAAACTCTATTACTTCCTGATTATCAGCCGGTTCCATTTCAATTCCCTGGGCTTTCATTCTTTCGAGATGCCGTTCGAATGCCTGGCTGGCATCTTCTGTAACGGGTACGGAATGAAACCAGAGATCGGAAATGGTTTGAAGAGGATAATGCAATTCAGGGCTCTTCCGCAGCGCTTCTTCCAGCTCTTCCAATTCATGGACGCTGGCTTCTCCTGCGAGTTTTTTGGCAACAATTTCCCAAATCCTGTCTTGCATGTGTAGATTGTTAAAGTATAAGACAAGGAAAATGGGTGGTTACCCTGAAAGCAGGGAAGAAAAAATAATGGAGGAAAGGAAGAAGGAGGAATGGAAGAAGGGACAAAGGAGGCGGGGGGCCTAACGTTTACCGGTGGGCAGGGTTTTGCGGGGGTCAAAACGGATGGCTTCCCCGATGCGCTTGAGCGCAATGCTCATCTGGGTTTCAACTGTTTTGATGGATACTTTCAGCAATTCAGCTACTTCCCGGTATTTGAGTTCATCCTCTTTTACCAGTTTGAAGATCAGTTTGCAGCGGGCAGGCAGACTGTTGATCGCTTCCGCAATCATTTTTTTCATCTCGGAGGTAATCAGCATGCGCTCCGGATCATACTGCAGGGACTGCAACTCAACGGGCAACTCACTCAGATCAGTCACCATCACTTTATTGTGACGGGTTATATAATTAATGGCTGTATTGCGGGTGGCGGTATACAGATACAGTTTAAGATTGCTGACATGTTCCAGGCGATTGCGTTTCTCCCAGATGGTAATAAATACATCAGACACTATTTCTTCGGCCGACTGCCGGGATTTAATAAAACCACTGGCGAACTGAAGAAGGGGAGGGAAAAATGCCATATACAACTCCCGATAGGCCTGTTGGTCGTTAAAACGCGCAATGCGTTCCTTCAGGTATTGTATTCTGGCAGGAGCAATCATGTGTATCAGCAGCAATTAAAAAGCAAAATCGAGGTATAAATGTACAATATTGAATCAGTTGCGGAATATTTTTTTCAGGCAGGCGCAAATCGCCGGGGTTTTTATATTTTTGCGGCCTGCCAAACCATTTTTTGGGATGGCGCCTCGAAAGAGGAAGGGCCCTTAGCTCAGTCGGTTAGAGCATCTGACTCATAATCAGAGGGTCGCTGGTTCGAGCCCGGCAGGGCCCACAAGAAAGAGAGGCTGCATGTTAAATGCAGCCTCTTTATTTATTATTGTTTGATCAGCTTCAGCACCAATCTTTCTTTTCCTCGTTGGATTTCGACAAAATAATTACCGGGACGATAATTACCACCGAATTGCAGGGTTGCATTATCGGCTATGCCTGCACGTGATTCGATTACACGGCCAGTCAGATCCAGCATGCGAAGTTTCACCTGCTCTCTACCGGTTCCGAGTAAGCGAAGTGTAAAGCTGGTGGTAGTTGGGTTGGGCAGCAGTTTCACCCAGTTGCCAACTGGCTGACTGTTTTCCATCAGTGCTGCTTCGGAGGAAGCAACACTTGCTGCTGAATGTGGAACGCGTACTTCAGTGGTGGCGCTTGATTGATTACCAGCTGCATCAGTTGCAATCACCGTAATGGTATAAATTCTACCTGTGCCATTGCCGGAACGTTCCGCCCTTAGTTTAACCAGGTTATTGTTGATAATTTCCCAATCGGGTGCTGTATTTCCATCTCCTGTTCCATTCACTGGTTCATTGCTGGAAACCTCCAGCGTTACAGTAACTGGTCCGCAGTTATCAGTTGCTGTATAATTCACTGCCACTTCATTCATTTTATGATTGGGCACCCGCAATACTGTTTTATCAGTTTGCAATCCGGTAATTACAGGAGCCGTTTGATCTACTCTGGTCCATTCGAAACTACAGTTGCTGAAATTGCCTCCAATATCTGTAGCACGTAAGGTAACAGTAGTAGTTCCGGCGCCCGAAATAATAGTGCCAGCCAATGGTTCCTGAGAGTAGGTGATATCTTCCTGGGCAGGCAGACTGGCGGTGAAATCGGGCACTGCTACACTGCAGTTTTCATCCAACACAGACTGCTGGTTATCCGGACATTCAATTGTCGGCAACTGGAAGGTCGCGGTATTGGAAGGCGCACTTTCATTGTGCAGGCGATCCAGAGAAGTAACCAGGTAATAATAGGTTTGATCCGGTGCTATAGTACGATCTTCAAAAGAAGTTTCATCCTGGTTGGTGATGGCAATCAGGTTGTCTGCTGATTCTATATCAATGCCGGAGTTGGTTGACCGGTAGATGGCAAACTGCCGCACGCGATTCAACTCATCCCCTGTTGCAGCAGGCTTTTTCCATTTCAGCAGATTATGGGTTGTACCAAATTTGATCACTTTCAAATCTGTAGCAGCATCCGGGGCCACCGCATCAATCCAGGGCATGGTAGGTTGCAGGGCCGGCCTGCTGTAAAAATCAAGTCGCAGTGAATCCCTGAAACCCAGTCTGGTAGTGCTTCTCAAACTCGCTGTATTGTAGATGGCTTGTCCGGATATATTTTCCAAACTGCGATTTAATCTAACCTGGTTAGGGATCTGAGAAGGATTGGCCCAGTTCACGCCCTGAGCAGGATCATTTACTTTGTAACCGGCCAAACCGATATACATTCTTCTTCCAAAACTGTTGTTATTCCACCAGGGAGTAACGATGCCATAGTTGGCACCAGGCTGACCGATATACCAGTATACCTGTGGTGCGAGGTAATCGATCCATCCTTCCTGCAGCCATTTTTTGCTATCTGCATAAAGTTGGGAGTAGTGTTGCAAGCCGGAGGTTGCAGTGCCTATAGAAGGATCCGGACTGTTGCGGTAAATGCCAGAAGGTGAAATACCAAATTCAACCCAGGGCTTGAGTTGTTTGATGGTTTGATTGATCCGGGCAACAAGCAGGTTTACATTATCCCTACGCCAGTCGGCCCGATCAGCAATACCACGTGGGTCTGCTGCATAGGTAGCATCATCATTGAAGGCGGCATTGGGATAAAAATAATCATCGAAATGAATACCATCCACATCATAACGGGTAACGATATCCGCAATTACGGAATTGATATAATCCCGAACACCCGGGATACCGGGATCCAGGGTTCTCAGCACCCCGGTACTGATCAGCCATTCCGGGTGGCGCTTCGCGATGTGATTTTCCGCGAAGTTGGGCAGGTTGGCAGCATTGCCGACCGCCCGGTAGGGATTGATCCAGGCATGTAATTCCATACCTCTTTTGTGTGCTTCCTCAATGGCGAAAGCCAGGGGATCCCAGAGGGGATTGGGTGCACGGCCCTGCAGACCTGTCAGGTCGCTGGACCAGGGTTCCAGTTCACTCGGGTAGAGGGCATCGGACTGACTTCTGATCTGGAGGAAAATGGTCGTAATACCGGTTGCTTTGTGGTGATCGAGAATTGAAATCAGGGCAGCCTGCTGTTGGGCAGGCGTCTGGTTCCGGTTAGGCCAGTCGATTCCAAAATAACTGGCAATCCAGGCGCCCCGGAATTCTCTCTTAGGTGTTTGTGCATTTAGGCCAAGCATCGCCCAAATACATACTGAAAAAAGAAGTAGCGTTTTTTTCATAATGCAGTATTTATCTGGTTTATGCAGGAAAATACGGAAACTGAAAGAGAAGGAACCGCATTTAGCTTGAAATAAATACCGCAAATAGCCGCATTTCTATAAATTATACCCAAGATTTTTTCGCGTATAAAAAATCTACCATATATTTTTCTGCTTAAAAAAATCAGGACCTTCATTCCCTATGTTTAAACATCGCGGCAAGACCCGCACTTTTCAACATAACCTGGCAATCGCCTCCCTGTTATCTTTTGTGGCGGGAATGGTGAACGTGGTAGGATTCTTATCCATCCAGCAATTAACCACCAATGTAACCGGGCATTTTGCCTTCTTCATGGAAGAGGTTCTGCAATGGAAGCTCTGGGCGGGATTTGCTTATTTCCTGTACATCCTGTTTTTCCTGGCAGGCTCTTTTTTTTCCAACCTGCTGGTGGAAGCGGGACTTCGGCACAGTGAGAAAAAAGCCTTTCTGCGGCCCGTGCTGATTGAAGCCGGACTCCTGCTGATTGCTGCGCTGGCCGGGCCGAGGATTATTGAAAGTCAACCTAACCTGCTCGCCTATATCCTGCTCTTCAGTATGGGCATGCAAAACTCCCTGGTGACCAGTTTGTCCAATGCAACTGTACGCACGACGCACCTGACCGGTTTGTTTACTGACCTCGGAATTGAACTGTCGCAGTTGTTCTTTTACAAGAAGGAGGAGCAGCAGGAAAGACTGCGATCCTCTATTCGCCTCCGACTGACCATCATCGGGTTTTTCTTCCTGGGAGGGATAGCAGGTGGATTACCCTTTAGCAGGGTTGGATTGCATATCCTGTTAGTTGCTGTATTTCTTTTGCTGGCTGGCTTATTATACGATGCCATTAAATTACGCGTGCTGGTGGTGCAACGAAAAATGAAAGCAGTCCGTCAATCAAAATAATTTTGAGCAACTCAATACTATGTCGAACGTTTCATCTGCCTATAACCAATGGGCTGAAATTTATGATAGCAATAAAAACCGCACGCGGGATCTGGAAGCGATCAGCTTAAGAACTCTGCTGGCCGGTCGCCATTTCAGGAACTGCCTGGAGATTGGCTGCGGTACCGGCAAGAATACCGAATGGTTGCTGACCATTGCGGATCAGATCACTGCAGTTGATTTGTCGGAAGGCATGCTGACCAAGGCAAGAGAAAAAATCAACTCGCCGCAGGTGGCATTCATAGAAGCTGATATCACGCAGGATTGGCAATTTGCCAGAGGACCTTATGACCTCGCTACCTTTAGCCTGGTATTGGAACATATTGAAAACCTCGACAGCATCTTTGCAAAATTGAAAGCCGTGATGCAACCTAACGGCTATGTATATGTGGGAGAACTACACCCCTTTAAACAATATACCGGAACCAAGGCAAGGTTCGAAACAGCAGAAGGCCAGCAGGTGGTAACCTGTTTCAATCACCATTTAGGCGAATTTTATGCCGCAGCCAAAGCACAGGGATTTGAATTGGTGGAACTGAAAGAATGGTTTGATGAAGACAACCGCGACATGCCCCGCATCCTCAGTCTGCTGTTTCGTGTAAGCTAACAATTATGTATACACGAATCGCCACCGCCGCTGATGTTGACATCATTGTAAATTTTTATCAGCAGTTGCAGGAAGCAACCCGCCGATTGTATGCTCCGCATTCGATGGATCGGGAAAGCCTGCAGCAGCAGATAGCTGACCCTGCGCACCTGATGCTCCTAACCTTTGTGGAAGAGGAGCTGGCGGGTTACCAGGTTTTTCTCAAAGGTGCTTTTCCCTGGGAGCGCGATCGCTATATGCAATATGGAATGGCGATTCACCAGGAGACAGCTTCCTATGCCCCTGTATTGGGAGATGGATACCAGGGCAGAGGAGCAGGTACTCTCATGTTAACGCAAGCCCTTCCCTACCTTAAAGATGCAGGGATCACGCGATTGATCCTATGGGGTGGCGTTCAGTGTGCCAATATCCGCGCAGTGAATTTCTATCTGAAAAATGGATTCCGGATTGTCGGGTATTTCGAATGGGAGGGCGCCAACTATGATATGATCAGTACAATTGATGGTTCCCATAATCGCCCCGCTTCTCAGTGATGCGTTTCAAGGGAATCTGCATCCCGCCTGTTTTTTCCAGCCAGTCCCAGAGTTCATTACGGAGTCTGAGTGCGGTTTCCTGGTGTTCCGGATGACGCCAGAGATTGCGCTTTTCTTCAGGATCTGCTTCCAGGTCGTACAGCTCACTGATATCCCAGACTCCGGGGTAATAAATGAATTTATATTTTCCATCGCGCACACCAAAAGTAGTAGGTGTTTGCGGGAAAGAATATTCCCAATAGTATTCATAAAAAGCTTTGCTGCGCCAGGCGATTTTGGCGCCTTTCAGCAAAGGAAGAAAAGAATTGCCCTGCATTTGCGAAGGCTTTTCAACACGCGCAATGTCCAACACTGTGGGCGCGATATCAATGTTCTGGATCACGGCATCGAGAATTTGTCCGCCTTTTATATGTGCCGGTGCATAGACCAGCAAGGGCACTTTCTGGCTCTCTTCATACATGTTGCGTTTGTCAATCAGGCCATGTTCCCCCATAAGGAAACCATTATCCCCCATATATACGAGGATAGTATTTTTATCCTGGCCGTTTTCTTTGAGTGTTTGCAAAATGCGACCGATGCTTTCATCCACTGCCAGCAGGGTTTCACAATAGCGGCGATAAAATTCATCAAACCAAACGCGGCCATTGTACATGAAGTCCACGCCATGCCAGCTGTTGCGTTGCGCCCAAACCCAGGCCGGAATGTCTTTCACATTATAAGCAGGATCTGAAGCCGCGCGATGGGCTATCGGTAACAGGGTTGTATCACCGAAGATCTTGCTGTTAGGTTTAGCTGTGAGGTTAATGGTAGAAGGATAGGGAATCGGCTTATTGGCATAACGCCCCTTGTGCCGGGGAGCGGGCATGAATTCATCGTGTACCCCTTTGTGTGAGATATAGGCGAAGAAAGGTTGCCCCTTTTTCTGTTTGCGAATCCAATCCACCGCATGATCTGTCAGCAGGTCGGTGATGTAGGTACTGTCCTTGTATTGAATGCGTTCGCCATTGATATTGAGCCGGGGATTGAAATAAACTCCCTGTCCCGTGAAACTCTCCCAATGATGAAAGCCTTTTTGTGGCTGATCGCCCTGGTGGCCCATATGCCATTTGCCAAAGAAGCCGGTTTGGTATCCTGCTTTCTGCAGGTATTCCGGGAAGAAACGAAGATTGGGAGGCAGGGGAGAAAAATTATCGACAACTGTATGCGTATGTGCATATTGTCCGGTTAAAATAGAAGCACGCGAAGGAGAACAAAGCGCGGTGGTAACAGTTGCATTTTTCACCCAAACCCCTTCTTTGGCCATTTTATCCATATAGGGAGTTTCGAGCCAGGGAATGCGGCCAGTGAAGCCCATGGCATCGTGCCGGTGATCATCTGTAAGGATGAACACCACATTCAGCTTTTCCTGGGCCTGTGAAGTAGTAAAAAAAGTCCCGAACAGGAAGGCTGCAAGCAACTGTTTCATGTCAAAAGTTTGGTGAAAAAGATAGCCATTAATTCCGAAAATGCGATCTCTTTCGGTTGAAGGGTGTATTTTAGAGGGTATGAGAATCATCAATACCGGCATCTGTTCTTACGGCATGAGTGGCAAATTGTTTCATGCGCCATTTGTAGACAATCATCCAGGCTATGAACTAACGGCGATCGTTGAACGCCATAACCAGGAATCACGCTCCAGGTATCCGCATAGCAAGCTGGCGCGTTCAGTAGAAGACTTACTGGCGGATGATACCATCGAGCTCATCATTGTCAACACACCAACGCAAACGCATTTTGATTTTGCCAAACAGGCCTTGCAGGCAGGTAAGCATGTAATTGTAGAGAAGCCGGTAACTACCAATGCGGCAGAAGCTGCGGAACTGGATCAACTGGCAAAGGAGAAGAACCTGCATTTGATCGTGTATCAGAATCGCCGGTACGATGGAGATTATCATGCGATTAAAGAGGTAGTGGATAAGGGCTGGCTGGGCGAGATAAGGGAAGTTGAATTCAGGTATGACCGATATCGTACTGAACCCAGTGGCAAGGCCCATAAAGAGAAGAACCTGCCGGGAGCAGGAGTGCTGCATGATCTGGGATCGCATCTGACGGATCAGACTTTACAATTGTTTGGCTGGCCGCAGGCTGTATTTGCAGATATCATGACCCTGCGGGATAGCGTGGAAAGCAATGATTATTTTGAGTTGCTGCTGTTTTATCCGCGTATGCGGGTGCGCCTCAAAGCAACAGTAGTGGCACGTGAAACCGTACCTGCCTTTGTATTGCAGGGCATGAACGGGACCTTTATCCAGGAGCGATCTGATCTGCAGGAAACAGAATTACTCAAAGGAACCATTCCTTCCCTGGAACCCTGGTGCCCGGCGCCGGAAAAGGCAGATGGCTTGTTACATAGCATAATTGATGGCCAACTGGTTCGGAAAGAAACCAAGTCAACACCGGGTAATTATATGGGATTCTTTGAGGATGTGTACCAGACCCTGGTAAACGGGGCTCCAAATCCTGTACCTGTGGCAGATGCCATCAAAACCATGACCGTATTGGATGCAGCTCAGCAAAGCCATCGTGAAAAACGTGTGATCAGCCTCTAAACGCGCTGGTCAGCCGGAAAAGCCCTATTTTTGCGCTCGCTTCAGCTGGAACCCATTGCCGGCTGTGGTTTTTAATAACATTAACAACGTGAAGGGAGGACCCTGGCAGTCCAACCGATAGATTTGCGCTTTATCAACTAGTATGAGAAAAATTTCAGCCGTTTTGTCTGCCCTCCTGCTGACCCTGGCAGTTCAGGCTCAGACGGATTCCACAGTAAAAAATCCAGCTGCCCCCATACCTGCCATCAAGGAAAAAGTATCCAAACCGAAAAAAGACTGGAGCAAGGTAAAAATAGCCAACCGTGCGAATGATCATTTCATGTTCCAGTTTGGTTATGATACCTGGACCCAGGTGCCCGATTCGATCCGGCTGACCGGCATAGGCAGACACCTGAATATTTACCTGATGATGGATTTCCCCTTTAAGGTGGATCCCCGCTTCAGTGTTGGAATTGGTGTAGGCATAGGATCCAGCAATATTTTCTTTGACAAACACGATGTGCAGATTGCGGGGAATAGTCCGACACTGGCCTTCCGCAACCTGGCAGATACCAACCATTTTAAAAAGTACAAACTGGTAAATGTTTGGGCAGAAGTACCGGTAGAACTGCGTTTTGCAGCTAACCCGGAGAACACCAACAAGAGCTGGAAATTTGCGGTGGGTGCGAAAGTGGGAACCATGCTGAATGCCCACACCAAGGGAAAGAACTTCCAGACCAAATCCGGAAGCGCCATCAACAATTACACAGAGAAGATCAATTCCAGGCGTTATTTCAATGCGTTGCGGATAGCAGCTACCGCCAGGATCAGCTATGGACCATTCGGGATCTTTGGCTCCTACCAGGTGAATACCCTGATCAAGGACAACCAGGGACCGCCTGTGCACCCGATGTCGGTGGGATTAACGATCAGCGGACTCTGATATAAATAGATTCATAAGAACGCGGGCCCCCTGGCCCGCTTTTTTTGTGCTAATTTTGCCGACCTGAGCAACATCTTAATAAAAGCGAATTGATAGAAAAAAAGCAGATAGCAGAAAATGAACGCACCGTACTGGTGGGAGTGGTACAGAAAGATCAGAATGAGCAGCAGGTCACGGAGTACCTGGATGAACTGGCTTTCCTGGCCGAAACAGCAGGTGCGGAAGCTGTGAAACGATTTACACAGAAACTGGCGCATCCCGACAGCAAAACCTTTGTAGGTAAAGGAAAGCTGGAAGAGATTAAAGATTATATCACCGGAAGGGATATCAACCTGGTCATATTTGATGATGAGCTGACCGGCTCGCAGATCCTCAATATTGAAAAAGCATTAGGGGTGAAAACCATTGACCGCTCGGATCTGATCCTGGACATATTTGCGCGGCGTGCGAAAACTGCGCAGGCCAAAACCCAGGTGGAGCTGGCGCAGTACCAGTACCTCTTACCCCGCCTCAAAGGGATGTGGAAACACCTGGAACGCCAGGGAGGTGGAATTGGAACCAGGGGTCCGGGTGAAACTGAAATTGAAACGGACCGCCGGATTGTGAAGGAGAAAATCGCGCTCTTACGGAGGCGGTTAAGCGAAATAGACAAGCAATCCTTTACCCAGCGCAAGGATCGCGGGGAGTTTATCCGGGTGGCCCTGGTGGGCTATACCAACGTAGGGAAAAGCACCCTGATGAATATCCTGAGCAAGAGTGAAGTATTCGCGGAGAACAAATTATTTGCAACGCTGGATACCACCACACGAAAAGTAGTATTTGACACCACTCCCTTTTTGTTAAGTGATACTGTAGGATTTATCCGGAAGTTGCCCCACCACCTGGTAGAAAGCTTCAAAAGCACGCTGGATGAAGTGCGCGAGGCAGATATTCTGTTGCATGTGGTGGACTTATCGCATCCGCAATATGAGGATCAGTTCAATGTGGTGAATAAAACTCTGCAGGAACTGAAGGTAACTGAGAAGCCGATGATCACGATCTTCAACAAGCTGGATCAGTATGAGAAGAATGTGTTTGATGAATGGCTGGAGCCCGAGGTGAAGACCCAGATCCTGGAAGAGTTGCGCGAGCGTTGGGAGAACAATACCCAGGGCAACTGTGTGTTTGTATCTGCGATTGAGCGCCGGAACCTGGAGGGCTTGAGAGCCACGATTCTGAATAAAGTGAGGCAGTTGTACCGGGAGCGCTATCCTTATAAAACCGAGTTCTTCGGAACCTTCCAGGCGAATGAGGGAGAATAACTGGATAAAGATTGCCGAATCCGTTGAGGAGCTGCGCTTCAGTGGCAACCAGATCGCGTTAGCGGAGCTGGAAGGAAGGCCAATCTGCATCGGGCGGTATAAGGAAAAGCTGTTTGCGTTTGCGCATAAATGTCCGCATGCCAGCGGGCTGTTTGCAGAAGGATTTATTGATGCATTAGGGAATGTCGTATGCCCCTTACATAGGTACCGGTTTAATATGGGTACCGGTAGAAATGTTTCAGGTGAAGGGTATTACCTGAAGCACTGGCCGGTGGAGGAAAGGGAAGATGGGGTGTATGTGTGGTGTTAGCAAAATTCTAATTGTATTCTAATCGATCTTTAAAACTTTGGTAACACGCACATTGTAGTTTGTTCACATACGAAACACATTTTCGTCGAACAAATCACACACATGAGCTGGACCGAATCTCTCATTCAACTGGATTATACCATTTTCAAATTTATACAAAGCACCGGGGTATCTAATTTCATGGATCATTTCATGCTGGGCATGCGGGAAGCCAAACTCTGGATCCCTTTTTATGCCTTCATGTTGTACTGGATCTGGAAGAATGCAAAGTCAAAAATGCTGGTATTCATCCTGTTAACAGTAGCGAGTTTTGGATTGGCTGATTTCAGCAGTGCGTCCCTGTTCAAACCTTTTTTCGCGCGTGAGCGTCCCTGTTATGAGGACGATCTCGAGGGGGTAGTGCGCTCCCTGGTAGGTTGTGGCGGCAAATATGGATTTCCTTCTTCCCATGCCAGCAATCATTTTGCATTGGCGACCTTCTGGTACTGGGCCATTTATATGATTAAGGGGCAGCGCTGGTATTGGTTGTTCCTGTGGGCTTTCCTGATCGGCTATGCGCAGATTTATGTAGGCAAACATTATCCCATTGATATATTGGGAGGAGGATTATTGGGTATCTTTATCGGAACCGCGATGGCCAAACTCTTTGAGTACTGGGATAACCGGAAGAGAAGGATGGCCAACCCGGATACCGTACCCCTACCCTGATTAATCTTTATTACATGACGGATTTTTTGTCGCCGGTCCGCTGGCGGTCCTGGTATATTGCCCTGGTGGTAGCAGGTATCCTGGTAAACCTGTTGGGATTACACAGTAGCATCCTGGAGCCGGATGGCGCCTTGTATGCAAGCATAGCCAAAACGATGGTATTAAAAGGGGATTGGGTGAATTTGTATGCCCATAACCGCGACTGGCTGGACAAGCCCCATTTTCCTTTCTGGATGACGGCCATCAGTTATTCAATTTTTGGCATTAATGAGATCGCATATAAGATTCCGGCATTGGTATTCTGGGCGCTGGGGGGATGGTATACTTTTCAGATCGGCCGCAAGCTTTATTCCGAGCAGGTAGCGCAGGTAGCGTTACTGATTTATTTGACAGCCCTGCATTTGGTGATCTCCAATAATGATGTGCGGGCCGAGCCTTATCTGACGGGACTGTTGGCGGGCTGTGTGTATTATTGGTTGCCTAGTTCACCGGACGGGTGGCACCGGACGGGTAGAGTGTTGCTGGGAGCTTTGTTTATGGCGGCGGCGATCATGACCAAGGGTATTTTTATCCTGATACCGGTGGTGGGTGCCTTTCTCTTGCACTGGGCATTGAACGGGCAGTTGAAAGCGGAACTGAGTAAACCGAAATGGTGGATCGCGCTGGGGCTGGTGGGGGTTTTCATCTTGCCGGAATTGCTAACCTTGTATTGGCAGTTTGATCAACATCCGGAGAAAGTAGTATTTGGGAGGACGGGGGTATCGGGCTTGCGGTTTTTCTTCTGGGACAGCCAGTTTGGAAGGTTTATGAATACCGGGCCGATCAAAGGCAAGGGTGACCCAAGTTTTTTCCTGCATACCTTGTTATGGGCCTTTTTACCCTGGTCGATATTGTTGTATATCGCCATGTGGGAGAAAATAAAGGGCCTGGTGCGAAGAGAAAAAGGAGAATGGGTGTTGCCGGGGATATCGCTGATCTGTTTTTTATTGTTTTCGGCATCGCGGTTTCAGTTGCCGCATTATATGAATATCGTGTTTCCCTTCTTTGCGATAGTGACGGCGGACTGGCTCCTGCGCCAGGATGTGGAGAGTAAAAAGATCCGGGTGTTGGGAGGCATACAAGTGGGTATTTCTATATTGTTACTTGCAGGATGTATTGGATTATGGGGATTAATGTACCTGACGAATTTCAGTCCCCTGGTGTATGTATTATCCATGGCGATCATCTGGAACCTGTTAAGGAAAAAAACAGCCACTTATGGCTTTGGCTTACCCGCGCGGATGGTATTAAGTACCAGCCTGGCGGCGATTACGCTCTATGGATTTTTGAACCTTTATTTTTATCCGGCCTTGTTGCAATATCAGTCGGGCGAGCAGGTAGCCAAACAGGTGAATCAGCAGCAACCCGGCAAACGCATTTATCAAACCAATCCACTCTCCTATTCACTGGATTTTTATTCGGATGGGCCTGTACGTTATACCGATCGTGCGGAGGTAATCAGTGCAGCAAAAGACAGTGCGGTATTGTATTATAGTACCAGAGAGCAGCGCGATACATTGGTAACGATGGGCATACCGGTGCAGGTGGTGGACAGCTTTCCGCATTATCATATCTCCAAATTGAAGATCGGGTTTTTAATGCCGGATAAAAGACCGAAGTATTTGCAGTATCGGTATTTGATGGAAGTAGGTCCGAAGCCTTAGGCCTCCATATCAACCATAGCTTTAATGACTCCGTTTGAAGGATTGGAGAGAGATTTAAACTGCTCTGCCAGTTCGGTAAACGCAATGCGGTGCGTAATATAATTAGCCGGTTGAATGAGATTCGACTGCAGCGAGCTGATCACCCAGTTGAAATCATCCCTTGTTGCATTTCGGCTACTCATCAACGTGGATTCGCGTTTGTGAAATTCGGGGTGTGAAAAAGAGAAAGCTTGTTTCTGCAAACCAACCAGTACGAACCGTCCGCCGTGGGCGAGAAATTGCAGTCCGCCTTCAATAGCGTTAAGATTACCGGTAGCATCAAAAACCGCGGTGGCCATATCTCCCTTTGTGATATTTCTAATTGCTTCCACAGCATCCTGTTCTTTCGGGTTGATGGTATGCTGAATACCGAGCTGTTGTTTACAAAATTGGAGTCGCGCTGCGTTGACATCCATCGCGATAACAGAAGCACCTGTGAGTCGCGCCATTTCCATAAGTCCGAGCCCAATAGGACCTGCACCAATCACCAGGATATATTCACCGGCCTGGAGGCTGGCTCTTCTAACTGCGTGGGCGCCGATGGCCAGGGGTTCAACGAGGGCTAGTTGATCGGGGCTCATATTATTGCCCTTGACCAGGGCGGATACGGGAACCTGGATAAATTGGCGAAGGCCGCCATCGATATGGACACCGAAGACCTGGATGGAGGAGCAGCAATTGGGTTTATTGGATCTGCAGGCGATGCAGGAGCCGCAACTGAAATAAGGGATCAGGGTTACCAGGTCGCCGGGTTGGAAATTATGGGGATTGACTGCCATTTGGGGAAGCTCCACAATTTCGGCGCAGATTTCGTGGCCAAGGATACGGGGGTATTGGAAGAAGGGTTGGGTACCCTCGAAAGCGTGGAGATCGGTACCACAGATACCGACCTGTTTGACCTTGAGCAGGGCGGTTGGGGTGTTAGTGGAAGGAGGTGTCGGCTCCAGTTGATCCTGCCGGTAAAGAAAGGATCCGGGTTGGTCGCAAATAAGGGAAGAGTATATCATATAAAGTTGATATGCAAACTACTAAGAATATGGGGGTGGGGGGCAGGAAATTTTCATTTAAAAATTTTGTACCAATGCAAAAATCCCTATTTTTGCACTCCCCAAAAGGGAAACCGGCCTGGTTTAAAAAGGCAACTTCCTCCTTAGCTCAGTTGGTTAGAGCATCTGACTGTTAATCAGAGGGTCGCTGGTTCAAGTCCAGCAGGGGGAGCGAAAAAAGCAGCTACAACAAGTAGTTGCTTTTTTATTAGAGTACCATTCGGGTGCTATTCTACGTCCATTCGGCATAAGTTGACCGTCCATTCAGTCAACAAGTACCGTTCAGGTATCGTTAGTTGATCGTTCTGCAATCGTCAGTGAACCGTCAGTGAATCGTTCAGTAATCGTTCAGAGATAGGTTTCGAAATCAATCCAAGCAACTATTTTTCTTCTGAAACTTCCGCAAAGCAATTCAGGCCTTACGCGAATACAATCAATTCATCCAGGACAATCAGTGGAGGAAAATTCTAGTTACTGAATTTATAAAAAACTATTGATAAAACATCTCTTAACCCTTGCAAAGTTGCCCGGAATATTTTATGTTTAGGCACTTATCCTTTGATCCCTGAAATGGGACTCAGGTGGCGAAGCATTGGCAGCCAGCCAACAACCCAAAAGCCCATCTAAAAGAAAACCGTGTTTTAGCTGAATTTTTTTGAAGTACGTACAGGAATAACCTTGATTTACTAGCTTGTTGAACAAGTAGAGAAAATGTGGGGTTATGAAAAATGCAAGTGGGCTTGGCCATGAGGAGAAATGGGAATTGGTATGGGTTCGTCAGATTTACCTTTCGGGTATGCATCACCGGGGGGCTGATCGGATCGCCCTATATTTCCCGGATGATCGGGTACTACTAACAATCTTACGACCGTTAGGAATTCAGTGGTCCAGGACCCACAGATGTTGGTATGGGCCGATGAGTGCAGTGTGGTTCCGGCGATTAGAGGAGTTGGTAGGCGATAGGCTGGGTTTAGACCGCCAGGCATTGGATCTATTTCTGCAAAAAAAGGTAGTACCGGAGGAGTTGCAGGAAGCGATTCGTGTGGCTAGCAATGAAAAACCGGAAGGGATAGCCGAATTACCGCCACCGGCACAACAAACCAGATCGTACTTACCCAAAAGCCGGTTATCGCTAGAGAATCAGCAGGCCCTGGAAGCAACGAAAAGGGAATTGATATTAAAGGCGTATAGTCCCAGTACCATTCGGACCTATTTAAATGAACTAGGAGTTTACTACCATACATTAGGAAAGCATCGGGCAGATGAAATGACTGCCGACCGGATCAAAGATTACCTGGCTTATTGTTTTACGGAGTTGAAGTTAAGTGAGCATACGATCCATAGCCGGATCAATGCATTGAAGTTTTATTATGAGCAGGTATTGAAGCGGGAGCGGATGTTTTTTGAGATTTCGCGGCCCAAGAAACCCTCTCAGTTACCCAAATTATTAAATGAGGATGAGTTAGCCCGCTTGTTCAATGCATTAGAAAATCGCAAGCACAAGGCGATGTTGTTTACGATTTACAGTGCGGGGTTGCGGGTAAGTGAATTGGTACGATTGAAGTTAGGAGATATTGATGCGAACCGGATGCAATTATTTGTGGAGCGGGCGAAAGGGAAGAAGGATCGGTATGTGAATTTGAGTCCGGTTTTGCTGGACATTTTGCGGAAGTACATTCAGCTATTGGACAAGCGCCCGAAAGAATACTTATTTGAATCAGAGCAGACGGGAACCGCTTACTCCACCCGAACGGTTCAGGAGATCTTTCACCAGGCGAAGCAGCGGGCGGGCATCATGAAGGAGGTTGGTGTACACAGTTTGCGCCACAGCTTTGCGACACATTTGCTGGACAAAGGTGTGGATATCCGTTACATCAAAGATTTGCTGGGTCATTTCAACATCAAAACAACGGAGCGGTACTTGCATGTAAGCAAGAAGCAGTTGGTAAATATTATTAGTCCGTTTGATGATTTAATCCGTCGCGGCGGTGTGGAATGGTGAAAGGGGAAGGGAAGAATGGAGAAAAGGGGGAAAGGAGGAAAGGAAAACGGAGGAAAGGAAAACAAAAGACAAGATACGGGAAACAGGATACAGGAGGCGGGATACAGGATACGGAAAAAAGGAGACCGCAAACGGGAAACAATTAAATAGGCAAACAATTCACCTCAACGCGCCCCCACCCCAAAATTGTATTGGCGCAACCACAATCCGCCTCAACGCGAAGAAGGTGATTGATAATGAGGCATTTAATTTTTAACGAACTTCGTCTAATTGCGTAAATAAACGCGTTATCGGTAACTCTATGACAACACATCTAACATATAGACATACAATGAAATTTCACATAACAATCTTCTTAAGCATATTGACAGTTTTGACATCGTGCAACGGTCAGTCCTCTTATCAAAAAGGTAACAGTGACCAATTTTTAAAAGGTGACACGGTAAAAGAACTCGGCAGTAACATAATGGTCGTTTATCAAGACAAGAAAAATATTTATTGGTTTGGAAGTTGGGAAACAGGAGTTTATAGATATGATGGAACGAAATTGATTAATTACACAACAAAGCACGGTTTGCCAAACAATAGAGTTGATGAAATACAACAAGATGAATCTGGCAATATATACTTCGCCAGCTTTTATCCAAAGCCGACCATTGTTAAGTTTGACGGAAACACATTTACAACATTAGCTCCAATTCCCAGCAATGATTGGCAACTTACATCCATAGATTTATGGTTTAAACATACCTACGATTTAGAAAATTACGTTTATCGGTATGACGGCAAAACTTTACATAAATTGCAGTTGCCTGAGCCACCAAATCTGCCCAATCCTTTTGGAGTCTACAGTATTTATAAAGACATAAAAGGCAATATTTGGTTTGGCACAAACCCTGTTGGTGTTTGCCGATATGATGGAAAATCGTTTGATTGGATAACCGAAGAAGATGTGACCGAATTTCGTAACGAGGGAGCAAACGGTGTGCGTTCTATTACGGAAGATAAAAATGGTGACTTTTGGTTCAATACCGAAAACCGTTATAGTATTTACGACAACATAACATTAAAAAGCAATAAGTTTTATACAAGACACGAAAGCATAGGCAGTTTGGATGGAATAAAGAACAGCAATTTGGACGAATATCTATCAACAGTGAGAGATGACAATGACAATTTGTGGTTTGTAACCTATCTTGATGGAGTTTGGAAATACGATGGAGCGAATGTCATACATTATCCTGTTCAAGATAATTCCAAAAACATAACTTTATTCAGCATTTACAAAGATAATAAAGGCCACCTATGGCTTGGAACACACGAAAACGGAGCATTTAAGTTTGACGGGAAAACATTTAATAGATTCGCACTATGACTGACGAAAGAAGAGCTACCGATAACATAGCATTGGCAAAATAGGGGGCAGACGTGGGGAAATGAGCATTGGCAATTCTAGTCATCATTGTATCTTTAACCAGGCAGACGTGCAAGGAATCCCCCTACTTCGCCAATGCTTTGCCCGTTAGTGGCAATCAGAAACCCTCCAATGGAAACACCCAAAGAATTTGAAATACTCATACGTCAAAAAATACCTATAGTGAGTAGTTTTCTTTACGGCCTTATGATTTTCCTTTTTGTTTTTTTATTCATATTTTATGTGGTTATGTATCCAGCGACAAACTCTAAGTCTTCGTCGGAGATGCAGACCGCATATTACATTTTAATAGTTCCGAATTCATTTAAAGTATTATCGTCCTTTTCGTTTATCGGACTTCTTATTGTTGTGCCTCTTTACTATCGGTCAAGACTGCACAAACCTGCCATTTTACTATTTGAGGAAAAGAGCGTTTTAATTACTGGAAAGAAAATCAGCATTGACATTCCAAAACGACATATCAAGACGGTTTACTGCAATGATTTAAAAAATGCTTTTGGAGAGCCTAAAGAAAAATTGCAAGTCGTGATACGGCAAAATACTCACAAAAACACCACATTTAGGCTGAAGCACTATGAACAGGGAGGTGAGTTAATTGATGTATTAAGTACCTTAGAAAATGTGGAAATTGTTGGCTATCAAAATGAAATGTTGGGTGACCACCAAGAGGACGAATGACTGCCACTAACAGAGCAGTTTGGCGCTAGTGGGGCGGACGGGTCAAGGATGAGCGGCAGAAATTAAATCGGCATCAATTTCAACGGATAGTCTCTATTAGGCTCTTTTAAGTAAAAATCAATAGTAAATCAATAATCAGCGGTAGTACAGGCGGACGAACATAAATTCCCCACCATCGCCAAGCTGCCGCCGTTAGGTGCAAGTTAACCCGACCACCCGAAAATCGACCATAAACAAGTAATGACTTAAAATTAAAATGAAAGACTTAAATTATTTCGTTGACAAATACAAAGAGCAACTTGAAAAAGGTGACATTCAAGAAGCATATGTTGGACTTGTTAAATATGTAACAAGACTTGGAACAAATTTATCAAACAACCTTGCAGACGCATATTCATTCGGAAGTCTTTTTCAAGGTTATATGGACTATACATATTTTTATTACACAAACGACTTTTTAAAAAAGAGAAAGCTGAAAATGGGACTTGTACTGAACCATAGAAAAATGCAGTTTGAAATTTGGCTGTTAGGACAGACAATCCCAATTCAAGAAAAATATTGGGAATACTTTAAATCGACAAAGTGGAATAAAGAAAGAACAACAAGACCTCAATATTCAATTCTTGAAACAGTGCTAATTGACAAGCCAAACTTTAACGACTTGGATAAACTATCAAAACAAATAGAGAATAAATTAATTTCTATTACAGACGAAATAATTGAAGATATAAAAAAAAGTAAATTGACATAAATAAAATAAAAACCTGCACCTAACAGTGCAGTTTGGCACTAGTGGGGCGGACGTGATAAGCAACCGGCAGTAGAATATAACCAGGCATCAGTTTTAGCGGAAGAATAAAATGAACCTTAGGTAATTTAAATTCAACAACAGATGAATAATTAGCGGTAGTTATGGGCGAGCGGGTTTCAAGTTCCCCACCATCGCCAAGCTGCCGCCGTTGCCTGCAATCAATTCAGACACCTTGAAACTGCAAAGACCATTAAAAGACAAAGAGCTAAAAATCCTTGACAAGCGACTAAACCAGTTAGACAGGAACTTCAAAAGTCAAAAGCGGTTCTTGTTTTTCTGGACACTGCTTGTTTTTGTTGTTGGCACTTTCGCATACTTCAAAATGGACTCGACAAGTAAGGTGCTTCTTTTAGTTGCAACTGTGGTCATTTACATTGGAATTGGTGCTTGGGTGACCGGCAAGGAATACCTGAAACAGCAGAAAGAGAGAAAAAGTATTGCCTTTTTAAAAAACAAGAACCTTGTGACAGTCGTTGAGGTCAACTCCGACTTGTATTATGAACTGAAAGAGCATGAGGACGAAGGCGTTCATTACCTTTTTCAGCTTCCAGACAACAAAGTTTTCTCATTTGGCGGTCAAGACTTTTATCCAAATAGAAAATTTCCGTCCGACAAATTTGAAGTTGTGGAGGGGCGTGGGCTGAATAACGAAATTCTTCTATTGGAGACATTCAGCTATGGTAAGAAAATAAAGCCAACACGGGTAATTGCAGGACAAGAGAAATGGAACTTACTAAACAACTCTAACTATCCAGACCCAGAGAAGTTGACTGTTGTTGACGGAAGGATTGAAGATTATTTACAAGTAGCTGCCACATGACGACTTTAACTGCAGGCAACATGGCATTTCTGCAATAGCGGCTGAAGAATAAGTGCTGAACAATTGTAATTCTATTTAACTAACCAATAAATTTAAGCTGACGAAACATTAATTTCCGCTACTGCAGAAATGCCTGTTCCGTTGGTAGCAATGCTATGACAGACCTCGATACTATAGCAAAACTGAACGACTACGAAGACGAAGACATCTTTGACGTCGTTGTAAAACTTGAAAAGTCATTCGGCATGAAGTTCAACAGGGACGCATTCATCCATATCAAGACATTTGGCGACCTGTGCGACGTGTTTGAAAACCACACTAACTACGAAAATCGTGACGACTGCACTAAACAGCAAGCTTTTTATCGAGTTCGTGAAGCTATTGCTTCGACACAACAAATGAGCCGTGACAATATCCAGCTTGCCACTAAACTTTCAGACCTGTTTCCAAGTCGTGACCGTCCGCAAAAAGCAAAGAAATTCAAAAGGGCTGTTGGCATAGACATTAAAATCTTGACCTATCCAAGCTGGCTTGCATTGACATTTGCACTTGTTTTTTTATTGTCACTTGGTGCTTTATTCTATGAATGGAAAATTGCGGTGAGTGGAATTGTACTTTTCATAACGGCTATCAAGATTGCTGAAAATTTGGGCAACACTTTAGTAATCTCAACCGTTCATGAGTTGACAGAGAAATTAGCAAGAGAACATTACGTTGACGTTAGACGAACAAAAGGAACATACAACAAGCAGGAACTTTTACAAACCATCATTGACACGTTTAGTAACGACCTTGCAATTGAAAAGGCTTACCTGACGAGAGACGCAACATTCAGTTGGACAAAAAGCACTGCTACCAACAAAAGTATTGGCTAAAGCAGGGCGGGACGAGGAAACTTCAACAGTAGATCATTGATGAGCATATGTCCAGGCTGGTCACGATTTCTATTAGGCTATTGGAATTATAAATGAACATTTGTAAATATAATATCGGTTGGCCGAGCGGGCCGTTAGTAATGCCCCTGCCTTCGCCAATACCTGAACGTTGTAGGCAACCTTAGATACAGACCATGAATGGAATAAGCATCCTCTTTATTTTCCTGATTTTACTATTAGCAATTGTCTTCATAGTTGGGATAATCATTTTGTTTGTAGGTCTTTTAAAAAAAGATAAAAGAAATTCAACTACAACGAAAGGGCTCATTTTTATGAGTATTCCAATAGGGATAGTTGCTATTGTTATTCTTTACGAATTTTCGCATGACAAGTTCACTAAAAAACCTACGGATAAAGACCTTGTTGGCGTTTATCATATCACTGACGCAAATAGTCTTATTTCAACTAACCAATATCATTCATATACTCTTGAATTCAAAAATGACGGGACATTTTATTTAACACCAACACCAAATATAAATGTCTGTGAAACTGGGAAATATTTTGTTGACTGGCAATTCAAGTTTAATGAACTTTCCTTTCAGTGTGACAAAGGGTTTACAACAGCTCATATTGACAGAAATTTTTCAGGATATAGAATAGAATTTATTGTTGGCGACCCAGATAGCGGAGAAAGTATTTTTTTCAGTAAAGAAAAATAGTTCTAGCGTGAAAAGGCTGCCTACAACATTGGTATTTGCAAAAGCTGGGCGGACGGAAGCCTTGATTCAACTTTTTGTTTTTCAATTTGGCTTCATATCGGGCAGGCGAATAACTATTTAGCTATGTGCAAACCATCAACTTTCATTTAAAAATTTAGCTTAAGGTAGCCGGGCCGACGGAAGTTTATTCCCCAGCCTTCGCAAATACCTGGCCGTTAGCGGTAATTCAACGCCGGCTGTACACGTGTTATGGTGTCGGTGGTTGCCCTAACTTTTAAATCAAAAGGTCCTTTTAAGTTGGCCCGGAACAATTGCTTCAGCTTGCTAAGCCGGACAAAAT
>NZ_JAKRWF010000079.1 GCF_022352215.1 Flavihumibacter cheonanensis
AGTGATAGCAGCCGCAATCAAACCGGCGATCTGACCAAAGACACGCTTGCCAATCAAGTATGCCAACAGAGGGTGCAAGATGCCAACGATCACCGCCTGGATCAATCGAGCTGCCAATGGGTTCGGGCCAAAGATTGCGTACACAATCACCAGATAGAGGGTGTAAAGAAAACTCCAGTGCGCAGTGGGCTCGCCTGGGGCTGTCAGCGGCCACCACAGCTCTCCAAAGGTGAAACCATCCCCGCCGAGCACGCGCTGGGCGAGATTGTTATAGGAGATCTGATCAAAC
>NZ_JAKRWF010000080.1 GCF_022352215.1 Flavihumibacter cheonanensis
AATCTCCGTGCAAACTGGGTGTTTCCATGGTCCCCGCTCGCCGCGTCGATCCGGCGGACATCGCGGTCGATGCGGCAGGCAGGGGGCTCAGGACGGAATCAGTAGGTCTCCTCGTGGGCCAGATCCTCGTCGGTCACCTTGACGCTGAACAGCTTGTAAGCCCAGACCTGGTAGGCCAGCACCACCGGGATGAACAGCAGCACCACGATGAGCATGATCTTCAGGGTCAAGGGGCTGGACGAGGCGTTGAACGCCGTGAGGCTGTGATTGGCGTCGATGCTCGACGGAA
>NZ_JAKRWF010000081.1 GCF_022352215.1 Flavihumibacter cheonanensis
GACCTTCTTGTCGTTGGGATCCTCCAGCTTCAAAGCAGCAGCCAAGCCCTCCCCGTACGGGAAATTCAGCTCGTTGCCGCAGCCCACCCTGCCCAGCTGGCGAAAGGTGAGACGCACCGGCACCCCTTTTTGAACCGAGAAGCGCAGTGGGGAATAGCCGCCCGGGGTGACGATCAGATCCACCTCCTGGATGCCTTCGGCGTTGACTGGTATTTCCAGCGGCGGTGGCGGCTCAACCTGGCGCACCTCTGGCGGCTCCAGGATAAAGTTGAACACCTGGCGGTTGGAA
>NZ_JAKRWF010000082.1 GCF_022352215.1 Flavihumibacter cheonanensis
GCTCGAGCCGATCGATTTCTCGGTGATCGACAAGAGCAAGATCGACCCGCGCTTCGTCGCCGATCATTTCGTCGGCAGCTTCTATTATTCGTTCGTCATCGGTTACAACAAGGACGTGCTCAAGGAAACGCCGCAGAACTGGGCGGATCTCTTCGATACAGAGAAGTTCCCCGGCAAGCGTACCTTCTACAAGTGGTCGGCTCCCGGTGCGCTCGAAATCGCACTGCTCGCCGATGGCGTGACACCCGACAAGCTCTACCCGCTCGATCTGGACCGCGCCTTTAAGAAG
>NZ_JAKRWF010000083.1 GCF_022352215.1 Flavihumibacter cheonanensis
GGCAGCCGGCTGGTCGGGAAAGTCGCGGTTCTTCCCGGTAAGCTCTGCCTTGCTAAGTGCTCGACGGACAGTCGTTCTCTTGAGAAGCTCGAGCATGCCGAACAGGGTGGTGGTTGGCGATGCCGGGAAAATCCGGCTCACTGGTCCGGCGTATTCGCAGCTTCTCGAAACAGCGGTCCAATGAGATCCTTAAGGGCCTGATATATCAGCTGACTTCCTTCGTCGTTTGGATGGCACCAATCGTAGATGAACTCGTCGTTCAATCCGCCACCAATTTCAGAAGAAGTCT
>NZ_JAKRWF010000084.1 GCF_022352215.1 Flavihumibacter cheonanensis
CGGCCGCCCTCGAGCCACCACGCGCGCAGCCGCTCCATCATGTAGTCGTAGATCTCCTCGGGGAGCGACTCCGGCAGCTCGGGAGCGGCGCCACCGGCGATGCGGCCGAGGTCGGCGCGCACGGCGGCGAGCGCGGCTGCGATCAGCTCGCGCAGATTCAGCGGCAGCCGGCCCTCGACCAGGATGCGCAGGACACCGAGCGCGGCGCGGCGCAGCCCGAAGGGATCGCGCGTGCCGGTTGGCTTCTGGCCAATCGCAAAACCGCCTGCGATCGTATCCAGCCGGTCGG
>NZ_JAKRWF010000085.1 GCF_022352215.1 Flavihumibacter cheonanensis
CGGTGAGGTTCCCGATCGAGACGATCGGGCATTCGAGACGCCGCACGCCGGCGCCGCGATCGAACCGCCGGTTTCGCCAGGCGACCACGAGCCCGTAGGGCACCGCCATCAAGCGCAGCAGCGGCCAGGGCCATCGGGACGGACGGTCCGAGGAGCTCACCGAGAGTCCTCCTTGGAAGCGGGCGGGTCCGAGGCGAACGCGTCGGCGAGGCGCTCGCGATGACGCCGCCACTCCCGCCGATACAGCACGAACGAGTGGAGCGCGTCGACGACCGCCACCAACACGATC
>NZ_JAKRWF010000086.1 GCF_022352215.1 Flavihumibacter cheonanensis
TCCCGCAAAAAACTGACGGCCGCCGACGAGTTCTGGCACGACCTCGTGCTGAACGGAATCGGCGGCCGGACGGTCGAAGAGGCGAAGGAGCGAATGTCCTACGCCGAGGCCCAGCAGTGGTCGGCCTACATGCAGCGGCGCGGGTCGCTGCACGTCGGAATGCGCCTCGAGTGGGGCTTCGCTCTGATCGCCGCCGCGATCAATAACGCGCTCGGCGGCAACGCGACTCAGCAACAATTCATGCCGCACGCGGAACAGTCGGGCGGCTCGCTCGGGGACGTGATGAAAC
>NZ_JAKRWF010000087.1 GCF_022352215.1 Flavihumibacter cheonanensis
CCGGGCAATGTGCGTGGAGCTCCAGTAGCGTCCTGGGGAAAGATGGCACTCCCGAGACTGGCTATCCCAACAGCAATGATCAATCCTGCCCCGATACGACCTACCAATACGTTATGCTCGCTTGTCATCACAAAATTTAATACTCCGATGCCAAATAATAAGTAGAGCAAGGCGAAGGTTACATTTAGAATGTCCAGCAGTTTCTTGTTGGGCGATCCTGGTGAAAGCAATTCACTGACTGATTCAGAAATGTGACTGTATCCTGGGCGTAATGTCCCACCGATGATGT
>NZ_JAKRWF010000088.1 GCF_022352215.1 Flavihumibacter cheonanensis
CGGCCGCTCGACCGCATCATCGACAGCGAGGCGCCGCTCGCGCCGGACCGTGCGCTTAACCTGGTGCGACAGATCGCGCTGGGTCTGGCCGCCGCGCACCACCGTGGCGTGATTCATCGCGATCTCAAGCCAGCGAACGTGATGGTCTCCGACAGCGATGACGTGCAGATCACCGACTTTGGTGTGGCGCGCTCGCTGGGTGCAACCGGACTCACCCTGAGCGGCATGGTGGTCGGAACACCCGAATACCTCTCACCCGAGCAGGCCCGTGCCGATCCGGTCGATGGGC
>NZ_JAKRWF010000008.1 GCF_022352215.1 Flavihumibacter cheonanensis
ACGTGACAAATGAAGAAATAAAAACAGTGGAAACATTGCTAAATAACAGACCAGTTCGAAAATTTAATTATAAAACACCTAACCAAGTGCTACAACAGAAAATTGCACTAATTACTTGAACTTAGAATTTTAAAAGTTCCTTATGTTTAGCAATTTTGGAATTGTATTTTGATAGTTGAGCGGATACAAGAGTTTTTATTTTGTCCCTTACTAAACTATCTTTAATACCTGCAATATGTCTGTCTGCTGAATTAAAGTAGGATTGATTTTTTTCATTGAAATTGTCAAACATTTCGGTTGTATCACTTTTGCTTGTATGTAGATTAACTCAGAATGTAAGAATTATAGTTAAAAGTGGTACGTATATTATTGTCTTCATTATTTGGTTTTGTATATGATTACTTGATTTCTAACAATACCAATAATTAAAAATTAAAAATTACAAACTTAGTTTCGACTGCTGTGCTTTGATATTTCAATTGTTGTTATGCAATAATTATATATTCTCTGAAGATTTAATTAATTCGAATTGTTGCTCAATGTGTTTCATATTCTCCAGGTCAAAGCAAACGAAAACAATTGTTTCAAGTGTAGAATTCTGGTTTATAAATTCAAATACAGTTTTTATCGCAATATTAGCAGCTAATTCCTTTGGAAATTTATAAATACCGGTACTTATATTGGGGAATGCGATAGATGTGCAATTGTATGAAACAGCTAATTCTAGGGAATTTTTGTAGCAATTTGCCAATCGTTCAGTCTCTTTATTTGCCCCTCCATTCCAAACAGGTCCAACTGTATGAATTACATAAGAAGCAGGTAATAGTCCACCTGTAGTAATAACAGCCTGACCAACCTTACAGCCTCCTTGTTTTGCAATTATTTTCCTGCAATCTTCAAGTATTTCAGGTCCTCCTGCTCTATGAATTGCGCCATCAACACCGCCTCCACCAAGTAAAGATGTATTCGCTGCATTAACAATGGCGTCAACTTTAACCTTAGTTATGTCTCCGTGAATAATTTTAAAATTTGTTTTCATGGTGTTTTTTCAGCTGTGTTAATTTTGTTCAAAGTATATATTTTATATAATTATTTTAAATTGATCTTTTCAATATTATTTAATTTAAATATTGCTTCCTCCAGCAGTTTATCAATTTGTGATTCAATAAAATTAAAATTCTTTTTGCTTATTAATATTTCAATCCATCTGGGTATATCTACTGAATTGGCATCGTTATACCACGCAAAAAGAATAAAATTCCAACTCTCTTTGTTAACTCCATTGATTTCAAAATCTGGTTGAATGATAATTGCCTTATTTATGCCATCATCAATCCAATCAATTCTGCGTTCTTCGAATATTTTAAGTTCCTCGGGATATTCAGGTCGATCTCTGGATAGTTGCGCTCCAATATTATTTGAAAAATTAATCAACTTAAAATCAATATTTTGAAATAATCCCATGATTGCTATTTTGCTAAAAGTTTGATTTAAATCTTTCAATATTTAAATCCCATCTTGGTCGCAGGTATTCAGATATCAATGCTTTGAATCATGGCATGGTCCACAAATTGAAACCAACCAATCGATGGGTTCTTTGCCAATGTTTCTTTTTGCATATTTTAAATGATGAACTTGTGTGGCACGACCACCACAATATACACATGTCCATTTGTCTCGTTTCAAAACGAGATACCGTTTTCTTTTCCAGGCTGCTGATTTTAGGTAAACATTTCTGTAATACTCTCTTCGAGTTAAGGTAAGTCTCTTAACATAATCAGAAATTTCGTCATCGTATATTTTGTCCGGCTGCTTTACGTTTGTTTTATATCGATAAAAATATGCTACTATGATAATTAGTAATGCAATTATCAACAAAAAGCGGATGTTTGAATTATTGTTCTCATCTTTGCGTATAGTAGTTGCAATATTTTGTTCAATGACTTTTGCTGTGTCTAATTTTGACTGCTGCTTTTGTATTCGTTTCCTGATATTTTTACTTTTCTTTGGAACAATTGTAATTGAAGTCTGAATGGAGTCTGAAATAACAGTATCTACTGTAGTAAGTGGAGTACTATTTATCGTAGTATCGAAATTTAGTATATCCTGTCCAAAACAAAGGAAAGGAAAGCTAATTAAAAGTATTAGTTGAAAAGGTTTCATTTATTTTAGCCAACAAGAATGGGTTTTCGTTAAAATGGCCATTTCTAATGTTCGCATTGTTAGATTCATCTGATCAGAGGTCTTTTAATTATTGATAAGCTGTTCTGCTCTTCTGTTGAAAGTCTTCGCTTTTTGTGAAATACTCAATTGCCAAAACCAATAACATAAAACAGATAAAAGTAACCTTTTGCATTACGGCCAACAATCCCCAATCTCCCGCCCCATACAAGAACAAGGTCAAATAGAATAGAAGCATACTCGCAATACAAAAAAACTTCAACCAATGGAGTTTTGTCCTTAGTATAAATACTGTAATGTAAAATAAGCCAAGCATGGTAAGTGTACTCGAGATTGTTACCATAAGGTCATGCAAAGGGGTAGCTATTAGAAAGGTAAAAACCATGTTGGCAATACCCACTGATTTTAAAACCAACTTGGTATGTTTATGGGGTATCTTACGCGCAGTATGCATAAAGAAAATACCATACCCGATTGAATGGAATACCATTCCGATAAATGCCCAAATTCTTGATGGGTTATCTGAACCATTTAGAGCCTTAGGTAAAAATAAATTACTGAAGAAATTCTTTGACCAGGTAAACCCTACTGAATTTTTGTCAAGGATTGATCCACCTGGATAGAGAAAGGTCGCTATCAGCAAAAAAATAGTAGTTATGAGCACGCATAGTAGGACTGAATATTTGCGCATTCGGTATTAGAATTTAATTGTTATCATATAGATCTGGCAAAAAGAATTCAAAATTTCCAACTTCTTCAATGTTGTGTTTCAGCCAGGCTGTTCCCATTTCGTGAGTAAAAAAATGAGGTCTGACATACGAATTAAAGATAGTACTCCAAAATGCGTTACTTGTTCCAATGATCATTTTTGATTTATAAATCGTATTGTTCCCATCCTTGATAAAATCGTGTTGAAGAGAAAATACTTCAATTTTCCCAATCTTTCTTGTTAATCGTATTCCTGTTTCATCAAGTTTTTCAACTAGTTCTATACTATCAATTAAGAATTTCATATTTCGGTCGAATGCTTCAACAATTCTAAAATATGAACCTGGTTCGATTTTCTTATTTGCTGAAGATTTTGTCAAACTCCAATGTATATGATCTTTTGGATGCCAAACCAGGTATTTCGGGTATGTTTTTCCTTGATAAGTCATTTCACCGTCTATATTTTGGAACCACCAACAGAGCATTTTCGGTGTGACACCGCGTAGGATGTCGTGTTCAATTGTTAAATGAAAGACGTTATTTTTATCTATTAAAAAATTTGTTTTGGCTGAGGCTAATGTTTTCATTTTCCATCCAAAATCCCGTTCTGGTGGAAGCGCCCATTTGGTATATAAGTTTGTCAAATTTGGCATTAGTCAAAGTGCTTAGTATCTCTCCGAAAAGAATCCGTTGATGTCTTTTGTTTGATACCCTAAATTTAATGTACTAAACTGATTTTTACATTCAGTCCAGTTATGTAGGGAGCTATTTCAGTATTCTGGTATGATGTTGGTAAATGCCCTACTATTTTGTGGTAACTTTCGCAAGCTTCACACCCAAAGGCATATGAGTTTGACCATTCTCCCTGAAACCAGTTATGTCCGCAAATTTTATCTGCCTTTTATTTAAGCCTATCCATTCTTTGTAAATACTATCTAGTTTAAGGAAGGCCTTTTTATCAATGTCTGTCGTAGGTAGAGTAAAAGAGCTATCTGTGACCGCAACAAACGATTTTATTTTTATTACCCGCCCTTTTCTGTCTAAGGTAAACAGGTGCTTTGTTGGATTAAATATGCCACAGTAGGTTTCAACCACAAACTGTTCTATGATTCGACTATCCCTAATAACATTGTATAGAATAGCTTTACAACCACAACAGCCTGACATACTTTTTATTTCATAACTGTCGTTTTTGGTTATTTCAGCTTTATGCAATGTTTTGTATGTCTGACAAAAGCACGAGCTGGCTGGTGTTGTCAGAATAAGAACAATGATAATTAAGACTGGTCGCATTAGTGGTTACTTGACCTCTGGAGTCAGAGATTTGCCTGTTCAATAACATTCAGGAGTTTACCAAGTACTAGCTTTCTTATTTCCTGATGATTGGCGCTATATCGATTTATCAGCACGGGTAAAAGTTGTCTCTTCAACGCTGTTAGAGTTAGGTATTGCAAATCTTCATCAATTTTTCCTTCCATCACAAACTGTGCGAAACCAGTACCTATAATCGCATTATCCATCTGTAACAAATAGATGTCGCCCATTCTTCCCGACGATTGAAGAATAATATCTTGTAAGTACTGATCGGTTGGATCATTGGCAAAATTATTAGGTGAGTTTTTCATTGCTTCTCTTAACTGATCAACCTGGCCAGATATATGTTTCTTTCATCTAACTCATTCCAGTCCAAAAGGGGCATACCCCAATTAATTAAAAGATCATTAAGATATTTGATAGGACTTAGGTTTTGATTATGTTTCCGCCATCTGTTAAAGCCTTCTGCGGCATCGGCTCCAGAGTCGCTTCCAAACGGTCCGGCTTCATCGATTGGGCTCCAGAAGAAATCTTCCTGCATTAGGCTTTTTGCTTTCGCATGAGCATTGTTTTTGGGATCTGAAAAAAAGTTTATTGTCATAACTGTTTCTGTTCTAATGTCTGCTAAAGTTTACGGATTGGACTAATTAATGTCTTGTCAACGTTTGAATTCAATCTTAAATGTTTCAACAAGGCCAATATTTAAATATTTATTTCTGATCGTCATAATTCACCTGGCCAATTTATTTATCCTCAACAATTAGTTTTTTTGTCCTGCTTAACATACCTTCTTTGATTCCAATGAAATGGTCAATTTGTACTTTATTTTTAAACAATAATAGCTGAGGGAAAATGTCAGATTTTTTTCTGAGTCGATATTGCAAGATGGTATTTGTAAATGTTGGATATTTCTCAATTATAGTGGGCATATGCTTATTGATGCTGTCTTTTGCTTGGTCCATTATTAGTATAATGTCGCATTTATCTTTACATTCTGAAAACACATCTAAATTTTCTATTAGATACTTCGAATAGCTACAACCTACGCCACCGTAAATTATCAAAGTATAAGGCTTATTTAATTTATCTAATTTGAAGTTTCGATTTACAAGTGAGTTTGTGTCAAGATTAGGAAATGTATTTTGCCCAAATGAGCGTGTCCCAATTACTATTACAATTAGGATTATGGGAAAAAGTCTTTTCATATCTATCTGAAGTATTATGTTATAATCTTTTCAGCTAACGTTTTACATCTGTCAGCCCCACTATTGCTAATACGATGTTAGCGGCAGGTTAGTTAAGTTGGTTAATATCAAAGTCTTTAAACCAGTCAATTTTATAGTCTGCAATGTCAAAATTTATTTCCGTATTGCCATTAGTAAAAGCGACAACTTTCATACCCGCTTTTTTGGCGGCTAACATACCAGAATATGAATCCTCTATTGCTACACAGTTTATTGCATTAACACTGAGTTTTTTAGCTGTAGTTAAATAGATAGCGGGATCTGGTTTTCCATTGGCTTCAAATTCTGCTGACGAAATTGTGTCAAAAAGGTGTAATGCATCTATTTTATTTAAAACAGTTGGTATAATACTATTGGGGGAATTTGTCGCCATTCCAATTTTATAGTTCCTGGCTTTAAGATTTTCTATAAACTCTTTCACGCCATTTATTTCACAGTTTTCTGTGTCAATTAGTTGTGTAACTCTTGATATAACCATTTGTTCCGCATTGTCCAAACTTACATTTTGCCAAGGAAATTTGTCAAACCAAAATCCTGTGACATCTGAAGTTGTCATTGATTTTGTTATTTCGGAATATTCATCGGTTACCATTACCCCTAAGGAAGAAAAGATTTCTTTCTCTGCTTGTTTCCATAGTCTTTCTGAGTCTATAATTACTCCGTCCATGTCAAATATTACAGCTTTGTGTTTTATGTTCATTTGTTAATTTGTTGGGTGTCTTTACATCTTACCAAGAACGAACAGGGCTTTATGCAGGTTGGGAATTAGAATTACGTCTGCCAACAATCGCTGCTGATTTAAATTATGTTGATGAATTTATGTACAAAAGCTGATGGTATTTCGTCAGCTGGAACTTAAGCTGATAAATATTATGGTTATTATTCTTCGATAACTTCTTCGTCGACCACACGTCTAAAGGTCTGTTCAGTTTTTTTGTTTTTGTCACCTACTGTTAAAACAAAACTATGTTTGTCTACAAAATTAATTTTAATTTTCTCTTCGGTATTGTCAACCCATTTTATTTTCAACATTTTTGATGTCAGTATATAAGTTCCATTTCTTAGATTTTTAGTTAGGATTTCTCCGCCTTTAGAACCGGAATGCATTTGTATGCTTCCGTCTTGTTTAAAAAAAATGGATGTCTGTTTTGTTGAGTCAGACCAAAACCATGCTCCAACGATTGAATGTGTCTGTCCAAAGGAATATTTATTTAAAAATAAGAATAGTATAATTCCAATTGCTTTTTTCATAAGATAGTGTCTATTTAGATTAATGAATTGAATGAATTTTGAATTTAATTGCCACCAACGGCGGCAGCTTGGCGATGGTGGGGAATTTGTATTCCGTCCGCCCCACTAGTGCCAAACTTCTCTGTTATCTGCCGTTGTTCCACTTTTTTGTCAAAATAGGTGTCAAAGTAAAAGCTAATAAAGTAGCAGATATAATAGTTACAATTAAGTTTCCATACTGCCTCACCTCCAACCCTTGGATAACTCTTAAAAAAAATATTAAACAGGTTAATACGCTGAAAACAACCCAGTAAGTATATTTTGCTTGTCTTACTTCATTGGAAGTTTCAGGAATTGTCCATAAATAGTAATAAATATATAATCCTCCAAGAAGTGTACTTAAATGTTGAAAAACTTTAAATAATGGTATAGGTATATCATTGAAAAAAATCTCATTCTTAAACAGTGTGATTCTTTCAACAATATAGCCATTATCATGGGTAAGATTTTCCCATAGGATATGCGAAAATATACCAATTAATATTGAGAGCAATACAACAGGCCAATTATCGGCAAAATATGCTAACCAATTGAACT
Organism: Flavihumibacter cheonanensis; assembly: GCF_022352215.1. Lineage (GTDB taxonomy): Bacteria > Bacteroidota > Bacteroidia > Chitinophagales > Chitinophagaceae > Flavihumibacter > Flavihumibacter cheonanensis. Next base: position 7,275 of record NZ_JAKRWF010000008.1, read on the forward strand.
TAGTAAATGTAGTAAGTCTCTTTCTCAAAAATATAGGCAAGTTTTTAAATAGACTGTCTCTTACGATTAGATGAAATAGAAACGAAATTATAATGGCAATTGGTAAATCAAACCAGAAAACACCTCCAATTGTATGACTATAAGTACTTTTAACTCGCATCCGAAAAAAATATTCAAAGTCTGGAACAATACTTCCAACTATTAGTCCGGTTAACGAAAACCACTTAACAGGTAGTTTTGTCAATGGCAGTACAATAGCAGGATGGGCAAATGTAAATGGCATTAAAAGAGTGCTTGAATTTATAGGATCTCAATGGTAGCTAATGAATAGGGCTTTGTTCAGGTGGGGAACTAGCATTCCGTCTGCCCATAGTCGCTGCTCAATTTATATATAAATGTTCATTGTTTATTCTCTAGCTGAAGTGAAAACGTCGTGCCCCACTTGCACAAAACCCCATGTTGTACGCCGCTTGTTCACTTGTCAAACTTGATGTTGACTTTTGTTCCGTCTGGCTTTGAATTAGAGTGTCGATTTTGATTTAATAAATGAATAGAGTAACAAACATACAAGCCCGACAATTGCTAACCATCCAAATATGTCTCCAATGAGAGGATACAAAGTCCAGATTTTTCTATTCGGAACATCTCCAGACATAATCCATGAATTAGTGGCAAAATGATCCATCTGCGAAATGATTTTTCCCCTTGGATCTGTGATAATTGAAAGTCCATTTCTTGTTTGACGAACTATAGAACAACCATTCTCAATTCCCCTAAAAACAGCAACATTTGTATGTAACGGGGAAATCTCTTTCCAATTTGACGCAGGTATCAATAAAACATCGGCATTAGATTTTCCAATCTGCTTTACAATTGATGGAAAATCTGCGTCCCAACAAATTAAAGAAGCCAAATTACCATATAAGGTCACATTTGTGTTAATTGTTTTGTTTCCTTCCAAAGTGCCTTCCATAAAATTGCCGCCATATTTAATGTGTTTGGATAATAACTCACCTTTGGGTGAAAAAAATAATATTTTATTTTCTGAAATAGCAGCATTAGTACCTATTGAAAATGGGTTCGTTAATAAATATATTTTTTCTTCTTTTGCAAGTGTTCTAAATACATTGACCAAACTATCTTCATCCTTGTCTAAGATTAAGGTTGATATTTCACTCCAAACTATAATTTTAGATTTGTTTTTTGCTTCTTCTTTTGTTTCTTTAATTAGCCGACTAATGATTGAATTTGAAATTTCTTTAAACCGTGTCGTGTCTTTTTTACTGAGTACAAAATTCATTTTCTCTCCTTCTACAACCTTATCATGTGTATGAATTCCTGAAATTCTCACAAAGCTGTTCTGCAATGGCATATTGATTCTCACAACTCCATAAACCAATATTGATGCAAGCAAGGAAAAATATATAAGTCCACCTATAAATCTTTTTTTCCATTTAAAACGATTGTCAAACAACCAGCATATAACAGAACCAAACCAAGTTATCATAAAAGTCATTCCCCACATTCCAGTCAAGGAAGCTAGCTGTGAAAAAGCTAAGAAATCTAATTGTGTATACCCTAAAAGTCCGGCTGTCCCAAAGGGATTAAAAAGACTAAGTAAAAACTCAAATGAAGTGTAAGCAAGAGGGAAAATTAATGTTGCAGTAAATCCTTTAATATTTTGATAAATAATTGCATCAATGTAAAATACACACCCGTAATAGATTCCAGCTAAAAATGGTATATAAAATAGAAAACTTTGAGTATTGTCATATGTAAATTTCCAGAATGATAATTGACTAATTATCCCGAAGATTAAAGGAATAACTAAGAAAGAAAATATTCCTTTCTCTCTCCTTGAAACTATTATAAACGGTATTGAAAATAACCAAGTTGCAATAGAAAAGAATTTTGTTCCATTACTTAAATAAAGGAAAATGGCTCCAAATAAAAGAAGCGTAAATATGGTTATTGTTCTTGGAATTTTGTCTTGAAAATCAATCATAGTATTCGATAGTTTAAAGTAGTACCGTTAATGCCATTGCCACTAACGTTTTTTTGGGCTTGGCGATTTGGCGGAATTTTAGCACAAAAGTTCAATAGAATTACTGCCATTGAACCTTGCGTAAATGTTTCATAGAAGCACTTCAGCCGCCATATTGCCAAACCGATGTTGTGCGTTCGTATTTCTAAAATTGCTTTTCAAATGTATTTCCGTTAAACCTAAATATATTTCCGTCTGCTATTCCAAAAAGCAAATTGTTTTTGTTGTCTTTATAAATTGTCCAAATCATTGGGTTAGATAGTTTGTCACTAATTGAATAGTTTGTCAAAGTTTTACCATCATATTTCCAAGCTCCTGTATATAAATCTCCAAACCAAATATTGCCTTCTGAATCTTCTTCAATAGCAAAAGGGTGTTCCAATGTGCCTGGTTCTGATTTATTTCCATTTCTTTTACTTGTTGGATGAATTAAGTGATGCTTTTCAGAAAAATTAATTGTTGAATTGCCTTCCATAAGTAAAACACCAATTCCATTATTTCCTATCCAAATTCGTCCTTTTGAATCTGCTAATACACTTCTTATATGTAAACGCTCATTAACTTTTAAGTTTAAATTTTCTTTATCAAAGATTTTTACAATTTTACCATCATAGTTAAATAGCGCTGCATAAGTAGCAATCCAAATTTTACCATCTTTATCTTTTGATATACCCGTAACACCGTAAGTATTGTCAGCATTATCAGCATTTTTATTTTTGGGTTTTGGGAAAATCAAATGGTTCATATTTATTCCGTCAAAACGATTTATTCCGTCTTCTGCACCTGCATTAAACCATAAATCTCCATTGGTTTTATTCCAATCAAATATTGGGTTGTTATTTATAAATGGATAATTAGTAAACTTTCCTTTGTCATACACACTAACACCTCTTGCAGTTCCAAACCAAATTTTCCCATTTTTGTCCTCTTGGATTGAACGGATTTGATTGTCGGATAAACCTTCATTTGCTGTAAAGTATTCAAATGAATTTCCATTATAAAAACTTACACCTTCATTATGACTGCCAAACCAATAATTGCCTTTACTGTCCTGAAAGATAGCACGTACTCCAGAAGTAAATTTTAAAGTGTCAGCTTTTGAAGTTGCAACCAATTCAGGTTTGTTAGTTTCTTTTTCTAGTGATTTCTTTTCAAAGCAAGAAAAGTTAAGTGTCAATATGAGTATTAGGTAAATCAATTTAATTTTTTTGTCCATTTCAGGTTTTTATGATATAACGCCCAACGGTGGCAGCTTGGCGCTGGTGGGGGATTCATGTTTGTCCACGCGTACTACCGCTGATTATTAATCTATAGTTCAAATATATTTACCAAAGTCCTTACTGCACTTCCGCTGAAACTATTGATTGGTTCTTTACTTCCAATGATCTTTTACCCGTCCACCCCACTAGCGCCAAGCATCTATGTAAAAGCGATCAATTAAGCTGCCCAATTTTTGATGTGGTATAAGTATTCATTACCCACTAAAATTTCGAACTATGCAGTCTCAAATGATCGCTACACCGAAGTTATTTATTGGCTTAGATGTACACAAAAAAAGTTGGCAGGCCCACCTTCGAACTGACATTTCAGATCATAAAGGCTTTAGCTTACCCCCCGATCCGGAAATTCTGGCTAATTACGTGTTTAAACATTTTCCTGATCACCAGGTCCAGCTCTCATACGAGGCGGGTTGCTGTGGCTTTTCCGCCGCCAGGGAATTCCTGAACCTAGGATGGTCGGTAACTGTTGTCAATCCAGCTGATATCCCACATATGGATAAACAACTTTATCAGAAAACCGACAAGATTGATTGCAGAAACCTCGCCAAACAGTTGCAACTCGGCCAACTAAAACCCATTTATATCCCCACTGAAGACCAGGAACAACTGCGCAGTTTACTCCGCCAGAGAAACCAACTGGTCAAACAACACCGAAAGGTAAAATCCAACATCAAAGGACTTTTGCTCTTTCACGGTATTGTCATACCTCCTGAATTTGACAATCCCAACTGGAGCAAAAATTTCCAGCAATGGCTCTTTCAAATCCCCTGGTCGCATATAACAGGCTTTCAATGCCTGCATAGCAAACTGCGCATCTACAAATTGCTGGACCAAGAAATTCTACTTACCAGTAACGAATTACGTGCTTACTGCCGAAAAGTTCATACCACCGACTATTATCTCTTAAAGTCAATTCCAGGAATCGGCGGAATCCTATCGGCAGCTATCCTTGCTGAACTGGGTGATATTCGGCGATTCAACAACGAACGCCAATTTGCCAACTGCATCGGACTGGTACCTGGAATACACCAAAGTAGCGAAACCAATAATTATATGGGCGTTACCCCAAGGTGTAAAGCCTTGCTTAGAAGCTATTTGATTGAATCCGCCTGGATTGCCATCCGATTGGATCCCGGAATTCAAGCCTTCTATAGAAAACACGTCGGCAAAAATCCAAAATCTGTTATTGTGAAAGTCGCCCACAAAATGTGCCGCAGAATTCTTAGTGTAATTAAATCAGGCAAGCCTTATCAGCTTGGATTTAGTGCATAGACGTATAACCTCTTTAAAGCTCAAACAAATTCATGAGTTGACTACAAAACGAGCAGGGTAGTCTCTTTGCAGAACTACATCGCCAAGCTGGTAGCGGCTCATATTCTTTATAACCAAATAGATGAAGGTAGTGCTTCAGGTAAGTAACTACACATAGGAGCCGGAGCTTAAAGAAATTATTGAAAAGGAATCCACGCTCTCATTTATTGATTTTGCAACTTCCGTTAAATGTCAAGCTGCATCAGAAAATCAATAAATGACAGCCTGTAAAATATTATTATGTAGTAACTTTAACCATATCAATCCCTGGGCAAACGCTTTACATAGGAACTGCTTGTTAGGCGCATCAAAGAAATTCGATTTTGGATATCCCTAATTTGTTATAACATTTTACTGTTTCCTCCATGATTGCAGCTTCTCTTGGCAAGATATCTCTTAAACGATTAATACCAGAAATGTACAAGGGATTTGGCAAATCTATCAATCCTGTTATCGTGTCCCAAAAAGCGTCCCAATTATTACCGTAGAAAGTAGGGAAGTTTAACTGAACTTGAAAAAGTTGATGAAGTTCTTCCAGTGATTGAATGTTTTCCAAGTTAATTATGAGGGATTGGTATTTAACTTCTTCCTCAAATGGCTTCCAATTTTCATCCCTTTGTTCATCATGAGAAGGTCTTCTTACATATTTGCGCATTTCAGGTTCACACGCTCCTATGTTTATAAAATTCCTTTGAGCTTGTTTTAGTGAAACGCGATTCGATCCTCCTTCGTAGTTCGGATCCTCAAGTTGAATAGGATCGTCCTCCCAATAGCATACTTGACATATATTGTAGCTTCCATTTGGTAGATGATCGAAAGTTTTATACCCGCAACAGGGACATGGATATTTCATATGGTACAAAGATCTGGTACTTCGGATTTGATAGCTGTTACCTCGATTGCGCCTAACGAGCAGGGCTTTATGCAGGTTGGGAATTGTTATTCGTCTGCCCACAACTGCTGCTGATTGAAAATATAAAGTTGAATTTAAGAACTAAAGTTGAAAGTTGTTTGTCCTGCCCGTACCACAGCCTGGATTTGCAATTTGTTGATGTTTGCTGGTCATGCCCAACTTGCATAAAACCCAATGTTACCTGCAGTTAGTCCTTTTTTGCAGGTCGAAATTTGTAAACAAAGTTTAAGAGTGTGTCCAATTCTTTTGTTGCAATTGTCGGATTGTGTATGCTACTTATTGTTGCTGATAATTTTCTGCCACCATAGTTTAATTCAACCAGCCCATGTGAATCGTCCGTGATGACAGGCGTCAACTGTCCTACGGTATCATAGTTATTAAATTTTATGCTTTTAAGAAAATCCTTTGTCAACAAGAATAAGGTGTCAGACAGATCTTTGGAAAATGCTATTTCAGTCGTGTCAACAGGAACAAGCGTACTAGTGCTTTGGGTTTTGCTATCCTTTTTTGAATGAAAAGATATATAATACAAAGTCAGAGGTTTTGCCAAAGGGATTTTGGCATCCGTAGAATCGTAATTGTCGATAAGTGAATTGTTCAAAATAAATTTTGATCCATGTCCGAAGAATCCGTTCCAAATATCAATTGTTATTCGATAATCAAATTGTTTAAAAACTTTTATTTCTTTAGTAGACGTGTCGGAGTTTTTTGTGTTTGTCTTACAAGAAAATGTCGAAAGAATAATAGCAAAGAATAAAAGTCTTGTCATGAATTTTTGCAGTTAGATGCAGATTTTGAGTCTTTCCATAATTGCAGGTAACTCTTATAAAAGTATACGACTGACCCCCTTAAAAACCCCGGCGATATAAAATAATGCCGGGGCCATTCGGTATACTTTTGCGTTGACTGACGTTTGTTTTTTGTTAGTTGTTGTGTAAGGTGAAAAGTATTCTGTTGAGCAAGTCCTGTTGTTGACTTTTATTCGAGTGTTACTTCAAAAATAATTTCTTTTTCCTTTCAGGCACCTTGATCATACGAGATTTTCCGAGCTGTTTTTTAATTCCTGATAAATCTTGTGGTGATTTATTTGTTTGAACCGCCATTTTTTTTGGTTAATTGCAAAACGAAGCCTCCTGCCTGAGAGCAGTAATAGTTGATTTATCTTTTTGCCTGTATATATTATCACCTGCCGAACTTTAACTACTATCCAACTCTGTTGGTTTATACGTTGTTTGCAACAGCACCATACTCGTTTTATGACAACAGCAACACTCATTGTAGCGGACTCCATACATTTCATATAACCGGACCTGCCAGGGAGTTTTACAGGAAGGCGGATGCGCTGGTATTTTCAAGACTGTTGTTACCGCTCTTAGATTGGTTTGCCTGCCTCTATTTGCCAGATAACCATATGTCCTGATTTTCGTAAACCCTCTGGGTAAAATATGCTGCTCAAATCGCCGTATTAATTCTGCTGCCGATAAGCTCATGGTTTTCTGCTGTCCATTCCGGTAGTCCTTGTAGCGCAATACAACTTCCCCCTGGCTGCTACAAGAAAGGAGTCGCTGGTTGGATAGTGCAACTTTATGCGTATACGCAGCCAGATAGTTTACCACTTGCTGTGGACCTCCAAAGGGCTTTTTCGCATATACAACCCAGGACTGTTTCCATAACTGGCGCAGCAGTTCAGGATATCCTTCTTGCTGTTCTGTTGCTAAAACAAGGGCCTGTGTAGAAGCCAGGTGATTCAATTCTTTTATAAAAACCGACCTATACACTTCTGACATAGCTTTTACCGGAAACAAAAATTGACCTCCCACTCTTTTTAACGCTCTCCAGTTTGTTTGTTCTGTTCCATCAGCCAGTTTTTTCTTTATTATACCTCCTGCACTTACAATACAATGGATGTGAGGATGAAAACTGAGCTGTTGGCCCCAGGTGTGCAATACGGCCAGTATGCCGGGCTGAGCACCGAGATACTTTTTATCTTTTGCAAATTGCAACAAGACAGTTGATGCTGCTTTAAACAACAGCTTAAACAGCACCGAACGGTTTCCCAGGGCAATGGCGTTTAACTGGTGAGGCATTGTAAATACTACATGGTAATAAGGTACAGGCAAAAGTTCCCGTTGCCTGTCTTCCACCCATTGCTTTTTCTGCAAAGCGCCACACTGTGGGCAGTGCCTGTTGCGGCAGCTATGGTACTGGTATTTCAGATTGCCGCATTCCTGATCATCGCACTTATATAAATGATACCCCAGTGCTTTCGTTCTGCAGCTTTCCAATTGATTCAGTACCTGGCGTGTGTATGCTGTTTGTCCAGTATATCCATGTGTGTGTAAGATATACTGCAGCGTTATCTTATTTTCTTGCATGATACTATCATTTGACTGCACCTGCGGTATCAAACAATAGATCATATGGATTTACAAGGGTCTTAAATCGCTTATCCGTGAGATGGAGATACTGCACCGTTTGCGCGATGTGGTGATGCCCCATCAACTGCTGTATAACCTGTAGATCTGCACCATTGTCCAAAAGATGGGTAGCAAAGCTATGGCGAAGGGTATGTATGGAATAATTTTTTGACTGCAACCCCAACTTTATAAGTGCCTGTTGCAAGATGTGCTGTATCGAGCGAGGGCTATATTTAATGCCACCTTTACTGCTGTTGAACAAATAAACTTTTGGTTTATACTGAATATAATAGAGTCGTAGTTCTTGTAAGAGTTGAATGGATAGCGGCACGTAACGATCCTTCTTTCCTTTTCCATCCACCACTTTTATTCGCATGGTTTTACTATCAATATCTTCCATTTTAAGATTGGCTGCTTCATTGAGGCGCATGCCGGTACTATATACAAGAGAGATAATCGTTTTGTGCTTGATATTCTCGATGCTGTTAATGATTTGTCGTACCTCATCGGTACTCATCACGGCAGGCAATTTATTGCTGTGTGCCGGATATAGCACTCCTGGTATTTGATAAGGCTTGCACAAAACCTGCTTGAAAAAGAAAGCCATACTTTGTGCTGCCATTTTTGCCTTAACCCTGCTGCATTGTAACGTTTTGGTTAAATAAAAGAGATATTGCAGCGTCATTTCATAGGTAATGTCAGAAGGCTTGACATCGGGGTAATAAGCGAATAAAAACCGTAGCTCCTGTAAATAGTTACGCTGGGTAGCAGGGCTGTAGTGGCCTAAGCCAAGTAAATCTGATGTGCGTTGTAGCCCGTTGATCGCATACTGCGACAGTGTTTTTTTGCATGATGAATAAATTTTATACCAAAAGTTACAAATCATCCTGCAGTTTTTCATTGCGAAGCAATGTTAGTTCAACGTTGACGCATTTGCGATGGCATGGCATTAGCAACCTGTCTGCCTGAACAAATGCTAAATTAAAAAACTGAAATTGAAGATAGTAACTAATGACCAAAAGCGTAATGTATGCTGAAACTAAAGATGAATAATGATTTGCAGCTGAAAGTTCCAATGTCCAGCCATGCTATTGCAAATGCACTTGTTATGTGCCGTACTTCTTCTGTCACACTTTTACCCAATTAGAAAACTCTATGAAGTCGTCAAGGTAAATTTGTTTCATTTGCTTCTCGTCTAACTCTTCAAAACCAAGCTTTTTACACCTTGGATATTCTGCCCACATTAAAATGTCCCTGCTGTCTTCGTTAGCTTTTTGAATAAGTTTTTCTAAAGCGTCAAAGTTTTTGTTTGCAATCTTTAAAATACATGCTGCAATTCTATTTTTTCCTGCTTTGCTGTCACTGTCAAGCTTATCAAGTTTTGTCCTTACAATAGGTGACATGTTTTTGAATTCTCTTTCGATTAATTTGTCAAGCAGTTGGTCAGAAATATTTACAACTGGTTGAAGTCCGAATAATCTTATTTTAAGTTCGTCAAACATCTCGTATTGGATCGTGCTGGACAGCAATATTTTGTCAAGGTTGTAGTGATTTTCAAATTGTGTATCATGTCCGATTCCTTATGACTTCAACAAAAGCTCAACCCTTTCAAAGGTTGTTTGAAAAACTAAAGAATAAAAATGTACAAAAGCTAAATAAACAATGTCAAACTGATTTGGGCTTTGGGTCAAGTCAAACTTAAATGATAAAGAACATTTTTACTGTCGCTCCAATACTGATGAAACTGTTGGGCAGTATGGCACATAACGTTGATGTATTTGTGTTGCCAGGGTTATTACTAACGTCCCGCCCGGCTCAGCCGAATATTTATTTACTAATGCCCATATTTATAACCAAAAGCCCAATTGAAACCGTGACAAGCCTGGACTAATGTTCATCAATGATCTACTGTTGAAGTTTCAATGTCCCGCCCTGGTAATACAAATACACCTGTTAGCCGCCGTTCGTCGTGTAGCTTTCTTTTTGTTTCACCCAAGAATATGTCAAGAAAATTAGCCCGTCTGTAATTTCATGCATCCAATGCACAGCTCCATGCTTTTCAGACAGAGGGATAAACTCGTCATGTTGTCCAACAGTAAAATCTACAATTTTTTCCTGCACATCTTTTGTTTTCATTGATGCGAATATCAATTGGTCGCTGTAATGAACATAAGCGTTTCCTGTGTCATAGACTTTTGATATCCAATTAAAGTTTTCATGCTCTGAAATTTTTTCTACCAAACGAGCATCTGTCATTTTCTGATTGTCTTTGTCTTTTAACTTTCTAATGGGAGTTCCTCCAATTACTTTAAGCGAAAAATCGTCAATATTGTAGTCAATCAGTTGTGGTGCATACAATCTAAGTAATGAGTCCAAATGAAGTCGAACTAAAGGAGCAGCAGCTATAAAGTTTTTCTCTCTCATTAGTGTGATAAATCCTTTCAATAGATTCACCGACCTATTGAGTAAGCCATTTACAAATATGTCAAACGTATAAATTCCTGGGGGTGTCAACAAGCTTGCTTTTGCCAGTTGTGTAAGAGACTTTATTTTCTCTTCAAGTTCATTTAAAAGTTTGTCGATTTCCTCTTGCATGTTGAATGGCGGCTAACGATTACGGCTTGGCGATGTGGTGGCATTTGATAATCGTCAGCCCGTAACCGCTGCTAAATTTATAATTAAATGTTCATTGTTTATTCCGTTGCATGGCGTTATTCGTCAGCTGGAACTGAAGCTGAATAGCGAACAAAAAGTTGAGCATATATTCGTCGCCCCACCATATTGCCAAGCCGCCTGTTGGCTGCTGCTTTGTAAATGTTTAAGCGGTCAAAAAGTCAAGGTCAAAATAATAACGTTCTCGATTTGTTTTGTCAACATAAAGTGTCGTTTCCTTTTGTTTGTCCAGATAAAAAGTTAGAGTGATTTTATCTTTTGGAATTACTCTGCTAATAAACTTTTCGGTCTGTCCTGTACGATTATTTAAATAAGAATAAATAATAACTGTCTGTGTTACCTGTACTTGCTCAACATTTCGCATTGCTCCTCCACTCAATGCATCCCATCCTTGAATTTCTCGTTCTATATCTAATGTCAATAGCTCATTTTTATGTCCATATTTTTCTCTTTCTTCTGTGTAATTATGTTCCTTAAGTTCACATTTAGTTAAGTCAACTTTGATTTTGTCGCCATTGACTTTTAAGTCAGAAATCACATCTCTCACCTGTTTTTGAATGTTTAATTCATTTGTCGAAGGTGTATAACGCAAAAACAAAAAACCTCCCCAGAACATAATAAGTCCCAAAAGCCAAAATAAAAATGGATAAGGAATTATATCTCCTGAAAAATTTCTAAAAAAAGTCACTGTCAAGAAACCAAGTCCAAATAAAATGTAAGCAAAAATTCGTCTCCACATAATTTTGAGGGTGTCGCTTTAAAGTAGCAGCCAACGTTAACGTATTAGCGAAAGCAGGGCCATTGATAGCGTCCCGCTCGACCAATAGATTATTTTATTCAATGGTCAAATATTATTTCAAAAGCTCAATTGAAAGTATACAAGCTTGATATACTGCTCATTAAAGAGTAAATGTCGATGGCCTTTACCGTCCCGCCCTGCCTTTTGCTAATACACTGTTGTGCGCATGCCAATAGGCTCATCGTGCTTTCCAAATTGTATCTTTTCTTCCATAATTCTTCACAATGAAGTAGTCATCTGTTGCTTTCACAATCTTATGTCTTGTGCCAGTAGGGCTTTGTTGAAGTAGAAAGCTATCCAGGTCTATTTTAGGATTAAGAAGAAGTGATTTGTATTCACAAGGTCCTGTCCAGGTAATCCTAAAAATTGATGTGTCCTGTGAAAAATGAGTTGACGTCACAATCTCTAAAGTGTCAGCACGGGTAACAAAATAGGTCAGCTTTTTCCAATGTCCCATTCCGCTTTCATTGTAGAAGTTTAAAATATATATGCCAGTGCGAAAGCCGCTACAATCTTGTGGCGATGGCTTTGTAACAGCACAACTGTAAAAGACAAGAATTAGTAAAGCGGTTCTAATGGACATTCTTATTGTTACGGGTTGCTTGTTCTGGTTGCGCACAACGTTCAGGGCTTGGCGTTCGGTGGGGAAATCATTGATGTCCCGCCTGGAACATTGCCCATGAATTAATTAATGTTGAATTACGATTCTTTATTTGAATTTGATTCCGCAGCCGGATCAAATGTTTATATATTTTAAAAGCTGATTGTTTGTTCGTCGCGCCCCACTGACGCCAAACCCTTTGTTGTGCGTTCGTGCTTACTTCTAGGACTGTCACAATATTATAATTTCCGACTGTTGTGTGTTTTCAATTGCACGTTTTAATATCGATTTTGTCAAGAAGATCTCTAAAAGGCTAAGTAAAAGAAAAAGCAAAAGAAAAATTATAACAGTTGGCAAATCACTCGCCATTTTAGTATTACTGACGGAATAGATAACGTTTGAAAATATTGCAAGTGAAAGGATAATCAAAAAAATAAATGAAAGTAAACTATATCTAATGCTGAGTTCAACAGATAAGTGCAATTTTTGAAAACAAATGACAAAATGATTTTGAGGTCATTTTGTCATTTGACTGAGTAGTGCAATCTTTGGATTGCTTATGTCAAAAAATTACAAACAACTCAG
>NZ_JAKRWF010000089.1 GCF_022352215.1 Flavihumibacter cheonanensis
GAGCGTCACGAGCGTATTATTTAAAACAGTGTTATATTTAAATTTATTTCTACTCACCCTGTCCTTAAAGTTGGTCGCCATCTCGCTATCTCCAATTGTATGGTTTCTGAATTGAAAGATGATTATATAGAGGTTGGTAAGGACGATTCAGCCAGGGTGTCCTTTTTTATTTGTATCCAAGTTTTCGTTAACCCTTTCAAACCGAGAATTATTAAACAATCCAAACAAAAAATGAGTTGAATTCAAGTAAAAAGACAAAATTTTAAGATCACACACTTGCCACAATAT
>NZ_JAKRWF010000090.1 GCF_022352215.1 Flavihumibacter cheonanensis
TCGCGATCGTCGGCAGCCGCCACCCGACGCAACTGGGCCGCGAGACGGCCGAGCAGTTCGCACGCCACCTGGCCGGGGCGGGCCTCGCCATCACGAGCGGGCTCGCGCTTGGCATCGACGCATCCAGCCATCGAGGTGCGCTGCAGGCTGGCGGCTGGACGGTCGCGGTGCTGGGGTCCGGGCTCGACACGATTTACCCCCGCGAGAATACCGCCCTGGCCGAAGCGATCGTGGCCCACGGTGCGCTCGTGTCCGACCTGCCCATCGGGACGCCGCCACTGAAGGGGC
>NZ_JAKRWF010000091.1 GCF_022352215.1 Flavihumibacter cheonanensis
ACCTATGTCCCAGGTCAAATGGGAAATTCTGCAGGGAAGTATTTTGCAAACCAGAGCAGTACTGCTCCTACATTTGGAGGCAATAATTGGACATATCGAGTTTCACAATCGGGGATTTGTTTTGTCAGCCAACAACACTCAATGAATGGGACCGGTTCTTCAGGATCTGGATCAAGTAGCCTGATTTGCTATCCCCCTTACACGAGAGATACTGATTGGCGCGGTCAAGCATTTGGTTCAATGCAGTATACTGCCGGCAACCCATTTGTCCCCTTTTGCCCATTGATG
>NZ_JAKRWF010000092.1 GCF_022352215.1 Flavihumibacter cheonanensis
TGAAAAAATAATAAACTTTTTGAAAATTGGATCTTTAAAAGGCAGGAGAATCCCTTCCCGGAAATTAACAGGCGCCTTAGATTCAAGCCACCGGACCGGATCGGAAATTTTTTTCAGAAAGTGTACGCTTTGCAGTCCGAAAATCACCGCGAAGATAAAAACAAGGGAAAATCCGGCGGGCAACATATCCCTGGATTTCAGAAAATCAAGGAGATTTCCAAAAATGATCATGGTCGCCATGCCGGCGGCGCCGCAAAGCATGTTGCGGGTTCCGAAAAATCTTCCCCG
>NZ_JAKRWF010000093.1 GCF_022352215.1 Flavihumibacter cheonanensis
AACGGTCGTGTGCCCTGAGGGCCGATGGCGGCCAGCCGGGGTGAAGAGCCGAGCGCACACATCGCCTCGCTATGCTCCCAACGGGCTGGCTCTCAGCGCGCTGCCCTCGGCTACGCCTACTGCCAACGTATACGCAGCTCGACTGGGCCGAGCAGCACACTCTCCATCACGGCTGAAGCTTGGCGTTCTTGACTTTGGCCCGCCGCTTGCGCGGCTCGTATTGCTGCCAGTGGACGCGATGCTCATCGTACCTTGTGCGGGCCGGCTTCTCCTCACCCGCATAGCCCA
>NZ_JAKRWF010000094.1 GCF_022352215.1 Flavihumibacter cheonanensis
GCCCTGGCCGATCATAGCGAGGGCCTGCTGCCCCACCTGGCCCGGGACGCGGACGTCGATCTGTTCATCGACGAGGGCTACAAACCCTCGTCGCCCGAAATCGTCCAGCAGTTCCAGATCTATGACTACCGGGCGTTCGGCCGCCGGGCGCGCGAGTACGACTTGCCCGTCTATGTCATGGGCAACAACAATGACTTTCACGGCTACATGCACGACGTCATGCGCGACCACCCCGGCGTCGTCCTGTTCCACGATACTGACTTTCAGCACTATTTCGTGGCCCGCACC
>NZ_JAKRWF010000095.1 GCF_022352215.1 Flavihumibacter cheonanensis
TTCCGGCCGTCGATCACGGTGGTGGTCCCGGCCTATAACGAGGGCCCGTTCATCGCCAGGACGCTGGCCGCGGCCGTCGCCGCCGACTACCCCGCGTCGAAGAAGCAGATCGTGGTCATCGACGACGGCTCGACGGACGACACCGCCGAGTCGGTGCGGCAGTTCATGGCGGCCCGGCCCGGCGCGCTGGAGTTCGTGCGCTTCGACGCGAACCGAGGCAAACGCGCGGCGATGGCCGAAGGCGTGCAGCGGGCCACCGGGGAGATCGTCGTCTTCATCGATTCCGAC
>NZ_JAKRWF010000096.1 GCF_022352215.1 Flavihumibacter cheonanensis
CATACAGAGTGATACTTTTATTCTCATATGCCACTACAAGCGTTGAACCTTTGGAGTTAAAAACTATCTGTCTTACAAGGCCAGGTTTTCCATTTGATATTCGATTTATCTCTGTTAGGTTTCTCTCATCCAGCAAAACAACTTCATTTAGATTACCAACAGCGAGAATAGGCGCTGTTGGGCTAAACGCAACTACTTGAATGCTTGAATCGCTCGCAGAGTAGGAGTTAAGCAATTGGCCTGTAGTCATATCAAAGGTTTTTACTTCACCTCTGACACATTGATTGC
>NZ_JAKRWF010000097.1 GCF_022352215.1 Flavihumibacter cheonanensis
GTCTGGGTCAACCGTTTGATCCCGAACCCCTTTATCACCCCGTGTCAGCAGGCAGTAGTGAACCTTGTGTCCATGGGATATCCATCGCGCAATTGTCGCACCGCAGAAGAATTCTGGATCGTCTGGATGGGCCAGTATTACCAGGATCGTCTGTTGCTCTTCCCATTGCTCTGGGTCAGCTCTCTGGATTTTGTTCGTCACGGCGCCGCCCTCTCCTTCTACGATCTTCTCGTCCGCTGTGTGGTTGATCGCCAGTCCCCGGTTGAGCTTTTGGTCTAGAATCCGATC
>NZ_JAKRWF010000098.1 GCF_022352215.1 Flavihumibacter cheonanensis
GCTTGCTACTCAGCCCGAGTTTCATGACAAGGATGTTGTTTTGCAGAGCGTTAAAGGCGTTGGACCCATCTTTAGTGCAACTTTACAGGGTGATCTCCCAGAGTTGGGCATCTATTCGCATAAACAAATTGCTGCATTGGTCGGCGTCGCACCCTTCAATAAAGACAGCGGTGGCTTTCGGGGTAAACGACGGATCAAAGGAGGTCGTTCTGGCGTGCGCTCCACGCTCTACCTGGCAACTTTATCTGCTGCTCAACACAATCCAGTGATTAGGGCCCATTATCAGCA
>NZ_JAKRWF010000009.1 GCF_022352215.1 Flavihumibacter cheonanensis
ATTGGCTGTAATTTTAGACATGGCGTTTAGATGTTTGGTTAACTATCAAAGTTACTGTAGCTATCCTGCTTGCAGAATAGACTACTACCGCTCTAAACGCCTACTTTATATAGCATAAGGGCTTGGCAATATGGCGGGGCGACGAATATCTAATCACCTTTTATTCTATATTCAGCATTAATTCCAACTAAAGAATAAAACTTAGCATTGCAATTATCAATAAACAATTATTTAAAAAATCAGCAACGGTTCGGCCCGACGGTTTTCAAATACCGCCCTATCGCCAAGCCGTGAACGTTATGTGCCACTATATGAAGACCCTAATTACCATAATTAATTTACTAGTCATAACTATTTCAGTCGCAGCACAAGGACAAATTTCATCCAGCTATACAGAAATCAAAAAGGCACAGTTTGATAGCTGCATTAATACAATATACCTCACAGCAAACACTAAAATTATAAAGAAGGAAGGCATTTTGACAATTCCTGTTTACGGAAATAATCCAAAAGTTTTCAAAGATGACTATTCGGACGATAACTTTCATGAATTTGAATACATAGGAGACATCAAGGAGACAAATCTTTCTCTTGTAAAGCATAATGGATACAATAAATCGGATTATTATATTGTCAATCGTTCGACAGGAATGATAGACACATTAATCGGAATACCTGTATTTGCAAAAAACATGAGAGACTTTGCCTGCATAAATAATCCGGGAACAGACGAAAAACAGCATTTACAAATTTGTGAATTAGCAAATGGCTCTGTTAAAATAAGAGCATTTATAAACGGAATGACCGACACCTTTTTTGAGGATATATTTTTTATAGATCGAAATTCAATTGCGACAAAGGACCATAAGGGAAACTACTGGAGATTAAATTTTAATATTAGTACCGAATAGCGGCACATAACATGTGCATTTGCAATAGCATGGCTGGACATTGTAACAATAAGCAACTAATCATTATTCAGCTTTAGTTTCGGCTTAAAGATCGCTAATGGTCATAAATTCCTAATATGAACATAAATTCTTTTATTTAGCATTTATACCACAATTAAAAATACTATTGCCATGCCATCGCAAATGCATCAACGTTGCACGCCACTTATCCTGGCCCTAAAGTGCAGCTACCCGGACGAAAATTCGGGCTGTTTAAATTTCAGTGCGACTAATGATTAACATACCGAGAGCTCAAGCATATCAGAAAGTAATCGTGACAATGAATAGCCAGGTGGTGTATCTGAATTGTGCATTGCACTATTGGTTTGAATCAATTCCTGTGGGCACGGTACCCCAGGTTCAGAGCAGCAAACAAAATAGTAAGGTGGGCAGCTTGCGACGCGACATTTTCTGTAGAATAGCAACACCACCTGCCGCGATTGTGGAATTCCGCTATCAGTGTAACACCGCAGCCCAATAATTTGAAGGGTTCAAAGTTGGGAACGTGGGGTGCTTAACTAAGTGCAGGATCCAGTGATTACGAATGCCACAGCCCTATTAGCAAGGCTCATAATGAAGCGGAAAATAGGGTACAAATAAAATGCTAAAGCAAAAGGTGTGCAGCAATCGCGACACGACAACCGGGTATTTAAATTAATCGTGTCCGGAACATCCGGAGGATAAGTACACCGAAAATCATTGCATCAGGATTAGTACGCGGCGTGCAACAATGGTATTGCTGTAAATGCGGGCGGGACGACCATAAAACTTGAAAGACCAAAACACCTTTTAACAAACTAAATAATCGGGCATGCTGCGGGGCCGCACTTCAGCAATACCCGGCCGTTGGCAGCAATATTTTTTGACACACCCTAATTACTCATGGCAATAGACAATGAAACTTTAGCCTATTTAAAGTACGACGGCGAGCTAACTAGTGAAGGCTACTTAGACATTAAAAAATCTGCTGACGTTCTCTATGGGTTTGACAAATCACTTCGATATTTTTTATATCAAGAAAACCATGCTATTCAAGACATTGACTTTGATATTCCTGTTAGAATTCGCAAAGGAAGTTGGGAAGCCTTAATTCCAGACAGTATTGAAAAATTAATAATTGCTGTATCAATTTTTGGAGCAGGTGCTTATGGTAAAAAAGCACTAGAAAAAATGGCGGAAAGAGATTTTGAGAAGTTTGGTTTTAAAGATTTATTCAAAAAGGCTTTCAAATCATTGATTTGGGTTATAAAAATTGCAAAGCATTTAGGTACAATGCATAAAAGAGACTTTAAAGAAGTCGAGTTCTCAAAAGATAACAAAACTGTCTTGATTAAAAATGATGAAGGTAAAAGTCTACAAGTTCCAATTGAATATTTGGAAAAATATGCAGACTGTCCTGAAAGTCTCTTTGGACAGATAACGAAAATAGTTGAAACCGAAAGAGAATTAGAAATTGGCGTCAATGATCCTAATGACCAGGATGAAAATAGGTTCGTAAGAATTACAATCCGAGAAAAGCAAATATTCTTTAAACAAGATGAAAATGACGACATACTTTTTCCTGAATTAAAAGATGGTGAGTATGTTGAAATTGAAGGACACGTTACAAGAGGAAATGAAAACTCAAATACAATTGGCTTTTTTTACAATGGACACGTTTTGACTTGCTATCCAGACAAAGGAAATGTTAATGAACATAAAATGAAAATATTTTCAAATTGTAGAATAAAAGGGTATGTTGACAGGACTTCAAAAGATGGGAAGCTAATTGAGAAGCGACCAAGAATTAGATTTGTTGAATTGCTCCTGCTTGACAAACCATTTCCAGACTTGTTTTCGAACTAATACTGCTGCCAACAAAAGTATTTGCAAAAGCAGGGCTGGACATTGTAACATCTACTATGTGAAGGCAACAGCAGCGGTTCGGGCTCGACGTTCAATGTTCAGCTTTAGTTCTTAACTTCAACAACATATTTTCAAATGGGCATTTGTACCGGGCTGGACAATCATTGATTTCCCTGCCTTCGCAAATACTCGAACGTTGCGCGTTATACCCGGACCCTATATTCGGAAACTCGAACTAATAGCAAAAATTGGTTAATTTAGCTATATGAAACTGCTGGACAATTATTCAAACTCTATTAAGCGACTTTGCGCGACACACAAGGTGAAGGAGTTATATGCGTTTGGTTCGGTCCTAAGAGAAGATTTTAATGAATCTAGCGACATTGATTTTATTGTCCATTTCGACGACATGGACTTGGCAAGTTATACGAATAACTATTTCAATTTTAAATTTTCGTTAGAGGACCTATTTAAAAGGCCCGTGGACTTAATTGAAGAGACCGCATTGAAGAACCCTTATTTTAAGAAGTCAATTTCAAATTCCAGAAAACTTGTTTATGGAAATTTAAATTAAAACCTGGCTATATGACATTTTGAATGCAATAAATGAAATCGATGGCTTTTTTGAAGAGGTTCCGAAAGATTTCGAAGCATATAAAAATGACACCCGGACACGACGAGCAGTAGAAAGGAATTTAGAAATTATCGGAGAAGCTACAAATAGGATCCTTCACAAAACAGACACAATTCATTTGTCCTATGCCCGACAAATAGTATCTACACGGAATAGAATAATTCACGGCTACGATCATGTATCAGATGAAATAATCTGGGGTATAGTAATACAATATTTACCAGTTCTTCAATCGGAAATAATTGAATTGTTAAATGAGTAGGGTACAACGCGCAACACGCAGTTTTCCACAATGCTGGCGGGACATCGGTACAATGAACAGCAGCTCCCTTCTGTACAACAGTTCAGGCAAAGTACAGATTCACCATTAGAACAGAAATTATAACATCAACAAATAATTGAACAGCGGTTCGGGCAGTAGTACTCCATTACCAGCACTGCGCAAAGCTGCCGAACGTAAGCTGCCATTTTAAGACCGACCAACTTCATGCAACTAACAGATAGAGCGACCAAATATCTCAGTGAGTTAAAACGCATAGACGAACTTCAACTAGATAAACAAGAAACTATTGATTATTGTCAAAGGCAGAACTTCCCGCTAACCGAAACACTTCTTAGCGTTCAGGTAAAATTTTCTGGCTACAAGTTGACAATCAGAAATGACAAAGGACATGGTTTTTTGCTTCGACTCTTCGCAAAGTATGACATAGAAGAAAATAGAGATATTGAGTTCTATTACTTTGGAGATAATTATGTCGTCGACTTTGGTGAGCATGACACAGCACCATTTCATTTCTACATAACTGACTTGGGTGAACTTTGTACTTTAGGACATCATGAGGATGATAAGCCAAATATTGTATGTTCATCAATTGAAAAATATATAGAACAATATGCTTTGCTGAATGAATTGGCTTTGCTGAAAAAAGACAGATACTATCATGAGGTTTTAAAAAGGGATGAGCTAATAAAGCTGTTGGAGTTAGATTTTGCTAGGATTAATGAATGTAGCGACAAATATTCACAATGGTTTACGAATGGTCTGTTGACAATTGATAAAGGAACTTGGTTAGACCGACCAGAATTCTATTTGCGTGTTTACGGACAAAACGAGAGTAGCATTACCGAGTTTGTAACCAGCTTGAAAAAAGACAATATAATTGCGTGACCAAAACGGCAGCTTACATTGGGTTTTATGCAAGTTGGGCTTGACATTGTAACATCAGCTAATTGCAAATCCCAGCTTCAGTTCCAGCAGACGAATATCTATCAGCTTTTGTACTTCATCAACATATTTTCAATCAGCAGCGGTTATCGGCAGACGGAATGCTATTTCCCAACCTGCATAAAGCCCTGATCGTTAGCTGCGATTACGGACCATTCAGATTTTCGAAGTCGTGAAATTTATTTTATATATACTTGTTTTGTTTCCCTCAATTCTTTCATTCGGACAAGACAATAAATCTAATTACTTGAATTTTGAAGTATTGTGTGCTGCAGGGACACAGACATCTTTAGAGATTGAATCATTTAAACATTTTAATGAGATAAAGAATTACATTTCAATTAGAGATAAATTGTTTTCAGATAATCTTATTGACCAAGTATTAAGTGTTATTTTATTAACCCATTATTCAGAAATCGGAGAAATTGTGTTGACTAATAAGGAGCGACAGAAAATAAAGATTATCTCTAAATCTAAATATCGCTTTCACCTCTGCTTTACCTGTTTGTCATCTGAAGACGGGACACTGAGGCAATTATTTTCTGGGCGAAGACAGTTTACATACGAATTAGTTAAAGGGATAATGTTGGACATTTTTCCACGCAGCTAACAGTGCAGTTTGGCGCTATTGGGGCGGACGGGATTAAAAATCGGCGGTAGAATAAAACCAGGCATCAGTTTCAGCGGATGAATAAATAGATCATTAGTAAGTTTATGGAATCAGAATATCAATAATCAGCTGTAGCAATAGGCGGATGGAATATCACTTCCCCACCATCGCCAAGCTGCCGCCGTTGTGTGCAAGCTTAAAACTCACGAATGCCAATAGTTTACTTAGATAGTAACATTTACAGACAGATAGGACTACGTTTTATCGACAATGTCGACTATCAAAATCTTTCTCAAATTTTAGCCAGCTCAGGCAATGAATTTGGTCTGCTTGAGATTGTTTATTCTGAACTAATGGATTATTATAAGAATGACATATTTGACTCCATACTTTCTGACCATGAAAAATTATATAAACGATATCAAGCAAACCCTTATTTGGATGATATAGCAATACCCGACACTACTATACCGATGAAAAAGGCGGTGGCGTTAGTTTCCAAAGACCTGAAAGAAAAGAAATTCTTTAGCCCTATTATTCCTGTTGACCCACAATTGTTATTAGATTTTCTTCTTCACAATAAAAGGCTAACAAAAAAAGACAACACCAGAGATTTTTTAATTTTTTATACTCTTTGCGAACTATGCAAACAGCATGAAGAGGATTACCTTGTCCTTATATCACAAGACGACATTTTTCAATCTAATGAATTCTTTAAGAAAATACTTATCAGAGAGAAGATAAATAATCTTAGAATATATCAATCCATTTCTGATTTCTTAAAAGACTTTGGTCCTAAGATTGAATTTATAACTCCCGAAATAATATTAGCCAACGTTGACCCTGCAATAATCGAAAAAGAACTACTAAATGACATCAAATGTTTTCCATCATATGTTAGTCAGTTTTATTATGAGAAAAAAGAGGACGAAGTTCCTGACATTGAAAAGTTGGAAATAAAGAATATCGCTGTTAATGATTTTTATGTTGTTAAGGATTATAAAACTGAGGAATTAAAATTAAATGTCACTCTAAAAGTTGATATAAATGCAATTTTCAAACCAGAAGCTAATAAAGAAGAACTAGACAAATATTTAAATTCTTTACCACCAAGACCATACTCAAGACATAAAAACAATTTCGACAAAGAAGGGCGTCCCATTTTTGACAATAATGTACTATTTATATTTGAAGGTAAAGTAGATGAGAAAGCTGGTAAAGTTGAACCACTTTCTTTTATTGACTTCATACCCGACTATTTTATAATTGAAGAAATTCAAGAGCAATTAGCGAAGAAACCCATTGTTGACGAGAGATTACAGTGTCAACACGACTTTGACACAGAAGGAGGCTATTGGAAAAATTCTCGTTATGGAGGCGGACTTTCATGGCATTATCGTTGCAGAAAATGCGGTTTAGAATATGACACTGGTGATTATTACGACTAAGAAAGCCAGCACACAACATTGGTATTGCCAATAGTGGGGCTGGACATTGGAGCAATCAGCAGTAGTAATTCTGTTGTACTTTGGTTCGGGGCTCGACGAACAAAGCCAAGCTTTAGTTCTTAATATTTAACTTTATCAAAAAGCCAGGCAGCGGTTCCGGCGGACGAATATAAAATTCCCCACCATCGGCAATACCTGCCCGTTGCGCGCTACCTATCGCAAACCCTATGTGCAACTCTCGCGACGTATTTTAAGCAGTTTAATATTCGGGACGACGCAAGAGCGGACAGGCTGCTTTTTAAAAGTAGCAATTCTGGACATTGTAAATAATAGTCAGGAGGGGTGTATAAAACCGAATAGAATGTATGAATCTGAACCAGTTTTCTCGGTACGGCATTCCAGATCCAGGTAGCAAGAAAAATAGCAAGGTGGGCAACTTTCGACGCGACGCTTTATCTGGTATTGTATCACAGCTATCCGCGACTGTGATACTCAGCTTTTGGTGAAGCACCGCTCTCAAAAAACACAAGAACCTAATAATATATAATGTGGGGTGTTTAATGAATAGCGTCATTTCCTCTATAAGGTCACCGTTCTCCAACAACGTAGATCTAAAAGAAAAGGTAAAGTGGAGTGATAGGCAAATAGAATATGCATAAAATATCAATCAACTACGACACGACGGACGGAGAATTAATAAATATCGGTCGGGACTTATAAGAATGAAAAGTCTATATAAGATATTGTTTTCGGGTGCATCGGCAGCGCGCAACAAGCAGTTTTGCGCAATGCTGGCGGGACATCGGTACAATGAACAGCAGTTCCTTTATGTACGGCAGTTCAGGCTATGTACAGATTCATCATCAGATCAGAAAATATAACAGTAACAAATAAATGAACAGCGGTTCAGGCAGAGTTGCTTCATTACCAGCACTGCGCAAAGCTGCCGAACGTTGTACGTCACCCTACTGGGACACATCATTCCAGTTTGACACGACTTAAAACTTTGCAATGCTGCCCTACGCAATTTTAGCACATGGCAAGGCACACAAAACCCGGACACAAATGCCAACCTTGCCAAGAGCTAAAAATGCCAACGCACTGCCCCACCCGCCGGGGCGACAACATGTTATCATCTGCACACGTAACACCATCACCCCAATTAAACTATACCTATTGCAACGGCCTTTATATGGAATCCCAAACGCAACTTTATGTAACTTCAACTTTTCTATCAAGCCTCAATAACATATATGTTCGATTTTAGATTACAGGTTTTTAACACCGTTGCCAAACGCCTCAGCTTTACTAAAGCTGCAGAAGAGTTATTTATCACCCAACCGGCAGTTACCAAACACATACAGGAAATTGAACATCATTTTAAAGTAAAATTGTTTGAACGCAATGGCACTAAAATAAAATTGACAACAGCAGGTCAAACTCTTTTGCAGCACACCAAACAGCTATTTGATGTGTACCGAAACCTTGAGTTTGAATTGAACACATTTACTCAGAAGTATTCCGGAAAGCTAAGTATTGGTGCAAGCACCACTGTAGCACAGTATGTGTTGCCGCCGGTACTCGCTGCTTTCTACAAAAAATTTAGCAATATAAAAGTTGTATTAAGTATTAACAACACAGGGCAAATTGAACAGGCTTTAGAAAACAAACAGATTGACTTAGGAATTATCGAAGGCCAATCAAAAAATAATTTGTTCAAATACACAGAATTTGTAAAAGATGAATTAGTCTTAGTTGCTAACATGAATCATCCAATAGCAAGAAAAGGAGTGATTAAACCCGATGAATTACTAAAAATTCCATTGCTGTTAAGAGAGCCAGGCTCTGGCACACTGGAAGTTATTGCACATGCGTTGAAACCATTTGGGATTAAAATTTCCCAATTGCAAAACGAAATGGAACTGGGCAGTACAGAAAGCATGAAGCTGTATTTATTAAATTCCAATGCTATGGCCTTTCTTTCCATACATGCAATTTTAAAGGAATTACAAAACAAGGAATGCTGTATTATTGATGTAAAAGGACTAAATATTGAACGCCATTTTTATTTTATCCAGCAGCATGGGCAGGCAGAGGCACTGCCAGACCTTTTCATGAAATTTGCCCGGCACTATAACTTCAGGTAATGATACATTATCAATAGCAATTTCTCTTCCGCATATAATCTAATGAGCTTTGTGTTTTCAAAAAACAAAGTAATCATTATGGAAGAAATAACTGCACTGCCAACTAAACAAAAACCTGCAAAAAAATTATTAGACCGTAGCATTACCACCAGGGAACTGATATTTTTACTTGCTCTTGTATTTTGTATATCGCCCCTCATTTCGCCGCCTGTTGCCTTGTTAATGGGTTTGGTAATAGCCCAGTTTATCGGTCATCCTTATTTACACCTTAATCATAAAGCTACTCATATTTTATTACAGGTATCTGTAGTGGGTTTAGGGTTTGGCATGAACGTAACTAGTGCAGTGAAAGCCGGTAAAGAAGGAATTATTTTTACCATTGTATCTATCATTGGCACATTGGTAATAGGTTTTTTATTGGGCAAGTTTTTAAAAATAGAAAAGAAAACTTCTTACCTCATAAGTGCCGGTACAGCAATATGCGGCGGTAGTGCAATAGCCGCTGTTTCTCCCGTTATTAAAGCACAGGAAAAGCAAATTTCAGTAGCCCTCGGTACCATCTTTATTTTAAATTCTATTGCATTATTTCTTTTTCCTGCAATAGGCTATGCAATCAATTTGTCACAAACGCAGTTTGGTTTGTGGAGTGCTATTGCCATACACGATACAAGCTCAGTGGTAGGGGCGGCAAGCAAATATGGCACACATGCCCTGGAAGTGGCAACTACCGTAAAGTTAGCAAGGGCACTATGGATAATCCCTGTTGCATTCTTGTCAACTTTCATCTTCAAGAATAAAGGAAGCAAAGTTAAAATCCCCTATTTCATTTGCTTGTTTGTTTTGGCAATGATTGTAAATACTTATGTGCCTTTTGTAAATCAATACAGCCACTACTTAACCGATTTTGCCAAAGCAGGTTTAACGGTAACATTATTTCTTATTGGTTGCGGGCTAAATAGGAAACTATTGTTAAGCGTAGGCTTCAGGCCGTTGATACAAGGGGTAATACTTTGGATACTTATATCTGCTGCTGCGTTGTGGGCAGTAACCTCTTTAGCCTAGCACTCTTATTACTTGTGGTTATGGCTCATTAATTTGTATGATTTCTCCCGGCTTCATTAACAACTGACCTTTACATCGTTAATCAAAAGCAAACAAAATGAAAAAAAATCAACTGGCAAACACAACTGAAAATACAGTTACTGCCAATGCGATACTAAATAAAAAAGCATGGATTAAAAGAGACATCGTTTTAAATGTAGGCTTCCAGGAAAGTATGATAAGAGGGTTCATCACCATCTTTATTCCCTGGCCCCTGCTCGCAATAAACCACAACCTGCTCATTTATGCTGCACCGGTAATGTTCTATTTGTTTGTAACAGCCTTAACGCATTTCTGCTTTATCCGCTATGCATGGCAGCATTGGATAAAACATATGAAAACGGCGGCCATTTGCAATTTTGCTACTGACCTGAACATCCCTGTTGAAGCCGTTTAAAATTATTGCTATGAAAGTACATTGGTTTCCCATAATGCTGTTTATTATCATTGCTATTGTTGTAGCGAATGAAAGTATTTCAGGCTATCAAAAAAGAAAAGAGGCAGACAAAGCCTTTGCAGCTTATATCGCTTCTGAACCGGTGGATACCGTATGGAGAGGATGGAATAAATATCAAATTCCTGTTTGGACAGATAATGGTAAGTTAATTTGGTATGGTCACGAACTTATATCCAACACTTCTTATTATTTGGGTACTAAAGGGATCGTTGCTCAAATTACCAATGGTATGAACTGCCAGAATTGTCACTTAGATGGGGGCACCATTCCTTTCGGAAATAATTTTGGTAAAGTGTATGCAACCTATCCGCAGTTTAGGGCAAGAAATAATGGTATGCAAAGTATTTACGACCGGGTTAACGATTGTTTTGAACGAAGCCTCAACGGAAAGAAAATGGACAGCACAACTAAAGAAATGCAGGCCATATATGCTTACATGAAATGGTTAGGTGATGATGTGCCAAAAGGTGTTGCCAGAGGTGGCACCAGTCTGATGAAACTAAAATATCTTGACAGAGCCGCCGACCCTGCTAAAGGTTTACAGGTATATACAGCCAACTGCCAGAGCTGCCATGGTGCCAATGGCGAAGGGCAACTGAACATGGATGGAACAGGCTATAGCTATCCGCCACTTTGGGGTAAACATAGTTACAACGATGGTGCAGGCTTGTACCGCCTCAGTAGTTTTGCCGGATTTGTAAAAAACAACATGCCATTCGGTACAGAATACCACAATCCAAAACTAACTGATGAAGAAGCCTGGGACGTAGCCGCATTTGTAAACAGTCAGCCACGGCCACATAAAGACCAAAGTGCAGACTGGAAAAATATTGTTAAAAAGCCTATTGATTTTCCTTTTGGCCCCTATATAGACAGTTTCAGTGAGCATCAACACAAGTATGGCCCTTTTAAACCAATAAGCGATGCACAAAAAACAAAAAAATAGTTTAGTTACCAGCGGCGATAGCTTAGGTTTAGCATCGTTGCGTCGCAATCAGTTCAACTGCTGTACTACTATTAAACTTTTTTAAACAATAAATATAAACGTATGAAACAATTATCAATTTTGGCACTAAGCCTTGTACTGCTCACAACAGCAATAACAGCACAAACAACCAGCAAAGCATTAGAAAGAAATGCTGCATTTACCGGAGCAACCACCACAAAAAAAATGTATCATGCCATTTACCAGTTAGATGTAAATGACCCTAAGATTATTGAGAAGGCCATCCGTAATATTAATAATGCACTAACCGACCCACGGCTGGCAGGTAAAATAGAAATTGAGCTAATTGCATTTGGCGGTGGCACGGATGCTTACATGAAAGGCAGCAAATATGAAGAAGACCTGAAAGCATTGATAGAAAAAGGAGTAATCGTATCTCAATGCAACAATACACTAAAAGAAAGAAAAATAAACCGTGACCAATTGTACAACTTTATTGCCATTGTGCCCAGCGGTAATGGTGAACTCATCATCAGGCAGGCAGAAGGCTGGAGTGTAATAAAACCATGATACATGTTTTATACTGCCGAATAGCACTACAACTGTACAAGTGTGCGACGCAACAACAGCCTAATAGTTGTACCTCAGCTTATTTCAAAAAAATAAAAAAAATGAAAAAAGTATCTATAACCATCTTAATGAGCTTTATTACCATGATTACAACGTATGCACAGGAACACCGCTTTGACCCACCCTGGAACATCCCACCACAAAGTGCCGTAATGTTTACCGTGCCAGGTGTAGATAATGTTCCGGATTTATTTGGCAATATTAACGACCCTCAATTAGTAGTATTCTTTGCAGGTAACCAGTTTATGTGCATTGATGATATAATTGCGGCTTTTAAAAAACAGTATCCGCAGTACCAACGCATTTTTGCAGAAACACTGCCGCCCGGTATTTTAGCAAATCAAATTGAAGGTGGAAGCATAACAATAGGGAACATGCGTATTACATTAAAGCCCGATGTTTATACAGCCGGTAAAACACGGATTTTGCAAATGACCAATTTGTTTACCGATACCGTTGCGTATGCCTATAACAAACTGGCCATTATGGTACACAAAGGCAATCCAAAAAATATCAGGAGCCTGAAAGATTTAGCAGGGAAAGATGTAAAAATAAGTATGCCCAACCCGGCCTGGGAAGGTATTGGCAGGCGTATAGAAGAGGCTTATGTAAAAGCTGGTGGTGAAAAACTAAAAAATACGATTATGGAAACAAAAGTAAAAGACAGCAGTACGTATTTAACTCAAATTCACCACCGACAATCCCCAATGCGTATTTTATACCAACAAAGCGATGCAGCACCTGTATGGTATAGTGAAGCATATTATCAGCAAATGATTAACCACCCGGTTGAGATGATTACTATACCCGATAAAGAAAACATCAGTGCAACTTATATGGCGGGTTTAATGAAAGCTGCACCACATCCGCAGGCTGCAAAAGATTTTATGCAATTTCTTATCAGTGAAACGGCTAAAAATATTTATCAAAAATATGGTTTTACAACCAATTAAAAAGTTGATGATGAAAAAAATACTATACACATGTATGGCAATACTCATAGTGCCTGCCATAGCAAATGCGCAAACAGATACTCTGTATGTATATGGACCCGGTGGTCCATTTGCACCCATTAATGAATGTGCCCAGCTATTTGGAAAAAAACACAACATTGTGGTAAAAGTTACTGCCGGGCCGGAGGCGAACTGGATAGGTGATGCGTTAAGCAATGCTGATATTATTTTTGGCGGGGCAGAATATATGCTTACTTCTTTTGCCCTGAAACATCCGGGAATGATTGACAGCAGCACAAGAACAGAACTTTACAAACGTGGGGCAGCCATTCTTGTACGGCCTGGCAATCCAAAGCACATAAAGAACCTTGCAGACCTTACTAAAAAAGGTATTCGCATTTTAGACGTAAATGGTGCTGGCCAGTTTGGCTTGTGGGAAGACCTTGCTGGAAAACAAAACCTGATTGAAGAAATTCAGAGAAACATAAAAACATCTTTTGAAAACACAGCATTGGGTATTTCCGCATGGAAAGCAGACACTACTTATGATGCCTGGATAACTTATGCTTCCTGGCATTACCGATTAAAAGATATAACGCAACTGGTAAAAATTCCAACGGCTATAAATGTTTATAGAGGTACACCAATCGCTATTACAAACAGGTCTGCTCACAAAGATTTATCGGAGCTATTTATAAATTTCATGCTTTCAAATGATGGACACATTATTTTTAAAAAGTGGGGATGGGAATAATAACTAAAATTGGTTGAATACATGAGTTTTAACGACAGATTCCCAACGCACCAAGGCAGGCACATTTGCAAGGCGCACAAAGCCGAGACACAAA
Source organism: Flavihumibacter cheonanensis (assembly GCF_022352215.1). Lineage (GTDB taxonomy): Bacteria > Bacteroidota > Bacteroidia > Chitinophagales > Chitinophagaceae > Flavihumibacter > Flavihumibacter cheonanensis. Next base: position 13,795 of record NZ_JAKRWF010000009.1, read on the forward strand.
AGCCAACCTTGCAAAAGAGCCTGCCTTGTTCCTATGCTTCTTCGGACACACCCTACTTCGGTTGACACAAACGTTATAATGACACACCCGACAGAAGGCGAACGTACAACATGGGGCTTTGTGCAATAGCGGGGCGACGAAACGCAGCATCAACTTTTTGTTCGCTATTGTGCGGCATATCCAGCTTGTCAGAACGCTGTTGGTCAGCAGTAGTAAACATCAACAAAAACAACTATTTTCATCTTCAGTTCGGGGCTTGACGGAACACGGAATACCGCTCCTGCACAAAGCCCTGTTCGTTAGCGGTAATTCAACGCCGGCTGTACACGTGTTATGGTGTCGGTGGTTGCCCTAACTTTTAAATCAAAAGGTCCTTTTAAGTTGGCCCGGAACAATTGCTTCAGCTTGCTAAGCCGGACAAAAT